>OY970330.1:0-4572500 GCA_963717295.1 Thermoanaerobaculaceae bacterium
CTTGGGCACACCACAAAGTGCGGCTGCTTCCGTGGCATCAATCGCCAGAACTCGCTATTAGGATTGCCGTCGTCGGAAGCCGACGGGAACACCTCGATGTAGAGGCCGCCCTCAAGACGTAGCGAGAAGGCACCGGCCCGAACGCTGGTGACCGCCTCCACCTTGGGCGACTCGGCGAACGCGCTCCGCAGGGTCTTGTAGAACGCCGCGTAGGTTGGGGAGTCGTCTTCGTCGATCGCCATGTACTCGGCATACCCCGAAATCACCTCATCCTCGCGGGCGACGCGCCAGGCGCATTGAACGTGCAGCCCGAAATCACCCGATTCCCCCATGCCCCCCGAGCGCAGCTTCTCGGGATACCGATTGCCAAAAGCGAGCCCGAGGATGCCCGCCATGATATTTGCGCGCCACATCGGCAGGCCGACGAGCTTCTCCAACTCCGCGCGCAGGATCTCAGAATGCAGGTTGGCTCCCATGACCGCGGAATCTTAGCCCACTGCTTCCCGGAGAGCCGCTTCGTAGACGGCCAGGTCGCCCGCGGAGAAGCAGCAGAAGACGACCTCCCGAATTGCCGGCAGGATCGGCACTTGGGAGCGGACGGTGGATACCGCGATGGCCGCCGCCAGCTCGATGGGATAGGCGAAGATCCCCGTGCTGATGCTGGGAAAGGCCAGCGTGGCAAGGCCCTGTTGGGCCGCGAGCTCGAGGGACCGCCGATAGCAGGACGCGAGAAGCTCCGGCTCGCCCTGGGTGCCGCCGCGCCAGACGGGGCCGACCGTGTGGATGACGAACCTGGCAGGCAGGCGATAGCCGCGCGTGAGCTTCCCATCCCCGGTCTTGCAGCCGCCCAGGAGCCGGCACTCCCGCAGCAGCTCCGGCCCGGCCGCCCGGTGAATGGCGGCATCGACTCCGCCACCCCCCAGAAGGGATGAGTTCGCGGCGTTGACAATGGCGTCGAGGGCGACCTTCGTGATGTCGCCTTGGATGGCTCGGAGAATGGCTGGCATGGTGCCGGGTAGCATAAACCAGTCGGCCGGCCCGTTCGTCATGAACGGGCCGGGGCTGGTCTTGCTGGGTGCCTACGAGGCGAGCTTTTTCAGAATCTCCACCACGGCGTGGCGCTGCTGGTTTTCGGGCAGCTCGAGCTGGGGCAGGAGATAGTCGAAGCGCATGCGCGCTCCGGCGTGCTCAGAGTCGCCGAGCACGACTTCCACGTGGTTGAAGCTCACGCCGGTGCGATTTCGCTTGTCGGCGGCGAGATCGCCGCCGAGGGCGAGGACGTCCTGGGCGAAGAGATCCGCCCAGAGCTTTTCGTACCGGTCTCGCGCCATGGGATCGGCGCTGTGAACGTCGTGGGGAGGCTCGCCGCCGGTGGTGTGGTCGATGGCGAGGGTGGGCGCGGCCGCCGCCGAGGCGACGGCGACGACCACGTTGATCTTGTACTGGTAGCGCGGCGAAACCGGCCCGCTCGACTCCCAAAGCTCGAGACGGGCCGGCAACAGCTCGCCGGAGTCAGCCGTGAGGGCTGGCCGCGGCGAGGCTTCTGGAACCGCTTTACTCATCAGGCTGTCGCTTCGCCCTTCTTCTTGCCCTTCTTGACGGCCTTCTTGCCCTTCTTGATGGTGGCGGCCGTCGGAATGATGGCGACGAGCTCCGCTTCGGCCTCCTTGAGGACCTTCAGCGGAATGTAGGCGTAGCCCTTGTCGCCCCAGCCCGTTCCCCAGGAGTTCTTGATGATGAAGTAGTTGCCGAGGTAGCCGACGACCAGCATGGCGTGGCGCCCGTGGTCTCCGCTCGGCTTTTCCGCCGCGTCGAGAACGCCGCTGCGGTTGATCTTCTGGAACTTCTCGCCGGTGTTCATGCCGATGTGCACCGGGTAGCCCGAGGCGAGCACCTTGCGGAGGTCGTCGAGCTTGATCGACTGGACCTTCGCCGGCAGCTTGTACTTTTTGGCGTCCGCGGCCAATTCTTCGTCGGTGCCTTGCGGGGCCTTGGCATCGTTCGGCCACAGCTTGGCCGGAACGGTGCCCACCTTGATGAGGTGCGCTCCCGGCTCGGGGCCGCCGATGGTGCCGTCGCCGCCGGTGTACGCGTACTTGTAGCCCTTCGCGTCGCCCTGCAGCTTCTGGAACTGGTACATCGTGTAGCTGCACGCCAGGGGCGGGGCCTTGATGCCAAGCACGTTGTGCAGGAGCTCGTTGGCGTGCGTCCAGGCGAAGGCGGAGCAGCGCATGGTCTGGCCCTGGTCGCCGACGGGGGAGGCGTACTTGCGAAGGTCGACGCTGTCGGCCGGATCGACGTTGGTGATCGCGGTCGGCAGGGGCTTCACGGGCTCGTTCTTGCGCTTGGGGTCGTTCTTCGGATGATCGGGGACCGTGACGTTCACATGGCTCCAATCGACGTCCGGCAGGAGCTCCGTCAGGAGGGTGAGGAGGGTGAAGGTCACGAAGCCGCCGGCCTTCTGCTGGCCGTTTTCGTCCTTGAAGAGGGTGACGGTCTCGGCGGCCGCCGGCGCCTTCTCGGCGATCGTGTTGTAGAAGTACTCCTGCTCCTCGGTGCTCACGAGCTCCCAGCCGAGCTCGAGGAACTGCTCCTCGTAGGACTCACTGTAGTACTCGTTGCTGCTGAAGAGGTGCTCGGCCGCCTCGTAGTAGTTCTCCTCGGTCCAGGAGCCGTCGTCCTCGACGAAGTCCTCTTCGCTGGCGCCCTCGAAGTCCTCGGCGCTGGAGTAGATCTCGGAGTCCTCGACCTGGCTCACCTCGTCGTCTTCGTCGAGCTCGCCGTCGTCATCCTCATCGTCCTCATCGTCCTCATCGTCCTCGTCGTCTTCGTCGTCCTCATCATCGTCGTCGTCGTCATCATCGTCATCATCGTCGTCGTCTTCGTCCTCGTCGTCCTCTCCATCCTCCTCGTCCTCGTCCTCCTTGTCCTCTTCTTCGTCGCCCTCAGCTTCTTCTTCCTCGTCGTCGCCTTCTTCCTCGTCGTCGCCGTCCTCTTCTTCGTCCTCGGCGTCGTCATCATCGTCGGCGTCGTCTTCCTCAGCCTCGTCCTCGGCGTCGTCCTCTTCCTCAGCCTCGTCCTCGGCGTCGTCCTCTTCCTCGTCCTCGGCGTCGTCCTCCTCTTCCTCGGCTTCGTCCTCGGCTTCGTCCTCGGCTTCTTCCTCGTCGTCGCCGCCTTCATCCTCGTCGTCGCCGCCTTCATCCTCGTCGCCGCCGCCTTCATCCTCGTCGCCGCCGCCCTCGTCGTCGTCGTCGCCCCCATCGAGGCTCAGGAAGGAAGTTGGCTCGTCAAACGGATCATCATCGAACTCACTCATCTCAAACTCCTCCAAGGGCTCTGGACGGTTGACCGCCCAAGCGGGTCACGCCACTTCTGGAAATTGGTAAAGGGGCTGGGGGGTAGCATAGCCGAAGTGTGCCGGTCTGGCAAACCACGGAAGGCCGGCCGAGGACGCCGAGCGGCGGGAAAGGATCGCTCCCCACGTGCCTTTTGCAACCATTTACGGACAGAAAAAAGAAGATTAACCGTTCTCGCGGATTTGATGGGGGGCCGACCTGTACTATTCTTCTCCGCATGGCGGATCAAGCTGCGGTTTACGAAAAGCTCGGGGCCTTTTACCTGGGGCGTCCTTACGATTCGGCGCGCGGGGCGGCGGAACCCACGCCACTTCTGTATGACTCCCGCGATCTGCTGACTCACGCCGTGTGCGTGGGAATGACGGGCAGCGGCAAGACGGGCCTTCTCATCGGTCTGTTGGAGGAGGCGGCGATCGATGGCATCCCCGCCCTGGTCCTCGATCCCAAGGGGGATCTGTCCAACCTGCTGCTGACGTTTCCGGAGCTGCGGCCGGCGGATTTCGCGCCGTGGGTGGACCCCGACGGGGCGGCGCGGGCGGGTCTGACGGCCGACGCGTTCGCGGCCAAGGAGGCGGAGGCGTGGCGGGCGGGCCTCGCGAGCTGGGATCAGACGGGCGAGCGGATCGCCCGGCTGCGCGCGGCGGCGGATTTCGCGATCTACACGCCGGGCAGCGAGGCGGGGCTCCAGGTTTCGATCCTCTCCTCGCTGGACGCGCCGCCGCCCGAGGTGATCGCCGACGGCGACGCTCTGCGGGAGCGGATCGGGACGGTGGTCGCGAGCCTGCTGTCTCTCCTCGACGTCGAGTCCGATCCCATTCAGGGGCGCGAGCACATCCTTCTGGCCAGCGTGTTCGACGCCGCCTGGCGGGCCGGGCAGGGGCTCGATCTCGCGGCGCTGATCCAGCAGATTCAGAAACCGCCCGTCGAGCGGATCGGAGTGATGGATCTGGAGACGTTCTATCCCGCCAAGGAGCGGTTCGCCCTCAGCCTGGCGTTCAACAGTCTGCTGGGCTCGCCGGGTTTCGCGGCCTGGCTGCGCGGCGATCCGCTGGACGTCGACCGGCTGCTGTACTCGCCGTCGGGCAAGCCGCGGGTGGCGATCTTCTCGATCGCCCACCTCTCGGACAAGGAGCGGATGTTCTTCGCCGCGCTGCTCTTCAATCAGGCGCTGGGCTGGATGCGCGGCAAGCCGGGCACCACCAGCCTGCGGGCGCTGCTCTGCATGGACGAGGTGTTCGGCTACATGCCGCCGGTCGCCGAGCCGCCGTCGAAGCGCCCGCTGCTGACGCTGCTCAAGCAGGCGCGGGCCTTCGGGCTCGGCCTGGTGCTCGCGACGCAGAACCCGGTCGATCTCGACTACAAGGGGCTCTCCAACGTGGGCACCTGGTTTCTCGGCCGGCTGCAGACGGAGCGCGACAAGCAGCGGCTGATGGACGGGCTGGAGGGGGCCGCGGGCGGCTTCGACCGCGCGAGGACGGAGCAGATTCTCTCGGGGCTCGCGAGCCGCACCTTTCTCCTCCACAACGTGCACGAGGATCAGGCGATGCTCTTCCAGACCCGGTGGACGCTCTCCTATCTGCGGGGACCGCTCACCCGGCCGGAGATCAAGCGGCTGATGGACCCGGTGAGGCCGGGAGCTCCGGCGTCCGCCGCGTCGAAGGAGACGGCCGCGACGACGGCGACGACGGCGGCGGTGGGGGACGGGATGGCGGCGGCGGCCCCGGTTCTGCCGCCGGAGATCGAGCAGCGCTTTCTGCCGGTGCGCCGCAAGCCGGAGGGCGTCGTCTACAGCCCCCGGCTCTTCGCCGCGGCCACGGTTCACTATCAGGACGCGAAGCTCGGCGTCGAGCACGCGGAGGAGGTCTCGCTGCTCGCGCCGCTCACCGACGACGGGGTGGACTGGTACGCCGCGGCGGCCGCGGAGCCTCCGGCGGTGAGCCCGGACGATCTCGAACGCGAGCCCGTGGCCGGTGCCCGCTTCGCGCCGCTGCCCGATGCGGCGGTGAAGGCGAGGAGCTACGACGCCTGGAGGAAGGCGCTGGAGGACTGCCTCTACCGCACCCGGAAGTGGGATCTGCTGCGCAGCACGGCGGTGGGAGAGGTGTCGAAGCCGGGCGAGTCCGAGCGGGACTTCCGCATCCGGCTGACGGAGGCGGCCCGGGCGGCGCGGGACGAGCAGATCGAGGCGCTGCGCCAGAAGTACGGCGTGAAGATCGCCCAGCTTCAGGAGCGCATCCGGCGGGCGGGGCAGGAGCGGGAGAAGCAGCAGGCGCAGGCGAGCCAGCAGACGCTGTCGACGGTGGTCTCGGCCGGAGCCGCCGTGCTGGGGATGTTCTTCGGCCGCCGCCGCTCGCCGGTCACCGCGGTGGCCACCGCCGCGCGAGGCGTCGGCCGTTCCTTCCAGGAGCGGCAGGACGTCGGCCGGGCCGACGAGACGATCGGCGCCCTCCAGAAGCAGCTCGACGATCTCAATGCCCAGCTGGAGCAGGAGGTCGTCGCGCTCCAGCAGCGTTTCGATCCGGCGGCCGGCGAGCTCGAGACGGTGAGCTTGAAGCCGAGAAAGACGGATGTGGAGACGCGGATGCTGGTGCTGGCGTGGGAGGCGGGGTAGGCCTCCGGAAACACCTCAGGCCCTCTATGCGTTAACATCTCCAGGGACGGCTCGCTTGCCGTCGCCGGACGAGAAAGGAGGGGAGGGGGAGAGATGGACATGGTGTTGAGTCTCTTCATCGGTCTCGGGCTTGCCGCGGCTTGCGGCTTCCGGGTCTTCGTTCCCCTGCTCATCATGAGCCTGGCCTCGCGGGCCGAGGTCGGCCATCTCGTTCTGGGCTCGCACTTTGCCTGGATCGGCTCGACCCCGGCGCTGGTCGCCTTCTCGGTGGCGACGCTGCTGGAGATCGCCGGGTATTACATTCCCTGGGTGGACAACCTGCTGGATACGGTGGCGACGCCGACGGCCATCGTCGCCGGCATCCTGGTGACGGCGTCGGCGATGACGACCGACGTCAGCCCGTTCCTCAAGTGGACGTTGGCGGTGCTGGCCGGCGGCGGCACGACGGCGGTGTTCCAGGGGATCACGGCCACGGCCCGCCACATCTCGTCGTTCACCACCGGGGGCCTGGGCAATCCCGTGCTGGCGACCGCCGAGGCCGGGGGCTCGGCGCTGCTCGCCGTGCTGGCGATCACCCTGCCGGTGGTGGCCTTCCTGCTGGTGGTGTGGCTGATCTGGTTCGGGGCCAAGAAGCTGCTCTTCCGGCGGCCGGCGCCACGGGCGGCCTGACGCCTGGAGGCGCCATCCCGAGGCGACTGTGGTGAGAAAACCGGCGGCACTGCTCCTGATGATCCCCCTGGCTCTGGGCTGCTCTTCGCTCGGACCGGTGGGCTCGCCGGAGCTGGCGAGGACCCTGCGCTCGCGGGGGCTCGACCCCCGCGCGATCGTGGTGCCGTTCGAGATCACGGACGAGATGCGGGCCTGGGCCCACCAGCAGGTGCCGGACACGACGCCCGCCACCCAGCGCCTTGAGCAGCTCCTGGCCGCCATGGTGGACCCCCAGCGCCTGAACCTCCTCTATGAGTCGGGCCATACCTCGACGGCCCGCGAGGCCTTCGCGAGCCGCAAGGCGAACTGCCTCGCCTTCACCAGCCTCTTCGTGGGAATGGCCCGGGAGCTGGGGTTGCCGGCCTTCTACCTCGACGTGGACGACGTGGAGAAGTTCGAGAAGGACGGCGATCTGATGGTGGTCTCGGGCCACGTCAGCGGCGGCTACGACATCGGCGGCGGCAAGGTGAAGATCCTCGATTTCACGCCCGCTACGCAGCCCGGGTACCGGCGGGTCCGGCCGCTGACGGATCTGCGGGCCGTCGCCCTCTACTACTCGAACCGCGGCGCCGAGATGATCCGTTCTGCCCGGGGAGGCGAGGCCCTTCCCTGGCTGCGCCAGGCGGTGGAGATCGATCCCGAGCTGAGCGGCGCCTGGGTCAATCTGGGGGTCGGCCTGCGCCGCGCGGGCGACGTGGCCGGGGCGGAGGCCGCCTATCGCAAGGCCCTGGAGGTGAACCCCGAGGCGGCCGCGGCCTATACCAATCTGGCGGCGCTGCTGCGGATGCGCGGCCAGGACGCCGAGGCCGGGGAGCTCCTCTCGCTCGCGGCGCGGTCGGACGGCCGCAACCCCTTCAGCTACATCGCCCTGGGCGATCTCTCCCTGGCCCACGGGCGGCTGGAGGAGGCCCGGCGCTTCTATCAGAAGGCGATGCGGCTCAACCGCGAGGACGCCGGCGTCTATGCGTCCCTGGGGCTGGTGGCCCTGGCCGGCGGCGACTCCCGCGAGGCCCAGCGCTGGCTGCGCAAGGCCGAGTCGCGGGACCGCCAGAACGAGCGAGTCAAGCAGCTCGGCGACAAGCTTGCCCCTCCCCGGACCACGGGATGACCCCGGCCCCTCTCTGGCCCGCCCTTTCCTGGAAGATCTGGGCGGACACCGGCGGCACCTTCACCGACTGCCTCGCCGTCGATCCGGCCGGCCGGCTCCATCGCGCCAAGGTGCTCTCGACGAGCGCCGTGCGCGGGCGGATCGCGGCGCGGGACATCGCCGACGGCGAGGATGCCATCCGGGTCGAGGCGCCCGGATGGAGCGTTCCCGGCGGGTTCTTTCGTGGCTTCGCCTTCCGGCTGCTGGGCGGGGATTCGCAATCCATGGAGGTCGTCGATTGGCAGCCGGAGGGGCGGCGGTTGCGGCTCGCCACCCGCCTTCCACAAAGCGATCTCGCCGGGGCCACCTTCGAGCTGCGCTCGCCGGAGGAGGCGCCGGTGCTGGCGGCCCGGCTGGTGACCGGCACGGCGCTGGACGCCGCGCTGCCGCCCATCGCCATGCGCCTCGCCACGACGCGGGGGACCAACGCCCTGCTGGAGCGCAAGGGCGCGGCCACGGCGCTCTTCATCACCCGCGGCTTCGCGGACCTGACCGTCATCGGCACCCAGGCGCGGCCGGACCTCTTCGCCCTGGAGATCGTGCGGCCGGCGCCGCTCTACCGCGAGGTGGTGGAGGTGCCCGAGCGCCTCGCGGCGGACGGCTCCGTGCTGCTGCCGCTCGACGCCGAGACCCTGCGGGAGACCGTTCGCCGGCTGCTGGAGGAGGGCATCGAGTCCGCCGCCGTGGCCTTGATGCACTCCTACCGCAACCCCCGGCACGAGGAGGAGCTGGGCGAGCTGCTGCGCGCCGGGGGCTTTCGCCACGTCTCCCTCTCCTCGAAGCTGGCGCCGCTCATCAAGATTCTCCCCAGGGCCGAGACGGCGGTGGTGGACGCCTATCTCTCGCCCATTCTGGAGCGCTACCTCTCGGGGGTGGCGAGCGCCCTGGGGCCGGGCTCGCTGCACGTCATGACGAGCGCCGGGGGCCTCGTGCGGGCCAGCTCCTTCCGCGCCAAGGACGGCCTCCTTTCCGGCCCTGCCGGGGGCGTGGTGGGGGCGGCCCTGGCCGGGCGGAGCACCGGGTTCGGCCGGGTGATCGCCTTCGACATGGGCGGCACCAGCACCGACGTGGCGCGCTGGGACGGCGACTTCGAGTACCTCTTCGAGCATCGGGTGGGCGACGCGCACCTCGTGGCGCCGGCCCTCGCCATCGAGAGCGTGGCGGCGGGCGGCGGCTCCATCTGCTCGTTCGACGGCGCCCAGCTCAAGGTAGGGCCGGAGAGCGCCGGCGCCTGGCCGGGGCCGGCTTGCTATGGCGCGGGCGGGCCGCTGACGCTGACCGACGTCAACCTCATCCTGGGGCGGATCGATCCGAGCCGTTTCGAGATCCCCTTGAACCCGGAAGCGGCGGCGACGGCCCTGGCCCGCTTGAGAGCCGCGATGGGAGAGCGGGCGCCCGAGCCCGAGGCGGTGCTCGCGGGCCTGCTGGAGATCGCCGACGAGCGCATGGCCGAGGCGATCCGCGGCATCTCCCTGCGCCGGGGCTTCGATCCGGGGGCTCACGCCCTGGTCGCCTTCGGCGGCGCCGGAGCCCAGCACGCCTGCGCCGTGGCCGGGCTGCTGGGGATTTCGAGCGTGGTGGTGCCGGCGGACGCGGGACTGCTCTCGGCCCTGGGCCTCGGTGCCGCGGTGGTGGAGCGCTTCGCCCACCGGCAGGTGCTGGAGCCGCTGGCACGGGTGCGGGAGCGGCTGGCCGGCTGGCTCGCGGAGCTGGGAGAGGAGGCCGCGGCGGCGGTGGAGACGGAAGGCATCGCGTCCGGGGAGATCATGGTGCGGCGGCGGTTGCTCAACCTGCGGTTCGCCGGCCAGGAGACGTCGCTCGCCGTCGAGTACGAGGGGGACGACGCCATGGAGCCGGCGTTCGACGCCGCGTACCGGGAGATCTACGGCTACGCTCCGGAAGGCCGGGCGATCGAGCTGGAGTCCGTCCGCGTGGTGGCGTCGTCACGACCGGCCGGCGAGGCGCCCGGGCCGGTAGAGACTCCGAAATCCCAGCCGGCCGTTCCGGCTGGCGCCCGGCGCTGCTGGACGGGCGCGGGCTGGCGGGAGGTTCCCGTCTTCGACCGCTCCGCGCTCGTCCCCGGGTCCACGTTCGCGGGTCCCTGCCTCGTCTTCGAGAACCACAGCGCCACCTTCGTGGGGGAGGCATGGGGGGGACGGGTGGATGGCGCGGGCCATCTGGTCCTCGCCTCGGCCCGTGCGGTAGAGTGATTTCCGTGGAACCGGAGCTGGATCTCGATCTCGATCTCACTGGGCGGCGGCGGGACGATCCCGTCCCTGGCTACGCCCTGAAGCTGCGTCCGTCCGTCCGCATCTGCACCTTCCAACTGGGAACCGTGGTGCTCCTGGGGCTCCTCTCCTGGGCGCTGACCCGGCAGGGAGGGGGCGTTCCCGGGCTGCCTGGCACCGTGCCGCTGGTCCTGAGCCTCCTGGCGGCGGCGATGATCCTCCTCTCCTCGCGCCTGCGGTCCACGCCCGTCCGCCGGGCGATTCCGCGGTCTTCCGTCCTGCCCGTCAATCCGGACGCCGTCCTCGCCGCCTACAAAAAGGGCACGCTCCTGAGCTTCGCGGTCCTGGAGCTGGCGGCTGTCCTGGGGATCGGGGTCGCCGTGACCACGGGCTCGGGCATCTATGGGATTGTCCTGTGTCTCGCGAGCGCCTTCTGCATGCTCACCCGCTGGCCCCGCGCCTCCGAGCTGGACCGCCTGATCCGGGGCCGCGCCACCCTGTGATGGACCGCCGCACCCAGAAGCTCAAGATCGTCTGCGGCGCGCTGGCCCTGAGCGTCGTGCTGATGAACGTCGTCATCACGTTCCTCTGGCTCTCGGGCTCGTTGCCGCCGAAGATCCTGCCCGAGTCCGAGATCCTCGGGACCTTCGCCGCGGCGCTGTTGATGCTGGTGGCCGCGCCCTCGATCAAAAGGGCGATTCTGAAGCGGACCGAAGCCGAGTTCGAAGGCGATCGCGACCGCTGGCTGCTGGCCTGGAGCACCGCCACCCTCTTCGCCTTCGTGCTGAGGGAGGGAGCGGGCCTCCTCGGCTTCGTGCTCGCCCTGCTGAATGGCAATCCCTGGTGGAGCTGGGCCGCGGGAGCCGCGGCCTTACTGGCGATGTTCGTGGACCGTCCGCAGGGTTAGAGACCGAAGTAGAAGTGATTCACCTGGGAATCAATGGCGAAGCGCATGCCGTCGAGCAGGCCGGAGTAGCCGAGGAAGGTGCGGCCCGGCGGCCAGTCGGGGGAGATGAAGAAGGTGGCTTCGGTGGCGAAGTGCTCGCCCTCGTCGGCCAGGAATCGAACCTGAAGCCGGGCCAGAACTCCGGTTTTGCGTCCCAGCCGGGTGTCCAACTCGATTCTCTCCCCGTCGAGGTCCAGGTAACCGAGTCGCTTCGCAATCAGGGGATCGAGGACTGACCATGCAGCGCCAGTGTCGATCTGAGCCCAGGATGTAGAATCCCCATCAAGCGATATTTTGACGAAGATTTTCGCGGTGGGCTCGGGAGCGTCCTTGAGCAGGTCGGCATACCGAGAGCGACCGCAGGTGAAACCTGTCTGACCCAGCCTTAGCATGAGCGGGGGAGGATCTAATCGATGTAGTGCAGCATGGCCCGGCGGGAAGGCTTGTTCTCTTTGAGAATCGCGACCACCTCGTCCAGAGACTTGGAGTGCGCGAGAAGCTCGTCGCCCAGGAGCGCGACCCACTGCCCTCGATAGGGAGCGCTCTTCTCTCGGATCCAGATAACCTCGGGAGTCCTGTCGAAGTCGAGATCTCCACCTCCGACGCGGATCGGCTTTCCCTTGGCCAGCACTCTCTGCCAGCCGGAAAGATCTTCGCCATGATGCCCACTCAAGGCCTCGGCGAGCAGTCTCCGGGCTCCCTCAACCTTGTCGGCCTCCACCAGCTCGCGGATTCTCTCGCTGTAGCTGCGGGGTTCCGGCTCGATCTTTCGGAGTGCGTGGCCCATGTCGTCATGATACCCCAGCTCAGCGGCCGGAGCCAGTCATCGTGGCTCAGGTCGAAATTTCTTCCGGGGAGTACGCTGGCGGCGGCTCGGCCCGCAGGGAGAAGCGCTCGCGGCGGGGGACGAGGGGCACGAAGCGATTGATCCAGGTGAAGAGGCCCAGCAGTTGGAAGCGCCAGCGTAGCGCGAAGGTGGGGCGCGGGAAGACGTTGCCGGCCAGGATCGACATGGCGGCGCGGTGCACCTGGAGGGGGCCCTCACCGTTCAGGAAAAGCTCGCGGAACGAGGGGTCGTAGTACCAGTTGACCAGGCGGAAGAACGCCCCGGAGCTCTGCTCGATGTAGCGGATATACCGCCGCCGCAGGGGTGCGGGCGCCTTGTCCTGCTGCACGATGGCGACGATCGCCCGGCCGGCTTCGGTGCCGCTCATCATCCCCAGGCAGACGCCGGTGGAGAAGATCGGATCGATGAAGGTGGCCGCGTCGCCCACGAGGAAGTAGCCGGGGCCGGCGTAGGGCGCGCAGCGGTAGCTGAAGTCGGCCAGCACGTGCGTTTCCGTGAGCACCGTCGCCCCGGCCGTGCGCTCGCGCAGCACCGGGCAGCGGGAGATGCCCCAGGCGAGCATCTCGTCCGGCGGCAGCCCGACCTTGCGCGCTTCGTGGTCGTGCAGGACCATGCCGATGCTGGTGCGGGTCTCGTCGAGGGGGATCATCCAGAACCACCCCTCCTCGCAGACCACGATCACGATATAGCCGCCTTCGTCGCCCGGCCGGCGCCAGACGTTCTCGAAGTGTCCGAAGTAGGCGATCTTCTTCAGGTGGGGGAGCACGCGGCGATGGCCCAGGTGCTTGCCGAGCAGCGTCGACTGGCCGCTCGCGTCGACCAGGAAGCGGGCCGAAACGTCGCCCTCGTCCGTCGTGACCTCGACCCGCCCATCCTCCAGGTGGAGGATCTTGCGCACGGCGACGCCCTCGCGCACGTCCACGCCGGCCTGCCGGGCGGTGTCGAGCAGCCGGGCGTCGAACGGAGCGCGCTCGAGGTTGAACGACATCACCTCGCCGGGAATGAGGCCCAGGGTAAAGGGGAAGAGGGAAGCCTCGCCGCCGCTGCCGAGAATGAACTCCGCCCCCTTTTTGTCGACCTTCGGAATTCCCTTGAGCGCGGAGAGGAGGCCGAGTTCCTTCAGCAGGGCCATATTTCGGGGCAGCAGCGATTCGCCGACGTGGAAGCGAGGGAAAGGCGCGCGCTCCAGGAGCCGCACCTTCAGCCCGGCGCGGGCCATGACCAGCGCGGCGGTGGACCCGGAGGGGCCGCCGCCGATGACGAGGGCGTCGCAGGAAGGCGAATTCGGGCTCATGGCCGGGACATTCTATCTCGCGATGCCCCGGCCGGACTTTTTCGCCAATGTCAGCCGCGTTTAAAGAACTGGACCTCGCGCTCGTGCTGCTTGGCGGCGTCGAGGGAGCTGAAGGTCCCCAGGTTCTTCCGCTTGCCCGTCTTGGCGTCCTTCTTCCGTGAGTAGAGCCGGTATTCTCCGGACTTGAGCTTTCTGATCATGACGCGGCCTCCGGCGCCGGCTTGTGGTGCAGAACCTCCGCGAGGAGCGGGACCGTCGTCAACGCGCCCACCGCGAGGAGTGTCCAGCCCACGGCCCGCCGCGGTTTGGAGTCGAGCCGCTCGCCCAGCAAGAGAGCGATGCCGGCGCCCAGCGCCGCGCGGGTGCTGGCGACCAAGCCGAGCTCAGGCAGAGAGATGTTTCTCGAGATCATCGGATGCCTCCCTTCGGTTTGCTACTCGCCAAGAGCGGACCGCTCTCGGCGCCACCTGTAGGAAAAGCAAGAGGCGCGCCAGCTCTACCGAGGTCAGTCCGCGCTATGCTTGGCGCATGACCGGAGAGACCCATTCGGAATGGGAAGATCTGCTGGCAGCGGAGCGTCACCTCCAGGCGCTGGTGCCGGACTCGGTGCTGGTAGGGGGAACGTTGGACGGAGTTCTGACCGGCATCCGCCAACTCCGCCGCGTCCAGCCCCTGGAGACGGAGGAGATTGAGGGTTTACGGGTGCCAACGCTCGCCGAGATGGCGCGTATCAAGGCCTGGCTGCTCGCCACCCGTTTCACCACCCGCGACTATCTCGATGCCGTGGTGCTCTTCGAGCGCTTGGGCGAGGAGGGAGTCAGGAATGCCCTGCGGAGTCTCGACGAGCTCTACCCCCAACCGAATGGCTCCTCGGTGTTGGCGGAGGTCGTCGAGCGGCTGGGGTCGGCCCGGCCGGTCGACGTGGCAATGATCGACTTGGCGAGCTATCGTGGGCTCCAGCCGCCATGGAACGACTGGGAGTATGTGACGGCTCGCGGTCGCATGTGGGCTCAAGTCTTGGCGCGCCTGCTGCTTGGCGAAAAAGAGGGCGGCGAATGAGCCGCTTCGATCTCTCTCGTTCGCGGGCGCTCTGGAATCGCACGGGCCTCGTGTTGGAGAGCGACGAGGTCCTGGCCCAGCTCCTCGACCGCGGGGAGATCGAGGCGTGGCGGGAGCTTTACCGGATGGCCTCCGCCTCCGGCGAGGACGCCGCGAGGTTGCGCCGGCGGATCCTGCGCCTCTGCCAGACCGTTCCCCTCTCTTTTCCCCATCTGTTCATCGCAGCCATGGGGGCCATTGAGGGTGCGGTCGAGCCGTACCCGAGCGTGCCGCCCCCCGCGGACGATCTCTAAAGTTTTCCTCAGACGTTCCCATACTCCGCCAGATACATCCTGAAATCCGCGAAGATCCGGTCCCGCAGGGGGATGACGTCGAGATACTCCGGCGTGAAGAACAGGGCCTCGGCAAGCTCCTCGGTCGGAAAGTCCATCACCATGATCAGACTGGGAGTGTGGGTGCCATAGAGCGTCTTCTTGACGAGCTGTCGGCGCAGGGTGGTGACCTGGTGCTTCGCCAGAAAGGCTTTCATGATCCGCGAGTACTGCTCGAAGTGTTGCTCGTAGCCCTCGCGGAACGTGCCTTCCACGATGATCGTCGCCTGGCTCATTTCGCGCTCCTGATCTCTTTGGGTGGATCGAGCACCCAGTGAAAGCCCTTGCCGATGAGCGGCATCTTGGTCAGCTTTGCATGGGCGCGGTGGCCGTCCAGGGTGCCGTCGAGGACGAGCACGTCCGTCTCGGGCTCCTTGAACGAGAGATCGCCTTTCCAGTTGAGGTCCTTCTGGGGCCTGCCCGCCGCGTTCAGCAGGGGTTTGCCTTGCGGATCTTTCTGATATCTCGTGAGCGCCATCCTCTTCGTTGCAGGGTCGAGCTTCATCATGTAATTCTCACGCGTTCCCGTCTTCATCTCCAGTCTCATTTCGCCGGGTTTTTCGAGGGTCACCCATCGCCACCGGTCGATGGCGGTCGCCGTGGCCAGGGGCACGTCCTGGCCGTCGAGAGTCATCTCTTCAACGAACCAGATCCCGTAGAGCGGCGGCTTCGGTGGATTTCTGTCGCCGTAGAGATCGATACCCTCGATGATGTTCGTTCCGATCATGTAGAGACCAAAGATCACGAAGAGAATCTGTACGGTTTGCTCCAATCGTCGGCGCGCGAAAAGAGGATGGGTCTCAGCAGGTTCTACAGGACGATTGAAGAGGAAGAGATCCGCCAACCGGCGCAGGTCCGGCGCTACCAGGAGGACTCCCATGAGCAGGTAGTGGAACGACATGATCTTGACCGGCACGTCGTAACCCATATTCATCATGAAGACCATGGTCATGTCCGCGGCACAGATCAGCGAGCCCAGCAGAACCGTCCGCGGCACCAGCAAGAGCAGGCCGGCCAGCAATTCGGCCAGGCCGGTGAAGGTCTGGAACGCCGGGGATGCGCCCATCAGGGTCCACAGCAGCCGCATCGGCGTGAGCTGGCCGACCCGTTGCAGCAGCGTGAATGAGCGCGGCGATGGCATCTGGTTGGGAATCACCTTGACGAGCCCGTAGGTGATCATTGCCATGGCCAGCGTGAAGCGCAGCAGCAGGCGGAGCCACGCATAAAGTCTTTTGTAGTTGGCCCTTTTCCGGTCGAGCACCGACCAGAGGAGGGCCGCGGCGGCGGCCAGCGCCAGATAGCATGGCAGGAGAATCCATTGAAACGTGGTGTCCCCGCTGCCCTCTCCATTCATCGGAAAGTCAGACGGGATGTGGAGAAGATGCCTGCCAGTCCAGACGGCGATCCCATACCAGAGCTTGGTGTACCGTTCGACCAGGGGAGTGCTGAACGGGATGAGGCCGATCTCCTGTCCGGTAAGAAAAAACAGGATGAGATATGAAAACAGGAAGCGAAAGCCCGCTCGCTGAGCCAGATTCCAGCGTACCTCTCCGATGGGCTCGGCCCGTGCCCCAAGTTGCGCCGGCGCCGGCCATACTCTTTCCGCCTGAATCTCTGGCTGCATCTCGATCTCCTCTCTGATGACCGGGCATTTTAGCGCCTTTGTGGCCGGCTTGAACCTTGCCCCGCCAGGGCGTATCTTTGCAAGGCGCCGGAGGAGGGCGGGTATGAACCACTGGAAGGAAACAGCTGAGATCCTCGAGCGCTTAGCCGAGATCAAGGCGGGGGGGAGGCGGGCGGCGCTCGCCACGGTGACCCATATCGTAGGCTCCGCCTACCGCCGGCCGGGCGCCAAGTTCCTCATCGAAGAGACGGGCGACACCCTGGGCAGCGTCAGCGGCGGCTGCCTGGAGGCGGACGTGCGCGAGGTGGCCCAAGGCGTCCTGGAGACGGGCCGCCCCAGTCTGCGGCACTACAGCACCGGTGCCGACGAGGACATCGTTTGGGGCCTCGGCCTGGGCTGCAACGGGCTGGTGGACGTGTTCGTGGAGACAGCGACGGAAGGTCCGCTGGCCGGACTCGCGGACACTCTGCGAGGGCTCCTGGCGGGCGATTCTCCTTTCGCCGTCCTGACGGTCGTGGATGGCGACGATCCCCTGGGGGCGACCTTGGTACTGGCGCCTGACGGCACCATCCATGGCTCCCTGGGCTCGGCGGACCTCGACCGGCGCGCCGTGGAGCACGCCCAAGCGTTGCTGCCCGCGGGCCGCCCGGGAGTGCGGACGATTGACGGCCGCGCGATCTTCTGCGAGGTGCCGCCGCCGCCTCCCCATCTCATCGTCTGTGGCGCCGGGGACGATGCCCGGCCGCTCGTCGCCTATGCCGCCGACGCCGGCTTCCGCGTCACCGTCCTCGATCACCGCCCGGCCCTGTTGGACAAGGCCTGGTTCCCGCAGGCGGCCCAGTTGGTGCTGGCCCGGCCCGAGGACTCAGGGGTCGTCCTGCCTCTCCCCGCCCGTTCCCTGGCGGTGGTGAAGACCCATTCGCTGGCGCAGGACCGCGAGTGGGCGCGGCGCCTGCTCACGTCAGGCGTGCCCTACGTGGGTATGCTGGGGCCGCACGCGCGGACCGAGAGCATCCTGCGCGAGATCGGTAGGACGGGGGATGAGCGGGTGTACGGTCCGGTCGGGCTCGACCTTGGCGCCGACGGGCCGCGGCAGGTTGCTCTTGCGATCATCGCCGAGCTGCTCGCCTACCTTGCCGGGCGCGAGCCGCGCCACCTCAACGAACGCAAGGAGGCCATTCATGCCGTCTGAACGCAAGGGCAACGTCGCCGGAGTCCTCCTCGCCGCCGGCACCTCGAGCCGCATGGGGAGCAACAAGCTCCTCTTCGAGCTGGACGGGGAGAGCGTCCTGCGCCGGGCCGCGAAGCGGGCGCTGGCCGGCGGCCTCTCGCCGCTGGTGGTGGTCCTCGGCCACGAGTCGGACAAGGCCGCCCATGAGCTGGAAGGCCTGCCTTGTGAATGGGCGCTCAATCCGCTCTACGAGCAGGGGATCAACTCTTCGCTCAAGAGCGGCATCATGGCTGTCCAGGGAATGAAGGCGCAGGCGGCCATGGTGATGCTGGCGGACATGCCCTTCGTCACCCCGGAGATGATCGCCGCCATGATCGACCGCTATCGCGAGTCCACGGCGCCGCTCGTCATCTCCGACTACGACGGCGTCAACGCCCCGCCCATGGTCTACGACCGCAGCCTCTTCATGGAGCTGCTGATGATGACCGGCGAAGGCTGTGGCCGGCAGGTGGTGAAGCGCCACAAAGCGGAAGCGGAAGTCCTCCCCTGGCCCGTCGCCGCCCTCGCGGACCTCGACGTGCCGGAGGATTATGCGCGGGTGAGGGAAGGGCAGGGAGGCTCGTAACGCATGTCCAAATTGCGCTTCAGGATCTCGATGTCGCTCGACGGCTTCATTGCCGGGCCCAGCCAGAGCGTCGACAATCCGCTCGGGATTGGCGGCATGCGACTCCACGAGTGGGTCTTCCCCCTCGCGAACTGGCGAGCGATGCATGGCATGGAAGGTGGAGAGGTCAACGAAAGCTCGCCCGTGATCGAGGAGTCGCTGGCCAACATCGGAGCCACAGTGATGGGGCGCAACATGTTCGGCGGCCACCCGGGCCCCTGGAACCTCAAGGATCCGTGGAACGGTTGGTGGGGAGCCGACCCGCCGTATCACCATCCGGTGTTCGTGCTGACTCATCACGCCCGCGAGCCCCTCGAGCTGGAGGGCGGAACGACGTTCACCTTCGTCACCGAGGGCATCGAAGCGGCGCTCGAACAGGCGCGGCAAGCCGCCGGCGGCCGGGATATATCGCTCGCCGGCGGAGCGAAAGCCGCCCAGCAATATCTCGCGGCCGGCCTCATGGATGAGATGGATATCAACCTCGTCCCGGTGCTCCTCGGCAGCGGCGAGCGTCTGTTCGATGGCGTCGGCGACGATCTGCACGGGCTCGAGCTCGTGCGGACGGTCGCCGCACCCAAGGTCACGCACCTCAAGTTTGTGAGGGGTTGAGAGGGCCACCTCGTGGACGCCCTCACCTTGCCGTAGGCGTTGACGGTCGACCCGACGCGCCGCACCGGCGGCTTGGCGCACTACAACTGGTATCCAAGAACTGACCAGGAAACCGAGCCCGAGGAACCGACGGCCTTGGCGCAATCATCGGGGCGGCTTTTCCGGCCTTGCTCCGGAGGATGGCAGGCTCGGCATTTCCGGGGCGGGTGGCTTGCACCTGTCCTGGAGCGGCGGCAGTTTGGATTTGCCGAGGGTCGACCAAGAAAGGATCTCTTCCTTCGGCAGGACGATCGTCCGTTCGCGCTTCTCTACCGGGAGGCCTTTCTTGAACTGTTGGTCCGAGTTGAGGCCCAACAAGACCTGAGAGCCGAGGCGCGAGAGGATCACCAAGTGGTCGGCCCGGGCCACGGGGTTTTTCTCCTTCGGCTCGCCGTTGGCGGCCTTCTTGGCGCCGCCGGGCATCTCCTGCGGGGTTGCGAGGGGGCCGTCTCTCTCCTGGACTGCAGGTTCGAATTCTACCGCGACCCCCTGTTGGCAAAGGAGCCGGCCTCCCCGTTCCGTCAACACTAGCCGCAAGCTCGGCCCGCCGAAGCCAAACCTTTCCATGATCCTGGCCGGGAGTGTGTTGTCAGGATCGGTGCCAAGGATCTGCCCTGCTCCCAGCAGGAGCAAGGCAGAGAGGAAACTGGCGAAGAGCGCCGCCCGCCGGTGGTTGCGGAACAGGACCGAGACGACGAGATTGGTCATGATCACCACCACAGTGCACAGCACGAGGAGGCTCCAAGGAACCCGCCCAGGCACTTCCGCAGGCCCCCCCTTGTAGATGCGATGGAAGAAGCAGAGGGCCATCAGGCTGAGGAGGGCTGCGCTGCCGAAGGCCAGAGCCGCCCGGCAGAGGAGGCTGAAGTGGTCGGGGTCCCTGACCGTGTCCCTGCCGGCACGCTGCCAATTCCGGACCTCGATCCGGCCGTGCGCTAGGAGACCGACGAAGCCCGCCAAGGGTAGGAGGGCCGACACCCACACCCAGGGCTCCAAGGTCTGATATCCCTCCACCCTGGCGATGAAGACTCCGAGGAGGGGGAGATGGCATGCCCCAACGAACAGGCGATGCCGGTTGAGCGAAGGCGGGTCGGGCTCCCGGTCCGCAGCCGGGGCTTGCCCCTTCTGCACCTTTGGATGTTGCCAGTGTGTGAACCCTTTCTGCAGATTCCTTAAGAGAAGCTCCGTGACGGCGAGCAGGGATGCCCCTGCGCCCAGGGGTACGAGCTGCCAGGGATTGTCCTCGTACAGGAGGAAGTGGCAAAAGGCCATGAACAAAGCGAACGGAAAAAGGACGCGTTTCGTGACCGCCCAGACGCAAGGTTCCCAGCGCCGGAGGCCCATCATCAAGACGTGATTCAGGTGCTTGTCATAGATCAGAAACTCTGACCAGATCGCGCCAGGCACCAGGAGAAGGAAGCTGTAGGCGACGAGGAGGCTACCGCCGATGATCGTCATCAGCGCCATGAAGGTCAAGGCGTCCTGCCAGGAGACTTCGGGAAAATAGCCGATTCCTGCATAGTACAAAGCAAGAAGACCGCCGCCGAAGACGAAGAGGATCACCCAGAGGGTAAGGCTGATGTCAAGCTTAGGGATCTTGTCTGAAGCCCCGGACTTAGCTTCGCCGGCCGGGAACTCGTTCTCATCGTTTGGCATGACGCTTTGCGTCTGCTGCATGAGTCTTCCTTCCTTTGGGTCAGGATTGTATTTTTCTAGTTTAAAGAAGGAGGACCTTAATTGTCAAAACCGAGATAGAAATACTTGTATTTGCGGGGTGGCCTCTCAAGTCGAGGACCGCGCGGTTGCGCGGCCCTTACCCGGATGGGCGATGCCGCTGCCTAATTGTCGTTGCCGGAGTTACAGACCGTGCACTGGAAGCTGTAAGAAAACTGGACTTGGCACTGCCCTCCACTGAAACACTCGCAGTAGTAGTTCTGGGTCTCGTCGGTGATGGAGCAGAGAGCGAGGCCTTGTTGGTCGCAGGTGTTGTTGGCAAGATTTCCCAAATAGACCTCGGCGTTGATCAGGACTTGCTCACAGCTCTGTCCGGGGTAGCCAGACCGCACCCAGTCTCCGCCATGCACCGGGGCATCCACCGAGCAGACACAGGGCGAAGACGGCAGGGCATGGCCGCGGGGAGAGATCAGAAGGGACGTGGAGACTAGGGTCAGGGCGGCAAGCAGCAGGACGGCTCGGTTCATTTGGATTCTTCTCCTTGGAAAGTGCCCCACAATGGGCTGTCGATCGGAGGCTTCCGTAAGCGAAGTGCGCCAGGAGCGGTCCTGCGCGCTTGGTTGGCTTCGACAGGTCCCGATTCCAGGTGCACGAGCCCTCGAAGAGTCCCGACATCCACGCCAAAATAGGACGGACCGCCGCTTGTACCCACCCCTCTCCGGGCGTATCGTTGACGGCCTATGCGAGCCGAGCTACTCCAGATGGCGGCGGACTTGGCTCAGCGGGAGGAGCCTTTCGTGCTGGCCGTCGTGGTGCGCCGCCAGCCGGCCAGCTCGTCGCAGGCGGGGGACATGGCGCTGATCACCGCCGCAGGTGTCTTCCATGGCTGGCTCGGGGGGAGCTGCACCCAGCCGACCGTGGTGCGCGAGGCGCAGCGGGCTCTCGCCGAGGGGGAGCCCCGCCTCGTCGTCCTGGCTCCCGATCCCGAGACCGAGCGGCGCCCCGGTGTCGCCGTGTTCCCCATGACCTGCAACAGCGGAGGGACCGTGGAGATCTATCTCGAACCCGTCCTGCCGGCGCCGCGCCTCGTGGTGTTCGGCGTCTCGCCCACCGCCCGGGCGCTGGCGAAGCTCGGCAAGGCCATGGGCTATTCGGTCGTCGCCGTCGATCCCGCGGCCGAGCCGGACCTTTTCCCCGATGCCGATCAGGTCCTCACCGATCCCGGCCGGTCCCCGCGGCTCTTCGCGCCATCGCACGGCCCGCGCTACGCCGTGGTGGCGACGCTCGGTGAGCGCGACGAGCCGGCCATCCGCGACGCCCTGGCCATGACGCCGGACTACCTCGGCGTGGTGGCGAGCCGGAGACGCTTCTCCCAGATGCGCGAGGTTCTGCTGTCGACGGGGGTTACCGCCGCGGCGATCGACTCGATCCGAAGTCCCGCGGGGCTCAACATCAAAGCGGAGAGGCCGGAGGAGATCGCTCTTTCCATCCTGGCGGAGATCGTCGAGCAGCAGCGCGCCGCTCCTGAAAACAAAGTGAAGGAGGAGGTCGCCACGTCATTCGCCGCGACGGCGATCGATCCCATCTGCGGCATGACGGTCACCATCGCCGGCGCCCGCCACACCGCCGAGCACGCGGGTCGATCCTGGTACTTCTGCTGTGGCGGCTGCCGAGAGCGTTTCCTCGCCGCTCCGGAGTCCCACATCCTCCAGGAGGGCGCGGCTTGAGGCCGGAGATCGCGGCGCTTCAGGAGGCGATGGAAAAACAGGGATACATCGCCGATCCGGCGATCGCCACCGCCCTGTTCCTCTCCCAGCGGATGCGCCGGCCGCTCCTCATCGAGGGCGATGCCGGAGTGGGGAAGACCGAGATCGCCAAGGTGCTGGCGCGCCTCCTGGACACCGAGCTCATCCGCCTCCAGTGCTACGAGGGGCTGGACGTCTCGACCGCCCTCTACGAGTGGAACTACCAGCGCCAGATGCTGCGGCTGCGGATGGCCGAGCACGAGGGCAAGTCGGCGAGCGAGATCGAGGATCTGATCTTCGGCCGCCAATATCTCCTGGAACGCCCGCTGTTGCGCGCCATCACCCGGGTGGAGGGCTCCCCGGTGCTGCTCATCGACGAGATCGACCGCGCCGACGACGGCTTCGAGGCCTTCCTGCTGGAGGTGCTCTCCGATTTCCAGGTGACGATTCCGGAGCTGGGCACCGTCCGCGCCGAGCACATCCCCTATGTGGTGCTGACCTCTAACCGCACCCGCGAGATCGGCGACGCCCTGCGCCGCCGCTGCCTCTACCTCTATATCGAGCACCCGACGCTGGAGAAGGAAGTGCGCATTCTGCGCTCCCGCGTGCCGGGCGCGAGCGCTCGCCTGGCCGAGGAGATCGGCCGTTTCATGGCGGCCCTGCGGCGGCGCCGGCTGAGCAAGGTGCCCGGTGTGGCGGAGTCGATCGACTGGGCGCAGGCGCTCTGCCATCTGCACAGCGAGCACCTCGACCGCGAGACCGTCGTCGAGACCCTGGGCTGCATTCTCAAGGATCAGCACGACCTGCGCGAGCTGGGAGTGGGCGATCTGGACGCGGTTCTGGCGGAGGCGACGGGTTGACGGAGCCGTCCGACCTCGTCCGCCACCTTGCGCGTTTCGCCGGGGCTCTTCGCCAGCGCGGCATCGGGGTGACCCTGAGCGACGAAGCGGACGGCCTGACGGCACTGACCCTGATCGACCTCGGTGATCGCGACGAGGTGCGGCGGGCCTTGCGGGCGTCGCTCAAGATCCGCCCGCGCGACGCCGGAGTGTTCGAGGAGCTGTTCGATCTCCTGTGGCGGGTGCGCCACGAGTCGTCGAACCCGCCGGTCCCGCCTCCCGGCCTTCCGCCCCAGTCCCGGCCGAAGTCCGGCAAGCTGCCCGGCCGGCAGGCCGTGGAATCCGAGGAGACGGCGGCCACCCTGGGTGAGGAAGTGGGATACAGCCCGGAAGCCGTGCTGCGCCGCAAGTCTTTCGAGGAATATTCGGCCGCCGATCTGGCGGCGATGGAGCGGCTCCTCGGCCGGCTGATCCTGCGCCTCGCCACGCGGCCCAGCCGGCGGCGGGTGCCGGTGCGGGGGCGCGGCGAGCCCGATCTGCGGCGCAGCTTCCGGCGCGCGATCGCCCACGGCGGCGAGTTCCTCTCCCTGGCCCGCCGGGCGCGGCCGATCGAAAAGCCCCGCCTCGTGGTGATCTGCGACACCAGCGGCTCCATGGACCCCCACACCCGGTTCCTGCTCACCTTCGTGCTGGCGCTGCGCCGGGTGACCCGCTCGGAACGTTCGACCGAAATCTTCGCCTTCAACACCACCCTGGTGCGCCTGACGCCCTGGGTGCGGCCCGGCCGGGTGGACCTGACGCTTGAGCGCTTAGCCACGCAAGTTCCCGACTGGTCGGGCGGCACGAAGATCGGCGAGTGTCTGGGAGACTTTGTGACGTACTATCTCGACGAGATCGTGAATGGACAAACCACCGTGATCATCCTGAGCGACGGCCTCGACCGCGGCGACGTGGAGCCGCTGGCCGGAGCCATGCGGGCCATCCAGGCCCGGGCTCGGCGGGTGCTGTGGCTGAATCCCCTGGCCGGGGACGCGCGCTACGAGCCCACGGCCCGCGCCATGGCGGCGGCGCTGCCATTTATTGATCGATTGCTGCCGGCCCACAACCTGGAGTCGCTGGAGCGGCTCCTTCCCCTGTTGGCTGCCTGACGGAGAAAAATCGAATTATGGGAATGGAGATCACCAAGAGCTTCGTCGTCAAGGCCCCCGCCGCCGCGGTGTGGGACTTCCTCACCGATCCCTACCGTGTGGGCCGCTGCCTGCCGGGCGCCGCCATCACCGACAAGGTGGACGATCAAACTTACACCGGCACCATCACCATCAAGGTGGGTCCGGTGACGGCGAGCTATCGCGGTAAAATGAAGTTTGAGCGTCTCGACCCGGTGGCCATGGAGGCCGATATCGCCGCCTCGGGCCAGGAAACGAAAGGCAAGGGCGGCGCCGACATGCGGATGAAGAGCCGCGTGGTCGACAAGGGGCCGGCCGAGACCGAGGTCACCGTCGTCTCCGACGTCAACGTCATGGGCGTGCTGGCGCAGTTCGGCCGCGGCATGATCCAGGACGTCAGCGATCAGCTTTTCCAGAAGTTCACGGACGGCATGCGCCGTGAGCTCGAAGCGCCGCCGGCTACCGCGACTCCGGAGGCTGCTCCGGTGGCCGCGCCGGTTGGCGAAGTGATCGAAGCCGGGGCCGCTGAAGCCCCGGCCTCCGTGGCACCGTCCGCCGCGGCGCCGGCCCCGGTTCCACCGCGGCCCCCGGCTCCCGCGCCACCGCCGTCGGCGGAAGAAAACGTTTTGGACGTCGGCTCCCTGGGCGCCAAAGCCGCGAGCCGGGCGGCCGGCCGTATGCTTCGTGGCCCCATCTTTTGGATCGCAGTGATTCTTCTCGCCCTTCTTGTCTATTGGTTGACTCGGTAAGCTGCTGTTGTTCGGAAAGGAGAGGTATCGATGATCCCGGCTTCTTTTGACTACCACTCACCGCAGACTCTGGACGAGGCCCTGGCCTTCCTCCAGAGCCACTCCGACGACGCCAAGGTGCTCTCCGGCGGGCAGAGCCTGCTGCCGCTGCTCAAGCTCCGCTTGGGCTCCGCGGGCCACCTGGTGGACATCGGCCGCATTCCCGGCCTGGAATACATCAAGGAAGAAGGCGGCGTCCTGAAGATCGGCGGCCGCACCCGTGAGTCGGCGCTCGAGCACTCCGAGCTGATGCAGACGAAATATCCGTTGCTGGCCGAGACGGCGGCGGTGATCGCCGACCCGCTGGTGCGCAACATGGCGACCGTGGGCGGCAACCTCGCGCACGGCGATCCGGCCAACGATCATCCGGCGACCATGCTGGCACTGCGCGCCGAGATCGTGGCGACCGGCCCCAACGGCACCCGGACGATTCCGATCGAGCAGTTCTTCCTCGGCCTCTTCGCGACGGCGCTCGCCGCCGACGAGATCCTGACGGAGATCCGGATTCCAATTCCTCCCGCGAAAAGCGGCGGCGCCTACGTGAAGCTGGAGCGCAAGGTGGGCGACTTCGCCACCGCGGCCTCCGCCGTCCAGTTGACGCTGGGCGCGGGAGGGGAGATTACGAGCGCCGGCATCGCGCTGACCAACGTCGGCCCGACGCCCCTGCGCGCCGCCGATGCCGAGCAGTTTCTCATCGGCAAGCAGCCGAGCCCCGAGGTGATCGCCGAGGCGGCACAGCGCGCCGCGGCCATCGCGACGCCCAGCGCCGACCGGCGCGGGGCCGTTGAATACAAGCGGCAGATGGCGCGCGTCCTCACCGGCCGCGCGCTCAAGGCAGCCATCGAGTGGGCAAGGGGGCACTGAACCATGTCGCAACATCAAATCAAGGTCAACGATCAACGGCATCGATCAAAAGGCGGAGGTCGAATCGCGACTCCTTCTCGTCCACCTGCTCCGCGAGACCCTGAGCCTGACCGGCACCCACATCGGCTGCGACACCACGCACTGCGGCGCCTGCACGGTATTGCTCGACGGTGTGCCGGTCAAGTCCTGCACCGTGCTCGCCGTGCAGGCCGACGGCCGCGAGGTGAGGACGGTGGAGGGCCTGGAGCAGGACGGCAAGCTGCATGCCATTCAGAATGGCTTCCATCAGGAGCACGGCCTGCAGTGCGGCTTCTGCACGCCGGGCATGATGATGACCAGCAGTGCGCTGCTCGCGAGCAACCCTGATCCCAGCGAAGCGCAGATCCGCCAGGCGATCTCCGGCAACCTCTGCCGCTGCACCGGCTACGTCAACATCATCAAGTCCGTGCAGCACGCGGCGGCGGCGCTGCGGCAGCCCGCGGAAGCCGCGAAATAAGGAGACTGCCATGGCGACGACGACACTTCGAACGAGTCCGGAAGTCTGCGGCATGGGCCACTCGATGAAGCGCAAGGAAGATCCGCGCTTCCTCCGCGGCAAGGGCAACTACGTCGACGACATCAAGCTCCCCGGCATGCTCTACATGGACATCGTGCGCAGCCCCTACGCGCACGCCAAGATCGTCGAACATCGACACCGAGAAGGCGCTCGCCGATCCCTGGCGTGCTGGCCGTGATCACCGGCGAGACCCTGAAGTCCTTCAATCTGCACTGGATGCCGACGCTGATGTCCGACACCCAGATGGTGCTGCCGGTCGAAAAAGTGATGTACCAGGCGCAGGAGGTGGCGGCGGTGATCGCCACAGACCGCTACATCGCGGCCGACGGCGTCGACGCGGTGGAGGTCGAGTACGAGCCGCTGCCGGTGGTGGTCGATCCGAACAAGGCGCTGGAGCCGGGCGCGCCCGTGCTGCGCACCGACAAGGAAGGGAAGACGGACAACCACATCTGGCACTGGGAGGCCGGCGACCGCGCGGCGACCGACAAGGCCTTCGCCGAGGCCGACGTCGACGGTCAAGCAGGACATCTACATCCCGCGCATCCACGTCGCTTCGATCGAGACCTGCGGCTGCGTCGCCGACTTCGACAAGACGGATGCGCATGCTCACCGTCTACATGACCACCCAGGCGCCGCACGCCATCCGCACCGTCTTCGCCCTGGTGGCCGGGCACGTCGGGCTTTCGGAAGAGAAGATCCGCGTCATCTCGCCGGACATCGGCGGCGGCTTCGGCGGCAAGGTGCCGGTCTATCCCGGCTACGTGATCGCCATCGCCGCGTCGGTCGTGATCGGCAAGCCGGTCAAGTGGATCGAGGACCGGATGGAGAACCTGCAGGCCGACTCCTTCGCCCGCGACTATCACATGACCGCCGAGCTCGCCGCGAAGAAGGACGGCACGATGACGGCGCTGCGCATCAAGACGCTCGCCGACCACGGCTATGCCGACGCCGCCGCCAACCCGTCGAAGTTCCCGGCGGGCCTGTTCTCGATCTGCACCGGCTCCTACGACATCAAGACGGCCTTCACGGAGATGGACGCCGCCTACACCAACAAGCCGCCGGGCGGCGTCGCCTACCGTTGCTCGTTCCGCGTCACCGAGGCCGTGCACGCGATCGAGCGGATGTACGGACGTGCTGGCGCAGGAGCTGAAGATGGACCCGGCCGAGCTACGCATGAAGAACTTCATCCGGCCCGACCAGTTCCCCTACAAGTCGGCGCTCGGCTGGGAGTACGACAGCGGCAACTACAAGGCGGCGCTGGAAAAGGCGCATGGACATGATCGGCTACGCCGAGCTGCGCAAGGAGCAGGCGGAGAAGCGCGCGAAGGGCGAGCTGATGGGCATCGGCATCTGCACCTTCACCGAGATCGTCGGCGCCGGGCCGTCCAAGGACTTCGACATCCTGGGTATCAAGATGTTCGACTCGGCGGAGATCCGCATTCACCCCACGGGCAAGGCGATCGCGCGCTTCGGCACCAAGTCGCAGGGCCAGGGACACGAGACGACCTACGCGCAGATCGTCGCCGAGGAGCTGGGCATCCCGGCGGCGACACATCCAGGTCGAGGAGGGCGACACCGACACGGCGCCCTACGGCCTCGGCACCTACGCCAGCCGCTCGACTCCGACGGCCGGCGCCGCGGCGGCGATGGCGGCGCGGAAGATCCGCGACAAAGCGAAGAAGATCGCCGCGCTATCTGCTGGAGGTGAGCGAGGACGACCTCGAGTGGGAGGTCGGCAAGTTCTCGGTCAAGGGCGCGCCGCAGAAATCGAAGACCATCCAGGAGATCGCCTTCGCCGCCTACACCAACCATCCGCAGGGCATGGAGGCTGGGCTGGAGGCGGTGGACTACTACGATCCGCCGAACCTGACCTTCCCCTTCGGCAGCTACATCTGCGTCGTCGACATCGACCGCGGCACCGGCGAAGTGAAGGTCCGCCGCTTCGTGGCGATCGACGACTGCGGCAACATCATCAACCCGATGATCGTCGACGGCCAGATCCACGGCGGGCCTGACGCATGGGCCTGGCGCCGGCGCTCTTCGAGGAGATCAGCTACGACGAGAACGGCAACATCTCAGGGTGGCAGCTTCATGGACTACCTCGTGCCCACCGCCATGGAGACGCCGAACTGGGAGACCGGCAAGACGGTGACCCCCTCTCCGCACCACCCCCTCGGCGCCAAGGGAGTCGGCGAGTCCGCCACCGTCGGCGCCCCGCCCGCGATCGTCAACGCCGTCGTCGACGCGCTCTCGCACCTCGGCGTGAGGCACATCGACATCCCGATCACGCCCGAAAAGGTGTGGAACATCCTGAGGGAGAAGGGAGTGGCGGAGTAGCACCAGGTCCTCACCAACTGCCTCCCCATTGTAGAGACGCCCCGTGGGGAACCCCGCGGGGCGTCTCCTCGGAGCCGAGAACCTCACAGCCACCTGGAAGGTCTGAAAGCCGAGGATCTGTCATGAAGCCCTGGACTGGGCTGAAGAATCCCGGGACCTTCGGCCCGGAAAAAGGGGGAATCGGCGCGATCAGAGGGTATGGACGTTGTTGAACGGATCGTAGACAGGCACTCCGAAGCCGCGAAAGTGGTCGACATTCCGGGTCGCGACGCCCAGATCCTGAGACCTGGCGATCCCGAGAATCAAGAGGTCCCTCACCTCAATCGTTCTCCCCTGACGACGTGCCTCTGACTCCAGGACGGCACAACGAAGCGCCGCGTCGCGGTCCAGGGGCAGCACCTCACAGTCGGACGCCAGAAGCTCGGCAAACCATTCCTCGAGGAAGGCCCGCTTCTTCCCCGCTGGAAGTCGCTGGATCCCAGATCCGATCTCATAGACTCCGACGGCCGACAGGATGATGGAGGAGAGTTGGCCGAGCCAGCGAATCGTTTGGGCATCCGGTTTCGGTCGCGCCGTTTCCGAAATGACGTTCGTGTCGAGCAGGTAGCGAATCACCGGCGTCCCGTCTTGCTTCGCGCGAAGGGGTCCGCCGGCACGAAGTCGAGACGAGCGGGCTCGAAGTCGCTGCCTCCGCCATGCCGAAGTTTCAAGGCTTCGACTCGCTCCAAGAATTCGGAACCGCCAGCCCTCGAGGGCTGCTGGCCGGCCGTCAGCCGCTCGTAGTCTTCGATGGCCAGCACAACGGCGAGATCCCGCCCGCGGCTGTGGATGACCAGAGGTCCCTGCGCGGCGTCTCTCAGCACTTCGGACAATTTGCCTTTGGCCTCGGCAACCCCCAACCGTCGTGTCCTCTGAGATAGCATGACGACACCCCCTTCGTGACCATCATAGTCTAGCCGATGGTCATCAGGATGGTATCATGGTGACCATGAGCGAAGGTCAATTTCGATTCGCCTTTTTCACCCCGGCCTACGACGTCACGGTCGCGTTCTATCGCGACGGGCTGGAGCTTCCGGTCTTCGAGACGTGGGACCGCAATCCCGAGGACCGAGGGACGATTTTCCAGGCTGCCGCGGGCCTCATCGAGGTCATTGCGCTACCCACCACCGGTGGCGGGGATGACCTCTGGGATGCCAGGCCGCCGCAGGGCGCGTTCATGGTGATCGAGGTGGAGGAGATCGAGGGGCAGTACGCCCGGGCGGTCGAGAAGGGGCTCTCGATCAGCCAGGAGCTGAAGGATCAGAGCTGGGGCCATCGCAGCTTCTGTGTCCGCGATCCCAACGGCCTCACGCTCTATTTCTTTCAGGAGCTGGACCGCGCGATCAAATCTTTACCAGACACCACGTCGTCATACAGCGAAGATTCTGAACGTTGGTCGTCTTGATCGGATCGGCGAGCGAGGCGCCGAGCTCTTGGGTCAGGGCGAGGAGCATCTCCTCGTCCACGAGGAAGCGGTCGCTGCCGTCCGGCAGGCGGTAGCGCCGGTTGCTCAAGGGGCGGATCCTCGTTTCGATCCCGATGCTGGAGGCGAGGCGGGCGAAGAAGAAGCCGCCCGGGCGGAGCACGCGCCACATCTCCCGCAGCATGGCTTGGAACTGAGCCTCGTCGCGGGCGAAGTGGAGCACCGCGCTGCTGATCACGACGTCGAAGCTTTGATCCTCGAACGACATCGCCTCCACGGATTCCACCCGGAAGCTCTCCGCGGACAGGCTCGGAGCCCAGCCGCTGGCGAGATCGCGCACCGCCAGGATGGCCTCCCGCGAGGCGTCCACGCCGTGGACGTCATAGCCGCTGCGCAGGAAGTAGACGAGGTTGCGGCCGCCTCCGCAGCCGGCGTCCAGGATGGACATCCCGGGCCGGATCCTCTCGCGGAGAATCTGATCGAAAAGATAGATGTCGATGTCGCCGAACCACTCGCGAAGCGGAATGTCCGTCGCCCTCATCATCGCTCCCCTCCCATCGCGATCAACCGCCAATCCCCGATCGCCAGCTCGCGCATGGCGAACTGGTAGATGACGACTTTCTTACCGGCCAGGCGATCGTTTCCCGTGGCCAGGTCCTGGGCGAGACGCTGGCGGGTGTTGAGGGCGCCGCCGCTGTTCAGGGCGAGACGGTCGACGGGCCGGCCCAGATAGTAGGAGAGCTGCTCGGCGAGGCCGGCTCCCGTGCCCCAGCCGAGGTCGCTCTGCGAGTAGATGTTGGTGAAGCTGTCGCCGAGGATCAGAACAGGCGACTTCGGATCGGCCCGCCATTGGGTCCCCTCTGCGGTCTCGACGCGCTGGATCGTCGCCGTCTCCGGTTCTTTCAGTGGGTGCGCGGGAGGCAGCGTCAGGAGGACCGCGAGGTCGCCCGTGTTCGAGACGGTCTGCGTCCGCCGGAAGTAGCCCGTTCCCGTGGAGGGGCCGAGCTGGCCGAGGGCGCGGACGCGCCCGGCCAGTTGGCGCGCGACGAGATCCATGGCCTGCGGCGTCCAGTGGGTGTCGGTACGGAGGAACTGCGGCTGGCCGTGCGCCGCCTTCTCCTGGGCCAGCAGGGGAGTGGGATCGAGGACCTGGAGGCCGGCGGCACCGAGCCGGCGGATGAAGGCCGGCCAGGAGGCGTTCTCCAGCGTCGTCGCCGCGGAGGATCCCGTCAGGCCCTCGGGCTCGATCATCGGCTTGAGCGGCGTGGGCACGATCAGCAGCGCGATGCCGCGCCGGGCGAGCTGGCGCTGGAAATCGATCAGGGCCGGGAGCGGATCGGGCTGCGGCGCCCTCTCCCAGGCGGGGCCGCCGAGCCTTCTGTTTTTGAGGACGCTGGGCTGCAGGAAGGGGAAGCCGGTCACGTACTGCACGTCGGGTGTGTAGTACAGCCAGCGGTCGCGCCCCAGGTAAACCTTTTCATTGCCGACGCCGAGCGCGGTCAGTATGCGCTGAGTGCGTGGCAGCAGGGCGGCGCCCAGTTGGGACTTCCGCTCCAGGCCGTCTTCGAGCTGATGCATCTGGCGCAGAAGGGCATAGCTCCCAGCGATCCAGCCGTCCTGCCGGGCGACGGACCCCACGGCGGCGAGCGAGCTCGGAGTGACGCCGGTGTTCGAGGCCCTTCCGGTCAGCAGGTCGACGAGCGGCACCGTCGCGATCACCGCCAGGAAGACGGCGATCAGCACCCACGCCAGGGACGGCGAGACGTCGGTGTGGCCGATCTCGATCTTGGCGATGCGTTCGCGTTCGGAGTCCATGATGATCAGAATATGAAGTAGATAAAGGGGTTATACCCTTGAGTCGCCATCGCGGCGAGGGCGATTCCCAGCAGGGCGAGGCAGGCGACGGCCTTGGGCCACGTCAGCCGGCGCGTCCAGTCCCAGGTCTGCGGCGCGCCCCAGGCGATCAGAGCCGCGAGAGCGAGAGCCATCAAGTCGTACGGTCGCCGGATGAGCCCGCCGATCAGGGCCGCTCCGCCGGCCGCGCTGCCCAGACCGAAGAGGCTCCCCAGGTAGCGCAGGGCGCTCGCGAGGTCCGGCGCGCGGAAGAAAACCCAGGCGATGAGGACGATGAAGAAGGTCAGCGCGACGCGGCCGGCATGCGGCAGAGCCCGGTACCAGCTCTTCTTGCCGAAGGCCCGTTCGAGCGCCAGCCAGCCGCCGTGGATGGCGCCCCAGATGACGAACGTCCAGGCCGCGCCGTGCCACAGGCCGCCGATCAGCATGACGAGGGCGAGATTGATGTAGGTGCGGGTCTCGCCCTTGCGGTTGCCGCCCAGCGGAATGTAAAGGTAGTCGCGCAGCCAGGTGGAGAGCGAGAGATGCCAGCGGCGCCAGAAGTCGGTGATCGAATCCGCCTTGTAGGGCGAGTCGAAGTTCTTGGGGAACATGAAACCGAGCATCAGGGCGAGGCCGATCGCCATGTCGGAGTAGCCGCTGAAGTCGTAGTAAATCTGGAAAGCATAGGCGAAGAGGCCCTGCCAGGCGTCGAGCGCGCCGAGCGAGGCGGCGCCGAAGGTGGTGTCCGCGATCTTGCCGCAGGGGTTGGCGAGCAGCACCTTCTTCGCCATTCCCAGGCAGAAGAAGGCGACGCCGCGGGCGAACTTTTCGCTGGTGATGGTGCGGCTGACGAGCTGGTCGGCGATCTCCGAAAAGCGGATGATCGGTCCCGCGACGAGATCGGGGAACATCGATTCGAAGCAGAAGAAGTCCACCAGGTTGCGCATTGCCCGCGCGTCGCCGCGGTAGACGTCGATGGCGTAGCTCATGCTCTTGAAGGTGTAGAAGCTGATGCCGAGCGGCAGGACGACCCGCATCACCGAGTCGAGCCGCAGGCCGGTGAGGCCGAGCGCTTCGATCAGCGCGTCGTAGCTGTCGACCGTAAAGTTGAAGTACTTGAAGAAGCCGAGCAGCAGCAGGTTGGCGGTGATCGAGACGATGAGAATGGTTTTCTGCGCCCGGCTGCGCTCGCCGCCGGGGGGGAGGATCGGCAGCTCGCCGCGCCAGGGCCGGCGGAAGCCGCCGGTCAAGGCCAGGCCGCAGAAGTAATCGATGAACGTCGAGGCCATCAGCAGCGGGATGAACGCCACGTTGGCCCAGCCGTAGAAAACGAAGCTGAACAGCGTGAGGACGAGGTTCTTCGCCCGCCGCGGCGCCAGGAAGTAGGCGAGCAGGGCGAGCGGCAGGAAGTAGTAGACGAAGAGGTGGGAGCTGAAGACCACGGTCTATCCGCTCGTCGGGTCGTAGAAGAGCGGTGAGGAGCTGGCGCCGAGGTCGTTCGAGAGATAGATGCTCTCGAGCTGACCATTGGCGCTGAACGGCTCCAGCGTCAGCGGCACCGAGGCGCCCTTGGGCGTCGCGAGCGTCTCGCCGTCGAGAATCACCCAGCGGGCCACCCGGACGGTGGAACCAGCCAAAGATCCGGAGATCACCCGGTCCACCCGGTACTCGCAGGCGGCGAGGGCTTGGCGGTAGGGGGCGATCTCGTCGAGCGACGGAGTGCGCGAGCAGCGCTGGAGAGTGCCGAGAATCTGAACCGGCGGCACGGCCTGCCGGCGGCCACGCTCGGCGGCGTAGCGGCGGGCGTTCTCCGCCGCCTCGTCCGGACCGATCAGGCGGTCGTAGATCGCAAGCCCCTCGACGACGCCCTTCCACCCCGCGCCGATCTCCAGGGCTCCCGGCTTCCAGAAGTAGAAGTCCCCCTGCCAGGCGTCGTCGTCGAGAACCTTGGCGCCGTTGACGTACACCACCCGGCGGCCGGGGCCGTAGGCGGCGATCACGTGGAGGGCTTGGCCGGCCACAAGCTTGCCGAAGCGCGCCGCCGGCTCCGCCGTCTTGTTGTGCAGCAGCCGCCAGACGAGGGCGTCGCCCTGCTGGGCCAGCTCCAGGAGGGGCGTGCCCTTGTAGCGGCCGAAGGAGAAGATCGTCCCCGCCGTCGTGGGGGCCACCTCGGCGGGAGTGAGCGTCATCTCCAGGGTGATCTCGTTGCTCTTCTCGGCCAGGTCGACGAGGCTCTTGCCCGCCAGTTCCTCGGCCTGGAAGGTGCCGTCGCCCACCAGCAGCATGGCGTGGTCATGGTTCAGGCGCGCCCGGCCGTGAGGCTTGATGGCATAGGTGCGGTCGGCGGCCTGCGAGGGATCGGGAACGAGGTTGGGCTGATCGGCCGCGGCCCACAGCAGGATGAGGCTCTTGCGGTCCACCGGCCAGTGGGGCGGGGGGATCTCGAGATCGGCGGGCACCAGGGTGTTGGGCCGCTGCGCCCGGTCGGCGATCCCTTCGAGATGGAGGCGGTCGCCGGTCGTCAGGTCGGCGGCGAGCGTCACCTCCAGGCTCCGGCCGTCGGCGCCGATCTTCGTGTCCGTGACCGGCTTGCCCGAGGCGAGGCGGGCCTTGGCACCACCCGGACCGGGAGCGACCGGCTCATCGAAGGTGACGAGGATCTGCCGTCCCTGGCGCACCTCAGCCTTCAGGGCCTTCGGCGGCTGAGCCGGCAGCACGGTCACCCGGCCGCGCAGGATCTCGCTGCTCCTGGCCTTTGCTGAAACCGCGAAGCTCCCCGGCTTCTCATAGGTATGCTCGCCGTGGGCAGCGGATGGAGGGGTGCCGTCGCCGAAGTCCCACACGGCCTCGGGGCCGGACACAGTCTCCGGCAGGCGGACATGGAACGGCGCCTCGCCGAACGTCCGCCCCAGGGGGAGCGGCTCGACGTGGACGTCCGGATAGCGGTCCGGGGTCGGCGCCGAGGTGTACTTCAAAGGCTGGCCGAGGACGTCCATCGTGGCCGGATCGACCTCGGCGACGAAGATGTCGTAGTTCCCCTTCTCGTGGTCATGCTCGTTGGGCGAGGCCCCGAAGGCGACGAGGGCGGAGCCGTTCGACAGCATGGGGAAGTACATGTAGGCCTGGGTGCCGAGGCGCGGATCGTTCTTCTCGAACAGCGTCTTCTGGGTCCGCGTGGCGAGATCGAATGCCCGCAGCGGACCGCCGGCTCCGGCCATCCAGATCCCCCAATGGCCATCGTCGGAGAAGTAGGGCTCGCAGCCGCCGAACGGGGTGCGCTCGGTGACGGCGTGGCGCCCCGCGTCGTAGAGGGAGAAGGTCGGCAGCCCGGTGGTCGCATGGGTGCGGGTGCGGTTCACCAGCCAGCCTTTCCCCTCGCTGCTGGGGCCGGCCAGCTTCTCCTTCGTCCCCTTGGCGAGGTCGAGGAGGATGGCGTTGCCTTCCGGATCTACGTACTGGAGGAGATTGTCGCCGTGCCAGATGGCGGCGCGGTGGCCGCGGCTGTAAGTCTGCGCCGACTCGGCGGCGACGCGATCGCCCTTGCCGTCAATCCCAATCAGATGCAGCTTCCCCTCCTCGGGGTCGGCGGCGTACTTGAAGTTGCTGAGGCTCAGATACGCGACGCTCCTGCCGTCCGGCGAGATGTGGGCGCAGCAGTGCTCGTGGCCGGACTCCTCCGGCGAGAGCTGGCGCAGGCCCGAACCATCCAGCCGGCGGGTCCAGATGCGCCAGGGGCCGCCGCGGTTCGACTCCCAGACGAGGAAGCCGTCGCCCAGGCGGACATACTCGGGAGAGGAGACCTCGGGGCCTGTCGGTGCTACCGGCCGGGCATCGGTGCCCGGGTTGAGCCCCCGCAGGACGGCCCTCGCCGAGTCGTGGTGGGTGTGAGCCCACCAAGCGGCGCCCGCGAGGAGGACGATCGCGATCAGAGCGGCCAGCCGCCAGACCTTGCGAGATTTCGAGGGCGTTGAAGAGGTCATGAGAAATCTTGGGTGCCGCGCCTTGAGCCGGCTCCGGCGGCGGGTCAGTGTATCCGGGGGGGCGCGGGAGGTTCAACCCGGGCACGCAGGAAGCTCGCCGCCTCCTGGGCGATCCGCCGGTTGCCGGCCACCGTGTAGTGCTGATCCCTGGGGAAGAAGTCGACCTCGCCGTGGCGCAGCGCCTCCGAGAGGCTGGGCGTGAGATCGAGCGCCGGCACGCCGCAGCGCGCCAGCAGCCGCAAGAAGATCTCGTTCGGCAGCGTGCGGTCCGCCTGCGCCGGTGCGAGGTGGAGCTGGCGCAGGGCGCCATTCCACTCCACGTCGTCGGCCTGGAGCTTCGAGGGGAGGAGCAGGGCCACGACGACCGCATGATCGGCTTGAGCCAGCGCGAGGAGCCGGCGGATCGCCGCCTCCGAGGTCTTCCCGCCCAGCTCCGCCCGCGCCCGGTTGCGGGGATCGTAGAGGGCCATCTCCTCCCTCAATCCTCGGATAGCCGAGGGCTCCGGCATGTGGAGGGTCCGTCGGATGGTGCGGTCGACCGGCGCGGGCAGCGAGTACTTGACGAGGGCGAAGAGCTGGGAGTGCTGGAAGAGCCAGTGGAACAGCCCGGAGCGCTTCAGCTCGGCCTTGTCCAGCAGCTCGCCGTGGGAGACGAAGGCGGTCGGACGGTCCGGAGCGGCGTCCTGGAGGTCGTTGCCGGTGAAGATGCCGAGCACGATGACGTCCGGGTGGATCTGCCGGCCATATTGCTCGAACCACCGCACCTCGTCGGGCACCCCGTAGCCGCCGATGCCGGCGTTGATCCCCTCGGAGGGAACGCCCCGGCGGCCGAGCTCGGCGGCGAGCTGCGCCGGAAAGGCGTCCGGCTCCTCGACGCCCATGCCGAAGGTGAAGGAGTCGCCCAGCACCAGCACGCGGCGCACGCCCGGCCGGACGGGGCCGATCTCGGGGCCGCGAATGCCGAGCTGGTTGACCCGCACCTGCGTCGTGAACTCCGCGAAGTTGCCCAGCACGCCCTTGAGACCCGGCTTCATGCGGTGGCCGACCTTGGGATCGACGACATAGAGCCCCGGCGAGGCGTAGAACGCCGGCTGCGGCCAGAAAGTCCGTACCAGGATCTCGGCCAGGGCGACCAGGACGAGTGCGATCAGCAGGAGGAGAGCCAGAGCTTTCGGACGCCATCGCCTGGCGCGTGTTGTCTTGGCGGGTTGCAACGGATCGGTGCCGGGGGATTGTTTCTCGGTAGCGATGCCAGAGCCTATCCCGGGTGGGATCGGGGTGGCAACCGAGTCCTTGCAGGGTTATACACCCACTTGTATACTGACCCCGTGCCCGATAAAATAGTTGTCTGGGTTGGGGCCTCCTTCGAGGATCTGCGAGAGTTTCCCCCAGAAGCTCGGAGAGTTGCGGGTTACGAGCTGCATGCCTTCGAGAAGAAAAGCAGGCAGACTCGCGACACAGATCTCACCCTGGCCCGTGAGCGCCTCAAGCAGGTTGAAGCCCTCCGCCGCGAGGAAAGGAGAAGGAGATGACTGTCCGGGTTCGACACTCAACCGGAAATGTATTCAGTGATCTCGGGTTTGGCGACGACGAGGCCGAGAATCTCAAGATTCGAGCCGATCTGATGATTGAGCTGACGAAATTGATCGAGGCCCAGAAACTCACGCAAGCCGCCGCCGCCAAGCTCCTCGGAGTGACTCAGCCACGGGTCAGCGATCTCGTGCGAGGGAAGATCGACCGCTTTAGCGTCGATAGCTTGATTGAGATGCTCGGTCATGCAGGCGCTTGCGTGTCCGTTGTGGTCACTCGGCGCAGCGAGGCTGCATAGCCGGCGAGGAGCGTCCGGACCGTGACGTCCTCTTCCCAGTGCCAGTATCTGAAATCGTGGCCTTCCTGGTGGCGTTCCTCAGCAACTTCCCGGATTCGCCGAAAGTGCCACCACCTCGCCGTAGAGGTTCTCGGCGAGGACGTTCAGGCGCTCGCGGCTGGACGGCCCACGCCTACCTCTTGAAGGAGGCTGAGCCCAACGAAGTCCTTCGTGGCCTGTTGCGCTACGATCCTCCCGGGCCGCTTGCCACCGCCGGCCCAGGAGGTGTGAAATGAACCCGAGAGTACTCTTGCAGCTCGCGACGATCCTAGTCCTGACGGCACTTCCCGGCTGTGCCGCGCCATTACCCGCGACCGGCTCCGCGACCGGCCAGACGCCGGAGAAAGGCCGAGAGGGGATGACGCCCATGGAGGCTCTGGAAGGGAAAGCCTGGACCCTGGTGCAGTTCGACGACGGCAGCCCGGTGCCGGCCGGGAGGCCGATCACCGCCGTCTTCGGGGGCGGCAAGATCTCCGGCTCCGGCGGCTGCAACCGCTACTCGGCCACCGTGATCTCCTCCGCGCCGGGCCAGCTCAAGGTGGGTGCGATCTCGGCCACCAAGATGGCCTGCACAGGGTCGGCCGGCACCGACGAGCAGCGCTACTTCGCGGGTCTGGAAAAGGCCGAGGGCTACGCGCTCAACGACGGCAAGCTGACGCTGAGCCCGGGGAAGATGGTCTTCAAGGCAACGCCTTGATTCGAAGTTCCGAGGGCGGCTCCGATCGAATCCTCGATCAGAGCCGCGGGGGATGAGTGGGTTAGAAGGGGCCGCAGACGCAGAAGGCGTTGTCGGGGCAACACCAACTGGAGGTGGGGCAGACGATCAGGTGGCTGCCCTTCGGGCAGGTCAGGGCCGCCGCGGGGCGGACGGAGAGGGACGCCGTCACGGCGGCAAGGGCGAAGACCAGCAGGGCAAGTTTCTTGCGCATCAGTTGAGACTCCTCGAGATCAGAGTTTCTGAAGGCGCTCGCGGCACCTTACGACCTCGGGTAGGTACCACGAGGAGGGCGGCGGATCCGCCCGAGCGCTCTATGTTATGCCTACATGGCTATTTAATTCCAGCGGCGGGATCGTCAGCTTGCCGGCCTGCCCGGCTCTTATTGTCAGGACCGGGCAGACTCGTTCCAGGGTTCTACGGAGTCCCCGCCACGCCGACGGTGTAGGCGCCTCCCGAGCCCGTTCCGGCGTCGATCCGCACGAAGTATCGCCCGGCGCCGAGCGTCCAGGGACCTCGAGCGTCGGCGGCCAGAAGCGTGCCGTCCTCGTCATAGAGTGAAGCGTCGAGATCCTCGGTTCCGCCGGCGACGGTGATCGTCACGGGCGTCTCGGCGTCGAGGCTGAAAGAGAAGGCGTCCTGATCGGTCGCCGGCGAGATCTCTCCCGTCGGCTCCTCGCCCAAGGCAATCTCCGTGGCGCAGAGAAAGCTGTCGCCGTGATCGTCCTGGGGTCCCAGGCTGCAGACGTCGAAGAAGGTGGCCACCACGCCCAGGTGGCCGATGGCTCCGGCCGGCGGCGTCACCTGGATGCAGTGCTCGCCCGGCTGGACCACCAGAGTCAGGGGTTGATGGACTGTGCCGAGCAGGCCGCCGTCTTCGAGCACGGGATCGCCGGATTCCGGATCGGCGGTATAGAGCTCTCCCTGGACCTCGGGACCGTCTCCTGACAGCACCAGGATTCCCGGCTGATCGATCATGATCTTGAGAATGTCGCCGTCCCACTCGTCGACCTTCTTGGTCGCCGTAGTGGTCGTGGCGTTGGCGAGCGAGACGCCGCCGCCGGCGGACTGGAGCGCTGCCGCGCAGTCCTGAGCGCCGGCGGCGGAAACAAACCCGCCAGCCAGCAGAAGAACGAGTAGACCGGTGAGCCCGAGCGCTTCTTGGGTCGATTGGGGGGATGCGAATTTCGTGAACATACACTTGTCCCTTCCAGGCCAAAATGGCCCCAAAACGTGAATCGGTTGAAGGTTTTGGGATGTCCCCCGTCGGGGACTTTGCCGATCGGCCCGTGAGGCGTCCCACGCTCGCCTCAGAGAGGGAGTAACGGGATTCTTTTCGGGATTGGCGGGATTCCGGCGCGGTTTGTGGTGAAATAAGGCTCACCTTGAACATTGCCGGGTTTTCCTGGAAGGAGCGGAAGGAGGGGGAGGACGCCGCGGGAACGCGGGTCTTCACCGAGTACGTCCGTGCGCTGGAAGGCGGGGGAGAGCCGGAGCCGCGACGCCTGGCCGTCGTGCGCGAGGCCCTGAAGGGAGCCCTGCGGGGCGAGCTCCGGCGGCGGGGGTTGTGGAACGCGCCGCCGGACTACCTCGGCGTCTATGGCTCCGAAGGCTGGGAGGACGCCCTGGAAGAGCTGGTCTCCGCTGTTTACGTCTTCATCTTCATCGATCGCAGGCGAGCGCTCGAGGCCCAGCTTCGGGTGAAGCCGAACGTCGACGGCCTGGTCTTCCTCAACGTCCGCCACTTTCTCCACGAGCGGCAGAAGGAGCACGATCCGCTGGGCTCCCAGGTCTTCGAAGTCCTCCAGTCCGCCGTGCGGCGGGCCGTGGCTCAAGGCGAGCTGCACGTCTTGTCGGGGGACCCGAGGGTGCGCAACGAGACCGTTCTCGGCTTCCGGCCGGACGCTGAACCCGCGCCTCCCATCCGGAGCTTTCGAGAGCTGGTGGCGCGCTGGAACGACGACCTGCTCCCTGATCTCGTGACGCTGCGCGGCCGGCGTCAGGAGGAGATCGTGGAGCGCCTGCGCGAGCGCCTGGCGGAGCTGGCGGCTGGGGGCGATGCCTTTCGTTTCAAGGACGTGATCGATCCCCTGAGGGCCGACGTGCGGGCGCGGTGGGGCGCCCTCCTGGAACTCGCGGCGGGGGAGACCGCCGTCGAGCGGGAGGACGATGAGGGCGTCCGGATCGTGCGCCTCTCCCGTCCGGACACCGGCTTCGAAGAGAGGCAGCTCTTCCGCCGGCTGATCTCCTGCGTCCTCTCCTCCATCGAGAGGCTGGAGGTGAACGAGAAGACGCGGAACTATCTCGCCACCCTCTGGCAGTTCCTGCGGGTGAGCGCCGGAAGCGGCTCGGAGGATGCGGGGGACGGCGGGCTCTCCCTGCGCCGAATCGCGGAGCTGCTGGGGATTCCACGCGAGAGGCTGCCGGGCCTCTACGAGACCCTCGGCCAGCTCGTCGAGCGGTGCCGCGCCGCCAATTCCGGAAAACTGTCCGTTACTCCCTTACAGGGGGCCTTCGCCCCGGCCGGTCCAGGGGGAATGACACCATGAGCCGCCATACGTCGGACACGCGGCCGCCCAAGCCGGGCGATTTGTACGTTCTCGTCGAAACGGCCGGCTTCCCTGTCGAGTGGGCCGTGCTCGACGCCCCGGCGGGCGGACCCGGGCGATTTCTGGCGGTGCCCGCGGACACCAACCCCCTCGCCGGCAGCGCCGACGTGGAGATCCTGGCGAACGAGCCGGCGGGACCCTTGAGCCTGCGCTGCCGCTTCGCCCTCTGGCTCGACGCCGCCCGCTTCGATCCGGACCGGCGCACGGGAGCCCTGGCGCCGGACGCCGTCGCCCGAGCCTTGGAGAAGAAAGCCGCCCTGGAAGCCGGAGATCCCGCCGCCTCGCCGCTCTCCTGGGAGACCGACGCCGATCCCGAGTACGAGGACTGGGTGCGCGAGGTCCTCATCCCCGCCCACGCCGCCCTCGCGTCGCCGGCGCCTCGGGAGGCGCCCGCCACACGGGCCCGCACAATCCGTAGCCGATGGTCCGCGCCGGGCAATCCATACGCCGCCCTGGCTGCCTCCATCCTCCTGATGGTCACCCTCGGCCTAGCCGGAGGTCTCCTGTGGCAGAAGGGTCAGATCACCGACCTGGCTCACCGTAACGAGGAAGAGCTGCGTCGGGAGAGGGAGACGCACGCGGGCGAGCTGAGGCGGACCGAAGAGGCGCACCGCCGGGAGATCGCCCAGCGGGAGCGGCTGGCCGCCCAGCGCGAGCAGGAGGACAGGAGCCGCATCGCCGACCTCGAGCAGCGCCTGGACCGCGCCGGCCAAACCCGGCCCCTGGTCAACGCACCCTTCGTCTATCTCAATCCGAAGGACCCGGTGCGGGGAGAGCCGGACAAGTACACTCTGCCACCCGGCGCGAGCTACCTTTTCCTCCTCTTCACCGTCACCGACTTCCGGTCCTTTCCGGAATACCGCTTGGAGATCTCGAACAAGGACACAGGAAGGTCCGTCTGGTCGAGCCGCGGTCTCCACAAGACAGGCACCGTTGAGCTGAGCGTGTCCCTCCCTCGCGACCTCCTGCCCCCCGGGGACTACCGGTTCCGGCTGTTCGGGCTCAAGGACGGCAAGGCGGAGCCGGCGGGGGAGTACGAGCTGCGGATCGCGGAGAAGTGATGCGGCGGTTGTGTTGCCTCCCCTCGTCCACTTGTGATGCAATCCCTCCTGCAACATGACGCAACACGAATACGAGCAACACAAGCGTCGCCTGCAAGAGGAGCTGCGGGTGGGCATCGAGCTGCTGGAGGCGGCCTGTCGCCACCAGCTCCGGGCGCTGGAGCTACTCCATGTGGCCACGGGCGGTGAGCCAGCCGCCCCCCCGCAGCCGCTGGAGGCGACCGCCGCTCCGGCCGAGCCGGCACCGGCCGCACCGTCACCGCCTGCCCGTCGGCGGGCGGGTGCGCTGCTCGAAGCCGTGCGTACCGTGCTCGCCAGCCTTCCGGACCCCTTCGACCGCAACGACGTCTGCGAGGCGCTCGGCTACGAGCCAGATCGCAGCTCCCTGTTCCGGGTCCTTCAGGAGCTGGAGCGAGACGGCGAGCTCGCGCTGGACAGCCGCGGCGCCGGCAACCTGCCGGCGCTCTACCGGAAACCCGGGTCGAGTGACCCTCAGACCGGCGCCTGAGACCGCCGACCGTCGATGCAACACGAAGGAGTGTCCGCCAGACGCTCGACCCGCCCCATGCAACACAACCGAGCGCTCCCGCATCACGCGACCCGCGGGTCGCACGATGCGACCCGTGGATTCTGTGATGCGACCCGTAGTGCGACCCGTGGGTTTTGTGATGCGACCCGAGAGTCGTGTAGTGCGACCCATGGATTCTGTGATGCGACCCATGGGTCCTGTAGTGCGACCCGAGGGTCGTGTGATGCAACCCGAGGGTCGTGGAGTGCGCCCCAAGGGTCCTGTGATGCGATCCCTGGGTCCCCAAGCGCGCCCCGAGGGTTCTGTGCTGCGCCCCGCGGGTCCCGCCACGTGTCTCCGGGGTCCCGCCTCCCGCCTCAGGGGTCGAACGCCACACCCCGAGGGTCCGCCGTCGCCATCGCAGAGGCCCGCGTCGTACCCTTGGGGTCCGGCCCCGCGCGCCTGCCGCCCGCCGGCCGGCGGAGCCGCGAGCACAAAAAGGGCGGTCCCTGCTTGCGGGCAGGAACCGCCTTGCGAAGTGGCGCCTCTGGGGCCGATCAGGTCCCCTCGGCGGGTCCCGTTGTCTACAAGGAGACGCGACTTCCCGGGGAGTTGGGGATCATGCGAGGCGCGGAGCGCGCTTTGAGCCCGGAGGGCGGCAGACTCGTAGCCCAGTGCGTGAGCCCTGGGACGGGCGGCCACCCACCAATTGACCGGCGCCCTGCCAAGGGCGGGGCTGGAAAGTGGAGCGGAGCCCGGCTCCGCTCCATCTGCTGTGGCGTCAAAGAAGCTGGGTAAGGATCTACAAGTCTCCTTGTGACTGCGTCTCCGGCGTGAGGGAGGGCTGGTCTTTTCGCCGCTCTCGATCGAAGTAGGCAATAAGTGCCCGCCCTTTGGCAGTCAGGGCGTAACGCTGCCAGGCGGCGCCTGCCACCTTCTCCAGGGAAGCCAATTCATACACCGCGAGCTTGGGGCATACGTTAAAGAACAAAAGTTTTTCTCGATCAGACATCCCTACATGATTTGAGACCCCCGTGACCAGCATATCTCTATAAGCATCCACGACTTCCAGAAGAGCTCTCGATCCCACCTCTTCTTCGCCGTCGCTTTGGATCTCAAGCTCGATAGGCTGCAACAAATTGACGATCGAATCGAGGTCCTGGTCGCTCCAATGCTTTCCGCTGCTCCTGGAGACACGCTCAAGCTGACTTTGAAATCTCTTCGACTCAGCTAGCAACTCTTCGTTTCGCTTGTTCACGCGTGCCAGCTCGGCGAAGAGAGAGTTTAGATTTTCTTGATCCTCGCCTCGCACCCAGCCACTGAGAGGGAATCGCACAAGGAAGTCCGCAATCGTCTCGTGAACAGCGAGCTTGATATCCTTGGAGTCGCTGAAGAACGAGCACATCCTGGAGAGCACCTTCCTGCGGAACAGCTCCAGCGCCTGAGGGTGTTCCTGCTCGATCGCCCCGCGGCCACGCGCTCGTACTTTACGGTCGATCGCTTCCTCGGAGATGACCACGGCGAAGACGGGTTTTTCGCGAGACAGCGCATAATCGTACTCCAGCTCGACGTAGCTGATCGCCGTCTTTGGCTCCAGGCTTCCGTACCGGGAGCCCAGGATCAACATGAAGACGTCGGACTCGTCAATCCATCGTAGAATGGTTTCAAGCTGTGATTCATTGCCTGCAGCGAACAGCTCCATCCCGGCGGGAAAATGACCTGCTTTTAGGATAGCCTCAACTGCGGCTTGGCGTTCCTGTTGCAGGTCTAGATACGTAGACGAGACGAACACTTGAAGCTTTCTTCTGTTCATTTGCTATGGGACGGCGCCTCGGGCAGGGTCCAGAAAGACCTGGCGCCACAGTTCCGTCTCCTCATACGTAGTCGCTAGATCGAGAAACTTAGACGCTCGGATGTTCCGCCTTTGGTTGGCTGGGTCACTCCAGCCAGGGAGCAGCAAGCCTTCGAATTGGTCGTCAGCTATGGTAGAAGGAGGACCGTTCTCAGCCTTTAGCTCCAGATCTTGTGCCTCGGAGAGCGGTATGAGTTGCGCTATGGGGTAGCCAGTTCCGATCGCGCAAGGTGATCGAGAGGCAACGGGTATGAAGATGGGGCCCGTGAAGCTCTTGGGATAGAGCACGCTGGGAACGATGAAGCCGTCGCTGGCTTCGATGTCCAGAACAGGAGTGCAGAGGAACGGGCAGGGCAGATCAAGTACTGAGATTCCGACATCGACTTTGGCGAACAGTACCGTCGAATCGAGGCTGCCCATAATACCCGGCACAGAAAGGAAGCTCTTGTCGGCAAGCGCGATGATATTGAGGAAGAAATCTCTGGGTCCCTCGAAGGATAACGGGTGGTGTGTGAAGAAGAGGACACCAAGATGGTTTGCACTGCGGATCGCCGGACACGCATTGGGCCGGATCTTACCGTGAACCGGCCAGAGTGGGGTCAGGACCGAACCTTGTGCAAGCTCGGGCGGTCGCGCTTCGGGAATGCGGAGCCAATAGGCGACTTTCAGAGGACTCATAGGCATCCGGCCTCTTGAGAAGAGCCGGAGAGATGCTCGGCCTCCGCGAGGTGGCGTGCGATTGCTTGGGAGATGGGCAACCCCGTAAGGTCTTCGATCCAGAGCCACTGGCCCATGCTGTTCACTTCGAGGAAGAGGATCTCGTGGTCAATATTTTCGACCAGGTCCACAGCGCCGTAGACCAGGCCCAACTTTCGGACCAGAGCCGTCAGCTTTCGGCTCAGGCAGGCGGGAAGCTCCACAGCATGGTGCGGCGTGCGAGGTATGTTGTAGTTTCGCCAATCGATTGCGGTTTCGCCGCCTGCGCTCTGCGAGTCGATGCGGCAGGCATAGACCTCGCTTCCCACGACGGTGACTCGGTACTCGCAAACCTTCTCGACGTACTCTTGGAAGATCATTGGGCAGACGGACAATCCTGCCAATTCCTCGGCCTGCTCCGGCTCAAAGAGTTGAGTGAGACGGGCCTTGGCTTCGCCGTCGATCCGCACGTGTACGGACTCCAGGTTCTTCGTGCAGCAGCGGCGACCCTCGCGCCAGAGGTACTGGGCGAAGTCGCGGGCCCTTCTGGGATCGCTCCCGATGAAGGTCTCGGGCACCAGGAGTCCGCATTGGCGAGCCACATGGTGCTGCAGCACCTTGGAGCTGGCGAGCCGGTTGGCTGAGATGCTGTTGAAGAAGGGACGGTCAGTCGCCAGCCTCTTGAACGCCGATTCGACGTGCATCGAGCGCTGATCGGCAATGAAGGCGATGGCTTCCGTAGGAAGGTGAGATTGCTGGACCCAGGCAGGCTCGGTCAGGAAATCCCGTCGCCAGTAGACGGCGGCAACTTGCGCCTGATGCCACGCCTGGTCGCCTTTTGAGATCCAGACGTGGTCGCCGACGCAGTCAATTGTCCAGTCGAGAAAGCATCTCTCCCGTCGAAGGGTTTCGACGGGTACGTCGAGCTCCCGCAGACATCGGGCAACCGAGTCGGCGTGGGGGTCGTCGCTCTCGGTGTGGATGAAGACCGTCTGGCTCGTCATAATTTCATTGCTTTCAGGGCCGGCGTGGGATCGGACCTTTGCCTGCCCTGAGGAATTGTGGGTCCTGCTACTTACCCTCTCCGTGGTCGGTCTGCTTCGACCAAGTCTGCCGGCTTGTCTGCGAGCTGGCCATCAGAGCGTTGGTGAGTCGCTCCGCATCAAGGATCTGGGGCTGCCAAGTCCAGTCGGCGATTTGGGGCGCTTCCTGGTTCTTGGCTTCGACAGAAATCATTCCGGTCAGAGCCAGTGGCGTTTCCATAAGAGTCTCCTTTTCCCATGTAAGATGTATAGTATCCGTGACAACGTGAACCGCGTCGCGGGCTTCGTATCGCTCGCTCCACACAGAGACGCGATTTCTGAGGCTGTCGGGGACCATCTTGGCCCCATGGGGTGCCGTGGTTCCCAAGCCCAACCGTTCACCGAGCATTCGCGGGGTTGCACCTTGTGCTCCTATCGAGAGACGCGATGAGCGAGGTAGCAGGGGACCATCAGCTACTGAGCGCCCCTACTGCCAGTCGCCGTAGAGCTGGAAGCCGGCCCAGTAGTAGGGGGAGCTGAAGTCCCTGAGCACCCGCTCGCCCGTGTCGCTGGTGATCTCAATGGGGCCGGCGATGAGCTCCCGCTGGGCGGCTTGGAGGGCCTGATCCTTGGGCAGGCCAGCTCGGAGGTGCTTGTAGAAACGGATCATCAGTTCGGCCGTGGCTTGGTCGTTCACGCTCCAGAGGCTGGCCATCACGCTCCGCGCTCCGGCGTACTGGAATGCACGGGTCAGGCCGATCAACCCTTCGCCGCCGAGTTCCTCACCCAGGCCCGTATCGCAGGCGGAGAGAACCACGAGGTCCGCATTCAACCGAACCCGCTCGAAAATTTCCCAAACCTGGAGCAGCCCGTTGTCACGCTGCGGGCCTGTGCCGTCGGGGGGCGTACCTTCGGGGATGGTAAGGGCGATGAAGGAACCCGAGGGGAGGTGCTCGTCAACCGCGGCGTGGGCGGCGAGATGGAGGATTCTGGTCCTGGGGTCGAGGCTCTTGATTCGTTCCTCAAGGGCCTCGGGACCGAGATAGGTGCGGGCGGTGCCTGCTGGAAAGAGGCTGGCGATTTCTAAGACCTCGCGGCGAGTGTAGGGGAGAGGCTGAAAGTCGAAAAGGCCGCGTTCCGCCGCTCCACGCACTGTGGGGTCGCCCCGTCCGGCTCCGATGGCGCCTTCCGCCGGGAGCGGGTTCGTGGAAGTTGTCTTTAGTGCCGCGAGTCTCTGCGGGTAGACGGGATCACCGAAGGCGGCAAGCTGGAACGGGGCTTGGGTGGTGTCTGGGTCGCTAGCGGAGTGCCGCCTCTGCTTCAACTCGGCGAAGACGGTGGCGGAGAGCGCGACGTGGAGAGGCTTCCAAGCGGCCAAGTACTGCGGGCCATCTTTCGTGTCGTGTACCAGGGCACCGAAGGGGAGGACGTGAAGGGGGCCATCGGGCAGGATCAACAGGCGCTCGCTCGCGGCGATTCGATCTGCCAGGGGCCCAAGCAGTGTGGTGAAGATCTCCCGGCTGGCCGCCAGTAGTTGTGTCCGGCGATGCTCGCCCATCGAAGAAATCCCTTTGGCCTCGCGTGCCAAACTCAGCAGCAGCTTCACTTTGGAACGGAGGGCCTCCTCTCCCAGAGACAGGATCTTGACTTCCAGACGTCCTTCGCGGGAGAGCGCGTAGAGCGCGGTGCGGTCCTTGCCGACACTGAAGGAAAGGAGCAGCGTCCCCGGGTCGAGCGCCTGCTGCGCTGCCGCGGCGTCAAGGGGTTGAGGATAGCGGAGAGCAGCGAGTTTAGGCGAAGTGCTACGAATGCGTGCCTCCATGTCGCCCGCCTCGTTGTCCAGCTTCTGAAGCTCCTTGCGGGTGGCTTCGATCTCCGCGGTGTTGTCACGGGGGTTGAGCCCGGCGAGCTGTTTCAGGATGTGATCGTATAGCACGCTGATACGTCGACGCTCGTGATCCAGGTCTTCTGGGATATCAGCAGTGAAAGCCACATCCCGCTCAGCCAGCATTGTAAGGAAGGTTTGGGCGCGGAAGCGCTCGAGGAGCTGGAAGGCTTCGGGAAAACGTTGCTGAGCGAGAAAGAGATTCAGTAGGTCATGATAATAACCGCGATGCTGAGATCTAAAACCGGCTTGCGTGTTATAAGAACCTCCGAGTCTGGAGACTTGGTGCTCCAGCGCATCGATTGCTTTGGAGAAGTAGGAGCTAGCGCGCGAAGGCTCCTTGCGGGCCTGAGCAATGAACCCCATGCCGCGTAGGCTACCGACGTAATCCAAGCTTTGGTCGGTTAGGTGCTTTGTGAGGCCCAGGGCTTGAAGAAAGTAGTCATCAGCGCGCTGCAACTCTCCGTGGTTAAGGGCTAGTTCACCCAAATGGTTCAAGCTGATGGCCACGTTTGGACTCTTCGGGGTCAAGTGCTCTTTGATGTTAAGAGCCTGGAGGTGGTAATAACGGGCGCGTTTTGGATTGCCCAGAAGCTCTGACAAAGAACCTAGATTGTTTAGGCTTTCGGCTACGGCGAGACTGCGAGGAACAAGCCGCCTGCGGATGTCCAAACTGCGTCTGTAGTAATAGTAGGCACGATCCAACTCACCGCGACCCTGAGCTAGGATCCCGAGCTTGTTCAAGCTCTCGGCAACGTCGGGACTTTGAGGACTAAGTCTCTCCTGAATTTGCAGGGCTTGGTGGTAATAATTTTGGGCACGATCCAACTCGCCACGGGTGCGCATTACCGCCCCGATGTTGCTCAGGGTGCTGGCGACGGAGAGACTTTCGGGCGCAAGTTCATCCTTGATTTGAAGAGATTGGTAGTAGTAGTCATAGGCTCGGTCCAGCTCTCCTCGCTCTTGGCTCAGGGCTCCGAGATTGTGAAGGCTCAAGGCTAGGTCCAAACTTCGTGGAGCGCGGAGCTTTTGTATTCGAAACGCTTGGAGAAAGTAGCTGTTTGCCTGAACCAGATCTCCTCTTACAGTGGCGAGTGTTCCCAGGTTATTGAGAATGATTGCCTCATCAAGGCTTTTGGGAGCGACTCGCGTGCAGATTTCCAGTGCTTGTCTGAAATTGCCCTCGGCATAATCCACCCCTCCTCGCTGCCATTCCAACTCTCCTAGGATATTCAGAGCGTGGGCCGTGGCAATACTGTTAGGGGCGAGTTGCTTTCTGATCGCTAAGGCACGACTGAAGAAGTCGTGGGCGTTGTCTAGCTCACCGCGAGCCTTTGATACCAGCCCAACGTTGTACAGACTAGTTGCCAAGGCGAGGCTTTTGGGAGCGAGCTGTTCGCGGACCTGTAATGCCCGACGATGGTACTTATTTGCAAGGTCGAGCTGCCCACGCGCTGCCAGCAGCACTCCAAGATTGTTCAAGCTGCTGGCCTCATCCAGACTTCCAGGAACTAACTTCTGCCTGATCTGCAGTGCTTGTAGAAGGTAAGCTTGGGCGGCTTCAAATTCAGATCTGGTCTCAGCGATAACTCCGAGGTTGTTCAGGCCTTCTGCTACAGCCAAGCTTATAGGAGCTAGTTGCCTCCTGATCGCCAGAGCGCGGAGAATCAAGTCTTGCGCGCGATCAAGATCTCCCCGAAGTTTTGCCTCGGCTCCCAGGTTGTTTAGAGTTCGGGCCACGAGGAGGCTCTGGGGGGCCAGGTGCTCACTGATCTCAAGCGCTCGAGAAAAGTAGTCGTGTGCGAGGCGCAGGTCCCCTCTATCTCCAACCACCTCTCCAAGGTTGTTTAGATCCCTTGCCACGCGAAGGCTCTCGCGGTTCAGCTTCTGGCCGATCTCTAGAGCCGAGAGATAGGCCTTCTCCGCGGCTTCGTACTCGCTGTGCCGCTCATGAGCCTCACCGAGAGCCTCCCAAGCCGCAATCTGGCCCCGATCGTCTTGGCTGGTGCGAAGAGCCTGTCCATAGGCTTCAATCGTCTTACCCGAGTCTTCTTTCTCTCCCCGCGCTCCTCCAATCCGCAGAACGATCCAAGTCTTCAAATCTCCGCGCCGTTCGCCCTCCGGATTTTCTGCCAGCGACTGCCACGCCTGGACGGCAGCTTCGATATCCCCAGCGGCAAGACGAGCCTTCCCTGCCAGGTAGATCTCCTCCAGGGCCCGAGGCAATACGGGTCGCACCTTAACATCCCATTCTCCTTGTTCCACCCTGAACTCGAGAAGCACCTCGCCTCTCCCACCGCGAAGCACTACCGTTCCTCGTGGTGCTTGCTCCACCTCCAACTCCTGCCAGTCGAAATACGAGGCCATCTCACCCTCGGCGACGTCGGGGTTGGCGGGCGGATTCGGCAAGCGCTTCCAAGTGGTAATCACGTCTCCCGCTAGCAAGCCCGCCTTCCCGAGAGTCGAGCCCTTTGGGACCTCCTCGATCACTACGCCTCGCAACTCCGATCGGCTTTCCTTTGGCGTCTTGTTTTCCTGCCATTCCACTGGAGACGACGTGACCGCCGCAGGTGGGGCGGGTTCCACCCTTGGGAGTTCGGCCGCCGCGAGGCCGATCCACAAGGACACGATCAAGACGAGCAACCACGCCACTGCGGGTTTCTTGGTCATGAGGACACCTCTCTTAAGGAGATCCGCTATTGCCAGTCGCCGTAGATCTGGAACGCCGCCCAGTAATAGGAAGCGGAGGCATCAATCTCCTCGACCTCCCCCTTCTCATTCTTCACCTGGATCGGCCCGCGAATGAGCTCCATCTGCGCCGCCCGCAGCGCCTCGTCCTTCGGCAGGCCGTCCTTGAGGTGCCTGTAGAAGCGGACCATGAGTTCGGCTGTGGTGCGGTCCGAGATCTTCCACAACGAGGCCATGACCGACCGCGCGCCCGCGTACTGGAACGCCCGGGTGAGACCGATCAGCCCCTCGCCCCCCATCTCCTTACCCAAACCGGACTCGCAAGCCGAGAGCACGACGAGGTCGGCGTTGAGGCGGACCTGCTCGAAGACCTCCCAGGCTTGTAGGAGGCCGTTTTCTTTGCCTTCCTCGAACTTCTCGGGGATGGAGAGGACGACGGCGGAGTCGAGCGGGGACCACTCATTGAGAATTGCGTGGGTGGCGAAGTGGACGATACGGGTGTTACGGGGAAGGGATTTGGCGTGTTCTTCGGTGGCATCAGTGCCCAGATAGATAGTAGCTTGCGAGAAAAGAGATGCCACCTTCTGAACTTCGGTCCGGGAGGCTGGGAGAGGCTCAAAGTTGAAGCCACGCTCTACCGCAGAACGGACTCGAATATCTTGGAAGCTGTTTGGAACTTTGCGAGCTACCATTGGAGGGAACAGAGGATCCCCGAACACCGCCAGGTTCGGCGGAGTGGTTCGTTGATCGGGCTGAAGGCGGTCTTTCTTCCGCTCCGCAAAGACCGTTGCGGAAAGTGCGATGCTGAAAGGCTTCCACTCAGCTAAATATTGCCAATTTCTGCCCGGATTCTCTGGTGAGCGAGAAATCTCCCGGATTAGGTCCCCCCAAGGGAGGAGGTGAAGGGGGCCATCAGGCAGAATCAGAAGACGTTGGGCACTTGCGACTCGATCTGCGACTGGCGCGAGCAAGAGCGAATCAAGTTTCCGTGCTAGTGCCCCGGGGCTATGGCTGTTGCGCTGCGGTCCGGATCGTCCTTTGGAGGCGATCTCCCAAAGGAGATATCGGACTTCTTCGCGCAGCGCTTGCTCGGAAATCGTGACAGTATCGACGCGCAAGTCCTGGTCCTTGGAGACACTGAAGAGCAAGATGTCATTCTCGCCGACACTGTAGGAGAGGACCAGAGTTCCCGGATCGAGGGCAGCGCGGGTGCCTTCCAGATCGAGAGGCTGAGGATATCGAAGAGAGGCCAGTTTAGGAGACGTTCTCCGGATCCTCTCCTCAATGTCATTCGCTTCGTCACGCAACCGCCGCAACTGATCTCTGAGACCTACGATCTGCTTTGCATGGTCGCGTTGGTTGAGCCCGCTCAGCTCGTGCTGTGTGCGATCGACACGAAAAGCGATGCGGCGTCGATCTCGGTCGAGATCTTCCGAAATGTCTGCCGTGAAGAGGGTGTCGCGCTCTGCGAGCTGATCGAGAAAGCTGCGGGCTCTGAAGCGTTCCAGCGTGTGGAAGGCGGCGGCTGGCCGGCCGAGTTCTAGCTGAACTTCGAGAGCATCCCGATAGAATCTACTGTATCCTGTACGAAACCTAGCCCGCATATCCTGGGAACCCCCAAATCGGGAGAGCTGCAATTCGAGAGTGTCCAACGCACGCCCGAAGAGATCGTCCACGATCTCCAACGAGTGAGGATTGAGCATACGCCGCGCAGTGCCCAAGTCGTGCAACGCTCTTGACATCTCAACGCTACCAGGAGCCAGTTCTTGATGGATCTTTAGTGCCCGTTCGTAGAAGGAGATCGCTGAGTTCCAGTCTTTGCGTTGGCTTGCAATGTCGCCCAGGTAGCTAAGGCTGAGCGCCGCACTCAAACCTCCAGGGGCTCGTTGCAATTGGATCTCAAGTGCTCTTTTATGACGCTCCTCAGCTCGCTCTAGGTGGCCGGCTCTCATTGCCGTATCGCCGAGGTTGTTCAGGCTATTGGCTACTTCGAGGTTGTCGGGTGCCAATTTTTGCCGAAGCTCTAGGGACTTTTGGTGGAGCTGCATCGCCTGCTCCCGCCTTCCCTGTTTTTCAGCCAGAATCGCCAAGCTATTAAGGCTACCCGCTAGATCGAGACTGTCGGGAGCAAGGTGCTGCCGAAGGCTCAGAGCCTGCTCGTGGAGATCTCTGGCTCTCGCCTCTTCGCCGCGTCGTTCTTCGATCAACCCCATATTGAAAAGGCTTTCCGCTAACTGGAGACTGTCTGGGGCGAACTTCTGCCGGATTTCCATGGAGCGTTGCTGATAGTCCATCGCGAGGTCGAAGTCTCCGCGCAACAGGTAGATATTTCCCAGGCTCGTTAGAGAGCCGGCCGTATCTCCTGTTGCTGGCGCCAGTTTTAGTCTGATTTCGAGGGACCGTTTGTAGTAGTCTGTCGCCTTGCCAAGGTCGCCTCGCGCCGCGGCAACCGTTCCCAGGTTGTGCAGTCCCTGTGCCAAGTCAAGGCTGCCCGGAGCTAACGCCTTCTTGATCTCCATGGCGCTCTCGAAAAAGCGGCTCGCTTGGTCATAATCCCTGCGGTTCCCTGCCAGCATGCCCAGGTTGTTCAGGCTGTTGGCAAGCGCCAGGCTGTTAGGAAGCAATTCTTGGAGAATCTGATAGGACTGTTGAAAGAAATCAGCCGCAATGTCCAATCGTCTACGGTCGGAGGCGACAAGTCCCAGGTTGTTCAAAGTCTGTGAGACCCAGAGGCTCTTGGGAGCCAGACATTGCCGAATCCGGAGCACATTTTGCAGGAGGTCGTCAGCCTTACTCAGATCTCCCCGCTTCCATGCCAAGATACCAAGGTCGTTCAAGACCGCTGCCAGCGCGAGGGTCTCCTGTTGCCAGACTGCTTCGCGGATGGTCTGCGCCATGACGTACGATTGGCGAGCCAGATCGAGATCATTGTGCTTTTGGCGAAGTTGGCCAAGCTCCCACCAGAGGACTGATTCTGCGAAAGGCTGCTTCACGGCGGCGATTGCCGAATAATAAGCCGAAAAAGCCTCCTCCCACGCTCCCCGGGAGGCCCGCATTTTGCCCAGGCGGGCCCACAGCCAACTCTGCAGATTTCCATCTCGCTCAAGGGCGATTCGTTGTTCCCACTCGGTCCCCGCCTCCCTCTCGTTGTTGGCGCCTAGATAATTTTTCCGGTTTTGCAGGAAGGGATCGAGTCTCTCTTTCGGCATCCATGGCCAGGGGTCGACACTCCAAGGTCCCCTGGCGACTACGAAAGTCTTCTGCTCGCCTTTTCGCAAACCGAGGAGCTCTACGGGGCCACGGGGAGCTTGCTCCACAGTCATCCAGTCCCAATCGAAGACAGAGTGAATTTCCCCGCGTGCTTCGGCCGGATTGGCCGGGGGCGAGGGAAGACGACGCCACGACAGAATGACGTCTCCAGGTTCGATCCCCGCTTTCGCGAGAGGCGATTCTTGACCGAGCTCTTCTACGAAGACTACCCCGTCAGGAATCCTCGGTTCGGCTCCAGGGAGTGAAGCCACTCCGAGAAAGGCAACGCTTATGAGGTTCTGGACAATCAAACGCCAACGATAGGGAGCAGGAACAGAAGTATAGCTGTGAGCCCTTTTCATCTTCGAGATCTCCCGGGACCAGGCTTGACGAGAAGCTAGTGCTACATTATCTCATCTCTTCGGCCACAGCTTGTCAACGAGAGAGGCCGTAGCGAGTCCAACTACGATGCCGGAAGGGTCTCGCGTGAGAACTGCCCCGGTGATGGCTTTGACAGCACGTTTTCCGAGGGAATCACCCTCGCTCTTCGACAACTCTTGCGCCAGAGGGATTCTCCTCGCTACCCGCAAAAGAAACACTTGTAACTAGGACGCGTATAGAAGTCTCTCCTCCGAGGTGAACGGGCCGCCCCACGTCAATTCTTGAACAAAACCTTGTAATCGTAGGCATCGCGAGGACCCACCACCCTGACCGTGAAGTCGTATCCCTCGCGGTCACTGGAAACTCGGTACACAGCGTATTGGTATGATTCGCTGCTGCTTGCCACAACGAGGACACGATATTGGTATGCTGCTCGATCACCGACAACCAGAACTCTACAACCATCTCTCATATCTGGTCTCCAAGTACCCGGAGGGGCGAATTGCTTCGCTAGAAGCGTCCTGCTTAGTTTAGGCTCTTCGGCTATTCCTCATTCCTCGCCTGAGGTTGGAACCGCAGGCCAGACATGTCCCGATGGCTTCTATGGGAGAGACGCGACTTTCCCTAGCCCCAAGGACCATCCCCGCTCTCCATCCCCCAATCCGCCTCTCTGCTACAATCCTTCCCACCCATGCCCCCCACCGACCCTGAGGTCACGGAGCTGCTCCACTCCTGGAGCCGCGGCGATGCCGCGGCCCTGGAGCGGCTTGTGCCTCTGATCTTCGAGGATCTGCGGCGGCTGGCCCGTCGGCACCTACGGGGCGAGCGGGAGGGCCATACGCTTGCGCCTACGGCCCTGGTCAACGAGGTCTACCTGAAGCTCATGGAGCAGCGGTCGGTCGACTGGCAGAACCGGGACCAGTTCTTTGCAGTGGCGTCCCGGATCATGCGGCGGGTGCTGCTCGACTACGCCAAGGCTCGCGGCACGGCCAAGCGCGGCAAGGACGTGGTCAAGGTTCCACTGGAGGAGGCGTTCGAGGTGGGGCAGGAGCAGGCCGTGGACCTCCTCGACCTCGGCGATGCGTTGGAGCGGCTGGGCGAGCTCGATCCTCGGCAGCACCGGATCGTCGAGCTCAAGTTCTTCTATGGCTTCGAGCACGAGGAGATCGCCGAGCTGCTCGGCATCTCAGTCACCACCTGCAAGCGGGACTGGAAGGCGGCCAAGCTGTGGCTGCTGCGCGAGCTGAGCCGAAAGTAGCGCTGCTGTCGCCTAGAAGATCGCGACCCGAACGCCCGGCGTTTCTCGCGTCTTTTGGCGGGTGTCTGAAAGTAGCGATTCCGGCCGGGCGTCTCCACATTCAATTGGGAGAGCCTTTTTTTCAGACACCTTGATCTCTGACATGGAAGGAGCATGGTGACGCCCGAGCGCTGGGGGTTGGTCAAGTCAGTCCTGGACGGCGCGCTGGAGAAGGGGCCGTCGGAGAGATCGGCGTTCGTGGCGGCGGCTTGCGGGGAGGACCCGGAGCTGCAGGCGGAGGTGGAGTCGCTTCTCGCATTCGAGGAGGGGAGCGCGGGCTTCATCGAGGAGCCGCTTTTCGGGCGTTTCACCGATGGGCCGGGACTTGAAGAGGGCCAGCGCGTTGGTCCCTATCGCGTGGTGCGGGAGATCGGCCGGGGGGGTATGGGGGCCGTCTATCTCGCCGTGCGGGCGGACGAGGAGTTCGATCAGCGGGTGGCCCTCAAGCTCGTGGGGACGGGTTCGGCGGCGGAGATCGTCCTCCGGTTCCGGGCTGAGCGCCAGATCCTCGCTCATCTCGATCATCCCAATATCGCCAAGCTGCTCGACGGCGGCACGGCGGAGGACGGCCGCCCCTACTTCGTCATGGAGTACGTCGAGGGGCGCCCCATCGACGAGGTCGCGGGTGCACTGCCTCTTGGCGAGCGTCTGGCCCTGTTCCGGGAGGTGTGCGCGGCCGTCCACTTCGCCCATCAGAATCTGGTGGTCCACCGGGATCTGAAGCCGGCCAACGTCCTGGTCACCTCGGAGGGCGTTCCCAAACTGCTGGATTTCGGCATCGCCAAGCTGCTCGATCCCGGGGGGACCGATCCCGGGCTCTCGGAGCTGGGGCTGCGGCCCATGACGCTCAAATTCGCGAGTCCGGAGCAGGTGGGTTGCCAGCCCATCACCACGGCGAGCGACGTCTATGCGCTGGGCGTGCTCCTCCACGTCCTGCTCACCGGCCGCTCGCCGTATTCCGCCGCTGCGGACGACCGGCAAGCGCTGGAGCGGGCCATCACTCAGGGGGAGACGATTCGGCCGAGCCAGGCCGTGGAGCGGCGTGAGGACGCCCGCCGCCTGACGGGAGACCTGGATACCATTGTGCTGCGAGCCATGGACTTGAGGCCGGAGCGGCGGTATGCCTCGGCGGAGCAGCTTGCGGCGGACATCCAGCGCTATCTCGACGGTCTGCCGGTGCTGGCCCGCAAGGACACGGCGGGCTACCGGGTGGACAAGTTCGTCCGCCGTCATAAGGCGGGAGTCGCGGCGGCGGCGGCCGTGCTGCTGCTGATCCTGGGCTTCAGCGTCACGGTGACCCTGCTGCTGAGGAAGGCCGAGCGAGAGCGGGACCGGGCGGAGGCGGTGTCCGGGTTCCTGGAGGAGTTGTTCACCAAGGCGGACCCGAGTCGGTCTCGCGGGGAGACGATTACCGCCCGGGAGGTCCTGGACCGCGGCCGGCGACAGATCACGGGGGAGCTTCGGACGGCGCCGGAAACGCGGGCCGCCCTGACGGAGACCATGGGGAGAGTCTACCGGCGGCTGGGCCTGTACGACCAAGCCATGCCGCTGCTGGAGGAGTCGCTGCGCCTTCGCCAGCGGACCCTGGGGAACGACAACTTGGAGGTGGCTGCGGCGGAGATCAATTTGGCTCTGGCGCTCCATGAAGACGCGAAGAGACAGGACGAGGCCGAGCCGCTCTTGCGGAGGGCTCTGGAGACCTATCGGCGGCATGGGGCCACGGCGACTTCCGAGTATGCGGCGGGGCTGAACAATTTGGGAGGAATTTTGGAGGAGCGCGGGGAACATGAGGCCGCCGAGGCGCTCTTCCGCGAAACCTTGCGACTCAAGCAACAGATCTCAGGGGCCGGTGAGGAGGTGGCGCGAGCCTATGACAACCTCGGGAAGGTCCTCTACAAGAGAGGTGACCTCGGCCATGCAGAGCCGTATTTGAGACAGGGCCTGGCGATGCGCCGAAAGCTCCTGGGGTCCGAACCCCATCCCGACCTTGCTACCAGCCTCAACAATCTGGCCTCGCTTTTGGACGCTAAGAAGGAGCGCGTCGAAGCAGAAGTCCTCTACCGCGAGGTTCTGGCGATGCGTCGCAAGCTGTATGGCAATCATCACCCCAGCGTAGCTGTAAGCCTCAGCAATCTTGCCTTCGTCCTCTTGGCCGAGGGGCGGCCGGCGGAGGCGGAGCCCTTCGCTCGGGAGGCGCTGGCGATCGACTCGGAGCACACCGCACCGAAAAGGCGGGCCGTGTTTTTGAGGCATCTCGCCGCGGCGCTGGGAGAACAGGGAAAGGGGAAGGAGGCTGAGCCGCTGGCGCGGGAAGCGCTCGCGATTCTCCGGGAGGCAAAGTCGAGCCCTCCCTGGCGGATTCCAGATACGGAAAGTGTCCTCGGGAGCTCTCTTGCAGCCGAAGGCAGGTTCGCGGAGGCCGAGCCGTTGCTGCTCGGCAGCTATCGGGCTCTCAAAGCGGACACCGGCGAGGGCGCCCAGTACGCCCCCGCGGCCCTGGCGCGCATCATCAATCTCTATACCGCCTGGGGGCTGCCGGACCGCGCCGCTCCTTGGCAGGCTCTCGCGGGCTCGCCCTCGCCTACGTCTTCGAAGCCGTGAGCACCGCCCTATCCCGCAGCTTGCCGGCGGCGGGGGAGAGGGGGGCGTTGGTTAGGATCTTGTTGATCCTTTCCATCGCTTTCACGGAGTCGCCCATGCTCTGGTAGAGCACCACCTCGCCGTAGAGGTTTTCGGCGAGGACGTTCAGGCGCTCGATCACCGGCACCACGTAGGGTCCGTCCGGATAACGGCGCAGATACTCCGAGCCGTTGGTCAGGTCGTCGTAGCTCTTGGCGATGGCGGCCAGACGGTCGCCGGCCACGTGCTTGAGGTCGGGGTCCTTGTCCTGCTCGGCCATCTGCTGCAGAGCGGCCAGCTCCTGGAGGGTCGGCGCGAGGTTGCGCAGGCCGGCGCGGGCGCGCTTGCCCTCGACGCTGTCCGGCGCCGCTTCCCACGACTTCAGATACTGGGTCACGGCCTCGGTGCGGTTGCCCAGGCGGCTGTCCGCGTCGCCCAGGGCCAGGGCCACCTCGGGCACTTTCGGCGAGTCCGGGAAGTTGCTCAGGAACGCCACCAGGAAGGAGGTCTCGTAGACCCCGCCTCCCAGCGTCTCCAGGGCGCGCGGATACAGCTCTTTGCGCTTGGTCTCGAGGTCGGCGATCTCGCCTTCCACCACCGGCACCAGGGTGCCCTTCGCATCGAGCGTCTTCAGGTCCGCCAGCTCGGTCTTGTAGAGCTTCACCACCGCGCCGTAGTCGCGGGAGAGGAGGGGACGGGTGAGCTCGTCGTCCCTCCGCTTGTGCAGCTTCTCCAGGCGCAGGCCGTCCGCGAGCTGGCCCGTGGGCCAGGTGGCCAGCATGGCCCGCTTGAGGAAGGCGACCTCCGGCTCGGCCGGCTTCTTGCGCGCGACATAGGTGTTCAAGATGCCCTGCGTGCGCTTGCGGAACTCGTCCGCCGAGGGCTTGCGCGGATCGATCGACCAGGTGCCCTTGCGCGCCTCGGCGGAGCGCACCCGCTCGTCGCCGAAGGGGTGGGTCTGCATGTAGCCGAACTCTTTGATCTGCGGCAGCCGGTCGTTCATCAGCACCCACAGGCGGCGGGCGCCGTCCGGGTTGTAGCCCGCGGCGGCCGCGAGGCGCTGGCCTTCCTTGTCCGCCTCGTCCTCTTGATCCCGGCTGTAGCTGCGCAGCAACAGCTCGCTCACCACGAGGCTCGCCGCCGCCGCTCCCTGCACCAGGTTACCGCCGTTGTCGTAGCCATAGCCGACGCGGGGATCGTAGGGGGTGTTGGGGGTCGATTGCCGCCGCTGCGACTCGCCGATGAGGACGCCGGCCACCAGCAGGTTGCCGAGGATACTCATCAGCGTCGCCTTGCGCTGCATCTTGATCGAGTGCTCGTTGATGACGTGGCCGATCTCGTGGCCGAGGACGTTGGCTAGCATGTCGTCGTCGAGCCCCAGGTCCAGCATGCCGGTGGTGATGAAGATCTGGCCGGCCGGCAGGGCGAAGGCGTTCGGCTCCGTCATCTTGACGATGCCGAAGACGAAGGGATACTTCACGAATTCGGATTGCTGGGCGAGCTCATAGGCGATGCGGTTGACCCGGGCTACGTCGGCCGCGGTATCCCGGGTGCCATACTGCTTGACCGCCTCGACCGCCGCCTTCAGGCTCTCGTCGAAGAGCTTGGGATCGGCGATACCGGGAATCGTCTGGGGAGCCACCGGCCGGGGGGCTTGGGCCAGGACCGGAGCCGCGGTGTAGAAGACCAGAAGGAGGACCAGGGTGGAGGATAGGATGCGTCGGTAGTTCATGGCCGTCCCCTCATAACGTCTGCGGCTAGCTTAGCTCACTTGAGTTCACCGGACATGACAACACGCGCCGGGGAGAGAAAAACTCCCGGGCCTGTGACGGTGTGGTACCTTTCCGCGCCATGAGTGACCTGACCATCGAGGTGAAGACCACCAAGTCGTCCATGGGAGAGATCCGGCCGGCGCTCGACTCCGCGCTCAAGGAGGCCTTTCCCGGCGGCATGCTGAAGTGGCACTGGGAAGAGGACGTCATGCATCTCTCCGGTCCGGGGGCCAAGGCCACCATCGTCCTGGAGAACGGGCTGCTGGTCGGCAAGGCTCAGCTCAAGCCCCCCGCCAACCTGATGAAGCCGGTGATCGAGAAGAAGATCGCCGACGTGATGAAGAAAGTCGCCGGACACCTCTGATCCGCTGGGCGCCAACCGTGCCCGCATTCCCAAGCCCCTGGTCCGCTCTGCTCCACCACGCCTCGCGTGCCGCCGAGGAGCCCTGGCTTTTCCGCAGCGAAGGCCTGGACTGGCGCTGGGTCTCCTGGGGCGATCTCGCCCACCGGGCCGCCGCCTGGGCGAGCCATCTCGCGGACCGCCCCCCGGGCTCCCGCGTGGAGTTCCCGTATCGACCCAGCCCTGAATCGATCGCCCACGATCTTGGGATCCTGGGTGCGGGACTGGTTTCCATGCCTAGGAGCGGGGGATCTGTCCCGGAGCCCGAGGTCCCCCTCCCAGGACCCTCATCACCCCGGCCCGGCACGGGTGGGGCCGTGGTGCTGATCGAGAGCTCCAGGGTCGAGCTGAGTGCGGGAGAGCTCATGGCGATGGCGGAGCGGGTCCAGGCGGAGATCGCTCCACCCCGGCGAGCGGCTGAACGGGAGATCGTGGTTCTCGGCGGAGCCCTGGAGACGCCGGAGGAGCGGGCGATGCTGTCCTGGGCCACGGTGACGGGAGCCGCCGTGGCGCTGGAACCGGCGCCGGAGTTGCGGGTCGCCACCGCGGCATGGGTGCGGCCGACGGTGTTCCACGGCACGGCGGAGGAGATCGCCGTGCTGCGGAGGTGGGCGGAGGTGAAGAAGAAGCGGGGTCTTCCCTTCGGGCGATTGCGGACGCTGCTGGTGGCGGGCGGTGAGCTGAGGGAGGGGGAGGGGGGGTATTGGCGGGACTTGGGGGTGCGGGTGGGGCGGGTTCCGGGAGGGTAACTTTGACGCCTCGGAGAAGTCCACCCATCGTAGAGACGCCCGCAGGGTAGCGCCAGCTACCCCGTGGGGCGTCTCCGAGGGCGGCGACATCGCTGGATCCTCTGGATACCCCCGCGGGCACGTCTCCCCGAGACATCGCGGTGTGGGCGACCGGACCTCCGCCCGGGCATAAATGCCGGGGTTAGTTTACGACACCGGATGAATCCGGCTTCAAGTCCCCTTCAGGGGGCGCCGTTCAATAGCCCCGGCATTTATGCCCGGGCGGGGCTGGCGCGGCGACGGGGTCCGAAAGATTGAAGGGGCTCCGGCGATTAAAGCCCGAGGGAGAGATCCGGGTGGTTCGCGGGTTGGACCGTCGTCGCCGATCCGGGAGACGCCCCACGGGGTAGCTGGCGCTACCCGCTGGGCGTCTCTACATTTTCGGGGGCGCGCTTTCGGGCAGGGGTGAGGGCTCTTGCCGCATAGCGGCATAAACATGGTATATAGGGCGCGAGAGGAGAGTACGATGCCCGAGAACGCCACCCTGGAACCCCCGCCGCCCGCTCCGCTTCGGCCGCCGAACACCGCGTCGGCCCGGGAGGAGATCACCGAGCGTGCCGATACCGTCTGGACCCGCGAGTCCGGAAAGCCTGCCAAGACCGAGGTCGCCGGCCGCCGCGAGCTCAAAGGGCCTCACGGCCGGATCGCCATCGTCGACGGCTGCCGCACGCCGTTCGTCAAATCCGGCACCGATTTCCAGGGCATGGACGTGATCGACCTCGCGAGCATCGCCGCCGCCGAGCTGATCGCCCGCACTGCCATCGACGGCAACCGGATCGACCTCTCCGTCTTCGGCGTCGTGGTGCCGGCCCTCCATGCTCCCAACCTGGGCCGCGAGGTCGTCTTTCGCACCTCGCTTCCCTGGAGCATCCCCGGGGTGACGGTGAACCTCGCCTGCGCCTCCTCGACGCGGGCGATGACCTTCGGCGCCGAGGCCATCCTCACCGGCGAGGCCGAGGTGGTGCTGGCCGGCGGCGCCGAGTCGCTGTCCAACGTTCCCATCCAGTTCTCGCGCAAGGCGGCGAAGACGTTCATGGAGCTGTCCCGCGCCAAGACGCTACCCCAGAAGCTCGGCATCCTCTCGAAGCTCCGCCCGGCGGATCTGGCGCCGGTGGCGCCGGCCATCGCCGAGTACACGACCGGCCAGTCGATGGGCGAGTCGGCGGAGAAGATGGCGAAGGAGAACGACATCTCGCGCTACGCCCAGGACGAGATCGCCTTCCTCTCCCACCAGCGGGCCGCCGCGGCCACCGAAGACGGCCGGCTGACGGCGCAGATCGCCCCGGCCTTCCCGCCGCCCAGGTACGACAAGGCGGTGACCCGCGACAACGGCATCCGCGCCGACTCCACGCAGGAGGCGCTCGCCAAGCTGAAGCCGGTGTTCGACAAGCGCTACGGCAGCCTCACGGCCGGCAACTCCAGCCCGCTCACCGACGGCGGCTCGGCCGTCCTCCTGATGAGCGAGGAGAAGGCCAAAGCCCTGGGCTACACGCCGCTCGGCTACATCCGCTCCTATGCCTTCACCGCTCTCAACCCGGGCGACCAGCTCCTTCAGGGGCCGGCCTACGCCGCGCCGGCCGCGCTGGACGCGGCGGGCCTGAAGCTCGCGGACATGGATCTGGTCGAGATGCACGAGGCGTTCGCGGCGCAGATCCTCTCCAACATGAAGGCCTTCGCCTCGAAGAAGTTCGCCGAGCGCGAGCTGGGCCGGCCTGAGCCCCTGGGCGTCATCGACTTCGAGCGCTTCAACGTCACCGGCGGCTCGATCGCCATCGGCCATCCCTTCGGCGCCACCGGCGCCCGCGTCGCCACCCAGCTCCTCTACGAGCTGCGCCGCCGCGGCCAGAACCTCGGCCTGATGACGGTGTGCGCGGCCGGCGGGGTGGGGTTTGCGATGGTGCTGGAGCGGGAGTAGGGGCGATTCCCTCCCCGCTCTCCGGCACCCTCGTCGTCGATCTTTCCCGCCACCTTCCCGGGCCACTTGCCGGCCGCCTTCTGGCGGACCTGGGGGCGCGGGTGGTGAAGGTGGAGGAGCCGGTGATGGGCGATCCGGTACGGTTGTCGCCGCCGGTGCGGGAGGGAGTGGGCGCGCTCGGGGGGATCCTGCTGGCGGGGATCGAGAGCGTGGCCCTGGATTTGAAGGACCCCGGCGGGCGCGAGGTGCTGGAGCGCCTGCTGGCCCGGGCGGACGTGCTGCTGGAGAGCTTCCGTCCCGGTACGCTGGCGAGGCTCGGCTTCCCGCCCGAGGAGCTGCGGCGGCGATTCCCCGGCCTGGTGATCTGCTCGCTGACCGGCTGGGGGCAGACGGGTCCCTACAAGGCCCGGGCTGGGCACGACCTCACCTATCAGGCGGCGGCGGGAACGCTGGCTTCCACGGCGGCCACCGGGGGGATGCCGGCGGTGCCGGTGGCGGACCTCCTCGGCGGCTGGAGCGCCGTGACCGCCATTCTCGCGGCCCTGGTGGAGCGGCAGCGGACCCGGCAAGGGCGGTGGATCGATGCCTCGCTCTACGACGCCGGCCTGCACGCCAACCTCGTGGGCTGGGCCGCCGAGGCGGGAGGAGCGAAGGGCGTGGGGGAGCCGCTCCCCCTGACCGGCGCCCTTCCCTGCTACGACATCTATGAGACGGCGGACGGCCGGCGGCTCGCTCTCGGAGCCCTGGAGCCCCACTTCTGGCAGCGCCTCTGCCACGCCGTGGATCGCGGAGACCTCGCGCGGCGGCAGTACAGCGCCTCGCCGCGGGTGCGCCGGCGGGTGAAGGATCTGGTGCGCAGCCGCACCCTGGCGCAATGGATGGAGATCGTGGGACGGGAGGACATCCCCGCCGAGCCCATCCTCTCCGCCGCCGAGGCCCGCGCCCATCCGCAGGCGGTGGAGCGGGGCGTTCTCTCCAAGGGAGCGGACTCGCTGCCCCGCCTCGCCTTCCCGGCGCGCTTCGACGGCGAGCGCCCCCGGCCCGGCGGCCCCATCCCCCAGCTCGGCGAGCACACCAAAGCCATTCTCCAGGAGCTCGGCGTGCCACGGGACGTCGAGACCTCCCCCGGCGTCGGCCGCCGCTTCAGCCTCAGGCGCTGGTTGCGGACGGTGCTGCGGTAAGAGAGAAACCCTATGCGCCGCGCGGCGTTTGGGAGATCGCCAGCGACATCGCCGCATTCTGAGACGCCCCACGGGGTAGCTGGCGCTACCCGCCGGGCGTCTCTACATTGGGGTCGAGAGGCCGACGAGGCTGGAAGGTTGACGCCCGTAGCGTAGCGCCCTCTGGCATTTGTCCCTACCTTTGTCTACGGGTGTTGACCTACAAGGTTCGACTCAGAGCTTGTGAAGAAATCGCGGATTTCGGGTTGAACGGGGGAGGTCGGTGGCAGCAGCGCGCGTCAGCGAGCTTGAGTTGCGCGTAGGTTGGAGAGGCTGGCTGGGAATCCGAGGCTTCTCGCGGCGTCTGGAATGGCCGTAATAAGGCTGGGCGAGAGCAACCACCGCCCTGTTTCTGCCTCTAAGCCCGTCCTTTAGGCCGGCACCGCGAGCCCGGCGCCCAGCGAGAGACTGCGCATCAGATTGTGGGCGATGGCGAACCAGAGTAGCACCACCCGAGCCTTGCGCTGGCCCCGGACCAAGAGGCGCTGGAGACCCCGATTGCGCGCCTGTGCATTGACGCATTCCACCGTGGCGGCCCGCTGCTTGTAGATCTCCTTGGCCTCCGGCGTGCCCATGCGCTGGCGCCATTGTGCGATCACAGGAGAGTCGGTCGCGAGGGGAACATGGGCATCGCGCTCTTTGTTCTTCGGCTTGGCTACAGGTGCAAACACCTCAGTGCCCAACTCGCTGGCCTTCTGGATATCTTGCAGACCGGCAAAGCCACCATCCACCAAGCTCTGCGCCGGGATCACCTCATAGCGCTGCTGGAGTTGCTCGATCATCGGCACCAATTGACCCTGATCACTACCGCTGTTGCTGACCGCCACGCCCACCACGATCTGCGTTTCCGTGTCGACCGCAAACTGACCGTTGTACGCTGGCCGAAACCCACCAGCGCCCATCTTCATCACCCGCGCCTCAGCATCTGTCGTTGACACCCGCGCCTTATCTTTTTCGGCCGCCGGCTTTTTCGCCGCAACTTTCGGCATCTGCGCCAGTGCCTCCTGGACGCGCCGCCGCCGATCCTCCACCGCATGCTGCTGGGCTGAAGACTGACGGCGACTCGTCGCCTCGGGGTCTTGCTTGAGCTCTTGGCGCAGACGCTCCACCTGCTCTTGAGCCTCGTGCAGGCAACGCTCCAAACTCGGTTGGCGCCGAAACGACGATGCACCGGCATTGGCACGAACCCGGATACCATCCTGGGAGACTCGCTTCAGCGTCACCAGTCCTCTCTCCATCAACACCGCCACACTCTGCGTCAGCACTCCATCGAGGAACTCCCCATGCTGCACTCGAAAGTCCGACAGCGAGTGGTGGTTGACCGACACACCTCCCAAGATCCACCGATACGCATCGTGCTGACGGGTCAGGCGCTCCAGGGCTCGCGCGCTTCCCACTCCCTCAAGAGTGGCGTACAACCACAATGCCATGAAGAGCCCGGGTCAATGGCCGGTCGACCCGCAGCCCCCTCGACCGACTGCACCTGCGCGTAGAGGAGAGAGGGGACTCAGATCCAACGACTCGACGAACTCCCACACCGCACGCGCCGGGTGATCCGGGGGCAGGAGGCTCTCCAGATCCACACTGCGCAACTCCACCTGGGTTCGGTTGGCGAAAACCAAACGCGGGGCCCCCTGCACTGCGGCGGGCTCAAGCTTCGCTTCTGGCTCGGGAATAGGGAATAGTGTCTCGCTCATGAACGAAGTGTCTCATGAACACGAGTCGAGAGGAACCGCCTATCCGGAATTTTTTCACAACCTCTCAGGTCCGACCCACTGTAGAGACGCCCCGTGGGGAACCCCGCGGGGCGTCTCCGAATCGGGAAGACGATTCCAATCCGAAAAGAATGATCGACGGCAGGAGATTGGCGTGCCGCGCGGACCGCTGTGCTACTGCCACATCCGTAGGCACAACCGGGAGGGGGGCACCGCGGAGCGTTTCGTTCAAGCATAGGCTCGAAGCTTCATCCGCCCACTTGCTTATACGACACTCCGCATGGCATTGACGTGAATACAGTTCAGTGGTAACCTTCGCCTAAGTTGCACTAAAAGAAGGAGATGGAGAGAATAGTCGCCTCTCGCTATGATGTCGTCAAGCCCCAAAAGCTGTCGTGATGGCTGGCTGCGGGCTCCGGTGATTAGTCGGTGACTTCAAAGATTAGGCGCGTTTTGACAAGAGCCTTTGGGGCTAGAATGGAAAAGGGAGAGGATCTAGATGGCGACAGTCTACTACAGGTACATTTGCGACGTACAGGAGCGCAACCAACTGGTCGTAGAGCGGAAAGTGCTCTCGACAAATCTTGCGAGCGGTTATGAGACGTGGTATACGCCTACGCGCTATCTTGATCCCCTGACAGCACAAAGAGACTTAGCTCTCCCCTCGCCCTTCATTCCAATCTATCGTGTAGGACCTATTCCTGAGGCCGCTATACCATCGCTTACGACAGGACCGCGGCGCGTGGCACCGGCTTTCGGATATCCTGGAGGTGGGATAGAACTGTCGACCAATCAGCCGGTTTGGCTTTTCGGGGTTTGGTCCTTCACCAATCAAGCTTACGATTCTTCGATTTGAGGTGCTGCCGTGCCAAGCGATACACCTCGCGATAGAGAACGTCCCCCGCAGGAGGGCCAACGGGTCTTTCAGGCTTTCGACAGTGTCCTAGACATCGTACACGATGCTTTCATGGCCTTGCATGGAGGAACATTTGTAAGTGAGGAGCGTTGGCGCTGGGACACTCCTGTAATTACGTTTACTTGGGGGAATGGGCAACATGTTAGTCGAAATCTGAATGGGCTTGTTCTGGGAGGAGTCCGGCCGACAGGCATAGAGGTCGAAGCAAATGCATGGCGTGATTTGCCTGAGGGACGTCGGCTTGTTCGGCATTGGCGGCACTTCTCTGCTGGGAGGGTTGATTTCGGACCGATCAACCACGAGACGGTAGCTGTCCTTGTAGAGAGGGCGTATTTAGAGGTATCGACTTGGAAGGCTGAGGATCTTGAGGCCAGAGAGGTTCTCCCATCGGCGGAGTAGCGCCTAACCCGGCTGCTCAACCGGGACGGCTGACGCCGCCGGTTAGCAGCGAACCTTTGGCCGACAGGAACATGAGAGCACCGGAAACAAGGCTTTGATGAAACGGAGAACAGGCAGTTGACTGAAGCGTTAACCCAACTTCTTTCGAGACCCCCGGTAGCCATTTCCCTGTTGGCTCTCTTAGTCGTGCTGATTATCACGCTAACACTCCTGGTCTATTTTGCCTTTAGAGAGGGGCGCGAGATCACATTGTGGCCTCCGCGGCTTGGCCCCAGGCCCACTTCTTCGGGGACGCATCAGACGAAGATCGAGGGGCGACGCCTATTCGAGTACAAGGGGTTCTACCCTGTGGATATAGCACCACGGACCAACTTACCAAGTCTCAACTCGGACACCTACGTCCATGCCCTCCGCTACTTCCTCCAGAAGGACATCTACGATCGCTTGGCCGCCATGGACCTTGTCTACCTCCGCGAGGACAATCGGCGCCATCTTGGAGACGTCCTCCCAACAGAAGCCGCAAGGCTATATGAACAATTAATTGATAAATACTCTCTCGAAGATTTTCAAGCCAAGTATTCCCAGGAGACTCGCAGGCTATTTCGTAACGTTGAACGAATAATAAATGATCTAGGCGATACCCTCGCAGGCGTCAACTTTGAAATACTACTTCACGACGTCAGAAACCCACTACGCTCGATCATCGCTGTGAAGAATTCGCAGGAGGTCTCGGGCAGAAGGCTCTACGACCCCTCGACTAGGTTCGTGGTTCAATACGTAAAGCACCAAGGTAAGCATCTGATAGAAGCGATGGAAAGCGGGAGCAAGGTTTCGTACCTAAAGCAGTTCAGGCAAGGCAAGAGAGTAAAGGCCTCGACCACTCCGCTATATGATGAGCGGTACGGATTGATCGGCATATTATGTTTTAACATCGATATAGAGACCATCGGGGCCTTTGACGAAGACGGAAAGATGAGATTCTTTGCCAACTACACACGGACTCTTGGAGAAGCCCCTGAGTTCGAGCGAGAGGAGGCCCCGGTTTGATGAACAGGCGGCCAACCTAAGACAGTCGAGCGGACGGATACCGCGCTGTCGCGCGGCACCGCCGGTTAGGGCCATCAACGTTACTGCCGCACCAACCAATTAGAGCCAACATGTCAGATATAAAAATTCAATTTCGCGACAGTCAGTCTTCCTTTCGCCCGGCGCAGCGTCCACGTGACGAGGACTGGATCGATACGTCGTTCTCGCACAACCCGCGTGCGGTGGGGCGCCTGCGGTTGCCTGCCGTCAACAATGGCCGCTACGCATCGAAGCATCCGATCCTCGACGCAGGCGGCGCCACGGTTGGCTTCATGATTGATGGCGTAGGCTCGCTCGGCTATACATTTACATGCGTCTATGCCGGTAACTGCTTCTGGATCACGCACCAAGGGTTTGGCGCGGTCATTGGTGGCGTTGACGTCTCCGGGGTCTCTCTAGTCGATGAGACGGGCACATTCATGTTCTCCACCAGGGGCGCGAAGTTTAAAGTGGTGAAATCCTTCGGGTTCGGTGGAAGCTGGGTTGATAACATCCGAGCGTTCAAATTGCTCGATGACGGGACCTACCTTCTCTACCTAACGAACTATGGGGTCTGTCTGTTCGATACCCGTAGGCGCGAGATCATCGCGAAGGCAGAGTTTACGAACCTCGCTTATCAATGGTCCGGCTTCGCCCTCTCACCGAAGGTGAAGCTTCTTGCCATTGGTTGCAGTGCGAGAGGCGACAAGGACCCGCTTGATGGCGAGTATAATTATAGGAGCTTTGTTCAGATCTACAATCTTGAGACCGGTGTGGTCGTCGGCGAGCAGGCTTTGCCTGGCGATCGAGAGACACGGTGGGCCGTCGACTTCAGCGAGGACGGTCGCCAAGTAGGAGTGGCGTCGGAATCGTACACACATACTTTCGAACTGGTAGCCAGCCGGTAGCCCTCGAAGCGGTTCAAGAATTTGTAACGTCCGCATGAGGCGGGCTAACTCGGGGCTTGCAGCGGATGCCTGACGGTCCCGCTGAAGCCCGAAACGTTGTGCGCCAGAAACAGGAAGTTCGTCAGATGACGCCTGCGAGAATTGTCATAGCTCTAGCCGTTCTGGTGGTGGCAAGCTGCTCCGATGGGGCAGACCGTTCCATTGCCTCAGATCCGGACCGCCCCGCCACTACACATCGTGCCGAAAACGGGATACTCATTACTAAGGCTGAATATGGGAATGATTGGCCCTACACAGTGGATTCTGGTCTTCTGTTTTGTGATTCTCCTGGCGGCAACGTCGTCCTGAAGTCAGAGGGGAAGGTTTACGCTCTTAACGGTAGAGCAATGGGGAACGCCAAAGGGAAAGGCTATTTGAACGCGCGCGATAGCATAACGCTCAGGGACAAAAACGGTTACTTTACAGTTGGCGACGTCGGGAAAATTATTAGTCGTGGCCTATCAATGTGTAATTGACCCACCTATTATGACACCGCAACTGCCATCGGCGCACAACCCTGGGCCTCAAGCGGACGGCTGACGCCGCACGCTTAGGCCCACCAACGTGGCTGCGGACAGTGCTGCGGTAAGAGCTACCTCCACCGAGCGATGACCTCCAGCGTCAGGTCGTCCCGGATCGGCTCGTCGCCGACGTGGCGGTCAAAGGCGCGGAGGATGGCGTCGTGGACCTCCTGGGGCGTGCCGCCCAGCTCCAGGGCGGCGCGGATGCGCTCGTAGCCGAAGGCGGTCTTGCCCAGGCTGTCCACGGCTTCGGGGAGACCGTCCGTGTAGAGCACCAGAAGGTCCCCGGGCTCCAGGGTGACGTGGCGGGTGACGAGCGGCAGAGGATCGCGCATCCCCAGGGGGAAGCCGCCGTTGCCCAGCTCCTCGATGCGGCCGTCCGCATGCCGCAGCAGCGGGAAGGGGTGGCCGGCGGAAACGTACTCCATCTCCCCGGTCGCGGGCGTCAGCACGGCGTAGAAGGCGCTCATGAAGGTACGGTTCGTGCCGGTGCGGCAGAGGGTGCGGTTGAGCAGGGCGAGCACCTTCTCCGGGCTGGGATCTAGGTCCAGGGCCGTCTTCAGGGTGGCGTTGGCGATGGCCATCACCAGCCCCGCGGCCATACCGTGGCCGCTGGCATCGCCCACCACCAGGGCGAGTCGCCCGTCGGGAAGGGCCATGATGTCGTAGTAGTCGCCGCCGACCTCGTTGGCCGTGCGGTAGGAGTGGGCGAAGCCGTAGCCGGGCACGGCCGGCAGGATGTTGGGCATCAGTCCGGACTGCAGCTCGCGGGCGACCTCCAGCTCGTCGCGCACCCGCACGCGGTCCACCAGCTCCAGGGCCAGCAGGAAGATCATGGCGGCGAGGCTGACGGCGAACCAGAAGGGCGAGAACTGGATGATGACCCGCTTGGAGGAGAAGGAGTTGTTGCCGGTCAGGCCGACGATGAAGGCGAAGAGCGAGCCGGCGAAGAGCAGCCGGCGGGCCGGCGTCAGCTTGTAGGAGAGGCCGAGAAAGGCGAGCTTGGTCCGGAAGAAGAAGCGCTTCAGCCCCTTCTTCGGCTCGTCCACCAGGCTGTGCTCGCGGGTGAGTACGGTGTACGCCCGCGCCGCGTCACGGTCGAACAGGCGCCGCACGTCCCGCGGGTTGAGCCCGTCCGTGTACTCGCGGAAGAAGGTTTGCAGGCGCACGACGGCGCCGGGAGTTGAGCGTCTCATGGCTCAGTAGATACGTGGCGCCGGGCCGCGAGTTTAAGCGGCCGGCGTCCCACCATCCTTCGCCATCAGATGCACCAGCGAGTTGGCGTAGTAGCGAAGCACGTGCATCTCCTCCTTCCGGGCACTATAGAGGCCGTCCTTCTCCTCCACCAGGTGGCGTTGGGAGAGCATCCGCAGCCCGGCCTCGATAGCATAGCCCTGATCCCGGCGGGGGATGTAGACGTGGGCGCCGGCGGCCTCGAGCTCCTCGATCAACCGCAGGGCTCGGGCTTGGAGCTCCAGCTCCGAGAGGGGCTCTCCGGCTCGGACGAGCACGCTCGCCACCAGCGGCACCGGCAGCGCCGGAATCACTCCGCCGATCGCGGTCATCAGCTCCGAGCCCAGGCGCTCCAGATGAAGCTTGCGCTCCTCCCGCGAGAGGCTGCGCAGGTCGAGCCCCTGCTCGCCGAGGTACCGGCGCATGGAGATCGGGCTGCCGAAGCTCACGCAGGCGTAGCCGAAGCGGTGCCAGCGGCTGCGCAGCATCAACGCCAGGTTGTGCAGGGCGAATCGCAGGGTCGTCCAGGCGGCAGCCAGGGCTCCCGGCTTCGCTCCCGGCCCTCCCGGCGCGAGGTCCAGGAGCAGCGTGCGGTCCTCCAGCACGCGGTCGTAGTTGATCCCCACGGGAATGAACACCAGGTCGCGGTCGCCGTGCCGGGGGTCGAAGGAGCGCAGCATGTAGTCGAGGATGCCGAGCTTCGGCGGGCGCAGACGGCCGTCTCGCGACAGGCCTCCTTCCGGGTAGACGGCCTGGGGAACGCCGGCCGCGGTCGCCATGTGGATGTAGCGCTCCAGCACCCGCCGGTAGAGGGGATCGCCCGAGCTGCGGCGCACGAAGTAGGCGCCGGTCGAGCGGATGAGGGTCTGGAGCGGCCAGACGCGCGCCCACTCGCCCACCGCGTAGGAGAGGGCCGTGCGGTCCGCCGCCAGGTAGGCCACCAGGATGTAGTCCATGTTGCTGCGGTGGTTCATGAGGAACACCACCGTCGACCCGGGCGCCACGCCGGCGAGCCCTGTCTCGTCCGAGAAGCCCAGGCGCACTCTGTAAAGTAGGCGCGCCACCCGCTTCGAGAGCCAGTAGCCGATGCGGAAGTAGAAGTAGGCGTTGAAGGCCGGCACGATCTCCCGCGCGTAGCGCTCCACCTTGCCGGTCAGCACCGCCCGGGGAATGCCCTGCTCGCGGGCCTGAAGATCCACCGCCTCGACCACCTTGGGATCGAACACCAGGCGGTCGATGAGCACCCGCCGGCGGGTGCGCTGGAAGGAGGGGATCTCCAGCTTCAGCCGGGTGTTCAGCTCGTCGATGACGCGCTGCACCCGGCGTCGCAGGTACCAGCGGGCGCTGGGCACCAGCAAACGGTCGAGCGCCGCCCAGGCCGCCAGGAGGACGAGCAGGACGACCATCCAGAGCGGCAGGCTGATGGTGTGGGTCATAAGGAGTCAGCCGGATGATAACAGGCCGTGACTCATCTTCGGCGAGGACTCTTGCGTACTAGATTCAAGGAAGCCGTACCAAGAGAGGAAGGGGGAGAGGATTCACGGCGGAGACGACCATGCCGAAAAGCCACGCCAACCTTCAGCTCGTCCGTCCGGCTGCCGATCCCCTGCCTCCGGTCCTGATCCCCGTCCCGGCCCTGGCCGCCGCCTCCAGTCTGGTCAACCCGCCGGTCTGGCCTCCCGAGCCGGGGTACCCTCGTGTGGTGGCCAGTGTGCTGGCCGCCTTCCGGCCGCGCTTTCAGGCCGCGCAGGAGGAAACGGCGGCGGCCCCGGGTCTGCTGGAGGAGCTGCTGCCGTACAGCCCCGAGCGGCGTGAGCTGCTGGCGCGCAACAGCCGGCGCTTCCGCAGCCTCGCCCTCTGCGGGCTCCTCCTCGACCAGGGGAGCTTCGAGGTCTCAGAGGACCATCCCGCGGAGGGCGAACGGCTGGCCAGGCTCTGCCTGGTGCTCGCGGACGCCCTGGACGGCGAGTGGTATGGCGAGCGGCTGCTCGATGACACCCGGTCACGCTGCTGGTCCCTCGTCAGCGACGTCCTGGGGACGACGGGAGACCTGCAAGGCGCCGAAGAGGCTTTATGGACGGCCGAGGCTCACCTCCAGCGCGGGACTCACGATCCCCTGGAGCGCGCGTTCTGGATGGCCTGCAAGGCCCGCCTGCGGCGGACGCAGCACCGGAACCACGAGTCGGCGGACCTGTTCCGCAGCATCCTGCCGGTCTTCCTGTGGGCCGGCAAGGCGCACCTCGCCGCCGAATCGGCCCTCGAGCTCGCCCGGCTGGAGCCGTTGCCGTAGAGGCCTGCCCCTCATAGGCTCTAACTTAACGTGTCTTAGAGGTCCCCCGCCCAAGACCCTCACCCCCTAGCCCCCTCTCCCGTCCCGGGAGAGGGGGAAGGCATGCGAGGCAGCCTCGTGTCGCCCTCCCTCTTCTCCCGGCGGGCGGGGGGGAGGCCGGGAGAAGAGGGCCGGGGTGATGAGGGTCTTGGGCGGCGGTACCTCCCAGCCAAGTCAAGTCAGCGCCGATGCCCCTCAAGCCGTTCCGGCCGCCCCCAGCACCCGGAAGGCCTGCCGCCGCGCCTCCTCGGCCACCCTCTGGGTGTACGCCTCGCCGTCCACCAGGGCGCGAAAGCGGTCGGTCACCGGCAGGCCCATGGGCATGGGATGCCAGACGAAAGGCTCGCCAGAACCGGCGTCCACCACCCGCTGCTCGGCGATGGCCCGGGTCGCCTCCGAGAGAGGGAGGCCGTGGAGCGCCTGCTGGAGCGCCTGAAACTTCCCCTCATCCTGAGCATCGAGAAAGCGCAGCCACTTCCGGCCCTGCGAGGCGGAGTGGTAATGGGCCGGCACGAAGACGAGGCCGTCGAGCTGCAGGCGGTCACAGGCCAGGATCAGCAGGGCGACGATGTCCTGGGACATCCCCAGCCCCGGATGGCTCTGGCCCGGCAGGCGCGGCCGGTCGGCGGTGAACTCGGCCCGCGGGTTCTGGAGCAGCAGCCACTCGACCCGCAGCAGCGCGAGGCCCGGCAGGGCGCCGCGGTCGATCCGCGCCCGGGCCTCGATGAGCAGCTCGCGCCGGTGGGCGTCACCGTACATCCTCACGGTGTCGCCGGTAGGGTTGTCGAGGTCCATCTCCATCACCGGGTTGGTGAAACCCAGCGCCCGCACCCGGTCGAGCAGGCCGGCGCGTTCCAGGGCCAGCTCCAGCCCCTGGGCGGAGTAGTAGTCGAGGAAGCGGCGCGGCCGGTGAGAGCCGCTCAGCGAGCCCATGATGTCGTCCTCGGTGAGGCCCCAGTCGTCCGAATCCCGCGGCTCGCCCGTCAGCTCGTGGGGCTCGAAGTCCCGCGCCAGCCGCCGGTAGCGGTTGAGGAGGGCTTCCTCGGTGGACGGCGGCTCCAGGGCCCGGCCGCGGTTGAGCAGGGCGGAGAAGAAGCGGGCGCTGTAGCGCCAGGCGTTGAGGCCGTAGCCGCCGGCCATGGCGATCACCAGCGGCAGCCGGCGATCCCCTCCGCGGGCCCCCCGGGAGCAATCCAGCACGAAGCGGTCGCGCTCCAACAGGGCGGAGGCCGAGATCTTCCAGTCCCCGATCTGATCGCCCGCCGCCGGATCGGTTCCCGCCAGGTAGAAGACCATCGCCGGCTGGAACGCGGCGGCGACGGGCGGCAGCGCGGAGCGCACGGCGTCGAGGTAGGCGGCGTCCTCGACGCCGAAGCCCAGCTCGATCGCCGTGGCCTCGACGGCTTCGATTTCCGCGGAGGTGCGGTTGTGGATGGAGAAGGTGTGCACGCTGGGGTCGTGGGCGAAGATCGCGCGGGTGCCGTCGCCGTCGTGGACGTCGAGGTCCACCACCAGGACGCGGCCTGTGTAACCCCCGGCGCGCAGCTCGGCGATGGCGGTCGCCACGTCGTTGTAGACGCAGAAGCGCTCGCCCTTGCCGGCGAAGGCGTGGTGGAGCCCACCGCCGAGATTGACGGCGATCCCCCCGGAGGCGAGCGCCAGGGCGGCGGCCTTGAGCGTGCCTCCCACCATGAAGCGCTGGGCCGCGAGAACGCGGTCCGAGAGAGCCTCCGGCAGGGTCAGCCCGGCGATCCGGTTGAGGGCGCCCGGCAGGTTGAGCGAATCGAGATAGTCGTCCGTATGGACGCGGCGCAGCTGGAGGAATGTGGCCGGCACCGGCGCGTGGAGAGCGCGGCGGCCCAGGAGACCGGTCGAGTCCAGGAAGGCGAGGATCTGCTCGCCCCGGCGCGGGTCCTGGAGCAGGCCCGGCAGCTCGAGCTGGTAGCGCATGGAGTAGACGAAATCCACGCTGGAACGCCGGAGGAGCCCGCCGAGGCGGCGTCTTCCTCGCCGTAGCGTCCTCGCCAGAGGGCCGCCGGCCGAGGCCCGTGCCGCCCGCGCGCTCTCCGTCATCGCAGCCGCACCCAGGTCGCCCCCCAGCCTCCGGCCTCGGCCGGCGCGTCGCCGAAGCCCGTCACTCGGCCGTCGCGGCTCAGCAGGGTCCGCACCGTCTGCCGCTGGACCCCAACTCCCCGGCCGTGAATGATCCGCAGCTCGCGCAGCCCCTTCTCCCAAGCCGCCTCGAGATACTCCCGCACCACGTCCGCCACCTCCGAGGGCCGGAAGCTGTGGAGGTCGAGCACGTCGGTGATGGGCAGCTCGACCGGGGCGCCGGGGTCCATGGGCGGATCGTCCGCGTCCTCCGCGCCAGTATCCTCTTCGTTTTTGTTCATGCGCTGTTCTTTGCTCCGCCAGTCGCTATACTATGAGGCCTTCCGGGTCTGCTATGAGGCTTCCCTAATGTCTGAAACTCTCCAGGCTCTGATCAGCCGTTCGGCCCTGGAGTGGCGGCTGACCTTCGACGCACTCGATTTTCCTCTCCTGCTGCTGGAGATGGACGGCCGTATCGTGCGTATGAACGAGGCGGCCCGGGCTCTCGCCGGCGTCACCTTCGAGGCCGCCATTCACCGGCTGCTGGAGGCGCTCGGCTCGGGGCAGCCGTGGCCGTCCGTCCGGCACCTCCTCACGCGGATGGCCACCACCGGCGAGCGGGCCGGCGCCCAGGCCCGGGAGGAGGGCGGCCGGGTGTGGGACGTCACCCTCAGCCCCGTCGTCGGCCCGGACGGCGACCGCTGGGGGATCGTCGTCATCCTCGACATCACCGAGCGCGTGCGGCTCCAGGAGTCGCTGCGCCACAGCGAGACCATGTCCGCCATGGGGGCCCTGGTGGCGGGCGTGGCCCATGAGGTGCGAAACCCCCTGTTCGGCATCTCGGCGACGCTCGACGCCTTCGAGGCCCGCTTCAAGCGGCGCGTCGAGTACCGGCGCTACGTCGACGTGCTCAAGGAGCGGGTGGGCCGGCTCAACGAGCTGATGCAGCAGCTCCTGGACTACGGCAAGCCGCCGCGCCTGGACCTTGCCCCGGCCCCACCGCGCAAGGCGATGGGCGCCGCCGCCATCGCCTGCGCTCCCCTGGCGGCCCGCTCGGGAGTCGAGATCGTTCTCGACGTCGCCGAGGATCTGCCGGCGCCCCGGCTCGACCGCCACCGCATCGTCCAGGTCTTCCAGAACCTCCTCGAAAACGCCATCCAGCACTCGCCGGCAGGTGGCCAGGTCACCTTCCGCGCCGGGCTGGCGGCGGACGGCGCCGGCGTGCAGTTCACCGTGGAGGACGGCGGGCCGGGCTTCCGTGGCGAGGATCTGTCCCAGGCCTTCGAGCCCTTCTTCAGCCGCCGCCGGGGGGGCACCGGCCTGGGGCTCTCGATCGTGCAGCGCATCACCGAGCAACATGGGGGCCGCGTCACGGCGGCCAACCGGCCGGGTGGCGGCGGCATGGTCACCGTATGGTTGCCCTTGCCGCCGTCGGGCGGCGATCCCGAGAGATTGCGGGAGGCCACGGGGCGGCCGTCGCCGTCGGTCCTGCCGGAAACGTTACCGCTGAGCGAGAGGCCGTGAGCCCGACGCCGCCTCGCGCACCGTCGCCACCAGCGCGTCCTTGCTGGGCAATTCGCTGAAGACGTGGGGCTCGCGGCCGGGCCGGTAGAGGAGATAGAAGGGGATGCCGAAGCGGCCGTGCTCCTTGAGGAAGGCCCCGATCTCGGCGTTCTGGTTGGTCCAGTCCGCCCGCATCGGCACCACGCGGTTCTCCGCGAAGGCTTTCGCCACTTCCGGCGTGTCGAGGATCAGCCCCTCGTTGACCTTGCAGGTGAAGCACCAGTCCGCCGTGACGTCCACGAACACGAGCTGGCCGCCCGCCGTCAGCGACTCCGCCTTGGCGCGGTCGAAGACCACCCAGGGAATGAGCCCCGCGGGCTTGCCGGCGAGCCGCGGGTTGGCCTCGCCGCGGGTGCCCGCTACCACCAGGGTGATGGCCACGGCGGCCACCAGGCCGGCGATGGCGAGGCCCCGGCCGGCCTTGCTGCGGGAGATCCGGTGCTGCATCCAGGTGAACAGGGCGATAGCCAGGAGCCCGATCTGGATCGCCGCCAGCTGCTCCGGCGACACCTGCGACGACAGCACGTAGAAGAGCCACACCGCCGAGGCCGCGAGCAGGAACCCCATGACGCCGCGCACCGTCTCCATCCAGGCGCCGGGCTTGGGGAGGAGGCGGGCGATGCCGGGGGCCGCCGCCACCAGCAGGTAGGGCAGGGCCATCCCCAGCCCCAGGGCGGTGAACATGGCGAAGATGACGACCCCCGTCTGCGCCAGGGCGAAGCTGATCGCCGTGCCGAGGAACGGCGCCGAGCAGGGCGTCGCCATCAGCGTCGCGAAGAGGCCGGAGGCGAAGTGGCCGGCGAGCCCCTCGCGAGGGCCGGAGCCCGCCAGGTCGGCCAGGGCTCCGGGCAGGTGGATCTCGAACAGCCCCCAGAGGTTGAGGCAGAAGAGCACGACCACGACGGCCAGGAAGGCGACAAAGCCCGGCCGCTGGAACTGCACGCCCCAGCCCACCGCCGCCCCGGCCGCCCGCGCGCCGATGGCGGCGAGGGCGAGCGCCCAGAACGAGGCGAGCATGCCCGCCGCCGTCGCCAACGCGCCGCGCGTCACCTCGGCGCGGCCATGGGCGGCGCTGCGCACCAGGCCGAAGATCTTGAGCGACAGCACCGGCAGCACGCAGGGCATGACGTTGAGGACGAGGCCGCCCAGCAGGGCCAGGAACAGCATGAGCGCGAGGCTGGCCCCGGCCGCCCCGGCGCTCTTGGGGACCGCGATGCCTCCCGTGCCGCCGGAGCCGCCGGCCGCCGGGGCCGTGAACAGCTCCGAGTGCTGCGGCTGGCCGCCCGGGCCCACCGTGATCTGGAGCTTCGCCTCGGCCGTCACCGGTGGCAGGCATTGGGAGTCGTTGCACGCCTGGTAGCGCAACGCGGCCCGCACCGGAAAGGTGCCCGCCTTGGTGCCGGCGGGAACCTGGAGCTGAGCCAGGACGACGAAGTCCCCGTCGTACACGGCCAGCGGCTCCTTCACGAAAGAGAAGGTCTTCATCGCCGCCTTCGGATACGTCACCTGCCCGGCCGGCCAGCCGGCGGGCAGCGTCAGCGTCAGCTCCGTGGGAAGCAGATAGTCGAAGGTGGGCTTGTGGGCGTTGACGTGCCAGCCATGCTCGATCGTCACCAGGGCGGCGACCCGGGCCGGCTTGCCGGCCTCGTAGGCGGTGCGGTCCGCGTTGAGCACGAAAGACGCCTTCTGCTGCCGCGGAATCTGGGCTCCGGCGGGCGGCAGGGCCACCCCCATCCCCAAGCAAAGGAAGAGGATTGGCAGGATCACGAAGCGCTGGATGGTCCGTCTCGACATGGGTTCGCCCTCTCGGTCTGAACCGGGGAACAGTGGATGGGGGGATTTTATGCCCTGGGGGGTGAGAGCCGCCGTTAACGAGTCTGGGAGTTTCCCCCGCCCGAAGACCCTCACCCCTGCCCCTCTCCCGACCACCCCATCCCCCGCCCCGGGAGAGGGGTACTCGGTTGGGGCATTTTCCCTCGTCCTTATGTCCTTGCAGGCTGTTCTCCCTCTTCTCCCGGGGAGGGGAATGGGGAGGTCGGGAGAAGAGGGCCGGGGTGATGAGGGTCTTGGGCGGGGGGAGCTCTGAGACTCGTTAAGTTAGCGCCTTGTGCCAGTAAGGGGGCCTTGGCGAGGAGGCCGAGGGAGTGATGATACGATCCGCGCCCGTGAAGCTCTCAGCCCGTGCCTCCGCCATCGGTGAGTCCGCCACCCTCCGGGTGACGCGGCGTGCCGCCGAGCTGCGCGCGAAGGGCGTGTCCATCGTGGACCTGGGGGCCGGCGAGCCCGACTTCAACTCGCCGCCCGTGGCGGTGGAGGCGGCGCGGCGGGCTCTCGCGGAGGGCTTCACCCGCTACACCCCCGGCAGCGGCCTGCCCAGCCTGCGCGCCGCCCTGGCCGACTCCTACCGCCGGCGGTATGGCGCTCCCTGGAATGCCGCGGACTCGGTGATCACCGTCGGCGGCAAGGGCGCTCTCTTCGAGCTTGCCCTCGCCGTTTACGATTTCGGCCAGGAAGTGGTGCTCCCTTCACCCTACTGGGTGACCTTTCCGGAGCAGGTGCGGTTCTGCGGCGCCACCCCCGTCCTGGTGTCCACCTGCGGCGAGGACGGCTTCCGCATCCACGCCGGACCGCTGATCGCGGCGGTGACGGAGCGCACCCGGGCCATCCTCGTCAACTCTCCCTGCAATCCCACCGGAGGGGTGATGGGCGCCGAGGACCTGCGCCAACTCGTCACCTTCGCCGCCGGGCGGGGAATCCTGGTGATCGCCGACGAGACCTACGAGCGCTTCAGTTACGATGGCCCGCACGCCAGCGCCGCCGCGCTCGCCACCGAATTTCCGGACACCGTCGTGCTGGTGGGCTCCTTCTCCAAGACCTACGCCATGACCGGCTGGCGCATCGGCTACCTGCTGGGTCCGTCGCCGGTGGTGAAGGCGGTGGAGAACATCCAGAGCCACGCCACCTCCAACGCCACCTCCTTCGCCATGGTGGGCGCCCTGGAGGCGCTGCGCCACGCCGAGCCCGAGGTGGAAACGATGGTGGCCGAGTACAAGGCCCGCCGCGACATGCTGGTGCCGCTGCTCAACAGCATCCCCGGCTTCCGCTGCCGGCCGCCTCACGGCGCCTTCTATGCCTTTCCCGACGTCTCGGCCACCTTTCGTCCCGGCCGGGCGGACTCCGGAGCCCTCGCCGAGTTCCTCCTCGAAGAGGCCGGCGTGGCCACCGTCCCCGGTGCCGCCTTTGGCGCCGAAGCCCATCTTCGCCTCTCCTTCGCCTGCTCCCGGGCCACCCTGACCGAGGGGCTGGAACGGATCGCCGCGGCGCTGGCGACCTGACTTTCAAAACCGCGGAGACATCCAATGAAGAATCTGTTCGCATCGTTCCGTTCGGCTGCCATGGTCTTTGCGGTAGCGGGGCTCGTCGTGCCGTTCGCCGCGCCTGCTTCCGCCAAGCCGGCGCCCGCCACGCCCGCCAAGAATGCCCCGAAATCCACCAGGAAGGCCTCGGGCGGCAAGCCGACCGTCGAGGAGGCGCGCAAGTTCCTCGCCGACGCCACGGTGGCCCTGTTCGACCTGAACGTCGAGGGCCAGCGGGCCCAGTGGGTGCAGGAAACCTTCATCACCTACGATACGGAGATCCTCGCCGCCAAGCGCAACGAGGCGCTCCTCAACGTCGGCGTCGATCTGGCCAAGAAGGCCGCCCGTTTCGACGGCGCCGCGCTGCCGGCCGACGTGCGCCGCGAGATCGACCTGCTCAAGCGCGGCCTGACCCTGGCGGCGCCCAGCGATCCCGCCAAGACGGCCGAGCTGACGCGCCTCGCCGCCTCGCTCGACGGCAAGTACGGGGCCGGCAAGTACTGTCCGCCGGGGGGCAAGCCGTGCAAGAGCCTTCCCGATCTCGAAGACGTGATGACCAACAGCCATGATCCCAAGGAGCTGCTCGAGGCCTGGACCGGCTGGCACTCGATCGCGCCGCCCATGCGCCAGGACTATGTGCGCCTGGTGGAGATCGCCAACCAGGGCGCCCGCGAGCTTGGCTACAAGGACACCGGCGCCCTCTGGCGCTCCAAGTACGACATGCCGCCCGACACCTTCGCGGCCGAGCTCGACCGGCTGTGGGGCCAGGTCAAGCCGCTCTACGACTCGCTGCACTGCTACGTGCGAGCCAAGCTCAACAAGCAGTACGGCAACGACGTCGTGCCGCTCGACAAGCCCATTCCGGCCCACCTCCTGGGCAACATGTGGGCGCAGACCTGGGACAACGTCTACTGGCTCGTGGCGCCGCCCAACACCGATCCCGGTTTCGACCTCACCCAGCGGCTCCAGGAAAAGAAAGTCGATCCCAAGGGGATGGTCAAGTACGGCGAGAGCTTCTTCAAATCCCTCGGCTTCCCGCCGCTTCCAGAGACCTTCTGGGAGCGCTCGATGTTCACCAAGCCGCAGGACCGCGACGTCGTCTGCCATGCCAGCGCCTGGAGCATCGACTATAAAGACGACCTGCGCATCAAGATGTGCATCAAGATCAACGACGAGGACTTCCGCACCATCCACCACGAGCTGGGGCACAACTTCTACCAGCGCGCCTACGACAAGCAGCCCTTCCTCTATCAGGACAGCGCCAACGACGGCTTCCACGAAGCGGTGGGCGACACCATCGCGCTCTCCGTCACGCCGGACTACCTGAAGCAGGTCGGCCTGATCGATCAGGTTCCCGATCCGTCGAAGGACCTCGGCCTCCTGATGCAAAAGGCGCTCGAAAAGGTGGCCTTCCTGCCCTTCGGCCTGATCATCGATCAATGGCGTTGGAAAGTGTTCTCCGGCGAGATCAAGCCCGAGGATTACAACAAGGGCTGGTGGCAGCTGCGCGAGAAGTATCAGGGCGTGAGGGCGCCGGTGGCCCGTAGCGAGAAAGATTTCGATCCGGGCGCGAAGTACCACGTGCCGGGCAACACGCCCTACATGCGCTACTTCCTGGCGGACATCCTCCAGTTCCAGCTCCACCGCGGCCTCTGCCAGGCGGCGGGCTACAAGGGTCCGCTCCACCGCTGCTCGATCTACGACAACAAGGTCGCGGGAGCGCGCCTGGCGAAGATGCTGGAGATGGGCCAGAGCCGCCCATGGCCCGAAGCCCTCCAGGTCGTCACCGGCCAGGACCAGATGGACGCCACCGCCATCATCGACTACTTCGCCCCCCTGAAGACCTGGCTCGACCAGCAGAACCAGGGCCAGAAGTGCGGCTGGTAGGGTGAGATCCCCGGGCCGCCGGTGCGCCGGCGGCCCGTTGAATTGCTAGGAGTGTGTCTCAAAGGGCGCGCCAGCCACGCCTGCGTCGCCAGGGATTGAAATCGCCTGGCTAACGACTCTTGTCCCCTCCGGGACTGCAATTCGTTCTTCCCATGTCCCGTAGGGACTACAGAGGGTAGCCAGGCGATTTCAATCCCTGGCGCCATAGACGTTGTCGTCAACCTTTTTTGAGACACCCTCTAAGGCGGTCAAGCCTCACACCCAAGCCGCCATCATGTGCGCGAGGCTGCCGACCCTCAAGCCGTCCGTGCGACCCTGAAAGTACCGTTCATTGAGGGTGTTGCCATCCAGGTCTTCGACTTGAACGAAGCCCTTGGCCTTGAGATCGGCCGTCAAGGCGGGAGGATCGAAGAAGGTTTGAAACGGCTCTCCCGCCGCGGCGACTCTCTTGGCCAACGCGTCGAAAACCCACAGCTCGGACCGGCTCAGCAATGACGGCGAGAGCGCGTAGTCGAAGACGATCCCGCTGCCCGCCGGTCTCGCGGCGACGAATTGGAGCGTGGACTCGATCGCATCCCGCGTGAGGTAGGGCGTCACCCCCAGCCACGAGAAGAAGGCGGGCTCCTCGAAGCGGAAGCCCGACTGGCGAAGCCCTTCCGAAAGCGTCTGGTTTTCAAAATTCACGGGCGCGAAAGTGAGAGCGCCGGGAATGGGGATGTCCGCTTCTTCGAGCCGCTCCCGCTTCCAGGCCTGTGTCACCGGGTGGTCCACCTCGAAGACGCGTAGGGCGGGATACGGATTGCGGTAGGCGAACGTGTCGAGGCCCGCACCGAGGACGACGTACTGGCGGGCACCCCGCTCGACGGCGTGCACTAGCTCGTCCTCCGCGAAGCGGCTGCGCACAGCCATGAAGGCGCGCAGGTAGCGCGCGAGCGGCGTGCGCTCCAGGCTCTGTGGATCCGCCTGCAGCTCTGATGCGCTCTCCGCACCGATAATGCGGAGGGCGATGGGATCGTCCAGGACTTTCGGCTGGTCGAGGATCTGATGGGCCGCGCGGCGTATGGCGACCCGCTGCGCCGTCGCGCTGGGGCGGTTTTTCCTCATGCGCGGATATTACCCCGGTGCCTCCGGAGCTCCGGCGGCAGGGGCGCGTCAGGCGGGAACACTAAGAGACTCGAGACGCTCCAGAGTGTCCGGATATTTGCGGACCAACCAGATCAGCGCAGCAGCCTGCTCGTTGGGCTTGCTGCGTCCCTGCTCCCAGCGTTCGAGTGTCCGAGGGTTTACGCCTAGCTTAAAAGCGAATACCTGTCGCGACATGTGTAGTGCTTCGCGCGTCTCTCGCACGAGTTGCGGATCCATGGGCGGAAGAGCGATCGGCGCAATCTCATGGGTCCGCAACGTGAGACGTCCCTCGCGGTGTTCGCGCATCGCCTCCACGCCTGACGCAAGCTCCTGGAAGAGGCTTCTCTTGCCGCTTTTCGTGGCGCCAATTGCGGTCTTGCCTTTCTGAGCTCTTCCGGGCATCAACGTTTTCCTTTCGGTCCAATGCGCGAGCGCTGCTCCATCTCTTCGTCAATCATGGCTTTGAGAAGGCGCTTTTCTCTCGCGCTCAAGTCTGTGACCTCGTCCTTGTCGTACAGCGTGAGCAACCAGATCTGCCTATCCTTGACCAGGTAGAAGTAGATCACCCTCAGGCCGCCTCGCTTGCCCTTGCCGCGCCTCCGGTCCGCCCAGCGCAGCTTGCGGCAACCACCCGTCCTGGGCATGACGTCACCAGCCTCAGGATGAAGAGCAAGAGCTACTTGCAGCCGGCGATACTGGTCGTCCTCAAGGTAGCCGCTGAGGAATTGAGTAAACAGCGGGGCCTCGATGAACTCCACCCCTGAAGTATACGCAAAGCGCGTAGCCTCAGCAAGGCAGAGAATCAAGGCAATGGAATGTCGTTCACCAGGGGCCGCGCCGGCGGCGGTCCGGAGACCGCCGCCGGGAGAGGATCAGTTCATTTGCGAGGGATCGAGCGGTTGGTCCACGGCGTAGCAGAGGGCGACTCGGCCGCCCGGTCCCGAGGCCCCGGATGGGGCGCAGGTCCAGATGCAGTGGAGGTGGTCGTCGGCGCAGCCGGTGGACGACTGGTTCCACTGCGGATTGGTGTCCAGCGCGGCGCAGTGGCAGGACTGATAGGGGCACTGGCCCGCCGGGCAGACCAGCGTGGGTGAGGGGCTGCTGGAAGTGGAGGAGGCCAGGCGGGGGAGCGGGGGAGGCGACTTCAGCAGGGCCGGGGAGACGCCCGCCAGGAAGTTCGAGGAGGCGGGCAGCACCAGGTCCGGCCGCCCGTCGCCGTTGGTGTCGACCCGGACGCCCTGCTTGTAGCGCGGCAGGTTGATATACGCCCAGACCGAGTGCGTACCGGGCCCCAGGTCGATGCGGCGAACCACCTCGCGCCGGGCGCTCTTGTCACCGTGGACCGGCGTGAAGACGGCCTTGACGTTGAGCTCCAGCGGCGCCGTGTAGGTGCCTCCGAAGGCGTCGCTCTGGAAGATCTTCATCATCGTGACCGGCTGCTTGCCGATCAGGCTGACCGCGACGTCATAGTTCCCGCAGCTCGTCTCGATCGGCTTCGTGCTCACCAGCGAGAGGGCCATGAGCTGGATGCGGGTGTCGGCCTCGCCCTTGGCGTCGAACTTCGCGTCGTCGAGGCGGCGCACGACGGTGTCGATGGCGCCGAGGCTGCCGGCGGGCTCGACCGTCAGGGGAGCGCCCTTGAACTTCACGGTGCCGGTGAACGGCTGCGACCCCTCGCAGAAGAAGCCCGCCGGAATGGGGTCGGCCGCGAAGCTCGTCCGCGCGAATCCGGCGACGGTCATCCACAGATCGACTCCGTTGTGGATGGCCTCCCCGGCGAAGAGGGGTGAGCCACCGATCAACGCAAGGATCAAGGCGGCTCCTACGGCTGAACGAATCAAGGCCTTGGACACAGTCATCGTCCGCTCCTTTCAGAGGACTGTGGACTTGAACGACACCTCCGGATCATGCGAAGGTGCGATCCACACCTCTAAAGAGACCGGTGCGCCGGAGGAGTCCAAGGGGGACGGGAGGGAACTTTTCCCTCCGGCCTACGTTATAAGCAGCGGATCGAGCTCGATGCCCACCCAAAGGAGTCACCCATGAACTCTCATTCCTGGCTTTCCCGCGCCCTCGCGGTCGCGTTCCTCACGATCATCTTCCTGGCAGCCCCGCCGGCGCGGGCGGCCGCCGTCGGCGCCGAGCCTCCGAAAACTCCGGCCGGCAAGGTTTTCGCTGCGTGGCTCGCGGCGTTCAACTCCGCGGACGCCGCTCAGTTGCGCGCCTTCGACGCGGCCTATCCGCGGCAGGGACCGACGCCGCCGGTCGAAGACAGGCTCAGGTTTCGCGAGATGACCGGCGGGTTCACCGTGGTGCGGATCGAGAAGAGCGAGCCTCTATCCCTCGTCGTACTGCTCCAGGAGAAAAGCTCGGACACCATGGCCCGCCTGGAGCTGAAAGTAGGCGACGCCGAGCCGCGGAAGATCCTGAAATCCACGCTGGAAGCCACTCCCCCTCCCGCGGACCTCGCGATTCCGCGACTGAAGGAAGCGGATGCGCTGGCGGCGCTCACCGCCCGCGCCGACGAGCAGGCGAAAAAGGACGAGTTCTCCGGCGTCGTGCTCGTCGCCCGGCACGGCGAGGTCGTGCTGCAAAAGGCCTGGGGCCTCGCCAACCGGGAGGCCAAGACACCGAACACGCTCGACACGCGGTTCCGTCTCGGATCGATGAACAAGATGTTCACGGCGGTCGCGACGCTGCAACTCGTCGAGGCGGGCAAGCTCTCGCTGGACGATACCATCGGCAAAATTCTCCCTGACTATCCGAACAAGGACATCGCCACGAAGGTCACCGTGCGGCATCTGCTCACGCACACCGGAGGCACCGGCGACATCTTCGGCCCGGACTTCGAGAAGAACCGCCTGACGCTACGCGAGCACGGCGACTACCTGAAGCTCTACGGATCGCGCGGGCTCACCCATGAGCCGGGAGCGGAGTTCCGCTACTCGAACTATGGCTTCGTCCTGCTCGGCGCCCTGATCGAAAAGGTGACCGGCATGTCGTATTACGACTACGTGCGGAGCCACATCTTCCAGCCGGCCGGCATGACCTCCACCGACTCCTTGACCGAGGCCGACGCGGTGCCGAACCGGTCGATCGGATACATGAAAGGCCCCGGCGGATGGGCGCCGAACACCGACACCCTGCCGTGGCGGGGCACCTCCGCCGGGGGCGGTTACTCGACGGCCGGCGATCTCCTGCGGTTCGCCCAGGCGCTGGAGTCGGGGAAGCTGATCTCCAAAGCGAGCCTCGCGGCGGCGACGACGCCGCACAAGGAGGACTACGGCTATGGCTTCGGCATCGAAGGGGAAGGACCGCTACGCAGCTACGGCCATAACGGCGGAGCTCCCGGAATGAACGGCGATCTCCGGATCTACCCGCAGCTCGGCACCGTGGTGATCAGCCTCAGCAACCTCGACCCGCCGGCGGCGTCCCGTCTCGTCGACTACTTCACCCTGCGCATGCCGGCGTCCTGACGGGCGGGCAATGTCTGAGCACAAGGGCTAGGGATCAGTAACAGCGAGCGGGGCACCAGTTGATCGGCTCCGTCAGGTGCGTCTTGTAGGCCGTCGCGTCCGAGGAGCCGAACGCAGCGCCACTCCAGACATCGTATGTGCCGGATGGCGGCGTCGTGCTGGAGGCGCCGGGGTAGGGGATCGAGTATTGCAGCGGCGCCCACGATTGCCCCACGTTCTGCACTTTCTGGAAGACCTCGGTGGTGATGTCGCAGCGGTTGTCGCTGCAGTCGTCGGAGCCGTGGAAGCCACCGCCGTTGCAAGCGCTCTGCGTGGCATACATGCCGTGCTTGCCCTCCGAGCACCAGACCCGCTGGACGGCGGTGGTGCCGAGGTTTCCCTGCGAGCGGAACGACGAGCCGTCATGGGCGTTCATGGATTCCTTGATCAGGCGCCATTGATTGGGGTCGTTCTGCGCCGTCGCCCAGTCGACTCCCCAGTCCGCGCCGCCATCCGTGTCCTTGCGCGCCACCAGGACCGCGTACATCTCGCTGTCGCCACGGTGAGAGGTGCCGAAGCCGAAGTCATTCCCGACGTCGTCCCCGAGGTCCCAATTCCAGGCGACCCCATAACGGAGCTCAATGCACTGAAAAGGCTCGGTGCAGTCGACGCCGTTGCCCGGGTTGTAGGGATAGGCGACGACGGGGAGCCTGCCGTTCGATGAGTTGCTGTAGCCGGGGACGCTGAGCCCGTAGAGCTGGCGCCGGTCGCCGAAGGCGAGCCCTTCGTACGTCCCGCAATGCAGGTTGAGGATGGGGAAGAAGCGCTGTGCCAGGGCGAGCTCCAGGGAATCCGGAAGGCCGTCGCCATCGCCATCCGCCGGCCGGTAGACGGTCACGGTCTCGGAGAGCGGATTTCCCTGCGGCCATGCGTCGTAACAGGTGCCGTTGTAAAGGTAGGAGCGGGCGGTGATCGAACCCTGGACCGTGCCGCACTGGCCGCGTCCGTCCCACGTCCGGCATTGATAGGCGTAGCCGTCGTACGGCAGGTAATAGGACTCCGTGCCGGTGCATCCCGCGCCGGAGAAGTGGCTGATGTAGGCCCCTTGTGCCAGTCCGCAATTCCCCTCCCGGCAGGGGTCCGTCGTGGTGCGGTAGACGGTGACGAAGTCGTTGAGCGAGTTGCCGGCCGGCCAGGCGTCAGGATGGCAGCCCGAGCTGTCCCGATACGACCGGTTGCTCACCGTGTGGTGGACCGTGCCGCATTGACCGCTGCCGTCCCAGGGCCGGCATTGATAGGCATTGTTGTCGTACGGCAGGTAATAGGACTCGATGCCGGTGCAGTCAGGGCCGCTGAAGTGGCTGATGTAGGCAGCCTGCGCCGGCACGCAGCTCGCCTCGCCGCAGGTGACCGCATGGGCACCGGCGGCGCCCGACGCCAGAAATATTCCGAGCAAGAGTACTCTGATGTTGTACGAGAAGCTCATACTGTCCCCTTGTGTGAGCGGCGAAGAGGAAGAATCTCCGCCAGTTACTGTGTATTTCTGTACAACATATATATTGGCGTATAAATTCCGGAAGTGCCGCGACAGGCTGATGAGAAACGCAATGCTGGAGCCTTCCGGCTCGGTGGGAGCTGCTGGGATGATTATAAAAATCGGGGCGCGGAAAATGATTCGAGATCCACGGCGAAGCGAAATCGGGAGCCTGCTTGCGCTCAGCCCCCGCCGTCAAGGCCTGAACGATTCTGAAGGAGGCGTCACCGCCCTCGGAGCCGGCGCCGCAGCCGTGCGGGTTGCCGTCCCTGCCGCTTCGGCAGGCATCGTAGCCGGCCCTTGCTGCGCCGCCGCCGTCTCCGCCGGAGTCGCTGCTGCCGCGGCCGGCATCGTTGCTCCCTTGCCGTGCCTCGCCGCGGTCTCGCTCTGCGTCACCCCAACTCCAACCGGAATCACAGCTCGGCCTCCAGCCATCACAGCTCGACCTCGAAGCATCACAGCTCGACCTCCAGCCATCACAGCTCGGCCTCCAGCCATCACAGCTCGGCCTCCAGCCATCACAGCTTAGCCTCCAGCCATCACAGCTTGACCTCGAAACATCACAGCTCGACCTCCAGGCATCACGCTCAGCCTCCAGCCATCACAGCTTGACCTCCAGGCATCACAGCTTGGCCTCGAAACATCACAGCTCGACCTCCAGGCATCACAACTCGGCCTCCAGCCATCACAGCTCGGCCGGGAGCAGTGACGCAATCCGGACCTGCCGTGACTCCTGACGGGATAGTTGTGGTTCACGGGCCTTCCTTCGTGATGCACGAACGAACGGCGTGTCTCATCAAGGCAGCCGTGCCTCACGCTGTGGCGGGCGTAGTGTTCGCTCCCCCCTTCTTTGTAGCTCGTCGGAACCTTGCCCGTGACTCTTCTCCCGAAGCGATGGCGGCTCCGGTGCGCAGCTCCTCCTCCAGGCGCCGCTTGCGTTGTTCGTATTCGTCGTGTGTCATGGCTGGGAGGATTGCATCGCAAGCTTTCCCCGAAGTGGACTCCCACGTCTACCGCGTGGCTCGGAATCGTGGTTGTCGAGGCGCTCGCTTAGCCCCCGGCCAGCTCGAGGAGCCGTTCCGGTGGGCGGCCGAGGACGGCTTTGCCCGGCAATCGTCCGATCGGACGCTGAACCAGGGTGGGGTGACGGGCCATGGCGCGGATCAGCACGTCGTCCGACTCCCCGGCGAGGCCCAGCGTGGAATAGGCGGGGTCCTTGGTACGCAGCAGATCGCGTGCCGGGATGCCCAACTGGCGCAAAACCTCGCGGATCTCGCTTTCGGTCAGCGGCTCTCGCGTATACTCGCGGTAGCGGTAGGGAATGGCCTTCTCGTCCAGCAAGGCGACCGCCTTGCGACAGGTTGATCAGGTGCGGGTGCAGATGAGCTCGATCGGCTCGGCGGGTTTGGTCATGGGTCTCCTCCTCTCGTCCGCCCGGCATCTTATGACGCGGCTGTGGGACCGCGTACCTCATGAGATAAGCTCGCGCTCCATCGACCGAAAGGGGAAACAATGAAGAAGAGCGTTAAGAAGCTGGTCCTCCATCGCGAGACTCTCCGTGCCTTGGAGGTAAGCGCGATCCAGAAGATAGTGGGAGGCGTGTCCGCGAGGACCTGCGGGGACCCTTGTTCCGCGGCCTGCACCGTCTACCCGTGCGTCGCTCCCTCCGACGCCTGCTCTTTTGGAGCGCACTGCACCAAGTAGGACGAAGTCAGGCGCCCGAGGCTGAAGCCGAAAGTTTTTGGCCACGGCTTAGAGAAACTTGAATGAGGAGATGCACCCCTCTCGGGGCGGTCATGACCCCTGGACGACGAAATTCAGCGATCATGGCAGACCGCCGGGGGGACCCGGGAGAACAAGATCCGCTGAGGCGTCTGTACCCCAAAAATCGCGGAGTTGAGGAAATCTCGGGACACCCACCTCTCTAGATCCTGTAAACTCCCCCGCCAGGAGCCCTGCCCCGTCCGGTCCAGCGCGGCGCTCTCCTCGAAACCGCCAACCATGAAGATCGTCCACACCAGCGACTGGCACATCGGCCGCCGATGGAAGGGGATTCAGCGTCTCGATGACAGCGGCCGCTCCCCTTCCGAGGATCAGTTCCCGGCCAGCTTGAGGAGCCGTTCCGGCGGGCGGCCGAGGACGGCCTTGTCCGGCAATCGTCCGATGGGACGCTGGACCAGGGTGGGGTGACTGGCCATAGCGCGGATCAGCTCGTCGTCCTGCTTCACGCCGGCGAGGCCGAGCGAGGCATAGGCGGGATCTTTGGTGCGCAGCAGATCACGGGCCGGGATGTCCAGCAGGCGCAGAACCTCACGGATCTCGCCTTCGGTAAGGGGCTCTCGGGTGTACTCGCGGTAGCGATAGGGAATGGCCTTCTCGTCCAGCAAGGCGACCGCCTTGCGACAGGTTCCTCAGGTGCGTGTGCAGATGAGCTCGATCGGCTCGGCGGGCTTGGTCATGGGGTCTCCTTGGGCGGAGTTAAATCTCAGGACCGACCCGAGTCACCTTGAAGCTCTTGAAGTGTGGATCGGTGGTCAGCACGGACAGCCCTCGCCGGTGGGCGACGGTTGCGATGACCGCGTCGGTCACTGGAACCGTGATGCCGCGTCGTCGAAGCGCCTGGAGATCCTCACCAGCGTTCTGCCAGTCCTCCCGCACGGTCTCGATGAATGGCAGGCTGGAGAACAAGGCGGTCAGGTGCTGCCGCTCCTTGTCAGTCTTAATGCCCTGGAGGAGCTCCGTAAGAACAACCCCCGTCACCACGGCCTGGTCTTTCGCTACAAGCTCTGCGACAAACTGGCTGACTTCGTCAACGCCGTACCGAAAGAACTGGATCCAGGCGGAGGTATCGATGATGACGTTGGCCATCGACTCAGGCTTCGTTGAGCTCGCTCTCGCGAAGCTGGCGCCAGTTGTCCTCGATCTCGAGCCGGCCCCGGAGCGCCAGAAGCTCTTCCTTACGGCGCAGACGAATGAACTCCTTGAGCGCGTCCCGCACGGCCTGGGTCTTCGTCGGTGCGCGGGTAAGCCGCATGAGGTCACCAAACAGGCTATCTTCGATATGGATGGTAGTTCGCATATAGGAACCCGCCTTTCGTCTGCCGGAACTTAGCATATCACCAGATGAGCTCGATCGGCTCGGGGTGCCTGGTCGAGTCGATTCCGAGGTCGTTCAGGAGGGTCTGTTCCAGCGGTGGAGAGCAGAGCCCTTCCAGGGTCCGCAGCATGTCAAGGTTGATCCGGACGTGCGTGTGGAAGAAGCGCTCTCGATAGAACGACGACTTGCCAGTCGCCTGGATGCCTGAGAAGAGGATCGCTTGCACAGGCGCAGAGGCGGGCGGCCGAGGACGGTCTTGCCCGGCAGGCCGTGTTAGCATGCACGGGTAAGGAGTTGCGCACGCCGGGGGTTTCGTGGTGTGATCCAACAACGCGCCAACCATGAAGATCGTCCACACCAGCGACTGGCACATCGGCCGCCGATGGAAGGGGATTCAGCGTCTCGACGAGCTGGAGGCGGTGCTCGACCATCTCGCGGCCTTCATCCAGGAGCAGTCGATCGACCTCGTCCTCCATACCGGAGATGTCTTCGAGAGCCGGAACCCTCCCGCCGAGGCGGAGCAGCTCGTGAACCGGTTCCTGGTCCGCGTGGGGCGGAGCGGAGCACGGATGGTCGTCATCGCCGGCAATCACGACGATCCACTCCGGCTGGACGCCCGATCGTTGCTCACCGAGCTCGTCAACGTCCAGATCATCGGCCGCCCCCGCCCCGCCTTCCGGGGAGGGACCCGGATCGTCGAGACCCGTAGTGGAGAGATGGCCATGGTCGCGGCGCTGCCGTTCGCGTCCCCGGGAGCCTGGGTGTCGGCGCTGGACCTCGCCGGGGAGGAGGCGAACGCCCGGCGCCAGTATGCCTTGATGTTCGAGCGCGCCGTCCAGGATCTTTGCGGCGCCTTTCGGCCGGACGCCGTCAACCTCCTCATGGCGCATACCCACCTCGAAGGCGCCCTCTTCGGCGAATCGGAGCGCCGCGTCCACATCGGAGAGGACTGGGCCGCCTCGCCGGAGTCGCTGCCGTCCAACGCGAGCTACATCGCTCTCGGACATCTCCACAGGCCGCAGCAGATCGAGGGACCCGCGCCCGCCTACTATGCCGGCTCGCTCCTCCAGATGGACTTCGGCGAGGCCGGCGAGGAAAAAACCTTTACCGTCGTCACCGTGTCACCCAGCGGGTCCAGCCGGCGTGCGAAGGCCGAAATCGAGCATGTCCCCTACGAAGGAGGCCTTCCGCTCGTCGACCTTCGCGCCTCGCTCGCGGAGCTGGAGCCGATCGCGGACCGGTATCGCACGGGGTGGTTGCGCGTCACGGTTCCCTTGACGCAGAGGGATCCCGATCTCAATCGAAAGGTTCGCGAGCTGCTTCCCAACGCGCTCGTCGTGCGCGCCGAGCTCCCCGAGGCCGAGGAGCCGCCGGACATCCGGCTGGAGACCGGAGTTCCGCCGGTGAAACACTACGCTTCCTACCATCTCCGCGCGTACCAGGAGGCAGCCCCCCTGGCCGTATTGGACACGTTTCAAGACCTTTACGATCAGGCATCCGGGGAGGATTGAGCGCTGCGTCCCGTCCATCTCACCATCGAGGGTCTCGCGTGCTTCAGGGAGAAGCAGGAGATCGACTTCCGCGCTCTGGAGCTCTTTGCCATTTCGGGGCCGACGGGCGCCGGCAAGTCGACTCTGCTGGATGCGATCATCTTTGCGCTCTATGGAGAAATCCCCCGCGTCAACACCTACAACCGGACCGAGATGATCTCGGCGTCCCGCAACCGGGTCAGCGTCGTGCTGGATTTCGAGGTCGGCGAGAAAACCTACCGCATCGCACGCACCCTCCGGCGAAGTGGCGTGCAAATGGTGCGATTGGAGGAGGAGGACGAAAACGGCATCTTCCAAAGTCTGGCGGACCAGGTCCGCTCGGCGACCGATCGGATCGTTCAGATTTTGGGGCTTGGCGCGGCGGCGTTCATGCAAGCCGTGGTGCTGCCCCAAGGTGAGTTCGCAAGGTTTCTCAAAGCGCAGCCGAGAGAGCGGAGGAGCATGCTGCGCACGCTGCTTCGGCTCGACGTCTACGAGCGCATGCGTGAACAGGCTCAGCGTCAGTCGGCGTTGAAAAAGGGCACGGTCGATTCACTTCAGAAGCTCCTTGCGGATGAGTATGCCGGCCTCGACGAGGCCGCCGTCGCCGGGCTGGAGACGCAGCACGCCCGGGTTGTCGAGTCGCTCGAAGCCTCGCGAAAGAAACGCGACGAAACCCAGGCCGAGCTTGCCCGGCTGCGCGGTTTGCACGCGAAGACGCTGGAGCTGCGACGGGTCGAGGAAAGGTGGTCCGCGCTGCAAAAGCAGGCCGAGCCCATGAGCCGCGAGACGGCGAGGATCGAGGCGGCGGCTCGCGCGGTGCCCCTCGTGCCTTTGCTCAATGAAGTGGCCCGGGTGACCGCCGCCGCGATGACGGCGGCGAAGGCCTCTGAGGAGGCCAAGGCCCTTCATGAATCCGCTCAGAACGATTGGAAGGAGAAATCCGGCGCGCTGAAGTCCGCGGAGAAAGCCGCCAAGGCGATCAAAAAGCTCCGGGAGCAGATGGCTCGCCTCCACCAGGTGCTCGGGCGATTGCCTGAACGCGAGCAGCTCCAAGCGGCGATCCAGCGGCAGACACAAAGACTGACGGCTCTGGACGCTGAGCTGTCCTCGCTCGCCGAGACGGTCGAGTCGGCGAAGAAAATACAGGTGCAACAACAGACAGCCGTCGACGCGGCCCGTCAAGCCGCGGAGGCCTCCGGTTATGACCCGCAGCTGGACGAGCTGTTGCAGGGCGTTCGCGACCGCGCCGTCGAGCTTGGCGCGGCCCGCAGGAGCTCGGCGGAGCGTAGGGTTGAGCTGGATCGGAAGCGCAAGGAGGTGGAGGAGCAGGCTGGGAAAATCGAGTTTCTAAAGGAGAAGGCCGAGTCCGCCACGAGGGCCGCCGAGGAGGCGCTACGCGGCTTCGAAGCGGCCGAGGAAGAACTGCATCGAGCGATCAGCCTGAACGAGGCCAATCACCTCCGCGAGGGATTGGTTCCCGGCCAGCCGTGCCCGGTGTGCGAGCAGCTCGTGGACTCGCCTCCTCCGGTCCAGAGAGCGCCCGAGGTCGAAGCGGCCAGGGTCGCGCTCCAGGGTGCGCGGGAGAAACGAAAGGAAACCGAAGCGCTCGCCCGGCAGACCGAGGCCGCGCTCACGGGAGAGCTCGCGGGGCTCCAGGCCGCTCGGCAGAGTCTCGCCGAGCTGGAGTCGCGCCATGCCGGGCTGCAAGCCGGCGTAGCCGCCGGCGAGAAAGAGATCAGTAGCGCGCTCGGCGATCACGCTCCAGACAATGACGCCGTCATCGAGGCGTGGGTCGAGAAGCGGATCGTGTCGCTCGCCAGGAGCCGCAAAGCGAACGAGGAAGCGAAGGCGCGGCTGGCCATGGCTGAACGAACCCTGGAGCGGGCCAAGGCGCAGGAGGCCGTCGCGAGGGAAAAGCTTGCCGAGAGGGAGGCGTCGCGACAGCGTCTGGAGGAGGAGCGCGGCGCCAGCCTGCGACGGCTCACGGCCTTGCAGACCGAGATCCATGCCGTCACCGAGTCGGACGATCCAGCCGCCGAGGTTGCCGCCCTGGAGGAGCAGATCCACCAGCTCGACGCCAACCTCAAGAGGGCCTCGGAAGAGGAGTCCGCCTCCCAGAACCGGCTGACGACCGCCAAGGAGGCGCAACGGCTCAAAGCCGAAGCCGCCGTGGCGGCTCTTCAGGACGCCATCCAGAGAGCCCGGAGCCGGGACGAGGAAATCGCCCGCGCCGGCTTTGACGACGAGGCCGCCGTCCGTGAGGCTGTTCTCGACGAGGCCACCGCCAACCGGCTCAAGGAACAGGTCCACAAGTACGCTCAGGACGTCCACGCCGCCGAGGAGCGTGCCGCGGCACTCGGAGCCGATCTGGGGGAGGAGCGGGTGTCCGATGAACAGTTGGCGGCCGTTGAGAGCCTCGCTACGCACGTCACCACGGAAGTGGAGACGTCGCTCGGCCAGGAAAAGAGGCTCGAAGAGCAGATCGGGCGCATGAAGCAGCGGCTCGCACGCTCCGGAGAGCTGCGCGAGCAATTGGACGGCGAGGAGGCGGCCCTGCGCGTGGTCGACCTCCTGGCCGGCGACCTGCGAAGCGACAGATTTCAGGCATATCTCCTTTACGAGGTGTTCACCGAGCTCGTGAAGGGCGCCTCGGCGCGGCTGATGAGGTTGACCGGGGAGCGTTACTCCCTGCGCTTCGACGACGACGAGATCCGGGTCGTCGATCACGACAACGCCGACGAAACGCGGATCAGCGACACGCTCAGCGGAGGAGAAACCTTTCTGACCTCCCTGGCTCTCGCCCTGGAGCTGAGCGATCAGGTTCAGCGCGCCGTCGGCGCGGTGAACCTCGACAGCCTGTTCATCGACGAAGGTTTCGGCACCCTCGATCCGGACACCCTGGCGCTGGTCTCCGAGACCTTCCAGGGGCTGCGGGTGGGCGGCCGGATGGTGGGCATCATCACCCACATCCCGGAGCTGCGGGACGAGTTCGCCCAGCAGATCCTCGTCACCAAGCGCCAGGGCTTCTCGACCGTTGAGGTCCGGGGGGTGGAGGAGGAGGACCGCCTCCTCTTCTTCGCCCGGGCGTAGCATAAGATCCGGCGATGGTGGATTACTATGCGCTTCCCCAGGGCGGCGAAAGAGCCGGGCCCGGCCGAAGAGTGGCGGGGAGCTTGCCGTTTTCTCAGAAGGCACCCACGATCCAAGATGCCCTTATCGCAGAGCTTTGCAATACGATGGGCAAAAGCTTCGATTCAAGGCGGTGGCTGGAGCGCTTGGAGACCTCGTATCGACACACCGCGACGGTGAAGGGAGTTTCAGACTAAGAGGGTGTTTGGAAAGCGGCGCTCTCGCCGCCGTCCGGGGAAATAGGGGGAGACAGGAGGACGTTGCCATCTGGCTCCCTGGGAGCGCTGGCGTCCCGCCGGCCTGCAAACTCCGTTTTTCTCTCCAGAGCGGAAACAGAAACAAAGCTGGTTAGTAGGCCGGCGGGACGCCAGCGCTCCCAGGGGGGCCGGCCGAAGCGGCGTCGCTTGGCTCTCTTTTCTCCCGGCGGCCGAGGGGCGGGCTTTCCAAATACCCTCTAATACAGGTTGCGGCGGACCTGCCAGAGGCCACGCTACGCTCCGCGCTCTGCGGCGATCTCGGCCAGCAGCTCCCGGGGCGTCCTCCAGGTGGGATCGTGTTGTACCGCGGCCTTCAGATACTCCATGGCGCCGGTGCGGTCGCCGCGGAGCAGGGCGGCATGGGCCAGGCCGTAGTGACAGCCGCCGTGACTCGGGTCTCCCTCCAATCCCTCCCGGAAGTGGTCTTCGGCTTCGGCGAGCCGGCCGAGGGCCAGATAGCAGCAGCCCAGCTTGTAGCCGCGTTTTCCTGGGGTCATGCACAGGTCCCCCAGAACATGGCTCGGACCGCTCTCCGGGTCCAGGCTGCGCCGCACACGCCGGTAGGCTTCGAGGGCGTGAGCGAAACGGCCGTCCGAATACAGGGTCTCGGCGAGCACGTAGTAAGCGAGGGATTGGTCGGGAGTCAGAGCCAGGCTCTCCTGCACGCAGCCCACGGCGGCGCCTCGGAGACCCTCCTCGGAGAGCAGGACGGCGAGCATGCACCAGGCGGATGCCTTCAAGGAAGGCGGGCATTCCGGATCTTCCGCGACGTCTCGGAGCTCCTCCTTGGCCTCCTCACGCCGGCGGAGGAACCACAGGGTCTTCCCGCGGTAGTATCGGGCCCAGAAGTTCCGTCCATCCCTTTCGATCTCGACATCCAGGAGGCGGAGGTAGCCCCGCTGCTTGGCCTGCAGCCGTTCCTCGGGCAGATGGTTCACCAGGTGGGTCAGCTTCAGGGTGGCCAGACTGCGAATCTGAAGACCGGCGCGGACCACGGTCTCGTTCGGACGCTCATGGACGATTCCCTCGTACCGGAGGGCCGGATGGTTGCGGAAGAGCCGGAGAATCTCGATGGGATAGACGTCGGTCTGGCCGTCCTCGGGATGGGTGACGACGTCATGGCGCTCGATGAGGAAGCCGCCGACTTCGGGCGCCGCCTCACGGATCGCCGGGATCAGCGCCATGGCATCGGAGGCTCGCTCGTCGGCGTCGATACAGAGGATCCAGCGTCCCCGGGCCGCGGCGAGCCCTGAGTTCCGGGTGGCCGAAAAGTCGTCGTCCCAGGCGCGGTGCAGCAGGCGGCATCCGTAATCCTGGGCGATCTCGACGGTACGGTCCTGGGAGCCCGTGTCCACGACGACGATCTCGTCGGCCGCCGCGCGGACGGAATCCAGGCACCCCGCCAGGAACCGCTCCTCGTTCTTCGTGATCAGGCAGACCGAGAGCAGCACGGGCGGGGTAACTGGACGTGCGGCGAATCAGGAGTGGAAGAAGGAGTTGAAGGACTCTTGCCGGATGACCGCGACGCTCTTTCCGTCGCCGCCGTGGGACTGAACACTGCCGAGGATCTCCTCCAGCACGGCTGGATCGATCGCCTTGAGGGATTCCTTCTTTAGAGCATTCTTACGCTTCATGGGATCTCCTTTGGGAAGACGATAGCACGGGGCGAGGGGAGCCTGGACGCGAACGCCCGGGCGGCCGATGCGGCCACTCTCCCGCCGCCCCCGCTTGACACCGCCGCCCCATCTCCCTATCATCTCAAAAAAACCGAACGCTCGTTCCGTGAACGCTCGTTCTGTAACTCATCGCGGCAAACCGGCGGCGGGGGACGGAGACCCATGGCGAAGCGGCGTACCCAGGCGGACAAGTCGGACGCTTCGGCCCGTAAGGTGCTGAAGGCGGCGCTGTCGCTGTTCTCCCGGCAGGGGTTCCGGGCGACGACGATGCGGCAGCTCGCCCGGCGCTCGGGGCTGTCGGTGGGCAACCTCTACCATCACTTCGGCGGCAAGGAGGAGATCTTCGGCCAGCTCATCGACCAGTACTGGGCGGTGCTGCTGGACCCCGAGCTGCCCCTCAACAAGATCTTCAACGCCGCCCGGTTCCCTGAGGACCTCGAGGAGATGGCGGCGGCCATCGAGCAGGTGGTAGCGGAGAACTCCGCCCATATTCTGCTTATCTATATCGACGTCATCGAGTTCAAGGGCAAGCACATCAAGACGTTCTACCAGCGCATGGCGGACCGTTTCGCGGCCACGTACGCCGAGCGGCTGGCGGCGCGCCAGGAAGCGGGCGAGCTGGGCGAGGCGGACCCGCTGGTGGCCGTGATGCTCGCCACAAGGTGGTTCTTCTACTTCTTCACCGTCGAGAAGTGCTTCGGCGTGCCCATGCATTTCGGCCTCGACTCCAATCAGGCCGTCCACGAATTCTCGAAGATCTTGCGCCGCGGCCTCGAGCCGCGGGTTGAATAAGCCCACGGATCAAGGCGTCCGACACGAAGGACGCGAGGAGAGGATCATGCTGAGGAAGATGGAGTTTCTGTTGCGCGGACCGGCCGCCCTGGTTTGGACCCTCGCGCTGGCGCTGGCAGTCAATCTGATGGGCACGGGGCCCCTCGCGGCCCAGATCTCGACCTCCAGCGTCGAGATCGTCGTCACCGGCACCGACGGCGCGCCGCTGCCCGGAGTGACGGTGACGCTCAAGAATCAAGAGACCGGTCTGACCCGAACGGACGTGACGGGGGAACGGGGCATCGCGACCCTGGAAGCGCTGCCGCCCGGCAGCTACAAGGCGGAGGTCGCGCTCCAGGGGTTTTCGCCCGTCTCGGTGGATAGCGTCACGCTGCGTGTCGGCCAGACGGCGCGGGTGAAGGCCACCCTGAGCGCGGCGGTGACGGAGAGCATCACCGTCAGCACCACAGTGCCGCTGGTGGACGTCTACAAGACGGATACCTCCACCAACATCGTGCCCGAGCAGATCGAATCGCTCCCCGTGCCCGACCGCGACTTCCAGCGCCTGGCCTTCATCGCTCCCGGCGTGCAGCGCGAGCGCGGTGGCTTTCGTTTCATCAACGGCGGCCCGGTGGTCGGCGCCGGCGGCAACGCCAGCCAGTCCACCATCCTGGTCAACGGCGTCGACTTCACCGACGCCGCGCTGGGGCTGGCCAAAATCCGCTTCAGCCAGGACGCCATCGGCGAGTTCCGGGTGATCAATAACCGCTATGACGCCGAGATCGGCGGCACGGCGGGCGGCGCATTATCGATCATCACCCGCGGCGGCACCAACCAGCTCAAGGGCTCCGCCTTCGGCTTCTACCGCGCGGACGCTCTGCGTTCGAAAGGGGCCCTGGAGCAGCAGAAGAACGACTTCTCGCGCGATCAGTATGGTTTCTCGCTGGGGGGCCCCATCGTCCAGGACCACGTCCACTACTTCGCCAACGCCGAAGAGATCAACGAGAAGAACGTCTCCCTCTTCCGGCCCGGCGGCGCCTTCGCCTCGCAGGCGGCGGACGTCAAGCATCCGTTCGATCAGACGCTGGCCTTCTTCAAGCTCGACGACGTGATCTCCGAAGGCAAGTCGCTCGCGGCCAACCTGGTGTATGAAAAGTACAAGGAAAAGAACTTCCGGGTCGGCGGCGTCAACGACGTGATCAACGGCCAGACCCTGAACCGCGATAACTGGAACCTGACGCTGGAAAACCTGACGGTGTTCTCCGGCGCCCGGCTCAACGAGCTGCGGGTGCAGGCGGGTGAGCGCAAGTTCGACGAGCCCACCAACTCGACGGCCGTGGGCGAGTGGTTCTCCTCCGGCAACACCCTGCAGACGGGAGCCAACATCCTCGGCAACCTGCTGGGCGAGGGCAAGGAGTACGAGCTGCGCGACACCCTGCATTTCGGCCTCGAAGGGCAGGGCTCGCACGACCTCAAGGCCGGCGCCTCGTACCTCTACCACAAGGAGAGGTCGCGCATCGACACCTTCCAGTACGGCCTCTTCACCTATCTCACCGACACGCGGGCGGTTCCCATCGCCTATCTCTATGGCGACGGCTCGAGCGACGTCACTTACGACACGCGGCGCTATGCGCTCTTCGTGCAGGACGACTGGCGGCCGAGATCGAACGTGACGGTCAACCTCGGCGTGCGCTATGACCTGGACGACGGCGGCAACGATCCCGGCTTCACCCATCCGCTGGTGCCCAAAGCGCGCAAGAAGGACACCAACGACATCCAGCCGCGGCTCTCGTTCACCGCCGATCCGGGCAACAACGGCAAGAGCGTCTTCCGCGGCGGCGTCGGCCTTTATAATGGCCGCTACCTGCTGGTGCCGGCCGGGGTGGAGCTGCAGCAGAACGGCATCACCGGCCGCGTCAGCCATACGCGGCTCAACGGCGCCCTGTTCGGCCTCCCCTTCGCGCCTTTCGTCCTCGATCCCAATAACCCGACGACGACCGGCATCCTGCTGAAGCCCGACATCTCGCTGCTCGCCCCCGAGCTCGACACCCCGGAGTCGACGCAGGCGAGCGCCGGCTGGACGCGGGCCATCACACCGCACCTCTTCTTAGACGTCGAGGGCGTCTACTCCAAGGGCCGCAAGGAGATCGTCATCCGCGACGTCAACTTTGGCGGCAACTCCAACCCGACCCGCCCCAACACGACCTTCAACCAGATCAACATGTACACCAACGACGGCCACAGCGAGTACAAGGCGCTCATCCTGCAGATCAACGGCAGCGTGCGCCAGAGCGATCTGATCACCGCTTCGCTCACCGTGGCCAGCAAGAAAAACATCGCGGACGACTTCAGCCCCGCCTTCCCCTTCGGGTACCCGAACGATCCGTCGAAGATCGAGGCCGAATACGGTCGCAGTCAGGGCGACGAGCGCTACCGTTTCGTCGCGACCAGCATCATCCATCTGCCGTGGGATCTCACCGTGGCGCCGATCTTCGAGTACGGCTCCGGCCAGCCGTGGAATCATCGCCTGGGCTACGACTTCAACGGCGACGGCAAGAACTCGGACCGCCCCACGGGCGTCGGCCGCAACGACGAGGACGGGCCACCGTTCCGCCAGTTGAGCGTGCGGCTCACCAAGAGCCTCCACCTGTTCTCCGAGCAGCGGCTGGACATCATCGCCGAGGCGTTCAACATCACCAACACGGTGAACTACGACGTGAGCTCGATCGACGGCGCCGAGTTCCTGTCGGGTCCCACGCTGGCCAACCCGGCCCTGCCGTTCCGGCCGAACCCCAATTTCGGCAAGGCTCGTGCGACACTGCCCGGGCGTGAGATTCAGCTCGGCCTGCGGTGGGCGTTTTAGGGGAGGCGAGATGAGCGAAAAGGTTGTCATCGTCACCGGGGGCGCGGCCGGCATCGGCCGCGCCACGGCGCGCCGGTTCGCGGCGGCCGGCTACCGGGTGGCCGTGTGGGACGTGCAGGCGGGCGGCGAGGCGAGCGAGGGAGATATTCAAACCGTGGACGTCACCAACGCCGCCGCGGTCGAGGAGGCCGTGGCGGCGGTGGTCGCCCGCTGGGGGCGCATCGACGTGCTGGTGAACAACGCCGGCATCCTGCGCGATCATCAATTGATCAAGTGGAAGGACGACCGCAAGCTCGCCGAGATGACGGAGAAGGATTTCGACGCCGTCGTCGCGGTCAATCAGAAGGGTGTCTTTCTCTGCACGCGCGCCGTCGTGCCCGCCATGATCGCGGGCGGCGGCGGCGCCATTCTCAACGCGTCCTCCGTGGTGGGTCTCTACGGCAACTTTGGCCAGACGAACTACGCCGCCACCAAGGCCGCGGTGGTGAATATGACGAAGACCTGGGCGCGGGAGCTGGGGCGGTACAACATCCGCGTCAACGCCGTCGCTCCCGGCTTCATCGCCACCGAGATGGTCACCGCCATGCCGGAAAAGGTTCTGCAAGGCATGGTGGCCCACACCCCCCTGGGGCGGATGGGAAAACCGGAGGATATCGCCGAGGCCTACTTCTGGCTGGCCTCGGAGGCCGCGGGCTTCATCACCGGCACCGTCCTCTCGGTCGACGGCGGGCTGGTGGTGGGGACGTAAGGGGCGGATCTCTTGATCTCCGGCGATCTTCTGGGCGAGCGGGCGCGGCTGACGCCGGAGAAGCTCGCCCTGGTCTACGTCCCCACCGGGGAGCGGTTCACCTATGCCGAGCTGGACGCCCGGGCCGTGCGCATGGCCCGGGTGTGGCGGCAGGTTCTGAAGCTTGAAAAAGGCGAGCGCCTCGCCGTGCTGGCCGACAACCGGCCCGAATACCTGGATGTCTTCTTCGCGGCGCCCAAGGCCGGAGTGATCCTCGTCCCCCTGGGCACGCGTCTCACGCCCCGCGAGCTGGCGGGCATCCTGATGGATGCCGAGCCCGCCGGCCTGCTCTACGGCGCCGAGCATGCCGAGACCGTGAAGGCCCTCCGGGAGCTCGTGGCGCTGGATCACTGGATTTCGCTCGACGAGGATTTCGAGGCCTTGGCCGCCGCCGTGCCCGGCACGCCGTGGGGCCGCGAGCGCTGCGATCCCGAGGATCTTTGGTGCCTGCTCTACACCTCCGGCACCACGGGCAAGCCGAAGGGCGTCATGCTGCCGTATCGCATGATCGTCTGGAACGGCTACAACACCGTCGTCGGCTGGCAGCTGCGGGCGGACGACGTGAGCCCCATCTTCACTCCGCTCTACCATGCCGGCGGGCTCGGGGCCTTTCTGGCGCCCATCTTCACCATCGGCGGCACCGTCGTGCTCCACCGCGCCTTCGACGCCGCCGAGGTCTGGCGGACGATCGAGGCGGAAGGCTGTACCGTGATCCTCGGAGTGCCCACGATCTTCAAGCTGCTGATGGACGATCCCGGTTTTCAATCGGCGGACCTCTCCCGCGTGCGCTGGCTCATCAGCGGCGGCGCGCCGCTGCCCATCTATCTCATCGAGGCCTATCAGCGCCGGGGCGTCGCCTTCAAGCAGGGCTACGGCCTCACGGAGGTGGGGGTGAACTGCTTCGCCATGACGGTGGAGGAGTCGGTGGCCAAGCCCGGCAGCATCGGCAAACCCATGATGTTCACCGAGACGCGGCTGATCGGCGAGGACGGCGCCGAGGTTCCCGTGGGCGAGGTGGGCGAGCTGCTGCTGCGGGGGCCTCACGTCAGCCGCGGCTACTGGCGGAACCCGGAAGCCACGGCCGCGGCCCTGGACGCCGAGGGCTGGTTCCACACCGGCGACCTCGCCCGGCGCGATGCCGAGGGCTTCCACTCCATCGCGGGCCGCAAAAAGGACATGATCATCAGCGGCGGCGTCAACGTCTATCCCGCCGAGATCGAGAGCGAGCTGCTGCAACATCCCCAGGTGCGGGACGCCGCCCTGGTGGGCATTCCGCACCCGACCTGGGGCGAGGTGGGCGTCGCCTTCGTGGTGGCCGGGCCTGAGCCGCCCACGGCGGACGACCTCGCCGGGTTTCTCGGCGCCCGGCTCGCGAAGTACAAGCTGCCTCGCGATTTCGTCTTCCTGGACGCCCTGCCGCGCACGGCGTATGGGAAGGTGGTCAAGGGGAGCTTGAGGGATCGGTATCTGGAAAGGGAAACGACATGAGCCTCCTGACCCACCGCGTCACCGGCAATCCGGACGGCCCCCCGGTCTTCCTGCTCAATGGCGGGCTGATGACGATGGCGGCCTGGGAGAAGATCGCCGTGGCCCTGGAGGACGCGTACCGCGTCGTGCGGTGCGATTTTCGGGGCCAGCTCTTCTCGCCGGGAGTACCCGAGCCGCGGCTGGAGTTCCATGCCGAGGATCTCGTGGCCCTGCTGGACAGCCTGGGGATCGAGCGGATCCACGCCACCGGTACCTCCTTCGGAGCGCTGGTGGCGCTGCGGCTGGCCGCGCTGCACCCGGAGCGCGTGGCGTCCGTCATCGCGATCACGGCCACCGAGAAGGTGACGCCCGAGCTGTGGGAGTCCTCGGCCGCGGTGCGCGACGCCTGCCTGGAGGCTATTGCCGGGGGGGCGGGAGGCGACGGCGGCCGGGTCTACGACCTCATCATTCCGGTCACCTACAGCCCCGAGTACCTGGAGGCCAACGCCGCGGCCCTGGCTTTCTACCGCCGGCAGGTGGCGCTCCTCCCGGCGGCGTGGTACCAGGGTCTGGCGCCGATCATCGGCGTGCTGGAAGGGCTGGACCTGACGCCGTTCCTCCCCTGGATCCAGGCGCCCACGCTGATCGTCGCCGGCGAGCGCGACGTCATGTTTCCCCTGGAGCATTCCCAAGCCCTGGCCGCCGCGATCCCTCACGCGCGTCTCGAAATCGTCCCCGGCGGCAGCCACGGCCTGGTCATCGAGCAGCCGGAAAAGACGGTGGAGATCCTCCGCGCTTTTCTGGCTCTTCACACCGCCTGAACCCACATCCTGGAGTCTTTGAATGCCACGCTACGCCAAGCTCATCGCCACCGGCTCCTACCTGCCCGAGCGGGAGATATCGAACGATCTCCTGCGCCGGCGCTTCCCCGAGCCACCCGACTTCGTCGACAAGATGGAAGCCTCCACCGGCATCCGGCGCCGCTGGTGGGCTCCGGAAGACTGGGCCGCTTCCGACGTCGCCGTCCTCGCCGCCCGCCGGGCCCTGGAAGCCGCCGGCCGGCGGCCGGAGGACGTCGATCTCATCATTCTGGGCACCGATTCTCCCGACTTCATCACTCCGGCCACCTCCGTCGTCGTGCAGGGGAAGCTGGGGGCGAAGAACGCCGGAACCTTCGACGTCGGCTGCGCCTGCGCCTCGTTTCCCACCGGCTTCGCCGCGGGGGCCGGGTTGATCGCGGCCAACTCCGGACTGAAGACGGTGCTGGTGATCGGCGTCTATCTGATGCACAAGCTCGCCGCCGCCGACGATCCGATGGTTTTCTTCTATGGCGACGGCGCGGGCGCGGCCGTGCTCGAGCCCGCGAGCGAGCCCGGTTTTCTCAACTCCGCCTTCCAGGCGGACGGCACCTACGCGGGCTATTGGGGAATCTACTCCGGCGGCACGGCCGAGCCGGCGAGCGAGGAGTCCGTCCGCGCCGGCCGCACGCAGGTGAAGATCGTCGATCGCTATCCGCCGGAGATCAACCACGAGGGCTGGCCGCGCCTGGTGCGCCGGCTGGCGACGGAGGGCGGCTTCGCCGTCTCCGACATCGATTTCCTGATCTTCACCCAGGTGCGCAAGCCCTCGATCGAGCTGGTGATGGGCGATCTCGGCCTGCCCATGGAGCGCACCCACACGGTGATGGAGGACTGGGGCTATACCGGTTCCGCCTGCGTGCCCATGGCCCTGCACGACGCCCGGGCGCGGGGAAAGATCAAGCCGGGGGACCTCGTGGTCCTCATCGGCTCGGGCGTCGGCTACAACCAGGCGGGAGTCGCCTTCCGGGCCTGATCCGACCTGTGTCCATGACGGTCCGTGATCGTCCGTGTCCGTCCCAGCCCGCCGCCCGCACAACGTTTCGAAGAAGGTAAACGTATGACCTTAGGAGGAGATATGAAAAGCCAGACTCTGGCGGTCCCGTTCCTGTGGCTTCTCCTGGCGCTGCCGGCGGGCGCCCTGACCTACACCGGCGCCTCCAACCAGTTCGCCGGCGGCTTCAACCCGGGCAACGCGGCCAACGGCGGCTTCGGCGGCGGGAGCTGCACGGCCACCCACACGCCCATCGTCTTCCTGCATGGCAACGGCGACGAGGCCAAGAACTGGGACTACCCGCCGTCGACAGCCGTCAATTCCGTCTACGACGAGTTTCGCGCCGCGGGCTACAACGACTGCGAGCTCTTCGGACTCAACTACCTCTCCTCCTCCGAGCGCTCGTCGCCGCAGCTCAACTACCACCAGCCCAGCAAGGCGGCCATGGTGCGCGACTTCATCAACGCCGTGAAGAGCTACACCGGCAAGTCCCAGGTGGACGTCATCGCCCACTCGATGGGCGTCACGGTGGGAATTCACGGCATCGACTACGGCAACCTCTGGGGAAGCGTGCGGAGGTTCATCGCCATCTCCGGCGGCCTGCGGGGCCTCTCCTCCTGCTACTGGGCCGGCTACGCCAACCCCATGGCCACCACCTGCGGCAGCCAGAATGTTTTCAGTTCCGATATTTTCGGCTTCTTCCCGCACATCTCTCCCGGATACAACCCGAAGATGGGGGACGGCGGCTACCGCGACAAGCCTTCCGGCAAGACGACTCAGTTTTACAGCCTGAGATCGGGCTACCACGACCAGATCGCCTGCTCGACCCTTTCCTACTACACCGGCTGCGGCGATACCGCTAAGTTTGACACGTATACCAATATCAAAGCACAACTAGATGTCGGAAGAGGCTCCACAGCCTCCCAATTCGATTATAATTTCAGTGACTGGAGTATCTACAACACGGCAGGAGGTGACGCGGACGGTGTCGGCCATTTCCGAGCGAAGAACAATACGGGGGTGATCCAGCTCAACATGATCACCACGGCCTGTACTGGAACGGGGTGCTGCTCCGGGTACGGCTACTCCTGTCAGTGACCCTCCTCCAGGAGCGTCTGGCAGGTTCCCGGGCAGTGGGGTTTCGTCGCCTGGAAATGAAAGTCCTCCCGCGGTCACTCTAGTCGGAGTGCATTAAGCCCTGGAAGGGGCAACGGGGAGGACGCCATGGAGCATCCCTGGGACGAGACTCTGAAGCGATTCGTAAAGGGCGCCGCGATGCGCGAGGAGAGCCTCGCCATCGTGGCGCACCTGTTGAGGGGGTGTCCCGCCTGCGCCCAGAAGATCCGGCGGCTCATGCTGCCGGAGTCCGTCCGCCATCAGTCCTACGACTCCGCCTTGAACCGCTTCGACAATGGGCTGGTCGAGGCCTTGGAGTCTTCCATCAGCCCCGTACAGACCCTGCGCACCGTGCTGAGCCAGTTGCTGGAAGCGGGGCGGCGGCCGTCGCCGAGCGGCGTCAAGGAGCGTTGGCGGCTGGATTGATCGTACGGGTCAGGCGCGCTGAGCCTGGCCCTGACGGGCCACGGCCTCGGCGGCTTGGCGCGCCGCTTCCGGATCACCCAGGTAGTAGCTGCGAATGGGCGTCAGGTCGTCGTTGAGCTCGTAGACCAGCGGGATCCCCGTGGGGATGTTGAGGCCCACGATCTTCTCCTCCGAGATGCCGTCGAGGTGCTTGACGAGCGCCCGCAGGCTGTTGCCGTGGGCGGCGATGAGCACCCGCTGGCCGTCTTCGAGCTTCGGGACGATCGACTCGTGCCAGTAGGGCAGGAAGCGGGCGACGGTGTCCTGGAGCGACTCGGCGAGCGGCAGCTCGGCCTCGGTGAGGCAGGCGTAGCGCGGGTCGCGGCCGGGGTAGCGCTCGTCGCCGGGGGTGAGCAGCGGCGGCGGCTCGGAGTAGCTCCGGCGCCACACCAGCACCTGGGCATCACCGTATTTCGCCGCGGTCTCCGCCTTGTCGAGCCCCTGGAGGGCTCCGTAGTGCCGTTCGTTGAGGCGCCAGCTCGGATGGATGGGAAGCCACATCAGGTCCATCTCGTCGAGAGCGATCCACAGGGTGCGAATGGCCCGCTTGAGGAGCGACGTGTAGGCCACGTCGAACGTGTAGCCCCCCTCCCGCAGCAGCCGTCCCGCCTGGCGGGCTTCCTCCCTCCCCTTGGGCGTGAGGTCCACGTCCGTCCACCCGGTGAACCGGTTTTCGAGGTTCCAGGTGCTTTCGCCGTGCCGCAGAAGAACCAGCTTGATCATGGGCTTTGTCTTGACCTCCGGGCGAGAGGATATCAGTGGCGGCCCCGCGGGGCCGCCCTGATTCGAACGGACAAGGCTGCGAGCTACTTCTTCTCCTGATAGGTGACGGTCGCGGAGGTCTTGCCGTTGGCGTTTCCAATCAGAACGTTGGCCTGCCGCTTGTCGTCGGCGCTCTTGGCGGTGACGGTGCCGCCGTCCTGGCCGTTGGCGGAGAAGGTGGTCTTTTCGGCCTTCAGGCCGCCGCTCTCGAACTGGCTCTTGTAGAAATCCAGCACCTTCGAGACGGGATCCGACGTGCTCACCGTGAACGTCGCCGAATGCCCCTCGGCGTTGGTGGTGTCGAAGGTCCCCTGGACCGTTCCGCCCGGGTAGACCGGCAGCCACGAGGGGAGGTTCTGGGGCGCGGCGGTGCCCGCGTTCATCGTCGTCGTCTGGCCCTTGTCATCGGTGACCTTGAGCGAGCCGCCGTCCTTGCTGTTGGCGTCGATGGTGGTCGTGCCCTTGTCGGTCTTGATGGTGAACTTGCCGTTCTTGGCGTCGTCGGCGCTGAGGGTCGTCACCTCGCCCGTCTTCTTGTCCTTGATGGTGAGGGTGTTCGTCTTCTCGTCGGAGCTGACCAGCTCGAGGTCCGGATTGAGCCGCACCACCATCTCGGCGGCGGCCATCGTCGGGTTCTTCTCGAACTTATCCGCCTGCTTCTTGATGAAGTAGCTGCCGATGGCGCCGATGCCGCCCAGCGCGAGCAGGCCGACGACGAAGAGGACGGCGCAACCGATGCCGACCCAGGCGAGCGGGCTGAGGCCCTTCTTGGGGGGCTGTGGCGATCCGGGGGGAGGAGGTGGTACAGGCGAGGCTACGGACATATGAATTCCCCTTTCGTATTTAGCGGTGTGCGGACAGAGCGATCACAGGTTTCGACCCCTAAACTCTAGCACTGCTTGGGCTCGGAGGACGAATCCGCGGTACGATGCGGTTCGGATTTCAAATCTGGAAAGGAGACGAAATGGCGGCCACGCTGAGAGTCGGGATGGTGCTGTACGACGGCTGCACGCTGTTGGATTTCGCGGGTGCGACGCAGGTCTTCGCCTTCGCGCCGGGGTTCGAGGTCGTCTGGCTGGCGCCCTCGATGGATCCCATCACGACCACGGAGAACGTGCAGGTGATGCCGGGCTGCACCTTCGACGACGCGGGCGCGCTCGACATCGTCTTCGTGCCGGGCGGCGGGGATCAGGTGGGAACCGTGATGCAGAATTCCGTGTACGTCGACTTCGTCCGCACAGCGGGAAGCCAGGCGAGGATGGCGGGCTCCATCTGTACCGGCGCCTTCATCGTCGCCGCCGCCGGCCTGTTCGACGGCTACGAGGTCTCGACCTACTGGAGCCAGCGGGAGAACCTCGCCCTGTTCCCCAACCTGCGGGTCTCCGCCGGCTACCCACGCTGGGTCATTCACGGCAAGCGTTTCTCGGGTGGCGGCATCTCGTCGTCCATCGACATGGCACTGGAGATCGTGAACACGGTCTCCGGCCCCACCCAGAGCATGACGACCCAGCTCTCCATCCAGTATGCACCCGATCCGCCGTTCCGTTCGGGCGATCCATCCCAGGCGCCAGCGGAGGTCACGGCCGCGGTGCGCAAGTCGCAGGAGAGTTTCACCGCGGCCATCAAGGCCGGCGTGGAGGCGGTGCTCGGCGGGAGCTGAGCCCGGGATCGGGAGGGCGGCAGGGGCGCGGCTCCAAGACCGCGCCCCTGCGTGGAGGACAGGTTTCAGGTCGCCGTCTTGTCGTCGATCGCCGCGGTGGGACCGTTCTTCTTGACCGACTCGATTCCGTTCTCCATCGAGGCCGCGGTGTTGTACATCTCGCTCTGGCCGATGGTCCTGCCATTCGAGGCGCGGAGAACGAAGTAGGGCTGGCCGTTCTTCGCCGTCTTGCGCTCGTAGCGGTTGTCGAGCGGGGAGTTCTTCTTGACCGATTCGATCCCCCGCACGGCGCCGCGCCGCTCGACGTACTGCTCGCTGGCGAGGATCACCTGCCCGTTGCTCGCCTTGAGGTGGAACAGAAACTGCCCGTTGCTCGCCTTTTTCAGCTCGAACTTTCCAGCCATAGTTTGACTCTCCTTTGGAACCGGCCACGGAACGCGAAGCCGCACCCTCGGCCGGAGATCGAATTCCTGCAACACCGCGAATTGTGCTGCCATATGGTACCTGAATTCCAAGCCGGTGCGGGATAGACTTCGGGACGCCATGAGCTGCGTCTTCTGCAAGATCGTCCACGGAGAAGCTCCCGCCCATATCGTCTGGCAGGACGATCTCTTCCTTGCCTTCCTCGACGTCCGGCCGATCAGTCCCGGTCATCTGCTGCTGATCCCCCGCGAGCACGTGGACTACCTGTTCGATCTCGGCGATGCTCTCTATGGTCCGCTCTTCGCGCGGGCGAAAGAGCTGGCGGACCCTCTGCGCCGGGCGACGGGATGCGGCCGCGTCGGCGTGGCCATCGAGGGCTACGGCGTGCCGCACGCCCACATCCACCTCGTGCCGATCAACGGTCCCCTGGAGCTCGACCCCAACCGCGCCGCCCCGCGTGCCGAGGAGGCGCAGGTGGAGATGGCGGCGCGCATCCGCGAGCACCTGGCAAGGACAGGCGACTGAGGGCTGGAATGCGTTACTCGTGCCCCATCACCCGGTGGGGACGATAGGGGGCTTCGAGCTCCTTGCGCTCCTCGTCGGAGAGGCGGATGCCCACCGCGGCGACGGCGTCCTCCAGGTGCCGCACTTTCGAGGCCCCGACGATGGGAGCCGTCAGCCCGGGCTGGTGAAGGAGCCAGGCGATGGCGATCTGCGCGGGCGCCACGCCGCGGCGCTCGGCCAGGGCCACGAGCCGCTCGACCACGTCGTAGTCCTCGGGCTGGAAGTAGTAGTCCTGGGCGAAGTTGTCCGTCTGAGCGCGGACGGTCACGTCGGGCGTCTCGCCCCGGCGGCGGTTGCCGGAGAGGAAGCCGCGGGCCAGCGGGCTCCAGGGGATGACGCCGATCCCCTCCTCGCGGCAGAGCGGGAGCATCTCGCGCTCCTCCTCGCGGTAGGCGAGGTTGTAATGGTTCTGCATCGAGACGAAGCGCGCCCAGCCGTGCAGGTCGGAGAGATAGAGCGCCTTGGCGAACTGCCACGACTGCATGCTGGAAGCGCCGAGGTAGCGCACCTTGCCGGCGCGGACGAGGTCGTTCAATGCCTCAAGGGTCTCTTCCATGGGTGTCTCGCGATCGAGGCGGTGGATCTGGTAGAGGTCCACGTGATCGACGCCCAGCCGGCGCAGGGAGGCGTCGATGGCGTCGAAGATGTGCTTGCGGGAGAGGCCCTGGTCGTTCGGGCCGTCGCCCATGGGATAACGGACCTTGGTGGCGATCACCACGTCCTCGCGCTTGGCGAAATCGCGTAGCGCGCGGCCGAGGACCTCCTCGCTGACGCCGCGCGAGTACATGTCCGCGGTGTCGAAGAAGTTGATGCCCATCTCGAGAGCGCGGCGGATGAACGGGCGGCTCGACTCCTCGTCGAGTACCCACTCGCGCCACGCGGGAGTGCCGTACGTCATGCATCCCAGGCAGATGCGGGAGACCTTGAGACCGGTTTTTCCAAGGCGGGTGTAGTCCATGGCGGGGGATCGTAGCACCGCCTGAGACCATTCAAAAAAGGGTGAGCCCAGGTGGGCTCACCCTTTTCGGTGGCGGACGCTGGCGGGTTCACGCCGCCCGGCGGCGCCTACTTCCCAGACGCCACGAACGCCTGGGCCTGGGCCACGGTGATGAATCGCCACGCCTGGCACTTGCCGTTGGTGCCATACGCCTGCAGAGGCGTGCCCGGGGTCGAAGTGCACCCGTTGTCGTCGATCGCATAGGTCGGGAAGTTCGAGCTGACGATCCGCGGTGAGTTGCCGGACCAGTTCCACTGCTGGTTCAAGCCGCCCGGCACCTGCTGCTGGAGCACGAGGGGCGTGCCGTTGGACGGGGCGATCCCGGTGAAGGAGAGGACGAGGGTGGAGTCGGCGGCCGAGGTGATGGTGCCGGTGATCGGGTCGGCAACCCACTCCGTGTTGCTCCCGAAGCCGAGATTGCTGAGGACGATCGGGGCGTTGATCCCCGGGGCGGCGACGCCCATGCAGAGGTTGGTTGGCTGCGGACTGTCGACCGAGCCCATGAACTGGATCACATACTTGGACATTGTGATTCTCCTTTCAAAAAGTGGTTGGCCTTCGCCGGATAGAAAGAGCAACCAGCGTGCCAGATTTTTTTGAAATGGTTTTTCGAGCCGCTCAGAGGACGCCCGCGGGCAGCACGCAGCTTCAGCTCCATGTCGACGTGTCGGTCGACACGTCGACCGACACGTCAGCCGGAAGGTAGCGTCGGGTTTTTCGGCCGGCGCTTCGCCTTGATGAGGACGGCGATCTCGTCGTTGCGAGGATTGATGAAATCGAGCCGGATGCGGCCGTCCCCGGTCTCGGACACCATGGCGGGAATCGAGCTTGCCGTCAGATACCAGCCTGCCGGCAGGACGACGGAGTTTCGCGGCCGGCCGAAAGTGCGGTCGAAGACGAGCTCGTCGCCTTCGAGGCGATAGCTCTTGGTATCCATATAGGTCTCCGCGATGCGCAGGCGGGCCGAGCCGCCCGGCGGGACGGCGCCGAAGTGGATCACCACGACATCGTCCTCGGGCTTCACCTCCTCGCCCTCCTCCAGGCCGGCCTTCAGGAGATCCGACCCCTTGAGGGTCTCCACCTTCAGCGTTTCGCCGGTGTCGAGAACGCGCGCCGAAGGCCCCGAGGCCGTGCTCCCGGCGCGTACGACGTTGAGGTACCGGTCGATGCCCGGCCGCGACTCCGTATAGTCGTGGTACAGGTAGAACGAATGGGTTTCGGGCGGCTGGAGAAAGTAGACGATCTCGCGGTCCTGGTGAGCCCGCTCGGCGAGGCGTTCCTTTTCCTGGCCCCAGGCGGGCAGGGCGAGCAGGGAAATCGCTGTCATCGCGATCGTCATAACGGTTTTCATTTCACCAGCCTCCGCGCCTTGAGCACCAGCGCCACCGCCTCGGGCCCCGGATGCATGAAGCTCACTTTGATTCGTCCATCCGCGTTCGTCACGACCTGCGAGGGATAGTTGCAGCCGGTCAGCTCAAAGCCCGCGGGCAGAACGATCGCATTCCGGCGGATGCCGAGCGTGCGCGAGAAGACGATCCGATCCGGCCCCTCCCGCGCATAGCTTTTGGCGTCCTTGTAGGTCTTTTCGATCAGCAACCGGATGCCGCCCTCCGGAGGAACCGGCCGCGGCAGATGAACGCGGATGTAATCCGTCGCCAAATCCGCTTCGGGCAACCCGCTCTTGCGAGCCTCCTCGCCGCTGACGACCTCGAATTGCAGCGGCTGCGACGTCGCGCGGTCGCGAACCGACTCGCCGCTCGCCGTGCTCCCCTTGCGAATCGGATTGAAGTAGGCCGTAGCACCCGGGGTGATCGCCGTCACCTCGAAAAGAATGTGGAACTGGGACGAGTCCGGATCGAGAAGCTCGTAGATCGTATACTCGTCGGCCTCGCGGGAGACCTCCGGCGCCGGCTTCTCCTGCTTTGGAGTGACCGGTGGCGGGGCGGTCTTCGCCGGGGGCGGCGGGGCACAGGCGAGCAGCACCGCCACACTCAGGAGAAACAGGGCGAGACGCGGCATCATGGCTGCTTTTCCTCCTCGACTCTCATCATCGGCCGCGGCTCGCGCCGGACGGTCAATTCGAAGACGTCCGGCCGTCCGTAATGCCCGGCCACGTCGAGCTGCCAGCGGGGACCCCGCAGTTGCTTGGGATCGATCTCGGCGTAGAGGATCTCTTCCCGGTTCTTCACCGGCTCGACGAGGAACTTCCCGTCCGGATCGATGATCGTGCTGTCGCCGGGATTGATCCATTCGGCGTCGGACAGAAACTTTTCCTTGAACGTGTACCGATCGGGAACGTCGCCGCGGCGCATGGCGCTGCAACAGCCGAGAACGTAGACGCGCCCTTCCTTGGCGATGTGGCGCAGCGTCGAGATCCACGGCTCGCCGCGGTCCCACGTCGGGGCGACATAGATCTGCACGCCCCAGGCATACATGGCATAGCGGGCGAGCGGCATGTAGTTTTCCCAGCAGATCAGCCCGCCGACGCGGCCGATATCGGTATCGTACGCCGCGAGCGAGCTGCCATCGCCCTGCCCGTGGACGAGGCGTTCGCCGGCCGTGGGCACGAGCTTGCGGTGACAGCCGAGGATGCGGCCGTCGGCGCCGATGTAGAGCAGCGAGTTGTAGAGCGTCGATCCGCTAGCCTCCGCGTTCCGCTCGTTGATGCCGACGGCGACGTTGATCCCGGCCTCGCGGGCCGCCGCGCACAACCGGTCCGTGGCATCGCTGGGAACGGTGACGGCTTGGTCGAGAAGCTCCGAGTAGAGCTCGCGGAGAGCATGGGTATTGCCCGCCGGAATGAACCACACCCAGAACGGATAGGCGGGGATGAACCCCTCCGGGAAAGCGATCAGCCGGGCCCCCCGGGCGCCCGCCTCCGCGATCAGGGAACAGGCCTTGTCCACCGTCGCGGCCCGGTCGAGAAAGACCGGAGCCGCCTGCGCCGCCGCCACGAGAAAGGGTGCGTCCCTGGCATCGCTCAAGCGCTCACCTCCTCAAAGAATGACGCGATGATATGGCCGTCTGGACATAATCCCAAGCGGGGAGGGGCTTCCCCCAGTGGGGGAGAGGCTCTCCCGAGTTGGGGAAAGCCCGCCCCACTCGATTTGTCGCAATCCCGAGTTGGGCAACGCTTCCCCCACTCGATTTGTCGCAATCCCTACTCGTTTGGACGCAATCCCGAGTTGGGGAGGCTCTCCCCAACTCGATTTGTCGCAACCCCGAGTTGGGGAAGCCTTCCCCCACTCGGGAGAGCCCTCCCCCTCCTCGTCCAAGCGCTTTCCCCTTTGGAAGAGGACACGGACGGCTACGCGCGTCGCGTCTTCAGGCGACTCCGGGCCTGGCGGCTCTCCCTGTCTACAGGTAGCAAACGCCGTTGAGCCCGGTGATCGGGTCGACGCAGGCCACGGCGATTCCGTCGTCGATCCACGATTGGGCGACTTCCTCGCACTTTGGACTGGCGGGAACGACACACCCCGAGGAGCAGGCGACGTTGGGGCACTGGGGGAAGTTGTTGCCCGGCCACGCCATGAGGTTGGGTGCCGCGGCGACGAGCAGCAGCAGGCTGCAGAGGACCAGCTTGACCGTGGATTTCATGCGATTTTTCCTTTCGTGAGGTGCGGGTCGATGATATGCGAAAACGATCCCGCTCCTTCGGGCGCGATCCCAGGGCCTCCCCAAGGTAGAGACGCCCCGTGGGGAACCCCGCGGGGCGTCTCCGGGGCGGCGATACCTCCCCGGCGGCGCAGACAGTCCCGCGGGGGAACCGGCTCGCTTCCACCCATCCTCTCCATATAGAATCCCCGCATTCCATCATGAACGGAATCCTGGCCCTCCTCCAGGCTGCCCCTGCGGCACCGCCTCCCGGCTTCTGGCAACAGAACCGGAACACGATCCTCGCCAGCATCATCACGGCTGTCGTGACCCTGATTCTCTCCGAGTCCATCAAGACGCTGCTCAAGAAGCTCTGGGATTGGACCGAGGACTTTCTCGCCGGACTCGGCCTGCGCTTCCGCAGGCGCTATCTGCCTGCCCTGGCGGGCCGGCATCGCTGGCTCAAGCTGATCGGCGTCTACAACCAGGCGGATCTTCACCCGCCGCGGCTCCAGGAGGTCTACGTTTCGCTACGCGTGGCGGCTGGACGAGACGAGGATGGCCCCCGCTTCGGCTGGAACGAGATCTTCAAACCCGAGGAGAAGCGCCTGATGATCCTGGGCAGCCCGGGAGCCGGCAAGTCGACGCTACTCGACTATCTGGTCCTCGTCTTCACCGGCCATCTCAGGAATCCGCTGCGCGATCGTCTCGGCCGGCCCTTTCCTCTTCTGGCACGCCTCCGAGAGTTGGGGAGTCCCGGCAGCGAAACGCTCACCGCGCTGCTGGCGAAGTCCTCGCCGCTGAAACAGATTCCCGCCGGCTATCCCGAGCGCTGGCTGAAGCGAGGTGGCTGCCTCGTACTCCTGGACGGCCTCGATGAGGTTCTGGATGAAGCGCGCCACGTCCAGGCCGTGGAGGAGATCGAGCGGCTGGTCGCCGACTATCCCGAGAATTACTACGTCGTGACCTGCCGGGTGGCGGGCTGGCACAACCAACTCCCAGGATTCCGCACCTACGAAATCCAGCCGTTCACGCCTGACGATGTCCACCGTTTCCTCGGCGCCTGGTATCGCGAGGTCCTGCGCACCCGCGCGGTGGGCCTCCTGGGTTCATCACCTGACCCGACGAAGGTGCAGGAGGCGGAGCGCCAGTCTTACGAGGAGGCCGGGCAGCGGGCCGAGGAGCTTTGGCAGTCCCTGGCGGGCAACGAGAACCTACTGCGCATCGCATCCACGCCGCTCCTCCTCTCGCTGATCACGCTCGTCCACTACCACCGCGTCACCGACCTCCCGAAAGGCCGGGCCGAGCTCTACGAGAAGTGCGTGGATATCCTCCTCGACCTCTGGGACCGGCAGGACAAGCGTCTCCAACTCCCCGAGGTGCCCACGCTCAAAGAGAAGGGGATGGTCCTCCAGACGATCGCCTTCCACTATCTGAAGGAGGATCTCCTCGAAGCGGATCTCCCAACGCTCTACAGACTCATCGAGCCGCTGTTGCCCAAGCTCAAGGCCACGATTTCCGCCGAGGGCCTCATCCGGCAGATCTGGGAGCGCTCCGGCATTCTCCAGGAGCAGCGCCTGGGCTTCTTCGGCTTCGCCCACCGGGCTCTCCACGACTACCTCGCTGCCGAATACATCGTGGAGCACCAGCTCGACAGCCTGCTCTTGGAAAGGGCCGGCGAGGAGCGCTGGCGGGAGGTGATCCTGATCGCCTCCGGCCTCGCTCCCTCCGACCGGGCCCAGCTACTGGTGGAGGCTTTGCTTGCGAGAGCCGGGGAGACCGGGGCGGAACTGGAGATGGCGGGCCTGACGCTCGCCGAGGACATTCAGCTTGGCGACGACCTGAGGGCGGAGGTCAAGAAACGGCTGCTTGATCGGCTGACTCGCGAGGAGGAGGGCGGCCCCTTCCGAAGACTGGCCGGGGCTCTAATGACCGCGGATCTTGAGACGGCGCGACGGTGGATGGAAGAGGAGTTGCGTGGTCGCGATCCGCAGCGACAGAAGCGTGTCCTCGAGTTGCTCCCCGAGTTAGGCGAGGCGCAGGCACGACCCTTTGTCTCGCTCCTCGTGGGGCTTGTGGGAAATGGATCGGGCGAGACGGGAGTGCGCGTCCGGGCGGCACAGGCCCTGGCGGGAATCCGGTTCTCGCCCGACGCCGAGGCTTGGCAGGCCCTGGAGTCGGCACGACAGGGGGAGTCTTCACTCAAAAAGGCGGCTGCCTGGGCTTGGTGCGAGTTGGGAAGGCCCGAGAGCCTCGGGCTGGTCAAGGTGCCGGCTGGGGAGTTCCTGATGGGGAGAAAGGAGGGCGAGGGCGACGATGACGAGCGGCCGCAGCATGTCCTTTACCTCCCGACGTTCTATATTGGGAAGACTCCGGTGACGGTGGCAATGTATCGAGAATTCGTTGTTAGGAGTAATTACCCGTTGGAAGACCAAGCTGACTTTGATAGGTTCAATTCGAGAGCCGATCATCCCGTTGTCATGTTAAGTTGGGACGATGCTCTCGCTTTCGCAGAATGGCATGGATTTGGGCTGCCGAGCGAGGCGGAGTGGGAAAAAGCGGCGCGGGGAACGGACGGCAGGGAGTACCCGTGGGGGAACGAGTGGAAGCAGGGGTTTGCGAACACCAAGGAGCTCTGGGGCGCAGGCCGAGGGAGGATACGCCTTCCGTGGGCGCGGACTCGGGAGAAGCAAGCGACGACGACTCCAGTCGGTCAGTTCTCGCCCCGTGGAGATTCCCCATTCGGTTGTGTGGAGATGGCCGGGAACGTTTGGGAGTGGACGCGCAGTCTCTGGGGCACCAAGGTTGGCAGTCCTGAATTCAAGTATCCCTACGAGCCGGCGGACGGCCGAGAAGATCTAAAAGCTAATGCGGAATTGCTCCGTGTGTTGCGCGGCGGCTCGTACTTCGACGACTCCAGGTACGTCCGCTGCGACGTGCGCAACTGGTACTTCCCGGACATGCAGCGCGGCAGCTTTGGATTCCGGGTCGTGCTGCTCCCATTCTGAGGGGTTTTTCGGCATGTCCTGACGGCGATTCCTTGGATCTTCAGGTCTTCCCAATGGGTTGAAGGTCGTCGCTTCGAGGAGACGCCCCCATCCGGGGTTCCCCCGGAAACGGGGCGTCTCTACACGGGCGGGCAGCGGTGACGAGACCTCCGCCACCCCCCTTCTCCAGGCGGCCACTCCCACAGTACCCGACCCCTTCGCGCCGCGATATACTCGCCCCCGAGCCGAAGGAGGCCCCATGGCGAAGTCATCGAAGCAGAACAGCCGTCTCACCACCCCGCTCGTCCGTGACAACGGCGCCCTGCGTCCCGCGACCTGGGACGAGGCGCTGGACCGCGCGGCGGCGGGATTCCGTTCCGCGGTGGAGAAGCATGGCCCGCAGACGTTCGGGCTGTTCAGCTGCTCCAAGACCACGAACGAGATGAACTATCTGGCGCAGAAGTTCGCCCGGACGGTGGTGGGCAGCAACAACATCGACTCCTGCAACCGGACGTGACACGCCCCCAGCGTCGTCGGTCTGGCGACGGTCTTCGGAATGGGCGGCGGTACCACTTCCTACCGGGAGATGGAGGAGACGGATCTCGTCATCCTGTGGGGAAGTAATGCCCGGGATGCGCATCCGATTTTCTTCCATCACGTGCTGAAGGGTATCCACAACGGGGCCAGGCTCTACGCCGTGGACCCGCGCAAGAGCCCGTCCGCGCAATGGGCGGTGCCCGGAGCGGGCCACCTGCCGCTCCACGTCGGCACGGACATCCCCTTGGCCAATGCCGTGGCGCGGGAGATCCTCGCGGCCGGCCTCGAGAACCGCAGCTTCATCGAGCACGCGACCAGCGGCTTCGAGGAGTTCCGCCGCAGCGTCGAGCCCTGGACGCTGGAGCAGGCCGAGGCCGTTACCGGCGTGCCGGCGGAGCACATCCGCGAGCTGGCCCACGCCTATGCCCGCGCCGACCGGGCCGTGATCTGCTGGACTCTCGGCATCACCGAGCACCACAACGCGGTGGACAACGTCCGCGCGCTCATCAATCTCAGCCTGCTCACGGGCCACGTGGGGACCTACGGCTCGGGCGTCAATCCCCTGCGGGGACAGAACAACGTCCAGGGCGGGGGCGACATGGGCGCCCTGCCGGACCGGCTGCCCGGCTTCCAGCACGTGGAGAACGACGAGCTGCGGCAGAAGTTCGAGCGCGCCTGGGGCGTGCCGATTCCGCCCCGGAGCGGCCGGAACCTCTCCGCGATGTTCGAGGCCATGGACCACGGCGAGCTGACGGCCCTCTACGTCATCGGCGAAAACCCGGCCCACTCCGAGGCGGACCAGCATCTCGCCATCAAGCGCCTCAAGGGGCTGGAGATCCTCGTCGTGCAGGACATGCTCCTGACCGGCACCGCCGAGCTGGCGGACGTGGTGCTGCCGGCCGCGGCCGGCTGGTGCGAGTCCGAGGGCACGGTGACCAACAGCGAGCGGCGCGTGCAGCGGGTGCGCAAGGCCCTGCCGCCGCCGGCGGGCGTGCGCGACGACATCGAGATCCTTTGCGAGCTTTCCCGCCGCATGGGCCGCGATCTGGGAAATCCGACCGCCGAGGAGCTGTGGAACGAGGTGCGCGAGCTGTCGCCCGTCCACACCGGCATGTCCTACGCGCGGCTGGAGGCGGAGGGCGGCCTCCAGTGGCCCTGCTACGACGAGACGCATCCCGGCGAGCTGTTCCTCCATGGGCGGCTGTGGGAGAGGCCCATCGTTGGACCGCGGGCGCCGTTCGCGGTCGTGGAGCACGATCCGCCGGTTGATGAGCTGACGGAGGAGTTCCCCATCCGCCTGACGACCGGCAGGCATCTGGATTCCTACAACACAGGCGTCCAGACGGGGCGTTACGCCTCGCCGAACCGGCGGCCCCCGACGGTCGATCTCTTTCCCGCGGACGGCCGGCGGCTGGGTTTCGCCGAGGGCGACGTCGTGCGTGTGGTGTCGCGGCGCGGGGCCGTGACCGCTCCCGTGCGCTTCGACGCCGGCCTCAAGCCCGGCCTCGCTTTCATGACCCTTCATTTCCCCGACGAGATGGCGACCAACGAGCTGACGATCGACGCCATCGACCCGCTCTCCGGCACCTCGGAGTTCAAGGCCACGGCGGTGCGGATCGAGAGGGTGAGGCAGTCCGAGAGGGTCGCGGTGGAAGCGGAAGCGGTTCCGGTGCCCGTTTGAGGGACGACGGGGCAGTTCGACGTAGCGGCACCCCCGCCCGGGCATAAATGCCGGGGCTAGTTGAAGGCGCCGGATGAATCCGGCTTTAAGTCCCCTTCAGGGGGCGCCGTTAAATAGCCCCGGCATTTATGCCCGGGCGGAGGTGCCATCGCGACGGAGCTTTACCATCGCGACGCGGCTGGCACCTCCCGGCAAAGCAGGTATGATCGCCCCATGGATCTGCACTTCACCGCCGACGCGCCCGATCTGGAAGAGATAGGGGCCATTGATGACTGTCTTGCCCGGACGCCTCTGAATGGCGACCGCCGGCAATATCTGATTCCCGTTCTGCACGCCATCCAGGGCCGCAAGGGCTGGGTGAGCCCGGGCGCCCTCAACTACGCCTGCCAGCGCCTGGACGTGCCGCCCGCCGAGGCCTTCGGGGTGGCCGACTTCTACGCCCTGTTCCAGACTCGGCCCCATCCGCCGGCAACCGTCCACGTCTGCGACGACATCGCCTGCCGGACCCGCGGCGCCGAGGCGCTCTGCGCGGACGTCGAAGCCGCCCTCGGTCCCGCCGGTGAGAGCCAGGACGGTTATGCCACCTGGCACCGCAGCCCCTGCCTCGGTCTTTGCGAGCGGGCTCCGGCGGCCCTGGTGATCGCCGCCGGAAATCCCTCCCGCGAGAACGTCCTGGCTCCGGCGAAGGTTCAGGACGTCCTGTCCGTCCTGGCGGGGGAGGACGTGCCATTGCCCGACCTCTCGATTTCCGTGCCCCAAGCCGGTCAGCCGGGCTTGAAGCTGCTGGCCCGGGTTGGCAGGCTTGACCCCATGAGCCTCGACGACTATCGCGCCGCGGGCGGTTTCCTCGCCCTGCGCCGGGCCTTCGAGATGGGCGCCGCCGCGGTGGTTAAGGAGGTCGTCGAGTCCAAGCTCGTGGGCCGGGGCGGCGCCGCCTTTCCCACCGGCATCAAGTGGCAGGGCGCGCGGTCGGCCGCGCTGCCGCGCTACCTCATCTGCAACGCCGACGAGTCCGAGCCCGGCACCTTCAAGGATCGCGTGTTGATGGAGAACGATCCCTTCTCGCTGATCGAGGCGATGACCGTCGCGGGCTTCGCCACCGGCTGTGAGAAAGGTTTTCTTTACCTCCGCGGCGAGTATCCGCTGGCTCTAATCCGGCTGGAGAACGCCATCGAGCGCTGCCGCGAGCGCGGCTACCTCGGCGACAACATCCTGGGTGACGGCGTACGCTTCGACATAGAGCTGCGGCGCGGTGCCGGCGCGTACATCTGCGGCGAAGAGACGGCCCTCATGAACTCCCTGGAGGGTCGCCGGGGCGAGCCGCGCAACAAGCCGCCGTTCCCCACCGAGTTCGGGCTGTTCGGCAAGCCCACCATCATCAACAACGTCGAGACGCTGGTCAACGTCCTCCCCATCGTGATCGAAGGGGGAAAGGCCTTCGCGGGCACCGGCACCGAGCGCTCCACCGGCCCCAAGCTCTTCTGCGTTTCCGGCCATGTGAAGCGCCCCGGCGTCTACGAGGCGCCGTTCGGCATCACCCTGCGCGAAGTGATCGATCTCGCCGGGGGAATCGGCGGGAGCGGGCGCCTGCAGGCCATCCTGCTGGGCGGCGCGGCCGGCGCCTTCGTGACTCCCGACCAGCTCGACACGCCGCTCACCTTCGAGGGAACGCGCGCCGCCGGAGCGTCGCTGGGCTCGGCGGTCGTCATGCCGTTCGACGACACGGTCGATCTGCGCCAGATCCTGCGGCGAATCGCTCAGTTTTTCCGTGACGAATCGTGCGGGCAGTGCGTTCCCTGCCGCGTCGGCACCGTGCGGCAGGAAGAGCTGCTGGCCCGCTTGGCCGCCGGCCGGCCGCTGAACGAAGAGGTGGAGCTGCTCAAAGAGCTCGGGCAGGTGATGCGCGACGCGTCCATCTGCGGCCTCGGCCAGACCGCTTCGAGCGCCATCGAATCCGCCCTCTCCCGCTTTCCGATCTTCCAGGCGAACCCGCAGACGCAGGAGACGACATGACTCCCCTTCAGGACAGCGCGCCCGACTCCAAGACTCCCGTCCCCCGTGGTCCGCTGCCCGTGGCGCCTCCGCCTCGCCCGCGGCGCACGGTGGAGCTGACGATCGACGGCCAGAGCGTGGCCGTGCCGGAAGGCGCCACCCTGCTCGACGCCGCGCGCCAGCTCGGGATCGAGACGCCCACCCTCTGCTTTCTCGAAAACCTGACGCCGGTCAATGTCTGCCGCATCTGCGTCGTTGAGGTCGAAGGCGCGCGCACGCTCGTTCCCGCTTGCTCGCGCAAGGCCGAGCCGGGGATGAAGGTGAATACCGATTCCGAGCGAGTGCGTCTCTCCCGCAGGCTGGTGCTGGAGCTGCTGGGCTCCTCGGTCGACCTCTCGACCGCACCGCAGATTCAAGGCTATATGGACCGCTACGAGGCTCGGCCGGAGCGCTTCGGTCCGCCGGCGCCTCCCGCTGGAAAAGGCGAGCGCGACGCCGCGAGGCCCGGCCACCATCATCCGCCACACGACGGTTGCGCCGCGACGGTGGGGCAGCCGGTGAAAGTGGACAATGACCTGTACGTCCGCGATTACTCCAAGTGCATCGTTTGCTACAAGTGCGTCGAGGCCTGCGGCACCGACGCGCAAAACACCTTCGCCATCGCCCTGGCCGGGCGAGGCTTCGATGCCCGCATCTCCACCGAGTACGACGTCCCCCTCACCGACTCCGCCTGCGTCTACTGCGGCAACTGCATCGGCGTCTGCCCCACGGGAGCGCTGATGTTCAAGAGCGAGTTCGACATGCGCCAGGAGGGGACCTGGGAAGAACCCAAGCAGACCGCCACCGACACCATCTGCCCCTACTGCGGCGTCGGCTGCACCTTAACCGTCCACGTTCAGGACGAGAAGATCGTGAAAGTCACCTCACCCATCGAGAACGAGGTGACCCACGGGCATCTGTGTATCAAGGGGCGGTTCGGGTGGGAGTGGGTGAATCAGCGGGGGTAGGGGCCTCACCGAATCTGCTGGAGTATGGTGCGGAGTTTATTGGAAGTCCAATCCAAGAAACCGCAGTAGCGCCGTTCTCACCTCAGGCCAGCGATGATCAGGGAGGCCGGTGATCCTGGGGCCGAGATTGCTTCGCTAGACAGAAAGGATCCACTCTGGCTTGAGTACACAGGCTGCCAGAAGACCATCTTCAGGTCCGAGTGAAACCTCCCATGGCAAACCGCGGATCTGTGATGACAGAGGAATGACCGGAAGTTGCGAGAGGAACGGCACAACTTCCTCCCGACCGAGGACCAGAACCGGCCGACGCTTGGCAGGAGAGGAAAAGCGAAACCAACGTATATCTCCTCGCTGGATCACGGGAGCTCAGGTTCCTCTTCGAGCTCGACTGGCCCTTGGGGACCCTGCTCGACCCACGCCTGCCACAGTCGAGCCTGCTCCTCCGGCTGGAGCTCAGCCTCCGAATCCTCCGCCGACTCGATCCGCACTCGCTTACCTTCAAGCGGTGGCGTCATTGTCTCCAATGTGATCGTGTTTCCATGAACCCAGCCTGTCAGGTGTTCAGCCATGGGTCAGTCCTCCGATCTCATTCTACTAGAGAAGTAGGGCGACCATGCCGCTTCACTTCCTGTACCGCTTGAACCACTCGACAATCCGCTGATCCCGATCCCGCCAGTTGAAGGGGAGGCCGTGGCCGTCCTGCGGGTAGAGGACGAGCTCATGGGGCTTGCCGAGGGCTTTGAGCTTCCCGGCGAGGGGTAGAGCGTGATCTTTTGGATCGGTGCGCCAATCGGCGGTGCCGTGGAGGATGAGGAGGGGAACCTTGATCTTCTCCGGCCAGGCGACCACGGAGCGCTCCCTCAGCAGCTCCGGCCCGTGCTCCGCATAGCCCGGGATCAGCTCGCGGTAGACGCCCATCATCTCGGGACGGTCCTTGGTGCTCGCGGTGAGATCGGCCTCGCCACTCACCACGGCCGCCGCCCTCACGGGAATGCCGTTCTTCAGCGCCAGATAGGTCTCCATGCCGCCACGGGAGACGCCGAGGATGAAGACGTTGTCCATGTCCACATAGCCCAGCGATTTGGCAAGCGGGATCAGATTGAGCACGTCGTGGATCTCGGCGCCTCCGAACTCCTCCCGGCCTTCGCCGCCGTCGACGCCGCGGTACTGCGTGGCGATCACCACGAATCCGTTCGAGACGTAGGAGTAGAAACCTTCCTCTTCCCAGGGTGAGAGCCTGCCGAACTCGCGGTTGCCGCCACGGTTGAAGAGGATCAGCGGCAGCTTCCTGCCCGTCGTGTCCGTGGGTTTCCAGAGATAGCCGGTGACCCGCAGCCCGTCGCTGAGGTAGGCGATCCGGCGGCATTCGAATCCCTCATAGGCTTTCCGCCGCTCGAACTCCTCCCTCGTGAGCAGGTGCGGCGCGAGGGCCGAAAAGGGCTGCATCGCGATGCCTTGCCTCTTCGCCTCCTCGAGCTCTCCCTCATAGCCCCTTTCAGAGCCGCGGAGCCAGCGCTCATAGGTCCGGGGATTGGGCGGGCAGGATGCCTGCTCGACGAGGGTGCCGTTCATGCGAGCGGGCTCCTGAGCCTGGAGGGCGGCGGCCGGCAAGAGAAAAATGAGGAGCAGGCAGACTCGGATCATGGCTGCAAATCCATGCAGTACCGATGCCCGAGCGCCGGCTCCCGGGATCAGGCGGCCTGATAGAGCGCCGCCACAGCGCCGGCCGGGTCCTGGATCACGCAGAAGCGCGCCTGCCCCATGGACCTGGGATTGGCCACGACCTTGCCGCCGAGCTCGACACAGCGGGCGATGCTGGCGTCGAGATCCGCGACGATGATGTAGATGAGCCACTGGGCCGGCAAGTTGGCGTTGTCGTCCCGGGCGTGGCAGACGCCAGTGACCGCACGGTCGCCTTCCGGGGTGTGCATCGTGTAGTCGCTGTAGTCGCCCATGCTCACCGGCTTGGGGTTCCAGCCGGTGACGTCGCGGTAGAAGTCGCGGAGGGTCTCGGCCTCGGGGACGGTAAGGTCCACCCAGGCGACGCTGCCCACTTCGGGTTTGGGATCGCTCATGGGCCGAATCCTATCAGGCCCGTCTTCACTTCACGACCGGAATCTCCAGCGCGCTCGGATGCTCCACGTCGTGGAACAGGACGACGTGGGCCGTGCGGGCGTCCTTCGCCGTCTCGTCGGCCACCACGCCGCCGGAGTTGTAGTTTTTTTCGAGCCCGATGGTGTTGGGGCAGGCGACGACGAGGCGCAGCCGGCTGCCCTTGGAAACCTTGCGGGAGAACCAGGAGAAGCCGTTGAGCTGATAGTGGACCGCCTGGCCCAAGGGGACCGGAGTTTCTTTCTCCAGCGAATCGCGATAACGGGCGCGCAGATAGTCCGAGGTGAGGAAGATGCTTTTGCCGTCGGGAAGGATCTCGTAGAGGGCGGCTTGAAAATCGGTGTCCGGCACGTCGAGGGAAATCCAGAGGGAGAGCTTGACCTGCCCCGAGACCTCGGTCGCTTCGGAGAACGGCGCGCTGTGATAGATGGCGCCGTTACCGTAGAGATTGAGGACCGTCCGTTGATCGGTCAAATAAGCTTCGCCGCCGTCGTGCTCGAGCTCCTCGCCCGGCCGAATGTCCAACGGATCGTAGACCCAGCGATCCGGTTGCGCGGCCCCGGTGGGCTTGACGTCGGCGAGGTCGCCGGAGTGGAAGACGTCATGGCTCTGGCTGTTGTCCGAGCCCAGATAGAAGGTGCGCTTCTGAGCGCCGATCTCTTCCAGGGAGTCGGCGTATTTCCATTCCTCGGCGCCGGGTCCAACGACATAGTAGGCCACCCGCTGCTTGAGGAAGGCGGGCTTGGTGCCGCTTTTCATCGTCCAGTCGTACCACTGCCGGTGCAGATCGTTGAGATCGAGGACGCTGGCCTCGCCGAACTTCAGGCCGCCCACTTCGCGCACCGGCGTCCGGGTTCCGGGATGATCCCACGGGCCGATGATGAGGTAGTGGCGATCATGCTCCGCGGGCGGTGCTTCCCGCATGTGGTTACGGTAGTAGGTGAGAGCCCCGCCCTGATCGCCGTCGTAGTGGCCGGTGATGGTGAGAATCGGTAGATTGAGCTTGGCGTACTGCTCCCGCGTGGGGACCATGGCTTTCCAGAAGTCGTCATACGTGGGGTGAGCGAGCCACCGCTGAAAGATGGGGTTCGGGTTGCCCACGATCCGGTCGAGCTCGCGGAAGGGGCGATGACCGCGGTACATCTCGAGGTACTTCTGGATCCAGTAGGAGGATTCCCCGAAGAGGAGGGCGTTGCCCGTCTTGCCGCTGGTGAAGGTCAGCCATTGCGTGTCGTAGGAAAGAAAGACGTTCCTGGGAGCGGGGTAATCGATTCCCGGATGGACGGAGGCGGCAGGAACGAAGGTGGCCAGGTGGGGAGGCAACTCCTTCGCCGTGGCCCACTGATCGTAGCCGGCGTAAGAGCCGCCCCACATCGTCACCTTGCCGTTGGACCAGCTCTGGCGGGCCAGCCACTCGACGGCGTCGTAGCCGTCGTGGCCCTCCTGGGCGAAGGGATCGAACGTGCCGCCCGAGCTTCCCCGCCCCCGCACGTCGACCAGGACATACACGTAACCGTGGCGGGCGAAGTACATGGCCCGCGGGTGATAGCTGTCGCCGATGTAGGGCGTCAGTGTGAAGACGACCGGCAACGGGTCTTTCTGACGGGCCGGCCGGTACACCGTGGCGGCCAGCTCGACCCCGTCGCGCATCGGGATGCGGACGCCCCACTGGAGGTCCACATCCTCCTGTTTCTCGGCGGGAGCGGCGGGGGAGGATGCGGCGAAGGCGAGGAGAAGAAGGACGAACAACGCGGCACGGCGAATGGGCTCGGGCACGGGAGGTCTCCTTGGGATGTCTGGGTCCGATTGTACGGCAGGATCTCGCGAGAGCCTCGAAAGAGGCATACCATGGAGAGTAACGAACCCACGCGGGCCTTTCCCTCAGGAGTCTCTTTGTGATCCCGGTTTTCTCCCTTCGCGGTCTTCCGTTTCTTCTGGTGGGGGGAACCCCCGATGGGGGCGTCTCCGAATCGGCGGCAACGGTCCAAAGGATAAGGGATCGTCCCGGCGGCACCACGTCGGTCCATTGTGCCCGCGGAATCGTGTTCGAAAATCGAGACGATGCCTCCGCCTCGGAGACGCCCCCATCCGGGGTTCCCCCGGAAACGGGGCGTCTCTACATTTTTGGGAGGAAGGCCGGAACGGCCAGGGCTTGGCTTGGCTGTTGCCGCTCTGGAAGAAACCGCCATCACCCTCCATCCTCCCGTGCTATCCTGTCGTCTTGGAGAGGGATCGCAGGGCTCGCCTCTCTCTTCCCTTGCCGGCCCTGCGGAATAAGATCCTTTCAAACAACGACCCCGCAAGGGAGCCTGCCCATGAGCCAGCCAGCCGCCGCGCTCGCGTCTCTGCCCTTCGAGCTCGTCTACGACGACGGAGAGCCCTTGGAGACCGAGTGGCATACCTTGGAGCACCCTCTTCTGAGCGAGCTGATTGGCCAAGCCATGGCCGAACAGGGCCGGACCGACTTCTACGTCGGGAGCAACATGTTCGTGTACTTCTCCCTGGAGCAGGCGCGGGCGGTTTCGGAGGAGATGCAGAAGGGTTTGCCCTGGCGCGCCTTCCGCGGACCGGACGTGTTCTGGGTGGGGGGCGTCGATCCGGAGCGCGAGCGCAAAGCCTGGATCTCCTGGGAGGAGGGCGGGCGGCTGCCGGACGTCATCGTCGAGCTTCTCTCTCCTTCCACTGCGAAGACGGATCGCACTGAGAAGCGAGACCTCTACGCGCGCGTCTTCCGCACGGCCGAGTACTTCCTGTGCGACCCGGATGCGGGGACGGTGGAAGGGCTGCGCCTGGCGGACCGTTTCTACCGGCCGATCCAGCCCGATGAGAACGGACGGCTTTGGAGCGAACAGCTCGGAGCCTCTTTCGGCCTCTGGCACGGAGTGGCGAGGCGACGAAAGGGCGACTGGGTCCGGCTCTTCCGTCCCGACGGCAGCCTGGTGCCGACGGATCTGGAGCAGGTCGAGGCTGAACGCCAGCGAGCCGACGCTGAACGCCATCAGGCAAAGGCGCAATACCAGCGGGCCGAAGAAGAGCGTCAGCGCGCCGACGCGGCAGAGGCCGAGAATGCTCGGCTGCGAGCTCTGCTCGCGGAACGATCGTCCCCGTAGGCGCCTTCCACTTCACGCCCCCACATACCGCATCACAATCTCCCCCTCCTCCACGTCCACCGTTGCCGTTCCGCCATTTTCCAGGGCTCCGAAAAGGAGCTCCTCGGTCAACGGGCGCTTGACCTTGTCTTCGATCACTCGGCCCAGGGGCCTCGCTCCGAAGGTGGGATCGAAACCTTTTTCGGCGAGGAGCTTGCGGGCGGGCTCGGTGAGGTCGATGGTGACTTTCTTCTCCGCGAGCTGCGTCGTGAGCTCGCGGATGAATTTGTCGACGATCTGCTCCATCACCCGCGGCGAGAGGGCGTTGAAGCGCAGGCGGGCGTCCAGGCGGTTTCTGAACTCGGGGCTGAAGAGGCGCTCGACGGCGCGGTCGGCGTCCGTGTCTTTGGGCATGCGCGGTGCGCCATCCGCGAGCTCGCTGAAGCCCGGGGCGCGCTGGGCCAGCTCGCGGGCTCCGACGTTCGAGGTCATCAGCAGGATGACGTGCCGGAAGTCCGTGGGCTTGCCGTTGGTGTCCGTCAACGTGCCGTGATCCATCACCTGGAGGAGGATGTTGAAGACGTCCGGATGCGCCTTTTCGATCTCGTCGAGGAGGAGCACGGCGTGCGGGCTCTTGGCCACGGCTTCCGTCAGCAGGCCGCCGCGGTCGAAGCCGACGTAGCCGGGAGGCGCTCCCACCAGCCGCGAGACGGTGTGGCTCTCCATGTACTCGCTCATGTCGAAGCGCAGGAAGGCGATGCCCAGCACCTCGGCGAGGCGCTTGGCCACCTCGGTCTTGCCGACTCCCGTGGGGCCGGTCAGGAGAAAGGCTCCCACCGGTTTCTGGGGATCGCGCAGGCCGGCGCGCGCCACCTTGATGGCGGAGGAGAGGCGCTCGATGGCCTCGTCCTGCCCGAAGACCTGCTTCTTGAGCTCCTCTTCGAGATGGCGGAGCTGCTCTTTCTCGCCCCCCTTCACCCGGCGGGCGGGAATCTGCGCCATGGTGGCCAGAACCTCTTCAAGGTCCGCCTCCGTCACTTCCTGACCTCCCCGCAGGGCCACGGCGGCGCCCGCCTCGTCCAGCAGATCGATCGCCTTGTCCGGCAGGCGGCGGTCGCGCATGTAGCGGTCGGCGAGGAGGGAGGCGTTCTCGATCGCCTCCGGCAGGTAGGTCACGCCGTGATGCTTCTCGTAGCGCTCCTTGAGGCCGGTGAGGATCCTGGTGGTCTCCTCGGCGGAAGGCTCCGTGAGCTCGACTTTCTGGAAGCGGCGGGCGAGGGCCTGGTCGCTCTGGAAGGTCTGGCGGAACTCCTCCCAGGTGGTGGCGCCGATGCAGCGCAGGGTGCCGTCCTGGAGGGCGGGCTTCAAGAGGTTCGAGGCATCCATGGTGCCGCGGCCGGCGCTGCCCGCGCCCACGACGGTGTGGATCTCGTCGATGAACAGGACCGGGTTGTCGAGCTCGGCGAGGGCGTGGAGCACGGCCTTCAAGCGGTTCTCGAAGTCGCCACGGTAGCGCGTGCCGGCGATGAGGGAGCCCAGGTCCAGGCGGTAGACCCGGGTCTTGCGGAAGACCTCGGGCACCTCGCCTTTGGAGATCTTGAGGGCCAGGCCCTCGACCAGCGCGGTCTTGCCCACGCCGGGATCGCCGACGTAGATGGGATTGTTCTTCCGCCGCCGCTGGAGGATGTGCAGGGTGCGCAGGACTTCGCGCTCGCGGCCGATCAGCGGGTCGATGCCGCCGCGCTCGGCCAGCAGGGTGAGATCCTGGGTGAAGGCCTTGAGAGGATCGCCCGAGGCGGCGCCGCCGGGCTGCCGTTCCTCATCCTCGTCGTCGTCGCCTGCCGGCTCGGTGCCGCGGGAGCCGCCGAAGTAGGGCGGCTGCAGGCGCGAGACGCCGTGGGCGAGGTAGCTCACGACGTCGAGACGGCTGACGCCCTCGCTCTCCAGCACCTGGATGGCGTAGGAGTCGGGCTCGTCGAAGAGGGCCACGAGCACGTCCGGCCCGTTGATCTCCTCCTTGCCGGAGCTGCCCACCCGCGCGGCGGCCAGGGAGAGGACGCGCTGGACGCCGAGGGTGAGGCGCGGCTGGAGGTCCTCGTCCTCGATCTTTTCCAGCTCCTCGGAGAGGTACTCGGAGAGATCCTCGCGCACGCGGTCGAGGTCCGCCCCGGAGTGCTTGAGCACCTTGGCCGTCTCGGTGTCGAAGGTGAGGGCGTAGAGCAGATGCTCCAGGCCCGCGTATTCATGACCCAGCCGGCCGGCCTCGGAGACGGCGACGGACAGGGAGATTTGCAGATCGTCGGAAATTTTCATTCTTCCTCATCTTCCTCGACGGGCTCGGCCGTCAACCGCAGCGGCATGCCTTCGACGCGCGCCTCGTCGGTGACTTCGGCCACCTTGGTCTCCGCCACTTCCTTGGAATATATCCCCGCGACGCCGACCCCCTTCTGGTGGACCTGGAGCATGACGTGGGTCGCCTCGGCCGGCGCCTTGTGGAAGTGCGTCACCAGGATGTGGACGACGAACTCCATGGTGGTGAACTCGTCGTTGTGGAGCAGCACCTTCCACCGCCCAGGGCGCTTGCGCTTGCGCCGCTCCTGGACGCCGAGCTCCTGGTCGAAATCCCACTCAGCCATGTCCCTCACGATAACACCGGAGCGGGCGGGAGACTTCCGGGGAGGAGTTGGGGGCTCAGGTGAGGCCTTGACGTTTTGCGTGCTTGGCGGCAGCCCACTCGATTTGCCGGAAGAGATGGGGGTGGAACGGCCCATCGGTTTTGTGCTCTCTCTGAAGCCATCTGGCGGTTTGCACCAGTCGTTTCGTCAACGTTTCGAGAGCGGAGATCGGGGGTGCTTTGGCCGGCGTGCCGAAGCAGTCGAGGACGCAGCGGAGGATGCCTGTCGGTGTCCCATCATGGATGTGGGGATCGTGACCGTTCAGGTCACTCAGGCTTGCTTGGAGGCGGAAGGTTTGTTCCTCCAAAACGAAAAAACCATGGGAGTTGGTCTGAGACAGGGCATACGTGATTCCCAGCTCAAAAGGCATATTGAAGCGGGGAACCTTGAGGTCGCCGGATAGACCCACACGGCTGAGGTCGTGGATCGAGGCACCACAACTCGCGATCAGAGAAAAGATCCGATCCAGACGATTGCGGCCTCCGCTGGGAACTTCCAAGACGCAACGCGGGGTCCGGCCCAAGCCAGCCAAGCCTGCTATAAGAGCCAGGAACAGGAGGCTGTACTCCTGATCGAAAGGAACATTCAGAAAGACGCTTTGCGCATCTTTGGATGCTGCCGGTCTTCGGGTAGGCATCCTGAACGGTGGCCGAGTCTACTGGTGGGCTCTGGACTTGGCCAAGCGAGCAGGATTTCCCGGCTCGCTGGAGGGAACGTTGGGGGAGGACTCTCCGAACCATTCGGATTCGAGTTCGGCAAAGACCCTATCGACGATCGCCATGTCCTCGCGCGTGATCCCCAGTGTCCTTCGGATCTGGTCCAACGTCGCGGGAGGGGCAATGTGTTTCTTCATGGCGTAACTATATCACGATCCCTAGTACAGGAGGGGCCCAGGCTGCCACCCGGGCCCTTAGAGGCGAGACTCAGTGCGCCCGCACCCAATTCAGAATCGGCTGCCAGACGAGTGCTTGGGCGTCGTTGCCGAGGAACATGTCGGCGTGGCCCCAGTCGGCGAGGCGCTGGGCGGCGGGAGTCTTGTGGACGATGCGGGTCGTCACGTCGGTGCTGCCTAGGAGTGTCGTGGTGTAGATGCCGAGCTCGCCGAAGCCGCCGCCGGCTCCCATGTAGAGGATGGGGACGGTGATCTGCCCGAGATGGTCGTCGAAGTCGACGGGCGTCGTGCCGCAGGTGGAGGCGTCGGCGTCCGCGAGCTCCTGGTTGGGCTGGAAGGGCGACGAGCGCTGCTCCAACCCGAAGAGGCTCGATTCGGGAGAGTAGAGCAGGCCGGAGGGCTTGCCTTCGATCTCGAAGGTTCCACCGGTGAAATGGTAGAAGGGCGCGGGCTCCAGGCCGGCGAGGAAGAGGAAGGTCTCCTCACCCACGAGCAGACCCGCCTGCCGGTTGTTGAAGCCCGGCAGGTTGAACGGCGGGCCGTTCAGGATCGACGAGCCGTTCGGATCGGCCACGGCGAGGTTGCCCAGAAGCTGGATCAATCCGCCGGAGGTGGCCGCGTAGTTTCCCGCCGCGATGGCGGCCTCGGTGTTCGCCTCGCGCTGGCAGGCGAAGGACTGGAGTTGCGGCACGTCGGTCTTCAGGTAGATGTCCACCGGAATGAAGCCCTTCACCTGGCGCAGGGCGGACGGCAGCCGCGTTTCGTAGTTGAGATAGGCGTAGCCGATCTGACCGCCGCGGCTCCAGCCGAGGAGGTGGATCTTGCCGAGGCCGCTGCCGGTGAGGCCTCGGGTGACGCGGGCCGCGCCTATGGCGATCCCCAGGTCGCGGGCGTCCTGCTCCAAGCCCCAGGTCTTCATGAAGCTGAGGTCGGTCACCGTCGCCGGCACGAGGGTCCAGCGGAAGTCGATTCCCCAGACGTCGACGCCGTTCTGGGCCAGGAAGACGGGGATGGGGTGAGCGCCCGTGAGGAAGGCGGCCCGGAAGTTCCAGATGTCGCCGTGGGTGAGGAAGACGGCCTGCCGGGCACGGACCGGCTTGTTGGGAGCGGTCTCCTTCACCACGCGATGGACGCCGATCTCGTCGTAGGGACCGGTGTCGACGCGGACCTTGAAGAAGTACTCCGCGATGTTCGGCGCCAGGACACGCCGCTCGATGGCGGAGACCGGCTGGGCGATGGCGGCGTGAAGCTCCTGGAGCTGAGCGGCCGGCCTGGCCGCTGACAGCCCAGGCAGCGCGAGGGCGGCGGCCAGGATCAAAAGGGTTGCTTTTCGCAGTAGGGGGCTCATCCGTTGAATCTCCTTTGGCTGATTGATGCTCACCATCCCAGCGTGCCGTTTTCCCGCGCCCAGGCGAGCTGCTGGGCGAGGAAGTCGCGGGGGTAGGAAATGGCCACGTCGGTCACTTTTCCGTTCTTGTCCTTGACGGGAACGAAGTCCGCGTAGATTCCTGACAGATAAATGGGGAGCTGGAGCTTTTTGTACCGGGCGATGACGTCGTCGCGGACGGCGGGGTCGAAGTGGATGCCGTATTTGGTGACCAGGGCCTTGCCCGCCTCGTAGTCGCCCGTGGCCTTGATGCGCATGATCTCGGCGAGCAGCTTGCCGACGCCCTCGTGCGCCTTGTCATAATCCTTGACCGCGAAGTACCAGTGGCCGTTCTGCTGAATGCGTTCGAAGGCGCCGGCTTCGATCAGGTAATTGGTAACCAGGAGGCGGGAGCGGTCGTGGTCCTCGGCCGCCGAGTCGCCTGTCGGATAGTTCTTGAGCGCCACCAGACCGGCCCGCGCCGCCTGCCGGTAGAGCTCGCGGCCCACCTCGGGAACATCGGGCACGCCGAGCTCGGTGAGCTTCGGATCGTAAATGTTCCAATACGCCACGAGGTCCGCCCGCGCCTCTTCGAGCGTCGAGTAGATCTCGCGCAGATAGGTCGACGGATCGTTGGGGACGGTCACCTTGCCGGAGCCGTGGCCGATGATCTCGTGCAGGGCCGTGTGCAGGTTGTCGGCCCAACCGCCGTACTTCGCGACCAGCTCTCCTTCATCCGCGTTCGGCATGAACTCGACCGCCACCCGGGCACCGCGCGTGCCGTTGATGGCGTTGACGGAGGAGGTCAGCAGGATGCTCTTGGTGCCGTACTTCTCGCGGACGTCCTGCTCGTTCGGCAGGTTGTCGCCGATCGTCCCGACGTGAAAGTCGCCGGTCGCGGCCAGGGTTTCGATCGCCTTGGCGACGGGCGGTTTGACGTCGAGCTTTTTGTAGCGCTCGTCCCACGGGGCCTTCTTCTCGAAGTAGACCGCGTTTTCGGCGAGGTTGTGCATCAGCGGCGCGAGCTGCTGATCGACCACGGACACCACCATCTGCGCCGAGCCCTTGGCGCCGCGGGCGTCGCGGTAGACCTCGATGAAGCCGGAGGCGAAGTCGATGGTGCCGTCGTTGCGCAGCCAGAGCACGTTGTAGTCGTGCCAATCCTTGAGGTCGCCCGTCTGGTAGTAACGGATGAGGGCGCGCAGGACCTGGGCCTGGGCCGGATCGGCGAGCTTGGCGGCGGCCTCCAGCTCCTCATTGACGGCGGCGAGCTCCTTGGCGTAGAGCCCCGGCGCCACTTTCTTGCCGGCAGCGCCGTCCGGCGTTCCGGCCCGGTAGACCTCTTCCACCAGCTTGCCGTTCTTCTTGACCAGCCGTGAGTTCAGGGGATTCTTCTCGGCGAAGCCGGTGAGGTCCTTGAGCGCCAGGCCCTGGTAGTAGTTGTTGCTGGAGGCGGTGAGAATGTCCTCGCCGGCGGGCGGGTTCTTTTCGGTGATGTTGATCTCGAACTTGGGATCGAAGAGGGGCGTTTTCAGCGTCTCGAGCGTCTTCGCGAGCTGATCCTTGGTCCCCAGCCGGGCGCCCTGGGCTCGCGCGGCCTCGGCGGCCTTGGAGAAGTCCTCGAACGAGAGGGCCGGCAGGAACTTCTTGCCGGTCGCCTCGTTGTGGTTGCCGTCGTTGGCGAGGAAGAGCGTCGCGTACTCGACGATGGCCTGGCGCGACCCCTCCGGCAGCCGCCCGGGGCGCTCGGCCAGGGCGCCCAGCAGGCGCTTGGCGGTCAGGCCGTACGTGGACATCTGGTCATAGAAGATCGGGTCGAGCCGCACCGCCGCCCGCGTCAGGTGCCAGGCGAGGAGCTTTTGCTGAAGGGGCAGCTTGGCGAAGCTCGGCGACTCCACCTGCAGGAAGCCGCGGTCGCCGATCCGACCGGTCAGCGGCGAGGGCGGCGAAGACGGCTGAGCGATGAGGGGAGCCGCCAGAAGCAGGGCGAGCGGGATCAGAGTCAGGAAGCGGCGAAGGTTCATGGGGTCTCGCTTTCAATATTTGCACGGCACGAGGGTGCATTGTAAAGGAGAGCGCGGCTGTCCCGCCTCTCGAAGCTCTCGCACCTCTATTAGTGAATGCGGACTGGCTGCGAGCCGGCGAGGAGGAGCCCATGCGACCCACCCTGAATCGAATCTCTCTGACTTTGCCTCTCCTTGTTTCGCTGCTCGCGGCAGGCCATGCGGCGCCCGTCGCGGCGGCCCCTGAGACCACGGTGATACCGGTCGTGGTGAACCTCTACGCCAACTCCGGCGCCACGGCGGACCGGGCCAAGAGCGTCGTCGCGGCGGCCAACAAGATCTTCGCGGACAATTCGGCTGGCATCAAGCTGGCCATCGTCGATACCTTGACCCTGAATGCCGCCCAGTCGAAAGCGGCTGGAGACGACGGCTCGTCGGTACGCGACAGCGAGATCCGCGGCGTGGAGTCGGACGGCAAATTCACCGGTGCCGAGCGGATCAAGGCCTACGATTACGGCAAGGGCGAGATCGGGAAGATCAAGGGCAAGAAGGGGATCAAGGTCTCCTTCGCCCTGTGGCCCACCCAGGAGAATCAGTTCAATCCCGGAGTCTCGTCCAACAAGCATGGCGTGACCCTGATTCAGGATCAGGGCGGGACGGCCCTGCAGATCGCCCAGACGGGGTCCACCCTGGCGCACGAGATTTGCCACATCCTGGGCCTGCTGGCCGGCCATGTGATCCAGGACAAGATCGTGGCCGACGAAGCCGGCCATTCACCCGAGGACACCAACGACGCCAATGGCACGCGCAACCTGATGGCCCGAGCCCGCGTCCGGCGGGGCACTTCGCTGACCGCGGCTCAGATCGCGGTGATCCAGAAGAATGCCCGCGACTATGGTTGGTGCACAGAGCAGTTCCAGGCCAATTTCCCGGCCGTCAAGCTGAGCCAGGCCTTTGGCCGCAACACCGACGGCGTGGTCGTGATCTCCGGCCCCTCGGCACCGCCACTCTACGACATCCGGGACGTCTGGGTGGCCTTCTCCGCGCCCCTGGCCTCGGGGACCGCTCCGCTCGCCGTCCAGGTCCGGATGGCGGGTGTGCCGGCGGTCGGCGATGCCGTCAATGCCATCTATGCCCTGGGTTTCGATGCCGACGCCAATTCGGCGACGGGCACTTCCTACGGCGGCGTTTCCGGCATCGACCGCATCGTGCGCACGACTGTCCAGGGAACCCTCCAGAGCACTTTGGGATCGGGGGGCCTGATGGTGAGCACCACGCTGCAGAACACCGCCACGGGACAGGTCCAGCCGCTGCCGCCCGCCGCGCTCAGCTTCGATCAGGAGTATCCGCAGGACTTCGTGTCGGGCACACCGACGCCTGGGGAGATGCCCGTCGTCTCCACCAGTCTCTCCCTCGTCCTGGCGCCTGGCAGCCTGGGGCTTCAGGCATCGCTCGTACCGGTCGTCGCCACGTCGGGCACTGGGGTCTCGACCTGGCAGACCGCCCCCTTCGGCTACGACCAGCAGGCCTCCAACCACCGGCCGACGGTGACGACGTTCGGCAACGGCGTGCCCACGCCGGGCCAGCCCTACCCGGTCTCAATCACGGGCCTGGCGCCCGGCGCCAGCTTCGAGCTCGACCTGGACGAAACCGCCGTGATCACCGGCACCGCCAGCAGCCAGGGCAGCTACTCCGGCAGCTTCGTCTTCCCGTCAGGTGTGTCCACCGCCCAGGCTCACTTCCTCACGGCGCTCGACGCCCTGGGCGGGCTCGCAACCGGCATGACGTGTCCGGTCTGGGGACCCATGGGCCCCGTCGGCATCCTGAGCTCCGCGGACGAGCGGGACACCAGGTAGGACTCCAGGCGTGCTCGCCATTCCGAATCTGGAAAGATGCGGTCACACCGGCCGGCGGTGGCGCGCGTCGACGCCTCGTCCCCCCGCCGGGCTTGCAGGACGGCCAGATCGCGGCAGACTTCCACCAGAACCGGCTGCTGCTCCCTGGCCGCGAGGAGCCATTGCTCCGCCGCGGCGAGATGCTCGGCCTCCTGGGCTCGGTGGGCGAGGGCCCAGGTGCGGAAGGAGGATGGCTGCGTCGGTTGCCAGGTGCCTTGCGGAATGTCGGTCCGCACCAGGAGCACCGACCTGCGGTCCTCGTAGAGGCGGCGCCAGCGGCCCGTCCGCACCAGCCCATCGAGCACGGCTCGGCCATCGTGCTCGTTCGGGGGCCAGAGGACGTACTGCGCGCCGGATCCCTCAATGATTTGCCGCCAGTCTCCCTGTCTGGCGAGGACTCGCAGGTAGCGCATCTGGATCGATTCCGGGTAGACGGTCTCCCAACGCGGGTCGGCGAAGACTTTCATTCGTCCGGCGGTCCGGTATTGCACGTAGCCGGCCCACTCGAAGTCGGCAAAGACATTACCGGCGATGCTGTTGGCCTCGATGAAGTTCAGGCTTTCCACCGGCATCCAGTCGAGCTTCACCAGGGAATTGAAGACTTGCGGCTCGATCGGGTAGAGCGAGAGCCGCAGGCAACCGGCTGCCAGGGCGAGCAGGGCCGCCGCGTAGCCCCATCGCATCGCGAGCCGGAGATTGCGGGCCGCGGCTCTCGGCCGCCGCCCCACCATACTGCGGTTCGTCCTCAGGGCCTCCCATGCGTGCGCAAGCCAGGGCCCCAGGGCGATGGCGAACAAAGGAATGAAGCGCCGGCTCTGCAGCGACATGAACAGCGTCAGCGCCGTGAGCCCCGCGAGGCCGAGGGTCAGTCCTTCCCGGTGTCGCAGCCGGCCGGCCAGAACCGGCAGGGCGAGCACGGCGAGCGCGATGCACAGGGGAAACAGAGGGGCGCGGATACCGCCCTCGACCCAGGGAGATTGCCACTCGCCCAGGAACCGGCGCGACATCGAGTGCGAGAACAGGCTGAGCCAGAGCGGAAAGATCACAGCCTGCAAGCCGAAGGGGTTGGCCAGGGCGGCGGCCACGCAGGCGCCAAAGAGGCCGAGGAGGGCCATCGGCCGCGGCGGCGGGGCGTCGCCGGGAGAGGCAGGCTTGCGCTCGACGGCTCGGGCCGCCAGCGCAACGCCGATCGCCATGAGCCCGAAGACGCCGCCGCCATGGAGATTGATCCACAGCGCCACCAGAAGAGGCAGACCCCACCAGGGCCGCCGGCGCACCAGGGTGAGAGGAATGACGGCGGCGAACAGCAGCTGGGTCAGCAGATTGGGACGGATCTCGAAGAACGGCGAGCTGAGGGCCGCGCAAAGCGAGGTCGCCAGAAAGCTGAAGGCGTCGTTGCCGGAAAGCCGGCGAAGCACCGCGAAGAGCAGCAGGAAGGTGGCCAGCAAGGTGCCCCACATCCAATAGGTGAGGGACTCGGTCCCCAGGGCTCGTTCCCAGAGATGAAGCAGGACGTCCGCGAGCCACTCGTGATTCTGCCAGGAGAGACGCGGCGCCGCGAAGGACCACGAGTCCACACGGGGGATTCCGCGTTGTTCCACGATCAAACGGCCGGCAGCCAGGTGAAACCAGAGGTCGGTGTTGAACATCGGGCCGAAGCAGAAAGACCACACCAGGACGCTGGTGGCCGCGGCCCAAAGTGCCGTGAGCGCACGCCGGGCTGCACCGTTCGGTTCGGGGCTTTCTTCTCTCGCTGGCGGCGACGGGCAGGGTGCTGCGATCTTCCTCGACACGCTTCTCCACTTCGCCGTGACGTGGCGGGTACACCCAAGGATTAGATTTCAGTGCGATCAGTATAACGCAAAGTCGCATGAGTTGCTCGGATTGGCCAATGCAAGGGAGGTGGGGCATGATCCGCCGATGTCCACCCGCCGCCCGCTGCTGATCATGGCCGCCTCCGCGGTCTGCTTCGCCCTCATGGCGTTGGCGGCGAAGCTCGCCTCGGCGCGCCTTTCCGGCACCGAGGTGGCGTTCATGCGCTTCGCCGTCATGGCGGTGCCGGTGCTCGCAGTGCCCCGGCTGCTGCGCCAGGCGCTCGACTTCCAGCGGGTCGATCTGCTGGTGTACCGGGGAATCTTCGGGGGGCTCGCCATCCTCCTGTACTTTCTGGCCATCGCCCATATCCCGGTGGGGATCGCGACGCTGCTGAACTACGTCTCGCCGGTGTTCAGCGTCGCCTTCGCGGCGATCTTCCTCGGCGAGCGGGTGGACCGCCGGCTGGTGCTCCCCCTGGTCGTCGCGCTCGGGGGGATGGTGCTCGCCGCGGGGGGCGGCAGAGGGTTCTCCGAGCTTCTGCACTTCAACCGCTGGGAGCTCGCGGGGATGACCTCGGCGGTGCTCACCGGGGCGGCGGTGGCAGCCATCCGCGCCGCCCGCCGCACCGAGAGCTCGTGGTCGATCTACGGCAGCCTGACCCTTTTCGGCCTGTTCGCGACCGGTCCGTTCGCCTACGCGAGCTTCAAGCTCCCGACCCCCAGGGAATGGCTGCTCCTCGCCTGCGTCGGCGTGGGCTCAATCGCGGCGCAGCTCCTCATGACCTACGCCTACCGCTGGGTGACGAACCTCCAGGCGGGAATCCTGATGCAGCTGACGGTGGTGTTGTCCCTTCTCCTGGGAGCCCTGTTCCTGGGCGAACGCCCCACGCCGATCCAGATCGTGGGCTGCCTGCTCACCCTCGCCGGAGTGATCGGCGTCGTCTGGTTGCAGGCGCCGCCGCGGGCGGTGGAGTGAGAATTGTCTCTCGGGGCTCTTCGAACTATGCTCCCGGCGATTTTCCCAATGGGTTCTCGCGTTTTTTCAATGCTGGAACGCTTCGCGCAATGGGTTGCCGGATTTTCCTGATGAGTTTTGGGATTTTCCTAATGAGTTCCTGAATTTTTCCAGTGTGTTTGGGATTTTCCTGATGGTTTTTGAGATTTTCCCAATGATTTTCCGATTTTTGCATTGAAAAAATCCGCTAAGCCAGGAGAAAAACGCCCCTGTGGCTGGGAAAATCCTTGGGAGGTCAGGGCGCGCCTCCGCCCGGTTGGTTTCAGTGGCTGCGGCTGTCTAGAAGAGGCACTGGAGTGCTGAGATGCGGGCGGGATTATAAGAGAAAGCGCACCTGGCATTAGGATTGAACCTGGACCTGGTTGGGAGGAGGAGATATGGATCTCGAAGTGAAGCACGACGAGCCGGGAAGGAAGTACTTCGCCGTGGTCGATCAGCACGAGTCGGTCTGCGAGTACGGGCTGGCGGGGGACAAGACCCTCGACTTCTGGCATACCTATGTGCCGCCGGAGCTGCGGGGAAAGGGGATCGCGGAGAAGCTGGTGAAGTATGCCCTCGACGACGTCCGCCAGCGGGGCTTCAAGGTGGTTCCCTCCTGCTGGTACGTCGGCGTGTACATCGACCGCCATCCTGAGTACCGGGACCTGGTGGCGTAGGGGAGACGATCAAGAGGGGTCAAAACTCCTCGCCCCTCTTCGCGTATCCTGGGGTCAGGAGGAACACGGCATGACTCTGCACGAAACACCTCTGTTCCTGCTCATCGCCGGCGCGGCCCTGGTGCTCGCCGGCCGGCGGCTCTTCTGGCTCTTCGTGGGCCTGGTGGGCTTCGTCACCGTCTACCAGTGGTTCGAGCCCTACGGCGCGGCGCCGAACGTCCGGCTGCTGGTGGCCGTCCTGGCGGGCGTATTCGGGATCGTCCTGGCGGTCTTTCTGCAGAAGGTGGCCGTGGCCCTGGCGGGCTTCCTCGTGGGCGGCTGGTTCGTGACCCAGCTCCTGGGGCTGCACATGGCGCATCCCAGTGGGATGGACCTGCTGATCTTCTTCGCCGCAGGGATCGTCGCCGCCCTGATCGCCGTCAAGCTCTTCGATGTCGCCCTGGTGCTCTTCACGTCGCTGGCGGGCGCGGGCCTGATCGTCGAGGCGCTCCACCCGGCGTCGCATCTGAAACAGATCCTCATCGTCGTCCTCTTCGTGGTGGGGCTGGCCGTGCAGTTCGGATTCACGGCGGGCCGGCGGCGACGAGAGGCCTGACGGCTACGCCAGCGCCTCCGGCGCCAGCCGCTTCATCTCCTCGCGTACGCCCTCGATCGCCTGGGCGCAGCCCTCTTCCTCTCCCAGGCGGGCGAGCTGCTGTTTCTTGTGAGCCAGCTTGCCGCAGAGGTGGTAGAAGCGCCGGGTGGCGAGGAAGCGGCCGCAGCCCAGGGCGCGGACGCGGACGCCGGTCTGCGCGAAAAAGGAGGTGGCGATGCGGTACTGCCGGGGATCGAGGGCGCCGGCCGTCACCTCGTCGGCGAGCTGCGCCTGGAGCATCCGGCGCTCCCGCCACACGGCCGCCAGCACGATGAGGGCCATCAGCACCCAGCCCAGCCAGTCCAGCAGGAACATGGCCGCTCCGAGCCCCGCGGCGCTGGACGCCGCCGTGGCGAGGCCGTTGTGCAGGGCGTGAGCGCCCACCGCGAGCCCCCAGCCGGCGGGCGGCGCCAGCCAGCGCACGGCGGCGGAGCGCGACAGGCGTGCCGTGGCGAGGCCCAGCCCCGTCCAGGCGGTGTAGAACGGATGGTCCCACATGCCCAGGACGACGCGCACGAATCCCAGCCCCAGCATGCCGCGGATGCCGTGCTGCGTCGACTCGCCGAAGAGATAGAGCGTGTTTTCCGTCGCCGCGAACCCGAGGGCCGCGACGCCGGCATAGACGAGGCCATCCATCACCGAGTCGAACTCGCGGCGAAAGATCAGGAAGACGAGGAGCACGGCGAAGCCCTTGAGGCTCTCCTCGGTCAGGGGTGCGAAGAGCGTCGTCCCCGCGAGATCCGCCGCCTTCTTGGAGCCGGTCAGGCCGGTGACGGCTCCTTCGAGCACGAGCTGCGACACCAGGGCCCCGGCCGCCGCCACCACCGCTCCCCAGAAAAAGACGAGCCCCAGCAGCAGCTTCGGCTCCTTCTCATAGCGGTCCACCCAATAGAGGAACGCGGCGCAGACGAAGGCCGGGACGAAGCTCAGGATGACGGCGAGCGGGAAGGCCATGGTGAGAAAGACCGACGATACCACGGCATCAGGAGGCGTCGCCGGACCGTTTTGGATGCTGTTGGCAGTCAATGGGGCGTCGGCGGACCCTTTTGGATGCCGTTGGCAGTCAATGTAGAGACGCCCTGTTTCCGGGGGAACCCCGGATGAGGGCGTCTCGGTTGCGGCGACATCTTCTGAGAGGGCAACGATGTCCCGCGTGTGCGTGTGGTCTTCGGGACCGTCCTCCGATGTCGTCTGAGAGGGTAACGACGCCCCGCGTGTGCATCGTGGTCTTCGGGACCGTTTCCCCGCGCCGGAGACGCCCCCATCCGGGGTTCCCCCGGAAACGGGGCGTCTCTACATGGGCTGCCGACGGCTTCTGAGATGGCAACGGCGTCCCGATTTTGGGGCAGCCGGCTGGTGGAATCGTTCCCCTCTCCCGGGTCGGGAGAGGGGGCAGGGGGTGAGGGTCCTATTCCGGCTTCCAGGTCGGAACCCGGCCCGGCGTCCAGGGGGCGCCGGCGGCTTCGAGCTGGGTTTCCAGGCCCTTCAGATCGACCTCGATCGTCTTGCGCACGTCCTCCAGCACGGGCGCGAACTCGGCCGCGGCGACGGCGTAGTCGTCCTGGAAGGTCCGGGTGGCCTCCGAGGAGGTGGACCAGTGGCCTTGGACGATGTTGTCCACCCGGTCGAGGATGGCCGGAGGCGTGGGCTCGTTGCGGGCGGCGAGGGTGGAATCGCCCGCCAGCTTGGCCTCGATGTCCTGCAGGTGGAGGTCGATCTGCCGCGCCCGCTCCAGCAGCTTGACGTCCGCCTTCGGCGTGTCGAGGATGGCCTTCTGGATGAACTTCAGGTGCTCCTGGGCCTCGTCGATCGCCTGGGCGGCGCCGCGCACCGCCCGCTGCAACCGGGCCGTCTTGCGCGCGAACTCGAGTTGAGCCGCCTGATCCTTGGCCGGCAGCGACGCGAGAGCGAGGGGCACGGCTTCGAAGGTCTGTGACTGGCCCAGGGACGTGGTGACGCCATCCACCACCTTGGCCAGCGAGACCGTGTACTTGCCCGGGGCCGCCATCGGCCCTGCCGGCGGGGGACCGCCGAACTCCTCGCGCCGGCTGGGCGTGATCGAGATCGGCGTCGAGGGCGGGAAGTGGAGATCCCAGACGGCGCGATGGATCCCCGACTTGCCCGGGGCCGTGAAGCGCCGCACGACGTTGCCCTCTTCATCCTTGACGGTGAAGAGCAGCGACGGCTCGGCCTCGCGGTCCTCCTCGCGCAGCGTGTCCCAGGGCGGATAGACGAGCGCGCCGCCCTCCTTGGTGAGCTTCTTCTCGGCCTCCTGCCGCGTCTTCTTGCGGGTCTTCAGATCCTCCTTGAGGAAGTAGGTGAAGACGGCGCCGAAGGGCGGGTTGGGGGCAAGGTACATCGCCGCGCCCTGGAAGCCCTGGTCCCGCCCGCCCATGGGCGAGGCCTCCATGAACATCCAGGCTTTCTTCACCGGGAAGAGGGCGGACTCCTGCTCCAGCGTCTCCGCCTTCACGGTCCGCAGGGGCGTGATGTCGTCGAGGATGTAGAAGCCGCGGCCGAAGGTGGCGATGGCGAGGTCGCTCTCCCGCTTGTGGATGACGAGGTCGCGGACCGGGATGACGGGCAGGCTCGCGAGCTTGATCCACTTCTTGCCGCCGTCGACGGTGAAATAGAGGCCGAACTCCGTGCCGGTGAAAAGCAGATTGGGATTCTGGAAGTCCTGCGCCACGGTCCACACCGAGCCGCGGTCCGGCAGGTCGCCGGCGATCGACGTCCAGGTGGCGCCGCGGTCGGTGCTCTTCAGCAGGTAGGGCTTGAAGTCGCCCATCTGGTGGTTGTCGAACGCCGCGTAGACGGTGTTGGCGTCGGTGGGCGAGGGCTCGACGTCGGAGACGTAGGTGTTCTCGGGGATGCCCGGGAACTTCTCGATCTTCCGCCAGTTGCCGCCGCCGTCCTCGGTGACCTGGATCAGGCCGTCGTCGGTGCCGGCGTAGATGAGCCCCTCCTTCACCGGCGACTCGGCGAGGGCGACGATGTTGCCGTAGAACGAGGTGGAGGAGTTGAAGGCCACGGCGTCCGCGCCCCAGACCTTGCCCATCACCTTGAGCTTGTGGCGGTCGATCTGCCGGGTGAGGTCGGGGCTCACGGCCTTCCAGGTGTTGCCGCGGTCGTCGCTGCGGAAAAGCCTGTTGGCCGCGAAGTAGAGGCGGGTGTGGGAGTGCGGGCTGACGATGACCGGCGAGTCCCAGTTCCAGCGCAGGGCGGGCTCGCCCCGGCCGGGCTGGGGCTGAATGGAGACCTGCTCGCCGCTCTTCTTGTCGTAGCGCACCAGGCCGCCGTACTGCGACTCGGCGTAGACGGTGTTCGGGTCCTCGGGGTCGACCTGGCTCTGGAAGCCGTCGCCGCCCTGGGTGACGAACCAGTCGGAGTTGCGGATGCCGTGGTCGTTGTTGGTGCGCGAGGGGCCGCCGAGGCTGTAGTTGTCCTGCGTGCCGCCGTAGACGTTGTAGAACGGCAGGGCGTTGTCGACGCTCACGCGGTAGAACTGGGTGATCGGCAGGTTGCTCTTGAACTCCCAGTTGGCGGCGCGGTCCCAGCTCTCGTAGAGGCCGCCGTCGCAGCCCACCAGCATGTGGGCGTGATTGGCGGGATCGATCCACAGCGCGTGGTTGTCGACGTGCTTGTGGCGCTCGCCCAAGGGGCGGAAGCTCGTGCCGCCGTCGTCCGTGACCGTGATCAGCGTATCCATCGAGTAGACGCGGTCGGCGCTGTCGGGATCGACGAAGATCTCCTGGTAGTACTGCGGGCTGCTGGAGATCGTATCGCCGCGCTTCTCCCAACTGCCGCCGGCGTCGGTGGAGCGGTAGAAGCCACTCGACTTGCCGACCGATTCGATGGTGGCGTATACCGTGTCCGGGCTGGTGGGGGCGATGGCGAGGCCGATGCGGCCCATGTCGTCCTTGGGCAGGCCGCCGGTGAGCTTTTTCCAGGTGGCGCCGCCGTCCGTGGACTTGTGGATGGCGCCCTCGGGGCCGCCGTCGATCAGCGTCCAGATGTGCCGGCGCCGCTGGTAGGCGGCGGCGTAGAGCACGTCGGGGTTGCGCGGGTCGATCACCACATCGGTGACGCCGGTGTTCTCGCTGATGGTGAGCACGGCCTTCCAGGTCTTGCCGCCGTCCGTCGTCTTGTAGAGGCCGCGGTCGCCGCCGGGTCCCCAGAGGGGGCCCTGGGCCGCCACGTAGACGACGTTGGAGTCGCGGGGATCGATGAGGATCTTGCCGATGTGCTCCGACTTCTTGAGCCCCACGTTCTCCCAGGACTTGCCGCCGTCCACCGACTTGTAGACGCCGTCGCCGTAGGAGACGCTGCGCTGGCTGTTGTTCTCGCCCGTGCCCACCCAGACCACCAGGGGATTCTTGGGATCGATGGCGATGCAGCCGATCGAGAAGGAGCCCTGGCCGTCGAAGATCGGAGGACCAGGTAGTGCCGCCGTTGACGGTCTTCCACACGCCGCCCGAAGCCGTGGCGATGTACCAGGTGGTGGACTTGGTGGGATCGACCGCGATGTCGACGATGCGCCCGCCCACGACGGCCGGGCCGATGTTGCGCAGCTCCAGCCCGGCGAAAGTCGAGGACGAGAGGCCCCCCTTCTTCTCCTCGGGCTTGCCGTCTTTCTCCTTGCCGTCCTTGCCCTTCTTGCCGGCTTTGTCGGCCTTGGCGGCGGCCTTTTCGGCCTTGTCCGTCTTCTCGGCCTGCGCGGCCTTGTCGGCCTTGTCCTTTTCCGCCTGCTGGGCCGCGGTCTGTCCCTTGTAGGCTTCGGGCGGCGCCGCGAAGAGGCGGGACGACAGGAGAACGACGAGCGCTATGAGCGCGGTCCTTCCAAAGATCCGTATCACGAGATGTTCCTCCAGTGCGGCCGGTCAGTCGTGCCGCGAGAGGATTCTAGGTCTTTCAGGGGGGAGTCACCAGCCTGGGGAGCTTCGGAGATCCAGCGGGGAGAATTCTCACCGGCTCGTTTTTGTCCTGAGATGTATACTGGTTCCTGCATTTATGGGGCAGGAGGAGCCATGAGGCGTCACCCCTTCTACGGCCGGCTGCGAGGCATCACACAGGAGGTCGTCGCAACCTACGGAGCGTTTCGCGACCTGGGTTCCCACATCGATCCGGAGCGCCGGCTCCCGTCGCGGCCGGTCGTGGCCCGCCTCCTGGAGAACCTCTTCGCGGTGCTCTACCCCGGGTTCTACGGTGTTCAGCACCTCACTCCGGAGAACGTGGAGTACCACATCGGCGCGCTGCTCGACGACGTCGCGGCGGACCTCTACGAGCAGGTTGTCCTGGCCTGTCAGCTCGAAGAGCCGGAGGAGGGCTCGACCGCGCAGCGGGCCGAGGCGGCGGTCGAGCGTTTCCTGGACCGGCTTCCCGCCCTGCGGCGGATGCTCCTGCTCGACCTCGCGGCGTGCATGGACGGCGACCCGGCGGCGCGGAGCTTCGCCGAGATCATCTTCGCCTATCCCGGCTTCGAAGCGATCACGATCCAGCGTCTCGCGCATGAGCTGTGGGACCTTCAGGTGCCGCTCCTCCCTCGCATCATGACCGAGCTCGGCCATTCCAGGAGCGGCATCGACATTCACCCCGGAGCGCGGATCGGCGAGTCGTTCTTCATCGATCACGGCACCGGCGTGGTGATCGGCGAGACGGCGGTGATCGGCAGGAACGTCAAGATCTACCAAGGGGTCACGCTCGGAGCGCTGTCGTTTCCGAAAGACGAGCGCGGGCGCCTGGTGCGCGGCGCCAAGCGCCACCCCACCCTGTGCGACAACGTGGTGGTCTATGCCGGCGCGACAATCCTCGGCGGCGACACCATCATTGGTGAGGGAGCGATCATCGGCGGCAACACCTGGGTGATCGAGTCGGTCGCTGCGGGTGAGAGAGTGGTCTATACGCGGACGAGCCGTGCCAAGCAACGGATCATCCTCGAAAGCGCCTACGGCTTCGGGGAAAATATTTAGGTCTTCTTCAAGGAGAGACTTTCATGGGCCAGATCTTCGACAGCATCATCGATACGATCGGACGGACGCCGCTGGTACGCGCGCCCAACGTCGGCAAATCGCTCGGCGCGCAGGCCGATGTGGTGTTCAAGCTCGAGTCGTTCAACCCGATGTCGAGCGTCAAGGACCGGATCGGCTACTCCATGGTGCTCGACGCTCTGGAAAAGGGAGTGATCAAGGAAGGGACGACGGTGATCGAGCCCACTTCGGGCAACACCGGCATCGGCCTGGCCTTCGTCTGCGCGGCGAAACGGATTCCGCTCATCCTCACCATGCCCGAGACCATGTCGGTCGAGCGGCGTAAAATTTTGAAGGCGCTCGGCGCGAAGCTGGTGCTTACCGAGGGAGCCAAGGGGATGAAGGGGGCGATCGCCAAGGCCGAGGAGCTGCATCAGGCAACGCCCGGCTCGATCATCATCGGCCAGTTCTCCAACCCCGCCAATCCGGCGATTCACCGCAAGACCACCGGGCCGGAGATCTGGAACGACACCGACGGCAAGATCGACATCCTCGTGGCCGGCGTGGGCACCGGCGGCACCATCACCGGCTGCGGTGAGTATCTCAAGGAAAAGAAGCCGTCCGTGAAGCTCGTGGCGATCGAGCCGATCCATTCGCCGGTGATGACGCAGAAGCGGGCTGGCCAGGACCTCGTGCCGGGACCCCACAAGATCCAGGGGATCGGCGCCGGCTTCATCCCGGAAATCCTGGACCTCAACCTGGTCGACGAGATCGCGACGGTCTCCAACGACCAGGCCCTGGAGATGGGGCGGCGCCTCTGCCGCGAGGACGGCCTGATGGTGGGAATCTCCTCCGGCGGCGTGGCCCACGTCGCCTACGAGATCGCCAAGCGGCCGGAGAACGCGGGCAAGCTGATCGTGGCGGTTCTCCCCAGCCACGGCGAGCGCTACCTGTCGACGGCGCTCTACGACTTCCCGGGAGAGGAAGAGCCGGCCGCGCCGTGATGGGTTGCTATGAGGACGTGAGCGTTTTTTTGGCCCACCACGCCGCGGCCTCGGCGATGCCGTCCTCGTAGCTGCGCAGGGGGACATAGCCGAGCTCGGCGCGGATGCGGTCGTTGGAACAGTGGCTGACGAAGGAGTCCTGGGGCTTCTCGGGCTCCTCCGCCCCGGGGGCGGGAGGCGCGTCCGGGAACCAGCTCCGCACATCCTCGACGTACCGCCGCCAGGGCACCTCGCCATCGACCACGTTGTAGGCGCGGCCGGCGGCCGCGGGGTGCGTCAAAGCCAGCTCCATGGCGAGCCCGACGTTCTCGACGTGAGTCCAGGGCAGAGCGCTGCCGCCAGCGAGAGAGACCTTACCCTCCCGGATCTTGGCCGGGACCAGAATCGCCCAACTGGAAGTGGGATGCACGCCGAGCACGGCGCCGAGTCGGAGGATCGTCGCGTCCAATCCGCGCGCCATCTCACCCTGCAGGGCGCGCTCGGCCTCGGCCTTCGTCAGCCCGTAATGAGGGGAGGCTGCGGGAGTGTGGGGATAGGCCTTCTCGATCGTTTTGAGGGGCCCGGTCTCGTCGAACACGGAAGGCCCCTGCGACCAGTCATAGACCGAGATCGTCGAGATCTGAACGAACCGCCGGCACCCCGCCTCCCGCGCCGCCGCGGCCAGCGCCGCCGTGCCCTGGGCATTCACCCGCCGGGCATCCGCAAGGTCGCTGCCGATCGAAGCGGCGCTGTGGACGACGAACGCCATACCCTCGCAGGCTCGCCGGGCCGTGGCCGGATCGACGAAGTCGCCCTCCATCTGCGTGATGTTCGGCGAGTCCAGGCCCGGGTAGTCGCCACGCTTGCGGACCAGGGCTCGGACTTGGGCGCCAGCGGCGGCGAGCCTCGAGGCCAGATGGCTGCCGACGAAGCCGCTGCCGCCGGTGACTAGGATGGGGGCGTTTTGAAGGGGCGTTGATTCGCTCAAGGGTCGCTCGTTGCGTCAGAGTTTGCGGAGGCGGTTACGAGTCCAGGAAGGGCTGCGCCGGCAATCAAGAACTGCATGGACACGAACGGTCTTCGCCACGACGTTGTAGTAGATGGCATAGGGGAAGCGCTTGGAGAGAGACCTGTGTTTCCCGTAGACAACAGCATGAATCCCGGCATACACGAGCAACGAATCGATGTCTGAGTACAGGGAGTCGAGAAAATAGTCACCAAGATTCGGAGCTTGCCGTTCGTAGAAACGATAACCGTTGAGGAGATCCTCGTTGGCCTTCGGGAGGATCTCAATCCTCATGAGCACGGCTGCGGATATGAGCCTTAGCCTGTTCCCAGTCCATGAAGCTAGCTTCACCAGAGTCGATCAGTTGCTGTCTCTCGCGCAGAACGTCTTCATGCCAGGCGGGGGACTCGAGGGTATCTGGACTGCGGCTCAGATCGTCCCAGAGAGCCTCCATGGCTTGGAGCTTCTCTTCGAGGGTCATCTCGTGAAGTGGAAGAGTCAGGGGCATAATAAGATCATAACCCAGGAATGAAGTTCATCGTGTTTGGGTCTATCGGATCGAATCGATCTGGAGTCCGGGAAGGGCTCGGGTACCGGCGAGAAGCTCTCGCCGGAACGCAACCATGTCGAGTGCTGCCTTCTGGTCAAGCGAGAGCTTTTTCTGGACCTTCCCTTTCCTGGGGAGGCGAGGTTCAGAGGCCTTCTTGCGGGAGGCTGACATACGGATCAAGGTACCACGCGTACGCCCCAGCTCACCGGTACGCCGCCGCCTGAATACCGTACAGCTCGGAGTACTGCCCGCCTTTGGCTATCAGCTCCTCGTGCGTGCCAACCTCAACGAGGTGGGCGCCGTCGAGCACTACGATGAGATCGGCCATGCGGACCGTGCTGAAGCGGTGCGAGATGAGGATCGTGATGCGCCCATCGGCGGCGTTGCCATCGCCGTGCATGGCGGCGGCGTAGCGCTCGAACAGGGCGTGCTCGGTCTCGGCGTCCAGGGCGGCTGTTGGCTCGTCGAGCACCAGGAGGAGCGGGCGGTCGCGCATGAAGCCTCGCGCCAAGGCTAGCTTCTGCCACTGGCCGAAGGAGACCTCGACGCCTTCGGGCCAGGTGGGGCCGAGCTGGGTTTCGAGCCCGGCCGGCAGGCGCGCCACGACGTCGTTCGCCCCGGCCCGCTCGACGGCACGGGTCACCGCGGGTTCGTCGTCGAGCCGGGGGACGTCCCCGAGGCCGACGGAATGGCGGGCGTGGAATTCGAAGCGGAAGAAGTCCTGGAAGGCGCCGGCCAGACGCTCGCGCCACTCGTCGGCGCGCATTCGCGCCAGCGGCTGGTCGTCCACATAGATCGCACCTGACTTGGGCTCGTAGAGCTTGCCGAGCAGCTTGACGAGCGTCGTCTTGCCGGCGCCGTTCTCCCCGACAATGGCGACGACGGCTCCCGCGGGCAGCGAGAGCGAGACGTCCTCCAGCACGAGGCGATCGGTTCCAGGGTAGGCGAAGGAAACGTGATCGAGGCGGATGCCTTCGCGCAGCTCCACGGGCACGGGCAGGTCCGCCTTTGACACCAGGGAGGCCGCGTAGTCCTCCAGCCAGGCGAGACGCTGGGAGCCGTCCATCCAGATGCCGCGCAGGAAACCGATCTCGCCGACCGTGGCGCCGATATAGGCGGAGAGGCGCGCCCCGGCCGCGAGCACCAGCAGCACGTCTCCCGCCGGGGCTTTGATCCCCAACGCCACGAAAGCGATGGCGCCCACGTAGGCGCTGCCGAACACCGCCCAGGCAAACGTGTGCCAGCCGGCGGAGCCCCAGCGGACGGCGGCGATCGGCTGATACCAGCGCTCCCAGGCCTCGCGGCGCTCGGTGACGAGGCGGTCGCCGATGCCGGTGACGCGCACCTCCTTGCCGGGCGGAGCCGTGGTGGCCGTCTGGAAGAGATGGCGCGCCAGCCGGCTCGCGGGCGCTCCTCGCTCGTAGAAACCGCGCTCGAAGGCCGGCCGCCACGATGCAGTCAGCAGTGTCGGCAACGCGAATACGGCGAGCAGCACCAGAGCCGGATGGATCGAGGCGAGCAGCGCCACCGTCACCGCCAGCCGCAGGATCCACCCGCAGGTGGTGAAAATCGACAGGTACAGGTGATCGAGCACGAAGACCTGATCGCGCAGCCTCGCGAGGCGGTCGAGATACTCTGGCCGCTCCTGGTGGGCGATCGTTGCCACGGACGCCTGCAGCCGGGCCACGTGGGCTTCGAGCGTGATCGTGACCTTGTCGCGGAATCGGCGCTGCACCCGGGTGCTGACCGTGCGCAGCAGCCAGGTGGCCGCGGCGGAGATCCCGAGCGCCAGCGCGGCGATGCGCACGATCCGCCCGTCGTGCCGAAGCACGCCCTCGCCGAGCAGCTTGAACCACCAGGCGAGCAACGCGTCCGGCAGGGCGGCCAGCAGCGACAACGTGAAGGCCGCCGTCATCAGGCTGGGCTCGTTGCGCAGCCCGAGCTTGCACAGCCGCCACATGGACGACAGGGCCGGCGGCAGGTCGTCGATCTTGGGTTTGCGGTCAGGCGAGGACGTCATAGACGACTCCTTCCTCGTCTTCCGCCCCGTTGAAACGCTGGGCCTGGAGATCGAACATCGTCCGGTAGCGGCCCCCGAGGGCCATCAGCTCCTCGTGGCTGCCGAGCTCGATCACCTTGCCGTGCTCCAGCACGCAGATGCGGTCGGCCTGGCGCACCGTCGAGAAGCGGTGAGAGATGAGGATGGTCGTGCACTGCCGGGTGGCAGCGAGCAGGCGCTCGAAAATCTCCGCCTCTCCCCGCACGTCGAGCTGCGCCGTGGGCTCGTCCAGCAGCACGACTCCGGCTCCCATCCGCACGGCGTAGAGGGCACGGGCGAGCGCCACCCGCTGCCATTGGCCCCCCGACAGCTCGGTACCGCCCTCATAGCCGCGAGCTAGTACCGTATCGAGTCCGGCGAGATCGGCGGCGCCGGCTTCGGTGAGAGCGCCGAGGACCGAGCTGTCCGCGACCTCCGGCTTCCGGCGGGGAGCGACGTTGTCGCGCAGCGGCAGCTCGAAGCGGATGAAGTCCTGGAAGACCGCCGCGACCCGCGACCGCCACGATTCGAGATCGAGATCGCGTAGATCGACGCCGTCGATCTCGATCCTCCCGGACTGCGGGTCGTAGAGGCGGCACAGCAGCTTGGCGAGCGTCGTCTTGCCCGCTCCGTTCTGGCCGACGATGGCGAGCGATGATCCCGCGGGGATGGTGAGATCGAAGCCCTGGAGGACGGGAGTGGCGCCGCCGGAGGGATACCCGAACGTGACGTCGCGGAAGCGGATTTCCCGGGCCGGAAGTCCCTCGGCCTTGCGGGTTCCGGACGCGAGAGCGCCGGCCACGGCCATGGCGGGCTCGAGGCGGAGCACCGCGGCCACGGGCGCGGCCGAGCCGTCCAGCGCCCAGTTGAGCCCGCCGAAGGCGATCATCGAGGTGCCGACCGCGCTCTGCGCGAAGATGACGAACGCGCCGAGAGCGATCGTCCCGCTGGAAACGGCGTTCGCGAGCGACCAGAAAACCGCGAGGTTGGCGCCGATCACCAGCAGCATGCTCCACACCACGGGCTTCTCGCGCAGGCGAGTGGCCTCGTACTGCAACCGGTGCAGGTGGGTGCGGCGATTGATGAATCGGTCGATGGTCCAGCCGGCAAGGCCGAAGAGGCGAAGCTCCTTGGCGGCGGGAGGATCGACGGCCAGCCGGTAGGCATACTCGGCGTCGCGTTGCGCAGCCCGTACCGTCTCGGTGTTGCGGTCCTGCCAGACCGAGCTCTCCCGCAACAGCCAGTGCGTCGCCAGCCAGGCGCCGGCAAGCACGAGGGCCGCCCACCATCGATACCCCACGAGAACGACGGCGAATGCCAGGCCGCCGATCATTTCGACCAATCCCGCGGCGATGAAGTCCATCGAGATCGAAAGCGGCGGACCGGTCATGCCGAGATCGAAGTCCCGGGCTACGGTGAGGTCGTTCGTGAGCTTTGGATCTTCGAGGTGGCCCATGCCCGGAGGCCGGACGCACGCCTCGGTCAGCCGGTCATAGAGCCAGGCCGCCGTGCGGTCCCCGAGATTGGAGCTCACCGCCTGGTGAATGGGCGTCAGGATCTGGAGAAGGACGAAGACCACCCCGGCGAACGTGAGAGGAGCGGCGAGACCCGAGCCCCGCTGCACGGCGGCGACCAGCAAGCCCATGGAGATGCCGAAGAATGCGGGCAGGATGCCCCGCAGCACCAGCGCGACCCACCAGACGGCGGCCAGCAAGCCGCCCGCCTTGGGCAGGACAGCGAAAAGTTTCCACTCCTTGCGTTCGCGCAGGCTCTTCATGGGGCGGAATCCTATCGCAGAGGGAGCCCTGGCTTGACGTTCACCTATGCGCTAGAATTCCCGAGGCATGGACAAGCTCGCCGCCATCCTGGACGCAGCCCGGACGCTCTCTCACGACGAGCGTCATCGGCTCATTATTGAGCTGGATGCTCTTGAAGCTGAGGAGCATCCAGGCGTCTCGCCGAGGCGGGAGCCGCTTGCAGCACTCCGGGCTCTCTCCGGCTCGGCTCATTCGAGCTTCTCGGACATTTCGACCGACAAATACAGACATGTCGCCGCGGCCTCGCTCGACTCCGACGATTGAGGCTAGATGAAGCGCGTGTTCGTGGACACCGGCGGGTTCGTGGCCCTGCTGGTGGCGGAAGACCAGATGCACTCCCGTGCATCGACATTGTTCGAGTCTGCCGCGCGGGACCGCTGGACGCTCGTGACCACGAATGCCGTCGTTGTCGAGACCTACTCGGTTCTCTTGGCAAGGGCGAAAGACGGTCGAGGCGCAGCCATTTCGTTCCTTGATGCTGTGGCGGAGGACCAGTCACAAGGCGGCCTCGCCGTCGAGCGTGTTCAGCCCGACGATGAGCTCAACGCAATCACCCTGCTGCGAGCACACTCAGACAAGAAGTACTCGTTGTGCGATGCCCTGAGCTTTGTCGTGATGGAACGACTTGGAATCACAGAGGCAATCGCATTCGATCGTCATTTCCGCGAGTACGGGCGTTTCACCATCCTGCGCTAAAGACGACAATACGCAGGTTGCTTGTGCTTTGCCGGCTCTCAGAGAGCCGGCTGGCCGGGCTCAGCCCTCCGCCCCGCGAATCTTCGCGATCAACCCGCGAGTCCTCTCAATCATCTCTTCCGCCCTTTCCCCATAGCTCTCGAATTCCCGTAGCGCCGCCTCGGCATACTCCAAGGCGTCCGCTCGACGGTCGTCGTCGAAGAGGGCGGCGGCCACATTGAAACGTGTTTGGGCAGCTTTGAAAAAATCGTCCGCTTGCTCGAATAGCTGAATAGCCTTCCGGTAGTGCTGCATCGCGCGGTCAAAGTCTCCGATAGAGCGGTAAAGCAAACCAAGCTGGTTGTGAGGCGGAGCTAGATCATTGATCGCATCTGCAGGAAAAATATTGATAGCTTCATGATAGAGCTCCATCGCTTCGTTGAGATGTCTGAGAAGCTCTCCCTCAGGTCGCCCAGCGGCTTGGGCATCTAGAAAGCGTTCATAGGCAACAATCCCTAACTGCCCCACGCCTCGACCACGCCCCAGTCGATCTCCCACGGCGCGTAGCTCAAGGTCTCTCAGGTACCATTGCTGGGCTTTGGCCAGATCGCGAAGCGTAGGCAGATCCTTGAAAGCATGCCCAAGATTATAGGAAGCTGTCGCCATACCGACTCGTTCGCCTATTCGCTCAAAGATTTCGAAAGCCTCTTCATAGGCAGGAACGCATTCCGCTCTTCCTAGTTCGCGCCGGATCTGCCCCAACTCGTGAAGAGAAGTCCCGAGCATCCTAAGCGGAGGTCGCTCCCCGCTCTCCAACTCGGACGCCGGTCGGGCCAAAGCTGGAGCGGCACGCTGGCGGTCCCAATCCACTCGAGCGGTCTGCAATCGCTCGGCCTCGTCCCACTGCCGCTCCTCTCCGGCAAGCCGCACACGGTACTCCGTCACCAGGCCCCATTTCTCTTCCCGCCCAGGCAAGGGGCCGTCATTCTCTGGATCGACAAAGTCCGGTACGATCTCCTCGACTAACTGTTTCCACTCCGCCCGCCGACCGGCGTGACCGTAGAGCTGCCGAAGCCCCTGCATGGTGCTTGTAATCCGATGCCACCAGCCGTGGGTACGCGCCAATCGCTGAGCGTGGAGAAGGTTCGCCTCCTCAACCCGCAGGGCGGCGAGGACATCGCGGTTCCCAGCTTCATATTGATCGTGGTAGTAGTTCCCCAAACTCCCCATGGCCTCGACGAACGCGCGCACGGCCGCGAGGTCGGCGGCTGGATAGAACCGCTCGAAGAGGCTCTTGAAGAACCACGGTAGGGCCGGATGGATCCCGTAAGACCCGTCGCCGTGGGCGGTTAGGAGACCCACTTCGGCAGCGCGGTCAAGGAGGGCGATGCCTTCCTCTCGGGGCAAGCCCCGCACCTCGGGCAGGCACCATGGGGATTCGGGGTTGCCCATCCAACACAACACATCCACGTCCACAAATCCCTGGAACAGATGGAGCAGGGCGAGCTTCTTTCGTTCCTCCTCACGGAACGCCTGCTGGAACCCGTAGGCGAGCGAGGCACCGAGGGAACGGGAGCGCCCCTCGCCAGTCTCGTCGGGGAAGGCGGCTTCGCCAGCGCGGAGGCGGGCGACGAAGGCCCCAATCTGCTCCTTCGTCTTCCATCCCTCACGCAGCGCTTGGCCTGCGAGGACGGTGAGCGTCAGGGGGTTTCCCTGGGCGAAGGCGAGGAGAGGGCGCCAGTCTTTGACGTCAGTGAGCCGGCGGCCGTATTTGTCTGCCAGAGCCCGGACGAGTTGGAGGCTCTCCGTCATCGGCATCGGCGGCACCGCGATGCGCGTGGGCAGTTCCCCCAGCCACGGTCGCTCATCGCGGCGCGAGGTCAGGAGGATCTTCACCTTGGTCTCCCGTAGTGCACGCAGGAAATGGAGCAGATCCTCCTGTTCCTCCGCCCTCCAGGCGGACTCTGTTCCCGCGGGAAAGCCAGCGACGGGCTCGACGTTGTCCCAGATCCACAGCACCGGCACCTGGGCGAGGACTTGAAGGGCCACCTGCCGCCGCTTCGGGTCATCCAGAGCCAGCCAGTGGACGCCAGCCCCTTCTAGAGTGGCCCCGAAGACCTGGCCGATCCGGTCCAGCACGCGGGGCAGCGGGAGGTAGCGCTCGAAGGTGGTGAAAAGGACGGGGCCATCGACGCCGCCGGTCAATGAATACCAGCGGGCAAATTCGGCGGCGGTTGTGGTCTTGCCGCTGCCGGCATAGGCGTGGAGGAGGACGATCGAGGTCCGGTCAAAGGCGCGGTCGAGGGCGAGGAGCGTTTCGTCCCGGCCGAAGAAGCCGGCGTCGGGTGGTGGCGGGAGTGCGACGTCGAGGCTGCCGGCCGCCGACGCCGTGGCTCCTGCCTCGACGTGGATTATCAAGCCGCCGTCGCCTTTCGCCTTGGGGAAGAGTTGCAGCGGAGTCGCCTCGTAGACGACGGGGACGGTCCAATCCTGGAGCGGCAGGGGAGAGAAGACGACCTCGCGCAGCGGGTTGTCGGCCAGGTTCTTGCGCGCCAGCGTCACCGCTTCGCCCAGCGTGGCACCGCGGACAAGGGAGGCGTAGAGCTCGGCCACAAGCTTAGCGGCGGTGACGACGTAGAGGTTGTAGCGCATGGCAACCGCTCCGGCTACGCCTGCGTCCATCACCTCCTGCGCCAGCGAGCCGAAGGCCCGCACCTTGGAGTGAGGATCGCTAGCTTCCGCGCCCGGTGCTGCCGCCGGCTCCGTGTGGGCCGAGCGGCAAGCGTTGAGGACGAGGACGGACACCCCTGTTGCCGCGAGGAGCTGCCCCAGCGAGGTGCCATCCACCAGCTCTCCCTTGTCTTCAAGCTGCGGATTTTCGAACCAGAGGTAGCCATGCTTACCCGTGCGCGGCCCGGCGAGGACGATCGAGGTGAGACGCCCCAGCAGAGCGCCGGCCGCTCCGGGTTCCTTGACCTCCATGTAGGTGCCGTGACCGTCGAAGTGGACCACGTGGTAGGGCTGGCCTTCCCGCTTTGCCTGGCGGAGCACTTTTCCGAGTTGCTCGAACGTGGGCGGACGCAGGACGTCGAGGTCGTAGGTCTCGCGGTTGGCCTCACTGAGCCCCTTGATCAACTGGCTTGCCACCGACCGGAAAGGTACGTCCCTCTCTCCCCTCGGCCGGCAGATGACTAGGAGGATGCGGATCTTCCCTTTTTTCTTGGCCGGAAGCTTGGGAGCGAGGGCCGTGTTCGGCTGGGCACGCACGAACGAGTGAGCCGAGAGAGCCAGGGCAGCGGTCGTCTTCGGCTCGCGCAGCAGCTCCCACGGGATCGTGGCTGCCTCGGCCACACCGGTGATGATCTCGATCCGCGTCTCTCCCAGCCGTTCCCGCACCCGGCTCCAGACGTCCCGGGCGTCGTCGTTCGCCTGGAAAACCCCCGTGAACAGCTTCGTCCCCACCTCGGACATGAGCCCCTCGATCCGCCGCGCGATCGTCGGCGCCGGCTCCTGGGGGTACTGGAGAAATTCCTCCAGGTACCAACGCAGATCCTCATCGTCCTGTGGAGAGAGACGGAAGTTGAACGACGAGGTGGCCGAGCGCGGAGCGCCGTCGCCGGTTAGATCGATCTCTACTTGGTGGCGATCCTCAGCCAGCGCGTGCTGCGTGATTCGGAGCTGGAGCATGGATGGATTCTATTTTGTCTGCTCTTGATTCCCACTTGAGAACCATCAAGCTGCGGACCGCCGCTTGAACATCACATACGCGGGTATCCCCAGCACCACGATTCCCAGCCCGATCAGCGATTCCTTGGGGCTCTCCTTGAGCGTGTTCCCGATCAGCAGCAGGCAGGCGAAGATGAAGAGGGCGGGCACGACCGGGTAGCCCCACGTGCGGTAGGGCCGCGGCGCGTCCGGCCGGCGGCGACGGAAGATGAAGACGGCGGCGGCGGTCATGGCGTGGAAGACCACCGAGGCGAAGATGACGTAGGTGTAGAGCTGCGAGTAGCTGCCCGAGACGGTGAGCACCACCGACCACGCCGTCTGCGCCCAGAGGCTCGGCACCGGCGTCCGGTAGACGGGATGGATACGGGCGAGCGACTTGAAGAACAGACCGTCCTCGGCCATCGGGAGATAGATCCGCGAGCTGTAGAGGATGGTGGAGGAGAGGCAGCCGAAGGTGGAGATCAGCACGATGAGCGAGACGATCCGCGCCGCCCAGGGCCCGAAGAGGACGGAGGCCGCCGTCTCGGCGATGCGGGGCGTCGCCGCCATGGCGCCCATGGAGAGCGCGCGGACGTAGACGAGGTTCAGCAGCAGATAGAGGAGGATCACCGCGCCCGTCCCCAGGATCAGCCCGCGGGGAAGGCTCCGGCCGGGGTCGCGCATCTCGCCCGCCGAGCAGGTGAGGCCGTACCAGCCGTCATAGGTCCAGAGGGCCGCGATCATCGCGATCCCAAAGGCCGCCAGCAGTCCGCCGGGGACGTGTCCCACCGGTCCGAACAGGTGCGGCTGAACCGGCGCCCGCGCGAAGAGTCCCAGCGCGATGAGCCCGATGATGGCGCCGATCTTCAGCACCGTCAGGGCGTTCTGCACTCCGGCCCCCTCCTTGAGGCCGACGTGGTTGACCGCGGTGAGGATCAGAAGAGCCGCGACCGCCGCCACCTGTCCGCCCGAGAGGGTCCAGGTCCAGGAGAAGACCGGCACGGAGAGCAGGATGTGCTGGGTGGAGAACCACGGCAGGAAGCTCCCCAGATACTCCCCGAACGCCACTCCGAGGGCCGCGTTGCCGCCGGACATGATGACCAGGAATGCCGTCCATCCGTAGAGGAAGCCCATCAGGGGTCCGTAGGCCTCCTTGACGAAGTGATAGAGCCCGCCCGCCCGGGGGAACATCGCTCCGAGCTCGCCATAGCTGAGCGCTCCTGCCAGCGTCAGCAGCCCACCGGCCAGCCATACGAGCAGGATCAGCCCCGGATGGGGAAGCACCTTCGCCATGTCCGCCGTGGTGATGAAGATGCCCGTCCCAACGATCGAGCCGATCGTCAGCAGGGCGCCGTCCCAGGTAGAGAGGCCGCGGACGAGGGTCGGGGCGGAGGATGGAGCGGCAGAGTCGGACTCATGGGGCTCGGACAAGGGCACCTCCGGGTCAGGTGGGGGTAGTGTGGCGGGTTTGGGGTCGGAGGGGAAGGGCGCAGCAAGAAAACTCTCAGGCAACGCTCAGGCTCCGCACAGGCTCCAGGGCACGCCAAGGCGCCAGATTGGTGAGGCATGGCGGCACTTCCGCCGCGGTGCTGAAAAGGAGCTGAATCTCATGTCGAATTCTTGGAGTCGTTGGATTCTGGCCGGCTTGCTGTTCACCGTGCCGGCGGTGCGCGCCCAGGTACAGCCGGTGACGATTGACGATGACTATGCCAGGTTGGCCGGGGATGTACCCGGTTTCGGGGGACTCTATCTCGATACCGCGGGCACGACCCACGTCTACCTTCAGGATCTCTCCCGCGCCCCGGAGGTCCAAGGCCTGGGCGACCACGTGGTGGTCGAACAGGGCCAGTACGACTTCCGTGACCTCCTGGCCTGGAAGGCCGTGCTGCGGGCGCAACTCACGGAACGGGGCGCGGTGTACCTCGACATCGACGAGACGCGCAACCGCCTCGTCTTCGGTGTCGAACCCGGCTCCGTCTCAGCGTTCAGCGCCGGGCTCAGCCGATTCTTGAGCGGTACGCGGGTGCCGCCGGCGGCGGTGATCGTCGAGGCCGCCGACCCGATCAGCCCGCACGTTCAGTTGACCGACAAGATCCGCCCGGTTCCTGGGGGCGTGCAGATCCAGAGCTCGGTAGGGTTCTGCACGCTCGGCTTCAACACCACCCGCGCGGGCGTCCGGGGCTTCGTCACCAATTCCCACTGCACCGCGCAGCGTGGCCTCGTCGAGGGCACGGTCTTCTCACAGAGCACGATCTCCGGCTCCAGCAACGTGGTGGCGGTGGAGACCGTCGACCCGCCGTTCTTCACCGGCTCCCCATGCCCTGCCGGGCGCCTCTGCCGCCTGTCGGATGCCGTCTTCGCGGCGTACACCTCGTCGTCACTCTCGCAGGGAGGGCAGATCGCCAACCCGGTCAACTGCCCGTTTGGCGTTCCCGGCTCGCTCACCGTCAGCTCGACCCTGCCCCGCCTGCCGGTGCCGAGTTTCCTGATTGCATCTCCCGCGGCGGGCTCGGTCATCGCCAAGAGTGGACGCACCACCGGCTGTACCTTCGCTTTCCTGGCAAATACCTGTGCCGACGTCAACGTCACGGGCACCAGCATCACGATGATCTGCCAGAACGTCGCGTCGGGCCTCGACGCACCCGGAGACAGCGGCTCTCCGGTCTTCCTCCACGGAGGCACCAAGGCCACGTTGTCGGGAGTTCTGTGGGGCGGGTCCGCGGGTAAGTGGGTCTATAGCCTCTGGTATTTCGTCTTCCTGGAGCTCGGCGGCGTGATTCCCGATGCTCCCTAGCAGCAACACCGGGCGGTAAGCCCTGATCCACCGGACCTGTAAGGGGCCGGGCTGTCGCGGGTCGGATAGACTTAGAGTCAAATGTCCGATCGGTACGGCTTCGGCCCCTTCGAGCTGAACGCGGCGGAGCACACCCTGAGCATCGGCGGGCGGCCCGTGACGCTCAGGCCCCGTGCCTTCGATACGCTGCTCTACCTGGTTCGCCATCCAGGACGTCTGGTGACCCGTGACGAGCTGATCGCCGGCGTGTGGGGCGAGACGATCGTCGAGGAGGGGAACCTCCACTGGACGATCAGCTCCGTCCGCCGGGCTCTCTCGCAGGAGGCGGAAGGAACCTGGATCGAGACCGTTCGCGGCCTTGGGTACAGGTTCGTGGCACCGGTCGAGGATCTGACCGGCGAACCGGCAGCGGAGTCCAGGCCCGAGAACGCCCAGAGCACTTCCGAAGACCCCCGAGAGGTTGCCCGGACCTCGGACGTCACTTCCTGGAGAGTGTGGCTGACCGTGCTGCTCGCGGTCCTGTTGATCAGCGTCGCCGGATGGACGGTCGTCCGCCGCCGGGCCTCGCCTGTTGCGACGGAGGCGCAGCGGTTGTACGCCGAGGGCTCGGAACGGCTCCAGTCGCTGGACGGGCCGGGCGCTCGCGAGCGGCTGAAGGCGGCGGTGGAGGCCCAGCCGGTCTTCCCCGGAGCCTGGATGGCCCTGGCGCGTTCGTATGGTCTCCTGGGCTCCATGCATGAAGCGGAAAGCGCGGCGCTCAAAGCCGTCGAGCAGTCCGCCGGTCTGCCGGAGAGCCAGCGGCTACAGGCCGAAGCCACCTACCTTGGCTTCACCCAGCGCCGCAAGGAGGCCGCCGACCGCCTGCGCCGGGCGTACGCGCTTTCGGGGCACGCCGTTGAAGAGGGGCTGGCTCTGACCGAGGCGCAGACTCTGGCGGGGCAGAACCAGGAGGCTCTGGCCTCCCTCGGCGAGCTGCGGCGCGAGCACCCCGAGCTTCGCGACGATGCCCGCCTGGATTTGCTGGAAGCGAGCGTTTTCAGTTGGACCGAGGATTATCGCAAGGAGATCCTCGCCGCCGGGCGCGGCATCGCGGCGGCGCGACGCCAGGGTGTGGCGTGGGCGGAGGTCCGGGCCCTGCGCTTCCTGGCGATCAGCCGGATCAACTCAGGAAGCAAGACCGAGTGCCCGAAAGCCCTGGAGGAGATCGCTCTCGCCCGCCGCAAGGCCGAGGCGACCGGGAACCGCTTCCTGGTCGGCGGCGTGCTGCTGGATCTCGGCAATGCCCTTTCGGCCTGCGAAGAGCCGGCGCGAGCCGAGCAGGCGGATCAGGAGGCGATCGATCTGTTCCGGGAGATTGGTGCGCTGGGGAAGACGGCACCGGTGCTGTTCAATCTCGGAGGCTTGCGGCTCATCGCCGGCGATCTCAAGGAGGCCGACCGCCTGATGCGCGAGGCGCTCGAAACCTGTCAGGCCTACGATACCCTCTGCCGGGAGCGTTTCCTCCATCCCGTCGGCGTCAACCGGCTGCACCGCGGCGAGCTCGCCGAGGCGCGGCGGATGATCGAGGAAGGGATCGATCTCAACCAGCGGCAGGGAAACCGGTACCGGGTGGCCGAGGCCATGAGCTACCTGCCGGACATCGCGGCCTGGAGCGGCGATCTGCCGCGCGCCGTCGCGCTCCAGCGTCAGGTCCTCTCCTTGCGCCAGGAGATCGGCATCCCCCGCAACATCGCCTGGGCCCACTCGGACCTTGCCATGTGGCTGGCCGAAAGAGGTCAGGGCGCGGAGGCGCTGTCGCAGGCCCGCGAGGCGGTCCGGCTGGCGGGCCAGCAGGGAAACAGCATCCTCAAGGCCTGCTCGCAGGCGAGCCTCGCCCTGGCGGAGCTGGCCGCGGGAGACGCCGAGGCCGCCGACCGCGAAAGCGCTCAGGCGATCGCCTTGCTGCGCCTGCCGCGAAAACCTTTCTGTTCCTTTTCCATCTGGCGCATCCGCAGCCGGGTTCTCCTGGCGCGCGGGCAGCTCGACGCCGCCGGGGCCTTGATCGACGAGGGGCTGGACCTGGCGCGGCGCAACGGCTTCGTCACCTACGAGCTGATGGGGCGCCTCCTGCGGGCTCAGCTCCTGCAGAAGCGCGGCCGGGCTGGAGAGGCGAAGCAACTGGCGGCCGACCTCGCCGCCGAGGCCCGAGCCAAGGGCTTCGACCTCATCGCGCAGGGGTGCGCTGGCATTTAGCGCCGTGGCCCTCACCCCCGCCGGCGAGCAACCGCCGCCGGGTCAGATGGGGTAGTCTGGCACGGAACCCACCGATGCAGGGTGTCTTGCTTTCGCTACACCCCCGATTCAGCGCGGAGCACGATGGCGCGGAGCCACATGCGCCGAATCAATGCGCTGCCCGGATAGATGACGCGCCAATAGGCTGCGAAGCGGTGCTTCGACGCTCCGTCCGTCGCGTAGACGCGCGTCTCGGTGGAGAGGATCGAGCCGCCGGCGCCGTCCGCTTCGACGCGGAAGTTCATGGCCGCCTTGGCGAAACCGGGACGCTCGAGCGCCTTGAAGCCCGCGGGGGTGGGCTCGCCGATGGACGCCCCGCGCGGCGCGACGACGAGGGTTCCCAGCACGAGCTCGCGGTTTGGCTCCTCGGCAAGTTGAAGGAAGGTCGTCCGCATTGCGACCTCGAGGATGGGTTTCCGCTCCGGCGCGTTCAGGATGCTTTCGGGCCCCGGGCGTCCGAACCGCCGGATCCAGGTGAGTGCGCGGAAGAAGAGGATCTCGTTCGCGGTGACCTCGCGGATGGCGCGAAAGACGCGTTCCGGCGGCGCCTTCACCCGTGCCGCATGAAGCTCCGAGAACTGCCAGGCCGGCATGAATTCGTCAAGACGGCTGCTCGGCGAGGCGACCCGGGTCTCCGGTGCCGGCAGAGCCCAGCCCGCGACGACGAGCAGCACGCCGAATGCAAGGAGAGCCGCGCCGCGCCAGCGGGAGGACAGACCGAGAATGCGTAGTGGCCACAGCGTCGCGACGGCGCCGACAAGCGCTGAAATGAATCCCGCATAGACCAGGACGACGCCGAGCATGCAACAGATTGTAGTTCCAGAGTATCGCTCGGGTCTTCCTGCGCGCTCAATTCCTCCTCAGATCCTTTCAGTGGCCTCAAGGCCCCCGCTCTCCAGGCGCTAACTTAACGAGCCTCAGAGGTTCCCCCGCCCAAAGACCTTGCTCTGGGCTGTTCTCCCTCTTCTTCCGGTCGGGGGGGGCGATGGGAGAAGAGGGCCGGGGTGATGAGGGGATTGGGAGGGGGAACTTGCAGCAACGTTAGCGCCTATGCGCCCCGCCCTTACCCCCGCCGGCGACCCGCCCTTGCGGTGCGAAGGTCTGGCCAGGCTTGCCAAGTGCCAAGGAGATAGAGGAGGCCGATGACTAGGGACACCGCAGAGAAGACGAGGTCCTTTGGCGCAAGCAGCGGCGCGTTGGACATGTAGGCCGCGAGCTGCGGAGCGAGGAGTAGGCCGCGAAGGGTGTAGATCACGCCGATGGCGAGCAGACCTGTGCGGAGAAGTGGCGGCCGTGGAGTGACCTGGGCGCCCGCGAGCCCGTAGAAGGCGAACAGCGCGAAGAACAGTGTGACGGTGGCCGTCAACAGAGCCGGAAAGTAGGAACCGTCCGCGGCCTTCTGTGCCATCTCCTCGCCGGCGCCGAAGTAGCGGTAGGCGGGCGCGCCCACGAAGATGATGACGAGATGGAGGAGAGCGATGCCAGCGCTGAGCAGGCCACCGGCGGCGAGAGCTCTTCTTCCTGACACTGGTTGGATTCCCACGTTCGGTGACCGGGTCGCCTAACCTAATTCGGCGACGCGATGCCCGCCCTCTCGGGCAGCCATCGCGTCACTTCCATGCCTCCAAGTGCGTCCATAGTCTGTGGTCCACATCGAGCTATCTCCCCCGCCGGCGAACCGCCGCCGGAGCCTCCGGCGTAAGAGCCCGCAGGTACTGCCGGTCGAAGGCGGCGAGCTGGCTCTCGAGCTCTGAATAGGGTCCCGGTTCCCAGGCGTTCGAGGAGACCCCCTTGTAGGCGTTGGCGCACAGCTCCCAGTCCTGGCGGTTGGTCAGGTCCCAGAAGTCGACGGCGGGTTGAGGATCGAAACCCGGCGCGGCGATCGCCTCCGGATGGAAATACCAGTCGCAGACGATGCGGGTGCGGCCGATGTCGAGCGACGACAGGCGGTGGACCAGCACGTAGTCGGGGAGGAACGACAGGAAGGCGGTCGGGAAGAGCGTGTAATAGTAGACACGCCCGCGGTCCTCGCGAGAGAGACCGGCGAAGGGAGCTGCACAGCGCTCGCCGCCGGTCGTCATGCTCCCCTCGGGGTTGCTCATCCACATCGGCCCGCCCAGGACCGGCCCTTCGTCGAGATCGTTCTCGGAGTTGCGGTAGGGCGTCAGCTTGTTGAGGTGCGGATGGACGGTCGGGCAGTGATAGCATTCACTGAAGTTGTGGAAGAAAAGCTTCCAGTTGGCCTCGACCTCGTAGACTTGTCTGTGGGCCGACCGCAGCTCGGGAAGCCGCCAGGCGTCGAACTTGCCCGCGAGCGCCGGCAGGGCCGCGGCGAAGGGGACCGGCTCCGGGGCGAGGTTCAGGAACAGGAAGCCCTGCCAATCGGCGAGGGCGACCGCTTTGAGCGGGTGCTCCCGGAGGTCGAAACCGGCGACCCCGGCCATGTTGGGGGCGGCGCGCAGGGCTCCGTTCAGCCCGTAGGTCCAGGCGTGGTATGGGCACTGGATGGCGTGGCCGAGCTCGCCGCACGGCTCGAGGCAGAGGCGGCTGCCGCGATGACGGCAGAGGTTGTGGAAGGCGCGGACGGTTCCTTCGCCGTCGCGCAGGACCACGACGCTCTCCCGGTCGAGCTCGAAAAGGAAGTAGCTGCCGGGCGAGGCGAGCTGCGAAACGTGGCCGGCGAGGAGCCATGAGTCCTGGAAGATCCGCTCGCGCTCGGCGCGGAAGATCTCCTCGGAGGTGAAGTACTCACCGGGCAGGGTGTGCTGGCCGAAAGCGGTGCGCGGGCTCATAAGGCAAGGTAAGTCTAGCACCGCCCGAAACCGTCCACGCGATGGTACACTCCCCGCGCTTTCGCGAGGAACTCTCGACACCGATGCCGATCCCTTCGCCCTTTCACGAGCGCACGCAGGCGCTGTGCACCAGCTTCCGATGGAAGGACTGGGCGGGCTACTGCGCCGTTTCCAGCTTCGACACGACGCACGAGCGCGAGTACTTCGCCTTCCGCGAGTCCGCCGGCCTGCTCGACGTCACTCCTCTCTATAAGTACGAGGTCTCCGGACCGGACGCCGCGGCCCTCCTCGCCCGCATGATGGTGCGCGACGTCTCCAAGCTCAAGGTGGGCCGCGTCGCCTACTCGTGCTGGTGCGACGACGACGGCAAGGTGATCGACGACGGCACGGTCTCCCGGCTCGGAGAGACCCACTTCCGGGTCACCGCGGCCGATCCGACTCTCCACTGGATGCTGGCGCTCTCCCGCGGCTTCGACGTGACGATCGAGGATTCGAGCACGCGGCTGGCGGCGCTGGCGCTTCAGGGGCCGACGTCGCGGGCGATTCTTCGCGATGCGAGCGACGCCGATCTGGAGAAGCTCAAGTTCTTCGGCGTCACGCCCGCCAAGGTTCGCGGGGTTCCGGTCTGGATCAGCCGGACGGGCTATACGGGCGATCTGGGCTACGAGGTCTGGACCGAGCGCGAGCAGGCTTTGACGGTGTGGGATGCGCTCATCGCCGCAGGCCAGCCGCACGGCATTGAGCCGGTGGGGCTCGACGCCCTCGACGTGGCCCGGATCGAAGCCGGCTTCGTGCTGCTCGGCGTCGACTACTACAGCTCGCACAAGGTCGTGCTCGAATCGCGCAAGTCGACGCCGCATGAGCTGGGGTTCGGGTGGATGGTCGACCTCGAACGCGGCAACTTCGTCGGCCGCGACGCCATCGCCGCCGAGATCAAGCGCGGCTCGATCTGGCAACTGGTCGGCCTCGAAGTGAGCTGGGAGGAGCTGGAAGCGCTGTACTCCGGCTTCAACCTGCCGCCGAGCCTGCCGGTGACCGCGAGCCGCGACGGCCTGCCGGTGTATGACAAGGAAGGCCGCCAGGTGGGCCAGGCGACCAGCCACACCTGGTCTCCCCTGCTCAAGAAGTATCTGGCCATCGCCTCGGTGCGCCGCGGCTCCGAGGCGAAGGGGCTGAAGCTCCAGATCGAGCACACGGTCGAGTACGAGCGCCGCAAGGTCACCGCGACCGTCGCATCGCTCCCTTTCTACGACCCGGAGAGGAAGCGCAAGCCGTGACGAGCCAACACTATGATGCGATCGTCGTCGGCGCCGGGCACAACGGCCTGGTCTGCGCGGCCTATCTCGCGAAGGCGGGGCGCAAGGTGCTGGTTCTCGAACGGCGCCACCAGGTGGGCGGCGCCACGACGAGCGAGGAGATCTTCCCCGGCTTCACCTACACCTGCTGCTCGTACGTGGTGTCGCTGCTGCGGCCGTGGATCATCCGCGACCTCGAGCTGCCGCGCTACGGCTACGAGATCCTGCCGCTCGAAGCGACCGTCACCCCGTTCCCGGACGGGCGGTATCTGATGCGCGACAGCGATCCCGAGCGGACGCGCCGGTCGATCGCCTCGTTCTCGCCGCGCGACGCCGAGGTCTACAAGCGCTTCGGGCAGGAGATGGCCGAGCTCGGCCGGCTGATCAAGCCGCTGATCGACGAGCCGGCTCCCGATCCGCTGTCACGCGATCCGCGGGAGCTGTTGCGCATCGCCAAGCTCGGCAAGCACCTCCGCGGACAGGGCGACGCGTGGCTCTACTCGAACGTCAAGATGATGACGATGAGCGCCGTCGACTTCCTCTCCGAGCGCTTCGAGTGCGAGCAGCTCATCGCGCCGATGGCGATCTCCGGCATCATCGGCACCTTCCTGGGTGTGCGCTCGCCCGGCACGGCCTACGTCCTCCTCCACCATTACATGGGCGAGATCGACGGCTCGTTCCGCGCCTGGGGGCTGCCGAAAGGCGGCACCGGCGCGATCGCGAACGCCATCGCCAGCTCCGCCAAGGCGTCCGGCGTCGAGATCCGCTGCAATGCGGGCGTCGCCCACCTGCTGAGGGAGAACGGTGAGACGATCCGCGGCGTCGTGCTCGACAACGGCGACGAGATCCGCGCCAAGGCGGTGATCTCCGGGCTCGATCCGCACCGCACCTTCCTGAAGCTGGTCGGCGAGGAGCATCTCGATCCGGAGATCGCGACGCAGATCAAGCGGTTCAAGATGCGCGGCTCGTCCGGCAAGGTGAACCTGGCGCTCGACGCGCTGCCGCAGCTCGCCTGCCTGCCCAACTACGGCCCGCACCTGCAGGGCGGCATCACCATCGCGCCGTCGATCGACTACCTGGAGCGCGCCTACGACGACGCCAAATACGGCGCCTACTCGCGCAAGCCGTTCATGGACGTCCTCATCCCGTCGATGACCGATCCGACCGTGGCGCCGCCGGGCAAGCACACGATGTCGATCTTCGTCCAGTACGCCCCCTATCATCTGAAGGAAGGGGCCGCGGACTGGCCGAACCAGCGCGAAGCCTTCGGCGACGCGGTCATCGACACGCTCTCCGAATACATGCCGGGCCTGAAGGACTTGATCCTCCACCGCCAGGTGCTCACCCCCTGGGACCTGGAGCAGATCTACGGCCTGACCGAGGGCAACATCTTCCACGGCGAGTTGTCGCTGGAGCAGCTCGCCTTCCAACGGCCGCTGGCCGGCTGGAGCCGCTACCAGACGCCGGTCAAGAATCTCTGGATGTGCGCCTCCGGCACCCATCCGGGTGGCGGCATCATGGGCGTGCCGGGAGCTCTCTGCGCTCAGACCATGCTCGGCAAGAGGGCGGTCTGATGGGGTCCGACGTGATCGACGTTCTGATCATTGGAGCCGGTCCGAACGGTCTCGCCGCCGCTGTGCGGCTCGCCAAGGACGGTCGCAAAGTCCTGATCGTCGAACGCAGCGAGGCCCCGGGAGGCTTGTCGGCGAAGATCGAGTTCCACCCCGGCTATGTTGTGCCCGGCATCCTCCACGACGAGGCGCTCGTGCCGCGCGCGGTCACGGAGCGGCTCGGCCTGACCGGTTTGACTTTCCGCAAGGCTCCGGCCACCTACGTCGCGGAAGCGAACGGACCTGGGATACTCCTCGCAGGCGACGTTGCGGGTGCTGCCGAAGCGATCGGCGAACGCTCCAAGAAGGATGCCGACAGTTACCTGGCCCTGAAGGCGTTCCTCGGCCGGATCACACCGCTGCTGAGCGCCATGCTCGCCGAAGCGCCGCCGTCGATCGCGCCGAAGTCGGCCGGAGATTTCTGGCAGATCGCCAAGCGTGGGCTGTCGGTGTTGAAAGTCGACCGCAAGGATCTGATCGAGCTGGCGCGCGTGGCGCCGATGTGCGTCGCCGATTTCCTGAACGAACGGTTCGAGACGCCGCTCCTCGTCGAAGCCCTCGCCGCACCGGCGGTCGCCGCCACCTTCGCCGGCCCCTGGTCGGCCGGCTCGGTGACCAACCTCCTGCTCGGCGAATGCGCCGGAGGAGAGCACCTGGCAGGCGGACCGCCGGCCCTCATCGCCGCGCTCCTGGCTGCCGCCAAGACCGCCGGGGCTTCACTGCGCACCGGCGCCGAGGTCAAGCGCATCCGGATCGAGCGCGGAAAAGTCGCCGGAGTTACCCTCACTTCCGGCGAGACGCTTGACGCGCCGGTCGTCCTCTCTTCCGCCGATCCCAAGCGCACGATGCTCGATCTCCTGGCGCCGGGAGCCTTGCCACTCCGCATCGAGGAGGAATTCGAGCGCCTGCGCAGCCGCGGCAGCGCGGCGAAGGTCCACTTGGCCCTCTCGGGTCCCCTGGAGCTGACCGGAAGCGACGGCCGGCAGGATGAAGCGATCCGCATCGGCGGCGGCCACGTCGACGACCTCGAGCGCGCCTACGACGCGATCAAATACCGTCGTTTCTCTGCGGGCCCGCACCTGGAGATCCGCGTGCCGACCGTCGCCGATCCCAGCCTGGCGCCGGCCGGCCACCACGTCGTCTCGATCCTCGCGAGCTTCGCCCCATACACCTTGGAGGGCGGCTGGACCGCGGACTCCCGAGAGCAACTGGGGGACGCCGTGATGGCGGTTCTGGAAAAGCACGCCCCCAACGTACGCCAGCGGATCGTGGCCCGCGAGGTCCTGACCCCTGCCGATCTCGAAACGCGCTTCGCCCTGACCGGTGGCCAGCTCCACCACGGCGAGCAGGCCCTCGATCAACTGCTCGTCATGCGTCCCACACCTTCCGCAACGCGGTATGCGACGGTCGTCCCCGGTCTTTACCTGGGAGGCAGCGGCAGCCATCCCGGCGGGGGAGTGCGCCCGACCGCGGGGCTGCTGGCGGCGGAGGCGGTGTTGGCGAGCTGAAGCGGTACCTAGATTCCGCCCCAAAAGAAATGGGCCGCTTCGAAACTCGAAGCGGCCCATGACGGCGGAAAGAGTGAAGCGGGATCAGCCGGGGATCTTGTTGACGTTCTCGGCCGCGGGGCCCTTGTTGCCCTGCACCACGTCGAACTCCACGCGGTCACCCTCGGCCAGGGACTTGAAGCCATTGCCCTTGATCGCCGAGTGGTGGACGAAACAATCCTTGGATCCGTCCTCCGGGGTGATGAAACCAAAACCCTTGCTGTCGTTGAACCACTTCACTCTGCCGGTGTTAGCCATACTTTTGAGCTCTCTTTCTTAGGGTCTGGGCCCGATAGACCTGGTAATAGTAGGGGCCCTTTTGAAACTCGAATCGGTTGGGATCGAAGTTGGGGCCGGTCCGAATCTCGGAGCCGGCCCAATGAGGGATCGGCGAGTGAGATGGTTCAGCCGGCGATCTTGGTGACGTTCTCGGCCGCAGGGCCTTTGTTGCCCTGCACCACGTCGAACTCGACGGGATCACCCTCGGCCAGGGACTTGAAGCCGTTGCCCTGGATGGCGGAGTGATGGACGAAGCAGTCCTTCTGCCCGTCGTCCCGCGTGATGAAACCAAAGCCCTTGCTGTCGTTGAACCACTTCACTTTTCCGGTAATGCGCATGCTCAAACTCTCCTTGATTGTGGCCAGAAACACGAAAGGGACCCGTCTCGAAACCAGGTCCCTTTGCCGTTCTCTGGGTGCTGCGACAGGCTTGTTCTGTGCCTGACCTCAAAAGAGTACGCGTTGCGCAAGGGCTTGTCAAGTCCGAGTCTGAGGGGGGCTGAGGGGGCCGAGGGGAACCCGGCGAGGCGTCGCCGGCTCCTGCCATTCGCTATACTCTCAAGGATGCAGGAAGGACTCTTCGCCGCCCTTGCCCTGGCCGCGCTCACGGTGGGTCCCCTCCACACCCTGGCTCCCGACCACTGGGTGCCCTTCGCCGCCGTGGCTCGCGCCCGGGGGTGGTCGGCGGCCCGCACGGCGCGGGTGACGCTGCTCTGCGGCTTCGGGCACGTGACGGTCTCCGTCCTCTTCGGCCTGCTGGGCTTCTTCTTCGGCATGGAGCTCATCAAGATGTGGGGCCAGCGGATGGAGACGATGGCCGGGCTGCTGCTCATCGCCTTTGGGTTGATCTACGGCATCTGGGGCCTCCGGCGGGTGGCCGGCGGGCATTTTCACGGCCACTCCCATACCCATTACGACCATGTCCACGAGCCGGAGAAGGCGACGGTCCTGGGTCTCTTCCTCCTGTTCAGCGCCGACCCCTGCGTGGCGGTGGTCCCCCTCCTCTTCGCCGCCGCCCCCCTGGGTGCGCTGAAGACGACCGGAATCGTCGTCCTCTACGAGCTCGCCACCCTGGCGACGATGGTCGCCCTCGTCCTGCCCGCCCGTGCCGGCGCCAGGCTGCTGCGCACCCCCTGGCTCGATCGCTACGGCGACGCCGTCGCCGGCGGCTCGATCGCGATGGTTGGCGTGGTGGTGACGCTGATGGGCTGGTAGGGTATGGAGCTCCCGTCTCCCCGGCCCTTCCTCACGGCCCGGTGGCGGTACCTCGCGATGCTCAACTACGAGGTGCCGCCGGAGGTGCTCTCGCCGCTGGTGCCCCGCCATACGGAGCTCGACTCCTGGCAGGGGAGGACCTTCGCGAGCGTCGTGGGCTTCCTCTTCCTGGACACCCGGGTGAGGGGCATCGCCATTCCCGGGCACCGCAACTTCGAGGAGGTCAACCTCCGTTTCTACGTGCGGCACAGGGCGGCGGACGGCTGGCGCCGGGGCGTGGTGTTCGTCAAGGAGATCGTCCCCCGTCTGGCGATCGCCACCACCGCGCGTGTCCTTTATGGAGAGAAGTACGTGGCCCTGCCCATGCGCCATTCCATCACCGGCGATCCCGCCCGTGGCGGCATGTACGTCACGTATGGCTGGCGGCATCCGTTCTTCGGCGGGCGCTGGATGGGCATCGGAGCCATGGTGGGTGGCGAGGCGAAGGAGGCGGAGCCGGGCTCGCAGGAGGAGTTCATCACCGAGCACTACTGGGGCTACTCCTCGCTGCGGGGCGGCGGCAGCGTCGAGTACAAGGTGGAGCATCCCCGCTGGCGGGTGTGGCCTCTCCAGCGCCCGGTGCTCGACTGCGACGTCGCCGCCCTCTATGGCCAGCCCTTCGCCGACCCTCTCGGGGCCGAGCCCATCTCGGCCTTCCTCGCCGACGGATCGGAGGTTTCGGTGTACCCGGGGAGGCGGCTGGCCTGACGCGGTATTTAGGAACCCTTATTGGCGTGCGGGAGACGCCCGTAGGCGCTAACTCAACGTGCCTCAGAGGTTCCCCCGCCCAAAGACCCCTCACTCCTGCCCCTCTCCCGACCACCCCAACCCCCTCCCCGGGAGAGGGGTACTCGGCTGGGGCATTTTTCCTCGTCCTCATATCCCCGCAGGCTGTTCTCCCTCTTCTCCCGGGGAGGGGGTTGGGGTGGTCGGGAGAAGAGGGCCGGGGTGATGAGGGTCTTGGGCGGAGGGACCTCCCAGGCCACGTTAAGTTAGCGCCTATAGGGAGACGTCCCAGACCGATACGACGATCTCGCCTCTACCATGCCGTCGGGGCGTCTCTCTTCTTAGTACCTTTCTGATCCCATCGTATCTTGCCGAATCGCTGGACCTGTCCTAGGGTGGGCAAACCATACCGGCAGAAATTCGGGAGGCGACACCATGGCGACGCGTCGGGATGTCTTGAAGCTGGGGCTGGTGGCCGGAGGAGCGGGATTCCTCACGGCCCGGCAGGCGCTGGGCCAGCATAAGGAGCTGGTGAGGTTCCTCTGCCCGCCGGACGACCGGCCGCGGCAGATCAACGACCAGCCGCCCAGCCCCAAAGCGGAGCCGTGGAGGGCCGAGCTGTTCGTGCCGCCGGTGATGCAGGCGGTCTCGCAGCTCGTGCCGCCGCCTGATCCGCGCGCCCACCAGCGCTACCAGGAGTTCCTGCCTCAAAAGTTCTACGAGATCCGCGAGCAGGAGCTCGTCTGGCAGTACCACCCCGACCCGCCCTACGACAAAGGCAGCTACTCCTGGGGCTTTCAGTCGGGGAACTTCCCGCCGAGCACGCCGGGCCCCACCTATCAGGCGCACTACGGCGAGCCGGTCCTCGTGCGCCGCTACAACGAGCTGCCGCCGGTCGGCCATGCCAAGGTGGGCTTCGGAATGCCCTCGACCACGAGCCATCTCCACAACGCCCACACGGCGTCGGAGAGCGATGGCAATCCGGTGGACTGGATCGATTCCGGCGAGTTCTGGGACCATCACTATGCCAACTTCCCCGCCGGCCACGACCCGCTCCAGAAGCTCTCGACCCTCTGGTACCACGATCACCGGCTCGACTTCACGGCCGCCAACGTCTACGCCGGGCTCGCCGGTTTCTACTGCCTTTTCGACCAGGACGACACGGGCGACGAGAACACGGGCTGGCATCTGCCGAGCTTCCCGAAGTACGACATTCCCCTGATCCTCCAGGACATCCGGTTCGGGCCGGACGGCCAGGTAGTGTTCGACTCCTGGAACACCGACGGCATGCTGGGCGACCGCATGACCGTCAACCGCCGCATTACCCCGCGCTTCAGCGTCGAGCCGCGCAAGTACCGCTTCCGCCTGCTCGACGGCGGCCCGTCGCGTTTCTACGATCTGTTCCTGCGCGCCGAGCGCGGGAGCAGCGGGCGCTTCGAGTACCCCAAGTTCACGGCCATCACGGGCGACGGCAACTTCCTGCCCGAGCCGCTGGAGACCGAGAGCATCTTCCTCGGCGTGGGCCAGCGGGTCGACGTGATCCTGGACTTCTCGGCCTACAAGCCCGGCGACCACGTCTATCTTCACAACCGGCTGCAGCAGCTCAACGGCGCCGGCCCCACCGGGGCTTATCTCGATTTCGACAACCCCGTCACCAACCTGCTGCGCTTCGACATCGTGCCGCTGACGGCGCCGGACAAGAGTCGCATCCCCGACCAGTTCCGCCCCTGGCCGCGCATCGATCTCTCGGAGGTCAAGCGCGAGCGGGTGTGGACGTTCGACTACGAAGGCGGGCTGTGGACGATCAACGGCCACGTCATGGACCCCAACCGCGTCGACGCCGGCATCGATCAGGGGAGCGCCGAGATCTGGACCTTCCGCAACGGCGGGCGCAACTGGTCGCACCCCATCCACAGCCATTTCGTGGAGTTCCTCATCCTGGCGATCAACGGCCGGTCCTATCGGGAGAGCTTCATCCAGAGCGTCGCGGCTCCGGCCCCCACGCCGGCTGACGGCCAGGGGAGCCACAAGGCGGAGCTGGAAGCGGTACAGGGCCAGGGGAGCCACAAGGTGGAGATGGAAGCGGTCCTGGGCCAGGGGAGTCACAAGGTCGAGCTGGAGTCGGTCCTGGGCGCGGCCCCTCACACCCGGGCCGTGGTCAAGAGCTTCATGGGCGGCCGGCGGCGCGACGTGGCGATCCTGCTGCCCAGCGACGAGATCAAGCTCTACATGCGCTGGCCGGACTTCCTCGGCAAGTACGTCATGCACTGCCACAACGTCGTGCACGAGGACCACGCCATGATGATCCGCTGGGACATCGTGGAGCCGGGCAAGGGCTTCGACCAGCCGCGCTCCGCCGACGCCGTCTACGCGCCGCCTTCGGAGCAGCAGCCGCACGTGGAGATCCATCCGGCGAGCCCGGCGCAGGCGGACGGCCCCTCGCCGCCAGCCGTTCCTCCGCCTCTCGAGGACTAAAGTCCATGACATCCAGGGAGACAAGGCCATGAAGGACAGACGAGAGCTTCTGGCGGCCGGCGCCGCGGCAATACCTGGAATCGCTTTGGGACTGGGGGACGACTGCGAGCGGCCGACCCGCGGGCCGAACGCCCACGACATTCCCAACCACGTGGTGATCACCCACCAGGGCGCGAAGGCGCTGTTCTACGACGACCTGGTGGTGGGGCGTACGGTCGTACTCCACTGCATGTCGATCGCCACCGAGCCCCAATACCGGACGGTCGAGAGCCTCGCCCGCGCGCAGACTCTCCTCGCCAGCCGGCTCGGCCGCGACGTCTTCTTCTACTCGCTCACCGTGGATCCGGAGCGCGACACCGTCAACGCCCTGCGCGACTTTGCCGCGCGGCAGGGCGCCGGCCCGGGGTGGAGCTTCCTTACCGGCGAGCCCGCCGCCCTCCTCGACCTCAAGGAACGGCTCTTCTCGCACGGCGCCGGCCATCGGCACGGTCCTGGCGGAGAAGCGGAGGACTGTGCCATGGCGATGCTGCGCTACGGCAACGCGGCGGTGGGTTTGTGGGGAGCGGTTCCCGCCGGCAGCTCACCGGAATGGCTCGTCCGCCGTCTTTCCTGGGTCGAGTCGCGCGAGCCGGTCGCGGGTCCGCCCCGACGCGGCGGCCCGCATCCGGACACCTATCTGCGCAGCGAAGGGAGGATGTCATGAAGCGGCCGGGCCTTCTCGCGTTGGCTCTGGTCCTGCTCGGCCCCCTCGCGGCGGTCTCTCAGCAGCCGCCCGAGCCGAAAAAGCCACGACGGATCGTGCCGCAGCTCGAAATGCAGGTGCCGGCGGCTCCGAGGGCACAGCCGGAGTCGCTGGCGCCGCCGGCAGTACCGGGAGGCGCGTGGACCTATCCGCCCTGCCCGTATGCGAAGTCGCCCGTCTACCCGGGCCTTCCCGGCGTCTGCCATCCCTATCCGCAAGCGTGGCCCAGCCCCGCCCCGCCGCCCGTGACCTCGGGTTGCCCGGGCGCCTGCAAGACGGTAGTCACGACGGTCTCCGGGATCTTCCCGCCCAGCAACCCTTTCAACTACGAGACCTTCCCCGGCACCAACTTCCTGCCTACGATCTACACCAACGTCTTCGACAGCTCGGGCACCGAGATGCTGAACACCCTGCCTTCGACGCCGGACGTCCCCTACAACCTGCAGGACGGGGACCCGGTGGTGTCGGCGATCAACCCGCTCTCCCCCGAGGATGACCTGCACGCCATCTTCGATCAGGTCCTGCACCTGTCCGCCGCCGGCGAGCGCGAGAAGGCGCCGGGGCTCGATCCCTTGAATCAGAAATACGATCACGAGGCCATCCGGGCCGGCCTGCGGCTCGCCAACGACATCCTCGAGGGCAATCCGGTGCCGGGGCGCGTCTACAGCGGCCTGCCCCTGCTGCACTACATGGGTCCGGAGAAGATCAAGGAGGTCGTGGCGATCAAGGACGGGCAGGGCAATGTCATCGGCGGCAACGTCGACGTCCACCAGGTCTGGTTCGACCAGCGGATCGAGTCGGACACCGCGTTCATCGACGCCAGCGCCGTGCTCGACGCCAACGTTCCTTGGACCGTCACCTACACGGTGGACGTCCTGAACCGCGGCCGGGATGATTTCTCTCCCTACGTCATGTACATCGACATGCCGACCAAGAAGCCCGGCATCGGCATGGACCAGACCTTCTTCGACATGGAGGACGGCACGCGGACGGTGTTCAGGATCAAGATGGCGCCGTCGAAGTACCTCAACCTCGTCTACACCTGGGGTTGGCGCATGCACCCGCCGCGCGCCCAGGTGACGGAGAACGCGGGCAAGACGATCAACTACGGCGGTACCGTGCCCGCCGTCTGCCCCGCGAGCTACCAGGGCAAAACCCTCCCGGAGCTGGAGCAGGCCGTTTTCTGCCTGCCGGACAATCCCAACTGCACACAAGTGCGCTGCCGTCCGGGCGAGCCGGAGACCGGCGCGGACGGCAAGCCCGCCGCCTGCGAGAAGCAGAAGCTCTACGCCATCGCCCAACTCGGCGATTTGGCTCCCGAGAAGCGGATGTGGCACGCCGTGGGCGACGCCCGCAAGGCGGCGGACCGGGGGGACTTCCGGACGGTCGAGAAGCTCGTGCGCGACGAGGCCCTTCCCGCCTACTGGGACTGGCTCAACCGCAACCAGCTTCCCAAGGGCGTCAAGAAAGACCCGGACTCCGACCTCACGCTCCTCTACGTCAACAACTCCACCTACGGCGAGCTGACCAATGGCGCCTGGGGACGCTGGGACGCCTGGGAGCAGCGGCCCAAGAAGCTCAAGGTGACGGTCTACAACGGCGACAACTTCGTCCACTCGTACACCATCGCCGACTTCGGCGGCAACCGGGGCTGGGAAAACCAGTTCAAGTCGTCCGTCAAGGTCGCCGGCTCCGGCTGCTGGTTCACCTTCGGCCGCAACTACTGGTGGATTCCCGTCGGCGGACCGGTGAACCCCTACATCTGCGTGCCGCAGACGACGGGCCTCACACCCGGCGTCCATAAGCTGGACATCGACCTGGAGTACGATCCGTCGCGGCGGCTGCGGTTCTACCAGTTCGATCCGTTCCACCATGACGTGGCGATCTACTCGATCCATTAGCTCACGAGGAAAAAGAGCGGCCCTGCTGCTGGCGTTCCTGCTCGTCGCGGCGGCGCCGCCGCGCTATGTCCGCTCGGTCGCGCGGTACTCTCCGCCGGACGTGACGCTGACCGATTCGATGGGGGCTCGGGTGCGGCTGGCCGAGGCCCTCGATCCTCCCGGGCCGGTCGTCCTTCAATTCATCTTCACCACCTGCCCCTCCATCTGCCCGGTGATGACGGCGACGCTCGCGGCGGCGCGAAAGGAGCTGGGTCCCGAGGCGAGCCAGGTCCGGATGATCTCGATTTCGATCGATCCCGAGTACGACACTCCGGACAGGCTCCGTGACTACGCGAGGAAATTCAACGCGAGTCCCAATTGGCGGTTCCTCACCGGCAGCCGGGACGACGTGGCGGCGGTGCAGAAGGCGTTCGACGCCTATCGTCCCAACAAGATGCAGCACGAGTCGCTGACCTTCCTGCGGGCGGCTCCGGGCGAGCCGTGGGTACGGCTCGCCGGCCCGGTCACGCCGGCGGAGGTGGCTGGCGAGATCCGCCGGCTGAAGGCACAGCCGGGCGAGCGCATCTATCGCGAAGGGCTTCTCCCCTCGGGCCGGCCCCTGGCGGCCACGGTCCAGGGCGGCATCGAGGTCGAGGGAGGCCAGCTCGCGTGCGCCTCCTGCCATCGCCGTAGCGGCTTCGGCTCCAGCGACGGCGGAGTCTACGTGCCGCGGGTGACCGGTCCCTCCCTGTTCCAGGCGGGGCTGCCGCGGCGCGCCGACCTCTTCCGCGATCTGTACCAGGAGGTGCAGCCCAGACCCTATGGCGAGCGCGTGCGGGACCCGCGCGTGCGCCCCCCCTATACGCCGGAGACCTTGGCGGTCGCCCTGCGGGAGGGACGGGACCCCGCCGGCCGGCGGCTCGATCCGCTGATGCCGCGCTACCGGCTGAGCGACGGGGAAGCGGGGGAGCTCGCCGCCTATCTCCGGCACCTCGGAGCGGCGCCGTCGCCGGGTGTCGACGGGCAGGCGATCCACTTCGCGACCGTGGTGACGGCCGGCGTGGATCCCGGACGTCGCAAAGCCATGCTCGACGTGATCGAAGCCTACGTCCGCTGGAAGAATGCCGAGACTCGCCACTCGGCGCAGCGGCTCGGTTTCTCGCCCTCGTACCGGGACGAGTTCTATGGCTCCTACCGCGAGTGGCGGCTCCACGTCTGGGAGCTGCGCGGCCCGCCGTCCACCTGGCCGGATCAGCTCACCGCGTACTATCGCGCCCAGCCCGTGTTCGCCGTGCTCTCCGGAATCGGCGAGGGCTCGTGGCGTCCGGTCCACGAGTTCTGCGAGGCGGCCGAGGTGCCCTGCCTGTTTCCCAACACCGATCTGCCGGTCGTTGCGCCGGGTACCTGGTCGCTGTACCTCTCGCCGGGCCTGACGGTGGAGGCCCAGGCCCTGGCGCGGTATCTGGCGGCCTCAACGGATCGCGTCGTCCAGGTGTATCGGGACGTCGAGGAGCAACGGGTTCCTGCCCAGGCGCTCCGGGAGGCGCTGGGGAACCGGCTCGGCGAGCGGGTGATCCCCCCGGGGCAGGCGCTGACGCCCGATTTCTGGCGGCGGCTGATCGTGGAGACCCGGCCGGAGGTCCTGGTGCTGTGGCTGGGAAGGGAGGACGCGGCGACGCTCGCGCCGGCCGCGGAAGCTCTGGCACCCGTGCGGCAGATCGTCCTCTCCTACACCCGGCTGGGCGAGGAGGAGCCTGAGGTGCCGGCAGCCTTGAGAGAGAAGATCCGAATGACCTGGCCCTTCGCTCCGCCCGGCCATGAGGAGCCGCTGATCTACCGGGTGCGGGCGTGGATGAACGCGCGCCGCATCGCCAGGATGCCGGAGCGGCTCGAACGGCTGCAGCTCAACACCTGGTTCGCTCTGGCCGTCGCCGACCACTCGCTGACGCACATCGTGGAGAATTTCTCCCGTGATTTCTTCGTCGAGAGCGTCGAGGAGGAGACGGAGAACTCTCTCAGCCCGGGAGTCTTCCCGTCGCTGGGCCTCGGCCCCGGGCAGCGGTTCGCGTCGAAGGGAAGCTCGGTCGTCCGGTTGGCGGCCGGGTCTCCGGAAGGTCTCGAACCGGTGAGCGGCTGGATCGTGCCTTGAGGCGGGGAATCACCGCCGGGGAATCTCCTGAAGCCTTCAAGCGTTAGGCCGGGAGATGCTCCAGGCGCAACACCAGCGCCTCTGGGGTACTATTCGCCGATCGCCGGAGATGGACTGCTGCGCTCCGTCTCCCCTGTGGGAATCCCTTAACGTTTGGAGAACCGTATGAAAAAGTTCCTCACCCTTTCCGCCGCGCTGCTCGTCGTGGCGGCTGGAGCGGCGCACGGCCAGTCCGGCAAGCCTGCCCAGAAACCCGCGGCCCCCGCGGCTCAGCCCGCCCCCGCGGCCGCGCCGAGTGGCAAGCCGGAGTCGCTGCAGGACAAGGCCAGCTACACCATCGGCCTCAACCTGGGTAAATCCCTGAAGACCAACGACATCCAGGCCAACGTCGACCTCATCGTCAGAGGCTTGCGGGACGGCCTCGGCGGCGGCGCGGCGCTCCTCACCGACGAGGAGATGCAGACCACCATGCAGACCCTGCAAACGCAGGTGACCGCCCAGCAGGAAACCAAGCGCAAGGCCGCCGGCGAGAAGAACAAGGCCGAGGGCGAGGCCTTCCTGGCGAAGAACAAGGAGAAGCCGGGCGTGAAGACCACGGCGAGCGGCCTGCAGTACGAGGTCATTTCCGAGGGTACGGGCCCGATGCCGAAGCCGACCGACTCGGTGACGGTGAACTACAAGGGCACCCTGATGGATGGCACGGTGTTCGACAGCTCCTACGACCGCAAGGAGCCGGTGACGTTCGTCCTCAACCAGGTGATCCCCGGTTGGACCGAAGGTGTTCAGCTCATGAAAGTGGGCTCGAAGTACAAGTTCTACATCCCGTCCGCCCTGGGCTATGGCGAGCATGGCGCGGGCGCCACGATCGGCCCCAACTCACCGCTGATCTTCGAGGTGGAGCTCATCTCCATCGGTGCGCCGGCCGAGCCTACGGCAGCGCCTGCCGCGGGCGCCGAGGCCAAGCCTCAGGCCGCTCCGGCAAAACCCGCTCCTGCGGTCAAGCCTGCACCGGCGACCAAGCCGCCGGCACCCAAGAAGCCTCCGGTCTAGACCTTCTGCCCTCCAAAACCGTGGCAGGCGGTGAAGTGCTACTTCGCCGCCTGCTGGGTCGCCACGAACGGCTGGCCGAGGCGCAGATAGGTGAACGGATTCACCGCGCGGCCGCCGGGGGCGTAGATGCCGTAATGGAGGTGGGTGGAGGAGATGGCGGCATTGCCCGAGTTGCCCACGTAGCCGATGACCTCGCCGGCCTCGACCCAGTCTCCCTCGGCCTGCGGACCGAACTCCTCGAGATGAGCGTAGTAGTGGCGGTAGCCGCCGGGCCCGACGACATAGACCACCTGGCCGCCCAGGCCGCGCATCGCCTTGGTCTCGAGGATTCCCTCGGTGACGCTGCGGATCGGAGTGTTGCGCGCCGCGAAGATGTCGATCCCCTTGTGATGCCGGCCGCCATCCCGCGCCATTCCCCAGGTGTTGCGGAGCTGGGAGCGGGTGACGCCGTCGACCGGGATGGGCAGAACCTTGGGCAGGGCCTCGGAAAGCAGGGCGGAGACGCGTGCGTTGTAGCGGACGGAGGCTTGGTGGCAGCCGGTGAGGGAGAAGGTGAGAACCGCCGATACGAGGACGAAACCGGGGATACGGAGGGTACTTCGAGCCATGTTCACCTCACCTCAAAGCCAAAGAGGTCACCGATGGACGACACGCGTCGTCGGAGACTGCCTGATTGCCGAGAGACCACGGGCGAAAGACGGGGAAGTATACACCGGTGGGAATAAAATTCAATAACCCCCGACGGGTAGGACGGAAGGGAGGGGGGAGTAGGATGCTCCTCATGAAGCGCCGTCTGCTCGCCGCCCTCCTGGGGATCGTGCTTTTCGCACAGGCCGTGAGGGCTGCCGCGCCGCCGCGGCTGGACTTCGAGGCCCCGCCGCGCTTCGCGGCCACGGCGTCACGTCTTCAGGCCGCGGTTCCCGGGCAGCTCGGGAGCCTCATGCGGCTGACGGGCCTCGGCGATCCCGGCTCACCCATCCGCGTCGTGCTGGCGCCCGAGGGCTCGCCGGAGGCAGGCTTGGCGCCGCGCTGGGTGGTGGGGTATGCCCTGGGGGATCAGGGCCTCATCGTCCTGCTGCCGGAGCGGGTGCCGAGCTATCCCGACTCGTCGCTGGACGACGTCCTGCTGCACGAGACGGCCCATGTTCTCGTCGCCCGCGCCGCCGGCGGCCGGCCCTTGCCGCGCTGGTTCCAGGAAGGGATGGCGATGATCGCCGGCCGTTCCTGGGGGCTCGACGACCGCACCCGTCTCACCCTCGCCCTGCTGGTGGACCGCCCGGTGTCGCTGGCCGCGCTGGACGGCCAGTTCACCCGTGGCCAAGCCGAGGTCAACCGTGCCTACTCCGTGGCCGGCTCCTTCGTGCGCGACATGCTTGATCGCTACGGCCCGGCGGTGGCGCCCGCGGTCCTGACGGGTGTGGCCCGCGGCCTTACTTTCGAAGATGCCTTCTTCGCCGCCACCGGCACCTCTCTTGCCAGCGCCGAGGACTCCTTCTGGAGCCGCCAGACCTTCTGGTACCGCTGGGTGCCGGTGCTCACCAGCTCGGTGACCCTGTGGCTGCTCATCACCCTTCTCGCCCTCTGGGCCATTCGTCACCGTCGCCGGCGCGACGCCGCCCAGCGCCGCGTCTGGGAGGAGGAGGAAGAGGCCCGCGAGCGAGAGCGGCTGCGCCTGGCAGCCGCCGCGGTGGGGCTGGAAGGGCCCGGGCCGGACGGCTGGGTCAACTGAAGTCCGGGAATCGCGGCGGAATCCTCGCGGTCCGTCCGTCCAACAGGATGTGCGAGATGCAGAGCCGGGCGGCTACTCTCTAGTCACGACGCGATTTCGAGAGTCGCCGCCCCCGTGATCTCAGCATAAGCTGAAACGAATCTCCTTCAGGACCGCCTAAGGTTGAGTGATCCGATTGATTCCTTCCGCGAAGCGTCTTGTTCTGGGGATCGTCCTCCTTCTCGTGCCGGAGATCGCCGGGGCGTCGCTGCTTCAGGAAGCGAACTGCGGGGACCTCCTGCCCACCGTCCTCAACGTCGGGCTGCCGCAGCCGCTCGATCCTCTGACCTTTCAGCTCGAAGACCTGAGGAAGGCTGCCCAGGGGCTGTTCTCCTCCATGGTGCGGACGCAGGGAAGGTGCCACGGCGGGCGCACCTTGCAGGTCAACATCGCGATCGGCAACGACTACCAGATTCTCGACTGGCTCGGCCAGGGGCTCGTCGACGTCGCGGTGGTGCCGGACCTCAGCGCCTACCTGCTGAAGCGGGATGGCGTGGAGGTCCTGGAGCTCAGTCCCGTCGAGCGCGGTTTCGACAATCTCCTGACGCCGGTCTTTTCCTACCGTTTGCAGTCCCGCGTCCTGTCCGAGGGCGCGTGGATGCAACGGCCGGACCCCGAGCGGGACTTCGAGAGCTTTCGGCGTCAGCTCTGGTGCGGTCTCTTCCCAGGCCCTCTCCCAAGCCATTGCGCGGAGCTCGCCGGTGGCCCGGAGTATCGCATCGCCCTGGCGTCGCACCTCTCGACGGGCGGTTTTCTGCGGGCCGTGGCCGACACCGCGAAATGGTTGCAAGCACGGCTGGATGAATCCAGGCTGCCGGCGGCCGAGGGCAGGAAGCTGGCGGATCGTTTCTGGACGGCCTTCCTCGATCACGCGCGTTTCACTCTCGACAAGACCCTGGAGGACGACAGGCCGGGGAAGGAGTCCGGTTTGATCGAGATCCTGGCGGACGGGGTCCTCGCCGGAAGCGCGCCCGGGCCGCGGTACCAGAATCATCTGGTGATCACGGCGCGGGCCTCGGGGCCGATCTTCGAAACGCGCGGTCTCCGTCCTCCGGACGTGAAGCTTCCAGCCGAGCTGAAGGCGGTGCTGGAGAGCGATCCCGCACCGGCGGCGTTCCAGTCGATGCTGACGCCGGAGCCCTACTTCGGCATGCGTACCTTCGGCTTCACGGTCGCGGAGAGTATCGGCCTCCTGCGGCAGCACCAGCAGACCTCGGGCAAGGCCCGGCTCGCCATGGTGCTGCCGGGTGGCGGCGTCAAGGCCGTGTACCAGTCGCGGCTCGTGGACGCGCTCTACCGGGACGCTTATTTGAAGAACGCCCTGACCAAACCCGCACCGCTGACCTCGGCGGGCCCCGCCGACGTCGATTTCGTCATCGGTACCAGCGGCGGCGCGCTGCTCGGATATTTCGTCGCGCGGCTGGCGGAGAAGGGACCCTGGAACCTCTCCCAGGTGCTGTGGGAAAACAAGCACCGAAAGGTCCTCGACAGCACCGACATCTTCGGTTGGACCGACCTGCCGCGCTACCTCAGCGTCGTGGTGATCCTTTTCGTCTTCGCCCTGCTGCTGGCCTTTTTCTCCATGGCTTTGCGGTCCATTCCAACCGGCGCCCCGCCGCGAGAGGGAGCCTGGCGCACGCGTTTCTTTTTCACCGTGTGGCCGCTGCTCATCCTCGCTCCGCTGCTCGTCCGTTGGGTGAACGGAAAGTCCCTGCAGGAGCACATTCCCGAGATCGAGGGGCTGTTCTATGCGATCTGCGCCTCGCTCGCCATCTTCGCCGACCAGTGTCTGGTCCTCAAGGCCACACCGCGGCCCGGCGGCCGGCTTCGTGGGTTCCATGCTCTCGGACCGGCGCTGTTGGGCGCCGTCCTGGTGGCGCTGCCCTTGCTGCCGGCGTCGAGCGGGCGGTGGATCGATCGCAAAGTGTCCTGGCTCCAACTTACCCGGGGATCTCTCCTGGTCTGTCTCGGAGTGCTGTGCCTGCTGGCGGGGGCCATTCTCTTTACCTATGCCTCGCGCCGCTACCACCTGGAGCGGGCCGGCGATTTCTTCGCCGGGTTCCTTCTCAGCCTGTTCGTCGTGCTGGGAGTTTACGGCGTGCTCGTCCTGGTCATGAGCCTCCAGCCCGATCTTCTCTCGCCGCTCGAGCTGACCCTGAGCTTCTGGGGCTGGCTGATCGCGACCAGTCTTTCCGTGGGCCTCCTGGTCATTGCCGCGGGGTGCTCCGGATGGTTCGGCCGCTGGAGCCCGCTTCCCGGCTTGACCTGGCTCTGCTCGCACCATCCCAACAGCTTTGTCATCGGCCGCAGGTTCTTTCGCGTCACAGTTGTGACCCTGGCGTCATTCCTCTGGTGGAACTTCATTCTCGCACCGGGCCTCTACGGCAACGCGCATGCCCGCGAGTTCCTGGCTACGGCCGTGAGCCGTTTTGAAACGGAATACCAGACGGCGAATCCGGGCGGTGACCCGCACCGGCTGACCGCCGACCTTCTCGTGCCGGCCAACGTGCTCAAACGGGACGGAACCCGGTACTTCCTCGTGCTGCCCAGCGACATCCAGGACTGCCCTCCCGTGTCGAGAAAACCCGGTAGCGGCGCCCAGTGGTACACCTATAGAATCCGGCCGAAGGGTGGCCCCAGCCTTCCGCCGCCCCAGGGCGACTGCCTGAACTTCAGCGACCGGCCCGCGAAGGCGGTCGACGAGGTCGTCTTCGCCTCCGGTTCGCCGTTCCCCATCTTCCCCGCCCATCTCCTGAGGTTGAAGGACAAGTCCGGGACCCACAAAGAGGCGCTCGTGGACGGCGGCTACTCGAACAACGAGCCGGTGGACGCCGCCCTCAGCGTGGGTGCCGAGCAGGTGTTGATCGTGGAGTCCAGCAACCCGCTTGGGCCCTCCGGAACCGTGAGCGGGCCCGCGCGCTGGCCCGGATTGACCGGTCCCCTGGTGGCGGACATGTTGCGGATACCGGGCTTTCTGTTCGAACGTTCCCAGCAGGTCGACCGCCTGAGCCGCCGAGGGCTCTTCGTCGTCTCGCTCTCGCCTTGGCGGGACGAGGCCGATTGGCCGCCGCTGTTCGATTTCCGCCGCAAGGTCGTCGAGCGATTGCGGGCCGTGGCGGACAAGGATCTGTCTCGGCGTGTCGGCCTGGTGGAGAGTTGGGGGCCGCCCCGGTTCCAGATGAGCGTTCAGGTCGGCGGCGGAAGGCCCTGACGAGTCGTGCGCTCGCCGAGCCAGGCGAGCAGATCGGCGACCACCCGGCCGCGTCCGGTCTCGTTGAAGATCTCGTGGAAGAGCCCCGGGTAGGCGATCAGGCGCTTGGGCTCGCTTTTCAGGCGCTCGAAAAGACTGCGGGTCCGGCGAGGATCCGCGATGGCGTCGGCCTCACCGATCAGGGTGAGGATGGGAGTCCGAATTTCGCTCGCCCTGTTGAAGACCTCATTCTGTCCGTTGCGGACGGCGACGAACCAGCCCAGGGTGACGGTTGAAAAGACGAGAGGATCGGTTTCATAGGCGTGGACGACCCGCGGGTCGTGGCTCAGCCATGCGGGCCGCAGGCCGCTTTGCACCGCCAGGGTGGGAAAGAAATTCGCGACCAGCGGCAGCAGGGTCCGTTTGAGCCGGGGAATCTTCAGAGCGGGAGCGAGGAACGGGCTGCTGACCGCCAGGGAGTCGAAGACCTCCGGGCGATGGAGCACGAAGTCGAGCGCGATCAGGCCGCCAAGGCTGTGCCCGAGCAGCAGCAGGGGGGCCGGAGGCGCCGCGAAGGTTTGGACCTCCACCAGAAATCGTTCGAGGTCCGTCCGGTACTCCTCGAACCGGGCCACGTGTCCCCGCGGCCCGCCGGAGCGGCCATGCCCGCGCAAATCCAGCAGGTGGCACTGGTATCCGGCGCCAACCAACTGTTCCACGAGCTCGCCGTACCGGCCCTTGTGCTCCGCGTAGCCATGGACGATCACCAGCCGGCCCCGGCATCCGGGAACGAGATGATGCTCGGTCGCCAGCTCGGTGCCGTCCGCGGCGGACATGGTCGAGAGCAGGGTGCGTGGGTCCATATGAGCTTTTATATCCGGTTTGCCTGGGGCTCCGCCACGCCAGCGTGGTCCTGGACCTTCCCGCCATATAAACTCTCTGCTCTTCTATATGGGGCTGGCTCCGAAGCTCGCTTGCGAGACGTTCCCCACTCCTGACCGGCCTCTCCGGACTCCTGGTCCTCCCTTCGTCCATATGTCGAAGCCGCGACATTATATAATTATTTCTCATGGACGGCCTGTGGGCCCCAACATCATAGAGGGGGGCTGATTTTCTATATAGTTGCCCTCCCGTTCTATATGGCAACGCTGATTTCTTATATGAATCTGCTCCGGCCCAGCCTTCCGGGGACCCCAATACACCTGGGAGAGGGTTGCAGGTAGCTCTGCGGTCGTCCATCTATATGCTTTCGTAGAGACCTTATATAGGGCTGGCCTCTCCGCGTCCTTGGCGGCCCTCCTGACATATAGTCCCGACACGAAGCCATATACCGTGATAGTCCTCGGAGGCTTGGCGGTAGCGAGGAGGGAACTTTGTTCACGAGCTTGGATATCGACGAAAAGCTGTTTATGAAGGCGTGGTCGCTGTCAGGCATCCGGACGAAGAAGGCGTTCGTCGAGGAAGCGCTACGGATGTACCTGCAGCTCCACGAGCAGGCCGGGGTGCGTTCGCTCCGCGGCAAACTGTTATGGCAGGGGGATTTGGACGCGATCCGGGAGGAGCGCGGTGCAGGTTCTCGTTGACTCGTCCGTCTGGATCGACTACTTCACGGGGGCACGCACGGCTGAGGCGGACAAGTTGGACTCCCTCTTGGGCCAATCTCCCCTGGTGGTGGCCGACGTCGTGATGCTGGAGGTTCTTCACGGGATGCCGGACGAGCTTCACAGGAAGCTGGCCCGCGAGGCGATGGGGAAGTTCTGGCGAGTCGAGTTGGGAGGCTTCGATCTCGCGGAGAAATCAGCCGTCCACTTCCACACTCTGCGGGCCCGGGGTATCCCCGTGCGCACCGCCGAGTGCCGTATCGCCACCTTCTGCCTCGATCAGGGGTACGCGCTCCTGCACTCCTCGCCCGAGTATTACGGGCCGTTCGAGAAGCACCTGGGGTTGCAGTTGGCCTAGTAGGGGGCTGTTTAAGAGTGCCCCGAAGGGGCTCAGGCATGTAGCCCGGGGTCAGAGCAGCCGAAGGCGCGGCGACCCCGGGAAACGGGCCAAAGTCTCACTCAAGCCCCGAAGGGGTGACGGCAGCTTTCCGTCAAGCCGGCGAGGAAACTGCCGCCGCCCCTTCGGGGCTTGAAAATCGGGGTCCTGGCCATTCCGGGGGCGACGCTTCGCTTTGCCCCCGGCTACATACCTTAGCCCCTTCGGGGCATGTGACAGCAACGCAATTGCTTGTGGGGCTCGACCATCAGCTCGATGCCGTCCACGGCGGACACGGTCGAGCGGGCCGCGCTGGTTTTCCAACCTCGCGTCCCCCTTTCAAACCTTATTGGCCTTCAATTCCGCCAAAGGATAATGCGTGCCGCGCCAGTCGATACCGCCGTTCCAGAGGATGGTCAGCGTCGAGCGCCAGAGGATGTAGAGGAAGAGCAGGGTGGCGATGGGGAAGCCCACGCCGTGCCAGCGGCGCACGCCGGCCAGCGGGGCGTTGAGCCAGCAGAGAGTGAAGAGCACCGCGAGGCTCGCCAGGTTGAGCCACTGCGCCGGTCCCGAGGTGACGAAGAGGGCCAGGACGGGCCAGACGAAGAACGTGAGCTGGCCAAGGGTCGACGAAACGACGACCGAGAGCCGGTAATCTACGCCGGGGAAGGCGTTCTTCATCAGGCCCTGAATCAGCTCCCTCACCGAGCGGTACCACTCCACCCGCAGCATGCCGAGGCCGAACATCATCTCCTGCCGGAAGCCGCTCGTCTTCAGCAGCTTGCCCAGCTTCAGGTCGTCGTCCGGCCGCATGGCGATGCGTTGGTGGCCTCCCACGGCGCGCCAGGCGGAAGCCCGCACGAGATTGAAGGCGCCGATGCCGACGTGATTCGGAGTCTTCGGATCCCGCACCTTCCAGGGCTTCACGTACAGGGAGAAGAAGAGGGAGAAGACGCCGATGAACATCTCGAACAGCAGGCTGCGACGCTCGATCTCCGGTGCCACGGCGAGATGATCGAGATGGCCGAGGCCATCCGCCTCCATGGCTCCCACGGCGCGGCGCAGAGCGGTGGGCTCCATGACGATGTCCGCGTCGGTGAACAGGAGATAGTCGCCCGTCGCTTTGCGCCCGCCCAATTCCAGGGCGTGGTTCTTGCCCAGCCACCCGGGCGGCAGCTCGCGGATATGGACCACCCGCACGCGCGGATTCGCCGCGGCCATCCGGTCGAGAATCGCCCCCGTCGAATCCGTCGAGCGGTCGTTCACCACATCGATCTCCAGGTTGTCGTAGTCGAGGGCCAGCACCGACTGGAGCGCCTCCTCCACGTTGCGCTCTTCGTTGCGGGCCGGAATGACGATGGACACCCGAGGTAAGGGACCGGAACCAGGAGGCTGGGCCGCCAGGAAACGGATCGACCGCGCACCGCGCCACACCGCGACCGCCGTGGCAAGGTGAGCCAGCAGTGTGACGGCGGCGAGGACGAGGAGGGCGGTCGGCATCAGCCGGTGGGCCGGAGCTGTCTTTGCAATGCCCCTGGATAGGTGGCCTCGAGCCGGTTCAGAAGATCCGGGCGCCATCCCAGAGTTCCCATCAGGTCTCGCATAAGGAAGTCCCAAGGCACCACCCGGTCGCCCGAGGCGAGCTCGATGAACGGAACGGGCTCGTCCGGAGTGTGGGCGATCAGCATCGGTGGGCGGACGTACAGGGGATCGACGCTGAGGCCCGCCTGCTCGGGAGAGCCGACACGGCCTTCTGCGATCAGACTCTCCAGCGTCTCGCGATCGAGATATCCCGTCAGGTCGTGTGCCACGAGAAATCCATGGCCGGTGACCAGCCTGGCCGCCGTGTCGAGAGTCCAGATCGCGCGGCCTTTCAAGTCTTCTCGGATCTGTTCAGCGGACTTCAGCAGGGGAGCCATGCAGGCTCGGTCTCGCAACAGGAAAAGATTGGGCAGGATAGACAGGTCGCGGTGGAATCGCGGGTGGCTCCGCCGGAACAGGCTTCGCCGCCGGTACGCTTTCAAATCGCGTTGGTGACGGCGCCAGCGTTCGGCCGTAGTCAGAATGGGCTTTCCGCTCACGCCCCTTCCTCCTGGCGTCCCAAGAGACGCTGCAACAACCGCAGGCCGCGTCTGGCAGCATCCGACATTTCTCTATAGCCGCTCGACTGGAGATCGGTGCGCTGTACATCTCCCGACACGGCCAACGTGGCCATTTGGGCATCGGATAGAGAGTCGGCAATTTCCTCTGGATCGAAAAGAGAGAGAATCCGTCGAAGACTGTTTAGAAACTCCGGATCTCCCGCGTTTTCCTCGATCAGGAGCAAGGCTTGCAGCTTATCCTTGCTTCCCTTTTCCAACCGTACGGTCAGCAGCTTGGAGGCCGCCAGTGCAGCAGGGGAGAGAGCGCGCCCACCGCTGCTCAGCTCGACCGTCGATTCGGACGCAGAGAGAAGCTTGCTCAGATCGCCGAAGACCATGACCGGGAGATTGGGACCACCTCCGATTCGATCGACCTCATCCTCTTTCGAGTACCCCACCAGATCGAGCGACATGCCGTCCGGGAGGCTGAAGGTGCAGGTTTCAGGCTGATGATTGAATCCGAGGCGCCGCATCTCTTCGAGGATCAGGATTTCATGCGCGGCGACCCAATCGGCGTCGACGACGACGTCCACGTCCTCCGTCAGCGCTGGAATGGTTTCACTGGCGCCGTATAGCCCCGAGGAGCCCGCGAGAATGAGATGTTTCCCCAGGGGGCTGTCGCCAAGCCGGCTTAACAGGGAAAGCACCGCGGGGCGTTCGGGCCGGTCCACGAGTCTACCGCCACTTGAAAATCTTCAGGGCCACCGTGAAGCTCACGAGGCCCCAGGCCAGCACGATGGTGAGCTGCGGTGCGATGGCGGTGAGGCCTCGGCCTTCGGTGATGATCCCCCGCAGAGCCTGATTGAGGGCGGTCAGGGGGAGCGCGTTGATGAACGGCTGCACGGCGTCCGGGAAGCGTTCCGAGGAGAAGAAGACGCCGGAGAGGAGCCACATCGGCAGCATCACCAGGTTCGCCAGGCCGCTCGCGCCTTCGATCGTCGAGACGCGGGAGGCGATGAGCAGGCCGAGGCCGCAGAAGGTCATGGTGCCGAGCAGGGAGGTGAGCACGAGGAGCAGCAGCGAGCCGCGCACGGCGACGCCGAAGAAGAGCCAGCCGGAGCCGACGAGGATCGCGATCTCCGGGATCAGGAAACCCAGCCGTCCCAGGATCTGGGAGAGCAGGTAGTGGCTCTTCCGCATCGGCGTCGCCACCAGACGCTTGAGGACCCGCCGGGTGCGCGCGTTGGTCACCGAGAAAGCGAGGCTCCAGATGCCCGAGCCCATGAGGTTCATGCCCAGCAGGCCGGGGACGAGAAAATCGATGTAGCGCGCCCCCTTCTCGGTGACCTTCTCGGCGCGCACCTCCATGACGTCCTTGCGGCCGGCCGCCCGTTGCAGAGCCTCGCCGGCTTCGAGGCGGGCGATGCGGGAGTCCGGCCGGGTCTCGTCGAATCGAAAGACGACGGGCGGGCCAGGCTCCACGAGCAGCGAGATACGCCCCGTGCGCAGGGCATCGCGGCCGGTGGCGGCGGGAAATTGACGGGGAAGGAGCACCGGCGAGCCCTCCAGGGCCTTGGCGATGCCGGCGGCGGCGGTGTCCGCCTGCGAGGCGGCCACGATCCCCACCGGGATCTTGTCCGGACCCTTTTCGCGGAAGGCGAGGCCCAGCGCCACGGCGAGGAGCACCGGGAAGAAGAAGACCCAGAACAGCGCTTCGGGCTCGCGGACGAACTCCTTGCTGCGCGAGAGGGTCAGCTCGACGAGAGGGTTATAACGCTTGTCGTCGCTCATCTCGTCAGTCCTCTCGCAGGGCGCGGCCGGTCTTGAAGACGAACAGATCCTCGAGCGTCGCGCGGTGCGTCGAGAGATTGACCAGCTTCGCCCCCGAGCGTTCGATCAAGGCGAGGAGGAGAGGCACGGTCTCGGCCAGCGAGTCCACGGGCAGCGACCAGTTGGGACCTCGCCGGTGCGGCTCGGCGACGCCGGGCAGGGCCCTCAGGCTGGCCTCGTCGATCTCCGGCTCGGAGGAGAACTCGATGACGTTGGCCGCGTGGAGCGAGCTGATGAGCTCGGCCGGCGTGCCGTGGGCGATCACCTGGCCGTGATCGACGATGGCGACGCGCTCGCACAGGCGTTCGGCCTCGTCCATGTAGTGGGTGGTGAGGAGCACCGTGCCGCCGGTGGCGCGGAAGTCCATGACCTGCTGCCAGAGCTGCAGCCGGCTCTGCGGATCGAGACCCGTGGTGGGCTCGTCGAGGAACAGCACCTCTGGATCTCCCACCAGGGCGCAGGCCACGGCGAGACGCTGCTTCTGGCCGCCCGAGAGCTTGCCGACCCGGGCCTTGCGTTTCTCCTCCAGGGAGAGGCTGGCGAGCACGGCTTCCGGGTCCCGCCCTCGACGGTAGAAGGAGCGGAAGAGGCGCACCGTCTCGTACACCGTCAGCTTCTCGTTGAGCTGTGTCTCCTGGAGGGAGATGCCGAGCCGTTCGCGCAGCTCGCGCCCGTTGCTCTTCCAGGAGCCGCCCAGGATCTCCACCTCTCCGGCGTCCGGTTCGGTGAGGCCCTCGAGGATCTCGATGGTCGTCGTCTTGCCGGCGCCATTGGGGCCCAGGAGGCCGAAGCATTCGCCGCGGCGAATCTCGAGATCGAGGCCGTTGACGGCCACCACGTCAGCGTAGCGTTTCACCAATCCGGAGCAGCGGATGGCGGTTTGGGATCGTTCGGGGTTCATGGCTGTTAGAATCGGGGTGCCGGGTCGTCGAGCAGGGTCGCACAAGTATACCTGCCTCACCCGGGAGAAGGAGCAGGGGCCTGGATGAGCCGCGAAGGCGCTCCCAGATCGAACGTGGTGGACCTCCGCCGCTGGCGGGAGGAGCGGGAGCGTCGCCTGCGCGCCGCCGCCGGCGAGTCCGAGGCTGTCCGGCCCCTCGGGGAACGCTTTCGCGCGGCGCTCGACCGCCGCGTCCATCCCCTGCCGATCCTGTCCGGCCTTTCGGCGATGGTCCTCACCGTGGGCCTCTGGGGCGGGCCGAGAAATCCCGTGCTCTGGGAGCCGGCGATCTTCTGGTTCGTCGGCTTCCTGCACGTCGCCCTGCACGAGACGGGACATCTGCTGGCCGTGCGCGGCATGCGCTACGTCCCACAGCGGTTGGTGGCCGGGCCTCTCCTCATCGAGTGGGAGGCGGGCCGGCGCCGGGTGACGGCCAACCGCGATTGGCGTTTCCTTTTCGGCGGTAACGTCTGGTTCTCTTCAGAACACCGCAGCCGGGCCCGGGATCTCGTGGTCCTCGTCGCCGGGCCGATGGCGAACCTTCTCGCCCTGGGCGCCGTGCTGGCCGTTCACCGTGTGCTGGGCGGGACGCTCTTCGGGATGTACGTCCGAGCCAACGCGGTCTGCGCGGGGGCGGTCTTGCTCACCAATCTCCTGCCGTTTCCCCGCACCCGCGAGGGTTTTGCCACGGATGGCCGGCAGATCCTGGACCTGCTGCGGGGCCGGCGGATCGCCTGAACCGGCAAAAATCGGCTCGCGGCGGGATAGACTCCGCGCCGGTCCATTTTTCTGGAGGGGTGCCCGATGAGCCTGCTCGCTTACAGAGTGATCCACATTTTCAGCATGATGTTGATGTTCACCGCCCTCGGCGGCCTGATCCTCGCCGCCCAGGCCAAGGTGCAGACCGACGCGAGCCGCAAGATGGCCGGCATGCTGCACGGCATCGCGCTCATCCTGATTCTCGTCTCGGGCTTCGGAGCGCTCGCCAGGCTTGGCTTTTCGAATCCGGCGAGCTGGCCCACGTGGGTGTGGCTCAAGGCGCTGATCTGGCTCGTCTTCGGCGGCATCATCGTGCTCATCCGCCGGGCGCCCCGCTTCGCTTCCCTGATGTGGTGGTTGCTGCCGCTCCTCGGCGCCGCCGCGGCCTATCTGGCTCTCTCCAACGTCAGGAATTAGGCGTCATGCCGCTCGTCTGCGGCATCGACCTCGGCTCTTTCAACACGCCGAGTTACGTGGCGTGGCTCGAGGACGGCCAGCTCGCCCTCGACTCCTACGTGGCCACGCGCCAGGAGCCGCTGCCGGTGTCGCCGGGCGGCTGGCCACCGGCTTTCACGGGGATCGATGCGCCGCAGGGGCTCCCCGCGGTAGGGGAGCGCTCGCGGCGCGCGGACCTTCAGGCAGGAGCACCCACGAAGGTGCTTCCGCGCACTCGCGCCGAGCTCGCCGGCTGGAGGTTGTACCGTCCTTTCGTGGAGGCCGGAATCGAGATCTTCTGGTCCCTCCACGAGCAGGAGCTGGCCTCGATCCTGGGCCTCGTTCCCGTGCCCGGCGCCGAGACGGTCGTCTTCGAGACCTATCCCCGCTACGTTCTCCTCCAGCTCTGGGGAGTGCGTCCGCCGTCCAAGCGCAAGGAGCCCGCCGCCTACGTCGATTTTGTCTGGTCCCGCCTGCGCGAGGCGGGCTACCTCTGCGACGACGCCGTGACCCGTCCCGACCACGTCGACGCCATGCTCTGCGCCCTTGCCGCCGAAGCCTGTCTACGGGACGACGAGCTGCCCGCCGGAACGGTGGGCCTGCCGCCCGTTGTCGATCTCTCCGAGCGGGTTCTGCGGGAGGGGTTCATCGTGGCTCCGGGCAAGACGGAAGCGTGAGGTGGTCGCAATTTGCGACCACCTCAGGCAGTGAGAGTGAACCTCTTGAGGAGACTCTCTTGAGATCGCAAATTGCGATCTCAAAGACGCCCCTCTCAGATCCGCCCCTGAAGCTCCAACTGCACCAGCCGCATGAAGTCCTGCGCGTTGGTCACCACGCCGAAGGCCTGGTGAGTGCCGCGGTCCTTGAGCTTGTTGACCACGAACTCCGTCTGGTCGACACAGATCGTCGTGATCTCCGAGATCGCGCCGTCCGGACGGATGCAGTAGGTGGGGAGCATGTTGCCGGCGGCGATGGCGTGGAGGGCGGTCGCCACCATCACCACCATGGTGGCTTTGCCGGTGAGCTCGCGCATAGCCTCCTGGGCGTCGAGGGCCGAGGGGATCGTCTCCGGCAGCGGCCCGTCGTCGCGGATGGAGCCGGCCAGCACGTAGGGCGTTTCCGTCACCGTCAAGGCATGCATGATGCCGCCCTGAAGACGGCCGGAACCCACCAGCGCGCGGATCGATCCCGCCTTCTTCACCTCGTTGATCGCCCGCATGTGCACCGAGTGGCCGCCCGCAGCTCCGGAGCCGTCGGCCATCATTCCCAGGGTGGTACCGAAGAGGGCAGCCTCCACGTCGTGCACGCCCACGGCGTTGCCGGTGATCACGCCATGGCAGAAGCCGTTGTGGATCATCCACTCCATCGCCACCCGCCCGCGGGCGTGGACCAGCGCCGGGCCGATCACCCAGAGGATGAAGCCGTTGCCGCCGCGATTCTTCATGAACTCGTGGAAGATGGCGTCGTAGTTGACCGGCTTCTCCCGGCTCACCTCGGAGGCCATGAAGGCGAAGGCTTCGGGGACGTGGGTCTCGTCGACCTCCTCCTGGAAGCCGCGGTCCCACACCAGTACCCCCTGCGAGCCGTCCTCGGCCTTGGCGACGGCGATCAGGTCACCCTGGCGGACGAGGCGGAACTCCTTCACCACCAGCCGCTCGGCGGTGGGGTCCCAGACGAGATGAGAGTCCATGCGGGGGCGCTCCGGCATGCGCCACTGGCCGCCGACCTTGACGTAGGTCGGGTGATTGGTGGTGGACATGAAGGCATCGGGCAGCACGGTGTCCGCCGGCGCCGGCTCGAAGCGGCACTCAGGGGCGGACGCCAGACGAGGTTCGTTGAAGTCAGGGGATCGGTACATGGAGCGGGATCGTAGCCTCACCCGACCGGGGCGGCAAGGTGGGACGTCTCCTCCCCTCGCGTTCCTCGTATTCCTCGGGCCAAGCCGTCGAGGAGGGCCAGCCGCTCGGCGGGATTCTCCGGTAACGCTCCCACGTCCAGGCAGACGCCGTCGCGCACCGAGAGGGCACGGGCGGCCCGCGGGGCGAAGGGCTCGATCTCGTGGGAGACGACGACCACGGTCGCTCCCGAGCCGATCAGGCGGTCCACCCAGGCGAGAAGATCTTCCCGCGCGCCGCGATCGAGCGCTTCCAGGGGCTCGTCCAGAAGGACGTGGCTGGGAGTGCCGATGAGGGCGGCGGCGAGCACGGCACGGCGGCGCTGTCCCATGGAGAGCTCGCGCACGGAGCGGTGGGCGAGCTTGCCGAGCCCCACCTGCTCCAGCGCCTCCCGCCCCCTCTCGCGCGGCTCGCCGCGCAGCCGGCAGACGAGGTCGAGGATCTCCCGCACCGTGGCATAGGGAGTCAGGTCCGGCTGCTCGGGGACGTAGGCGAGCCCCCGCCGGGCCGCGGCCTCGTCCACCCAGAGATCGTGACCGTCGATCTCGACCCGTCCGGCGTCCGGCCGCTCGATGCCCGCCGCCAGCTTGAGGAGCGTGCTCTTGCCGCAGCCGTTGGGTCCCAGCAGGAGTGTGAGACCGGAAGAGATCTCCAGATCCACGCCCGCCAGGACAGGCTCGCCTTTGCCGTACGAGAAGGCCGCACCGTGGAAGCGGATCACGAGGCGCTCCAGGACTGCGGATCGCCCGCCGCGAGATGGTGAAGCTCCAGCCAGCGGCTCACCTTCTGAGCCCGCTCCCGCTCGGCGGCCGCTCGGAGCGCGAAAGGCACTAGGGCGAGAGCGCCCAGCCCGGCCCAGGGGAGCAGCGCGACAAGAGCGGCGAGGAGCAGGCCCTCGCCGAGGATCTCTCCCGCCGCTCCGGTGCGCCGCTCCGGGGCCCGCCGCAGGGCTCCGGCGGCGCGCAGGGCGAGCAGGGGAAGGATGGGCAGCGCTTCGAGGGCGGCGGGATGAATCGCCACGGCCAGGAGGATCAGTGGCAGGGCGTGGAGCCCCAGAAACAGGGCGTCCGTTGCTACCCGCTGTCGGGCCGTCCAGGGCAGCGAGCGCGACCAGGGCCACGCCGGCCGGCGCACCGCGAGCGATTCGCTCAGCGACGAGAGGAGCAGGACCGCGCCGACGCCGCCCCCCAGCCGGGCCGCGAGGCGCACGTACTGCGGCGCCAGCTCGTTGTGGGCCACGAAGGCCCAGGCGGCCAACACGGGAAGCACGGCGGTGACGAAGGTGCCCGGCAGGCTCCAGCCGAGAGCGCGCCAGGCGATGCGGGCTTCGATCCAGCCCCCGGAGGAACGCGAGGGGAGATGAACGCGGGGCGCTCCGGTGGTGGCCAGATCTCCGGCCGTCCAGTCGGCCGCCGCCACCAGGGCCGCGCCGAGGGCCAGCATCCACCAATCCCCGGCTCCGGCGACGACGGCGGCGGCCAGGGCCACGGGAGCCGCGATCCAGCGTCTGCGAGCCGGTGTGACGCAGAGGGCGGCGGCGAGCGCCGTGACGGCGAGTTGGAGGGTGCGGCGGATCAGAACGGCAGGGACGAGCGAGGAGAAGGCGGCGAGCACCAGCAGGAGCATCAGCAGTGGCACCTGGGAGAAGGCGATGGCGAGGGTCGCCGCCCGGCGGTGGGCGAGGCCGCTCGCGGGCAGATGCCGCAGCCAGCCGTTCAGGCCCCGGCAGATTCGCGGCCCGGCAAGCTCCGCGGCACCGAGGCAGAGGGCGGCGATCACAATGGCCGAGCCGCCTCCTGAACCTGCGCCGAAGAGGGACCGCGCCAGGGAACCGAGAAAATCGTTGCCCAGCAGCATGCCGGCGCCGAAGCCGGCGGCGACGAGCGGCACCAGAACCCGCATGGCCAGCCGGGCACCCACGGCCAGATGAAAGCGGAGGACGGGGAGGGCGCCGGAGGAGGTCACGGCGGGATGATATCTTCCCTTCACCGTCATCGTCGTTTTCGGCTTCGGAGGAGACCCCATGAGCGATCTCGCCGCCCCCGTCCGCTATCAGGACCGTTCCACCGGATTGATCCTCGTCGGCATCCTGGAGATCGGCTTGGGATTGTTGTGCCTGGCGATGCTCGCCTTCGTGGGGATCGCGGTCCTGTCGGTCAGCCGTATGCCCGAGGCCCAGGCGGCGGGGATGAACTCTCGGGCCCTGTTGGCCAGCGGGATTTTCTACCTGCTGATCGCCGCCTTCTTGGGCACCCTGGGGATGGGCACCCTTCTGGGGCGCCGGTGGGCACGGACGATCATGCTGGTGGTGTCGTGGGGCTGGCTGATCAGCGGTGTTTTCGGCGTGATCGTGATGTTCTTCATCCTGCCGCGAATGACCGCGGCGATCTCCGCGACGGCCGGCGGCGGAGCCGCCGCCGAGCCGGGTTTCGGCATGGTGATCATGGGCTGCGCGGCCGTCGTCCTGGGCCTGCTGTACATCGTCCTGCCCGGTCTCCTTCTTCTCTTCTACCGCGGGCCGAACGTCAAGGCGACGTTCGAGGCCAAGGATCCCAACATCCCCTGGACCGACCGCGTTCCGGCGCCGGTGCTGGCGCTCACTCTTCTCTTCGGCGCCGGGACCCTGGGCGCCCTGTCCGGTATGACATATGCCGTGTTCCCGGCCTTCGGCTACGTGCTGACCGGACTGCCGGCCATTCTGGTCTTTCTCGTCCTCGGTGCGCTCTCCGCGTGGCTGGCGTGGGCGGTCTATCAGAGGCGACCGGCGGCCTGGTGGGGCGTTCTCGCCTGGTCGGTCCTGGGTGGCGTCCACGGCCTCTCTTTCTTCAAGAACGGCGGTGCCGGCCTGCGCAAAATGTACGAGGCGATGGGAACGCCGGTGGCCCAACTCGAGCAGCTCGAAAAAATGGGAATCTACGACCTGTGGAGCCATCCCGCGGTGCTGGCTCTCATCGCCGTGGGGTGGCTGGGATGGCTCGGATTCCTGATCTGGGTCAAGCGGTTTTTCAGGGGAACCGCCGTCGTGTACACTGAGCAAGTCAGAAACGAGGCCCCATGAGCAACAAGCCCTCCACTACTAAGTTCGAGATCAAGCTCAGCCTCCCCGACAGTGTAGCTCGGGAGGCTGAGGCCAGCGGACTTCTCAAGCCCGAGTCCGTGGAGTCTCTCCTTCGTGAAGAGCTTCGCAGGAGGCGGATCGAGGGTTTGTTCGAAGCCGCCGATCGGCTTGCGGCTGTATCCCTTCCGCCTTTGACCGAGACCGAGGTCGAATCCGAGATCCACGCCGCTCGCTCGCGTCAACGCGTCTCGCATGCGGGCGGTCGCTGACACCAACATCGTAGTCTCCGGCCTACTCTGGCAGGGTCCTTCTCGGCGGATTCTGGAGCGGGCGAGGGCAGGCGAGATCGAGCTGTTCACCTCCTCCTCGCTACTCGCTGAGTTGCAGGATGTTCTCTCGCGTCGGAAATTTGCTCGCCGGCTCGCGCTGGCGCGAGTAGAGCCGCGCAGACTCCTGATGGGTTACGCGGCTCTGGCTCGCATTGTGTCGCCTGCCGAGATTCCACCCACCATCGCCGCCGATCCTGATGATGACGAGGTTCTGGCCTGTGCCGTGGCGGCTCGGGCCGAGATCATTGTGTCGGGCGACAGCCATCTTTTGGCGCTGGTAGAGTTCAGGGGAATCCGAATTCTACGAGCGGCTGATCTCGGTTAGCTTGATCTTAATTCTCACCCTCCCATTTCGGTTTCGTATCGCCCTCGCAGGTGTCCGTGGTGGGCACGGCCTTGAGGCGCTTGGCCTTGCGGCCGATCTCGGTGTCGCCGCAGCAGCTTAGGATGGCCTGATAGAAAGGTTGAGCTGCCTGCGAATCCCGCGCCTTGAGCCAGGTGCCCGCGGTGGCGAGGATGAGGGCTTTCTCGTCCCCTCCGTCTGGGAGAAGCGCGGCGGCGGAGCGAGCGAGGTCCGCTCCCTGATACCGATAGTGAAAGCGCTTCGCGGGGCTCACGGCGCTGTGGGCGACGCGGGTGGCCTCGTCCTTCGAGGGGCCGAGGTGCTTGTGGGTCTTCGCGTCGGCCCTCGCGGCGGCGAACGGATCGGGCTCGTAGCTCCCTTCCCACAGATGCCAGTCGGGCTCCAACTCGGTGCCCAGCAGCTCCATGCCCTGATGACGGGTGAGGCAGGCGGCGCGGAAGAGGCTCTTGGCGCGCTCCGGCGCGGGGCGAGCTTCCTCTTTTCCCGCGTCCAGCGATTGGCGTAGCGCGTCGAGCGGTGCCTGCTGGGGCACAGGGAGATAGGGCCTGGCCTCGGCGTAGCGACCCGCCCGGACCAGCCTACGGCCCAGGAGATAGCGCATGTCGTTGGCGGTGCGTTCGTCCGGCGGCGGCGTGAGCCCCGCAAAGACGAGCTCCCAGCCGCTGCCGGGCTCCGCCGGCTTGTAGCGCGCCGCGACGTCCGCCGGCCAGGTCTTGTCGACGTAGGCACGCAGCTCGTCGACGCTCAGCACCCGTTCGGCGACGTAGGCGGCGTCGGTCCAGTAGCCGCCGCTCAAAAGAGTATCGAGAGCGGACTCGTACTCGCCGCGGGCGAGGCGAACGGCGCCGAGCTCGCCGTTGGCGCGCGGGCGCAGCGCCGGCCGGACGTTGCTCTCGTAGGCGCTCCAGAGCTCGTGGTCCGGACCCGGCGCCGGGGGGAGCATCGCGGCGGCCTGGTCGAGCAGGGGCGCGGCTTCGGCCACCTTGCCGGCGCGCAGCAGGAGCTTGGCGCGAATCCACTTGCCCATGGCAGCGTCGGCCGGTGCCTGTTTCAGCCAAGCCTCGGCGGCGGCGAAGTCTCCGGCCCGGTAGGCGGCCCAGGCCAGGCGGTCGGCGCCGTCGGTCTTCGTGACTCCGGCGGCCCGCAGCGCGGCCAGCCACTTGCGGGCTCCCTCGGGATCGAGCGGACCGTCATAGTCGACGCGGGTCCACACCGAGAGGGTCCAGGCGGTGAAGATGGGGCGCGCCTCCGCCGAGCGGGCCACCCGCTGGAGATCCGCCGGCTCCGCGAGCACCCGGGCGCAGGTCCGCCGGATCGAGGTCAGGGCCGTGGGATCGCCGGCCTTCTCCTGCTGAAGGTAGAGCCTGAGCGCCTGATCGGGCTGGTGGCGGGCGGCCTCGGCGCGCGCCTGCCAGCCGAGGCTGGCCTGGGCGAGGCCGAGAGGATCGGCGAAGCCCTTGCCGGCGAGATCCCGGGTGCGTTCGAACCAGCGGACGGCCGCCGCGGGGTCCTTGTCCACGGCGATCTTGCCGAGCATGAAGGCCGCCCAGGTGGAGCGCAGCTTGCGCTCGCCCTCGGGCCGGGCCAGCAGCTTCTCCCAGGCGGCGCGGGCGGTGTCCATCTGCTCCTGGTGATAGGCGAGGGCACCCCGCAGATAGTCGTCGAGCTCTCCCGGCAGGCCGGGCGGAACGGCGAGCTTCGGCGGCTGCGGCTTCGGCGGTTTGGGGTCGGCCCACTGCGCCGTCTCGCGCCAGGAGGCGACCTCCTCCCGCCACTTCACGACGGCGTCCCGGACCTTCATGTACGGCTCGACCATCCCCTGACGGCGGTCGGGAGGCAGCGCGGCCAGGGCGGTCTCCAGATCCTTGCGGTCGGCCGCCGCCGTCTGATGGAGGGGGCCCTTCTCGTCCGCCGCCACCACCGGGAAGGGAGTCTTCGCCGCCGGGAGGGGCTGAAGGGCATCGCGCAGCCAGACCGTGGGCGCTTCGAGGATGCCGCTTTCGCGCGTCAACAGCCATTCAGGAAAGAAGGGGCCGCAGGCCCAGATCGCGAGGGCTCCGAAGAGGATCGCGGTGAAGATGACAAGGGTCTTAGCCAGCCGGTTGCGATAGCTCAACCTGAACCTCCGTAGGGGCTGTGAAGCGCAGCCACGCCACCACCCGGCGATCTCCGGGGTGCAGCGTGCGTTCCCGCGCATTCGAGCCGCCGCCCGGCCTTCCCAGCCGGACCGCGCGGGCACCATCCCGCCGGAGCGCGTAGCCGGCCAGTGCATCCGCGGCGATGAATGTGTCGTCCCTCCATCGTACCTGAACCGCGGGCGGCCAGGGAGATTCGGCGTTGCCGCCGTTGACGAGATCGATCTCCACCAGCCCCGGCTCCGGCCTCCGCGTCTCGGCGCGCAGGCCGGCCTGGGGTCCTCGCCCCGCCATCACGGAGCGCAGGGTGGGCCAGCTCCAGTTGTTGCGGTCCCCGGCGACCGGCAGCCGGTACCAGATAATCCCCGCCAGCTCCTTCGGGCGTTTCTCGGTCCAGCCGCGGACCAGTCCGGCCATGGCCTGGGGATCGCTGGTCGCCGAGCGGACGGTGATGCCCTCCCCGAAGGTGAGGAGAGGCCCTTCGGCCAGGATGCCGATGAGCTTGCCCTTGGCGTCGAAGGCGATCTGATAGCTGTAGGTCGGCAGGGCCACCCGGAACGGCTTGCCGAAGCCGGCGGCTCTTTCCACCCACGCCTGGGCCGACCGCGCCTCGGTGAGGACGATCGGGCCGCCCGGGCCGTGCGGCGGCTCCAGCGAGTGCACCTGGAGCACGTAGCCGTCGACCACCTCGAGCAGCTTGCGGAAGGCCCTCACCTGGTACAGCCAGACGGGCAGGGCGGTGGGTATGATCGGTATGGGCGCGGCGCTCCGGCGTAGCGAGAGGAGGAGGCCGCGGTAGTCTTCCAGCTTCCACTCCGGGCAGTCGTAGTCCATCTGGATCTCAGCGAGCGATAGGCCCTTCGTCCGGGCCTCCGCGACGACGTCGCGCACCAGGTCGCGAAGGAACTGGACCATCTTGGGATCGTCCACGAAGCGGCCGGGGAAGGCATGCACCCGCAGTGCCGCGCCGACCGGCCGGCCGTAGCTCTTCAAAGTCGGGCCGTCGAGAGGGATGCGGATGACGCTCGGGGTTCGTGGCCGCAGATCGATCTCGGCGGCGAGCACGGCGAGGCCGGCAAAGTCCTTGGCCTGACCGATGGACTCACGAACGGCCGGGCTCCACTCCCGCTGCCAGACGTAGGCCTCCTGGCGTAGCGGGCCGTGGACCGGCGGCTCCTCATGGCAGGCGGCGAGGGAGAGAGTGAGGAGCAGGAGAACGAGCGGGCGCAGGCGATTCACAGGGCAAGGATATCGCCATCCAGGGAAACGACCCTCCCGCTTGACTGTCAGCCAAGGCGGCGGTATCCTCCCCGTCCTCGCGGTTGGTTCCCTCGCGTGTCGCCCGCTCCGGTGGGCGAAGGACAGTAGAAAATGTCGGGGCGTAGCTCAGCTTGGTAGAGCGCACGGTTCGGGACCGTGAGGCCGGAGGTTCAAATCCTCTCGCCCCGACCATCTTTCCCTCCCAGCCCAGTTCGAAGCACCCGTCCTGCAGCATTGCCAGGAGAGGCTTTGCCATGCCAAGGAGAACGACGATGATCCGAGGAAGATCCGCTACGGTCCCTGCCGTCCTTGCCGTCTTTGTTGTCCTTGGGGCTGCCTCCGCCGCTCGGGCCGCCGACCTGCACCAGCAGGTGCGCTCCTGGCGCGCCGCGCACGAGAAGGAGATCGTGGGCGAGCTCCTGGACCTGCTCGCCCTGCCCAACGTCGCCACCCACGTCGCCGACGTCGAGAAGAACGCCGACCTCCTGACCGCGATGCTCAAGCGCCGGGGCTTCGAGGTGAGCCGGCTCACCGCCGCTCCCGGCACGCCGCCGGCCCTCCTCGGCGACCTGCGGGTTCCCGGCGCGACGCGGACGGTGGTCTTTTACGCTCACTACGACGGCCAGCCGGTCGCCCAGAAGGGCTGGCTCTCCGATCCTTTCAAGCCCCTGGTGCGCAGCGGCCCCCTGGGAGAGGGCGTGACGGAGGTGGACCTCGCGAAGGTCCAGGGTCCGCTCAACCCCGAGTGGCGCATCTACGCCCGCTCGGCGAGCGACGACAAGTCGCCCATCGTGGCGATCCTCTCGGCCCTCGACGCCCTGCGGGCCTCGGGCGTCCAGCCGTCGGTGAACCTCAAGCTGTTCCTGGAGGGCGAGGAGGAGCAGGGCTCGGGGCATCTGACGGAGATCCTGCGCCAGAACCTCGACCTCCTGAAAGCCGATGCCTGGATCCTCTGCGACGGTCCGGTTCATCCCAGCCGGCGGATGGAGGTCTTCTACGGCGCGCGAGGCGTCTCCGGCCTCGAGCTGACGATCTACGGCCCGCTGCGGCCTCTGCACAGCGGCCACTACGGCAACTGGGCGCCGAACCCGGCGGTGACCCTGGCCCACCTGGTGGCGAGCCTGCGGGACGAGGAAGGCAAGATCCTCATCCCCGGCTTCTACGACGACGTCCGGCCGCTCAACGCGGCGGAGAAGGCCGCGGTAGACGCCATGCCGCCGGTGGAGGAGTCGCTGCGCGACGAGCTCGCCCTGGGACGGACGGAAGGCGGCGGCGCGCGCCTGCAGGAGCGGCTGATGGCCCCGGCGCTCAACGTCCGCGGCCTGCGCTCGGCCGAGGTGGGGGAGGGTGCCGCCAATGCCATCCCCACCGAGGCCCAGGTCTCGATCGACTTCCGCCTGGTGCCGGACCAGACGCCCCAGAAGGTGAAGGAGCGCGTCGAAGCCTTCCTGCGCGGCGCGGGCTGGACTCTCGTCGCCGAGGCGCCCAGCCGCGAGACGCGCCGCGCCCACCCCAAGGTGGCCCGCGTCGGCTGGTCGCTGGACTACGCTGCGGCCCGCACGGACATGAGCCTCCCCGTCTCCCGCGCCGTCGCCGCCGTGATCGACCGCGCGGTGGGCGGCCCGGCCATCCAGGTTCCCATGCTGGGCGGCAGCGTGCCGATGGTCCTCTTCACCGAGACCCTGAAGGTGCCGGTGATCGGCGTGCCCATCGTCAACCACGACAACAACCAGCACGGCATCAACGAGAACCTGCGGCTGCGGAACCTCTGGGATGGGATCGACGTCTTCGCGGCGTTGATGGCGGAGTTGGGACGGGAGTGGCGGTCAAAGGGTGTCTCAAAGTAATCAACAGCGACTCCGTCGGCTCCAGGTGATTTCAATCCCTGGCGTCATAGGCGTCGTCGCCCGCTTAGACTCAGCGTCGCGAATCGGCAGGCACCTGTTTGCGTCAGTTCCTTTTGAGATACGACTACTCATCGATGTAGCAGATCAGGCAGTTCCCATACTCCGGTACATAATCGTCCGTCACCTCTCCCCAGCACAAGAGATCGCCGCAGACCAAAGTGTTTCTGTGACACGCACCCACCAACTCACCATTCAGGTAATAGTAGACGTGGACCACATCAACATCATGATAGCAAGACTCGGCGGAAGCGGCTGGTGGTAGCAAGGTGGCAAGGACCAAGGCCATCGGGAGAACCAAGCGGATCAAGTTTTTTCTCATCGTTCGTCTCCGTCAGTTAGAGCAGGATCTGCTCCCAAAAATCGTATCTTGAATTTCTGATTTCAGATAGTCACTGTGGTCTGGGTGGGTCTGGGTGGGAGCGGTGGAAGCCCGTGAGAGCGCCGAGGTGCGGCACGAGTCGATCGAGTCCCCTCCCTAGACCCTCATCACCCCGGCCCTTTTCTCCCGCCTCCTCCCAACCCCCCTCACCGAGAGAAGAGGGAGGAAGACACGAAACGGCCTCGCAGCCCTTCCCCCTTCTGGGGGATGTTCCGATCTTTTCGAGGAAGGGATGACCGGGCTGTCAAGACGCCTCAGGGGGAGAGTTGGATCGCCACCTCTGCTCGGCCTCCGGCCGTGACCTGGACGCGCAGGCGCTGGTCCTGCCAACCGTCGGCCCGCACCCATACGTCGTAGATCCCTTCGCCCGGCATGTCGAAGGCGGCCTTCTCATACTCCTTGGCTTGGCCGATCAGAGTGAAGCGCTCGTCCTCGGCGCCGCGGATGAGGATAAAGGCGTCGGTGGGCTCGACGTTGAAACGTAGATGGCGCGCGACCGGAATCACGTCTCCCGCCGGTGTTTCCCGGCGCTTTTCGCGCGTCGGTTCCGGTTCGGTGGCTTCTACCGCCGGCGTTTCCACTGCTGGCGCGCTTGTTGGCGCGCTCCGCCCCGGTTCCGACGCTGCCTCTTTGAGCGCCGGCTCCGGCTCGTTGCGAGCCCGTTCCAACTCACCGTCCGGCGGGGAGGGCCTCCGCCCGGGGGCGGCCCGCCGCAGAGATCTCTCCTGAACTGTCGGCCGCTGGGACTCGACCGGTTGCTCCGCAAGTTGGGGGACGCCTTGCCACTGGAACGATTTGACGAAAGCGCGCATCTCGTCGCGCCGCGCGGTTACTCCTTCCTTGGCACCGTCCATCAACACGAACCAGCTCCGGGGGCCATCCTGGAGGAGAGCCCGGGTGGTTTTAGGGAAGGCGATCAGAACGACGCTACGCCCGGAGACTTCGAATCTCTCCATCGGCTGCTCGCTGAGGCTCTGGACCGGCTCCAGATTCTCCTCCCCCTTGCGCCAAAAGTTGATCTGGGTCAGGAGCTCGTGCTCCACCTGCGGCTCGTAGGTGACGACGACCCGCAAGGCCGGCGTAAAACCCGGATTGAAGACTACGACTCCTCCAAAGCCGCGCTTCAATTTCTGCCAGTCGCTAGGCCGGATCCAACTCACTGCATACTTATCCAGGGTTTCGCGGGGGAGAGCGGTCACCGCCGGCTCCCAGGGTAGCCGGTAGGGGGGAGTGACGGCGTACCGGGGCAAGGGGAGGGCTTTCGGCTCACGACCCAGCAGGGCGCGCTCGAGGTTTTCCTCGAAGTGGGCCACGGTCCCCGGGCTCAGCGCCTTGGAGTCGGCGAGGAAGCGGGAGCAGGCGGTGCTGGGGTCCCACATCTTCGCTGGCGATAGGACCCCATTTTGAGAGGCGCTGAAGAGCGCGCCAAGGTTGCGGCCCAGGTTGGGACGGGACCGCTCGTAGCTCTCCTGAAACCGCTTGCGGATGTGGTACGTCTGGCCCTCGACGCGGCTGATCTCGTGTCCCCACCCGTCCCGCTCGACCAAGTCGGTGCGGTCCGGGAACGTGGGCTCCTGGATCTGAGCGGCGTAGCGGAGGGAGTATGTCTTGTGATACGCCTGGAACATCTGGCTGAGCACAGCATCCCGCGCTAGCTTCCGGGAGGCGACCAAGTCCGGCCTGTCACCTTGGAGGCGCGGATCGTCCAACTGGTCGAAGAGCCCGTAGTAGATTTTCCAGATCAGCTCCGACCCGCCGTAGTTGTAGGCGTCGATAACTGCCAGGGGGCCGCCCTTGGCGGCGTGGAGGTCCGCCGTTCGTTTTGCCTTCTCCGCCTGCTCTTCGGCGAGGAGATGCGCCTTGAAGCGAGTCGCTTCCTCCGGCTTCAGCTCCCGGAGGAAGCCGATGGAGATCGGAAAGGTGTCCATGCCCTGCCCCGAAGCGTTCTGGATGAAGTAGAGATGGTCTTCACCGTCGTCGGCGAGCGCGAAGGTGGGGGGGCGGTAGCCGAGCTTGGAGAAGAGTGCGGCCGCGGCGCCGGAAATCGTTCCTAGTATCAGCCCGGGAAAGGAGAACTCCCGGTCGCCGTAGGCGAGGGCATAGGAGCCGTGGCCGAAGACTCGGTGCTCTTCCAGCGCCTCCCGGCCGAAAGTGAGCAGGACCCGATAGTCGTAGCGTGGGGCCCGGTCTTTGGGAACCTGCGGAACAAGGACGAAGCTCCGGCCGATCAGAGCAGATCCCGAGTCGAGCGTCTTGTACAGATTGACGGTCTCATCGGAGCGGAGCCAGTACGGCGCCAGCTTGGCGTCGCCCGCAGTCGCCGCGCGGGCCGGCAGGCTCAACAGAGCGAGGAGCAGCAGCGAGAGCGCGATCAACCGGTACTTACCGACGACGGCCATATGGAAAACCCTCCGATGAAATCTCGTCCGGGCGCGCACGCAGTGACGTCGCCACTCGAGAAACGGGCGCCAGCCCCGACGAAGGAACCGCAGTTTTGTTCCTATTATAGCGCAGGATCAGAGCTCGTTTTCGGACGTCAAAGGTCTGGGATTGCCTCGGATGGCCTGTGAGGCGTACCCCTCCGGTCCCCTTCCACACCCGCCGATCAAGGGAGTGGGAGGGGACGGAAGAGGAGGGTGGGGGAGGTTAGGGTCTTTTCTACTGCGGCAGGGCGAAGTTGAACGTGAACACCACCGAGTCCATCGCCATCCGGGTGGTCACCGTGGCGCCGGGGACCGGGCCTGTGGGACCGAAGATGGGGCCGGTGATCTTGTTCTCCGGCACGTGGTAATAGGTGGCGTCGAGAGTCAGGATGTCGCTCACCTTGTAGCCGATGCCGCCGGTGTAGTGGGTCTTGAAGATGGCGGGCGTCTCGATGGTGAAGAAGGTGCGGTCCGCCGGAATCGGGTTCTGGCTCTTGTTGTAGCCGCCACGCACGGCGAAGCCCTCGGTCACCTTGTACTGCACGCCGAGCTCGGTCACCTTGATGTTCTTGAAGCCGAGCACGTCGGAGAATCCCGCGGTCTTCTCATACTCGATGAACTTCTCGTCGAGGGCCACCGCCAGACGGTCGCTGGGGGTCCAGCCGAGGCCGACGATCGCGATGGCCGGCATGTCGAGCTGGAGCTTGATCTTGCGCGCCGTGCCGAAGGTGGCGAGCTGCGGGTTGGACACCGCCGAGTTCCACTGGAACTCCTGGAACTTGGTCTTGGTGGTGTAGGAGGCGCCCAGCGCCAGGGTCGGGGTGAGCTTGTAGCGGATGCCGACGCCGGCGCCGTAGCCCCAGGTGCTGTCGGCGTTGACGTGGGGAACGAAGCAGGGCCCCTGGGGACCCGAGCAGTCGAAGCTGGCGAAGCCCGCCGGGTCGGCGGTCAGCGTCGCGTAGGCGGCGTTGAGCGACAGGCCGAAGGAGAATCTGTCGCTGAGCTGCCAGGAGAGGACGGTGGGGATCTTCAGCAGCTGGTAGTTGGAGTAGACCCGGCCGAAGCCGTTGGGCTGGGGGGAGAGGATCGGGTTGCTGGAGTCCTGCGGGTAGTCGGCGCCGAAGCCGGCGAGGCCGAGGAAGCCGATGCCGTAGGCGAAGTTCGAGCCCCGGGTGTGATGCACGAAGCCGAAGGCCGGAATCAGGGCGCGGTCGCCCGACTCGTCGGTGCGGCCGCTGATCTTGAGCGGGCCGCCCGGGGTGGGGACCGTGACGGTGCTCTCCACGGCGTTCTTGGCCCGGTTGTACTCGGCGCTGAAGGCGAAATGGCTGCCGTCCTGCCCCACGGCCAGGGCCGGATTGAGCAGCAGGCCGCCGATCGTATCGATGGGGAGGGCGACGCCGGCGCCACCCATGGAGCTGTTGACGGCGCCGACGCCGTGCAGGGTGTGGCCGTTACCCGCCCAGACGGCCGGTGTGGCGAGCAGGACGGCGGCTAGGAGTAGGACGACGAGGGCTTCTCTTCTCATGGGTAAATCTCCCTAAACAACGTGAAAACAGCGTAATTTACGCATTCCAGCGGCGTTCCCGCGCGAGTCGGGCGCCAACTCTTAAGAGCCTGCGCTGAAGCGAAACGAAATTATTGGCTGAATTGTATAGCTCAAATTGTCCGTGGGATCAACTGTCGCCTCTCCAAGCCCCCCCTCGGGGCTGGGCGGGACGGAGGGCGCGGCTTGCGGGAGGATGCTGAATTGCCTATCCTTACGCGCACGCTCCGCTTGGAAAAGCAGCAAAAGGAGAGATCTCAGGATGGAAGTCGGAAAGCCCGCGGCATCCCGGCGGACGGGGCGCCATACCGAGAACGCCCTGATCGGCTGGATCCTCGTCGTGGGAGTGACGCTGGTGGGATTCATCCTGCTGACTCTGGGCTCGCCGGCCGGCGCCTCCCCCTGGCCTCGCCTGCTCTTCCTGGCGGTGGGTCTGACCGGCGTGGTGGCCTACGGCGCCTGGGTCTTTGCGCACTTCCGCCAGTTGGAGCGCCGGCTGCCGGAGGGCGATCAGCGCTGGTCGCGGCTGGAGGCCGACCTGATCGTCGCCTTCGAGCAGCTCGGGGCCGGCGATCTGGTGCGCTCCATCGAGAGCACCCGGGGCCTGCCCGAACGGCTGGCGAAGATCTCGGAGGCGGCGAGCGACGCCATGTCGCAGCTCGCGCAGCAGATCCAGGACAGCTCCATCGAGGTGGCCTCGGCCGCCGACGCGGTCAACGAGATCGCCTCCGAGCTCGCCTCGGGCTCCTCCGAACAGGCGGCTTCGGTGGTGGAGATCACCGCCGCCATGGAGGAGCTGGCCCGCACCGCCTCGCAGATCGCCGAGAACGCCGGCCGCCAGGCCGAGCTGGCGTCGCGCGCCGAGGCGAGCGGCGACGCGGGCTCGGCCGCCGTGTTCGAGGCGGTCACCGGCGTCGAGGAGGTGCAGAAGCGCATCAGCGCCATCGCCAGCCGGGCCGACGCCCTGGGTACCCGCTCGAAGGAGATCTACCGGGTGCTCGACCTGATCACCGAGATCGCCCAGGAGACGCACATCCTGTCGCTCAACGCCGCCATCGAGGCGGCGGCGGCCGGCGCCGACGGCCGCCGGTTCTCGGTGGTGGCCGAGGAGGTGCGCCACCTCGCCCAGCGCTCGCAGGAGTCGGTGGAGTCGGTGCGCAACCTGCTGGACGAGTTCTCGGGCTCGATCCGCGCCACCATCGTCGCCACCGAGGAGGGGAGCAAGGAGGCGTCGCGGGTGCTGGAGCGCTCGCGGGCGGCGGCGGAGGCCATCGAGGATCTGCGCCGCGCCTCGGGCGACACCTCTCGGGTGGCGCGCCAGATCTCGCTCGCGACCCAGCAGCAGAACGCCGCCTCCGACGAGGTGGTGATGACCCTGCGCGAGGTAAGCCTGGTGGTGCAGCGGATGACCGGCGGCCTGAAGAACCTCTCCAGCACGGCCGACCGGCTCAACTCCCTGGGCCTGGAGATCCAGCTCCTCGCGCAATCGTTCCACCTCGCCTCGCCGCGCTCGCTCAAGCACCTGGTGGAGGAGTGGGCGCGCCGTCTGGAGGCTCAGGGCAGTCTGGAGGAGATGGGGCGATTGCTGGAGGAGCTGGTGAGCGGCGCGCCTTTCGTGGAGCTCGGCTACCTTTCGCGGCTCGATGGCACGACACCGCTCCTCTCCTTCAACAAGAATCTGCTCAACGAGCGGCAGCGAGCCCTGGCCGCCAAGGTCCACGACACGGACATCCGGAGCCGGCCCTGGTTCAAGGCGCTCTCGCGGCATTGGCGCACGACGCTGATTCCGCCCTATGAGTCGATGCAGGGCTCCGAGGCCTGCTTCACCGTCTGCACGGCGGTGCGGGACGAGGCGGGCGGCGTTGCTTTCGTGCTGGGGATCGACATCAACGTCTCCGGCTGGACGAGGATCTGAAGCGCCGTGGACGTAACTCTGGAAGCCGGGAAGACCGAGGGCAAGAGCCGGCTCGAAGGCACCCACCTGCTGGTGCGCGCGGGAGAGTACGCCTGCGCGCTCCCCCTCTCCTCGGTGCGGCGGGTGGTGCGGTCGCTCACCGTTCATCCGCTGCCGGGCGCCTCGGCGGAGCTCGAAGGGCTGGCGGAGTTCGGTGGCGAGCCGATGCCGGTGCTCAATCTCGGCCGGCTGGTCCGCGCGCCGGCCGGCCCCAACCCCACCTATCCGGTGACCGTGGTGGTCTGGGTGGGGCCGGTGGAAGCCCGTGAGATGCTGGGCCTCTCCTGCGACTCGGCGCTGGAGGTCGTGCACGTGCCGCCGGGATCGGTGGTGGCTGGCGACGGCGGCTTCCTGCTCGGCGAGGCGCCGGTGGCCGGCGAGGTCGTTCGCGTCCTCAACCTTGAGGCGCTGGGGAGGCCGGGTTGAGCGTTCCCCAGGCCCGGGGCTTCCTGCTGCTGCGCCGCGGCGGCAACCTGTGGGGAATCGCCAACGCGGCCGTGGACGGGCTGGGGCGGCAGGGGATGGATTACCGGGTCACCATCGCGGGCAGCGCGGGCAGCGGCGGCAGTGATCTGAGAGCCGACGAGATCCTGGGTGTGGTGGAGGAGCTGCGGATCTGGCCGCTGGCCCCGGTGGTGAGCCGCTTCTGGCCCCAGCCGGCGGCGGGACTCGCGGTGCACGGCCACGAGCCGGTGGTGATGGTGGACCCGGGCCGCCCGCCGGCGGCATTGTCCGGGGAACGGTCCGGAGAGGGAGATCGCAGCGATGAGTGACAGCCGAGACGCGAGCCCAGCCTTCAACCCGGCCTTGGCGGGGATGCTCATCCTGAGCGGCATCGGCCTGACGGGGCTGGTCCTGTTGCTGGTGACCCAGGCGGGCGGCGGCCAGAACTGGCCGTTCGATGCCTACATGCTGATCGTCGTGGCGATCTTCGTCCTCTACCGGCAGGGTGTCTACCGCCCCCAGCAGCACCTGCGGGAGCGGGTGGAGAGCGCCGAGGTGCGGCACGAGTCGATCGAGCACACCCTCGTCCAGGCCCTGGACCGGTTGCGGGCGGGCGACCTGGTGAACTGCTCGGAGCACGCGCGCTCGCTGCCCGGCCGGCTGGCGCAGGTGCTGGGCAACGCCGTCAACTCGCTGGACGTCCTGGCGCAGCAGATCCAGTCGAGCTCCATCGAGGTGGCCTCGGCCGCCAACGCGGTCAACGAGATCGCCTCGGAGCTGGCCTCCGGCTCCTCGGAGCAGGCGGCCTCGGTGGTCGAGATCACCGCCGCCATGGAGGAGCTGGCGCGCACCGCCGGGCAGATCGCCGACAACGCCGCCTCCCAGGCCGACCTCGCGCAGGCTGCCGAGGAGAGCGGCAACGCCGGCCAGGGAGCGGTGGAGGAGGCGGTGGGCGGCGTCGAGGAGGTGAAGAAGCGCATCAGCGGCATCGCCAGCCGCGCCGAGATCCTGGGCACCCGCTCGAAGGAGATCTACCGGGTGCTCGACCTGATCACCGAGATCGCCCAGGAGACCCACATCCTCTCGCTCAACGCCGCCATCGAGGCCGCCGCCGCCGGCGATCACGGGCGGCGGTTCTCGGTGGTGGCCGAGGAGGTGCGGCGCCTCGCCCAGCGCTCGCAGGAGTCGGTGGAGTCGGTGCGCAACCTGCTGGACGAGTTCGCGGGCTCGATCCGCACCACCGTCGTCGCCACCGAGGAGGGCAGCGCCGAGGCCGGCCGGGTGCTGGAGCGAGCCCGCGCCGCCGCCGCCGCCATCGAGGAGCTGCGCGGCGCGTCGAGCGACACGGCCCGGGTGGCGCGCGAGATCTCCCTCGCCACCCAGCAGCAGAACGCCGCCTCCGACGAGGTGGTGCTGACCCTGAAGGAGGTCAGCCAGGTGGTGCAGCGCATGGCCGACGGGCTGAAGCTGTTCTCCCAGACGGCCGACCGGCTGAACAACCTCGGGCTGGTGATCCAGATGCTGGCCCAGTCCTTCCACCTCGACTCGCCGCACTCGCTCAAGCACACCGCCGAGGCCTGGGGCCGGGAGGTGCGGCGCCGGCTCGGCAACTGGGAGGCGATCGAGAGGCTGCTCGAGGACCTGGTGCACCGCCAGTCGTTCGTCGAATGCCTCTACTTCTACGACGGCACGCACCACCAGACGGCCCTCACCGTCAGCCGTCAGATCGTCGGCGACCGGCCGGTGCCCGCGGCGGTGAAGGCCGGCGAGGGCTTCGCCGAGCGGCCGTGGTACCTGGCGGCGGTGCGCGAGGAGCACACCATTTTGACGCCGCTGTTCAACTCGCTGCTCTCGGGGCAGCCGATCTTCACCGCCGCCACGCCGATCTACGAGAACGGGGAGCTGGAAGGCGTCCTCGGCCTCGACGTCAACGTCGACAGCTGGACCAAGATCTAAAGGCCGGGGAACCCTTGGACGCCGAGTTTGCGGACCTTATCCCCCTTTTCGTCGAAGAGGCGCGCGACCGGCTGGAACGGCTGGCCACGCACGTTCCCCTCCTCGACGTCGATCCGCAGTCGGCGGTCGAGGTCAAGCGCGAGCTTCACACCCTGAAGGGCGCCGGGCGCATGATGCGCATCGGCGAGCTCGCCGAGCTCTGCCACGCCGCCGAGGAGGTGCTCCACGCCGCCCGCCCGGGCATGATCGCCCTGCTCACCCGCGTGGTGGACGAGCTGAGCGTGCTGGTCGAGGAGGTCTCGCGCGGCAACGAGCCGCCGGTGGACCCGGAGCTGGTGGCGATGCTGCGGGCCAACGCCGCCGAGGCGGAGGTCCCGGCGCCTCCGCCCGCCCAGCCGGCGGAGCCGTCCGATCCGACCGATCCACCCCCCGCCCCCGAGATGACCCCCGCGCCCGAGGCCACGGCCGAACCCGCCGCGCCGCCGCATGCCACGGCCTCTCCCAAGAGCGGCACGATCTCAAGTGACGTGCGCGTCGATACCGGGGCGCTCGACGCCGTCGCCGAGCGAGCCACCCAGGTGCGCATCATGGCGATCGCCGGGCGCCAGGTGGTGGACCGCATCTACGACCTCGCCCGGCTGGCTGAGGAAGGGTTGCACGAGCCGCAGCCGACGCAGGTGCTGGCCGTGCTCGCCACCATGCTGCGGCGGGTGGCGGTGGAGCTCGAGGGCGGGCAGCGGCGGCTCATCCGCTCGGCGGAGGATCAGCTCGAGCAGATGCTCTCGCTCCAGCTCCAGCCCATGCGCGGCTTCCTCCTCTCCTTCGCCCGCTATGCCCGCGAGCTGGCCCGCGCCGTCGACAAGGAGGTCGAAGTGGAGCTCGAAGGCGAGGAGACCCGCCTCGACCGCCGCATCGCCCGCGAGCTCGAGGAGGCGCTGCTCCACCTGGTGCGCAACGCCGTCGATCACGGCATCGAGGCGCCGCAGGTGCGCGAGGCGCGCCAGAAGCCGCGGGCCGGCCGCCTGCGCATCCAGGCTCTGGCGGACGGCCCCAAGGTGCGGCTGGTGATCTCCGACGACGGCGGCGGCATCGACATCGCCCGGGTGATTCAGCAGGCCGTCGCCGTGGGCATGGTGGACGCCCGCAGCGCCGCCGGCCTGGGCAAGGCGGAGGCTCTGCGCTTCCTCTTCTCGCCGGGCTTTTCCACCCGCCAGCAGGTCTCCGAGATCTCCGGCCGCGGCGTCGGGCTCGACGTGGTGGCCAACGTCGTCAGCCGGTTGGGCGGCGAGGTCTTCGTGGAGACCGAGGCACGCCGGGGGACGAAGTTCATCGTCGAGGTGCCGGTCGCCCGCCGCGGCGAGTCGGTGATGCTGCTGCGGGTGGGGCAGCTCAAGGTCGCCCTGCCCGCCTCGGTGGTGCGCCGCGCCACGCGGCTCGCGGCCGGGGCCGTCGTCGAGCGCGACGGGCGTTCGCTCGCCGTCTTCCCTGAACGGCTGGTGCCCTTCGTTCCCCTGTCGCGCCTCTACGGCCAGGCTCCGGCCGAGCGCCTGCTGCTGCTCGAAGGGGTGGTCTCGGGCCAGCCGCTGGCGCTGGCGGTGGACGACGTCGAGGGCGAGCACGAGGTGCTGGTGCGCCCCATCACCCGGCGGGTGCCGACCGACCTGCTGCTGGAGGGGGTGGCGCTGCTCGCTTCCGGCGAGCCGGTGGGTGTGCTGTCGCCTTCGGTGCTGGCCCAGGCCGAGTACCTGCGGGCCCTTCCCGCGGCCCGGCCGCAGGTGGTGGTGCGGCGGGTGCGGGTGCTGCTGGTCGACGATTCGCTGGTCACCCGGGAGATGGAGCGGCGCCTGCTGGAGGACGCCGGGTTCCACGTCTCCGCCGCCTCCGACGCCGAGGAGGCCCTGTCGCTGCTGGCCGAGGAGAGCTTCGACTGCGTCGTCACCGACATCGAGATGCCGCGCATGGACGGCTTCGAGCTGGCGGCCCAGCTGCGCAGCATGGAGCACTTCGCCCACCTGCCGATCATCGTCGTTTCCACCCGCGACCGCCCCGAGGACCGCCTGCGCGGCCTCAAGGTGGGGGCGGACGCCTATCTCACCAAACAGAGCCTGGACGCCGGCGAGCTGGTGGACCTCGTCCGCCGGCTGAGCGGAAAGTAGGGGGGCGTATCCGCATGATCGGCGTGCTGCTGGTGGACGACTCGCCGTCGGTGCGGGCGGTGTTGCGCCGGTTGTTCGCCAAGACCCGCGACATCCGGGTGGTGGGCGAGGCGGCGGACGGCGCCCAGGCCGTGCAGATGGTGATCGATCTCCAGCCGCAGGTGGTGGTGATGGACCTCCAGATGCCGGTGCTGGACGGCTATGCCGCCACCGAACGGATCATGGCCGTGCGGCCGACACCGATCGTGGTGCTCACCTCGAAGGCCAACCGCAACCAGATGCAGACGGCCTTCGAGGCCATGCGCCGGGGAGCGCTGGAGGTGCTGCCCAAGCCGGAGGACACGCCGAGCTGGCAGCAGCTCGCCGAGAGCCTGCCCGAGACCGTGCGCACCGTGGCCCTGGCGCAGACGGCACCGCGCACGGCGCGGCGGGCGCGGCCGGTGAAGCCCGAGGCCCTGTTGGATTCGCCGCGGGAGCTGCGCTGGGTGGCGATCGGCGCCTCCACCGGGGGACCCGCGGCCATCCGCGAGCTGCTCGCCGAGGTGCCCGCCGATCCGCCGGTGGGCTTCCTCATCGTCCAGCACATCGCCTCGGGCTTCGAGCTGGGCTTCGCCGACTGGCTCAACAAGGAGTTTCCCTTCGACGTCCGGCTCGCCCAGGACGGCGAGGAGCTGCGCCGCGGCATGGTGCGGCTGGCTCCCGGCGGCGCCCACCTGCGGATGGACGCCGGCGGCATTCTGCGCCTCGACTCCCAGACGCCGGCCCGCCGCGGCCACCGGCCGTCGGTCGACGACATGTTCCACTCCTGCGCCGAGTGCTGCCCGCGGCAGGTGGCCGGCGTGCTGTTGACGGGGATGGGATCGGACGGCGTCGAGGGCCTCCTCGCCCTGCGCAAGGCCGGCGGCATCACCCTGGTGCAGGACGAGGCGAGCTGCGTCGTCTTCGGCATGCCGCGGGTGGCCCTGGAGAAGGGAGCGGCCGACGTGGCCCTGCCGCCGCGGGCCCTGGCCCAGACCCTCGTCCGGCTGTGGAAAAAGGGTGGCGAGCCATGAACCTGCGGGTGCTGGTGGTGGACGATAGCGAGGTGACCCGCGCCATCCTCGCCCGCACTCTGCGCACCTCCGGCTTCGAGGTCCTGGAGGCCGGCGACGGTGCCGAGGGGGCGATGACGGCGTTGCGCGAGCAGCCGGCGGTCGTGGTCACGGACCTCGAGATGCCCACCATGGACGGCTTTCCGCTGCTGCGGCTGCTCAAGGCGGACCCGGCGAGCTCGCACATCCCGGTGCTGATCCTCACCAGCCACAACGAGGCGGCCTCCCGCTACTGGAGCCTGCGCACCGGAGCGGACGCCTATCTGACCAAGGATCACGATCCGCAGGAGCTGGTGGCGACCGTCTCCCGCCTGGTGGAGAAGGCCGCCGCCGTGCAGCGCAAGCGCAGCCCCGCCTCCCCCGTGGAGCGCTCGGCGATCGGGCCGGTCGAGGTGCTGGCCCGGGTGGCCCGCCACCTGGACACCTCGCTGCTCCAGGCGACGGTCATCAACACGCTGCTGGAGCAGGGCATGGAAGCCAACGATTTCCACGCCGCCGCCGAGGGCGCCCTGGAGATCCTCAGCCAGGTGGTGGACGCTCCGTTCCTGGCCCTGGCGGTGGCGGAGGCGGACTCAGCCCTGGTCCAGATCCAGCTCCAGGACCCCATCCGTGCGGCGGACGTGGAGACCCTGGCGGACCTGCTGGTGGGAGCCCTGAGCCTGCCGCCGGACGCCCGGGTGGAGATCCGCTATGCCGGCGAGCGCCGGGGCGATCTCGCCGTCGAGCTCGACCGCGCCCTCTGGCTGCCGCTGTCGCTTCGCGACGCCGAGGGCGTCCTCGCGGTGATGCCGCGCGACCCGCACGGCTTCGATCCGGCGGCGGAAACCCTGGTCGAGTCGCTCATCCGCCACCTGGCCCTGGTGCTGGACAACGCGCGCCTCTCCCAGCGTCTGCACGAGCTATCGACCCTCGACGGCCTCACCCGCCAGCTCAACCACAGGGTCATCTACGACCGTCTGAGCGAAGAGCTGGAGCGGGCGCGGCGCTACCGCTACCCCCTGAGCGTCGTGCTCTGCGACCTCGACCACTTCAAGGAGGTCAACGACACCTTCGGCCACCTCGCCGGGGACGCCGTGCTGCGCGAGGGGGCGGCGGTGCTGCGCCGCTGCCTGCGCAGCACCGACATCCTGGGTCGCTACGGCGGCGAGGAGTTCCTGGCCGTGCTGCCGCAGGTGGACCTGGAATCGGCGCGCCTGGCCGCCGAGCGGCTGCGGGTAGGGCTGGAGAACGCCCGCGTGCGCCTGCCCGCGGGCAACGAGCTGCGCATCACCGCCTCGTTCGGGGTGGCGTCGCGCGACGACCTTCCAGGGCTGCTGACCACCGACCTGCTGGTGTCGCTGGCCGACCGCCGGCTCTACGAGGCCAAGGCCACCGGCCGGAACTGCGTCCGCCCATGACTCAGGCCCATTCCGAGGACGCCTCGCCCGTGGTGCGGCTCGTCACCCTCATTCGGGAGATCACGGGCAACGTCATCCCGCCGGCCCGCATGGCCTTCCTGGAAGAGGTGGCGGAGCGGCGGGCCCAGGCCCGCCGCCTCTCCGGCGTCGAGGAGTACGTGCATGCCCTGGCGGCCCGCGAGCTGCCGGGCGAGTGGGAGAGCCTCATTCCCCTCGTCACCATCAAGGAGTCCTACTTCTTTCGCGCGCCGCAGCAGTTCGACGTCATCCGCCAGCGCATCCTGCCGGCCCTGGTGAAGGCCCGCTCCGCCACCCGCCAGCTCCGCATCTGGTCCGCGGCCTGCGCCCGGGGCGAGGAGCCGGCGACGATCGCCATGTTGCTCGCCGAGGAGCCCACCCTGCTGGGCTGGAGCTGGACGATCACCGCCACGGACGTCGACGAGGAGGCCCTGGCGGGAGCCCGCATCGGCCTCTACGGCGAGCGCGCCGTCTCCCAGGTGCCGCCGGAGCTTCTGGAGCGCTGGTTCTCCCGCCGCGGCAAGCTCTACGAGGTGGACGCCGGTTTGCGCGCGCACATCGAGTATCGGCACCTGAACCTCGCCCACGCGCCGTTCGCCTTGCCCTACGAAGAGTTCGACCTGGTGTTGATGCGCAACGTGCTGATCTACTTCCGGCGGCCCTTGCAGCGCTGGGTGATCTCCCAGGTGGCCCGGGTGTTGACTCCCGAGGGCTATCTCTTCCTGGGCGCCTCCGAGACCCTGTGGCAGATTCAGGACGAGCTGGAGTCGGTCGATCTGGGTCCCTGCTTCGCCTACCGTCATCGGGGGGCGAAACCTGATGGAGGAGAGGTCCCGGCGAGGCGCCAGCGGGTGGCCCGGCCGTTCCCGGCAATTCCGGATGCCCCTGCACCGCCGGCATCGCCATCACCGCCACCGCCCAAGGCGGCGCCGGCGGCCCGCCCCAGAGCCGCCGCTCCCGCGCCGCCACCACCTCCCGTGGCCGAGGCCCGGCCCTCAGCGCTCAGCGTCCACGAGCTGCTGCTGGCGGCCGCCCGAGACCTCGCGGCCAACCGCACGGCCGAGGCGGCCCGAGGCGTCGAGCAGGCCCTGGCCGCCGACCCCTCGGAGCCCTCCGCCCACGCCCTGGAGGGTTTCCTCCATGACCTCGCGGGCCGCGCCGAGGATGCCATCACAGCCTACCGCGCCGCCCTCTACCTCGATCCGGCCCTCTTCCAGGTCCGAGTCCTGCTGGGCGACTGCCTCCTGCGCCTGGGCCACGGCGACCGCGCCGAGCAGCAGTTCCGCGAGGTTCTCACCCTCCTGGCGTCCGGGCGGGAGAGGGTGCTCGTTCTGCTTTCGGATTTGCCTTTCCCGGAGAGGGAAAGGGCGCAGCGCAGGGCGCGGCAGGTTTTGAAGGGGAAGTAGGCTGGTCGCGTCGGTCTCGTCGCGGAGACCCCTCATCACCCCGGCCCTCTTCTCCGATCGCCTCCCCCCGACCGGGAGAAGAGGGAGAAGAACCAAGAGCGCTCCCGTCGCCTTGGGTATTTCGGACCTCTGATCTGCCGCGGTCGGATTCGTATCAGATTGGACAGTCGTCCCCGATCCTGAGACGCCCCACGGGGTAGCTGGCGCTACCCTGCGGGCGTCTCTACATTGGGGTCGTACCGGCGTGGAAATTGGAACGCTGAGGCCTTTGCGAGAAGTTGATTACCTGATCGCCACCTATGGGCGTCGCCGATCCGAATCACGCCACCGGCTCGCCCCCCACTGTAGAGACGCCCAGCGGGTAGCGCCAGCTACCCCGTGGGGCGTCTCCGAGGCGGCGAAAACCGCCCAGAAGACGAGGGCCTTCCCCCGGGAGCAGCCGTCGTCCCGTTGGGGCTGGACGGCCCCGTTGCGATACACCTTCCCACCGGCCCAACGGGTTGGGAGACCCCAGCCCAGGGCCGAGGCCGGAGGCCGACTCCCTGGGGAAAAAAGCCGCCCCATCCTTGCGGCCTGAAGGGCCGTGGGAGCTCGAGCGACCTGTTTCGCAGCCGCGGCCTCAAACCGGGCCAACGTCTCGCGGCCCTTCAGGCCGCACCACGTGGTCAATCTCTCCACCCAGGGCATTCGGCCTCCGGCCTTAAGCCCTGGGCTCCGTTCTCCCGACCCGTTGGGCCGGACGGGTCGGCCACTCTCTCAACCCCCACCGGCCAACCCGTGCACCGCCCAGAAGCAGGCGAACACGAGCCCAACGATCCCGATCGTGACCAGCGCGAGGTACGGTGCAAGGCGGCGATCTAGGCCGGGTATCGCCTCGCGCGGGTAGCCACGCAGGAACACGACATAGGCCATGGACGCCAGCAACACCCCGGCGATCACGTCCGCCACGTAGTGCTGTCTCGTGAACAGCGTTGAGACTGCGACGAGTACGGCGCTAACAGTCGCGGCATTTCCAACCCCGCGGTGCACGCGGTGGACGGTCAGCGCCGACACGAAGGAGTGCGCGACGTGCAGGGAAGGAAAACAGTTGTAGGGCGGGTCGGACGAGTAGAGGAACCGCAGGCCCCAGACGGCGAATCCTTCTCCAATCACCTTGTCCGGCCGCGAGGCCGTGGTCGGATACAGCAGAAAGCAGGCATACGCAACGATCCAAACTGTCAAATAAGCGAGAACGGTGCGGCGAATCTGCTCATCCTGCCGGACGACGAGCACCGGCAGCAGGATCAGAAAGAGATAAAGCGGTCCATACACCAGCGCCCAGATGGGCTGCAGGGGCACGATCCGGTCCAAGGCCAGCAAGGGGACGTGCAGTGTCCGTTCCCGTGCCAACTCGCCAATGAAGATGTAGAAGGGTACGAGCGACACGAGAACGACCATGGAAAGGCTGACCCGGTAGGGTCGGTTCAGACTCTCCGCGACTGTGCTCCAGCGGATGCGGTCCGTTGTGCCGCCTTGCGCAGTCAAGCCCTTGATTCCGAGGAGCCGACAGACGATACTTCTAGCGGAGGCTCGGCCCAAGGGCTGCTGGCAGGTGGCTCCGAAAGCGTTGCCTCCTTTTTCGTTATCTACCTGATCAAAGCTCATCGATGTGGAACCGCGTCGCGAGGAGTGTGGGTTCTACGATTACCTTGGCGCGGGTCCTCGCCTGGTACAGCGCAGATGACATCAGTGACGTTGAGATAGGCGTCTCACAATTTTGCTGTTAGGCGAGCAGCTTCGCCTTAGCTGCCTTGAACTCGGCGGCGTCTAGGATGCCTTTGGCGTGAAGGTCAGCAAGCCGGGCAATCTCGTCGCTGATGTTTCCAGTGTGTTGTTCAGGTTGAATGCCAAGAGGATACTCTTCGTGGAACGCAAAGGTGTTGCGTAATCCGTCCTCGCGCGGGTTCCGGCTCTGATTAGTTGCGGTTGGCGTTGGAGCAAAAGCCGCGATGATGATGCCGAAGGCAAAGATGATCGTGAGCCACCCGCCGATGGACAGTACTTGCTCCGCAATATTTACTATGCCCTTGGCGGCATCTGGGCCGCCCTCTCCACCAAGACTAATGAGCCCGTAGAGTATTGCCCCAAGCGGCACGATACCGGCGATTGCACCAATGCCCCGATTGTTGCCGCCAGTGAAGCTGCGCAGTATGGTAGCTGCCGCGAGAATGGGAACCACCCAAGCGTAGTTACCATAAGAACCGACCTGGCCAAAGTTGTAACCTGACAGCCCAACGCCGAAGATCTGGACCCACGGCAGGAAGAAAGCCGCGAGCAAGCCAAGGGCGCAGACAAGCACTGGGTTCGACGGTGGCACGAGCGCCGCGGTTTTAGGGTCTTCCGATTCACGGAAGAATTCCGGAGCCGTACCTTCGCCAGGGTAGGTCTGCGGTTCGGTCTCTAGTTCCACGTCCTCCTCAGGCCATTCGCGCAGCTTCATTTGAGGCAAATCGAGTAATGGCTCGCCTGATGAGACACGCGCTTGTTGGTCATCGCGTAAAACAATGGGGGCGGCGTAGGGTTGACCGCTCAACCGATCTAGGTTGCCTTCCCGGCCTTTCTGAGTGAGTTCCTCAGCGTCCGCGCTCGCGCGGCGGCGCTCGACTTCGGCCAGGATGATATTCCTGCCTTCTTCCGTGTACTCGGCGAGGCTCTCCGCAGCCGCTTCTACCTCATCGTCTGTCTTCTGACGCCACTTGTCCTGAAGTGTATTCATTCGCGGACCTCCAAACTTGGTACAACTACACCGATGCCTAACCTCAAGATCAACTGTATCCGACTCCTCTCCCTACGACTTCTGACAGTCTCCATTGCCTGGTCAGGCTACCTGTGGGAAAGATGTATGTCATTTATTCTATAGAATGTAAAATTATACACCCATCTCCTTACTCCTCTCAACTTGTTCCGGCAGTCTCATGCCACTCTTTCGGGTGTAACTTCCGCAGGCCAATACCGCGAGCCCGGAGGGCGGCAGACCCGTAGCCCAGGGCGCGAGCCCTGGGTAACGGGATCAGCCACCACCGATGCGCGCCCTGCCAAGGGCGCTTTTTCTACCTCGGTGGCCCTCTCCCCGCGGGAGAAAAAACGCCCTTGGCAGGGCGGTCGGGAAGGGTGTGGATTGCCCGTCCCAGGGCTCCCGCTTCGCTTCGCCCTGGGCTACGGGTCTGCCGCCCTCCGGGCTGGTCTCGACGCCTTCGAGCCGCGTACCGGGGACTGGTGCCCTCCTGCCTTTGGACCCAGGAAGCGGACGCGAGCCCTGGGATAGAGCCAACCCCCAAATCGATTGGCGCCCTGCCAAGGGCGTTTTTTCTATATCGGATGCCCACGGAAAAATCGCCCTTGGCAGGGCGGTCGGGTACGGCGTGGGTTTCCGGTCCCAGGGCTCTCGCTTCGCTTCGCCCTGGGCTACGGGTCTGCCGCCCTCCGGGCTGGTTGCGACGCCTTCCAGCGACATGCCGGGGATTGGTGCGGCCCTCGTCTTTGGAGGAGCCCGCGCGCCAAGCTCGGAGCGCCCGAATAAAGGACGCCAAGGACAGCAGGGACATCGAGGACAGAAGAAGGACACCGATACCGCAGCTTTGTCCTTGACGTCCTTGTTGTCCTTGGATTGCTCTTGGCGCGCGGGCTCCCAGGCCAGGACGGTGATAAATTGGCGTCATGGCAACCGTCCGCCCCCCCGCCGTCTCCGGCCTCTTCTATCCCGCTGCGGCGGAGGAGCTGCGCTCCGCGGTGGAGGGGTATCTGCGGGAGGCTCCGGTGTCCACGGCGCCGACGGCGCCGAAGGCAGTCATCGCTCCTCATGCGGGCTACGTCTACTCGGGGCCGATCGCGGGTAGCGCCTTTCAGGCTTTCACCGCGGCGGCGGCCGCGAGCCCGATTGAGCGGGTGGTCCTTCTGGGGCCTTCCCACTTCGTGCCCTTCCGTGGCCTGGCCCTGCCGGGTCACGAGTCGTTCGGCACGCCCCTGGGGACGGTGAAGCTCCAGGGGGACGGCGCACGGGCCGCCCTCCGGCTGCCGCAGGTGCGGCTCATCCCCGAGGCCCACGTCCGCGAGCATTCGCTGGAGGTGGAGCTGCCCTTCCTTCAGGTACTGCTGGGGAAGTTCGAGCTCGTGCCGCTGGCCGTGGGCGAGGCGTCTCCGGAGGAGGTGGCCGAGGTGCTGGACGCTCTGTGGGGCGGCGCGGAGACCCTGATCGTCATCAGCTCGGACCTCTCGCACTATCTGCCCTACGACGAGGCGCGGCGGGTGGATCGGGAGACGGCGGACGCGGTTCTCGCTCTGCGCGGCCCTCTCGATCCCCATCAGGCGTGCGGCGCGAGGCCGATCAACGGCCTGCTGGAGGCCGCCCGGGCTCGCGGCCTCACCGCGGAGCTCCTCGATCTGCGCAACTCGGCGGATACCGCCGGCGACAAGTCCCGCGTCGTGGGTTATGGAGCCTTCGCCTTTCATGAGCAAGCCTGAACCGTTGGACGCGGGGCGCGGCCGGCTGCTGCTGCGCATCGCCCGGGAGAGCCTGATCGAGGCGCTGGGCATCGGCATGGCCGCCGACTACCGCGAGCCGTGGCTCCAGGAGCTTGGCGCCAGTTTCGTGACCCTCACCCGCTGGGGCGAGTTGCGGGGATGCGTGGGCTCCGTGCGCGCTTACCGTCAGCTGTTCGACGACGTCTGGCTGAACGCCCGCGCCTCGGCTTTCCACGACACGCGCTTTCCGCCCGTCGAGCGCGACGAGCTGTCGGAGATCGCGATCGAGGTCTCGTTGCTCTCCCAGCCCGAGCCGATGCCGTCGTTCCCCCGCGAGGCGGACGCCGTCGCCGCTCTGCGCCCCGGTGTCGACGGTCTCATCCTGGAGGCCGGCCCCCACCGCGGCACCTTCCTTCCCCAGGTCTGGGAGCAGCTCCCGGACCCCACGGAATTCCTCGCGCACCTCAAGCGCAAGGCGGGCCTCACCTCGGGCTTCTGGTCGCCGGACGTACAGCTCCAGCGGTACTCGGTGACGAAGTGGGAAGAGGAGTAGAAGCCGGCTCCGCAGGGCCATCGACGAGCTACAAGAAGGCGGGAGCGAGCACAACGCAGGCCGCCGGATGAGACGCGGCTGGCTCGGTGAGACACGCTTGGTGTTCGTGAGTCACAGCGGAAGGCTCAGGAGTCACAACCGTCCCCTTAGGAGTCACGGCGAGCCTGCGAGGCATCACTGCTGGAGGTCAAGCTGTGATGGCTGGGGCTCAAGCTGTGATGCCTGGAGGCCAAGCTGTGATGTTTGGAGGCCGAGCTGTGATGGCTGGAGGTCAAGCTGTGATGTTTGGGGCTCAAGCTGTGATGGCTGGAGGCCGAGCTGTGATGCCTGGAGCACAAGCTGTGATGTTTGGAGGCCGAGCTGTGATGCCTGGAGCACAAGCCGCGATGGCTGGAGGTCGAGCAGTGATGCCTGGAGGCATGGCTGTGATGCAGGTCAGGATTGTGATGCTTCGTGGAGGTGCCGCTGTGAGGCAGAGCGTGGGAGCAGCCTCTCCAGTCGTGTTCGTTGTGTCTCAAGTCGGTCCGCCGGTGAGGCACGGAGAGACTGCGACGAGGCCGGTCGAGGCAGCAGAGAATCCGGCCTTGACAGCAAAGACGCCGGACATGGTCGCGGCGATGCGGTCCGGAATGGCAGGGCTGCGGACCCGCGGAGCTACGGCGCCTGTTGGCGACTTACTTCCTACCTCTCCAATAGCCCGGACGCCGACGTAGATCGGCGACAGCCTCGCCGGGTATCAGCTTCACCTCGCCAGATTCGATTTGATTCACGCGGCGTTCCGCCTCTTCGGCCCAGGCGCGGTCGATATCTTCCTGGATCGGCAGGTTGAGGCTGGTGAGCAGCCTATCGACCAACCTCAAGCGGGCGTCCGCTGGAAGCGAGAGAGCATCCTCGGTGACTCGATCTCTGACTGCTGCCATTCCACACCTCCTACTCAAGGTATTCAAGCACAGGAGTTGCGGCGAGACAAATGACGGCGGTCCCCCGCCCCCCGCTTGCCCCCCGCCCTCCCCTTGGCTAAGCTCCCGGCGGTCTGCCGGCCGTTCTCTCCCAGACCGAGGAGCCCTGATGCCGATGCGCGCCTTCCGCCTCTTTGTAAGTCCTCTCCTGGTTTTCCTGCTCATGGCGGCCCCGGCCGTGGCGGCGAAGACGGCTCCGGTGAAGCGGGAGCCTCCGGAAGCGGCGAAGCCGGGGGGCTCGAGGAGCCTCCGGAGCTCAAGCCCATCAAGTTCCGGCTGCTCGGGCCGGCCTGGGGCGGACGGGTGGCTCGCGTCACCGGCGTGCCGGGCGATCCCAGCGTCTACTACGCGGCCACGGCCTCGGGCGGTGTCTGGAAGTCGGTCGACGGCGGGGCGTCCTTCAACCCGGTGTTCGACGATCAACCGGTCTCTTCCATGGGCTCGGTCGCCGTGGCCGCGTCCGATCCCAACGTCGTCTATGTGGGCTCGGGGGAGGCCAACATCCGTGGCAACACCGGGGCCGGCAACGGCATCTACAAGTCGCTGGACGCGGGCAAGACCTGGACGCACGTCTGGACGCAGGAGGGGCAGATCGGCCAGATGATCGTTCACCCGAAGAACGCGGACGTCGCCTTCGCCGCCGTGTTCGGCCGTGCTTTCGGGCCCAATCCCGAGCGCGGCGTCTACCGCACGCGGGACGGCGGCAGGACGTGGCAGCAGGTGCTCAAGAAGGACGAGAACACGGGCGCCTCGGCGGTGGCCTTCGATCCCTCCAATCCCCATATCGTCTTCGCCGGCCTCTGGCAGGCACGGCGGTTCCCATGGGACATGACGAGCGGCGGCCCGGGCTCCGGCCTCTACGTCTCCCGCGACGGCGGTGACACCTGGAAGCAGCTCACGGGCTCCGGCCTGCCGGAGGGGATCTGGGGCAAGGTGGGCGTGGTGGTCGCCCCGTCCGAGCCGCACCGGGTGTACGCCCTGATCGAGGCGGAGAAGGGCGGGCTCTACCGCTCGGACGACGGCGGCGAGAGCTGGACGCTCGAGTCGGGCAGCCATGAGCTGCGGCAGCGCTTCTGGTACTACGGCACGCTCGCCGTCTCACCGGCCAATCCCGACGAGGTCTGGGTGCCCCAGGTGCCGATGCTGAAGAGCATTGACGGCGGCAAGACCTTCGAGCACGTGGGAGGTCTGCCGCACGGCGACAATCACGACGTCTGGTTCGATCCCCTGAATCCCAGGCGGCTGATCGCCTGCGACGACGGCGGGGTCTACATTTCCAATAACGGCGGCCAGAGCTGGATCGCGCCGCCGCTGCCCATCGGCCAGTTCTACCACGTGTCCGCGGACAACCGGGTGCCGTTCCATGTCGCCGGAGCCCTCCAGGACATCGGCACGGCCCAGGGGCCGAGCGACTCGCTCATCAGCCGCGGCATCCGCAATACGGACTGGCACGGGGTCGGCGGCGGCGAGGCCGGCTGGGTCGTTTCCGATCCCGCCGACCCGAACATCGTCTATGCCGGCGAGTATCTGGGCTACCTCTCCCGCTACGACGACCGCACGGGTGAGTCGCGCAACGTCAGCCCCTGGCCGGAGAACCCGTCGGGCCACGGCGGCGAGGATATGCGCTACCGCTTCCAGTGGACGGCGCCCCTCGCCGTCTCGCCGCACGACCCGAAGGTGATCTATTACGGCGCCAACGTCATCTTCCGCACCGCCGACGGCGGCCAGACGTGGTCAGTCATCAGTCCGGACCTGACCCGCAACGACAAGTCCAAGCAGAAGTGGGCCGGCGGCCCCATCACCGGCGACAATACGGGCGTCGAGACCTATGACACGGTATTCGTCATCGCCGAGTCGCCGGTGCGGAAAGACCTCCTCTGGGCTGGGACCGACGACGGCCTGGTGCACGTCAGCGAGGATGGCGGCAAGGCCTGGCGCAACGTCACCGCCGCCGTGCCCGGCCTGCCGGCGTGGGGGACGGTGTCGATGATCGAGCCCTCTCATTTCGACGCCGGCACCGCCTGGATGGTGGTGGACGCCCACCGGCTGGACGACCGGCGCCCCTATCTCTGGCAGACCACCGACCGCGGGCGCACCTGGAAGCGGCTGGACAGCGGCCTGCCGCGCGACGTTTATCTCCACTCCGTGCGCGAGGACCCCGCGCGCCGCGGCCTGCTCTACCTCGGCACCGAGCGCGGCCTCGCCTTTTCCCGCAATGCCGGCGACCCTGGCGCCACCTGGCACGCTCTCAAGCTCAATCTGCCCACCGTCGCCGTGCATGATCTGGTGGTGAAGGACGACAAGCTGGTGCTGGCCACCCACGGCCGGTCGATGTGGATCTTCGACGACCTGACGGTGCTGCGCGATCCGGTGCCGTCGCCGGCTCCGGCCTCGGGCGTCTACCTCTACCCGGTGCCGGACGCCGTGCGCTGGGAGGTCCGCGGCGGTGACGCCGACCGCTGGAGCGCTCCGGGCCCGGCTCGCGGCGCCCACATCTATTACTGGCTCGCCAAGGAGCCCAAGGGGGACGTCACGATCCAGGTGCTCGACGCCGCGGGAACGGTGGTGGCGAACCTCTCCAGCAAGCCGAAGGAGCCCACCGGCAGCAGCGAGTACGTCAAGGAGGAGACCGATCAGCTCAAGGAGCTCGCCCTGTCCAAGGCGGCGGGCATTCAGCGGGGGATGTGGAACCTCGCCTGGGACGGCGCCGAGATGATCCCCAAGGGCGTGCTCGACTCCGGCTATCCGGGCATCGGGCCGGAGGCGGTGCCGGGCAATTACACGGTGCGCTTGACGGTGGACGGCCAGACGGCGACGGCGCCGCTGGTCGTGCGGGCCGATCCGCGGGTCAGGGCCTCGCAGGCGGATCTGGAGGCGCAGCTGCGCTTCGCGCTCCAGGTCCGCGACACCATCACCCGCCTGACACGCGACGTGGTGCGGCTGCAGAGCGTCCACCGGCAGCTCGCCGGGCGCAACGATCTGCTGGCGAAAGACGAGCGGGCCAGGCCGCTGGTCGACTCCTCGAAGGCGCTGATCTCCAGGCTCGAGGATCTGGAGGCGCGGATTCACAACCCCAGGGCCGAGATCGCCTACGACGTCCTGGCGCAGAAGGGGGGCTCCAAGCTCTACTCCCGCATGGCCCCGTTCCTCGGCTGGGTGACCGCCGGCAACGGCGCTCCCACCCAGGGGGCGAAGGATGTCTTCGCCGCGCAGACGCAGGAGCTGGCGGGCTATGAGACGGAGCTCGACGGGCTGCTGAGCCAGGATCTGGCGGCGCTCAACGACTCGGCCGGCAAATTCGGCCTGCCGGGAATCTACGTGCCGGTTCGTTAGCGTACAATCCTCGAACTCATTGCCGAAAATGACTCAAGGAGAAGGCTGGATGTCCAAAATCGTACTTTATTGCCTGCTCATCACCGTGCTTTGCGCCGGAGCCTCGTTCGCGGGCACCTCGGGCACCATCGACCTGCCGCTGATCACCGCCGAGACCATGTTCCACGGCGGCGAGACGCTCTCGCTGGACGGCCTGCGCGCCGTGCAGTCGGCGCCGACCGACCTGGCCTTCGTCAACCTGTCGCGGACGGCCAACCGCTGCACCCTGGCTCTGTCGACCTCCGACGGCGCGGACTTCGCTCCCAGGATCGTGCTGACGCTGGCGCCGCTCGAAAAGCGGCCGTTCGTCGACGTCTTCGAGGGCCGGAGCGACGCCTACCACGCGACCGACGTGCATGCGGCGGTCTCCTGCGACCATGACTTTTTCGCCTACGCCCTGGTGAACGACGGCGCCGGCCACCGCCTCGACGTCATCAACCCGGTGCAAGAGGTGAACGCCCCCCTGGCGGCGGCGGACACCCTTCCGGAGTGCCCTCTCCATGCGCAGTGCTTCGACGCTCCCGGCACCGTGCACATCCCCCAGCCGCCGCCGGGCTCGCCCTGGGGACGCGTGACGTTCCCCGCTCCGGCCAGCGTCTCCAGTCGGCTCCGCCTGACGATGGACGTCACGGTCGCCGACTGGTACAAGCCCGCGCCCTTCGGCAAGCACCTCATCTACTGGTTCGTGATCGACAAGAACATCGACATGCCGGGTCTCCTCTACTTCCTCGGACCCAACAAGAACGAGGCGTTCGCCCGCCACGGCATCGGCCTCAAGCACCCTCAGAAGCTGAAGATCATCAAGCCGTTCGCCGCCGAGGCCGGCCACACCTACCACATCGACAACGACTACGACATGGCCGGCCGCAACTACAACATCACCATCACCGACGTGGCGACGGGAGCGGTCAAGGTCGTCCTCCACAGCCGGCCGAACGTGACCTTCTACAACATCAAGAACAATGCCCACTTCCTCGTCGACATGGGCTTCTTCCCGGACAAGGTGCCGGGCGAGGTCCCGTCCTACGGCTGGAGATATGCCAACGTGCACGTCGAGGCGTACAAGTAGCCTCTACAACGGCGCGATGAGTGCCGTCTCGTTCGGCTCCGGCTGAAACACCGAGACGGCCACCACTCCCGGGCCGGCGTGGGTTCCCACCACGGGACCCACCTCGGCCTGAATCAACTCTGAAATCTGGAAGGTGTCGCGCAGCAGCCGCTCCAGGCGGTCGGCCCAGGCGGGGGCGTTGCCGTGGGAGACGCCGGCCACGATGGGCTGCTTGGGGTTCAGGCGGGTCTTCAGGATCTCCAGGATGCGAGGGTGCGTGGCCCGGCCGCCGCGCACCTTGTCCACGGCCGTGATCTCGCCGTTCACGACGCCAAGGATGGGCTTGATCCCCAGCAGGCCGCCGAGCATGGCCTGGGCGCGGCCGATGCGTCCGCCGCGCGCCAGGTACTCCAGGGTATCCACGACGAATAGGGTGTGAACGCGGGGCGCCATGGTGAGCAGCCGGCGGCGGATCTCCGCCGCGGACTCGTTGCGCGCCGCCATGCGGGCGGCGAACAGGGCAAGGAGGCCGAGGCCGAGGCTCGCCTGGGTGGAGTCCACCACCGAGATGGCCGGCGGCTGGCCGGCCGCGCCGTCCCGGCCCGCGAGGGCGGCGGCGGCTCCGGCGGTCGCATGCTCCACCGTCTTCGAGAGGTGCGCCGAAAGATGGAGGGAGATCACGTCGTGCCCCTGCCCCAGCCACTCGCCGTACCGGCGGGCGAAGTCGTCGGCGAAAGGCGGTTTGGAGCTCGGATGCGACTTCGTCCGCGCCAGCAGGGTGTAGAACTGCCCGGGCTGGAGGTCCACGCGATCGCGGTAGGTCGTGCCGTCGAGCTCCACCGTCAGGGGGATGACGGCGATGCCGTGGGATGCCGCGAGATCGGGCGGCAGGTCGGACGTGGAGTCGGTGACGATCATCACCCCGGGCTCGCGGCGCAGCAGCAGGCCCCGCTCCTCCAGATGCAGCACCTCGTGCACGATCTCGCCGTCGCGATCCGGCAGGCCGTCGAGGATCTGCCGCAGGGTGGCGCCCCGCTGAGCGGCTCCCACGATGCGCTGCTGGAGCGGGGTGAAGGGGGTGGAGAAGAAGGCGGGGCCGATCTCCACTTCGAGATGGAGACGCGGATCGGGAAACTCGCCCAGCGAGTCCTCGATGGCGGCGTGCACCAGGGAGTCGAGACTGTCGTCGATCTCCCGGCGGGCGGGGAAGTCGCCGGGCACGAAGCGTATCGGCCCCTCGTGCAGGCGGCCGAGGCGGCAGAAGGCCTTGAGGCCCCGCACCGGGCCCGCCGAAGCCGCCGCCACCTGCCCCTGCTGAAGCAGGAGCGAGCCGCTGCGCAGGTCGAGGCGGCCGGAGGCCTTCGCCGTGGCGAGGCCCCGCAGCAGCTCGATCAAGGGCGTCTGCGCCAGATCCCCGACGAGGGAGGCCAGGCGCGCGTCCGGCTCCAGGCCGAGCTCGCGGCCGAGCAGCACCATGAGCAGCCGGCGCGCCACCTCGGGCAGATCGAATCCGCCGACCGCCAGGAAGGAGACCTCGTCGGGGAGCGCCTCCTCCTCGGCAGGATGATTTCCCATCACCACCAGCGTGCGCCGGCCCGATCGGCTGGAGCCGCCGGAGGCGAGGAGAGCGTCGAGATCGACCCCCGCCGCCAGTGCGTCCAGGGAGGTGACGATCACCGCCTGATCCAGGCCCTCGGCGAAGCGCAGGGCGCGGGCCGCGTCGCCCACCGGGACCACCTCGAAGCCCTCCGCCGCGAGGCGAGCCCCGAGATCGCGCAAGCGATCGGCCTTGGGATCGACGAAGAGGACGGCTGGGCGCGTGGACAAGGCGCTACGACCTCGCGTCCGGAGGGTGGAGGAGCCGCAGCAGGCCCAGCAGGCTGTGGGGCTCGTGGGGAGTGGTGCGCCAGCGGGTGCCGCGGCCGGCGAGTGTGACCGCCGGTTGCTGCGCCGCCTCGGTGCCCGCCACCAGCACGCCACCGGCGCCCCGGGGGCCGCTCGTCTCCAGCCGCTGCACCACGTTGCCGACCATCTCCAGGCTGTCGGTGCCGCGGATCCAGACCAGCAACCCGGCGCAGCCGGGAACGATGGTGTTGATCTGCGGCTGCGCCGCGCCGGTGATCACCAGGACGTGGAGCGAGAGCTTGCCGCGCCGTCCCGGGAAGGAGACGCTGCCCGCCTTGCGCAGCTCCACCTGCTCGACCAGCTTGCGCATCCCCTCGTTGCGGCGGAACCCGGGAGCCTCCTCGATGAGCTTGCGCAGCGCCGGCCAGACCTCCGGCTCCACCAGGATCAGGTAGGGGAGCGCCGTCGCCGGCAGGCCGGCCTTGGTGGCCGCGTCGATGAGATCCTCGACCGCGATCTCCAGCAGCAGGACGGTGGAGATCTCGCGGGTGTTCTGGATCTCCGAGTCCTCCTCGCCGGTCTGCGGCGACACGGCCCCGGTCTCGACCAGCAGCGCCAGGGCCAGGCGCGTCGAGGGAGGCGCCTCGGTCTCGTCGGCGATCAGGTCGAACAATCGCAGCCCCGGCTGCTGGAGGATCCGCTCGAAAACCCGCCGCACGGGCAGAGTCTGGAAGTCGTGCCCGACCGACGGCAGGCTGGGAGTCAGGGTCTGGAGGGGCTGCCCGGTGGCGGGGAGCAGGTGGCGGCGCTTGGCGATCTCGTCTTTGAGCCACGCCGCCTGCATAAGCAGCTCCTGCAGGGGGAGCGGCTCCCCCTCGGCCTCGGAGAGCGGCTCGGGATCGAAGCGAAACCCGCCTTCTTCGAGCGACAGCAGAGCGAGCAGCGCGTCCTGGCCGCGGAAGCCATGCCAGCGGGCGCCGGTGGCCTGTCCGTCGTGCAACTCGACCGTTCCCGAGCCACCGGCGGCTTTCACCCGCAGGATGCCGGTCTTGCGCACCTGTTCCAGATATTGCAAGAGCGCCCAGAGAGGGTGGTTGGCGAGATCTCCCTGCAGAACCTGAAGGACGGCCGTGCGATTGGCGAGCAGCCGGTAGAGCCGTAGCAGCAGCTCCTCGAGGTCGCATGGGCGGGTGAGCACGTCCTCGGCGCCGCTGCGCAGAGCGGCCACCGAGTCGCTGGCCGTGGTGAGCACGAGAACGGGCACCGAGCGGGTCGCCGGCAGCCCTTTCAGGCCCTCGATCACCTCCAGCCCGGCGCCAGGCGACGTGCCGAGCACCACGAGGTCGACCTGCTGCTCCTGGGCCACGGCGACCGCCCGGGCCCCCTCGCTCAGGCGGCGCACCTCGTGGCCGGCCACGTGCAGCCGGTCGGCCAGCACCGCCGCGAAGACGGAATCACTCTCGATCACCAGGACTTTGGCCACGGCACCTCGCCTCCGGATGGACGGACGACGGGAGCATTCTATGCGCTCCATGCGCTGAGACTACTCTCACAATCCGATCCGGTGCAGCATCTCCCGATATCGGGGGTCGGCGTGGACGCCTTCGTAATCGACGTCGGTCTTCAGGAAGGAGAGGCTCTGGTCGCGCTCGGCGAGGGCCTTCTGGAGGAGGGCGAAGCCGGGATCGGTCTCGCCCAGGGCGAAGTGGAGCTTGGCGAGGAGGGTGGGCGCGACGTACTCGTGGGCGGAGCGCTGCTCGAGGTCCGAGAGGACGCTCCGGGCTTCCGCGGCCTTGCCCCAGCGCGCGAGATTCTTGCCCGTGGCGCCGAGGATGAAGACGTTCTTCTTGTCCAGGGCCTGGGCCTTGCGCAGCTCGGCGTCCGCTTCGGCGAAGCGGCCCTTGCGGCTCTGGGACTCGCCGGCCAGCAGGTGGTAGAGCCAGAAGTCCTGGATCTCCAGGGCGGCTTTCGCCACCTCCAGGGCGCGGTCGTAGTCGCCGGCCCAGTAGAACGCCGTCCCTTCGAGGAAGCTGACGATGGGCGACAGGGGGTCGAGCACCCGGGCACGCCGTGCCATGTCGATCGATTCCTTGTGGCGGCCGACGGCGATCAGGTACCGGGTGTACTTCGAGCACGCGTCGCCGCTGCTGGGGTTGAGCTCCAGGGCGCGCTGGAACTCATGGTTCGATTCGTCCCAGCGCCAGTCCTGCATGAGAACCATGGCGAGAGCGGTGTGGGCCTCCGGCAGGGTGTCGTCGAGCTCCACGGCCTTGCGGGCCGCCTCCTCGGCCTTGGGAATCGTCTGGGACGGCGGGAAGACGGCGTAGCCGAAGGAGCCCAGGCTGTAGTAGCACTCGGCCCGCGCCGCCCAGGCCAGGGCGTAGCGAGGATTCCCCGCCAGGGCGCGGTCGAGCTCCTGGAGGGCCTGCTGGAGCGACTCGGAGGTGCGCTTGTTGATGAGATAACGGGCCTTCAGATAGCTCTCGTACACGGTGCCGTCGACCTCCTGGACCTTGGCCAGCCGCGAGCGGTCCGTCGAGCTGATCTTGCCCCGGGTGTTGCGGGCCACCGCCTCGGCGGCCTGCCGCTGGAAGAAGAAGATGTCGCTCAAGGTCCCCTGGAAGGTGTCGCCCCAGCGTACGGTCCCGGTCGCGGGCTCGATGAGCTGCACGGCCATCATCACCTGCTGGCCCGTGCGCTGGACCGAGCCTTCCACCACCCAGGCGACACCCAGCTCGCGGGCGATTTCGGCCAGCGGCTTGGTCGTCGCCCGGTAGCGCATCACCGAATCGCGGGAGGTCACCCGCAGGCCGCCGATCCGCGCCAGGTTGGCGATCACGACCTCCGTGGTGCCGTCGGAGAAATAATCCTGCGCACTATCGCCGGAGAGATTGCGCAGGGGCAGCACGGCGATGGCGACGCTCGCCGGCGGCAGGTCCCCCATCACCGTCCTGCCTGGCGGGAAACCTGGGAACCCCGGAGACCATCGCCACCACGCCGCGACCCCGAGAAGCATGAGGGTGAGGACCGTGGCGGTGACCCAGGCAACGCGGCGCCGGGTGCCGGGCGGTTTCGGCGAGCCGGGGTCCGAGGCCGGGAAGGCGGTCCCGATCATGGTCGTCGGCGGCGGTGGGAGCTCCGGAACCGCCGCGAAGGCCACGCCGCTTGAGAGCCTCCGGCGCTGAATCTCCAGCAGGTCATTGCGCAGCTCCCGCGCCGAGGCGTAGCGGCGGGACGGTTCCTTCTCCAGGCAGCGCCGCACCGCCTGGTCCACGTCCGCCGGCACGGCGGCGAGCCTCTCCAGCGCGGGGGCCGGCTGTTGCAGGATGGCGGCGGCGAGCGTCGCGTGCCCGTCGCCGTGGAAGGGGCGCACGCCGGTGAGCATCTCGAAGAGGATGACGCCGAGCGAGAAGACGTCCGAGCGCGCGTCCACGGGAAGCCCGAGGATCTGCTGGGGCGACATGTAGGGCAGGGTCCCCAGAACCCGCCCCTCGGCCGTCAGGTCCGGGCGGAAGGCCTTGCCGTCGACGACGGTCTCGGCCTCGCCCTTCGAGATGCCGAAGTCGAGCACCTTGACGACGCCGTCGTCGCGCACCATGACGTTCGAGGGCTTGAGATCGCGGTGGACGATGCCGGCGGCGTGAGCCTGGGCGACGCCGTCGATCATGGGAATCGCCAGCTCCAGCGTGCGGTCGAGCGAGAGACCGCGGGGCGGGATGATCTCCAGCAGCGTGCGGCCCTGCACCCACTCCATGACGATGAAGGGCTGGCCGTCCGCCTCCTCGACGGAGTGGACGGTGACGACGTTGGGATGATTCAGCGCGGCGAGCGAGCGGGATTCGCGGTCGAAGCGCCGGCGGCGCAGCTCGTCCGCCACCAGCTCGGGGGGCAGGAGCTTGAGCGCGACCCGTCGATCGAGCTTCAGGTCGCGGGCAAGGTAGACCGTGCCCATGGCACCACTGCCGAGCTCTTCGAGGATTTCGTAGTGCTTGAGGATCGTCCCAACCATGAGGGGGGCGCGCCAGCCAAGAAAGGGGGTCGCGGCCGAGATCTTACCGGCGGAAGGCCGGGGCCGCAATGCCCGCCAAAGGCCGGCCCGTTCGTCTGGACGGCACGGCGGCTTGATGGTAGCTTGCCTACCGCAACGCCTTTGATCTCTTGAAGGGGAGGATCTTCCATGTCTCGTTCCGGCGCAGGACCGGGCCCCGCGCCCGGCTCGGATTTACAGCAGGCGTTCGATCGGGCGGCCGGCGATCTCGGCCTCGGCTTCGAGCCCATGTTCCCCGGCACCGACGATACCGTCACCATCGGCATGGCCGTCGCCGCCTTCTCGCGCACCGTCGACGTCAAGGTCGCAACCACGGCGCCGCCCGTCGACTCGACGGACGACGAGGCCATCACGGCCCTGCTCCACGGCTATGAATCCCTCGATCCCACGATTTTCAAGGCCCAGTGGCGCGACTACGCCACCGACCCCCACATGGGCGTGGGCCTCTCCTGGGTGGGGCTGGTCAACGAGCACGCCGTCGACCACTGGCTGGAGACCAAGGCCCTGGCGGACGCGATGACCGCCTATCCGCCCTACTCGCCGCGCAGGCTGCGGCTCAACGACATGCGCATCGTCTACATCGGCCACACCCGGGCCGTGGCCACCTACCAGGTGGAGGAGGAGTACACGAACTCCCGCACCACGATGGGCAATCACTCTTGCATCCTGTTCCGGGTCCAGGGGGTCGGCTGGCGCATCGCGGTGGCCACCAAGGGCGGCGTGGCGGAGGCGTTCGGCGAAGGCCGGTGACGCCGCCGGAGGAAACCGCCAAGCGGTTCCGGCAGGGCACTCACCGGGTGCGTCCGCCGGAGGAGACCTGGGAGCTTCTGCGGGGCCGCCTGCCGGCGGCCGGCATCACCCGGGTGGCCGACGTCACGGCTCTGGACGTCCTCGGCGTGCCGGTCTATCAGGCCGTGCGCCCCGCCAGCCGCAACCTCGCCGTCTCGCAGGGGAAGGGCGCCACGGAAGCCGCGGCCCGGGTCAGCGCCGTGATGGAAGCTTTCGAGCTTTGGCACGCCGAGGATCTGGACCCGGTTTCCCAGGCCGTCGTGACGGTGGGGGAGATGCGCGGCGCCAATGCCATCCCACTCGCCGCCCTGCGTTGGGCGAACGGCATCCGGGTGCCGCGGGGTATTCCGCTGGCCTGGGTGCGCGCGGAGTCCTGCACCGGGGAGCGCCACGGCTGGCTGCCGCGGATCATGCTGGAGCTGGACTTCCGCATGCGCCTGGAGCTGCCTCCCCGCCTCTTCGAGCTGACGTCGAACGGCCTGGCCTCGGGCAACTGCCTGGAGGAGGCTCTGCTGCACGGCCTCTGCGAGCTGATCGAGCGGCATGCCCTGTTCCTCGCTCGCGAGGAGCCACGGCGGAGGGTGCCGCTGATCCAGGGGTCGATCGAGGACTCCTGGTTGCGTGGCGTCCTGGCCCGCGTCCGCGAGGCCGGCATGAAGCTCGCTCTCTGGGACGTCACCTGGGAGGCCGGCGTGCCGGTGGTGGTCGCCGATCTCGCCGGCTCGGACTTCCCGCACGTCTGGCGCGGCTCGGGCTGCCATCCCGATCCGGCGGTCGCCCTCTCCCGCGCCCTCACCGAGGCGATCCAGTCCCGCCTCACCTACATCTCCGGCGCCCGCGACGATCTGCCGGCGCTGCCCTCGTCGCCCACGGCCCACCAGGTGTTCGACGCCTTTACGGAGCCGGTGGGAGAACGGTCCCTCGCCGCTCTGCCCGATCTCTCCGGCGCCAGTGTGTCCGGCGATCTGGCGACGGTGGTGGAGCGCCTCTCCGCCCTGGACCTGCCGGCCTTCCATGTCGACCTCACGCGCCCGGGGCTCGGCGTGCCGGTGGCCTTCTCCTTCGTGCCGGGCCTGCGGGAGATCCCCCATGGGTGATCGGGGACGGGTCATCGTCTTCGCCGGCCCCACGCTTCCCCGGCAGCCGGACGCGGTCTGGAGATCGCTGCTCGGGGCCTGCGACCTGCGGCCGCCGGCCCAGCGGGGCGACGTGCTCACCGCCCTGATGGACCGGCCCGATGCGCTCGTCCTGATCGACGGCTACTACTACTCGGTGCCGGCGGTCACGCACAAGGAGCTGCTCTATGCGCTGGATTCGGGCGTGCGCGTCTTCGGCGCGGCGAGCCTGGGAGCGCTGCGGGCGGCCGAGATGGCTCCGCTGGGGATGACCGGGGTGGGGCGGGTTTTCGAGGGCTACCGCTCGGGCGCGATCGACGGCGACGACGAGGTGGCCATCCTCCATGCGGCGGCCGAGCAGGGCTACCGCGGCCTCACCGTGGCCCTGGTCGAGCTGCGCCATGCCCTGGAGTCGCCGGACTTCGACCGCGAGGCCGCCGCCGCGCTCGTGGCCCGGGTCAAGGCGCTCCCGTTCTCGCAGCGGCACCCCGACGTGGTCGCGGATCTCGCCTGCCGGGAGCTGGGCGCGCGGTCCGCCGAGGTTCTGAAGCGCCGGCTGGCGGAGCACAGCGTCAAGCGCGACGACGCCCGGCTGGCCATCGAGGCGGCACTGGCGCCGGCTGGGGCTCCGGTGTTCCAGAGGCGGGACAGCGGCGGTTTCTTGATGTTCTACAAGGAGATCTACCTTCCCGTCCACAGCGCCTGGCGAATCGCGCAGACGGTTCACCCCGAGGCGGCCGGTTTCGTCCGCGACTGCCGGGTGCGGTCCCTGCTCGCCTCGGCGGCCCTGCGGGCTGGGATCACGCCGGCCCCTGGGCGGCTGAAGCGCCTGACAGACGGCCTGGAGCGGCTGCACCGGCGCACGCTTGGAAGGCTCCTGTTTCCCGAGCCGGAGTACGCCGAAGAAGCCCGGGTGATCGCCCTGGCCCGCGAAGCGTGCCGCCGGCTCGGCGGGAGGCGGGGAGCCCTGGAGGGCCTCGCGCACCGGTTCGGCATCGACGGTTCGGTGGAGGAGGACCTGCTGGCTCTCACCGCCCATCCCGACCTCACGCCGGGCTGGTGGCTGGCGCGGGCCTTCTCCTTCACCCCGGCGCTCGGCGCCGCGCGGGAGGCGACAGCCCGCGCCGCCGACCTCCACGCCTGTTTCGAGCGCTGGGCCGACGGCGCCCGGGTGGCCCGGGCCGATCTGCGGCGTCTGGCGGCCGGCCTCTGGGGCTGCCCGCCGGACGCGGTGGAAGAGGAGGGCCGGCGGCGTGGCCTGTTCGAGACTCCCAATCTGGCGGGCGGCCTGTGGGGCGCCCTGGAACGGGTGGCCGCCGCCGAGAGCCTGCGCCAGGCCATCAACGCCTACCCCGAAGCCCGCGCGGCCCTGCTGGCGACGCCTTTGGCGCCACCTTTGGGGCTGCCGCCGCAGCTTGACATCGCCAATTTGAAAGGAGACGAGCCGAATGATCGGAGCCTGGGCAGACACCGCCGCGACCACAACCGCGACCGCAACGGAGGCTGAACCTCCCGCCGCACCTTCGGCGGGGACACCAGCTCCGGCCTCCCCGCCGGACTCCGAGGGCATCGAACAGCTCGCCTTCCTGGTGGGAGGCACCTGGGTCAGCACTTCCGGCAGCAAGAGCATCGTCGAGGAGACGTGCGTCTGGGGCGCCGGCAATCAATCCATCCGCACCACCGTCGTGCTGCGTTCGGGGAACGAGGTGAGCGGCCAGGGGCATGGACGGTTCAACTGCTCGCCCACCGATCAGCTCCTGAGCCACAGCGACATCGAGCAGGCGGGGACCGACCAGCGCATGTACGCCCGGCAGGTGCCGATCGCGAAACCGGTTCAGGACGCCCTCAAGCAGTGGCATTTCGAGGCGGTGTTCCTCACCGACGCCGGAGTGCAGCACCGGCACATGGTCCTCCTGCAGCTCGGCCCGAACGAGATGCGGGTCAACCAGTCCCTGATCCAGGGCGGCAAGCCGTCTCCGCTGGCCTCGGTCACCTATGGCCGGAAGCCCTGAGGAAAGCGCGCGGGGCCCGGAGCATGTGAGCGCAAGAATGTGCAAGACAGTGAGGAGTCCAGTTGGTTAAAGTACGTTCGTCGCACAACCGCCCCTCCTTGGGGCAAGGAGAAAAAGTGAACATCAAGCAGTGGATCACTGGTTCCGCCCTGGCCTTCACCGCGCTCGTATCTCCCATCACCGCCAGCGCCGTTCAAGTCGTCAATATCAATGCCGATCCGAACCCCACGGCCGCCGGGAGCGCGTTGATCAACGCCATCGCCAACATCACCGACAACTCGGCTGCGAAGCCCTACCTGATCACCATGGATCCCGGCACCTACGACGTCGGCGACTTCCGCGTGCAATTGAAATCCTTCGTTGACATCCAGGGCTCCGGGCAGGCGAATACGATCATCCAGGGCAACGGCAACACCGGGGTGGGCGATCTTCTCAACGGCGTCCTCAAGGGTGCAAACTCTCTGGAGTTGCGTAACCTGCAGATCAAGTGCATCGGCGGCGTCGGGCGCAACGGCATCGCGTTGTACAACGGCCTGGCCTCGCCGACGTTGCGCAACGTCACCATCGTGGCGAGCGGTGGTGATTCCAACTGGGGAATCCGCAACAACGGCAGCAGCCCGTTGATCGAAGATTCGAAGATCACCTCGTCGGGCGGCTCCAACGCCTATGGCATCGTCAATACCTCGTCGACCGCGGCGCAGCCGACCATCCGCCGCACGTCGATCACCGCGTCGGGTGCCACGAGCGCCTACGGCATCTACAACGATCTGCAAGGTATGCCGGTCGACGTGCGCGACACCAAGATCACCGCCTCCGGCACCACCACGGCCTACGGCTTCTATCTCACTTCCAGCAACGGTGGCAACATTGGAAATCTGCTCAATTCCACCCTCTCGGTCAGCGGCGCGACGACCAACTACGGGGTTTATTTCACCGGTCTCAGCACCGACACGCTGACCATCGACAATACAATAGTCACGGCGAGCGGCGGCACGTCGAGCTACGGCGTCAACGCCAGTACCTCGGGTTTGACGATCCGGCACTCCAGCATCACCGGCGCGACGCGCAGCGTCAAATCCCTTTCCAATTTCCCGAAGATCGGATTGACTCAGCTCGCCGGAGCCTTCGAGCCGAGCGGCGCCCTCGCCTGCGCCGGCGTCTACGATGGCAGCCTCACCTTCTTCGCCGGCCCTGCCTGCCCGTAAACCCTGGAACCGGGGTGGCCAGGGCCGCCCCGAGCCGATCCTGGCCGAGGGGCTGCGGATTCCCCTCTATCGCCGGCACCACGCCACGAGCTCTGCCGCCCGCTGCGGTGGCCCGCTGTCGATCAGCAGATCCGCGAAGGCATAGGCCGACACCTGGTATACCGGCCGCCCCAGAAGCGTCGAGGCCATGCGGATGCGGGTGAGGGGGCCTTGGGGGGTGGGGCGGAACATGGTCCGCTCAGACGAGGACGAGTCCTTCCCCCAGTTTTGATAGATCCGAGATGAAACGGTCGGGGTCAGGCGCCTCGATCCACCGTACCAGATCCCAGTCTCTGCGATTCACAGAGCACAGGAGCCGTGCCAGGTCCGCGGGGAAGATGCCGGCCGCCTTGCTCTGCGCTCCCTCGATCGCGGGTGAGAGCGGCAGTCCGAGAAGGCAGCAGAAGCCCCAGATATCGGCGAAATCCTTGGGCTCTTCGCGGTCTACCGCGGCGGTGAGCTTGTTGGCCAGGATATTTTCCGGAGTGTCGATACGGCCCAGGATCTCGTGACGGCGGATCTCACCGAGGTGGGAAGGGACATCGTTCACTATGTCGATTTTCAACGTGACGCCGTTTCGGACCAAGCTCAGCCGCACGAAGCGCCGTTCTCGTTGCACTACCGTGGTAGACCAGTCTTCACGAGCTTGAAGCACCTGGATGAGGCGGTCCGCCCAGAGCTCGAAATTGGGGCTGTCGTTCGTGAAAAAGTCGAGGTCGTCCGAGAATCGATGATGAAGGTAGGCCCGAGAGGCTGCGGTTCCGCCCGTCAGATACAGACCGGTATCGATTTCGCTTACCAATTTCAGAACCTCGTCCTGAAAAGGGTAAAGACTTTCGAAGTAGAAAGCTCTGTCCAAGCAGGAAGATCCAGCTAGAGAAGCTCCGGATGCCGCTCCGGAAGCCACCGGGCGAGGAAATCGAATCCGCGTTTCCTGCCTTCCGAACGAATGCGAGGCCGCCAGCGAGGCCAATCTTCGACCAGGGAGCGATATCCCAGCCGGTGGACTATTTCCTTGTAGGGTGCGTTTTCGAGGAGCCGGACCGCTGCCCAATCCCGGTCCAGGCGGCCCAAGGTCTTCCGGCCCGCGAGGATTTCCTCGAAGGTCGTCTCGTCGATGTCGTAGTCCCAAAGGTAAGGCAATCTGGCCAAGCTTGGACTCCTTGGGAGGGCCGAACCTTCCTCCTATCCCTAGGATACCCCGGCTGAGAGCCGGATGGTTCATTCCTCCCGTCTTTGCATACCCGCCCTGGACTCTGGTAAACCTCCCTTCCGCGACATCCGGCCTCCGGGTAGCCGTCTTGCAAGGGAGGACGCGGGGGGAAGGAGGTGGGGAGATGAGATCCGGCGAGCGCGATCCGCTCTGGTACAAGGACGCGGTGATCTACGAGGTCCACGTGCGGGCCTTTTTCGACTCGGACGGCGACGGGCGGGGCGATTTTCAGGGGTTGACGGCGAAGCTCGACTACCTGCGGGAGCTAGGGGTGACGGCCCTCTGGCTCCTGCCGTTCTACCCCTCGCCGTGGCGGGACGACGGCTACGACATCTCCGACTACACGAGCGTCCACCCCGCCTACGGATCGCTGGAGGACTTCCAACTCTTCCTCGGCGAGGCCCACAAGCGAGGCCTCAAGGTCATCACCGAGCTGGTCATCAACCACACCTCGGATCAGCACCCGTGGTTCCAGCGCGCCCGCCTCGCGCCGCCGGGCAGCCCCGAGCGCGATTTCTACGTCTGGAGCGACACGGACACGAAGTACGCCGGCACGCGCATCATCTTCACCGACACCGAGACCTCCAACTGGACTCGCGACCCGGTGGCCGGCGCCTACTACTGGCACCGCTTCTTCTCCCATCAGCCGGATCTCAACTTCGACAATCCGCTCGTCCAGGAGGAGGTCTTCAAGGCTTTCGACTTCTGGATGGAGATGGGCGTCGACGGCATGCGTCTCGACGCCATCCCCTATCTCTACGAGCGCGAGGGGACGAACAACGAGAACCTCCCCGAGACGCACGCCTTCCTCAAGAAGCTGCGGACGTATGTGGATGCGAAGTTCCCCGGCTGCATGCTGCTGGGCGAGGCCAACCAGTGGCCGGAGGACTCGATCGCCTACTTCGGCGACCCGGCGACCGGCGGCGACGAGTGCCACATGGCGTTCCACTTCCCCGTGATGCCGCGCATGTTCATGGCGCTGCGCATGGAGGACCGATACCCGATCGTCGACATCCTCCAGCAGACGCCGCCCATCCCGGAGACGGCGCAGTGGGCCATCTTCCTGCGCAACCACGACGAGCTGACGCTGGAGATGGTCACCGACGAGGAGCGGGACTACATGTACCGCGTCTACGCCGCCGACAAGGATCAGCGGATCAACGTCGGCATCCGCCGGCGGCTGGCGCCTCTGCTCGGCGACGACCGGCGGCGCATCGAGCTGCTCAATGGCCTGCTCTTCTCACTGCCCGGCACGCCCGTCCTCTACTACGGCGACGAGATCGGCATGGGCGACAACTTCTATCTCGGCGACCGCAACGGTGTGCGCACGCCCATGCAATGGAGCGGGGACAAGAACGCCGGCTTCTCGCGCGCCAACCCGCAGCGGCTCTACCTGCCGGTGATCGTCGACCCGCAATATCACTACGAAGCGGTGAACGTGGAGACCCAGCAGGCCAATCCCCACTCGCTGCTCTGGTGGATGCGGCGTATCATCGCGCTGCGCAAGCGCCACCCGGCCTTCAGCCGCGGCACGATCGAGTTCCTCCAGCCGGAGAACCACCGCGTGCTCGCCTTCCTGCGCCGGCTGGGCGACGAGACCCTTCTGGTGGTCGCCAACCTGTCGCGCTTCGCCCAGCCGGCGGAGCTGGACCTCTCAGGGTTGGCGGGGCTGACGCCGGTCGAGCTGTTCGGCCGCTCGGTCTTCCCGAAGATCGGCATATCGGGCTGGTGCCTCACGCTCGGTCCCCACGCCTTTCTCTGGTTCTCCCTGGTACGGGAGCCGGCGCAGCTTGGACGCGCCCGACAGGTGGCGCCGGTCTCGGCGGAGTCCCCGGCTCCGGTGCCGGTGCTCGCCGTCGCGGGGCCCTGGACGAACGTGCTGGAGGGCAGCGCGCGGCAGGGTCTGGAGACGGCGCTCCTCGACGTGCTGCCGGCTCGCCGCTGGTTCGGCAGCCGGACACGGGGGCTGCGCGGAGTGGAGATCGCCGGGATCGTTCCGTTGGGTGAGACTTCAGTCCTGGCGGTCGTCCGCACGGACTTCGCGGACGGCGAGGCCGAGACCTGGTCGCTGCCTCTCGCCTTCGCTCCGGCCGCGGATGCCGGACAGGTCATCGTGCGTCTCGAATCCGGCTCGCCGGAGGGCAACGGCGTCCTCTTCGACCCCATGGGCGATCCCGCCTTCGGCAGGCTGCTGCTGGCCGCCTTCGAGGGTAGCCAGCGTTTTCGGGCTGCCTCGGGCCAGGGCGAGTTGGTGGCTACGGCCTCGCCCCCCTTCGCCGAGCTGCGGGGGACGGGCGATCTCGAGCCCTCTCCGCTACGGGTGGAGCAGAGCAACACCTCGGTGCGCTTCGGCGACCGGCTGATCCTCAAGCTCTTCCGACGCCTGGAGCCTGGGATCAACCCGGATCTGGAGATCGGCCGTTTTCTCACCGAGCAGACGGATTTCCGCCACGTGCCACGGATCGCCGGCTGGATGGAGATCCGCAACCGGCCGGCCGAGCCCGTGGTCGCGGCCATGCTGCAAGAGCTGGTGCCGAACGAGGGGGACGCCTGGGCGTACACCCACGAGGCCCTCGGCCGCTACTTCCTGCGCGTGCTCACCGGCTGGGGCACCGGCGAGCGCGGGGTCGCCGAGGTGCCGGAGGGATCTCTGCCGGAGCTGGCCGAGAGGTCGCCCGGGCCGGAGGTCGCCGAGCGGATCGGCACCTACCTTCCCGCCGCGCGGCTCCTGGGCGAGCGCACCGCCGAGCTGCACATCGCGCTCGCCTCGGGGCGCGGCAAGGACTTCGCGCCCGAGCCCTTCTCGGAACTCTACCAGCGGTCGCTCTACGACTCGATGCGCACGCTGGCGAAGCAGAGCCTGCGGCGCCTTGCCCGCGGTCTGGCCACGCTGCCGGAGGCCGATCATCCTGCCGCCGCGGCCCTGCTGAATCAGGAGGACGAGGTCGTCGGCCACTTCAAGCGGCTCCTTTCCCGGAAGGTCGGCGCCACGCGCATCCGCACCCATGGGGACTATCATCTGGGGCGGATTCTTTTCACCGGCCGCGACTTCGCCATCCTCGACTTCGAGGGCGAGCCGTCGCGGCCGCTCTCGGAGCGGCGGCTGAAGCGCTCGCCCTTGCGTGACGTTGCCGCTATGCTTCGCTCGTTCCAGTACGCGGCCTTCGCCAGGCTCTTCGAGGAGGCGTCGGACGGCGTGGCCTCAAGGCAGCTGCTGCCGGAGCTGGAGCGGTGGGCGCTCTATTGGGAGCGTTGGGTATCCGCGACGTTTCTGCGGGCTTATCTGGACCGCGCGCGGGGGGCGTCGTTCCTGCCGTCCTCGGCCGGGGAAAGAGCGCTGTTGCTCGACGCCTTCCTGCTGGAGAAGGCGATGCAAGAGTTGGGGAATGAATTGAACAACCGGCCCGCCTGGGTGCGGATCCCCCTCCAGGGAATCCGTGAGATCCTGGGCGCCGGTTAAGACCAAGCAGGATTGAACCGGGGACCATTTTGCCGACCGAGCTCGAAGACCTGACGACACTGGCCCGGATGTACGGGATCCAGACCGATTATCACGATGCTCTGGGCCGCTACGTTGTGGCCGGCCCGGATTCCCTCTTCGGTACCCTGCGTGCCCTGCGGGTTCCGGTCGACGGTTTCGCGGACCTTCCCGACGCTCTCGCCGAGCGGCGTCAGGAGGTGGCCCGCCGTCTGATGGAGCCGGTGGTCGTGGCCTGGGACGGCCATGTGCCCGGCATCGACCTGCGTCCCGGCGATGTCAGAGGCGCCGGCGGCTCGCTCGCCTACTATCTGGATCTCGAAGGCGGCGAGCGGCGAGCCCAGGTGATGGACCTCGCGAACCTCCCCGAGGTGCGGCCGGCCCAGGAAGGCGACCGGCCCGGCCGGCGGCTGACCTTCTCCGAGCGGCTGCCGCCGGGCTACCACCACCTTACCGTCGAGGTGAATGGTCACAGCGTCCGCTCGCTGATCCTCTCGGCGCCGAGGCGCTGCTTCACGGGCGACGGCAAACCCCTGTGGGGCGTTTTCCTTCCCCTCTACGCGCTGCGCACCGCGCGGAGCTGGGGCGCGGGCGACTTCTCGGACCTGGAGACCCTGGCCGAGTGGACCGCGAGCCTCGGCGGCGGCCTGGTGGCGACCCTGCCGCTGCTCGCCGCCTTCCTCGACGAGCCGTGCGAGCCCAGCCCCTATGCGCCGGCCTCGCGCCTGTTCTGGAACGAGCTCTATGTCGACCCCCGCCGCCTGCCGGAATTCGAGGACTGCCTCGCCGCCCGCCGCCTCGTCGAGTCGCCGGAGCTCAAGCGCGAGGTGGAGGCGCTGCGCGCGGGCCCAAGGGTGGACTATCCGCGTCTGATGACGCTCAAGCGCCGGGTCCTGGAGGAGCTGGCCAACCGCTTCTTCTCGCGGCCCGGCTCGCGGGAGGAGGAGTTCGCGCAGTTCGTGGCCGCCAAGCCCAACCTCGACACCTACGCCGCCTTCCGCGCCGTGGGCGACCGCCGGGGCGAGTCGTGGCAGATGTGGCCCGAGCGGCTGCGCGAGGGCACCCTGGCCGCCGCCGACTACGACGACGAGGACCATCGCTACTACCTCTGGACGCAGTGGGCCGCCGAGCAGCAGATGAGCGCCATGGCGCGGGAGGCGCGCAAGCGCGGGCCGGGCCTCTACCTCGATCTCCCCCTCGGCTGTCACGGCAGTGCCTTCGACGTCTGGAAGGAGCGCGACCTCTTCGCGCAGGAGGCCTCGGCCGGCGCGCCGCCGGACTCGCTCTTCACCCAGGGACAGAACTGGGGCTTTCCGCCGCTTCAGCCCGAGCGGCTGCGCGAGCGCGGCTACGATCACCTGATCGACTGCCTGCGCCATCACCTGGAGCACGCGGGCATCCTGCGCATCGATCACGTGATGCAGCTCCACCGGCTGTTCTGGATCCCCAAGGGCCTGGAGACCTCGGCCGGCGTCTACGTCACCTATCCGGCGGAGGAGCTCTACGCCGTGCTGGCGCTCGAGAGCCACCGCCATCAGGCGATGATCGTGGGCGAGAACCTCGGGACGGTGCCGCCCGAGGTCTACGGGGCGATGGAGGAACACGACATCCATGGCATGTACGTCGTGCAGTACGAGCTGCAGCCGGGCCAGGGGCTGCGCGAGCCCCCGGCGAAGACCGTGGCCTCCCTCAACACCCACGACATGCCCACCTTCCAGGCCTACTGCCAGGCGAAGGACGCGGACACGCTGCAGAGCCTCGGCTTCTTCAGCCCCGAGCAGGCGCAGGCCGAGCGCGACCGCCGGGCGGCCATCCGCCGGACGCTGGAGGAGGCCCTGCCGCCGGAGCAGCGCGGTCACGGCGCGGCCACCTACGAGGCCGTCCTTTGGCAGCGCCTGGAGCATCTGGCGGCGAGCCCGGCCCGCATGGTGCTGGTCAACCTGGAGGATCTGTGGCATGAAGCGGAGCCGCAGAACGTCCCCGGTACCCACACCGAGCGCCCCAACTGGCAGCGCAAGGCGCGTTTTTCCTTCGAGGAGTTCTCGACCCGCGCCGAGGTCGTGGGGCCGCTCCGTCGGGTCGACGAGCTGCGCCGGTGGAGGGGTAACGCGTGACCAGTCCGATCAGCGAGCAGGACCTCTACCTGTTCAACGAGGGCACCCACTTCCGGCTCCACGAGAAGCTGGGCGCCCACGCCGGCACCGAGGACGGGAAGGAAGGGACCTGGTTCGCCGTCTGGGCGCCCAACGCCGAGCGGGTCTCGGTGATCGGCGACATGAACCTATGGGACAAGCGGGCGAACCTGATGAAGCCCCGGGGAGCCTCCGGCCTCTGGGAGGCGTTCATACCGGGCGTTGCGCCGGGGAGCCGCTACAAGTACTACATCATCTCCCGCTACAACGGCTATCACGTGGACAAGGCCGACCCCTTCGCCTTCTACGCCGAAAAGCCGCCCCTGCGCGCCTCCATCGTCTGGGATCTCGACTACACCTGGCAGGACGCGGACTGGATGGCCACGCGCCAGGACAAGCAGTCGCTCGCGGCGCCCATGTCCATCTACGAGCTCCACCTGGGCTCCTGGCGACGGGTGGAGGAGGAGGGGAACCGCTCGCTCACCTATCGCGAGGCGGCGCCGCTCCTCGCCGAGCACATGTTGAAGCTGGGCTTCACCCACGTCGAGCTGCTTCCGATCATGGAGCACCCGTTCTACGGCTCCTGGGGTTATCAATCGCTCGGCTTCTTCGCGGCCAGCAGCCGCTACGGCACGCCCCAGGACCTCATGTTCCTCATCGACACCCTGCATCAGGCGGGGATCGGCGTCATCCTCGACTGGGTGCCCTCGCACTTCCCGGGCGACGAGCACGGCCTGGCGTTCTTCGACGGCACTCATCTCTACGAGCACGCCGATCCGCGAAAAGGTTTCCATCCGGACTGGGCGAGCTACATCTTCAACTACGGCCGCGGCGAAGTGCGCAGCTTCCTCATCAGCAGCGCCGTCTTCTGGCTGCGGCAGTTTCACGCCGACGGCCTGCGGGTGGATGCGGTCGCTTCCATGCTCTATCTCGACTACTCGCGCAAGGAAGGGGAGTGGATTCCCAACGAGCACGGCGGGCGGGAGAACCTGGAGTCCATCGCCTTCCTGCGTGCTCTGAACGACGAGGCCGGCAAGGCCGCTCCCGACGCCTTGATGATCGCGGAGGAGTCCACCGCCTGGCCCCTCGTCTCCCGCCCCACCTGGGTGGGGGGCCTGGGCTTCCACTACAAGTGGGACATGGGCTGGATGCACGACACGCTCTCGTACTTCGCCGAGGATCCGGTCTACCGGCGCTATCACCACAAAGAGATCACCTTCCGCATGGTCTACGCCTTCAACGAGAACTTCCTGCTGCCGCTCTCGCACGACGAGGTGGTGCACGGCAAGGGCTCGCTGGTCAACAAAATGCCCGGCGATCTCTGGCGCAAGCTGGCGGGCCTGCGGCTGCTCTACGGCTACATGTGGTCGCAGCCGGGCAAGAAGCTCCTGTTCATGGGCGGCGAGCTGGCGCAGTTCCGGGAGTGGAACCACGACGGGAGCCTCGATTGGGACCTGCTGGAGGATGAAGGCCACGCCGGGGTCGAGCGCTGGCTGGCGGACCTCAACCATCTCTACAGCCGGGAACCCGCCATGCACGAGCTGGACTGCGACGCCTCCGGCTTCGAGTGGATCGACGGCCTGGACGCCGACAACAGCGTCATCTCCTACCTGCGCAAGGGCAAGAGCCCGGGCGAGCCCATCCTCGTGGTCCTGAGCTTCACGCCGGTGCCGCACTACAACTATCGTATCGGCGTCCCCGCTGCCGGCTGTTGGCGCGAGGTCCTCAACAGCGACGCCAAAGAGTACGGCGGCAGCGCCGTTGGGAACCTGGGTTGCGTCGAATCGGAGCCCATCCCCACGCATGGCCGCGCGCAGTCGCTGAGCCTGACCCTGCCGCCCTTGGGAATGATTTTCCTGCAGCGGGAGGCGCCGCCGGAAGCACCGGAAGAGAAGGACCTCAAGGACATCAAGGACGAAGAGGGAATTGAAATGGAAGAGGCCGGCTGGTAGTCCTCGCCGGTCTGTGTTCGTCCGTGTTCGTCCGCTGATACCCCCATGCCACGCTTTCTCTGCATCCACGGCCACTTCTATCAGCCGCCGCGGGAAAACCCCTGGCTGGAAGCCGTGGAAATTCAGGACTCCGCCTACCCGTATCACGATTGGAACGAACGCATCACGGCGGAGTGCTACGCGCCCAATGCCGCTTCACGCATCCTCGACGGCGAAGGGCGCATCGAGCGGATCGTCAACAATTACTCCCGGATCAGCTTCAACTTCGGCCCCACCCTCCTCGCCTGGCTGGAGGAGAAGAAACCCGAGGTCTACCGGTCCATCCTGGCGGCGGACGCCGAAAGCCGCGAGCTTTTTTCCGGCCATGGTTCGGCCCTCGCCCAAGGCTACAACCACATTATTTTTCCCCTCGCCAACCGGCGCGACAAGCGGACTCAAATCCGCTGGGGGCTCGCCGACTTCAAGCGCCGTTTCGGCCGCAAGGCGGAAGGTTTCTGGCTGCCGGAGACCGCCGTCGATCTCGAGACCCTGGATCTGATGGCGGAGGAGGGAATCCTTTTCACCATCCTCGAGCCTCACCAGGCGCGGCGCGTCCGGCCCCTCGCGACGAAGAAGTCCGAGTGGGAGGACGTGAGCGGCGGCCGCATCGACACCACGGTTCCCTATGAGGTGGTGCTCCCCTCGGGCCGGCGTATCGCCGTCTTCTTCTATGATGGCGGCGTCTCCCGGGGCGTGGCCTTCGAAGGTCTGCTCAATAGCGGGGAGCGCTTCGCCGGCCGGCTGCTGGCGACGGTCCCCGAGGACTCGGACGAGGACCGCCTGATCCACATCGCGACCGACGGCGAGACCTATGGCCACCATCACCGCTACGGCGAGATGGGCCTTTCCTACGCCCTGCATCACATCGAGACGGAAGGCCTCGCGCGGCTCACCAACTACGGTGAATACCTTGCGAATCATCCGCCGGCGATGGAGGTGGAGATCGCCGAGAACACCGCCTGGAGCTGCGTCCACGGCGTCGATCGCTGGCGCCGGGACTGCGGCTGCTGTACCGGCGGCCGGCCCGGCTGGAACCAGGCCTGGCGGGAGCCTCTGCGCCAGGCGCTGGATTGGCTGCGCGACGAGATCGCTCCGCTTTACGAGGCGGCGGCCAGGGAGTATTTCCCCGATCCCTGGGCGGCAAGGGATGCCTATCTAGACGTCCTCCTGGACCGCTCGCCCGAGAGCGTGGACGCTTTTCTGCTGAGTGCCGGCGGCGGCGAGCCCCCGGCGGGGGAGCACCGCGTCCGCGCCCTGCGCCTGCTGGAGATACAGCGCCACTCCATGCTCATGTACACGAGCTGCGGCTGGTTCTTCGACGATCTTTCGGGCATCGAAACGGTGCAGATCCTGGGCTATGCCGGCCGGGTGGTGCAACTGGCCGGGCAGCTCTTCGAGCCGGTCGAGGAAAGGTTTCTCAAGATTCTGGAGCAGGCGAAGAGCAACGTGGCAGGAAAAGGTACGGGCCGCGATCTCTACGAGCGGCACGTCCGGCCGGCCATGGTGGACCTGCCCCGGGTGGCCGCGCACTTCGCCGTCGCCTCGCTGTTCGAGGACTTTCCGCCGCGGGCGCGGGTCTACTGCTACTCCGTGCGGCGGGAGAACGGCCGCAACTTCCCCGCGGGGCCGCCCGGCCGCCCAGGCCGCGCGGGCCGCTCGCGTCTCGCCATCGGCAAGGTCCATATCGCCTCCGAGGTGACCGGCAAGACCGCGGACCTCGTCTTCGGTGTCCTGCATTTCGGGGATCACAACTTGAACGCGGGCGTCCGTCCTTTCGAAAGCGAGGAGGGCTACCAGAGCCTCATCGCCGAGGCTGGCGCCGCGTTCGAGCAGGGTGACCTGGCGGACGTCATCCGGCAACTGGACCGCTACTTCATTCACGTCCCCTACTCGCTGAAGTCGCTTTTCCGCGACGACCAGCGCCGGGTGCTCGACCTCATCCTCGCCTCCACGCTCGGCGAGGTGGAAGGCGAGTTCCACGAGGTCTTCGAAAAGCATGCGCCGTTGATGCGCTTCCTGCGCAGCCTGGGCAACCCGCTGCCCAAAGCCTTCGCCGCCGCCGCCGAGCTGGTGCTGAGCCTGGACCTCAAGCGTCTGCTGGAAGACCCCGCCGCCGATCTGGAGGAAGCGCGGAGCCTGCTCGCCCAGAGAGAGGCCCTGGGGGTGGACCTCGACTCCCAAGGGCTCTCCTACGCCTTGGCGGGGGCGTTGGAAACTCTGGCGATTCGCCTGGAGGACGATCCGGAAAACCCTGATCTCCTGCGCAGGATGATCTCCACCGTGGCCCTGTCCCGCAAACCGCCCTTCAACGTCGATCTCTGGCGCGCCCAGAATGCTTGCTATGAGCTCCGGCAGGGGATCTATCCGCTCCAGAAGGAGTTGGCCGAGGCCGGAGACGGCGAGGCGGGGGAGTGGGTGGAGCTGTTCCGGGAGCTGAGCGGCCGGTTGGGGGTACGGGTGCAGTGATGAAGCTCGATCGGCAAATCCCGCCGCTCCCGCGAAAACGCCGCCAGCCAATGTAGAGACGCCCCGTGGGGAACCCCGCGGGGCGTCTCCGAGGCGGGGAGGGAAGTCCAATCTGAAACGATAACGTCCGACGGGGTGTCGTCAGGAGGTTGTCCACGTGAAGGACGGACGCCTGGAATGACGATCTGCCCGCGGGCCGTCCTCGGCGTCCGATCGTCTTCGCCGCCTTGAGACGCCCCACGGGGTACCCCGCGGGGCGTCTCTACATTGGGGGGACGCCGATACGTACGCCCGCAGGAATTGACCGATTGGGCGTTGTGGTCCGCCCTTTGCAGATTCTTCGGGTGTGCTCCTCGCCACCTATCGCGTCCAGCTCCGTCCTGGTTTTGGCTTCGACGAGGCCGCGGCCTTGGCGGACTACTTTGCCGATCTCGGCGTCAGCCATCTCTACAGCTCTCCCTATCTTCAGGCGGCCCGGGGGAGTACCCATGGGTACGACGTCGTCGATCCCACCCGCGTCAACGAGGAGCTGGGGGGGAAGAAGGCCATGCCCGCCTCTGCCGGCGGCTGGGGGAGGGGGGGCTTGGGCAGATTCTCGACATCGTGCCCAATCACATGGCGATCACCGAGCGGAGGAACGTCTGGTGGTGGGACGTGCTGGAGAACGGCCCGTCCTCCCGCTTCGCCGCCTACTTCGACGTCGATTGGAACCCGCCCCAGGCCCGCCTGCGCAACACCATCCTGCTGCCCATCCTGGGCGACCACTACGGGCGGGTTCTGGAAGCGGGGGAGCTGAAGCTGGTCCGCGAAGCCGGCAAGCTCGAAATCCACTATAACGAACACCGCATGCCGGTGGCTTCAAGCGCGCTCGACGCCCTCCCCGCCGGCGAGGTGGACGCGGTCGTGGCGGCGATCAACGCCGATCCGGACCGGCTCGACGACCTGCTTCAGCGCCAGAACTACCGCCCGGCCTTCTGGCGCACTGCCGGCCGCGAGCTGGATTACCGCCGCTTCTTCGACGTTCACACCCTCGTGGGGCTGCGCATGGAGGACGAGCGCGTCTTCGCCAACACCCACGAGCTGATTCTCCGGTTTCTGAAGGACGGCACAATCGACGGCGTGCGCGTCGACCATCCCGACGGCCTGCGAGATCCCAGGCAGTATTTCGAGCGGCTGCGGGAGGCGGCGCCTGAAGCCTGGATCGGCGTCGAGAAGATCCTCGAGCCCGGGGAGATCCTCCCGGCAGACTGGCCGGTCGACGGCACGACGGGTTACGACTTCTTGAACCGCGTGGGAGGCCTGTTCGTCGATCCTTCGGGTAAGGAGCCGCTCACCGACCTTGTGCGCGAGGTGACGGGGGAAGGCGCCGAGTGGCCCGAGCTGGTTCGGGAGAAGAAGCTCCTGGTGCTCGCGGAGATGCTGGCGAGCGACGTCAACCGGTTGGCCGAGGTCTTCCTCCAGGTTTGCGAGCGCCACCGCCGGCACCGCGACTACACCCGTTTCGAGCTGCGCCAGGCCCTCGCCGAGGTGGCGGCCTGCTTCCCGGTCTACCGAACCTACGTTCAGGCGGAGGCCGGGAAGATCAGCGAGGAGGACCACCGGCACGTCGACACGGCCATCGCCGTGGCCAAGGCGCACCGGCCGGACCTCGATCCCGAGCTGCTGGACTTCTTCCGCGCCATCCTCGTCCTCGAAATTCGCGGCGAGCCGGAGAGCGAGCTGGTGATGCGCTTCCAGCAGCTCACCTCGCCCACCATGGCCAAGGGTGTGGAGGACACGGCGTTCTACAACTTCCACCGTCTGATCTCCCTCAACGAGGTGGGAGGCAGCCCCGGCGATTTCGGCGTCTCCCCCGAGTGCTTCCACCAGGAGTGCCTCGCCACCCAGCGCCGCTGGCCGCGCTCCATGCTCGCCACCTCCACCCACGACACCAAGCGCAGCGAGGACGTGCGCCTGCGCATCAGCCTGCTCTCCGAAGTGCCCGAGGCGTGGGCCGAAACCGTGCGCCGCTGGTTCGAGCGCAACGCCCGGCACCGCAACTCGGCCGGACCCGACCGCAACGCCGAGTATCTCCTCTACCAAACTCTAGTAGGCGCCTGGCCGATCTCCGCCGAGCGTCTGACTACGTACATGGAGAAGGCCATCCGCGAGGCGAAGGCCCACACCTCGTGGACTCGGCCAGAGCCCGACTACGAGCAGGCCGTGAAGGCGTTCACCGAGGCCCTCCTGGCCGATCCCGAATTCGTCATCGAGCTCGAAGCCTTCGTGGCTCCCTTGATCGAGCCTGCCCGTATCCACTCCCTGGCCCAGACGCTCCTCAAGCTCACGGCGCCCGGGATTCCCGACTTCTACCAGGGGACGGAGCTCTGGGATCTCTCCCTCGTCGATCCGGACAACCGCCGCCCGGTGGACTACGAGCACCGGAAGCGCCTGCTCGCCGAGCTGAAGGCGGGGCTGACCCCTGAGGAGATTCTGAAGCGGATGGACGACGGCCTGCCCAAGCTCTGGGTCACCTGTCAGGGTCTCCAACTGCGCCGGCGTCATCCCCAGGCGTTCGGTCCCGAAAGCAGTTACGAGCCGCTCCCGATCGAGGGCGGCCGTTGCTGGCACGCCGTGGGCTTCTCGCGCGGTGGAGAAGTCGCGGTCGTGATCCCGCGCCTGGTGGTCCGTCTCGGCGGGGATTGGAAGGACACGGCCGTGGATCTCCCCCCGGGTCGCTGGCGTAACAATCTGACGGGGGAGGCTGTGGAGGGAGGACGCCGACTCGTGGCGGATCTTCTGGCGAGGTTCCCCGTGGCGCTACTGTCGCGGCGTTGAAACCCGCCGCCGGGTACAGGGGTGTCATCACCGTTTCCTCGACAGTAGCCGGCCTCCTAATAATGTAGAGACGCCCCGTGGCGGGGGGAACCCCCGGTGGGGGCGTCTCCGAGGCGGAGGCAACGGTTCAAACCGGAAGGGATCGTCCCGGCGGCACCTGGGCAAATCCAGGGATCCTGTGCCCGCGGACAGTCTTCGAGAGGAGCCAGTGTTCTCCCCGCCTCGGAGACGCCCCCATCCGGGGTTCCCCCGGAAACGGGGCGTCTCTACAGTAGGGAGGCTGGCGATTGGGTCTTCGGGAGGGTCTCCCCTACTCCCCCTACTTCGCCCCCTGCCCCTTCAGCCGAGCCACCTCTTCATCGAGCACCCGGTCGACCAGATCGTCGATCTCCTTCCGGCTCAGCGGCGGGCCGGTCGGCGGAAGGTCTCCGGCGCCCAGATCGTCCAGGTCCGAGTCCAGCCGGTCCAGGAACGACGTGGCGTCGTCCGGGGGGATCTCGAGCTCCTCAATGTCTTCTTCTCTCATGGGGACGTAGATTCTACGGTATTGAGATGCCCTCTCCAATGCCCGGCCCGGCTCGCAGAAGGATGGGTGTATACTTATGTACTGTCTGCCGACCTACTAAAGGAGGAAAAGTATGCGAAAGCTTCTGATCCTGATCGGTCTTTTAGCCGTATTCACGCTGGCTGCAGTGCCGGGATTGATGCCGTCGGCGGAGGCCTCCGCGATGTGCAACTCGGCGTGCTCGAACGCTTTCTTGAGCTGCACCGCTACCACCTGTAGCAGTGTGGCCGGCGTCTCCATCACCTGCGACGGCGTGGTGACCACGTGCACAACGGCCAATTCCTGGTGCACTTGCGCGGATACATGCCAGGCCAATGAGGACACCTGCCTCGACAACTGCGGTCTCCCGTCTTGCCGGTTCTGCGGGCGGATCTTCAACACCTGCATCACGAACTGCGGCACGATGCCGCCTCACACCACCTGCTGATTCCGCGGCGGCCGTGGCGCTGCCACGGCCGCCTCAACGCCTACCTCTTCGACAGCAACCCCCACAAAAACGTCACCGCCGCGGCGGCCATCAGGAACCGTCCGGTCCCGTCTCCCGCTGCATGCAGCACGGCGCCGGAGACGAGCAGACCTCCCGAGACCATCATCCAGGTCATCTGGCGCACCGACCGCTCCAAACGTTGGACCATCTTCCGTGCCTCGGGCGCGAGCGACGTCTCGATCGTCAGCGTCCCCCGTTCGGCCTGGTTCAGGAAGCTCTCCAGCCGCCGCGGCAGGCCGAGGAGCACCTGGAGCTGGAGCAACCCGCCGCGGATGAGCCCCCGCCAGTCGCGTTTCAGCTCCTCGGCGGCGAGGCGCTCGCCGAAGGGGATGGTCTCCGCCCACAGATCGAGCTCCGGATCGAGGGACGTGGCAATGCCCGCCAGCAGCCCCACGGCCCGGCCTGTGAACAGGAGGTCGACCGGCACCTGGAACGGCAGGGCGTAGATGAGGTCGCGGTACTGGCTCACGAAGTAGGTCGCCTGCGAGAGGGCCACGCCCGTGAGGCTGCCGACGCTGACGCCCCAGAAACGGGTGAACAGCTCCTCGTGCACCTCCACCAGGCGCCGCAGATCCGCGCCGGGCAGCAGCACGCCGGCCGCGACGTATGACTGCACCAGCCTCCCCGCGTCCTTCGTCGCCAGGGCGATGACGTATTCCCGCAGCGCCGCCCGCAGCCGCTCCGGGATGATCGCCGTCATGCCGAAGTCCACGAAGACGATCTGGAACGGCCGTGCCCCCCCGCCGGGGGGAGCCGGCACCGCATCGCCGGGTGCGAAAGGCGCCTCGCCCTCCACCGGCAGCGGGCAGACGAAGAGGTTCCCCGGATGCGGATCGGAGTGCACGAAGTGGTGCACGAAGATCTGCTGCATGTAGATGCGGTAGAGATCGCGCGCCACCTCCGTGCGGCGGATGCCCGCCGCCTCGAGGCCCGCGACGTCGCCGATCTTCAGATAGCCGACGTTCTCGAGCGTCAGCGTGCGGCGGGCGCTCTGCGCCCAGAAGACCTTGGGGATGCGGACGCGACTGTCCTTGGCGAAGTTCTCGGCGAAGCGTTCGGCGTTGCGCCCCTCGGCCGCGAGATCCAGCTCGCAGCGGGTGGTCTCCGTGATTTCCTCGCCCACGCGGCCGAGATCGACACGCTTCCGTACCCGTCCCCAGAACTTGAGCAGCCGCAACGCGAGCCGGGCCGCCGCGAGGTCCGTCTCCACCAGCACGTCGATGCCGGGCCGCAGCACCTTCACCACCACCGGCTCGCCGCCGGGAAGCCGGGCGGCGTGGACCTGGGCCAGGGAGGCGGCGCCCACCGCGTCGGGAGAGATCCAGGAGAAGACCTCGCCCACCGGCCGTCCGAAGTCCGCCTCGATCTGACCGACGATAGCCGCGAAGCTCTCCGGCGGCACTTCGTCCTGCAAGCCGGCCAGCTCGCGGGTGACGGCCGTCGGCAGCAGATCAACCCGGGTGGAGAGGAACTGGCCGATCTTGATCAGCACCCCGCCCATCTCGCCCGCCAGGTTCCGGTAGCGCCGCGCGATTTCCTGGTAGCGCGCCAGCGCCGGCCGCCGGAATCGCCTCAAGCCCGGAACGTTGAGCACCACGTCCCACCACACGACGTGGATGAACACCCGGGTCACGAATCGCCGCACCTTCCGGTAGCGCCTGAAATCGATGCCCGTGGTCATGGGGCAACGATACCGCACCGGGCTATGACAAAATCCGACCCGCGCCATGTCCATCACCACCACCTTCCCCGACCGCACCGACCCCGACGGCCTCACCTTCCGGCCGCTGACCTCCGTGGCGGACTTCCACGCCTGCATCGAGATCCAGCGCCAGACCTGGGGACGCGACTTCTCGGACGTCGTTCCCCTGTCGATCCTGAAGATCACCCAGAAGACCGGGGGGATCGTGGCCGGCGCCTTCACCGGCGACGGCCACATGCTTGGGTACGTCTACGGCCTCACCGGCGTCCGCGGTGACCGGGACGCCCCACCCTTCCACTGGTCGCACATGCTCGCCGTCACTCCCGCCGGCCGCGACCTCGGGGTCGGCACCCGTCTCAAGCTCTACCAGCGCGAGTGCCTCCTGCCCCTGGGGGTCGAGGAGGTCCAGTGGACCTACGACCCCCTGGAGTCGCGCAACGCCCATCTCAACTTCAACCACCTGGGCGTCGGCGTCGCCGAGTATGTGGAGGACATGTACGCCGGGGAGATGGGCAGCGATCTGGCCGAGGGAATCGGCTCCGACCGCTTCATCGTCTCCTGGCGCATCGCGAGCGAGCGCGTGGCGTTGGCCCTGCGCGACAAGCGCGCCGGCTCCGCGGAGCCCTTCCGCGACGCGCCCGTCGTCAATCCGGACGGGGTGATCGGGGAGCTGCCCGAAGCGTCCCGGGTGAGAGTCGAGATCCCGGAGAACATCCAGGTCTTGAAAGTCGAGCAGCCGGAGGCGGCCATGGGCTGGCGTGAATCCACGCGGCACGCCTTCGAGACCTATCTCGCCCGAGGCCTGTGCGTCGATGCGTTCTACCGCGATCGTGCGGCGGGACGCTGCTACTACGGGCTGGAATCCCCATCCCAATAATTCGAAGAATCCCGGGAGATCCGAATGCTGCGCATCGAATCCATCACCCTGCGCGAGATCGCACTCGCCCTGAAGGAGCCGTTCCAGATCTCGTCGGGCACCCAGAGCGGGCGCCGCATCTTCCTCCTTGAGCTGACGAGCGCCGACGGCGTCGTGGCCTGGAGCGAGTGCGTGGCCGCGGAGTACCCCAACTACGGCCCGGAGACGATCGACACCTGCTGGTACGCCATCCGCGAGTGGGTGGCGCCGCGCGTCCTCGGCCGCTCCTTCGGCGGGCCGGAAGAGGTCCATGCCGTCCTGGAGCACAACTTCCGGGGGCATCACATGGCCAAGGGCGCGGTGGAGATGGGCGCCTGGGAGCTGGCGGCGCGCACCGAGGGCGTCTCCCTCTCCGCCAAGCTCGGCGGCACCCGCTCCAGCATCCGCGTCGGCATCTCCCTGGGCATTCAGGACAGTCCCGCCGCCCTGGTGGAGAAGGCGCGCGCGGCCCTGGAGCGCGGCTACCGCAAAGTAAAAATCAAGATCAAACCAGGGACGGACCTCGAGTACGTGCGCGCCGTGCGCGAGGCGCTGGGACCGGACGCGCCCCTCATGGCCGACGCCAACAACGCCTACGGTCAGGAGGACGTCGCAGGCCTGCAGGCCCTGGACAAGCTCGGTCTGATGATGATCGAGCAGCCCCTGGCCTGGGACGATCTGCTGCGCCACGCCCATCTCCAGAACCTGCTGAAGACCCCGATCTGCCTCGACGAGTCCATCACCAGTGTCGAGCGAGTGGAGGACATGATCCACCTCGGCGCCGGTCGCATCGTCAACATCAAGCCCGGCCGGGTCGGGGGCTTCACCTCCTCGAAGGCGATCCACGACCTCTGCGCGGGCCACGGCATCCCCGTCTGGTGCGGCGGCATGCTGGAGAGCGGCGTCGGCCGCGGCCACAACGTGGCCCTGGCGTCGCTGAGGAACTTCACCCTGCCGGGCGACCTCTCGCCCAGCGAGCGCTACTGGGAGCAGGACATCGTCACCCCCGAGTGGACCATGGACGGGGACGGCTGGATGAAAGTCCCCACCGACCGCCCCGGCATCGGCGTCGAGGTCGACCGCGACCGCGTCGAGGACCTCACCGTGCGGCGCGAGGAGCTGCGGGCCGCGTGACCTACCGAGTCCTCACGGACCTGCTCGTCGCCTTCCACCTCGGCTTCGTCTTCTTCGTCTGCCTGGGAGGTCTCTTCGTCCTGCGCTGGCCGCGGATGATCTGGGTCCATCTCCCCGCGGCGATCTGGGGAGCGATCGTGGAGTGGACGCAGACCGTCTGCCCCCTCACGACCCTGGAGAACCACCTGCGCCACCTGAGAGGTTTGGCCGGCTATAAGAACGGCTTCATCGAGTACCACATCACGCGCGTCCTCTATCCCAACGGCCTGACCCAGGGCATGCAGATTGGTCTGGGAGTCTTCGTGGTGCTCCTCAACGTGACGGTCTACACCCTCGTCTTCCTGCGCCGGAGGCGCCGGCGCGCGGCGTCGTAAGTCCAACAAGTGAAAGGTCATGGAGCACGTCGTCCAGGGCATGGCGGGCGACTGATCGGAGCCGTCCGGCGAGTCATAGGGCGCAGGGAAAGACGCTTTCCCCCGGTCCGACGTCTCACCGGGCATAGGGAAAGTCACTTTCCCTCCATTTGACGAGTCCCAGGAAACGCCCGACGAGTCACGAGACACAGGGAAAGCCTCTTTCCCCGCGTCCGGCGTTACGGAGGACATGACCGATGTCTGGCGGGACCGGGGGAAAGTCACTTTCCCCGCATTCGACGAAGCAACGGGCGTGTCCGATGACTCGTCAAACACGGGGAAAGAGACTTTCCCTGCGTCCTATCATCCGTCGGACAGGGGGGAAGAGGCCGGGCACGTCCGGTGAAAGGCCGGGCATGTCCGGCGAGAGATCGGACGGGTCCAGTGAACGACCAGACACGTCGGCCGAGGGATCGGACGGGCCCAGCAAGCCCTTGTGCGCGTCCCGTGAAACGCCGGAGGCGTCAGAGCAGACGCCAGTCAGGGCCGGTGAGGTGGCGGGCACGGCTGGTGAGGAGTCGGGCACTTCTGGGCGGCTGATGGACGGGGGCCCGGAAGATGTCGAGTACGACCGACGCGAAGAGACTCAGGCGCTCTGCTTTGTCTGCGCTGCCTTGCAGGAGATCCGATCCGGTCCTGAAAACGGGCAAGCTCTACCAGATCGCGAAAGCGGCGCCAAGAGAACCTCTGAGAGCGCTGGCGTCCCACCGACTCGCTAGGCTAGCGTCGTTTTTTGCGTGGGCGAAGCTTGCCAAACAGGCAGCGTGACGCCGAGATAGAACCAACCGCCGGCCTGATAAATCGTTGGATGCTGCCGTCCAGGCTCCAGCGCCACGCGCACCATGATCTGGGCGTTACCCAGAAGACCGCATGGTTCATGCTTCGGCGCGTGCGGGTCGCACAGCTTACCGGGGATCGCCGACCAAAACCCAGGCCGCCCAGAGCTGGGCTGGGTCGCCGTGGTCTCGGGAGAGGCGGCGGGCCTCTGTGAGCGCGCGGTCCTTGCGCTGTCCGTGGTTGTCCGGGCCGCCCTGCCGGTAGGCGCGGTAGAAATCCAGGAGGAACTGGCTGGTCGCCCGGTTTTCCGGGACCTTCCAGCGCGCCGCGAGCACTGAGGCGGCTCCGGCGATAAGGAACGCGCGTGTTAGGTCGAGACGCTCGTCGCTCAGAGACGTCTCGCTCCGTGCCGTATCGCAGGCGGCGAGGGTCACGAGCTCTGCCACGAGCGGCATGGCGGCGATTTCCGCAGCACTCAGCCGGCTGTCGTGCACGTCTCTGGTGGGCTCGATCTCCAGATAGGTATCGCGCCGGCTGTCCGGATCATAAGAGCCGTTAGTAGCGATCAGGAGATGGCGGGCCTTGGGCACCAAGCGCTCATAGTCCTCGAAGCGAGCTTCATCGGGTGGAAAGGTGGCTTGGTTGGATCCGAAGAAGCCGGAGATCGCGGTGACCTCGTCTACAGGCAGATCCAGCCCGCGTCCCGACGCGAAGGCCAGAAACGAGTCCTGCCGCTGCGCTTCGGTGTGACGACGTCGTGCCAGAGACAGGGTGGAGACCGACGGTGCGACACTCACATCCCAGCGTTGGAAGAGAGGAGATCCCTTCGAATCGAGGAGCGCCTCAAACGGGAGCTCATGAAGAGGTCCATGCGGGATCAACACGAGCGGCCCTCCGGCGGGAAGATGTGGTGCGAAGGGCGCGATCAGAAGATCCCAGAGTTCGCGCGCCCGGGTCTGCGCGCGGCTCGCATAGACGGTATTTGCCGCGTCGTGGGCGAGGCCGCGTACTTGTTCATTAAGGTGGTCCCGCGAGATGTCGATCCGGGCGGTGAAAATCTCGGCCGCTCCAGGCAGAATGAGGAACCCGATCAGTTCCCGCTCGGCCGAATAGTAGAGCAGGATCGGACCGGTCTCTGCAGAGAGGGCCTGGATGGCCGCGGCATCCACCGGCTGCCCCTGAGGTAAGGTGTCCTTTTCTGCAACAATCGTTTGATAGTTGTTCCAGTCTAGCTCGCGGTCGAGGCGTCGGCGCTCATCGTGAAGGTCCTCGAGCTGGCGGGCGTCTGAAGCATGCTCGATCTGTATTTCGACTCCGGCAAGCTCCTTTTCGAGGTGCTGGCGCTTGGCTCGGAGGTCGATGGCGGACCCTTCCCCTTGCCGCAGTGGATGTGGCGCCAGGAGATCGAGAAGGACATGGGAGCGCGCTTCCTCGGCAAGACTGAGAGCCTCGGAGACGCGTTGCTGGCCGATCCTGACTGGGACCAGGACATCGTAGGCAACGGAGATGGCCTCGTCCTCTAATACCCGGTGACCGTCTGTGACCAGAGTGGCCCGCCAGCGCTCGTGCAGGCGGATAGCTTTGTCGGCCGAGGTGGCCGCCAATTCGGGGTGATCTACGGTCTCCGCCTGAGCTTTGATCAGCCAAGCTGATCTCTCGTCGGAAATGGAGCCTCCCCTCCTGAAGTGCTCGATCGCTTGGGATGCGAGGTCGACAGATTTGGCTCTCTCGCCTCGGCGAAGTAGAATCCTCGCCTCGCCCAGCTCCGTTCTGCCCTGACCGAGCGGGTCGCCCACCTGCTCAAAAAGTGTGCGGGCGGTGCGGTAAGCTGTGAGAGATTTCTCGTTGTCGCTCAAGAAAAACAGCACGTCCGCCTCATGCAAGTATGTGTTTGCCTGACCAAGGCGGTCTCTCACTCGCTCGAAGAGCTCGCGAGAAGTGCGGTTCGCTGCCAGCGAACCTTTGTTGTCGCCCAATAAAAACAGGACGTCCGCCTCACCAAAGTAGGTGTATCCCTGGCCTTGAGGTTGATGTACCTGCTCAAAAAGTTGGCGGGCACTGCGATAAGCCGCCAATGACTTCTCATTGTTGCCCAGCTGAAGCAATACCTCCGCCTCTCCCAAGAATGTGTTACCCTGACCGATGCGGTCCTCCACTTGCTCAAAAAGGTTGCGGGCGCTACGGTAGGCCGCCAGGGCCATCTCGTTGTCGCCCAACCGAAACAGGACAGCCGCCTCACCTCTGTAAGTATTTCCTTGACCGAGGCGCTCCCCCACCTGCTCAAAAAGCGTGCGTGCGGAGCGGTACGTCGCTAAGGATTGCTTGTTGTCGCCTAAGATATATAGAATGTCTCCTTCACCTTTATAGGCATTCGCCTGACCGAGACGGTCCCCCACCAACTCGAAGAGTTTGCCGGCGTTGCGGTAGGCCGCTAGGGATTTCTCGCTGTCGCCCAAAAGATAGAGGACATCTCCCTCACCTCTGTACGTGTTTCCCTGGCCTAGGGGGTCATTCACCTGCTCGTAAAGGCCGTGGGCTCTATGGTAGGCCGCCAGAGATTTCTCGCTGTCGCCCAAGAGACATAAGGCATCCCCCTCACCTCTCAGCGTGTTGGCCTGACCACGGATATCTCCCCTCTGTTCGTAAAAGCTGCGGGCTTTGCGGTAGGCCGCCAGGGATTTCTCGTTTTCGCCCCTTCGAAGCTGGAGATCCGCCTCACTTAAGTAGGTATTCCCTTGACCTAGATCATCCTTCACCTGCTCGTAAAGGCTGCGGGCGCTGCGTAAGGCAGCCAGAGATTCGTCATGATGGCCTAATTGAAGCAGGGCGCTTGCCTCTCCATTGTAGGTGTTTCCTTGGGCTCGCCGGTCCCCCGCCTGCTCGAAGAGTCTGCGGGCGCGGCGAAAGACTGCTAGCGCCTTCTCGCTGTCGCCGTGGTTGACGAGAGAATTGGCGTACCAAAATAGGAGCTGCGCTCGGCCATGTGCTTCATGTTGCACTGGGGAAAGATCCGCCCAGAGCGATGCTAATTCTATCGCCTTTTTTAAATCATATGAATATATCAGGCTGACTCCAAGACCTGCCGCCTCGAGCAGAACGTCTCTACGTCCGAGGATCTCGGCCCAAGTGAGCCATGCCTCCACCAGCAGCGCCGAGCCGTCCCGGCTTGTCAAATGTATTTGCCGATAGAGAAGACTGGGCATCCACAGGTCGAGCTCCGAAGCCGGCCGGCTCGCGAGCTCCTTTTCGATAACGGCTCTACGATCCGAAGGCATGCTCAGAGCGAGCCTTAGGAACCGCTCTCTCGCCAAGCGTTTCTCATCTTCATTCGAGGCGGAGAGAACCTCTGCCGGTGTTCGCCCCGAGGCCTCTACCCTGGGTGCTGGAAAGTTTTCCCAACGGCGAGGAAGTTCTCGCAAGAGAGACTCCAATCGAGCTAAGACATCACCTGAGAGGTGTTGAGAGAGCAACTCGACCAGCTGCTTCTCTTCAGCCGCCGTTTCGGCGCTCGACGAGTGAGCTCCGGCATTTACAGGCGGTGATGTAGTCTGCGCCTGAGCTGCGAGAGGCAGGCTAAGGATGATGATGATGAGGATTCGCCAGAGAAGCTTCATAATTCCTCTCGGTTCACATGTCGAACTTGTCAGTCCGCCGTCGCAGTGCCATTTCAACGACCTGCTCTTCCGACCTCGGCCAGATAGGCAATCTCACTGCCGTCCGGTCTCCAGGAGGGAAGCAGGTCGTCCTCCGGCCGGACCTGGAGGTCGCGCAGCCACTCCCCCTTGCCATTGACGAGGATGAGGTCCCAGCCCAGATGACCATAGTTGTCTTCCAGGGAGATGACGGAAGTATCGTCCCTCGGCGAGTGCAGGGCGGCCTGATAGAGCGAATCATCGAATCCAAGGTTCAGTACCGCATGCTTGGCGAGGTCGATCTTTACGAAGCTGGGCCGGTTGTCGCTGGCTCCGAGCGTCAGGGCGAGGATCGATTGGCCGTCCGCCGAGCTCTTGAGCAGTTGATGCACACGGAAGGGCAGGGGGATATCTTGGTGCGAGTCGACTTTGCCCTTCTTCCAGACGCTTAGTATGGAGGCAGGGGCTCCGCCGGCCTTCGCGTCTCCCGTGAGCCTTTGCCGGACGAAGGCTACGCGCTCACCGGGGAGAGCCAGCGGTGCCGCGGGCAGTAGACCATTAGAGCCGGACGAGGTCCAAAGAGTCGCCGGCTTACCGCCGCGAAGCGACAGGCGGAGCAGAGCCGACTGTGCGGGCTTGTTCCCGGGGGCAGTGCTCGCTGCCGGGGCGATGGTGACCAGGAGGGTCTCGCGGTCCTGCCAGGTCACACCGGTGGCGCCTCGGGTGCCGAATACTGGAGCGACGCGGTCGTTCCCGGCAGGAAGCACGCGGCGCACCTCGAACACCTTGCCAGCGAGCGCCACCGGGCCGCGATGGCGACGCAAGGGGTGGACGGTGGCCGGAGTGCACGGGGCGAGGTGGAAGCTGTCGAGGAGGCCCGTCCAGAGCGTGCAGGGATTGTCGACGATCCCGAAGAGAGCCTGGGCCCCCACGCCCGGGCGGGAGCCTGAGCGTGAGGCCAGGAGCCAGAGAGCGCGGTTGCGGGGTAGGGAGACCCCACCTTTCTCGATGGCCTCTAAGTCCAGCCGATCCCTGACCAGGTTTCTTTCGTTGGCCGCGGCGCTTTCCCGCCAGTAAAGAGGGCTCTTGCAGTGGGCCTCGCCCTGGAGATCAGGCTGGTGGCGGCCGTGACAGTCCTGGAGGATGCGGAGCAGAACCGTCTGACCTTGCGGGATGCCCCCAACCTCGACCAGCATCGGCTCGGTGGGCTTCTGGATGGCGTTGGGGTCCACCTCGATCCATTCCGGAGGCCCCGGATAGAAGGGCTGTGCACTGGGCTGCCCCTGAGCGGCGACAATGAGCAGGACAAGCGATACCGACAAACCGATTGAGAATCTTGCGCGGGTCATGTCTGCCTTCTCGGATGGCTCGAGAGGTTGGATTATAGGCAGCGGCTCTTGATCGGCCGCGTCTTCGTGTGCTCGATCAAACACCCTGGGCCGATCGCCTTCACTTCATCTGGAGCGAGAAAGCCGGGGGTTCCCCCCGGGCAGCCACTCCCCCAGAGGAAGAGCGCCACTCCCTGAGCTCCTGCCGCAACATTCGAGGCACAGCAGACCCGTTGTGAGATCGCCCGAGCAAGGACTGGATCGCAGATCGGCTTGTCGCGCAACTCGACCTCCGGATAGCTCATTCCCCACTCGCTGATAGCGTGCGCGGCGGGCAGCAGGCTCAGGAAGAAAAGCGCCAGCAGGCCGTGGAGGGCTGCGAGCCCCCGTCGCCACCGCGGCCTGTCTGGGCGGCCGGGCCGGACGGCACGCATTCCCGCCCAGGCGCCAGCGAGCGCGGCAAAAACCAGCCATCCGAGGAGACCTCCAAGCCCACGCCGCCGTCCTTCATTGGCCGGCGTGTCGTTCATCAGCCAGGAGCAGGTCTCAAAGGCCACGAGCCGATCGGGACTGCCGGTGAACGAGCCCGCACACTCGAGGCCCTGCCCCAGCGGTGGCGGATCGAGCCCGGAGTGGATCGCGGCCGCGTAGAGCCAGCCGCATGCGGCTAGCAGTGCCGTGGAGACGGTGAGGGCCGCCAAGCCCACCGCCGGACGGGCGGTCCCGACGCGAGATACGGTCAGAAGCCCGATTGAGAGCGCGAGGAGGGCCAAGGCACTCAAGCCGAGCGCCGGATGTGGCGCCACGAAGGTGGCTAGACCCTGCCAGAGCAGGGATCCTACGGAGTCGAGCCCGGTGAGGAGAAGGTATTGCGGCGGATAGGACAGGGACCGGATTCCAATCAGGCGCTCCCTCGCCCGGAGGGTCGCAAAGCCGAGGAGGCCCAGACCTCCTACAAGGCCGGGTCCAAGCAGAGCGATGGACTCCTTGGGATTGTTGCGCAAGAAGGCAAGAATCCGCGATCCTCCCTGGGCGGTATCCGGAGGGGCTGTCCCCTCGGGGGGAACGGTCGGGCTGGAGAGCACCAGTTGGTCTTTTCCCTCTGTAGCTGCAAGTTGGGGCTTGGACATGCCACTTCATTCTAGCTCATCTTAGTAGGCTTATCTTGCGGATACCTTAGAGGTCGGCGATGTCGGCTGGGTTCCCTGGTGTTGTTGGTGGGCGGCGGTGGGTTCAGGCTGGCCTTCCAGGAAAAGGTGCAGGAAAAGGTGCCAGGGTCATTTGAAGCGCAGAAACGGGTCGTACAGACTCCGCTGAGCGAGGCAGCGGCTGAGGCCGACTCTGATCGTCTTGTGAGCCCCGAAGGGCCGTTCAGGGTATATCACCCCAGGTCAAGGCACACCTTCCCCCCTTGCGAGCTGAAAGCTCCAGCGTTATGGCCCTCCGGCGGGCGGTGCGGCTGTCAAAGAGCAGTGCCGAGGAACCTATCCCGCCACGAAGGGCAGGGCAGGCGGGAAGCTGCCGCTGGGAAATGGAGCGTTACGGTCGTCCAGGCGCAGTTTTTCGGCCGCCTCCCGGAATGCGGCCACGAACCAGGCGTAGGCGTCGTAGAACGCCTTGCGAACGGCCTTGGTCGCCGCGTGGACGAGTGGCGCCGGCGAGTGGGCGAGCGAGGTGGGACGGTGGAGTGGATCTTTCGCCAGGATCGCCTCCACGCCGAGCACGGGCAAGCCCTTGAGGCTCCTGGCGAGAGCAGCCTCGGTCTCGAGGGTCTCGACCATGGCCGCGACGCGTGCCCGATAGACCTCGGGCTCAAGGTTCGCCCAGCAGGGGATTGGCGAGAGAACGACAAGCTCCTCGGCGGCAAATTGGAGCGGGGTGGTGTCCTTCCGCCGATTGCGGGCGGCGAATTCCTGGGTGCGGTCGAGCCAGTGGCCCTTGAGGGGCGTGCCGTCGATCAGCGCCGCCGCCGAATGCACCCCGGGCCACTGGCGGACCCGTTCGACAAGCCCCTCCTTCACGGATTGGCTGAGCACGTACGCCAGCCGCTCGATCTGCGCCCGGTCTTCCTTGGTGACGACGGTCATCTCGTAACGGCGCTCGAAGACGGGACCCTTCCAGCCGGTGAGGCGGTTGGTCTCCCGGGCGAGCTTTGACTGGAGATCGCGCATGAAGTCGGCGATCTGCCGGGCGTCCTCGGCCACGGCAAGGATATGAAAGTGCGACGAGAGCACCGAGACAGCATTGAGGGTCAGCTCGTGCCGGCGCTGCGTGCGTCCAAGGATGCCGAGGAAGCAATCGTTGAACGCGGGGTCGGGCCTGAACAGGAAGCGCCCCTGGACGGTTCGGCAGGTGATGGAGACGAGGGTGGGAGGGTCGGGTATGAAGCGAAGTTTTCTGCCCATACCGTATAAAGAACGGAAAAAACCGGTCTCATCTTACAACTTCCTTGTAAGTCGCCACCTTGCAATAGGTTACGAGTCCGCAAAAAGTGCCTGCGGCGCGACGGAGAGGCTGCCCTCTCTCGGTGGGGCGAATTCCAAGGAGGGGAAGGGCTTTCCCCAGTGGGGGAGAGGCTCTCCCGAGTTGGGGTAGTGGGGGATAGTTGTGGGCCTGGGAAAAATCCGCCGTAAGTCCTTGAATCTGCGGTAGCTTACCCGCGAAGGGGGAAGCGTTTCCCTCATTCTACAGCAGACGGCCCCGGGCGAGCTTGAGCCTCGCACCGGGACCTGACCCCAGCACAGGAGGCTAGTCCCATGCCAGAGCTGCACGATTCTACCCCGCCCACCCCGCCGCCGTTCCTGTTCGCCCCGCCCAACGCGCCGGCCCCACCGCCGAAGCCGCCCCGCCGGCCCATGCCGCAATTGCTCCCTCCGGAACCGCCGTCCAACACCGTCTCGGGGGATTGGGAGAGCTGGGAGGGCTTCCGCTTCACCTTCCTGCGCTACTTCAACCCGGAGGACGTGGCGGCGCTCCGGGCGACCGCACAGCTCCTCTACGATCAAGTGCTCGAATCGCCCCGCCTGCCGGCGGACACCTATCCGCCGCCGGAAACCCGCTGGGATATGGTGGCCGCCCTCTCCGAAATCCGGTTCCTGCAAGGCTACCTCACCACCATCTCCGCGTCCCGGCGGAAGTCCTCTCTCCCCGAGAAGGTGGAAGAGCTTTGCGACTTCGCCGGGGGGCTCGCCTGGGAGATGAACAACATGGGCGACCGCTTGAACGAGGAGCTGGCGAAGTGGCGAAGCTGAAGACGGCGAGCTTCACGGTGCGCGCCACCATGGCGCAGTCCGTGACGTGGAAACGGGCGAGCGACGCGGAAGGCTTCCCCTCCGTGGGGAGTTGGGCGGCGTGCGCCCTGGACGCCTATCTGAAGCACCGTGCAAAGGCCGGGCTTCCCCTCCCGCTTATCTGGCGAAGGGGACGCTTCCGCGTGGCCCTGGAGAGCGGCGCCGAGCTTGAGCTGCCGGGCTGGATTTCCCGTCCCTTCGGCCACTACAGCGGCACGGACGCCGGCCCGGGGTACCACGGGTGCCACTTGCACACGCTGGTCTATCTGCCGGCCCGGCGGATCGTCGCCACCTTCCGCTACGCCCGTCACTGTAGGGCGCTCGCGGGGGAGCTGGCAGGCGTTTGGGCGCGCAGCGGTGGGGAGGCTGAGGACATCCGGGCGGGACCGCTGATAGAGCGCCACGAGCGGGAAGCGACGTAGAACAGGGGCCGGCTCTGCGAGGGGCCGGCCCCTACTTCTGTTTCGGCTTTCCTGCTTCGATTTCAGGCGGCGCGGTATAGTCCCAATCGTCGCGTGGAGGACGCGCCAGTTGCTCCTGTTTTTCGTCCAGCTCGCGCCGTTGCTCTCGTTTGCCGTAGATGAAGGGCACCACCACTGCCGCAAGCGCTCCGATTAGGGCAATCAAGCCGGAAATTTCCTTGCCCTGTAGGATGAGATATCCGCCGAAGCCGATAGCGAACGCCCCTAGCAAAAAACCCAAGATGGGACCTATGTCTTGACTTCGGCAATTCGATCGTATGACACGAGCTTCCAGGCCCTGCCTATGCTGCGCCTGAGATTCGGCCATCGTTAAAATGCGACTCGCCGCCCCTGGACATGCCTCCTCATACTTAGCCAATGTCTCAGGGGGTGGTAAAGGACCCTCGAAAAACCGCGCTTCAAAGGCTATCGCCGTCGAGGTGCGCGACTCTATCTCCTGGCGGGAAACTTCGGGTACTACGATGGTGTTCGTGGGCTTTGACTGCGGCCTTTGGGCGCGTTGTTTGCGGCGAGACATTCTAGGCCGAATCCCGCTCCTGGGCGTTGCTGGCGATCACGTGTCTCAGGTCAGAGCCAACGGCTCGCCAATCTGAGTAGATGGCCTTGGCATCGGCAGCCCTAGAAGTCGGGCTAGAGTTGTAGCGGTCAAAGAAGCCCCAAAAGTCGAAGAGTCGAGCCATTCCTGACAAAAGGGAAGGCCGCGCGTAGAGGTGTTCCGTAAAGAGTGGCTGGCGAAACATAGAGAAAACCCTACCGGCGCAATCCGCCGGCTCCTCACCGAACAAGGTGCAATTCCCGGGTAATTCCGGGACACCGAACCGGGGGGTTCGTTACACCCCGAGTGTAACTCCCAAACAAGCGTGCTTCCCGGATCATTCCGGTCCGGACCGATATTAGCGCGCAGTTTTCGGAAAGTCCAATACTTCTATCTGCATGTGAAAAAATATCGTTCGAGGGCGTAACGGGGGCGTGAAATCGCTAGCTACCCTCCCGCTTCCTTCAACACCTCCCGCGCCGCCTGGAGCATCGTAGACCGCACCCAAGCGGCACGACTGAGCCCCAAATGCTCGGCGGCTCGGTCAATGATCTCTAGGTGGGACGGTTCAAACCGCAGGAGGACGGGTTCTGTCTGGGTCCGGTTCTGTGGGGCCTTCGCTATGCCATTCATGCCCATAGGATACCAGCAATCTTGCCTGAGTCAAGACTGACCCCTTGACACAGGCTATCCTTCTGCTATACTAGGACCATGAAAACGGCTCCGGGGGTTGCTCTAACAACTCCCGGAGCCTGGAACCGCCCGACCAAAGCCGAACGGACCTCCATCCTGATTATGGCTTTTGGCCGGGCTTACCGCAAGGGAGCCCCGCTCATGGAATGCACCGCCTGCCCGTCCCCCTCCAAGACCAAGAAGATGGGAAAAGACCGCAAGGGTAACCAGCGCTTCCGGTGCCTGACGTGCCGCAAGACGTTCTCAGAGCGGCCAGAGCGGCCCCTGGGAGCCATGCAGCTCCCCCTGGACAAGGCCCTGCTGTGCCTCCACCTGCTGTGCGAGGGCAACGCCGTGCGGTCCATCGAGCGTATCGTAGAGGTAGATAAAAAGACGATCCTCAAGCTACTTGTCCAGGTGGGCGAAGGGTGCGAGCGCATGATGGCCGAAACGATCCAAGCCGTCCCCGTCCAGGACGTACAGGCAGACGAGCTGTGGACCTTCATCTCAGCCAAGCAGGGCACCTGCACGCGGAAGAAGATCGCCAACCCGGACGCGGGCGATGCCTACTGCTACTTCGGAATCGAGCGGACCTCTAAGCTCATCCTCGCTTGGCACCTGGGACGGCGCAACGGGTGGGACGCGCACGACTTCATGGAGAAGCTCAGCAAGGCGACGGCGGGCGACTTTCAACTTTCGACGGACGGCTTCAACGGCTACCCTAACGCTGTCGAGTACAACTTCGGCGCCCGGGTGGACTATGCGCAGGTCGTCAAGGAGTTTGGAAATGAAGGCGGGGAGGAAGGCAGACGGTATGCTCCTCCCCGCCTGATAGGTCAGGAGAAGATCGTTGTCAGCGGCACCCCGGATGAGGACCGCATTTGTACCTCGCACGTAGAGCGGAGCAACTGGACGCTGCGGGGCCACCTGCGCCGGTTCACCCGGTTAAGCAACGGCTTCAGCCGGAAGAAGAGCAACCTGCGCGCCGCGCTGGCGCTCTACTTCGCTTACTACAACTTCGTGAGGATGCACCGGTCCATCCGGATGACGCCCGCCATGAAGGCCGGCATCGCCCGCAAGCCGTGGTCGCTGGCGGAGCTGCTCGGCGCGGCTCAGGCGACGGCGGCATAGAGCGCTCAAGTTTTCTTCAACAGCGGCCCCGATAGACTTTAGCTATCATCGGGCTAAGCGGGGGGCGGACCCCCCGCAGAAAAGGAGTTTTCGATGGCAAAGGTACCGGCGTATCACACAGATTCCGAGGAGTATTCGCACAGGGACGTGTATCACAATCATGACGACTGCCCGGACGGTAAGCAGATCCAGGCCAAGCACTGGAAGTCAGGAGACGGGGATAGACCGCGCTGCAAGAAATGTATCGATCTTGGCTAGCCTAGCCGCTGCCGGAATGTAACCTCCCAATGTGGGCCGGTCGGTTCATTCCCGTCTAGCACGTACCACACCCGCCGAAGGGCCAGAATCGGGAGCCCGTGAGCAAGGCATACTCCCACGGCCTTCCATCCCTCCGGCGGGTCTCCGCGAAATCTGACTGTCGGTTCCGGAAAGGCGTGGCCCTCCCCTCCCTCGCAGGACTCAAACGTCGCGATGCCGCCAGCTTGCAGAATTTCGACGGCCCTTCGTATACCCGCGTCGAGCTCCATAGGAACGGGAGGGGAGGGCGGGGGCTCTAGGCCCCGAAGGTCTTTCTTGTCTTTAGTTTGCTTCATTGCTTAGGCCCACAACTATCCCCCACTACCCGAGTTGGGGAAAGGCCGCCCCACTCGATTTGTCGCAATCCCCAGTTGGGCAACGCTTCCCCCACTCGATTTGTCGCAATCCCTACTCGTTTGGACGCAATCCCGAGTTGGGGAGGCTCTCCCCAACTCGTTTTGTCGCAATCCCGAGTTGGGGAAGCCTTCCCCCACTCGGGAGAGCCCTCCCCCTCCTCGATCAAGCGCTTTCCCCTTGGAAGAAGATACGGCCCTCTCCGTACGTTACGGTTTCAGGCGACTCCGGATGGGCGTTGGGCGGTGGATCGCGCCACTTTGTCCTGGGCGGGTCCGATGTTAACATCTCGCATGAGCCCAGCCATGACGCGCCTACGGTCGCTGACCAGCCTCCTGTGGTTTGTTTCTGCTATCGCCTTGATTGCCGGTGAGGCCCGCGGCCAGGATTTCGTCTGGGCGAAGAGCATCGGCGGCGGCGGCCTCGATTACGCCTTCGCGGTGACCACGGACGCCGCGGGCAGCGTCATCGCCGCGGGTGTCTTTCGAGACACCGTGGATTTCGATCCGGGTCCCGGAACTTACAACCTGACGGCGACCAAGGACGACGCCTGGGTGGCCAAGCTCGACGCCGGCGGATCGTTCGTCTGGGCCAGACAGCTTGCCGGACCGGAGAGCTCCTTGGTGAGCGCCGTGGTGACCGACGCCGACGGGAACGTCTATCTGACCGGGCAATTCGAGGACGTTGCCGACTTCGATCCCGGCCCCGGCACCTACAACCTGGGGTTCAGCCCCGGGCAGATCCCGCAGCTCTTCGTCTGGAAGCTGTCGTCGGCCGGCGATCTCGTGTGGGCGCGGGCGATCCCGGGCCTCTCTTCGAGCGCCGGGAGCGCGATCGCTCTCGACAGCGCCGGGAATGTTCTGGTGACGGGCACCTTCAGCCGTACCGTCGATTTCGATCCCGGTCCGGGCACCTTTGCCCTGACCAGCGCCGGATTCGACGACGTCTTCGTGCTGAAGCTCGACAACGGCGGCAACTTCGTGTGGGCCCGCCGGATCGGAGGTCCGTCGCCGGACTTTGGCCGTGGCTTGGCGGTCGACGGCGCCGACCGGGTGGTGGTCGCCGGGTCGTTCGCGGGAACGGTCGACTTCGATCCAGGGGCTGGTGCCTTTCCTCTCACGGCGGCTCAGGACGACGCGTTTGTCCTCATGCTGGCCAGTGACGGCACCTTCGCCTGGGCGCGGCAGATCGGCGGCGGCGCCCACGACACCGCCACCGCCGTGCACACGACCGCGGACGGCGGGGTCGTGGTCGTGGGGAATGACCAGGGTACGGCCGACCTCGATCCCGGACCAGGGAACTTTCCAGTGACAAGCCACGGCGGAGACGACTTTTTCGTGGTGAAGCTGGATTCGACGGGCGCCTTCCGCTGGGGCGGAGGGTTCGGCGGCAACTCTCTCGACCGCGCCGATGCGCTCGCGATCGGCCCCGGCGGGGACATCTACGTGACCGGAGAATTCTCCGACACCGTGGATTTCGATCCCGGGCCCGGCCTCTTTTCCTACTCCAGCAAGAATTTCGGTCAGGACGTCTTCGTGCTGAAGCTCGACTCCCAGGGTGCCTTCGCCTGGGCGGCCCAACTCGGCGGAAACGGGAACGAAGAGGGCACCGCCATCACTGTCGCGGGCTCCGACCAGGTGATCACCGCCGGCTATCTCTCCGCCGTGGGCGACTACGATCCGGGTGTCGGCACGTTCTCGCTGTCGACCGCGGGGTCCAACGACGCCTTCATTTCCCGGCTCACCGACGCGTTCGCGGTCCCGGTGGTCCACCACGTCCCGGCGGATTTCGCGACGATCCAGGAGGCGATCGATCACTCGCGCCATCGCGACACGATTCTGGTGGCGCCCGGCATATACGAGGAAAATCTGGACTTCCACGGCCAGCACGTGGTGGTGCAAAGCGAGCAGGGCCGGGACGTCACGATCCTCGACGGCGGTGCACGCGGGTCCGTCGTCACCATTCAGACCGGCGAGGATCAGACGACCGTGCTCGCGGGATTCACCATCCGCAACGGAGTCGGTTCCTCACCACTCTTCGAAGGCGGCGGCGTGCGGGTCCAAGGCCGCTCCTCGCCGACCGTGCGCGGCAACCTGATCACCCAAAACGTCGCGTGCGGCGAGGGTGGTGGCCTCGTCCTCCGCACCGGCAGCGCGGTGATCGAAGGGAACGAGATCCGCGGCAACGGGCAAGTGCCGGGATGCTCCGGCGGGTTGGGGGGCGGCGGCATCGCCGCTCTGCCGGCGCGGGACGACGCACCGGTCATCCAGGACAACGTCGTCACCGGGAATTTTTGGGGAACGGCCGGGCTCGGCGGCGGCGGTGTCACCGTCTACGGCGGCAGCACCCACTACACCGTGGTGGCAAGAAATCGGATCTTCAGCAATTCCGCCGGCGGTCAGGGAGGGGGTGCCACCATTCAGGGCACGCCGGCGCTGCTGATCGATAACCTGATCTTCGGCAATGCGGCGCCCAACGGCGGCGGGCTGTTCGTGTTCAGCGCCGCGGCGGGCCCGATCTATCTCGTGAACAACACCGTCGCCGACAACACCGGCACGGCCGGCGCGGCGTTGTTTCTCGACGGTCCCGGGGTGGCAACCCTCGACAACAACATTCTCGCGGTTCCAATGGGTGGCGGTCCGGCCGTCTCCTGCGGCAGCTTCATCGTGACGCCGCCGGTATTTCATTCGAACGACGTGTACGCGCCGGCCGGCGTCACCTATTCCGGCACCTGCGCCAACCCGGGAGGGTCGAACTTCGCGAGCGATCCGCGGTTCCTCGATCCGGCTGCCCAGGACTATCGGCTCTGGCCTGCCTCGCCTGCCGTCGACCGCGGCGACAACACGCGGAGAGTGGCCGGCTTCCTCACCGACGTCGCCGGCGGTCCACGGTTCCTCGATGAGCCGGAGACGCCGGACACCGGCATCGGCGCCGCTCCGATCGTGGATCTGGGGGCCTTCGAGACCGGCTCGACGGGCACCGCCTTCTACACCGTCTTACCGTGCAGGCTGCTCGACACGCGCAACGGCTCGCCGTTGCAGTCGGGCGTCCGGCGGATCTTCCCGGTCGCCACCGCCTGCGCTGTGCCGGCCGCGGCACGGGCCATAGCGGCCAACGTTACCGTCGTCGATGCCACCGGAAGCGGTTATCTCACCCTGTCCAACGGCGACGCCCTCACGACGGCTACCAGTGTCGTCAATTTCAAACCCGGCCGTGCGATCGCGAACAATGCCATCTTGCGCCTGGCGCGCGACGGCTCCGGCAGCGTAGCCGCCAGCGCCTTCCTCGGCACCGGCGGCACGGTCCAACTGATTCTCGACGTCGTAGGCTATTTCCAGTGATCCCGAGGAGCTACTCAAAGTAGCCGTTGACGTCCAGGATGAAGTGGACGCTGCCGGACCCGCCGTTGATGACCTTGATGCCGCCGCTGCCGTCGTAGGCCAGTAGCGGGACGGCGTTGTTGGCGCGGGTCTGGCCGCCGGCAAAGTTGATGGCGCTGGTGCCCGGCGCGAGCAGCTTGTCGTCGCCCGGCAGGAGGCTCAAGAAGCCGAGGGCGGCCGGCTGAGTGACCGTCAGGTTGACCGATAAGGACCTGGCCGTCGTCGGCACCCCGCAGAGGCCGGTGAGCACGAAGACCCGCGCGCCGCCGGGCTGGAGCGCCGGGCCGCCCAGTGGGCCGACGGCGTTGCGGGTGTCGACCATCCGGCAAGGCGTCACCGTGTGGAATGCGAGCCCGGGCTCGGTGATCTTCGTCACAAAGGCATCTCTGCCATCGCCGCCGCCGTTGGCCGGCTGGAGCGAGCTGCCGTCAACGCCTGGGAAGGTGGCGGAGTTGGTAATACCCGTGACGAAGGCACTCCCCGCGGCATCGAGCGCGATGCCGGCGCTCCCATCGAACCCGCTGCCGCCAAGGAAGGTCGAGTAGACGATCGCCGTGCCCGTTGGATTGAGCTTCGTCACGAAAGCGTCTTCGCTGCCGCCGCCATAGGCAGGCTGGATCGAGCTGGCGTTGACGCCTGGGAAGGCGGTGGAGTCGGTTCCCCCCACGATGTAGGCATTGCCCGCGCCATCGACCGCGATCCTCCCTCCCGAATCGTCCCCGCCGCCACCCAGAAAGGTCGAGTAGACGATCCCCGTGCCTACCGAATTGATCTTCGTCACGAAAGCGTCTTCGACGCCGCCACCATAGGCCGGCTGGATCGAGGTTCCGCTGACGCCAGGGAAGGTGGTGGAGGTGGTACGACCCGTGACGTAGGCATTGCCAGCTGCATCGACCGCGATACCGATGCCTTCCTCGCACCCGCTACCGCCCAGGAAGGTTGAGTAGACGATCGCTGTGCCGGTCGCATTGATCTTCGTCACAAAGGCGTCGACGCAACCGCCGTTGGCTGGCTGGAGCGAGGTGCCGCTGACGCCAGGGAAGGTGGCGGAGTCGGTGGTACCCGTGACGTAGGCATTGCCCGTGCCATCGACTGCGATGCCGTAAGGGTAATCGGACCCGCTGCCGCCCAGGAAGGTCGAGTAGACGATCGCCGTGCCGGTTGGATTGATCCGCGTCACGAAGGTGTCGTAGTTCCCACCGCCATAGGCCGGCTGGATCGAGCCGCTACTGACGCCAGGGAAGGTGGTGGATCGGGTCCGACCCGTGACATAGGCATTGCCCGCGCCATCGACTGCGATGTCGTGAATCTGTTCGAACCCGCTGCCGCCCAGATAGGTCGAGTAGACGATCGCCGTGCCCGTCGCGTTGATCTTCGTCACAAAGCCGTCGGCGCCACCGCCGCCGTAGGCCGGCTGGATCGAGCTGCCGTCGACGCCAGGGAAGGTGGGGGATTGGGTCCGACCGGTGACATAGGCATTGCCAGCGCCATCGACTGCAAGACTCCATGCGTCATCGATGTCGCTACCGCCCAAGTAAGTCGAGTAGACGATCGCCGTGCCTGCCGCATTGATCTTGGTCACAAAGGCGTCTTCGAGGCCACCTGCGGCCGGCTGGATGGAGCTGCTGCTGGCGCCTGGGAAGTCCGTGGAGCTGGTAACACCCGCGATGTAGGCATTGCCCGCGCCATCGACCGCGATGGCGCTGGCGGTATCGTACCCGCTGCCGCCCAAGAAGGTCGAATACGTCAAAACGGGGTCGATGATCAGCGGCCGGCCGCGGTCGTAGCGGCCCACCGCAAAGCCGACCTGGTGCCCGGTGCGGAGGACATAGTGGCCCTCGACCGGCTGCCGTTTCTCCTCCACCTCCTGATAGAGCACCGGCGGCTGCTGCACGAGGTCGCCCTGCGCCGTGTGTACGACGAGCTCGCCCAAAGCCCCGATCGTGAGTGCGTCCACGCCTTGAAAGGCGAGGCGGATCCGTCCCGGGTCGGCGCCGGCTGCGATGACGAAGTCGTACTTGAGCTGCCGCTGGTTCCCCCGATAGACGAGATCGATGCCTGGATAGACGCCCTCATAGCGGACCCAGGCGTAGTTGGAGACGCCGGTATGCCACCGGCGCGAATCGTTGCCGAGAAAGTAGTTGCTCTGGGTGACCTGCCGGTCGAGCCCGACGACACGCGGAGCACGCTGTCCCCCGGCCATCCGCATGCGCACCAGGGCGGTCTCGTGCCGCGGTCCGCGAAGGCTCAGAACCGCCTCGGCGGGGGTCAGGAACAGGGTATAGCCCTGGCCCCGAGAGAGGAACTTGACCGTCTTGTCGACTTGGCCCTCATTGGCCTCGAAGCTCAAGGGCAGCCTTCCATAGGCCTCCGCCATTCTTGCCTGAGTGGGAGTGCCCGGCCCTGCCGCCAGGGGACTGGCTCCGCCGATCGAGATCGCGGCAATGGCAAGGAAAAAACAGGGTCTCAGAGGATGTTGCAAGGCGCCCTCCCGGCGGAAACCGCGCTTCTCTTCATTGTACGGTGGCGGTAAGTCTACCTGGGCGAGCGCCCGCTGGCAAGGTTCTCCAACCAGGAAAAGTTGGTGCCTATCGGAAGGCGACTTAGTGTCCGTACGGGAGAGCTCCGCTCGATCCTCAGGAGCGGGCGGGTTTACGGCTTGTGCCGTCTCTGGGGAGCGAACGTCGGCTCGATCTGCGGCATCGGCGGAGGCGGCCAGTACAAGTTCTGCGCCGATGTCGGGATCTGCTCGGACACTCTCGCCCAGTGCTTCTGTAAGACCGGCCCGCCCTTCTGAGGGGTCCCGGGCGGCTCGCTGACTCCGCGTTATCGCACCTACGGTTGTAGGAGAGGAGCCGGTGCTCCTTCCGCCGCGGTTCGGGACGAATCGTCCGCGGCTCTCCTCAACCCCAAGTTGGAGATATCGAATGAAGAACTTCGTGCTCGTGATCGCTTTCGCACTTCTCGCCACGGTTTCGGCGTCGGCCGCCGAGATCTCCACGACCGCTGCCGCAACGCCGGCCCTCGAACAGACAACCCAAGGGCCGCTCCCCCTGTTTGACGCGAACTTCAAGGTGCCTGTGCTGACGCCCTATTGCTCGGCCCTGCACGGCACCTCGTGTCCTGCCGCCGGGGCGACCACGCCCTGCACCGACGTCTGCCACAACCAGCTGAGCTGCACCTGCTACAACATCTATGCCCCTCCCTATTACGTCATAGTCACCGGCCATTACTGGTACTGCGACTACGAGTGCTGATCGCCTGATCCGGCTCTCGGTTATTTGGGGCTCTTGGCCTCGTCCCGCAACAGGCCGGCGACGCTCGAGCTCTCGTAGACCCAGTGTCCATTGATCAGGCGCATCTCGACGAGATAGAGCATGCGACCGTTCTCGTAGGGCACGCCTTCGACCTCGAGCACCGCGTGGTCGTCGGCCACCAGCTCGCCGCCGGTGATCTTGGGCTTTTTCGGCAGCCGGACATCCAGAATGTCTTTCGCGAAGGCGAGGTTCTCCGCCGGCGAGCGCCAGTCCTCCTGATAGCCCTTGGCCTCCTGCGGTGTCAGGAGCGCCAGGATTTTCGCCAGATCGGTGCCGCCGACCGCATCCCGCAGGGTCAGCATCGCCTTGCCGGGAGCCCCGCCGTCTTCTGCCAGCGGCTTGCCGGGCGCGCGGGCCAGCACGTCGGCCTCGAAGCTCAGGTCCAGCGTCCAGGCCGGCCCGTCGATCGGCTTCACGGGCTTCGCCGTCTTCACGCTGCAGGCGATGTGTGCTGGCTTGTTCTCGCGACAGCTCGCGGTCAGCGAGCCGGGCTGCCCCATCATCGTGCCTGAGGTGTCGACATACTGGACGCCGCCCACGTGGGCGTTCATGCCGATCTCGCCGTTGGCCCGCACGCTGAAGGCGAGATAGTCGTCGTCGTGCACGGCGGGATCATTGATCGCCACGGCGTAAGGATCCAGCGACGCGCTGATCGCCGCGCGGTCCACGGGCTTGACGGTCAGCATCACATAGGTCTCGACGGTGCGCGGATTGAACTGATCGCGCACCCGGAAGGCCGCGACCTCGTGCACCGGTACCGGTTTTCCGTCCAGTACGAACTGACCCGAGATCGTGCCGGCGTGGGTGACGCCGAGTCCGGGCAGGGCAAGGGCAAGAACCCACAGTCGAGTGAAACGCAGTGCTCTCATTACCATCTCCTTTGGGCAACGACCCTGAGGATATGTTATCCGGAGGTCCGCTCCAAATCCGGCGCGCGGTGGCGGGAGGCGTCTTCCAGGCCGCCGGCGTCTCGGGATCGCTCAGGCGGCCTGTTTTTTGCACCGTGAGCCCGCCGTACAGCTGAATCGTAGCAAGCCCCAAAGGGCCAGAGGAGATCTTCCTGTTCCATGGTGAAGCCGGATCCGAGCTGACTTGAGGCCTGGAGTGGGCCTTGAGCGGCGACGATCCTTCTTGTAAAGGAGACCGCTGATGGCAAGACTGAAGAGAAGGTTTACGAAGTTGCCTTTCACCTCTGTATTTCTGACATTGCTTGTGGCCCTTCCGTTGGTCTTGGCCGCGGTGGACGCTCCGACCGGATTCAACAATGTGACCAATGGCTTTGAGTCGCAGGGCAATTTCGATCTCGACCGCGTGCAATTCGACACCGTCGAGCAGATCATGGATGGCCTGGGGCCGGTCTACAACGCCCAGGCCTGCCGGGAGTGCCACCAGAATCCCGTCTCGGGGTCAAGCACGCAGGTCAACGAGCTGCGGGCGGGCGAGACCGCCGGCGGCGTCTTCACCGATCACGCCGGCGGCTCGCTGATCAACGACCGGGCCATCGATCCCGCCATTCAGGAACAGGTCTTCGACAGCGACAACACACGCACCTTCCGCACGTCGCTCAACGTCCTCGGCGACGGCTTCGTCGAGGCGATCAACGACATCGACTTCAAGAACGTCGAGGTTGCCCAGCCCCTCGCCATGCGGGGGACCCGCATCATGGTCCCGGTTCTGGAAACCGGCGTGGGCGGCGGCCGGCTGGTGATGCGCGTCGGCCGTTTCGGCTGGAAGGACCAGCACGCCAGCCTGCTCTCCTTCGCGGCGGACGCCTATGTCAACGAGATGGGGATCACCAGCCCGATCTTCCCGAACGAGAACACCTCGAACGGCAATTCCGTCGCGGCTTTCGACACGGTGCCCGATCCCGAGGACGCGGCGACCGGACCGAACCCGTTCGGCCCCGACGTCGAGGCCTTCACCCGCTTCATGCGTTCCACCGAGGCGCCTCCGCGCGGCCCGATCACCAGCGACGTCACCGCCGGAGAGGCCGTCTTCGATTCCATCGGCTGCGTGACCTGCCACACCGACTCGTTCACCACCGCGGCCCCGGGGACCTCCCTGAATGGCGGCCTCTTCGTCGTCGACGCGTCGCTGGGGTCCAAGACGATCCATCCCTATGGCGACTTCCTGTTGCATGACGTCAACACGGGAGACGGCATCGTTCAGAACGGCGGCGCGGCGACGCGCAACATGGTTCGCACGGCGCCCCTCTGGGGCCTGCGGACCCGCACGCGGCTGATGCACGACGGCCAATCCCTCACCATTCGCGACGCCATCCTGCGCCACGGCAATCAGGCCGCGTCGACGGTCACCAGTTTCAGTGCCTTGAGCCCGACCGACACGGCCAATCTCTTCAAGTTCCTGAAGTCTCTGTAGGATTTTCCAAAGCCGGCCGGATCGGGAGGTCCGGCCGGCTCAGCCTCCTTCGATGCGCCGTCCAGACTTTTTTTCGCTATCTTTGGCTTCCATGTCGAGAAATCGCTTCCGGCTCCGACTTACCCTTGAAAGCGCGCCAAACCCGGCGCGCTCCACTTGAAGAAGGAGCATGAGCCATGAAGTACATTTTGATGATGAATACCCCGGGCAACGGACCCTTCCAGATCGCCTCCTGGCCGCAGAAGGACATCCAGGCGCACATCGCCTTCATGATGAGCTTCAGCAAGAAACTGGGCGAGGCGGGCGAGCTCGTGGCGGCCGAGGGCCTCGCGGGGCCGGACCAGGCCAAGCTGGTGCGGGCCGGCAAGGACGGCAAGCCGGTCACCGACGGGGTGTTCCCGGAGGCCAAGGAGTTCCTCGCGGGCTACTGGATCGTGGACGTCGACAGCCCGGAGCGTGCCTACCAGATCGCGGCCGAGGCCTCGGCCGCTCCCGGACCCGGCGGCGCGCCGCTCAACATGGCGATCGAGGTGCGCCAGGTGATGAGCGGTCCGCCTGAAGAATTCGTGTGACCTCGCCGGCCCTGGATTCCCGCACCGAGCACCTGCTGCGCGAGCTGGCGCCGCGGGTGCTCGGCGCGGTCATCCGCCGCTATCGGGACTTCGCGGCCTCCGAGGACGCCGTGCAGGAGGCCCTGGTGGCGGCGTCCCTCCAGTGGCCGCGGGACGGTGTGCCCGGCAACCCGCGCGGCTGGCTGATCCAGGTCGCGTCGCGGTCGATGACCGACCACATCCGTAGCGAGACGGCCCGCCGGCGCCGCGAACAGGTGGTGGCTGAGGAGGCTGATCCATGGGTCGCGCCCGCCGCCGGCAGCGCCATGACGGAGCAGGACGACACGCTCGTCCTGCTCTTCATGTGCTGCCATCCCGCGCTGACGGCCTCTTCGGCGATCGCCCTGACGCTGCGGGCCGTGGGCGGCCTGACGACGGCCGAGATCGCCAGGGCGTTTCTGGTCCCCGAGGCCACCATGGCGCAGCGCATCAGCCGCGCCAAGCAGAGCATCAAATCCTCGGGCGTGCCCTTCCAGAGTCCCTCCGAGGAGGAGAGAGATCAGCGGCTGGGCGCCGTCCTGCACGTGCTCTATCTGATCTTCAGCGAGGGCTACACGAGCAGCGCCGGCCCCGATCTGCAGCGTACCGACCTGTCGAGCGAGGCGATCCGTCTGACCCGGGCCGTCCACGACCTCCTGCCGGACGACGGCGGGGTGGCGGGGCTGTTGGCGCTGATGCTGCTGACCGATGCCCGGCGCCCGGCCCGGACCGGCGAGAACGGCGAGCTGATTCCACTGACCGAACAGGATCGAAACCTGTGGGATCAGGGGGCGATCGCCGAGGGTGTCGCGCTCGTGACCGCGACCCTCTCGAAGGGATCGATCGGCGAGTACCAGCTCCAGGCGGCGATCGCGGCCGTTCACGACGAAGCGGCGCGCGCTGCGGACACCGACTGGCCGCAGATCCTCGCCCTGTATGGGGTGCTCCTGCGTTTGTCCGGCAATCCCATGGTGACGCTCAATCATGCCATCGCCACGGCCATGGTGGAGGGCCCGGCCGCCGGGCTCGAGCTGCTGAAGGCGCTCGACGCCGACGAGCGGCTGGCCGGCCACCATCGCCTCGACGCCGTTCGCGCCCATCTGCTGGAGCTGGCCGGAGATCCTCAGGCCGCCATCGTCCACTATCGGATCGCGGCGGGCCGGACGACGAGCCTTCCGGAGCGGAATTACCTCATGACGCAGGCGGCGCGGTTGAGTGAGGGAGGCGGGCGCCCTTAGACCGGACGAGCACCCAGAGCACGACGGCCGCGGCCAGGAGGATCGCCCCCAGCGCCCAGCCCCAGACCGGCACATTCCAGCCCTTTCTCCCGCCGGGCAGCGGCACCAGGTCGCCGTCGCCGAGGACGACGATGCCGGCCCAGGCGGCGGCCGGGGCGCCTTTCGCGATGAGGTCTCTCCGCGCGGCCTGAGCGGCGGCGGCCACCGAGCGGCCGTGGCCGAGGTGCTTGTAGAAGCGGGCGAAGAAGTCCGCGGCCTCGTCGTCCCGCAGACGCCACAGGCTCGCCACCACGGTGTGGGCGCCGGCCTGGAAGAAGGCCCGGGCCAGGCTCATGACTCCCTCACCCCGCAGGACGACGCCGGTGTTGCTGCTGCACGCCGAGAGGACGACGACCCGGCCGCGCAGGGCGAGGTCGACGATCTCTCGAATCTGGAGGAGGCCGTCCTGGCTCGGGGCGCCGGGGGCGAGGAGCACGCCGGAGCGCTCGGGGTTGGCCTCGTCGGTCACCGCGTGGGTGGCGAAGTGAAGAACGGCGAACTGTTGAAGCGGAGCCGACTTGAGCCACGTCTCGGAGGCTTCCTCGCCCAGCCGGCGGACGCTGCCGCCCCCCATCTCGTCGACCACCGAGCCGCTCTCGCGCCGGGCGTAGGGGAGCGGGCCGAGCCGGACTCCGGAGGCGAAGATCGCGGCCCGCTCGGTCGCGGCGGCGACTTGGGGATGGCCGGCGGAGCTCCCGGGAAGCGGAGGATCGGCGAGCGCCAGGGCGGGGATCGGGGCCACCGCCGGCCGGTCTCCCTTCCACCCCAGCCACAGGGTGGCCGAGGGGATCTCCGTCAGCTCGAAGCGGACGCCGAGGGGCGGAGCCTTTGCAGTGGCTCGAAGAGCCGCGAAGGGGAGCTGGTGGAGAGCGTCATCCGCGATGATCCGCAGCCGGCGGACTGCCGGCGGCAGCTCGGCCAGCGGCTTTTCGAGGAGCTGCCGGTAGAGGCTCGCGGCCGGCACCGCCTCCGAGCCGTCGCGCCGGTCGAACATGCCGGTGAAGAGGTGCACGGCGGCGGCCAGCTCGCCGCGGCCGGGGAGGCGGTAGACACGGGTGCCGGCGCGCGTCGTCACCAGCAGCCATGAGCCGCCGGCGAAGCCTCCCCGTGTGTCCTCCCAGGGCGCGATCTGGAAGGAGAGGAGGGCCTCGTCAGGTTTCAGAGCCTGGCGCACCCGGGAAAGGCTGACGAAATCGGGCCGGCGGGGGCTCGCCAGGGCCGGCGCCGCATGGGCGAGCTGGTTTCGGAGGTCCGTCTCCTGGAACTCCAGCGCCTCGAGCTCCCGCATCGCCGTGGTCCGCTCCGTAGCGGGAAGGTCGGGGCTCAGGAGCTGCCGCTGGACGCCGGAGATCCGCTCCAGCACGGCACTGCGCCGCTGCTGGATGGGCACCGCGCCCGCCGGCACGGCATGGGCGGCTTCCAGGGTGTCGATGAGGCTGCGGGCGCGCAATCGCTCGGCCACCTGGAAGGCCCGGTCCAGATCCTCGGGCCCGCCGCCGGCCTGCGCGGCCTGGATCAGGCGGCCGGAGAGCCAGTAGTAGTCTTCGGACCAGGTGGAGAAGGCTTCGGTTTTTCCAGAAGTGGCTGCCTGGAGATCGCGTAGCGCCTCGATGGCGTCCAGAACGCCCCGCGAGTCCTCCAAGGCCCGCTCTGCCGCATTCGCAGCCCAGCTCACGCGCATCCTTTCCCGCCAGGCGAAGGCCATGGACCAGTAGTCCTGGGATTGCCGGGCCAGGGCCAGCGAGCGATCCGTGAGCTGCTGGGCGCCGCGCGGATCGGTCGGCGCCAGGAAGCGGGCCAGGCCATTGAGACAGTAGCTCTGGTCCCGCGTCGTGTCCGCGGCAGCGAGGCAGGCGTCGAAATGCTGTCGCGCCTCGTCGCCTTTCGACAACATCCCGAGCAACAGGTGCGCCTTGGCCTGGATAGGGCGATTGCTTCCCGCCACGGCTGTATCCAGAGCCTGCCGTGCCAGGCTCGTGGCCTCGCGCCGTCCCTCCTCGCTGGGGAGCGAGGTAAGCTCGTTGACTCGCACGCGGGCCATGCCATAGCGCGCATTGGCCTCGGCGTAGGACTCGTGATTGGCGGCGGCCAGGTCCGCCAGACGGTGGAAGGCGTCCAGCCCTTCGGGGTAGTGGCCGAGCTCGACGCTCAGGTTCCCCAACCCGCCCAGGCAGTCGCGCTGCACGAAGTAGTTTCCCTTGGGAAAGAGGCCGGCTTCAGCCTGCCGGAGCAGGACGTAGGCCTGCTCCAGGTCCTTGCCGGTGTCCATGAGATGCCGCGCCTGCAGGACGCGGGCGCGGGCGATCAGCTCGGGATCGCGCGAGGCCTCGGCGACCTGGGTGACCCGTTCCACCGCCCTCCCCGCCTCGTCCACATGTCCGGCGTTGAACAGCAGGCGGTAGATGTTGCTCCGGGCGCGGACTTCGCCGCCGGCCTCATGGCGGGTGGCGAAACCGGCGGCGGCCATGCGAAACAGCTCCTCGGCGTGGGCCGTGTCCAGAAAGGCCAGGTAGAAGGCGGGCCAGGGGCTGCGGGGAAACCGCTTCAGCAGCTCCCGGAGCCGCGCGGCCTCGATCTCAGGCTGCTTCAGGCGGTCGCCTGTATCGTCGTAACACTTGGCGGTCTCCTCCGCTTCGGGCCGGCTCGCCGCCAGCCGGTCGCAGGCGTCGAACCCCGCGGGAGGCTGCGCAGGGATGGACCCCGCGGGCGAAGAGAAGAGGATCAGCACCAGCGATGCCGGGATCGCGGAGACCATTGAGGGAAGTCTATCTCAGCGCTGCAAGCCCTACCTGAAAAGCGAAAGGCGGGCGGCTCCGTGAGAGCCGTCCGCCTTGAAGCGACAAGCATGGACCGGGGTTCAGCCCTTGATCGGGCCCGTATCGGTATCCGGCGGAGCGTCGCCGTTGCCATCCGGAGAGGTTCCTGTGGTGCCCGTGCTGCTGATGCCGTCCGGGCTCGTCGTCCCTTTCGGCTTGATCTCGGCTGCGGTGTTCATGACATATCTCCTTCAAAAGTTTCGATCGATTTCGTTCTGCCTTCCGGGTCTCTTGGGTGGCTTCTCGGCCGCCTCTGGGGAAGGTAACGATGCTCAGGTCCCAATCCCCTCACTTCGCCTGACATTACGTCATGGACCGGTGAATGTTTCTCCCGGTTCCCATGTAAGTCGTTGATACAACGTAGTGAAAGCGGTTACAAAAAAGAGCCCGAGGCGAAGCCGGGGAGGCAGGCCGGCACCCGCCTCGGGCATGGAGGGTTCGCTGGAGCTACTGGAGGAGAGTCGTGAAAGTGGGAGAGGTGACGTGATGGCCGTCGGGGAAGGCGGCGTCCACCTGCCAGAGCAGCTTGGCGCCCGGCGGCAGACCGGCGAGGGTCTGCTGGGGGAGCCGGTAGGCGGTGGCGGCCTGGCCGTGAGCGCTCGCGACCTGCCGCAGATCCTCGGTGCTGACGCTCACGTCATAGGACGTGGCGCCCGCGAGGGGCGTCCAGCGCAGCACGGCGGCCCCGCGCGGCAGGGCCTGACCGGCGGCGAGGAGTGAGCGCATCGTGGCCTCTTGGGACGCGCGGTAGGTGGGCTGGCTCGGCACGACGGCCTCGCGATAGATGCCGACTCCGATGAGAAGGCTGGCGGCGAGGGCCACGGCCGCGGCCGCCGAGCGCCAGGTCCTCAAACCACCGAAGCGGCCCACGACGACGTTGGAAGGGAGCACGCCGGGGGCGGTTTCCTCCTGCTCTTCGGCCTGCCGGTTCACCTCCACGGCGAGGCGCCAATCCTCGGCACAGGCCGCGCACCGGGCGGTGTGGTCCACCACCTCGCGCAGCGCCTGCGGCGGCAGCTTACCCCGCACGGCGGACCAAAGCGTTTCGGGGGACGGGCAGTCCTCGGGCGCCGGCGAGTCATCCGCCGGAGCGGTGAACGCGGCGCGCAGCTTCGCGAGCTCCTGGGTATCCTGGATCATGGTTGCACCTCTCTTTTTCCTTCCGCGGACAGACAATAGAAATCAAAGTGCTTCAAGGGATGACACTGCCGCTCCGCGGAGCGCCTTTCGGGGCCAGGTGAGCGGCGGTGTCAAGAGAGGAACGATTCTGGAGCGTCAAACCCCTCACCGCACACGAGGTGAGGGGTTGGCGGTCGTCGCTTCGTTGCTCTCTCCCACGGCCCGGGAGGCTTCCGGGCCCCAAGGCCTCTGATGCAGTCCATCCAATCCAATGACGGCCGCCCGGGACCTCACGGGCGGCCGCTTTTTCAGTTCCGGATGCCCTTGCCTTCCAGGCAGCTCCGCAGGTCCGACATGCCGCGGTAGACGAGGTTCTCGGCCTTCTTCGCCGTCCAGCCGAGGAGCCTGCCGATCTCCGGCACGCTGTGGCCCTGAAGGTTCAGGGTGACGGCATGGCGCCGGGGCGCCACCATGCGCCCCAGGCAGTCGCGAATGGCCCGGCCGGCCTCGCGCCCGGCCGAGGCCCGCTCCGGGTCCGGGGCCGGAGCGGCGGGGTCGAAGGTCACCGCCTCCTCGTCCTCGCCGCCGCCTTGCAGGGATACCTCCTGGCGCCGGCGCAGCCGCCGGATCTCGTCGATCATGGCACTGTAGGCGGCGCGGCGCAGGTAGAAGGCGTTGAGCTCGGCCATGCCCTCCTTCTTGCGCTGAATCTCCATCACCCTCATCAGGGCCACCTGAACGAGGTCGTCCGCCTTGTCCGCCATCCAGCGCGGACAGATGCGATCCACGGCCCGCACGAGGTCGCGATGGAGCTGCGCGTAGTCCGCCGAGCCTTCTGAAGCTTTGGTCTGAGAATCTGAGATCACCCTGTCGCTCCGCCTGGTCGGTCGGCGCATAGCCTACTACGACGGAAGGAAGAGAGACCGGCGCCAGAGGGTTGCCCAAGCGCGAGCGGGCTCATCCCGTCCGGCTTCATCGGATAGACGATCGGTGACAGGGTCCCCCTGGGTTAGCTTTGCCTTATTTACGCCCTTCTTGTGACAAGCGTGTGACAACCCTGTCAACCGTGTCACGCCAAGTGTCCCGGTCTCACTCATTGGTGCCACTACTTAACCGAAGCACTTGATTTTTCGGTCCGTGACGATTCACCGGAGCCAGGGAGCCAAAGCCGGATGCAGCGGCCCGAAGCCCCGGAGACGACGCGGCATCTTATGGGGGGAGAGCCATGAATCCTGTTGCCACCTTTGGGGGGAACGTCGATTACGAGTACCTGATCCTGGGCGCTGGGCCGGCGGGCTTGCAGATGGGCCACCATCTGTCGCGAGCCGGGCATAGCTACATGATCCTCGAAGCGGGGGATTGCCCCGGGTACTTCTTCAAGACCTTCCCTCGCCACCGCACCCTGATCTCCAGCAACAAGGTCTACACCGGCTCCGAGGATCCGGAGGTGAACCTGCGGTTCGACTGGAACTCGCTGCTCAGCGAGGGGGACGGCCACCTGCTGTTCAAGGAGTACAGCCGCCGCTACTTTCCGCCCGCCGACGAGCTCGTGCGCTACCTCGGCGACTACGCCGACTTCCACGAGCTCAACGTCCGCTGCGACACGCGCGTCGCGCTGGTGGAAAAGCCGAAGCCGAACATGTTCCGGCTCACGGACAGCGACGGCAACGTATTCACCAGCCGGCGATTGATCGTGGCGACAGGAGTCAGCAAGCCGTACGTGCCGCAGATGTCGGGTATCGAGCTGGCGGAGAGCTACGTCGACGTCTCGGTCGACCCGGAGGACTTCGCCAACCAGCGCGTCCTCATCCTCGGCAAGGGCAACTCCGCCTTCGAGACGGCGGACAACCTGATCGGCACCACCGCCCTGCTTCACGTGGCCTCCCCCAATCCCCTGCGCCTGGCCTGGAAGACCCACTTCGTGGGCAACCTGCGGGCGGTCAACAACAACTTCCTCGACACCTATCAGCTCAAGACCCAGAACGCCGTGCTCGACTGCACCGTGGATCGCATCGAGAAGCGCGACGGTGGCTTCGTCGTCTCGGTGCGCTACAGCCACGCTCACGGCGAGACCGAGGAGCTGATGTACGACCGGGTGATCGTCTGCACCGGTTTCCGTTTCGACGACACGATCTTCTCCGAGGAGTGCCGGCCGGAGCTGGTGATCAACAACCGCTTCCCGGCCCAGATGCCGGACTGGGAGTCGATCAACGTCCCGGGCCTCTACTTCGCCGGCACGCTGATGCAGGCCAACGACTTCAAGAAGCACACCTCCGCGTTCATCCACGGCTTCCGCTATAACGTGCGCGCCCTCTTCCACATGCTGGAGAAGAAGTACCACCACCGGGACTGGCCGGCCCGGGAGATCGAGCCGACGCCCGACGGGCTGGTGGAGGCGACGCTCGAGCGCCTCAACCGCACCTCCGCCCTGTGGCAGCAGTTCGGCTTCCTCCACGACGTCATCGTCGTGGACGAGGACTGGAACCGGGCCCTCTATTACGAGGAGCTACCCCTCGCGTACATCCACTCCAGCGAGATCGGCAAGAGCCTGCACTACTACACGATCACCCTGGAGTTCGGGAAGGTGGAGGGCGATCCCTTCGCCATCGTCCGCAAGCCCGAGCCGGGCCGGGCGGAGGAGAGCGTCTTCCTGCACCCGGTGGTCCGGCGCTGGTGCGGCCATCAGCTCATCTCCGAGCGCCACCTGCTGGAGGATCTCTACGGCGAGTGGAAGAAGGCGGACGATCATGTCGCGCCGCTGCGCTTTTTCTACATGGAGCAGCTGCTCGAGATGGCCGAATCGAACGGCATGCGGTACGAAGAGCCCGCTCCGGTACGCCACATCCTGCGTAGCGTGGCCGTGTAGCGCCGTCACCCCTGCTTGAGGGCGACGTCCACCACCTGGCCCGTCTGCAAACGGCTCACGCTTTCGGGCGTGAGGTCGAGGCGGACCTCGATCAGCACCATCTGCGAGGCGGCGTCGACCTCCGGGGCGATGCGCTGGATGGTGCCCGGCACGGCGAGACCCAGCGTGCGCACGGTGGCGGTGACCGAGTTGCCGGGGGTGAGGCGGTGCGCTTCCTCCGGGGGAACGGCGGCGCGCACCATGAGGTCGCCGGCGCTGATCAGGCGCACCACCGGGGTTCCCGGCCCCACCAGCGCCCCCGCGTCCGCGAAGCGCTCGGCCACCCGGCCGTCGAAGGGCGCGCGGATGTCGTTGCGCCCCAGGCTCGTTTCGAGCTGCCGGATCTTGGCCCTCTGCTCGGCGGTGCGCGAGCGGGCCACTTCCAGGGCCGCGCCCGCCGTTTTGGCCTTCAGGACGGCGTCGGCCAGATCTTCCTTGGAGAAGAAGTCGGGGTTCTTCTGCCGCCGATCGTTGCGCGCCTGCGCCTCGGCGAGCTCGTCGACGGCCCGGCGCTCGTCGGCCTCGTCGCCGCGCAGGGAGGAGCGGGCCATCTCCAGGTCCTGGGCGGCGATGCGGGTATCCAGCGAGGCGATGCGGTCGCCCCGTTTCACCCTGTCGCCGATCGAGACGTAGACGGCCTGGAGCCGCCCCTGCGAATCGGCGGTCACGTCGACGGACTCCCGCGATACCACCACGCCGAGCCAGCCTTTGCGCTCCGGTTCCGCGACCGGGCCTGGAGCGGGCTTCGCCGCGACCTTGGGAGCGGGAGCTTCCGCGGCGGCGGTGGAGGCCGCCCGGCGATCGCAGCCCGTACCGAGGAGACCAGCAAGGAGCAGAAGGATCAGGGGGACCAGCGAAAGGCGGCTCATGGGAAATATCTTAGCGCCTTGGGGAAGAACACGGACGAACAGGGACCAACAACGGACGAACACGGATCGTTGAGGACCGGAAGGAGGGTCCCTTGGTTTATTGTCCCTGTGGGCCCGTGTTCGTCTCTGTTCGTCCGTGTCCGGCCTTCAGCCGTTAAGGAGATCCTAATGCCTCTACACCGCCGCCGCCTTGCCGGCCTCGGCCTGTTCTTTCTCGTCGCGGCGGCCGTGGCGCTGGTCGCCATCCCCCTGTGGGAGATCCGCCCCTTTCGCCCCCAGAGTCCGGCAGGGATCACCCTTGCCTATGCCTGCCGCCGCCTGGCCCCGTGGGCCACGGTTCTTGCCCTGATCCTGGCGGCGGCGCTCGCCACGGGACTGTGGCGTGGCGGGCGATGGTGGAGCCGGGCGCTGACGGTGCTGGTCCTGGTGCCGCTCGGCGGCGCGGCCTGGATGGCGCGGACGAACCTCTTCGAGAAGATGTTCGCGCCCCTGCCGTCCCCGCGCTATGCGCGAGCGGCCGAGGCCACCTGGGTGAAGGACGGCGATCTCGTGCTGGGCGTCGAGCAGGGGGGCGAGGCCGTGGCCTGGCCGGTGCGCCAAGTGGCGTATCACCACGTCATCATGGACGAGGTGGGCGGCGTTCCCGTCGTCGCCACCTACTGAACGCTCTGTCACACCGGTCTGGTGTGGAGAGCGGACGTGGACGGCCGGCGCCTCCGGTTCCATCTGGCGGGGATCAACAATCAGAACTTCCTCATGGCGGACGAGGAGACCGGCTCCTGGTGGCAACAGGTGACGGGCGAGGCCGTACAGGGGCCGCTCAAGGGGAAGCGGCTGGCCCTCGTGTTTCACGACGAGATCACCTTCGGCGACTGGAAGCGCGAGCATCCGGGAAGCCGGGTGCTGCGGCCCGATTCGGTTGCCGGTCACGAGTTTGGGGAGACCTGGGAGGAGCAAACCGCCCGCCTGCCCGTCGTGGTCCCGGCGGCCAAGGGCGACCCCCTCGGCTCCCGTGACGTGGTGGTGGGAGTCCGCCTGGGAGGCCAGGCCCGCGCCTATCCGTTCACGACCCTGAAGCAACAGAATCCGGTTCCAGACCTTTTGGGCGGCGTGCCCATCGTTGTAGTGGTGGGTGAGGACGGACGCTCGGTGCGAGCGTTCGAGAGACGGGTGGATGGACGGGAGCTCCAGCTCTTCCTCAAGCCGGGTAGCGTTGCGCCGGTTCTCATCGACTCCGAAACGGCGAGCACCTGGAGCTTCGCGGGCGAGGCCTCGAGCGGCCCGCTGAAAGGGAAGAAGCTGCCCAAAGTCTACGTTCTGAAGGACTATTGGTTCGACTGGAAGGCGTACAATCCCGAGACGAGCGTGTACGCGCCCAGGATTCGCTGAGGAGATTCGAGATCCGAGATTCAACGCCCATCGCCCTGCTGGCCGGCTTCGACGGCGAAAGTGTGGAAGCCTGCCTGCGGCTGCTGGGTCCCGAGCTCCACCTGCTGGTGGCCGACCGGGAGGGGGAGGCGTTGCGTCTGCTCGCCGCCCATCCCGTGGCCGTGCTGGCGGTGGGGGCCGCGATCACGGCCGAGCGGGCGCGGCGGCTGATCGAGGATGCCGAGGCCCTTCCCGCCACCCCGGAGCGGATGAACCTCGTCCTCGCCGGAGGAGCCGATCCCACGCTCTTCCAGGATCTGATCGACCGCGACCGCCTCTTCTACCTGAGCCAGGAGCCGGTGCCTTCCGCCGACCTCGTCGCCCTGCTGCGGGGCGCCGCCGGCCGCTGGCGCGCCGCCGCTCTGGAGGGTGGCGAGGAGGAGCGGCGGCGGATCGCCTTCTCCCGCCGCCTCCTGTCGGTGACGCAGGTCCTGGTGACCCAGACCCGCCCCGCGGCCGTGGCCCGGGTGGCCGCCGAGGCGGTGGAGGATCTCGGCGAGGCCGATCGCGGCTACTGTCTGATCTACGAGCCCGGCAGCGAGACCCTGTGGGACGGCGGCATGGGCGGCGAGGACCAGGAGGAGCGGCGGGAGACCGCCTCCGTGGGGCTGGTGAGCTTCGTCGTCCGCACCGGCCAGCCCCTGGTGGTGGACCGCATCGGCCGCGATCCCCGGTTCGACCGCGACGCGGACGATCCGCAGGCGGCCGGTGAGGAGCGCTTCGCCGCCGTGCCGGTCGTGGGCTCGGACGGCGCCGTCCTCGCCGTGCTGGCCGCCGTCCGCACGCCCGACAGGAAGCCGTTCGACCATGAGGACCTCGACCATCTCGTCCGTCTGGCGGAGGCCGCGACCCCCACCTTCGCCCAGCTCCGGCAGGCGGCGGCGGAGAAGAACACCTCGGGGCTGCCGGCGCCCGGCCTGTTCCGCGAGGAGGCGGTGGAGCACCACCAGGTGGGTCTGCGCGCCGAGGGGGATCTGCTGCGCGTCGATCCCGGCTGGATGCGCTGGACCTACCGCCTGCTGCTCGCCGTGCTGGTGGCCGGGGTGCTGTTCTGCATCTTCGCCAGGGTGCGGGAGTACGCCTCCGGCCCGGCCGTGGTGCGCCTGGGCGGCCGCACCGATCTCACGGCCACCGCCGACGGCACGGTTACGGACGTGGGGGTCGCGACCGGCCAGACCGTGGAGGCGGGCCGGCTGCTGGTGCGCTTCTACGGTGCCCGGGAGGCCGCCGAGCTCGCCCGCATCGACCATGAGATGGAGCTGCAGCTCATCAACCGGCTGCGCGATCCGTCCGACAAGGGGGCCGAGCAGAGCCTCCTGTCCTTAAGGGCGCAGCGCGAGCTGGCGCGGGCCAACCTCGCCGAGCGCGAGGTGCGGGCGCCGGCGGCCGGAGTGGTGAGCGACATTCGCGTGCGGCCCGGCCAGCACATCGCCCCGGGCCAGTCGCTGCTGTCGCTGGTCCGCGGCCAGGAGCATCCCCAGGTCATCTGCCTGCTGCCGGGCGAGTTCCGGCCGCTGCTTAAAGCCGGCATGCCCTTGCGCCTGGAGGTGCAGGGCTACCGCTACGCCTATCAGCACTTGGTCGTGGAGACGGTGGGCGACGAGGTCGTGGGACCGGGTGAGGCCCGCCGCGCCCTGGGCGACGAGATCGCCGACGCGGTGCAGCTCACCGGCCCGGTGGTGAGGGTCACCGCCCGCCTCACCGGCAACACCTTCGAATCCGACGGCAAGGTGCGCCGTTTCCACGACGGCATGTGGGGGACGGCCGAGGTGCGCATCCGCTCCGAGCGCGTGCTGGTCGCCCTGGTGCCGGCCCTGAAAGTCCTCTTCGAGCCGCGGGAGGGGGCCGATGCCTGAGCCCGAGCCGGCCATTCCGTCCCCGGCGAACCCGAGCCCGCTCCACGAGCGTTTCCCGGCGCTGCAACGCATCACCTTCTCGCGGCGGCGGCGGCGGGTGCCCCACGTGCAGCAGACGACCCCCAGCGACTGCGGCGCCGCCAGCCTCACCATGGTGCTCGCCTACCACGGCAAGCACCTGCGGCTGGATGAGGTGCGCAAGGTCACCGGTTTCGGCCGCGACGGCGCCGACGCCCTCGCCCTGCTCTCCGCCGGGCGGATCTTCGGCCTGCGGGGCCGGGGCGTCAAGGTGGAGGAGATCGAGGACCTGCGCTTCCTGCCCCCCGGATCGATCCTCCACTGGCAATTCAATCACTTCGTGGTCTTCGAGCGGCTGACCCGCGAGGGCGCCGAGATCGTGGACCCGGGATCGGGCCGGCGCAAGGTCAGTCGCGAGGAGCTGGGGCGTTCCTTCACCGGCGTCGCCTTGATGTTCGAGCTCGGCGAGGACTTCGAGCCGCAGGAGGGGAAGGGCCGGCGGCTGGACCGCTTCGTCCGCCTGCTCAAGGAGCACGCCGGGGTCCTCCAGCGAGTGCTGGTGACCTCGGCGATGGTGCAGCTCTTCGCCCTCGCCATGCCCATCCTCATCGGCGTGCTGGTGGACCGCGTCATCCCCCAGGGCGACGTACAGCTCCTCACCGTGCTCGGCGCCGGTCTCGCGGTCATCGTGGGCTTCAGCTTCCTCTCGTCGCTGCTGCGCTCCTATCTCCTCCTCTATCTGCGTACCCATCTCGACGCGCGGATGACCCTCGACTTCCTCGATCACCTGGTCGATCTGCCGTACGCCTTCTTCCAGCAGCGCTCGGCGGGCGACCTCATCATGCGCCTCTCCTCCAACTCGACGGTGCGCGAGATCCTCACCTCGGGCGCCCTGTCTGGAGTGCTGGACGGCTTCCTGGTCACCATCTACCTCGTGCTGCTGTTCGTGGCCAGCCCGACCATGGGAGTCCTGGTGCTCTTCCTGGGGGCGCTGCGCATCGGTCTCTTCCTCTTCACCCGCAAGCGCACCCGCGACCTGATGACCCAGTCGCTGCAGACGGAGTCGAAGTCGCAGAGCTACCAGGTGAACATGCTGGCGGGCATCGAGACGCTCAAAGCCGCGGGAGCCGAGCACCGGTCGGTGGAGCAGTGGTCGCACCTCTTCGTCGACGTGCTCAACATCTCCCTCTCCCGCGGCCGGTTGCAGGCCTTCGTGGACTCGATGCTGTCGGCCCTGGGCACGGCCTCGCCGCTGGTGATCCTGGTGTGGGGTGCCGTGCAGGTTCTTCAGGGGCATCTGACCCTGGGCACGATGCTGGCGATGAACGCCCTCGCCGCCGGCTTCCTCACGCCGCTCTCGACCTTGATCACCAACGCCTTCCAGTTCCAGCTCCTGGGGAGTTATCTCGACCGCATCGAGGACGTGCTCGAAACCCCGCGCGAGCAGGATCCCGCCACGGTCACCCCGGCGCCGCGCCTCAAGGGCAACATCAGCCTCGACAACGTGAGCTTCCGCTATGGGCCTTTCGCGCCCTGGGCCGTGCAGGATGTCTCGATCGAGATCCCATCCGGCCGCTTCGTGGCCCTGGTGGGGCGCTCCGGGGCGGGCAAGTCGACGCTGGCCTCGCTGCTCGTGGGGCTCTACACGCCGACGGAAGGACGGATTCTCTTCGACGGCCAGGACCTGACGGAGCTGGACCTGCGCACCGTGCGCCGGCAGGTGGGAATCGTCCCGCAGCATCCGTATCTCTTCGGCAACAGCATCCGGGCCAACGTCACTTTGTCGGACCCGACGCTCCCCCTTTCGAGGGCGGTCGAGGCGACCAAGCTGGCGCACATCCACGACGACGTCCTGGCCATGCCGATGGGCTACGACTCCATCCTGGCCGACGGCGGCGCTTCGCTCTCCGGAGGCCAGCGGCAGCGCATGGCCCTGGCCCGCGCGCTGGTGCACCGGCCGGCGATCCTCCTCCTGGACGAGGCCACGAGCGCCCTCGACACCCGCACCGAGAGGGAGATCCAGAGAGAGCTCGAAAACCTCCGCACCACCCGCATCGTCATCGCCCACCGCCTGAGCACCATCCGCGACGCCGACCTGATCCTGGTCATGGACGGCGGCCGTCTCGTCGAGCAGGGCACCCACGACGAGCTCATCGCCCGCGGCGGCATCTACTCCAGCCTGGTGGCCGCGCAGATGGAGAAGGAGCGGTTGCAGGCGGCGGAGGTGTAGGAGGGTGGCCCTTGGCCAGGGGCCGCCTTCATACTATGATGCACCCAAGCTGATGCAGAGGAGGATGAAAGATGCGCACTACGATTTCCATCGCTGATGACCTTTTCTCAGAGGCTAAGAATCTCGCGGGCAGTCGGCCGTTCAGCGAATTCGCGAGCGAGGCCATTCAAGAGCGTGTAGTCCGGCTCAAGAAGGATCGCTTGGCCAGAGAGTTGGAAGAGGAATATCGCTTCGAAGCCGCATTTCCTTCCCTTGATCCGGAATGGGAAGGTATTGAGGTCGAGGGACTGTGATCCGGCGGGGAGACGTCATCCTGGTCTACCTGGAACCGGTGCTCGGATCGGAAATCGGAAAAACGCGGCCTGCCGTGGTCCTGCAGAACGATCTGGCGAATCGAACGAGTCCGACCCTCACGATCCTTCCGATTACCTCCCAAAGGATGGACCGCGTCCTATCCTTTCAGGTCCGAATTCCTGCCGGTGAGGGTGGATTGAGCCGAGAGAGCAAGGTGCTCTGTGAGCAGATCCGGACCGTCTCCAAGCAGCGTCTTGTTGAGTCCCTGGGACAACTTTCGCCGGAGCGTCTCGGCGAGATCCGAACGGCTCTCGAGCGGCATCTCTGGTTCTGAAGACAGCCCGTCCTCTACGGCTGTAACCCCTCAATCCGGCCGGAACCCGTGACCGCCGTCCCCATGATCCGCATCCGCTCCTGCAACGAGCGGGAAGTCCGCCCGGACGGCGCGTACGTCCTCTACTGGATGACCGCCTTCCGCCGGCTGGGCTGGAACTTCGCGCTGGAGCGGGCCGCGGATTGGTCCCGCCGGCTGGGCAAGCCGCTTCTGATCCTGGAGCCCCTTCGCTGCGGCTACCGCTGGGCGAGCGACCGCCATCATCGTTTCGTGCTCGACGGCATGGCATCTCACGCGGCGCGGCTGGCGGGGTCGAACGTCCTCTATTACCCCTACGTGGAGCCGGCGGCCGGAGCGGGCAAGGGGCTGCTCGAGGCGCTGGGGAAGGACGCGTGCCTCGTGGTCGGGGATGACGCCCCCGTCTTCTTCCTGCCTCGCCTCCTCGCCGCCGCGGCTCCCCGGCTCTCCGTGCCGCTGGAGGCGGTGGACGCCAACGGCCTCCTGCCCCTGCGCGCCGCGGACCGGGACTTCACCGCCGCCTACCACTTCCGGCGCTTCCTCCAGAAGGTCCTCCCGGAGCATCTCGCCCACTTCCCGGAGGAAGATCCTCTGGCCGCGCCTCTCCCTCTCCGGCTCCCAAGTCTGCCGAAGGAGATCGCCCGCCGCTGGCCAGCCGCCGATCCGGACTGGTTGCGCGGCGGCAGCCTCGCGGCCCTGCCCATCGATCACGAGGTGCCGTCGGTGCCGGGCGCACGAGGCGGGGAGGAAGCTGCCGGGCAAGTTCTCACGCGCTTCCTGGACGAGCGGCTGCCCCTCTACGGCGAGGGGCGCAACGATCCCGCGGAGGATGTAACGAGCGGCCTCTCCCCCTATCTCCACTTCGGCCAGATCTCCATCCACCAGGTCTTCGCGGCCCTGGCGGAGCGTGAGACCTGGAGCCCGGACCGCCTGGCCCGCACCACCAGCGGCGCCCGCGAGGGGTGGTGGGGGATGGGGCCGGCGGCCGAGAAGTTCCTCGACGAGGCCGTCACCTGGCGCGAGGTGGGTTACAACATGGCCTCTCGGCGCGCGGACTCGGAGCGCTTCGAGTCGCTTCCCGATTGGGCTCAAGCGACGCTGGCGAAGCACGAGTCGGACCCCCGTCCCAATCTCTACTCCCGCGCCGAATTCGAGGCCGGCGCCACCCACGACGAGGTGTGGAACGCCGCCCAGGGCCAGCTTCGCGAGGAGGGGCGCGTCCACAACTACCTGCGCATGCTGTGGGGCAAGAAGGTGCTCCATTGGTCCGCCTCGCCCCGCGAGGCGCTCGCGACGCTCGTCGAGCTCAACAACCGCTGGGCCCTGGACGGCCGCGATCCCAACTCCTACAGCGGCATCTTCTGGTGCTTCGGCCGCTATGACCGGCCGTGGGCGCCGGAGCGGCCGGTGTTCGGCTCCGTGCGCTACATGAGCACCGAGAGCACGCGCCGCAAGTTTCGGGTGAACGCCTACGTCGAGCGGTACGCCCCCGGGCCCCGGAAAATCCCGGTCCCCGCGCAGATGGCTCTGCTTTAGAACACTTTCCGGAGGACGAAACCAGCTATGCGAACGATCCTGGGACTGATCCCCCTCGGCCTGCTCCTCCTGGGTTGCGTGGGTTGCGCGTCGGCGGGGGAGCCGGGCAACCTCGCCGGCCAGCTGGAGCCGTTCCTCCACCGCCAGGACACGAACATTGCCATCGCCTACCGCAACCTGGGCACCGGCGCCTTCTACTTCCGCAACGAGGACGACGCCTTTCACGCCGCCAGCACCATGAAGCTGCCGGTAATGATGGCCCTCTTCCAGACGATCGACGCCGGCGAACGGCGGTTGAGCGATCCCGTCGCGGTGAAGAATCAGTTCCAGAGCCTGGTGGACGCCTCGATTTTCACCCTCGATCCCAAGGACGACGGCGATCCCGATCTCTACAAGGCCGTGGGGAGCTCTCTGCCCTTGGAGGAGCTGATCCGGCGGATGATCGTGCGCAGCTCCAACCTCGCGACCAACATCCTGATCGAGCGCCTGGGCGCCTCGCGCGCCACCGATATGATGCGCGGCCTCGGCGTCTACCGCATGAAGGTCCTGCGCGGCGTGGAGGACGAAAAGGCCTTCAAGGCGGGGCTCAACAACACGGCCACAGCCAAGGACCTGGCGCTCCTCCTCACGCTGCTCGTCCAGGGCGAGACCTTCTCGCCGGCCTCGAATGCCAAGATGATCGAGATTCTCAAGGAGCAGGAGCTCAACGAGAAGATCCCCGCCTATCTGCCCAAGGGGATCCCCATCGCCCACAAGACGGGGGACATCGTCGGCACCCACCACGATGCCGCCATCGTCTTTCCGCCGGGGGAGGCTCCGTACGTGCTGGTCGTCCTCACCAGCGGTTTTCAGGATGAGAAGAAGGCCAACCAGATCATCGCCGAGATCTCCCGCGTGGTGTGGCAGCGGCACGCGGAGAGGGCGGACGCCATAAAGGGGAACCATGAGCCACGCCGATCTTCTGAAGCGGACCACTGACCTCGCCCTGGAGTTCCTGGACGGCCTGCCCGAGCGGCGGGTGGGGCAGACCGCGTCGCTCGCCGAGCTGCGCGCGGCTCTGGGAGGGCCGTTACCCGCGGAGGGGACCGACGCCCGCGAGGTGATCGAGCACTTGGCGCGGGCGGCCGACCCGGGATTGGTCGGCACCGCCGGACCCCGCTACTTCGGCTTCGTCATCGGCGGCCACGTGCCGGCGTCGCTGGCCGCGGACTGGCTGACCTCCGCCTGGGACCAGAACGCCGGGCTCTACGTCAGCTCGCCCGCCAACTCCGTCGTCGAGGAGGTGGCGGCGGGCTGGCTTCTGGAGCTCCTGGGGCTCCCCGCCACCGCCAGCCTGGGCTTCACCACCGGCTGCTCGATGGCCAACTTCACCGCCCTCGCCGCCGCCCGCCACGCCGTTCTCGCCGCCCACGGGTGGGACGTGGAGAAGGCCGGCCTCTTCGGCGCGCCGCCCATCGACGTGGTGATCGGCAACGAGGCCCACGCCACGATTCTCACCGCCCTGCAGATGCTGGGATTGGGAAGGTAGAGGGTAACGCGGGTCGCCGTGGACGGCCAGGGGCGGATGATGCCCGCGGCCCTGCGCCAGGCGCTGGCCGGAGGGTCCGGTCCCCTGATCGTGTGCGCTCAGGCCGGCAACGTCGACACCGGCGCCTTCGATCCGCTGGAGGAGATCGTGCCGATCGTCCACGACGCTCGCGAAGGGGGCGGCTGGCTGCACGTCGATGGCGCCTTCGGCCTGTGGGCGGCGGCCGTGCCGGCTCTCGCCCACCTCGTACGTGGGGCGGCCGGGGCCGACTCCTGGGCGACCGATGCCCACAAGTGGCTCAACGTGCCCTACGACTCCGGGATCGTCGCCGTCGCCCACCCCGAGCCTCACCGGGCGGCGATGACCATCTCCGCCGCCTACCTGGTGCAGACCGAGGGGCACGAGCGCGATCCCTTCGACTGGGTGCCCGAGTTCTCCCGCCGGGCCCGCGGCTTCCCCGTCTGGGCGGCGCTGAAGTCCCTGGGACGGACCGGCGTGGCGGCGATGATCGAGCGCGGCTGCGCCATGGCGCGGCGGTTCGTGGAAAAATTGCGGGACGAGCCGGGAGTCGAGATCCTCAACGAGGTGGTCCTGAACCAGGTGCTCGTCCGCTTCCATTGCCCCGGGGACTCTGCGGATACTGCCGAGGCTCGGACCCGGGACGCTTTGACCCGGGACATTATCGCCCGCGTGCAGGCGGACGGCACCTGCTGGCTGGGCGGCACCACCTGGCAGGGCAAGGTCGCGATGCGGATCTCCGTCTCGAGCTGGGCGACCACGGCGGCGGATGTGGACGCCTCGGCCGCCGCGATCCTTCGGTCCTTCCGGGCCGCGTGCTAGCATTCTCCGATGCTGTGCGCTCTGGAGGCTTCCGCATGACTTTCTCTCTCATGGATCGCGATGCTTCGTCGTCTGCGGGGGTTGCCGGGGCCGCCGGCTCTCAGCTCACCCGGGAGAGCGTCCTCCGGGACTATCGCGTCGCCTACCAGAGCCGGCAGATGAGCCTCATCGGCCGCCGCGAGGTGTTCACGGGTAAGGGGAAGTTCGGCATCTTCGGCGACGGCAAGGAGGTCGCGCAGGTGGCCCTCGCCCGCGCCTTCCGTCCCGGCGACTACCGTTCCGGCTACTACCGCGACCAGACCCTGATGATGGCCCTGGGCCTCCTCACCGCCGAGCAGTTCTTCGCCCAGATCTTCGCCGACCCCGAGATCGAGCGCGAGCCCTGCTCCGGCGGCCGGTCGATGAACGCCCACTTCTCGACCTGCATGCTCAACGCGGACGGCAGCTTCAAGAATCTGGTCGATCTCATCAACATCTCGGCGGACGTCTCGCCCACCGGCTCGCAGATGCCGCGCCTCGCGGGCCTGGCCTACGCCTCGAAGCTCTATCGCGAGCTGCCGGAGCTTGCTCCCCTGGCCGAGCGGTTCTCCCGCCACGGCGACGAGGTGGCCTTCGGCACCATCGGCAACGCCAGCTGCGCCGAGGGGATGTTCTGGGAGACCATCAACGCCGTGGGCGTCCTCCAGGCGCCGATGCTCGTGTCCATCTGGGACGACGGCTACGGCATCTCGGTGCCCAACGAGTTCCAGGTCACCAAGGGCGACCTCTCGGCCATCCTCGCCGGCTTCCAGCGCGAGGCCGGCAGCCGCCAGGGTTATGACCTCTACGCCGTGAAGGGCTGGGACTACGCCGCCCTCTGCGAGACCTATCTCTCGGCCGTGCAGATCGTACGCCGCGAGCACGTGCCGGCCATCGTCCACGTCACGGAGATGACCCAGCCCCAGGGCCACTCGACCTCGGGCAGCCACGAGCGCTACAAGTCCAAGGATCGCCTGGAGTGGGAGACGGAGTTCGATCCCCTCCGCAAGATGCGCCAGTGGCTGATCGACGAGGGAATCGCCACGGCTCCGGAGCTGGAAGCCTTTGAAGGGGAGGATCTGGAGCTCGTCCGCGAGGCCCGGCGCCGGGCGTGGGATGCCTATCGGGAGCCCCTCGAGGCGGAGAAGCGCGAGGCCCTGGGCCTTCTCGACGAGCTCGCCGCCGAGATGAAAGGCGCCAAGGGCGACGAGGTACGCGCGCTGCGCCAGGAGCTGGAGAAGCAGCCGTCGGCCCTGCGCCGCGACCTGCTCGCCTCCGTGCACGCCGCCTTGATGACGACGGCAGGAACCGCCCTGCCCGCGGCCCGCCGCCTCGTCGAATGGAAACAGGAAAAGGTGCGGGAGAACGAGGACCGCTACGGCTCGCATCTCTACAGCCAGGGGCCGCGCTCGGCCCTCGCGATCCCGCCGGTCGCGGCCGTCTACCGGGAGGACTCTCCCGTGCTCAACGGCTTCGAGGTCGTCAACGCCTGCTTCGACTCCATCCTGGCCCGCTGCCCCAACGTCGTCGCCCTCGGCGAGGACGTCGGCCAGATCGGCGACGTCAACCAGGGCTTCGCCGGCCTCCAGGCCAAGTACGGCCCCCTGCGGGTGACGGACACCGGCATCCGCGAAGTCACCATCATGGGTCAGGCCATCGGCATGGCGATGCGGGGCCTGCGGCCCATCGCCGAGATCCAGTATCTGGATTACGTCCTCTACGCGCTCCAGATCCTCTCGGACGACGTGGCCAACCTGCACTGGCGCACCAAGGGGCGGCAGAAGTCCCCGATCATCGTCCGCACCCGCGGCCACCGTCTGGAGGGGATCTGGCACTCCGGCTCGCCGATGGCGGGCGTCCTCAACCTCGTGCGCGGCATGTACGTCTGCGTCCCCCGTAACCTGACCCAGGCGTCGGGCTTCTACAACACCCTGCTGGAGAGCGACGACCCGGCGATCGTGGTCGAGGTGCTCAACGGCTACCGGCAGAAAGAGAAGCTGCCGGCGAACATCGGCGAGCTCAAGCTGCCCCTCGGGGTGCCCGAGGTGCTGCGCCCCGGCCGGGACGTGACCGTCGTGACCTACGGCGCCTGCTGCCGCATCGCGATCGAAGCGGCGGAGAAGCTCGCCGAAGTGGGGATCGAAGCCGAGGTGATCGACGTGCAGACCCTGCTGCCCTTCGACCTCCACGGCCGCATCGGCGAGTCGCTTCGCCGGACCAACCGCGTCCTCTTCCTGGACGAGGACGTACCGGGAGGCGCCACGGCCTACATGCTCCAGCAGGTGGTGGAAAACCAAGGCGGCTTCGCCTGGCTCGACTCGCCGCCCCGCACCCTCACCGCCAAGGCCCACCGTCCCCCCTACGGCTCCGACGGCGACTACTTCTCGAAGCCCAACCGGGAATCCATCTTCGAAGCCGTCTACGACCTCATGAACGAAGCCGACCCGGCATCGTTCCCGATCTTCTACCGCTGAGGCAGGCACGCATGGCGCGAGCCCCGCGCCCCTGCGCCGAACCGTTCAATGGCTGGCACCTATGCCCGGCGTGGTCTCGCCATACGACCGGTCAGACCCGCCGCGACATAGATCAGCTCCGCGGTCTCGACCGGTTTGGCGGTGTGCGCTTGGAAGCCGGCGCGGAGGGCGCGGAGGCGGTCCTCGGCGCGAGCGAGAGCCGTGAGGGCCACCGCCGGGATGTCACCTCCGTCCTCGGGAGCGAGGGCGCGCACCTGTTTGATCAACCAATAGCCGTCCTCGTGGGGCATTCCGATGTCGCTGATGAGGAGGTGCGGCTTTTCCCGCCGCAAGAGCACCAGCGCCTCACGCGCCGAGGCCGCGAGCAGAACCTGCGCCTCTCCCGACTCGAGGAGCCTCTGCAGGACCTCGCGGGTATCGGGCTCATCGTCCACGACGAGGATCTTGAGGCCTGCGAGCGATAGATCGCCCGGCTCCTCGAACAGGGCCGCGTCGACGCCCTTCGGGCTCTCCGGTGCCTCGGCCAGATCGGCGAGGCTCAAGGGAAGCCGAAAGATGAACGTCGAGCCTTTCCCCAACCCGGCGCTCGACACGCGGATCTCGCCGCCGTGCAGCTCGACCAGGTTTTTCACGATCGAGAGGCCGAGGCCGAGACCGCCGTGGGTGCGGGTCGTCGAGGCGTCCTGCTGGCGGAAGCGATCGAAGACGTACGGGAGGAATTCGGGATCGATCCCTTCGCCGGTGTCGCTCACCGTGACCTCCAGATGCGAGCCCACACGCTCCGACGCCACCTGCACCTTGCCGCCTTGGGGGGTGAACCGGATCGCGTTGTTGAAGAGGTTCCAGAGGATCTGCTGCAAGCGGACGGGGTCGCCCTTGGCCGGGAGGGAAGGATGGATCATCGCTTCCATCCGCACCCCCTTGGCCATGGCGGCGGGCCGCACGGAATCGAGAGCCTTTTCCAGGATCTGGGGCAGGTCGACGGCCTGGAGGTCCAGCCGGACCTTGCCCGTGATGATACGGCTCATGTCGAGCAGGTCGTCGATCATCTGCGTCTGCAAGCGAGCGCTGCGGCAGATCGTCTCCAATCCTCTCTGCATCTCCGTCTCCGCGATTTTGGGGACGAGCAGGAGCTGGCTCCAGCCGAGGATGGCGCTCAACGGCGTTCGCAGCTCATGCGAGACGATGGCCAGGAACTCGTCCTTGAGCCGGCTGGCCTCCTCGGCTTGGTTGCGGGCCGCGCGCTCGTTTTCGAGCAGGCGCTCGCGCTCCTGCCGCTGGTCGTGAACGTCGGTCAGCGTGCCTACCCAGCGCAGGACATTCCCCTGGGAATCCCGGACGGGCGCCACGCGGCTCTCGGTCCAACGCCAGGCGCCGTCGTGCCGGCGGTGGCGGAACTCGACGAAGTGCCCCTCGCCGCTCACGATTGAGGCCTGGTGCAGCTCGCTCATCGTGGGGAGATCCTCCGGATGGATCAGCTCGAAGTGGCCGCGCGCCGCGAGATCCTCCTCGGTCCATCCGGTATAGGCGTGCCATTGCGGATTGAGATACTCATAAGAGCCGTCGTGACGCCTCACCCAAGCCATGCTGGGCATCCCCTCGGTCAACGTGCGGAACAGCGCCTCGGCCTCGCGCCTCCCCTGCTCGGCCTCCTTGCTCGCCGTAATGTCCTGGACCATGGCGATGAAATAGGATTCTTCGTGCGGCTGGTGTCTCCGGTGGAGGGAGATGGTGAGGTTGACCCAGACGATCGTGCCGTCTTTGCGGAGATAGCGCTTCTCGATGGAGAAGTCCGGGATCTCGCCGGTAGCGAGCTGCGCCGTCAAGGCGGCTCCCTGCGCCAGGTCTTCGGGATGGGTGATCGCCTGGAAAGTGGTCGCCTCGAGCTCCGCGCGCGAGTAGCCGGTGATCCGGCACAAGGCGTCGTTGAAGCGCAGCCAGCGTCCGTCCGGCGCCGTGTGGGCAATGCCGACCGCCGCGCTTTCGAACGTCTCCTGCCAGGCGACTTCGCTGGCGCGGAGCACCTGCTCGAGGCTGGGGAGCGCCAGGATCCGCGGCAGAGAGCGCCAAAGGGCGGCGGCGGTCAAGACCGCCAGCAGAGCGGTCACCAGCTTGACCAGGCCCTCCAACCGGTACATCGGCGCCCAGAGAGTCGCGAAGCTGAAAAAATGTGTGGCGCCGGAGGCAAGGATGAAGGCCGCGAGCATCCAGAACATGCCGCGGAACGCGAGATCGCGGCGCTTGCGCGCCAACAGGACCAGCGCGAGCAACATACCGCAACAGGCCAATCCGACCAGCAGATCCGACACCGCGTGGAGCCGGATGACCGATTCCCCCCCGAGCATGCCGATCAACGGCAGAGCCGCCCCCAAGCCATCGCCGAGGCGTTCCAACATCGAAGACTCTCCTTATCTTACCGGGGAGTATCTCACTTTTCGCCCATCCCGAAGCACCAGGTCTGCGAAACGGCTGGGCATCGGAACGCCTCCGGAAGACGTAGCCCCTTCTAGGTTCGCCGCACCGGGCAGGGGGCGTCGTCTTGGGCCGGGACGACGGAAATTTCGCCGAGCGACAAAAGATGCCGCGCAAGACGTGCCGTTGACCGCGTGCACCAAAAAATCGACCGCAGTCTACGTGGCATCGACCGCGTCAAATTTTTCTTAGACCGCATGCAACGTGACATCGAGCTCTACCCCACCGCCCCCAAGTACTCCGCGATCACCCGCACCTCTTCATCCCCTGAAGCCTCGATCACGATCGGCTCGTAGCCTTCGGCGGAGGTGTCCGGACTGAGGACGATGCGGGTGTGTTCCCAGGTGCCGTCGGGGTTCTGGGACTTCTCGCTGTGGTACCGCTTGAGGGTGAAGTGGCCGCCCGAGATCGCCGTCCTGGATCTCGCGGTGCTGGACGAGCACGACCTTGCCTTCGCGGCTCCCTTGGGGATTCAGCTGGAAGAGTCCCCAGCCGCCGTTAGCTATCCGCCGGTTCATCGACTCGCCGGTCACCTGGGCCACGAACATCCCCGGCCTCGGCCGGTAGTAGTCCGGCAGCTCGGCCCACTCGAAAAGCTCCGGATGGGCCGTCTCGTCGCCCTGGACTCCGGCACCGGGTTCCTGCTCGCCGCTGAAGCGGCCGGCGGCGATCTTCAGGTCGTACACCGGCACCGCGTTCTCGAACGGCCGCACCTCCGGATGGGGCACAACGCGGAACGGCCGGACCGTCCCTGCCTCCGGCTCCTGCGGCGGAGCGGTGCCTTCCTCCACAAAGAGATCTCCGAGCTGCTCCGCCTAAGCCAGCACCGTCTGGGTGGCCTGCTCCTGCTTGTCCGGCGGATAGCGATACTTGGCGAGCAGCTTCTTGATGGGCGTCGGCCGATGGACTGTAGGTCCGGGCCGGACGGCGGACTGGGACCGGTTCATGCCGTGGTGTACCGTCAGGATCTTGTTAATCTTAAGAAGCCCGCCCCTCAACGCCTAGGGGATGCCTAGAACATATGACCAACCGCCTCTCCGGCGGTCTCTATCGAAAACTCTCAGCGCCGGCGATACCTTTGGAAACAGCTCAAAGCCGCAAAGGACGGCGATAGGTGCAGGCACGATGGGGAAGATGTCGATGGCGGAAACGCCAGAGTGGACTTGGGCGATCATCGAGAGAGCTTCGTGATAGACTCTGCGGAACCCTTCGAGATCTCGCCTTTGCCGGAGAAATCCGGAGAATGGCTTCTGGCCATCGAGCGCGATCTCAAATACACTCGCCTCCGCATCGAGCCAGCCGCCGAGACCGAGGACATTCACTGAGTCCGTTAGAGACAGAACGAGCGCGGCCCGGTCAGCCCGAATCCCTTTTCTGACTTGCCGACAAAGGTAGCGGACTTCTGGTCCCGAGTCTTTCCACGTCCAGTCTTGGGTGTCACGGTGACGCTGGTACAGGTCCACCGGGATCTTGTTACTCAGGCGCCGTCCCAAATACATTAGGAGAGGCATCGGAGCTAGAGCGAAGACGGAGATGTGCTTCGGCGAATCACCCTCCATGCCGGGGCTGTAGAGGCGGTCGAGGCAGCGGTCGATTTCTTCCTTGGCGACCGAGTAGAAAGCGTCCGTCTGATCATCGAGGTTGTTGAGGTCGATCACACAGCCCTTCTCATCGGCGGGATACTTGGGTGCGAGAGCGTCCCAGACGTCAGCGGTCGGAATCTTGACCGGCTGGCCGCCGATCCTGGTCAGGAGTTGCACCACGGTGGTCTTAAGCTCGGGTTTGGCCGCCGTGAGCCGTAAGATCCGCTCTTCATGCTCTCTTTTGTGTTTGACCAGGGTCTCCCGGGAGTACTTTCCTTCCTTCACCGCATCATCGATCAACGTGTGGCACCGGGGACAGAGAAGCATCAAGTTGGAGATGTCGTGTATGTCCGTCGGACGTTCGCTAATGCCGCCGCGAGGCCCATCCGGTTTGAACGCAACAATGTGGGCAATCTCTGCCAGTTTGACCGTGTCCAGAGTGACATGGTGCCGGAACAAGTATTCGTTGCAGCCGTTAAACTCGCATCGGCCTCCCGCCTTCACCCAGAGGAGGAGCTCGGTCTTCGTCGGAACTTTGCGAGCAAGCTGAATTGGCGAGGTCGAGGTATCGGTTTTCATGGATCTATGCACCCTTCTTAATCTCGTGATGAATGCCGCCGCCCAACCACTCGCCAGTAGCGAGCCAGACCTCGTAGTGGTAGAGCCAGAGGCATGTCCAGGGGACGATCGTCTCCGCGATCGACATGTGCGCTCTCCACTCTCCGTACTTGGGATAGTAGAGACAAAGCCCTCCGTCTGAGTAGCGATGCGGGACCGGTTCGCCATTCTTGTTCCGGACAAGAGAGGGCTCAAAGACGTGGACCGCGGGAGGCCTTTTTAGTCGGTAGCTAATGTTTACGAGGTAGTCATGCGCGGCATCCAAGGGGCGCAGCCGCCCCTCCCACCTTGCCAGACCGCAGTACCATGAGAGCAATGGGAGGTTCGGATAGAGATCCCGCATCCTCCCTATCTGGTTTGGCACCGACATCGGCACTCCGCAAAGCAACCTACGAGCCATAGAACGTATTGGACCTCACCGAGACGGCGCCAACGGGAGTGCCAACCGTGAGCGCGCCTGTGCGGGTGACGCTCAGGTTGCTGGTTGTGCGGGCATCTTCAACGGCCTTGGCTTGGCGCACGACTGCTGTTCGTGCCAGTTCTTCGCCGAAGAGGGTTTCGAGGCGCCTGGTGCTGTCAGGTATCCCCTGGGTGCTCTGGATCTGGCCCAGTTGTACGCCGAGCTCGCGCATCGACGTGACGAACAGTCGATACGCTTCCGGCTCCGAATCCCAGCGCTCGCTCAGGTCTTCCAGAGTATGGGCCGGATTATAGACCTTTAGGCGACCTATGGTTGGAATCGAGAGATTGATCGCGTTCACAATGGCACAGAGAGCCTCGAAGGGATGGCGCTCTCCATTATAGTGAGTGCCTGCAAGCGTGGTGAGGACGATTGAAATTGGGCCAAGTTCCGGATTATCTGTGAAGCGGATATCGCGCCACCGCTTCAAGAGTTGCGCGGCGAGTTGGAGGGCGTTCTTGTCAGCCGCCTCTTCCGGCAGCGGCAACGGCTGGACAGTCGCGGCACGCTTCTCGGCGAGACCGGTAAGTTGCATGAGCCTGCCCCGCGCCTCGAACCATGCCGCGTACCCTTTGGGATTGCTCTCTTTCCAGCATCGCGCCGCGCGATCGGGGACCAGCACGTAGGTGCCGCCGAGCCTGGCATCAGGTCGGGCTGGCAGAATGTCTAAGTGGAACTGCTTCGCGAAGTTCAATCGGATGCAGCGGTTCTTGCGTTCCACTATTGGGGCATAGGTGCCGTTGTCGCGAAGGCGCCGCTCGACGAGATTCAGCAAGTAGACTGGATCAACCGCCTGCAGAAGCTCCAGCCTGAGGACAAGGTCGAGGTCGTACTCCTCCTGCCACCATGGCCGCACTGTGGTGCCAATCCGAAGCGAACCCTGCGGGAAGATTTCCTGGCTTACGGTTGCGAGAGGACTGGAGCCTGCGGCCAGCCACTTGGCGGCGGCGAGGTAGTGAGTCTCGGCGGCCTCGTACTGCGTGGGCGTCAACTGAAGCGCGACGCAGATACGAATCAGGATGTCGTCAAGCCAGCCTGAGGATTCGAGCAATACCGGCGTTCGCAGAGCAGAGAGCTGACTGGTCATGAAAAGTCTCCCATATGGCTGTGTTCCTCTTGGGTACCTCCCCAAGAGTGGGCCGGCCCAGCCTTATGCTGGGCCCCCCTTGACCTATATACCCTGAACCGTGACAGGGTGCGCTGGCGTCACGGTTTGGCGTATACTTAGATGAGCTTGACAGGGAGGAACTATCGGAGCGAGATGCGACTACCTTCGGCACCTAAGACAGAGATCGACTTTACGGGGGAGACTGACGCTGACCTCCTGGGATACATGGGGATGCGTGAGTGCGAACCAGAGGCCAGAGATGCTTTCGCCGAGTTCTATTGCCGGCATGCTGAATGGCTCTACAACTTCCTCTGTCGACCCCGGACCCTTCAGCTAAGTGGCGGAGAGGAAGGGGTGAAGGATGTTCTGCAGGCAACCTTCCTGCGCGCATATGATGGCGCCCATACCTTTGATCCGGGTGGTAATGCCACTCAGGATTCCTCTCGAAGGAGAGCCCGCGCGTGGCTCGGAGGAATAGCCAACAACGTTATTCATGATATCCTACGAGTACCGGACATGATGAACGTTGTTTCTGAACCCAATCTCTTAGACCAGATTGTAGAGTGCAAGCCGGCAGAGTTGTCACAGATGGCAGAGTGGGTCCGGGAAGCTCTTGAAGCTTTAACGGAACGTGAGAAAGACGTAGTGCTTGTAACGGTACTCCACCACAAGTTTGGCGAGAAGCATCAACGGCTGCCGAATGCAGTGTCCTTAGGCCTTGCTCAACGGTGGAACACAACGCCCGAGAACATACGCGCCCTTAGAAGTCGGGCCTTAAAGAAGGTAAAAGAGGCCGTAGAGGCACGCGAGCTTGGCGCCAGGAGCAAGTTATGAGTCGGCGACAGAAGCCCTTGGGCGGACCAGAAGAAGATGAGCGCGCACTGGCTCAGGCGCTAGTCGCTGCTGTCAGATCGCTCGGATGGCTTGTTCCAGACACGGAAGAGGAGGTGGGTGCGTTGGAAGGCGATGACAGCCTCGAACTGAGGCCCCTGCCACCGGACCTAAGAGACCCGTTCGCAATCCTGGACAGACCCAGGTTCCAGCGGGAGATTCTGGCCGAAAAGGAAACGGCCGTAGATTCGGAAGTAGTAGAAGAACTTGCGCGGGCGGCTCGTGAGGGTCGGGAAGAAATTCCAGAAGAGGTGGAGGAGTTGATGAGACAAGACCGAGAAGTCGCTGAGCGCAGGCTCCGGGGTGATGACAAGTAGCCTGACGCACTCCTCGCGCCGTAGCGAGGAGATTGTGCAGCTAGCCGAGCAGGTCGCACAGGATCATTACCGGGGAGCTGCTATTGATCCCGTGTTCATTATTGAGAGTAAGGGTATCTCTCTCAGCTTTAACCATTACGGGGATTTCTTTGACGGCATGCTGGAGTATCGTGCCGGACACTTCCATATCTATTGCAACCTAGGGAGGGTGGAGTACCCTCACTCGTCGAGGGCGCGCTTCACCTTGGCACATGAGCTGGGGCACTACTTCATCGACGAGCATCGCCGCGCCCTTTCCTCAGGGGGCGTGCTCTCGCATCCCTCAAAATGCGAGTTCGAGTCGAAAAACCTGGCGGAAAGGGAGGCCGACCTTTTCGCATCGAATCTTCTCATGCCCTTAGGTCGCTTCCTGCAGGAGGCGAGAAAATCTGCGTTGGGGTTGGCAGGAATTCGGCATCTAGCAGGTGTCTTCAAGACGTCGATCACAAGCACGGCGATTCGTTATGCAACCTGCGACGTGTTGCCGTGTGCCGTGCTGAAGTGGGGTGATGAAGGGTTGTCCTGGAAATGGCTATCTAGCGAGGCATACAGAGCGCAATGGGGAAAGGCAATCCAATCCCTCTTGGATGTCCCGGACGATTCCGCTACGGCCGTCGCAAAGTGCGGTGCAGAGAGCCCGCCGACCGGCTTCTTCGAGAGGGGATCGACCGTTTCCACTTGGTTTCATTCCGTGCGGCCGGAGTCATCTCGTAATGTTCTTATGATCGAGCAGGCGATGTCCCTTGGACGGTTTGGAGTACTTACGTTCTTGTACCCTGAAAGCGCCGGCAGGTAACGAAGGTGGACTCTGCTCTGATATCGAGTCAATGAGGGCTTTCGTGGGCTATTGAAAAGATATATCTGGCGAGAAGAAAGATTGTGGCGGTCGCGCACCTCAAGGCCGAATCGTTCGACGGCGGCTTAGAGCTCGTCGCGTTTCAACTGATCCAGAATCTCTCGCTTCGAGGGCATGGGTCTCCTGATGGGACCGGCGGGGCCGAGCCCACCTTCCAGGGTACGTTTTCAGAGCCTTTGGGTGATACCTGAGAAGGGATGGCGGGTGGGTGCCAAGGCACTCAGTGCGGCCGTCCAAAACGGCGGGCATAGAGGGAGCCGGCTTGTCTCATCCAAACCTGTGCGTCCGGATGCCGGGCGAGGAGCCGATCTGAGGCCGCGATCTCATCTTGGTCGATCTCGTAATCGGAGGTCTCGATGTCAATGAGGGCGTACTTCCCCATCCCTGGGGTTGAGGAGTGGGAGCATCTCGCGCTCGTAGATCTCGTCGCCGCGACGGGCGACCTCCTCTCGACTGTATCGCCGCTGCCGTGATATCGGAATCACAGAATTTGGTCTTCCTCGCGCCGGCACCTCGGGTGCCTCCAGCCACGTACCGATTCTACCAGAGCCGGCAGACTTGCTTGGGTCCGCGCTCGGCGGCCCGCCTTTATCGCGACTCTTCAGGCCGCACAGGAATTTGATCGTGGCCTATCCCAGGGCGTTGCCTTGGGCTCAGGAATCACGGCCCGTTGGGCCGGGTGACCGTGGTTTATTATGAGCGCTGCGGCGTTTCGTGAACCCGGGCGGCTGTTTCGGGCCAAAGGTCCGTGATTCCTCAGCCCAGCCCAACGGGCTGGGTCAACGATGCCACCCCATCCATCCATAGCCCCAACGGGGCGCGATAAACTTGGTCCGGGTTTGATCACGCTTTTATCGATGTCCAGATCATCCAGGTGGCCGTGAGAGCCTTGCCTCCGGCGGAGACGCCCCACGGGGTAGCTGGCGCTACCCTCTGGGCGTCTCTGCGTTGGGTACACTGGGTGAAATGGTTCATCGGATCGGCAGGCGGCGAAGACGATAGCGCCGTTCTTCCACGACGACGAGCGCTCCTGCCTCGAGGTCTTGTTGCCGTTCGGCAAGGAGTTGCAGGAGCCTCGGTGTCACTGAATCGGGCGTCTGGTCCTCCAGACGAAAGATGATGACGCTCGGCAGGGACAGAGAACCCAGCGCAAGGAGGTCTCCAAAGTCGAGGTCGAAGGTCAGGACGATCCGTTGTTCGCGGAGAGCCAAGCCGAGGATCTCGTCGTCCGGCAGGCGATGGAGTCCTTCCTCGCTGAGGTGAATCACGTCGTGGCTGCGTTCTCGAAGGTGCTCCCCAGTCGTCCGGGAAACCCCCATGTCGGCGACGAATCTCATCAGCTCGCGATGCGGAGAGGGTAGACCTCTTCGTTCGCGAGAGCGGACGCGTACTGGAGGGCTTGGCGAATGTCTTCCGGCTCCAAGGCTGGATACTCGCTGATGATGTCCTCGGTCCGCATCCCGTTCGCAACCAGGTTGACGACCAGGCCGACCGTAATTCGCAGGCCTCGGATACAGGCCCGACCTGCCATGATCTTGGGGTCAAAGGTAATGCGGTCGAACATTTCGATTCTCCTAGTCTCCCGGCAATGATTGCACAGATCAATCTGGGGAGGGGTGGAATCGTTACCGAGACCCCCGCGTCCAACGGGTGAGCTAGAGGAAGCGCCAGGGTCTTCTTCCGAACGCCGCGGCACGTCCGGGACGCTTTCCCTCATCGCCGCCCTGCGGTAGAATGACCGTCCAGCCGCGACGGACTGTCGCGGCCTCCCGGTACGGAAGGAGAACAGGGAATGAGCGGAGTACGGGTCCTGGTCGGTACGCGAAAGGGCGCATTCATCCTGACGTCGGACGGCAAGCGCGAACGGTGGGACGTCAGCGGTCCCCATTTCGGGGGCTGGGAGATCTACCATCTCAAGGGCTCTCCCGTGAGACCGGACCGGCTGTACGCCTCGCAGTCCACCGGCTGGCACGGGCAGGTGGTCCAGCGCTCCGACGACGGCGGCAAGACGTGGGAGGCGGTCGGCAACCAGTTCGTCTACGATGGAGTCCCCGGTACCCACCAGTGGTACGACGGCACGCAGCATCCCTGGGAATTCAAGCGGGTCTGGCATCTAGAACCCTCTCTGACCGATCCCGACACCGTCTACGCCGGAGTCGAGGATGCCGCCCTGTTCCGTTCGACCGACGCCGGCCAGACCTGGCATGAGCTTTCAGGATTGCGCGAGCACCCCACGGGCGCGAAGTGGCAGCCTGGCGCCGGCGGAATGTGCCTGCACACCATCCTGCTCGATCCGAGCCACCCCGAGCGGATGGTCATCGCCATCTCGGCGGCAGGAGCGTTCCGGAGCGACGACGGAGGCCGGACCTGGAAACCGATCAATCAGGGCCTGCGCTCGGAATTCATCCCCGACCCCACGGCCGAGGTCGGCCACTGCGTCCACCACGTCGCCCTGCACCCGGCGCGCCCGGACGTGCTGTTCATGCAGAAGCACTGGGACGTCATGCGTAGCGACGACGCGGGCGACTCCTGGCACGAGATCAGCGGCAATCTGCCGACCGACTTCGGATTCGTGATCGACGTCCACGCGCACGAGCCGGAGACCGTCTACGTCGTGCCGATCAAGAGCGACTCGGAGCACTTTCCGCCCGAGGGGAAGCTGCGCGTCTACCGCAGCCGCACGGGCGGCAACGAGTGGGAGGCTCTCACCCGCGGCCTGCCGCAGAGCGACTGCTACGTGAACGTGTTGCGGGACGCCATGTCCGTCGACCAGCTCGATCCGTGCGGCGTCTACTTCGGTACCACGGGAGGGCAGGTCTACGCCTCCGCCGACGCGGGAGACACCTGGGAACCGATCGTCCGCGACCTGCCGGCGGTCCTCTCCGTCGAGGTCCAGACCCTGCCGTGATCCGCCTCGTGCTGCCGCCGCACCTGCGGACCCTCGCGCGCGTCGAGGGAGACGTGGAGCTTCAGGTCGAGGGGCCGGTGACTCAGCGCACCGTTCTCGACGCGCTCGAATCGCGCTATCCGGTGCTCAAGGGGACGATCCGCGACCACGTCACCCGGCAGCGCCGGGCCTTCCTGCGCTTCTTCGCCTGCGAGCAGGACCTCTCCCACGACTCCCCGGACGCGCCGCTGCCCGATGCCGTCGCCCGCGGCGACGAGCCGTTCTATGTGATTGGGGCGATTGCAGGGGGGTAGGATCCGCTGCACGGGCAATCCGCTCTCCGAATACCAGGAGGCCAGGAGCAGTTGGGGTGATAGAGTGCAAGTGTGACTCTGGAGGAGGCCAAAGCGATTCTCGCCGCGCTCTTACGCGAGCACGTTGAGTTCGTGGTCATCGGCTCGATGGCAATGGCAGCCCAAGGTCTCCCCCGCGCGACTCACGACCTCGACCTGTTCGTCTCCCCGAAGATCGAGAATCTGGAGGCCCTCAAGCGGGCGCTTCGTGACCTGTTCAACGACCCGAATGTCGATCAGATCGATCCCGGGGAGCTCGCCGGGGACTACCCGGCCGTGGAATACACCCCTCCGCACGGTCACTACTCGATGGACATCCTCACCCGGCTCGGAGAGGCCTTCACGTGGCCGGATCTCGCCGGCAATTGCGATGAGATCAAATTGGGAGAGCTGCTCGTCCAAGTCGCCAATCCAAAGATGCTCTACCTCATGAAGAAGGACACGGTGCGGCCGCAAGACCGTGCCGATGCCGCCCGGATTCGTGAAGCCTTTGGTCTGGGAGACGAATGATGCCGATCCGCAAGTATCGCTCGGTGACCGACATGCCCGGAGTCCGACCGCTGCGGCCGCTCGATCCCGACAACCTCCGTATCGCGTGTGAGCTGACCGAGCTGAGCTTCGCGCTCCACTCCTGGAAGTTCCAGCCCGGCGTCCGCAAGTTCCGCTCGCTGGCGGAGGCCAACCAGCATCGCCAGGAGTGGGAGAAGCAACAAGTGCGCAGGTCCGTTTTGACCTCTACCGCCAGATGAACGGGCAGACGGTTGCCGCGCTGCAGAAGGAAGGGCGGCCGGTGACGGTGCGGGTCTACTACGGCTCGTGGTGCTCGCACTGCCGCAGGCTGGTGCCTCACGCGATCCGTCTGGAGCAGGAGCTCAAGGGCAGCAAGATCCATTTCGAGTACTTCGGCGTCTCTCCCAACTTCACTGCCGACCCGGAGGTCAGGAAAGCCGTGATTCAGTCGATCCCGACGGGGATCGTCTACATCAACGGCAATGAGGTCGGCCGAATCCTCGGAGACCAAGCCTGGCAATCTCCCGAGTCCACCCTGCGCGTCATTCTGGGGCCAGCGGCGCGGCGGGTGGGGCGCGGTAGGGCCTTACCCGAACGGGGAGGCCGCCGGGGTGAGCAGGGTAGAGGCATCCATACACGCCCAGCTCGATTTCATACACCAACTTGCCGCTTTCTGGTGTACGACTGCCTCAGCTATACACTAGAAAGCTACCAATCTGTGTATAGATGGAGTGGGGGAGAGCTCCCGAGCCTCTTCTATACACGGTTTGACGGCTTATCGGTGTATGGAAGCTCCTCCCCGACGTTCCCGAGGCTCCATCCCCCTCGATTTTGGCGTTGGATACACAGATCTTAGGTAAAAGGGTGTATCCGGGAAGGAATGTGTGTATGACTTTGGGAAATCTGTGTATTGGTGGGGCGGCGGGGGTGTTCCGAAGGGTCCCGGGCGCCCGCCTTTGTCGTGGTTCAGGTCTTCCAGGTCGCTGAAGGACCTTGCCTCCGGCGGGAGACGCCCCACGGGGTAGCTTGCGCTACCCTGCGGGCGTCTCTACATGGGCTGGCAGCGGTGTCGAGACCTCCGCCAACTCGTCAAACCGCTCCCTCTTCTCCCGGCCGGCGGGGGGAGGCTGGGAGAAGAGGGCCGGGGTGATGAGGGTCTTCCGCCGGCTCGTGACGGGCCCCAGTACGAGGACGGCTCTACGCCTTCCGCCGCCTCCTCCGGCGCCGGCGCTTCTTCGGCGCCCCGGGGGCTCCCTCGACTCCTTCGGAGCCTTCGGCGGCGTCCTCGGGACCGTCGTCGAAGTCGTCGTCGGGCCCTTCGTCGTCGTCGTCGCTATCCTCGTCGAACCGTTCGGCGGGCTCGACCGGCTTGGTGATCACGGCGCGCGGTTCGTGGCCGAAGGCGATGGCGAAGGCTTCCGAGTCATCGTGCTCGTGGACGATGTCGTGCCCCGGAGCGATGTCGCCGTTCTCCGCACCGTTCTCTCCTGCCGTCTCGACGCCGTTCTCGCCCGGTCCCTTTTTCTTGCGCTTGCGACCGCCGCGGCGGCGCTTTCTTTTGCGGGCTGCCGCGTCGTCGCCTCCGGCCGCGGGCTCTGCGGCGTCGCGGGTATTTCGGTTTTGAGCCTTGGCCGGGACGGCGTCGAGAAGGTCGTCCTCCTCTTCGTCTTCAGGCAGGGCGAGGTCCCAGGCCTGGAGAATGACGGGCGTGGGCTTCGGCTGCTTCGTGACGCGCGCGGGCTTCTCCCGCTTCTGCCACTCGATGCGCTCGTCGGGACGGTGCATGCCGGCGGTGGCAATGATCTCGATCTTGACGTCGAGCTCCTCTTCGATCCCCGCCAGCTCCTGCCGGTAGTGATTCTGGAGGGCGTCGGCCAGCTCGGGATGGAGGCCGATCTTCACCCCCTGAATGGCACCGCTGGCGGCGCGGGCCTCGATGCGCCGCAGAATGGACAGGCTCACCATCTCCTCGCTCGCCAGCCGCCCCGAGCCGTTGCAGGTCGGGCAGCTGCGGTGCGTGCGGAGCTGGAGGGCCTGCTGGATGCGCTGCCGGTTGATCTCCAGCAGGCCGTTGGGGCTGATGCGCCCGACGGTGGACCGCGCCTTGTCCGCCTTGAGGGCGTCCTTGACGGCCTTCTCTACCCGGCGCTGGTTCTTCGAGGCCCGCATGTCGATGAAGTCGACCACGATGAGGCCGCCGACGTCGCGCAGCCGGAGCTGGCGGGCCACCTCGTCCGCCGCTTCGAGGTTGGTGTGGAGGGCGGTCTCCTCCTGGGTGGCGGCGCGGGTCGAGCGGCCGGAGTTGACGTCGATGGCGGTCAGCGCCTCGGTGGCGTCGATGACGATCGAGCCGCCGCTCTGCAGCTCCACCCGCCGCTCGTAGATGCGGTCGATCTGCGGTTCGAGGTCGTAGCGGCTGAAGAGCGGCAACCGGTCCGAGTAACGGATCAGGCGCGTCTTCGAGCGCGGCATGAAGGCCATGAGGTACGCCTCGGCCTTCTGGAACGCCTCGTCGTCGTCGATCAGGACCTCCTCGATCGAGGTGTCCAGGTAGTCCCGCAGGGCCTGGAGGATGAGGTCCTGATCGGTGTAGAGAAGCCGGGTGCCCTTGCCTTCCATGGCCGCCATCTGCACTCGCTTCCACAGCCTCAGCAGAGCGGCGAGGTCGCGGGCGAGCGTCAGTTTGGTCTGGTCCAGGGCGTTGGTGCGGAGGATGACGCCGCAGCCTTCGGGGAGGTCGAGGGCATGGGCCATGCCCTTGAGCTTCTTGCGGGTGTCCTCGTCCTCAACCTTGCGCGACACGCCGCGGGTGTTGTCGAAGGGGGTCAGCACGAGGTAGCGGCCGGCGAGGGAGAGGGCGGTCGTCAGCGCCGCGCCCTTCTGGCCCACGGGGTCCTTGGCGACCTGGACGACGATCGGCTTGCCCTTCTCCAGCACCTCGTCGATGCGCGGGTGGCCATGGCTCGGCGTCTTGTAGAAGGCGTCGGGGACCACGTCCTGGATGGCCAGGAAGCCGTGGCGCTCGACGCCGTAGTCGATGAACGCCGCGTTCAGGCTGGGCTGGATGCTGGCGATGACGCCGCGGTAGATGTTGCCCCGGGTCAGGTCCGATTCCGCGACGTCGACCTTGTAGTTCTCCAGGACGTTTCCCTGGACGATGGCGATACGCAGCTCTTCCGGCCGCTGCGCGTTGATCAGCATTCTGCGAGTCAAGTTGTCTCCGATTGACTAGAGCATTTCTTGGGCTTGGGGTTATTTGGCTGGGAAAGAAGACGGAGTGGCGGGAGGCGGAGCGGTGAAGGAACCTCTTGCAGGAGCGTATTCTGACCCACCCCCTCCGATTCCGCAACCCCTGGGGGTGAGTCGGCCACGATTGGCTGAAATAGCTGCCTTGCTATATAGTGGTGGCAGGAGACTTTTAGCCATGAAGAGCTCGACGCTGGTCCTCACCGGGATACTGCTGTCTTTTCAAGCGGTTCCCCTCCTCGGGGCCTCGCCGCTCGCCGTCTATGACGACCAGCTCGAGAACGGCTTCGCCAACTGGAGCTGGGCGGCGAACAGCCTCGTACAGTCCACGGTCGTCCACACGGGGCGCTTGGGTGTCTCCTTCGAGCCGGACGGCTGGTCGGGCTTTTTCCTCCATCGCGACGCCGGGATCGATACGGCGGTCTACGACGCCCTGGAGCTCTGGATCCACGGCGGCGCCACGGGCGGGCAGAGCCTGACGGTGGCCTTCGTCACCGGCGGCAGCCCCCTGGGTCAGGCATCGCTGGCCGGCTTCGTGCCGGGGGGCAGGATTCCCTCGGGATGGGTGAAGGTCCGCGTCCCGTTCGCCTCCCTCGGGATCACGTCCGGCGTCTTCGACGGCCTCTGGCTCCAGGACGGCACCGGCGGCAACCAGCAGGCGGTCTACGTGGACGACGTCCAGCTCACGGCCCGCACCACGGCGCCGCCGCCCCCCTCGGTCGTCCAGGTGAGCGTCGATCCGGCGATGAGCCGGCATCCCGTCAGCCCGCTGATCTACGGGGTCAACTGGGGTGACGATGGCCAGGCCTCGCGTCTGCGGTGGCCCCTGCGGCGCTGGGGAGGCAACCCGACCACCCGGTACAACTGGCAGATCGACGCCAGCAATCGGGCGTTCGACTGGTTCTTCTACAGTCTTCCGGAAGCCACTCCGAACCCCTCGACCCTGCCCAACAACTCGACGGCGGACCTCTTCATCGACGCCACCCGCGCCAGTGGGGGAGAGGCGCTGATCACCGTGCCCACGATCGGCTGGACGCCGATTGACCGCGCCCGCCGCTGGGGGTTCTCGGTGCGCAAGTACGGCCCGCAGCAGCAGACCGAGTGCACCGTCACGGGCAATCCCTCCTGGTGCCAGCCCGACGCCGGCAACGGCGTGCGGCCGGACGGCTCGCTCATTACGGGTAACAATCCGGCCGATACCTCGAAGGGGGTCACTCCCACCTTCATCACCAGCTGGATGGCCCATATCTCCAGTCGCACCGGCACGGCGGCTCAGGGGGGAGTGCGGTTCTTCGCGCTCGACAACGAGCCGATGCTCTGGAACAGCACCCACCGCGACGTCCATCCCAAGCCGGTGACCTACGACGAGCTGTGGCAGAAGACCAAGACCTACGCGGCGGCCATGAAGGCCAAGGACCCGAACATCCAGATCCTCGGCCCCTCCGATTGGGGCTGGTGCGCCTACTTCTTCTCGGCGGCGGACGGCTGCTCGCCAGGGGCCGACGCCCGCGCTCATGGCAACATGCCGCTCACCGAGTGGCTCCTCGCCCAGGTCCGCGCCTACCAGAAGACCTCCGGGGTGCGGCTGATCGACTACGTCGACGTCCACTATTACCCGCAGGCGAACGGTGTGACCCTCTCGGACGACGAGTCGGCCGCCGCCTCGGCCCTCAGGCTGCGCTCGCTGAAGGGTCTTTACGATCCGGCCTACGTGGACGAGTCGTGGATCGGCCAGCCGACGCGGATGATCCCGCGCATGAAGGAGTGGATCGCCGCCCGGCTGCCCGGCGCCAAGATCGCCATCACCGAGTACAACTGGGGCAACGACAACGGCCCGTCGAGCGCCCTGGCGCACGCCGAGGCGCTCGCCATCTTCGGCCGCGAAGGCGTGGATCTCGCGGCCCGCTGGGTGGCGCCCACTCCGGGCAGCCGCGTGGAAGACGCCTTCCTCCTCTACCTCAACTACGACGGCCGGGGCTCCAAGGTGGCGGGGGACAGCGTCCGCGCCACCAGTACCAGCGTCGACGCCGTGGGGGCGTATGCCGTCGCCGTGCCCGCCAGCGCCGGCAAGCGGCTGTTCGTCCTGCTGTTCAACAAGGACACGGCGGACCGCCAGACCGCCGTCCAGGTGGCGGGCGGCGTCACTCATGCGGCGGCCCTCTACCGGTTCGCCCCCGGGAGCCGGCTGGCCGCCGCCGGCTCGGTGACCCCCGCCGGTGGATCGCTCGCGCTGACCTTGCCGGCCCGCTCGGCGACGCTGATGGTGGTGGACCCGTAGTGGACCTGTAGCTCCGGAGTGCCATAATCCCGGCGACGCCCTCTTAAAGAGGAAGGAGCCGGGATGGCCACCAAGCCGAAGCCGAAGCCGAAGAAATCGCCCATCACGTTCTGCCTGGACATCGGGGGAACCGGCATCAAGGGGTTCACCGCCGACGCGGCGGATCGCCCCACCAGCGAGCGGGTGCGTCTCGAAACGCCGCACCCGGCCAACCCGGACGCGGTGCTCGACGTGGTGGCGGAGATCGTCAAGCAGATGCCTCCCTTCGACCGGGTGGCCTCCGGCTTCCCCGGCGTGGTGGTGCAGGGGAGGACGCTGACGGCGCCCAACCTCGATCCGTCCTGGGAAGGCTTCGATTTCGCTGGGGCGCTCGAAAAGCTGACGGGCAAACCGGCGCGGGTCGCCAACGACGCCGGAGTCCAGGGGCTCGCCGTGATCGAGGGCCTCGGCACCGAGCTGGTGCTGACCCTCGGCACAGGCATGGGCTTCGCGCTCTACATCGACGGCCACTACGTGCCTAACATCGAGATGGCGCACCACCCCTTCCGCAAAGGGAAGACCTACGAGGATCTGGTGGGCAACCTGGCCCTGCGGAAGATCGGCAAGAAGCGATGGAACCGCAGGGTGAGGAAGGTCATCGCGCAACTGGCGCGGATCTTCAATTACCGTATCCTCTACCTCGGCGGCGGCAACGCGAAGGAGATCCACTTCGAGCTGCCCGACAACGCCAGGATCGTCGAGAACGTCGCCGGGCTTCTCGGGGGTGTCAAGCTGTGGCAGCAGCCGGGGTGAGGCTCAGAGCCAGGCGGGAGGGGGCCAGTCCCCGATGTCCGCTCCGGCCGCGGACGCGAGGAGCCCGAAGGCGCGGACCATGCGCCGGAAGGATCGGCAGCTCCGATGGGCGGCGGCGAGGTCGAAGAGGGCGGTGAGGGCGGGTTGATCGGCCGGCTCGACGTACTTCGTTCCGACCACCATGTTTGCCTTGAGGCGTTCCTTGGCTCCACGAATCGACTCGGGATCGGGGGGAGAGACAGCCTCTTGAAGAACTTTGCGCTTCCCGCGCAGAGATTCGAGTGAGCCAAGGAACCACGCTTCATATTCGCGATGGGCGATGACGACCTCGATTGGAATCCCAGGAGCTTCGGTCTGAATCCAATCCCGGACACGGGGTGCTAACGATTTCGGGCAGTCCTTGTCGCCATCGAACACGATCAGGATGCCATCGCAGCCGTGGTCCTGCCTCAGCGCCAGTCGTATCGTTTGTCGCAGGCTCTTCTCGTTCACCAAATCGGAACGCCTTTTCCGGAGCGGCCGGTCAAAGGTAAAATTAAAGGCGCCGGACTCATGCTGAAGTCTGCGCAAGAGCACCGGCACCGCTCTCTCATCTCCTTCTCCCTCAACGAGAATTTGGAAGATCAAGCAAGCGCCTCGAAAAGATGAGTATCGTGTTCTATCCGGTGAACAGGCGGTGAGTCGAGTACGTTTGATCGCAGAAGCTCACCGGCTTGCATCAAGCCTTCTCGTAGAGTTTCACGGGAGGCTTTCCCTACTTCCGAAACCCGGCTGGAGTTATTTTCCCAAAACAAGATTCGGATATGGTGATCGGTGATCCATTTCGCATCCAGCAAGTCTGCGCTATGAGTTGTTACCAGAACCTGGTTATCGTCGCTGGCGGCTTTCAAGAGATCCGTCGCCACAGTCAGGATGCCTGAGTACAAGAAAGCCTCCGGCTCTTCGAAGATCATCAGGGTCCGGACGGGCAGAGGGCGCTGAAACACGGCTAGTAGCAGGCCCAGCACCTGGAGAGTGCCATCCGATATCTCAGTGGCGTCAAAGAGGTCTTTGGTGCCACTCTCGTGCTGCTGCTCGAACTCCAGGCTCACCATTCCTCCCTGCAGGCGGGACCTCACGAGCATGGGTTCAGGTGTTACAACGCTAAGAATCTCGCTGATCCGCTCCACTATGTCCGGAAACTTCACCTCGAGAAAGCGCAGCACGTTTGCGGCATTGCTCCAGTCTGCCAAAAGCCTCTCGCTTCTCTCGGCTTTCTGTGGGCTGCGCATGAGATCGGTTCTTGCCTTGAAGACAGTCATGAAATAGAGCAGCTTGAAGACCAGCCGGAACCGCGAATGCAATCCGAGCAGTGGGAGTAGCAGGAACTGAGGATCCAGCTCCGGCTGTAAACCTTCGAGATTCGAGGAGAAGCTTCTGTGGTCGCGGCTGAACCAGTGATGGCCGTGCCTTGTAGAGATCTTGCACTGCTCATGAGTGACTTCAAAGGAGTGATCCTCGTTGGCTTGGATCTCGGTGCTGTAGAATCCGTCCTGGATTCCCCCTCCCGCAAGCTCCACCCGAAGGCCGAAACTTTGCCCGCTTACCGGAGCACTCCGGTGGACGAGGGATGAAATTCCTCCTCGCCTTCGAATGACTTCATCGAGCGGATGCCCCATGGCTTCTTGGAGAAAGGCAAGGGCATCAACCAGATTGGATTTGCCAACGGCATTCCGTCCCACGAGGAAGGTGGGGTTAAAAAATTCAACCCGTTCGGATTCGAAGCTGCGGAATCCCTTCAGGGTCAGACTGCGGATCACTGGCTTCATCGGTTCCTCCGGTCGCTTCAGAGCATAACAGCAGATCTCCTCTGCTAGACTCGCCCTATCCCCCTTGCTGGGGGCAGGAGCGAGATGAACCACTACGACGTAGTCATCCTCGGCGGCGCCTTCAGCGGTGCTTCGGCGGCGATCTTGCTGCGGCGGGACCGGCCGGACCTCTCCGTGCTCGTGGTCGAGAAGGCGGTCGCCTTCGATGCCAAGGTGGGGGAGGCGACGACGGAGATGTCGGGGATGTTCCTCACCCGGCGCCTCGCCCAGTGGCAGCACCTGGAGCGGGAGCACCTTCCCAAGGAGGGGCTTCGCTACTGGTGGTTCAACGAGCACGTCCAGGGCCACGCCCAGGCCAGCGAGTCCGGTGCGTTCCAGCGCAGCACCACACCGTCCTTCCAGCTCCGGCGCGACACACTGGACGAGCATCTGCTCGCCACCGCCGTGGAGGAGGGGGCCGAGCTGCTGCGTCCGGCGCGGGTACGCGACGTCGAGCTGGGGGATTTCGACCACCGGGTCACCCTGGAGCGCGACGGCTCCGAGCCCGAGACCGTCTCCTGCCGCTGGGTGCTGGACGCCACGGGCCGGGCGACCGTCCTGGGCAAGCGCCTGGGCCTGATCGAGCGCAACCGCGAGCACCCGACGGCGGCCGTCTGGTGCCGCTGGGAGGGGATACGCCACCTCGACGACGTCGCCGCCCGGGGGCCGCTCTCGTTCTCCCGGGGCAACGTCGCGTCCCGGCGCCTCGCCACCAACCACTACATGGGGTTTGGCTACTGGGTCTGGTACATCCCGCTCGGCAATGGCGAGACCTCGATCGGCATCGTCTTCGATACCCGCCTGATGGATCTCGACCGCGGCAAGAACATGGCGAGCGACTACCTGGCCTTCCTCAAGGCGATCCCTTCCGCCGCGGAGCTGCTGGAGGGCGCGCGGATGAAGACGGAGGATCTGCGGACCTACTCCAACCTCGCCTATGTCACCCGCCAGTACATGGGCAACGGCTGGGCCCTGCTGGGCGACGCCGCGGCGTTCCTCGATCCCTATTACTCGCCCGGGCTCGACCACGCGTCGTTCTCGGTGGAGGCGACGGTGGAGATCGTCAAGGCCCAGACGACTCAGGGAATGGGGGAGCTGACGGGGGAGCCTTTGGCCGCCCGCATCGCCGAGCACAACGCGACCTTCCTGCGTTCCTACCACCGCTTCTTCCAGGCGGTCTACCAGGACAAGTACTACTACATGGGCGAGCACGACCTGCTGTCGGCCTCGTTCCTCATCGACACGGCGCAGTACTACATCTTCGTGGTGATTCCGGCCTACCGGTTCTTCGGGAAATTCCACTGGATGCCGGTGCTCGGCCCCAAGCCGGCGTTCTTCAGCTACCACATGATGCGGATCTACAACCGCCGCTTCAAGACGATCGCGCTCGCCCGCCGCGCCGCTGGAGAAGCCGGCCGGCGCAATCACGGCCGGCGGGTGAGGGCGCTGTTCGACCTCAAGATCTCGCCCTTCCACATGGCGGCCAAGGGCGTGAAGCTCTGGGTCTACGCGGAGCTCGACAACGTACGGCTGGCGGTGAAGCGGCTGTTCGCGGGCAAGCCGGCGGCGGTGCCGGCCGCGACGGCCACGTCAGCCGTCGAGGAGATGCCGGAGATGCCGGCTCCCAAGAGCTAGAACAGCCCGAGCTCCAGCCGGGCGGCCTCGCTCATCATGTTCTGGTTCCACTGCGGGTCGAAGACGACCTCGACGTCCGCCTCGTCGATCTCGGGAAGGCGCTCGATCTTCTCCCGGATGTCCTGGGCCAGGACGGGCCCCATGCCGCAGCCCGGGGCGGTGAGAGTCATCTTGATGTTCACCCGGCGCCCCCCTTGGGGCCGCTCGACGATCTCGCAGTTGTAGATCAGTCCCAGATCCACGACGTTGACCGGGATCTCCGGATCGAAACATGTCTTGAGCAGCGCCCAGATCTGATCGTCCAGGGGCGATGAAGCGAGGCCGGCGAGCAGGTCGGTCGCGTCCTTGCCGATCGCGTCCGCGTCTCGCGATTCGATGCGCAGCAGGTGGCCGCGGTCGGTCGATACGGTGTAGGTGCCACCCAGCGACTGGGTGATGCGGACTCGGGTGCCGGGCGACAGAAGGGCCGGCGTGCCCTCCGGAATCTGGATGGCGCGGCACTCCCTGCTGACGACGGCATACTCGGGATATTGCATTAGATCGGTGCTCGGAAGACCGCGCGGGGAAATACCGCGGCGCGTTTGGAGCTTAGCACAGAGGTGAAGACCTGCCTTTTCCCCTGGAAACCAGCCTGCGATCCTGGTATCGTACCCAGGTTGTCGATGTTGAAGCACTTCCACCCCGTAGCCTTTCTCCTGCTTGGGCTGGCCCTCGTGGCTCCCCCTCTGGCCGCCCTGCCTGCTTCCGGCTGGCTGAAAGTCGATATCCCCGCCACCGGTTCCTACTACTGGCGCTACGTTCCTCAGAGCTTGGACACCTCCCGGCCCGCTCCCCTGGTGATCTTCTTCCATGGCGCGGGGAGCAACCCGGACGTCTATCAGAATTTCGTCGGCGGAGCGGCCGAGTCGGCCGGCTGCGTCGTGGCGTTGCCCAAGGCGTCCGGAGCAGGGTGGGGGACCGGGGCGGACGAGCAGACGGTGACGGAGACCGTCCGCCTGGTGCGGGCCGAGCTGCCCGTCGACGACCGGCGTATCGCCCTCGCCGGCCACTCGGCCGGCGGCGCCTGGGCCTATCTCGTCGCCTATTCCAGCTCGATCTACAGCAGCGTCTTCACCCTCAGCGCGCCGTCATACCCGGTGACGTCCCTGGCCGACTCCACCTACAAGCCGCCGATCCACATGTACTACGGCACCACCGATCCCAACTACATGGCCGCCCGGCCCCAGTTGGAGGCCCAGTGGAACGTCCTGGGCGTCGCGTGGGACGAGGACGTGCAGCAGGGATTCAGCCACAACACCTGGCCCGTCGGCTCGATGGCGGCCGGCTTCCAGTTCCTCATGAATCACCCCCGTCCGGCCGCCACGACGGCGAGCGGCTGCACGGCGGGAGCGACCGCCCTCTGCCTCAACAAGGGGCGGTTCCGGGTGGAGGTCGCCTGGGATGCGAACGGCACGTCCGGCTCCGGCCAGGTGGTCCCGGGAGCCGCCGCCGATTCAGGTCTCTTCTGGTTCTTCAACCCGTCGAACTGGGAGCTGATGGTCAAGGTGCTCGACGGCTGCGCCCTGAACGGCCACTACTGGGTGTACTCGGCCGCCACCACGGACGTGCATTACGTGCTGACGGTGACCGACACGCTCACCGGCCGGGTGAACCGCTACGAGAATCCCGCGGGCAAGGCTGCCACCGCCACGACGGACTCCAGCGCCTTCCCGACCTGCCCCTGAGCAGAAAAACCTCGCCGGAACCCCGGCCGGCGGGATAGAGTCCCCCTCCGTGCGAAAGATCACTCTCATCACCACCGGCGGCACCATTGAAAAGACCTACGACGAGCAGACGGGCGAGCTCACCAACCGGCAGTCGATCTTCCGGCGGATGCTGGCCGAGCTGCGCCTGGAGGAGACGGAGGTCAACGTCTTCGAGCTGATGAGCAAGGACAGCCTGGAGATGACCGACGAGGACCGCATCCGCATCCTGGAAGCCGTGCGGGCCCACGGCGCCTGCGAGGAAGGTGTGACCAAGGGCATCGTCGTCCTTCACGGCACGGACACCCTGCCCCTCACCGGCGAGTACCTGGAATCGAACCTCGGCGGTCCCCGCGTGCCCGTGGTTCTGACCGGCGCCATGCGGCCCTTCGAGATGAAGCAGTCCGACGCCTTCCAGAACCTCACCGAGGCGTTCTTCGCCACCGGCGTGCTATCCCCCGGCGTCTACTGCGTCGCCCATGGGAGGGCCCTGGCCTTCCCCGGAGTGCGCAAGGACACCCGGCGCGGCACGTTCGTCAAGCCCTGAAGGGGGAAGATTCCATGCGAGCCCTCCTCGCCGCCGCCCTGTTCCTCGCCCTCGCGCCGGGCCTCCGAGCCGCTGGCCTCGGAGACGTGGATACCGCCCTGAGCGAGGTGTCCTTCGACGAGGTGCAGGTCGCCCCGGACGGCGGCCGCCTCGCATACATCGCCCGCCGCAACGACTTCGAGCACGACCGCGAGGCTTTCTCCCTCTGGGTTCTGGACCTTGCCTCCAAGACCATGGCTCCCCTCCACCTGGCGGACTTCGCCGCCTGTTCCGCGCTACGCTGGTCTCCCGAGGGACGGGTGCTGTCTTTTCTCGCCTCCGAAAAACCCGCGGACGGCTCCCAGCTCTTTCTGATGGAGCCCACTTCAGGCGCCAAGCCCCGGCGGCTCACGGACCCGGCAGGCTTCGAGAACGGTGTGGACTTCTATGCCTGGCTGCCCGACGGCTCGGGCCTCCTCGCCGTGACCACCGATCCGCCGGGCGCCGCCGAGGTCGCAAGCGGGCGAGCGCTGCGGACCTTCTATGGCGACGTGCGCCGCCGGGTGGACTCCGCGCCCGCGCCGCCGTCCCTCTACCGCGTCTCCCGGGCCGGCGGTCCCGCCGAGCGGCTGGGCGGCCTTCCGTTCGAGATCCCGCTCGACCTGCAAGTCTCCGCGGATGGCCGCTGGGCGGCCGTGAACGGCCAGGATCGGAGTGAAGTTTCGACCTCCAATCAGATCGAGATCCTTTCCGTCGGAACGCCCGCGATGCCGCACCGCCGCACCGTCGGGTTGTCCTGGAAGGAGGGCATGGCCTGGGCCGGCGGCGAGCTGTTCGTGATCGGCGCGGGAACGGAGCAGGCGGGCCACTTCGTCTTCACCGAGGGCCGGTTGGTCCGGATGGGCTCCGAGGGGCGCCTCTCTCCTGTTTCGCCAGGGCTGGAGGGCTACCTCAAGCAGATCGTGCCGCTGTCGGACGGCGGGCTGCTGGTGACCGCCAACGTCTCGACCGTCATGCGCGTCTCCCGGGTCGAGCCCGCCTCCGGCAAGGTGCGGACCCTGCGCGAGCAGCACGGCTGGCTCGCCAACCTCTCGGCGTCCCGCGACGGCAAGGTGATCGCCTTCGTCGCCAGCGATCCCCGTCATTTTCCGGAGATCTACGTGGCGCAAGGTCCCGAAGGGATCGCGAGCGCTCATGCCGTGACGAGCGTCAACGCCTCCCTGACCGCCGAGCCTTCGCCGGAGATCGAAACCTTTTCCTGGGACGATGGCGCGGCAGGTTCCGTCGAGGGGGCTCTCTTCTGGCCCCCGGGGCGCAAAGGGGAGAAGGGATTGCCGCTGATCGTGGACCTGCATGGCGGCCCCTTCAGCATCGCGCGCACCGAGGCCGTGTCCCTCCAGGCCTCGTTCCTCTCCTATCCGGCGCTCCTCGCGGCACGAGGTTTTCTGGTGCTCAACCCCAACTATCGGGGGAGCGCCGGCCGGGGGGACGCGTTCTCCCAAGAGATTGTGGGGCATCGCTGCTCGCGCCCGTCGGAGGACGTGATTCGCGGCGTCGAGAGCCTCATCGTCCGCGGCTGGGCCGATCGCCAGCGTATCGGGGTCATTGGCTACAGCGGCGGCGGCGGCCTCTCGAAGTGCCTCATCGGCCGCACCGATCTGTTCCGCGCCGCCTCTACGGGCGCGGGAGTGTGGGACGACCTCGCGATGTACGGCACGCCGCGCGGGCGGATGTGGGCGGAGGCGTTCTTTGGCAACCTGAAGCCCTGGGATGACTTCGCCCTCTGGTGGAACGAATCGCCGGTGAGCGGGCTGGGCCGGGTGAAGACGCCGACGCTGATCGTGTCCGGAGAGAACGACGGCGAGGCGCCCCACCAGGGCGATGAGCTGTACCGCGGCCTGGTGGCGAGAGGCGTGCCCACGGAGTCCCTGGTCTTCCCCGGCGAGGGGCACGTCTTCACCCGGCCATCGCACAAAAAGACGAAGATGCGCGCCGAGATCTCGTGGCTGGAGCATTACCTGCTCGGCAAGCCGCGGGCCGAGCTGCCCAAACCGAAACCCTGATTCTTTCTGGAGAAACCCATGGCCAATACCCTCGAAGAGTTCCGCGGCTACCGCCAGCGGATGAACGACCGCATCATGGAGTCCGAGCACCTGGGTATCAAGCGCTTCTTCAACCTGGACACCGCCGCCTACCGCGACGGCGCGCTCGACGGCAAGACCAAAGAATTATTAGGCCTCGCCGCCTCCGCCGTCCTGCGCTGCAACGACTGCATCGACTACCACCTCGACCAATGCGTCGCCGCCGGCTGGACGAACGACGAGCTCTACGACGCCCTGAACGTCGCCCTCGTGGTGGGAGGCAGCATCGTCATACCCCACCTGCGGCACGCGTTTGACACAATCGATCAGCTTCGGGGGGAGGGGCCTGAGGCGAAGAAGTAGCGGGATGGCAAGGAGTTATTCGTCAGACCTCGGCGTCATCGGGAGGATGGAGCCCCGACTCCAGCAGGATTCGACGAAGATTGACGACACCAATCCGGTTGAGCTGTAGCTTCTCAATGGTTGTCCGGCCGGTCGGTGTTACGCCGACCATCAGTGTGTAGTCTGCGTTCCAAGCGAAGTGATCGGCCCAGCGGTCCCTGCGAGGATGGAACAAGGAGACTCTTACGCCGGTAACAGGATCCTCTCCCTCAACACTGATGAATTTCCTGTTGTTACAGCCCTGGCAGGATAGCGCCCAATTGGAAGGGTCGTGACGCCCACCCCGAACGATCGGGACGATATGTTCGAGAGAAAATGGATCAGGGGAGTATTGCGCGAAGCACCTGCAATATTCACAACAACCACCAGCGCGTTGCGCGACCGTTTCCTTTTCGTGCGCCGTCGGGCGATGCCTACTCATAGAGGGAGGACTTGATGCCAAGGTCCTCCATCAAAGCATCAATGGATGTCCGTCGTAGACGTGCAAGCTGGCTAACGGATTCCATGCGCCGAACGTTCATCTCTTCCATTTGATCAGACAACGCGATGAGCTCGGTCTGCTCCTGCGGCGTCAAGGTTCCAGCTCGGCGTTTCGCCTTGAGGGCCTCGTATTGTTGCCAGGTCTCGCTGGAGAAGCCCCGGTTGATGGTCTGCAGGAGTGCTGACTCGTCCCCCGACAGCCTTGCGGCGATCTGCGCGCGCGCACGCCTCGTGGCGGCCAGTCTCTCGTGTAGAGTGCGAAGAATGTACCCCTGAGTGTCGAGTCCCTGCTTCCTCGCCTCTCGGCGCAATGCGGACTCGAGGTCTGAGGTGATTTCCAGGGTCAAGGCTGCCATATCCATAGTCTAGCTGGCTCGCCGGAGACGGGCAAGCCTGTAGGGAAGTCTACCCCTTCCTCCGCATCCCCAGCATCTCCGCCGGCACATTCCCTAGAAACAGATCCGTCTGCAACGGCTGACCGGGCTGCACCGCGTATTGCTCGAAGTCGGTGACTCCGGCCTCCCGTAGCACGTCCTCGTCGATGTAGAAGTTTCCCGTGCAGCAGCGGCTGTCGCGGGTGAGGAGGACGTGGGCGGCGTCGGCGATGATTTCGGGCTTGCGGCACCTTTCGGGCGGGGTGAGGCCGCCCAGCATGGCCAGCGCGGCGGTGGCGATCACGGTTCGCGGCCAGAGGGCATTGATGGCGATGCCATCGTCCTTGAACTCCTCGGCCATGCCCAGCACGCAGAGGCTCATGCCGTACTTCGACATCGTGTAGGCGGTGTGCAGCTTGAACCAGCGCGGGTCCAGGTTGAGCGGCGGCGAGAGGGTGACGATGTGCGGATTGGGCGACTTCTTCAGATGCGGCAGGCAGGCCTGCGAGCACAGGAAGGTGCCGCGGGCGTTGACTCCCCACATCAGGTCGAAGCGCTTCATCGGCGTCTCCAGCGTCCCCGTGAGATTGATGGCGCTGGCGTTGTTGATCAGGATGTCGATGCCGCCGAAAGTCTCGACGGTCTTCGCCACCGCGCCATAGACCTGCTCCTCGTCCCGGATGTCGACCTGGAGCGGCAGGGCCTTGCCTCCCGCCTTTTCGATCTCCTCGGCCGCCGAGTAGATCGTCCCCGGCAGCTTGGGATGAGCTTCGACGGTCTTGGCGGCGATGGCGATGTTGGCGCCGTCGGCGGCGGCGCGCAGGGCGATGGCCTTGCCGATGCCCCGGGACGCGCCGGTGATGAACAGGGTTTTGCCCTTCAGATCAGCCATCGAGATCTCCTTGGGATTCTTACAAGCTACGCCCGGCCGCGCGCCTGCTCCCGAGAATACTCGGCGAGCTTGGCGTAGGCGTCTTCCAGCACCTCTTCCTGGGGCAGGAAGACGATGCGTACGTGGTTCATGTCCGGCTGGCCGAAGCCCGAGCCGTGGACCATGACGACACCGTAGTCGAGGATCATGTCGCGCACCAGCTCGACGTCCTCCAGCGCTCCCAGCTCAAAGCGGGGGAAGGCGTAGAAGGCCCCCTGGGGCGGCACGCAGCTCCAGCCCGGAATGGCGTTGATCCGGGCGACCGTCAGGTCGCGCCGGCGGCGCAGGATGGCGCTCACCTGCGCGAGGTGCGGGTTCGCCCCTTCGAGCGCCGGCTTGATGGCCCACTGCACGGGGTGGCTGGCGCAGAGCCGTGCCCGCACCAGCCGGCCCATGGCGTCGATCAAGGGCGCCAGGGTGTCCGCCGGTCCGGAGAGGATCGTCCAGCCCATGCGCAGGCCGGGGCCGAGCCACACCTTGGAGAGGCCGGCGAAGGTGGCGACCGGCACGTCGTCCCGCAGCGAGGCGGTGGACACGAAACCCGTGTCCTCGTCGATCAGCATGCGGTCGTAGATCTCGTCGGAGAGCACCACGAGCTGATGCCGGGCGGCGATCTCCAGCACCGCCTCCAGCGTCGCCCGGTTGGCTACTGATCCCGTGGGGTTGTTGGGATTGATGATGACGATGGCCCGGGTGGTGGCGTCCACCTGGCTCTCGATGTGGGCGAGATCGGGCTGCCAGCCGTTCGACTCGTCGAGCTGATAGGGGATCGGCCGGCCGCCGATCTTCGCCAGCACGGCGGAGTAGAGCGGGTAGCCGGGGCTCGGCACCAGGACCCCCTCGCCGACCTCCAGCAGGGCGTTGAGCATCAGCTCGATGGGCTCGGAGGCGCCATGGCCGATGAGCACCTCGCGCACTCCGCGGATCCCCTTGCGTTCCTCGGCGTCGCGGCGGATGGCCTCCCGCGCCTCGGGAATCCCCTCGGAGGCGGAGTAGGAGGTCTTGTTGTCCCGCAGCGCCTTGACGATGGCCTCGACGACCACCTCGGGCGTGCGGAAGTCGAACTGGCAGGGATCGCCGATGTTCAAGCTGATGATCTTCCGGCCCGCGGCCTCGGCCTGGCGGGCGAGGGCCACGACATCGCGCACGGCGTAGGTGACGTCGGCGATCCGCCGCGCCGTGCGGATGGGGGGGAAGGCGGTGGAGGTGGCTGTCAGGCTCATGTCGTTCCTCGCCTTCCGGCGCTTGCGGGTCTTCTTAAGAAGATCCTGGAAAGGCCGAGTATATCTCTAACCCTGGGGCGTCCGCGGGGCATTGGCGCTGACTTGACGTGTCTGAGAGGTCCCCGCCCCCAAGACCCTCATCACCCCGGCCCTCTTCTCCCGACCGCCCTATTCCCCCTCCCCGGGAGAAGAGGGAGAACAGCCTGCGGGGACATGAAGACGAGGGACAAGGCCCCAACCGAGTACCCCTCTCCCGGGGCGGGGGTTGGGGTGGTCGGGAGAGGGGCAGGGGTGAGGGTCTTCGGGTGGGGGAAACTCTCAGGCACGTTACGTTAGCGCCTATGCCCGGGCCGGAGGGAGGCGATGCGAGAAGAGGGCCGGGGTGATGAGGGTCTTGGGCGGCGGACCTCTCAGACACGTTAAGATCTCTTCAAAAGGAGATACCCATGGAATACCGAAATCTCGGCCACAGCGGCCTCAAGGTCTCCCCTCTCTGCCTGGGGGCGATGATGTTCGGCGGTTGGGGCAATCCGGATCACGAGGAGTCGATCCGCATCATCCACCGGGCGATGGACGCGGGCATCAACTTCATCGATACGGCCAACGGCTACTCGGAGGGCGAGTCGGAGATCATCGTCGGCAAGGCCCTCAAGGACCGCCGCGAGGAGGCGGTGCTCGCCACCAAGGTGTGGGCGCCCGTGGGGCGGGGGCCGAACCAGCGCGGCCTGTCGCGCAAGGCGATCCAGGAGCAGGTGGAGCACAGCCTGCGGCGCCTCGGCACGGACGTCATCGACCTCTACCAGATCCACCGTCCCGACCCCACGACGCCTATCGAGGAGACGCTCTCGACGCTCAGCGACCTCGTGCGCCAGGGCAAGGTGCGCTATCTCGGCCTCTCCACCAACCACCTCACGGGCGAGGCGGTGTGGGAGAAGCGCTTCGCGGCCTGGGAGATCGTGGAGACCCTGTGGATCAGCGAAAAGCACGGCTGGGAGCGGTTCGTCGCGCTGCAACCGCCGTACAGCATCCTGCGCCGGGTGATGGAGGCGGAGCACTTCCCCGCGACCCAAAAGTTCGGCCTCGCCAACATCGTCTGGAGCCCGCTCGAAGGCGGCTGGCTCACCGGCAAGTACCGCCGGGAGACGGGCAATCCCAAGGACAGCAAGCGCTCCGAGACCTGGGTGGGCGACCTCGGGAACCCGAAGTTCGAGCGCCGGCTGGATATCGTCGAGGAGCTCCTGCCGCTCGCCGCGGCGAAAGGCGTCTCCCTCGCCCGCTTCGCCAACGCCTGGGCGCTGCGCAATCCGGCGGTGACCTCGGTCATCATCGGACCCCGCACCATGGAGCAGCTCGAGGACAGCCTCGGCGCTCTCGACGTCCAACTGACGGACGAGGAAGCGGCGCGCATCGACGTGCTGGTGCCTCCCGGCACGTCCGCCTTGTAAGGCCCTTCCCATGATGCTCAAGCATCGCTGGAGCCTGGGTCACAACTACCTCGCCGGGAGCACGGCCGGCGCGTGGTGGCGCCTGCTCAAGGAGAACCGTTTCGCCGTCGACCCCGCCTACTGGCACCGGGCGGCGTTCGTCTCGGCGCTCAGCCTGATGAACTCGTGGTACGCCCGCCAGGAGGAGAAGCGCTACGGCGGCGAGATCGCCCGCACGGAGCTCGCCGGGCCGCCGGTTTTCGTCCTCGGCCACTGGCGCAGCGGCACCACGCACCTGCACAACCTGCTCGCCCTGGACAAGCAGTTCGCCTTCGCCAACACCTATCAGGTGGTCAATCCGTTCACTTTTCTAACCACCGAGGAGCTGAACACCCGCCGCTTCCGGGCGCTGCTGCCGGACACGCGGCCGATGGACAACATGGCCCTCTCGTTCGACGCGCCGCAGGAGGACGAGTTCGCGCCGTGCCTCGTCTGCTTCCGCTCGATGTATCCGGGGATTTCGTTCCCTCGCCGGCTCGACTGGTACGAGCGATACCTCACGTTTCGCGGCGTGCCGCAAGCCGAGGTCGACGAATGGAAGGCGGCGTTCCTCTGGTTCCTGCGCAAGCTGACGATCAAGAATCCGCGCCCGCTGGTGCTCAAGTCGCCGCCGCACACGGCCCGCATCCGGCTGCTGCTCGAAATGTTTCCCGAGGCGCGCTTCGTCCACATTCACCGCGATCCGTACGTGGTGTTCCGCTCGTTCCAGCATTATTACGACACCGCCGGCTGGTACACCTATCTCCAGAAACCCGATCTCGATGGGCTGGACGCTCTGATCCTCAAGCGCTACACGTCGATGTACGACGCCTACTTCGAGGAAAAGGATTTGATTCCGCCCGGCCGGCTCCACGAGATCTCTTTCGCGGACCTGGAGGCGGACCCGCTGAGGCAGATGGCGTCTCTTTACGAGCGGCTCGGGCTGACCGGGTTCGCCGGTTTCGAGCCCACGCTGCGGGATTACGTGCAAACTCTCGGGAGCTATAAGAAAAACCGTTATGAAGGGCTGCCGTCCGAGGTTCGGGAACGGGTTTTCCGGGAGTGGCGGCGCAGCTTCGAGACGTGGGGCTATTCTGAGAAATAGGACGGCGCCGGGTCCGCCGGGATCGCCGCTGCTCGGCCATCTCCTCCCCTTCCGGCGGGACGTGCTGGGGCTGCTGCTCGCGTCCCGGGCGGCCTGCGGCGACGTGGTCCGCTTCCGCCTCGGCCCCATGGTGCTCCACCTCGTGGCGCATCCGGACGGCATCCGTCACGTCCTCCAGGAGCGCGCCGAGCAGTATGACAAGGAGACGCGCAGCTCATCCAAGATCCGCGGCATGACCGGGCTCGGCCTGCTGACGGCGAGCGGCGCGCTGTGGCACCGGCAGCGGCGGCTGGTGCAGCCGGGGTTCCGCCCCGTCGCGGTGGCGGGGTTCGTGGCCCGCATGGTGGACGCCACGGACGCCATGCTCGCGGACTGGCGGTGTAAGAGCGGACCCTTCGACATCGCCTCCGAGATGATGCGGCTGACCTACACCATCGTGGGGCGCACCCTTTTCAGCGCCGACGTGAGCGGCGAGGCCGATGCCGTGGAGCAGGCCATGGCGGTGCTCCTCGCCCATACCTACGGACGCCTGCAACGGATCGTGGACCTCCCCCTGGCGGTGCCCACCCCGGGCAATCGCCGGTTCAACGCCGCCCTGGCCACGGTGGACCGGGTAGTGTTCCGCATCCTGGCCGAGAGGCGGCGGACCGATCCGGAGCAGCAGCCGGAGGACCTCCTCTCGATCCTGCTGCGCGAGCGCGACGAGGAGACAGGCCGGGGGATGAGCGACGAGGAGCTACGCAACGAGACGATCACCCTCCTCCTCGCCGGCCATGAGACGACCGCCAACGCCCTCACCTGGACGCTCTACCTCCTCGCCCGCCATCCCGAGGCGATGGACCGGATGAGCGACGAGGTGGAGGCCGTCCTGGGCGACCGCATTCCAGTCGCGGCGGATCTCGCGGCGCTCGCCTACACCGAGCGGGTGGTCCGCGAGGCGATGCGGCTTTTTCCCCCCATCTGGATTCTGGAACGCCGGGCCGTCGTCGAGGATGAGATCGGCGGCTACCGCATTCCGGCGGGCTCGACCGTCGAGGTGAGCCCCTGGGTGACCCACCGGCATCCGGACTTCTGGGAGGAGCCCGAGAGGTTCGATCCCGACCACTTCACGCTGGAGCGCTCGGCCGGGCGGCCGCCCCTCGCCTACATCCCCTTCGGCGCCGGCCCCCGCTACTGCGTCGGCGGCCATTTCGCCATGACCGAGGCGCTGGTGATCCTGGCGCGGGTGGCGCGGCTTGCCCGGACGCACCGGCTGCGGCTGGTGCCCGGGCACCCGGTGGAGCCGCTGCCGGGAATCACGCTACGCGCCCGCCAGGGGGTTCAGGTGACGCTGGAGCCCAGGAGTTGAAGCCTCAGGATTCCCAGGGAAACACGGCCGTCGAACGGCGGGTCCTGACGGCGGCGGTGCTCGCCTCGGCCATGTCGTTCGTCGACGCCACGGCTCTCAACGTGGCGTTGCCGGCCATCCAGACCGCCCTGGGAGCGAGCGGTGCCGCGCTGCTGTGGATCGTCAACGCCTATGCGCTGGTGGTGGCGGCGTTGCTCCTGGTGGGCGGAGCGCTGGGGGACCGCCATGGCCGGCGGCGCGTGCTGGCGGCGGGAATCGCCCTCTTCACCGCGGCGTCCCTGGCCTGCGGTCTGGCGCCCGGCACGGGGTTTCTGGTCGCGGCGCGGGCCGTCCAGGGGGCCGGAGCCGCGCTGATGATCCCCGGCAGCCTCGCCCTCCTGTCCGCGACGTTCGGCGAGGAGCGGCGAGGGCGGGCCATCGGGACATGGTCCGCCGGGACGATCCTTGCCACCGCCCTCGGCCCGGTGCTGGGAGGTGTGTTGACGCACGCCGGCTGGTGGCGCGGGGTGTTCTTCCTCAACCTCCCCCTCGCCGCGGCGGCTCTCTGGCTGCTGCGGCGGGTCCCGGAGAGCCGGGCCGAGGGAGCCGCCGCCTTGAACGTGCCCGGAGCGGTCCTCGCCGTGGCGGCGCTCGCCGGCCTCAGCGGAGCCTGCCTGGAAGCGCCCGAGCGGGGCTTTGGAGATCCATGGGTGCGGATCGCGCTGGTGGGAGGCCTCCTCTGCGCCGCGCTGTTTCTGGCGCTCGCCGCGCGGGGTGCCAATCCCCTGGTGCCGCTCTCGCTCTTGCGCTCGCGCACCCTGGCGGGTGCGCTGCTCCTGACGCTCCTGGTCTACTCGGCCTTCCATGGCCTGCTGCTGTTCCTGCCGCTGCACCTGATCCAGGTCCAGGGGTACGACGTGGCTCTCGCCGGGCTCACCCAGCTCCCGGTCATGCTGCTGCTGGTGGCGTTGTCGCGCCCGGCCGGCGCCCTGCTGGACCGCCGGGGGCCGCGCCTGCCGCTGACTCTCGGCCCGGCGGTGGCGGCGGCGGGCTTCCTTCTCCTCGTGCTTCCCGGGATCACCGCCGGGCCGGCCGCCTTCTGGACCTCCTTCCTGCCGCCGCTGCTGGCGATCGGAGCCGGCATGGCGCTGACCATGGCGCCGCTCTCGGCGACGGTGCTCGCGGCGATGCCGGCCGAGCGCTCGGGGCTGGCTTCGGGGATCAACTCGACGGTATCCCGGCTGGCCGGAGTGATGGGTGTCGCCGTGCTGGGAGCGGTGGCGCTCGCCTCCTTCGGCCATGCCCTGGAAAACCGGGCCGCCGGGCTCGGCCTGCCGGTGACGGCGCGGTCGGAGCTCGTGAGGCAGTCCGGGCGGTTCGGCGCCGCGAGGCCGCCCTCCGGGCTCGGCGACGAAGAGCGAGGGAAGGCCGTGGCCACGATCCGTGAGGCGCAGGTGGACGCCTTCCGCCAAGTCTGCCGCCTCTCCGCCGGCCTCTGCCTGGCGGGCGCGGCGGTGGCGGCGATCTGTCTCTCCCCTCGGACGCGGGAGAGCCTAACTTAACGTGTCTGAGAGGTCCCCCGCCCAAAACCCTCACCCCTGCCCCTCTCCCGACCACCCCAACCACCGCCCCGGGAGAGGGGTACTCGGTTGGGGCATTGTTCCTCGTCCTCATGTCCTTGCAGGCTGTTCTCCCTCTTCTCCCGGGGAGGGGGAATGGGGCGGTCGGGAGAAGAGGGCCGGGGTGATGAGGGTCTTGGGCGGGGGAACCTCTCGGCCAAGTCAAGGCAGCGCTATGGGTGATGAGGGGTCTCTCTGGGGCCTTCCTCACCGCACCACGAAAAACACCACCGCCAGCACCACCACCACCGCCACCGCGATCCCCACCCACAGCAGCGTCTTCTTCCCCCCGCCCTCGGTGCCGGCTCCCCGCAGGATGGAGCTCGCTTCGCGGATCTCCGTCAGCACCCGCAGGTTCAGGATCTCCTCCAGGCGCTCCAGGGCGGCCAGCAGATCCTGGGCGCTGGCGTATCGCTCCTCGGGCCGGCGGCCGAGGCAGCGCAGGGCGACGAGGTCGACCTCGGAGGGCACTCCGGGGTTGAGCTGGCTCGGCAGGCCGAACTTGGGGCCCGGCGTGCGGCCGGTGAGCATCTCGTGGAAGATGGCGCCGGCGGAGTAGAGGTCCGACCGGGGGTCCACCGGGGCCTTGCTGTCCATCGTCTCGGGCGCCAGGTAATAGAGGGCGCCGAGGCGGATCTCCCCGGTCGAGAGCGTGGCCGTGAGGCTCCGGGTGGTGATCGACTCGAAGTTGCTGGAGCCGAGGTCCGAGATCTTCACGACGGAGAAGTCCGGCGAGACGAGGACGTTTCGCGGCGTCAGGTTGCGGTGCACGAAGCCGCTCTGGTGGGCGTGGATGAGCCCGCGGCAGATCCCCCGCATCACCGAGAACGCCTCGGGCAGGGTGACGCGCCGGCCTTTGAGCACCCGGTCGAGCGAGGTCCCCTCGATCCTCTCCATGGCGATATAGAGCCGGTCGCCCTCCTGGCCCGTGCCATGCACGTGCACCAAGTGGGCGTGGCGGGTGACCGGGGTCACGGCGGCGACCTCGCGGTGGAAGCGCTCGGCGGCGGCGGGGTCCTCCGTCAGGCGGCGCGGGAACAGCTTGAGGGCGACGGCGCGCCCCTTCGAGTCCTCCGCCCGGTAGACCGTGGACTGCCCGGCCTTGCCGAGCAGCTCGCGGACGCGGTAGGGGCCGATGGTTTCAGGCAGGGGCGGCGGTGGAGTCGGTGGCTGTGGCATTGGCTCTCAAAGAGTTCGCTCGAAGCTCAATCGATTTCGAAGATCATAACCGTGTCGCCGATCGCGATGCGGTCGAAAGGTTTGAGCACCGCGCGTTCGGCCGGCTTGCCGTTGACGCGGGTGCCATGGCTGCTGCCCAGATCCTTCATCACCCAGGAGCCGTCCTCCCAGGCGAGCTGAAGGTGCTCCCTGCCGGCGTTGGGATCGCTGAGCGCCAGGCCGCAGGCGCGGGAGCGGCCCACCGTGGAGGGCCCCGGGCCCGCGCCGCCGCCTAGGGCCAGGGCCTGGCCGCGCTCCGCCCCCTCGGCCACGTAGAGCCGGGCCGGCGGGGGACCTTCCTGGGCCGCCCGCCGCGCCGCCGCATGCCGCGGATGCTCCGGCCGCGAGATCTCCAGCGTCTGAATGGGGTAGGGGATGACGATCCCCTCCTTGTGGAACTCCTCCCAGACGCGGCCCCGCACGTCGCTGCTGATGCGCGTCGACTGCGCCATGTCCTCGATCCAGATGCGCAGCTCGTAGAGGACGGCGCTGGCCTCGAAGGAAAGGACGTAGACCTCCGGCGCCGGCTTGTCCAGCACCCCCGTCACGCCCGCGACGCAGTCCAGCAGCACCCGGCGCACGCGGTAGGGCGGCTCGTCGAAATGGGCGGCGATCTTGACCCTCTCCATGTGCAGGGGGTGGGGATAATAGAAGTTCAGCACCCGCTCGTCGGCGAGCTTGCTGTTGGGGATCACCAGATTGTCGTTCTCGCGCGTCCGCAGGTGGGTGGTGCGCCAGGTGATGGCCATCACCCGCCCCTCCTGCTCGCCGACCCGGATCCAGTCGTTGATGCGGAACGGCTTTTCGACGCTGATCACCAGCCCGGCGAAGAAGTTGCCGAGAATGGGCTGTAGCGCGAGGCCGAGAACCAGCGAAGTGACGGCGCTGGTGGCGATGAGCGGGGCCACGTCCAGCCGGGGAAACGAGATGCGCAGCGTCACCAGCGCGGTGACCAGGTAGACCAGGAGCATGCTCACCGCCGGCAGCAGGGGCGGCAGGCGCATGCCGCGGCGGGCCGTGAGGTGGATCTCGAACAGGTACATCCCCAGGAGCCGGAAGACCAGGATGAGCCCGAGGAAGAGGGCGGCCCAGGCCAGGACGCTCGCCATGGCCGCCGGCTGCCAGCCGGGCGCGAGCAGCCGGAAGACCTCGGCCGCGGCCACGCCGGCCCCGACGTAGAACGGGAAGGCGAGCTGGCGCACCCAGAACGAGCGCCGGCCGATCGCGGCCACGGCCACGATCAGCAGCGCCAGCAGCGCGGCGCTTCCCAGTACGGCGAGGATCATCTGAAACACGGCACCTCCCAAGCACCTCCCAAGGGGACAGACGGGCGAGATTCTATCCCGGCGTGCGCTTGGGGCCGCCGTCGCGCTAGAATCCCCCCGTTCCCAGCAGTCCTTCAGCAGTCACTCAGCAGTTTTCCATAGCTCTACGAGGAGATCGAGATGAAGAGACTTGACCGTTCGACCGCTGTGCTGGCCCTGGCGTTCGCCCTGGCCCTGCCCGCGCTGGCCCAGGACCACCCGATGGAGAAAGTCGAGACGAAGGTCGAGACGAAGAAGACCACCGTCGTCAAGCCGGCCATGCCGGCGGCCGCTCACGCGGGCGTCAAGGCCTCCGCGCTGAACAGCCTGGGGGATGCGCAGAAGAAGCTCATCGCCCTGGCCGAGGCCATGCCGGCCGACAAGTACACCTGGCATCCCGAAGGCGCGCGCACCGTCGGCGAGGTCTTCAACCACGTCTCGAGCGCCAACTACTTCATCCCTACCCTCTGGGGCGCCAAGATGCCCGCGGGCGTCGACCCCCGAGCCCTCGACAAGGACGCCGGCGACAAGGCCAAGACGATCGAGACCCTGAAGAAGTCGTTCGATCAGGCGATCGCGGCCATCAACGCTCTGCCGGAGGCGGAGCTGGGCAAGTCGGTCAAGATCTTCGATCATGACGGCACCTACCTCGACCTCCTCTTCATCGTCGTCTCCCACGCCCACGAGCACCTCGGCCAGTCCATCGCCTACGCCCGCTCGAACGGCGTCGTGCCGCCGTGGAGCAAGAAGGGCGACTAAGGAACACCAGGGGACCGCGGCCCACGGTCCCCTCATCACCCCGGCGGCCAGGGCCTCGATACCGACGCCAGCCTCGATACCGATGGCTGCCGGCGGGTCTGACCAGATATGCACCCCGGACCCCCTGAACCCCATTCAGGTACGCTACTGAAGTCGCCTGTTACAATACCGCCCGATGTCCCCGCCAAGCCCGCAATCGATCCCGCAGCCGATCCCCATCCGGCCTCCCATCGCATCCGCTCCCGAGCCGGCGGAGATCGAGATCTCCGTCATCATCCCGGTGCGCGACGAGGCGGACTCGGTGGAGGAGCTGTCGGCCCGGGTGGCGGCGGTGCTCGACGGTCTCGGGCGGACGTTCGAGATCCTCTACGTGGACGATGGCTCGCGCGACGGCACGCCGGCCCGGGTGCGCCGGGCCCGGGAGCGGGACCCGCGCGTCAAGCTCGTGCGCCTGCGGCGCAACTTCGGCAAGGCGGCGGCGCTCTCGGCCGGCTTCGACCATTCCCAGGGCCGCATCATCATCACCATGGACGGCGACCTCCAGGACGATCCGGACGAGATCCCCCGCTTCCTCGCCACCCTCGAAGAGCAGGATCTCGACCTCGTCTCCGGCTGGAAGCGCCGCCGGCAGGACCCGCTCAGCAAGACCATCCCCTCGCGGCTCTTCAACTGGGTCACCCGGCAGCTCGCGCAGGTCGACCTGCACGACTTCAACTGCGGCTTCAAGGCCTATCGCCGCGAGGTGCTGGCCGAGATCGCCGTCTACGGCGAGCTGCACCGCTACATCCCGGTGCTCGCCAGCCGCCGCGGCTTCTCGGTGGGGGAGATCCAGGTGGAGCACCACCCGCGCCGCCACGGCGTCAGCAAGTACGGCTGGGACCGCCTGTACAAGGGGCTGCTCGACCTCATCACCGTCCTCTTCATCACGCGCTACACCCGCCGGCCGCTCCACCTCTTCGGCAGCTTCGGCCTGCTCTTCCTGCTGGCCGGCGTCGGCATCAACGGCTACCTGGCCGTCATGTGGTTCGCCGGCCACCACCTCTCCAACCGCCCGCTGCTGCAGTTGGGGGTGCTGCTGATGCTCCTGGGCATCCAGGTGCTGACCACCGGCCTCATCGGCGAGATGATCACCTTCAAGAACTTCCGGCGCCGCGACAGCTATTCGATCAAGGAATGGCTGGAGTGAGCCCGGGCCTCGACCTTCTCTTCCTCACCCAGACCTATCCCCGTTTTCCTGGGGACACCTCCGGCCCGTTCATCCGCGACCTGGCTCTGGGCCTCGTGCGCCGCGGCGACCGGGTGACCGTGCTCACCCCGCACGCCCCGGGGCTTACCGCCGCTTGGGACGATGGCGGGATTTCAGTCCTGACCTTCCGCTACGCCCCGGAGAGTCAGGAAGTGCTCGGCTACGGCCGCAGCCTGGAGGCGGACGAGAAAGTGAAGGGCGGCGCCGCCCGGGCCGCCCCCTTCTACGCCCTCGGCGCCTGGCGTGCCCTGCGCCGTCTCCGCCGGCGATCACCGCGCCGTTTCGACCTCGTGCACGCCCACTGGATCGTGCCCAACGGTCCGGTGGCGGCGGCGGTCTTCGGGGGATCGAAGGGAGTGCCACTGGCCATAGGCCTCCACGGCAGCGACGTCTTCCTGGCGGAGAAGCCCGGCGTGCGCTCCGCCGCCCGCTGGGCCCTCTCCCGCTCGCGCCTGCTCACCGGCTGCTCCCCCGAGCTCGTGGAACGGGTGCGTGCCCTGATGCCTTCGCCGGGATATCCGGAGGAACGCTCGCGGGTCATCCCCTACGGCGTGGACGTGGCCACCTTCTCCCCCGATCCGGCCCGCCGGTCCCTCTGGAGGCAGAAGCTGGGGATTCCGGAGGAGGCGCCCCTCCTCCTGGGCGTGGGCCGCATGGCGACCAAGAAGGGCTTCGCGGTGCTGATCGAAATCCTGCCGGCCCTCCTCGCCGGGAATCCGGAGCTGCGGGTGGTGCTGGCCGGGGGAGGCGACCTGTTGGCGGGCTTCCAGGCGGCCACTCAAGCCTGGAAAGACCGCGTCTTCTTCCCCGGCTCCGTCCTGCGCGACACCCTGCCGGACCTCTACCGCGCGGCGGACCTCTTCGTCCTGCCCGCCGTGCACGATGCGAAGGGGAACGTCGACGGCCTCCCCAACGTCATCCTGGAAGCGATGGCAAGCGGCCTGCCCGTGGTGGCCACCGCGATCTCCGGCATCCCCCTGGCCGTCGAGGACGGACGCACGGGCCGGCTCATTCCCGAGCGCGACGCTCCAGCCCTCCTGGGGGTGATCCAGGGATTGCTGGCCGACCCTGCCACGGCTCGGCATTTGGGAGAGCAGGGGAGGCGCAAAGCGGAGTCCGAGCTGACGTGGGACGTGGTGGCGGGCCGGTACCGGGACGGGTACTGCGAGGCGATAGCCGCCCCCCCGCCCTTGCCGATGCCGGTTTGATTCCCTATACTTCAGGTACTTTCTCAGCCTTCGGAGGCTGCCTGGAACGTAGAAATTTTTGCCTGGATCGATGACGACCATGAAACCGCTTCGTCCTGGGATCACCAAAGCCGACCTCGTCGACGTGGTCTACGATCGCCATGGCGGTCTGACCAAGGATGAGGCGGCCCAGATCGTCGACGTGATCTTCCGGACGGTGAAGACCTCCCTCGCCGACGGGCGGACGGTGCGGATCAAGAACTTCGGCACCTTCGAGGTGACCCGCCGGCCGGGGCGGATGGGAGTGAATCCGATGAGCGGGGAGAAGATGTTCATCCGTCCTCACAAGGGGTTGAGCTTCAAGCCGGCCCGCCGCCTCAAGGACGAAATCACACCCATGCGGAAACCCGAGTAGCCCGGATGGTGGCGAAGGCCCGAGTCCAGAAGCGCCTGTACTACAAGATCGGCGAGGCCTGCAAAGTCCTCGGCATCCAGCCCTACGTCCTTCGCTACTGGGAGACGGAGTTTCCCGCGCTGACCCCGAGCAAGAGCCGTTCCGGCCAGCGCGTCTACAGCGAGAAGGAGCTGGAGATCATCCGGCGGATCAAGGAGCTCCTCTATGACGAGGGCTACACGATCGCCGGCGCCAAGAAGAAGCTCGAGGTCGAGCTCGCCTCCGGCCCTCTCGCGGAGGACCGGGACGAGGACGAGACCGCCCCGGAAGCGAAGCCTCTCGTGGCCGCGGCGCCGGCCGCCCCTGTGGAAAAACCGGCTCCGGCCCGCCGTCAGCCGGCCCCGCCGGCCGTCGCGGAACGCCCCGCGCTTGACACAGGGTCATCCGAACGGATACAAACCCTCGTCTCGGGGATCGAGGACGCCCTACGGGAAGCGCGAGAGATTCAAGCGCTCCTCGGGCCGAAACCCTCTCCGTAGATCACCCCGCAGCACCGCAGCACTCGGTCGGGACGTGGCGCAGTCTGGTAGCGTACCTGAATGGGGTTCAGGGGGTCCCGGGTTCAAATCCCGGCGTCCCGACCAATTTCCTCCCTGTCGAATCAAGAACGGCGTACCGCGGGATTGAGGGTGGACATCGTGTCCTTGCGGCCTCACATCGGGCCCCTGCGACCTCGCACTGTCCCGTTGGGTCCTCGCATCGCGGCATTGCGACCTCACAACGTGACGTTGTGACCTCACAATCTGACTTTGTGAGCTCGCAATCTGACTTTGTGAGCTCGCAATCCGACGTTGTGACCTCGCAATCTGAGATTGTGAGCTCGCAATCCCACTTTGCGACCTCTCAATCTGACTTTGCGACCTCGCAATTTGACTTTGTGAGCTCACAATCTGACGTTGTGACCTCGCAATCCCGGATTGCGACCTCACAACGTGGGATTGCGAGCTCACAATCTGGCATTGCGTGCTCACAAAGTGGGATTGCGAGCTCGCAATGAGCCGTTGTGACCTCGCAACGAGCCGTTGCGACCTCACAATCTGACTTTGCGACCACACAATCTGGGATTGCGACCTCTCAATGAGGCGTTGCGACCTCGCAAGGAGCCATTGAGTGCGCACAATGAGGCGTTGCGACCTCTCGTCGAGCCATGGCGTCTCCTCGACGAGCCATCGCGACCTCCCAATGAGCTGTTGGGTGCAGCTGTTGGACTGTCGAGGCGGGTCTGCTTCGCACATCGCCGTCCCCGGCTTCGCATAGCATACCCTCCAAGGCGCGAAGCGCATCCGTGAAAGGCGGTCCCGAGTAGAAGGGCGGCGCCAGCTGGCGAATCACCTCGCCGGCCTTCAAGCGGGGACCCCGGCAGGCACCCTCGAAGCATTGAACCGGCTCTTGTAATCTCACTGAACGACACCGAGAGCCCGGAGGAGTGGCGGTAGACGTGACTTAAAATCCGCGGGTCGTGGGTTCGAGCCCCACGCGGCCCACCACCAAGAAATCCAATCCAGTCGGATCTTAGCGGCGTGCTCGATCCGGGGCGGCTTCTGGGGCCCCCCTGAACCCCATTGGGCGCGCTACGCTCTCGCCAATCCCCCCGAAGCCCCCCAGAATTGAGCATCACGATCCCGGCCGCATTTTCCGTTGCCCAGGTGCTGGGATGGTGCGGATGGTGCGGGGGAGATGGAGCGGCGGAGGGCAGAGGGTTATTGACATGGAGCGATCACGAAGTTATAGTATTCTTAGTTGCTGCCGTTCCAACCCTTGGGATCCTCTAAAGGATCTCTCCGGAGACGGGGTTCTATGGCCGGGAGGCGCTGGCGAGGCTTGGGAACGTGGGGGCTGGCGCTGGGCTATTTCGCCTGGTACGTGCCCTACAGCGCGTTGACCAAAGCGCTGTCGAGCGGCATCCTGCCGGGCTTCCGGGGAGCGGTCGGTGTACGCGCAATGCGCTCTCCGCATCCGCGAACTGGTCCGCCAGCGCTTCGGGAGCTGAACGGCGCGCTCTACTCAGGATCGGGTGGCGCTTGATCGAGCCATCGAGTGTACTCCGCGAGGCTCGCCCGCTCGGGCACGAAGGCGTTGACCGGCGCGGTCTCGTCCGCATAGCCGGCGGCGAGGCTGCAGACGATGAGCCGGTCGGCTCCCAGGCCCAGGAACTCGCGCAGGGCGTCGCTATAGCCCGTGACGCTCGCCTGCGGGCAGCCCGCGAGGCCTTTGGCGACCAGGCCCAGCAGCACGTTCTGGACGAAGAACCCCATCTCCAGGAAGGTCCCTGGCGCGGCGTTGACCGGCAGGTGAAAGATCATCGCCACCGGCGCGCCGTAGAAGCGGAGGTTGTCGCGCAGGTGGCGGCGGCGGCCCGCGGCGTCGCCCTGCGCAATACCCTTGGCCGCGTGGACGCCGGCGGCGGCAGCGCGCGCCCGTTCTTCCTGCGCCGGCGGCAGCTCGGCCGGCCGGCTGGCGTAGTCCATCTTCATGGGCACGTCGCGGTCGAAGAGGTCGCAGAGCTTGCGCGCCAGGGATTCGCGGGCCCCGCCCGTCAGCACAACCACGCTCCACGGCTGCCCGTTGCGGGTCGAGGGGGCGTGCGCCGCGGCGCGCAGCACTTCCTCCAAGATCTCGCGCGGCACCGGGCGGTCCAGGAAGGCCCGCTTGCAGTGCCGCGCCGTGATGATCGAAAGGAAATCGTTGTTCATGCCGCCGGCATCCGGGAGGGATTCTAATGCCCGAGGCCACGCTTGTCGCCTCCCTGACCTCACCCTCCGAGCTGCGATCGCTGCCCGCGGAGGTCCGCTGCCTGGAGGTGCGGGCCGACCTGACGGGGGACCTCGATCCCGATGGCCTTCGCGACCGCTTCCGCGGTGAGCTTCTCTACAGCCTGCGCAGCCGCACAGCGGGAGGAGCCGGCGAGATCTCCGGCAGGGAACGGCGGGAGCGGTTGCTCGCGGCGGCCCGGCGGTGGGACCTGATCGATCTCGAGGCCGGCGACCTCGAGCCCGAGGTCCTCGCCCGGATCCCCGCGGCGCGCCGCGTCGTCTCCTGGCGCGGTCCGGCGTTGGACCTCGGCGCGCTGCGCACCCTCTGGGAGCGCTTCGCCGGTATCGAGGCCCGGCTGGTGCGGCTGGTGCCGGCGGCGGCAGACGCGGTGGACGCGCTGGCGCCCCTGCGGCTGTTGCAGGAGATCGGCCGTTCCGACGTGATCGCTTACGCCTCGGGTCCGGCGGGCTGGTGGAGCCGCCTTCTGGCCCCCCGCCTGGGGGCTCCGTTCGTCTTCGCGGCGGCCGGCGAGCCAGAAGGCGAGTCAGCCGGCGAGCCCACGGTGGCCCGGCTGGTGGACGACTATGGACTGCCCGACCTGCCGCCGGTCGAGGCGCTGTACGGCATCGTCTGCGGGTCGGCGGCGAAGTCGCTGTCACCGCGGCTGCACAACGCCTCCTACCGGGCCCTGAGCCTGCCGGCGCTCTATCTGCCCTTCCCGACGCGGGATTTCGCGGCCTTCTGGCGCGAGCTCCCCGAAGCCTTAAGCGGGCTGGGGTTTCGCCTCGCCGGGCTCACCGTGACGTCCCCCCACAAGGAGAAGGCCCTGGAAGCAGTCGAGCACGCCAGCCGCCTGGCGCGGCAGGCCGGCGCGGCCAACACCCTGCTGCGGCACAATGGGTTCCTGGCGTGCGGATACCGCCGACGCCGAGGGGGTGCTGGCGGTCCTCGGAGCCCGGGGAGTGGAGGTGGCCGGTCAACAGGTGGCCGTGATCGGCTGCGGCGGGGCGGGGCGCGCCGCGGCCGCCGGTCTCCAGCAGGCAGGGGGAAAGGTGACGCTGGTCAACCGCGGCCTGGAGCGCGGCCGCTATGCCTCCAGTCTCCTCGGTCTCCCCTTCGTGCCGCTGGCGGAGTTCTCCGCCCGGGAGTTCTCCCTGGTCGTCCACGCCACGCCGCTCCAGCACGAGATCCCCTTTGCCGCCGACAGGCTGCGGGATGGAACGGTGGTCGTGGAGCTGGTCTACGGCGCCGCTCCGACCCCGCTCATGACCGCGACCGCGGCCCGGGGCGGCGTCGCCATCGACGGCCGGGAGGTGCTGCTGGTCGAGGCCCAGCGACAGTTTCAGATGATGACGGGCCGGCCGATGCCGGGTGATCTGGCGGTCCGTCTGGTCCGCGGAGAGGGGGTTGCGGCCTGTGCTAGCATCCCTGCCCGTGCCTCGTCAGACAGCCCCCCCGATCTAGCGGCAGCCTTCTCATGAAGCTGGATCTCGCCCCCCGGCAGCAGGCCCTCGTCGACCGTATCGCCGACCTGGCGCGCGAGAAGTTCGCGCCGCGCGCCGCCGGCTACGACCGCACCGCGACCTTCCCGGCCGAGGACTTCGACGACCTCTTCGCGGCCGGGCTGCACGCGCCGACGGTCCCCCGCGAGCAGGGCGGCCTGGGCCTGGGCCCCTTCCGCGGCGACTCCTTCACCCTCTGGATGATGACCAAGGAGATCGCCAAGGCCGACCTGTCGCTCGCCCGCTGCTTCGAGGGGCACGCCAACTCGCTGCTGCTGCTGGACGCCATGGCGAGCGAGGAGCAGAAGGGGCGCTGGTTCGCCGGGGTGGTAGAGCGGGGGGAGAAGTGGGTCGTCTGGAGCGGCGAGCCGCAGGCGCGGGCGCCGGGCGAGCCCAGCCGCTTCGGCACCACCCTGGAGCGGGTCGACGGCGGCTGGGTGGTGGAGGGCAGCAAGGTGTTCGCCACCAGCGCCGGCGGCGCCGAGTGGGCCATCCTGCTGGTCAACCCTGCCGGCCCCGGTGGGGCGCGCCACACGGCCTCGCCGGAGAGCCTGCTCATGCTGGCCTGCGACCTGTCCGATGCGAGTGTCGAGACCGACGGCTCCTGGTGGGATCCCATCGGCATGCGGGCGACGGTGTCGCACCTCGTCCGCTTCCGGCGCACCTTCATCCCCGAGGAGAACGGGATCGGCGCGCCTGGCCAGTACCTCTCGGGCGGCTGGCAGACCGCCTTCGCCCCCCACTACGCCGCGAGCTTCCTGGGGGCGGCCGAGGCGGCTTACGACTATGCCCTGGAGCACCTGACCACCCAGGGCAAAGGGGGCGACCCCTACGTGCAACAGCGGATCGCCCGCATGTCGATCCACGTCGAGACGGGACATCTCTGGCTGCGCCACGTCGCCCGGCTGTGGGACGAGGGGCGGCGGGAGGAGGCGCAGCTCGCGGCGAGCCGGGTCCGCCATCTGGTGGAGCACCTGGCGGAGGAGACGGTGCAGCACGCCATCCGCGCTTGTGGCGCCCGGTCGCTCATCCGGCCCAGCCCTCTGGAGCGCATTCTGCGCGACCTGTCCTTCTACATCCGGCACGACAACGACGACCAGGTCCTGGCGACGATCGGCCGCGCCGTGCTGGGACAGCCGTTCGACGCGTCGTTCTACAAGCCGTGAAGCGCCGCCGCCAGGAAGCGCTGACCGGACAGCGGCGGCGCCGCGAATCCCGCCGTCAGACCGAGCGGATGAACAGGATGTCTTCCATTTTGATCACGTCCCCGCTGCCGATCGCAGGACCGATCTTCCCGGTCCAGCGGTGCGCCCGGTAGCCGAGCGGCGTCAGCAACTCGTACATCGGCGCGAAGGTGTTGGGGGCACGCTTCGACCCCTGGGGGCCGCGCACCTCGGCCCAGATGTCCGGGTAACCCAGCCGGGGGAGCACGCCGACCATCCCCTCGGTGGTCCGCACCTCTTCCCCCTCGACGTCCATCTTCATGAGCACGTTGCCGGGGGGCGCGTCGGCCGTCTCCAGCCACTTCGCCATCGTCGTCACCCGCACCTTGATGACCCCGCGGAAGCGCCTTTCGGTGGCGGTCCCGGCGCTCAGCGAATGGGCCGTGGCTTCCGCCTGGTAGAACTCCGCCTCGCCCTCGAAGTTCGACAGCGCCAGGTTCACGCAGGTCACGTGGGCGAGCTCGTTCAACGCCACCGAACGCCGGAGCGCCTCGAAGGTGATCGGATCGGGCTCGAAGGCGAACGCGCGTCCGGTCGGCCCCACCAGCGACGCGGCGAGCTGGGTGTAGTAGCCAACGTTGGCCCCGACGTCCATGAACGTGTCGCCGGGCGCCAGCCGCGACCGCATGTAGCCTGCCAACGGCGCCCCATAATGTTGGCGGGCGTACGCCTTGGGAAAGAGATAGATACTCCGCTGCCACGGCGTCGAGACGTTGAGCTCCATGGCCGGGTGGCCGGCGTACGCGGGCGTCACCTCCCACTGCGGTTCGTCGCGATCGAAGGTCAGCTTCCCGACAAAGATGTTGAAGTAGTCGCCCGACGTCGGAAACGGATAGGCGCGGGTGATGCGGCGGATGGCGCGATGCAGGCTCTGTGGCATGGGGCTCCCTTCTAACCTGAAAGTGTTCCTCGCGATCGCCTGAGCGGTCCCCCCGAACCTAAGCCGGCCGCGAGCACCCGGTCGAGATTCTCCTGGTCGAGCCTCGCCAGCGGGAAGTCCGAGGGAGTGAAGGCCACCCGGCCCGCCGTGGCCATCTCGCGGCAGACCTCCGCGAGCGAGCGCAGCGCGCTGCCGAAGCGCTCCGCCCAGCGCTCGACGGTGGCGCGCTCGTGGAGCTCCGCGATCGGTGTCGTGAACATTGGAACTCCAGGTGCAGTCGTCGACCGGCTCGAGCGGGAGGTGCCTTCGGACTCTCCAACCTAGTAGTCTGTCAGTCTAGGAATGATGGGTAGAGCCTCCGCAGCTTGATCCGGGCATCGGCGGTGGTGAATTTCCAGTTGGCACCGATCTTGGCCTGGTTGCGTTGGCTTTCCCAGGCCGCGATCTCCTGCTCTAGAAGCTCGGCAGTGGCAATCCGGCGATCCAGGCACTGACGCTGCAGGATGCTAAATTCGCCCTCGGCCATGTTCAGCCAGCTGCCATGCTTGGGGGTGTAGTGGATCTCTAACCGGCTCAGCAGCCGCAGGGCCTCCGCAGGGGCAAACGTCTCGTACAGCGAGGCGCCGGAGTGGGTGTTGAGGTTATCCATGATCAGAACCACCCGCTTGGCCTCCGGGTACTGCTGGTCGAGAAGGTCTTTGATAAACCGTGCAAAATCCTGGCGGGTTCGCTGCTGCGTGACCTCGACGTGACGCCAGCCTGCCAGGGGCTCAAAGGCCGCAAACAAAGTCGCCACGCCGTTGCGGCGATACTCAAAATCGTAGCGCTCGACCGCACCGGGTCCCCCGGCGATCGGCAGTCGGACCTCTTCGTGCAGTTGCTTTGTGCTCTCATCCATGCAGACCACCGGCTGGGAAGGGTCATAGGGGCGCCCATAGACCTCCAAGACATCTTCCATCCGGCAGACAAACTCGGCGTTGTGCTCGGCTGGGATGCACCAGCACTCCTTCAGGTGGGGCTTAATCTCGTTTTTTTTAGCACGCTACGGACGGTCTCATGAGAAATCGACTCCACATACTCCAAAACCACCATCCGATCGGCCAGCAGGCGCAGAGTCCAGCGAGCGTGCCCTTCAGGAGCCGGGCTACAGGCCAGCGCCAATAGACGAGCCTCCTGCGCCCCGTCGAGACGACAGCGAGCGGGTCGCCGCGCTTTGCGATGATGGGTCACCGCCTCGAGTCCTTCCTCTACGAAGCGCTTCCTCACCCGAGCCACGGTGGCGAGACTCACGTCCAGGGCGGTGCAGATCTGCTCATCGGTCCAGCCCGGCCCTGCCAGAGCAGAATCAGCCTTCAAGAGAATACGGCCATGCGTCTGCCGTTTGGCGCTTGTACGTCCCGTAGAAATCAGCTTTTCTAGGCTCGCTCGCTCATCTGGGCTCAGAGTGACCACATAGCTCTTCTGCATTCTTGGGACCTCCTGAAGGAAATTGTATCCTCCAGAAGGGTTTCTGGGCATCTTAACACGTCACTTCTAGTCTGACAGACTACTAGGTGAGATCGGGGGGTGCCACGAGCCATGCTCCGCATTCATATAATTCGCTATCATACGACTGCGTAGCGGAAACTTTCGGAATCGGCCCGTGCGGCCCGAACCTGAGCGACCCGGGGGAGAGCAAAGTGGCCCTGAAGTTGTATTTCACGCAGACGGAACACGAGGACCAGGTCTGGGGATCGGAAGGGAGCGACTGGGCCGCCACCATGCGAGACCAGATGCTCCGTTCCGCGGACCCGCGGTACGAGATGATCGACCGGCCCGAACGTGCCGACATCATCGTCTTTTGGGAGCCGCACCAGGATTCGCAGTTCATCTGGATACCGCGGTTGAGGGCGCATCCGCTGGTCCGCGAATTCCCCAACCGGGTGTTCGTCGTCTCCGACGAGGACTCGCCGCTCGGACTGCTATCGGGACTCTATACATCCCTCCCGGCGCGGCGCCATCACGCTCACAGGCATCGGGCCTGGCTCTATTATCAAACGCAGAACCGGCATCTCGAGGCCCGACGAGCCTCCCGGCCCGTCTCGGCTCCGCCGAATCTGGCCGTTTTTTGGGGCTCCAACTCGCACCCGCTCAGGGGCCGGCTGCTCGAGCAGGCGGATGTGCTGGCCCGGCAAGGCATCCTCACCAAGGCCACGCAACTCCACCAGTTCGCGAATCCCCACGATCCGCAGCTCAAGCCGTTGCAGCTTGCGTATATCGACGCGATCCTCGACGCGAAGTTCAGTCTCTGCCCCAAGGGTAACGCCACGGGGAGTCACCGCCTGCAGGAGTCGATGGCCCTGGGCCGGGCCCCCGTCATCATCAGCGATGACTGGGTCCCGGTCGCCGATCTGGTCTGGGAGCGGTTCGCCGTCTTCGTGGCCGAGAAGGATCTCCATTACCTGCCATGCATATTACGCGAACATGAGGCGCGCTGGGAGGAGATGGGGGATCTCGCCTTGCAGGTCTACGAGTCTCGCTTCAGTCAGGGCGTATTCGCGGCACGCGCCGTGGAACAGATCGTCGCCATTTACGAGGCACGGACCCACGACGAGAGGGACTTCTTCTCACAATGGGATCGGATCATCGAGGACGAAGGATTGCGCTCCCTACGCCAAGCCGACGAGGTGACGGTTGTCCGGGCGCAGGACGAGGGCCTCGACCTGGCTGCTTTCCCGGGCACCTGGACGAGCAGCGACCCGGGGACCCGGGGCGTCGCGCGGCTCGACCTCGCGGTCCGCGACGGTGAGCTCGTGGGGCGGATCTGGGGCGGCGGGGTGAACGGCCCCGTCGACTGGGGAGCGAGCCGCGCCGAGGCGCTCTATGCCGACGCCGTCACGTCCCGTGCCGGCGCCGGTTTCCTACTGCGCTACGACCACGGCTTCCTCACCAGTCACGTGCAGGCGAACCTCAAGCTCGGCGTGGCGGTGCTCGGCGTCTACCAGAGCTTCCAGGACGCGAGCGGTCGCCAGGACTACTTCTTCCGGGAGTTCCTCTCCGCCGACGACGGTGCCGGCGAGATGGCCCCGGCGCCAGCCGTGGCGGCGGCTTCCTGCGGCCTCGACGAAGAGCTCGGCCGTGGTCCTGGCGCCGCGGAGGAGCGGCTCCTGGGGCACTGGCACAACACCCACCACGGTTCCCGCGGCATCCTGGAGATCGCCCTGAAGCGCCGGGGCGAGCGCGTCGTGGTGCGCGTTTGGGGAGCCTGGGAACATGGCCTCGCCGACTGGGGGGAGGCGCCGGGCGAGCTCTTCACCTGCGTCGAGGAAGACGGCGTCCGCAGCGCCGCGGCGCTCGCCCGTTACGACTTCGGCTTCATGGCGTGCGAGCTCCAGATCCGCCAGAACAAAGGCATTCTGGCCGTGACCACCTTCAACCGCTTCCGGGACCGGAGCGGCCGCTCGAGCTACGTCACGCGCGAGCTCTTCTACCGCGGCAAGGGAGAGGCCGGATGACGCGGATAATGCGGACGATGCGGCGCATGGACTCGGGGCTGCCCCCTGGCGGGTGCGATCCGCCCTTTCCCGCGGCCGTCTGGGTCAATACCAACGCCGAGGACAGGGTGCAGGGCTTTCGCTGGTTGGAGAGCTCACGGACAGGCTTGCGCGCCCGCTGTGCCGGCTCCGGCGCCGACTTCGTGTGGCCGGCCGACGCCCTCGTGCGCTACTGCGGCATCTCCTCCGCGGAGTTCGTCGCCTTCAGCGCACACCGTGACTTCGCCGACGGTGAGGTTTTGCTGCAGGGCATCTTGAACCTGGGGCTCCTCGTCCTGGCGACGTATGAGATTCCGCGCCGCGGCGGTCCAGGCTACTTTTCGCGCGAGTTCTTCGCCCGGCGCGCCGTGGCCCCTGCCGCGAGCCCGGAGCCGGCCGGGGCCATGGTCTTCAGCCACCTCGCGAAACCGGCTTCGGTCGACGCGGCGCCGCTTCTCGGCCGCTGGCGCAACGCCGACCCCGCGGCCCGGGGCCTCGTCGAGATCACGATCGAGGACGACGCGGGCGATCCCGCCGTGCGGGCGCTCGGCAGCGGCGAGGGTGGGCCGGTCGACTGGGGGCCGGCCAAAACCGGCGTCTTCGCCTGTCTCGACGAAGCCGGGAAGGCGAGCCTGTCGCTGCTCGCCACCTGGGACTTCGGCTTCCTCGAGACCCACCTCCAACTACGCCTCCCCGGAAGCACCCTGGCGTCGGCGGGCTTCAACGTCTTCAAGGATGGGAGCGGACGCCCGAGCTACGTCACGCGGGAGTTCTTCTATCGGGATTGACCGCTCCGTCCCGGACCTTCGATCCCAGCGGCGCAGGAGCTCGAACCCGGCCCAGGCGAGACCCCCGAGCAGCCCCAGGACAAGCCACAGACTGTCCGGTCCTGCCACCTGGTAGAGGAAGGCGCCGGCCAGCGGGGCCACGGTCCAGCCCAGGCCCCAGGTCATGGAGTAGAGCCCCATGTACTTGCCCTGGTGGGTGCCAGCCCGGCTCGCCACCCAGCCTCCCGCCGCCGGGGTGCCGAGCCGGAGCCGAAGACCGGAAGGACGCAAAGGACACCAGGGACAACAAGGACACCAGGGACAAGAACAGCACCGAGATCGGTATTTTCTTGTCCTTGGTGTCCCTTCCGGTGTCTTTCTGCCGCGCAGGCTCCTAGCTGAAGTAATCCTCGAGCACGCTTCGCCGCCGGATGTCCAGGGTCACGCAGTGGAATCCACCACCCAAGGTACGGCCGTGCCGCCAGCGGCATGGAATCGGGGTAAAGCCGGCCTGCTCGAGACTTTGGATGAGCTCCACCTGGATGTCCTGCACGACGACCTCCTGCTCATTCAACGAGAGCACGTTCATGCCGATGTTCTGAGACGCCAGCAGCGGCACGCTCTCGTCGCCGGTGTCCGGCGTGTTCACGGGGAAGGGAGCGTCACAGATGACCCTGTCCCACTTCCGCAACGGCGCGGGCAGCTTGTTCGTATCGACCTCTTTGTGCAGCAAGAGGGTCCCCGGCTTCAAGGGTATCAAGCAGGAATCGACATGGTAGTCGGCAATGTCGATTTCATGAACCCGATACTCTTCGCCGAGATGGCGCTGGAGCCACCGCAGCCCCATGCGGTGGTTTTCGTTCGAGCAGTTGAACAAAAGGTCTTTCCCCAGCCGCACGATCTGCGCCCCGTCGAACATGATCTCGAAAAACGGATCGTCAGGCACCTCTCCCTTGTAGCCATTCGCGAGGACGTAGCAGAAGTCGAAGTTACGATCCTGAAGCCTGGACCGTGGTGCCACCGTCCACTTGGCCCCGGCGTTGAAATACTCGGTGAATAGCTCCTTGTAGAGATCCGCCTCGAAGTAGCGCGACCGGAGCATGGGTGCGGTCTCGATGATCTCGTTGCCGATGACGATGAAGAGGTCACGGCTCATCAAGCCATGGCCCATGATGGAATTCCAACTGGGCGTCTTGACCTCGAGGGCTTCGGTGACGGCCTGCGGCCGCCGCACGTTGACTCCCGCTTGCTTCAAGATGTCGATAAACCCTTCCGTGTCTTCCTGGAGCTCGTCCCGCAAACGATTCGAGGGCTTGACTCCGGAAAAGGCGGTGCTGGGTGGATCGTGCTGCAACATCAGGGTCGATTCGTTGTAAAGATTCTGATGAAAAAACAACTTGAACGAGAGGTCTTCCGAGTAGTCGAGATGAAAGGATGTCCCGACGATGATCTCCTCCAAGGGAGACCAGTAGTTGTGGGAGTTGACCACCGGCCATTTTTTCTCGGCTGCAGCTTTCCCGGACGCGGTTTCCTCAGCTACGACTGTCGTGTGCTCAGGCATGTCTCCCTCCTTGACCGTCTCCACGTTGCTGGATCCCCCGCGTAGCTTCGCCACCATTCTTGCGCGGAGGCGGTGCTAGACCTCGGCTTGACGCCACCACCGCAGGCCTTGCGCGGTGTCGTTCTCGGGACGGGCGTCCCGCAGGATTTCCAGGTGCTCGACATCCGTCTCGCCGCGGGCCAGCAGTATCGCGCCGCTGTGGCGCTGGCGGTGGGCCGGCGTCACGTAGCGGACGATGAAACCGATCCGCTTCAGGTCGGAGCGGTTTTGACCCGAGCCGTGGATGATGTTGCTCTCGTGCAGGGACATCTCCCCCGGTTGCAGCACCAGGTCGTGGGCCTGCGACTCGTCGACCTCGACCTGGATCTCTTCGCCGCGCTGCAACATGTTGTCGCCGTGATGGCCTTCGTCGTGCTGCCGCAAGCCGTCGCCATGGGACCCCGGGATCACTCGCATGCATCCGTTCTCCGGCAGGCTGGGGCTGAGCGCGATCCAGGCGGAGGTGGTCGGAGTCAGGTGCCATCCGGAGTAGACGCTGTCCTGGTGCCAGGCGACGTAGCCGGAGTCGCGGGGCGGCTTGCAGAGGATCAGCGTGCCGCTCACCAGGAGGGTGGGACCCAAGAGGCCTTCCACCGCGTCCAGCACCCGCGGATGGGTGGCGAGGTCGTAGGCCCAGGGAAAGAAGAGGTGCGGCTGGCCCAGCCGCCGGACCTCCTCGCCGAGCTCGGCCTCGATCTCCGCCAAGCCCGCCTGGAAGCGGCGCAGGTCCGCGGGTGGCAACACGGGGAGCGGGCACAAGAAGCCGTCCCGGTGATAGCTGTCGATCTGACTGTGGCTCAACATGTCCGGCTCAACCTGTCGGCTGAAGCTTTGAACGGCGGCGCTCAGACGGCAGGACCAGGGTCCTGCAATCCGTGACTGACCCAACTGCGGATCATCAACCGGTCCAAGGCCTCTTCTCCCGCCGCCAGCGGGGTCCGTGCGTGCAGCGCACGCTGGTTGTCCATCAACAGGAATTCGTTCGCCTGCATGAAGAAATGGACTTCCGACGCGGCGCTCTCGACGACTTCACCGAACGCGTCGAGGGCCGCGACCAGGGACGCGTCGAGCTCCAGGCCGTTCTCGCGGACGGCGGCGTCGACGGTGTAGCGCCGCCAGCGCAGGCGTCCGTTCCCGAGCACCGGGTCCCAGACCATGCCGCCGCCGAGGTAGGGGGCCACTTGCCAGGGAACCGGACAGGTCTCCAGGCTGGCGAGCAGCGCCCCGTCCATGCGCTCCGCGGCCTCTTCCACGAGCGCCTCCAACTCCAGGAACCGGGACGCTCCGCCGCCGTTCCTGTCCGGCCGTATGCAGACCATGGAGAGCCAGCGCACGGGCTCGTACCAGTCGGCGGCGTCGGTGTGCAGGCGCTCGCTCTCGAAGCCCTGGCCGACGTTCGCCGCGATGTCGGTGGCGGGCTGGATGTAGTGGACGAGCTGGGCACGAGGCTTTTGGTACGGGCGAGCCACCAAGTCGCCGAGCTCGCGGTTCAACGCCACGAAGAGCCGGTTGCCCTCGTCGAAGCGCAGGCCGGAGACGAGGGCACAACGCGGGCGCCGGGCGAGGCGCTCGCGGATCGGCCCGACGACCTCACTCCAGCTTCCCGGCACGCTGTTGCGGATCGCGGCGTGGACCTCGGCTTGCCGGGCGAAGGAGTAGAAGTCCTGGTTCTCGTAGTGCGGCAGGCTTTCCGCCGCCCGCAGAAGGTCCGCCGCGACCGCGGACGGAACCTGAATCCTCGCCGACTCGGGAAGCGGTTGCATCGTCGGGTCTCCTTCTTCACGTCATTCGGCGCGCCTGCGCAGGAGGCAGCAGTGGTGAATCTCGTTGGCCGCGGGTGGCAAGATCTCGGCGCCCGGAAAGAGCTCGGCCATGTACTCGGCGGTGTAGTAGATGTGGTACGACTCCTGCTCCTCGGGAGCATACTCGGCGATCTCATGGGTCTCGACGAAAAGGTCGCGATCGTTGACGAGGATGCACCACCGCGCCCCCCGTGCCCGGGCCAACGCACCCTCCACGTCGACGTCCACCCCTTCCCGCCTGGTTTTCTCCAGTTGCAAGCGCAGGTTGTCCGGTCCCCCGTCCGCGTGCCAGTGACGATAGGAATGGTGGTGCGGGTCGATGAAGGTGAAGGCGAGGACCCCCCCCGGCTTGAGCCTGTCGACCAGTTGCGGCACCATGTCCAGCATGTCGGCCTGGCGGTTGTTGGTGAACACCGAGTAGGCGGCGATGACGTCGAACTTCTGGCCGCCGCAGTCGGGGATCTTCAGGCTCGGGTCGCCGTGGGGATTGAAGAAGAAGTTGTACTTGTCGTAGAAGACCCAGTGGGCTCGCGGGTAGAGCTGGCGTCCCAGCTCGACGGCCTCCTTGATGATCTCCATGCACCAGTAACGCTCTTCGTCGAGGGTCGCGGTGGGGTCCTGCAGCAGCGCGCCGACGTTGCCGCCGAAGTCCAGGACGTCCTTGCCCCGCCAGTCCTTCTCGCCCAGTTGGAGGGCAAAGTACTCGAAGATCTTTTCCCTGGGCTGGAGAAACGGCCTTTCGAGGTCCGGACGGACGTAGCCGTTCGCAGGATGGCCGGCAATCACCTCGAGCATCACCAAGGCCCCGTGCGGAAGGGGCGCCTGCAGCACCGTGCGGGCGGGATTGCACACCCTCCCGTCCTCCGGCAGCCAGTCGATGTACAGGGAGTCCACCTGCTTGAAGTCCTTCATGTCCGCGAGGATCAGGGTCGATTGGAGAATGTCCCCCGGAGAGCAACCGGCGGCGCTGAGAACCGCGCCGATGTTGGAGAGCACCCGCCGGGTCTGGGCCTCCAGCCCGTCCTCCAGATCGCTGGTCTGCGGGTTGCGGCCCGTCTGGCCGGTGACGAACACCAGGTTGCCGTGGCGAATCGCCTGGCTGTAGGTGCCGGTGGCGGGCGGCGCCCCGTCGGTCTCGATTCGAATCTTCTCTGGCATCTCGAATCCCCTGGTTCAGTCTGGCGAGAAGCCGAAGCGTGGCGGCCAAATAACCTACCTAGCCATTTTAGTATAACCTGCCTGGAAGCGGTTGCAAGCGGCCTTCCGCGCAGCAGCCCTAGAAGCCCGGCCACGCGAGGACTTTGTCGATCGCCTCGACCACGTCGTCCATGTCCGCGCGGGTGTTGGGCGGGTGGACGGCCTGGAACCAGACGAATTCCCGGTTGATCTGCTCGGAGCGCGGGCAGGCCGCCGGGCGGACGCCGCCGCGCCGGCTGAAGACCGGGTTCTGGTAGAGCAGCCGCCTGTAGCCGGCGCACAGGGGAACTCCCTCCGCCTCCACGGCCGCGACGAAAGCGTCGCGGTCGGGCATGCCGGGCTCGGGCCGGTAGCGCCATTTCAGGATGTAGCAGGCGTCGTCGGTGCCCGGCTCGACCTCGGGCGGCCGCAGCGCGGGGTGCCTGGCGAGCCGCTGGACCAGGTACGCCGCGTTGTCGCGCCGCACCTGGTTGCGTTCCTCCAGCTTCCCGAGCTGGGCGATGGCGACCGCCGCCTGGAGCTCGGTGAGCCGGAAATTCATGCCGACCAGGTTGGCCAGCTCCTCGTCGCCCCAGACCTCCTCGATCACCCCCTCGCCGTGGTTGCGCAGGAGCCGCAACTTCAAGGCGAGCGCCGGGTCGTTCGTCGTCACCACACCGCCCTCGCCGCAAGTGATGGTCTTGGTCTCGGTGAGGGAGAAGACGCCCATGTGGCCGATCGAGCCCACTTGGCGTCCCTTGTAGCGTACGCCCGGCGCCTGGGCGCAGTCCTCGATCACCGCCAGGCCGTGGCGGCCCGCGAGCGCCATGAGGGCGTCCATGTCAGCGGCGTTGCCGCCCAGGTGGACGACCATGAGGGCCCGGCTGCGCTCGCTGATCTTGGCCTCGACGTCGGCGGGGTCCATGCAGAAGGTCCCATCCTTGACCTCGGTGAAGACCGGCACCGCGTTCGCGGCGAGGATCGCCGTGGCCGTGGCGTGAAACGACATGCAAGGCACCAGCACCTCGTCACCGGGGCCCAGACCGAGCGCCGCGAGCGCCATCACCAGCCCGGAAGTGGCCGAGTTGGCGGCAACTGCGAACTCCACGCCGACGTACTCGGCAAACTGCGCTTCGAGGCGGCGCACGAACCGGCCGCCGAGCCAACGCAGCTCGGTCGCAGGGTAGGCCGCGACCGCAGCCGAAGTCAGGACGCCGATCTCTCGGACGTCGCGGCCGTCGGAGCCGGCCCGGAAGGTGGACCACTGATGGCTCTCGAGGCACTCGAGGAGGAGCGCCTTCTCTTCCGGACCCCCGAAGCAGGTCTTGGCGAAGGGCCGGCGACGCACCGGCTGGCCGCCGTGGATGGCGGGTATGTCGATCGTGGACGTCGTCTTCATAAGCTGGCACCTCTGAGTTGAGGGCATTACATTGAGCAGCGAGATAAGCTACTTCACCTTGAAGGAGCTCGTCAAGAGCTTGGGCAGCGAGGCGTCAGAACCCCACGCGATTGAAGAAATCTAGAAATTCGCGTAGGCTCTACGTCACGAAGGAGCACGGAGGTACCCCATGTCGGACTGGTGGCAAACGTTTTTCGACACCGCCTACGCCGGCCGGAGGAGCTGCGCGGCCAGTGGGTGGCCGGCGTACCGGAAGGCCGCATCGGGCGCGTCGACGAGCTGGCCGGCGCTACCCTCTTCCTCGCTTCGGATGCCGCCTCCTACGTGCGCGGCGTGAGCCTCGTCGTCGACGGCGGACGCCTGGCGAGCATCTGAGCGCCTTTGACTTGGAGGCCAGGATGACATTGACTGATTCCGACTACCGCGATGAAGTCACCCGTTTCGGCGACCTGCTCTTCCTCAAGGCCCAGACGGGACACGACCCGGCGACCGGCGTGCTCCCCGACGGCGTAGAGGCGCAGGCGCACGCCCTGGTGGCGAAGATCGACGCCATCCTGGACCGTTTCGGAAGCACCAAAGCGGACATCCTCACGGTGACCCTGGTCTTCGCCGACATCCACCTGTTCAAGGCGGTGGACGTGATCTACGCCGCGTGGCTGCCGCCGCGGGAGGAAGTCCCGTTGCCAGCTTGTACGGCGTACGCCGCGGCCCTTCCGGATGGAGCGCTGGTCCAGGCCGAGGTCGTCGCGGCGGTAACTCGAGGCTAGCCCAAGCCAGAGGACAGCAGGCCACGACCTGCAGGAAGGAGAGCTGAGGATGCCTCTTAGATTTCACTGGATGCTTCCCCTGTCCGGAGAGACGGCCATCGCGAAAACGCCCGAGGCGACGGTCCGCTACCGCATCGACCAGACGAGCAGCGGGGGGCCGGTGGCGCAACCCGACGTCGACAGCTGGTTGCCTTTCGCGCGCGCGGCGGAGGAGGCCACCATCGATTCCGTGCTCATTTCGTTCAGCCGGCACGAGCCCGACCCCATGTTCGTCGCCTGTGCCCTGGGCCGGGCCACGCAGCGGCTCAAGTTCATCGTGGCCTACCGCGCGGGACTGATCGAACCGGCCCTCTTCGTACACCAGATGAACACCCTGTCGGCGCTCATCGGGGGGCGGGTGGCCTGGAACGTCGTGGCCGGCAGCTCGAAGCCCGAGTCCTTCGCGTACGGCGACTTCCTGGAGCACGACCTCAGGTACGCCCGGGCCGACGAGTTCGTCACCGTGTGCCGGGCCCTGTGGCGCGGCAACGGCAAGGTGGACTTCGACGGCAAGCACTACCGCGTCGAGCAGGGAGAGATCCTCACCCGTTTCGGGGCACCGGGGGCGATGCCCGAGATCTATGTCTCCGGCCACTCCGAACCGGCCGAGGCGTTGGCGCGGTCCAACGGCTCCTGCTTGCTGCGCGTGGCCGACACCGTGGAGTCCCTGGAGCCCCTGGTCGCCCAGAGCCGCGAGCACGGCCTCGAGGTTTGTCTGCGCATGTGCGTGCTGTGCCGGCCGACGCGGGAAGAAGCGGTGGCCACCGCCGAGTCGATGAAACGGCACGGCGGCGGCGACCGCATGTGGGAGCGCAAGGGTTACGCCCGCGACGATTCCAAGATGTATCAGGAGGCGTGGGATTCCTCCAAGGACTGGTTGAGCCCCTGCCTGTGGACAGGGATGGTGCCCTTCTGCGGACCGGTCTGGACGACCCTGCTGGGAACGCCGCAGCAAGTCGCCGAGGCGCTCCTTGCCTACCAGCGCATCGGCGTGACGCAGTTCATCCTCTCCGGGTACCCGGACATCGAAGAAGTCGAGCGGTTCGGCCGCGAGGTCGTGCCGCTGGTGCGAGCGGCGGAAGGTCCATGATGCCATGTGGCGCCTAACGTGCTCGCAGGTTTATTGCGCGGTTTTCACGGGCTTGCAGCGTCCGCGCGCTTCCCCGTCCCTTCTACAACAAAACATTGCGAGGGATCCCAACCCATGAGCTCTGTAAAATCCTCTCGTTCCCTGACCGATTCCGACGTGAGGCGCTATGAAGAAGACGGCGTGCTCTTCCCCGTACAAGTTCTCGATTCCGCTGAGGCGGCGCGATATCGCGCCGCCGCGGAGGAGCTGGACCGCGCGCTGCTGGAGGCCGCGCAACCCGTAGCCCCCGGTGAGCGCCCCGTCATGATGGATGGGGAGTGCCATCTCAATTTTGAATGGGCGCATTCGCTGTGTACGCATCCGGTGATCCTGGACGTCGTCGAGAGGATCATCGGACCGGACATCCTGGTCCATTCGTCCTCGCTTTTCTTCAAGCGGCCGGGGAAGAGCTTCGTCTCCTGGCACCAGGACAGCAATTACTGGGAATTGTCGCAGCCTCGCCTGGTCTCGGCGTGGATCGCGCTCTCCGACAGCACGGTGGAGAACGGTTGCCTGCGGGTCCAGCCCGGCACGCATCTGACGATGCTGGAGCACATGGAGGTCCACCACGAGGACAACATGCTGGGAACCGGCAACACGGTTTCGGGAGGCCACGACGAATCCAAGGCCGTCGACGTCGTGCTGCGTGCCGGGGAGATGTCGTTGCACCACGCGCTCATGCTCCATGGCTCGAATGCCAACCGCTCGACGGGTCCCCGGATCGGGTACGCCATCCGCTATCTCGCGGCCGACGTGACGCAAGGCCGGGGACACCACGAAGTCGTCCTGGCTCGTGGCCAGCAACGACATTCTCACTTCAAGATCCAGCAGGAGGCCCCCACCCAGTCGGTGGCCGACGGGATGGCTCGGCACGTCGAGTTTTCCCTTTGGCTCCATCATGCCGACTTGGATCAGCTTGACTCCCAACGTTAACCGGCCTTGGCCACGACGAAGTCTTGGGCAAGCCCGTTGTCCGCACGACGCCCCAAGAGGAGATATCGAATGGCGAAGGAAGCAGAGCGGATCAGCGACCGCATTTCCCAATTCCGATACTTCAACAAGCAACTGGGCCGGCCCGACTGGACGGGAAAGAAGGTGCTCGATTTCGGTGGCAATATCGGCGGATTCCTGAGCGGCGCCCATGCCAAGGGGAAGATCGACCCTCGGCTCTATTGGTGCCTCGATGTCTACCGTCCCGCCCTCGCCCAGGGACGTCGCACTCATCCCCACGCCCATTTCGTGCACTTTGACCGCTACAACTCGGAATACAACCCCACCGGCATCCCGGGCCTGCCGATCCCCGACCTCGGAACGCAATTCGACTTCATCCTGGCATTCTCTGTCTTCACCCATATCGATGCCAGCGAGATGCTGGAGCTGGTGGAGCAGCTCCAGACCCGGCTCGCCCCCGACGGCGTTCTCGCATTCACTTTCTGCGACCAGAGCTACCCCGCCTTGCCCCCGGGCAAGGGTCTGCTCAAGATGCTGATCGAGCACCAGAAGATCGAGCCGAACCTCGACATCGAGCGGCTACTCACCGAGGCCGCCGCGGCACGCTGGTGCATCTGGGCAGACGGCGTACTTCACTGTGAGCCCGGGGGCTCGATTTCTCAACTCGTGAGGCGCGGCCAACCGTTTGAATCGTATGATGCGTTTTACACGCCAGAGGTGATGCAGAGTCTCTTTCCGCAAGCCCGGATCCTTCTCCCGGTGCCCCCCGAGTGGCAGCACTGTTGCGTCCTCGGCCCGGACGGCGCGCCGAGCTGAGGACGCTCAACCGGTTGAGCCCCTGCCTGTGGAGAGGCTATCGCTTGCTGGCCACGACGAAGTCCTGGGCAAGCCCGTTTTCGACCGGCTCCCAGGAGGGGCCGATCCAGAGGAGCCTGGAGCAAGGCCGAGGCGGCCTACCGGTCGGCGCCGCGAAACCGGCCGACTACGGGTTCTACACCCGCAGTGTTACCATCGGGGTCAGCGCAAATCCCTACTGAGGGACCCGGCTTCACCCTGCTCGGGTGGGCCGTGGTTCTCCCTCTCTCGGAAAGGAGTCCGCCGCCATGTCACCACCCAGGAGGTGGGCCGGCATCTTCGCCGCCGCGCTGACCTTTGCGGCCGGTCTGGCCGTCGGCCAGGAGAGCTCCCCGGCGCCGGTTGCGATCGACCCGCCGGCTCCGCCGGGCTCCGCTCTGCCGGTCCTTGCCGTCGAGGGGCCCACCACGGTCAACCCGGAGCCCGAGGTGCTGGCGACGTGGCTCGAGCCGGGCGGACGGCTGCGGTTCGCGCGCTTCTCGCGAGGGGCCTGGGGTCCGCCGGTCACCGTCGCCGAGCAGGTTTCGACACTCGATCCGGCGGATGCGCCGTCCCTGGCCGTGATCGAGACCCACGGGGTGCGGCGCACGCTCCTCGCGCGCACGGGGGACGCGGTCGCCAGCTCCGGCGACGGCGGGCGGGGCTGGATCCGCCTGCCCGCGCCGCCCCTCGCCTTCGCTTCGTTCGCCGGCGGGGAGGAGGGGGCGTTCGCCTTCTGGCTCGACCCCGCGGCCGACGGTTCCGCCAGGCTCCTGGGCACCCGCGTCCTGGAGGGTGAAACGCTGCTCGACCCCCGGGCGGCGGCCGGCGCGGGCACCGCGGCCGCCATGACCTGGGACGGTCCCGTCGTGGTGTACCAAGCCGGGAGCGCCGGGCAGGAGAGGGAGATCGCCCTCGTCCGCCGCCAGGAGGCCCGGTGGACCGTACCGGGCCGGGTCAACGGCGAGGAGTGGCGCCCGGTGGCAGGGCCGGCGGGCGGCCTGGACGTGGCGGCCGAGCGGCGCATGGTGGCCGTCGCGTGGATCGCCGGGACGCCGCGCGGGCCTCGCCTGGCCGTGGCCTTCTCGGGCGACGCGGGCCGGACGTTCGGTGCTCCCGTCGCCGTGGGCGCGCCGGACGATCCCGTGCCGGCGGGCCCGGTCGCCGTAGCCCTCGACGAGGACGGCCACGCGCTGGTCCTCTGGACGGCGGCCGCCGGAGCCAGCGGAGCCGCCGCCCTCCACCTGGCTCGCGTCGCGCCCGACGGCCGGCAGGGCGAGCCCCTGACCCTCGCGACCGCCTCGTCCGCCCCGGCGCTGGGCCGGCCGCGGCTCGCCCGCGCCGGCGGCCAGGTGGCGGTGGCCTGGACGGAGGCCGGCGCCGGGGACACTCCCGGGCGCGTGCGCGCCGTGGCCATTGCGCTTGCAACTCTCCCGCCGCTCGCCAGCCCTCGCCTCACCCAGCCCGCCCGTGCCGGGGGAGCGGCCGAGGCCTACACGGGGCGGGGACGGGTGGGGGATGCCGTGCCGGGCTTCGAGCTCGTCTCGCTCCAGGGGGACAAGGTCTCTCTCCCGTCTCTGCGCGGACGGCCCGTGCTGCTCAACCTGTGGGCGACGTGGTGCCTGCCCTGCATCGAGGAGTTGCCCGAGCTGGCGGCGCTCCAGGAGCGCCACCGCGGCGAGGGGCTCGCGGTGGTGGGGGTGAACGTCGATGCGGCCGACCGGATCGACCGGGTCAGGAAGTTCGTTGCCGACCGCAAGGTCCCGTTCGCCGTCTGGCTCGATCCCGAGATGAGAATCGCCCAAGCCCTGCGGGTGCAGACCCTGCCGGCGACCTTCGTGATCGATCGAGAGGGGCGGATCGTGCTGCGCCGCGACCTGCAGCTCGAGGCCGGCGACCGCGAGCTCGCCGAGGCGATGCGGCGTGTGCTGGGCGTCGGACCCGCAACGCCCCGGTGAGCCGGCTGTACGCCGAGTCACGGCAGCCGGGGACGAGAAGCGGGGATTGTAATCCCTCGCGCGAAGAAACGTCCCTGCGGGACGGAATCGGACCGCGCCCGCAGGCGATGCCGGAGCAACGTCCCACGGGGACGTCGTAGCCGAGTGGGGGATTTCAATCGCTCGCGGGTTTGGCTCCCGCGATCTTCACGGCTTCCTTGGCTTTCTTGGCTTCCTTGGCTTCGCGGGCCTCCTTGGCTTGCTTGGCTTCGCGAGCCTCCTTGGCTTCGCTCGGACCGAAGGCCAGCTTGAGCAGCCATTTCTTGACGTCCTTGGCAAAGAGCTCGTGCCGCGGCTCCTTGCGCAGGTGAGCGGTCAGGCGGGCGACGGCTTCGTCGAGGCCGGTGTCGAACATGGCCTGCCCTGCGGCGGGGTCGACCTCGGGCCGACGGCCGGCGCGGAACGAGTCCCGGACGCCGGCCACCGCACCGGCCGCGGCGGTGGTGAATTCCTGCCCCCCGGACCCCTTGAAGCCGAGGAACTGAGCCGTCTTCTCGATCACCTTGCTGCGGTACTCGGCGACCGAGATACGGTCGGCGCGTTCCCAGGTCTGGAGCTCCTGGATCTCGCGCCAGAGGTGCCGGTGCTCGCGCACGTCCACCATCTTGAGGCCTGGGATCCCGGGCGTCAGCTCCGGTGCCGCTCCGGAGTCCGTCTTCGCCTCCGCCGGCGGCGCGGCCGGGGCGGGCCCCTCCGCGGCGCCGGCCCCGTGCGCCGCGAGGAGGGCCGTCAACAGGTACGTCTCGAATCGCCTCATGGCAAGGTGCCTCCTTCTCCCGGGAGATGGCCGATCGTGCCCTCCTGGCCCGCCTCGGGCGCCATCCAGACGAGGAGGCGGGCAATCTGGCGCGGATCGGCGAGCGACGGTGACGCGCCCCACCAACCCCTGGGCTCGTTGCCCATCTTCACCGTCCCGACGTGGTTGTTGAGGTCGGCGTCCAGCTCCGGGTCGCTCCAGGCGAACCCGAGGTTCTGGCGCAGCGTCTCCAGGTCCTCGGGGTTGCCGGTGAGGAACAGCCACCCCGGGCCGGTGCCGAACCGCTTCGCGTAGTCCGCCAGCATCGCCGGCGAGTCCTTCTCCGGCTCCAGTGTCAGCGAGTAGAACCAAACGTCTTTTCCCATCCGGTCACCGAGCAGCTTTTGAACCTTCACGAGGTTCTGGGTGACGCCCGGACATTTCCCCTTGCAGTTGGCGTACATGAAGTTGATTATGACGATCTTCCCCTTGAGGAGGTCGTCGTAGAACCGGACGGTCTTGCCTTCGTGGGTCCGCAGCACCACGTTCGGGAAGCGTTCCGCGAACGGGTTCGGACTGCCGGACAGGGCAGCTTCCGGCGCCGGAACGGCCGGGGCCGCCGCCGCCCCGCCCTGCGCGCGGGCCCAGCCCGCGCCCAGGGTGGCGGCGACGACGACCACGGAACCGACCGCGGCGAGGGAAGCCTTCAGCTCAAGGCTCCGCCACGCATGGGACTGCATGGTTGACGACCTCCCAGAGAAGCATCATGGCATGGTCCTCGTGCACCGTGTTGTGGCAGTGCATGGGGTACTCGTTCAGCCAGTCGCGATGCCTCATGGTCACGGTGATGGCATCTCCGGGGCGCAGCAGCGCCACGTCCTTTCTCATCCGCTCGAAGTCGGGCGGCGTCGCGCCGTCTTTTACCTCGAACTGGTGCTCCTCCAGGTGGATGTGGATGGGGTGCTCCCAGTCGCGGGAGCCGTTGACGAGGGTCCACCGCTCGGCCGTGCCCTGCTGGACCTGGAAGCGGGGTAGGAAGTTGAACAACTGGCCGTTGACGACCCAGCCGCCGGATTGGTTGTCGAAGACGAAGGTGCGCTCGCAGGCGATCTCGCTGTTCGGGATGGTGGGCTTCTGGCGCATCACCGCCGGGATCCGGCTGGGATCGGAGACCGGACCGGTGACCACGCGGAACTGCATGACCTTCAAGGCGAAGTCGGAGGTCATGGGAAGGAAGACGCCGGTGCGCCCCTTGCCGCTCGTCTGGTCGGCGATGTCCATCAGGTTGATGCGGTCGCCGTTGTGGAACTGGCTGAAGTCGATCACCACGTCGTAGCGCTCGGCGGATGAGATCGTAAAGTTGCTGGCGCTAATGGGTTGGTTCAGCAGGTTGCCGTCGTTGCCGATGATCGTGAAGTTCGTCGCCGTCTGGTCGCTCGCGCACTCCCGCCCGTCGCCGCCCACCCGACAGGTCTTGAAGGTGTAGATCCGGGACGGGCCGTTGTCCACGATGCGGAACCGGTACTTGCGCTGCTCGACGTTCATGTAGGGCGTGACCGCGCCGTTGACGACCACGTGCTCGCCCAGGAAGCCGTCGAGGTTGAAGGGGTCGAACTCGAGCTTGTGGGTGATGGGGTTGAACTGCTTGTCGGACACCGCCAGCACCACGTCGTACTTGCCGCTTGGCAGGCGGAACGCCCCAGGACGGGAATCCGTCTCGTTGTTTGAGTCGAGCTGGTCGAAGGCCAGGAAGTTGCCGATCAGCCCCTTGTAGGTGTTCTGCGAGGTGAAGTCGGCACGGTGGTCGTGGTACCACAGCTGCCCGAGCACCTCGCGCGGGTCGCCGCCCGCCGGAGCCATCGCGTAGTGGTGGTCCAGGTACCGGCCCCGGTCGTAGAACATCAGGGGGCCGCCGTCGCTCTCCGGCGCGGAGTGGAAGTTGTGGAGGTGGGTGGTGATCTGGGGGATGCCGAACCCGTCGTTGCCGGGGAATCCGGCCGGCAGGTTGTTGTGGATGCGCACCACGATCGGGCTGCCGTACTGCTCGCGGAACGTCGGCCCGGGGCTCCACGTCTGCCCGGCCTTGTTGCCGTAGCCCCAGATGGTCGAGGTTTGCTGCAGCTCCGGATGGTACAGGTGCTGGAAGGCCCGCGCGTACATCTCGTACAGCTTGACCGGCGGGAACTGGGCGTACTTCTGGAGGGCGCGGTCCGGCGGCCGGTTGGCGCCAGGCTCACCGGGATAGAGGTTGCAGCCGTCGTTGGGATCGCTGGAGGGCCGAATCTCCGCCTTGCAGTTGTCGTTGGGATCCACGGCCGGGACCAGCGACGACACCCGGACCACCTGATCGGCGTCGGGGGGCGTGGGAAGCTCCTGGACGAACGGCGTCAGGGCGAGCTTGGGAGTCGCGCACAAATCGCCGGTTTGTCGCAGGCATTGGAAGTTCTGGAGGAGGTCGTCGTCGACGGCCGGAAGGGCCACGGCATCAGCAGTCACAGACCCCCCTCGGGGGTCGATGAGGAGCGGGCAGGCGACGTAGGGAGGCCCGTCCAAGGCCTCGTTTTTCGCCGTGAGCGGATCGTCTGGCCGGGCCGGATTGCCTAAGCTGTCCACATGGCGGCGGGCGTGCACCTTGACGCACACCTGGCCGCCCACCTGCGAAGCCACGCCCGGGATGTCGCCCCGGGGATCGGGGTTCGGCAGCCCCGCCGCTTGGAACAGCTCGCCGGGGAGAACGCTCTCGTTGGACCCCTGGCCGGCGATCACGTCGGGCCCGGCTACGTCAAAAATCTCCCGCACGCGCGTGAGAATGGGAGTGCCGTCGGTGTCCCGGCCGTTGAGGGCCGCGAGCTGCGCCATCTTCGCCTGGCACTCCGGGGTGTTCACGTCCGGGCCGTCCCAGGTCACGAACATGAAGCGCCAGAGCTGCAGCGGGTTGAAGGTCAGATACCCGTTACCGGTGTCGAAGACGGGGGGCTGGCGCCGGTTGCACGCCCTCGAGTCGAGCAAGTCGAAGGTGGTGCGGGCCCCATTGCAGCCCGGCACCCGGCTGGCGTAGTCCCGGGCACGGGGGAAGAAGAACACGAAGGAGAAGTCGGCGCCGCCCTGGGCGTTGGGGTCGGTGAAGGCGCTCTCGAAAAACATCGCCGGGAAATCGGGGAGGAACAGCATCTCGCCCGCGGCGTTGAACCCCATGTCGTGGATGCGGATGCGGGTGTTGTCGCGGAACCGGCTGTCCGGCGCCGTCCCAGAGGCGACGAAGGCGTCGCCCACGCCGCGGTAGAAGGCGCCGAACCGGCTCTGGTCCGTGGCGCCTCTCTCCTGGTTGCGTATGTCCTGCGCGTTGACGCCGTTCGCGGCGTAGAAGGCGTCCGAGAACTGGAAGCCAGCCCCCCTCCCCACCTTCGAGCCGCTCTGCGTGAAATCCGCCTGGCCGGGTGCAAAGACGTCCCCACCGATCGTGTTCTGGGCGTGCGCGATGCCGCCCGCGGCCAATAGCCACGCCAGGCCGCAGGCGGCGAGCGGGGCCGCGCCCCGCCAACCGGACCTTCTCATGCTCATTTCGCACCTCCTCACGAGTTTGGCAACGTACGACACGAAAAACTGCGGCCTCTTCCGGAGGCCGCAGACGGACTGCACCAGGATCCAGGAGGCGGCGCTGCCCCTCTGCGGGTCATGGTCGACGGCGTGCTGCCAGACCTTCCACGCGACCTCTGGTAGACTTCCTCGGCTTCCCCTTCGGACTACTACCTACTAAGGTGCTCTCATCCCACCAGATCGTGACAACGAAGATTCGATGGCGCGAAGGCCCTCCGAACCTGTCGGGGGACGGCGACTACAGGCCGGCCGTGGCCACGACGAAGTCCTGGGCAAGCCCGTTTTCCACCGGCTCCCAGGAGCCGTATTCGATCGGCTCGGGCTGCAGCCGGTTCCGGGTCAGGACTTCCAACACGTAGTCCTCCCGGTAGGCGAGGAGCCCCTGGCGGTGCGGCCGGGTGGTGGTCACCTTGCCGTCCGGGAACACGAAGCACAGCGGGTCCTTCAGGGCGGGCAGGCGCTTCGTCGAGGTCGCGTTCAAAAGATAGAACGAGGCCAGGAAGCGTCCGCCCGGCTTGAGCACCCGGGCGATCTCCGCCACGTAGTGCTCGAACACCTCCGGTTGCAGGTAGCGAAACAGGGAGTGGGCCACGACCGCGTCGAAGCAGCCCTCGGAGTAGGGGAACCTGAAGCGGGTCGGCTCCAGGACGGCGTCTGGGCCGTAGACCTCGTTGGCGATCTCGGCGAGGTGGACGACGAAGCGCGGAAGAGCGGAGGCCAGGTGCTTCTGCGCCCACTTCACGTGCTCGTGGTAGGGGTCGAACCCCTGGTATTCCAGCCCCGGACCGATCTCGTCGAGCAGAGCGAAGGGGAGCCGGCCCCAGCCACAGCCGACGTCGAGGATCCGCCCCTTGGGGCCGAGCCCGAGACGGTCCCGGCACCAGACGGCGAGCGTCCTGCCCTCCTCGCCGACGACCGTCGTGGGCTCCTCCTGCGGAATCAGCGACTCGCCGACGGAGAACGCCGTCATCGGGATCTCCACCCGCGCCTCGACCGGGCGGTCCCCGAACGGCGCCAGGTCCAGCAGATCGACCTGCCCCGGGTAGATGATCGAGACGAGGACCGCGTTTCTGGGATGGTCGATGCGGAACCGGCTGAAGGTGAACTCGGCGATGTTGGAGGCGTAGATCCACAAGTTCTCGCGTCTCTTGAGCAGCGCCGCGAACTCCTCGCTCTCGATGCCCAGCACCCGGCACTCCAGGGGCACCTCGGTGAGCAGCCTCTTGGTCCGGTCGAAGTGTTCCAGGGAGTAGCCCCAGCTCACCTCGAGCGTGCGCGGGTAGGACGAGCCGCGCTCGCGCGACAGCTTGCCGCGCTGCTTGAGCGCCAGGTTCTCGCGAATCGTCACCTCAGCCTCGTTCTCGACGTCGTAGTCCTGGTGGGTCAGCCGATCGAGGAAGTGCTTCTTGTCCGAGCTTCCGGCCCAGACCCTGCGCACCAGGTTGAAGTAGGCGACGGCGTGCGGGTTGATGTCGAAGAACGTGATCTCGGTCGGTTGCCAGCAGGTCATCAGGTTCAGCCCGTAGAGGCCGCCCACGGCGCTGACGAAGTGGATGTTCTCGCGGCGGCGCGGCTCGACGTCGCGGTAAAATCTCTCGAAGACCTCGAATTCTCCGAAGGACCCGTCCTGGTAGCCGTCGTCGGTGCCGTAGAACACCCCGGCCGGATCGAAGAAGATGCCCTGGTTGAAAGCGGAAGGCGCTTCTGTTGTCGGTGCTGTCGTCGTCACTGTCGTCGTCGGCATTGAGTGAGCTCCTTGCGCGGCCCCTCGGACCGCGAGAATCATCCTGGAAAGAGTGCGACCACCTCCATCATGACCCGTGCTCCGGCTGGCAGTGCCGCCGCCTGAAAGGCGGTGCGAGCCGGGTAGGGCGCCTCCCCGCGATCGGGCAGCCACTGCGCGTACATATGGTCGACGGCTTTGAAGTCCACGAGGTCGGCGAGGATCAGCTTGACCTGGACGATATCCTCCCGGGAGCAGCCCGACGCGGAAAGGAGCTTGTCGACGTTCTCCAGCATGGTCCGCGTCTGGCCTTCGAGATCCTCGGCGAGCTTGCCGGTCTGGTGAGAGAAGCCTGTCTGAGCGGTCAGGAACAAGAAGTCCCCGGCGCGAATTGCCGGGGTGTAGGTCCCGGTGCCAGGGGGTACGGCGGTGGCGGCAATTTTTCGTTGCTTGCTCATGTCGACGATCCTCAACCGTGGACCGTCATCGGTGCGTGCGAGTGCACGATCTCGTGCCGCCGGTTCCAATCGAGCAACGGCCAGGGATCCACGTCGATGTCGCGCTGGGCCCCCAGCAACTGGCGGGCGACCGGATCCGCCCCGTCGAGATACCTGGGGTCAACCGGATCGAGGTAGACCTCCGGCCGCATCCAGCGGTAGGCGTAGCCGTAGAAGACCTTCCTCGACAGCCGTCCGCTGCGGTTGGGCGTGGCGGTGTGGTAGACGCGGTTCTCGAACAGCAGGGCATCCCCCGCGGCCAGGGCGAGGTCGCACACCTCATAGTCCGGCGGATCGACGGCCCCTTGCGGCAGGCTGAGGGGGGAGCACCGGCGATGACTGCCGCGCGCCATCTGGGTGAAACCGGAGCCGGGAGGCTCGAAGTCGGTCAGGCAGTAGGCGATCTTGATCCCCACCCGTGGAAGGTGGTCGTGCCCCAGGTCGGGGGCGACCCGCATGTCGCGGTGCCAGCCGCGCCGGAACGGTGGCAGGTCGGGAGACTCGGGGTGCTTGCAGACCAAGGAAGTGGAGTGCAAGTGGATGTTCGGACCGAGCAACTGCACGATCAGCGAAACGGTCGGATTCGAGACCAACCTCAAGAACGCCGGCTCCCGGAGCAGACCCGGGCGCAGGTCGAGGTCGTTGTACCACGGCTTGTTGAGGACCGGCGGTTGGGTCAGAAACTCCTCGGCCAGACGGTCGGTCGCTGCGTTGAGCTCGCGGACCTGGTTGGCATCGAGCGCGTTGCGAACCACCAGGAAACCGTCTGCCTCGAAGGATTGCCGCGCTTCATGGGTGAGCGTCTCGAATTTCAAGTCTGTGCTCCTCTCCGAAAAAGGGTTCTCAAGGCTCCGAAACCACGGCTCATCCCCGAACGCTCAGTCCGGAATGAGTGCGATCACCTCCATCATCACCTTGGCTCCGCCCGGCAGTGCCGCGGCCTGAAAGGGGGTGCGAGTCGGGTAAGGCGACTTGTCGCGGTCGGGCAGCCACTGCGCGTAGATCTGGTCGACGGCTTTGAAGTCCCCGATGTCGGCGAGGCCCAGCGTGACTCTGACGATGTCCTCCCGGGAGCAGCCCGAGGCCGACAACACCGCGTCGATGTTCGCCAGCATGCGCCGCGTCTGGCCTTCGAGGTCCTCGGCGAGCTCGCCGGTCTCGTGGGACCGGCCCGTCTGAGCGGTCGTGAACACGAAGTCCCCGGCGCGCAGCGCTTGGGCGTAGGTCCCCATGGCAGGGAGTGCGTTGGTGAAGATGTCGAATTTCTTGCTCATGTCGGTTGTGCTGGCTCCATAGGTTCGGGTGGCGGCGTTCAAATCGCGGGCGCCAGCAGACAGTCGTCCGGCAGCGCCTCGAGCGGCGTGAAGTCGGTGTCGCAGTAAAACAAGTCCCGGCGACGGTTGATCTCCTGGTTCTCGACCGAGTTGTAGAGGAAGTAGTAGATCCACCGCGACCAGGGCGACGCGTTCTGCGTCGAACCGTGGACGGTGAGGCAGTCGAGGAACAAGACCGACCCGGGCGGCCCGATGATGGGCGCGATCCCCCCTTCCTCGACCATGTCCCGGATCGTGTCGTTGTCGATCTCCATGCGGTCGGGAACGGACACGTGGCCGCGCTTCTGGGAGCCCGGGATGAGCATCAGCGGCGCGTTGCAGGCGTTGATGTCGTCGAGGAATACGCCCGCCAGCAAGGCGAGGGGCTTTTGCATCCCGTCAAAGCGGTGCCATTGATTGAAGTCCTGGTGCCAGCCCCAGCCGCCGCCGAACCCCATCTTGGGGTTGAACCGGGACTGGAACACGTGAACCTTGCTGCCGAGCAACTGCTCGGAGGGGGTCAGGAGCCGCGGATGAAGCGACAGCCGGCGGAACGTGTCCTGGAAGAAGTGGGCGCCGAAGACCAACCTCACCGCCTGCTTGTCGGACTCCTCGCGCAGCACCTCGGGGCCTTCGTGGGACAACAAGTCTGGAACAGCCCGACGCAGGACGTCCGTCTCCTCAGGAGAGAAGAGCGCGGGAAAAAAGAGATATCCCTGCTCGCGGAACTGGTCGATCTCGGTCTGGCTGAGCTGCATGACGGTTCTCCTTTCAACAACCCTTTGCCTGCGCAACGCCGAGCCCGTCGAGCCGGTGGCGGACCAGGTCTTGAATCTGCAGCGCGCAATCGACGAACTCCGCGGGGTCCTGACCGTGGGGATCGCCGATGTCCGCTTCCGGGTGCAGACGGTAGGATTTCGGCTGCGCCGCCGGAAACAGCGCCGCCAGCTCCCGCTGCTGCTCCTCGGTCATACAGAAGATGGCCTCGGCTCTCTGGGCCAGGTGATGGGTCAGGTTGCGAGACCGGTGCTCGAGGATCGGCAGGCCGATCTCGGCCAATGCCTGCTGCGCCTCCGCGGCCAGGGGCTCCCCCGGCCGGGCGGTCAAGCCGGCGCTGACCGCCTTGACGCCGAGCCTGTCCAGGGATCCCAGCGATACGCCGAACCGATCGGCGATCTCGGCGTTGCAGATCGCCTGGGCCATGGGAGAGCGGGTGGTGTTGCCGTGGCAGACGAAGACGAACAGCCGCTTCAGCGCATCGAGAGGGACCGGACGCACCAGGTGGCACGCGTGCGTGCTGATTATCATCCAGACGTCCGCGGCGACGTCCAGGCCACCGGACTCGGTGTAGAGCGGGTCCAGACGAACGCGGAATTCGGCTCCGCCGCCGACCCGGGCCACCACCGCCGGGCCCGTGCGCTCGAGCTGCCGGATCCTTCCGGGGATCACGTTACAGGCGCTGAGGATCGCCGGCGGCGAAGCCGAGACGAGGATCTCTCCGGCGCGAATCCCCAGGCACACTTCCGAGCCGACGGCAGCCTCGGTCAACGGCGCCCGCAGCAGGATGGGAGTGCCGGTGAGCTGGCAGACCATGGTGCCTTCCTGCGGCAGCAGCTCGCGCACGGTCGCATCGAAGAGGTTCTCGAATCCCGCCGGCTGCGCGAGCGCCGCTCGCGGCGGAGCAGGCACCACGTCCAACGGCAGCCCTTCCGCCACGATCCTGCCCTGCTCCACGGCAATGGCGCGGTCCCCCATGGCCAGCAACTCGCCGTAGTCATGAGTGACGTAGAGGATGGGGATGCGGCGCCGCTGGTTCCACCGCTGCAGGTCTTCGATGATGCGGACCTTCGTACGCTGGTCCAGGGAGGACAAGGGCTCGTCCAGGAGCAGGACCGCGGGCTCGGTGACCAGGGAGCGCGCCAGGGCGACCCGCTGCTGCTCGCCTCCGGAGATCTCCCGGGGTGAGCGGCCCCAGAGGTGGGCGATCTGAAAGGCCTCGAGGATCTCGCGCATCCGTTGTCGCCGTTCCTGCACGTCCAGACGGCGGAGCCCATACATGACGTTGTCCTGGACCGAGAGGTGGGGGAAGAGCGCCAAGTCCTGGAACACGAAGGCGACGCTGCGTCGCGCCGGCTCGAGCTTGATCCCCTGGCTCGAATCGAAGAGTACCCGGTCGCCGACCGCGATGCGGCCCTCTTCCGGATCGCCAAGGCCCGCGATGCAGCGCAGGATGGTCGTCTTGCCCGCGCCGGAAGTGCCGACGATCACCGTCACGCCGGAGGCGGCGGCGAACGCGGCCTCGAGCTCGAAGCGGGAGAGCCGTTTGCGCACCCGGACGTGCAGCTCGCCGGCCGGCTCGAGCCCGTGACGCGCCGCCGGCGAGGCGCTCATGCCGCCTTCCTCCGCGCCCCTCCGGGCACCGCGACGAGGCCTTCGGCGACGGCGAGGCGGCCGAGCAGCCGGGAGATCGTCACCGCGACCGCGGCCAGCACCACCAGGAGAACGGCCACCGGCAGGGCTCCCGTCAGGCCGTTCGCTTCGAAGCTCACCCACAGGTAGACCGGCAGGGTGTGGGGGTTGTAGGCGACGATCATCGTGGCGCCGAACTCGCCGAGCGCGCGAATCCACGCCAGCGTGATGCCCGCCGCGATGCCGGGCCAGGCGAGCGGCAGCGAGATCCGCCGGAAGATGTGCCACTGGGAATCGCCCAGCATCGCCGCCGCCATCTCCAGCTTGGGATCGACGCCGGTGAAAGCCACCAGCGAAGAGACGATGACGAATGGAGAAGAGACGTAGAGCTGGGCCAGGACGATTCCCGCCAAATTGCTGGTGAGGGCGACGTTCCAGGCCGCCAGCGGACCGCCGACCGTGCCGTAGGGGCCGAACGTCAGCAGCAGCAGGATTCCTCCCGCCAGCCCCGGAACCACCATGGGCAGGAAGACGAGGCCGACCAAGAGCTGCTTGAAGGGGATGCGGGCGTGCGCCAGCACGTAGCCGAGCGGCACGCCGAACAGCGTCATGATCGCCACCGTCGTGGCGGAGGTCAGAATGGAAATGCGTAGCGCCTCCCCGGCCCTGGGATCGCGCAAGGAGGCGATCCAGCGCGGCCAGTCGGCGTGCAGCAGCAGGTTGGCGATCGGCAGCACGAGGTCGAGCAGGAGCAGGGCGCCGATGGCGCCGAAGATCAGCAGCGTAGGCCTGGGCCGTTGCTTCATGGCTTGTAGGTCCCAAAGCAAAGGCGCAGATCCGCTGGCACCTGCGCGCGGTCGCCGCCCACCCGGGGCGCGACGATCCCGAATCCGAACCTCTTCAGCAGCTCGGGCGAGGAGAGCAGGAAGCGCACGAACGCCTTGGCCGCAGCCTGGTCCTGCACCGTCTTGGGGATCGTTATGGTGAAGAGGATCGGGGCACCGCTGACGCGCTCGCCGTTCGGGGGCGTGTAGGTGGCCTGGGCGTAGACACCGGCAAAGCGGGCGTCGCTCAGATTGATCTCGGGCGGGAAGCTGACGAAGGGCAGCTTGTAGGCGACGATCTCATGCTTGTAGAAGATCCCGGCGTCGAACTGTCCGGATTCGACGCGGGCCAGCAGGGAGACCTCCGGCAACACCTGAGCGGGGTTCAGCGCATCTCCCAGCAGACCGGGAATTCCGGGCCGATGGTAGTGCTTTCCCGCCAGGTCGAAGAGGAAGAGCGTGCGGTATCCCTTCGGGTCGATGGTGGGGTCTCCTCTCCCGAAGCGCACGCCGGGCTTCGCGAGGACCTCGTACCATGGGGTCTTGCCGGCCGCCGCCGCCGCGAAGTCGGCGGCGAAACGGCTCTTCGGGTTGTAGGCGAGCACGAGCTGCGAAGAAGCGAAGGTCGCGAACCACGTCACGAGGTTGCCGTTCTTGCTCCCCATGAGCACGCTCTCGTTGACCGCTGGATCGGCGCTGATGAAGACGTCCGGGCTCCGCAGATGGTCGTGGACGAGGCGCGCGGCGCCGAGCGACCCATGCGCCTCGCCCGTATAGGCGATGCCGGTCGCCTTGGTGAAGGCGGGTCCCACGCCGTTCTCCATGACCGTGGCGAGAGATCCCGCATACAGCACCGAGACCGAGCGGTTCTGAGGCGGCTCGGCGGCAGCGGAAAGCAGCGTCGAGGTGGCGAGGAGGACGAGCCCGGCGGCCAGGGCCGGCTTCATGAGCTTCATGCGATTGGTCCTCCTGTTGGTGACGGGAAGAAGGTGTCGTGCAGAGAGGTGAGGGCCGCGACACACTGGTCGGAGTCGACGTCGAAGCTCACCCCCGCGGTGCCCGAGAAGCGTGGCGTCAGCGGACCACGGATCTGCGATCGGGCCAGGGACTCGCGCATCCGCTCGACGAGCGCCGCGGCGGCAACGAGGCCCTCGCCCACGGCCGCGACCCGGGGCGGCTCGTGATGCGCCACCAGCACGGTCACACCCGCGGGGCCGCTGCGCTGCTGGACGAGGCGCGTGCAGTGTCCCCCGAGACCCGCGGGCAGCCCGATCTCCACCCGGATCGGCCGGTGGCGGAGCACTTCGAGGCACGTGCTGTGAACCAGTGGACAGCCATAGCCGCCGAGCATCTCCGCCTCGTTGAAAGACAGCTCGGGGACCACCCGGGCGCCGGCGACGATCTTCGGGTCGCTGCTCATGCACCCGGGCACGTCCTTCCACAGCTCCAGGGTCTCGGCCGCGAGGGAAGCCGCCGAGGCGCTGGCGGTGTCGTCGCTGCCGCCCCGGCCGAAGAGCACCACCCGCCCCTCGGCGTCGAGGCCGTAAAAGCCGGTGAGCACCAGCACCCTCCGGCACAGCTCCAGCCGGATCTCGCGGAACCCCGCGGCGCTGGCTGCGAGATCACAGGCCCCGTTGCGGGCCGGGCCACGGGCGCGCAGGCCGAGGTCCTCGGCGGTGATGGCACGGGCGTCGGCCCCGGCGCAGCGGATCGCCGCCGCCATCAGGTGGGCGGCGAGGCGCTCGCCCGAGCTCATGATCCGGGTGTAGGTCCACTCGGAGAACCCACCGCAGCGGCGGATCCCGTCGACCCGAGCCGTGACGTCGGCCAGGAGGGGGTGGATCGCTTCGACGGCAGACGGAGAGCCGCCGCCGAGCCATTGGGCGACCGCCTCGTGCTGTTGGCGCAGCGTCTCGACAGCGCGGCCGCAGGCGCCGTTGGTCGACGGATCCGCCGCCAGCCCGGCCAGACGATCGAGCTGGTCGGTGACGCCCCAAAGCGCCGAGACCACCACCAGCATCGACTCGCCCTCGCGGCGCCGGCGGGCCACGAGGGCCGCGGCGCGTTCGAGGTCAGGAGCGCTGCGCAGCAGGCTCCCGCCGACCTTGACCACCGTGACTGGGAAAGCGCACGAGTCACCGTTTCGCGAAGCTAATCTTTCTCCGCTCACCACGCAACTCACCTCAGAGATTGCCAATACCCGGCAGTACCCCGACTTTTAGAGGCTGAGAGTGTAAATCACCACCACTGACAATGCAACCCTAAGGAACTGTCACGGAATAAGTTATGTAGTTACCGATTTTTTAAGCCTGAATGATCGCAGTTAGAGAAATTCAGACATGTGCAGGTTATTACGTGACGGGTCCTAGCATTCGTGCCGTCGGTCACGTCCTGGCCGTTGATCCGGAGTTGGGAGAGCCCTGTGCCGCCCGGCCGCGGCGGCGAGCCCGCTCCCTTGGGGGATGATCCCCCAGCAAACTGCGAAGGTGGCCCTCGACCAGAGCCGCGGCTCGGGCCAAGTCGGGCCATGCACCGGCGGAGTGCCGGTCACGGGCCGGTAGTGGCGGTCGCTCTCGGGAGGGCCCGCCCTCAAGACACCAGATCTCCTTCTGGCGCGATCAACACCCCCACAGGGGCGCGACCGAGCCGGTACGTATTCGATACTTTCCCGGTGGGGAATTGGGGGTAAAACAGGGTGAAACGGGGAGGAGCTGGGAGAGGCGATGGAGTGCGAAAGGCCCTGAGCGTGTTAGACTTAGGGGAACTCGGGGGGATTGGCGATGGCGCGAAGCGCCCAATGGGGTTCAGGGGGTCCCGGGTTCAAATCCCGGCGTCCCGACCAATTTCCTCCCTTTAGAATCAAGAGCTCAGCAGAGTCAGCCGGTTCTCCGTGGACGGCCAGGAACCGCCGGCCCCGCCGCGCGATGGATCGCCCCATCGACACCGCCCCCTCCGAGCAGGGAGGAATTGGCGGCGTTCACGATGGCATCGACCCGCGGAGTCGTGATGTCGGCCCGCAGGGCCCGGAGGTTTGCGGACATAGCCGAGTACCGTGGCGCCGGGCTCAGGCGCGGAATTCTTCCACGGCCTCTTCGCCTGCCGGCGGATCTGCGAGATAGGGCTCGACCTTACCCTTGAGCTTGATCGTCATCGGTTTGCCGTGGCGGTCGCGGCTGCGCCCGGCCTCAACCCGGACCCATCCTTCCGAAATGCAATATTCCTTGATGTTGGTCTTTTCCTGACCGTTGAAGCGGATACCGACACCACGGCTGAGGATCGCCTCGTTGAAGTAAGGGCTGCTCGGGTTGAGCGAAAGACGGTCGGGGAGCTCGGGAATCTCTTCAGTCATGACGGGGCTCGCTAGGATGGTTCAAGTGCCCGCGGATCCGACGCCGATGGCCGCCGCGGCCAGAAGAGGACGCCCCTCTCCGATGGCACAAGGATATACCGCACCGTAGGGCTTGGATCAAGGCCGGCGTGTGCATCGTTGGTCCGCTCCCCCTACGACGGAGCCGCGGGCGCTGCGATCGCCTCGCTGGGAGAGTCGTGCCCATTTTTACAACTCCGTCGTCTACTGATCGGGTCCCTGCGACCTCGCACTGCCCCGTTGGGGCCTCGCATCGAGACGATGGCCCTTCTCTTTGCGGCATTGTGACCTCGCAACCTGACGTTGCGACCTCGCAATCCGGCATTGCGTCCTCACAACGTGACGTTGTGACCTCGCAATCTGACTTTGTGAGCTCGCAATCTGAGATTGCGACCTCACAATCTGGCTTTGCGTGCTCACAACGAGCCGTTGCGACCTCACAACGTGGCATTGCGAGCTCGCAAAGAGCCGTTGCGACCTCTCAATGTGGGATTGTGACCTCGCAATGAGCCGTTGCGTCCTCACAATCTGGGATTGCGAGCTCTCCGCGAGCCGTTGCGTCCTCGCAAGGAGCCATTGAGTGCGCCCAATGAGCCGCTGCGACCTCCCGCCGAACCATTGCGACCTCTCAACGAGCCGTTGGGTGCATCCGTTGGGCTGTCGAGGCGAGTCTGCTTCGCACATCGCCGTCCCCGGCTTCGCATAGCATATCCTCCAAGCCGCGAAGCGCATCCGTGAAAGGCAGTCCCGGGTAGAAGGACGGTACCAGCTGGCGAATCACCTCGCCGGCCTTCAGGTGGGGTCCCCAGCAGGCGCCCTCCAAGCCTTGAACCTTCTCTTGTAAGGTCACCGAACGACACCGAGAGCCCGGAGGGCGGCAGATTCCTAGCCCAGGGCGCGAGCCCTGGGATCCCGCGAACCCCACCTCTCCCAACCCTGTCAAGGGTGACGTCCTTGACCAGGGCTGGGATTCCTTGGACGCAGTGGGATATCCTCCGCTAAATGTCGCAGTCGTTTTTTGACCATCCCATCCTCAACTCGCCGTACGAGTATCCGGCGCGGTATTGGGAGCTCGACGAGAGCGGGCAGCCGACGAACCGGGTGATTGAGCGCCGGCGGCCGGCGCAGTACGTGTCGCCGATTCCGAAGCCCAAGAAGCAGCGGTTGGAGCAGCGGGAGCTTGATCTCGCAGACGCCTCCGGACTCTCGACCGAGCGCCAGAAATACGACCCGACGCCGGTCGTCAACGCCCTGCGCCAAACAGTCGACGCCTGGCGGGCGCTGCCGAGCTCCAACGACTGGGCGGTAACTCCCGAGACGGCGCGGCTCCTTGAGCATTGGCGCCACCACAAGTTCACCGGTCTGCGGCCCTTCTTCTGCCAGATCGAAGCGGTCGAGACCATCATCTGGCTCGTCGAGGTGGCGCCAAAGCTGGGCGCCGCGGGCCAGAGGTTTCTCGATCATCTCTCGGCGTCGAACGAGGAGGCGAATCCGGGGTTGGCCCGCCTGGCGCTCAAGCTGGCGACGGGGGCCGGCAAGACGACCGTCATGGCAATGCTCATCGCCTGGCAGACGATCAACGCGGTACGCCGGCCAGGAAGCCGCCGGTTCACCCGCGGCTTCCTCGTCGTCACGCCCGGCCTGACCATCCGCGACCGCCTGCGGGTGCTGCAGCCGAACGACCCGGACAGTTATTACCAGAGCCGCGAGCTGGTGCCGGCCGACATGCTGGCGGATCTCGGGCGAGCGAAGATCGTCATCACCAACTATCACGCCTTCAAGCTTCGCGAGGTGCTCGAGCTGTCCAAGGGGACCCGGGCGCTGCTTCAGGGGCGCGGGCCGGAGCTTTCGACCCTCGAAACCGAAGGCCAGATGCTCCAGCGCGTAATGCCCGACCTGATGGGGATGAAGAACGTCCTCGTGCTCAACGACGAGGCCCATCACTGCTACCGCCAGAAACCCGGCGAGGCCGACGAGGCCGAGCTCAAGGGGGAGGATCGGAAAGAAGCCGAACGCAACGAGGAGGCGGCCCGGCTCTGGATCTCCGGCCTGGAGATGGTCCAGCGCAAGCTCGGTCTGCTGCGCGTGATCGATCTCTCGGCGACGCCCTTCTTCCTTCGCGGCTCGGGCTACGCCGAGGGCACCCTCTTCCCGTGGACAATGAGCGACTTCTCGCTCATGGACGCGATTGAAAGCGGCATCGTGAAGCTCCCCCGTGTGCCCGTCGCGGACAACATCCCGGGGGAAGACATGCCGATCTTCCGCGACCTCTGGACGAACATTCGAAACGACATGCCGAAGAAGGGGCGCGGCAAAGCGGGCGGATTAGACCCGCTCAAGCTGCCGACGAAGCTCCAGACGGCTCTCGAAGCGCTCTACGGCCACTATGCCAAGACCTTTCATCTATGGGAGCAGGCCGGAGTCGAGGTGCCTCCCTGCTTCATCGTGGTGTGCAACAACACCTCGACCTCGAAGCTGGTCTATGACTACATCTCCGGTTTTGAGCGAAGAAACGACGACGGCACGTCGATCCTCGAGAACGGCCGGCTGGCCCTCTTCCGGAACTTCGACGATTCGGGCGCTAAGCTCGGCCGCCCGCGCACGCTGCTGATCGACAGCGAGGAGCTCGAAGCCGGCGAGGCGCTTGACGACAATTTTCACAAGATGGCCGCGGACGAAATCGAACGCTTCCGGCGCGAGATCGTCGAGCGCACACACGACCCTCGGCAAGCGGAAAACCTGTCGGACGAGGATCTTCTTCGCGAGGTAATGAACACCGTCGGGAAAAAAGGGCGCCTCGGCGGCTCCATCCGCTGCGTCGTCTCCGTTTCAATGCTGACCGAGGGGTGGGATGCCAGCACGGTCACCCACGTGCTCGGTGTGCGTGCCTTTGGCACCCAGCTCCTCTGCGAGCAGGTGATCGGCCGCGCTCTCCGGCGCCAGTCCTATGACTTGAACGACGAAGGGTTGTTCAACGTCGAGTATGCCGACGTGCTCGGCATCCCCTTCGATTTCAATGCCAAGCCGGTCGTGGCGCCGCCCCAGCCGCCGCGCAAGACCGTCCTGGTCCAGGCGATCCGGCCCGAGCGCGATGCCTGCGAAATCCGCTTCCCCCGGGTGGAGGGCTACCGCGTCGAGCTGCGCGAGGAGAAGCTCTCCGCCCGTTTCGACGACGAGTCGACGCTCAAGCTGACCCCGGAGCTCGTCGGCCCCTCGGTGACTCGGAATCAGGGCATCCTCGGCGAGGCGGTCGATCTGAACCTGGTGCACACCGGCGAGCTCCGCCGCTCGACGCTGCTCTACCACCTCACGCGCCGGCTCCTATACACCAAGTGGCGCGACCCGGACGAGGAGCCCAAGCTTCACCTCTTCGGCCAGCTCAAGCGGATCACCGGCGAGTGGCTCGACCATCATCTGGTTTGCCTCGGGGGCACATACCCCGCGCAGCTCATGTACGAGGTGCTCGCCGACCTGGCCTGCGAGCGGATCACCCGCGGCATCGTCGCGGATCTGGTGGGGGAGTGCCCGGTCAAGGCGGTGCTCGACCCGTACAACCCCACGGGCTCGACCAGGCATGTCCACTTCACCACCTCCAAGGAGACCCGGTGGCAGACCGATCCGCGGCGCTGTCACATCAACTGGGTGATCTGCGACGGCGACTGGGAGGCTGAATTCTGCCGAGTCGCGGAGTCGCACCCAAGGGTTCGCGCCTACGTCAAGAACCAGAACCTTGGCTTCGAGGTGCCCTACCGCTTCGGCGCGGAGGCCCGCAAGTATCTGCCGGATTTCGTCGTTCTGGTGGACGACGGCCACGGCGAGGACGATCTGCTCCACCTCGTGGTCGAGATCAAGGGCTACCGGCGCGAGGATGCCAAGGAGAAGAAGTCCACGATGGATGTTTACTGGGTGCCGGGCGTCAACCGGCTCGGCACGTATGGGCGTTGGGCCTTCGCCGAGATCACCGAGGTCTATCGAATCGAGGCCGATTTCGCGGCCACGATCGAGAAACACTTTCACCAGATGATCGGTCAGTTGATTTGATATGGCGAAGAAAACGGCGAAATCCCCGAAGCAGGTAGAGACGCTCAAGCACGACGAGGCGTCGCGGAAGAACATCCCCACCGCCGAGTTTCAGTCGGTGATGGAGAAGGAGAGCCAGAACCCGGTCCGGGTGGCCTATGAACGACGCAACCGGGATCTCGATCCGCAGCTCGTCTGGCGCGGCAAAGACGAGCGTGACTGGTCGGATCTGGTGGTCTCGGCGCCGCCGCTGTTCATCCAGGAGAAGGTCCATCCCAAGGTGTTGATCGACGATCTGGTGCGTCAGAGCGCGCGCTCGGCAGGTCAGGCGCCAGGGTTCCAGACCGATCTCTTCGCGGACTTCAACGGTGTGCCCGAGGGAGACGCCAAGACCGAGTTCTACCAGCACGATGCGAACTGGTCGAACCGCATGATCTTGGGAGACAGCCTTCAGGTGATGGCCTCGCTCGCCGAGCGCGAAGGGCTGCGTGGGCAGGTCCAGTGCATCTATCTGGATCCACCCTACGGCATCAAATTCAATTCTAACTTCCAGTGGTCGACCACGAGCCGGGACGTCAAGGATGGCAACGTAGATCACATTACCCGCGAGCCCGAGCAGGTGAAGGCGTTCCGTGACACATGGCGCTATGGGATTCACTCCTATCTGACCTACCTACGAGACCGACTTACTGCGGCGAGAGACCTATTGAGCGAGAGCGGGTCGATCTTCGTGCAGATCAGCGATGAGAATGTTCATCGTGTCCGCGTGGTAATGGATGAGGTATTCGGAGAGGCAAATTCCATTGCCCTTATTGCCTTCGCGAAGACCTCAGGATCAACTCGAGATTTCTTGGGTGGTTCATTTGATTATTTGTTGTTTTATGCCAAGTCAAGAGAATCTCTCAAGTTTCGGCCAATCTATCGTTCAAAGCTGTTCGGCGGTGTCGGCGCTACAGGCTATACCTTCGTTAAGGATCAGTCTGGAATTATTCGGGCGGTTAACGATGATGATTGGGGCAATGTGAGCGAAGGTACAGTGCGAGTCCTAACTCGCGATAACCTCACGAGCCAAAGTATCGGAAGGGACAAGGGCGAAGGGGCCGCTAGTTGGTTCGAGGTCTGGCACGATGGACGCGCCTTTCGGCCTTCTGAGAAGGGACGCTGGAAGACGAATCAGCTCGGAATGCAGCGGCTTGCTTGTGCAGAGCGACTAACCCCTGCCGGTAACACGCTGCGTTACGTCCGGTACCTGGAAGATTTCCGTGCCTTCCCGATCTCTGATCTCTGGACGGATACGACGGTCGCAGGTTTCTCATCGGACAAACGCTACATCGTGGAAACAAGCACAAAGGTCATTGAGCGCTGCCTTCTTATGACCACTGATCCCGGTGACTTGGTACTCGACCCGACCTGTGGTTCGGGGACCTCGGCTTATGTGGCCGAGCAGTGGGGGCGCCGCTGGATCACCATCGACACTTCGCGCGTGGCCTTGGCCCTGGCTCGTGCGCGGATCATGGGTGCTCGTTACCCTTTTTACTACCTCAAGGACAGCCGGGACGGCCAACTCAAAGAAGCCGAGGTTCGCCGCATCACGCCGAGCGAAGTCCCGACCCGCGGCGACCTGCGTCAGGGTTTCGTATACGAGCGAGTACCCCACGTGACTCTCAAGTCAATCGCTAACAACGCCGAGATCGACGTCCTCTGGGAAAAGCATCAGGCGACGCTGGAGCCGCTACGGCAGAGCCTTAACGCCGCCCTGGGGAAAACCTGGGAGGAGTGGCAGATCCCGCGCGAGGACACGCCAGGTTGGACGACCGAGGCGAAGGATCTCCACGCTCGCTGGTGGCAAGGCCGCATCGCACGCCAGCGGGAGATCGACGCCTCGATCGCCCGCAACGCCGACGAGGAGTACCTCTACGACAAGCCGTACGACGATAAGAAGACAGTGCGCGTGGCCGGGCCGTTCACGGTTGAAAGCCTCTCCCCGCATCGGGTTCTGAGCGTCGACGAGAACGACGAGCTGATCGACCCGGTCGCACAAGCCGAAGGCAGAAACGGCGAGACTCAGGATTTCGCCACGATGATCCTCGAGAATCTGCGAACCTCGGGAGTCCAGCAGGCCCACAAAGAGGACCGGATCGTTTTCACTTCCCTCACTCCCTGGCCCGGCAACTTCGTCGGCGCCGAGGGGCGCTACCTGGAGGGGGAGACCGAGAAGCGTGCCGGGATCTTCATCGGTGCGGAGTTCGGCACCGTCACCCGGCCCGATCTCGTCGCCGCCGCGCGCGAGGCCGGCGACGCCGACTTCGACGTGCTGATCGCCTGCGCGTTCAACTATGAGGCTCATGCTTCCGAATTCAACAAGCTCGGCCGCATCCCCGTGCTCAAGGCGCGCATGAACGCCGACCTGCACATGGCGGGCGAGCTCAAGAATACTGGCAAGGGGAATCTCTTCGTGATCTTCGGCGAGCCCGACATCGACATCCTTCCCGCCGAGGACGGTCAGATTCAAGTGAAGATCAATGGTGTCGACGTGTTCCATCCGAACACCGGGGAGGTCCGAAGCGATGGCGCCGAGGGCATCGCCTGCTGGTTCATCGATACCGACTACAACGAAGAGAGCTTCTTCGTCCGCCACGCCTACTTCCTGGGCGCCAACGATCCCTACAAGGCGCTCAAGACCACCCTCAAGGCGGAGATCAACGAAGAAGCCTGGGCGACGCTCCAGAGCGACACCTCACGTCCGTTCGACAAGCCCACGTCGGCACGCATTGCGGTGAAGGTCATCAATCACCTGGGGGATGAGGTGATGAAGATATTCCGGGTGGTGTGAGCGAGTGGGGCGCGCGCATGGTTGAAGGGGACGGCATGTACCGTATGTTGAGCAGGAGGAAAAGCGCGATGTCAAAATTCGTATCAAAGTTCAAAAAACTATCCATCTTGCTCATTGCCTTGTCATTCCCTCAAAGCCTTAGAGCTTCCGAGCCCATGATGGTTATTGCATCCATTAGGTCCTCTTCCAAGCCGATTATCACAAATTTGCATGGAAGAACACCAATGACGGAGAATCAACTGGGCGCAGAGATTGAACAGCGCGTCCACGAGAAGTGGATGATCTATATACATGGCTTCGACTCATCGGCAGACGGCTCTATTGATCGTGTCAAAAAGATAGCAAATACCGACGGGCAAGCTGCCAACCGTTTCAACATCTTGCTCTTGGACTGGCCGGGCGGCAACAAATTCTTCGGTCTTTGGCCTGGCTATATCCACGGAAGATTCAAGGCGGCCGAAAGCGCAGGCAATGTGTTCTCTCCAATGTTGCGTGAGCTTTTCTGGAATTCCGATTCAGGAGCACTCAAGGTTCGCGAGCTTGATCTGGTCTCCCACAGCATGGGTGGCGAAGTTTCGCGAGTCGTACTGAAAGGCGTCCTCAAGGGGATTAGCGAAGTCATTATGGTTGCCCCCTGCACCTATGCAACGACTTTCGAAGCAGACATTAAGGACATCAACGCCAAGGTTGGTCGCGTAACGGCCTATGGTTCTTCTCTTGACAAGGTATTGTTCGCTGGCCGTATCGGCACTCAAGGCTACACCAACGATCCGCGTCCGCTGGGAACTGTGTATCGGCCGAGAGCCAATAATGACTATGATTTTATCAACGTGACGTGTCAGTACCCCAATTTCTCGCTCTCCAATTTGTTCTATGCGCATTTTCCGACAACAGACATCTTCTTTGAAGATCTCCGCCGGGCCTTGCTGCACGACGCGGTAGAAAAAAGAAATAACCTTGAATGCTCTCAGTTTTTCTACAAAACTAGGAATGAAGAATTCCGATACATGTTTTGGAACATGGGAGAGGCAACGTGTCCCAAGGCAAAGCGGGGTTCGATAGTGGCCCTTCCTATGTGTCAGAAATGAAACCTGCCGGCTCCGCGGGTGCTAACCGCCGTGGCGGCTAGGGCGTTTGGGTAGGAGGGCGACATTCGGACCCAGGGCTTGCGGCCTGGGCTATGAGTCTGCCGCCCTCCGGGCTGGTTGCGACGCCTTTGGGCCGTGTACCTGCGTTTGTGCGGCCTCGGTTTGAGATTCGCCAGACGCGTGTGGCGAATCTCCTAGGCCTTCGATATCGGGGACGTGGACACCGAGGACCGGTATCGCCCCGCCATAGCTCGCCGTCGTTCGAGAGGTTGGGGCCGCCGCTGAGAGGTCCCGCCTGCCAGGGCCTGCGGCCGGTCTCGTGGACGGGCTGGAAACGTCTCTACGTCCTTCGCTGAAACGATGGCGATTCTGCCGCGCAGTCGCCTCGGGGAGCCGGTCGGGAATCCCACCGCCGAGGAGAACACGCCTTGGCAGGGCCGGCCGAAGAGGGGAAGAGGGATGGCCTCGTGGACCAGGGGCTTGCGGCCTGGGCTATGAGTCTGCCGCCCTCCGGGCTGGTGCCTGAGCCTTCGAGCGGAGCATGCTAAGTCTGTGCGGTCCCCAGATGGCAGGCTCTTGGCCTGCGGCAGAGTGCGGGGCACTGAGCCGGGAGAGGAGGCTAAAGAGTTTGACCTATCTCGCGGAAGTCGAACGAATTCTCCGGGCAGGGGGCTACTCCGGTTGGCCTTCGACGCTGATTTCTCAGTGGCAAGGCTTCATCGAAGGCTGCGAAGATGGATATCTGTGGGATGTGAGTGAGTATGACAATGAGATGAGCGCGCGGCGAGGGCTTGAGCTGCTACTCAGCAGCTCGGCCTTGCAGGGCTTCGCGGAGATCAGGGACTTGGTGGACGTCGTCGCCAAGCTCGACGAGAGGTTCCGCGCCCTTCTGAAAGAGACTGTAGAGCGGCCAGGGAAGTCCTCCTGGTTTGAGAAAGGAATTCTGAAGCGAGCAGGTTCGGAGTACGCTGATTTTTTCCGGTCTGCCTACGGAGTCGAGGTGGAGATCGTTGAGTGAATCGCCTGGGACGCGAGCCAGAGCATCGACGTCGTGTCCGTAGAGACGTCCCTGCCCGTTTCACGCCAACCTCCGCAGGCGACGACGTCGGGACGTCTCCGACGCGGTGACCACGATCCGATTCTCGCGGGAGCGCGACGGGGCGACGGGGTATCTCGTGCGGATCGACTGAGGCCATGGCGGGCAGTCCATGCTACGGGGAAGCTGGACGCCGCGATGTCGTGCCGCCGGGTGTTGTCCTGGCGCCGATGAACCTCTCCGATTCGGAGACGTCCCGCCTGCCAGGGCCTGCTGCCGGTCTCGTGGACGGGCTGGGAACGTCTCTACGTTCTTCGCTGAAGCGATGGCGATTCTGCCGCGCACTCTCTCCTCAGAGAGCCTGCCGGAAACCCCGCTGGCTTAAAGGCCGAGGCCTTGGGACAAAGGGCCGCTACGTCTCTATCGGCCGACCCAGCGCCGCGAGGCGACCTCCCTGGCCGTCTCTTTGGGGCCGGCAGGTGAGGAGCGGCCTGTTCAGTCTATGCAGGGCCAACCCCGCCTTCCAGAATCCATGCCGTACCACGTCAGATGACGAACCCTGGTTAGGATAAGGGGTCATCCGTCCGAAAGTGTAGACCAAAATCACAATTTAATCACGGCAGCATCTTAGAGCCACCGATACCAACGCTTTCCCTTCAGGCATTTGGTCTCTTGGTCAATGGAAATTTTCCCAAGCCCACCGATTCAAAGAAGGGGCTTGACAGTAGAATCCATGTAGTGCAGTATCTGGCCGTCACGGAATGCCAGACACCGCCGCGTACTTGAAATCTCCGAGGCCATGATGGCTTCGGAGCTTAACGAGCCCCCAGAAAGGGCTCAGGAAGGAGTTAGGACAATGGCTAAGAAGAAGAAGGCGGAGGGCGACAAGAAGACCCTGTTGACGCGCCGGCAGGGACAACAGTTCAAGGAGTGGCGGAGGGTCGCGGTCGCGGTGGCCGCCAACCTCGCGGATCTGCCGGGAGCGGTGGTCCAGCATGCGGAGCTGGTGGGCATCATCGACGAGGTGGACAAGATCCTCGCCGAGCAGGCCGTCTTTCAGGCGGGCAAGCAGATGGCCTCGAGGCGCTTGCAGACCCTGGTCAACCAGGGAGGCAAGGTCACCACGGTGCTGAAGGTGATCACCAAACAGCGCTACGGCCACGGTAACGACAAGCTGGTGGAGTTCGGAATCCAGCCTCTGCGCAGCCGCCCCAAGCCCACGGTGGTGCCGCCCGCGGCTCCGCCTCCCGCCGAGGCCGCCGGCCCGCCGGTCACCTCGGTCCCCACCTCCACCACCCAGCCCAGCTAGCAAGTAACGGCTTTGCCCGGGGGCGTGCCGAGTGCACGTCCCCGGGTGTCCGCTGGAACAGCCGTCTCATGACGGGCGAAACGCCGGCGGGAGCGGCCGCCGGAGCTATATATCGCCTCTATTTTGCGGCCGAACCGAATCGCCAGCCGAAGGTCAGGCTGGCCTGATAGTCGGTGGCCCTGTACGAGAAATGGAACCTTTCAACTCTGTCCGGTTCAGCGACCTTGTAGCCGAAGTAGCGGCGCACCCGGGCCTCGGGGCGGACGAAGAAGCGTTCCTTGACCGGCCATACATAGGCGACGCCGGCGTGGGAGGTGAAGATGTTCGTGGCGTAGGATTTCGAGGAGGTCACGCCGAGTAGGGTCGCCTTGAGCTTGGCGTCGATCAGAGCGACGCCAGGACCGCCGAAGATCACGAGATTGCTTCCCTTCGGAAACCACTGCAGGGAGAGGTCAAAGTTGGTGAGGTACGATTGCAGGCTGAGCCGGTCGAAGTCGAACCCGGGAGTCAATGGGTCTCTCTGAAACGGGACCGTATCCACCAAGTTCACCCGGCTGATGCTCCATTCGAAGCCGAAGGCGGGACGGATGCGGTAGCCGCCCCGCACGTCGAAGACCCTGGTACGGTCCTGCTCCTTATCCTCTGGCTGGTAGAGGCCGGCGGAGACACCCAAGTAACCCTGCGCCCAGACCGGAGCCGAGACGCTTCCGAACGCGACGCCCGCAACCAGCAAAAGTCCGCGGACCAGAATCGGCTTCGCATGCATCAGATCCTCTCTTTCGTACCCAATCCTTAAGCGTTCTAAGCTGTAGCATGAATTCTACAAATAACATTTTTCCGTCAGCCTTATTGGCTTGCTTATAGCAGAATGCTCGCGGAGATAGAATAGGCAATTGTTCAACCCCCGGTACCCCTTGTTTATTCCCTCCTTCCGAGTTTGCATACCATTTTTGTTCTCGGAATAGGTGATCGTCCTGAATTTCTTTGCTCTGCACACTCTGGTATGATGCGGACAATTTTCATCAGGGGCTGCAAGCGAAGGAGATATCGATGCGAACCAGGTTCAAGGTGTTGGTCGGTTTGTTGGGCGCTTCCCTGGCTCTGGGATTGCCCTGGGCTTTCCTTTCCCCGCAAGAGCCCAGGCTCACGGGCGGACCGATTGCAGCCGGCGGTGCGAATCCTTCCGCGCTCGAGGCCTCTTTCCGGACCTGGTGGAGCGATCACGAGGCGCACGGAGGGGATCGCAACGTGACCCTCTCTCTCGGCTGGTCGAAGGGTTACTCGCGGGAGCCCAGCGCGGCCCGGGGGATGGCACGGCTCGACCTGCTCGAAGGCACCGCCGAGGTGGAGCTCTGGGGGCTCACGCCCGGCGAGGTATGGGACATCTGGCTGGTGGAGAACCGGCCGGGTGGGGGCGCCATGCCGGACGACGGCGACAGGATGCAGCGGCTGGGCCGGGTGACGGCGGGCCGGGGAGCCGTGCGGCTGTCCTCCCGGCTCGGCGCCGGTTTCTTCAATCGCTTTCAGGCCGACCTCATGGTCGTCTCCCGGGCCGGCAGCAGACCGCAGGAGGGAGGCGTCCTCTTCGGCTCTCCGGATCTCTTCCAGCGGCTCTACACCCAGCGGCACAGGAGAGCGGCGCCCACCCACGCGGCGACCGGCTTGGCCTCGCTGTTCGGCCCCGGAGTCGCCTTCGCGACGCCGTTCGATTCCCTCGACCCACTGGTCGCGCAGGGAGCCGACCTCTTTCAGAACGAGAAGTTCAACGGCAACGGCAGGACCTGCGGCACCTGCCATCCGGCACGCAACAACTTCACGATCGATCCCAAGTTCATCGCGACCCTGCCGCCGGACGATCCGCTGTTCGCCAGCGAGACCAACCCCGGCCTGAGCCAGAACTTCGAGAATCCCACGCTGCTGCGCGAGTTGGGGCTGGTTCTCGAGAACGCCGACGGTTTCGGCGACTTGGCGCACAAGTTCGTAATGCGGGGAGTGCCGCATACCCTGGCCCTGCAGCATTCCCGGTTGCCGCAGCCCGGTTCGGCGTTCGAGCCCATTCCGCCCGTCGAGCGGCTCGGCTGGGGCGGCGACGGCGCGCCCGGCAGCGGTTCGCTGCGGGAGTTCGCGTTGGGAGCGATCATCCAGCATGCCACGCGCTCGCTCAACCGGACCGCGGGCGTCGACTTCCGCGTGCCCACCGATCAGGAGCTCGACGCCATGGCCGCGTTCCAGCTCGCGCTGGGCCGGCAGGAGGACCTCGATTTGCCCAGCATGCAGTTCAAGTCGCCCATCGTCAGACGTGGCCAGACGGTCTACCTGACCGGCGATTCGGCCGGCGGCACGTTGGCGGCAGGCAAGTGCAACCGCTGCCATTTCAACGGCGGCTCCAACGTGTCGGTAGGCGACCAGAACCGGAACTTCGACGTCGGCATCGAGAAGCTGCCCAATCACCCCGCCAACCTGATTCAGCCGGGCTCGATGCCGATCGATGGCGGTTTCGGCACCGCGCCCCTGGACGGCGGCGGCTTCGGCAACGGCCGCTTCAACTCCACGGTGGTGGTCGAGGCGGCGGACACGGGCCCCTTCTTCCACAACAACGCGGTCGCCACGATCGAAGAGGCGGTCGGCTTCTACAACAGCGATGCCTTCAACAACTCTCCCTCCGCCCTGGGCTTCAAGGCACAGGACACTGGCAAGATCGGCATCCACCTCGAGACCACCGACGTCGAAGCGGTGGCCGCGCTGCTGCGCGTCCTCAACGCTCTCGAGAACATCCGATCGTCGTCCGAGCTCGATCAGGCCGTCATTGACAAGAACCTCGATCAAGCACGAGCGCTGTCCAACCTCGCGTCGTTCGACACCGGAGATGCCGTCCGGGTGCTCGAGGAGAGGAACCTGCACCGCGTCGCCGTGGCCAAGCTGAAGGAGGCGTTCGTGCTGGAGAAGCAGATCTACGGCACCCCCAGCCCCAAGAAGCGGAACTCGATCGTCCAGCGTGTCTTGACGCTCAAAGCGGAGGCGCGCGCGGAAATGATCGTAACGCCATGACGGTCCCCGCGGCCGGCCGCGCCAGCCATAAAGGCCCGTCCCCGGCTTCAGCCGGCGGCGGGGCGCTGCGCCTCGCACCACTGGCGGAAGGTGATGCCCGGCCGGCCGAGCGAGTGGTCGGCCTTGCCGGGGTCTCCCGGCTCTCCGTATTTCCTGTACGTTTTCACAACTTTCATCGAGTACTGCCGGTTCTTGTGGCCGGTCAGATACATGTAGAGCGTCGCGGCCCAGAGGGGGACGGAGACGACTTTGGTATTCGGCCGCGCGATGGCGCAAAAGTCCCGGGTGGCCTGATCGGCCGGGATCGCCTCGGGTCCGTAGACGTCGAACCGCCTGTTCGGTGCCTCGGGCACCTGAAAGGCCTGGGAAAGCATCGCGCAGTAATCGGCCGCGGCCACGTAGTGGTAGGACCGCTTCAGCACGGGAACGCGGATGCGGTCCCCCTTCTCCAGGTGATGGACGTTCTCCATGAAGAAACTGCAGGCGAAGATGGCAAAGGGTATGCCGCTCTCGCGGATCGCCCTCTCGGCGTCGATCTTGGCTTTGAGATGAGGCAGGCAGGAATACTCTCCCTGGGCATGAACGTCCGAAAGATAGGTCAGCCGCTCGACTCCCGCCTCCTTGGCGAGCCGGGCCACATTGGCGGTACCGCGGTGCTCGAGGCGGTCGTGGCTGTTGTCCTTCCACCATCCGCGCATGTTGATGTGAACGCCGTAGCAACCTTCGAGCGCCGTGCGTAGCGACGCATCATCCTCAATGTTGCCTTCGAAGATCGGGAACGCCTCGCCGAACGTCCGGATCGATTTCTCCCGATTGCGGGTGAAGACGCGGACGTCGAACCCATCCTGGCTTAACCGCCAGGCGGCAGGCTGTCCGTAATTACCCCGGGCGCCTATGACGAGAATGCTCTTGGACATCGGGTCTCCTCCGTAAATCTAGTAATAATAACGACGACTCAGCCATACGATAGACGCAGTAGAGTAACATCAGGACGACGATGACGACGATCATTGGTAGGCGCGGATCGAGAGAAGTGCGGGTTATTTACCGGCTTTCTACGATTCAGCGGTTTGGAGGTCCAACGGAAGGTTACAGGTACTCAGAAAGAGTGCCGCGAGGAGAGCTATGAGCCGGGGACGCACTTTGTTGCGAGGAATCACCCCTCGCGGGATGGTTCTGGTCGTACTGCTGGTTGCGAGCCTCATGGCGGCGCGGCCGGGTGTGGCGCAACATGGCCAACCGTCCTCCAACCTGGAAGCTCTGGCGATCTCCGGGCCCATACAGGTCGATGGCCGGCTCGACGAGGAGGTGTGGTCGAAGGCTCCGGTGGCGGGCGGCTTCACCCAGCGCGAAAAGCCTGCCGAGCCTGCCACCGAACGCACGGAGTTCATGGTGGTCTACACGCCCACCATGCTCTACATCGGTCTGCGCTGTTTCGATTCGCATCCCGAACGGATCATCGCCAAGGAGATGGAGCACGACGGCCGCCTGTTCCGCGACGACTCGGTGATCGTGATGCTCGACACTTTCCACGATCACCGCAACGCGTATTTCCTCGAGGTCAACCCCAACGGCGCGATCCTGGATGCCCTGTCCACCGACGAGGGGCGCGATCTGAACAGCGATTGGAACGGGGTCTGGACCGCCGCGGCGCGCATCACCCCCGAGGGCTGGACGGCGGAGATGGCGATTCCCTTCTCGACGCTGCGGTTCGACCCGGGCACCGACACCTGGGGCTTCAACGTCCGCCGGCTGGTGGCCCGCAAGGCGGAGCAGTCCTATTGGGTGCAGGTGGGGCGCGACGCCACCGTCCTGCGGATGTCGCGCGCCGGCCATCTGACCGGTCTGCACGGCCTGGAGTCGGGCCTGAACCTGCGGTTCAAGCCTTACGCGGTGGGCTCGCGGACGGACTTCAACGCCACCGGCGTGACCACCGACAAGACCAAGCTCGGGATGGACGTCAAGTGGGGGATCACCCGCGGCCTGGCGCTGGACTTGACCTACAACACGGATTTCGCCGAGGCCGAGTCGGATGACCAGCAGGTCAACCTGACGCGCTTCTCCCTGTTCCTGAAGGAGAAGCGGGAGTTCTTCCTGGAGAACACCGGGATCTTCGAGTTCGTGCCGCCGAGCCAGATCGCGGGCACGCCGCCGCTCAAGCTCTTCTTCTCGCGGCGCGTCGGCATCGCCGCCAACGGTTTTCCGGTGCCGATTCAGTGGGGCACCCGGCTCACCGGCCGCGCCGGCGACTGGAGCATCGGCCTGCTCGACGCGTCGACGCAGGCTCTGGGGCCCGGGACGAGCGGCGTGGCGGGCGGCATCGAGGCGGCCAACTGGGGCGTCGTGCGCGTGAAGCACAACATCGGTGAGCGCTCCTCGGTGGGGATGATCTTCACCAGCAACGACCAGAATGGGGGCAACTCGAACCAGGTCTTCGGCCTCGACGCCAACCTGAACCCGCTGCCGAAGCTCAACGTCAACACCTTCTACGCCGTGAGCCATGACTCCGTGAGCCATGAGCCCGGCGTATCGGACCATGCGGGCGGCGGCTCGGTGATTTGGAACGGGCAGGATTGGGTTTGGGCCCTGGAAGCGATGGAGATCGGCCAGGACTTCGATCCGCGGGTCGGCTTCCTGCTGCGCAGCGGCATCCGCCGCTACGCGCCAACCCTGATCTACAAGCCGCGGCCGCCGCTGCCGGGCGTCCGCAGCCTGCTGCTCGACGTTCAGGCCCAGGCCATCACCGACCTGAACAATACCATGCAGTCGTTCTCGAGCCGGTTCGACCTCTTCGGATTCATCCTCAACTCGGAGGACCAGGTCCAGGCGTTCGTCGACGTCAACCGCGAGCGGCTCGACGCGCCGTTCGCGATCCGGCCGGGGATCGTCATCCCGATCGGGCGGTACGATTTCAACGATTACGGCGTCACCTACGCGACCAACACCTACCGCCGGGTCTACCTCACCGGGTCTCTGCTCGATGGGCAGTTCTACGACGGCGACCGCTTCTCGAGCGCGGCCACGCTGGGGTTGCGCGTCAGCCGGTTCTTCCGCGCCGAGACGACGTGGACCCGCGACGACGTCAAGCTGGCCGCGGGTTCCTTCACGGCCAACGTCTGGCGCGAGCGGCTGAGCCTGTCGTTGTCTCCGAACGTCGCCACCAACGCGTTCATCCAGTACAACGACACCACGCAACTGGTGTCTCTCAACCTGCGTTTCAATTGGATGTACAAGCCGGGCGCGAACGTCTTCGTCGTCTACAACCAGAACTGGATCGCTCCCAGCGTGGGAAATCTCACCACCCGGGAACGCCAGGCGATTCTCAAGTTCACCTATCTGCTGGAGAGATGAAAAGGTTTCTTCTTTCCCGGGCGGCGAGTGCATGAAGGCGCAAGTCTCCGGCCTCGGCGTCGAATTCTCGACCTTGATCGAGATGCTGCGGACGCGGGCGCGGGAGAGCCCCGCGGCGCGAGCGTTCACTTTTCTGGGCGACGACGCGGAGGATCAGCTTTCGTACGCCGGGCTGGACGAGCGGGCGCGGGCGATCGCGGCGTTGCTCATGGCGCGCGGCGCGCGCGGCGAGCGGGTGCTGCTGCTCTATCCGCCGGGGCTCGAATACATCGCGGCCTTCTTCGGCTGCCTCTACGCGGGCGCCGTGGCGGTGCCCGCGTACCCGCCGCGGCTGAACCGCAGCCTGCCGCGGCTGCGCTCGATCCTGGAGGACGCGCGTCCTCGGGTGGCGCTGACCACGGCCGCGATCCTCGGCCGCGTCGAGGGCTGGAAGGAGACCGCGCCCTGGCTCGCCGCCGTCCGCTGGCTGGAGACGGACAGCCTGGCCCTGGCCGGCGCCGCGGCCTGGCAGGACCCGGGCCTGGGAGAGGATTCCCTCGCCTTCCTGCAGTACACCTCGGGCTCCACCGGCACGCCCAAAGGGGTGATGCTCTCCCACGGCAACCTGCTGCACAACTCGCGCGAGCTGCGCCGCTGCTTCGGCTACTCGGCCGCGAGCCACGGCGTGATCTGGCTGCCGCCCTACCACGACATGGGGCTGATCGGCGGCATCCTGCAGCCGGTCCACGGCGGCTTCCCGGCCACCCTGATGGCGCCGGTCGCCTTCCTGCAAAGCCCGCTGCGCTGGCTGGCGGCGATCTCGCGCACCCGCGCCACCATCTCCGGCGGCCCCGACTTCGCCTACGACCTGTGCGTGCGCCGCATCCCGCCGGCGGAGCGTGAGACGCTCGACCTGTCGAGCTGGGAGGTGGCCTTCAGCGGCGCCGAGCCGGTGCGGGCCGCGACCCTGGAGCGCTTCGCCGCGGCCTTCGCCTCGTGCGGCTTCCGGCGGCGGGCCTTCTACCCCTGCTACGGCCTGGCCGAGGCGACGCTGATCGCGAGCGGCGGGCCGCCCTTCGCCGGCGTGGTCGAGCGAGTCTTCGCGGCGGCGGCGCTCGAGAGCCACCGGGTGGTGCCGGCGGCCGAGGGCAAGCGGCTGGTCGGCAACGGTCAGTGCCTCGTGGACCAGCGGCTGGCGGTCGTCGATCCCGAGACCTCGGTCCCCTGTCCGCCGGGCGTGGTGGGGGAGATCTGGGTGGCCGGCCCCAGCGTCGCGCAGGGCTACTGGAACCAGCCGGAGGAGACGCTGGCGACCTTCGGCGTCCGGCTGCCGGGCGGCGACGGGCCGTACCTGCGCACGGGCGATCTCGGGTTCATCGGCGACGGCGAGCTGTTCATCACCGGCCGGCTCAAGGACCTGATCATCCTGCGTGGCCGCAACCACTACCCGCAGGATATCGAAACGACCGTGGAAGCCGCGCATCCCGCCCTGCGCGCCGGCTGCTCCGCGGCGTTCCCGGTCGAGGTCGCGGGCGAGGAGCTTCTGGTGGTGGTGGCGGAGCTCGAGCGCACGGCCAAGGGAGACCTGGAGCGGGTGATGGAGGCCGTCCGCCAGAGGGTCGCCGAGGAGCACGAGGTGCAGGTGCACGAGGTCGTGCTGATCCGGGTGGCGACGCTGCCCAAGACCTCGAGCGGCAAGATCCAGCGCCGGGCCTGCCGGCGCGGCTACCTGGCCGGCGAGCTGGCGGTGGTGGCCAGGAGCGCGATCCAGGCCGGTCCGCAGGCCGCCGCCGAGGAGCTCGACGAGACCCGCCTCACCCGGGCGGGGCTCGACCTCTTGCCGCCGCGCGAGCGCGCCGCGGCTCTGCTGCCGTTCCTGCGCCAGGAGGCCGCCCGCGCCCTCCGGCTCACGCCCGTGGCGATCGATCCGGATCTGCCGCTCGCCGCGTACGGCCTGGATTCCCTGGGTGCGATCGAGCTCAAGGCCCAGCTTGAGGCAAGCCTCGAAATCGAGCTGCCGTTGAGTGTTCTGCTGGAGGGAGCGAGCCTCGACCAACTCGCGCGGGAGGCCCTGGCACGGCTCGCGGCGCCGGAGACCGGCCCGCGTCCGGCCGGCATTCTCCGCACCGTCGAGCCCACCGGAGCGGCGGGCGAGGGCCCGCCCTCCCGCGGCCAGCGGGCTTTGTGGGTGCTCGAGCGCCTGTCGCCGGGCAGCGCGGCCAACCACATCGTGGCGGCGGTCCGCATCCGCTCGGGCGTCGACGTGGCCGCCCTGCGCCGGGCCTTCGCGGGGCTGGTCGAGCGCCACTCGGCCCTGCGGACCACCTTCGCCGAGGTTGCCGGCGAGCCGGTGCTGCGCGTCCACGAGCGTATGGAGGCTGAATTCCTGGAGGAGGAAGCCTCTCCCGAGACTCTCGACTCGCGCCTGGCGGAGGCCGCGTACCGGCCGTTCGATCGCGAGCACGGCCCGCTGCTGCGCGTCGTCCTCTTCCCCTGGACCGCGGGCGAGCGGGTGATGCTGCTCGTCGTCGACCACATCGTCAGCGACTTTTTCTCGCTCGCCGTACTGGCGCGGGAGCTCGGCCGGCTCTACGCGGCCGCGGTGGCGGGCCGGCCGGCGGTCCTCGCCTTGCCGGCCCTCGATTTCCGGGACTGGGTCGCGTGGCAGGAGGAGCGGCTGGCCGGCCCGCCGGCGCAGCGGCTCTGGAGCTACTGGCTGGAACGGCTGGCGGGAGAGCTGCCGCACCTCGACCTGCCCGCCGACCGGCCGCGCCCGCCCGTGCAGACCCACCGCGGCGGCTCGCGCTCGCTGCGCCTGGGTCCGCAGCTCGCCGGCAGCCTGCGCGAGCTCGGCCGGGAGCGGAAGGTCACTCTCTTCGTCACCTTGCTCGCCGCCTTCCAGACGCTGCTCCACCGCTACACGGGCCAGGACGACTTGCTGGTCGGTTCCCCGACCGCGGGGCGGCCGGTGGCGGAGGTCGAAGGGGTCGTGGGCTACTTCGTCAACCCGGTCGTTCTGCGGTCCGACTTTTCCGCGGTCACGACGCTGGACGGTGTCCTCGCCCAGGCGAAGCTCGGCGTGCTCGGCGCGCTGGCCCATGCGGAGCTGCCGCTGCCGCTGCTCGCCGAGCGGCTGCAGCCGGTGCGCGACCCGAGCCGGCCGGTGCTGTTCCAGGCGATGTTCGTGCTGCAGCAGGCGCGGCACCCGGACGACGCGGCGCTGGCGGCCTTCGCCGTCGGGGCGGAGGGGGCGCGGATGGATCTCGGCGGGCTCGTCGTCGAGCCCTGGCCCTTCGAGCAGCGCCGGTCGCAATTCGACCTGACGCTCATGGCGGCGGAGCTCGCGGCAGGCCTCGCGCTCAGCTTTCAATACAACGCCGACCTGTTCGACGACTCGACCCTGGTACGGTTCGCGGGGCACTACGCCAACCTGCTCGCGGGCATCGCCGCGGGCCACCGCGACGGCATCTACGATCTGCCGCTCCTCGCGCCGGCCGAGCTCGAGCAGGTGCTGCGCGGCTGGAGCGACGCGGGGCCGGCCCTGCTCGATGGCTGCTGCCTGCATGGGCTCTTCGAGGCTCAGGCGGCGCGTACGCCCGAGGCCACGGCGCTGGTCTTCGGCGCGACCCGGCTGACCTACCGCGAGCTCGACGCGCGGGCCGGCAGGCTGGCGCGCCGCCTCGCGGCCCTGGGCGTCGCGCCCGAGTCGCGGGTGAGCCTGTTCGCCGAGCGCTCCGTCGAGATGGTGGTGGGCATCCTCGCCGTGCTCAAGGCCGGCGGCGCCTACGTGCCGATCGATCCGGCCTATCCCGCCGGGCGGGTGGCCTTCCTGCTGGAGGACTCCCGGGGCGGCGGCGGCCCGGCCGTGCTCCTCACCCAGGAGCGGCTCCTGCCGCGCCTGCCGCGCTCGCTGAATGCCGTCCGCGAAACTCGGATCGTCCTCCTGGACGAGGATGAAGAGAGCTCCGGGGCGCCGGCGGCCGCCGGCTCAGGCAACCTCGCCTACCTGATCTACACCTCGGGCTCGACGGGCCGGCCCAAGGGGGTGGCGATCGAGCACCGCAGCGCCGCCGCCATGGTCGGCTGGGCGCTCGGCCTGTTCACGCCGGCCGAGCTGGCCGGAGTGCTGGCCTCGACCTCGATCTGCTTCGACCTCTCGGTCTTCGAGCTGTTCGTGCCGCTGGCGGCCGGCGGCAAGGTGGTGCTGGCCGCCAACGCCCTGGAGCTGCCGGAGTTGCCGGCCCGCGGCGAGGTGACCCTGATCAACACGGTGCCCTCGGCCATGGCCGAGCTGGTGCGCCTGCGCGGGGTGCCCGCGTCGGTGCGCGCCGTGGCTCTCGCGGGCGAGCCCCTGGCGCGGACGCTGGCGGACCAGATCTACGAGATCCCCACGGTGGAGCGGCTGTTCGACCTGTATGGCCCCTCGGAGGACACGACGTACTCGACATGGTCCCTGGTACCGCGCCGCGAGGAGCGCTCCCCGGCGATCGGCCGGCCGATCGCCGGGAGCCGGGCCTACGTCCTCGGCCGTGGCTTCGAGCCCGTGCCGCCGGGGGTGCCGGGCGAGCTGTACCTGGGCGGCGCCGGCCTCGCCCGCGGCTATCTCAACCGGCCGGAGCTGACGGCGGCGGCGTTCCTCCCCGATCCCTGGGGCGAGCCGGGAGGACGGCTGTACAGGACGAGCGACCTCGTACGGTATCGAGCTTCGGGGGCCGCGGGCGTCTCGGGTGAGCTCGATTTTCTGGGGCGGATCGACCATCAGGTCAAGGTGCGCGGCTTCCGCATCGAGCTGGGCGAGATCGAGGCGGTGCTCGCCGCCCATCCGGAGGTCGAGGAGGCCGTCGTCCTGGCACGCGAGGACCGGCCGGGAGACCGGCGGCTGGCGGCCTACGTCGTGCCGCGGCGCGGGCTGGCCGCGGAGGCTCTGCGCGAGTACCTGCGCAAGCAAATGCCCGAGTTCATGCTACCCGCGGACTTCGTGCTCCTCGCGGCGCTGCCGCGGACTCCCAACGGCAAGCTGGACCGCAAGGGGTTGCCGGCTCCGGACCGCCCGGCGGGCGCCGCGCGGGAGGCGGGCTGGGGCACCCCGGTCGAGGAGCTGCTCGCCGGAGTCTGGGCGGAGCTGCTCGGCATCGAGCCGGCGGGTTCCGAGGACAACTTCTTTGCGCGCGGCGGCCATTCGCTGATGGCGGCGCGGCTCGTCGCCCGCGTGCGCGACCTGCTGGGTACGGAGCTGCCGCTGTCAGCCGTGTTCGAGGCCCCGACCCTCGCCGGGCTGGCCGGCAGGATCGAGCGTGCCCGCCGCGAGACCTTCGGCCTCGCCGCCTCGCCGCCCATCGTGCCCGTGCCGCGCACGGGGGAGATCCCCCTCTCCTTCGCCCAGGAGCGGCTCTGGTTCCTCGACCGGATGGAGCCCGGCGGCGCGGCCTACAACATGCCCTTCGCGGCGCGGCTCGACGGCGAGCTCGACGTGGCGGCCCTGCGCGGCGCCCTCGGCGGGATCGCCCGGCGTCACGAGGCCCTGCGCACGACCTTCACGGTGGATGGCGACGGCCGGGCGGCTCAGACCATCGCGCCGCCCGCGCCGCTGCCGCTGCCGCTGCCGGTGATCGACCTCTCGGGTCTGCCCGATCCCCGGGAGGAGGCGCGGCTCCGGCTCGCGCAGGAGGCGCGGCGCCCCTTCGACCTCGCCCGTGGGCCGCTGCTGCGCGCGCTCCTCCTGCGGCTCGCCGCGGAGAGCCACGTGGCGCTCATCGTCCAGCACCACATCGTCTCCGACGGCTGGTCGATCGGGGTCTTCCTGCGCGAGCTGTCGGCGCTCTACCAGGGCTCTGCGCTTCCCGAGCTGGCGGTGCAATACGCCGATTACGCGGTCTGGCAGCGCTCGTGGCTGGCGGGCGGAGTGCTGGACTCCCAGCTCGCCTGGTGGCGGCAGCGGCTGGCCGGGGCGCCGCAGATCCTGGAGCTGCCGGCGGACCGGCCGCGGCCCTCCGTTCAGGGCTTCCGCGGCGGCGAGCGGCCCCTCCGCCTGCCCGCCGGCCTCGCCCAGGAGCTCCAGGCGCTCGGCCGCCGCGAGGGGGCGACCTTGTTCATGGTGCTGCTCGCGGCCTTCCAGGCCCTGCTCCAGCGCTACACGGGGCAGGACGACCTCCTCGTGGGCTCGCCGGTCGCGGGCCGCGGGCACCGCGAGCTCGAGCCGCTGATCGGCTTTTTCGTCAACGACCTGGTGCTGCGCGCCGGCCTGGCGGGAGATCCGGCGTTCCCGGTCTTCCTGTCGCGGGTGCGGGACGAGGCGCTGGCGGCCTATGCCCACCAGGACGTACCGTTCGAGCGGCTGGTCGAGGAGCTGCGGCCGCGGCGCGACCGCTCGCGCCCGCCGCTCGTGCAGGTGATGCTCGCCCTGCAGAACGCGCCGTTGCCCGAGCTGCGGCTGGGCTCGGTGGCCATGACCCAGGTCGAGGTCGCGACCGGCACGGCCAAGCTCGACCTCTCGCTGTCGTTGCGCGAGACCGCGGACGGCGGCCTCGCCGGCGATCTCGAGTTCAATGGCGACCTGTTCGACGCCTCGACGATCGACCGCCTGCTGGGTCACTTCGGGACCTTGCTGCGTGGGATCGCCGCCGTTCCGGAGCGGCGCCTGTCGGCTCTGCCCCTGCTCACGGGCGCCGAGCGGCGGCTGCTGACGGCGTGGAACGACACCGCGGCCGGCGCGCCGCCGGAGCCCTCCGTCCACCAGCTTTTCTGGGCTTGGGTGGAGAGGACGCCTGAGGCGCTCGCGGCGAGCGCGGAGGGCGAGCGGGTGACTTACGGCGAGTTGGGCCTGCGCGCTCGCCGGCTGGAGCATCGCCTCCAGGCCCTGGGCGTCGGCCCGGAGAGCGTGGTCGCCCTCTGCATGGAGCCCGGCATCGGCCGATTGACGGCCATGCTGGGCGTGCTCGCGGCCGGCGGGGCGTACCTGCCGCTCGATCCCTCCCATCCCCCGGAGCGGCTGGCCTTCATGCTGGCGGACGCCGGCGCCGGGATCGTGCTGACCGGACGGAGGTTCGTGGAGCGCCTGCCGCCGGCCGGGGAGGGCGGGCTGCATCCGCTCCGGGTCCTCGCTCTCGATCAGCCGTGGAGCTCGGAAGGGACGGACGAGCCCGGGGTGGCCGCGTCGGCCGGTAATCTCGCCTACGTCATCTACACCTCGGGCTCGACCGGCCGGCCCAAGGGGGTCGCCATCCCTCACCAGGGGCTGGCCAACCTGGTGGCCTGGCACCGGCGGACCTATGGGGTCACGGCGGACGACCGGGCGACCGGCATCGCGGGGCCCGCCTTCGACGCCTCGGTGTGGGAAGTCTGGCCCTACCTCGCGGCGGGAGCCAGCCTCCACTTTCCCGGTCCGGAGGCCCGCGCGACTCCGGAGGCGTTGCTGCGCTGGCTGGCCGCCGAGGAAATCACGCTCTGCTTCCTGCCCACGCCGCTGGCCGAGGTCTGCCTCGCCGGTCTCGCCGCGGAGCCGCCGCCCGCGGGCCTCGCCCTGCGGGCCTTGCTGACCGGCGGCGACCGGCTGCGCTTCCCGCCGCCCGCGGCCCTGCCTTTCACCCTGGTCAACCACTACGGCCCTACCGAGAGCTCCGTGGTCGCCACCTGCGGCGTGGTGGTGCCGGGCGGCGGCGGGGTGCCGTCGATCGGCCGGCCGATCGACAACCTCCAGGTCCATCTGCTGGACCGCCGGCTGAACCGCGTTCCCGTGGGCGTGCCGGGCGAGCTGCAAATCGGCGGCGTAGGCCTCGCACGCGGCTACCTGGGGCAGTCCGCTCTGACGGCGGAGTCGTTCATCCCCAACCCGTTCAGCACCCGGCCCGGTGCCCGCCTCTACAGGACGGGCGATCTCGCCCGCTGGCTGCCGGGAGGCGAGATCGAGTTCCTCGGCCGTCTCGACCATCAGGTCAAGGTGCGGGGCTTCCGCATCGAGCTGGGGGAGATCGAGGCGGCCCTGCTGACTCATCCCGAGGTGGGGGAGGCGGCCGTCCTGGCGCGGGAGGACGTCCCCGGCGACCGCCGGCTGGTGGCCTATCTCGGAATCGACCTCGGAACCGGCGGCAGCGCCCCGAGCCCCGAGGCTCTGCGCGCCTGGCTCGGCGACCGCCTGCCGGACTACATGGTGCCGGCCGGCTTCGTGATCCTGCCGGCGCTGCCGCTGACCGCCAATGGCAAGCTGGACCGCCGGGCCCTGGCGCGGATCGATGTGCCCCTGGAGGACGTGGAGCCGGGCGCCGCGGCCGCGGCGTTCCGCACGCCGGTCGAGGAGCTGCTGGCGGGGCTCTGGCAGGAGCTGCTGCGCGTCGAGCGGATCGGGGTGGACGACGACTTCTTCGGCCTGGGCGGCCACTCCCTGCTGGCCGCTCAGCTCATCTCGCGGGTGCGCCGGGTCTGCGGCGTCGAGATCCCCCTGCAGGTCCTCTTCGAGGCCCCCACCGTGCGCTCGCTGGCGGCGGCGGTCGAGAGCGTGCGGCGAGCCGCGGCGGGGCAGCCGGTCGCATTGCCGCCCGCGATCGAGCCGGTGCCGCGAGGCCGCGAGCTGCCGCTCTCGTTCTCCCAGGAGCGGCTCTGGTTCCTCGACCGTTGGGAACCGGGCAGCCCGGTGTACAACATCGCGGCCGCCGTGGACTTCACCGGCGAGCTGAACGTGCGAGCCCTGCATCGCAGCGTCAGCGAGATCGTGCGCCGCCACGAGGCCTTGCGCACCGTCTTCACCGCGCGCGGAGGCTTCCCGGTCCAGGAGATCCTGGAGCCTTCGCCGCTCCCCCTGCCCGGGGTCGACCTGACCGGTCTGGGGGAGGAGAGGCGCCGCCAGGAGACGGCGCGGCTCGCCCTCGCCGGAGCCCGCCAGCCCTTCGATCTCGCCCGGGGTCCGCTGCTTCGCGCGACCCTGCTGCGGGCCGCGCCCGAGAGCTGGACCGTGCTCCTCACCTTGCACCACATCGCGGCCGACGGCTGGTCGATGGGAGTGTTCCTGCGCGAGCTGGCGGTGTTGTACCGCGCCTTCTCCACGGGCGGTGCCGCGCCGCTCCCCGAGCCGGTAATCCAGTACGCCGACTATGCGGTCTGGCAGCGCGCCTGGCTGGCGGGCGGGGTGCTGGAGCGGCAGCTCGCCTCCTGGCGCCAGCGCTTGGCCGGTTCTCCACAGGGCTTGGACCTGCCCACCGACCGCCCGCGCCCCGCCGTCCAGAGCCTGCGCGGCGGCCAGCAACCCGTGGCCCTTCCCGCCGGGCTGTCGCGCGAGGTGGCGGTCTTCAGCCGCCGTCAGGGGGTGACCCCGTTCATGACCCTGCTCGCGGCCTTCCAGGCGCTGCTCGGCCGCCTCTCCGGTCAGGAGGACGTCCTGGTGGGCTCGCCCGTCGCCAATCGCGGACAGGCGGAGATCGAGGGTCTGATCGGCGTCTTCGTCAACACCCTGGTGCTTCGCGGGGATCTCGCCGGCGATCCCGCCGTCGCCGAGCTGCTCGTCCGGGTCCGTGAGACGAGCCTGGAGGCCTACGCGCACCAGGACCTACCCTTCGAGCGGCTGGTCGAAGAGCTGCGGCCGGAGCGGGACCTCTCCCGGCCTCCTCTCGTCCAGGTCCTGCTCGCTCACCAATCAGCCCCGGCGTACGCTCCGGAGGATCTCGAGATCCCGGGCCTGCGCCTGGCGTCGCGGCCGGTGCCGACCGGCACCAGCAAGCTCGACCTCACGCTGTCGCTCGCGGAGGAGCCGGGCGGCAGGCTCGGCGGCTACCTCGAGTACGCCGCGGCCCTGTTCGATGCGACGACGATCTACCGGCTGAGCCGCGGCTTCGAGACGCTGCTCGCCGGAGCGCTGGCCGATCCCTCCCTGCGCCTCTCGGAGCTGCCGCTGCTCGCCGGCGCCGAGCGGCACCAGCTCCTGCTCGAGTGGGGCCGGCCGGCGAGCGACCCAGCAGAGCACCTCTGTGTCCATGAGCTGCTCGCGGCGCAGGCGGCGCGGACTCCGGACGCGACCGCCCTGGTGACCGGCGCCGGCGAGCGCCTGAGCTACCGCGAGCTGGACGGTCGGGCGCGGGATCTCGCCCGCCGCCTGAGCTCCCTCGGCGTCGGTCCCGAGACGCGGGTGGCGGTCTGCCTGCCCCGCGCGGCGGAGCTGGTGGTCGCCCTGCTCGCGGTGCTCAAGGCGGGCGGGGCCTACGTGCCGCTGGACCCGGCCTATCCGGAGGAGCGGCGGCGATTCATGCTGGAGGACTCGGGAGCGTCGGTGTCGATCGGGGAGGGAGGAGTCGTCGCCTTGGGCCTGCCCCACATGGGGCCGGGCGGTTCGCGCCCCTCTCCCGACAATCTCGCCTACCTCATCTACACCTCCGGCTCGACCGGCAGGCCGAAGGGCGTCGCGATCGCCCACCGCAGCGTCGTGGCCTTCCTGCGCTGGGCGCGCTCGGTCTTCCCGCCGGAGGATCTGCGGGGGGTCTTCGCCGCCACTTCGGTCTGCTTCGACCTGTCGGTTTTCGAGCTGTTCGCGCCCCTCGCCTGGGGCGGCGGGGTTATCCTGGGAGAGAACGCCCTTTCCTTGACCGGCCATCCGGCCGCTTCCGAGGTCACGCTGCTCAACACCGTCCCCTCGGCCGCCGCCGAGCTGGTGCGGCTGGGGGGCCTCCCCGGCTCGCTGCGCACCGTCAACCTGGCTGGCGAGCCGCTGCCGCGTGCGCTGGCGGAAGGGATCCATGCCGCCGGAGTCGAACGGGTGCTCAACCTCTATGGCCCGTCCGAGGACACCACCTACTCGACCTTCGCCGAAGCCGCCCGCGGCGCCGTCCGCGAGCCCACGATCGGCCGGCCGATTTCGGGCAGCCATGCCTGCGTCCTCGACCGGAGGGGCCAGCCGGTGCCCCTGGGGGTCCCGGGCGAGCTTTTCCTGGGCGGTGCCGGCCTCGCCCGAGGCTATCTCGGCCGGCCCGACCTGACGGCCGAGCGCTTCGTCCCCGATCCGTGGAGCGGCGAGCCCGGCGCGCGCCTCTACCGGACGGGCGATCGGGTCCGCTACGGCTCTTCTGGAGAGTTGGAGTTCCTGGGGCGGCTCGACCACCAGGTCAAGGTGCGCGGCTACCGCATCGAGCTGGGGGAGATCGAGACGGCGTTGGGCGCCTTGCCGGACGTGCGGGAGGCTGTGGTCCTCGCCGCCGGCGAGACGGATGACAGGCGCCTGGTGGCCTACGTCGTGCCCGCCGATCCCCGAGCTCCGCTCGCCGATTCCGGGCTGCGCACCGCCCTCGGCAGGAGCCTGCCCGCGCCTCTGGTGCCGTCCGCGTTCGTGATCCTCGAGGTCCTGCCGCTCACTCCCAACGGCAAGGTGGATCGCAAGGCCCTGGCCGAGCTCGGCACCCCGCGGCCGGAGCCGGGTCCCGCGGCGGCCGGCACGTCGCCGCGCACCCCGATCGAGGAGCTGCTGGCAGGAGTCTGGGCGGAGGTTCTGAAGCTGGAGAGTGTCGGCCGCGAGGACGATTTCTTCGACCTGGGCGGCCATTCGTTGCTGGCGACGCGGGTGGTCGCGCGGGTCCGGGAGGCGTTCGGCGTCGAGCTGCCGGTGCGCGCCCTCTTCGAGGACCGCACGGTCGCCGGCCTGGCCGCCCGCGTCGAGCGGGAGAGCGGCTTCACGTCGCCCCTGGCACCGCCCATCGTGCCCTTCCCGCGCGGCGGTGAGATATCTCTCTCCTTCGCCCAGGAGCGGCTGTGGTTCCTCGATCAGCTCGACCCCGGGAGCCCGGTTTACAACATGCCGTTCGCCTTGCGCCTCGAAGGCCCTCTCCGCCTGCCGGACCTGCGCTCGGCGCTGGCGGAGATCGTGCGCCGCCACGAGGCCCTGCGCACCACCTTCGCCCTCCACCCGGAGAGCGGACGGCCGGTTCAAGAGATCGCTTCCCGGGTGCCACTCAGCTTGCCGGTGATCGATCTCGCGGCGGTTTCCGAGACGGCCGAGGCGGAACGCCTCGCGGCGGAGGAGGCCCGGCGGCCCTTCGACCTCGTCCGCGGACCTCTCTTCCGCTTCTGCTTGCTCGAGCTGGGCTCCCCAGCGGCAGCGCGCCTGCTCCTCGTCAACCTGCACCACGCGGTCTCCGACGGCTGGTCGATCGGCGTCTTCCTGCGCGAGCTGTCCGCGCTCTATGCCAGCGGTGAGGCCGTCCCCTCGATCCTGGTGGAGCTGCCCGTCCAGTACGCCGACTACGCGGCCTGGCAGCGCGCCTGGCTGGGCGCGCCCGGCGTCGTCGAGCCGCAGCTCGCCTGGTGGCGAGAGCGGCTGGCGGGATCGCCCGCCGGACTCGACCTGCCCCTCGACCGCCAGCGTCCGGTTGTGCAGACCTTCGTCGGCGACCAGGTGGATCTCACGCTTCCGGAGGAGCTGGCGCTCGAGCTGCGGGCGCTCTCTCATCGCCAGGGAACGACGTTGTTCATGACCCTGCTGGCCGGCTTCCACGCCCTGCTCGGCCGCCTCGGGGGGCAGGACGACGTCCTGGTGGGCTCGCCGGTGGCCAACCGCACGCACCGCGAGCTCGAAGGGCTGATCGGTTTCTTCGTCAACCTGCTGGTGCTGCGCGGCGACCTGTCGGGAGAGCCGGGCTTCCAGGAGCTGCTGGCGCGCGAGCGGGAGGCGAGCCTCGGCGCCTACGCGCATCAGAACCTCCCCTTCGAGCGTCTGGTCGAGGAGCTGCGGCCGGACCGGGACCTCTCCCGGTCTCCTCTCGTCCAGGCCGTGCTCGTGCACCAGAGCGCGGCGCCCGGCCTCGATCTCCCCGGGCTCACGACGCGCGTGCTGCCGTTGGTGAACGGCACGTCCAAGCTCGAGCTGACCCTGGCGTTGGTGGAGTCCGGCCCGGGCCTCGCCGGCGCCCTCGAATACAACGCCGACCTGTTCGACCGGTCGACGGCGTGCCGCCTCCTCGACTATTTCGTCAACCTGCTCGCCGCCGCCGTGGCGGATCCCTTGCGTCCCGTCTCGGAGCTGCCGCTGCTCTCCGAGATGGAGAGCCGGCAGCTCGTCGCCGGAGGCAACGAGACCGTGGCCGTGTCCGGCGAGCCCGCTTGCATCCACCAGCTCTTCGCGGCCCAGGTGGAGCGCAGCCCCGGCGCTCCGGCGCTGGTCCACGGCGAGCGGATGCTGACCTACCGCGAGCTGGACCGGCTCGCCAACGGCGTGGCTTGGCGCCTGCGGGCGCTCGGCGTGCGGCCGGAGGAGCGGGTGGGGATCCTCCTCCAGCGCACTCCCGAGATGGTGATCGGCCTGCTCGGCATCCTCAAGGCGGGCGGGGTGTACGTGCCCATCGATCCGGCCTATCCGCGGGAGCGGCAGTCCTTCCTGCTGGAGGACGCGCAGCGGGGCGCCGCCTCGCCGGTGCTGGTGACCGAACGGGAGCTTCTCGCGGGCCTGCCCGATTTCGCCGGCACGGCGCTCTGCCTGGATCTCGATGGCGAGGGGGAGTCCGCCGCCGGCGCGCCGCCGGATTCCGGGGTCCTGCCGGAGAACCTGGCCTACCTGATCTACACCTCGGGCTCGACCGGACGCCCCAAGGGGGTGGCCATCGAGCATGCGAGCGCCGTGGCGCTGATCCGCTGGGCACGCGAGGTCTTCTCGGCCGAGGAGCTCGCGGTGGTGCTCGCGGCCACCTCGATCTGCTTCGACCTGTCGGTCTTCGAGCTGTTCGTGCCGCTCGCCTGGGGCGGCAAGGTCGTGCTGGCGGCGAACGCCCTGGAGCTGCCGCGGCTCGCCGCCCGCGACGAGGTGACCCTGATCAATACCGTGCCCTCGGCCATCGAGGAGCTGGTGCGCGGCGGCCTCCCCGCCTCGGTGCGCACGGTCAACCTGGCCGGCGAGCCGCTGGAGCGCGAGCTGGTCCAGCGGCTTCTTGAGCGCTCGCACGTGCGGCGGGTCCTCAATCTCTACGGCCCTTCGGAGGACACCACCTACTCGACCTTCGCGGAGGTGCCGCGGGGTGCGGTGCCGACGATCGGCCGGCCGGTGGCCGGCACGCGCGCCCGCGTGCTCGACCGGCGGCTGCGGCTGGTGCCGGCGGGGGTGCCCGGCGAGCTGTGCCTGGGTGGCGCCGGCCTTGCCCGCGGCTATCTCCACCGGCCGGAGCTGACGGCCGAGAAGTTCGTACCGGATCCGTTCGGCGGGCTTTCCGGGGCCAGCGCCGATGCCGGCGGCTCCCGGCTCTATCGCACGGGTGATCTCGTTCGCCGGCTGCCGTCAGGCGAGCTGGAGTTCCTCGGCCGCCTCGACCATCAGGTCAAGGTGCGCGGCTTCCGCATCGAGCTGGGCGAGATCGAAGCCGTCCTCGGCTCCCATCCGGCCGTGGCGCGAGCGGTCGTGCTGGCGCGCGAACCGGCCCCCGGACGGGGACCGGGCGAGCGCACCCTGGTCGCCTACCTGATGTCCGCGGGGGAGGCGGTCCCGGCCTCCGAGCTGCGCCGCTTCCTCCAGGCCCGGCTGCCGGGCTTCATGATCCCCGCCGCGTTCGTGACGCTCGCCGGCCTGCCGCTCACCCCCAACGGCAAGGTGGACCGCAAGGCCCTCGCCCTGCTGGGTCTGGCGGACGAGGAAACCGCTGGGACGCCCGGCGGCGGCCTGGCGCCGCGTACCCCGGCCGAGGAGCTGCTGGCCGGGATCTGGGCGGAGGTGCTGGGGATCGACAACGTCGGAGTTGACGCCAACTTCTTCGATCTCGGCGGCCACTCGCTGCTCGCCGCCCGGGTGGTCACCCGGGTGCGCCAGGCCTTCGCCCTGGACCTGCCGCTGCGCGCTCTGTTCGAGGCGCCCACCCTCGCCGCGCTGGCGGCGCGCGTCGAGGCGGACCGCCGGCCGCCGGCCGCGGCTCTGCCACCCATCCTGCGGCTCCCCCGTGACGGCGCGCTCGCCCTCTCCTTCTCCCAGGAGCGGCTGTGGTTCCTCGATCAGCTCGACCCGGGAAGCCCGGTCTACAACGTGCCCTTCGCCCTCGCCTTCTCGGGGCGGCTCGACGTCCCGGCGCTCGCCGCGGCGCTCGGCGGTATCGTGCGGCGCCACGAGGCCCTGCGTACGACCTTCGTCCGCGACGGCGAGAGCGGCCGGCCGGTCCAGGTGATCGCGCTTCCCGCTCCGCTGCCGCTCCCGGCGATCGACCTGTCGCCGTTGGACGAGGAGCGCCGCGCCGCCGAGGCGGAGCGGCTGACCGGGGAGGAGGCCCGCCGGCCGTTTGATCTGGCGTTGGGGCCGCTCTGCCGGTTCAGCCTCCTGCGGCTCGGGGACGGCGAGCACCGGCTGCTGGTGAACCTGCACCACACGGTCTGCGACGGCTGGTCGGTCGACATCTTCCTGCGCGAGCTGGCGGCGCTGTACGAGCGCTCAACCCTGCCGGAGTTGCCGGTACAGTACGCCGACTACGCGGCCTGGCAGCGGGCGTGGCTGGCGGCCCCGGCGGGGCAACTCGGCTACTGGCGCGAGCGGCTGGAGGGTCTGAAGGGAGCGCTCGACCTGCCGCTCGACCGGCCGCGGCCCGCGGTGCAGAGCCTGCGCGGGGACCGCGTGACCACCGACCTGCCGGAGAGTCTGGCGCGGGAGTTGCGGGCCCTCGCGCGGCGGCGGGGGGCGACGCTGTTCATGACTCTGCTGGCCGGATTCCAGGCCCTTCTCGCCCGCCTCTCGGGGCAGGAGGACGTGCTGGTGGGCATTGCCGTCGCCAACCGCAACCGCACCGAGATCGAAGGGCTGATCGGCTTCTTCGTCAACACCGTGGTGCTGCGCGGCGACCTGACGGGCGATCCCGGGTTTGCCGGGCTTCTGGCGCGGGTGCGCGAGACGGCTCTAGGGGCTTGGGCGCACCAGGATGTGCCCTTCGAGCGGCTGGTCGAGGAGCTGCGGCTGGAGCGCGACCTTTCGCGGCCGCCGTTGTTCCAGGTGATGCTCACGCACCAGAGCGCGCCGGCCGGAGCCCTCGCTTTCCCCGGTCTCGCCGCCCGCGCGTTGCCGATGGCGAGCGGCACGTCCAAGTTCGAGCTGACGCTGGGGTTGGCGGAGACCGGCGCGGGGGTCGAGGCCGCGCTCGAGTACGCCACGGCCCTCTTCGACGCCGCGACCGCCCACCGCCTGCTCGCGCGCTACGGGGCTCTCCTCACGGCCGCCGCCGCGCAGCCCGAGCGGAGCTTCTGGGAGCTGCCGCTGCTCGCCGCGGCCGAGCGCCAGCAGTTGGTGCTCGAATGGAACGCGGGCGTTCCCGAGGTGGCGGACGCCAGCCTGCATCAGCTCTTCGCAATGCAGGTGGCGAGGACGCCCGAGGCCCCGGCGCTGGTCTTCGGCTCCCTGCGTTTGACTTACGCCGAGCTCGACGCGCAGGCCAGCCGCTGGGCGCGGCGTTTGGCGTGGCTGGGCGTGGGGCCCGAGGTGGCGGTGGGGATTTGCGTCGAGCGTTCGCTCGAAATGGTCGTCGGGATGCTCGGCGTGCTCAAGGCCGGTGGCGCTTACGTGCCGCTCGATCCGGAGTACCCGACGCAACGGCTGGCCTGGATCCTGGAGGATCTGGCGGATGGCCCCGAGCCGCCCGTCGTCCTCACCCAAAGGCGGCTCCTGCCGCGGCTCGGCGGCATCGCGGCGCGCACCCTCTGCCTCGACGAGGGCTGGGAGGCCGGCGAGGCCGGGCCACTCCCGGCGGGCCTCGGCAACCTGGCTTACGTGATTTACACCTCGGGCTCGACCGGCCGGCCCAAGGGAGTCGCCATCGAGCACCGCACGGCCGCGGCCCTGATTCCCTGGTCGTACCAGGTGTTCTCGGACGCGGAGATGGCAGGCGTGCTCGCCGCGACGTCGATCAATTTCGACCTGTCGGTCTTCGAGCTGTTCGTGACGCTCGCCCGCGGCGGCAAGGTGATCCTGGCGGCCAACGCCCTGGAGCTGCCGTCGCTGCCGGCGGCTTCCGAGGTCACCCTGGTCAACACCGTGCCCTCGGCGATGGCCGAGCTGGTCCGGATGGGGGGGCTCCCCGCCTCGGCGCGCACGGTCAACCTGGCCGGCGAGCCGCTGCCGCGGGCGCTGGTGGACGGCCTCTACGCGGCCGGCGCGGTCGAACGGGTGCTGAACCTCTACGGCCCGTCCGAGGACACCACCTACTCGACCTTCGTCGTGGTACCACGGGAGGAGAGGCGGGCACCCACGATCGGCCGGCCCATCGCGGGAACGCAGGCCCATGTGCTCGACCGGCGCCTCGAGCCGGCGCCGCTCGGCGTGCCGGGCGAGCTGTTCCTGGGCGGCGCCGGGCTCTCCCGCGGCTACCTGCGCCGGCCCGAATTGACGGCCGAGCGGTACGTTCCCGACCCGTTCGGCCCGCCCGGCGCGCGGATGTACAGGACGGGCGATCTCGCCCGCCACCTGCCCGACGGGCAGCTCGAGTACCTGGGACGATTGGACCACCAGGTCAAGGTGCGCGGCTTCCGCATCGAGCTCGGAGAGGTGGAGGCGGCGCTCGCGGCCCACCGGGCCTTGGCGGATGTCGTGGTGGTGGCGCGCGAGGATCGGCAGGGCGACCGCCGGCTGGTCGCCTACGGCGTGCCCGGGCCGGAGGCGACACCCCCCTCCGCCGCCGAGCTGCGCGAATTCCTGCGCGGCCGACTGCCGGAGTTCATGGTGCCGTCCGGCTTCGTCCTCCTTCCCGAGCTGCCGCGCACCCCCAACGGCAAGCTGGATCGCAAGGCGCTGCCCGCTCCGGATGAGGCCCGGGGGGAACCCGCCCACGGCCGCGTGGCGCCGCGCACGCCGGAGGAGGAGCTGCTCGCCGGCATCTGGAGCGAGCTGCTGGGGATCGAGACCGTGGGGCTCGAGGACGACTTCTTCGACCTGGGCGGGCATTCCCTGCTCGCCGCCCGGGTCGCCGCCCGGGTGCGGGCGGCCTTCGGCGTGGAGCTGCCGCTGCGCGGCCTCTTCGAGGCGCCGACCCTCGCCGGTCTCGCGGCGTCGATCGCGGCGGCCCGCCGGTCGGAGGGAGCGCCGGCGGTGCCGCCGATCCTGCCCGTCCCCCGGACGGGCGATCTCCCCCTCTCCTGGGCCCAGGAGAGGCTCTGGTTCCTCGACCGGCTCGCACCGGGCGGCGCGACCTACAACGTGCCGGTGGCCGTCCAGCTCGCGGGCGACCTGGACGCAGCGCGTTTCGCGGCAGCGCTCGCCGGCGTGGCGCGCCGCCACGAGGTGCTGCGCACTCGTTTCGCCGAGGCCGGCGGCGGGCCCGTGCAGGTGATCGATGCCGAGCCGGACGTGCCGGTGCGGCTCGTGGACCTCTCCGCGCTGCCCGCCGGCGAGCGGGACGCTGCGGCCCGGCGGCTCCTCACGGAAGAGGCGCGGCGCCCGTTCGACCTCGCCCGCGGCCCCCTCGCCCGCGCCCTCCTGCTGCGGCTGGGCGAGCGGCAGCACCTGGCCCTCCTCAACCTGCACCACGTGGTGACCGACGGCTGGTCGACGGGCGTGCTGCTGCGCGAGCTCGCGGCCCTCTATGCGGGCGTGCCGTTGCCGGCGCTGCCAGTCCAATATGCCGACTACGCCGCCTGGCAGCGCGACTGGCTGCAGGGGGCCGTGCTGGAGGCCCAGATCGCTTACTGGCGGCAACGGCTGGACGGCGCGACGCCGGAGCTGCCGCTGCCCGCCGACCGCCCGCGGCCGGCCCGGCCGACCCAGCGGGGAGGCCGCTGCGCCGTTGCCTTGGAGGAGGGGACCTGGCGGCCGCTGCGGGCCCTCGCCCGGAGGGGCGGGGCGACCCCGTTCATCGTGTTGCTCGGCGCCTTCCAGGCGCTGCTCGCGCGCCTCTCCGGCGAGGAGGACGTGCTAGTGGGCTCGCCGGTGGCCAACCGGCGCCTCGCCGAGACCGAGGGGCTGATCGGCTTCTTCGTCAACACCCTGGTGATGCGTGCTGCGCTGGCGGAGGATCCGCCGTTCCACCGCATCGTCGAGCGGGCCCGCGAGGCGGCCCTGGGCGCCTGGGCCCACCAGGACGTGCCGTTCGAGCGACTGGTCGAGGAGCTGCGGCCGGAGCGCCATCTCGGCCGGCCGCCGTTCTTCCAGGTGGTCCTGGTGCTGCAGAACACGCCCATGCCGGCCCTGGAGCTGCCCGGCCTCACCCTGGAGCCGGTCGAGGCCGAGACCGGCACGGCGAAGCTCGACCTCACGCTTTCACTCACCGAGCGCGGCGGCGGCGCGGCGGGATGGCTGGAGTATGACGCCGACCGTTTCGATCTCACGACGGCGGAGCGGATCGCCGCCGCCTTCGAGCGGTTGACCGCCGCCGCCATGGCGGACCCGCGGCAGCGGCTCTCCGGCCTGCCCCTCCTGGCGGCGGAAGAGCGCTGGCAGATCCTCTCCGAGTGGAACGACACCGCGACCTCGTACCCCCGCGAGTCCCTGGTCCACGAGCTGTTCGAGGAGCAGGCCCGGCGGGCTCCCGGCCGGGTGGCCCTGCTGTTCCGGGACGACGCGGTGACCTACGGCGACCTCGACGCCCGCGCCAACCGGCTCGCGTACCACCTGCACGCCCTTGGCGTCGGGCCGGAGGTCCGGGTGGGACTGTGCCTGGAGCGGTCTCCCGGCCTGGTGACGGCCATTCTGGGAATCCTGAAGGCAGGCGGCGTGTACGTGCCGCTCGATCCGTCCTACCCGCGGGAGCGGCTCGAATTCATGCTCGCGGATACGGAGGTGGCGGTCCTGGTGACCGAACGGCAGCTCCTCCCGGCCCTGCCGTCCCTGGCCGCCCGCCACGTGGTCCTCGTCGACGCCGAGCGCGAGGCGATCGCCCGCCGGCCCGCGGTCCGGCTCGCGCTTCCGGGAGGCGGCCTGGGGCCGGACGGGCTCGCCTACGTCATGTACACGTCGGGATCGACCGGCCGGCCCAAAGGGGTGGCGGTGCCACACCGGGCCATCGTGCGCCTGGTGCGGGATACCGACTACGCCCGCTTCGCGGACGACGAGGTCTTCCTGCAGCTCGCCCCGATCTCCTTCGACGCCTCGACCCTGGAGATCTGGGGCGCCCTGGCCAACGGCGCGCGCCTCGCGGTCTTCCCTCCCGGGGCGCCGTCGCTCGAAGAGCTGGGCCGGGAGATCGAGAGGCTCGGCGTCACCTGCGTCTGGCTCACCGCCGGCCTCTTCCACCTGATGGTGGACGGCCAGCTTGCGAGCCTGCGCGGCCTGCGCCAGCTTCTGGCGGGGGGCGACGTCCTGTCCCTGCCGCACGTGCGGCGGGTCCTCGCGGAGCTTCCAGGTTGCCGGATGATCAATGGCTATGGCCCGACCGAGAACACCACCTTCACCTGCTGCCATACCGTCAGTGGAGAATCGCTGGCCGGCTCGGTGCCGATCGGCAGGCCGATCGCCAACACCGTGGTCCACGTTCTGGACCGCGCGCTCCAACCGGTGCCTCCCGGGCTGGCCGGCGAGCTCTATGCGGGCGGCGACGGCCTGGCGCGCGGCTACCTGAACCGGCCGGAGCTGACCGCGGAGCGCTTCGTTCCCGATCCGTGGAGCGGACGGCCCGGCGGGCGGCTCTACCGCACCGGCGACCTGGTGCGCCGCGGCTCCTCCGGCCTCCTGGAGTTCATCGGCCGCACCGATTCGCAGGTGAAGCTACGCGGCTTCCGGGTCGAGCCGGCTGAAATCGAGGTGGTCCTCGCCGGTCATCCCGCGGTCACCGCCGTCTGCGTGCTCGTCCGTGAGCAGGCGGGCGACAAGCGCCTCACGGCCTTCGCGGCGGTGGCGGATGGGCCGGCGCGCCCGACCTCCTCCGGCCTCCGGACGTTCCTCCAGGAGCGGCTGCCGGACTACATGGTGCCGTCCACCCTCGTGCTGGTCGACGAGCTGCCGCTCAACGCCAACGGCAAGGTCGATCGGGGGGCCCTCGCCGCGCTGGCAGAGGCCGAGGTGCGGGAAGAGACGTCCCACGCTCCCCGCACGCCCCTGGAGGAGATGCTGGCCGGTCTCTGGGCGGAGCTGCTGGGGCTGGACCAGGTCGGGGTGGACGACGACTTCTTCGCGCTCGGCGGGCATTCCCTGCTCGCCACCCGGCTGGCGTCGCGGTTGCGGGAAGCCTTCGGGATCGAGATCCCCCTGCGGGACGTCTTCGAGTCGCCCACCGTCGCCGCCCTGGCCGGGGTGATCGAAAAGGCGCTCCGGGACGAGCGGGGCGGCGAGGCTCCGCCGCTCGTGGCGCGTCCGCGCGCGGCAGGCGAGGAGCCGCTCTCCTTCGCCCAGGAGCGGCTCTGGTTCCTCGACCAGCTGGACCCCGGGAGCGCCGCCTACAACGTGCCGGTGGGCCTGCGGCTCGAAGGGCGGCTCGACGTCTCCGCCTTCCGCAACGCCCTGTCCGAGGTCGCGCGGCGCCACGAGGCCCTGCGCACCACCTTCCCCGAGCGGGCCGGCAGGCCGGTGCAGCGGATCGCTCCGCCCGGACTGGTCGCGATCCCGGTGATCGATCTCGCCGGCCTCGGCGAGCAGGACCGCGAGACGCAGGCGGAGAGATGGCTCCGGTGGGAGGCCGCCCAGCCCTTCGACCTCACTGCGGGGCCGCTGCTGCGGGCTCTGCTCCTGCGGCTCGGCGACCGCGACTGGGTGGCGCTCCTCACCCTTCACCACATCGTCTCCGACGGCTGGTCGATGGGCGTCCTGGTCCATGAGCTGGGGGCGCTCTACGCGGGCTCGCCCCTGCCGGAGCTGCCGCTCCAATACGCGGACTACGCCGGGTGGCAGCGCGAGTGGCTGGCGGGCGGCGTTCTCGAAGCGCAGCTCGCATACTGGCGCCAGCGCCTGGCCGGAGCCCCCGCCGCCCTGGAGCTGCCGGCCGACCGGCCGCGGCCGGCGGTGCAGAGCCTGCGCGGCGGCGAGCAACCCGCCGGGCTCACGGCCGAGCTGTCGCGGCAGCTCCGGGAGCTCTCCCGGCGGCACGGGGCGACCCTGTTCATGACCCTGCTCGCCGGCTTCCAGGCCCTGCTCTTCCGCTACTCGGGGCAGGAGGACGTGCTGGTGGGCTCGCCGGTGGCGAACCGCACCCGCGGCGAGTCGGAGGGGCTGATCGGGTTCTTCGTCAATACCCTGGTGCTGCGCGGCCGGCCGGCGGCGGGCCGCACGTTCCGCGAGCTGCTCGCCGAGGTGCGGGAGGCCAGCCTCGACGCCTACGCCCGCCAGGACCTCCCCTTCGAGCGGCTGGTCGAAGAGCTGCGGCCGGAGCGCGACCTCTCGCGGCCGCCCCTGATCCAGGTCATGCTGACCTGGCAGGAGGCCCCCTTCGAGGAGCTCGCGCTGCCCGGCCTTACGCTGCGCCCGATCCGGCGGGCAAGCGCCACCGCCAAGCTCGAGCTGACCCTGGCTTTGGGCGAGACGGAGCACGGCGGCGAGCGGCGGGTGACCGGCGCGCTCGAATACGCGGCCGCGCTGTTCGATCCGGCGACGACCCTGCGCCTGGTGGGGCACTTGGCGACTCTCCTGCGCGGCGCCGTGGAGGAGCCGGAGCGGCGGATTGGGGAGCTGCCGCTGATGACCGTCGCCGAGCGCCACCAGCTCGAGCAGGAGTGGATCGACCTCCGCGCCGTGTCCCGGGACGCCTGCCTCCATCAGCTCTTCGAGATCCAGGCGGGGCGGACCCCGGCGGCGCTCGCCCTGGCCTGCGGCGCCGAGCGGCTGACCTACGAGGACCTCGACCGCCGGGCCAACCATCTGGCCCACCGCCTGCGCGAGATGGGAGTCGGGCCCGAGCGGGCGGTCGGGGTCTGCCTGGAGCGCTCGGCGTCGCTGGTGATCGCCCTGCTCGCCGTGCTCAAGGCGGGTGGCGCCTACGTGCCGCTCGACCCCGCCTACCCCTCCGAGCGCCTGGCCTTCGTGGCAGGCGATGCCCGCATCGCGGTCTTGATCTCGCGGCAAAGCCTGCTCCAGTCCCTTCCCGGGCTCGGCTGGAACGGTCCGGTCCTCTGTCTCGACACCGAGGGGACCGGCGCGGAGCGTGGCGCCGGTCCGCGGGCGGCGGCGGGGCCGGACAACCTGGCCTATCTCATTTACACGTCCGGTTCGACCGGCCGGCCCAAGGGGGTGGCGATCGAGCATGCGAGCGCCGTCGCCATGGTGCGCTGGGCCCGCGAGGTCTTCCCGGCCGAGGATCTGGCCGGGGTGCTGGCTGCGACCTCGATCGCTTTCGACCTCTCGGTCTTCGAGCTGTTCGTCCCCCTGAGCTGGGGAGGGGCGGTGGTCCTGGCCGGGAGCGCCTTGGACCTGCCTGCCGTCGAGGCGCGGGTGACCCTGGTCAACACCGTGCCCTCGGCGATGGCCGAGCTCGTGCGGCTGGGGAGCGTGCCCGCTTCGGTGCGCACCATCAACCTCGCCGGCGAGCCGCTCAAGCGGGCGTTGGCCGAGAGGGTCCACGAATGCACCGCGGCCGAGCGGCTTTTCAACCTGTATGGTCCCTCGGAGGACACCACCTACTCGACCTTCACCCGGGTATCCCGGGGAGGGGAACCCACGATCGGCCGGCCGGTGGCCTGGACGCAGTGCCACGTGCTGGACGCCGGAATGCAGCCGGCGCCGCCGGGTGTGCCGGGCGAGCTGTTCCTGGGCGGCGGGGGCCTCGCCCGCGGCTATCTCCACCGGCCGGAGCTGACGGCGGAGAAGTTCGTCCCCAACCCGTTCGGAGCCCCCGGCAGCCGTCTCTACCGCACCGGCGACCTCGTCCGCTGGCGGCCGGACGGCGAGCTGGAGTTCCTCGGCCGCTACGACCACCAGGTCAAGATCCGCGGCTTCCGCATCGAGCTGGGCGAGGTCGAGACGGCCCTCCTGGCCCATCCGGCCGTGGCCGCGGCGGTGGTGCTGGCGCTATCCCTCGGGGAGGACATCCGGCTGGCCGGCTTCTGGGTCGGGGAAGAGGGTGCCGAGCCGCGAAGCTGGCTCAGGCGAATGCTGCCGGAGCACATGGTGCCGTCAGCCTTCGTGCGGCTGGAAGTCCTGCCCCTCACCCCGAACGGCAAGGTGGACCGCCAGGCGCTCGCGAAGCTCGGCGCCCCTCCCCGCGACCGGCCCACGACCGGCGGGTCCGATGCGGGCCCGGTCGAAGAGCTGCTGGCCGGAGCGTGGGCGGAGGTCCTCCACGTCGAGCGCGTCGGCTTGCACGACGACTTCTTCGAGCTGGGCGGCCACTCCCTGCTGGCGACCCAGGTGGTGTCGCGGGTGCGCGAGGCCTTCGGCGTCGAGCTGCCATTGAAGGCGCTGTTCGGCGCCCCCACCGTGGCCGCGCTGGCCGCGGAGGTGGCGCGGCTCCGCGGCGAGGCCGATCCGGAGGCCGTGGCGCCGCCGATCGTGCCCGTGCCCCGCGACCGCGACCTCCCTCTCTCCTTCGCCCAGGAGCGGCTCTGGTTCCTCGATCAGCTCGAGCCCGGCACCGGCACGTTCAACCTTCCGGCGGCCGTGCGGCTGACCGGGCGCTTCCGGCGCGAGGTCTTCGAGCGCAGCCTGACCGAGATCGCCCGCCGCCACGAGGCCCTGCGCACCACCTTCGCCCTGGCGGGCGAGCGGCCGGTGCAGGTGATCGCGCCGCCCGGTCCTGTCGCGATGCCTCTGATCGATCTCTCGGCAGTGTCGGCGCGCTCTCTCGCGACCGAGCGCCTCGCGGCGGCGGAGGCCGCACGGCCGTTCGACCTGGCTCGTGGCCCGCTGCTGCGGAGCCTCCTGCTGCGCCTGGGTCCCGAGGAGCACGTGGCGCTCGTCACGGTCCATCACATCGTCTCCGACGGCTGGTCGATGAGCGTGTTCCTGCGCGAGCTGACGGCGATCTATGCGGCCTTCGCGGCGGACGCCGCCTCGCCTCTGCCCGAGCTTCCGGTGCAGTACGCCGACTACAGCGCCTGGCAGCGCGCCTGGCTGCGGGGGCCGATCCTCGACCGGCAGCTCGCCTACTGGCGCGAGCGGCTCGCCGGCGCCTCGCACGGGCTCGACCTACCCGCCGACCGGCCCCGGCCGGCGGTGCAGACCTTCCGCGCCGGCCAGCTCTCGCTGCAACTCCCCGGGGAGCTGGCGAGCGGCCTGCGCGCCCTCTCCCGGCGCGAGGGCGCCACCCTCTTCATGACCCTGCTGGCGGCGTTCGAGCTGCTGCTCTCCCGCCACGCCGGGCAGGACGACCTCGTGGTGGGCACGCCCATCGCCGGCCGAGGCCGGGCCGAGGTCGAGGGGCTGATCGGCTTCTTCCTGAACACCCTGGTGCTGCGCACCGACCTGTCGGGCAACCCGGCCTTCCGCGAGCTGTTGGGCCGGGTGCGCGAGACGGCACTGGGCGCCTACGAGCACCAGGACGTGCCGTTCGAGAAGCTCCTGGAGGAGCTGCGGCCCGCGCGGGACCTCTCCCGTACCCCGTTCTTCCAAGTGATGTTCAACATGCTCAACTTCCCGCGGGTGGAAGCCGAGCTGCCGGACCTCGCTCTCGACGCCTTCTCCTCGCCCGCGGCCGGGTCCAAGTTCGACCTCACGCTCTACGTCACCGACCGCCCGGGAGGCATTGGCATCGAGTGGGTCTACAACGCCGACCTGTTCGACGCCGCCCGGATCGCCCTGCTCGCCCGGCAGCTCGAGTCGCTGCTCGCCCAGGCCGTGGAGCAGCCCGGAAGCCCGGTCGACGCCTTCTCCCTGCTCACCGCGGCGGACCGCGCCCTGCTGCCCGACCCGGCGGCGCCGCTCGTCCGCGAGTGGCATGGCGCCGTCCACGAGCGCTTCGTCCAGGTGGCGCGCAGCGCCCCGGAGCGGCCCGCGATCCTGGCCGGCGACCGCGTCTGGACGTACGGCGAGCTGGACGCCGCGAGCGCCGGCCTCGCCCATCATTTGCGCGAGCAGGGGGTCGGCACAGGGGACGTGGTGGCGGTTTACGCGCCGCGCGGCGCCGGTCTGGTTTTGAGTTTGCTGGGCGCGCTCAGGGCGGGCGCGGCCTTCCTGATCCTCGACCCGGCCTATCCCGAGGCGCGCCTGGCCTCCTGCCTCACCCAGGCGCGGCCCCGCGCCCTGGTGACGCTGGCGGCCGCCGGGCCCGCCGGGAGTATGACGGCCGGGCTCGAAGAGGCGATCGCCACCCTGGCGCCGCTCTGCCGCGTCGATCTCCCCGAGGATTGGCGCCAAGCCGGCTGGGAGGCGCCGCCCGCGGGCTTCGCCTCGGCGCCGGTTGGGCCGGACGACCTGGCGTACGTGGCTTTCACGTCGGGCTCGACCGGCGTGCCCAAGGGAATCCTTGGCGGCCACGGCCCGCTGTCCCACTTCCTCACCTGGCACGCCGGCACCTTCGGGCTGAACGGAACGGACCGCTTCAGCCTGCTCTCCGGCCTGTCGCACGATCCGCTGCTACGCGACGTCTTCATGCCGCTCTGCCTGGGCGCCACCCTCTGCATCCCGCGAGCCGCCGAGATGCTGGAGCCCGAGAAGCTGGTGGAGTGGCTGGCCGGCAGCGGCGTGACGGTCGCCCACCTGACGCCGGTCATGGGCCAGCTCCTCGACTCTGGGGGTGACACGGGCACGCTGCCCCTGCGCTGGGCCTTCTTCGGCGGCGGTGTGCTCAACGGGCGGGACGTCGTGCGCCTGCGCCGGCTGGCGCCCAGGTGCACCGCCGTCAACTTCTACGGCACCACCGAGACGCCCCAGGCCATGGCCTTCCACCAGGTGGCCGGCGAGCCGCGGGAGGGGGCCGTGCCGATCGGCCGAGGCATCGACGGCGTGCAGCTCCTGGTTCTCGGCCGCTCGGGTGGCCTCGCGGCCCCCGGCGAGCGCGGCGAGATCCACGTGCGCACGCCCTACCTGGCCCAGGGCTACCTCGGCGATCCTGGTCTGACGGCGCAGCGCTTCCTGACCAACCCGTTGACGGGCTACGCGGCGGACCGGCTGTACCGGACCGGCGACCTCGGGCGCTACCGCCTGGACGGCACGGTGGAGCTCCTCGGCCGCGCCGACGACCAGGTGAACGTCCGCGGCTTCCGCGTCGAGCCGGGCGAGGTGCAGGCCGTGCTGCGCCAGCACCCGCAGGTGAAGGAGGCGGTGGTGGTGATGGCTGTGGCGTTGGCGGAGCCAGGGGAGCCGGAGGGAGTGGCGGAGGCGCGCCTCGCCGCCTATATCGTGCCGGACGGGGAGCTCCGGATCGCCGACCTGCGGCAGTTCCTGCGCCGACGGCTGCCGGACTTCATGGTGCCGTCGTACTTCCTCACTCTGGAGGCCCTCCCCTTGACGCCCAACGGCAAGGTGGACCGCCGAGCCCTGCCCGCGCCGGGAAGCGACCGCCCGGACCTGGAGTCGGCCTATGCCGAGCCGGGCACCGAGCTCGAGCGGACCCTCGCCGGGATCTGGCGGGAGGTCCTGCGCCTGGAGCGCGTGGGCATCCACGACAACTTCTTCGAGCTGGGCGGCACGTCGCTCGCCATCGCCCGGGTTCGCGCCCGCCTGCGCGGCGCGCTCCAGCGCGACCTGCCGCTGGTCGACCTGTTCCGCTATCCGACCGTCGCGACACTCGCGGCCCACCTGGACCGGCCCGCGGCCGCGCCGCCGCCGGCCTTCGCCAAGGTCGAGGAGCGGGTGCAGCGCGGCAAGGCGGCGCTCCAGCGCCAGCAGCTCGCCCGCAAGGGCAGGGAGGTCCAATGAGCGACTCCGGCGAGCAGCCGCTGACCGGGATCGCCATCGTCGGCCTCGCCGGGCGCTTCCCGGGCGCCCGCAACCTCGACGAGCTCTGGCGCAACCTGCGGGACGGCGTGGAGTCGATCGTCCCCCTCTCCGCGGCCGACCTGGAGGCCGCCGGCGTCCCCGCGGAGCTGTCGAGCGATCCGCGCTACGTCAAGGCCGGCGCGCCGGTCGAGGGGATCGACCTCTTCGACGCTCGCTTCTTCGGCTTCAGCCCGCGCGAGGCGAGTCTCCTCGACCCCCAGCACCGGCTGTTCCTGGAGTGCGTCTGGGAGGCCTTCGCCCACGCCGGCTACGACCCCCAGAAGTATGCCGGGTCGATCGGCGTCTACGCCGGCTGCCAGCTCAACCAGTACCTCCTGCACAACGTGCTGTCGCGTCCGGAGGACCTGCACCCGGCCGAGCTCGCCGTGCTGCGCCAGCTCTCCGACAAGGATTACCTGGCGACGCGGGTTTCCTACCTGCTGAACCTGCGGGGGCCGAGCGTCGCCGTACAGACGGCTTGCTCGACCTCGCTGGTCGCCGTCCACATCGCCTGCCGCAGCCTGCTCGGCTACGAGTGCGACATGGCGGTGGCGGGCGGCGTCTGCCTGGCGGTGCCGCACGGCGCCGGCTATCTCTATTACGAAGGGGGAATCCTGTCGCCGGACGGCCACTGCCGGGCCTTCGACGCCGAGGCCCGGGGGACGGTGATGGGCAGCGGCGCCGCCGTCGTGGTGCTCAAGCGCCTGGAGGACGCGCTCGCGGACGGCGACACGATCCATGCCGTCATCCACGGTTCCGCGATCAACAACGACGGCTCTCTGAAGGTCGGCTACACGGCGCCGAGCGTCGACGCCCAGGCCGAGGTGATCGCCGCGGCCCACGACTTCGCGGGCTTCGCCCCGGAGACCGTGAGCTACATCGAGACCCACGGCACCGGCACCCCGATGGGCGATCCCATCGAGATCGCCGCCCTCTCGGAGGTCTTCCGCCGCGGCACCGGTGCCAGGGGCTTCTGCGCCGTCGGCTCGCTCAAGCCCAACGTCGGGCATCTGGAAGCCGCTTCCGGCGTCGCCGGCCTGATCAAGACGGTGCTGGCGCTGGAGAACGAGGCGATCCCCCCGAGCCTGAGCTGCCGGACGCCGAACCCGGAGATCGACTTCCCCAGCACTCCTTTCTTCGTCAACACCACGCTGCGGCCCTGGCCGGCGGGCGGCGCGCCACGCCGTGCCGGGGTGAGCTCCTTCGGCGTCGGCGGCACCAACGCCCACGTGGCGATCGAGGAGGCGCCGCCGCGGCAGCCGGGGAGCCCTTCCCGCCCCTGGCAGCTCCTGCTTCTCTCGACGCGCACGGAGCCGGCCCTGGCGACGGCGACGGCCGAGCTGGCCGGTCACCTGCGCCGGCATCCGGAGATCGACCTGGCCGACGCGGCCTGGACGCTGCAGACCGGGCGGCGCGCCTTCGGGTACAGGCGCATGGTGGTCTGCCGCGATTCCCCTGGTGCCGCCGACGCCGCCGACGGCCTGGAAGACCCCCAGCGCGCCCTCTCCCGCCACGAGGAGCGGGTCGACCGGCCGGTCGCCTTCCTGTTCCCCGGCCAGGGGGCGCAGTACCCGGGCATGGGCCGCGACCTCTACGCGACCGAGGCGGTCTTCCGCCGCGAGGTCGACCGCTGCTGCGAGCTGCTGGGCGCCGGCCTGCTCGCGGTGATCCTGGAGCGCGGCGAGGAGGCTGGGGCTCGGCTGGAGCAGACGATTCACACCCAGCCGGCGCTGTTCGTCGTCGAGTACGCGCTCGCCCGGCTGTGGATGGAGTGGGGGATCGAGCCCAGGGCCATGCTCGGCCACTCGATCGGCGAGTACGTGGCGGCCTGCCTGGCCGGCGTCTTCTCGCTGGAGGATGCCGTCGCGCTGGTCGCCGCCCGTGGGCGCCTGATGCAGGGGCTGCCGGCGGGGGCGATGTTGAGCGTCCCCCTGCCCGAGGCCGAAATCCTGGCGTCGTTGGGACCGGACCTCTCGCTGGCGGCGGTCAACGGGCCGGCCCTCTGCGTCGTCTCAGGGTCGGCGCCGGCCATCGAGGCGCTGCGGGAAGAGCTCGCGGCCCGCGGTGTCGCAGCCCGCCGGCTCCACACCTCGCACGCCTTCCATTCGGCGATGATGGACCCGGCGCTGGAGGAGTTCGACGCCACGGTGCGCAAGGTCCGCCTCCACCCGCCCCGGCTCCCTTACCTGTCGAACGTCACCGGGACGTGGATCACGGCGGCGGAGGCGACGGACCCCGGATACTGGGTCCGTCACCTGCGCGGCACGGTCCGCTTCTCGGCGGGCCTCGCCGAGCTGCTGCGCGACCCGGACGTGGCGCTGCTGGAGGCCGGTCCCGGGCGCACCCTGAGCACGCTGGTCAAGCAGCACGCCGATACCGCCGCCGCGCGGGCCGTGGTCCAGTCGATGCGCCAGCCGCGGGACGAGCAGCCGGACGACGCCTTCCTGCTCACCGCCCTGGGCCGGCTCTGGATGGCGGGGGCGCGGTTGGACTGGGCCGCCTTCTACGCCGGCGAGCGGCGCCTGCGCGTGCCCCTGCCGGCCCACCCGTTCGAGCGGCGCCGGTATTGGATCGACGCGCGGCGGCGGCCCGAACGGGAGCGGGCGGAAGGGGCGCAGCCGGAGGCCGCCCTGCCCGAACGGCTCCCCGCTACCGCCGGCGAGACCCGTCCTGACCTGGAGACGGCCTACGTGGCGCCCGGCAACGAGGTCGAGGGGGTCCTCGCCGGGATCTGGCAGGAGATGCTGGGCATCGACCGCGTCGGCGTCCACGACAGCTTCTTCGAGCTGGGCGGGCACTCGCTCATGGCCACCCAGCTCGTTTCGCGCCTGCGCGATCGCCTGGGCGCCGAGGTGGCGCTCGACGCCTTCTTCGCCTCGCCCACCATCGCCGGTCTCGCGCCCCGGCTCGCCGCCGCCGGCGCGGCGCTGCCGCCCCTCCGGCCGGTGCCGCGCGAGGGCGGCCTGCCGCTGTCGTTCGGCCAGCAGCGCCTCTGGTTCCTGCACCAGCTCGATCCGACGAGCGCCGGCTATAACATGCCGCTCGCCATCCGCTTCCAGGGGCCGCTGTCGCAGGAGGCCCTCGAGCGGGCCGTCGAGGAGATCGCGCGGCGCCACGAGATCCTGCGCACCACCTTCGCCATGGCGGCAGGGCAGCCGGTGCAGGTGATCGCGCCGCCGGAGCGTTTCGTCCTGCCGGTGACCGGGATCGAATCGCTGGCGGAGGCCCGCCGCCTGACCCTCGAGGAGGTGCGCCGGCCGTTCGACCTGGAACGCGGACCGCTGTGGCGCCTTCAGCTCCTCCGGCTCGGGGCGGGGGACCACGTGGTGCTGCTCACCATGCATCACGCCATCTCGGACGGCTGGTCCATGGGCGTCTTCGTCCGCGAGCTGGCCGCTCTCTACGGCGGCCTGTCGCTGCCGCCTCTACCCCTTCAGTACGCCGACTTCGCCGTCTGGCAGCGCGCGGAGCTGGCGGGGAAGGCACTGGATGCCCAGATCGCCTGGTGGCGCGAGCGCTTGAGCGGCGAGCTGCCCGTGCTGGAGCTGCCGCTCGACCGTCCCCGGCCGGCCGTGCAGACCTTCCGCGGCGCCAAGCTCCCCGTCGCTCTGTCCGCGGAGCTGACGGAGTCTCTGCATACCCGTGCCCGCAGCCGCGGCGCGACCCCGTTCATGATCCTGCTGGCCGCGTTCTACGCCCTGCTCCAGCGCTACACCCGCCAGTCGGACCTGGTGGTGGGCACGCCCGTAGCGGGCCGCGGCCGGACGGAGCTGGAGGGACTGATCGGGCTCTTCCTCAACAACCTAGCCCTGCGCCAGGACGTCTCGGGCGATCCCACGTTCGCCGAGCTGCTGGAGCGGGTGCGCGAGGCCGCGGCCGGCGCCTACGCCCACCAGGACGTGCCGTTCGAAAAGCTGGTGGAGGAGCTGAAGCCCCGGCGCGACCTCGCGCGCAGCCCCTTCTTCCAGGTGATGCTGAGCCTGGAACCGGCCGCCGCGGCCCCGCCGCCGGCCGCGCCCGGCCTCACCCTAACCCCGCTCGAAGCGGACGTCGGGGCCTCGCGCTACGAGTGGACGTTCTTCCTGGCGGACAGCGCCTCGGGGATCGCCGGCACTCTGGAGTACAACACCGACCTGTTCGACGAGGCCACGGTGCGCCGCATGGTGGGGCATTGGACGCGCCTGCTGGCGGCGGCGGCCGCCAGTCCCGGAGAGCGCGTCTCCGCTCTCCCCATGCTTTCCGTCGAGGAGAAGCAACAGCTCCTCGTCGATTGGAACGAGACGGCGCGCCCCTTCGCCCTCGACCGCCCGGTGCACTGGCTGATCGCCGGGCGGGCCGCTCTGACGCCCGCGGCCCCGGCCGTGACCTGCGAGGGGGAGACCCTTTCCTACGGCGAGCTCGACGCCCGCGCCAACCGCCTGGCCCGGCGGCTGATCGCGCTCGGCGTGGGGCCGGAGGTGCCGGTCGGCATCCATCTCGACCGCTCGCTCGCCCTGCCGGTCGCCTTGCTGGCGGTGTGGAAGGCGGGCGGCGCCTACGTGCCCCTCGATCCCGCCTATCCGCGCGAGCGCCTGGCCTTCATGCTGGAGGACTCGGGCGCGCCCGTGGTGCTCACCGAGTCGGGCCTCGCCGCGAGCCTGCCCCTGGGCGCGGCCCGCGCCGTCCATCTCGACCGTGAGGACGTCTCGGCCGAGCGTGCGGAGGACCCTGGCGTCCCCGCGGCTCCGGAGTCGCTCGCCTATATTCTCTACACCTCCGGCTCCACCGGCCGGCCCAAGGGCGTGCAGATCCCCCACGGCGCCCTGATCAACTTTCTGGAGTCGATGCGCGAGCGCCCCGGGCTCGCCGCCTCCGACCGCCTCCTCGCCGTCACCTCTCTCTCCTTCGACATCGCGGGCCTGGAGATCTACCTGCCCCTGCTGGCCGGGGCCGAGGTCGAGATCGCCGGCCGGGCGCTGGCGGCGGATGGGCCGCGCCTCCTCTCGCGCCTGGCGGCGGCGACCGTGCTCCAGGCCACGCCCTCCACCTGGCGCCTGCTGCTCGATGCGGGTTGGGAGGGTGGCGGCGGGCTCAAGGCGCTGTGCGGAGGCGAGGCTCTGTCACCCAAGCTGGCGGGGGAGATCGCCTCCCGGGCCGGCTCGCTGTGGAACCTGTACGGCCCCACGGAGACCACCATCTGGTCCGCCATCCGCCTCGTGGGCGCGGAAGCGGGGGAGGGCACCGCCCCGGTCTCCATCGGCCGGCCGATCGCGAACACGGCGATCTACGTCGTGGACTCCCAGCTTCAGGCGACCCCGATCGGCGTCCCCGGCGAGCTGCTGATCGGCGGCGCGGGCCTCGCCCGCGGCTACTGGCGCCGGCCGGATCTGACGGCGGAGCGGTTCACCCCCGATCCCTTCGCCATGAACCCTGGATCGCGCCTGTACCGCACGGGCGACCTTGCCCGCTGGCGGGCTGGCCGCGAGGGCGGCGAGCTCGAGTTCCTGGGCCGCATCGACCACCAGGTCAAGGTGCGCGGCTACCGCATCGAGCTCGGCGAGATCGAGGCCGCCCTGGAGCAACACCCCGGGGTCCGCGCGGCCGTCGTCATCGTGCGGGAGGACGTGCCGGGGGACCAGAGGCTGACCGCCTACGTGGTGGCCGGCGAGGAACGGTCGCCGGCGGCTCCGGTCGCCGGCGAGCTGCGGCGCCACCTGCGGGCGAAGCTCCCCGAGCCCATGGTGCCCTCGGCCTTCGTGACGCTCTCCGCGCTGCCGTTGCTGCCCAACGGCAAGGTGGACAGGAAGGCCCTGCCCGCGCCCACGCCCGACAGCCGCGAGCGGCCGGATCTCGCGGCGGCGTTCGCCGCGCCGAAGGGCCGCCTGGAGGGGGTGATCGCCGGGGCCTGGCGCGCCATGCTGGGCGTCGAGAGCGTGGGCATCCACGACAACTTCTTCGACCTCGGCGGCCACTCGCTGCTGATGGCGCGGGTGCACCACCGGCTGCGCGAGAGCCTGCCGGAGGACCTCGCGGCCCGCCTGACGATGGTGGAGCTCTTCCAATACCCCACGATCGCCGCCCTGGCCCGGCATCTGCGCCCGGAGGCCGGGGCCGGCACGGCCGTGGAACCCGGGCGGCTGCGGGCGCAGATCCGCCGCGGCTCGCTCGCCCGCCAGCCCGCGGACATCGCCGTCGTCGGCCTCAGCGGCCGCTTCCCCGGCGCCGCGGACGTCGAGGCGTTCTGGCGCAACCTGCGCGGCGGCGTCGAGTCCATCTCCCGCTTCAGCGACGAGGAGCTGATCGCCTCCGGCGTCGCCCCGGAAGTCTTCCGCGACCCCAACTACATCAACGCCAAGGGGATCCCCGACGGCGTCGGCTGGTTCGACGCCGGCTTTTTCGGCTATACCCCGCGCGAGGCCGAGATCATCGACCCGCAGCAGAGAATGTTCCTGGAGGTCGCCTGGGAGGCGCTCGAGAACGCCGGCTGCGACCCGGAGCGCTACCCCGGCCTGATCGGGGTGTTCGCCGGCTCGGGGCTCAACACCTATCTGGTGAACCTCTTCTCGAACCCCGAGCTGATGGCTGCCATCGGCGGCTTCCAGGCGACGATCAGCAACGACAAGGACTTCCTGCCCACCCGGGTGTCGTACAAGCTGAACCTGAAGGGGCCGAGCCTCAACGTCCAGACCGCCTGCTCGACCTCCCTGGTGGCGGTCCACCTCGCCTGCCAGCACCTGCTGCACGGCGAGTGCGACATGGCGCTCGCCGGCGGGGTCACCCTGTACCTCCCCATGAAGTCCGGCACGATGTATCAGGAGGGCGGCATCCTCGCCCCCGACGGCCACTGCCGGGCCTTCGACGAGCGCTCCCAGGGGACGGTGGTGGGCAACGGCGCCGCCGTGGTCGCCCTGAAGCGCCTGGAGGACGCCCTGGCCGACGGCGACTCGATCTACGCCGTCGTCAAGGGCTCGGCCATCAACAACGACGGCTCGCTGAAAGTGGGCTACACGGCGCCCAGCGTCGAGGGGCAGGCGGCGGTGATCTCCCAGGCGCTCGCCGTGGCCGGCGTCGAGCCGGAGACGGTGCGCTACGTCGAGACGCACGGCACCGGCACCGCGCTCGGGGATCCGATCGAGATCCGGGCCCTGGCCCAAGCCTTCCGCGCGGGCACCGACCGCGCCGGCTTCTGCGGCATCGGCTCGGTGAAGACGAACGTCGGCCACATGGACACGGCCGCCGGCGCCGCCGGGCTGATCAAGGCCATCCTGGCCGTCGAGCGAAGCGAGCTGCCGCCGTCGCTCCACTTCGAGCGGCCCAACCCGGCCCTCGAGCTGCCGGGCACACCGTTCTACGTGGTCGACCGGCTCACCCCCTGGCCGGGCGACGGCGGGCCCCGGCGCGCCGGGGTGAGCGCCTTCGGGATCGGCGGCACCAATGCTCACGTGATCCTGGAGGAAGCGCCGACGGCGGCGGGGGCGCCCTCCGGCCCCTCCCGGGACGCTCAGCTCCTGGTGCTCTCGGCGCGCACGGAGACGGCCCTGGAGGCTGCCACGGACAACCTGGCGCGGCATCTCGGGGAGCATCCGGACCTGCCGCTCGCCGACCTGGCGTTCACCCTTCACGCCGGCCGCAAGGTGTTCCGCCATCGGCGCATGGCCGTCGCCGCGAGCGTCGAAGAGGCCGCGGCCCTGCTGGCGGCCCGAGATCCCAAGCGCGTCCTCACCCGCGCCGAGGAGGCCGCAGGCCACCCCGTCGTCTTCCTGTTCGCGGGCGGCGGCGCGCAGTACCCAAACATGGGGCTCGACCTCTACCGCACGGAGCCGGTGTTCCGCGAGCAGCTGGACCTCTGTCTGCGGCTCCTGGAGACGCACGTGGCCGCCGATCTGCGGCGCTACCTCTTTCCGGCGCCCGAGGACCTCGAGGAGGCCGCGCGGCTCCTCGAGCGGACGTCGATCGCGCTGCCGGTCCTCTTCGCCGTCGAGTACGCGCAGGCGAAGCTCTGGATGTCGTGGGGCGTCCAGCCGCAGGCCATGATTGGCCACAGCCTGGGCGAGTACACGGCGGCCTGCCTCGCGGGGGTGATGTCGCTCGAAGATGCCCTGGCGATGGTGGCGCTACGCGGCCGGCTGTTCGAGACCCTGCCCGAAGGAGGGATGCTCGCCGTGCCGCTGCCGGAGGCCGAGGTCCTGGCGCTGCTCTCGGAGCTCGGCATGGAGCTGTCGATCGCGGCGGTCAACAGCCCGGCCTTCTGCGTCGTCTCGGGGCCGGCGGCGGCGATCGCCGGGGCCCGCGAGGTCTTCGCCGGCCGCGGCGTCGAGGCCCGCCGCCTGCACATCGCGGTCGCCGCCCACTCCTTCGTGGTGGAACCCATCCTGCGCGAGCTCGGCGACTTCGTGGCGACGCTGGCGCTGTCACCGCCCCGCATCCCCTACGTCTCCAACGTCACCGGCACCTGGATGACGGCGGCGGACGCCACGGACCCCGGCTACTGGGTGCGCCACCTGCGCCAGACCGTGCGTTTCGGGGACGGCATCGGCGAGCTGCTGGCCGAGAGCGAGCGGATCTTCCTCGAGGTGGGGCCCGGCCAGACCCTGAGCACGCTGGTCATGCAGCACCCCGGCCGGTCCACCGGGCAGACCGTGCTCAATTCCATGCGCCACCCCCACGACCAGCAGTCGGACGTCGGGTTCCTGCTCCAGGTCCTGGGCAAGCTCTGGCTGGCCGGTGCGGCGGTGGACTGGGCCGGCTTCTACTCCGGCGAAAGCCGCCGGCGGCTGCGACTGCCCACCTATCCGTTCGAGCGCGAGCACTACTGGGTCGAGCCCCTGCGCCAGGCCTTCGAGGATTTGCGGCGCCGTGACGCCGGGCGCAAGCGGCCGGACTTGGCCGACTGGCTCTACGTCCCCTCCTGGCGCCAGTCGTCCCCGCCTCGCCCCCCCGCGGCGCCGGTCGCCGCGTCGTGGCTGCTGTTCCTGGACCGCCACGGTCTGGGGGAGCTGCTGGCCGGGCACCTGCGCGGAATGGGGCAGCGGGTCGCGGTGGCGGCGCCTGGAGAATGCGACCATGAGGCCCTGCTGCGCGATTTCGGCGAGGCCCCCGGCGAGATCCCTGACGTCATCGTCCACCTGTTGGGCGTGGACGAGGGGCCCGCGGCCGGGGAGGCCGCGTTCCACAGCCTGCTCGGGCTCGCCGCGGCCCTCGCCGGCCGGGGCGTGCCGAAGCCCGTGCGGATCGAGGTCGTTACCACCGGCGTCCAGTCGGTGACCGGCGACGAGCGGATCGAGCCGGAGAAGGCGCTCGTCCTGGGTCCCGTCCGGGTCGTTCCGCAGGAGATCCCGAACGTCTCCTGTCGCGCGATTGACGTCGATCTTCCGCCGCGGATCGAGCTGCTCGCCGCGGACCTGGTCTCCGCCCTCGCGGATCCCCCGCCGCCGGCCGACTTCGCCGTGGCTTGGCGCGGCGCCCGTCGCTGGGTCCAGGGCTTCGAGCCGGTGAAGCTGCCGGGCGGCGCTCCAAGCCCGCTGCGCCAGGGCGGCGTCTACCTGATCACCGGCGGCCTCGGCGGCCTGGGGCTCGCCCTCGCCGAGCACCTGGCCCGCAAGGCTCAGGCGAAGCTGGTGCTGATCGGCCGCTCCGGCCTGCCGGACCGCAAGCTCAGCCGTCTCCAGGCGATCGAGGAGCTGGGCTCGGAGGTCCTGGTCGCCAGCGCCGACGTCGGAGATGCCGAAGCCTTGCGCGCCGTGCTCGACGAGACGCACCGGCGCTTCGGGCCGGTCAATGGCGCCATCCACGCCGCGGGCGTCACCAGCGGCGGCATGATCCAGCTCAAGACGCCGGCCGCGGCCGGGGAGGTCCTGGCGCCCAAGGTCGCGGGCACCCGCGTCCTCGCCGCGGCCCTGGCGGACGAGCCGCTCGACTTCCTCGTGCTCTTCTCGGCCGTCAACTCGGTGCTCGGCGGCTTCGGGCGGGTGGACTTCTGCGCCGCCAGCGCCTTCCTCGACGCCTTCGCCCTGCAGCGGGACGACGGCCTCGCGTCGGCCATCGGCTGGGACACCTGGAGCGAGGCCGGCGTGGTGGCCGAGAGCGAGCTGCCGCCGGACCTGGAGGAGGTGCGGCGCGAGAGCCTGAAGCACGGCATGTCGACCGCCGAGGCCCTGGAGGTGTTCGACCGCGTTCTCGCCGGCGGCCTGCCGCGGGTGGTGGTCTCGACGCGCGACCTCACGGCCCTGCTCGCGCGGCAACGCTCGGCCGGCGCCGCCGAGGAGGCCGAGAAGCCCCGCCTGGCGGCCTCCCACGGCCGGCCTCCGCTGAGCACCGCCTACGTCGCTCCCGAGAGCGAGGCCGAGCGGACGGTCGCCGGCGTCTGGACGGAGTTCCTCGGCATCGAGGGGATCGGCGCCCATGACAACTTCTTCGAGCTCGGAGGGCATTCGCTGATGGCTACCCAGATCACCTCGCGGCTGCGCGACACCTTCCGGGCCGAGCTGTCGATCGCCCGCTTCTTCGAGGAGCCGACGGTCTCCGGGCTGGCCGCGGCCCTCGTCCGGCGGCCGGGCGAGCCGGAGGGCGGCGTGGACCCCGTACGGGTCTCGCGCCTGTTGGAGGAGGTGGAGGGGCTGTCCGAGGAGGAGCTGGACGCCCTCCTGGCCGCCGAAGAAAGCCTGATCGAAAGCGAGGGACCGCATGACTGACCCGAGCCCTGGACCGGCCCCGCCGCGCGGCATGCGGGACTTCCTCGTGATCTGGATCGGGCAGGTCGTCTCGAACCTGGGCACGGGCCTGTCCGGCTTCGCGCTGGGGGTGTGGACCTACCGGCAGACCGGATCGGCCACCGCCCTGTCGCTGATCACCCTCTTCGCCACCCTGCCGAACACGCTGCTGTCGCCGCTCGCCGGCGCTCTCATCGACCGCTGGGGCCGGCGCACGGCGCTGCTGCTCAACAACTTCGGCTCCGGGGCCTGCACGCTGATCATGGCCTCGCTCTACTGGGCCGGGGCGCTGGAGATGTGGCACGTCTACGTGCTGGTCTGCGCCAGCCGGTGCTTCAACGTCTTCCAGCTCCCCGCTTTCTCGGCGGCGACGACGCTTCTCGTCCCGCGGCGGCAGCTCGTGCGGGCCAACGGCATGGCCCTGCTCGGGCCCGCGGCGGGGCAGATCGCCTCCCCGCTCCTCGCCGTGGCGCTGATGGACGTGATCGGGGTGGGGGGCGTCATCTTCCTCGATTGCTGCTCCTTCCTGTTCGCCGCCGCGACGCTGCTCGTCATCAGGATCCCCCAGCCCGCGGTCTCCGCGGCGGGCCGGGAGGGCCGAGGGTCGCTCCTCTACGAGTCGTTCTATGGCTGGACCTACATGCGCCAGCGGCCGGGCCTGCTGGGGCTGATGCTGTTCTTCGCCTTCGCCAACTACTGCCTCGCGGTCGTGCAGATCCTGGTGACGCCGCTGGTGCTCTCCTTCGGCTCGGCCAGGACGCTGGCGACGGTGCTGACCTCCGGCGCCGTCGGCGCCGTGCTGGGCGGTCTCGCCCTGGGCGTCTGGGGGGGCGGCCGCTCCCTGCGGCGCATCCCGATCATCCTGGGCTTTACCCTGCTCCAGGGCCTGACGCTGCTGCTCGGCGGCCTGCAGCCCAACGCCCTGCTGGTGTCGGGGGCCATGGCCGTCGCGCTGTTCGCCCTGCCGGTCATCCGTGGCTCGAGCGAGGCGATCTGGCAGAGCAAGATCCCCCAGGACCTCCAGGGCCGCGTCTTCTCCATGCGACGCATGGTCGCCGGCATCGCATTTCCCCTGGCCGGCGCCTCGGCCGGGCCGCTCGCCGACCGCGTCTTCAAGCCGCTCCTCCTGCCCGGCGGAGCGCTCGCGGGCAGCGTCGGGCGCGTCATCGGCGTCGGGCCGGGGCGCGGCGTCGCCCTGATGTTCATGCTCTCCGGCGTGCTCACGCTGCTCTCGGTGGCCGTGATCTACAGCTACCGGCCGGTGCGCGACGTCGAGACGGAGCTGCCGGACGTGGTGCTCGACGACCCTCCGGCCAGTACGCCGGAGGCTCCGACGGCCGGCCAGCCCGGACTGGCGGGAGAGACCCCCGGATGAGCGACGCGGACGACCTCGCGCGGCGCCTCGAAGCCCTGCCGCCCAAGCAGCGCCGGCTGCTCGAGCTGCGGCTGGCCCGCGAGCGCAGGGCGGAGACGGCAGGCGCCTCCATCCCGGCGCTGCCGCGCGACGGCCGCCCCTTCCCGCTCTCCTTCGCCCAGCAGCGGCTCTGGTTCCTCGACCAGCTCGAGCCCGGCAGCCCCTGGTACAACATGGCCATCCCCCTGCTCCTGACGGGGATGCTGGACGCCGCGGCGCTCGCCGCGTCCCTCGCCGAGGTCGAGCGCCGCCACGAGACCTTGCGCACCACTTTCGCCCTGGCCGGCGAAGGGAGTGCCGTCCAGGCCGTCGGCCCGCCGGCCGGCCTGCCGCTGCCCCGGGTCGATCTGAGCGGCCTTCCCGCCGCCGCGCGCGAAGCCGAGCTCCTGCGTCTCCTTGCCGCCGAGGTGCGGCGCCCGTTCGACCTCGCGCACGGGCCGCTCCTGCGCGCCATCCTCTTCTCGATCGGCCAGAGTGCGACGGGTCAATCCGAGCACGCGTTCCTCCTGAGCATGCACCACATCGTCTCTGACGGCTGGTCGCTCGGCGTGCTGGTGCGTGAGCTCGCGGCGCTCTACGAGGCCTTCTCGCACCGCCAAGCATCGCCGATATCGCCGCTCGCCGCGCTGCCCGTCCAGTACGCGGACTTCGCCGCCTGGCAGCGCGGGCTCCTCGCCGGCCCGGTGCTCGCGGATCTCCTCGAATACTGGACGCGGCAGCTCACGGGGATGCCGCCGCTCGTCGAGCTGCCGACCGACAGGCCGCGCCCGGCCGTCCAGACCTTCCGCGGCGCGACCCTGCGTTTCGCCCTGCCCCCAGGCATGACGGCGGCCGTCCAGGCGCTGTCCCGGCGCGAAGGGGCCACCCCCTTCATGGTCCTGCTCGCCGGGTTCCTGGCGCTGCTCCAACGCTACACCGGGCAGAGCGATCTCGCCGTCGGCTCGCCGATCGCCAACCGCGGCCGGGCGGAGCTCGAAGGGCTGATCGGCTTCTTCGTCAACACCCTGGTCTTGCGCGGCGACCTCTCCGGAGACCCCAGCTTCCGCGAGCTGCTGGCGCGCGTGAAAGCGCTGGCGGCGGGCGCCTACGCCCACCAGGACCTGCCTTTCGAAAAGCTCGTCGAGGAGCTCGAGCCCGAGCGGCAGCTCTCCCACACGCCTCTCTTCCAGGTGATGTTCGTGCTCCAGAACGCGCCGGTACCGGAGCTCGCCCTCTCCGGGCTGACGCTCGCGCCGCTGGCGGCGCGCAGCGGCACGTCGAAGTTCGACCTCTCGCTTTATTTCTGGGAAGGCGGCGCCGAGCTCACCGCCTATTTCGAGTACAACACCGACCTCTTTGACCCGGCGACGGTCGCCCGCCTGGCGGACCACTTCATGCGCCTGATGGAAGGCGTGCTCGCCGATCCCTGGCGGCGGGTCTCGGAGCTGCCGCTCCTCGGCGCCATGGAGCGGCACCGGCTGATCGCCGAGGCCGGCGACACGGCGCCGGCCTTCCGTGTCGATGCCGGCCAGGTGCGCCTCCAGGACCCCTTCGAGGCGCAGGCGGCGCGCACGCCGGACGCCATCGCCCTGGTGGGCGGCGAGGAGCGCCTCACCTACCGCCAGCTCGACGCCCGGGCGAACCGGCTCGCCCATCGCCTGCGCGACCTGGGCGTAGGCCCGGAGAGCCTGGTGGGCATCGCGATGCGCCGCTCCGCCGAGCTGGTGGTGGCGATCCTCGCCACCCTGAAGGCTGGTGGCGCCTACGTGCCGCTCGACCCCGAGTATCCCGCCGGCCGCCTCGCCTTCATCCTCGCGGACTCCCGCGCGCCGGTGCTGCTCGTGGACGCCGAAGGCATGGCGGGCTCCGGCGGCGGCGGCGTCCGGCGGATCTGCCCGGCCGCCGAACGGCAGGAGACCGCGGCATTGTCGTCGGCACCTCCGGCGCTTTCCGGCCCCGCCGGGCTCGCCTACGTGATCTACACCTCCGGCTCGACCGGCCGCCCCAAAGGGGTCGCCATCGAGCACCGCAGCGCCCTCCTCTTCCTGTACTGGGCGCGCGAGGTCTTCCCGCCGGCGGATCTGGCGGGCGTCCTGTTCTCGACCTCGATCTGTTTCGACCTCTCCGTCTTCGAGCTGTTCGTGCCCCTCGCGTGGGGCGGCAAGATCATCCTGGCCGAGGACGTGCTCGCCCTGGCGGAACTGCCGGCCGCCTCCGAGGTGACGCTCGTCAACACGGTGCCCTCGGCGATCTCCGAGCTGGTCCGCCTGGGCGCCCTGCCTCCCTCGGTGCGCACCGTGAACCTGGCCGGCGAGCCGCTCTCGCGGGCTTTGGCGGACCGGGTGTATGCCGAGCCGGGGGTCGAGCGGATCTACGACCTCTACGGACCCTCGGAAGACACGACGTACTCGACCTTCGCCCTCGCTGGCCGCGGGAGCGCCCAAGAGCCGTCGATCGGCCGGCCGCTGCCGGGCACGCGCGTCCACCTGCTCGACCGCCGGCACCAACTGGCGCCCCTGGGCGTGCCCGGCGAGCTCTGCCTGGCCGGCGACGGCCTGGCCCGCGGCTACCTGGGCCGTCCCGAGCTGACCGCCGAGCGGTTCATCCCAGATCCCTTCGGCGGCGAGCCGGGCGGGCGTCTCTACCGTACCGGCGACCTGGCGCGCTGGCTGCCCGAGGGCACCCTCGCCTACCTGGGCCGGATCGATCACCAGGTCAAGATTCGGGGCTTCCGCATCGAGCTGGGGGAGATCGAGGCCGCCCTTCAGGCCCATCCGGCCGTGCGCGAGGCGGTCGTCACGGCGGGCGCCGGACCGAGCGGCGAGCAGCGCCTGGCGGCCTACGTCGTCCAGGGGGACGACCGCGAGGGCAGCGGCGAGGAGATCGCTGCCTGGCGGGCGGAGCACGTCGCCCAGTGGCAGGAGCTCTACGAGCACACCTACGCGGTGGATGAGAGAGCCGGCGGCGACTCCACCTTCAACATCGCCGGCTGGAACAGCAGCTATACGGGCGAGCCGATCCCGGCCGCGGAGATGGCGGCCTGGGTCGACTCGACCGTCGAGCGCATCCTGGCGCTGGCCCGCGAGCTGCCCGGGTGTTCGCCGCGGCTGCCTCGGATTTTGGAGATCGGCTGCGGCACCGGCCTGCTGCTCTTCCGGCTGGCCCCGCACGCAAGCTGCTACGGAGGGCGGGATTTCTCGGCCGCGGCGGTCGGGTACGTCGAGGCGCGGCTGGCGGAGATGGCGGCGGCGGGCCGGCCGCTGCCGGGCGTCACGGTCGCGCAGCGCACGGCGGACGACTTCTCGGGGGTCGAGCCGGGCTCGTTCGACCTCGTGATCCTCAACTCGGTCGTGCAGTACTTCCCCGACGTCGAGTACCTGCGCCGGGTGCTCGCCGGCGCCGTGCTCGCCACGGCGCCCGGCGGCGCGGTGTTCGTGGGGGACGTGCGCAGTCTGCCCCTGCTGGCGGCCTTCGCCGCCTCGGTCGAGCTCCATCAGGCCCCGGAATCGCTGGCCATGACCGAGCTGGCCCAGTGGGCGCGGCGGCGAGTCCAGGGAGAGGAGGAGCTGGTGCTCGATCCGGCGTTCTTCGCCGCCCTTGCCGAGACCCTGCCCGAGGTCGCTCGCGCCGAGGTGTGGCTGAAGCGCGGCCGCCAGGCCAACGAGCTGGTGCGGTTCCGCTACGACAACGTGCTCCGGCTGCGCGGGGGAGGCGCCGCTGAAGCCGGAGAGCCTCCGGCCACGCTCCGCCTCGGCTGGGCCGAGCGGAGCCTGTCGATGGAGTCCGTGCGACGGAGGCTCGTCGACGAGCTGCCGACGGACCTCACGCTGTACGGCGTTCCCAACGCCCGGGTGCTGTCGGCGGTCGGGACGGCGGACCGGCTGGCCGAGCCCAGCGGGCTCACCGCCGGCGCGGATGCCGCCGCGGCGGCAGGGATCGGAGAGCAGGGGATCGAGCCGGAGGACTTCTGGAGCCTGGGCGAGGAGCTGGCCTATGCGGTGGACGTCCGCTGGGCGGACTCGGCGTCCGACGGCAGCTACGAGGTCTGGCTCCACCGGCGCGACGTTACGGGGAAGGCCGTCGCGGAGCGTTCGCCGGAGCGCCCGCAGAGCGTCCACCGCCCCTGGGCCACCTACGCCAACAATCCGCTCCAGGGGCAGTTCGCGCGCCGGCTGGTGCCGCACCTGCGCGCCTTCCTGGGGGAGCGCCTCCCCGACCACATGGTGCCCTCGGTCTTCTCCCTGCTGGAGGCCCTGCCGCTCACCCCCAACCGCAAGGTCGACCGCCGAGCCCTGGTGCCCCCCGACACGGCCCGGCCGCGGGTCGGCGCGGCCTACGCCGCTCCCCGCACCTCGACGGAGGAGGCGCTGGCGGCGATCTGGTCGGAGGTGCTCGAGGTCGACCGTATCGGGGTGCACGACAACTTCTTCGAGCTCGGCGGGCACTCGCTGCTCGCCGTGCGCCTGTTCGCCGGCATCCGCTCCACCCTCGGCCGCGGCCTGCCGCTCGCGGCCATCTTCCGCGCTCCGACGATCGCCCGGCTGGCGACCCTCCTTGGGGAGGACGCCGACGCTGCGCCGCCGGATTCCAGCGGCGGCGAGGGCGCCCTCGCCCGGCTCCGGACCGGCGGCTCCCGCCGGCCCCTGTTCTTCGTTCATCCGGTCGGCGGCAGCGTCTTCTGCTACACGGAGCTCGCCCGCGCCCTGGGACCCGATCAACCGGTCTACGGCCTGCAGTCTCCCGAGGACGGCGGTACGGCGCCCGCGAGCCTGGAGGAGATGGCGCAGCGTTACCTCGCGGCCCTGCGCGCCGTGCAGCCGGAGGGCCCCTACCGTCTGGGCGGCTGGTCGATGGGTGGGGTGGTGGCCTTCGAGATGGCGCGCCAACTCATCGCGCGCGGCGAGGAGGTCGAGCAACTCGCGGTGCTGGACGTCTTCGCGCCCGGCCGCGGTGCCGGCGGCGCCGTCGACGACACGGAGCTGCGCGCCTGGTTCGCCCGCGACCTCGCCGGGTTGCTCGGCAAGCCTCTGCCGGCGGCGATGGCGGACCTCCCTGCCGGCGTGCCACTGCCCGTTGCCTTCGCGCGGGCGCAGGAGCTGGGCCTGCTGCCCGCCGGCCTCGACTTCGCGGCGGCCGCCCGGCGGTTCGAGGTCTTCCGGGCCAACCTGCGGCTGATCGAGGGCTATACCGCGCATTCCTACACGGGCCGAATCCAGCTCTTCCGGTCCGCCGGCTCCCACTTCGACGATCCGGCGGACTCGACGCTCGGCTGGGGCGCTCTCGCGGCCGGGGGGGTCGGGCTCCGGACGCTTCCGGGCAATCACTGGGCGATCGTGCGCCAGCCGGCCGTCGAAGCCGTGGCGGCGGCGCTGGAGAGCGGCGGGTGAGCGATGGCCGCGATGACCGCGGCCTCGCCCAGCGTCTGGAGACGCTGTCGCCCAAGCAGCGCCGGCTGATCGAGCTGCGGCTGGAGCGCGAGCGGCGGCTCGCCCTGGAACAACGGCAGGCGGCGCCGGGGAGCGAGCCCATTACGGCGCAGCCGCGCGACGGCAGGGCCTTCCCACTCTCCTTCGCCCAGCAACGGCTCTGGTTCCTCGACCAGCTCGAGCCCGGCAGCCCCTGGTACAACATGCCCATCCCCCTGCGCCTGACGGGGCGGTTGGACGTCGCGGCGCTCGCCGCGGCGCTCGTCGAGGTCGAGCGGCGCCACGAAACCTTGCGGACCACCTTCTCCCTCGCCCTCGCCCTCGCCGGCGACGGGGAGGAGGCCGCGGTCCAGGTCGTCGGGCCGCCTTCCGGCCTGCCGCTGCCGCTCATCGACCTGCAGCGGCTGCCTCCCGCCTCGCGGGAGGCCGAGCTGCCGCGCCTGGTGCGGATCGAGGCCCGCCGGCCTTTCGACCTCGCGCACGGGCCGCTCCTGCGCGTGCTCCTCTACCGGACGGGCGTGGACGAGCACGCGCTGATCCTCAACATGCACCACATCGTCTGCGACGGCTGGTCGCTGGGCGTCCTGGTGCGCGAGCTGGGCGGGCTCTACGAGGCGTTTTCCCGCCACCTTCCGTCGCCGCTGCCGCCGCTGCCCGTGCAATATGCCGACTTCGCCGTCTGGCAGCGGTGCCTGCTCTCCGGCCCGGTGCTCGAGGGGCTCCTCGCCTGGTGGAAACGGCAGCTCGCGGGCCTGCCGCCGTTGCTCGAGCTGCCGGCCGACCGGCCGCGCCCCATGGTCCAAACCTTCCGCGGCTCGACCTTGCCGGTCGTGCTGCCGCCCGGCACCACGGCCGCCGTCCGGGAGCTCTCCCGGCGCGCCGGGGCGACGCCGTTCATGACCCTGCTGGCCGCTTTTCTGGCCCAGCTCCACCGCTATACCCGGCAGGACGACCTGGCGGTGGGCTCGCCGATCGCCGGCCGCGACCGGGTGGAGATCGAAGGGCTGATCGGCTTCTTCGTCAACACCCTGGTGCTGCGCGCCGACTTGAGCGGGGATCTGTCCTTCCGGGAGCTCGCGGCACGGATGCGGGCGGTGGCGGCCGGCGCCTACGCGCACCAGGATCTGCCTTTCGAGACGCTGGTCCAGGAGATCGACCCCGAGCGGCAGCTCTCGCACACGCCGCTGTTCCAGGTGATGTTCCTGCTGCAGAACGCCCCGGTGCCGGACCTCTCCCTCTCCGAAGTGAAGCTAGCCGCGCTGCCCGCGGGCGGCGGCACCTCGAAGTTCGACCTCTCCCTCCACTTCTGGGAGGGCGGGCCGGAGCTCACCGGCTACTTCGAGTACAGCGCCGGCCTGTTCGACACGGCCACGATCGCCCGCATGGCGGACCATTTCGTGCGCCTGCTCCAGGGCGCCCTGGCCGATCCGGACCGCCGCGTCTCGACCCTGCCGCTGCTGGCGCCCGCCGAGATCCGGCAGGTGCTGCGCGACTGGAACGACACCGTCGCGGCCTATCCGCGCGAGGCCTGCCTGCACCATCTCTTCGCGGCCCAGGCGGCGCGCACGCCGGATGCCGTGGCCGTCATGGACCGGCAGGACCGCGAGCGGCTCACCTATGCCGAGCTCGGGGGCCGGGCCGGCCGCCTCGCCCGCCGCCTGCGCGAGCTGGGCGTGGGGCCCGACGTGCCGGTCGCCGTCTGCCTCCGGCGCTCGCCGGCCATGGCGGTCGCCGTGCTCGCCGTGCTGGGAGCGGGCGGCGCCTACGTGCCGGTCGATCCCTCCTATCCCCGCGAGCGGCTGGAAATCATGCTGGCGATCGCCCGGCCCCGCGTCCTGTTGACCGAGACGGGACTGCGCGACGCCATCCCCGCCGGAGATTTCGACGTGATCTGCCTCGACGCCGAGCCCGCCGGCGCCGGAGCGGGGCTCGCCCTCGCCCCAGAGGCGGGGGACAGCCCCGACAACCTGGCCTACGTCATCTTCACCTCGGGGTCTACGGGGGTGCCCAAGGGGGTCGCCATGCCCCATCGTCCCCTAGTCAACCTGGTCGCCTGGCAGCTCCGCAACTCGGCGCTCGGCCCCGGAGCCAGAACCTTGCAGTTCGCCTCGCTCTCCTTCGACGTTTCCTGCCAGGAGCTGTTCGCGACCTGGGCGGCCGGCGGCACGCTGGTGCTGATCTCCGAGGAGCTGCGGCTGGACTCCTCCGCCCTGCTCGACGCCCTGCGCGAGTCGGCGGTCGAGCGGCTGTTCCCGCCGTTCGTGGCCCTGCAGCAGCTCGCGGAGATAGCCGCCGAGCGGGACGCGTGGCCCGAAGCCCTGCGCGAGATCGCCACCGCCGGCGAGCAGCTCCAGATCACCCAGGCGGTGGCCGAGCTGTTCTCCCATGTTCCGGAGTGCCGGCTGTTCAACCAGTACGGCCCCTCCGAGACCCACGTCGCCACCGCCCATGCCCTGGCCGGCCCGGCGCGAAGCTGGCCCGCGCTGCCGTCGATCGGCGGTCCCGTCGCCAATACCCGCGTCCTCCTGCTCGATGCCGCGTTCGGCCTGGTGCCCGCCGGCGTGCCGGGGGAGCTGTGCATCGGCGGGCACTGCCTGGCCCGGGGCTACCTCGCCCGGCCGGACCTCACCGCCGAACGCTTCATGCCCGACCCTTTCGGTGACAGCGGGAAGGGCGAGCGCCTCTACCGCACGGGCGACCTCGCCCGCTGGCAGCCGGACGGCAACCTGGAGTTCCTGGGCCGCACGGACCAGCAGCTCAAGATCCGCGGCTTCCGCGTCGAGCCGGGGGAGATCGAGTCCGTGCTCGCGGCCCATCCCGGGGTGCGTGAGGCCGCCGTCGTGGCGCGGCGGGACCCGGGCTCCCCGGCCCGCCGGCTGGTGGCCTACGTGGTGGTGCCGGGAGGGGACGTCTCTGCCGCCGAGCTGCGGTCCCAGGTGCGCGAGCGGCTGCCGGAATACATGGTGCCCTCGGCCTTCCACTTCCTGGGGGCGCTGCCGCTCACCCCGAGCGGCAAGGTCGACCGGCGCGCCCTGCCCGAGCTGGAGACGGTGGGGGAGGAGGGCGGCTCCGTGCCGCCGCGTACCCCGCTCGAGGCCGAGATCGCCGAGATCTGGAGACAGGTGCTGGGCATCGAGCGGGTCGGCGTCACCGACGGCTTCTTCGACCTCGGCGGCCATTCGCTGCTCGCCGTGCGGCTGCTGGCCCGCATCCGCCGCCGCCTCGGCCGCGACCTGCCGCTGGCGAGCCTCTTCGCCGGCCCCACCATCGGCCACCAGGCCGCGCTGATCGAACGCCGGGAGGCGCCGGCCGCGGCCACCCCCCTGGTGCCGCTGCGGACTGCCGGGTCGCGGCTCCCCCTGTTTCTCGTCCACCCGGTAGGCGGCAGCGTCTTTTGCTACACGGACCTCGTCCGCGCCCTGGGACCCGATCAGCCGGTCTATGGCCTGCAGGCTCCCGAGGAGGGACCGGCGCCCGCGACCCTGGAGGAGATGGCCGCGGGCTATCTCGACGTCCTGCGCGCCGTGCAGCCCCAGGGTCCCTACCGCCTGGGCGGCTGGTCGCTGGGCGGCATCGTGGCCTTCGAGATGGCGCGCCAACTCGCGGCGCGGTGCGAGGAGGTCGAGCAGCTCGCCCTGCTGGACGTCTCCACGACGGGCGGCGCCGGCGGCGCCGACGACGCCACGGTACTCGCCTGGTTTGCCCGCGACCTCGCGGGCCTCGCCGGCCGGTCTCTCCCGGCGAGCCTGGGGGACATCCCTGCCGGCGCGCCTCTCGCCGAGGCGTTTGCCCGCGCCCAGGCGCTCGGCGTCTTCCCGCCCGACCTCGACTTCGCCACCGCGGCCCGCCGCTTCGAGGTCTTTCGCCACAACCTGCGGCTGACCCAGAGTTATGCCGCGGGCGTCTACCCCGGCGGCCTCCAGCTCTTTCGGGCCGCCGGCTCCCACTTCGACGATCCGGCGGACCCGACGCTCGGCTGGGCAGCTCTTGCGGCAGGTGGCGTCCGGCTCCAGCAGCTCCCGGGCAACCACTGGGCGATCGTGCGTTCGCCGGCGGTGGAAACCGTGGCGGCGGCGTTGGGGAGGAGGTCATGGCAGTGATTACCAAGATCTAATAATTATTAGTCACTATGTTCAATCGTATGGTGTCGTCTATTTAACTCGGCGAAGACTGAGAGAATGGCTCTAACTGTCCCTGGGAGATTTAAGATGATTAGTTTATTTAATATTCTTCGGTATTTGACAAAGCTTTCTAATTCAAGGATGACCGTTGCCGTTATCGCTATATTAGGGTTGGTTAGCGGTGCGGCTCAAGCAGGTCTAGTCGCTTTGGTAAACAAGGAACTCAATAATGGTAGCTCCTCGACAGCCTCTCTGCTAATATTGTTCATAGCTCTGTGCGTAGGACTTCCAGGCTCTCGCTTCGTTTCTCAGTGGCTAATGACTAACCTCACGCGTGATACTTTTCGTAATCTCCGACTGGAGCTGAGCAAACGCATTCTAAATTCTCCTCAAAGCCGTCTTGACGAACTTGGTAAGGCGCGGCTAGTGGATGCATTAATGCATGATGTTACCGTTATAGTCAATACATTATCTAAAGTGCCCGTTGTCGCCATGCACTGCTCTTTGGTTATCATCTTGCTTATCTATCTTGGTTGGCTATCTCCGCGATTGGTGACACTGCTGCTTGGCATGATAGCGATAGGGGGTGTTTCTTACTTTTCCTTGATGCGTCGTGGTCAGCTATATCACCAGGAAGCTATGGAACGTCGAAAGGACTTAGTTCAATCTATAGAAGAGCTCGTAGCGGGCAGCAAAGAGTTGAAGATGAACTGTGGTCGCAGAAAGGCCTTTCTGGCGGAATTAAATTCCACTGCCTGGGAAGTGCATCAGCTTGGGGCGTTGCAATACCGAATGATCTCTCTTGCATCGGTCTGGGGCCAAACATTGTTTTTTGTGGCGGTCGGATTGATACTTTTTTTGGCCCCAGGTGTATGGTCAGTTGATAAGGGCATACTTGTTAGTTACAGCATTGTCATTTTTCTACTGATGGCTCCGCTAGAAGTAATACTCAATACGATACCATATTTTCACGAGGCTTTTGAACGTTCAAAAAACATTGAGAGTTTAGAATTGTCGGCATCTGCGTCGGATAGTGAGATGATCTTGCGTTTGGAGTCTATGATATCCGGACTAGAATTACTAGAGATGGCTTATTGCTACAATGGTTCCACCCATAGTCAAGAGTTAGGTCCTATCACTCTACAGTTTGAGCCAGGTAAGATTGTTTTCATCGTGGGTGCGAGTGGGAGCGGCAAGACGACCTTAGCTAAGTTGCTGGTGGGACTGTTTGCTCCAACCGGTGGGGGGCTCTTATATGACCGTTTAACAATCACTGAGGAAAATCGAGCTAGATATCGCGAGATGTTTTCGGTCATTTTTTCTGATGGCCATGTCTTTGCCAGCTTTCTTGGCGTTGGAGATGAGTTAAAGAGACCCCTGATGGACAGTTACCTTGAGAAACTACGCCTGAAAGACAAGGTTAGAATTGAAGGCCACAGTTTCTCAAGCATCTCTCTCTCTCAGGGTGAACGCAAGCGCCTAGCCCTCTGTGCTGCTTTGCTCGAGGACAGACCTTTTTTCCTGTTCGACGAATGGGCGGCAGGACAAGATCCTTCGTTTAAGGATTTTTTCTATAGATCACTGTTGATAGAGTTGAGAGAAAATGGTAAGACAATATTTGTGGTGAGTCACGATGATAAATATCTTGATATTGCGGATAGGGTTTTAACTCTTGAGAAGGGGCGTATTGTTAGAGACGAGACCATTACCAAGTAGTCTTTAATCTCCCGAATCTGATACCGGATCGATCGCATTCGTATTGGAGGATTGCTCGTTCTTCCGCTTGCTATTCGCCCGGCGTGAGAGCATCGAGTTTGCGCCACGACTAATCGCGTCGTACCGCTTTGCGCGATCGTAATGCAGGCACACCACGTCCCACGCTCGGGCCCATACTTTCCCGGACCGTCAGACTCTGCGACTGCCCCTGTCGGCCTCTGTCGTTCGATCTCCTGGTCCTCGATCCCTCCTATTCTATCTTGCGGACCTGCGCGCCGTGCAGCCGGAGGGCCCCGCCTGGGCGGCTGGTCGATGGGCGGGGTGGTGGCCTTCGAGATGGCGTGCCAGCTCATCGCGCGCGGCGAGGAGGTCGAACAGTTCGCGGTGCTGGACGTCTTCGCGCCCGGCCGCGGCCCCGGCAGCACCGGCGGAGGCGACCGCGCCGTCGACGATGCGGAGCTGCGCGCCTGGTTTGCCCGCGACCTCGCCGGGTTGCTCGGCAAGCCTCTGCCGGCGGCGATGGCGGACCTCCCCGCCGGCGTGCCGCTGCCGTTGCCTTCGCGCGGGCGCAGGAGCTGGGCCTGCTGCCCGCCGGCCTCGACTTCACGACGGCCGCCCGGCGGTTCGAGGTCTTCCGGGCCAATCTGCGGCTGATTGAGCGCTATACCGCGCATTCCTACGCGGGCCGAATCCAGCTCTTCCGCTGCGCCGGCTCCCACTTCGACGATCCGGCAGACCCGACGCTCGGCTGGGCAGCTCTTGCGGCAGGTGGCGTCCGGCTCCAGCAACTCCCGGGCAACCACTGGGCGATTGTGCGATCACCGGCGGTGGAAGCCCTGGCGGCGGCGTTGTGAATTGGTGCCCAGAGGAAGATCACGGGCGCCGAGCTTCGAGCTGCTCTTGGAGAGTAGCTGGCGCCGCCCGAGAGTCGGGGAACCCCGCTTTTGCCCGAATCCCTGAGGGTGTGGCCCTTGTCTCGACCCCTTGCCTTACCCGAAGCCGCCGGCGCGTAGCCCCCTCCCCGCGAGATAGCAAGATCCTGCAAGCCGTCCCCGGCGGCGCCATGCTACCTTCCCGACATCGCAGCAGGACAGTTCGAGGTGAGGGCGCTCTGTCTCCTTCCTCGATGGAGGTTTCTCTTGTTTTGTAGCTTTTCGCCGGTCTGGCGCCGGCTTCTGGTGACGGGATGCACACTGCTCTCGCCTTGCCTCGTGGCGGCGGCGAGCCTGCCATATACCGATCTCGCCGTCCTCGTGCTGGCGCCGCTCGAAGGGCGGGCGGTGGTGCAGGGGACCGACGGCGAGTTCCACCTTCTCGCCGTCGGCGATGCCCTGCCGGGCGCCGCGGCAGCCGGGGCGAGGGTCGTCCGCATTCTGCCGGATCGCCTCGTGCTGGAGGAGGCGGTGCCGGAGAAACCCTCCCTGCGGCGGACGATCTGGCTCTACCAGGAGCGCCTCGCCGACGGCCGGACCCGGGTGCAGGTCCTGGAGCCCGAACGCCCGGCCCGGCCTCCCGTCCTGCGGCCGGTGCCCGCCGCTCCGCAACAGCTTCCACCTCGGCCCGGGGTGAAAACAGTCCTCCCCCCCAAGGAGCAACCCAAGCATGAAGGCTAGGCCGGCTTTGGCGCGCGCGGTTCTCGCGGTTTTCCTTCTGGCGCTCGGCCTGCCGGCGGCGGCGTTGCCGCAGAGCGCGGGCACCACGGTGGGCGGTGCCACGGCGCGGGCCGTCGCCGACCGCGACCAGGTCGCGGTGCTCGAGGTGACCGGCAACTTCGACCAGAAGCTGCCGGACGGCAGCACCAACGCCGACCCCCGGGCCGCGGTGGCCCGGGAGTTCCTGAAGAGCCATCCGGACGAGTACGACTTCCTCATCGCCTGGTCCACCTTCGAGTTCAACACCGGGGAGGCGCGCGCCTTCTACCTGGGAATCCGCAACGACGTGCAGGGGATCGGCGAGGAGGTCTTCGACAACAGCGACTACTTCGGCAGCAACCACAAGCTCCAGGGTTACGTCGACATGGCCGCCCTGTCGCGGGGGACCACCGATCCGCTGAACGCCGGCTTCGAGAACAACCTGCTGGTCATCGGCCACGAGATGCTCCACCGCTGGGGCGCCCACATCCGCTTCAAGCTGCCGGACGGCTCGCTGTCCTCGGCCCTGCTGGGGCGCGACGGCGTGCACTGGAGCTTCCTGCTCGACACCGACGCCTCGGTGCTCTACGGCGCCGACTGGCGCGACAACGGCGACGGCACGTTCACCGCCGGCGCGGTCCTCAAGTTCTGGAGCCCGCTGGACCTCTATCTCGCCGGCTTCTACACGCCGCAGCAGGTGCCGCCGTTCTTCTATATCGACAGCCCCGGCACCGATCCCACGCAGCTGTCGCGCAGCGGCGCGGCCGTCACCGGCACCAAGCGGACGGTGACGGTGGACGACGTCATCGCCGCCGAGGGGCCGCGCATCCCCGCCGCCGGCGACTCGCAGAAGCGGTTCCGCGCCGCCATCCTGGTCGTCACCCGGCCCGGCGAGACGGTGACCGCCGCGCAGATCGCGGGCCTCAACCGGATGCGCCGTGAGATCGAGACCCGCTTCTCGGCCCTCACCGGCGGCCAGGGTCTCCTGGAAGTGGCGCCGCAGGCCGTCAGCGGCACGCCCGGTGCTCCGGCGCCGCTGCCGGGCGGCGGCACGCCGCGGCCCTCCGCGAGCCTGGTGGACGGCGTCAGCTGGCTGCGCGGCCGCCAAGCCGCCGACGGCTCCTGGACGGACACTCCGGCCACCCAGGTGCGCGACACGGTCGTCGCCCTCACCACGCTGATGTCGATCGACGCCGGCTTCCCGCCGGTCAACCGCGACCGCGCGCTGAATTTCCTGCGGGCGCACCCCGGCGCCAACACCGACTTCCTGGCGCGTCTCGGCAACGTCCTTCAGAAGGTGGGGGGCGACGGCGCGGCGGCCCGGGCCTCGCTGCTGGCGATCGAGAACGCGGACGGCGGCTGGGGCGCCGGCCCCGGCTACGGCAGCGACGCCATGGACACGGCACTCGCCATCCTGGCACTGACGGCGGCCCCGGCGCCTTCGGCGACCGAGGCGGCCGCCGCCTCACGGGCGGCGGGGTTCCTGGTGGCGGGGCAGAACGCGGATGGCGGCTGGAGCGGCGTGCAGGGCGGCCCGAGCCGCACCTCGGTCACCGCCACGGTGCTGCGCGCGTTGACCGCCTCGGGGCTCGCCGGAGCCGACGCCGCCGCCGGCCCGCGCGCCCTGGCCTGGCTGGCCAATCGCCAGAACCGCACCGACGGCGGCTTCGGCGACAGCCCCAGTACCGTGCACGACACGGCCAACGCCCTGGACGCGCTGATCGCCGTCCAGTCGCTGTCGCGGATCGACGCCACGGCGGCCTCGGGCTATCTCGGCTCGCGGCAGACGACCGAGGGCAGCTGGGACGGCTCGGTCTATGCCACGGCGGTGGCCCTCTCGGCCCTCAAGCGTTTCGGCTTCCCTAACTGGACCTTCACCGGCGCGCCCGCGGTCTCGCCCCAGAGCCCGCGCGACGGCGAGCGGGTGAAGCTGACCTTCCAGGTGGTCAACGACGGCAACATCGCGGCGCCCGCCGGCCTGCTGCGCCTCTACGACGGCGATCCCGGCCAGGGCGGCCTGCCGGGCGCGGCCGACGCCGTCCTGCCGCCCATGGGCCCCGGCGCCATCGTCACCGTCACCGTCTACTGGGACTCGAAGGACAAGCCTGGCCCCCACACCCTCTTCGCGGTGATCGATCCCGACGGCGCCGTGCCCGAGCTGGCCGAGGGCGACAACCAGGCCGCCGTGGCCGTCGCCGTGCAGCCGGCGCCCGCCCTGGCGGACCTCGAGGTGCAGGCGCCGGACCTCGCCGTCAGTCCGGCCCAGCCCTCGTCGCTGCCCGCGGACCTCGCGATCTCGGTGGCGGTGCGCAACCTCGGCCATGCCGACGCCGAGGCGGTGGCCGTCGAGCTGCGCACCGGACCGGCACAGGGCGGCACGGTGGTGGAGCGCAAAACGGTAGCCATCCCCGGGCGCTCGGGCGCGGTGGTCAACTTCGTCTACCGGCTGACCGCGCCCGGCACCACGACGCTGCGGGTGGCCGTCGATCCCGACAACACGGTTCCCGAAGACCGGGAGGACAACAACACCGCGAGCCGCGACGTCTCGACCGGCCCGAGCCTGGACCTCGCCGTGGCGGACGCCGATCTCTCCATCTCGGGTACGGCCTTCACCGGCAACGACGTCACCTTCAAGGCCGTGGTGCACAACCTGGGCACGGTGGACTCCCCGCCGGCGGCCGTGCGCTTCGTGGTGACGGACGGCACCACCCGGCGGGAGATCGGCCGCTCCACGGTGCTGCTGGCGGCCGGCCAGAGCGCCGAGCGGACGGTGCCCTGGCGGGTGGACCTGGAGGGCTCGCTGCACCTCGAGGTGACGATCGATCCGGAGTCCCTGGTCCCCGAGGCGGACGAGGGAAACAACACCGCCTCGCTGGCCTTCACCTCCGGCGCGGTGGACGTGCCCAACCTCACCTTGAGCCACACGGACCTGGGCTTCGATCCCAATCCGGGCCGCGAGGGCAAGCCGCTCACCCTGACCGCCAACGTCCGCAACAACGGCGGCCAGCCGGCGGCGCTCGTCGAGGTCGCCTTCTACGAGGGCGACCCGGCGCAGGGCGCGCCGCGCATCGGCGAGGTGGTGACGATTCCCGCCATCGCCGCCGGCGGCGGCGCCGTCGCGACGCTCGTCTGGCCGCGGGTTCCCGACGCCGGCGACCGCGTGATCCACGTCGTCGTCGACCCCGCCCACAAGATCGCCGAGTTCAGCGAGGACGACAACAGCGCCTTCGAGATCCTCCGTATCCTCTCGCTGCCCGACGCGGCGGTCTCGGAGGCCGCGCTGGACCTCGCGCCGCGGTTCCCCGCCCCCTCCCAGCCGGTCACCCTCACGGTGACGGTCTCCAACCTCGGCGAGCAGGACGTGCAGGGCTTGGTCGTGCGGGCCTGGGACGGCGATCCCGCCGCCGGGGGCACGCCGGTGGCCGCCGACCAGGTCGTCAACCTGCCGGGCTCGGGGTCGGTGCAGGCCGTCTTCCACTGGATCTACGCCAGCGGCGGCGGCTCGCGTCCGCTGGTGGTGACGATCGACCCGGACAACGCGGTGGAGGAGGGCGCGAAGAGCAACAACACGGCGCGCCTCGACGTCGCGGTGCAGCAGGGCGACCTCTTCGTCACCCAGCGCTACTTCTCGCCCAACGGCGACGGCGTGCAGGACACGACGCAGCTCTTCTTCCGCCTGGCCGCGCCGGCGCAGAGCCTCCAGGTGGTGGACGGCGTCCGCAACCGCGTGGTGCGCCAGCAGACGCTGGGCGGCGTGGCGGCGGGGCAGTTCGAGTGGGACGGCCGGGACGACCTCGGCCGGCTGGTGCGCGACGCGGACTACTCCCTGCGCCTGCTGGACGCCGGCGGCGCCGTGCTCGGCGAGACCGCCGCCACGCTGGACAACGACCGCTCCTCGCTCCTGCTGGCGGCCGGCACGCCGTTCGGCGTCACCAGCAACCTGACCTGCGAGCTGCCCGAGATCTCGCAGCCCATTCTCACCGGCCACGAGGATCTCTACTACTTCTTCGTCCCCCAGCGTCCTTTCGACGGTCCCGCGGATCCGATCTACCGGCGGGGCGTCTACCGCATGAGCGCCGAGGGCGGCGACGTGCAGCCGCTGGTGACCGCGGACTGGTTCGGCGCCCGCGTTCCCGCCGACCTGCAGGTGGCGCCGGACGGCTCGAAGCTCGCGTTCGTGGTCAACCCCAACGGGTTCTCTAACGCGTCTCCCGAGCTCTGGGCGGCCAATCCGGACGGCAGCGGCCTGGTCAAGGTGACGCAGGACATCGCCCTCCTGGGCCTTTCGGCGGACGGCCACACGATCTACGCGACCGACGCCAACGGCGCCATCGTGGCCCTCGCCCCCACCGCGGGCGCCACGCCGCGCGTCCTCCTCGCCGACGCCGGCATCGAGGGTTGGGCCTTCTCCCCGGACCGGCGGCACCTGGTCTTCACCTCGCACGGCGAGGGGAACCCGACCCTGCTGCTCGACCTGGAGACCGGTGCCAGCACCGTGGTCGCCTCCCAGCCCGGGCCGCAGTTCCACCTCCTGACGCCGCGGGCCTGGTCCGCGGACAGCCGGTATCTCGCGATTCCCGACACCGGCAGCGGCAACCTGCGGATCTTCGACGCGGCCGGACATCTCGTGCGGGAGATCGCGCCGCCGCCGTTCGACGGCTCCTTCGACAGCCCGTTCTCCGGCGGCCCCGTCCAGGCCCTCTCCCTTGATCCCGTGTGGGCTTCCTCGGGTTCCGAGCTGGCCTATCAGGTGCACTATGGCAGCGCTTTCTGCGAGGGCGAGGCGGGCGGCGCGATCGTGCGTGTCGACCGGGAAGGGGGGGAGCCCGAGAAGGTTGCCGCCACGGCGGGCCGCAGGGGGTGCGGTGAGCTGGTGGCCCGAGCCTCCAGCGTGGCGGGCGCGAGAGCGCTCAACGCGCCGCGGGCCGCCGATGAGGCGGACGAGACCCTGCCCTTCAATGGCTCCCTGCTCTGGGATCCGGGCGACCGCTCCCTGCTCTATGTGACCGGCGCGTCGACCCAGCACGCGACGGCGATCTTCCTCGACGAGGACAATCGCCAGGCGCCCTTCCTCGACACCTTCGGCGACCTGCAGGAGGTGCGCTTCTCGCCCACCGGGCGCAAGCTCCTGTTCCTCTCGGCCGATGCGCGGGACAACCCGTTGAGCCCCTGCTATCACCGCGGCAGCTTCGACGCCTGGTCGTTCCAGTCGCTGCTCAACCTGACGGCCGATCTGCGCATCCGGCGCTCGGCCGGCGGCAGCGGCGGCTTCCTGCTCGAAGGCACGGCGGCGGACCTGCACTTCTCCCGCTACCTGCTGGAGTATGCGACCGCCTCGGCGCCCAACGTCTGGCGGCCGGTGGCGCCGCCCGGCGGTCATTCGGTGATCGACGGCCGCTTCACCACCTGGGTGGCACCGGGTCCCGACGCGTACCTGGTGCGCCTGACGGTGGAGGATCTGGCGGGCAACCGGCTGAGCCGCATCAAGCGGGTGAGCTCGGTCGACACGCCGAGCCTCACCGACCTCTACGCCTCGCCGGACTACGTCTCGCCCAACGGCGACGGCGTGCAGGACGCCTGGACCGTTCACTACCGGGTGCTGGCGCCGGTGCACCTGGAGTTCCGCATCTTCGACGAGAGCGGTGCGCGGGTGCGCACCCTGGAGCGCGACCACAGCGTTGCGGGCAGCGAATTCGACCTTACCTGGGATGGCCGCGACGACCGCGGCCTGGTGGTGCCCGACGGCCTCTATCGCCTGACCGTCCAGGGCTACGAGTTCTTCGTCGTGATCGACACCACGCCGCCCACGGTGACGATCGCGGCGACCCAGCTCGGAAACTGCGGCTCGCCCGGTGCCGGCGTCGACTTCCGCATCGAGGAGCTGAACTTCGACCTGGCGGACCGCTCGCTGGTGGTGCCCGAGCATGGCGACGTTCCGGCTCCCAGCGTCTGGCTGCCGGACAACTACGTCCTCAAGCGGATCCAGGGCGGCCGGGTCCCCGGGACTTTGTATGGCGGCAGCTTCGGCGGCATCGACCTCGGCCGGATTGCCGGCCAGCTCTTCCGGGTCGAGGCGCGGGACCTGGCGGGCAACCGTACGCGAGTGGCCACCAGCCCGGCCGCCGAGGTGCTTTCCGTCACCGGCTTCGGCCGGCACGAGATCGATCCGAAGACCGGCCAGCTGCGCGAGCTGACAGCCGTCGGTTGTGGCACGCTCCTGAATCTCGAGCTCGGGCTGGCTCGCTTCTCGATGCTCGAGACGGTGCGCACGCCGCTCACGGCGCTGTTCGTACAGTTCCAGCCGGTGCGGATCGTGGACGGCCAGCCACGCCTCGACCTCGTGCGTCCGGAGCTCTGGGACCAAGTCCCCGTGACGGTCTTCGTACCGGCGTTGCCGGGCGGCGCGCTGCCCGATCTGAACCTCGAATTCCTCTGGACCATGGAGCAGCTCCAGCCGAACACGATCATGGCCGTGCGCGTGCGGGCCATCGACGAGCGCGGCGGCGAGCACTTCTCGGGCGCCTTCATGGTGGGCCAGATCCAGACCGAGGACGTCCGGCTGGTGGGCTTCCTCGATCGGGCGTCCGACGCCGGCACCCTCGCTCCCCAGGTGGAGGCCATGCTGGCCGAGGCGGGGCTCGACCCGGCGGTGGACAAGGTGCTGTGGGGAACGGAGACGGTCAAGGCGCCGCTCGCGGGCGTCACCCTGCTGTTGCACAGCACCGAGGACCCGCGCTATGCCACGACGCGATCGTTCGTGCCGGTGGCCATCCGCGACGGCGTCTTCCTGTTCCGCATGAAGGAGTGGCAGGCCTGCCGCTCCTATTTCGGCCGCCTCACGGCGGTCACCGAGCCGCATCCCGATCCCGAGAGCGGGCAAACCGTCACCCAGCGGTTCGAAACGCGGGACCGGGAGCTCCGCGTGCCCTGCCTCAGTCTCGACGTGAGGCACAGCCCGACGCTGGCGGGCACCTGTGGCGGCCCGAGCGGCTCGGCGGCGAAGACCTTCACCTTCACTCCCACGAGCCTCGACGGCGCCGCCCTGCGCACCCTCACCTTCACCGGGCCCGGCGCGGACGGCCGCCCCACGCTGCTCTACAACGTCAACCTGCCGCAGAGCGGCCAGAGCTACACCTTTACCTTCGACACCAGCGGCGTCCCCGAGGGCCGCTACGACCTCGTGGCGCGGCTCACCAACGCCAACGACCAGGTGACGGTCCGCAAGCCCGTCCTCGGAGGCCTCGACGACGAGCTCAGCCTGATCGTGGACCGTACGCCGCCGGTGCTCTCCCTCTCCTTCCCCCAGGAGGGGCAGCGGGTCTGCGGCGTGCGCCGCGGCGCGGACAGCGTGGTCGACATCCAAGGCTTGATCCAGGACGCGGGCGGCTTCGCCTACACCCTGGGCGTGCGCGGTCCCGGCCAGACCGGCTTCGCCACGCTGGCCGGCGAGCTCTGGCTGGGTCCCCAGGGCGAGACCTACCGGTGCCCGCCGACGGCGGTTCGCAGGCCGGAAGATTGCCTGAAGATCCTCATCGATCCCCGCGAGGTCGGCACGCTCGCCACGCTGCGGAACCAGACCGGCGACTTCGCGGTCCACCTGGAAGCGGTCGACAACGGCGGTTTCCGGCGCTGCGTCGACCGCGGCTTCTACTTCGACGGCATGGTGGAGGGGCCCGGCGACACCATCGACCGCGTCCTCATCTCGCCCAACGGCGACGGCGTGCTGGACGACGCGACGGTCACCTTCCGCGCCGCCGAGCCGGCCAACGTGGACGTCAAGGTCTATCCGGCGAAGTTCATCTACACGATCTTTGGGCGCACCTGCGCCAGGACGGGGCCGGCGGTGCGCACGGTCGGCTCGCAGATCCCCATCCTGGATCTTGGTGCCGTCACCTGGAACGGCCGCGACGACGGCGGCAACCGGGTCGCCGACGGCGTCTATCAGGTCGGCGTCGCCTTCCGCGACGCCTGCGGCAACCAGACGGAGCTGAGCAACCTCTGCCTGGAGGTGGACGACACGCCGCCGGCCCTGAGCCTCGCCTATCCCCACGCGGGCGATCCCCTGGCGCTGGTGGTGGAGGCCCGGGGCTCGGTCGCCGATCTCCACCTCCAGGGCTGGAGCCTGGACTTCGGCCAGGGCACGGACCCCGAGACCTGGGCACGCATCCGCGGCGGCGCGCAGGAGATCGACAACGACTTCCTCGGCGCCTGGAACACCTTCGGCCTGGAGGGCGACCAGACGCTGCGCATCCTCGCCGTCGACAAGGCGGGCAACCAGGGCGAGCTGCGGGTGCCGGTCGTGCTGCCCACCCGCACGGGCCTCATCGCCTACCTCGAAGGCGCGCCGCGCATCTTCTCGCCCAACGGCGACGGCAAGCTCGAGACGGCAAGCCTGCGCTTCGGCCTGGTCAACGAGGCGCGGGTGGACCTGACGATCCTCGACGCCGGTGGCGCCCCGGTGGCGCGGCTGCTCACCGACCAGGCGATGCCCTCCGGCTCCCAGGTGCGCGCCTGGGACGGCAACCTCACCGGCGGCGTGCCCGCGCCGGACGGCACCTACCGCGCCGAGCTCGCGGCGCGCCTGCAGAGCAACCCGAACGTCACGCAGCGCGAGTCGGTGACGGTGGACCTCGACCGCACGCCGCCGTCCATCCAGATCACCCGGCCCGTGGCGGCCGGCTTCGTGACGCCCACCGGCGCCATCACCGGCACCGTCCAGGACGCCCACCTCACGGAGTACGTGGTGTCGCTCACCGGCACGCCGCAGGCTCCGGCCTGGCAGGAGCTGACGCGGGGCACGGTCAGCCGGCAGGACTTCCCGTTCGCCACCCTGGAGGGGCTCGACGAGGGCGACTACGCCCTGCGGGTGCAGGCGAGCGACGCGGGGCAGATCCTCGCCGAGAAGATCATTCCCTTCACCGTCGACTCGACGCCGCCGGCCGTGCACCTCACGGCGCCCGTGGCGGGCAGCGTGGCGGGCGCGGTGGGCGGGCCGCTGGCGATCGCCGGCACGATCGTGGAGATCCACCTCGCCTCGTGGCGGCTGGAAGCCGGGCGGGGAGCGGAGCCCGCGAGCTGGACGGCGCTCGCCTCCGGCGACACCCTGCCGCAGCCGCTCGCCGCCGCCTGGAACCTGACGGGTGTGGCCGACGGCCTCTGGACCCTGCGGCTGGTGGCGGTGGACCGCGCCGGGCAGACGTCGGAGACGCGGGTGGCGGTGACCGTCGACAACACGCCGCCCACCGCCCTGCTCACCCAGCCGGCCGAGGGTGGCTACGTCACCGGGCCGCGGGCCATCACGGGCACGGCGACGGACGCCAACCTCGCCGAGTACCGGCTGGCCGTGGCCGCCGGCACCGGCAACCAGTTCTCCGACCTCGGCGCCGGCTCGGCGCCGGTGACCGCCGGGCATCTGCTCGATTGGCTGACCCTGCCGCCGGACGGTCCCCAGACCCTGCGCCTTACCGTCACCGACCGCGCCGGCAACCAGTCGGCGGCCACCGTGCGGGTGACGGTCGACACCCAGCCGCCGGGGGCGCCGCGGGACCTGGTGGCGACGCTGGAGCAGCAGGCCAACGCCCGCCTCACCTGGCGCCCCAACACCGAGCCGGATCTCGCCGGCTACGTGATCGATCGCGACGGCGTGCGCGTCACGCCGCAACCGGTGGCTCTCGCCACCTATCTCGACGCCGCCCTCGCCGACGGTCTCCATGCCTACACCGTGCGCGCCGTGGACCGCGCCGGCCAGGAGAGCCCGCCCTCCGTGGCGGCCCAGGTGAAGGTGGACCACTCGGCTCCCCTGGCGCTGATCTTCCAGCCGGCGGCGGGCGCCCGGGTGGGCGGCGTGGTGGACGTCAAGGGCACGGCGTTCAGCTCCGACGACTTCAAGGAGCTCCGCCTCTTCGCGGTGCCGGGCACCGGCGGCGCGCAGCTCCTGCGCCGCTCGCCGGTACCGGTGCAGGCCGGCCTGCTGGCACAGTGGAGCACGCTGGGCCTGCCGGAGGACGCGGCCTACACGCTACGCCTGGAAGCCGAGGACGTGGCCGGCAACGTCGCCACGGCCACGGCGGCGGTGATCGTGGACAACCGGCCGCCGGCCGCTCCGGCCGGCCTCGCCGGCGTGGTGTCGGCCGCCACCGTCAACCTCGCCTGGAACGCCAATACCGAGCCCGATCTCGCGGGCTACCTGCTGTATCGCGACGGCCGCCTGGTCAACGCCCTCGGACCGGTGGTGGGCGATCTTACGCCGTACCTGCTGACCTCCACGGCCTACGCCGACGCTCAGCTTCCCGACGGCACCTTCACCTATCAGGTGTACGCCGTCGACAAGGCGGGCAACATCAGCGATCCGTCGGCGGCGGTGCAGGTGACGGTGGACAACCGCGCGCCGCACGCCGTGATCACCCTGCCGGCGGACGGCAGCTCGTTCGACGGCAGCGTCTACGTGCTCGCCACCACGCCGGACACCGACGTGGCGCGGGTGCAGCTCCAGTACAAGTCGACGGCGTCCTCCGTGTGGACCGATCTCGGCCCGGCGGACACCGCGGCGCCCTGGGAGACCGACTGGGCTCCCGGCGCCCTGGCGCGCGGCGCCTACCAGCTGCGCGCCGTGGCCACCGACCGCGGCAACCGCACCGATCCGGCGCCGGCGGCGATCACCGTCACCTACGCCGACCTGACGCCGCCGCCGGCGCCGCTGGGTCTCTCCGCCCACGTGGACGGTGGCGACGTGACGCTCGCCTGGACGGCGGTGAGCGATCCCGGCCTCGCCGGCTACCACGTCGAGCGCGCCAACGCCGACGGCTCCGTCGAGCGGCTGACCCCGGCGCCGGTGACCGCCGTCACCTTCCTGGACAGCGGCGTCGCCGACGGCGTCTACGGCTATCACGTGCTGTCGGTGGACGCCGCGGGCAACGAGTCCGCGGTCTCCGCCGACGTGCCGGCCACGGTTTCGACGCCGCGGCTGGCGCAGCCCTACACGCCCACCGCCGGCACCTCGACGGCCCTCGCCGGCACGACCCTGCCCGATCTCCAGGTCACGGGGAGCGCCACGGGCCCCGGCGGCGCCTCGCCGCTGCCGCCGCTGACCGCGGACGCCCAGGGGCTCTTCGCCGAGCCCGATCTGCCGCTCGCCCGCGGCGAGACGGCCCTGGCCGTGCGCGGCACGGACGCCGCCGGCAACCGCACCAAGGAGGCGGCCGTGCCGGTGGTCTCCGACGAGGCTCCGGCGCCGCCGACCGGTCTCGTCGCCGCGGCCCCGGCCGGGACGCTGGGCGTCGAGCTCTCCTGGAACGCGAATACGGAGAGCGACCTGCTGGGCTACCGCCTGCTGCGCGACGACCAGCCGGTGCCGGCGCCGCGGAGCATCGCCGACTTCACCGGCGCCACCGACCCGGACGACGCCGGAGCGGCAGCCGTCATCGACGGCGATCTGAACAGCGTCTGGTTCCCGTACTCCACGCCGGGTCCCGACGGCCCCTGGCTCCAGGTGACATGGCCCGAGCGCCGGCTGATCGCGCGGGTGGAGATCGACTGGGGAACGGATGCCAACACCGAAGGCAATCTGGCGGTCCTCAACGCCGTCAACTACGACGTCGAGGCCTGGGACGGCCGCGTCTGGGTGGCGGTGGCGCGGGTGCGCGGCGACGCCGGTGCGGCCTCCCGCATCGTCCTGGCCCAGCCCTACCGGACGGACCGCCTGCGACTGCTCTTCCTGGCGTCCTCCATTCCGCCGGAGATCGCCGAGCTGCGGGTCTATCACCACCCGCTCGTCACCGCTACCAGCACGACCGACACGGCGACGGACGGCGCCCATGCCTGGCGGCTGATCGCCGTCGACCAGCTCGGGCTGGAGAGCGCCCCCTCCGCCGCCGCCGGCCTGACCGTGGCCCCGCCCGACCCGGTGGTCCTCACGGCCGCCGCGACGGGAGCGGACGTTCTCCTCACCTGGACGGCGAGCCCCTCCGCCGTGCGCTACGACATCTTCCGCGACGGCGCCAAGGTGGCCGAAACGGCGGACCTGACGTACACGGACGCCGCGCGGCCGAACGGCGTCTACCGCTACACGGTGCGGGCGGTGGACGGCGTGGGCAACTCCAGCGCGGCCTCGAACGAGGCGGCGGTCACCATCGCCCTGTCCGTGCCCGCGGCGCCGGTGAGCCTCACCCTGGCGGTGCTGCCGGAAGGCGGCGCGCTGTCGCTCGCCTGGACGCCCGGCGCCGGCCCGGCGCCGGCCGCGTACCGGCTGCTGCGCGGCACGACCCCCGGCGGTCCGTACTCGCCGGTCACGGTCACCGGCGGCATCGGCTTCGTCGACCGCGGCCTGGCCAACGGCCAGCTCTACGCCTATGTCGTCGTCGCCCTGGACGGGCTGGGCAACGCCAGCGCCACCTCCAATGAGGCGAGCGGCACGCCCGCGGATACGGTCGCGCCGGCCGCGCCCGTCCTTCACTTCCCCGGTTTCCCGGGTCTGCCGGCGACGACGCAGGCGGACCACACGCCGGTGGTGGGCACGGCCGAGCCCGGCGCGGCGGTGACCCTCTTCCGCAACGGCACTCCCGTGGGCCAGGTGACGGCGCAGGCGCAGGACGTGCGCAGCGACGCGACGTCGGGAGCCTTCGGCCTGGCGCTCCTCTCGCCCGACGGGCGCTACCTGCTGAGCGGCTCGTTCGGCTTCGGCGCCCTCTACGACTTCAAGACGGGATTGAGCACCGAGGTGCCGTCGCTCCAGGAGAGCCCGGCATGGCTGCCGGACGCGAGCGGCCTGACCTTCCTCAGCAACGGCGTGATCCATCTCTACCGTCTCGCCGGCGGCGCCGACAGCATCCTCCTGACGCCCGGCGACTCGGACTTCCTCTTCACCGCGATTCCCGCGCCCGATGCGCGCACCCTGGCGGTCTTCGGCTCCCACGACGGCGCCTTCGGCCTCTGGCGGGTGGATACGACCGCCGGCACGGCGGGGACCTGGAGCTCGCTGTCGGCGGAGGGCGAGGTCGACTCGCGCAGCCTCGCCGCGTCGCCGGACGGCTCCGCCTTCGCCTTCCGCAGAAGCGCCTTCAACGACCAGTCCCTGGTCGTGGTGCGCGGCTCCGGCGGCGGGAATCCGGCCGTGACGGTCGTCGAGCCCAACCCCGGCCCCTCGCCGCTCCACTGGTCGCCCGGCGGCGACACCCTGCTCTACACCGCCGTCGTCAACGGCGTCGAGGAGGTCCACTCCTTCCGCCTGGCGGACGGCACGTCCGCCGTGCTGGCCGCCGGTCCCGAAGACCGCAGCGAGCCGGTCTGGTCGCCGGACGGCCGGTCGCTCTACTACGCGATCCAGCGAGCGGGCGTTTTCCGTCGTGACCTGCCGGCCGGTGAGCCGGTCCAGGTGCTCGACGCGGCCGGTTCCGGGTCCTTCATCCAGCTCGACACCGCGGCGGCCGGCTACGTGGTGGCTGTGATCAACGATGTGCCGGTGCGCATCGCACCCGCCGGCCGCTTCGAGCTCGGCAGCGTGGGGCTCGACGCCGGCGAGAACACCTTCACGGCCCTCGCCGCGGACGCCGCCGGGACTCAGAGCCCGGCCTCGGCGCCGATGATCGTCAACCGCATCGCCGGGGCGCGGCCGAACCTCGCCATCGCCGTCACCGACCTCGCCCTGCTGCCGGCGGCACCGCTCGCCGGCTCCGTGGCACGGGTGACGGTGACGGTTCACAACCAGGGCACCGTGCCCTCGCCGGGCGCCGGTCTCTCGATCGCCATCGTGGGCCCGAACGGCTTCAATATTGACCTCAATACCGACCTCAGCGCGGGATCCTCCCTCGGTCCCCTGGCGCCCGGCGGTACGCAGACCCTCACCCGCGACGTGGCGCTGGGCGCCGCCGGCCGCTACACCCTGACCGCCGCCGCCGATCCGCTCGATCACCTGGCCGAGACGGACGAGACCGACAACCGGGCGCAAAAGGAATTCATGGTGGCGGCGGCGGGCGTGCCGACGGTGACCGTGGCGACCGACCGCGCGGTGGTGCCGGCCGGCGGCGTGCTCGGCGTCGCCGCCGACCTGGTGAACTACGGCGATCCGCTCTCCGGCCGGCTGACCGTGACCGTCGAGGACGCCGGGGGCGTGGCGCTCGCCACCCTGCTCGACCAGCCGGTGACGGGCCTCGCCTACGCCGCGACCCTGCACCGCGACCTCACCTGGAGCCCCGGCACGGCCTTCGCGGGGAGCTACCAGGTCAGCGCCCGCCTGTTCGACCCGGCCGGCGTGCCGCGCGCCGAGGCCCATGCGGCGTTCGCCGTCGGCGCCTTCGTCCAGGTGACGGCGGGTGTCGAGACCGACCGCGGCTCCTACGCCGCCGGCTCGACCGTGCGCATCACCGGCACCGTCGACTACCGGGACGGCAACCAGCCGCTCGCCGGCGCCGTGGCGCGCATCCTTGTCTTCGGTTCCGGCGAGGCGCCGCTGGCGGAGATCGTCCGCGAGCTCGGCGACCTGCTGCCCGGCAGCCAGGGTACCGTCACCGCCGACTGGCCGAGCGGCACGGCGGCCGCCGGCTCCTACCGGGCCCGGCTGGTGGTGGAGCAGGGCGGCGCGTCCCTCACCTCGGCCGAAACGCGCTTCGATCTCACCACCGGCGCGGTCACCGCGGAGGGCACGCTCGTCCTCTCCGACCATTCGCCGGCCTGGGGGAGCGCCCTCGACGCCACGCTGACCGTGCGCAACCGCGGCACCTCGGCGCTGACACAGCTTCCCCTCCGGGTCCGCGTCCAGGATCCGGCGGCGGGTACCGTCCTCGCCACCGTGCCGCTCGCCGTCGACCTGCCGGCCGGCGGCTCGGCCACCCGCACGGTGCCGCTCGACACCCGGGCGATCGGCCTCGGCAACCGCCTGGTGGTGCTGGAGGCCGACCTGCCGGCCTCCGGAGCGTCTGCGGCCCGCACGGTGACCCTCGACGCCGCCAGCCTGACCGTGGTGGACGCCACCCCGCCCGTGGTGTCGATCATCGCGCCGGCGGCCGGCGCCACGACCGGGACCGCCGTCACCGTCACGGTGTCGGCGCGCGACGCGCTGTCTCCCGTCCGCAAGGCCGAAGCCAGCCTCGACGGCGGCGCCTGGCAGACCCTCGACCTGCGGGACGCCGGCGCCGGCCTCTATGGCCGCAACCTCACCGGGCTCGCGGAGGGCGATCACGTGCTCAGCGCCCGGGCCACCGATTCGTGGGGCAACGTGGGAGTGGCGGCGCCGGTGACCTTCACCGTCGTTCCCGTCGCCACCGGCACGCCTCACCTCACGGCCACCAAGGTGGCGACCCTCGCCGCCGATGCCGACGGCGATGGCCGGCCCAGCCCGGGCGACGTCCTGGAGTATCAGGTGACGATCGCCAACACCGGCAACGCCGCGGCCACCGGCGTCGTCTTCGTCGATCCCGCGCCCTCCTACGCTACGGTGGTGCCGGGCTCGGTGACGGCCTCGGCGGGCACCGTCGCGAGCACCGGCGGCGAGTCGCCGGTGCGGGTGACCGTGGGCAGTCTGGCCCCCGCCGGCCGCGTCGACATCCGCTTCCGGGTGAGCCTCGACGCGGTGGTGCCGGCCGGCGTCAGCTCGGTCTCCAACCAGGGCGCGGTGACGAGCGACCAGCTGCCGGGTGTCCTCACCGACGATCCGGCCGTGGGCGGCGCCGCCGATCCCACGGTGACGGCCATCACCGCCGAGCCGCGGCTGGTCGCCGAGCTGACCGACTCCCTGGCCGTGGACGCCGACGGCAACGGCTCGCCCAGCCCGGGCGACACCGTCGAGTACCGGGCCGTGGTGCGCAACGCCGGCAACCGGGCCACGGCGGATGTGGTGCTCACCCTGCCCCTGCCCTTGTACACCTCGGCGGTGGCGGGCTCGGCGATCACGACCGATGGCACCGTCGCGTCCTTCGGCGCGGCCGGCCTGCGGGTCGAGGTTCCCGAGCTTCCGGGGGGCCGCTCTGCGACGGTGACCTTCCGCATGCGCATCGACGGCACGGTGCCGGCGGGCGTGCGCCAGATCTCCCTCCAGGGCCAGGTGGCGAGCGCCGAGCTGCCGGCCGTGCCGACGGACGATCCGCGGGCCGGCGGCTCCGCCGATCCCACGGTGACTCCGGTCACCGCGGCGCCCTCGCTCACCGCCACCAAGACGGCGACCCTCTTCGCCGACGCCGACCACGACGGCGCGGCCTCGCCGGGCGACACGCTGCTCTACCGCATCGAGGTGGTCAACGGCGGCAACACCGCGGCCACCGGCGTGACGGTCAACGACGCCATTCCGGCCGGCACGGAGCTCGAAGCCGGCTCCGTCCAGGTCTCTCAGGGGAGCCTGGGCTCCGAGTCGCCGGTCGCGGCGCAACTGGGCGCCCTCGCCGCCGGAGCCTCGGCCGTGGTGACCTTCCGCGTCCGCGTCGCCTCGCCCTTCCCGCGCTCGCTGACGGCGATCTCCAACCAGGCGAGTGTGGCGAGCGTCGAGCTGCCGCTGGTCTCGACCGACGATCCTGCGACTCCCGCGATGGGAGACGCGACCGTGACGCCCATCGTCGCCATGCCCCTGCTCACCGCCGGCAAGACGGCGGCGCTGGCCAACGGCGGCGACGTGGATGGCGACGGCCGTCCGAGCCCGGGCGACGTGCTGGAGTACCACGTGACGATCGCCAACACCGGCAACACCTCGGCCACCGGCGTCACCTTCACGGATTCGGCGCCCGTCCACACGACGGTGGTGCCGGGCTCGGTGACCTCCTCGGCGGGCTCGGTGGACAGCGAGTCGCCCCTCCAGGTGACGGTGGGCGAGCTGGGAGCCGGCGGGCGGGTGGACGTGCGCTTCCAGGTGGCGGTCGACGCGGTGCTGCCGGCTGGCGTGAGCTCCATCGCCAACCAGGGCGCCGTGGCCAGCGATCAGCTCCCCGGCGTCCTCACCGACGACCCGGCCGTGGGCGGCGCCGCCGATCCCACGGTGACCGCCCTCACCGCCGCGCCGCGCCTGACCTCGGAGCTGACGGACACCCTGGCGGTGGACGCCGACGGCAATGGCTCGCCGAGCCCGGGCGACACCCTGGAGTACCGCGCCGTGGTGCGCAACGCCGGCAATACCTCGGCCACCCAGGTGGTGCTGACCGCTGCCATCCCCACCCACACGACGGCGGTGGCGGGTTCCGCCGTGGCCTCTCCGGGCACCGTCACCGCCTTCGATGCCGGCGGCCTGCGGGCCGATCTCGGCGAGCTGGTGGGCGGCCAGTCGGCGACGGTCACCTTCCGCGTGAAGGTGGACGCCACGGTGCCGGCCGGCGTGCGTTCGGTCTCCCTCCAGGGGCAGGTGGCGAGCGCGGAGCTGGCCGCCGTGCTCACCGACGATCCCGGCGTGGGCGGCGCGGCCGATCCCACGGTGACGCAGATCGCCGCCTCGCCGGTGCTCACCGCCACCAAGACGGCGACGCTCTACGCCGACGCCGACAACAACGGCGTCGCCTCGCCGGGCGACACGCTGCTCTACCGCATCCAGGTGGTCAACGGCGGCAACACGGCCGCCACCACCGTGACGGTGAACGATCCCATTCCGGCCGGCGTGACGCTGGAGGCCGGTTCCGTCCAGGCCGGTCAGGGAACCGTGACCTCCGAGGCGCCGCCGCGGGTGGATCTCGGCGAGCTCGCCGCGGGCGCCTCCGCCGTGGTCACCTTCCGCGTCCGCGTCGACTCGCCGTTCCCCACCTCGCTCGCCGCGGTGAGCAACCAGGCGACGGTGACGAGCGCCGAGCTGCCCGCCGTGGTGTCGGACGATCCGGCGACCCCGGCGGCGGGCGACGCCACGGTAACGCCCATCACCGCCGCGCCGCGGCTCTCGGCCCTCCTGACGGCCACGCTGGCCGTGGACGCCGACGCCAATGGCCTTCCCAGCCCGGGTGACACCCTGGAGTACCGCGCCGTGCTGAACAACGCCGGCAACCGCTCCGCCACTTCGGTCGTGCTCACCGCGCCCATCCCGGCCCGCGCCTCGGCCGTCGCCGGCTCGGCGGTCACCAGCTCGGGCAGCGTCGCGAGCTTCGATGCCGGGGGCTTGAATGTGTCGATCGGCACGCTGCCGGTGGGGAGCTCCGTCACCGTGACCTTCCGGGTGCGGATCGACGCCACGGTGCCGGCCGGCGTCCACGCCGTGTCGCTCCAGGGCGCGGTGGCGAGCGCCGAGCTGCGGCCGGTGCCGACCGACGATCCGGGCGCTCCCGGCGTCGCCGATCCCACCGTGACGCCGCTCACGGCCGCGCCGGCCCTCGCCGCCCGCAAGACCGCCGTGCTGCTCACCGATGCCGACGCCGACGGCCTGGTGTCGCCGGGCGACACGCTGCTCTATCGCATCGAGGTGGCCAACGCCGGCAACACCTCCGCCACCGCCGTGGTGGTGAGCGACGCGCTGCCGGCCGGCTTGACGTTCGACGCCGGCTCCATCCAGGTCACCCAGGGGAGCGTGACCTCCGAAGCCCCCGTGCGGGTGGATCTCGGCGAGATCGTCGCCGGCGGCTCGGCGGCGGTGACCTTCCGCGTCCACGTCGTCTCGCCCTTCCCCTCGTCGCGGACGGCGGTCAGCAACCAGGGGAGCATCGCCAGCAACGAGCTCGCCGTGCTGGCGACCGACGACCCGGCGACTCCGGCCCTGGGCGATCCCACGGTGACGCCGGTGGTGGTGACGCCGCGGGTGTCGATCGACAGCGCCGCGGGGACGGAAGGGCAGGGTCCGATGACCTTCACCGTCCGCCTCTCGACCGCCGCCAACCACGAGACGCGGGTGAGCTGGACCACGGTGGACGGCACGGCCGTGGCCGGCGCCGACTTCGTGGCCGTCTCCGGCACTCTCGTCTTCGCGGCGGGGGAGACGTCCAAGACCCTGCAGGTCATCCTCGCCGACGATGCCGTCGTCGAGACGGACGAGACTTTCACCGTCCGGCTGTCGGCTCCCATCGGCGCCGTGCTGGGGATCGCCGAGGCGGCCGGCACCATCCACGACGACGACACGGCGAACGCCTCGCGTCTCGCCATCGCGGACACCACCGTCGCCGAGGGCGACACCGGCACCGCCAGCGCCGTCTTCACCGTCACCCTCACCCCCGCGGCCAGCCAGGAGGTCCGGGTGGCCTGGGCGACGGCGAACGGCACGGCCACGGCGGGAGCGGACTACACGGCGGCCTCCGGCACCCTGGTGTTCGCCGCCGGCCAGACCACGAAGACGATCGCCGTGCCCGTGCTCGGGGACCAGCTGCTGGAGCCGGACGAGACCTTCCTCGTCAATCTCACGAGCCCGGTGGGGGCCACGATCAATCGCGCGCAGGCCACCGGCACCCTCCGCGACGACGAGCAGTGCGCGGGTCCCAACCTGCTGGTCAACGCGGGGGCCGAGTCGCCGTCGCCGTTCCTCGTGGGAGCGCTCGTCTTCCCCGGCTGGAATGTGGCTTTCGGCAGTCTGCCCTGGCAGCAGCGGACGGCCGATCCCGCGCCGCTCGAAGGCGGCGCCTACTTTGCCCCGGGGGTGTCACCGCTGTTCGCCGAGCTCTACCAGGACGTGCCGGTGGCGGCCTGGGCGCAGCCGATCGATGCCGGCGGCCAGTCGTTCGGCTTCGCCGGCTGGGTGCGCACCCGCGCCGAGACGCCCTCCGACACGGCCCGCATCGTGGTGGAGTACCGCAACGCCGCCAACACCGTGGTGCTCGACGCCTTCGACTCCGGCGACCTCACCAGCACCACGGCGTGGCGGCAGGTGACGAGCGCACGGCCGGCGCCGGCCGGCACCCGCTTCGTCCGCGTTCGCCTGCTGGCGACCCGGTTCGCGGGCCTGGCCGCCGACGGCTACTTCGACAGCCTGTCGCTCACCTCGCTGCGGGCGCCGGTGCTCACCGCCGGCGACACCACGGTCTACGAGGCGGCCTCGGGCACCACCAACGCGAATTTCACCGTCACCCTGTCGTGCCCGTACTACCACGACGTCACGGTCCACTACGCCACGGCCGACGGCACGGCGCTCGCGGGGAGCGACTACCAGGCGGTCTCCGGCACCCTGAGCTTCCCGGCCGGGACGGTGAGCCGTACGGTCGCGGTGCCGGTCGTGGGCGACGCCGTCGACGAGCCGCACGAGACGTTCTACCTCGATCTCTCCCAGGCCACGCCGGCGGCCGAGGCGGTGCTGGGCGATGCCCGCGGCCAGGGCCTGATCGTCAACGACGACTACTGCGCCAAGGGGCCGGGCTACTGGAAGACGCACCCCACGGTGTGGCCGGCCTCGTCGCTGGTCCTCGGCGGGCGGCGCTACATTGCCACCGAGCTGCTGGCCATCCTCTCCTACAGCGGGCCGGACGGCGCCACGCACCTGGCCCGCCAGCTCATCGCCACCAAGCTCAACCTGCTGGTGGGCTCCGCGCCTTCGATCCTGCCGTCGGTCGACGACGCGGACGCCTTCCTGGCCCTCTTCCCCCCGGGCAGCAACCCGAAGGGCAGCTCCAAGACTCAAGCCAACACCATCAAGGACCGGCTCGAGCACTACAACGAGGACAACGCTTGTGACGATGACTAGCTCCCGACTCCGCCTTCTGCTGTGCTGCGGCGCCCTCGCCCTGGGCTTGACGACGGCTTCCTCGGCGGCCGCGGGGAAGGCCAAAGTCCCGGGGTCGCGGCGTGTCCCGCCTCCCCACAGCCACCTGACGGCCGACCTCGGGGCGGCGCTGGGCCGGCTGCACCGGGCGGTGGAAGGGGAGACGGGACGGCCCGGCCTCAAGGCGGCGGGCAGCCGGGAGGATCGTGGCGAGCTGCTGGCCGCCTGGGACGGCGCGCGCGCCGCCGACCTCGCCTTCCGCGACCGCTTCGCGGCGGCGCGGGCCCGGCTTGTGGCGGCGGGCGCGGGGCCGGCCGTCCTGGCGCGGCTCGACGCGGCTGAGCGCGCCTATGGCCAGGCGAGCGACGCCATCCTCAAGCCGCTGGCCGAGCCGCTCGCCGAAGCCCGCCGCGCGGCGCGGGAGAAGCGGCGCGTCGCCGCGGGGGCGGAGTCGCAGCTCGCCCGCGTCCTGCCCGGCGTGGCGGCGGCCCTGGACGAGGCGGCGCGGCGGCAGGCGCCGGTGCGCATCCTGGGCGCCAATGCCTTGCCCTATCGTCCCCTCCAGCTCGCGGCCCGGGCGCCGGTATCGGCTCCCGCCATCCAGCCCAGCTACCTGAACCCGCTGGAGACGGCGGCCACGCCGGCCGATCTGACGGGCACCGCCGAGGCGCCGCTCGACGCCGAGATCGTGGCCAAGGCCCGGGAGCTGGCCTTCGATCCCGTCAAGCTCTTCGAGCTGGTGCACAACGGCATCGCCACCGAGTGGTACGCCGGCTCCATGAAGGGGGCCGTCGAGACCCTGCACCAGGGCGGCGGCAACGACGTCGATCAGGCGAGCCTGCTCATCGCCCTGCTGCGGGCCTCCTCCCTGCCGGCCCGCTACGTCCAGGGCGTCATCGAGCTGCCGGTCGAGACCCTTGCCACCAGCCTCGGCGTGCCGGCGGCCCAGGTGCCCACGGCCCTGGCGCGGGCGGGCATCGCCAACCGCCCGGTGGTCAGCGGCGGCCGGGTGGCCTTCGTCGATCTGGAGCACACCTGGGTCGCCGTGCAGGTGCCCTACACCAACTACCGCGGCGCCGTGGTGGATTTTTCAGGCCGCACCTGGCTGCCGCTCGCTCCGGCCATCAAGGCGATCACGGAGACCGCGCCCACGGGCGTCCTGCGCCGCATGGGGCTCGACGTCGGCGCCGCGGTCACCGGGTACCTCGGGGCGCCGCAGCCCGAGGAACCGCTGGAGGCGATTCGCCGGCAGGTCCTGACCTACCTCCATCTGCAGTCCGCCGACGCCGCCTACACCCAGGAGCTGGGCTCGCGCGCCGTGCGCGCCGAGACGCTGGGCATCCTCCCCGGCTCGCTCGCCGTGAAGGTGATGGCGGTGACGGCCGAGCAGCCGGCCCTCGCCCCGGCCCTCCAGCACCGCATCCGCTTCGTCGTCCGCTCCGGCCCGGCCGAGACCGATCCGGCGGTGCTCGACGCGACCCTCCCGCTCTCCGGTGTGGCGGGCCGCCGGGTGACCCTCTCCTATCTGCCGGCCACGGTCGACGATCAACGGGCCGTGAACGCCTTCGGCGGGCTCGACTCCGTGCCCGTCTATCTGGTGCGCGTGCGGGCGCAGATCAAGGTGGATGGCCAGGTGCGGGCCCAGGGCACGGGCTCGGTGCCGCTGGGCGCCACCGGCCGTTTCGAGATGAACCTCTCCGGTCCCTTCGGCAGCGAGACCGTGGGGGAGACGGTGGTGATCGGCGCCTACCAGGCCGTGGCCGTGGGCGCGCAGCGCGCCGCCAGGAAGCCGGGTCAGGGCGAGGTCGCCAACGATACCGAGCAGCTGGCGGCGGCCATCCTCTCCCAGGAAGCCCTGGGCTACACCGAGCGCTGGGACGCGGCCGAGCGGGAGCTCGGCGGCCTGCTCGCCGTCTCCGTCGTCCGCCCGCTGCCGTCGCTCGCCGTGGTCACCGACGAGGTGGTGGTCGAAAGCGTCCTCGGCCTGCCGGTGGATCTGACCTGGCAGGGCGCCACGCTCGACGCCGCCCTGCGCACCGCCGAGCCGTTCGCCCGCACCGGCGACGCGGCGGCGCCCAAGGACTTCCTGCGCCTCTCCGCCCTGGAGGGCTCGGCGCTGGAGCACAAGATTTTCGAGGTGGACTTCCTGGTCGACTCCCTCTCGGCCGACAAGGGGCTGGGCATCGCCCGCAAGGCCGGCGCCGAGGTGGTGACGGTCACCGCCCAGAACGCCGATACCGTGGTGCCAACCCTGGCTCACCCCCAGGCGGTGCGCGACGACATCGCCAACTGGGCGCGGCTAGGCATGAGCATCGACGTGCCGCGCAACCCCGTCGCCCTGAACGCCTGGCATGGGGCCGTCTGGCGGGTCGAGGACCCGCGCACCGGTTCCGCCGGCTACTTCCTGGCCGGCGGTCTCGCGGGCGGCGCCACCACCGAGCCGGTGGATGGCTGGGTCCTCGATTTCCTGCACGACGCCCTGGCGGGACCCTACTCGGATGAGCCCGACGCGGATGGCCTGGCGGGCGCGAGCCTCGTCAAGGTTCCCGGCAGCGACGAGCAGACGGGCGAGGCCGGCAAGCCGCTGCCGCAGCAGCTCGCCGTCGTGGTGCGCGACGGCCAGGGCCGGCCCGTCAAAGGGGCGTCCGTCTTCTTCACCTCCACGGAGGGCGGCGGCAAGCTGGTGGACAAGGAAGGGCGGGAGCAGTCGCAGGTCACCGTCCTGACCGACGAGTTCGGCCAGGCCGAGGTGACGCTCAAGCTCGGCACCCACACCGTGGACAATCCCGTCTACACCCTGCGGAACCCGGGCGACGAGTTCGCCACCCGGGGACTGGTGCATCTGATCGAGGCCGAGGTGGCGACGCATGGCGGCTCGCTGTCGATCGACAGCCCGTTCACCGCCATCGCCTTCCCGGGGCCGCCGGCCAAGCTGCGCCGCACGGACACCGACCGCACCGACTTCACGGGTCTCGGCCATGCGGGAATCTTCACCGACCTGATCCACGCCGCGGTCGAGGACTCCTACGGCAATCCCATCGCCAACCAGTTCGTCACCTTCGCGGTCGGCGCCATGGTCAACGGCCCGGGCTGTCCCAATCCTCCTCCCAGCCCGCGGAACGCCGCGGTCTTCAACGGGCGCGACCGCGCGGGGTGCCCCCAGATTCCCATCCTGGGGACGTGCGGCGGCCCCTCGTTCTCGGCGCCGACCGACGACGCCGGGGTTTTCGGCGGCGTCATCCTCGGCAACAGCGTGGTGTCCGGGTATCGGGTGAACGTCAACTCGAGCGGTCTCACGCCGCTCAGCTTCTTCTACTCGACGCTGTTTACCCAGATCAACGATCTGGATTGCACCGAGCTCGAGGACTACAAGATCAGTACGCTCAGCCTGGTCGACGGCGACGGGCGGAACTTCCAGGCCGCGCGGGCAGGGCAGCGGTACGAGGAGCCGGTGGTCTCCCAGCTCTTCTACTGGGACTCCGAGGCCGTGGTCCGCACCCGCCCCGACGGCAAGTTCTACTGGCAGTACTTTCCCCAGGGAAAATGGGTCTCGTCGAGCGGTGAGCTCACCTACACGGTGACCAACGGCGGCAGCGCGACCCCCGCGGCCTTCACGCCCACGGCGGCCGCCACCGAGACCACGCCGGCGCCGGGCTATTACCAGACCTACGTCACCACGGGACCGTCCCCGGCGGTCAACGAGGTCAAAGGGGAAGTCAAGGATATCAAGGTCATCGCGCGGGTCCTCGATCCCGACACCGGCCAGGTGACACTGCACGAGCAGCCCCGGCCCGGCTTTGGCCTCACCTTCTCCAGTCACCTCACCGATGTCTGGGGCTTGAACCTCGAGATCACCGGGGTGAATCCCACGCCGCTCGTGCTCACCGACGGCGGCCAGCTCGCGGCGCCGACCGAGATCACCTACCGCGTCGATCCGCCGGAGTACCGCAGCCTGATCACCGAGATGGATCTCTCCGCGGACGGCGAGGCCCTGGGCACGGCCGTCGGCACCAGCCGCTCGGGCCTGGGCTCGGCCTCCATTCAGCGCGGCTTCCATTTCCAGACCGAAAAGCACCACCAGGCGCAGCTCATCCTGAACCGTGGCACGGCCGCCGAGGTGAAGTCGGACCTCACGGACCTCGCCCTTTTCCAGGGCATTTTCCGCAGCTACAAGAGCCAGGTCTCGCTCACCCAGGACGTGGATCTCGCGAACCAGCGCTCCTGCTCCAAACCCGACGTCTTCCAGTTCAGCCTCAACCAGGCGGCCGACGTCACGCTCACCGCGCGCCAGGTGAGCGGTCTCAACACCGACGGCTCGCAGGTGCTGGACGCGCCGATCACCCTGATCGATCACCTGCGCCTGGCGGAGGGCGATCACAGCTACACCGTCAGCCTGGGCGGCGTTCCCGCCGATTTCGTCCTGATACCCGCCACGTATCACTACGAGCTGGTGGGAGTGGCTGCCGGCGACGGTCACGAGGAGAAGGTCGGGGGAACGATCGAGTCTCATTACACCACGCACGACTCGCTGCCCGTGGGGCACGTGCTGGTCAAGGGGGTCGACCTCTTCGACGGTAACTTGACGGTCTCGCGGGACGATTTCTCTCTCCCCGGTCGCGGCGTGTCGCTGGAGTTCCATCGCAGCTACTCCAGCAACAACGGCAACGAGCCGGGCACTCTCGGCGTGGGCTGGGATCACAACTACAACTCGCGGGTGATCGTCACCCCGTGCGGCGACGTCATCGTCATGGGCGGCGAAGGCTCCGGCATGCGTTTCGTCGACGACGGCCACGGCGCGCTACGCCCGCTGCGGGGGTACCACGGCACGCTGATCGCCACCACCGCCAACCACAGCTTCGAGTTCTACAGCAAGAGTGGAAACCATTTCCATTATGGCACCTTCGGCAACGGCGCCTGGCACCTGAGCTGGATCGAGGACCCCAACGGCAACCGCACGACGCTCGAGTACGAGACCGCGGCCGACGCGGGCTCTGACAAGGAGCCACGCGTCGCCGCCGTGCGCGACGCCGCCGGCCGCACTCTGCGCTTCCACTATCAACTGGCGGCTTTCACCTTCTGGAAGGGCCAGGTCCTGACCTCGGTGGAGGCTCCGGGCGGCATCGTCGAGACATTCACGTACGACATCTTCGGCAACCTTTCACGGGTGGCGCGGGAGCCCCATCCAGGTGCCGCCGCCGGCGCCTCGCCCAGCCGCGCCGAGCGCTACGACTACGCGGTGCCGCCCACGCATCGCGTCGAGGACCGTCACGTGCTCCTCGCCGCCCACGACGAGCTGAGCGGCGCCACCACGACCGACGAGATCGGCTTCGCCGCCGTGGGCCTGCAGGGCGACATCCAGGTCAAACGCACCTACGTCTCCAAGATCACCGATCCCGAGGGGGGCCAGACCCGTTTCGAGTTCGATCCCTCCCTGGGCAATCCGTCCACGGCCACGATGACCGTGATGGTCACCGATCCGCGGGACAAGGTCACGACCTACACGCTCAATCGCTACGGCAGCCCGCTGACGCAGGAAGATCCTGAGCATCACGTCACCACCTCCGAGTGGTCGCCGGACGACGTGCTGCTGACGAGCCGTACGGATGCCAACGGGGTCAAGACGACCTACACCTACGATGCCGACGGCAACGTTCTCACGGAGAGTGTTCCGGCTATCGCTGGAGGCTCGAATCCTCTTTCCGTCGAGATGACCTACCGGCCACCGGCGGCCTTCGACCCGCCTTACTACATCAAGGATCGGATCGAGACCCGCAAGGACCGCAATGGCGTCGTCACGCGCTTCGCGTACGACTCGCACGGCAATCTGTTGACGCGAAAAGTGACGGTTCGCGACGTCGACGGCGCCAGCACGACTCTCACGGTTGCTCACACGTTTCTCGCCAACGGCGACCTCGCCACCGCCACGGACGCTCGGGGGAACACCGCCAATTTCGCCTACGACGCCTATGGCAACCTTTCCCAGATCACCGACGCCCTGAGAAACGTCACGCAGATCAGTTACGACGTGCGCAGTCAGGCCGTTCGCCAGGTCGATGCTTTGGGCCGTGCAACCTTGATCGATTACGACGCGCTCGGCCGCGTGGTTCGCCGTACGCTTCCCAAGGCTGATGGCGAGAGCGTGCCCCCTGCCGAGACCATGAGCCATGACGATGTGGCTCGCACGGTCACCGCCACCGATGTCAACGGCCACATCGCCGTCACCACGTCCGACCGCGATGGCCGCCCCGTTCAAGTGGAGAATGGCGCGGGTGGTATCAAAGTCTTTCAGTACGACCCGGCGGGCAACAAGATCCTCGAGAGCACGTTTGGCGATGCCGCAACTCCACGGCAGGACACGACCTTCGACTATACCGATGCCGGCCGCCTCCTGCGCCGCACCGAGCCATTGGGCAGGGTCACCGAATATGAATATGACGGGGTCGGCAACACTCTCAAGGACACTCTGCGAGATTCGGGCGGCGGCTTTGCCCCCCGAGTCTCCGAGCACGTCTACGACGGATTGAATCGCCGCACTCAGACGACTCGGACCTTCGAGGGCGGCACGGCCGTTACGAAGACGAGCTACGATGGCGAGAACAAGGTCCAGGAGGAAGATCCTCTCGGCCGGATCACGCATTATCGCTACGACGAGCTCAACCGCCTGATCGAGACGACCGAGCCCGAATGGAAGCAGGGTAAGGCCAAGACGACCCAGGCTTTGTACGACGGCAACAGCAACGTCGTGGAAGAGCGGCGCCTCAACGAGCCGGCCAGTCAGATTCGACGCAACGAGTACGACCCCCTGAACCGGTTGCGGAAGAAGACGGATGCCACCGGCGCCAGTTGGGTCTTCGAGTACGATGCCGTGGGCAACAAGACGCAGGCGGTCGATCCCCGCCTCGACGCCACGAGCTTCGAGTACGACGCCCGCAACCGCATGCTTCGCAGCACGGTGTTCCTGAACCGTGTGACCACGCCGAACCGGCAACTGGTCACCCAATATGCGTACGACGCGGTGGGCAACCGCCTCCAGGAGACTCTGCCCAACGGCAATATCGTTCAGCGTCGCTATGACGCCCTGAACCGCCCCATCGAGACCACCGATCGTCTCGGCGTCCTGATGGCGTATACCTACGATGCCCGGGGGAATCGCCTCCGGGAGACCGACGCCCGGGGCAATGACACCGTCAATCACTTTGACGCTTTGGATCGCCTGGTCCAGCAGGACCTCCCGGAAAACCGCACGGTCACCATGACCTGGGACGCGGCGGACAACAAACTCTCCACGACAGACCCGCGCCACAACACCACCGTCTTCCGCTACGACCGTCTGAATCGGCTGATCGAAACGGACGACCCGGCTCCCGGCAATACCACTTTGACGGCGACCTACGATCTGGCTGGCAACAAGAAGACCGAAACCGACCGCCGCGGAAATGTCACCAGCTTCGATTACGACGATCTCAACCGGTTGGTGAAGGCGATGGACCCAGCGTCCCTGGGGACGTCCGTCAGCTACACCTATGACGCTCTGGCCAACAAGCTCACCGAGACGGATCGCCGTGGCATCGTCAGCGAGAACAGTTACGACGCCGAGAGCCGGTTGATCCGCGTGGCGCGCGCCGGCGTCCAACTGCGGACGATGGCGTACGACGGCGCCGGCAACAAGACCGCCGACACCGACGCCAACCAGCACACCACGACCTATGAATATGACGAGCGCAACCTGCTGACGGCGGAGAACCGTCCGCTGGCCGCCGTCACCCACTACCAGTTCGACGACATGGGCGACCGGTCTTCGATGCTGGACCCCGAGGGTCGGACCTCCACCTATGAGCACGACCTGCGGCAGCGCCCCATGACGGAAACCAACGGGGCCCACGAGATCACGCGCTACGAATACGACGGCAACGGCAACCGCACCAAGCAGACGAGGCCGAGCCAGAAGAGCTGGACCTTCACCTATGACAGGGCCAACCGGCTGATCTCAGTCACCAATTCGCTGAGCAATTCCGAGACCTACGCCTATAACGGCAACGGCAACCGCACCGCGCAGACGGACGCAAATCTTCACGCCACCACCTTAGAGTATGACGAGCGCAACCGCCTGACGGCGAAGGTGGAGCCTGGCGGTGCCCGTTGGGAGTTCGGCTACGACGGGAACGGCAATCAGGTTCGCTTGCAAGACCCGAAGGGACAGATCCTCACGTTCGATCACGATCCATTGAATCGAGAAACCCGGCGTCTCTATCCTGCACCGGCTGAGCCGGGGACGGATTTCTTGCAGTCCATCGTCACCGTCCATGACGGCAATGGCAATCCGAAAACCCTTACCGAGCAGTACAGCGGGCCCACGGGAACGCGCGTCACGATCAAAACTTACGACGACTTCGACCGGCTGGAATCCGTCACCGACCCTAAAGGCGAGAAGCTCAGCTACACCTACGACGCCAACGGCAACCGCAAGACCCTGACCGACCCCGATCAGAAGACCACGCTTTACGCCTACGACGACCTGAACCGCTTGGCGGCGATCACTGTTCCCGCCACCGGCCCGACGGAGTACACTTACTTCCGCGACAGCCGTTTGAAGCGGGTCAAGTACCCGAGCGGCGGGCAGGCGGACCATACCTACGATCAGGCCGGCCGTCTGCAGCTCCTTGAAAACTCGCAGAACAATGCGCCGGTCTCCCGGTTCGCGTACACCTTCGACCTCAACGGCAACCGCATTCAGCAGATCGAAACCAACGGCGGTGCCCCGGAGACCACCACCTACGCCTTCGATGACGCGGACCGGCTCCTGAAAGTCACCTATCCGGACAAAAAGGTCGACTACACCTACGACGGAGTGGGCAACCGCCTTACCGAGGTCATCAAGGCGGTGCCAGGCGATGGCACTCTCTCGTCCAAGACGTTCCACTATGACGAGCGCAACCGGCTCTCTTCGGCTAGCGATGCCGCCAATCCATCCGCGAGCACCAATTTCGAGTTCGACGCCAACGGCAACCAGACCGTCCGCACCCAAGGAGGAGTGAGGACCGAATTCCACTTCGACGTGCGCGACAAGCTGATCGAGGTCCGCCGGGACGGCACCCTGCTCGAGGCGTATGCCTATGACTACCAGGGCTACCGCGTCCGTAAGGCGGGCGCCGAAGGCATCTTCCGTTACGTGTTTGACGACGATAGCGTTCTGGTGCAGACGGACGACGCGGGGAACACGATCGCCAAATACGATTACGGTTCGGACGTCCTGCTTTCCATGACTCACGTGACGGAGGGGCGGCAGTTCTACCTTTTTGACGGCCTGCACTCGGTCACCAACCTGCTGAAGCCGGACGGCTCGCTGGCCGCGCGCTATAAGTACGATGCCTGGGGCAACTATCGTGCTACCGCGGGCGCCAGCTTCAACATCTTTGGCTTCACTGGCCACCAGCGAGACTCCGCGACCAGCCTCTATTACTTCAAGGCTCGGTACTACGACCCGGAGCTGGGGGTATTCTTAAGCGAGGATCAAGCAGCCGGAGACGCGAACAACCCTCCAAGTTTGCACCGCTATCTATACGCTTACGCCAACCCGACTGTGTATGTCGACCTCGATGGCAGTGCCGCCACCGATGCCGAGAAGCTGCATGTCGAGGGTGCTCTCAGGCAGAATTTCGAGGCCGCGTACCAGGCTGCAACAGACCCCAGCAACAGCGTGACCGAGCGGATCGTGGCAGGTGGCCTGGCGTTACTCGTTGCTCCTGCAACAGGGATTGAGGATCTGGGGTCCGCTATAGTCAACATTCCCTACAGAGTTACCAAGAGATCGGAAGTTGCAGCACAAAAACTAGCGGATGCAACGATCACAAACGATGGCTTGGAGAAAGCGAAGCTGAGGAGTGAAGCCATTGGGGAGGAAGCCTTTGCATTTGTTGATCTAGGAACTGCAGTGATACCTGCCAGCTCGTTCGCCGAGTCTCCAACAATTGCCGCTTTGGATAGAGTTGCTGCAAAGGTAACCGGAAAAGGGGCGGCGACGGTCATTCGCGAGGATGCCGCTGGCGTTGGTACCAACAAGAGTAAATTGACCCCCGAAGCCGAAGCGGGAGCGAAACCACCGCCTGCGAAGGCCCCGGAGGCGGCCCCTGTCAAGACGAAAGCAGAGGCGAAGGAGCTGAACACAGGCCGGTACGGGGAATTGAAGAAGGGCGACAAGGTCGGAGACGGCTTGCAACATGATCACATCCCTTCGTTCGCATCGCTAAAATCGGCAGAGGAAGCACGCCTTGGTAGAAGCCTTACGCGTCAGGAAGAAACGGCGCTTCAGAATAAAGCGAATGCTGTTACTGTGAGAGATTCAATTCATAGCGAGAGCCCAACATATAAAGGCAGGAACACCAAAGAGCAGATCGCGAAGGACGCCAAAGATCCCGCAGGGGCGGCAAAAAGAGATGTAGATGCAATGGTTAAGAATGCAACGAACAAAGGAGTAGACCCAGCGGCGGCCAAGGAGGCAGGCGATAAGCTTCACAAGGCAAATATAAATGACGGTCTCTATACAGAGAAAGACTTGAAAAGGCCCCCTTCATGATCGAAAAAGTCCTGGATCTTTTGGGCACCGAGGCTAGCCAGGCGCAGTTGGATGCGCTGGCCTCTGCCTTCAAAGAAGCGCCGATTGTTTCAAGCATTAGCGAGGATACATACATCTCTTTCGAGAAGAATGGTTTCTCGCTTTTGGTCAGAGATAGCGGTCGAGTGGCCGCCATTCACCTTTATCTGATACCGGAGCCTCCGTTCTCCGCTTACTCGCATGACCTCCCATTGGGCATGAACCCCGATGCCAGCAGGGAAGAAATTCGCTCTCTGCTGGGCAATCCCTCCAAGTCGGGAGCCCTGGGGAAGGGACTCTTGGGGATTACACCCCCTTGGGATCGATTCTCCTTTCCGTCTCGATCAGTGCACGTTCAATATTCTAGCGACGCCACCAAGATTGAGCTTGTTACCGTCATGGCGCCAGAGGATACTCCAGGGTAGAGCTCGCAGACTCATTGCTCGGCCGCCATATCGATACGCTGGCGAAATGTCTCGATCCAACGTCACGCCGTAGCGATCGGCAGATCGCCATATGGATACGGCGGACCGATGTCTCCATACGGCGTCGCGCCGTATCGATCGGCGGACCGCGGGATCGATACGGCGGCTCGTCGTCAGGATACGGCGTCTCGCCGTAAGCATCGGCGGGCCGATGGAACGATACGGTGGCTCGCCAGAAGGATAGGGTGGGCCGTCGTATGGATCTGGCGCCTCGCCGGATCGATACGTCATCTCGTCTTAGGCATCGGCGGCCCACCGTATCGGTATGGCGGCTCGCCGGATGGATACGGCGCCTCGTCGTGAGCATCGGTGGGCCGATGGATCGGTACGGCGGCCCGCCGTAAGCATCGGCGGACCCTCGTATCGATACGGCGAGCCGTCGCAAGGATACGGTCGCTCGCCGTATCGATCCGGCGGACCGAGGTCTCGATACGACGCCTCGCCGTATGGATGCGGGGGCTCGCCATATCGATCCGGCGGGTCGACGTACGCATCGGCAAGACGATGTATGGATACGGCGGGCCGTGGGATCGATCGGCGGCGGGGCCGGGAAAGCTCGCGGCGACAAAAAAAGGGGGCGTGCCGAAGCACGCCCCCGAAGCGGAATCCAACTTTGAGGTACTAGCCGGAGGTGGGGTGGGGCGCCGGATCGAGGGTGGGCGCCTTGACCGCGCGGACCCGGCCGCGGAACGGCTGCAGTCCGAACTCGGCGAGCTTCTCCGAGCGGATGCCGTAGTGCTCCTTGACCGAGGCACGCAGGACGTTGCCCAGCCGCTGACCCTCGGTGAGAAGGGTCTTGAGCTCCTTCGACGCCGCCTGCTTGCCGGCCGTCATGGCGCTCTGTTGGCTGAACAACTCGGTCACCCGGGAGAGCACCGTCCCGAGCTTGGTCAGTGAGATCTCCACTTGGGGGAGATCCTTGCGGTTGGCACCCATCCTCTCAAAGAGCTGCTGCAGGTTGCCCAGCACTCCCGCGTTCGTCGTTTCTCTCGTCGACATCGTCCTTCTCCTTTTGAGCCTTCGAGGCTCGTCAATCCCCTACCGGAAGCGGTAGGGAAACCAGATTTCTCTTGAACCACCCATGATCGTGACTGTTCTTGCAGCGACAGCTGCATGATCATCGAATGAGAAGCGCTTGTCAAGAGGAATTTTCGGCTGACAATCATGGATATGCATAATTGGAGCGACTGATAATCACTTACCAAGTCGGAAGCCATTCAAGGGCAGGCGGGCCTGGACTGGTTGGCCCCGGTGTCCGTATACCCAGACATGGAATCCCCGTTTTTGTCATCTCTTTAAGACGCGGGCCTCTGCCACGCGGAGGGCGGGTGCCCTGGTACGGATCTCGAATAGGCCTCCCTTACAGGGGGCATTGCATGATTGCTTCATGCTGAGTTAGCATAAATTCAGCGGACGGCTGAGGAGCTGGGTGAGGGGTTATGGAGCGTTCCCGGCGCACTCGTTGGGCTCCCTTTCCGCCCACGGAGAGCACCTGATGGGAGGAAGGTCTTAGCCTATGACCGACGGAACCATCACGAAGCTGCTTCAAACCTGGAGCGACGGCGACCAGGAGGCGGCGATGCGTGTTCTCCCCCTGGTCTACGACGAGCTCCGCCAGATCGCGTCCCGCCAGCTTCGCCAGGAGAGGGGCGGTCATACGCTCCAGGCCACGGCGGTGGTGCACGAGGCCTACCTTCGCCTGCGCGGGCAGGTGGGTTTCGAGTGGCCGAGCCGGGCCCACTTCTTCGCCTTCGCCGCCCATCTCATCCGCCGCATCCTGGTGGACCATGCCCGCCATCGCAACCGCGCCAAGCGGGGTGGGGGCATGGAGAAGGTAACCCTCGCCGAGGCGGCGGACCTCGCGCTCGAACGGGCGCCGGATCTGGTGGCCCTCGACGAGGCGCTGACGAATCTGGAGGCGCTCGATCCACGCAAGGCGGCGGTCGTGGAGCTGCGGTTCTTTGCCGGCCTGTCGCTGGACGAGACCGCCGAGCAGCTCGGCGTCTCGGCCGAGACGGTCGGGCGGGAGTGGCGCCGGGCCAAGGCCTGGCTCTACGGCCAGCTCCAGCCCACGGAGGGGTGCGTCTGATGAACGCCGTCCGCTGGAGCGAGGTGGACAAGGTGTTCGCCGCCGTGCTGGAGCGGCCCACGGTCGAGCGGCCGGAGGCGCTCGACGCGGCCTGTGCCGGCGACCGCGAGCTCCAGCAGGAGGTGGAGCAGCTCCTCGCCGCCGACCAGCGTATCGGCGCCTTCCTCGAGCGTCCCGCGGGAGAGCTTCTGGGGCTGGTGCCGCCGGGAGGCGACGGGGGCCGGGTGGGCCCCTACCGGCTGCTGCGCCGCATAGGCAGCGGCGGCATGGGCACGGTCTACCTGGCGCGCCGCGACGACGATCAGTACGACCGGCTGGTGGCGGTGAAGGTTTTGCGCTGGGGACTCGACACCCCGGAAGCCCGCCTCAGATTCCTGGCCGAGCGGCAGATCCTCGCCCGTCTGGAGCATCCCAACATCGCCCGCCTCTACGACGGCGGCACCACGGCGGAAGGTCGCCCGTACCTCGTGATGGAGCTGGTCGAGGGGCTTCCCGTCGACCAGTATTGCGACGGGCACCGGCTCACGGTCGACCAGCGGCTCAAGCTCTTCCGGCGCATCTGCGCCGCGGTGCAGTACGCCCACCAGAACCTGCTGGTTCACCGCGACCTGAAGCCGGGCAACATCCTGGTGACGGCGGAAGGGGAGCCGAAGCTCCTCGACTTCGGCATCGCCAAGCGGCTGGGGCCGGGGGAGGGCGAGGGCGACGAGGATCGCATCATGACTCCCCTCTACGCCAGCCCGGAGCAGATCCAAGGGGAGGCGATCACCACGGCGAGCGACGTCTACTCGCTGGGCGTGCTGCTCTATGAGCTGCTGACCGGCCGCCTCCCCTACCGGCTGGCGAGCGGGCTCGACCGCGATGTGGCCGGCGCCATCGCCAGCCAGGAGCCGGAGCTGCCGAGCGAAGCCCCGTCCGAGCTCGCCGCCGTCGCCCGCTGCGCGAGCCCCCGGGCCCTCGCCCGCCAGCTGCGGGGGGACCTGGATCAGATCCTCCTGCGTGCCCTGCGCAAGGACCCCCAGGGCCGCTACGCCGCGGCGTCCCAGCTCTCCCAGGACCTCGGCAACCATCTCGCCCACCGGCCCGTGTCGGCGCGGCCCAACACCCCGCTCTACATGGCGGGGAGGCTGGTGCGCCGCAACCGGACGGCGGCGCTGGCGGTATTGCTCGGCCTCGGCCTGCTGGTGAGCTTCGCCGTCCAGAAGCGGCAGGTGGCCATCGAGCGGGACAAAGCCCGCCACACCCTGTCGTTCCTGGTGGATACCTTCAAGCAGGCCGATCCGTATGCACGCGGCGCGCGGCGGACCCAGGAGGAGATCCTGGACGAGGCGGCCGGCCGCGTGGCGCGGGAGCTGACCCGCCAGCCGGACGTCCAGGCCGAGCTGATGGACTCGATCGGCGAGGTCGCTCTCGGGCTGGGACACTACGATCGGGCGCAGCCGCTGCTGGAGCGCGCTCTGGAGCTACGGCGCGGGACGTTCGGCGCGGAGTCCCTGCCGGTGGCCGTGAGCCTGGAGCACCTGGGCCTGCTCAAGCGGCAGCGCTCCGAGCTCCCGGCCGCCGAGGCTCTGCTGCGCCAGGCCCTGGCTCTCGAACGCCGCCGGCTGGGCGAACGCGATCTGGCGGTGGCGAAGATCCTGAACGAGCTCGGGGACGTGGTCGCCGGACAGGTGAGATACGCCGACGCCGAGAAGCTCCATTGGGAGGCGCTCTCCATCGCCCACGAAAGGGAAGGGCAGGTGGGGCCCGCCGTCGCCGCCAGCCTCCTCGGTCTGGGGAGAAGAAAAAGAAATCTCAGCGATCTGGAGGCGGCCGAGCAGCTCTACCGCCAGGGTCTCGACGTCGAGCGCCGCGCCCTGGGCAACGACGCTCCCCAGCTCTACCGCGATCAGGCGACGCTGGCCGAAATCCTCACCGACGCCGGCAAGTACCAGGACGCGGACACCCTGCTGGGGCAATCCCTGGCGGCCCAGCGGCGGATCCTCGGTCACGAGCACCCCGACGTCGTCCTCACTCTCAACGCTCTCGGTCTCGCCGAGCAGCGCCTGGGGCGGTTCAAGGAAGCCGAGGTGATCTATCGCGAGGCGCTGCAGATCGCCCGCCGCCAGCTCGGCCCCACGCACTGGCAGGTGGCGGACATCCTGAACAACCTGGGCTCCGCGCTGGTGGGGCTGAACCTGCCGGATCCGATCCGGAAGGGCATCCCCTTTTACGAGGAGGCGCTGGCGATCCGCCGCCGGAACCTGGGGGAGCGCAATCCCGGGGTGGCGGAGATGTACCTCGCCCTCGCCGAAGCGCACCGCGAGCTCCACGAATCGGACCAGGCGATCCCGCTGGCGCGGCGGTCGCTCGACATCCTCGAAGAGACCGAGGGACCGGAACATCTCCACGTCGCCTATGCCCTGCGCGAGATCGGCAGGGACTATTCGGACCTGAATCGCCATGCCGAGGCATTGCCCTACCTGCGCCGCGCCCTGGACATCCGCCGCCACGAGCTGCCCGCCGACAGCCCCGACGTCGCCAAGGCCAAGATCAGCCTGGGGGAGTGCCTGGCCAACCTTGGCCGCGACGCCGAGGCGGAAGTCCTGCTCCGGGAGGCGGCCGCCACGCTCTCGGCGCAGTTCCCGGCGGACGACTACCGGCCGCGGGAGCTCCGCCTTTTGCGGGAGCGCCTGAAGCGGGAGCGGGGACGGTCCCAGTATATGCTCCCCTGATGACTGAGCCCGGGCGTGTCGCGGTGGTGAGTGGAGGCGGCTCCGGCCTGGGGCGCGAGATCGCCCTGGAGCTGGCCCGCCGCGGCTACGGCCTCGCCTTGATCGGGCGGCGGCGCGAGCCGCTGGAGGAGACCCTGGCCCTGGCCGGGGCGAGCGAGTCCGGCATCGTCTTTCCTTGCGACGTGCGCGATGCCGAGGCGATGGAGCGATGCGCCGCCGGGATCCACGCGCGCTGGGGCGCCGCGGACGTGGTGGTGCCGGCGGCCGGAACGTCGTCCCTGGCCCCGATCGAGCGGATCGCGCCAGAGGACTTCAACGACATCCTCACCACCAATCTGACGGGGGTCTTCCTTCTCCTGCGGGCGTTGCTGCCGGCGATGAAGGAGCGCGGGCGGGGCTGGATCTTCCCGCTCCTCTCCGTGGCCGCCCGCCGCGCCTTTCCGCACTGGGGCGCCTACTGCGCCAGCAAGTGGGGGCTGCGGGGCCTCGTCGAGGTGCTGCGCGAGGAGCTGAAAGGGACGGGAGTGCGCGTCACCGCGCTCTTTCCAGGGGCCACGGATACGCCGATCTGGGATCATCTTCCCGGCACCTGGGACCGCGCCGCCATGGTGCGGCCCCAGGAAGTGGCGAGAGCGCTCGCCTACGCCCTGGAGGCCGACCCTTCGACGCAGGTGGAGGAGATCCACCTGGGGCCGGCCGGGGGGGCGCTATGAGGCGGCCTACGCGATCCGCCGGATCGACTTGATGTTGGCGCCGGTCGTGTCCGTGCCGCCACATTGGCCGCTCGAGCTGGCGACCCCCAGGGTTTCCCAGCCGCCGGGCGTGGGCTGATCGGCGCAGACGACCATGGCCGAGCCCGGAGCCTTGTTGATGAAGGTCTCGACCACCCAGACCAGGCCGCCGTCGCAGGCCGTGGCGTCCAGGCGTTCGTCGACTTTGATCCACCCGACGGGAATGGGATCGCCGGGGCAGAGAATCTGGCGTCCGGCGACCTGGGCCGGCGCCTTGATGGCCACGCAGAGGACGATGGCGAGGGCCAGGAATGAGAACCGGATGACGTGACGTTTCATGGTGTGCCTCCTGAAGCGCGCCTATGCGCCCACTTTCCGGCAGACAAGAGTTGCAATTCGCTGGCCAGCCTGATTGACTCCCCGGCGAGCGGCTCCCTATACTCACCCCTCCTGAAAGCCAGGTTCCGACTTGAACGAAATCCAAGACACCCGTGGCATCCGAGGAGATTTGACCGGCGCCGGACGGCGCTTCGGTATCGTGGCCTCGCGCTTCAACTCCCGCATCGGCGACCTGCTGGTGGCCGGCGCGGTCGACTGTCTGCGGCGGCACGGGGTGGCGGCCGGGGACATCCACCTCGTTTCAGTGCCCGGAGCCTGGGAGATTCCCCAGGCGCTGGAGGAGCTGGCGGCAGCGGGCGGCGGCGATGGCCGCGCCAAAGTCGACGGCCTGGTGGCGGTCGGCGTGGTGATCCGCGGCGAGACTCCGCACTTCGACTACCTCTGCGCCCAGGCGACTCGCGGCATCGCCGGCGTCGCCGAGCGGCATCGCGTGCCGGTGGGCTATGGCCTGCTGACCTGCGACACTCCTGAGCAGGCGGCGGAGCGGGCGGGGGGCAAGGCGGGCAACAAGGGCTGGGAGGCGGCGCTCGCGGCGCTGGAGATGGCGGACCTCTTCACGCGGCTGCGCCAATGACCGCCGGCAAGCGGCGCACGGCGCGCGAGATGGCGGTCCAGATGCTGTACCAGTGCGACCTGGGAAGCAGCCCGCTGCCCCACGTCTTCAACACCTTCGATCTGACCGAGTACCTGGCCCGGGAGGCTTCCGAGCCCGGCGAGCGGCGAGGGCAGCCGTCGGCCGAGGAGCTGACCGACGCCGGCAAGCGGCGCCAGCGGGCCGAGGAGGCCTTCGAGTACGCCCAGGAGCTCGTCCGCGGCACCACCGACAACCTGCAAAAGATCGACGACCTGATCCGCGGCCAGGCGGACAACTGGCGGCTGGAGCGGATGCCGCCGGTGGACCGCAACATCCTGCGTCTCGCCGTCTATGAGATGCTCCACGAGAACGAGACGCCCAAGCTCGTGGTGCTGGACGAAGCGATCGAGCTGGCCAAGAAGTTCGGCTCCGAGCAGTCGGGCCGCTTCGTCAACGGGCTGCTGGACGGCCTGCTGAAGCAGCACACGTTTCCGGGCAGCCTGACTTGATTTCCCCTGGATCGGGTCCTGATTTCGCGCGCGAGAGAGAGCCGAGGAGCGATGAGCACACCGTACGATCACAAAGCCGTCGAGGGCAAATGGCAGGACCGCTGGGAGCGGCAGCGTACCGCCGAGGTGGACCTGCGCCACGGCCATGGCAAATATTACATGCTGATGATGTTCCCCTATCCGTCGGGGGACCGGCTGCACGTCGGCCACGGGCGCAACTACATCCTGGGCGACGCCCTCTTCCGCTACCTGCGGATGAACGGCAAGCGGGCGCTCAACCCCATGGGCTGGGACGCCTTCGGCCTGCCGGCCGAGAACGCCGCCATTCAGCGCGGCGTGCATCCGCGCGACTGGACGCTCGCCAACATCAAGGTGATGAAGGAGCAGTTCCGCCGCTGGGGCATTCTCTACGACTGGTCGAAGGAGATCGCCTCCTGCTTCCCCGAGTACTACCGGTGGAACCAGTGGCTGTTCCTGCGCATGCTGGAGAAGGGGCTGGCCTACAAGAAGATGGCGCCGGTCAACTGGTGCCCGAGCTGCCAGACCGTGCTGGCCAACGAGCAGGTGGTCGACGGCGCCTGCGAGCGCTGCGGCACGCCGGTCGTGCAGCGCGACCTCGAGCAGTGGTTCTTCCGCATCACCGAGTTCGCCGACCGCCTGCTCGACGGCCTCGACACCCTGGAAGGCTGGCCCGAGAAGGTCAAGGTGATGCAGCGCAACTGGATCGGCCGCTCCGCGGGAGCCGAGATCCGCTTCGCCATCCCCGCCCTGGGCGAAACGGTGACCGTCTTCACCACCCGGCCCGACACGGTGCACGGCGCCACCTTCCTGGTGCTGGCACCCGAGCACCCGATGGCGGCGCGGCTAATTGCCAAGCATCCGCAACGGGCCGAGATCGAGACCTGGACGGAGGCGGTGCGCAACACTCCCCGCATCCAGCGCTCGGACGAAGGCAACCCCAAGGAGGGAAGGGACACGGGAGCCGTGGCGGTCAATCCGGCGACCGGCGAGAGAATTCCCCTCTGGCTCGCCAACTACGTACTCCCGGAGTACGGCTCGGGCGCCATCATGGCCGTGCCGGCCCACGACGCCCGCGACCTCGTCTTCGCCCGCCAGGAGGGTCTCCCCGTGCGGCTGGTCTACCACCCGGAGAACCCGGAAGGTACCGAGGTGGATGCCGCGAGCCTGACCGAGCCCATCCTGCACGAGGGCGTCATCCGTAACGCGGCGCCGTTCGACGGCCTGAAGGACGGGCCCGAGACGATCGGCCGCTTCATCGCCTGGCTGGAGGAGAAGGGCTGGGGCCAGGGCAAGGTGGTCTACCGCCTGCGCGACTGGCTGATCTCCCGCCAGCGCTACTGGGGCACGCCCATCCCCGTCGTCTACTGCGACAAGTGCGGCATGCAGCCGGTACCAGCCGATCAGCTCCCCGTCGAGCTGCCTTACGAGGTCGAGCTCACCGGCAAGGAGGGTAACCCGCTGTCGCGCTCCAAGGCGTTCGTCGAGGCGACGTGCCCCAAGTGCAAGGGCGCGGCGCGGCGCGAGACCGACACCATGGACACCTTCGTCGACAGCTCCTGGTATTACCTGCGCTACCTCGCGGCGAAGGACGCGACCAAGATGTTCGACACCGAGGTGGCCAATCGCTGGATGCCCGTCGATCAATACATCGGCGGCATCGAGCACGCCATTCTGCACCTGCTCTACGCCCGTTTCATCTGCAAGGTGCTGCACGACTTCGGGATGGTGGGGATCGAGGAGCCGTTCCAGAACCTGTTCAACCAGGGGATGATCACCCGCTACTCCGAGAAGTCGGGCCGCATCGAGAAGATGTCGAAGTCGAAGGGCAACGCCGTCTCGCCCGACGAGCTGATCGACGAGATGGGGGCGGACACCGAGCGCGTCTACACCCTCTTCATCGGGCCGCCGGAGAAGGAGGCGGAGTGGAGCGACGAGGCCGTCTCCGGCGCCTGGCGTTTCCTGCAGAGGGTTTGGCGCATGCTGGAGCGGCTGCCCGAGGCCCCGCCCACGGCGCCGGCCGATCCCGACCTGGAGCGGGAGCGCCACGCCACGATTCAAAGGGTGACCCATAGCTTCGAGCGCTTCTCGTTCAACACCGCCGTGGCGTCGCTGATGGAGCTCTCCAACAGCCTCTCCAAGGCCCTGGAGGAGAAGACGGCCTCGCGGCTGCGCTGTGAGGAGACGTTCGACACGCTGCTCCAGCTCCTGCATCCGCTGGCTCCCCACATGACCGAGGAACTGTGGGAGCGCCGCGGCTACACCGAGAGCCTGCTCGAAACCACCTGGCCGGAGTACGATGAGGCGAAGCTGCGCCGCGCCCGCATCGAGCTGGTGGTGCAGGTGGACGGCAAGGTCCGCGACCGGGTGGAGGTCGACGCCGCGGCCGACGAGAAGGAAGTGCGCGCCGCCGTCCTCGCGAGCCCTCGGGTGCAGGACTTCCTCGCGGGCCGGGAGGTGGCCAAGGCCGTGCTGGTCCCGGGGCGGCTGATCAACCTGGTGACGCGGAAATCCGCATGAAAGTGAGAACGGTGAAAAAACTCGTTCTGATCCCCCTGCTTCTGACGCTGGTTGCGCTCGCCGGCTGCGGTTACGCCCTGGTCGGCAAGGGCAGCAACATCCCCGACGACGTGAAGTCGGTCTACCTCCAGCCGCTCAAGAACAACACCCAGCGGCAGCAGGTGGAGCAGGAGCTGACGCAGGCGATCGCCATGGAGCTGGTGACCCGCCAGCGCTTCGCGGTGGTGGGCAATCCCACCGAGGCCACGGCCGAGATCACCGGCGCGGTGACCGGTTTCGGCGTCACCCCCGTGACCTTCGACAACACCGGCCGGGCCACCGCCTACGAGATCTCCATCACCGCCCAGATCACCTTCAAGCGCTCGGGGACGGAAGGCAAGGTACTTTGGAAGAGCGACAACTACACCTTCCGTGAGGACTACCCCGTCGAAGCCACCCAGGCCGCCTACATCGACCTCGAAACCCCCGCCATCCAGAAAGCCTCCAAGCAGTTCGCGGAGACCCTGGTGACGAGCTTGCTGGAGGGGTTTTAGCGCGCCGGCACTCCCTTCGACCGGCGATCCGGTTCTTTGTTATGATGCCGTGATGGACGAGAACCACACGCGCTATGGTCTCAAGGCTCCGGGTCGTACGGGCTCAGGCTCCTCTATGCGCCTGCCCGGCCGGAGTGCCTTCCCGCGGGTCGACGACCACCTCGTCGAACCGGAGGTCACGCGCGAAGAGATCATTGGCGGCCGTCGGGTGATCACCATGCCGGCCAACCCGCCTCACGCCACCGAGCAGAGCGTTCTTGATTCTCTCCTCCAGTCTTACGTGGCTCCCGGCTACGTCACGGCGGCGGACCTGCTGACCCGCATCGAAGAGGATTCGGACTTCGCCAGCGACGCCTGTACTTACAAGGACGGAATCGACCCGGCAACCGGCACGCGCTACTTGGAGGAGATCGCCTTCGAAGTGGTGTCTGAGCAGGCAGAGCGCGACGTGACGGAGAAAGCCGTACGGATGCATCGCCGGGGTGTGCGGCGGATTTTTTCAATCGTGGTCAAGGGTCAGCGGCGGGTCAGCGAGTGGTCGCCCGAAAGTCAGAGCTGGCGTCCCTTGGCGGTGGACTCGCTGATCGAGGATCCCTCCTTGGTAGCACCGTTGGCCGTGGCGGCTCTGCTCGATGCCGCGGCGGCGAAGATCGCGGTGGTGAAGGGTTTGGCCGCTCAGGGCAACCCGGAGCTCCTGAGGCGGGAAGCTGAGGCGAGGAGCGAGGCCAAAGCGGAGGGTAGAGCCGAGGGTAAGGCCGAAGGCATTCTCAATCTCTTGACTGCACGCGGTGTCGCCGTCAACGAGGTGCAGCGGCAAGAGATCTTGCGCTGCCGCGATCTTGATCGCTTGGATCGATGGTTGGTTCGGGCCGCCTTTGTTTCCTCCGCGGGCGAAGTCACGTCGGAGCCCTGAGCCGCGGGCGTTCTGGCTGGTCTCCCTCTTCTCCCTACCCCCAAGGCCGCGTCGCCAGCTTCGGCGCGGTCATCACCCGATAATAGGGGAGCAGCCCGATGGTCTCGTCGACGTAGGGGGTGCGGCGGAACCACCACTGGTAGCGTGCCTGCGGGTCCGCCGCTAGCTTCTCGTCCTTGAGAGCGGCCTCCCATTCGGCCGCGATCTTCGGGTCCTTCAGCATCTCCGCGGCGTGGCCTTCGAGCACCCTCGTGTCCATGTACTCCTTGCCCTCGAAGAGGCTGGAGAGGAGACCCCAGCTCAGCAGCGAGTCCGGCGCCTCGGGCTCCAGGAGCTGGACGGCCACCTCGAAGTCCGGCTGATCGGCCGGCACCCAGAGCGCGCCCGCCGGAATCTTCCGGCGCTCCACGGTACGGGCCGTCTGGGACGTGACCCGCGTCAATCCCTGGTAGGAGCTTGGGGCGAATTTCGGCTGCGAGACGCGCATCGCCTCCACCTCGATCTCCGCCGGCTGCATCAGCTTCTCCACCCTGAGGGCGTGGCCCCTTAGCCGCGCCTCGATCTGCGGCCAGCCGGGGAGCACCAAGTAGCCGCGCGGGCGGGGAAGGGACTTGACGATCTTGGGCTGGTGAATCCAGGGCACCTCGATCTCGTGCGTCTCGCCGCGGTGAAAGAGGAGCAGGGGCTTGCCGGAGACCACGGAGGTCTTCATCTCGCCCGCGTAGACGGGAAAGCGGATGTGGTCCGCCTGATCGCTGTCGCTCGCCTCGATGTCGACGGCCACGTTGGACGGCGGCGCGTCCGGCTTGCCGAGGCTCACGGTCGCCGCTTCGGCGTCCGCCACCGCCCGGGTCAGCGCCGCCGGGTCGCGGGCGATCTCCTGCAGCAAGGCGCGGAGAAAATCCTGGTTCGCCTTCACCCGCTGCTCATAGGGCTTGTAGGAGTGCATCTCCACCAGCACCGAGGGCCGGTTGCGTAGCGGGAAGTAGCCGGTGGAGTAGCGCGGCTGGCCCACCCAGGAGTTGAAGCCCTTGGCGGGATCGTTGTGGTCGATGAGGTCCACGTAGGGGCCGTGCTTGTGGCCGGCCTTGGACGTCGCCGCCAGCACCGCCGGCATGTGGGCGCGCAGCCAGCCCGCCACGGGGGGCGGGGCCTGCGGCGCCTCGGCCCAGGTGTAGGTGAGCGTCCACTCCATGTCCACGCCGTCCGTCACGTGATCGTCCACGTGCAGGTGCGGGCGCCAGGCGTTGACCAGGGAGATGAGCGAGCGGGCCTCTTCCGAGGAGATCTTCAGATAGTCACGGTTCAGGTCGAGGCCGTTGGCGGTGGCGCGGAAGCCCATGCCCTGGCGCGGACCGTCCTGGTTGGGGCGGTTGTACGGCGAGATGCGCTCGTGGCCGTCGACGTTGTAGATGGGCAGGATCACCAGGGTGACCTTGTCCAGGATCTCCGGATAGCGGCCGAGCGCCAGGTCGCGCAGCAGCAGCAGCGAGGCGTCCTTGCCGTCGATCTCCCCGGCGTGAATGCCGTTCTGAATCAGCACGATGGGCTTGGGCAGCTTCTGCGCCCGGCGGCCGGTGAAGGCTTTCTCCGCCGAGACCACCACGAAGGGCATCGGCCGGCCCTGGGCCGAGGTGCCATAGAAGCCCAGGTACATCGACGGGAAATGGGCCTGGAGCTGGCGCAGGAAGTCGAGCGTCTCCTCGTAGCCGCCGGTCGCCTCGAAGTGGGAGATCTCGGCGCGCGTCCGGAGCTTCTCGATGGCCTCCTTCTCCTCGTGGGAGGGGGGCGCGACCGAGGCTGGCGCGGCGGGAGCGTCGTCGTCGTCCGGGTCCCGGGGCCGGGTCTGCGCCGAAGCCGTCGAGGAAAGAAGCAGGCAGGCAAGGATCAGGGCTGGGACGACCAACGGCAAGCGGGCACGATCGGGCATAGAAGACCTCCAGATGGCGCGGACTCTAGCAGAGGCCGGGAAAGACCCCCAGGACCCCGGCCCCCTGGGAGCGCCGGCGTCCCCGCCGGCCACGAGCTCCGCTGTTTTACCCCTCCCCTCCATACCGCAGAACCATGAGCGTCCGGTCGTCCCCCGCCGGATAGCCGGCGGTGTGCCGCTCGACGGCGGCGAGGAGGCGGTTGCGGATGGCGACGGCGCTGTCTCCCGGGGCTCCGGCGAGAGTCTGCACGACGCTGTCGTAGCCGAAGGGCTCGTCGGCGGCGTTGGTGGCTTCGATGAGGCCGTCGGAGAGCCAGAGAGCGGATTCGTTCGGGGCGAGGGTCGTGGTGGCGCTGGCGTAGGAATGGCCGAGACCGCCCAGGGGTGAGCTGGGAAGGAGGATCTCCTCGACCTCGGCGCCGCGCACGATGTAGGTGGGCGGATGGCCGGCGTTGGTGAGCCGCAGCACGCCGGTCTTCAGATTGAACAGGCCGAGGGTGGCGGTGACGAAGAAGCGGCTCTCGCCGTTCGAGCGCACGACGCCGTCCAGCCGGCGCAGGATCTCCGCGGGCTCCCGCGTCTCCTCGACCAGGATCAGCAGGGCCGACTTGAGCATCGCCATGCGCAGCCCGCTCGACAGCCCATGGCCCGAGACGTCGGCGATGATCACCGCCAGCTCGTCATCGGCGATCCGCAGGACGTCGAAGTAGTCGCCGCCGATCGCCGCGCTGGGCTCGAAGAGGGTGGCGAACTCGATGCCGCCGCCCGCCGGCAGATCGCTCGGCAGCAGGCTCTTCTGGAGATTGCGGGCCAGCTCCAGCTCCTTCTCCAGCAGCTCCTTCTGCGCCGAGGTGGCCACCAGGGCCTCCAGGTTGCCCGCCATCTCGTTGAACGAGCGCTGCAGATCGCCCACCTGGTCGCGCCGCCGCACGGGGATGCGCACGGAGAAGTCGCCCCCGCGCACGGCCTGGGTGGCCCGGCTCAGCCGGTTCACCGCCCGCGACAGCCCGACGATCATGAACACCGCCATGAGGGCGGCGGCGGCGTAGACGTCGAAAAGCAGGAACGCCACGACGATCAGCATCACCCAGGCGAAGGCGTCGATCTCGGGAGCGCTGGCGAAGAGGTAGCGGATGACGGTGCGGGGCGTGCCGTTGAGATTGGCCGCCAGATAGTCGGAGGCGACCTTGCCGCTTTCCAGGTCGTAGAGCGGGCCGGTGATCTCGCCCCACCAGAGGAGGGGATCGTCGTGGAAGCGCGCGCCCTGGGACAGGCCGCGGAAGAACTTCGCCGCCTCCACCTCCTGCTGGTCCTTGTGCAGGGGGAGGAGAGGGATCTTGCGGCCCTTCAGCTCCAGGCCGACGAGCTTGAGACCGGGATCGTCCGAGCGGTAGGTTTCCACCCACACTCCGGCCCGCCGGCTGAGCTCCACGTCGAGATCGCCCGTGTAGAGGGCGACGACTCCCACACCCTGTTGGGAGCCCACGGCCATGAGAGTCGGCGGCGAGCCCGCCGAGGTCACGAAATGGGGAACGACGGCCCAGCGGGGACCGCGGACGAGAGGCAGCGCGGTTTCCGTCCACGCCGGCCAGACCGCGGGTGTCCGCCGGTCGCCGGACACCCGCCGGCCGTTACGGTAATAGCCGAAGACGACCGTGGTATCGGCCGCCGGAGCGGGAGCACGGCCGGTGGCGAAGGCCTCCAGGCGGGATCGCACCCGGGCGTCCAGCTCCATCTGGACGGACTGCACGGCGTCGCGGTAGAGATGCCCCAGGAAGAAGCCGGAGAGCAGATAGCCGAGCAATCCCAGCAGCAGCGTCAGCAGGGGGATCGGCAGCACGCCGAGCAGCAGGTAGGAGAAGGCCAGCCGCCGCCCCACTTTGTAGAGGAAGGCCTGGTAGAGCCGCCAGCCGAGCCAGAGGAAGAAGAGGACGGCGATCCCGGCCAGGAAGATCCGCGCCAGGATGCTCAGGACGGGCACGTGCAGAAGCGCCAGGACGGCCGACGACACGACCGGCGGCGCGGCGATGATCAGGAGTCTGCGAGTGCGCTTTTTCACGAGAAGTGGATGGGGAGCCGGCAGGCGGTCTCCCCCTGGGCACTACGGCGTGGGAGGAGCAAAGTTCTTTTACCCCAGGGAGACCGGCGGCCGAGGGGCCGTGAAACCGCAAGTTGGACAACCGCTCCGGCTTCCGTCATAGAATCGCGGCGGTCCTCGCCTTCAGGCAGGCGTCCCACGAGGCGTGAGGGGATCTTAGCGCGAACCGGAGAGAGAAGGAGATAACGTGTCGAGGATTCCTCGTTTCCTGGAGCACCTGAAGACCGGCTTCACCGCCGAGGCGGTGAGCGCCGCCCGCTACCGAGCCTACGCCGTCAAGGCCGAGCAGGACCGTCAGCCCAACCTCGCCCGCCGCTGGCGCAGCTTGGCCGAGGCCAAGGACGCCCTCGCCATCGAGATGCTCCAGGCCGCCGAGCAGGTCCGAGGCCTCCACGCCGACCTCGGCAACGCCCTCTCGGAGGAGCGCTACGAGAACGACATCCTCTACCCCAAGATGATCCGCGACGCCGGGGTCGACGAGCACACCGCCAACGTCTTCCTGCGCGTCGTCGCCGCCCAGAAAGAGCATCTCCGCCTGCTCGAAGCCCTGCGCGAAGCGACCAACGCCGCCGAAGGCGACGTCGCCCTGCCGGCCGGCGTGGACCGCGGCAGCGCGCCGTCGGCGCCCGAGTCGTAGAGCGAAAAGGAGGGGGCTCTCAGGAGGGAGCCGCCTCCCCTGTCTCCCTCTTCGCCTCCCGCCGCACCTCTACTTCTGAACAGCAGTTCGATTCCTGAGCCATTTCGTCCCTGTCGAAGGTGACGGGGGAAACATGTACGCCTACTCAAGGAGGAGAGCGCATGGAATTCAACAGCCTGGGAGAGAAGGTTTCGCGGGCACGGTTCAAGGAGATGTACAACGCGTTCAGGAATCGCCAGGAGCTCATCAAGGCCGGCCTGATGAACCGGCGGAGCCTCCTCAAGATGGGGCTCCTCTCGAGCACCGGCTATCTGCTGGCGAAGAATGGCGTGAGCGCCTGGGCCTGGGGCGGCGGCACCTACAACGGCGGCCAGTGCGCCAGCCCTCCCACCACACCCTTCACGCTGAACCTGCCCATCATGCCGGTCAAGCAGCCGGTCGCCTGGTCCTCGCTGACGCCCGCGCCGCAGATCGCTCCCAACACCACGATCAATCCGGCCACCGGGCTTCGCTATGAAGGGCGCACCCGCGCTCACCAGGCGCCGCCCCTCGGCTTTCCATTTCCCACTCCGGTGGCCTATCAGGTGACGCAGCGGGCGGGGCTGGTGACCGTCTCCAACCAGTTGCCGCAGCAGACCCTCTGGGGCTTCGACGGCATCAGCCCCGGCCCGACCTACGTAGCCCAGTACGGGACGCCCGTCCTGGTGCGCAACGTCAACGCCCTGGCCGGGGACAACTCGGGTTTCGGCTTCCCTTCCGTCACCACCCACCTGCACAACGGCCACACCCCTTCCGAGAGCGACGGCTTCCCTCAGGACTTTTTCGCGAGCGGCCAATATTACGATCACTACTACCCCAACGTGCTCGCCGGCTTCAACTCGACTCACCTGCCCAACGGCGACGTCAACGAGTCGCTGAGCACCCTGTGGTATCACGATCACCGGGTCGACTTCACCTCTCAGAACGTCTACAAGGGCCTCGCCGGCTTCTATCTGCTGTTCAATCAATTCGACACGGGAAATGAGACGACCGGCTTCCGCCTGCCGAGCTTCCCCGACTACGACATTCCCATGATGTTCGCGGACAAATGTTTTGATCCGTCGAGCGGGCAACTGGTCTTCGACACCTTCAACCTGGACGGCATCCTGGGCGACAAGTTCCTCGTCAACGGCGTCATCCAGCCCGTGCTGCACGTCCATCCCCGGCGCTACCGCTTCCGCTGGCTCAACAGCGGCCCGTCACGCTTCCAGCAGCTCTACCTGACGGACCTCACCAACCTGAGCGCCAACAACCAGTTCTGGCAGATCTCGAACGACGGCAACCTGCTGCCGGCCCCCATCCAGGTGCCGGCCGTGGCCCTGGGCGTCGCGGAGCGGGCGGACGTGATCGTCGACTTCACCGGGCTCGCGGGCAAGACCCTGTACATTGAAAACCGTCTGGAGCAGACCAACGGCCGCGGCCCCACCGGCAACGTCAAGTCCGCGGGCCAGGGCGGCCTGCTGCTCAGGATCATCGTCGACCTGCCGCAGGTGGCCGACAACAGCGTCAACCCGGCGACTCTGCCGGCGTACTACGCGCTGCCGAGCACGAACGCCACGCCGCGGGTGCAGCGCTCGTTCAAATTCGACCAGACCCGCAACGGCGAGTGGACGGTGAACGATCAATTCTTCGACGGCCTCCATCCGCGCTTCACCGTGCAGAAGAACAGCGTCGAGACCTGGTCGCTCAGCGGCGGCCGCGACTGGGAGCACCCCATCCACATCCACTTCGAGGAGTTTCAGATCCTCTCCGGAGCCGCGGGCCTCTACCCGGACAGCCAGTATGGCGGCACCTGGGGCGGCGGCTCGGGCTGGCACAGCGGCGGGAGCTGGGGTAGCGGGGGCGGGGCGTCGACCGGGGTGAACAAGACGCGCAAAGACGTCGTCCGCCTCACCAGCCGGGGAGACGTCAAGATCTTCATGCGCTTCCGGGACTGGGCTGGTCCTTACCCGATGCACTGCCACAACATCATTCACGAAGACCACGCCATGATGATCCGGTTCGACATCGCGACGACCGGCGACACCAACACCCGGCCTTGAGGCCGATTCCGAGAGTCGAAAGGAGATCCCCCATGTCCAGCGTGACGAGAAGAGGATTGCTCGCGGTTTCGGCCCTGCTCCCCCTGGCGCGCGTGCTGCCGGCGGGAGGCTGTGAAGTCCCCGCCGGCCCCCCGGCGGCCGGCCCCTTCGCACCGCCGGTGTCGGGACGGGAGATGATGCGGCGGCGTTTCTTCCCGGACGTCGTCCTGACCACCCATGAAGGCCGGCAGGTCCGTTTCTACGAGGACCTGCTGAAGGACAAGATCGTCGTCCTCAACCTCATGTACGCGAATTGCCAGGGCGTCTGCCCGATCATCACCGCGAACCTGGCACGGGCGCAGAAGATCCTGATCGAGCAGGGGAAGCGCAACGTTTCCTTCTACTCGCTCACAGTCAAGCCCGAGGAGGACACGCCGGAGAAGCTGAGGGCGTATGCGGAGATGCACCACGCCGGTCCCGGATGGAAGTTCCTCACCGGCAAGCCCGCCGACGTCGAGCTGCTGCGCAGCAAGCTCGGCTTCGTCGATCCCAATCGGGACGTGGACCAGAGAGACCCGGCGAGCCACAGCGGCATGGTCCGCTTCGGCAACGAGCCCCACGCCTGGTGGGCCGCCTGCCAGGGACAGGCCAATCCTGAGTGGATCGCAAGGGAGATCGGCTTCGTGATCCCGGCGGAGAAGCCGGCGGTGGGGTAGGGAGATCAGAGCGGGTCAGGGTCGCCCAGACTCTGGCCCGCCGCCCTTCCATACACCAACTTGGCCTTCCCCTGTGTAGAACTCTCACTTCTATACACCTAAAAGCCGCCGATCTGTGTATTGGGAGGTTCAGGGAGGCCGCTGAAGGCTTCTCCTACACTGAAAAACCGTGAAAGCGTGTATCGAGAGGCCGGCGAAGCTCGCTGAAGCGCTTCCCCTCCGCCAAAAAGCACGTCTATACACAGGAATGCGCTTTGTTGGTGTATTCCTGAGGATTCCCGTGTAGGGATGGCGCTGATCTGTGTATTGGGGCGGTTCGGGAAGCGGGGAGCGCCTTTCCCCTCTGGGGCGGAGCTTCTTGGGCTCAGCTCCCCAGTCGCCCGGTCGGCTACAGCCGCGCCACGGTGATCCTTCGGCCCTCAAAGTCGGTTTCCTGAATGCCACACCGCTCGGGGAGTGGGGAAGCCTCGGAGCGCAGGTCGAAGATTACCAGGGTCCCCCGGTCGAGGCCGAGGCGCTTCAGGTACTCGGTGAGTTGGCGCAGACCGGAGGCGAGCGGGTCCGCCTGACCGGCGCGCCAGACTTTGAGCTCCACGGCCCAGCGTTCGACGCCCGTCGGATGAGGCCAGCGGATGCAGAGGTCGACCCGGCCGCTGCCGACCGCGAGCTCACGATCGATGAACCCTCCGCCATTGACGACTCTTTGGAGGAAGGCCATGAAGATGAGCTGCGCCGCAGCCTCCGAATAGGGTGACTTGGCGAGGAAGGACTCAGCATGCTCGCACCAGAAGTCACGGAAATCGCTGACCAGAAGGTCGAAGCGGAGTTTGCCGTCCGGGGCCACATAGACGGAGCCTTCTGGATCACGCTGCGTTGATGGTGGATCTGGAGGGGCCTCTTGGGGCGGAGGGTTGACATCGCTACCGAGCGCGGTCTCAAACCAAGGTTTCGCGAGGACATTCTGCGGGAAGCTGTGCGGCTGTGAGACGCGACGAGCAGCGCCTGCAGCCGCAAGATGTAGCTCAGCGGCGAGAATAACGAGTCCGCTGGGAATCAGGCGGCGCCGATGGGGGCTGCAGGATTGGAGCGGGATTCGCTGCTTCACGCGCCTTAATGTCGCGAACAACCGCATCGAGATCGTAGTGAAAGCGTTCCATGTACTCTTCGCGCTCCTTGTGTAGTTGTTCAACGATGGGGTCAATGATCATAGGTCACTCCTAAGAGTTCTTCTGTAGAATTTCTATCATGGCACGCGGCTGGGAAAGCAAGTCCGTCGAATCTCAGCAGGACGCCAAATCGTCCTCGGAGCGGGGCGATGGGATGACGCCGGAGCAGCGCCAGCGGCAGGCCAAGCGCGACAGCGTCGAGTTGTCCCGCCGGCGGGTGCTTCAGGAGATCGAAACGACTCGATCCGAGGTCCGTCGCGCGTCTCTCGAACAGGCGCTGGCCTTCTTGGATCAGCAGCTCAAAGAGCTATCGTAGGGACAGCGAATGTTCAGCGCCTTGAGACACTCAGCGATCTTCCTTCTCATCGGCTGGCTCGCGTTTGTCAGCTCCGCGGCGGCGCATCCGGGCGTGGGGATCGTCATGGACCGTCGCGGCAACGTCTTCTACACGGACCTTGCCCAGGTCTGGAGGATCGATCCTCAGGGCCGGAAGTCCGTCGCTGTCCGCAGCGTCCACACCCATGAGCTGGCGCTCGACGCCGCGGGCAACCTCTACGGCGAGCACTTGTGGTACGAAGGCGACGCCACGAAGCAGTGGGGGTACCGCGTTTGGCGGCTGAGCCCGGCGGGCGCCCTCACCGACGTCATCCCGAAGCAACGGGGATTCCTGCACGATTTCAGCTTTGTGCGCGACGGCGCGGGAAACATGTACTGGGCCGAAGGCGGCGCCCAGCGCTCTCAGACGCTCATCCGCAAACGCGCTCCGGACGGCGCGATCAGCACGCTCGCTTCCTGTCCGGGTTGCCGGGACGTACGCTGGATGACGGCGGCGGCGGACGGCACCGTCCTCTTCATTGATGCCGGAGATCTGGTGGAGGTCAGCCCCGCGGGTGCTCTGCGGACGGTGGCCAAAGACCTTCAAGACCGCGCCTTCACGCAGCCGCAGGTGAACCAGCCGCACCTCCTCATGGGACTGTGGACCGATGCGGCCCGCAATACGTACGTTGCCGTCTATGGCGCGCGGGTGGTGAAAAAGATCTCGCCCCGCGGCCAGGTCCAGATCGCCGTGCGCTCACCCTTCCCGTGGTCTCCGACCGGAGGCTTCATCGCGCCCAACGGTGATCTGTGGCTGTTGGAATGCTCCTACACCAACGCCGTTCGGGTGCGCCGGATCGGCAAGGACGGACGGGCGACGGTATTCTAAGAGGCTGACGACGTGTGGTTGACGACGACGCCTATGGTGCCAGGGATTGAAATCACCTGGCTACCTTCTGTAGTCCCTACGGGACATGGGAAGAACTAATTGCAGTCCCGGAGGGGACAAGAGTCGGTAGCCAGGCGATTTCAATCCCTGGCGATGTAGGCGTGGCTGTCGCTCCCTTCCCGATCCGGAGACGCCCCACGGGGTAGCTCGCGCTACCCTGCGGGCGTCTCTACATTGGCTGGCGGCGATCGAGATCTTTCAGGCCGTATCGTGGGTACGGGCGGCCTGGGCTCCGGGAATCCTCCCGCCATGGTGTGGTCTTGCCTTTCTCCCTCTTCTCCCGGCCGGCGGGGGGGAGGCTGGGAGAAGAGGGCCGGGGTGATGAGGGCCAACGGTGGGGCGGGCAGGTATCTGACACGCCTCGCCCCCCTCCCCGTAACCCCTAGCAACCACAACACTTCACCGAGCTTGTGACACTCAGTCACAAGTGGTGGTAGACTCAAGGCCGGCGGGACTGGCGGGAGAGGACTTACCTATATGGACAAGATGACCGGAGAAAGCTGGGTCACCACCACGTTCGAGGCGCTGGAGGACTGGGCGGCGAGCAACTCGTTCTGGCCGTTCCCCTTCGGCACGGCGTGCTGCGCGATCGAGTTCATGTCCACCGTGTCGAGCCACTACGACCTGTCGCGGTTCGGCTCCGAGGTGGTGCGCTTCTCGCCCCGGCAGAGCGACGTGCTGCTGGTGGCGGGTACCATCAACGACAAGATGGGGCCGGTGCTCAAGAAGATCTACGACCAGATGGCCGAGCCGAAGTGGGTGATCTCGATGGGCGCCTGCGCCTGCTCGGGCGGCTTCTATCGCTCCTATCACGTGATGCAGGGCATCGACGAGATCATCCCGGTGGACGTCTACGTCCCCGGATGCCCGCCGACCCCCGAGGGGCTGATCTACGGCCTTCTCCAGCTCAAGGAGAAGGTGGCCCGCGACCGCAAGCGGTTCCGCGAGCAGGACAGTTATCAGGGGAAAAACGAGGAGAAGACCGACAGTGTCAACGCTGGCGCCAACCTCTGAAACTTCGACCGTGCAGGAGCTGGAGTCCGTCCGGGCCAAGTTCCCGGCCGGCAGCATCCTTCCTCAGGACGGGCTCGATCAGCCGACCTGGATCGTGAGCCGCGACGTGCTGGCCTCGGTCGCCCGCGAGCTCAAGGACAATCCCCAGACCCAGTTCGACCTCATGCTCGACCTCTGCGGCGTGGACTTCCCCGACCGCGAGGAGCGCTTCGAGGCCGTCTATCACCTCTACTCGCTCCACCGCGGCTCCCGCCTGCGGCTCAAGGTGCCGCTGCGCGAGGACGACGCCGTGCTGCCCTCCCTCATTCCGGTGTGGAAGGCGGCGAACTGGTTCGAGCGCGAGATCTACGACATGTTCGGCGTGCGCGTCGAGGGCCATCCGAACCTGAGCCGCATCCTCACGCATGAGGCCTTCCAGGGCCACGCGCTGCGCAAGGACTACGACCCGGCGCGGCGCTGGATCCTCACCGAGGACCAGATCTACAAGCCGCACTTCGATCTTCCCCCCGGGGAGGACGACATGTTCGAGCGGATGACGGTCAACATCGGCCCCACCCATCCCGCCATGCACGGCACCTTCCGGCTGATGGCGGTGCTGGACGGCGAGACGATCGTCGCCTCGGACATCGAGATCGGCTATCTCCACCGCTGCTTCGAGAAGATGTCGGAGACCCACAACTGGCAGCAGATCATCCCCTACACCGACCGGCTCAACTACTGCTCCTCCTTCATCAACAACGTCGCCTACTGCAAGACGGTGGAGAAGCTGCTGGGCATCGAGGTGCCGCCCAAGGCGGTGTGGGCGCGGACGATCCTCTCCGAGTTCTCCCGCATCATGGACCACTGCGTGTGCAACGGCACGACGCTGGTCGACGCGGGCGGCCTCACCAACTTCTGGTACCTCTTCCAGCCCCGCGAGGAGATCTACGGCCTGCTCGAATCCGTGTGCGGCGCCCGCCTGACGGTATCGGCCTGCCGCATCGGCGGCCTGATCCAGGATCTGCCGCCGGACTTCGAGGCCCGCTGCCGGAAGCTGCTGGAGATCATTCCGCCGTTCGTCAAGGACTCGGAGACGCTGGTCAACAAGAACCGCATCTGGATCGACCGCTCGGTGGGCGTCGCCGCCATCTCCGGCGAGGACGCGGTGAACTGGGGCTGGACGGGCCCCTGCCTGCGGGCGAGCGGCGTCGGCTACGACGTCCGCCGGGCGCACCCCTACGACCTCTATGACACGCTAGACTGGGAGGTGCCGGTGCTCCAGGGCGGCGACGTCTACGACCGCTGGCGCATCCGCATGCTGGAGATCTGGCAGTCGCTTTCGATCATCCGCCAGCTCCTCGACCGCGGCATGCCGGCCGGCCCCCACATCGTCGACGATCCGCACGTGGCACTGCCCTCCAAGGAGGCCTGCTACAACGAGATGGAGGCCATGATCTACCACTTCAAGCTGATCATGGACGGCATCCGGGTGCCGGAGGGCGAGATCTACTCGATGGTCGAGGGCGCCAACGGCGAGCTCGGCTTCTACACGATCAGCGACGGCACGGGCAAGCCCTACCGCAACCACTGCCGGCCGCCGTGCTTCCCGATTTTCTCCACTTTCACCAGCCTCATCCAGGGCGGCTCGCTCTCGGACGCGATCGTCTCGCTGGGTGGCCTCAACATCGTCGCAGGAGAGCTCGAGCGATGACGCAGCCGATAACCGGGACCTCCCAGACCTCGCCCAGCCGGCCTATGCTGCGGGCCGACGCGCCGTATCCAAACACTGTGACGCCCTACAAGCCGGGTCTCGCGGAGCGCCTCTACCTGCCGCTGCTGACGGGCATGATGGTGACGGCGAAGCACTTCCTGCGGAACCTGTTCGGCAAGAAGATGTACACCATCGAGTACCCCGAGCAGCGGCGGGACTACAGCCACCGCTTCCGGGGCCACCACATCCTCACCTCGCGGCCGGACGGCTCGGTGCGTTGCGTGGCCTGCTTCCTCTGCGCCCAGAACTGCCCGGCCGAATGCATCCACATTGAGGCCGCCGAGCATCCGGACGTGAACATCGAGAAGTACCCGTCGGTTTACGAGATCGACATGCTGCGCTGCGTTTTCTGCGGCTACTGCGTGGATGCCTGCCCGGAGGAGGCCATCATCATGTCGAACAACTACGACATGGCCTACTTCACCCGCGAGCAGTCGATCGTCGGCAAGAACGACCTGATGAAGCCCTACACCTTCGACGAGAACCGCCTCGGCTACCGGGGCCGCTACCCGGAAGAGGACATGCAGCGGGCCAAGATGCGCCGCGACGCCTTCAACCTCGTCGAAGTCGCCCGTCAGGCTCAGGACCGCGAAGCCCGGGCGGCGGGGCGGAGTTGAACCGCCCTTTCCTCGTAGACGTTCAGAACCATGCCGGCTGAAGAGCAGATCGACCGTATCCGCACCTTCCTGGACGAGAGGTTCGGGCTGGACACTCTATGGGTGTATGGCTCCGAAGCCAAGGGAACGGCGAGGCCGGATTCGGATGTCGATCTCGCGGCCCTTTTCCGCCGCCGGCCGGACGCGCTCGAGCTTTTCGACGCCCAGGGGGATCTCGAGGAGGTCCTCCACCGCGAGGTAGACCTCGTTGACCTCGATCAAGTTTCGCCGATCCTTGGGATGCAGGTGCTGAAGCATGGGCACCTGCTCGTCGATCGCAACCCGGACCGGCGGTACGCTGCCTTCGGTCGCATTCTCAACCTGGCTGAGGACGTAAGGATTCTCCGCCGTGAGTCGGAGCGGGCTTTGGTTGAGAGGATGAGGCGGTGATCGATCGGGAGAGGGTGATGGCGAAGATCGCCGTCATCGATCGCTGCCTGGCCCGCATCGCGGAAGTGCGCGGAGAGACGCAAGGATCTCTTGCCGGTCGACGTGGACGACATCGCGTCACTGAACCTCCAGCGGGCGATCCAGGCAGCCATCGATCTCGCCAACTACATTGCCGCCACCGAGGGCTACGGCACTCCGGACTCAACCGCCGCTGTCTTCACTCTCCTCCAGCAGAGAGGGATTCTGGACGAGGAGCTGGCCGGCAAACTGCGACGCATGGTGGGCTTCCGCAACATCGCCGTCCACGAATACCAGATCGTCAATCCAGCCATTCTCCAAGCTATCCTGGAGCGGCACCTTGGGGATTTGAGAGTCCTCGGCAGCCGGATCTTCGAGGTCTTCCCCTGGCTCGAAGCAACCGGCAGCCCGCAATGATCTCTACGGCGGGGCGGCCGGCTTGACAGCGGAGAGCAACGACCTTAGCCTGTCCTTATGAAGACGAGCCTACAAATCGACGATGACGTTTATGCGGCGGCCGAAAGGCGGGCCTCTGCCGAGAATCGAAGCGTCGGTGAAATCCTCTCAGATCTGGCGCGCAAAGGCTTGGGCGTGGACCGTGGACGGTTCCCCGTGTTCTCAGTGTCCAAGGACTCGCCGCCAATCACCCTGGAGAGGGTGAAGGCTGCATTGGACGGCGACCTCTAACCCAAGTTGGTCTCTCTCCTCGACGTCAACGTTCTCGCTCTCCCACACCACGTCTTCTTCTCTGACGACATCTCACTGGTGGCTTCAAGGTTTGTAGCCACTGAAAAGCTCAAAGGGCACGGCCAGGTGACAGATGCTCATCTCCTGGGCATTGCACTCCGCCATAACGGAAGGCTTGCGACTCTCGATGGTGGCATTCGTGACCTTGTTCCGGCCGGTTTTTCACCCAGCGAGGCTGTCAAGCTGCTTACCGAAGATTTCGGGGCTCTCTGAACCGAACGGGCCGCTGCTCGCGGCCCGCCACCGTTCTCCCTCAGCAGGTCTTACAAACGCACGAGAACTGGTGCGTGTTCTCGTCGCAGGTAAAGGTCTTGACGCCACAGCGCGCGCAGGTGAACCTCGAGCACTGGCAACTCTGGTTGACGCAGAAGAAGATGGTCTGCGGGCTGCACAGCGCAGCCCGCGGCTGCGCTCCGGAAAGGGGTGAGTCGACCGCCGCCTGGAGCTGCTGGAGGAGCGGGGTGGTTTCCGCCTCATTAGCCTGCGGCTCGGGCGCGGTGAGGTCGGCGGGGAGCGAGCCGATTGGCGCCTGGGGCGCCTGGGCCTGGGCGGCGCCGACGCTGAGGAGACCGAGGAGTCCGAGGAGTAGGGCGGTACACAGGGGGAGTGTCTTACGCATGAGGGTCTCTCCTTGGTGGGGCGTGCCGCTGGGCGCGGCGACTTGCCGAGGCCCGTGCAGGCCCCTTCTATAAGGAAAGGTGCTCCCCACCCCACGGAACGGGGCAATGAGGGGCCGACCTCTGGTAATATTTGCCGCAATGCATCTTCGGTGTACCCCCGTACGGAGCGAGAGACCTGGCATGAAGGCCCGGCCTTTCTTGTTGTCATTCTTAGAAGAGAGAGGATCATGAGTACGACTGTCGCAGAAAACGAGAGACGAGAGATCTCCCCCGAAAAGCTCGACGAGGTCGTCATCCGCTTCGCTGGAGACTCGGGCGACGGCATGCAGCTCACGGGCAGCCAGTTCACCAACACCTCGGCGATGTTCGGCAACGATCTGTCCACCCTGCCGGACTTTCCCGCCGAGATCCGCGCCCCCGCCGGCACCCTGCCCGGCGTCTCGGCCTTCCAGGTGCGGATCGCTGACTATGACATCCACACCCCGGGAGACGCTCCGGACGTGCTGGTGGCGATGAATCCCGCGGCCCTCAAGAAGGAGCTCAAGGACCTCAAGGCCAACGGCATCATCATCGTCAACACCGACGAGTTCAACGAGCGCAACCTCCACAAGGCCGGCTACACGCACAACCCGCTGGACGATCACAGCCTCGACAAGTACCGGGTCTTCCAGGTGGCGGTGACCACCATGACCCGCCGCGCCCTCGACGGCAGCGGCCTGGAGTCGAAGTCGGTCGAGCGATGCAAGAACATGTTCGCCCTGGGCATGTGCTACTGGCTGTTCTCGCGGCCGATGGAGAACACCATAACCTTCCTCCAGCGGCAGTTCGCCAAGAAGCCGCTGCTGGCCGAATCCAACATCAAGGTTCTCAAGGCGGGCTGGAACTTCTGCGACATCACCGAGCTGTTCCACGACCGCTACGAGATTCCGGCGGCCACCCTGGAGCCGGGCCTCTATCGCAACATCACGGGCAACACCTCCATGGCCCTGGGGCTGATCGCGGCGAGCCGGAGGAGCGGCCTGCCCCTATTCCTCGGCGCCTACCCGATCACGCCGGCCTCGGACATCCTGCACGAGCTGTCGCACTACAAGAACTTCGGCGTCACCACCTTTCAGGCGGAGGACGAGATCGCGGCCGTCTGCTCGGCCATCGGCGCCTCCTTCGGCGGCGCCCTGGGCATCACCGCCTCCTCGGGGCCGGGCATCGCCCTCAAGACCGAGGCCATGAACCTGGCGGTGATGACGGAGCTGCCGCTGGTCGTCTGCAACATACAGCGCGGCGGCCCCTCGACCGGCCTGCCCACCAAGACGGAGCAGTCCGACCTGCTGCAGGTGATGTTCGGGCGCAACGGCGATTCGCCGCTGCCCGTCCTGGCGGCCTCCTCGCCCAAGGACTGCTTCGACATGGCCCTCGAGGCCGTGCGGATCGCCACCAAGTACATGACGCCGGTGGTCCTGCTCTCCGACGGCTACATCGCCAACGGCTCCGAGCCCTGGAAGCTCCCCGAGGTCGAGAACCTGCCGGACCTGCGCTTCGAGTTCCGCACCAATCCGGAAGGTTTCCAGGCCTACGAGCGCAACCCCGAGACGCTGGCGCGGCCGTGGGCCATTCCGGGCACTCCGGGGCTGGAGCACCGCATCGGCGGCCTGGAGAAGGAGGACGTGACGGGCAACGTCTCCTACGACCCGGCCAACCACGAGAGGATGGTCCTCCTGCGGGCCGAGAAGGTGGCCCGCATCGCCAACGACATCCCGGACCTGGAGGTCCACGGCGACCAGGAAGGGGAGCTTCTGGTGCTCGGTTGGGGCTCCACCTCGGGCGCCATCCACGGCGCGGTCAACGAGGCCCAGAAGCGCGGCCTTTCGGTTTCCCGCGCCCATCTGCGGCACCTCAACCCGTTCCCGAAGAACCTTGGGGACGTGCTCGCCCGCTTCCGCCAGGTTCTGCTTCCCGAGATGAACATGGGCCAGCTCGCCCTGCTGGTGCGTGGCCGCTACCTCAAGGACATCATCTCCCTCAACAAGATTCAGGGCCAGCCGTTCGCGCGGCACGAGATCCTCAACAAGATTCAGCAGATTCTGGAGTCGAACGCCCATGCCAACTGAGACGATCACGCCGACCCTGAACAAGAAAGACTTCCAGACCGACCAGGAAGTGCGCTGGTGCCCCGGCTGCGGCGACTACGCCATCCTCTCGGCCGTGCAGCAGGTGTTTCCCGAGCTGGGCATTCCCCGCGAGAAGTTCGTGGTGGTCTCCGGCATCGGCTGCTCCAGCCGCTTCCCGTACTACATGAACACCTTCGGCTTCCACTCCATCCACGGCCGCGCTCCGGCGGTGGCCACGGGATTGAAGCTGTCGCGCCCCGAGCTGGAGGTGTGGATCGCCACCGGCGACGGCGACGCCATGTCGATCGGCGGCAACCATCTGATCCACACCCTGCGGCGCAACGTCGGGGTGAAGATCCTGATGTTCAACAACCGCATCTATGGCCTCACCAAGGGGCAGTACTCGCCGACCTCCGAGCTGGGCAAGAAGACCAAGTCGACGCCCGCGGGCTCGGTGGATTATCCGTTCAATCCGCTCTCGCTGGCCCTCGGCGCCGGCGCCACCTTCGTGGCCCGCAGCGTCGACATCTTCCAGTCTCACCTGCGCGACACGCTGCGGCTGGCGGCGGCGCACAAAGGAACGGCCTTCGTCGAGATCTATCAGAACTGCAACATTTTCAACGACAAGGCCTTCAGCTACATGACGGACAAAGAGGCCAAGGACGACAACGTCCTCTACCTGGAGCACGGCAAGCCCCTGGTCTACGGCAAGGCCAAGGACAAGGGCATCCGGATGCGGGGAACCCAGATGGAGGTCGTCCAGCTCGGAGACGGCGTCACCCCCGAAGATTGTGTGATTTGGGACGAGACCCTGGACAACCCCGCCACCGCCTTCCTCGCCGCGCAGCTCCTGCCGCCGCACTTCCCGACCGCCCTGGGAGTCTTCCGCAGCGTCACCCAGCCGGCCTACGAAGAGCTGGTCGTGGACCAGATGCAACATGAAACCGACCGCCTGGGCCTCGGCAAGCTGGACGCGTTGCTGAAGGCAGGCGATACGTGGACGGTGGGGCAGGCGGCGAGCTGAGGGGGAGAGAGTAAGAGGCGGCCCGTCAAATCGACGTGGCCGCCCCGGTCTCGCGAGATAGAGGTGGAATGGTAGACAGACCGGAGAGACCATCAGAGCTTCCTTTCGAGCGCTTGCGTACAAAGCATTCGAAGGCATGGCCGGCCATTACTCGAGCTCGTGAGTTGACAGCTCAGCGGTTCCGCGACTTGGAGCCCTTGGACCAACTGAAGTCGGACAATACTGCTTTGGTGGTTTTCGGATCGTTCGCCCGGCGCGAGTTGACCCCAGGAAGCGATATCGACTGGTCCCTGCTGATCGATGGCCCTTCGGATCCTGAGCACTTTCGTGTTGCCCAGGAAGTCCGTCGCGTCTTATCGGGTCTGCAGCTTGCTGAACCGGGCTCGACCGAGACCTTTGGAACTCTGGCGAGCAGCCACGAGCTCATTCATCACATCGGCGGAGTGCGCGACACCAATCAGAACATGACCCGCCGCATTCTTCTGCTTCTGGAATCACATGCAGTCACGAATCAGCTCGTCCTCGACCGAGTAATTCGAGGTATCTTGAACCGTTACATCGTGGCGGAGGTCAGCGTTTCTTGGCGTACTGAGCCGACCGAGGTGGTGCCGCGATTTCTGCTGAACGACATAGTGCGTTTCTGGCGCACGATGACGGTTGACTATGCAGCGAAGCGGTGGGAGCAGTCAGATAAACAATGGGCACTCAGGAACGCCAAGCTGCGAATGTCCCGGAAGCTGCTCTTTGTGGCGGGCCTCCTGAACTGTTTCAGCTTCGAGTTGAATCCACCCGCTGACCGAGACCTCATTGTGTCAGACACTGCGAACCTGCCGCTCCGGCTGGCCAACTACCTCTTGGAGCAGATGCGCATTACTCCAATCGATCTGCTGTCGGAAGAATTGCTGAAAACGGACAATCCGGGTATTGTGGGAAACATCATGGACTCCTATGATGGCTTCATGGACCTCCTGTCCAATGAGCAGGACCGACATCACTTGCAAGGCTTGAAATTCGAGGATGCGGTCGGTGACGAGCTCTTCGAACGCATTCGTGCTTTTAGCCAGAGCTTTCAACGAGGATTGACAGGTCTGTTCTTCCATGGAGACGATATCCTACGGGGTCTGGTCACCAAATACGGAGTGTTCTGATGCGACCACTAGGCTTTTCGACGGGCGCTCTCGCCAAAGGCGATTTCCGGGCCGGGATCGACATACAGCGGTTACTGGGTACCACGGCGGTCGAGCTTTCGGCGCTTCGTGACAGCGAGTTGCCGTCGCTTCTCGCATCGCTTGAAGACCTCGACCTGGAGGCTTTCGCTCACGTCTCGCTGCACGCTCCGAGCACCCTGAACCAGATGAGAGAGCAGGAACTGGTGGCGGCTTTGGTGGATGTACCCGCGCCGTGGCCCATTATTGTCCATCCAGACGTCATCACGACTCCCGAGCGCTGGAGATTCCTGGGTGCACGTTTGTGCCTTGAAAACATGGATCAACGGAAGACGACGGGCCGTACATTGCCGGAGATGGAGGAGGTCTTCCAAGAGCTGCCGGACGCCAGTTTTTGCTTCGACATCGGGCACGCACGGCAGGTGGACCCCACGATGGCTGTAGCGATCTCGCTTCTTCGGAGGTTTGGGTCAAGGATGCGGCAGGTACATCTCAGTGAAGTCGATCCCTATGGGAAGCACATCCCCATTGGCTTTACGGCCCTCTGTGGTTTCCGGCGGGTCGCAAAGTTTATTCCTGAGGATTGCTCCGTGATCATCGAATCGGTGGTCACCGCCGATCAGGCACGCCGCGAGCTTGAAGTGGCTATGCTCTCCCTATTGGAGGAGAGGGGGGCCCAGTCTGACGAGGGACCAGAGAGGTCTCTGATGAGATCTTAGACGCATTGGTTTGGTTGAAAACACGAGGGGCTCTTCCAGAGGAGTGACCCCTCGTGCTTTCAAGCAGTTGATCCCCCTCCATTTACTCCTGTGGATCGGTCGGTGCTTGAAGCACCCCGACCGCTCAGTCTGGAGCTGGCGGCAGGCCCAGAATCGGTGTCCCTCTCAAGCGATGACACGCTTGTGCCCTCCAGGGCACCTTCTTAATTGAAGACTCTCTAGACTCTATGCAAAGGAGACCGAGCCATGACAAAGAACATGACGCCCTTCCTTCTCCTGATCCTGCTGACCGCTGGAGCGGCAGCCGCCAGCCCGGGTGATTCAACGAACGGGCACGGAACCTTCACGACCGGAGGTAGTGCCGTCACCGACTTCGTCTTCGACGCCAAGGCAACGGGCAGCGGCGCGATTACCGGAAAGGCGCGATTCTTCGACAATGGCTCCCTGAGCATCGACATCACGGTCGACTGCTTGATCATCAGCGGGGATATAGCCATCATCGGGGGCACGGATTCGGCCAACCCGTCGACCACGTACGCTTTCAAAGTAACGGACAATGGCGGTGGAGCAACAGCCGACCGGATCACCCTGCCACAGGTGAGTCAGACCTGTGCGACGTTCAACACTCTAGGGAACTTCGCTTTGACGAGTGGCGACCTCGAAGTCCACGATCAGCCTTGAGGGAGGGCTGCGCCAGGGGCGAGAACAGGGTGCCCCTGGCGCAGCGGAGGAACGAATGATAATCCCTCGCTCCCAGGACTTCGCCCTGCGGGTTACGGAACCGGCGCGGCTTGTGCCGATGCGCCTTTCTGGCCCATCAAGGTCGAGAGCAGAGCTTCCAGCGTCGCGACCCTCTTCGCCAGATCGGCATTCTCGTGCTGAAGGGTGGAGATCTCCTGAGCCTTGTTCTTGAGGATCTGGTTCAGGCCTTGAACCGCCAACAAGGCGACTCCTGCCTGATCGCCGGGTGCGATGTGCTTGTCGTCAGCTCCCAGACCGAAGACTTGATGGAAGTCCTCGGCCATCGGGCCTATGTGGCGCACGGCGGTATCGGTCTTGTAGCTCCAGAGGGAGACCGGCAGGGTGGAAACGCGGGCCAGAACGTCCTTGGCGTCCAGGGAGGCGAGGTCGGTTTTGAGCTCCCGGCTGGAGCCTTGGGTCAGAGTTCCTGCGATCGTGAGGTTGCCGGTGTTGGTGAAGGCGAACTCCGTGCCGGCATGGGCCTGCTCGTCGATGACGAAGTTCGCGCCCACCGTACCTTGTGCCCAGCGCTGGGGGACGCTTGTGTCCTTGAGAATGAAAGTGGCCCCGCCGTTATTGCGAATCTCGAGGAGCTCGCGGAAATTCGTGGTTCCCGCATTCTCGACAAGGATCTTGTTGCGGAATCCTGCATCTGTTCCCCGTATGTGGAACTGAGTGGCTGGAGAAGCCGTGCCGATGCCGACGTCACCGACGGAAGTGACACGCATCCGCTCCGCGCTCTCGGTGAGGATGACCAGCGGGTAGTTGTTGATGCTGTTCAGGCGAGTCGTCGAGGCTGCGTTGTCGACACCGAGGAACGAGATGACGGCGCCTGCTTGGTTGAGGTACTCGATGCCGGAGTAGCCGGTGGCGCTGGAGTTCTGGAGTCTTTGGGCCGCCGCTCCACTGGAGTTGGCTTTGACGTCGAGGCGGACGGCTGGCGTCGAAGTCCCCAGGCCGAGATTGCCATTGCTGCTGACGTAGAGAGAGTTGTCTGGCGCGCCGGCGGCTACAGTGAACGGAGTCAGGCTGCCGTCGACGTCCCTGAGAGAGAACTGGGCTACGTCGGAGGGATTGATCAATAGGGCCCAGTCGTGGGCTGTGTCGATGCAGGGAGGATCCTCGCAAGGGATGTCGACGTCGTCAAACAGCAGGTAGGGTAGGGTGGATTTGAGCTTGAGCGCCGAAAAGTTTGCATCGCTCGTGTTGCACTGATCGCCGATGCAGGCGTTGCGCTGGACTACAAGGGACCCGGTTTCGACGAAGTTCTTGGCCGTGATCGGAGGTTTCGGAGGGCGCGCCGAAGTATGCTCAGGCGCTGCCACGAAACTCCCGTTGTTTACAAAGAAGTGTCCAGATGCCACGAGGGGCCGCTCCGGCGGCTTGCCGGCGACACGGAGTTTCCTGGCGGCGTCCTGCTCACCGGCCTCTCGTGTTTTTGGAGCCTCTACCCACCGCAGCTCCCAGTTGTAGCTCCCGTCAGGCAGCCGATCTCCTCCCGAATCGAAGAGACCGAGAAAGGGAGCCTTGCCCGCCTCAAACACACGCCGGATGAAGAGATCTCCAGGGCCGGAGACCGTCAGGACCAAGCGCTCATGGGCTACCAGGGGAAGCCAGTCAATGCGTAGCGGCACCACGTCCAGACGGGCGGCAGGCGTCTCGGACCTTTGGAGCTCCGCGGCAGCTCCTGGAAGGGCCAGAGATAAGGCGAGAATCATCGTCATCGTGAAGCAGCGCGTAGCCTCTCGTTTGCCAGGCATAGCCTCTCCTTTCTCGTTGGGAGTTGTTGTGCGCCTTACTGGTTGTTCTCTTTCCTCTCCTCGATTGCGGCGAGCTTCTCGGACAGGGCATCGAGCCGCGCCTTCCTCGGTTGAGGAGTCTCTAATTTATATAGGTGCCTCAAAGCCCCTCCGAGGGACAAGATCCGGCGCCGAAGCCGGCGCGTGGGACGAGCGGCTGGCGCGATCCGAGGAGTTGGCTGGGGACTGCTACTGCTGCGCCGTCGCCTGCAGCACTTCGGCCGGGCAGCGCATCTTCAGCTCACGGATGGCCGCTCGCCAGTCCTTGTGCCTCCGGCGGGTGGTTCGTTTGGATTGGCGGGCGAGGTCCGAACCGTTCCACTCATAGGTGGTGACCTGAAAGCGCTTGGGCCAGCACATGTAGCACTGATTTCCGGTCACCGATTCGATGAGGTCTACCGAGAGGTGGGACTCGGAAGCCGTCCCCAGACAAAGCGCGTCCGCAAAGTCCAGATGACGTTTGGGCAACACTTCTTTCAGTTGACCTCCGTCGACCATGAGGAGCACCACGTCCACCGCGATGCCATCGGCTCGCGGCCAGGTGGAGGCGATCGCGAGTACAGGCGAGGACCAACCGGGGACGTCGTACTTGCGAGGCTGAATGGCTCCAAGCGCCCCCTGAGGGAGCGTCACCTTGCGGAGCAGGTGACGCTGGCTGTCGCAGAGGACGGCGACTCCTCGGGGGTGGTCCCCGGGTACCTCGTAGGTCCAGACCTTCACCTCTCCCAGAGACGGCAGCTGTAGCACGAGATCGGCTTTTGACGTCCGAGGACAGGCCGCCGGTTTCGGAGCCTGGGCTCCGAGGGCCAGAGCGTGCGCCGCCAGCCCTGCGAAGAGGGGCGCGGCCAGGAATCGCCGCGCAATGGGTTGCATGCGGGCAGTCTAGACGATCACGCCGACCCTGACCAAGAAAGACCACGCTGCTGAAGGCAGGCGATACGTGGACGGTGGGACCGGCGGCACGGGTACGCACTGAACTGTAGGAAAAATCGAGGGGCGCTCCCGCGGGAGCGCCCCTCGTGCTTTTGGGAACCTACTGGTTGTTCTCTTTCCTCCCCTCCATCTCTGTGAGCTTCTCGGATAGGGAAGCGACCGTCGCACGGAGGTCTACGATTGCCTTTTGCTGCTCCTGAACCACCTTGGTCAGGACAGCGGTCAGGTCCATAGGGCTCAAGGTCTTGCGGTCAGCGGTCGCCACGAGGTCGGGCACCTCCTCGGCGATGAAACCGAGCCACTCGTCGTCAGGGTCGGCTTTGTAGCGAAAACGGACCGGCTCGAGGCCGGCCAATGCCGAAAGGGCCTCTTCCGTCCCAAGGGAGTGAATGTCACGCTTGAGCTCGCGACTCGAAGCGTTGGTCCATACGCCGCCGGTCGTGACGTTGGCGCCGCTCGCCATCTCCAGTGGGTGCGTGGGGCTGGCCGTCCCTATACCCACGTTCCCGCCAGAGGTAATGTGCAAGCGGTTGGCGCTGTTCGTACCCAAGATCAGCGGCTTGTCGGCGAGGGTTCCTATAATTAAGCCATTCCCCGTGACCTGTAAGAACTCACCCCAACTGGCGAGAGACTGCCCGAACCTCGAAATAGTCCTTCCACTCCCATGGGATTGGAAGTTCATCGTGGCAGAGTCGGACTTTGTGCGAAGGACTCCTGCGGCGCTCAGACCCGTGTTAGGGTTCTCTATCGTGAGGAGGGTATTTACATTCACGTTCTCAAAGAGGTGAAGTTTATCGGTTGGTGAAGCGGTGCCGATGCCCAGGTTGCCGCCGGAAGTGACGCGCATCCGTTCCGTGCTGTTGGTGAGTATGACGATCGGGTTATTGTTGACGCTGTTCAAACGCGTCGTCGCGGCGGCGTTGTCGACACCGAAGAAAAGACTGACGGTGCCCGTATTATTCAGATATTCTGCGCCGGAGTAACCGGTGGCGCTGGAGTTCTGGAGCCTTTCCGTGGCCTTTCCGGCATCGTTCGTTTTGACGTCGAGGCGAACGGCTGGCGTCAGGGTCCCAAGACCGATGTTGCCGCTAAAAGGAAATACCGTGAAGGCATTGTCAGGAGCGTCCGCTGCGATTCTGAACGGAATCTTGGGCGTGAAGTCCAAGGTACGGATCAGAAAATCGCCAGTGACCTCAACGGAGTCGTCTACCTGGATGGCCCAGTCGCGAGCGGTGGGATGGCAACAGGCGGTATTCTCGAACTTGATCTGAAACAAGTCGCCAAAATCGCCTTTCAAGGTCAGGAGCGGGTCAGTGGAACCGACTGCCGCGCAAACGGGACCAATGCAGGCACGTCCCTGGACGACGAGATCGTCGGCATCCACGATGTCCTTGAGCGGGAAGTTGTTGAGCGGAGTCTTGGATGCCGGCTTGCTCTGGGTGGGAGGGACACGTTGGGCTGGAACCCTGTCGACAAAACCTCCCCCTTGAACCCAGAGGTGCCCCGATTGCACCAGCGGTTTTTCTGGCAGCCTTGCCCCTTTTTGAAGCTCGCTCAGGGCGGAGTCGCCCCCTGTCTCCCGAGCCTTGGCGAGCTTCTCGCGAAGCTCCTGGTCCTGTCGTGAAACGGCCCGCAACTCATAGGCGTAGACCCCGTCAGGGAGGTGCCCATCCTGGATGTCATGGGAGCTGAAGGAAGGTAGCTCTCCGGAGCCGAATTCCCGCTCGACATAGAGGCCTCCGGGACCGGCGACGGTCAAAACCAGGCGCCCGTAGTCCACATGGGGCAGCCAATCGACACTGGCCGGTCCAATTCTCAGACTGGCAATTGGGGTGCCGGTCTGGGCTGGTTCCCCAGCCATCACTGGAGCCGGCGAAAACGCGAAGAACACCGCCAATAGGATCATGACTTCAAGAGCTGTCTGCCGGTAACGCATGTTCCTTCTCCTTTCGGTTGGGCTATGGTAAGAAGATCGCCGCCCCGGTTTTCAACCGAAGCGGCTGCAATCCTCTGACTATCGGGGCTCGGTGGAGGCCAGGGCCTTCTCCAGGGCGTCGAGTCTGGCCTTGAGCTCCTGGTTCTCGTCGCTCAGGCTGCGGACGTGCTCCTCCTGCGCCAGAGTGTAGAGGGCAAGCTCTTCGACCTTCTCCAACAGCCGCATCTGGAACTTGCTGAGATCGAGCCCCTGCTTCTTGATGTCCGCCGCGGTTGGCACGTTGGGCAGGTGCTTTTCGCGGGAGACGAACTCGCGGAGCTGGGCCAGAGGCATCAGCGAGTAGCTCGGCTCGAAGACATAGTCGGGAGCGTTGAGCGTCACTCCATCGTCGATGAACGAGCCTCCCGAAACCCGAATGTCGCCATTCACGTGGAGCTTGGAGGAGGGAGCAGTCGTGCCGATTCCGACGTCGCCGCTCGCCGTGACTTGAATCCGGTTGACACTGTTCGTGCCCAAGATCAGCGGCTTGTCGGCGAGAGTTCCCAGGATCAAGCCGTTCCCGGTTACCTGTAAGAATTCCGCCCAACTGGCCAGCGGCTGCCCGAAGCGCGAAAGAGTTCTTCCGCTCCCGTGAGCTTGAAAGCTCACCGTGGCAGAGTCGGACTTTGCGCGGAAAGCCCCTGCTGCGCTGAGGCCTGTATTGGGGTTCTCTACCGTCAGGACGGTGTTCACGTCAGCATTCTCAAAGACGTGGAGTTTCTCCGTGGGGGAAGCGGTACCGATACCTATCTTGCCGTTGGACGTGACTCGCATCCGCTCGGTGCTGTTGGTGAGTATGGCTATGGGGAAGTTGTTGATGCTGTTGAATCGAGTGTTGGCGTTGGCATTATCAAGACCGAAAAAAAGATCGACATTGCCGGCGTTGTCGAGGTATTCGGTGCCGGAGTAACCCGTGGAGCTGGAGTTCTGGAGTCTTTCCGTCGCCGCTCCACTGGAGCTGGCTTTGACGTCGAGGCGGACGGCCGGCGTCGAGGTGCCGAGGCCCAAGTTGCCGTTGTTTCTCACGTAGAGGGCATTGTTTGGGGTATTGCCCTCGATGCTGAAGGGAGTCGTGCCGGCATCCACGTCGGCGACGAAAAAATGGTCAGAGCCTCCGAGAAAGTCGTTGGCCTGTAGAACCCAATCGCGGGAGAAAGAAAAGCCATCATTAACGTCCTCGAAGTATATCTGAGTAAAAATGTCTTTCAGTCGCAGAGGAAGACCGCCGTTTCCAGTCGTGCAGTTGTTGCCGATGCAGGCGGTGCCCGTTACGATAAGATTGTCGTTCTGCACCACGTCCTTGGCTGTGATGCCACCGAGTGGAGGCTTTGAGGCAGGTTTCTTCGAAGAGGCACGCTGGAGCGAAGCCGGGTCGATGAAGCTTCCGCCTCGAACCGAGAGGTAACCTGATTGTACGAGCGTCTTCTCCTGGAGCTTCCCGTTCTTTCGAAGTTCCTCCACGGCGGAGTCGTCCCCCGTCTCTCTGGCCTTGGCCAGCGACTCGCGGACCTCCCGGCTCAGATTAGGCACGACTCGCAACTCATAGGCATAGACCCCGTCAGACAGGCGGTCACCCTTTGCGTCGATGGGGCTGAAGGTAGGCGCCTGGCCGGCAGTGAAGTCCCGGTAGATTAGGAAGTCTCCGGGACCGGAGACGGTCAGGACCAAGCGGTCGTAGTCCACGTGAGGCAGCCAATCGACGCCGGCCGGTCCAATTCTCAGGCTGGCAACCGGGGTACCGCTCTGGGCTGGTTCCCCAGCCATCCCCGGAGCCGCCGAAAACGCGAAGAACACCGTCCACAGGATCGTCACCGCGAGAGCTGTCTGACTGGTTCGCATGCTTCTCTCCTTTCGCTCTGATCTGGTCGTTTCTCGGAACCCTCCCAAGAGAAAGCCGCCGCGGGGCGCTCTCAGGTAGACAGAGACTTAGAAATAAATCTCACGGGACGATCACCTCTAGAGGGGAGGGGCTGCCTGAAGAGGAGGTCTCGGGATGCACGACCGCAGCAGCGAGGCGTTCTTTGCCGCTCTGCTGGAGGGCACCCGGTCGAGGCTGGCCGCTCTCTGTGCCTCGTTCCGTGTGGCTCCGCAGGATTTTGAGGACCTGGTGCAGGAGAGTCTTCTCGCGCTGTGGCGCAAGCGCCGGGAGATCGAGAATCCCGAAGCCTGGCTGATCCGGGCTCTGCGCCTGGAATGTCTCCGCTATCAGCGAAGAGGGAGCCGGCAGAGGCACGTTGCCGTCGACGAGGCGACGCTGGAGCTTCTGGCGGATGCGGGCGGCCCCTCGGAAGAGGCGCTCGGCCTCCACCATGACCTGCGGGTCTTGCTCCTCCGCCTTCCAGCCCGCCACCGTGCCCTGATTCACCTCCGCTTCGAGCTCGGCCTGACGCCGGAGGAGACCGCCAGGCATCTCGGGTACCAGCCCGCAAGCCTCAAGAAGACGACGACCCGCTGCCTGCGGGCGCTACGCAGCCAGCTCATCCGTCCCCCGGCACTCTTGGCGTCCCACTCGAGGCTTCCGCGAGCCTAGCATTTCGTCACAATTTCGTAACCCGCCGTAATACGGCCCGTAAGCTTTATCTCCTAAATTCCGTCCAGCAAATCGGCCTGCACACAGTCGCTCTTCTTTGGAGGTTACATCGTGAGATACTCTCGAAACGAAGTATCGTTGGATTCCATAACCGATCCGTGGAAGACTCGCTCGAAGTTGCGTCCCCGCGTGCTGATCGCGGACGATCATCCCTTGATGCTTGTAGGGCTGAAGAAGCTTCTCGAGCCGGACTGCGAGGTGGTCGGGACCGTCACGGATGGCCGCCTGCTTCTCCAGATCGCGGAGCAGGCGCGTCCTGACCTCGTCATTACCGACATCTCGATGCCCAATCTCGACGGCATCGCGGCCACACGCCAGCTCCAGGAGATCGTCCCCGGCATCCGGGTCATCATCCTGAGCTTCCATTCGGAGCCCTCCTGGGTGCGGACGGCTTTCGAGGCTGGCGCTTACGGCTATCTCACCAAGAGCTCGGCTCCCGAGGAGATCGAGATCGCGGTCCGCGAGGTACTCCAGGATCGCTTTTACGTCAGTCCGCAGGTGGCCCGCGCCGCGGTTCTCTCCGCGCCGGTGAATCTGGAAAGCGTGCTGCCGGAATCCGAAGAGACCTTGACTCCGCGCGAGGCCGACATCGTCCGTCTCGTAGGTACGGGGCTGGGTAACAAAGAGATCGCCAGCCGGCTCGGAGTGGCGGTGACGACCGTACGCACCCACCTGAGCAGCGTTTACGACAAGCTGAGGCCGGCGAGCCGGGTCGAGTTGGCACTCTATGCCTCGCAAACCGCGGGCGCCTCGATCTAGGGACGAAGCCAAGCTCTCCCAGCCTTTCAAAAATATGACACAAGCTCGGCACCATCCCGAGCCGGCGAAACTGGCCGATCTCCGCCGCCGCTTCGCCGGCGAGGAGGAGGCGCGGCGCCGGATCGCGCGGGAGATCCACGACGATCTCTCGCAGCGGTTCGCCGCCGCGGCCATCGAGCTGAAAGTGGTGCGCCGGGACCTCGCCGCCGACGATCCGCATCGCAATGAGCTCGACGCGGTGGCCGCGAGCCTGGTGGAGCTCGCGGACGATCTGCGCCACCTGAGTCACGATCTCCACCCGACGCTCCTCGTTGGTCGGGGATTGGCGGAGGCGCTCGCCGACTATTTCGCGGGGGCTGAACGGCGGCACGGGTTGCCGGTGCGGTTCAGCGTGCTGGGAGCCGTGGGCTCTTTTCCCCCGGAGATCTCCGTGGGCCTCTACCGCGTCGCTCAGGAGGCCATTGCCAACGTCATTCGGCATGCCGGCGCGCGGACTATCCAGGTGACGCTGAAGTCGGCCGGCGGCGACCTGTCTCTGGAAGTGGCCGATGACGGTGCCGGTTTCGATCCCGTGGCGGTCCGCGAGGATGCTGGTGGGCTCGGGCTCGCCAACATCAAGGAGCGAGCCCGGCTGCTCGGCGGCCGCTGTGCGATCGAGTCGGCGCTCGGAGCGGGTACCCGGATCGCGGTCTCCGTGCCCTTGCCCGTGCCAGAGCTCCATCGACTGCGGCGGCTGGTGAGGCGGCATCGGGGTTTTCTGGCCTCGGCGGCGCTGGTGATCGTGACGCTCGCAGGGGGCCTCGTCGCCACCTCCGTCCAAGCGCGGCGTGCCGAGTTGGAGGCGAGGCGGGCGGACGCGCAGACACAGTTCCTGGAAGGGCTGTTCAAGGCCTCGGATCCGCGGCAGGCCCGGGGCACGATGCCGGGTACCCGCGAGCTCCTGCGGCGCGGCACCGAGCGAGTGGGCAAAGAGCTCCGGAACCAGCCGCTCCTCAAGGCCCGGCTTCTCGACACTCTGGGAGGCATCCACACCGAGCTTGGCCTTTTCGACCAGGCCAAGCCCTTGCTCGACGAATCTCTCGCCATTCACGAACGGCTCAACGGCCAAGACAGCCTGGAGGTCGCGGCGACGCTCGTCCGCCTGGGCTCGCTGGCTCAGCGCTCCGGAAAGGGAGATGCCGTCGCGTTGTTCCAGCGGGCGCTGGCGATCCGCGAGGCTCGCCTCGGCTCGGGCCACGCCGAGGTGGCCGAGGTGCTCGGCAAGCTGGGCATGACCCTGGCGTCCAAGGGCCGGTTTGACGACGCGGAGAAGATGCTGCGCCGCGTGCTCGTCCTCCAAAAACAGCTCTGGGGGGATCGCGACCCGCGTGTCGCGAAGACCCTGCACAATCTAGGGGGCATTGAATATTACCGGCACCGGCTTCCCGAGGCCGAGAGCTTCCTCCAGCACGCCCTGGAAATTCGCGAGGCCACTCTGCCGCCGGATGACCTCGACCTGGCCGGCAGCCGTGAGGCGCTGGCGCTCCTGCGGCAGGACCAGGGGAGGCCGGCTGAGGCCGTGCCTCTGCTGGAGCGGCTGGTGGCGACCTCGGAGAAGGTCTTCGGCATAACGCACCCGGAATTCGCGCGCACTCTTTTCAACCTGGGCCTGGCCCGCAAGGCTTTGGGCGACGACGCCACTGCGCGGCAGCTCATCGAGCGTGCCCTCGTGATCGACGAGGGAACGCTCACGCCCGACCATCCGCAGCTCGTGCTGACGCTCGCCGCCCTGGCCGACCTTCACTTCGAGCGCGGAAGATTTACCGAGGCCGAGCCTCTCTTCCTGCGTCTGATGAAGTTGCGGGCCGCAGGAGCGCCCTACAGTGAATGGAACCAATCACTGGCCAACTGGGCGAGCCTCCTGCGCGCCACGGGCCGGGAGGCCGAGGCGGCGCGGGTGGTGGTGGCGACGAAGTGAGGCTCGGTCTGGCAAGTGGTGCCCTATAATCGTTGCTATGGATTCTGTAACCTCTCGACCGACCCCCCCAGCCAACGAAATTCCGGCGGAGTGGCTGTCCGAGTTTGAGGCCGCTGCCCGCCGGCCACTGCGGACCCGTTTTCGCTACGCCTTCATCCACACCTACAAGCCAGTGCTCGACGACGAGCCGTTTCGCGCCTTCGACACGACCGCTGACTATCGCCGCTGGTGCGAGGAGAACCTGCCGGACTGGCTGGGATATGGGCGCGTTTGAGTACCGGCAGGCCGAGGAGATCCGCGACGCTTTCGCCCGCCATGGCGTGCGGTATCTCTTCATCGGTAAGTCCGGCGCGATTCTGCTCGGCTTCCCTGACACGACTCAGGACGCCGACCTCTTCGTGGAGAAGAGCCCCGGTAATGGTCGGGCTATCGTCGCAGCCTTGCGCGAGCTTGGTTTCGCCCTCGACGCCGAGCCGGCAGCGCAAATCGAACGCGGCAAGGATTTCGTGCAGCTCAAAAACGGACCCTTCGACCTCGACCTGATCTTCGCTCCCGATGGCATCGAGCACTTCGCGGACGCTTGGCGGCGGCGTGTCGAGGTCGAAGGCTTCTCCGTCTGCCACCCCGACGACATCATCGCCAGCAAGGAGGCGAGCGGACGCGCGAAGGATCTCGAGTCTCTACCGCGGCTGCGGTCATTTCGAGAGTACTGGCTGCAACGGCACGCCCGCTCCTGACATCAAGCTTCCTACTGGTAGGTCACTACAAGTTGCGGCCGGTTGGCCGAGGTCGAGTTGTCGCCCGAGTAGTAGCCGATGTAGTCGTTGCCTCCGTCGTTGTTGTCGTCGAGGTTGAAGTAGATGCGGAGTTGCGTCGTCCCAGTCTTGTTGATGGCCGCGAGACCTGCGGCGTTGAGGGTGCCTTCCGACCAGTCGCCATTGTTGGCGGCGTTGGAGAGGCTCGCCGACTGGATGGCGGTCGCCGCGGCCTGGAAGTCGCCGGTCTGGAGCGTTGTCGAGCCCGAGAAGCCGCTGCCCGATTGGACGTCGACCCAGCAGGTGCCGTGGGTGGTGAAGGGGTTGGTGCCGGAGACCGTGCCACGGCGCAGCCGCAGGGTCACCGAAAGGATGGTGGCGCCGTCGGGGATCGTCGAGGTGTCGAAGGAGACGACGGACTTGTACTGTTTGTTTTTGTTGTCGTCACCCACCCGCAGGGCGCTGGTGGAGGTGTCCGTGGCGTTGAGCGAGCCGCCGGCGTTGGAGGTCTCGGTCGACTCCAGCACCCAGCCGTCCTGGGCGGCGACGGAGGTGAAAGTCGTGGTGACCGGACCTATCACGACTTGCGGCGCGGCGCTGTCGTTGCCGCTGCTGTGCGCCCAGCCGCTGGCGCCGGTAAAGGTGGCGGTGACGGTATGGCTGCCTCCCGCCAGAGTCGAAGTGCTGAACGAGGCGTTGCCGGCGCCGTCGACGGTGACGTTGGAGGCCAGGTTGGTGGTTCCTTCCTTGAAGGTGACGGTGCCCACGGGCACGCCGGAACCGGAGGTCACGGTCGCCGTAAACGTGACCGATTGCCCGAACGTCGAGGGATTGGGCGCGGAGCTCAGCGTGGTGGCGGTGACGACCGCGCCGCAATATTGTGCCTCCAGGCCCGCCGTCGCGTACGGGCAGCCCGAGTTTTCGAGCAGATAGAGAACTGCCTCGCGGTTGCGGGAGGTCTGCGCCGGGATCACCTCGTCCGGAGGGTAGAAGCCTCCCTGCGCGGAGGTCACCGGGTACATCTCGAAAGTAAAGCTGAAGATGCGGTGGACGCCGTAGAGCCAGTCGCAGATCGTGCCGTCGGTGATATATAGGTCGCTCATCTGCTGCGGCGTGTAGCCGTTGGTGGCGGCCATGGCCTGGCCCATCGCCACGAAGACGTTGTGGTCGTCCGGGTTCATGTCCGCCGGCACGTCGGTCAGCGTGTAGCCGTAGGGCCACATCACCAGCTCGGCGTAGGTGTGGAAGTCGATGTGAGTCGTGATCTGCTGCTTGCCGCCGATCACCCGGCTGTTCACGAAGTCGCGCACCAGCGCGGTCTCGGGGGCCGAAAAGCTGGAGGCGCCGCGGAAGGTGTCGCTGCTCGGCGTGCCGCTGCTGCCGCCGCAGCAACCCCAGTCGTAGGCAAAGTTGCGATTGAGGTCGGTGCCGATGGCGCTCGAGCCGGCGTTGGGCTGGCGGTTCTTGCGCCAGGAGGCGTAGGTGCCGGTCGCGATGTCGAACTCGCCGCCGTCCGGGTTCATGTCGAAAACGATCCAGATCTCGCGGCTGTTCACGATGTTGGTGATCCGCGGATCGACGCCGTAGCCGTCGATGAGTTGGTGGAGGGTGTAGAGCGCCATCTCGACGGTCAGGTGCTCGCGGGCGTGTTGATGGTGGGTGAGGAGCACCTCAGGCTCGTCTTGGTCGACGGCGACGTTGTTGGAGACCTTGCCGGCCCACACGGTGCGCCCCTCGTAGGAGGTGCCGATGCTGAACAGCGAGAAGATCGTTGGGTGATCGAACGCGACCTGCTGCAGCTCGGTCACCATCTCGTTGTAGTCGTGGTACGCCGAGTCAGCGGGCGGAAACGCCTTGAGGAATTCCTCGGGCGTCGCGAAACGCACGAGCCGCAAATGGAGCCGCTTGATGGCCATGGCCTCGGCGGGCGTGGCCTCGACGAGGACGTAGTCGTGGCCGACCTCGACGACGTCGGCGCCTGTGGCCACGATGGCGGAACGGGTGTGGACGTCGAAGACCTGCGAGATCTTGTAGGTCCCTGTGCCTTTGAAGGGCTGGGCGGCAGCGGGCACCGCGGCCGCAAGCGCGAGCAGCAGCAGGGCGAGCGTCATCCCCAGTACGGAAGGCCGCCTGTTTCTCAACATGGTGTTTTTCCTTTCTGAAGCCGGCGCAGCGGGCAGGTCGCCACGCGGAGCGCAGGAAGTGCGTTCGTTTTGCGTCGGGTTCAACCTCAGCTTACCGACCTTCAACCGCCATTGGTATCCTCTCTAGGGAGGATCTATTGGGGGCTCGGCCTCCTCTCTAGAGAGGAGGCGGGCCTGCCTGAAAAGGTGGAAAGGGTAGGGAGAAGTCTTCTCTTACTGCCAGGTCACCACGAGCTGCGGCCGGTTGGCCGCTGTGCCGTTGTCGCCCGAGTAGTAACCGATGTAGTCGGCGTTCCGGTTGTTGTTGTCGTCGAGGTTGAAGTAGACGCGGAGCTGCGTCGTCCCCGTCTTGTTGATGGCCGCGAGACCCGCGGCGTTGAGGGTGCCTTCCGACCAGTCCAGGTTGTTGGCGGCGTTGGTGAGGCTCGCCGCCTGGACGGCGGTCGCCGTAGCCTGGAAGTCGCCGGTCTGGAGCGTCGTCGAACTCGAGAAGCCGCTGCCCGACTGGATGTCGACCCAGCAGGTGCCGAAGGTGGTGAAAGGGTTGGTGCCGGAGACCGTGCCGCGGCGCAGGCGTAGGGTCACCGAAAGGATGATGGCGCCGTCGGGGATCGCCGAGGTGTCGAAGGAGACCACGGACTTGTACTGTTTGTTTTTGTTGTCGTCGCCCACCCGCAACGCGCTGGTGGTGTTGGCGGCGGCGTCGATCGAGCCGCCGGTGTTGGAGGTCTCGCTCGACTCCAGCACCCAGCCGTCCTGGGCGGCGACGGAAGTGAAGGTCGTGGTGGTGGGCGGACTGCCCGGAACGGTTTCCACGACGCAGTTGCTCACCTGGAACGGGCAGGTGCGGATGCGATACCCGTAGGTGGAGCCGGCGGCGACGGTCGAGTCGATATACGCCGCCGTGGTGGTCGAGGCGATGCCGGCGAAGGTGCCGCCGCAGCCGCCGGCCGCCCGTTCCACCACGTAGTTGGTCACCGGCGGCACGTCGGGCCAGGTGAGCATTACCTGGTTTGTTCCCACCGTGCCGCTGAGCGTCGCGCCCGAAGCCGGGCAGGCGTAGAGCGGATTGGCGGTCGAGGCGATGAGCGCGATGGCCGCCTTCTCGGTCGGCCATGAATAGTTCTGATCGAACATCAGCGTCGTGCTGGCGACCGGGTAGAATTGAGTGACGGTGTCGCGGCAGGTCGAGGTCTGAGACTGATCGAAGCAGGGGCAAATATCGTTGTTGGTGAGATCCTCATTGAGATCGATCGCGGTCACGCCGACGTTCCAGAACGGGCAGTGATCGGTCTGGCACATCTTGGCCGTGTTGCGCACGATCTTGGCGGGATCGATGATGGTGCCGTAATCGGAGTTGGCTTGCACGAAGGCGTCGCCGAAAGCCACGCACGAGGGGCAGCTCGCGGTGCTCCAGTTGTACAGGTTCATCAGCCCGTTTTTGTTGCCATCGAACGCGGTTTGATCCATGTTGAGCACGCGCCACATCGGCGCCGTCGGATGCATGCGGGTGTAGGCCGTCGAGCCGCACAGCCCGACTTCTTCGCCGCTGACGAACAGGAACTTCACCGTGTTCTGCCAGCCGTAATCCTTGAACAGCCGCATCGCCTCGAGCAGCGCCGAGCCGCCCGAGATGGCGTCGTCCGCGCCCTCCGAGTTGTTGGCGTCGTTGGCGGCGCTCTCCGAAATGGTGTCGTAGTGGACGAGGAAGATAACCTGCTGGTTCTGGGCGTAGTCAACCTGGGCGGGCAGCGTGAAGACGAGGTTCTGCCAGGTCAGAGAGCCCTGCCGGGCGGTGCAGCCCGAATTCGCTGAAGTGTAGCTCTCGCGCGCCGCGTTCGGCGTCGTGAAGCCCCAGCCCGCGGCCTTCATCTCCAGGTACTCGCTGGCGAACGGATTGCCGAGCGGGTTGCCGGTGTTATTGAGCGGGAACATATAGTTCGAGGCCCGGGTACGGATGCGGCAGTTGGTGCAGAAGCCGGGAATGGTCACGTCGCTGTCGCCGGACAGGTCACGCACGTCCTGGAACCAATTGGCCTGGCTGGTGGCGTCGACGATCTGCTGCACCAGCGGGATGGGGGCCAGCGGCGCGATGGGCGCCAGGAACCCGGCGGCGTCGGCGGGATGGACGCGGACCGGCGGCAGCGCGACGCGAGGCACGCCGTGGAACAGGGCATGCAGCTTGAGCCCCGGCAGCTCCATCTGCAGCCCTGCCGGGATGAGATAGAGCATCGCCCGGGTGTTGATCTCGAAGCGGACCAGGCCGCGGAGGACGGGCGGGGTGAAGTAGCGGTCGTGGGAGAGGACGTGGATGCCCTCGCCGTGGTCAGGGGCGCTCCAGACCGGCTCGAAACCCTGCGCGCGCAGCTCGTCGAGTTGGGTCTCGGAAGGCCCGGCGATGACGATACCTTCCTCGCGGTCCCAGACGGCAACGGCAGCCTCATGGAGGCTCGGTTCCGCGTCGCCCGGGAACACCGCGATCCACCGATCGTGGCCCGCGTCCGGCCCCACGGAACCGGCGGCGCCTGGAGCGGCTGCCGCAATCCCCGCGAGGCCCATCAGTACGACGAGACCGGCTACTACGCTTCTCGTGAACGAGCTCATTTTTTGTCTCCTTGGTTGGATCGTGGATGCTCTGCGCCGCCTCCGAGCCTTGGGCGACCAGCGTCCGCCCCTCGAAATCGGATGGGAGACAGGCACACTACAGGCAACCGCCTGGCGTGGGTATCCTCTCTAGGGAGGAGATTTCGGCGATCCTTCTCTCTCTAAAGCAGAGACAATCGCCAACATTTGAGCGCTTGATAGGGTAAAGGCAGGCTAATCGCTACTATAATGGCGGTAATCGTGGGTCGTGGCCGAGCAGGAGGATGGCGTCATGAACAGGTTTTCGCTGGCGACACCCGAGCAGGTCAGCCAGAAGTTGGCGGCTCGGGCCAAGGCGCTACGGCTGGCCAGGGGGTGGAAGCAGGTCACTCTGGCCGAGCGGTCCGGGGTCAGCCTGGCTTCCCTGCGGCGCTTCGAGGACTCGGGCAAGGTATCGCTTCAGAGCCTGCTCGACCTCGCCTTCGCCCTCAACCGGCTGGATGACTTCGACGTGCTGCTCCAACCCCCTCCCGCGTCATCGATCGCCGAGCTCGAGCGAGCCGAGAAGCGACCCGTGCGCAAGAGAGGCCGGGTATGAAGAGCCTGGAGGTGCGCCTCAGTCGCGTGCCAGGTCGGGAGCGCGTCGTCGGCCAACTGGCGGAAGCGATCCTCGACGAGGTGGCCGCAGCCGCGGCCCGATGGCGTGTTCATGCTCGCGAGACCGGGGTGAGCACGAAGAGCGCCAAGGCGATCGAAAAGGCTATCGGCGAGTGCCTGGCCCGCGTTTGAATGTTGTGCCATGAGCGACTCCGCTTGCCGCCCGGGATTGAAATCCCAGGCGGTAAGGCGGTAATCTCAGTCCTTCGGCCAGGTCAGCTTCCACAGATCGTTGAGCAGCAGGCCTTCATCCTCGCTGGTGATGCCGCTATGGAGGTAAAGCTCGAAGGCGGCCGGAGTCTCCCGCAGGAAGGAGACGCTTCCGACGCGGCCTGGGGGGACCGTAGCGCCGGGCCCGAGGTTCACCTCGGTCCAGCGGTTGTCGGCGACCGAGTAGTACCAGAGGTCGGTGACGGAGCTGTCGAATCTTTCGCCGCCGAAGAGGACGAGCCAGCCGTGGGCGGTGTCAAAGAAAGCCGTGGCATTGTCGCGGGGAGCGGGAATCGGGCCTTGCGGGTGGAGCCGGGTCCAGCGGAAGGTATCGAGATTGAGCGACCAGAGGTCGTTGTCGAAGTTCGTGGGGCCGAAGAGCTCCGAGCCCGGCGTGTCGGGTCCCTGATCCGGCCCGAGGCGGTAGCCGCCGAAGACCAGCAAGGAGTGGGTGGCGGGATCGAAGGCGCCAGCCGTCCAGGCGCGGGGTGCAGGCTTGACGCCGGACGTCTTGACGACGCGCCAGCCCGACTCAGGCTCGTAAACGGCAATGTCGTTGTGCAGGCCCGTGGGAGTGGTGGGGAACCGGGGCACCGTGTTGCCCACGCCGCCGAAGGCATAGAACGTCTGCCGGTTTGGATGATGAGCCTCGGGCACTCCGAAGACCAGAGCCGCGGCGCGTTTCACGGCGAACCGCTGCCCGGTCTCGGCTGCCGAAGCCTTCGTCCAGCGGCCGGTCTTGATGTGGTAGGTCTGCATCTCGGGGAACATTACGCTCGTGCGGAACTCGCCCCGCCCGCCCACGATGCTGACGCAGTTGATGCAAGGACCCGGAATGAGCAGCGTGTTGGCCCGCCCGGCGGGGGTTTGCGGCGAGCCGAGGTTCGTCCAGGTGAACGTATTGAGGTCGAGAGAGTAGAAGTCGTTGACCAGCTCCTCGTCGTTGTCGCCGCCGAAGCGGTAGACGGTGTCCTGCGCGCCGCTCGCGAGGGCAAAGGAGATGCCGGCCTCATACAGGGGAGGCGGAACGTCTCCGTGCTGCTCAATGGCCTGCCAGTGGGGGGCCGTGGCCGCGACCCCGGCCGCGGGCAACAGCGCGAGGAGCAGGAGGGCTGTCTTTGAGGGAAGGAGTCTCATCGTAAAATCCTTTCTTTACCTTCGGCACCCAGGACGCTAATGCCTGGTTGCGACGCGGCGTCCGGTGAAGGTGTCGGTGGCGATGGGCGGCCCGGTATCGGTGCCGGGATTGAGCGGATCCTCGCCGGCTTCGAAAGAGCGCACCTCCAGCGAGCCGGCGACGTTGTCGCACCCGTCGCCCACCGTGTGGAGGGAAATATCGATACGGGCGATGCTCTGCACGGAGTTGTCGTCATTGAAGACGAACGCGAGAAGCACTCCCTTGGCGCCGTCGTCGCCATTCTTCGTCCAGGTACCCTGCTGATTTGTGAAGTGGAAGAGCGCCTGGGTCGAGGTCGTGCCGAAGAACGTCCCGTCGGCTTCCAGAGTCCAGAAGTCCTGCGCGCCACCGGCCTCCTGGGTCAGGTAGGTTCCGGCACAGCTCGCAGGGAAGCCTCGGGCGGCCAGTGACGCCGGCAAGGCGGCAAGCAGGAGGGCGAGGGCGATCGTTAGGACGGGCTTGGATTTCACGATTGGATTCTCCTTTCAGGAGTCTGTTGAAGGGCCTCAAGCGTAACGGCCCGGGGCTGCCGAGGGTATCGTCTCAAGAGAGGATCTTTGTAGGGATGGGCCTCCTCTCTAGAGAGGGGGCAGCCGCGGATCACAGGCTCAAGGCCACAACGTCCCTTCCGCGAGCGCGGTGAGGAATCTGGCGAGCGGCCAGACTTCGATTCCCTCCGGAGTGCGCAGCTCGCGGTGCCGGTGTAGACGAGGACCCGCCGCACGAGATGTGGCAGGTCGCCGATCGCCGTGAGGCCGGACAGCCAGGCGGGCGAGAAGCGGGCTCCGGACTTCACTTCGAGGGCCAGATGCTCGCCGCCCCGCTGAAGGAGAAAATCGACCTCGACCGTCCGAGTTTCGGCCGGCGCCCGCCGTAAAATGACGGCATGGTATACAAACTTCAGGGGTTCCGGACCTCGATGTCCGCCGGGCTGCGCGGATCGATCTCGTAGTGGGTTTCGAACTGGCTGCTGAAGCCGGTCACGCTCACCGTCTGCCCCGCGGCGAGGCCGCTCAGATCGATCCCGGTCTGGGTGTTGACGAAGATCTGAAGCTCGCCGGAGCCGTCGTCGACCGTAAACTTGAAGCCGAAGTCGAGATCGCTCGTCGGCGGCTGAATGATCGTTCCGACGACGCGGACGATCAGCCCCTCCGTTGCCTCGCCGACACCGGCGGTGGCCACCCATAGGGGATCGATCTTGGGGCCGGCGCCGTGCAGCTTGACGTCGGACGACGGGTCGCTTGGCACCAGGATGAGGAGGCCGAAGCTGTCCTGGAGCGTGCCGGTGACACGCGCCTGCCGGCGGGGAGCCACTCCCAGATCGACCTGCATGCTGACGAAGATGCCGGCGGTCTTGTCCTGCAGTCCGAAGCCTTTGTCGAAGAAGCTCGATTCGAACGCGTCGGAGGGCGTGCTCACCGAGCCGTCCACGGTGACCTCGGTGCCGAGCGGCAGGCTGCGGGCCTGGGCGATCGAAATCGCGTGCGGTGCGGCATGCGCGCTGATTGCCACGAAGGCGAGAAGCAGCGCGGAGAGTAGACGGAGGAAGTGTCGCGATGGGTTCATTTAGGGTTCCTTTCTCTGAGTGCGCCGTAGCGGGCGCGGTTTCATCAGCGCCAGGTGCCGTAAGGAGTTTACGGAACTTGAACGCGCGTGTAGGGATGCCCGTTCAGGTTGCTGCAATCGAAAGTGATGAAGGGGAAACCTGGTTCTTCTCTGGCCCTGTACCTCCTTTCGTTTCCGCGTCCGCGATTCGCAGAGCGGCGATCAACCGCGGATAGTCATGGTTCCAGTGCGGCTACAACTCAACACGCCCGAGCGGGATCTCGCTGCACCGGAGGTTGGTTTTCCATGCTAGGGGAGCGGCATGCGCTGGTAGAGGAAGCCGTTGAGGTAGCTGCAATCGAACGTGGTGACGGGGACCGAAGCAGGATTGAACGGGTCCGCCCCGGGCGGGAAGATCTTGCCCTGGCAGCTCGCGGCCATGGTCTTGAAATTCGCCGAGAACTGATAGACGTAGTCCACGACCGCGGTGCCGGAGAAGGTCGCAGCCGGCGTCGTGACGTCGAAGTTGAGGTTCAGGAAGCGCGCCGTCAGCTTGCGCGCTCCCGCGACCTTCCAGGAGCCGAGGCTGTCGCTGAAGGTGAAGCCCCCGGCGCCGGAGGTGACCTCGTCCGACAGGGTGATCAGCGCGGTGCCGTCCTGGTGAATCTGGAGGATCTCCGCCCGCTCGGGGAGGGACGCGATGTAGGTGCCGGTGAAATTGCCGCTATCGCCGTCGGCTATGGCGGGGCTCACTGCGAGGGCGAGGAGTGCGGGGATCGTCAGCAGGCGTGCTAATTTCATGGGAATCTCCTTTATCGAGCGTGTTCGTTGGATCGTCCGGGGAGAGTAGTCTTCTTTTCGGGGCTCCGCCTCCTCTCTAGGGAGGAGGCGGAGTGGGGGAAAGCCCCGAAGCGGAGACAATGGTTCAAACCGGAAGGGCTCGTCCCGGCGCTACCAGGGCAATCCAGGGCGGCCTTGTGCCCACGGATCGGCTTCGAGGGATGAGGTGGTCTCCCCGCCCTCGGTCAGGGGACGGAGGCGGCCCGGGGACGAGGCGCGGCCCGTTCAGCAACAGGAGATGAACTGATCGCAGGAGGAGCCGCCGCAGTCGGCGCTGGTGTGACACCGGGCGGTGCTGCAGCCGCAGTGGCAGTAGCCCAGGCGGGCGGCGGGCGGAGTCATGAACTCGGGGACGGTGCTCTCGGCCGTGGGGGCCGCCGGGCAGGTCTCGGCCTTCGCGGTCTGGCTGGGGAGAACGACGCCCGTCCCGCAGTTGGCTGGCAGCGGCGAGGGCGCCTTCACCGCGGTGGTGGGAGCCGGAGCCCCGATGAGCTCCGTGGCACCGGCCGGCGCTACGCTCAGGGTGGCCAGCAGGACGACGGCGGCTACGATCAGCAATCCGAACAGGTTCTTGCGCATTGCGTTTCTCCTTTTTACGAGAGTCCAGCATGGAAAGACTGTGGACCAGACCCCCGCGTGGGGCCCCAACAGGCAAAGTGCGGCCTGCACGGAAAGGCGGGACATGGGGTGCGGCCGAAGCTCTCCTCCTGGGAGTGGAGGTGAGCTTCGGCGAACGCACTCCCATGCCTTGGGCGGACATCCGGTCGCCAGGATATAACACATCGTCAACAACTGGTCTTCGCGGAGGCGGCGACGGAGTCGAGACTCGTCTGCCTCCTCCGGCTTGCGGTAGGATGCGTCCATGCGCCCGGTATTCGCGGATCCCAAGACCGATTTCGTCTTCAAGCGCATCTTCGGCAGCGAAGTCCACAAGCCGCTTCTCATCGAGATGCTCAATGCCCTTCTGGAGCTTGACCAGGAGCGTTCCTCCTCTTTGGGGAGGATCTCTCCTCCTTTCCAATGGACAGGGCGGATGGCCGTGCAGGAAAACGCCGTGAAAAGGCGGCGGGGAGAGCCGTGCCGGCGACGCGGGCCGAGACTCAAGGCGTGTTAGAGTGTTTGGATAATTCGTTGCCCCCTGAATCCTTGGAAGAGGAGTTTTCCTGAGGATCCCGGAGCGCGGCGGCTTCCCGCCTTGTCACAGGAGGTCTCATGACCATGCTGTGCCCCTCACGCCGTTCTGTCCCGTTGTTGAAGCTCCCGTTGTCTATCCTTCTCTGTCTTGCCGCCGCGCTGCCCGCGGGGGCTGGAGGAGGCCGTCTGGCTGATTTCAAGGCCGCCACTTCCCAACCACCGGGGCGCTTCACCCTCTTCGAGAGCGGCCAGGTACGCCCTCTGGCCCTGTCTCCGAGCGGGAAGCTCCTTTTCGTGGCCAATACACCGGACGGCCGCCTCGAAGTGTTTCGCGTCAAGGACCACGGCCTGGAGCACCGCGCCTCCATTCCTGTCGGCCTCGAGCCGGTGGCCGTCGCGGCGCGCAATGACAACGAGATATGGGTCGTCAACCACCTCTCCGACAGCATCAGCGTCGTGGAGCTGACCCAGGGCCAGCACAGCGGGCGCGTCGTGCGCACCCTGCTGGTGGGAGATGAGCCGCGCGACATCGTCTTCGGCGGGCCGGGAAAAAACCGTGCCTTCATCACCACCGCGCATCGCGGCCAGAACGTCCCCTATGATCCCCAGCTCACGATTCCCGGAGTGGGCCGGGCGGATGTCTGGGTTTTCGATGCGGATCATCTCGGCGGCACGCTGAACGGGACGCCGCTCACCATCATCACCCTGTTCAGCGATACGCCGCGCGCCCTGGCGGTCTCCCCGGACGGCGGCAAGGTCTACGCGGCGGCGTTCCACTCCGGAAACCGCACCACGACCGTCCACGAGGCTTTCGTTCCGGACGGCGGGCAAGCCGCGGGGGGCCTGCCCGCGCCCAACACCAACGCCTCCGGCCTTCACCAGCCGGAGGCGGGGCTCATCGTCCGGTTCAACGGCACTCACTGGGTCGATGAGCTCAACCGGGCCTGGGACGACCAGATCCGATTCTCCCTGCCCGACAAGGACGTCTTCGTCATCAACGCGACCGCCAATCCGCCGGCGCAGCTCGCCGGAACCGACGGAGTTTACCGAGGCGTCGGCACCATCCTCTACAACATGGTGGTGAACCCGGTGAATGGGAAGGTTTACGTCTCGAACACCGAGGCAGGCAACGAAAAACGTTTCGAGGGGCCCGGCACCTTCGCCGGCCACAGCGTCCGCGGCCATCTCCACGAAAGCCGGATCACCGTCCTCGGCCCGGCGGGAAGCGTCGCCCCGCGGCACCTCAACAAACACATCAATTACGCGGTCTGCTGTGCCACGATCCCGAACGCCGAGAACGACAGGAGCCTCGCCTTCCCGCAGCAGATGGCGGTGACGCGCGATGGCAGAACCCTGTACGTCGCGACCCTCGGCACGTCCAAGATCGGAGTGTTCGATACCCAGGCTTTGGAAAACAACACGTTCACGCCGAGCAGCTCGGATCAGATCAGAGTCTCCGGCGGCGGCCTGACCGGCTTGGTGCTCGACGAGGACGCGCACCGGATCTACACGCTGACCCGCTTCGACAACTCGATCGCGGTCGTCGATACGGTCTCGGGCGCGGAGATCGACCACATCGCCATGTACAATCCCGAGCCGCCGAGCGTGGTCGCCGGGCGTCCGTTCCTCTACGACACGTCCCGCTCTTCGAGCCACGGGGATTCCTCCTGCGCGAGCTGCCATGTCTTCGGCGACTTCGACAGCCTGGCCTGGGACCTCGGCAATCCGGACGGCTCGGTACAGCCCATTCCGGGGCCGTTCGAGATCGCGCCTTCGGAGTTCGGCCTGCTGGATACCCATCACCCCCTGAAGGGACCGATGACCACGCAGAGCCTGCGCGGCATGGCGAACCACGGGCCGATGCACTGGCGCGGCGACCGCACCGGCGGCCTCCTCAACCCGAGCGCGCAGCCGGACAGCGGGACTTTCGATGAGGTCGCGGCCTTCAAGCAGTTCCAGGCGGCCTTCCCCAACCTCCTGGGGCGCAGCGGACCGATCGACGACGCGGCCATGGAGGCGTTCGCCGCCTTCATCCTCCAGGTTACGTATCCGCCCAACCCGAACCGGAGGCTCGACAACCAGCTCACCCCGAGCCAGCAGGCCGGGCACGACTTCTTCCTGCACAGCTTCTCCGACTTCACCCGCCTGGGCGTCTGCACGTCCTGCCATGCGCTCAATCCCAACGCGAACCAGGAATATGGCGTGGCCGCGCCAGGCTTCTTCGGCACCGACGGCCGCTATACCTTCGAAGGGGGCACGGAAGCGTTCAAAATTCCCCACCTCCGCAATACCTACCAGAAGGTCGGCATGTTCGGGCTGAAGACCCGGCCGGGCATGCCAACCGACGACGCCTTCCTGGGAGACCAGATCCGCGGCTTCGGCTTCACGCACGACGGGGCGGTCCCGACGATCTTCAATTTCATCAGCATCACAACCGACTCGGGAGGCTTCAACCAGTCGCCGGCGATTCCCGGCGGGTTCCTGCCCGGGCCGGCCGGCGAGCTCCAGAAACGGCAGGTCGAGGATTTCGTCTTGGCCTTCGACACCAACCTGGCGCCGATCGTCGGGCAGCAGACGACGCTCACCCAGGACAACGGCGCCGTGGCCGGTCCTCGGATCGACCTGCTGATCGACCGCGCGAGGGCGGGGGAGTGCGACCTGATCGCCAAGGGCGGGGGCGACCACGGTGAAAAGGGATATCTCTACGACGTCGCGACGGGCCGTTTCCTCGGCAACCGAAGCCACGACGCGCCGCTCTCGGACGCCAGCCTGCGGCAACGCGCCTTCGAGAAAGGCGGTGAGCTGACCTACACCTGTGCTCCGCCGGGCTCGGGAGTGCGCGCCGGCATCGATCGCGATGAGAACGGCGTCCTTGACGGAGATGAAGAGGACGCCGGAAGCGGCTCGGCGAATGCGGCGTCCTTGCTTACGCTGCCCTCGCTTGGGCCACCGCTGCCCTCTCTTCGGGAAAGGGTGCTTTTCAGTGGTGGAGGAGCGGCGGAACCGTCTGCGCCTCGAGGAACCTTTCCAGACAGCAGGGTCCACCCAGCCCCCGGCCGGTTACCTTTCCTTGTATAGGGGCGGGCTCCGATGGCGATGTCGCCGGGGCGAGTCCCGCCCGAAAGGAGCGGAGACATGTCTCCACGCTTGTTGCGCCGGGCCCTGACCACGGTCGTCCTGATCGCAGGGCTCACCCTTCCCTTCTCAGCCCAGGCCGCGGGTGCCCGGCCGCCGGCCGTTGCTGGTCCGGCCTTGCTGATGGATTTCACCGAGGCCTTCCGGCACTGGTTCGCCCACCTTGGGTCCGGGACCCTCGAGAAGAACGGGGCCCAGATTGATCCCAACGGCACGACCACCCCGGCCGGCACGACCAACGGCGGGACCCCGCCGACGGGAAGGGGCGATAACGGCCCCATCATCGATCCCAACGGTTAGCCCGCAAGACAGGCGGGATCGGCACAGACGCCGGTCCCGTCTTTTTGACTTCCGTTGTCTCGAAATCGAGCGCTCCTGAGACTTCTAACGATAGAGGAACAAAAATAGGAGGAGGCGTGCGGGACGATCATCCGTCGTTGGAGACGCTGGCGAGGTGGCTGGCGGGAGAGTTGGAGCACGAGGAGGTGGTGCGGGAGCTGGCGCCGCACTTCCTGGAGAGCTGCCCGGCCTGCCGGGAGATGCGCCAGGAGATCGACCGGTTGCTCGCGGAGAGCGGACATTGGAACGAGGCCGTCGCCGTGGTGGAGACCCGCGAGGCGCCGGAGCTGCTCGGTCTCCTTGGCGATGGGCCGCACCCCGAGCGGATGCGCCGGGCCGAGGAAGTGGAGGAGCTGCACACCTGGGGCATCTGCCAGCTCCTGCTGAAGAAGGTTCGCGAGCAGGTCTTCTCGGACCCCGTCCAGGCCGTGGAGACGGCCCACTTGGCCGTGCGTCTGACCGAGCATCTCGGTAGCGCCTACCATCCCGATTGGGTCCTTGAGCTGCGGGCTCGCGCCTTTGCCCATCTCGGCAATGCCAGGCGAGTTCTCGGCGAATTGAAGGCGGCGGACGACGCGTTGCTCTTCGCGGACGAATGTTTGGAGGGGAGCGGGCTTCGAAACGCTCCCGTCGAGGCTGAGGTTCTTAGCTTCAAGGCGTCGCTACGGCTGGATCAGGGAAGGCTCGAAGAAGCTCTGGCGCTCGTGGACCAAGCCCTTCCCTTATTCCAGGGCGCAGGCCATGCGCTTGGAGTTTGCCGCACTCTTCTACAGAAATCCAAGATCTTGATCACCATGGGGTTGAACGACCTCGCCATCGACGTTTTACGGGCGAGCACCCAAGGGATCGATCGCGAGCAAGATCGCCGCCTGTTCGCCTATGCCCATCAGAGTCTCGTTGGTTCCCTGGTGCACGCGGGCCGATACCAAGAAGCCGAGCGCCTCATCCCGGAGGTCAAGGATCTTTTCGGCATGACGGCAGAGCCTCTGGACTGGCTCCGGCTCCGTTGGCTCGAGGCGAACATTGCCCACGGCCTTGGCCGGCCAGGCGAGGCCGACCTGGGATATAGGGCGTTGCAGCGCGAGTTTCTGGCTCTCGGGAATGGCTTGGACGCCGCGCTGGTCTCCCTCGACTTGGCGACGCTCCTCTGGGAGCAGGGGCGCACCGCCGAGCTGAAACAGCTTGCCGAGGAGATCCTCCTGGTGTTCGAGTCACAGGATGTCCACCGCGAGGCTCTCGCGACGTTGCTTCTGTTTCAGCAGGCCTGCCGGGAGGACCGGATCACCGGAGAGATGCTCCGCCAGATCGCAACCCAGCTTCGGCGGGAGCGGAAGGCCTGAAAAGGGGGGGTAGAGACGCTCCCAGCCCGTTTCACGATAACGACCGCAGGCCTATAACGGCGGGACGTCTCCGAGGGGGGGAGACGGTCCGCCCGGTGCGTCTCGACGTGCCCTTCGTCAACGGGTGCGCAACTCTTCGCGAAGCACTCCTTCATGATCCATCGGGGAGAGATGAAGCCCTCTCCCATGGAAGAGGGCTGGGATGAGGTCGCGCCGCCGGTCCGGGGGCTGGAAGCAGCCCTGCTTTCCGGGGGCTTGTCTTAAGCTGAGCCGCAGCTAGGGGGCTACGCTCAGGCGGCGCCCGGTGAAGGTGTCGGTAATGGGCGTCCCGGTGTCGCTGCTGGGATTGAGCGGATCCTCGCCGGCTGTGAAGAAGCGTAGCGAGAACGACCCCGAGATGTTTGCGCACCCATGGCCCACCTTGTGAAAGACGACGTCCACGCGGCCGATGTTGAGCAGCGCGCCGCTGGCGTCGAACGAGAAGTCGAGGAACACGCCCTTGGAGCTCCCACCTCCATCGTTCTCCCATACCCCCTGCTGGTTGCTGAAGTTGAAGACTTTCTGGGTCGAGCTCGTGCCGAGGAACGTGCCATCCTTGCCGAAGGTCCAGATACTCTTGGCGCCGCTGCCTTCCTGGGTCAGGAAGGTCCCGGCACAGTCTTCCGGGAAGCCGTCGGCCAGCACGGCCGCGGAAAAGCCGAGGAGCAGGAGAACGAAGAGCAGGGTGGATACGGCTTGGGTTCGCATGGCTGTCTCTCCTTTAGAGTTTTGGACGTTACGGGATAGATACTAGCTCAAGTGACGGTCTCGGGTGGTGACGGCGAGGTCACAGAGCTGCCTGGACCCGTCGCCACGCCGCCACGAGCCCGCGGACCCGGCCCCCAGAGTGAGAGCCTGGCGCCAGTCCTCGGCCACCAGGGCATGCTGCTTGCAACCTCGTTCCTGGACAAGGAGAGCTGACGCCATGGCGAATGAGAAGAAGACATCGGGGCCGGATCCGCGTTTCGTCCGTTTCGAGGAAGAGGAGGCGCCGGGGCTCGGCCCGGGGTCCGCCGGCCAGGCCGGCGACACCATGGGCCTTTCGCGATCCGAGGTCGAGGGACCGGAGAGCGTCGAGGAGCTGCTCGAGGAAGGGCAAGCCTTCGAGGCCGGGATCATCAGCGGCGTCGAGGACGCGCCCGACGCCGACCAAGGCGAGGTCCGCACGCGCCAATTCCCCGAGGACGACGTGCCGCAGGAATACTTGGACGACGAAATACCCGGACAGGGTTGAGCTAAATCCTGCCGAACCGCCAGAGGGCCGGCGCCAGCGCGAACGGCGCTGGAGCTGACCGCGCGTCAGCCGATTTCCAGGAGCCTGTGCGCCGGAAATTGCTGGGCGGGGGGTAGAGACGTTCCCAGCCCGTTTCACGATACCGACCGCAGGCCCATAACGTCGGGACGTCTCCGAGGCGGGGATACGGACCCGATCAGCCGCCACCTTTGGCGGGGGAAGAACCTTGTATTGAGGAACCGGGAACGCCGAGAGCGAGAGGCGGCATCGCACCGCCGGCTGTTCTCGCCGTTCGGGAGGGCGTGGCCGCTGCCGAGACGTCCCGACGTTATGGATCCGCGGAGGGTGTCGTGGGCGGGCTGGGAACGTCTCTACGTCCTTCGCTGAGACGTTGACCTGTTTGGCGCGCACCCTCCTCGGGGGGATACTTGGTGGGCTCGGTTTCCACCTTGTATGGAGGAATTTTGGCGGCTTCGCCTCCTCTCTGGAGAAGAGGCGGCATCCTCTTTAGAGAGGATGTTGGGACCTCAAAAATCCACCCTGGAGACGATAGACAGGTCCGGGAGGGAGCCCTACGATGAAAGGAGGAGCAATTCGAATTGATTGCCCAGTGACCTTCCTCTCAGCTCAAGGAGACCGATCATGAGATTCCATCCCGCTTTCGTCTTCCCCAAAGCCCGACGCCGGTTCCTCGTGGCATTGACATTGTTTCTGGCCACGGCCGTGGTCTGGTGCGCGAGCCCCGCTGCGGCGCAGCTCGACGCCACATGCGTCGGGTCGATCACGCTCAACTTCAATCCAGCCTTGAGGCTCGCGCTGCCGGCGCCGCACGCCATCGCCACCGCCAGCGGCACGATCACGAGCAGCCGCCCCGAATTCCCGCACCGCCTCGCGCAGGAGCGACGGACAAGCCAGGGCACAGACGCCCTTGCGGACCACGAAATGATCGTCGACGACAAGAACCCGGATGGGATTTTCCACAGCGACCTCGAAAGGTAGCCTACAGCAGACGATCAACCACTCAACTCCATCGTGTCTTGACGCGCAGGGGAGGCTCATAGAAGAATGGCCCCCCATTCGCCTGTGGCGCCGTTTTCTTACCCGTGGGCCCTGAGAGGCCCGAGATTGCCGGAGTGTGGCCATGCCGAAGGACTCTCTCGCGGATCTGTTCGACCAGTTGGAGACCCTGGTCAGCGGTATGGACGACTGGCTGGCCGACGCGCCGCATCTGCGGCCCCTGCGCGACGAGGTCGCGGCCGTTCTCCAGGGGACGAGGGAGCTGGCTGCCGAGCAGAGCTCCCTGACGGCGCGCCGCCAGGCCGTCACCCAACAGTTGCGGATCCAGAAGGGTCGAGGGCGGGATCTGGTCATCAAAGCCCGCGCCGCGCTCCGCTCCCATCTCGGTCATCGCAACGAAGGACTGGTGCGGTTCCACATCCGGCCGACCCGCCGCCGCTCGCGGGCCACCCCCGAAGAGGTGGGGATCGCGATGCCGACCCCGGCTCCGCCTACCGTCATGTCACCCGGGCTCTCCCGAGCTCTCGGAGTCACCCCCGACACCACCCCGGTCTCCACCGTCCAGGCCGCCGACTCTCCCGTCAAGTCCTGAGCCTTCCCCGAAGACTGGGCAGCGTTGGCCCCGATCGGGGCCACGTCGGCCCAAAGGAGGGCAGCCTTGGCCCCAATCGGGGGAGCCGCTGCCCCAACTTGGGCCACGGATGCCCAATTGAGGGCAGTCGCTGCCCCAATCGGGGCAACTATGGCCCCGATTGGGGCCACTCTAGCCCAAGAAGGGGCAATCGTTGCCCAGATTAGGGCCATAATTGCCCTGATTGGGGCTACTGTTGCCCAAATCGGGGCCATGGCTGCCCCGAACAGGGCTAACGTTGCCCCGATTGGGGCCAACGCTGCCCTCTCTTTGGGAACGGGTGCTTTCTCAGGGGTGGGAGGGTTTGGGAGGGTACGTTGGCACGGCCAGGAGGGTTGGCCGGTCGATCAGGGAGATCGAGGGGCAGCAGGGTCCACTCAGCCCCCGGCCGGTTACCTTTCCTTTGGAGCACGGGCAGGTGGTGCGGGAGCTGGCGCCGCACTTCCTGGAGAGCTGCCCGGTCTGCCGGGAGATGCGCCAGGAGATCGATCGGTTGCTCGCGGAGAGCGGACATTGGAACGAGGCCGTCGCCGTGGTGGAGACCCGCGAGGCGCCGGAGCTGCTCGGTCTCCTAGGGGACGGGCCGCACCCGGAGCGGATGCGGCGGGCCGAGGAGGTGGAGGTGCTGCACACTTGGGGCATCTGCCAGCTCCTTCTGAAGAAGGTTCGCGAGCAAGTCTTCTCGGACCCCGTCCAGGCCGTGGAGACGGCCCACTTGGCCGTGCGTCTGACCGAGCACCTCGGCAGCGCCTACCATCCCGATTGGGCTCTTGAGCTTCGGGCTCGCGCCTTCGCTCATCTCGGTAATGCCCGGCGAGTTCTCGGCGAGTTGAAGGCGGCGGACGACGCCATGCTCTTCGCAGCCGAATGCCTGGAGGCGAGCGGGCTTCGAAATGCTCTCGTCGAGGCTGAGGTGCTGAGCTTCAAAGCATCGCTACGGCTGGATCAGAGGAGACTCGAAGAGGCGCTGGATCTCGTGGACCGTGCCCTTTCTCTCTTCGAGCACGCAGGTCATGCCATCGGAGTTTGCCGGATCCTTTTGAAGAAATCCAAGATCTTAATTACCCTGGGTAGGAACGACCTCGCCATTGACGTTTTACGGGAGAGCACCCAAGGGATCGATCGCGGACAAGATCGCCGACTTTTCGCTTACGCTCATCAGAGTCTCGTAGGCTCCCTGGTACATGCGGGCCGATACGAAGAAGCGGAGCGCATCGTCCCGGAGGTCAAGGAGCTTTTCGGCATGACGGCAGAGCCTTTGGACTGGCTCCGGCTCCGTTGGCTGGAGATGAACATTGCCCACGGCCTTGGCCGGCCAGGCGAGGCCGACCTGGGATATAGGACGTTGCAGCGCGAGTTCTTGGCTCTCGGGAACGGCTTGGACGCCGCGCTGGTCTCTCTCGATCTGGCCACGCTCCTCTGGGAGCAGGGGCGCACCGCCGAGCTGAAGCAGCTTGCCGAGGAGATCCTCCTGGTGTTCGAGTCGCAGGACGTCCACCGCGAGGCTCTCGCGACGTTGCTTCTGTTCCAGCAGGCGTGCAGAGAGGACCGGCTCACCGGAGAAATGCTCCGTCAGATCGCAACCCAGCTTCGGCGGGAGCGGAAGGCCTGAAAACGACCTCGCCGTACCTGAAGCGCCACCGCCATCGACACCGATGGGTCGACACGATACCGGTCCGTAGAGACGTCCCCAGACCCGCTACGATACCCTCTCCTCCACCCCAACGTCGGGGCGTCTCCCCCTTTCGAGGCCACGGACGGTTCCTTCCCGGGACGGTAGGTCGACCTGGATCCTTGGATCCTGGGGGAACGCTCCCACCCGATAGGAACCCGTATCGGCCTGCGGGAGACGCCCCGACGTTGTGGTATCTGAAAGGGCGTCGTAGCGGTCTGGGGCGTCTCTACGGACCGTTGTCGCAAGGGCGGTCTGAGATGGATTCGTGGAAACCCCTTCCGCCACCGCCATTGATACAGATGGGCCGCCACGATAGCCCTGCCCGATGCCCTGACGGCCCAGCGAAGAAAAAACCGGCGGCCGGGTCTTCCCGGCCGCCGGAGATGGTGCGTTTTCAGGTGGACTGCTGCGGCGCCTAACAGCCGAGGTTGGCCCTGATGGCGTTCGCGGCGTCGATCAGCGCCTGGCCGTTGGCCGCCGTCAGCTTGCCGGTTTGGATGTCTCCGTTGACCTTCTGGATGAAGTCGCCGAGCTCTTTGCAGGTCTGTGCAACCTGTCCTTTATCGAGATGTTTGGCGGCATTCTCAAGTGTGTTGAGCAGCGGCTTGGCGTTGCTCGGCGTCAGCGCGCCTGCCGTGACCAGTGCATTGACCTGAGCGATGAGCCCCGCGATCTGGTCTTGGGGCGAGACCACCGCTTCGAAAGCGCCGATGTCGCAGGCGGGGCCTTGAGGGCGCGTCACCCCGCGCTGATCCGTCGCCGGGCAGGTGGAGTTGTTTCCCGCGTCGAGCGCCGGGCTGCCGGTGAGCAGGGCGTAGGTGTCCGTCGGGCCGCCGTTGTTGGCCAGCGGTCCGAGGAGCGGGTTGGTCCCGGGCAGGTCGCCCGGGCCTGTGAAGCCGCAGGAGTTGTCGCTGTCCAGGTTGTGGCCGGTGACAAGGCTCGGACTGCTCAGGGAGCAATCCCCTCCCACGTTTCCGGCGATGATGTTGTTGCTGAGAGTGAGCTGATCCAGGTCGAAAATAGCGATCCCACCGACTTGATCTGGCCCGGCTTGATTTGCCGCGATGGTGTTATTGATCAGGCTCAACGACTCAGCGCAGCCGGAGTGCTCGTCTTTGAAAAATTCCAGACCGCCGGCGAAGTCAGCGGCGGTGTTGCCGCTGAACGTGCTGTTGACGATCGATCCTGTCGCACCCTGGCCTAATATCGCACCACCGACGCCCGCGTTGTTATTGCTGAACGTACTGTCCTCGATGGTCAAAGCGACGGTCGTCAGGAACAGTGCTCCGCCGCTGTTGGCGCCCTGGTTATTGTCGAACGTACAGCGGCGGATGGTAAGCACCAATGGGGTGAGACAATTGGGGCCAGAGGCCGCAATGGCGCCGCCGGCCGAAGAAGCGGGCGTGCTCTGGCCGTTGACCAGAGACAAGTCGTCGAGCTCCACGTTGATGTTCCCACTGGCGTTGAAGATGCGGCTGCTCGCGTTGCCATCGATGATGGTGGTGCGGGCTCCAGCGCCCGTCAAGGTCAAGCTCTTCTGGATGAGCATGGCGCCCAGGGACAGGACGTAGTGGCCGGCCGGGATCTGGACGGTGTCGCCGGGGGCGGCGGTCGCCACGGCGTCGCGCAGCGAGCAGGAACTGCCGCAGCTTCCGAGGGACTGATCGGTGGTGGTGTTGACGACGACGGTGGCCGCGGAGGCGGGTGGCGCCGCCAGCCCGAGGGCCGCCATGGCCAGCGCGGCGGCCAGAAGGCCACGCGCTCCGAGCTTGAATCCATTTCCGAGAAGCGTTTTCAGATGTTTCATGTTGCCATCCTCCTAAAGATCGGTTTGACGGATACCGCCCCTCGCCCGGTTTCGCACTACGCGGACCGGCGCGCAGAATTTTGGACATCGTCTGTTCTTCAAAATCTATGCAGAGCGTAGCGGCTTGGAAGCGCTTTGACCATCCTCTCCAGGGAGGATATTTTGAGGGCTCGGCCTCCTCTCTAGGGAGGAGGCCGAGTGAGGGTTTTCCCCTACGGCGGCGTCGAGTTGTACAGCGAGCCGCCGTCGATCAGGCTACCGTGCGCGGCGGCTAGAAGCAGGTGACGCCCTGCGCGGCCGCTGTCTGCCTGAGGATTGCCTGGCACGACGCCGCCTGCGCCATGGTGATCTCGGGCCCACTAGCAGTCAGGACATTTCCGCAGAACGACGGGTTCGGGGGCTGGAGCACCGCGAACGGCCAGAAACCGGTCGAGTTTTCCAGGAAGACGATGTTGCTGTTGGGATTTCCGATGCAAAACGTCACTGGTTGGCTCAAGGACTCGGCGAAGCCGGGAACAGCGGCCATGCAGGGGCAGAAGTCGCACGGCGGACGCTGACCGGTGATTTCCTGGAAGTGCGCGCCGACCTTGTCGCAGGCTTTCTGCGACGCCTGCGCGTTGACGCTGCCGCAATCCATGGCCTCGCAGTAGGCCGTGCAGAGGCCGTGGGCAGCGCCCTTCAGGCCGTTGCAGGCGTTCTCTCCTGATGGAGGGGCGCCGTCCGGCGTACCCAGGTTGGTTGAGTGTGTGACCCGGCTCAGGAGATTCTGGATCTGTTGGTCGGTGAGTTGCTGCGCCGAGGCGATGGAAACGAAGGCGAAGAGCAGACAGAGGGCGAGCATCATTTGGGTAAGGCTGCGCATGATCCTTCTCTCCTTGTTCTTTCAGCGACCCTCGGGATTGGGGTCGGTGACTGGATTTAAGTGAACCTGTCTCAAGGCGGCCGGGGAAACCCGGCCGCCGGAGAGACTGCGTTTTCAGGCGGACTGCTACGGCGTCGTCGAGTTGTACAGCGAGCCGCCGTCGATCAGGCTGCCGTGGCCCTGGTCATGGGGCACGCCGACCGTCACGGAGCCGGTGCAGCTCCCACTGGCGCCGGTGGCCGTGAAGTTGATGTGATAGACGCGGCCATCGCCATTGCCGTCCCGCTCGGCGCGCACCGAGGGCGATCCAGTGCCGACGCCGGTGGCGTCCGGGCTGGTGTTGCCGCTGCCCGGGCTCTGAACCGGCTCGTCCTGGAAGATGCTGGTGACCGTGATCGTCACCGCGCCGCCAGCCGGATTGACGATGCCTGAGATCGTGATCGGTACGAATTTGTGATTGGGCGGCCAGAGCAGGTTCGGGCTCGCCGTGGCGCTCGAGCAATTGGGTGGCTGACTGAGGACGGTGACCACGGTGGAGCTCGTGGCCGTGCCGCCGTCGCCGTCCGTCACCCGCACGTTGACCGTCTTGCTGCCGGCGGTGGCGAACGTGCAAGCGGCGCTGCTGCCGGCCTGCGGGCCGATTTCGAACGTGCCGTTGTTGTCGCAGTCGAAGGAGTAGGAGAGGGGATCGTTGGCCCCGGCCACATCGAAGGCTACGACCGAGATGGTCGCGGGGCTGCCGGCGGAAACGGGGCCGTTGTTGCCGACGTGGAAGATCTGCGGCGCCACGTTGTTGACCACCAGGCTGAAGCTCGTGCTGGCGGTGCCGCCATGGCCGTCGTCGCCCGTGATGGTGACGGTCTGGCTCTGGGTGGGGCCGTCGCTGGTCTGGAAGCTCCAGAACCAGGTGCCGTCGTTCAGGATGATCACGCTGCCCACCGAGGCGGTGAGGGTGACGGTGTCGTGGTTGGCATCGGTCACCGTGCCGGTGTTGGTCGCCAGGTCGCCTTCGTTGAAGGTGACGCTGGCCTGATCGGCGGCGAGGACCGGCGGTGCGTTGCTGTTCACCTCCTTTTCATAGGCGCCGATGTCGCAGGCCGGGCCCTGCGGCCGGGAGACGCCGCGCTGGTCGGTGGGCTGGCAGTCGGCGCCGGCGTCGATCGCCGGGCTGCCGGTGAGCAGGGCCCGGGTGTCCGTCGGGCCGCCGTTGTCCGCCAACGGTCCAAGAAGCGGTGCGGCCCCGGGCAGGTCTCCGGGACCCATCAACCCGCAACTGCCATCGGAATCCAGGCTGTGATCGGAATCCAGGCCGTGGTCAGAGCCCAGGGGATCGTCCGTGATGACCGTGCAGTCACCTCCTGAGTTCCCGGCGATGATCGTGTTGTTCAGGAGGACCGTTTCATTGGTGACCATTCCGCCGCCGGAGGGGGCGCTGTTGCCGGCGATGGTGCTGTTGGAGATCGCCAAAAACTCGAGGGTGTCGTTGATGGCCAGACCGCCGCCACTATTTCCCGCGGTGTTCCCGCTGACGGTGCTGTTGGTCATAAGAATGTTGCCGTTACTGTAGATTCCGCCGCCCTTTCCGCCCGCGGCTCCGGCCTGATTGCCAGCGACCAGCGACTCCTGGACGAGCAAGTTTCCGCCGTTGTTGTAGATGCCCCCGCCGTTGGTACCGCTGCGGTTGGCGGTGATGAGGCAACGCTGGATAATCAAGCCGATCTGGTTTAGGATCCCGCCCCCTTCGCCAGGGTCCTGGCCGTTGCGGACGGTCAGATCGAAGAGAAAGACCTCATTTTGGTTGTCCTGGCCGCTCACACCCAACTCCAGGACCCTGGACGCGGCGTTGCCGTCGAGGATCGTGGAGCGGGCTCCAGCACCCGCCAGGGTCAAATGCTTACCGATGGCGATCGCCCCATGGGTGAGCATGTAGGTGCCGGCCGGAATCGACACGGTGTCGCCGGGGGCGGCGGTCGCCACTGCGTCGCGCAGCGAGCAGGAGGGGCTTTCGAGGGACTCATCGGTGGTGGTGTTGACGACGATGGTGGCAGGTGGAGGGGGGGAGGGAAGGGAGTAGCGCTATCGCAGAGGGTACCGAAAAAGCCAGGGGGGCAGTGGCAAACAAAGCGGGCGCAGGCGGTGTCTTCGCAGATTCCGTGGGCGCACGGGTCGGCGGCGCAGCCCCCCTGGGCCTGCGCCGCCGCAGCGAGCAGAAGGAAGAGAGCGAACATCAGAAGGCGTGAGACGGTCGTTTTAATGCTCATGCTTGGATTTCCTTTCGATCCGTTCTTCGTTATGGTTACGTCACCATGATCTGACCAGGAGGCTTGGCATCCTCCCTGGAGAGGATGCCAAGCCCGTCCGGAGCGGTGGTTTGCTGCCCCGCTACGGCAGTGTCGAGTTGTACAGCGGGCCCTGGTCGACCGGACCGCCGTGGCGGCCCTGGTCATGGGGCACGCCGACCGTCACGGAGCCGGTGCAGCTCCCGCTGGCGCCGGTGGCGGTGAAGTTGATGTGGTAGACGCGGCCGTCGCCGCCGCCGTCCCGCTCAGCACGCACCGAGGGGTTTCCAGTGCCGACGCCCGTGGCATCCGGAGCGCCGGAGGTCGGCTCATTCTGGAAGATGCTGGTCACGGTGATCGTCACCGCGCCGGGAACCGGATTGACGATTCCCGAGATCGTGATGGGCACGAATTTGTGATTCGCCGGCCAGAGGAGGTTCGGGCTCGCCACGGCGTTCGAGCAATTGGGCGGAGGCACCTGGGAGGCGGACGCGATGGCGACATCGAAGGGAACCGATCCAACCGGGACGGTCGCGACGACCGTGTTGGTCGCCGTATTGATCACGGAAACCGAGTCGCTGCCTAGGTTCGCAACGTAGACGAAGGCTCCGTCCGGCGTGATGGCGGAACCAATCGGTCGAGATCCCACCGGCACGGTGGCAATCACCGTGTTGGTCGCCGTGTCGATCACCGAGACGGAGTTGCTATTTATATTTGTCTGGTAGACGGTCGTCCCGCCGGGTGTGATGACGTTGGTGAATGGCCCGTTCCCCGTTGGGATGGTGGCGACGACCGTTTTCGTCGCCGTATCCACCACCACGCAGTCGTTGGTATCCCGATTCGCCACGTAGGCGAAGACCCCGTCCGGCGTAAATACGATGCCGTGCGGCAAGGAGGAAGGAGTGGCAGTAAATGTCGAGGTGACCGTATTGGTTGCCGTATCGATCACCGCAATGGTGCCATCGAAGTTCCCCACCCAGACCGAGGCCCCATCAGGAGTGGTGGCGATCGCAGAAGGACCGGGGCCGGTCGGCACCGTGGTGACAGCCGTATTCGTGGCGGTGTCGATCACGGTGACCCCAGTGCCGCCGTTGTTGCTTACGTAGAGGAAGGCCTGATTGCCGCTAAACGTAAGGAAAGCTGGACTCGTCTCAACCGGCGCGGTGGCGATGACGGAGCTGGTGGCGAGGTCGACGACGGCGACCTCGCCGATATCCAACCCTACGTAGGCGCGGCTCCCGGCGGCGTTGATGATCACTGGACTCGGACCGCCCGCCACTGGAATGGTGCCGACCGTGGTATTCGTCGCCACGTCGATCACCGAGAGGGTGTTGTCGCCATTGTTCGTCACGTACGCCCTGAGCTGCGCCAACGCGGCGCCGGCCCCCAGCACCATAGCCAGCAGGCCGATCGCCGCCAGGCGGACCGCTCTGCCAAGAGCGGTCGTGGAAAGCTTCTTCAGACGTTCCATGCTGCCATTCTCCTTAAGATCGGTTCGAGCCGATACCGCTCCTCGCCCGGTTTCGCACACCGCGAACCAGCGCGCGGCAATTGGGGTACCAGTCGTTCTTCAGAGTCTGCGCAGAGCATAGCGGCTTGGAAGGGCTTTGAACATCCTCTCTAGGGAGGATATTTTGAGGGTTTCGCCTCCTCTCTAGAGAGGAGGACGAGTGAGGGTTTTCCCCTATGGTGCCTGCGCGCCAGAAAATGCTCTACGGATGGGTAGAGACGTTCCCAGCCCGTTTCACGATCCCGACCGCAGGCCCATAACGTCGGGACGTCTCCGGGGCGGGGATACGGACCCGATCAACCCCAACCCATGGCGGGGGAAGAACCTTGTATCGAGGAACCGGGAACGCCGAGAGCGAGAGGCGGCATCGCACCGCCGGCCGTTCTCGCCGTTCGGGAGGGCGTGGCCGCTGCCGAGACGTCCCGACGTTATGGATCCGCGGAGGGTGTCGTGGGCGGGCTGGGAACGTCTCTACGTCCTTCGCTGAGAAGATGACGTGTTGGCGGCCGGGAAAGAGTTCCCGGCCGCCGGGCCTGGAAGGTGGGAGTGCAGAAGAGAGCAGGTTCAGTTATGCGGACAAACCTGAACCCCGCTGGTTCCCCCGGTCAGGCTGAATTTGCTCGACAGGGTGTACCAGCCGCCCACGAAGATGCCGTTGCTCAGCGAGTGTGTCTGACCCGTGCTCGGATCGCCGGTGGTCAGCCAGTAGCCGGTGAAGAAACCGCCGCCATGGAAGTCTGTCCCGCCGCTGATCAGGGCTCCCGTTCCATCACCGAAGCGCGGTCCCTGCGGGTAGGGGGCCGGCGGGTTGCCGCCGCCGCCCGAGGCGGCGATGTCGCCGGCGACGTGGATGAAGCTGGCCGGGGTCAAGCCGCCCTGCGGGACGATCGCGCCACCGCTCTGAAACTTTACGATTCCCTGGTACCCGTTGCTGAAATTGTGATCGGTGTCCCACCGCAGGACGAAGACGTCGCCCGGATCTCCGGTGATGTTGATCCGCGAGGAGACATTGAAGCCGGAGGTGACGTTGATGACATAGGTTGTCGCCACTCCGTCCGTGGTGTTCAGGCCATTGAGCGAGGTGGCGGAGACGCTCTCATAGCCGGGAGTCACCGGCAGGCTGTTGATCTGGGCGAAAGCCGCGGTCAGGTCCGCCTTGAGATTGGAGATCAGCGAGGTATTCCCCGTGCTGGCGGACGCCTGACCGGCATTCTTGCTGACGATGTTTTGCCAGGCCCCGAGCGACGAATCGTTGGTGAAGATCGTCCCGGCGTACGGGACGCCACCGGACGTGCGCTCGCTGGCGAGCAGGCCGTCGACCGCCACGTTACCCGCGAACCCCTTGGATGCGCCCTGCCAATTGGCGTCCTGGTTGCCATCGGCGAAGAGGAACAGGTACTTTGGAAGGACACCGAGGTCGATGCCGCCGATCGCACCATTGACGCACGGATCGGAGACCGTGACCACGGTGGAGCCGGTTGCCACGCCGCCGTCATCGTCGGCCACGCGGACGTTGACCGTATGGTTGCCGGTCGTGGCGAAGGTGCAGGAGGCGCTGTTGCCCGCCTGCGGACCGATTTCGAAGGTGCCGTTGTTGTCGCAGTCGAAGCTGTAGGAGAGGGGATCGTTGGCGCCGGCAGGGTCGGTGGCCGTGACGGTGATGGTGGCGGGATTGCCCACGATCACCGGACCGTTGTTGCTGACGCTGACGATCGTCGGCGCCACGTTGTTGACGATCAGAGCGAAGGTCGTGGTGCTGGTGCCGCCCTGGCCGTCGTTGCCGGTGATGGTGACGGTCTGGCTCTGGGTGGGGCCGTCGCTGGTGCCGAAACTCCACGACCAGGTGCCGTTGCCGTTGTTAATCACCGAGCCCACCGAGGCGCTCAGGGTGACGGTGTCGTTCTCGGCATCGGTCACGGTTCCCGTGTTGGCGGCGGTCTGGCCTTCGTTCACGGTGACGCTCGCTTGATTGGAAGCGAGAGTGGGCGCTACATTCTCCATCTCAACGGAGCCGATGTCGCAGATGCCGCGCTGAGGGCGCGTCACCCCGCGCTGGTCGGCCGCCGGGCAGGTGGAGTTGCCGCCCGCGTCGCGCGCCGGGCTGCCGGTGAGCAGGGCGTGGGTGTCCGTCGGGCCGCCGTTGTCGGCTAGCGGTCCGAGGAGTGGGTTGGTACCGGGCAGGTCGCCCGGGCCGGTCAGATGGCAGGTGTTGTCGCTATCCAGGTTGTGGTCGGTGACAATGCTTGTACTGCTGAGGGTGCAATCTCCTCCCACGTTTCCAGCGATGATATTGTTGCTGAGAGTGAGCTGAGCAACAGTGGTGACGATCCCTCCAGCGAGAGCCCTTGTCGCCTGATTTGCCGTGAAGGTGTTGTTGATCAGGCTCAACGTGAGGGCGTTGGGACCGCCGCTAAGATTCACAGCGCCCGCTACTCCCGCGGTGTTGCCGCTGAACGTGCTGTTGACGATCGATCCTCGCGCCTGGTTGGAATTGATGGCGCCGCCGGCGGATTGGGTGGCCGCGTGGTTATTGCTGAACGTGCTGTCCTCGACGGTCAAGTCGACGAGTTGCAGATCGATGGCGCCGCCCTGGAAAGAGGTCACGTTGTTGGCGAACGTACAGCGGCGGATGGTAAGCGCCAACAGAGCCGGCGGAGTGAAGCTGACGGCTCCGAGGGCGGCGCCCGAAGTGCTCTTGCCATTGACCAGAGACAAGTCGTCGAGCTCGGCGTTGACGATCCCAATGAAGATGAAGATGCCGCTGCTCGCGTTGCCGTCGATGATGGTGGTGCGGGCTCCGGCGCCCGTCAAGGTCAAGCTCTTCTGGATGAGCATCTGGCCCAGGGTCAGGACGTAGTGGCCGGCCGGGATCTGGACGGTGTCGCCGGGGGCGGCGGTGGCCACGGCGTCGCGCAGCGAGCAGGAGCTGCTGCAGCTCGCGAGGGACTGATCGGTTGTGGTGTTGACGACGACGGTGGCCGCGGAGGCGGGTGGCGTCGCCAGCCCGAGAGCCGCGATGGCCAGCACGGCAGCCAGAAGGCCATGCGCTCCAAGCTTGAATCCCTTCCCAAACAGCGTCTTCAGACGTTCCATGTTGCCATTCTCCTTACGTTCGGTTCGAGCCGATACCGCTCCGCGCCCGCTCTCGCACTCTGCGTAGCGGCTCGCGATTTCTTTCGGTACAGGGCTGTCCGTCAATTGCGTTTTAGAGGATAAGGGACCGGAAGCCCTTTGAACATCCTCTCCAGGGAGGATATTGGGGGGCCTCGTCCTCCTCTCTAGAGAGGAGGCTAGTGAGGGTTTTAGCCTACGGGGTCGTCAAGTGCAGAGCGAGCCGCCGTCGGGATTTGGGAGAAGCGAGGCTGCAGTGAGGTGATCTGCAAGGTGGTGACGCCCGCGAGCTGAGTGACTCCTGTCGAGCTGAGACAGGCAATCGGGTTGAGCGCCGGCCAGGTCCAGATAATTACCGCGTTCGCGCCGGTGAACCGCCCGCCGGCCTACCTCAAGGGACTTCGCACTGCGGCCCAGGCGCGCGTAGGCGGTGGCCGCCCTGTGACGGTATCAGTGCCCTCCGGTCCGGGGTCCAGACGCTCTTCACAACCGCCACGATCACAGCTCAGAGGGCACCTGCCGCATAACCAACCCCGCTCTCGCCGCACCTGCTAGGTGACGTGTCCTTAAGGCTTATCGTCTTTCACGACGAAGCCTTCGAAGACGCTGTTTCCCCGGCCAGGCACCGGTTTGAAGCAGACCAGGCCATTGCCGTTCCGGTCGATACCCTGATCGCCAGGAGCCACAGGGACCGGGAACGGGAAGAAGCTCGGCGGGCACGGCGCGGGGTCAGCGGAGGCGGGGGCATCCACGAGCGGGAACACGCCGGCTGCAACCAGCAACAAGGCCACCAGTAACGTTGTTCTACGCATTTCTTTCTCCTTACGATTGTCGATCGTTTACGCCCTACCGGGGCGTCGCGGCCCGCAAGACACAACAAGCCAATGGGGTCAAGTTGCAACGGGGCACTCCTCGCGATCCGTGCTCCCGGTACCAGCTCTTCCTTGGCCTCTGTGGATAGAGTAGCGGCTCGAAACTGTTTTGGGTATCCTCTCTAGAGAGGATATTTGGGAGGCTCGGCATCCTCTCTAGAGAGGAAGAAATGCGCCGGTGGCTATGGCTCTCTCGTCGGGCCCCTTCTTAATGTTCTTCGTAATCTACGTTCATTAAACTATCCGGAGGTTCGTACTGCTGACTGCACGACTCGGTGCAAGGGAGGAATTGTGGGCAAACAGAATCCCAGAATTCTTCTGGCTGACGATCATCCGATGATATTGGAAGGCCTGAAGGAGCTCCTCGACCCGGATTTCGAGGTTGTGGGGACGGCGCCGGATGGCCGCGTTCTCCTGGAGCTGGCGGAGGTCCGGCGGCCCGATCTGGTCCTCGCGGATATCTCGATGCCGCTGCTCAATGGCATCGAGGCCACGCGCCGGCTGCGCGACCTCCTTCCCGAGACGCGGGTGCTGATTCTCAGCATCCATACCGATCCCGAATGGGCGCAGGCGGCCTTCGACGCCGGCGCCCGCGGCTATCTCACCAAGGACTCCGCTCCCATGGAGATCAGGACCGCTGTCCGCGAAGTGCTCAAGGGTCGCTTCTATCTCAGCCCGGTGGTGACCCAGGGCTTCATGAGCCTGGCGAAGGCAGGCATCGGCGAGCACCGATATTCTCCGGGATATTCTCCGGGGTCTCCACCGCCGGTAACCAGCGATGCGCTGACCCCGCGCGAGGCGGATATCCTGCGGCTGTTGGGCACTGGCCTGGGCAACAAGGAGATCGGCCACGAGCTCGGCGTCTCGGTGACGACCGTCCGCACTCATCTGAACAGGATCTATGAAAAGGTAGGGCCGATGAGCCGTGTGGAGCTGGCGCTCTATGGCCGCAATCCGGCCGGCTCTGCGATGTGACGGGAAGCGGCCGGGCTCCCGCAGGAGCCCGGGCGTGTAGCGGCTGGAGATTTTCAATCCTCGCGCCGGCGAATATCCCTCTGGAACCGGGGATCGACCTCGTAGTCGCCGAACTGATAGCTCAAACCCGTGACGCTCAACCGCTGGCCGGGAGCCAGATGGCTCACATCGATGCCGGTGCTGGTGCAGATGAAGATGCGGATCGGGCCGGAGCCGTCATCGATTTCGACGATGGTGCCGTAAGGAGGATCGGGCACGATCGGCGCCGAGATGGTGCCCACCACCTGGACGAGCAGACCCTCGGTGGCCTCGTTGACGTTCGCGGTCCGCACCCAGCGGGGCTCTACCCGGAGGCCTCTGCCGTGGACCCTGACGTCGCCGGCGTTTGCCACAACTACCGTGAGCACGCCGTTGCCATTGTCCGCGAGGGTGCCGGTGACGCGGACTTGCTGGCGGACGATGAGATTGAGATCCGTTGCGATGCTGACGAAGATTCCGGCCGTCTCGTCCTGAATGGCGAATCCCTGGTCGAATGTGCTCGAGGAATAAGCGCCCGAGGGGACGGTGACCGAGCCTTCGACGGTGACGACGGTGCCGAGCGGCAGGGCTCGCGCCGCGGAGATGTCGATCGTGCCATGAGCCCGGCTGGGGAGTGGAACGAAGAGCGCGCCGGCAAGCAGAAGCGTTACGGTCCATCGCTGGGAGGATTGGGCGGACTGGGTTCTCATCGGCAGGTTCTCCTTTTCGGAAAGGCTCTGCAAAACTATCTACGGCCCGCGCTAAGGCAGCGGCATGCGCTGATAGAGGAAGCCGTTGAGATAGCTGCAATCGAACGTCGTGACGGGGACCGAAGCGGGGTTGAACGGGTCCGCCCCGGGCGGAAAGATCTTGCCCTGGCAGCTCGCGGCCATGGTCTTGAAATTCGCCGAGAACTGGTAGACGTAGTCTACCACCGCGGTGCCGGAGAAGGCCGGAGGGCCGGTGACGTCGAAGTTGAGGTTCAGGAAGCGCGCGGTCAGCTTCCGCGGTCCTGCGACCTTCCAGGAGCCGAGGCTGTCGCTGAAGGTGAAGCCCCCGGCGCCGGACGTCACCTCGTCCGACAGGGTGATCAACGCCGTGCCGTCCTGGTGAATCTGGAGGATCTCCGCCCGCTGGGGGAGCGACGCGATGTAGGTACCGGTGTAGTTGCCGCCCTCGCCGTCGGCCAGGACGGGGCTTACCCCGAGGGCGAGTAGAACAGGGACCAACAACAAGCGTGTGAATTTCATGAATTCTCCCTTTGAACGTGTTCGTTGAGTCGTCCGGGGAGCGTAGCTTACGGCAGCGTCGAGTTGTACAGCGCGCCTTGATCGACCAGGCTGCCGTGGCCCTGGTCATGGGGCACGCCGTCCCGGAAACCCTTTTCCTATTGACCCGGCTCATTCGCCGGCGAAGACCTCGTCCGCCGTTGCCGCCGTCGCCGCCAAGGTGAGGTGGCGACGCAAGGCGTCGGGATCGTCGATCGCCTCGAGGGCGGAACGTGCCGAGCCGTCGACCGTCAGGCCGCGAGCCTTGAGAACGGCGAGGATGGCTTCGCGCAAGGCTTGCTGTTGCCCCTCCTGCCGTCCTTCGCCGCGGATCTCGTCGAGATCCCTATAGCCCTGGCGCTGGAGCAGATTGCGGAAGGTGACCGCGTGAGCGGCTTCGCGGTCGTAGAGCGCGTTGACGGGCACGGGGTTCCGCAGGATCCCCGGCGCGGTGAGCTCCTCGCCCGGACGTACGAGGCGCGGATCCTGCCCGCTCTCGTGGACCTCGACCCGGCGGGGTCCGGAGAGGTGGACGACCCAGACCAGCCTGGTGCCGGCGGCCAGGAGCTCGGAGATCTTGGCCGCCAGCTCTTTCTGATCCTGTCCCGTGTCGGCATATTCCACCGCCAGGGGCGGCGCTCCCTGCACCCAGCCCGGCGTGTTGGGTACGTTGCCGACGGCCACGTCCGGGGCGCGCAGCATTTCGGACGAGGGGGAGTATCCGGTGTCGATCCCCGCTTCTTCGACCGCCGGATCGCTGTCGAGCACCGAGCCCCCGAGAAGATTGGCTCGCGAGCCGCGTCCGCCCGTGGTTATGCATTGGATGGCGTGGCCGTTGGACAGCTCGTAGGGATCGCCCGAGCGAATCTGGCCGGCGCGGAAGGGGCCCTTGGAAGTGGGCATGGGCCGAGGCATGGAGTGAGTCTAACAGGCCGGCTGCATGCGGCGTTTCTCGGCGACGGCTCGAAGCCGCTTGAGTATCGGCTCCAGGAGGATTTTGGGGCGCTCCCTCCTCTCTAGGGAGGAGGCGACTCCTCCCTAGAGAGGAGGCGAAGGCCCCAAAATATCCTCCCTAGAGAGGATGTACAAACCCGCAAAACGCGCGATAGGCTTGTCAAGCAATCCTGCAAACACGGAATGCTTGGAGGGCGCCATGCGCAAGCCGGGAATCTTTCGCAACGGTCTCATCGCTCTGATCGTCATCGCCTTCGCCGGTCTGGCTCTGGCCCAGATCGGCGGCGTCCTCGGGGGCTCGCAGGAGCCCTCGTCATGGTCCCGCATCCTGCCAGCCCGCATCGACGTGCTGGACGGTGCGAGCAAATCCCGCGGTCCGCAGGGCGATCCGTGGCGCCTGTTCGACGGCGACACGGAGCGCGGCTTCGCAGGGGGCGGCCCGGGCGCCGTCCGGCTCCGGCTCGTGCTGGATGGCCCCCGCGACCTCGCGGCCGTGGGAGTCTTCGGCCCGGCGAACGGCCGCCTGACGGTCTCGGCCGAGCTGGAGGGCGTGCCGACCCTGCTGTTCGATCTGGAGCCCCGCGCCGCCGGCTGGCAGCGCGTCGCGGTCGCGCAACCTTTCGCCACCCGCGCCCTGCTCGTGGACTGGCAGCCGGCGTCGCCGGGCGCGGCTCTGCCCGAGCTCGAGCTGTGGAGCGCCAATGCCGAGAGCGCCGGGCCGTCGCCGGCCGAGGCCTCTCCCGCCGACGGCTCGCGAATCGCTACGGCCTCGCCGTCCGCCCAGAGCATCGCGGCAGGCGGAGCCGGTCTGTTCCAGGTCCGGCTTGCCGGCGATCCGGCCACCGCGTCGCGGGCGTTCCTCTCCTACGAGCTGACGGGCCTCTCCCACTGGTCCTCGGCGGTGCGCTCGATCAACGGGCTGACGCCCCAGGGGTGGAATGCGACGCCGGCCGCGGAGACCGCGCTACAGACCGAGGAGATCGATCCCGCCTGGCTGCGTCCGGGGATCAACGAGATCCGCTTCGCTCCCGCCCACGCCGGGGAGATGCCGGAGGGGATGGCCGGGGAGCGGAGCGCGGCGGCGCTGACCAAGGCCAGTGAGACCATACCCTACGAGGTGCGCAACCTCCGGCTGGTACTGGTGGGCGAGCCGGGGCGCACGGCCGCGCCGGGTTCCTGGTCGGGCTCAGCGCCGCTCGCCTTGCAGCTGGCGCGGCCTTCGCAGCCGTACGCCCTGGAGATCGCGGTCGTCGATCGCGCCCGCGGCCTGTTGACGGCCGAGGCCCGGCTGGCGGGCGGTGGTGTGATGCCGCTGCTCGATCCGGTGGACCTCGGCGCTCTCAGCCCCGGGCGGCACCTTCTGCCGGTCCACGAGGGTCCCGCCGCGGTGGCGGTGGAGCTCGTCTGGCGCGCTCCCGAGGGAGGGAGGAGCGGCAAGATCGAGGGCGTCACCCTGCTCGCGAGCCCCGTGGGCCGGCGGCAGGGGCCGAGTCTGGAGCTCACCCATCCTCCCGCTGGCGATGCCGCGGAGCTGGGGACCTATCTGCGCGGCTTCGTGAAGGGACCGGCCGGTGTGCCGGCGCCGCCCACGCTGCTGGTCAACGGCGCGGTGGTCCCGGATGCGGTCGAGGCGGACGGCGCGCTCGGCGCTCTCATTCCCCGACCGGCGGGGGAGGAGGGTCCCTGGGATCTCTCGCTGGAGCTGATCTGGCCGGACGGCACCCGCTTGACCCGCATGCTGCACCTGGGCCGGGGGCCGGCCGATCCCGGCGATGCAGCCGATCGGGGTGAGACCGGACGCGACGCGTTTCCTGACAAGTCGATGTCACTGAGCGCCAAGGGCGCCCGCCTGGAGGTGCCCCCCGGCGCCGTGGACGGCAAGGTCAAGCTCACCATGAAGCCGCTGACCACGAACGAGCTGCCGGCGCTGGACGAGGGGATGACCAATGTCACCCCCGGCCACGGCGGCTTCCGCTTCGGCCCCCACGGCCAGCGCTTCAAGAAGGCGGTGCAGCTCACGCTCCCCTTCGACCCGGCGCTGATCCCGCAAGGGATGGCGGCGAGCGACGTACGAACCTACTTCTTCGAGACCGGCTCCGGCCGCTGGATCGCGGTGCCGCGGTTGAAGTCCGCCGGCTCGACGATCGTCAGCGCCACCGACCACTTCACCGACTTCATCAACGCCACGCTGACCCTGCCGGACAAGCCGGCGGCGGCCAGCTTCAATCCCAACTCCATGAAGGATCTCGCCAAGGCGGATCCGAGCGCGGAGATCGTGCTCATCCAGGCGCCCGAGGGGGGACCGGCCGGCGATGCCTCGCTCACCTACCCTCTGGTGGTCCCCAAGGGCCGCCGTGGCCTCCAGCCCGACCTTTCCGTGGCCTACGGCAGCGGCGGGGCCGCGAGCGGCAACGGCTGGCTCGGCCTGGGCTGGGATCTGAAGCTTCCGAGCGTCGAGATTTCGACCCTGTTCGGCGTGCCGCGCTACGACCCCGGGTTCGAGACCGAGACCTATGCGATGGAAGGGGAGCAGCTCGCGCCCGTGGCCAATCCGGCGAGCCCGGCGCCGCGCCAGGCGGAGCGGATCTTCACCAAGCGGATCGAGGGAGGCTTCGAGCGCATCGTACGCCACGGCAGCGGACCCTCGAGCTTCTGGTGGGAGGTGACGGACAAGAAAGGCGTGCGCTCGATCTTCGGCCGCAACGCCCAGGCCCGCCTCGCCGATCCGGGCTCCGGCAATACCTTCCGCTGGCTCCTGGAGCAGCGGATCGACCTGCACGGCAACAGCGTGGACTACCTCTACACGCAGGACGCGGACAACAGCGGCGGCGAGCCCTGGGTGCAGGTCTATCCGGCCGCCATTCACTACACCGGCGTCAACGGCAGTGGCGGCTTCTACCAGGTTCTCTTCCAGCTGGACGACGGCCAGCAGCGGCCTGACCGCTTCAGCTCCGGCATGCCGGGGTTCAAGGTGCTCACCCGCCGCCGGCTGACCCGCGTGGACGTGCTGGCAGGGCCGGACCTGGTGCGCAGCTACCTCTTCAACTACCGGGAGGGGGACTTCCGCAAGAGCTTGCTGACCTCCGTGGCGGTGACCGGCGAGGACGGCGCCACGGAGCTCGCCCGGCACGACTTCGACTACCACCACGCCGAGGCGGCCTTCGGCCCGATGCAGACCTGGAGCGGCATCGGCGGCGCCAAGGACTGCAACGCCTCGTTCAACGTCGGCGGCGGCGTCCACGTCTACGCGGGCCTGGGACCGCCTCCCGGATCACCGGTCGCCCCGACCTGCACGCCGCTCGTCGGCATCCAGGTCGGAGGTTCGGTCGCCGGCACCACCGAGCTGGCGAATTTCCTCGACGTCAACGGCGACGGCCTGCCCGACCGCGTGGACGACCAGGGCAACGTGGACTTGAACCGGCAGGGCTCGTTCGGGTCCACGTCCGCCTCCGGGGTGAGCGACATCGGGCGCACGCTCGAGTTCACCTTCGACGTCTCGGGCGGGGTTCGCATTCCGCCGCTCAACCTCGGTGCGAGCTTCGTCTACACCCACGCCAACGAGGACCGCGCCTTCATGGACATGAACGGCGACGGCTTCCCGGACCTGGTGGGCACCGACGGCAGCTTCCACACCCGGCTCAACAACGGGACCTCCTTCCAGCCGGTCTCCAACTGGGCCGGTTTCGGCGCCTCCGGGCTCGCGCTCGGCATGCCGGGGGAGCAGAGCGACGTCCTCTCCAATCTCCGTCTCTCCGACACCCTGCAGCGGCTCGTCCTGCCGTTCGCCGGCCCGGTGACCCTGGACGGCGCCCTCCAGAAGCAGCAGGCGGGCGGCGACGGGGTGAAGGTGCAGATCTTCCACAACGACACCCGGATCTGGCAACGGACCTTCGCCGCCGGGGACGTGGCCCCCTGCGTACCGGCGGCCGGCGACTCCTGCGGCGCGGGGCTCGACCTCAACGTCCAGGCCGGCGACCGGCTCAACTTCCTGACCGATTCCATCCGCGAGACCAGCGCCGACGCCCTCCTCTGGACGCCGCGGGTCACCTATACGGGCCAGGACGCCACGGCCTTGGAGCCGTGGGGCTCTCACGTCTACCGCTTCGGCGGCGGCGAGGACTTCCGCCTGGCCGGCCCGCCGGGAAGCTCGTGGCTGGCCACGGGCAACGGCACGGCCCAGGTCCAGGGAGCGCTCGTCAAGCAGGCCACCTCCGACGACGTCACGGTCCAGGTGATCAAGAACGGCGACGCGGCCCATCCCGTCTATGAGCGGACCTTCACCGCGGACGAGACCGGCAGCTTCGATGAGATCCCGCCCATTCCGGTGGCCTCAGGGGACAACCTCTCCCTCCAGGTCGCCGCGAAAACGCCGGTGGATCCGGACCGCGTGCGCTGGACGCCGCAGGTGACCCTCGCCGGCGACCAGCCCGAGCAGTTGCAGCAGCCGCAGAAAACCCAGGCCTACTACGCCATCCCGAAGCTCAACCCCGCGAATCAGCCCACGGTTTCGTGGCCGGTGCCGGCGAGCTGGGATGGCAGCCTGCACTTCGAGTGGACCGCGGGGAGCGGCGACGCCGTCCTCTACCTCCAGGGCGTGCACCGCCTGTACGACCGGCGCACCGTGTCGGGCTCGACGAGCTTCGATCTCACGATCGCGGCCAATGAGGGCGATCCCCTTTTCGTCACCGTGCTCGGCTCGGGCACCCTGGCCGTCACCAGCGGCGGAAACAGCGTTCCCGTCAACGTCCGCTCGCTGGCGGCGCCGACCACGGAGGCCATGTCCGGCGGCTGGCACGGCTGGTTCTACGGCGAGTGGAACGGCGGCAAGGCCTTCAGCGAGGCCGGCCTGGCGCTGCCGCAGAGCCAGGACGCGGGGACGCCGGACTTCCTCTTTGCCCTGACCCATTGGGAAGGGGCGACCGGCGTCTCGCAGGCGGTCTGGACCGCCGGCGGCTTCGACCTCTACATGGCCGCCGACGGGGTCAAGCCCTCGCGGCAAGGGGGCAACGCCGCCGGCGACCTCGACAAGGCCTCCGGCACCTCCGGCGGTGGCGGCGGGCTCGACGTGCTGCGCAAGACCACGGGCCGCACCGGGTCCCTCGACATCGGGCTCGGGGCGAGCCTTTCCCTGAGCTTCGGCGACAGCCTGAGCGAGATCGACCTGCTCGACATGAACGGCGACCGCTATCCCGACCAGGTGTCGGGCAGCGGCGTGCGGTTCTCGAACGGGCAGAACGGCTTCGGCGATCTGCAGTCGTTCCCGGGTCTCAGCTCCGCCGTCCGCCGTACGGAGACCGGCAACGTCAGCGCCAGCTTCGGCCTCGGCACGATCTTCACCGCCATGAGCGGCAGCGGCAAGGTCGAGAAGGTGGCGAGCACGCTTCCCACCATCGGCACGACGGTGTCGCTGGCCCAGACCCGGTACGACCTGATCGACGTCAACGGCGATGGCCTGCCGGACCGCGTCACCATGGATTCGGGAGCGCCGTTCGTCCGGGTGCAGCTCAACCTCGGGTACCGCTTCGGCGCCACCGAGCAGTGGCCGTTGGCGGCCTGGGCCGATTCCGACTTCACCCACGGCGTCGGCGGCTGCCTCGACGCGGTGAGCGGCCTCGGCGCCTCCCTCGGCCAGGCGTTCGTCAACGTCGCCTCGCCCAACGCCATCTCCTTCACCCGCAGCTCGGCCTTCACCGCCGGCGCCTCCTTCGGTCCCCTGGGAGGTGGCGGCTCCACCACCCTGGCCCGCACCCTGGTGCAGATGGTGGACGTCAATGGCGACGGCCTCGCCGACCACGTGGCCAAGGAGCAGGACGAGGACTTCTTCCGCGTCAAGCTCAACCGCGGCGACGGCTGGGAGCCCGAGCAGCGCTGGCCCATCCCCGGCTGGGGCACGAGCCTGGGAACGGGCTACGTCATTCCCGGCGTCATGCGCTGCGTCGACGCCGTCAGCTACAACGGCAACATCGCGGCCAACCTCTCCCTGGGCTTCGCGGGCTGCTTCACCATCATCCCGCCGGTGCCGGTGCTCGGCCTCCAGTTCGAGATCACCGGCCAGGTCAACGGCAGCGGCGGCGGCCTCCAGCTCACCTTCCAGGATCTGGACGGCGACGGCCTGCCCGATCACGTGCTCAAAAAGAGGGACGACCCGAACGTCTACGTCAAGCTCAACCAGGCGGAGCAGGCGAACCTGCTGACCGCCGTCCACCGCCCCTTGGGCGGCAGCTTCGAGCTCACCTATGCCCGCCAGGGCAACAAGGTCGGACCCTCGGGCGACGGCCTGCGCAAGGTCGACATGCCGAGCACCCAGTGGGTGCTGGCCTCCGTCACCGAGAACGATGGCCGCGGCAACAGCTATACCACCCGCTACGATTACTTCGACGAGTCCTACCAGGACCGCGCCGAGCGTGAGCCCTACGGCTTCGCCCGCGTCAAGACCACCCGGCCCGACGGCTCGACGATCGACCGCCGGTACAAGAACCAGGACTTCTACCAACGCCGCCTGGTGGAACGGGAGGAGATCGCCGACTCGACCGGCCACCTCTTCCGGGTCACCAACACCCAGTACGACCTGCGCGCCCTGAGCAGCCGCTCGGGCTTCCCGGCCAAGGTGCGGGAAGAGATCCTCTTCCACGAAGGCACCGCCAGCGCCGGCAAGAGCACGGCGCAGACCTGGAATTACGACGGCTTCGGCGACGTCATCACCTACCAGGACTCCGGCGACCAGGGGACGGACGACGACCTGGCGGCCGCCGTCGCCTACCAGGTCGATCCGCAGACCTACGTCATCCAGCCTTCCCACCTCGCGGTGCGCGACGGCGCCGGCCGCCTGCTGCGCGATCGCACGGGGACGTACAACAACCTGGGCGACCTCGTCCGCCTGGAGCAGGTGCTCGTGGGCGGCAAGGCCCCCGACACCGGCGCGCCCTACACCGGCAACCGCAACGCGGTCTGGACTCTCACCTATGACGGCGCCGGCAACCTCGCCTCGTCGGTCGACGCCGCCGGCTTCACCTCGACCTTCACCTGGGATCCGGTCGCCCAGACCTTCCCCGTCCAGGTGAGCGACTCCTTCGGCTACGTGAGCCGCTTCGCCTGGAACCTGAAGCACGGCAAGGTCGCGGAGACGATCGACAAGAACGGCCAGCCGATCCGCCACACCTACGACGGCTTCGGCCGCCTCCTCCGCGTCGCCGGACCCTACGACACCGACGCCAGCCCCACCCTGGCCTTCGAGTACAACCCGGCGGCGAGCCCGGCCTTCTCGGTGGTCCATCACAAAGACGCCGTGCGCTCCGATCCCATGGACGCGGTGACCTTCATCGACGGTCTCGGCCGGATGATCCAGACCAAGGAGGACGCCGAGCTCGACCTGGGGACCGGCACCTCGACCCGCACCGGCATGCGGGTGAGCGGCCGCGTCGAATTCGATACCCGGGGCCGCGTCGCCGCCCAGGGGCAGCCGACGTTCGACACCGGCCTGTCCACGGCTTTCGTCAACGCTCCACCGCTCAACCCCACGCGCTACACCTACGACGTCCTCGACCGCATGACCAGGGCCGACTTCCCGCACGGGGCCGTGACCCGCATGGATTACGGCTTCGCCACCCTGGACGGGACGAGCTTCCTCTCCCACACCCGCACCGACCCCAACGGCCGGGCCGCGGTCTTCTACGACCACGTGCGCGGCAACGTGCTCGGCGTCCGCCAGACCAACTCGATCGCCGGCTCGTCGCGGACCCTGATCACCCGCTACGCCTACGACGCCCTGTCGCAGCTCACCGCCGTGACCGACGCCGAGAGCAACGTCACGCGGCTGGAGTACGACACCCTCGGCCACAACGTGATCCTGGACAATCCGGACGCCGGGCGCACGGAATCCCGCTTCACCCCGGCGGGCGACCTGGGAGCCAAGATCACCGCCAACCTGGCGGCACAGGGGCAGCAGATCCGCTTCTTGCGTACCTTCCACCGCCTCGACCGCATCGTCTATCCGGTCACCCAGGCCGTCGTCCTCACCTACGGCGGACCGGGGGCGCCGGCGAACCGGGCCGACCGCGTCGCCACGGTCACCGATCAATCCGGGCTCGAAGAGCGCTCCTACGGCCGGTTGGGCGAGATGGTCCGCGCCGTCCGCACCGCCACCGCGATGAGCGGCGCGACACCCAAGGGACCCTACACCACGAACTGGAGCTACGACAGCTTCAACCGCCTGCTCTCCATGACCTATCCGGACGGCGAGGTGGTGACCTGGACCTACGACGCGGGCGGCAAGGTCAAGACCGCCGCGGGCATCCTGGCCGGCGTCCGCTTCGACTACCTGCGCCACCAGGGCTACGACGAGTTCGATCAGAAAGTGCGGACCGTCTACGGCAACGGCGTCGAGAGCCGCTGGACCTACGATCCACGGTCGCGCGAGCTCGCGGCGCTCCAGTCCCTGGAGAATGGCGGGCGCAAGCTCCAGGATCTCGCCTACCGCCGCGACTTGACCGGCACGCTTCTCGGCGTCGACAACAACCTCCCGCCGGGGCGTTCGAACGAGCTCGGCGGCCCCGCCTCCCAGACGTTCGTCTACGACGACCTCTATCAGCTCGTGTCGGCCCAGGGCACCTGGCGGACCTCGCCCAACGAGGTCTCCTCCTACACCCTGTCCCTCGCCTACGACGCGGGCGGCGACCTGGTGGCCAAGAACCAGCTCCACGTGATCTCTCACGGCGGCAAGGACCAGCCGCAGCAGAAGACCACCTACAACTGGGCCTACGCCTACGGCGGGCCGCACCCCCACGCGTCCACGCACATCGGCGACCGCACCTTCAGCTACGACCTCGACGGCAACCAGACCGGCTGGACCAGCGACAGCAACGGCACCCGCCGCACCAACACCTGGGACGAGGAGAACCGTTTGAAGGCCGTGGCCGACAACGGCCAGACCACCCGCTTCCTCTACGACAGCAACGGCACCCGCTCCAACAAGGCGGGCCAGAACGGCGAGACGATCTACGTCAACCGGTGGTTCTCCGTGCGCAACGGGTCCATCGTCAGCAAGCACGTCTTCGCCGACGACACCCGCCTCGCCACCATCGTCGCGTCGAACCCCAACCCGTCGTCCGAGAAGCTCTATTTCTACCAGCCCGACCACCTCGGCTCGACCCACTTCGTCACCGACAGCCTGGGCAAGGCCTGGCAGCACCTGGAGTACTTCCCCGGCGGCGAGGTCTGGGCCGACGAGCGCTCGCAGTCCGAGAGCACGCCTTTCCTCTTCAGCGGCAAGGAGCTGGACGAGGAGACCGGGCTCCAAGACTACGGGTTCCGCTACTACGATGGCCGCCAGGGCCAGTGGCTGAGCGCCGACCCGCTCCTCGACGGCCTGCTGGAGACCACCCAGCTCGCCCGGCCTCAGCCGACCCACAGGCCGTTCCGCCTGCTGGGGCACGTCTATGGCTACGCCGGCAACAGCCCGACCAACCGCACCGACGTCCTGGGCCTCGAAGAAGCCGATCCGGAGACCTCCAAGCCGCCGGCCCAGGCCGAGGCCGAGCCGCCCGCCGAAGCCAAGCCCGCAACGCCGGCCGAGCCCGCCCATCAGGCGAACGCACCCGCCACCCAGCAGGCACCCGCCGCCGGGGAGAAGCCCAAGATCGTCTATCCGCCGGACGACGGCTTCCTGAACGGGGAAAAGGAAACCACCACTCTGCAGCCCGGAACCCGGGTCGACCGCTTCGGCGGCAGGTTCGATGAAAAGACGGGAGAGTTCGTCGACACGGGGAACTTCCTCGCGCCGGAAGGGACGCCCTACGAAGAGCGTGCCCTGCCGCCGGGGACGAACGAGAAGACCTACTCGGTCTACGAAGTGCTCAAGCCCATCGAGGGGGTCAAGGCCGGCCTGATCGCCCCCTGGTTCGGTGAGAAGGGAGGTGGCGTACAGTACACCACCGGCGACAAGTCCAGGTCGATCGGTTCCCTGATCCAGGGAGGCTACCTGCGCCTGGTGACCCGTACGCCCGGAAAGTAGCGGTCGCAAGCAGTAAAAGGAGATTCGCGATGACCGGCGGGAGACAGTACATCGACTTCGATCCCCGGAAGGGGTATCCCGCCGGTCCGGACCTTTTCTACGAGTGTGGCATCTGCGGCGACGTGATCCCCTCGATGCCCGAAAACGCCGCCGCCTGCCGCTGCGGCAACGTGTTCATCGACGCCGACGCCGGCCGGGTGTCCGTCCGGGAGGGGGAGAAGCTCCGGATCTTCAGGGCGTAGCGGTTGGTAGATCGCCTCCTCCCTGGAGAGGAGGCAGAGGCCTCAAAATATCCTCCCTAGAGAGGATGGACAGAACCGGGAAACGCGCGATAGGATTGTCAAGCAATCCTGCAAACACGGAATGCCTGGAGGCACCATGCGCAAGCCGGGAATCGTTCGCAACGGTCTCATCGCCCTGATCGTCGTCGCTTTCGCCGGTCTGGCTCTGGCCCAGATCGGTGGAGTCCTTGGAGGCTCGGCGGAGCCCTCGTCGTGGTCCCGCATCCTGCCAGCCCGCATCGACATGCTGGACGGTGCGAGCAAATCCCGACGTCCGCAGGGCGATCCGTGGCGCCTGTTCGACGGCGACACGGAGCGCGGCTTCGTGTGGAATGGAGAGGGAGGCGCCCGGCTGCGGCTGACCCTGGACGCGCCGCGGACCCTGGGAGCGGTGGGAGTCTTCGGCCCGGCGAACGGCCGCCTGACGGTCTCGGCCGAGCAGGAGGGCGTGCCGGTCCTGCTGTTCGATCTGGAGCCCCGCGGCGCCGGCTGGCAGCGCATTACGGTCGCGCAGCCTTTCGCCACCCGGGCCTTGCTGGTGGACTGGCAGCCCGCCTCTCCCGGCGAGGCGCTGCCGGAGATCGAGCTGTGGGGCACGGCCGCGGATGCCTCCGACGGAGGGACCCAGGAGCCGGACGGCTCGCGGATCGCCCTGGGCTCGCCGGCCGTCCAGAGCATCGCGACGGGCAGCGCCGGACGGTTCCAGGTCCGGCTGGCGGCCGATCCGTCGGTCGCGTCGCGGGCGTTCCTCTCCTATGAGTTGGCGGGCCTCTCGCACTGGTCCTCGGCGGTGCGCTCGATCAATGGCCTGACGCCCCAGGGGTGGAGCGCGGCGCCGGCCGCGGAGTCCTCTCTCCAGACCGAGGAGATCGATCCGGCCTGGCTGCGCCAGGGGATCAACGAGATCCAGTTCGCTCCCGCCCATGCTGGAGCGATGCCGGAAGAGATGGCGGGCGAGCGCGGCGCGGCGGCGCTGAGCAAGGCCGGCGGGAGCGTGCCCTACGAGGTGCGCAATCTCCGGCTGATCGTCGTGGGCGAGCCGGGGCGTACGGCCTCCGCTCTCTCCTGGGATGGCGCGAGCCCGCTCGCGCTGGCCCTCGCCCGGCCCGCTCAAGCCTTTGGCCTGGAGATCACGGTGGGCCAGGGTGCCCGTGGCGTTCTGTCCGCCGTGGCCCGGCTGGCCGGCGGCGGCGCGATGCCGCTGGGAGCCCCGGTGGACCTGGGCGCTCTCGGCGCCGGCCGGCACCTTCTCACCCTGCCGGAGGGCCTACCGGCCGCCACGGCGGTGGAGCTTTCCTGGCGCGCTCCCAAAGGCGGACGGGGAGCCGTGATGGAGAAAGTCACCCTGCTCGCGAGCCCCGTGGGCCGGCGGCAGGGACCGCGCCTGGAGCTGACGCATCCGCCGGCCGGCGATGCGGCCGAGGAGGGGGCGTATCTGCGCGGCTTCGTGGAAGGCCCCGCCGGCGTCGCCGGGCCGCCCGAGCTGTTCGTCAACGGCGCGGGGGTCCCCGGCGCGGTGGCGGCCGACGGCTCGCTCGGCGCCTTGATCCCCCGGCCGGTGGGGGAGGAGGGCGCCTGGGATCTCTCGCTGGAGCTGCTCTGGCCGGACGGCACCCGCCTTACCCGCGCGCTGCGCCTGGGGCAGGGCGGAGACGATCCCGGAGACGCGGGCGGCCACCGGGGTGAGACCGGCAAGGAGGCCTCGCCGGAGAAGTCCATGGCGCTGAGCGCCAAGGGAGCGCGGCTGGAGGTGCCCGCCGGAGCCGTGGGCGCCAAGGTCAAGCTCACCATGAAACCGCTGGCCGCGGACGAGCTGCCGGCCCTGGACTCGGGGATGGCCAACGTCACCCCGGGCCGCGGCGGCTTCCGCTTTGGTCCGCATGGGCAGCGCTTCAAGAAGCCGGTGAGCCTGACCCTGCCGTTCGACGCGTCGCTGATCCCCAAGGGAATGACCGTCGACGACGTGCGGACCTTCTACTACGACGAGGGGACGGGCCGCTGGCGCGCCATCACGCGGCTGAAGGCCGCGGGGTCCACGGTGGTGAGCTCGACGGACCACTTCACAGACTTCATCAACGCCACCTTGACCCTGCCGGAGGAGCCGGCAGGCGCCAACTACACTCCGAACTCCCTCAAGGAGCTGGCCAAGCCGGACCCGGCCTCGGAGATCGAGCTGATCGCGGCGCCCGAGGGCGGCCCCACGGGCGACGCATCGCTGAGCTACCCGCTGAAGGTGCCGGCGGGCCGGCTCGGGCTGCAACCCGATCTGACGCTCTCCTATAGCAGCGGTGGCGGTACCGGAGCCAATAGCTGGCTCGGCATCGGATGGGACCTGAAGCTTCCGAGCCTCGAGATCTCAACCCTCTTCGGCGTCCCCCAGTACAACTCTGCCTTCGAGACCGAAACCTACGCCCTGGAAGGCGAGCAGCTCGCGCCCGTGGCCGATCCCGCCAGCCCGGCGCCGCGCCAGGAGGAGCGCGTCTTCACCCGCCGGAGGGAGGGAAGCTTCCATCGCGTCGTGCGGCATGGCGGCGGACCGTCCAACTACTGGTGGGAGGTGACGGATCAGAACGGCGTGCGCTCGATCTTCGGCCAGAGCGCTCAGGCCCGCCTCGCGGACCCGGCGACGGGCAACACCTTCCAGTGGATGCTGGAGCACGTCGTCGATCTCCACGGCAACAGCGTGGACTACTCCTACACGCAGGACGCGGACAACGGCGGCGGCGAGCCTTGGGTGCAGATCTATCCCGCCGCCATCTCGTACACCAATAACCAGGGCGGCGGCGGCATCTACCAGGTGCGGTTCTTCCTCGACGACGGGCAGCAGCGCCCCGACCGGTTCTCCTCCGGCCGCTCCGGCTTCAAGGTGCTCACCCGCCGCCGGCTGGCGCAGGTGGACGTGATGACGGGGACGGACCTCGTGCGCCGCTACCTCTTCCAGTATCAGGAGGGGGACTTCCGCAAGAGCCTGCTGGCCTCGCTGGCGGTCACCGGCGAGGACGGCACCACCGTGCTCGCCAGCCACCAGCTCAACTACCAGCACGCCGAGGCGGCCTTCGGGCCCATGGAGGCGTGGGGCGGCGTCAGCAGCACGCAGGACGCCGCCGACTCGGTCAACGTCGGCGGCAGCGTGCATGGCTACGTGGGCCTCGGCCCGCCGGTCTGCATGCCCCTGGTGGGGATTCAGGTGGGGGGCTCGCTCTCGACGACGAACCAGTTGGTGAGCTTCCTCGACGTCAACGGCGACGGCCTGCCGGACCGTCTCCGCAGCGACGGCTCGGTGGAGATCAACCGGCAGGGCGCGTTCCAGTCCGCGTCCATGTCCGGGATCACCAGCATCGGCAGCTCGCTGGAGTTCGGCTTCGACGTCTCCGGCGGGGTCCGCCTCGACCTGCTGGGCCTGCTCCCGATCTCGGCGGGCGGCAGCTTCGCCTACAGCCATGCCAACGAGTACGCGACGCTCGTCGACATCAACGGCGACGGCTACCCCGACGAGGTGACGGCGGCCGGCGGCTTCCAGACCCGGCTCAACAATGGGGCGGCCTTCCAGTCGTCCTCCAACTGGGGCGGCTTCGGCGCCGGCGGGCTCGGCCTGGCGAGGCCGGGGGAGGAGAGCGAGGTGCTCGCCAATCTCAAGCTCGCCGACACCGTGCGCCGGCTGGTGCTCCCCTTCGCCGGGCCGGTGACGCTCGACGGCGCCATCCAGAAAAAGCAGGCGGGCGGCGACGGCGTCAAGGTCTCGATCTACCGCAACGGCTCGCGCCTCTGGCAGCGGACGTTCGCCGCCGGCGACACGGCGGCCTGCGTGCCCGCGGACGGCGATGGTTGCGGCAGCGGTGGTGCCGGCGGCCTCAGCTTCACCGCGCAGGCCGGCGACCGCCTCTACCTCCTGGCGGACTCGATCCGCGACACCGACAACGACGCCCTCCTGTGGGCGCCCCGGGCCACCTACACCGGGCAGGACGCCGCGGCCCTGGAGCCCTGGGGCTCCAAGGTCTTCGCCTTCGACGGCGGCGGCGACTTCCGGCTCGCCGGCCTGCCGGGCGTCTCCTACGTGGCGACCGAGGACGGCACGGCCCAGGTGGCGGGGCCGTTCGTCAAGCAGGTCACCTCGGACGACGTCACCGTCTCGGTGCTGAAGAACGGCGACATGGTCTCACCCGTCTACCAGCGCACCTTCGGCGCCGCCGAGGTGGGGAGCTTCGACGAGATTCCCCCGATCGCGGTGGCGAAGACGGACCGCCTCACCTTCCAGGTCAGCTCCAGCACGCCGGTCGATCCCAATCTCCTGCCGTGGGCGCCGCGGGTGACGCTGGGGAGCAATCAGCCGCAGGCGATCCAGCCGCTGTACACGGTCCCCAGGCTCGATCCCTCGGATCAGCCGACGCAGTCGTGGCCGGTGCCTTCCGGCTGGGACCGGAGCCTCCACTTCACCTGGACGCCAGGCAGCGGCACCTCGACGCTCTACGTGCAGGGCGTCAACCGCCTGATCGACCGGCGCGATCTGACGGGCGCGGCGAGCTTCGACGTCACGGGCATTCAGGCCAATGCCGGCGAGCCGCTGTTCGTCACCGTGCTCGGCCAGGGAGGCGGCTCCGGCTCGCTGACGGTCACCGGCAACGGCGGCGGCGTGCCGGTCAATACGCGCTCGCTCGCGGCGCCCGTCACGGAGGCCCTCTCCGGCGGCTGGCACGGCTGGTCCTACGGCGAGTGGAACGGCAACAAGCCCTTCACCGAGAGCGGGCTGGCGTTGCCGCGGAGCCAGAACGACGCGCTGCCGGACTTCACTCCCGCGATCGCGAAGACCGATGGGGTCACCGGCTTCGCGCAGCCGTCCTGGACGGGAGCGGCTCCGGACCTCTACCAGGCGGCCGAAGGGGTGAAGCCCGGGCGGCAGGGCGGCAACGCCGCCGGCAACCTGGACCAGACCTCGGCGGCCACGGCCGGCGGCGGCCTCGGGGTGCTGCGGGTGACCACCGGGCGCACCGGCGGCCTGGAGGTCTCGGCCGGCATCAGTCTCGCCGTCTCCCTGGGCGACAGCGAGAGCGAGCTCGACCTGGTGGATATGAACGGCGACCGCTACCCGGACCAGGTATCGAGCGGCGGCGTGCGGTACTCCAACGGCCGCAATGGCTTCGGCGACCAGCAGCCGTTCCCGGGGCTGAATTCCTCCGTCCGCCGCTCGGAGGACGCCAACGTCACCACCAGCATCGGCTTCGGCTTCCCGTACACCAAGAAGAGCTCGGACGGCAAGCCCAACGGGGTGGTGACCACCATGCCCACGGTGGGCGACACGGTGGGGCTCTCCACGTCGCGGTACGACCTGATCGACGTCAACGGCGACGGCCTGCCGGACCGCGTGTCGATGAATTCGGGCGGCACGGCCGCCACCGTGCAGCTCAATCTCGGGTACCGCTTCGGCCAGCCCGAGCTCTGGCCGCTGCCGGCCTGGCAGGGCGGCGGCGGGCCTGGGAGCTGCACCGACCTCGTGGACGTCATCGGCAACGGCATCAGCTCGCTGATCGTCGACCGCAACTCGCCCGATGCCCTCTCCTACACCCGTAGCTCGGCCCTGCACGCCGGCGTCGCCATCGGTCCCTTCGGCGTCAGCGTCTCCAGCAGCCTGTCGCGGACCCTGGTGCAACTGGCCGACGTCAACGGCGACGGCCTGCCCGATCACATCTCCAAGGAGCAGGACGAGGACTTCTTCCGCGTCAAGCTCAACCACGGCGACGGCTGGGACCCGGAGCAGCGCTGGCCCGTGCCGGCGTGGTCCACGTCGCTGGGCACCACCTACGTCATCCCCGGCGTCAACCGCTGCCTCGACGCCGTCACCTACACGGGCAACATCGGCGCCAACGCCTCGCTGGGCTTCCAGTACTGTCAGCCGCTGATCCCGCCGGTGGTCGTCGCCGGCCTGGAGCTGGAGATCTCCGGCCAGATCCAGGGCAACGGCGGCGGCCTCCAGCTCTCCTTCGAGGACCTCGACGGCGACGGCCTGCCGGATCACGTGCTCAAAAAGCCGTTCGACTCGAACGTCTACGTCAAGCGCAACCTGGCCGAGCAGGCGAACCTCCTGATCGGCGTCCAGCGCCCCTTGAACGGCAGCCTGCAGCTCAGCTACGCCCGCCAGGGCAACCGCGTCGGCCTTTCGGGCGACACCCTGCGCAAGGTCGACATGCCCGACACCCAGTGGGTGCTCGCCGGCGTCACCGAGAACGACGGCCGGGGAAACTCCTACACGACGCGCTACGACTACTTCAACGAAGCGTTCCAGGACCGCGCGGAGCGGGAGAGCTACGGCTACGCCCGGGTGAAGACGACCCGGCCCGACGGCTCTACTATTGACCGCCATTTCAAGAACCAGGATTTCTATCAGCGCCACCTGCCGGAGAGCGAGCAGATCGCCGACGGCTCCGGCCGCGTCTTCCGCACCGAGACCACGGCGTACGACCTGCGCCCCCTGGGGCCGGGCGCCGCCTTCCCGGCGATGATCCGCGAGCAGACCGACTTTTCCGAGGGCACCGGCAGCGTTCACAAGAGCACCGCCAGGACGTACGACTACGACTCCTTCGGCAACGTCATCGCCTACAACGACTCCGGCGATCAGGGCGCCGCCGACGACCTCGCGGCCACCGCCGCCTACGCCGTCGATCCGCAGGCCTACGTCATCAAGCCGTCGCAGCTCACGGTGCGCGACGGCGGCGGCCATCTCCTGCGCCAGCGGCAGGCCGCCTACAACGCCCAGGGCGACCTCGTCCGTACGGAGCAGGTTCTGATTGGCGGCAAGGACCCGGCGACCGGCACGCCCTACACGGGCAACAGCAACGCCGTCTGGACCTATGGCTACGACGCCGTGGGCAACCTGGCCTCGTCCGTCGATCCGTCGGGGTTCACCTCGGCCTTCACCTACGAGCCGGCCGCCCGAATCTGGCCCGCCCAGGTCACCGACTCCTTCGGCTACGCCACCCGTTTCACCTGGGACCTCAAGCGCGGCAGCCTGCTCGCGACCGTGGACAAGAACGGCCAGACGATCCGCCGCTCCTACGACGGCTTCGGCCGCCTCGTCCGCGTCGTGGGACCCAACGACAGCGATTCCAGCCCAGCCCTCGCCTTCGAGTACGACCCGGTCTCGAACCCGGCCCGGGCCGTCGCCCACCAGAAGGACGTCGCACGCTCCGTTCCCATCGACTCGTCCCTCTTCATCGACGGGCTCGGCCGCACCGTGCAGAGCAAGGAGAACGGCGAGCTCGACCTCGGCACCGGAACCTCCACCCGCACCGGCATGCGGGTGAGCGGCCGCGTCGAGTTCGACGCTCTCGGGCGCGTCGCCGTGCAGGGCCAGCCGGTCTTCGACACCGGCTCGCCCAACGCCTTCGTCAACGTTGCGTCGCTCAACCCCACCCGCTTCACCTACGACGTCCTCGACCGGGTGATCCAGGCGAGCTACCCGCACGGTGCCGTCACCGGCATGAGCTACGGCTTCGGCACCCTCGACGGAGTGGAGGTTCTCGCCCACACCCGCATCGACGCCAACGGCCGGGCGACCGTTTTCTACGACGACATTCAGGGCAGCGTGATCGGCGTCCAGCAGACCAACACGATCGCCGGCGCGCAGCGCACGCTGATCACCCGCTACTCCTATGACGCCTTGCAGCAGCTCACCTCGGTGACCGATCCGAAGGGCAACGTCACCCAGGTGGAGAACGACACCCTGGGCCACCGGGTGGCCGTCACCAGCCCCGACTCCGGCCGCACGGAGCTGCGCTACACCCCGGCGGGCGACCTGGGAGCGAAGGTCACCGCCAACCTGGCCGCGCTGGGGCAGCAGATCCGCTACCAGCGCAGCTTCCACCGCATCGACCGTATCGTCTACCCGGCGATGCCGGCGGTCGTCTTCGCCTATGGCGGCCCCGGAGCGGCTGGCAACACGGCCGACCGCGTCGCCAGCGTCACCAACGAGTCGGGCGTCGAGCTGCGCACCTACGACCGGCTCGGCAGCCTCGCCCAGACCGTGCGCACCTCGACCGCCCTCAACGGCACGACGCCCAAGGGGCCGTTCACGACCACCTTCCAGTACGACAGCTTCGGGCGCCTCCTCTCCCTGGTCTATCCGGACAGCGAGCAGGTGACCTGGGGCTTCGACGCGGGCGGCGAGGTCAAGACGGCGTCGGGCGTCCTGTCCGGCGTTGGATTCCAGTACCTGCGCCACCAGGGGTACGACGAGCTCGGCCAGAAGGTGCGCACCGTCTACGGCAACGGCGTGGAGACCCGCTGGACGTACGATGCGCGGTCCCGCGAGCTCGCGGCCATCAATGCCCAGGATTCCGGCGGCAAGCCGTTCCAGAACCTTTCCTACCGGCGCGACCTCACCGGCACGATGCTGAGCCTGCAGAACAACGTTCCGGCCGGCAAGCCGTCGCAGCTCACCGGCCCCTCCAACGAGACCTTCGTCTACGACGACATCTACCAGCTCGTGGGAGCCTCGGGGTCAGCCCGGCAGGCGCCCAACAAGACGGCCTCCTACACCCTCTCCCTGGCCTATGACGAGGCCGGCGACCTGGTGGCCAAGAACCAGGGCTTGACGACCAAGGCCAAGCCGCAGACCTCCAGCTACAACTGGACCTATACCTATGGCGGGGCGCACCCCCACGCGCCGGTGCACCTCGGCGATCACACCCTCCATTACGACCTGGACGGCAACCAGACCGGCTGGGACCACGACAGCAACGGCACCCGCCGCACCAACACCTGGGACGAGGAGAACCGGCTCAAGTCGGTAGCCGACAACGGCCAGACCACCCGCTTCCTCTACGACAGCGAAGGCACGCGCACCAACAAGGCGGGCCAGGGCGGCGAGACCCTCTTCGTCAACAAGTGGTTCTCGCTGACCAACGGCAACACGGTCAGCAAGCACGTCTTCGCCGACGGCGACCGCATCGTCACCAAGACCGGGCCGAGCGGCAATCCTCATCCCGCCGAGAAGATCTTCTTCTACCAGACCGATCACCTGGGCTCGACGCAGTTCATCACCGACGACCAGGGGATGGTCTGGCAGCATCTGGAGTACTTCCCCCAGGGTGAGGTCTGGGTCGACGAGCGCTCGCAGAGCGACCCGACGCTCTACCTCTTCAGCGGCAAGGAGCTGGACGAGGAAACCGGCCTCTCCTACTTCGGAGCGCGCTACTACGATGGCCGGCAGGGGCAGTGGGAGAGCGCCGACCCGGTCTATGACGAGATGCTGGAGACGGACAAGCTCGCCAAGCCCGACCTGACCGCCCGGCCGTACCAGCTCGCGGGCCTCCTGTATGGGTACGTCGGGAACAACCCTGAAAATCTGACGGATCCGCTGGGTCTGACCCGGGGGGAGGCACGCCAGAGACAGAGGGCGCGCAGAGATGTACGCAGTGCCGTCAGGAGGGAAGCCGCGGAGGCGCCGGCTCCCGCTCCGCAGGAGGCTCACCAGGAACCGCGCGAGCTGACCTATCACAAGGTCGGCCGCCGGGGTTACAGCTTGCCGACCAAGGACAAGGCCGTGGCGAAAAAGGTCGACAGCGTCGTCCGGCAGATCGAGAGGGTGGCCACCGGGGTGCCGGTGGGACCCGGGAGAAACGAGGTACAGTTCGATTACCCGCAGAACGACCATGTGGAGTTCCGCAATCTGGGGGGCGATCTGCCGCAGGAGCGGCCCGGTTACTATCGCGAGTACACGGTGAAGGTCGGGGCGCAAGGAACCCGCGGCCAGAAGCGCCTGGTGGTCGGAGGAGATACGAACCGGATCGTCAGGTATACGGATGACCACTACCATAACTTCTTCGACACGGGAGTCCGGATTCCCTAGGAGCGCCGTGGTTTTTCTCGAGGATCTGGCCACTCCGAGCCGGCGCTGCGTGCGGTTTTTGAGCGCCTCCGCGCAGTGGCCTTCCCCGGCGGCGCTGACCGGCCGGGGGATCGAGCTGCTCGACCTCGACGCCGGCGGCCTCGACGGTGAGAGGGAGTTGCTGAGAGAGCTGGCAAGGGTCTTCCGGTTTCCCGAGTACTTCGGAGAGAACTGGGACGCGCTGGATGAATGCCTGCGGGACCTGGAGTGGCTGCCGGCCCGCGGCTACGTCCTGCGCGTCCGCGAAGCGGAGGCTCTCTGGCGGCGCCTGCCGGTCGCGGCCGGCAAGCTGGTCGAGGTCTGGCTGTTCAGCGCGGAGAAATGGGCCGAGCGGGGCGTGCCGTTCCACCTGGCGTTTCTGTGGTCCGGGCCGGCCGCTTCAGCCGCTTGAATTCAGCCGTGGCCGCGTTCCGCGAGCAAGGCCCGCAGCCGGGCGAGCTCAGCCTCCGCCGCGTCGGCGCGCTGGCCTTCCGCGTCGGCGCGCTGGCGCTCGGCTTCGGCCTGTTCCTCCGGCGCCGGTACCAGGCTGCCGTCGGGATGGAAGAGCCGTATCCAGTCGCCCTTGCTTCTATCCACGACACCGTGCCAGAAGCCGAGGGATGCCCCGAGTTGCTCGCTCCAGAGCCGTCCGTTCTCATCGGGCGGGATCGGCCGATAGAAGCGGTCCGCCAGGCGCAGACCTTCCAGCTCCCCCGTGTCCGGATCGCACAGGAAGTACTCCGCCGTGCGGAAGACCCGGGCGTAGAGGTCTCGCTTCTCGGTACGGTCCTTCCTGGCCGTGGAGGGGGACAGCAGCTCTACGATGACGTCCGGCAGCCGCCCGCCTTCTTCCCAGGAGATCCAGGCCTTGCGCTCGCGGTCCGGATCGACGCCTCCCACCCAGAAGACGTCCGGTCCCCGGAACGCCCGCCACGGCAATCCCTTGTTCATCTCCTCCGAGACCGTCCGCGCCTGCTCCAGGGAGTAGTAGACGAACATGTTGCCGCCGGCATAGAAGTCGGTCCGGCCCTGCTCGGCCATGGCCTGCTGGAACAGCTTCCGCAGGAAGGGATACTGAATGGTGTGCCACTCGGTCTCCAAAGGCTCTCCGTCGTCGTAGACGAGCTCGAAGGGCAGTGGCGCGAGCGCGGTGGCTTGCTGGCTCATGGCGTGCTCCCTTGCGGATCGTTCCTTGCCAGGATCTTATTCGGCATAGGCGGTAAATGGAAGAGGGAACAGGTCTTCCGGTCCTCCTCCTGGACGATAGGATAGCATGGGACAGCCGGAGCCACAGTCCCTGGGCTCAGGCCGGCACGAGGATGCCCTGGTGGACGAGCCAGGCGGCGAGGGTGGCGGCCTGCAGCGGCGAGGAGGACGGCAGACGCCGCGACCAGACCGCCGCCAGCTCGTCCAGGGTCGCTCCAGGGGAGACCGCCTCCAGGAGCGGAGTGATCTCCACGCCGTCGAGGTAGGCGACGGGCCGCTCCAGGACCGGGTGGCTGAGAGCGCGGCGCATCTCGATCAGGTCGCCGGCGATGCACGGCGTCTCCAGGAGGGATGCCGCGGGGGACAGCCGCAGTCCCCTGCCAGAATCAGGCTTCAAGGCGTGGGTTTCTACCGGCAAGGGGAGCCCGGCGGCGGACCGCTCCTTCCAGAAGGGCCGGCCGGCATGCCTGCGCACCGTGGCGTAAAGCTCCGCCGCCCAGGCGGTGTGACGCGCCACCGTCGCGAAGTGGCCCTCGGCGTAGAAGCGTCGCGCCGCCGCGGCGTGGGCGGGCCGCGACAGGATCGTGTGGACGGCGATGGCGCCGCACCAGGCGGTCTGCATCGCCTTCTGCACGCCGGTGGAGGAGAGGGGGTCGAGGGTGAAGGCGGCCTCGCCGATTTTCAGGAAGCCTTCGCCCACCGGCCGCGAGCTGTGCCGGCAGGTGGCGTCGCAGAGACCCGGGCCACCGGTGAGCCTGGCGTGGACGGTTTCGGCCAGGAGCGCCGAAAGCGCCAGTAGACCGCGGTAGAGCGCTTCCCGGGAGATCCCGGCCGCCCGTGCCGCCCGGTAGCGTCCGGCGTCGACGAAAGCCATGGCGCTCAGCGCGCCATCCGGTTGGGGGGCCGCCCACAGCCACTCGTCGTCTCCCGCCTCGGTCACGGTCTCCTCGCCCCAGCCTCCCGGGCGCGCCCAGGTGCCATGAAGGGCGAGCGTCAGAGGCCCGGTGCGCACCCGCCCGCCGCCCAGGCGTGCCGCCCGGCCGCTCGCGTCCACCAGGAAGCGGGCCCGGATCTCCTGACGGCCCTCCGGCATGCGGACCGGCACGATCCATCCGGCATCTTCCTGCTCCGGCTTCAGAGCCGAAGCCGGCTGGAGCACCCGCGCTCCCGCCGCTTCGGCGTGCCGCAGCAGCAGGCGGTCGAAGCGCCCGCGGTCCACCATCAGCCCGGGCGGGTCGGGATGCCTGGTGGTTTCTGGATCTCCAGCCCAGCGGAGCACGGCCTTTGCCGTGGGCCGGAAACCCGCCGCGCACACCGCCTCCGTGAGCCCGAGAAGATCGAGCTGCGGCCAGATGCCTGGGGAGAGCGCCGCGCCCACGTGGGGACGGGGGAAGGATTCACGCTCGACGATCAGGACGGCGTGGCCGAGGCGGGCGAGCTTCCAGGCGGCCACGGCGCCCGCCGGTCCGCCGCCGATCACGCAAACCTCGGTGGTGAGCCTCCCGGTCACGAGGTTGCCTCGAACCAGTCCGGCCGCCGGGTGGAGAGGCGGGCGTAGGCCTCCAGGCAGTAGTGCAGCCAGCCGCGGATGTAATCGCAGGCCGGCCGCCCGCGGTGGATCACCTCGTGATGGCAGCCGCCGCCGCAGAGATAGCGGGCCCAGCAGCGCCGGCACGGCTCCTGGCGGTGCACGTGGCGCTCGGCGAGCCAGGCCGCCTGCCGGCCGCGATCGACGCCGCCGTCCAGATCTCCCATCGCCCCCTCCGCGTCGCCCACGAAGCGATGGCAGGCGGCGAGGTCGCCGTCGGCGGAGACGCCCAGGTAGCCGGCGCCGGCGCCGCACGGGTAGGGGCGGTGCGTCCCCTTGTGGATCTCGCGCAGGGCGTTGACGAGATTGGCGAAGGGATAGCGCTCGCCGGCCGCGATCCGCCGTTCGAGCTCGCTGCCGCAGTCGACCATCTGCTCGAGCATCACTTCGAGCTCGGCGTAGCCCATCTCGTCGCTGCCGGAGGGCGAGCTCAGCAGGGGAGAGAAGCCGACGCTGTGGAAGCCGAGGCCGATCAGCTCGTCCAGGGTGGCCCGCAGGCCGAGGTTGCGGGGCGTCACCGTCACCCGGGCCGAGACCTGCATCCGCCGCTGGCGGGCGAGAAGGGGCGCGACGCGGGCCATCATCGCCTCGTAGCTGCCGCGGCCGCCTTTGAATGGACGCAGGCGGTCGTGCGTCTCGCGCGGCCCGTCGACGCTGATCGTCACCGCGAAGCCGTGGCGCTCGAAGAGCTCGGCGTCGTCCTCTCGCAGAAGCGTGCCGTTGGTGGTGATGGAGAAGGTCACCGTCGCGCCGCGATCCGCCGCCAGGCCCGCCGCCGTCTCGGTGGCGGCGCGGATCACCTCGCGGTTGGCCAGCGGCTCGCCGCCGAGGAAGGCGAGATTGAACCGCTCGCCGGGCGCCGCGTCGCGCAGCAGGAGGTCCACGGCCTGGAGCGCCGTGGCCCTGTCCATGCTCTTCGCCGGACCGCCGAAATCCCCCTGCTGGGCGTAGCAGTAGGTGCAGCCGAGGTTGCACTTCTGGGCCACGGCGAGCGACAGGGCACGCACCGGCGGCTCGACGACCGGCTGGTCGTCGACGAACGGCTCACCGTGAAGGCCGAGCTCCGCCAGCAATTCGGTTACCGCCACAGGATCGCTCTGCACCGCCTCCAGGCGGGAGAAGACCTCCGCGTCCACCCGGAAGACGCGGTCGCCGTCCACCACCAGCAGGTGGAGGTCGCCATCCGCGCTGAACAGGTGGATGTCCGGGGAGATGGGGGCCGACGCCGCGAACCAGGTCGAGGGGTTCATTCTCCTTACTCCCGATCCTTGCCCTCGATTTCGAAGCGGAGCGCCGTCTCCCAGCTCTGGAAGAGGTCGTCGTAGGTCACCAGCCGCGTGTCCTGCCGGTCGTCGAGAATGTACCCGCCGGGTGTCGCCGGCGTGCGGTCCTTCTGCATCCAGTTGTTGCCGGTGCTGATGCCCGCCGCGGTGGGCTCGACGTTGACGTAGTCGGGCCGGCTCGATGCCCAGTAGTAGCAGGCGCACTCGCGGTAGTCGTTCTGCCAGGGTGAGCAGAGGCTCTGCGTCAGCTCGCCGGGCTTCACCATGTCGCGGTTGATCACGGCCTGATGGGGCTCGAAGAGGTGGCGGATCTCGAGCTCGACGAAGATCGTGCCGTCGCCGGGCTTCTCCGGCGGCAGCACGGGGTTCAGGGAGGCCTCCTGCGTAACCTCGCACCGCACCGCCTGCCCCGCCTTCCCGTGGAGGACGCGGGCCAGCGCGTTGGACCACTCCATGAACGCCGCCGCGTCGGGGTTCGAGCCGCTGGTCAGTACGAGGGGGTCGCCGTTGGGCGCCTGCGGACCGGAGACCTGGGTCGCCAGCGGATCGCCGTCGACGCGCAGGATGCGGTGGTGGAGCAGGTCCTTGTACTTCGGGTCTTCGATCCCCACCACGAGATTGTCCGCCTCGTGCATCTCGAGCCCCACGAAGATCCGCTTCCACACGTTGCGGAAGTCGAACTCCAGGCCGGGGAAGCAGTTGGAGATCGCCGAGTCGGGCAGCGTCCCGGGGGGATTGCCGGCCGCGCGGTAGCGCAGCTGCGCCGTCAGGTTCCTCGCCTCGATGCGGGGGCGTGTCTCACTCATGGTCCCCGCCTCCTTTCTTGCCGTGGGGATCGTCCCGGAAGATGTTGCGCGTGGCCGTCTTGCGCACCGTGTCCACCTGCCGCCGGGTGAGGGCCATGTAGCGTCCGTCGGCGCCGCGCATGAGGGCGGGCATCTTGCGCCGGCCGACGCTCGACAGGTCGCCGATCTCGTCGTGGCGACGCAGCAGGTCGGGGAACCAGGGCGCCGTGCCGCTGCGCAGGGCGGTGAACACGCTCTGGTGGAGATTGAGGAGGGTCAGGTTGTCCACCAGGGAGGGCGCCATGATGGGCTCGAACCGCCGGCCGAAGTCGCCGGTGTCCTGCCGCACCATGGTGCTGGCGACGTCGATCTGGCTGTCCACCACGTTGCCGTTCATCACCGCCGTGTTCATCAGCCGCACCGTCTCGAACGCCCGCCGTACGATCTCCTCGGCCTCGGCGGAGGGGACGTCGTGAGCGGCGACGCGCGGTCCGAGGAGCGCCTGCTCCAGCTCGTCGGCCACGGTGCGCACCGGGAAGCTGTCCGGCGCGAAGGCGGGCGGGCCGGCGCCGATCCGCGCGAAGGCCGTGAGGGGGTGGCCTCCGATGGTGAGGTGGACCTCGACGAGGCCGTCGCACTCGTCGTCGAGGTAGCCGAAGCTCTTCCAATCGTCTTTCCCGACCGCGTCCCCGGCGAAGATCTGGGCGGGAGTCGTCAGCAGGGGACCGCTGCTCGGCTCGATATACCCCTTCCAGGTGCCCCGCGTGGCATCGTAGACGTCGTCGACGGTGTTCGGGTCGTCCGGATCGGGGCCATAGACCTTCCCCTCGGCGGGCGTGAAGCGCAGGCGGATCTCGGGGAAGCGCGGCGTCGGCTTCAGGTACTGCACCGTGCCGAGAGGGAGTGTCTTGCCCGGCTTGAAATTGGCGCAATGGCCGAGGAGCGGATGAACGCCATGACCGGAGAGCGGGCCGGCCTCGGCGTAGATGCGGTCGCCCTCCTTGCCCGTGCGGCGGAACGCCTTGATGTTGCCGACGCGCACCGTCCAGGAGACGTCCGCCGGCGACAGTCCCTCGGCCGCCAGGAGAGCGATCGTCAACGGCTCCAGGCCCTCCTCGGAGGTGCGGGCCCAGAGCTCCAGGAATGGCGCCACGGGATGGATGGCCCCGGTGTCGTCCTTGAAGCGGACCTCGGCGGGCGTCTCGACGGCCGTGATCTCGCCGCTCGCGCGGTCGACGGCGAGCGTCGGCGCGGGGACGATGTGGCGGTAGCCGAGGGGATCGCCGGGGCGCACCACGACGTCGTAGTTGGCGAGCGGCAGCGGCGAGGAGCCGAGCCGGGCGACGGCCAGCGGCGGCAGAATCCGGATCTCATGGATGCTCATCGCGGGGTCCTCCCGCCATCCGAGGCGGCGATCAGCAGCTCGATCTGTTGTAGGGCCTTGTGATCGGCCTCGGCGAGCGCCCGCAGGTAGTCGGCGTGCGCCGTGCCCAGCCTCCTTAGAGTGGCGATCTCGTCCGCCGAGGCTTCGAGGAGATCCCGGTGTACGCGCCAGCGGTCTCCCGCGGCGTTGGGCAGGCTCAGGGTATAGGGCATCTCGAACGGCGGCCCGGCCGCGTGCCGGCGCGGGTCTCCCCCCTGTTTCAGCGGGCGCTGCACGAGGATGCCGCCGATGGCGCGCAGGTTGTACATCTCGCCGAACGTCCAGTTGACCAGGCTGCCGCGCGGCGTCAGATCCTCGCCTTGAAGCGTCGGGCCGGCGACGTCGAGGGCGTGCGCGAGGCTGACCAGCAGCAGCCGGTAGCGGATGTTGAACAGATGCGCCCAGCCGATGGCTTCGAGGTCCGTGATCACGTCACACCGGAGGTCGGGCTCCGCGTCTGTTTCCGCGGAGTCGTCGCCGGCGGAGGTCGGCTCGGTCTTCGGGTTGAGCGCCACGGGCCGCGAGGGCTCCCAGGTCACTTCCTTCATCTCGCGATAGACCCGCCGGAAGCGGACGAAGTGCGACTCTTCCGCTTCCGACTCGCTGGCGAGCGCTTCCCCCTGCTCGGCGACCGCTTTCAAGGCGGCGACCGCCTGGTCGCGGGAGGCCGCCGGCAAGATCAGGAGATCCGGCGAGCGAGGAGCCTCCTCGGAGCTGCCGCGCGCGCCGGCGCGGTAGCCGCGACCCCACTCGTCCCAGGATGCCTGGTAGGGCAGCGAGCGGACCTGAAAGTCGCGCTCCTTGAGGTAGGGGAAGGGAGACGTGGTCTCGAACAGCTCGATGAGCCGGCCGTACAGCAAGCCGACGGGGGTGACGTCCGTCCCCTCGTTCGCGGCCTTCGCCCGCTCCTTGATCTCTTTCGACTCCTCGTCGTCCCAGTCCGGCGGGCTCTCGGCGACGACGTACTTCGCCAGGGAATCGAGCGTCAGCCGCTGGAGGGTGAAGTTGAACGGGTAGAACTCGCTGCGGAACGGGTAGTCCTCGCGCTCGAAGTTGAACGGGCCGCCGATCAGGCGCAGGAGATTCTCCACCGTGATCAGGTGTCCCATTTCCTCTTTGGCGATCCCCAGGATCGTCGTCCGCCAGCTATGGACTTTCCGGCGGTCCTCTTCGTTGGCCGGCACCCGCGGCCCGCCGAGCGACCAGGCGGCGTAGAGGTACTGCACCATGAGCGCGTGCTCGATCTCCGCCCCGATGTGGAGAAGGAAGACGGCGTAGTCGTGCCAGGTGAGCTCCGGCGGCAGCTCGAACGGCCCGGCGGCCGGCGCGGCGACCGACTCCGGGGCCGCCGCCTCTTCCGCCGGGGCCGCCGCGTCCCGCAGGAGGCGGAACGCCTCGGCCGAACGCAGGGCGCGATACTCCGCCGCCGTGTCCTGCCGCGGCACGCCGGCCGCCTCTACGCTTTCGAGCCCAGCCTTCCGTCTCGCGTTTCGAGCCTCGGGTACCTCGCCGAGAATCGAGGTGAGATGTCTCGTCGATCTCGATCGCATGCTGATCCTCCGCGGTTGGAGGAGATTTTTACTACGTAATGAAGAAGCTGTAAAGAGGCCGGAGGAAGAAAACCGCGCGGCGCTCCTGACGGCGCCGCGCGGCTCTTGGGAAACTTACGGCCAGCTACGGGCAGGGAAGCGTGGAATTCTCGTCGACTTTGAGTAGTATGTCGTACGTATAGGCTGGCGACATCACGTTGACATCGCAGGCCGTGCCGTTCCAGTTGCAGGTCTGCTGGGAGAGGAAGGTGTTGGTCGCGGGGTCGATCCAGCAGAGCCGGAAGCTGCCGGCGGCTCCCAGATGCAGGGCGAGGTTGTTCTCCTGATACTTGGTCGTCTTCCAGATCCGGGCGTCGTACGAGTTGAGGGGGAGAAATCCGTGGGTGGAACAATTGCCCGTGGGATCGTAGTTTACCGAGTTGGTGTCCGTCTCCTTACACCGCGGCGCGCTGTTGTGCAGATACAATACGAAAACGCGCCCTGGGCTTGCCGTTCCGTCAGGCGTTTGCAGGGCTCCCCAATACTTGTAGGAGTGGCGCGCGGAATTCCAGGTTGGGAGGACGCCGTGCTGAGGGTCCGGATGGTGTCCGATGGTGACCCAGGAGGGCGAAGGCCCTGAAGGCTGATCGGGTGAGGCGACGAGTTGGCCGATCGGCAGCGTCAACATGAAAGCCCGCAGGCTGTTCATCTGGCTGGCGATCGTGCCGACCGTTCCCGGGCTGCTACCGGTTAGATAGCCGAAATGATCGACGGTGCCGCCGCGGGTCAGCATGAATTCCCAGGCTTCCGACCGGCCAGCCTCCGGGCCGGCGTAGGCGACGGTGGTGTCGTTCGTGAGACTGCGCGTATAGGCGTTACAGAGGATCAGCGGAGGACCTGAGCTTGGGACGCACGCTCCCGTGATTTTCGTCTCGTTGAAGCCCAGCACCTTGCCGGCGCTAAGGTTGCCGTCGGCCAGATAGATCAGGGCTCCGCTGTTGTTGTTGGTCTGGTTGACCTCGGTGTAATGTCCGTTGACGATCGAAACATTGGGATTGCCGGCCCCGAGGAAATCGGCGGTCGTGCCCGCGTCGAACACGTTGACCGCGATCAGGTGAGGCCGCTGAAGAAATGGGTATTTCGCCGTCGCGTCCTCCGACACCACTGACACCGTGTTATTGGAGATCATGTTCTTTTCCCAGTTGGCGACCCGGGCGGCGCTCAGGGTGGGAGCTTCCGGCTCGTTGGCGATCTCATACCAGATATTGTCGAAGCACCAGAGCTCGCCGACAGTCCACGTGATGACGTTCGCCTGAAATTGAGTTTGCATCGTCAGGTTGTCGCCCGTCTGGGCGTCGAGGACGAAGTTGTTCGATCCGGTGAACTGGATGGGGGTGATCGTTCCGCTGCTGGCGAGGTAGGCTCCCTTGCCGCCCCAGGGACCGTTCGCGAAAGCCGTCGGGGAATTGCCGGCGTCGTCGCCATAGCCCGGCGCGAAGAAGGTCACCTCGACGAACATATGGTTGATGCGAGCCTCGTTGACGACGCCGCGGAGCTGGTTGAAAAATCCCTGATTCTTTTTATCGAGACGGAAACAGGGAGTGTGCCCTGCCGGACAACTCGCCGCGTCGGCGTGATACTCGAAGGGAGTGTTCCTGGGATCGTTCGCGTATCCGAACGCGACCCAGACGCGGAGCTTGTTGAGCCCGGACGCCGCGAGATTGGCCAGAACCGTTTTCCACCCTGTGTTGCTCTGAGAGAGCAGGGCCGGATCGCTGAGAAAGAGCGCCGCGCCATTGTCCGGCGAGACCCCGATCGGCATGACGCGCGTGCCGGGCACCCCACCATAAGCCAGATAGCGGCCGCCGCCAACCTGCGCTTTTCCCATGGGAATCACGGTCGACGCGTAACCGGAGCAAGTGCCTCCCGGAATCGTGCTCCATGGCACGTACTGCGCGTGGGCAGGGTTTCCCAGCAGGAAGGTGAGGGCGGAAAAGAGAAGAGCGAATCGAACTGCACGAGTTGTTTGGCTCATGTTTATAGACCTCCGGAGAGGAAGATATCATAACATTTGGATTTCTGCATATTTTGTCTGGACAGCACGGTGCCGATAAATGAGAGGGAGCCGCGGCGGCCCCTGCGGAGGCCGCCGGAAGGATAGAGGCGAGCCCCAGAGTCAGGCCGCGGCGACGGGCCGCTTGAAGACCATGGCAATGTTGTCCGTCGCGCCGGTCTTGAAGTTGACGGAGGTGATCGAAACCAGCTCCCAGCCCTCTTCGCCGAGCTGGTTGAGTTGCGTGGCGGAGTTGGGATCGAGGCGGTAATTTTCACTCCGGATGTTGATGATCTTGTACTCCCACTTGGTCATGCCACTCATCTCCTTCCCTTGAGATCATCGGGCGCGTCGCCCTCGACGCCCAACTATTGTAGCTCTAACGCCAGAGCGCCCGTCACCTGTTTGTCACGTCCCAAACGACCGTTACGCCGGCGCCCCGGGCCACTCCCCAGCGGCGGGCCAGATCGTCGCCATTCAGCGACAGCTCCACGGTGCCGAGTGAACCGGTGAGGAGCGCCGCCTCGCCCGCCGGGATCTCGGCGTAGTGGCCCACCTGGATTGATGCAATTTGCCCGCCCGGCTTGCTTCCGGCCACTTCGGCGCGGCATGGGCCCGGGGGGAGCCAGCTCGCCGGGATGTCCGTCACCAGGTTGCCGTAGCGGTCGACGTGGACGACCCGGCCGTCGATCCGTCCGGGGGAGCGGCGCGGCGGTGGGGTGGGCAGGCGTTGCGGGTCGCCGATCCTGGGTCCGAGATCCGCCTCGCTACCCCCATTCAGCAGCCACGCCGCCACCGGCGCGAAGCGGTCGCGGCCGTGGAAGGTCTGGCCCGGCCCGGCGAGGAAGAGGTCGCTGCGCTCCACGGAGTGGATGGCGAGGGCCCGATCCAGCACCGGCGTCAGCAGGCCGTTATCCGGCGCCACGAAGCAGGCCGTGGGAGACCGCACGGCCAGGATGCGCCGGTCGCTCCCGACGCCGGGGTCCACCACCGCGAGGTGAACGGTGCCGTCCGGAAAAGAGGGCGCCGCGGCGCCGAGCAGGAAGGCCGCGCCCTCGACGTCCCCCGGCGGCACCTCGTGCCCGATGTCCACGAGGGAAGTGCCGGGCGCCAGGCGCAGGATCGTGCCCTTCACGGCGGCGACGTAGTAGTCGGTCGTGCCGAAGTCGGTGAGGAGGGTGAGGAGTTTTGGGGTCATGGTCAAATCGTTGAGGTCAAATTGCTTTCAGGGCTGTCCCCTGGCCCATCGTCCCACGCTCCGAACCCTCATCACCCCGGCCCTCTTCTCCCGGCCTCCCCCCCGCCGCCGGGAGAAGAGGGAGGGCGACACGAAACGGCCTCGCATGCCTTCCCCCTCTCCCGGGACGGGAGAGGGGGCTAGGGGGTGAGGGTCTTGGGCGGGGGAACCTCCCAGACTACGTAAAGTTAGCGCCTAGGGGTGAGGGTTTTGGCCGGCGGGACGCTACAATCCCCGTCGATGTCCGGAACACCGCCCCGCCGCCTCCTCCTGTTCACCAAGCCCGCCCGCGCGGGGAAGGTGAAGACGCGCCTGATCGGGGATCTTACCGCCACCGATGCGGCGCGGCTCCATGCGGCGTTCCTGGAGGACGTGCTGGCCCGGCTGCGGGGGGGCGACTTCGAGCTGCGCATCGCCTGGGCGCTGGACCCGGAGGAGGAGTTGCCGGCCGGTCCCGTGCCCGGAGTGCGGCAGCAGGGGAGCGACCTCGGCGAACGGCTGTACCGCGCGCTCTCCGGAGCAGGCGGCGGCGCCGTGGCGGCCGTGGGCAGCGATCATCCGGCGATTCCCCTGGAGCTGGTGCACCGTGCCTTCGCGGCGGTCGAGGCCGGCGCCGACGTGGCGCTGGGGCCGGCCGAGGACGGCGGGTATTATCTGATCGCCCTGCGCTCCGGCGTCGCCGTTTCGCCGCGCCTGTTCGCGGACATCGCCTGGAGCACCGAGCAGGTGCTGCCCGCGACCCTGGAGCGCTGCCGCGAGCTGGGTCTGCGGGTCGAGCTGCTCCCCATGGCCTCGGACGTCGACACGCCGGACGACCTGCGCCGGCTGGCCGCCCGCCTCGCCGTCTCCGATCTCGGCTGCCCGCGCACTCGGGATCTTCTCGTCAATCTCGGTTTTATCCCAGGAATCGTCACCAACACGGCCAACACGGAGACTTCGCCATGAGGATCTTGACCGCCGAGTCGATGCGCGAAGTGGAGCGCGCCGCCATCGAGGAGCTGGGCATCCCCAGTCTGGTGCTGATGGAAAACGCCGCCATCGGCGTCGTCGAAGCGCTCTGCCAGGCCTATGGCGAGGCCGACTCCGTGGCCGTCTTCTGCGGCCCGGGCAACAACGGCGGCGACGGCCTGGCGGTGGCGCGGCATCTCGCCGTGCGGGGCTTCGAGGTGCGCATCTTCCTCGTCACCGGCGGCAAGACCCTGGAGGGCGACGCCGGGGTGCAGCTCGGCATCTGCCGCCGCTGCGAGCTGCCCATCCTGGAGATCGCCTCCCGCGAGGTGCTGCGCTCGGCCCGCGAGGCGGCGGGGGAGTGCGACGTCGTCGTCGACGCCCTCTTCGGCACCGGCCTCGCCCGGCCGCTGGACGGCCTCTTCGCCGAGGCGGTGCAGGTGATCAACGAGCTCGACGCGCCGGTGGTGGCGGTCGACCTGCCGAGCGGCCTCGCGGCGAGCCAGGCGCAGCCCATCGGGCTCCACGTCGTGGCCGACCTGACGGTGACCTTCGCGGCCCCCAAAGTGGCCCACGTCTTTCCGCCGGCCTCCGAGGCGGTGGGCGAGATGGTGGTCACCGATCTGGGGATTCCGCCGCGCCTCGTGGACGACCTGGAGGAGGAGACCGGCGATCTCCACCTGCTGCGGGCCGACGAGCTGGCCGATCTGCTGCCGGACCGCGATCCGGACACCCACAAGGGGGACTATGGCCACGCCCTCATCCTGGCGGGCTCGCCGGGTAAGGCTGGGGCCGCCATCCTCGCCGCCCGCGCCGCCGTGCGCTCCGGCGCCGGTCTGGTGACCGTGGCGGTGCCGGAGCCCATCCTGCAGACGGTGGATCTGGGCTCCATCGAATCCATGACCCTGGGCCTGCCGGCCGGAGCCTCGGGACAGATCGCCGAGAGCGCCGCCGACGCCGTGCTGGAGGCCGCCGAGGGCAAGGCCGTGCTGGCCCTCGGCCCCGGCCTGGGGCAGGACGCGGCGACCTTCGCCGCCATCCGCCGCATCGCCAAGGAGTGCCCGCTCCCCCTGGTGCTGGACGCGGACGGCCTCAATGCCTTCGCCGGCCGGCCGGGCGATCTCAAGAGCCGTCGGGCGGAGACCATCCTGACGCCGCATCCGGGCGAGCTCGGGCGCCTGCTGGGCTGCTCCACCGCGCGCATTCAGGAGGACCGCATCGCCGCCGCCCGTGGCGCCGCCGAGGAGACCGGTGCCATCGTCGTGCTCAAGGGGCACCAGACCCTGATCGCCTCGGGCACGGCGGTGTTCGTCAATCCCACCGGCAACTCCGGCATGGCGACGGGCGGCGTGGGCGACGTGCTCACCGGCATCCTCGCCGGCCTGCTCGCCCAGGGGCTCGACGCGCTCGACGCCACCCTCCTCGCCGTCTACCTGCACGGCCTGGCGGGTGACCTCGCCGCCGACCGGCTGCGGGCGGGGAACCTGGCGGCGGGCGATCTGGTGAGCATCCTCCCCGGGGCCTTCAAGGTGCTGCTGGGGGATGGCGACGAGGACGAGGACGCGGAGGAGCACGGCCACGGTCATCATCACTAGGAGCGAGGAGGAGACCCGCGAGCGCGGGCGCGCCCTGGCCCGGGAGCTGGCGCCGGACGGCGTCCTCCTGCTTTCCGGGGAGCTGGGGAGCGGCAAGACGGTCCTCGCCCGCGGCATCGGCGAGGGGCTGGGCATCGACGCGAGGGAGGTGCAGTCGCCGACCTTCACCATCATCCGCGAGCACGAGGGGAGCGGCGGCCGGCTGGTGCACGTCGACCTCTACCGGCTCGGGCCTGAGGAGACGGCGGGGCTCGGCCTCGACGAGCTGCTGGCCGGACCGGGGGTGAAAGTGGTGGAATGGGCCGAACGGCTGCCCTTCGCGGTACCCGGAGCGCGCCGGCTGTGGCTGCGCAGGCTGGCGGGCGACGAGGGCGGCGAGGGCGAAGGCGGCCAGACGCGAGAGATCGCGGAAGAATCCGACAACGAAATCATCTGAAGATAGGAGGGGTGCGATGAAGAAGATCAAGAAGGTGGGAGTCCTGGGCTCCGGCCTGATGGGTTCCGGGATCGCCGAGGTGGCGGCCCGGGCCGGTTATGACACGGTGGTGCGCGAGGTCACCGACGAGCTGCTCGACAAGGGGCTGGCCCGCATTCGCGGCTCCATGGACAAGGCGGTGGAGAAGGGGAAGATGGAGGCTGGAGCGCGCGACGAGGCGGTCGCCCGCCTTTCCGGCACCGTCACCGACCTTTCGGCGCTGGCCGATTGCGACTTGGTGGTGGAGGCGATCGTCGAGAACCTGGACGAGAAGAAGAAGACCTTCGCCGCGCTGGACGAGGCGGTGAAGGCGGAGGCGATCTTCGCCAGCAACACCTCGTCGCTGACCATCACCCAGATCGCCATGTTCACCAAAAGGCCGGACCAGTTCGTGGGCCTGCACTTCTTCAATCCCGTGCCGGTGATGAAGCTCGTCGAGGTGGTACGCACCATCCTCACCTCCGGCGAGACCTTCGACCTGGCCTTCGAGTTCGCCAAGTCGCTGGGCAAGGAGCCCATCGCCTGCCGCGACAACTCGGGCTTCGTCGTCAACCGTCTGCTGGTGCCCTACCTGCTGGACGCCATCCGCGCCCTGGAGGAAGGCGTGGGCACCGTCGAGGACATCGACAAGGGCATGCAGCTCGGCTGCGGCTACCCGATGGGCCCCTTCACCCTGCTCGACTTCGTGGGTCTCGACACCACCTACTACATCGCCAACATCATGTTCGAGGAGTACCGCGAGAAGCGCTACGCCCCGCCCGCCCTCCTCAAGCAAATGGTCCTCGCCGGCCGCCTGGGAAGGAAGAGCGGGCGCGGGTTCTACGAGCACGGGAAGAAGTAGGCGGCCTCCCCCCTGGCCGCCGATCGACCGGTCCCAACGTAGAGACGCCCCGTGGGGAACCCCGCGGGGCGTCTCCGGCGCGGAGAGGAAGGCCGTAAACACTACAACCTTCGGCGGCGCGTCGACGTACCTCCCCCTCATCACCCCGGCCCTCTTCTCCCATCGCCCTCCCTCCAACCGGGAGAAGAGGGAGAACAGCCAAACGCCCCAGCCAGCTCCTCCTGGGAGCGCCGGCGTCCCGCCTGGAGCACATGGCATGGCAGGCGAGACAAATGGCATGGCAGATTTGAAACCGGGCATGGCAGGCCAAGGAAATGGCATGGCAGGTGGAACATCGGCGTGGCAGGTGGAGCACCGGACGTGGCAGATGAAACACCTGCCACGGCAGGTGAAAAATCGGGCATGACAGGAGAAACAAATGGCATGGCAGCCGAAGAATCGGGCGTGGCAGGCAAAGGAAATGGCGTGGCAGGGCGAACATCTGCCATGGCAGATTTGAAATCGGGCATGACAGGTCGAACAGATGGCATGGCAGGTGACACACCGGGCATGGCAGATCTAAAACCTGGCATGGCAGGTGACGCGCCGGGCATGGCAGGTGAAACGCATGGCATGGCAGATGAACCGCGTGTCCTCGCCGGGAGGACGTAGAGACGATCCCAGCCCGTGCACGACACGGCCCGCATTCCATGGAGCTCCGGGTCACGCACCGGCAGCAGGCCATGGCAGGCGGGACGTTTCCGCCGGGGCGGCAGCCCGGGCGAGCACGGCGGTACACCTCCATCTCAGCATCGTGAATAAGAATAAATCGAAGCCGGGCCCCGACTTTCTTTTGAAGTTTTGACGCCTCAAGGCTCTCCTGTTATTGTCTTCTCAAGCCCTTCGGAAAAGATGAATTTGATAGTTCCCCCCTCCCATCCCACGGGTCTACATCCCTTCAACCGGCGTCTTCTCGCTGAGGACCTGATCAGGGTCCGCCGTCCGGATGACCGGGAGCGGTATGCGGCTTCGCCCTGGTGGTCATCGACGAAGCCCACGAGATCTTCGCCGGGCTGCACAAGCGATATGGGCACGACGGTGCCTATGACGAAGCCTCGGACGAGGCGATGATGGCTCACCGCGTCCGCGGCTTCCTGCGTTCGGCGCCTGTCCTTCTGCTCACGGCGACGCCGATGCAGAACTCTCTGGCCGAGCTCTAGGGGCTGGTGCAGTATGTCGAGCCGACCGGCACTCTGCTCGGAGACATCACCACATTCCGCAAGGTTTTCTGCACGGAGGATGACCGGACGCTGGCGGAGGAGACTTATGCGACGAGGCAAATAACTTTGCCGAAAAGTCTGAAAACATGTAGAGTAGCGATGTGCTTGGGCGTCGCATCGCAGGAACCATAACGGTGTGGAACAGAATGGTCGCGATACTTCCCATATAATGGCCCAAAATTCGGTCGTAATTTGACTGAGGAGTTAAGTCGTGTCGACTACATGGATTGCCAAGTGTACTCTGCTAGTAACCACAGGCTTACTACCCGCTCTCCTCGCAACAACACCCATTCCTGCTGCCACGGCTCCGTCTTCCCCCCTTTCGAATCGAGACATTGTCAACTTGGTGCAGGCGGGGTTTTCCCCGAGCATAGTTGTGGAAGAGATCAAGTCGTCCAGAACCGCTTTCGATACGTCGGCCGAGGCTCTCATAGCCCTGAAAGAGGCGGGGGTGGCTGACGAGATCCTTCGATACATGGTGAATCCAAATGCCAGGGAGGCGGGAAGTTGCCAACAGACTTACTCAATAAGTGGCTCGGTCGGGACGGTGGGCGCTACGATAGCTGCGGGAGGGCATTCCGCCTTAGCAGACGGTAATGGATCTTATGGGATTATAGGATTGCCCTCGGGCACCTACACGGTGCGTCCCTCTAAAACCGGCTGCACGTTCTCGCCGTCCACGCTCAGGGTCACTGTACCACCTAACGCTTTAGCCAAGAACTTCAAGGCCAGTTGCTCGGCCAATAACAACGCTAGAGTTACGTGGACTGTCGTCGACGGATGTGGGGGCGGTATCGATGTGTTCTTTTTCGACACTAACGGCGCGATCTACCCAAACGGTCCGGGCAAGCCGGGTTACGTGGACCGACTTATTCCCTCAGTGTTTTCTTTTGAAGCCGCCCGTGGATCCACTCTTCTTCTAGGCGCCGAGGACATTTTGGCGCACGGCATCTCTTGGTGCTTTGGGATCAATGGTGATCGCCCGGCACCTCCGAGCGATACGAACTGTTTTGCAAAGGTTCCAGCAACAGGCGACCTCGTAAGAAGCGTCACGCTCACGTGCCAACATTGACATCGAGCACTATCGTGTTGGTCAAGAGTCCGGGTGATTTTGAAACATCGAGCCCGCCGCCGGGCCGACGTGGCGCTGGCGACACCTGGGGGCGGGCCATCAAGAGCAAAATCGCGGCCTTCACCATAGGCATTGCACTCCGGCTTTCCGGACACTATGGCCTACGCCACTTGTCCGGTTTACCGTGGGCAGTGGTCCGCACCCGCTCTACAAGGATCGCGGCGCTGGGCTCAAGCTTTCGGGCGCTGGCAATGGCTTTAGCTTGGGTTTCCTCTACGACGCTGGCTCTCTCTGAGTTGGGCCGCCGGACTGCGTAATCGCCCTGCGGCCGGCGTTCAACGAACAGCTTTTTTTCTGACATAAAAGCCTCCTGCTTGACGGTACACCTTACGGGAGCTAGCGTCAATCGAAAAGAGTTCTATGGCTATATCAATGAGCCCATGCGAAGAGCCAGGCTCTCTTGCAAGGTACTCTCGCGGACCTCGAAGCCGAGCACCGAGCCAAACGATTATCGCTCCCCGTTGGGGCGCAAAATAGGAGTGCCGGCCGCAACTCAGCCCGCTGGGCTGGGCTGAAGGATCTCGGACCGTTGGCCCGGCGTTACGGTTACGTTGTAGCGTGGGCGGTTGTACCAGGACGGCCCATGGGGTCGTGATTCCTCAGCCCGGGGCAACGCCCTGGGTACACTTGGATGGAATTTGCAAGGTGCGGCCTGAAGGGCCGCGATACTATGCGCGTCGTGTTGCCTACAGAGCCTTGGTGTGTGGCGGAGATTATTCAGGGGCGCGCTTTGTCGGTGTTCAGACCCTCCAGGCGGCTGTGAGGATCGTCGCTTCGAGGAGACGCCCCGCGGGGTTCCCCGCGGGCGTCTCTACATTGGGCTGGCACCGGTAACGAGATCTCCGCCGACCCGGTAAACTGCTCTGTCTTCTCCCGGCGGATGTAGGGGAGGCTGGCGACAGGAGTTTTGCTTTGGCGGTCTTCTGCCGATCCTTCGGAGCAGCTTGCGCAGGCCCACACCGCGAGCCCGGAGGGCGGCAGACCCGTAGCCCAGGGCGCGAGCCCTGGGATAGAGCCAACACCGAATCGATTCGCGCCCTGCCAAGGGCGGTCGGGAATTGCGTGGGTTGCCGGTCCCAGGGCTCCCGCTTCGCTCTCGCCCTGGGCTATGGGTCTGCCGCCCTCCGGGCTGGTCTCGACGCCTTCGGGCCCTATCGCCATGCTCCTCAGGCTTCGTCCCCTTGACGCGTCAAGCACTTTGCGTTACAAAGTAGCCATGAACACGATCAAGCGTACTCTCGCCGCCACGGAGCTTCTCCTCATCCTCCCAGCCACGCTGTTCATGACCGCGCTCTTCCTGCGGAACGTTCAGCCGGCGCCCTTTGAGCCGGCCCAGACCGCCCGGCGTGTTGTCGACTGGTTCAGTGTCCGGCCGGCCCTTGGCCTCCAGCTCTTCCTCATCGCGATGCCGTTGGCGGCGTTCGTCATCGGCGGCGCTTCGGTGCTGCGAAGCTGGCGCGGCGATGCGGAGCTTCGGCAGGCCGCGTTGAGGACGCTCGCCGCGGTCCGCGCTCACTTGGCGACGCTGCTCATCGCCGGGGCGACTCTGGTGGCGGGGAGCGTCCTGGCGATCGTCGCCTTGCACGTGATCACGGATTGAAGGACCACGTGAACAGACCAGCGAACCCGCGGTGGCTTCCGATTGCAATGCTTTTTGTTTTCGTGTACCCGGTCGTGGGCATCGCATTCGCGGCGCTCGCCGGTCTCTCGGTTTCCCACGCGATGCTCGTCACCTGGCGGCTGGCCGCGTGGTTGGTATGCGCCGCGGCGTTCGCGGCTCACCTGGGGTACGAGCTTTTTCGCCTGCGGAGCTCACCTGCGCGAGCCGCATGGCACGTCTCGGCGGCGGTCGCTTTGGGGGCCTTCGTTCTCGCCATTTGGGTGAACATTCAGCACTGGGGTGATTCCGTCCACCAGAGCCCGCTCGCGCCCTGGGCGCTCGTCGCGTTCCCGGCGGTGACCGGGGTGCCGGCGTTCGTCGTCGCATGGGTTGCCGCCGCCGGACTGGCCCGAATGCGCCGGCGCAGTCAATGAGCCCGAACGCCGACTGCGCATAAATCCTGTAGACTCTCCTCAATTCTTCACCCAAGGAGGAGATTCCATGAAAAAAGTCGTCCGCCTGCTCGCGATGCTGATCGTCCTGCTGGCCGCCAGCGCCGTCCCCTCGCCGGCGATCATCCCCAATTGCTGGGAGTTTTGTGACTGTGAAAGCAACTGCGACTGGGGCTGCTGGGACAAGGCCACCTCCTCTGGCACGAACTGCGGCGACTGGGGTGTCTGCTCTGGCCTCTGTGGCGTCGCTCCGTAGCGCCCCGTAGACTCCGTATCGGAGGGAGTGAACACTATGAGCAGCGGTCTCCTGGCCTTCACGTTGTTCCACACCGCCATCAGCCTGGTCGCCATCGTGGCAGGGTTCGTCGTGGTGTGGGGATTTATTGCCTCCAGGTATCTCAAGGGCTGGACGGACGTGTTCCTGGCAACCACGGCGGCCACGAGCATCACGGGTTTCTTCTTCCCGTTCCATGGCATCAAGCCTGCTCATATCCTGGGGATCATTTCCCTCCTGGTCCTCATCCCGACGGTTCTGGCGTATCGCCGCCGGATGGTTGGGCACTGGCGCTGGATCTTCGTCATGGGTGGTGTCGTCTCCCTCTATCTCAATTTCTTCGTGCTCATCGTTCAGGCCTTTGAGAAGGTCCCCGCCTTGCACGCCCTGGCTCCCACGCAGTCCGAACCTCCCTTCCAAGTGGCACAGGGTCTGGCTCTCGTCTTCTTCATCGTCCTCGGCGTTCTCTCCTTGAGAAGGTTTCGTATCGTCGCCGTGGCTTAGCGGTTTTCGCCGCCTCGGAGACGCCCCACGGGGTAGCGCCAGCTACCCCGTGGGGCGTCTCAGGATCGGCAATGCCCGTCCAACCTGAAACCAATCGAACCGCGGCAGATCGAAGGTCCGAAATACCCAAGGCGACGTGATTCGGGTCGGCGGCGCCCGTAGGTGGCGATCGGTGATGAGGGTCTTGGCCGCCACAATATCCATCGGCCTCGCCCGTCTACATCCGTAGGGGAGAATGCAGACGTGAGCCGCGACCAGACCGAGGACGAGCAGAACCGCCGGATCGCCGAGACCATCCAGCTCGAGCGGCCGCGGTTGCGCAGCTTCATCCTGAAGAGCGTCGCGAGCCAGCTCGACGCGGAGGACATCCTCCAGGACGTCTTTTCGGAGCTCGTCGAAGCCTACCGGCTGGTGACGCCCATCAAGGATGCCGGCGCCTGGCTGTTCCGGGTGGCTCGCAACCGGATCGTGGACCGCTTCCGCCGGAAGGCGACGGAGAGCACGGTGCTCGCCGAACCGGCTTCACGCCACCGCGACGAGGACGGCGACGAGGAGTACCTGCTCGACGAATTCCCGTCGCTCGACGCCGGGCCGGAGGAGGTCTACGAGCGTTCCGTCCTGCTCGACGAGCTGGCCGCCGCTCTCGCCGAGCTTCCCCCCGAGCAGCGCGAGGTGTTCCTCGCCCATGAGGTCGAAGGTCGCTCGTTTCGCGAGCTCGCCGCCTCGACGGGCCTGAGCATCAACACGCTGCTGGGCCGCAAGCGCTACGCCGTGCAGCGCCTGCGAACGCGCCTTCATGACATTTACCTGGATTTCACCGTCCTATAAGGAGCCACCCAATGCGAAGGAAGAAATGGACCCTGATCATTGCCGGAGTCGCGGTGTTCGCGATCATTTTTGTCAGTGGTTTCGGGTGGGCCGTGCACCAACTTTGGAACCTCTTGATGCCGGAGATCTTCGGGCTGCCGCACATCAGCTTCTGGCAGGCCGTGGGACTGCTGTCGCTGAGCTGGCTGCTCTTCGGCGGCTGGCGCGGAATGCCGCGAGGCCGCCGCTTCGGGGGCGGCGGTCTTCGGGGACGATGGGAAAAGCTGACGCCCGAGGAGCGCGAGGTCTTCGCCCGCCGGATGCGCTCGTGCGGCATGGAGGTCCCGCCGGCCGCAAGCCCGGACTCTCCCGCCTCGTAAGTTTAGAACGGCCGGCGCGAGTCGCGCGCCGGCCACCTTGAGAAAGGATTTTACGGGCAGGCCTGAACGGTCGTCGAGACCGTGGTTTCCGGGAAGAAGGTTCCGGAAGTGCCCTGCATGGTCGTGCGCACGTTGAAGCTGAGGCTCAAGCCGCCGCGAATCGGCCCGGTCTGGATTGACAGCAGGTCTTCTTTCTGCTCGACTAGAGGACGATCCGTTTTTTCCGGCAGACCCCAAAGGAGCTTCCATGGTGAACCTGAGCTCGCGATCAAGCCACTCCCGGAGAATCAACCTGTGGGCGCCAACCGCGCTCTTTTCCGTCACTCTCGCTGGCCTTTTTTACCTGGGCTGTAACGCGCAGCCGGAAGCGCCGTCCGTTTCATCTTCCCCGGCCGCCGCCAAAAACCGTGCGGGGCTCGTCGTGGTCTACGGCAACGGCTCGGTGGAAACCAAGTGTGTCGGCTTTGCCGAGCCGCGGATCACGGGATATCGGCTCGTCGAGCTTTCGTCCTTCCCTTTCACGGCGGAGTTCTATGCCAGCCAGAAGAGCTACGCGACGTGCAGCTTCAAGAGCGAAGGTTGCGCGTATCCCGGTCAGAAGTGCTTCTGTCAGCCGAGCTTTTGGTCGTACTGGATCCTGCAGCCGGTGGGATGGCAATCCTCGTCGCAAGGGGTCTCATTGACGAGCGTCAAGAATGGCGATGTCCAGGGGTTTCGATGGGGTAACGGGAGCGCCGCGCCGCCACCTACGTCTTTCGCGAGCATCTGTCATTGAAGGGTCTCGAGCCAGAAATGAAAACGGTCCTGAAAGCGTCGTAGGAGACGGATCACCGGCGGCGCGACGGCGAGCAGGATGACGACGTTGCCGGCCGCTCGGGCGGTGTCCCACCAGAAAGACGTCGTAAAGTAGAAAACGCTGTATCTGCGGAGTGTCTCGGCGAGCCCGGCGCCCGGCGCCCAGTGCATCGCGCTGCCCGGAGGGCCGGCGTCCGGAACCGCCAGATAGGGCCAGAACCAGAGGTTCATGATCGCGCCGACCGCATAGCCCGAGAGGGCTCCCCAGAGAGCGAGAGCGGGGGTCTCGATCCGTTTGGGGAGTCGCGGCAACCAGCCCGCGGCCATGCCGCTCCATCCGGTGGCGAACATCTGGAACGGTAGCCAAGGGCCGACACCGCTGGTCAGGAAGGCCGAGACCAGGATGGAGAGAGCGCCGACCAGAAAGCCAAAATCGGCTCCGAGAACATAGCCGCAGACGATCGGCAAGAAGAAAACGGCGTTGAAACCCGCGGGGCCGGTGAACATCCGCAGGACGGAGTTGAGCCCCACCACAAGCCCGAGGATCGCGACCCACCGGCTGTCCATTCTCTTCGTCTCGAGATTGGCGATGATGACGACCAGGCAGAGGGCGAGGAGCGTCAGAAAAAGGACCGGGGCGCTCGCTGCCTGAGAGGATTCCATGCCGCCCGGGCCCTGGCGGGACGCAAAGAAGGGAGAGAGGAACGCCCAAACGCCGAGGGCGCTCGCGAGCAGCAGGATGAGCGTGGAGAGCAACCGGCTAAGCATGGGCGAGACAATCCAGGACGTCGTCGACGGTCAGGAAGCGCTCGTCACGGAGCAGCTTGTTCACCTGGGAGGCGAAGACCGCCGATGCGGTCATCACCTCCCGGACGGGGCCGTCCACGACCACCTCGCCCTCACCGAGGAGGACGACCCGTTGCGCGAAGCGGGCCACCAGCTCCACGTCGTGCGTCGCCAGAATCGTGGTGACGTCGCGCGCGGAGAGCTCTTCCAGGATCGCCCGGAGCCGTTCCTTGCTGGCGTCGTCCAGGCCGCGGGTCGGCTCGTCGAGCAGGAGGATCTCGGGCTCTGCCGCGAGAATCGCGGCGAGCGCCGCGCGCTGGCGCTCGCCGCTGCTCAAGTCGCGGGGATAGGAGCCCGCCTGTGCGGAAAGCCCCAGGCGATCGAGGAGGCCGGCCGTATCCGTCGCGGGGAGCCCATGGGCTTTCCGGGTGAATCGCACCTCGTCGGCCACCGTGTCGCGAAACAGCAGGCGCCCCGGGTTCTGGGGCACGAAACCCACCTGCCGGGTGACCTCCGCGAGCGGCAGCTTCTCCAGGGCGCGCCCCAGGATCTCGACGTGACCTCGCTGAGGCTTGAGAAGGCCCACCAGCATCTTGAGCAGGGTGCTCTTGCCGGAGCCGTTTCGCCCCATCAGGGCGACGCGCTCTCCGGCACGGATTTCGAGATCGACCCCGCGCAGGGCCTCCAGGCGATCGTACGAGTACCAGACCCCGCGGGTGGAGATCACGGCGCGGCCGCCAGCGGTCGCGGAGGAGGGCGGGCTGCCGCCGCGACCCGCCAGCCGCGAGAGCAGCTCAGGAGTGTGGCTTCGGGCCTCTTTGATCGTCAGCGGCAGGGGTTCCCAGCCGAGCTTCCGGCCCAGGGAGACGAGGGGAGGGACCTGCTCGGACGCCGCCAGAACTTCACGGGCGCCGGCGACGATCGGGGGATGGCCCGCGCGCAGCGAGCAGATACGGTCGGCGTAGTGGGCCACCCGCTCGAGGCGATGCTCCGACAGGACGATGGTCAGGCCGAGGTCTTCGTTCAGTTGGCGCAGGGTATTCAGCACCTCTTCCGCTCCCTGCGGATCGAGCTGCGAGGTCGGCTCGTCGAGCACCAGGATGGCCGGCTCGAGGGTGAGAACGCTACCGATCGCCACCCGCTGCCGTTCGCCGCCGGAGAGCGTGTCGATCCGGCGCTGACGCAGGTGGGCGATGGAGAGCTGGTCGAGAACCTCCTCGATCCGCTTGCGCATGAGCGTCTGCGGCAGGGACCGGTTCTCCATCGCGAAGGCGAGCTCGTCCTCCACCCGCGCGGCGACGAAATGGGATTCGGGGTCCTGAGCGACGAAGCCAACGAGGTCGGACAGACCCGCCGGACCCAGTGCGACGGGATCGCGGCCGGCGACCCGTACGCTTCCCCGGAGGGTGCCGCCATAGAAATGCGGCACGAGCCCGTTGAGACAACGCAGCAGCGAGCTCTTGCCCGATCCGGACGAGCCGATCACGAGCAGAAACTCGCCGGTGGAAACCCGCAGGTCGACGGCCGACAAGGCCGGCGTCTCACGGCCAGGGTAGTGGTAGGTCAGGCCGGTGATCTCGATCAATCCGCTCTCCTTCCCGGTCTCCAGACCCCGGCGAGGACCGGCGCGGCGAGCAGAGCCAAGGCGGTGGCGGGGATAGGATCGAAGGAGGGCCAGGTGAATTTCGGATAGGGATTGAAAACGAACAGACCGCGTCGCAACAGCCAGGCGGTCAAAAGAACCACCATGGCGAGGAGCGACGTGCCGGCGACGGCGAAGTCGAGCGGTCGCCAGATCTCTCTGCGGTACCGGGTGCGCCGCACGCCGTGACCAATCCACCAGATCGTGCCGAGGAGCAGGGCGGCGCCCGAAACCATCAGGATATTGCCCCAGGGCGTGCCGGGGAAATAGCCGGAGAAGAAGCTCCCGACCGCGAGGAGGGTCAGGGCGCCGGCGATCGCCGCCTTGCGTGGAAGCTCCGCAAGGTGACTTCCCGCGGCGTTCCGGCGGCTGAAGCCGCGGGATTCCATCGACTCCGCGAGCTGGATGCTCCTCTCCAGACCCTCCGCCAGGAGGATCACGAAAAAGGGGGGCATATCCCGAAGGCGTCGCAACCGGTAACCACGTAGAACCAGCGCCTCTCGGACCTCTTGCTGCGCCCGGACCATCTGAGGGATGAACGTCAGGGCGATGGAGGCCACGGTCGCCGACTGATCCAGGAAGCGCGGGATCCACCGTACGAGTCGATAGTGATCGACCAGGATGTTGAACGTGCTCAGGGCGAGGAGAACGGTGAGGAGGGCGACCCCGCTGCTCAATCCGTAGATCAGGGCTTCGAGCGTCACGGGCCCCCCAAGCTCGATCAGCGTCACCGGCTGGCTGTGCACCATGACATGCCATCGCAGCTGCGGCAGGGAGAACAGGGGAGTCTCGCCGGCTCCTCCGAACAGGAGGTTGAACGCCAGGCTGACCAATCCCAGCATCAGACCGAAGCGCAGGAAGGTTCCCCAGGTCCGCGCCGCCGGCGAATCCCGGACCCAGATTTTCCGCATCGCGCCCGCGGCGGCGAAGGACCACAGCAGATACCAGGGATTGCGCGTCAGAACCGTTGGCAGCAGGGCGGCCGAGAGCCACAAGACGAGAGCCCCGGTGTGGAGCGGTTGATCCTCTTCGAACGGATCGGTTAGTTTATTTGGCAAAGGAGATACCGATGAAAAGACAGCATCGCTCTAGTGGGTGGAGCGCCCTGACTCTCGTCGTGGAGTTCCTGGTCGTGCCGAGTATAGCCTCCGCGCAGATGGTGACCTTGCCGGGCCGTGGCGGCCGCCGCCGTGGACAACGCCGCGATGAGGGCCGCGGTGGCGGTGAGATAGCCCGCCACCCTCACCAGCCGGCAGCAGCGCTCGAGATGGAGGCTCGTCACCTCGGGCGTCCCATCCCCGAGCCAGCCCTTGACGACGACGCCATGAGGGTAGGCCGTCGGTCCCCCGAGCCGGACTCCAAGGGCCCCGGCGGCGTAACTCTCCGTCTGTCCCGAATTCGGGGAAGGATGCCGCCGGCGGTCACGGAGCCAGACCCGCCAGCCCCTCACCGCGTCCAGCCGCAGGAGGAGAGCCGCCGCGAATAGCGCCAGCACCGCGGACCGGGAAGGTAGAAAGTTGACGAGGTCGTCCAGCCGGGCGCTTGCCCAGCCGAAACGGCGACACCGCTCGTCGCGGTAGCCCACCATCGAATCGAGGGTGTTGGCGACACGGTAGAGGAGGGCCGCCGCGGTCGCGGCGAGCGTCGCCTGGCGGGCCGGAAGCCCGCCGGCGAGCGCCAGGGCCCCGACGGCCGCATACCAGGAGAAGGGAGCGAAAAAGCCGTCCACGAACCCTTCCGCGACGCTCTCGACCGCCGCCCTGGCCACTCCCGTCGAGTCGAGGAGGGAGGCGTCCCGGCCGACGATCCGCTGCACGGCTGTCCGCGCCGCCGCCAGGTCGCCGCGCTCCAGGGCGCGTCCCACCGGCAACGCATGGTCGAAGAGGCCGCGCAGGGCGATCGACGAGTAGACGGCGAAGATGCTCAACAGATCGAAGGCCCGCGGATGGAGGGCGAGCGCGAGGGCCGCGAGCCCCAGATAGGCCGTGAGTGTCGCCGCGAGACAGAGGAACGTGAAGAGCCCGCCGCCGAGAAACCCGGAGAGCCCTGAGGCGCGCAACCCTCGTTCCAAGAGAGTCGCCAGGTGGCCCACCAGGCGCACCGGATGAAGCGGATAGTCGGGATCCCCGAAGGCGAGATCGAGGAGGAACGCGGCGAGCAGAATGACTGTGACCTCGGTCATGGGAGCTCCTTCGCATCCCCGGCGGACGCCAGAGCGGCGAGCAGGCGGTCGTTCTCCTCCGGGCGGCGCACGGCGAAGCGGAAATAGTTTTCTTCCAGACCGGGGAAGCTCCGGCAGTCGCGCACGCAGAGGCCGGCCTCGAGCAGACGCGCCAGGAGGTCGTCGAGACCTCGGTTCCCGAGCCAGCGGGCAAGAAAGAAGTTGGCCGCCGTGGGAGCCACCGCGATCGACGGCAGCCGTCCCAGGAGCGCCGCGAGGCGGGCACGCTCGCGCGTGACCATGGACCGCGCCTGCGTCTCGTAGTCGTGGCACTCGGCGAGGAGGCGGGCGGCGTGCTCGGCGATCCGGTTCACGGTCCAGGGCTCTTTGGCCAGGCGCAGCCTCGCGATTTCCTCCGGGGAGCCGATCGTGGCGCCCAGCCGCAGGCCTGGAACGGAGTAGAACTTCGTCAAGGAGTGGAACACCAGGACGTTGGGCGGCAGCTCGCCGCCGAAGGCGAGCGAGGTCGCCGGGAACCCATCGGTGAGCTGGATGAACGATTCGTCCACCCACAGAGAGCGGCCAGGGTGCTCGCGGGCGAGCTCGAGCAGATCGGCGGCCGCGAAGAGGGTCCCGGTCGGATTGTTGGGATTGCCGAGGAGCAGGGCATCGGCCCGGGAGAGCGCCCGGTCGAGGTCTTCGAACCCCAGCGGGGCCCAGTCACCGTCCGCCGAGAGAGGAACCGCGAAGGTCTCAAGCCCGGCGAGGCGCGCGGCCCGCCGGTAATCGGCGTAGGAGGGAGTGACGACGGCGACCCGGGTGGGCCGCAGGACCCGCGCCGCGAGATAGAGGAGCTCCGTCGCTCCATTGCCGGCGAGGACCCGGTCGGCGGGGATCCTGAACCGCTGCTCGTAGAAGTAGGTCACACCGTCCCCCGCGACGCTCGGATAACGTCCGATCTCCCCGGCCAACTCCCGCCAGGCCTGGAGGAGCCGTGGTGGCGGACCGAGAGGGCTCGTATTGACGCTGAAGTCGAGGACCGGCCGCGGCGCGATCCCGAAACGCCGGAGCTCGCGTTCCGGATCGCCCCCATGCTCGTCCGGGGAGAGCCGTGCGAGCTGTGCCGCCGGCGTCGTCTCCGCCACGTCAGTACTCGATTCGCTCATCGCTCATCGGGTGTTCTCCCGCCGGGTCTCATACGGTGAGGCGGGGCGGACGGCGCGAGTCGCGCGCCGGCCGCCTTGAGAAAGGGTTTACGGGCAGGCCTGAACGGTCGTCGAGACCGTGGTTTCCAGGAAGAAGGTTCCGGAAGTGCCCTGCATGGTGGTGCGCACGTTGAAGCTGAGGACCGTTCCGGGTTGCGGGGTGCCGCTGGAGCTGAGGCCCGAGGCCCAGAGGGGGCCGCTGAAGGTGTCGATGTCGGCGCTCGAATAGTTGGCGATGAACGTGCGGGTGGTGCGCGGCAGGACGCATTCGGTGCCGCTGATCACGGTCGAGCAAAGGCCGGTGCCGAAGCCGGGCGAGGCGAGCGAGATGCCGGCGGGGCTGCTGCTGAAGGTGATCTTCACGTCCAGGGGCAGGTCGGTGGGGTCGCCGATCTCGTTGATCTGGATCTGCGCCGGGGTGGTGCCGCCGCACGAGCTCACCAACTGGCCGCTCTTGACGAACACCTTGTTGACCTGGGAGAAGTCGAAGAAGTTGCCCAACTGGACGTCCAGACTTTGCACCCGGTCCATGTCGACCCGCGGCGTCAGGCCGAGGGGCAGGGTGTCGGACACCGGCAGAAGCTTGAGCTGGATACCGCCGCTGCTATTCACGGTCAGCACGCTCACATGCTGGACGTCGCCCGCGTTGCGGCTGCCATTCTTGGTGAAACCGCCGGTGGCGCCCACGGTGATGTAGGGGATGCCGTCGATCTTGCCGTTGTCCTGGTTATAGTGGAAGTGGCCGGCGACGACGGCGGCGACGGGGTAGTGGCGCAGCAGCTCGTGGACCCGCTGCCAGCCGCTCCAGTGATACCACAGGGGCTGGTGAAGAAAGACGATGATGCCGCGCGCGGCCCGGTGCGCGATCAGGTCCTGCCGCAGCCAGTTGAACTGATCGTCGTAAACCTGGGCGAGGAAAATGTTGCCAAACCGCGGATCCGCATGCAGCGCCTGCTCGGAATAAAGAGCGATGAAGTGGAAACCGTGGACGTCGAAGCTGTAGTAGGGATGTTGCAGCACCTGGGGCACGCGCGTCCCGTAAAGCTGCTGGAAGAGCTGCTCGCGCGACCGGTCGTGCGAGTCCTGCTGGAAGACGGGCGGGTCGACGTCGTGGTCGCCGGGAGAGATGTACCAGTTGACGGGGAGCTGGTCGAGGATGCCGGTGGCCTGGTTCCAGAGCGCGGTCACCGCCGGGGGGCTCAAGGTGCTCTCGATCAGGTCGCCGGTATGGATGACGACGTTCAGGGGCGGCTGCGCCGAGAGCAGGTTGACCCCCTGCTGCAGGACGCCGTAGGAGGCTTGAATATCGGTGCTGAAGGTCTGATCGCCGATGATGCCGATGCGGATCGAGACTGGGGCGGCCACGGTCTTTTCATCGCCAGCCCAGAGGGCGCGGGAAAAACAGGAGAGAGCGAGCGTCGCGATGAGCAGCGACAACCTTGGAGAGGGGACGAACAGGCGGGCAAAAACTCTTTTCCAAGCTCTGGCCATGGACAGGTTCTCCTTTCGCGGTAACCTTTTCGGGGCGGCGGCTTTTCGCTGTCAACATACTACAACGTAAATCGCTGAACAGTCGCTTAAGGGTGAGCTTCAGGGCGAGCGAACCGGCCCTGGTTCAGGTATCGCAGCTGCCAGCCCCGCGGCGTGGCATCGACCGCCGACACGTGAGCGTAGTCCTGGCCCAGCTCGAAGATCCTGTCATCCGGAAGGCCGAGCAGGACTCCGAGCAGCGCCCGCAGGCTGCCGCCGTGGGCGACGGCCACCACAACCTCCCCGGCTTCGAGCTCCGCGTGCCAGGCGAGGACGCGGCGCTTCAGGCCGGCGTAGGGTTCCCCCCCGGGCGGTGCGATCTCCCACCAGCGGCCTCCCCAGGCCGCGAGACGGTCCGGGTCGTGGCGGTGGATCTCGTCCCAGGCCCGGCCTTCCCAGTCGCCGAAGGACATCTCGCGCAGGCGGGGATCGAAAGCCGCGGCGACTCCCAGCCGGGGCGCCAGGATCTCGGCGGAGAGAACGGCGCGCGCGAGGTCGCTGGCGATGAGCCGGTCCGGCGCCGGGCCGGTCCAGGTGGCGGCCAGGGTCTCCATGCCGCGCACGCCGGCGGGGGAGAGCGGCAGGTCGGTATGGCCCACGGCGAGCCCCTCGCTCCCAGCGGTCTCCCCGTGGCGGACCAGGTAGATGCGGCTCATCATCGCAACAGGGAGAAGCGGCCGGCGAGGGCCAGGAGAACGGCCAGCTCGGCGAGCTGCTGGGTGGCGCCCAGGCAGTCGCCGGTGATTCCCCCCAGGCGACGGCGAAAGAAGAGCCCGGCCCCGAGGGCGGTGAGCGCCGTGGTGGCGAGGGCGAGGAGGATCGGCGGGATCGCCCCGTTGAGGACGGCGGCGGTGAGACCGATGGCGATGGCGCTGCCGGCCACGCACCGGCCCGCGGAGACGTTGCCGGCCAGGGCGCGGCCCATCCCCCCTTCCGGACGGACGTAGGGAAGCCGCCAGAGCAGCGGCAGGTTCGACCAGCGGCTGAGCAGGTGGGCGGCGACGAGGGCGCGGGCGACGTCCCCCGCGGGCAGGGCGGCGAGAGCGGCCATCTTGCCGAGCAGGAGGAGGATGAGGGCGAGGCCGCCGATCGAGCCGATGCGGCTGTCCTTCATGGCCGCGAGCATCCGCTCGCGGTTGCCGTCCCGGCTGGCGGCGAGGCCGTCGAAGACGTCGGCCCAGCCGTCCTCGTGCAGGCCGCCGGTCATCCACGCCGCGGTGGCGAGGGCGGCGACGGCGGCCACCCCGGCGGGCCAGAGGAGGCCGGCCAGGAGATAGGCCGCCGCCGCGGCGAGCCCGACGACGAGGCCGGCGATCGGGAAGTAGGGCACCGAGCTCGCGAGCCAGCTCTCCTCGAATCCCGCGAGACCGGGGACCGGAAGGCGGGTGAGGAGGGAGAAGGCTGTGGCCAGGTACCGCCCCTCCCGGATGAGCCGGTTCGTCATGCCTCCTTGTCCGTCACGCCGGCCTGGGAGAAGGTGGCCATCTCCCGCAGGATGGCGGCCGCCGCCTTGAGAATGGGGAAGGCCAGGGCACTGCCCGTGCCCTCGCCCAGCCGCATTCCGAGGTCGAGCAGCGGCGTGGCGCCGAGGCTCGCGAGGGCCGACCGGTGCCCGGCCTCGGCGGAGGTGTGGGAGAAGAAGAGGGCCGGGCGGATCGCCGGCTCCAGCCGCACCGCCGCGAGCGCCGCCACGGTCGAGATGAAGCCGTCGGCGATCACCACCCGCCGCTGCCGGGCGGTCTCGAGGGCCGCGCCGGCGAGCGCGGCGATTTCCAGCCCGCCCACGGCGGCGAGAGCGCGGCGCGGGTCGCCGAGGAGGGCGGCGTGGCGCGCGAGAGCCTTCTCGACCACCGCCCGCTTCGCCTCCAGGCCCCGGTCGCTGACGCCGGTCCCACGTCCCACCGTCTCCCGTGGGGGAAGCCCGGTCAGGGCCGAGAGCAGGGCGGCGGCGGCGGTGGTGTTGCCGATCCCCATCTCGCCCAACCCCACGGCGTCGACGCCGTTCGCCAGCGCCCGCCGCGCGGCGGCCCGCCCGGCCTCCAGGGCGGCTTCGAGCTCCTCTTCGGTCATGGCGGGCTCGTCGACGAAGTTGCGCGAGCCGCGGCGCACCTTGGCGTTCACGACTCCCGGCATGGCCGGCAGCTCGGCGTCGACGCCGACGTCGATGACCTCCACCTCCAGCCCCAGGGCGCGGGCGAGAACGGTGATCGCGGCGCCTCCGGAGGCGAAGGTCATGGTCATCTGCGGCGTCACCTCTCGCGGGTAGGCGCTGACCCCGAGGACGGAGACGCCGTGGTCGGCGGCGAAGATGAGGATGCGCGCCCGGTCCAGGCGCGGCTCCAGGGTCTCCAGGTACACCGCCAGATCGATGGCCGTGGACTCCAGCCGGCCCAGCGAGCCGGGCGGCTTGACCTTCTGGTCCATGGCATTCTGGGCTCTCTCCCTCCAGTCACTGGCCATCTTGGGATCCTTTCGTGGGCTCGGGCAGGGTTGGAACGATGATGGGGACCCCGTAGCGGGGATGGGGCAATGCCTCCACCGCGATGCCGAAGGCCGCCTGAACGGTGGCCGGGACCAGCACCTCGCCCACCGGTCCCGTGGCCAGAACCCGTCCCTCCCGCAGGAGCACGATACGGTCGGCGAAGAGCGCGGCGAGGTTGAGGTCGTGGAGGCTGAGGACGACGGTCGCCCCGCGCTGCCGGCTCAAGGTCCGCAGGAGATCGAACAGCTCGACCTGGTGGCGAAGGTCGAGATGGGCGCCCGGCTCGTCCAGCAGCAGGATGCCGGCGTCCTGGGCGAGCGCGCGGGCGAGGAGGGCCCGCCGGCGCTCGCCGCCGGAGAGCAGATCGAGGTCGCGGCTCTCGAACCCGTCCAGCTCGACCTGGTGGAGGGCTCTGCGCAGAGCGTCCCGGTCCTCGTGGGTGTAGGGGAGGAGCCAGCCGCGGTGGGGCATGCGGCCGAGGAGGACCATCTGCTCGACGGTCATCGGCCAGGCGGGGGTCTCGTTCTGCGGCAGGAAGGCGACGCGGCGCACGAAGTCGCGCCGGCCGAGCCGCCAGACGTCCACGCCGTCCAGCGTGACCACGCCCTCGCGGGGCCGCAGCAGCCTCGCCAGGGCGCGCAGAGCCGTGCTCTTGCCGGCGCCGTTCGGCCCCAGCAGCACGGTGACGGTGCCGGCGGCCGCCTCGAAGGCGAAGTCCGCGAGCACCACCCGCGCGCCGTAGGCGCAGGCGACACCGCGGGCCGCCAGCAGGGCGCTCACGCCCCGCCTCCCGCCGTCCGCGACCGCTGGCGCAGCAGGTAGAGGAAGAGCGGCCCGCCGACGAGCGAGGTGAGGATGCTGATCGGGATCTCCTGGGGCGCCGCCACGGTGCGGGCGGCGTCGTCGGACAGCAGGAGCAGGAGGGCGCCGAGCAGGCCGCTCGCCGGGAGCAGCCGGGCGTTCCTGCCGCCGACCAGCAGGCGGGCGGCGTGGGGGGCGACCAGGCCGACGAAGCTGATGATCCCCGCCATGGCCACGGCGGACGCGGTCGCCACGGTGGCGGCGACGACGATCGCCAGCCGGAACCCCACCGCCGAGAGACCGAGGCTCGCGACCGAATCGTCCCCAAGGCCGAGGGCGTCCAGGGGGCGGGAGAGGAGGCCGAGCAGCACGACGCCCACGACGACCAGCGGCGCCCCGTAGGCGACCTCGTGCCAGGTGGCGGCGGAGAAGCCTCCCAGGAGCCAGTTGAAGATCACCCCGAGGCTCTGGTTGTTGAGAATCATCAGCAGGGAGACGAGGGCGCCGGCCACCGTGCTCACCGCGGCGCCCGCGAGCAGGAGGCTCACCGGGGAGGTGGAGCCGGCGCCCGCCGCGCCGATCAGGTAGACCAGCCCCACGGTCGCCAGGGCGCCGCAGAACGCCAGCAGGGGGAGGGCGCCGAGCCCCCACCGGCTCGTCCACCCCCAGCCGGCGAGAATCGCCAGGGTGGCCCCCAGCGCCGCGCCGCTCGAAGCGCCGATGACGAACGGGTCGGCGAGCGGGTTCAGGAACAGGCTCTGGTAGGCGGTGCCGGCGGTCGCCAGGCCGTAGCCGACGAGGATCGTGAGGAGGATCCGCGGCAGCCTCAGCTCCAGGAGGATGGTTCGCTCCAGCGAGGGGTGAGAGCTCGTGAGCAGCTCCAGGGTGCGGCGGACGGGGATCTCGGCGCTCCCCACCAGGAGGCTCCCGGCGGCGGCCAGGAGCAGCGCCGCCGCGAGGGCCAGGAGCAGGGCGACGAAGCCGCGGCGGCTCACGGCCGGGGCTCGGGGACGAGGTCGGGGTGGAGAGCGTGGCCGACTCGCTCCAGGGCCTCGGCGATCCGCGGCCCGGGGCGGGAGATGAGATTGCCGTTGAACAGCCGCACCCGACCGTTCTTCACGGCGTCGACCTGGGAGAGCCCCGGCCGCTTGGCGAGGCTCTCCAGGGCGACCGCCTTCGCATGCTGGTCCGGGGCGAGGATGACCTGGGGGTTGCGTTCGAGGACCGCCTCCGGGCTCACCTCGACGTAGCGCCCGGCGAGGCCGGCGAAGATGTTGACACCGCCGGCGAGCTCGATCAGCCGGCCGGCCAGGGTGTCGCGTGTGGCGGTCATCAGGGGGCGGTCCCAGACCTCGAAGAAAACGCGCGGCCTGCGCGCCGCCGGCAGCGCGGCCACCGCCGCCTGCACCCGGGCGATGCGTCGTTCGAGGTCGCCCCGCAGGCGCGCCGCCGCCTGCCGGGTCCCCAGCAGCTCGCCCACCCGGGTGATGGCGCTCAGGGCGTCCTCGACGGTCTGGGAGGAGATCACCTCGACGCGGGCCCCCAGGCGCCGCAGGGTCTTGACGGCGGTCTGCTGGTCCTCGCCGATGGCCAGCACGAGATCCGGCCGCAGGTGGAGCACCCGCTCGAAGTCGATGCTGCCGTCCTGCATGCCGCCGATCCTGGGCAGGGCCTTGGCCGCCGCCGGGTAGTCGCAGTACTGGGTCACCCCCACCAGCCGGTTGCCGGCGCCGAGGGCGAAGACGATCTCGGTGAGCGAGGGGGCGAGGGAGATCACGCGGCGAGGGGGCGCGGTGGCGGCCCCGGCCGCCACCGCCGGCAGCAGGGCGAGGAGGAGAAAGGCGAGGAGGGCACGGCCCCTCATGCCGGCTCTCCCTTGAGGATCTCTCCCTTGAGGACCAGGGGGAGGCCGCTGACCATCAGGACGACCCGCTGGGCGCGGGCCGCGACCTCCTGGTTCAGGCGCCCGATCAGATCGGTGAAGCGCCGGGCCAGGGGGTTGTCCGCGATGATCCCCATTCCCACCTCGTTGCTCACCAGGACGAGCGCGCACGGGGGAGTGGCGAGGGCGGCGAGGAAGGCGCCCACCTCCGGCAGATCGTCGAGACCACCCGCGAAGCTCTCGCCCCCGTGCCGGTGGACGAGGTTGCCCAGCCAGATGGTGAGGCAGTCGACGACGGCGACCTCGGTCGCGGCGGGGAGGCGACCGAGGCCGCCCGCCAGATCCACCGGCTCCTCGACGGTGAGGTAGCGCTCCGCGCGCTCCTCGCGGTGGCGCCGGATGCGATCCTCCATCTCGCCGTCGAGAGACTCGGCGGTGGCGATGAAGGCCCGCTGGCCTGAGCCGGCCGCGAGGCTGAGGGCGAAGCGGCTCTTGCCGCTGCGCGCTCCGCCGGTAATGAACGTGATCAATCGTTCTCCGATCCGCGATCCGCGATGTCAGCGGTAGTTGAAACGCAGACCGGCCACGGCCGTGAGGCCGGGGGTGGTGAAGCCCGACACCTCCTCGTACCGCCGGTCGAAGAGGTTCTGGACGACGAGATAGGGTGAGAGCCACGACGCCGAGCGGTACTCCAGGGAGAGGTCGACGCGGGTGTAGGAGTCCATCGGCTTGCCATCCGAGTCGATGCGTCCGGTCTCGCCCGTCAGGGTCGCGGTGCCCCGCAGCCGGCCGGTGGGCTCGAAGGCCGTCAGCAGGCTCCAGCGGTGGCGCGGCCGGCGGGCGAGCTGGAGGCCCGTCGAACGGTCCTCGGTGTCGTTGTAGGTGTAGGCGGCGCGCAGCTCCAGGTTCTGGCGCGGGTGGGCTTCGAGCGTCGCCTCGACGCCCGAGGAGGTGGCTCGGCGGACGTTGCCGAAGGTGCCGGTGTCGAGGTTGAAGTCGATCAGGTCCCGGAAGCGGCTGGAGAACCAGGTGACGCCGGCGATGAGGACGCCGCCGCCGAAGGTGTGGTCGATGCCCAGCTCATAGCCGGTGCTGGTCTCGGGTTTGAGGTCGAGATTGCCGGCGAACGGGAAGAACAGCTCGGTGAAGCTCGGGCCCCGGAAGCCGGTGCCGAGGCTGCCGTGGAGCTTGAGGGCCGCGCCGGGCCAGAGATAGCTGCCGGTCACCCGGTAGGTCGTGCGGTCGCCGAAGCTGGAGTAGCGGTCGTTGCGCGCCCCGGCGGTGAGGAAGAGGCGGTCGTGCCACGACCAGTCGTCCTCGACGTAGACGGAGCGCGTATTCAGGGACTTGTCGAAAGAGCCGGCGGACTCGCCCTGCCGGTGCTCGCCGGTCACGCCCGCGATCAAGGTGTCGTTGCTGCCCAGCTTGAAGTCGGACTGGGCGGAGAGCGAACCCAGGCGGGTGATCAGGTCGTAGTTGTTGAAAAACGTGTCGGGGTCGCGGCCCTGCGTGTCGTCGCGGTGGGCGCCCGCGGTGACTCGCAGGTTCCACCAGGCGGCGAGCGGTTTCGTCAGCTGCAGCGAGCCGACGGTGAACCGGCGGTGCTGCGTGTAGTTGGGGTCGTCGGTGGGACCGATCCCGAAGGTGAAGCCGTCGAGCGAGCTGTCGGCGTCGGTGTGGCGCAGCACGAGGTCCAGCCGGCCGTCGGCGAGCACGGTGAACCCCAACCGTCCGGCGAACGTGCGGTCGGAGAAGGGGTCGGTCTCGCGGTTGCCCCGCCGCTCGCTCGCCGCGGAGACCCCGTCGGTGCGGCGGTCGGCGGCCGAAACGCTGTAGTCGAAAGCTCCGGTGCCGCCGTCCGCGGCAAGCCTGAAATCCCGGGTGCTCCGGCTGCCGGCGCGGGCATCGGCGGTGAGGTGAAAGCCGGACCGTCCCACTCGGGTGAGGATGCTGACCACACCGCCGATCGCCTCCGAGCCGTAGAGGGTGCTCTGCGGGCCGCGCAGCACCTCGATGCGCTCGACGTCGTCGGCGCGGAGGACCGAGAAGTCGTAGCCGCCGCCGGTGTCCGTGACGCGGACGCCGTCGATGAGGACCAGGGTCTGGTTCGAGTTCGCGCCACGCAGGAAGACGCTGGCGAGAGTGCCCGGGCCGCCGCTCTGGTTGACCTCCAGCCCCGGCACGGTGCGCAGCAGGGCGAGGACCTGCGTTTCGCCGCGCCGCTCGATCTCCTCGCGGCTGATCACGGTCACCGAGCTGCCCACCTCCTCGGCGGGGGAGGCAACGCGGTTGGCGGTGACGACGATCTCGTCTTTGAAGACCGGCCGCGGGGCGTTCTCTTCCGTCGCGTCGCCCTGCGCCTGGGCGCTTTGCGGCGGCGGCTGGGACTGCGCTGGAAGGAGACGGGGAAAAAACGACAGGAACAGAAACAACAGGACGGACCGGTACCCGGACATGATTGGCTCCTTTCCCCCCTCGGGGAAGTTGAGACCTGCGCAGCCGAATCAGGTTTCCTGGCTTACGGTCGTCCTACTCACCGCGCCTTCCTGCTGGACAGCAGTGGCTTCGAGCGGCTTTCGTCACGATCACAGTCGCGGGGCGGCGGGAGCTTTACACTCCTCTTCCCTGAATTTCGGTGCCGTTGTGGCTTCTACTCGGACGTTATGGTCAATTCTCCTCGGTCGATGAGGCGGAGACGAGACGGTATCACAACTCAGCCCTCTCCCTGCGCCGAGGCCCCCGGGCGCCAGAGGAGCTCCGCGAGCCCCAATCGCGAGCTGGCGTAGCGGGAGGCGACGAACAGCCAGTCGGAGAGGCGGTTCAGGTAGGGCAGCTCGGTGCCGTCGAGCGGCTCGTCCGCGGCGAAGCGCAAGGTCGTGCGCTCGGCCCGCCGGCAGACGGTGCGCGCCAGGTGGAACCGGGCCGCGACCTCGCCGCCTCCCGGCAGGATGAACGACCGCAGGGGGGGAATCCCGTCGTTCATCTCGTCGATCTCCCGCTCCAGGTGCTCGACCTGGGCCGCCGTGATCCGCGGCGACTCGGGCCGGCGGTCCTCGGGCAGCACCGCGAGCTGCGCGCCGAGGTCGAAGAGCTCGTTCTGAATCCGCTCCGCGCGGCCGAGGAGAGTGGCGAGGCGCGGTTCTCCCCGCATGCCTTCCGCCGCGAGGCCCAGGCAGGCGTTGAGCTCGTCGACCTCGCCGTAGGCCTCGATCCGGAGATGGGTCTTGTGGATGCGCTGGCCGCCGCCCAGATGGGTCATGCCGCCATCGCCCTGCCGCGTGTAAACCCGATTGATGCTCACCATGTTCGTTTCATTCCTTTCATGACGGATGTCGCGCCTGTCACGGTAACACCGTTCCGCTTGGATCGCTATTGTTGCGAGTTCGCGTCCATGTTAAACAGCAGCCATGGAAGCTGGAGCATGCCGCTAACCACCGTCGCCGCCTGCCCTTGGAGCCATGGCGGCCCGGCTGTCAAAGCGGTGTAACATTTTTAGCTTGACAAGAAAGAAAACGAGTTGATAATAACTGTTTCGGGGGGAAGCGAAGAGCTTCGCGTTCTCCTGAGCGCCGGCCTGTTGAATCTGCCTGGCAGGCAATGACGTTTGCCGGGTTTAACGCAAGGCAGCGCGAACTCTCGAAGCGTTGCCTGGAGAGACATATGAACATCAATCGACTCCGTTCGCCACTTTACAGCGCGCTGATCGTTCTGACTGTCCTGGGGTTCCTGGCCTCCGCTCCGGCGCAGGCCGCGAGGGGCGGAATCGTGGTTGATCTGGGCAATGGCCAGGTGCTCACCGAGTGCGTGCACTTCGGTGGGCCGATGATCACGGCCTTCGATCTGCTTCAGCGCTCGAATCTGGCCTTCACGTTCCAGAACTTCGGCAGCCTGGGGGCCGCGATCTGCAGTGTCCAGAGCGTCGGCTGCCAGTTCCCGGCGCAGGATTGCTTCTGCCAGTGCACCGGCACGGGCCCGTGCAACTTCTTCGCTTTCTTCGTCGAGCAGAACGGGCAGTTCGTGCTGTCGAACGTGGGGGTTTCCTCCTCCGTGCTGCACAACAAGGACGTGATCGCCCTGTCGTTCGGCGACGGCTCGACGACTCCGGCCCCGATCTCCATCCACGATATCTGCAAGGGCGACGACTGATCCCGAGGGCGTGCGGCGCCTCCGAGGTGGCGCCGCACGCTTTGGTCCCGATCCCGATCCGCCGCCTCCAGCCGCCTCTGATACACTCCCCCTCATCCAGAGAGGCGGCGGCCACGACGGCCGCCGCCCCGAATCACCCATGGCTCCCGCGAGACTCATAGACACATGACACAAGTCACTCTCGCCGAGGAGGGCCTCGATACCCTCTTCGGCACCCAGGACGAGAACCTCCGGCGCATCGAGCGCACTTTCGGCGTCGACATCACGGCGCGCGGCAACGAGCTCCACATCCACGGCGATCCGGAGCCGGTGGAGCGCGTGCGGCACCTGCTCGCCGAGCTGGGCGCCGTCACCGAGAAGGGCTACCGCTTCCGCCCCGGCGACGTGCAGACGGCCATCCGCGTCATCTCCGAGGCGCCGGAGTCGTCGCTCGTCGAGTTCTTCTTTCCCGAAGGCATGCTGGCCTCGGTGCGCCGGCTGGTGGCGCCGCGCAGCTTCAAGCAGCAGCTCTACATCCAGTCGATGATCGACCACGACATCGTCATCTCGATCGGCCCGGCGGGTACCGGCAAGACCTACCTGGCGGTCGCCATGGCCGCCGCCGCCCTGCTGGAGAAGCGGGTGCGGCGCATCATCCTGGCGCGGCCGGCGGTGGAGGCGGGGGAGAAGCTCGGCTTCCTCCCGGGCGACCTGGTGGAGAAGGTGAACCCCTACCTTCGCCCCCTGCACGACGCGCTGCACGACATCATCGGCTACGAGAAGGTGGGGCGGATGCTGGAGCGGGGGATCATCGAGATCGCCCCCATCGCCTTCATGCGCGGCCGCACGCTCAACGACAGCTTCATCATCCTCGACGAGGCGCAGAACACCACCACCGAGCAGATGAAGATGTTCCTCACCCGCATCGGTTTCAACTCCAAGGCGGTGATCAACGGCGACGTCACCCAGGTGGACCTGCCGCACGGGCGCACGTCGGGCCTCAAGGAGGCGCAGGAGGTGCTCTCCGGCGTCGAGGGGATCAAGTTCTTCTACTTCGACCAGCGGGACGTCGTGCGCCATGCCCTGGTGCAGAAGATCGTCACCGCCTACGAGTCTTTCGAAACGAAGAAGAGCGAACGCGAGGTCGAGGCGCGCGCCGCGCGCCAGGGCTCCGGAGGAGGGGGCTACCAGCCCTCATGAGCCCCGAGGACCGGTCTCCCGGCCTCGATCGGCCTCTCCCGGACACGGGGGACTGAAAGATCATGGCGCGCGACAAGGACCTTCCCACCGGCGTCATCGACATCCGGCCCGCCACCCGCGCCATGCTGCTGCGCCGGCGGCTGGGGCTGCGCGACGCGTGGGAGCAGGCGCTGGAGAAGCCCTGGGTATGGCTGGGGCTCTTCCTCCTGCTCGCCACCTGGACGCTGACGCCGGGGGTCTTCCTCTTCCCCAACCGCGCCGTCGCCGGAGCCGTCGCCGACCGCGACTACATCGCCACCCACGACCTGCTGCTCGACGACGACGACGCCACCCGCGCCAAGCAGAAAGAGGCCCGCGAGGCCGTGCTGCGGGTCTACGACCTCGATCCCCGCATCCGCGTCGAGCGCGACGCCGCCGTCGGGCGGTTCTTCGCCGACGGCCGGCGGTTGCTGGCCGAGGGCCAGGGCCAGGGCAAGAGCAAGGAGGCCGCCGTGCGGGCCGAGGCGGTACGCGAGCTGACCGCGAATCCGCCGGGGCCCGACGACGTCAAGGTCACGCCGGAGCAGGCCGCCCTCCTCGCCGCCCGCGGATTTTCCGCCGATCTGGAAGAGCGCGTCCATGGCGCCCTCAGCCTGACGCTACGGCGGGGAGTGGTGGCCAACAAGGACCAGCTCCTGGAAAACCGCATGCACGGCATCACCATGCGCAACCTGGAAACGGGCACCGAGAGCGTCAAGCTCGATCTGTTCGACAACCTCGGTTACCCCGGGGAGGCGCGGGACCTTTTCGAATCGGAGGTGCGGGGCTGGCGGGGCTATACGAGCGAGGAGCGCCGGCTGCTGGCGGACTTCCTGGTGGCGAACCTCCCCCCGAACCTGCTGCCCAACCGCAGCGAGTCGCTGGCGCGGCAGGAGGCCGCGGCGGGTGGCGTCGGAGCGGTCTTCAATCAGATCCGCAAAGGCCAGGTGATCGTCCGCAAGGGCGACGTCATCCGCCCCAAGGACGCGCGCATCATCTCCCAGATGCGGGGCGACCGGCGGCTGCCGCAACGCCTGCCGCCGATCGCCGCCACCCTCGTGCTGCTGAGCTTGGCGGCGCTGGTCGTCTGGCTCGCCGAGCGCGGCGAGCGGGTGGCGGACCACAGCCGGGTGCGGCTGTTCAGCGAGAGCCTCCTGCTCCTGCTGATCTCGCTGCTGGGCGCCAAGATCACCTATGTGGTGGCCAACGCCCTCGCCGTGGCTTTCGAGAGCGCCCCGCTGAGCTCGGTGCGCAGCTACTCCTACGCCATTCCGTTCGCCGCCCTGGCCCTGGTCGCCGCCCTGCTGCTCGGCCGCAACGCGGCGCTGGTGCTCTCGGTGCTCTACGCCGTCCTGGCCTCGCGGCTGGCGGTCGACGGCGACGGCCTCTGGCTGGTGCTCTACAGCATCGCCGGCTCGCTCGGCGCCATCCTCGCCGTCGACCGCTTCCAGTTCGGCCACCGGCTGGTGACCGCCCGCGTCGGCGCGGTGGTGGGAGCCATCAACGCCGCCATGGTCCTCGTCTTCGCCGCCGTGGAACCGGTGGAGCGCAGCCTCGCGCAGATCGGCTTCGACCTGTTCTGCGCCCTGGCCGGCGGCCTGCTGGTGACGGCGGCCACCAGCTTCGCCCTGCCCATCCTGGAGTGGCTGCTCGGCATCACCACCGACATCAAGCTGCTGGAGCTCTCCAACGCCAACCTGCCGCTGCTGCGCCGGCTGGCCTTCGAGGCCCCCGGCACCTTCCAGCACTCGCTGATGGTGGCCAACCTGGCCAAGGAGGGGTGCGAGGCGATCGGCGCCGATCCGGTGCTGGCCTACACCTCGGGTCTCTATCACGACGTCGGCAAGGTGCTGCGCCCCGACTATTTCGTGGAGAACCAGCGCCCCGGCCACAACCGGCACGACAAGCTGCTGCCCTCGATGAGCGCGCTGATCCTCATCAACCACGTCAAGGAAGGCGTCGAGCTGGCCCGCGAGCACGCCCTGCCGCGGGTACTGCGCGACGCCATCCGCCAGCATCACGGCACGCGGCTGATGAAGTTCTTCTACAGCCGGGCCCTGGAGCAGAAGGATTACGACGCGGGCGATCCCACCGAGGAGAAGTACCGCTACCCCGGTCCCCGGCCGCAGAACAAGGTGATGGGCGTGTTGATGATCGCCGACGCCGTGGAGGCCGCCAGCCGCACGCTCTCCGAGCCGACGACGGCGAAGATCCGCGGCCTCATCCGCACCATCACCGACGACGTCCTCCAGGACGGCCAGCTCGACGAGACCGACCTCACCCTCTCCGACCTGCGCCTGATCGCGGAGGCCTTCCACCGGGTGCTCGCCAACATCTTCCACCAGCGGATCGACTACCCGGGCTTCGACTTCAATGCCGTGCCGAAGCGTGAGAAGAAAGCCATAAGGCAGGCCTCCTGAGAACCTTGGCGAACTTGAGCGAATTGAGCGCACCGATCGACATCGTCCTGCAGAACCCCAATCGTTACCCCGAGGTCCGCGCTTCGCGGCTGCGCCCCTGGCTGGCCCGTCTGCTGGCGGCCGTGGCACCAGGCCGGGAGAGCCTTGGCGTGCGCTTCTGCAGCGACCGTGAGATGCGCCGGGTGAATCTGAGCTTCCGCAACCTGGACAAGACCACCGACGTGCTCTCCTTTCCCGGGGAAGATGAAGAGACCGGCCACCTGGGGGACATCCTCATCTCCGTCCCCACGGCCCGCCGCCAGGCCGCCGCGGGCTATCACGGCGTCGATACGATCGAGCTGGAGCTGCGCACCCTGCTGCTCCACGGCGTCCTCCACTGCCTGGGCTACGACCATGAGACCGACGACGGCCAGATGGACCGCGTCGAGCGCCGGCTGCGCCGCGCCTGGTTGCAGGAGGACGCCGATGCCTGACGCGGGACACGGCATATCCCAGGGCGTCCTGCTGTGGGGAGTGGCGCTGCTGACCGTTCTGGCGGTGGCCGCCGCCACGCTCTCGGCGCTGCTGGAGCGCAGCGGCCCCATCCGTCTGCGCCACTGGGCCGAGGAGGCGGACGGCTCGCTGCGCAAGCTGTTCGAAGAGCCGGTGCGCTTCGGCATCTTCCGTTACCTGCTGTCGCTGTTCTCCCGCGCGACACCCATCGTTCTCTACGTCGATCTGTCGGCGCTGCTCATCGGCTGGCACCGCGCCTGGCCCGGGCTCTGGGCGCTGGGCTTCGTGGTGGCGCTCGTCGCCCTCGCCGAGCTGCTCAACCGCATGCTGGTGGGGAAGGACCCGGAGCGGGCCCTGCGCACGCTGACCTACGGCTACCGGGTGGCGCTCTGGCTCCTCTCGCCGCTGATCGCCCTCTTCTCCCCGCTCATTCCGTCCAGCGTCTTCGAGCGCCAGGAGCACGAGAATGGGGAGGACACCGAGGCCTCGGACGAGGAGATCGAGGCCTTCATCGACGTCGGCACCCGCGAGGGCATCCTCGAGCCCGAGGAGGGCGAGTGGCTCTACAACCTCGTCGGCCTCGGCGACACCCAGGCGCGAAGCGTCATGACGCCCCGCATCGACATGGTCTGCGCGCCTCTCGACGCCGCGCTGGACACCCTGGCCGACCGCTTCATCGAGTCCGGCCACTCGCGCATCCCCGTCTTCGAGGATTCGATCGACAACATCGTCGGCATCCTGCACATCCGCGACGTGCTGCGCGCCGTGCACGCGCCGGAGCCCCTGAACCTGCGCGAGCTGCTCAAACCGCCCCTCTTCATCCCCGAGACCAAGGCGCTCTCCGAGCTGCTGCGCGAGCTCCAGGCCCGCTTCCAGCAGGTGGCCATCGTCGTCAACGAGTACGGCGGCACGGCCGGCCTGGTGACGGTGGAGGATCTGCTGGAGGAGATCGTCGGCGAGATCATGGACGAGCACGAGGCCCTGGCGGCGGAGCTGGAGCCGCTGGGCGACGGCTCCTACCGGCTGGACGGCCGCGCCCACATCGAGCTGCTGGACGAGCTGTTCGACGTGGAGATCGAAGATCCCGAGTATGAAACCGTCGCCGGACTGATCTTCAGCGAGCTCGGCTACGTACCCCAGGTAGGCGAGCAAGTAGACACGCATGGACTGCGCTTCACGGTCGAGGCGGTCGACGACCGCCGCATTCAGACCGTGCGCGTCGAGCGGCTCGATTCGCTCGGGCGCACCGAGGACAACAAGGAGGCTGAGGCCTGATGTCGAAATCTGGAACCGTCGCGCTCGTCGGCCGGCCGAACGCCGGCAAGTCGACTTTGATGAACCGCCTGCTCGGGGAGAAGGTGGCCATCGTGTCCGACAAGCCGCAGACCACCCGTCACAGGATCGTGGGGATACTGTCCGATGATCGCGAGGGTCGCGGCCAGATGGTGTTCTACGACACGCCGGGCATCCACAAGCCCCTCCACCGGCTCAACCGGCAGATGGTTCGGTATGCGCTCGACGCCATGACCGACGCCGACGTCGTCTGCATGCTGGTGGACGTCACGCAGAAGTACGGCTCGGGCGATGCCTACATGATGGATCTGGCGGGCAAGACCGACAAACCCCGGGTGCTCCTGCTCAACAAGGTGGACCGGGTGAAGAAGCCCGAGCTGCTGCCGATTATGCAGCGCTACGGCGCGACCGGCCTGTTCCAGGAGATCGTGCCCGTCAGCGCCGGCCAGGGGGACAACTGCGACCGGTTGCTCGACGTGCTCTGGAATCTCCTGCCCGAGGGTGAGCCGATGTTCGACCCGGAGCTGCTGACGATCCACCCGGAGCGTTTTCTGGTCGCCGAGCGGATCCGCGAGAAGGTGCTGGAGCTGACGACCGAGGAGCTGCCGTTCTCGACCGCCGTCGTGGTCGAGCGCTGGGAGGAGGAGGCGGAGAAGGATCTGGTGCTGATCTATGCCTCGATCCTCGTCGACCGTCCGGGACAGAAGAAGATCGTCGTCGGCCGGCAGGGACAGATGATCAAGGCGATCGGCACCGCCGCCCGCCTGGACATCGAGGAGTATCTGGGACGTCGCGTCTATCTGGACCTCAACGTGCGTTTGGAGCCGGGTTGGCGCGAGGACAAGGCCGTTTTGGCAAGTTTGGATAGGGATGTGGACTTAAACCTCGAATAAATTCATCCGCCAGAGCTGGCACGAGTCGTGCCTCCAGACTTCTGTGCGGGTGAACTAATGGAGCTGCACCGAGGTCTAACTAGCGAGGTCACCGTTATGAGCCAGACTCTGAGTCAGGAATTGCAAGCTGTCGATCAGGGACCCGTCATCGAGGGCGTGGCCTCTCTTCGGTTTCACACGGATGGTGGAAGTTTCGACGGCCGTTTCCATGAAGCCTTGGAAGGGCGCTCTGCCGTAGTCTGGCTGGGCAGCGCGAAGTCGGGGGTGAACGGCACGGCCGGCGCCATGTTCTCGCGGCTGGCGGGAACGCTCGCCAAAGACCGCATCGCCTCGTTGCGCCTCGCGTATCGCGACCCCGAGGACCTCGAGGGCTGCGCCCTGGACATCCTCACGGGCGTCGTCTACCTGGAGTCCCTGGGGCGATCCCGGGTGGCCCTGGTCGGGCACTCCTTTGGCGGTGCCATGGCCATTTCCGCCGGCGTCGAGACGCAGGAAGTGGTGGCCGTGGCGGCGATCAGCAGCCAGACCCACGGCACGGGAGCGGTCTCCTACCTCAGCCCGCGGCCCCTGCTGCTGCTCCACGGCACGGACGACGACGTCCTGCCGGACACCTGCTCCCGCGAGATCTACGACCGGGCGAGGCAGCCCAAGGAGATGCGTCTCTATCCGGGCTGCGGCCACGACCTCGACGAATGTCAGGAGGATGTGGACCGGGATCTGATGTCGTGGTTGCAGACGGTGTTGTATGGGTAGGTAGGCGCGAAAAGCAGCTCATCGCTTCGGCGGCCTTCGCCCGGGCATAAATGCCGGGGCTAGTTAATGGCGCCCCCTGAAGGGGACTTAAAGCCGGATTCATCCGGCGCCCTCAACTAGCCCCGGCATTTATGCCCGGGCGGAGGTGCCCGGGCGACGGACCTTTAGGCGATCCGACCACCAGCCACCGCTACGCCCCCGGCGGCCTCTCCTCCTCAATCTCGTCCAGACGGCCGATATCGACCGAGAGGACGCCGCCGGGAGTCGGCGGATTGAAGACGCTGGCGAAGCGCGCGCCGCAGACGACCTCGTCCGCCTTGTAGGACGAGCGGGCGTGCACCGTCTGGAAGAAGGTGTCGTCGATCGCCGTCAGCAGGACGAGGAACTCGGCCTCCGAGGCGGCCAGATCCTTTTGGGTCTGGCCCCAGAGCGGGCTGTCCTTGTCGATGGGATGCACGACCGTCCAGGTGAGCGGGAAGAAGACGACCTTCTCGCGCTCCAGCTTCAGGTTCAGGAACTCCCGGTTGCCGCTGCCGTCCTTCTTGACCCGGCTCACCAGCACCTTCGCTTCCACCTGAATCAGCTCGTTGTTGTGGGCGTTGGCGATGCGGAACTCGAACGCCGTGATATCGCGGTAGGGCGCGATGATGGCGTTGCGGCTGAAGAGGATCTTCGCCGTCGGCTGCGAGAAGCGCGAGAAGAGGATGCCCGTGGCGAGCGCGAAGCCCAGCAATCCCACCAGAGACTCCAGCGTGACCAGCACGTTGGCCGCGAGGCCCACCGGGTGCATGCCGCCATAGCCGATGGTGGCGAAGGTCTGGACGCTGAAGAAGAACATCTCCAGCAGTCGAGGGCCCAGGGCGGTGGCCGTTGCGCCCGCGATCTGCCCCGGTCCGGCGGCGGTGTACGCCGCCGCGAAGACGGAGTTGGTCACCAGGTAGAAGGCGATGATCAGCCCGAGGAAGCGGGGCCAGGTGGTGGTCAGAAGGAACTGGTAGGGGCTGAGCGATTGCAGGAAGCTCAGGCCCTCGCGCACGACGTTGAAGCTGCCGTCCCGGTTGAGCAGGCGCTTGCGGCTGTCGTGGGCGACGACGGCCCCGAAGCCGAGGTCCCGGTTGGGATCGTCGTCGGCGTTCGTGGGGATCTTGAAGGACTTGGTATCGGCGACGGCCACGAGCGGCAGCATAGCGCAGTGCTAGGATGGGGAGGATGGGGCTGCAGACCGCCGAGGCGTTGATCCTCGACGTCCGGGATTTGCACGACCGCGACCGGATCGTCATCTTCCTCACTCGCGAGTTCGGCAAGAAGAGCGGCGTCGCCAAGGGCGCGCGGACGAAGCACAGCCGCTTCGGCGGCCAGCTCCAGCCGCTGGCCAAGGTGCAGGTGACGTGGTACGAGCGGGATGGGCGCGATCTCGTCCGCATCTCCACGGTGGAGCTGGTCTCGACCGCCCACCTCCTGCAAGCCGACCTCGAAGGCCTCCTCCTCGGCAGCTATCTAGCCGACCATCTCCTGGAGCTGGCGCAGGAGGGGGAGTCGTCGGACCATCTCTACCGCCTCCTCGACTCGACCCTCCAGGCCTTGGCCGAGGGGGTGGACCGGGACCTCGCCACCCGCTACTTCGAGACCTGGGCGCTACGTATCGCGGGAGTCTTTCCGCCGCCCCACGTCTGCCCCAACTGCGGCCGGCCCTTCTCCCCGGAAGGGGCGATGCTGCCGCGCTCGGGGGAGACGATGCTCTGCCTCGACTGCGGAGGCCCCTCCGGCTTCGCCGTCGCCCCGGAGACCCTCGCCTTCCTCATCCGCACCGCGAGAGAGAACCTGCCGCAGGCCGCCAACCATCCGCCGTCCCCCGCCGTGCTGAGGCAGATCGAAGACGTCTGCAAGCAAGTCCGCCGAGCCTTCCTGCAACGCGAGCTGCGCAGCTACGATGTGATCCAGACGATGATGTCGCGGTTGTAGACGTCGCCGGAGAGAAACGTCGCCTCTCCGGAAGGAGGAAAAGCCTCATTCGCGCGATCCAACGCCTCAACGGAACGATCCAACGCTTCGTTGGAAGAAGGGTAAGACTCTTTCCCCCGATCCAACGCCTCGTTGGAAAGTTCTGGAGCCTCGCCGTAAGGAGGGAAAGAACCCTTCCCTCGATCCGGCGCCTCGTCGTAAGGAGGGAAAGAGTCTTTCCCTCGATCCAACGTCTCATCGGAAGCTCCGGCGTCTCCCCGGAAGGAGGGAAAGCTTCTTTCCCCCGATCCGACGTCTCGTCGTATCCATCCAACGCTTCATTGGAAGAAGGGAAAGAGTCTTTCCCTCGATCCAACGTCTCGTCGGAAAGTTCCGGCCTCACGTTGGAAGGAGGGAAAGAATCTTTCCCCCGGTCCAACGCCTCGCCGGCTCGATCAACGTCTCGCCGTAAGCAGGGAAAGAGTCTTTCCCTCCTTCCAATGAGGCTCCGGATCGATCCAACGTGACGTTGGAAAGAGGAAGAGACGCATCCCCGGCTTCCGCTGAGGCGAGCGAGTGAGGCGGTGAGACGCTGGACGGGGAGGACGAGCGGTGCGATCAGATCGACGCCGGGCCGGAAGGTTACGGGATCTCGCCGCCGTCTTTCCCCGGGGCGTCGGCGGGAGAGGCCGTCGTCTTGGAGCGCTTGCGGCCACGGAAGGGCTTCATGCCGAAGGCGGCGAGCTTTTCGCTCGTCGGGCCGAAATGGAGCCGGAGCCCGGTCTGCAGAGCGTGCGCCGTCCTGCGTCCATCCTCCAGCGCCGCCTGAAGCTTCCGGGTGGCCTCTTGCTTCTGTGCGCGGTGGTAATCCCGCTCCATGATGAGCTTGTCGGCTTCCGCCTCGGTCTCGACGAGCTTCACGCGCAGGACCTCCAGGTGAGGAAGGCCCTCCGTCACCTCGGGAGTGACCGTCGTCGTCAGGGTTCCCCAAGTGCCAAGCGTGTGCTCACGCGGCGTCCTCGGCATGGTGGTGTCTCCTCGGGTTGGTTCAGGGTGGGGATGGTAGCACGGGCGGGGAGCCTACTCGGCTTCGCCGTCCCCACAAGGCATCTCGCCCGAAGGAGAGAGGGACAGGGCTCCCCTCGTCGCGGAGTTGGCGAATCGCGCAAGCGTCGGAGTCAGGACGGCCCAAAGGGTCGTGATCCTTAAGCCCAGGGCATCGCCCTGGGTACCAGGCCGGTCCAGGAGGGGCGGCCTGAAGGGCCGCGATAGCCGGGCAGGGCGGGCGAAGCGGAAAGCGGGTGAAGGACGTCGACTTTGCCTCCGACCAGATCACCGTGCGGGACGGTAAGGGAGAGAAAAATCGGGTGACTATGCTGCCGGCTTCGCTGAAAGCAGAGCTGCAGAAGCACCTGAAGACTGTCAAGCGACTTCACGAAGAGGATCTTGGGACGGTGTATGGCCGGGTGAGTCTCCCATACGCCTTGGCGCGAAAATATCCTAGCGCGGACGCTGAGTGGGGATGGCAGTATGCCTTTCCGGCTCCTACGACATCCGGACAGTATAGGAATTACTGGGAGCTACTGGGTCACCAGAGCGTGAAAACCACCATGATCGACACCCACGTGCTGAATCGTGGCGGCAGGGGAGTACGGAGTCCTATGGACGTCCTATGAGTCGCCGGGAGGCTTATACGACTGCCATGGCTTGCTTGAATCGCCGCAACTCCTTCTCTCCCAGATAGATGGGTCTTGAATGGGGAACCTCCATGCGCCACCCGAAGGGAGCCCCAAAACGGACCCTCCTGCGGCATGCGTATCGCTCGGGGTTCCAGCGTCTCACCGGCATCGATCCTCTACAGTGGTTTGCGGCCAGAAGGCCCTACGCCTGGTGGGTCCGGTGGCGCCGGTCCGGGCGCCGAGGGCTCCACCTCGATGAGCCCGCCGCTCATAGCTCAATTCCAGTGTTTCTTTGCTCAGCCGCGGAGCCGACGAGGGGGCGGGGGTGGTTGACTCTTTCTCGACTCCGCGGTATTGTTAGACAAACGGAGCTACTGTGGAGCGGTCCCATGGAGACGGTGAACCGCTGGGGGCGTCAATGAAGCGGGGAAATCTTGCCCCGCGGCGCCTGAGGAACGGTCGGCGGTCTACCCGCTGCCTTCTCCTTCGGATTGAATCTGGATAGGGCGGACGACGAAAAGCCTGATGAGTAGTCATAAATCGTTAAACATACAGGGGAGTTACAATGAAAACAATCCACATTACGAAAACCGGCGTTATCCTCAACGATTCGCGGCCACCGGTTGTCGCAAAGATCGTAGCAGGAGGAGCGGCAGAGGCTTTTTCAATTGAGGTGCAGGGCGAGGGACAGCTCGTCGGGCTCGCTTATACCATACCGCCTCATACGAGCGGCACAATCAAAGCGAAATTGCAAGTGTCCGCCTTGACCAGCGCGGATGTCGCCAGTCTCAACACCTTAGCCAAGGGTATGTTGGACGCTTCTTCTCAGGAAAAGGTAAGCGAGTACGAAAAAACGGCCGCTAGTGCGAATCTGTCTGTTTGGACTTGGTTTTTCGGCGGTGGCGGCGCTTCCGCATCATACGAGAAGACGGTGGAAACAATGAAGTCAAAAGGACTTACCGAAGCTCAAATCACCAAGTTGATGGAAGCCTTTTTGGAGAGGGCGAAATCAATGTCAAACGTGGAAATCGATTTCTACGTTAACAATTCGTTCAATGATTATGCGGTTTCCGGCGATCTTTATTTGTACACCGTTTCCGGATCGATTAAGACGGCAAAGGGAACGTCCCAATATCGTATGCTGGCCGATCAAGCCGCTGCGGGCGGCCCCCCGCCAAGCGGGGGCGGCGCTCCATCAACTGGGAAGATCATTCCATTATGAGTGAACTAATCAAGGCTTTGGAAAAGCATAAGGCTCAACTGCTGTCACTTCCCGGTTGTGCGGGCGTAGCCATCGGCTACAAAGTGACGGCGGAAGAGTTAATCGATCGACTGGCAATTGTGGTCTTCGTCGAAAAGAAGCGGGTTGACCTCGCGCCTAACGATCGGGTTCCCGCCGTTCTCGATGGCATGCCGACGGATGTCGTTGAAACAACTTTCGGCCATGTGCCAACGGCGACGGATTCTTTTGCCCGCTTTGGTCAAGTGTTCAGCGGCATCTCCCTTACTCCGAGGGACGCGCCACCGGCTTGGGGCACATTGGGTTGCGTCATCCGTACGACGGGCAATGTCCATGTCCCCCACGGAGACTATCTGCTGACCAACCAGCATGTGTTGAAGTATGCGGACCCAACTAATCCGGAGAGCACTACGACGCAAGTTCTCCAACCCGGAAGGACGGATGAACCGGCTCCTGTAAACTATTCTTGCGGGGATTTTGTTTACGGCCTAAAGACTCTCACCAGCGATTGTGCGATTGCCAGCATCGGCTATGGGCGAACGTGGAGAAACGAAGTCCCAAATCATCCGTGGCGACCGGGGAGGAGGAATTTGGCCGGGGTTGCTGCTGCGGCCGTCGGCGACGAGGTCTATAAATATGGTGCAACAACAAAAAATACACGCGGGGTGGTCCAATATATTCACTTCACTCACGGGATCTTGCCGATTCAAAATGCGATCTATATCAGGAGCCTGGATGGATCGATGTGGGTGGCACAAGGGGATTCCGGTTCAGTCCTGATCCGCTATAGCGATGATTTTGTGTTGGGTTTGAATTTCGCCGCCGACGACACGAAGATGTTGCTCCCGGGCAGTCATCCTGTACTGCCAGGCAACTTGCCAGCGTATTCGGCTGGATATGCATACGATGTGCAATCACAAATGAACATTTTCGGGAACGTTGTGACCCTGGCACCCAATCCGTAGTCTGGTAAATACTCTGAAAAACGCGGCGGCGGAGCCTTTCGGAGGCTTCCGAAACGCGCTGACGAAGGCGGCGTAGATCTCGTAGAACGCCTTCCTCGCGGCCTTGGTGGCGGCGTGGACGCGGGGTGCCGGCGACCGTGCGAGGGTGGACGGGCGGTGTAGGGGGTCGCGTGCGAGAATTACCTTGACGCCGAGCACGGAGACGCCGATTCGCTCTCTTTCGCGGGCGGCGTCGGAGCCAGGGTCTTTTCGTCTGCCAACAACTTGGGAGTCTGATGGCGACAAGTCCCACGCTGGAAACCTCAAGGAAGGACTTCGCGGGCTCCGCCCAGGCACACCATGGGCACGACCCCCTGAAGGAGCAGCAAGGGCAGAACCCCCTCTGCGGCTGCCGTCTGCGATCAGCCGCGGAGAGGGTGTCCTGGTCGGTTTAGAAGTAACACTCCCTGCCGTTGATGGCGAACGTCTCCCAGACGTCCCCTCCCTGGCAGGCGCCATTGGTGAACTGATAGCAATCACCATACTGGCAACTGCGCGAGACTTCCTGCTCGGTAGACGTACCGTTGCTGCACGTCGTCGTCTGGTAGTTGACGGTGCAGATTTCGGTGGTATAGCGCTGATACTGCGAGCGGTTGGTGTAGCCGTACCAGTACTGGCGGCCGATGCAATAGGTGGCGCCGCCGTCCTGCGGACCGTACTTGTGCTGCTCCGTCGCGGTCCGGCTGCTCGACACGCCACAACCGCCGCAATGCCCGCGCTCGCCACAGGTCGAAGCATACGATGCGACGCACCCGTCGATCCCCTCTTGGGTACATCTCTCACACTCCTCGTCGCATGAGCTCCAGATCCTGCAGGTGTCCGCGCAGTACTGCGCCTGCGCGCTCGGCGCGAAGGCGAAGAAGGCGAGGATGGCGGCAAAGGCGGAAACCGGTAGAACTGCAAAGCTCGACTTGGACATCTGGTTCTCCTTTCTCTAAAACGTCGGGTGCATCGCTGGACACCCGTTCTCCAATTGAGCTTCCTCCCGGCTACGAAGGAAGCAACCCCGAAGCAACAGCTAAGAACTTTATCCACGCCAAGCGGGAGGTGTCAACGCGAAGGGGTCGTTCATTTCAAGATCAGTTGGGCTGTGCTGCCGGGCGCGATGACCGCGGTCCGCGTCCAGGTGCGGCCGTCGCCGGCGGTGACGGTGACTCTCCAGACGCCGGGAGGGAGGCGCTGGAGACTGAGGGTTCCGGCGGTCAGGTCGAGCTCGGCCACGGCCTGGCCGCCCCACAGGGTCCGGAAGGGCTTGTCTCTCGAATCGCTCAGGCGGACTTTCGCCCCGGCCTGGCCGTCCGCCAGGGCGGGGACTCTCAGGCTCAGCCCGCCGGGCGGCGGCAGGATGACCCGGCCCGCGTGGCCAGGGGCGGTCACCGGGACGGAGACGAGGGCGGCGCCGTCGGCGTCCAGCAGGAGGTCCCAGGCACCGGGGGGCACTCCCGTGATGCGCATCCGGCCGCCTTGGCCCGGCGTATAGGAGCCTGAAGCGATCACCCGGCCTCCGGGATCGAGGACGGCCGCGCGCACGGTGCCCGGCGGACTGCCCGAGGGGAGCAGGACGTCGAGGGTCAGCCCCTCGGTGGCCCGGAGAGCGAGCTCGAGACCTTCCACCGGCGCGCCGGCCACCTGGACGTCAGCCTCCGCCGGCTCGTAGTCCGCCACCAGGGCCCGCACCTTCCAACTCCCCGCGGCCACGCCCCGGAGTTGGAAGACTCCCCGGGAGTCGGCGAGAGCCTCGGAAGGGAAGGAGCCGTCCGCCCCTCCCTGGGCCTTCGGGGCCGTCAGGACGACCCGGGCGTTGGCGATGGGGCTGTGGTCGGTCGCGTCCACCACCCGGCCGGAGATGGAGGCGGTGCTCAGCTCGATGAGCAGATCGCGATCCGCCGCGACCTCCACCTCCTCCCGATGCTGCTCCTCGGCCCGGCGGCTGATCACCCGCAGCGTATAGCGGCCGGCCTCGAGCCCGGCGAAGTGGAAGCGGCCGTCGAGGTCGGTGTCGTCCCAGCGGCCGGCTCCTCCCGTGCCCGAAAGCAGCACCCCCTCGCCCGCCACCGGCTCGCCGTCGCGCAGCACGCGGCCGGTCAGCTTCAGCCCCTTGCCGAAGTCCAGGTCGAGCCGAGCCTCGGAGGCGCCCGGCTCCAGAGCGACCTGTCCCTCGGCCTGCCTGGAACCCCCGGACAGGGTGGCGACCACCCGCTGCGAGCCCGGCGCCACGTCGTCGATGCGGTAGTCGCCGTCCGGCAGGATCTGGCCGGTCTGGCCCGCATCGGTCCGCACTTGGACCTGCGGGAGATCGGTGAAGTCGAGCCCCAAGAGCTTGCCGGCGATGGTGCCGCCGGCGGTGAGTTGGATCTCGATTCCGGTCATGGAACGTCCGGCCACCACCACCTCCTGCCCATCGCGGCTCCGCGCGAACCCCGCCTTTTCGGCAAGGAGGCGGTAGGTGCCGTCCGCGAGCCCAGACAGATTGAAGGAGCCATCGGGACCGCTGGTGCCGCTGGGCAGGCCGCGAGGGCTGCTTCCTCCTGGGCTCGGACGCAGGAAGACCCGGGCGCCGGCCACCGGCGCTCTCTGCGGATCGACGACGCGGCCGCTGAGAATGGCCCCCGGCTCGAGGGTGAGGTCGAGGGTGTTGCGGTCCGCCCGCACGTCCAGCCGGCGCAGGGTGGGGCGGTACCCTTCGTGCTCCGCCTGGACCGTGTGCGTCCCCGGGGAGATCCCCTCCAGGCGGTAGCGACCTTGCTCGTCGGACAGGTCGGAGCCGCCGGAGAGGAGGGGGGGGGCCGAGCCTTCGGGCAGCAGGCTCATTTCGGCGCCGGCCACCGGCTGCCCCGCGGAGGAGAGGACCCGGCCAGTGAGGACCGCTCCCGCGGCGAGGACGACTTCGACACCCTGGAGATCCTGCCCGGGCTGGGCTTCGAGGCTCGTGAGCCGGGCCTCCTGGCGACCCGGCGCCGTGGCCCGCAGCTCGAAGCTCCCAGGCGTCACGCCTTCGACCCGGAACCGGCCGTTCCCGTCGGACTGCGCCTGCAGGGTCCGGTCCGAGCCGGCCCCGCCGCCCACGTGGACCGGATCGGACGGGAAGACGAAGACCAGGGCGCCCGCCACCGGCTTGCCGTCGGGATCGACGGTGCTCCCCTCCACCATCGCAGTGGGCTGGAGGACGATGCGGACCGGCCGTTCGGGGGGGATGCGAAGCCCCGGCGCCGCGGCCGGCGCATAGCCGGTGCGGCGGACACCGAGGTCGACGGTCTCGCCGGGACGCCGGTCCTCGATCCGGAAGGAGCCGTCCGGTCCGGTGAGGGCCGGAGAGGAAGATTCCTCGCCCGGGCCAGGCCCTGTCCGGGAGCCGCCGGCTGCGGTGAGGCGCACCTCCGCCGCCGGGACGGGCCGTCCCTGGGGATCGACCACCTGGCCCTCGACGGCGACGCCAGCCGGCAGGATGACGGTCCCCAGGTCGGTGGCGCCGCTGCCCGGCGGCACCCGGAGCCCCGGGACGGTGAGCGGCGCGTAACCCCGACCTCGGGCCGTGAGCTCGTAGAGGCCCTTCGGCAGATCGCGGACCTGGAAGCGGCCGTCCGGTCCGGTGGCCGCCCCGTATCGCGGAGCGCCCGGGCCGGCGGCGCGCAGGACGATGCGGACTCCCGCCACCGGTTTTTCAGCCCGGTCGACGACGTGGCCGAAGCCGATCCGGCTCCTTTGGAGAACGATCCGCAGGGGCGGAGCCGCCGGGCTCGCCGTGATCTCCGCCGCCTGGAAGCCGCGGGCCGCCACGGCCAGTCGGACCTCCTGGTCTGCCGGCACCTTGATCCGGTAGGTGCCGTCCGCGGCCGCGCGCTGCACCTCCCCGGTATCCTGACTCCAGATCAGGGCCCCGGCCACGGGATGGCCGTCCTGCGCGGAGAGGATCCGTCCGCTCACCGTTACGAGGGCCGGCAGGCGGAGAGGCAACGGCTCCTGCCCCCCCTTCCCGGGCAAGCCGATAGACATCTCCAGCCGGCGGCCATCCTGCGCGGTGAGGAGGATCTTCTCCTGGTGGCTCAGGAGGGTCGTCGGCAGGGGAATGGAGAAGAGCCCGTCGGCCGCCGTCCGTCCCGCGGGCCAGCGGTGCTCGCCTACCTGCACGAGGACGCCGCCGAGGGGCTTGGCGCCGGTGGCGCCCAGGACGCGCACCCGGCGGCTCGCGCCGGCCGGGAGTTGGAGGCGCACCGAACCCGTCCGGACCTCCCGCTCTGCGGTGGACGGCTGGCCGTCTGTGCCGGCCTGGACGAGCAGAACCTCTCCCGCCGTCCGGGAAAGCCCGGCGGCCCCCTGCGCGTCAGCACGGGCGAAGCGGACCGGCACCTGCCAGGCCCGAGCGAGCCCCTGAGAGAACGGAGCCGTCCCAGCGACCCGCACGCGGGCTCCGGGCACAGGGCTCCCGGCCCCATGCGTCACCCGTACCTCCAGCTTCGCATCGGGCTGCAGCTCGACGGCCGGGACCTCGGTCTCGTCGGCCAGGAGGAGCCGGCTCTCCCGAGGCACCATGCCCGGGGCTTCGACAGCGACCTTCCACGCCCCGGCCGCGGGCGCCTCCAGGCGAAAGGCGCCGTCCGGGCCGGTCACGGTGGAGGCCGCCGGAGCGGGCCCGGTCTGTCCGTCCAATTCGCGGCGGCTGTCGTCGGCCTCGGCCCCGAGGGGCACCAGGAGGACCCGGGCACCGGGGAGCGGGCTGCCTCCCGGACCAAGGACCAAGCCGCTCACCGGGACCGGAGACCGCGCTGGGCTCGCGACACTATCCGCGATACTATCCGCGCCCCTGGACGCCGGGATCAGCGAGAGCGAGGCGAGGAGCAGGGCGGCAGATGAAAAGACGGTCGGGATACGCATCAGAGCCTCCAACAAGCGTGCCGCCGTCATTATATGGACACCCGCTCTGCTGTCGGAGACCCTGACGATCGCGTTCTCCGTACGGCTGGCTGGCTGAGAACAGGAGCCAGGGTCTTTTGGGAAACCTCTCTCAGTCTGCCCAGTTCGGGAGCCTGACGGCGGCTGGCCGCACGCTGGCAACCTCGGGGAAGGACATCACGAGCCCCGCCCGGACACACCTTCCCCCACACGAGCCTCCGCTCGCGAATCTGGCCCTCGGGCGGGCGGTGAGGCTGTCAAAGAGCGCTTAAGCGGTCGTTATCCAGCGACGAAGGGCAAGGCCGGCGGAAAGCTACCGAGAGGGAAGGGAGCGTCGCGGTCGCCGCGACGGAGTCTTTCGGAGGCTTCCCGGAAGGTGCTGACGAAGGCGGCGTAGATCTCGTAGAACGATCTCCGTGCGGCCTTGGTAGCGGCGTGGACGCGTGGTGCTGGTGACCGGGCGAGGGTGGAGGGGCGGTAGAGCGGATCACGCGACAGAATCGCCTTGACGCCGAGCACGGAGGCGCCGGTGCGCTCTCTTTCGCGGGCGGCGTCGGACTCGATCGTCTCGACCAGAGCGGCGATGCGTGCCCGATAGATCTCCGGGGACAGATGCGCCCAACAGGGGATGGGGGAGAAGGTGACCGTTTCGATCGTCGCGTATCGCATCCGTCCGATGTCCTCTCGGCGCAGTCGAGCGGCGAATTCCTGGGTCCGGTCGAACCAGTGGCCTTCCAGGGGTGTGCCGTCGATCAGCGCTGCCGCGCAGTGCACCCCAGGCCACTGGCGCACCTGTTCCACCAGATTCTCCTTCACGGATTGCGCAAGGACATATCGAAGCCGCTCGATCTGGGCGGCATCTTCGTCGGTGACCACGGTCATCTCGTAGCGCCGGTCGAACACAGGTCCCCGCCAGCCCGTCAAGCGATTGACCTCGCGGGCGAGCTTTGACTTGACATACCGCATGAAAGCGGCCGGCTCCTCGGCGTCGTCGACGACCAGTAAGAGGTGAAGGTGGCTCGAGAGCACGACGATGGCTGAGACCGTGGTCTCGTAACGGCGCTGGGCTCGTCCGAGGACACCGAGGACGAGATCATTGAGCGCCGGGCCGGGCCGGAACAGGAAGCGTCCCTGGACGGCGCGGCAGGTGATGGAGATGAGGGTCCGGGCGTGGGGTACGAAGCGAAGTTTTCTGGGCATGCATACTAAAAACGGAAAAACTCGCTCTCATCTTACAACTATCGTATAAGTCGTTCTTTTGCAGTAGGTTAGAGGAGCTCCCAAAACGGCATTTGGCGCGGCTCCGTGCGCAGGGCAGAGAGGAGCCCGCGGCCGCCACCGCCGACCTTCCCCCAAGAATGTAGAGACGCTCCGTTTCCGGGGGAACCCCGGATGGGGGCGTCTCCGAGGCGGAGACGTCCTCTCATTTTTCGAAAACGGTTCCGCGGGCATTCGGTCGCCCTGGGCAGAAGTGGTTCTGTCGGGACGATCCCTTCCCTTTGGACCGTTGCCGCCGATCCGGAGACGCCCCCATCGGGGGGTTCCCCCCGAAACGGGGCGTCTCTACATTCTTGGAGGGATTGGCGCCCGCCGCTGAGACTCAAGGGCGCGCTTCCGCAAGATCTCGATATCCCTGACTCCAAGGACATCTTGATCCTCCCTGAGCGGCTTGGGCACGGTGATGGAGGGACTGTCCTTGCGGGCAAGAATCACCTCATAGCCTTCAGGATCGGGCAAAAAGACTTCTTCAGCCAATCATCGAAAGCAGGACCGGCATTGCTTTTTCTTGCGCTCTATTCTAGAGTTGAAGCAAGGATTCCATCGTTCCACCTCTCTTGTCCGGAAGGGAGCCAGAATGAAGCCCACTTTCGTAGCGATCTGGGTCTTGGGTCTGGGGATGGCGTTTTTCCTCTCCCCGGCTTGGGCGAAGCACGGTCCGACGGTCACGGAGTTCAACACCCCCACCCCCGACAGCCTGGCCGAGGGTGTCGAGGTCACCCGCGACGGCTCCATCTGGTACTGCGAGACGCTGGCGAGCCGGCTGGTGCTGCAGCGCCCCGACCGCAGCGTCGTGGAGTACCCGGTGCCGAACGCCGGCCAGCCGAACACTCTCAAGATCGGGGTGGACGGCATCTGGTTCACCGACCAGCTCAACAATGCCATCGGCGTGCTCCACCCGGCGTCCGGAGAGGTCGAGGTGTACAAGATTCCGTCCGGTGCCATGCCGACCTGGATCGAGCTGGGGACCGACGGCAGCGTGTGGTTCCCGGAGCCCAGCGGCATGGGGCGGTTGGATTCCAATCGCATCTTCACCGAGTGGCAGATCGTTTTGGAGAAGGCCGACGCTCACATCGAGATCATCAGTCTCGGTCCGGCCGGGAACCTCTGGTTCGCGGAGAAGAACTTCGGCGGGCCCGGCCCCAACGGCACCAACACGGTGCGGCGCCTCGACCCTGCCACCAACGTGATCAGCGAGTACCGTGTGCCGACGCTGGGAGGCACGCCGGCGGGGGTCCTGGCGAACGCCGACGGCACCGTCTGGGTCACCGAGTTCTTCGGCAACGCCGTCGCTCTGCTCGATCCGGCCACGGCTCCCCATACCGACTTCACGGTCACGCCCCTGCGCGGCGCCGCGGCGGAGCAGAGCACCCCGGGGACCCATCTCCACGCCGGCGGCGCCCCGCACGTCGCGGCCACCCCCGTGGTCGCGCGGCTTACGCCGGTCGCGCCGCGGATCACGCCGGGCTGGATCGAATACCCGATCCCCTTCCCCAACGCCAACGCCGGCGATCTGCGCACGGACCCCACCGGCCGGCTCTGGTTCGAGGAGGACGCGGGCCAGATTGGCGTCCTCGATCGCGCGGCGCTCACCATCACGGAGTACCCCCTGCCGACTCAAGGCAACGGCTACTACAACATCGAGCTCGACGCCCATGGTCGCATCTGGGTCACCGAGGCGGGGTTCTTCGCGCCGCCCTCGAAGGTGGCGGTGCTCGATCCCTAGTAGTCCGTCAGACTAGAAGTGACTGGTTAAGATGCCCAGAGACCCTCCTGGAGGATACAATTTCCTTCAGGAGGTCCCAAGAATGCAGAAGAGCTATGTGGTCACTCTGAGCCCAGATGAGCGAGCGAGCCTAGAAAAGCTGATTTCTACGGGACGTACAAGCGCCAAACGGCAGACGCATGGCCGTATTCTCTTGAAGGCTGATTCTGCTCTGGCAGGGCCGGGCTGGACCGATGAGCAGATCTGCACCGCCCTGGACGTGAGTCTCGCCACCGTGGCTCGGGTGAGGAAGCGCTTCGTAGAGGAAGGACTCGAGGCGGTGACCCATCATCGCAAAGCGCGGCGACCCGCTCGCTGTCGTCTCGACGGGGCGCAGGAGGCTCGTCTATTGGCGCTGGCCTGTAGCCCGGCTCCTGAAGGGCACGCTCGCTGGACTCTGCGCCTGCTGGCCGATCGGATGGTGGTTTTGGAGTATGTGGAGTCGATTTCTCATGAGACCGTCCGTAGCGTGCTAAAAAAAACGAGATTAAGCCCCACCTGAAGGAGTGCTGGTGCATCCCAGCCGAGCACAACGCCGAGTTTGTCTGCCGGATGGAAGATGTCCTGGAGGTCTATGGGCGCCCCTATGACCCTTCCCAGCCGGTGGTCTGCATGGATGAGAGCACAAAGCAACTGCACGAAGAGGTCCGACTGCCGATCGCCGGGGGACCCGGTGCGGTCGAGCGCTACGATTTTGAGTATCGCCGCAACGGCGTGGCGACTTTGTTTGCGGCCTTTGAGCCCCTGGCAGGCTGGCGTCACGTCGAGGTCACGCAGCAGCGAACCCGCCAGGATTTTGCACGGTTTATCAAAGACCTTCTCGACCAGCAGTACCCGGAGGCCAAGCGGGTGGTTCTGATCATGGATAACCTCAACACCCACTCCGGCGCCTCGCTGTACGAGACGTTTGCCCCTGCGGAGGCCCTGCGGCTGCTGAGCCGGTTAGAGATCCACTACACCCCCAAGCATGGCAGCTGGCTGAACATGGCCGAGGGCGAATTTAGCATCCTGCAGCGTCAGTGCCTGGATCGCCGGATTGCCACTGCCGAGCTTCTAGAGCAGGAGATCGCGGCCTGGGAAAGCCAACGCAACCAGGCCAAGATCGGTGCCAACTGGAAATTCACCACCGCCGATGCCCGGATCAAGCTGCGGAGGCTCTACCCATCATTCCTAGACTGACAGACTACTAGGAGGGTATCAGTCTGAGCCGGCTTGGGGCGCGGCGGTTCCAATCAATACAACCAGAACAGGTTCCAGTGTCTCTTGTAACCGATCGGTTAGACTCTAGCCAGAACAGAACAGGAGCCAGTGTCTTTTTGGAGGCCTCCCCCAGTCCGCCCTACTGGGGGAGTCTGATGGTGGCAAATTCCAGGCTGACAACTCTCGGGAGGACTTCGCGGGCTCGGCCAGCAGAACAGGAGCCAGGGTCTTTTGGGAAGGGATCTTTTGGGAAGCCTTCCCGGTATGCCCAACTCGGGAGCCTGACCGCGGCTGGCCGCACGCTGGCAACCTCGGGGAAGGACATCGCTGGCTCGGCCCAGGCACACCTTCCCCCTACACGAGCCTCCGGCTCGCGAATCTGGCCCTCAGACGGGCGGTGAGGTGTCAAAGAGCGCTTAAGTCGTTATCCAGCGACGAAGGGCAGGGCGGGCGGAAAGCACCCCAGCGGAAAGGGCGCATCGCGGTCTCCCCTGCGGAGCCTTTCGGAGGCTTCCCGGAAGGCGCTGACGAAGGCGGCGTAGATTTCGTAGAACGCCTTTCGTGCAGTTTTGGTGGCGGCGTGGACGCACGGTGCCGGTGACCGGGCGAGGGTAGAGGGGCGGTATAGCGGATCGCGTGTGAGAATTGCCTTGACGCCGAGCACGGAGGCGCCAGTGCGCTCTCTTTCGCGGGCGGCGTCGGACTCGATCGTCTCGACCAGAGCGGCGATGCGTGCCCGATAGGTCTCCGGCGACAGGTGCGCACAACAGGGGATGGCGGAGAAGGTAACGGTCTCGACGGTCGCGTATCGCATCGGTCCGATATCGGACGGCGCGGCAGGTGATGGAGATGAGGGTCCGGGCGTGAGGTACGAAGCGAAGTTTTCTGGGAATACCCTATAAATCGTAAAAACGTGCCCTCATCTTAAAACCATCTGTAAGTCATTCCTTTACAGTGGGTTAGAAGAGCTCCAAACGGCTTGCGGCGGCGGTTCCGGGCGCGGGCGGCGAGTGGCCGGCTTCGCGGAGGCATTCGCTTATGCGGGATCAACAATGTGATTGACGGAATTTAGAATATTGACTAGCCTTGGAAGGCTCAGAGCGCGAAAGGAATCGGCTAACCCTAAGAAGGAGATCACGATGGCTGACACGGCAAACCTATTCGTCGATTGGGGCGGGGAGTTCCATAATCCAGCTTGGCAAGCCTGCGATTACCTGCCTATTGTCCCGCAGGTGACCACGGTCCAAGGCTTGATGGACGAAGCGCAGAATGGCTGCAACCCATCCGTGACCTATACCGCGGAGGGCAGTGGCCAGAGCGCCTATCTCACTTCGATCGACGGGGTCACCAGCAACCAGGGCGGCAATGGCTACTATTGGATCTACTTCGTTAACGGGCAGATGCCGTCGGTTGGATTTGGTGCCTATACGTTATCGCCGGGCGATAGTGTAGCCTGGGATTACAAACACTTCAGCAGCGGCCTGAAACAGGCGACTCAGCCCAACTTCCCAACCAAGAGCCGGAGCTGAGGGACCTCGTGTAGCACTAGAAAATGCACCCAGTCGCGGAGGGTTCCGGGGGCTGGGTGCCCGCGGCCTCCCCGGGGAGACTCTCCTCCGGGGAGGCGCACACCCCGCTCGTGGATCCAGGCACGCTACTCGATCGGCACCCTGAGCATGAGCGCTCCCACCCAGTCCGGCGTGGGCCCGGTGGGGAGATTGGCGTGGCAGTGTGAGCACTCCGCCCTGAAGTTGCTGAGAGGTACCGAGCGCCGGTAATACCACTGATCGTCCACGCGCTGGACGGCCGTGTAGGGCTGCCTCGTCAGCGCAAGCGTGTGCGCCTTACGCTCAAAGGCGTCGTTGGGACGGTTGTTGGACTGGAGTGGTTCCTGGGTGCCGACCAGCCGCAGATCCTTGTTGCGGTCGTTGCGGCAATGCAACGAACGCTCTGAAAGCGGGATTCCCCTCACCCGCTCAAGCTACACTGCAGCTTCAAGCGTCTCCATTCGAGGTCCTATGACAATGCCGCGAATCGTCTCAAGCGTCGTTCTTCTCCTCTCGCTCGGCTGCGCGACAGCCGGACCCCAGGCTGCCGCGCCTCCAGAGATGTCCGAGGCTCCGGCGGCTGAGATCGCCGGGGCTCCGCCCACGATCGGGGGCCAGGTGGTGGACGTGTCGGCCCGCGCCCTGCGCGGCCTCGGTCTTCCGCCCGAGGCGCACGGGGCACTCCTGCACGAGGTTCTCCGCCAGGGACCCGCGGACCGGGCCCGGCTGGCGCCGGGCGATCTGATCCAGAAGGTCGACGGCACCCCGGTGGAGACGGCGTGCGCGTTCCTCAAGGCGGTTTCGGAACGCTCCGCGGGCACGAAGGTCACCCTCTCGGTGCTGCGTGCCCAGGCCGGGATGGAGGTCGTCCTGTCGCTCGCGAACACGGCCCAGCTCTTCAAGGCATCCTGCGACACCGGGGACTCCAAGGGTTGCCAGTCGCTCGGCGCGGTCCATACGCTGCTGGGGAAGAGCCCGGAGAGCGCGGAGGCCGCGGCGGCGCTCTATACGAGGGCCTGCGAGGGCGGCGCCGCCGTGGGCTGTTCGTCGCTCGGCAGCGCCTATCTCGGAGGCCGGGGCGTGGGGCGGGACGAGACCCGCGCTCTGCGCCTGTTCGAGCAGGCCTGTCAGCACGGCGATGCCGAGGCGTGTACCTCCTATGCGACCCAGTACGCCACCGGCCGCGGGGTGCCGCGGGACGACGCCAAGGCCACACCGTTCTATGTGCGGGCCTGCGAGGGCGGCGACCCCGAGGGGTGCTACAACACCGGCGTCATGTACGGCGACGGCCGTGGAGTGGAGAAGGACTATGCCCGCGCCCGCGAGGCTCTGACGCAAGGTTGTGAATCCGGAAGCTTCCGCGCTTGCACGAACCTCGGCTTCTATTTCGACAACGGCTGGGGAGGCCTGAAGGACGACGCCCGGGCCGCGGAGCTCTATCGCCGCGCCTGCGAGGGGGATGATTGCAGCGCCGGAGATCCTCTCGGCTGCAACGACCTGGCGATCTTCCTGCGTAATGGGCGGGGAGTGCCGATGGACAAGCCCCGGGCCGCCGGGCTGTTCGGCCGGGCCTGCGAAAACGGCTCCGCCGGCGGCTGCTCCCAACTGGGCGCCATGCTCGCCGGCGGCGATGGCGTCCCGAAGGACGAGCCCCGGGCCGCCGAGCTCCACCGCCAGGGTTGCGACGGCGGCAGCATGATGGGCTGCTACAACCTGGCTGGAGCCTTCCTGAAGGGCACCGGCCTCGAGCGCGACGTCGACCGCGCGGTAGCCCTATACCGCCAGGCCTGCGATGGGCACGATGCGATCTCCTGCAACCAGTTGGGTCTCCTTTTCCTTGAGGGCACGGAGGTGCCCAAGGATGCAAGCCAGGCGGCCACTCTCTTTGAGCGCGCCTGCGACGGCGACGAGCCTCTGGGTTGCTCCAATCTCGGCGCTCTCTACGACCGCGGCGAGGGCGTGCCGAAAGACCTGGCCAAGGAGCTGGCGCTCTACGACCGCGCCTGCAAGCTGAAGCTGCCGCGGGCCTGCTACAACCTGGCCATCGGCTATGAGCAGGGCGATGTCCTGCCGAAAGATCCGCAACGCGCGGCGGAGCTCTACCGGGGCGCCTGCGCCGCCTGGTACTTCCAGGCCTGCGTGAACCTGGGCGTCCTGTTCGAAAACGGCGACGGCATTCCTCAGGACGTGGAGCAGGCGCGTTTCTTTTACGGCACCGCCTGCGATCACGGCGACGACAAAGGTTGTTACAACCTCGGCACTCTCTACGAGAACGGCAAAGGGATTCCCGAGGATCTCGACCGCGCCGGGGATCTCTACCAGAAGTCCTGTGCACTCGGGTTTCAACACGCCTGCGAGGAGGCTGCTCGAATCGGAAGGCAGTGAGGGGCGGGGAGTGGATCGAGCCTCGTGTCCGAGGGTGGCAGGACCCTTGCTACAGAGAAGAGAATCACCAGGAGGGGCCGAAGCCTGGCGCCTCGATCTCAAAAAAGGAGATACCTTTGGCCCTTCTCGATCTCATCCAACAGCATCTCGACGAAAACACCCTCTCGCAGCTCAGCCAGCAGCTCGGCTCGGACCCCGAGACCACGCGGCAGGCGGTCCCCGCCGCGCTGACCGCTCTCCTGGGCGGGCTCCATCAAAACGTCCAGGAGCCCGGCGGCGCCCAGCAGCTCGACGCCGCCCTCGACGATCACGACGGCAGTGTGATCGACAACTTCGGAGGCCTGGGCGGTCTCCTCGGCGGGGGCGCGAGCTCGGATGGCGGCGGCATCCTCAGCCACATCTTCGGCAATCACCAGCCGGCGGTCGCTTCCCAGGTCGGCCAGCGGACGGGGCTGAACGCGGGACAGGCTGCCCGCCTCCTGATGATCCTGGCGCCGTTCGTTCTTGGCTATCTCAACCGGGCGCGCCAGCGGCAGGCGCAGGGGCAGCCGAGCCCACTGCCGGCGCCCGGCTCCGCCGGCACCGGTGGCGATGGCGGCGGCATCCTGGGCGGCCTCGGCGACATCCTCAAGGGAGAGACGACGCAGATCGCGCAGGCTCATCCCGAGCACCGCGGCATCCTCGACTCGATCCTCGACATGGTACGGGGTGTCAGAAGCTGAAGAGGTGCGCCGGCCTCGATCTCCGGGGCCGGCGAGTCTTGCTGTCTCTCCTGGAGCCTCGATCCGCACCAGACTGTATGGCCGGAGTCAGCGGCTGATCGACGACCGTCCGGCCACTTACCGAAAAGGAGACAGCATGAGGAGAGCTTTCGTGATGGCTGGGCTGATGACGGTGGTGTTCCTGGCGGTGTGGGGGAGACCGGCGATGCTCTCGGCGACCCAGACGTGCACCGCGACGTGCTCGGCGGGATCGACGCTGAGCTGTACCACGGCGACCGGTACCTGCTCCAGCGCGACCGGCACCGTCACCTGCTGCGGCGTGACGCACAACTGTGTCGCCATTAACGCCTACGACACCTGCCGGAACAACTGCGACACCCAGCACGACACCTGCGTCAACCACTGCGGCGGTCGCGCCGGCACCTGCCTGACCGACTGCAACAACGCCCTGCGCACCTGCTGGACCCATTGCGGACCGGCGCCGGCCAAGACTTTTTCCTGCTGAAGCAGGCCATGAACAATAAGGCCGCCGTTTCCCGTCGGGAGCGGCGGCCGTGGTCTCGGGCCAGGCCTGGAGATTCCGCCGCCTTGCCGCCGCTCCGGCGAACCGCTATCGTACCGGCGGTCTCCAAGGAGGACGGATTTGAACGCTCGCACCGCGAACCCCCTGAGTCTCTGTCTGATCGCAGCCCTCTTCGAACTCTCCCCCCTGGCTTCCCAGGCGCCGCCTCCGGCCCCGCCGGCGGCTCCGCCGGTCGTCGTTCATGAGGAGCCCATGCCTGCCGCCCAGGCGGCCGGGCCGGATTGGGCTCCGGACCAGCCCGAGCCGGGGAGCGTCGAGAAGATCAAGGAGTACACGACGGCTCCCGAGTTCCTGCCGGAGTCCGTGGCCTACGTGCCGGACTCGGCGACGGTGCCTTCTCCCGCCAAGGTCCTCGGCCATCTCGTGGGCGCGCCGGATGAGCTGTCCCGCGTGGCGGACGTGCATGGCTACTTCCGCCGCCTCGCCGCGGCGAGCGACCGGGTGAAGGTGGTGACGATCGGCACCAGCGAGGAGGGACGGGAGATCACGCTCGTCCTCGTCTCCGACGCCCAGAACCTCGCGGACCTCGACCACTACAAGGACGTCACCGCCCGCCTCGCCGATCCCCGCCGCACCTCGCGTGCCGAGGCCCGCCAGCTCGCCGCGCAGGGGAAGGTCTTCTACTGGCTCACCGGCGGCCTTCATTCCGCCGAGACGGGCAGCCCCGAGATGCTCATGGAGCTGGCCTACCGGTTGGCGGTGTCGGAGAAGCCGGAGATCCAGGCCATCCGCAGGAACGCCATCGTCCTCATCACCCCCGTGGTGGAGGTCGACGGCCGCGATCGCATGGTGGACTGGTACTACCGCAACGTCCGCAATCGCAAGCTGTCCTGGGAGGAACTGGGCGATATCCTCTCGCCGCCCTACTGGGGGCATTACGCCTTCCACGACAACAACCGCGACGGCATGCAGCTCACCCTGGCCCTGAGCCGCGCCGTCAACGAAACCTTTTTCAACTTCCATCCGCAGGCGATGCACGACCTCCACGAGTCGCTACCCCTGCTGTACATCATGACCGGCTATGGCCCCTACAATCACGCCATCGATCCGGTGACGATCAGCGAGTGGACTCAATTCGGTTATCACGAGGCCGGTGCCCTCGCCGCGCAGGGCCTCACCGGCGTCTGGACGTGGGGCTTCTGGGACGGCTGGTGGCCGGGCTATCTCAACGGCGTGGCCAACAATCACAATTCCATGGCCCGCTTCTACGAGACCTTCGGCAACGCCTCGCCCGGCACTTTCGACCGCGACCTCTCGGATGTGCGCTTCGTGGGCAAGCCGGTGACCGACGTGCAGTGGTACCGCCCCACGCCGCCGAAGAAGAAGCTGCGCTGGTCCTTCCGCGACAACACCAACTATATGGAAGCCGGCGTGCTCTCAGCCCTGCAGTACGCCGCCGCCCACCGGCAGGAGCTGCTGGAGAGCTTCTGGATCAAGGGCAACCGCTCGCTGGAGAAGGGACGGACGGAGGCGCCCTACGCCTGGGTGTTTCCCCCACGCAGCGCGATCCGGGCCGGCTCGCCTATCTCGTCAACCAGCTCCGGGCACAGCGCATCGAGGTCCATCGCCTCACGGCGGAGCTGAAGGTGGGGGAGAAGAGCTGGCCGGCCGGCAGCTACGTGGTGCGCATGGACCAGCCCTACCGCAACCTCGCCGTCAGCCTGCTCGAGGAGCAGAAGTTCCCGGCCGACGAGCCGAATCCGCCCTATGACGACGTGGCGTGGACGTGGCCGTTGATCTATGGCGTGCAGGGCGAATCGGTCGCCGACAGAAAGGTTTTCGCCGCGGCCATGGAGCCGGTGGCGGCCGACGTCACGGCCGCCGGCGGAGTGACCGGAGCGGGGCCGGTCTATCTGCTTCGCGACACCGGCCAGACCTCGCTTCTCGCGGCCCGCGTGATGCTCGCCGGAGCCCAGGTGGACGCGGCGGAGGCGGCTTTCACGGCCGGCGGTGTCTCCTACCCGCCGGGGAGCTGGATCGTCGAAGGTCCGCGGGATGCGGTGGAGTCCGTGGCCCGGCAGACGGGCCTCTCGTTCACCGCCGTGGCCGCGCCGCCGGACGTGCGCCGGCACGTGGTGGACCTGCCACGCCTCGCGGTGCTGCACAACTGGGTGAACACGCAGGACTTCGGCTGGGCGCGCTACACGCTGGACCGCGACAAGGTTCCCTACACCTCGATCGGCGACGACGACCTGAAGCGCGGCAACCTCGGCGAGCGTTTCGACGTCATCCTTTTTCCGCAGAGCCGCGGCGGCCTCAACGAGCTCGTGCATGGCATCGATCCCAAGTTTTCGCCCCTGCCGTACAGCCAGACGCCGGAGTTTCCCAGCCAGGGCATTCCCGACGCGTCGGACGACATCACCGGCGGCATGGGCTTCGCGGGGATGCTCAACCTCCAGCGCTTCCTGGAGGGCGGCGGCGTGCTCGTGGCCCTGGGGAGCTCGAGCACCCTGGCGGTCGAGGGGGGCCTCGTGCGCGGCGCGGAGCGGGTGACTCCCGGCGGCCTCAACTCCCCCGGCTCGGAGCTGCGGGCCAAGGTGCTGCGCCCCGAGCATCCGATCACCTACGGCTATGAGGAGCTGACCCAAGTCTTCCGCGGCAACGGGCCGCTCTACGACGTGCCGAAGTCCGAGCGCGGCCGGGTGGTGATGCAGTTCGGCACCAAGAAGCCGGAGGAGGAGGACGAGAAAAAGGAAAAAGCGAAGGCGGGCGGCATCGAGGTGGAGGATCTCGACACGAAGCCTGAAGGCAAGCCGGCGGAAAAGGGCAAGCCGCAGGACAATCGTCTGGTGCTCTCCGGCTTCGTGCGCGGCGAGGATGCGATCAACGGCAAGCCGGCCATCCTCGACCTGCCGGCGGGGAAGGGGAGAGTGATCCTCTTCGCCTTCAACCCGCTCCACCGGTACCTGAATCTTGCGGATTTCCGCTTCGTCTGGAACGTCCTGCTGAACTGGAACGATCTCCCGAAGTGAGCGAGCCCGAAGATTATCTGGGCGCCACGGAGGAGGCCGCGCCGCTTCCGAAGACTGCTCCCGAGAAGCGGCCGCGCTCGCGCGGCGGGGCGGTCATGGTTTTCGCCGGCATCCTGCTCAGCCGGATGATGGGCCTCATCCGCGAAGGGGCTTTCGCCGACTCCTTCGGCGTCGGCCCCATTCAGGATGCCGTGACGGCGGCCTTTCGGGTGCCCAACGTCCTCCAGAATCTGCTGGGGGAGGGCGTCCTGTCGGCTTCCTTCATTCCCATCTACAGCCGGCTCCTCGTGGAAGGAAAAGAAAAGGAAGCGGGCCGTTTCGCGGGTGCCATCTTCGGGCTGATGTTCGCCATGGCGGCCGGCATCGCCCTGCTCGGCAACGTGCTGGCGCGGCCCATCGTCGTGCTCCTCGCGCCGGGCTTCCGCGGCGACGCCGCCGCGGTGGCGGCCGGGACGCTGGCTGTGAACCGCTTCGACCTTACGGTGACCGGCGTCCGCATGCTATTCCCCATGACCGGTTTCCTGGTGCTGTCGGTGTGGGCGCTCGCCATTCTCAACAGCCACCGGAAGTTCTTCCTGCCGTACTTCGCGCCCGTGCTGTGGAACGCGGCGATGATCGGTGTGCTGATCTTCGCCAAACGGCATCTGCCGGGGGGAGGCCATGGCTTGAAGGATCCCGCGCTGCGGATCGACCTTTTCAGGACCGTCTGCTGGGGCGGCGTTCTCGGCGGGTTGTTACAGTTCCTGATCCAGCTGCCGGGCGTGGTGCGCGTCCTCAAAGGCTTTCAGTTCTCTTTCTCCACCCGGGTGCCCGGCGTGCGCGCGGCCCTGTCCGCCTGGTGGCCGGCGGTGGCCGGCCGCGGCGTCGTGCAGCTCGCCGGCTACATCGACCTCTTCCTCGCCAGCCTGCTCTTCACGGGCGCGGCCTCGGCCGATCGTTTCGCGCAGATGTTCTATCTGCTGCCCATCAGTCTCTTCGGAGTCTCGGTGGCGGCGTCGGAGCTGCCGGAGCTCTCGCGCCTGCGGGCCGAAGGCGCGGAGGAGGCGATGCTGGAGCGCGTTCGCCGCGCCCTGCGTTACGTGGCTTTCCTGAACGTGCCGACGGTGATCGGCTACTGTGCTTTCGGCTATCTGGTGATCGGTCTCTATCGGCACGGACTTTTCGGCGCGGGAGCCAACTGGCTCGTCTACCTGGTGCTCTGCGGCTACTCGACGGGCATTCTCGCCACCACCACGTCGCGGCTGCTGCAAAACACTTTCTATGCTCTGGGCGATACCCGGTCGCCCGCCCGCATCGCGGCCCTGCGCGTGGGCACATCGGTCCTCATGGCCCTGCCGCTGATGTATCTGCTGGATCGGGTGCCGCTGTCCGCCCTGGTGGGGCCGCTGCCCGGCGCGCCACTGTTCCTGGGCTCGGTGGGATTGTCGCTCGCCTCGGGCTTTGGCGCCTGGATGGAGCTCTACCAGCTCCGCAGAGCGCTCCGGCGGAGGCTCCCGGAGTTCGAGCTGCCCTGGCGCGAGGACGTCCGCATGGTGCTCATCGCCCTCGGAGCGGCCCTGCCGGGGGCGGTCGTCTGGTGGCTGCTGCCGCCGCTGCCGATCATCCTCAAAGCGGTGGTGGTGCTCGGCACCTATGGCGTCACCTACTTGTTGATCTGCCGTCTGGCTGGAGTCGAAGAGGTGGAATCTTTCCTCAGCGGACTGCGTAGACGTCTGAAGCGGCGCTGAACCATGATCGCGCAAGACAATCCCCGGCCGGCGAGCCGCACCCGGCAATTCCTCCTGGTGAGCGTCGTCGTCACGCTGGCGCTCTATGTAATTCCGTATGGCCAGGTTCTCGCCCGGCCGCTTCTCCTGCTCTCGACACTGGCCCATGAGATGGGCCATGGGCTCACGGCTCTGCTTCTCGGCGGCAGCTTCCAGAGCCTCAAGATGTGGATTACCGGCGCCGGAGTCTCCGAGATGGATCTCACCGGCTTCGGCAGGATCCGCGAGGGCCTGACCCTGGCCGGCGGGCTGGTGGGGCCCGCCGTGGCGGCGGCTCTCTGTTTCAGGATGGGAAAGACCGGCCGCGGGGCCCGGGCCTGCCTGGTGGGAGTGGGGATCTTCCTGCTCCTCGCCGAGATCCTGGTGATCCGCAATCTCTTCGGCTTCTTCTTCGCCGGCGTGGTCGCGGCCGGCTGCCTGTTCGCGGGCAGGCGCCTCGCGCCGGAGCGCGCGCAGTGGGTGGTCGTCTTCCTGGGAGTGCAGCTCGCCCTGAGCGTTTTCTCCCGCGCCGACTATCTTTTCACGCGGGGAGCCAGCAATCCGAGCGGCGTCTTCCCCTCCGACGTCATGCGGATGCAGACCGCCCTCTTCCTGCCGTACTGGTTCTGGGGTCTCGTCTGCGGTGCCTTCTCGGTGATGGTGCTCATCTATGGGGTCCGGACGTGCTGGGGCCGGTAAGGTGGAGGCGGGCGGGGTAGACGAGGGAAACCTCGCGGGTGCCCCTCGCGCGCTGGCCGCGGTGAAACCGCCGCAGAGTCAGGGGTTGATCGCGAAGGACTTCGTCGTGATCGAGCCGCCGCCGCTCACGAGGCCTTGAAACGTGTAAATGCCCGGCGTGCCCACGCCGCTACCGGGTCGGAACCCGATCCCCCAGATGCCACCGGCGCCATAGGTCACGGGGACGGACCGGTTGAATTTCAGGCCGGGACCGGTGAGCTTGAACGTTGTGGTCTTCGTAACCGTCTGGTTCCCGAGGTTCAGTGTGATGACCCAATAGGTGTACGGGTAGGTCGTATCGGAGAGTGCTCCATGGCTGGTCGTGATCGGGGTGTCCGGCAACGCGGTCGCCTGTCCGACGGAGATCACGGTCAAGCTTGGGGCTTGTGCCTTCCCAGCCGGGTCCTCCGTGCGCAGGGCATCCTCGAAGCGCTGGCGGAGCGCTGGAGAAAGAGCCATGGAGACGGAGTAAAATCCTCCCCCCAGATCCGTGAAAACGGGCTCCTCATGCTCGGCGCCCGCGAGATCTCCAATCAGGTTCTCGAACTCGTGCGTCACTGCCGCACGCTGCCGATCATTGCTCGAAGGCGCACCGCCGGCAGATAAGAAAGCCGGAGTGCCGATCAATAGGCTGGCGACGATAAGTCCGAGCAAAGCAAAACGACGAAATTCCCGATGCTTCTTCATGGTCTCTTTCATCCTCTCCAGGGCATCAAACTCGCCCAAAGTCAAACATGCTGCTAAACCGCTGCCCGAGGCATCGTGGGCAGCCTTAGCTCGCTGGTTTCGGAACCGGAGACAACGATATCGTAACGACCCGGTGGGATGCAAATCCCCGGCTTCACGCGGCTTTGCCGAGTTATCGGGTCTCCGTGAGGGCGCTCATCGATGGGGACCGGACTTGCGCGGGCTCGTAGGCTTGGCGCTCGGCAGCCTTTCGGGGTGAGCCCGCTCCTCGGCCAGTTTTTTATAATAGTTCAAGGACAGCTCGATCAAGTGGTTGCTGGCCGTCCAGAGGCCGTGGAGGGGATGGTCGTTCTTCTTGACGCTCTCGTAGAGAACGGTCCCTGTGTGAATTCCAGACGGCGTCAGCAAGGCGAGCTTCACCTCCGCCGGGCCGGGTGACGAGCAATCGCCTTGGAGGGGCAATTGGACGAGAAATTTCTCCGACGTTCGGGAGAGGTACTCGGCGGCGTTCCGAATCTCCTCGGGATACGTGGACTTATCGCCCAGGAGGACGGCGCCGTCGTCGTTGGCAAACCGTGAGTTGCCGTCCGCGTAGCCGCCCAATGCCATCACGTGGCCGGCCGTGTTGACCTGGACCACGACTCCGAGGACGCGGTTTGCTTCCGCCGCGGAGGGCTTTTCGCCGACCTCCCGGAGGAATCTCCAGGCTTGCAGCTCCACGCGGGACGTATCCGTGCCGCCGAGGGTCAAAAGCTCTCGCAGGCTGTGCCGTGCAGCCGGAAGGTCGCCAAGGCGTTTTTGGATATACCCCCGCAGCTCCCAGTAGAGGAATCTCGTAGGTACGCTGGCGATCGGCTTGGGAATTCCATCCAGCGTGGCGAGAGCGCCGGCTTGATCGCCTTTTCTGGACAGCGAGTAGGACTTCGCGATTGCCGGATCGATCTTTGGGATCACCTTGATGCGACGGACGGCCTCCTCCAGATCGGCCTCCTGGCAGAGGATCCGTACATAGCCGCTATAAACGGCTCGAGGATCGAGCGGCTTTTTCGGCAGCCGCTTCGGTTGCGCCGCGCCGGGTTGACCGATCAAAAAGAGTGACAGCACGACTGCCACCGCATATCGTTTTCCGTCGAGGCGAATGCTCACGCGAGTCATTGTAAGGGGAGTATATCAGAGGCGGCCGGGGCCGCCCGGAACGGACGGCGAGTCAGTGGGATGCGGGGAGTCGTAGCTTGAGCTCGCCAAGCGGGGTCAGGATACCGGTCTCGCAACGGCCGTCGGCGGGTGGTTCCTTACCCTGTCGCAATTCCGCCGAGGCCTTGATGCACAGGCTGTAGGCGCCGGGTTCGACGTTGGGCAACACCAAGCGCCCCGAGGTGCCACGCGATCCTTGGAGGACAGCCCATCGTTGCAGCAGCGTGGGGATGGTGAACGTTCCCGCATGAGCGAGAAGAGGAAACGTGGAGTGATCCTCCGGCAATTCAAGGACGAGCATGCCACCGTCCTGCTCGACGGAGATCTCCAGGGGATGATCTGGCTGAAGGAGGATCGGAAGCATTCGAAGGGCGAAGCTCGGAGCAAGGACCAGAAGGTCGATTCGAGTGGTTCCGGCGTTGAGAGCGAGCGTAAATTGCCCGTCCGGACCCGTAACGGCGGAGACCGCGGTGGCAAGGCCGACTTGATCGAGGGCGGGGAAGGCCGTCAGCTCGGCTCCGGGCACCGGGCCACGGCTCGATACGACTCTACCGTTGACCTTCAAGGTCTTCTGCAAAATGAGATGCAGCCGCGGAGTCTCATGCTCTTCTTCGATCCGGACCTCGACGGCTCCACTGGTTCTCCCGTTGTCGTCCGCTTCAATTCCGGCGATACCCGGCTTGAGTCCGAGAAGCTCGAACTCCCCCTTGTCGTTGGTCTCCACTTGGCTGGTTCCGGAACGAAAGACGCTCACCAGAGCACCCGCGACTCTGTGATTCGACGAGTCCACGACCTCCCCAGCCAAGCGGGTATCGGGCACCCGGATGTCCAGGGTTGCGGTCGTCTTGCCGGAGGGAACTTTCACCTCGACGGAATCGAGGGCCAGACGAAGATGATGATCAGCAGCAGCGATTTCCAGAGGCCATGTTCCTTCCTCCGGGAGCAGCCCTGCGTAGCGCCCTTTCTCGTCGGAGTCCATGCGAATCCGCCGTGCCCCTCGCCGTCCGCCGAACCAGATCGTTGCCGCCAAGGGCTCTTTCCCAAGGGTGACGGTGCCACGCACTGGAACCAAGGGGATTTGGATGTCCACGGAGGTTTGGCCGGAATCGAGCTGAAGCTCGCGTGCCGCCCACCTCTCGTCGGCATCTCCCAGCACCAGGAGGCGGTAGCCGCCGGGAGCGAGACCAGGGCGGTGCCAGAGACCCTCAGAGGAAGCTGCTCCGTTCCAAACACCATCCTTCAACTCGCCTGCCACCTCGGACTGTAATAGCCGGAGTTGCCAGGGCTTGCCAAACGGATCGAGCGGAGGCTCGAGTCGAACCTCGAGCTCGAGTGGCTTGCCTAACTCCAGGGGCTCGAGGATCTCGGATTGAAGACCTTCCCGAACCACGATCGATCCGCGCCGTGCGGGAGCAAAACCTTCGCCGGAGGCGGTAATGACGTAGGTGCCCGATGGGACGCCGGAAAACTGGAAGAAGCCCCGTTCATTGGCCTCGGTCTTCAGGTTCAAGCTAAGCAGCCTGTCATACTCTTCCCGGGTTCCCGGAAGCCCGGAAGCTCCGCGGGAAAGCTCGACGCGGATCTTCCGTCCAGAGAGCGCGCCGCTTTTCAGAACGATCCATCCTGCCACCGAGGCGCCCCGTTGGAATCTGAGATTCCCGAGGTTGTAGGCTTTTCCTTTCTCGATCACCACTCCCCACCTGTACAAGGGAATCAATCCCTCTCCCTTGAGCTGCAAGTCGAAGACGCCCGCAGGGACTTCGCAAGACAAGCCACCTTCTCGAACTGGGCAGGAAACAAAACTTTCCTTCTTTAGCTCGCGCCGATTTCTAGTCTGCGGTACCAGGCTGAACCGTAAGGAGATCTCACGCGGTGCCTGCTCACTGGCCGGGCCTGCGATCCGCGCTCGGACTTTGCCAGAGTCGCGGGCCGGCTTGGCGTGCTCACCCGAGCCAGCCGAAGCCTGGAAAAAAAGGGCTCCAACTGCTTGAGGAAAGAGCGCGAGGAGAAACGCGGCTCTAGTGAAACGGGTCATGACGGTTATCAAGTTCCGCTTTGTGGGCAGATATTGATGGGCGCAAAGGCTAGCCGACTCGCCGGGGTCTCATCTTGCAGCCTCGTCCAAGCACAATAGTCGCCCCCCACGCTGCAGGATCCTCCGCTGTCATTGCATTCATAGCGGCCCTGCTGTCCAAAGTGGCTGACGCCTTGACAAACCGCGGTCGCAATGCACTCAGGCTGACAAACGATGGCGATCTTGCAGAAGTCACAGCCGCCGGACGATGCCTGAGCAGGGGCAAAGGGCAGAACCAAGAGGACGGCAAAAGCGACAACCTTTAGCATCTGAGCCTCCTTGATAGTGCTGAGATTATACCTGATGGCTTGGGCGGTGTTCAAGACGGGGCGCCGGTCCGGTTGGCGATGAGCTTCACCGGCGCTCGCCGTTGACTCTCACTCTGGAACCGGCTTTCCGCTCACCATGAGGTTGGCGTCGCGGGCGAGGAGCCACGCGCCGGAGGGCGACTTGCGGAAGACGGTCAGCACGTGGCCGGCCCGTTCGGTTCTGACGCCGGTCTCCGGAGAGGTCATGGCGACGGAGATGTGGGACCACGTGTAGGCGAGATCGCCGGAGACCTGGATATCCTTGATCTCCTGCTCGGTCTCCATCTGAACCTTGCCGGCGAAGCCGCGGCGCGAAGGCCCTGCCGCTAATGGCTCGTTTTTTGCTTGAGCCTCTACCCAAATGGCGCGGACAAATTCAGTCCGGGCAACACGACATTGAGAAATGAGGCACCCAGAAGTCTTTTTATCCCGAGAACGAACCTTGTAGACCGTTCGTTCGAGGGTCTTTTTTGCTCTGGAGGCGGTTTAATTTACAAGGAGTGCCCTGTGATGTTTTGCTTGAATCCGCGGATTTACGCCCCTCTCCTCCCCTCTTCGCCAGGCTGGGAGGTCTAGGTGGTTTCGGCCTACGACGACCGCCTTGCCGTTTCTCCCTCCTGTCCGCTAGAGGGCCTGCGCGTGCTGGCGGTGGATGACGATCCTGACACTCTCGACGTTGTCGCCGAGCTCTTGACCCTGCGGGGCGCCTTCGTGGTGCCGGCGCCCTCGGCGGCGGCGGCGCTCGAAGCTCTCGAGCGTTTCCAGCCGGATGTCCTGGTGAGCGACATCGGCATGCCCGAGCGCGACGGCTACGACCTGATCCGCGACATCCGCGGCCTGGGCTGCAGCTCGGAGGAGCTGCCGGCCGTGGCGGTCACCGCTTTCACCAGCCCTGAAGACCGCCGCCGCGCTCTCGCCGCGGGTTTCCAGGTCCATCTCGCCAAGCCCGTCGATCCCGGGGAGCTGACCGCCGTGGTGGCGCGGTTGGGAAAGAAGGCCCTGGGCTAGAACGCACTCACCCCGGTTCGGGGCCATCCGACGTATGCTTGAGGTGCCGGGCTCCGCCAGTGGTGGCAGGGCTGGGACGATCAGCACGACAGAGGAGAGAGGGCGTCATGTTCCGAAAGATCCTGGTCCCCGTCGACTTTACCGATAAGAACGAGCCCGCGCTGCGCACAGCCCTGGAGATCGCAGGCCGGGTCGAGGGCGGCTCCGAGGTCACGCTGCTGCACGTCATCGAAGCCATCGAGCACCTCGAGGAAGGTGAGATGGCGGACTTCTACCGCAGTCTGGAGACGCGGGCCACGGCCCGGCTCTTCGCCCTTCAGGAACGTTTCAAGGCGGCCGGCGTCGGCGTGCGCCAGGAGCTGCTGATCGGCAAGCGGGCCGAAACCATCGTGCGCTACGCCGAAGACCAGGAGATGGACCTGGTGATCCTCTCGTCCCACAAGGTGGACCGTGACCACCCCGCCCTCGGTCTCGGAACCCTGAGCTACCGCATCGCGATCGTGGTGCGGTGCCCGGTGCTGCTGGTGAAGTAGCACGCCCTTGTTCCGCACCATCGCCACCACCTACCGCGACGCGTTCTCGGGGTTGAGCCGCACGGTCTGGCTCCTCTCGGTCGCGTCGCTGGTCAACCGCAGCGGCACGATGGTGATGCCGTTCCTGACCCTGTATCTCGTCTCCAAACGCGGCTTCACCACCACGCAGGCCGGTGAGGTGCTGGCCCTCTACGGCGTCGCGGCCATGCTGGCGTCGTATACGGGCGGCTGGCTCTGCGACCGCGTTTCGCCGGTGCTGGTGATGAAGGTCAGCCTGGCTCTCACCGGCTTGAGCTTCCTGGTTCTCGGCCAGTTGCGCGGCCGGCTCGCCATCACGGCCATGATCTTCGTCCTGGGCCTGGTGGGGGAGGCGTTCCGGCCGGCAAACCTCGCCGCCCTGGCGGTGGCGACGGGTCCGCTGGACCGGGCGCGTGGCTTCGGGCTGTTACGCCTGGCGATCAACATGGGGATGACCCTGGGGCCCTCGATCGGCGGCTTTCTGGCGCTCTACGACTATGGCTGGCTGTTCGTCGCCGACGGCGTCACCTGCCTGCTGGCGACGGGGCTGCTCTGGCTCGTTCCCGCGCAGGCGGAGGGCCCGAGGACGCCTCGCGACCGGCAGGCCGCGGCTGGCTCCTCGCCCTGGCGGGACAGCCAGTTCCTGGCGATGATGGGGCTGATGTTCCTGCTGGCGACCGTGGTGTTCCAGATCGTCAGCACGTTCCCGCTCACGCTGCGCGACCTTTACAGGTTCTCCGAGGCGCGGATCGGCCTCACGCTGGCCATCAACACGCTAATCATCGTCGTCTTCGAGATGGTCCTGCTGCACAAGCTCTCGGACCGCGGCGATACGCTCGAGAAGGTCGGCCTGGGCAGCTTCTTCGTGTGCGCCGGCCTGGCCCTTCTGCCCCTGGGATCGAGCTTCCCGTTCGCCGCCTTCACGGTGGCGGTATGGACGGTGGGGGAGATGCTGGCGTTTCCCATCGCCAGCGCCGTGGTGGCCGACCGGGCGAGGGAGGGGAGCCTCGGCCGCTACATGGGAGTGTTCAACCTCACCTTCGCATCCTCCTATGTGGCGGCGCCGCTCATCGGCACCTGGGTCTACCAGGCCTGGGGGCCGAAGGCGCTGTGGTACGGCTGCGGCGTCATGGGAGCCGTGATCTGGGCGGGCTTCCACCTCCTCGCCGTGGCCCGGCGGCGGGCGCTGAGCATATAAAGCCCCCGCCCCGCTACTTCGGCTCCTCTTCATACAGGTGCAGCTTGCGGTAGCCGCGGTTCCAGTAGACCAGGGGCGGGGCTTCCTCTTTCGGCACGCAGCTCGCCACCACCTCGCCGACATAGATCGTGTGGGAGCCGGCCGGGTAGCGCGCGTGGATGCGGCAGTCGAGCCAGGCCAGGGCATCCACCAGGACCGGAGCGCCGGTGGTTGCCGTGGTCCAGTCGCCCTTCGCGAAACGGTCCTCGTCCTTCACCCAGGCGAAGCGGTTGGACAGCTCGGAGTGATCCTCGCCGAGGATGTTCACCCCGAAGACCGCCTCGGGCACCTCCAGCAGGGTGTGAGCGTGGTGGCGGTTCTCGATGATGATCATGATCAGCGGCGGCTCGGCCGACACCGAGGCGAAGGCCGAGACGGTGAGGCCATGAACCTGTTCGCCGCCCTTGACGGTCACGATCGTGACGCCGGCGGGGAAGTGGCGTAGCGCTTTGCGAAATTCTTCCGACGAGATCACCCGAGTCTCCTTCCCAGAGAGTGCTGGCGCTCTTGCGCGAGCACTGCGATTGTCCCATATCCAGACGGCTCTTGAGGACGCGGACTTGACGCCTCGCACACCAGCATCTGGCTTGCAAACAGCTTTCAGAAGTCAAGGTGCTGCCTGAAGCCTCGTAAGGGACAGGGCGCTCCTCCCTTTACTGCGGGGCGGCATGCATCTAAGCTACCCGCAGTGCTCGTAGTCTGATCGGGGGGAGGTCCACAGATGGTGCTTCTAAAGCGTGTTGAGAGATTGTGTGCCGTGCTGCTGATGGCGAGCCTGGGCGCACCGGCTCTCCGGGCGGCCCAGGAGGCTCCTCCCACCCCGTCACCGGCGGCCGCGGAAGCGGAGCAGGCCGGCGACAGCCTGAAGCCGAAGCTGACCTTCGGGCTGGAAACCAAGATGAATTTCCGGCACAGCGAGGACAAGCGCTTCGCCATATCCTTCCCGCCGGCCGGGGTCACGGGCTTCGAGGAGACGGTCAACCCGGGCAACCATCTGGAGCTGTCGAACGTCGGCCTGCTGATCGACGCCGCCTGGGGGGACGGCCTGACGGCCCACACTCGCATCAACTTCATCGATCTCTACAACCGCAACCCCACCTCGACGGACCGCAACGTCGACGTGCGCGAGGCCTGGATCCGCTTCGGCATCGAGCCCCCTCCGGCCACCCTTCCGGAGCGCGGCGGTGTCTACCTCAAGGTGGGCAAGTTTCCCAAGATGGAGCGGCAGAACGACCGTCACTTGGAGAGCTACGGCATCGTGGGGACGGCATTCAACCGTTTCGAGGATGTCGGCGGCGAGCTGGGGCTCAACTTCGGACGCCATTTTTACGTCAAGCTTTCGGCCACGCAGGGCAATCCGGTCTTCCTGCGCGACCCCAACGCCCTGGCCGGCGACAACGGCACGCCCACCAGGGTATTGCCCGCTCCGCACTCGACGTTTAACAGTGGAATCGACATCCTCTACGACGCCAAGATCGAGGACGTCGGCTTCACCGACCCCGAGATCGGCGGCGCCGTCGGCTGGCGCATGGGGGACGAGGCGGGGAAGAACGGCTTCGACGTGATGGTTTGGGACTATCAGAGGAAGCTGGCGAAGACGGTGCCGCGCGACGGCTCGTTCTACGGCGGCGACCTGGATCTGCTCAACGGGCCGGGAGACGGTCGTATCCTCCCCATCACCAACGACAAGAAGAAGCAGGCCGGCGCCAACGTCTGGGTCTATCTCGGCGGCTTCTCCGTCTTCGGCCAGTACGTGGACCAGAAGCTCGCGGGCCTGCCCCGCAAGGGCATGGAGATCGAGGCGGCCTGGCAGATCGACCTGCCGTTGGTGTGGGCGATCGGCGGCCGGCAGCTCTTCACCTTCATCGCGCCCGCCGTGCGCTACTCGAAGATCGACAACGGCTTCAAGAACATCCCCCCGACGCCGGCCCCGAGCTTCGCCTGGGACTGGACGAAGATCGATTCCGGCCTGCGGCTCGGCATCTTCCCCGGCGTCGACGTCACGGCCGAGTACGCCCTCAACCGCTTCATCCTCGGCAACGGCACGACGCACGAGAACAACGAGCTCCTGGCCACGCTGCGGTGGAGGATCTAGGGGTTGCGATGCGAATCACACGGCACCCCAGATGAGGGTCTTCGCCCTCCGGCGACGTTCCTTGCCCTGGCCATGCTCGTCCTCCTCGCCCTCCCCACCCCAGCCGAGGAGCTCCGCGGCCACATCCACCTGCTGGCCAAGGGAGGGAAGGGTCCGGACCGGGGGAGCGACGTGCGGCAGGCGGTGGTCTATTTCGAGCCGGCGAGCCCGCAGCCGGTGCGGGCGGCGGCCGAGCCGTTCGAGATGATCACCAAGCGCAAGGAGCTGATGCCGCGGGTGCTGGTGATCCCGCGCGGCAGCCGGGTGCGCTTCCCCAATCAGGATCCCATTCTTCACAACGTCTTCTCCGTTTCGTCTCCTAATCAGTTCGACCTCGGCCTCTACCGGGCGGGTCCGGGCAAGGAGAAGCGGTTCGAGGAGCCGGGTCTCGTGCGGGTGTTCTGCAACGTTCACCACGATATGGTCGCCTATATCCTCGTGCTCGAGACTCCGTACTCGGCGTCGCCCAATGCCGCGGGCGATTTCGTCCTCACCGGACTGCCCAAGGGGCCCGGGAAGCTGAAGGTCTGGCACGAGCAGGGAGACCTGTGGACCTCCCTGGTGGAGCTGCCGCAGAAGACGCCTCTCCAGATCGGCGTCGAGATCGTCCGTCCTCTGATTCCGGCCCATTTGAACAAACAGGGACAGTCCTACTTCCGGGCGCAACGTGACCGCTACGACAACCGCTGACCGCCCGTCCGGCCTGTCGCTGGAGACCCGGATCTTCCTGGTCACCTCGCTGCTCATCGCGCTGCTGGTGGGCGGCGCGGTGGCGGTGACCTCGATCCTGCTGCGCGCCATCGCCCGCGACGCGGTGCTCGATTCCCTGAAGAGCAGCGCCACTGCCCAGAAGGCCTTTCAGGACCAGCGCTATCAGCAGCTCCACCTGATGGCGCGCCTCTTCGCGACCGATCCCTATCTCGCGGCCTATGTTTCCGAGGCCGTCGGCTCCCGCGACATCCGCTCCATCCTCGACCTGCTCAACGAGAAGGGGAACGACTTCAAGTACGACCTCGCCATGGTCCTCGACCCTGACGGCCGGCTCATCGCCCGCACCGACCAGCCGGCCACCGGCCAGGACCTCTCGAAGCGGGCGCTGATCGCCACCGCTCTGCACGCCGACAATCTGGAGGCCGAAGGCATCTGGCAGGAGGGAGACGACCTTTATTACGCGGTGGCGGTGCCGGTGAAGAAGGAGTTCACCCCGGTCGCCTACCTGGTGACCGGCGTCCAGATCACCGATGAGGCCGAGGGCGTGCGGCAGGTGAGGGAGATCAGCGGCGCCGACGTCGCCTTCGTCTCCAATGGCGCCCGGGGGCCGCGGATCGTGGCCACCACCCTGCAGGTGGCCACGGCGAAGAGCCTCGCCGCCAGCCTCAAGGCCGCGCGGGGAATGGGGGAGGCCGTGCGCTCCGGCAAGGCGGTACCACAGGCTGAGGTGGCGCTGGGCGGCGAGCCCTGGCTGGCCCTGGAGGCGCCGTTGCGCGACGCGGCCGGCAAGCCGGTGGGTGCCACCGTGGCCCTCGCCTCGCTGAAGCAGAAGCTCGCCGTCTACCAGCAGATTCAGAACGTTCTGCTGGGCGCGGGTCTCGCCGCCGTGCTGATCGCCCCGTTCCTCTCTTTCGCCTTCGCCCGCCGCGCCCTCAAGCCCGTGCGCCAGCTCCTCACCGCCGCCGAGGCCGCCCGTCAGGGGAAATATGACCAGCAGATCGGCTCCGACCGCCGCGACGAGGTCGGCCGTCTCGCCAATGCCTTCCAGGAGCTGCTGGCCGACCTGCGGGAGAAGCGGGACATGGAGGACTACGTCACCGAGCTCTCCAAGAATCTTCCCGAGCCGCAGCCGGCGCGGGCGCTCCTGGGGGACGCGCAGGCACGGGAGGTGCTGCTGCTGGGCGTCGAGCTGCGCCAGTACGCGCGCGCCGGCGCCAGCCCGAAGGACACGCTGAAGAGCCTCACCGGCGACCTCGAACGGGTGACCTCGGCCATCGTCCGCCGCCGCGGCCAGGTCGAGACCGTCTCCGGCCACCGGGTGGTGGCTCGCTTCGAGGGGGATGGGCGGGGCTACCGCGCCCTGGCGGTGGCCGCCGAGGTGCTGGACGTGCCGGAGGAAGAAGATGCTACGGGGGAGGTCGAGGCGCCGGTGGTGGCCCTCTCCTCAGGCCGCGCGGTCACCGGCGCGGTGATCTGGGGCGAGCGGGCGGAGCGGGCGCTGGTGGGCCTGCCGGTACAGCAGCTCGAGAGCCTGCTGCGCGAGGCCACACCCGGCGAGATCCTGCTGTCGCGCGAGGTGCACGAGGAGGTCCAGGACGCGTTCGAGCGGGCGGGCTTCAAGCTGGCGCCGCGGCGTGGGGTCATCTCCCCGCAGCCGCTCTTCGTGGTCAGCCGCCGGATGATCTCGCGGCTGACTCTGGAGCGCGCGATCGGCACCGAGACCCTGACCTCTCCCTCCCGGATGACCCTTTCGGGCATCGCGCCCGGCGCCCTGCTGGGGCAGCGCTTCGAGATCCTTTCGGTGCTCGGGTCGGGCGGCATGGGGATCGTCTACAAGGCTCGCGACCGCGAGCTCGACGACCTGGTGGCCCTCAAGATGTTGCGGCGGGAGCTCTGGGGGGACCGTACCCAGCTCGACCGTCTGAAGAGCGAGATCAAGCTGGCGCGCAAGATCACCCATCCCAACGTTCTGCGCACCCACGACTTCGGCGAGATCGACGGCGTGCCCTACATCTCCATGGAGTACGTGCGCGGAGTGACCTTGCGCTACATGCTGGACCAGACGAGCCGGCTGCCCTACTCGGCGGGCCTGCGCCTGGCCAAGCAGCTCTGCGCGGGCCTTGGAGCCGCGCACGCGGTCGGGGTGCTGCACCGCGACATCAAGCCCGAGAACCTGATCCTGGAGCCCACCGGCAACGCCAAGCTCATGGACTTCGGCATCGCCCGGCCCATCGACCGGCTCGCCCCCGCGCAGACCCAGGCCGGCTTCATCGTCGGCACGCCCCAGTACCTGGCGCCCGAGGTTCTGCAAGGGGCGGAGGCCGATGCCCGGGCCGACATCTACTCGAGCGGCATCGTGCTCTATGAGATCTTCACGGGAGTCCTGCCGTTCGACGGTCCCACCGCCATGGAGGTGGTGGTGCAGCACCTGCGCGAGGAGCCGGCAGCCCCCAGCAGCCGCTGGCATGAGATTCCGCCGGCTCTCGAAATCACCATTCTGAAGTGTCTGAAGAAGGACCCGGAGCAGCGCTACCGCTCGGTCGCGGACCTGCTGCACGATTTGGAGGCGCTGAGCGCCTGAGACCGGCCGGAGAAGGGGGGAGGGAGATGATCGCGACAAATTATGGCGCCCAGAAGACCGGAGCTCAGGAGACCGGAGCCCAGACCTCCGGAGCGCCGATCGAGCCGGACCGCCGGCTCGCCGAGTGCGAGATGCTCCTCGACGTGGGCATCAAGCTCTCGGGCACTCTCGACCTGACGACCGTGCTGGAGCTGGCCCTCCAGCACGCCGAGCACCTCTGCCAGGCGGAGACCAGCTCCATCTGGGAGCTGGACGAAGAGCGGCGGGACCTTTTCTTCCGTATCGTCCGTGGGCGGGCGGCGGGGGCGATCCGCGGCATGCGCCTGCCGCTGGGGGAGGGGATCGTCGGCAGCGTGGCCCTGTCGGGCGAGGCCGAGGTGGTCAACGAGGTCACCGCCGATCCGCGCTGGCACGGCGATCCTTCAGGATCGTTTCAGACCCGGGCCATTCTGGCCGTGCCGCTGCTCGCTCAAGGCCGGGTGATCGGCGTCCTTCAGCTCCTGAATCCGGTGGACCGCGACCGTTTCACCGAGGGCGACCTTGGGCGCATGCGCCAGTTCGCGGCCATTCTCGCGCCCACCCTGCAGAACGCCCGCCTCTACGCGGCGCAGCGCCGCCAGAACCTGACCATGGCGACCGTCCTCGCCGAGGCCCTGGAGAAGCGGGACCCCTATACGGGCGGCCACGTCCGCCGCGTCGTCAGCTACTCGGTGATGCTGGGAAGCGAGATGGGGCTCGGTCCCGAGGAGCTGCGGGACCTCTGGCTGGCGGCCACCCTGCACGACATCGGCAAGATCGGCGTGCCCGACCGCATTCTCGGCAAGCCCGCGCCGCTCGACGCCGACGAGGTGGAGATCATGAAGCTTCACACGGTGCTGGGCGCCGAGATCGTCACGCCGCTCGCCAACGCCCAGATTCTGCTCGGCGTGCGCAGCCATCACGAGCGCCTGGACGGCCAGGGGTATCCGGACGGCCTGACCGATCCTGAGATTCCGCTGGGTGCCCGCATCATCGCCGTCGCCGACACCTTCGACGCCATGACCACCAGCCGCCCCTATCGCACCGAGCTGCCTTTGGAGCGGGCTGCCGCCGAGATCTTCGCGGGCTCGGGCACCCAGCTCTGCCCGCGGGTGGTGGCGGCCTTCCGCCGGCTGTTCGAAGCGGGCCGCTTCACCGCCACCGCCGCCGAGAGCCTCCTGGAGACGCTGGTCGAGCCGGCGGCCTGAGGCCTTTCACGCGGCGGGATCGGCGCCGTGCTTCGTCCGCATCACGAACTCTCCAGCCATGAGCTGATAGGCCGCGGCTCCCGTGGCCTTGGCATCGTACTGAAAGATCGTCTGCCCGGCGCCCGGAGCCTCGGCCAGCCGGGTGTTGACCCGGATCTCCATGGCGAAGACGAGGCTGCCGTACTCGCCCCTCAGCTCGTCGACCGTGAGGCGGGTGCTCTTGATGCGGTAGTCGACCATGGTGAGCAGCAGACCCAGAGGGCGGACGCGGGAGCCGTGATCGAAGGCCGCGCGCTCGGCGGCGGAGATCAGGTTGCGCACCCCGGTGACCGCTAGGAACTGCGGCACCACGGGCACGATGAAGGCGTCCGCCGCCACCACGGCGTTGACCGGCAGCAGCGACAGCGACGACGGGCAGTCGAGGAAGATGAAGTCGTAGTCGCGGACGATGGGGGCGAGCACGGCCTTGAGGCGCCCCTCCTTGGCCCGGAACGCTCCCAGCTCGGCCTCGGCGCGGATGAGGTCCACCGAGGCGGTGATCAGGTCCAGACCGGCAACCGACGTCGTGCGCACCGCCTGTACCGCCGGCAAGCCGGCAAGCAGCACGTCCGCCGAGGAGGGAGCGAGCCGCGAGCGGTCCACGCCCAGCGAGAGCGAGGCCGACGCCTGGCTGTCGAGATCCACTAGGAGCACGCGAAGGCCCTGCGCCGCCAAAGCGGCCGCCAGGTTGACGGCGGTCGTGGTCTTGCCGACCCCGCCTTTACGGCTGATCATTGCCGTGATCATCTATAGAAGGGAATCTATACCAAGATCAGGACCGGGCGCGGACATACCCGGCGCGCATCATGACGGGCCAGCGGACCGTCCGCACTTGGGAAGGATCACCCCAGGCGCGCTCCATCTCGTCGCCGATCTCCTCCAGGGGATCGTTGCCGGTGACCTTTTTGTAGCGGGCGGTGGCGGACCACGTGGTGAAGTAGGGGAGGAAGCGGCTGAAGTCCCACTCTTCCTCGATCCACAGCTCCGGCACCGGCACCTCGGCGAACGGGAAGGGGAGCGTGCGGTAGTCCTCGTCCACCCACCGCCGCTCGGGCGGCCAGTAGGGACCCACGATCCGCCGCGCCAGCCGGTCGGTGAGCACGTCCACCTCGGGAATGACGCGGATCAGGTTGTAGGCCCAAGCCGCCAGCGCACCGCCGGGAGCGAGAATCCGCTCCACCTCGGCATAGAAGCCCTCGAAGTCGAACCAATGGAGGGCGGTCGCCACCGATACCAGGTCCACCGAGGCGGAGTCGAGGCCGGATTGCTCCGCCAGGGCCTGCCGGTACTCCACCCTGGGATGGGGCACGGCGAGGGCGAGCTGTTCGGCGGAGCCATCCGTCGCGATCACGCGCTCGAAACGCTCCGCGAGTCCCCCGGCCGCCTGCCCGTTGCCCGTGGCACAGTCCCACGCCAGACCGTGCCGGGCGGGGAGAGACGCCACGAAATCGAACAACGCTTCCGGATAGCTGGGCCGGAACGAGGCGTAGACCGAAGCGTGACCGGAGAAGTGATCCTTGAATCTCATCCGTGGACCCCCGTGAAATTCAGCGTGCGGGGCGGATGATCTCACACCTCCTCTGCGTCTCATCGGGTGCGCGCAACGGCTCATTGAACCTACACAACGTCTCCCGGTTCCGTCACCCGAGGCTCTCCTGCACCAACCTCGGGCGACGGACGAACCCGTTGCGGCTTTACCTCGTCACTTGGAGGGTCACGTAGCTGTTGCTCCATGCGCCGTTATTGCTCTGATAGCCGTCCTTCGCGTCGCGGAGGAAGAAGGCCAGGTAATAGACGCCCGCGGGGACGGACCGCGGAACCGTCAGCGTTCCGACCCCGAGACGGTTGGCGGAGTAGGGCGTGGCGGTGAACCGGTAGCGCAGCGTGGTGAGGAACTTCGAACCCGTGAAGGTGAGCCGCCGCGGAACCAGATAGACCTCGACCACGGGGTTGGCGAGAGCCACCGTCCCCGTGTTCTCCAGGACTATCGGATTGATCACCGCGATACGCCCGCCGGCGCGAACCGTGCTGGGCGTGATGAAGATCGGAGTGTAGACGGGGTTATTGTTGCCAGGCTGATCAGCGGTCGAGTAGGCGCTGAGGGCGCCGTCGCGGATCGTGATCCCCGGATACGCCGTCCGTGCCGCCGTGGTGTCATCGGCCAGCAGACGGGCGAGGCGATACTCTTGAGGCGCATAGTTCATCACCGAATCCCACCAGACGTCCTGGGTCTCCCACGGATGCCTCAGTCCCCAGGTATGCCCAAGCTCATGGAGCAGGGTGTGGTGGAAGGACTGCACCGGCCCAGGTGTCGTGGCAAAGGCGTCGTCCAGCGTCCATGGATAGGCAGGATTCAACGCGACATCCGCCTCGACGACCGCCCCATTCTGCACCCGAAAGTAGGTGACTCCAAGGACTCCGTTTCCCCACGCTGCTCCAAACTGCTGGACCATCTGTGCATCACTTGGGAAACCGGCGAGGTCGAATACGCCATTGCCGAAAGCCCAGGTGCCGGTCGGGTTGACATAGACTTTGAACAGACCGGAAGCGTAGACGTTCCAATAAGACATCATGTACTGGTCGTGGGGGGCATAAGGGAAGCTTCTCTGAAAATTGTTGAAGACGATGGGGGCGGGGGGGCGGTTCTGGTAGACGTAGTTGTCCCACGTCGAACGCACGCCGGAGCCATCTCCTGTCTTCAGGACTTGACCCGCCTCTTCCCGGTTGGTCCATGGGGGAGGTGGCGTGTTCGCGGGTTCTACGGCGGGAGAGCCGATGGAGCTTCCCTTGGGAGAGGTGGCTCGCGGATCATAGGCCTTGGCCGGCAGTGCCACTCCCTTCGCCGCCTTGGCTGGCGTATCGGAAGGCTCTGGGGCGGCCTCGACCCGGGCTACGAGGGATCGGATGGCGGCCACGAAATCCTTGAGCTCCACGGGCCTGCCGTTCGCCGAGAAGGGGGAGGAGGAGTCGCCTGGGATGACGTAGCGCTTGCCGTCCGCCGAAACTGATTCCTTGAAGATGCCCTGCCATGCGCCGGTGATGGGCTCCAGAGTAGGATGCTCGAGGTCTCCCAGAAAGAGAAGGTAGCGGGTGCCGCGCTCGAGTGGCGTGTCCAGGCTGGTCATATGAGTCTCGCCATCCAGCGAGCCGCCGGGCAGGGAGACGGTGATCTTTTCCGGAGCATTGCCCTTGAGACGGTCTTCGATTCGCAGCGCGTAGTCCGTGAAAATCAGAGTGTGCTGTGGATTCCAGCGTGCCTTGGAACCCTCGACTACCGCCACCACGATGTGTGCGGATTCGTGAACCATCTGCCGGTCGGTCAAAGGCAATACATCCGCGGAGGCTGGCTGCGCTGCCGTCGCAAAAAGTGCGAACGCGGCCAGAAAACAAAAACTTTTCAATGCCCTCATGACGATCTCTCCTTTTGTCATTCTCTCTTCGCAGTCTGCGCGAGAGGGATGGGAGCGAAGCTTTTAATACACAATTATATCATACAGGCAAAATGGTTCCCTATTGGCAAGGCTTCGACACCGGACAATAAATCTGATATTTACAATACAAGTATAGAGAAATATCTCGGTGGATCCCATCCACAGGATGGCCGGATCGCGAGACCTGGGAGTATTGAAGGACAGACGCAGAGATTTCCGCGTCAAGCCAGCGTTTCGCGAACCCGTTCCATCCCCGTGTTGCTGCCGCTCAGCAAGACGCCGACCCGCTGGCCGCGGAAGCGCTCGTCCGCCAGGACTCCGGCCAGGGCGGCGGCGCCCGCCGGCTCGACGATCACCTTCAGGTGGCGGACGATCAGGCCCATGGCGGCGAGGATCGCCTCGTCAGGGACGGTGAAGACGCCCGTCGCCCAGCGCCGGATGATCTCGAAGTTTCGGACGCCCGGCTTCGGGGCCGTGAGGCCGTCGGCCACCGTCTGCACCTTTTCAGGGGGCGTCGGCACGCCGGCCGCGAGCGAGCGCACGATACCGTCCGCGCCGGCCGGCTGGACGCCGTAGACCTTCGCGGACGGGGCCAGACCCCGGGCGGCCAGCAGGGCTCCGGAGAAGAGGCCGCCGCCGGAGGCGGGGATCGCGAGGGCGTCGAGATTGGGAACGTCCTCCAGCAGCTCCCAGGTGGCCGTGCCGGCGCCGGCGATGACGAATGGATCGTCAAAGGGGTGAACGAGCGTGTAGCCGTGCTCCTCGCGCAGCCGGGCCAGGCGCTCGAAGGCCAGGGTGGCGTTGGTGATGCCGTCCTTCTCGATCCGGCCACCCATGGCAGCCACGGCGGCGAGCTTCTCCGGAACCGCGTTCTCCGGCATCACGACGACCAGCTTGGCTCCGATGGCGCGAGCCGCCCAAGCCGCGCCGAGAGCGGCGTTGCCCGCGCTCACCGTGATCAGTCCCGGAGCCAGTTCCTCGGCAGTGAGCGTCCGGATGCGGTTGAAGGCCCCACGGACCTTGAACGAGCCGGTGATCTGCAGCCCTTCGGGCTTGAAGAAAAGGCGGGCCCCGCTGAGCTCGTCCAGGGCGTCCGAACGGAGCACCGGAGTGCGTACGACGACCCCCGCGAGCGCGCGGCGGGCGGCGAGGAGGTCCGGGAGGTCGGGAAGATCGATCTCGGTCATGGTCGTCCGATTCTAGCTGAGACGCCCCCACCGCCGCCGGCCTCCCTCAATAATGTAGAGACGCCCCGTTTCCGGGGGAACCCCGGATGGGGGCGTCTCCGAGGCGGCGATACCACCTGACTCCTCGAAGACTGTCCGCGGGCACAGGGCTCCTGGATTTGCCTTGGTGCCGCCGGGACGATCCCTTCCGGTTTGAACCGATGTCGCCGCTTCGGAGACGCCCCCATCCGGGGTTCCCCCGGAAACGGGGCGTCTCTACATTACATGGGGGAGGTCACGGTGGACGATTCGTACTGTCGTCGTTCTTGTCGTCGTTGCGTCAGCCCCGCCCGGGCATAAATGCCGGGGCTATTTTAAGGCGCCGGATGAATCCGGCTTCGCGCCAAGGGAAACCCTGGACGGGGGGATCGGCGCATGAGTTCTGTGAAACCCATCATCGCCACCCAGTGGGTGCCCCTGTCAGAGGGCCGACGGATTAAGTCCCCTTCAGGGGGCGCTGTTCATAGCCCTGGCATTTATGCCCGGGCGGAGGTGCCGCATCCTGGGACTAACAAAACGGGCGGAATTGCGCCTCTGCCTTGCTCCCTCTTCTCCTGTCAGGGGGGGGAGGCTGGGAGAAGGGGGCCGGGGTGATGAGGGCCACGTCGCCGCGGCCATCGCTCCAACTCCCGTCGTCTTACCGCAGCGGCGTCGAACGCTTCTCTTGGACTTCGAGACAAGGCGTCGTCGTCAACCATTTTGGGCCACGCTCTCAAGCGAGCGTCTCGCGAAGCCCGATGCTTCCTACTCAAGACATTGCTGTGGGTCGGTGACACTCGCCGTGGATCCGTTCCAGGAGTGATGGAGTGCGGGTCCCGTGGGCGGCGAGTTGAAGTGACTGAATGCACCCCAGTGACCATCGTACACAGGATTACGTCCGAGAACGGGGTCCGAGCGTCTGGCTTTGTGACTTCACCGAGGTTTGGCGGCGGCGCGGTGAGGTAGCGGTGGGTTCCGGCTCCGTTGTGGTTGGGAGCTCCCGAATAACCCCATTTGGGGGTCGGCCACGAGGCGTGTGTTCCCCATTCAACATATACGACAGGATGGGTACATTCGTACTCGGATTGGTTGGGGAGCGTGGCGCAGAGCATCTCAAGAACCGCATCCTGCATCTTGGCAAGATCACCACCGTCGGTCACCTCGAGGCCGTCGTTGAAAGTCGAGTCCCAGTGTGTCCCATGGAAGATGAATTCGGGGCCGATGTCACTCAAGATGTATTCGCAGGACGGCGGTGCGCCCGTCGCTGAGCTGCCAGGAATCTGGGTTTTCGAGCCGACCGCGATCGAGGAGAAACGAATCGGAGTACCGTGGACGAAGTGGATGACTTCGCTTGCGGTGGGGTTCCCGGTTTGGGGGTCGACGGTTGCCACAACAGTAATGCCTTCCCAGTCACCTTCGTGGTCTGCGATCTGGGCTGCGGCTTTGAGTGCTGCCAGATCAGGAGGGAGCACTCCGAACCAGCTGGGCGCGTTCGCGTCGTTGAAGCCGTAGAACTGCCAATACTCGATGCGGAAGGTGTTGGCGAGATCCGGGTCTCTACTGACGTGACCGAACAGTCCGATGTTCCCCTGCTGGATGACCCCCGGCCAATCGGTGCCATCACCCTCGTAAAACCCGGACCGATAGTGATCGTCTGGGTTCAAGAAGTAGGTCTCCCGGCAGTGTGCCGCCGCGACGGAGGACGAGCCGGATTTTGCAGTTGTGGTGAAGATCGAATTGGGATTGCTGAGGTCACTGACAGCGGGCGCGGAAGATTGGTCGCCATCCGTCAGCAGTGTGGAGTGTCTCACGTACCAGATCGGGTCGGTGGGTCTGTCGGGCTCCTCGGCACCGTCGTACGAAAATCGATAGAACGGTCGGAAGCGAGCGAGGAGCGCATCCTCGATCTGGTCCGGGATTCCGTCGTTGTCTGCATCGATTTTGGCGGGATCCGAGCTAACAGTCACGGCGGCCGTTGCGCCGGCTCCGAATGCGTTGGCGCATACAGAGACTGCGTTGCCGTATTGATTGGGCACGCTATGGCACGAGCTCTGGTCGGCGAAACGTATAGAGAGAATATTGGTGCCGATAGATGTGGCGATCGTATCGAGTTCGCCGGACAGCGTTGCACCGGCCGCAAAGTTGAATTGCACAGGCTGCGTGCCGCTGGCTGTGCGCAGCGGGTGGCCTTGGAAGCTGCCTGAGAGAGTGCCCGGGAGGTCGCGCAGTGTGAGGTTCATGAGCTCGTACTGAACCTTTATCGGGTCCCCAGCCTTGGGCGCATCAGGTGTAATCGAAATTATCGAAACGAGCACCTCCAGGTTCATCGTGGAGACCAAACGTGGATCAACGTGAAAGACATTGGCGAGAACCGTCTTGTCCACGCGATTGCTGAGTTCAATCCGCGTGATCGCCCGGGAGGCCGTGATGGCTTTCCGGCGTACTCGGTGGAGTGACGCATCCGGCCACGAGGACGGTTGTTGATAGGGCGAAAGCTAGCGCAGGCCTAATCATGTGTATTTCCCTCTTATGTTGAGCTCTCGCGCACTCGCTCCACCCCGTATTACTGCCGCTGAGCAAGATGCCGACCCGCTGGCCGCGGAAGCGATCGTCCGCCAGGACTCCCGAAAGGGCAGTGGCGCCGGCCGGTTCGACGATCACCTTCAGGTGGCGGACGATCAGGCCCATGGAGGCGAGGATCGCCTCGTCGGGGACGGTGAAGACGCCGGTCGCCCAGCGACGGATGATCTCGAAGTTGCGGACGCCCGGCTTCGGCGCCGTGATGCCGTCGGCCACCGTCTGCACCTTTTCGGGAGGCGTCGGCACGCCGGCCGCGAGGGAGCGCACGATGCCGTCCGCGCCGGCCGGCTGGACGCCGTAGACCTTCGCGGCAGGCGCCAATCCGCGGATAGGAAACCGTGCCCGAGCGGTATCGCGGCCCTTCAGGCCGCACCTTCGAACGTTCACGCCTACCCAGGCCGTTGGCCTGGGCTCAGGAATCACGACCCTTCGGGCCGTCTTACACATCGTCGGCGGACGCGTGAGAGATGAAGAGCATGGGTATCTGACATCAGACTAAATTCCAGAGAAGCCGGCAACGCCGGTGCCGCCGCCCGGCGGGTGATGCCCCACCCGGCGGATCGTACCGCGGAAGCGGAAGGCGATCCGCGCGACGAAGAGCGACGAGACGGCCGAGAGCCCGATCGTGAGGCCCCACCAGAGGCCGCGCGGTCCGAGGCCACCCGGAAAGGCGAGCGCCCAGCCGGCGGGCAGGCCCACGAGCCAGAAACCCACGAGGGCGATGCCGGCGGGGAAGGTCGTGTCCGCCGAGCCGCGCAGGACTCCGGCTCCCACCACCTGCGTGCCGTCGAACACCTGGAACACGGCGGCGATGGGGAGGAGGGCCGCGGCCACGGCGATCACCGCCGGGTCCTGCGTGTAGAGGTGCGCCAGGAATCCCGGGAACGTCGCGAAGAGAGCGGCGAAGACGAGCATCACGCCGGCTCCCAGCACCAGCGAAGCCGCCGCGGCGAGGCGGGCGCCCGGCATGTCCTCTGGCCGATGGCATTGCCGACTCGGGTGGCGGCGGCGCCGGAGATGCCGAGCGGCACCATGAACGACAGGCTCGCCAGGTTGAGCGCGATCTGATTCCCGCCGAGCTCCCGCACCCCGATATGGCCAATCAGCAGCGCCACCAGCGCGAAGATCAGCAGCTCGACCGAGTTGTGCAGGCCGATGGGAAGACCGATGCGCAGCATCAGCAGATGCCCGCGAAGTGCCCACGCCTCGCGATTGAAGCCCCGCCAGTAGGCCGCGAGGGTGTGTCGCGACGCCGCGAAGAGGTAGAGGAACATGATCCAGCGGGCAATCGCCGTCGAGTACGCCGATCCCGCCACACCGAGGTTGGGAGCCCCGAAGTGGCCGAAGATCAACATGTAGTTGAACAGCACGTTGGACAGATTCCCCAGGATGATGGCGATCATGGCCGGCCGCACGACGCTCATGGCCTGGAGGGTCTGGCGGAACACGAGAAACAGGAAGAAGGGGAGGCTCCCCCAGATCGTCGCCCGCGCATAGGCCGCCGCCGCGGGGATCACGGCCTCCGGCTGGCCCGCCAGGCGGAAGAGCCAGGCCATGTCCCAGAAGGACAGGCTGAACGGCACCGTCAGCACCGTCGCCATCACCAGCCCGCGTTGCAGGTAGTTGCCCACGGCGCGGGCATCGCGGGCGCCATGAGCCTGGGAGACGAGAGGATCGAGAGCCGCCAGGATTCCCTGGCCCAGCACCAGCACGCAGAAGGTTACGATATGGGCCAGCGCACCGGCCGCCAGGGCCTCGGCGGAGAGATGCCCGAGCATCATCGTGTCGATGACGCCCATCAGCATCATCCCCAGCTGCACCCCCGCCACCGGAACCGCAAGGCGGAACGTGGCGGCGATCTCGTCGCGGAGTCGGTCGATGCGGTTCATGACAGGGAAAGCCGCCGCGAAGGTCGCGCGACGGGGCCGCTACTATAACGGACTGGTGCCCTCGAAGCCCTCGGCTACACTCCGGTAAGGACTTGCCGGTGTCTCGCCGCCGGCCAGGGGGGACGCCAAGTCCCCACTCCTCCAGCCCATCCATACACCAATCTCACCTCTTTCTGTGTATGGAAGTCGATTCTATACACTAGAAAGCCGCGAATCTGTGTATAGAACGCCCAGGAAGTGGGTCGAGACGGTAATCCCCGAGAGGGGAGACGCTCCGGAAGCCCTTCCCAGCGATTCTGTACGCGGAAAGCTCAGTAAAAGTGCCGGGCCGCGGCTTCTATACACAGAAAGACGCCTCGAGCGTGTATTCTGGAGAGATCCCGTGTATAGATCTCGTCAATCTGTGTATGGCGGCGGTTGGGGAAGTGGGGAAAGGCTTTGCCCGGCTCGCTAGGGGTGCGGTGGCTCTCAAATCACATGGAGGGCTCACCCAGGAGCCGAAGTCCCGTGTCTTGAGACCTCGTGGCCCACCCGATGGAGTACGACGACTTCGTGATCCAGATTCTCCCTGGCCAGGACGACGGCTATGGAGTCGCGGTTCAGTCGCCGTCCGGTTCGGGCGAAGGCCGCCTCGGGCTTACCGGCCTTGATCCCTCGATTCAGGAATCGCCGGCGCCCACCGTCACCCGGGACATCCGCCCGGTCGCGATCCAAGCGGGGCTCCCATCCCGGTCGGCTCGCACGACCGGAGACATGCTGTTCCAGGCCCTGTTCCAGGCTCGCGTGGTTCGGGATCTATTTTTCGAGAGTCTCGGCGGGCTCGTGGCTTCCGGCCGCGGGCTTCGTATCAGGCTCTTCATCAGTCCGGATCTAGGCCAGGTGCAAGCTCTCCCCTGGGAGCTTCTCTACCGGGCGGAGGCGGACGACTATTACGGCCTGAGTTTGAAGACGCCGATCGTCCGCTCCCTGGCGGTGCCGAGGTCTTCACCCTCTTCTCTGGTTGGAGACCGTCTCCGAATCCTCGCGGTCGCTCCGCGGCCTCGGGGGCATGACACTCTGGATCTGGATCGAGAGCGTCACAACTTGAAGGCCGCCTGGAGGTGGAGATGGGACGCGAAGATCGAGTTTCTGCGGAAACCGGACTTTGAGGATCTCCATCGGGTTCTGGAGAAAGGGCGCTTTCAAGTCCTGCATTTCATGGGGCATGGAACCTTTGAGGAGGGCACGGGCGAGGGTGCCCTCCTGTTTGAAGCACCAGACGGGGAAACGTGGCCGGTGACGGGCCGGGACCTGGCGACCGAGCTCAAGCAACATCCCGGTCTGCAACTGGTCGTTCTCAATGCCTGCCAGAGCGCCCGGATGGCTGCGGGAGATGCGCTTCATTCCTTTGCCGGAGTCGCCTCCGCCCTGGTGCTGGGAGGAGTTCCCGCCGTGGTGGCCATGCAATCCTGGATCTCCGATCCTGCCGCCATTGCGTTCAGCAAGACCTTTTACAAGAGCCTCGCCGATGGGGACCCCGTCGATACGGCAATCACGCAAGGGCGCCAGGCCATCCGGCGTCGCGACGGGGAAGATGGAGGATGGGAACTCCCCGTTCTCTTCCTTCTCGCCAAGGAGGGCAACCTTTTCAAGGACTCGGTGCCGGCGCAAGGGCGATCGACCCTCACCAACGCTCTGCGGGTCTCGGTGGCCATCCTGATTGCGATCCTCCTTTTCGGATTCGGCTTCCGCAAGAGCTACAAGGCGCTGAAGCTCAATAATCAGGGAGCCCACCTGCTTGAAGAAGGACGTCTGGACGAGGCCCGCGCGACCTTGGAGGCCGCCTTGCGGCTGGACGGCGGCTACGCCGCGGTCGACGCCAATCTCGCCGGCGTCGAAAGGCTGGCGACTCATTACAACGAGGCACTGAGGTATGCCGAAGCCGCGGTCGAAAAGGCTCCTGGCGAAGCCGCCTATCAATACGATCTCGGCAATCTCCTGATCGAGATGGGGCGCTACGAAGAGGCGATCCCAAAGCTCACCCGAGCCAGGCAGCTAGAGCCCTGCCACGGAGCAGCTCTCAACGATCTCGGCAGAGCCTATTTGAGCCTCGGCGACCCTGCCGAAGCCCGCCGCGCGGTCGAAGCCGGTCTGCGCTGCGATCACACCACGGGTCCTCCGGCCCGGGGACCCTTACTGAAAAACCTCGGTCGCGCCGCCCTGGCCGAGAAACATCCGGGCGAGGCGGCTCAGCATCTCGAGCAGGGCCTTATTTATTATGCCCGCGAACGCCGTCAGGATCTTTGGGAGCCCACGTACCTGCTCGCCGAAGCCTATGCCGAGGCCGGACATCGGGACCTCGCCTGCCGGAATCTGCGGGATTTCAGCCACCTGGCGGCTGCGGAGGTGACGCCCTGGGCACGCGACGCGAAGCTCCTGGCTCGACAACAGGGCTGCGAAAATATCTTTCAGGGAGGATGACTTTGAAACTGGCACGACGGTTGACTGTCTTCATGTTGCTCGTGGTCGCCGGCGCGGCTGCCTTGGCGGCTTCGGGGCCCGGGAAGGAGAAGCTCACGGCCCTTCTCACCCAAACCCGAGGCAACGTGACCATCATGGAAGGCGCCGTTCAGCCAACGACTCGCGGCGGCCCCTCGGTGCCGCGCCGGGCACAGGACTTTCAAGTGATACGTGCCGGCGACGAGGCCCACCTGCCGGAGGGCGCCAGCCTTGGATTCGTCTGTTCCACGGACCGTTGGGTCGAAATCAAGGGCGGCAAGAATCAGCGTCTCACGGCGGACCTCTGCCTCTCGGGCAAGTCCCTGCCGCCGGGCACCTACTATCGGCTTTCACCCGGGACGGGACGGCTACGCGGCATCAAGAACGCGCTCGTCCTGGAAGGGGATACCAGGAACGGAGACGAGGAGGATTTCGGCGTGCCCATTCTCCTCAGTCCGCGCAATACGACGGTTCTCGAAGCGCGCCCCACGATCCTGTGGACTCCGGTTTGCGAAGCCACCGATTACGAGATCGACTTGACTGGACCCAAGCCTTTCAAAATCAGGCTCGACGCGAGCGCGGTGGATTGCACCGTTACCTGGGGAGACCTCACCGTCTGCAAGCTACCGTATCCCGACAAGGAGCCCGAGCTTCCGCCGGGGACGATCTCTTTCCTCACCATCCACGCTCGCCGCGGCATCGCCGCGCCGCTTCGGGAGGAAGCCCAGCCCAGTCGCCTCAATCGCCTGGCGCCGGATAAAGCCGAAGAGATCCGCCTCCAGTTGGAGCGCCTGGGCAACCTCCCGCTGGACGAGCAAAGCCGCCAGCTCCTCGCCGCGGACACTTACGTTCAGGAAGGCCTATTCGCAGACGCCGCCACTTCGTACCGGAGAGCTCTCGCACTTCGGGACACTCAGGAGGTGAGAGTGACGCTCGGGGACATCCTCCTCAAGATCGGCCTTCTCCGGCCCGCTGCGCGGCTCTATCAGGGAGTCCTGGACGGAAAGCCCGGAACCGCGGTAACCGCCGCCGCCGAGTTCGGGCTTGGAAGGGTCGAGTATGTCAGAAGGAGCTTCGAGCACGCCGAGAGTCACTTCAGGAAGGCGCGGGCTCTGTATGCCTCGCTGGGTTTGAAGGAGGAGGCCGTGGCGGCGGAGCAGGGGTTGGAGGCGGCGAGGAAAAAGCGGCTGCCGGTCTGAAACGTTCTACCGAATTTAGAATTCGAGGGCCAAGGGATGACAACGCGCCTTACACTCTTGTTAAGCCTCCACGTGTTCGTTTCGTTGGCTGCCTTTGCTCAAGGTAACGCGGACGATCGGCTCCAACGGGCCTTATTGCTCGAGCGCGAGTCGGTCAATGCTCAGGAAAAAGGCGATCTCGAATTGGCGATTGACCGCAGCCGTAGGGCCGCCATCCTCTACAAGGATCTAGGCGAGCGTGGCGGCGAAGCCACATGCCTCATGTTTGTGGGCTTCCTGGAGAATGGTAGAAAGCACTTCGGCGAAGCTGTCAGATCCCTCAAGCTTAGCCTCGCGATCTTCAAGAAATTGAGGCCGGAGCCTCCACCCGAGCAAGTGGCGGAGGTGAATTTTTATCTGGCCGAAAGCTATGTCGGTCTGGGTCGACGGGACGAAGCGATACCGTATCTAGACGCGACCCCAGCCTTGTTCCGTTTGGTCAAGAACAAGAAGCTCGTGGCGCCAGGACTCGAGCACCTCGGGCTTCTGGAATTCAAGATCAGCCGGCTACCCAAGGCTTCCGCCCTTTTTGAGGAGGCTCTAAGGCTGCGGAGAGAGGCCGGTTCATCGAAAGACATTGCCAGCTGCCTTCATAACCTCGCCGAGATTTTGCAGCTCGAAGGACAGTTCGACAAGGCATTGCCCCTGGTCCAGGAGGCGATTCGACTGAGTCCTGGGGCCTCCGATTACGAAACGCTTGGGTCCATTTACCGAGCGAAGGGAGACTACGTTGCTGCGTTATCGGCGGCAAGTCAGGCGGAAGCGCTCTTTCAAGCCGCAGGCAATCAGACGGGGGTCTGGATTGCAAGTACGAGCAGGGCGACGACTCTGAACGCGCAGGGAAAGTTGGCAGAGGCGCTGTCTCTTTTTCAAAAAGCTGCCCAGGCTTTCAGGTCGATGGGGGACGAAGCCGATCTTCCCGCGGCGCTTGACGGAATGGGGGTTCTTTTACATGGCCAGGGCCGTTACGCCGGAGCAAGAAAAGCCCACCTGGAAGCCCTCGAAATCCGTCGCCGTACCGGAAATCGAAGTGGCGAAGCGGTAGCGCTCAGTAATCTTGCGGCTCTGGACTTGTCTGAGGGTGAGTATGATCGGGCACTGGCTCAGTTTGAACAATCGCTCAGCCTACGCAAGGATATAGGGGATCGCAAGGGTGAAGCTGTAACGTTGATCAACAGCGGACTCATCTATGCGGATCTCGGGCGCATGGAAGAGGCCCAGATGCGTTTCGACCGGGCTCTCACGATTTCCAAGGAAATTGGCGAACGGTCTGTGGAAGCAATGTCCAGTCAATACTTGGCTCAAGTCCTCTTTAGTTTCGGTCGGTCTGCCGAGGCTATGAAGCTTTGCAAGCAGGTGCTGTCCATCGGCCATGAAATCGGAAACCGGCGGGTGGAGTTGGCTGCCCTGAAGCTACAAGCTATTCTGTTGCTCGGTCTTGATCAACAGCATGAGTCCTTAACAGTCCTTTCGCACGCCCAGACCTTGAGCCAAGAGCTCGGCGACCGTGCTACCGAGGCTGAAGTCGCGATGTTGTCCGGCTTGGCACTTCTTAAGCTCGGGAATGCGGGGGACCCTCGCATTTCCTTACGTAGGGCTCTCCAAATTGAGGAGGAGCCGAAGAATCTCCGTACCCGCCAGACTACTTTATCCGCGTTGGGAGCTGCTGAGGAGCTTCTGGGTCATAAGAAGGAAGCTGTCGAGGCTTATCGACAAGCGCTCGCTTTGGATGAATCGATCGTGGAGAGGACGCGAACCGACGAGATCATAGCAAGCCTTGTTGGCGGTTATGCAGGGAATTACGGGCGGCTCATCCGTCTGCTATGCCAGATGGGGGAAGACAAAGACGCATTCGCTGTGGCCGAACAGGCCCGTGCACGCGCCTTCCTATGGCAGATCGGCAGGCGAAGGCTCGAGCCTTCGGGGAGCGGAGACCGCGGGATCGCCGCAGAGGAAAGCAGCGTCCGGTACAAGCTGAAAGATCTTGAAAGAAGAATCCGAGAGGAGAGAGAAAAGTCGTTCGTCCTTCAAAATCGCGCTCTCATTGATTCTCTGGCGGCTGAAGTCGATCAGGCTCGAAGGCAGTACGAGGCTCTTTTGATTCGTCTCGAGCAGACAAACCCCGAGTACGCCTCCTTGGTTCACCCCAAGCCATTATCTCTTCTTCAAGTCCAGGCTCTGCTCCCGAAGGACACGACTCTCATCGAGTATTATGTGGAGGATGATGTGGGCTTGGCCTGGGTCGTTGACCATGATTCCTATCATTTTATCAAGCTTTCTTTGCCGAAGCAGGAGATCGAGAGAGAAGTCGATCTGTTGCGCGCTCAGATCAGGGCCCGCTCCTCAGCAGTGGCGCCGGCCACAATACTCTATGTATATCTTTTCTCGCGGCTCGAAGAGCACATTCACCACCAGAAGCTGATCATCGTCCCGCATGGTGCCTTGCATGCTGTCCCTTTCTCCGCGCTGCTCGGCAAGCAACTCCGCCCTCTTGTCGAACGGTACAGCATCACTCTGATCCCGAGCGCAAGCGTACTGCCGTTCCTGGTCGGCAAGCGCAGCCCGAACAAGGGACGTATACTGGCCCTGGGCGATCCGGAAGGCTCGTTGCCCCAGGCTGCCGAAGAGGCCCGTACCGTGGCGAAACTCTATGGGGCTGAGCCACTCGTCGGCGGCAAAGCGAGTGAAAGCGCCTTCCGCTCCCTCTCCAAGGGGATGAACGTCATTCATATCTCTTCCCATGCGACCTTCGACGCAGCCCGTCCCCTGTTCAGCCGCATTGAGCTGGCGCCCGGGGACGGACAGGACGGGCATCTAGAGGTCTACGAGGTCTTCAACCTCGACCTTAGGGGCGTCAATCTGGTCGTGCTATCAGGGTGCGGAACTGGCCTTGGGACTCCGACCGAAGGCGACGATATCGTCAACTTCAGCCGGGCCTTCCTCTACGCCGGCACGCCCTCAGTCTTGGCCACCCTATGGGCTGTGGACGACGCGTCCTCGGCGGCTCTGATGGAGAGCTTCTATCGAAGCCTGCGGCAAGGACGGTCGCCCGCGGTAGCCCTCCAAGCGGCTCAAGTAGAGATTGCCAAGCAAGAGAAGTGGAAAGCTCCATACTATTGGGCAGGCTACACTCTCTTTGGCGATGGCGGAGTGGAGGCACCGTGAATGCACCCCTCAGGCATCCACCCGATGTCCCGCCGCCCGCAGGACCGCCTGCGCCCTCTCCAGGTCGGCCTCGCGGACGAGCACGTAGTCCGTATCGTACGTCGAGACCGCGAACAGGCTGATGCCCGCTTCGGCGAGTGGGGGTCGCGAGGGCGGCCAGGATGCCGGTGAGGCTGAAGTCGAGGGGGCCGGCGACTTTGAGGGCGCGCCAGCCTGGCTCGATTCGGCCCTCCGTTGGCGCTTCCTCTTGAGGTAGAACCAGGGAGAGCTCGTCCTGCGTGCGGGTGACGCTCCACAATCCGCCGGCGGCCGGAGGCGCCGGGATTGGGGCGTCAGCGGGCAGCCGGCAGATGGCCAGCCGGTCGGGCAGGACGCTGAGGAGGAGCTGCATCCCTCCCATTCTATGGGAGCCTCGCCTCCCGTCAGTGGCAGTCCTTGCACGCTTTTTGCGGATCTTTGACCCGGTGAATGGCATGACAATCGATGCAATCGACGCTCACCTTCGAGTTGCTTATCGCGACGATCTGAAGGCCTCGCGAATCTCAACGAGAGCGTCTCCTCGCGCGATGAGCTTGAGAGCTTGAGGCAAGGTCTGCGAAAGCAAGGCTTTTAGGTGCACATTGGAGGTGTTGCCGCAAGAGATCCAGAGGATTTGCGGTGGAGGACCGAGAGTCTCGAGGAGAAATGTGAAATCCTGATCCTTCGTGAGAACCACCGCATTGACAGCGCGGGCTGCCTGGAAAATTTCCAGGTCTTTAGCGTTCCGGAGGCTGAGTCTGGCGACGGAATAGGCTTCGAGGCCGAACTGCTCGCTCAGCCAGGGAGCCAGATGGGGAGTTGCGCGTCGACCCAGAGGATCAAGCGGCGAGGACGGCGTGGTCGAGGCGTTGACTGGCGAAGCGGAGGCTGGCCTGGATGTCTTCCGATTCAAGGTCGGGCATCTCCTCAAGGATCTGCTCCGCGGTCAAGCCGCTCGCCAGCAGGTCGAGGACATCGCTCACTCGGATACGCATCCCGCGAATGCAGGGGCGACCGCCGCACTGCTCGGGATCCACGGTAATGCGCTCGGCGACATATCTCATGCTCTTCCCTCCTGTCAGGAGATTACCATTGAACGGCAGGCTCAGCCATCCATCCGATGCCCCTGCCCCGCCGCCCGCAGGACGGTCCACGCCGTCTATGGGAGTCTTGAGCCACCCATAACCAAGGTGTTCCAGGAGCCGTCGGTGTCAGGGAGCGTCTACGCTAGACTGCCCCGCGTGAAAGCCGAAGACTCCCAAACCGTCTCCGACGCCCAGGCAGGCGCCACGCTGGCCGCCGTGGTCCGCGAAATGATCCCCGGCACCTCGTGGAGCCAGGCGAAGGAGATGTGCTCCGGGGGGCGGGTACGGGTGGACGGCGTTCCGGCTCCCGATCCGGCGCGGCGGGTGAGCGCGGGGGAGCGGGTCGAGATCCAGACGTCCGGCTCGGCGCGCCGGGAGCCGGCCGTCACCGATCTGGTGGTCCATCTCGATGCCGAGGTGGCGGTGGTGCGCAAGCCGGCCGGCATCCTCACCGTCCCCTTCGACCGCGACGACCGCGACACGCTCGTGGCGCTCGCCCGGGTGGCCGTGCGCCGTATCGACTCGGCTCGCGGCCGGGAGACGAGCCCGACACTACGTACCGTGCAGCGGCTGGACAAGGAGACGTCGGGGCTGGTCGTCTTCGCGCGTAGCGTTCCCGCGCAACGGCATCTCCAGCAGCAGCTCGCCGAGCACACGGTGCTCCGCCGCTATCTGGCCATCGCCCACGGCACGGCGGAGGACGCGGTCTACGAGACGATGTTCGTGGCGGACCGCGGCGATGGCCTGCGGGGCTCCTGGGGCGTCTTCCGGAGAGCGAAGGAGGAGGCGCCCGCGGAGGCCCGCGAGGCAATCACCCGGGTTCAAGTCCTGGAGCGCCTGCCGGGGGCGACCCTGCTGGCCTGCGAGCTCGAGACGGGCCGCCAGCATCAGATCCGCATTCATCTCGCCGAGGCGGGGCATCCGCTGGTGGGGGAGACGGTCTACATCCGCGATTATGAGCGCCGGGGATCGGGTCCCCTGCTTCCCGCACCTCGGCCCATGCTGCACGCTTCCGTCCTCGGCTTCGTCCATCCGCGGACGGAGAAGGTCGTGCGCTTCGAGGAGCCGCCGCCGGACGATTTCAACTCGGTGTTGAAGCGATTACGCGCGGGAAAGTCCCGCCGCGCCTGAATGGATCGCGATCCGTTTGAAACCAACTACCTCAGTCATCGTACTAGGGAGGACCGTTGACGGGAGGTAGGACGATGAAATCTCTGCTCAAGGATCTCCACTATGCCGGCCGGCTGCTGCTGCGCAGCCCGGGGTTCACGCTGCTCGCCGCCCTCACCCTGGCTCTGGGAATCGGCGCCAACGCGGCGATCTTCAGCGTCGCCAATGCCGTGCTGCTCAAGCCGCTGCCATATCCCGACTCAGGCCGGCTGGCGATCGTCTACAGCCAGTTTCCCAGCATGGGCTTCGATCACTTCTGGGTCGATCCCGTCGAGTTCACGGAGTACCATGAGCGCAACCGGAGCTTTTCGGACTTGGGGGCCTATCGCTCCACCTTCGCCAACGTGGCGGGCCGGGACGAGCCGGTGCGGGTGCAGGCGGCCGTGGCCTCGGCCGGGCTGCTCAGCGCACTGGGCGTGCGGCCGGAGCTGGGTCACTTCTATGCTCCCGCCGAGGATCTGCCCAACGTCGAGAAGGTGGTGGTGCTCAGCGACGCGCTGTGGCGCCGGGCCTTCGGAGCCGACCGCGGCATCCTGGGCCGGCGCATCCAGGTGGACAGCCAGGACCGCACGGTGATCGGCGTCATGCCCCCCGGCTTCACCGTCGGCGACAAGCGCGTGGACGCCTGGGTGCCCCTGGCGCTCGACCCGCTCAAGCCGGGAAACCGGGGCAACCACTATCTGTGGCTCGTGGGCCGGCTGAAGCCTGGGGTTACCCTGGAGCAGGCGCGCGGCGAGATGCACGGCCTCCTTTCCCGCTGGCATCAGGAAGGGCAGAAGATGCACACGCCCGGCCTGGATCGGCACCCCTTCGTCATTCAGCCTCTGCAGGATGACCTGGTGGGCTCGGTGCGGCCGAAGATCAGCATGCTGATGGGGGCGGTGGGGCTGGTGCTGCTCATCAGTTGCGTCAACGTCGCCAACCTGCTGCTGGCGCGGGCCGAGGCGCGGCAGAAAGAGATCGCCATCCGCACCGCCCTGGGGGCCGACCGCTCGCGCCTGGTGCGCCAGTTCCTCACCGAGAGCGTGCTGCTGTCGCTGATCGGCGGCGTCCTGGGCTTGGTGCTGGCCTACGGAGGCGTGAAGGCGATCGTTGCCGCCAATGCGGAGAGCCTGCCGCGGGTGGACGAGATCGGGCTCGATTCGCGGACTCTCCTCTTCACGCTCGGAATCTCCGTGGTCACCGGCCTGCTGTTTGGCCTCGCGCCGGCCCTCCACTCGCGCGCCAGCAGCTTCTTTGCCACGCTCAAGGAAGGTGGCCTGAGGACGACAGCGGGCGCCGGCCGCCAGCGGCTGCGCCGGGGGCTGGTGGTGATCGAAGTGGCCTTGGCCGCCATGCTGGTGATCGGCGGCGGCCTGATGATCCGCAGCTTCTGGAAGCTGCTTCAGGTCAATCCCGGGTTCGATCCGAAAAACGTTCTCTCCTGCGAGATCGCCCTGCCCAAGGCCACCTATCCCGAGGCGCACAACGTGCGGGATTTCTATCAGGCTCTCCTCACCCGGCTGGGCGCTCTGCCGGGTGTCGAATCCGTGGCCGCCATGGACGGCATGCCGCCCGTTCGCGACCTGAACGCCAACGATACTGATTTCGAGGGTGTGCCGAAGACGCCGGACGCTCCGCCCCAGAACGTGGACTTCTGGCAGATCGTGGCCGGCGACTACTTCAAGACGATGCGCATCCCCGTGCTTGAAGGGCGGACCTTCGGGCCGCGGGACGGCCATGGCACGCAGGGTGTGGTGATCGTCAACCGGACTCTGGCCAACCTGTTCTACCCTGGCAGGAGCCCGGTGGGCCGGCGGCTGCGGGCGGGAGGAGACAAGAGCCCATGGCTGACCATCGTCGGCGTGGTGGCCGACGTGAAGCAGCAGGGGCTCGACCGCAAGACCGGGACCGAGCTCTACCTTCCTCATGGTCAGGTCGAGGAGGCGTTCGGTGGACGCGAGGGGGATCTGTACCTGGTGATCCGGACGGCGGGCGATCCCATGCGGCTCGCCACCGACGTGCGCCGGCAGGTCCGTGAGCTCGATGCGTCGCTGCCGGTCGCGAGCCTGCGGCCGCTGTCGGACGTGGTCTACGGCTCGATGGCGCAGCCGCGCTTCATCACCTTCATGGTGCTGGTGTTCGCCGTGGTGGCTCTGGCGCTGGCGGCGATCGGCATCTATGGCGTTCTCGCCTACATGGTGGAGCAGAGGACGCAGGAGATTGGGGTGCGAATGGCGCTGGGAGCGCAGGTGCGGGAGGTGTTGGCGATGGTCCTGGCCCAGGGCGCGTGGCTGGTGGGGATCGGACTGGCGTTGGGCGTCGCGGGAGCCCTGGCGCTGCGCAAGATCATGGCGAGCGTGCTCTTCGGGGTCACGGCGACGGACCCTGCGATCTTCGCCTTCGTCCTCGCGGTGTTGTCCCTCGTCGGATTCATGGCCTGTTATCTCCCGGCCCGCCGCGCGGCGCTGGTGGATCCCCTGGTGGCGTTGCGGCGGGAGTGAGCGAGGCGGCTGCAACGCCGAGGGTCTCGAAGCTCCTCTGGGGGCCGGGGTGGACCGCCGTCGCCCTGGCCCTGACGTGGCGCTACGCTTGCCACGCGGCGATGCTCCTCCTGTCGCTGCTGACCGAGGGCCGGCCGGCGCCGTCGCTGCCGGATCTTGTCCTCGACCGGCTGCCGAGGATCTCCTGGCTCGCCGATCATAATTACTGGCTCTGGCTGCTGTGCTACATCCCCGTGGCGCTCTGGCTCTGGCGGCGGGACCGTCCGGCTTTTCTGAGCTTTCTCTATCTGGGTGGAATCGTGAGCCTGGCGCGGGGCCTCTGCGTCGGCCTGACCGGACTGGGGCCAGTCACGGGACCCGACGTCAACGCCGGCCTTCACGGAGCGGCGATCCTGCACGCCTGGCTGGCCCTCGTGAATCCCTTCGCAACGCTCTTCGGAAACGCCGCCCAGGTCTACCTGACGAAAGACCTCTTCTTCTCCGGCCACGTCTCCTCGACCTTCCTCCTCTGGCTCTACTGCCGCCGCGAGACACCGTGGCTGCGTCGCGCCGCCGCCCTGGGCCACTGGGCGACGGTGACGGTCGTGATGCTCTCGCATCTTCACTACACGGTGGATGTGGTGGGGGCTTGGGCGGTGACGTACAGCTTGTGGGCGTTGTGGGGGCCGGGGCTCACACGGACGGTCACGGACGAGCACGGACCTTCAAGGACGGGTGTTCGTCCTTGAAGGCCCTGGCTTCTCAGGGCTTCCTGTAAGCCAAAGGCACCGAGCCCCCGAGATCCTTGTAGCGGTCGCGCAACTCGGTCTGCCGGCTTTTCATCGGCATTTCCTTGCCGCGGATGAAGACGGCGTCCGCGAAGGTGGTTAGCTCCAGGGGATCGCCGCTCCAGATCACCACGTCGGCGTCCTTTCCGGGTTCGAGAGTGCCGTAATGATCGGCGATTCCCCAGATGCGGGCCGGCGCGGCGGTGATGGCTTCGAGGGCGGCGTCCCAGGGGAGGCCGTTGGCGACGGCGTTGCCGGCGGCCTGCTTGAGGTTGTGGGCGTTGTGGGCGTCACCCGTCATGAAGGCGAGGGTGACGCCCGCTTTATGGAGCCGCGCCGCGTTCTCCAAGGTCGAGCCCAGGCTTTCGAAGCTGTTGGGCAGGTCGTTCATCGGATTGATGAGGACCGGTACCTTGGCCGCGGCGATCTGATCCGCCACCTTCCACCCCTCGGTGACGCCGGAAAGGATCAGCTTGAGCTTCCACTCCTTGCCGAAGCGAAGAATGGTTTCGATGTCGCTCGCCCGATGGACGGCCACCACCAGCGGCAGCTGGCCCCTGACCACCGGCAATAATGCCTCCAGGTCGAGCCTTGAGAGGGCGTAGGAGCGCCGGTCTCCGGCGTCGAACGCTTTGCGGTTGGCGGCATAATCGAGGGCGTCCTGGAAAGCCTCCTTGAGGCGGAGGAGCGCCGCCGCCCGCGATCCGCCGGCTAGGGCGGCCCCTCTCTCGCCGAAGACGGCGAACATGGCGACGGACGAGCGGACGAGGAAGTCGCCGGGGCCGCCGAGGGTCATGATCGCGCCCTGACCGGCGATGAGGCTCTTGCCGGGTGCGGGTGCGACCACCGCGCGGGTCAGCCCTTCGATACGGTTGACCGGAATGAGGACCGAGCGCGGGTTGATCGCGTCGGTGACGCTGAAGGCGGCGGTGACGCGGTCGTCCTGGACGCGCCCGTCCCGCGTGCCCTCGACGGCGCCGACCTCGACGACGCCCAGGGTCGAGAGGGAGTCGAAGAGGCCGGGGGTGACGACCTTGCCGCGGGCGTCGATGCGGCGGGCGCCCGCCGGCACGGCCGTCGCCGGGCCGCCGACGGCTCGGATGCGGCCGTCTTCGATCACCAGGGTGCCGTTCTGAATCGTTCCCCGCGGGCCTTCCGTGTGGATCGTGGCGCCGGTGATCGCGACGATCGCGATAATCGCGGGAGGCTCGGCGAGGGCCGGGCCGGCCAGGACAAGGGGCAGGATGAATAGAGAAATCCAGACCGAACGGCGCATCACTGGCCCTCCCCTGCATCCCGGAGCCCCAGATCGAAGTCCATCTCCGGCTGGCGAGCGGGATCGTTGCGGTCGTACATCAGCGCACCGTCGATATAAACCTTTTCGGCGCGGCTGTAGACGCTGAAGGGATTGCCGCTCCACAGGACGACGTCGGCCATCTTGCCGGCTTCGAGGGTCCCGGTCTGCTTGTCGATCCCCAGCGACCTCGCGGGATTGATCGTCAGCCAGCGGATGGCGTCCTCCTCCTTGAGGTGCATGCCCATGTGGTTGCCGGCGGCCATGGCTTTGGACGCTTCCTGGTTGAGGCGCTGGATGCCGTCGGCCGAATCGGAGTGGACGATGGCGCAGGCGCCGGCCTTTTCGACCAGCGCGATGTTCTCGCGGATGCCGTCGAAGGCCTCCATCTTGAAGCCCCACCAGTCGGCCCACATGTCGGCGCAGATGCCGTTGGCGGCGAGCACGTCGGCGATCTTGTACGCCTCGACGGCGTGGTGGAAAGCGGTGACCTTGTAGCCGAACTCCTTCGCGACGTCGATCATGGTGAGCATCTCGTCGGCGCGATAGCAATGGTTTTGCACCAGAATCTCGCCGCGCAGCACGCCCGCCAGGGTCTCGAGCTGCAGGTCGCGGGTGGGCTCGTCCGCTTCCTTTCCAGCCTTCCTCTGGGCTTCGTACTTGTCCCATTTCGCCATGTACTCGCGGGCCTTGATCCAGGCCGTCCGGTAGCCGGCGACGTTGCCCATGCGGGTCGAGGGGCTGCGCCCCTTGCTGCCGTAGACGCTCTTGGGATTCTCGCCGCAAGCCATCTTCAGGCCGTAGGGCGCGCCGGGGAACTTCATGGCGTAAACGCTGCGGGCCGGCACGTTTTTCACCGTCACGCCGCGGCCGCCGAAGAGGTTGGCCGAGCCGGGGAGGATCTGCATGGTGGTCACGCCGCCGGCGAGCGCCAGGGGAAACTGCGGGTCCTGGGGCCAAACGGAGTGCTCGGCCCAGACCTCGGCCGTATTCGGGCTGGTGGCCTCGTTGCCGTCCGCGTTGGCTTCGACTCCCGGCGCGGCGTAGACGCCGAGGTGGGAGTGGGGATCGATGATTCCCGGCGTCACCCACTTGCCGGTGCCGTCGACGACGGTGGCGCCGGCGGGGGCGTCGAGGCTCGCGCCCACGGCGGCGACCTTGCCGTCGCGCAGCAGAATGGAGCCGCGCGCGATGCGGTCGCCGGTGGCGGTGAGGAGCGTGGCGTTGGTGATGAGGACGGGCTGGGAGGCGAGAGGCTGGTAAGTGGAGGGGAACGCGACCTCGGCGGGCTTGGCCGGTGCCGCCGGCGTGGAAGCCGGGGGAGCCGCGGGCTCCGGAGCTGCTTTCGCCACCGGGCTGAGAGCGGGAGCGGCCGGGGCAGTGCTGGCGCAGCCCGCGGGTGCGATGCCGAGCAGGGTGGCGAGGGCGCCGAATGCGAGACTTCTCAGCGTGTCGGTCATGGGCCTCCTCGAAGATGGGAAAAACCGCCGGAGATCCTAACACCCGGGAGCTCTGCGCCCTCGCACCAGCCCCTCATCGCCCCGCCCCTAGGGAGAACAGCCGGCGTTCTCGTAAGGCGTCCCCGATGTACTGTAGAGACGCTCCGTTTCGGGGGGAACCCCCGATGGGGGCGTCTCCGAGGGCGGCGATGTCGCTGATTCCACCCCGACGCCTCGCGGGCTCCCGCTCGGGCCGGCGGGCGTCCTTGAACCGCAAAAAATGCTTCCACCGGAGGCTCAAGACACGCCACCGCCGCCGGTGAACGGCCCGCCGCTGCCGGCGAACCGCCTGCCGCCACCGGCGGACGTCCCGCCGCTGCCGTTGAACGACTCGCCGGTGCCGGCGAACGCCTGGCCGCTGCCGGCGGAGGTCTCGCCGCTGGCGGCGAGTGATGCACCGCTGCCGATTTGTGTGTCTTCCCTGCCGGTTCGTGTGTTTTCACTGCCAGTTTGTGTCTCACCACTGCCGGCGAATGTCTCACCGGCGCCGGTGAGACGCAGGCGGGCTCCGGCGAACGCCCCTCGGCTGCCGGCCGCAAGCCCGCGGCCCGCGGCCGGAGGTTCGTCTCTGCCGGCGAAGGTCTCGCCGCTGGCGGCGGGAGGTCCTCCGCTTCCGGCCGGAAGTTCGTCGCTTCCGGCGAGCGGTGCTTCGCTGCCGGCAGAAGCTCCTGGGCACCCCCCTCTCCAGTACAATCTTCACCAATGTCCCCAACCACGCCCGCGCCCCCCGCCGGGGATCGCCCCACGGTCTTCATCTCCTACAGTCACGTCGATGAGACGTGGAAGAACCGCGTCGTCAAGCACCTGCGAGTTCTGGAACCGGCGGGCGTGCTCGAAGTCTGGGAAGATCGCGAGATCGCCGCCGGAGAGGATTGGTTCGCCAAGATTGAGGCTGCCATGGGACGCGCGTCCGTAGCCGTACTCCTGATCTCGGCGGACTCTCTGAATTCCCGATTCATCCTGGAAACGGAGGTCCCCTACCTGCTCCGACGCCGGGAGTCAGACGGAATTAGGATCATCCCTTTGATCGTTCAACCCTGCGCCTGGCAGGCTGTGTCCTGGATCGAGGAGATTCAGTGCCGGCCCAAGGACGGCAAACCGCTCTCCCAGAGGCGGAAACCCGATGCTGATCTCGCCGCTCTGGCCCTTGAGATCCGAGACCTTCTGAACCCGAGCGCGAAACCGGCCTCGCGTCTCCCGGTTCCCAGAGCCGAACCCGAGCTCTCCATCTCCCACCTCCCCGTCACCGGCCCCACCTTCGTCGGCCGCGAAGCCGAACGCGCCCAGCTGGCCGCCGCCTGGGACCACCCCGCCGCGAACGTCTTTAGCCTCGTCGCCTTCGGAGGCGTCGGCAAGTCCTCGCTTGTCAACGCCTGGCTGGAGGATCTGCGGGCCGAAGGCTGGCGCGGCGCCGAGCGGGTCTTCGCCTGGTCGTTCTACAGCCAAGGAACGGACGCGACCGGCGCGTCGGGCGAGTCCTTCGTGAACGAGGCTCTCTGGTGGTTCGGATATCGGGGAGAGGAGATCCGTTCGGCCTGGGAGAAGGGAGTCACCCTGGCGCGGCTCGTCCGCGAGCGGCGGACCCTGTTGATCCTGGACGGCCTGGGCAGCTCCCCAGGCGACCCGTCCCGAAATTTATCTCCATGAAGTGCTGGGAAGCGACACGCGAGACTTGAAGCGGTGGTGCGCACTAGCCAAAAGCAACTAAGCAGTAAGGGCAACGAGTCCTACTTTCAGGATCTTCAAGCCGCGCTAGAAGCGGTATTGCGCACCAGCCAAGCGCATCAACTTGCCGGCGGGGATCGTATGAGTTTTCCATAGCAAGGTTACTATGGACATGAGTTGTGACGCGGTGAACAGGATTCCGCTATCTTGATCGACCTGGCCACTGAACGAAGAAACCATCGACCCAGACTATATCCTCATCGTACTGAGTAGGATTAAAGGTTTCGACATTGTAGACGTCGCTCTCGAATTTACCGTTCCTCCCCGGACTACGAATACCAAAGAAGACACTACCTCTTTGTAGAGCGTCGTTCCGATCGTAATCGTAGGCGTGGTGCCATCCATCCGTAGCGGGGACTGTTTGGATGTAATCCTTGAGTAATTCGGAAAGCTGCGGCGACTTCAACTGCTGGTGGAATTCTCGCCAGTCCACCCTTTCTACCTGCTGCTGACCAGCCGCCGCTGCCCCAACCTGGTCAGTGATCCAAGAAAAATATGCTGTCCCTACGTTCCGTATATCGGCCACAGTCTTTTTTTGTTTCGCCTTCTGAAGGTTATCAAGGAAGTTTGGCACGATCAACGCACTGACTATGGTTATGCTTGCTAGTACTATCCCAAGTTCAAGTATGGTCATGTGAAAGCGTAGAGGGGGAAGTTCTCGGGTGTAAGCTGTAACTTCCTCCTCCGAGAGGTTCGTCAAACCTAGATAATGGAGCAGGTTAAGGCCTCTAATCCTCATCATTTACCTTCCAAGCTCCTTGCCGATCGCCGCAGTGACGATCGAAGTAATACGCGCTCTGAGGACCTGGATTATTCCTGCCCACGCTATGCCTACCAGGAAAGCTCCCAGCAATGCGTACAGAGGCTTTGACCGAAGGACAAGGGAAATGAAGGAAGCAGTTATGGCCCCGCCAAAAAGCTCAACGGTGAGCTTCCTAAAATACATGTTGTTACGATAGTGTCCTTGGCGAATCGCAAGAAGAAATGTAACAAGACCACCCGCGGCTCCAGCGAGAGGAATTCCCGATAAGAAAAATTCGAGGAGACTGGCTTCATCCAAAGTTCACCTCAGCGATGCTTTCGCGGCGCATCTGGGGTGAAGGCCGCATGACCAGTGTTCCGAAACCGCGATTCATGCCGATAATTATACCACACAGGTTGAGCGGAGATACCGTACCCAGACAGGCCATTGAACTAGCCAATATTGGCATAGAGCCATGAGAGACAATTCACGGGAGACGGGCTGTGGAAGCTGCCGGCCTGCGGAAAGCTGGGTGGGTCTTCGCGGTTTTGTGTGGACGCCTGAAGGGTCCCAGTGAAGTATCCGTCGCTCGGACAGAGTACCGACGCCCGAGACCCGAGCGTCAAGGCTACCCTCGCTACGCTCGGCGGCTGCGCCGGCCTTGACCCTGCCCTGCGGTGTTTCGGGGTGAGCGCAGCTCAGGAGAAGGGAGTCACGGAGGAGAAGGGCACGTCGTGGGCACTCGTGGGATTGCTGGAGTTGGAGCAGGGCCGGGAGGACCCCTCACGGATCGCCCTGTCGGCGGCTCTAGACTCAATGGACCTGGAACGCCGGCCCTGGCTCACCGTCCGGGCCTGCCTGGCGCTTGCTCTGGTGTTGGCCTCCCGGGACGCGCCTGATCCGGCCCTCGCGGCCCTCCAAGAAGTCTGGAGACTCTTGCCAGAGGTCACAGACTCCCATCAAGGCCGAGCTGACATCCTCTCTGCCGTTTGGGGTCTCCGGCGCGAGGCGACGGCGTAGCCGCGCAGGCCCTGGCGCTCCGCCTCGATCTCCACGCCGCCTCCTTGCGCCTGAGTCTGCGGTACCAGGGTATCCGCATCAATCCTCTGCAAGGATCTGCCAGAGGGGAAGGGCCTCGAGACTGGAGACCGAGAGAGGGACGATCAGAGCATTCAGAACGATGGTGATGGCCACCCAGAGAAGAGCAAGGCCGGCATGGCGTCGGGACACGACGGCCATACCGACATAGACCTCGGGAAGACGGACCGCCGCCAGCGGTCCATGTATTGCTCCTGTCGAGGCCGACCTACGCCTCCGGACGCCGGGGCGCGAACGCTTAATCCCCACGCGACCCAATGCCAAGGGAGAAAAGGGGCATGCCGTCGGTTTCAGGGCGCCGAGGCGCAGCGCTTCAGCCTCCCCGCGGCCCAATGCCAAGGGAGAAAGAGGGCATGCTATGTCCTGGTCGGAATCCTCTGCCGGAATTGTGGCTGCCTCGACTGCCGTGGCTGCCTCGACTGCCGGGGGGCAGCTCCCCTCGCCCAACTCAGGCGAGGTGCGCCAAGGCGCACCTGTGCAGCTCCGAAGCGGGCGAGCTCGTCGTAGTATGGGCCGGGGACCGCTGGGAAAGAACTAGGGAGAAGAGCCCCACTTGGAAACCACCCCCAAGGCCCTCAGACTTCTGGTTAGAGGTACAGATCCGTCACTGTGGAAGGGAGGCCGTCGAGGCTTTTGACCGAATCTCCTCGCAAGCCAAGGATTTTGAGCCGAGGAAGTCGAGGAAGTTGGCGAAGATCCAGGAAGCCTTCTCCGAACACGTCGAGAACGCGAAGCTCTTGGAGAGCCGGCAAGCCTTTTAAGGAGAGTGGGACACCCGCCACGGCGACGAAAAGTAGATGCAACTCCTCGAGCGCCGGATAGGTCTTCAAGGAAACGAGGGAAGCAAGACCGGCATTTAGCGTCAAGATCTTAAGATGTGGGAGGCCTGGAGTCGAGAAGAGCACACTGCCGCGCATCTCACCTGCCTGGACCACGCTTAGTTCGCGAAGACGAGGAAGGCGGGAAACGTTCTCCCAAAGAAGCTTGGGGGGAGTAGATCCCTTGATTTCCAGGCGGAGATGCTCGAGGCCTTGCGGGAGGGTGTGGGATCCGCAAGCGTCGTTGATTTGCAGCGTCAAATCCGTGAGGCGAGACAGACCTTGCAACTCACTATCGAGCGAGGGCTTGCACGGAAAAAAGGATGCGGTGACAAGGGGGCGAACCAGGGCGGATATCGAGCTGACCTGCTCTCGGGGCGACTCGTCATTTTCTCGGTAGACACCACCAGGGCCGAGCCTCACGTCTTCAAGGCGAGAAAAGCAGCTCAGGTCGGGAAGCCGGTCCAGTCTCGCATGTAGGACGAGCACCTTAAGCCGCGGGGAGACTTGTTTCGCAGAGGGACACTGAAGTCCACTGAGTGAGTTGCCTTCGAACACATCCATTCCCTTGGTGATGGCAAGCTCTTCCAGCCGAGGAAGGCCTCCCGGTGGAAACGAGAACGCCATGACCCCGAACAGCTTCAGCTTCTTGAGCCGGCCAAGGCTGGGCAGAGACATGTCGCTCCACGCTGTGGCCCCAGTGATTACGGTCAAGTCTTCCAGCGCTGTCAGCGAAGAGAGTGGTGCCAGAACGTTGGAAGGTGCATCCCCAGCAAGGTCGAACGTCAACTTGCGCAAGCGGGGAAATCGATCCTGGAGCGAAGGCAGCTGCTTCAGCCACATTCCGCCTTCCAAATTGAGCTCTTGCAGACGGGGTAAACCTGGCAGGTTGTCCAATAAGGTGGGGTCCCCTCCATGGATCGTGAGACGCTCCAAGGTGGAGGGGAGAGGCGGGATTTCGCGCATTGACTGGGCTGAAAACTCAAGCTCGGTTAAAGGAGCGCGAAGCCAGGCAAGATTGTTCAAGCTCGTCGAGCTCAGGTGGAGGCCTCGCAGTTGGCCTTGGTGGTCCGCAAGATCGAGCGGGAGGCCTGACCCGAGAAGAAGCGACTGATCCTTGGCGATCCTCAAACGGTGTTGTGCGTAGAAGACACCGACGAGCGCGAGGCCGATGGCCGCGGCCGTGGCCGCGCGTCGCCAGCTGCGCCGAATCCGGCTTTGGCGCACAAACTCGGCGGCTTCGGCGTGGCCGACCAGGAGCGGGATCCGATGCTGGAGGATAAGGCGCAGATCGGCTCCCGCGAGCAGGCCGCTCGGCCGGGGATGTCGCAGCCAGCGGCCCAAGGAATCGGTGAGGAGCAGGCGCGCGCGGTCGGCTTCGGCGAGGATCTGGCTCGTGAGCTGGCGTAGCGGCGCGATGAGGCGCTCGTGTTGCAGCCGATAGCGGTCAGGGCCGACCTTCTCAAGGAGGCGAGCTTCGACGAGATTGTCGAGATCGGAGGTCATGCGCGGCAGCGTGCGTGAGGCCTCCGCGGCGAGGGCGGCGATGCTTCGCCCTTCGGCGACGCGCTGGTCGTTGGGAAGATCGATAAGGAGAAGAAGGGCCTTGAGGAGAGCTTGGCGGTCTTCCTCGGCGAGATCGCTCAGACGGTCGAGGAAATAGCTCGCTAGGAGGGATTGGGAGCCGCCGGCGAAGCGGTAGTCGGCGAGCGACAGGGAGGAGCGGCGCTGCGAGCGGGCGAGCTCGTCGAGGACAAGGATGGCAATTCCGAGGTCGACAGGCGATACACCGGTCTTGTCGGCGGCGGCGCTGACCAAGTCGTCGACCAGTGCCTCGTCGAGGGTGAGATCGACGGTCTCAGCGAGGGTGGCTAAGACTTCCTTGGCGCGATCGGGCGGAAACCGCTTGAGCGACACCATGCGGTTGCGTATCTGCGGGTGGGCGATCTCAAAGTCGCGCCAGACTGGGTCGAATTCCCGCCGGAAGCTGACAATCCACGTGGTGCGAAACGGCGGCTTGCGCAGGCCGACCTGGCAAAGCAGATCGAAGACGGGAGCGTGATCAGCGACGGTGGGATCGAGCTGCTCGAACTGATCGAGCAGTACGACGCGCCGGGCCTCGTCGAGCCGGGAGACCAGGGAAGCCCAGGTGAAAGCGACGGGGTCGTTTAACTTCTCCTCAACCGCATGAAGGAAGCCAGCTTGGGGTTGCGTAGGCAGAGCCTCCCAATAGAGGCAAGGGATGGGCGGCACCTGCACCTGCTCAAGCAGATGGGTCAGGCCGGAGCGCAGGAGGGAGGTCTTGCCAGCTCCGGATTCGCCCATCAGGACGACCAAGCCGATCTGGTCGTCGAGGACGCACGCCAAGAGCTCGCTGAGCTCGCGGTCGCGTCCCAAGTGCAAAAAGAGCTCCCCGTCCTGCGGCCCGAAGGAACGCGGACCCTTGAGGGCCGTCGGGCTGATGACGACGTCGCGCTGGCGCGGCAGCGCTTGGCGCCAAAGGCGGACGATGAGCCAGCCATAGAAGACGAGCGCGGTCACCACTAAGACCAGGGCTGCGTGTGTTCGTGCGAGGACCGGTTTGAGTTCTTGCGGGAGCTGATCCGTGCCCACCAAGGCCGCGCCCGCCATCAAGAGGGTGGCGAACAATCCAAGTGTCTCCTCGCGGCGGCGCTGGCGCAGTGTACGGATACAAGCCCGCAGTTGCTCCGGGCTAGGCAAGGTTAGCGGCATCGAACGGCCTCCCTTCGAACGGGTTGTAGCAAGCCTAACAGAAGTGACTCCGCGAGAAAGAGACGATCTGGAATCTATAGCGGTCCCTGAAGCCAGGGCCTCCGCGAGCGAGACGACCTCGGGCGGATCTTCGATCCCGTGGTAGCTGCCTCGTTTGCCGGTGCGGGTCACCTCCCCTTGCCTCACTCCGGCGAGAGGAACGAAACACTGCTGGCGGCGAATGACGCACCGCCGCCGGTTTGTGTCTCACCGCTCCGGTTGGTGTGTCTTCCCTGGCGGTTCGTGTGTTTTCGCTGCCGGTTTGTGTCTCACCGCTGTCGGCGAATGTCTCACCGGCGCCGGTGAGACGCAGGCGGGCTCTGGCGAACGCCCCTCGGCTGCCGGCCGCAAGCCCGCGGCCCGCGGCCGGAGGTTCGTCGCTGCCGGCCGGAGTCGCTTCGCTGGCGGGCATGGACGGCGTGGATGGTTGGAGCCCGGCGCGATCCTTCTGCCGCCTGCCGGATTTGTCGCCCGGACCGTTGTCGCCGATCCGGAGACGCCCCGACGTCGTTGGCCTTCACAGGGTGACGCAAACGGTCTGGGGCGTCTCTACGAGAACCCCGCGAACCCCGGGGTGGGGACGCGGCCGGGGCGAGGGGCGGCGAGCGCGGCTGCCGGTCCCCTTCCCCGAGAGAGCACCTGTAGACGTGAAAGGGGACCCTGGACTAGGATAATCGGGTTTGGGCGCACTCGGAAGACGCCCTGGGGGGAGAGCTTGGCTACAACAACCGGCAGTTCCATCGACCGCATCGTGGAGTATCTCGGCAACGACGCGGACAATCTTCTCTCCTTCACCTGCAAGGGGATTCCCAAGGACCAGATCATGCTGCCGGGTCCCGATCACGTCTCCCAGGCCTGGGGGCTCTCGGACCGCAAGCCGCCCGTGCTGGTGAACCTGCAACGGCTCTACGGCTCGGGCCGGCTGGCCAACACGGGCTACCTGTCGATCCTGCCCGTGGACCAGGGGGTGGAGCACTCGGCGGCGGCTTCCTTCGCGCCGAACCCCATCTACTTCGATCCGGAGAACATCGTCAGGCTGGCGATCGAAGCGCGGTGCAACGCCGTGGCTTCGACCGTCGGGGTGCTGGGGGCGCTCGCCCGCAAGTACGCCCACAAGATCCCCTTCATCGCCAAGATCAACCACAACGAGCTGCTGACCTATCCCAACAAGTTCCAGCAAATCCTCTTCGGCAACGTCGATCAGGCCTGGGAGATGGGCGCGGCGGCCGTGGGCGCCACCATCTACTTTGGCAGCGACGACTCCGACCGCGAGATCGTGGAGATCTCCGAGGCCTTCCACCACGCCCACGAGCTGGGCCTGGCGACGGTCCTCTGGGCCTACACCCGCAACGACGCCTTCAAGAAGGACGGCGTCGACTATCACACGTCGGCCGACCTCACCGGCCAGGCCAACCACCTGGCGGCGACGATCCAGGCGGACATCGTCAAGCAGAAGCAGGCGACCCTCAACGGCGGCTACAAGGCGGTCAACTTCGGCAAGACGAGCCCCAAGGTCTACGGCGAGCTGGTCACCGAGAACCCCATCGACTGGAACCGCTGGCAGGTGGTGAACTGCTACTCCGGGCGCGCCAGCCTGATCAACTCCGGCGGCGAGTCCAAGGGGGCGAACGACTTCGCGGATGCGGCGCGCACGGCGGTGATCAACAAGCGGGCCGGCGGCGCGGGGCTGATCTCCGGCCGCAAGGCCTTCCAGCGCCCGATGAAGGAGGGCGTCGAGCTCTTCCACATCATTCAGGACGTCTTCCTCTGCGACGAGGTGACGGTGGCCTGAAGAGCCTGAAGGGAATCAATCCGGCGCGAGCAGGCCGCGCAGATCGTCCAATCTCTCCTCGGCGTCCTCCTCACCCATGGTGAGGAGGCGCTGGAGAAAGTCCGGCTGGAACATCAGAAAGCTCAGGAGGTCCGAGGAGTCCGTTTCCCGCGTGCCCAGGCTGCGGGTGAGATAGCGGAAGCTCGTGGGCAGACAGGGCTCGTACGCGGAGGCGATCCGGCCCAGGGCCTGGCTGGGGCGGATGGTCCGGATCGCCACGTCTCGCAGCCCGTTCTCGTTTTCGCCCGGCAGCCGCGTCACCAGTTTGTTGATGCTCTCCAGGCGGCGCACGTCCTCGTCCAGGATGTCGAGGAACACGGCGTCCATGAGCTGGCTCAGGATCTGGGCGGGCGGCGGGTAGTCGTGATTCTTTCGCCGGTCGGCCTCTTCCTGGGTGGGCTCGTGGTGAGGCGAGATGGCGAGGATGCGCGTCGCTCCCAGGCGGAGCGCGGGGACCAGCGGAGTTGAAAGGCGAATGCCGCCGTCGCCGTACCAGTCGTCACCAAGGCGTACGGCCGGGAAGAACAGCGGCAGGGCGGCGGAGGCCATGACGTGCTCGGTGGTGATGCGGGCGGGCAGGCTGCGATGCCTCGGCTGGCTCCACGGCTGCATGTCCCGGGTCTGTACCCAGGTCACCGTCTGCTCGGTGCTGTAGTTGAGGGCGGTCAGCGCAAGGGCTTTGAGAGTGCCCCGCTCCAGATTGCGCTGAATGCCGATGAGCTCGCCGTCCACCGTGGCGGAGGCGTGCCGGATGGTGTCGTGGAGGGGCCAGGTGTCCACCAGGCCGCGCACCTCGGGAAGGCTCATGCCGCCGGAGACGAGACGGGATGCCCAGCGGGTGAAGTGGCGGGCGAGGGAGATGCTGTCGATGCGGAAGATGTCCTCGACTTCGAGGCGCGCCCAGATTCTGTACAACTCCTCCGTGGCCTCGACGAGGGTGCCTGGGTGGGCGGCGAGAAAGCTGGCGTTGATGGCGCCGGCGGAAACGCCGGCGAGGATCGGGAAGCTCAGGTTGGGGAAGTTCCGGGCCAGACACCGCAGCACGCCCACCTGATAGGCCCCCCGGGCCCCGCCGCCGGTGAGCACCAGGGCCAGATCGCCGCTGGCAGAGGGGCTGGCCGCCGTGAGATGATCGGGCTCTAAGCGTGCATCGGACACCGCCGCTTACTCTATGCGAGGACGAAGGTGAAATGAAAACGATACGCAGCTTGGTGATCGTGCTGGTCCTGCTGGCCCTGGCAGGAGTCGCCTTCATGTACTCCGGCCTTTATGACGTCGCCGCCAGCACGCCCGACAGCGGGCTCGTCAAAGGCATTCTCGAAACCACGCGCGACCGCTCCATCGAGCGCCGGCTGGAAGGGATCAAGCCGCCGAATCTGGACGATGCGCAGATGATCCGGACGGGCCTCGTCCACTACCACGAGATGTGCACGACGTGCCACGGCGCGCCCGGGGTCAAGATCTCCGAGATCGGCCAGGGCCTGAACCCCTTTCCGCCGGAGCTCGCCGCCCGGCGGGGGGAGGCGATCCGCGAGAGGCCTTCTGGATCGTCAAGAACGGGCTCAAGATGACCGGCATGCCGGGTTTCGGCGTCACCCACAGCGACGAGGAGATCTGGGCCCTCGTCGCCTTCCTGCACAAGATGCCGAAGCTCAACCCCCAGGAGTACCAGGCCATGGTCCAGCAGGCCGGTCTCGGGGAAGCCCTCGCGGAACAGGCGGAGCACGAGCACGGGCACGAGGAGCACGGCGAACACGCGGAGCACGCGCATCCTTGACGGATCGCGGATACACTCTGCCCGTGATGGAGCTGGGGAACCTGACGCTGACCCGGGTCAGCGACGGCGAATTCCGTTTGGACGGTGGCGCCATGTTCGGCGTCGTGCCGCGTGTCCTATGGGAAAAGCCGTGCCCGCCGAACGACGAGAACCGCATTCGCATGGGCACCAACTGCCTGCTGGTGGCCCGCGGCAACGACCTGCTGCTCATCGACACCGGCATCGGCGACAAGCACGACGCCAAGTTCGAGCAGCAGTATGCCATGGACCCGCAGGCCGCGCGGCTGCCGGAATCCATTCGCCGCGCCGGTTACGAGCTGGGGGACGTCACCCACGTGCTCTTGAGCCACCTTCACTTCGACCACTGCGGCTGGAACACCCGGGAGCAGGGGGAAAGATCGTTCCCACCTTCCCGAAGGCCCGCTACTGGTTGCAGCGGGGGGAGGTGGAGCACGCCCGCCAGCCCAACGAGCGGGACCGCGCGAGCTACTTCCCTGACAACTGGGAGCCGCTTTTCGAGGCCGGGGTGGCCGAGCTGTTCGGCGGCGAGGCCGAGCCGATCCCCGGCGTCAAGGCGGTGCGCACGTCCGGGCATAACGCGGACATGTGCATCGTTTTACTGGACGGTGGAGAAGGTGCGAAGGGGGTGTTCTGGGCCGACCTGGTGCCCATGACCGCCCACGTCCCCTATCCCTGGATCATGAGCTACGACCTGTATCCGTTGACGACACTCGACAACAAGAAGCTCTGGCTGCCCCGGGCGGTCGCGGGAAACTGGCTGTGCGTCTTCGAGCACGATCCCGACATCCCCTTCGCCCGTATCGTGGAGGAGAAGCCCGGCCGGTATCGGGCGCGTCCGGCCGAAGCCTCAGCCTGAAGCCTCTGTTCCCAATCCAAATCGAAAATTCAAAATACGGAGATCTGATGGCGCGAGAAGAGTTCGATCTGATCATCATCGGCAGCGGTCCTGGCGGCTACGTCGCCGGCATCCGGGCGGGGCAGCTCGGCATGAAGGTGGCCGTCGTCGAGAAGGACCCGAAGGTGGGCGGCACCTGCACGCTGCGCGGCTGCATCCCCACCAAGGCGCTGCTGCACACGGCCGAGGTGCTGGATGAGATCCGCGACGCCGAGGACCTCGGCATCGTCGTGGGAGCGCCGGCGCTGGACATCAACAAGGCCCAGGACCGCAAGCAGAAGGTGGTCGACGCCAACTCCAAGGGGATCGACTACCTGTTCAAGAAGAACAAGGTGACGGTGCTGCGCGGCTTCGGCCGCCTCACCGGTCCGAACGAAGTGGAGGTCGAGGGCGCGGATGGCAAGGTTGCCTATGGCGCGAAGCACGTCATCATCGCCACCGGCTCCGTGCCGCGGGACATCCCGATCGCCCCGGCGGACGGCGAGCGCATTCTCAACTCGGACCACATCCTGGAGCTGCGCAAGGTTCCGGCCTCGCTGGCCGTGCTGGGCGCGGGCGCCGTGGGCACCGAGTTCGCCTCCGTCTACGCCTCCTTCGGCACCAAGGTGACGTTGATCGAGATGCTGCCGCGCATCCTCCCCATCGAGGACGAGGACTGCTCCGCCGAGCTCCAGCGCGCCCTGCGCAAGCGGGGGATCGACGTCCTGGCCGGGACGAAGATGTCGAGCGTCGAGAGGACGGAGACGGGCGTGCGCCTGCATCTCGAAGGGGGTAAGAAGGACGTCGTCGAGGCCGAGCTGCTGCTCTCGGCGATCGGCCGCCGGCCGGTCACCGAGAACATCGGCCTGGAGGCTCTGGGCATCGAGCTGGAGCGCGGCTACGTCAAGGTCAATCCGCTGATGCAGACCGCCGTGCCGTCGATCTACGCCATCGGCGACGTCATCAACACTCCCTGGCTGGCGCATGTCGCCTCGGCCGAGGGCATCCTGGCGGTCGAGCACATGGCGGGGCTGCCGGTGAAGCCGCTCAACTACGACCGCGTTCCCTCCTGCACCTACTGCGATCCGGAAGTGGCCAGCGTCGGCCTGACCGAGGCCAAGGCCCGCGAACGGGGTTACGACGTGGCGGTGGGCAAGTTCCCCTTCTCGGCGCTCGGCAAGGCGCGTATCGTCGGCAAGACGGAAGGCTTCGTGAAGGTGGTGCGCGAGAAGAAGTACGACGAGGTTCTCGGCGTCCACATCGTCGGCGTCCACGCCACCGATCTCATCGCGGAGGCCTGCGTCGCCCTTCAGCTGGAGGGCACGGATGAGGAGCTGCTGCGCACCATGCATGCCCACCCGACCCTTTCCGAAGCGGTGATGGAAGCGGCACACGCCGCCCACGGCGCGGCGATTCACATCTAGAGGCGATTCATAGAAGGAAATCCATGGCGAAACCAGGCAAGGACTGGGGACCTCTTCATCCCAAGGTGGAGACGGCGGAGACGGCCGAGAAGCTGGCGAAGACCGAGCTGCCGCGGGAGCGCCAGCTCGAGCTTTACTCCTACATGAAGCTGAACCGCATGGTGGAGGAGCGGCTGGGCAACCTCTACCGCCAGGGCAAGGTGGTGGGCGGCCTCTATTCCAGCCGGGGCCAGGAGGCGACCTCGGTGGGCAGCGCCTATGCTCTCGCGCCGCAGGACGTGATGGGGCCGCTCATCCGCAACCTGGGCGCCATGCTGGTGCGGGGCGTCAAGCCGCGGGAGGTCATGATGCAGTACATGGCCAAAAGCGACAGCCCCACCGGCGGCAAGGACGGCAACACCCACTTCGGCGACCTGAAGCGGGGCCTCGTGGCGCCGATCTCCATGCTCGGCGCCGTCATCCCGGTGATGGCCGGCGTCGCCCTGGCAGGCCGAATGCAGGGGAAGAACCTCGTGGCACTGACCTTCATCGGCGACGGCGGCACCTCGACGGGCGACTTCCACGAGGGGCTGAACCTCGCGGCGGTGCTCGGCGTGCCTTTCGTCCTCATCGCCGAGCACAACGGCTGGGCCTACTCGACCCCCACCTCGCGGCAGATGCGGATCAAGAACATCGCCACTCGGGCGGCGGCCTACGGCATTCCGGGCGAGATCGTGGATGGCAACGACGTGCTGGCGGTCTACGAGGCGACGAAGCGGGCGGTCGAGCGGGCCCGCTCCGGCGGCGGTCCCACCCTGATCGAGTCCAAGACCTTTCGCATGAAGGGGCACGCCGAGCACGACGACGCGGGCTACGTGCCCAAGGAGCAGTTCGAGGAGTGGCGGCCGAAGGATCCGATCGAGCGCTTCGAGCGCCACCTGCTCGGCGGCGGCCTCGCCAAGGAGGACGAGCTCAAGGAGATCGTGGCCAGGATCGACGCCCAGCTCAACGAGGAGGTGGACTTCGCCCTCGCCTCGCCCATGCCGCCGCCCGAGAGGGCGCTCGAAGGCGTGTATGAGGAGGGCACGGTCTGATGGCCCCCGAGACCCCCGAGACCCCCGAGACAATTACCTATCTGGAAGCCATCCGGCAGGCGCTGTGGGACGAGATGGAGCAGGACGAGCGGGTGTTCATGCTCGGCCAGGACATCGGCACCTACGGCGGCGCCTTCCGCGTCACCGCCGGCTTCCTCGACCGCTTCGGGCCGGTGCGTATCGTCGACACGCCGATCAGCGAGTCCGCCATGATCGGCTGCGCCATCGGCGCCGCCATGATGGGGATGCTGCCGGTGGTGGAGATGCAGTTCATCGACTTCATCTCCTGTGCCTTCAACCAGATCATCAACTTCGCCGCTCCCAACCACTACCGATGGGGGCAGAAGGTGCCGCTGGTGGTGCGCGGCCCGGCCGGCGGCAACGTCCACGGCTCGGCGTACCACAGCCAGAATCCCGAGTCGTACTTCCAGCACACGCCGGGCCTGAAGATTCTGGCACCGGGCACCGTGGCGGACGCCTATGGACTGCTGCGCTCGGCCATCCGCGATCCCAACCCGGTGCTCTACTTCGAGCACAAGTACCTGTACCGGCGGCTCAAGGACGAGCTTCCGGGAGGGGATGCGGCCCTGGTGCCGATCGGCAAGGCGCGGCTGGCGCGCGAGGGGCGCGACCTGTCGGTCATTACCTACGGTGCTATGCTGCACGTGGCGCTGGAGGCCGCCGGCCGCCTGGAGGCAGAGGGGATCGATCTCGAAGTCCTCGACCTCAGGACCCTCAAGCCCCTCGACCAGGAGGCGATCCTCGCCACCGTCCGCAAGACCAGCCGGGTGATCGTCCTCACGGAAGAGCAGATCACCGGCTCCGTCGCCGGCGAGGTGGCGGCGCGGATCAGCCAGCACGCTTTCGAATGGCTGGACGGGCCGGTTCACCGGCTCTGCTGCCCGGACACCCCGGTCCCCTACAGCCCGACGCTCGAGGAGGCCTATCTGCCGAACGTGGACAAGCTGATCGCCAAGGTGCGCGAGTTGTCCGCCTACTGATTGGACTTGCAACCGGAAGAGAACCGGAAGAGAGAGATAGGGGAGAGCTAGCTTATGGCAACCGAAGTCGTGATGCCCCAGATGGGAGAGTCGATCGCCGAAGGCACCATCACCCGCTGGCTGGTGAAGGTGGGAGACAAGGTGGAGCGCGATCAGCCCCTGTTCGAGATTTCGACCGACAAGGTCGACGCGGAGATTCCCAGCCCGGCGGCGGGTACGCTGCTGGAGATCCGCAATCAGGAAGGGGAGACCGTCCCCGTCAATCAGGTGGTGGCGTCGATCGGCGAGGCGGGCGGGCAGCCCGCGGCCGAAGCGGCGGCGCCTGCCCCGGCCCCCGCTGCCGCCGAGGCACCCTCTCCCGCGGCCGAGCAGGAGGTCAAGCGCGAGGAGACGGCCCGCGAGGAACCGGCTCCCGCCGCGGCGCCAGCTCCTGCCCCCGCGCCGCAGGCCGCTGCTCCCGCGCCGGCTCCAGCTCCCAAGGCTGAGGACAAGGCTGAAGAGGGGAGCCTCGACGACCGGCTCAAGAAGTTCTCGAGCCCCCTGGTGCGCAACATCGCCGCCAAGGAAGGGGTCAACCTCGAAGAGGTGGAGGGCACCGGCGCCCAGGGCCGTGTGACCAAGGACGACATTACTGCGTACCTGGAGCAGCGCAAGGCGGCTCCCGCGGCTCCGCCCGCCGCCCCAGCAGCTCCTTCAGCTCCGGCCCCGGCTGCCGCGCCGGCTTCTCCGGCCCCTGCCGCCGTGGCTCCGGCACCGGCGGCCTCGCGGCCGGCTGGGACCTTCCACGTGCCGGCCTACACGCCGAACGAGAACGTCGAGATCGAGCCAATGTCGAAGGTCCGCCAGATCACGGCGGCCCACATGATCTACTCGAAGGCCACGTCGGCCCACGTGACGACCGTCTTCCACATCGACTTCTCGAAGGTCGCCCGCGCCCGCGCCCGCGTCAAGGACGGCTTCTACAAGAAGGAGGGCACGAAGCTCAGCTACATGCCCTTCATCTTCAAGGCGGTGGCCACGGCGCTCAAGGCTCACAAGTCGCTCAACGCGGCCGTGGACGGCACCAACATCGTCTACAAGAAGGACATCAACCTTGGCATGGCGGTCGACATGGGATCGCGCGGCTTGATCGTGCCGGTCATCAAGCACGCCGACCAGCTCAGCCTGGTGGGCCTCGCGAAGACCGCCAACGACCTCGCCGACCGGGCGCGGGGCAAGAAGCTCAAGCCCGAGGAGACTCAAGGGGGCACCTTCACCATCACCAACCCGGGCGTCTTCGGCAGCCTCTTCGGCACGCCGATCATCAATCAGCCGCAGGTGGCCATCCTCGGCATCGGCGCCGTCGAGAAGCGGCCGATCGTCGTCGAGGACGCGGACGGCAACGACTCGATCGTCATCAAGACGATGTCCTACCTCGCCATCACCTACGATCACCGCCTTGTGGACGGAGCCGATGCCGACCGCTTCATGATCGACGTCAAGAAGGTGATCGAGCAGGATACGTGGACGGAGCTGGAGTCGTATCTGTAGGCGGCTTCAAACCCAGTAGCACGGCGATTCACGAGCCCGGGGGCGACTCCGGGCTCGTTGTGTTTCAGGCAGCTTCTCAACGCCTCCTCTCCTCCGTTGGACGTATACTTAGTGGATACGCACGGAGGATTGAATGAGAAGCGTCGCGCTATCGGTCCTGATGTGGGCGGTGTTTGCCGGCTCGGCCTGGCCGGTGGAGCCCTCCGCGGCGCTGAGGATCTTGGATGACCGGGGCGAGAGAGTCGAAGATTCCCTGACGGTCTGTTTTCAGACCGGCCTGCATCAAGAATGCAAGGACGTCGGGCCTAGCGAGACACTCACTCCGCCGGCCCGGTTTCAAAGCCTTCGCGTCGAGGGGCCTGGACATGGGCCGGTGTCCTTGCGGCAGGAGGAGCTCGCGGCTGATGCCGAGGGGCACTGGGTGCTGCGCGTTCCACGCAAGGCTCACCTCAAGATCGATCACCTTCCCGCGGAGCCTCTCTCCATCTCCGTGTACGATCCGCGGGCGCCGAGTTTCGACAAACCCCTGCTGAACGTTCGCGGCGTGGGTCCGGAAGGGATCGCGATTCCCTCCGGCGAATTCCTGATCTCCCTCTCCTCAGGCCATCGGGCCCCAGATCTCCACTGGGTGTCGGCTGAGCCCGCGGTCCTTGCCCGAGTCGAATACCAGCCCAGGACGGGATGGTCGCTGGTATTGCGTTGCCGCGGCGACAAGGCGGGACAGTCATTGAAGTCGGCCGTCGTCTCCGTGGAATCGGTCCCGGGCTACGGTCTGCCGAATCGTTCCCTTGGAGAAAGCACGACTGGAGGTGACGGTATCGCTCTATTCTCAGGCCTCGAGGGCAGGACCGTCTCTGCCACGGTCCGGCACGCCGAGTTTCTGCCCAAGCAGGTTCAGGGGATCTCCGCCGCTCCTGGCTCTCTCAGTTTTCGGGAGGTTGTGCTGGAGGAGGGCGGTGCGGTGCGCGCGCGAGTCACGGTGAACGGCAGGCCTCGGGACGGGTTGGCCTGCAAGGTTCTCGATTTTCGGCAGCCTGTCTCTCTCGATCTGAAGTCATGGAAATCGGTATCGCTTTACGAGGGGCGAACGGATCACGAAGGAATCTGCCGGACCGAAAAGTTGCCGGCCGGCTCGTACTTGTTCACGGTTTCCATGAAGGAAGGACAGAGCCTGGAGCGCGCCGTCACCGTGACCAACGGCTTGGACGGCGAGGAGGAGTTTGCCTTCTCGGAGATTCGGGTGAGAGGCAGGGTTTCCCGAGGAGACGAGGCCGCTCCGGGATTCCTGATCAGGGTGCTGGAGACGCAAGAGGATCTGGAAATACACGTCGTGGTGGCGCAGGCGACGACCGGCGAGGATGGGACGTACGAGCTCACTCTGTGGAAGCCGGGCCGGTATCTCTTCGGCCTCTTTCCCTCGGCTCAGGCTCCACCCACAACTACGCAGAACGTAACTCTTGACGAGGAGGCGAAGACCGTCGATTTTCCCTTGACGGCGGCGACCGTTCACGGCAAGGTCGTCGACGACGGGGGGCATCCTCTCGAAGCAGCGCTGGTGAAGCTGCGTTGGAACGTCTCGCAGGAAAGCGCTGTGCGGACGAATGAGCGGGGCGAGTTCGAGTTTTTCCTGGAAAGCGAAGGGCAAGGGGAAGTGACGGCCCGGAAGGAAGGCTACGAGGAGTCACGACTCTACGAGGTGAAGCTGGCGGATGAAACCGAGCTGTCTCCACTTGTCGTGGTGCTCGGCAAGGCGAAGCTTTTCCGGGGAACCGTCTCATCGTCGTCCGGCTCTCCCGTGGCCGGTGCATGGGTGGGGGCCGTGCGGAGCCACTATGGTGATGAGCAGATTCGATTCACCTCCGGGCGCACCGACACCGAGGGCCGATTCGAGGTGGCGCCGGTGGCAGGAGACCGGAACCGGCTCTTCGCAAGCGGGCCCGGTTGCCCACTCTCGTTCTTCGAGCCGCTCGATGAAAGCGGCGAGTTGGCGCTGCGGTGCCAGGGCCAGCCCGCTGTATTGGAGCTCACAGTAAGGGACGCGGAGGGACGGCCGGTGCCCAACGTCAGCGTCATCCTGCGTTATGGGAGAGTGATCATTCCGACTGAGGTCCTCTCCAATCACCTTGCCCTGCTCGGGCTCCGCGCTGAGACCGACGCATCCGGCCGGCTGGTGGTGCCCAACCTCGCCGCCGGTGATTACGACGTCTTCCTCTCCAATCCGGTCACCTCGGTCACCGAGGGCATGATCGAAGTGGGATCGCGGACCGGGCTCTCAGCCTCCGCACATCTGGCACCGCTGGCCACCTCAGAGCTCAAGTTATTGGCTGGAAGCCGCCCTCCAGGACCCTGAGGTCTTAGGGGAGGACTGGCACGGCAGCCCGGCGAGAGCCCGGGGGTGACTCCGGGCTTGTTGTGTCTTGGCGCGACGAGTTCTGTTGAACTGTGCCAGGACGATGCGGTAGACTCGTTGTGAGGATGAACCCGAGATGGCGCTGCTGAAGGATCACGAAGAAGTCTGGATGACGGGCGAGGAGCTCTTTCGCCGCCCGGATTTGGGGCCTTGCGAGTTGGTGAGGGGGAGGATTGTCGCGCTGTCACCGACAGGTTATGAACACGGCGCGGTCGAGGCCAAGCTCACTACGCGCCTCACGATCTACGGGGAGACGACCGGCAAGGGTGAAGTGATGAACGGAGAGGTTGGCATCTTCATCTGGCGTAATCCGGATACGGTGCGTGCTGCCGACATTCTCTTTATCTCCCAGGAGCGTCTGGCTCGCTGTACGTCCCAAAGCTATCTCGATGTTGCTCCGGAGCTTATCGTCGAAGTGCTTTCACCGGACGACCGATGGACCGATGTGACGGAGAAGCTGGAAGACTATTTTTCAGTGGGGGTCGATCGAGTCTGGGTGATCGTCCCCAAGCTTCGCCGGGTCTTGATTTACCGTTCGCTGACTGAGGTCACACAACTCAATGCGGACCAGATGCTGACCGATGAGGATATCCTGCCGGGTTTCAGCGTTCCGGTTTCGGATCTATTCCCAGGATCGTCCTGATGGCGCTGCTGAAGGATCACGAGGAAGTCTGGATGACGGGCGAGGAGCTCTTCCATCGCCCGGATCTCAACCCCTGCGAGTTGGTGAATGGAAGGGTCGTGCCCACGATGCCGACAGGCGACGAGCATGCGGACATAGAGTCCGAGTTGGGGATGAGGCTCCGTGCCTACGGCAAGGAATCGAAGCGCGGGCGGGCGATCGGAGGGGAGGTCGGCATTTACATCCGCCACGATCCGGACACGGTGCGCGCTGCCGACATCGCCTTCATCTCCAGAGAGCGGGATGTCAAGCCGAGGACGAAAGGGTATCTCGAGATCGCTCCTGAGCTGGTCGTGGAAGTTCTCTCTCCCGAGGACAGAATCGGCAAGATCAGAGAGAAGCTTCGCGATTATTTTTCGGCTGGTGTGCTGGTGGTCTGGGTGGTGGACCCTGGATTACGACGAGTGCAAGTCTACCGGTCCCCTACAGAAGTGAATGTCCTCGACGATCGGGAGGTGCTCACCGACGAGGGGATCCTGCCGGGTTTCAGTGTACCGATCCTTGATCTCTTTTCCGGTGGGTGATCCTTCCCGCCCTAGGTATTCAGGCCTGAGTCATTGACGCGACTCGGTATGGTAAGAACCTCCAGGCCCTCGACATGGAGAAAATGCCGCGGGTTGTGAGTTACGAGAGGAATCCCGTGAACAAGCGCGGTCGCGGCAATCCAGGCGTCGGGGTCTGACGCGGGACGGCCCCGCCTGCACTTGATCTTTGCCCACTCCCAACTCATTGCATCCTCATAAGAGAGAACTGTGTAGCCCCGGAGATGCTGACGAAGGGCGATCAACCTCTGCTCGCCCCAATTGCGTCGCAAAGGCCAGCAATAGAGCTCAGCGACGGTCATGAAAGAGATCGCGAGCCGATGGGGTTTCAGGATCTCCCAATAATCATCGGCCAGAGAGTGCTTCTTGAGGATGTAGGAGACAACGGAAGTGTCGACGGCGAGCCAGCTCACTCTTCATCCCAGGACGAGGTCCGGCGCCAGCGTTCCAGAGCTTCTTCGAAACCGTCGTTGATCTGATCTTCGGGCCAACCTCCCGCCAGATCCTCGAGACGCTCTACCGGGCGGACTCCCTGTTGCCTTGCTAGATCTTCCAAGGAAGTGTGCTGCCAGAACTCGTTGGCTCGTAGCTCGATGTCGTCAAGTCGAGGATCTTTCAGCTTCGGGACAGGCAAGGAACACCTCCTCTCACCTTCAATCTACCTCGTGTCCTTCTGTTCGTCAAATCCCTGTCGTTTCTTGACGGCAGAAATTCGCTTGGCAAGAAGACGCCATGCGTCGATTCTCATTCCACCCTACTACTGTGGAGCCTCCGCGCTCCTTCCCGCCCTGTACAGCATCGCCGAGACCCCCACCACCAGGACGATTCCCACCAAGGCTCCGGCCGCGCCGGGGATCCAGGTGAAATCCTTGCCGGCGAAATGGACGGCGTCGAGCCAGCGGCTCCAGCCGGTGTCCGTCCACTTTGTCTTCGTCGCGACGATGAACGCGATCGCCACGCCCGCGAGCCCTTCGCCCGCGATCATGCCCGAGGCGGCCAGGACTCCCGGATCTCCCTCGACGGCCCCTTCCTTGCGCCGGGCGTCGACCACCCGCCGCACGAGCCCGCCGAGGAAGATCGGCGTCAGGCTCGCGAGGGGAAGGTAGAGACCCACGGCGAAGGCCAGCCCGGGCAGGCCCGCCAGGATGGCGCTGAGGGAGAAGGCGGCGCCGGTGCCCACCAGACCCCAGGGGAGAGAGCCGGAGAGCACGCCGTCGATCACCGTTTTCATCAGCGTCGCCTGGGGCGCCGGCAGCTCCGGGGAGCCGAAGGTGAAGGCCTTGCCAAGGAGCAGCACGGTGCCGGCCACCGCCCAGCACGCGAAGGCCGCGCCCAGGAACTGGCCGGCCTGCTGCTTCGCCGGCGTGGCTCCCACGAGGAAACCCGTCTTCAGATCCTGCGAGATGTCGCCCGCCTTCGACGCCGCGATGCAGACGACCGTACCCACGGTGAGGATGGCGGCGCGGGCGGAGGGGTCCTTCCAGCCGCAGAGGACGAAGACGAGGGCGACGCCGAGCAGCGTCACCAGCGTCATGCCCGAGGTCGGATTGGAGGAGACGCCGATCAGCCCCACGATGCGGGAGGAGACGACGACGAACAGAATGCCGAAGAGGCCCACGCCCAGCGCCGCGGCGAGCCGGGGGATGAACCCCATGTCGCCGGCCAGGAGCCCGGGAACGGAGACCAGGGCGAGGACGACCACGGCCGGCCCCGCGAGCACGACCCAGCCCGGCAGGTCGCGGTCGGTGCGGGGCATGGCCTCGCCGGACTCCGCGGCGCCATCCCGGCGAAGTTCCCGGAGCACGGCCACCAGCGAGCCGTACATGGTGGGCAGGGCCCGGATTACGGTGACGATGCCGGCGGCGGCCACGGCTCCGGCGCCGATGTAGCGCACGTATCGCGACCAGATCTGCCCCGCCGTGAGATCGTGGATCAGCGACTTGGCTTCGGGGAAGAGAGGCATGGGCAGGCCGTCGCCCACCAGCGCGATGAGCGGCGTGAGCACCAGAGCCGAGATCAGGCTGCCGGAGACCATGATGGACGACTGGCGATAGCCCAGGATGTAGCCCACGGCGATGAGCGCGGGTGCGATCTCCAGGGCGAGCTCGGCCTTGGGCATGCCGGCCAGGGCCACGGAAAGGTTGGAGCTGATCAGGCAGGCCGCTCCCAGGGCCAGCTTGATGCCGGCCCCGACCGCCAGGCCGAGGAAGATCCAGCGTCCGCCCCGCGACTCGGCGGCGGTGGCGCGCAGCACTTCGGCGCAGGCCGTCCCCTCCGGATAGGGGAGCTCGCCGGCGCTCTTCACGATCAGCAGACGCCGCAAGGGGATCATGGCGCTGATGCCCAGCACGGCGCCGAGGAACGCCAGGGCGGCCACCTGCCAGAAAGGCGGAATGATTCCCCAGAGAAAGAGGGCCGGGATGGTGAAGATGGTGCCGCTGGCCAGGGAGGAGCTGGCCGAGCCGATGGTCTGGGCCATGTTGGCCTCGAGGATCATCCCCCCGCGCCGCCCGCCCATCACGCGGAACAGGGCCACGGTCAGGACGGCGATGGGGATCGAGGTCGCCACCGTGAGGCCGACTCGCAGGCCCAGGTAGGCGTTGGCGGCGCCGAACAGGATGCCGAAGACAATCCCGGCCACGGCGGCGCGCAAGGTAAACTCGACGACGGACTCGTCGGCGGACAAGTGTGGAATCATGAGTCCTCCTCCCGGTATGCGGCGATCCTTACCCCGCCAGCCGGCCGTACAGCGCCACGTACTCCTTGCCCTGCTTGTCCCAGGAGAAATCCTGCGCCATGCCGTTGGCCATCAGTTTTTCCCAGGTGGCGCGGTGGGCGTAGGTGTCGAGGGCGTAGTCGAGGGCCCAGCGCAAGCCGGCGGGGGCGAAGTGATCGAAGACGATGCCCGTGCCGTGGCCGGTGGAGGAGTCGAAGAGGTCGACCGTGTCGGCGAGGCCGCCGGTCTTGTGGACGATCGGCGGCGTGCCATATTTCAGGCTGTAGAGTTGGTTCAGACCGCAGGGCTCGAACTTCGAGGGCATGAGAAAGATGTCGGAGCCCGCTTCGATGCGATGCGCCAGCTCGCTGTTGAATCCTTTATAGAACCACGCCTTGCCGGGGAAGCGCGCGTGCAGGGCCTGGAAGAAATCCTCGTAGATCTTCTCGCCGCTGCCCAGGGCCACCAGCCGCAGGTCGCGCCGGGCGAGGATCTCCGGCAGCACCTCGAAGCAGAGATCGAAACCTTTTTGGGGAGTCAGGCGCGAGACGATGCCGATCACCGGCGCGGCCGTGCGCTCGTCGAGGCCCGCCTCCCGCAACAGCGTGCGCTTGCAGTTCCACTTGCCGGAGAGATCGCGGGCGGAGTAGTGATAGAAGAGGTGAGGATCGATCTCCGGGTCCCACTCGCCATAATCCACACCGTTGACGATTCCGATCAGCCGGTCGCCGCGGGCGCGCAGCAGGCCGTCGAGAGCGAAGCCGTCCTCGGGCGTCTGGATCTCGCGGGCGAAGGTGCGGCTGACGGCGGTGATGAAGTCGGCGTGAAGGATGCCCGTCTTCAGAAAGTTGAAACGGCCGGACGCCAGGTCCGCGGCGTCCAGCCAGTGGGTGTGGCTGCCGAGCCCCAGATCGCCCACCACGCGGGCCGGAACGTAGCCCTGGTAGGCCAGGTTGTGGATCGTCAGCACCGTGCGGGTCTGGTCGAAGAGCCGGTCCCAGCCGTAGAGCGCCTTGAGGAGGATGGGCGCGAGCGCCGTGTGCCAGTCGTGGCAGTGCACCACGTCCGGACCCCATCCCATGCGCTGGCAGGACTCGAAAGCCGCGCGGGTGAGCACGGCGAAACGCAGCCAGTCGGTCCAGTCTCCGTGATAGATCGCGGGATGGCCGAACAGCTCCGGGCAGTCCACGAAGTAGACCGGAACGTCGCTGCCGGGAAGCGGAGTGGTGAGCAGCGAGAAGGTGTAGTGCCGGCTGCCGATGGCGACCGGTACGTCGCGGATGAAGTCCACCGGCACGAAGGTCTCGGAGCGCCGGGCGATCTGGGAGTAGAAGGGCAGGAAGATCCGTACGTCGTGACCGTCCCGAGCCAGGAAGCTGGAGAGCCCTGAGACGACGTCGCCGAGGCCCCCCGTCTTGGCGAAGGGAGTGACTTCGGCGGCGAGCTGGCAGATGCGGTAGGGCATCGCGGTTAAGATCCTCCCGCTCAGATGACCGTGCCCGGCGGAATGACGGCGTTCTTGGGGACGACGATGATCCCCTCGCGGATGACGTAGTTGTCCGCGTCGGCTTCCTGAACGCCGGCGGCGTTGATCAGCTTGCTGCCGTCGCCGATTCGGGCGTCGAAATCGACGATGGCGTTCTTGATGTGGCAGTCGCGGCCGATGCCGAGGGGCACCTTGCCGCTGTCACTTTCCCCCTCCGGCTCCCAGAAGCTGGCGCCCATGATCACCGAGCGCTCGACGATCGCTCCGGCCCGCACGACCTCGCGGACGCCGATGATGGAATCGGTGACGCGCGAGCCCGAAAGGATGCTGCCCTCGCCGAGGATCGAGCACTGCACGAAGCACTCGTTCACCTTGGTGCCGGGCAGGAAGCGGGGGTGGGTGTAGATCCGGAACTCCGGATCGTAGAGGTTGAGGGGCGGCAGCGGCAGCGTCAGGTCGAGGTTCGCCTGATGAAAGCTGGGGATGGTGCCGATGTCGGCCCAGTACTTGTTGTGTGGAAAGGCGTAGACCTTGTACTGGCTGAGCGCCTGGGGAATGACCTCGCGGCCGAAGTCGATCGTGGTGCTGCCGATGAGCAGCTCCTTGAGGACCTCGGGCTGGAAGATGTAGATGCCCATGCTGGCGAGGTAGGAGCCCGGGGCCGCGGGAAACCCGAGCGCCGATTGGGTCTGCTCGTCGAGCGCCAGGCGGTCGAGCTGCTCGGCTTCCTTCGGCTTCTCGACGAAGCTCACCACCCGGCCGGTGGGATCGAGGTGGAGGATGCCGAGGCCCGGCGCCTCCTCGCGGGGCACCGGTTTGACGGCGATGGTCAGGTCGGCGCCCCGCTCGCGGTGCGTTTTGACGAACTGCGCGATGTCCATCAGGTAGAGCTGGTCGCCGGAGAGGATCAGCACTTCCGGCGGGTTGGGCTCGAGCAGGCGGGGAAGGGTCTGGCGCACGGCGTCGGCGGTGCCCTGGAACCAGTCCCGGCGCTCCGTGGTGAGCTCGGCGGCCAGGATGTTGACGAAGCCTTCCGAGAACACGTCGAAACGATAGGTCTGCGAGATGTGACGGTGCAGGCTGGCGCTGTTGAACTGGGTGATGACGAAGATGCGGTCGATGCCGGCGTACAGGCTGTTGCTGATGGGGATGTCGATGAGGCGGAACTTGCCGCCCACCGGCACCGCGGGCTTGGCCCGGTCCCGCGTCAGGGGCCACAGCCGGCTTCCCTGCCCGCCGCCCAAGATTGCTGTCACGACTTTTTCCATGCGCCTCCCCCCGCTAGGAGTGGGATCTTATAGCAGTGTCCGGGAAGAATCTCAGGGTAGCGGCTGGCGTTACAATCACCCCATGTCCGAAACCCGCCGCCCCCTCCACTGGGAGATCCTCGGCCGTGTCCCCTACGCCGAGGCCCTCGCTCTTCAGCTCACCGCCCGCGCCGCGTTGAAGAACGGCGAAGGTCCGGAGCGCCTGCTGCTGCTGGAGCATCCGCACGTCTATACCCTGGGGCGCAACGCCAGCGGCGCCGACATACTGGCCGGCCCGGAGTGGCTGGCGGCGAAGGGCGTCAAGGTGGTGGAGTGCGATCGCGGCGGCCAGGTCACCTACCACGGCCCGGGACAGCTGGTGGGCTATCCGGTCGTCAACCTCAGCCCCGACCGGCGCGACATCCGCCGCTACGTCCGCGATCTCCAGGAGGTCCTCATCCGCGCGCTCGCCGGCTACGGCATCGCCGCCCAGCCCGGAGAGGGCCAGGAGAACATCGGCGTCTGGGTGGGGCAGGAGAAGATCGCCTCGATCGGCGTCCACCTGTCGCGCTGGATCACCACCCACGGCTTCGCCCTGAACGTCGCGACCGATCTATCGTACTTCGCCGGCATCATTCCCTGCGGCCTGCACCAGGTGCGGATGACCTCGATTGAACGGCTTATCGGCAGGGCGCCGTCGCTGGCGGAGGTGGCGGCCGCCGTCGCCGGACACTTCGGCGAGATCTTCGGCCGCGAGCTCGTCGTGGCGGAGCCCCAACTCCAGAATGCCTGACGCCGCCATAGGGCTCAACGCCGTCATCGTGGCGGTGACGGAGGAGGTGCCCCGCATCCTGACCCTCCGCCGCGAGCCGCCCGGGGGAGGTCCGGCCGAGGACGCCCTGCCTTTCGGCCCCCTGGAGCCCGAGACCGACCGCACGCTCGACCGCGGCCTGCGCCGCTGGGTGCGCGAGCAGACAGGCCTGGACCTCGGCTACGTCGAGCAGCTCTATACCTTCGGCGACCGCAACCGCGATCCCCGCGAGAGCCACGGCGGCCCCCGGCTGGTGTCCGTCGCCTACCTGGCGCTGGTGCGCGAGGCGTCGGTGAGCGGCGGCGCCCGCTGGCGCGACTGGTATGAGTTCTTCCCCTGGGAGGACTGGCGCGACGGCCGGCCGGCGGTGCTCGACCGCGCGATCGCTCCGGCGCTGGAGCCGTGGGCCGCCTCGGCGGCGGAGCCGCGCGTCCGGCAGGAGCGGCGGGAGCGCTCGGAGATCGTCTTCGGCCTCGGCGGCGTCGGCTGGGACGGCGAGCGCGTCCTTGAGCGCTACGAGATCCTCTACGAGGCCGGCCTGGTGCCCGAGGCCCGGAGGGATCGTATTGAGCGAGGGATTGAGAGAGGCGAGAAGGAGACGCTGCCCGCCGCCCTGCCGGACCCTCCCCTCGGCCGGCCCATGTCCCTCGACCACCGGCGCATCCTTGCGACCGCCCTGGGACGCCTGCGGGGGAAGCTCAAGTACCGGCCCGTGGTCTTCGAGCTGCTGCCGCCGACGTTCACCCTGTTGCAGCTCCAGCGGGTGGTCGAGGCCCTCTCCGGCGTACGCCTGCACAAGCAGAACTTCCGGCGCCTGGTGGAGAATGCCGGCCTCGTCGAGGGCACCGGCCGGCAGGACGCGGAGACGGGAGGCCGCCCCGCCGAGCTGTTCGTCTTCCGCCGCGAGGTGCTGCGCGAGCGGCCCGCGCCGGGGGTCGGCCTGCCGGGAGTGCGGCGGGGGTGATCCCTTGACAAATTGATATACTCAAGTTTAGTATAAGTCCCAGGCCGGACCTTCCGGCCTTTCTTTGTAAGCCAGATATGCTCAGGATGAGCATAGGAGATACGCGATGAACCTCGAAGCTGCACAGCTGGACGGTTCGCTCGACTACACGCCCGCGGTGGCCCTCGCGACGGAGGCCATCCACCAGCGCGTTCGCTCGGTCATCCCGGACCTGGAGTGGCCGGTGTTCGCGCCCTATATCGCCGCCATCAACGAGCTCAAGAAGCAGCGGGACGCCGTGATCCTCGCCCACAACTACCAGACGCCGGAGATCTTCCACGGTGTCGCGGACTTCGTGGGCGACTCGCTGGCCCTGGCGCAGCAGGGAGCGAGGACGGACGCCGGAGTGATCGTGCTGGCGGGCGTCCACTTCATGGCCGAGACGGCGAAGATCCTCTCGCCCGAGAAGACGGTGTTGATCCCCGACCCCCTGGCCGGCTGCTCTCTGGCCGCCTCGATCACGGCCGAGGACGTGCGCCTGCTCCGCCAGCGCTACCCGGGCGTGCCGGTGGTGACCTACGTCAACACCTCGGCGGCGGTTAAGGCCGAGTCGGACATCTGCTGCACCTCGGCCAACGCCGTGGCGGTGGTGGAGTCGCTGGGTGTCGACCGCGTGATCTTCCTGCCCGACGAGTACCTGGGCAAGTACGTGGCCTCGCAGACGAAGGTCCAGATCATCCTGTGGCAGGGGCACTGCGAGGTGCACGAGCGTTTCACCGGCGCCGAGCTGCGGGCCTACCGCCAGGCGCAGGGCGGGGACATCCAGATCCTCGCCCATCCCGAGTGCCCGCCGGACGTGCTGGCCGAGGCGGACTTCGTGGGCTCCACGGCGGCGATGCAGCGCTGGGTCGGCGACAAGCGGCCCAAGAGGGTGGTGATGGTCACCGAGTGCTCGATGAGTGACAACGTCGCCGTCGAGTATCCGGACGTCGAGTTCGTGCGGCCGTGTAATTTTTGCCCGCACATGAAGCGGATCACCCTGCCGAAGATCCTGCGCTCGCTGCAGACGATGGAAACCAAGGTGGAGGTCGAACCGGAAATGGCCGCCCGCGCCCGCCTGGCGGTGGAGCGCATGCTGGCCGTGGGACGGAGGGAGGGCAAATGAGCGCGCGATTTCCTTCAGCCCTGAGGGGAGTGGACGGCGTCTCGCGGTCCGAGGTGCTGGTGATCGGCAGCGGCACGGCCGGCCTGACGGCGGCCCTCGGCTGCGCGCCGCTGCGCGTCACGGTGCTCACCAAGGTACACCACGGCTCGGGCGGCTCCAGCCCCTGGGCCCAGGGGGGCATTGCCGCCGCCGTGGGACGGGACGACGCCCCGGCCCTGCACGCCGCGGACACCATGGCGGCAGGCGCCGGCCTCAACGACTCCCACATTGTGGACATCCTCACCGCCGAGGGGCCGCAGCGGGTGAAGGCCCTCCTCGCCCTCGGCGCCCATTTCGATCTCGACGACGCCGGCTCGCTGTCGCTCGGCCGCGAGGCCGCCCACAGCCGCCGGCGCATTCTCCACGCCCGGGATGCCACGGGAGCGGAGATCGTGCGCACCCTGGTGGCGGCGGTGCGCAGCGCTCCCGAGGTGCGGATGATCGACGGCGCCTTCGCCATCGACCTGGTGATGGACGGCGAGCAGGTGATCGGCGCCGTGGCCGTCCACGCCGACGGCCGGCGGGTGCTGCATCTCGCTTCGGCGGTGGTGCTCGCCACGGGCGGCCTGGGCCACCTCTATCTCCACACCACCAACCCGCCCGAGGCGACGGGCGACGGCCTGGCCATGGCGGCGCGGGCCGGAGCCCGGCTGGTGGATCTCGAGTTCGTCCAGTTCCATCCCACCGCCCTGAACGTCGGGGCCGATCCCATGCCGCTCCTCACCGAGGCCCTGCGCGGCGAGGGGGCGACGCTCGTCGACGAGACGGGCCGCCGTTTCATGCCCGAGGAACATCCGGACGCCGAGCTCGCGCCCCGCGATGTCGTGGCACGGGCTCTCTGGCGCCAGCTCAGGGCCGGTCACCAGGTGTTTCTCGACTCCCGCGCCGCGGTGGGGGAGGAGTTCCCCGAGCACTTTCCGACCGTCTTCCGGCTATGCCAGGAGCACGGGCTCGACCCGCGGACCGCGCCCATTCCCGTGGCCCCCGCGGCCCATTACCACATGGGCGGCATCGCGGTCGACGAGCAGGGGCGCACCTCGCTGCCCGGCCTGTGGGCGGCGGGCGAGGTGACCTCCACCGGCGTCCACGGCGCCAACCGGCTGGCGAGCAACTCCCTGCTGGAGGCCCTGGTGTTCGGCGGCCGGGTGGCCGAGGACTTGCGGGCCGGACTGCCCGAGGGCCGCACCCCGCGGAGCCTGCGGGCCAGCGTCGTCGAGGCTGGCCCGGCCCTCCTTCCCGCGGGCGACGCCGAGCTGGTGACGGCCATCCGCCGGCTGATGTGGGAGAAGGTAGGGTTGGTGCGCGACGAGGCGGGCCTCAACTCGGCCCTGACGGAGCTCGACCGTCTCTCCGCCCGGTACCTGCGCCCGGCGGGGGAGGCCCGCAATCTCCTCGAGGTTGGGCGGCTGGTGGCGGCCGCGGCCCTGGCCCGCCGCGAGAGCCGGGGCGGCCACTACCGCTCCGACTACCCCGTGCCGGACCCGGCCTGGAAGCGCCGCCAGTTCCTGACCGCGGCGCCGGACGGCTCGCCGCGCTTCGAGGCCGCCAGCCATGGAATTCCGCCGATGGAGCCGGTCCTCGCCGTGGCCGGGAGCCGCGCTTCGTGAGCGGGGCCTCAAGTCAGCCTCCACCCCCTCTGTACCCGATCCTCTACGAGCCCCTGATCCGCCGGGCGCTCGAAGAGGATCTCGGCCGGGCCGGCGATCTGACCAGCGACGCCATCCTGCCGCAGCACCTGCGGGGCGAGGCGCGGATCGTGGCCCGCGCCGCCGGCCGGCTGGCGGGTCTGCCCATGGCCCTCTCCGCCTTCCGCATCCTCGATCCCCAGGTAGAGACCGAGACCAGCGCCGCCGATGGCGAGGACGTCGAGTCCGGCGCCGTCCTGGCGGTCGTCGGGGGAGCGGCCCGCATGTTGCTGTCCGCCGAGCGCACTGCCCTCAATCTCCTGGGGCGGCTGTGCGGCATCGCCACGGCGACGCGGGACATGGTGCGCCTCGTCGAGCCGCATGGCGCCCGCGTCGTCTGCACCCGCAAGACCACGCCGGGCCTGCGCGCTTTGGAAAAATATGCCGTGCGCTGCGGCGGCGGCCACAACCACCGCTTCGGGCTGGACGACGCCGTGCTCGTGAAGGACAACCACATCGCCTTCGCGGGCGGCCTGCGCACCGCGGTCGAGCGCGTCCGAGCCGCCGTCGGTCACTTGGTGAAGATCGAGGTGGAGGTGGATTCCCTGGAGATGCTGCGCGAGGCGCTGGACCTCGGGGTGGACGTGGTGCTCCTGGACAACATGTCCGCCGAGACCCTGCGTCAGGCCGTGGCGCTCGCCAAGGGGCGCGCGCTGACCGAGGCCTCCGGCGGCATCACCCCCGAGACCGCCGCCGCCATCGCGGCCACCGGAGTCGACCTGCTCTCCATGGGCTGGCTCACCCACAGCGCGGCGTCGCTCGACGTCGCGCTGGATGTGGAGTAGAACCCGCGCCCTACTGCCCGAAGTTGCACAGATCGTCCACCCGCACCGCTTCGTGGCCGGTGCCGAACCGCCCTTCGGAGGTCATCGTCGCGCCCACCCACGCTTGAGCGTGGGTGCCGTTCTGGTGCCACAGGTCGAGCGTCAGGAAACCGAAGTGCTGCGGGACGGGCAGGCTCGCGGCCCCCACGTGGACCTTCTGCGTGGCGAGGGGGAAGGCGTTGCTGTGCTCGATCACCGAGGGATTTTCCTCCTCGTCGAAGACCACGAGCTGCTGCTCGCCGAGCGGCGCCCAGGAAGGCTGCGTGCCGCAGTTGAGGGGGTTCACCTCCGCCCGCCGGTTGTCCCGCCAGACCACGAGGTCGGTGCCGCCCGAGAACGTGCCGCCGTCCGCGTAGCGCACGTAGTAGAGGCTGGAGAGGGGCACCCGGTCGTCGCGCGAGTCGAAGCCGACGTAGCGGCCGTAGAAGGTGTAGTCCCCGGAGTGGAAGAAGTCCGGATCGGCGACGATGGCGACCGCCGCCTGGCTGGCCGCCAGATTGCGGTCGGAGTTGATGTAGTAGTAGTCGCCCCACAGCACGTTGGAGTCGCTCGCGAGGCCGGTGCCCTTGGGCGCGAAGTAGAGCGCGTGGGCCGGAGTGTTGACCAGGGTGCCCACGGAACGCGGCGAGCAGCGGTTCACCGCGTCGACGGTGATGTAGCCGGTCACCACGTTGGGGTTCGCGTTGGCGCTTCCCATGCACTGACTGACGGTTCCCTTGGTGGTCGCCTGGCCGGTGTGGGCGGCCTTGAGCATGGCGAGGTCGCCGTCCGGAACGGGCGCCGATTCTCCGGCGGCGCCACTGTTGCCGGTGCCGCCGCAGCCGGCGAAGATCACGCCGGAGGTCGAGGCCAGCCCGACGGGGCTCGAATCCGGTCCGGTCGTCGGCAGCCTGCCGGCGAAGAGGTCGCGGACGCTGAGGGTCTGCACGTCGTAGCCGGTCAGATAGACGTCGAAGGCCAGGGTCGGCACGCCCCAGTCGGTCCACAGTACGACGCGGGCGAGCTCCGGCTTGGCGGAGGCGTTGTTCACCGAGAAGAGGGTGTTGGAGCCCCCGGGCTGGCTGAGATCGACTTCGAAGTAGGGAATGAGGAAGGTGGCCGCCGGCTGATTGCCGACGCGGCAGTTACCTGTAAGAACTCCGGCCGTCGCCATGCCCGTCAGGCTGGCTGCGCCGAGAGAAAGCATAAGAGTCCGTTTCCAGTTCATGACAGTTACTCCCGTAGGTGCCAAGTCGCTCATCCCGTTGCAGTTGGGCCGAGGCTCCCGTTGCGACGGAAACGTCCTCTGCGACTTTCATGCCACCAATCCTTCCACCCCGACTACGGTTAAACTACGGACCTATGAGCGAGACTCTGATCCAGATCGGCCGCCAGCCTAGCACCGCATCTTCTCCGGATCGCCGCGAAGGCCGTCCGGAATGGCTGAGAATCCGGTTGGCGACCCCCGCCGCGTATCACCGCGTCCGCGGCCTGGTCGACCGGCTGAACCTCCATACCGTCTGTCAAGAAGCGCGCTGCCCCAACATCTACGAGTGCTGGGGCGAGCACGGCACCGCCACCTTCATGATTCTCGGCGATATCTGCACCCGCCGCTGCGGCTTCTGCGCCGTCACGTCCGGCCGGCCGCGGCAGGGGGCCGACCCCGAGGAGCCCGAGCACGTGGCGGAGGCCGTCGCCGTCATGGGCCTGCGCCACGCCGTCATCACCTCCGTCGACCGCGACGACCTGGCGGACGCCGGTGCCCGTCACTTCGCCCAGGTCATCGCCGCCATTCATCGCCAGAACCCCGGCACCGCCGTCGAGGTGCTGACCCCCGACTTCCGCGGCGTGCCGGACGCTCTCGACATCGTTCTCGCCGCACGCCCCGAGGTGTTCTCCCACAACATGGAGACCGTACCTCGCCTCTACAGGCTCGCCCGGCCCGGCAGCCGTTACGACCGCAGCCTCGATCTGCTCGCCGAGGCCGCCCGCCGGCGCGACGCGGGAGGCGCCGGTGGATACCAGGGAAGGACCAAGACCGGCATCATGCTCGGTCTCGGCGAGACCACCGGCGAGATCGAGTCCACCCTGACCGATATACGCGGCGCCGGGGTCGAAATCCTCACGCTCGGCCAATATCTCCAGCCGACCCCCAAGCACCTGCCGGTCGACCGCTGGGTGCACCCCGACGAGTTCGCGGCCCACCGCGCCTTCGCCCTCTCCCTGGGCTTCGCCCACTGCGAGGCGGGTCCGCTGGTGCGCAGCAGCTACCACGCCCACGAGCACGTGAAGCCGGCGGCGGTTCTAGCGTAGGGGCGGGGACGCGACCCGCCCCGGTGCCGCAACCGTCACCAGCCACAGGCCGCCGAGGATGAGGGCGAACCCCAGCCCCTGCGCCCAGCCGAAGCGCTCGCCCAGGAAGGCCACGGCCAGGGCCGCCGCCACCAGCGGCTGGAGGGTGGTGTAAGCAGCCACGAGAGCGGGGGAGGAGCGGCGGATCGCCCAGGTGCTCGCGGCGTAGGCGAAGACGGTGGGGAAGGCGAGGATGTAGACGAGGCCGAGCCAGGTGGCCGTGGAGATCCGCGACGGCTGCAGCGCGGCGAGGGAGGGTGTCGCCACGGCCAGCACGCCGAGGCCGCCGAAGAGGAACGACCAGGCGATCACCGTCCGCCAGGGCAGGCGGGTCAGCACCGGCCGCTGGAGCACCAGGAACAGGGCGTAGCACAGGCCGTTGCAGAGGATCAGCAGGTTGCCCCGGGCGGTCTGCGGATCGGTGGAGAAGTGGAGGGGATTGACCAGCACCAGCGCCCCGGCGATCGACAGGGCGATTCCCAGCAGCCGCCCGGCGCTCACCCGTTCGATCCCCAGCACCGCGGCCGCCGCCGTGGCGAACACCGGCACCGAGAGCATGAGGATGGCGGCGTTGGTGGCCGTCGTGTGCTTGAGGCCGGTGATGAACAGAAGCTGGTTGGCGAAGACCCCCAGGCCGCCGAGCAGGGCGAGCACCGGCAGGTCCCGCCGCGCCGGCAGGACCCGGTCCCGCTGCCAGGCGAGCGCCAGCAGGATGGGCGTCGCGAACCCCACCCGGATCGCCGCCAGCGCCAGCGGCGAAAGGTGGCTCAGCAGCGCCTTGGCCACCACGTGGAAGCCGCCGAACGAGAGCTGCACGAGCAGCAGCGTCAGGTGGACGCGCGAGGCTGGAGCCGGGGCGGGCGCAGTGGCAGCGGTGGGCCGGGAGACGGGCTCGGTCATGCTCGGGGAGGATAGGCGATTTTGGTGTCGCCACTCACGATATGCTTTCGTTCTCCACGAAACACCGGGAAAGGCGATCCTCCTCCTCTGAAGACCTGATTGCACCGCACGTCCGATCTGTGGGGGGCCCGGCCAGGCAACTGGCCGGGTCTACCCGATTGTATGGACCCCATCCCGCCGGATCGGCGGGGGGGCCTGGCGGTGGAATCAGGGCTGATAGGTGAAGGAACGCTGGAAGCTCGAGATGCTCTGGCCGTTGGCGCTCGTCACCTGGACCTTGAAGAGGTGGGTGCCGGTGGCGAAGCCCACCGGAGGGTTGAAGGTTCCGCTCCAGCCCACCGGGCAATTGGCGCCTTTGTTCACGCCGAAAGCCGAGCAGACGTCCGGGCGCCAGCCACCGTAGGAAAAGCTCGCGAGGGTGATGGCTTGGCCGTCGAGGGTGAACGCGAAGGAGGCGTTGGAGAGAGTCGCATTGACCTCGCCGTCGAACGCCCAGCCAAAGAAGGTGGTCGCGCCGCGAACGGGCGTCGACGATTGGGGGGAGTCGACATACTTAGCCGGGCTGACCCCCCAGACCTGCGGCTGCGCGATGTAGGCCCACTCGGAGGAGAGCCGGTAGTAGGCTGCATAACGGCCGTCGTTGAAGAACGCGGCGGTCGGGCTGAACTTGCTTGGCGAGCAGAGGCCGCTGAACTGGTCGAACTGGTAGTAGGGGCTGCCGAGGATCAGCGTGTTGCCGGCCGGCAGCGCGAATTCGTTCTGGAGGAGCGCTTTGACCGAGTACATGCCGGCGTCGTACTTGACGCCTCCCCAATTCTCGCCGCAGCCGTCCGTGGGCGGCAGGCACATGCCCGAGATACAGTTGCCGAGCATTGAGCATTCCAGCCCGACGCAGTTGTCCACCCAGGCGGTCTGGCAGCCGTCTGCGGTCAGGGGGGCGTGGCGCTGACCCGTCCGGAAGATCCCGTGAGCCATCACCTGCTGGTAGCGGCTCGGGACATAGGGGAGCCCCGTCGCCACCTGGATACCCTGGGCGGCAACCGAGATGACGGTGAGGAGCCCAATGCCGTAGTTGGGGTTCTCGAACCCGTGCTCGAAGCTGAGCACCTCTTTATTGTTGTTGTATATGTCGTTGCGCAAAGCGGTGGGGTCATCATCCACCTGCTGATAGGCGGTGTTGTAGTCGTCGAGGCACGCCTTGCACGCAGAGGCCGTCGGCAGGATCGAGCGAACGCAGAGGGTGTCCTGCGGCGACAAGCTGAGCTTGATGTACCTCCTGGCTTCCCCGATGTACCACGCCGAGTCGCGCATCGGGAGCTGAGTCGTGGATTGGGTGAACCACAGGTAGGCTCCAGCCCAGGCGTGGCCGGCGGCGGCCAGCGAGTAGTCGTCCATGCAGCCGTTGCCGGCGCCGCGGGCGCAGGGGCCGCCCCAGTTGGCGAAGTCGTAGCTCGCGAGCGCCTTGAGCACTTCGTTGTGGATCGAGGAGGTGAGGAGGCCGCGGCCACCGAGCCGCAACGCCGCCGCGGTCATCAGGAAGACGTCGACGCCGCGCAGCCCGCCCTTCCAGCCGTTGGCATCGAGGTTCTGCTGCACCAGCTTGGACTGCAGGAAATCGCGCGCGGTGACTTCGCAGCCGTTGGTGTCCGTATCCATGAAGATCGTGCCCCAATCCCCGACGTTGTCGTTCAGGTCGGGCTTGAAGACCATCGACGCGGCGGTGGCGCCGGGAAAACGTTGAGGGATCCGGCAGCCTTGGGCCGCGGCATATTCGGCGTTGACGATGAGCATTCCCGCGCAGAGGAGAGTACAGAGTCCCAATCGAGCTTTAGTCATAGATGCTCCTTCCGAGAAGTTGGCTGATTCGCCCGCTCCGGCTACTCAACATATACAGCAAATATAGATTCGTTAATATTCCAAGCGAGGCAGCCGAGGCAGCCGGAATCGCCAGGAATAGGTATGCAGCTCCAGAGGCTCAGTTTGACTTCGCATCGCCAAAATCAGGGCGGGTCGCGAGCCCCAACCTGCCGCCGAGCCCCGCCCCTACCCGAAGCCTTGGAGCCAAGCGGTTCCCTTCTTCGGAGCCAGGAAGACCTTGCCGCGGCCCGTCCGTATTACGAGCGGGCGTTGGCGATCTTGGAGGCTTGCCTCGGGCCGGATCACCCGAACACGAAGATTGCGCGGAAGCACTTGGCGTCGCTTGGGGGGCAGGAAGGCGAGCCTGTTTCCTAACTTGACTTGGCTGTGAGGTCCCACCCACCCAAGACCTCATCACCCCGACCCTCTTCTCCCGACCGCCCCATACCCCCGCCCCGGGAGAAGAGGGAGACCAACACGAAACGGCCTCGCATGCCTTCCCCCTCTCCCGGGACGGGAGAGGGGGCTAGGGGGTGAGGGTCTTGGGCGGGGGAACGCTGAATCAACGTCGCCACCTCGGCATCCCGCCAGGCATCTCCTCCGCCCCCTCCTCCCGCTTTGCCTTCCACCCACCGAGCGGTTACAATCCACGCTTGTGACGGACCGCACAAGGTGCGGGAACCTTCCCACTCCCAGGACGATTGAATGACAACCATGACCGAGACCGCCGCCGGCATCCGCATCCGTCCGCTCGACGAGTTGGACATCACGGCCATCGTCGCCATTGACGAGGCCATCAGCGGCCGCTACCGCCCGGAAGTTTGGGAGCGCCGAATCAGTTACTACCTACGGCGGGCTCCCGAGGCTTCCCTGGTGGCCGAGGTGGATGGCAAGGTCGTGGGCTTCATGCTCGGCGAGGTGCGCTCCGGCGAGTTCGGCCTGGAGGAGCCCACGGGCTGGATCGAGGTCCTGGGAGTCGACCCCGGGCAGCGGGGCAAGGCGCTGGGCCGGCGGATGGCGGAAGGCATGCTGGAGCACTTCCGCGGCGCAGGGCGCCCACAAGGTGCGCACCCTGGTGGACGAGGAGCGGGAGGACATCCTCAGCTTCTTCTCCTCCCTGGGCTTCGAGTCCGCGGGCCTCAGGCCGTTCGTCAAGACCCTGTAGAACTTGTTACGACTTGCGAGAGAGCGGGAGATCTGGATGAGCGTGAAGAGCACAACCCTGCCGAAGCAATTTCACGAAGCGGTCCTGAAGTGGCAGGAAGTCTTCCTTCCCGACTACGGCTTCCTGATGGAGAACTGGGACAAGCACTTCCCCAACGATCCCGAGTTCCAGCTCTGCGCCTTCCGCGAGATGGGCATGTGCACCGAGATCGAGTGCGGCGACATGAAGGGCAAGCCGAAGTTCCAGAAGGCCGGCGAGATGATTCCCGAGCAGGCGCATCACCTCTTCGGCGCCATCCGCGCCCAGGCCTCCACCGAGTTCGGCTCCATCCAGCAGCACCGCCTGACCCTCGCCCGCGCCCAGGAGGAAGAGGAGCAGTTCTGGATCCTGCGCATGATGGCCGAGGAGCTGCGCCACGGCTACCAGATGCTCCACCTGCTGGTGGAGGACGACTGGAGCTCGGTCTCCAAGGAATCCGCCTCCGACCTGATCGAGGACATGCTGTCGATGACCACCGGCTCCCACCTGCTGGGCGCCTTCAACATCGACTTCGACTCCTTCGTCGACAACGTCGTCTTCTGCGCCCTGATCGACCGCGTCGGCAAGTACCAGCTCGCCATGCAGAAGATCTCCGCCTACCAGCCGATGGCCGAGAGCATGCCCCAGATGCTGCGCGAAGAGGCGTTCCACCTGGCCGCCGGGGTTGTGCCCATGCGCCGCTGGATCACCGCCGCCGCCACGGGCGAGACCTTCGTCACCGTGGACGTGCTGCAGAAGGCGATCAACAAGTGGCTGCCTCGCGGCCTGGAGATGTTCGGCGACGAGCGCGGCGGCGGCACCAATGTCCGCCTCGGCCTCAAGCCGATGAAGAACTCCGAGGCACAGGCCCAGTATTACCAGGAAGTGGAGAAGCTGGTGCGCGACCTTAACCTGCGCTACCTGCGCGCCCGCATCGAGAACCTCACCCACATCAGCTCGGAGGACACCCTTGATCGCATTCTCGCTGGAGAGACGGTCGAGGGCGTGCGCCGCGAGGATCTTCTCTACATCCCGCATATGGATTTCTTCCGCCGCCGCGGCGTTCCCGCCTTCCGCATGGTGGGCTCCCAGGGCGAGACCTTCACCAGCGTCCCGTCCTACCTTCAGCACCTGGTCCGCACCCTGCCGGAGTCCTACCTCGCCAGCCGCGACTACAAGGAGACGGTGGAGTCGCTGATCGAGGTTCAGGAGGGGCGGATGACGCCCGAGCAGGCGGCCGGCAGGATGCCGGCCCTGCGCCGCGTCGCCGGGGCCTGCCCATGCTCGAAGTCGGTGCGCTGGATGGTCGACGAACCGGCCGTGATCGGCTCGACCGCGGCTGAGCCAACGGTTGTCCAGCCCGTCGCCTGAGCTCTAGAATACCGGTATCCGCTGAAGTCACCCGAGGAGAGGGGCGAGATGAGTGTGTTCAACCGCATGCTGGTCACCACCCTGCCCCTGGTGCCGAAGCCGATCGTCGGCCGGGTGGCTTCCCGCTACGTCGCGGGCGAGACTCTGGACGACGCCGTCCGCATCATCCGCAAGCTCAACCAGGAAGGCGCCATGGCCACCGTCGACGTCCTCGGCGAGGAGGTCAGCGAGCGCGAGAAGGCCATCGCCGCCACCGAGGAGTACCTCCGCGCCTTCGAGGCGATCGACGCGGGAGAAGCTGGACGCCAACGTCTCCATCAAGCCCACCCTCCTCGGATTGAAGATCGACGAGGGCTTCTGCCGCGACAACATCGCGCCGCATCGCCGAGGCCGCGAAGGCGCAGGGCAACTTCGTCCGCATCGACATGGAGGACCAACGACGACGGATGCCACGCTCCGCATCTACCGCGACCTCCAGGCCCGCTACGGCAATGTCGGCTGCGTCCTCCAGGCCTACATGCGCCGCACCCTGAGAGACATCGACGAGCTGCCGGACGAGGGCGCCTCCGTGCGCCTCTGCAAGGGCATCTACATCGAGTCGCGCAAGGTGGCCTGGAAGGGATACGACACCGTGCGGGCCAACTACGTCAGCGCCCTGGAGAAGCTCATCTCTGCGCGGCGTCTACGTGGGCATCGCGACCCACGACGAATATCTGGCCTGCGAGGCCACGGCCCTCCTCGACAAGCACGGCGTGCCCCGCGACCGCTACGAGTTCCAGATGCTGCTCGGAGTCGACGACGAGCTGCGCCGCATCCTCCTCGCCGCCGGCCACCGCCTGCGCGTCTACGTCCCCTACGGACGCGACTGGTATCCGTACTCCATGAGGCGGCTCCGCGAAAACCCCGAGGTCGCCCGGCATGTGCTGAAGGCGTTCCTGGCGGGGAAGTAGGGGCTCGTCAAGAAAAACGCTGGCCTCTATGTCCTTCGCTGACAGGATGCGCGGAGCCATCCCGAGCAGGTGCCGGGCACTGTGCGCAGCCTGGCCGCCACCGCCGACCTTCCCCTAAGAATGTAGAGACGCTCCGTTTCCGGGGGAACCCCGGATGGGGGCGTCTCCGAGGCGGATACGTCCTCTCATCTGTCGAAAAAGGTTCCGCGGGCATTTCGGTCGCCTGGACCGACGTGATTCTGCCGGGACGATCCCTTCCCTTTGGACCGTTGCCGCCGATCCGGAGACGCCCCCATCGGGGGTTCCCCCCGAAACGGGGCGTCTCTACATTTTTGGAGGGACCGGTGCTTGGCTCTTCGCGGCGGCGGAGGAGACGATCGGGAGCGCGGCCTCGCTCGCGGCGCCAGGAGCCGCAAATACTCCTCCAGAAGCCGCAAATGTTCATGCGGAAGTCGCAAATTACGACGAGGGAGCCGCAACGAATGGGCGAGCAGCCGCAAACATCCCGAGAGCAATGAATGCTCAAGCACGAGCAGCCGCAGCTGGCTCACAAGCAGCCGCAAATAGCCAACAAGGAACCATCGCTGGCCTTCGAGTAGCCGCGAATGGTGGACGAGTAGCCGCAAATGCTTGGCGAGCAGCCGCAAATAGAGACACAGTAGCCGCAAATTGGAGCGTAGAAGCCGCAAATGACCCGGCGGCGGTGGAGGCTGCTCTCATGGCAGCCGCTGCTCAACCGCCATTTGCGGCATATTACGGTAGTGCGGCCTCAGAGAGACGAGTATTTGCGACTTTCGATGAGGCTAGTTGCGGCTGCTTCTTCGTCAGGAGCCTTGGCTCGTTGGAGATTTGCGGCAGTTTTGGGGGCATTTGCGGCTCCCACCCAAGGGCGTGCGGCCCGGACCTGGGGGGCGGCCTTGCGGCCGCCCCTCTTCACGACAAGATGGCACTTCGTTCCTGGAACGGTCCGCGCCTGTCGGCAGGGTTACTTTGCGCTACGCCTTAGGGCTCCTGGCAGTTCACTCTCGGCGGCGGGCACGGGTCAGGTGGTGGCGGTGGCGGTGCCACGTAGATCGGGCGTGGGTTGCCACAAGTCCAGCCGGGTGGGTTGCGGATCCGGTTGTTCATCCGGTCGTTGGCCTCGCTCCGCGCGACGAGCCCGGTCGTAACGGGCACCCACCACTCGCCGAACTCGGACAGGTCGCATAGCCACTCGATCTGGATCTGGTTCATCGAGTGTCTGTGGCCGGCGAGCGAGCCGTAGGAGTAGGAGTTGAGGTAGTGGAAGAACCAATCGTCCGTGCAGGGGTCCGACCCGCAGTTGCTGCCCGGCAGGTTGGACCCATGGCTCGAGTCGTACGTGATGTGGGTCGACTCGTGCAACATCGTTCCGGCCCGTACGCCGGCGGTCCGACTGTTGAAGCTGGGGCACTTCATCTCCACGCGGTCGGTCACGAACCATCCCCAGACCGACGTGGCATAGGCGTCGGTCGCGTCCTTCGCCTCGTAGCGGAAGCCATGATTGGCACCCGAAGCCCAGTTGTAATAGTCGGCATCGCTGTGCCAGGGGCCGAGGCTCCAATCCCTCAATCCGTAGGTGATCAGGTAGGCCGAGTCCCACGCCTTGGGAAAGGCCTGGGTGGTATCGGTCGAATCCCAGCCCCAGCTCCCACTCCACTGGTCCGACTGGAAGTTGAAATAGGGGCGGAACCAGTCGCGAAACGCCGTCCAGCCGTTGTGGACGTTCCAGAGGGCCTGTTCGTCCGTCTCGACGGTGTTGGGGCACACGGCGCCGGCGCCGGCCGGCAGGAGGCCGAGGGCGACGACCGCGATGAAAACGCTCGTCCGTAGCAGGGTCTTCGCTTCAGCTCTCATTTCTCACCCCCGTCATGGTCTGCGGCGGCATCCGGCGGCGACTGGGTCCGGGTCTGGTTTCCCCACTTTTCCTGCCAGGCGCGCAGCCGTTGCGTGAATTCCTCGGCATTCTGGCCGCGCTGAAATCGCGGCCGTTCGACATACGGGTGCAGCTCGGCGGGCAGCAACCGGTACAGCTCGGCGGCCGTCTCCGGACGATCACCGTGGTTCCACATGTAGGCGTCGATCGCCGAGACCCGCACGTGAAGAGCCTCGTGTTTCGCGATCACTTCGCGCACCGCCGCGTCGGCCTGCGGCGTCGCCAGAAAGGCCAGTCCCTGGACGGCCTTGACTTGAACCATCTCCTCGAAGTCGCGCGCGGTCAGCTTGTCCGCCTGCGAGTCGGCGGGAGGGAGCGGAGCCCAGACCACCTCGCGCAGTTGCGCCATGGCGTCGGACCGCTTCATCTCGCCCAGCATGCCGAGGACCACGAGCCGGTGCTCGAGCGCCTCGGCCGGCAGCTGCCTGTACTGCCGCGCGATCGCCTCGACGGCGCCGGGCTGCTCGCGCAGTTGCGCCACGACGTCCGCGACCACGGGCAGATCCCGATTGGTCGCGCGGTAGATCTGCGGCAGCACATCGTACAGTGCCAGCTCCACTTGGTCGGCGGAAGCCTTCGCCGGCAGATCGGCCACAACCTGCCGCAGGTGGCTGGCCTCGAAACTTTTGCCCGAGAGCGCCTTGGAGCTCGGGGTATGGTCTTCCCATTTCGGTGGTTCGGGCCTCAGCAGCAGCGGTGTTATCTGGCTGGCCGAGGCGCCCCGCGGTGCCGGCGCGGCGAGCGCCCCCGCCGTCAGGAGCAGCGACAACAAACCCAAACTCAGTAGTATTTGTCTCTTCATGGATCCTCCTGATCAAGCCCCACCAGTGGGGCCGACTCGCATTTAACGCTTAAACGCGGAGGATCCCCTCACCGGGCTGCCGCGGCATGATCACGCGCAAAGACGGCAGGCCTGGATGGACCTCCGGGGACGCTCCGGGTATGCTCCCCGGACGGATTTCTTCTTCCCGTGGAGACCTCTTATGCCTCGTTTTGCTGTCGTGGCCTCGATCGCTCTGCTCTCCCTGCTCGGCGCCGTGCCCGGGCCGGCGGCTCCGGCTCCCAAGGCCCTGTCGCCGGATCTCCGGGACTTCTATATCGACCTCCACCAACACCCGGAGCTTTCGCTGCACGAGGAGAAGACGGCCGCCAAGGTCGCCGACCGTCTCCGTCAGGCGGGTTTCGAGGTGACGAGCGGGGTCGGCGGCACGGGGGTCGTGGGGGTGCTCAAGAACGGCTCCGGCCCCACCGTGATGCTGCGCACCGAGCTCGACGCCCTGCCTGTCGAGGAGAAGACCGGTCTCGCCTACGCCAGCACCGTGCGGGTCAAGGACGACGCGGGCACCGAGGTGCCGGTCATGCACGCCTGCGGGCACGACGTCCACATGACGGCCCTGGTCGGGACGGCGGCCGAGATGGCGCGCCGGAAGGCCGACTGGCACGGTACCCTCGTTTTCATCGGCCAGCCCGCCGAGGAACGGATCAGGGGCGCCCGGGCGATGCTCAAGGACGGGCTCTTCACCCGCTTTCCCAAGCCCGACTTCGTGGTGGCGCTCCACGACACTCCGAACCTCCCGGCCGGCCAGCTCGGCGTCACCTCGGGCTTCACCCTCGCGAGCTCCGACTCGGTCGACCTGACGATCTACGGCAAGGGCGGCCACGGCGCCTCGCCGCAGACGACCGTCGACCCAATAGTGATCGCCGCCCGCACGGTCCTCTCGCTGCAGACGATCGTCGCCCGCGAGAAGGACCCTCAGGATCCGGCGGTCGTCACCGTGGGCTCGATCCACGGCGGCAACAAGCACAACATCATCCCGGACGAGGTGAAGCTGCAGATCACCGTCCGCGCCTACAAGAAGGAGGTCCGGGAGCACATCCTCGCCGCCATCGAGCGCATCGCCAAGGCTGAGGCGATGGCGGCGGGAGCGCCCAAGGAGCCGGCCTTCGCGGTCGTAGAGAGCTGTCCCGCGACCTACAACGACCCCAAGCTGACCGCGCGGATCGCGGCGGCGCTCCGCCGGACCTTCGGGGACGGCAACGTCGTCGAGCTGCCGCCGCAGATGGCCTCCGAGGACTTCAGCGAGTACGGACTGGCGGGAGTGCCGGCGGTCCAGTGGAGCCTGGGCGCCGGCGATGCCGCGAAGCTCAAGGAGCTCGAAGCGGCCGGCCAGCATCCCCCCTCCCTCCACTCCAGCCTCTTCGCCCCCGACCGCGATCCAACGATCGCGACCGGCCTGGAGTCGGAGGTGGCCGTGCTGATGGATCTGCTGGGGAAGCGGTAGCCTCGGAACCGGGAGAACCGCCCGTCCAGGCGCCGCAGCGACTCAGCCGTTCGTCTGAATGCCGGGCGGGACATACCTCTTGTCGGCGACGCTCCCCTCCGGGTCGTAGCATGATGTTGAACCGCCCGGAGGGAATCGGAAGCCAGTTGGCCGATCCACAGAAGCCGGGGTCATTACTCTCGTTGGAAGGTCTTTATAATCTGTGTTGAAATTTCTCGGCTTTAGTCCGAAGGAGTCGCTTAACGTTCTCATTTGGATTGGGTACCACGAGGCTTTCACTCGCGACTTCGATCCCGGTCGACTCAAGATCACGTATCTTCAACGGGTTATTCGTTAGGAGTCGAATGCTGTCGACTCCCCGCTCCTTAAGGTAATGACCTATCGATGCAAAATCCCTGCTTTCGGGGCTAACTCCTATGGCCACTCGCGAGTCATAGGTATCGATTCCTTTCATTTCGAGTGCCGTAGCTTTTATCTTCGCGGCAAGACCCGCGCCGCGAGCTTCGAAGCGTAAGTAAAACAACAATCCATGCCTCTCCTCAGTCAATCGATCCATCGCTATGCGGAACTGCTCTGCGCAATCACAAAAATCGCTATCAAGCACTTCCGAAAAAAGGCACACTGAGTGAATTCGGACAAGAGGCTTTGGTTGGCTGAGCGGTTCGCCAATATGGATAATGAGGTCGCCATCAATAGCGGGAGAAAACGCCGCTGCTTCAACAGCAAAAGACCCCCAACGATTGGAGTTTAGAAATGTTTTCTCCCCTATGAATCCACTAAGGTAATCCATCAGTCTTTCCTTCCCATAGAGTGCGAGGCAGGAGGCGCGACAGACGGACCGACAGATTCGCCTCTCTCATTAGCTGAGCCTCCGCGCTCTTGTGATTCTCTCCTTCATCCAAACGTATGATGGTCGATCGATAGTGGTGCTTAACGGTAGATAAGAACGGATGAAGCAAGCTGTCTAGAGTTATTGTAGAAAAAAGGGTAGCGTCAGGATCCGCAAGGATAAAGCTTATGGCTTCTCGGAATCGATCATTATTCAGCTGAATAGGACCTATCTCATCGAGAAATATAATTTTTTTATCCTTTACCGCCTGATTGAGTTGATCTGTTAAATTATCTAGTACATTCATTTTTATATCGTACTGCCCACTTCCTATCCGATCGGCAAGCCTGATTGGAATAGGTTGAGTTGAGGAGATGAAATCAAACCCAACCCTCGCGCCCCCTTCCAGCACTGCAGGAGATAGGATAAAAAAGATATATTGTTTATCCTCGATGCCGTCAATAATTTTCTTTAGTATGGTGGTTTTGCCTGAGCCGGGTGCACCGGTAAGAAGGACTACCTTGGATGAATTCTCAAACAGTTTGTTGGCATGCTCGAAATAGTGACGGAAGAGCTTTGGGGATGTCTTGGTGTTGATGCTCAAGTCGAGTTTTTCTTCGTAGGAAATCTGGAATCCTGCAAGGCGCACGATACCGCTGCTGCGAGGTGAGCTAGTGTAGGAACCGTCTGCTAACACGCATGTTATGTCGACAGTGTATGGGGTGAAGCGTATTTCTAATTTATCGGTAAAGCCTTTAGCCTTATTGACTATGTCTGTAATTTGATGCAAGCACAAGCGCGACCTTTGGATAATTCCCTGTTCATCCAGGTTAGCGTTTCTGAAGGCAACTAGACGAGCCGATATGCTCATCGCCGAAGAAAGAACAATCCGAACCCTCTTTCCGTTTCTCAGAAGGCTAACCAGATGATTTTTATTAGTTTCCAAAAGCCGCGTGCCGGTTTCTTGGACGATTAATACCTCTCTGTCGGCTTCGTCTAGCAGAGATGTCTCGTCGGAAGCACTCTTAAAGAGAGTGTCTGTGCCAGGGTAGCTTATTTTAGCTTCCAGCTCGCTTAGCTTACTTGCTAGGCGCTCGCGGCCACTTCTCTCTCTGAGCAAGGTAAAAGCGATCACTGTTAGCGTAGAGAGGATAGCTGATATCAGGAGCGGTTCGACAGTGGTCGCTCGTAGAGCTATTATGCTGCACAGCAGTCCAATTCCCAGAGCTATCAATGGATCGATCTGATCCCAAAGCCAGCGGAATGCGTCATTAACTTTCTTGGGCATTTTGAATAGTCCGTGCCATGCTGGCGTCGCGAATTGTTTCAATTATTGCGGCTGCTTGACCTATGACCTGATCAATCGACAGAATCGTAGTGTTGATCGTGATTGCATCTTGCGCTTTGACGAGAGGATTCGCGGCGCGCTCGCTATCGAGCCGATCACGCTGCTTGAGAGCAATCTCGACGTCTCTCTGCAGAGTTGTCCTGCCCAGTCGGACTTCGTCTATCCATCTCCTCGCTGCTCTAGCAGCAGAGTCGGCTTCGAGAAACAGCTTAACTCTGGCATTCGGAAATACGTTGGTGCCCACATCCCTTCCGTCCATTACCAGCCCAAGAGGATGTGATATTTTTCTCAAAATTCTGGTCAATTCGACGCGGACCTCGGGTAACGTTGCTAAAGCCGCAGTGACGACTGTTACTGAGGGATGGCGAAGCTCATCGTCTTTCAATTGTGAACCATTGAGAATGACGCAGTAATCGTCAGGCGTCGTGTCAATTTCCAAGATTGCTGCATGGATGGCTGAAATAATCTTGTCCGATTCGAATGGCTCGATGCCAAGTTGTTTGGCAAGATAGCCGATTGTCCTGTAGACTGCGCCTGAATCTACATAGCCAAAATAGAAACGTTGGGCAAGAGCCCGGCCGAGAGTACTCTTACCAGAGGCAGAGGGGCCATCAATTGCAACAATCAGAGGTTGGTTCTGGTTAGTGCTTTCCATGATTCAATAGACCGATCATCTCACTTGGAACCTCTGCTCGCCCCATTCTGCTGCTATTTGGTTTCTCGTGTCCAAAAACGCGGGTCTGGCCCGAAATGTTTAGCCCTCACTTCAAGCTTCTGCCAACTCGGACAGGTCCAGGGTCGGATCTCACGCGCCAGCTTAACATAGAGCACCGCGGGGATCACCTGCGGCTACAAGCCCGACGGCAACGTGGCAATGTCGCCGTCCTTGCATCTTCTCCCAGAAGCACGTATACTTGCCTCTGCGCCAGCATTGTGCGGGTCAAGGACGACGTGGGCACCGAGGTGCCGGTCATGCACGCCTGTGGGCACGACGTCCACATGACGGCCCTGGTCGGGACGGCGGCCGAGATGGCGCGCCGGAAGGCCGACTGGCACGGTACCCTCGTTTTCATCGGCCAGCCCGCCGAGGAGAGGATCCGGGGCGCCCGGGCGATGCTCAAGGACGGGCTCTTCACCCGCTTTCCCAAGCCCGACTTCGTGGTGGCGCTCCACGACACCCCGAACCTCCCGGCCGGCCAGCTCGGCGTCACCTCGGGCTTCACCCTCGCGAGCTCCGACTCGGTCGACCTGACGAGAAGGACCCTCAGGACCCGGCGGTCGTCACCGTGGGCTCGATCCACGGCGGCAACAAGCACAACATCATCCCGGACAAGGTGAAGCTGCAGATCACCGTCCGCGCCTATAAGAAGGAGGTCCGGGAGCACATCCTCGCCGCCATCGAGCGCATCGCCAAGGCTGAGGCGATGGCGGCGGGAGCGCCCAGGGAGCCGGCCTTCGCGGTCGTCGAGAGCTGCCCCGCGACCTACAACGACCCCAAGCTGACCGCGCGGATCGCGGCGGCGCTCCGCCGGACCTTCGGGGACGGCAACGTCGTCGAGCTGCCGCCGCAGATGGCCTCCGAGGACTTCAGCGAGTACGGCTTGGCGGGTGTCCCGGCGGTCCAGTGGAGCCTGGGCGCCGGCGATGCCGCGAAGCTCAAGGAGCTCGAAGCGGCCGGCCAGCATCCCCCTTCCCTCCACTCCAGCCTCTTCGCCCCCGACCGCGACCCGACGATCGCGACCGGCGTGGAGTCGGAGGTGGCCGTGTTGATGGATCTGCTGGGGAGGCGGTAGGGGAGGTTCCTCAGGGGAACGATCAATAGATCGCTTGACGCTGAAGACCGACATGTCGGCCGACACAGTGGACGAGGTCCGACATGTCGGGAACGCGAAGGCGGGCGGTGTCCCACTCGACCGGGCTTGCCGCTTGAGACGATAAGCTCCAGCAGAATCAGAGGCTTGCAAGCGTCACGCCTGCGGCGGTGCAGCCTGGCCTGCCTCGGCATGGCCATTGCAAAATTAGACCTCCGTCGAAAGAAAGCCGGGGAAATGACTCCTCAGCGACGGAGAAAAGATGAATAATTCCTTGAATGGCTGCGACCCTGTACCGCCGTCCGCCTATCCTTCGCTTCAGCCGGTGACCACTGCGCCTCCGGCAATGCCGGAAAGCTGGAAGGGTGTCGCCCTGCTGCATCCTTTCAGCCCGCCTCTTTCCTCCTCTCCCAAGCCGGACAATCCCTTTTTTCAGCTCTGTGTCGCGAACATCGAGTATCAGGCCGGGTTCGGGCTCAGCGTGCAGGTCGCCGGTTGTGAGTACGGATCCTGGTGGTACTGGATCACGCCGACCGAAACGCAGGTCTCGACCGACGAAGGTGTCACCTGGACGGTCGTCGACATGGGTTGGGGCCTGCCCTCGAACTGGTTCGGCGCACAGATCGGCAACGCGGCTTGCGCCGGGTCGTCGCCTCTCAACTGGATGGCAGGGCCGGTCGTCGACTGGTGGAAGGTTCCGGTGCCAATTCCCAACTCGCCTTCGGCAGCGACGTGGATGTGGTTCGATTCCGGCTCCGCCGCCCCTGTGCGCATGATGTTCGGGCAGGGTCCGCCCTCACCCACGATGGGAGATCCAAGCCAACTGGCGTTCTTCCAGATGTATTCGTTCACCTATTTCCCGGTGTTCGAGGAAATCGAACCTTCCTCGGAGCGGCCCGCGTGGTCGGCTCCGACGTTCCCGGGTTTTCAGATCGGAAATCCGAACGGCTACGAAGACTTCGTCTGGAATTCGAACTTCGGCATGACGGCGTTCATGACGCCGGTGAACGAGGCGTTCAATCCGCTCCCCACGCGCGTCCTCTACGTGTGGAAGCCCGACTCGGAGTATTCCGTCTACTCCGACCGGGCTCAGGACACCCTGATGAGGTACGACTACAACCCGGGCAACAGCGAGGGGCTCGCGACGCAGGTAGCCTTGCTCACGGGTCCGTCCCCGGCCGGAGTGACCCCGCCGCCCGATAGCGGTGAAGGCTTCCTGATCAATTATTACTCGGACCCCGGCAAGGCCCCGACCTGCATCGGAGGCAGCCAGTTCCCATTCCCGCAGGAGCCGCCCACGTGGGTCTCCATTCCTGAAATCGATGGAAAGATTCAGGCAACCCTCACCGACAGTCCCATGGTTTCTCCCGGTCAGGTGGTGACGGTCTTTTCAGTGCTGTTCCCTCCCGCGCCGCCGAATTACCCCGAGGCGACCTACCTTTGGACCTGGTACGCCCCGCTCGACGAGACAGGCGCAAGCAGCCGCCCGGTGACGTTCATGCAATCGCAGTCGGGGGTCGGTGTCGGGACGAGTCTCGCGCTGGCCGATTACTTCTACTACGAGGACTTCGCCAAGCCAATCGATCCGTCGAATTTCGCGGTTCCGGCGAGCTGCTCGCTCCAGACGCGAAAGATGGGGTTGCGGCGCCGGCTTCCCTAGAAAGGAGTCGCCGGTCGCCTTGGAGACGGGGCAGCCGGCGGGGGAGGGTGATGCCGTACAATCCCTCCATCCCTATGGTCACCCAACCCCTCTCCAGCCGGCGTGGCGGCGGCTCTCCAGTCGGCTGCCTGGTGTTGTTCTTCGGCCTCTTCTTCCTGGTCGGATGCGGGGTCTTCTACCTCGTCACCGTGCGGCCGGCGATGAGATCTCTCGCCTCACGCTCGTGGGCGGAGGCGACGTGCACGGTGCTCTCCAGCCGGGTGGGCGAGCACTCGGATTCGGACGGCTCCACCTATAGCGTGGACGTCGTCTACACCTATACCTTCGAAGGGCGAGCCTTCCAGTCCGGCCGCTACGGCTTTCTCGGCGGGTCGTCGAGCGGCAGGGCGGGTAAGGAGGAGGTCGTGGGCCGATATCCTCCCGGCGCCCGCGTCTCCTGCTGGATCGATCCCGCTCATCCCGAGCAGGCGGTGCTGTCCCGGGAGCCTTCCTTGGAGTGGCTCTTCGGCCTCATCCCGCTGCTCTTCCTCCTCGTTGGGGCCGGCGGCCTCGTCTGGACGCTGCGGATGAGCCGCCGCCAGCGGACCGCGGCCTCGGCGCTTCTTTTGGCGCCGGCCTCGCCGTTCGGCATCCAGGCGCCCGCGGCGGCGAGCGGATCGCTGGAGCTGAAGCCGGAATTCACCCCCATGGGCACGCTTTTCGGTCTGACCCTCGTCGCCCTGTTCTGGAACGGTATCGTCTCGGTCTTCGTCGTCCAGGTGATTCACGCCTGGCGCACGGGCGCGAAGCCGGAGGGCTGCATGATCCTGTTCCTGATCCCCTTCGTGCTGATAGGGCTCGGCCTGATCTACGCCGTCATCCGCCAGCTCCTAATTCTGTTCAATCCCCGTCTCCACCTCACCCTGACCCCCGGGACCCTCGCCGCCGGCGAGAGCGGCTATCTCCAGTGGAGCCTGGGCAGCCGGGGCGCGGGGGTGAAGCGGCTCACCATCATCCTCGAGGGCCGGGAGGAGGCCCGGTACCGGCGGGGTACGACCACCTACACCGACAAATCGATCTTCGCCACCTTGACGCTGGTGGACACTCAGCGGGAGGTCGAGATCCCGGGGGGCGCCACGAGCTTCTCCGTGCCGCCCGACACCGTGCCGTCCTTCACGGCGGCCCACAACAAGATCCGCTGGGCGTTGAAGGCGCACTGCGACATTCCGGGCTGGCCCGATTCCGACGACGAGTACGAAATCCTGGTGGGGCCGTGGAGGGGAGCCTGATGGAGCGGATACAGGTCGAGACCCGAGGCGGCGCGACGACCGCGCTCGTCGAGGATCTCGCCGGAGTGGAGGAGGCGCGGCAACTGCCCGCAGCCGGTGAGCTCTTCGACCGCCATGGCGGCAACGTGCGGGATGCCCTGCGTGAGCTCTACGACGTGTGCGCGGGCCGGATCATGGAGTCACCGGCCTCGAGCTCGGGCGAAGCGTTGGCTTGCTGGCCGGGACCGTTGCGATGACTACTGGAAATAGCCATTCAGGTCCAGGAGGAACTGCACCGAGCCGGCACCCCCGTTGAAGACGAGAACGCCTCCCGCGCCATCGGTTGAGAGATCGATAATCGCGTTGTTGGCTCTGATCGCGCCGGCGCCATAATTGACCGTCGATGTCATGGGCCGGGTCTGGTCGCTGGGTCCCAAGGTGAGAAAGCCGTTGGCGTTACTCCCGATGACCGTCACGTTGACCGAGGCCGCTCGCGCTGTGCTGGGGAGCCCGCAGGCTCCTGCCATGGCGAATATCCGATTGGCCGTCGGCTTCAAGCCAGGTCCCGCGAGGCTGCTCGTGGCCCCACGCGTGTCGATGACCCGGCAGGGCTGAAGGGTGTAGAAGTGGGTCCCGGCAGGTTGCGGCCTGTAGTCCCAAATGCCTTTGCCATAGGTTCCGAACCTCACGGCGGACTGAGCCGGGATCCCTTCGACCGACCAGTAGCTCTGGATCGGCGCATTTCTTGCGATGATGCTTTTCCATGCCGCCGATGCCGGATCGAACACAAATGCCCCCGCGTCCGCGGCGGCATAGAGGTTCTGGCTCGAGGGATCGTCGAAGGCCAACCCCAGCACAAGGGTGCTCGGCAAGCCCTCTCCCATCTCCTGCCAGGTGACACCGCCATCGGTGGTTTTATAGACGGCGGGGCCGCTGTAGCCGCTGCCACCGACGAAACAGGTGGTGGGCGACGCCGGCGAGGGAAGGAGGGCCGTGCCGTAAAAATAATGCGCGGCGGGACCCTGCGACGGCGACAGCGTCCACGTCGCGCCCCGGTTATGAGAGTACCAGAGCCGGCCTTGGGCCGATGCCGCGTACCAGTAGTTCTGGTCGGCGTGGGAAATCCCCAGAGCCGTGAGGTAGTCGCCGGTGTTCGCGGAAAAGTTTTGCGGCATCGAGGTCCAGTTCCATCCGGCGGAATCCACAGTGGCCCGAAACAGCGGGTCGCCTGTTAAGTAGACCGCGTTACTATTGGCCGGATCAGCGAGGATGAACGGCATCCATGAGCGATTCCGCGCAACGGGGAAAGCACTGCTGTTGATGCTTTGCGGCGGGCTCTCATGGTCGAGCACCATGACAGAGCCCGGATAGGCGGCATACAGCATGTTGTGATCGCCGAACGTCGAAGTCAAGTGACCGTAATCGCCGCTGATCAGTTGACTGAAGCTCGTCGCGGCGAGCTGCGCCGGCGCCGATTGCTGAAGGCCCTGGTCCTGCGATCCGGCGGCGATCAGGTTCGGATCGTTCCTGCTGGTGAGCGTAGTGTAATATTCGCCATTGAGCATGCCGAATTGAGTGACGTTGCTAAACGTGGCTCCCAGGTCATTGGAGATGTAGGAGCCGCCATCGGTGTCGACGAAGAAGGTTTCGTTGCCCTGGTAGAGGAGACACTCGAAACCGCGCACGTCGGCATGCAGCTTATGAACGGGATCGCTGTAATACTCGTACCAATTGTTCACAAGGTTGAAGGTGGCGCCGCCGTCGGTCGATCGATAGGCATTGAGGCCGCCTAAAAGCAGAGTGTCCGGGGCCGAGATCGAGGCGGTCACCGCGCCATTTGAACGGGAGAAGTCGGGGATGGAGCCCTGGTTCCTCCAGATCCTCCCGCCATCCGCCGATGCGAACAGCACGGTCGTATTCTGGTTGGAGTCGCTGAGCAGGGCATAGAACGACGGAGCCCCCGCCTCGGAGCCCGCGAGGCGCAAGTCGTTCGCGGTTCCCAGGGGCAGGGAGCTGAGCAGGGTGAACGAGGCTCCGTGATCGGAGGAGGATTTGAAACCGGTGTCGGTGAGAAGGTAGAGAGGTCCAGGCGAAAGCCGATCCATCCACATGTCGGGGGTAGCCGTGAAGCTGGCGGTCACGAGGGGAACGAAATTGAGCCCCGCGTCGTCGGAGCGCAGGAGGGTGAAGGTCGGGGTCAGCACGCAATAAGGTACTGTAACCAGGAGGTAGACCCGGCGCGAGGTCCCCGGCTCTCGCAAAAGCCGCGTGGCAACGAAGCCGCAGGGAGCGCTCGGAAGGCCGCTCGGCGTTTTCCAGGTGTTGCCCTGATCTGTCGAGACGGAAACCTTTCCTCCGTTCCCGACCGCGACCCAGGTCTCAGGCGATCCCGGCACGATGACCAGTTTTTGCACTCCCGAGCCGAAGGAGTTGGCGCGCTGGGCCCAGTGGCCCGATCCGGGCGTACCTGAAAAGAGGCCTCCACCCTCGTCGCCGCTCCCGACGAGCACGGTGCTACCGTCGCTGGTCAAGGTGGTCAGCCAGGTGCGGCCGGTCTGGCTGGTGGGACCGCGTTGGACCCAATCGCCTCCCGTCGCGGGAGCGTTGGCCGAATTTTGCGCATCGGCGGCCAGGGTGGCCAGATTGCGGCGCGAATTTTCTTTTTCGATCTCACGCCAGCTCACTCCCGGAGCCGCGCGGTGCATGCTCTCGATCCACGCCTGCCGCTGGCGGTCGTGATCGCTGTCGTCCTCCTTGGGCCGCGGCAAGGAAGCCGGCGTCGCCAGCTTCGGGCGCGGAACGGCGCAAGCGGTCACCATCAGACCAAGCAGCACGGCACATTCGATGCGACACCTGAGCCCTCGCTCCATTTCTGCCTCCGAACCTTCTCGTGATGGACGAGTGGGGATCGTTCTGTAGTTTGCTTACTTTAAGCATACTACACGCTTTGGCGCCAGCGCAAGACTTGGCGCTTGCCACGACTCTGGCGCCTGTTGTTGCTCTCAGCGGCGGGGACCCGGGCTAAGCTTCCCTACGGGATCGGCGCGAGGAAGACCCGGTCGTCGCGGTTGAGGAAGCGCTCCCCGGCCACCGTGCTGCCGGTCGCCTTGTAGTTGCGGTGGGCGCCCATCCCCCAGGCTTCGAGCCCGAGGAGGACGAGGGCGGCCACGCCGAGGGCGGCGAGCAGGCGGCGGGAGGGATCGGTGGGCGTGAGCCCGGTCCTCCAGGCTCCGGTGCGCCGGATGAGCGCCTGGGCGAGGCCGGCAAGCTTCACGGCACCCACCGCCACCAGGGTGAAACCGAAGGGCAGAAAGAGAATCCCCTGGCGGACGTAGCCGAAGAAGAGGGCGGTCGTGGCCAGGCCCGCGGCGAGGAGGAGCAGAACGACGAAGGCCCAGGGGCGCGGACCGCCGGGGGTCCGGAGGCAGGCGAGGAGGCCCACGGCGGCGAGCGGCCACATCACCCACGGCAGCTGGCGGGAGGCGAGCGCTTCGGGAAGGAAGACGTCGACCGGCAGGCGCTGGCCGGAGAGGCCGCCGGGCCAGTCCCACTGGGTCCAGCCGAGCTCCCAGGCGCGCAGGTAGATCCCCCACTTCCTCCCCACCAGGCGGGCATAGTCTCCGGGATGCCCGAGGATCCAGTCCGCCGCCACGGTGCCGCCATGGAGAACGAGGCGGAGGTGCTCGGGATCGGCGAGGTCCAGGGTGGGAGCCGACGAATGCGAAGTGAGGAGGCGGCGGGAGAAGGTGCCGTCCGCGCCGTCCCAATTGGCGAGAGCAAGGTTGAGGGGGCCGTAGATCGTCACCGGCACGAGCTTGGGGAGGGGCTCGGCCAGGCGCCCCGCCTGGCGGGCCTCGAAGGCGCGGATCTCGGCGAAGTTGCGCAGCGTCCAGGGACCGACGACGAGCACCCAGCCCAGGGCCACGAGCGCCCAGCGGAGCGGCGGCGTCCGGTGTGGCAGGGGATGCTTGCCGAGACTCCCCGCGAGCCCTGTCCCCACGAGGAGCGCGGCGACCAGCATGCCCTCCGCCCGGGTGAGGCAGAGGGCACCCAGGAGGAGCCCGAGCAAGAGCGCCCATCGCCGGCCGCCGCGCCGGCCGCCCGGGTGGAGCTCGGGAACCGCCAGGGGGTGGTCCAGCCGGCGGCTCCAGACGAGGAGGGCGAGGAGGAGCAGGACGAGGTAGAGCCCCTCGGAGACCGGGGCGATCGAGAGGACGTAGAGCCCGAAGTGGTAGAGGCCGAGGAGGGCGGCGAGGAGGGCGGCCGTCCGCCCCAGGTAGGGCCGGACGAGCAGATACAGAAGGCCTATCGACAGGCTCCCGGCGAGCGCCAGGATCGCCTTGACCAGCGCGTGCGGCACGACGGCGTTCGGCCCGCCGGCTCCCACCAGGCTGTGGACGACGGCGAGGATGAAGGGAAAGCCGGGGGGATGGAAAGGAATGCCGTTGTCGTAGAGCTCGCGGGCGAGGAGCGCCCGGGCGGTGCGGTAGAAGGCCTCGGCGTCGCCCTCGTAGAAGATGGTGAAGGGCCAGTCCCAATCGCGGTTGGAGCGCAGGAAGGCGAGACGGTGGAACCAGGCGAGGAGGGTGAGCCCCAACGCCCAGAGGAGGTCCCGGCGGCCTTCGCGAGAGGAGGGCTCCTCCTGGGCGCCGGCGGGGCGATGCGGCCGGCGAGTGTTCTTTTTCTTGCTCAAGGCGCGCGCTCCTCGCGAAAGCCGGAACAGTAGCAAAAGGGCCGGGCTTGCCGCCCGGCCCTCGGGATGCCGTGAATCCTGCCGAACCTGGGTTTACAGCGTGCAGGTCGGCCGCGTGCCGCAGGCGATGCCGTGGGCGGTGAAGGCGTCCCAGATCCGGCAGGCGTTGGGCGTGCCGTTGGCCAGGTTGCCGTCATCGTCGTCGGCGGTGAGGAAGACGGTGTACCAGTTGGTCGAGCCGCAGCCGTCGACCACCGCGGCGGGGTTGCACTTGCCGCCCGAGACCACTCGGTAGGCGCTCTTGCTGGGGGTGAGGCTCTTGTACCAGATCGAGTCCATGGCCGCCCAGCCGGCGGTCGTGCCGTAGCGGCTGACCAGGCTCTGCGCGAGGTCCCAGTTGGCCGAGCTGGCGATGTAGCTCTCGCAGTGGCCCTCGTAACCCATGGGTCCCTGGTAGGGGCTGATGCCACCTGACAGGTAGGGACAGGCCAGGCGATCACAGTTGATGCCGGTGTCGGAGGCGATGTTGGCCGGCTTGGCGATGGTGTGGGCGCCGCCCAGGCCGAACTCCGCCACGTCGCGCACGCCGGTGCAGGAGGTGCAGTTGGTGCAGTTGACTCCGGGCCGGAAGTTCTTGCCGATGCAGGAGACCTTCGTCTCCAGGAAGGCGAAGGTGTCGCCCACCGCCTCGCCGGAGCCCTTGTCGGAGGCCGCGCCGCCCGAGTTGGTGTCCATGCCATGGCCCCACTCGTGGAGGAAGACGGCGGAGATCTCACCGGTGTTCGAGCAGCCGCCGCCCGAGCGGTAGAAGTTGACCGTGCTGCCGTTCCAGAAGGCGTTGCAGGTGTTGTTGATGTTCATGTTGGCGGTCAACAGCCCGGCGAGCCAGGTGTTGGTGGGGAAGAAGGTCGCCGCCTTGCGGTTGATGTTGGTCAGGTGGTAGAAGCCCGAGCGCGCCGCGTGGGTGTTGCCGGCGCCGCCGCTGCCCGGGGTGGTGCAGTCGGTCCCGGCGCTGGTGCCGAAGGCGAGGTCGCCGGTGGTGCTGTTGGCGAGCGAGATGGCGCCGCAGACGTCGGCGATCTTGATGTACTTGCCGTTCAGCGTCGAGGTCGCGCTGCCGCTGCCGTAAGTGTAGACGCCCGCGACGTCGGTGGTCTTGGTGGTGCCGTTGGCGACGTTGTTGAAAGGCAGGCCGCGGACCACCTCGGTGTCGGAGTTGGTGACCGGGTAGATGCCGCCGGACACGGTCGCATAATCGTTGGCGTCGGCGAAGCGGAGAACCTTGCCGGTGCCGGCGTCGACCACCGCCTGGTAGGTGGCGGCATCGCCGATGCGGCGGAAGGCGAGGTCCCACACCAGGAGGTGGCTGTAGCCGGTGCCGGCCGTCCCCGCGAAGCGCTCGCCCGGCACCTCACCGGCGGTCAAGGTGGGGATGATCTTCAGATCCCCGGCGCGCACCAGCTCGGCCAGCTCCGAGACCGCGAAGCCGCCGGCCGCCAAGGCCGCCTGGAGGGCCTGGGTGGGGTTGACTTTGGGCTTGAGGCCGTTCAGGCGAACCTCGGCGACCTTCTCGGCGCCGAACTGCACGAGGTTGCCGTTGTTGATGCGGAAGTAGACGTTGGCCCCCTCGACCGGGACGCCCTGGTGAAACTGCTGGAGCTCGACGAACCAGATCTCGCCCTTGTCGCCGAAGTGGACGCTGCCTTCCGGCCGCAGGCGCAGATCGAAACCGCCGACCTTGAGGATCTCCGGGAACTCGGCGAGGAAGGCGCGCACGCGGCCCTCGACGTCGGCCATGGTGAGCGTGCGGGTGACACCGATACGGTCGAGCGTGAGAGTGTTGCCGCGGCCGGGGATCATCGGCACGCCGGCGCCCTGAACGACGTTGGCGCGGTCGTTGCGGGAGTCCCAGCGGACCTCCCACTGCGAGGAGTGGCGGGAGAACAAGCCCTGGAGCTCCGGCCGCGACACGGCACGGGAGGCGTCGATCGCGGAGAGCGAAGCGTTGACGTCGAGCGCCGGAGTGGTGAAGGCCCGCGACGCGGCACCTCTCGCCACCGGCTCGAACGCCAGAGATGCCGTGGGACCGACGAGGGCCGCCGCCAACCCAATCAGGGCGAGGCGGCCGAGGTGAACCAGACCAACCTTCATAGTGTCCTAATCCTTTCCTGACCCCACCCGACAGCGATTGGGGGGTCACCGACAAAGCCTTCCGATCGACGATCCGACTTAAGGGGACGAGCCGAGGCTTTGCCCTCCCCACTTGTCATCCCGGACCGCGACTGAAGGCGAATCACCCAGGGCTACAGAAACTCTCTGCAAGCAGCGCTTACCAAGTCAGGTGCGGCGAGCGGCGAGAAGCGCGCCGGCCGATTCGCCGGCGGCGAAGAGATTATCGAGCCTGGCCTGCGGCGCGAAGCGGTGACGTCCTTGCAACGGCTCGGGAACCCCCGCTAGACTGGGGTTTGCTCCGGAGGATTCCCGATTGGCTGATACCCAGACTTCGAGTCGTCGCTCACCCTGGCCGGTTCTGCGCAGCGGCCTTCTGTTCACCCTGGCCTCCGCTTTCGCTCTCGGGGCGGCGCCGGGGTGGGCAGGGACCGCTCCCGCACCTCCTGGGAAGGAAGCCGAAACGGCCTCGTGGGCCGTCCTCGACGCGGTGACGACGATCGGGCTCGACGCCGAGACGCTTCTGGGCCTCGGCCTGAAGGTGACGACCGTCGCGCCGAGCGGCAGAGCCCACTCGCCGCACCCGCTGTCCGTCGTGCCGCCCAAGGCTCCGTCGTTCGAGACCGAGGGTCCCATCGACCTGCGTGGCGCCGTCGCCACGGACGGCTTCCATGGCTTCGAAGGCGGTTTGCTACGTCTCAGCGGCGGCTTCCGCCTGAGCGGTGACGGCCGCGCGTTCGACCTCTCGGCCCTCGTGCTGCGGCCCGGCGGGAAGCCGGCCACTCTCGAGCTGGTCGACACGGCGGGTATCGCGCTGCTCACCACGGCGGACGCGCAGTGGGAATTCGACGTCAGGACCGGCCGGCTGCGCTACCTGAACGCGGACCTGCGGATCCTGCCCGCTCTCGCCGGCCGGCTGGGCGATGACCGCTACGCCGGTGTGAACGTCGGCGTTCTCGACCTCGACGCGACGCTTCGGGCCGGCTTCCTGCCGCCGGCGCCGCTGCCGCCTCCCGGCGGCGCCGTACCGCCGGCCTGCGACGACTGGACCGGCACCGTCGACGTCGCGCTGACGAACATGTCCAGCATCGGGCAGGCCGGCATCGGCACGGTGAACGGCCGCTCGGTGGTGGTCGTCCTGCCGTCGGCGGATCTGAAGAACGTCGGCACCGCCAACGTACCCTGGTTCTCGAAGTTCACCAACCTCGGAGTGCCCCCCTGGAATGACCAGCATCCCTTCCTCGTCTGGCAGATGGTGCGGTCCAAGGACGGCGTGCTCGAGCCGCTCGGCCGCGGCGATCTCAAGCATGCCTTCCTGACGTTGAACAACGGCTGCGACGCGGGCGCCTGCATGGACTCACACGTCCTCGGCCTCGGCTGCACGGACGTCTACGGGACGAGCACCAACAACAGCACCAGCTCCCTCGCCCCGCGTTCCGAGGTCACGGCCTCGACCGGGATCTGGGCCCACTGCGGCGGGGTTCCCAGCCACTTCGACACCAACGGCGACTGCACCCAGGATTTCTTCGGCGCCGGTGAGAATTCGTTCACCCACGGATTGAAGGCCGCCGAGACCGACCTGCAGGTCGCCGGGGCCGCCTACTATGTCGAAGCGTTCTACATCATCCGCAATGATGCCAACATCTTCAACAGCATGGGCTACCGGCAGGTCACGCCGACGAAGCCGGGCAGCGTATGGAGCTTCCCCCTCGTGGGCGCCTATGCCCAGGGGCCCGCGATCAACGCCTGGGTCAATCCGGCGGCGCCGGGGGCGAACGCCGACAACAAGGTTCTCGATACCGGCGAAGGGCACGTGCAGCTGGCCGTCCGCGTCACCGACGTGGCGGGAAGCCCGGGCCGCAAGCGCTACGCCTACGCCCTGCAGAACCATGATTTCGACCGCCAGATCAAGAGCTTCCGCGTGCCGTTCAGCACCGGCGGCGGAGTGATCGACAACGTCGCGTACGCGGACGGCGACGGCGTTGCCGCCAACGACTGGACGGCGGCGATCGACGCGAACGGGATCACCTGGACGGCTCCGGCCGCCACCACACCTCCCGCCGAGATCGACTACGCGACCCTGGTCTCCTTCCGCTTCGACAGCAACCAGACCCCGGCGGCGGCGCAGTCGACCCTCGGCGTGTTCGAGGCGGGCGCGGCCGGCTCGCCGGCGACGCTGGAATTACAGACTCTCGCCCCCGCCGGCGTCGGCGTCCTTCACGGTTTCTACACCATCACGCCCTGCCGGCTCCTCGACACGCGTACCCAGCCGGCCGGCCCCATCGCCTCGGGTGTGGTCCGCGAGGTCGCCGTCAGCGGCTGTGGAGTGCCGGCGACCGCCACGGCGGTGGCGATCAACGTCACCTCCGCCGGCTCCTCCAGCGGCGGCGATCTCGCCGTCTATGCGGTCGAGCCGCCGGCGCCCGCCAACAACATCGTGAGCTTCGGCCTCGGCGCCATCCGCGCCAACAACGCCATCGTCCAGATCTCGGCGACCGGCACGCTGAAGATCAAGCCGACCCTCAGCGGCTCGGCGGCCATGCACGTCCTGGTGGATGTGGTGGGCTACTTCCAGTAGAGAGAGGCGAAGCCGCCGGGCTGAGCCTTCCGCCATCTTGAGATACAGTCCGCGAGATCATGAGACCCAAGGTGGACTCCCGATCCGCGGAGGCGGGCGGGCCGGGATATGCGGCCGTGCGCGCCTTGGCGCGCTTTCTGCTCGTCCTCTTCTACCGGCGTATCGACGTCGTGGGCATCGAGAACGTACCGGCGGAGGGAGGACTGGTCGTGGCGGCCAACCACCACAACTCGGTCGTCGATGCGATGCTGTTGATCGCGCGGCTGCCGCGGCGGGTGCGAACGCTGGCCAACGCTCCGCTCTTCAGCCATGGGCTCATCGGTCCCTTCCTGCGGCTGGTGGGAGCGCTGCCGGTGCACCGGCGGCAGGAAGCGGGAACGGACCCGGCCCGCAACGCCGCGCTGTTCGCCGCCACCACGGCCACGCTACAGGGAGGCGGCGCGATCGCGATCTTTCCGGAGGGGAGAACCCAGGCCGAGCCGGTGCTGCTGGAGCTGCGCACCGGCGCGGCGCGCATGCTGCTGGCGGCGGAGGCGGCGACCGAAAGCCCGGCCGCGCCGCCAGGGCCGGCGGTGACTCTCCTGCCGGTGGCCCTCCTGTTCAACGCACCGGGCACCTTCCGGGAGGGGCAGGCGCTGGTGCTGATCGGCCCCTCTGTGCCGACGGCGGACGCCGTGGCCCTGGCGCCCTCCGAGCCCGAGCGGGCGGCCCGCCTGCTTACGGACGATCTGGCCACCGCCCTGCGCGGATTGATCGTCGAGGCCGATGACCGCCAGACGCTGAGCCACCTCCGTTTCGCGGAAGAGCTCTGGCGACGGGAGGGTGGGGAGGTACCGGCGGACCCGGCGGGGCGGGTCGACTGGCTGCGTCGCGCGATGCGAAGCTACCGGCTCCTGCTCGAACGGGCGCCGGACCAGGTTGCCGGCTTCCGGCAGCGGCTCGTGGAGCTGGCCGAGGAGATGGAGCGGGCGGGGTGGGGCCTGGCGGGGCTCGCTCGCCCGGCGACGCCGGCCCGGCTGGCCGGCCGTGTCGCTTTGCAGGCGGCGATACTGCTGCTCCTCGCGCCCCTGGCTCTCCTCGGCATCGCGCTCCACATCGTCCCCTACGAGCTGACCGGTTGGGGCGTGAGGAGGCTGAAGGCGACCGACGAGGAGGAGGCGACGGACAAGATCGCCATCGGTCTCCTGCTCTTTCCGCTCTTCTGGACGCTGGAGATCTGGGCGGCATGGCGGTGGGGGGGCCGGCGGGCCGCGATCGCGGGCCTCGCGCTGCTGTTCCCGGCCGCCTTCCTCACCCTCGGCTGGCACGAACGGCTGGGACGGCTGCGGCGGGATCTCCGCGCCTTCGCCGGCTGTCTGCGCGATCGCGAGCTTCCCGCGCGGCTTCTGGAACGGCGGCGGAGCCTTGCGGCGGAGATTCGGGAGCTCGCGAGCCGGGTGCCGGAAGAGTGGGGGCAGGGCTGAAGGAGGAGCGCTCCAGGCTGCCGGGCGCGCTATGCTCCCGCCCGTGAGACGCGTGATCCTGTATGCCCTGGCAGGCGGAGTGCTCCTCGCACTGCTCAAAATGCTGGAATATCAGTATCTTGTCCGCGCCTATCCCGGCGAGGTCTATGGCGGCCTGGTGGCGGTGATCTTCTCCGCCGTGGGAATCTACCTCGGGCTGCATTGGGCGCGGTCCCGGGAGGTGGTGGTGATCAAGGAGATCCGGGTCTCCGAGGGGGGGCCTTTCACGCTCGCCGCCGGCAGGCTCAAGGAGCTTGGAATCACGCCGCGGGAGCACGAGATCCTGGGGCTCATCGCGGAAGGCATGAGCAACCGGGAGATCGGCGAGCGGCTCTTCGTCTCCGAGAACACGGTGAAGACCCACTCCTCCCGCCTGTTCGACAAGCTGGGGGTGAACCGGCGGGTCCAGGCCGTCCTGAAGGGGAGGGAGCTGGGGCTGATCCCCTGACCGGCGGCCCGCCGGGGGTAACTCGGGGGCAATCCGGGGGTCAACGAAAGGATGATTTCGGGCTATGGCCCCCAAAATCACCCGAACGGAGGACGACCGCCGCACCGCCGAGGCCCCAGGATGCGGGGCATATACATAGGAGAGAACGCAATGCAAAAAATCGTGCTCCGTTTCGGTCTCGCGTCGGGTGCCCTCCTGGTGGCCATGGCATCGGTAACGGTGCCCCTCTGCATGAGTGGGGCTGACTTCGAATACAGCGAGATCCTCGGCTACAGTGAGATGGTCCTGTCGTTCCTGCTGGTCTTCTTCGGCGTCCGGTCGTATCGGGACAACGTCGCCGGAGGCTCCATCGGCTTCGGCAAGGCCGTCCAGGTCGGCCTTCTCATCACGCTCATCACCTGCGCGATGTACGTCATCGCCTGGGAGATCGCCTACTTCAACTTCTTCCCCAACTTCCTCGACCAATACAGCGCGCACACCATCGCGAAGATGCGCTCGTCGGGCGCCAGCGACGCTGCCATCCTGGAGACTTCCAAGAAGATGGCGGAGCTGGCGAAGAACTACACCAATCCCTTCTTCAACTCCGCCATCACCTTCATGGAGGTGTTCCCGGTTGGGCTGATCATGACGCTGATCTCCGCCGCGATCCTGCGCCGCAAGCCCCGTGAGGATGCACCGGCGTCGGCCGTTCCGGCCTGACGTCATTCGCTCGAAGCCGAGGAGATCGCGATGAGCTTGCCCCTGTGGGTTCTGCGTGCCGGCCTGGTGGCGGGCAGCCTCGTCGCCTGGTTCTGGACCCAGTCCGCCCTCGGGAAGCGCGTGGCTCCCGAGGGCAGGATCGGCGACACGATTCTCGATCTGACCGCGCCGCTCAATCGGGCCCTGCACGAAAGGCCGCGGGTCGCCCACGGGCTGCTGATCGTCACCTCGGCGCTGATCGATCTCCTCGGCCTGTTCCTCATCGTCCAGGCGATCTTCGGGCCCAGCGCGCGGCCTTTCGTGGGCCTTCTGATCCTGTTCGCATTGCGGCAGATCTGTCAGGGGCTCTGCTCGCTGCCGCCGCCGGAGGGGATGATCTGGCGGCATCCCGGCTTCCCCTCCCTGCTCGTCACCTACGGTACCGCCAACGACCTGTTTTTCTCGGGACATACCGCGATCGCCGTCTATGGCTGCCTGGAGCTGGCCCATTGGGGCGGGCCGGTGGCGGCCGCGGCCGGCATCGTGATCGCTCTCGTCGAGGTGAGCGCGGTGCTGATCCTGCGGGCACACTACACGATGGACGTGTTCGCCGGCATCATCACGGCCCTGTGGGTGTGGTGCATCGTCTTCGCGCTCGGCGACCGGCTCGACGCCCTGCTGGCCGGCCTCGCGATCTCCTGAAATTGTTCTGGCTGGGATTTACTTCATGGCCTGCTGCCAGAAGAGAATGGCCGTCACCACCAGGCCGATGACGACGACGGCGGCCCGCGCTTTCTCCTTGCCGATCCGCTTGGCGAAGCGGGCGCCCGCGTAACCCCCGAAGGCGCTTCCGCACACGATGACCAGGGCCTCCGGCCACACCACGGCGCCCCTGAGCATGAAGTAGCCCGCCGCCACGACATTGATGCAGAAGCCGAAGAAGTTCTTGATGCCGTTGGCGGCGTGGATGTTCGAAAGCCCGAGGAAGCCGAGAAGCGAGAGCATCAGGATACCGATGCCGGCGCCGAAGTAACCGCCGTAGATGGCCACCGCGAGTTGGAGCACGATGGCGAGCGTCCAGCGCCCTTGGGAGGGTCCGTCCTGGAGGGCCACCGGGCTCTGGATTTCTCTTCTGGCCGCCGAGCGGGCGAGAAGGCCCTGCACGATGAACAGCACGGTGGCGAAGAGAATCAGCAGAGGCGCCAGGAGGGCGAACGTCTTCTCCGGCGTCCGCAGGAGGAGCACCGAGCCGATGGCGCCGCCGATCAGGCTGGGGAGAAAGAGGGTCTTCAGCCACTTCCGCTGCTCCCGCACCTCGTCGATATAGCCGTAGAGGCTCGTCATGGCCGCCGGCAGCAGGCCCACCGTCGAGGTGGCGTTGGCGGCGATGGACGGCAGGCCGAGGAAGATGAGGGAGGGAAACGTCAGGATCGTCCCCCCGCCCGCCATGGCGTTCATGACGCCGGCCGCAAACGATGCGGCGACGAGGATCAACGCCTGGGTGAGGTTCATGGAAGGATCTCCTCCTGACCGGGGGCTTCGGGGCGCCCGGTGCGGGGGGAGGATATCCGAGAAGAGGAGCGGTCGTGGTATCCTCTCTTGCAGGCTCACGGCGTGAGCCGACGTGAGGAACCTTTATGGCCCGAGCCGCTTCCCAAGCTTCCACATTTGCATTTCTCCACAGCCATGGTCTTGAGGTGGCGCCCGAACGGCTGGACTCGCTGGTGAAGGAGGCGGTCTCCCGGCTCCAGCGAACCTTGTACCGCCAGGACCCGCGAGAGGACCTGACGGCTGCGGAGGCTGATACTCTCGAACGAGGAGGATTCTCCCTGGAGCCTCAAGAGCAGGATTCCGAGGATCCTCTCGCCCAAACCGTGGCCGAGTATGCCGCCCTTCTCAAATCGAGCTTTTCAACGGTGGACGTAGCCCGAAAGCTGGGAGTCGACCCGAGCCGGATTCGTCAGCGTCTCACCAGCTCCCCTCCGACGCTCTACGGCATCCGGATCGGAACGACGTGGTACATCCCCGAGTTCCAGTTCGATGGCGAAGAGCTGGTGCGTGGCCTCGGTGAGGTGGTCGCCCGGCTCGATCCCGAGCTCCATCCAGTGGCGGTTTTCCGTTGGTTCACGGACCCCAGCGCCGATCTTTCCGCGGAGGCTTTGGAGGAGCGCAGCCTGAGCCCTCGCGATTGGCTGCGGATGGGGCTGCCCGTGGAGCCAGTCGCGGAGCTGGCGTCCAGCCTCTAGTCCGGCTCGCTCAAGCCTTGCCTAAATTTCCCGAGCCTCCGCCTTCCGCCGATCTGACCGAGGTCGAGCCCGTCTGGCGAGACCTGCCGGCTGGAAGCCTCCTGTGGCGGCTCTACTTCCGGGGCGGTGGTCATCCTACGTTTTGGAACACGCTACGCGCCTTTGGCCCAACCCAGGGCCGTTTCGATCACCACCTGCCGCCGCCCCGGGTCCAGGAGCACTCGATCCTCTACGCGGCGGAAGAGGGGGCGATCTGCTTCGCCGAAGTCTTCCAGGACACCCGTCTCGTAGACCGTACGGCGCGAGACCCATGGCTTGCGGGCTTCAGCTTGAGGTGGCCATTGCGCCTCCTGGACCTCACCGGCGTGTGGCCCACCCGCGCTGGAGCCTCCATGGCGATCAGTACTGGCCCTCGTTCCCGCGCTCAGCGATGGTCCCGCGCCATCTATGAGGCCTATCCGGCGGCATTAGGCGTTTACTACCCATCTTCGATGTATCGCAATCGCCCCTGCGCAGCGATCTACGAGCGAGGAGCCACCGTCCTGCCCAAGACGCCTGACTTCCACCGTCCCTTGCGGGACCCCGCACTGCTGCCGGTGATTCGACGAGTCGCGAAGGAAGTTGGATACGGCTTGGTGTAGGGTCCCCTACGGTGTCGAGAGCTTCCGCGCGGTTTCGGCGAGGAGCTTGGCGGCTTCCTTGTCCTCGGGGTTCTTCGCGACGCATTCGGAGAGGTAGCGGATCGCCCGCGCGTAGTCGCCGCGCTCGGCGTGGATCATCCCCATTCCCTTCAAGGCCTCCGGGGTTTCGACGGTATCCGGCCGGAGGTCCCAGAGGCGCTCCCAGGATTTCAGGGCTCCGCCGGTCTGGCCTTCCGTCTTCAGGCACCAGCCGAGCCCGTTGAGGGCGCTATAGTTGGTGGGCCGCCTAGCCAGGACGCGCTCGAAGTAGGCTCGGGCTTCGGGAGCGCTGGCGATCTTGAGCAGGCACCAGCCCTTGCCGGTGAGGGCCGAGTCGTCGTCGGGATGGCCGGCGATGACCCCGCTGAAGACGGCCGAGGCCTCGTTGTAGCGTTCCTGGTAATAGAGGCGCCAGCCCCTGGCGGTGTCGGGATCCCAGCTCAGCGCGTACCCCGGCTCCAGCCGCTGCCGCAGATCCGGCGTGAGCCGCCCGCTTTCAATCGCCTTGGCCATGTCCTGGAGCCAGTGGTCGTCCGGCCGCTGGGGAGCCAGCTTGCGGACGAGAGGGGCCGCCTCGGCCATCCTCCCTTCCAGCATTCGCACCCGGGCGATGGCCCGTTCGGCGTGGGCCTTGAGCCAGTAGGCCTCGGCGTCCCGGTAGCGGCCTGAGTAGAAGGAGATGTCTCCCAGGCCGTGGAAGCTCCGCTCGTATCCGGGCTCGATCTGGAGGCAGCGCTGATGGCACTTCACCGCCTCGCGCGTCTGGCCCGAGAAGAAGTAGGCGATGGCGAGGGCGTCCCAGGCTTCCACCATGCGAGGGGCGAGCTTGGTGGCGAGCCGCAACTCGCTCCAGGCCTTGGGGATCTGCTTCGACCAGGCGAGAGAGGAGCCGTGGCTGGCGAGGATGCGGGCCGTCTCCTCGACGGGTTGGGAAGGCGGATCGCTCTCGCTCCTCCGCGTGCCGCCGGCCAGCCAGAAGCCGGCGGCTCCAAGAAGCATTCCAGCGAGCAGCATGAGCACGGCGACTCGGTGGCGGCGGCTCTGCTCCTCGCGTTTCAGGGAGTCGATGAGGCCCGGGTCCGCGGGACCGGTCAGAAATCGATCCAGCCTCTCGGCTTCCTCCCTGGCCTTCCCCCCGCTTCCGGCCAAGAGTCGAAAATTCTTGAAATCTGCCACAAACCTCTGGTTTCTCAAGCGTCTCGTTGGAGAGCAGACTCGCTCATCTCAATCTACGCACGAATGAGACCAAAAGTTACAACGCCCGGGAGCCCGAAGGCTTCAAACCGGCTGCCAGCCTTCAGATGGCCTTGATCAGCCGGGCCGCGGCCTCGGTGGTTTCGCGGTCGCTGAAGACTTCTTCCCGGCCTTCGCTGGTTTCCACGATGACCTGGCGCAGGGTGTCGATGATCCTGTCGAGCCGCGAGCGGACGGTGGGGTAGGAGACCCCCGCCTGCTCGGCGATCGATTTCAGGTTGCCGCTCGCGAGGACGAACATCTCGATGAAGCGCTGGTGCTCCACCGGGAGACGGGCCAGGCGCGGCGCCGGGAAGTCGGCGTCGACGGAGATCTCGCAGGACGGACAACTCATCCGGGCTACCTGCATCGCCCGTTGGCAATAGGGACAGAGGTTGGTGACAGGTTCCATATTTTGTGGTCCAGGGGGATTCGAAGAGACTATCCGCCTCCTAGAGAGGAGTCAATGTTGGCCTTTCCGGGGAGACAAGTGCTGAAATGCAGATATGGAGACCCTGTCAACAAGGCTATGCCGCCGGGCGGCGAGAGGTTTGCAGGCTTGGACCGCGAGGAGGAAACGATGATGAAGAAGCGCGCGTTTGGCCCCACCGGCCAGCAGGTGACGGCCGTCGGGCAGGGGACCTGGGATCTGGAGCGCAGTCGCGGCGCCGCCATCACGGCCCTGCGGCGTGGCCTGGATGAGGGGATGACCCACGTCGACACGGCCGAGATGTATGGCGAGGGCCGGGTGGAGGAGATCGTGGGGGAGGCCCTGGCGGATCGCCGGGGCGAGGTGTTCCTGGTGAGCAAGGTGCTGCCGCAGAACGCCTCGCGAAGCGGCACCATCCAGGCCTGCGACCGCTCCCTGCGCCGCCTGCGGACCGACTACCTGGACTGTTATCTCCTGCACTGGCCGAGCCCGCATCCGCTGGAGGGTACGATCGCCGCCTTCGAGGAGCTGGTGGCGGCCGGGAAGATCCACGCCTGGGGAGTGAGCAACTTCGACGAGGAGAAGCTCGCTCGCGCCGTGGCCATCGCCGGAGCGGGGAAAGTGGCCTGCAACCAGGTTCTCTACCATCTGCGGGAGCGGGCCATCGAGCACGCGGTCATCCCCTTCTGCGCCGGGCACGAGATCGCCGTCGTGGCCTACAGCCCCTTGGGCCAGGGCGACTTTCCCAAGCCCGGGAGCGCGGGCGGCCGGGTCCTCGCCGAGATCGCCAAGACTCACGGCGCCACTGCGTACCAGATCGCTCTCGCCTTCCTGCTGCGGCTCCCGGGCCTCTTCGCCATTCCCAAGGCCGCAAAGGTCGAGCACGTTACGGACAACGCCCGGGCGGCGGATATCGAGCTCGACCCGGACGAGCTGCGCAGGATTGACGCCGCCTTCCCCCGGGGACCGCGGCGCAACGGGGTGCCGACGTTGTAAGCTTGACGAGAACCGAACGAGCCCGCTGGCTGCCGCGACGAAGGAGGAGGCTGGGATGCCGATCCGGATTGCCGAGGTCATTCTGCACATTCTCGACTCGCGGCAAGGGGGGCGAGGGCTGGTGCTCTCCGAAAGATCGCTGCCTCAGCAGACCGATCCCCGGATCTTCGATTACTTTCGGCTGCACGTAGAGAACTCGTTGGGCGATCCTCAGATCCAGGTTGCCCGCTTCCGCGACCCTGCCGCTCCGGTGGCCTCCTCCTGCCGGGACCTCCTCGCCGGGAAGACCGGCCTTATGAAGTTCTCTCAAGGCTTGGCCCAGCGGCTATTCGCGATCGTCAGCGCCAATCGCAGCATCTCCCGCGGCGACCTCGCCGTCTGCCTCTACGAGGAGGAGGAGACCGGGGGAGGGCAGCACGCCGCGCTGCTCAAGATCGATCCGGTGGAGGCCTTCCGGCATAAGACTCTCAAGGACAATCAAGGGCGCTCTTACGTCTCCCTCGAGCTGGAGACCGAACTGATGCCGACCACCCGCGAAGAGCTGCAGAAGTGCGTCTTTATTCCGCCGCCCGCGCTACGTCCGGCGGGCTCCGACCTTCTCCTGCTGGACCATCAGCGCACCGCCGAGAGGGATGTCGCCACTTTCTGGATTGGGGATTTTCTCGATGCCGACCTGGTGACCGACGCCCGGCGTTCCACACTCGACCTCGCCAAAGCGCTGGTGGCGATCGAGAACATTCTTCGGCCGCAGGAACTGTGGTCGCGGGCCGAGCCTGCCATCGCGGCCGTGCTCACGGGCGACAGGGTCCAATTGACTCCTCAGTGGATTGCCGGTCTCTCTCTTCCCGCCGAGGCCGCGGCCCAGGTGACGCAGGAACTGGAAGATCGGCAGATGCTCGATAGGGCCTTCGCCATCGACAGGGGTGCGTTAAACAAGGCTACACAGAAGGCCCGATTTCAGGGTGACTTTGGGCTCAAGGTAGAGGTGCGCGAGGACCATCATAAGGAAGTTATTCGCCAAGTGACTCTCGTGAAGCCAAAAGTAGGAAAACCTTACTACGAAATCTTACTTCGCACATTCGCCTGGAAACGGATGACCTGATGACGGGCACCGGATTTTCCCTCTGCGATCCTGTCCAACCCCTTCAGGCTCTCCTCGACGCCCTGGGATTGGGGGACGGCGCATGGATAGAGCTTTTAGATACAGTGAAAGTCTACCCGGGTACCGAGGTGAATGATCCCACTTTGATTCGCGAAGCCGTGGGAGCGATGCAGGCGGTCGCGACTGCTTATGGAGGAGCCCTGGCTGCTCAGCTTCGCTTTGACTATCCGTCCACGGATGAGGATACGGATCGGGAGACCAAGTCACCGCTATCGGTCGTCTTGCGAGCCGGCTTGGATGGCGCCGAGGTGGAGGCGTTCTTCAATGCTCTCGATGGGAATCGGCCGACTCTAGAGCTCGTGATCTATAAGGACAAGGTTGTGACGGCCGAGTTGGAACACCTCGGCCACCCTGTTCCGCAGGGCATCCGTCCCGCGCTTGTTTTTCGGAAAGCCCACCTTGCCGCCCTGCTCCAGAGCGATCCGGTCGATCTCGAAGCGTGGTGGGACGAAAAGAATCCAGAGAAACTGGTGATCCTGGCGCCGGAATGGAACGGTTTCCTCAACGGCCGCTATCTCGCCCTGGTGGGTGGAGACCCGGAAGCTGGGTGGAAGGGCGCCACGGTCTCTCGCATCGAAGCGGCTTCGGGTCTTTCGACGCTGGAGGTCTACGCGACTCGGAAGTACCTCTGGTGGCAAGACGAATTCGTACACCACCTCACGCCGCTGCACCTGCAAGTCGATGGCGATGCACCCGCGGGCGATCCTGTTGCGGATGCCATGAGAGTTCAGTTCACTAATCTCTGGCTTCTCTTTACAGCCGACCGTAGTGAAACAGGAAGCGGGCCTCTCGATTGGGTGTCCATCTTCTCTCGCGAAGGTCACTCGGCCCGAGTGGTTCGCGCTAAGCCGGACCGTCCGTTGGACCCTGAAGAATTGGCGGGATTTCCTGCACTGACGCATCTTTTTGAATGGGCCTACTCCGAAGACCAGCGGTTTGCTGAGTTGAGCTTCCTCCAAATCGCAGTCGCCCGAGCCCTCTATCAGAGCGCGGAAGGGGAGCGCTTCGGGCTCCTTCTGCGGCAGGGTGAAAGCCTTTGGACCCGAATCCAGCAGGATTGGAAGCTGTTCATGGAAGGGCGGCTCGACGCTTTCAACGCCCAGGTTCGCGCCTTGGAAGATGACGTGGCGGGCACCGTCCGCAGCCTGAGCGAGCAGATCGGCGGGCTGATCAAAGGCCTCTCGGATACCATGCTGGCCGCGGTTGGCGTCCTTTTGGCGGGCTTCATCGCCACGTTTTTCAAATACGAGCTGCGAGCGGAAATCCTAGCCTTCGCGGTCACAGTCTACGCCCTGTATATCCTCGCCTTTCCGCTGAGCTACAACATGACGGAGAAGTGGCAGAGCTACAAGGCTCTGATCCGTCTGTTCGAGGCTCGGCGTCTGCGATTCGCGAAGGTTTTGCCGCCCGCCAGGGTCGACGAGATCGTGAACGATCCCTTGAGCCACGGCGATCTGCGCTTCCGCCGCTGGTTCGTTCTCGTCGCCGCCGCCTACCTTCTCATGGTGCCTATCCTCTTTGAAGCGGTCGCGGGTTTCTGGCTCTTCCTGCCCTCGCCGATCGATTCCGTGGCCTACGATGCACCGGCCGGCCTGGGGATGAAGGGACCGTTCCGGGCCAACACGGCCCTGCGTAGCGCGCGGGTGGTGGGCGAGGGGGAACTGCTGGGCGCCGAGGACGTGGCCGTCGATCCGCGGGGCCGGCTCTATACAGGCACGTCGGACGGCCGGGTGATGCGCATCACTCTTCGGCCCAGTGGCGGCGACCTTCTGGAGACCTACGCGGAGACGGGCGGCCGCCCCCTCGGCGTGCGCTTCGGGCCCGATCAAAAAACGCTCTTCGTGGCCGATGCCAACAAGGGGCTGCTGGCGATCAATCCAGCCGGTGAGGTGCGGACCCTCGCCACGGAGGCGGCCGGCGTGCCGTTCCGTTTCACCAACGACCTGGACGTGGCGGCGGACGGCACGATCTACTTCAGCGACGCCTCCAGCCGCTTCGGCATCGCCGACTACCTGGAAGATCTCCTCGCCGCCCGGCCCCGTGGCCGGCTCCTCGCCTATAAGGACGGCACCGTCCGCGTGCTGCTCGGCGGCCTCGTCTTCGCCAATGGCGTGGCCCTCTCCCAGGGCGGCGACTTCGTCCTGGTGGTGGAGACCTATCGCTACCGCATCCGGCGCTACTGGCTCGCGGGGCCGCGCCAGGGCACGTCCGACGTGTTCGTCGACGGGCTTCCGGGCTTTCCCGACAACCTCTCGCGCGATCCCGTGAGCGGCCACTTCTGGGTGGCGCTCTACACCGTCCGCAACCCGGCCTTGGATTTCCTCCATCCCCACCCCTGGCTCAAGAACCAGCTCGCCAAGCTGCCCCGGTTCCTTTGGCCCAAGCCCGAGCCGTATGGCCTGATCTTCGAGGTGGACGCGGGGGGCCGCGTCCTGCGCTCGTTGCAGGACCCCGGCGGCCGGAAAGTCCGGCACATCACCTCCGTCGAGGCGTCCGGGTCGAGCCTCTATCTCGGCAGCCTGGACGGTCCCATCGCGGTTGTGAGCAAGCCGGCTACCTGAACCTTCCCAGAAGCTGCCGCAAGCGAGGCTGTCAGCTTCTTTCGACGAACCGTCGCCTAAACAGGACAGATGGGGGTGGGAAAACCTCGCTCTCCCCTCGGCCTAAACCCTGGCACCTCTTTTGCCGTCTATGTAGATGTCAGAAAGCCGGTGAGGGGATCGAATCCCTGGAAGCGTTGTAACTCTTGAAGCCGCTGAAGAGCCTCAAGTAGGAGTGGCGAGATCAACCAGGAAAGGGGTAAAAGCCATGACCAAAGAGTTCGCGAAGATGTTGGCGCTGTCCCTCACCTCCGTTCTCCTGCTGGTGGCCGCGGCCGCTTTGTCAACCGCGGGGCTGTAACTCCGCTGAAGGTCCCAAAGGCCTCGCGCCCGGTTACTCTAAGGGGCGTGAAGCGTGACGATAAATCCGGGAGCCGAGGCCTCCGCCCCTCTCTTCCGGCTCTCCTTCTGGCGGCCCTCCCCTTTTGTGCCGTGCCGGCGCTCTTGGGCGCCGGTCGGCCCCAGCCTTCCACCCTGCGCTCCCCGCGGTCATTGAGCCTGAGCCTTCCCGGCGCCCCGGCGGCCGTGATCTCGGCCGATCTGGACGGCGACGGTCATCGCGATCTCCTCGTGGTGGTGGCCTACAACCAGTGGGACGAGGTGGCCATCACCGAGAGCAGCACCATGGACGACGTCCAGGGGCTGGTGGAGACGATGACCATCGTGCCGGCGGTGATGGACCGCCGCGAGGTGCGGTTCTATCGCGCCAAGCCGGACGGCTCCTACGAGCCGCCGCGCGTCCTCGCCCTTCCCCTGTCCGTCCTGGCGATGGAGGCCGGGCCGCCGGGGACCCCGGTCGTCGCTTTGACGGATGACGGCGCGAGCGCCCTGCGCCTGGAGGGGGCCGCCTTGCGTCTCGAGCCCTGGATCGCCGATCCGCCGGTGATGGCCCACACCGGCAACTTCCTGGGCGACCTGCACCTGGTGGACGACGTCGACGGTGACGGCATTCCCGACCTGCTGCTGCCGGCGCGGGACGGCGTTGCCGTCTACCTCGGCCGCCGCAAGGACAAGGCCCTGGCGCGGCGGGCCGCCTCCCGGGTCCCGGTGCCGGGCGAGGCCTGGCGCTCGGTCGCGGACCTGGAGCACCGCTATCCGTTGCCGAGGGTCGAGGACGTCAATGGGGACGACAAGCCGGATCTCGTCTTCCGCGATCCGGTGAGGCGCTGGCGTTCCGTCTGGGTGGCGCGCGGCGAGGGGGAGGGCAAGTTCTCGGCGCCGGTCGAGGTGGTGCTGGGCACGGGCGATCCCAAGGGGCCGAACCCCGTCTGGGTGGGCGATCTGGAGGGCAACGGCCTCGCCGAGGCGGTGCTGCGCCAGAGCCTGGACGATCCCAAGCGCGGCTCCATCCGCCAGGAGATCGAGAAGGCCCGGGTGCCGCACAGCCGGCTCACCTTCCGCCGCCTCTCCCGCGATCTCGTGCTGGAGAAGGCTCCGCACCGCACCTTCGACGTCACGGGCTACGGCTTCGAGTCCGCGGACAGCGAGATCGAGCTGCCCGGGGGCTTCAAGGACATCAATGGCGACGACCGGCCGGATCTCATCACCGTCACCATGGACGTGGGCGTCGCCAAGGTCCTGGGCAGCCTCGCCACCAAGCGGCTGACGATCGGGCTCGACTTCCACGTCTGGTGCCAGCAGAAGGACGGCTCCTTCCGTCCGGTCAAGGGGCTGGACCTCTCGGGCTCCTTCAAGGTCGATCTGAACGACCTGCGGGTGAGCCACCTCTCCCTGTTCAACGGCGACTTCGACGGCGACGGCAAGGCCGATTTCGTCCAGCTCGGCCGAGGCAAGAGGGTGACCATCCACCGCGGCCGGGCCGACTGCTCCTTTCCCGCCGAGCCCGACATGTCCTTCGACCTCAAGGAGGAGCCGCGGGACCTCTCCCTGGTGCAGATCCGCGACCTCGACGGCGACGGCCGTTCGGACATCATGGTCACCCATCCCCAGCGCGCCGCCGAGGAAGGCTTCGTGCAGCCGGTGCGGTTGGATCTTTATTTGAGTGGAGGGGGGAAGTGAGGAGGAGCATCCGTTCACCCAAACCAACTATCCGGAAATTCCGGATAGTTCGTTTAGAGCCTTATAGCTTACCCGCCACCCCCGTCGAAGGTGATCTGGTTGCGGCGCCAACTATTCGGAAATTCCGAATGGTTCGATCTGAGAGGGTGTCTCAAAAGTGGTCGGCGTCGACTCCTATGCCGCCAGGGATTGAAATCACCTGGCTACCTTCTTTAGTCCCTACGGGACACGGGAAGAACGGATTTGCAGTCCCGGAGGGGACAAGCGTCGGTAGCCAGGAGATTTCAATCCCTGGCGTCGCAGGCGTCGCTGTCGCTCCTTTTGAGACACCCTCTGAGAGTGAGCGACAGTTCGAGGTAGCAACCTGTAAGGAATCCTTACAAGTTCGCCAGCCCAGTTATCCGGAGAGGCCGGATAACTGTATCTACGAGGATCGGGAGCTGGGACGGATGGGAACTGTCAAGGATTCTTTGACAGTTCAACGGGAAGGCAATCTCGGCACGGGCCTCGGGCTCCTGTTTTGCTTCTTCCTTGTCCTCCTCGTCCCCACGGCCCTCTACGCCCAAACCTTTTCCCTCTCCCTCCCCGGCACCCTCGTCTCGGCAACCGGCGTCACCGGCCCCTCAGGCCGTCCCGGCCTGGCGCTTCTCCTGGCGGCGGGGAAGGGTGGCAAGGGGGCGAAGAGCTTGCTGTTTTTCGATCCGGAACGCCGGTCTCTTCAGCGGTGGATCGACAACCTTCATGAGGAGACCAACGCCGTCGCCGGGTTCGATCTCACGGGCAAGGGTGTCGTGGGGCCTCTCGCCGGCATGCCGGGGGCGATTTTCGCTCCGGTGGGCGGTGGCACAGCGCGCAAGGTGCTGAACGAATCGAACGTGGATCTGCGCTCGGTGGCCGGCGGGTTTCTGGGGCGGCCGTGGGTTCCCGCGGCTCATACCGGCCTGCTGGAGCTGTTCGAGCGCGGAGAGGGCGGCAGCCTCAAGCATCACGGGGTCTATCAACTGCCGGTGAAGGCGGAGAAGCAGCGCTGGGGGATACGGCTTAGCAGCCCGCCCGTGACCCTGCTGCCCGGCGATCCGCCGCTCTTCGTGTCCGGGCCGCAGGTGTCGAGCCGGCGGCGGATCGAGTCGATCCTCATTCCGCTGGACGGCACCGCACCGGTGGAGGCCTGGTCCCTCCTGCCGGCGGAAGAGAGGCTGATGGGCTTCGACCGGCGGTACCTGCGGATCGACGGCACGCCGGCGCTGGCGGCGACGTCCTTCGACAAGATCGGCGTCTTCGCCAAGAAACGCTTCCGCCTCTATCTGCTGGGGCGCGACCGTTCCCGCAAGGGGAGCCCGCCCGTTCTGGCCTTCGATACCGACTGCCCCTTGTGGTTCCACTTGGATTCCGTGGCCGCCGACGCGGACGGCGACGGCCATCAGGATCTCGTGATCCTTCACGCGGCCGGCCTTCAGGGCACGGAGCTGCAAGTCGCCGCCTATCACGGCATCGGCGGCGGTCACTTCGATACCCGAGCCCGGCATTGGAAGCTGGCGAACAAGGCCACCGATTGGCTTTACGGATCGGATCTGACGGGCGACGGCGTGCCGGATCTTCTCGTCCTCGTGGGCGACCGCCTGCTCCTGTACCCCGGCGACCCGAAGGGCTCGCGCCCCCTGGCGGGACGGCCCCTCTGGGCGGTCGCGGTGCCTGGCGCGCCCAAGCCGGACGCGCGAGACTCCGGCGACGGCGGCCCGGACTCGTCATCCGGTCCGAATCGCGAGGGCTACTTCTCGGTCCACGAGCTGCCCGGCGGCGGCCGGGTGGCGCTCCTGCGCGGCGCTCAGAAGGACGGCAAGACGGTGCTCAGCGTCGTTTGGCGGAAGTAGCCGGGGGTGCTGGGGTCGTGGAGGCCGCCTGCCGGCGGAAGCAGGTCTCGATGTGGTCGTCCACCATGCCGACCGCCTGCATGAAGGCGTAGCAGATGGTGGAACCCACGAAGCCGAAGCCTCGCCGCTTGAGCTCCTTGCTCATCGCCTTGGACTCGGGCGTTTCGGCGGGGACGTTTTTCTGCGCGTCCCAGTGGTTGACCTTGGGCTCGCCACCCACGAACTGCCAGAGGAAACGGTCGAACGATCCCGTCTTCTCGACCACTTCGAGAAACGCGCGGGCATTCTTGATCGTCGCCGCGATCTTGGCCTGATTGCGGATGATCCCCGTGTCCGCCATCAACTCATTGATCTTGATCCCCTGGTAGCGCGCGATCTTCGCGGGATCGAAACCGTCGAAGGCCCGGCGGTACCCCTCGCGCCGCCGCAGGACGGTGATCCACGACAATCCCGCCTGCGCCCCTTCCAGGTTCAGCATCTCGAACAGCCGCCGGTCGTCGTGCACCGGCACGCCCCACTCCTCGTCGTGGTAGGCGATGTAGAGGGCGTCGGCGGGCACCCAGCCGCAGCGGGGGAGATCGGGTGACATGAGAAGAAGCTATCACGCCCCTCGTCCTACCTCCCTCTGGGTCACGCTGGAGGGACATGGCGGATCTGACCGGCTGCCACGGTATCGAGGGCCTCCCGCATTGCAGGGACCAACGGCAGCAGGTCTTCGAGCTTTGTGGTGCGAGCCTTCAGCACCACGATGCCCAGTTGGAAGGACTTGAGGGGCTGCTGGTAGGAAAGGTTCTGGTCCGCGGTCACAAAGATGTCGAACTCGGTTTCAGCGAGCCGCAGCAGCTTTCCGTTCTTGATTCCGGCCCAGCCGATCTCTGAAACTGTACGCACCTCGTGGCCGGAGAGCTCGCGCTTGAGCAGCCGCGGCAGGTTTTCGTCGAGGAGGACGCGCCTCACGCCACGTGTGCCAGTAGAGCCCGGGTCGCCTGTTCGAGGAACGCCTTGACCTGCTCTCGGCGCACGCTGGGGAAGTTGTCCAGAAACTCGTCGACGCTATAGCCACCTTCGAGATAGTCGACAAGAGTTTGTACGGGCACGCGGGTGCCTACGAACACGGGAGCTCCACCCATGATCTCGGAGTCTGAATGGACGACGCTACCATCGGCAAGGGTGACAGGACGACTTTCAGGCATGGTGATACCTCTCGGGTCACTCGATACTGTACCACCACGCTGGTCCTGCGGGAGCTGGGGTAGTCTCTTCTCGTAGCGCCAAGCCAAAGGAGACCTCCCATGACCCCGGACACCAACCTCCAGATCCGTCTCGCCGCCCGCCCCAAGGGGCTGCCGCGGGAGAGCGATTTCCAACTCGTCGAGGAACCGGTCCCACAGCCTGGAGACGGGCAGGTGCTGGTGCGGAACGTCCTCCTATCTCTCGATCCCGCCATGCGCGGCTGGATGAACGACGTGCGGAGCTACGTGCCGCCGATCGGCATCGGCGAGGTGATGCGCGGCCTCACGGTGGGGAAGGTGGTGGAGTCCCGGCTGCCGGGCTTCGCGGCGGGAGACCTCGTCTCCGGCATCTTCGGCTGGCAGCGCTACGCGGTGGCCAGGGCCAAGGAGCTGAGCCGCATTCCTCCCGGCATCGAGCCGGAGGTGGCTCTGGGCCCCCTCGGCATGACGGGGCTGACCGCCTACTTCGGCCTGCTGGACGTGGGCCAGCTCAAGGCGGACGAAACCGTGCTCGTCTCCGGCGGCGCCGGTGCCGTGGGCTCGATCGTCGGACAGATCGCCAAGATCAAGGACTGCCGGGCCGTGGGCCTCGCCGGCACGGACGAGAAATGCCACTGGCTCATCCAAGAGCTGGGCTATGACGCCGCCATCAACTACAAGACGGCGAAGGATCTCAACGAGGAGATCCGCCGCGCCTGTCCCAAAGGGGTGAACGTCTACTTCGACAACGTCGGCGGCGAGATTCTGGACACAGCCCTGCGCAACCTCGCCATGCACGCCCGCGTGGTGATCTGCGGCGCGATTTCCCAGTACAACGCGACCGAGCCGCCGAAGGGGCCGGCGAACTACCTCGCCCTCCTCGTCCAGCGCGCCCGCATGGAAGGCTTCGTCGTCATGGACTTCCAGGCGCGCTACGCCGAAGGTCAAGCCCAGCTCGCCCGCTGGCTCACCGAGGGCAAGCTCCACTACCGGGAAGACGTGGTCGAAGGGCTGGAGAACGCCCCCAAGGCGCTGCTGCGCTTGTTCGACGGCAGCAATACGGGAAAGCTGATGGTGAGGATCTGATCCTGGTCTCGGCTTCGTCGCCGAAATGCGATATTTTTTGACGCAACGAGGAAGATTACCTATACTCGGACTATGACCGAGCCCACGAGGAGAGCGCTGCATCACGGGGACGGTTCATCGTCCGCCGCGAGCCGGAAGGAGACAGATTCCGGCAGGGCCATGCTCTTGCGCTATGTCGAACGTCCGGACGGGCGCATGGAGCTGTTGGAGACTCCGCTCACCCGAGAGGATTACCTCAATCCGCAGCTCGGAGACAAATGGGTGCAGGGAAGACCTCACGGCGAAGCCATTCTCGATCTTTGCGACCGGCTGAAGCGCTGTTTTCAGCCCCGGCCGGAGATGCTGGTCCTTTTCGATGTCCAGCACCTTCTCGGTCCAGGTCTACCAAAGCCCAGTCCGGACATCTCTGTCATTCGCGGGGCGCTCTATCCGGAGCAGGTTGATGGGAGCTACGACGTCGTCAAGCAGGGGGCTCCGCCGTGCTTGATCCTTGAGGTGATCTCGCCGAACGATTCCCGCATCCGGGAAATTGACGAGCAGGACAAGGTGGAGATCTACCAGCGCGCCGGAGTTCTCGAGTACCTGTTGCTGGAGCTGCCGCGCAAGACCGCGGACCGTCATCGAATCTTCGGGTACCGTCTGGACCCTGCAGGCACGTACCGGCGGATTGTTCCCGATGGGGAGGGCCGGCTGCTTTCCGAGACGACGGGGCTGTGGTTCTGGATCTCGCCGGCTGGGGACCGGGTAATGATCCGCGACGTTGCCACGGGGACGCTTCTGAGACCCTCTCTGGAAGAGGAGCAGGACAGGAAGCGCGCTGAGGAAAAGGCCGCCCGGGAAGCCGAGGCCCGTCAAGTCGCCGAAGCGAAGACAGCCGCCGCCGAGATCGAGCTCGCCCATCTGCGAGCCGAAGTCGAGCGTCTGCGCCGCCAGGCCTAACCCGAAGACTTCCCCCTCTACACCTCTTTCGCTATCATCGCCCTCCGGCGAACCTCTCGCCCGACCCTCTGACCGGCGCCTGCGCCGCCCGGCGATTCGCGGGGGTAAAGGGGATGAATGTCGTGGATGCATCCCGTCGGTCGAGTTACTGGCGGCGCTCGGCGCCGGGCCCGTTCTCGCCTGGGTGGACATGGCCCACCTGCCTCATCGCGGGTTGGGCGTCTCTACATTCTTTGAGGGATCGTCGCGAAACAACCCTCGACGAAATCCCCGCCTCATCCGTATGCTCTATTTGATATGACCGACCTGCGCGACCCCGATCTCGACGAGCTGGTCCGTGAGCTGAACCGGCGTACCCAGGAAGCGGCCGATGCCGAGGCCGGGCTGGATTTCGCGCCTCATGACGAGGCCCTGTATCAGCAGTTCGAGCAGCCGCTGACCCTGCGGCGGCCGGAGCAGGCGCTGGTCAACGAGGGCGAGACCCTCAACCGGTATCTCGCCGAGCTGGTGCGGCGCCAGGCGAGCGATCTGCTGCTCATCGCCGGCCTTCCCCCCGTCTTCCGCATCAACGGCCGCCTCACCCGCATGGACGAAGCCGCGGCCCTGGAGGGCGAGGAGGTGGGCCGCCTGTTCCTCTCCCACCTGGGAAGCAAGGAGCGGCAGGATCTGGAGGAGCGGGGCAACGCGGACTTCACCCTGAGCCTCGGCCGCGCCGGAATGGACGACGGCAGCGGCCCGGCGTGGCGCTTCCGGGTCAACCTCCATCGCCAGCGCGGCCAGCCGGCGGCGGCCCTGCGGGCTCTGCCGACCGACATCCCCAGCCTCGCGAGCCTCAACCTCCCGCCGTCCCTGTCGGAGCTGGTGAAGCCGAGCCGCGGGCTCATCCTCGTCTGCGGTCCCACGGGGTCGGGAAAATCCTCGACGCTGGCGGCGATGGTGGGGGAGATCAACCGCAGCCGCAGCAGTCACATCATCACCATCGAGGACCCCATCGAGTACGAGCACCGCTCCATCCGCTCGGTCATCGAGCACGTCGAGGTGGGGCGCGACGCGCGCACTTTCCACGAGGCGTTGCGGGCTTCGCTGCGGCAGGACCCGGACGTCATCCTCGTGGGGGAGATGCGCGACCTGGAGACGGTGGCGACGGCGCTGACGGCGGCGGAGACCGGCCATCTCGTGCTCTCGACCCTCCACACCAACGACGCCCAGCAGGCGGTGCACCGGGTGGTGGACGTCTTCCCCCCGGCCCAGCAGTCCCAGATCCGCCACCAGCTGGCCCTGTCGCTCCATGCCATCGTCGTGCAGCAGCTGGTGCCCCGGGCGGACGGCCGGGGTCGCGTGCCCGCCATCGAGCTGCTCCTCGCCAACTATCCCGTGCGCCACCACATCCGTAGCGACGCCCTGCAGAAGCTCTACAACGAGATCACGATCGCCAAGCGCCACGGCATGATCGCCATGGAGGAGTCGCTCGCCCAGCTCGTCCAGCGCGGCGTGATCGGCGAGGAAGAGGCCCGGATGCGGGCGAGCCATCCGGAGGCGCTGGAGGCGATGCTGCGGGCGTTCTAGCCGGTTACGCCGAACCTTCAACGTTTTCGTATATGGTAGGCGGGAACTCGGCACGGAGTTAAGGATTTGCGATGCGACCGATCACCGGCAGCGACCTCATGAACCCCGGAGTCCTCACCGTCCGGGAGGACTTGACGGTGCGAGAGCTGGCCAGCTTTCTCCTCGAGCACGAGATCAGCGGCGCCCCGGTGGAGGATGCCCAGGGGCGGCTGGTGGGCGTCGTCTCCATGGCGGACATCGCGGCCCTGGCGTCCGGCGAGGAGCGGGGCGCCGCCGAGGAGGGCTCCAGCTTCTTTGGCCCGGCCTGGGAGGACGGCCTCGACGAGGAGGACATGGAGGATCTCCAGCTCGACATCGACGGTCTGCGGGTCGCCAGCATCATGAATCCTCGGATCTACTCCGTGCGCGAGGACGCCACGGTCTCCGAGATCGCCTCCCTGATGCTCAAGGGACATCTCCACCGCCTCCTCGTCACCCGCGAGGACCGCGCCGTCGGCATCATCACGACCTCCGACCTGCTGGGACTGCTGGTCGGCGAAGATTGATGGCATCTCCCGTGCATCCATCGCCATCGAATTGGTTTGGCGAATGGAAGGGGGATCCCGGATGTCGCTTTCGCTCAAGTCGGAGCACCTGAAGCGCTACAAAGATATTGCCCGTCTGCTGATGCTGCACGGGCGCACGGACCTGATGAAGGCGGCCGATTCCGAGTCGCCTCTCGGCGAGGAGGCCGGGGACACGCCCGCCGTGGGCGGCGATCCGGAGAAGCTCGCCAAGGACCTGGAGGAGCTTGGGCCGACCTTCATCAAGCTCGGCCAGCTCCTGTCCACCCGCTCGGATCTGCTGCCCGGGCCCTATCTCGACGCTCTCGCCCGCCTGCAGGACAAGGTCGAGCCCTTCTCCTTCGGCGAGGTGGAGGAGATCGTCTCGACCGAACTGGGAGTGCGGCTCTCCAAGGCCTTTCAGGACTTCGAGTCGGTACCCCTGGCGGCGGCTTCCCTGGGGCAGGTGCACCGGGCGACGATGCGCGACGGCCGGCTGGTGGCGGTGAAAGTGCAGCGGCCGGGTATCCAGAAGGTGATCCTGGACGACCTGGAAGCCTTCGAGCAGATCGCCTCGGTGATCGACCGCCACACGGAGGTCGGCCGGCGCTTCGCCTTTCGCGAGATGCTGCAGGAGTTCCGCAAGACCCTGCTGCGGGAGCTGGACTACCGGCTCGAAGCGCAGAACCTCACCCTGCTCGCCAACAATCTCAAGGACTACCCGCGGCTGGTCGTCCCCCTGCCGGTGGAGGGCTACACCACCTCGCGCGTGCTGACCATGGACTACGTGCGGGGGACGAAGATCAGCGATCTCTCGCCCCTGGCCCGCATCGACATCGACGGCCGGGCGCTGGCCGAGGATCTCTGCCGAGCCTATCTCGACCAGATCCTCGTCGACGGCTTCTTCCACGCCGACCCGCATCCGGGCAACCTCCAGGTGACCTCCGATGGCCGCCTCGCCATCCTCGATCTCGGGATGGTGGCGCGCGTCGATCCGGCGATGCGGGACAACCTGCTCAAGCTCCTCCTCGCCATCAGCGAGGGCCGAGGCCAGGAGGCGGCGCAGCTCACGGTGAAGATCGGAACCCTGCTTCCGGACTACGACGAGGTGCGCTACCGGCGCGCGGTGGTGGACCTGGTGGGCGCCTACCAGGGCGTTTCGGGCGAACAGATCCAGGCGGGGCGGACTCTCGTTCACCTGGCCCGCCTGTCGGCCGAGCACGGGGTGCGTCCCGCCCCGGAGCTGACGATCATGGGCCGGGCCATGCTGCAGCTCGACCAGTCGGCCCGCTGCCTCGACTCGGAGCTCGATCCCAACGAGATCGTGCGCAGCTTCAGCGACTCCCTCATGCGCCGCCACATGCTGAAGAAGCTTTCGCCGTCCAACCTTTTCGCGTCAGCCCTGGAGCTCCAGGAGTTCACCCAACAGCTTCCAGGCCGGATGAACGCGGTGCTCGACACCCTGGCCGGCAACAAGATCCAGATCAAAGTGGACGCCTTCGACGAGACCCGGCTGATGGACAACCTGCAGAAGATCGCCAACCGCATCGCCCTGGGGCTGGTGCTGGCGGCCCTCATCGTCGGGGCGGCGCTGATGATGCAGGTGCAGACCCCCTTCCGGATCTTCGGCTATCCAGGTCTCGCCATGGTTCTCTTCCTGCTGGCGGCGGCGTGCGGCTTCGCCCTGGTGCTGACCGTCTTCTTCAACGACGACTGGCGGGTATGGCGCAACCGGATGCGGTGAGGCTGGTTTCGTATATCGTTCCGCCTGGAGGATTCCCGCATCATGAGAAATTCGAGGCCACCGTGGCCGGCGCGGACGGCCGTGGCGCTGGCGCTCGCGGCCCTGTTGCTGGTGGGGGGCGAAGGCTGGTCGCGCTCGCGGCACTCCCGGCGCTCCCGGCAGCCGGGGCAGGACTCGGGCCGGCGGCCGGCGGAGGAGTGGAGCGCCACCTCACCGCCGGTCAACGTCACCCACATCTTCGAGGGCAAGATCAACGCGCGGGGCAAGCCCGTGGGCTTCCACTCGCGGCCCGGCGGGCGCGATCCGCGGGGAGCCCGGGTGGTGCGCATCGTCGACCGGCCCAACCGCGCCGGGGTCTATACCGCCGAGGTGGAGATCCGCTCCGGCCCAGACTCCGGCCCGAGCTCCGGATCAGTCTGGCTGCCCAAACGCTCCACCCTCTATCCGGACCGCCTCAGCCGCGCCGCCGTGGTCCAGGCCGCCCTCCACGCCTTCGCGGCGCGTACCACGGGCGGTTCTGAAAAATTCAGAGGGCCCTCCGGACAGGGGTTCACCATCGAGGGTTACTACCAGAATGGCCGCATCAACACGGCCTATCCCCTCTTCACCCGCGACTGAGGAAAGACTGAGGAGCGAGGGAGACGCGATGCAGCTTGAATACTACTGGGACGGCGCCGGCGATCCCCGCGCCCGTTGCACAGGGGGCGGCGAGGCCCTCGCCGGCTTCCTCGAAAGCGATCTCCAGGGCAGCGGCAAACAGGGCCGGGCGATCCTGCGCGCCATCGCCAGAGTCGAAGCCGGCAAGCTCAAAGGCCGGGAGATCACCGGCAACTCCTACACCCTCACCCTAGCGCCCGGGGGAGCGTCGCTGGTCAACGAGAACGACGACACCGCGAAGCCCTACCACCTCTCGCTCGCCGATCTCCGGGAGGCGATCGCCGGCTGGACGGCTTTCGTGGATGAAGGCTAGCTCGGCGGCGGCAGGGCGCAATCGAAGCTCGGCAGGCCGCCCGGGCCGGCCATGAGCTGAAGCAGCACGGTTTCCAGCTCCCGCAGGCTGGGAGTTTCCATCAGCACCTGGCGTTCGGCGGAGGAGAGGGGGATGGCGTGGGCGATGGCGGTGACGATCTCCGTCCCCGCCATGTGGTCCATGATGGTGAGGTCGAGATCCGTGTCGTTGGATTCGATCCGCTGCCGTACCAGGTTCTTGAGGACGAGGAACTCGGGATCCTCCTCGACCAGGTCGGGATCGTCCGCGAATTCCCCATAATCCACCACCACCCGCCGGTAGCCACGGTCGCAGGGCGCCTCGCCGATCACCCGGAAGCGGATGATGCCGCCGGCGAGCACGAGATACTGGTCCGGCTCCGGCTCATGGGTTTCGCCGATGTAGCCCAGGCAGCCCACCGCGTAGACGAAGGGCTGGCCGGCCAGCGGGGCGGACCCGAACGTCGTTTCCAGCGGCTGGACGACGGCGATGTAGCGGTCGCCGTCCAGAGCGTCCTCGACGAGATTGCGGCTTCCCGGCCCGTCGGTGAGGAAGGGCACGACGGTTCCTGGCAACAGCAGGGGCTGCTCCAGAGGGAACAGGGGAAGGATGGTCGGGAGCTCTTCCGGCTTCACGTGCGACGATAATTCCAGATCTGCCGCCGAAGTGCAACATTCAGCGAGCGGGAGAGCATTTTTCTTAAAGGTACGGCCTCGAAACGAGCGGGGATGCCATTCCCCAACGGGGGATCGCTTGCCCAACTGGGGAGAGGCGATTCCCCAGTTGGGGAGAGCTTCCCCAACTGGGGAGAACGCTTCCCCGAGTTGGGGAGAGCTTCCCCAACTGGGGAGAACGTTTCCCCGAGTGGGGGAGAGCTTCCCCAACTGGGGAGAACGTTTCCCCGAGTGGGGGAGAGCTTCCCCAACTGGGGAGAACGTTTCCCCAAGTGGGGGAGAGCTTCCCCAACTGGGGGAGGGCTTCCCCAACTGGGGGAGGGCTTCCCCAACTGGGGAGAGGGCTTCCCCTGCTCAGGCCGGGATCAGTTGACCTGGGGCTGTGGCCCGTCCGGCGTAGTAGTGAGAAAGTTCACGGCGAGAAGAGCGAAGAGCAGCTCCAGCATGGCGCGGAAGGTGGGGGCTTCGAGCAGGGCCTGCTTCTCCGCGGGGGCGAACGGCATGGTCTGGGCCATGAGGCGAATGATCTGGCGCGGCGGCATCGCTTCCAGATAGCTGAGGTCGCCGGGGGTCTGTTTCTTCCCGATCTGGATGAGAGCGGCCTTGATCCGCTCCAGGTTCCACCCTTCGAGATCCTCCGGCCGGTTCCCGAGGTCGGTCGCGAACTCCTGATAGTCGATCTCGGCCTGCGGCAGATCGTCCTTTCCGGCGGCGGGCAGCTCGCGCAGCACGCGGAAGCGGATCACCCCCTCGAAGAGGACGTTGAGACCGTCCCCGTCGCGCTCCAGCTCGTTGATCCGGGCAAGGCACCCGACCTCCTGGAACCGCCGGCCGCCGTGAGACTCGCCGGACAGGATGAACCCCAGATAGCCGTCCGTCGAGGCCAGCGCCTCCGTCAGCTCGATGTACCGCTCATCCGTGAGCACCAGCGGCAGAGTCGTCTCCGGCAGCAGAATGAAGCGGTTGACCATCAGCAGATGGATGGTCCTGGGAAGGTCGTCGAGCCGCGGGTGGGAAGCCATGGCGGGGGATGATAGCAGGGGGGCGGGGAGGGCAACTCAGCGAGATAGCTTGCCAACGCGTTTAAGCGACTCAAGATCACACCTCCCCTTCGCCTACGGGCGCCACCATCTGAATCACGTCACCGCTTCGCCCCCCAATGTAGAGACGCCTCGCGGGGAACCCCGCGGGGCGTCTCCGAGGCGGTGTAATTCCCCCAGCGCCAGCGATCAGCCCCGGGCGGACGGACGTTTCCGGTCCCCATCCTTTTGGATCACACCTTCTGAATCGAATCATCCGTATCGCGGGCGTTCCCTCCGCCTCTCTCGCGCCGCCGGCTGATTTATTGCAGATTGGACCGTCAGTCCCGATCCCGAGACGCCCCACGGGGTACCCCGTGGGGCGTCTCTACATTGGGGGCGTACCGGTATGGATCATGGATCGATGACGCCTTTCCGAATCGTCGAAAACCAATGACCTGGTCTCCGGATAACGGTAGAGGAGCTCCCAGGGAAGCGCGAGAAGTTGGCGACTGTGTGGATCGAGAGGATCGAAAATCAATCGGATTCGCAGCCCGAGGTCTTTTTGACCCTCGATGCGTCCCAGGCTCAGGAGGAGGTCGAAGTGGACGTCGCGGCAGCCGTAGGGCGAGCGTACAACCTGGACGATGCAGGAACCGGCTCCGTCGGGCCGCAGCCGAAGGGCGAGTTCTTCGAAGGTCTGAATGGGGAAGTCGTGCATCGGTCTACTCGCGGGATCTTTCTCTGCTTCTACCTGTAAGGACACCTCATCCTCAGAGTTGGGTGAACCTCGTGACCCGTTTGCCGCAGATACTGAGCTCTTAGTGGTAGCATCCGTGGTATCATGACAATGCCGCGAGCCGTCCTCGACACCAACGTCATCGTCTCGGCATTCCGCTCGCGGAGAGGGCCGGCATACCGCCTCGTATCCGAGATCGGCAGGCGCAACTTCGAGATCAGCGTGTCGGTCCCTTTGGTTTTGGAGTATGAGGAGGTCTTGCAGCGGGCGACGGGCCTGGGAGAGCAGGAGGTTTTGGACGTTCTGAGGTTTCTCTGTTCGATCGCGAAAAGGCAGGAGATCTTCTTTCTCTGGCGTCCGGTCCTACCCGATCCGAAGGACGACATGGTGCTGGAGTTGGCGGTTGCATCGCGAGCGGGGTACATCGTGACCTATAACGGCAAGGACTTCGGCGCTGCCGCAAGTTTTGGGATCGGGGTCCTTACACCCGAGTCTTTCCTCCGTAGCATAGGAGTCTAGAGCATGGCGACTTTGAGCTTGAGGCTGCCCGACTCGATCCATCGCCAGCTCAAGGGTCTGGCGGACAAAGAGAGGGTCTCTATCAACCAGCTTATCTCCACAGCAGTGGCTGAGAAAGTCTCCGCTCTCATGACAGTGGACTATCTTGAGGCTCTTGCCCACGCAGGGAACCGTGAGGCCTTCGACCGCGCCCTCTCCACTGTGCCGGACGTCGAGCCGGACCCATGGGATCGCTGGACATCCCCGGACGACGGGCCGGCGACGAAGAGCTGACTGCCAAGAAAAAAGCCCGGCTTGGCGGCCGGGCTTTTGGACTTCAAGGGAGCTTGATTGAGATCACACCCCCACCGCAATCTCCGCTTCCTTTTCAGGGCAGGTTGATCGTCCACAATCCCCGCCCATGGGTGGCGGCGAGAAGGGTCGTCGAGCGGTTCAGGAAGACGAGCTCGTCAACGGAGACGTTGCCGGGTCCCTCGTTGACCGTCGCCCAGCTCTGGCCGCCGTCCTCGGACGCGAAGACCCCGACTTCGGTACCGACATAGAGCCAGTCCGCGTGCGAAGGGTGCTGCGCGATGCCAAGGATGGGCGTTGCGGGGAGCTGCCCAGAGATCGAGTGCCATGACCTGCCGCCATCGTCCGTTCGCCAGAGGTTATCGGGCGTGCGTCCGCCGAGGCCGACCCAGGCGACTTGAGGGTCCTGCCAGGAGGCGGCGATGCGAGTGATGAATCGATTCGGAAACGGATTCCGGGTGACGTTGTCATCGATCGTCGCCCATCCTGGGCTCGCCGACTGGCCGTCGGTCGACAAGTAGAGCTCGCCGTCGTTGTGCCCGACCCATATCCAGTTGGAATCGGCCGGGGAAACGGCGATGGCGCTCACGTTCTGAACGCCATCCCGATTGCGGACCTCCGGCTTGATCGCGGCCCAGGATGGGGGTTTTCCGGTTCGTACATTGGTGCTGAGCCAGAGCTGGCCGGCGCCGGCGAGCATGCGATTGCCGTCCGTGGGATCGAGAATGAAGGGAGCCACGAAGTTTCCCAGGCCCCGTTCCTCCAGCCCTCCGTCGATGAAGGTCTCTATGTGCTTGCCACCGTCGCGCGAACGGAAGAATTTGGTGAGGTTGATGTACTCGCCGTAGACATAGGCCGGCAGCTGCCGGTCGACGGCGACGAAGCCGCCGTCGCCCCCGTAGGTCAGAGTGGCGCTGACCTGTTTCTGCAGTCGCAGGGTCCCGTTGTCCTGGGCGCCTCCGAGCAGCAGCGCGGTAGGGCCATCGCCCGCGCCACTGTAAAACTGCGCGGTCGCGTAGCCGCCGTTGAGGCTACGCCACCCCTTGCTCGTGCTCACCGTCTGCACGTTGTCCGTGACGAAGACTCCGCCGTCGCCCCCCACGTACACGCGCCGGTTTTTTTTGCCATCGTAGCCAGGATCGCTGACGATGGAGTGGACGTCGGGGTGCACCTGCGCTGTAAGAATGTAGCCTGACGAAATGGGCGAGAAGCTTTGGCCGCCGTCGAGGCTGCGCGATACGACCAGACTGCCGGCGAGGATCAGGTTCGGGTCGGTGGGAGCCACCCAGATGGCATTGGCATACCAATTCCCGTCCCCGCTCGAGCCGACCTGGCCCCAGGAGCGGCCCCCGTCGGTGGACTTCCAGATCTCGCCGTTCTGGTTCGCGTACGCGATGGTACCGTCGGAAGGCGCGAAGGCGAGCTCGATGCGCGCCAGCCAGTCCTCCTTGCCGGCGAGGCTGCTGGCGACGGTCCAAGTGACGCCGCCGTCCTGCGAGAACAGGATCTGGTGTAGTGACCGCGGTCCCTCCTCCGTTGCCAGGGCCTCGCTCGGCACCCGTGGGTTGAAGGCCACTTGCAGCGAGCGATGATTCGTTCGCAGAGACCAGCTCTGCCCGCCGTCGGTCGAGCGATAGATACCGGCCCAGCTCGCGACGAGGAGGGTAGACGGATCCGCCGGCGAGATGGCGATTCGATTGACGGCTCCCCAACTCGCCGTGGAGTCGAGTTGCTCGAAGTTGGCTCCGCCGTCGTGCGTGACGAAAATGCCGAGCCCGTTCAAGGCGTCGCCATTGTAGAAGCCCTCTCCGGTTCCGACATAGATCGTATCGGGGTCCGTGGGATGGGAGGCCAGCGACGACACGCTGAGGCTGGGGAGGAAGTCGTTCAGGGGAGACCAGGACTTGCCGGCGTTGGAAGAGACGAAGAGTCCGCCCGATACCGACCCGGCCCAGAGGTGAGCCGGGTTCCGCGGGTCGATCAGAAGCGCCCGCGTGCGGCCACCGACGTTGGCGGGCCCGCGAAAAACCCAGCCGTTCTCGAGCCCCGCGGTCTTGGCTTGGCTCGTCGGGAAGCGGTCGCGAACGAGCCGCTGGCGCTGTTGGAGCGCAGCCAGAAGGGCACCAGGGGGAATCCTGCCGTTCTCATCGCGTTTGATCTGTTGTCGCCAGAGGAAGGCTCCCATCGCGTCAGTTGCCGCGGGCTCCTCGGAGCCCGCTCGCCTGGGAGCGGCGATGGCACCCCACAATCCGAGGAAGGCCATGGTCAAGACAAGCAGAGCGACGACGGCATATCGGTTAGGAATCGAGCCCTTCATCTGAGATCTCCTTGTTACACGTACATTCTACACTGAGGCGATCAGGGCCTGAACCATCAGGAAAGAAAAAAGCCCGGCTTCGCGACCGGGCTTTTTGAACTTCAAGGGAGCTTGATCGAGATCACACCTCCACCGCGACCTCCGCTTCCTGGGGGTTTTCGATCGCGACGGCGAGCTGGCCGGTGTCGTTGACATCCACCCGGAGGAGAGCCCCGTCGTGAACGTCGCCGGCGATCAGGGCGCGGCCGATCTTCGACTCCAGCTCGTGTTGCAGGTAGCGCTTCAGGGGCCGGGCCCCGTACACCGGATCGAAACCCTGGCGCGCCACCAGCACGCGGGCGGGCTCGGAGAGCTCCAGACGGATACCACGGTCCGCGAGGCGCTTTCTCAAGTCCTCGGTCTGCAGGTCCACGATGCGCTCGATCTCGGGCAGGGTCAGCGTACGGAAGAGCACGATGTCGTCCACCCGGTTGAGGAACTCGGGACGGAAGTGGCCGCGCAGCTCGCGCATCACGGCGTCCCGCGCCGGCTCGGAGATCTCACCCGACGGCGTAATCCCCTCCAGCAGGTGATGGGAGCCGATGTTCGAGGTCATGATGATGACGGTGTTCTTGAAGTCCACCGTCCTGCCCTGCGCATCGGTCACCCGGCCGTCGTCGAGGATCTGAAGGAGCACGTTGAACACGTCGTGGTGCGCCTTCTCGATCTCGTCGAAGAGGATGACGGAGTAGGGCTTGCGCCGCACCGCCTCGGTGAGCTGGCCGCCCTCCTCGTAGCCGATGTAGCCCGGCGGCGCGCCGATCAGCCGCGAGACGTTGTGCCGCTCCATGTACTCGCTCATGTCGATGCGGATCAGGTTGTCCTCACTGTCGAAGAGCGACTGGGCGAGGGTCTTCGCGAGCTCGGTCTTGCCGACGCCGGTCGGTCCCAGAAAGATGAAGGAGCCGATGGGACGCCGGGGATCCTTGATTCCCGAGCGGGCGCGGATGACGGCGTCCGCCACCAGTTGCACGGCCTCGTCCTGGCCGATGACGCGCTGATGGAGGATCTCGTCGAGCCGCAGCAGTTTGTCCCGCTCGCCCTCGACCAGCCGGGTTACCGGAATGCCCGTCCAGCGGGAGACGATCTCGGCCACCTCCTCTTCGGTGACCTCCTCGCGCAGCAGCTTGCCGCCGCTCTGCTGCTGCTCCGTCAGCATCGCCTCTCTCTCGCGGAGCTGGGCCTCGAGTTGGGGGAGCTTGCCATAGCGCAGCTCGGCGCTCTTGTTGAGGTCGTACTGGCGCTCGGCGACCTCGATCTCCTGGCGGATCTGTTCGAGCTGCTCGCGAAGGTCCCGCACCTCCTCGATCGACTCTTTTTCGGCCTCCCACTGCGCGCGCATGGCGTCGGCCTGGGTTTTACGGTCCGCCAGCTCCCGGCGCAGATCCTCCAGCCTTTCCTGGCTCGCCTTGTCCTTCTCCTTCTTGAGCGCCGCCTCCTCGATTTCGAGCTGCATGACCCGGCGGGTGACCTCGTCGAGCTCCTGCGGCATGGAATCGATCTCGGTGCGGATCATGGCACAGGCTTCATCGATCAAATCGATCGCTTTGTCCGGCAGGAAACGGTCCGAGATATAACGGTTCGAGAGCACGGCCGCCGCCACCAGGGAGTTGTCCTGAATGCGCACGCCGTGGTGCACCTCGAAGCGCTCGCGCAGGCCGCGGAGGATGGAGACCGTGTCCTCGACGGACGGCGGCTCGACCATCACCGGCTGGAAGCGGCGCTCCAGGGCCGCGTCCTTTTCGATGTTCTTGCGATACTCGTCGAGGGTGGTGGCGCCGATGCAGTGCAGCTCGCCCCGGGCCAGCATGGGCTTCAGCAGGTTGCCCGCGTCGGGCGAGCCCTCCGTCTTACCCGCGCCGACGATGGTGTGGATCTCGTCGATGAAAAGGAGGATGCGACCCTCGCTCTGCTTGATCTCGTTGAGCACGGCCTTGAGGCGCTCCTCGAACTCGCCCCGGTACTTGGCGCCCGCGAGCAGCGAGCCCATGTCGAGCGAGAAGAGGGCGCGGTCCTTGAGCCATTCGGGGACGTCGCCCCGTACGATGCGCTGGGCGAGGCCCTCGACGATGGCGGTCTTGCCGACGCCGGGCTCGCCGATCAGCACGGGGTTGTTCTTGGTCTTGCGCGACAGGATGCGGACCACGCGCCGGATCTCGGCGTCGCGGCCGATGACCGGATCGAGCTTGTTGCGCCGCGCCTCGGCCACCAGATCGACGCCGTACTTCTCCAGGGCCTCGTAGGCCACCTCCGGCATGGCGCTGGTGACCCGCTGATTGCCCCGCACCGCCGTCAGCACGGCGAGGAAGGCGTTGCGGGTGATGTTGAAGCTCGCGAGCACTTTGCCGACGGGGGAGGAGGAGCCCTCCTCGATCATCGCCAGCAGCAGGTGCTCGACGGATACGTACTCGTCCTTCAGGCGCTTGGCCTCGTCCTCGGCGCGCAGGAAGATCTGCTGCAATCGCTGGGTGAGATAGATCTTGCCCGCCTCGGCTCCGGGGCCGGATACCTTGGGCCGGCGCGACAGCTCGCGCTCGACCTCGGCCTTGAGGGCCTCGGTGGGCGCCTCCATGCGGGCGAGCAGGCGGGGCACCAGCCCCTCCGGCTGCTCCAGCAGAGATAGCAGAAGGTGCTCGCCGTCCACCTCCTGATGGCCATGGCGCAAGGCTTTCGTCTGGGCGCTCTGCAGCGCCTCTTGAGATTTCTGAGTGAGCTTATTGATGTCCAATGATTTTTCCTCCTTCCCTCACAGGAAACTCTTTACATCGTTCGTTCGCGGGGACGGAACTCCGATTCCGCCGCCAACTGCTCGAACAGCTCGCGCTCACGCTCCGAGAGCGGGTCCGGAACGACGAGGCGGATCTCCGCCAGCAGATCTCCCTTGCCGCCTCCCTGCTGCGAGAGGCCGCGGCCGCGCAGGCGGATCTTGCGGCCCGAGGAGGAGCCGGCGGGGATCTTCACCCGCACGGGACCGGTGGGCGTCTCGACCTCGGCCTCGCCGCCCAGCGCCGCTTCCCAGGGGGTGACGGGGACGGTCGTGTGAATGTCCGCGCCGTCGACCTTGAAGCGCGAGTCCGGCTGGATCTCCACCTTGAGCAGCAGATCGCCCGCCGGTCCGCCGAGCCCGGGAGAGCCCTGGCCGGCGAGGCGGATCTTCTGACCGGAGCGCACGCCCGCCGGGATCTTCACCGACAGGCTCCGGCGCTGGCCGGTCGCCGGATCGGAGATCGAGATCTCCTTCTCGCCGCCCTGCACGGCTTCCTCGACCGAGAGGGGAAGTGTCGCCTCGGCGTTGCCTCCGCCCTGCGGGGCACCCTGATTGCCGAAGTTGCCGAATCCCCCGGGACCGCCCGCCGCCGCCCCCCGCCGCGCGCCGCCGGGTCCGCCGCCGCCGAACAGCATGTCGAAGAAGGAGCTGAAGCGATCGCCGCCGCCACCCCCCATGCCGCCAAAATCGTTGAAATCGAAGCCGCCACCACCACCGCCCTCGCCGTAGTGGACGTTCCAGCCCGGAGGCACGCCGCCGCCGCCCGACTGCCGGGCCCGGTTCCAGGCCGATCCATACTGGTCGTACTTCTGACGCTTGTCCGGGTCCTTGAGAACCTCGTAGGCCTCGCCGATCTCCTTGAACTTGACCTCGGCCTGGGGGTCCTTGTTCACGTCCGGATGGAACTTGCGCGCCAGTTTCTTGTACGCCTTCTGGATCTCGTCCTGAGACGCATCCTTCTTGACGCTCAGCGTGGCGTAATAGTCCTTGTAGTCCAATGCAGCGCTCCTCCTCCCAGAGACTGGCCCTTCGCCCCCGCCGTGAACCTTGAGGTTCCCAGACTAAGGTTTAGTGCTCAGGACTCACATTGTAGAACGGAAGAGGTGGGACGTCCATTCCCCTGGGGATGGGACGGACGAGAGGGTCTTAGTGAAAGGATTGCTATACTAGAAGAACTCTGGCGAAGGCCGTCAAGAGCAGGATCCATAGGAGATGACGATGAAGACGAAGAGTGCACGGCTGTTGGCTTTGCTCGGAATCTTGGTAGGCGCGGGCCTGCCGACCCTCAGCAGCGCGGACCTTCCGCCTTGTCCGGGTAGCTGCAATGCAGTCATCTACTACTGCCTTGCCATATGTCCGAATCCCAGTCAGCCGATCACGGGCTCGACGGGCCAACAGTGCAGGGCTGCGGATGGCAGCGTGAAGGACGTGTACTTCGTCTCTTGCCCCAACTGCGCCTCCGCAGCCTGCACTCATCCTTAGGGAGCTGTGAGCTCAGGAAAGCGGTGAGGGACGATTCGGCCGGACCGTGGATGAGGGGACCTCCGGGGCTCGCGCGTCATCGGACGCAAAGCCCTTTCGGACCGGTGGGGTACGTGCAGCAGATGAAGAGCACCTGCGTGCGGGTGTTGCCACTGCCGTCTACGCAGGGCTGCTGCTGCAAGGGCAGGAACAAGCCACATGCGTTGCAGTTGGGGATCACGACGGAGCACTCGGTGGTAGGGCAACTGACGACGGCGCGAATGGGTGCGGTACTCAGCAAGCTGAAAACGAGGACGCCGAGACACAGCACGAGGCGGATAAGTGTCGTCTTGGGCATGGGAAATCCTCCTTGTCGTTGCTTCGACAGCCACCACGGCTCGTCCGAAGTACTACAAGGATAAATAAATTGAACCCTGACCGCAATGCTGGTTTGGCCGGTGCGGGTCGAGATCGGGCGGCTTCACCCAGGGCGCCGAGGCGAAGGCCCGCATCACGCGCACGCCCCCCTCAGGGAGGCGTGAATCCGAAGTGCTCGTAGTTCTTGGCGATGAACGCCTTCCACTTGTCCGGCACCTCTTCCAAGGGGACGATGGCCTCGACGGGGCAGGCGTCGACGCACAGGCCGCAGTCGATGCACTCCTCGGGGTGGATGTAGAGCATCTCCCAATCCTCGTTCTTGCCGTAGATGCAATCGACCGGGCAGACGTCCACGCAGGCCGTATCCTTCACGCCGACACAGGGTTCCATGATGATGTGCGTCATTTCCAAAGGCCTCCTTTGACCGCCAGCGGGGATTATACCGACGGTCTCAAGGACGGTCCAGGAACCGCTGCGGCGAGAAAGCCGGGATCTCGGCTTCGCTGTCTTCGAAGGCCAGGCGGGCGACCTCGCGCGCCGTCCACGGGGCGAGGAGAATGCCGTTGCGGAAGTGGCCCGTCGCCACCACCGCCGGCCAGTCCGGCAGCGGCCCGAGGATGGGCAGACCGTCGGGAGTGGCGGGGCGCAGGCCCGCCCAGACGGTCTCCAACCGAGCCCGGCCGATGCCGGGGAAGAGCCGTCGGGCGAAGGCGAGGAGATCCTCGACTCCCTCGACGGTGTTGTGCTTGTCGAAGCCCGCCTCTTCCTGCGTCGAGCCCACCAGCAGGCCGGTTGCGCCGCGGCGCACGGCGTAGCAGGAGCCGTGCCGCACGATGCCGGCCCACGGCCATTCGACGCCCCCCAGCAGCAGCATCTGGCCGCGAACCGGCCGCACGGGGAAGGGCGGCAGCCCGGGGATGAGGCCCGACCAGGCGCCCGCCGCGAGCACCAGCAGCCGGGCCTCCTTGCGCCAATGGCGGCCGTGCACCAGGACGGTTCCCTCCGGCCGCCGCTCGACGCGCTCCACCTCGCTCTCATGGTGAATCACCACTCCCAGCTTCTGGGCGGCTTGAGCGAGGAGGGCGCAGACCTGCACGTTGTCCACCCGGTGCTCGCCGGGAAGATGGAGCACGCGCCGGACTTCGGGTGTAATGTCCGGCACCCAGTGACGCAGGGCGGTGATTTCGATCTCCTCGGCGTGCTCGCCCAAGCCGTGGGCGAAGCTCAGGACGGCGTCGAGCTCGGGCTCGTCGCCATCTTCCAGGGCGACGAGCAGGGCGCCGCTGGTGTCGTAGTCGACGGTGAGGCCCGTCTCACCTTCCAGGTCCGCCACCCAGGAGCCCCACAGGTCGCGAGAGGCCAGGCAGGTGTCGAGAAAGGGTCCACCCCGGTGAGCGTCCCGTTCGCTTAACGGGGAGAGCATGCCGCCCGCGGCGAGCGAGGCCTCGGCACCGTGGGGAAGGCGCTCGACGAGCTCGACCCGATGGCCGCGCAGGGCCAGCTCGCGGGCGCAGGCGAGGCCGATGATGCCGCCGCCGAGCACGAGGACGTCGGGATGCGTCACGTTGTCTCCCTCGTGGCCTCCTCCTGGAAGGCGCCGTCGAACGCCTCCAGGGTGGCAGTGATCTCGGCCTCGCCGTGGGCGGTGGAGAAGAACATCGCCTCGTAGGGCGAGGGAGGCAGGTGGACCCCGCGGTCGAGGAGCTTGTGAAACACGCGCGCGAAGCGCTGCCGGTCGGTTGAGTCCACGTCCTCCATCCGGTGCACGGGTCCGGCGGTGAAGAAGAGGCCCATCATCGCGCCCTGTCGCTCCACCCGGCAGGGGATGCCGTGGCGCCCGGCAGCGTCGGCGATTCCCGTCTGCAGGCGGGCGCCGGTGGCCTCCAGCGCCTCATAGGGGCAGTCCTCGTCCTTGGCGAGCTCGCGCAGGGCGGCCCGGCCGGCGGCCACGGCCAGCGGGTTGCCCGAGAGGGTGCCCGCCTGGTAGACGGGACCGGCCGGGGCGATCCGCATCATGAGATCGCGGGGACCGGCATAGGCGGCCAGCGGCAGGCCGCCGCCGATGACCTTGCCCAGGGTGGTGAGGTCCGGCGAGACGTCGAGGATGATCTGCGCGCCGCCCCAGGCCACGCGGAAGCCGGTCATCACCTCGTCGAAGATGAGCAGCGAGGCGTGGCGGTCACACAGGGTGCGCAGCCCTTCGAGAAAGCCGGGGACGGGGGGAACCAGGTTCATGTTGCCGGCGATGGGCTCGACGATGATGGCGGCGATCGTGTCGCCGTGCCGGGCGAAGAGGGCCTCGACGGCGCCGAGGTCGTTGTAGGGGGCGAGCAGGGTGTCCGCCACCACCGCGCCGGGCACGCCGGGGGAGGATGGCACCCCGATCGTGGCGGCGCCCGAGCCGGCGGCGATGAGGAAGGGGTCGGCGTGGCCGTGGTAGCACCCCACGAACTTCACGAACCGGTTGCGGCCGGTGGCGGCGCGGGCCAGCCGGAGGGCCGACATGGTGGCCTCGGTGCCGGAATTGACCAGCCGCACCATCTCGACGGATGGCAGGGCGGCGGCGATGACCTCCGCCAGCTCCACCTCGGCGAGCGTCGGAGCCCCGAAGGCCGTGCCTCGGCCCAGGGCCTCCTCGATGGCGGCGACGATCGCCGGATGGCGGTGCCCCAGGATATGGGGGCCATAGCCGCCGATGTAGTCGATGTAGCGCCGGCCGTCCTCGGCTTCGAGCCAGGCCCCCTGGGCCGAGCGGATGAACACGGGCTCGCCGCCGACGCCCCGGAAGGCGCGCACGGGGGAGTTGACGCCGCCGGGAAGGACTTTTTCGGCGCGGGCGAGGAGAGAGCTCATTCCGCCCACCCCGCGGCCAGCAGCTTCGCCGCCTCCCGCGCCGCGTAGGTGAGGATGAGATCGGCCCCGGCGCGGCGGATGGCGATCAGCGACTCCATCATCACCCGGTCGTAGTCGATCCAGCCGCGCTCGGCCGCCGCCTTGATCATCGAGTACTCGCCGCTGACGTGGTAAGCGGCGAGCGGCAGATCGAAGCGCTGGCGCAGGGCGGCGAGGATGTCCAGATAGGGCAGGGCGGGCTTGACCATCAGCATGTCGGCCCCCTCCTCGACGTCCGCCTCGGCCTCGCGCAGAGCCTCGCGGCCGTTGGCGGGGTCCATCTGATAGGCCCGGCGGTCGCCGAACTGCGGCGCCGATTCGGCGGCCTCGCGGAAGGGGCCGTAGAAGCCGCTCGCGAACTTGACGGCGTAGGAGAGGATGGGGATCGCGGAGTAGCCCGCGCCGTCGAGCGCCTTGCGGATCGCGCCCACCCGGCCGTCCATCATGTCCGACGGCGCGATGACGTCCGCACCGGCCTCGGCCAGGGAGACGGACTGCTTCGCGAGGTTCTCCAGCGTGGCGTCATTGTCGACCTCGTGGCCATGGAGCACGCCGCAGTGGCCATGGTCGGTGTACTCGCAGAAGCAGACGTCGACGATCTTGACCAGCTCGGGCAGCTCGCTGGCAAGGGCCCGCAGGGCGCGCTGGACGATACCGTCCGGCGACCAGGCGGCGCTGCCCTCGGCGTCCTTGAACTCGGGAAGGCCGAAGAGCAGCAGGGAGCGGATTCCCTCGGCGAAGGCCTCCTTGGCGGTCTTCACGATCTGGTCCACAGACTGCTGGTAGACGCCCGGCATGGAACCCACGGGTTTGGCGACGTCTTCGCCTGGGCAGACGAAGAGGGGGAGGCAGAGATTGTCCGGGGACAGCCGGGTCTCACGGACCAGGCGGCGCAGGGTCGGAGTACGGCGAAAGCGGCGGAGTCGGGTCTCAGGGAAGCTCATGGCGTTCCGGGTTGTATCGCGGAGACGGGGGGGAAGGCAACGCCCCGACTCGGATATAGTCATGCCGCCCTGCGGCAGAGATGGCGCAAGCCGTGGGGCGGGAGGCGTCATGGAGCTGATGGAACGAATGGCCCGCCGCCAGCTCGTGGTGGTCACGGGCAAGGGCGGCGTGGGCAAGACGGTGATCTCCGCCACGCTGGGGAGGTCGCTCGCCGCGGCGGGCCGGCGGACCCTCGTCGTGGAGGTCGATCCGCGCGAGAACGTCCACCAGATGCTCGGCGTTCCCCCCTCGGGCGGCGCCATCGTCCAGGCCGAGTCGCGCCTCTGGGTGCAGAACCTCAAGCCCCGGCAGGTTCTGGACGAGGTCGTCCGCGAGCGGCTGAAGCTGGAGCTGCTGGCCCGGCGGGTGCTCGACAGCCCCATCTACGATCATTTCGCGGCCGGCGCTCCGGGCCTCAAGGAGCTCGCGACGCTGGGCCACGCATTGCGCCTTCTCCGCGGCCTTGGGGGGCCAGGGACGCCGGATCTGGACACCATCGTCCTCGACGCTCCAGCCACCGGCCACGGCGTCAGCCTCCTTGCCGCACCGCGGCTCGTTTCAGAAGTCATCACCAGCGGCCCCTTCTCCGTCATGGCCTCCGAGCTCGCGGCGCTCATCGCCGACGCCGGGAAGTGCGGCATCGTGGTGGTCACCCAGGCCGAGGAGATGCCGGTCGAGGAGGCCCTGGAGCTGCGCCAGGCGCTGCGCGAGCGGGTGCAGCGCGATCCCGAGCTGCTGGTGGTCAACGGCCTGTATCCACCGGCGCCGCACCCGATCCCGGGGGAGAGCGACAACGAGCTGGTCTCCCTCTGGCGCCGCAGGCGGGAGCTCAACGAGCGCGAGCTGGCACGGCTCAAGGCGGGCTGGCAAGGACCCCGCATCGAGCTGCCGCAGCTCCCGATCGATCGCGGACCGGCCCTCCTGTCGGCGCTCAGCCGCTGCTTCAAGGAGTCGGCCGGTCATCATCTGGGAGAAGGGGAGACTTCATGGAGCTGATCTCCGATCGCTATCCGCTGATCATCGTCGTCGGCTCGGGCGGCGTCGGCAAGACGACCCTCGCGGCCTCGATGGCCGTGCTCTCGGCCCGCCAGGGGCGCGATACCCTGGTGATGACCTTCGATCCGTCGCTGCGCCTGAAGCAGTCGCTGGGAGTGGGGGATGAAGCGAAGCTCCAGGAGGTCAAAGTGGACTTCGAGGCTCCGGGCACCCTCCACGCCAGCCTGCTCGACGCCCGCCAGACCTTCGACCGCCTGATCGAGCGCTATGCGCCGGACGAGGCGTCGCGCCGGCGCGTGCTGGAGAACCCCTTCTATCAGCACCTCTCGGGCACGCTGGGCGGCGTCCTCGAGTACATGGCCGTCGAGCGCCTGTTCGAGGTGGCGGGGAGCGGGCGCTATCAGCAGGTGATCCTCGACACCCCGCCCACCCGGCAGGCTCTGGACTTCCTGGAGGCCCCGGCGCGCATCCTCGGCTTCCTGGACAGCGGCGCCCTGCGCGTGGCCCTGCGCGACTGGTTCGACGAGGAGGGGCACCTGCGGGCCACCTCCCGCTGGGGCGCCCTCGGCCGCCGGGCCGAGCGCTTCCTCGACGACGTCGTCGGGATGGACCTGCTACGCGACATGGCCGAGTTCTTCCAGGCCTTCAGCCCCCTCTTCGAGGGCTTCCGCGAGCGGGCGCGGCAGGTCGAGGCGCTGCTACGCTCGCCGCAAACTCTCTTCGTGCTCGTCTCCGGAGCGGGGGAGGAGCGCATTCCCGACACCCTCTTCTTCGCCCGCAAGCTGGAGGAGGCCGGCTATCATCTGGGACCCGTCGTGGTGAACCGGGTCCATCCCCGCTTCGTGGTGGAAGGTGCCCCCGCGCCGGATCCCTGCCATCCCAACGGCTGGGAGCTGCTCTCGTGGGCCGGCGAGCGCGACCGCAAGGGTCTCATCGAGCTCGCCAAGCTCTTCTCCCGCGAGCAGCCGCTGGTGGACGTCCCCCTGATGGCCGACGAGCCCATTGATCTCCCCTCCCTGGAGGCCCTTGGCCGCACCCTGGAAGAGCGGCTCGGGGCGTGGGAGAGGTACGTCAGCCGGTCGTCCTGAGAACCTTGGAATCATAGTTTCAGGTGCTATGCTTTTCCCGTGAACATGAAAAGGAGCTTGATGCAAACCGGGTCTCAGGGGCCGTTCTCCTCCAGCCAGCTCCGCTCCGGCGACCCCTACGAGCTGTCCAACGGGCATCCCGTTTATTGTTCGCCCACGGGCAGCCGGGGAGGAAAGGCGACGAGCGTTGGCGATGGTGTTCTCGCCAGCGACCCGGCAGTCCAGGACGTGGGCGTCGACATCGGTTTTTCCCCATCCCCGGAAACCCTTCGCGCCCCGGATCTGTCGGTCGGCGAGATGCCCGATCAGCCGGGCTGGGTTCAGGGCGCGCCTCCTCTGGCGGTCGAGTACGCCGATATAGGCCAGGATGAAGCGGAGCTGAAAGTCAAGATTCAGGAGCTTTTCGCCGCCGGCACCCTCTTCGTCTGGGTGGTGCGGCTGACCGGCCCGCGGCGGGTGGAGGTCCATCAGCCTCGGCAGAGGGTGCGCATCGCGAATCCCGGCGAGGAACTCGAAGCCCCGGGAATCCTCGCCAATCCAGTGCCGGTCGAAGCCCTCTACGACCGCGAGGCGGCGCGCCGGGTCATTTTCCGTAACCTCCTCCAGCGGCAGGGCTACGCCAGCCTGGACGACGTCCGTGCCGAGGGAGAGGCCCAGGGTCGCGCTGAGGGAGAGGCCCAGGGCTTGCGGAAGGCCGTCGTCGCGGTCTTCACGGCTCGCGGGCTTGCGGTGGACGACAGGCTCCAGGCCGCACTCGACAGCGCTAAGACTCCTGCCCTCCTCGAAGCCGCTCTCCGCCAAGCGGCTGTCGCCACGACGTCTGAAGTCCTCTCCGCGCTCCTGAGCTAGCCGTCGATCTAGCGGTTGCCCAAGCTCGGGGGGTTTCGCCATCGCCTCCCCTTGCCGCGCTGCGTCATAAATCTCTTGACACAGCATGCCGCACTGCGGTAATGTCGTCTTGTCGCGGCGAGGATTGCCGGGACCCACAGTAAGGAGAAGCCTATGATCCGGCTCATCAAACGATATGAAAGCCGCAAGCTGTATGACACCGAAGAGAGCCGGTATGTCTCGCTGGACGAGATTTCCACCTGGATCCGGGCAGGCCAGGAGGTGCGGGTGGTGGACAACGCCAGCAACAACGACGTCACCTCCCAGACCCTGACCCAGATCATCCTCGAAGAGGGCCGCAAGGGTACCTCGTTCCTGCCGAGCGAGCTGTTGCACGACTTGGTTCGCATCGGCGAGCGCGCGGTTTCTAACGGCATGGAGCAGGTGCAGCACGGCGTCGACCGGCTCATCGACCGGCTCGGCCCGGTGCGCAAGGCCCGCGAGGAGATGTCGAGCCTCAGAGCGCGTCTCGAGCAGCTTGAGACCTCGCTGTCCGAGCTCGAGCGGGACGATCTGCCAGTGGCGGCCGTCGAACCCAAGAATGGCCGGCAGGCGTCGTTGACGCTTGGCAAGGAAGGAGAAATCAATGAGTGACGCTGTGGAGACGGTGGACTCTGGATTCGACAAGCTGCGTAGCGCCGGCCACAATCTCTGGCTGGCGGGCCTCGGCGCGGTGGCCGAGGTCGAGGAGGGAGGACGCGAGCTCTTCGATCGTTTGGTGGAACGCGGAGTGCCGGTCGAGGAGAAGCAGAAGAAACTGACCGAGACCGTCGCCGAGCGGGCCGGCAAGGCCGCCCGCGGCTTCGGCAAGCTGGTGGAGGAGACGGTGGAGTTCGAGAGCCGGGGAATGCTCAAGCGATTGAACCTGATGACCAGTGAGGACGTCAAAATCCTCTCGGCCCGGCTGGAGACGCTGTCGAAGAAGATCAACGAATATGCGGTGCGCCATGAGGGCGCCACGCAGGACGATCAAAAGACGACCCAACCTGAGAAAACCGTGCAGGCCGCGAAGGCGAGCCGCGCGAAAAAGGGGTAAGCCATGGATACGACGACCGGTACCGAGAAGAATACGCAGGAAGAGATCAAGGATTCCGTACACCGCATCTGGCTGGCCGGTCTCGGCGCCTTGGCGGCGGCCGAGGAGGAGGGCTCGAAGCTCTTCAGCAAGCTGGTGGACCGCGGCCGCGACGTGGAGTCGAAGGGCAAGGTCGAGGTCGATAAGGTGGGCGACAAGGTTCGCACCGAGGTCGACAAGGCCAAGGCCAAGGCCGAGTCCGCCTTCGAGAACTGGGGCGAGAAGTTCGACGAGAAGCTCACCTCGGCTCTCCACCGCCTCGGCGTCCCTACCCGCGACGAGATCCACAACCTCACGCGGCGGGTCGAGGAGCTGAACTCGAAGGTCGAGCACCTGAAGCCCAAGACGGCTCCGGCCGCGCCAAAAACCAAGGTCGTCTGATCTGATTGGAGGGACGGGGTGGAGCGCAGCGGCAAAGGTACTGACACCAAGGTCCGCTCTCCCAAGATCGGACTGGCGCTCGCCACGGGCGCGCCGGAGGGTGCCATCTACGAGATCGGCGCCCTTCGGGCCCTCGACGAGGCCCTCGAAGGCATCGACTTCAACGACATGTTCATCTACGTAGGGGTGAGCGCCGGCGCCTTCCTCTGCGCCAACCTCGCCAACAACCTGACGACGGCGCAGATGTGCCGCGCCATCGTCTCGCACGAGCCCGGTGAGCACCCCTTCATCCCCGAAACCTTTTTCACCCCGCACTGGAAGGCCTACCTGCGCGGCGGCGGCAAGCTGCCCAGGCTGGTCGTCGAGGCGCTGTGGAGCTGGATCTCCCATCCCGGCGACCGCAGCCTGCTCGAATCGCTGATGCGTCTGTCGCGGGCACTGCCCGTGGGCCTCTTCGACAACCGGCCCATCCGCGAATACGTGGAGAAGATCTACAACATCAAGGGTCGCACCAACGACTTCCGCAAGCTCGGCAAGCGGCTGGTGGTGGTGGCGACGGACCTCGATTCCGGACAGGCGGCGCGCTTCGGGGAGCCGGGGCTGGACCACATCCCCATCTCCCAGGCCGTACAGGCGAGCGGCGCGCTGCCCGGGCTCTACTCCGCGGTGGAGATCGGCGGCCGCCACTACGTCGACGGCGTGCTGCTCAAGACCCTCCATGCCTCGGTGGCCCTGGATGCGGGGGCCGAGCTGGTGATCTGCGTCAACCCCATCGTGCCCGTGGATACTTTGAACGCGGTCAACGCGGGAGTGATGAAGAAGCCGAACCTCCTCGACCGGGGGCTGCCGACGGTGCTGTCGCAGACCTTCCGCACCGTCGTCCACTCCCGCCTGGAAGTGGGCATGGCGGCCTATGAGACCAAGTACAAGGACGCCAACGTGGTTCTGATCGAGCCCCAGCGCGACGACTACTTGATGTTCTTCACCAACATCTTCGGTTTCGCCGAGCGCCGGGCCGTCTGCGAGTATGCCTACGACGCGACCCGCCGGGATCTGCTGGCCCGCTTCGACGAGCTGGCCCCCATCTTCGCCCGCCATGGGGTCACCCTGCGGCGGGACGTGCTCGAAGAGAAGCGGAATCTCTGGAAGCAAGTGCAGCTCGACCGCGACCGGGTGAAGGTGGCCACCTCGCCCAACCCCACCGTCCGCCGGCTGGACGACGTCCTCAGCCGGCTGGAGAGGTTGCTGGACCAGAAGGAAGAAGAGGAGAGCTCCCCCTCGGCGGCCACTGCTCCTCTGGCCATCCCGCCTCACGAAGAGCCGCCGCTCACGGTTCACTGAGCACTGTTTCACTGGCAAGAAGGGCCGCCCCCCGCGGGCGCCCTTCGTTTTTCTTCCTCCGCTTCGCCCCCCGAAGACAAGTAGCAAGATTGTGCAAGACAGAGGAGGTAAGTTCGTCTAGGCTATTGTGACATAGACAGCGATGCGCAAATACCCTATCGAGGAATTGCCACACATGCCTCAGCAAGCCGAAAACTTCATCAAGTTCTGGTGTGCGACGCAGTTGGGCGGGCGGGTCGAGATGTCTCGGGGGATCGGAGTCACCCATGCCTACCCCTGGCACTGGCACGAGGAAATGCAGATCGAGGCGATCGAGGAAGGGCCGGGTTGCCTGGCCTTCCGTGGCCGCGAGCATCCCACGGCGCCAGGCTCGCTGCTGATCGTGCCGGCCGGGGAGGTGCACACCAACCGCCATACCACCCCCGCGGGATGCACCTACCGGGTGCTGAACCTGGCGCCGGACCTGATCGCCCGCACCTTCGGGGGAATGCGGCCCTTCACCACGCGCGAGCCGGTGCTGGCGGACCCCAGGCTCTTCCGATTGTTCGTGGCGACCCACGCGCGACTGGAGGAGGCGCCGTCCCGGCTGGCCGGCGACGTGCTCCTTCTGCGCCTGCTCGCCGAGCTGTTCCAGCGGTCGGGCCCACGGCGCCTCGAGGGTTATGGACGCGGTGAACGCCTGGGCGTCCGCCGGGTACGCGAGTATCTGATTCATCACTACGCCGAGAACGTGGCGCTGGAAGACCTCGCGCGGGTGGCCAACCTGAGCCCGTATCACCTGCACCGGGTGTTCACCCGCGAGGTCGGGATCTCCCCCCACGCCTTCCAGGTCACGGTGCGCGTCGCCAAGGCGAAGGCCCTCGTCTACCAGGGCCGGCCCCTGCGAGCGGTGGCGGCGGAGACCGGTTTCTCCGATCAGAGCCACTTCACCCGCGAGTTCAAGCGCTACACAGGCCTCACGCCGGGAGCTTTCCGGGCCGATCCGGTGGACTTTGTGATCGTGTAAGGCAGCCGTCGCGGGAGAGCCGCGCGGCCTAGCGGCGGTCCCGGTGCAGGGCGGTGCCGATGCCTACCGCGAAGAGGATGGCCCACGCCGGCCACGGCCCCCGGGCACCGGCGAGCACGGCACCGGCCACCATGCAGAAGCCGCCGAAGAGCGTGCCGCGAATACCCGCCAGCGGATTCGAGGGGCTCTGCCGGGTGGTCCTCTCCAGCAGCCTCAGGCCCTCGGTGATGAGGCTCGGGGCCTTGGCGATCGCCTCCAGCACCTCGGGGCCGGCCCGCAGGATCTCCTTGAGCAGATGCTGCGGGCTGAACTGAGCGCGGAAGATGGTGTTGGCGTGGGTCTGCGATACCGCGGCCACGTCGAGCCCGGGCTTGAGAATCTGGCCCACGCCCTCGAAGGTGACGAGGGCCTTGACCATCAGCACCATCTCCACGGGGAAGAAGAGGTTGTGCTGGGCGCCGAGGTTCACCGAGCGCATGATGAGCTGCGCGAGCGAGAAATCGCGGAAGCTGGAGCTGCGGTGCCAGCGCAGGAGGATCTCGGTGACCTCGCGGCGGAAGCCCGCGTAATCGGCGCCCGGCCCCGGCTGGGCGATGGCGCCGAGGTAGCGGGCCGCGCCCTCGGCGTCGCCCATCACCAGCGTGTAATAGTAGTAGAGGAAGGTGCGCCGCAGATCGCTGTCGAAGCGCCCCACCATGCCGAGGTCGATGAAGCCCAGCCTTGGGCCCGGCAGGATGATGAGGTTGCCCGGGTGCAGGTCGGCGTGGAAGAAGCCGTCCTGGAAGAGCATGCGGATGATGCTCGTGGCGCCGTAGTCCACCAGCAGGTCGCGGTCCACGTCCGAGAGGGCGAGGGTCTCCGGCGAGCCGGGCTTGAAGCCGTTCAGGAACTCCATGCACAGCACGCCGATGCTGCTGTACTGCCGGTAGATCTTCGGGAACGCCACTCCGGGCAGGTCGTGGAAGTTGGCGGTGAACGTCTCGGCGTTGTCCGCCTCGCGCCGCAGGTCGACCTCGCGGCGGGTGTACTCCACGAACTCCCGGATCATCTGCTTGGGGCGGTAGCGGGGAATCAGGAACTGGAGGGAGGCGCCCAGAATCCGCAGCAGGACGGCGTCGCGGTTGAGCGTCTCGCGGATTCCCGGCTTGACCACCTTGATGATCACTGAAGCCCCCTCGCGGGTGGTGGCGCGGTGGATCTGGGCGATCGAGGCCGAGCCGGTGGGAATCGGGTCCACCCAGGAGTACATTTCGGCGATGGGGCGCTTGACGTCGGTCTCGATCAGCTCCAGGTAGCGGTCGAAGGGGACCACCGGCAGGCGGTCCAGCAGGTTCTTGAGCTCGTCGGTGATCGACTCGGGAAGGATGTCCTGGCGCAGGGCGAGCACCTGGCCCAGCTTGATGTAGGTGGGCCCCAGGATCTCCAGCCGCCGCCGCAGTTGCACCGGGAAGGGCCGGTCCACGATCGCGCGGTCGAGAAACGGCCGCACCAGCCAGGCGAGGAGACGCTCGAAGCTGAACAGCAGCCGCAGGCGGCGGCCCTTGCCGAGCGCCTGACCCTGCCGGGCATGGGCCACGAGGCCCCCCAGGAAGAGGGCGAACAGGTGGCGCTGCGTGGTGATGAAGCGGCGGACGAGCCCCTGCGGGGGCGCGTCCGAAAGCATCTCGAAGCCGGGAATGGCGCCCGACGAAGGCGCCAGCTCCGGCACGGCCACCAGAGCCGGGACGGGAGGTTCGACGACTTCGGTCCTCTGAGGTTCGGCCGGCATCGGCGTCGAGTCTACCTCCTCTGGGGCTCTTACCGGTTCCTCCCGTACTGCTCGTGGCTCGAAACCCAGTCGAGCGACGAGATGGCCGACGCGAGGGAGAGCTCACCCGCCAGCACCACGCCGGCGATGATCTCGGCGAGCTTCTTCACCTTGCCCTTGCCGGAGCAGCCGAGGATCTCCAGGCACTCGCGCTGGGTGGCGAGGTTCGTGCCGCCGCCGTGGGTGGCGACGATGAGCGACGGGATGGTGAAGGAGATGTAGAGGTCCTTCTCGGGTGTGATCTCGGTGTAGACGATGCCCGCCGACGACTCCGAGACGTTGGCCACGTCCTGGCCTGTGGCGATGAACATCGCCGTGATGCCGTTGGGCGAGTGGGCGCCGTTGTTGTTGGCGCCGGACATGAACGCTCCGACGTTGGCGATCCCCGAGTGGTAGTGGAGCGTCTCCGGATCGACCCGCATGTTCTGAATGAGGACGTCGCGCGGGATCGTCGCCTCCGCCGTCACCCGCTTGCCGCGAGTGCGCATGACGTTGATCTGCGACGACTTCTTGTCCGTGGCGAAGTTCGACTCCAGGTAGAAGTGGCGAATCTTGTCGTGGTTCTCCAGGATCCAGGAGCAGGCGGCGAAGGTCGCCCGGCCGACCATGTTCTGGCCGGCGGCGTCGCCCGAGGTGTAGTTGAAGCGCAGGAAGACGAGCTTGTTCGCGAGGAAATTGTCGATGTAGGTGAGCTTCGCGATGCTCGAAGTCCCCTCCGCCTCCTGGCGGATCTGGCCGATGTTCTCATGGACCCAGGCCACGAAGTCGCGGCCGTCGCGGGCGTTGTCGAAGACGAACACGGGCGCCCGCTGCATGCTGTCGTCCACTACCGTGCAGGTGACGCCGCCCGCCAGGTTGAGCACCTTGATCCCTCGGTTGTAGGAGGCCACGAGCGTGCCCTCCGCCGTGGCGAGGGGAATGAGGAACTCCCCCTGGGCGTGCTCGCCGTTGATCTTGATCGGCCCGGCGAAGCCGATGGGGACCTGGGCCACGCCGGTGAAGTTCTCGATGTTCCCCTTGGCGACCGAGGGATCGAAGGAGAACTTGTCGATATGCTGGAGCTTGACCCCCGCGTAGTCCTCGACGAACTTCTGGCGGGCGCGGACGATCACGGGCGAGTAGTCGTTGTCCTTGTCGTGGGGCACCGCCGTGCGCTTGACCTTCTCCGAGATGGAGTCCTTCACCTTGAACGACAGCGCGCCGAAGGGCGTCGCCTCGAAGCCCAGGGTGATCTCGTGCTGCCCTTTCTCGAGCTGGTCGCCGCGGGAGTGGATGGTCACCGAGCGGGCCAGCGGAAAGGCGATGGCCGAAGTGGGAGTGATCGCGGAGGCGGCCACCCGCTCGCCGTTCATCTCCAGCGTCACCCGGTCGAGCGGCACCACCCGGCCGTTGATCCGGACCTCGGTCAACCCGACCACGGTGGCGTTGCTCAGCCGGTTCTTGAGGCTGAACTGGACCCCGTCCTCGACATTCTCCAAGCTGCCCAGGGTGTACATCTGCTTCAGGATGAGACCCGGTATCTTCATTGCGTCACCTCTCGCCTTGGCTTTGAACGCCGAAGTGTATCGCGGCGGGGGAGGAAGCTCAAAGGGGCGCGCGCCGTTGTCTCCCTTCGGAGACCGCCGGGGCACTGAAGACAAGGGGACGCATCCGCGGTTCCCACGACGAAAGGAGTCCCAATGCGTAAGAAGCTCCTGCTGCTCACCACCGCCCTGGCCCTCGCCGCCGGCGCCGCCGTCTCGACCCCGAAGGCCGAGGCCAACAACGGCTGCCACGTGGGCTGCTGCCCCGGCTCGACGACCCAATGCTGCGTTTCGTGCCCGGGCCGCCCCTGCGACCTGAACTGCCCGTAAGGCGATTCGCGGCCCGCCCCGGAGCCGGACGCGTTCGTCCGGCTCCGGGGATTGATCCGGCGCCGTTGCCCTGACCAGGTCGTATCCAGCCACTCATTGGCCACGTCCGATGGGATATCCTGGAGTCAGAATGCTCTCGACCTTCAAAGTGGAAGGATTCAAATCGCTCTTCGAGGCCTCGGTCGAGCTGGGTGCCTTCAACGTTTTCATCGGGGCGAACGGCAGCGGCAAGAGCAACCTTTTGGAGGCGATCGGTGTGATGGGCGCGGCGGCCTTCAGCTCCGTCGAGCCCGAGACGCTTCGCTACCGGGGAGTACGTCCCGGCCTGCCGGCTCTCTATAAGTCCTCGTTCAAGAATCAGCGCTTCCGGCGGCTAATCACTCTGACCGCCACGGCTGGCGAGGCGATGTACAAGCTGGGGCTGGACAATCCCATCCAGGAGCCAAGTTTCCGGTGGAAGATTGCCTCGGAGTCGCTTCGCGACGGTGACCGGCCCCTGATCTCCCGAAGCCCTGCGAAGTGCAAGCTGTATGACGGCAAGGGCAAGACCGAAACGGTGACGCCTGCCCCGGACCAGACGATGGCCCGGCTGGCTCTGGCGCGGCGGGAGAACTCAGCTGTCGCGCGGGGCTTGATCGACGACCTGGAAAACTTTGCGATCTTCACCCCGACGACTCCCGTGCTGCGCGGCATCGCGGCGGAAGAGGTTTCCCGCGATCCGCTCGGCCTGACCGGAGGAGGTCTCCCGGAGACGGTGAAGCAGTTGGTCGATCGCGCGGCGGGAACCCTGGGTCCGTTCGACCTCGACGAGGTCTGGGAGATGATCGAGTGGGCCGAGGAGATGTCCGCCGTTCCGGCGTTGCAAGCTCCCGTCTCACCCGCCGTCAAGACCACGCCTATCGTGCTGCGCTTTCGGGACCGGTACATGCGGTCCGAGCGCAACACCCTGTCAGCCTACGATGCCAGCGAGGGGGCCCTCCACGTGCTTTTCATGATGGCCTTGGTCAGCCACGAAAGGGCGCCGCGGGTCTTCGCCGTGGACAACTTCGACCAGGCCCTTCATCCGCGTCTGGCGCGAGCCCTGACCCGCCTCCTCTCGGATCAGGTCGCGAAGGACGGGACCCGGCAGGTTCTCGCCACGACCCACAACCCGCTGGTGCTGGACGGTCTCGACCTGACGAATCCGGCGATCCGCCTCTTCGCCGTGGATCGCAACAAGGAGGGCGCGACCCAGGTGCGAAGAGTGGAGGTAAGCCCAGCGCTCCTCTCTCAGGCCGAGGAGGGGCTGAGCCTCTCTCGCCTCTGGGTCATGGGCCGCCTGGGCGGCGTGCCGAGGTTGCTCTAGGAGCTCGATGATCCGGGTGGGGCTCGTCGCCGAGGGTCCGTCGGACTGCCTGGCCTTGGAGGAGATGATTCGGACTGTGGAGCCCGAGGCCGACTTCCTACGTATCCGGCCGGACATGACCCTGGTTTCCAGATCACCTCACGGCTGGACGGGAGTAAGGGCCTGGTGCCGTGAGATGGGGCCGCTGCTGGAGTCGTTCCTCTCCGCCGATCCTGGGTTGCCTCTGCACCTTCTGGTCATTCACCTCGACTGCTCGATGGCCCACAATGTCGGAGCTGATCGTGTGTGTCCGCCAGCGGACGCGACATCCAACGCCCTGCGTGAAATCGTGATCGGAGAGTGGCTGGGGCGCGCTTCCTTGCCAAGCTTCCTGGTCCTTGCCACGCCCTCCCTGACCACCGATACCTGGATCGTCGCAGCTTTGGAGCCACCCTTTCAGGGCGAAATCCTGCTCGAATGCGACCCTCAGGCCGAGCGGGAAATGGTCCGCCGCAAGCTGCTGCGTCTGCGGGATGGCGAAGTAAAGAAGCCCGCGGCGAAGTACGAGCCACTGGCGAAGCAGATGGCCCAAAGGTTTGCAGAGGTCTGCGCGTCTTGCTCTGAGGCCGCACGGTTTCGTGCCGATCTCGCCGCTGCGATCTCTTCCGTAGGTGATTGAACCAACAGTGACCTAGGCCTTACCTCCCGGCCTACAGCGAAGGCGCTTAGAATGAGCCGTCCATGCCCTCGTTCCTGACCGTCCTGCTCGTCGCCCTCACCACCGCCCTCCTGCTGCGCTACGTCGCCTGGATCGACCGGCCGCTGCCGCGGTGGGTGGATTTTCTGCCGGCCGTGGGAGTGCTGGTCGCGGTGGGCCAGGCCTGGGCGGCTTCGGGAGTGTCCGCATTCATGGTGCTGGTCTCCCTTCCTCTCTATGTGGCGGCCGGTCTTCTGTTTCTCCTGACGTTGCCGCGGGTATTTTCTCGCCGGCGGCTGGTTCCCGGGGCACGGTGGCGCTGGGGGAAGCGGGCGGCGGCAGTGGGAGGGCTGGTTCTCGTGGTGTTCGGGGCGGAGCGGGTGGTGGAGGTGCGGGGGCTTCTGGAATCCCGGCACCGGTTCGCCGCCCTGCTCAACGAGAAGACGGTCACGGACCTCACGTCTCTCTCCTGGACGGGCGCCTTCCTGGGGCTGCGGGACAAAATGATCGCTGAGTATCCCTTCACTCAATGGAAGGGGATCGACTGGGCCGTGCTGCATGCGGAGATCGCCCCCCAGGTGGCGGCGGCGCAGGCGGGCAAGGACGAGCGGGCGTGGTATCGCGCCCTGCGCCAGTTTGCCTGGAGCGTGCCGGACGGTCATGTGGGGATTCAAGGGGACGACCGTGGGCTGCGGCATGCCGAGGCCGGCGGCGGACTTGGCTTTCAGATCGTGCAGCTCGATGATGGCCGCGTGCTGGCGGCGCGGGTGTTGCCTGGAGGACCGGCGGCCCGGGCCGGGATGCGTTTCGGAGCCGAGGTCCTAGCCTGGAACGGCACGCCCATCCATGACGCTCTCGGCAGAGTTCCCGTCCTGTGGAGCGAGGAGCCTCCGGCCACGTCCGAGGGGCGGCGGCTTCAGCAGGCCCGCTTCCTGATGCGCGGCACTGCGGGCGCCAGGGCCGCCCTGACGTTTCGCAACCGCGGCGAGAAAGAGGCCCGCACGGTGGAGCTCACGGCGGTGGAGGAGGCCGAGGAGCCGAGGCCGTTCAACGTCATAAAGGATGTCCTCCTCGGCAGTCCCATTGAAGCGCGGCGCCTGCCCGCGGGCCCCGGCTACATCCGCATCAAGTTCGAGCTGCCTGCCCTCTTCGATCTTCATCCGGAGCGAAACGTGGCGCGCGCCCTGGAGCGCTTCCACGCCGAGGGCGTTTCCGGCCTCGTCCTCGACGTCCGCGGCAATGTCGGCGGCCAGGACTCCATGATCGCCAGGTTCGCGGCCTTCTTCCAGCGCCGGGAACGGTTCTATGAGATGGCCGCCGTCTACGATCCCGAGACCCGGCGTTTCCTCCCGCATCCTGAGACCACTGTGCGGCTCATTCCCCAGGAGCCGAGCTGGGAGGGGAAGGTCGCCGTGCTGATCGATGCGGAGACCCTGAGCTCCGGCGAGGGGATTCCCCTTGCCCTGCGCGGGCTGCCCGGCGTCGCCCTCTTCGGCTTCCACGGCACGCAGGGCTCCTTCGGCATCAATCAGAAGACCGTCCTGCTCCCCGGCGGGCTCAAGCTCGTCTTTCCCCAGGCGCCGTCGCTCGATGCCCGGGGACAGATCCAGGTGGACAGCGGCGCCTCCGGTCTGGGCGGCATTTCCCCGGATCACCAGGTGCCTCTCGACGAGGCGGCGTTCGACGCTGAATTCGGGGAGGGGAAGGACGTGGTGCTGGAGTCGGCGGTCGGGTGGCTGAAGAAGGGGTAGACTCTTCCCAGAGGAGATAAATCATGACCAAGCTCTGCCGGACCCTGTGGAAGGTCCTTGTCCCGATCGCCGCCCTGACGGCTTTGCCGCTTGTCGTCCAGGCACAGAACCTCTCGGAGGAGCCCCAGTTCGATCGCCCGGGTGGGGACTACACCCACTTCCGCACGACCGATCTGCGGGACTGCAAGCGGGCTTGCGCCACGGACCGCCGCTGCGCGGCCTACAGCTTCAACTCGGTGGAGTCCACCTGCTATCTGAAGGACCAGATCACCAAGTCGAGCCGCGACTCGCGGACCATCTCCGGCGTCAAGGAGGGGTATCGCGGCGGTCCGGATCATGGTCCCGGAGACGGAGATCGTTCCCTCAGCGAGGAGCGGGGGAGCGACTACCGCGGCGGCGACTACACCAACTTCCGCTCGCGCGGCCTCGGCGATTGCCAGGACGCCTGCCAGCGGGACCGCCGCTGCCAGGCCTACACCTTCAATGGGCGCACCGGCGTTTGCTACCTGAAGGACCGGGTGGGCGAGCGCGAGCGCAACGGCGAGACCGTGACCGGCCGCAAGGGACGGGGGGACGACGACCACGACCGGCCCCATGGCGGCGGCGACCTCTCCCGCGAGCCGGGCTTCGATTACTACGGCAACGACTACACCAACTTCCGCGTTCCCGGCGACGACGGCTGCCGGCAGGAGTGCCGCCGCGACCGCCGCTGCGCGGCCTACTCCTTCAATACGCGAAGCGGGATGTGCTATCTCAAGGACGAAGCCGGTCCGTTGCGGCGCAACGCGGACACCGTGACGGGGATCAAACGCCGGTAAGCCGTTTCAGGCCGGCTCGTTTTTCCTTTCTTTTAGCACCATCAATATTTGAAGGAAGGGAGTAGTGGAAAGCGTCGAGGGCGAGACCTAAAGACCGCTTCGCGACGCTTCCACCACCGCCGCCACCATGCCCTCATCTCCCGGCCGCGTTGCTTCAGCGGCCGGCTCCACTCCCAGACGGCGCAGCTCGGCGCTGGTGACGGGTCCGATCGAGACGGCCCGCAGCTCGCCGCGGCGCCGCTCCCAGTCGTTGCCAAACAATCCCGCGAAGTGGCGGACGATCCGGGGGCTGGTGAAGGTCACCCAGCCCAGGGGCTCGGCGGCGAAGAGCTCGGCTGCCCGCCGCGGCGCCTCCGGCGGCAGCCGCTTGTCATAGGCCACGATCGTCACCGCCTCGGCCCCCGCCGCGGTGAGGCCGTCCGCCAGGGTGGGACGGGCGTCGGACGCCTGGGGGATGAGAACCCGGCGGCGCCGGGTCACGTACGGAGCGAGCTCGGCGACCAGCCCCTCGGCGTCGGCTTGCCGAGCTTCCAAGAACGGCTCGATTTCGAAGCCGCGGAGCGCCTCGGCCGTGGCGGATCCCACCACGGCCACCCGGAGGCGGGCGGGGAGGGCGCCGCCCGTCAGCGGCATGAATGCCTCGACCGCGTTCGCCGAGGTGAAGACCAGCCAGTCGTAGAGCGCCAGCTCCGTGGCCGCCCGCTCCAGGGGACGCGGGTCTGCCGGCGGCACGATTTCCAGAAGGGGGAGCGGCTCGACCCGGAAGCCGGCCGCGACGAAGGCGGCGGCGAGAGCGTCGGCCTGGTGCTCGGAACGGGTGATGACGACCCGGAGGCCGGTCATTCCTGGGAGTCCCGAGCAGCTCCCCGAATCCTCGCCAGCACCTCGTCCGCCCCATCCCGCCGCATCGCCTCCACACAGTCCGCGGCGATCTGGAGGGGATCGTCCCCCGTCGCCTCGCCGCGGGCGAAGCAGCGGCCGTCGGGGGTGGCGAGAAGGGCGGTGAGGCGCAGGGGCCCATCGTTTCCCTCGGGCCGCGCCCAGGCGGCGAGGGGGAGGGTGCAGTCGCCTCCGAAGGCGGCCACGACCCGGCGCTCGGCGACGGCGGCGCGGGCGGAATCGGCGTGGTTCAGGTTGTGGCAGGGCTCCTCGGAGGGGCCGCCCGCGCGAACTTCCAGGGCGAGGATGCCCTGGCCCGGAGCGGGGATCAGCACATCGGTCGCGATCGGATGGGCCGGCAAGCCCTCGAGACCGAGACGGGCGAGGCCGGCGCCGGCGAGGATGACGCCCCCGGCTCCCTGCTCGCGCCACTTGCGAATGCGGGTGTCGACGTTGCCGCGCAGGGGCTCGACGCGCAGGTCCGGCCTGCGCATCAGGATCTGAGCCCGCCGCCGCAGCGCACCGGTCAGCACCACGGCTCCCTCCGGCAGGCCGTCGAGATCCTCGGCCAACTCGCTGATCAGCACGTCGCGCGGGTCGGCCCGCTCGGGGTAGGCGGCCACAACGAGGCCGGCCGGCAGGGTCACCGGCAGATCCTTGAGGCTGTGGACGGCGAGGTCGAGCGAGCCGTCGAGCAGGCCGTTCTCCAGCTCCTGGGTGAAGAGCCCCTTGCCGCCGACCAGCGCGAGGTCTCCCTTTTCCACGTCGCCCTGGGTGATCATGGGCACGAGCTCCACCGCGAGGCCGGGGTTGGCGGCTTCCAAGGCGCGGGCCATCATGCCGGACTGCGCCAGAGCCAGGGGGCTGCGGCGGGTGCCGAGGCGCAGACGCAGGCCGTCAGTCGGCGGTTTCGTCGTCATCCAGATGGAACAGCTCGCGCACCATGTCGAGCCGGGAGAGGTCGTTCATGCCGGAGGTCGAGCCGTCGCGGGCGCGCAGCCGGGCGCTGGGATGATGGAGGATCTTGCGCACGAGCGAGCGGGTAAGCCGCTCCAGCTCCTCGTGGGTCTCCTGGGGGAAACGCGCCAGGGCGGACTCCAGCTCCACGCGGCGGATCTTCTCGGCCTGCTTCTGGAGCCGGGCGATGAGCGGCTCCGCCTCCAGCCCGCGCACCCAGGACCGGAAGTGCAGGAGCTCCTGCTCGATGATGTCCTCGACCTTCGGCACCTCCTCCTTGCGCCGTTTGAGATTGCGCTGGATGAGGGTGTCCAGGGAGTCGATGGCGTGGAGGAAGACGTTCTCCAGGCGGCCGGCGCGGGGCTCGACGTTGCGGGGCACGCCGAGGTCCACCACCAGCAGCGGGCGCGAGGGGCGCTGCTTCATGGCCGCCTTGACGTGGGCGCGGGTGAGCACCGGCTCGTCGGCGCCGGTGGTGACGATCACCAGGTCGGCCGTGAGCAGCGCCGCGAAGCGATCCTCGAAGGAGAGGATCTCGGCCATGGGAATCTCGGCTTTGAACTGCCGCGCCCGCTCCAGGCTGCGGTTGGCCACCTTGAGCTCGCGGGCGCCGCGCTCCACCACCGGCCGCGCCACCGAGCGGGCGATCTCGCCGGCGCCGATGAGCAGCACCTGGCACTCCTCGAGGCCGCGGAAGATGTTGCGCGCCAGCTCCACCACGGCATAGCCGAGGGAGACGGCGCCGGAGGTGATGGCCGTCTCCTGCCGCGCCCGCTTGCCCGCCGACGAGGCGCTGCGCAGGAGGCGCCGCAGGACGGGACCCTCGGCTCCCACCGCCTCGGCGAGCGCCGACGCCTGCTTCACCTGGCCCAGGATCTCGGGCTCGCCTAGTACCATGGATTCGAGGCCGCTCGCGACTCCGAGGAGATGGCGGGCCGCCTCGCCGTTGCGCTTGACGTAGAGACGTCCCGGCCGCTCCAGCTCCGGCACGCGGTTCAGGAACACCATGTTGAGGATGGCGTTATAGGCCCCCTCCTCGTCGCGCGGCTGGAGATAGACCTCCGTGCGGTTGCAGGTGGAGAGCAGGAACGCCTCGGCGACCTCGGTGCGGGCGAGGAGATGCACCAGCATCTCCTCCGTCTCCTCCTTGCTGTAGGACACCTTCTCCCGCAGCTCGATGGGCGAGCAGCGGTAGTCGGTGCCGACGAGCAGCAGGGGAGGCTCCTGCCGGGTGGAACCCAGAGGATTGCCGAGGGGGCCGAGCAGGGGAGCGCTCATGACCTACAGGAATCCGTGGAAGTTGGTGAAGAAGAAGTTGACCGCCATCAGCGAAAACAGGATGGCGCCGAAGCCCGCGAGGCTCGCGAGCGCCGTCTGCCGCCCCTGCCAGCGGCGCAGCCGGCGCAGCAGCAGGGCCGCGGCATAGAGCACCCAGGTGGCCAGGGTGAAGAGGATCTTGGGATCGTGCAGCCACTGGTCGTGATAGAGGCGGTTGGCCCAGAAGGCGCCCGAGGCCACCGCGCCGGTCAGGGCGGCGAAGCCGATCAGCAGCGCGCCCATCATCATCCTCTCCAGCACCTCGAGCGGCGGCAGCTTGCCGTAGAAGGTGGAGAAGCGTCCGCCCTTCAGGTCGCGGTAGAGCTGGAGATAGAGAAAGCCGTAGCCTGCGGCGACCACGAAGGCGGTGTAGCCGAGCAGCGCCAGCAGCACGTGCACCGAGAAGAAGGGATCATGGAAGATGGCGCGGTCCGGCGGGTTCGGCCGCGCCAGCACCGACGCCAGGAGCTGGAAGAAGAAGACGAGCGACACCAGCCAGAAACCGGTCGAGCGCGCCCGCCCATGCCACTCGACGAAAACGTAGACCACCGCCACGAAGAAGGCCACCATCGACAGCGACTGCGACACCGTGGCGGCGGGGAACTGGTGCCTGTGGACGGTGAGCGCGACGAGGCAGGCGAGGTGGAACAGCACGGCGCCCCGCAACGCGGGCGTTGCCATGCGCTCGGCGACCGGATGCGACGAGAAGAAGAGGAAGCCATAGACGACCGCCACCAGCAGGTACGCCAGGGGAAGCAGGATGGTCGCGATGTCGAGAAAAGTCTGCAAAGCTCGTCCTCAGGCTGAAAAGTCGCAGTTGAATGCTAGCATCTTCCCAGTCCTGCCTAATAACGCCCCTCTCCCGCCTCTGCCCTCACCGTAGCGCCCCCTGCGCCTTGCCCACCCCTTCACCGTCTGTTAGTGTCCCCTGCGCTCTGCGCTTCCGCAGGGCTGGGATTCTATTCTCTGAACAAGGCGGGACGCATGGCCAACGTCGTCATCGTGGGGATGCAGTGGGGAGACGAGGGGAAGGGGAAGATCGTCGATCTTCTCTGCCCCGCGTTCGACGGCGTGGTGCGCTATCAGGGCGGCCACAACGCGGGCCATACGGTGAAGTTCCGTGACCGGCACTTCTCCCTGCAACTGATCCCCTCGGGCATCCTGCATGCGGACATGGTGTGCGTCCTCGGCAACGGCATGGTGGTGGCGCCGGACGCCCTGCTCTCCGAGCTTGGCCGGCTCTATGAGGCCGGCGTCCGCTTCGACGGCCGGCTGTTCATCTCCAACCGCGCCCACGTGCTGCTGCCCTGCCATGCCCAGCTCGACAAGGCCCGGGAGGAGGCGCGGGGCGCGGGGCGCATCGGCACCACCTCGCGGGGCATCGGCCCGGCCTACGAGGGCAAGGCGTCGCGCTTCGGCCTGCGCATGGTGGACCTCTTCGCGCCCGACCTCGAAGAGCGCCTGCGCGTTCTCCTCTCCCGCATTCAGGTGGAGCTGACGAGCCTGGGAGGCGAGTCGCTGCCGTCGCCGGCCGCCTACGCCGACATGTGCCGGCAGTGGGGCGAGCGTCTGAAGCCCAGCCTGCGCGACACCGAGCAGCTCCTCAACGGCTGGATCAAGGAAGGCAAGTGCCTCCTCTTCGAGGGGGCGCAGGGAGCGTTGCTCGACATCGACCACGGCACCTACCCGTTCGTCACCTCGTCGAGCTCGACGACCGGCGGCGCCTGCACGGGCACCGGCGTGCCGCCGACCAAGATCGACGGCGCCATGGGCGTGCTCAAGGCCTATACCACGCGGGTCGGCGGCGGCCCTTTCCCCAGCGAGCTGACGGATGCGACGGGCGAGTTCCTGCGCACTCGCGGCAACGAGTTCGGCACCGTCACCGGCCGGCCCCGGCGCTGCGGCTGGCTCGACACGGTGGCGGCCCGCTACAGCCAGCTCCTCAACGGCGTCAGCACCGTGGCGCTGACCAAGCTCGACGTGCTCGACGATTTCGACGAGATCCCCGTCTGCGTCTCCTACAAGCTGCACGGCGAGACCCTGCGCGACTTTCCGCCGGACCGCCGCAGCCTGGAGACCGCCGAGCCGGTGCTGCGCACCTTCAAGGGCTGGAAGCGCCCTACGGTAGGCATCCTCGAATGGCCGGACCTGCCCCAGGAGGCCCGCGACTACATCGACTTCATCGAGCAGGAGATCGAGGCGCCGGTGACCCTGGTCTCCACCGGTCCCCGCCGCGAAGAGACGATCCTGCGCTCCCATCCCGACCTCGACCGCCTCACCTCCGGCCGCCTGGACAAGGTGATCGAGGAGCGCTGAAACTGACCCCGTCCGGGCCAGCGGACTTTTAATCCGCGGTTCCAGCCCCTATACTGACCGCCTTGTGAGCCGTTAGCTCAGTTGGTAGAGCAGCGGACTTTTAATCCGCGGGTCCAGAGTTCGAGTCTCTGACGGCTCACCATTTTCTCTACCTCCCCGGCCCGGCGCGGCACTAGCTCGGTAGGGTACGCCGTGCTCCGGCTTTCCCCGGAAACAAGCTCGACGATGACAAGGTTCTCCTCTCTCCTTCTTCTTCTGCTCCTCGCCGGCCTCACGGCCTGCGCTGGAGGCGGCTCCTCGGGCAAGGGGGCGGCCAAGAAGCCGGCTCGGCCTCCCGAGCCGGAGATCTGGATGGAGCTGCGGCGGGGGGCGGCGCCGCAGGAGCTGGTGCACATCGGCATCCAGGGTGTGCTGATCGGCCCCGCCGAGAGCCCGCTCGCCTTGCGACTCTTCTCCGGGCCTCGGCGCTCCGACGCCGCCTGGTATTACCTGCGCACCTACGCGCCGTTCGAGGTGAGGTCGCCGCAGGGGAACCTCGTCTTCCACAGCCAGGGGAAGGTGAGCGCCGGAGCGGTCGAGAAGCGGATGATCTTCGAGTGGGCGCGGGCGGTGGCGGCCGAAGCGGCGGACAGCCGGGTTTCGGAGGCCTACGGCCTCGCCCTCGCCTGGCACCAGGGCGGCTCGTCAGGGATCTGCCGGGACGTTGCTCTCTATATGACGGGCGAGACCGTGGCCTCGGCCTGCGGCTGGACGTCCGGCATCTCAGGGAGCCTCGATCCGGACGCGCTCGGCAAGGTCTACGGCTGGTTCGATCGCCTGAAGCCCTTCCAGGCCGGCGCCGGGGATCAGGACATGCGGCAGGGCTCGCTCGAGACCCGTCTGGTGTTCGCCGGCCATGGGAATCAAACCGCCGCGGCGGGCGAGCAGGCGGAGATGCAGTCCTTTGGAGCCTCTCTCTATGGCGCGCTCGCGGCCCGCAAGGAGTCCGCCGCTCCTGAAGCAGCGACCACTCCCGCGGCACCGGCTGCGCCGGAAGAGACAGCGCCGCCGGAGGCACCGGCCCCACCGTCGCATCTTCTGCTGCCGTCACGCCTCATTCCGCCCAAGGTGAACGACGAGATCGTCCTCCAACTTCCCGACCAGCCCCCGCCGCCACCTGCGGGAATGGGAACGACTCCCACACCCAGAGCGCCACGGCCCCGGCCGGCGGTGACGCCTGAGGACTCGACGCAGCCAGAAGACTCGCCACCGCCGAGCGAAGCACCCCAGGGAAATCAGGAAACCACAGGTATCTTGCGCAGCCCATCCCGGGCGACCGCCAGCTCATAGGCCCGGCGGGGATCCACCGCCACGATCTCGCCGAAACCCGCCGGCCGGGTCTCGACCTCGAAGCCGAACTCGCGGCTCGCTTCCAGCAGCACGAGCCAGGTCTTGCCGCCGCGCGCCCGCCGGCCCACTTCGACGTAGTTGCCGAAGGGACCGTCGCGCAGGGTGAGGAGCTCCTCGGAGCCCTCGACGTCGTCCCGCCGCCAGCGTTCGAAAAGGTGCAGCGCGTCGGCAGGCGCGGTGTAGTCCTCGGGCCGGTAGGGGGCGCGCACCCAGACCGGCCCGTTGGCCGTTTCGTGGCGGGTGAGCGGCATATCTAGCCGCCTGCGGCGGCGACCCGCGCCGCCGCTGCCTGAGTCAGCCCCCGGTAGTAGGCCTTGTCCGCGGCGGAGAGGCGCTGGGAGAGGAACCAGCGGTTCGTCACCGTGCCGTCCGCATTGTGGCCCCGGATGTACCTGGCGATCAGCGTCTCCTGGCCGTTGATCGTCCGGCGCAGGAGCACGTCGCCCACGGCCAGGGGGGTGGGCACCGTCATCACGTCCTCTTCATTGAGATGGAGAGGATAGGTCGCGGTGGGCGGGTCTGAGGGATCCAGGGTCAGCAGGAAGAGATTGTGCGAGATCCCCAGGGCGGTGTAGGGATTGGTCTGGCCCTGGCGGTTCATCTCGAACGAACGATTGAGAAGGCTCGGCGTCGTGGCCTGCACGGTGTCGTTCAGGTCCTTGCCCAGCGGGATTTTGGCATCGTTCGCACCCTGGGCGGCCATGAAGTGGCGGATCGAATGGAGGCCGTGCGTGCGCACTTCCAGGGAGACCTGGCGCAGCAGAGGGTCCGAAGTCGCGTCCGTGAATTGGCCGGTGGACGTGGTCTCGAAGTCGAGCCCCAGGGCGCCGACGGTCTCGCCCGCGTCGAGCCCCTGGGTGTTGCGCTCCAGGCCCACGAAGCCGCGGACCGTGTTGGTCGTCACGACCACGGGCGCGCTGGGGGAGCCGATCACGGTGCGGCCATAGAGAAAGCCGCCGATGTCCGAGTTCTGAATGACTTTGCGAATGACGGCGCCGCTTCTCATGTCCTGATCGAGAATCGAATGCATCTTGAGCAGCGCGGCGAACTGGCCGGCGGTGAGCGGCGGCCTCATGCTGCCATCCGGATTGAGCTCGCCGCTGTCGAACTTCGGGTCGGTCGCCGTCACCTGGGCATCGTGGCCGATGGCGCTGCGCACCGTGGCGATCTCCTCCGCGGTCATGAAACATTCCATGATCTTGACCGGCGGCAGGAACTGCCGCTGAACCGCGCTCGGCAGCGGCTGATGGCTCACCGGGCAATGGCCGGCGCCATAGGTCGCGGTCGTGCACGCGGAGAAAACGAGGACAATTGCTATTGGAAGCGTGAATCTCTTCATCGGACCCTCCTGAAACCCGGCAGGTTGTTCTCGCCAACAAAACTGGATGGAATGCTATAACAATCGGCTACTTCGCCACCACGCCTCGGAACCCGCGGCTGATGAGCGTCGCGATATCCCCCAGGACGCGGGGGAGGGCCAAGCCGCCGGGGCAGGCGAGGTAGCGCGACTCCCAGACGGGCTCGAACTTGTCCTTGTACTGGCGCAGCCCCTGGAAGTTGTAGAAGTGCTCGCCGTGGCGGAAGACCATGGCGCCCAGCCGGCTCCACAGGGGCGCGATGGTGCGCGCCTCCAGCCCTGAGAGCGGCGCCATTCCCAGGTTGAACCAGCGATAGCCCTGCGCCGTGCCGTAGAGCATCAGCTCGACGAAGAGGTAGTCCATCACCCCGGTCGGCGCGTCCACCGTGTGGCGCATGAGATCGATCGAGATCTCCTCTTTCTCGCCCCCCAGCCAGAGGTTGGCGAAGGCCACGATGCGGTCTTCCTTGTAGATCAGGGCGATGGGGAAGCGGCGCAGGTACTCGAGGTCGAAGTAGCCGAGGGAGAAGGCCTTCTCGCGGGTGTTCTTGTGCTCCAGCCACTGATCCGAGATGCGCTCCAGCTCCGGCAGCAGAGGCTCCGCCTGCTCGACCGAGAGCACCTCGAAGCGGCAGCCCTCCTCGGTGCATTTGCGCTGCGCCCAGCGCAGCTTCTTGCGGCTGCTCCCGGCGAGCGAGAAGGTGGTGAGCGGCACCCGCGCCTCCTCGCCGAGCTTGATCAGCGTCAAGCCGAGGTCGGCGTAGAGGTGAAGGCTCTTGTCGTTGACCTGGTAGAAGCAGGTCCAGCCGTGATGGCGGTCCGCCAGCTCGCGGAACTTCCACACCAGCTCCGACCGCTCGCGGTCGGGACCCACCGGGTCGCCCATCGACACCCAGGTCCGGTGCTCGACCCCGAACATCAGGAAGGCGTTGCCCGATTCGTGGAAGAGGAGCTGCTTGTCGCCGATCAGGGCGAGCCAGGCGTAGGTGCGGGGGAAGGCGCCGGCGATGGTGCCGGCCTTCTCCAGCTCCTCCTCGGTCGGCATCGACGGCTCCATGGGCGCCGCCCGCAGCAGGCGGCTGACGGCGATGCCCAGGGCCACGGCCACCACGCCCACGGAGGCGCGCAGGAAGCGTGGCGCGTTGCCGTTGAAGAGGGTGAACTGCCACCAGAGGTCCCGCGAGTAGTCGACGTGCTTGTAGGCGAAGAAGCCCAGCCACAGCGTGCCCAGGACGACGATCGAGATGGCGAGGCTCCAGCCCGGCGTGAACGGCTCGGCGGTGAGCGACGCCTTGCGGTTGAAGTGGCTGTGGCAGGGCAGGAGGGCCGCCAGCATGATGGCGAGGACGATCGCCTCCTCGTAGTCGAGACCCTTGGCCAGCGACACGACGGTGCCGGTCGCCAGCAGGATGAGCGTGAGCTGATAGGCCGCGTCGAGCCGGCGCTGGAGGCCGATGGCGAGGAACATCAGCAGCACTCCGGCGAGGCTGCCCACGAAGTGCGAGGCCTCGATCACCGACAGCGGCAGCGCGTCCTTCAGCCAGGAGAGGCGCGAGTGGACGGCCGGCGTCGCGCCGGAGACGAGGAGGATGGCGCCGCCGAGGAAGGTGGTGACGGCGAGGATCTGCGGCACCACGTCCGGGGCCCGGCCGCCGAACATGCGGGCCAGCCGCCCCACCTGCTTGCGCCGCCGCACCACCTCGTGCACCCCCAGCGTCGCCGCCGCCACCAGCAGCGGCATGAAGTAGTAGACGGCGCGGTAGGCCACCATGGCGGCCAGGAGCTGGGGGTGCGGCAGCTCGGGCAGGAGCAGCACCATCATGCTCTCGAACACCCCGAGGCCCCCGGGCACGTGGGAGAGCAACCCCGCCACCTGGGCGAAGAGGAAGACGCCCAGGAAGTGGAACGGCGTGATGTTCCAGTCCTCGGGAAGGAGGGCGTAGAGTACCGCGCCGGCCAGCGACCAGTCGAGCGAGGCGACGCCGATCTGCATCAGCGCCATGCTCGGCCGTGGAATGGCGAACTCCATTCCCTTCACCGCCACCGGCCGCCGGCGTAGCGCCGTGGCCGCGAGATAGGCGGCCACGAAGCCCAGGAACACCACGCCGAGAGGCCAGGCGCTCGCCACGGGCAGGTGCAGCCGCGCCGGCACGTGGATGGGCTCGAGCACGAAGGCCACTCCCGCGAGCCCCAGGAAGCCCAGCCAGAAAGTGGCGTAGGAGAGCACCACGATGCGGGCGATGTCGAGCGCCGTCAGGCCCCAGCCGGAGTAGAGGCGCGCCCGCAGCGGCGTGCCCGTGAACAGCGGCATGCCCAGGGTGTTGCTGAAGGCGTAGCCCGCGAACGAGGCCAGGGCGATCTTCCAGTAGGCGACCTCCTTGCCGATGTAACGGATGGCGAGGGTGTCGTAGCCGGTGAGGGCGAAGTAGCCGGCGATGGTGAAGGCGACCGCCATCACCACGCGGTGAGCCGGCAAGGCGCCGAAGAACTCGACGACGTCGCGATACCGGAAGCCTTTCAGCTCGCCGTGGAGAAGCCACAGGGCGAGACCGAAGAACGCCAGGCTCAGGAACGGCGTCAGCTTGGAGAGGGAAAATTTCTTCATCGCGGCCGGCCGGATTCTACCGGACCGAGGAGCAGAGGGCCGATGATCCTAACCCAGCCGCTCGCGGAACAGGCGGTCGAAGGCCTGGCGCAGGGCTTCGAGGCGGCCCAGCTTGCCGGCGTCGCCGGCGTCGACCACCAGGGGCCAGTCGAAGTCCACGCCGTCGATCACCTGGGCGCGCCAGACGTTCTTCCTGGGGTCCCAAGTGCCTTCCGGGTTCCCGATCAGGTCCCAGCCGGTGGGCAGGTAGCTGCGGATTTCAGTCTCGATGTACGAGAGGGGTACGTTGGTCGTCTTCATGACGACGCGATTGTGCCTCAAACGGGGGGGATTGAGAAGCGGGCGGCGGGTTGTTACGATCCAGGGGCCGGCCGCCATCCCTGCCTGCACGACTGCCTACACAAAAGGAATGCCATGAAGATAGAGCTCAGCGAGGAGCAGAAGCTGCTGCAAGAGACCGTCCGCCGGTTCGCCGAGGAGGTGGTCAAGCCCCGGGCGAAGGAGATCGACGAGTCGGGCGAGTTCCCCCGCGCCTTCTTCGACCAGGCGGGCGAGCTGGGCCTCGCCGGGGTCGCCATGCCCGAGGAGTACGGCGGCGCCGGCATGGACACGGTCTCCTACTGCGTGGTCATCGAGGAGATCAGCCGGATCTGCGCCACCTCGGGCGTCATCCTCTCGGTCAATAACTCCCTGGTCTGCGATCCGCTGCTGAAGTACGGCACCGAGGAGCAGAAGAAGGAGTTCCTCACCCCCCTCGCCGCCGGCAGGAAGCTCGGCTGCTTCGCCCTCACCGAGCCCGGGGCCGGCAGCGATCCCGCCGGCCTGCGCACCACCGCCCGCCGCGACGGCGACGACTACATCCTCAATGGCAACAAGATCTTCATCACCAACGGCACCCACGCCGACATTGCCCTGGTCTTCGCCACCATCGACCTGGCGATGAAGCACAAAGGGATCACGGCCTTCATCGTGCCCACGGACACCCCGGGCTACAGCCATGGCACCCACGAGTTCAAGCTCGGCGTCAACGCCTCGGGCACCACCGAGCTGGCGTTCGAGGACATGCGCATCCCCGCCCGGTACCGCCTCGGCGGCGACGGCGACGGTTTCAAGGTCGCCATGTCCACCCTCGACGGCGGCCGAATCGGCATCGCGGCGCAGGCCATCGGCATCGCCCAGGCGGCCTTCGAGGAGGCGCTCTCCTACTCGCAGCAGCGCGAGCAGTTCAACCAGCACCTCTCGGACTTCCAGGCCATCCAGTTCTATCTGGCGGACATGTCGACCGAGCTCGATGCCGCGCGCCTGCTCACCTGGAAAGCGGCGTGGACCAAGGAGAACGCCAAGCGCTACACCCTGGAGGCCGCGCAGGCGAAGCTCTTCGCCTCCGAGATGGCGCAGCGAGTCACCAACAAGGCGCTGCAGATCCACGGCGGTTATGGCTACACCAAGGAGTACAACGTCGAGCGCTACTTCCGCGACGCGCGCATCACCGAGATCTACGAGGGCACGAGCGAGGTCCAGAAAATGGTCATCGCCGACTGGGTGCTCAACAAGTCCTGACGGCTGGCAGAAGAGGAAGCGCCATGGCCCTATTGACCGAGACCAAGCCCGAGACCTCCACCTCCGGCATCGACTTCTCCTTCACCGAGGATCAGGAGCTGCTGCGCGCCGAGGTGCGGCGGTTCGCCGAGGAGCGCATCCGTCCCGGCGCGGCGGAGCGCGACCGCGAGCACCGTTTTCCCCTGGAGATCTTCAAGGAGATGGGGGAGATGGGCCTGCTCGGCATGCTGGTGCCCGAGGAGTACGGCGGCGCGGGAATGGACACGCTCTCCTACCTGCTCGCCATCGAGGAGATCTCGCGGGTGGATCCGGCGGTGGCGGTGACGATGAGCGTCACCAACTCGGTCTGCGGCTGGCCGATCGTCCACTTCGGCAGCGAGGAGCTGAAGCGGAAGGTATTGCCGTCGCTCGCCTCGGGTGAAAAGCTGGGCGCCTTCGGCCTCACCGAGCCCGGAGCGGGCAGCGACGCCGGCAGCCTGAAGGCCACGGCGCACAGGGATGGCGACTTCTGGGTGCTCAACGGCCAGAAGGCGTGGATCACCAACGCGGGCTTCGCGGGCTGGTACGTGGTGCTGGCGCGGACGGACCTGGCGGCGGGGAAGCGGGGGATCTCGGCCATCGTGGTGCCCGGCGATGCCCCAGGCTTCTCCGTCGGTCCGCCGGAGGAGAAGCTGGGGCTCAAGTCCTCGCGCACGGCGCAGATCTACTTCGCGGACTGCCGCGTGCCGGCGGAAAACCTGCTGGGCGAGGAGGGGCAGGGGCTGAAGATCGCGCTCGCGACCCTCGACCACTCCCGGCTCGGCATCGGCGCCCAGGCGGCGGGCATCCACCAAAGGGCGCTGGAGCTGGCGGTGGCCTACGCCAAGGAGCGGGTGCAGTTCGGCAAGCCCATCGCCGCCAACCAGGCGATCCAGTTCAAGCTGGCCCAGATGGCGACCGACCTCGCCGCCACCCGCGCCCTCACCTACGCCGCCGCCGTGTCGGAGCACACCTCGCGAGGCGGCCGTCTCGCCGCGCAGGCGAAGGTCTTCGCCTCCGAAGCCGCCAACCGGGCCTGCCAGGAAGCCCTCCAGATCCACGGCGGCAACGGCTTCCACGAGGACTACGAGATCGCCCGGCTGTATCGCGACGTGCGGGTGACGACAATCTACGAAGGCACCAGCGAGATGCAGCGGATGGTGATTGCGCGCAGCTTGCTGAAGGCGTAGCTGGGAGCGCGGGTGTCTCTCCCCCTTCTGTGCCCCCAAAAGTATTTAGGCCCGAAGGGCCGACAGCATGTAGCCGGGGGCTGGCGCTTTTTGCCAGCCCCCGGACCCTGCATACCCCAGTTTCAAGAGCCCCGCAGGGGCGGCGGCAGTTCGTCGTCCGCAGCAAGGCCGCCGCCGCCCCTTTGGGGCTTGAGGATTTGTTGGGCCACGTCCCCGGGGCTGGCAAAAAGCGCCAGCCCCGGGCTACATGCCTTTACCCCTTCGGGGCAGGAAGATCAGACCAGGCAGAATCAGGGACTAAGTACTTCTCAGACATCCTCTCAGGCTCAAGGCTCTGAGATGACCTCTTCGACGGAAGACGCTTGAAGGGCTCGCAGCAGCCAACGGTCCAGCCGCGCGAGGTCCTTACTGCTCAAGATCTCCTCCTGCTGCTCCTCGCTCACAGTGACACCGCGCGCTGTCAGGACCTTGAGAATTGACTCCGCCTTTCCCTTGGCTTCTCCCAGAATTTTTCCCTGGGCTTCTGCCTCGGCTTCCCGCCTGAGGAGCTCCGGATTGCCTTGGGCAACCAGGCCTTTTACCACCGCGATGGCTGCCGCCCCGGCATCGAGCAGAGCCGCCACCGGCAGCGGCGTCACCAGGCAGGGATCCTCGATCTGCGAGTCCCGATCCAGCGTTCGCCAGCTCCCGCTCTCGGCGGACCACTCGCAGACTCGCGGACGCTTGAGGAAGATCGCGAAGATACGGCGCACGCCCCGGCGGTTCATACGCTCCGCCTTCTCCGTCACGTCCCCTACGTCCTGTTCCGAGACCACCTCGAAGGCGATCTCTTCCAGGTACCGCGCGCCGGTCTCAGCATCGATGCCGTCCCGGCGCACGCAGATATCGGTGGCGAAGTCCGAATCTTCGTCGACGCGAGTCAGCAGCTCGGCCGCCGCCGTGTAGCCGGCGGCAACGCAGGACCCGACGACCCGATCGACAGTGCTCTGCCGGTCAGCGTGAGGAGGAAGGGCAGGCATGGCGACCACCCGGCGGCCACCAATGATCTCGTCGCGGGTGACCTCCGGCTCCACCAGATGATCGTCGACTCGCGGGAAGGAGCCGCGGCCCGGCAGGCGCTGTGCGGGGCTCCCTCCCCCGCGGCCGGGAGCTCTGAGGCTGTAGCGCGTGTGGTTCTCGTCCATGCCAGCATCATACCAGCCTCCTGATGTAGGGACGCCGTTCCCGAAGCGTAAATCCGACGCAACCGCCGGTATACTGTCCAGGTCATGGACAGCCCCGTCGTCCTGTTCCTCGCCCTCCTCGTCTTCGGCCTGGGAATCGTCGCCGCCTGGCTCCTGGGCCGCATGCGGCTTCAGGCCGAGGTGATCCGGCTGCGTACCCTGCTCGAAGCCGAGCGCCAGGCGGGGGGCGAGAAGCTTCGTCTTCTGAACGAGACGCAAGGGCGGCTTTCGGACACCTTCAAGGCGCTCTCCGCCGACGCGTTGCGGAGCAACAACCAGAGCTTCCTCCATCTCGCCAAATCCGCCCTCGAAACCTTTCAGGAAGGGGCGCGAGGCGATCTCGAGCGGCGCCAGCAGGCGATCGGCGAGCTCGTCAAGCCGCTGCGCGAATCGCTCGACAAGGTGGACCAGAAGATCCAGGAGATCGAGACGGCCCGCGCCGTGGCCTACTCGGGGCTCGCCGATCACTTGAAGACCCTCGCCGGAGCCCAGGCGAGCCTGGAGCGGGAGACGACGCGGCTGGTGGGGGCGCTGCGCAATCCGGGAACCCGGGGACGCTGGGGAGAGATCCAGCTCCAGCGGGTGGTGGAGATGGCGGGGATGGTGGCCTACTGCGACTTCGCCGTGCAGGCCTCGGTCGCCACCGAGGACGGCCGCCAGCGGCCCGACCTGGTGATCCGCCTGCCCAACCAGAAGAACCTCGTCATCGACGCCAAGGCGCCCCTGGACGCCTATCTCGACGCCCTCGACGCGCCCGACGAGGAGAGCCGCAAGGCCCGCTTGCGGGATCACGCGCGGCAGATCCGTAGCCACCTCACCAAGCTGGCGGCGAAGAGCTACTGGGCGCAGTTCGAGCCGGCGCCGGAGTTCGTGGTCCTCTTCCTGCCGGGGGAGACCTTCTTCAGCGCCGCCCTGGAGATGGATCCCAGCCTGATCGAGGTGGGAGTGGAGCAGAGGGTGATCCTGGCGACGCCCACCACGCTCATCGCCCTCCTGCGGGCCGTGGCCTACGGCTGGCGTCAGGCGCAGGTGGAGGAGAGCGCGCAGCAGATCAGCGATCTCGGGAAGACCCTCTACGAGCGCCTGCGCACCTTCGCCGGCCATCTCGGGGCCATGGGCCGCAACCTCGGCCAGAGCGTGGACGCCTACAACAAGGCCGTGGGCTCGTTGGAGTCGCGGGTCCTGCCCGCCGCCCGCCGCTTCAAGGAGATGGGAGCGGCCGGCGGGGACGAGATCGAGACGCTGGAGATCGTGGACAAGGCGACACGGGGGGTGGAGGGGGAAGAGCAGCCGGAGCTCTTCAAGCCCCCCTTTTCATAGAGCGCCTTCTTACAGGTACACGTCGACCTTTCCCTTCGCCCGCAGCTCCTTGATCCTCGCCTGCACGCTCTCCTGGGCCTGCTTCTGCTTGAGCATCACGCCGATGCGGTCCTTGACCTGCTCGTAGGGGACCTGGGCCGCAGCCTGGCGCTCCAGGAGCTGGATGATCTGGTAGCCGTAGGGGCTTTCCACCACCGGGCTGATCTCATTCGGTTTCAGGGCCATGGCCGCTTTCTCCATGGCCGGCGGCGCCTGGCCTTGCGCGATCCAGTCGAGGTCGCCGCCCCGGACCTTGGAGGTGGGATCGTCCGAGTTGGCCGCGGCCAGCTTGGCGAAGTCCGCGCCGTCCACGATCTGCTTGTGGAGATCCTCGGCCTTGGCCTTGGCCTTTTCCTTCTCGGCGGGGGTGGCCGTGGTCTTGACCGCGATCAGGATGTGACGCAGGTGCATGCGGTCGGGCGAGCGGATCTGATCCTTGTTCTTGTCGTAGAAGTCCTTGGTGGCCTGATCGGAGACCGCCGTCTTGGGGATCACCTGGGTCTCGACGTACTTCTGCACGGCGATCTGGTCGCGGGTCTGCTGGCGCAGCAGCGCCTCGGTCAGCCCGGTCTGCTTGAGCGCCTTCTGATAGACCTCTTCGCTGGGAAACTGCTTCTTGCGCGCCGCCACCTGCTGGTCCAGCTCCTGCTCGGAAGGGGCGATGTGCTGGGCCTTGGCCTCCTGCTGGAGCAGGGTGATGCCGATCAGCTCGTCGAGCACCCGGCGATAGACGTCCGGCGTCAGGGCGACCGGCTGGCCCCTCTGAGCCAGCTGCATCTGAACCACCTGCGCGCCCTTGAGGAGATCGTCCTTCTTGATCGCCTGGCCGTTCACCTTGGCCACCACGTCGGGCATCTTGTCCGCCGTCATCGTCGCGGCGGCCGGGTTGGCCGCCGGATTCAGGTTGAAGGTGGGGGAGCCCGCGGCGGGAGTCTGCCCCGGCTGGCCCGGTTGCCCGGGAGTACCAGCCGCCGTTGAGGAGGAGGCCGCGCCGGGCGTCGCCCCCGTGGCCTTGGCGGCGTTGTCGGCGGGTTTACAGGCGGTCCAGGCGGCGAGCAGCAGGGCGAGCCCCAGGACAAGGTACATATGGGGCATGGTCTTCTGGTTCATTTTGGCTTCCTTGAAAGGCGGAGAGCAGGGGGGCTGCCGCCGGATGTGAGCGGGAAAGTGTAGCAGAGGGGGCGGCAGAGAGGGTATCGGCCATCCAGTCCGTCACCGCTCTGGCGAAGCGGTCGGGCTCCTCGAAAAACGGCTGGTGGCCGCTGCGTTCGAAGATCTCCAGGGTGGCGTTGGGAAGCTGCCCTGGAATTCCTTCCCAAAGAACGTAAGGCACCGTGTAGTCGTAGCGCCCATGAGCGAGGAAAATGGGCACCTGCAATTCAGTCGCACCCACAGTGACGTCCCAGGATGGCGTGAGCGTCCCGAAGACGTGTTGGAGGAATTCCGGCCTGACGATCGCCTCCGCATAGAGGGGAACGGCGTCGCAGCGCGGATCGAAGTAGCGCATCGGCGTCTGGGCGAACAGGACCTGTCCCGGGCCCGGGTTTGCCGGTAGCCTGGCCATGTTGTCCCGCAGGATCTGTTTGCGCTCCTCCGACGCGTCCGCCTCGAAAAAGGCCGTGGACTTTGCTGCCAACTCGGCCATGTCGCCTCTGGGCGGTGCTCCCGCCGTGATGACGTGCGAGACGCTGCCGGGGCAGCGCCTGCCGTACTCGATCGCCAGCACACTGAGGACGGAATGCCCCAGCACGGCGACCTTCTCGGCCCCGAGATCCGTACGAATCGCCTCCAGGTCCTCGGCGAGCACGTCGAAGGTGAGATCGGAAGCCACGCCTGTCGACAGCCCGCTGCCTCGCGGATCGACGTAGACGAGCTGGAAGCGATCGCTTAAGGGGGGCAGCGTCATCGCCTCGTAAGGTTTCGTACCGATGCCGCTCAGGACGAGGCACACCGGTCCATGGCCGCGCGTCGAATAGAAGAGCTCAGCACCGTTGACGGATACATTCATACCTTCCTCCTCTCGGTGGTTGATTCGTGCGGACGCGCGTCCACCGCCGCGGCTTTCGCGCCACGGACGGACGGTGTCCCCTTGGATGGCGTCAGGCGCCAGCCGGCTCAGGCGGTATGGGTGGAACCTTTTTGTGGGAGATCGATGATCATCGTTCGGGGAAATTCTACCACGGCGTTCGGGGAGAAGGCCAGCCGGCGGTGACGGCCGGCTGGCCCCAGGGAGAGATTCCTACAGCGAGCTCAGGAAGGCGAGGATCTGGGCCGTCTGGGTCCCGTTCAGGGCGGCGAAGCTCGCGGCTGGCGTCGAGGCCGCACCGGCGTGGCGCAGGATCGCGTCCTTGACCGTGCGCGACTCGCCGTCGTGCATCAGACGGGTGCGAGTAAACAGACCCCAGAGCGGCGCCGTGCGGATCAAATTGCGCGTGTCCGCGCCGCCGTTCTGAACAATGCCGTCTCCCGTACCTATGTTGTGCAGCATGAAGTCGCCATAGGGATGGATGGTCTTGCTGCCCAGCCAGGAGTCGACGACGAAGAAACCGCCGTTGAAGGAAGTTCCCTCCGGTGCGGTGGTGATCGAGTCCGTATGGCAGTTCGCGCAGCCGATGTCATGAAAAATCTGCTCGCCCGCGAGGACGTCCGAGGTGATCTCGCCGCGGGGCGGCGCCTTGGTGGAGCGCATGAAGCTGGTGAACGACTCGACATCCTTGCCGAAGGGATGGCCCGTCACCGCCGGATCTTCGGGATCGGCGACCGAGTCGAATGCCGCGACGGAGTTGCCGTTCGAGGTGTTCTCGTTCGGAAAGAGAGGACTGGTAATGCCCATCTCATTCTGATAGGCGTCGGCCGCGAAGGAGAGCAGACTGGAGTGCTGGTTCTTCCAGCCGAAGCGGGCGATCCGGGTCACCGGGATGTCGCTGGTGCTAGTGAGGATGGCCTCCAGCACGGGAACACGGATGATGACTCCCTTCATGTTGGTCGGCTGAGCATTCTGGATGCGGGTGAATTCGCTGTCGGGAATGGCCTCGACGAAGCCGTCGCCCGCGATGTTGAGCGAGATCCGGAAGGTTCGCGTATTGTCGGTGTCGAAGGTGTGTTCCTGAATGGCGCGGTCGATGGCCCGGTCCTGAACCAGCGAGCCACCGGCATGATCGGTGAAGACGCCGCCGTTGGTCTGGCCGGCACGCATCTCCGTAATCTGACTGGCTGATCCGGAGACCGGATTCTGGTGGCATTCCGAGCAGGCCTGCGCGTTGTAGGTAGGTCCAAGGCCGTTCTTGATCTCCTCGCGCGACTCGAACTGTCCGCGGTCGACGTCAAAATGCATCTGATTCTCGAAACCGTTGGTTAGATTGTCGAAGCCGGTTGGAGCATCTACGGTGGCGTACACCAGCGGAACCGCTACGAGCAGCATCAGGAACACACCCGTGAACGGCAACCTCCTCGACAACTTTCTCCTCAGACTCGCCATTCCCTTCTCCTTTAGATGAAAGGAACCGGTGCCCTCGGCTTAAGACCGTTCTCAGGCCTCGAGCGTAGCTCCGATTCCGACTGCACGATGCAAGGGCTACTCGACGGTTTTGAGAGGAAGCACTCCTCCGGCCTCAAGGGCCATGATCATCAACTTCGGGCGAGGTTTGCTGCAAGCACTGCGCCAGTTCAGGCGCAGAAAAACGGGAACCGAGCCCAATGAGAGCGGGCTACATCGAGGAGAGCTGCCGCGGAGTCCTGGGAAGCCAGCGGTGCACCGCGAGCCACCACCAGAGGAGCACGAAGCCGGCTACGACAGAACTGGGCCGCAACTCGTGCGAAGATCGGTCTCGGAATGAGACGCGGATTTCTGCTGGCGGCGCTCCTTCTTGGGACCGGTGTCCGGGCGCCGGCCGCCTGGGCGAAGGCTTGCGGCACGGAGAACCTCCTGGGCGGCAGGCTGCCGGTGACGGGCGCCACGAGCCGCGGCATTCCGGCGGTGGCCACGGACGGCGCCGTGGCCCCGGAGGGCGCGCGGTGGGACTCCTCGGCCGCGGTCGTGCTCTCTCCTTCGGCCGGGCGGCTCACCTGGGATCTCGACAGGGTGACCGAGCTCCGCGCCTTCGTGCTCCAGGCCGATGCCAACGACAGTTATCGGATCTCGGGCTCGCTCGACGGCCTGGCGTTCGAGCGTCTGGGCGAGATCGCCGAGGTCCCGGGCCGTGAAGGGCTGTTGACGCGGACTCTCTCGATCGCGGCGCGGCGGGTCCGCTTCCTGAGCCTCGAGCCGTTGGGCGGCGATGGGCTCTATTCGATCTCCGAGCTCCAGGCCTTCTGCTCGACGCCCTCTCCCTGGCCGCCTCTGCCGCGGGTGGTCGTCGCGCTGAGCGCCGGTCCGCCGCGCACGATCTATGCGTACTGGAACGACACCACCAGCCGCCGCTGGGAGCTGGCCCTCGCCCTGGTGGGCCTGCTGCTGCTGGGGTGGGATCTGCTTCTGGAGCGGTGTGGCGGGTCCGCGGCAGCCAGACGCTGGCGCGACCGCGCCCTTGCCACGGCCGGGGTGCTCGCCGCTCTCACCTACTTCAACTTCGGCTTCTTCCACTTCGGCAACTTCATTCACGGCTGGGACGTCTTCCACTACTACGCCGGGGCCAAGTACTTCCCGGAGCTCGGCTACGAGCGGCTCTACGAGTGCGTGGCGGTGGCCGACGCCGAGGAGCCGGCCCTGCGGGGGCGGGTCGAGGCCCGAAAGATCACCAACCTGCGCACCAACCAGCTCGAGACGACGCGCGACATCCTTTTCCACCCGCGGCGCTGCAAGTCGCATTTCTCCGCGGATCGCTGGCGCGACTTCCGCCACGACGTGGCCTGGTTCCGCGGTCGCGAGACGCTGCAGCGCTGGGACGACCTGTCGGCCGATCATGGCTACAACGCGACTCCGGTCTGGACGCTGGCCGGCTCACGGCTCGCCAACACCGGCCCGGCGGGCGACCGGCAGATCCTGCTCCTGACCCTGCTCGATCCGCTCTACTTTCTCGCCCTCCTGGCGGTCGCCGGCTGGGCCTTCGGCTGGCGGGGCCTGGCGGTCGCCCTGCTGGTCTTCGCGACCTTCTTTCCCTGCCGTTTCTTCTGGACCGGGGGCGCCTTCCTGCGCTGGGACTGGCTCTTCTACACGGTGGCCGCCGTCGCCTGCCTGCGCCGGCAGCGCCCTCTGCTGGGGGGCATCGCCTTCGGCTACGCCGCCCTGCTGCGTATCTTTCCGGGCTTTCTGGTCGTAGGTCCAGCGATGGCGATCCTCGTCCACGCCGGCCCACGGCTGAGGCGAGGGCTGAGCCTGCGCGAGGCCCTCTCGGCAGAGCCTGCTCGCAGCCATCTACGGTTCCTTGCCGGCGCCGCGCTGGCTGTGGCCGTTCTGGTGCCGGCCAGCCTGGCCGTCGCCGGCCCGGACTCCTATCGCGGTTTCATCGCCAACTCGCTCAAGCACGCGAGCACGCCCCTGACCAACAACATGGGCCTGCGGATGGCGCTCACCTATCGGCCGGACGAGGTGGGGCGCAAGCTCGTCAGCGACCGGGCGGCCGAGCCGTGGAGGGCTTGGAAGGACGCGCGCCTCCGCGCCTGGAGGGGCGTGCGGGTGCCCGCCGCGCTTCTCGCCCTGAGCTTCGTCGCCCTGCTCGCCCTGGCCACCCGGCGCTACCCCGAGCCCTGGATCGCGGCCGCCCTGGGCACCCTCTTCATCGCTTTCGCCGCCGACCTCACCTCCTACTACTACGCTTTCATTTTCGTGCCGGCGCTGCTGTGGACGCGACGGCGGATGGTGGGGCCGCTATTGCTCGCGCTCTGCGCGTTCTCGACGTTCGTCTCCCTCGCTCCATTCCCGGGGATGCCCACCTGGCGCGACGAGCAGTACACGCTGATCTCGTTCGCCACCCTCCTCGCCTTCGTCGTCATTGTCGGAATCTTCACCTTCACTCCGGCAAGCGAAACGGCCGCGGAGGTTCCCCCCCACGGCCGTCAAGCGTCACGTTCCGAGCGGCGCCGTCAGCGCCCCTGATCCTTACCCTATTGCCCGCAGGTCTGGAAGGTCGTGGTGTCGAGCACCGGCAGAGCCGCCTGACCGAGCAGGTTGTGGTACTCGCGGCTGACTCCGGTGTGGGTGTCCGTCACCCGCACCGTGAAGTCGACGTCGGTGGTCGCCGCGAAGAAGACCCAGAAGCCCGGCTGTGCCTGGAAAGTGCAGGCATCGAGCAACTTGATCAGCAGCTCGACATTGTCGGCGCTGAAGAACCAGACCGACAACGAGTTGGCGGTGAGGGGCACGATGTGGCCACGGCCGGTGAGCCCGACCGAGGTGCGGTAGGTCACTTCTACGGCGAACCGGCCGCCTTGCGCGCACCCTGAGTCGTCGCCGGTCTGGCAGGTCGAGGGTGCCCCGTCGTCGTCGAGGATGTTGGTCAGCGACGTCTTACGCGCCGGGTCGAGGGTGGCGCCGTTGGTCGGATTGGAGAGCGCGAGGTTGATCGTCTCGTTGCCGTCCTGGATCGTATCGTCGAGAATCGGAACCGTGAAGGTTTTGGTGCCCTCGTCGCCGTTCGCCCAGGAGAGCGTGCCGCTCGTCGCGAGATAATCGGCGCCGGCCGTGGCACTGCCGTCGGAGGTCGCATACTGCACCGTCACCGCGCCATCGTGACCGTTGGAGCGCTCCACCCGCACCACCACGCTGGGCTGTCCCTCGATCACCGTGAAGGAAGGTTCGCCGAACCGCAGGGTGCCCCGCGCTCCGCTGACCGAGCCGCCGCCGTCGAGAATGGTGAGCGTCGCGGTGCTGAGGGTGGAGTTGAGCACGGCACCACCGGTCGGAGAGAACAGCGTCAGGGTGACCGACTCACTCGGCTCGGCGATGCCGTCGTTGACGATCGGCACCTGGAAAAAGCGCAGGCTGCCATCGCCGGCGCCCCAGGAGAGAGTCCCCGAGACCGCGCCGAAATCGCTGCCCGCCGTGGCCGTGCCGGCCGTCGCGGAATACATGACCGTCACCGCGCCCGTCTCGCCCCCGGAGCGTTCGACGGTGATCACGGCCACGCCGGCGCTCTCGTTGGCCAGGTAGGTCCGCTCGTCGAACTTGAAGACGCCGTTCACACTACCCGATCCGCCGCTGCCGCCCGATCCGCCGGAACCACCCGAGCCGCCGGAGCCGCCGGAGCCGCCCGAGCCACCGCTGCCACCGGAACCGCCGGAGCCACCCGAGCCGCCACTGCCGCCGGAACCGCCGTCATTGTCGATGATGTTGATGGTGGAGGTGGCGCGGGTGGGGTCGATCGTCGCCCCGCTGCCATCGACGAGAGACAGCTGGATCGTCTCGGAGCTCTCCGCGATCGAGTCGTCGGTGAGCGGCACCGACACGATGCGATCGGTGCCATCGCCGTTCGCCCAGTTCAGAGTCATGTCGACCGCCGCGTAGTCGCTGCCGGCCGTGGCCGTCCCGCCGTTCGAGATGAGCCGCACCGAGGCGGCCCCATCTTCACCCTGCGACCGTTCGACGACGACCTGGACGAGGGTGCCCTCGGTGCGCGAGTAGCTGAGCTCGCCGAGCTTGGTCACTCCGTGGCCCGCTCCCAGCGCCGGCATCGCCGCCAGGGCCAGGGCGCCCAGACTTATAGCTACCGTCCTACCTTGTGTGGTGAATCGCATATTCCTTCTCTCCTCGCCGGCCGCTACGCGATACAAGAGCGCATCGCGTTCAAGCGGCTCATGGCTACTTGGACAGTTGACCGGACGGATCGGAACAGAGTTGGTGAAGATCGTACGGCTTCACGGACGAAAGGGACTCCCCCGACCACCCTGGCGCTGAGAGACAGGATAGTGAGACGGCGGGGTGGGGGTAATACCCCGGCGGGTGGTTCTTCAGAATTGGTGCGAACAACCCAACGAGGTAGGTTCCGACCTACGGCGGCGATAAAGAGTTACAATCCGTAAAAAGATCCTGGCTCTGGTGAAGGAGGACCCGCGGATGGCGTTGAGCTGGCTGGACGGGCACGTGTCGGGCTCGGCGGTCGAGCCGGAGCAACTGCACAAGGCTCTGGAGCAACTGGAGGAGCGCTTCGCGCAGCGCGAGCCGGGGCTCAAGGCCTTCGTGCTGGAGAAAGGCCGCTTCGCACGCCTGCGCCGGGAGGCGGAGGAGGCCTTTGCCGCCCATCCGGAGCCGAGATCCCGCGGCTCCCTTTTCGGGGTTCCCTTGGGCGTGAAGGATGTGTTCCATGTCGACGGGCTTCCCACCCACGCCGGGAGCCGTCTGCCGGCGGAGGAGCTGACCGGCCGTCAGGCGGGAGTCGTCGCCCGGCTCCGCGCCGAGGGAGCCCTGATCGTGGGCAAGACCGTCACGGCCGAGTTCTCCTACTATGCGCCGGGCCCGACCCGGAATCCCTTCGATCCGCATCACACACCGGGCGGCTCGAGTAGCGGCTCGGCGGCGGCGGTGGCGGCCGGCCTCTGCTCCGCGGCGCTCGGCACGCAGACGATCGGATCGCTCATCCGGCCGGCCGCTTTTTGCGGCGTGGTCGGCTTCAAGCCCAGCTATGGACGGATTTCGCCGAGGGATTGATACCCCTGGCACCCTCGCTCGATCATGTCGGCTTCCTCACCGCCGACGTGGCGGGTGCGATCACTCTCGCCACGGTCCTGCTGAAGGATTTGAAGGCTAACCGGCTCAGTCCCGCGGGCAAGGTCCGCCTGCCGGTGCTGGGAATCCCGGAAGGCCCCTACCTTTCTCATGCCTCCGAGGAGGGACTGGCCCACTTCCGCGAGACCTGCAACCTGTTGGCCTCCCGGTACGAGGTGCGGCCGGTTCCGGCGATGGCGGATTTCATCCGGATCATGGCGCGGCATCACCGCCTGATGGCGGCCGAGGCGTCGCAGGTCCACGCCGATTGGCTCCGGCGCTTCCCGGGCCTGTACGCGCCGCAGACGGCGGAACTGGTCGAGCGCGGTCGGGAGATCCCGCCCCAGCAGACGAAGCAGGACCGCGCCGGCTGTAAAACGCTGTGCGACGAGCTGACCGGTCTGATGGACAAGCACGGCATCGACGTCTGGATTTCGCCCTCCGCGCCCGGCCCGGCACCGCGCCGGCTCGCCGGCACCGGCGATCCGGTGATGAACCTGCCCTGGACCCAAGCCGGCCTGCCCACCCTCGGCGTCCCGGCGGGCCGCAACGCCGAAGGATTGCCGATGGGGCTACAGCTCAGCGGGCGCTTTCTGGCGGATGAGGACCTGTTGAGCTTCGGCCAGGAGATCGCGCGGGTGGTGGCGAGGTGAGGCGAAAATCTGAAGGAGTCTGCGCGGCAGAAAAGCCGAACAGGGATAGCAGAGACAACAAGGACGCCAAGGACAAGAGAAAATCCGCTGCCGGCGTCATTCTTTCTGTCCTTGATGTCTCTGCTGTCCTTTCTGTCCTCGAGCCGATGCCACGGGATGTTCGAGGCCGGAATCCTGGCCTCTTCAGCCCCGAAGGGCCGACAGCATAAAGCCTGGCGGCGAAAGCCCCAGGGAAAGGATCTACCACAACCTCGAAAAGCCCTGAAGGGGCGAAAGCAGGGCGGTTTGTTAGCCGACTTGTGCCCGAGGTGAAGGAACACCATCCTCCTCAGTAGGTTCGGCAAGGAGAGTACTGCCTCGCTTCACGATAGGATGGCCCGAGCTTGCTTGCCTATCGGCCAAGCGGCGGCAGAATTCGTGAATGTCATAGTTGGATTCGGCAAAAAGCGCTTCACGGACTTTCCGCACTTCGGCCACGATTGGATCGCGCCAAACCTCAGGTGGAGAATTGTCCTTATCCATTTTCCTTACCTCCTAGTTCTTCCGGCGTGCATAGCACTGGCGCGGAGTATCCCTGCTCCTTACAGATTCTCTCGATTTTGGGCCGCAGAACCGCATTCGCAATATGCGAGCAATTCCAGGTCAGCAAGAAGTTCATGCTGTAGTACGCAGCCGCAGCGATATGGAGCGCGTCAGCTCCCGCACGCGGAGGCAGGGGCAGCCGCATGATGAGCGTTTCTGCCAGTTCCGCTACTTGTGGAGTAATCTCCAATAGCGGCACGCCCGTCAGGAGCTCGATGCGCTTGCTGGCCATCTGGGGATCGCCCGCCGATGACTCGTCCAGGACAACCTGCGATGCAAAGATCTGGAACTCTGAACGGGCTACCTGCCACCAAGTGTGCGTGATCTGTTGATGTGCAGCAGTAACAAGATCCCGGCTTGGATGAGCCGTCAAGTAGCTGACGATGCTTGTCTCGATGTAGACCGATGGGCTCATAGACGACTAGTCTACTCCTTCAGGGCGTCCTGGGCCAGCCCGCTGTGTCATAGGCTGGCGAAAGCTTCTCTCCCGCGGCGAGAAACCAACTGGGAGCCGATTCTCGCAATGGATCCCCAGCACCGCTCTACGGAGCTGGCGACCCTCCTCCATGCGGTCAGCAACGCGGCTCGGCTTACCCTCGATGGTTCGTCTCGGCAGTGCGCCGTTTCCGGAGGGCAACTTGCCCCGGCGCCACCCTCTGCTGGCGGGTTCAGGCCCCGGGGATTGGCGCTGAACGGATGCCTGATGCATCATTTTTGCTGCTCAAGTAACCTCGGTCGAGACCAGATATCGGCCACAACGCGGGCAGTGTAGCTTGAAAAAATCTCCGTTCTCTCTACCGGGCATGTCCACCAGATATGCTCCATCCTTTGGACACGGAATGGAGCGGCGCTGTCGCCTGTACTGCCTTGCCAAGGTCTGCTTTTCCTGCGTGGTCCACTGGAGATCCTTATATTCGAGCTCGATTGGATCGTATCTGTCTTGAAGCCCACACGAGACACAGGTCAGGTCTACTGGCATGGTTCGCCGCCCATCACCGTGGGAATCCAGCTCAGGGGTGAACGCACTTCGAATGGGATTGGAGCATCTTGGGCACCTCGGCACTCCTCTTTTGTAGACAGCGGTAGCAAGTTTTTCGATCTCTTCCGTCGTCCAAGGTACTGGCATTTAAACTCCAATTTTATCTAGGCGCTTAGCTTAGCGCCGGAACTCTTTGTGCCCAACGCTGGAATCACCTAAGGATGAGCCTTTGCCTGCCGGCCAGAATGCAACCGCGATTTGAATCACGCTTGCAAAACACCAATGACGATTATGATCCACTGGCTTACATTAAGAACTGGATGTACCTTGGCAACTATGCGACCATCGAGAGTGGACTTGCCGTTAGTGTCAACTACACGGAATGTGAAGCTTTCGTCCTGCCGTAGTGGCCATTTGCTAGATCCGAGTTCAGCGACGCCTTCAACTATTCCGTTGTCGATGGAATAGGAATGACGCTGTGTGTGGAAGTTTGGGTCTGCGTCAGGACGTATTTGAAGCTGCAGCTTGGAACCCTCCGAGAAGCGCGAGTTTGTTCCGGTCAAGCATTTTGTACCTCTACGTTACGTTGTCCAGCCAAGCTCTCACTCTCCGAGTCTCATATGGTGGTGTCAGTACTTCTATGGACTATATAAGATGTATGTCATTTATTTTATGGAATGTAGGCATTATACGCTGAGTGTCAAACCTCAGCAACGCAGATGACAAGCGAGTTGCTGCACTCGAGCCAGAGCCGGGTCGCGAAGGTCGAGGCCGCGGATGAGTCGGTCTCCTTGGATCTGCTGATCCGGTCGCTTCTTGCGTTGGGGGCCACGGACCAGGATCTCGCGAAGGTGATCGCCGGTAAGGGTGTGCGAGCCGCTTGAGGGGAGCAAGGCGATTTCGTGAAACTAAAAATGCCCTGAAGGGGCTGAGGCATGTAGCCCGGGGTCAGAGCGCCGAAGGTGCGGCGACCCCGGGGAATGAACCCCACAATCTCCCAAGCCCTGAAAGGGCGGCGGCAGTTCGGTGCTTCGATTGACAACTGACGTCATCTCGTGGGAGTTGCCGCCGCCCCTTCGGGGCTTGGGAACCAGTCTGGGGTTGCATTCCGGGGGCGCCGCTTCGCTCTACCCCCGGCTACATGCCTGAGCCCCTTCGGGGCACGCAGGTAGCAAGGTTTGGCCCGGACTGCGTTGCCGGAGGCGCCTCTTTCGCCAGGTCACTTCACGATGGCTTCCGTCGTCGTTGCACCGCGTGACGAAAGCTTCCGGACTCGTGGTTTGAGCCAGGTGCCTGGCGGTTCAAATCCGAATTCGAGAATGTGAAGGTCTCCGTTCGGCGCCAGCGCAACTCCGGTTGGAGACCAGGGAGGATCGCATCGTTGAAGCACCGATACCATCCCTCTCGCGGTCACCTTCAGAACGCGCCGGTTCCTGAAGTCCGCGACGTAAACGTTCCCCGCCGGTCCGACAGCCAAACCCATCAGCCCGCCGAATGAGAGTGGCCGTTGCGCGTTTTTGTCTGTGTCGAGGTTCCGAGCCAGCGTGCTGACAACGCCGGTGAACGACACCTTCCGTACGGCGGAGCCATCGGTGACGAATAACGCTTGCTGGCCAATCGTCATGGCGGCGATGTTACTGAATTGAGCATGGCTCCCCGTTCCGTCGGCAAATCCGTATCGGCCGCCCGCGAGGAGCGTGACCTCGCCGCGCGCGGATCGCTTCACGAGCAGCGTTTCACGCTTGAGGTGATTGTCCTCTTCGACGGAATAGGTATTGCCCGCACGATCTCTCCAGATGCTCGCACCGCGAGGTAGAGCCCGGCCCGGTGGAACCGTGTACGTCACGCGACCGCTGGAATCCAGACGCCAGAGTGCAGTCCTGAAACCCGCCGCCTCCGAAACGTACTCGTAATCAGGTCCATAAACGTTGCCCTGATCATCAACCGCAAGCTCATGGACGTGCCGGCCGCTCGCGCCGGAGCGCGCGACGCTCAGTCTGCCAAGCGAATCGATACGCCAGACCGTCTCCAGATCGCTGAAGTAAACTTGGCCCGAAGGATCAACGATGATGCCCCACGCCGGATGCGCTGAAAGCGGCTTGCTCGCAAGCGCAGCGAAGGCCGCGAAGGCCAGACACACGGATCGTTGCTGTGTACGGGTCATGGCTACATTCTCTCACGTGCGCCGGTACGACGTCACGACGTACAGGTGCAGAGTCCCGACGTCCCGGTACGACGTCACGATGTACCGGTGCAGAGCCCTGATGCCCCGGTGCAACTTCACGATGTACCGGTGCCGAGCCCCGACGTCCCGGTGCAACGTACACGATGTACTGGTGCAGAGTCCCGCTGTCCCGGTGCGACGTCAGGATGTACTGGTGCAGAGTCCCGAGGTACCGGGGCAACGATCTGAGGCCCCGGTACAAGGTCACAATGTACCGGGGCAACGTTAGGAGGTACCGGTGTAACGGTACGACGTACTGGTGCAACGTCAGGATGTACTGGTGCAACACGGCGGCGCACCAGTGCCGCGTCACGAGGTCCCGGTACAACATCATGAGGTACCAGTGCACCGGCGCGATGTACCGGTGCAGAGTCCTGATGTCCCGGTATGACGTCACGATGTACCGGTGCAGAGCCCCGATGTCCCGGTGCAGAGTCGCGATGTACTGGTGCAACGGACCGATGTACCGGAGCGGTGGAGCTCCCTCCGTGTACGAGGAAGCGTTGCCTTGGCCGAGGGCTCGGGCTTGGGGGGAAAGAAAGGAAAAAAAGAGGGGGGACGCGAAGAGCGCGCCCCCCGGACAGTCGATCGTTCCTACTCGGCGGGAGTCGGCGGAGTGGTGGGCGTGGGCGCCGTCGCCTTGACCTTGCGGCCGCGGAACGGCTTCACGCCGAACTCGGTGAGCTTTTCCTCCCGGGAGCCGAAGTGGTCCTTCACCGCCGTGCGGACCAGGTTGGCCACGGACTGCCCCTCGATGACGAGCCGCTGGAGCTTCTTCGAGCTCTCCTGCTTGCTGGCCTGGAGGGCGGCCTGTTGCTTGCCGACGTCCAGGAACTGCGTGACGATGCCTGTGAGCTTGAGCCGGAAAGGCTCCAAGTCCGGAAGCAGCTCCTTGTTGGCTTCCATTGTCACCGACAGACTCTGCAAGTCGCCCAGGATCCCTGCCTTCCTCGTCTCTCTTCTGGCCATGACTGCTACTCCTTTCAGAGCCCATCGGGCTCAAACATCCGGCGCCGTCGTGGCGCCGGAATTCCAATCTCCGTGAAGCGCTCCCGTTTCACCGCCCGCCGTGTTGGTCATTCCCGTTCGGTGTGCATAGAGTTTACGATTCGCGCCGGCTTGTCAAGCCCCAATCTTGACGATCGTCGCCAGTTGCGGCAAACTACTGCATAGTGAGGAGGACTGAATGCCTATCGACCGTGAGTATCAGAACCAGCGCCGCAAGACGATCCTCGAGCTTCTGGTGACGCGCCCCATGGGGCGGCAGATCGAGATCGGGCGCGCGCTGCGCAAGCTTGGCTACAAGATCACGCAGTCGACCGTCAGCCGCGATCTGGAGGCCCTCGGCGTCGTGCGCCGGAACGGCATCTACACCCCGCCGCCGCCGCAAGGGGACGAGAAGTCCATCGGGAAGATGGAGGAGTTCATCCGGAGGGTGCGAACGGCGGGGCCCTACATGCTGGTCTTCGACACCAGCCCGGGGATGGCCAAGGCCGTGGGGGTGGCCCTCAAGAGCGCCGCCTGGCCCGAGATCGTGGGCGTCGTGGCCGAGGACGAGACGATCCTGGCGGCCACCGACAACGTGTTTGACACGCGGCTGCTGCTTCAGCGGCTCAGGCGGTTGGTGAAGCCGTGAGGGGGGAGGGGGCCCCATCGGCTATACTCCCCATTCCAGCCCGGTGTTTCCGGGCCAGCCGCTCGCGCGTGAAAGGAGAGCTCCCTGCATGGCCGTCAAGGATCAGGAACCGACCCTGTTGACCGAGAAACCCGCGGTCGATCCGGGTTTCAAGGACTCGGCGTATAAGGAGGAGGTCCTCGAGACCCTGGCCGGGGCTCGCCAGCGCTGGGAGGCGGCGGAGGCCAAGGCCGAGGGGCAGGTGCCGTTCTGGAAGACGGACTTCACCACGGTCTCCGGCATGGAGGTGCCCCATCTGGTCACCCCCGAGCAGGTGGCGGGAGTTGATCCGGTGGAGACGATCGGCATCCCGGGCGAGTACCCCTACACCCGCGGCATCCATCCCACGGGCTACCGCGGCAAGCTGTGGACCATGCGCCAGTTCGCGGGCTTCGGCACGGCGGCGGATACCAACCAGCGCTTCAAGTACCTCCTGGCCCAGGGGCAGACGGGCCTCTCGGTCGCCTTCCATCTCCCCACGCTCTACGGCTACGACTCGGATCACCACATGTCCAAGGGCGAGGTGGGGAAGTGCGGCGTCACCGTCGACACCCTGGCGGACATGGAGACGCTCTTCGACGGCATTCCGCTGGGCGAGGTCACGACCTCGATGACCATCAACTCGACGGCTCCCATCCTCTTCGCCATGTACCTGGCGGTGGCGGAGAAGCAGGGGGTCAACGTCGAGCGGCAGGTCTCCGGCACGCTCCAGAACGACATCCTCAAGGAGTACATCGCGCAGAAGGAGTACATCTTCCCGCCGCGCCCCTCGATGCGGCTGATCACCGATCAGTTCTCCTTCGCCGCCAGGCACGTGCCGCGCTGGAACACCATCTCGATTTCGGGCTACCACATCCGCGAGGCGGGCTCGACGGCCCTCCAGGAGCTGGCGTTCACCCTGCGCGACGGCATGGAGTACGTGCAGTATGGCGTCGACGCCGGCCTGCCCATCGACGAGTTCGCGCCGCGGCTGTCGTTCTTCTTCAACAGTCACAACGACTTCTTCGAGGAGATCGCCAAGTTCCGGGCGGCGCGGCAGATCTGGGCCAAGGTGATGCGCGAGCGCTACGGCGCCAAGAACCCGCGCTCCTGGATGCTGCGCTTCCACACCCAGACGGCCGGCTGCTCGCTCACCGCTCAGCAGCCGATCAACAACGTCGTGCGCACGACGCTCCAGGCGCTCGCCGCGGTGCTCGGCGGCACCCAGTCGCTCCACACCAACGCCCTGGACGAGACGCTCGCCCTGCCCACCGAGTCCAGCGCCCGCACGGCTCTGAGAACGCAGCAGATCATCGCCCACGAGTCGGGAGTCATCAACACGGTCGATCCGCTCGGCGGCTCGTATTTCGTCGAGGAGATGACCCAGCGCATGGTGGACGGCGCCTTCGACTACTTCCGGCGCATCGACGAGTACGGCGGCATGGTGGAGGCGATCGAGGCCGGCTTCCCGCAACGGGAGCTGATGGACGCGGCCTTCGCCTACCAGCGGGCGTTCGAGGAGAACGGGAAGACGATCGTCGGCGTCAACGCCTTCCAGGTCACGAACGACGAGCCGATCGAGATCCTCTATATCGCGGACGATCTGGCGGATCGGCAGGTGGCGTTCCTCAACGAGGTCAAGGCGCGGCGCGACGCCGGGGCCGTCTCCCGCACGCTGGATGCCCTGAAGAAGGGGGCGGCGGGGACGGAGAACACCATGCCGCTGATCCTGGACTGCGTGAAGGCTTACTGTACGGTGGGCGAGATCAGCGACGCCCTGCGCGACGTCTTCAGCACCTACGAGGAGCCCGCGGTCTTCTGACCGGCCACTTATGCCAGCCCAGGCAGCGACGGTACGCGACCTTCTCCTCTACATGCTGTGGGCGGACCGCCTCACGTTGGCGGCCGTCCGCCGGGTGAAGCCCGAGGACTTGACCCGGGACGCCGGCGTCAGCTTCGGCTCGGTGCTCGGCACTCTCTCCCATACCCTGGGCTCGCAGCGGCTCTGGCTCTCGCGCTTCCTGGGCAATCCGCTGACCAGCCGCCCGGGGCCCGACGATTATCCCGATCTCCCGGCCTGGATCGCCGGCTGGGAAGAGTCGGCGTCGCAGATCGAGGCCTTCCTCGCCGGCCTTTCCGACGAGCAGCTCGCCGCGCCGCTCACCTGGGCCTCGATCCCCGACGGCGCCGTCTACACCCTGCCGCTCGGGCAGGCGGTCATCCACCTGGTGAACCACACCACGTACCACCGGGGCCAGGTGGTCTCGCTGCTGCGCCAGATGGGCTATCCGGTACCGCAGACGGACCTGATCGTCTTCTTCAACGAACGCGCGGCGGGGTGAGTGCTACAATCCCGCCCATGAATGATCGACGGGTTCGCATCCTGATCGCCAAGCCTGGCCTGGATGGGCACGACCGGGGCGCGAAAATCGTGGCGCGGGCGTTGCGCGACGCGGGATATGAGGTGATTTACTCCGGTCTGCGGCAGACGCCCGAGCAGATCGCGACCGCCGCCGTCCAGGAGGACGTGGACGCGGTGGGGTTGTCCATTCTGTCGGGCGCTCACAACGCGCTGCTGCCGGAGGTGACCCGGCTGCTCAGGGAACAGGGCGCGGAGGACATCCTGGTCTTCGCCGGGGGCATCATCCCGGAGCAGGACATCCAGCCCCTGAAGACCGCCGGGGTCGACGCGATCTTCCTGCCTGGGACCTCCACGAAGTCCATCGTCGAATACCTCCAGGCCCGTTTCGCGGCCTGATGGGCATAACCCTCGCGGTGAGAACGGTTTGACTGCCCGATTCCGGGGTGCTACGTTAGGCTTTAGATTGATGGAGGAGGAATGAAAAGAAGGATTCTGCTGGCTGACGATAGCGTCACCATTCAAAAGGTCATCGAGCTGACGTTCATGGACGAGGACTTCGAGGTCCGCGCCGTGAGCAACGGTGACGAGGCGCTCGCCCTGCTGCCTGAGGTCAAGCCCGATTTCGTCATCGCCGACGTTCATATGCCGGGCGCCAACGGCTACGAGGTGTGCCGCAAGTCCAAGCAGCTGCGGATCAGCGTGCCCGTGCTGCTGCTGGTGGGAACCTTCGAGCCCTTCGACGAGAACGAGGCCAAGGCCGCCGGAGCCGACTCCTTCCTGAAGAAGCCGTTCGACTCCCAGGAGCTGCTGCAACGCGTGCAGGAGCTGCTGGCGCCCATGGAGCAGGCGGCCGCCGCGGCACCGCCGCCCTTGCCGCCGCTGCCCATGATGAACGAGCGGGCCTCGCTGCCGACCCTGGACTTCCCCCCGCTGGCGCCTGCCGCCGCGCCGGTGTTCCCGCCGGAGCCGGTGTTTTCGCCGGAGCCGATATTCTCACCGCCGCCGGTGTTTCCGCCGGAGCCGGTCTTTTCACCGGAACCCTCGTGGGGCAGCTTCGACCTCGACGGTGCATCGTCGGCGCTTCCCACTCCGCCGCCGGTCGCGGCGCCGGAACCGTTCGATCACGAGCCCTCGTTCGCCCTGGAGCCCGATCCCGCCTATCACGTGGAAGAGGAGCCGGTGTTCGAGCTCGAGGAGAGCCCTGCGCCCTACGTACCGAGCCACGTCTTCAGCGCGCCGTCCGAGCTGTCCCTGGAGGAGCCCCTCGATCCCTACCTGCCGGAGGAGCCGGCGTTCGCGCCGCCTCCGGCGGCACCCGCGGCCTCGCCGGTCGCGGGATTCGACTGGTCGGCGGCGCCCCCGGAGCTTCCTCTCACGCCCCAGGAGGCCCCGCAGGCCTGGACGCCGCCGGCTGAGTTCGAGCCCGAGACCTGGGAGGCCGCTCCCGCCGAGCCGGAGCCGGAGCCGCCGATTGCGGCCTGGAGCGCTCCGGAGCCCCTGGCAGCCCCATCAGTAAGCCCGGCCGAGGCGTTTCCCGCGGCGGCGGCCGCGCCCGCGATGGCGGAGGCCGGTGCCGGCATCGGCGGTGGCAACGGCCATCTGTCCGACGGCGACATCGACCGTATCGCTCGCCGGCTGGTGGAGCTGCTGAGCGACAAGACCGTGCGGGACGTGGCCTGGGAGGTCATTCCCGACATGGCGGAGGTGATCATTCGCGACCGCTTGCGTGAGCTCGAATCCCAGGTCGAGTGACGCCTGCCTTCGGCACGGCTGAAGGTGAAAGGGGAGCGGTGCAGTCACCGCTCCCTTCTCTTTAGTGGACGATTTTTTGAGAGGCAAGGATGGAAATGACGGAGACGAGGGAGACGCAGCCGGAGCCGCCGGAGATGGACAAGCGCTTCGAGCCCAGGACCTACGAGCAGGTCTGGCAGAAGCGCTGGGCGGAGAAGGGGTACTTCCGGGCCGAGGCCCCCTCGGAGAAACCTCCCTTCTGCATCATGATCCCGCCCCCCAACGTCACCGGCAAGCTCCACGTCGGCCACGCCCTCCAGTCCGCCCTTCAGGACCTGCTCACCCGCTGGCGCCGCATGCAGGGCTACAACGCCCTCTGGCTGCCCGGCACCGATCACGCCGGCATTGCCACGCAGCTCATGGTGGAGCGCCAGCTCGGCACCGAAGGTACCAGCCGGGCCGCCCTCGGCCGGGAGCCCTTCCTGGAGCGGATGTGGCAGTGGAAGGAGCAGTACCAGGGCAACATTCGCGAGCAGCTCGATCTGCTCGGGGCCTCCTGCGACTGGACGCGCGAGCGCTTCACCATGGACGCCGGCCTCTCCCACGCCGTGCGCGAGGCCTTCGTCCGCCTCTACCGCGAAGGGCTCATCAGCCGCGGCGAATACATGGTCAACTGGTCCCCGGCCCTGGGCACGGCGGTCTCCGACCTCGAAGTGGAGATGAAGGCGGTGAAGGGCAAGCTCTACCACATCGCCTACCCCGTGGAGGGGAGCGACGAGCGCATCGTCGTGGCCACCACCCGGCCGGAGACGATGCTGGGCGACACGGCCGTGGCCCTGCACCCCGACGACGAGCGCTTCACCCACCTTCACGGCAAGGCGGCCCTGCTGCCGCTGGTGGGCCGGCGCCTGCCATTCATCGCCGATACGGCGGTGGACCGCGAGTTCGGCACCGGCCTCGTGAAGATCACGCCGTTCCACGATCCCAACGACTTCGAGATGGGCCGGCGCCACAATCTGCCCGGTATCTCGGTGATTGGCCCGGACGGCCGCATGACGGCCGAAGCCGGCCCGGACTTCGCCGGCCTCGACCGCTTCGAGGCGCGGGCCAAGGTGGTGGAGCGGCTGCGCGACCAGGGCTGGCTGCTCAAGATCGAGGAGCACGACCACAACGTCGGCCACAGCCAGCGGGGAGGCGAGCCCATCGAGCCGCTGGTCTCGACGCAGTGGTTCTGCGACGTGACGGAGATGGCGGCCAAGGCGCTCGCGGCCAACCGCGACGGCCGCCTCAAGCTGGTGCCCGAGAGCTGGGACAAGACCTGGGAGCACTGGCTCACCAACATCAAGCCGTGGTGCATCTCCCGGCAGCTCTGGTGGGGGCACCAGATTCCCGCCTGGTACACCGAGGACGGGCGCTGCTTCGTGGCCCACACGGTCGAGGAGGCGGCGAAGGAGGCGGGCACCGACCGCCTGACCCAGGACGCCGACGTGCTCGACACCTGGTTCTCCTCGGGGCTGTGGCCGTTCTCGACCCTCGGCTGGCCGGACGACACGGCCGACTTCCGCACCTTCTACCCCAACTCGGTGCTGATCACGGGCTTCGACATCCTCTTCTTCTGGGTGGCCCGGATGGTGATGGACGGCCTGCACTTCACGGGCGAGGTCCCCTTCGCCACCGTCCATCTCACCGGCCTGGTACGCGACGCCGAGGGCCAGAAGATGTCGAAGACCAAGGGCAACGTGCTCGATCCCTCGGAGCTGATCGAGGAGTTCGGCGCCGACGCCCTGCGCTTCACCCTGGCCTCGCTCGACAGTCCGGGGCGGGACATCCCCCTCAACAGGGACCAGATCGCGGGCTACCGCGCCTTCGGCAACAAGCTCTGGAACGCCACCCGCTTCGCTCTCTCGCGGGTGGGCGACGCGAAGGTGCGGGAGACGATCGATCCCGAGGGGCTGGCCGCCCCCGAGCGCTGGATCCTCTCCCGCCTGTCGCGGGTGGCGGCGGAGGTGGAGCCGCGCTTCACGGCCTTCCGCTTCGACGAGGCGTGCAACCGCCTCTATCACTTCTTCTGGGGCGACTTCTGCGACTGGTATATCGAGCTATCGAAGCCGGCATTGACCGGCGGGGTCGGCGACGCGCCGCGGCCGCGGGTGGGAGAGGTGCTGCTGACGGTGCTCGACCGCGCCCTGCGGCTGCTGCATCCCGTGATGCCGTTCCTCACCGAGGAGCTGTGGCAGCGTCTGCCGGGCCACGAGGCCGTCCATCCCGAGACGATCTGCCTCGCCGCCTACCCCAAGGCCGAGGCGGCGTGGGAGAACCCCGAGGTGGAGGCGGGCATGGACGCCCTCATCCAGGTCGTCACCCGCGTCCGGGCCCTGCGCACCGAGCTCGGCCTGGCGCCCAAGGCGAAGATCGAGCTGTTCATCGGCCTGGGATCGCCGGCCAGCCCGCTGCTCGCGGAGCAGGCGCCCCTGCTGCGCTTCCTGGGCAAGGTCGAATCGGTGACGATGGGGCCGCCGCCGGAAGGCGCGCTCCGCGATCTTGTCGCCGGCGTCGAGATCGGGGTGAAGGTGGAGAAGCAGGAGCTGGGGGAGGAGGAGCGGGGGCGGCTCACCAAGGAGCTTGAGAAGCTGACCGGCGACATCGCGCGCTCCGAGGAGCGGCTCGCCAACCCCGCCTTCCTGGCCAAGGCGCCGGCCCACGTGGTGGAGGGCGGCCACGCGAACCTGGCTCAGATGCGCGAACGGCAGGCCGCGCTGCGCTCCAGCCTGGGCCTTCCCTGAGGCTGCGGGCGGAGAGAGGAGAGGGGATAGGACTTGGACTTCGAGCGCTACATGGCAGGCTTGAGGCGTCGGCGGGAAGGCGCCGGCCACGCCGGATTGGCCAGCGGCCCCGAGAACCTCGTCGTGGTGCCCCGCCTGGACTCCACCAACACCCTGGCCCGGGCCATCGTCGCCGAGTATCAGAACGAGGCGCAGACGCTCCATTCGCTGATCGTCGTGGCCCTGGAGCAGACGGACGGGCGAGGGCGTCACGGAAGGAGCTGGTCGAGCCCGGCGGGGAAAGGTGTCTATGCCACCCGCGTCTTGCAGGTGGACGACGCCGGCCTGCTTCAAACCCTTCCTCTGCTGGCGGGCGTGGGTCTCTGCCGGGCACTCGCCGCTCGCCTTGCCGTGCCGTGCCGGCTCAAGTGGCCGAACGACCTGCTGGTGGAGGTGAAGGGAGAGCGCCGGAAGATCGGCGGCATCCTCATCGAGGCCGCCGTACGACCCGAGGAGCCCACGCTGGCCCTGATCGGTTTCGGAGTCAACGTCTTTCACGAGACGGCCGACCTGCCGGATACCGCCACCTCGGTCCGCCTGCTGGGAGAAGACGCCGGGACCCTGGAGGACTTCACCTGGGACCTCGTCGAGGGGCTGGAGGCCGAGCTCGAGCATCTGGGCGATGCGGCCTATGCGGTCGAGAGCTACCGCGCCCTCTCGGTCCACCGGCCGGGGGAGCCCATCGCCTGCCGGGTGGGGGAGAGCGTGACCACTGGGACGTTCGTGGGCTTCGGTGACTCCGGCCGGCTGCTCCTGGAGAGCGAGGGTCGCGTGGTCCCGATAGCTTCCGGAGAGGTGATCGAGGAATGAAGAAAGGCAAGAACGATCCGGCGGACCCGAACGGCATCCTCGTCCTGGTGGACGTCGGCAACACCAACACGGTGTTCGGCATCTACCGGGGCGACGAGCTGGTGGAGAGCTTCCGCCTGTCGACGGACACCGAGCGCACGGCGGACGAGTACGGCTCGCTGCTGCTGCCGCTGTTCACGCTGCGCGGGGTCGATCCCGTCTCGGCGGAGGCGGTGGTGATCTCCTCGGTGGTGCCGCCCCTCCACCTGACTCTGGAGCGCCTGGCCCAGCGCTACTTCGGCAAGAAGCCGCTGTTCATCGAGCCGGGGGTGCGCACCGGCATGCCCATCCGCTACGACAATCCCACCGAGGTGGGAGCGGACCGCATCGTCAACGCCGTGGCGGCGCGCGAGAAGTACGGCTCGCCGGTAATCGTGGTGGACTTCGGCACCGCCACCACCTTCGACGTGGTCAACGCGGCGGGGGAGTACATGGGCGGCATCATCACGCCGGGCATCACCATCTCGGCCGAGGCCCTCTTCGCCCACGCCTCGCGGCTCTACCGGGTGGACGTGCGCAAGCCCACGGAGCTGGTGGGCAAGAACACCGCCGCCGCCATGCAGGCGGGCATCTACTATGGCTACATCGGCCTGGTGGACGGCATTCTGGAGCGGCTCCACGCCGAGATCCCCGGCGTCAAGAGCGTCGTCGCCACCGGCGGCCAGGCCGCCCTCATCGCCGGGGGCTCGAAGTACATCCGCGAGGTGGACCCCGACCTGACGCTCGCGGGCCTGAAGCTCATCTATGAGCGCAACCGGTAGCGAATCCACGGAGCAGCCCGACCCGGACCACGCCTACTTCCAGGCCATCGAAGAGATCTTCGTGGAGCTGCGGGGGGCGCCCCTGCTGCTGTCGCCGGCGGACTGGCAGGTGGCCCGGCGCTGGCACCAGGACGGGGTTCCCCTTGACTTGGTGCGGCGGACGCTGGTGGAGGTCTTCGCCAAGCGCAAGGAGCGCGGCGCCAAGGGGAAGATCTCCAGCCTGCGCTACTGCGCTCCGGCCGTGGAGGCGGCCTGGACAGACCTCAAGGAGCTCACCGCTCCCGGGCAGCGGGCCGTGGCGTCCGCCTTCGAGGTGGCGCCCCGCCTCGCCGCCCTCGCCGCCGCTCTCCCCCGGGCGCTGGCGGGCCGCGAGGCGCTGGCGGCCCGCCTCACCCTCCTCGGCGGTGATCCCCAGGACGTCGAAGAGCGCCTCGCCGCTCTCGATCGGGAGATGCTTGACGCCGAAGCGTCCGGTCTCGATGCGGAGGAACGGGCGGAGATCGCCGCGGCGGTGGAGAAGACCCTGGCACTTCTCAGCGGCCAGGTGCCGGCCGAGGAGATCGAGGCCTCGCGTGAAAGGCTCTTCCGCCAGACCCTGCGCCGCCGGCTGGGCCTGCCGGTGCTGTCTCTGTTCTCGCCGGAGGCGGAACCCTAGACGGCGACCGCCACGGCCCGGTCGAGAGCGCCCTCGAAGTAGACGGGCTCAAGCCCGGACGCCCAGTAGGCCAGGGCGTCGCGGTTCGGCTGCGAGGTCTCCTGCCCGGTACGCAGGACCCTTCCCCCGCCGCGGAGGGGCTGGAACTCGATCCATCCTCTCCAGGTGCCATCCGCCCGCCTCTCGCCCCAGGTACCCGGAGCGTAGACGACGTCAACGTCCTCGACCTCGATCGCATGCTCCCAGATCAGCTCAGGCATGGCGTTTTCTCCTTCCGTTAGGCCGGACTCCCGCCGGCAGCGGTCTTCGCCGCCGGTTTCCTCTCATTCAACTCTCATACCTGCCGCGAGATTCGAGACCTCGCGCAATCCTTGCATGTTTAAGCGGAACGGAAAGGTGAGCGATGAGAGCGAGATTTTCCGTTTTTATAGAGCATGGACATTCGCACTGCTCCCATGCTCCTGCCGGCCGCGAGCTTCGCCGCCGGTTCCCGGCTCGCCTTTGAGCTCCCGTATCTGCCGGTGCCGCTGCTGACGGCGCTGGCCCTTCTGCCCCTCGCTCTGCGGCGTGCCCCCGCCACCTGCCTGGCTTTCCTCAGCCTGGGCCTGCTGGTCGCCACCGTGCGGCTCGGCCTGCCCGCGGACCCCGTCGCCGCCTTGATCCCGGAGAGCCCGGTCGAAGCCGTGATCGTGGTTGCAGGCCACTGGGCTGGCGACGACGACGGCTGGTCCGCTCCCGCCCGCGTGCTGCGGTTGCGGCAGGGCGACCGCGTCGCCTCGCCTCCCCTCGACGTCATCGTCCACCTGCCGGACGGGGAGGCGGCTCCTCCCCCCTTCGGCTCGACTCTGCGCGTTCGCGGCTATCTCAGTCGCTCGCCGGGCTTCGCCAACCGCATCCCCGTACCTCCAGGCCCCTGGCGGCTGCGGGTGAAGAGCCGCCAACTCCTCGCGGTCGAGGCGGCCCCTGGCTGGATCGCCCGCCTCTCCGGCGCTCTTCGCGGGCGGGTGGAGGAGGCCTACCGCGCCGCCGGGCCCGAAAGCACGGGGGAGGCCCAGGGCAAGGCCCTCGCCCGCGCGCTGGTCCTGGGCGATGCCGGCGAGCTCCCTTTGGATTGGAAGCGGGGCTTGAGGGTGACGGGCGTCTACCACCTGCTCTCCGTCTCCGGCGTGCACGTGGCCCTGGTGGCGGGGGCGGTCTGGCTGCTCGGCGGTTTCCTTCCCCGGCGGCCCCGCCTGGTGCTGATGCTGGCCACCAGTGCCCTCTACCTGATGCTCGTGGGGCCCCTGCCGGCGCTCGTGCGCTCCGCCATCATGGCCTGGCTCGCCGTGCTGGCCCTTCTCGCCGAGCGTCCGCCGGCCGCCGCCAATGCCCTGGGCTGGGCGGTGATCCTGCTCCTGGTGGACCGCCCCCAGGAGGTGCTCTCCCTCGCCTTCCAGCTCACGGTCGTGGCCACGGCGGGGCTGCTGGTGCTCGCGCCGCGCCTCGCCGCGCGCTGGCGCCACCGCCATCTCCCGGGATGGCTCACGGCGGCCCTCGCGGCCAGCGTCGGCGCCGAGCTCGTCACCCTCCCCTGGACGTTGCCGCACTTCGATCTCTTTTCGCCGCTGGCCCCGCTACTCAACCTGCCGGCGGTGCCCTGGACGGGACTAGCACTGGCGGCCTCGCTCCTCTGGACCCTGGTGGCCCTCGTATCGGCGCCGCTGGCGGCCTGGCTGCTGCCGGTCCTCGACCGCCTCGCGGTGCCGTTCTCCTGGCCCTCCCATACGCCGCCCGGGGCCTGGGGCACCCTGCCGATGGCGATCCCCTTCTGGGCGGCCTCGCTGCTCGCCCTCGGCCTCGGGCTGGCCCTTCTGCTGCCCTCCAGGCTCTGGGTACCTCGGCTCCTCGCCGCGGCCTGCGTGGCCGCCGGCTTGTGGGCCGCGGTGGCGGGGGTGGGCAGCGAGCGCCGGGGTCCCGAGCTGGCGCTGCTCGACGTCGGCCAGGGAGACTCCATCCTGCTGCGCGATGGTAACCGGGCCATCCTCGTGGATGGGGGAGGCTGGGACGGCGCCGATCTGGGCGGCCGGGTCCTCCTGCCGGCCCTGCTGGGCGAGGGCATCCACAAGCTGGATGCCCTGGTGATGACCCATCCGGACCGGGATCACTGCGGCGGCCTGGTGGACATCGCCGCCTACCTGAGCGTCAAGGAGACCTGGAGCGCTCCCGGCTGGGAGCCCAAGGGTTGCGCCGGCCGGCTGCTGTCGCTGCCTGGGGTGCGCCATCGCCTCCTGTCCCGCGGCCAGCGCCTGAGCCTCGGCCGCTGGCGCCTGACCGTGCTCCACCCCCTGGCCGACGGCCACCGGGCCGCCAACGAGCGCTCCCTGGTGCTGATGGCCGCGGTGAACGGCCGGCGGGCGCTGCTCACCGGCGACATCGAGCGCCAGAGCGAGCATGAGCTGGCGGACTGCTGCGAGGAAAGTCTGCGGACCGACGTCCTCAAGGTGGCGCACCACGGCAGCCGGACCTCCTCGACCCCGGCCTTCCTGGAAGCCGCCAGGCCCCGCCTGGCGCTGATCTCCTCCGGCGTGCGCAACATCTACCACCACCCCTCGCCGGAGATCGTCGAGCGGCTTCAGTACGAAGGAGCGAGAGTCCTGCGCACCGACCGTGGCGGCGAGATCCTGCTCGCCTTCGGGGCCGACGGCAAGATTCGAATCGCGATGCCGGGAGCCCCGAAGTGAGGCGGGGGCTGTATCACCTCTTCCTGCTTTTTCAAGACTAACCACCCCCTCTTCTCCCGGCGGGCGGGGGGGAGGCCGGGAGAAGAGGGCCGGGGTGATGAGGGTCTCGGCGGCTCGGATAATGCCCCGAGCCGTGGAGGCAGCTCGGATCGGCGACAAGGCCGGTGGAGGTTGACGGGGAGATATCATCTCCACCGTGCGTATTGCCAACAAGGGCGCCCTGGTTCGCGCGAAGCGGCTAAGGCGGATCTGCACTCCTACGGAGGAAGGTCTTTGGGAGCATCTGCGCGACCGGAAACTCCTCGGCCTCAAGTTTCGCCGCCAGGTGCCGATTGGCCCCTACGTCGCGGATTTCTACTGCCATGAGCTGAAGCTCGTCTTGGAATTGGACGGCTCGATCCATGAAGAAGACTCGCAGATCTCCCACGACCTGAATCGGGACGCCAACCTGGTGGCTCTGGGTTTCCGCGTCCTCCGGTTCACCAACCGGGACGTTCAGGATCACCTTGGAGGCGTACTCGGGACCATTCGCCGGCTGTACCAGCGGCGAAGTCCCTGAGCGCTGGACTAAAGCCCGGCCTTATCGCCGATCCGGAGGGTTGCGAGACTCGGGCGTCGTCCGAGCCGCCAAAGCCCTCATCACCCCGTCCCTCTTCTCCCAGCCTCCCCCCCGCCCGCCGGGAGAAGAGGGAGTGGTTAGTCCTGAAAAAGACGAAGAGGCCTCATTCTCGGTCCACGCCTTCGGCAAACCCTGTACCCTTGTCGCGCCATGGAGCCCATTCTCGCCATCGTCGGTCCCACCGCCACGGGCAAGAGCGCGCTGGCGATGGCTCTGGCGCAGAGGCTGGGAGGGGAGATCGTCAACGCCGACGCGCTCCAGGTGTACCGGGGGTTCGACATCGGTACCGCGAAGCCCGGCCTGGCGGCGCGCGGGCGGGTACCCCATCACCTGATCGACATCCTCGACCCCGCCGAGCGCTACTCGGCCGGCGAGTTCGCCCGCCGGGCGCGGGAGGCGATCGCGGAGATCCAGGGACGGGGGAGGGTGCCTCTCGTGGTGGGCGGCAGCGGCCTCTATCTGCGGGCTCTCTGCGAGGGCCTGAGCCCGATGCCGCCGAGCGATCCGGAGATGCGCGAGGCCTTGCGGCAGCGCCTGGAGGCCGAAGGGCTGGCACCGCTCAGGGAGGAGCTGCGGCGGCTCGATCCGGTGACCGCGCAGCGGCTCGCGGCCGGCGATACGCAACGTGTGCTGCGGGCTTTGGAGGTCGCCCTCGTGTCGGGCCGGCCGCTCTCCTCCTGGACGGCCGAGCAACCCTTTGGGACTCAGGGCATTGCGACAATTCGCGTGGGTTTGACGCTTCCCCGTGGCATCTTATACGATCAAATCGCTGGCCGAGTGACCCATATGCTCGAAGCGGGTTGGTTGGACGAGGTCGAGACGCTGTTGCGCCAGAGGCTCTCGCCTGCCCTTCCCGCTTTCCAGGCGATCGGATATCGTCAGCTGGTCCGCTATCTGGAGGGGACGGTGTCCCTCGAGCTGGCGGTTGAAGACATCGTGCGGGAGACGCGGCGTTTCGCGAAGCGGCAGGAGACCTGGTTTCGGAAGGAGCCGGAGGTTGCCTGGTTTTCCGCCCAGGATCTTGAACGGCAGATTCCGGGAGTACTTGAACATGCCAAGCACAGGGGTCTCGGGAGGGCGTATGGCTAAACACAACATCAACATTCAGGATGGGTATCTCTTCCAGAGCCTCAAGGAAGGGCAGACGATGTACCTGGAGCTCGTCACCGGCCGGCACCTGCTGGGGCGCCTCAAGCGTTTCGACCGCTTCGCCGTGGTGCTGGAGAGCGAAGGCAAGGAAATTCTCATTTACAAGCATGCCATCGCAACCATCGCCGCGGCACCTCACGCTTCCTGAGAGCGGGCGCCATGGCTGCCGGTCTGCCACGGCTCTCCTCCTGCTCGCCGCCGCCCTGCTGGCGGCGGGCACAGCGTGCACGACGGCACCCAAGCCGCCGGTGCGCCCGATTGTCCGGCCCCCTGAGCCTCTCGCTCTCGAGCCGGCCGACCGGCCTTTTCTGATCGATCCCTTCGAAGGCTATTCCCGCGACGTCGACCCTGAGCGGAGGGAGCGCTTGACCTCCGCCTGGCATGATCTGCTCGACCGGGGAGAGACGGCCGCCGCCAGCCGGATCGCGGGGGAGATGCTGGCCGAGGACCCGCAGCTCTTTCCGGCCCAGGTGCTCGCCGGTCAGGTGGAGCTGGCGGCCGGGGACGATCATGCCGTGCTGCTGCGGCTGTTGCCCGTGGGCGACGCGCTGCCCAGCTACACGGCGAGTCAGCTCCTCCTCGGCCGGGCCACCGAGCGCATGGGCGACATCGCCCTCGCGTACTCGGCCTTCCGCGCCGTGGCGGCCCGCAGCCCGCTGGCCCTGAAGCGTGTCAACGAGCTGCACGGCCGGGCGCTGGAGATCGTCGCCAACCGGCTGGATGAGGCGCTGCGCGGCGGCCGTCTGCCGGACGCCGCCAAGCAGCTCGAGCTGCTGCGCGGCTGGGCGCCGTCGGAAGCCGTCACCTTCGAGGCGGCGCGCAAGGTCGCCGTGGCCCGGGACGACCATGCCGCCGAGCTCACCGCCGTCAAGGACCTCATCTCCCGCCGGCCGGGAGACCGCCTCCTGCTCGAGCGCCGCTCCGAGCTGGAGCTCGAGGTGGGAGATCCCAGCGCCGGCCTGAAGATCGTGCAGAATCTCGCCGCCGAGCATCCCAAGGATCCCGCCCTGGCGCAGAAGCTGGAGTCCGCCAAGTTCCGCTGGCGGCTGTCGCAGCTGCCACGCGACGTGCAGGAGGTGGCCGCCAGGGCGGACCTCAGCCGGGCGGACTTCGCCCTGCTCATCTACTGGCTCGTGCCGGACGTGCGCAACAGCCGGCCGACCGCGGGCCGCATCGCCACCGACGTGCTCGACCATCCCCACCAGGAAGAGATCGTCCGCGTCGTCAACCTCGGGCTGATGGACGTCGATCCCACGCTCCATCGCTTCTCGCCCGGCTCGTCGATCCGCCGTGGCCCCGCGCTGCGGGTGGTTTTGCGCATGCTGGCCCGCTTCGGGGCGGGCTCCTGCGCCGGACCCAATGCCGGCGGTAACGGCAGCGCCTGCGATCCGGCGGAAGCCTGCGGCCTCCTGGGGGCGGACGACATCTGCGAGCCCGCGAACCCTCTGGCCGGCACCGACGCCGTGGAGATCCTGCGGCGCAGCGTCAAGCTCCTCGGCGGCTCATGACCTTCACCGTCCCCAATCTGCTCACGCTCCTGCGGATGGGGCTCGTCCCCCTGTTCATCATCGCCGTGGTGAACGGCGACTCGACGAAGGCGCTGCTGATCTTCGTGGCGGCGGGCGTCACCGACGCCCTCGACGGCTTCATCGCCCGCTTCTGGGCGAGCCAGCAGTCGCCGCTGGGCGGCTATCTCGATCCGGTCGCCGACAAGCTGCTGCTCACCAGCGCCTATGTGGTGCTCAGCATCCCCAGCCTGGCCCACGGCGCTCCCATTCCCCTCTGGGTGACCATCCTCGTCATCGCCCGCGACGTGCTGCTCGTCACCGTGGCCCTGGTGCTCTACCTCGCGGTGGGGGTCCGCCGTTTCCCGCCCACGCTCCTCAGCAAGGGGAACACTGTCCTTCAGGTCGTGGCCGTGGTCCTCGTCCTGATCTCCGGCACCCTGCCCGAGGCGCACTGGCTCCAGCAGGTCTCCACGGTCACCATCTACCTGGTGCCCATCTCCACGGTCGCCTCGGGCCTCGACTACATCGTCCGCGTCAGCCGGCTGGAGGCGACGAAGGCGAAGGGGTAGTTGGAGGGGACACGGTTCCTCCTGTGGAAGGCGCCCCACTGTGAAAAGGGCGCCCGAAGGCGCCCGTCTAAAGTCCAAGAACCGGGTTCAGCCGGCTCGCCGGCGCTTCAGCAGGAGGAGGTAACCGGCCAGAGCCAGGAGCGTGGCCAGTGCCAGCATGCCGAGCGAGGAGATCGTGGGGATGGGCAGGACGACCGGGACGGTGACGGCCTCGCCCGCGACTGGAGAGATCCCCGTCGCCGCGATCGAGTAGGTGCCGTTGACGATCGAGCCGGTGGTCTCCGGGGCGACCCTCACCACGACGCTGAAGGTGCCGGAGGCGCCCGCATTCAGCGTTCCAAAGTTGCAGGTCACCACGCCGCTGCTGTAAGAGCACACGGTGGGGTTGGAGACCGAGACGAAGGTGGTTTGGCTTGGGATCGTCTCGCTCACGATGACGTCGTTCGCGGCAGCGGTCCCGCTGTTCGTGTAGATGAAGTCGTACTGGAGCCTCGCTCCGGGAAAGATGCCCTGGGCGGCGCTCGGCGTCTTGGAGATCGAGAGCACCGGCATGGGCGTGGTGACCGGCGGACCGGGCGTCGCCGGGACGCCTGTCCCCTGGATCGTGTAGTTGCCGTTGACGATCGAGGTGCCGGTGGGGTTGGCGCTCACCGCCACCACGATGGAGAACGTTCCCTGGGCTCCCGGGCTCATCGTCCCGAAATTGCAGGTCACGGTGCCGCTCGCGTGTGAGCAGGCGGTGGTGTCGGAGACCGACACGAAGGTCGTATCAGCGGGGATTGTCTCCTGGACGACGACGTTGGAGACGGTGGTGCCCCCCGGGTTCCGGTAGGTGAAGTCGTACTGGAGGTTCCCTCCGGGGAGGACGAACGGAGCGCTCGGCGTCTTGGAAATCGCGAGCGCCTGGATGGGCGTGGTGACCGTCGAACCGGGCGTCGCCGGGACGCCGGTTCCCTGGATCGTGTAGTTGCCGTTGACGATCGAGGTGCCGGTGGGATTGGCGCTCACCGCCACCACGATGGAGAACGTCCCCTGGGCCCCCGGGCTCATCGTCCCGAAGTTGCAGGTCACGGTCCCGCTGGCGTGCGAGCAGGCGGTGGTGTCGGAGACCGATACGAAGGTCGTATCGGCGGGAAGCGTCTCCTGGACAATCACATTCGAGACGGCGTTGGCACCCGAGTTCCGGTAGGTGAAGTCGTAGCGGAGGTTCCCTCCGGGGAGGGCGACCGGAGCGCTCGGCGTCTTGGAAATCGAGAGCGGCTGGATGGGCGTCGTGACCAGCGGACCCAGCGTCGCCGCGACCCCTGTCCCCTCGATCGTGTAGTTGCCATTGTTGATTGAGGCGCCGGCAGGGTTGGCGCTCACCGCCACCACGATGGAGAACGTCCCCTGGTCGCCCGGGTTCATCGTCCCGAAGTTGCAGGTCACGATCCCACTCGCGTGCGAGCAGGCCGTGGTGTCGGAGACCGACACGAAGCTCGTGTCGGCGGGGATCGTCTCCTTGACGACCACGTTCGAGACGGCGCTGGAACCCGAGTTCCGGTAGATGAAGTTGTATGTGAGCTGTCCGCCGCGGGCGACCGAGCTCGGCGTGGCGGTCTTGGTGACCGAGAGACCGGGGATCTGGGAGCCGAAGCCGTCGACGTAGACGTAGCCGTAGTGGCCGCCGAGGCTACAATCGGCCGCCGTCACCTCCAGCTCGACCGTATCGCCCACCTGCAGGGCTGGAGAGCCTGGGGCGATGTCGACGATCTGCCAGTCGGTGTAGAGGACACCGGCGCTGGCAGGGGAGGTCTTCCACGGCACGCCGGCCTGGTTCGAGAAGTTCAGCGACTCGTAGAGGATCGCGTTGCCGCGGGTGACGTTCCGGAGCGCCACGTAGAAAAAGGGCTGCTCACTCTCGGTATGCCCCGTCGGGTTCTCCAGCACCGGCGCGTAGGCGAAGCGAACGTGTACGCGGCTGTCGCTGGGGTCGACGTCGGAAGGGGTCGTGGTGGTCTGCTGTTTGATGGTGTTCGAGATCCGGCCAGTCGTCGGTCCGTTGACGCGAGCGGAGAAGCTCCCGAACTTTGGGAACTTGAGGGTGGCGGCCGGCCCGAGCCGCGGGTCGACGCCGGTCTCCGGCGCCGCGGCGGTCACGGTGACGGTCTGATCGGTCCCCCCGGGGGTCCTGACGATGTTCGCGCCGGTGAACGGCGGGCTGCCCGACAGGCCATTGTTGATGAAGGTCGACTTCGTCCAGCCGGTGAAGTCTCCGGTCTCGAACCCGCCGTTGGTGAACAGGGCTGCCAGCGCCGTCGGCGCCAGCAGAGCCAGCAAGAGGAGGGCACGTTTCGTCGCTTTCGGGATCTGATTCATAGCCTGCACCTCTGAGTGATCGATTCGTTCGTCAGGACGGGTTTGGTCCCCGAGTGACTCAATGGAGCAGGCCTTCGGCTCTGCCAGAATCACTCCGGGTAAGGCGCCAGTTGAACCGGTTCTTCTTAGGCTTTAGGCAACCTCTATGCCAGGCCTCGATCGGCTGGAGCCAAGAGGAAAGACTGCTGACTTATGGTGTCTCGCCGACATCGATCGACGTTGTCCCACATGAGCCGACATTTGCCGACACAGTTCGACATTTGCCAGCGGGACCGGCTCGGCGGGCCTGGAATCCGTCTTGCCGCCGCTCAGGACCGGGAATCAGCCTCGATCAGGGATGGGATGCGCTGGGATTGGATATTCAGAGACAACGGCTGTTGACGGTCTGCGGCGTCAGAGCCTGGCTGAGGCAGCCCTTGCCGATCGCCTCGACGTCCTGCGGGGTCTTGAACCCGGCGCCACCGGGGCAGCCGCTCCCCCAGAGGAGCAACACGGTGCCTTCGGTCGCGTCCCCCGAGACGTTGAAGGCGCAGCACGAGCCTGCCGCGAGCGCCTGGCCGAGCGCCTGATCGCAGCCGGGCAGGTCGGTTCTCACCGTCACCGGCGGGTAGCGCACGCCCCAGGTGCTGTAGGCGTGGGCCGCCGGCACCAATTGGAGGAAAAACAGCGCCAGGGCTCCGTGGACCGCCACGAGGCCCCACCGAGCCCACGACGCCCGCGGCCCGAGACCCTTGCTACGCGCTCCCATCCAGGCCCCGCCGCCGGCTGCCAGAAGAAGAAAGCCGAGGAGACCGGCCAGACCCTGCCGCCGGCCTTCGTTCCTCGGGTTGTCGTTGATCAGCCAGGTGCAGGTTTCAAACGCCGCGCTCACGTCCCACCGCCGGCTGAGTTGCTCCTCACAGGCAAGGCCGCGGCCGGCGCCTGGAGTCTCCAGGCCGGTATGGACTGCCGCCGAATACAACCAGGCCGCGAAGAGGAGAGCACCGGCGCTCGACGCAAGCGCCGTGAGCGCCAACATCCCCCGGCGTCCCCGGCGTCCCCGCCGCGGAAACCACGCACCGGCGAGGAGAGCCGCCGCGAGAAGGAGGCCGGCGAGGGTGCAGCCACGGAGCACCGGGTGCGGTGCGGCCAGAGCGGCCACGGCCTGCCAGGGCAGGGACGCGAGCGATTGGGCGCCGGTCAGCAGGAGATCGGACTTCGAGTAGGAGAGCGGCGGAAGCCCGATCAACCCCTCGCGGGCACGCTCGGTCACCAGGCCCAGGAGCCCCAAGCCCGCGCCGAGCCCTATCAGGAGACCGCCGCCGGCGGCGATCGCCTCGACCGGTTTTTGCCGCGCCCAGTCGAGCCGCGCGGGCCTGACCCGTTCTTCGATCTCGCGCGGCGAGGGGAGCGGACCTGCGGGCAGGAGAGCAGTGCGGCTGTCGAGGGGACCCAGGATCGTCGGATCGATCACCAAGGTCGTCGGGGCGACCCCGGACGGGCCTGAGAGTCTCGGCAGGGCCAGCGCACCTTCGAGCACGCTGCGGATGTGGCTCATCGGCGGGCGCAGGTAGGCGTCCTTCGCCAGGCACTGGCGCAACAGGTCCACGACCGGGGCCGGAAGCTCTGCCGGAAGCTCGCTCCACGCCGGTTCAGCGTCGAGGATGGCGCGCACGAGCTCGGTCCGGGACTTGCCCGAGAAGGCACGCTTGCCGGTGATCAGCTCGAAGAGCACGCAACCGAAGGCCCAGACGTCGATGCGCCAATCGGTCTCGAGCCCACACAACTGTTCGGGGCTCATGTAGGGCGCCGTCCCGAGAGCTCCTTGCGCGCGCGTCTTCTCAGTCTTCTCAGGCAGGTCGGAGGAGCCTTCTTCGCCAAACAACATCTTGGCGAGTCCGAAGTCGAGCACCTTCACCCAGCCCTCGGGCGACACCATGACGTTGGCGGGTTTCAGATCGCGATGGACGATCCCCTTGCGGTGGGCGGCCTCGAGGGCGGTTGCGATCTGGCGGGCGATGCCTTGAGCCTCCAGCACGGCCAGCCGGCCGGTGCCGAGCCTCTGGGCCAGGGTCTGCCCGTCCACCAACTCCATCACCAGGAAACGGACGCCGCCGGCTTCGAAGGTGCCGAAGAGGGTCGCGATGTTCGGGTGGTGGACCGCCGCGAGCAGCCGCGCCTCGCGACGGAACCGGCTCATGGCGCGGCTTTGGAGGGTCAGCTCCGGATGGAGGCGCTTGAGCGCGACGTCCCGTTCGAGCTCGTCGTCCCGCGCGCGGAAGACCTGTCCCATGCCCCCGGCGCCAAGAGGGCCGAGGATACGGTAGCCACCCACAAGGTCGCCGGCCGCCGGCAGGGCGTTCGGCTCTTCGGCCGATGTTTTTGACATGTCAATCGCCCCCGGTTGACCTGTTAATTATCACGTTTTTTACTCGTTAGTGCCCCTAAACAGATTGCTCTCCCGCGGGAGCCGGCTTGGCACGCCGGCTGCAATTATCAGTTTTTCGAATCCGGATTCGATCGAGAAACCGAAACGCGAACTAAAAACTGTTTCAACAGACAGGAGAGAAATCATGTTTACCGCTCGCAAGCTGATCGATTCCGGGTCCCTTTGTCTGCTCGCCGTTTGCGTTCTTTCGCTGTGCCTGGCCGTCCCGACCCCGTGCATCGCGGCCTCTTCCGCGGATCTCGCCGCGCGGGCCAACCACCTGCTCTTGCCTTCGGGTGGCCTCGCCGCCGACCCACCGGATATTTTCATTCCGAAGCTGCCGCCGCCTCCGCCGCCTCCCGGTCTCCTCGCCGCCGATCCTCCGGATATTTTCATTCCGAAGCTGCCGCCGCCTCCGCCGCCTCCCCAGAGGGCCTGAGGCAGCAGAGACGATGAACGCGATCCAGGGGGGGAGCCTACTCCTCCCCACGGACCTTTTCCGCCCGGCGGGCGATCTGTTCGAGGCCCAGCCGGCGCGCCTCGCGAGCGATCTCCTCCAGCTTCGCGCCTCTCTCCGGAGGCCGCATCAGCTCACCGGCGGCGAGCCGGGCCTCGAAGGCATAGATCACGTTTCCCTTCTGTAGACAGTCGCGCTCGATCCTGGCCAGATCGTCCAGCGCCTCGTCTCGCCGCCGCCCGCCTCCGAGAAGACCCTTCAAGCGTGCCGCCGTGATGCCGGATTCGAGAGTGACCGAATAATCCACGCTCTGTTCGGCGCGCTGACGGATCGCCTCGAACCTTTCGCCCGCCGCGGCGAAATCTTTCTGTGCGAGGTGGATCTTCACGATCTGGAGCTGAGCCAGGATGATGAGATCGCGCCGCTCGCTGCCGGCCAGAATCTTTTCCGCACGGCGAGCGAGCGCCAGCGCCTCGCCGGCCGCCCCCTCGGCCTGCCGGACATCCGACAGGTTTATGGCGATCTTCGCCGCGAAGGTGGGATTGCGTAGTTCCTCCTTGACCAGCAGCGGCTTCAGACGCTCGACCGCTCGCGCGGATCTCCCTTCCGCCGCCTCGATCAAAGCCAGCGAATAGACGTTGTCTCCGGACGACGAGACCTCATAGGCCTGCCGCGCACCCCGGAGATCACCGCCCAAAAAGCGGATCCTTCCCAGATTCCGCAAAGCCTCTTCCGCATAGGCTGCCTGCCCTTGGCGGCTGAGCTCGACGTAGGCCTGATCGAGGACTTTCCGGGCCTCCTGGAGCTCTCCCAGGAGCAGGAGCTGGGTGCCCATGAAGAGCCGTCCGGCCGCCAGCTCCTGGTGCGCTCCAATTCGTGTGAAGAGCGCTTCCGCTTCCCGGCTCAGCCGCTCGGCTTCGGAGTGCTCGCCCCGCGCCTGCCGCAGGACGGCTTCGAGCTGGATCACCCGTCCGACGCTCACCAGGTCGCCGGCCTCGCGGTAGGTCTCCCGGGCCTCGGCCAGCAGGTCATAGCGCGGCGTCCGGTCGCCGAAAAACTGTGCCATCGCCAGACTCGCCTTGCAATTGGCGACCGTGAGCTCCTGACGGGTGGCCGCCAGTTGGGTGCAGGCTTCCTGCAAGGGTGCGATCGCGCCGCGATAATCCCTGGAATGCAGCAGGCTCACGCCTTCGAGCCGTCGCGCGGCAGCCCGATCAGTGAAGGCATGAAGGGAGTCGGCCCGCGCAACGGCCTCGTGCGCGCGGCTCCGTGCCTCGGGATACCGGTCTTTTTGAAAGAGGACTTCGGCCTCCATAAGGTCGGCGGCGAGCCGATCGCTTGCGCGCAACGTTTTAGGGTCGGCGCTGCGGAGATCGTGCAGGACGTTGAGCGCGTCGTTCATGCGATCCGTCTCACGGTCGTGCAGGTCCAGCGCGGCGATCTTCAGCCGGAAGCGGGCCTGATCGGCGGGATTCTCGCGGAGGAGCGCTTCATAGACGCCCCGGGCTTCGGTGCTCCGGCCGCTGAGCTCGTGGCAGAGCGCGGCGATCTCCGCGCGGTCCTGCGCGGGCAGAAGGCCGGCCAGCTCCTGGGCCCGGCATGCAGCGCGCGCCGCATCCGCCGGATGTCCGGTCGCGCTTAAGCTCAGCGCCAGGGCCCTTCCCGGCAAGGGGGACCGCGGCGCCAGTGGCACCGTCTCCGCGAGGAGCTGCGCCGCCTTCTCGTGATTCGCGCCATGGATGTGCCCGAGTCCCGCGAAGTAGCCCGGCCACGCCTGGAGAGGGAGGTCCGCAAAGATCGCATCCACGGCCTTCCGGCCGTCGGCCCCGGGGAGCGGCAGGCGCAGCTCCCGGCGGACCACGCCGGCGATCTCGCTGGACAGCTGGACGAGCCCGGGCACGGAGCCCGGCAGGACTTCCGAGAGAGAGCGCCGCCCCGACCGGTCGACGACGAAGACCCGAACGATCAGTTTTTCATCCTCTCGCGTTGCGTACGAGCCGGCGATCAAATAGTCGACGTCGAGTCTCCGTTGATAGTCGGCGAGCCCTGCCAGCCCGGAGAGACGCAGATCCAGCTCGGCGCGCGGAACGTCCCGGTGCGCGGCGCGGCTCATCCGCCCGTCGATCGCCAGCAGATCGGTGATCATTTCGGGGAAGGCCGTGCCCATCCAGGAGCTCTCTCCCGTCGCGGAGAGATCCTTGAACCGGAGGACGGCGAACGTCGCGCCTGGGCCAGCCGGCAACAGACGGTGGACCGGTTCCGTGAGGACGGTGAGATCGCGGGCTCCTCTCCGCAGGAGCCACGACGCGAGAACGATAGTCACCAGCAGCAGGAGCGCGATCCCCAGAACGAGAGGAAAGCCGAGATGAAAGAGGCGCGGGCGCACCCGGCGCGGCTGCGGAGGGCCCGGGAGGTCGACCAGGGTGGGGCTCTGGGTCTCGGTCGCCACGGTGCCTCCGGCCGGTGCTCCAGAGCTGCTCGTGGTAGCGAGGCGCGTGGCGATCTCCTCCAGCTCCCGCCGCACCTCGGCGGCCGAGCCGGGGCGTAGCGCCGCGGTCTTCTCCAGGAGCCGGTCGATCAGCTTCGAGAGCTGCCAGGGGATCGCCGGATTGAGCTTGTGCGCCGGCTCCTGCCGGTGCAGGATCACGCGGCTCAGGGTGGACAGGTGGCTCTCCGCCTCGAACGGCGAGGTGCCGGTCAAGGCTTCATACAGCAGCACACCCAGCGCGAAGAGGTCGGTGCTGGGGGTCACCGGCTCGCCGCGGGCCTGCTCCGGCGACATCGAGCGGAAGGTGCCGAGGATCGAGCTCTCGGCCGTCAGCGAGCTCTCCTCGCTGTCCAGAAAGCCCTTGGCGATGCCGAAGTCCAGGATCTTCGCTCCGCCGGCGGTGGAGATCAGGACGTTCTCGGTCTTCAGGTCGCGGTGGATGATCCCCTGGCGATGCGCCGTGTCCAGCCCCGCGGCCAGCTCGCGCGCCAGCTCCAGGGCCGCGCGCACTTCCATCGGTCCCTGGCGGACATGGTCGCGGAGGGTCATCCCCTCCACATACTCCATGACGATGTACTCGCTCTCCTCCTCCTCCAGGATGTCGTAGACCTGGACGATGGCGGAGTGGCTCAGCCGCGCGGCCAGCCGGGCCTCGCGGCGGAAGCGCTGGCGGCTCACGGATGTGACCTCCGGCCCGGGCCGGATGCGCTTGATCGCCACCATCCGGTCGAGGCGAGAGTCATAGGCGAGGAATACCTCGCCCATTCCTCCCACCCCGATCCGCTTCAGGACTTGGTAGGGCCCGATTCGTCCGAGAGAACTCTCCTGCTCCACGTCCAAGCTCACTTCAGGAAACCAGCCCGAGCTCGCGGATGCGGCGGTGGAGAGCATCGCGCGAGACCATCAGGCGTTCGACCATGAGATTGAGATCGCCTCCGCACTCGCGATGGCAGAGCACGATCTCCTCGACCTTGAGGTCGCCCGCCTTGCGGATCGCCGAAGAGCGTTTGATCAGCACGTAGAGCGAAGGCCGAGAGATCCCCAGCGCCTCGGCCGCGCGTTTGAGGCGCCAGCGATGGGCCCGCAGCACGGCCAGCAGCTCGTCCTGGGAGATGTCCGCCGGCTTTCTCCGCCGGGCGGCGACCGGTCTGCTGGCCGGCGCCGGATCGGAAACGGCCGGCGCCGCGGCCGGCGGCTCGGCCCCCGCCTCGACCGGACGGCCGCCGCCGAGGAGGCTCTCGAACCCCGGGCTGGACTGGAGCTGCGGCAGGCCGCGGCTGCCGATCACCAACTGCCGGACCGCGTTGCGGAGCTGCCGCACATTGCCCGGCCAATCGTACCGGGCCAGCCGCACCACCAGAGCCGGCTTCATCCAGAGCAGAGGGGATGAGTTCCGGTCGAGGATTTCGAGCTCGCCGGTGGCGGCCAGCTCCTGGCGCAGGAAGTGGACCAGCAGGCGCCCGATGTCGTCGCGCCGCTCCCGCAGAGGCGGCAGCCGGATCGAATATCCCGCGAGCCGGTGCAGGAGGGGCTCGCGGAACGTCCCCGCCTGGGCCCGTTGCTCGAGGTCCGCGTCGGTAGCCGCGAGGACCCGCACGTCGACCCGCAGGGCGGACTGTGCACCCACCGGCTGGATCTCGCCGACCTCCAGCACACGGAGGAGCGAGGCCTGCACTTCCTGTGGCGTCTCGCCGATCTCATCGAGAAAGAGAGTGCCCCCCTGGGCCTTTCGGAAGTACCCGTCCTGCGCCTGCACCGCGCCGGTAAAGGCCCCGCGGGCCGCGCCGAACAGCTCCGAGGCGGCGAGCGACGGTGGAATGGCGCCCAGGTTGACGCTGACGAACGGACCGCGAGACCTGCGGCTGGCGGCATGGATCGCCTGCGCGACCAGCTCCTTGCCCGTCCCCGTCGCGCCCCGGATCAGGACCGGGACCGCGAGATCGGCGACGCGCTGGATCTCCGCGCGGACCTGGGCGACGCCCGAGCTCTCGCCGACCAGGCCGTGGGACTCGCAGACCGGGAGCCTGGGCGGAACGAACAGGTGGAGCAGCAGGACCACGCGGCCTGCCATCTCCAGCACGGCCCCTTCCCGCATCTCGGCCAGGGAGATCACCCGGCTGCCGTCGACCGGCTCCCCGTTCAGGGCGATCCGCGTGTGGCTTTCGTCCAGCCGAATCTCGATGCCGCCAGGGACAGGAAGGAAACGGATCGGCTGCCGGCTGAGATAGGGGTCGTTGAGCGGTGCCTGGGAGCCCGGCTGCTCGAAGTCCGGCTCCAGCCGGCTGAGGCGCGCCTCCTGCCCTCGAACGATCTGGCCCAGATACGCCCGCGCCCCGACGCGCGGGGCCTGCGGGTGAAACAGGAGGGTCAGCGTGGGGATCGGCTCGAAGGCGAGGTCGCCCTTGCCTCCCACCACGCCCGTACCTGTGCGGGACAGGTCCAGCGTCGAGCCATCGAATTGCTGCGAGCTGCTCATGAAAGTGCCATTGGAAGAAAGCAGTCTAGCATGAGCTTCTAAGCCATCCCTTTAGAGAGTGTCCCGAAAGTGGCTGGCGACGACGCCTATGGCGCCAGGGATTGAAATCACCTGGCTACCCTCTGTAGTCCCTACGGGACATGGGAAGAACGAATTGCAGTCCCGGAGGGGACAAGAGTCGGTAGCCAGGCGATTTCAATCCCTGGCGACGTAGGCGTGGCTGTCGATCCTTTTGAGACACCCCTTACCGCGCATCCCCTACCAGCAGCCACGCCGCCCAGACCTGGGCGGGGTCGCCCCTTTCGCGCGAGCGGCGGCGCGCTTCGGTGAGGGCCTGGTCCTTGCGCAGCCCCTTGCCGCCGGGGCCTCCCTGACGGTAGGCGCGGTAGAAGTCGAGGAGGAAGCGGGTGGTCGCCGGCTCATCCGGCACCTTCCAGCGCGTCGCTAGCACCGACGCGGCCCCGGCGGTCAGAAAGGCCCGTGTCAGATCGAGCCTCTCGTCGTTCGACCGCGTCTCTCCCCGTGCCGTGTCACAGGCCTCCAGGGCCACGAGCTCCGCGCTCAGAGGGATCGCCGCGATCTCTGCCACGCTCAGCCGGCTGTCGTGCACGTCCCGGGTGGGAAGGATTTCCAGATAGGTCTTCCGCTGATCTCCGGGGGCCCAGGTGCCGTTCGTGGAGATCAGGAGCTGCCGGGCGCCGGGTACGACGTGCTCGTAGCTTTCGAAGCTCGCCTCGGTCGGCTTGAACGCTGCCTTGTCGTTGCCGAAGAGCCGCGCCACCTCGCCGGCTTCCGCTTCCAGCAGCTCCAGCCCACGGCCGGAGGAGAAGACGAGAAATCCATCCTTCGGCTGTGGCTCCTTGTGCCGCTCGCGGGCGCGGGCGAGAGTGGAAACCGAGGGCGCGAAGCTTACGGTCCAGCGCTCAAAGAGAGGCGTTCCAGCGGGATCGAGAAGGGTTTCGAACGGCAGCTCGTGCAGCGGGCCGTGCGGAACGATCACGAGCGGCCCGCCCGCCGGGAGGTGCGCCGCGAAGGGCGCGAGCAGCCGATCCCACAACTCGCGGCTCTGTTGCGCCGCACGCTCCGCATAAAAGGGATTCGCCTCGTCGTGGATGTATCGCTGGACGATCTCGGTCAAGCGGTCTCGCGAGACATCGATCCGCTCGGCGACGACGTCCGTCCCGTCGGCAGGCACGAGAAAACCGACCAGCTCCTTGTCCGCTGCATAGTAGAGAAGGACGGGGCCGGTCTCGCGGGCGATGGCTCGGATCCCCGCGGCGTCCAGAGGTTGGGCGGTGAGCAAGGTATCCTGCTCGGCGGCGAGAGTCTGATACTGATTCCAGTCGAGCTCGCGATCGATCTGATTCCGGTGTATTTGGAGCTCTGCCAGGCGGCCTGCATCGGCAGCCTGCCGACTCTCGGTCTCGACCTGGGCCAGCTCGCTTACGAGGCGCTGGCGCTCCGCGCGCAGATCGACCGCCGCCCCCGGCTTGCCATGCTTGAAACCTGCCGCCAGGAGGTCCAGGAGCACGTGGGACCGTGCTTCCTCGGCAGCGGCCAAGGCTTGCTCCGTCCGCGCCTGAGACAAAAGAACGGGCACCAGGACGTCGTAAGCGGCCGAGATCGACTCGTCCTCTCTCGCCCGCTGCGTTTCGGAGATCCTCTTGGAACGCCAGGCTGCATGGAGGCGAACAGCCTCCCGGGCAGCCGAGATCGCAGGCTCCAGGTTCCCTGAAAAGTGCTCCGTTTCCGCCGTGACGAGCCAAGCGTCCCGTTCACCTCCCACGTAGCCCGCCTTGCCGCAGGCGGCGACCGCTTGAGAGGCCAGGTCCTTTGCAGCGCGCTCATTTCCCAGGCGGCTCTGGAGTCTCGCCTCCCCCAAGAGAGCATGTCCTAGACCTAGAGGGTCGTCCTGCTCGTAGAGCTTGCGTGCGCTTCTGTAGGCGTCGAGAGCCTTCTCGTTATCACCTAACCGAAACAGGACGTCCGCCTCGCCACGGAACGTGTTTGCCTGTCCCGTGCGGTCCCCGGCCTGCTCGTAGAGCTTGCGGGCTTTTTTGAAGGCGTCGAGAGCCTTCTCGTTGTCGCCCAACTGAAACAGTGCGTCCGCCTCACCACGGAATGTGTTTCCCTGCCCAAGTCGGTGCCCGACCTGCTCGTAGAGCTTGCGGGCTTTTCTGATGGCGTCGAGCGCCTTCTCGTTGTCGCCCAACCCCAACAGGACCTCCGCCTCACTAAGGAACGAGTTTCCCTGTCCCACTCGGTCCCCGACCTGCTCGAAAAACTTGCGTGCGCTTCTGTAGATGTCGAGAGCCTTCTCGTTGTCGCCCAACAGAGACAGGACTTCCGCCTCACCCATCAACGTGTATGCCTGTCCATGTCGGTTCCCGACCTGCTCGTAGAGCTTTCGCGCGCTTCTGAAGGTGTCGAGAGCCTTCTCGTTGTCGCCCGAATGAGATAGGACGTTCGCCTCACCATAGAACGAGTTTCCTTGTCCCAGTCGGTCCCCGACCTCCACGTAGAGCTTGCGGGCGCTTCTGTAGGCGTCGAGAGCCTTCTCGTTATCGCCCAACAGATACAGCACGTTTGCCTCACCATGGAACGTGTTTCCCTGTCCCTTTCGGTCCCCGACCTGCTCGTAGAGCTTGCGGGCGCTTCTGTAGGTGCCGAGAGCCTTCTCGTTGTCGCCCAACTGATACAGGACCTCCGCCTCACCGCGGAACGTGTTCCCCTGTCCCCGTCGGTCCCCGGCCTGCTCGAAGCGCTCGCGTGCGCTTCTGTAGGCGTCGAGCGCCTTCTTGTTGTCGCCCAACTTAATCAGGACGGCCGCCTCACCATTCAAGGCTTTTCCCTGCCCCCGTCGGTCCCCGACCTCCTCGAAGAGCTTGCAGGCGAATTTGTAGGTGTCGAGCGCCTTCTCATTGTCGTCGAATAGCCGCAGTATATCCGCCTCACCAACGAACGTGTTTCCCTGTCCCTGTCGGTTCTCGACCTGCTCGAAGAGCTTGCGGGCGCTTCGATAGGCATCGAGAGCCTTTTCGTTCTCGCCCGCTGCAAAGAGCCGGCCCGCATATTTCGAGAGGACATCTGCTCTTCCCCGTATGGCATAGTCCGGAACGGGAAGGCTTGCCCAGCGAGAGGCGATTTCGAGCAAACTTCTCGACTCTCCTCGAAGAGATAACTGACCCAGTCCCAAACCGGCAGCAAGAAGGAGTGCGTCTTTCCGGCCGAGGGCCTCCGCCCATTCCAGCCAAGCTTCTATGTAGAGAGCTGGCTCCTCCAGACTTTTCGCTCGAAGCTCGGCGGTGAATCTCTCCGGAAGCCAGACGTCGACCTCGGAGAGGGGCCGGGCCTGAAGCTCCCGGCTGATGAGGGCGGCTCGTTCGGCCGGAGGGCTCAGAGCTAGAAACGTGATCCATTCCGACACCAGGGCTTTCTCCTCCTCGGAAGCCGTGGCGAGGACCTCTTCGGAAGACCGGCCGGAGACCGGGACCAACGGCGGGGGAATCTTGTCCCAGCGGTCGGGCAGGGCTTTCAATCGGGCTTCCAGACGGGCGGAGATGTCTTCAAGGCAACTTTGAGCCCTTCCCGGGACCGCCAGTAGCGCGAAACCAATCAGGATTAGCCACCTGCGGAGAGTCATGGCTTCTTCTCCTTGGCCTCGACTTCCGCTAAATAGGCGATGCTTGTTCCGTCGGGCTGCCAGGCGGGGAGGATGTCGTCCTTCTTCTTGCGAGCTTGAAGGTCTTTCATGAAGTGGCCCTTGTCGTCGGCGAGCACGAGGTCCCAGCCCTGGTCCGTGGAAACGTCCTCGAAAGAGACGACCGAAACCCCGGTCTTGGGGGAGCGGAAGGCGACCTGATAGAAGGTGTTGCTGTAGCCGAGGTTCTGGACGGTGCGCTCGGCGAGATCGATTTGCAGGAAGGAGGGCAGATTCTCCCCGATCCCAAGGCTCAAGGCGAGGATCTGGCGGCCGTCCGGAGAGCTCTTGAGGAGCTGCTGGATGCGGAACGGCAGCACGACGTCGTGAGCCGGATCGATCTTCCCGTCTGCCCAGAGACTGAGCACGGCCCCAGACCGGCCGTCGGCGGATTCCTGGCCGGGCGGCCTCTGACGGACGAACGCGATCTTGCCTCCGGGAAGGGCCAGCGGAGCGGCGGGGGAGAGGCCGGCTGGCGCCGGATCTTTCCAGAGGACGGTGGGTTCTCCTTGCAGCGGCACGCGGAGGAGCTTCGACCCGGCTTCGGTGGCAGTCACCACGAGGGTCTGCGCGTTCAGCCAGGCCACGCCGGTCGCTCCCCGGGTGCCGGCGATCGAGACGGGCGGTGCGTCGCCAGCCGGATCCAGGCTCCTCACCTCGAACGTCTTTTCCTCGAAGCCGAGAGGGCCGCGGTGGCGGCGTAACGCCTGGGCCACGGCGCTCTTGCTGCAGGCGCCAAGGCGGAAGGCCTCCAGCGTGGCCTGCCAGAGCGTGCACGGATCGTCGACCAGCCCGAAGAGGGACAGGATCCCCTGCCGCGAGCCCGGCCGGGAGGCGCGCAGCCAGAGCGCCCGATTCCGCGGCAGTGGGGTGCCGCTCTTTTCCAGGGCGTTGAAATCGAGAGAGTCCTCGACCCTGTTCCGCGAGCCCGCCTTGCTGCTGTTCCTTGCGTACAAGGGGCTCTTGCAGTCTCCCTGGCCTTGCAGGTCGGGCCGGTGATCGCCGTTGCAATCCTGCAGGATCTGGATCGTCACCGTCTGCCCTTGCGGGATGCCGCCGACGTTGATCTGCATCGGCTGGCCGGCTTCTTCGATGGCATTCGGGTCGACCTCGACCCAGGCCGGTGGCCCCGGATCAGGCGCCTGGGCCGCGGCGATCAGGAGGGAGGCGGCGCCGAGGATCAGAAGCGCGCGTGGCATGGGGCGTTTCCTTTTAGAGACAATGGCCCGTCAAGCGACTCTTGTCGAGCTCCAGGCTTCCAACCCTGCGGAAGGTGAACCACGAGAATCCCCAGTGTTTGTAAGAATTAGTGCGCGTAGGATACCATGATTTCTGCAAGAGGTGGAGAGGTAACCAAAACCCTAACCCCTGACCCCATAGGCGCTAACTTTGCTGCAAGTTCCCCCTCCCAAGACCCTCATCACCCCGGCCCTCTTCTCCCGACCGCCCCGCCCCCCGCCCCGGGAGAAGAGGGAGAACAGCCAGGAGCCATGCCGCCTTTTTTGGCGCTCCCCTCTCTCCCGGACGGAGGGAGGGCGATGGGAGAGAGGGGCCGGGGGAGTGAGGGGTGCGGTGGGAGACAGCCTCAGTAAGGCTGCGGTCCCGACAGGGGCCGGGGGTGATGAGAGTCTTGGGAGGTGGGAGGCCCCGCTGGGAGACGATGCCTCGACGGTTCAGGGATCGGCCCAAAGGTCTCCCACCCCATACCCGGTTCTGATAACATCGCGGTCAGGCGCCTGACCGCGATGTCTGACTTCGTCCACCTCCATCTCCACAGCCAGTTCAGCCTCCTCGACGGGGCCAACCGACTCGACGACGTCATCAAGGCGGCGGTCGAGGCCGGCATGCCGGCGATGGCGCTCACCGACCATGGCAACATGTTCGGGGCCATCGAGTTCTACAACAAGGCGCGGGCCGCCGGCATCAAGCCGATCGTGGGCATGGAAGCCTACGTGGCCCAGGGAAGCCGGCTGGACCGCACTCCGGGGCGCGGCAGCAGCAACCACCTCGTCCTTCTGGCGCAAAACGAGCAAGGGTACCGCAACCTCCTCAAGCTCACCTCCAGCGCCTTCCTGGAGGGCTTCTACTACAAGCCCCGCATCGACAAGGAGCTGCTGCGCCAGCACAGCGAGGGGCTCATCGGCCTCTCCGCCTGCCTCAAGGGCGAGATCAACGAGCTGATCGTCGGCACCAAGGAACGGGAGGCGGAGGCCGCGGCGCGCGAGTTCCTGGAGATCTTCGGGGAAGGGAACTTCTTCCTGGAGATGCAGGACCACGGCATTCCCGAGCAGCGGCTGGCCAACGGCGTCGTGAAGCGCATCTCCCAGCGCACGGGTATCCCCCTGGTGGCCTCCAACGATTGCCACTACCTGCGCAAGGACGACGCCTTCGCCCACGACATCCTGCTCTGCATCGGTACCCAGAAGAACTTCCACGATGCCGACCGCCTGCGCTACTTCTCGGACAACTTCTACCTGAAGTCGGCCGAGGAGATGCACAAGATCTTCCCCGACGACCATCAGGCGCTGGAGAACACGCTCGCCATCGCCGAGCGCTGCGACCTGGTGATCCCCACCGGCAAGTTCCACCTGCCGGAGTTCCCGCTGCCCGCCGGCTATGACAATCTCCAGAGCTACTTCGTGAAGGTAGCCCGCGAGGGGCTCGAGGAGCGCCTCGACGAGCTACGCAGGCGGCGAGGTGATAACCCGCCGCGCCATGAGGACGCGGTCTACCGCCAGCGCCTGGAGTACGAGCTCCAGGTGATCGAGAAGATGGGCTTCCCCGGCTACTTCCTCGTGGTGTGGGACTTCATCCGCCACGCCCGGGAGAACGACATCCCGGTGGGGCCGGGCCGCGGCTCGGCCGCCGGCTCGGTGGTGGCCTACGCGCTGCGCATCACCAACATCGATCCGCTCCAGTACGACCTGCTGTTCGAGCGCTTCCTGAACCCCGACCGCATCAGCATGCCCGACATCGACATCGACTTCTGCATGCGCCGGCGGGGCGAGGTCATCCACTACGTGGGCGAGAAGTACGGCCGCGACCGCGTGGCCCAGATCATCACCTTCGGAACGCTGGCGGCCAAGGCCGTGATCCGCGACGTCGGCCGGGTGATGGGCGTGCCCTACGTCAAGGTGGATCGCCTCGCCAAGATGATCCCCGACATGACGAAGTCTCTGGCCGCGGTCGCCAAGGAGGAGCCGCTGGCCTCCGAGATCGCCAAGGACCCCGAGATCAAACAGATCGTCGAGGTCGGCTCGCGCCTGGAGGGGCTCACCCGCCACGCCTCCGTGCACGCGGCGGGCGTCGTCATCACGCCGAGCCGTCTCGACGAGCTCGTGCCGCTCTACAAGGTCACCAAGGGCGACGAAGAGCAGATCATGACCCAGTGGGACATGAACGTCATCGAGAGCCTCGGGCTCCTGAAGATGGACTTCCTGGGCCTGCGCACCCTGACCGTGCTCGACGACGCCGTGAAGATCGTCCGCCACCTGGGAACGGCCCTCGACCTGGACGAGATCCCTCTCGACGACCCCCTCACCTTCCGTATCTTCTGCGAGGGGCGCACCAGCGGCATCTTCCAGTTTGAATCGCGCGGCATGACGGACCTGCTGCGGCGGTTCAAGCCCTCGCGCTTCGACGAGCTGGCGGCGCTCAACGCCCTCTATCGGCCGGGTGCCATGACCCTGGTCGACGAGTACATCCAGCGCAAACAGGGCAAGAAGTTCACCTACCTGGCGCCCGAGATGCAGCCGATCCTGGAGGAGACCTACGGCATCATCGTCTACCAGGAGCAGGTGATGCTGATCGGCGTGGAGGTGGCCGGCTTCACCATGGCCGAGGCGGACACCCTGCGCAAGGCCATGGGCAAGAAGAAGGTCGACGTCATGGCCAAGATGAAGGCCAAGTTCGTCGACGGCGCGGCCGGCCGCGGCATGCCGCCGCAGAAGGCCTCCGACCTGTGGGACCGGATCGAGCCCTTCGCCGGTTACGGATTCAACAAGAGCCACAGCGTCGCCTATGCGAACCTGGCCTACAAGACGGCCTACCTCAAGGCGCATTATCCGGTGGCCTTCATGGCCGCCATGCTCAACTCCGAGCTCTCCTCCTCGGACTCGATCGCCAAGTACATCGCCGAGTGCCGCAACATGGGCATCGAGCTACTGCCGCCGGACGTCAACGAGAGCAGCTACATGTTCACCGTGATGGGCGACAAGATCCGTTACGGCATGGGCGCCATCAAGGGAGTGGGGGAGAGCGCCATCGAGTCCCTGCTGGCGGCGCGCCAGAGGGTGGGGAAGTTCCGCAGCCTCGCCCATCTCGCGACCGAGGTGGACCTGCGCCTGGTGAACCGCAAAGTCTTTGAATGCCTGGTGAAGGCCGGCGGCTTCGACGACCTGGGTGTCCCGCGCACGCCGCTCTGGCACTCGCTCGACGGCCTGCTCGACTATGCCCAGCGCCGGCGCCGGGAGCGCGAGGAGGGGCAGTCGAGCCTCTTCGGCATGCTCGGCGGCGCTCCATCCAACGAGCCTACGCCGGACCTCTCCGTGCGCCCGTGGCCCGAGCGGGAGCGGCTGCGCTACGAGAAGGAGGCCCTCGGCCTCTTCCTCAGCGGCAACCCCCTCTCCGAGCACCAGGCCGCTCTGGAGCGCCAGATCAGCCACACCACGGCCGCCCTGCGCGAGATCATCGACAACCTCCCTGAAGGGACGATCACCTTGGGGGGCATGGTGTCCGGCTTCAACCGGGTGAAGATCAAGAGCGGCGCCAACGCCGGCCGCTTCATGGGCCGCTTCGTGCTGGAGGATCTGGAAGGGAGCTTGGCGGTGACGCTCTTCGCCAACCAGCTCCAGCAGTTCGGCCATCTGATTTCGGACGAAGCCGTCATCCTGGTCAAAGGCCAGGCCCGGGAGCGCGGCGGCGAGGTCGAGATCACCGTCGAGGAAATCGTCACCCTGGACACTTCGCGCCGCCTGGCCGGAGTGGACCTGACGCTCGATGCCTCGATTCCCCAGAGCAAGATGCTCAAGCTCCGCGATCTCCTCACCGAGCACCCGGGCGACGTGCCGGTGACCCTGGAGATGCAGCTGCGCGACCGGGTGGAGCGCATCGCCATGGGCGAGAAGTACAAGATCCAGCTCAACCCCACCCTGCGCTCCTCGATCGAAGGGCTGCTCGGACCCGAGAGCGTCCGCGAGCGGTAAAGTCACGCCTCCCCAGCGGGGGAGAGCTTCCCCCAGTCGGGGGAGAGCTTCCCCGAGTTGGGGAGAGCTTCCCCAAGTGGGGGAGAGCATTTTTCGAGTTGGGGAAGGCCTTTCCCCAGTTGGGGAGAGCTTCCCCAACTGGGGAGAGCGTTTTTTCGACTTGGGGAAGCGTTCCCCAACTGGGGAAAGCCTTTCCCCAACTCGTTTGAGGTCTCCCCTGCTCGTTTTGAGCCTTATTCTCGCCGAAATTACGATTTCCCGTCAGGAGCCGTGGTCTCCCTCATCGCTGGGAGACGCGGGCTGGACAGGATCAGGCCCTGTCTCCAGAAGAACCGAGAAGCGGCGGCCGAGAATCTCCCCAAGCTCACCTTGAATCGTCGGCCCTGCCAGGTCGAGCATCTCGGCGAGCCCCTCCGTGTACTGGGCAATCCAGGCGAGGATGTTCATGGCCTCGATCCATTCGGGATCGAAGGCTTGGAGCCAGCCGGTCACGTCGCGGTCTCGGAACACGGCATACCCCTCGGGCACGTGGGGAGTCGCCGGCTCGCGGAGCTGGAAGCGCCGGATTCGCCGGAGGATCGAATGAGCCACTGCCGCCAGCCGGGCATCCGCGAGGTCGGCGAACACCGCCAGCGGTGGGTCGCCAGCCTGCGGGCTCTGCCAGGGCCGGAACAGGCCGAACCCTCCCTGAGTGCTCAGAATCACCACCGGCTTCTGGGCGTCGCCCGCCCAGGGGGTGTCCGGCTCGTCCCGAGCTCGCAAAGTCTCCCGGTACTCCATGGAAAAAGCGCTCTTCGACTTTCCTTCCTCGCTCACAAGAGGCCTCCTCTCGCTGCCGCTTACGGCGCCGCCGTCCGGCAAAAGTTTCGTGGTCCCGTTACCGCGCTCCTTCAGATGAGGTTGTACACGCATGGAGACGTTACAGTCAAGCTGGAATCTAGACATCTCCGTTGCATCTCTGGAAGAAACAGCGTAGACTGGTGGACATGAACCAGGAAAAAGCCGAGGTCCGGCGTGTACTCGACGTGCTGCAGACGCTGATGCGAATGCTCGCCGTCTCCAATCGGGAGGTCGAGCGTCGGCTGGAGCTTCAGCACGGTACGGTGAGCCGGCTCCTCAACGGTCAGATCGAGGCCAAGCTGGAGCTCGTGCTGGGGGTAGCCCGCGCGATCGGTCTCGAATACGAGGAGCTCTTCGGGATCTTCTATCCCAACCGGCCGGGGCCCGAGCCCGGGAGCGAGGCAGCCCGCAAGATCCGCTCCATGCTAGAGGATCTCCAGCCCCAGCCAGCCAGACCGAAGGCACAGGCGGATCCTGGCGAGCTCTTCGAGGATGTCAAGCGAGCCGTACGGGAGATCTTGGAAGAAAAGGCTATGAAGACCGGGGGCGGCCCGAAAGCGGCCAACGGCGGAAGATAGAACGCTGACGAATTCGAGCCGCCTGTTGCGTCAGCCAGCCGAATTGGATCACGAGTTTCCCCCCCAATGTAGAGACGCCCACGGGGAACCCCGTGGGGCGTCTCCGGATCGGGAAGGACGGTCCAATCTGAAAGTGAATCCGCGGCGGCGAAAGCAGGTGGAGAACCCCTTCTGATAATTCGCCGGGTTCTAGAACAAAGAGACCCGGAGAATAGATCTGTCCGGAATTGGGTGTCACGTCCGGAAATTTACTAGCCGCTTCGGAGACGCCCCACGGGGTACCCCGTGGGCGTCTCTACATTGGGGGTAACCCGTGATGTGGCAGGGAGGGTGGCGCCGTTGGGAGGCTGGGCGCGTTGAGGCGGAGGTTATCCGAGCCCCAACTCCATCATCTTTTTACGTAGATATTGCGCCGAGACCTCAAGCAGTGTCAGGTCTAAGACCTCCGTTTGGAGTGCTTCTTCCAGCAGAGCTGCCGTGCCGAGGAGTTCCCGGTGGATGCTCAGAGCACGGAACATAGCCGCCGATTTGAGTACCTCTTGGATAGCCTCCTCCCGCCGGCCCTGCCTTAAAAGGACAATAGCTAAGTCCAATCCAACAAGGGCACAAGCGAATCCCATCTCTATATCGGCAAACCCTTCCTTCGTCTCACGGCTGGCAATCTCAGCACTCTCGAATTCTCCCAGCCCATAGCTGATGCGTCCCTCGATTCCGCGGAGCTTGAGCTTCGCAATCCGGCCCTGATCGGTGAAACTTTGCCTGTTCGTAAAAAGCGCTCTCTTTGCTTCCTTGAATCGGCCAGCATCGACAAGAAATAGGAGTTGATCGAAGGCAGCGACCAGTGCGAGCGAGGGGTCGCGGTCGAAATCAATAAGGGCAAGTCCTTGCTCGATCGTTTGGCAAGCATCTTCGGTATCCCCTCTATAGAAGGTATAGAGAGACTTTGTTATCAGGGTGCGACCGGCGAGATGTGGCTCGCCGGCGGTACGATGTATTTCCGCGAGGACTGTAAGCCTCTGCAGTGCCAAAGGAAACTGCCGCAAGGTGCCGAGGAGAGAAGCTTCAAGATCCAAGAGGCGTAACTTCAGCTCCCGGTCTTCTGATCCTTGCCGAAAAAAGTCGAAAGCATTTCCGAAGGCCATTTCTGCTTCACGTAATTGATCCGAAACCCGATAAGCATTGGCCAGTTCACCCCAAGCCCGTGCCAAAAGGTCTGCCACTTGTTTTGGGCCATAGACTCCAGGGTCTAAATCTTTCGCTATCTCAACTGCCACCTTAGCAAGGTGACACATCTCACGGTGGTTGTCGTACCGAACAGCCCAACTTCTAGCGAGGAGAGCTTCAAAAACTCCGAGTCCTTCGATAGCCATGTTGCCAGCTTGGGCAAGCGCGAGAACGCCTCCTCCAGACTGCAATAGAGAGGTGGCCATTTGAAACCGCAACCACTCAGCCGGTGGAAGGGACTTGGCCTTGCCGAATTTGGCCAAGACTCGATCAAGCGCCGCGTTGTAGGAGTTGCTAGCGTTAAGCTCTGAAATTCGCGCATTGCCCCGAATTGCGGGTACCAGCAAGCTCAGCTCCTGCTTGACGGCCACTTGGCAGGGCTTACAGCCCCGCAGAAGATGGCGGACGATTTCCTTTGACGACATTAAGCTCTCAAAGTCGCCAACCATCTCCTTCGGAGTCTCGTGATGAGCCATCATCCCTCCGGTCACAAGTCTATTCTTGGATGCTAGCCTTCATTATACGGCCCAAGAGAGTAGAAAGGAAGGGAAGATGGAGGCCTGCCGTACTTAGCCGTTGGGATCGAGGCCAAGTCCCTGGTCGCCACAGGTCGTACAACCCGAACTGGCTGAGTTTGCTTGAGGGGAGCCGTTTGGGTCCAAGCCCAATCCCTGCTTCGCCTCAATGGGGACCAATCCCGAAGCCCGCGCCGGGCTTGGCGCTTCGCGCCCAGGCCAAGCCCACAGCGCAGCGACGCCCTGCGTCCAGGCATCCTGGAGCCAGGTCCAGGCGTGCCCGGCGCCTCCGAGGTCGCGGGCGTTCGCGGGAACGGCGCCGGCGAGGGTGAGGATCGTAGCGAGGGCTCCTGCGACGAGGTATCGCCTGAAAGTGGATTGCATGATGAGCAACTCCCTCCGCCACGGAGCGGGCCCAAACCTTCATGGCTTGGCCGTCCGCGGACTGGGCTCCGGCGAGGCTTCGGCACGAACGCCCAGCGCGGATCTGCGTCCGGCTTACTCGGTCTCGACGGAATCTCCCTTGCCTACGATACTCTCCCGACACTCTTAAGTTTTCCCCATCGGCGTTACTCCTCGGAGGCCTACATGGCGGCCTTTCCCGTATCGCGAAGATCTGCACTTTAATCGTACGATTTGGCGACAAAAAAGGGATCGCTATGGAATTGCAATCTCCGTATTGACATTGTCGTCTCCACCTGTACAATGCCGCTGTCAATCAGTTTTGCCGGATCGATCTTCCGGCGTCATGAAGGCGCCGGATTCTTGAACCAGGAGGTTCCTGTGAGTACGACGAACATCGTTCAGAGTCTGACCGTCGAAACGCCTGCCGAGCAGGGCGGCATTCAGGTGGGTCCTATCAAGACCAAGCTGAAGCCGGAGCGGGTTCAGGAGGTGCTGTCGGCGGCGCCGGCCTGGCAGCTGCTCGACGGAACGGCGACCTTGCACCGGGAGAAGAAGTTCCCCGACGCGGTCGCGGCCATGCTGTATTCCTCGTATGTGTCGTCGCTGGCCTCGAGCCTCAGGGTGCAGGCGAGCGTGAGGCTCCGGGGATTGCGCGTCCTGGTGACCCTGGGGAGCGCGAGAAAGAATCGTCATCCCCTCAACGAGGCGCAGCTCGGCCTCGCGGCGATGATCAGCTAAACGGTCTCAACGACCAGAAAGGAGAAGGGAAATCATGCCCAAAGATACTTTTGCCACCGAGACGACGGACTGGAGCCAGCTGGCCGTCACCGTCGACATCAACAAGATCGATCTGGCCCACCTCGAGCCGCAGACCTCGCGGCTCACGGTGGTTCTGGACGGCGCGAAAACCACCAAGCTGCGCCAGGATGCCTTCAAGGCCCTGCTTCAACAGACGACGCGGGACCTGGAAGCCTACATGAGGGAAGGAAAGGACCTTGCCACGCGTCTGCGCAATGGTGTTCGGACGCGGTACGGTCTGAAGAGTGAGAAGCTGACGGAGTTCGGCATGAAGCCGCGCCGGAAGCCGCAGAAGAAGGCAACGCCGGAGCCGGTCGCACAACCGACCCCGGTGACTCACACTCCGGTCAATACGAAGTAGAAGCAAAAGAAGTGTAGCCTGACCCCGCCGTGGGGGGCAAGCCCCCACGGCGGGGTTGTTCGGTGGGCTAGCAGCTAGGGGCGTGTCAGGGGAACGTTGCGGAATTGGGCCTTAGCACAGCCCCGAAGGGGCGGCAGCATGTAGCCTGGGGCGTGAGCCCCAGGAAAAGGATTCCACCCAAACCAAAAGCCCCGAAGGGGCGGCAGCAGAGTGAATCGAGGAGTGGCTGCTGTCGCCCTTTCAGGGCTTTCAAGAAGTTTGGGAATCCGATTCCTGGGGCTCACGCCCCAGGCTTCATACTGACGCCCCTTCGGGGCTGCGATCAAGACTAGGTTCTCCGATATCTCCCGGAGAATGAAACCAGGGCGCCCCGCAAGGGACGCCCTGATCTCTTAACCCCTCGTCAGGATCTTTTTACGGGCAATGGCCGTGCGTGGGGACTGCCGGCCCGATGTTGTTCCAGACCACGATGCCACAGGACACTGAGGCGGTGCTGGAGCTGAGGGGGATCACGGTCAGTTGGACCGTCGGATAGGGGATGGAGTAGGTGTGGGTGATCGTGGAGCTCGCGATGTTGGCGGAGGTGCCATCACCAAAGTCCCAACTGAAGCGGAAGAGGTTGCCCGTCCAGCTGGAGCAACTGGAGTCGAAGCTGCAAACGTGGGTGGTCTCGTTGCAGTCCCAGTCGTAGCAAGCCGTCGTGGCTCCAGCTCGGCTGGCCACAGCCATCAGCAGGAAGCAGCCGGCGAAAAGTGCGATCTTGTTGCGCATGAATCTCCTTCTCGTAAGGCGTTAACTGTAGGTCGCACCGCGTATATCCTGGCCAGGAGTTTGGCGACCCGGCGCACTGTAGCATGAGCAAAAATTTAAGACAATCGATAAGCTGTAGGAAAGAGTTACATTGACGTCACGTTGGTACTTCCACGGCGTGAAATCCTGGGAATGACGCACGGGACCAGCGAGGCCAGCTACCACGTCCTGCGCGCCAGAATCGCCGCCAGCAGGTCCGGCCGCGATGCCGGGACCCGGGTTGGCTGTGTGGGTCCGGAGAATCAGGGGATGGCCAATCGGGCGTCCACAAGGGCTCGGTCGATGCGGAGTCCTGGAATCCTTTCGAAGTGCCGGAGGTTCCCGGTGACCAGATCCAGACCATGATGAAGGGCCGTGGCCGCGATCTGGAGATCCGCATCCTCGAGGATCTGGCCGGAAGATGCCAGATGAGAATAAATCCGGCCGTAAACCTTCGCCGTGGGGGTGTCGAAAGGTAGGACTGTCAGAGACGGCAAGATCTGAGATTCAATTCGCTCCAGGTGGAAGTCAGACTTTGGAGACCGGTAGGCACCCCGGTAGAGCTCACCGATGGAGACCGCGCTGGTGAACTGGTCCTCTCGCGAGACCTGGGCCACCCATTCCAGGTAGAGGGGAGCGGGCCGCTTTCGCATCAATTCCGAAACGGCATTCGTATCGAAGAGGAAGGCCATCAGTCGAGGTCAACATCAGGTCTCGGAAGGGTCCGCCGGATCTCCGCAATTCTCTCGACCAGCTCTTCAGAACCCTCCCAGCCACCTGCAACGCTGATAAGCCCTTTTTCCGGTCCGGCCGCTCTCAGGCGTTCAAGCTGAGCCACTTCCGACGCCGGGACCAAGGCCACGACAGGCTTGCCATGGCGAGTTACCAAGACTGTGCCCCCACTTTCGGCTGTCCTGAGGAAGTCGGAAAAGTGGGCCTCGATCTCTGCTAAGGAAGCTTTCGTGGCCATGGCATCCCCTGGAAGGTCACTGCCACCCTAATGACTCCTGGCTCGGGAGTCAACCGGCATCGGCTGGTTAGGCCAATCAGCTACCAAGTCTTGCCCGCCAGAATCGCCGACAGCAGATCCGGCCGCGAGCTGATCCGCTCCAGGTGGGGGAACTTTTCTCCCTCGTGGTAGTCGACCCGGAAGGTGCGCATCACGTCCCCGTGCTCGGCGGTGATCTCGAGGGGCTTGGTGGTGGTCTTCGCCGCTCTGATCTGTTCCGGCAGGACCAGAGGCGCCCATTTGCGGCCGTCGACGGCCACGAGCTTCATGCCGGGGCCGAGGCCGGCTTCCCAGGCGGGGGAGCCGACGACGATGTCGTCGATCGTTCCATCCTCCTTGATCCAGAGTCCCAGGGTGAAGGTGGCATCCACCAGCTTGGTGCTTTGGGCGCGGGCCTTCTGGAACTCGTTCGGCTGATCGGTGTAGACGAGCTTCCAGCCGGCGGCTTCGAAGCCGCCGAGGGGAGCGCGCGGCTGCACGGCGTAGACCCGTTCCGCGAAGAAACCGCGCCAGTCGTAGGGCAGGATGCTGTTGAGAGTGTTGTAGACGTCGTCGGCGGTATAGGGCACTACGGCCGGATCGGTGGAAGGCGCGCCGTAGAAGGCCTGGCAGAAGTCGTCGAGCGATTTCGTGCCGCCGCTCTTCTCGCGCAGGAGGGTGTCGGCTTCCAGCCAGATCAGCAACGACTCGTCATAGTAGTCGAGCGCCCGGCGGTAGGCCGTCCAGGGTGTCGGGGCTCCGGAGAGGATCTGGGCGGCCACCGCCGTATCGGCGAGCGGACGCCAGCGCCGGCCGGGACGGTTGTGGTCGGCGTTGGCCGCGACCCAGGCGGCGTAGTCGCGGCTCTGCTCGACGGAACGAATGCCGCTGCGCGTGGTCAGCAGGAAGTCGCCGAGGTAGCGGGTCAATCCCTCGTAGACCCACAGCAGGTCGGTGCGTAGCGCCTCCTGCGAGTCCTTGACGGCGAGCCCCGCGGGCCGGCGGTACTTGCCGTTCCAGGAGTGGATGTACTCGTGCGGCAGGAGCGTCCCCCAGCGCAGCAGGAGGGACTCGTCGGTGAACATTCCGAGGTGCACCCGGTCGTCGCTCGATTCGTGATGCTCGAGGCCGTTCTGGTCGAGGGTGTCGCTGAGGGCGAGGAGCCAGCGGTAGGAGCGGTAGTGGCGGGCTCCGAAGAGCGCCGCGGCCTCTCCCGGCACGCGCCGGTAGGCGGCGATCCGCGCCTCGGGGATCTCCAGGGCGGAGCGCTGGTCGGCGGCGATGCTGATGCGGGTGGGCGCCTCGGGCGGCCCGAGCTCCAGGGTGCGGAAGATCTCGCCGGCCAGCACCGGCGCGTCGATGAGCGTGTAGAGGCTCGTGGGCGCGAAGGTGACGGTGCCGCCCTGGGTGCGTTCGATGGCGAGCGCCGTGTCGAGCTGCCAGCCGGCCGGCAGGCGGAGGGTGGCCTTGACAGGGACATCCGCGGCGCTGGTTCCCAAGGGATACACGAGGAGGTCGTGCCAGTCGACGATCGCCAGGTGCGGTGTGGCGTTCGGCGTCTCCCCATAGCCGTTGCCGAAGCTCTCGGTGGGGGAGAGGTAATCGAGGGTCACCTCCACGGTAGGGGTGCCGGCCGGCACTTCGACCTTGACGAGAAACATGTCCAGCGGATCGCGGCGCCAGGGGAGGACCCTGCCGCCCGCTGAGACGGTGAAGCCGGCCACCTGCTGAATGGGGCCGCTCGGCGCGTGCTCGCCCTGCACCCACTTGGGGTAGGCGAGGGTGAGGGGGCCGGGCGTGGCGGGGATCACGAGGCGGGAGTGGAAGATGCCTCGCGGCGCGTCCGTCGCGTCGACCTGTAGCTCGATGGGACGGATCTGGGCCCGGGGCGGCTCGGCCCACGCGACGGAGGCCGTGGCCCCAAGAATCAGGATCAAGGTGAGGCGCGACAGGGCGTGGCGGATCGGCATCGGCTTCCTCTCCTTCGTCGGTCGAGTGGCCGGATGGTAACAGCTCACCTGGCATAGGATGAATGGCATGGACGGCAGACGCAGGCAGGACATTCATCCCGGGCTCCTCGTCGAGGTGGTCCTCAAGCAGGATCAGCGGACGGGCAAGCGGACGCGCGGCGTGGTGCGGGACATCCTCACCCCCTCTCCCAATCACCCGCGAGGCATCAAGGTCCGGCTGGCGAGCGGCGAGGTGGGACGGGTGCAGGCCATTCTGCGCCCGGAGACGGGCGATTCCTGAAATGAGATCCGCGTCATCCAAGACGGCGGATTTTCCGTAGAGCTGGGTGGCCGCCTCATCCGGCGGATTTCAAGGAGGAATGAGATGAAGAGCTTCGCTTCGAAGAAGAGCTTGCCGGTTGTGTGTGCCGTCCTCGCCCTGGGCGCCTTCGCCGCCCTTCCCGCTCTCTCCCAGGCGCCGGCACCGGCGCCCGAGCTCAAGGAGCTGTCGTTCTTCGCCGGCACCTGGAGCTGCAAGGGCAAGGCGGAAGCCTCGCCCATGGGGCCCGAGCACCCCACGCAGGCCACCGTGCGCATCGGCAACGACATTGGCGGTTTTTGGTACGTCGGGCAGTACGCCGAGAAGAAGACGGCGGCCAATCCCCATCCCATGGTCTTCCACTTCGTGCAGGGCTACGACGCCACGGCCAAGGCCTTTTCCATGGACTGCTTCGACGCCTTCGGCGGCCATTGCCACCAGACCTCGGCCGGCTGGCAGGACGGCAAGCTGGTCTACAGCGGCGAGGCGACCGGTGGCAGCCCGGCCACTCCGGTGCGCGACACCTTCACCAAGAAGGGCAAGGCGGGGCTGGAGCATTCGGGGGAGATGCAGGTCGAGGGCAAGTGGGTCTTCACCGACCATGAGACCTGCACGCGGATCAAGAAGTAGGCCGTCGCGGGTAGGGGAGGCCGCTTGCCGTCCGGATCGGCTAGGATGAAAGCGCACTGGACGGCAAGTTCAGGCGGCCGAGCTGCTCTTTGGGAGGGAGACACCGATGCTTCTGGGGATCATCGTACTTCTGTTCATCCTGTGGATTCTGGGATTTCTCGTCTTCCACATCGCGAGCGGGCTGATCCATATTCTCCTGCTGGTCGCCGCGATCGTGCTGATCGTGCGGCTGATCCGGGGCAAGCGCCGGCTCTGAAGCGCCTCGGCTACTGGGGAGGCTGGGGCGGCCGGCGCCGCAGACTCCGGGTGAGCACCCGGTCGAGAGTGGCCGCGAAGGTCTGTTTGTCCTTGGGGCCGTAGGGGCGGGGCCCGCCGGTTTCGAGCAGGCCGGCGCCTCGCAGGCCGTCCATGAGGTCGCGCACGGCCAGGCGGTCCGAGACGTTGTCCTCGGTATATTCCTCGCCCCGCACATCGATCACGGCGACCTGATTCTCCACCAGCCGGGCGGCGAGGGGGATGTCGGCGGTAATGGCGACGTCCCCGGGCTCGGCGTGGTCGGCGATGTGGCGGTCGGCGACGTCCGGGCCGCCCGCCACCCGCACGGCGGAGACGAACGGGTTGTCCGGCGGAGCGGTGAGCCAGGAGTTGGCGACGAGCACGGCTTCCAGTTGCAGGCGCCGGGCGGCCCGGAAGACCATTTCCTTCACGTCCTGGGGCGCGGCGTCGGCGTCGATCCAGATCTTCATGGCTCAGGCACCCTATCAGAAGAAAAAACCCGTGAGTACTTCGAGTACGATGACGCCATGAGAAGCTTCTTCCCGGCGTTACCGAAGAGACGGTCCTGGACGATCCTGGTACGGGGGGCACTGGTGGCAGGCGCCGTACTGCTGGGACTGGCGACCGAGAGCCGCGCCCAGGACGATATCACCTGCCTCTGCCGGCTGGCCCTGCTGACCGGCTCCGACCCGATGACCGGCGGCGTCGAGATCCGGGACTGGCAATCCATCCACGTCTACAACAGCAGCCCGTTCGAGGTGACGGACTTTCAGCTCAAGAACTGCGCCTCCCGCTGCATGGAGACGGCGCAGAAGGATGCCGCCTTCACCGATGCCGCGGGTCTCTGCAGGAAGCTGGGGTACTCGTTCGACGGCCGGCGGCAGGCGAGCGCGAAGCTGCCGGGCACACAGCCGGTGCGAGCCTTTTTCGTTCCGCTGAAATGCTGTCCGGCCTCCTCGGGGCCGGTGACCTGTCCCGGCGGCTGGACGTTCGACGCCGGCGGTCCCGGCGATCTCAAATGCCGGCGGAGCGTGGGGCATCTCACGGCCGAGCCGCTGCCGCCGAACGGCACGGCGATCGGGACCTGGGGCGTGGTGCTCGGCGCGGACGTCTGGCAGTGGGGGGCACCAGTGCCTCCGCCGCCGGGGACCGCCGCGGCGCCGGCCGAGTTCCGGCCCTGCTCCTGAGGGGGTGTCCCAAAACTGGTTGCGCCGACGCAGGCGTGGCAGTCGCGCCTTTTGAGACACGCTCTGAGGGAGGCAGGCCGCCCCGTTTCGCGATCGCCGGGCCTTGCCATAGACTGCGCGGGCAGTCCAAACCAATTTTGAGGGGGGCGATACCATGGGAACCGTCGCGAACGTCTTCGTGGGCTTGGTGGCTGCTCTGCACCTCTACTTCCTCATTCTTGAGATGTTCCTCTGGAACACGCCGTACGGCCGCAAGACGTTCGGGCTCACCCCGGAGTTCGCGGCGGCCTCCGCCGGGCTCGCCAAGAACCAGGGGCTCTACAACGGCTTCCTCGCCGCGGGGCTGATCTGGGGGCTCCTCGCCAACGACTTCCACGTCAAGATCTTCTTCCTCTCCTGCGTGATCATCGCCGGTATCTATGGAGCGGTCACGGTCAACCGGAAGATCCTGTTCATCCAGGCGATTCCCGCGTTGATCGCGCTCATCCTGCTGCACCTCTAAAGACGGAGGCCCTCGGTATGCCTTCGACTCCCCACGTCGAGAAGCACTTCATGGCGGGCGAGAAGGTTCGCGACGTCGTGATCGGCATGTCGGACGGCCTGACCGTCCCCTTCGCCCTGGCCGCCGGCCTGTCCGGGGCGACCACCTCTTCCAGGCTGGTGGTGACGGCGGGCCTCGCCGAGATCGCGGCGGGAGCCATCGCCATGGGGCTCGGCGGCTATCTCGCGGCCCGCAGCGACGCCGAGCACTACGCGAGCGAGCGGCGGCGCGAGGACCAGGAGATCGTCGAAAAGCCGGACGACGAGAAGGCGGAGGTCAGGGAGATCTTTCTCTCCTACGGGCTCGACGAGCCCGAGGCGAACCAGATCGTCGAGTCGATGAGCCGCAGACCGAAGGCGTGGTCGGACTTCATGATGCGCTTCGAGCTGGGCCTGGAGGAGCCGGACCCCAAGCGGGCGCTGACCAGCGCGATGACCATCGGCTTTTCCTACATCGCGGGCGGGTCCATTCCGCTGGCGCCCTACTTCTTCGTGGCTCACGCGGCCTCGGCGCTGCTGGTCTCGATCGCGCTGACTCTGCTGGCCTTGATGGTGTTCGGCTACGTCAAGGCCCGGCTGACGGGTGCCCATCCCGTGCGCGGCGCCTTCCAGACGGTGGCGATCGGTGGCATCGCGGCCGCGGCGGCGTTCGCCATCGCCAAAGCGGTCTCCTAGGCTTCTCCGAAAGCTCAGGAATCCGCTCCGGGTCTTCCACTGTTGTCTGCACCGAGAGGAGGGAGCTTTCCATGGCTGAAGGAATGATTCGAACCTGCCCCTCGTGCAGCAAGAAGAACCGGATTCAATACTCCCGTCTGAACGAGCAGGCCCGTTGCGGCTCCTGCGGCACCACGCTGCCGCCGCCGTCCGAGCCGGTGGCCGTCGACCGGGGAGGAGAGCTCGCCGGAGTGCTCTCCGAGTCGAGCCTGCCCGTGCTGGTCGACTTCTGGGCGCCCTGGTGCGGCCCCTGCCGGTCCGTGGCGCCGGAGATCGAGAAGGTGGCGCAGCGCAACGCCGGCCGCCTGCTGGTGGTGAAGGTGAACACCGACGTCGACCCGGCCGTGGGCTCGGCCCATCGCATCCAGTCCATCCCCACCATGGCCCTCTTCCGGGGTGGCAGGGAAGTCGCAAGGGAAATGGGAGCACGGCCCGCGGCGGCCATCGAGAGCTTCGTCCGCCAGTCGCTCGGCGTGGCGGCCTGAAGGCAATTTCAGGCGGTCTCGAAGTGTTGAGATCGGTGCAGGTATCACTAGAGGGGCGACAAAATGCCGTTCCGCTGGTATCCTTGAGCGCTCCTACTCGGGCGCAAGGAATCCGCCGACGCCGGCGGACGGTGTCAATAACTGGGAATGAGAGCCCGGAATACGAACGGGACTGCTCCTACGGAGACTACGGTGACTGAAGCAACCTCCCCGAGACCCGGTATCAACTGGCTCAACCTCACCTTCCTGGTCGGCACCTTTCTCGCCGCCCTCATCACAACGCCCTGGTATCTCATGAAGGTTGGGCTGGGCTGGCCTGAGGCCTTGACCTGCTTATTCATCTGGCTGTTCGTGGGGCTCTCGGTGACCGCCGGTTACCATCGGCTCTTCTCCCATAAGACCTTCCAGGCCGCCTGGCCGGTACGGCTCTTCCTCCTGATCTTCGGCGCGGGTGCTCTGGAGAACTCGGTCCTCAGCTGGGCCGCGGATCACCGGGTGCACCATTCGCACGTCGACGAGGAGCGCGATCCCTACAACATTCAGAAGGGCTTCTGGTGGGCGCACATCGGCTGGATCTTCTTCGAAGCCGAGAAGCCGAACCCGAGCGTCGTCCGCGATCTGAGGGAAGACCCCCTGGTCGTCTGGCAGGACAAGTACTACAAGTGGATCGGCATGGGCGTCGCCTTCGGCATCCCGCTGATCGTCGGCCTGCTCACCGGCCGCGTTCTGGGCTGCCTGATCATCGGCGCCATCTTCCGGGTGGTCGTCAGCCATCATGGCACCTTCTTCATCAACAGCCTCTGCCACATGGTGGGCCGGCAGCCCTACAGCACGGAGCACAGTGCTCGCGACAGCCCGATCATGGCCGTCCTGGCCTTCGGCGAGGGCTACCACAACTACCACCACAGCTTTCCGTTCGACTACCGCAACGGTGTGAAGGTCTGGCAGTTCGACCCCGCCAAGTGGATGATCTGGGGCCTCTCCCGCGTCGGGCTCGCCACGGATCTACGGCGCGCTCCCGACGCCGCGGTGCTCAAGGCCAAGATCGAGGTGCAGTTCGAGACCGCCAAAGAGCGGCTGCAGCGGGTGGTGCACGACTTCCGCGAGCAGCACGAGGAGCAGCTCCACGAGGCCTACGCCAAGCTTCAGGAGAGGCTGCACGACCTGCTTTCCTTGCAGCGGCGGAGCAAGCCGAGGCCGGTGCCGGCCGATCAGGAGAATCTGCCTCTGGAAACCCGCCTCGGCCTGACCTACCACGCCCTGGAGGAGTCGCTCCGGGAGTGGAAGCAGACCCTGCGGCAAACGAACCGGCTGCCCATCGCGGCCGCTGCCTGAAGAAGGAGCCCGAGCATGAGCGGTCCCGTTTCCTTTCGGTGGCCGCTGGCCACCGGCTCGCTGTTGTCCGTCCTGGTCCTGGGCCCGTCGCTCGCGGCGGCCCAGGTTCTCACTCCTGCCATTCCCTCAGCGGTCCGCGAGACGGCCTCCACCCTGCGCCGCCAGGCGCTCCAGGGCACCAAGGCGCTCGACATCGTCCGCTCGCTCACCGTCGAGGTGGGGCCCCGCCCCGCCGGCTCCCAGGCCTATGACGCCGCCGTGGTCTGGGGACTGCGGACGCTCAAGGATCTCGGATTCAGCAACGTCCACCCCGAGAAGGCCACGGTGCCCCACTGGGTGCGCGGCGAGGAGTCGGGGGAAATCCTTACCCCGTACCCGCAGCCCGTCCACCTCGCGGCGCTCGGCGGCAGCGTCGGCACCCCGGAAGGCGGGATCGAGGCGCCGGTGATCGGAGTATCTTCCCTCGAAGCCGTGGACAAGCTGGACCCCGCCCAGGTGAAGGGCAAGATCGTCTTCTACGATGTCCAGATGGAGTGGAGCCGCGACGGTTTGGGCTATGGCAAGGCGGTGCCCGTCCGGGGAGCCGGGGCCTCCCGGGCGGCGAAGCTGGGAGCGGTGGCCGTGGTCATCCGCTCCATCGGCACGGATCACAACCGCACACCCCACACCGGCGCCATGCGCTACCAGGACGGGGTTGCGAAGATCCCGGCCGCGGCCCTCTCGGTGCCCGACGCCGAGCTGCTGGCCGCCCAGCTCGCCAGCGGCAAGCCGGTGACCTTCCGCCTGAAACTGGGAGCCCATGTCTTGCCCGACGTCGAGACGGCGAGCGTGGTGGGGGAGATTCCCGGCCGCGAGAAGCCGGAGGAGATCGTCCTCCTGGCCGCCCATCTCGACTCCTGGGACCTGGGGACCGGAGCCATCGACGACGGCGCGGGAGTAGCCATCGTCACCGAGACGGCTAGGCTGATCGGGCAACTGCCCCAGAAGACGCGGCGGACGGTCCGCGTCGTCCTCTACGCCAACGAGGAGTTCGGCACCTCGGGAGCCAAGGCCTACGCCGAGGCGCACAAGGGGGAGATCGCCCATCACGTCATGGCGACCGAAGCCGATCTGGGAGCCGGACGCGTCTGGAAGATCGCCTCGCACGTCGATCCCGCAGCCCTCCCTCTGGTCGCCGACTTGGCGCGCCTGCTGGAGGTGGAGCAGGGGAACAACGAGTCCGGAGGAGGCTCCGACATCGGCGCCCTCGGTGCCGCCCGCGTTCCCATCCTCTCCCTGACGCAGGACGCCAGCCTCTATTTCGACTACCACCACACGTCGAACGACACCCTGGACAAGATCGACCCCAAGGATCTGGACCAGAACGTCGCCTCCTGGCTGGCCATCACCTACGTGGCGGCCGAGATGCCTGGAAACTTCGGACGGGCTCCGGAGGGTGGGGAGCGGGAGTAGGGGAAGGCCCCACCTTCCCCTATCAGTCCGGGTCTCTTCAGCTCCGCGCCTGTGTGCGCGTACCTCTCAGAACCTTCCTGACCTTCGCTGGATCACCTGATCCGGCAGGGCCTTGCCTTGGGGAAAGCCAGCGCGAGGTCCGTCTAAGGGGCAAAGAGAGAAACGGAGGATTCCCGATGAGCTTCAAGCTGCACGTCGCATTCAGCGGATTGTTGGATTTCATTCCCAATCAGGATCAGAGCAAAGACGTCCGGCTTTGCATTGTTCTGCCGAACGCTCCCAGCCACAACGCGCGAATTTCCGCCCTCCAAACCGGCCGGCTACAACTCAAGGGTGCGCCGGTCACCGACGAGATCAGCTTCGACAACATGCGGGTTTCTTTGCGAGTAAAGAAGTCCAGCAAGGCGACGAGGCGTGGACCCTTGAACTACCAAGCGCCGATGATCGACGGCAGGATCAAGGGTGTGATCCCGTTCGAGCTGATTGCTGGTCGAAGAGCGAACGAGACCAATCCAGTGGTAGTGAGCGGCAGCGCGTCGGCAGCGGTTGGAGTCAGGGCTCAGATACTGGTTGAGGAAGGGAGCTTTGCGTTGGATATGCCGAACGGAGCCGCCAAGCTTGAGTTACCCGGTACTCTGACCGGGCATCAGAAGACGATCGAAATCGCGCCACGCACGTTCATGACAATCGCCGGCGTCGAGTCGGCTCAACTCGTCACTTCACCCTTGTCGAGCTCTCCGGGCCAGGAGGTAGCCTATGACATCTATGACGACGGCGATGGCGAAGCGGGCATTCTGCTCTCCTATCTTTGTACTCAGATGATGAGTCCAGGTGCCCACCTGACGAATGATGACGACTTCAAATTCCACTACAGACTTCTCAACCCCGCTCGGCCGGAAGCCGTAGGGGCAGCGCGGACCCCGCTCACTCCCGTGCCGAGAGTCATCTTTCTTCCTCCTGAGTCCCCTGTTGGCCGAGTGGCGGCACAGGGTCCTTTCAAAGCGATGGCAGCCAGCACGAAAATTTCTGGCACCTTCACTCTTCTGTCCCTCTCGGCGGGTGGGTGCAACTGCGCAGGCTCCGGAGGCAAACCCATGTCTTTCGATCTCGACGCCTTCGGCGCGAATGCGGTGCCTGCGGAGGCCGGCCCTCACTCCTTCCGAGCGATCCCACCCTCACTTTGAGGCGTGGCGTGGTAGTCTCATCGCTCCTAGCGAAGACCGACAACGTTGGAGCCAAGGCACCCCTTGAGCCGATGAGCCGAGCTCGATACCTGGCAGCGCTTTCCCTGGGGATCCTCTGGATTGCGCTGACCGCCTGTCGAAAGGATGTCTCCGGTCCGGAACGCGGAATTTCGCGCTCTGTCGAGGGATTGGGCGGCCACCTCGTGGTGGCTCCCCGCAGGTTTGATGGGGGCGACACTCCGCTCGGAGAGCTGGAGCGGGCGGTCGCCGAGAGACCCCAGGATGCCCGGCGGCTCAACGATCTTGCCGCCGCCTATTTCATTCGGGCGCACAAGACCGGCCATCCCGAGGATCTGGTGCGGGCTCTCGACGTTGTGGCGAAAGCCCGCGCCGCCGATCCGTCTCTTCCCGAGGCTCGCTTCAATCTCGCTCTGACGCTGGAGCGCCTCCACCTGACACGCCTGGCGCGGGAGTCGTGGAATGACTTCCTGGCCTTGAATGAGGGGTCCTACTGGGACCGAGAGGCTGAGGGCCACCTCAAAGAGCTGGCTCGCCCCTCGGCGACCGATCAGTGGAGCTCTCTGATACCCGAGCTCGAAGGGGCCGCGCTTCGGGGTGACCGAGACCTTCTCCTTCGCCTCGTCAAGGTCTCGCCACAATCCGCGCGTGAGTACGCTCTCGAAACCGCTTTGGGAGGCTGGGGCGATGCCGTGCAAGCTGGCGACGGAGAGGCAGCGGATCGCCGGCTGCGGATCGTTTCCGGAGTCGGGGAGGCTTTGAGATCGGTCAACGGCGATGAGACGGTTCGCCTCTCCCTGGCTGCCATTGAGAAGGCTCTGGAAGATCCCGCCCGCATGAAGGCGCTGGCCACGGGATATCGCGAATTCAGGGAGGCGATGAGCGCTTACCGTCCCCTTCGAACCGGGGAGGCTGCGATCCACTTCGCGGCCGCCCAAAAAGCCCTGGTCAAGAGCGGTAGCCCTGTCGAGCAATGGGCGTCGTGTGGTTTGGCGCGTTGCCAGGCCTATGAGGGAAGATACGGCGAGGCCACCAAAGTCTACCAGGCGATCCTGGCGAATCCGGCGACGCGAGGATCCTTTGCCTTGCTTGGTTGGACACAGTGGGGTTGGGCCTGGGTTTCCGCACACCAAGGGCGTCCCATGGAGACTCTGAGCCTCGCCAAGGCCACGGAGGATGCGTACCAGAGGGCTGGCGATGCGGAAAACCTTGGCGCAGCCCGTTTCCTGATCAGCGAAAGCCTCTTTCTTCTGGGGCAGCGAGAGAGCGGCTGGCGATACGCTTACTCCGCGCTTGAAGCGCTGTCAACTCTTCCCACCGTGTTCCGCCGGCACGTTCTGCTGACGGCGACCTCTACGGACGCGGTCGAGGAGGGCTTTCCAGAGGCAGGTCTCTTCATGCTGGATGAAGCCCTTCGGGTGGCAAGGGAAACGCGAGATCCCGTTCGCCTCGCCGAGCTACATAAGGCCCGGGCCAAGGTTCTCGCCGCCTTGCAGCGAAGCGATGAAGCCCTCGCCGAGATAGACCGGGCGAAGCGGGTGGAAACCAGGGCGCCTCAAGACTCCACGAGCCGCAAGCTTCTGGCCGATCTGCTCTGGACAGAAGGCGAGGCCTGGATGTCTCGCGATCCTCGACGAGCCATTGAGTCGCTGGCGAAGGCAATCGAAGAGTACAGAGCGCTCAACGCCTTCGCCGCCGTGGCCTACACTTCACTTGTTCGTGCCAAGGCCTATCAGGCCTTGGGATCGGATCAGGAGGCCGAAGCGGATCTCGAAATCGCACTGAACATCCTGGAAGACCCCGCGACGAAGGTCAGCGACGAGGATCTCCTTCTCTCCTACGCGGATTCAATCGATAGCGCCTATGACCAGATGATCCGGTTCCAGTGGGAGCATTACCGGAATTGCCTGGGATCTCTCCAAGTGCTTGAACGGGCTCGCAATCTCTTTGCAATCCAGGGGAAGGCTGACCTTCTTCTCGATCGGTTGCCTCAGGACGGGATCGTCGTCGAGTATGCTCTGCTCAAGGATCGATTGTTGACCTGGGTCATTGACCGGCATGGCTGCCGGTGTTTTGAAAAGAAGCTACGTGGCTCAGACGTGGACTTCCTCATCGAGAGCTTCGTAAAGGCTCTCCAGGAGGCATCCGATGACGAAGGCGTCGCGAGGCTCTCGGCGCAGCTCTACGATCTCCTGATTCCACCGTCGATAGGCGGCCTGCCCCAGGATCAGATTATCTATTTTGTTCCTGACAAATCCTTGAACAAAGTTCCCTTCGCGGCGCTATGGAACCGGCGAGCGAATCGCTACTTCGTCCAGGACCACCCTCTGGCGGTCTCTCCCAGTCTCAAGGATCTACTGAGGGCGCGCGAGCGACCTCCTGTGGGGAGCAAGGGTATCGGCACGGTCCTGCTCGTGGGAAATCCAACGTTTGATCGCAATATCTTTCCTGGCCTTGGCGATCTGCCTGACGCCAAAGCCGAGGTCCTGGCGGCACAACGCAGTTTTGGAGATTCTGAGGTTCTGACTGAAAGGCAGGGAACCAAGTCACAGATCCTGGAACGGCTCGATCAGTTCGACGCCTTCGTGTTTGCCGGCCACGCGGTGTCGAACTTGAGCCTTCCCTCGCAGTCCTATCTCGTCTTGGCGCCGTCGGAGCAACCTCCGGATGCGGGAGTGCTCCTGGGCAAAGAGATTCGGCTGAAGGAGTTTCGTCGGCTCCGGCTGGTGGTGCTGTCGGCCTGCTCGTCGATCGGTGTCCGGTCGGCGAGGGCTTCAGGGCTGGTGGGTATTGCCCGACCTTTCCTGCAAGCGGGAGTGCCGGAGGTTGTAGGGACTCTGTGGAACGTTCACGACAGGGAGAACGCGGGCCTGTTGCCAGAATTCTATCGAAGTGTCGCCGGTGGCACACCGGCGGTCCATGCCCTTCGAGAAATGCAAGTGGCCGCAAGCTCCGACCCAAGAAATCTTCGAGCATGGAGCTCGTTTGAGATTATAGTGGGAAGATGATTCCCGGGAGGCAGGATGAGCTTTACGCTGTATCTGGAATTCGAGGGGCTTCTTCACTACGTACCGAACGAGAACATAAACATGCAGGTCCGCCTCTGCGTTGTCCTGCCGAAGGCAGTGGGGCATACGGGTAAGATTTCCGCGGGAAAGACGACCGAACTGGTCGACGCCGACTTGGACGGAGTCGCACTCGATGGGCAGCGGGCTTTCATCCAGTTCACCCCGGCTACGGCCGACTTCGAGTTCGAGGACGCGGTGGTGGGAGGCCCAAGGCCGTTGAAAGGTACCCTCCCTTTGGAAGGCATTATTGGGAGCTCGGCGGATAAAAATCCCGCGATCGTGGCGCCAGCCCCGCCTTCGACTGTCAGAGCTCAGTTCTTGATTGGCGGGGGGAGCACCTTTGTGCTCAACCCCAGTACCCGGCCGCCACAGCTGGAGCTCCCCGCCAACAGCCTGAATAGTAGAAAGGCCACGACGGTCGACTTTGCCGAGACCTTTGTGATGGTGGTTCCCAACGTTGAGTCGGCGAGCCTCATTATCCTGCCGTTGAGCGACTCGGTGACCCCGCGGGCCACTTACAAGATCGCGACGACGGGCGCGACAGCCGATCTCACGCTTTCCCATACCTGCTTTGCGACGGGTCCTGAGCGGCAGATCGACGACCCCGATGAAGATTTCAGGTTTCATTATCTGATGCTTGCGGCTTTACCCAACGGGTTCACAAAACCCAAAGACATGCCCAAGCCAATTATCAAGAGATTCAGCAAAAAGATTATCAAGCCCGATGGCTGTGACTGCGCTGGCACGCGAGGCCTCGCGAGACCCTATGATCTGGACAAATTCATGAAGTAGCCTGACGGCGCGGAAGGTCGGCGCCGCTCCGGAGACGCCCCGCGGGGTTCCCCGCGGGGCGTCTCTACGTTGGGAGGAGGTCCAGGTGGGCGGGGCCGATTGCGCGGCGCCGGAAGGTGGAGAGGCGGATTGGCCCGGGTCACACCAGCTCGGGATGGCGCAGCAGCGCTCCCAGCAGCAGCTTGAGCTTCGCCGCGGCGCCCTGGCCCGCGGCGAGGACGTCCTCGTGCTTCACCGGCTCGGAGGTCATGCCGGCCCCGGGGTTGCTCACCATGGAGATGCAGAGGCAGCGCACGCCCATCGGGTGGGCGGCGATGATCTCCAGGACGGTGGACATGCCCGCCACGTCGCCGCCCAGGAGGCGGAGCATCCTCACCTCGGCGGGCGTCTCGTAGCTGGGGCCGGCGAGGCCCATGTAGACCCCCTGGCTCAAGGAAACGCCGAGCTCGGCGGCCACCCGCAGCGTGAGCGAGCGCAGGGCGGGGTCGTAGGCGGCCGTCATGTCCGGAAAGCGGGGTCCCCACTCCGGAGGGATCTGGCCGCGCAGGGGATTGAGCCCCGTGAGGTTCACCTGATCGTTGATGAGCACCAGGTCGCCGGCCCGGTGGTGGGGCTGAAGGCCGCCGGTGGCATTGGTCATCAGCAGCACCTTCGAGCCCAGCAGGGCGGCGAGACGGATGGGGAAGACCGTGTCGTTGGCGCTGTAGCCCTGGTAGGAGTGGAGCCGGCCGCGGTAATAGAGGACGTGGCGGCCCGGCACCGGCTCGAACATCTCGACGGCGTGCTGGTGCCCTTCGACCGAATGAGCGGGGAAGGGGAGGAGGAAGTCGAGCTGCACCGGCCCGTGCGTCCTCTCCCCGAGGTCGACTCCGAGCCCTGAGCCCGAGACCACCGTCACCTCGGGCCGGGGCCAGCCGAGTAGGTCGAACCGCTCGACGGCCGACTTGTGCTGCTCGATCAGGGTCTCCAAGCCGTCCGGACTGTCCTCCGGGGCGTGGTGGATCAGTCCCTCCAACTCGTTCTCGTCTTCCATGCCGGGTATCCTATCAGTGAGCCGCCATTGCCAGGCCGGCTCCCGTTCCCGCTCGGCGCGGGACCGGTCCCAACAAGGAGAGACATCCTATGAAGAAACCGCTCCTCAAGCTCGCATGCGCTCTCGGCCTGCTCGCCCTCACAGCCCTAATGCCGTCGCCGGCCCGCGCCGACAAGTGCGCCACCTGCCCGGAGCTCCTGCAGGCCTGCAAGAACTTCTGCGGCAGCAACAACGTGATCTTCGACTGCCAGAACCACAACCCCTGCGCCGGCACCTGCACCTGCGGCTAACCGCGGGAGAGACGTCCGCCCCTGGCCGGTCCCTTCGGGGGCCGGCCGCTTCCTCCTCCTTCCATTCTCCCTGATGAAATCGGCCCGGCGGCTCGCCTCAGCCCTTGATCGGCACCCTTTTATTCTGGGACCACTTGCTTAGTGTCGTGAACGAGCTTCACTCTCAGAAAGGAGATGGTTATGAAGAAGGCGGTTTTCAGGCTCTCTCTGTCCCTGGTAGCTCTCACTCTGTCGTTGGCTCCGGCCCTGGCGGCGCCGGGCCCGTCGCCCGCCGCGCCGGCGCTGAACCTCTCGGATCAGGCGTTCGTCGCCTCCCTCGCCGTCCAGGTGGGGGCTCCGGCCCCAGTGGATGCGGCCAGGCGGCCCGCCATCCAGCCGAAGTCCCTCTGCACCGCTTCGGCGAACTGCGGTGGTGGCGTCACCGTCAATTGCAGCAGCAACACCAGTGTCTCCAGCTGCTCGGCCGCGGATCGCAACTGCAACTCGGAGCAAGGGCACGTCACCTGCGATGGTGTCACCACCTGGTGCTCACCGGCCTGCCCGGCGTGCCCGGATACCTGGTGCACTGAAGACTGCGACTCCCAATGCTACCCCTGCGGCTGGAACCTGATCTGCAGAGACGTTCCTTACTGCACCTCCAGGTGCAAGTGCGATTTCATCCACTGCGCCCCGTAGGAGCCTACCTCGCCCGCGACCGGTCTCCGAGGAGGCCGGCCGCCCCCCTCCTTCAATCTCTCCGCCTTTCTCGGATAGGCTATGCCCTCTTGTCGCCGCCGGCAGGGAAGTGTGGAGGGGAATCCGAAATCTTATGTCCGAGCTCGACGATCAGATTCAAAACCGGCGCGACAAGCGCCAGCGGCTGGCGGATGCGGGGCAATCCACCTACCCCCACCGCTTCGATTGGGACCTGGAGCCCACCGGCATCCGGGCGGCTCACGGTGAGAAGACGGCCGAGGAGCTGGAGGCCGCCGGCCTGCGGCTGCGGGTGCCCGGGCGGGTGCTCTCCATCCGCCGCCAGGGGAAGCTCACTTTCTCCGACATCCACGACGGCAAGGAGAAGCTGCAGCTCTTCATTCGGCGGGACAACCTGCCGGAGCCGGGCCAGCTGGTGCTCGACAACCTGGACCTCGGCGACGTCGTGGGCGCCGAGGGCAAGCTGATCCGCACCCGCACGGGCGAGCTGTCGCTGATGGTGGACGGCCTGACGATGCTCGCCAAGGCCCTGCGCCCCTTGCCGGAGAAGTGGCACGGCCTCGCCGACATCGAGACCCGCTACCGCCAGCGGTACCTCGACCTCGCCACCAACGTCGAGTCGCGCCAAGTGTTCGAGGTGCGGGCCGCATTGGTGAAGGGGATTCGCGAGTTCCTCGACAGCCGCGGCTTCCTCGAAGTCGAAACCCCCATGATGCAGGTCATCCCGGGCGGCGCGGCGGCGCGGCCGTTCAAGACCCACCACAACGCCCTGGACATGGATCTCTACCTTCGCATCGCGCCCGAGCTGTTCCTCAAGCGGCTGCTGGTGGGAGGGATCCCCCGCGTCTACGAGATCAACCGCAACTTCCGCAACGAGGGGATCTCCACCCGGCACAACCCCGAGTTCACGATGCTGGAGTTCTACTGGGCCTACGCCGACTACCGGCAGATGATGGACCTCACCGAGGAGCTGCTCACCGGGCTCGCGGCCACCGCCTGCCGTCTCCAGGGCAAGGAGAGCCTGACCTGGGAAGGCAAGGCGGTGGAGCTCGCCCGGCCTTGGGCGCGGTACACGATGCGCGAGGCGATCACCCACTTCGCGGGGATTCCGGCCGAGCAGCTCGAGACGGCGGAGTCGGTGTTCACAGTGCTCGGGGAGCGAGGACTGGAGATCCCGAAGGGCGGCACCTGGGGCCATCTCCTCATGGGGCTTTTCGAGCACACGGTGGAGAGTCACCTGTTCAATCCGACCTTCATCACCGACCACCCCACGGACGTCTCGCCGCTCTCCAAGCAGCGGGAGGACGATCCCCGCGTCACCGAGCGCTTCGAGCTGTATATCGGCGGCTCCGAGATCGCCAACGGCTTTTCGGAGCTCAACGATCCGGACGTGCAGGCCGAGCGTTTCCGCCAGCAGTTGGTGGCGCGGGAGACGGGCGGCGACGTCGAGGCCCATCCTTTTGACGCCGACTACGTGCGGGCCCTGGAGCATGCCATGCCGCCGGCGGCCGGCATCGGCATCGGCATCGACCGGCTGACGATGCTGATGGCCGACCGGCAGTCGATCCGCGACGTGATCCTCTTCCCGCTGATGCGTCCCGAGGCGGAGCCGGGCGGCTAGGTGACGTCCCTTCTCCTGCGCAACCTCCCGTTCCCCGCGGTGATCGCCCTGCGCTACTTGCGCAGCACCCGGCGGGACGCTTTCGCCAGCTTTCTTTCGGCCGTGGCTGCCGGAGGTTTGGCGCTGGGGGTCGCGGTGCTCATCCTGGCGCTGGCGGTGATCTCGGGATTCCAGACGGCCCTGCGCACCGAGATCCTCAGCCGTACGCCACAGATCGAGGTCGAGCTGCCCTCCGGCGCCGATGCCCAAGCGGCGCGCGGTGACGTCGTCAAGGTCGCCGGGGTGACCTCGGCGCAGATCCAGGTGCGGGGCGGCGGCTGGCTGGTGGATCAGGGGAAGGTGCAGCCGGTGGAGATGGTGGGGTTCGACGGCCTCGTGCCGCGCTCCTTCCCCGGCGCGGCCGGCAAGGCCGAGGGCCTCTACGTGCCCGCCTCCCTCGCCGCCCGCTGGGGCCTGAAGCCGGGGCAGGCGCTGGATCTCGTCTCCCCGAAACCGACGCTGACGCCGCTGGGACCCCAGCCGCGCGTGCGCAGTATCGTCCTCGCCGGCACCTACGAGAGCGGGCGTACCCAGGAGGAGCGGCAGCGCGCCGCCCTGCCTCGCTCCGTCGCCGAGACCCTGCTGGGCAACACCGACCGCCGGCTCGACGTGGAAGCGGGAGATCTCGACGCCGCGCTGGACGTGGCCTCCCGCCTGCCCGCCGTGCTGCCGAAGGGAAGCACGGTGCGCACCTGGAAGGACCTCAACCGGCCGCTGCTCTTCGCCCTGCGCCTGGAGAAGCTGATGATGTTCGTCTCCGTCTCCCTCATCGTGCTGGTGGCCTCGCTGGCGCTGGTGGCGGACCTCGCGCTCATCATCTCCAGCAAGCGCCCGGAGATCGGTATGCTGGGCACCCTGGGCGCGACCCCGGCGGCCCTGCGCCAGGCCTTCGTGCTCCTCGGCGGCCTGGTGGCCGGCTTCGGCATGCTGGTGGGAACGGTGCTGGGGGTGGGCCTCGCCTGGGTGGCGAACCGCTACAAGCTGTTGCCGGTGCCGGGCCGGGTCTACTTCCTCGATTACGTGCCTTTCCGCGTCGAGCCGCAGGACCTGATCGTGGTGCTGCTGCTGACCTTCGCGCTCGCCCTCGCCTCGTCCTTCTACGCCGCGCAGCGGGCCGCGGCCCTCGATCCCGTGGAGGCGCTACGGCGGTGAGCGTCTCCGTGCGAGCCAGAGGTGTCACCAAGACCTACCAGGACGGTGTCCGGCGGGTGGAGGTGCTGCGGAGGATTGATCTGACTGTGGAGGCGGGGGAGATGGTCGCCATCGTCGGCCCATCGGGGTCGGGGAAGTCGACCCTGCTGCACCTGCTGGGAGCGCTCGACCGGCCGGACACTGGCACGGTGGAGATCGGCGGCCAGTCGCTCGCCGCTCTCTCGGGAGCGAGGATCGCCGCCTTCCGCAACCGCACGCTGGGCTTCGTCTTCCAGTTCCACCAGCTCCTGCCGGATTTCACGGCGCTCGAAAACGTGATGCTGCCGGGCCGGATCGCCGGCCTGGAGCCGCGCCAGGTGCTGGAGAACGCCCGCCGGCTGCTGGGGGAGGTGGGCCTCGCCGAGCGGCTGGAGCACTTCCCCAATCAGCTCTCCGGCGGCGAGCGCCAGCGGGTGGCCCTCTGCCGGGCGCTGGCGCTGGAGCCGCCCCTGCTGCTGGCCGACGAGCCGACGGGCAACCTCGATCCGGCGAGCGGCGACGCCGTCTTCCAGCTGCTGCTCGACCTCCAGGCCCGCCACCGCACGACCGGCATCCTCGTCACCCACAATCCCGAGATCGCCCAGCGCTGCACCCGCATCCTGCGACTGGATGGGGGAGTGCTACAGCCGTATTGAAAAGCGGACAGCTCGTCCCCCGGTTAGGAACGGCCCGCGTTTCTGGCACTTCCTGGCGAGCCAGAACGACCGGGTTCCGTGCTGAAACGACCGGAGCCTCCCAGCCGGAAAGACCCCTCATCACCCCGGCCCTCTTCTCCCGCCCCCTCCCACCCCCCCACACCGGGAGAAGAGGGAGGGCGACACGAAACGGCCTCGCATGCCTTCCCCCTCTCCCGGGACGGGAGAGGGGGTTAGGGGGTGAGGGCCTTGGGCGGGGGGGGCGCGGAACGGCCGGCGCCGGGCAGCCTGGCAAGCGTCCCGAGACCGGGCGAGAGATTTGCAGTGAGCGACGGTATGGGCCGGAGACACGGAGTCTGAGAAGGGAATGGAGCAGCCTAGCGCTCTACAGATCGTCAGGGGGGCCAGCGTGCTAGAATCCGAACGATTGCAGAGGACGATGGGCGCTCCAGATCACCTCGATACGGGTGGCGTGTAGCGCATAGACGACTTGAGGAAAGGTCGAACCCAATGTTTGAGAAGTACAACGAGAAGGCCCGCCGAGCACTGTTTTTCGCCCGCTACGAAGCCAGCAAGCTGGGCAGCCGGGTCATCGAGTCGGAGCACATTCTGCTGGGGATTCTGCGCGAGGGTGAGGAGACGGTCAGCGAGATCTTCAGACGCTTCCAGGTCAAACCCGAGGACATCCGGCGCGAGATCGAAGGCGAGCGCATCTTCGTAGAACGCATTTCATCAACCGCTGAGCTACCCCTCTCCGAAGAATCCAAGAAAATCCTTGCCTACGCCTCGCACGAAGCCGAGAGCATGCTCCATGCGACCGTCGGCTCCGAGCACCTGCTGATCGGCATCCTGCGAGTGGAGGGGTGCACGGCCATGCGCATCCTGGCCCAGCACGGGTTCGACGTCTACACGGTGCGCGAGGAGGTGCTCGCCATCGCCAAGGAACGCGAGGCTTCACAGCAGAAGAAGGAGCTGCCGTTCCTCTCCGAGTACGGCCGCGACCTGACCGCTCTCGCCACCGAGCAGTCGTTCGATCCCCTCATCGGCCGCGACGAAGAAGTCGACCGCATCATTCAGATCCTCTCCCGCCGCACCAAGAACAACCCCATCCTGCTCGGCGAGCCGGGCGTCGGCAAGACCGCCATCGTCGAGGGCCTGGCGCAACGCATCGTCGAGGGCCGGGTGCCGATCTTCCTGGCCAACAAGCGGATCATGGCGCTCGACTTGTCGCTCATCGTCGCCGGCACCAAGTATCGCGGCCAGTTCGAGGAGCGGTTGAAAGGCATCCTCAAGGAGCTCAAGGAGAGCCGCGAGCTCATCGTCTTCATCGACGAGATCCACTCGCTCATCGGCGCCGGCTCGGCCGAGGGCTCGCTGGACGCCGCCAACATCCTGAAGCCGGCCCTGTCGCGCGGCGAGATCTCCTGCATCGGCGCGACGACACTCAAGGAGTATCGCAAGTACATCGAGAAGGACCGCTCGCTGCTGCGGAGATTCCAGGCCATCCAGGTCAACCCGCCGACGCCGGAGCAGACCCAGGAGATCCTCGAGGGGGTCAAGGACCGTTACGAGTCGTTCCACAAGGTGCGCTATCGCGCCGAGGCCCTGCGCACGGCGATCTACCAGTCGAGCCGTTACATTCCGGACCGCCATCTGCCGGACAAGGCCATCGACGTCATCGACGAGGCCGGCGCCCGGGTGAAGCTGCGCCGGGTACGCGATACCCAGAACCTGCGCCGCCTGGAGCAGGAGATCCGTCAAGTGGTCAAGGAGATGAAGGTCGCCATCTCCGACAAGGATTTCGAGCGCGCCGTCTACCTGCGGGAGCGGGAGATCGAGCTGCGCGAGGACCTGGAGCGCATGAGCGTGGCGGCGGACGAGACGGGCGTGCTGGAGGTGACGAGGCACGACATCGAGGAGGTCATCTCGTCGTGGACGGGCATTCCCACCGCCGCGCTGCAGAGCGAGGAGGCCGCGAGGCTGCTCCAGATGGAGGAGATCCTCAAGCACCGGGTCGTCGGCCAGGACCGCGCCATCAGCGCCATCAGCCGGGCGATCCGCCGTTCCCGCCTGGGCGTTTCCAACCCGCAGCGGCCGGTGGGCTCGTTCATCTTCCTGGGCCCCTCGGGCGTCGGCAAGACCGAGGTCGCCCGCCAGCTCTCGGAGTTCCTGTTCGGCAACCAGCGCGCCCTGGTACGTTTCGACATGTCCGAGTACATGGAGAAGCACGCGGTCTCCAAGCTCATCGGCTCGCCCCCCGGCTACGTCGGGCACGAGGAGGGCGGCCAGCTCACCGAGCGCGTGCGTCGCCAGCCCTACTCGCTGATCCTGTTCGACGAGATCGAGAAGGCGCATCCCGACGTCGCCAACCTGCTCCTCCAGATCCTGGAGGACGGCCAGCTCACGGACGCCTACGGCAACCAGGTGGACTTCCGCAACACCCTGGTGCTGATGACCTCGAACATCGGCAGCAAGCTGGTGCTTCGCGGCGGCCGCATGGGCTTCGGCGAGGGCAGCGAGGACGCGAGCTTCCAGCGCCTCGAAGAGGAGATCCTGGGCGAGCTGCGGCGCACCTTCAGCCCCGAGTTCATCAACCGCATCGACGAGGTGATCGTCTTCAATCCGCTGGCCGAGCGCGACCTGCGGGCGATCGTCGACATCCTCGTCGAGGACGTCAACCTGACGCTCGCGGAGCGGGGCCTGAAGGTGGAGATCTCCGACGCGGCCAAGGAGTGGCTCCTGGCGCGGGCGGGTGTGGAGCCCTCGACGGGCGCGCGGCCCTTGCGCCGCGCCATTCAGCGGCACATTCAGGACAAGGTTTCGGACATCCTCATCAATCAGCATGGCGGTGAGGCCATCGATCGGATCGACGTGGATTTGGAGGGCGGTGAGCTGACGTTCCAAGCCGGCGCCCAGGAGATCGTCATTCCAAGGCGCTGAACCGCCGGCCGGCGGCCCCCAGCAAAGAGCAGCAGTTTCTCCCGGCGGCTTCAAGCCGCCGGGACCAGGAAAGGACGAACGATGCCTGTACTCATCGTGGACCGGCGTGGATCGCGCCGCTGGCAGGTTGTGCGCCGCCTCTTGGTGGTGCTGCTACTGCCATCGCTGCTCTCGGGCGGTTACTCCGCTCGCGCGCAGGCTCCCCAGGCGCCACAACCCCCGCAGGCGCCTAAGGCGCCGGTCAACGGCCGCACCATCGAGGCGATCGAGTTCAAGGGCCTCAAGACCCTGACCGAGGAGACTCTCCGCTACTACCTCGGCCTGCAGCCGGGGCAGCCGCTCGACGAGGATGCTCTCAACAAGAACGTCAAGCAGCTCTGGGACCGCAACCTGGTGGACAACGTCGAGGTGGAGAGCGTGCCGACGCCGGCGGGCGTGCGGCTGGTCATCACGATCGCCGAGCGGCCGCTCCTGAAGTCGATCGACTACGAGGGGCTCAAGCGCATCTCGAAGACGGACCTTCAGGACAAGATGACCACCCAGCGCGTCCGGGTGCGCGAGGGCGAGCCGATCTCGCTGGGTGAGCTGCAGCGGGTCAAGTCGCTCATCGAGCAGCTCTATGCCGAGAAGGGCTACCGCTTCGCCAACGCCCAGTACGCCATCACCGACGTCGGGCCGAACGAGAAGAAGATCGTCTTCACCGTCGACGAGGGCAACCGCGTCCGCATCTCGGACATCAAGTTCGAGGGCAACACGGTGTTCAGCGATCTGCGGCTGCGCTTCTCGATGAAGAAGACGAAGGAAAGCAACCTCATCAGCAAGATCTCCAAGAAGGACATCTACGACCCGGCCAAGCTCCAGGAGGACCTCGACAAGGTCCGCGACCTGTACAAGACCGTCGGCTACAAGAACGTCGTCATCGGCGATCCCAAGGTCGACGTCCGGGCGATGAACCCCACGGCGGTCAAGATCAAGGATCAGAACCGCCGGATGTTCATCACCATCCCCATCGAGGAAGGAGAGCGGTGGAAGTTCGGCGAGGTGACCCTCGAGGGCAACCAGATCTACCCCGCCAAGGCGCTGCTGCGGGCCTTCGAGCACAAGACCGGCGGCTGGCTGCGCTCCAAGGTGATCGACGACGGCGTCAAGGAGATCTCGGACCTCTACCACAACACCGGCTACATCTTCGCCCGCATCGATCCCGAGCTGGTGGAGCGGCCGGGCCGGGTGGCCAACGTGGTCATCCACATCAAGGAGGGCGACCAGTTCCAGGTCGGGCGCATCGAGTTCTCGGGCAACGAGCGCACCCAGGACAAGGTGCTGCGCCGTGAGCTGCGGCTCTATGAAGGCGGCCTGATGAACGTGGCGGCCATCCGCAACAGCGTGCTCAAGGTCAATCAGCTCGGGTACTTCAAGCTCAACGAGGAGGACCCGGTCGAGATCGACACCGACACCGAGAAGAAGAAGGTCAACCTGAACTTCAAGGGCGCCGAGTCGGACCGCACGGAGCTGCAGTTCGGCGGCGGCTGGAGCGAGCTGGACGGCTTCTTCGGCCAGTTCTCCATCAGCACCAAGAACTTTCTCGGCCGCGGCGAGCAGGTCGGCCTGTCGCTCCAGAGCGGCAAGCTGCGGAACTTCTTCGACCTCTCCTACTCGGTGCCCTGGTTCCTCGACAAGCCGCAAAGCATCGGCATCCGGGCCTACAACCAGAGCCTTCAGTACGACCTGCTGTCGGGCTCGTCGGACAACTATCTGCGCCACAGCCGGGGCGCCGTGCTGACCTACGGCCGCAACTACCGGCTGTTCAGCTCGGTGAGCCTCAGCTACAACCGGTCCAACTACAACGACGAGACGACCGTCACCATCCCGCCGCTGCTGCCGGGCCAGACGCCGCCGCCGGCCGGCCAGCCGCAGCCGGGCGAGGTGGTCACCACCAAGCTGCGCATCAACAACTCGTCGCTGCGGCCGGTGTTCGCCTTCGACAGCCGGGACAACCCTTTCGAGACCACCCGCGGCCAGAAGGGCTCGCTGGCCGTCGAGTACGCGGGCGGGTTCCTCGGGGGCGACAACGACTTCTGGCGGCCCGAGGTCTCCTACAGCCTCTTCCAGCCGGTGAGCAACTACCCGACGAAGACGCTGTTCGCCGTCAACGTGGAGGGCGGCTGGATCAAGCCTTTGGGTGACCGAACCCCGAGGCCCGGCTTCTCCTGCCGCCCGGGTTGTATCCCGATTCTCGAGCTCTTCTACCTGGGCGGAGAGAACAGCATCCGGGGCCATGCCTTCCGCTCCATCTTCCTGCGCGACTCGAAGGGCCTGCCGTTGACGGACTCGACCGGGGTCATCCTGGGCGGCGACAAGTTCGCGCAGATCAATTTGGAGTACCATTTCCTATTGGGCGGGCCGTTCCGCCTGCTGCTGTTCGCCGACGCAGGCAATGTCTACGGTCAGGGCTCGTCGTTCGACTTGTCGAATTTGCGCAAGACGGCGGGCGTGGAGCTGCGGGTGCTGTTGCCTGTCTTCGGTGCGCCGCTGCGCTTCATCTACGCCAAGAACCTGGACCCGCTGCCCCAGGACAGCTTCCAGAACTTCCAGTTCAGTATCGGAACCAGCTTCTGATTGGACCCGTTTGATCGATAAGAGTCGTTCGACAAAGACATAGGAGAGACCCGTGATGTCGTTCCGAATTCGTTTTTCCCACGCCGCTGCCTCGTGCCTGCTGGGCTTGGCGTTGGTTGCCCCCCTGGCCGCTCAGGCCGCGGCTCCCGCTGCCGGCGGCCCGCTCAAGATCGCCGTCATCGACACCGAGAAGATCCTGCTCTCCTCGGTGGCGGGCAAGAAGGCCGTCGCCGACCTCAAGAAGCTCCAGGAGGCGCGGGAGACCGAGCTGCGGGCGAAGGCCCAGGAGCTCAAGGATCTCCAGGCCAAGATCACCGATGGCCGCCTCTCCCTCGCCCAGGACAAGCTCGCCGAGCTCTCCAAGCAGCTGGAGGAGAAGGACATCGTCCTGCGCCGCGCCCAGGACGACGCCACCCGCGAGCTCAACAAGAAGCGCGACGACATGCTGGCCTCCATCGACGAGAAGGTGATGCCGGTGATCAACCAGGTCGGCAAGGAGCTGGGCTATACCCTGATCTTCCGCAAGTTCGAGAGCGGCCTGATCTACGCCGACGAAGCGGTGGACATCACCGCCTCGGTGGTCCAGCGGCTGGACGCTGCGGCCGCGGGTAAGTAGTCCACCGTGGGCTACCGGCTCGCCGAGCTGGCCGGGTTGGTGGGAGGCCGGATCGAGGGAGACCCGGAGCGTGCCGTCGAGACGATCCGTACCCTGGAAGAGGCCGGCCCCGCCGACCTCTCCTTCCTGACCAGTCCCCGCTATCGCGTCCAGGCGGTGGCCAGCAGCGCCGGTGCGCTGCTGGTGGCACCCGCCATGGCCGCTTTACCCGACATCGGCGGCAGGGATCTCCTGGTGGTGGACGATCCAGGCTACGCCCTGGCCGTGCTGCTGGCTCACTTTCATCCCGGAGCGGTCCGGGAGCCGGGGGTTCACCCAACGGCGATCCTGGAGCCCGGCTGTCAGGTGGATCCCACGGCCCACGTCGGCCCGTACGTGGTGATCGGCGAGGGGAGCCGCATCGGCGCCCGGGCGCAGCTCCATGCCTTCGTCGCCCTCGGCCGGGCCTGCGTGGTGGGGGAGGGCGCGGTGCTCCATCCACACGCCGTGCTCTATGACGGCACCGTGGTGGGGGAGGCTTCGATCGTCCACGCCGGCGTCGTGCTGGGGGCGGACGGTTTCGGCTATGCCACGCACGGCGGCGCGCATCACAAGGTGCCGCAGCTCGGCCACGTGGTGCTCGAGGCGAACGTGGAGATCGGCGCCAACGCCACGGTCGACCGCGCCACGCTGGGAGCGACCCGCATCGGCGCGGGCACCAAGATCGACAATCTCGTGCAGGTCGGTCACAACGTTCAGGTCGGCAAGCACTGTATTCTTTGCGGCCAGGCGGGGATCGCGGGCAGCGCCCGGCTGGGCGACGGCGTGGTTCTGGCCGGGCAGGCGGGAGTGGCCGGCCACATCCAGCTCGGAGACCGGGTGCAGGTGGCGGCCAAGTCGGCGGCCCTGGCCTCGGTGGACAAGGGCACGGCGGTGGCCGGCATCCCAGCGGTGGAGATGCGCAAATGGCGGCGCCAGACCGTCCTGATCTCGCGCCTGGAAGAGATGAGCCGGCGCCTGCGGGCCCTGGAGCGGAGGCTCGGGGAGCCCGGCGAACCCAATGAAAGCGGCGAGGAGGGTTGAGTTGAGCGAGCCGAACCCGGAGACACCCAAGACCCTGGAGACACCGAAGTGGGACGTAGAGTGGATCCTGTCCGTGCTGCCCCACCGCTACCCCTTCCTGCTGGTGGACCGCGTGCTGGAGGTCGAGCCCGGCAAGCGCATCGTGGCGCTCAAGAACGTCACCATCAACGAGCCCTTCTTCGCCGGCCACTTTCCGGGCCGGCCGGTGGTGCCGGGGGTGCTGCTCGTCGAGGGGATGGCCCAGGCCGGCGGCCTGCTGCTCCTGGGCGACATGCCGAACCGCGCCAGCAAGCTGGTGTTCTTCGCCGGCATCGAAGGGGCCAAGTTCCGGCGCCCGGTGGTCCCCGGCGACCAGATTCGCTACGAGGTCGAGGTGCTCCGCCTGCGCACCACCTTCTGCAAGCTGGCCGGCAAGGTGATGGTGGACGGCCAGCTCGCGGCCGAGGCCGTGATCTCCTCGGCGATGGTGGATCGGTGATGGAGGGCATCAGCCCCCTCGCCGCGGTCGATCCCGCCGCCCGTCTCGCCGAGGGTGTCCGCGTCGGTCCTTTCGCGGTGATCGGCGCCGGCGTCGAGATCGGCGAGGGCACGGAGGTGGGCGCCGGAGCGCACGTCTATGGTCCCACCCGCATCGGCCGCGAGAACAGGATCTACCCCAGCGCCGCCATCGGCTTCGATCCCCAGGACCTGAAGTTCCAGGGCGAGGAGGTCCGCCTGGAGATCGGCGACCACAACGTCTTCCGGGAGTTCTGCACCGTCCACCGGGGCACGGCCAAGGGCGGCGGCGTCACCCGGGTGGGCAGCGACAGCCTGTTCATGGCCTACACCCACATCGGGCACGACTGCCAGGTGGGCAGCCGCGTCATCTTCGCCAACAGCGCCACCCTGGCCGGGCACGTCGAGGTCCACGACGACGCCAACATCAGCGCCTTCAGCTCCGTGCACCAGTTCTGCCGGGTGGGCCGCCACGCCTACGTGGGGGGCTACACCGTGGCCACCATGGACGTGCTGCCGTTCGTCAAGACCGTGGGCCAGAAGCCGGCCTGCTACGGCTTGAACTCCATCGGCCTCAAGCGCAAGGGGTTCGACGCCGACCGGGTGCGCCGGCTGGAGGCCGCCTACCGCATCCTGGTGCGCTCGAAGCTGAACACCCTCCACGCCCTGGAGCGCCTCAAGGCCGAGCTGGCGGGCGATCCGGACGTCGACTACCTTATCGGCTTCGTCGAGAGCAGCCAGCGGGGGGTTTATAAATCGATGCCGCGGGGCGGCGCGCGGGGAGGGGGCGACCCTGAGTAGCGCCGCGCCGGACCCCAAGCCCCTGCGCGTCGGCGTCTTCGGCACCGGCGCCATGGGGCGCAACCACGTCCGCCTGCTCTCCGCGCTGCCCGGCGCCGAGTTGGTGGGCATCTACGATCCCAATCCCGCCTCGGCGGAGATGGCGGCTCGCGAGCACGGAGCGCGTGTCTTTCCCCGGCTCGAAGAGCTGGCTGGGGAGATCGAGGCGGCGGTGGTGGCGGCGCCCACGGTGGCCCATGCGGACATGGGCTGCGCCCTGCTGACGAGTGGCCTGCACGTGCTGATCGAGAAGCCGCTGGCCGCCAGCCTCGCCGAGGCCGACCGCCTCCTCGCCGCCGCCGGCGACCGCGTGCTGGCCGTGGGGCACGTGGAGTTCTTCAATCCGGCCGTCCAGGCCCTGCTGGGCGTGGGCATTCCGCCGCGCTTCATCGAGGTGCAGCGTCTGGGGGTCTTCTCGCCGCGCAGCCTGGACGTGGACGTGATTCTCGATCTCATGATCCACGACTTGCAGATCCTCCATGCGATGGATCCGAGCCCGGTCGAAGAGGTGCGGGCCACGGGGATCGCCGTGCTCTCGCCGCGCATCGACATGGCCAACGTCCGCCTGCAGTTCGCCTCGGGCGGTGTCGCCAACCTGACGGCGTCGCGGGTTTCCTCCGAGAGGACGAGAAAATTGCGGGCCTTTCTGGCCAACCGGTATTACTCCCTGGACTACCAGGCGCAGGAGATCAAAGGCTATCGCCTGGAAGAAGGGGGAGGCGAGCGCCGTATCCTGCCGGACGACCTCGCCGTCGAGCGCGCCGAGCCCCTGAAGCGGGAGCTCGAAGCCTTCCTCGCCGCTTGCCGGGGCGAAAAGGCCCCCCGGGTCGACGGCGCCCAGGGACGCCAGGCCCTGGCGACGGCGCTGGCGGTGGTGGAGGCGATCCGGTAGGCCCCCCGCTCGCCCCCAGCCCTCCGGACTGGTAGACTCTCCCGCCGGTTCCGGCAATTGACCAATCGACGGCTTCGGCCTGGATTCTCATAGAAAGAGGAGTTTCCTGATGAGTGACATCCGTATCGGTGTGATCGGCGGCAGCGGCCTCTACCAGATGGAGGGGATGACGATCCGCGAGGAGCGCCGGATTGAGACACCGTTCGGCGATCCTTCGGACGCCTACATCATCGGCGAGCTGGACGGCCAGGTGGTGGCATTCCTGCCGCGCCATGGCCGCGGCCACCGCCTGCTGCCCACCGAGCTCAACTACCGCGCCAACATCTATGGCTTCAAGGTGCTGGGCGTCGAGGAGATCGTCTCCGTCTCCGCCGTGGGCTCGCTGAAGATCGAGTACAAGCCCACGGACATCGTGGTGCCCGATCAGTTCTTCGACCGCACCCGCCACCGGGTCGACACCTTCTTCGGCAACGGCCTCGTGGGCCACGTCTCCATCGCCAAGCCCATCTGCCCGCGCCTGCTGGAGGCGGCCGACGTGGCGGCGCGGGCGGCGGGCGCCACGGTGCACAAGGGCGGCACCTACGTCTGCATGGAAGGGCCGCAGTTCTCCACCCGGGCGGAGTCCGAGGCCTACCGCCGCCAGGGGTTCGACATCATCGGCATGACCAACCTCCAGGAGGCGCGGCTCGCCCGCGAGGCCGAGATCTGCTACGTCTCGCTCTCCATGGTGACCGACTACGACTGCTGGCACGAGACCGAGGAAGCCGTCTCCGGCGAGTCGGTGATGGAAGTCATCAAGCAGAACGTCCAGATGGCCCAGGAGGTCGTGCGCCAGATGATCCGCCAGATCGGCGGCGCCCACACCCGGGGATGCCTCTGCGAGGAGGCTCTCAAGTATTCCCTGATCACCGAACGATCGATGATTCCGGCGGCGACCGTCCAGGCGCTCCAGCCGATCATCGGGAAGTACATCAAGGCCTGATGACACGCATTCTGGTCACCAACGACGACGGCATTTTCTCCGAAGGGATCAAACTGCTGGCCACGTCGCTCGCCACGCTGGCGGAGGTGTTCGTCGTGGCGCCGGACCGCGAGCAGAGCGCGATGGGCCACGCCCTCACCCTCTCGCGGCCGCTGCGCATGCAGAAGGTGGCGGAGAACTGGTACGCGGTCGACGGCACGCCCACCGACTGCGTCAACCTGGGAGTGCTGTCGCTGCTCAAGGACAATCCGCCGGACCTCGTGTGCTCCGGCATCAACTTCGGCCTCAACCTCGGCGATGACGTGACCTACTCGGGCACCGTCGCCGCCACCTTCGAGGGCACCCTGCTGCGCATTCCCTCCGTCGCCTTCAGCCAGGAGGTGGGGGAAGGGTTCTCCTTCCATGCCGCGGCGGACTTCGCCCGCCGGCTGGTGGAGGTGCTCCTCGGCGAGGAGCTGCCGCGCGACCTGCTGCTCAACGTCAACGTGCCGGCCGGCCCCATTCAGGGCGTGACCTTCACCAAGCTCGGCCGCCGGGTCTACACCCAGTCGGTGATCGAAAAGCTCGACCCGCGGGGGCGCAAGTACTACTGGATCGCCGGCACCCCGCAGTGGGAGAAGGCGGTGGGCACCGACTTCGAGGCCGTGAGCCGGGGCCAGGTCTCGGTGACGCCGCTGCACCTCGACCTCACCTACTATCCGGGGCTCGAACAGTTCGGGCCGGTGGGGGAGAAGCTCTCGGCCCTCACGTTCCCGGATCCAGCTCCGGCTCCTCCCACCGACTGAAGCATGAGCGACTACGCCGTTCAGCGCGAGCGGATGGTCCGCGACCTGATCGCCGCTCGCGGCGTGAAGGACGAGCGTGTGCTCGCCGCTCTGCGCAAGACCCCGCGTCATCTGTTCGTCAAAGAGCACCTGCGCAGCCAGGCCTACGGCGATCACGCCCTGCCGATCGGCGCCAACAGCGGGCAGACGATCTCGCAGCCCTACATCGTGGCGCGCATGACCGAGATTCTGGAGGTCGGGCCCGAGCACTCCGTGCTGGAGATCGGTACCGGCTCCGGCTACCAGACGGCCATCCTCGCCGCCCTGGCGCGGCGGGTCTACAGCCTCGAACGCATTCCGGAACTGGCCCAGGCGGCGATCCCCCGCATGCGCCAGCTCGGGTTCGACAACGTCAAGATCCAGGTCTTCGACGGCACCGTGGGCTGGAGCGAGTGGGCGCCCTACGACCGCATCCTGGTCACCGCGGGCGCGCCCAAAGTGCCGGAGCCGCTCCTCGGTCAGCTGGCGCCGGGAGGGGCGTTGCTGATTCCGGAAGGGCCGCGCAACCTGCAACGGCTGGTGCTGTACCGCAAGTCGCCGCGCGGCGAGATCCGGCGCAAGGAAGGGGAGGAGGTCGTCTTCGTGCCCCTCGTCGGCCGTCATGGCTGGAAGCCGGATCAGCGATGAGCGAGCGGCCCGCCGGCACCCGAGCCTTCCGATTCTGGGTGAACGGCCGGGTCCAGGGTGTGGGCTTTCGCTGGTTCGTGCGCCGGGCGGCGGAGGAGCTGGGCGTCGTCGGCCGGGTGCGCAACCTGGCGGATGGGCGGGTGGAGGTGGCGGTCTCCGGGCCGCCTGAAGCCTTGAGCGCTTTCCGGGAGCGGCTGCGGCAGGGACCGCCGGGCTCCCGGGTATCGCGCATTGAAGAGGAAGAGATGTCCGCCGTGCCCGACTGGGACGGCTTTACGATCGACCGCTAAGCGAAAGTGGAGGTGAGGTCATGGAGGACTTGAAGGCTTACATTCGCGAGGTGCCGGACTTCCCCAAACCGGGTATCCTGTTTTACGACATCACGACCCTGCTCCAGGACCCCCTGGCGCTGCGCATGACGGTCGACCGCTTCGTCTGGTTCTTCGCCCAGAAGCACATCGACAAAGTGGTGGGCATCGAGTCGCGGGGCTTCATCTTCGCGCCGACCGTGGCCTACAACCTGAATGCCGGCTTCGTGCCGGTGCGCAAGCCGGGCAAGCTCCCGTATCAGGCGGCCCGCCAGGGATATGATCTCGAGTACGGCACGGACTCCATCGAGATGCACAACGACGCCGTCAAGCCCGGCGAGCATGTGCTCATCGTCGACGACCTGATCGCCACGGGCGGCACGGCCCTGGCGGCGGCAAAGCTGGTCGAGTCGCTGGGCGGCATCGTGGCCGGCTTCGGCTTCCTCGTCGAGCTGACCTTCCTCCCCGGCCGCCAGAAGCTCCAGGGGTATGAGGTGGAGTCGCTGATTCAGTATTGAGCTTGGGGCTCCAAGGAGCCGAAGAAGACCCTGGGGCGATATCCTCCGGTATAATCCCCCGGCCTGCGGCTGTAGCTCAGGTGGAAAGAGCAGGAGTTTCCTAAACTCTTGGTCGGGGGTTCGAGTCCTCCCAGCCGCACCACCTTGCTATCTTCTCCATTGCCATGACTGCGAGAATCGATCTGACCGAGCTCTCTCAACGAGAGAACGAGCAGACGGAGTGGAAAGAAAACGTTGCCGACATTGATGACGTCGTGGCGACGCTGTCCGCCTTCGCCAATGATTTCCAGAACCTGGGTGGCGGCTATGTCGTATGCGGAGCCAAAGAAGAAAAAGACACCCACGGATTTCCAAGACTCGTTCGCACGGGCTTGACCGCGAACCGACTCCGCGAGGTTGAGAATACGGTTCTGGCGCGCTGCAGGGATCGGGTGTCGCCCCCTATCGTCCCCTTGGTCGAGGAGCTGCCAACCGACGACGCCAGCCGGCGAATCCTGGTTTTCCTCCAGCCTGCTACGGGTACGGCGCACACCTTCCGGCGGGGCCAGGAAGGGACCAAGCACTACGTGCGGGTCAGCCGTTCGACGATCGAGGCTCGCAATGGCATGCTGCGGGAGCTCCACGTCCGCCGAGGCGTGATGGAGCCCTGGGACCGGCGGCCTTGCGCTGACGCCACGACCAACGATCTTGACCTTCTCGCGTTGCGCGACGCGCTTCAGCGGATGGGAGTGTTCTCGCCCGAGCGGGGGATTGAGCCCTACCTCGTCGCAGGCGCGCAGATCACGCCGTTCGTACCCTCCCTCTGCATCGCCGAGCCGCTGACCGGCGTGGTGCGTCCGCGCAACTACGCCATACTGCTCTTCGGGCGGGAGCCGCAGAAGTTCGTGCCTGGCGCCTTCTCGATCTATTCGGCCTATCCAGGGCGCGACCGTACCGACCCAATCGCGAGGCGTCTCGAAATCGCGGGCACCCTGCTCGACCAGGCGAGACAATTACAGGAGATGCTCAACCTTGAGGCAATCACTCTCTTCGACAAGACCGATCTGAAGACGCCCAACGTCGAGAAGTACCCGCGGCGGGCGCTCCAGGAAGCGATGGTCAACGTCCTGGCGCACCGGGACTACGAGCTGTTCGACCCGGCGCGATTCACCTCTTACCAGGATCGTATCGAGTTCATCTCTCCGGGGAAGCTTCTCACTGGCATGACGGTCGAGGATCTCCGCAAGCGCAGGGTGACGCCGCTCTGGCGCAACCAGAGCCTCGCCTGGTTCCTCAGCCGGCTGCAACTCGCGCAGGCTGAGGGGCAAGGTATCCAGACGATTCGCAGCGCGATGAAGGCTGCCGGCTGTCCGCCGCCCCGGTTCGAGGCCACGGAGGTCTCGGTAATCTGTATATTGCGGGCACATCCGCGATCGCGCGCGATGGGCGTTCAAGCACAGAAGTAAGTCGGGGTTCGAGTCCTCCAGCCGCTCCATCGTCGGCAGATTCGCCGGGGCAGGCGTGAAATCTGACGCGGTCTTCGCATCGAATGACGCGGCAGGCGTGACGAGTGACATGGCAAACGAGTCGAAGGCCGTGGCAGGCGTAAGACCGAGCGTGGCAGATGGAACGCGTGGCGTGGCAGGCGAGACAAATGGTGTGGCAGCCGCCCTCCGGGCTGGTTTCGACGCCTTTGGGCCGCGCACTCTGCGCTTGGGCGACCCGTCAACCGGGCGCCTTGCTCTCCACCTTGGTGTTGACGCCGCGGGCGAAGCGCCAAAGGTGGTCGGTTCCCTTTTGCAGGATGGAGAGGGCCCAGCCCTTGGCGCTCCTCGTGTCGCCGCCGGTGGCCGGCGCCGCGGTGATCTCGTCCCTGGCCCAGAGGAACGCCCAATCTCCCAGGACGACGAGCTCCTGGACCTCGAAGAGGGGATCGAGCCGGAGCTGCGAGAAGCCCGCGAGCAGCGGTGCCATGCGGGCACGGCCCTGCATGGGGGGCATGCCGGGGGCCAGGAACACGCAGTCCTCGGTGATCCGGTCGAGGAGAGCCGCGGAATCACCCGCTCGCGTGGCTTGGTCCCACTCGTCCACCAACGCGAGAATGGCCGCGACGTCTTCCTGGGGGCCAGTGCAGGCCGGTACCCTTGGCGTCATGCCGGTGATTATACAGACCCCCCTCTGGCCCCTCCCCAGCGGCCACTCGACCCTCTTGTTTGATGGCGACCTGTTTTGGCCCCGGCGCGACACTTAGAGTCTATGGACGACTGGCGCTATGAATCGAATTTGCGCAAGACTGAAATCGTGCAATGGCGTAGGGCTTGCGATCTCTGTGCGCCTGTTTCCTTCATGGTAGCCTTGACATGCTGCCGGTCTGACGCCAATTTCACCTGGACCCGGAGCGGGGAAGGGCTGTGCGGAAAGGTTGATTGAAATGTCCTCGGATTTCGATGAAACCGATATTGCAATCGTTGGCATGGCGGGGCGCTTTCCAGGGGCGGACGACGTCGGCGAGCTCTGGCGGAACCTGTGCGACGGCGTCGACTCGGTGCGGGCGCTGAGCGACGAGGAGCTGATCGCCGCGGGCGTCGATCCCGCCGTGCTCGCCGATCCCAGCCTGGTCAAGGCGATGGCGATGCCGAAGGGCATCGACGGCTTCGACGCCGCCTTCTTCGGCTTCAATCCCCGCGAGGCCGAGGTCATGGACCCGCAGCAGCGGCTGTTGCTCGAATGCACCTGGGAGGCGCTCGAAAACGCCGGCTACGTGGGCGAGGCCTACCCCGGGCCGATCGGCGTCTTCGCCGGCGTCTCGACCAGCACCTACCTGCTCTACCACCTCCTCGCCAATCCGGCGGCCATGTCGGCGTTCGATCCGCTACGTCTCGAGCTGGGCAATTCCGGCGACTACGTGGCGACGCGGATCTCCCATAAGCTGAACCTCACCGGGCCGAGCTTCCACATCCAGAGCGCCTGCTCGACCGGTCTCGTCGCGGTGCACACGGCCTGCCAGAGCCTGCTGGCCGAGGAGTGCGACATGGCGCTCGCGGGCACCGCCTCGATCAACGTGCTGCAGCTGCGGGGCTACCAGTACCAGGAGGGGGGAATCCTCTCTCCCGACGGCTGCTGCCGGACTTTCGACGCCCGGGCCCAGGGCTCCCTGGTCGGCAGCGGCGTGGGCGCGGTGGTGCTCAAGCGGCTGGCCGACGCGGTGGCCGACGGCGACTCGATCCGGGCGGTGATCAAGGGCTCGGCGATCAACAACGACGGCGCGTTGAAGGTGGGCTACACGGCGCCGAGCGTCGAGGGGCAGGCCAAGGTCATCGCCGAGGCGCTGGCGCGCAGCGGCGTGGAGGCGGCCGACATCTCCTACGTCGAGGCGCATGGCTCGGGCACCGCCATCGGCGATCCCATCGAGGTCGAGGCGCTGACCCGCGCCTTCAACACCGGCGGGAGAGGGCAGTTCTGCGCCCTGGGCTCGGTGAAGACCAACGTCGGCCACCTCGCCACGGCGGCCGGCACCACCGGTCTCATCAAGACGACGCTCGCCCTCGAGCACGGCATGATCCCGCCGAGCCTCCACTACGAGAGCCCGAACCCGGAGATCAACTTCGCGGCGAGCCCGTTCTACGTCAACACCGAGCTCAAGGCCTGGCCGCGCAACGGCGCGCCGCGCCGGGCCGGGGTGAGCGCCTTCGGCTTCGGCGGCACCAATGCCCACGTCGTCCTCGAAGAGGCGCCGCCGCTTCCCCAGGCCGCGGCCTCGGCGCGCCCCTATCAACTGCTGCTGCTCTCGGCCAAGAGCCCGGCGGCGCTCGACGCCGCGACCGTCCGGCTCGCCGGCCACCTGCGCCGGCACCCCGGGCAGGAGCTCGCCGACGTCGCCTATACCCTCCAGCGTGGCCGCAAGGCGTTCAGCCATCGCCGCGCCGTCGTCTGCCGCGACCGCGAGGAGGCCGCCACCCTGCTGGCGGAGCCCTCCTCCGAGGGCGTCTTCACCGGCGTCAAGCCGCGGGAGAGCCAGAGCGTCGCCTTCCTCTTCCCGGGGCTTGGCGACCAGCACCTCCACATGGCCGCGGGAGTTTACGCGGCGGAGCCTGCCTTCCGGGCCGACGTCGACCGCTCGTGCGAGATGTTGACCAAGATCCTGGGGGTGGACCTGCGGGAGGTTCTGTATCCGGAAGGGCACCGGGAGCCGCAGGCCGCGCCTGGGGGCATGGATCTGCGCCGGCTCCTCGGGCGGCGCCCGGAGGGCGCGGACGTCTCGGACGTCTCGGACGGCGCCTCCCGCCGCCTCGACCGCACGCTCTACGCCCAGCCGGCGATGTTCGTCGTCGAGCACGCGCTCGCCCGCCTGTGGATGGACTGGGGCGTGTTGCCCAAGGCGATGATCGGCTACAGCCTGGGCGAGTACACGGCGGCCTGCGTCGCCGGCGTGCTCGGCCACGAGGAGGCGCTCTGGCTGGTGGCCGAGCGGGCGCGGATGATCGAGGAGCTGCCCGCCGGGGCGATGCTCGCCGTGCCCCTGCCCGAGAGCGAGATGCTGCCGCGGCTCGGGGACGGTCTCTCGCTCGCCGCCGTCAACGCGCCGCAGATGTGCGTGGTGGCGGGCGCCGAGGCCGCCGTCGCCGCCCTCGAAGGCGAGCTGGCGGGGCAGGGCGTCGTCTCGCGCCGCCTGCGCACCTCGCACGCCTTCCACTCGCGGCTGATGGAGCCGGTGGCCGCGAAGCTGGTCGAGTGCGTACGAACCCTCTCGCTCAAGGCCCCGCGCATCCCCTACCTCTCCAACGTCAGCGGCACCTGGATCACCAGCCAGGAGGCGACCGACCCCGAGTACTGGGGCCGCCACCTGTGCCAGCCCGTGCGCTTCTCGGCTGGGCTGGAGGCGCTGTTCGGGGAGCCGGCGGACCGCTTCCTGCTGGAGGTGGGGCCAGGGCAGACGCTGTCGACCTTCGCCCGCCAGCAACCGGTGGCCGGCGGAGCGAAGGTGATCCACTGTCTGGGGGGGCTTGGCGAGCGCGGCGGAGCGGTGGATCAGGCGACACTGATGCGGGCGGTGGGCGCGCTGTGGCTGGCCGGCGTCGAGGTGGACGCCGCGCGGTTCTTCCGCCACGAGACGCGGCGGCGCGTGGCGCTGCCCACCTACCCCTTCGAGCGCCAGCGCTACTGGATCGAGGCGGCGACGGTGCCGCGGGCCGCGGGCATCGGGCCGGCGCCGGTCGAGCCCGCGCCCGGCCCGGCGACGGCGCCCGCCCCGGCGTCCCTGGGAGCCCACCCCCGCCCTGCGCTGCGCAACGCCTACGTGGCGCCGCGCGACGAGACGGAGCGGCAGGTGGCCGAGGTCTGGCGGCGGCTGCTCGGCGTCGACGAGATCGGCGTCAACGACGACTTCTTCGAGCTCGGCGGCCACTCGTTCCTCACCACGGTGCTGGTGACGGAGCTGCGCCAGGCGTTCGGCGTCGACGTCGGCATCCGCGAGCTGTTCGAGAAGCCGACGGTGGCGGGCTTCTCGGCGGCGATCGCCGCGGCAGCCTCGGGCGAGCAGGCTCCGGAGACGGCGGGCGCCTCGCTGCCGCGGATCGTCCCGGACCTCGAAAACCGGCATCTGCCGTTCCCGCTGAGCGATGTCCAGCAGGCGTACCTGATCGGACGCGGCGACGCCTATGCGCTCGGCCAGGTGTCGACCCACGCTTACGCCGAGGTCGAGGGCCGCATCGACCTCGAACGGCTGACCCACGCCTACCGTTTCCTCATCGCGCGGCACGACATGCTGCGGGCCATCGTGCATCCCGACGGTCGGCAGGAGATCCTGGCCTCGGTGCCGGCCTACGAGATCGCGACGCTCGACCTGCGCGGCAGGCCCGAGGCGGAGGTCGAAGAAGCCCTGGCGGCGATCCGCCGGACGATGTCGCACCAGGTGCTGCCGAGCGACCGCTGGCCGCTCTACGAGCTGCGCGCCTCGCGGCTCGACGGCGGCCGGGTGCGCCTGCACTTCAGCTTCGATTTCCTGGTCGGCGACGCCTGGAGCCTGCAGGTGATCCTGCCGGAGCTCAGCCTGGTCTATGAAGGGCGGGAAGCGGAGCTCGCGCCGCTGACGCTGTCGTTTCGCGACTACGTGCTGGCCTTCGCCGGCCTGGAGGAGTGGCCGGCCTACCGGCGGGCGCTGCAATATTGGACGGCTCGCCTCGACGACTTCCCGCGGGCGCCGGAGCTGCCCCTGGCGACGAACCCGGAGGCGGTGGGCAAGCCCACGTTCGTGCGCCGCCCCGGCCGGCTGGAGACGGCGAAGTGGCAGCGGCTCAAGGAGCGGGCGGCCCGCGGCGGCCTCACGCCGTCCGGCCTGCTGCTCTCCGCCTTCGCCGAGGTGCTCACCGTGTGGTCGAAGTCGCCGCGCTTCGCCATCAACGTCACCCTGTTCAACCGCCTGCCGCTGCACCCGGAGGTCACCCAGCTGGTGGGGGACTTCACCTCGCTCACCCTGCTCGCCATCGACAACTCCCGCCCGGCGCCGTTCGCAGAGCGGGCGCAGCAGGTGCAGAAGCAGCTCTTCGACGACCTCGACCACAGCGAGCTGTCGGGCATCCGGGTGCTGCGCGAGCTGGCGCGCCGCAACGGCGGCCAGGGGCCGGTCATGATGCCGGTCATCTTCACCAGCACTCTCACCCAGGTGTCGCCGCGGGAGGCGCTGGCGGGGCTGGACGGCGCCGAGCTGGGCTTCGTCATCAGCCAGACGCCCCAGGTCTGGCTCGACCACCAGGTGCTCGAGGATCCGCTGGGCCTCTCCTATAGCTGGGACGTGGTGGAGGAGCTGTTTCCCGCCGGCATGATCGACGACATGCTGGCGGCCTACCAGGGGCTGCTGGAGCGGCTGGTCGACGAGGAGGGCGCGGAGGAGGTCTGGCAGGCGCTCGCGCCGGTGCTGCCGCCCGAGGGCCAGCTCGCGCTCTTCGCCGCCGCCAACTCGACCGCCCTCGCGCTGCCGGACGAGCTGCTCCACACCTCATTCGCCGCGCGGGCGGCGAGCGCTCCCGAGGGGGTGGCCGTCGTCGCCGGTGACGTTACCTTGACCTATGGCGAGCTCGCCGGGCGGGCCGCCGCGCTCGCCGGCCGGCTGCGCGCGCTCGGCGCCTCCGCCAACGCCCTGATCGGCGTCACCATGGACAAGGGGTGGGAGCAGGTCGTGGCCGTCCTCGCGGTGCTCGAAGCCGGCGCCGCCTACTGCCCCGTCGACGCCGCCTGGCCGCAGGAGCGACGCTGGCAGCTCTACGAACACGGTGGCATCCGCGTGGTGTTGACGCAAAGCCGGCTCGACGCCCAGCTCGAATGGCCGCCCGGCGTCGTCCGCGTCGTGGTGGGCCGGGACGAGCGGGAGGAGCCGCCCGCCGGCGGGGCGCCGCGGGTGCCGGAGATGGCGCCGCGGGATCTCGCGTACGTCATCTACACCTCGGGCTCCACCGGCCAGCCCAAGGGGGTGATGATCGACCATCGCGGGGCGGTGAACACGGTGCTCGACGTCAACGGGCGTTTCGGGGTGGGCGGCGGCGACCGGGTGCTGGCGATTTCCTCGCTGAGCTTCGACCTCTCCGTCTACGACGTCTTCGGCCTGCTCGCCGCCGGGGGAGCGGTCGTGCTGCCCGGACCGGGAGACCTGCGCGAGCCCGCCCGGCTCTGCGCGCTTCTCGCGCGCGAGCAGGTCACCATCTGGAATTCGGTGCCGGCGCTGATGGAGATGATCGTGAGCTACCTGGAGGGTTGCGGCGAGACGTTGCCGCCGTCGCTGCGGCTCGTCCTGCTCTCCGGCGACTGGATTCCGGTCTCGCTGCCGGACCGCATCCGGGCGCTCGCTCCGGGCGCTCAGGCGCCGCGGATCATCAGCCTCGGCGGCGCCACCGAGGCCTCCATCTGGTCGATCTTCCATCCGGTCGAGCGGGTCGATCCCGCCTGGCAGAGCATCCCGTACGGCCGGCCGCTGGCGAACCAGAGCTTCGCCATTCTGAACGAGCTGCTGGAGCCGTGTCCTGTCTGGGTGCCCGGCAACCTCTTCATTGGCGGCACCGGCGTCGCCCTGGGATATTGGCGGGACGAGGAGCGCACCGGCGCCAGCTTCGTCGTCCATCCGTCGACCGGCGAGCGGCTCTACCGCACCGGCGACCTCGGCCGCTACCGGCCGGACGGCACCATCGAGTTCCTGGGCCGCGAGGACTTCCAGGTCAAGATCGGCGGCTACCGCATCGAGCTGGGCGAGATCGAGGCCACGTTGCGGCGCCATCCCACGGTTCACGAGGCGGTGGTGATGGCGCGCCGGGACGGCCCGGGCGAGCGCCGGCTGGTGGCCTACGTGGTTCCCGGCCGCGAGGCGGCGAGCGTGGCCGCCGCTCAGGGCCTGCTGGCCGACGAGATCTGGACGGCGGCGGTGGAGGCGGGGCGGCGGCAGGCGGAGGCGAGCCTCAGCGACAAGACGATTCAGAACGACCGCGAGCAGCTCGGCAAGCTGGAGCGCGTCGCGCTCGGCTACATGGCCGCGACGCTGCGTCGCATGGGCGCTTTCACGGCGGCGGGCGAGAGCTGGACGGCCGCGAGCCTGGTGGAGCGCTTCCATCTCGACCCGCAGTACACCGTGCTCATGCGCCTGTGGCTGGAGGCGCTGGCCGGGCAGGGGCGGCTGGTGGCGGCCGAGGACGGCGGCTGCGTCGGCTTCGTCAGCCCCGAGCCGCTGCCCGAGCCCGACCTGGAGGAGCTGTGGCGGGAGATCGGCGGCGAGATCGTCAGCGAGATGGCCGAGACCCTGCGCCGCACGGGTGGCAAGCTCGTCGAGCTGCTCCAGGGGAAGATCCACCCGCTGGAGGTCTTCTTCCCGGGCGGCGATGCGAGCCAGGCCGAGAAGATCTACGAATCCGGCGTCTTCCTGCACGACACCACGGCGGCGGTGATGGGCGCCGTCGCCGGGCGCTGGCCGGCCGGGCGGCGGCTGAGGATCCTGGAGATCGGCGCCGGCACGGGCGGCACCACGACCCACATCCTGTCCGTGCTGCCGGCGGACCGGACGCAGCTCGTCTTCACCGATATCTCGGGGTTCTTCACCCGCCAGGCGCAGGAGAAGTTCCGCGACGTGCCGTTCCTGGAGTACCGGCTGCTCAACATCGAGCAGCCGCCGGGCGAGCAGGGGTTCGCCGCCCACAGCTTCGACCTGATCCTCGCCGCCGACATGCTGCACGGCGCCCGCGACCTCGACCGGGCGATGGCGAACGTGCAGTGGCTGCTGGCGCCCGGTGGTCGCCTGGTGCTGGAGGAGCCGACGAGCTGGAATCAGGTCTACAACGTCAGCAACGCCCTGCTCGAAGGCCTGGGCCTCTATAAGGACCGGTGGCGGGTGGACGTGCCGTTCATCTCGGTGGCGACCTGGGACGCCGCCCTGAAGAGCGCGGGTTTCCGCCGTTTCCAGGCCCTGCCGGAGACCGACCGCGTGGCCTGTCACGTCCTTCTCGCCGAGGGCGCGCTGGCGGCGGGCGAGTCCGTGGCCGCCCTCGACGAGGAGGAGGTCCGCGGCTTCCTGAGCGAGCGGATTCCCGAGTACATGGTGCCGGCGGCGTTCGTGGTCCTCGACCGGTTGCCGCTGTCGGCCAACGGCAAGATCGACCGCGGCGCCCTGCCGGCGCCCGGCAGCGCCCGGCAGGGGGTGCGCCGGGAGGTGGTGGCGCCCACGACCCCCGAGGAGACGGTGCTGGCCGGCATCTGGGCGCAGGTGCTCGGCGTCGAGCAGGTCGGCGTCGAGGATCCCTTCTTCGAGATCGGCGGCGACTCGCTGCTCGCCGTGCAGCTCATCTCGCGGGTTCGCGACGCCCTCCGCGTCGAGCTTTCGCTGCGCGAGCTCTTCGACTCCATGACCGTCGCCGAGATGGCGAGGCGGGTTGTCGCGAGAGAGCCCACGCCGGGGCTGACGCGCAAGCTGGCGCGCATCCTCGTCACCGTGCAGGGCCTGGCCGCGGGCAATCCCCAGGCCGGGGCGCAGGGATAAGTCCCTTGAGCGAGATCGATCGTCTGGCCGCCGCGGTCGGCCTGTCGGCGGCGCAGCAGGAGATGCTCGCTTCCCTCCTCGCCGAGGAGGGAATCGATCTCGAAGGGGAGCCGCCGATCATCCCCCGCCACGGCCAGGGGAGCGCCGAGCCGTCGTTCTCCCAGAAGCGGCTCTGGTTCCTGCAGCGGCTGGAGCCGGAGAGCCCCTTCTACAACATCGGCGCCGAGGTCCACCTCACCGGGGCGCTCGACATCTCCGTCCTCGGCCGCACCCTCGCCGAGGTGGTGCGGCGGCACGTGGCGTTGCGCACCACCTTCGCCGAGATAGACGGCGAGCCCCGGACGGAGGTTCACCCCCCCGGGCCGGTGCGCCTGCCGCTGGCCGACCTGAGCGGGCTGCCCGGCTCGGAGATCCCCCGCCTGGCCGGGGAGCTGACCCTCTTCGAGTCGCGCCGCAGCTTCGACCTCGCCGCGGGGCCCCTGCTGCGGGTCCTCCTGGTGCGGCGGTCCCGCCGCGAGCACAGCGTCGTCCTGACGGTCCACCACACCATCGCCGACGGCTGGTCGCTGGGCGTGCTGGTGGCGGAGATCGGGGCCTTGTACGCCGCCTTCCTGCACGGCGGCCGGTCGCCGCTGCCGGAGCTCCCCTTCCAGTACTCGGACTACGCCGCGTGGCAGCGCGGCCGGCTGATGGGCGAGGTGCAGGAGAAGGAGCTGGCCTACTGGCGCGCCAAGCTCGCGGGAGCCGATCCGGTGCTGGAGCTGCCGCTCGACCATCCCCGGCCGGCGGTGCGCAGCGATCGCGGGGCGACGCGCATCCTCGTCCTGCCCGCGGACCTTGCGCAGAGCGTGGAGCGGCTGAGCCGCCAGGAGGGAGTGTCCCTCTTCATGACCCTCCTCGCCGCCTTCGCCGCCCTGCTCGGGCGCTATTCCGGCCAGCAGAGCCTGGTGATCGGCTACCCGGTGGCCAACCGCGACCGCAGCGACATCGAGGGAATGATCGGGCTGTTCCTCAACACCCTCGTGCTGCGCGTCGACCTGGACGGCGATCCGGCGTTTCGCACCCTGCTCGGACGCGTCCGCGACGAGGTCCTGGAGGCCCAGAGCCATGCCCAGTTTCCCTTCGAGAGGCTGGTGGAGGAGCTGCGGCCGGAGCGCAGTCTCAGCTACAACCCGCTGTTCCAGGTGCTGTTCGTGCTGCAGAACACGCCGGCCTCCGAGCTGGAGATCCCGGGGCTCGCCATCAAGTCCACCATCGTCGACCTGAAGATCGCGCAGCTCGATCTCAGCTTCCGGTTCGAGAAGTCGGGAGACACCCTGCTCGGCCGCCTGGAGTACAGCCTGGACCTGTTCGAGGCGGCGACGATCGAGCGGCTGGCCGGACATTTCACGCGCCTGCTGACCCGGGCCGCCGCCAGCCCGCAACGTCCATTGTCGACGTTGCCGCTGCTGGCCGCGGGTGAGCGCCATCAGCTCCTGGCGGAGTGGAACGACACCGCGGGAGACGACTGGCGGCGGACGGCGGTGCACCGGCTGGTCGAGGAGCAGGTGCGGCGGACGCCGGAGGCCCCGGCCCTGGTATGGGGGGGGGAAGAGGTCTGGAGCTACGGGCTACTCAACGCCCGGGCGAACCGGCTGGCGCGCCACCTGCTGGCGTGCGGGCTGCGGCGCGGGGAACGGGTGGGAATTGCCCTGCGCCGCTCGCCATGGGTGGTGGCGAGCGTGCTGGGGGTGCTGAAGGCCGGCGGTTGCTACGTGCCGCTCGATCCCTCGTACCCGGCGGACCGGCTGGCCTACATGGTGGACGACGCGGGGGTCGTCCTTGTGGTGAGCGAGGAGGGGCTGGCTGGCGCGAGCTGGCTGGACGGCCACCGCCAGGTGACGGTGGACGAGGACCGGGAAGCGATCGGGCGCCAGGGAGCGGAGGATCTGATCGATCCGGACGTGGAGATCGACCCGGCGGAATCGGCGTACGTGATCTACACCTCGGGCTCGACGGGGCGTCCGAAGGGGGTGGAGATCAGCCACGCGTCGCTGGCGAGCTTCCTGGAAACGATGCTGGAGCGGCCGGGTCTTAAGGCCGCGGACGTGGTGGCGGCGGTGACGGCGCTGCCGTTCGACATCGCGGGTCTCGAGCTGTTCCTGCCGCTGATGGTGGGTGCCCGGCTGGTCGTGGCGAGCGAGGAGGAGGCTGGGGACGGCCGGCGTCTGCTGCGCCTGCTCGAGGGTAGCGGCGCGACGTTGCTGCAGGCGACTCCGGTGACCTGGGGGATGTTGCTGGAGGCGGGCTGGTCCGGGGAGCCCCCCCTGCGGGCGTTGTGCGGCGGCGAGGCCATGAGCGAGCACCTGGCGCGCGAGCTGACCCGGCGCAGCCCCGAGGTCTGGAACGTCTACGGACCGACGGAGACCACCGTATGGTCGACAGCGGGGAGAGTGGTGGAGGGAGAGAGGGTCACGGTCGGTCGCCCGGTGTCTCGAATGACGGCATACGTGCTGTCGGCAGGGTTGGAGCCGGTGCCGATGGGGGTGGTGGGGGAGCTTTGGATCGGCGGCACCGGTGTGGCGCGTGGCTACGCTGGCCAGCCGTCGTTGACGGCGGAGCGTTTCGTGCCATCGCCTTTCGGCGAGCCCGGAGGCCGGCTGTACCGCACGGGCGACGTAGTGCGGCGCCTGGCGGACGGCCGTCTGGAGCACCTGGGACGGGCCGACCACCAGGTGAAGGTGCGCGGGCACCGCATCGAGCTGGGGGAGATCGAGTCGGCATTGGCGAGCCATCCGGGGGTCGAGAAGTCGGTGGTGGTGGCGTTGGGAGAAGGGGGCGCGGACCGCCGGCTGGTAGCCTACGTGGTGAGGGCCGGGGGGGAACAGGTGCCGGGTTGGGACGAGCTGCGGGCTCACCTGGCGGCCCGTCTGCCGGAGTACATGGTGCCCTCGGCCTTCGTGGCATTGGCGGCGCTGCCGCTGACGCCGAACCGCAAGGTGGACCGGCGGGCGCTGCCGGTGCCGGAGGACGCCGAGGCGCGGCGCGGCAGCCGTCCGCCGCGCGGTGCGCAGGAGGAGTTGCTGGCGGGGATCTTCACCGAGGTGCTGAAGCTCGGCGAGGTCGGGGCCGAGGACAACTTCTTCGAGCTGGGAGGGCACTCGTTGCAGGCGGCCCAGGTCGCCTCGCGGGTCCATGCCGCGTTCGGGGTGGAGATGCCGCTGCGCACGCTCTTCGAGTCGCCGACGGTGGCGGCGCTCGCGGCGCGGATCGGGCTGAACGGCCACGAGTCGCCGGCGCAGGCCGCCGCGGCACTCGCGCCCACCGTGGGTGCACCCGAGGGCGGCCTGCCTCTCTCCTTCGCCCAGCAGCGGCTGTGGTTCCTGGACCAGTTGGAGCCGGGCAGCCCGGTTTACAACCTGCCGATGGAAGTCGAGCTGAAGGGGCGGCTCGAGGTGGCCGCGTTGGCGGCGGCGTTCGGCGAGGTGGTGCGGCGGCACGAGGCGCTACGGACGACGTTCCAGACGGTGGAAGGCGAGGCGGTGCAGGTGATCGCCCCGTGCGCCGGGGCTTCCTTCCTGCCGGTGATCGACCTCGGTTCCCTGCCGGAGGGGGAGCGCGGGCGTGAGGCGGGCCGCCTGGCGAGCGCCGAGGCGCAACGGCCCTTCGACCTCGGGCGCGGCCCGCTGTTGCGCGCCCCGCTGCTGCGTCTGGGCACTTTGCGGCACAAGCTCCTGGTGACGATCCACCACATCGTCAGCGACGGCTGGTCCATGGGCGTGCTGGTGCGGGAGGTCGGCGCATTGTACGCGGCCTTCCTGGCGGGCGCTCCCAGCCCGCTGCCGGAGCTCCCGGAGCAGTACCCGGACTTTGCCGTCTGGCAGCGCCGGCACCTGTCGGGAGAGTACCTGGAGTCGGAGCTCTCCTGGTGGCGCCGGCAGCTCGCCGGCATGCCGCCGGCGCTGGAGCTGCCGGCGGACCGCCCGCGGCCGGCGGTCTTCAGCGGCCGGGGGGCGGAGCATGTCTTCACGATAGCGGCGGAGAGCCTCGCCGGCCTCACGGCGTTCTCCCGCCGGCACGGGACGACGCTCTTCATGACGCTTCTCGCCGGATTCCTGGGGCTCCTGCAACGCCATACGGGAGAGGACGACCTGGCGGTGGGCACGCCGGTCGCGGGGCGCACGCGGGTCGGCGTCGAGCCCCTGATCGGCCTGTTCGTCAATACGCTGGTGCTGCGGACGGATCTCGCGGGAGATCCGGAGGTCCGGACGCTCCTCGGCCGAGTGCGGGAGACGACGCTCTCGGCCTACGCCCACCAGGAGGTGCCGTTCGAGCGGCTGGTGGAGGAGCTCTCGCCGGAGCGCGACCTGAGCCGGTCGCCGCTGGTGCAGGTGCTCTTCGTCGTCCAGAACGCGCCGCTCGATCCCCTGGAGCTGCCGGAGCTGGAGCTGGAGGCGGCCCTGGTGCCGGCGGGGACGGCGAAGCTCGACCTGTCGTGCACGCTGGTGGAGACGCGGCGCGGCCTGGAGGGGCGGCTCGAGTACAGCCGTGACCTCTATGACCGCACCACCGCCGAGCGCTTCGCGGGCCAATTCACGCGCCTGCTGGTGGCGATGGCCGAGATGGCCACGATGGCTGATAGCGCGGCGAATTCCCACCGGCGTCTCTCGGAGCTTCCCCTGCTCGGCGCGGCCGAGCTGCACCAGGCGGTGTGCGAGTGGAGCGACACCGCCGAACCCGGCAATGGGGCGGGGAGCTGGGAGGGCCTCGGCCTCGCCCAGCTCTGCGAGGCGCAGGCCGCGCGGACCCCCGAGGCCACGGCCGTCACCTGCGGCGGCGAGTCGCTCACCCACGCCGGGCTGCACCGCCGCGCCAACCGGCTGGCGCACCGCCTGCGCCGGCTGGGCGTGGGGCCGGAAGCGCGCGTCGGTATCCTGCTCGAGCGCTCCGTGGACCTGGTCGCCGGCCTGCTGGGAATCCTCAAGGCGGGCGGCGCCTACGTGCCGCTCGATCCGGGTTTTCCGGCGGAGCGGCTGGCCTGGATGGCGGCGGACGCCGGGCTCGCCGTCCTGCTGACCGGGGGAGGCCTGGAGAGAGATCTCCGGGTGGCCTGTCCGGTCCTGACGCTGGACACCGAAAGCTCGGACGAGGAGACCCAGCCCGTCTCCTGGACCCTGCCGGACCATCCGGCCTACGTGCTGTACACCTCGGGATCGACCGGCCGTCCCAAGGGTGTCGTGGTGTCGCACCGGGCGCTGGTCAACTTCCTGGCCGCGATGCGGGAGCGGCCGGGACTGGCGGCGGCCGACACCCTGCTGGCGGTGACCACCGTCTCCTTCGACATCGCCGGCCTGGAGATCTTCCTGCCGCTCGCCGTGGGCGCCCGGCTGGTGCTCGCCCGGCGCGAGGAGGCGGCGGACGGCGCCGCGCTGGCGCGGTTGATCGCGAGCTGCGGCGCCACGGTGTTGCAGGCGACGCCGGCCACCTGGCAGATGTTGCTGGACAATGCGGAGCCGGAGACGCTGCGGGGATTGCGGGGCCTGTGCGGCGGCGAGGCGCTGGCCCCAGGGCTGGCCGCGAGGCTGGCGGCGCGGACGCGGTCGCTCTGGAACCTCTACGGCCCCACCGAGACGACGGTGTGGTCGACCGTTCAGCGCCTCGACCCGCGGCTGGACAGGGTGCCCATCGGCAGGCCCATCGCCAACACCCGCGTCGTCCTGCTCGACCGCGCCGGCCGGCCGGTGCCGCTGGGGGCCGCCGGGCACCTGCACATCGGCGGCCCGGGTCTCGCCCGGGGCTACCTGCGCCGGCCGGACCTGACGGCGGAGCGCTTCGTGCCCGATCCGCTGGCGCCGGCGCCCGGAGCCCGGCTCTACCGCACGGGCGACCTCGCCCGGTTCCTGACCGATGGCACCCTGGAGTACCTGGGCCGCATCGACCGCCAGGTGAAGCTGCGCGGCTTCCGCATCGAGCTCGGGGAGATCGAGGCGGCGCTGCTGGAGCACCCGGGGGTACGCGAGGCGGCCGTGGTGCTGATCGACGGTGAGGACCGGCGGCTGGAGGCCTACGTCGTAGCCGCCGGCGCCGGCGCCCCCGCGCCGGCCGGGCTGCGGGATCTGCTCGCCGGGCGGCTGCCGTCCTACATGCTGCCGTCGTCCTTCACGGTGCTGGCGGCGCTGCCGTTGACGCCCGCCGGCAAGGTGGACCGCAAGGCGCTCGCCGCCCTCGGGCCGCGGCGCGCCGCGGCGGGGCCGGGAAGGGCGCCGTCGACGCCGGTCGAGGAGAGTCTGGCGCGGATCTTCGCCGAGGTCCTGAAGCTGGAGCGGGTCGGCGTGGACGACAGCTTCTTCGAGATCGGCGGTCATTCGCTGCTGGCCATGCAGGCTGTGGCGCGGGTGCGCAAGCTCCATGGGCTCGACCTGCCGGTGCGAGTCTTGTTCGAGCGGCCGACGGTGGCGGCGCTGGCGGCGCTGCCGGGCTGGCCGGATCTGGACGCCCGGCTGGGCGTCGTTGCGTCCGAGCCGGCCGTCCAGGCGTCGCGGCCGGACCGTCTGCCTCTGTCGTTCGCGCAGCAGCGCCTCTGGTTCCTCGATCAATTGGAGCCGGGCAGCCCGGTCTACAACATCCCGATGGAGGTCGAGCTGAAGGGGCGGCTCAACGTGGCGGTGCTCGCCCGCGCGTTCGGCGAGGTGGTGCGGCGGCACGAGGCGCTGCGGACGACGTTTCGGACGGTGGCGGACGAGGCGGTGCAGGTGATCGCGCCGTACGTGGATCATGGCGGGCCGGCCCTGCCGGTGATCGACCTCCGCGCGTTGCCGGGCCGGCAGCGCAAGCAGGAGGTGAGCCGCCTGAAGGCCGCCGAGGCGCGGCTCCCCTTCGACCTCGGGCGCGGCCCGCTGTTGCGCACTTCGCTGCTGCGCCTGGGCACCATGCAGCACAAGCTCCTGCTGACCATCCACCACATCGTCAGCGACGGCTGGTCCCTGAGCCTGCTGGTGCGCGAGATCGCCGCCTTGTACACGGCGTTCCTGTCGGGCACGCCCAGCCCGCTGCCGGAGCTCGCCATGCAGTACGCCGAGTTCGCCGCCTGGCAGCGGCGGCACCTGTCGGGCGAACACCTGGCGTCGGAGCTCGCCTGGTGGCGCGGGCAGCTCGCCGGCATGCCGCCGGCGCTGGAGCTGCCGGCGGACCACCCGCGGCCGGCCGTGCGCAGCGGGCGGGGCGCGGAGCACGTCTTCCACCTCAAGGCGGAGGTCCTCGCCGGGCTCACGGCGTTCTCCCTCCGGCACGGAGCGACGCTCTTCATGGCGCTCCTCTCCGGGTTCCTGGGTCTCCTCCAGCGCTACACGGGGGAGGACGACCTGGCGGTGGGCACGCCGATCGCGGGGCGCACGCGGGTGGAGATCGAGCCGCTGATCGGCCTGTTCGTCAACACGCTGGTGCTGCGCGCGAGCCTGGCGGGCGATCCGCAGGTCCCGGTGCTCCTCGACCGGGTGCGGGAGGCGACGCTCTCGGCCTACTCCCATCAGGAGGTGCCGTTCGAGCGCCTGGTGGAGGAGCTGGCGCCGGGGCGCGACATGAGCCGGCCGCCGCTGGTGCAGGTGCTCTTCGTCGTCCAGAACGTTCCCGCGGGCGCCCTGGAGCTGCCGGGGCTGGAGCTCGAGGCGGCCGCCGTGCCGACCGAGACGACCAAGCTCGACCTGACCTGTACGCTGGTGGAGGAGGAGCGGGGGCTGGAGGGGGCGCTCCAGTACAACCTGGACCTCTACGAGCCCGCCACCATCGAGCGCCTGGCGGGCCATTTCACACTCCTGCTGACCGCGGCCGTGGCGAATCCGCACCGGCGGCTGTCGCAGCTTCCCCTGCTGAGCGACGCCGAACGGGAGCAGCTCCTCGGTTGGAACGCGGCCGTGCCCGAGGCTCATGGCGAGATGACGCTGGCGGCCCTGTTCGAGGCCGCCGTGAGGCGAAACCCGGACGCCCCGGCCTTGACCTTCGAGGACGAGACGCTCAGCTACGGGGAGCTCAACCGCCACGCCAACCGCCTGGCCTGGAAGCTGCGCGGCCTGGGAGTGGGACCGGAGTCGCGGGCCGGCGTTCTGCTGGAGCGCTCGCTGGAGCAGGTCGTGGCGCTGCTGGGAATCCTCAAGGCGGGCGGCGCCTACGTGCCGTTCGATCCCTCGGCGCCGGAGGAGCGGCTGGCGTTTCTCTGCATGGATTCCGGGATCCAGGCGCTGGTCACGGACGACCGGGACGAGCTGCCGCCGGTACCGCCGGGCGTCGCGATCGTCCGCCTCGACAGGATCGAGGACGAGCTCGGCGACGAGCGGGAGAAGGAGGACGAGGACCCGCCGGCTCTCGCGGGTCCGGTCAACCTCTGCTACGTGATCTACACCTCGGGCTCGACGGGCCGGCCGAAGGGCGTGCTGATCCGCCATGGCAGCGTGGCGCGCCTGCTTTCGGCCACCGAGCGGTGGTTCGGATTTGGCCCCGCCGACGTGTGGACGCTGTTCCACTCCTACAGCTTCGACTTCTCGGTGTGGGAGCTGTGGGGCGCCTTTGCCTACGGCGGCCGGCTGGTGGTGGTGCCGCACTGGGTGAGCCGCTCGCCGGAGGCCTTCTGGTGGCTGCTGGCGGAAGAGCGGGTGACGGTGCTCAACCAGACGCCGTCGGCGTTCAAGCAGCTCGTCCAGGCCGACGGCGAGGTGACGGCGGCGGAGCGGGCGCGCCTGCGGCTGCGGCTGGTGGTCTTCGGCGGCGAGGCGCTGGACCTCGCCAGTCTGCGGCCGTGGTACGAGCGCCACGCCGCGGACGCGCCGCGGCTGGTGAACATGTACGGCATCACCGAGACCACGGTCCACGTCAGTTACCGGCGCCTGGACCCGGCCGATCTCCATGAGTCGTCCCGTAGCCCGGTCGGCGAGGCGATTCCGGACCTCGGCCTGCGTGTCCTGGACCCGCGCCTGGAGCTGGTGCCGGTGGGGGTCCCGGGGGAGATCTGCGTCGGCGGGGCGGGCCTCGCGCGGGGCTACCTGGGGCGGCCGGAGCTGACGGCCGAGCGGTTCGTGCCCGATCCGTTCAGCGCGGTTCCCGGCGAGCGCCTGTACCGCTCGGGCGACCTCGGCCGGTACCGCCCGGACGGGGACCTGGATTACCTCGGCCGCCGCGACAGCCAGGTGAAGGTGCGGGGTTTCCGCATCGAGCCGGGGGAGATCGAGGCGGCGCTGCTGGCGCAGGGCGGGGTGCGCTCGGCGGCCGTGCTGCCGCGGCAGGATGCGTCCGGCAGCGTGTCGCTGGTGGCCTTCGTGGAGATCGTCGCCCCGGACGCATCGGCCGGCGAGTTGCGGGAGCGGCTGCGGGGCCGCCTGCCCGAGTACATGGTGCCGGCCGCGTTCCTGCTCCTGAAGTCTATGCCGCTGACGGTCAACGGCAAGCTGGACCGCAAGGCCCTCGCCGCCCTGCCGCTGGAGCCGGCGGAGAGCGCCGATACCGGCGGCGCGCCGCGCACTCCGACCGAGGAACTGGTGGCCGGGATCTTCGCCGAGGTCCTGAGTCTGGAGCGGGTGGGGCCGGCGTCGGACTTCTTCGCCCTCGGCGGACACTCGCTGCTGGCCACCCAGGTCGCCTCGCGGCTGCGCACCGTGTTCGGCGTCGAGGTGGCGGTGCGGGCGGTGTTCGAGACGCCGACGGTCGAGGCGCTCGCCGGCCGTATCGACGGGCTGCTGGCCGGCGCGGGATTGGCCGTCCCCGCGCCCGCGGTCCCGGCGGCCCCTGCCGTCCCTGCCACCCCTGCTTTCGAGAAGGAGGAGAGCCCCGGGCTGCCGCTCGTCCCGGTACCGCGCACGGGAGACTTGCCGCTCTCCTTCGCCCAGCAGCGCCTCTGGTTCCTCGATCAACTGGATCCCGGCAGCCCGCTCTATAACATCCCGGCGACGGTCGAACTGATCGGGCGGCTCGACCTGGGGGGGCTGGCCGCGACGTTCGCCGAGGTGGTGCGCCGGCACGAAGCGCTGCGGACGACCTTCAGGGTGACGGCGGGCGGCCCGGTGCAGGTCGTCGCCGAGCCCGCCGCGGTGGCGTTGCCGGTGGTCGACCTCCAGGCCCTGCCCCCGGACGCCCGGCAGGCCGAGGCGAGCCGCCTGGAGAGAGTCGAGGCGCGGCGGCCTTTCGATCTCGCCAGCGGTCCGCTGCTGCGGATGACGGTCCTGCGGCTCCGGGCCGATCACCACCTGGTGCTTCTCGTCCTGCACCACATCGTCAGCGACGGCTGGTCGGCGGGCGTGCTGACGCGCGAGATCGCGGTGCTCTACGCGGCCTTCCGCGACGGGCGCCCGAGCCCGCTGCCGGAGCTCCGGGTGCAGTATGCGGACTTCGCCGCCTGGCAGCGGCAGCACCTGTCGGGCAAGCGTCTGGAGTCGCAGATCGCCTACTGGCGCCGGCAACTGGCGGGAGCGCCGACGGTGCTGGACCTGCCCACGGACCGGCCGCGGCGGGTCGTTCCCATCCCGCATGGGGACGTGCGCAGGTTCATGCTGCCGCCGCCGGTGCAGGCGGGGCTGGAGCAGGTCTCGCGGCAGCTCGGGGTGACGCCCTTCATGACCCTGATGGCGGTCTTCGCGGCCCTCCTCCAGCGCTACACCGGGCAGCAGGACCTGATCGTCGGCACGCCGGTGGCGGGCCGCACCCGCCAGGAGACGGAGAACCTGGTCGGCCTGTTCGTCAACACGCTGGCGGTGCGCGTCGACCTGCGGGGGAATCCGCGGCTCGAGCCGCTGCTGCACCAGGTGCGGGAGACGATGTTCGCCGGCTTCGCGCACCAGGACATGCCGTTCGAGAAGCTGGTCGAGGAGCTGGCGCCGGACCGCGACCTCAGCCGGCCGCCGTTGGTGCAGGGGGTGCTCACTTTGCAGAACGCCCAGGCGGGCGGCATCACCCTGCCGGACCTGGAGATCCGCGGCGGCAATCCGCCGACCGGGACGGCGAAGTTCGAGCTGATGTTCTCGATCGGCGAAACCGAGAATGGGTTCGGCGGCGTCGTCGAGTACAACAGCGATCTGTTCGACGGCGCCACCGTCGAGCGGCTGGCGGATCACTTCGGGCGCCTGGTGGCCGGCGTGGTGGAGGACGCCGGCCGGCGGGTCCTGGAGCTGCCGCTGCTGAGCGAAGCCGAGCGCCGGCAACTGAGGAGCTGGAACGCGGCGATCCCCGAAGCCGAGACGACCTTGACGGCTCTCTGGGAGGCCGCGGTGAGGCGGGCTCCCGGGGCGCCGGCTCTGACCTTCGAGGGCGAGACGCAGAGCTACGGCGAGCTCGACCGGCGCGCCAATCGCCTGGCACGCCGCCTGCGCGGATTGGGCGTCGGACCCGAATCGCGGGTCGGCCTGCTGCTGGAGCGCTCGCCGGAGCTGGTCGTGGGCCTGTTGGCGATTCTGAAGGCGGGCGGCGCCTACGTGCCGCTCGACCCGTCGGCGCCGTTGCAGCGCCTGGCGTTCTACTGCGCCGACTCCGGCGTCCAGGTGCTGGTCACGGACGGCCGCGAGGAGCTGCCGGTGGGGAACGCCGTCGCCGTCGTCCGTCTCGGCGTTTTAGCGGACGAACCGGACGGCGATTGGGACCCGCCGCTTGTCGATCCCGGCAACGTCTGCTACGTGATCTACACCTCGGGCTCGACGGGCCAGCCCAAGGGCGTGCCCGTGCGCCACGGCAGCGTAGCGCGGCTGCTGTCCGCGACCGAGCCGTGGTTCCACTTCGGCCCCGCCGACGTGTGGACGCTGTTCCACTCCTGCAGCTTCGACTTCTCGGTCTGGGAGCTGTGGGGGGCGCTCGCCTACGGCGGCCGGCTGGTGGTGGTGCCGCACTGGGTGAGCCGCTCGCCGGAGGCGTTCCACCGGCTGCTGATCGACGAGAAGGTGACGGTGCTCAACCAGACGCCCTCGGCCTTCCGGCAGCTCATCCACGCCGACGGCGAGGCGCCGGCGGCCGAGCGGTCGCGTCTCGGGCTGCGGCTGGTGATCTTCGGCGGCGAGGCGCTGGACCTCGCCAACCTGCGGCCGTGGTACGAGCGCCATGCTCCCGATGCACCGCGGCTGGTGAACATGTACGGCATCACCGAGACGACGGTCCACGTCAGCTACCGGCCGCTGGGCCCGGCCGATCTCGCCGAGCCGCACCGCAGCCCGATCGGCGTCGCGATTCCCGACCTGTACCTGCGCCTGCTGGACGCCGGCCTGGAGCTGGTGCCGGTGGGAGTGGCGGGGGAGATCTGCGTCGGCGGGGCGGGCCTTGCCCGCGGCTACCTGGGGCGGCCGGAGCTGACCGCCGAGCGCTTCGTGCCCGATCCCTTCAGCCGGGTTCCCGGCGAGCGCCTGTACCGCTCGGGCGACCTCGCGCGGTACCGGCCGGCCGGCGAAATCGCCGAGCTGGACTATCTCGGCCGGCGCGACAGCCAGGTCAAGGTGCGGGGCCACCGCATCGAGCTGGGGGAGATCGAGGCGGCGCTGCTGGCGCATGCCAGGGTGCGCTCGGCGGCCGTGCTGCCGCGGCAGGACTCCTCCGGCAGCGTGTCGCTCGTGGCCTATTTCGAGACGATCGAGACGGACGGGGTGCCGGCAAGCGAGCTGCGCGAGCGGCTGCGGGGCCACCTGCCCGAGTACATGGTGCCGGCCGCGTTCGTGCTCGTGGAGTCGATGCCGTTGACGGTCAACGGCAAGCTCGATCGCAAGGCCCTCGCCGATCTGCCGCTGGACGTCGAAGAGAGGAGCGCCGCCAGACCTCCGCGAACCCAGGCCGAGGAGCTGGTGGCCGGCATCTTCGCCGAGGTCCTGGGCCTGGAGCGGGTGGGCGCGGAGGAGAGCTTCTTCGAGCTGGGCGGCCATTCGCTGCTGGCGACGCAGGTCGCCTCGCGGGTGCGGGCCACGTTCGGGGTGGACCTCGCGGTGCGCGAGGTGTTCGAGGCGCCGGCGGTGGAGGCGCTCGCGGCCCGGATCGAGAGCCAGATGTCCGGCACGGTGGAACGGCGGCCGGCGATCGCCCGGGTGCCGCGAGAGGGCCGGCTGGAGCTGTCGTTCGCCCAGCAGCGGCTCTGGTTCCTCGACCAGTTGGAGCCGGGAAGCGCGATGTACAACATCCCGGCGGCGGTGCGGCTGACGGGTACGCTGGACCGCGCGGCGCTGGCGGCGAGCCTCACCGAGATCGTGCGGCGGCACGAGGTCCTGCGTACGACGTTCCCGGCGGTGGCGGGAGAGCCGGCGCAGGTGATCTCGTTGCCTCGCGAGGTCGCCCTGCCTCTCGTCGACCTCGCGGCCCTGCCCCCCGCGCCGCGCCGCGAGGAGACGCGGCGGCTCACCGAGGAGGCGGCGCGGCTGCCTTTCGACCTGGCGCGGGACCCGATGCTGCGGGTGTCGCTCCTCTCCCTGGGGGTAGAGGAGCATATTGTGCTGGCGGTCCAGCATCACATCGTCAGCGACGGCTGGTCGATCAACGTCCTGACGCGCGAGCTGGCGGCGCTCTACGCGGCCTGCCGCGAGGGCGCCCCGAGCCCGCTGCCGGAGCTGGCGATCCAGTACGCGGACTACGCCGCCTGGCAGCGCCGGCTGCTCTCGGGAGAGCGGCTGGAGGCGGAGCTCGCCTTCTGGCGGCAGCGCCTGGCGGGCGCTCCGGCGGTCCTGGAGCTGCCCACCGACCGGCCGCGGCTGCCGGTGGCGACCTCGCGCGGCGCGAGCCGCGACGTCTCGCTGGGCGGCGAGGCGCCGGCCCGGCTGGCCGAGCTTTCCAGGCGGCACGGCGCGACGCTCTTCATGACCCTGCTGGCGGCTTTCGCGGCGCTGCTGGAGCGCCACACCGGGCAGGAGACCGTGGTGGTGGGCACGCCGATAGCAGGGCGCACGACGGCCGAGACCGAGGCCCTGATCGGCCTCTTCGTCAACACCCTGGCGCTGCGGGTCGACCTCTCGGGCTCGCCCGATTTCCTGGAGCTGCTGAGCCGCGTGCGCGAGACGGCGCTCGCGGCCTACGCGCACCAGGAGCTGCCGTTCGAGCGCCTGGTCGAGGAAGTGGCGCCGCAGCGCGACCTCAGCCGTCCGCCGCTGGTGCAGGCGATGCTGGTGCTCCAGAACGCCCCGGGCGGCGCGCTGGCGCTGCCCGGGCTGGAGCTCGAAGCCACCCCGGTGGGCAACGGCGCGGCGGCCTTCGAGCTGACCTTCAGCTTCGCGGAGATCGGGGGACAGCTCGCGGGGACCCTCGACTACAACCGCGACCTCTTCGACGCCGCGACGATCGAGCGCCTGGCCGGCCACTTCGAGCGCCTGCTCATCCAGGCCGTGGCCGCGCCGGGGACGCGGCTGGCCGATCTCGGCCTGCTGAGCGACGGGGAGCGGCAGGAGCTCCTGGCCTTCGGCACCGCTGCCGGCGAGGGCCGCCCGCGCACGACTCTCGACGCCCTTTTCGCGGCGCAGGTGGAGCGCACGCCCGACGCGCTCGCCGTGGTTTTTGGCGGTGACGAGATCACCTACCGCGATCTCGACGCGCGCGTCGAGCGCTGGGCGCGGCGCCTGCGGCACCTCGGAGTGGGACCGGAGACGATCGCCGGCGTCTGCCTGGAGCCGTCGCCGGAGCTGGTGGCCGCCCTGTTCGCCATCTGGCGGGCCGGCGGCGCCTTCCTGCCCCTCGATCCCGCCTATCCGCCCGAACGGCTGGCGTTCATGCTGGAGGATTCCGGCGCGCCGCTGGTCCTCACCCGCGAGGGTCTGAAGGTTCCCGAGGTTTCCGGGGTCCGCCGGGTGCTGCTCGGCGAGCTGGCGGCGGACGACGCCTCGGACACGGCGGCGCCGGCGGCCGCTCATCCGGAGGACTTGGCCTACGTCATCTACACCTCGGGCTCGACGGGCCGGCCGAAGGGGGTCGCGGTGCAGCAGGGAGAGGCGGCGGACCACACCGAAACCGTCGCGGCGGATTGGGAGCTGACCGCCGCCGACCGGGTGCTCCAGTTCGCGTCCCCGAGCTTCGACGCGTGGATCGAGGAGACCGTGACGCCGCTGGTCTGCGGCGCCACGCTGGTGCTGCGCGGCACGGAGCTCTGGGAGCCGGCTCGGTTCCTCGACAAGATTCGCGAGCTGGGGCTCACCGTGGTCGAGCCGCCGACGGCGTACTGGCTCCAGTGGGTGCAGGAGGGCCTCGCGGCGGCTGAGGCGGGAGAGGCCGCGCCGGCCGGTCTGCCGCTGCGCGTGGCTTGGCCCGGCGGCGAGGCGATGCCGGCGGAGGCGGCCCGTCTCTGGCTGCGCTCGCCGCTGCGTGGAGCTCGCCTGGGCAACGCCTACGGCCCGACCGAGGCGATCATCACCGCCACGGTTTGCCGGGTCGGCGACGCTCCCACCGCTTCAGCCACCGTCTCCCTGGGCCGGCCGCTCGCCGGCCGCAGCGCCCTGGTGCTGGACCGCCGGGGCCACCTGGCGCCGGCCGGAGTGCCGGGCGAGCTGTGCCTGGGCGGCGCGCTGCTGGCGCGCGGCTACCTGCACCGGCCGGACCTCACGGCCGAGCGCTTCGTGCCGGACCCGTTCTCGGCCGTGCCGGGCGGGCGCCTCTACCGTACGGGCGACCTGGTCCGGTCCCTGCCGGGGGCGCCGGGCGTCGTCGGCCGGCTGGAGTACCTGGGCCGCATCGACCAGCAGGTGAAGGTGCGGGGGTTCCGCATCGAGCTGGGGGAGGTCGAGGCGGCGCTGCTGGAGCACGGCGCGGTGCGCTCGGCGGTGGTGCTGCCGCGCCGCGACGCCTCCGGCGGCGGCTCGCTGGTGGCCTGGGTGGAGACGGCGCCGGGCGCGGTCTCGGGGCCTGAGCTGCGGGAGCGGCTCAAAGGCCGGCTGCCCGAGTACATGGTGCCTTCGGCCTTCGGCTTCCTGGAGACGATGCCGCTGACGCCCAGCGGCAAGGTGGACCGCCGGGCGCTCGCCGCCCTGGCCGTGGAGAGCGTCGAGGCCGCTCCCGGAGAGGAGCCGCGCACGCCCGTCGAGGAGCTGCTGGCCGGCATCTTCGCCGAGGTGCTGAAGCTGGAGCGGGTGGGCAGGGAGGCCGGCTTCTTCGAGCTCGGCGGCCACTCACTGCTGGCGACCCAGGTCGTCTCGCGGGTGCGCACCGCCTTCGGGGTGGAGCTGTCGGTGCGGGCGGTGTTCGAGGCGCCGGCGGTCGCCGCCCTCGCGAGCCGCATCGAGGCGGCTTTAAGCGCGCTCGCCGGGGCCGAGCCGCTGCCGCCGATCACCCGGGTCTCGCGAGACCGCCGGCTGGAGCTGTCGTTCGCCCAGCAGCGGCTCTGGTTCCTCGACCGCCTGGCGCCGGACAACCCGTTCTACAACATCTTCGGCGCCGTCCGCCTGACCGGGGCGCTCGACGGGGCGGCGCTGCAACGGGCCTTCCAGGAGATCGTCCGCCGCCACGAGGCCCTGCGCACGACCTTCCGCCCGGTGGACGGGCGGCCCGCGCAGGCGATCGATCCCGACCCGGTCTTCCTGCTCTCGACGATCGACCTGGAGGCGCTGCCGCCGGGCGGGCGCCGGGCTTCCGAGGTGGCGCGGCTGGCGACGAGCGAATCCCAGCGCCCGTTCGACCTCGGCCGTGGCCCCCTGCTGCGCGCCGCCCTCCTGCGCACCGGCGCGGCCGAGCACACGCTGCTGGTCAACGTCCACCACATCGTCTCCGACGGCTGGTCGATGACCATCCTCTTCAACGAGGTCGCGACGCTCTACGGCGCGTTCTCTCAAGGGCTGCCGTCGCCCCTGCCGGAGCTGCCGGTCCAGTACGCCGACTTCGCCGTCTGGCAGCGCCGGCATCTGAACGGCGAGCGGCTCGCCTCGGAGCTCGACTACTGGCGGCGGCAGCTCGCCGGCATTCCCGAGACGCTGGACCTGCCGGCCGACCACCCGCGGCCGGCGATCGAGTCGTTCCAGGGCGCCCTGTGCTCGTTCGTGCTGCCGGCGGCGCTGGTGCGCGAGCTGGCGGCGCTCACCCGCCGCCATGGCGCCACGCCCTCGATGACGATGCTGGCCGGCTTCAAGGCGCTCCTCAGCCGCATCTCGGGGCGGCAGGACGTTCCCGTCGGCGTGGCCATCGCCAACCGCACCCGGCACGAGGTCGAAAGCCTGATCGGCTTCTTCGTCAACACGCTCGTCTCGCGCGGCGACCTCTCCGGCTCGCCCGGTTTCGCGCGCCTGCTGGAGTTGGAGCGGGAGACGGCTCTCGGCGCCTACGCCCACCAGGACCTGCCGTTCGAGCGCCTGGTCGAGGAGCTGCAACCGGAGCGCGACCTGAGCCGCAACCCGCTGATCCAGGTGATGTTCGGCTATCAGAACTTCCCGCAGTCCGCGGTCGAGGTGCCGGGGCTCGTCCTCTCGCCTCCCGAGGACGGCCAGGTGAGCGCCCGCACGGCGAAGTTCGACCTCACCCTTTTCCTCTTCGAGGACGGCGACCGGCTCTCGGGCTCGCTGGAGTACAACAGCGAGCTGTTCGAGGCGGCGACCATGCGCCGCTTCGTGGGTCAGCTCGAAACGCTGCTGGCGGCGGCCGTGGCAATGCCCCAGGTGCCCGTCGCCCTGCTGCCGCTGCTCGACGCGGCGCAGCGGCACCAGCTCGAGCTGGAGTGGAACGACACCGGCTCGGCCTACCCGGCGGCGGCGAGCCTCCAGGAGCTGTTCGAGGAGCAGGCCCGCGGCACCCCGGAAGCCCCGGCTCTCCTCTTCGACGTTGGCGACGGTGTCGGCGAGCTCTCCTACGGCGAGCTGAACCGCCGCGCCAACCGGCTGGCGCACCGCCTGATCGCTCTCGGCGTCGGGCCGGAGAGCCGCGCCGGTCTCTGCATCGAGCGTTCGCCGGAGATGATCGTGGGGCTGCTGGCGATCCTCAAGGCCGGGGGCGCCTACGTGCCCCTCGATCCGGACTACCCGGCCGAGCGGCTGGCGTTCATGATGGCGGACTCCGCCTTGCGGGTGCTGGTGGGGGAGGAGGCCGCCGGGGCGCTGCTCCCCGCCGATCTGGTCGCCGGGGCGGAGCTGGTCCTGGTCGGCGAATCCGCCGGGTACCCCGAGACCGATCCGCCGGTTGCGACCGGCGGTGGCAGCCTCGCCTATGTCATCTACACCTCGGGCTCCACCGGCCGGCCGAAGGGCGTGGCTGTTCCCCACCGCGCCGTGTCGCGGCTGGTGCGCGAGACCAATTTCGCGGACCTCGGGCCCGGCCGAGACTTTCCTGCAGTTCGCGCCCGTCGGTTTCGACGCCTCGACGCTGGAGATCTGGGGCGCGCTGCTCAACGGCGCGCGGCTGGCGCTGATGCCCCCGCACCAGGTGTCGCTCGAAGAGATCGGCCAGGCGCTCGCGCGGTTCGAGGTCACCACCCTATGGCTGACCGCGGGGCTCTTCCACCAGCTCGTCGAGCACCGACTGGAGCTGCTGCGGCCGGTGCGGCAGCTCCTGGCCGGCGGCGACGCTCTCTCGGTGCCGCACGTGCGCCGGGTGCTCGCCGGGCTGCCGGAGACGCGGCTGATCAACGGCTACGGCCCGACGGAGAACACCACCTTCACCTGCTGCCACCCGATGCGGGGGCCGGAGACCTTCGAAGTCTCGGTGCCGCTCGGGCGGCCGATCGCCAACACCCGCGTTCACCTGCTGGACGCCGCGGGCCAGCCGGTTCCCATCGGCGTGGCCGGCGAGCTGTGCGCGGGCGGCGACGGCCTGGCGCGCGGCTATCTTGGGGCGCGTGAGCTGACGGCGGAGCGGTTCGTGCCGAATCCTTTCGGAGGAACGTTTGGCGAGCCGCCCGGCAGCCGCCTCTACCGCACGGGAGACCTGGCCCGCCGGCTCCCCGACGGCCGGATCGAGTTCCTGGGCCGCATCGACCAGCAGGTGAAGATCCGCGGCTTCCGCATCGAGCCGGGAGAGATCGAGGCCCGCCTCGCCGAGCACCCGGCGGTGGCCGCGACCGCCGTGCTCGCCCGCGAGGACGTCCCCGGCGACCGCCGCCTCGTCGCCTACGTGGTGCAGAGCCCGAGCTACGAGATGCCGGAGAGCGGCGTACAGACCGAGCAGGTCTCGCAGTGGGGCGAGCTGTTCGACGACATCTACCGCCAGGAGGCCGCCGGCTCCGATCCGACCTTCAACGTCATCGGCTGGAACAGCACCTACACCGATCAGCCCCTGCCCCGGGGCGAGATGGAGGACTGGCTGGCGGACACGATCGGGCGCATCCTTTCGCTCGACCCCCGGCGGGTGCTGGAGATCGGCTGCGGCACCGGCATGATCCTGTTCCGCATCGCGCCCCGCTGCGCGCTCTACACCGGCACCGACGTCTCGGCCCAGGCTCTCGGCTACGTCGAGAGCCAGCTCGGCCGGGTGGCGGATCTCGATCCCGCCCGCGTCCAGCTCCTGCGCGGCTCCGTCGAGGAGCTCGAGGGCGTGGAGGCCGATTCCTACGACACGGCAATCGTCAACTCCGTGGCCCAGTACTTCCCCAGCGCCGGCTATCTCGCCGAGGTCGTCGAGCGGGCGGTGGAGCTGGTGCGGCCGGGCGGCGCGATCTTCCTCGGGGACCTGCGCAGCCTGCCCTTGCTGGCGGCGTTCCACGCCTCGCTGGAGCTGTTCCAGGCGGCGCCGGAGACGCCCCTGGCGCTGCTGCGCCAGAAGGTGCAGACCCGCCGCCAGCAGGAGAACGAGCTGGCCGTCGATCCCGCCTTCTTCGCCGTTCTCAAGGAGCGCCTGCCGAAGATCGGCCGCGTCGAGGTCTACCCCAAGCACGGCCGCGCCCACAACGAGCTGACCGGCTATCGCTACCAGGTCGTGCTGCGGCTGGGCGAGGTTGAGAAGGGGCCGGAGATCTCCTGGCTGGACTGGCGGCGCGAGGATCTCACCCTTGCCGGCCTGAAGGGGCTCCTGGAGGAGAGCCGGCCCGCGATCCTGGGTCTGCGCAACGTGCCGAACGCGCGGGTGGCCGCGGACGTCGCCGCCGTCCGGCTGCTCGACACGGATCTCGACACCGCGGCAGACCTGCGACGCCGGGCCGCCGAGGCCGCGGCCGGCGCCGTCGATCCCCAGGACGTCTGGGATCTGGCTTCGAGCCTGCCGTACGAGATCGAGCTGGGCTGGGCCTCGCCCGGCTACGAAGGGTGCTTCGACGCGGTGCTGCGGCGGCGCGGCGTGACCGGCGCGATCGAGGATCTGATCCCGGCCCCGCCGGCTGCCCCGGGCGATCTCGGCCGCTTCACCAACAATCCGTTGCAGGGCCGTTTCGCCCGCCGCATCGCGCCCGAGCTGCGCGCGTTCCTCAAGGACCGGCTGCCCGACTACATGGTGCCCGCCGCCTTCGTGCTGCTCGACGCCCTGCCGCTCACCGCCAACGGCAAGGTGGACCGCCGTCTATTGCCGGCGCCCGACCTCGGCCGGCCGCAAATGGGCGAGGCGCCGGTGGCGCCGCGCAACGCCGTCGAAGAGACTCTGGCGGAGATCTGGCGGGAGCTGCTGGGGGTGCCGCGGATCGGCGTCGACGACGACTTCTTCGAGCTGGGCGGCCACTCGCTGCTCGCCACCCAGGCCTTGTCGCGGGTGCGCGAGGCCTTCGCCGTCGAGCTGCCGCTGCGCGCCTTCTTCGCGGCGTCGACCGTGGCCGCCGTCGCCCAGGAGGTGGCGGAGCTGCGCCTGCGAGGCGGCGAGGCCTCCGCGCCGCCCATCGTCCCCGTCCCCCGCGACGGCCGCCTGCCCCTCTCCTTCGCCCAGGAGCGCCTGTGGTTCCTCGACCGGCTCGACACCCGGACCCTGGCCTACAACGAGGCCGCCGCCTTCCGCCTCGCGGGACGCCTGGACGTCGCCGCCCTGCGTTGGAGCCTGGACGAGCTGCTGCGGCGCCACGAGAGCCTGCGCACCACCTTCCCGGAGGTGGACGGCCAGGCGGTGCAGGCCATCCAGCCGCCGTCCTCCTTCGTGATTCCGCTGCTCGACCTGCGCGGCGTCCCCGAGGATGCGCGCGACGCCGAGGCCCGCCGGCTGGCCTTCGGCCAGGCCCTCCAGCCCTTCGATCTGGAGCGCGGGCCGCTGGTGCGCGGGCTGCTGATGCGCCTGGGCGAGACGGAGCACGCGGTGCTCTTCTCGTTCCACCACATCGTCTTCGACGGCTGGTCGACGGGCATCTTCGTGCGCGAGCTGTCAGCGCTCTATGGCGCGCGCGTCGCGGGCGCGCCGTCGCCGCTGCCGCCCCTCGCCGTCCAGTACGCCGACTTCGCCGCCTGGCAGCGTCGGTGGCTGCAGGGCGAGGCCCTGGAGCGGCAGCTCGCCTACTGGCGGCAGCGGCTGGCGGCAATCGCGCCCTTGAGCCTGCCCGCCGACCGGCCGCGGCCGGTCCTCCCCGAGGCGCCCGCCGGCCACCGCTTCTTCGCCGTGCCGCCGGAGCTGGCGCAGCGCCTGCGGGCCTTCGGCCGCGGCCGGGGCGCGACCCTGTTCATGACTCTCCTCGCGGCCTTCCAGGCGCTGCTCCACCGCTACACGGGGCAGGACGACGTCGCCGTCGGCTCGCCCATCGCCAACCGCAACCGCGGCGAGGTGGAGAACCTCATCGGCTTCTTCGTCAACATGCTGGTGCTGCGCACCGACCTCTCCGGCGATCCCGGCTTCGGAGATCTCGTGGACCGGGTGCGCGAGGTCGCGCTCGGCGCCTTCGCCCACCAGAACCTGCCGTTCGAGAAGCTGGTGGAGGAGCTGCGGCCGGACCGCGACCTGCGGCGCACGCCCTTCTTCCAGGCCAGCTTCCAGTTGCTCAACGTGCCGGCCTCGGCGCTCGGCCTGGCCGGTCTGGCGCTGCGCCCGTGGGAGCTGGCGGCCGGCGCGGCCAAGTTCGACCTCGAGCTGGCGCTGATCGAAGGCCCCGCGGGCCACGGCGACGAGCCGCTGCAAGGCGTGCTCGACTACGACGCCGACCTCTTCGACGGCGCGACCATGCAGCGCCTGCTGGCTCACCTGGACCGGCTGCTCCGCGGCGCCCTCGCAAGCCCCGGCAGCCCGCTCTCCGAGCTGCCCCTGCTCACCGCGGCCGAGCTCGGTCAAGTGGTGACGGAGTGGAACGACACGCGGCATGCCTTCCCCGCGCGGCTCCGCCTGCACGAGATGTTCGAGGCCCAGGCGCGCCGCACTCCCGAGGCCGTCGCCGTGGTGTTCGAAGGCGAGGAGCTGAGCTATGCCGATCTCAACGCGCGGGCCAACCGCCTGGCCCACGGCCTGCGGCGCCGCGACGTGGGACCGGGGGTGCGGGTGGGCCTCTGCCTGGAGCGGTCGCCGGAGCTGGTCGTCGGCCTTCTCGGCGTGCTCAAGGCCGGCGGCGCCTGGGTGCCCATGGACCCCGCCTATCCGGAGGACCGGCTGGCCTTCATGATGAATGACGCGCGGGTGCCGGTGCTCCTCACCCGGGAGCGGTTGCTGGCCATCGAGCTCGCCGAAGAGAGCGCGGAGAACCCGTCCCTCCCGGGCAGCGCCGACGAGCTGGCCTACGTCATCTACACCTCCGGTTCCACCGGCCGCCCGAAGGGCGCCATGAACAGCCACCGCGGCATCCGCAACCGGCTTCTCTGGCTGCAAGAGGTGGACGGCCTCGACGGCGACGACCGTGTTTTGCAGAAGACCCCCTACAGCTTCGACGTCTCGGTGTGGGAGTTTTTCTGGCCGCTGGTGACCGGCGCCCGCCTGGTGCTCGCCCGCCCGGGCGGCCATCAGGACCCCGCCTACCTGGTGCGGCTGATCCACGAGACCGGCATCACGACGATGCACTTCGTGCCGTCGATGCTGCAGGTCTTCGTCGAGGCCGCGGACGTCGGGTCCTGCACGTCGTTGCGGCGAGTCGTCTGTAGCGGCGAGGCGCTCACCGCGCCGCTCGCGCGCCGCTTCGTCGCGCGCTTCCCGGCAGGGACGGCTCCCGTGGTCTACAACCTCTACGGTCCCACCGAGGCGGCGATCGAGGTCACCGGCTGGCGGTTCGAGCCGGAGAGCCCCCTCGCCGCCGTGCCCATCGGCCGGCCGGTCGCCAACACCACCACGTACGTCCTCGACGCCCATCTGCGGCCGGTGCCCATCGGCATTCCCGGCGAGCTGTTCCTCGGCGGCGCGCAGATCGCCCGCGGCTACCTCGACCGGCCGGAGCTGACGGCGGAGAAGTTCATCCCCGATCCCTTCGGCGAGCTGGACCGCGAGGGGGCGCGCCTCTACCGCACGGGCGACCAGGTCCGCCGCCTGCCCGGCGGCGAGATCGTCTACCTGGGCCGCCTCGACCACCAGGTGAAGGTGCGCGGCTTCCGCATCGAGCTGGGGGAGATCGAGTCGGCGCTCGGCTCTCTCGCCGGAGTGCGGGAGGCGGTCGTGGTGGCGCGCGAGGAGACTCCCGGCGATCAGCGGCTGGTGGCCTACGTGACCGGCGAGGCGGACACGGACGCGCTGCGCCGGCAACTGCGCGACCGGTTGCCGGAGTTCATGGTCCCCTCGGTCTTCGTGCCCCTGGCGGCGCTGCCGCTCAATCCCAGCGGCAAGGTGGACCGCAAGGCCCTGCCGGCGCCCGAGCGCGGTCCGGTTCGGGCCTTCGTGGCGCCGCGCACGCCGGTCGAGGCGGTGCTGGCGGAGATCTGGCAGGACCTGCTCGGGGTCGAACGGGTGGGGGTCCACGACAACTTCTTCGAGCTCGGCGGCCACTCGCTGCTGGCGGTGCTGCTGATGGCCCGCATCGAGAAACGGCTGGGAAGGGCTCTGCCCATCGCCGGCCTGTTCGCGACGCCCAGCCTGGAGTCGCTGGCCGCCGCCCTGGGCGAGCCCGGCCGGCAGGGCCGCTCACCCCTCGTCGCCATCAAGCCGCGGGGCGACGCGCCGCCCTTCTTCTGCGTCCATCCGGTGGGCGGCAACGTTCTTTGCTATCTCAATCTCTCTCGCCTTCTGGCAGCGCCGTTCTATGCCCTGCAATCGCCGGACGGCGGCGCCGGGAGCGTCGAGGAGATGGCGGCCCGCTATCTCCTGGAGCTGCGCCGCGTCCAGCCGGAGGGTCCCTACCGGCTCGGCGGCTGGTCGATGGGCGGCCTGGTGGCCTTCGAGATGGCGCGGCAGCTTCAGGACTCCGGACAGGAGGTGGACCTCGTCGCGGTGATCGATACGCCGTCCCCGGCGGCCGAGCCCCGCCCGCCGGCGACGGACGACGAGCTGGAGGCGGGGTTCGCCGAGGATCTGGCCCGGCTGCTGGGACGCGATCTGGCGACGGTGGCGATCCGCCCCGAAGATCTTGAAGGCCTGCGGCCGCTGTTCGCCATCTTCGCCGCGAACCTCCAGGCGAGCCGGGCCTACGTCTCCCGGCCCTATGCCGGGAAAGTGGCGCTCTACCTGGCGGAGAAGACCGTCGAGGCCCTCGGCCCGGAGATGCTCGCCGGCTGGCGAGCCCTCGCCGGCACCGAGGCGGCCACGCTGCCCGGCGATCACTACAGCCTGCTGCTGGGACCGGAGGCCGGGCGCCTCGCGGAGGAGCTGAACGCGCGCCTTGCCGCTCGTGAGATCAATTGATCCTGAAAAGCGAAGAAGGATCGGCCTGCGTCGCCTTCGAGGCCGGCCTGAGGATCGCGGGCAGCGAGAAGATCGCGATGACGCACGGCACGGCGATGAAGACGAGGGGATCGTAGGGGCTCACCTTGAACAGCAGGCTCGACATCGTCTTGGCGAGACCGAGGGCGAAGGCGAGCCCGGTGAGCAGCCCGATGGCGAGCAGCATCGCCCCCTTCCACACGAAGTGCCGCAGGATCACCCGGCGGTCGGCCCCCAGCGCCATGCGGACGCCGATCTCGAAGCTCTGCTGGCGCACGGTGTAGACCAGGATCGAGTAGATCCCGATGATCGCCAGCAGCAGGGCCGAGGCGGCGAAGAAGAGCAGCAGGAAGGTGTTGAACCGCGTGCCGGACTCCTCGTCGTGCCGCCGTTCCCTCAGGGTCTTGACGTCGTAGACCGGAATGTTCGGGTCCGCCGACTCCAGCACCTGGCTCAAGCGGGCACGGGTCTGGGCGTCGTCCTGGCGCGTCAGCAGGAGGACCGCCGCGGTGCGCGACCGCATCTGGTAGATGGGAAAGTAGACGTCGTGCTTGAAATCGTGGTCCGGGAAGAGGCGCCCGCGCTGGTCGACGTCGCCGGTGACGCCGACCACCTCCGCCCAGGCGTTGTGGGGCGGTCCCACCCAGAAGCGTTTGCCGAGGGCCTCCTGGTTCGGCCAGATGCCCTCGGCCGCCGAGCGGCTGAGAATGGCGACCAGGGGGTGTTTCGCGTCGTCCTGCTCGGTGAAGTCCCGCCCCTTGAGCAGGGAGAACCCCAGCCGCCGCAGGAGATGGGGCGAGATCCGGTGCTCGTAGATCTTGACCTTGTCGGCCTGCGCTTCGAGCGAATGCCCTTCCGGCACGATGAACTTCAGGTACAGGCTGCTGCCGATCATGCCGGGGGCCCAGAGGCCCGCGTCGTCGACGCCGGGCAGGGCCCGCGCGTTGTCGAGCAAGCGCTTGTACAGCTGCGTTGCGGGCTCGTCGCTCTTGTACCGCGTGGCCGGCAGCTCGAAGCGGGCGGTCAGCACGTTGTCCAGCCGGTAGTGCGGATCGCTCTGGATCAATGCGCCCAGGCTCTTGATCATCAGCCCCGCGCCGATGAGCAGGACGACCGAGAAGAAGATGGCCGAGACGACGAGGAAGCTGCGGGTGAAGGCCGTGCCCGACGACTGGCTCTGCCCCTTGCCGGACGACTGCAGCTCGCCCTGGAGGTCGACCTGCAAGCTCTTCCGGGCCGGAATCACGCCGATCAGGAAGCTGATCAGGAGCACCACCAGCACCGAGCCCGCGAGGGCGCGCAGATCCACCGCGAAGTGGATGAAGGCGGGCAGGCCGTAGGCGGTATTGCCGAGCTTGGCGAGGAGATTGACGGCGAAAAACGCCGCGCCGATCCCCAGGATGGCGCCGCCCGCGCAGAGCACCGCGCCTTCGAGGATGAAGTGGCGGATGAGGCGCAGGCGGGAGATGCCCAGTGCCAGGCGCAGGGCCACCTCCCGGCGGCGCTCCACCGCCCGGATCAGCAGCAGGTTGGTGACGTTGGCGCAACCCACGAGCAGCACGAAGACGGCGCCGATGAGCAGGGTGAGGATGGACACCCGCAGGCCGTCGTAGTCGAACTGGAAGGCGCGCAGGGGCTTGACGCTCACCGAGATATTTTCGTTGGAGGCGGGGAAGGAGGCGGCGAGCTGGCGGCCGACCGACTTCATGTCCTGCTGGGCCTGGGCGAGGGTCACCCCGGGCCGCAGGCGCGCGAAGACGTCCAGCCAGCGCAGGCTCCGGTCGTCGATGTATCCCTCGCGGTGCGTCAGCCGGGCCATGGTTATCGGCACGTAGAGGTCGGTGTCCGGGAAGTAGAGATCGTGAAAACCGTCCGGGAGCACGCCGACGACCTGAAACGCGAGGCCCTGGATCTGGATGCTCTGGCCGACGATCGCGGGGTCGCCGCCGAAGCGGCGCTGCCACAGGCCATGGCTCAATACCGTTACCGCGATCGGGCTGGCGCGGTTCTCCTCCTCGGGCTGGAAGGTGCGCCCGAGGACGGGGCGCACGCCCAGCAGGTCGAAGTAGGTGGTGGAGACGAGACCCGCCCAGATGCGCTCGGCGCGGCTCCTGCCGGTGAGGTTGAGCTGCTCGTAGTCGGAGCTGGCGGTGATCAGCTCGAGGGTACGGCTCTGCCGGCGCCAGGCGTCGACGTCGAGGTAGGAGGCGGGAGCGACCGAGCCGTCGGGCTCCGTCGTGGTCCGCAGCAGCACCAGGCGCTCGCCGTCCTTGTAAGGGATCTTGCTCAGCAGCGCCGAGCTCGCGACGCTGAAGATCGTCGTCGTCGAGCCGATGCCCAAGGCCAGGATCAGCAGGATGGCGATGGAGAGGCCGGGCCGTCTCACCAGGGCTCTCAGGGCATGTCGCAGATCGTAAGTAATCATTGAATTTTCCTCGAAGCTCCTGACTTCCCGGCCGGGTTCTCGCGGCACGTCCGCTGGACCGTGGCTGAGTGTACAATCCTTCGCCATGGAAGCTGAAGCCGGCAGTCCCCCCGAGAACCTTGAAGAGCTGTTTTCCGGACGCGAGCCGGACGCCGATCTGCCGGCGCCCTTCGCTCAGCAAAAAAAGCTGAAAATCAAGGAATTCTACGACAAGATCAACGACTCGCTCAGCGAGTCGATCTACGCCGACGACGCCATTTTTTTCAACTTCGGGTACCTGCCCGACGAGCGCCCGCGCTCGGCGCGGATCGAGCTGCCCGCCCATTGGCCCAACCGCAACCGCATGGATCTCGTCCTCGAGCTGATCGGCGACTGCGATCTCAACGACCGCGACATCCTCGACGTCGGCTGCGGCCGCGGCGGCACGATTCTGACCATCGATCGGTTTTTTACTCCCGGCGAGATCTGGGGACTCGACCTGTCGCCGAGCGCCGTCCTCTTCTGTCACCGGCGGATCAACCATCCCGACCGTCATTTCATCAACGGCGAATCCGAGCGCCTGCCGTTCATCGACGGGTTTTTCGACGTGGTGGTCAACGTCGAGTCGTCCTGCCTGTATCCCGACATCTACGCGTTTTATCGCGAGGTCGCGCGTGTGCTCGGCCCCGGCGGCCGTTTTCTTTACACCGATCTGTTGCCGGTCGAGCACATGGAGAGCTACAGGTCCTGCCTCCAGGGGCTCGGCCTGACGCTCGAACGGGACCAGGACATCACCCCCAACGTCCTCCTCTCGCTCGACTCCCACGCCAAGAAGAACCTCCAGATCCATGGCGCTCCGGCCGCGGGCAAGGAGGTCATGGAGTTCTTCCTGGCCACCCCTGGCTCGAAGCCCTACCGCGACCTCCAGGAAGGCCGCCTCAGCTATCGCATCTGGCAATTCAAGAAAACCGAATAAAAACCTTTCAGGGCCTATTCAGGGGGGGTATCCAAGTGGCGAACGTCGCAGCCGTCATCGGTCTCGCCGGGAGGATTCCCGGCGAGACCACGATCGAGAATCTCTGGCGCCACCTCGGCGAGGAACCCGCGGGCGCCGGCGGCCCGGCGCGCGAGCCCTGGATCAGCCGTACCCGGTTGTTCGCCGATTGCGCCACGGAGGCGATCGGCAGCGCGGCCAAGGCCGCCGGCCTCGACGCCGGCCGCACCGGATTTTTCGCGGCCGGCGCCGAGGGCGACACCCTGGCGGCGGACGTCGCCGCCGAGCTCGGCTTGAGCGGGCCGGCGGTCACCGTGGAAAGCCCCCCGGCGCTCGCCGCCGTCGACCGCGCCTGCCAGAGCCTGGGCCTCGGCGAGTGCGACCTGGCGCTGGCGGGCGTGCAGGCGGTGCGCGGCGAGAGCGTGGGGGTCGTGGCGCTCCGGCGCCTGCCCGAAGCCCTGGCGGACGGCGACCGCATCCTGGCGGTGGTCCGCGGCGGGGCGGTGCAGACTCTGGAGTCACCGCCGGCGGCGGTTCCCCGGTCGTCAGAGATGTCAGAGATGTCGGCCGAGCCCAAGCCGGTGCGCGAGCGCCCGGCGCTCGCCAACGCCTACGCGCCGCCCGCCAATCGCCTCGAAGCGGCCATCGCCGGCCTCTGGCAGGAGGAGCTCGGCGTCGACCGGGTGGGCGTCGACGACAATTTCTTCGAGCTCGGCGGGACTTCGATCGCCGGGGTGCGGATCATCGCCCTGCTCAAGGACTGGCTGCACCAGGACATTCCCACCGTCAGCCTCTACGAGGGGCCGACGGTCGCCGCCCTGGCCAAGGTCCTCCTCCACAGCGGTCCGCCCAAGGGCTATGATGCCGTCCGCGAGCGCGGCGAGCGGCGTCGGCGCAAGCTCCAGCGCCTCAGGCAGGACTCCACCGACTAGACGGGGAAAAAATCATGGCGACGCCGTCACCCGCAGCCCCTGAAACGCCTCGCCCGACGGCCCCCCGCCCTCGCGGCGGCCGCCTGGGCCGCCGGATCCTCCGCTGGCTCCTGCTGCTGGCCGGCGTGCTGGTCCTGGTGCTGCTGGTGGCGGGGCTCTGGCTGCGCCACCGGGTGAAGGCGAGCCTGCCGGTCTTGAGCGGGCAGGTCGCGATCCCCACCCTGAGCGCGCCGGTGGCGGTCGAGCGGGACGCCCTGGGAGTGCCCACCCTCAGGGCCGCGACCCGGCTGGACGCGGCGCGGGGCCTGGGCTTCGTCCACGCCCAGGACCGCTTCTTCCAGATGGACATGCTGCGCCGGGAGGCGTCGGGCGAGTTCGCGGAGTTCTTCGGGCCCTTCATGCTGCTGCACGACCAGAACCGCAGCAAGCACGGCTGCCGGGCCCTGGCCGACCGCGTCTTCGCCGCCATGACGCCGCCCCAGCGCGCGCTTCTGGAGGCCTACGCGGAGGGTGTCAACGCGGGCCTGAAGGCGCTGGGCGACAAGCCTTTCGAGTACGTCATGCTGCGCGCCGAGCCGCGGCCGTGGACGGCGAAGGACAGCATCCTGGCGATTTACGCCATGTACTTCGACCTTCACGACTGGCAGACGCGGGTGGAGACGGACCTCGGCCAGATCCATGACCGCGTGCCGGAGAAGATCTTCGAGTTCGTGGAGCCGGCGGGCACCGAGTGGGACGCGCCGCTCGTCGGCTCCGCCTTGCCGACGCCGCCGGTTCCCGGCCCTGACGTCCTCGACCTGCGCAAGCCCCGCGCGGCGCCCGCGGCGAAGGTGGCCGCAAGCCACCTCCGGCTGGAGACGCCCCTGCCGGGCTGGGAGGGGTGGACGAACGGCGGCGACCTCTACGGCAGGACCGGCAGCAACGCCTGGGCGGTCTCCGGGGCTCACACGGCGGACGGTCGCGCCCTGGTCGCCAACGACATGCACTTCGGGATCACCGTGCCCAACATCTGGTATCGCGCCTCCTGGGCCTGGCGAGACCCCGACGGGAGCGAGCGGCGGGCGACCGGGGTGACGCTGGCGGGGACGCCGCTGCTCGTCGCCGGCTCGACCGGGCGGATCGCCTGGGGCTTCACCAACAGCTTCGTGGACGCGATCGACCTCGTCGACCTCGAGCTGGACCCGCACGACCCCGAGGTCTACCGCACGCCCTCCGGCCCCCGTCGTCTGGAGCACTCCGTGGCGCGCATCAAGGTCCGCGGCCAGGCCGACGAGACCTTCGACGTGGTGAAGACCATCTGGGGTCCGGTCGTCGACCGCGACGAGAAGGGCCGCGCGCGGCGCGCCCTCTCCTGGACCGCCGACCACGCGGAAGCGACCAACCTGGAGATCTTCGGCCTCGAATCGGCCAAGACCATCGACGAGGCGATCGAGATCGCGCATGCGACCGGCATGCCGCCGCAGAACTTCGTCGTCGCCGATGCCTCCGGCCGGGTGGGCTGGACGATCATCGGCCAGATTCCGCGCCGCGTGGGCTGGAGCGGCCAGGTGCCCAGCTCCTGGGCCGACGGCACCCACCGCTGGGACGGCTGGCTGCGCTCGGAGGACATTCCGAAGGTCGTCGATCCTCCCTCCGGCCGCATCTGGTCGGCCAACAACCGGGAGGTCGACGGCGAGATGATGGCCCGCCTCGGGGACGGCTGCTACGACCTCGGGCCGCGCGCGCAGCAGATCCGCGATCGCCTGCTGGCGCTCGACAAGGCGACGCCGGGCGACATGCTCGCCCTCCAGCTCGACGACCGGGCGCTCTACCTGTCGCGCTGGCACGACCTGTTGCTCAAGACGCTGACGCCGGAGGCGATCAAGGCCAACCCGCGGCGCGGCGAGCTGAAGCGGCTTCTGGAGTCCACCTGGACCGGCCGGGCCTCGGTGGAGTCGGTCGCCTACCGGGTGGTGCGGGAGGTCCGGGACTCCCTCGAAAAGCAGGTCTTCGCCAGCCTGACCGGCCTCAAGGAGGAGGAGAGCCCGCCGTTCTTCCGCGCCCGGCGGCGCTTCGACGGGCCGCTCTGGCGCCTGGTCACCGAGCGCCCGGCCCACCTGCTCGATCCTCGCTACGCGAGTTGGGACGCGCAGATCCTGGCCGTGGTCGACCAGGAGCTGCACCAACTGGCGGCGATCGGTCCCCGCCTCGCGGACCGTACCTGGGCCGAGCGCAACACGCTGAAGATCCATCATCCGCTGGGCTTCGCCTCGCCGCTGCTCAGCCGCTGGCTCGACATCCCGCCGCGGCCGATTCCGGGCGACCTCGACGTGCCGCGGGCGATCGGCGAGGACTTCGCCTCGTCGGAGCGGCTGGTGGTCTCGCCGGGGCACGAGGAGACGGGAATCTTCCACATGCCGGTCGGCGAGAGCGGCCATCCCCTTTCGCCCCACTACCAGGACGGCCACGCCGCCTGGGCGGAAGGGCGGCCGACGCCGTTCCTGCCCGGGCCGGTGGTCGACGTCCTCAAGCTGGTGCCGAAGTCGTAGAAGAACACGGACTTGAGTGTCCGTGAAAGTCTCTGTTTGTCCGTGTTGCTAACCGTTCCCCGGCAAAACATCTGGCAGCTCAGCCTCCAGGCGCGTCAGGCGGGGGAGGCGGCTGGCGGCGGCGACGGCCAGCACGATCAGCACGCCGATGACGATGAACATCAGGGCGATGCCGCGCCCTTTGCCGACGCCGATGAGCCGGCCGACGCTGCCGGCGAGCGGGCCGCCGGCCGCCAGCAGCGGCTCGAAGACGCGGTCCGCCAGCGGCCCCGCGATGAGGTAGGCGAGCGGCAGGGTCGACCAGGCGACCATGCGCCGCGCCGCGAAGACGCGTCCTTGCAGATCGGGCGCGACTTTGGTCTGCCAGAGCGCCTGGCTGGAGCCGTTGAGCACCGGCAGGGTGAACATGTAGACGAAGGCGCCCACGCAGATGAGCAGCACGCTCTCCCGCAGGCCGCCGACCGGCAGGATCAGCCCCTGAAGCAGCAGGAAGCCCAGGATGCCGGCCACCCGCCGCCGGGGGCCTCCCCAGACGCTCATCGTGAGGCCGCCGGCCAGCACGCCGAAACCCGCCACTGTGAGTACCCGGCCGAGCACGTCGGGAGTCGCGAAGGAGAGGACCATCGGCGCCAGCAGCACCTGCACCAGCCCCGTGCCGACGTTGGTGACGGCGAGCAGCAGCAGCAGCGACAGCAGGCCCGGGCGCTGGCGGATGAACGACCAGCCCAACTTCGCCTCGCGCCAGAGCGAGCTCTCACCCGCCACGGGTCTCTCCGTCGTCGCCGGCGGCCGTGGAATACGGACCACCAGCAGGGCGGCAATGGCGGCCAGGTACGAGACGAAGTCGATGAGCACCACGCCCTGGCGGCCGATGCTCACCACCAGCGCGCCGGCGATCAGGGGCGACAGGATCTGCGCGCCCGCGTCCCCCATCTGCGTCATGCCGCTGGCGCGGCCGAGATGCCGGCTGGGGACCAGCATCGTGATGGCGGCGGTGAAGGCCGGCCAGCTCAGGGCGCTGAAGGCCGAGATGATCGTCATCAGCACGTAGATGTGCCAGAGCGCCAGATGCCCGCTCCAGATCAGCAGGGCCAGCGCCAGCGTGGCGGCGGCCGCGCCGCCGTCGCTCACGATCATCGCCCATCGCCGGTCCCAGCGGTCGGCCAGGGCGCCCGCGAAGGGCGACAGCAGGATGCCCGGCACCGTGGTCGCCAGCGAGATGAGGGCGAAGAGCGTCGCCGAGCCTGTCTGCTGATAGATCCACACGCCCAGGGCGAAGCCCGTGAGGTACGAGCCCAGGGCGGAGATGACCTGGCCCGTCCAGATCACCGCGAAAGTCGTCATGCCGCGGGGCTCCGGTCTCCCAGCCGGGAGGTCCGCGGTCATCGCTCGCTCCCGGAATCCTCCAGCACGCTCAACGGGCGCGGCACGCCCGGGGCGTCGATCCAGTAACGCCGGGACTCGAACGGGTACGTCGGCAGCGGTACGCGGCGCCGCCGCTCGCCGGCATGGAACGCCCGCCAGTCCGGCCGGCCGCCGTGCAGCCAGGTCCTGGCGAGGCCGTGGGAGTCGAGCGCGCCGGCCGCGGCGTCCTGCCCCATCCGCTGCGCTCCCTCCAAAACCGTCAGCACCCGTTCCGGATCGCGCCGCCGCAGCAGGCCGGCCACGTCCTCGTCCGGAGTGAAGACCAGCGCGCGGCGATGGGCGAAATGCCGGCGTCCCGTCCGCAGGGTGAAGGCGACGTCCGACAGCGCCTGCTCCGGGTGGCTCGCGAGGTGACCGGCGAGCGCGTCCGTGGCCCTCTCCAGAGCCTCTTCGCTGCGCGCCGAGATCACCAGCACGTCCGAGGCGCGGCTCCCCGAAGGCGCCACGGCCTGCGCCTCCTCGACGACGAGATGCACGTTGGTGCCGCCGAAACCGAACGAGCTGACCCCGGCGCGGCGCGGCGCGTTCCCGGCGTCCGGCCAGCCGGCGAGCTCCGTCGCCAGCCGCACCGGGCTGGCGGCGAAGTCGATCTCCGGGTTGGGCTGAGCGAGGTGCAGCGTCGGGGGGATCTGCCGGTGCTCCAAGGCGAGCACCGTCTTGATCAGGCTGGCGATGCCGGAGGCGACGTCGAGGTGGCCGATATTGGATTTCACCGAGCCCAGGGCGCAGAAGCCGCGGCGGGCGGTGTGGGCACGGAAGGCGCGGGTCAGCGCCTGGACCTCGATGGGGTCGCCCATGCGGGTGCCGGTGCCGTGCGCCTCGATGTAGGAGAGCGTTCCAGGATCGATGCCGGCCGCGCCCCACGCCTCGGTGAGCACCTCGGCCTGGCCCTCGACGCTGGGCGCGGAGTAGCCGACCTTGAGCTGGCCGTCGTTGTTGACGGCCGAGCCGCGGATCACCGCCCGCACCGTGTCTCCGTCGTCGAGTGCGTCGGCGAGGCGCTTGAGCAGCACCACGCCGCCGCCGTGGCCGAAGAACATGCCGTCGGCGCCGGCGTCGAAGGCCCGGCAATGGCCTCCCGGCGACAACACTCCGCCCTCCTGCGCCAGGTAGCCGGCGAGCAGGTTGACCTTCACCGACACGCCGCCGGCGAGCGCCAGGTCGCACTCGTCGTTGAGCAGGCTGGCGGCAGCGAGGTGGACGGCGAGCAGCGAGGTCGAGCAGGCGCTCTGCACGGTGAAGCTCGGTCCCTTGAGGTTGAGCTTGTAGGAGATGCGGGTGGCGAGCGAGTCGCCGGAGTTGCCGGTCAGCACCGGCAGCGGGTCCGTCCCGTCGCCGGGCGACAGGCCGGGCATCAGGTTGTAGAGCAGGTAGGTGCTGAGGCTCGCGCCGGCGAAGACGCCGATGGCCCGCCGGCCGGCCTCGGCCTCCGGGTCGTAGCCGCCGCTCTCCAGCGCTTCCCAGGCCAGCTCGAGCCAGATGCGCTGCTGTGGATCGAGGATCTCGGCCTCGTGGTCCTCGAAGCCGAAGAAGCGGGCGTCGAAACGGTCGATGCCGGGCATCTGGGCGGTCATCGGCACATAGCGGGGATCGGCGGCGAGCGCGGCCGGCACGCCCAGGGCCGCAAGCTCCCGCGCGTCCAGCCGGCGCACGGCGTCGACGCCGTCCCGCAGGTTGCGCCAGAGCTCGCCGAGGTCGCGAGCCCCGGGAAAGCGCCCGGCCATGCCGATCACGGCGATCTCGGTACCGTCATACTCGATGTGGGTCACGGTTCTCCCGTCTTGAGGCGCTCGATTCTATCGCATGCGCCCGGGACGACCCCGTAACCCGTCGAAGCTTACGTTGTGAATCTGGAACGTGCCGTCCTGATTCCGTAAACCGCCGTGGGGACTCCGGAACCTTCGGACGGACTCTGTAACCTCCCGTCGTGAATCCGGAAGCTTCCGTCGTGACTCGGTAACCTTCCGTTGTGAGCCTGGGCGCCTCCGTCCTGACTCCGTAGCGTCCTGTCATGACTCTGGAGTCTTCCGCTCTGACTCCGTAGCCTTCAGTCGGGATTCTGGAAGCTTCCGTCTTGATTCCAGAGCCTTCCGTCCTGATCCTGGAACCTTCCGTGATGACTCCGTAACGTTCGGTCCTGACCCCAGAGCCTTCTGTTGTGACTCCGGAACCTTCGGCCCTGACTCTGGAACCCTCCATCGATACTCCGGAAGCTTCCGTCGCGGCTCCTGAACCTTCCACCCTGACTCCGTAGCCTTCTGTCGAGACTCTGTAAGCTTCCGTCCTGACTCCGGAAGCTTCTGTCCTGACCCTGGAACCTTACGTCGGGACTCTGAACGGGGTCTGGCCGACGGCCGCCGCCACCTTCCAGGACCCATCGGGGGCGATCGTATCGCGGCCCTTCAGGCCGCATCTGCGGATCGTCTCCCAACCCAGGCCTTTGGCCTGGGCTTAGGGATCACGACCCGTTGGGCCGGCGTGACACCAACGTCCACGCAATTCACGAATCTCTGTGATGACGGGGGCGAAACGCTCCTACCTCTCTGGATCACGACCTCTTGAGGCCGGCGTGGCACCACGTCCGCGCAATTCACGAACCTTGTGAAAACGGAGGCGCGCCTCTCTCCTCTTTCTTCGATACCGGCGACGCGAGACAACCTTACCGTATCTTGGAGGCCAGCGACGCGGCACAACCTGGCCGTCACACCGGTTATCTCCGAGGCCCGCGACGTGAGACATCCTGACCGTCACGCCGGGCCAAAGGTCCGTGATCCCTGAGCCCAGGCCAACGGCCTGGGTTACAAGGACCTCCCAAGAGGCGCCCCAAACGGGGCGCGATAATCGCCCGCCGCCGCCTCTGGTATCCTGGTTCCATGCTGGTCATGGAGGTTCGTGAATCGCGCGGACGTTGGTGTCACGCCGGCCCAACGGGTCGTGATTCCTAAGCCCAGGACCAAAGGCCTGGGTTGGGAGACGATCCGCAGATGCGGCCTGAAGGGCCGCGATACCGTTGCATTTAGGATCTGGCCCAATGAGGCCTGGAAAGGTGGCGGCGCGATGCCCCAGTCGTTGTCTCGCATCCTGGTCCATATGATTTTCAGCACGAAGAATCGCGTTCCGGTCTTGGCGCCTGAAATTCGCGCCGAGTTGCATCCCTATCTCGCCTCGGGATTGCAAGAGAACGGTTGTCCTTCGTTGCAGGTCGGTGGCACCGAAGACCATGTTCATCTGTTGTTTGGCTTGTCGAGGACGTGGACGGTTGCGCAGGTGGTCGAGGAGGTGAAGGTGAGCTCCTCCAAGTGGATCAAGACCAAAGGACCCGGTTTCGCAGATTTTCATTGGCAGGCCGGTTATGGCGCCTTCTCGGTCAGCCAGTCCAATGCGACTGCGGTGGTTCGATACATTCAGAATCAGATGGAACACCATCGCAAGACGACGTTCCAGGAGGAGTACCAGAAATTTCTGCGGCGTCATGGAGTCGTCTACGACGAGCGGTATGTCTGGGATTGACGCGGCGATGCGTGTTGCGGGGCCGATTATCGCGCCCCGTTGGGGCGCATTTTGTGGAGGGCCTCGTAACCCAGGCCGTTGGCCTGGGCTCAGGGATCACGGACCTTTGGCCCGGCGTGACGGTCAGGTTGTCCCACGTCGCAGGCCTTGAAGATAACTCGGCCTGACGGTCAGGTTGTCTCGCGTCGTCGGCATCGAAGAAGGAGTAGAGGTCTGACCCCGTCGGCGCGGAGGTTCGTGATCGCGTTGACGTTGGTGCCACGCCGGCCCAACGGGTCGTGATCCTTAAGCCCAGGCCAACGGCCTGGGTTGGGAGACGATCCGCAGATGCGGCCTGAAGGGTCGCGATACCGGCCTACACGCCGTCGCCGGTCCGAATCTTCTGGAGCTGCTTGGCCTTGCGCCGTTCGCCGCGGCTGCGGCTGGTCTCGAAGGTGGGGGCGGCTGCGGTGGGTTGATCCGGATCGCTCTGGCGCTCGGCGCCGACGAGGCGGGCCATGGACGCGACGGTCGGCGCCTCGTACAGGCTGACCTCGGAGACTCCCACCTGCAGCCTCTCCTTGAGCCGGCCGACCACCCGCAGGCCGGCCAGGGAGTTGCCGCCGAGCTCGAAGAAGTTGTCGTGCAGCCCCACCCGGTCGACGCCCAGGACCTCCTGCCAGACGGCGGCGATCTGCTGCTGGAGCTCGTCCTCGGGCGCGACGTACGGGTTGGCGAGGGCCGGCCGGGGATGGTCCGCGCTCGGCGGCGCGGCGTGCTCGGATCCTTCCGCGGGGTGGCCTTCGTCTCCTTCTGCGGGGACGGCCACGGCGGCGGGAACGAGCTCGAAGCTCCGCACGAATCGCCGGCCCTGGCGCAGGGCGACCCACGGCTCGTCGCGGCGGACCGACTCGGCGAGGATCTGCTCGACGATCTCGGCGGCATCCATGGAATCCGCCAGGGGTGGTACGTCGAGGGTCTTGCAGAAGAGGTTGGGAAGCTCGCGCGGCAGCACGCCCTCGGGCCCGTAGCCAAGTATCGGGTGAGGCGCCTCGGGCTCTTCGCCGGTCACGGCGTGCAGGCCTCGAGTCACCATCAGCAGTGATGCGGGCCTCGCGAGCTCGCGCCGGCCCAGAGCCTGGGCGAGGAACAGCAGGCTGTAGAAGCCGCGGTCGAGAGCCGCCCGGCGGTCGGCGGGGGCCGGGAGCGACCAGAGATGGACGATGTGCGCCGGCGCCTCCGGCAGGAAGGCGAGCAGCTCCTGGAAGTCGGCGGCCGAGCCGGGAGCTACCGTGAAGCTGGCGCCGTCGACGCGCTCGAAGCGTTCGCCGGCGAAGGCGCAGACGACCCAGTGGCCGGCGGCGGTCAGGCGGCCGGCTAGCCTTGTTCCGAGATCGGCCTCGTCGTCCGGGGCATTGAGCAGCAGCAGCCAGAGGCCGGGGGCGTCCGTCTCGGCGTGCTCAGGCAACGGCGCGGGCTTCCAGACCGGCGCGTATGTCCAGTCCCTGGGATCGGGCCGTCGGCGGCCGGCGCGCTCTCTCTCCGGCAGCGGATCGACCCAGTAGCGCCGGCGCTCGAAGGGATAGGTGGGCAGCGACACCCGGTGGCGCTCCTCGGCGGCGCCGAAGGCCTCCCAGTCGAAGTCGCCGCCGGCAAGCCACAGGCGGGCGACGGCGCGCTGCAGGACCGCGGCGTCGTCCACCGCCGACTTCGGATGGCGCAGCGAGGGGATCACCGCCTGCTCCGCCAGCCGCGCCGGGTGCTCGCGGACGAAGCTCGACAACGTGTCGCCCGGGCCGGTCTCGAGCAGGATGCGCTGGGGCTCGGCGAGGAGCTGTGCCAGGCCGTCGGCGAAGCGCACCGTGCCGCGAAGCTGGCGCGCCCAGTAGGCCGGATCGGTGGCCTCCTCCGGCCGCATCCAACCGCCGGTGACGTTCGAGACCAGCGGGATGGCCGGCGGCGACAGCCGCACCCGGCGCACGGCCGCGGTGAACGGCGCCAGAATCGGATCGGCGGTGTGCGAGTGGAAGGCGTGCGAGGTGTGCAGGCGGCGCGCCGGAATCCCCTCGGCCGCCAGGCTGGCCGCCATGGCGTCGACGGCGGCCGGATGCCCCGAGACCACGCAGAGGTCGGGCCGGTTGACCGCGGCGAGCGAGAGCTCGCCCGGAGTGCGATCGAGAAGCGTCGCCACCTCGGCCTCGGGGAGAGATACGGCGAGCATCTCTCCCGGCGCCATCGTCTGCATCAGGCGGCCCCGCTCGACGACCAATGCCAGGGCGTCCTCCAGGCTGAAGACGCCGGCCACGCACCCACCCACGTACTCGCCGATCGAGTGGCCGAGGAGGGCGGACGGGCGCACGCCCCAGGAGAGCCAGAGCTGCGCCGTCGCCCAGGAGACGACGAAGAGGGCGGGCTGGGCGATCTCCGTCCGTTGCAGGCGCCCGGCGGCGTCCCCGGCGCCGGTCTCCGGCCACATCGCGGCGCGCAGGTCGAACGGCAGCAGCTCGCGGCAACGGTCGACGGCGTCGCGGAACACCGGCTCGCTGTCGTAGAGGCCGCGGCCCATGCCGGGGTATTGCGCGCCCTGGCCCGGGAAGAGGAAGGCCACCGGGTGCGCGCCCGGCGTCGCGGTGAGTGTGAGGACGCGCTCCGGATCGAGGGTCTCCAGGGCCAGCGCGGCCTCCTGGAGGTCGCGGCAAAGCAGGGCCCGGCGATGCCGGAAGGCCTTGCGCCCCACCTGCAGGGTGAAGGCGACGTCCGGCAGCGGAATGCCCGGCTCGTCGCGCAGGTGCTCGGCGAGGCGGAAGGTGGCGTTGTCGAGGGCGTTGGCGCTCTTCGCCGACAGCACCAGGAGCTGCCAGGGCCGCGCCTGCCCCGCGGCAGCCACCGCGGGCGCCTCTTCGAGCACCACGTGGGCGTTGGTGCCGCCCATGCCGAGCGAGGTGACGCCGGCGCGGCGGGGGGTGCCCTCCGCCGTCTCCCAGGCCCGCAGCTCGGTGTTGACGAAGAACGGGCTGTTGGCGAAATCGATGCGGGGATTCGGGGTTGAGAAGTGCAGCGTCGGCGGCAGGGTGCGGTGGTGCAGGCAGAGCACGGCCTTGATCAGGCCGCATACGCCGGCCGCGGTGTCGAGATGGCCGATGTTGGTCTTCAGCGAGCCGATGGCGCAGAAGCCCTTGCGATCGGTGCGCGTCGCGAACGCCTGGGATAGGGCGCCGATCTCGATCGGATCGCCGATGGCGGTGCCGGTGCCGTGGCACTCGACGTAGGAGACGGTGGCGGGATCGATGCCGGCGTTGTCGTAGGCGAGGTTGTAGAGCTGGATCTGGCCGTCGACGCTGGGGGCCATGAAGCTCACCTTGTGCGAGCCGTCGTTGTTGCAGGCCGAGCCCTTGATCACGGCGTAGACGTGGTCCCTGTCGGCGAGCGCCTCGGAGAGGCGCTTCAACACCACGACGCCGCAGCCGTGGCCGCTGACGAAGCCGGTCGAGGCGGCGTCGAAGGCGCGGCAGTGGCCGTCCCGCGATACCGTGCCGCCCTCCTGGTAGAGGTAGCCCGAGATCTCCGGCAGGTGGATCGAGACGCCGCCGCTGAGCGCCATGTCGCAATCACGGTTGATCAATGCCTGACAGGCCGTGTGGACGGCGACGAGCGAGGTGGAGGAGGCGCTCTGCACGGTGACGCTCGGCCCCTTGAGGTTGAGCTTGTAGGAGACGCGGGCGGTGAGCGGGTCCTTGTCGTTGCCGAGCGACGCCTGCAGGGTGTCCGCCGAGGCCACCAGCTCCATGTGGGAGACCAGGTTCATCAGCAGGTAGGTGTTCATGCTGAGACCGGCGTAGACGCCGATCTGGCCGGGATAGCGGTCCGCCTCCCAGCCGGAGTCCTCCAGCGCCTCCCAGGCGCATTCGAGGAAAACGCGGTGCTGCGGGTCCATCAGCTCGACCTCGCGCGGGTTGAGGCCGAAGAAGGCGGCGTCGAACTGGTCCACGTTGCCCAGGACGCCCTTCGCCTTGACGTAATCGGGCCGGGCCACGAGCTCGGGATCGACGCCCGCGGCGAGCAGCTCCTCGGCGGTGAAGAAGCGGATTCCCTCGCGTCCGGCGACGAGGTTCAGCCACAGCCGGGGGACGTCCGCGGCGCCCGGGAAGCGGCCGGAAAGGCCGATGACCGCGATGTCGGTCTCGATTCCCGTGTCCTGCCGCCGCGGCCGGCGTGCCGGGGGAGCGGATCCTCCGGCCTCGGCTGGGAAGGTCTCGGCGGCGCGGGCCAGATGGCGGGCGAGGGAGCCGACCGTCGGATACTGGAACAGCTCGATGAGCGACACTTCGCGGCCCAGGGCATCGCCCAGGCGGGCGTGCACCTTGGCCATCAGCAGCGAATGGCCGCCGAGGTCGAAGAAGTTGTCGTCGAGCCCGACGCTTTCGAGCTTGAGCGCCGCGCTCCACACGGCGGCGATGGCTCGCTCCAGCTCCGAGCGGGGCGCGGAGTAGGCCGCCGCCAGCTCCGGCCGGGTGCGCGCCGGGGCCGGCAGGCGGGCGGCGTCGAGCTTGCCGTTGGCGGTGCGCGGCAGCTCGTCGAGGAAGACGAGGGCGGCCGGCACCATGTAGTCGGGCAGCTTCTCGCGCAGGCCTCGAAGCAGCTCGGCGACGCTCGGCAGGGCCGTGGCGCCTTCCCAGGGCACCGCGTAGCCGACCAGCCGGGGCTCGCCGTCCTCGTGACGCACCAGCACCGCCGCAGTTCTCACCCCCGGCTGCTGGGCGAGCACCGACTCGATCTCCGCCAGCTCGATGCGGAAGCCGCGCAGCTTCACCTGCTGGTCGCCGCGGCCGAGGTAGAGGAGGTTGCCGTCTGAGCGCACGGCGGCGAGGTCGCCGGTGCGGTACATCCGCTCGCCCGCATGGAACGGATCGGGGAGGAAGCGCGCGGCGGTCAGGTCCGGACGGCCGGCGTAGCCGCGGGCGACGCCGGCGCCGGCGATGTACAGCTCCCCCGCGCAGCCGATCGGCCGCGGCTCCAGGTGGCGGTCGAGCACGTAGGCGCGCTGGTTCGGCAGCGGCTTGCCGATCGGCGGCTGGCGGCCGGCGGCGAGATCGGCCGGCTCGACGTCGTAGATGGTGGAGCAGACGGCGGTCTCGGTGAGGCCGTAGCCGTTGACGATGCGCAGCTCGCCCGAGCGCGCCAGCAGGCCGGCGACGTCCGCCGTGGTCAGCGCCTCGCCGCCGATCAGCAGCAGGCGCAGCCGGGGGAGGCGGTCGCCCAGGGCGTCGAGGCCGGCGAGCATCGACGGCACCGTGGAGACCATCGTCACCTTGTGGCGGGCGATCAGCGACACCAGGGCGGCGACGTCGAGCAGCTCGTGCTTCTGCGGCAGCACGACGGTGCCGCCGGTGCACAGTAGCGGGAACACCTCGCCGACGAAGCTGGCGTAGGCGATCGAGGTCAACGGCAGGATGCGGTCCTCCGCCGTCGGCCGGTAGCTGTGCGCGAAGGAGTCGACGAGATTGACCAGATTGGCGTGGTCGAGGAGCACGCCCTTGGGCAGGCCCGTCGAGCCGGAGGTGAAGATGGTGCAGGCGAGGTTGGCGGGCACCGGCCCTTCACTCCCCTGGCCCTTTCCCATCGCCCTCCCGCCGGCCCGGAGAGGGGGGAACTGCTCCAGGAGGTCGTCGTCCAGGCAGAGGATGAGCGGTTCGTCCGCGCTTTGGCCACCGGACTCGACCAGCGGCAGGAGAGGCCGGTGGGTGAGGATCAGATGCACGCCGGCGGTCGCCACCAGGTGCGCGATGCGCTCGCGCGGATACTCGGGATCGATCGGCAGGTAGGCGCCGCCGGCGGCGAGCACGCCGAGGGCGGCGGCGAGGACGTCGAACGAGCGGTCGACGCAGATGCCGACCCGCTCCTCGGGGCCGACGCCGAGGCGGCGCAACACGCCCGCCAACTGGCCGGCGCGGCGGGAGAGCTCGGCGTAGCTGAGCTCGCGGCCGGCGAAGATCGCCGCCGTCGCCTGGGGAGTGGCGGCGGCCTGCCGCGCGAAGAGGTCGGCGAGCGTCGCCTGGCGATACGGCGCCGCCGTGTCGTTCCACACCTCGAGGAGCTGCCGCCTCTCGCCGGCGTCGAGCAGCGGCAGCTCGGAGACGGGCCGCCCGAGGTCGCCGGGCTCGGCGAGGGCGTGGGTGAGCAGGTGCTCGAAATGACCGGCCAGCCGCTGGATGGTGGCGGCGTCGAAGAGGTCGACGTTGGAGTCGAAGGAGGCGACGAGCCGGCCGCCCACCTCGCCCACGGTGAGGGTGAGGTCGAACTGGGCGATGCGCTGCGGCAGCGGGATCGTCTCCATCGCCAGGCCGCCCAGCTCGACGCGCGAGCCGGGCTCGCCGAGGGCGAAGCCGGTGAGGTCCTGGCCGTCGGCCAGCGCGGCCTTCTGCAGCACGAACATCACCTGGAAGAGGGGAGAGCGGCCGGGGTCGCGCCGCGGCTGGAGCTTCTCGACCAGCAGCGGGAACGGGTAGTCCTGATGGGTGAAGGCGCCCTGGGCGTCGCGGCGGGCGCGCGCCACGAGCGGCCCGAAGCCGGGATCGCCGCGCAGATCGGCGCGTAGCACCAGGGGATTGACGAAGTAGCCGGCGGTGCGGGCGAAGGCGGCGCGGGTGCGGGCCGCGCTCACCGTGCCGAGCAGCATCTCGGCCTGGCCGGAGACGCGGTGGAGCAGCGCTTCGAAGGCGGCGAGCAGGACGACGAACGGCGTCGTGCCGGACTCCCGTGCCAGCCGGCGGACGCCGGCGGTGAGCGGCTCCGCGAGGGCTCGCCGGTGGGCGCGGCCGGCGGTGCCCTGGACGAGCGGCCTGGGACGGTCGGTCGGCAGCTCCAGGATCGGCAGCTCCCCGCCCAGGTGCTCTTGCCAATAGTCCCAGAGGGCCTTGCCCACGGGGCCGGCCAGCTCGCGCTCCTGGCGCAGAGTCCAATCCGCGTAGCTTGGCGGCGCCGGCGGGAGCTGCGGGGCGCGGCCGGCGCAGTGCGCCCCGTAGAGCACCGCGAGCTCGTCGAGCAGCACGCCGAGCGACCAGAAGTCGGTGACGATATGGTGCATCGTCCACAGCATCACGTGATCGGCCGGGGACCGCGAGTAGACGGCGACGCGGGCCAGCGGTCCGCGCTCCAGGTCGAAGGGCCGGAGGCTCTCGGCGTCGAGATGGGCGGCGAGCTGGTCCTCGCCCCAGGAGGAGGCATCGTGGCTGGCCACCTCCAGCTCGCTCGACTCGCCCAGCTCGCCGATAGCGGCGACGCGTTGCAGCGGCTCGCCCTCTACCGTGACGAAGGTGGTGCGCAGCACCGGGTGGCGCTCCACCAGGGTCTGGAGGGCGCCGAGCAGGGCCGCCGCGTCGAGGTCGCCCCGTATCCGTACCGCATTGGGCACGTTGTAGGCCGGGCTCTCCGGCGCCAGCGCGTGCAGGAACCAGAGCGACAATTGGGCGCGGGAGAGCGGGAAGTCCCCCATCTCGGCAGTCTTGGTTGCCGCGAGGGCGGCCGGCGGCTCGGCCTGCCGTTGCCGCAGCGAGGCGGCGAGATCGGCCAGGCTCACCTCGGAGAACAGCGTCTCCAGGTCGACCGTGGCGCCGGTGCGGTGCTCGACGGCGTGCATCAGCTCGATCGTCGCCAGCGAGTCGAGCGCGAAGCTGGCGATCGACTGGCGCGGATCGACGCCGACGGGAGCCACGCCGGAGAGGCGCGCCACCTCGCCGGCCAGCCAGAGCAGGAGGCCGTCGGAATCGGCCGGATCGGTCGGATCCGTCAGGTTGACTTCGTCGCCGGCTTCGTCGCCGGCCGTCCAGGAGGCGACCGCCGCGAGAGTGCCGGCGAGATAACCGGCCCGGCAGGCATGACGCTGGATCTTGCCGCTGGAGGTCTTGGGCAGGGTGGCGGGGCGGAGCAGGACGACGGCGTCGGGCGCCACCTCGTGCTCGCCGGCCACGGCGCGCCGGATCGCCGCGACGATCCCGGCGATCTCCGCCGCGTCGTCCTGGCGGTGCTCGCGCTGCACCTCCGCCACCACCACCAGCCGCTCCTCGCCTTCGCGCTCCACCGAGAAGGCGGCGACGCAGCCTGGGCGCAGGGCCGCGTGGCTGCGCTCGGCGGTGATCTCGACGTCCTGCGGATAGTGGTTGCGGCCGCGCAGGATGATGAGGTCCTTCAGCCGGCCGGTGACGAACAGCTCGCCGCCCTCCACGAAGCCGAGATCGCCGGTGCGCAGGAAAGGACCCCGGCCGTCGGTCAAGCGCGCGTTGAAGACCGTCTCGGTTTCCTCCGGCTGCCGCCAGTAGCCTTGGGCGACGCTCGGCCCCCGCACCCAGATCTCTCCCACCTCGCCCGGCGCGCAGGGCGCGGACGACTCGGGGCGCACGACGACGATCTCCGGATACCCTGGCTGCGCGTCCGCCGCGAGGCCGCAGCCGGCGAGCGCCCGTGCCGCCGCGCCGGCCGTCTCCAGGGCATGATGGTTTTCGAGCGGACCGGCGGCGAAGGACCGGACGACCGGGCCGCTGAAGCGCCGGCCCGCGGCGACCAGGAGGGTGGCCTCGGCCAGGCCATAGCAAGGGTAGAACGCCTCGCGGCGGAAGCCGCAGGGTCCGAAGGCGGCGGTGAAACGGTCCAGGGTTTCGGGACGGATGGGCTCGGCGCCGTTGAAAGCCAGGGTCCAGGCCGACAGGTCGAGATCCTGCTTCTGTTCCTCGGAGATCTTGCGTACGCAGAGGTCGTAGGCGAAGTTGGGGCCGCCGCTGGTGGTGGCGCGGGTGTTGGAGATGGCTCGCAGCCAGCGTACCGGCTGCTGCAGGAACGCCACGGGCGACAGCAGCGTCACCGGGTAGCCGGCGAAGAGCGGCTCCAGGATGCCGCCGATCAGCCCCATGTCATGGTAGGGCGGCAGCCAGATGACCGTTCGCTCGCGTTCGGTCTGGGCGAAGCAGGCGCGGATCAGCTCCAGGTTGTCGAGCAGGTTGGCGTGGGAAAGCTGGACGCCCTTGGGCGCGGCGGTCGAGCCGGACGTGTACTGCAGGAAGGCGAGCGCGGACGGCTCGACGCCGGGATCGCGCCAGTCGTCCGCGAGGTCCGCGAGGTCCGCGGCGCCCGCCACGGGTTGCAGCGGATCGTCGGTGACCAGCCACTCGGTGCCGCCGGGCACTTGCAGGATGCTTTCGAGCTTGGGGCGCAGCGCCCCGGTGGTGAGGATGACGCGTGGCGCGGCGCTCTCGATGATCGAGCGGATGCGGGGAGACGGCCGGTTGGGGCGCGGCGGATAGGCCGGCACCGCCGCCGTGCCGCCATAGAGGCAGCCGAAGAACGCGGCGACATAGTCGATCCCCGGCGGGTAGAGGAGGAGGGCCCGCTCGCCGGTGGCGCCCAGGCGTTGCAGGGCCGCTCCGAGGCCGCGCGCCCGCCGGTCGAGCTCGGCATAGGTGAGGTTGGTTTCGTCGCCGTCGCCGTCGCGCAGAAAGCTGTAGCCGGCCCGCTCGGGCTGGCGGCTCGCCCGCCGGCGGAGCAGCTCGATGAGGGTCGAAGGCGGCCCCTGGTCTGATTTCATGTCCTTATCATCCCCCTACCATCCCCCTCCCAGACCTTGCAGAGAAGACTCGAGGCTGCACTGTAAGTCCTAGTGTCGCAATCAGCTGCGGAGGTGACATGCCGCTCCCGGACCGGGAAGCCGCCGGGGACATTGTATCGCGCCAGGTTGGAGGGTGGTCGCGCGCCATCAATCCCGCAGCGCACGGACTGGATCGATCCGGTGCTCGGTATGTTTCCCGCCACTGCGGGCGTTTTCCTAGGATCAACCCTCCCGTCACACTTTGGAACCCACCCGCAGCTCTGGAAACAACCGGACCGGAACGTCACGGCCGAGGGCCTGCTTCCATGCGGCTGGATTGACTCCCCCGGCGGCCAGCCGCACGGTGACCCGCGGCACGCTATCCTCGGCGAGACCGAGAGCCGGCGTCCAGCCCGTCTCGCGGAGGAAGACCTCTACCTTTTCGTCGGTCGGCGGGCCGGCGTAGAATGACCAGCCGTACAACTGGGCCTCGCTCAGCTTGGGCATCGGCTCGCTCTTCGGCAGCGGCGGAGGGATTCGCAGCGGCCCCCGCCACGGCCGCTCCTGGTCCTTGCGGTCGTAGTACAGATGGGTGAGCACCCACCGGTGTCCGCCATCTTTCGTAGGCTGGTCGAAGTGCTTGATCACCAGCACCTGGGTATAGTCCCAGGGCCGGTCGTCGGCCAACTTCTCCCAGGCAAGCACGTAGACGGTTCCCTGTTCCCACGAGAGCGGAAGCGAGGCGTTGATCTGCGTCGTCCGCCACTGCTTTGGCGGCGGATCGGTCCGGAGAGGAAACGGTGAGGCCGCGGACACGAGAACCACCAGGGAGAGAGCGAGAAAAACAGCCCGTCGCAGGAACATAGGAACCTCCGTGGAGCCGTTGAGACTTCTCAAGGAGCCGTTGGCTGGCGGGAGGCCGGGGCTTCCTTCAGTAGGTCCAGGTCTCTCGCCGGAGCGGCAGGCGGTTGAGCTGCTCCCTATAATAGTGCCACTTGGGCATGAAGCGGTCCATAAGGGCCACGAAGCGGGCGTTGTGGGTGGGCTCCAGCAGGTGGACCAGCTCGTGGACGACGATGTATTCGAGGCACTCCGCCGGCTTTTTGGCCAGCTCGGTGTTGAGGCGGATCGTGCGGGCTCTGTGGTTGCAGCTTCCCCACTTGGTCTTCATCCGCTGGATGAACCAGCCGTTCGCCTGCACGCCGAGCAGCGGCTGCCAGCGCGCCAGCAGGGGAGGCACGGCCTCTCTCAGCCGCTCCCGGTACCAGCTCTCGACGAGGGCTTCTCGCTTGTCCTCCCCGGTACCGGGCCGTACCTTCAGAACCATCCGGCTGTGCTTCAGCTCGATGGAGGGCGGCTCATCGCTTTCGGCGACGGTGAGCAGGTACCGCTTTCCCCACACGTAGTGGCTCTCCCGGTCCACGTAGTCCCGCGAGGTCTCGCGCTCCTGCTCGCGCAGCTTCGCTTGCTGCCGCCGGATCCAGTCCAGCTTCGAGATGGCGAAGACGCGGATGGTGTCGAGGCTCATGCGCCTCGGGGCCGCGATGCGCACTCGGCCCAGCGGGGGATAGACGCTGAGGTGAACATTCTTGATGTCCTTCAGCACCACGTCGACCGCGATGTCGCCCAGCTCGATCTGCAAGCTCAATCTAGTACTCGCTCTGTGCCTTGATGATGGGGAAGATCCGCTCGACCTCGTCGGCATCGCCCAGAACCTTGTACAGGGCATATTTGACCGTCTGCTCGCGGGTGTGGACGTCGCGCCATCCATCCGGGCGATCCCTCTTCACCGCCGCGTCGAGCCGTATCGCCAGGTCCAGGGCCGGATCACCGGAGCCGCCGGCCGGCGGTGTGGCCACGTGGCCGGCCCGGGCCAGCGACGTATTTCCCTTCAGGTTGTTGTAGAGCGCTCGCAGCGCGGGGCTGTTCTTCAGCGGCTCGGGCGTATCCTCCGCCTGTCCGGCCTCAACCCTCTGCGCCACGGCTGCCATGCGCCTCAGATACTCCTCGTATTCGATGGCCTTGGCCTTGCGCAGGGCGATGATCTCGTCCAGCAGGGCGGACATCCTCTCGTAGAAGGCCGGATCGCTCAGGTGCTCCTTGATGATCTTGCTGCGGACGTTGTTCTCGATGGTCTCGGCGATAGCGTCCTTGTTGCCCTTCATCGCGCCGAGCTGGGCCGCGATGGCATCGGCGATGCCGCGTCTTCACGATCAGCTCCAGCAGGCCCATGTCGTCGAAGGGCGAGATCTTTCGCGGCTCATCCGCCTCGATGTAGGTGTCGATCAGGTGCCGCATGTCGGCCTCGTACGGCTTGAGATCGAGAATCTCGCCGCTCGCTCTGCGGACGATCTCGCGGACGTTCAGGTAGTAGGCGAGCAGCTCCTTGATCCGGGTGATCTCGGCACCGCTGTAGCCGGCGGGCTCGAGCTCGTCGGCGATGTTGGCATAGGCGCGGACCAGGGCCACGGTCGCCTTGTAGAGCGCGGCCCGCTGCGGCTCCCGCTCCTCCAGGTCGCTCGGGAATCTCCGTGTTGCCGCAGAAGTAGTGGATGTGCTCCAGCTCACCCTTCGGCGGCTCCACCGGCTCGCACAGCAGGGCGAGGGCTTCCAAGGCGTTGTCGAGCCGTTCTCTCCCTTCTTCAGGCGGTCCTTGAGCAGCACCTCGGGGTCGGCGCCGCTCGCGCTGTGATCGAGCTCCGAGGTGTAGACGGCGATGGCGTTCTCGACCTTCTTGAACAGGTCCTTGTAGTCGACGATATAGCCGAAGTCCTTGTCCTCGCCATCCAGCCGGTTGACGCGGCAGATCGCCTGGAACAGGCCGTGGTCCTGCATCGACTTGTCGATGTAGAGGTAGGTGCAGGGCGGCGCGTCGAAGCCGGTGAGCAGCTTGTCCACCACGACGAGCAGCTTCATGTTCGCCGGCTCCTTGACGAACATCGCCTTGGCCCACTCCTCGTAGGTCTCCGTCTTCGTCGTGCCCGGCTTGGCGACGACGTCCTTCAGCAGCTCGGTGTAGGTGTTGTAGATGAACTGCTTGTCGGTTTCGGTATTGGCGCCGGTTTCCTCCAGCGTCACGTCCTTCGCCAGCGGGTTGTAGGAGGTCACCACCGCGCACTTGCCCTTGAACGGCGTCTTCTGGAACAGGGCGAAGTACTTGCAGGCCTCGTAGATGCTGGAGGCCACGAGGATGGCGTTGCCGCGTTCGCTGGAAAGGCGCGGCTTGACGCCGAAGTCGAAGACGATGTCCTCGACCACGCGATCCATGCGCGACTTGGAGCTGAGCACCTTCTGCATCGTGCCCCATTTGATCTTCAGCTCGGCCTTCTGCCAGTCGTTCAATCCCTTGGTCTTGGCCTCGAACCAGGCGTCGATCTTCTCCGCGGAGCCGAGGCGCTGATCGATGTCCCGCGCCTCGTAGACGAGGTCCAGCACGACCTCGTCCTCGACGCCTTCGCTGAACTTGTAGGTGTGGATGTAGCCGCCGAAGACCTCCAGGCTCGTCGCCTTGTCTTTCTTCAGCAGCGGCGTGCCGGTGAAGCCGATGAACACCGCGTTGGGCAGCATCGCCTTCATCGTCCGGTGCAGCTTGCCGCTCTGAGTGCGGTGGCACTCGTCGACGAAGACGAAGACCTCGCCCACGGTCAGGCTGGGCTGGGCCTCCAGATCCTTGATGAAGGCCTCGAAGTCGTGCACTTCCTTGTGCCCGAACTTGTGGACGAGGGAGCAGAGCAGGCGCGGCTTCGCCTGCCTGAGCTGCCTCATCAGATCGCTGCCGCTGTCGGTGCGCTCGATCGGTTTCGCCCGCCTCGGTGAAAACCCGCTCGATCTGCTTGTCCAGCTCGTCGCGGTCGGTGATGATGGCGACGCGGGCGTTGGGGTTGTTCTCCAGAATCCACTTCGCGAGACAGCACCATGACGATGCTCTTGCCGCTGCCCTGCGTGTGCCAGATGATGCCGCCCTTCCTCTGGCGCACATGCTCCTGCGCGGCCTTGACGCCAAAGTACTGGTGCGCACGCGGCAGCTTCTTGACGCCGCCGTCGAAGAGCACGAAGTCGTGCATCAGCTCGATGAGCCGGTCTTTGCGGCACAGCTTGAGCAGATATTTGTCCAGCTTGAAGCGGCTGTTGTCGGCCTCGTCTTCCTTCCACTTCAGGAAGTACTTTTCCTCCGTCTTGATCGTGCCGTATTGCAGGCCTTCTGAATCGTTGCCCGCGAAGACGATCTGGACGGTGGAGAAGAACCATTCGTTGAACTCGGCCTGCTGGTTGGAGAGCAATTGCCGGATGCCGTCGCCGATACTGACGCGGCTGTTCTTCAGCTCCAGCACGCCCACGGCGATGCCGTTCACATACAGCACGAGGTCCGGCCGCCGCTCCTGGTTTCCCTTGAGGGTCACCTCCTCGGCGATGGCGAAGTCGTTCTGCTCCGGGTTCTGCCAGTCGATGAGGTGAACGGTCTCCGTCGGCTTGCCGGCCTCCGTCTTCACCTTCACGCCGTAGCGCAGCAGCTCGTAGACGGCCTGGTTGTTGCCGTAGAGCTTGCGGCTATGGTTGTCCGCCTCGGTGTGGAGCTTGTAGAGGGCGGCGCTGATCTGTGCCGGCGTATAGCCGCTCCGAGTCAGCCAGGCAGAGAGAATGCCGTCCTCGATGTTGCTGTTGACGTCGCGGTCGCACCAGTTCCCGAGGTAGCGGTAGCCGAGCTCGTCGCGGAACAGGGCGATGACACGGTTCTGGGTGGCGCGTTCGGATTGGCCGATGTGGCTCATTTCAAGGCCTCCAAAGCCTTCCCCGGGTCTCCGTCGAGAGGGCAGGCGCCGCGGCAGTCGGGGTATGCGGAGCAGCCCCAGAACTGCGAGCCGGCGTTGCGGCCACTCTTGGCGGTGCGCAGGACCATGGCCTTGCCGCACGTCGGGCAGCCGGGAATCTGCTGCGTCGGATCGGCCTGAGAGTGGCGCTGCCGGGCTCGTTCGGTCAGCCGCGCCGCGGCAAGCTGTTCGCTGTAGCCGCCGCCCGCCACAAACTGCCGTTCGAGCGCATCGATCTGCTGATCCAGCAGGTAGTTTGCCTGATGAATCAGGCAGATCACAGCATTCGCCCGCACCGCCGGGTTGTCGTGCTCCAACCAGTTCGCGTAGAGTACCCAGCGCTCTTGATCTGTCAAATTGGACTGATCGGGCTGATCCAGTTGATTGGCCCGGACCGTTTGTGGCACGCGCCGTACCGCCAGGGCTTCCGGCGAGTCTGGCGCCCATTGCGACTGTCGCCGGTGGCGGAGGAAATCCTCGAAGTCGAGCAGGAGCTCCTCGAGACTGGCGCGGGCCACGTTGACCAGGCGCAGCTCTGTCTGCGACGAGGTCGCCGCGGCGCGGCTGCCTTCGGCGATGTTCTGCCGCCCGGAGCGCGCCGCTTGCACCATCTGGTCCACGGTGCGCGAACGCGAGTTGACGAACTTCGCGCAGAACCAGAAGGTCGCATCGTAGATCAGAGTAGCCGTCTGGAAGCTGCGTAGCTCCCGGTATCCTCCGCTCGGGCGAAGCTTGCCCTTTCGGGGAAGGGGCTGGTCTGCTGGCGCCGCCCGATCCGGCTCTCGGAGTTCCTTGTCTCTCATACCAGGCGGATCCTCCCGGTGAGCAGCTCCTGCATCATGCCCTGCTTGAGCTGGCGAGCTTTGGCGAGCTTGGCCTCGAGCGCGGCGATCTCGGCGTCCATGTCGGAGAGGATGGCGGCAATCGCGGATTGTTCTTCAATAGTCGGCGTCTTGTAAACAAAGTTTACGAAGTCCTTCTGATAAAGATGAGTGATTGTCGATCCGGCACTGAGCTGAACAAGAAACTCGGTGAAGGTGTTGGAACAAAGCAGATAGTAGAAGAACTCGGGATGAAAGGCGCCGTCTATGGGCCTTATCACGAAGACTCCACTATTAAGAGTAGCCGGGCGGGGCAAATGGGAAATCAATGCGACCTTGCCTATGGTCCCGTCCTTAGTCACAAGAACATCATGCTCTTTCAGCTGGATCTTCTTGTCTTGCTTGTAGCGGACCTCGTCAACGTAGTGACAATTACTCCAATCCACATAGCCTTCTTTGAATTCGGTTCCCGTTACGAGATAGTAGTACCCAGACTCAAGGTATTCAGCGGTCGTTAAGCCTTGCCAGCCAATTCGCGCTTTAAGGCTCGCAGAACTCCCCAACCTCTTTATAGTCCAACTTCCACGAAATCCCGGCAAACGCTTCTTGCCTGTAAGCAATTCCTGCATAGCGCCTTGTTTGAGCTGCCGCTTCTTGGCGATGAGTTGCTCCAGGGATTCGACGAAGGTATCCGCACCGCTCAAGGCCTCTGAGATGGCTTCTTGTTCCGCTGGAGAAGGAATAGTCAGTTGGATCCGCCGAAGATCAGCCAACGTAATCTCACGAAAGGTACTGCCTTTTGCCTCCAACTCTGCCTGTCTCAGAGAATGTTGACTGCGCAATGCCCAAAGGAGGTATCCAGTTCGCACACTCTCGCTCGGTGAAAGCCTTGCCGTACCTTGAGTTAGGTTTGCACCGGCGATCATAGGCCCGACTCGCCGTACCTCGCCAATTTTGCCGCGCAAGGCATAGACTATATCTCCTTCCTTGACCGTCGAGCGCGAAAAGCGAGCAGCTATGGTCGGGCTGGTTCGAAGCATTCCACTGACATCAAGTTCTTGGGAGTTCATGTCCGAAACGCGGATGTAGGGAATCCCATTTTCGAGATGCGGTCCGCATTGCACGATACCGTATGTGATAGGTTCTCCACATACTTCCTGGAGTTCGGCAAGGACCCAAGAGCTAGGAATCACTCCCGCCTCGGTCTGCGTGTAGCCGGGCTTCACTTTCATGAGAACCCCATCTTTTCTAGGTGGTGGTTCACTTTGGCTTCCAACTCGGCAACGCGGGTGATCATCTGCGGCAGCGGAGCCTCATAGCGTTCTGCCAGCTCCTTCACGCGCTGGGTAAGCTGCTGGCTCACGCGGTCCATCTCACCATGGATCGCGGCATCGAGAGCGGCAAGCCACTTGTCGTCCACGACCAGCGCCTTGGTCTCGGACTCAGTGAGTTTCGGATACCTGTCGTGGGTTTGGCTGTCGAGCGCCGCCTCGGCCTCCTTGAGACGCCTCTTGAGGTCGGCTTCGTCTCCGTCGAGTGCCAGCCAATCGTTCAGCAAGGCGGCTTCGTCTCTCGCGCTCTTGTCGCCCTTGATCTCCTTCAGACGTGCGGTGACATTGGCCTTGTTCACCTTGTCGAGATCGGAAAGGACTCCGTCTTCACTCTCGTGCTCTTCCTCTATCTCGGTGAGACGGGCGGTGATGCTCTCCAACTCGGCAGCGAGCTTATCGATGTTGGCCTGCTCCTTGGAGAAGTAACGAGCGACGAGGAGATCCTTGGGGATGAGGTCGCAGGTCCAGCCCTTGTCTCTCTCTTTGCCCTTCTTGTCCTTCTCGATGATGCGATAGGGCTTTGCAACCCAGCCGTCCGCGGCGATCAGATAAAGATCGTCCTGCATGGTCTCAGCCCAATAATCCATCAGGTGCTGATAGATGTCGTACCGATCGATGAGCGGCTTGCCGGCGTAGTGGGCGAGCAGGCTCTCGGACAACTCCGCGATGAGCTCCTTGGGATGGCAGCCGGCTTGTAATTCCTTGAGCTTCGAGGCTCGCTTTTTCCGCCACACGGCGAAATGGGTGTTCATGCCAGCGATGAAGGAGGCGAACTCGGGGTGGTCGTAGATGGTGGACTTGATGGCGGACTTGTCCACGGTGAGGCTGACGTAGCCTTTACGGCGCTTTTTGAACAGGGTATGCCGGAGCTCCGGACAGACGTCCCAATAAGGTTGGAGCGCATCGATGTCCGCAACGGGAATGCCGCCCTTCAGGTGCCCCTCGATGTCCTGCAGATCCTCGGGCGTCTGGCTGTCGATGTAGCGCGGCAGGTTGAGGTTGAAGTCGTTCTTCTCGATCTCCGCGACGGGGACCATGCGCGAGTATTTCGGGACCTCGAGGCGCTTGTTGAACACGTCCACGATCTTGTGGATGTCCATGTCGCGCAGGCGGTTCTTGGGGCCATCCTTCAGGAAGCCGCCGCTGGCGTCGATCATGAAGATGCCTTTGCGGGCCTGGGCGTCCTCTTTGTCGACGACGACGATGCACGCGGGGATGCCGGTGCCATAGAAGAGATTGGCGGGCAGGCCGATGATGCCCTTGATGTAACCCTTGCGGATGAGGGCGCGGCGGATGTCCGCCTCGGCGTTGCCGCGGAACAGCACGCCGTGGGGAAGGATGCAGGCTCCCTTGCCGGTGCTCTTGAGCGAGCGGACGATGTGCAGCAGGTAGGCGTAGTCGCCCTGCTTGGCGGGCGGCACGCCGAAGGATTTGAAGCGCTCGAAGGGGTCTTCCGACGGATCGAGGCCGGTGCTCCAGCGCTTGTCGGAAAAGGGTGGATTGGCGACGACGTAATCGAAGGTCTTGAGGATGCCGCCATCCTTGAACTTGGGATCGGTCAGCGTGTTGCCCTGCACGATCAGAGCGGTCGGGTTGTCGTGCAGGATCATGTTCATACGGGCGAGACCGCTGGTGGCGGCGTCCTTCTCCTGCCCGTACAGAGTGACTGTTCGTGCCAGCCTCGTCACCCACCTTGAGGAGCAGCGAGCCCGAGCCGCAGGTCGGGTCGTAGACGGTGGTGGACGTGCGGGTCTTCGCGGTACGGATGCCGACGATCTGCGCGATGACGCGGCTGACCTCGGCGGGGGTATAGAACTGGCCTTTGCTCTTGCCACTCTCGGTGGCGAAGTGCCGCATCAGGTACTCGTAGGCGTCGCCGAGGATGTCGTCGCCATCGGCCCGGTTCTTGGAGAAGTCGAGGGCCGGGTTCTCGAAGATGGCGATGAGGTTGGTGAGGCGGTCCACCATCTCCTTGCCGCTGCCAAGCTTGGTGGCGTCATTGAAATCCGGGAAATCGGAAAGCTTGTTGGCGTTGGCCAGCGGGCCGATGATCTTCTTGTTGATCTGGTCGCCGATGTCGCTCGTGCCCTTGAGGGCGACCATGTCCTTGAAGCTGGAGCCGGGCGGAACGATGATTGGCAGCGTAAGGCTGGCCGGCGTACTTGTCGCTGACGTACTTGATGAAGAGCAGGACGAGGACGTAGTCCTTGTACTGGCTGGCGTCCATGCCGCCGCGCAGCTCGTCGCAACTCTGCCAGAGGGAGGAGTAGAGCTCGGACTTCTTGAGGGCCATCGCCAGACGGTACCGCGGTAAGGTAGGAGGGTGGGGGAGCTCATTGGGGCTGTTACTCCTGGGCTGGCCGCGCCCCGGTATCCCAGGAAGTGAGGAACGGCGGTGGTAAGTTCTTCCTGTTCATGGACTTCGAGATCCTATGCTGGACGCGTTGATGGCGTCAATCCGGTGGGTGGGACACCCATGGCGGGGCGGCCGGGAATGGGGGCGACATCGGGACCCCGGGCTTGCGGCCTGGGCTATGGGTCTGCCGCCCACGAGCTCGTTATCGCGCTCGTAGACATCGAAGGTGGGCGCCCAGGTGAGAGGGGGCGGAGGGGGTCGGGAGAAGAGGGGCGGGGTGATGAGGGTCTTGGGCGGGGGACACTCTCAGACGCGTTAAGTCGGCTGCCGCAACCGGTAGAACACGTACGGCGCGGCGGCCACCCAGAGTGGAACGAGTATCCATATACGCCCGTCGAGCAGATTGTACTCGTGGAGCAGCTCGTCCCAGGAGCGATCCGACGCGTAGTGCCCGAAAAGGAACTCGAAGGCGAGGGTGAGCAGTAGCCACAGCAGGCCGATCGTGATCGCATGGTCCGCCGACTCGGGCGGCCAGACGCGGACGATCATCCAGGTATAGAGGCCGAAGAGCAGGACCAGCAGGATGGTGCTGATCTGATGCGCCGGCAGCTCGCCGGCGTGCTTGCGAATCCAAAGCTCCCGCAGGGTGCCGTTGGCAAAGGCGATGAGCAGCATCGGGAACCAGAGCAGGAAGTATTTCCACATGAGAGCCCTCAATCGAAAGGCAACCCCTCGCTGCCCGGGCATGGAGGCTCTGGCCGGAGGCCGCATCGTCCCGCGGTACCAGCTTGTGCACCGGGCCGTGGCGCGTACTTCCACATACGCGTTCCTTCAGGCTTTTTCGATCAGGCCGGCGGCGGGACCGACGGGTAGGTGGCGATCGTGAAGAGGTAGAGGAGCACGCCCGCGCCGACCAGCAACCCTCCCAGGCCGAGGAAGACGAGGAACGCGGTGGGATGCGACCAGAACAGGGTGATCGCCTCGACGATCAATCCGAGTGCGACCAGAAGACCGGAAAGCCGCAGGCGGCGCATCAGTGGGGCGGGCGCGGCAACAGTCATGGCTTCTTCTCCTCCTTCCAGGTTGGATCCTGCCACATCTTGGCTCCGGCCAGGCCATGCACGTTGTGAATCGTGCTGTGGCATTCGAGGCATGAGGTCGCGTTCTTCGCCAGCTCGGCACGGACTGACTGGTGCACGTCGTTCGCCTCGAAGTTCCGGGCACCGGCGTGACAGTGCAGGCATTCCCGATTGTTGTATGGATCATACAGCTTGATCTGCTTGGGAATGGTGCCGATGTAGTTGACGTAGACGTGCCGCAGCCCGCGCAGCTTGGCCTTGGCATCGCCGAACAGCGTGTAGTTGGTATGGCAGGTGAAGCAGGCGGCTTCCCGCGGCACGCGATTGTTCTGGAAATGGCGCGCCGGCACGTAGTCAGGGTCGTCCACCCGCAGGCTTCTGCCATAGGGCTCCATCACGTGGCAGGAGAGGCAGAACTCGGTGGTTTTCGAGTGCTCCACCTGCGCCGACGTTCCGAGTCCCGTCACCAGGAGAGGCAGCAGGAAAAGCGAGAGGAAGGCGAGGATCCTCCCGCCGCGTGCCGCCACCAGGGTGGGGCGAAGCACCACCAGGCTGATGAGGGCGATCGTCACCAGCACGATCGCCACGAAGGCTGTCGTTGATGGCATGGCGTCTCCCCGGTTACTTCTTCTGCGACAGGATCCAGGTGATGACGGAGTTGATCTCCTCGTCCGAGCCCTTGATCTCCTTCGGATGCTTCTTGCCGTTCACGTCCTGCTGGCGCCGCAGAACCTTGCCGAGCGTGGCCGCATCGGCCTTGACGTTGACCAGGTCGGGCCCGGCCGTCTTCTCGGACTTGACGGTCCGCTCGATGGCGGCGGCCGGCACGTTGTGGCACATGTTGCACTTCTGGGCGAGGAAGAGGGCCTTGCCATCCGGAGCCGCACCGGCGGCCGGGCCGGAGTAGAGCAGCGCGAGAAGCACCACGGCGACGAGGACTGACAGGGTGAAACCGATGGTCTGTTTCATGGCGTCTCCTTCGAGAGTTCGTTTCCAGATCTTTGAACCGTTTCGGACGGTGTGGATTTGAGCACAGGAGCCGCCTCGGCTCCCACACGCCGAGAGGTGGTCGCGGCCGGTCCGTCTCCCTACCCGAAAGGGTGGGAAAACCTCCTACCCCGCCGGGATGGAAAACCCATCCCGTAGACTGTTGGCCCCGGTGCGGCTCCTGCGACAGATTATTCCCAGCTTGAAAAACCCCTAAAAGCTGCCGCAACGGCGCGGCAGCTCCCTGGGAACCGGAGGAGGAGAGCTCGATGAGATCGAATCACGTTCCGCTCCCGTTCCTGACCGCGCTGGCACTGCTTCTTTTTGTCGCCTTCGCGCTGCCGGGAGTGGCTGTACCCCAGCAACCCGTCCCCCCTCAGCCAGCCTCCGGCGCGCCGACTTATGTAGGAAGCGAGATGTGCGCTTCCTGCCATGATGACGTAGCGGAGAACCTGGCCAAGACACCCCACGGCAAGAGCGTCTTCGGCGGCCTTTCGGTTCACGGCTGCGAGACCTGCCACGGTCCGGGCAGCAAGCACGTGGAAAACCCGGACATCGTCGAAAACCGGCCGGTCATCACCAAGATGTCGGCCCGTCAGCAGTCCGAGGTCTGCCAGAGCTGCCACAAGGGCAGCAATCAGTTCTTCTGGCACGGCAGCGTCCACGAGAGCCGCGGCCTGTCCTGCGTGTCCTGTCACAGCGTCCACGCCTTCAAGTCCGAGAAGGCGCAGCTCAAGGCCACCAGCGCGGTGGAGACCTGCATCTCCTGCCACAAGACCGTACGCGCGGAGATGTGGAAGAACTCCCACCATCCCATCCGCGAAGGCAAGATCAGCTGTGCCGACTGCCACAACCCCCACGGCAGCGCCACGCCGAAGATGATCAAGCAGGCCTCGGTGAACGATCAGTGCTACACCTGCCACACCGAGAAGCGGGGCCCCTTCCTGTGGGAGCACGCCCCGGTGCGGGAGAGTTGCCTGAACTGCCATACGCCGCACGGCTCGAATCACCTGAAGCTGCAGAAGACTTCCGTGCCGTACCTCTGCCAGCAGTGCCACGCCAACACGCGGCACCCCGGCACCCTGTACGACGGCACCACCCTGGCCGATGCCGGACGGGCTTCCAACCGCCTGTTCAACCGGGCCTGTCTGGACTGTCACGCCTCCATCCACGGCAGCAACCATCCGTCGAGCCCCTACCTGGGTCACTGAGGAGGACGCCATGAAAACCAATCGAGACAGACTGTCCGCCCTCACGTCCGCTTGCATGCTCGGGTTGCTCCTGCTCGCGGGAACCGTTGCCGCCGCGGCCGAGGAAAAGACCCAGGAGAAGGGCTTCTCGTTCAGCGCCGATCCGATCGTGATCGGTGCCATCAGCACCGACGTCAACACCAAGTCATCGAAGTTCCAGGAGTACCGGGACCTATCGAGCGGCGCCACCCTCGACTTCGACCTGCTGGGCGTCAGCGGTGACGGCGAGCGCATCTTGAACATAACCGGCGACAACGTTCGCCGCGACGACGCCCGCTACACCCTGAGCTACGGCAAACCAGGGGCCTACACCTTCTTCTTCGACTACAACAAGATCATCCACCGCTTCGGCAACGACGGCCACACGCTGTACACCTACACCGGCGGCGGCCGTTATCAGATCGCGGACCCCATACAGAACGCGATCCAGACGGCGCTCGTCAATCAGTTCGCCGCCAGCCCGGCGGGGATCACCTATCCCTTCCTCAACAACCTGCTGGCGCCCTATCTGGCGGTGGCCCGCCCGGTCAACCTCGCGCTGGAGCGGGACCGCACGCTGGCCCGCGTCGACCTGGGCAAGATGAGCAATCTTTCCTGGGGGCTCGAGTACACCCATGAGCTGCGCAGCGGCCTGCGGCCCTACGGCGGCAGCTTCGGTTTCGGCAACGCCACCGAGCTGCCCGAGCCCATCGACTACGACACCACCGGCGCCGAGCTGGCCGGCGAGTGGAAGGGTGCCAACGGCGGCCTGCGTTTCGGTTACCGGTACTCCGACTTCAAAAACAACATCAGCACGATGTACTTCGACAACCCGTTCCGCTCCACCAACTCGACCGACCCGGCCGCCTACACCGGTCCGGCCGCCGGCTCGATCAACGGCGCCGCCGTCGGCTTCGCCGATCTCGCCCCGTCCAACAAGGCCAGCCTGGCCTTCCTGGCCGGCAAGGGAAAAGCCGGAAGCTGGTGGGGAAACTTCAGCGCCTCGTACAATCAGATGAAGCAGAACGATCCGCTGCTTCCCTACACCCTCAACTCGTCGATCGTCGGCCTCACCGAGAGCGGCGCGAAGTTCGACGCCACCAACCCGGTCAACCTGCCGGCGAGCTCGGCGGACCGCAAGGTCGACGTCACCGCCGTCACGGCGCTCGGCGGCACCCGCTTCGCCGACAAGTTCGGCCTCACCTTCCACTACCGCTTCTACGACTACGACAACAAGTCGCCCGAGATCGAGTTTCCCGGTTACGTTCGCTTCCACGCCGTATGGGAAGCCATCGGCCGCGTCGCCTTCCCGTACTCCTACAAGAAGCAGAACGCGGGTGCCGAGCTCGGCTGGGATCTTTCCACCGCCACTCGATTATCGCTCAACTACGACCGTGAGAGCTGGGACCGTACGGGCCGCGAGGTCAAGACGACCGACGAGGACATTCTCAAGCTCAACCTCGACTCCCACCCGATCGAAAGTTTGACCCTGCATGGCAGCTACGAGTATGGCGACCGCACCATCAGCGCCTATAACACGGCGGCCTCCAATTTCTCGTTCGTCGAGGCGGAGATCCCCACCAACCTGCCCGGCATGCGCAAGTTCGACGAGGCGGCCCGCAAGTACAAGGCCTTCAACGTGCTGGCTCAAGCGACTCCCAGCGACGCCTGGGCCTTCCAGCTCGGGGCCAACCAGCGCAACGAGGACTACAACAAGACCCAGTTCGGTCTTACCTACGACGACACCCTGCAGTTCAACGCGGAGGTTTCCTACACGCCTGGGGAGAAGCTCAACTTCTACCTCTTCGCCAACCACGCGGACCGCAAGAATCAGCTCAAGAGCCGCCAGTCCGGAGCCACGCCCTCGGTCAACCCGCTGGACGACTGGACGGCGACCTTCAAGGAGATCACCGATACCCTGGGCGCCGGCCTCAACGCCAAATTCAACGCCAAGTGGTCGGGCCTGGTGACCGCCAACTACTCGAAGTCGGACGGCAAGGCCGACATCTTCAGCCCGCCCGGCGGCTCTCCGGACCTTGGGTTCGGGTTCAACAACTACGAGGACATCAAGCTGTTCAGCATCCTAGGCCGCCTGGAGTATCAAGTCAGCAAGCAGGCCAAGACCGGCCTCTTCTACCGCTGGGAGGACTATACCCTCGACAGCTTCATCGTCCAGGGCCTGCGGAACTACCTGCCCGGAGCCCTGCTCCTCAACCCCGCCTTCGGGGACTACCGCGGCAAGGTCCTGGGCGTCGACCTGACCCTCGCCTTCTGATTTCGTCTTAAGTCCACACCAACCGGGGGATCGCGAGTGCGGTCCCCCGGTTTTTTGTTTGGGGTCAGGTGTTTGGGATCAGGCCGGTTTTACGCAAACCTTACCAAGCCCGAAGGTCGTGCTCTTGCCGATGTGGACCACCTCGGCCGTGCGCAGCAGCGGAAGGAAAGGTTTCAAATCCCCCTCCAGCCGGAGAGAGCCCACCACGCCGCCGAGCTTCATCGCCGTTCTCTGCCGGTTGCTCCAGCGCTCCCAATCGTGCCAGACGAGGTCCGCGCCGGCGACCCGCACCGCGGCGGTCTGCTCCAGGAAGGGCCGGAAGCTCCAATCGATCTCGGCGCCGGGAACGTGGAAGTGCGCCAGCTCCAGGGTGCGGCGTAGCATGTTGAAGACGAGATCGCGGAATCCGGGCTGCTCGGCGAGGCGGTCCCTCACCTTGAGGCGCAGCGGCGTCTCGAAACGCAACGTGTACCGCTCGGCCGGGTGAGACTCCGGCTCGGGCAGCGAGGCCCGCGCGGGCTGAAAGGAGAGCGGCGCGCCTTCCTCGAAGAGCGTTCGCGGTGGAACCGCGCCGCCGCCGGGCGCCTCCACCCGGGCCAGCCGGAAGCGCGCGCGATGGGCGCCCAAACCGGCCTGGGCCATGCGTTCCACGGCGAGCACCGCGTACGCCTGGAGCTCCACCGCCTGGCCGAAGAGGAGGAGATCGAAGCCCACCGTCTCCCCCGGCGCGACGGGCCCGTCGCTCACCTGGGGCTCGAAAACGTAGGGCCGCACCGCCTGATCGATGCCGCGCAGGAACGGCGGCGGCTCGCCCTCCACATAGGGCTCGAAGATCCGCGTATAAAAGCAGGTCCGCCGCAGCATGCAGGTGGAGCAGGCCTGTTCGGGTCCCATGGCGCACACCATTCGCCGCAGCGCATGCCCGAACGCGCCACGCAGCATCGAGCCCTGATAGGGCGGCAGATCCGCCGGCTCCTCGGCCCGCAGCGTCAGCCGCAGCCGCAGGCAGGGGATCGCGGGAATGGGGTAGGGCATCGAAGGCGAGCTTACAGGAATTTGGATTCAACGCTGAGCTGCTGATAGGCTGCTTACCAAAGCACCACCCCATCGTGTCTTATCGGGTATGAGGCCTCTGAACGAATGCGTCGCGAACGCTTCGAAATCGAGCTGGTGACCCCCTGCTTCCTGGGCGGGACGGAAGGCTCCGCCGAGTGGCGAGCCTCGTCAATTCGCGGCCAGCTGCGCTGGTGGCTCCGCGCCGTCGCCGGGGCCACGATGACCTTGGCCGAGGTCCGCCAAGTTGAGACCGAGCTGTTCGGCGATACCGGCCGAAGCTCGGCGGTCCGCATCCGGGCCTTCGAGGGAGCCGGCATGGCGCCGGTTTTCCAGGATCCGTATACCAACCGCTTGAGCGCCGCCGAGCTGGCGAGGCGCTGGGGAGATCCCTCGCCAGAGACGGAGTCTCGGCTGTTGTTGAAGAGTCACAAAACTGGGGCCGAGGCGCCCTCGAACCCGATCCACTATCTGGCGTTTGGGCCGATCTCTCAAGGGAAGGTCCAGCGGCCGTACCTGCCTGCCGGCGCCAAGGCGGCTTTCGAGCTGGTGTGGATTCGGCACGTCTCGGACAGCGCTCGTGCTCTGTTCCGCCAGAGCCTCTGGGCCTGGCTGCACCTGGGCGGGATCGGCTCGCGCAGCCGCAAGGGGCTCGGATCGCTCCGGCTGCTTTCGGGCGGGGACTTTCCTGTTCCGCAATCCCGCCAGGAGCTGCTGGCGCAGATGAAGGACAGTCTTCCCTCGTGGGGCGATCTCCAGCCCGCTCTGCCGGAGTGGACTTGTTTCTCTCGCGGCTCCCGGATCTTCCTGGGCCGGGAGGATCATGGCTCCTGGGGCGATGCTCTCGCGACTCTCGGCGCCTGGATGATCGGCTTCCGGCGGCGGTATGGCAACAAAAACAAGGAGACGCGCACGACCCGGTCCGGCATTCCCCTGCGGGATCGCGACTACGAGTGGGCGGCTCCAAACGGCGAGGCGGCCCGGTCTGGCAAACCGCCTGCCGGATTTCCGGACCGTGCGGGTTTCGGCCTTCCCCTGCCCTTCAAGAGAAAGTATCCCGACGGCACCTCCAAGGGTGAGACCGTGGGCTGGGAAGCCCCGGACGGCGATGCGCGCCGTGCCTCGCCGCTGCTCCTGCACGTCGAGAGCCTCGGCTCGGGCCGGTTCGTCCCGGTGATCACCTACCTCCCGGCCCGGTTCCTGCCGGACGGAGGGCTGCTGACCTTCGAGGGACGGAAGAGGGCCACGTCGTTGCCCACGGCCCTGCAGGCCGACATCGTCGACCGCTTCCTGGAGCACCTGCTGTCGCCGCCCTCCGGCCAGGCGCTGATCGAGGAGGTCCGCCATGGCGCGTGAGACGGCGCTCCTCACGTTCGGAATCGGGCCGGTCCACAGCTTCATCGCCCAGGCGCGGCGCATCGCCGACGTGTGGGCCGGCAGCTATCTGCTCTCCCATCTCATCCGGCAGGCGATCGGCGTCATCCACCGCGATGCTGACCCGGCTTGCCAGATGATCTTCCCCTTTCTGGCCAAGGGCGAGGACATCCCGGACGGTCTGCCCAACCGCTTCGTCTGCCGCGTGCCGGAGGCCCGGGCGGAGGAGCTCGCCGCGGCGATGCGGTCCGAAGTCGAGAAAGTCTGGAATCTGGCCGCCGGGGACGCGTTTCGACATCTCGGCCGCGAGATGCCGGTGGATGGCGGCGCCTCCGAGCGGTTGCTGGACTTTTCATGGTCCTGGATCTCCGAGCACAAAGGCTACGGGCATGCCGCCCAGGAAGGAGCGCGCCAGTTCGCCGCCTCCCGGCGGTTCCGGCCCTTTGCGCAGCAGGAAGAGCACGGCGAGAAGTGCGCGATCTGCGGCGAGAGGTCGGCGCTGCCGGACGGCGACCGCCGGCACGTCGAGAAATTCTGGCGGGAGGCGCTGGAGAAGGCCGAGTCGCAACGGGCCACGCGGCTCGCGCCGTACCTGCGCTTCGAGCAGACGCGCCTCTGCCGGGTCTGCGCCACCAAGCGCTTCTTCTCCCTGAATGAGAGGCCGAGCCAGGCGAAGTTCCTGGCTCTCGATCGCTTCCAGCCCTCGGACCGGGTGCGCTACTTCGCCTTCGTGAAGCTGGATGGCGACCGCATGGGGAGCCTTCTCAGCCTGCCTTCCGAGCGGGTTGTCGACGGGAACCTGGAAGCTTTCCACCGCGAGGTCTCGCAGGCCCTCAGCCGCTTCGCCGCGGGGCTCCGCCTGGAGCGGTCGGCGAACCTGCGTCTGCTGGATCTGGGGGACTTCCAACCCGCCGGGCCCCGCCCCCAGCTTCTCTATGCCGGGGGAGACGACGTGCTGCTGGTATGCGATCCGCGGGACGCGCTCGATCTCGTGAGCCGGCTCCGCGACCGTTACATCCAGGCCTTCGAAGGCGCCCGAAAGCTTCTCTTGGATCCCGCGGACCGCGAGCGTTTCACGATCTCGGCGGCGGTCCTCTTCGCCCATTCCGCTCATCCCGCCGGCCTGCTGCTCAACGATCTCGAGGAGCTGTTGAATGCGGGAGCCAAGGAGAGGGGAGGGCGCAACGCCGTCGCTCTGCGGCTCGCCAAGCGGAGCGGACCCCCGGTGGAGGTGGCCTTCAAGTTCTCCGACCCTGAGGAGCCCGAGGGCGGCTGGCTGCCCGCGCTGCACCAGCTCATCCGAACGATCCGAGAGGGGCGGATGACGTCCGGCCAGTCGTTCAATCTTCGCCTGGAGGAGAGGACTCTCTACGAGGTTTTCGGCGGCGACGCGAAACGCTGGCGGCTCTGGCTGGCGGACCGGCTCTCGCGCCACGAGCCGGCCGGCCAAGCCTCGGACCTGGCAAAGATGGCGACGCCCTTTTTCGTTCACCGCCGGGCCGAGGCCCTGCGCATCGCCCGCTTTCTCGGCCGGGAGGTGGAGAGGTGAGCGCGGCGGATTGGAAACCCTTCCAGGCCGTGCCGGACGACGTGCTGTTCTTTCGGGACGGCAAGCCCAGCACGCGCGGCACCGATCACTACCTCCGCTCGCTGTTTCCCCCGCACCCCTCGACGCTCTATGGCGCCCTGCGCACCCGCCGGCTCGTGGAGGCCGAGGTCGATCTGCGCGGCCTCGACGCCAAGGTCTGGCGGCAGCGCGTGGGACCGCTGGAAAAGGAGCTGGGGGCGTGGGGAGGCTTCGGCTCGCTGGCCCTGCGCGGTCCCTGGCTGACCCGGCGCGGCGAGCCCCTCTTCGCGGCTCCCGCCGATCTCGGCGTGACTCTCCGCGCCTCTCTCGAAGGACCGCCCCAGGTGAGCGACGTGGCGCGCTTCCGCCACGTCTCGCCCGAAGGGGAGCGCCGCTGGTCGCATCCCCTGGCCTTGCTGGTCTCGGCCGAGTCCGGTGAACACGGACCGCCCGAGGGCTGGTACCTCAACCGCGAGGGCTTGGCGGCCTGGCGCGGGGGCGGTCTGCCACGCCCGGAGGATTTCGTCCACGCCTCGGCGCTCTGGACTCCCGAAGCCCGCACGGGGATCGGTCTGGAGGACGACAAGAGGAGCGGCAAGGCGGGGCTCCTCTACACCTTCGGCTTCATACGGCTCGCGGCCGGCGTGGCGCTCGGCTTCGAGGTGGCCGGCTCGCCCCTGGGAGCGGCTGGCCGCATCCGGCTGGGCGGGGAAGGGCGGACGGCCACCCTGGAGACGGGCCCCGGGTTCCCGCGCTTCTCGCCGGACGGCCGCGCGGGCCGCTTCGTGTCGGTTTGCTTCGCGACCCCCTGTCTTTCGGCGAGCGGCGCCTATCCTCCGGGTTTCTCCGCCGGCCGACTCGACGGGGAGATCGGTGGCTGGCGGTGCCGCCTGGTGGCCGCCGCCGTCCCCGGCTTCGCCACGGTGGGCGGATGGGATTTGGCCCGCAACCGATCGAAGCCTCTCCGCCGCGCCATTCCCGCCGGCTCCGTCTTTCTTTTCGCTCCCGAAGGCGGCGAAGCGGACGCCGCCGCCATGGCCGCCGCTCTCGACGGCCGCTGCTTCTGTGACTTCGACGACGACAGCCTGGCGCGGCAGGGCTTCGGCCTTGCCGTGGCGGGCGTCTGTCCTTAGGAGGACCTCTTGGCCACCAAAACCTTTTCCGAACTCGGAGTGCTCGGCCTTTATACCGAAACCTCCCTCCACTGCGGCGCCGAGGGGGGCACCGGCTACGTCGACCTGCCCATCCAAAGGGAGCGCCACACGCAATATCCGGTGATTCCGGGCTCGACGCTCAAAGGCGTCCTCCGCGACGAGCTCAAGGAGACCCTTCAGGAGGGCGTCCAGGCGCTCTTCGGCACCGACGACACCACGCAGGCCAACGCGGTTCCTGGATCCGTTTCCTTCGGCGATGGCATCCTGGTCGCCTTCCCCGTCCGGTCCTCCCAGGCGCCTTTTCATTGGGTGACCTGCCCGTTCGTTCTCGAACGGGTTTTCCGCACCCTGGCGCCCGCCACTAAGGTACCGGTCCCGCCGGCGGCGGGCGCGGCCTGGGCCAAGTCCGCCGGCGACGTGCTCCTGGAGGAGCTTCGCCTAGTCGCATCCCCGGAGGCCGATTTCTTCGCCAAGGCTCCGGAGAGCGGCGTCAGCCAGCTCCTCCGGCTGATTCCCGGGTCTCCGGGTTTCGACTACACGCAGACATTGTTCCGCGAGCATCTCCTCATCGTGAACGACGGCGATTTCAAGGAGCTGGTCGAGACCGCCACCGAGGTCGTCACGCGCATCAAGCTGAACTATCTCGGCACCACGGCGAACCTCAAGCCGGAGGATCATCCGGGAATCCGGGCGATCGATCTCCAGGGCAATCTGTTCGTCGAGGAGGTCGTCCCCCCGGAAACTCTCTTCCTGGCGGCGCTGCGAGGACGGGAGAGCCGGATCGACGATCTGGCCGCGGGCCTCGAGTCGCGCGGCGTCATCCGCCTCGGAGGCGACGAAACGATCGGCCGCGGAGTGACCCGCCTCACCTTTGTGCGGAAGGGGGACTGATCCCATGCCCGATCCGGAAAAGAGAACTCTCGAGCAGCGGCGCGCCGAATACGCGCTCGCGAAGATCGATCAAGTCCTCCGCGACAAGGCAGCCCACAAGAAAGGCGCCGATCCGGGGAAGTTCAAGAGCCAGCTCCTGAAGCTCCCGGCCCGCCTGCACACCAACGGACTCGGGCAGACGATCGCTTTCTATCTGGCGGCGGGAAAGGACAAGCCGGAATGGGAGATCTGTTCCTGGCTCGCGGCCTGGCTCGCCGGCCAAAAGATTTATACGACCCCCGGCAAGGATCTCATTCATTGCATCGCGGAAGGCTCCGAGACCGTGTACCGGCGCGCCTCCGCCGAGACGCGGGCGCTGGCCGTGTGGCTCAAGCGCTTCGCCGAAGCCTTCCTTGAGGACGAGGAGACAAAACGTGGCGAATCTTCTGCCGCTGCCCCAGGCGCTGGCGAAGCACCTGAAACCGGGCACGCCGGTTAACCTCTCGCTCCTTCTCGACCGCGGGATGGACGGATGGTCCGTTCCCGACGAGGAGCGCCGGAAGAAATTCGCCCTGGATGCTGATAAGCCGGGATTCCTCGCGGCCTTCGCCGGGCGGTTTCAAGCCGAGCCTTCGCCGCTCTTCGCGCCGTTCAATCTCCGGCGCGCCGAAACGCTCGCGGCGCTGGGTGCTACCTCCCTCGATTTCCATGCGCGAACGCGGCTCGTCGTGGGGCTCGGCCTGCCCAACCCCATCGAGACCGGTTTCCTTCTCGACCGGCTCACCGGCTGCCCCTGCATTCCCGGCTCCACCGTGAAAGGGCTCTTGCGCGCGGCGGCCCGGCTGGTCGCCGCCGGCGATCTGGAAGAAGCGGGCGAGGAAGCTCAAAGCTTCTGGAGCGGCGAGAACCTGACGCGGATCTTCGGTCCTGAGATCGAGGCCGGTATTGATCCCCGCCGGGGCGAGGTGATCTTCTACGATGCCTTCCCGCTGAGCTGGCCGCGCCTCACGGTGGAGGTGCTGACGCCGCATCAAACCAAGTATTACGAGGACAAGGGGCCGCCCGCCGATTGGAACAAGCCGGTGCCCGTGCCGTTTCTCGCGGTGGAGAAGGGGACCGGCTACCGCTTCTGGCTGGGACCCGGCCGGCGCGGCCGGGAGAGATGGGGAACGGATCTCACCCAGCTGAGCGCCCTTCTGGGCCTCGCTCTCGACGGGCTCGGAATCGGCGGCAAGAAAGCCGCGGGGTTCGGAGTCTTCGGAGAAGAGAAACCTTCCCAAGCGGCCAGCGTGCCGGCTCCGCGCCCGCGCCCGCTCGACACCGCCAGGGCTTCCGGGTCTTCGCAGCCGGTCCCGGCATCTTCGGCCGAGGCGAAGGAGTGGAAGGACGTCGAGCTGAGATGGCACAAAGGCTCTCCCGCCGCGTTTCACGGTCAGGAGGTGGCCACTTTCGCTCCCGAGGCCCTGAAGGACGATCTCCTCAAGGTCCTCAAGACTCTGAAGAAGAAGAAAATTCGGGTTCTCGGCACGGTCCGGGTGAAGAAGTTCCTCGGGAATGAGCTCCGCATCGTCGCCGTCTTGAGCTGGAAGGAGGCCGGGAAGTGACCGATCCCACCGGCCGCGTGTTCCTCAGTTATCGCCGCAGTTGCGAGGCGGATGCGGATTTGCTGATCGCGGCGCAGCGGGATCATGGGATTCCGACCTGGCACGATGTGGACGATTTGCCGGGCGGGCCCACCGAGGACGAGATCCGGCGGGTGCTGGACGATGCGCGAACCGCCGGCGCCATCCTGTGGCTCACGGAGGACGTCAAGGACTCCGACATGATCCGCCGGACGGAGGGCCGGCTGATCCTGGAACGGGCGCGCCGGGGAGATGGGTTCTTCGTCGTCCCGGTGGCCGCCCGGGGGCTCTCCTATGCGAAGGCCGGCGAGCTGCTCGGGCCTCCCTATACGAGCGAGGATCTCAGCCGCTGGAATCTCGTCTCATTCCCCGCTGGTCCTATCGGTCCGCGCGAGGCGGTCCAGGTCGCCGAACGGGTGCTGCGCGGCCGGCTTCAGGCGATTCATGGCCGTCTCTCCCCGGGCGAGCCGCTTCGCCTCGCCCTTTACTCGCGAGAGCGGCCGCCGTTCCGGCCGGGCGAGATCGCGCTCAATCTGGATTGGTCCGGCCGCTTTGCAGGCCGAGAGGCGAGGCCGCAAGCCTGGGAGGAGCACCTTCTCCCGGCCCTGCGGCGCGTGGCCCTGGCCATCTCCGCTCACGCTCACGGCCGAGAGGTCGAAGCGGAAGGCTTGGCGGCCTTGCCGGCGACCGTCGCTCTGGGCTGTGCTTTCCTGGCGACGCGCGGCAGCCTTCTCACCTGGAAGCAGGTCATGGCGGCGGACCAGTCGATTCAGCGCTGGAATCTTCGCGCCCCGCGGGAGGCCTCCGGGTTCCAGGGCCAGACCCGGGCGGAGTCCGTGAGCGCCGCCGATCTCGCCGTGCTGGTCTCCGTGAGCGGTGACGTGGAGGCGGCCTTCCAGAGATCGCTGCCGGACCTGCCGCCCTTTCGCGCCGTCTGCCGTGTCGCCAAACCCGGAAAGCCCCCGCACCCCGTGGCCTCCCCGGGCCAGGCGGCCGACATCGCGCGGACGGTAATCGAGAGCATCAAGGACACCCGGCGCGAGTATCCGGAGATCGATCGCATCCATCTGCTGATGGCCGTCCCCGCCGGGATCGCCATGATGACGGGCCAGCTCCTCAACACCCTCGGAGCGGTCCAGACCTACGAGCTCGTCGGGCCCACTGCTACAGGGAGGTATCGCCCCGCCGCGCTCCTCGACGCCGACGAGACCTGGGCGCCCGCCTGAGCGGAGGCTTCCGGCTTTCGCGTCTTCTCCCTCGCGCTCTTTGGATCGACGGCCCGGGGCGAAGCCGGACCGGAGAGCGATGTGGATCTCTTGGTCGAGTTCCGTGAAACTCCGGGTTTGACCGAGTACATGCGCCTCAAGTTCTGGCTTGAAGACAGCTTGGGGCGGCCGGTGGATCTCGTCATGAAGAAGGCATTGAAGTCTTGGGCAACGCCGTTGGTCGAGGCAGAGTCGATCCGTGTCGCGTAGCTGGGAGCTCTTCCTCCGCGACATGCTGGAGGCGGCCGGGAAGGTCATTCGCTATACGGACGAGCGCCAGATGGATGCCTTCGTTGCCGATGAGATGGCCTACGATGCCACGCTGCGCAATCTGGAAATCCTGGGAGAGGCAGCGAAGAACATTCCTGGAGAGATCCGGCAGCGCTATCCCGAAGTGGACTGGCGAGGAGTCGCAGGGTTGCGAGACATCCTGGCACACGCCTATTTCGCGCTGACGATGAGACTCTGTGGAAGATCGTTCGTGACGACATCCCTCAACTTCTAAGCCTGCTTCGGCAAATAGCTGATCTGACGCCTCCGCCTGCAGAAGAAGTGATTTGATGAGCTGGCGGCCGACTCGATATCGCCGCCAGCCACTGTAGAGACGCCCGCGGGGAACCCCGCGGGGCGTCTCAGAGGCGGCGACAACTCACCAACATCTTCAATGCCCGCCGGGCACCCAACGTTACGTCCCGCAGGCCTGAAGGGCCGAGATCCTTAAGCCTCAGGAATGCAGGGGACCGAAGATCGATCGGTCAAGTTTTTTGCCCCGAGGGGGCTGCGGCATGTAGCCTGGGGCTGGCGGCTTTTGGCCAGCCCCAGGAACACAACACCCACATTTCATAGAGCCCCGAAGGGGCGGCGGCAACTCATCGTTGGAAGCAAACTGCCGCCGCCCCTTCGGGGCTTTTGGTTTGTGGGTTCGTTTCTACCAGGGGCTGGCAAAAAGCCGCCAGCCCCTGGCTACATGCCTTTGCCCCTTCGGGGCACCGCGGTGCGATGTCCCCGCGCCTGATCGCCATCGCAATCCCACCGTCCTGATCTGGTCAGTTCCTACGAAGAACAGTGCGAAAGCCCCCACTCCTGTCCAGAAGTCGCAATCCCACCGTCCTGATCTGGTCAGTTCCTACTCCATCGACTCCAGCTTCTGGACTGTCCACATCTTAGAGTCGCAATCCCACCGTCCTGATCTGGTCAGTTCCTACATCGAGGCGCGCCTTACCTCGGCTAGCCGATTCGAAGGTCGCAATCCCACCGTCCTGATCTGGTCAGTTCCTACCGTAAGGAAAGAGAGGGACACCATGAAGAAGATCGAGAGGTCGCAATCCCACCGTCCTGATCTGGTCAGTTCCTACCTTACTTCGTCCACAAGAAGAGGCAGGCGGCGATGAAGAAAGGGTCGCAATCCCACCGTCCTGATCTGGTCAGTTCCTACTGTCACCTCTGCAACGTCTTCCGTTGGAGCCACTTAGGAACCCTTCCGCCGTTACCCCCCTCGGACGAGCCTTTTTCAGGGCTCGATCTTTGACTTTTTGCGTCCTTCTCATGACGGTAACCCTCCTTTCCTCTGAGATTTACGGTCTCCGCCGTTACCCCTGTGCCATTTTGGCGATTTGGGGCTGGCATGATTCTGTCCTGGCATGAATTTTTCCTAGATGCTCGGATTTATGGACGCCCTAGGGAGGCTTTGAAACCCTCCGTGAAGATCAGGGATGGCCTCGGCTAGGCGTCCGGATCGTCGTGAGTCAGTTGTCAAGGAGCGGAGGGGGAGATTGTAGCACCGGACGGCGGTCCAAGTCAGAGCAGGAAGACCTCCGGGTCTTCCGACACCTTGCCCAAACCCCGGATCTCGATGCGCTTCACGCAGTCGGCGCAGAGCCGGTACGTCCTGACGCTGTCCTCGGCGGGATCGGTCAGCTTCTCGATGCGCGCGCTCAGGTGGGCCATCTGGTCCTCGGCCAGCAGACACTCGAAGACGGAATATTGCACTCTCTGGCCGAAGTCCTTGAGGGCATGCGCCACCTTGGTGCGGCGCCGGTCGTCGGGAATGTCGTAGGAGACGAGGATCAGCACGGCAGGAGAAAGCTCTCATAGGGCTCATCCCGAGTCAGGGCGGCGGCCAGCCGGTCTGCCTGGCGGCGAAAGAGGCCACGAAAGGTGACAGTCTCGGCCCCCAACGGGAAGGGGGCATTCATTTCTCTCTCGTACTCGGCGAAGTAGCGGCGCTTGCCTTCTCGGCCGAGATACAGCCCGCCCTCCGGCGTGGGCTCGAAGTGATGACGGTCGAGGATCTTGCGGTTGAGGAGGCTCAGGGTCAGCCTATCGACGAGGGCGGGCCGGAACTCTTCCACCAGGTCCAGTGCCAGAGACGGGCGGCCGTAGTCAAGCTGATGGAAGAAGCCGATGTAGGGATCGAAGCCGATTCCGTCCAGCAATGATTGCAGCTCGTTGCCGACAAGAACGTAGCCGAAGGAGAGGAGGGCATTCACCGGATCTTTCGGCGGCCGGCGCTGCCGGCCAGGGAAGCCGAGCTCTCGCGGCACCATGGCCGCGAACGCCTCGAAGTAGGCTGCGGCGGCGCTGCCTTCGACGCCTCGTAAGGTTTCGAGAGACGGGGTCGAGTCGATATGGCTCAGCCGGGCTTCGAGATCTTCAACGGCGTCGAGAGGGAAGGCGCCGGGGTGGTTCGTCCGGTAGCGCCGGAGTACGGTGACGGCATTGGCGATCTTGCCGCGCACCAGGGAGCGGGCGAAGCCGAGACAGAAAGCCTCGGATTTCTCGAGCTCGTATTGGCGCATCCGAAGCACGACGTTGCGTGCCTTGGGCGGCGTGAGCTGGCCCCACAGCTTGCCCGTTCTGGAGAAGATCGCGAGCTCGATGCCGTGCTGGAGAAGCTCGACCATGGCCTGTGTGGTGATCTGCACGTTGCCGTAGATGAGCACCGCTTCGAGCTTGAGGCAGGGAACCTCCATGAGCACGGCGTGGTCTTTCTCGACGATCAGCCGGTCGCCCGTCTTGCGGACGATCGCTTGCTGCTCGGTGATGTAAAGGCGGGTCATGGCCTTGCCCCCGCATGCTTCAGCTCCAGGTACGCCCACAGATCGAGCGGTGGGGGTAGCGCCAGGTGCTGGCCTTCCCCCTGAGGATGCGCGAAGGGTAAATACACCTCGTCGTGAAGGAAAAGGGCGCCGAGGAACTTGAAACCCTGATCGAAGCTGGCCACGATGCTCTTGGTGCGATTCAGGCTGAGCCCGAGGCCGTCGAGAAGAGCGTCGGTGACCTCCAAGGCGCCCTCGGCGCGATCCTGATTGCGGCAGAGGACGAGGAAGTCGTCAGCGTAGGCTGATAACACCGGCGGAGAAGGCGGTCTTGCAACCGGTCGATCTCGCGCTCTAGGTCCGCCGCGAAATGACCGACGGACATGCCGTCCGCGCCGCGGCAGCCATGGTTCTCCCGAACCCGTTCGAACGCCATTCGAAGGTTGCCGCGCGCCAGGATCTCGTCGAGCATCGCACCTCCTCCTGGGGCCGCCGGGTTGCGGCCGAAGGGAACCTCGTCGAGAAAGAAGACGCGGTTGGGGGCGATTTGTTTAGTCGGGGCGTGCCGGGGAGATTGCCCCGCCCCGCCCGGGCGCCAGATATCGCTGAACGGAGTAGGTAGAGACGCTCTCAGCCCTAAACGTTAGCGCTGAGGTCACGGTAACGGCGGGACGTCTCCGAGGCGGAGGGGCCGGCCCGATCTATCCCAACCTATGGCGGGGCGATTCGGGACCTTGCGTTGAGAAAACCTGGGGAGCGTTGGAAGGTGATCGCCCCGCCACGGGTCATCCGGCCCAACGGGCCGGGAGAACGGAGCCCAGGGCTGAGGCCGTAGGCCGATGCCCTGGGTGGAGATTTGACAACGCGGTGCGGCCTGAAGGGCCGCGAGACCGTTGGACTCAGCGTTTGAGTGTCGAGATGGCGAAGACAGAGCTCTCGCGGCCCTTCAGGCCGCAAGAATGGGGGGCCCTTTTACCCAGGGCATCGGCCTTCGGCCTCAGCCCTGGGCTGGGATCTCCCGACCCGTTGGGCCGGTGGAGCGGTCTTCCAAGAGCAATCCCACCGTCCTGATCTGGTCAGTTCCTACGATGTATGGAGAGGGTCCCGATATCTATGCTGTTCAGAAGTCGCAATCCCACCGTCCTGATCTGGTCAGTTCCTACCATGATCAACCTCATGCAAAGAGGCAGGACAATGAGGTCGCAATCCCACCGTCCTGATCTGGTCAGTTCCTACTTTCACGGGCCGCGCAACGCCTATCGCGGTGGAGAAGTCGCAATCCCACCGTCCTGATCTGGTCAGTTCCTACGGCTGTAGCGTCCTCGACGCCCACGATGGAAACGAAGTCGCAATCCCACCGTCCTGATCTGGTCAGTTCCTACGGCTGTAGCGTCCTCGACGCCCACGATGGAAACGAAGTCGCAATCCCACCGTCCTGATCTGGTCAGTTCCTACAAACAAGGAGGGAACTGATGAAAGAGCAAGAAAGAAAGGTCGCAATCCCACCGTCCTGATCTGGTCAGTTCCTACCAGGAGGCAGGGGAGAGAATCGTCCGCGCTCTTAAAGAAAGTCGCAATCCCACCGTCCTGATCTGGTCAGTTCCTACCAGGAACTTACAAAGTCACCCTTGAGGCAACTCTTCATGCCGGAGGGTCGCAATCCCACCGTCCTGATCTGGTCAGTTCCTACTGTCGCCTTTGCAACCTCTTCCGTTGGAGCCACTTAGGACCCCCTCCGCCGTTACCCCCCTTGGACGCGCCTTTTTCAGGGCTCGATCTTTGACTTTTTGCGGCTTTCTCATGGCGGTAACCCTCCTTTCCTCTGAGATTTACGGTCTCCGCCGTTACCCCTGTGCCATTTTGGCGATTTGGGGCTGGCATGATTCTGTCCTGGCATGAGTCTTTCCTGGATGCTCGGATTCTTGGACGCCGTGGGGAGGCTTGAAAGCCCTCCGTACAGATCAGGGATGGCCTCGGCCAAGCGTCCGTCGTCGGTAAGTCAGTTGTCAAAGAGGCGATCGAGGATGTAGACGATTTTATCATGGCGCGGAGCCTTCTGCCGCCAGGGGTGGGGAAGCTCTCCTCGGGGGGACTGGGGCGTCGCTCTCCGCCGCGGGCCTTCGGATACACGGGGCCGACGTGTTTCTGAGCAGGACGGAGACCATTCCATGCGGATTTATGGATTCCCACAGACTTGGACTCTCTCGATACACAGAATTCTGGAAATCTGTGTATAGAAACGGGTTTCATACACCAAGAACCATGGAATCTGTGTATAGAAGTCGTCCGGGGACTGGAAATGGGCTACGGATACACCGAATCGCGTGGTTTGGGTGTAGGAATGCCGCGATGTGAGGCGGGATGGCGGTGGGGTGGGTGGGGAGAGGGTTTCTCTACACAGAAAAGCGGTTTGATGGTGTATCGGCGGAGGATTCTGTGTATGGATTGGGGAAATCTGTGTATGGCGAGGATCGCCCCGCCTCGGGTTGGTGGCGGGGCGGGACGGGATTCCCGACCCGGAGACGTCCCGACGGCGTCGCCTGCCCAGGTTGGCGTGAAACGGGCTGGGAACGTCTTTACCCCGATTTCGGTCGTGCGATCTCCGGGTCGTGGTGGCGCGGACGCCCACTGGTTTGGTATGGTCGCGCGCCATGAAACTCGACGAGCTCAAAGCCTTGGTGACGGGTGCGGCCGGTGGGCTGGGGGGACATTTCGCCCTCGAGCTGGTGCGGGCGGGCGCCCGGGTCACGGCGGGAGACACCAACGCCGCCGGGTTGCGCAGGCTCGCGGCCGAGGCCGAAGGCGCCCCGGGGGAGCTCACGGTCGCCAAGCTCGACATCACGGACGAGGCGTCGGTGGTCGAGTTCGTCGCCTCGGCGGCCGAGGGGATGGGCGGGGTCAACGCGCTGATCAACAGCGCCGGCATCGCCCGCGACGGCCTGCTGGTCCAGGCCGGCAAGGGGGAGGAGGTCAAGAAGCTCCCCCTGGCGCAATGGCGCAAGGTCGTCGACGTCAACTTGACGGGGCAGTTCCTGATGGCTCGCGAGCTCGCGGCCCGGGTCGTCGAGAGCGGCACGCCGCAGGCGGTGATCGTCAATCTCTCGTCCGTGGCCCGCGCCGGCAACCCGGGGCAGGCGAACTACTCGGCCTCGAAGTCGGGCCTCGACGCCTGCACCCGCACCTGGGCTCTGGAGCTGGCCCGCCATGGCATCCGCGTCGGCGGCGTCGCCCCTGGGGTCACCGAGACGGGATTGCTGGATCATTTCTCCGAAGAGGCTCTCGCCCGCCTGAAAGCGGGCATCCCCCTGGGCCGGCTCGGCCGGCCGGAAGAAATCTGGCAGGCCGTGAGGTTCATCATCGAGTGCGACTTCTTTACCGGCCGCACCGTGGAAGTGGATGGCGGTTCCGCCATGGGTGTTCTTTAGAATCTTTGCCAATTCATAACGGTAGAACCCGTAATATTAGACGGACAGCCATTTCGGTTTTGACTCGGTTTGGTGCCTGAGAGGCACCAATACCATGAGGGAGATGCTTTCCTTCCCACCTGTCGAAGGGGTCGATGGACAAAGTATTGGATCTTTCGTGTCGGGTCTCCACCCTCGTGGAGGTTCTGTGCCAGCGGACTCTTGAGAGTCCCTCCCGGGTCGCCTACCGTTTTCTCGCCGACGGCGAGGAGGAGGAGAGCTCGCTCACTTACGCCGAGCTGGACCGGCGTGCGCGGGCGTTGGGGGCTCTTCTTCAGGAGAGCGGAGCGGCGGGGGAGCGGGCGCTGCTCCTCTATCCGCCCGGTCTGGAGTTCATCACCGCTTTTCTCGGCTGTCTGTATGGCGGCGTCGTCGCCGTGCCGGCCTATCCGCCGCGCTCCAACCGGCCGGACCCACGCCTCCAGGCCATCGCCGAGGACTCGCGGCCCCTGCTGGCGCTGACCACCACGGCGTTGCGCGACCGGGCCCCGGCCTTCGCGGCTCACAATCCGGCTCTCGCCGGCGTGCGCTGGGTGGCCACGGCGGAGATCGACCCGAAGCTCGCGGAGCGCTGGCGGCCGGCCGGTGATCTCGGCCCCGAGACGTTGGCGTTCCTGCAATACACCTCGGGCTCGACCGCCACGCCGAAAGGGGTGATGGTCCGCCACGGCAACCTGATGCACAACGAAGGGATGATCCAGGCCGCCTTCGGCCAGACCGCCTCCTCGGTGACGGTCGGCTGGCTGCCGCTCTACCATGACATGGGGCTGATCGGGAACGTCCTGCAGCCCCTGTACGGCGGCGCCACGTGCGTGCTGATGTCGCCGGTGGCCTTCCTTCAGCAGCCGGCGCGGTGGCTGCGGGCCATCCATCGCTACCGGGCCACCCACAGCGGCGGCCCGAGCTTCGCCTACGAGCTGTGCGCCCGGCGGGTGAGCGCCGAGGAGCGGGGGACCCTCGACCTCTCAAGCTGGGAGGTCGCCTACAACGGCGCCGAGCCCGTGCGCGCCGAGACCCTGGAGCGCTTCGCCGAGACGTTCGCCCCCTGCGGCTTCCGGCGCGAGGCGTTCTACCCCTGCTACGGCCTGGCCGAGGCGACGCTGTTCGTCTCGGGGGGCAAACCGGGCGCCGGGGCCTCGCTGCGCGAGATCGACGCCGCGGCCCTGGAGGCGGGCCAGGTGAAGCCGGCCCGGCCGGAATCGCCCTCGCGCTGGCTGGTGGGCTGCGGCCATACCTCGGAGGACCAGCGGGTGGTGATCGCCGATGTCGCCGATGTCGCCAATATCGCCGGGCTCGCTGAGGCTGAACGCGGCACGCCCAGCGCGACGGGAACGGTCGGCGAGGTGTGGATAGCGGGGCCGAGCGTCACCGCCGGCTACTGGCGGCGCCCGGAGGAGACGGCGAAGACGTTCGGCGCCCGGCTGGCGGGCGATCCCGAAACGCCGTGGCTGCGCACGGGGGATCTCGGGTTCCTGCTCGACGGCGAGCTGTTCCTCACCGGCCGCGCCAAGGACCTCATCATCCTGCGGGGGCGCAATCTCTATCCCCAGGACGTCGAGCTGACGGCCGAGCGGAGCCATCCGGCCATGCGGCCTGGTTGCGGCGCGGCCTTCTCGGTGGAGGTCGACGGCGAGGAGCGCCTGGTGATCGTGCAGGAGGTGGAGCGCGACGCCGAGCGGCGATGGTCGCGCGAGCCCGAGGGGACCGGCGGTTTCCAGGCGGCGGTGGAGGCCGTGCGCCGGGCGGTGGCCACGGAGCACGAGGCGGCGGTGCACGCCGTGGCCTTGGTGCGCACCGCCACGGTGCCCAAGACCTCCAGCGGCAAGATCCGCCGCCGCTCCTGCCGCGAGGACTTTCTCGCCGGCCGCCTGGAGCTGGTGGGGGAGTGGCACGAGGGCGCCGCCCCGGCGGGCGGCGAGGCCGCCTCGCCGCGCACGCCCACGGAGGAGCTTCTGGAGCGGATCTGGGCCGAGGTCTTCGGCCTGGAGCGAGTGGGCATCGACCGCGATCTCTTCGAGCTCGGCGGCGACTCGCTGCGCGCCACCCAGCTCCTCGCCCGGGTGCAGGAGGCGTTCGGGGTCGATCTGCCGCTCGACGCCCTGTTCGCGGCGCCGACGATCGCCGGCCTGGCGGAGGTTCTGGAGAGCGGAGGCGTGCCGGCGCTGGAGGTGCCGTGGCTGGAGGGGTTGGAGCGGGTGGACCGCCAGGCGGGAGATGATCTGCCGCTCTCGGCGGCGCAGAGGCGGCTGTGGTTCCTGCATCAGCTCGATCCGGACAACCCGGTGCACAACATCGCCGCCGCGGTGCGCCTGGAGGGGCGGCTGGACACCGTGGCCCTGGCAGGCTCGTTCTCCGAGATCCTGCGGCGCCACGAGGCGCTGCGCACGGGCTTCACCGGTTCCGGCGAGGAGCCGGCGCAGATCGTCTTCCCGGCGGCGCCCCTCGCCCTGCCGGTGATCGATCTCTCGGGTCTTCCCACGGCCTCGCGGACCGAGGAGGCCAGGCGCACCGCCGCGCGGTGGGCCCGGCTGCCCTTCCCGGTGGAGCGCGGGCCGTTCCTGCGCGCGGCTTTGCTGATTCTTGGAGAGGCGGAGCATGAGCTCGTCCTGGCCCTGCATCACATCGCCGCGGACGGCGGCTCGCTGGGCGTGCTGGTCCACGAGCTGGCCGCCCTCTACGGGGCCTTCGCCGCCGGGCGGCCGTCGCCGCTGCCGGCGCTGCCCATTCAGTATGCCGACTTCGCGGCCTGGCAGCGGCGATGGCTGGCGGCCGGGGGGCTCGAGGCGGAGCTCGATTTCTGGCGCGGCAAGCTCGCCGGCGAGCTGCCGGTGGTGGACCTGCCGGCCGACCGGCCGCGCCCGGCGGTGCTCTCCCATCGCGGCGCCCATCTCGAGCGGCTGCTGCCCGCGCCGTTGACGCGGAAGCTGGAGTCGCTGGCGCACCAGGGGCGGGCGACCCTGTTCATGGCGCTCCTCGCCGGCTACGAGGCGCTGCTCCACCGCTACACGGGCCTTGACGATCTGGTGGTGGGCTCGCCCATCGCCGGCCGCGGCCGGGTGGAGCTCGAAGGGCTGATCGGCGTCTTCATCAACAACCTCGTGCTGCGCACCCGGCTGGACGGCGAGCCCGGCCTGCGCGAGCTGCTCGCCCGGGTGCGGGGGACCGCCCTGGAGGCCTTCGCCCACCAGGACGTGCCGTTCGAACGGCTGGTCGACGCGCTGCGGCCGGGGCGCGACCTCTCGCGCACGCCCCTGTTCCAGGTGATGTTCGTGGGGCAGAACGCGCCGCTGCGGACGATCGAGCTGCCGGGTCTGACCCTGCGGCCCCGCGAGGTGGACCTGGGGACGGCCCGCTTCGACCTCTCGCTCGCCATGGGCGAGGCGGACGGCGGCTGGCTCGGCACCTGGAAGTACAGCACCGACCTTTTCGACGCGCCGACCCTGGAGCGCATGGCGGGCCACTTCGAGACCCTGCTGGCCGGCGCTCTCGCCGAGCCGGACCTGCCGGTCTCGCGGCTGCCGCTGCTTGGGGCGAACGAGCGGGCGCAGGTGGTGGCGGAGTGGAACGACACCGCCGTGCTCAGGCCGGAGACAACCCTGCACGGGCTGATCGCGGCCCAGGTGGAGCGCACGCCGGAGGCGGTGGCGGTCGAGTATGGCGACGCCCGGCTAACTTACGCCGAGTTGAGCCGGCGCTCGGACGGACTGGCCCGGCATCTGCGCGGCCTCGGGGTCGGGGCGGGCGATCTGGTGGGCCTCGCGGCCGAGCGGTCGCTCGACATGGTGGTGGGGCTCCTGGGAATCCTGAAGGCGGGTGGCGCTTATGTGCCGTTCGATCCGTCGTACCCGGCCGAGCGGCTCGCCTACATGCTGGAGGACTCGCGGATCGAGGTGCTGCTCACCCAGAGCGGCCTGCGGGAGGGGCTGCCGGAGATGCCGGCCAGCTTGCGGCACCTGGTGGAGCTGGACGGACCGGAGCCGCTGGACGGGATCGCTCTGGCGGCCGGTACCGCCATTCCGGAGGGGCCGGCCTACGCCATTTACACCTCCGGCTCGACGGGCCGGCCCAAGGGGGCGGCGGTGCCGCACCGGGGGATCGTCAACCGCCTGCTGTGGATGCAGGAGGCCTACGGGCTCGACGCCTCCGACCGGGTGCTGCAGAAGACCCCGTTCAGCTTCGACGTCTCGGTGTGGGAATTCTTCTGGCCGCTGATCGCGGGGGCGCGCCTGGTAATGGCCCCGCCCGGAGCGCATCAGGACGCCGGGCGGCTCGCCGGGCTGATCCGCGAGCGCGGCATCACCATCCTCCACTTCGTGCCGTCGATGCTCCAGATCTTTCTCGACCAGGAGGGGCTGGAGGCGGCCTGCGCCGGGGTGCGGCGGGTGTTCGCCAGCGGCGAGGCGCTCCCCTTCGAGCTCAAGGAGCGCTTCCTCGACCGCCTGCCGGGTGTGGAGCTGCACAACCTTTACGGGCCGACGGAGGCCTCCGTCGACGTCACCTGGCACGCCTGTACCCGGGGCGGCCGGCGGCGCTCCGTGCCCATCGGCCGCCCCGTCGCCAACACCTCGATCGTCATCCTCGACCGCCATCTCACGCCCGTTCCCGTGGGCGTTCCCGGGGAGCTGCACATCGGCGGCGTCCAGCTCGCCATCGGCTACCTCGGCCGGCCGGAGCTGACCGCCGAGCGCTTCATTCCCGACGGCCTGGCCGCGGTTCCCGGGGGCAGGCTGTACAAGACGGGCGACCTCGCCCGCTTCCGCCCGGACGGGGAGGTCGAGTTCCTCGGCCGCCTCGACCACCAGGTGAAGATCCGCGGCGTCCGCATCGAGCTGGGGGAGATCGAGTCCGCCTTGGCCGGCCATCCGGCGGTGCGCGAGACCGTCGTCGTCGCCCGCGCGGGGGATGGCGACGCAAGGCTGGTCGCCTACCTCGTGCCGCTGGGCGACGCCGTTCCCTCAACAGCCGAGCTGCGGGCGTTCCTGCGCGAGACCCTCCCCGAGGCCATGGTCCCCTCGGCCTTCGTGGTGCTGCCGGCGCTGCCGCTCAACCCCAGCGGCAAGGTGGACCGCAAGGCGCTGCCCGCCCCGGGCATCTCGGGCACGGGCCGGCCGGAGATGGAGCGCGCCTACGAGGCGCCGCGCGACCCCCTGGAGGCGCGGCTGGCCGGCCTGTGGACGGAGCTGCTGGGCGGCCTGGGCGTCGAGCGGGTGGGCATCCACGACAACTTCTTCGAGCTGGGGGGCGACTCCATTCAGGGGGCGATGCTCGCCAACCGTTTGCAGCGCGAGCTGGGCAGCATCGTCTACGTGATGGCCCTGTTCGACGCGCCGACGGTGGCGGAGCTGGCCGCCTACCTGCGGACCACCTACCCGGACGCGGTGGCGAGGCTGGGCGGGGAAGCGGCGGTGGAGAGGCCGGCGGACGAAGCCGTGCTGATCCCCGCCGGAGAGGCGGAGGAGGAGCTGCGGGCGGCCGTCTCCCGCCGCCTCGGCCGCGGCGCGCCGGGGGCGGGGCTCTCCCGGCCCTATGCCGGACCGCGTTTGCCGCGGGCGCTCTTCCTGCTGTCGCCGTTCCGTTCCGGCTCCACCCTGCTGCGGGTGATGCTCGCCGGGCATCCGCGCCTCTTCGCTCCCCCCGAGCTGGAGCTGCTGGCCTTTGCCACGATGAGCGAGCGGCGGCGGGCCTACTCGGGGCGCAACGGCTTCGCCGCCGAGGGGCTGCTGCGTGCCGTCATGGAGCTGCGCGGCTGCGACGCCGCGGGAGCGCGGGAGATCATCGGCGCCGCCGAGGAGTCGGGAGCCGAGGCCGCCGAGATCTACGCCCGCCTTCAGGAGTGGGCGGGCGGCCGGCTGATCGTCGACAAGACGCCGAGCTACGCCCTCGACCTGCCGACCCTGGCACGGGCCGAGGAGATCTTCGCGGCGCCGTTCTACGTGCATCTCGTCCGCCATCCGCGAGCGACGATCGACTCCTACGTCGAGGCGCGCATGGACCGCGCCTACCAGGAGTTTCCCTTCGAGCCGGCGGAGCAGGCGGAGACGATCTGGCGGCTCGGGCACCGCAACATCCTGGAGCACCTGGCGCGGGTGCCGGCCGGGCGCCAGCACCGGCTGCTGTTCGAGGATCTCGTCAAGTCGCCGGGGCCGGCGATGGAATCGCTGAGCCGCTTCCTGGGGCTCGAATTCGAGCCCGCCATGCTCGATCCGTATCAGGGCGAACGGATGACCGACGGCCTCCATGCCGGGACCCGCATGATGGGGGATCCGAAGTTCCACGAGCACCGGGGGATCGACGCCTCGGTCGCCGACCGCTGGCGGGAGTCGGCGGGGGCGGGCCGGCTGCGCCCGGAGACCCGGGAGCTGGCGGCGGATCTCGGCTACCCGTCGCCGGCGGGCGAGGCGTTCGCCTTGCGGGCGATCCCGCGCGAGGCTGGCGCGCCGCTGCCGCTGTCCTTCGCTCAGGAGCGGCTGTGGTTCCTGGTGCAGCTCGATCCGGAGAGTGCGGCCTACAACATGCCGGGGGCGATCCACCTCGCGGGGACGCTCGACGTCGCGGCCCTGGCGGCGAGCTTCGCCGAGGTCCGCCGGCGCCACGAGGTGCTGCGCACGGTCTTTCCGGCCGTCCAGGGGCGCCCCATCCCCCAGGTGGTGCCGGCGGGGCAGGCCTCGGCGCTGCCGCTGATCGACGTCTCCGGTCTCCCGGCGGAGGCCCAGGAGGAGGAACGGCGGCGATTGGCGCTGGAGGAGGGACGGCGGGCGTTCGATCTGGCTCGCGGGCCGATGCTGCGCACCTCGCTGCTGCGGCTAGGGGCGCAAGAGCACGTCCTGCTGCTGACCATGCACCACATCGCCTCCGACGGCTGGACGATCGGCATCCTCATCCGCGAGCTGGAGGCGCTCTACCGCGCCTTCTCGCGCCGGCTGCCGTCGCCGCTGCCGGAGCTGCCGCTCCAGTACGCCGACTACGCCGGCTGGCAGCGGCGCTGGCTGGACGGCCCGGCCCTGGAGGAGCACCTCACGTACTGGCGCCGGCGGCTGGCGGGCAAGCTCCCGCCCCTGGAGATGCCCACCGACCGGCCGCGCCCGGCGCTGCTCACCGCGCACGGCGCCCGCCTGTCGCGCACGGTGCCGGGCGCCGCCACCGAGGAGGTCCGCGCCTGGAGCCAGCGCGAGGGGGTGACGCTGTTCCTCACCCTGCTCGCCGGTTTCAACGCCTTGCTGAGCCGCTACACCGGCCAGGAGGATCTGCTGCTCGGCATTCCGATCGCCAACCGCAACCGGCTGGAGGCCGAGGGGCTAATCGGCTTCTTCCTCAACATGGTGGCGCAGCGCACCGACGTCTCGGGCGATCCCCCATTCCGCGAGCTGCTGGCGCGGGTGAGCGCGGGCTTCCTCGGCTCGACGCCGCACCAGGAGGTCCCCTTCGAGAAGCTGGTCGAGGACCTCCAGCCGGAGCGCGACCTGTCGCGAACGCCCATCTTCCAGGTCCAGTTCTCGCTCCAGAACACGCCGACTCAAGCCCTGGAGCTGCCGGGGCTGACCCTCACCCCGCTGGAGAACCACAACCGGACGACCAAGTTCGACTTCACCGTCTTCCTGTTCGACGAGCCCGGCGGCCTGCGCACGACCCTGGAGTACAACGTCGACCTCTTCGACGAGGCGACGATTGACCGCCTGCTGCGGCACTGGGAGACGCTGCTCACCGGCGCCGTGGCCTCGCCCGGTTTGACAGTCGGCGAGCTGCCGATGCTGACCGGCGAGGAGCGCGGGCAACTGCTGACCGCCTGGAACGCCCCGGACCGGCGGTTCACCGACGGCCCGGCCCTGCACCGCGTCTTCGAGCGCCAGGCGGAGCTGCATCCCAACGCCGTGGCCGTGGTCCACGAGGTGAAGGAGCTGACCTACCGCCGGCTCAACGAGCGGGCCAACCGGCTGGCCCACCGGTTGCGCGCCCTGGGCGTGGGGCCGGAGTCGCCGGTGGGGCTCTGCGTCGAGCGCTCGGTCGACCTGATCGTGGGCGTCCTCGGCATCCTCAAGGCCGGCGGCGCCTACGTGCCGCTCGATCCCGCCTACCCGGCGGAGCGGCTGGCCTTCACCCTGGAGGACGCCTTCAGCGGCAGCCGGGCGCCCGTGCTGGTGACCCAGGAGAAGCTCGTCGCCCGGTTCCGTCCCGAGGGCGAGGAGATGTCAGCGATCACCGCGGTCTACCAGGTCGTGCGGCTCGACGCCGACCGCGCGGCCCTGGCGAGGGAGAGCCCCGAGAACCTGCCCGTCGAGATTGATCCAGAGCAGGTGGCCTACGTCATCTACACCTCGGGCTCTACGGGTAAGCCCAAGGGCGTGCCGGTGCCGCACGCCAACGCCGTGCGCCTGTTTTCGGCCACGCACCCCTGGTTCGGCTTCGGGGAGTCGGACGTGTGGACGATGTTCCACTCGGCCGCCTTCGACTTCTCGGTCTGGGAGATCTGGGGGGCGCTGCTGCACGGCGGCCGGCTGGTGGTGGTGCCGCGCGAGACCACCCTGTCGCCCGCCGCCTTCCTGGATCTGCTGGCGACCGAGGGAGTGACGATGCTCAGCCAGACCCCGTCGGCCTTCCGGCAGCTCATCCGGGCAGACGAGGAGGAGACCCGCGGCGATCTCGCTTTGAAGTGGGTGGTCTTCGGCGGCGAGGCGCTCGACCTCGCGGCGCTGGCGCCCTGGATCGAGCGCCATGGCGACGCGGCGCCCGAGCTGATCAACATGTACGGCATCACCGAGACCACCGTCCACGTGACCTGGCGGCGCATCCTCGCCGGGGACGTCGAGCGGCGGCGGGGCACGAGCCCGGTCGGCGAGCCGATCCCCGACCTCCAGGTGCATCTGCTGGGGCGCCGGCTGGAGCTGCTGCCGGTGGGCATCCCCGGCGAGATCCACGTCGGCGGCGCCGGGCTCGCCCGCGGCTACCTGGGCCGTCCGGCCCTCACCGCCGAGCGTTTCGTTCCCGATCCGTTCTCGGGACGGGCCGGCTCGCGCCTCTACCGCAGCGGCGACCTCGCCCGGCGGCGGCCGGACGGCGACGTCGAGTACCTGGGCCGCATCGACAGCCAGGTGAAGATCCGCGGCTTCCGCGTCGAGCTGGGAGAGATCGAGGCGGCGCTCAACCGCCACCCCGGCCTGCGCGAGGCCGTGGTGCTGGCAATGCCTGAGGGACCGGACGGCTCCGGCGGTCGCCGGCTGGTGGCCTACGTGGTGGCGAAAGAGGGAGACATCGACTCCCACGAGCTGCGCGAACACCTCAAGGCCAGCCTGCCGGAATACATGGTGCCGGCGGTCTTCGTCCCCCTGGAGCGGCTGCCGCTGACCGGCAACGGCAAGGTCGACCTGCGCGCGCTGCCGGCGCCCGAGGAGGCCCTGCACGGGCGCCCTCACGGTGGGCCGGCGGCGAAGCTGGCGCCGCGCAGCCGCACCGAGCAGCGGCTGGCCGGGATCTGGCGCGAGGTCCTGCGCCTCGACTCAGGCGGGGAGGTGGGGGTCCACGACAACTTCTTCGAGCTGGGCGGGCATTCGCTGCTGGTGGCCCAGCTCGCCTCGCGGGTGCGGGGCGTCTTCGGCGTCGAGCTGCCGCTGCGCGCCATCTTCGAGGCGCCGGCCCTGGAGGGGCTCGCCGCGCGGCTGGAGGAGCTGCTGCCGGAGAGCGGCGGCGAGGCCGAGGCGTCCGTGGCCCCGCCGATCCCCCGCGTGCCGCGGGATGGCCCCCTGCCGCTCTCCTTCGGCCAGGAGCGCCTGTGGTTCCTCGACCGGCTCAACCCCGGCTCGGCGGTCTACAACATCTGGATCGCCCTGCGCCTGGAGGGTCCCCTCGACCTGCCGGCCTTCGGCGCGGCCCTGAACGAGGTCGTCCGCCGCCATGAGATTCTGCGCACCCGTTTCCAGCTGGTGGACGGCGAGCCGCGGCAGGTGATCGTCCCGGAGATGGTGCTGCCGGTCCAGGAGGTGGACCTGCGCGGGCTGCCCGCGGCGGCCCGGGAGGCCGAGGCGCTCGGCCGCCTGCGGGATGCGACCCGGCGGCCGTTCGAGCTCGAGCGCGGGCCGCTCCTGCGCGCGCTGCTGGTGCGCGTCGCGGATCAGGACTGGCGGGCGCTCTTCGAGCTGCACCACATCGTCAGCGACGGCTGGTCGAACGACGTCCTGGTGCGCGAGACCGTGGCGCTCTATGCCGCCTTCTCCGCGGGGCGCTCCTCGCCCTTGCCCGAGCTGCCCATTCAGTACGCCGATTACGCCGTCTGGCAGCGCGAGAGCCTCCAGGGCGAGCACCTGGCCGGACAGATCGCCTACTGGCGGGACCGGCTCGCCGGTGCCGCGCCGCTGCTGGACCTGCCGGCCGACCGGCCGCGCCCGGCCTCGCAGCGGTACCGCGGGGCCGACCTGCGTCAAGTCTTCTCCCCGCGACTGGTGGACGGCATCTCGGCTCTCTGCCGGGCGGGGCAGGCGACCTTCTTCATGGGGCTCGCGGCCGGCTTCGAGACGCTGCTGCACCGCTACACGGGCCTGGACGACATCGTGCTGGGCACGCCGGTGGCGGGCCGCAATCACCTCGGGCTGGAGGGCCTGATCGGCCTGTTCCTCAACAGCCTGGTGCTGCGCACCAGCCTGGGGGGCGATCCGAGCTTCCGGGAGATCCTGGCGCGGACCCGGGAGACGGCGCTGGCCGCTTTCGCCCACCAGGACCTGCCCTTCGAGAGGCTCGTCTCCGAGCTGTCTCCCGAGCGCAACCTGAGCCACTCGCCGTTGTTCCAGGTGATGCTGGCGCTCCAGAATCCCGAGGGCAGCCACCTCGCGCTGGCCGGCATGGAGGTCTCGACGATCCCGCTGGAGGGGAGCTCCTCCAAGCTCGATCTGCTGCTCAACGCCCAGGAGACGGACGGCGGGCTGGCCGTGCGCTGGATCTACAACCGCGATCTCTTCGACCCGGCGACGATCGCGCGCCTGGCGGGTCACCTGGAGCGGCTGCTGGCGGCGCTGGTGGCGAATCCGGAGGCGCGGATCTCGGAGCTGCCGTTGCTGACCCCGGGCGAGGAGCGCCAGCTCCTGGAGTGGAACGCCACCGCCGCGGACTATCCGTCCGGAGCTTCCCTCGACCTGTGCCTGCACGAGCTGATCGCGGCGCAGGTGGAGCGCACGCCGGACCGCCCGGCCGTGACCTTCGAGGGACGCGCGCTGACCTACCGCGAGCTCGACGCGGCGGCCGGCCGCCTCGCCGGCCGCCTCGCCGGGCTGGGCGTGGGGCCGGAGGTGCCGGTGGGCGTCTTCGCCGAGCGCTCGCTGGAGATGGCCGTCACCCTGCTGGCGGTGCTCAAGGCCGGAGGCGCCTACCTGCCGCTCGATCCCGAGTATCCCGCCGACCGCATCGCCTACATGCTCGCCGACTCCGGCGTGCCGGTGCTGCTCGCCCAGGATCACCTCCTGGACCGCCTGCCGGAGCACGGCGCCCGGCTGGTGAGCCTCGCCGGTTGCGCGGATTCAGGCGATGCGCCCTCCCCCGCGCCGCGGGCGGGGCTGCGGGCCGAGCCGTCGAACCTGGCCTACGTGATCTACACCTCGGGCTCGACGGGGCGGCCGAAGGGGACGATGAACTCCCACCGCGGCATCGTCAACCGGCTGCTGTGGATGCAGGAGCGGTACGGCCTCGGCGCCGGGGACCGGGTCTTGCAGAAGACCCCCTTCAGCTTCGACGTCTCCGTCTGGGAATTCTTCTGGCCCCTGATCACCGGCGCCCGGCTGGTGATGGCCCGGCCCGGCGGCCATCAGGACTCCGCGTATCTCACCGAGACCATCGCCGCCGAGGCGATCACGACCCTGCACTTCGTGCCCTCGATGCTGCAGGTCTTCCTCGAAGCGCCGGGAGTGGAGGGGTGCTCCTCGCTGGTACGGGTGATCTGCAGCGGCGAGGCGCTGCCGCCGGACCTCGCGCGGCGCTTCCGCGCGCGGCTCGCGGCCGGCCTGCACAACCTCTACGGCCCGACCGAGGCGGCGGTGGACGTGACCTGGTGGGAGTATGACGGGGAGGCGGGCCGCGGCTCGGTGCCGATCGGCCGCCCGGTGGCCAACACCCAGATCTGGCTGCTCGATCCGAACCTCCAGCCCATGCCGGTGGGCGTGCCGGGCGAGCTGCACATCGGCGGCATCCAGCTCGGGCGGGGCTATCTGGCCCGGCCGGAGCTGACGGCGGAGAAGTTCATTCCCGATCCCCTCGGCTCGGCGGCGGGCTCGCGCCTCTACAGGACGGGCGACCTGGCGCGCTACCTGCCGGACGGGGCGATCGATTTCCTCGGCCGCATCGACCATCAGGTGAAGGTGCGCGGGCTGCGCATCGAGCTGGGGGAGATCGAGGCGGCCCTGGCGGTCCACCCCGCCCTGCGCGAGGCGGTCGTACTCGCCCGCTCGGGGGGCGCCGCCGTGGGCGACGTCAACCTGGTGGCCTACGTGACCGTCCGCGAGGGGAGCGAGGCGCCATCCCTGGGCGAGACGCGCGGCCTCCTCGCCCGCCGTCTGCCCGAGTACATGCTGCCGGCGGCGCTGGTGGTGCTGGAGGCGATGCCGCTGTCGCCGAACGGCAAGGCGGACCGCAAGGCCCTGGCGCGGATCGCTCCGGCGGCGCCAGCCGCCGCGGCCGGGCTCGTCGAGCCGCGCGACGGCCTCGAGCGATTCCTCGCGGGGCTGTTCGCGGAGGTGCTGCGGACCGAGGGGAGCGGGGTCTCCCTCGGGGTCCACGACAGCTTCTTCCAGCTCGGCGGCAACTCCATCACCGGCGCCATCTTCATCAACCGGTTGCAGCAGGAGCTGGGCGAGATCGTGCATGTGGTGACGATCTTCGACCATCCCACGGTCGCCGGTCTGGCCGGGTTCCTCACCGCCGAGTATCCTCGTGCCGTCGAGCGGCTCTTCGGCCAGCCCGTGGCCCTCGGCGGCGGGGAGGCGCGCCGGGTGGACGAGGCGGTGATCGCCGAGGCCGGCAGGCTGGTGCGCGGGCTCGGGCCTCTGCCGGCGCGGATCGCGGCGCTGCCGAGGAACCCGCCGGCGGTCTTCGTGCTGTCGCCGCCACGCTCGGGCTCGACCTTGCTGCGGGTCATGCTCGCCGGCCACCCGTCGCTGTTCGCGCCGCCCGAGCTGGAGCTGTTGAATTTCGACACCCTCGCCGAGCGCCGCGACGCCTTTTCGGGACGCGACGCTTTTCGTCTGGAAGGCCTGTTGCGTGCCGTGATGGCGGCCCGGGGCCGCGGAGCCGAGGAGGCGCGCGAGGAGGTCGCGGGTGCCGAGAGGGAGGGGCTCTCCACGCGCGAGATGTACCGGCGGCTCCAGGAGTGGATCGGCGGCCGGACCCTGGTCGACAAGACCCCGACCTACGCCTGGGACCCGGAGACGCTGCGGCGGGCCGAGGCCGGCTTCGAGGGCGCCCGCTACATCCATCTCGTCCGCCACCCGCTCGGCATGGTGCGCTCCTTCGAGGAGGCGAAGATCGATCAGATCTTCTTCCACGCCGACCACGCCTTCAGCCGGCGCGAGGAGGCCGAGGCGCTCTGGGTGCTGGCGCAGAGGAACGCTCTGGAGCACCTGGAGGGGATCCCGGCCGGGCGCCGGCACACGGTGATCTTCGAAGAGCTGTTGCGCGACCCGGAGCGCGTGCTGCGCGGCATCTGCGGTTTCCTCGGCCTGCCCTATGACCCGGCCATGGCCGAGCCCTACGACGGGGGCAGGGCCCGCATGACCGACGGCCTGTACGCCGAGTCGCGCATGCTGGGCGACGTGAAGTTCCACCAGCACGGCCGGGTGGAGGCCGTAGCGGCCGAGCAGTGGCGGCTGGAGCTGAAGGAGGAGAGCCTGGGCGAGCCGGCGCGCGAGCTGGCGGCGCGGCTCGGCTACGAGCTGGCGCCGGCAGGGAGCTGGACGCCGATCCCGCGGCGGGAGACGGCGCCGGGCGAGCCGCTGCCGCTGTCGTTCTCCCAGGAGCGGTTCTGGTTCCTCGACCGTCTCGACGACGGCCAGGCGGCCAACATCATCCCGGCGGCCGTCCGCCTCGCCGGCCGGCTCGACCCGGCCGCCCTGGCCGCGGCCCTGAACGAGATCGTCCGCCGGCACGGCTCGCTGCGGACCACCTTCGCCGAGCGCGGCGGCCAGCCCGTACAGGTGGTGCATGCGCCGTCCCCGGTGCCGCTGCCCCGGGTCGACCTGTCGGCTCTGCCGGCCTCCGCGGCGGAGCCGGAGGCTCGGCGCCTGGCCCTTCAGGAGTCGTCCCGGCCGTTCGACCTGACCGCCGGACCGCTGCTGCGGGTGACCCTGCTGCCCATGCCGGACGGCTCCCACGCTCTGCTGCTGGCCATGCACCACATCGTCTCGGACGGCTGGTCCATGGGGGTCTTCGTGCGCGAGATCGGCGCCCTGTACCTGGCGTTCGTCCGGGGGGAGGCCTCGCCTCTGCCCGCGCTGCCGGTGCAGTACACGGACTTCGCCCGCTGGCAGCGCGAGCATCTGCGCGGCGAGACGCTCGACGCCGAGCTCGGCTACTGGCGGCAGCGTCTCGCCGGCCTGCCGCCCTTGCGTCTACCCATCGACCGCCGGCCGGCCGGGGAGAACGACTTCCGGTCCGGCGACCATCCCTTCGCGATCCCCGGCGAGCTGACGGAGAGGCTGAGGAGCCTCTCCCGCGACCGCGGAGCCACCCTCTTCATGACTCTGCTGGCCGCCTTCCACGCCCTCCTCTCCCTGCTCTCGGGGCAGGACGACGTGGCCGTGGCCTCGCCGGCCGCCGGCCGCAATCGTTCGGAGACCGAGGGGCTGATCGGCTTCTTCGTCAATACCCTGGTGCTGCGCGGCGATCTGTCGGGCGATCCGGCTTTCGCCGAGCTCCTGGCGCGCGCGAGGCAGGTGGCGCTCGGGGCCTTCGGCCATCAGGATCTCCCCTTCGCCCTGCTGGTCGAGGCGCTGCGGCCGGAGCGGCGCCTGGGCCGGTACCCGTTCGCCGAGGTGCTGTTCTCGCTGCAGAACCAGCCGATCCCCACCCTGGAGCTGCCCGGATTGACCTTGCGGCGGCTCGGCTCCGGCGAGGCCGGGGAAGAGGAGGGCGTGCGCACCAGCTTCTCCCTCTCCCTCATGCTGTGGGAAGCGGGCGGCGCCCTGACCGGAGGGTTCGGCTACAACGCCGCGCGGTTCGAGGGCGCGACCCTGGCCCGCTGGCAGGGCCATCTGCTGGCCCTGCTGACCGCGGTGGCCGAGGAGCCGGAGCGGCGCCTGTCCGCGATTCCGCTGCTCACCGAGGCCGAGCGCCGGCAGCTCCTCGAAGGGCGGGAGCGGGCGGCGGAGACGCCGGAGGACGAGGCGCGGCGGCCGGTGGCGGCGGCGGTGGCGGAGGAGGTGGCCAGGCAGCGCGCCGAGATGTCGAGCCGCAAGGAGACGCTCTCGGTCTCCAAGCGGGAGCTGCTGGAGAAGCGCCTGCGCGGGCTCGCCGCCGGCAAGGCGGCGACGGCGGCGGCCGGCCCGAAGCCCGGGGCCGCGGATTCCATCCTGGTGCCGCTCCAGCCGGTGTCCGCCGCCAGCGCCGCGGCCGGCCGGCCGCCGTTCTTCTGCGTCCACGCGGTGGGCGGCACCGTCTTCTCGTACGGCGAGCTGGCCCGCGTTCTGGGCCCCGCGCAGCCGTTCTACGGCCTCCAGTCGCCGGGCCTCGAAGCCGGGGTCAACGGCTCCGCGCCGGCAAACATCGCGGAGATGGCCGCCGCCTACCTGACGGCGGTGCGGACGGTCCAGCCGGAAGGGCCATATCTCCTCGGCGGCTGGTCGATGGGGGGAGTGGTGGCCTTCGAGATGGCGCGCCAGCTGCGCGAGAGCGGCGAGGAGGTGCCGCTGCTGGCTTTGCTCGACAGTCATCTCCCCGACGATTCAAACGGAGATGCGGCCGGCGATTTGACGGGGGACCCGGAGGCGGACCTGCTGCGCTTCTTCCTCCAGGACCAGGCGCGGATGCAGGGCAAGGATCTGCCCTCCCTGACGGAGGGCCTGGAGGCTCTGCCGCCCGAGGAGCGGCTCGAACGGCTGCTCGGCAGGGCCAGGGAGGCCGGCCTGCTGAAGGCCGACGTCCGGCCGGAGGCGGCGCGGCGGCTGCTCGCCGTCTACGGAACGAACCTGCGGGCCTTCGCCTCCTACCGGCCAGGGGCCTATCCCGGGCCGCTGACGCTGTTCCGGCCCGAGGCGGCGCCGGCCGGGAGGGTCCTGAACGGTTGGGGTGCCGTCCTGACCGGCGCGATCGACGTCCAGCCGGTCTCCGGGGATCACTACACGATGCTGGGCTCGCCCCAGGTCCAGCGTCTGGCGGAGAGCCTGAGAGCGTGCATCGATCGCGCGCTGGCAGGCCGCGGAGCTTGATATGAAGGCGACTCTCCTGCACGAGACCTTCGAGGCCCAGGTGGCCCGCGATCCCGAGGCCCTGGCGGTGGCCGGGGCCGGAGGGAAGAGCGAGCGGCTGACCTACCGGGAGCTCGCGGAGCGCGCCGACCGGCTCGCCGGCCATCTCCAGACCCTCGGCGTCGGACCCGAGGTCCGGGTCGGCGTCTGCCTCGACCGCTCGGCGGACCTGCTGGTGGGGCTGCTGGCGGTTCTCAAGGCCGGGGGAGCCTACGTTCCCCTCGATCCCGGGTACCCGAAGCAGCGGCTGGCGTTCATTCTCGAGGACAGCGCGGCGGCGGTGGTCCTCACCCAGGAGCGCTGGCTGGACGTCCTTCCGGATCTCACCGAGATGGAGGGCCGCCGCGTTCTCCTCCTCGACAAGACGGATCCTCTCTCCGGCTCCGGCCGGTCTCCGCAACCCCGGTGCGGCGCCGGCAACCTGGCCTACCTGATCTACACCTCGGGCTCCACGGGCCGGCCCAAGGCGGTGGCCATCGAGCATCGCAGCGCGGTGGCCCTGCTGCGCTGGGCCGGAGAGACCTTCACGGCGGCGGAGATGGCGGGGGTGCTGGCCTCGACCTCGATCTGCTTCGACCTCTCGGTCTTCGAGATCTTCGGCCCGTTGAGCCTGGGCGGCACGGTGATCCTCGCCGGCAACGCCCTGGAGCTGCCCTACCTGCCCGCGGAGCCGCCGGTGACGCTCGTCAACACCGTTCCCTCGGCGATGGCCGAGCTGGTCCGGTCGCGGCGGGTGCCGGCCTCGGTGAGGACGGTCAACCTAGCCGGCGAGGCTCTCCCCAGGACGCTGGTGGACGAGATCTACCGGACCACGGCCGTCGAGCGGGTGCTCAATCTCTACGGGCCTTCCGAGGACACCACCTACTCGACGGTGGGCCTCGCCGAGCGGGACGGCGACCGGCCGCCGCCCATCGGCCGGCCGCTCCCGGGAACCCGTGCCCACCTGCTGGCGGCCGGTGAAGGAGAAGAAGGCGAGATCCTCCTGGGCGGCGAGGGTCTGGCCCGCGGCTACTTCGGGCGGCCCGATCTGACGGCGGCGAGGTTCGTGCCCGATAGTTTCGGCGGTGAGCCCGGCGGGCGCCTCTACCGTACCGGCGACTTGGCCCGCCGGCTGCCTGACGGCCAGCTCCACTTCCTGGGGCGGGCCGATCAGCAGGTCAAGATCCGGGGATTCCGCGTCGAGCCGGGGGAGATCGAGGACGCGCTGGCGCGCCATCCCGCGGTGCGCGAGGTGGCGGTGGTGCCCCGGCCCGGCGCCGCCGGCGATCCGAGCCTGGTGGCCTTCCTGGCGGTCAATGCCGCCGACGTCGCGATGCCGGGGGTAGGCGAGCTGCGCTCCTTTCTTGCCGGCACCCTGCCGGATTTCATGATCCCGTCGAGCTTCGTGAGGGTGGACGCGCTTCCCCGGACCCTCAACGGCAAACTGGACCGTGCCGCCCTGCCGGAGCCGGGTTCCGGCAGGGCGGGCGCCGTTCAGGAGACCTTCACCTCCTGTACCGCCGAGCTGCTGGCACGGATCTGGTGCGAGGTACTGGGGGTCGAGGCGGTGGGGGGAGACGAGAGCTTCTTCGAGCTGGGCGGACATTCGCTGCTCGCCGGCCGCATCCTGGCGCGGGTGCGCGATGCCTTCGGCGTGGACCTGCCCCTTCAGACCCTGTTCCGGGAGCCCACCGTGGCGAGGCTGGCCGCCGCTGTCGACGAGGCTCGCCGGGAGGGCGGCGGCGCGGCTTCGGGGCCGATCGCGCGGGTGGGGGGGAGTGGCCCGCTGCCGGTGTCCTTCGCCCAGGAGCGCTTCTGGTTTCTCGGCCGGCTGGAGCCCGGCGGCGGCGGCGCCTACAACGTCCCCGTGGCCCTGCGCCTGGAGGGGCCGCTGGACGCCCCCGCGCTGGCCGCCGCCTGGCGCGAGATCGTGCGGCGCCACGAGGCCCTGAATACCCGGTTCGTGGAGGTGGCGGGCGCGCTGTGCCAGGAGGTGGGGAGCCGCGAGGCGGACCTGCCGTGGATCGACCTCGCGGCGCTGCCCTCCGCGGCGCGCGAAGGTGAGCTGGCACGGCTCTGCCGCGAGGAGGCCGCGGCGCCTTTCGACCTCGGCCGCGGGCCGCTGGCGAGGGCCCGGCTGGCGCGCCTGGGCGAGGGTGATCACGGCCTGCTGCTGAGCTTCCACCACGCCGTGTTCGACGGCGGCTCCGAGGGGGTGCTCCGCCGCGAGCTGCCGGTGCTGTACGCCGCCGCCCGGGAGGGCCGCCTCTCACCCCTCGCCGAGCCGCCGGTGCGCTACGCCGACTTCGCCGTCTGGCAGCGGCGCCGGCTCAGCGGCCCGGTGCTGGCCGATCTGCTCGCCGCCTGGCGAGGCGAGCTGGAAGGGGCTTCCTACGTCCTGGAGCTGCCGGTGGACCGGCCGCGTCCCGAGCTCCAGGAGCTTCGCGGCGCCCGCGTCGGGGCGGAGCTGCCCGCCGAGGCCGTGGCGGCGCTCGCCGCCCTCGCCCGGCGGGAAGGGGTGACCCGCTTCATGGTCCTGCTGGCCGTCTTCCAGGCCCTGCTTCACCGCCTGACGGGCCAGGAGGATCTGCTGGTGGGCACGCCGGTGGCGAACCGCCCGCGCACCGAGCTCGAAGGCGTCGTCGGCCTGTTCGTGGATACGCTGGTGCTGCGCGGGCGGCTCGGCGGCGATCCGCCGTTGCGGGTCCTGCTGGAGCGGGTAAGGGAGACGGCCCTGTGGGCCTACGCCCACCAGGATCTCCCGTTCGATCACCTGGTGGCGGGGTTGCGGGTGGAGCGCAGCCCGGGGCGCAATCCGCTGATCCAGGTGCTGATCTCCCTGGAGGAGACGCCCTGGGCGGATCTGGCCCTGCCGGGGGTGACCGCGCGCCTCATCGAGGCGGACGCGGCCACGGCGAAGCTCGACCTCAGCCTGCTGGTGGAAGAGTCCGCCGGCGGGGTCGAAGCCTTCCTGGAGTACGACTCCCAGCTCTTCGAGGCTGCGACGGCGCGGCGCCTTCTGGACGCCTTCCTCACCGGTCTGGCGGGCGCGGCGGGCGATCCCGCCGCGCGCTTGTCCGCCCTGCCGCTGCTGTCCGAGGCCGAACGGGGCCAGCTCCGGCACGTTTCACCGCCCGCGGTCCGGGAGAGAGCCGTCGCCGCCGGTGATGTCGGCGACGTCGCTGAGGCGATCGCCCGGATCTGGCGCGAGGTGCTGGACCTCGAAGCGGTGGGCCTCGAGGACGACTTCTTTCATCTCGGCGGCCACTCCCTGCTCGGCGCCCGCGTGCTGTCGCGCATCCGCGAGACCCTGGGAGTGGACCTCGGGTTCCGGGAGATCTTCCGCTCGCCGACCGTCGCCAGCCTCGCCGCGGCGGTCGCCCTGGCGAGCGGGCGGCCGATGGCGATGCCGGCGATGTCGGAGATTCCTCGGCTGCCCCGGGGCGGGCTGCTGGTGCCCTCGTTCGCCCAGGAAGCTCTCTGGTTCCTGCACCAGCTGGACCCGCGGACCGCCCTCTACAACGTCCCCCTGGCTTGGCGGTTGAGCGGCGTGCTCGACGAGCCCGCGCTGGCGGCGGCCCTGGCGGCGGCCGTGCGGCGCCACGAGGGACTGCGCGCCCGCTTCGCGGAGATCGAAGGGCGGCCCTTCCTGGAGATCGCCGCGCCCGCGCCGGTCGCCCTGCCGCGCATCGACCTGTCGGGACTGCCCGAGGAGGAGCGCGAGGAGGAGCTGGCGAGCCTCGCCCGCACCTGGGCCGCGGTGCCTTTCGACCTCGGCGGCTCCGGCGGTACCTGCGGCGGTCCGCTGCTGCGAGCCTGCCTCGCCGTTCTGGGGAAGAGCGATCGGGCCCTGATCATGACGCTGCATCACACGGTGTTCGACGGCTCGTCGCGGATCCCCCTGAGCCGGGATCTCGCGGCTTTCTATGCCGCCGCCACCGGCCACGGGGTGCCGCCGCCGCCGCTCGCGGTGCAGTTCGCCGACTTCGCCGCCTGGCAGCGCGGCTGGCTGCGGGGCGCGGAGCTGGAGCGCCTCCTGGCGTGGTGGCGGGCGCAGCTGGCTGGGGCTCCCACGGTGCTGGAGCTGCCCACGGACCTGCCACGCCCACCGGTGCAGACGTTCCGGGGAGCCGTGGAGACGCTGGAGGTTTCGGCCGAGCTGGCCGCGACGATCCAGGCCCTCGGCCGGAGCGAGGGCGCGACTCCTTTCATGACTCTGCTCGCGGCCTTCCAGACGCTGCTGCACCGGCTGGCGGGCCAGGACGATCTCCTGCTGGGCTCGCCGGTGGAAGACCGGCCTCATCCCCAGCTCGAAGCGCTCGCCGGCTGCTTCGTCAACACCATCCTGCTGCGCGGGATCTTCCGCGGCGCGGAGAGCTTCGCGCGGCGCCTCGCCCGGGTGCGGGAGACCGCGCTGGACGCCTTCTCGCATCAGGAGCTCCCCTTCGGGCTGCTCGCCGCGGCGCTGGACGCCGAGCACGATCCCTCCCGCAATCCGCTCTTCCAGGTGATGTTCGCCCTCGACCGCGAGGTGGAGCCGCCGGTCCTGCCGGGTTTGATCGCGCGGCCGCTCGCCACCAGCGAGCGGGTGGCGATGTTCGACCTGAGCCTCGCCGTCGAGCTGGGGGGCGGCGCCCTGCGGCTGAATCTCGAATACAACGTCGACCTCTTCGACCGCGCCACGGCGCGGCGGTTCCTGAAGCGCTTCGAGGTCCTGCTGGAAGGAGTGGCCGGGGACCCCGGCCTGCGGCTGGACGCGGTGCCCCTGCTCTCGGCGGCCGAGCTCCAGGAGCTGGTCGCGGGGGCGCGCCGCACCACCGGGCTGAAGCTCGCGCCGCGCCGCCTGCACGACCTCTTCGCCGCCCAGGCGGCGCGCACGCCCGAGGCTCTGGCCGTCCTCGAGCCGGGGGGCGAACGCCTGACCTACGCCGAGCTCGACGAGCGCGGCGACCGCATGGCCCGCTTCCTGGCGGGGAAGGGCGTGGAACCGGAGGTCCCGGTCGGAGCCTGCCTGGAGCGCTCGGCCGAATTGGTCGTCGCCATGCTCGGCATCCTCAAGGCGGGGGGCGTCTACCTGCCGCTCGACCCGGCCTATCCGCCGGAGCGCCTGGCCTTCATGCTGGAGGACTCCGGCGCCAAGATCGCCCTGACGCGGACGAGCCTGCTCGGCCAGCTCCCGGCCGGCGCCTGGGAGACCGTGGCGGTGGACGATCCGCGAGGACTCCTGGCGGACGCCCGTTCGGGAGAGATCGAAGGCGGCGCGTTCCCCGAGAGCCTGGCGTACCTGATCTACACCTCCGGCTCGACCGGGCGGCCCAAGGGCGTCGGCGTGCCCCATGCCGCCGCGGCCTCGCACATCGAGATCGCCGTCCAACTGTTCGCCCTGCGCGAGGGCGAGCGGATGCTCTGGTTCGCCTCGCCGAGCTTCGACATCTCGATGGAGGAGGTCTTCGCCCCGCTGGCCCGGGGCGCCGCGGTCGTCGTGCGCGGACCCGCCCTCTGGTCGCCGGCCGAGCTGCTCGCCCAGGCCGCAGCGCTGGAGCTCGACGTGATCGACCTGCCGACGGCCTACTGGCATCAATGGGCCGCCGAGAGCGAGCGGATGACGCCGCCGGCGGGCCTGGCCCTGCGTCTCGTGATCCTCGGCGGCGAGGCGATGTCCGGCGAGGCGGCGCGCCGCTGGTGGCGATCCCCGCTCGCCGGCATCCCCCTGCTCAACGGCTATGGCCCCACCGAGACGATCGTCACCTCCACGGCTTTCGCCGTCGACGCCGGGGCGGCGTCGGAGGCCGCCGGCGCGGTGCCGATCGGCACCGCCCTCGCGGGACGCTCCGCCTGGGTGCTGGATCCCTCCGGCGGCCCGGCGCCCGATGGCGTCGCCGGCGAGCTCTGCCTGGGCGGCCCCCTCTTGGCGCGCGGTTACCTGGGCCGCCCCGAGCTGACGGCGGAGCGGTTCGTTCCGGATCTCTTCGGTGAGCCGGGGGGGCGCCTCTACCGGACGGGAGACCTGGCGCGGCGCCGGAGCGACGGCATCCTGGAGTTCCTGGGCCGCGCCGACCGCCAGCTGAAGGTGCGCGGCTTCCGCGTCGAGCCCGGCGAGATCGAGTCCGCCCTGGCGAGCCACCCCGCGGTCCGCGAGGCCGTGGTCGACGCCCGGCCCGACGGGAACGGCGGCCAGCGGCTCCTGGCTTGGATCGTTCCCGCGGGGCCGGAGCCCGCCGCCGGGGAGCTGGCGGGCTTCCTGCGCGAATCGCTCCCGGATCACATGGTTCCGTCCGCCTTCGTGACGATCGGGGAGCTGCCGCTGACGCCCAACGGCAAGGTGAATCTCCGGGCCCTGCCCATGCCCGAAGCCGCCGAGGCCGCGACGGCGACCGGCGCTCCGGCACAGACACCGACGGAGGAGATGCTGGTCGGACTCTGGGCCGGCGTTCTGGGTCTTCCCGAGGTGGCCGCGACCGATCATTTCTTCACCGCCGGCGGGCACTCGCTGCTGGCCGTCCAGCTGCTCTCCCGCATCCGCGAGGTGTTCGGCGTCGAGCTGTCGCTGCGCGACGTGCTCGGCTCGCCGGTGCTGGCCGATCAGGCCGGCCGCATCGACGCCGCGCTACGGGGCCACGGCGAGGCGATCCCGCCGCCCCCGGCTCGCGGCCCGCGGCCGGAGCATCCGCCGCTCTCCTTCGCCCAACACCGGTTGTGGCTTGTCGAACGGCTGCAACCGTCCGGGGCGGCCTACAACCTCGTCCTGGCCCTGCGCCTCTCGGGGCCGCTCGACGTGGCGGCCCTGGCGGCGGCGCTGGCCGAGCTGGCGCGGCGGCACGAGTCGCTGCGCACCCGCTTCGCCGAAGCGGACGGCCAGCCCTGGCAGGAGGTGCTGCTGTCCGCGGCGGTGGCGGCTCCGGCGCTGCCGCTGATCGACCTGGGAAATCTTCCCCCGGGCCGGCGCGACGGAGATCTTGACCAACTCGCCCGGGCCGAGGTGAGGCGGCCGTTCGATTTCGCGGCGGGGCCGCTGCTGCGCGCCTGCCTCCTGCGGCTGGAGCCGGCGGAGCACCTCTTCGTGCTCACCCTGCACCACGCGATCTCCGACGGCCTCTCGCAGGACGTCATCCGCCGGGAGCTCGCGGCGCTCTATTCGGCCGCCGCCCTGGGGGCTGCCTCGCCGCTTCCCGAGCTGCCGCTCCAGTACGCGGACTTCGCCCTCTGGCAGCGCCGCTGGCTGAGCGATGAGGTGCTGGCCGGGCAGCTCGCCGTCTGGCGGCGGCGCCTCGCGGGGGCCGCCGCCCTGGAGCTGCCCACCGACCGGCCGCGCCCCGCGGCGTGGAGCTTCCGCGGCGCGGTCCACACGGCGCCCCTGCCCGCCGGCCTCGCCGGCTCGATTCACCGCCTGGCCCGCCAGGAGGGCGCGACTCCCTTCATGGTCGTGCTCGCCGCCTTCCAGGCCCTGCTCGGCCGCACCGCGGGCCAGGACGACTTCGCCGTCGGCACGCCCAGCGCCAACCGCCGCTCCGAGGTGGAGGGGCTGGTCGGCTTCTTCGTCAACATGCTCCCCCTGCGCGCCTCCCTGGCCGGCGCGCCGTCCTTCCGCGAGCTGCTGGCGCGGGTCCGCGAGGCCGCCCTGGAAGCCTACGGCCACCAGGATCTTCCCTTCGAGCGGCTGGTCGAGGATCTCGCTCCCGAGCGCGATCTGGGGCGCAACCCGGTCTTCCAGGCCGCCTTCCAGCTCTTCTACGAGACGCCGCCGCCGCCCTTCGCCGGGCTCGCCGCGGCGCCGATCGACCTCGGCACCGGCACGGCCAAGTTCGACCTCAGCCTGGAGGTGGCGGCGGATGGCGATGGGCTCACCACCGCCTGGGAGTACGCCACCGATCTCTTCGACCCGGCGACGGTCCGCCGGCTGGCGGATCATCTCGTCCTGCTGCTGGCGGGCGCCCTCGCGGCTCCGGAGACGGCCCTGGGCGAGCTGCCCTGGCTCAGCGGGGAGGAGCGCCACCAGCTTCTCCTGGAATGGAACGACACGGCCGGCGAGACGGCCGCGGTCGAGGGCGTCCACCGTCTGGTGGAGAGCCAGGCCCGGCGCCGGCCGGAGGCCCTGGCGGTAGCCGCGGGCGGCGCGGGCGGGGAGGAGCTGACCTACGGCGAGCTGGTGCGCCGCGCCGGTGTCCTCGCCGGCCGGCTGCGCGGGCTGGGCGCCGGCCCCGAGGTGCTGGTGGCGGTCTGCCTGGAGCGCTCGGCGGAGCTGATCGTGACGCTGCTCGCCGTCCTGGAGGCGGGAGCCGCCTATCTGCCGCTCGATCCCGCCCTCCCCCAGGAGCGGTTGAGCTTCCTGCTCGCGGACTCGCGGGCCGCCGTGGCGGTGAGCCGCCGGGGTGCCGCCGGTGGCTGGCAGCCCTCCGGCGCGGCCTGTCTGTGGCTGGACGAGAATGGCGACGAGGCACCTGCCGCTCTCCGCCGCGACGCCGGCCCCGGCAGCCCGGAGAACCTCGCCTACGTCATCTACACCTCCGGCTCCACGGGTCTGCCCAAGGGCGTCGAGATCGGCCACCGATCGCTGCTCAACCTGGTGGCCTGGCATGTGGGCGCCTTCGGCCTGACGGCGGCGGACCGCTCGACCCAGGTGGCGCAGGTCGGCTTCGACGCCTCGGTGTGGGAGATCTGGCCGGTGCTCGCGGCCGGGGCGAGCCTGCATCTGCCGGACGAGGCCGTGCGCACCGCGCCCGAGCGGCTGCGCGACTGGCTGGTGGCGGAGGGGATCACGGTCTCCTTCCTGCCCACGCCGCTGGCCGAAGCCGTGCTCCCCCTCGGGTGGCCGGCCGGCACGGAGCTGCGCACCCTGCTGACCGGCGGCGACCGGCTGCGCCAGCCTCCCGCCCCGTCCCTGCCGTTCACCCTGGTGAACAACTACGGCCCCACCGAGGCCACCGTGGTCGCCACCTCGGCGGCCGTGCCCGCCCGCCCGGCGGGGGGAGCCGCCGCCGCGCCCGCCATCGGCCGGGCCATCCTCAACGGCCGGATCCATATTCTGGACGCCGCCGGAGTGCCGGTGCCCGTGGGCGTCGCCGGCGAGCTGACCGTGGGGGGCGCCGGGCTCGCCCGCGGCTATCGCGGCCGGCCGGACCTCACCGCCGAGAAGTTCGTCCCGGACTGCTTTGGCGATTCCCCGGGCGGACGCCTCTACCGCACCGGCGACCGGGTGCGCCTGCTGCCGGCGGGGGACGTGGAGTTCCTAGGCCGCACCGACCACCAGATCAAGGTCCGCGGCTTCCGCATCGAGCCCGGCGAGATCGAGGCGGCGCTCCTCGCTCACCCGGGGGTGGGGGAGTGCGCCGTCGGCCTCGCCGCCTGGGAGGACGCGGCGGGCGACGCGCGCCTCGTCGCCTGGATCGTGCCGGCCTCCGATCCAGCCCCGGCTCCGGCGCCGGCCGATCTGAGGAGCTTCCTCGCCGCCCGGCTGCCCTCGTACATGGTGCCGGCCGTCTATGTGACCCTGGCGGCAATGCCGCTCACCGCCACCGGCAAGGTGGACAGGAAGGCGCTGCCGGCCCCCGCCGGGGAGTCGGGAGAGATTCCCGGCGCCTTCACCGATCCCGTCGAGGAGGTCATCGCCGGCCTGTGGATGGACCTTCTCGGCACCGGGCGGGTGGGGCCGCACGACGACTTCTTCGCCCTCGGCGGGCACTCCCTGCGGGCGACGCAGCTCGCCTCGCGGCTGCGGCAGGTCTTCGGCGTCGACCTGCCGCTACGGGCGGTGTTCGAGGCCCCCACCGTCGCCCGTCTCGCCGAGCGGGTTCGCGGCGCCCTCGGCGGCGGCCAGGGAATCCTCCTGCCGCCTATCGGGAGGGAGCCGCGGCCGGAGCGGATTCCCCTCTCCTTCGCCCAGCAGCGCCTCTGGTTCCTTGACCTGCTGGAGCCGGACCGCGCCCTCTACAACATCCCCACGGCCGCGACCCTCTCCGGCCCCCTGGACGCCGGCGCCCTGGAGGCGGCCTTCACCGGCGTGATCCACCGCCACGAGGCCCTGCGCACCCGCATCCTCGAAGTGGAGGGCCTGCCCTGGCAGGAGGTCACCGCGCCCGGCCCGGTGCCGTTGCCGCTCGCCGACCTCACGGCCCTCGCGGCCGGCCGCCGCGGCGAGGAGCGGGACCGCATCGCCCGCGACGAGGCCCGGCGGCCCTTCGACCTCTCCCGCGGACCGTTGCTGCGCGGCGTGCTGATCCGCTTGGAGCCGGAGGAGCACGCTCTGCTCCTCACCATCCATCACATCGTCTCCGACGCCTGGTCGGAGGACATCCTGCGCCGGGAGCTGTCGGCGCTCTACGTCGCGGCGCTGGCCGGCGCGCCTTCGCCGCTGCCCGCCCTGCCGGTGCAGTACGCAGATTTCGCCCTCTGGCAGCGCCGCTGGCCCGCCGAGCTTCTCGACTCGCAGCTCGAGCACTGGCGCGCCCGGCTCGACGGCCTGGCCGTCCTGGAGCTGCCCACCGACCGGCCGCGCCCGCCGGTGCAGGGCTTCCGGGGCGCGGTGGAGCCGCTGGAGATCCCGGCGGCGCTGCTGGCGGGCCTGCGCGATCTCGCCCGGCGAGGCGGCGCGACCCTGTTCATGACCCTGCTGGCCGCCTGGCAGACCCTGCTGGGGCGCCTCTCGGGACAGACCGACGTGGCGGTGGGCTCGCCGATGGCCAACCGCAACCGCGGCGAGGTCGAGGGGCTGATCGGCTTCTTCATCAACATGCTGGCCTACCGCGGCGATCTCGGCGGCGATCCTCCCTTCGAGGAGCTCCTGGGACGGGTCGGCCGCATGGCCCTGGACGCCTATGAGCATCGCGACGTGCCTTTCGAGCGCCTGGTCGACGAGCTGCACCCCGAGCGCGACCTGAGCCGCCAGCCGCTCGTCCAGGTGATGATCGCCCTCCAGGACTCGGCTCCCGAGTCCCTGGAGCTGCCGGGCGTGGCCGTCGGTGCCTTCGACAGCGGCACCACGATCTCCAAATTCGACCTCACCCTCTACCTCGAAGCGGCGGGCGACGGCCTCGCGGGGACCCTCGCCGGCACCCTGGAATACAGCACCGACCTCTTCGACCGCGCCACCATCCTGCGCCTGTCTGGGCACCTGCTCAACGTCCTCGCCGCCGTCGCCGCCAACCCCCGCGTCCGGCTGTCGGAGATCGGCCTGCTGGCGCCCGCCGAGCGCTTCCAGCTGCTGGGGGAGTGGAACGACACGCGGGCGGCCTACCCGGAGGAGGTGCTGCTGCATCAGTTCTTCGAGGCGGCGGCGGACCGCGCGCCGGAGGCCGTGGCCGCCGCCTGGCAGAGCAGGGAGCTCACCTACGGGGAGCTGGAGACGCGGGCGAACCGCATCGCCAACCTGCTGCTCGGCCGTGGCCTGGGGCGCGGGCAACCGGTGGGCGTCTGGATGGAGCGGTCGTTCGACATGGTGGCCTCGGTGCTCGCCATTCTCAAGGCCGGTGGCTACTACCTGCCGCTGGACGCCGCCTGGCCCGCCGAGCGAGTCGAGGGCATCCTCGCCACTTCCGGCGCCCCGGCTCTCCTCACCCGCTCCGCCCACCTGGGGCCGGTGCTATCCATGCGCTGGCGCCTGCCGGCTCTCGCCAGCGTCGTTTGCCTCGACGAGGAAGCCGCCGCGCCGCCCCCCGAGCCGCTCGACGCCGAGGGCGTGCGCGCGCTCTTCGACCTGGTGGCCGAGCGGGCGGTGGACCGGGCCACGGCCGGCGGCTTCGTCAGCAGCTTCACCGGCATGCCCTTCTCCGAGGCCGAGGTGGACGAATACCGCGACCGCGTGCTGGGCCTGGCCGCGCCCTGGCTGGGCGCCGGCCGGCGGGTGCTGGAGATCGGCTGCGGCTCCGGCCTGCTGCTGTGGGAGATGGCGGCGCGGGCCTCCCGCTGCGTGGGCCTCGACCCCTCGCCCCTCACCCAGGAGCGCAACCGCGCCGAGGCGCACCGGCGGGGCCTCGACCAGGTCGAGCTGCCGGTCGGCTTCGCCCATGAGATCGAAAGCTGGCCGGACGCCTCCTTCGACCTCGTCCTGCTCGCCAGCACGGCCCAGTTCTTCCCGGGTCCGCTCTACCTGGAGCGGATCGCCGGCCACGCCCTGCGCCTCCTCACCCCCGGCGGCGCCCTGCTGATCGCCGACGTCCCCGATGCGCGGCGCCAGGAAGAGCTGCGGCAAGCCCTGGAGGAGCACCACGCCGGTACCGGCGGCCTGCCGGCGCGGCCGGACATCCTCACTCTCGACGAGGATCTGTTCCGCGACCTGGCCGCCCTGCCGGGGGCCGGCGAGGTCTCCATCCGCCACCGCGAGCAGGGCTTCGCCAACGAGCTCGGCTTCCGCTACGACGTGCTGATGACCCGTTCGGCGGAGGAGCCGGCGGGGGAGGGAGAGCGCGCCAGGCCCCTGCTGACCTCCTGGCACGTCGAAGGCCAGCCGGCGGACCGGCCGGCCGCCGTGGCGTCTCCCGCCGATCTCGCCTACGTCATCTACACCTCGGGCTCGACCGGCGAGCCCAAGGGGATCGCCGTTCAGCACCGCCCGGTGGCGAACCTCGTCGGCTGGCTCAACCCGGCCTTCGGCATCGGGCCGGCCGACCGCGTGCTGTTCGTGACCTCGCTCTGCTTCGACCTCTCGGTCTACGACATCTTCGGCCTGCTGGCCGCGGGCGGCTGCGTCCATATCGCGTCCGAGGAGGAGCTGCGCGATCCGGAGCGGCTGGCGCGCATGCTCGTCGAGGAGGCCATCACGCTCTGGGACTCGGCGCCGGCGGCCCTGGTGCGGCTCGCCCCGCTGTTCCCCGCCCGCCCGGTGGCCTGCAACTGCCTGCGGCGCGTCATGCTTTCCGGCGACTGGATCCCGGTGAGCCTGCCGGACCGGGTGCGGGCGGCCTTCCCCGGCACCGAGGTGACCAGCCTGGGCGGCGCCACCGAGGCCACGGTCTGGTCGAATTTCTATCCCGTCGCCGAGGTGGACCCGCGCTGGCCCAGTATTCCCTATGGCCGGCCGATCGCCAACGCCCTCTACCGCGTGCTCGACGCCGGCCTCGCGCCCTGCCCGGTGGGCGTGCCGGGCGATCTCTACATCGGCGGCGAGGTTCTCTGCACGGGCTACGCCGGGCAGCCGGCGGTGACCGCCGCGGCCTTCATCCCCGACCCGTTCGCCGCCCCCGCCGGCGCCCGCCTCTACCGCACCGGCGACCGCGCCCGCTACTTCGCCGACGGCAACCTGGAGTTCCTCGGCCGTCTCGACCAGCAGGTGAAGATCCGCGGCTTCCGCATCGAGCTGGGGGAGATCGAAGTGGCCCTGGCGCGCCACCCACGGGTGCGGGAAGCCGTCGTCCTGGCCCGTGAGGAGGCCGGCGACAAGCGGCTGGTGGCCTACGTGGTGCCGCCGGTGGGGGAGGAGGCGCCCGGCAAGGCGGAGCTGCGCGACTTCCTGCGCCGGGCGCTGCCGGACTACATGATCCCGTGGGCCTTCGTACCGCTCGCCGCCCTGCCGGTGACCGCCAACGGCAAGCTCGACCGCCGCGCCCTGCCGGCTCCGGTCCGGGAGACCGCCGGCGAGGAGGCGGCCGCGGCGCAGCCGCGCACTCCCACCGAGGAGACCCTGGCCGCCATCTGGCGGGAGCTGCTGGGCCTCGATCGCGTGGCGGTGACCGACAACTTCTTCGAGCTCGGCGGCCATTCCCTGCTGGCGACTCAGCTCGTGGCCCGGCTGCGCCAGGCGTTCGCCGCCGAGGTGCCGTTGCGGACCCTTTTCCAGACTCCCAACCTGGCCGCGCTGGCCGCCGCGCTCGACGCTCTCGCGCCGGCGGCCCTGGGGACCCCGGGCGCCGGCTGTCCCATCCAGCCCGTGCCGCGGGAAGGGGGGCTGCCGCTTTCCGCTTCGCAGCTGCGCCAGTGGTTCCTCGTCCAGCTCGAGCCGGAGTCGGTGGACTACAACCTTCCTCTCGCCTTCAGCCTCACCGGGGAGCTGCGGCCGGCGGCGCTGGCCGGCGCCCTGCGGGAGATCGTGCGCCGCCACGAGGCGCTGCGGGCCACCTTCACCGCCGTGGCCGGTCGTCCCACCGCCGTGGCCACGCCGGAGGTCATCCTGCCGCTGCCCATGCTCGATCTCTCGGCCCTCCCGGAGGCGGCGCGCCGGGACGCCGCCGGCCGGCTCACCGCCGAGGAGCACGACCGTCCCTTCGATCTGACCCGGGGCCCGCTGCTGCGCACCCTGCTGATCCGCCTTTCGGCCCGCGAGCACCTCCTGGCCGCCACGGTCCACCACATCGTGTTCGACGGCTGGTCCCTGGGCGTCTTCCTGGGCGAGCTGGCCGCCCTCTACGAGGCCTTCGCCGCCGGCCGGCCGTCGCCCCTGCCCGAGCTGCCGGTGCAGTATGCCGACTACGCCGCCTGGCAGCAGGAGTGGCTGGCGAGCCCGGACCTGGACGCCCGGCTGGCGCACTGGAAGGAGCGTCTCGGCGGCTCGGCACAGGCGCTGGAGCTGCCCACCGACCGCCCGCGGCCGACCGTCCAGACCCACCGCGGCGATCTGTTGCCTCTCGCCGTGCCGCCGCGGCTCGCCGCCGGCCTCAAGGCCCTGGCGGCCCGCGAGGGCGTGACGCTGTTCATGGTCCTGCTCTCGGGCTTCGCGGCGCTGCTCTCCCGCTACACCGGTCAGGAGGATCTGAACGTCGGCACCTTCGTCGCCAACCGGCGCTGGGAGGCGCTGGAGCGCCTGATCGGCTTCTTCGTCAACACCCTCGTGCTGCGCGCCGACCTGACGGGCGAGCCGGCCTTCCGGGAGCTTCTGGCGCGCTCCCGCGACACCGCCCTCGACGCCTTCGATCATCAGGAGGTGCCCATCGAGCGCCTGCTCGACGAGCTGGACACGGAGCGCGACCTCTCCCGGCCGCCCCTCTTCCAGGTCATGTTCGGCGTCCAGAACTTCGCCATGCCCGACCAGGAGGTTCCCGGCCTCTCCATCCGGCCGGTCGAGGTGACGGAGCACAGCCGCACCAACGCCGACCTCGCCTTCTGGATGTGGGAGCAGGGGGAGGGGCTCACCGGCTGGCTGCAGTTCAGCACCGACCTCTACGACGGCGCCACCGTCGAGCGCATGTTCGGCCATCTGGCGAACCTTCTGGCCGCCGCCGTGGACAATCCCCGCAGGCGCCTCTCGGAGCTGCCGCTGCTGGCGGTGGAGGAGCAGCGGCAGATCGTGGGCTGGAGCGCCGCCGCCCCGCACCCGGAGGCGCCGCGGCCGGTCCATGAACGCATGCGCGAGCAGGCCCGCCGGGCGCCGGAGGCCTTGGCGGTGATGGCCGGCGGCCTCTCTCTCACCTACGCCGAGCTCGACCGCCGGTCCGGCCTCGTGGCCCGCGGCTTGCGCCGTCTCGGGGCCGGACCCGAGACCGTGGTGGGCCTGTCGATCGATCGCAGCCCGGAGATGATCGTCGCCCTTTTCGGTATCCTGCGGGCGGGCGCGGCCTATCTGCCTCTCGACCCCAAGCTGCCCGCCGACCGTCTGACCCTGCTGATGGCGGATGCCGGCGTCACCGGCGTGCTGACCCGCGGCGGCTTCGCCGCCGGGCTGCCGCCCCTGCCGGCGCGGGTGCTGCGGGTCGACGGCGACTTCGAGGACGAGGCAGGCCCCGAGGAGACCGCGGTGCTGCCGGAGAGCACCGCCTACGTGCTCTATACGTCGGGCTCCACGGGCGCCCCCAAGGGCGTCGTCGTCGAGCACCGCGCCCTCGCCGCCTTCGTCGAGGCGGCCGTCGGGACCTATGGCATCGGGCCGCGCGACCGGGTTCTCCAGTTCGCCTCCCTGAGCTTCGACACCAGCGCCGAGGAGATCTACCCGTGCCTCGCCGCCGGCGGCACGCTCGTGCTGCGCGACGAGGAGATGATCGCCTCGCCGGGCCATTTCCTCGACGCCTGCCGCGAGGCGGGGGTGACGGTGCTCGATCTCCCTACCGCCTACTGGCACGAGCTGGCGGCGGCGGCCGGCGGCGCGCCGCCGCTTCCCCCCGCCCTGCGTCTGATCATCCTCGGCGGCGAGGCGGTGCTGCCGGAGCGGGTCCGGGGCTGGCTCGCCGCCACCGGCCCGCGGCCTCGCCTGTTCAACACCTACGGCCCGACGGAGGGCACGGTGGTGGCGACCGCCTGCGATCTCGGCGAGGCGGCGCCCGCCGTGCCCATCGGCCGGCCGTTGCGGGGCGTCGAGACGCACCTGCTCGACCGCGGGATGTGGCCGGTGCCGGCCGGGGTGGCCGGCGAGATCTGCCTCGGCGGCGCCGGGCTCGCCCGCGGCTACCTGGGCCGTCCGGACACCACCGCCGAGCGCTTCGTTCCGTCGCCCTCCGGTCCGCCGGGCGCGCGTCTCTACCGCACCGGCGACCTGGGACGCTGGGGGGCGTCCGGCCAGATCGAGTTCGCCGGCCGGGCCGACGATCAGGTCAAGATCCGCGGCTTCCGCATCGAGCCGGGGGAGATCGCGGCGATGCTCGCCCGCCACCCCGCCGTGGGCGAGGTCTTCGTCGCCGCCCGGGAGAGCGGCCCCGGTGAACGGCGCCTGGTGGCCTATGCCGTTGCGAAGGAGGACGCCCGCCCCGTGGTCCCCGAGCTGCGCGCCTTCCTCAAGGAGCGGCTGCCCGCCTACATGGTACCTTCCGACTTCGTGCTCCTTGCCGCGCTGCCGCGGACCCGGACCGGCAAGGTGGACCGCCGGGTCCTGGCCGCGCACGGCGTCGCGGCGCCGGAGCCGGAGAGCTACACGCCGCCCTCCACCCTCACCGAGGAGCTGATCGCCGCCATCTGGCAGGAGCTCCTCGGCGCCGGGCGGGTCGGCATCTACGACAACTTCTTCGACCTCGGAGGGCATTCGCTACTCGCGCCCCAGGTGTTCTCCCGCATCGAGGACACCTTCGAGGTCCGGCTGCCCCTGCGCGTGTTGTTCGAGGCCCCGACGGTCGCCGAGATGGCCAATGCCGTCGAGCAGATCCTGCTGGAGCAGATCGAGGGCCTGACCGAGGAGGAGGCGGCGGACCTCGCCGGCAGCGAGCACTGACTCCGGTTGGAAAAAATTGAGGATTGGCATTCAAGGAGAGAATCGATCGATGGAGACCCTTTTACGCGATCTGCGCTTCGGGCTGCGCCAGCTGGCGCGCCACCGGAGCTTTTCGGTGGCGGCCCTGCTGGCCCTCAGCCTGGGCATCGGCGCCACCAGCGCCATGTTCGCGGTCGTCGACGCCGTGCTGCTGCGCGAGCTTCCTTATAAGAACCCCTCCCGTCTCGTGGTGCTCACCGGCACCTCGACCGAGAAGGGCAAGACCGTGGACTGGCCCATCTCGCAGCCGGACTTCAACGATCTGCGCAAGGAGAGCCGCTCCTTCGCGGACATGTCGGTGTTCGGTGACCTGGCCTTCAACCTTGAGCACGACAAGGAGGCCGAGCGCCTGCAGGGCGAGCTGGTCAGCGCCGGCTACTTCGGCCTGCTGGGGCTCTCGCCGGCCCAGGGGCGGTTCTTCACCGCCGAGGAGGACGCGGCGCCCTTCGAGCACTACGTGGTGGTGCTCGGCCACCAGCTCTGGAAGAGCCATTTCGGCGGCGACCCCGCGGTGCTGGGGACCCTGTTGACCCTCAACGGCGAGCGCTACCGAGTCGTCGGCGTGGCTCCCGAGGGCTTCCGGGGGCTGGGCGACAAGGCCGATCTCTGGGTTCCCTCGAAGCTGCCGCCGAAGCCGTTCTACCTGACCAACCGCCGCCTGCGCTGGCTCAACGTGGTGGCCCGCACGGCGCCCGGCACCTCGATCGAGCGGGCACGCCAGGAGCTTGCCGGCATCACCGCCGCGCTGGCCGCCCAATATCCCGACATGAACGAGGGGATCGGCATCAAGGCCACCAGCCTGCGGGACTACTGGTTCGGCAGTCTGCGCCGCGGCCTGGTCCTGCTCACGGTGGGCGCCTGCGTCCTGCTGCTCATCGCGTGCATCAACGTCGCCAACCTGCTGCTGACCCGCGCCATGGCGGAGCAGCGCGCTCACGCCATCCGCATGGCGCTGGGCGCCGACCGCGGCCGGCTGCTACGCGAGCTGATCACCCAGAGCGTCCTGCTGTCGCTGATCGGCGCCGCCTTGGGGCTGCTCCTCGCCCGCCTGGGCACGCCGGTGCTGATGGCGGCGAGCGGCGTCAAGTTTCAGAGCTTCGTCCAGGTCTCGACCGGCCCCGGGGTGATCCTGGCGATCGTCGGCGTGGCGCTGCTTTGCGGCGTCGTCTTCGGCCTGGTGCCGGTGTGGATCACCTTCCAGGCCAACCTCAGCGACAGCTTGACCCGGCCGGGCTACCAGCCCCGGCGCGGGCTCGGGCGGCAGCTCTTCCAGAACGCGGTGGTGGTGGCCCAGGTGGCGCTCGCCCTGATGCTCTCGGCCAGCGCCGGCCTGCTGGCCCGCGACTTCCAGAAGACGATCGGCCACGACCTGGGGTTCCGGCCGGCGAACATCCTCACCTTCCGCGTCGATCCGCGGGGTCCGGCCTACGCCAAGGACGAGCCGGTGAGGCGGCTGGTGCGCACCTATCTCGACCGGCTGGCCACCGTGTCCGGCGTGGCGCAGGTGGAGATGAGCGATCCCACCCTTCCCACCGACTCCTGGACCGGCGCCTACTTCACCATCGAGGATCACGCCAGCGACTCGCCTGACGGCACCTATCCGCTGGTCGTCCATTCCGTCAGCCCGGGATACTTCAACCTGCTGGGAATTCCGCTGCTCAAGGGGCAGCTCTTCACCGCGCAGGACACCGCCGCCTTCGGGCTCATCGCGAGCAAGTCCCTGGCGACGGCTCACTGGCCGGGCAAGGACCCCCTGGGCCGGCGCCTCAAGAACGGCGTGCGCGACCAGCCGGAAAAGCCCTGGTTCCCCATTCAGGCGGTGGTAGCGGACGCCCACAACGAGGGCTTCCAGACCGCGGAGAACCCGGCTCCGGATCTCTACCTGCCGATCCTCCAGTACCCCTGGCGGCCGCTCAACCTGGGCTTCCTGGTACGCCCGAAACCCGGGATCTCGGCGTCCGGCCTGCTGCCGGCGCTACGGCGCGAGGTCAAGGCGATCTCCCCCGACCTGGCCCTGTACGACGCCGCCACCCTGGAGGAGCGCCTCGCCCGCCAGACCGACAAGGCGCGGTTCCAGATCCTGCTGATCACCCTGTTCACCGTTCTGGCGCTGGTGATGGCGGCGGTGGGCATCTACGGCGTCGTGGCCTTCGGCGTGGCGCAGCGCCGGCGCGAGATCGCCATCCGCATGTCCCAGGGGGCTGACCGCGGCCGCATCCTGCGCATGGTGGTGGGGCGGGGGATGATGCTGGCCGGGCTGGGGCTCGGGCTGGGGCTCCTCGCCCTTCTGGCGCTGAGGCCGCAAATCGGCCGCCTGCTCGCCGAGACCAGCGCCACCGATCCGGCGATCCTGGGCGGCACCGTCCTCGTGCTGCTCCTGGTGACGCTCGCAGCCAACTTCTTCCCGGCCCGGCGGGCCGCCAACCTCGACCCGGTGACCGGTCTGCGGACCGATTAGCCAGAATTCGACGGAGAGATACTCGATGGAAATTCTGCGCAAGAATCCGGGCCTCGCCACCGCGGCCCTCCTGCTTCTGATCCTGGGCTTCGGCGCCCTGGGCGCCCTGCTCATCGTCGACCAGGGAGTGTTCCTCGACGAACCCCCTTACAAGGCTCCGTCTCGCCTGGTGACGCTCACCGGGATGTTCGACGACGAGGGCAAGGTCGAGGAGTGGGGCATCTCCCATTTCGACTTCCTCGACTGGCGCCGCCAGAATCGGGTCTTTCAGCAGATGGCGGCCTTCAGCCCCGGCGGGCTGGACTTCAATCTCGTCGCCGGCAAGCAGGCCGAACGGGTGAGCGGCGAGCTCGTTTCCTACAATTTCTTCTCGCTCCTCGGCGGCGACCCCATCCTGGGTCGCGCCTTCACTCCCGAAGAGGACGGCAAGCCCTTCGAGCATCGCGTCACGGTGCTGGGCTACGACCTCTGGCGGCGCCGCTTCGGGGGGGATCGCCAGGTGTTGGGCAAGAGTGTCGATCTCAACGGCGAGAAGTACACGGTCGTCGGCGTGGCCCCCTCGGGGTTTCGCGGCATCTCCGGCAAGGCGGAAGCCTGGATCCCTTCGTCCATGCCCCCCGGCCCGGTCTACGTCTCCAATCGCCGCATGCGCTGGCTCGGCGGGGTGGCGCGACTGAAGCCGGGGGTCACGCTGGAAGCGGCGGGGAAGGACATGGACCGCGTCACTTCCGCCCTGGCGGCACAGTTTCCGGACAGCAACAAGGGCATGGGCGTGCGCCTCGCGCCGCTCAAGGACTCCTGGTCCGCCGCCTGGCGGGGCGACCTGCGCATGCTGACCCTCGGCGCCGCCCTCCTGCTGCTCCTCGCGGTCATCGCCGTGGCCGCCTTGCTGCGCAACCGGTTGGGCACCGCCGAGGGAACGCTTGGCGCCGGCGTGCTCCTCTCCGTCCTCGGCGCGGCGCTGGGCCTGGCGCTCGCCTCCTGGGCGGCCAGCGCCCTGGTGCCGGGGAGCGGGCTCGGCTTCCCGGTCTTCGTCCGCCTCTGGGCGGGTCCGGGGGTGATCGCCGCCGTTCTGCTTCTGGCCGTGGTGATCGGTCTCGGAATCGGCCTCGTGGCGCGCGCGGCGCCGGGCTCCCGGGGCTGGCGCTTCTTCCAAGTCACCACCGTGGTGGCCACCGTCGCCCTGGCGATGATCCTCACGGTCGCGGCGGGCCTGATGGCCAAGGGGTACCGCCAGGCGGTCAACCGCGACCAGCTGGGCTTCGATCCGAAGAACCTGCTGGTCGTGCGCGTCGACCTGCAGGGACCCAGGTACAAGACCGACCAGCAGGTGATCGAGCTCGTGCGCCGGTACCTTGCGCGTTTGGCGAACGTCCCGGGAGTGAAGGCCTTCGCCATCGGCGGGCCGACCGTTCCGACCGACCCCTGGGTGGGCGGCTACATCACCATCGAGGATCACGACAGCGGCACTCCCGCCGGCACCTATCCGATCATGACCCACAGCGTCAGCCCCGAATACTTCAACGTACTGGGCGTGCCCCTGCGCCAGGGGCACGGTTTCACGCTGCAGGACCCGGGCGCCCCCGGCACCACTTTCAACGTCGTGGTGAGCCAGGAGATGGCCGAGAAGCAATGGCCGGGCAAGAACCCTCTCGGCCAGCGCCTGAAGTTCAGCAAACGCAAGAACCCGGAGCATCCCTGGCTGACCGTGGTCGGCGTCGCCGCCAACGTCCAGCACGAGGGGCTGATGGCGGACAAGCGGCCCTCGCCCGATATCTATCTTCCGGTCCTGATCTCGCCGATCCGGCTGCCCACGACCTTGAACTTCCTGGTGCGGCCCAAGGCCGGGGTCTCGACCGCGGGCCTGATCCCCGTCCTGGAGCGCGAGATCCGCGCCGTCGCTCCCGATACGCCCCCCTACGACGCGGCGACCCTGGAGGAGCGGCTCGACAAGCAGACGCAGAAGGGGCGGTTCCAGGTCGCGCTCGCGGTGCTCTTCTCGCTCGCCGCCCTGACGCTGGCCGCCGCCGGCGTCTACAATGCGGCATCCGGCATTCGGCAGGGCGCGCTGCTGGCGGTCGCCGGAGAAGTGATCGGACTGGCGGGAGCCTTTTTTCTCGGCCGCCGCCTGGCCGACCTGCTCCACGGGGTGAGCCCCGGCGATCCGCTGATTCTGGGTGGGGCCGCGCTGCTGGTGGTCCTGGTGAGCCTCGCCGCCAGCGCCGGCCGCCGTCGCAAATTGCCGCTGGAGGTCTCTCGTTCAGAGCGCTCGGCTCTCTCAGGCCGGGCTGCTCTCTGATCCAAGAACGTACAATTTCCGCCCGTCCGCGCTCCGCGGCCGCGGCAGGAGGGACAAATGGAGAAATCGATGTCTGTCACGAAATCAAGCAGCGCGCGCGTCCTGACTTTGGGGATCATGGCCCTGGGCCTTCTCGCCACCCCGGCTCTGTGGGCGGCCGGCGGCCCTAAGGTGAGCCCGAACGTGCGGGTCAACGCGCCGCAAAAGGCCTTCCCTCTCGATAACCCGACCCGCGGCACGGCGACACTCGCGGCCTCGGAAGACGGCACCCAGCTGATCGCCGGCTGGGATGACTTCCAGGGCTTCTGCGGCGCGCCGACCAACCTCGCCTGCCCGCCGCAGAGCCCCTCGGGACTCTCCGGCTATGGCTTTTCCACCAATGGCGGCGCCAGTTGGACGGACGGCGGGGCGGCTCCCCTGATCGATGGCGCCTGGACCGCGGGCCATCCCTGGGTGGACCGGGGCACGGATCGTGGCCTCGACAACTACTACTTCACCAGCCGCATGCGGACCTCCAACGTCGCCACCGCATCGGCCGGCATCGGCATCTCCCGCGGCCATTTCTCCCACGGCCATGGCGGCACCTTCGTCTGGGACAACTCCCAGATCATCAACTCCTCGACCCCCGGCGACTTCTACAGCCGGCAGTCCGTGGCCGCCGCCAAGGACGGCAGCGGCTCGGCCTACATCGTGCTCAGCAACATCCTCGCGCTGTGCGGCGAGCCGGCCTTCGGCTTCGGCCAGATCGAGGCCTGGCGGACCCATGACGGCGGGCTCAGCTGGGATGGGCCGGTCGTGGTGAGCGCCGACGACTCCGGCCCGAACACCGATCCGGCCGATCCGGACTGCGCCCTGTTCGGCACGCAGCAGGTCATTCCAGTGGTGGCGATCGGACCCGGCGGGCAGGTCTACGTGATCTGGCAGTTCGGCCCCTTCATCGACGAAAATGGAGCCGCCGCGCCCACCTCGAAGATCGCTTTCTCCAAGTCCCTGGATGGCGGCGCCACCTTCTCGGCTCCCCAGTTCGTCACCGAGTTCAACAACAACCGGGCCAATCCGCCGGTCGGTTATGGCAAGAACCGGATGAACGACCAGCCGCGCATGGCGGTCGCCACCTCCGGCCGGTTCCGCGGCCGCATCTACGTCACCTTCTACTACCCCGTGCATGCGGTCGCCGGCCCGGCCACCGCGCAGTCGATCGTCTCCACCCAGTCCTACATCACCTACTCGGACAACCAGGGGCAGACCTGGAGCAGCCCGGCGCCCATCGGGGCGGCGGTCCCGGCCACCGGATTGAAGCGGTTCTGGCCGACGCCGACCGTGCGGCCCAACGGCGATCTCGACGTGGTCTACCTCGAAAGCCAGGAGACCCAGGCGACGGCGGATCCCACCGACATCGAGTGCAACGTCGGCATCGGCGCCGGACAGTTCCGCAAGGGCCCCCTGAGCTCTCTGGTCAACACCTATTGGACCCAATCCCACGACGGCGGCGTCACCTTCTCGGCGCCGGTCCGCGTCTCGACCGCGACGAGCAACTGGTGCTCGGCCCAGTACACCTTCGCCGGCGGCCTGTACTCTAACTTCGGCGACTACCTGGGCGTCGCCTCCAGCGCCAACCGCACCTATGTGGCCTGGCCGGACGGCCGCAATGGCTTCGCCGACATCTTCTTCGCGACGGTGAAGGGAACGGCCAAGCCGTAACCTTCCGGTTTCAGCACGCCACCCCGGCAGCAAGCCGGGGTGGCTTTTCCCGCCTTACGTCCCCTCTTCGACCTCGCGTGCCGCCCGGTTCCCCGATTCGAGGGCTCCCTCCATCGTGCGGCTGAGCACCGACGTGTGCTCCCCGGCGAAGTGGAGCCGCCCCTCCGCCCGGGCGAGCTCCGGCTGCCAGGCGGTGAGCTGGCCCGGCTTCCAGCGCGGATAGCCGCCCCCGGCCCAGGGATCGATCCCCCAGCTGTAGGAGGTCCCCCCTTCGGCGTTGGCGCGGAACCCGGGGTGCACCTTGTCGAGGTTCTCGATGGCGAGCGCCAGCCTCGCGTCCTCTCCCAGGGCATCCAGGCGCTCGGCGTCCACCCCCTTCGGATGGCATTCGAGGATGCCTCGCGGTCCCGCATCGGCAGGGCGGAGAATCGGTTGCTCCGCCACCAGACGGATGGGGAGGTCGGTCGAGGCGCCTCCGGCCTCCCCCTGGTCGGCCCAGAAACGGCGCCGCGACTGCACGTAGACGCGCGTCACCGGGATGTACTCGAGCTGCCCCAGGATTTCGCGCTTGCGGGCCGGCAGCTCGGGGGTGATCTCGATCCGGCGCAGCACCGGCAGCGGCACCGCGCAGATCAGGCGGTCGGCTTCCAGCGTCCGCTCGCCGCCGGCCTGGCGGAGCACGACGCGAACCTTTCCCGGCTCCTGCTGGATCTTCGAGACCGGGGAGCCGTACCAGATTCTCTCCCGCAACGCCGCCGCGAAAGCCTTCGGCAACTGGTCGTTGCCGCCTTGGAGGGTTTGGACGCGGTCGGCCAGGAGGAAGAGGATGACGTCCGAGATCAGGCGGTGGAGCGCCGAGCCGGTCTTCCACCCGTAGCCCCACCACACCGTGTCGCTGAGCAGATCGACCGCGCCGGCGGAGGCTCCCTGCTGCTTCAGGTAGTCGGCCAGCGTCATGGCGTCGAGATTCTTGAAGGTTTCGAGCCGCCAGGCCGGATCGTTGGGATCGCCGAGCTTGTCCGTGGTTCCGAGGTACTTCTGCACCAGTTGAATGGGAGTCGAGCCCTTCTCGCCGGCAGCGAGGTCGTAGGGCCAGTCGGGTTTCTCGCCCCGCTTGACCACCATCCGCTTGCCGCGCAGATGATAGACGGAGGCGAGGGGCTGGACGGTGAAGTCCAAGGCCGGCAGCTTGAACGTCTCGACATAGCGGACGAGGTTCTTGCACTGGTCCGAGAAGGTCATGGCTCCGGCTTCGGCATGGAGGCCGTCGGCGAACGGCTCGCGCAGGGTGTGGACGCGGCCGCCCGGACGGGTCTGGGCTTCGAGCACGGTGACGTCGTGACCGCGCTTGACCATCTCATAGGCGGCGGCGAGGCCGGCCAGCCCCGCGCCCACCACGATCACCTTCTTCGGCTTCGCGGCGTGGCCGGGCGTCACCTCAGCGGGCGGGGCGGACGAGGCGGACGCCAGCCGGGACATGGCGGTGAGGGCGGGCAGCGACAGCGCTGCGCCTTTCAGCAGATCGCGGCGGGTCAATCCAGGAAAACGGCTCATCTTCGGCTCCTGAAGGAAAGTCCGGCGAGGGCCGGTCTTGTCAGCGGATCGAGGTCTCTGAGCATGGATTCTAGCTCGCGAGATCGCATCCTCGTGGCATCCGCCGGGATCTCCTGCTATCATCCCCCGTCTCGGCCGGTGGGGCAGTGTGGCCCTAGGTGCGCTCCGGGCCTTCCGGCGCACGTCCTTCGCTCGGGCCTTTTCCCTGGATCGTTCTCTCGTGGGAGTTTTGTCGATGAACCAACGTCTGACCCGTAAGGAAATCAAGCGCGACGACTTCACCTCGGCGGTCGGCAAAGGGGTGGAGTACGCCGAGAGCCATGTCATGACCATCGTCTACGCGGTGGTCGGCATCCTGGTCCTGGTGGCCATCGGCGTCGGGATTTCCTATTGGCGCGCCGGCCAGGCGCAGTCCGCCGGCCAAGCTCTGGCCAAGGCCGTGAAGATCTACCAGGCCCCGGTCGTGACCGCCGATGCGAAGCCCAACGATCCCACGACGCCGAGCTTCGCCACCGCGGAGGCCCACCGGGCCGCGGCCCGGAAGGCGCTGCGGAAGGTCCGCGACGACTACGGCTCGACCAACGCCGCCGACGTCGCCAACCTCTACCTTGCCCAGATCGACGCCGAGGAGGGCAAGCTCGCCGAGGCTCGCAAGATCTGGCAGGACTTCGTCGACGCCCACCCGAAGCACATGCTGGGCGCCGAGGCGCGGTTGAACCTCATCCATCTCGACCGCGAGCAGGGCAAGGGCGAGGAGGTGGTCAAGGAGCTGCGTGCCATGCTGGAGAAGGGCGACAATCCGGTGCCGCAGGACGTGCTCCTGCACGAGCTCGGCGCCACCCTGGAGCAGCTCAAGCGTCCCCAGGAAGCGGCGCAGTCCTATCAGCGCATCCTCGACGAGTTCCCCCAGTCCCCCTATCGCTCGGAAGCGCAGCAGAAGGTCGCGGCCCTCGATCCGGCCCGCGCCGCCGGCTCGGCGCTCGGCGGTCTCCAGGGGATCCCAGGCTTCCCCGGCTGATCGCAGCCCCATCCTGACGCTGCCTGAATCATGGCTTTGCCGTATCGCATCCTGGAGCGCAAGCGTGCCGGGATGCGCCTCACGGACGAGGAGATCCGTTCGGTTGCGGAAGGTGCGGCCGGCGGCTCCTGGAGCGAGGGGCAGCTCGCGGCCTTCCTCATGGCCGCCGCCATCCAGGGCCTCGATCCTGAAGAGACCCGGGCGCTGACGCTCGCCATGCTGGAGTCGGGCGACCGCTGGCAGCTCTCGGGCGAGGTGCCGGGGCTCTGCGACAAGCATTCCACGGGCGGGGTGGGCGACAAGGTGTCGCTGATCCTCGGGCCGCTCCTGGCGAGCTGTGGGGTGCCGGTCGCCATGCTGACCGGCCGCAGCCTCGGCCACACCGGCGGCACCATGGACAAGCTGGAGAGCATCCCGGGGATGAGCCTGGAGCTCGACCGCGCCCGCTGCCTGGACCTCCTCGCCCGCTGCGGCCTCGCCATCGGCGGCGCCACGGCGGAGATCGCTCCCGCCGACCGGCGCCTCTACGCGCTGCGCGACACCACGGCCACCGTCGATTCCACTCCCTTAATCATCGCCAGCATCCTGGCCAAGAAGCTCGCCACGGGAGCGGCGGCGGTCGTCTTCGACGTCAAGACTGGCAACGGCGCCTTCCTCACGGAGCTGGACCGCTCGGTGGAGCTGGCTCGCGGCCTCGTGGAGACGGCCCGCGCCCTCGGCACGCCCACTTCGGCCCTGGTGACGGACATGAGCCAGCCCCTGGGCCGCTGGTCCGGGCACACGGCGGAGGTGAAGGAGACCTTCGAGAGCCTCGCGGGCGATGGGGCGGAGGATCTGATGGAGGTCACCTTCGCGCTCGGCGAGGAAGGTTCCCGTCTGGTCGGCCACCCGGTGAGCCGGCGGGAGATGGAGGAGGCCATCGCCTCGGGTCGGGCTCTTGAGCGCTGCGAGCAGTGGGCGGCCCTGCAGGGAGCGGACACGGCCTGGCTGAAACAGCCGGTCTTCCCCCTGGCACCGGTGGAGAAGCCGCTCCTCGCCGAGCGGCCCGGCCGCCTCGCCGCCGTGGACGTGCGCCAGCTCGGCCTCCTGCTGGTGGAGGCCGGAGGCGGCCGCACCCGGCCGGAGGACGCGATCGACTTCGGCGTCTCGCTCGAGACCAAGGTCCGCCTCGGCCAGGAGGTCCGCGAGGGAGACGAGATCGCCCGGGTCTATCTACGCCGGGAGGACGAGGGCCTCGCCTCGCTGTTCGCGGGGTGCTTCACGGTGGCCGACGAGGGGATGGCGCCGGTGCTGATCTCCACCCGGATACTCTGAACCCCCCTTCTTCTCGCTCCGATTATCCAGACCTCTTTCCCGCGTGATCCAGACCTCGGCGAGGCAGTTCCTTTAGAATGACAGAAGACCACCACGATATCGAGGTAGAGCTATGCAGGAACCGCTGCTTCGTCCCAAAGATGTACCTGCCTCGACTTGGTTTGGGCGATGCAACTTTCAGCGGGAAGAGGATCTCGATCGGCTGACCACGATTCTGCAGTCCACGACCGGACCTTCTATGGTCCTGCTGTCGGGTGAGACGGGGATCGGCCGCCGTTACCTGCTCCAGGCGGCCGCACATAGGATTGGCCAGGCAGGCCAGCCGGCGCCGGAAATTCTGGAGATCGATCTCGAAGGGTACGAAGAGGAAGGGAGTCTGGGAAGATTCCTTGAACTACAGATTGAAAAGCGTCGCCTGGAGAGCGGGCAAGGCCGGCGAGAGCTCGTGGAAGCTCTCTTGGCCGCCACACGTCTGGGACTGAAGGGCACGAGTTGGGCAACACTCCTCTCGCTGTCCTTGAACCTCAAGGAACCGATTGCTGTCCTCAAGCGGATCTTGGGAGGTAATGAGGAGGGGGTCTCCGGCGAATTCTTCTCAGCTCGGGAGGTCCTTGCTTCTTTCCTCTCGGATCTCCCCGGCAAGGTGATCCTTCACGTCATAGACCCGACTTTCTTCCATGGGGTACCTTCGCCGGAGAATCCGAGACGATGGCTTCCCGAAGTGGTGGAAAGGTTCCCCCACGTCGTCCTGTTTGTCTCTTGCAGCCCTGCCGACCAGACGACGGACCTCGTGCCCGGAGCCCGGCACGAGCCGGAGCGTTTCGAACTCGACCGGCTCACGGTGGACGAGGTGAACACACTCCTCAACGTGCGCCTTACGCCGAATGCTTTTCCAGCAGATTTCGCCAGGACCCTATTCCGCTACAGCAACGGTTTGCCTGGGCTCCTCGGAGGGGCGGTGTGGAAGCTCCACTTGCTGGGAGTCCTGGACGAGGACAAAGCCTGGACCTGGAAGGTCGACGATGCCAAGGTCGCGGAGATCCTCAGCGAGGGGCTTTTGGAGCCCCTGAGCCGGGCTTTCCACGAGCATCCGGAGTACAACAGAGCTCTCTGGACCTTCCTCCTTGACGCTGTACTCTGTGGCGTGACGGTGCCGGCAAGCCTCCTCCTCAGTCTCCAAGGGCTCGGAGAAGATAAGGAGGATCTGGCCGACGTGATTGATGAGGAACTGGTGGACAAGCTCGGTGTGTTCGAAGATCTCCAGTACCGCCATCCCTCCTTTCCCGCCTCGGTAAGCGTTTATCGTTTCCAGGAACCCATCGTCCGTCTGGCGGTCCTAGAGCACTTTACCGTGGCGGAAAGGCAGGAGAGGGCTTCTCTGATTGTTCAGGAACTTCGTCGGGATCTGCCGGTTCGAACTCGGGATGTGGCTCGGCTTTTTGTGACCTTGGCGCATTACCTCGGTAAGGAGGAGCAAGACGAATACCTACGAGACCTCGATTGGTGGGTGGGGACGGACGACGCCGAGGATCTCAGAGAGGAGCTTACGCTTGCCCTGGTAACAGGACGGCTCAAGTCCGAAACCCTCTGGGGCGCTCTGCAAAGCACAAAAGAGCGTTGGCCTGCCTACCGGAGGTTGGCCTTGCTCGACGCTTACGGTGGAGGGCCACGCGACGAGGAGGGCAACGCCCTTGGTGTACCTCTTGAACGCCTCGGTGATTTTCATGTCTTGCGCGCCGGGATCCTAGAGGAACTGGGTCAATATCGCGAGGCCTTAGACCATGCGACGCAGGCGGCCAGCATTGATGAAGTTCATCGCGGAAAGCAGTCATATGAATATTTAAGAGACATAGGTCAAATTGGTGTTATCTGGCGGAGGCTCGGCGATTTTGAGCGAGCAAAGAAATGGTGCCAGGAGGGACTAGAACTCTCCGAGCGGTTGTTTGGACCTCACCACATTGAGACGGTTGATAGAAAGGCTTCCTTAGGAGATGTTTTAGCAGACCTTGGGGAGCTGGCCTTGGCTCGGGATTTCTTGGAGGAAGCCCTGGTGACACGAACTCGTTGGCTGGGCCCCGAACATCCTCGCACGCTGCAGGCAAAGAACAACTTCGCAGTAGTTTTGGAAGACTTAGGGAACCTGACCCAAGCCCGGGAACTCTTCGAGGAAGTCCTAGAGGTAAATAGTCGTCGTCTTGGCCCCGAGAACAGACATACCCTGACTGCGAAAGATAATCTCGCAGTAGTTCTGGGGGGCCTGGGGGGCCTGGGGGACTTAGAAATGGCGCGAGAACTCTTCGAGAAAGTACTGGAGGCAAGGAGTCGCCTTCTTGGACCTGAGCACCCCCGCACGCTCGACACTAAGGAGAATCTCGCATGGCTTCTGAGAAGGCTCGGAGATCTGCCTAGGGCTCTGAGACTCTCCGAGGAAGCCTTTGAGGCGCAGACTCGCCTTCTTGGCCCCGAACATCCCAGCTCGCTCACGACGAAGAGCAGGCTGGCACAGATCCTGAAAGACCAAGAGGATTTAGCTCAGGCGAGGAAACTCTCCGAAGAGGCCTTAGAGGCTTTGAGCCGCCTTCTTGGTTCCGAACATCCCCGCTCGCTCGATACAAAGAATAATTTGGCAGGAATCCTAAGGGACCTCGGGGATTTGACAGGGGCTCAGGAGCTTTACGAAGAAGTGCTGGAGGCACGGACTCGGCTTCTGGATTCCCGACAACTCCGGTTGCTCACCACGAAGAGCAAGCTAGCAGAAGTTCTGAGAGACCAAAGTAAACTAGCTCGGGCACGGGAACTCTACGAAGAGGTTCTGGTTGCACGCACTCGTCTTCTGGGTCCTCAGCATCCTGACACACTCAGGACCATCGACGCTCTGGCATGCGTCGTAAGAGACCTGCAAGATCTACGCAGCTAAGGATGCCGTCGGCCCTGCACCCGATCTCTTCTCTGACAGCTGCCTGCGCTATCATCCCGGCATGAGAGCCGCCATTCTCGCCTTGGGGTCGGAGCTGCTCGGCACCGACCGGCTGGACACGAACTCACTGAAGCTGACAGGCCTCCTGGCCCGCCATGGCGTCGAGCTGCGGCGCAAGGCGGTGATCGGCGACTCGGAGGAGGAGGTCGCGGCCGAGATCCGGACCCTGCTGGGACGGGTGGACCTGATCCTCGTCACCGGCGGGCTCGGACCCACGGCGGACGACGTGACGCGGGAGGCCGTGGCCAATGCCCTCGGCCGGTCCCTGCATCAGGACGACGAGGTGCTGGCTTCCCTGGAGCGCCGGTTCCAGGCGTTGGGCTGGCGCATGCCGGACGTCAACCGCCGGCAGGCCCAGGTGGTGGAGGGGGCCGAGGTCCTCACCAATCCCCGGGGCTCGGCACCGGGCTTGCGCCTGGAGAGCGGCGGCTGCACCCTGTTTCTCTTTCCCGGCGTCCCCAACGAGATGGAAGGGCTCATGGCCTCGGAGCTGGAGCCCTGGCTCGCGGCCCGTTCCGGCGGCGTCGCCCGCGAGACGGCGGTGCTCAAGATCGCCGGCCTGCCCGAGTCCGTCGTGGAGGAGCGCATCGCGCCGGCGTACGACGAGTTCGGCCGCGAGGCGATCACCATCCTGGCGAGCGTCGGAGAGATCCGCCTCCAGGCCACGGCCGAGGGACCCGAGCCCGAACGGCGGGCACGGCTTCAAGCCATGGTGGCCCGGCTCGGCGAGCTGGCGGGCGACGCGGTCTATACCACCCGCGAGGCGGATACGCTGGAGAGCGTCGTGGGAGGCCTGTTGCGGGCGGCCGGCACCACCCTGACGGCGGCTGAGTCCTGCACCGGCGGCCTGTTCTCGCAGCGGGTCACCAGCATCGCCGGCAGCAGCGACTACTTCCTGGGCGGTGCCGTCACCTACAGCAACGAGCTCAAGACGCAGCTGGTGGGAGTGCCCGCCGTGATGATCGCCGAGCACGGCGCGGTCTCCGAGCCGGTGGCGCGGGCCATGGCCGAAGGGGTCCGCACCCACCTCGGGAGCGATTGGGGGGTGGGGATCACGGGCATCGCCGGCCCCGGGGGCGGCACGCCGGAAAAGCCGGTGGGCACCGTCCACATCGCCGTCGCGGGGCCAGGGGACGGCGACGTGGAGCACCGGCGGCTCCGGTTGCCGGGCGACCGTGAGCGGATCCGCATGTTCTCGGCCCAGATCGCCCTGGAGATGCTGCGCCGCCGGCTGCTGGCGGTCGCGGCAGGGCCGCTATGACGCCTTACGTGCGGCTGTTCCCTTGAGCGACTCGTGCAACGCCTGCGCTTGCTCGTGGTAGAACGCTACCCGCTCCTCCCATGTCTTGTCTTTCAACTGCTCGTGCTGGGCGTCGCGGATCTTGCGCGTCATCTCCACAGCTTTAATTGAAGTCATGGCTGTTCACCTCAGGCCTGAGCATTTGAAGGCTCTACGCTATCATCCCCCGCCATGAGGCTCTTCGTCGCCCTCGAGGTCCCCGAGCCGGCCCGGCGCGAGGTGCGCCGCCGTGTGGAGGGATTGCGCGACCGGTTGCCGCGAGCCCGCTGGGTGGAACTGGACGTCCTGCATCTGACTCTCCTGTTCCTCGGCGAGACGGAGGAAGCCGGCATTCCGGCGTTGACCTCGAAGCTGCGGCAGGTGTTCGCCCGCTTTTCTCCCCTTCCCCTGCGGCTCGAAGGCGGCGGCACCTTTCCCCCTGGGCGCCCGGCGCGGGTGGCCTGGGTGGGCGTCGACTCGCCTCCCGAGCTTTTGACGCTCCAGGCCGACGTCTCGCAGGCGGCGGTCGAGGCTCTGGGGTTCGAACCCGAGGAACGGGCCTATCATCCCCACGTCACCCTGGCGCGCTGCTCCGATCCCTGGCGGCGGGACTCGATCGAGAAGCTCACCAACGCCTTCGCGGGCTCCGTGGGGCCGCCGTTCGTGGCCCATCGCGGGGTGCTGTTCGAGAGCAAGCTCTCCCCCAAAGGCGCGCGGTACCGCGAGGTCGAGGTCTTTCCCCTCGAAGAGGACTATCCGGAGGAGGAGGCTTGAGCACCGGGCTTTCCATCTTCCTGGTGGCCGGCGCCTACCTGCTCGGCTCCGTCTCCTTTAGCGTCGTGATCGTCAAGCTGATCCAGGGGCTCGACGTGCGGTCGGTGGGCAGCGGCAATGCCGGCGCGACCAACGTGCTGCGCGCCGCCGGCCGCAAAGCGGGGGTGGCCGTGCTGGTGCTCGACATCATCAAGGGCGTGACGGCGGTGGTCGTTCCCCGCATCCTCGACGCTCCGGCCGGCGTCGTGGGCAGCGCCGCCGTGGCGGTGGTCCTGGGCCACGTCTACCCGGTGTTCTTCGGCTTTCGCGGCGGCAAGGGTGTGGCCACCTCGGCGGGAGCGCTCGGAGCGCTGGCGCCGGTTGCCATGGCCTTGGGAATCGTGCTCTTCGTCCTCGTGGTGGTGTGGAAACGCTATGTATCCCTGGGCTCGATCGTGACCGCGGCGGCCTTCCCGTTCCTGGCCGTGGCGTGCCACCGTTTGGGGTGGTCGGACTACGGCGGCCCGTGGCTGTTCGGCTCCGCGGCCCTGATCGCCTTTCTAATCGTCGTTCGCCATCGGGGCAACCTCCGCCGGCTGCGGGACGGCACCGAATCCCGCCTGGCGGAGGCTCGGCCTCAAGCCGGAGGTGTGAGACGTTGAACGGAACCGAAAGGCGGATCGGAGTGCTCGGCGCGGGCTCCTTCGGCACGGCGCTCGCCGTGCACCTGGCCGGCACCGGCGGCCACCGGGTGAAGCTGTGGGCACGCGACCCGGAGCTCGCAGCAAAGATGGCGACGGAGCGCGTCAACGCCGAGTACCTCGCGGGCGTCGACCTGCCGCCGCGGCTGGAGCCCACGGCGCAGATGGAGGCGCTGGTCGACAGCGAGTTTCTCCTCGTCGTCGTCCCTTCCCACGGCTTTCGCGAGGTGCTGCGCCAGTTCTTGAGACTCCATTCGGACGGACCCGGGGGAAGCCCGTTGCCCCTGGTCTCAGCCACCAAGGGAATCGAAACGGAGACCCTTGCACGCATGAGCCAGGTCGCTTCCGAGGAGGGGAAGGCCGCCGGCCGGGAGATCCGGTTCTCGGTCCTCTCCGGGCCGACCTTCGCCGCCGAGCTCGCCCGCAACGCCCCGAGCGCCGCCGTCATCGCCTCGGAGGACGCCGCCTTCGCCACCGACGTGCGCGAGTGCCTCGCAACTCCTCTGATGCGCCTCTACTCCTCGGCCGACGTCGTCGGCGTCGAGCTCGGAGGCACGGCCAAGAATGTCATCGCCATCGCCGCCGGCACCGTCTCCGGCCTCGGCCTCGGGCACAACACCCTGGCGGCGCTGATCACCCGTGGCCTGCACGAGATCACCCGGCTGGGCATCGCCTGTGGCGGCGAGCCCCGCACCTTCGCGGGTCTCGCGGGCCTGGGCGACCTCGTGCTCACCTGCACCGGGGGTCTCTCTCGCAACCGCCACACCGGCCTCGAGCTGGCCGCCGGCAAGACCCTGGCGGAGATCACCGGCGGCACCCACATGGTGGCCGAAGGCATTCGCAACTCCATCGCCGTCGCCCGGCTAGCGGCCCAGCGGGGAGTCGAGATGCCCATCACCCAGCAGATGGTGGCCGTGATGCACGAGGGCAAGAACGCCCGCAAGGCCGTCGAAGAGTTGATGACCCGTGGACTGAAGTCGGAGACCGAGCTATGAGCGCCCACCAGACCGTCCTGATCCTCGACTTCGGCAGCCAGTTCACCCAGTTGATCGCTCGCCGGGTGCGCGAGAACCGGGTCTACTGCGAGGTTCATCCCTTCGATCTACCGCTCGATGAGATCCGCCGCCGCCAGCCCATCGGCATCATCCTGTCGGGCGGCCCGCAGAGCGTTTATGAGGACGGGGCGGCGCTGGCCGATCCAAAGATGTTCGAGTTGGGGCTGCCGGCCCTGGGCATCTGCTACGGCATGCAGATCATGGCCCACCTGCTGGGCGGCAGCGTCGAGGGCTCACGGCAACGCGAGTACGGCCGGGCCGAGATCACCATCAGCGAGCCCGGGCGTCTGTTCGACGGGCTCGCGGACGAGCAGACGGTGTGGATGAGCCATGGCGACCGCGTCAACGGCGTGCCGCCGGGCTTCCGGGCTTCGGCCACCACGCGCAACGCACCCATCGTCGCCTTCGAGAACGAGGAGCGGCGGATCTACGGCATCCAGTTCCATCCCGAGGTGGCGCACACGGTCGCGGGAGCGGAGATCCTGCGCAACTACCTCTACGGAGTCTGCGGCGCCCGGGGCGACTGGCGCATGGCCTCCTATCTGGAGGAGGCGGTGGCGACGATCCGCGGCCAGGTGGGGGAGGGCCGGGTGATCTGCGCCCTCTCGGGAGGAGTCGATTCGTCGGTGGTGGCGGCCCTGCTCAAGCAGGCGGTGGGGGAGCGTTCGGCGGCCGTCTTCGTGGATACCGGCCTGCTGCGCAAGGACGAGGCGATCCAGGTTCTCCACAGCCTGCGCGACGGCCTGGGCATCCCCGTTCGCGCCGTGGATGCCGGCCAGCGTTTCCTTTCGGAGCTCGTGGGCGTCGAGGATCCGGAGCGCAAGCGGAAGATCATCGGCCGCGTGTTCATCGACGTCTTCAAGGACGAGGCGAAGAGGATCGAAGGCGCCCGCTGGCTGGCGCAGGGTACCCTCTATCCGGACGTCATCGAGTCCGTCTCGGTCAAAGGGCCCTCGGCGGTGATCAAGACCCATCACAACGTGGGCGGCCTGCCGGCGGAGCTGGGCTTCGAGCTCATCGAGCCGCTGCGCATGCTGTTCAAGGACGAGGTACGGCAGCTCGGCCGCGAGTTGGGGCTGCCGGAGCAGATCCTCACCCGCCATCCGTTTCCCGGGCCGGGCCTCGCCGTGCGCATCCTCGGCGAGATCACGCCCGAGCGCGTGGCCCTGCTTCAGGAGGCGGATGCCATTTTCCTCCATGAGCTGCGGGAGAGCGGCTGGTACGAGAAGACGAGCCAGGCCTTCGCCGTGCTGCTGCCGGTCAAGAGTGTCGGAGTGATGGGCGACTACCGCACCTACGAGAACGTCATCGCCATTCGCGCCGTCGAGACCCAGGACTTCATGACCGCCGACTGGAGCCACCTGCCCTATGAGCTGCTGGGCCGCGTCGCCAACCGCATCGTCAACGAGGTGAAGGGCGTCAACCGGGTGGTTTACGACGTCACCAGCAAGCCCCCGGCGACGATCGAGTGGGAGTAGGGAAGCGAACCGCCAGCGCGAGGCAGCGAGAGCGTGATAAAATCAAGTCATGGCGAATCAAGAGCTTACCCAAAAATTGCTGGCCCTGCCGCTGACCGATCGTGTGGAATTGGCCCAGGCTCTCTGGCAGAGCATTGACGAGGACGAGGAGCCCGCTCCTGGCGCCTCCAGCGAGGAAAGGGAAGCCGTTGCGCTGGCCAAGAAGAGGGACCTTGAATTGACCACCGGTGGCGTTGCCGGCCGCTCTCACCAGCAGGTTCTGGAAGCGGCCAGGCGAGCTATCGGATGCGATTGATCTATCACCCGGACGCAGAGGCGGAAGTCGTTGAGGCAGCCCAGGTCTTCGAAAGTAAAGCCCCAGGGCTCGGTGACCGCTTTCTGCGTGAATTCGATGCTGCAATCATCGAGATCCAGAAGGCTCCCAGTCGCTGGCGAATCGTTGAAGATGGCCTTCGACGCACTTCCCCTACGGTATCTACTACCGCGCCGAAGGTGAAAACCTGCGCATCCTGGTCGTCAAGCACCACCGCCGTCACCCAGACTACTGGAAGTATCGGCTCGATCAGTAATCGTGCTCCGGACCATGCTCTTTCGCCGCAAGCCGCAGCCGGCCGTCTACGAGCTGGTCACCCGCGCCGGCTGCCATCTCTGCGATGAGATGGCGGCGGTGCTCGACGAGGTACTGCCGGGCTACGGATTGTCCTGGTCGCCCCGCGACGTGGACGCCGAGCCCGATCTGCGGGCGCGGTTTTCGGACACGGTTCCCGTCCTGCTGCGGGCGGGGCAGCCCGTGGCGAAGGTGCGACTCGACCGGCGGAGCCTGATCCGGATCGTCGAGGGACGGCTCTAAGAACTGGGGGTTGCCTTGCACGGGATCTTCTCGCTGTTGGGTATGGGTTTTGGCTGCTTCGGCTATCTGCCGACGATCCTGGCGGTGATCGCCCTGGTCGATGCCGTCCGGGTGGGCGCGGACTGGTACTGGTTCATGATCATCCTGGCGTTTCCCGGCCTGGGGCCGATCGCCTACTTCCTGGTGGTGCGTACCCCGATGCTGGGGGCGCGCAACGCCGCCATGGTCTCCCCGGTGGCCGCCCGGCGCATCCACGCCCGGCGCCGGCTGCGGGAGCTTCAGGTGCAGCTCGCCAACTGGCGGGGTCCGGGAATCCTCACCGAGGCCGGCGAGGAGACGCTGGCGCTGGGCAAGCCCCAGGAGGCAGAGAAGCTGCTCCGCGAAGCGAAGTCGAACGGCGGCTCCGTGGAGGACGTCAACTTCGGCCTCGCTCAGTCGCTGGAGATGCAGGGGCGCTGGGCCGACGCCATACCGCTCCTCGAGGAGCTGGTGAAGGTGGAGCCGGACTCCCATCTGGGCGAAGGCCCCCTCCAACTCGCCCGCAGCCTGGACGAAGCCGGCCGCGGCGCCGAGGCCGAGCCCGTGCTGCGCAAGCTCCTGGAGCGCCGCACCGTCATCGAGGCCCAGGTCCGTCTTGCCCGTCTCCTGCTGCGCAAGGGCGAGCGCGAGGAAGCCCAGCGCCTGCTCGCCGAGGTCCGGTCCGATGCCACGATTCTCCCCCGCTACCTCAAGCGGCAGCACCGGGCCTGGATCCGCGCCGCAGGCCGCCTGAAGACCGGTGCGGAGAGCCTTCCCCGGCTCCGCCTCCGCTGAGGGTCCCTCAGAATAGATATTGAGCTATTTTTCAGAAACATTGAGTACGGGGCCGCCTTGCCTGAAATGTCCCGCGACTGTCTCCTCCTTTTCAGTTTCAGACACTCTTGGAATGAAGCCTGAAAAGTTTTTGCTCGGCGCCGGCTTCGGCGCCGTGCAACGGAGGAGGTGTCGATGGTCTGCCCTGTATGTGGTGTTGAGTGCGAGGAGGGCACTTCGCTCTGTGGGGACTGCGAGGCACAGATGATGGAGGAGCTGGATGCCGAGTCAGTCGAGGAGGAGGTCGAGTTCGCGGCATTGGGCGAGGTGACGGATGCCGAAGTGTTCGCCGCCGTGACCGCTCAGCTGGAGGACGAGGGGATTCCGTGGTTTGTGCAGTGCGAGAAGGGGCCTGGTCCCATGGCAATGCTGTACGTGGATCAGAACCGTCTCGTCGAAGCTCGCCGCGAGCTCGCCGCGGTGAGTCTCATGGCCGTTTGCGAGGGAGATTGACATTCAGCTCTTGGAGGGGGATCTTCCGGCGGGAGCCATCCGCGCCTTTCCGGAGATCCCCTCTCGGGCCGATCAATCTTTTCGCCGCAGCTCCAGCCGCAGCATTTTTTCCGGATTTTTCTTCAGCTCCCGGGCGAGCCTCGTCCCCAGCTTGCGTTGCAGCTCGCGCCGTTCGGCGGGCGCCGTGAGCTTGCTCGCGTCGATCCAGCCGCCGGCGATCATACCGTGACCGCCCCCCTTGCCGCGCCGGCCGAGAACGCGCCGCATCAGGCCGCCGGCGTCGGCTCTCGGATTGGTGGTGCGGATGGAGAGGTAGAGACGGTCCTGGTAGTAGCCGGTGACGAGCGACCACGTCTTCGCTTCCAGGCGCAGCAGCAGGTCGGCGATCTCGGGCACGATGTCCGGCTGCTCGACGGCTCCCAGGTGGCTCAGGATGAGCGAGTCCACCGACTCCAGGTTCTCCAGCGCGTCGTGCAGGTTGGCGAAGTAGCTCAACGGCAGCCGGGGGCTCTGGATGCGAGCGAGAAGGCGGTGGTTGGCGAGGGGGAAGAACAGGTCGTGGATGGCCTTGTCGGGGCCGATGTGCTCGCGGGCGAAGTCCAGGGTCTCGGAGCGGATGGCATAGATCAGGGCCGTCGCCAGCGCGTGGGTGGGCTTCACGCCGGCCGCCAGCATGTACTCGGCCAGCAGGGTGGCCGTGGCCCCGTACTTCGGCCGGATGTCGTAGAACGGCCCGCCCTGAGTGTTCGCCCGCAGCGGGTGATGGTCGATGACGATGTCGGGGATGACGCGGGGAGGGAGTTGGTTGTTGCCGCTGCGCGGCTGCGTGTCCACCAGGGCGAAGTGCCGGTAGCGCTTGAGGCTGAGGTTGCGGATGTGGCTGAAGGGCAGGCGCAGGCTCTTGACCATCTCCTGGTTCTCGGCCCGGCCGATGATGCCGCCATAGGCGACGGTGACCTTCTGGTGGCAGGCCTGGCGCAGCACCCGCGCCAGGATCTGGGCCGAGGCGAGGGCGTCGGGGTCCGGATTGTCGTGCGTCAGCACCAGCCAGCGGCCGGGCTTCTCCTGGCGCTCGATCAACGCCTTCAGGGCGGCGAAAGCCTCGACAGTCGTTTCGGTGATCATCGGGAAAGGGTGGGCGGCGATCTCAGGTGGCTCCGCTCAAGTGCTCCGCGAAGCGCTCCCGGGCTTCCAGCAGCACGGCGGTATCCTCTCCCGCGGCGGCCTGCCGGGAGATGTAGCCGTCCAGCCGGACCAGGTCGTCGAAGACCTCGTACCGGCCGGTCAGCTCCTCGTCGCCCTGGAAGCGGCGAACCCAGATGAAGAGCCGCGCGGGGCCGCCCTCGCCCGCCTCGCTCACCGACGCTTCGAACTGCACTCGGGTCTCGGCCATGCTTGTCTTGTCGTCTCCGCGCCTAGTCTATCCCGGGGAGCTTCCCGGTGGCAGACCCTGTTGACATCCACCCACGTGCTACCATTCGCCGGGCGCGAGGTGGCCCCCGACCCTATGATCGAAGAAATCTTCCACATCCCCACTCCTTGGGGTCCGTTCCCGGTCAGCCCCTTCGGGGTGATGCTCGTCTTCGCCTTCCTCGCCGGCTACCTCCAGCTCCGCTGGGGGATGAAGCAGCTCGGTATCGGCGACGACGAGGACGCCAGCGCTCTCGTCTTCGCCGCGGGCGTCGGAGGCATCCTCGGCGCCAAGATCTACTACGCCATCCTCAACATGGACTGGCGGCTGCTCTTCGACCGCTCGGGCCTCGTCTGGTATGGCGGCTTCATCGTCGGCTTCCTGTGCGTGGTCTGGATGATACGCCGCCGCCGGTTGCCCCTCTGGCCGCTGGCCGACGCGCTGGCGCCGGCCCTCGCCCTGGGCTATGGCATTGGCCGCATCGGCTGCTTCCTGGTGGGCGACGACTACGGCCGGCCCACGAAACTCCCCTGGGGAGTGATATTCCGTCATGGCTTGCCGCCAACCACGGCCGGCAACCTGAGGCGGATGTTCGGTGTCGTGATACCGTCCTCGACCCCCGATGGCGAGATGGTGCCCGTCCACCCGACGCAACTCTACGAGACGGCCCTCGCGCTTGCCATTTGGGGCATTGCTCTGTGGCTGTTCCGGCGGCGGCCCCAGCCGCCGGGCATGGTGGTGCTGGCGGTGTTGGCCCTCCTGGCCGTGGAGCGTTTCGGGATCGAGATCCTGCGCGCCAAGGACGACCGCTTCTTCGGCGGCTTCACGCTGGCCCAGGCGCTCAGCGTCGCGATTCTCATTATCGTCGCCATTGTGGCATGGAGCCGGCGGCAGCGCCTCCAGACCCGCACGGGATGATCTCCAGGCGCCCGCGTCTCCTCACCATAGCCGGCTCCGACTCCGGCGGCGGCGCCGGTATTCAGGCGGATCTCAAGACCTTCGCCGCCCAGGGCGGCTACGGGATGAGTGTGATCACGGCGGTGACGGCCCAGAACACCCGCGAGGTGCGAGCCGTCTTCGAGATGCCCCCGGACATCGTGGCGGCGCAGATCGACGCCGTCCTGGAGGACATCGGCGCCGATGCCGTGAAGATCGGCATGCTGGCGAGCGCCGCGCTCGTCCGCGTCGTGGCCGAGCGCCTGCGGGTCCATCTCACGGGAACGGGCGTGCCCATCGTGCTCGATCCCGTGATGGTGGCCAAGAGCGGGGACCGATTGCTGCGAGAGGACGCCGTCGAGGCCCTGAAATCCGAGCTCCTGCCCCTCGCCACCGTGGTGACTCCGAACCTTCCGGAGCTCGAGGCCCTGACGGGGCTCGCCGTGGCCGGCGAGGGCGAGCGGGCGCGGGCCGCCGCGGCCCTGGCGGCCTACGGGCAGGCCGTGCTCGCCAAGGGGGGCCACGCGGAGGGTGAGGAGGTGGTCGATCTTTTGCTTACGGAAGGTCGTGTGCACCGGTTCGTCCATCCTCGCCTCCACACGCGGGCGACGCACGGCACCGGGTGCACTCTTTCGTCGGCGATCGCCGCCCGCCTCGGCGCCGGAGAGGAGTTGAGCCGGGCCGTCGAGGGCGCCATCGAGTACCTGCAAGGAGCCATGGCGGCGGCCTCTCCCTTAGGTACCGGGAATGGACACGGGCCGGTCGACCATTTCTATCTTTGGAAGTAGGGGAGAAGGGGAAAGAACATGATGGAAGAAATACTCGATCTCCTGGTCGTGGGCGCCGGACCCACCGCCATCGCCATCGGCGCGGAAGCGCGTCGCCAGGGACTGTCCGTCCTCCTCGTGGACCGTGGACCGCTGACCTCGGCCATCCAGGGCTATCCCACCTTCATGGAGTTCTTCACCACGAGGGACCGGCTGGAGATCGCCGACGTCCCGTTCAGCATCCCAGACGTCAAGCCCACCCGCCAGCAGGCGATCGTCTACTACCGCATGGTGGTGGAGCGCTACCAGGTGCCGGTGGCCCTTTATGAGGACGTGCTGGAAGTGCGCAAGGAGGGTGAGATCTTCATCATCTCCACCCGCCGGATGCAGGGCCCGCGAACGCACCGAGCCCGGGCCGTGGCCCTCGCGACCGGCTACTTCGTCAATCCGCGGCGTTTGGACGTGCCCGGCGCGGATCTCCCCTGGGTCCATACCCACTACAAGGAGCCCTATCCCCATTTCGGGCAGGACGTCGTCGTCATCGGAGCCGGCAATACGGCGGCCGAGGCGGCTCTCGATCTGTGGCGCAACAGCGTGCGGGTGACGATGGTCCATCGCGGAACGCACGTCAAGCCCGGGGTCAAGTACTGGCTCAAGCCGGACATCGAGAACCGCATCGAGGAAGGTTCCATCCCCGCTCACTTCAACTCCCTCGTCCGTGCCTTCCTGCCGGAAGGAGGAGTGGAGCTCGAGACCCCGTCCGGCCCCAAGGTGCTGCCGGCCCAGGCTGTCTACGTGCTTCTCGGCTACCAGCCGGACGCCGACTTCGAGCGCCGCTGCGGCGTCGCCATCGATCCCGAGACCCTGATCCCCACCTTCGATCCCGAGACCTGCGAGTCCAACGTTCCCGGGCTTTACGTCGCCGGTACTCTGCAGGCCGGCCGCTGGACCGATCGCATCTTCATCGAGAACTCCCGCGACCACGGCCCCAAGATCGTCGCCCACCTGAAAGGCCGGCTGGCGCCGGTCGGCGCGCGGCTTTAGCTAGACCCGGGCTGCCTTCGCCGCGTCGTTCAGCCGATCGTCGAAGGAAGAGAGTTGGGCCGGCTCGCCGAGATCTGCGTGAGCCAGGTGGAGGAACGACGCCAGGTGGAGGCTGTCGAATCCACGGAGAGCATGTTTCTCCGCAAGGTCGCCCGCGGCCTTCCAGATCTCGCGCGTGACCTCGATCGCAAGATAACGCGGCCAATCCTCGTCCAGATCGGCCTTGGCGATTTCGTGGTCTTCCTCGGACAGCTTACGCTCACGGCAGAGGCGGGCCAGAGCGCTCCGCGCCTCCGCATAGGCGATCACGGAGGTGCAGACGAGTTGGGCCCCGCCGACCAGGCGCTCGGTCTCCTCGGAACCACTTTCTTCGATGTAGAGCTTGATGAGACTGCTGGTGTCCAGATAGAGGATCAACGCCGGTCTTCCAGCACGATGTCCGAGGCGCTCGTGCCCGACAGCTTCGGCCTCCGGCGGGAGCCCTGCGGCTTACCGCCACTCCAACTGGCGGCGCCGGCCTGCACGAGCTCCCAAGCCCGTCTCTCGGGTCCGCCGGGCTCCATTGGGGCCAGGAGGGCGACATTGCGTCCGTCCTCGGTGATGAGGATCTGCTCTCCCTGCGCGGCCCGTTGCAGGTAGTCGCTGAGCTGAGCCCTCAGAGTTGCGACGGCGACCTCTCTCATGACTGCAAAGGTAACATGAAGTTACGTCCCAGGGGAAGAGAGAGCTCACGGCGCATACGTGGCCACGTAGGAACCGGACGCCGCGGGGAAGACGGCGTAGGCGATCCCCTTGATCGTCTGCGTGGTGAAGGTCGCCGCGTTGCCGTTGAGCGTAAGGCTCGCGAGGGTGCCGGCGGTCGAGGTGTTGTTGGGGAGCATGGCCTGCAGGCCGTTCGCTCCCGTGGCCGTCGTGATGGTGAAGCTCAAGGCGCTGCCGCTCCAGGTGATCGATCCGAAGGAGGAGCCGTTGCGGCCGTCGAGCCAGGTGAGCATCTGCTGGGCGGTGACGATGGGCACGCCTCGCGCCTGGGCCGAGGCCACGATGGCGTCGGAGCCGGCGTGGCTCGCCGAGTCGGTGTGCATGTTGGCCGTCATCACGCCGTAATACCCGGCCGTTCCCAGGGCGTTGTCGAGCAGGGTGTCGATGGTCGCTGGGAAGGTTTGGCCGGACTCGTCGGTCATCTGGGTCGTGGACTGGTAGACGTCGATCCGCGTACCGTCCAGATCGGCGAAGCGCATGGGCATTCCCGAGCCGGTGAAGAGACCGGGGCGGTCCTGAATCCAACTCCCAGGCCAGTAGTAGTAATTGGTGTCGAACCGGATGCCGTGGGCTTTCTCCGTCTTCGGCTCCGTCGCCCAATCGCTCCAGGCGATGCAATGCGTGCGGTTGGTCACCGGCGCCGAGACCCCTGGGAAGAGGGTGGCGAAGTCGGCCAGCTGCGTCGCGAAGAAGGCTTCGAGGGACGACGGCGTCCAGTCGTTGCAGTTGGAGCTGACGTGGACTCCGATCTCGAACCCTTCCGCCTGGAACGCCGCGGCCACGGTGGCCGAGATGGGCGTGCCGGGGTAGATGTAGGACGTGCCCCGCACGCACTCCCAATTCGCCACGTTGCAGCCGGAGGGGCTCGCGGTCTCGTAGCCGTGGAAGCGGCCCTCGGTGCCATTGTTGCCGTGATCGTCCCCCGTCATCACCACCGCCGCCTTGAGGCTCCGTGGCAGGTACCAGAAGCGGGGGAGGGGTTTCCGGCCGGCGTTCATGGTGAGGATCAGATTCGCCAGAAGGCGCTGCTGCTCGTCGGCCTGCGGAATAGCCACTTTATTGAGATCGATCCAATCGGTCCGCGAGTCGCCGGAGGCGTCGCCAAAGAAAAGATCGTCGGAACGCTTGGGGGTGACGCCGTCCCGCTCCTGGCCCGCCCAGGCCGGGTTGCCCTGGCGGGTGTAGACGATGGAGCGGGCCAGATCGTAGGTGAAGGCCGCGGCCTTCCCTCCGGAGCTTCCGACGCTTCTCAAGGTGACGGCCGGCGAGGTGGTGGCCGTGGTAGCGTTCGAGTACAGGGTGGCGACGGCGGTGGCGCCGTTCAAGCTGTAGAGGTCCGCGGTGCCGTGGAATTGAATGGTTTGATTGACGAGGCCCTGACCGGGAGCCGCCGAAGTATCGATCAATAGATAACCGTTCGCGAGCGTCGAGCTCGCGGGCGTGATTCCCAACAGGCTCGCGAGCTGCGCGTCCGGCCTCAAGGCGATGAGGCGTCCGCCGGCGTTGACCCAGTCGGTGAGCAGGGTCACCTGAGCGGTCGTCAGCGCGGTCTCGCCGAGGATCGCCACGTCGTAGTTGGCGAGCGTCGGCGCGTCGAGAGTGCCGATCTCCTGGATGGCGTATTGATTGAGGCCTTCGGCCAGCAGGATCTCTCCGGCATAGCGGGTGAAAGGATTGGTGGACTTGCTGATTACCAGGATCGGTCCGCCCGGGCCGTTGTCATCAGGAGGCGGGGGCGGCGGAGGAGTGCCGCCCCCGATCTGCGTCACCACCACGTCGTCCCACTCGATGGGCTGATTGCTCACGTCGAGGGCGATGGCACCGGCGGTGAGAGAGGTGTCCGTGGTTTGGATCACGTCGGTGCCGTCATAGTTGACGGTGATCTGGCTGCCCACGAAAGTGATCGAAAGATCGTGGAAGACGCTCGGGGAGATGGTGCCCACGCTTACCTGGGCGAGGAGCGCGAGTCCCGTGGTGTCGATGTTCCAGGCCACCGAATGGAAGAGCTTGACGACGCCGTCCCCGGGGTAGAGCCACGCGGCGTAGGACTCGCCGGTCGAGGTGTTCACCCGCCCGCGCAGGCCGCCCGGGTAGTTGCTGCCGTTGGCGAGGCGGAACTTCGCCGCGACCTTGTAGTCTGTCCACGCGCCGCTGCCGGCATAAATCTGCGTATGCCCGCCGCCGTTGTAGGCCGCTGTGCCGCCCGCTCCGCTCCAGTTGGAAAAGAGGCCCAGGGGCGAAGCCGTCCAGTTGGCAAGGCCGAGCGAGCTGAAGTGGTCGGCGAAGAGCTGATCGGCCGGCGGCAAGGCCGTGACCGTCACGTCGTCCCAGTCGATCGGCTGATTGCTGGTATCGAGCGCCACGGCACCGGCCGTGAAGGCGGAGTCCGTGGCATTGATCACTCCGGTTCCATCGAGAGACACGGAGATGGCGGTACCGTTGAAAGTGATGGCGAGGGTGTGGAAGACGCCGGTCGTGATCGTTCCCACGCTCGCCTGGGAGAGCAGGGTCAGACCGGTGGTGTCAATATTCCAGGCCACGGCGCGGAAGAGCTTGACGACGCCGTCTCCCGGATAGAGCCAGGCGGCGTAGGACTCGCCGGTCGCCGTGTTCACCCGGCCGCGCAGGCCGCCGGGATAGTTGCTGCCATTGGCGAGCCGGAACTTCGCCTCTACCGTGTAGTTGGTCCACGCACCACTGCCGGCCCAGATCTGCGTATGCCCACCGCCGTTGTAGGCGGCGACGCCGGCCGAGGCGTCCCAGTTGCTGAAAAGGCCGAGCGGCGAGGCCGTCCAACTGCGCAGCGGCCGGGGGCTGAAGTCATCGGCGAATAGAGTCGTGGCGCCCGAGATCACCGTCACGTCGTCATAGGTGATTGGCTGATTGCTGACATCGAGCGCCACGGCGCCGGCCGTGAGGGCGGTATCGGTCGTCACGATCACGGTCGTGCCGTCGAAGATCACGGAGATCTGGCTTCCCGAGAAGTCCAGGGCCAGGGTATGGAAGACGCCTGTCGTGATGCCGCCGCTCACCGAAGCCTGGGCGAGGAGCGTGAGCCCCGAGGTGTCGATGTGCCAGGCGGTCGAGCGGAACAGCTTGATCACCCCCTCGGCGGGGTAGAGCCAGGCCGCATAGCCCGCGCCGGTATTGACGTCGATCCGTCCTCGAATACCGCCAGGGTAGTCGCTGCCGTTGTCCAGCTTGAAGTTCACCTGGAACCTGTAGTCGGTCCAGGACGAGCCACCGGCGTAGAGCTGCGTGTGGCCGCCGCCGTTGTAGACCGCGGCGCCGGAAGAGGCGTCCCAATTGGAATGAAGCCCCAGGGGAGAGGCCTGCCAACTCGCGAGGGGCTTCGGACCGAAGTCGTCGCTGAAGAGCGCGGACTGGGCGAGCGCCCCGGAGGCCATGAAAAAAGCCAGAGCCAGCGTGGCGGCGAGATGAAGGACAGTCGAGCGAGCGTTTTTCACGTAATTCTCCCCTTTGGAGATAACCTTCAGCCCATACCGGCGGGTAAGGCTTTTCGCAACAGGTGCCGTTCATCAACGTATAGCAGAACATGCATGTAACATCAAGGCCGGGGCTGTGACGTGCCTGTGTCGGAGAGCTTCAGCCGCAGTGCGGCGAACGGGGAATGACGCAGGGGGCCGTGGGGCGACTCGGGGTCACCGGCTTGCATTGGGATCTGGCGCGAATCGCACGGTCGTGCTATCCTTGTCGCAGTGCGGCATTGACCGGGGACGGCCAGCCCACTCTGTCATTCAAAGGGGAAGAGATCATGGCCAAGGAGCTTCAGCACACCAGTGAGATGGAGTCGAGGAAGGTCGCCGAGGCCTCCCGCGAGACCGAGTGGAAGCAGCCGAGCTTCCTGCGGGAGATGTTCCTCGGCAATTTCCGTCTCGACCTGATTCATCCATACCCGCTGCCGGAGCAGGAGCGGGCCGAGTTCACCGCCTTCTACAACGCCATGCGGGAGTTCGTCCGCGACGAGGTCGACTCGGTGGAGATCGACACCACCGGCGAGTACCCGGATCACGTCATCGACGGCCTGCGCAAGCTGGGCGCCTTCGGCATGAAGATCCCGAAGAAGTACGGCGGCCTGGGTTTCACCAACAGCGAGTACCAGAAGGTGATGATGCTGCTCGGCTCGATCGACGGCAACCTCTCGGCCCTGCTCTCGGCGCACCAGTCGATCGGCGTGCCCCAGCCGCTGAAGCTGTTCGGCTCGGAGGCGCTGAAGAAGAAGTACCTGCCGCGCTGCGCCGCGGGCGACATCTCGGCCTTCGCGCTGACCGAGCCGCAGGTCGGCTCCGATCCGGCGCGGCTGATGACCACCTCCGAGCGTACCCCCGAGGGCGACTTCATCCTCAACGGCGAGAAGCTCTGGTGCACCAACGGCACCATCGCCAAGCTGCTGGTGGTGATGTCCAAGGATCCCCGGACGAAGAAGATCAGCGCCTTCGTCGTCGAGGCCGACTGGCCGGGCGTCAAGGTGGAGCACCGCTGCCACTTCATGGGCCTGCGGGCCCTGGCCAACGCCGTCATCACCTTCAAGAACGTCCATGTGCCGGCCGAGAACCTCATCGGCGAAGAGGGCAAGGGGCTCAAGATCGCCCTCACCACCCTCAACGACGGCCGCCTCTCGATCCCCAACGGCTCGGTGGGCACCGCCAAGCTCTGCCTGGAGATCTGCCGCAAGTGGGCGAGCGAGCGGGTGCAGTGGGGCCGTCCCGTGGGCAAGCACGAGGCGGTGGCTCACCTGATCGCCGACATGGCCGCCACCACCTTCGCGATGGAGGCGATCGCTTCGCTCGCGACCGTCATGTCCGACCGCGGCGGTTACGACATCCGCCTGGAGGCGGCGGCCTGCAAGGAGTGGAACTCGGCCCGCACCTGGGAGATCGTGGACAACACCATGCAGATCCGCGGCGGCCGGGGCTACGAGACGGAGACCTCGCTCAAGTCCCGCGGCGAGGAGCCCATCGGCGTCGAGCGCATGATGCGCGACTACCGCATCAACAAGATCTTCGAGGGCTCCTCCGAGATCATGCATCTCTTCATGGCTCGCGAGGCCGTGGACAAGCACCTCCAGGTGGCCGGCGCAATGATCGATCCCGAGAAGAGCGTGGCGGAGAAGCTCGCCGAGCTGCCGAAGATGACGTCCTTCTACGGCTCCTGGTATCCCACCCGCTGGCTGGGCTGGGGGCAGTGGCCGCGGTACCAGGAGTTCGGAGAGCTGGCGACCCACCTGCGCTTCGTCGAGCGCAACACCCGCCGGCTGTCGCGGCAGATCTTCCATGGCATGCTGATCCATCAGGCCAAGCTCCAGAACAAGCAGGCGTTCCTCTTCCGCCTGGTGGACATCGCCAACGAGCTGTTCTGCATCGCGGCGTCCGTCTCCCGGGCACAGGCGATGACCGAGGCCGGCCATCCCGAGGCGGCCAATGCCACGGAGCTCGCGGATCTCTTCAGCCGCGGCTCGCGGCGCAAGGTCGTGCGTCTGTTCCACGACCTGTGGGCCAACGACGACGCGCGCAAGTACAAGGTGGCTCTGCGGGTGCTCGACGGCAAGCACGCTTGGCTGGAGGAGGGCGCCCTGGGCCTCGACGCCCGCAAGGACGCCCACAAGCCGATGGTGGCCGACTCCAGCGGCACCGCCGCCCCGGAGCCCGCTCCGGCGCCCAAGGCCCGGCCCGTCACCGCGCACTGACCTTCTTTTCCCAGGGGGTGGGGTAGGATCGCTCCATGCGAGCCATCCTCCCCACCTCCGGTTCCAACTCTTCCACACCGCGAGTAGGCGATCTTCCCGACCCGGTTCCAGGCCAGGGGGAGATCCTCGTCGCCATCGAAGCCGCGGGCGTCAATCACGCCGATCTCCACCAGCTCCGTGGCACCTATCCGCCGCCTCCCGGTGAGAGCGACGTTCCGGGCCTGGAGTGCGCTGGCGTCGTGCTGGAGGGGGAGATGGGCGCGCCCTGGCAGCCAGGCACACGGGTCATGGCCCTCCTCGGCGGCGGCGGCCACGCCACTCGCGTCGCCATTCCCACCGGGCAGGTCATGCCCCTGCCGGACAATCTCTCGTTCGTCGAAGGCGGTGCCATTCCGGAAGCGGCGCTGACGGCGTGGACCAACCTCGTCGCCGAGGGAAAGCTTCAGGCCGGGGAGACCGTGCTGGTGACCGGGGCCACGGGCGGCATGGGGAGCTTCGTCGTCCAACTCGCCCGGGAGCTCGGCGCGCGGGTGCTGGCCGCCGGCCGCAACCGTGAGCGGCTGGAGTTGCTGCGGGGACTGGGGATCGACGAGGTCTGCCTGGAAGGGGCCAACCTGGCGGGCCAGGTCCGCGAGGCCACGGGAGGCCGGGGAGTGGATCTGGTGATCGAGCTTACCGGCGGCACCGAGACGGCCAGCCATCTCGCGGCGCTGGCGCCTCGCGGCCGGCTGGTGGTGGTGGGGCTGGTGGGAGGCCGCAAGGCGGAGATGGATTTAGGGCTCATCCTGGGCAAGCGGCTTCACGTCATCGGCTCCGTGCTGCGGGCCCGTCCGCGAGAGGAAAAAGCCCGTCTGGTCGCCGACTTCACCGCCTTCGCCCTGCCACGCCTGCGCGACGGCCGCCTGCGCCCCGTGGTCGACCGCGTCATCCCCCTGGAGCGCGCGGCCGAGGCCTATCAGGCCGTGGAGCGCGGCGGGGCGTTCGGCAAGGTCGTGATGTCGATGGTGTAGGTCGTGGCAGGCGGAAGACCGGGCGTGGCAGGCGTAACGAATGGCGTGGCAGGTCCAACAAATGGCATGGCAGATGTGAAACCTGCCATGCCAGATGGAAGATCGGGCGTGGCAGGTCTAGCAAATGACATGGCAGGCGTAACGAATGGCGTGGCAGGTCCAACAAATGGCGTGGCAGATGTGAAACCTGCCATGCCAGATGGACGATCGGGCATGGCAGGTCTAACAAATGGCATGGCAGGCGGAACAAATGGCGCGGCAGGTCCAACAAAGGGCGTGGCAGATATGAAACTTGCCATGGCAGGTGGAAGATCGGGCGTGGCAGGTCCAACAAATGGCATGGCAGATGTGAAACCTGCCATGGCAGGTGGACGATCGGGCATGGCAGGCGGAATAAATGGCGTGGCAGGTCTAACAAATGGTGTGGCAGGTGAAAGACCTGCCATGCCCGATGAAAGATCGGGCGTGGCAGATGAACGGCCGGGCGTGTCCGATGAAAGGCTCGCCATGTCCGATGAAAGACCTGGCATGGCCGATGACAGGCAGGGCATGGCAGGTGAAAGACCGGGCGTGTCCGATGAAAGACTTGGCGCGCCCGATGTCAGGCCGGGCAGGTCCGATGAAGCGCCAGTCCGGGCCGAAGGTCCGGGATTCCTCAGCCCAGCCCAACGGGCTGGGGCGACTCAATTCGGTGCTCCTGCCCTGGCTGCCTGCACCGCACCCACCGAAACCACTGATCGACATTCGAGACAGCGGTCATCCTCCCGCCGCCTCGCGCCCCTTCACCAACTGCCCGCACGCCCCTTGCACGTCACGGCTGCGGCTGCGGCGGACGGTGACGAAGCAGCCGTGCTCGTGGAGGCGGGTGGCGAAGGCCTGGAGGCGCTGCTCTCCGGGCTCGTGGTATGGGGAAAGGCCGTGCTCGTTCATGGGGATGAGGTTGAGGTTGTGGCGCAGGCGCAGGTCGCCCAGCCACTCGACCAGGCGGTCGGCGTCGTCCAGGGTGTCGTTCACCCCGGCGAGGAGCACGTACTGGAAGATGAAGCGCTCGTGACGCTTGAGGGTCCAGGTGTCGAGGGCCTGGCGCAGGCGGGCGAGGTTCCAGGCGCGGTTGACAGGCATGGTGGCGCTGCGGGCCGCGTCGGTCGTGGCATTGACTGAGACGGCGAGCTGCGGCCGCGGCACCATCCGCGCCAGCTTCTCGATCCCCGAGACGAGGCCGGCCGTGCTCACCGTGATGCGCCATGGCGAGAGGCCCGCTCCCTCCGGATGGCAGAGCACGGTCACGGCGCGGTGCACGTGGTCAAGGTTGTGGAGCGGCTCGCCCATGCCCATGAAGACGATATGGACCGACTCGCCGCACTTCGGCCCGAGGCCGCGCATCAGGGCCAGGACCTGCCCCACGATCTCGCCGGCCGTGAGGTTGCGCACGATGCCCATGGCGCCGGTGGCGCAGAAGGTACAGCCCAGGGCGCAGCCCACCTGGCTCGAGATGCAGTAGGTGACGCGATGGTCCGCCTCGTGCCGCGGCATGTGGACGGCCTCGACCCGGTGGCCGTCCGCCAGGCCGATCACCAGCTTCGTCGAGCCGTCGTAGGAGGGATGCCGCTCCAGGATCGTGGGCAGCGACTGGTCGGTGTGCTCGTCGAGCCAGGCGCGGATCGGCCGCTTCAGGAAGAGCTGGTCCGGCAGCCAGGTACGCACCCGCTGGAGCCGGGCGAAGACGTGCGCCGGCCGGCCCGGGCAGCCCTGGGCTTCAAGATCCTCGGGCAGGAGCGACCACGCGGAGGGAGGTCCCTCCCGTTCGGGAGCCCGGCGGTCCCAGGGCATGACGGTCGGGGAGGCGGGGGAGATCGGCAGCATCGAGACGGAGTCTAGCCGATCAGGGCACGAGGTGTGCAAGAGGCTGGGCGACTCTCGGGGATGTCGTCGCTCCCTGATAGACTCACCCAATCCGGGAAGGAGGCAAGTATGCGGTGGACGCCAGGTGGGCCTAGCGCGGATCTGGAGGACGAACGGGGCAGCTCCGGAGGTGGCGGAGGTGGCAACTTCGGAAGGCTGGGAATCGGTGGTTTCCTCGTGCTGCTAGTCCTCAGCTTCATCTTCAAGCGGGACTTTTTCGCGCTGGTCGGCGGCGGCGGCTCCGCTGGCGGGCCGGCGGCGCAGACCGCGCCACGTTCCTCCTCGCCCGAGGAGGACAAGCTCGTGCAGTTCGTCTCGTTCGTCCTCGACGACGACCAGAAGGCCTGGACCCAGATCTTCGCGAGCTCGGGTAAGAGCTACCAGCATGCCAAGCTCGTGCTCTTCACGGACCAGGTGCGCTCGGGATGCGGCTTCGCCGAGACCGCCATGGGGCCCTTCTACTGCCCGGCCGACGAGAAGGTCTACATCGACCTCGGCTTCTACCGGGAGCTGCGCGACCGCTTCGGTGCTCCGGGCGAGTTCGCGGAGGCCTATGTCATCGCTCACGAGCTCGGCCACCACGTGCAGAAGCAGCTGGGGATCAGCGACAAGGTCGAGGCCCTGCAGCGACAGAACCCGCGTAGCGCCAATGACCTTTCGGTGAAGCTGGAGCTTCAGGCCGACTGCCTGGCCGGCGTCTGGGGGCACACGGCCGCGCAGCGCAATCTTCTCGATTCGGGGGACCTCGACGATGGCCTTCGGGCCGCCGCCGCCGTGGGCGACGACCGCATCCAGAAGCAGGCGACCGGCCGGGTGAATCCCGAGAGCTGGACGCACGGCTCTTCGGAGCAGCGGGCCAAGTGGTTCCGTGCCGGCTTCGACTCCGGCGACATGGGACGCTGTGACACCTTCAACAGCCGGTAGCGCCTCCCGAAAGGGGGGCGCCCGCCCCGCGTGCTAAGCTGCGGCAACTTCAGTCCCCGCCGAAAAGGCCTGAGAAGGAGATTGCCATGCTTGGGAGCCGTGGTCCCCGTACGCTGTCGTGGATGGTCCTGTCGCTCTTGGTGCTGCTCCCGCTGGCGTGCAAGCCGCACAGCAAGGCCGCCGAGGATTCCAGCGCCTCCGGGTCCAACCCGTCGGTTGAGAACGCGGAGCTGACCCGCAAGATGGAGGAGAAGGCCGCGGACATCCGCACCAAGGAGGAGGAGATCCGCAACATGCAGGGCACCGACGAGGAGAAGGCCGACGCCGTCAAGAAGCTGGACGCGGAGCGGCAGGAGCTCATCGAGATGCAGGACAAGGCGAAATAAGGCAGTGAACCGGCCGTAGCCTCGGCCTTCCGTCACGGAGAATCGCGGGTATGGACATCCTGACCTGGATCATCGTAGGGCTGGTGGCTGGAGTCCTGGCGTCGCTCGTTGCCGGGGGCGGCTTCGGGATCGTCGGCGACATCATCATCGGCATCGTCGGCGCTTTCATCGGCGGCTGGATCTTCCGCCAGATGCACTGGCACACACCCTTCAGCGGCTTGGCCGGCACCATATTCGTAGCCTTCATAGGAGCCGTGGTGCTCATCTTCCTCCTGAGGCTCATCCGCCGGGCATGATTTGAGTCGGTGCCGCCGACGAGTACCCGTAGGCGGCGAGGAGGTCGCCGGCGATCTCCTCGAAGCGGCGGCACTCTTCGACGGAGAGAAGCTGCCGCCAGACACCGATCTTGTCTGTATCCGGACGCCGCCTGCTTTGGACCTGCTGCCGGCGGCGATCCTCCTGGGAGGCGACGAGGCTGCCGTCCGTTCCATAGCGGGCGCCGTGCTCCTCGAGCCGCTGAGGGGCGCGCTCGTCGTGACGAAGCATCTCCGGCTGAAAATCAAGAGCGATGAAACCGCAGATCCGGCGCAGGATCGTCTCCGGATCGTGGACGAGGTCCTCGAAGCGGACCTCCAGGAAGTGGCGGCAGGCAGCGCCTTCCCGGCGGGCGGCCAGGAGGTTGTCCCGCCAGAAGGCGGCCTGAACGGCGATGTCGCGGCCCGGCGAGAACCAGCGCTCGCGCAGCGAGACGGCGGCATCGCGGCCATCGCGAACGAGATGGACGAACCGCACCTCTGGCAGCAATTCCTGAATGGCGCGGAGATGGTGTGAGTAGAGGGGCGTCTTGTCGCCCCAGCGCGGCTTGCCGAAGCGTCCGGCGTACAGCCGGTAGAAGAGGCGGACGCCGGCTGCCGCGGTGAAGGGATGGAGCTCGCCGAGCCGCGAGCGGAAGATCTCGGCGGAGATCTGGAAATCCCTCCAGGCCGGAGCGCTCGGCGGGAAGGTGACGACGGTGTCGAAGAACCGCTCCCGAAGCGTCTCACCGCTCCCATCGAGCTCCCTCACCGCCGGCAGAAATCCGGTCTCGGGCGGAATGGCGAGGTCCGGGTGGGAGTCCAGCATCAGCCGCAGCAGCGTGGTGCCGGACCGCGGCGAGCCCACGATGAAGGGTACGGGAAGGTCGCGGGATGCGGGCCGGCTTCGGAGACGGGGAAGCAGAGGCATGATGAGGTTACCCTGGCGATTCGCTCGGTGAATAGGTGCCGAACCTGAGCTACGATGTCTGGGGCGTCAATTCTACCTTGGCGACGCAGAGAGGGGAAGTTTCGGTGCGAATCGTGGCCCAGGTCCGAGAGACGACAGAGAAAGGGATGTTCCATGAATCGAGCTGAGTTGACAGAGTTGATCCAAAATGGCGAAAACTCTGGAGTGGAATTCAAGCGCGATGACATCGTTCCGGAGAAATTGGCCAAGGAAATGGCAGCCCTGCTGAATCTTGAGGGTGGCCACATTCTTCTTGGGGTCGAAAGGGATCGGACTGTTTCCGGCTTGACGCGCGATGTTGAAAAGGCTGAGGAATGGGTGATGGAGGCTGCTCGCGCTCATCTGCGCCCGGCCGCGATCCCTTATTGGGAAACCATGGCATGGAGCGAAGGCAAGATCGTGGGCATCGTGTCGTTGTCCACGGATGCACCCGACAAGCCCTACAAGGCGAAGCGCGGTTCCGCGTGGGTCACACAAATCCGGGTCGGTACGACGACGCGAGATGCGACTGACGAAGAAGAGGTCCGTCTCTACCAGCAGTCGGGGCGCTTGCAGTACGACCGCAAGCCGGTGCCAGGTTCTTCGTTTGCCGATTTCGACCGGCGGCGTGTGCTCAGCTATTTTCGCGATGTCCGGAGACAGGCCCATCCTGAGGATGCTGATCAGGAAGGCTGGACTCGGCTTCTGGTGAACACAGAGCTGATGGCTGAAGATCGGGGCCGTGCCATTCCGAGCGCTGGAGGACTCCTTCTCTTCGGATCTCGCCCGAAGAAATGGCTTCCTCAGTCTGGAATCGCCGCCGTGGCCTACTCGGGAACCGAGAAGGACTACAACGCGAAAGAGCGAGGTTTGATTTGGGGTCCTGCGGTAGCCCTTCTTTCCGAAGGAGGAGACACGGTTGAAACGGGGATCATCGACCAGGCACTCGACTTCGTTCGGAGAAATACCTCGGTTCAGGCCTGGATCGACGATGGCGGAAGAAGGCAGGAGCGCTGGGATTACCCGCTGGAGGCCATCCGCGAGTCAGTGGTCAACGCTATCGCTCATCGCGACTACACGATTACGGTCACCGACATTGAACTGTCGATTTACTCCAATCGTCTGGAAGTGATCTCACCGGGGCGTCTACCCAATACTGTTACCGTCGACAAGATGCGTGCCGGATACCGGGCATCGCGGAACGAGCTCATCAAGGAAGTGCTTCGGGACTACCGCTACATCGAGGCCACGGGTCTCGGGGTTCCTCGGAAGATCGTACAAGGCATGTTGGCTCACAATGGCACGGAGCCTGATCTCATTGAGGACGACGAGCGTTTCATCGTTCGCCTTTGGAAGGAACGCCGTCGGGAATAGTATCCGGCCGACGCGGAAAAAGTAGGCGACGCCAGGAGACCTTGGGCCTTTTTCTCCCAAAGCCCTGGATTCGGGACCTCACTTCTGAGCGGCGCGCGCGAGTTGCTCCAGGCTGCGCAGAAAACCCGACAGCTCGATGGCGTCTTCCAAGCGCGGGCAATGCTCGTGGAAGACGAAGCCGACGGTGCGGCCCGGCGCCGGCTCGCGGAAGGGGACGTACCGCACGAGCCCCGAACAGTCGGCGCCGGGCACCAGCGTCATGAGCGGCACCATCGCGCAGCCGTTTCCCGCGGCCACCAGATGCCGGAGGGTCTCGACGCTGGCCGCCTGCAAGGGGCTCAGCGCCGACTCCGGCGTGACGCCGCAGGTCTCCAAGGTCTGCTCCCGCAGACAGTGTCCGCGTTCCATCAACAGCATCTCCCGGAGATCGAGCTGCTCGAGGCCGGCTTCTTTCATCTCCGCCAGCGGGTGATTGGCCGGCACCGCGAGCACGAACGGCTCCCGGAAGAGCGGGGTTTCGGTCAGTCCCCGTTCCCCGGTCGGCAGGCAGAGGACGGCGGCGTCCAGCGAGCGTTGCCGGAGCATCTGCAGCAGACCCTCGGTGAGCGCCTCCGTCAGCACCAGCTCCAGCTTGGGATACCGTTCTCGCAGGCCGGCGAGGAAACGCGGCGCGTAATACGGGCCGATCGTCGGCACGAGCCCGAGCCGGAACCGCCCTGTAAGCAACGCCTTGCCGCTGGCACCCCGCCCGATCTCCGCGATCTCCTCCAGCGCCGAGCGGATGCGCTGCACCGCGACCTGGCCGGTGGGGGTCAGGGAGACCTGCCGGGAGGTACGGTCGAACAAGCGCTCCCTCAGCACCTCCTCGACCTTCTTGACCGCGGCGCTCAGGGAGGGCTGGGTGATCGACAGATCCTCCGCCGCCCGGCCGAAGTGCAGCCGCTCCGCGAGCGCTATCACGGCCCGCAAATCCCGGATCGACAAACTGTCGAACCGATCCATAGACAAATCCGATCGCATGGATAGATGGCCCCCTCTTGTCTTGTGCAATGTGCGCCTTTAGAGTGCCTTCAGTCAAGAATGATGAGCAGCAGTAGCTGAGTGGAGCGTGCCGGTAATGCCGGTCAACGTTGGAAGCTCTGTATTGCCTTCTCGAATTCTGATGCAATCGATGCCCGGGGAAACCCGGGCGCATTTTTTCCTCCTCCCAGCATAATCCCAGGAGATCGAGCGCTTCCTGCGCCGACTTGCCCTCCTTCATGAGCCGCAATCTCAGGGGGACCGAGGGTCCACCTGAGCCAGTGGCTCTGCACGGCCACCCCGAAGTCGCCAATGACAGTTTTCGAAAGGGCTCGCTTTAGCGTCTGAGAACCACCTTGCTTTGTGAGGGTGGGATTCAGGCTCAAGGCGGAGGGTCAGGAATGCTCCGATGGGGGATTCGTGTGGCATCGGTGTCGGCAAAGTGGCCGCGGACGGCCCTCGCCGTCATGGTGGCGATCGTCCTGGCCATGGCGCCGGGGCTCTTTCGCCTCAAGCTTCAGACCGACGGCCATGCCCTGGTACCCCCGGACGATCCGGCGATCGCCGCCGACCGCGAAGCCCGCCGGGTCTTCGGGCTGCGGGATCCGCTGCTGGTCGTGGTCGAGACCCGGCATCCGGAAGGCATCTACAACTTCGGGACCCTCGAGCGGCTGCAGAGGCTGAGCCGCGACCTCGCGGCGCTGCCGGGCGTGGGACCGGATAACGTCCAGAGCCTCGCGACCGAGAAAAGCGCGAGCTTCTATCCCAACAGCTTCAAATTCAGGCCCATCCTCTGGCCCCCGCCGCGCACGGCGGAGCGTCTCGCCCAGGTTCGCAAGGACGTGGACGCGGTCGGCCTCTTCCGCGGCACCCTGGTCTCCTACGACCAACGGGCGACGGCGATCCTCGTCGGCGTTCCGGGTACCGAGGGGGACGGCGCTGTACCGAAGACCGATCGTACCGCCCTCTATCATCGCGTGGCCGCCGCCGTGCGGCCGTACGAGAAGGCTGGAGACCGCATCTCCGTGGTGGGAGCGCCGGCCGCCGAGGCTCTCCTCGGCGAGCACGTGCTCGCGGACCTCGCCATTCTGGTGCCGCTCGCCCTGGCGGTGATCGCGACTCTCCTATGGGCCGCCTGTGGCCGCGCCTGGGCGGTGCTCATCGGGCTCGCCAAGATCGGCGCCGTCCAGGTCTTCACCCTCGGCCTCATCGGCTGGTTGGGGGAGCCCGTCTACCTGACCACCGCCGTCATTCCCGTGCTGCTCATCACGGTCGGGCTCTCCGACGAGATCCATCTGCTCTGGCGCTACCGCCACCGGCCCCCTGAACAGGCTCCCGCCGAGGCGCTGCGGCGCACCTTCGAGGAGTTGGCGCGGCCCATTCTCCTCACCTCGTTGACCACCGCCATCGGATTCCTCTCGTTTCTGACCTCGTCGGTGCGTCCGGTGTGGAGCTTCGGGCTGTTCACGGGAGTTGGGGCGCTGTTCTGCCTGGCCTGGGCGCTGGTGGCCACGCCCGCTCTCCTTGCCCTGCGGCCGGAGGCGATTCGGGCTGTCGGGCCGGCCGGGCCGGTGCTTCGCCTCTCGCGGCCGGCCGTGGCTCTGGGAGCCCGGCCGAGGCTAGTCCTGCCAGTCCTCGCCGTGGCCACGGTGGCTCTCGCGCTCGGCATTCCGCGGCTGATCGTCCAGGACGGCTGGATCGACAATTTCGCGCGGCACAGCCCGTTGCGCCAAGCCATGGAGCGGGTGGACCGGACGTTCGCGGGTACCCATGTGCTGCTCGCGGTGGTGACCTTCGACACGCCGGCGGACCAGGTGCCGGTGATTCCGGCCGCTCGCGGGCCCCTGCTCGCGGGCTCGGCCGTGGCGGCCGTCGGCCGCTTCGAGCAGGGCTTGCGCGCTCAAACCAAGGTGGGCGCCGTCCTCGGCCTCGCGAGCCAGCTCTCGACCACGGCCTACCTGTGGAGCGGCCAGCAAGAGAGCCAACGAGAGATCGTGGACAACCCGTCCTGGATCTACCTGCACGCGCGCCGGATCGGCAACGTCCGGGGCCAGGCGCGGCGCCGCGAGCTGGTGGACGACGGCTTCCGCCGCACGGTCGTCACCCTGCTTCTCAAAGGCGCCAACTTCCGGGATACCGCGGCGTTGATGGCGGCGGCGAGGCGCCTGGAGCGCACGGAGCTCGCGCCCGTCCATGCGCGGCTCGACTTCGCCGGCGACGTGGCCGTCTCCCAGGCCATGATCTCCTCGGTCGTCCGCACCCAGATCGGCTCGCTCCTGCTGGCGCTGGCCGGCACTCTGGCGATCGTGGCCGTGCTCTTCCGTTCGCTGCGCCTGGGGCTCGCCTGCGTGGCGCCGACCGTCATCGCCGTCGCCTGGACCTTCGGCCTCATGGGCTGGGTGGGGATTCCTCTCGGGGTGGCGACGTCGATCTTCTGCGCCGTGACGCTGGGTATCGGCGTCGACTACGGCATCCATTTCCTCGAGCAGTACCAGCGGGCACGGGCGGCGGGGGAGGCGCGGCCGGACCTGGTGGCCGCGGCCGAGGCGGGGCCGGCGATCCTGGTGGACGCCCTGGCCATCTCGCTCGGCTTCGGCTTGCTGGCCGTCTCGCGGGTGCCGGCCAACAGACTGCTCGGATTGCTCGTCGCCGTGGGCTTGTCGGGCGCCTGCCTGCTCACCCTGGCGGGGGAGGGGAGGCTGCTCACGTGGCTCGACCCGCGGCACAGGCTGCGCACCGCCTCGGCGGCCACCCACCGCGAACCCGAGACCCAGCCGGCCCTGGCCGAGGAAGCTCGATGAGCCTCCCCCTGCCCCTCGCCCGTGGGCCGCCCACGGTCAGGGACCGTGAGTGTGACGGGACAACCTCGATTGAAAATCAACTAAGGAGAAAGAAACCATGACCAAACTGATCGCTCGTACGACCGTCCTGACCCTTCTGCTGCTCAGTCTGGCGGCCCTTCCCACGTTCGCCCAGCCCATTCCGCCGGGTGTCGACCGGTGGGTCACGCCGGCCAACGGCCAGACCCTCTTCCTGTTCCCCGACAACGATGTCGAGTCGCTCTGCAAGGCTACACCATCGACCACTTGGGATCATCACGTGCTCCTGCGCGGTATTCCCCAGGCCGGTGCGGACTGGGACACCGCGGTCGCCCGGCTGGACAACGTCGTGCTCAGCACAACGGGCGGCACGGCCAGCACCCGGATTCAGGTGAAGAGCCTCAATTTCGCGAGCATCTCTCCCCAGGCGACCCCCTGCGGCTCGCTGTCCTGGACGGTCAGGCTTGCCGGCAACCAGCCGATCACCACCATGACCCTCACCCGTACGGCAGTCAACGGCGGCGTCTTCTTCGCGACCATCTCGGTGAACGTGGAGTTTCGTGCGTTCAATAGCGGGGGCATTTACATTGGAAGCCTGTTCTACTCGCGGAGTCTGCCCGATTCGGGTACCGGCGTCGGGTGGTCCTTCGGCCCCGGCGGTATCTTCCAGCCAGGCATTTCCACGGCGGGCACCTGCATCGACGTGCTGCGCCAGAAGCTCCTCATGACCGACCCGGATTCCAGGCATTACTACTTCATCGAGAACCTGATCGCCCAGGGCCGCTGCTCGGAGCAGTAGACACTGATCGCGGTTTTGCCCCGCGCCCGGCACGGCCGGCGGGCGCGGGGGTGAGACCCTCTCGAACTGAGCACTTATCGGATTCTGATGCAGTCGATGCCCGGGGAAACTCGGCCGAAGCCCGCGCAGCCCGGCCCGTGCCATCCAACGAAAAAAGCTTAGACTCGACGATTACCAAGAAGGTCTCGGCCCGTTATCTCCTCTACTTGCCCGAGGGGTACGACCCCGGTCGGCGGACGTTCTCAAGGCGCTGCTCGACGACCTCCAGAGCCGGTTGCGGGTCGATCCGGGCCGGGTCTATCTGACGGGCCTCAGCATGGGAGCCTTCGGAGCCTGGGATCTCGCGACCGACGAGTGGCTTCTGGCGCAGCGGCGGGGGCGAGGTGACGCTTGGCACGTCTCATGCTGTCATTCTCAGGGAGGCTTCCCGGGGGAGGCGTGTGGCTTCGGGTGTCGGTATCGGGAAGCGATGACCAGTTGTTGACCAGGGCCGGCTCGTAACCCGGCCCAGAGGAGAGCGGATCATGGCGAAGAATCAAGGGAAGAAGAGCCAGGCGCTGGCGAAGACTTCGGCGAAGAAGGTCGAGGTGCTGGACCGGGCCCGGCCCCTGGTGGGGCAGAAGTCCGTCGAGATCCAGCCTTTCGGCTCGATCGTCAAGCTGCCGATCGCGCTCAGCGAGAAGGCCTGCCGCCAGAGTGTCGAGAACCTGAACCAGGTTCTGGCGGATACGATTACGATCCGGGATCTCTACAAGAAGCATCACTGGCAGGTCGCCGGTCACACTTTCTATCAACTTCATCTCCTTTTCGACAAGCACTACGAAGAGCAGAACGAGCTCGTCGACCAGATCGCGGAACGTATCCAACTGCTGGGCGGAGTCAGCTTGGCGATGGCTCCCGACATCGCGGAGACGACGCTCATCCCGCGTCCTCCCCGGGGCCGGGAAGAGGTTCCGGTTCAGATCTCGCGGCTTCTGCACGCTCACGAGATCATCCTCGAAGAGTCGCACTCGATGGCCGGTCAGGCCGACGACTCCGGCGACGACGGCACCAACGACCTCCTGATCAGCGACGTGATCCGTCTCAACGAGCTCCAGGTCTGGTTCCTCTCGCAGCACCTCGTGGACGTGCCCGTCGTCCGGGCCGACTAAAGGGCCGGCCGGCGGATCGGTTCCCGGCGGCTGACGTGTCAGCCGCCGGGAACTGACGTGTCGGAGCCCTGGTCGCGAGTCATGCCCAGGATGCCTTCAACACTCGTAATTCATACCTCAACTCCAACATTCCAATAGGTTTACTGGACTCCGTCAGGGGCTGGTGCGGGCCTGGCACGGCCGTTGCCTTAGGGCTATCATCGGCTCTCGCGAAGCTCTTGTCCTGGAACCCTGTCTCAGGAATGGAAAGGAAGAGGTGAATCATGAAACTTCGATTCGTTGTGCTGGTCCTGGTCCTTGCTGCAACCGCGCTGTGGCTGGCTGGCGTGGGAGGTACGAGCTCTGTGATGGCCGCGGCCGCCAAGGCGCCGCCGAAGGCGGGCGCCTGCACGTTCCCCACCGCGGTGACGGGCTCGATGGAGCAGACCGCGTGGCAGCTTTTCGTCGCGGCGAACTGCCCCACGAACAAGAATCAGGTCGTCTGGGAGAACTGGATCGAGCAGTCGAGCTTCTATCCCGCGGGCGCCAAGCCCGAAGCGGTCGGCGGCAAGCGCCTGCACGGCAGCCCGCTGGCCCAGGCACTGGCCCACAAGGCCGGCGCGACCCCCGAGCTGGTCCCCAGCACGGACTGCAACAAGATGAGCGCCCCGCCCTCCAACGTCATTCCGAATGCCATCGTTTGCGAGGAAGCGAGGATCAACCCGTCGGCTCAGGCGTTCATGCTGAGCAAGGGGTACCAGGGCCGCGCCGGCCAGACCAAGGCCGCCAAGGCCGGTACGAACATTCAGTTCCCGACTCCCGCCGTCGAGGTCAAGGTGGACTGGATTCCCGGCACCGATTTCAAGCCGCCGTTCACCTGCGCCAAGCCGCCCCAGGGCGTGCACGTGGAGACCATCGACGGCGTCTGCTACGCGATGGCCGGCATCCACATCGAGTCCAAGCTCATCTCGGACTGGGTCTGGGCGACGTTCGAGCCGCAGAACCTGCAGACCAATCCCAATCGTTGCATCACGTTTGGGCCTTGCACCGACTCATGGGGCTCCGTCCCGCCGGTGAGCAACGGCGGCGCGGGCGGGTTCACGAAGCTGACTCCCGCGCTGCAGGCCCTGATGACGAGCGCGCATCTCGCTCCGGAGTTTCTCAACTATCGCCTGGACGGCGTCCAGACCACCTTCGTCACCGCGTCCGGCAGCCCGACGCTGCTCGGAAACTCGATCATCGAGGGCGAGAACGTGGGTATGACGAAGGGCACCGCGTCCTGCATCACGTGCCACTCGGTTTCTTCCATCAAGAATGACGGCACCGACGGCATCACCGTCCTGGGCTCGCTGCCGACGCCGCCGGTGGGACCGAAGTATGTCGTTCCCAAGGGCTGGATCGCGCGCGACTTCGTGTGGTCCATGATGCTCGCCTGCCCGGGCTCGCCAACGGGCCGTTGCTCGTCCGCGCCCGCACCGAAGAAGCCGAAGGGCTAAGCGACCTGAAGGTCCTCGAATTTTCGTCAAGGCGGGATCGGAACGCCGGTCCCGCCCCTTTCTATGCCGTCGCCGACTCCCGGGCGCAGGCTGCCGCGCGTTCGAGCAGCAACTCGCGCTCGCGGGCGTTGCGGGTCAGGGAGGCCGCGCGCTCGTGCTCGGCGCGGGCCTCCTCGAAGCGGCCGAGCTTGGCGAGGAGGTCGCCGCGCACGCTCGGCAGGAGGTGGTACTCCTGGAGCGAGGGCTCGGAGGTCAGACTCTCCACGATTTCCAGGCCCGCCGCGGGACCAAAAGCCATCGAGAACGCGACCGCGCGGTTCAGCTCCACGACGGGAGACGGAACGAGCCGGGCGAGCTCCTCGTACAGGGCCGCGATCCGCATCCAGTCCGTCTCCTCCGGAGTGCGCGCCCTCGCATGGCAGGCGGCGATGGCGGCCTGGTATGCGTAGGGGCCCCGGGCGCCGCCGAGCCTGCCGGCCCGTTCGAGCGCCACGAGCCCCCGGCGGATGAGCAGTTGATCCCAGCGCGCGCGGTTCTGGTCGAGGAGGAGGATGGGCTCTCCCGACGGGCCAACCCGAGCCCGGGAGCGCGAGGCCTGGATCTCCATCAGCGCGACGAGGCCGTGGACCTCGGGCTCCTGGGGCACCAGCTCGGCCAGGATGCGGCCCAGCCGCAGGGCGTCCTCGCAGAGCGCCGGGCGCATCCAATCGTCGCCGGCCGTCGCCGAGTAACCCTCGTTGAAGATGAGATAGATCACTTCGAGAACGGACGACAGGCGGGCCGCCAGCTCGTCGCCGCGGGGAACCTCGAAGGGGACGTGGGCCTCGGCGAGGGTCCGCTTGGCGCGGACGATGCGCTGGGCGATGGTCGCGGTGGGAGCGAGGAATGCCCGCGCGATCTCCTCGGTCGTCAGGCCGCCGAGCAGGCGGAGGGTGAGGGCCACCCGTGCCTCGGTCGAAAGGACCGGGTGGCAGGCCGTGAACACGAGGCGCAGAAGATCGTCGCCGATGTCATCGTCGATCGCCGAGTCGAGATCCATAACGGCCATTTCCTGCCGGCTTTCGATCTCGCGGCCCAGTTCTTCGTGCTTGCTTTCGAGCCGTTTGCCGCGGCGAAAGATATCGATCGCACGGTTCTTCGCAGTGGCCATGAGCCAGGCGCCCGGATTGGCCGGGACGCCCGTTGCCGGCCACTTTTCGAGGGCCATGACGAGCGCGTCCTGCGCCAGATCCTCGGCGACTCCGACATCGTGGACGATCCGCGCAAGCCCCGCGATGAGCCGGGCGGATTCGATCCGCCAGACCGCATCAATTACGCGATGGATGTCGGTAGCCGCGTTCACGGCTACCGATCAGACCACCTTCGATCCGCCCGTGCAAGCCGAGGCTTATGTCTTGGCGGCCACTTGCGCGCGCAGGCGCTCCTCCTGCTCCCGGACCTCCGCCGGGAGAGAGTCGCCGAAGTCCTCGGCCTCGAACACCTGGCGGATCTCGATCTCGGAGTCCCCTGGCATGGGGTTGGGGCAGCGCTTGACCCATTCGATCGCCTCTTCGAGCGACTTCACCTGGAAGATCCAGAAGCCGGCGACCAGCTCCTTGGTCTCGGCGAAGGGGCCGTCGACGACCGTCCGCTTGTCGCCCGAGAACTTGACGCGGACGCCCTTCGAACTCGGCTGGAGCCCCTCGCCCGCGAGCATCACGCCGGCTTTCACCAGCTCTTCGTTGAAGTTCCCCATCGCCGTCATGAGCTCCGGGCTCGGCATCACGCCCTCTTCGCTGTCCTTGGTGGCCTTGACCATGACCATGAATCGCATCGTTGGTTTCTCCTTGTGGTTTCCGGTTCGGGGAGGCAGGCTCAAGCCCTGGCTCTACATGGACGACGAACGAGGGACGGCGAAATCGACAGGCCTGGCGAAACTTTCTTCAGAATCTTTTCGCCGCCCCTCTACGAACCGTCAGGGAACCTCGGATGCGCGATTCCCGCCGATCCAAGAAATCCTCAGTGGCCGGCTAGTATTTCAGCAACAATGGTTGACGCTGCCACCGGCCGTGGACGGGCTGGTCCCGCAAGATGTCATTCCGCCTTGGACAGCCATCAGATCTCTCCCCTTCTCGAGCTCGTACAAGGTTTCCTTTGCGATGCTGAGCTTCTTGTCACGCTTCTTCATGGCGGCTCCTTTCGGGCTTTGCCCGGAAAGGCTGGAAAGTAGCGAGAACCCCTATGAATGTCAACGAACAGGAGGCTCTGACGCCTTGGTGGGGGTGGGCAGGGAGAGCAGCAGCAACCGGTCCCACTCAGGGGGGATGGTCGAGGCTGCGGCGAGCAGGGCCAAGGCGATTCCGGTCGAACCCGCGAGAAACCCTGTGGCGGCCACCCAGCGAGCGCCACCTCCCTCGTTTTGGCCGAAGCAGGAAAAGCCCGCGACGCCGGTTCCTGGACGGCGCATCGCGAAGACCTTAAGGAGCCAGTATCGGGCCGCTTCGGCGAACTGCTCTTCGCCGGTCGCCTGATAGAGACGGTTGAAGAGGTGCCCCGCCCCCGCCGCGCCGTGGCAGATTCCGGCATCGACGATTCGTGAGCGGCTCGGGTCACGGCTCGCGGCGCAGCGAGCGATCCGTAGCGCTTCTTGTTCCAGGGCAGGATCGTCCGCCCCGCGGGCTGCCGTCAAAAGAGCGGCCGCGATTCCGAGGTCACCGTAACACCAGGCCAATCGACCCGGCTGCGGCTCGGTGTCGGGCGCATGGAAGTGAGGGAAGCGGAAGTCGTTCTCGGGAGGGTGCTCGCGAGCCATGAGCCACGAGACCGTGGCGTCCAGCAGAGGGCGCGCTTGCTGCGTCGCGACCCCTGCACGGCAAGTGGCCCCCAGCAGCGCGATGACTCCCGGCAGACCATGAGCGAAGCCGAGGTTGAAGGCTCCCTGCGGGTAGGTCGAGCGATAGAGCGGCAGGATATCGCCCGCGGGGGTGAAGAACGCCGCGCCTTCCTCGGACTGGGTGGCTCGCTTCGCCAGACAGGATACGACTTTCTCCAGGCAGCGAACGGCCGAGGGCCGGGGCAGCCGCTCGAGGGCGTAGATTCCCAAGCCGACGAAGCCGTTCAGGAGGTCGAATTCACCGGGATTGGATGGATGGGAGAGAAATCGAATGAGAGCCTCATCAAGGTCGACGCCATCGTCCGGGTCTTCTTCGAAGAGGCGACCGGAGAGGTGGGCCGTCACCCAGCCGATCCCGGGGAAGCCGTAGTAGAGGCTCTCGGAGGTGCGGACCGAGGCGATGAAATCGGTGGCCCGGTCCAGGCTTTCGATCGCCCGGTCGGCGTGCTCCGCCCCTCCTCCGCACCAGAAGAGGTAGGCGTGGAGAAGGCTGTAGCCCGCTTGTCCCGAGTCCAGCGCCTGGTACCAGGCCGCGACCACCTCCGGCGAGTAGTTTGAAGGTGCCGCACCCTCGCCGCGCGCGACCGCGTCCGCAATGTCTCGCGCGATCGCCAAGGCCTGCGCGCTCTGCTCTTCATTGAAGAGGGGATGCCAACCTTTGTTCATGGGAGAGCCGCGGCTTGGTTCTTGAAAACCTTCCCACCCTGCATGACGAAGCTGACCTTCTCCGTCTGGCGGATGTCCTTGAGGGGGTCTCCGGGGACGGCCACGAGGTCCGCGAGCTTGCCGGGTTCGAGGGTGCCGATCTTGTCGGCGAGTCCCAGGAGGTCGGCGCCGCTGGCGGTGGCGGAGATCAGGGCCTGGGCCGGAGTCATGCCGTTCTTCACCATGAGGTCGAACTCGCGGGCGTCGAGGCCGTGGGGCTCGACCGCCGAGTCGGTGCCGAAGGCCACCTTGACCCCGATCTTCATCGCGCGCTGAAACATCGACTGCATCTGCGCCGCCGCGGCCCGCGCCTTGACGGCGATGGCGGGCGGGAAGCGGTCCGCCTTCTCGCCCACCCAATACCCGGCGAAGAGCGTGGGCACGAGGTAGACGCCCTTCTCCTTCATCAGCCGCAGAGTGTCGTCCTTGAGGAAGGAGCCGTGCTCGATGGAGTCGACCCCGGCGGCGATGGCGATCCTGGCGGCTTCATCGCCATGGCAGTGGGCGGCCACCTTGCGGTGCCAGGCGTGCGCCTCGGAGACAATGGCGTCCATCTCCTCCCGGGTCAGCTCGGGCACGTCGACCGGATCGGAGAGCGAGAGCACGCCGCCGGAGGGCATGCACTTGATGACGTCGGCGCCGAACTTGATCTGGAACCGCACGGCCTCGCGGCACTGCGCGGGTCCGTTGCAGACCCCCTGGATCGTTCCAGAGGGCTTGATCCGTTCCGGCGGGAAGGGGGGAGCGTCGGCGTGACCGCCGGTCGAGCCGATGCCGTGGTTGGCGATCAGCATGCGGGGGCCGACGGCGATGCCGGCGTTGATGGCGTTGCGCAGCCCGAGCGAGATGTAGTCGTCCGAGCCCACGTCGCGCACCGTGGTGAACCCGGCCTCCAGGGTCACCCGCGCGTACTTGGCGGCATAGAGCGCCTGCTCGGCGGGGACGCGCAGGGCGGTCTGGTAAAAGTCGCGGTACCAGTCGTCGGACATCTCCATGGCCAGATGGACGTGGGCGTCGATGAAGCCGGGCAGGAGCGTCGAGTCCCCGAGGTCAATGACCTGGGCACCCGGCGGCACCGTCAGGTTCTGGCCGACCTGCTTGATGTGGTCACCCTCGACGACGACCATCCCGGGCGCCAGCGGGCGCTCCGAGGTGGAGGTGAAGACGCGAGCCGCCTTGAGCACGATCGAAGCCGGGGGCAGGCCGGTGGGCTGTCCAGCGGCCGGAGCCGCGAACGGCAGCACCATCCCTGCAACCATCAACATTCCTGTGAGACAGCCGAGCTTTCTCATCCAAACTCTCCTTTGCACGACAGGGAACTACCGAGGATTGGGGAGTTTAGCAGGAGGTGGGCGGTCCCGCCGGTCTGTGGCATACTTCGCCACCGAGCCCTTTTTTCGTATGGAGTTCCTGGTATGCCTCCCTGTGCCCGTTGGGAACGGCGATGAAGTTGGATGAGCGGACGCCGCCCGCGCTGGACGCCGGACCGGACGACATCGTCCGCGCGGTGCGCGACTTCCAGCGCGGTGCCGACCGTGAGAAGAGCTTCGAGCTGCTCTTCCGCCGCTTCCGGCCGCGGGTCGAGCGCTTCCTGGCGCCGCGGGTTTTTTCACCCGAGGAGCGTCTCGACCTAACCCAAGCGATCTTTCTGCGAATCTATAAAGGATTGGAAGGCTACCGTGGGGAAGGTTCGCTGGAGGGCTGGGTGCTGCAGATCGCCTGCAACGTCTACCGGAATTGGCGCGACCGGCAGCCGGGAGGACGGCATGCGATTCCGGAGGTCCCCTTCGAGGAGTCGCCCGGGGATCCGGAGCCGTCGCCGGCGGCGGACTTCGTCTCACCTTCCACCGCGACCTCGCCGCTCGACCGCATCGTGCGCCAGGAGCGGCTGGAAGCTTTGCGGGAGGCCATCGGCGAGCTGGCTCCGAAGCAGCGTCTGTGCATGGAGCTGCGCGTCTACCAGGAGCGCAGCATGCAGGAGATCGCCACGGCCCTGCGGATCTCTCCGGAGACCGTCAAGGCCCATCTCTTCCAGGCACGCCAAAGGTTGTGGGACAAGCTGCACCAAACATTTGAGACGATAGACTTCTGAGCGGGGGATCAAGAAACGTGAGCTCATCCGACTTTCGCGACACCCTCGTGGAGCTGATCGATACGTCCCCTGAAGCCATGAACCATCCCACCGCCGATCAGTGGATCGCCTACCAGCGTGGCGAGCTGGCCGCCGAGGAGGAGGAGCGTCTCCAGGAGCACCTGGCGCGCTGCCGCGACTGCTTCGATCTGGCGGAGGGCGCGGCGGCGTTCGCTCAATCCCACGAGGAGCCGGGCGCCGGCCAGGGGGTGGAGACGGCCGCGCTCTGGCGCCTGATCCACCCGCGGCTCGAGTCTCCTGAGCCGTCGCGCCAATCCCGCCAAATTATCCGCGAGATCTCCGATCGCTCGCGGCGGTCGTCCTCCTGGCGATTTCGCCTGCCCAACTATTTGGCCGCGTCGTTTTTCGTGGCGCTGGTGGCCGTAGGCGTTTCCAACATTCAGCGGGGGAAGGAGCTGCAAACGCTGAAGGCGCCGAAGACCAACCTCCTCATCTCCGAGTTTTCGGGTGGCGAGCGCCTCGCCACCCTGGGCGCCGCCGAGAAGACGATGATCGCGCCGGCCGGGCCATGGCTTCTCGTGATTCACCCGGGGGAGGAGCTGCCGGTCTACCGGCTGGTGATCCGCGAGGTCGCGACCGGCCGGGAGCGGTTGTCCAACGACGAGCTGCGGCCGGCCAGGAATCTCGGTTTGATCTATTACGTCCCCGAAGGGATCGAGCCGGGCCGCTATCAGATCGAGCTTTCGGACGGCTCCGGTGGGGGAGGGGGGAAGGTGCTGGAGACGCACCTCCTGCGGGTGACGGCGCCGGGCCAGGGAGAGCCGACACGGCCAGGACACTGATCCGGGGCGCCGGCTTCATCCTGCTCCTGCTCCTGCTCCTCGGCCCTGGCTGCCGTGGCGGGAAGAAAGCCCTGCCCGCTTGCGACGGAGCGTCGAGTCTGCGCCTCGCCGTCCAGCCGGGCGAGTACGTCCACGTCGCGGCGGACCAGCAGGCGCGAGACGCCGTGCTGACCCTGTTCGATCCTCGGGGGAGGCAGATCCTCAAGGTCGACAGCCTCACCGCCGCGGCGGCCCCTCCCTGGCCGGCCGAGGAGATCCACTGGGTGGCGGACGCCGTGGGCACGCTGCGCATCGATCTGCGCATCGACGCGGCCTTCCCGGCCGGCTCCCGTGGACCTTGCGGTCTCCGGCTGGTCGAGCGGCGGCAGGCCACCACGGTGGACCGCCGGCGGGCGCAGGCCGAGGCGGATCTGGCCCGGGGCCACAGCCTGCGCCTGACCGGCAAGCCGGAAACCTGCCGTCTTGGCATCGCCCCCTATGAGAGCGCACAACAAAGCTTTGCGGATCTCGGCCTCTCGCGGCGGCGTGCCGAAGCCCTCCTTGGCCTCGGGCAGCTCCAGCGCCAGTGTCTGCACGACGACAAGGATGCCCTCCAGGCGTTCACCCGGGCAATCCCCCTGTTCACCGGCGACCTCGCCTACGAGGCCACGGTCCGCCAGAACCTCGGCGTGCTCCACGACCACCTTGGCGACCTGGACGGCGCCACGAAGGAGTACCGGCGAGCCTTGGAGCTGCGCGACCGGCTCGGCGATCGATTCAACAAGGCTCTGATCTCCAGCAATCTCGGCCATGTGCTCCACCAGCGCGGCCAATACGACGAAGCGGCGGCTCTCCTGGACTCCGCGCTGGCCCTCTGGCTGCCGGGCGACGATCCAGGCAAGCAGGCGAATACCCTGCTCAACCGGGGGCACCTCCATCGCGATCTGGGTGAAACGGACCGGGCCCGCAAGAGCTTCGAGGCCGCGCTTCCGCTCTTCCACCAAGCGGAGAACCCAATGGGTGAAGCCGCCGCCCTGAACGCCCTCGGGCTTCTGGCCCTGGATGGGAACCGATATGGTGAAGCCTTACGGTATCTCCAGGGTGCCCTGGCGTTGCGTCCATCCGGTTCACGCGGTTGGGCCGTCACTCAAGCCTCGCTCGGCGTGGCCCATCGTGCTCTCGGCCAGCTCGGAGAAGCCCGCCGGGCCTATGCGGCGGCACTACCGATCTTCCAAAGCGTCCACGACTCGCGGGAGCAGGCGAGCAGCCTCAGCAGCCTGGGCCGTCTGGAGGCCGCCACGAATCAGGACCCGGCGGCGCTCGGTCATTTCGACCAGGCGATTACTCTGTACCGTACCCTGGCCGATCCTCCGGATCTCGCCTGGGCCCTGCAGGGGAAGGCCCTCGTGGCGCGCCGCGGCGGCAACCTCGAAGAAGCCCGCCGCCTCATGGACGAGGCCCTTCCGGGTATCGAGCGGTATCGCTTGCGGCAGACGAGCTTCACCACCCGTGCGGAGATCTTCGCCTCTCAGCAGGGCGCCTATGGTTTCCTGATCGATCTGCTGATGGAAATGCATCGGGAGGCCGAGGCCCTGGAGCTCAGCGAGAGGTCGCTGGCGCGCTCGCTGCTCGACGGGCTGGCCGCCGCCGGCACGGACTTCCATCACGGAGCCGCTCCGGAGCACCGTGAGCTGGAGCTGGAGAAGCAGATCGACGCGCTGGTCTTCCGCCAGACCCTTCTGAGCCAGGACTCAGCCGTCCAGCCCCGGCAGATCCAGGAGCTGGAAGAGGAGCTCCGGCGACGGTGGGACGAGCTCGACAGGGTGCGGGACGGTCTGCGCGCGAGCGATCCCCGCTATGCCGCCCTCACCCAGCCGCAACCCTGGCGCGCCGGCAAGGTACAGCGCGAGCTTCTCGACCGCGACACCCTGCTGCTGGAGTACCGGCTGGGGGAGACGCGAAGCTTCCTCTGGGCTGTCACCCCCAGCTCCTTGAAGGGTTTCGAGCTTCCCGGCCGCGCCGAGATCGACTCCGTAGCTCGCGAGATCCTCGGAGCTCTCGCAACCAGCCGCAGCCCTGGCGTCGAGAGCTCTCCAGGGCTCGCCCGGCTGAGCCGGCTCCTTCTCGACCCGGTGGCGCCGCTACTACCGGGCAAGCGACTGCTGGTGGTGGCCGACGGGGTTCTTCAGAACGTTCCCTTCGCCGCCCTCCTGGAGCCCGGAGGCGGCGAGCCGCTGGTGGCTCACCACGAGATCGTCACCTTGCCCTCGGTCTCGGTGCTGGGAGAGATCCGCCGCGAGGTCGCCGGCCGGCTACGGGCACCGAAGACTCTCTGGGTACTGGCCGCCCCCGACTTCGGAGGCCGCTTCGATCCTCTCCCACATTCCGGAGAGGAGGCCACGGCGATCCTGGCGCTCGCCCCCGCTCCCAAGCGCGAGGTTGAGGGCACCGAGGCGAGCCGCGCGGCGGTCCTGAGCGGCGCTCTGCGAGACTATCGTCTCCTGCACTTCGCCACGCACGGCTTGTTCCCCTCGACGGATTTCGCCGGCGGCAGGCTGGTGCTCGCCCAGGTCGATTCCCAGAGGAAGCCGGTGGCCAACGGTTTTCTCCACCTCTCCGACATCTACGCGTTGAGCCTGCGGGCCGATCTCGTGGTGCTGAGCGCCTGTCAGTCGGCCTTGGGACGCGAGGTGAAGGGGGAAGGAATGATGGGGATGACCCGGGGATTTTTCTACGCTGGCGCGGAGCGCGTGCTGGTGAGCCTGTGGAACGTCAATGATCAGGTGACCGTCGAGCTGATGCGGCGATTTTACCGCGGGATGCTGGTGGAGAAGCTCTCTCCCGCCGCGGCCTTGAGGCAGGCTCAGGATGAAATCCGGCGCCAGCCGGAGTGGCAGGCTCCCTACCATTGGGCCGGCTTCACCCTTCAGGGTGAGTGGCGGAAGGATCGCTGACACGGACAGGCCTCGCCGGTGAAACCCCCTTTGAGACCCATCCGCGCGGCATTTTTCTTCGGCATCAAATGAGCTGGCTGAAGTCAGGATCGCCGGTGACCGGCGGCTTGATGTCCTTGCCGGCCGGATCGGTGATGGTGCCGTCGCCCGTGGACGCCACCTCGATGGGAGAGCTGGGGTCCATAAGGGGAACGGACGCGGCCGAAGTGGCCTTGGCGTCGCTGCCATAAGGGGTTCTTGGCGGGTTCGTTGCTGAGCATTTTGTTTCTCCTTTCGGTTGTGGAATCGCTCGACAAACGTGATAGATCTCAGGCCGTCGAGAAGGGTTTAGTCCGTCCATGGAAGTTGTCGCCGCCGTCGACGGCGAAGAGCTGGCCGTCCGTGGCCCGCAGATAGAGCACCGGCGTGCCCCATTCGGGATTGCGCTCGGCGGCGAGGGCCTTGCGTACCTCGCCGACGCAGGCGTCCACCGGCAGGCCGGCGGCGAGCGCCTCGTAGAACTTCTCGGCAAAGCGGCAGGACGTCTCATCCATGACCTCCGACTGCATGGCGATCACCGCCGGCAGGCCATGCTGGACGAGCACCTGGGCCGTGCCGGCGAAAGGGCTCTCGTGAGAGGTGCGGGCGCCGTTGCAGGCGTTGAGCACGGCCAGGCGCAGCGACGGGTGGTCCTGGAGGAGATAGGCGAGGCTCGGCCCGCCCACGGGAACGCCCTTGCCGGCCTCGTCCTCGAACACCAGCACGCCTTCCCCGCGCAGCTCGCTGAAGCCGCCGTGGCCCACGAAATGGAGAACATGGATCGGCAGGCCCGTCCGCAAGCGCGACTCCAGGGCCCCGGCGGTGGGGCGCTCCAACCGTTCGACCTGGATCAGCCCGCTGCGCCGCAGCGGCTCCAGGACCGCGACAAGCCGCCGCCACTCCTCGTCGGCCTCGGCCAGCTCGCGGTAGCCCTTCGGAGTCGAGATCACGGCCAGGATGCGTAGCGGCGGCTCCACCAGCAGCGTATCGAGCCCCTCGCTCATCTCCAGATAGCGCACCACCGGAGTGCGGCCGGAGAGCGCCAGAAAACCGTGTCCCTCGGCGTGATACAGGTACTCCCAGGGCAGGCCCGCCAGGTGGGGAACGTCGTTGAGGCGCAAGCGGATGCGCAGCCCGGGGCCGCTCCGGGCCTTGGCGAGACAGCCCTGGAAGGCCTTCAGCATCTCGCCCTGGAAGACGGCGCGGAATAGCGCGTCCCCGAGCTGCTCGGCGCTGGCGCCGTCCGCGATGTCCGCAACGCCGGCCAAACCGGAACCGCCTCGGAGGGCGCCCGAGCCGGCGAGGCTGAGCCCGCCCCCTGTGAGCACGGCGGGAAGGGCGAAGTGCTCCGTCGCCTCGAAGCCCGCGGCGCCGCTCCAGGCCTTGGCGCGATAAAGGCCGTCGGATTTCTGATCGATCCAGACGTCGAAGTCGAGGTAGCCCGGCGGGGGTTGCGGAGCCGCGGGGGCCTGGGATTTCGCCGGAATCATCAACAGGCCCACGGTGGCTCCGAGGCTTCCCAGGGTCAGGAGATAGGAGAGCGCCAAGGCGAGCTGGACGACCCAGATGCCGTTCCAGCAGGCCTGAAACTCTTCGAAATTCATCTGCTTGATACACTCCATGTCGTATTCGGAGCACGTGCATAAACCCGATCGCGAGGTGCCCACGAGAAAGGCGACGCTTCGGGCGGGTCCAACGTCATCGTGAATGATGATCGGCACGGTAAACTTCATATAGAGCCCGAGCAGCAGGATCAGACCGAGCGCCAGTCCGGCGAGTGCGACCCGCAGACGCCGGCGGCGAACCAGGTCTCGCGCCGTGTCGGCGAGGCTGGAGAAGTGCGCCCATGCGCCCAGGGCCGCCACGCCACCGACGAGCGTTGAAATCGGCACGAAGGTGGATTGCACAGTCTGCAACTCATGGTTGAGCAATGCGCCCGCGAGCCGCGCCAAGGTCCAGCCCAGCACCGCGCCGGCAGGAAAGACCCACCAGCGGCGGCGCGTCTCAGAGGCGGCAGTCTTTTTCGTTGGCGACATGATGGCAGTAATGCTGGTCAAACCGGCAGCAGAAGAAGCGGCTACCTTTGACCGTGTCGAGCCGTTCGCCGGCGGTTGCCTGGGTGCCGGCGGAAGGGGAATATTCGATGAATTCGGTCACAGCTCCTCTGTCCGAGGCGGCGTGATAGTAGTAGAGACCACGGATGACCTCCAGCTTGCCATTCGTCCGCACCGTGTGGGTCGCCTTGCTATCCATCTTGATCTGGCCCGCGGACCAGAAGCTGAAGTCGGTGTGCGGCGCCGTGCTGCCGACCCAGAGCTTCACTTCGAGATCGTTGTGCGAGGCGAGGACGAAGATCTGGCTCACCACCTCTCCCACCTCATCCAGGAGGCTGTTGGACTTCTCCGCGGGAACCGTGTCCGGCGGCGGTGCGACGGGCTTCGGGGCTTCGGGTTTCGGGGTTTCGGCCTTGGGCCTCGCGTGCTTCGGTTTTGCGTGCTTCGGAGGGCTGCTGAAGCTGGCGAATACCGCGAAGGCGCTGGGAGCGGGAGGGCCGGAGGAAAAGGCGGCGGTCTCTGGGACCCGGCAGCGCCGTGAGCTCCGCCTGGATGCGCCGGAGCTCAACAGCCGACCAGGCGCGCAGAGGTTCCAGCTTTGAAGGCTGGACGTTCACAATGGCCTTGTCGAGATCCTCTCCTGTGTGGGCGATCAGGCTCGCCACGTCCTGCCGGAGAAAGGTCGGTTTTCCGTCTGAACCCTGCACGATGGGTAGAGCGCGGCGGTTCTCGGCCAGCTTGGTTTGAACCTCCTGGACCTGCGGGGCCAGCGCTTCGGCCAATTTCTTGGAAGGGGAATTGATGCCGATCGTAAAAGGCCCAATCGTTAGCGATCCACCGGCGGTCGATAAATCGGCTGCGAGGAGGAAGCTGGCCGCAAAGGCACCAACCTTCCGCAGGAACGCCAAAGAGAATCGATTCGCTTTCACGCTGCACCTCCCGAGGTGTTGCAGGCGATCCGCACCGCGGGATCGCCGACGATCGTGTAGTTGCGGGCGTCGTGGCTGGCGGTCCAGAGATCGGCGATCACCGCCTCGTCGAGCTTCTTGCCGAACCCGACGGCCTCCACCTCCGCCGCCAGGTCCGAGGCCAGCTCCGCATACCGCTGATTGAAGATCTCCATCGCCCAACCCACCGGCTGCCCGTCGAGCAGGCGCTTGAGAGTGCTCTCGAAGGCGGTGATCTGCGGCCCGGCGCCGGGCCACACCAGCGAGAATCCCCACGCTCGGTCCACGTGGCCGACGACTGCCAGCGCTCCGCCCCGCGGATGGCCGAGCAGGCGTTGCGGCAGGCGTCCCATGAACGATCCGGACGACGAGAGCTCCCGGCGCCCCTGGCTCTTGCGGGTGAATTCGTCCCAGCGGGGCGTGCCGGCGCCGAAGCAGGCGAAGCAGAAGGCGACGAGGCCGTGCACGTCGGCGTCCTCGCCCACGTCCTCGGCTGCGAAATATTGCTCGCGATCGATGCCGCCGGGGCTCGGGCCGGGCCAGTCCTGGCAGACCAAGGCGCCCTGCCGGTCCCGCTGCTCGGGATCACCCGGAGCGAAACCGAGGCCGTGGCAGGCGGCGAAGAGGAAGGCCGGCGCCTCGTCGAGCAGGCCGCCGAGTCGGCCACGGGTCGCGTCGTCCCCAAGCACGGCCTCGACCTCCCAGCCGGGCTGATGGCGCCGCACCGCCTCCGCCACCGGCTGGGCCAGATGGGCGTTCATCGAAGCGGTCACCGGGTCGCCCGTATTGGAGGGGGCGAAGAAGCAGGCCCGCGGGCGCCGGCCGCTACCGCCGGTCTCAGCCGCGACCACGCTTTCGGCGTACCTTCGATACTCGTCGAGCGAATCGAAGAACAGGCGGCCGACGGCGTACTGCACGTCGAGCTGGTACTGGAACGAAAAAGGAATCGCCTCCGGGTCTCCAACCAAGAGGAGATAGTAGGGCACCTTCTCCGGGTCGGCCGGTCCGGGGCCGGCGCCGTGGCGGGCGAGGAACGCGACCTTGCTCTCGCCCTCGCGGTAGCCGTCGTCGCCCGAGAGCACGAGGAAGAAGCGCTCCTGCTTCTTTCCAGCCTGAGCCCGCCGGAGCTCGAGCAGCGGGGCAAGAGCTTCCCGCAAAGGCTCGGAGTCCGCCGATTGGGGGAAGATCACGCCCCAACCGGCCTCGTCGAGCTTGCCGGGGTCGAGCCCTTCCTTGAGCCCCCGCCGCGCCTTGCCCTCGCCGCGGGCCACCCAGGCCTGAAGCTCGCGGGCTCGCGCCAGGTCGACCGAGGCGCCGAGGGCGAAGTCGGCGATCTGCCGCGCGGACACCGGAGGCGTCAGATAGCCGCCGTTCCGGCCATCAAGGCCGTTGAACCGGAGCAGCGGCTCCTCGGGTCGGGCGCTGCTGGGTGATCCGTTGGGCATCGGCAATTCCTTTCACGGTCCGGGGTCGCAGGCACCGGGCGTCATTCACTCTACCTAGATCCGTGATCGCGACAACTAGTGTAGCGCGAGCGGTACTGAAAAGGGCGAGGCTCGCCGGAGGATCGTTACAGAAGCAATTGGCGAGGGTCATCCATTCCAAGAATGATTCATGGGCATTACGAAATATCTCGATGGCAGCGAAGGTGCGAGCTGCACTAAACCGGCGCGGCGCCGCCGAGATCTATTGGGGACAGGACAGAGGATCACTGCGGATCCTGCAGTCAAGTGAGGTCCGAACACAAGGAGATAATCATGACAACCGTAAACCGCATGCTAATCGCAGTCACTGCCGCAGCGGCGCTCTCGGCTGCACCATCCTGGCCACAGTCGCAGAAAAACGTGATAACCCAGGGCGTGGCACCTCAGGATGGCCGTTCCAACGTTCCGCCCAAGGGGGCGCTTGCCCCCAAGATCGAAGAGTTGCGAATGGAGCGGATTCCGGGCCAGTCAATCCCGTTTCCACCCTTTCAAGGTTGGCACCAACAGCTGATCTGCCAAGCCAACAGCCCAGCCGATGTGACTGGCTATCGCGTCGAGTGCAACAATGCGACCTACCTCGACTTCCAGATCTCGGACTGCTGCCTGGCGAGCGACCACTGGCAGCTCAAGGGCAAGAACTGGGACAAGTACCCGAACACAGCGGTCACCACTGCGCCGGATCTGCTCGGTAGCATTCTTTACGGACTGCCGGCCCGCATCTACAACTACGGCGGGACCAGTTTCTCGCCACGTCGCCTCGATGCCTATCTCGAGTGCAGTTATCTGAACGGTATTGACGTCTTTCCGGCCGGCTCCTGGGTCCTCCTGAGCAGCGACGGAAGCTGCACCGTGACGCCCGATACCACCATTCGGCGCATCGACCGCACGCCATAGCCTGCCTTACCACAATGCTGGAGCGGACGGGGCCCGCGCTTACGCGCGCCCCGGTTCCAGCCAATCTCCAAAGACCTCCTGGGTGATCGCTTCGAAACAAACAGTGAATTTCTGCGAGCTGTAATCGGTCTCGATCACGATGTCGGCCTGGGCCCGATCCACTTGGCCGCCGACCGCCAGCGCTTGCGCGCGGCACTAAACCGCCGCCGCGCCGCCGAGATCTATCTACGGCAAGGGCAGAACCGGACGAACCCGTGGAGGGCTCGCCGGCTGGACGATTCAGTCTCAAGCCCTCAAAGGAGAAGGATCATGCGAAGTACGTGGGTATTCTTCGGATTGCGAAACTATATTGGCGCCTGCAACGGTCCGTCGCTCGGCGCCCCAGAAAGGAAGACCACTATGAGACTCAAACTCGCCTCTATCGTGTTGGCCGTTCTCGTGATGCTAGTAGCAGCACCGCTGCGGTCCAGCGCTGCAACCTGCTTCTGTAAGGTCACGGCCAACGGCACGGAGGTCGACAAACCCAGCAAGGGCGGCTTTATTCAAGGGATTCAAACGGAGGCCTGCAAGAACTATTGCCGAGGAGTATGGGATAGCAAGTCCAGCGCGGACCTGTTGGCATGGGCAAAGCTGCTGGGGAAGTGTGGCAACATCTCCTTGCAGATGGACGCTGCGATCGGCACGGCCGGCTATAACGAGGTGAGGAGCACCACCGTCAACGTTCCATGCGTCCCGCCGTCACCGCAATCCTGCAATCTCGTTCAGAATGGTGATTTTTCTGCAGGCATCCACGCGGTAGGTGATGGATCGATGCCTGCAAGCACTGTCGCAAACTGGTCTGAAGCCTTCAATAGCAGTCCGCAGCTCACTGCCATCGCCGGCTGCGGTGGTAGTCCCGGGTACGTGAGAATGTGGGGAAACCAGGTCGTCGGTGAGGCGATTCAGCAGACGCTGAGCGCACCGCTGGTGCAGGGACATACCTACAAGCTTTCTGCCTGCGTCGCCTGGATGAACAACAATCCAACTCTTCCGCCATATGTAAGATTCCGGGCCCGTCTCTCCAATGGTCCTCTGCAGAGCTACACGTCACCCGGAACGTTGATTGGGATCTTCGGATCGCCAAATATCACCGCGACACTTTGGACGACGATGGTTCTGCCCAATTGGACCGCGCCAGCGAACAACCTCAACACGCTCACGATCAATCCAGAGAACGCCTTCACGGTGAACGACGGAAACTACGTTTCATGGGGACAGATCGACAACGTCTGTCTCCAGGACCTGAGTGCCCCATGCCAGGCGCCCAATCCTGACTTCACGTTGACGGCGGTGCTACCCGCCGGGAACTCGAGCACCTACCAATTAACCGCGACCACCGCGCCTCTGGCCCCTGGGGTGGGTTTTTGGTGGCAGGTCGAGGAGCTCAATCCCACCACGGGTAGTGTGCTGCCAAACACGACGGTCACGAATCCTGCGCCCTGGTGGGCCAACCCGACAACAAACGTGTTTTCCGGCTACAACGGAACGCCGACGCTGGGCAATACTTCGAATCCCGGGATATTCGCGCAGGGACACAAGTACCGCATCTCGCGCGGTGTCTGGGACACCTGCCATCCATTTGCGTCGATCTCGCACACGGTGTTCATGAGCACCCCGTAGCGCCGAGCAAGGTGCCAGCCGTGGCGGGCGAGGAACGCGACCTGCTCTCGCCCTCACGGTAGCCGTCGTCGCCCGAGAGCTCGCGGAAGAAGCGCTGCTGCCGCTTTCCGGCCTGAGCCCGCCGCAGGTCGAGCAACGGAGCGAGAGCCTCCCGCAGCGGCGCGGGGTCCGCCGAGTTGGAAATGATCCCCCAGCCGGCTTCGTCGAGCTTGCCGGGATCGAGCCCCTCCTTGAGCCCCCGCCGCGCCTTGCCCTCGCCGCGGTCCACCCAGGCCTGAAGCTCACGGGCACGCGCCAGGTCGACCGAGGCGCCGAGAGCGAAGTCGGTGATCTGCCGCGCGGACACAGGAGGCGTCAGATAGCCGCCGGTCCGGCCGTCGAGGCCGTTGCTGCAGAGCAGCGGCTCCTCGGGTTGGGCGTTGCCGGGTGATTCATTGGACATCGGGCAAATCCTTTCACGGTATGGGCACCGGGCGTCATTCACTCTACCTAGATCCGTGATCGCGACTAGTGTCGCGCACGCGGTACTGAAAAGGGCGAGGCTCACCGGAGGATCGTTACAGAAGCAGTTAGCGAGGGTGATCCATTCCAAGAATGATTCATGGGCATTACGAAATATCTCGATGCCAGCGAAGGTGCGAGTGGCACTAAACCGGGGCGGCGCCTCAGAGATCTATCTGCGGCAGGGCTGTCGCGCCCTCGCAAAAGGAGATAGATCGTGAAAACCGCAATCCGCATGCTTATCGCAATCACCATTGCGACGCTCTCCGCCGTATCCGCCTGGACGCAGCCTCAGGAGGGCCGTTCGGCGCAACGGTCGATGCCCGTCGATAATTCGCTGCAGAAGATCAGTGTGTCGGTGAAGAACAACCGCCTGGTCTTCGCGACGCGCGCCGACTATGAGCGCGCGGTCAACGAATCGAAGCCCGAGGTCAGGGGCCAAGTCTTTGAACGGTTGAAGACGCTCAACGGCTTTACCTCACTGGCGGCGACTTCGGGCGCCACCGAGAGGACGGCCGGAGGAAGACCGAGCTCGTCAGCCCTCATCACCGACGACGGTTTCCGATCGCTCTTGAACCCAGACCTCGTGGTCCAGATCGGCGACTACATCATGAAGGTCAATCCCGCCACCGAAAAGGTCTACGCACTGCCTGCGGCCCACGAAGCGGAGTACGCCGATCTGGTTGCCGAGCGAACGTCGAACCCGAACCTCCGGCAGTTTTCGACCAACGACAATGTCTTGGACCTGCTCGCGTCCGGTCAAGCAAGTCAACGCTGCAAAGAGAGCGGTATTGGCCCGCTTAACGAGGACACGGGCGAAATCGACCTAGGTCAATACTCAATGAAAGGCACCGTGCGCTATGTCAGGTGGGGATTCTATTTTTCGCTCCGGGCCGACATCACAATTACGACCCGCGGGAATGACGCGGAGGCGACGGTCGATCTTGCGCCCGTCTACTACCACGTCCGCTGTGGTAACACCGTCGGACCTTACTCGGTCAACGATTACCACCTCGGCAAGAACGGGGTGTATCAGTCGTATCAAGGATCTACCCCTTTGAACGAAGTCTATCTCCGCGTCCGATTTCATGGGAAGACTACGACTCTAAACAATGTGACCGTGAATAAGGATACGAATTGGATCGAGATCAAGACCAACTACAGGTCCACTGGCGGCCTTCCGCCGGACGGCCTCGACTACCCCCACAATCCGACCTCCTACATCGTGGGGCAGTACTCCGTCTCCCGGCCCACGCTCGCTCGGGGTCCGGCGACTTCCTGGTCGATCACGCCCCCGCTTCCATCGGGCCTGGCGCTCGACCCAACGACGGGTGTGATCGACGGGGACCCGAAAACGGCCTCGCCGGCGGCGGACCGCACTGTGACCGCGGCCAATCCCTACGGCTCCACGACAAAGCTCTTGCACATGGCCGCCGTCAAGCTGCCGGGAGGTCCATCCAACCTCATCTATCCGGTCAATCCCGGGATCTATGTGGTGAATCAAGACGTGGTGCCGAGCCCACCCACGTATAGCGGTGGAAAGATCACGTCGTGGTCGGTGACGCCCGCTCTGCCGCCGGGATTGAACCTGGAAACGGGTTTCGATCCCTCAGTGGGCAGCGGGTACATCTGGGGTCTACCCACGACGGCTCAAGCGGCCAAGCAGTACACGATCACGGCCAACAACGCGGGCGGCTCGACGACCGCAACGCTCACGATTGAGATCCGCGATCCGGGCGCCGCGCTCTCCGGTCTCACTTACTCGGAGAATCCCGCCACGTACACTGCGGGCACGCAGATCCCGACCAACAAGCCCACTTTGGCGAGTGGGGTGCCATATTCAGGATTCACGGTGACCCCCGCTCTTCCCGATGGCCTCACGCTGGCGAAAACCACTGGCGAAATCTGGGGCACGCCGACTCAGAGCCAGCCAACCAAGACCTACATGGTGACAGCACGTGGCTCGACGGCGCAGGCCGGCGCTTCCGTTCAGCTCCGCATCACGGTCGTCAAACGGAAGAACACTGGATAAAATTTCCGTTGCGCTGGCTGCCCCGGTGGAAGCAGTGACCACACCGTCGGAAGCAATGGCTGCCGCCGCGGTCATCGTCCCCGGTACCTTAACCGCCGCCGCAGAAGGCTGTGCCGGGCCGCGCCATCAGCTCGAAGCAGAGGCGCTCGACCGCGAGGAGGTCGAGGTTGAAGTGGCGACGCCCGATGGTCGCCGGGAAGAGGGTTTAGTCATCCTCGAACAGGCCATGGCCTCCGCCCTCAGGAAGGGCGAAGAGCCGGCCGTCGGTGGCCCGGAGAAAGAGCACCGGCGTGCCCCACTCCGGGTTGCGCTGGGCGGAGAGAGCCCGGCGCACCTCGCCGACGCAGGCGTCGACCGGCAGGCCGGCGGCGAGCGCCCGGTAGAACTTTTCGGTGAAGCTGCAGGCCGTCTCGTCCATGACCTCCGACTGCATGGCGATCACCGCCGGCACTCCGTGCTGGACGAGCGTCTGGGCGGTACCGGCGAAGGTGTTCCCGAGGGAGGCGCGGGCACCGTTGCAGGCGTTGAGCACGGCCAGGCGCAGCGATGGGTGGTCCTGGAGAAGGTAGCCGAGGCTCGGACCTCCCACGGGCACGCCGTTGCCTTCCTCGTCCTCGAACACCAGCACGCCCTCCCCGCGCAGCTCGCTGAAGCCGCCGTGGCCGGCGAAATGGAGGACGTGGACCGGCAGACCGGTCCGCAACCGCGCCTCCAGGGCGTCGGTGGTGGGGCGCTCCAACCTTTCGACCTCGATCAGCCCGCTGGCGAGGAGCGGCTCCAGGGCGGAGCCGAGTCGCCGCCACTCTTCGTCCGCCTCGGCGAGCTCCCGGTAGCCATGCGGAGTTGAGATCACCGCCAGGATCCGCAGGGGCGGCTCGACCCGCAGCGTGCCGACGCCCTCGCTCAGCTCCATGTAGCGAACCACGGGAGTGCGGTCGGAGAGCGCCAGGAAGCCCCGGCCCTCCGCCTCGAACAGATACTCCCAGGGCAGGCTCGCCAAGTGGGGGACGTCGTTGAGGCGCAGGCGGATGCGCAGCCCGGGACCGTCTTGAGCCTTGGCGAGACAACCTTCGAAGGCCTTCAGCAGCTCGCCTTGGAAGACCGCGCGGAACAACTCGCCCCCCACCTGCTCCGGACCGGCTCCGTCCACGACCTCGGCCGTGCCGCTCCCGCCGCGGCGGGCGCCGTCTCCGGCGACGCAGAGCTCTCCGCCCGCGAGGCCGGCAGGGAGGGCGAAGCACTCCGTGGCCTCGAAACCTGCGGCGCCGCTCCACGCCTTGGCGCGGTAGAGGCCTTCGGATTTCTGATCGATCCAGACGTCGAAGTCGAGATATCCCGGCGGGGCCTGCGAAGCCCCTGAGGACTGTTCAGTTTTCATGTTGCACCTCCTTGGGTCCGAGGTTGCGTCAAGCAGAGGAGAGGCAATGTTCGTACCAACCCCGGCCGGTGGCTCGGCGAAATGGAGTAAGTCCCAAAGAGTCAGAGACCTGGCCCGGCGGATGGAACCCTTTCCGCGAGTCTGCCCGCTGCCAAAGCTGGGGTGAGTTTGCCATAAAGCTGGCATCCATACCCTACAACGCCGAGTGTCATGAGCGCTGCGGCATATCTGAATAATACCCTTTGGAAGGCTCGTGCGATCGGCACTAAACCTGCGCGGCGCCGCCGAGATCTATCGCGGACAGGACAGTTCTGATTACGGGCTGCCGGCGGATCTGTCCGCAACACGACGGCCTATAAAAGGAGATCACGATGACCAGTTTTAAGAACGGCTATCCCTTGTTCCTCAACCTTGTCCGGATCGCGGCGGCGTTCACCTTCGTCCTGCTCTTCGTATCGGGTCGCTCCGCGACCGCCCAGGCTCCTCCGGCCGAGGCCAGTCTCGAACGACTGGCTCAAGGAACCCAGCGCGCCAAGACCATTGCACAAATACCCCCTGCGCTCGTCCGGGCGCTCAAGCGCGAGTATCAGAGCTCGCCGGAGCTGCGAGCCGAGACAAACTTCGAGTCCTACCTGGCCGGCCGCTATTTTTGGCTCATGGAATCGGTGGCTCTGAAAAGCGGCTACAAGCTCAACACCTCACAGGCCGTCGCTCCCATGTGCGCCGACGGGAGATGCGATGGTCCGCTCGATCCAAATGTATGGGCCGGCGCCTGGACCGGCGGCTCGGCGGGGCTCATCTCGGACGCGAACCTGCCGATCGCAACCTGGACCGCCGGAATCATTCCGAACGACAACTCGATCGGCATTGATCTCTGCAACTCGGGCGACCAGTCTTTCGAGGCGCACCACTCAATCGTACCCAGCGGGGCCGATCCCGAAATTCCAGGCCTCAAGACTGTGGCCCCCACGCCGGCTCTCAACCCTTCCTCCCTCCGCTTGGGAAATCGATGCATAGGGTACGGAGGCGAAAGGATCTCAAAGACTTTCACGGTCATGCCAGGGCAGACCACCTTGCAATTCTGGTATGCAACGGTTTTTCAGAACCCCTCTGACCATCCCGCCGCCATTCAGCCCGGGTTCGGCGCCTATTTGTTCAACGGCGCAACACCTGTGCCCAACAGAATCGACATTGACCCGACGACTCCCGGGAACCAGAGCTTCATCGTAGCGGATCAGAACAATCCCTTCTTCGGCGTCAAGCAGGATGCGACCGTCGTGGTGTATCGAGATTGGACGTGCGTGACCGTCGATCTGACGGGACTGGAGGGCCAGACTCTGACACTGGTCCTGGTCAACCGGGACTGCGGGGCTGGAGGGCACTGGGGTTATACCTACGTCGACAGTCTCTGCCTCGGCTGTGCCGGGAGCTCTACGGGTGATGTCTCATTCAACCAGGCCCAATCGGCCTGCGCCCAGGGGAAGATCTGCTTCGACTACACGGTTCCGCGCCTGCCGAACGGAACCAATGGAAAAGCCAATCTGACGTTGGCCGTCTACCAGAATGGCGCTCTCGTCAATACGCTCACGAGCGGCGATCTCACGACCAGCGGTACTTATTGCTTTACCAATGCCCAGTCTGGGCTGACTCCATCCGTAGGCTATGATTGGAAAGCGACCGCCGTCTTCTCGGTTCCTGGTGCGTCGATTGCTCCGATAGAGATCGGCAAGACGGGAGAGGGGTTTGTCGCCGGCAACAACAACGATTGCACGCCGTCGGTAAACCCATGCTGCCCACCGTGGAACGTGGACCGGCTGGCGGAGATGATGTTTTACCAGGGGTCCGGCTCGATCTCGGCTCCCTATACCCTGAAATTCCAGCCGACCCCGGCGTTCAAGAGCCAGATGCAGGCTTACATCGACTACCTGCACTCCACCAATACGGCGATCAAAGCGATCACGATCGATTGGAGGTTGCACGACCAAGGGACGGGAGTGACGCCGAGCGGTCCGCTGGGTCCACAGGTGGATGTTACCGCCTACACGACGTGGACCAGTCCCGGCAACGGCAATCCGGCCGTTTCCGGTGATCCAAGCTTCTTCAGCTCTCCCCAGCAATATCCGATGGTGATCGGGACCTGGTATCGCGTGCACACGGGGATCTATCTCGAGAACGGCCAGGTGTTCTTCGGCGACAACTGTGCCGTCAACGAGATCTGGGTCAGGGTGCAGGTCTTGAAAGCGTTTGGCCCGGAGCCGGTCCTGGAGCTCTGGAGTTGGAACAACGTGATCAAGCGCATCCCCTTAAGGAATTTCCTCGGCAACGCGAGCGTCAAGAGCACCGACGAGGTCAATGGAGTGACGCGCCTGCCAGTCGCCGGCAGCACCTGCTCGGTTCCGGCGATGCCGGCGGCGGCCCGGCGCCTCTCGACATTCGAGCCGTGAGCTAAACGAGGGAAAATCGCAGAGCCCCGGGATCAATCGGGGCCGAAGCACTCGCGGGCCGGGCGGCAGCGAAGCCCGGTCTGCGCCTCGGACTCGCTCGTCAGCGGGCTCCGGCTCGACGCCGGCGAATCGCAGCAGAGCTCGCGGGGGCCGCAGGCGGGACCGTTGCCGCAATGGCACTCGCAAGTGACGGGATCGATCGTTCCCGAGCAGCAGGTGCCTTCCTGGCAGAGCGAGAAAGGCGGCGCGCACTGGCCGTCGCTCACGCATTTCGAAGGCTTGCCGAAGCAGCGGCCGGGCGAGGCGAACGGCTTCGCCAGATGCTGGCCCTTGGCGAGCTCCTCTTTCGAGAGCTCTCGCTGGTGCCCGCGCGCACAGCCGGCAACGACGAGGAGACTGAGCAGGAGGGGGAGCAGGACCGCGAAGCGTCGTGGCGTCATGTTGGTCTCATCCCTTCATTTCGCGCGGACGGCGCCGGCCCAGACGTGGTGATGTTTCGTCGTCGCGCTCTGATCCGTACACCCTTCCCGCGAATCACCCCAGGCGGCCACGATGGCCTCCGTGCCCGACGCGTTGAACTGGAAAGCGCCGCTCAAATATTCGCCGAAGTAGCCGGTGCAGATAAGCTGGCAGGGATAGAAGTACACGCCGATGTCGGGGTCCACGGGAGGGTTGTCGTTCTTCTGATCGCTTTTCGCCGTGAGATTGAACGGTCCGCTGAAGGTGAGGCCGGTGTCGGTGCTCACCGCCGCCTCGACGATGGTGCGGGCACGCATCTCGTCGGTCACCGTCATCCGTCCCTTATAGGGTTGCGAGTACCACACCACGCCCACGCGCTCGTCGGCCGTGCCGTCCGGCACCTTGCCGGTGAACAGCGCGGGCTTGGATTCCCAGATACCGGCGCGGCTCGCAACGGTTTCCATTTTGCCGGGCTTGGCCAGCGAATCGATCGTCTGCCCGGTGAGCGTCTGCCCGCAACTGTCGAGATCGCCCTTGTGATTGCGGGCGTCGCAGGTGTCGGATTTCGGCACGCGGAAGAGCACGACCTTTTCACTCGTGGCCTCGTCGGGCAGCGTGCCCGCCTGGATCTGAAGGTCGGCGGCGATCACGAACTCGCCGTCCTTGCCCTGGCCCACGGCGAGCTCGGGCAGACTGCTGCCGCGATCGGTCCGCGTGCCGAAACGGGGCGCGCTCGCGATGTCCTGAGCGTTGAGAATGCCAAGCCCGCCCGAAACCGATGGGGGAGGAAGAGCTGAAAGAATGCGCTGCCAGGGGGCTCCGAACGCCAGACCGATGGCGGAGTTCCGGTACACCTCGAGGCGCTGCTGCCCGCCCGTGGGGCAGGAGTAGGAGGTCAGGGCGGCCACGTAGAAAGTATTTCGGCCCGCCGCCACCCGCGGGTGGGCCGTTGCCCCCGAGTAGGTGCAGGAGGGATCGGGAGGATTGGCGACCGAGACGGGATTGACTTGGCCGGTGGCGCCGGTCGCGAGCGGCCCGTCGAGGTTCCACACCAGTCGGTAGGGCAGGGCGAGGCCCGGCTCGTTCCACACCACCACCGCCAGGGTGCCATCGCCGTCGATCGCCACCTTTGGACCGTCGGGAATGCCTCCCTGCGGCCCGAGCAGGACGAAGGAGTCCCCGAAGCTCTTGCCGTTGTCGAGCGACCGCGTGAGCAGGAGGAACCAGGGAGGTCCGTACCGGTCGAGACCGCCCTGGGCCACGCTCACGTAGAGCACGATTCCGGGCACTTTCGGATCCTTGCTGCTCCACGCGGCGAGCCACGGATCGCCGTGCCGCGCGTGGATGCCGTGGTTTTTCAGCGTGGCCGAGACCGGCAACTGATCGTGCCGCGCCCAGTTGCCGCCGAAGTCATCGGAGCTCGCCCAGCCGTCCGTGCTGGCGCGCTCCTGGGTGAAGGTCCAGCACGCGGCGGAGTGGGTGTCGACGATGGAGGAGGTCTCGTCGTTGTAGCCGACGACGAAGCGCGACGCAGGCTCGCCCTCCGGCCGGTCCCCAGTCTGATCGACGCGGACCATCGAGGTCTCGCTCTGCGCGAACGTGCGGTGCGCGCCTCCGGGATCGTTGGGCGGCGACGAGACGGGAGAGTCCACCGACTTGCAGCCGTTGCAGCCGTTGAGCGCGAGGATGACGGCAAGAGGCCAGCATCTCAGGAGGCTTGGCAGCTTCCGGTCGATCGTTCCTCGCGGATCGTCGCTCATGGCTTGCACCTCTCGAACTATCTTACCTCCCGGAAGCTCGCCGGAGCTCCGGAGTCCTCGGATACGATGGGCGACATGAGCTCGGGATTTGTTACAGCGGCCGGCCTTCGCCTCGAAACCCGCTGGATCGGCCCGGGACCGGAGACGGCGCCGACGCTCGTCTTCCTGCACGAGGGGCTGGGCTCCGTCTCCATGTGGAAGGATTTCCCCGACCGGCTGGCGGAGCGGACAGGCTTAGGCGCGCTGGTCTACTCGCGCGCCGGGTATGGAAAATCCGCCCCGGCGCCTTTGCCGAAGTCCGTCCGCTTCATGCACGACGAGGCGGAGGTTCTCCGCGAGGTTCTCACCCAGACGAAGATCCGCGAATGCATTCTGGTGGGGCACAGCGACGGCGCTTCCATCGCATTGATCTACGCGGGGAGCCGGCCTGCCGCTGGCCTGAAGGGATTGATCCTCGAGGCGCCGCACGTCTTCCCCGAGCTTCACGGCCTCGCGAGCATCACGGAGATCGGCGAGCTCTACCGGACCACGGACCTGCGCGACCGCCTGGCGCGGCACCACGGCGCCAACGTGGACATCGCCTTCCGGGGCTGGCACGAGGTCTGGCTCCATCCGGAGTTCCGCGCCTGGAACATCGAGGAGGTTCTGCCCAGGATCACGGTCCCCATCCTCATCCTCCAAGGAGAGGACGACGAGTACGGCACCTGGGAGCAGGTCGAGGCGATCGAACGGCAGGCCGGCGGGCCGGTGGAAGCGGTCGGCCTCGCGGTTTGCGGGCATTCGCCGCATCGGGAACAGCCGGAGAGAGCGCTTAAGGCAATGACGGAATTCTCCGGGCGGCTCGTGCGATGAAATTCACCTCATCCGCGGTCCGCGCCTACTATCGCCGCGTCCTCCCGTTCTACGACCTCGAGCTGGCCGATCGGGGGGACGAAGAGCTGTGGGCGTGGGCGGCATCGGCCCCCGCGGGCTGCCGCGTCCTCGAATTGGGGGCGGGGAGCGGGAGGGCCACGGCCTTCCTGGCTCGCTCGGCGGAATTCGTCGTGGCCCTCGATCTGGCGCCGGAGATGATCGCGGCGGCCCGAAGGCGGCTGGCCGGAGCATCGAACGTCGTTCTGGCGGTGGCTGACATGCGGGAGATCGAGTTGCGAGGCCGCTTCGATCTGGTCGCCGCGGTAGACGATCCGTTCGTCCATCTCGTCGAGGACGAGGACCGGCGGCGGGCTTTCGCCATCGCGGCCCGTCACCTGACACCCGGTGGGCGATTCATCCTCGACGCGGCATGGTTTCCGCCGGAACGCCGATGGGCGGCAGGCGGCGTGAACGGCTTGATTCAGGAGCACTCCGGAGGGGATGGCCTGGAGATCCGGGAGACCTGGCACTGCGATCCCCAGGCCCGGCTCTGTACCGCGTCCTATTCCTACAGCCGCCAGGGGAAGGTGGTGGAGCGGGCCTCCTTCCCGGCCCGGCTCTGGTCGCGCGAGGAGCTGGAGCACCGGGCAAGCGACGCCGGGCTCCGAGTGACCCACCTCTGGGGTGGCTACGATCGCCGTCCCTGGGACCGGGCGACCTCGCCGCGGATGATCGCCGAGATGCGGCCGGCGCGCTAAAGCGCGGTACAAGCCGGGCCGATGGAGAACCTCGCGCCCCATTGGGGAGGGCGATCCCGCCCCATGTTGACGAACGCCGGCAATTGGCATAGTCATTACCGTATGTCTCCCCAACAACCCGCTCGCCGTAGCCGAGAGATCTACACGGACATTCTGCAGCACGGTCTCTTGGCGATCCGTGGCGCCGAGGACCTGGCCTACGCTCGTGCGCTGGCCGACCACCTGCACAACCTGCCGCATCTCATCCAGAGTTTGGAGCACGCGGGCCTGCACGACTTTTACTGGCGTGTCGAGCGCCCCAACTTCCTCCAGGAGGTTACACCCGAGCAGGCGCGAGTGTTCGAGAGCCTTTGGCGGGAGTTGGAGGCTGCGCGAAAGATCGAGACGAAGATTCTAGAACCTCAACCAGAAATCAAAGGGAAACTCGCATGAAGAAACTACGTCTCGTCGTTTACGGCCTGGCAGCATTGTCGTTCACCTCGTCCATGCCAGCGCAGGCTCAAGGGACCGCGAAGCCGAATCTCGTATTCAGCGAGGTCGTCACGGGTATGCCTCGGGGAGAGAAACAAGCCGTGCGTGTTCTCACGGCGAGCTTCAAACCAGGAGACCAGACGGTCTTTCATACGCACCGGTCTCCTGTCACGGTCTACATTCTGGAAGGTGCGTTCACCTTGGAGCTCGAAGGTCGCGAGCCGGTCGTCGTCCGGGCGGGGCAGGCCTACGTGGAGCCGCCCAACGTGAAGATGACAGGCTACAACCGGAGCACGACGGAGGCGCTGCGCCTGGTCATCTTCTATGTGAGCGAGCCCGACACACCGTTTCTAGATCCTTTGAAATGAAGGCGCTGCAGGACGTGGACATCGTGACAAGCAGGCGCGGAACCGTGTAGTCGGCGACGTAACTCTTCGCGAACACTCCGATGCGTGTTGCCGCCCTCTACGACATCCATGGAAACCTTCCGGCGCTGGAGGCGGTCCTCGAAGACGTGCGCCGGGCGGAGGTGGACCAGATCGTGGTGGGGGGCGACGTCGTTCCCGGCCCCATGCCCCGCGACACGCTGAGGCGTCTGCTGGACTTGGACCAACCCACTCATTTCATCTACGGCAATGGCGAGCTAGCCGTCTTGGCCCAGATGGAGGGTGAACGGACCGGATCGGTGACCTATTGGGGCACGGCCTCTGGAGCACGCCCTCCGGATTGGGTCGTCGAGGTCAACCGCTGGACGGGTGCACAGCTTCCGGCAGAGCTTGAGGCCGTGATCGCGCGTTGGCCGATGACGTTCCAACTCGAGATCGACGGCCTCGGTAAAGTGCTGTTCTGTCACGGCACGCCGCGCAGTGAAACCGAAGGGTTCACTCGCACGACCGCCGAGGATCTGCTGCTGCCGCTCTTCGAGCCTCTTCACGTCGACGTCGTCGTGTGCGGCCACACCCACATGCAGTTTGACCGCCGGATCGGCAGGACTCGCGTGGTGAATGCGGGCAGTGTGGGCGCACCTTTCGGACAACCAGGCGCCGATTGGCTCTTGCTCGGTCCTGACGTCCAACTCCGCAGAACCGCCTATGGTCTGGCCCAAGCCGCGGAGCGCATTCGGAGCACGGACTATCCCCAGGCCGAACAATTCGCCGTACAAAGTGTCCTGACGCCGCCCTCGGAACAGTCGATGCTCGAGCTTTTTTCTCGGTTCGAGTTGAAGCCGTGATGGGATGCTATCTCTACTAGAACTAGATCTGGCGCTCCCAGGGGGACTCGGCTGGGACGGTTACTTCGAGTATCGTAATCCCAAGCGGGGAGAGGCTTTCCCCAGTGGGGAAGAGGCTCTCCCGAGTTGGGCGAAGCCCTCCCCACTCGATCTGTCGCAATCCCGAGTGGGGGAAGCCTTCCCCCACTCGGGAGAGCCCTCTCCCTCCTCGCCCAAACGCTTTTCCCCTTGGAAGAGGACACGCCCTGCTACCCTGGTGACGTCTTCAGGCGTCTCCGGCAAAGGTTGGGGAGAGGTTGTTCGACTGCTTGACAGCATCGAGCCGGCTTGTGGGCGCCTACTTCGACGCTTTCGCCGCGATGAGGCGACCGGGCCAAACCGTTTAGGGACTTCTCGAAGAAATCCTCGGCGAAAGGGATAGGGCCGCACATCACAGCGTCGCCCTCAATGCGCGACGGATTTGCCCTCCTTGGGAATCAATTTAAAAACGAGCGTGTTCGGGTAGAACGTCATCAAGCTCGCCGGCAAGGCTCCGCCGGGGGCCAGGTAAGAACTCCAAGGTAGAGGTTCCAGAAATGCCGTCGATGCGCGCAGGTTTGAAAGCAGGGTGTCTGATTTGGGGCGGACTGTCGGTCTCCGCCGCCTCCTGGGCGCAGAGCGGCGGGCCGGCGATCACGTTCGAGGATACCGCCGTGGTGGCGAGAGGTCTGTCGCCGGGCAAGACCATGGTGTGGTTCGGCGTCGAGCGGCTGGTGGACGCCGACTACTCGAGCGCCCTGTACCAGCACTACAAGACGGACACGGCGGGCTCCGACGGCACCGTGCGCCTGACGCTGGATCGCGCGGCGGCAGCGGCCTCGATCTGGGTGGCCGTGGATGTGGACACCGGCCAGTTCGCCTTCACAGCTCCTGTCATCTCCCGTTTGCACCGCATTCCCCAGGGGCCGAGCGCGCTCTCTCCGGGCGCCGGCGCGGCTTCCGACAAGTTCCTGGACACCCGGACCTACGTTCTGGGCTTGGCGGTGCGTCCGGAACAAGGCGCCTGGCTCTTCGGCGGCGGCGACGGCGGCCCACGGGATCTGGATGGGAGCGCCAACGGCCGGATGAGCTTCGCCCTGGACAAATTCGACGCCTTGCCTGGAAGCCCCGCGGCGCCGGCCAAAGCGGGAGGCACCGACACCTGGTTCGTCATCGATCCCCAGGCGATGGAGATCGCGATCTTCCAGCCGATGGCGGGAGGTAAGCCGAAATGAGCTCCCGTTTCCGTCTCGGCCTGGTCCTCCTGCTCGCTTTCGCCGCTCCTGGATTGGCGGACGTCCATCCCAACACCGCGGGAGGTTTTCCCGTCGACCAGTCCTTCCACGTCGGGGACATCGACAACGTCAACCTGTTCAATGGCTCCTTGACGGTGACGATTCCAATCGGTTCGAGCTACCCGGTCAACGGCGGCTTCTCCTATGGCCTCAAACTGGTCGCGAGCTCGAACCCCTGGCTTTTTCAGTCCGTTCATTCCCCCAATCCCAAGACGGGAGAGGACACGACCTACATCCAGGCCAATCCGAACCCCTGCTCGAACGCGGGCCTGGGCTGGCGGGTGTCGCTGGGGAGGTTCAATCCGCCCTGCCAGACGCCGGACTCCAACAACGTGCTCCCCGGTCCGGTCTACCAGGACGAGATGGGTACGGACCACGTGTTCTATCCCACGCTTCATGCGGGCGATCCGGAGGACGTTCCCGTCTCCGGATTCACCGACGTCGAGTACGCCCGGGATGGCAGCTATCTGCGGCTGAGGGTCAAGAACGACGGAACCCGCGAGGTGAACTTTCCGGACGGGTCGTTGCGGACGTTCGACACCACGGGAATGCCCACGGAGATCCGGGACGCCTTCGGCAACTGGTTGCACATCGCTTATCCGACGACGGGTACGGTGCGGTGGGTGCTCTCCGACAGCCAGGGCCGGACCCATACGTTGTACTTCCGGACCGACCAGCCGAGGTATGCCCAAACGCTCGACTACATCGACCTTTCGGCCTTCGGCGGCGCTACCGCCACCTACCGGTTCAATTACAGCTCTCAGGTGATTGGGCGGGGCTGCCCCAATACCGACGTGGTAGCGCCCCTCGGGCAGGGGGCCACGGTCGCGGTGCCCTTCCTCACCAGTGTCACGCTTCCCGACGGGTCGGCGTTTCAAATGCCCTTGAGCAGCTATGTCACCGCGCTGCCGACCAATGGAATGTGTTCCGACTTCGCCGGCAATCTGCTCGGTATCATCCTGCCGACGCTGGGCCGTATGGAGTGGACTTGGCAGACCTATAAATTTCCGAGCGGTTCTTCGGTGAAGCTGCACCTTCAATCGAACCCGGGAGTCGCCACCCGGACGATGCGCAATGCGGCCGGCGCCGCCCTGGGGACCTGGACCTACGTCCAGCTTCCGGCTCAGATCAGCTCTACGGAGCGAGAGGTGACGACGACCGTCACGGATCCCCTGGGGAATCGCGTCGTCAACTACTTTTCGACCGCGCTGGATGGCAGCCTCACCGGCTGGAGCAACTACGAGTACAGCCTGCCGTTTACCCGCAACACGACGCTCAACGTGGCGCCCGGGGTGGACCTCAATCTTTCCCGGCAGACCTTCCGGTCCGGCTCCTCCGTGCCGCTGCGCTCCGAGTACGTTCTTTATGAGCGGGATCCGATCAGCCCCGGCCCCGGGCCCGCCATCTACAACACCAACCGGCGGCCGGTGCGCAGCCGCACGGTGTACGAGGACGACGGCACCTTCGCCGGCACGGTGAGCACGCAGTTCGACGGTGTGGGGCACTATCGCAGCCAGGACACGGAAGGCAACTTCCCGGGCTCCAACGTGCGGCATCACTTCGGCAACTCCAATCCGGCTCAGGGGACCTATCGTCAACGCCGCGGCGAATACCGGCTCGGGATTCACGCCCGTGCCGTCGAGCTCGCCCTGGGCGCTGGAGACGATGACCTACGCCTCGGACACGGAGAACGGTGCCACCGCCTGGACCGATCTCTGCTATGCGCCAGGCTCCTCGACGGTGATCCGCAAGCGGGAGCACCGACTCGACGGCGCGAGCCAGTCGGCCACCGACCTGCTGGCGGTGTACGGGCTGGACGCCTCGGGTAACGTGGTGAATGAGAGTTACTACGGCGGCGATTCGCCGGGCTATGGCATTGCAACCGGCGTCGGCGATCTCTGCTCGATGGGGCTACCGGCCACGCCTCAGTACCAGCTCACCCATACCTACTCCTTCGGCGTGCGCGCCGTGTCCCAGTACTCGGGAGCGAGCTTCCGGAGCCTCGATCAAACGATTGACGCCGCCACCGGTCTCGTTTCCTCCAGCAAGGATACGGCGGGCGTTCTCACCAGCTACCTGTATGACAATCTGGGCCGCCGGACTTGGAGCAAGCCGGCGCAGAGCGGCTGGACGCAGTACGTCTACACGGCGGCGACTCCCACGATCAAGCCCAACGTCATCGTGCGCCAGCGCGACAACGGCAGCGAGACCGCCGCGATCCTGGCGGTGAGCCAGGTGGTCTTCGACGACTTCGGCCGGGTGTTCCAGGAACTGCGCACGATGCCGGACGGCAGCACCGGCAAGTGGCAGACCGCCTACGATGGAGCGGGCAACAGGTCCACGGTCTCCGAGGTGATGACGGGCACCCCCAGCAACGTGACCACTTTCAGCGCCTACGACCCCTTCGGCCGGCCGGGAACGATCACGCCGCCCGACGGCGCCGCGCACAACGTGACGATGGCCTATCACGGCGTGCGCCAGGTGGACCGCACGGCGAAAGTGGGCCTCGTCCTGGGTGGCGAGACGCCGGTAACAACCACGGAGGTCTACGACCGGCAGGGCCGGCTCCTCTCGGTCACCGAACCGTCCGGCAGCGGCGGCTCGCAGGTCACCACCACCTACGGCTACGACGTGGGCAATCGCCTGTCGTCGGTTTTCACCCCAGGGCAGAGCCGTGGTTTCACCTATGACCGCGCCGGGCTTCCGCAGTCCGAAACCCATCCGGAGAAGGGAGCGAGCGGCAATGGGACGGTCACCTATTCGGGCTACAACGCGCGCGGCCACGTATTGCGCAAGACGGACGGCCCCAACGACCTGGCGTTCGTCTACGATCCCTTCGAGAGGCTGATCCAGGTCAACGAGGCGAGCGGCCCGAGCCGTCCGCTCAAGTCGTTCACCTATGCGCCCTCCAACGGCACGAACGACCTGCGGCAGGGAAGGCTATGGCAGGCCAGCCGCTACAACTACGTCGTCGTGGGCGGATCGAATTTCACGGCCCGCATCGACGAGACCTACGTCTATGGTGGCCGTGACGGCCGAGTCTCGCGCCGGGATACCGTGTCCTCGACGGGTGAATCGTTCACGCAGAGCTTCTCCTATAATGCCCTGGGGCTGACGGACACATTGACCTATCCATCCTGTACCCATCTTGCCTGCACCCAGACTCCGGCCCCCGCGCGAACCGTGCAAAACGCCTACGTTCAGGGGCTGCTGACGGGAGTGAGCGCCAACGGTGCCAACTACGGCACGATCTCCTACTATCCCAACCTGCTCGTCAACCAGGTCACCCACAGCAATGGCGTGACGGATACGCAAGGCAACAATCCCTTCTCCATGCGCCGCCCCTCTTCGGAGGGAGCCGCGGGCTCCTTTGCCAGCTGGAGCTCCGGCGCCTACACCTACGACGGCTCGGGCAACATCACTCGCATCGGCACCTCCTCCTACACCTACGATTCGGTGAGCCGGCTGACCTCCGGCACGATTTTCGACGGCCCCACGGGGGGAGGAACCCAGAAGACGCAGAGCTACACCTTCGATTCCTTCGGCAACCTGACCAACATCGCGGGCACCAGTGGCCGCGCTACCCCGACCAACAGCTCCACCAATCGCCTCAACGGTCCCGGAACGGTTTACGACGCGGCCGGCAACCTGACCAACTGGAACGGAGCGGTCTACGTCTATGACCGCTTCAACCAGATGACGGATATGACCTCTGGAAGCGAGCACGCCCTCTACATCTACACCGTGGACGACGAGCGCGTCTGGTCCTACGACCTGGTCCGCAACGTCTCGCACTGGACGCTCCGCGATCTGGGAGGCAAGGTTCTCCGGGACTACGTGAACAACAACGGCACCTGGGGCCTGCAATCGGACTACCTCTATCGCGACGGCCTCCTGCTGGCCGCCGAAACTCGGACCGGTCAGTATCACTATCATCTTGATCATCTGGGAACCCCCCGCCTGATCACGACCATCTCCGGCACCCAGGCGGCCTATCACGCCTACTACCCCTTCGGAGAAGAAGCCACCGCCTTCAATCAGGACACCGAGCCCATGAAGTTCACCGGGCACGAGAGAGATCTGGCGAGCCCGAGTGGGGCGGGGGATGATCTGGATTACATGCATGCCCGGCATGAGAGTCCGGTCACGGGGCGGTTTGTGAGCGTTGATTCGGCGGACGCAAAGCCCACCAAACCGCAGAGTTGGAACCGATATGTCTATACATGGGACAATCCGATTCGGTACTTTGATTCTGATGGTCGAGAAACAGGCGATTTTTCGACTCCTCCGTCGGAGCGAGGGCCACGGAGAACGCTGCCACAGGCACTAAAGGACGTTGCTGTTCTAGCTGGAGCTGGGTACGCATTGGCCGCAGGCGGAGGAGTGATAGCTGGAGTAGAGGGAGCGACGGCTGGAGCTTCTACTCTTGGTGAAGGTCTGCTTCTGCTTGGTGCAAAATTTCAAAGCGTCATTGATTTGTTTCGTGGCATCGGAGCTGGTTTGACGGGGACGCCATCGGTCAGTCAGCCGATATCGGGGGAGTTCTCTCGCACATATACGGTCCCTGCTGGTAATATAGAAATCTTGGCAGACGCCTCAACGCATGGTACGACGCTAACGCTTGAAAATATTGCCATTTACGGTGATAAAGCTAAGCTTGCGGTGGGGGCCGGCACGATGAAGGCTCTGGCGACCGCGCTGACCAAGGAGTTCCAGGGTCAGGGTTACACCAGCCTAGTTATCAAAGGCGTTCGCTATTCAGGAGCTAACCCTGGAAGAACAGCAAGCCTTGTCATCAATTTAGTCAAGAAATAGGAGCTGGCATGGATTTTGATTTTGATCGCTGTTTAGTCGAGGCTCGAGCTCGCCGTGCACAAGGTGCGTCCACTGAGGATATGCTTGGATTTTTTCGGCATAGCGGCGCTACCATTTCGCAGTCGATTAGGCTTCTGGGTCAGGCCGAAAATATCGGCTTAGGAGAGTCAAAGAGGCGTGTTCACTTTAGTGAGACTTGGAGAGACTTCCGAGAAGGCAGCGAAAAATTGCACGACGAGGCAGAGAGGACAGCGATTGATCTGGCTAAGGATAGCTCCTCCGGATGACCTTTAAGGACAGATGGGGCGGCCGGCGATCCAGTCTGTCAGCAAGCAGTTCTCCGCCCCCGGCATCGACACCGATGGGGTGACGTGATATCGGTCACGGCCCCTTGGGCGGTACAATCCGTACCGATGGAGATCCTCACCACCCACGTGGGCGCCGACTTCGACGCTTTCGCCTCGATGATCGTGGCGCACCGGTTTCATCCGGAGGCGCGGTTGTTCTTCCCCGGCTCGCGGGAGGGCAGCGTGCGGCGGATGATCGAGGCGCGGGGCCTGAAGGTGCCGGAGATCCGCCAGAAGGAGGTGGATCCGGCGGCTCTGACGCGGGTGATCCTCTGCGACATCCGGCAGAAGAGCCGCATCGGCGCCGTGGCGGCTTGGCTGGAGGCGAACCCCGGGATCGAGGTCTGGGCCTACGACCACCACGCGGCGGCTCCCGGCGACATCGCCGTGAAGGGCGGCCTCGTCGATCCGGAGGCCGGCTCGACCTCGACGCTGCTGGTGGAGGAGCTGCGCCGGCAGGGGCTCTTCGTCTCGAGCGACGAGGCGGACCTGCTGCTCCTGGGGATCTATGAGGATACCGGTTCCCTCACCTACGTCACCACCGGCCCGCGCGATCTCGCCGCCGCGGCCTGGCTGCTGGAGCAGGGCGGGAATCTCGCCGCCGTTCGCGCCTCCATCTCCCAGCCTCTCGATCCGGAGCGGCTGGACGTGCTGCACGCCATGACGCAGCGCCTGGAGGTGCACCGCATCCAGGGCCACAGGGTGGGGATCGTGGAGGTCGAGCTGGGGCGCTACCTGGAGGAGCTGGCGCCGCTCGTCTCCCGCTGCCTGGAGGTCTTCGCGCTGCCTCTTCTCTTCGCCGCCTTCGGCGAGGGGGAGCGGGTGACCCTCATCGCCCGCGGCACGCTGGAGGGGTTCGATCTGGGGGAGGCGCTGAAGGAGCTGGCCGGCGGGGGCGGGCACGCCACGGCGGCCTCGGCGCGGCTCAAGGACACGACGCTGCTGGAGATCCGCGAGCGGTTGCTCGCCTACCTGCGCCACGCCCTGCCTCCCGCCGCCCGGGCGCGGGACCTGATGATCGCCCCGTTCCATGGGATCCCCACCGACACTCTGATTCAGGACGCCAAGGCGCAGCTCAACGCCTGGCGGATCAACGCCGCGCCGGTGGAGCGGGAGGGCCGGGTCGTGGGTACCCTCTCGCGGCAGATCCTCGACGCCTCGCTCCAGCACGGCCTTGGGTCCCGGCCGGTGGAGACGGTGATGTCCACCTGGCTCGAATGGGTGGACCCGGACGCTCCGGCCGACGAGGTGCGGGAGAGGATGCTTCGCCGGCATCCGCGTTTCGTGCTGGTGGGAAATCCCGAGGCCGGCCGCCCCTTGGGGCTGGTCACGCGCATGCAGCTCCTGCGGCACCTGCACGGCCAGCTCGCCGATTTCGAGGAGCGGTTCGACCGCCGGGCCGGCCAGCAGGGGGAGCGGCGGGAGAAGGCCGGCAACCTCCTGGCCCGGCGGCTGCCGGCGGCGATGATTTCGCGCCTCGAATGTATCGCCGGCGTTTCGCGAGACCTCGGCGCTCCGGTGTACCTCGTGGGCGGCCTGGTGCGCGACCTGCTGCTGGAGCGGGAGAATCGCGATCTGGATCTGGTGGTGGAGGGCGATGGCGTCGCCTTCGCCGAAGCCCTCGCACGGCGCCTGGATGGACATTTGCGGGTACACCAAGCCTTCCTCACCGCCGTGGTGACCGACGCCGGGGGTTTTCCCATCGATATCGTGACCGCCCGCACCGAGCAGTACCGCGCTCCCGCCGCCCTGCCCGAGGTGCGGACGTCGGCGCTGAGGCAGGATCTCTTCCGGCGGGATTTCACGATCAATACCCTGGCCATCCGCCTGGGGCCGGAGCCGGTGCCCGAGCTGATCGATTACTTCGCCGGACGGCAGGATCTCAAGGAGAAATCCCTGCGGGTGCTGCACAGCCTGTCGTTCATCGACGATCCCACGCGGATTCTGCGGGCCGTGCGGCTGGAGCTGCGGCTGGGGTTCCAGATGTCTCCCGAGACCCTGCATCTCGCGCACGTGGCCCTTTCCGAAGGGATTTTCGATCAGCTTTCCGGCTCCAGGCTGCGGGAGGAGCTCGCCCTGTTGCTGGACGATCCGGATCTGGCCGTGCGCGGCCTCGAGCGGCTCGACGAGCTGGGAGTCCTTCGCGTCGTCGACCCGATGTTCGAGCTGGGAGGCGTCGCGACCGAGCGGCTGCGCAACGCGCGGGCCGCTCACGACTGGTACCGGCTGGAGGGGATCGCCGATCCGCCGGTTCAGGCGTGGCGGTTGTTGCTGATGGCGCTCGCCGGGGACTTCGCGGCGGTGGATCTCGATCGTCTGGCCGACCGTCTGCTGCTGGCGGGGGAGGACCGGGCCCTGCTCACCGAGTTCCCCGGCCGCCTCGCGGCGGCGCGGGAGGTCTTGCTGCGTGCTCCCGAGCCGGTGCCTCATCAGGCCGCGGAGGCCCTGGAGCCGCTGGCGGGTGAGGAGATTCTCCTGCTGATGGCTGAGGGAACGACGGAGGGGAATGAAGGGATTCGCGTCTGGGTCCGCCGCTACCTGACGGATCTGCGGCGCCTGAAGCTCAGGGTTCGCGGCTCCGATCTGCTGGCGGCGGGCACGCCTCCCGGACCGCGGATCGGCGAGGCCCTGCGCGCCACGCTTCGTGCCCGTCTCGACGGGTGGATCGGCGAGGGCGGGGAGCTGGGATACGCTCTGGCATTCCTGGCCGGGGAGCCAGCCGCCGCGATGCGAGAGGAGACCGTGTGAAGAGCCGATTCCTGGGGTTTTTCAGCATCGTTCTGATGCTGGCCATTCCCTGTGCTGCCGTGGATGACCGTTCCTTCGAGGTCGTGCGCTACGACTGCGTGACGGACACGACCCGGCACGAGATCACCCTCTTTCGCAACGGCACCGTCCGCGTGCGGGACGGGCTGATCAAGCACGAATGGATGGGCTTGGCAGAGCTCGGGCCGGACGAGCTTCAGGGTTTCCTCAACCGGCTGGGGGAGGAGGATCTGTCTCTGGCCGAGAGCCCGGAGAAGGGCGTCGCGGGCTCCTGGGTGGAACGCTGCGAGCTGCGGCTTCAGCTCCCGGGCAAGGATCTCAAAACCTTTCGGTTCGGCCACTATGATTCGCTCGGCCTCAATCTCTCGCGGGTGGTGCATATCGCCGACGAGGTGGGGGGAAAGGTGCAGCTGGTGACGGACGCCGACTCGCTGCCGGCCGATTACGTCCCCGAGCTCGGAGACGTGCTGAAGCGGGTGGGCGATGGCCAGCGCTTCCGCATCGTGGCCTTCACTTCGGACAAGACGGGGATCGAGCTGCGGGGGATCGACATCCCTCTGGAGGTCTACGTTCCCAAGGACAAGGTGAGGCAGCAGTTCACGAGCCTGGTATCCAAGGGATGGTGAAGCCGGGGGTCCGCATCATGGGCGGCGAGCTGCGCGGACGCGGGCTCGCGGTGCCGCCGGGCGCGCGTCCCACGGAGGGGCGGGTGCGCGAGGCCCTGTTTTCGATCTGGCGGGAGCGCCTGGACGGCGCCCGCGTCCTCGACCTCTTCGCCGGCAGCGGCGCCGTGGGCCTGGAGGCGCTGGGGCGGGGAGCCCTCTCCGCCGTCGCCGTGGACTCCGATCTCAGGGCTGTCAAGATCATCGAGGGCAACGCGGACCGCGTGGGCCTGAAAGCTCTGGAGATCCGCCGGCTGACGCTGCCGGCCACTCTCGGGCGCCTGGCGGACGCCGGCCCGTTCGACCTCGTCTTCGCCGATCCTCCCTACGGCTTCGCCGCCTATGAGGATCTCCTTCAGGGAGTCGCCCCTCTCCTCGCCCCGGATGGCGAGATCGCCGCCGAGCACTCCTCCCGTCGCGAGTTGCCGCTCGAAGTCGGGCCGCTGACGCGGGTGGACGTGCGACGGTATGGGGAGAGCGCGATCAGCTTTTACCGATGCGGCTGAGGGAGTAGACGCCCCAAGGGGATTTTCCCCTGGGGCGTCGAGGCAGCTCAGTGGACGTTGATCCGTGACGTGACGCCGAAGGTGCGAGGCTGGTTCACCAGGAAGCCCACGCGCGCCCGGGTGCCGCGCTCCTGGTCGATCGCGAGCAAGGCGGTCTTGTCGAACAGATTGTTTACGAACACCGCGACGTCCCATCGGCCGTTGAGGAAGCCGAGGCGCAGATTCGCGATCTCGTATGCCGGCAGCTCAGGGTTGAATTTGAAGGTGCTCTGGGTCAACGGTCCGCCAATCGTGTTGGCCCCGAACGAGTTCAAGTCCACGATGCCGAAGCCCGGGGCCTGGTCGCCGATCTGCGTGAAACGCGAGCCGATATATTGATAGATACCGGTCAGATAGCCGAGCCAGCTTCCCCGCAGCGTCCACTGGTAGGTTGCCGTGGCGGAGGCCTGAAACTCGGGTACGGTCGGCAGCCGGTTTCCCGCCTTGATACCGGAGACGACCTGCACGTTGCCGGCCGCATCGGTCGACGTCAGAGTCGACCGCAGCTCGGATTTTCCATAGTTGGTGGAGATGGAGAAGTTGAAGTGGTCGTTCACCGGGGCCGCCAATTCGAGCTCGATGCCGGTGCTCCGCGCCTTGGGAACGTTGAAGATCAGGCGGGAGGAGCACGAGCCGGCGGTCACCGTCGCCTGGAGGTTCTTGATGTCCATGTAATAAGCCGCGACGTTGAAGGTTCCGCGGCCCCCTCGCAGGTAGGACTTGGTGCCGATCTCGTAGTTCCAGACGTTTTCGTCTTTCCAATTACCGCGCCCGCCGAAAGTGATCAGGTCCGCGGGCGTGCAGAGAGGCACGTTGAGAGGATCGTTGATGCCGCCGAGCCGGAAGCCCTTCGACACCTGGGCGTTCAGTTTCGTGCCGTCCAGAATGGCGAAGCTCGCGATGAAACGCGGAGCGAAGCCGGTGGCGGAGGTCGAGCCCTTGCTCGTTCCAGGATCGGCAAAGATACCGTCAAACGTCTGCACGCGATCTTCCTTGAAGTCGTAGTAGCGCAGGCCGCCGGTCAGGCTGAGGCGGTCGTTGACCGCCCACGTCGTCTCGCCGAAGAGCGCGAGCTGCTTCATTTTGTAGTGCAGGTCCGAAAAGTAAAGGACGTCGCGTGCCGCGCCGAAGCTGCCTTGGGTGGGAATGCCGCTCAGGGTTTGGAAGCCCGAGACGAGAAGGCTCTGGCCGTAGTCCCGCTTCATGTTGCTGTAGAAGACTCCCGTGACCCAATTCAGCCGGTCCCGTTTGCCGGCGAGGCGGAGCTCCTGGGTAAACAATTTCGCCGTCGTCGCATCGTCGAGCGGCGCGGTGAGCGTGTAGACATTCGCCGGCAGGCCGATGCTGCCGCCGGTGATGCTGGCGGTCAGCGCCGTCGCATCACGGACGACGAGGATGTCGCGATCCGTGTAGGAGCTGATCGAGGTCAGGGAGAGGCCTCCGAAGTTGTAACCGATGTTGAGGTCGGTGAGCTGGAACTTGTCGGAGAACGGCTCCTTGGTCTGGGTGAACTGTTCCCGCTCGCCCAAGGTGACCGGCGGCCGGGTCGTCGTGTAAGGGTTGGCGAGGATGTTGAACGCGTCCTCGCGGTTCCAGCCGTCGGTGCTCACTTTCTGGTAGATGATTCGCGGCGTGATCGTCAGCCGGTCGTTCGGCTGGAACCGGAGCGCCAGCCGGGCTCCGGAGCGCTCGCCGCTGTTGACGTCCTTCTTGATCGACAGATTGGGTTGTACGGAGTCGATGAAGCCGCCGAAGCGGTTGAAGAAGCCGGTGACGCGCAGGGCCGCCTTGTCGCCGAGCGGAGAATTGACGGCGAACTTGGCGCTGCCGCCGGCCTCGCCGTCGGTGATGTCGGTGGCGGTGAGCTCGGCGACGGTCTCGCTCTGACCCAGCTTGGGCTGGTTGGTGATGTAGCGCAGCGTCCCCGAGGCCGAGCCGGCGCCGAACAGGGTACCCTGGGGGCCGCGCAACAGCTCGACGCGCGACATGTCGAAGAGGTCGATATCGGGCGTGAACAACGAAAGGGAGATGCCCGAGTCGTCGAGATAGACGCCGACCTGCTCCTTGACACCCGGCTGGTCACGCACGATCTGCCCCGCGGAAACGCCACGGATCGCGACCTGGCTCTGGCCGGGGCCTAGGTTCTGTACGGTGATGCCTGGAGTGCTCTGGGCGATGCCCTCGATCGAATCGACCCCCCGTTCCCGCAACTGTTCCTCCGTCGGCGCCGTGACGGAGAACGGCACGTCCTGCACCTTTTCCTCGCGCAACGTCGCCGTCACGGTGATCTCCTCGGTCACCTTCCCGACGGGGCCTTCTTTGGGTTCAGTCGCCGGGTTGGCCGGCTTGCTGGGCTCCTGAGCCGCCGCCGGCCGGGCCAGGGCTGGAGAGATCAGGGCCAGGAGGGTCAGTGCGAAACAGCCGATGCCCTTCCGGCCTCGGCGCCAAGTGCTCGAATCGCTGCTCCTCATGGGACGTCCTCCAATGAGAATGCCATCGCGCGGAATCGCCCGCTGGCCATACCTTGCGAAACTGCGTGCTCGACGAAGCTTTGGATTTTCTACCACAACGGCGCCCGGAGCGGAAGTAGGTCGTCGAGGATCAGGTGAGGGAGCGGTAGACTCAGCACTCAGAGCCAGTTCTCGACGCGCAGACCGGGAACCATGCCGAAGTGCTTGAGATTGTTGGTCACCATGATGAGGTCGCAGGACAGGGCGTGAGCCGCGATGAGCGTGTCGAAATCGCCAATGGGGCAACCAGCGTGCGCGAGGCCTGCGGCGATCTCACCGAACCGTGACGCCGCCGCGGCGTCAAAGGGTATGACTTGGACTGAAGAAACGAAACGATCGATCAAACCGTGGAGCTTGCGGGACTTCCGGTGAGCCGCTCCGAAGGCCAACTCGGCAAGCGTGATCGAGCTGATACAGACGGCCGACGGCTTCTGTTCGAGAAGCCGGCTTGCTACTGCGCCTTCTCCGCGGAGAGCGAAGCTGACGGTATCGGTATCGAGCATGAAGCGCAGGCTCATCGAAACGGATCGCGTAGCTTGCCCACGGCTCTTTGCCCCGGACGCTGGATGGGCTCTGACCAGGATCCCAGGATCTCAACGAAGTCCGCGGGCCACTCGTCGACAGGCTCCAAGATCACCCGCCTTCCTTCCCTTCGCACCAGGACCTCCGTCTGTTCCCCGGGGAAGCGGCACTCTTTGGGAAGACGCACCGCCTGACTGCTGCCGTTCTGAAAGAGCTTCGCGCGCATAGCCATAGGCTCAGTATAGACTCTCGTATAGACGTTGGCAAGGAGCCGAAGCCTATTTTCTCTCAGGGGCGAGGTGGAGTATCCTCCCTCGATAGCGCGACGGCTCAAGGAGGATTGGGTGATGACCTGGACGCAGGTGTACTCTCCGATCAACGGCAGCATTCTCGGCTCGGCTCTCGTCGCCGCCGTTCCCGTCGTCCTCCTCCTCGGGCTCCTCGCCTTCCTCCATGTGAGGGCGCACTGGGCCGCGCTCCTGGGACTTGCCACGGCCCTCGGGATCGCGACTCTGGCCTATGGCATGCCGGCGAAGCTCGCCCCCGGCGTCCAAGGCTATCTTGAACGGTGGCGCCGAGGGCCATGAGAACTTCCTGCACGGAATTTCGGTTTTCAACATCCCCGTCCCCGGGCTCGACAAGGCCGTGATCCTGGGCGGGACGTTCTTGCGTGTGAGGAGGTCGCTGGTGACCATCGCCGCCATGATGGCCCTGGGCTTCACTTCCCGCTACGCCGGGCTGGACGCGACGATGGGGCTCGCCTTCGCTTCGACCGGGGTGCTCTTCCCCTTCTTCTCGCCGCTCCTGGGCTGGCTCGGAGTGGCGCTCACCGGCAGCGACACCTCGTCGAACGTCCTGTTCGGCGGGCTCCAGCGGATCAGCGCCGAAAAGTTGGGATTGAGCCCCATCCTGGCCTGTGGCGCCAACAGCAGCGGCGGCGTGATGGGGAAGATGATCGACGCCCAGAGCATCGTCGTCGCCGGCGCGGCAACCGGTCAGCAGGGCAAGGAGGGCGAGATCCTGCGCTATGTCTTCTGGCACAGCATCGTGCTCGCCGCCCTGGTCGGAATCCTTGTTCTCCTCCAAGCGTACATATTTCAATGGATGATTCCGGCGCTGCTGATTGGAAAGTAAGTCCATGGGCTACGAGACGTCATCGCCCAATATCATGGCGATAAGGGAATAACCAGGCGTGTCTGAGCAGTAGGGATTGCAACTTCTAAAAGGCAGGTTATAATAATCATCATGTACCGATAAAAGCCCGCTCGCTCCGTTCCGGAGCCCGGGCGATTCGCGGAGGGTCGCGATGGAACCGAACGCGCCAACGACGCAGGACGGAAACCCGGTCGAAGCGATCTTCTTCGACATCCGGGATACCCTGGGAGTGGTCGATCGCAAGGGCCACCTCGTCAAGTACAGACCCACTACGGAACAGTTGCTGGAGGCCATGAAGCAGGTTGTGGGACTGCGGATCGGTCTCATCACCAACCTGCCGGAGAACGTCAGCGCCGAGGACGGCAAGACGATGGTCAAGGAGGCGGGGATCTGGGACTACCTCGATCCGCGGGGCTGGGTGACCAATCACGACGCGGGGGCCGACAAGCCCAAGGCCGAGATCTACGCCTTCGCCGCCCGGCAGATGGGGCTGGCGCCCGACCGCTGCCTTTTCGTCGGCGAAAATCTGATCGAGGTGATCGGGGCGCAGAAGGCCGGCATGCGCACGGTGCTCAAGCCGTTCCCGCCGGGCCGCGAGTTTCTCCATAAACCGATTCAGCGCCAGGTCCCGGGGGAGAAGTCGAGCGGCCGCCTGGCCGAGGTGATCCTGGAGGAAGACCACCTGATCGGCAAGCGGATCGTGGGCGGCGGTTTCAAGATCGCCGACAAGCTCAAGACCACCCCTGCGGAGGCCGCGGCCCAGGACCCGAAGCTGTTGCGGGCCATGGGCCTGCTGGTCTGGCTGACCAGGAATTTCATCGATCCCTTCCACCACCGCAAGGAGGAGGAGGTGCTCCTTCCCTTCGGCCTGATGCGTGGCCTCAAGCCGCAGGACTGCGCCTTCGTGGCCATCGAGCACGACCAGGGACGCACCTACTTCACTGGCATGGACATTGCCCTGCGGCGCATCCGCGCCGGGGACCTCAAGGCTTTCGGTGACTTCGGCCACTGTCTCGCGGGCTTCACCGAGCTTTACAAGGAGCACGGGCGCAAGGAGGACGACGAGCTGTTCAAGACCTTGGGCGACCTGCTGACCGATGAGGACGACGCGCTCATCTGCGACTTGATCGGCCGCATCGGACCGGCCGACCTCACTCTCTATCTCGCCGTGATCGCCGAGCTGGAAGCCGAGCTCGCGGACTGAGGAGACCATGGAGACGATCATCGACGCACCTATCGCCTGGCCCTACGTCATGCCGGTGTCCGGTTTCCTCACGGAGGCTGAGGAGAAGCAGTTGGAGGCGATCTTCGCTCAGATCCTGCCGCGTGACCCGGGACGCCGCATCCCCGGCGCCACCGACGCCCGTGCCGCCCGCTTCGTCAGCCGGCTGCTGGCCATGGACGCCGCGGTCTACGACGAAATCCCGGCCTGGCGGCCGCTCTACCAGGCCGCTCTGGCGGCGCTCGACGGCTACAGCCGGCAGGCGCACGCCAAGGCGCTCGCGGAGTTGACGGATGCGGAGATGACGGCCCTGCTGCAGCAACTGGAGCAGGGCAAGCTCGACCCGCTGACCCTGCCTCCCGGGCTGACGCAGCAGACCCTTTTCAAGACCTTCTGGCGCCACTGCATCCAGGGGTGCTTCGCCGATCCGCGTTGGGGCGGAAATGAGAATCGCATCATGTGGCGCTGGCTCGGGGTGCTCCAGGAGCCGGAGGAGGTGCTGTGAGGATCGACCAGCCGGATGCGATCGTGGTCGGCAGTGGAGCGGGCGGTGGTACCGCGGCCCACGTGCTCACTCAGCGGGGAATGAACGTCGTGGTGATGGAGAAGGGGCACGCCCGCGGCCCTGGAGACTTCCTCCCCTACGACGAGCTGCACTTTTTGGAGCACCGGGCGCTCACCCCAGGGATGGACGACGTCAACGTCTACATCGACTCGGCGGGCAAGCGGCAGCGGGTGCAGCGGTGGTGGATCGGCAACATGGTGGGCGGCTCCACCATGCTCTGGGAGGCGAACCTGCCGCGCTACACCGCCGAGGACTTCGCGGTGCTCGACGTCATCAAGGAGGTACCCAACGGCGCCTCAATGGTGAACTGGCCCTGGACCTACGACGAATTCCAGCCCTGGTTCGAGCGGGCGGAGCACGAGTGGGGGGTCTCCGGCAAGGCGAACCAGAACGACCGTCAGGAGCCCACGCGGCCGGGCTACGAATACCCGATGCGGCCCATTCGCCCGCACGCCGCGACGCCGTTCCTGCAGTGGGCCTTTGGCAAGGCGGGAATGAAGCCCTACCTCTCGCCTCGCGGCATCAACTCCCGCACTTTCGACAGCCGTCCGGGATGCCCCTTCTGCGGCTACTGCCAGGGCTTCGGCTGCGCCGTCAACGATCGCGCGAGCAGCACCAACACGGTGCTCGCCCGGGCCCTGGGCACCGGGCGCTGCGATCTGCGGCCGGGCCACTGCGTCACCCGCGTGGTGCACGAGAACGGCCGCGTGCGGGGGATTGCCTACAAGACCGAGCCGGGCGGTGCGGAGCAGGTGCTCACGGCTCCCCTGGTCTTCGTTTCCATCCAGGCCATCGAGTCGTCCCGGCTGTTCCTCCTCTCGGGAGTTCCGGACCCCAACAAGATGGTGGGCCACTATCTGACCTATCACACCAAGGGGAGCGCGGAGCTGACCTTCAAGGGGCAGCCGGTGTGGGACGAGGGGCCGGAGCGTCTCTTTCAGCCGCGCACGTCGCTCGGCAGTCTCCAGCTCCGCGACCTCTATGTCATCAAGGACCCCGCCACCTACCTCACCAAGGGTGGGAAATTTTCCATCTACGATCCGCTCACCGTGGCGCCGCCGATCAAGACCCTGCGCGCCACGGGCTATGAGCCGCACCGGACCAAGGAGCCGTGGGGGAGCGACCTGGTGGAGCGCCTGGTGGAGCTGCGCAACCAGGGCGGCGTGTCGTTCTCCTTCACCGGCGAGACGCTGTCGATGTACGACAACCGGGTGGAGCTCGACGACGTCGAGAAGGACCCCTGGGGCCTGCCGGCCGCCCGCGTTCACTACATCCATCCGCAATATGACGTGGACCTCTCGAAGTACGCCCTCGAAAAGGTCTGCCAGGTGATGGCCGACGCCGGCGGCGAGATTCGCCGCTTCGATCCCCAGAAGCCGGAGAATCCGGGGTATGGGCACAACCATGGCACGCTGCGGGCGGGCGTGGACCCCGGCGCCTCGGTGCTGGACGCCGATTGCCAGTCGCACACCGTGCGCGGGCTGTTCGTGCTCGACTCCTCCTTCATGCCCACGGCCGGGGCTTCCAATCCCACCCTGACGCAGATCGCCAATGCCTACCGCGTCTGCGAGAAGGTGGCGGCCGGGGGGGTGACGGCGTGAAGATCGCTGCGCATCGAGGCAACCGGCTCCACGCGCCGGAGAACACACGCATCGCCCTGCTCTCGGCCTACGTGGCCGGCGCCGGCGTGCTGGAGATCGAGGTCCAGCTCACCCAGGACGGCATGCTGGCCGTCGCACACGACGCGACGACCGACCGCCTTACGGGGGAGAGTGGCAAGCTTCTCGACCTCACCCTGGAGCAGCTGCTGGCCCGCGACGTCTCCACCACCTTCAAACCTCGCGGGGCCACGGACTTCGTCTACTACCACGGCAAGCGGCCGCTCGCCGCGGAGACCCTCCCCGAGCTGCTGGACCTGTTGCCCACCGGAATCGAGCTGCTGATCGAGCTGCGGCACGAGTCCTCGCCGGACGAGGAGCGGCGTGACCAGCTCGTCCGTGGAGCGGTGGACGCCTTGCTCGTCCGGGGCCTCGCCGGTACCGCCGTGGTCTGCTCGCAGGATCCCGAGAACCTTCGTCTCGCCCGGCGGCTCGCGCCCGACCTGCGCCTCGCCGTCTGTGGTGGCGACCTCGATCCTGAGGGTCAGATCCAGCTCCTGCTCGACCTCGGGGCCGACGGTCTGGTGACCGGTCTCGGCACCGTTCTGGGGGGAGATGGGGAGCTCACCGACTTCGGCCGGCGGCTGGAGCAGCTCCACGCCGAACGTGGGCTCAAGGTCGGCGCCGCCCTCCGTCCGGAGGGCGAAACCGGGGTCTTCACCCAGGCGGAGCACACGGCGCTGCGCGGCAAGGCGTTCGTCTGGTCGCTTTCGACCGCCTCCATGCTGGACGTGGCGCCTTCCGTGCGGACGATCGAAACCTGGATCGACGAGCCGTTCGCGGGCGAGACCGTGGACACCCGCCGTTTCGCCCTGGGCTACGCCAAGGCGAACTCCTACGGGCACGTCTTCCAGAAGGACGGCGTCCATCTGCAGATCCGCCCCTACGACGGCCCGCTGCCGCCCTTTCCGGCGAGCAATGAGGTCGAGCGGCGGCTCGGCGACCTCGAAGTCCACCAGATGTACACGGCGAAGGATTGGCCGTTCTATTCCGGGGGCGGCCTGGGACTGCTGGCAGGGATCGCCGGCGACTTCTCGGCCGAGGTCGAGTACACCACCGAGACCGTCAGCCAGGCAACCATGCTGGAGATGGCGGTGATCAACGTCGATCCCGGCGCCCATCATCCCGAGCCGCCGAAGTCGTTCCGCGACAAGGACAGCTGTTTCGATCCCCACGGCGCGCCGCCCTTCGTCGGCGTCGAGCACGACGAGGACGATGGGTACCGGATCAACTGGAACCTGGGTACCGAATACGACAACAATCGGTATGGCCGGCCGGTGGGCGACGGCAAGAAGCCCCGCGGTGGCCGTCTGCGTCTCGACCGCCGCGGCCCGTACTTCGCGGCCTACTACCGCAACGCCGTGGACGCCACGGACTGGGTGTGCGTCGGCGTCGCCCGCAACGACTCGCTGAATCCCCTGGTCTACCTGCGTTGCGTCGGCAAGCGCTGGCGCCAGGAGAGCGAGCTGAAACCGTCGGAGTTCATGCCGATCGTCGCCAATCACATCACTTTCAAGCACCTCACCCTGCGACGTTTCCGGTGAGGCGCGCAGAGTCCCTTCTGGGAGGAGCCCCATGCCCAACATCCCGAAGCCGGAGAGCGACCCGATCGAGAGCGCCCGCAGAAAAATCGACTTCGGCCTGACGGCGGCCGACCTGGGTCCGCGGCAGGTCGAGCCCGAGGCCGCGCCTCTGGCGGACCTCGGCCTGCCCTGGCCGGCGGGTCTCGCCCCGCAGCCGAAGCAGCTCGCCGTCGAGCCGCATACTTCCGATCCGCTGCCGCGGGCGGACGTGCTGGCCGTCACCTGGACGGTGGCCGAGGTCGAGGCCCTGGCCGATACGCTGACGCCTGGGTTCTCGCGGAACAACTGGTACCGCTACGACCGCTTCTTCAACGAGAAGTACCGCCCCCAGATCCGTAGCGGTGCCCCGTCCCTTCAGGCCAAACGCCTGGGCAGCTACTTCCCGACCCGGATCGGCAACCAGTCCGTGCTTTGCTTCAAGTCCGAGCTCCACCTCAACCAGGACGGCGTGCGCACCGGCGACGGCACCGCGACCCTGCCGGTGGCCGACCTGTTCCGGCAGATGATCGCCGAGGTCCAGCCCAAGCTCTTCATCACGGTGGGCACGGCGGGCGCCACGTTCGGCGATCATCAATTGGGTGACGTGATGATCACCCGGGCGGCGAAGTTCCGGCTCAACCAGGAGTTCAAGAACGAGCCGTTCAAGGCCAAGAAGTACGTCAGTGATTTTCCCCTTCCCACCAGCCGGCTGGAGGCCGCCAAGCCGCTGCTCGCCCTGCACAAGGACAGGCTGCAGGAGCCCGATTTCGGACCGCCCACCAAGGCCTACGCGTTCCCCGGCCCGCTGATCCCCGGGATCAAGAACAATCCGGACTTCAAGATCGACGGGCGCGACTTCGAAAAGTTCCTCCCCATCCTCACCACCGACTCCTTCGAGTTCGGCACCTCGGCCAACCACCTGGAGCTCGAGGGGTGTGGCGTCGAGATGGGCGATGCCGTGCTGGGGATGGTGGTCGACGAGCTGAAGCAGGCGAACCAGCCGGCTCCCCGCTGGCTGGTCATCCGCAATGCCTCGGACCCGCAGATCAACGGCGACCTGCCGAGCACGCCCCGCGCCCTGAACATGCAGGCTCATTGGGCCGTCTGGTACTACGAGACCTACGGCTACTGGACGAGCGTCAACAGCGCCATCGCCACCTGGGCGATGATCGCCGACGCCTAAGGTGCACTCCATGGCCGCGCTCAAAGTGCTCAACCTGCCCACCGAGGTGCAGCTCGCCCTGGAGGTCATGCCCTGCCAGGCGATGCGCCGCGTCTACGAGTCGGCGGCCACGCCGCACCCCTGCGCCTACTTCGGCGAGTGGGGGAGCTATCACAGCTATGACTACGGCACGGCCGGCCCGCCGGCCGCGCCGGGCATCCAGCAGCCGGCGGTCTACGTGGACAAGACCGCCCTGGTGCCCGAAATCCTCTCCGGCTGCCGCAAGGCGCCGATCCTCTCGGTGGGCATCAATCCTAATCTGCCGGGCTACTGGCCGGCCACCCGGAGCGCCGTCAATCCCCTGTTCGACGACTTCCTCCAGTACGCCCACTACTTCCGCTACCGCAGCATCTCCAAGCTCCAGATCCCCAAGGAGAAGTACGGCGAGCTGCTCGCCGGCCGCGACGACTCGCCGTCCGACCCCACGCCGCTGGCGCCGCGCGGCACGGCCATCCCCGTCGAGCTGGCGCCGCTGACCATGTACAAGGCCTACCAGAGCCTGCTCGACGGCCTCGCCGCCAAGCAGGGGTGGGCCGGCCACAAGCTGGTGGTGGGAGAGGACCTGGCCTACGCCAACATGGTGGCCTGCCCGTCGGCCAAGTGGGTGATCAAGAAGGACTCCAAGAACCCCGAGATGCCGGTGATGGGGCAGGAGCGGATGCGGGGCATCGTCGGCGAGTGTTTCCACGAGCGAAAATACTTCCTGCGCCAGCTCTTCCAGAGCCTGCCGGCGGTGTTGCTGGTCTTCAGCGAGTCGACCGGGCGGGAGTTCATCACGGCGATGAGCGGCAAGTTCACGGCCGGCGCGCCCCAGCCTGGCGAAGCCCTGGAGGACCTGCTGCCGCGGGAGATCCGGCTGGGTTATGGCACGGCCGCCGACGGCTCGCCGCTGTCGGCCCGCGTGGTCTTCCTGCCGCACGCCTCGGCGAACCCGCAGGAGTTCCAGCAGTTCAAGGGGCCGGTGATCGACATCCTGGCCGCCGAGGTGGCGGCCGGGCGGCTCGCCTTCAATCCGGCGACCGGGCATCTCGCCCGGCCGCGGGGCGGCTGCGTCTTCTGCTCCAACGCCCTCTATCGCATCGGGCCGTGCGATTACGAAGCCGAGCTTCGGCCCCTGGCGGCCGGCGAGGCGCCTGCGCTCGCCGCGGCGGAAGGTGTGGAGAAGGGGGAGGTCGAGCGGGAGAACGACGAGCAGGAGCGCCTGCTGGGCGACTTCCTGGCCGCGCCCGCCCCGGGGAGCCCGGTGGGAGCGGCGCCCGAAGCCGCCTTGGCGGCGGTGGACGAGCCCGCGCTGCTCGACGTGGACGATCCCGAAGCGCCGGCCCTCGTCGTGCGGGGGCGCGTCGTCACCCTCAAGGAGGACGGCGAAGTGATCGAGGACGGTGTCCTCTACCTGCGGCACGGGGAGATCGTGGCCGTGGCCCGCCAGGGAGATCCGCCGCCCGCCGGCTTTGCCGGCGCTCCCGTGCTCGACACCGGGGGCACGATCTATCCCGGCCTGCTCGACCTGCACAACCACCTGGTCTACAACGTGGCCTCCCTTTGGCAGGTGCCGCGCGCCTTCAAGAACCGCGACCAGTGGCAGCGCAACACGGGCTATCGCGAGAACGTCACCATGCCCCTCGGCGTGCTGGCGGCGGACGTCGAGACGGTCAAGGCCATCGTCCGCTACGTCGAGACCAAGGTCCTTCTGGGTGGCACCACGTCTGTCCAGGGCATGCGTTCGCGTTTCGGCTCCTCGACGCCCTTCTATACGGGAGCGGTGAGGAACTTCGAGAACACGGACGACCCCAGGCTGCCGGAGTCGGGGAGCCGTATCCCCAACCTCGAAGCGGCCAAGCCCGGAGAGGTGGAAAGCTTCCGCCGGTCCCTGGAGTCGAAGACCGCGTACTTCTATCACCTCTGCGAAGGCATCGATGCGCCGACGCGGCAGTTCTATGTGGACCTGGTGAGCAACAACCTGCTGGAGAAGTCGCTGGTGGCCATTCACTGTCTGGCCCTGGAGGCGACGGACCTCGACAACCTCTCCGGCAAAGGCGGCAAGGTCGTCTGGTCGCCGCTGAGCAACATGCTGCTCTACGGCAAGACGATCGACTCCCGCCGCCTCGAGCACATCCCCTTCGCCCTCGGCTGTGACTGGACCCCCAGCGGCAGCAAGAACCTGCTGGAGGAGCTGAAGGTCGCCTGGCTATCGGTGCAGGCCGATGGCGCGGCCCTGACGCCCAAGGACCTCTGCGCGGCCGTGACCCGCAATGCCGCCCGCGCCGTGGGCTGGGGGGACGCCCTGGGCACGATTGAGAAGGGCAAGTACGCCGACTTGCTGGTGACCGACACCCTGGTGGCCGACCCCTACGAGAACCTGCTGCGGGCCACGGAGCGCAACGTGCGGCTGGTGGTGATCGCCGGCTATCCGCGTCACGGCGACGCCGGGCTGATGGGGCAGTACCCGCCGTCCGACGGCCAGCGTGAGGATCTCACCGTCGGCGGGCGGGCCAAGCAGCTCTGGCTTGCGCATCCCCATTCACGGCTCAAAAACCTTACTTTCGCGGCGGCCCTCGCCCAGTTGACGCATGCGACGTCGCACCTGCACGCCATCGAGGCCGAGCTGGCCGCGGCGCCCTTCAGCCTGAGCTCGGCTGACGACGGCGGCGGGCTGCTGCTCGACAACGACGACTTTCCGCCCGGCGATCCCGGCGAGGCGGAGCTCGCGGCCGCGGCCGAGCTGCCGGAGTCCATTCCCCTCGATCCGCCGACCGTCATCGACGATCGCGACTACTTCGACCGCTTGGAGTCCATCGGGCACCTGCCGCCCGCTCTGCGGCGGCTCCGCGCGTTCTACGAGACGCCCTGAAGGAGGCTCGTCGTCATGGCTGTCCGCAACGTCATCGTCCAATGCCTCTCCACCGAGGAGCAGGCTGCCGCGGAAGAAGTTCTCACGAAGCATGGTCCCGTCACCCGCAGCGGCATGTACGTCTACGGAGCGGGAGACAAGGCCGACGTCCAGACCCTGGAGGGGCGGGGGATGTCCGTGGATGAGGTGCCTTCCATCCCGGACCTCTCGTGGCTCGATCCCGGCAAGCAGGACGACGTGGACGCCCGGGAGCTTCTCGCCGCCGCGGACGAAGAGCCAGGGGAGCGCTCGCCCATCCAGGAGGCCGGCGACGGCGCCGAGAGCGTCTACATGATCCAGCTCAAAGGGCCCATCCGGGATGCCTGGAAGGAGAAGCTCGATGCCCTCGACGTCGAGCTTGGCGCCTACGTGCCGGAGTATGCCTATAAGGCGCGGCTCAGCGCGGCTCAGCATTCCCAGGTGGAGGATCTGAGCTTCGTCGTGCGCGCCGTCCTCTACAGCCCCACTCACTCCCTGCGGCGGCTCAATGCGATCCGCAATCTGCAGAAGACCGATGCGAAGAGCCAGGCGGCGAAACGGCCGGCGGCCCAGGTGATCGGCATGGCGCCCGCCGCCCCCGTCGCCGCGGAGAAAACCACCTACGAGCTGCGTTGTCACAGGCCGGAGGACATTCCGGCCGTGGCCGCGGCGCTCGAGAGAGATCCACGGGCCACTGGTGTCGTCGTGGGCCGCCGGCGGATCCGCTTCGACTGCGAGGAGGGCTCGCCGATCGTCGCCGAGCTCGCGAAGCTGCCGCAGGTATCGTCGGTCGATCCCTTCCAATTCGCCGAGCTGTCCAACACCTTCGCCCGCAAGGCGATCGGGATCAACCCACCGGCGGATGGCGCTCCCTATCCATGGAACGGATCGGGCGTGCTCGTGGCGGTGGCGGATGGCGGAGTCGACGAAGACCACCCGGACGTGAAGAACCGCTTCGAGAAGGTGATCCATCGCGTGGATCCCGGGGAGCCCAACGATCCCGTGGGCCATGGCACCCACGTCTGCGCCACCATCGCGGGGGACGGAACGGCCTCCGGCCAGGAGATCCTGGGCATGGCTCCGGGTGCGAAGCTGATCGTGCAAACCCTGGCGGACGCGCGGGGCAAGCTCACGGGCCTTCCGATCAACCTGGGGGATCTCTTCCAGGAGGCCTACGACCTCGGAGCCCGCATCCACAGCAATAGCTGGGGAGTCCTGGCCGGAGGCCTTTATACGCTCGACAGCTACGAGGTCGACGAGTTCGTCTACAACCACCCCGACTGCCTGATCCTCTTCGCGGCGGGAAACCGGGGAACCCAGCCCGAAGACGGGGAAGTCGACGAGCTGGGGCGCATCGCCCTGGGTTCGTTGCAATCGCCGGCCGCGGCCAAGAACGTGCTGACCGTGGGTGCCAGCTGCTCGCCACGCGACGATGGACCCTTTCAGGGGAAGCTATGGAAGGAGTTTCCAAACGGTCCCCAAAACCCAAGGGCCGCGGACGAGCCGGTCTGCGGCAACGTTGATGTCGTTGCGGCCTTCAGCAGCCGCGGTCCGACGGACGATAACCGCATCAAGCCCGAGATCATGGCTCCGGGCACGGTGGTGCTCTCGGCGCGCAGCGCGGCGAGCGATCCCACCCATGTTCTCGACAAGTTCGACGGTCACTACGCCTTCCTCTCGGGCACCAGCATGGCCACTCCCGTGGTGGCCGGCGCCGCGGCGATCGTCCGCCAGTACTACGTCGACGCGCGTGACCACCAGCCTTCGGCCGCTCTGCTCAAGGCGACGCTGGTCAATGGAGCGGTGTGGATTCCGAACGAGCTGGTCGTCGACGGGAGCGTGGGGGAGCCCAACTTTCATCAGGGTTTCGGCCGTCTCGATCTGCGTACGACGCTGCCGGTGCCGGACGATCCCCGGGGCTTGAAGCTCGTCTTCGCCGACGTGGACCGCGGCTCGGACGAGGCGCTCAAGCGGGAGATCGCGGAGCGGGCGGTTTGGCGGCGAACGGTCCAGCTCGAGGCCGGGCTGCCGCTGCGCGTGACGCTCGCCTGGACGGACCGGCCGGACCACGGCCTGCAGCAGAGTCTCGACCTGGTCGTCGTCCCGCCCTCCGGCAAGCGTCAGGCGGGCAATCCGAAGCTGGTCCGCGTCCCCGGCCAGAAGTCCGACCACTTCAACAATCTCCAGCAGGTGATCGTGCAAGAACCCGAGGCTGGCGAATACCAGATCCAGATTCTGGCCTACAACACGCTCTACGAAAGTCAGGGCTTCAGCCTGGTGGTGACCGGCAAGCTCACCTCGGACCTGCTACCGTAGGACCACGGAGGATCACCAATGCCGATCGCGCTGCGGCGGGCCCTGGAAGAGATGCTCGAGAGCTGGAGAGAGGATCTCGATCCGGGCTGGCGGACCGCTCTCGCCGGCGTCGAACCCGATTTCGCCGCGGTCGATCCGGCTCTCGAGCACGAGAGCTGGGAGCCCATCTTCCCGACCCTCAAGGGCAAGACCATCCCCGGCGCGCCTCCGAACGCGCACATCTTCCGTGCCCTGGACGGCGTCGATCCCGAGGCCGTGCGCGCCGTGGTCATCGGGCAGGACCCCTATCCCAACGTCTCCTGGGCCACCGGCCGCGCCTTCGAGCAGGGCAACCTGACGGAATGGCTCTCCGACCCCAGGCTGATCTCCGACAGCCTGGAGCGGATCATCCCCTCGGTGGCCGCGGCACGCACGGGGAACCGGGACTACACCGACCCCGCCCACGCGGCTCAGGCCTGGGCCCGGTTGACGAGCGACCTGGCGAGCGCCACCTTGAAGCTCCCGTCGCCGTCCACGATCTTCGACGGCTGGCAGCGGCAGGGCGTCATCTTCCTCAACTCGGGGCTCACCCTGAGCCGCTTCGAGAGGGGCGGCTCGGCTCAGCAGCTCCGGGGGCACATCCCGCTCTGGCAGCCGATCGTGCGGGCGATCCTCCAGCATGTCGCGACCCGCCCGGCAGGCCACGTCGTCTTCATGCTCTGGGGCAAGGTGGCGAGAGATCTGTTCGACGCGAGCGGGATCGAAGCGGCGGCGACGCAGGCCGGCACCTGGCAGACGAGAGTTCGCACGGCCGAGCATGGCCATCCGGCCGCGGTGGCCGGTGGCGTTCCCCTTTTCTTCCGCGAGCCCAACCCGTTTCTGGCTGCCAGCCGGGCGTTGCAGGAGATGGGGCAGAGCGGAATCGACTGGTAGAGATCCGTGCTCCTCGAGACACGAGGCTCAATGAGCGATCACCACAATCTCCCCGATCATCCAGAAGCCGAGCGCCAATTCCTGCGGCACACCTTGGCCACGCTGGCCTATCGCGGCGGCAAGGCGCTACGTGACGCTCCGGCGAGCTTCGCCTCCTTCAAGCCCGGCGAGACGAGCCGCACGCCGTTGGAGATCCTGGCCCACGTCGGCGATCTCTTCGACTGGGCCTGCGCCCTGGCCGGCGGCCAGAACACCTGGAGCAACCTGCCGCCGGGCTCCTGGGACAAGGAGGTGGCACGTTTTTTCGCGGGCCTGCAACGGTTCGACGCCGCCCTGGCTTCGGACACCACCCTCGGCTTCTCGGCCGAAAAGCTGTTCCAGGGACCGGTCGCCGACGCCCTGACGCACATCGGCCAGATCGCCATGCTGCGCCGCATGGCCGGCGCGCCGGTGAAGGGAGAGAACTACTTCAAGGCCGAGATCCAGGCCGGCCGCGTGGGACCGGAGCAGATGCCGGCCCGGCGCGAGTTCGACTAAGGTGCCGCCCTCCCGCCGTCCGTACAAGCCATGAGCAGTCTGTATGTGGGACAATCCCCGATGTGCCCGAGCTGTCTGGGCATATCGCAGGGAGAGCATACGCATTCATGGCGACTGAAGACGCGGTTCCAGCAGGCGCACTGCCCATCTCCATTCAGGATCTCCTGTACTACCGGGGAGTCGAGGCAGCTCGTGTCGAATTCAAGAGCGTTTGGAACGAGGGGCCGACCGCTCAGCAGGTGCTGGAAACGATCTGTGCCTTCGCCAATGACTTCTACAACGTCAACGGCGGCTATATCGTCCTTGGCGTCGAGGAGCGTGCCGGTGTCGCCCAGTTACCTCCAAAGGGACTGGACCCTTCGCAGCTGGAACGAATCCAACGCTGGATTCGGGGCAACTGTCAGAGACTGGACCCGGTCTACCAGCCAACCCTTTCCCACGAGGTGATGGACGGTCGCCACCTTCTCGTGATCTGGGCGCATGCCAGCCTCAATCGTCCCCACAGTTTGCCTGGAGAACGAGGAGGCGACCGCCGCTTTTGGATTCGCCTAGGTGCTGAGACCGTGGAGGCGAGGGGCCCGGTCCTGACAGAGTTGCTTCAGATGGCGCGCTGGGTCCCCTTCGATGACCAGCCTGCCCCGAACTTGGGAATCTATGACCTGCGTTCCACCCTCGTCCGCGAGTTCCTCCGGGAGGTAGGGAGTGCTCTCATCGACGAGCTGGACGATCAGGAGATGTACCGTGCGATGCGGCTGCTGTATCGCATGAATGGTCATGAAGTGCCACGCAACGTCGCTCTTCTTTTCTTCAGCGACGCTCCGGATCGTCTCTTTCCTGGCGCTCGCATCGATGTTGTCCGGTTTCAGGACGATGCAGGGGGCGACGTCCTGGAGGAACGCATTTTCCGGGGCCCGCTTCATCGCCAGGTACGAGACTGTCTCGGCTACCTCCGCAATCTAGTCGGGCAGTTCGTGCGCAAGCATCCAGATCGTCCAGAGGCTTCGACGTGGGCAGCCTATCCTTTGGCCGCGTTCGAGGAGGCGGTGGTAAACGGCGTTCACCACCGCGACTATCGAGTTAACGAGCCAACCAAAGTGTATCTCTATCCCAATGAGATGGTCGTGACGAGCTATCCTGGCCCTGTGCCGGGACTGAAGCTAGAGGATTTCGCACCAGGCCGGCGCATTCCCCAAGTTCCGGCCCGCAACCGCCGAATCGGCGAGTTACTCAAAGAGCTGAAGCTCGCCGAGACACGCAGTACCGGAGTGCCGAAGATCTTCCAAGCCATGGCGGCTAACGGCTCGCCGGAACCCCGCTTTGAGTTTGACGAAGGGCGTACCTACTTCACCGTCGTCCTGCCGATCCACTCCAAGGAGAAGGCCGGTTGATTACCAAGGCCGCCGCTGCCCGTCGCCTTATCCAGTGGCACTTCGGGGTCGAGCCTGAGCTTTGTGAAGTCTACCGGATTGTGATGGACGACGAGGAGTCTCAAGAGGGATCGATTCGGCTCCTCGAGGTGAACGCGGCTACCGTGCCCACCGGGAGCGTCGAACCGTTCACCTTCTCCCCAACGAAGGAGATTCCCTTCCGTACAGTGATCGCAGAGATCAATCGAAGTCGGGCGATCCTCCGGCCCGAATGCGATGCGTACAAACGCCCTTGAACTTCCCGATGATCTCTCCCAGCGGTCGAGGACGCCCATCCAGACGCGGCGGATCGATCAGCAGGATGCCATGAAAATGGTTGGGCATCACGACCCAGGCGTCCAGGGTCATGTAGGGGCGGATCTTCGGCGTCTTCTCCCATTCCTCAGCCACAATCTTCCCCGAGGGCGACAGGCCCACCCGCCCTTCCCGGACCTCGCCAAAGCTGCACACCCGATTCCGGGTGCAGATCGTTACGCAGTAAGCGCCGTCGCGTCCGTATTCCCATCCGGGCAGCCGGGAGGAGGGAACCCGATACCGGTTTCTATACAGGAGGTCGGCCATGTCCCTCAATGATTGCCGAATTTCGTGGCCCTGTTGGTCCGGAAAGGCATCACCACTACCTATCCCAAAGTCGGTTCCCCCCGGAAACGGGGCGTCTCTACAGTGGGGGGCAACGGTGGTGGTTGAGGGGGAGGTGACGCCTTGTCAGTGGTCTCAAGGGGTTTCTACCGCAGAAAGAACGCCAACTCCTCCAGATTGATCCGCAGGTCCACGTTCTTCAAAGGCACGCCGGGGAGGCGCTTGAGGCGGATGGGGGCGAAGTTGAGGACTCCCTTGATGCCGGCGGCGGCCAGGGCGTCGTAGTTCTCCTGGGCGGCTTCGGCGGGGACGGCGAGGACTCCGATCTCGGCGCTGGAGGCTCGGACGACTTCGGCGAGGTCCGCGGCGGGGCGGATCATCAGGTTCGCCACGCGACGGCCGATCTTCCTGGGGTCGTTGTCCACCGCGGCCACGACGTGGAAGGCTCCATAGTTGAAGCCTAGATATTGGGCGAGAGCGCTTCCGAGATTCCCCATGCCGACGATGACCATGGCGTGCTGGCGGTTCAAGCCCAGCAGGGAGTTCAGGTGATCGGCCAGGGCGTCGACGTCGTAGCCGACGCCACGGATGCCGAACTCGCCGAATTGCGCGAGGTCCTTGCGGATCTGAGTGGCCGAGAGGTGGTACTGCTGCGCCATCTCCTGCGAGGAGATCCGCTTGATGTCCTGCTCCTGGAGATGGCGCAGGCAGCGCAGGTAGAACGAGAGCCGGTTGAGGGTGAGAGGGGAGACCTCTTCCTGCTCGCCTACTTCACGGCGGTCGCTGCGATCAGCCAATGGAGTAGACCCGTTGGCCAGAGACCGAGCGCCAGGGTGCCCAGGGCGGCCAGCACGGCCGCGGCGCGGCCCCAGACGTCGATGAGCAAGCCTTCGGGCTGACGCGTCTCCGGCTTCATGTAAAGGTAATAAACGACCCGTAGATAGTAGAAGACGCCGACGAGGCTCACTAGCACGCCGGTCACCGCGAGGCCCACCCGGCCATCGCCCACGGCGTTGAGGAACACCACTAATTTGCCGAGGAAGCCCAGGGTGGGGGGAATGCCGCCCAGCGACAGCATGCAGACCGCGAGACAGCCGCCCAGCAGCGGATAGCGGTAGCCCCAGCCGCCCAGGTCAGAGATCAGATGTTGCTCGCCCGGCCGGCTGTAAAGCAGCGAGACGACCGTGAAGGCGCCGGCGTTCATCAGCACGTAGGCCAGCAGGTAGACCAGGACGGGCATCAGCGATGCCCTGTCCATCACCACCAGCGCCAGCAGCAGGTAGCCCATGTGGGCCACACCCGAATAGGCCAGCATGCGCTTGATGTCCCGCTGCACCAGGGCCAGGAAGTTGCCCACCACCATCGAGGCCACCGAGAGGATGGCCACGACGGTGGACCACTTGGTTGCGTTCGGCGCAGTACCCCCCTGCACGATGGCGTCGAGGAGCCGGTAGAGCACCAGGGCGCTCGCCACCTTGGGCGCCACGGAGAGGAAGGCCACGAAGGGCGACGGCGCTCCCTGGTAGGCGTCGGGCGACCAGGCGTGGAAAGGTGCGATGCTCATCTTGAAGCCGAAGGCCGCGATCAGCATCAGGAAGCCGAGGCTCGCCAGCACGTTGGTGAACGGCTGCGCGGCCAGGGCGTGGCCGATCCCCTCGAAGCGGGTGCTGCCCGTGCCGCCGTAGATCAAGGCGATGCCATAGAGCGCGAAGGCGCTGACGAAGGCGCCCATCAGGAAGTATTTGATCGCCGCCTCGCTCGATATGGAAATCCGGCGATGGAACGCCGCCAGGCAGTAGAGAGAAAGCGAAAGGGTTTCGAGCGCCAGAAAGACCGTCAGCAACTCCGTGGCCCGCAGCATGAGCAGCAACCCCACGGCGCACCAGAGGAGCAGCGCGTGATACTCGCCGCCGAGGATTCCCTCCCGCCGCAGGTAGCTCTGCGAGGCCAGCAGACTGATCACCGTCGCCAGCAGCACGACCAGGGTGAAGGCGAAGGTGGTGGGGCTGGTTTCGATCAGGCCCCCGAAGGTCGCGTCCCGGCCGGTGAGGAGATGGTGCAGCGGCGTCACGTAATACGCCGCGTACCCGGCGCCCAGGGTCACCAGCACCGCGAGCACCGTGAACGACCGGCGCAAGGAAATCGCGATCGCCTCGAGCAGCAGGATCACCACACCGCCCGCGGTGAGCACGAGCTCGGGGAGCAAGAGCATCCAATTGAAATGGTTGCTCATCGGCCGGCCTCCGTGGCATTGGCTGCGGCGGCTGCGACCTCGGTCGCCGCCGGCCTGAGGGAGGCCTCGCGGACATCAGGCTCCTCGATCCGTTGCTTGTACTGGCTCAGCGTGTCGGCCAGCGCCTGCCGGCTTGGCTGCAGGAAGGCGTTGGGAGCGACGCCGATCCATAGCATCAGCACGCAGAGGGGAACGAGCGCCGCCACCTCGCGGAAGGAGAGATCGGAAAGCTTTTTGTTCTCCTCCTTGGTGATCGGTCCCCAGATGGTGAGCTGGATCATCTTGAGCAAGTAGAGCGCCGCCAGGACGACGCCGAAGGTCGCCACCGCCACGGGCCAGCCCAGGGTGCGGAAGCTGCCGGTGAGGATCATGAACTCGCCCACGAAGCCGTTCAGCGCCGGCAGGCCCACGGAGGCGAGGCTCGCGAACACGAGGAAGAAGGCGAAGACGGGCATCACCTTGGCGAGGCCGCCGAACTCGTCGAACTTCTTTGTGTGCCGCCGGTCGTAGAGCATGCCTACCAGGAGGAAGAGCGCGCCGGTCGACAGGCCATGGTTGACCATCTGGAGGAGCGAGCCCTGCCAGGCGATGATGTCCGCCGCCAGCAGGCCCAGCATCACGAAGCCCAGATGGGCGATGGAGGAGTAGGCCACGAGCTTCTTCATGTCCACCTGGACCCAGGCCACGAGCGCGCCGTAGATGATGCCGATGACGGCGAGCGCCAGCAGCAGCGGCCTCGCCACCACGCTGGCGTGGGGGAACAGGGGCAGGGCGAAGCGCAGGAAGCCGTAGGTGCCGAGCTTCAGCAGGATGCCGGCGAGGATCACGGAGCCTCCCGTGGGGGCTTCGACGTGGGCGTCCGGCAACCAGGTGTGAACCGGGAACATCGGCACCTTGATGGCGAAGGTCAGGGCGAAGGCCGCGAACAGCCAGATCTGCTGGTGCTCCGGCAGGTTGAGTCGCAGCATGTCGGCGTAGCCAAAGCTCCAGACGCCGCCGTTGAGCTTCTGGAAGGTCCAGGCCATCCAGAGGATGGCGATCAGCATCAGCAGGCTTCCGGCCATGGTGTAGAGGAAGAACTTCACCGCCGCGTAGATCTTCCGCTCGCCTCCCCAGATGCCGATCAGCAGGTACATCGGTACCAGCATGACTTCCCAGAAGACGTAGAAGACGAAGAGGTCATAGGCGAGCAGCGCGCCAAGCACGCCGGTGGTGAGCAGCAGCAGCGAGACGCCGAAAAGCGGCCAGTGGTCGTGAATCCCCTTCCACGAGCCGAGGATCACGATCGGCACCAGGAAGATGCCCAGCAGCACCAGCGGCATGGAGATGCCATCCATGGCGAGGTCGTACTTGATGCCGTAGCTCGCGATCCAGGAGAGCGGGGCGTCATGCACCAGGGGAAAGCTGCCGTCCGACCCGAGGTGGGCCATGAGGTAGAAGATCCCGAAGGCGAGCTCGACGAGCGAGGCGATCAGCACGTAGATCTTGGCCGTTTTCGCCGAGGCCTTGACGAGGAGCAGCAGCGGGATGGCGGCGATCGCCGGGAAGAAGACCAGGCGGGTCAGCGTGTTGCCGGCGAGCAATCCGAAAAAGGTATCCATAGAAGGTCCGGTCATCCGAAAGCGATCCAACAGCCGAGCAGGATCACGCCGAGGAAGAAGTAGAGAGCGTAGGTGCGCACGTTGCCGGTGGTGCTGAGGCGTCCGAGCTCGCCCGTCAGCTCGGTCGCGTACGCTCCGGCGTTGATCGAGCCGTCAATGAGGAAGGTGTCGACCCCCTTCCAGAAGAACCGCGACAGGCCGGCGAGCGGTTTGACGATCAGGGCGTCGTAGATCTCGTCCACGTAGTACTTGTTGACCAGCACACGGTGGATAGTGGGGAAGCGCTGGGCCCAGATGCGGCCCTGGGAGAGCCCCTCGCCGCCGCCGTACATGCGCCGGGCCAGCAGAATGCCGGCGGCGGCCACGATCACGGCGATCAGGATCAGCGCCAACTCCATGACCGTTCCCATCTCGCGCTCGGCCGCCTCAAGTCCGGCGGGGTGGGCGGGATGGTAGAGTACCGGCTCCAGCCAGCGGCCCAGCTCATTGGTGCCGCCGAGAATCTTGGGCACGCCCACGAAGCCGGCCACCACGGCGCCCACCGCGAGAATCCACAGCGGGATCGTCATCGACGGCGGCGACTCGTGCAGGTGATGCTCCTGCTCGTGCGTGCCGCGGAAGCTGCCGAAAAAGGTGAGGAAGACCGAGCGGAACATGTAGAAGGCCGTCAGCCCCGCTGTGATCAGGCCCACGGCCCACAGAATCCACTGGCCGTTGGCGGCGGCGGAGTGGAGGATCTCGTCCTTGCTGAAGAAGCCCGCGAGCGGCGGAATGCCGGCGATCGCCAGGGCACCGATCACATACGTTCGGAAAGTCGACGGCATGTACTTTCGGAGGCCGCCCATCTTCGTCATGTCCTGCTCGCCGCCCATGGCATGAATCACCGAGCCGGAGCCGAGGAAGAGCAGGGCCTTGAAGAAGGCGTGCGTCATGACGTGGAAGAGCGCCGCCGAGTAGGCGCCGAGCCCGGCGGCCAGGAACATGTAGCCGAGCTGCGAGACGGTGGAGTAGGCGAGCACCTTCTTGATGTCCGTTTGCGCGATGCCGATGGTGGCCGCGAAGATCGCCGTCGCGGCGCCGATGATGGCCACGAACTGCGAGACCCCCGGCGCGAGCTGATAGATCACGTTCGAGCGCACCACCATGTAGACGCCCGCGGTCACCATGGTGGCGGCATGGATGAGGGCGGAAACCGGCGTCGGGCCGGCCATGGCGTCCGGCAGCCAGACGTAGAGGGGGATCTGCGCGCTCTTGCCCATCGCGCCGACGAAGAAGCAGAGCGCCACGAAGCTCGCGAGCGGCAGGCCCATCATCGTGTGGCCCGTGACGAGACCGGGCTCCGCCGAAATCTTGCTGAACAGCTCGTGATAGTTGAACGTGCCGAAATTCGCGAACAGAGCGAACAGGCCGAGCAGGAAGGCGAAGTCGCCCACCCGGTTGACGATGAACGCCTTCTTGCCGGCGTAGGGCGGGAAGGGTTGATCGTAATAGAAGCCGATGAGCAGGTAGGAGCAGAGCCCCACCCCTTCCCAACCCACGAACATCACCAGGTAGTTATTGCCCAGCACCAGCAGCAGCATCGCCGCCATGAACAGGTTCAGGTAGCTGAAGTAGCGGCGGTACCCCTCTTCGTGGGCCATGTAGCCCGCGGAGTAGACGTGGATCAGGAAGCCCACGAAGGTGACGATAAAGAGCATCACCGCCGACAGGTGATCGAGCAGGAAGGCGGCGGGGATGGAAAGATCACCCGCCGTCCAGGCGTAGAGCACCTGGTTGTAGGCGTCGTCGGGGAAGGACCCGTGAGCGAACTCCCACAGGCAGCCGAGGGCGACGAGCAGCGACAGCAGCGGCGCGCCTACGCCTACCGCAGTGACCAGAGCTTTGGGAAACCGCCGGCCCAGCAGGCCGTTGACGGCCGCGCCGGCGAGGGGGAGGATGGGGATCAGCCAGAGAAGACTTAGCATTTTGCCGTTTATCCCCGCGTCAGCCGCGCATCAGGTTGAGGCGGTTGACGTCGATGGTGCGCCGCGCGCGGAACACCGCGATGAACAGGGCCAGCCCCACCGCGGCCTCGGCGGCGGCAACGGCCATGACGAAAAACACGACCAATTGGCCGGTGTGGTCGTTCAACTGGCGCGAGAAGGCCACGAGGGTGAGATTGGCGGCGTTGAGCATCAGCTCGATCGAGAGAAAGATGCTGATACCGTTGCGCCGCGTCAGCGCGCCGACGGTGCCGATGGCGAACAGCAGCGCCGCCAGCATCAGATACCAGGAGATGGGGACGCTGCTCACGGACGGGCCTCCTTGGCGCGCGGCTTCTTCGGTCACGAAGTCCTCCCGGGGGAGCAAACCACTGCCATCGGCTGCGTCAGAGGGCCGGCGGGCCGCCACCGTGGCGCCGATCACCGCCACCAGCAGCAGCAGGCCGACAATCTCGAACGGCAGCAGGTAGTCGGTGAAGAGCGCCGTCGCGAGCCCCTTGAGCGACACCAGCTCTTGAGTCAGCGGCATAGGGTCCGCGTGCAGCCGCGCGCCAGAAGACGAGCCCCACCATGCCGAGGAAGATCAGCGCGCCCGAGAACCGCCACCCAGATCTGCCCGCGCCGCCGGCCTGCCTCCTCGCCTTCTTTCTGGAGGTTGAGCAGCATGATGACGAAGAGGAACAGCACCACGATGGCGCCGGCGTAGATGAGGATCTGGAGGGCTCCCAGGAACGGCGCGCCGAGCAGCACGAAGAGCACCGCCACGGAGAAGAGCGTCACCACCAGGCTCATGGTCGCGTAGACGGGGCTCCGGTGGATTACCACCACCAGCGAGGAGGCCACGGCGAGCGCCGCGAAGATCAGGAAGATCAGAGTTTCCATCATCTAGAGCCAGCCCGCGAGTGTCATGGCGGCCACCAGAATGAGGTTCAGAATGGAGAGCGGCAGCAGCACCTTCCAGCCGAGCCGCATCAACTGGTCATAGCGGAAGCGCGGGAAGGTCCACCGGATCCAAACGAAGAAGCTCATGCAGACGCAGATCTTCGCGACCAGGGTGGCGAGGCCGACGATGGCGCCCAGCCAGCCGCCGATGTGCACTCCCGGCAGGCTCCAGCCGCCGAAGAAGAGCGTCACCCCCAGGGCCGCGAGCGCCGCCATGTTGGTGTACTCGGCCTGGAAGAAGGCGGCGAACCGCATGGCGCTGTACTCGGTGTGGAAGCCGGCGATGAGCTCCGACTCCGCTTCCGGCAGGTCGAACGGCAACCGGTTGGTCTCGGCGAACGAGGCCACCAGGAAGACGAAGAAGCCGAGGATCTGCGGAATGAAGTTCCACACGTGCGCCTGCTGATAGGCGACGATGTCCGCGAGGCGGAACGAGTTGACCGGCAGCAGCACGGCCAGCACCGAAAGGGTCAACGCCAGCTCGTAGCTGATGAGCTGCGCCGAGGCGCGGATGCCGCCGATCAGCGAGAACTTGTTGTTCGAGGCATAGCCGGCGAGCACCAGGGAGTAGACGGCGAGGCTCGACAGGGCGAGGAACAGCAGCACCCCGGTATCCACCGGCGCCACGACGAGGGGGATCGTCCGACCGTCCACCGTCAGGTCCGGCCCGAAAGGAATGATCACAAAGGTGGTGAACGCCGGCAGCAGGGCGAGCACCGGCGCCATCAGGTAGAGGAGCTTGTCGGCCGCGGCCGGCGTCACGTCCTCCTTGAACAGGAACTTGGCGGCGTCGGCCAGGGGCTGAAACAGCCCCAGCGGCCCTACGCGGTTCGGGTCCCGGGCGGTCCTGAATATAGGCGCAGGCCCGCCGTTCGACCCAGTTCATGATCGGGGCGACGTTGATGAAGACGCCGAACATCACGGCGTACTTGAGCAGGGTGGCGACGAGCTCCGAGGTCACGCAGTGGCCTCCGAGGCCGCTTCCGCGGCCTGATCCGAGAGCTTGGGATGGGCTTCCGGCACGTGCAGCGAGGCACCGGTCGCCGGCAGGCGGCGCCAGGAGAGACCCGCGAAAGCCGGCAGCTCACCGGCGAGACGATCGAAGACGGTGGAGGCTGCGCCGGCAGACAATGGCGACCAGGCGGCATCGAACCGTGACAGGAGATCGGAGAGCACCTCGACCGCCGGCCGCACCTGGCCGGTGGGTGGGAAGGCCTTTTCGAAGCGCTGCACCCGCCATTCGACGTTGACGAAGGTGCCGTCCTTCTCGCCGTGATGGGCGACCGGCAGGGCGACGTCCGCAGCCTGGGCGAGCGGGGAGTCGGCCCAGCCGAAGACCACCAGGAACTTCGCCTTGCGCAGCCGCGCCACGGTCTCAGGGTCCCAGGCGGCCTTGCCGAAATCGCTGTCGCAGACCACCAGCACCGCGCAGCGGGAGGCGGCATCGCCCTCCAGCAGGTCGTTTCCTCCGCTGAGCCCCGCGAGCTCGGCGCCGCGGCGGTTCGGAGCGGCCTCGCGCCCCTTGATGGGCGGACGCTGATGGCGGGGGATCGTCCACTCCGGGCCCAGATCGACGGGCACCGAGCGGTTTTGCGATCCCACCTGATCCGCGAGCTTTCCGAAGAGATACGCCTCTTCGGTGGTCAGGAAGCCTGAGCCGAGGAAGGCGATCTCTCCCCCGGCGGCTCCGGCGATCCGGCTGTGAACGGCGTCGAGCGCCTGGCTCCAGCCGGTGTTCCCGGCAGCCACGCGCGGCGAGCTGAGGCGCGGCTGCTGCTTGTAGCGCTCGAAGCTCGCGCGGCCGTAGTCGCACATCCAGTAGTCGTTGACCTCGACGTTGAAGCGCGGCTTGTAGCGCTTGATGTCGCCCCGCCGCTGCTCCATGGTGATGTTGCAACCCACCTCGCAACCGGTGCAGATCGACGGCTTCTTGTCGAGGTACCAGACGCGCTCGGCGAAGCGGAAGCGGGTGGAGGTGAGGGCGCCCACGGGGCAGATGTCCACCACGCAGGTGGCGAGCGGATTGCTCAGCTCTCTGCCCGGGAAAGTGCCGATCTCCACCCGCGCGCCGCGGTTGAAGAAGCCGAGCTCGCCGGTGCCCGCGATCTCCTCGGTGAAGCGGATGCAGCGCGTGCACTGGATGCAGCGGTTCATGTTGAGGACGACGTTGGCGCCCAGGGGAATGCGCTCGCGCCCCGGGTAGGTCCGCTTGTCCTCATACTGGAAGCGCGAGTAGGCGACGCCGTGCTTGAAGGAGTAGTCCTGCAGGCCGCACTCGCCGGCCTGATCGCAGATCGGGCAGTCCAGCGGGTGATTGATGAGGAAGAACTCCATCATCCCCTTCTGCGCCTCGACGACCTCGGGAGTATCGGTGCGCACCGACCAGCCGTCCTTCATCACGTAGGAGGAGCAGGCGGTCTGCAGCTTCGGCATCTTCTTGCCGCCATCCGAGATCTCGACGAGGCACATGCGGCACTGGCCCACCACCGAGAGACGGGGGTGATAGCAATAGTGGGGAACCAGGACGCCGGCCTTGAGGCCCGCGTCGATCACGTTGGTGCCGGCCTCCACCTCCACGGTGCGGTCGTTGATGGTGACTTTGGGCACGGTCTCTTTACGCTCCGTTCTCGAAATAGCGCGGCTGGGGGAAGGGGCACGCCCGCTCGCGCACGTGCTGCTCGATCTCCTCGGGGAATCGATCGACCAGCGACTTGACGGGACCGATCGCCGCGTCGCCCAGGGCGCACAGCGACTGGCCGCCGATGTTCTTGCAGATCGACAGCAGCTTCTGGGCGTCGCCCTCGGTGCCCTCGCCGTGCTCCAGGCGCTTGAGCACCAGCTCCATCCAGTTCGTCCCCTCGCGGCAGGGCGTGCACTGGCCGCAGGACTCGTGGTTGAAGAACTTCGCGAGCCGCGCCACCGACCGCACCATGCAGGTCGTCTCGTCCATCACGATCACCGCCGCGGAGCCGAGCATGGAGCCGGCCTTGGCCACGGTGTCGAAATCCATCTTGATGTCGATCTGGTCCGGCTTGAGGATCGGGGCCGAGGCGCCGCCCGGAATGAACGCCTTGAGCTGCCGCCCGTGCCACATGCCGCCGGCCCCGTCCAGCATCTCCCGGAAGGTGACGCCGATGGGATATTCGTACGTCCCCGGCCGGTCGACGTGGCCGGAGATGGCGTAGAGCTTGGGGCCCGTGTTGCGCTCGTCGGTGCCGATCGACTTGAACCAGTCGGCGCCGCGCGTGAGGATGTGGGGGACGTTGCACAGCGTCTCGACGTTGTTGATGACCGTGGGAGCGCCGAAGGCGCCGACGACGGCCGGGAACGGCGGCTTCACCCGCGGCTGGCCGCGCTTGCCTTCGAGCGACTCCAGCATCCCCGTCTCTTCGCCGCAGATGTAGGCGCCGGCGCCGCGATGGACGTACATGTTCAGCTTTAAGCCCTGAGCCCATCACGCTGTCGCCGAGGATGCCCGCCTCGTAGGCCTCCTTCAAGGCCCGCTCGAGGATCACCGCCGACTTTACGTACTCGCCGCGAATGTAGATGTAACAGGTGTTCGCGGACACGGCGTAGCAGCAGATGGCGCACCCTTCGATGAGCTGGTGTGGATCGTTCTCCATCAGCAGCCGGTCCTTGAAGGTGCCCGGCTCGGATTCGTCGGCGTTGCACACCAGGTACTTGGGCTTGTCCTTGCCCTTGGGGATGAAGCTCCACTTCAGGCCGGCGGGGAAGCCGGCGCCGCCGCGCCCGCGCAGGCCCGACTTCTTCACCTCATCGATGACGGCGTCGGGCTCCATCGTGAGGGCCTTGGTCAGCCCCTCGTAGCCGCCGAGCTGGCGATACCCTTTGAGGGTGAGGGCCTCGGGCTTGCCGACGTTCCTGGTGAGGACGGGTTCGAACGCGGCCATTTATCGCAACCTCTTGACGATCTGCCGCACCCGGTTGGGGGTGAGGTTCTCGTGGTAGTCGTCGTCCACCATCATCATCGGCGCCGTATCGCACGAGCCGAGGCATTCGAAATGGACGAAGGAGCAAAGGCCGTCCGGCGTCACCTCGTCCTCGCCCACGCCGAGCTCCTGGTGGAGAACCTCGAGGATCTCCTCGGCCCCCCGAAGCTGGCACGAGAGGTTGTTGCAGACGCGAAGGCGGTGACGGCCGACGGGGCTCTGGTGAAAGAGGTCGTAGAAGGTGACGACGCCGTAGACCTTGGCGACCGGCAGATCGAGCTCGGCGGCCACGGCGGCGATGGCCTCGTCCGGCAGCCAGCCGCCCCACTGCCGCTGGGCGATATGGAGAGCCGGCAACAGGATGGCCTCGGCGGTGGGGTAGCGCTCGCGCAACCCGTCGATCTCGGCTTTGGAAGCTTGGGAGAGGCCGCCGCCCCGGATCTGGGGACCGGAAGGCTGCATCGTGCCAGGTTCGTGGACGCTCATGATTGCGCTCTCGCGATCCGGACGGGGCGGCGCTCGCGGCCGGGGAGGGACAGGTCGAGCCCGCCCTTCAGCCAGACGTAGGCGAAGCCGACCAGGATGAGGGCGATGAAGACCATGACGGCCGCGAAGAGCTGCCATCCGCCGTCGCGCAGCACCAGCGACCAGGGATAGAGGAACGCGGCTTCGAGGTCGAAGACGATGAAGTCGATGGCGACCAGGAAGAAGGCGATGGAGATCCGCTTGTGGGACACGTCGAGCAAGGGCATGCCAGACTCGATGGTCGTGCCCTTGAGCGTGCCGCCGTGCTGATGTCCCGCGATCTTCCCGAGGATCCACGACATGCTGAGGATGACGATCCCCATCGCAATCGCAATCCCCATGGCCAGCAGGACCGGGTAGTACTGCTCCGGCAAGGGACGTTCCTCCTCAAGTCAGGGTCCCGGCGCGGGCGTCCCGCAGGGCGAGAAGACCGGGACGTGCGCCGTGCTCGTGAAGGATGTCACAAGCTCGTGCGGGAGACAAGACGGGGACCTTCATCACTCCGGCCCTCTTCTCCCGCCCCCCAAGGTTCGTTCGCCGCCCCAGGAATGTAGAGACGCTCCGTTTCCGGGGGAACCCCGGATGGGGGCGTCTCCGGATCGGAGACGACGGCCGTAACACCACGTCCTTCGGCGACGCGTCGACGCACCGGAAAACGGTCGGGGATCGATCCGCGGTGTGCCGCCCAACCCCGGGTTCACACCGGCTCCGCCGGTTCCCACCCGGGGCTACGGGAATGCCGCCCTACGGGCTCTCCGTGACGCCTCCCGCGGGTATGCCTCCGACGTTCCGTTGCCGGACTCCGGGGGCGGTTTTCGGGCCGAAGGTCCGTGATCCCTGAGCCCAGCCCAACGGGCTGGGTTGGAGGTCGTCACCTTCCGTGCGTCCCAACGGGGGGCGATATCCGGTCGGGTGGAACTCACCTCGCCACCTGTCGCGCCCCGGCCGGGGCTATACTAGGAACCGTGCCAAGAAAGGTCAGAGAACTGGTTCGGGATCTGCTCGATGGCGGCTTTTGCGAGATTCCAGGAGGGAAAGGATCGCACCGCAAGTTCACTCATGACCGATATCCTGGCGCGGTCACCGTTAGCGGTCATGCCGGCGCCGACGCGAAACCCTATCAGGAGCGGCAAGTCAGGCAGGCGATCGAGGAGGTTCAGGAATGAAGCTGAGCGACCGATACCACAAGTGGGTCGAATGGAGCGAGGAAGATTCGACCTACCTCGGCAAATGTCCCGACCTGATCACGGGCATCCATGGGGATGATCCGGTGAAGCTCTACTCCGAGCTCCACGAAGTTGTCGAAGACGTCATCGGCCACTTTGAAGCGGAAGGACGAAGACTTCCTGCTCCCCGCGTCCGGCCCATGCAAGAGGTCGCGTGAGCGCGCAGGACTTCCTCTTCTCCCGCCCGGGTGGGACGGGAGAAGAGGGACACCCTCTCAGCAGAGACAGGTAATCTCGTTGTTGCCCGTCGGGGGAGGCGGGCAGCTCTTGGAGGCGTTGCAGGTACTGCAGCACTGCACGGCGCAGGAGTTTTGGGTGTTGATCGCGCCCGCCACCTTTCCGAGCGGGGCATCCCCGAGATGGAGAAGGGTCTCGCGGTGGAGGTTCAGACGCTTGGCGATCTTCTTTCGCATGGTCAGGTCTCCTTAGCAGACGGCGGCGCCGGTGGGACAGAACAGAGAGCAGGGCGTGGTCGGCGGAACACAACTGTCGGACCGGGCGCAGCACGTACCGCCGCACGTGTTCCCGACGGTGGCGCCGGCAGCGGCGTCGAGCACCTCGTCCTCCAACTTGTGGAGGGTCTCACGGTGGAGACCCAGCCGTTTCGACAATCTCTTCTTCTTCATGGCACTCTCCTTTCTGGGAGGCTACGGGCGATCATAGGCCATGTCGAAGGGCGCGCGGACACCGCGAGGGGAACGTACGGGTCTGAAATTGACAGTCGTACGACTCCGGGCTACCATGGCCACATGGCGCTCAAGGCTTCTTCCCTCCGCGAAAACATCTACCGCATCCTGGATCAGGTTCTGGAGACCGGCGTCCCGATCGAGGTCGAGCGGCATGGGAAGCTCCTGAGGATCATTCCTGAGGAACCCAAGAGCAAGCTGGACAATTTGAAGGCCCGTCCCTACCTCTTGTCCGACCCGGAGGATCTGGTCCACCTCGATTGGTCCGGAGAATGGCGCCCCTGATCTACCTGGACACCCACGTGGTGGCCTGGATGTTTGCCGGGCGAACCGATCTCATCCCCGAGAAAGCCCGGTTCCTCCTCGATCAGCACGATCTGTTGATCTCACCGGCGGTGAAGCTGGAGCTCCAATATCTCTTCGAGATCCGGCGCACCGCCGAGCCCGCGAAGACGGTGCTCGAGGCCCTCGGCCGCGAGGTTGGGCTCAAGGTGTGCGACCTGCCCTTCGCCGAGGTCGTCGAGGTGGCGCTCGCTCAGAGTTGGACGCGGGACCCCTTCGACCGTCTCATCGTCAGCCAGGCCGCCCTTCGTGGGGCGCCGCAAGCGGTCTGGAGCAGGTGAGGACGCGCCACCCTTGTTTGAGGCCCAACGGGCCGCCCTTCTTCAGCCCTCTCGGGTGAGTGGGGGAGAGATCCCTTCATATGGGGAGCTGATTTTTCTATATGGAAAAGACGTTCCCCGACCCGGGAGAGACGCCGCCCCGCTCGAAAAGCCGTCTTCCCAGCTCGGGGGAGGTCGTTTCCCGCTTGTTTGAGCCCATCCCGTGTAGGGAGAAGCCTCTCCCAACTCGGGAAAGTCCTTTTCCAGCGGGGGCAAGGACAATTTCATATAGGGGAGGGCTCTCCCTATATGGAAAGATGTTTCCCAACTCGGCCGAGGCGTTGCCCTTCTTGGGAAAGCGTCAGCCCTACTGCGAGAAGGCTCTTCCCGCTCGTTGCGGCTTGCCCCCGCTGGCACCCGGTCTCACCCTCGTGCCCGCGGAGCGTCTGGCGTGCCCGGTGGGGTTTTGCCGCTGCTGAGACGCCCCACGGGGTTCCCCGCGGGCGTCTCTACGATGGGGGGAGGCCCTTCCAAGCTTAGACGAGATCGACCTTGTCGTAGACCTCGGCCAGGGAGAGCTCGCACTGGATGGATGGGAGGGCGATGCGGCCTTCCAATCCGGCAACGGCCGTGAAGAGCCAGCGGCCGCCGTCCTGGCGCAGGTACTGGTCGACGCGGGGCTCGGCCTGGGAGACCAGGAGGTACTCGGCGAGGGAGTCGATCGTCAGGTAGTGCTGGAACCTCTTGCCCCGATCACGGGCCTCGGTCGCGGGGGAGAAGACCTCGACGATGAGGGTGGGATTGAGGAAGGTATCCGATTCCTGATCCTCCATCTCGGTCTCTCTACAGACGACGGCAAGATCAGGATAGGTGTAGAGACCAGTCGAGACCACGTGGAGCCGTAGACCGAGCGTGAAGAGGCAGCAGGGTTCTTTCTTGAGCTGCGGGCCCAAATGGCCGATCAGGTTCGAGATGATCTGACCGTGGAAGATGTCGCCGTGGGGCATCTCGGTCATGAGTCCATTCCAGTACTCATTCCGCGTCTCGAGGCGTCGCTCGATCTCCAGGTACTCCGCGACGGTGAGGAAGGTGGTTTCTTGGGAGTCCATGGAGATGTTCCGTATCCGGACCACAGAATACGGGTGACCTGTGGAGGAGTCAAGCGAGTTGCCCTCCTGCTGGCTCACGGCGAGGGAGGCGTGGTAACCCGCTGATCTCGCAGGGTTTGACCGATCTAAAATCAAATCTTAGAATGGGCAGAATGTACGTCCCCCGGTTACTGGCCCCCACGCTCGCTGACGCTCTGGCGCAATTTCCCGCTGTCCTGGTCACCGGACCTCGCCAATCGGGCAAGACCACGTTCCTGCTGGAGGAGTTCGGCCGGAGCGCCCGGTATGTCACCCTGGACGATCCTCTCCAGCGAAGCTTCGCGCAATCCGATCCCAACGGCTTTCTCGACGGGCTCGGCGAGGGGCGGGTCATCCTGGACGAGATCCAGTATGCGCCCGAGCTGCTGCCGTATCTCAAGATCCGCATCGACCGAGACCGCCAGCACAACGGCCGGTGGCTGCTGACGGGATCGCAGCAGTTCCACCTCATGGCCAACGTCAGCGAGTCGCTGGCGGGCCGGATCGCCCTGCTCGATCTCCTGCCCTTCAGCCTTCTCGAAACAAGCGGGTTCCGCAGCCCCGATCTGCTGCCCGTCATCTGGAACGGCTCCTATCCCGACCCGGCGCTCTATCCGGAGAAGCGGGACCTCTGGATCGCGTCCTACATTCAAACCTATATCGAGCGGGACGTCCGCCAGCTCCTGCGGGTTCAGGACCTGCGGACGTTCGAGACCGTCCTCAGTCTCTGCGCGGCCCGCCACGGCCAGGAGCTCAGCGTGTCGGACATCGCCCGCGCCGCCGGAGTTTCGCAGCCGACGGTGAAGACCTGGGTCAACCTGCTGGAGGCGGCGTACATCGTCCGCCTGCTGCCGCCGTATTTCGAGAACTTCGGCAAGCGGATCATCAAGAGTCCCAAGCTCTATTTCCTGGATTCCGGCCTGGTCTGCGCTCTCACGCGCCAGCCCGGAGACGAAGCGGCCCTGGCGGGGGCGATGGCAGGTGCCCTGTTCGAGGGGCTCGTGGTCAGCGAGGCGCACAAGGTATTCTCCCTCAAGGGCAAGCGGCCCGATCTCTACTTCTGGCGCTCGCACGACGGCATCGAGGTCGACTTGGTGGCCCGACTGCCGCGGGGGCTGGTACCCATCGAGATCAAGCTCTCGGCGACGCCCACCCTCAAGCACCTTCAGCCTCTCGGGCGCTTTCAGGAGTTGGCGAAGGGGAGCACCGTGGCCCAGGGCATCGTGGTCTGCAACGTGGCGGAGCGTCTCACCCTCCCCGGGGGCCATCTCGCTCTGCCCTGGCGCGAGATGCCGGAGTGGCTGAGCCAAGAGTTGGAAGGAGGCTGATCCGGCGGTGCCTTATCCCCATCTCCGCAGCCCTCAATCGGCACGGTCCATGCATCGATCCTGATCAGACCAAGCCCCGGAGAACATCCCGGGTATCCAACGATGCCCGTACCCGAGTCCATGAGGAGCAAGGGGATGATCTTTGAAGCGCCGCGGGTGATGCGCCTCGGGGGGCCTTTCGGCTGCGCCCTGACGGTCGATGTGGAGGAGTGGTATCACACCTGTCTGGTGCCCCACTACGTTCACCCGGAAGGGCGGCCCAAGCTGACGCAGGAGCTGGACTGGCTTCTTCCGGAGCTGTTGAAAAAGTTGCACGACGCACGTTGCACGGCGACCTTTTTCGTGCTCGGCGAGGTCGCCGAGAGGCTGCCGCGGCGGATTCGCCAGATCGCCGAGGCCGGGCACGAAGTCGCCAGCCATGGCTATCTTCATCTGCGTGCGTGCGAGCGCTCCCCCCAGGCCTTTCTCAACGACCTGCACCGCTCGAAGGCGCTGCTGGAAGACCTCGTGGGCCTGCCGGTCCTTGGCTTCCGCGCTCCGGAGTGGTCTCTCCGCAGTCTCGACAGCTCGTGGCTGCCGAAGGTGGCCGAGGCGGGGTTCCTCTACGACAGCTCGCTGAACCGCTGCGCTTTCGCCGGACGCCCCACGAACCCGCGATTCGCCAGCCGGCTGGTCTTGAACGATGGCGGCTCGTGCCGGGAGCTGCTCGAGTTCCCGCCGCTCACCTTCGGCGGGCCGCTACGGCTGCCGGCCGGGAGCTGGCCGGGACGGCTGATGAACCCCGCGCTTCTGGCGCGGGCCGCGCAGGACCATCTCGGCCAGGGCGGCCTGCCGTTGGCGGTGGTGCATCCATGGGAGGTCTCCGGCCGGCCCACTCCGGGCCGGCTCACGGGCCTCGCCCGATTCATTCACGAGACGGGACGCCTGGGCTTCGAGGAGCGGTTCCGGGAGCTGTTGGGGGCGTTCCCCTGGATGTCGATCCACGACGCGGCGGGCCTAGAGGAGGAAGAGTATCCCGCGCAGGCGACGGCAACGCTACGGGCAGGGTGAGCCCGGGCACTCGTGATAGCTTGGGTGGGTGAAGACGAAGAAGAAGAACGTTTGGTGCGAAAGGGGGGACTCGAACCCCCACGGCCTTGCGACCACAAGATCCTGAATCTTGCGCGTCTACCAATTCCGCCACTTTCGCAGCGCGGTGATCATAGGGAGAACCCAGAGGTAATGTCAACTTCATTTGCTGGAGCCGATGGGCTCCTTCGGCAGGACGTCTCCGCCCGCCTCGATCAGGCCGGCCGCGACGGAATGGACCTGGAGCCGCTCCGGCTGCAGGTGAGCGCTGGCCCCGGCGAGCTGGAAGGCGTCCTGGCGCGCCTGCAGGCCGAGGGCAAGGCCGTGGAGATGGAAGGGCGTTGGATCGCCGCACGCCACACGGGGTGGACGGTGGGCCTGGTGGAGAAGCTGGAGGAGGGGGACGCGCTGATTCGCCCGGGTGTGCGGGGCGAGCCGTCCCTCTTCGTGCGCAAGAAAAACCTCAAGCGGGCGCAGGCCGGTGACCGCGTCCTCGTGCGCCCGTTGGGCAAGGCCCGGCCCGGGGAGGACCGGCTCGCCGAGGCGATCGTGGTGAAGATCCTGGGGCCTGGCTACGAGTCGCTGGTGGGCTCGCTGGAGACGGATGAGCGGGGCCTGCGCTGGCTGGTGCCGTTCGACTCCCGCGTGCCGCTGGAGCTCCACGTGGAGGGCGCGAGCGGCATCCCCGACGGCCACTTCGTCGTCGTGGCCGTCGAACGGCCCGGCCGGGCTCCCGTGGGACGGGTGATCGAGGTGTTGGGCGATCCGGAAAAGCCTGGCGTCGACGTCCTCGTGGTGCTGCGCCATTACGGCATTCCCGAAGACTTTCCCGCCGAGGTGTTGCGTGTCGCGGGCAAGTTCCCGGCCGATCCGGGGCCGGCGGACTGGCTGGGGCGCGAGGATTTGCGCGACCGGATCATCATCACCATCGACGGCGAGACGGCCCGAGATTTCGACGACGCGGTGTCGATCGAGCGCCTGCCAGACGGCGTCTTCCGCCTCGGGGTCCACATCGCGGACGTGTCCCACTATGTAAAGGATGGGGACGCCCTGGATCTCGAAGGCTACCGCCGGGGCACCAGCGTCTACTATCCCGACCGGGCCATCCCCATGCTCCCCGAGGGGCTGTCGAACGGGCTCTGCTCGCTACGCCCCGACGTGCCGCGGCTGACGCTCTCGGCGTTCCTGGAGATCGACCGCGACGGCGTGGTGCGCGCCCGGCGTTTCGCCGAGACGGTGATCCGCAGCAGCCGGCGGATGACCTACAACGAGGTGCGGCGCATCCTGGAGGAGCCGCAACCGGAGGACGCCGCCGAGTACGGGCCGGTCCTGCCCGTCCTGCGCGAGATGCACCACCTGATGCAGATCCTCAATCACGCGCGGACCCTGCGCGGCTCGATCGACTTCGACCTCCCCGAGGGGGATGTGGTGCTGAACACGGACGGCATGATGGTGGGCGTCTTCCCCGAGGAGAGGAACGTCGCCCATCGCATCGTCGAGGAGTTCATGGTCGCCGCCAACGAGGCTGTGGCGTTCGAGCTCGTGCGGCGCGAGGTGCCGGCCCTGTTCCGCGTCCACGCGCAGCCGACGATGGAGCGGCTGGAGGATCTGACGGAGCTGCTGGCCACCTTCGGCCTCAAGCTGCGGGGCGATCTGGAGAACCTGCCGCCGGTGGCGCTCCAGGAGGTGCTGCGGGAGGTGAAAGGAAAGCCGGAGGAGAAGTTCGTCTCCTCGGTCGTCCTGCGCACTTTGCAGCGGGCGCTCTACGATCCCCGGTGCATGGGGCACTACGCCCTGGCCTCGGAATATTACACCCACTTCACCTCGCCCATCCGGCGCTATCCGGACTTGGTGGTCCACCGCCAGCTCAAGGCGCTCCTGCGGGGCAAAGCGGAGAAGGAGACGGCGCGGACGCACCTGGCGGAGCGGCTGCCAGCCATGGCCGAGCACACCAGCACCACGGAGAGGCGGGCCGAGCAGTCCGAGCGCGACCTGCTGCAATGGAAGAAGGTGCGGTTCCTGGCCGGCCGCGTGGGCGAGACCTTCAAGGGGCGGATCACGGGAGTCCAGCCCTTCGGCCTCTTCGTGCAGCTCGACGGCTACTTCGTGGACGGCCTGGTGCCCGTCCGCACCATGGGCGACGACTTCTACCGCTTCGAGCCCGAGGCGCACCGGCTGGTGGGGGAGCACAAGCGCCGGGTTTTCCGGCTGGCCGATGCGGTAGAGATCGTGCTCGTCGGCGCCTCGCAGAAGGCGCGGGGACTGGACTTCACTCTCGTCGGCATGCCGGCGCAGGGAGCCCGGTTCGAAAAGCCCCGGGCGGCGTCCAAGCCCAGGCCGAAGAAGCCGGCGGAAAGGCGGCCACGGCGGTGACTGTACAATCCAGCCCATGTCCCTGACTCCCACCGTAGCCATCGTCGGCCGCCCGAACGTCGGCAAGTCGACTCTGTTCAACCGCCTGCTGGGCCGCCGGCAGGCCATCGTCCATGACTTGCCGGGGATCACCCGGGATCGCATCACCGGGATCGCCCATCTCAACGACGACCGGCCCATCCAGATCGTGGACACGGGTGGCCTCGTGCCCGGGGACGATCCGCTGGGTCTCAACGAGCAGGTCTTCCTCGCCGTGGAGGAGAGCGATCTGCTGCTCTTCGTGGTGGACGGCCGGCAGGGCCTCGTCTCCGCCGATCAGGAGGTGTGGTCTCACTTCCGGCGCTCCGGCAAGCCCGCCTTGCTGGTGGTCAACAAGGCGGATACCCGGGAGGCCAGGAACCGGTTTCCGGAGTTCTATGCCTTGGGCATCGACCAGCAGATCCTCATCTCGGCCGAGCACGGCGCGGGCATCGAGGATCTGCGCGAGGCGCTCGCCCTCACCCTCCCCGAGATTCCAGACGTCCCGACGCTGGACGCGCCGCCAATCGCCATCGTCGGCCGGCCGAACGTGGGCAAGTCGTCGCTGCTCAACAAGATCTCGGGATTGAACCGGGCTCTCGTCTCGCCGGTCGCCGGCACCACCCGCGACCCAGTGGACACGGTGATCACCCGCGGCGACAAGAGCTACCTGCTCATCGACACCGCCGGCATCCGCCGCCGCAGCCAGGTCACCGGCGCCCCCGAGGAGCTGGCGGTGATGATGGCCCGGCGGCAGATCGAGCGCGCCCAGGTCGTGGTATTGGTCATCGACGCCTCGCAGAGCATCACCAGCGGCGACCTCGCCATCGCCGGCACGATCTGGGAGCTGGGGCGGGCGGCGGTGGTGGCCATCAACAAGTGGGATCTGCTGGACGACGAGGGGCGCGAGAAGCTCGAGTTCGACTTCCAGCGGCTCGATGAGCTGCTGGCGAGCCCGGGCCGGGTGAATGTATCGGCCCTCTCCGGCCGCGGCGTCGACAAGCTCTGGGCCCCGATCGACCGCGCCCTGGACTCCTACAACCTGAAGCTCTCGACCGGCCAGCTCAACCGCCTGTTCGAGGGCTTCATCAAGAAAGTCGCGGCCCCCTCGCTGACCGGTTCGCCGTGGAAGCTCTACTACGTCACCCAGGTCTCCTCGGCCCCCCCGACCTTCATGCTCTTCGCCAACCGTACCCTCCCTCGCAACCACCATTACCGGCGCTATCTGGAGAACCGGCTGCGCGAGGAGCTGGGGCTGCCGGGCGTGCCGCTGCGGCTGGTTGTACGTAAACGGACGGAGTAACGGGCCATGCCCCTCCCCAAGATGCCGGCGGATTGGGAGTGGGAGCCTGCTCCCGACGATGCCGATCCTTTCCGCTATGGATGGCGGCCGAGGCTTGTCCATCTGCCTGGCGGCAAAGTCGAAAAGCAACGCGTTCCTTTGATGGCGGCGGATCTCCTCGATCCTCAGCTCGGAGACGAGATCTTGACCCAGGGCGGTCCGCACGCGACACTCGCCACCGATCTCCACGAGCTCGTCAAGCGGCATTTCAAGAAGGATGGCAGCGTGCTCGTCACCTTCGACCGTAAGATCCGCTGGGGTATTCCGGGGCTGCTTGAGCCGTCGCCGGACGTGGCGGTGATCCGGGGCGTGCGGGATCGGGCCAAGGCCGCGCGAGCCTCGACTTTCGACGTGCTGAAGGAAGGCGTCCGCCCCTGTCTCGTCGTCGAGGTGGTCTCTCCCCAGTACGAGGAGATCCGTGACAACGACTACGTGGCCAAAGTGGGAATCTACGAGCGTGCGGGGATTCCGGAGTACGTGATTCTGGAGCCGGGCTTCACCTGGAAAGACCATATCCAGTTGACGGGCTATCGCCTGAGTCCCGAGGGGCATTACCGGCCGATCGAGCCTGACGGCGAGGGCCGGCTCCTCTCGGAGACTACGGACCTCCTCTTCGGCGAGGATGAAGACGGCTCCGTGCTGTTGATCGACGCGCGCAGCGGCGAACGTCTGCGGAAACCCGCCCAGCTCGAGGCGGACGAAGCGGCTGCCCAGAAGCGTGCTGCCCGGGAAACCAGGCGCGCCGCCCGCGAGGCTGAGGCTCGGAAGGCCGCTGAGCAGCGGGCTGACCGTGAAGCCGAGGCTCGGAAGGCCGCTGATGACGAGATCGCCCGTCTGCGGGCCGAGTTGGATCGGATCTCCAAGGTCTGAAAAAGTCAGCAACGGGCCGGAGGAGAAGGGGCGGCTTCTGGTAAGATACCCGCCCCCATGCTTCAGCGTACCGCCACCGTCCTAGCCCTCGCGGGAGCCATCCTCTGGGCTTGCGGCTGTCAGGCCAAGCCGGCGGCGGACGATGCCTCCATCCCGAAGCACCCGCAGGGCACGGCCAACCTGATGGACGCGGTGGCCAAGGCGCCGGAGTACCATCCTCCCGCCGATGGCCGGCTCACCGAGCCGCAGGTCAAGATGTACCTCGACGTGCGCCAGCGCGAGCAGCAGATCCGGGAGGCGGCGTTCCAGAAGCGGCAGGAGATTCTCCCGAAAACAGCCGAGACGCCGCCGGCGGATTCCGGGGAGGATCAGCCCGGCTATGTCGAGGTCCTGCAGACCGTGGGCGACCAGCCGGATGTCGCCGACATCGCCACCGCCGATCTGCGGGCCGCCCAGGAGCTTGGCATCAATCCCAAGGAGTACGCCTGGGTCAAGGAGCGGGTGCTGGAGGCGCGGATGCAGGAGACGGCCCTGGCGCTGAGCCAGCAGATCGCCGAGAGCCGGCAGCAGGTGCTCTCCCAGCTCGACAAGAGCCGGCAGGAGACGACCGACCCCGTCCGCAAGGCGCAGATCGAACGCCAGATCGAGGATTTCAACAACAACCTCCAGGCCACGTCCGTATCGGCGGCGGATCCCGTCCGCCAGGCCAATGCCACTCTCCTTGCCCAGTACAAGGACGCCCTCTCCCGGCTCCAGGCCACAGACCAGCGCATCTCGCATCAGCTCCCGAGCCGTCCCGATGGCGGCGAGTCGCCGAGCGGTGGCCGCTAGCGACGACCGCTGGGCGCGCCATCTCGTGTGCTCGCGCACGGGGGTGACGGCGCCGCTGGACGAGCCGGCCTTTCTCTCGCCGGCCGGCGCGCCGTGGCTGGTGGAGTACGACCTCGATCCTGAGAAGGGCCAGAACCTCGCCCGCTCCCTCCCCGGCCGCCCCTGGAGCCTCTGGCGCTACCGCGAGCTTTTACCGGTCGCGGACTTCGACGGCCGGGTGGACCTGGGGGAAGGCGCCACGCCCCTCGTCCGGCTGCGCCGGTTCGGGCCGTCAGGAATCGAGGTGTGGCTCAAGGACGAGTCGGGCAATCCGACGGGATCGTTCAAGGCTCGCGGGCTCTCGCTCGCCATCAATCGCGCCCGTGAGCTGGGTGCCCCGGGCGTGCAGCTCGCGAGCGCCGGCAACGCCGCCCTGGCGCTCACCGCCTATGCGGCGGCGGCCGGCCTGCCGGCCCGGGTGGCCATGCCGGAGGACACGCCGCGCACCATTTTCGACCGCTGCCGCGACTACGGCGCGGAGGTGCTCTCGGGGCCGGGCACGCTGGTGGAGGCGGCGAAGCTGCTGGAGCCGGGGAAGGAGCGCTACTGGACGCTCTCGACGCTGCGCGAGCCCTACCGGGTCGAGGGGAAGAAGACCATGGGCTTCGAGCTGGCCGAGCAGCTCGACTGGGAGCTGCCGGACTGGATCGTCTACCCCCTGGGCGGCGGCACCGGCATCGTGGGCATGCACAAGGCTTTCGACGAGCTCGAACGGCTGGGGCTGATCGGGCCGCGCCGGCCCCGCTTCGTCGCGGTGCAGGCGGCCGGCTGCGCGCCCATCGTGCGCGCCTTCGAGCAGGGGAAGGAGTCCGCCGAGCCGTGGGAGAACCCGCAGACCCGGGTGTGGGGCCTGCGGGTGCCGCGGGCGATCGGCGACTTCCTGGTGCTGCGCGCCCTGCGGGAGACGGGCGGCCGGGCCATCGCCGTCAACGAAGACCGCCTGGAGAAGGTCCTGGCCTGGATCGCCGCTCATGAGGGGCTGCGGATTGGGCCCGAGGGGGCCGCGGCCCTCGCCGCCGTCGAGGAGCTCGAAGCCACCGGCGCCTTCGTTCCGGGCGAGCGCGTGGTGGTGTTCCAGACGGGCGATCCCGCGAACTATGCCTGACCGCTCCTCCTTCGGGAGGGTGGAGAAGCTCCTCGCCGAGATGGTGGCCGCGGGCGTCGCCTCGGCCGCCGTGGGCTTGGTGGCGGCTGAGGACGAGGTCCTCTGGGAGGGCGCGGTGGCCGCCATGCCCGCGGACACCTCAACCCGCTTCGACTACGCCTCCCTCACCAAGCCGTTCGTGGCCTCTCTCGCCTTGACGCTCGACGAGTCGGGCGTCCTGCCGCTCGCCACGCTCCTCGGGGAGATCTGGCCCCAGGCCCACCGGGCGCTCGCCCGTCGGCCTCTCTCGGATCTCCTCCGGCATCGCTCCGGACTCGCGGCGTGGACTCCGATCTATGCTCGCTGCCGCTCCGTAGACGAAGCGAGGGATTTGATCCTGGCGGGGGGCGACAGGGGCGAGCTGCTGGGCGCCCGGGCCGGGACCTACAGCGATCTTGGATACATCCTCTGGGGCCAGACCGTGGAGAAGGTGACCGGGACACCGCTCGCCGCGTTGCTGGAGGCCCGGGTTCTGGCGCCTCTCGGCCTCGTCACCATCGAGCCCACCCCCGGGGACCGGCCGGACATCGCCCGGTCTTCCATGGGCACCGGCCAGGAGGTGAAGCTGGCGGCGAAGCAGGGCTTCGTAATTCCCGACCTCGGGCCTCCGCCGGTGGGGACGCCCCAGGATGGCAACGGCCGTTTCCTCGTGGGGCTTGGAGCTGGGAACGGCGTCTGTGGCCACGCGGGGCTTTTCGGCGGCGCGCGCGATCTTTGGCGCCTGGGGATGGAATGGCTGGCGCCGGGTTGCCTGTTGAAGCCGGAGGGAGTCACCGCCGCACTGGCCGGCAGCGGCCCGTTCGCTCTGGGGTGGTGGCGGCGGACCCTGCGGGGCAGCGCCGGCCCGGCGCTCCCGTCCACAGCTTTCGGTCACACCGGTTTCGCAGGCAACAGCTTCTGGATCGACCCCGAAGAGCGCCGCATCTTCGTGATGCTCGCCTCCCGGTGCGATCCCGCGGCCGACATGAACCACTGGCGCAGGCGCTTCAACTCGGCGGCCGCGCGGTCCATACTTGAATTCGAGAGGGAGGGTGTTTGATGGATATCCGTGATCTGGTCCTGGTCGACGGGGTGCGGACCCCGATGGCCGAGTACAACGGCTCCTTTGCCGAAATCTCCGCGATCGACCTCGGGGCGCACGCGGCCCGCGCCCTGTTCCAAAGGACGGGAATCGATCCGTCCGAGATCGACCACACCGTGGTGGGCAATGCCCTCCAGACCTCGCCGGACGCCATCTACGGCGCGCGCCACGTGGCGCTCAAGGCCGGCGTGCCGCAGACGGTGCCGGCGCTCACCGTCAACCGCCTCTGCGGCTCGGGGATCCAGTCGGTCATCTCCGGCGCCCATACGATTCTGGCGGGCGAGTCCACGACCTGCCTCGTCGGCGGCATGGAGAACATGTCCCAGGCGCCGCACGTCATCTGGGGCGCCCGCCGCGGCTTCAAGCTCGGCCAGGGACAGCTTCAGGATCTCCTGATGGTGGCCCTGATGGATCCGTACTGCGGCTGCTACATGGCGCAAACGAGCAACAACCTGGCGCGCGACTTCAGCATCACCCGTGAGGAGCAGGACCAGTTTTCCATCCGCTCGCAGCGGCTGGCGGGGGAGGCCTGGGCGAGCGGCAAGCTGGCCGAGGAGGTCGTGCCCGTCGAGGTGGGGAAGGGCAAGCGGGCGAAGGTCATCGACAAGGACGACCACCTGCGGCCCGAGACCACCATGGAGGATCTTGCCGGCCTGCCTCCGGCCTTCGACAAGGATGGCTTCGTCACCGCCGGCAACGCCTCCGGTATCGTCGACGGCGCGGCGATGATGATCCTCTCCACGGCCGCCCGCGCCCGGGAGAAGGGGTGGAAGCCGCTCGGCCGCATCCTGGGCTGGTCCGTGGTGGGCGTCGATCCCTCGCGCATGGGCATCGGCCCGGCGCCGGCCATCCGCAAGGTGCTGGAGAAGGTGGGCCTTTCCCTGGGCGACATCGACCTGTTCGAGATCAACGAGGCGTTCGCCGGCCAGATCCTGGCGGTCGCCAAGGATCTGGATCTCGACGTCAACAAGCTGAACGTGAACGGCGGCGCCATCGCCCTGGGGCATCCGCTGGGAGCCACGGGAACGCGCCTGCTGATCACGCTGCTCAAGGAGCTGAACCGGCGGGGCGGCGGCCGGGGGATCGCCTCGGCCTGCATCGGCGGCGGTCAGGGCATCGCCATGGTGGTCGAGGCCGCGTGATCGACCTCATGGGCTATCGCGTCCTGGTGACGGGAGGCAGCCGCGGCATCGGCGCCGCGTGTTGCCGCCTGTTCGCGAAGGCCGGCGCCACCGTGATGGTGCAATATCTCGCGAGCGGCGCCAAGGCCGCGCAGGTGCTGAAAGAGATCGAAAAGATCTCGCCCCGGCCGCATCGCAAGGTGAAATGCGACGTCACCGACAACAATCACATCGAGGAGCTTTTCGCCTTCGTCCGCAAGGAGTGGGGTGGCCTGGACGGCCTCGTCAACAATGCCGGGGTGTGGATTCACGATCCCCTGGTCGATCTCGACAAGAGGAAGCTCGACGCCACCCTGGCGGTGAACGTGGTGGGGCCGTTCCTCTGTGCCCGGGAGGCGGTGCCGTTGCTCAAGGAGTCTCCGGACGGGTGGATCATCAACATCAGCTCCACGGCGGGGCAGCGCGGCGAGGCTTTCTACAGCCCGTACGCGGCGAGCAAGGGAGCGATGATCTCAGCCACCAAGTCGTGGTCCACCGAGCTGGCGCCCGAAATCCGCGTCAACGCCGTGGCTCCCGGCTGGGTCGACACGGACATGACCGCCGAGGCCCTCGCCGGCGACGGCCGGCTGAAGGCCCTCGCCTCCATTCCCCTCCAGCGCATCGCCACCGCGGAGGACATCGCGAACGCCGTCCTCTTCCTCGCCTCGCCCATGGCGCGGCACATTACGGGAGAGATTTTGAACGTGAACGGGGGGAGCGTGCTGGTGGGTTAGAGACCTTGGGTCGCCTCGAACGTCTCAGGCGGGCGTCGAGGTCCTTGTAGAGGAGGCGGTTGAAGGATTCGACGGAGTCGAATCGCTGAGAGATCTCTTCCCCCTGCCTTTTCAGTTGGTGGGTGACCGTGGTGACACCTTCGGCGACGAGCTGAACCACGCCCTGAAGGTTCTCGACCTCGATATAGACACTGCGAACCTCGGTTTCCAGCTTGTCGAACCGTTGCGCGGTCTCCTCTCGAAGAGAACGAACCTCTTGATTCGTCCCGTCTATACGTTGATTCGTCCCGTCTATACGTTGATTCGTCCCGTCTATATGTTGATTCGTTCCGTCTATACGTTGATTCGTCCCGTCGATTCGCTGCCCCAGTTCATCGAACCGCTTTGCGTTCTCCGCGCGAAAGGCTTGGAGGAATTCTAGAAGCTCTGGGTCCATGCGTTCCCCTGTTCTCAGTTTTCGCAACCCTACCATAGCCGCGGCGGGAAGGGGTAGCGCTAATAGACGACCGCCGCCTCAGAATCCCTGGCGCCTGTCTTCGGGCGCCGAGCGAACGGATGCCCACCCGGCAGGGTCAGAATCCCGGCGTCCACGATGCGCTTCATGACGCTCGCATGGCTGTAGGGCGTAGCCGTGCACCTCTTTTGTCGCTTTGACCGGGGCTTGGCTCAGGCTATGCTCACCGCCCAGGGTAATCAGAGGTCCCCGCTCCAACGCCGTCCTCTTCTTCGCCTCGCCCATGGCGCGGCACATCACGGGGGAGATCTTGAACGTGAACGGCGGGAGCGTGCTGGTGGGCTAGACTTTGGGCCGCCTCGAGCGACTCACCCGGGAATCGAGATCCTTGTAGAGGAGGCGGTTGAAGGACTCGACGCCGTCGAGCCTCCGGGAGAGCTCTTCTCCCTGCCTTTGCAGTTGGTGGCTGACCGTGGTGACACCTTCGGCGACGAGCTGAACTACGTCTTGGAGGTTTTCGACGACGACGTGGACACGGCGGACCTCGGTTTCCAGCTTGTCGAACCGCTGAGCGTTCTCCTCTCGAACCGAGTGAAACTCTTGATCCACCCCGTCGAACCGTCCGCGAACCGAGTGAAACTCTTGATCCACCCCGTCGAACCGTCCGCGAACCGAGTGAAACTCTTGATCCACCCCGTCGAACCGTCCGCGAATCGAGTGAAACTCCTGATCCACCTCGTCGAACCGCCCTCGAACAGAGCGAAACTCCTGATCTACCCCGTCGAACCGGCGCTCGGTCTCTTCTCGAAGAGAGCGAACCTCTTGTCCCAGCGCGTCGAACTGCTTTGCGTTCTCCGCCCGAAAGGCTTGGAGGTACTCCAGGAGGTCTTGATCCATGGTTTCCTTGTTCTTGAGTTGTGCAACGCTACCATGACTCTCGGGGCAAGGATAGCGTGGACCCCGGGTCCCCAGGGAAGCCTCCGTCGCCACCCCATGGGGTAGGGAATCCCCCCGCTCCACGGCGCGTTGCGCCGTTCGGGCGGAGGCGGCATGATTCGACATTGCCGTCACCGGCGATCGCGAGGGCGAGCTGTAAATGAGCGAACAGGACCGAACCTACCTGCAGACACCAGAGCAATGGACGCACTTCTTTTCGGCGTTCATCCATGAGCTGCGGACCCCGCTCGCCAGCTTCCGCATGCTGGCCGATCTCCTGGCTGAGGCCCCGAAGCACCGTCTTGGCGACCAGGAGCGGCGCTACTCCGAGAACATCCGGGAAGTGGTTCAGGACATCCAGGCCCTGGTCGGCGAGGCCGGCGAGCTCGGGCGGTTGCTGGACGACAGGATCCAGATCCGGCCTGAGGAGGTCGCCCTGGAGGATCTCGTCAACGAGGTCGAAGAGGCAGTGCGGCCGGGGGCCTGGGAAGGGGGAATCGCTCTCACGGATTCTCTGGATTCCGCTCTGCCCGCGGCGTTTCGCACGGACCGGGATCGCCTGCGGCAGATCTTCTGCCTGCTCTTGAAAGCTGCCGTGTGCCACGCGAAGTCCGAGGTCTTTTTCCAGCTCGACATCGACGACGGGAAGCTCCGCGCCGTCATCTCCTCGGACGGTCCCCCGATTCCGGAAGGGCCGCCTCAGGCCGTGTTCGAGCCCTTTTACGACGGATTCCGGGCGATCCGCCAGCGCGGCGGCCACAGCTTGGCGCTGCCGCTCGCCCTGGAGTTGGCGCGAGCCCTCGGCGGAGTGCTACGGGCGGAGAACCGGGAGGGAAAACCCGCCTTCGAGCTGTCCCTTCCCGCCGCAGACTGAGGTCTACCCGCTCAACAGCTCGCGGATCAGGCGCAGCAGCTCCTGAGTGGCGAAAGGCTTCTCCAGAAAGGCGTCGGCCCTCGTCTGGTCGGCTTCCCGGCGGGACAGAGCGTCGTCGGTGTAGCCGGACATGAGGACGACTTTCAGATCCGGATTTTGATCCACGAGCTTGACGGCGAGATCGGCGCCGTTGCCGCCGGGCATCACCATGTCGCTCAGCAGGAGCCGGACGTCGGCGCCGTGGACCGCCGCGATCTCCAGGGCCTTTGCAGGATTCTCGGCCGCGTGAACCGTGTAGCCCTGGGCTTCCAGCACGTGCCGCAACAGCCCCCGGAACAGGTCGTCGTCCTCCACGAGGAGGAGCGTACCGCCTGACCGGCTGGTTCCGGCCCCGGTCGTGACGTTGTCGTCCGGCTCGACGGCGGCAGGCTCGGGCTCTTCCCGAGCCGCCACTGCGGCGTAGGGAAGATAGACCTGGAACGTTGTGCCTTTCCCCGGAGCGCTCACCACCGCGATGCCTCCCTGGCTGCGCCGGGCGATGGAGTGCACGGTGGAGAGCCCCAGGCCCGTGCCCTTCCCCGGCTCCTTGGTGGTGAAGAAGGGCTCGAAGATGTGTTTGCGAACCTCCTCGGTCATGCCCATGCCGGTGTCCACCACCTGGAGCAGGGCATAGGAGCCCGGAGGGAGCCGGCCGCCTTCGACGGCGATCTCCCGGCTGGTTTCGAGGTTGCGCACCGAGAGCGTCAGGGAGCCTCCCTGGGGCATGGCGTCACAGGCGTTGACGACCAGGTTCAGGACGATCTGGTGGAGCTCGCCGGGATCGCCCCAGACTCGGCCGAGACGCGGCTCGATGTCGCGGATGAGCTGGATGTCCTCGCCGATCAGGCGGTCGAGCATGACCTCCACGTCCGCCAGCAGTCTCCCGAAATCGACCGCCTGGGCTTGGACCTCCTGCCGGCGGCTGAAGATGAGGAGCTGCCGCGTCAGTTGCGCGCCGCGCATGGCCGCACGGTGGATCTGTTCGACGGGACGGCGGAGGGTTTCTTTCCGCGGCAGGGCGCCGAGCAGCATCTCACTGTAGCCGCGGATGGTGCCGAGCAGAGTGTTGAAATCATGGGCCACACCGCCGGCCAGGCGTCCGATGGCTTCCATCTTCTGGGACTGGCGGACCTCGGCCTCCAACTGTATGCGCTCGGTGACGTCGCGCAGCGTTCCCAGGAAGAAGAGCTCGCCGCCGTAGCGGACCTCGCTCACCGCGAGATCCAGCGGGAAGGTCGAGCCGTCGCGGCGCCGGCCCTCGACCTGCCGGCCGATGCCGATGATGCGCGCTTCATGAGTCGCCTGGTAGTGGGCCAGATAACCGTCGTGCTCTTCCCGCCAGGGGGCCGGCATGAGGATCTTGACGTTCTCTCCCAGGAGCTGCGCGGGGGTGTAACCAAACATCCTCTGCACGGCGGGATTGGCCAGTTGGATGATGCCCGCGGGATCGATGAGAACGATGCCGTCGAGAGCGGCGTTGAGCACCGCCTCGAGTCTTCCCTTGGTCTCCAGCAGCGCCTCCTGGCTCCGCCGGTGCTCCGAGACGTCTTCCACCCATCCGATGTGGTGGGTAACCTGTCCTGCCGTGTTTCGCAGCGGGTGGGCCGTCAGGCGTCCCCAGAAGATAGAGCCGTCCTTGCGGACGAAGCGCTTCTCGATCTGGTAGGAGCTGAGCCCTCCCGTCCCCATCTCCGCGTAGAGCCGCCGGTTGTCTTCGAGATCCTCAGGGTGGGTGAGGTCGAAGATCGTGCGCTCGCGCAGCTCCGCCTCGGAGAAGCCGGTCATCTTCTGGTAGGCGGGATTGGCCTCCACGATCCGGCCGTCGTCCGCCACCGAGGAGATGCGGATGCCGATGATGGGGTTTTCGAACAGTGCCTGATAGCGGGATTGGTTCCCGGGGCCGCCGCCGGCAGCGAGGATCTCGTCCGACTCATCGCTCATCGTCCTATCAGGATCTCACAGGTTCTCAGCAGGTGACTATCTTGATTCTGTCAGATCGCGGATCGCACGGCTGGGGAGGTGCTGGATGCCGTCTCGGCCACACCTCGCGGGGTAGGTTTTTTGAGCCACCCGTCGATACTGAATAACTACCCTGGAGGACGTCGTAGGACTTGGGACTACCCGGTAAGCTCTCCCTGGTCTCATCTGTAGGCCCAAAGAAGAGGAGCAACCGACCATGAGTAACCAGACCCTTTCGTTGACCACCCCTGACTCGCCTGAAGTCATGCTGTACATACGCTTCCTGGAAGACGCCATTTTCCGGGCGCCTCTCGCCGTGGACGGGCCTCCAAGCGAACAGGCGGACCTGGTCGCTGCGGTCTGGGCCCAACCGTCGCTCGGTCCTGCCGCAGCCAGCTCCGACGACGATTTCTTTCTCACCGTCCGTGCGAACCTCAACGCTGCCGGGTGGCACGCCGAGATGGGACACGAGGCCCTGTCGTTCCGGGAGTGTTCCAGTCCAACGTGCAAGGATGCCAGGAATCTAATCCCCAGCCTGGTCGAGCCCGGCGCAACGGACGCCGAGTTGGGCGCGATCTTTGAGCGGGCACTGGGGCGCTGCTTTTCCTGAGAGACGCCAAGTTTCCGCCACCTCTGAAGGGTCGCCGGTCACCAAGCCTATCCGTTCAATACCCTCCCGAGTTGCGGCGCCAGCGTCCCCGTCCCCAGCGCCCGTAGCGCATTGGCGATCACCGCGACGTCGATGACCTCCTGCGCCAGGGCTCCGGCGACGGGAGGCAGGTAGCCGGCGGCGGCCACCAGCATGGCCGCGAGGGACAACGCCATGCCGGCGACGACGCTCTGCACGGCGATGGCCCGCGAGCGGCGGGCGATGCCGAGCGCCTCGCCAAGCCGGTCCAGCCGGTCGACGGTCAGCACCACGTCGGCTGCCTCCGCCGAGACGGTGGCGCCGCGGGCGCCCATCGCGACACCCACGTCCGCCGCCGCCAGCGCTGGCGCGTCGTTGATGCCGTCGCCCACCATGAGAACGGGGCCGTGGGCGCGTTCGGCCAGGACGGCCGCCACTTTTTCTTCCGGCGAGCGCTCTGCCAGGATGAGATCGGCGCCGATGGCGGCTCCCACCGTCTCCGCAACCTCCCGATGATCGCCGGTCACCAGGACCACCCGCTCGATTCCGCCCCGGCGCAGGACGCGCAGGGCCCGGGGGCTGTCGGGACGCACCGGATCGTGCAGGATCAGAGCGCCCGCGACCGCGCCGTCGATCGCCACGAAAATGTTGGAGGAGCCGTCGAGGGCGGTACGCCGCCGTACCTCTTGCACGCCGGCCGGAAACCCCTTCCCGGATTGGACGAAGGCCAGCTTGCCGAGGGCGACACTGCGTCCTTCGACATCTCCTTGAACACCCCAGCCCGGCCGCTCCGTCGTATCGGTGGGGAGGGAGAGCGGCAGCGACCGTTCGCGGGCTGCCCGCACCACGGCTGCCGCGAGGACGTGCTGGGAGACCTGATCGAGAGAGGCGGCCAGCCGCAGGATCTCGTTGGCGGACTCCTCACCGAAAGTCTCGACGCTGGAGACCGTGGGCACGCCCATGGTGATGGTTCCCGTCTTGTCGAGCAGCAGGACGCGCGCGCGGGCCAGGGCTTCGAGCGCCCGGCCTCCCTTGACGATCACCCCGCGCCTGGCGGCGCGCGACACGCCGGCCAGAATGGCGATCGGCGCCGCCAGGATCAGCGGGCAGGGTGTGGCGACGACCAGCACCGCCAGGGCGCGCACGGGATCTCCCGAGACGAACCACGCGAGGGCCGCCAAAACCAGGGTGAGGGGCAGGAAGACCATGGAGAAGCGGTCGGCCAGGCGGACGAATGGAGCCTTGGAGGTCTCCGCCTCCTGCACCAGGCGGACGATGCCGGCATAGGTGCTGCCGGCCGCCGTGGCCACGGCGCGCAGCTTGAAGGGGCCGGCCGCATTGACCGTGCCGTTGCGCACCGGCTCGCCCGGTGAGCGCTCCACCGGCCTGGACTCGCCGGTGAGCGCCGACTCGTCGAGCACGGCAGGCTCGTCCTCCACCAGCCCGTCGACCGGCACGACCTCGCCGGGCTTGACCAGCAGGAGGTCGCCGGGGCGCACGTCTTCGATGGGGGGCGAGGATAGCTGCCCGTTCTCGTAACGGTGCACCTCCCGGGGAGCCCGCTTCAACAGCGCCGTGAGGTCACGCCGGGCGCGGGCACCGGCGAAAGCCTCCAGGGCCTGCCCGCCCGAGAGCATCAGGGCGATCACCGCTCCCGCCAGGAACTGCCCGAGGAAGAGCGAGCCCGCCATCGCCAGCAGCGCGATGAGATCCACGCCCAGCTTTCTATGCCATAGGTCGATGGCGACAGTGAACGCCAGCGGTGCGAGCACTACCGTGGTCGTGATCCCCCACAGAATCTCCGCGAAACCGGCAGCGCCGGCGAGCCAGGCCAGCCCGCCGGCGATCAATCCGCCGAGCGCTACCGCAGGGAGGAGGCGTTCGCTTTTGAAGCTCCGGCCCTTACGCGTGACGGGTCGCAACGGGCATCTCGTCGGAGACGTACTTCCAATCGGCTCCCACCCGTTCCTCACGGCTCTCCGTCCTCATGTCCTGCCGCATCCGGGCTCCCGGCGGCACGATGAGCAGGTTGCAGGCGGCGCGGTGCATGACGCCGAGCGCGACGCTGCCGACCATGAGGCGCTCGAAGCCCCGGCGCCCATGCGTGCCGAGAATCACCAGATCGGCCTTGCGCTCGTCCAGCACGGCGGGGATGGCCTCGGCGGGATAGCCGGTGCGCACCTGGCTCAGCAAGGTGCCCGCGCCGTTGAGCTTCTGGAAGCGGTGCAGCTCATCCAGGGCGAAGCGCTCGACCTGGCTGGGGGTGAACTGCAGCGAGCCCGCGACCTCCATGGGATTGAGCACGAAGAGAGCCTCCGTCTCGGCTTCGACGCCGAGCCGGGCGAGGAATTCCATACCCTGGCGTAGAGCATTCGCCGAGATGGGGGAGAGGTCCACGGGGATCTCCACTCGTGCCGGTGGGAAGGCGGACGCGGAGTGCACGACGAGCACCGGGCAAGGCGACTGGCGGATGACGCCGTCGGCGGTCGAGCCGACGAGGACGCGGTGCAGGGCGCTGCTCTCCGAGCCGCCGATGACGATGAGATCCGCGTTCACCTTGCGGGCCAGATCCACGATCCCGTTGAAGGTCGTGGTGCCCATCGCGAGGTGGAGCCGGTCCGGATCGAAGCCCGCCAGCGCGCCCAGGCCCGTCCGCTGAGCCTGCTTCTCAAGCTGGCCCGTCAGGGCCTCCGAGAGATCCTCCAGCCATGTGGCGTCCACGGCCCCGAACAGCTCGGCGGACGAGACGGGAGAGGAATGGACGTGGACGAGGTAAGGGGTCGCACCGGTCGCCTTGGCGATGGCCGCACCCGTGCGCACGATGTCGTCGCTCGATTCGGAGAGCGACGTCCCGATGACGATGGTCTTCAGAGTATTGGGCTGAGTATTGGGCATGATCGTTCCTCCTTTTCGTCACCTATTGTGGAGACCGCAGGGGCTCGAGGCCACGCCCGAAGGGGGTGGCAGGCGAGCGCCGGCGGGTGGGAGGAGGAGGGAAGGCGTCCCACCCAGGGGCATAGGATGATTGCTTTTCGCTCAGAGGGTGTCTCAAAAGTAGTTGACGACGACGCCTATGGAGCCAGGGATTGAAATCACCTGGCTACCCTCTATAGTCCCTACGGGACACGGGAAGAACGAAATAGCAGTCCCGGAGGGGACAAGCGTCGGTAGCCAGGGATTTCAATCCCTGGCGGCAGCGAGGTCGCAGTCTCCCCTTTTTTGGGACACCCGCTCAGGCCTCGCCGGGCGAGGAAACCATGCCGTGGCGCAGAGCGAAGCCCACCACCTGCGCGCGGTTGTGCAGGTGCAGCTTGTCGAGGATGTTGCGGACGTGGAATTTGACCGTGTTTTCGCTGACGCCCAGATTCTTCGCCAGCTTGCGGTTCGAGGTGACGCCGCGGACGAGCAGCTCGAGCACCTCGCGCTCGCGGTCGGTCAGGGCGTCGGGATCGTGGGACTCGGCGGCCGGCCGCGGCGGGCGGGCGAACTCCTGGAGGAGCTTGCTGGCCAGCAGGGGGGTCAGCGCGGGCTCGCCGCGGCCCACGCCTTCGAGCAGGGCGAAGAACTCCTTCGACTCGAGGTTCTTGAGCAGGTAGCCCTGGGCGCCCGACTTGATCGCCTCGAAAAGCTTGGCGTCATCGTCCGACGCGGTGAGGACGATGACCTTCACCTGAGGCATCTCGGCACTGATCAGGCGGGTGGCCGACAGCCCGTCGAGCCCGGGCATCGAGAGGTCCATCAGCACGATGTCCGGTTGCAGCCGGCGGGTGAGCTCGATGGCTTCGCCCCCCTCCCGCGCCTCGCCCACGATTTCGAAGCCGTGCGCGGTGAGCAGGCTGCGCAGGCTGTCGCGGAATAGAGTGTGGTCGTCGGCGATGAGGATTCTCATGGGGTCTCCCGTTGCGGAGAAGGTCGATCACCGATTTTATAGCACGGGGCGGGATAGGGGCCAGCCGCCCGTTGGGGCGGTTTCCCGGCCCATCCGCCCGGGGAGTGGACTTATCGCCGGCCTCGGCAGGCGAGCACCCGGGCGGACCCGCCCGGGCTCGTGCTATCGTCCCTCCACAGTCTCTGAAACCCAAAGCGAGTCGTACTACCGATGACAACTCTAGCGGCTTTCATCGACGGCGAGGAGGAGCGGCGGTTTCAGTCCGCCGAGCTCCAAAATGCCAATGCCATTCTCCAGGCGCGGCTCGCCGCCATCATCGAGTCCTCCGAGGACGCGATCATCAGCAAGACTCTCCAAGGCGTGGTCCAGACATGGAATGCCGGGGCCGAGCGGCTCTTCGGCTATCAGGCCGAGGAGGTGGTCGGCCAGCCGATCACTCTGATCGTCCCGCCGGAAAGGCTGGACAAGGAGAAGGAAATCCTGGCCCGGCTTGCCCGTGGGGAGCGGATCGACCACTTCGAGACGGTGCGGATGGCCAAGGATGGCCACCGGGTCGACATATCCCTGACCGTGTCTCCGATCCGCGATGCGGAGGGACGCATCATCGGAGCGTCGAAAGTCGCCCGCGACGTCACCGAACGCAAGCTGGAGGAGGAGGCTCTGCAGGCAGAGCGGCGGAAGACCGTGGAGGTGCTCAGGGAGGCCGACCGCCACAAGGACGACTTCCTCGCGTTGCTGGCTCACGAGCTCAGGAATCCCCTGGCGCCATTGCGCAACGGTCTTCAAGTGATGCGCCTGGCGTCCGGCGATGCCGAGGTCGTCGCCAGGATGCTGGACATCATGGACCGCCAACTCTCCCACCTGGTGCGGCTGGTCGACGACCTGCTCGACATCTCCCGCATCGGCCGCAACAAGATGGAACTGCGCCGTTCCCGGGTGCTGCTCGCCGACGTGGTCGGTAACGCGGTGGAAATCGCCGAGCCGGCGCTCATGGCCGCCGGGCACGAGCTGACGGTCTCCCTGCCGCCGGAGCCGGTGCACCTGGACGCCGACCTCACCCGGCTGGCCCAGGTGATCGGCAATCTGCTCAACAACAGCGCCAAATACACCGGGCGCGGCGGGCACGTCTCGCTCACCGCAAGACAGGAAGGGGACTGGATCGCGTTGGCGGTTCAGGACGACGGCGTCGGCATTCCCGCCTATGCCCTGCCCTACGTTTTCGGCATGTTCAGCCAGGTGGATCGTTCCATCGAGCGCAGCACCGGAGGGTTGGGCATCGGGCTGGCGCTGGTCAAGGGGTTCGTCGAGATGCACGGCGGCACGGTCCAGGCGGAGAGCCCGGGCGAGGGGAAGGGGAGCACGTTCACCCTCCGGCTGCCCATAGGTCTACCCGCCCGCGAGCAGACGGGCGAGCTGCGCGTCCCGCTGGTAGACGTCGCGGCCGAGCCTCAGGACGCCGTCGCCGCCGATCCAGGCGGTCCAGCAGGCGACGTGGACGGGGATTTTGTGGAGTAGCGGCATCGTGCGCTCGCGTCCCGCGTCGATGCCGGTCTGAATCGCCTTCGGAGTCCAGCGCGGATCGCGCCTCTGAACCCGGCTTCCCACCCCGCGGGGTGGCCCGGCATGCCGCCCTCGGGAGAGCTTCTCCAGCCCTCCCGGGTATCGCTTCGGGGCTCTGCCATGCCGAGAATAGGGAACGATTTAGGAGACGACTTCCATGACCGACTCGATTTCGAAGACTGACCTGAGGGTTCGCGATCTGATGACGCCCAGCGTCATCAACGTTCATTCCCAGGATACCGTCGCGATGGCGTACGAGCTGATGCTCGATCACCGGTTCCGCCACTTGGTCGTGCTCGACCGGGACGGCGATCTGGTCGGCCTGCTTACCCACCGTGACCTCCTGCGCCACTCGCTGATCGAGCGCGCCGAGCTCCCCTTGAGCCTCCAACATACCGTGATGCAGCGCATCCTGGTGGAGGAGGTGATGACGTCGGAGGTCGAGACGATCGAGGCGGGCCAGAGGCTGGAGGAAGCCGCGCAGATCATGTTCGAGAACAAGTACGGCTGCCTGCCCGTGGTCGAGGGGACGCGGGTGGTGGGAATCCTCACCGAGTCCGACTTCGTCCGCTTCTTCGCCCTGGCCGGCCGGCTGCAGTCCGCCTTCGTGCCGGTGGAAGCCGGAGGGCTCTCATGAGCGAGGGGGTACGCTTCGACCGCGCGCTCGTGCGCCGCTACGACGGCCCCGGCCCCCGTTACACCTCCTACCCACCGGCGCCGATGTTTCAGGACAGCTTCGGTCCGGCGGAGCACGCCGGGCTGCTGGCGGCGAGCGCCCGCGAGGGCAAGCCCCTCTCGATCTACGTCCACATTCCGTTCTGCGCCACCCGCTGCCTGTTCTGCGGCTGCAACGTGGTGATCTCGCGCGATCGCGGCTGGGGCGGACGCTATCTGCCGCTGCTCGAGCGCGAGATGGAGCTGGCCGCCGGACCTCTCGACGCCGCGCACCGCGAGGTTGCCCAGATCCACTGGGGGGGCGGCACGCCGACGTTCCTGCCGCCCCAGGACCTGATCGAGCTGATGGCGATCATCCGCCGGCACTTCCGGCTCGCCGCGGATTGCGAGATCTCCGTCGAGGTCGACCCCCGCGAGGCTTCGCCCGAGCACCTCGACGCCCTGGCGGCGGCGGGCGTGGGCCGCCTGAGCCTCGGCGTGCAGGATCTCGATCCCGCCGTGCAGCAGGCGGTGCGGCGCATCCAGTCGGTCGAGCTGATCCGGAAGGTGATCTCCGGGGCTCGCGAGCGCGGCATCCAGGGCATCAACGTCGACCTCATCTACGGGCTGCCGAACCAGACCGTTCCCGGCTTCCTGGCTACGGTGCGGGAGGTGCTGAGCCTGGCACCGGACCGTCTCGCGGTTTTCAATCTCGCCTACCTCCCCTCCCGTTTCCGCCACCAGGCGGCCATCGATCCGGCGGCGCTGCCCGGGCCCGAAGAGAAGCTGACCCTGCTCGAAGAGGCGACCGCCGAGATCGCCGCGGCCGGCTACGTCTTCATCGGCATGGATCACTTCGCGCGGCCCGACGATCCGCTGGCGCGGGCGTTGGAGGGCGGCACCCTCACCCGCAACTTCCAGGGCTACTCGACGCATGGCGGCACCGACCTCGTGGGCTTCGGCGTGTCGTCCATCAGCGCCGTGGGCGGCGGCTACGCTCAGAACCTCCGCACCATTCCCGAGTATCGCGCCGCCATCGAGTCGGGGAGCCTCGCGACCGAACGGGGCTTGGTGCTCACCGCCGAGGACCACCTGCGGCGCGACGTCATCCTCGACCTCATGTGCCACTTCGCCCTCGACAAGGGCGAGATCGAACGGCGCCACGGCATCGATTTCGACACTCACTTCGCCTCGGAGCTCCGGCGCCTGGAGCCACTGGCGGACGACGGCCTGGTGACGGTCGGCCGCGACCGCCTGGAGGTGACGTCGCGCGGCCGCATCGTGGTGCGCAACCTCGCCATGTCCTTCGACGCCTATCTCGGACCGCGGACCGCCAACCTCTACTCCCGTACCATTTGATGCCAAGGAGATCCTGAATGCTCGACGCGTTGCGCACCAACAACGCCCTGCTCAAGCTCGACCTGTACTGCCGCGGCGTGCGTCTCGACAACTCCTGCTTCGTCGAGGAGGACGGCGGCCGCAAGATTCTTCGCACCCGCGCCGGCCTCGGCAGCGGGCTGGAGCTCATCCTGCCCGGCGGCCTCTGGACCAATGTGCCGGTGACCGAAGGCTTCGTCGAGCAATCCCCCTACACCCTCCACCGGGAGCGCGGCCGGTACCTCCTGCGCTGGAGCGGCTCCGACGTGGCCCCGGTACGGCTCTCGCCGCGCCCGCGCTGGTACGACCAGGCCACCGGGAGCGGCAAGCCGATGACCCGTATCGGTACCCTGCAGGGGACCTACCTCGGGATCTACCAGGCCAAAGTTTGCGAGTACTGGACGGAGAAGCCGCAGCGGGTCAACTGCAAGTTCTGCTCGGTGGGGCTGAACCTCGGCGTCGACGACGCCAACGAAAAATCGGTCGACGAGGTGATGGAGGTCGTCCGCGCCGCCCGCGACGAATCGGGAATCACCTATGTGGACTTCAACACCGGGCATTATGAAGGCGACACCTATCTCGATCTGCTCGAGCCGTATATCGTGCGGATCAAGCGGGAGCTGGGGCTGCTGGTGGGCGTGCAGACGCCGCCGCACCGCGACCTGCGGCGCTACGACGGCCTGCGCGAGCTGGGGGTCAACCGGGTGTCGTTCTGCTTCGAGATCTTCGACCGCGCGATCTTTCAGGAGGTCTGCCCCGGCAAGCACGCCGAGTACGGGCTGGATCACTACCTGGAGGCGATCCGCTATTGCGCGACCTTGGGCAAGCGGGGGCCGAGGCACGAGCCCTGGGTGACCAACGGAGAGATCATCGCCGGGCTGGAACCGCCGGAGTCGTCGATCCGCGCCATCGACTGGATCACCAGCGTGGGGGCCATCCCCACCGTCTGCGTCTTTCGTCCGTTGACCGGCACCGACCTCGAAGAGACCCCGCCGCCCCATAGCGAGGATCTCGTCCCCGTCTTCACCCGTCTCTATGAAGCCTGCATGGAGCGGGGCCTGCCCATCGGCTGCGCGCCCAACGTTCACGTCAGCCTGGTGCTCCTGCCCGAGGAGTGCCGGTCCCTGAGCGGGAGGCGCTTTCCGCTCCAGACGCTGAAGCTCAAAGCCATGGCCAAGGTCTTCGCGCGGCGCTTCGAGAAACGGCTGGCGGCGACGGCGTCAAGGCAGGCTTGGAACCGCGAGGAGGCCGCAATGGCGAGTGCTATGCTATCGCCATGAACCTGAAGAGGAGCTCTCTGCCAACCGGGTCTCAGGGGCCGTTCCTCGCCAGCCAGTTGCGCTCCGGCGATCCCTACGAGCTCTCCAACGGCCACCCCGTTTATTGTTCGCCTACGGGCAGCCGGGGAGGAAAGGCAACGAACGTTGGAGGCGGAGTGCTCGCGAGCGATCCGGCGGTTCAGGACGTGGGCGTCGACATCGGTTTTTCCCCGTCCCCGGAAATCCTCCGTGCCCCGGATCTCTCCGTCGGCGAGATGCCCGACCAGCCGGGATGGGTCCAGGGCGTACCACCTCTGGCGGTCGAGTACGCCGACACGGGCCAGGATGAAGGCGAGCTGCAGATCAAGATTCAGGAGCTCTTCGCCGCCGGCACCCGCTATCTCTGGGTGGTGCGGCTGACTGGTCCGCGGCGGGTCGAGGTACACCAGCCAGGCAAGAGGATGCGCATCGCGAACCCCGGCGAGGAGCTCGAAGCGCCCGGAATCCTCGCCAATCCGGTGCCTGTGGAGGCTCTCTACGACCGTGAGGCGGCGCGCCGGGTGATCTTCCGCAATCTCCTCCAGCGTCAGGGCTACGACAGCCTGGACGACGTCCGTGCCGAGGGAGAGATTCAAGGCTTGCGAAAGGCCATCAGCGTGGTTTTGGTTGGCCGCGGTCTGGCCTTGGATGAGGATCTGCGAACCGCCCTCGCCAGCTCCAGCGACCCCTCCGTCCTCGAATCGGTCCTCGGCAAGGCGGCCCTCGCCACGCCGGCCGAAATCCTCGCCGCCCTCAGGGCGTGAGCTGATCCTCTTCCTCTTCTTGAGTGCCACCCCGCGAGGCGGGCCCGCCGGGCTACCCGCCAATCCTTCGCCGCCCACCCCGGCAGGGGACGCGGGCCAGCGCCGGACCGGATAGGGTTTCTCCAGAGAGAAACGAACCGGAGAAGCGGAGGATTTCGCCATGTCCGAGCTGAAGACGAACCCGATGAACCATCAACCGGCACCCTGGCTGCCGAGCTTCGATATTCACGAGGAGAACGGCGAGCTGGTGCTGCATGCCGGCATGGAGGGTTTCGGCTCCGAGGATCTGGAGATCTCTCTCGACGGCGGCGAGCTGATCGTACTGGCGGAAGGCGAGAACGGGACGAGCGATCCCGTCTGCTACAGCCGCCTGACCCTGCCGTTCGCGCCCTGCGCCCTGCGCACCGTGAGCTGGCGCGGCCACGAGGATCTGGAGATCCGTATCCCGATGCCGCGCTAGGAGGAGAAGCCATGAATTGGGAGGATGGCCGCGATGTCTTCCTGGGGGCCCGTGCAGGCCGGTACCTGTGTCGTCATGCCGGTAATTTTACAGGGCGACGCCCTTCCTTCTCCCACAGATATCCCAGGCACTTGTAGATCAGCTTCGCCGAGAGGAAGTCGCTCGCCGGGTGTCCGCCGACGGGCGCCAGCTCGATGAGGTCCATGGCCACCACCGTCTTGGTCTTGAAGAGGTGGCGGAGGAGGCGCAGGGTGGGGTACCAGTGGCCGCCGCCCGGCTCGGGCGTGCCGGTGGCGGGGATGAGCGACGGGTCGAAGTAGTCGATGTCGAAGGTGAGATAGATCTTCTCCGGCAGGGCTTCCAGCATCGTCGGGAAAAGCGCCTCGGCTTGATCGAGCTGGTAGCCCCATAGGACGGGCATCGAGCGCTCGCGGATCAGCCGGGCCTCGGGCGCCGAGAGGGAGCGGATGCCCACCGGCAGGGTCGGAATCCCGGCGTCCACGATGCGCTTCATGACGCTCGCATGGCTGTAGGGCGTACCCTCGAACTCCTCCCGCAGGTCCGAATGGGCGTCGAACTGGACGACACCGATCTCGCCGTACACCTCTTTTGTCGCTTTGACCGGAGCCTGGCTCAGGCTATGCTCACCGCCCAGGGTAACCAGGAACTTTCCCCGCTCGAGGTGGACCTTGGCTTCGGCCTGAAGCTCGGCGAAGCCCTCCTCCATGTCGAAGGCTTCCGGGAGGAAGGGCGGCAGGGTCGCGATCCCCTGCACGGAAGGCTCGCCGTCCAGCTCCTCGTCGAAGAGCTCCATGGCCTGGGAGGCGCGGAGGATGGCGGCCGGACCGTGCGCCGTCCCCTTGCCGTAGGAGGTCGTACGCTCGAAGGGGACGGGAAGCACGACGACGCGGCTCGCCTCGTAGTCGCTGGCCGCCTCGTCGAGGAGGCCGAAGTTGGTGGGCAGATAGGGCATTTTTTGAGAGTCCTTTGCGGAAAGGGATTGAGGAGCCGATGGCTGATTATCTCATTCGCGAGCTCCCGGAAGGCGAGCGCCCCCGGGAGCGACTGCTGGAGCACGGCGGGCGGACCCTCTCCGACTCGGAGCTGCTGGCCGTGCTGCTGCGCACGGGGAAAGTTGGCGTCTCCGCCATTCAGCTCGCCATGGACCTGCTGCTCCAGAATGGCGGCCTCGGCGGCCTGCTGACGGCGACTCCCCACTCCCTGCGGCGCACCGGCATCGGCCCGGCGAAGTCCGCCGCCCTGCTGGCCGCGGTCGAGATCGGCCGCCGCCTCGCCGGCGAGCAGCTCCTGGACCGCGAGCCCCTCTCCCGGCCGCGCGACGTGGCGCGCTACCTCGCCCTGCGCTACCACACCAGCGATCAGGAGGTGATGGGCGCCCTCTTCCTCGACGCCCGCGGCCACCTCCTGGGGGAGCGCGAGCTTTTCCGCGGCACGATGAGCCGCATCTCCGTCGAGCCCCGCGAGATCCTCCGCGAGTGCCTCCAGCGGGGCGCCGTTTCCATCTATCTCTTCCACACGCACCCGAGCGGCGATCCCTCGCCCAGTGCTGAGGACATCCTGTTCACCCGGCGCATGGAGGAGGCGGCGGAGATCGTCGGCCTGCGCCTCGCGGATCACGTCGTCCTCGGCAGCCAGGGCCGCTGGGCCTCCATCAAGGAGCGGCGGGAAAAGGGCGCGTGGTAGCCTACCGCGCCATGGCGACCTATCACCTGGACTGTAGCAGCGGCATCGCCGGGGACATGTTTCTCGGGGCGTGTCTGGATCTCGGAATGCCGCTCGAAGTTCTCAATGACGCCGTGGCCCGCATGGGCCTCCCGGGCGTTTCGGTCGAGAGCCGCAAGGCTTCCCGGGGCGGCTTCGTGGGGACCCGCTTCCGCGTGCTCGCGGACGGCCGGCCCATCGAGGGACCGGACCCGGAGGAGCATACCCACGAGCATTCTCACGATCATCACCATCACGAACATCATCACCATCACGGACATGATCACGGACACACACGAGGATTGACGGAGATTCGGGAGATCATCGCTCGGAGCGCCCTTTCGCCGACCGTCAAGGATCGGGCGGTCCGCCTCTTTCAGCGGCTGGGGGAGGCCGAGGCCAGGGCTCATGGCATGCCGATCGAGAACGTTCACTTCCACGAGGTCGGGGCGATCGACTCGATCGTCGATCTGGTGGGGGCCGCGGCGGCGGTCGAGCACCTGGCGCCCGAGCGCACCACCTGCGGCCCGGTGAACGTCGGCAGCGGGCGGGTGAAGATGGCCCACGGCGAGGTGCCCATCCCCGCTCCGGCCACGGCCGAGCTGCTGCGGGGCATCCCCATTTTCGGCGGCCCGGGCGGCGAGCTGACGACCCCGACCGGCGCCGTCCTCCTGGCCGAGCTGGTGACGGAGTACGTCGATCTGCCGGCCATGATCCTGGAAGGCACCGGCTACGGCCTGGGCAAGAAGGATCTGCCGCATCAGGCCAACGCCCTGCGGCTCCTCAAGGGGCGGACGGCGGGATCAGGGCACGCCGAGGTCATGGTGGTGGAGGCCGAGATCGACGACCTGCCGGGGGAGGGTTTCGGCTTCCTCATGGAGCGTCTGCTCGCGGCGGGCGGCCTGGACGTCTACTTCACGCCGGTGCAGATGAAGAAGAACCGGCCGGGCACGCTGGTGACCCTCCTGTGCCGCCGGCCCCAGCTCGCGGAGCTGGCGGGAGTCCTGCTCGCCGAGTCCGGCTCCCTGGGCTGCCGCTACCACGCGGCGGCCCGTTTCGAAGCGGAACGGGAAATTCTGGAGGTTCAAACCACGTTCGGAACCGTGCGGGTGAAGCGAGCCCGGCTCGACGGCCGGCCCCTCGCCATCGCCCCCGAGTTCGAGGACTGCCGGCGTCTGGCCCTGGCGAGCGGCGTTCCCTGGCGGGACGTCTACCACGCGGCGTTGACCGCGGCCAGCGCGGCCGGCGCATCGGCACCATAGATCCTGATCCGCACCTTGGAGATCCAGAACGTTGAGTGAACTAGAGACCCCCGCTCAGGGGCGGCTTGAGCTTGGCCTTGCCGGCCAGGGAGCCTTCCGCTGGGCGGTCGCCGATATCAAGGGAGTGCTCGCGGAGGCTCGCGACCGCTTCGATCTGTGGCCCGTGCCCACGGCGGCGCTGGGCCGCTGCCTCGCGGGGGCCGCGCTGCTTCAGCGCTTGGCTACCAAGACCCCGAGCCGTCTGATGCTGGAGGTGCGGGGCGACGGGCCCATCCTGCGCGTGCTCGCCGAGGCCGACGAGGAGGGAAACCTGCGCGGCATGGTGGGAGATCCCCAAGTGCAGGTCGAGGACTGGCCCAACGGCAAGCTCGCCGTCGGCCGGGCCGTCGGCAAGGGCCACCTGCGCGTGATGCGAGCCTTCGACGACGGCCGGCCCACCTACCAGAGCCAGGTGGAGCTGATCAGCGGCGAGATCGGCATCGACGTCGCCCACTACCTGCGCCAGAGCGAGCAGACCTACTCGGCCGTTCTCCTCGGCGTGCTCACCCGGCCGAACGGCCTCGTGGCCGCCGCCGGCGGCATGGTGGTGGAGGCTCTGCCGAACGCTCCCGAAGAGAGCATTCAGCGCCTCGAAGCGAACTTCGCGACCCTGCCCGGCATCAGCGAGCTGCTGGAAGGCGAGGGGATCGAAGGCGTGATCGCGAGGGTGCTGCACGGCTTCGATCCCGAGATCGCCGAGACCCGCGATCTGCGCTACCGCTGCCGCTGCAGCCGCGAGCGCTTCCTGCAACAGCTCGTCCTGCTGTCGGCGGAGGACCGCGAGTATCTCCAGGAGGAGCCGCTGATCAAGGCCGACTGCCACTTCTGCGGCGCCCACTACGAGTTCACGCCGGGGGAGCTGGCGGTGTCGTAGGGGCCTGTCAGCGCGTCCTTCTCCGCCTTTGCTACAATCGCCCGTTCCATGGCCACTTACTACGTAACCACCCCGATCTATTACGTCAACGGTCTGCCCCACATCGGGCACATCTTCACCACCACCGTCGGCGATACGCTCATTCGCTACCGGCGCATGGCGGGTGACGAGACCTATTTCCTCACCGGCACCGACGAGCACGGCCAGAACATCGAGCGCGCGGCCCGCAAGGAGGGGATCGAGCCCATCGAGCTCGCCGACCGCGTGGTGGCCGAGTACCGCCGCCTGCGCGACCGGCTGGGTTTCTCCTACGATGACTTCGTCCGTACCACCGAGGAGCGCCACCGCTGGGGCGTCGAGGAGATCATCCGCCGCATCGAGGCCGCGGGAGATCTCTACACCGCCGTCCACGAGGGCTGGTATTGCTCGCCCTGCGAGACCTTCTACACCGAGAAAGAGCTGGGAGCGGGGCAGACCTGCCCGGTGCACGGCACGCCCGTCGAGTGGAAGTCCGAGGAGAACGTCTTCTTCCGCCTCTCCAAGTACCAGCAGCCGCTGCTCGATCTCTACAAGCAGCAGCCCAACTTCGTGCGGCCGGCCACGCGCCTGAACGAGGTGCGCTCCTTCGTGGAGTCGGGGCTGCGCGACCTTTCGGTGTCGCGGGCCAGCGTGGAGTGGGGGATTCCCTTCCCCAGCCGCTCGGGGCAGACCGTCTACGTCTGGCTCGACGCGCTCACCAACTACATCAGCGCCCTGGGCTTCGGCGGCCCCTCGACGGCGCTCTTCGAACGCTTCTGGGAGCACGGCGACACCCGCATTCACCTGATAGGCAAGGACATCCTCCGCCACCACGCAGTCTACTGGCCGGCCTTCCTGCTCTCCGCCGGGCTGCCGCTACCCACCACGGTCTGGAGCCACGGCTGGTGGCATCGCGACGGTCGCAAGATGTCCAAGTCGCAGGGCAACATCGTGCGCCCCGACGATCTCATCGACCGCTTCGGCGCCGACGCCGTGCGCTACTTCCTGCTGCGGGAGATGGTCTTCGGCCAGGATGCGAGCTTCTCGGACGAGGCCTTCATCGACCGCTACAACAGCGATCTGGCGAACGATCTCGGCAACACCGTCTCGCGCGTCGTCACCCTGGCCCGCAAGGCCTTCGACGGCAAAACTCCGCCGGAGCGGTGCAACGACAATCCGCTGATCGCCGTGGCCCGGCAGAGCGTCGCCGACTACCGCGCGGCCATGGAGGAGCTCGCCTTCAGCCGCGCCCTGGAGGCGCTCTGGCGGCTGCTGGCCGAGGCCAACCAGTACATCGTCGTCAACGAGCCGTGGAAGCTCATCAAGACCGAAGGCGCGAGGGAGCGCCTGTCGAAGGTGCTGTGGAACGGCCTCGAAGCCGTGCGCATCGTCGCCACCGGACTCTTGCCCTTCATGCCGCGAGTGGCCGCCGACGTCCTGGCGGCGGTGGGCACGGCCGAGCCGCCCACCCACCTCGCCGCCCTGGAGTGGGGTGGCACGCCCACCAATGCCGAGCTTCCCGAGCCTAAGCCGCTGTTCCCACGCATCGACAAGGAGGCCTACCTCACGGACGCACGGCCCCCGGAAACTGAGAAGAAGAAGAAAACGATGGACACCCCCGAGACCACCCCGCCCGCCGCACCCTCGACCGCCGAGGCTCCAGCAGCAGCAGCTCCCGCTGCCGCAGAAAAGAGCCTCGTCACGATCGATCATTTCTTTCAGACCGAGCTGAAGGTGGCGACGATCCTCGCCGCCGAGCCCGTGCCGAAGTCCAACAAGCTGCTGAAGCTCTCCGTGGACGTGGGGGAGGGAACACCGCGCACCCTCGTCGCGGGCATCGCGCTCGCCTACAAGCCCGAGGATCTGGTGGGCAAGCAGGTGATCGTCGTCGCCAACCTCCAGCCGGCCAAGCTGATGGGCGTCGAATCGAACGGCATGGTCCTCGCCGCCTCGCTCGATGGCAAGCCCGTCCTCCTGCATCCGGCGGCCGAGGTTCCGAACGGTACGCGAGTGAAGTGAGCGAGATCGATCTTTCCGGCCCGATCGACTCGCATTGCCATCTCCAGAATCTGCCGCCCGAGGAGCGCGAGCGCGCCCTCGACGCGGCCCGGGAGCGGGGAGTGCGGGGCTTCCTCGTTCCGGCCACGAAGCTGGAGGAGTCCGAGGATCTCCTCGCCTTCTGCCACCGGCACCCGGACGTCTGGTGCGCCCTGGGGACGCACCCCCACGACGCGGCGAATTGGAAGGACGGGGACGTCGATCGTCTCCGTTCCTTCCTTGCCGATCCCAAGGCCGTGGCGGTGGGGGAGTGCGGTCTCGACTTCTTCTACGACTACTCACCGCGCGACGCGCAGTTTCGCGCCCTGCGCGAGCAGTGGGAGCTGGCGATCGATCTCGGCCTGCCGGTCGTCGTCCACAACCGCGACAGCAACGAGGAGATGCTAGGCGTCGTTCGCGAGGACGCTTTCCACAATCTCCAGGCGGACTTCCACTCCTTCGCGGGGGGCCTCGCCATGGGTAAGGAGCTGATCGAGCGCGGCTTCTACCTGGGGCTCTCCGGGATGATCACCTTCCCCAAGGCCGACAACGTCCGCGAGGTCATCCCCATCCTGCCCCCGGACCGCGCCCTCGTGGAGACGGACACTCCCTATCTCGCGCCCGTGCCCTACCGCGGCAAGCCCAACCGCCCCGCCTACGTCGTGGAGATCGCCGCCCGCCTCGCCCAGGAGACGGGAGAGTCTTTCGAGGAGACCTGCCGGCGGACGGGGGAGAGCTTCTTCCGGTTGTTCGGGAAGGCTCGCTGAGGCCAAAAAATTTGTACAATCCAACCACGAAAGGAGATCATCATGAATAAAGCTACCCGTTTCTCTCTGATGCTCGCCCTCGCCGCCCTCGCGTTCTGGTCCTCGCTGCCCAAGGCCGCATACGCCCTGCCGCTCTGCGACAACCTGCAGGGCAGCTCCTGCCCGACGGCCGGCCGGACCATCGCGTGTCTGTGGGCCGGGGGTGGGAACGGAACTTGTACCTGCGACGCCAACACCTTGACTTGGGATTGCTAAATAACTTCGGAGATCCCTCGGAGCCACCTGCCGCCAAGGCGCGATCCAGGGATTGACTCATGGCCGTAACGGCACCTCGGCGCCCGAGGTGCCGGTCGCGTAGCTCAGGAAGGCGAGATGAACCCGAACCTCTCCGTTGCGCAACTCATGGCCGATCTGGAGGCGCAGATCGCGCACTTCGAAAGCCAGGAGGCCCTCCATGTCCAGCAGGCGGCCTTCCACCGTGAGCAGCAGCAACTCAACGCGGCCGAGTTGGGGAAGGCCCGTGAGCGCTACGAGGCCTTCAAGGCCGCGGCGGCGGCCACCGGAGAGATGGCGCACCACGCCGCCATCGCCGATGCCGCCCGCCAGGCGGAAGAGGACGCCCTCCTCCCGATCACCACGATCAGCGGGCTGATCGCCCGCGTCCTGGACGCCAAGCCGGCCGGTGAAACCTTCGGCCCCACGACCGTGGCCCAGGAGCTCAACACCCGCTTCGGAAAGAGGCTCCGCCGTCCCCTTGATGGCCGGGCTGTCTCTATCACTCTGAGGCGCATGGAGGCCGACGGACGGATTCATTTGGTGCAGAAGGGGAGGGCGTTCCACGAGTCGCTGTATGCGCCGGGGCCGAAGCCGACCTGAGGGAAGCCCCGTGAAGATGCCGCAGCCTTGCCAGAAATGTCGCATCGTAAGGATCGATGCCGCAGCCTATCCTTATGCTGCGTCACCGATCCACAGGCTGCGGCATCTGCCGATAGGTTGCATCATCTAAGGATAGGCTGCGTCATCGATCCTTAGATGACGCATCCTATCGATCGATGCCGCAGCACATCGATAGATGATGCAACCTATCCTTCGATGCCGCATCCTAAGCATAGATGACGCATCGTACCCATCGATGCCGCAACATAAGCATTGATGAGCCATCCGATGGTTGTTTTGGGCCTCGCCGGCAAAATTGCCGCAACCTACCCGCCGGTGAGATGGCGGCGACATCGGTCCAGCAGGGCGCGGTAGGATGCGCGGATGGGATTGCGAGCGACCTTTTCCGCTTCGCCCGGACCCTTTATCGCGCCCCGTTGGGGCGCCTTCGTTGGTGATGACGTAACCCAGGCCGTTGGCCTGGGCTCAGGAATCACGGACCTTCGGCCCGGCGTGACGGTCAGGTTGACTTGAGTCAGGGCATTGAAGAGAGGAGAGACGTTTGGTGCGCCCTGGGCACGCGTTCCCATGAAGCGGCCTCTCTTGCCCACGTAGTCACAGGGAGTAGTGAATCGCGGACTTTGGTGGCACGTCGGCCCCAGCCTTTGACTTGGCGTGGCGGTCAGGTTGTCTGGCGTCAGGAGATTGAGGGAGAAGAGGTCGCCCCCAGGGCACGGAGAGTAGTGAATTCGCGGACCTTGGTGGCACGCCGGCCCAAGCCTTTGACTTGGCGTGACGGTCATGTTATCTGGCGTCAGGAGCATCAAGGGAGAAGAGTTCGGCCCAAGGGTTATGGGGAGTAGTGAATCGCGCGGACCTTGGTGACACGCCGGCCCAAGGGGCCGTGATCCTTAAGCCCAGGCCAACGGCCTGGGTTGGGAGACGATCCGCAGTGCGGCCTGAAGGGTCGCGATACCCTCGCACGTAGGATTTGGCCGATGAGGCCGGGAAGGTGATGGCGCGATGCCCCAATCGTTGTCTCGCATCCTAATCCATATGATTTTCAGCACGAAGAATCGCGTTCCTGTCTTGGCGCCTGAAATTCGTTCCGAGTTGCATCCCTATCTCGCCTCTGGATTGCAAGAGAACGGTTGTCCTTCGTTGCAGGTCGGTGGTACCGAAGACCATGTACATCTGTTGTTCGGTTTGTCGAGAACGTGGACGATTGCGCAGATGGTCGAGGAGGTGAAGGTAAGCTCCTCCAAGTGGATCAAGACCAAAGGACCCGGTTTCGCGGATTTTCACTGGCAGGCCGGTTATGGCGCCTTCTCCGTCAGCCAGTCCAACGCGACCGCGGTGGTTCGATACATCCAGAATCAGATGGAACACCATCGCAAGACAACGTTCCAGGAGGAGTACCAGCAATTTCTACGGCGTCATGGCGTGGTCTACGACGAGCGGTACGTCTGGGATTGAAGCGGCCCGTTTTGCGGGGGCCATTTATCGCGCCCCGTTGGGGCGCCTTCGGTGGTGACGGCGTAACCCAGGCCGTTGGCCTGGGCTTAAGGATCACGGACCTTTGGCCCGGCGTGACGGTCAGGTTGTCTCGCGTCAGGGCATTGACGAGAGAGGAGAGACGTTTGGTGCGCCCTGGGCACCGTCCCCACGACGCGGCCTCTCTCGCCCCCGTCGTCACGGAGAGTAGTGAATCGCGCGGACCTTGGTATCACGCCGGCCCAAGGGTTGGAAGACGATCCGCAGATGCGGCCTGAAGGGTCGCGATACCCGGGAGGCGGCCCGTCTTGCGGGGGGCCATTATCGCGCCCCGTTGGGGCGCCTTCGGCGGTGATGACGTAACCCAGGCCGTTGGCCTGGGCTTAAGAATCACGGACCTTTGGCCCGGCCTGACGGTCAGGTTGTCTCACGTCAGGACATCGAAGAGAGAGGAGAGACGTCTGGTGCTCCCTGGACACGCACCCCACGACGCGGCCTCTCTCGCCCCCGTTGTCACGGAGAGTAGTGAATCGCGCGGACCTTGGTATCACGCCGGCCCAAGGGGCCGTGATCCCTAAGCCCAGGCCAACGGCCTGGGCTGGGAGACGATCCGCAGTGCGGCCTGAAGGGTCGCGATACCCGGGAGACTCACTCCGGGCGCGGTATGATGCGCGAATGGCGATCGACCCGCGGAACATCGAGGTGATGGACGACGACATGGCGGAGGTCTTTCGTGCCATGACCGGAGCCCAGCGTCTGAAGATCGCGAGCGACCTCTTCCGTTCTGCCCGGAACATGATCGCCAGCCACCTCGCCGCCGAGCACCCGGACTGGGATCCGCAGCGCCTTCAGGAGGAAGTGGCGAGGAGGCTCTCCCATGGAGCAGTCTGAGCTGCTCCACTTCGTCACCAATGCGGTGCAAAGCCGCCCAAAGACAAGGCTGCACCAGGTAAGGTACGCGGCTCGAAGGCGTCGAGACCAGCCCGGAGGGCGGCAGACTCATAGCCCAGGGCGCGAGCCCTGGGACCGGCAACCCACATCCTTCCCATCGCCCTGCCAAGGGCGCTTTTTCTCCCGCTGGGTGGGCCGCCGGGATAGAAAAAACGCCCTTGGCAGGGCGCCAATCGATTCGGTGGTCGGCTCTATCCCAGGGCTCGCGCCCTGGGCTATGGGTCTGCCGCCCTCCGGGCTCGCGGTGTTGGCCTGCGGAACCTGCACCCGAAGGGGCGGCAAAAGACCGCCGATAGCGAGGAGGCGCTCCCATGGAGCAGTCTGAACTGCTCCGCTTCGTCGTCGAGGCTCTGGAGAGGATCGGCCTGCGGTACTTCGTGACCGGTTCGATGGCCACCATCTTCTTCGGCGAGCCCCGCTTCACCAACGACATCGATATCGTCGTGGACCTTCCCGCCGACAAGATCGCTCCGCTCTGCGCGGCCTTTCCGTCGCCGGACTTCTATTTGAGCGAGGAGACGGTTCGCCTACATTGAGGACTGGGCGGACCGTTTGGGTACGGCGGAGGTCTGGCGGGAGATCCTGAAGCGGGTCGGGTAGGGTGTGGATCTGCTCCAACACCCAGAATCTGGAACGAAATCTCAAGAGTCTGGAAAGGCATCTCCTAGCCCGGCGACATTGCCGGGCGGGGAGGCTGATTTTCCGGGGACCCGCTGAGTGCAGCGACAGTTGGCCATTCCACGCGTGTTAGGGCTCTTGCCACCTACTCTGCACAAGGAGCCGGGGATGACCAAGTACCTGAGACGCATTCAGTGCAGCTACACTCGGTGGTGTTCAAATCAAAGCATGCTCTAATTAGCCAGGGTGGATGAGGGGGCGGCGGTATGGTGCAATCAGTACCCTCAAGTGCTTGGCAAGTCGCACTGCAATCTGGCGGCAGAAGGAAGATTGCTCCCTCCATGGGATCCGGAACGCCTTTGGAAGCTGGAGTGCTTACTGCTGGCGATTTGGCAAATCTGATCGGCTCGGCAGGCTTATTGATTGAGCCTGACCATGCCAATCCTTGAGAGGCTACGATTCCGAGCAAGGCGAGACAGCAAATCTTTCTCATAATAACTCCTTTTAAGGCTCGTTCAGACTGCAAGCAGTCAGGTTCGCCCTCCGTGAGCCCTTCTTACCATAGTCTCAGAGTGGGCTCCTCTTAGGCACCTTCATCATTTGCCGCGGTGCTCATATATATAATGTTTCCTAAGACTCGGCAATGTCTAGATGCCGACCGACATCTAGACGGGTCGAGGCCGCCTCGTAGGGCTCTCGTTCCCAACGGCGTATCCCTACACCGGATTCGGCACATCAATAAACTCCGCCTCAATCCCAAACTTCTCCGCCAGATGCTCGCCTAAAGCGCGAATCCCCAGCCTCTCCGTTGCGTAGTGGCCGGCGGCTAGGTAGTGGATGCCGGCTTCCCGGCAGACGTTCATCACCCATTCGGAAACCTCGCCGGTGATGTAGGCGTCCAGCCCTTCGTCGATTGCTTGGTAGAGCTCGCGCTGGGCGCCGCCGCTGATGATTCCCAGGGACTTGACGGGATCGGGACCGGAGAGGAATGCGAGGGGCTCCTGGCCGTAGATGCGGCGGCAGCGGCCGTTGAGCTCTTCGGCGGTGATGGGCTCCGGGAAGCGGCCCCGGAAGCCGACGGGTAGCCCCTCGTGGATGCCGAAGGGCTCGAGGTCGGTGAGGCCGAAGGCTCGGCAGGCCAGGGAGTTGTTGCCGATCTCGGCGTGGCGATCCAGGGGTAGATGGTAGGCGAGGAGGCTCATCTCACCATGGATCAGCTCGGCGACCCGGCGGTACTGAAAGCCGGTCAGGGTGCGGGGCATGCCGTCCCAGAACAGGCCGTGGTGGACCAGCACGGCGTCCGCTCCCGCCTTTCGAGCGCGGACGAACAGCTCGTGGCAGGACGAGACGCCGGTGACGATCTTGTGGATATCCTGCCGTCCGTCGACTTGGAGGCCGTTGGGACCATAGTCCCGTCCCTGGGAGGCGTCGAGATACTGATCGAGATAGGTGACGATCTCTGTGAGGCTTGGCATGGTAGGAAGTTTAGCGTAAGGGGCGACACGCGGGCCTGGAACTCCGTAAACTCTTCAACGTTAGAATCCCCGGAAGGGAGAGACCATGCGAACTGTCCTCACGATCCTTGTTGTCCTGTTCGTCCTGATGGTGCCTGGCCTCGGCGCCCAGGCGCCTCCGCCTCCACAGCCGCTCCTCGATCTGCGGATCAATCCGCTCATGGACCTGCACTACTGGGCCCGCAAGCTGGCGAGAGAGGAGAGCGCGCTGCCCGCGGTGGAGGGTCTTCCCGCAGCCGTGGCCGCCACGAATCAGGCGGGGCTCTCGCTAGGAGACCCGCGGTTGTGGGGAATCCTCGACGGCTCTTTCACGGAGGCCAGTACCTCTGAAGAGCTGGCCCGCGTGGCGTCTCAGGTGCCGGAGTCCTTCAAGACCCGCGACGGCAAGTCCATCCCTCTCCGGCAGGCCCTCACCGGGCTCGCCGCCGGCTATGGGGGAGTGGAGAAGGGGTTCCTCGCCACCGTCTGGCCCCGTCATCGTGAGATCGCAGAGCGGGCGGCGGCCGCCGTGAGGAAGGAGCTTTTCCCCAAGGCCCCGGCGGTCTATGCCGAGATCGCCCGCCGCCTCGACCTTCCGCTTCCCGTCCCTGAGGCGCCGCTTCCCGTCTACCTGGTGGCCGCGGCGCCGTTCCCCGGCGCGTTCACGATGTTCACGCCGGAGGGGCCCTTCAGCGTCGTCGCCCTCGAAGGGGAGGCGGACTCCCAATGGGTGGAGATCGTCGTCCACGAGACGATCCATGCGCTCGACGTCAAGGCGAAGGAGAAGAGCGTGCTGGCCGAGCTGCGCCGCCGCCTGGACGCCGTGCCCGGCGCCAGCCCCCAGGAGTCCCACGACTTCGTTCACACGGTGATGTTCGTGGAAGCGGCGGATGCGGTTCGCAGGGTCCTCGATCCGGGTCACAAGGACTACGGCGACGTAAGGGGTTACTACGCCCGCGTCGGGCGGGCGGCCACGGTGGTGGTGCCGGCCTGGCGTGAGTATCTTGACGGCAAGAGCACGCGCGAGGAGGCGCTGACCAAGATCGTGGCCGGCTTTTCAGCGGGGCTGCCCAAAGAAGAACCCAAAAAATAAAAGGGCGACCCGAAGGCCGCCCCGTCGAACCGCTAGATTGGAAAAGGTCGCTTAGCGCCGCGGACCGCCACCGCCGCTGCGGCCACCACCACGGCCTCCGCGGTCGCCGCCCCGTCCGCCGCGATCCCCACCGCGGCCGCCCCGGTCACCGCCGCGGCCTCCGCGGTCGCCGCCACCCTCGCTACGCTCGCCGCCGCCTCCGGCCATGGCCATCTCCATGCCTTCGTACTGTGACGGATCGTAGTCGGGGGCTTCCATGATGACCGCCTTGCGTGACAGACGGATCTTGCCGGTCTCGTCGATGTTGATGACCTTGACGGACATCTCGTCGCCTTCCTTGACCACGTCCGAAACCTCGCGGACCCGGTAGGGGGCGAGCTCGCTGATGTGCACGAGGCCGTCCGTGCCCGGCATGATCTCGACGAAGGCACCGTAGGCCTCGACGCGGCGCACCGTGCCCGTATAGACCTTGCCGATCTCGGCCACCTCGGTCAGGCGCTCCACCATCTGGATGGCGCGCCGGGCCGCCGGCTCGTCCGGCGAGGCGATGATGACCTTACCGTCGTCCTCGATCTCAATGTTGCAACCGGTCTCTTCGATGATGGAGCGGATCGTCTTGCCACCGGGTCCGATGACGTCGCGGATCTTCTCCTTGGCGATCTGCAGGGTGTAGAGGCGCGGCGCGAACTTCGAGATGTCGGTCCTCGGCGTGGGAATCGCGCCCTCCATGATCCCGAGGATGTGCATGCGGCCGGCCTTCGCCTGCTCCAGCGCCACCTTCATGATCTCGCGGGTGACGCCGGTGATCTTGATGTCCATCTGGAGCGCCGTGACGCCCTCCCGGGTGCCGGCCACCTTGAAGTCCATGTCGCCGTAGTGGTCTTCCTGACCGGCGATGTCGGAGAGCACGGCGAACTTGTCGCCCTCCTTGATGAGGCCCATCGCCACGCCCGCGACCGGCGCCAGCAGCGGCACGCCGGCGTCGAACATGGCGAGCGAGCCGCCGCAGATCGTCGCCATCGACGAGGAGCCGTTCGATTCCAGGATGTCCGAGACGACGCGGACGGTGTAGGGGAACTCGTCCTCGTGCGGCAGCACCGGCAGCAGGGCGCGGCGGGCCAGCACGCCGTGGCCGATCTCACGCCGTCCAGGACCGCGCAGGAACTTCACCTCTCCGACGGAGAATGGGGGGAAGTTGTAGTGCAGCATGAACTTCTGGATGCTCTCGCCCTCGTACTCCTCGATCACCTGGGCGTCGCGGCTGGTGCCGAGGGTGGCGGTGACCAGCGCCTGGGTCTCGCCGCGGGTGAAGAGCGCCGAGCCGTGGGTGCGCGGCAGGACTCCCGTCAGCACCTCGATGTCGCGGATCTCGTCGAGGCGCCGGCCGTCGAAGCGGGTGCGCTCGTTGAGCACGACCTCGCGCAGCAGCTCCTCTTCGAGGCGGGAGACGATCTTCTTGATCTGCCCCTTCTTGACCGCCTCTTCCTCGGGGACCTGCGCGAGGTAGGGCTTGACGACGCCGCTCACCGCCGCCTTGCGCTCGAACTTCTTCTTGGTGAAGAGCGCGGCCTTCAGGGAGGCGGAGAGGTCGCCCTTGACCTGCTCGTAGAGCGCCTCGGGGTAGACCTCGGGCGCGCTCCAGGACGGCTTCTCGCGGTTGCCCTCGCGGAAGAGCTCGTGCTGCGCCTTGATGATCTTCAGGATCTCCTGATGGCCGCGGAAGATGCACTCCAGCAGCAGCTCCTCGGAGACCTGGTTGGCGCCGGCCTCCACCATTACCACCGCCTCCTCCGTGGCCACGACCACGAGGTCGAGGTCGGAGACGTCGCGCAGGCTGTTGGCGGGGTTCATCACCACCTCGCCGTTGATCAGCCCGACCCGCACCGCGCCCACCGGATGGTAGAAGGGGATGTCGGAGAGGACGAGCGCCACCGAGGCGCCATTGATGGCGAGGATGTCGGGATCGTTCTCGTTGTCGGCCGAGAGGCAGAAGCCGATGATCTGGGTATCGGCCGTGTAGCCCTCGGGGAACAGCGGGCGCAGGGGGCGGTCGATCTGGCGGGAGGTGATGATTTCCTTCTCCGTCGGACGGCCCTCGCGCTTGAAGAAGCCGCCCGGGATCTTGCCCGCGGCCGCGGTGTACTCGCGATAGTCGACGGTGAGCGGCAGGAAATCGCGCTCGATGCCAACCTTCTGATCCATGCAGGCGGTGGCGAGCACGACGGTGTCGCCGAAGCGGATGGTGCAGGAGCCGTTGGCCTGCTTGGCCCAGTGACCGGTCTCGATGATCAGGGTGCCTGCGCCGATGGGAATTTCTTTCCGTTGCTTCATGGGGATTGTCTTCTTTCTCGTTTAATTTTTTGCTTGTCTCTCGTCTGTTTACGCCTCCGGCCCTGAGCCCCGCGTCTGGGCCTCGCCGATCCCGTGGGGAGCGGGGGAGCGAGTGGTCCGGAGGAGCAGGACGGACCCGAGACCAGCTTAGGTCTCGGGGCTCTGTCCTGTCGGGCTGCGTGCGGGGGTTACTTGCGGAGCCCGAGGCGCTCGATGGTCGAGCGGTAACGCTCGACGTCCTTCCCCTTCAGGTAATCGAGCAGGCGGCGGCGGCGGCCGACCATCTTGAGCAGGCCGCGGCGGCTGTGGTGGTCCTTGGTGTGGGTCTTGAAGTGCTCGGTCAGCTCGACGATCCGGCTGGTGAGGATCGCGACCTGCACTTCGGGCGAACCGGTGTCATTCTCATGCGTCCGGTACTCGCTGATGATCTTCTCTTTGACTTCGCTGGTTTGCGCCAATGCAAACTCCTCCTTACATGTCTCTTTGCGCGCGCATTCTAGCACAGAGGCCTGTGCGCCGGCAGTTTATGGGGTATTGGGGCTGATCTTGGGACAATTTTTGGACTCAACGGAAGACGACTTTGGGCTGGACGATGCCGACGCCGGCGGAGCCGATCCTCTCGACCACGGTGCCGACGGCGATGAGCTCCCGCCGGCGGTTGATCAGCTTGACCCAGTCCCCCTCCTCGCCCGCCAGCTCGCGCACCAGCACGGTCTGGCCGTGATGGATGCGGGTCTCCTGCTGCGGATCGGCCGTCACCTCGCCGAAGGGCAGGGGGATCTGGTCGAAGGGAATCCAGGACGGCCCCACCGGCTCGTCCGCCTGCACCGCGGCCTCGAGCTTGGCGACGGAGACCGCGTCCTCCGTCCGGAAGGTGCCGATGCGGGTGCGTCGCAGGTCGGTGAGATGGGCGCCGATCCCGAGGGCGACGCCGAGGTCGTGAGCCAGGCCGCGGGCGTACGTGCCCGAGGAGCAGGCGAGGTGGAAGCGCAGGCGGCCGTCCGTAATCTCGCCGATCGGGGAGAGCTCGTAGACCGTCACCTCTTTGGGCTCGGTGGGCACTTCCTCGCCGCGGCGGGCCAGCTCGTAGAACTTGACTCCCTGCACCTTCTTGGCCGAGTACGGGGGCGGCTGCTGCTGAATGTCCCCCTCGAACTCCTTCATCGCCGCCGCCACCTGCCCGGTGGTAAGCGCCGCCACGGCCTCCGGCGGCGCCTCGGAGAGCACCTTGCCGGAGGCGTCGTAGGTGTCCGTCGCGACGCCGAAGCGCATCGTTCCCTCGTAGACCTTGGGCGCGCGAATGAGGAAGCGGGTCAGCCGGGTGCCGGTGCCGAGGGTCAGCAGGAGCAGGCCGGTGGCGTCCGGGTCCAGGGTGCCGCAATGCCCGATCTTCTTCTGCTTGAGGATGCGGCGCACCCGCTGCACCACGTCGTGCGAGGTGAAGCCGGGGTCCTTCTCGACCAGCAACAATCCATCCTTCATTTCCATAAGGTCAGCTCAGCGCGGCTCCCAGCTCGGCGGCCACCTGCAGGCGGATGGCCTCGCCGTCCGATCCTTCGAGGCTGAAGCCGGCGGCGTTCTTGTGGCCGCCGCCGCCGTGGTGGCGGGCGATCTTCTCGACGTCCACCTCGCCGCGGCTGCGCAGCGAGACCTTCGAGCCGTCCTCGCGCTCGCGGATGAGGGCCACGGCCTCGACCCCGGCGATCGAGCGCAGGTGGTCGATGAGGCCCTCGGAGTCGCCGGTCGCCGCTCCCGCCTTCTCGAACATGGCGAGGGTCAGCCGGCCGGTGGCCACGCGCCCCCCGTCGTGGAGCTGGAGCGTCTGGAGCATCTCGCCCAGCAGGCGCACGACGCCCAGGGGCTGGCTCTCGTAGAGCCACTGCGACACCTGCTCGGGGTGGGCGCCCTCCCGCACCAGCGACGCGGCGGCTTCGAAGGCGGCCGGCGTGGCGTTGGAGAAGCGGAAGCCGCCGGTGTCGGTGACCAGGGTGAGATAGAGGCAGCTCGCGAGATCGGGCTCCATCGCCGCCTTCAAGCCCTGGGCCAGGCGATAGACCATCTCGCCGACGGCCGGAGCCGCCGAGTCCACCCAGTTCACCGTGCCGTAGCACTGGTTGCCGAGGTGATGGTCGATGTTGATCACCGGCCGCTCGCCGAGGTACTTTTCGAGCCCCGTGCGGTCCGGGCTCGGGCATTCCAGCACGATGATGGCGTCGAACTTCTCGGGGAAGCCGGCCGGCGGCTCCTCCCCGACGTGGATGCGTTCGCTGCCGGGCAGCGCCTTATAGACCGTGGGCGTGGGATCGTGGTTCCAAACCACGGCCCCCTTGCCCAGGCCGCGCAGGAGACGCGCCAGACCCAGCTCGGAGCCGATGGCGTCGCCATCCGGGTTGGCGTGGCTGGTCAGTAGGAAACGGTTACCCTGGCGGATCTTCCGCAACAGGTCTTCAGGAGCTTTCGTCCCGCCCATGGAGGCTCTCCAAGAGGTCTGAGATCTGCTGACTATGCTCGGCGCCGCGGTCGAGCTCGAAGACGAGCTCGGGAGTCACCCGCAGACGGAGCCGATGGGCCAGCTCCGTACGCAGAAACCCCCGAGCGTGGCGGAGGCCTTCGATGGCCTCTTGCCGCTGCGTGTCATCCCCCAGGACCGAGACCTTCACGGCTGCCCGGCGCAGATCCGGGGAGACTTCCACCTGGGTGACGGAGGCGAGCTTGACGCGCGGATCGTGCACCGACCGCAGCAGCAGGTCCGACAGCTCGGCCCGCAACAGGTCGCCCACGCGATCGCCGCGGCGGCTCAAGACGCCCCCTCCAGGAGCTGCGGATCCCAGCGGGTCAAGTAGACCTCCGGGTCGCTCTCCACCTGGTTCCTCAACTCTTCCATCAGACGATCCATCTCGCTTTCACCGCCCGCGGTCACCGCCGCCAGCGCGATCTCCGCCCGCTGGTGGAGATCGTGAAAATCGGTCTCCGCGATGGAGACCCGGTAGCGCTGATGCAATCTTTCGATCAGCGACTTGACGACCCGCCGCTTGTCCTTGAGGCTGCGGCTGGCGGGTAGATGCAGCTCGAAAACCGAAATCCCGAAGATCATGATGTGTGCTAACGGCGCGTTTGGGTTGGAGCGTAGGGAAATGCCTGCCCCCGCCTTGCCAAGGCGGGGGAGCGCTTACCGCCACACCCCGCCCGCTAGAGGACGGGCGCCACCTCTTCGCGGGTGTGAGCCTCGATGAAGTCGCCGGGTTTGAAGTCCTGGAACCGCTCGAGCCCGATACCGCAGTCGAAGCCGGCCCGCACCTCGGAGGCGTCGTCCTTGAACCGGCGCAGCGAGGCGATCTTGCCTTCGTAGATGACGCGGTTGTCGCGCACCAGGCGGATCGCCGCGGTGCGAGGAATGACTCCCTCGACCACGTGACAGCCGGCGATGGTGCCGATCTTCGGCACCTTGAACGTGTCCCGCACCTCGGCGCGGCCGGCGGCCACCTCGCGGAACGTCGGCTCGAGCAGGCCGGTCATGGCCTTGCGCAGCTCGTCGATCAGCTCGTAGATGACGGTGTGGAGGCGGATCTCCACCTCTTCCTTCTCGGCCAGCTCGACGGCGGTGCGCTCGGGGCGGACGTTGAAGCCGATGATCACCGCCTTGGAGGCCGAGGCGAGGAGCACGTCGTTGGTGGAGATGGCGCCGATCCCGGAGTGGAGCACCGTGACCTTGACCTTCTCGGTGCTGGCCTTGGCGAGCGCCTCCTTGAGCACCTCGACCGAGCCCTGCACGTCGGCCTTGAGGATGACAGGCAGGTCCTTGACCTCGCCCTCCTGGATGCGGGTGAAGAGCTGGTCGAGCGACATCCGCCCTTGAGTGGGGGCGAGGCCGCGGCTGCGCGACTCCTGGGCGCGGAACTCGGCGATAGTCCGGGCCTTGGATTCGTCCTCCACCACCTGGAGGATGTCGCCGGCGTCCGGCACGTCGGAGAAGCCGGTGACCTCGACGGGGGTGGAGGGGCCGGCCTCCTGCGAGCGCTGGCCGAGGTCGTCGCTCATCGAGCGCACGCGGCCCCAGGTGGCGCCGGAGACGAAGACGTCGCCCACCTTCAGGGTGCCGTTCTGCACCAGCACGGTGGCGACGATGCCGCGGCCGACTTCCTTGCGGGCTTCAAGCACCGCGCCCTGGGCCGAGATCTCCGGGCTCGCCTTGAGCTCCTGGATGTCGGCGGTGAGCAGGATCATGTCGAGCATCTCGGTGATGCCCTCTTTCTTGAGCGCCGACATGGGCACCATCACGGTGTCGCCGCCCCAGTCCTCGGCCAGCAGGCCGCGGTCGGAGAGCTCCTTCTTCACCCGGTCCAGGTTGGCGTTGGGCTTGTCGATCTTGTTGATCGCCACCACGATCGGCACCTTGGCGGCCCGCGCGTGGTCGATGGCCTCGACGGTCTGCTGCATGACGCCGTCGTCGGCCGCCACCACCAGCACCACGATGTCCGTCACCCGGGCGCCGCGGGCCCGCATGAGGGTGAAGGCCTCGTGGCCCGGGGTGTCGAGGAAGACGATCGAACGGCCGTGCGCCTCGACGTGGTAGGCGCCGATGTGCTGCGTGATGCCGCCGAACTCGGACTCCGTGACCTTGGACTTGCGGATGGCGTCGAGCAGCGACGTCTTGCCGTGGTCGACGTGGCCCATGATGGTCACGACCGGTGCCCGTGGCACCCGCGACGCGCGGTTTTCCGGCTGCTCGGCGGTGGCGCTCGACTGCTCCTCGCGCATCTGCACCTCCTCCTCGAAGGAGACGATCATCGCCTCGACTCCCAGGTCCTTGGCCACCGCCATCGCCAGCTCGGGATCCAGCACCTGGTTGATGTTGGCCATGATGCCGCGCTTGAAGAGGGCGCTGATGAGGTCCCGCACGCGCACGCCGAGCTTCTCGGCGAACTCGCGCAGCGTCATGCCCTCGCTGACCATGACGGCGCCCGAGGGCTTGTCCTTCTTGAAGGTGAGGAGCTTGCCGCCTTCCTTCTCCTCATCCTGCTTTTGCAGGAAGCGGCGGCGGCGGCGGCCGCTGATCGGGCCTCCCTCCTCCTCCTCGAGATCCTCCAGGGAGCCCTTGAAGCTGGTGAGATCCTCCTCGCGCGGGCCGGACTTCTTGGCGCCCTTGCCCTTCTTCTTCTTGTCGCGGTCGATCTGCTCCTGCAGCCGCTCGGCGGCGCGCCGCTTCTCTTCCTGGGTCGCCATGCCGGTGGAGAGCGTCGAGCCGGCGGGGCGCTGCATGGGCGGCCGGGTGGGGCCGGGGCCCGTCTGGCCGTCGCGGCGGGGCGGCGGGCCGGAAGGCCGCTGGCCCGGAATGTCACGGCGGGGCGGCGGACCGTCGCGCCGCTGCTGCGGCGGGCCGGAGGGCGCGTCGCGGCGCGGTGGGGGAGGAGAGGACTGGGGCCGCTGCGGCTGTGAGGACTGGGGGGCATGCGGAGCATGCGCCGGCTGCGGCGGAGCGGACGGCGGCACGGCGACCTCGGTGACTCGCGCCGGCGGCGCCTCGACGACCTGAGCGGCCGGGGCGGCCGCCGTCGCGGACATGCCGGTTCCGGCGCTCATCACGGCTTCCTGCTGGAACGCCTCGGCGAGAGCGGCGTCGCTCATCGCCGCCAGGCCGGGCGCGCCCATCGGCAGACCCGCCGGGCGCTCGGACATGGGCAGGTTCTGAATACGCGGCTCGACCTTCTGGATGAGGGTGCGCGGCCGTTGCGGGCGCAGCGGGTTGGGAGCCGGACGGCGGGCGGGCGGCGGAGGCAGCGCCGTCGTCGGACGGCGGCGCGCGGCTTCAAGCGGAGCGCTCTCGTCACGCAGGATGACCTCCCGCGGATGCGGCAGCTTCTTGCCCTGAAGGATCGCCGTAATGATGTCGGAGTCGATGTGCGCGTCCTCCCCTTCAACCCGCACACCGATGGACTTCAGCTTGAAGATGAGATCCTGATTGGAGATCGCCATCATCTTCGCGAGGTCCTGGACTCGAATCTTTCCCATATCGTCTTGAGCTCCTGTATTTGCCAACCACGGAGCGCGGCACGCCGCGCTCCTACCTGCACTCCTCTACTCCTCGTCGCGACGAGGCCCCTCGGCCCCGGCCTCTTCACCCTCCGTTGCCGCTTCGTCGTCGCCCAGGATCTGGGTGGCGCTGGCGCGCTGCTGCTCGCTTTCGGCGAAAGCCCGGCTCAACGCCGCCATGAAGTCCTCGTCGCCCATGCCGCCGCCCTTCGCGGCGGCCGTCTCCTGCGTCCGGAAGGGTCCGAGGTCCATCTCCGCCTGCCGTTTCTCGACCTGCTCCTTGGCCCAGGCCACGGCGCTCTCCGCCTCGTCCTGCGACAGCTCGTCGAGACCCAGGGCGAGCAGCGTGCCCGGCTCGGTCTCGGCCAGCGAGTCGATGCTGGAGAAGCCGGCCTCCTTGAGCGCGTTGGCGGCGCCCACCGCGATGCCCGGCACCGAGAACACGTCGACCTCGACGCGCGCCGGGGTGGGGATCTGGCTCATGGCCGTGTTGAGCATGCGGGCCAGGGCGTCGGCGACCTCGTCCTTGACGTCGCTCTCGCTCTTGATGTCGATGCGGCAGCCGATGAGCTCCGAGGCCAGGCGCACGTTCTGGCCGCGCTTGCCGATGGCGAGCGAGAGCTGCTCGTCCTCGACGATCACGTCCAGGTGGGGCACCTCGCCCTGGTGGGTCACCGAGACGCGGGTGATCTTGGCCGGCGCCAGGGCGCTCTGGGCGAAGGTCACGAGGTCGTCGCTGTACTCGATGATGTCGATCTTCTCCCCCCGCAATTCGCGGATGATCGACTGCACGCGCGAGCCCTTCATGCCGACGCAGGCGCCGACCGGATCGACGTCGCGCTCGCGGCTGTAGACCGCCACCTTGGCCCGCTCGCCGGGCGCGCGGACGGCGTTCTTGATCACCACCGTGCCGTCGTAGATCTCCGGCACCTCGGTCTCGAACAGCTTGACCAGCAGGCGGGGATCGGTGCGCGAGAGCACGATCTGCGGCCCCTTGGGCTGCTTGTGCACCTCGACGATGACGGCGCGGATGCGCTCGCCCTGGCTGTAGCGCTCGTGGCGGGCCTGCTCGGAGCGGGGCACCACGGCCTCGGTGCGGCCGAGGTCGATGATGATGTCGCCGCGCTCGAAGCGCTTCACCGTGCCGTTGAGCACCTCGCCCACGCGGTCAATGTATTCGTTGTAGATGTTCTCGCGCTCGGCCTCGCGGACGCGCTGGTAGAGCACCTGCTTGGCGTTCTGCGCGGCGATGCGGCCCAGGCCGTCTGTGGAGATGGGGAGGTGGATCTCGTCGCCCACCTCGGCGTTGGCCTTGTGGTCGCGCGCCTCCTCGACCGTCCACTCGGCGAGCGGGTCCTCCACCGTCTCCACGACCTGCTTGACGATGAAGGCGTCGAACTTGCCGCTCTCGCGGTCGAGATGAGCGCGCACCGGCTCTTTGATCCGGTGCTGCTTCTTCGCCGCCGACGCCATGGCGTCCTCGAGGGCGGAGATCCAGCGCTCCAGGTCGATGTCCTTCTCACGCGCGACCTGGCGCAGGATCTCGTTGAGGTTTATTTCCGCGGTCTGTGCCTGAGCCATTGGGTTCTCTTCCTATCTCTCGCTACTCGTCGCTTGCACGCGCTTGCACGAATGGGACGGCTACAGCTCGATCTCCAGCCGAGCCAGCTTGACGTTCTTGAGGGGGATCGCCTGGCGCTCGCCGCTCTTGTCGTCCAGCAGGACGACCTCGGCGTCGGCAGCAACTTCGGCGTCGGCCCCATCCGGCCGGCGCAGCCCTTCGAGGCGCGCCACGACCGTCTTCTTCTTGCCGGTGTCCGGGTCCTCCATCGTCACCCGCGCCAGCCGGCCCGCGAAGCGGTCGTAGTCCTGCGGGCGGTAGAGCTGACGGTCGAGGCCGGGAGAGGAGACCTCCAGGACGTAGCGGCTGGTCCCGAAGTCGAGCACGTCGAGCAGAGCCGAAGCCTGCTTCGAGACGTACTGACAGTCCGCCAGGGTGACCCCCTCCGGTTTGTCGAGGATCAGCCGCATGATGCCACCCTTGAGCTCGGCGGCCAGCAACTCGCAGCCGGAAGCCGCCGCGACGGATTCGAGCTCCGGAATGATCTCGGCGAAACGGCTGGGGGCGGCGGACATGTTCCGATTGCGGTCTCCTCTGGTCAGTTTCTTCAAGTCTTGCCCAACAAAAAAAGTGGGCTGGTGGCCCACTTCTTACCGACCGTCACCGGTCAGGGCAAGCTGGCCTACCTATTATAAGGAAGGGACGAGCCCGTGGCAAGTTGCTGCGGAGCGAACCCTACGGCCCCTGCCGGTCCGGCAAGGGTCGGAAGCGGGTCGCGGCGAACCGCGCACCGCAAAGCATAACACCGGCCACCGGGAAAATCTTCCGCAGATCGGACGGATCCGTCAGATCGGACGGATCGGTCGGATCCTGTCGGCTTAAAACGTGTCGCTCGTCGACACCAGCCACTGCACGCGCTTGATCGAGCTGTCGCCGTCCAGGGGGAAGGCGAGATCGAGATGGATCATCGAGCCCCGGGACGAGCGGCTGGAGCCGAAGCGCAGGCCGAGGCCGGCGTCCTTGAGCAGTTGCCGCCGGGCCGCCACCTTGCCGTCGCCGTCCACGAACCAGGCCGAGCCGGCGTCGAAGAAGACGGCGGCGCCCAGGTGCAGGAGATGGAACAGCTCGCGGTTGCTGTAGAACCGCTGCTCCAGCGTCAGCAGCACCCGCCGGTCCCCCTGGAGATAGCGCAGGGGATAGCCGCGCAGCCCCGTGTCGCCCCCGAGGAGGAGCTGGCGCTCCGGATCGAGCTTGTGGGCCAAGTCGCCCGAGAGGGCGGCATAGAACATGTGGTCGCCGAAGTCGCGCGCGTAGTAGCGCAGGCTGCCGCCCACCAGCAGGTTCTCTGCGCCCTCGCCGCCGAAGCGGGAGCTGCCCTGGAAAGCGGCGAACAGGAGCTGCCGGGGACCGGGGTGCCAGCCGGCCGCCACCGTGGCGTCGGTCACCACGCGGTCGAGGGTCGCCCCCCAGCTCCTGGAGGAGTAGCCGAGCCGCAGGTGGAGCTGGCGGCCGGTGTTGACGTCCTCGGTGCGCTGAATGCGGTCCATGTCGCGGGCCTTGAAGTAGCCGTCCTGCAGGTAGTCGTAACTGACCCAGGGGTAGGAGAGGGTGCGGTCGCCCGGCAGCAGCACCGGCGCCTCGAGCCCCGCGGCCGGCGCGAACTGGTCGCGCTCGTAGAAGAAGCCGGCGAGGAAGCGGTGGGTGTGGCCACGCTCAAGCCCCGGCGACCAGCCGGTATAGACCCCCAGGACGTCCTGCTGGTGCTGGAAGCGGTCGAAGACGTGGCCCAGGTTGTAGAGGGAGTCGACCCGGTCGTCGGCCGTCGCCTGGAGGCCCAGGGCCCAGCGGGTGTCGAGCGAGTAGAACGGACGCTCCAGGGCCACATCCCTGAGCGAGCCGTCGCTGTTGTCGGAGTAGGCGAGGTCGAGCCGCGCATGGCTGCCGGCGAGGCTCGGATCGTTGTAGGTCACCTCGTTGGAGGTGCGGTCCACCGTGGTCTCGTGGGTCAGCCCGATCCCTTTGCCGGTGCCCAGGAAGTTGACGTCCTGCACCTGGAAGCGGGTGGTGTTGGCGCCTCCGGAGCGGCGGAAGCCGACCCCGCCCTGGAGGGTCCAGACGTCGCGGGTCACGACGTCGAGGTCCACCTGGCCGTCGCCCACGGGCACCGGCTTCACCTGGGCATCATAGAGGTAGCGGTTGCGGCGCAGGATGCGCTCGGACTCCGCCGCCGCCTGCGCCGAGTAGTCGTCGCCGGGCTGCATCAGCACCTGGCGCTCGATGACCTCCGGCCGGGTGACGATATGGAGACGGTCGGCGAGCCGGAAGAGGCGATTGTTCTCGCCGGGCTTGGTGGGATCGAAGATGTTCTGCGTGGTGACGTGGATCTGGCGGACCTTGGGCGGCGGGTCGTTCTGGGTGGCGGCTGGGTCCGCGCCTTGAAGCAGGGTCAGGAGGACCAGGAAGCTGGCAAAGTCCACGGGGCGATCATACGCCTGTCCGCCTCTTACGGTTCCAGCCCCTGGGAGATCGCCTGAATCCTGGGGGCCAGCCGCTTGATCTCCTCCAGGTGCAGCTCGGAGAGCTGCTTAAGAGCCTGTGAGCCCCGGGCGCTGAGGCTCAGCCGCACCATCCGGCGGTCCACCGGGTCCTCGCGCCGCTCGATCAGCCCGGCCTTGACGGCCCGGTCCACCAGCCCCACGGCGCTGTGGTGGCGCAGCAGCAGGTAGGCCGCGACGTCGCCGATGGTGGGGCCCTCGGCTCCGGCACCGTTTTGGCCGCCATGGCCGCGGATGGCGAGCAGGAGCTGGTGCTGGGCCGGCGTCACCCCCGCCTTCTCGGCCATCTCCTCGCTCCAGTGCAGGAACCGCCGCAGATCGACGCGGAACTGCAGCAGCCGGCGATAGTCCTCGTCCCTCAGCTCCTCGGGCATGGAGGGCAGTGTAACGCAGAGCGCCCCGAGGTTCCCTCCGGAGGGCTCGTGCTACGATATGTCTTGCCACGATATGAATCGCCGCCTTCCGTGGAGACCTTCCTTGTACGCCCAGACCCTTGACGAGCTCCCTCAACCGAAGCCACATCAGCAACGAGACGAGCTGGCGGACTTCAGCACCGACCGTCGCGTCCTGTGGCTCTCAGGCCTGGCCGTGGGAATCGGCTTGGCGGCGGCGCTGGTTGCCTACGCGCTGGTCTGGCTGATCGCGGTCATCACGAACCTCGCCTACTACCAGCGCTTCTCCTCCCAGTTCGTGTCGCCGGCCGGCAATCAGCTTGGGGGTTGGGCGGTGCTGGTGCCGATGATCGGCGGCCTGGTGATCGGCCTGATGGCGCGCTACGGCTCCGAGAAGATCCGCGGCCACGGTATCCCCGAGGCGCTGGAAGCCATCCTCATGGGCCGGAGCCGCATCGAGCCCAAGGTCGCCTTGCTCAAGCCGGTCTCCTCGGCGCTCTCCATCGGCACCGGCGGCCCGTTCGGCGCCGAGGGGCCCATCATCATGACCGGCGGCGCCGTGGGCTCGCTGATCGCCCAGCTCTTCCATCTCTCTTCGGCGGAGCGTAAGACATTGCTGGTCGCCGGCGCCGCCGCCGGCATGGCGGCCATCTTCGCCACGCCGATGGCGGCGGTGTTGCTGGCCGTCGAGCTGCTGCTCTTCGAGTGGAAGCCGCGCAGCTTCATTCCGGTGGCGGTCGCCTCGGTCGTCGCGGCGGTGGTGCGGGTGCCGTTGCTCGGCGCCGGGCCGATCTTCCCGGTCCCCGGCCATGCCGTCCTGGGGGCCGAGACGCTTGGATTCGCCCTCGCCGTCGGACTGCTGGCCGGTCTGGCGTCGGGGTTGTTGACCGCTCTCGTCTACGCCTGCGAGGACCTCTTCGCCAAGCTGCCGGTGCACTGGATGTGGTGGCCGATCCTCGGCGGCCTGGCGGTAGGCGTCGGCGGCCTGCTCGACCCGCGCGTGCTGGGGGTTGGATACGACAGCATTCGGGATCTTCTCGCCGGACATCTCACCGGCGGCTCGGCGGCGTCGCTGCTCTTCCTCAAAGCCGCGGTCTGGGCCGTGGCCCTGGGATCGGGCACTTCGGGAGGCGTGCTCGCGCCGCTCCTCATCATGGGCGGCGGCCTGGGAGCCTTGGAAGCAGGGCTGATTCCGGTCGGCGATGCCGGGCTGTGGGCCATGGTCAGCATGTCGGCGATGATGGGCGGCACGATGCGGTCTCCGCTGACGGCGATCCTCTTCACCGTCGAGCTCACTCACGATTGGAACGTGCTGCCGGCCCTGCTGGTGGGAACGGTCGTGGCGCACGGCACGACCGTCCTGCTGCTGCGCCGCTCGATCCTCACCGAGAAGCTCGCCCGGCGCGGCCATCACCTGGTGCGTGAGTACAGCGTCGATCCTTTCGAGGTCCACCGCATCGCCGAGGTCATGGATCGCGGCGTCGTGACCATCCCGGCGACGATGACGGTGGCCGAGCTGTCCGCCCGCATCGCCGCCGGCGACCCGGCTCTGACCGGCCGCCAGGGTATCCCCGTCGTCGACGCGGAGGATGAGCTGGCGGGGATCATCACTCGCAGCGATCTGATGCGGGCGATGGAGAGCGAGCAGGGGCGAGCCGCGAGCGTGCTGGAGACCGGCACGCGGGACCTGATCGTCGCCTATCCCGACGAGCTCCTACGCGACGCCGTGTCGCGCATGTTGACGCACGACATCGGCCGGCTGCCGATCGTCGATCGGCACGACCGTCGCCGCTTGCTGGGATATCTGGGCCGCGCCGGCATCATGCGGGCGCGGGTGCGGCTCTTCCAGGAAGAGAACCTGCGCGAGCGGGGGGGCGGGTCTTAAAGCTTGGGCCACGCCTTCTGGAGAGCCATCGTCGCCTCCCAGTGGGACCGCACCTCGGCCATCGAGTCGCCGCCGAGCTTCTCCAGCAGCGCATCGGCGAGGACGAGGGCGACCATGGCCTCGGCGATGACGCCTGCGGCGGGGAGGGCGGTGACGTCGCTCCTCTCGTACTGCGAGGCGTGGGGCTCCAGGGTGTCGAGGTCGACGCTGGGGAGGCCCTTGCGCAGGGTGGCGATGGGCTTCTTGTAGGCGGTGATCACCACGTCCTCGCCGTTGGTGACGCCGCCTTCGAGGCCGCCGGCGCGGTTGGTGGGTCGGGTCCAGCGGCCGTCGGCGGTGCGCTCGATGGCGTCGTGGGCTGCGCTGCCAAAGCCCTGGGAGGCCACGATTCCCGAGCCGATCTCCACCCCCTTGACGGCGTGGATGGAGAGGATGGCCTGTGCGAGCCGGCCATCCAGCTTCTCGTCCCACTGCACGTGCGATCCCAAGCCCGCCGGCACGTTGTGGGCGATCACCGTCACGGCGCCTCCCAGCGTGTCGCCCTCCTCCTTGGCCTGATCGACGAGCCGCACCATCTCGGGCTCCAGCGAGCGGTCGATGGCGCGCAGGGGAGAGGTCTCGTCCATCCTCAGGAGATCGTCCCAGATGGGGAGGGAATTGCCGGCGCCGACCGGACCCAGGAAGCGGACGCCGCTCTTGATATCGATTCCAAATTCACGCAGCAGCATGCGGGCGAAGGCTCCGGCGGCGACGCGGGCCGTGGTCTCGCGGGCGGAGGCGCGCTCCAGGATGTCCCGCAGGTCGCGCCGGTCGTACTTGATTCCCCCGGCGAGATCGGTGTGGCCGGGGCGCGGGGACTTGAGGCGCCGCAGCTCGGCCAGCCGGGGATCGATCTCCTCCGGGGCCATCACCTTCTCCCAGTTGGCGTAGTCGCGGTTGGCGATCCAGAGCACCAGCGGCGAGCCGAGGGTCTCGCCGCCGCGCACTCCGGCGCGGATCTCTGCGGTGTCCTTCTCGATCTGCATCCGCCGGCCGCGGCCGTGGCCGTGCTGGCGGCGGGCGAGGTCATGGGCGAGCAGGCCGAGGTCCACCCGCAGCCCCGCGGGGAGTCCGGTGAGCAGGGCGGTGAGGCCGGGACCGTGGCTCTCTCCGCCGGTGAGGAGCTGAAGCTTGCGCATGGCGCGGAAGGATAGCAGGCAGGAGCGGGCGCGGGACGCGATATCCTTCCCCGCGCCATGAAACCGACCTCACCTTCTCCCTGGCGTCCCGTCCTCGCCCCCGAAACCGCCGAGCGCGCCCTCCAAGTGGTGGGGGAAATCGCTGCCGACTTGCAGTCCAGGATCGCCGCCTCGTCGCTCGGCGTCAGCCCGGGCCTGGCAGGCGGCGAGTCCGGCCTCGCCCTGTTCTTCGCCTATCTCGATAAGGCTCGGCCCGGCGAGGGGTTCGACGACCTCGCCATGGAGTTGCTGGAGCGGACCATCCAGACGACGGCGGAGAACCCGCTGGCGCCCAGCCTCTACAGCGGCTTCTCGGGAGTCGCGTGGACTCTTGAGCATCTGGCGGGGAGGCTCTACGAGGAGGACGACGAGAGCGAGGATGCCGGCGAGGAGGTGGCGCAGGCCATGGTCGAGCACGTGAGCCTGACGCCATGGCAGGGTCACTACGACCTGATCTCCGGCTTGGTGGGCTTCGGAGTCTTCGCCCTGGAACGGTTGCCTCGCCCAGGTGGAGAGGAGTGCCTGCGACGAGTGGTGGACCGGCTGGAGGAGCTCTCCGAGCACGGCCCCTCGGGCATTACCTGGCTGACGCGGCCCGAGCTCATGCCGGAAAAGGACAACGAGGTCTATCCGGAGGGGAGCTACAACCTGGGCGTCGCCCACGGCGTGCCGGGAGTGATCGCGCTGCTGGGGCCGGCGCAGAAGGCGGGCATCGAATGCCGTCCGCTGCTGGACGGCGCCGTGGAGTGGCTGCTGGCCCAGAAGCTGCCGCCGGGCTCGGGCTCGATTTTCAGCTACAGCCTGGCGCCCGGCGCCACGCCGGCTCCTTCACGCGTCGCCTGGTGCTATGGCGACCTGGGGATCTCCGCCGCGTTGCTGGTGGCCGCGCGCGCCGTGGGGGAGCGGAGCTGGGAGGCCGAGGCCCTGGAGATCGCCCGTCATACCGCCGAGCGTTCGCTGAAGGATTCCGCGGTTGTGGACGCGGGAATTTGCCACGGCGCGGCGGGCGTCGCCCATCTCTTCAACCGGCTCCATCAGGCAACCGGCGATCCCCTGTTGGGAGATGCGGCCCGGCGCTGGATCGACGAGGCTCTCGCATTACAGGGCACCGAAGGGGTCGGAGGCTTCCGGGCCTGGGCGCCGAACGAGGAGAAGGAGCTCGGCTGGCGTGAGGATGTCGGCTTCCTCACCGGCGCGGCCGGCATCGGGCTCGCCCTGCTGGCCGCCGCGACGCCGGTGGAGCCGGAGTGGGACCGGGTGCTGCAGGTTTCACCGGTGTGATCTGGAAGGAGGCGTTCAGACTTTTCAGTCACCTCTTGAATAACCCAGAGAAGCGCCTCTGGCGTTACCGCAACCAACTCCTGGCCCGCTACGACACGCCGGTGCTGACGATCTTGACCAATCTCAAGCGAGGCCGTCCGGGCGTCTGCCTGAAGTCTTGGGAGAATGACCTCGGTCCTTCCTTCCCGGAGCCCCGGTACGTCGTCTTTGGCCTCGCCGGCTGCCAGGCCGCGGAGTACCTGGCCCGCCCCGAGCCCCTGGCCTGGGCCCTCGCGGCCGTGATGGACCCCGGAGATCTGAGCCGCGCAGAGCTGAAGATGGCGTGCATTCGCCGAATCACCGGGCTGAGAGTCAAGACCGATCCGTTTCTACTTGTCGACTGCGTCGAAAACTACTTACAATTGGAGGCGCGAGAGGTTGCGGAGTTTGAGGCGCTTCACTCCCGCAGAGAGAACCAGGAGGTACGAACCGTGGCGATGACATGGTCAGAGAAGATTGCAGCCCAAGGCGAAGCTCGAGGGGAAGCCAAAGGAGAAACCAAGGGAGTTCGGGAGGTCCTCCTGTTGCTGCTCGCCGAGCGGTTTGGGCCTCTTCCGGAAGGCGCCCGCAGACAGGTCGAGGAGATCAGCTCCCTTCAACGCCTGACCCAACTCGCCAAGCGGGTCCTGACCGCCCACTCCCTCGAAGAGATGGGCCTCGCATGAGGGCCGGTTGAGGCGGCTCGCCGCGAGCCGCTTCTGGAATTAAACAGTCGCTGTTTTCTCCGCATTCTCCGGCCGGTTCGCCTTGCGCGCCCTGGCGGCTCGCGATTCGTGGAGCTGGTAGAGGAAGTCGTAGAGCACCAGCTCGTGGGCGCGGGCCGCGGAGCGGATCATGCGGTTGACGTGCATGTGGATGAAGCTGGGGGCGAGATCGGCGATGGACTGGTTGAGCCGGCCGGCCGCCGCCCGCTCGCGCAGCTCGGCGCAGAGCGGTGCCAGGCGCTCCGAACGGCGGCGCAGGACGGCGAGGGCGGGCGCTAGGTCGCTGGCGTCGTCGCCCGCCGGATCGAGCAGGGGGATAAGGCTTCTCCCTTCCTTGCGGAACTTCTGGTCGAGCTGCACGCGCAGGCCCTTGCCGCCGCCGAACTCTCGGCCGAAGCTGTCCTTCATCCCCCGGAGGGTGCGCATCCGGTCCTCGCCTTCGAGACCGAGGTCGGTGAGCAGCATGTCGGAGCCGCGCAGGGCGAGCCGCCAGCGAATCTCCGCCCCTTCGTCTCCCTCCAGCATCTCGATCATGGCGAGGACGGCGTCGCTGTCGGCCGCGAAGATCGACTCGGAGAGGAGCATGCCCTCAGGGCCGCCGTAGCGCTCGACTTCCCGTTCATAGGTATCGAGCTGCACCTTCCACAGCCGGCCATCGGCAAGACGGGGACCGAGCTCGGCGTGCAGGCGGGGGAGGAGCCAGCCGCCCAACTCCTCCGGCTTGCCGTGGAAGCGCAGACGCAGATGCCACTCCGGATCGCCGTAGCGAATGAAGAACCAGTTGTCCGCGGACCCTTGAGCCAGCGCCTCGCGGGCGACCGGCGCCACGACCTCGCGCAGCAGGCCGTCCGCCGTCGAGGTGCCGGTGTAGACCTTGAGGTAGAGCCACTCGGAGCCGGGCGGAAAGCTACGGATCAGGGGCGCGGGTGGCGCGGTGAGCGGACGCTCGGCCGCCAATGCCGGCTGGGCCTGAACCTCTCGCGGCTTGCGCTCGTAGGTCACCAGGATCTCGTGCAGGAACCGGCCTTCGGGACCGATCGCCGGCAGCTCGTCCGGCCCCGGGAAGATCTCCACCAGGCGGGCGCGGTCGCGCTCCTCAATGACATCCAGGAAGGTATCGATCGAAAGGATGTTGTCGAGGTCGACCAGCAGCTCGTTATCGGCATCCACCAGGGCGATGAGGCGGGGGAGGCCACGCTTCTCGCGCCACTTCCGCACCTCGGCGTAGCGCGCGGCGCCCTGCGCCTTGGCGAGGGACTTGATCTCGGCCTCCGTCATCCACCAGGAGGCGCGGGTGAGCACCAGCCGGCCGGCGGTGACGCGGGGGAGGAACGAAGCGCCGTCCAAGGCTCCCCAGCTCCAGCTCATGCCGCCCAGCACGCCCTGGCCCTGGAGCATGCAGAGGAAGCGGTAGACGCCAAGGCTGCCGCGCCAGTAGTTGTGCGCGCTGGTGAGCCGCGGAATGACCTCCCGCCCCAGGCGCGACGAGCGCAGCACGATGCGGTTGCCGGCGACCGACACCCGCAGATCGGAGACGGGAATCTGGTTCTCGACCGGCGCACCCGAGCGCCCCAGGAAGGGGATCTCGTACTCGCGCAGGACGGGCCGCGCCAGGATGTTGCCGATCCTCCCTTGAGGCAGGTGGACGATCTCGGCGAAGATCGCGGCGGGCCGGTGCGCCTCCTCGGCGCGCAGGTGATCCTTGACCAGCGTGTCGAGCTGCGGGTCGGCGTGGCAGAAGCGGCCCAGCAGCCGGGCTCCCGAGGGACCGCCGCCGTTGTCGAAAAGAAGACGGAACTCACCCCGCTCCAGGGCCTCGGGCGAGGCGGCGGCGATGGTGGCCATGACGTGCAGGGTGTCGGGCAACGGCGATTTCGCAGGCGACCCTTCGGGCGGCGTCGCAGGCGCCATTCTCTCCAAATCCTCAGAGGTGAGGTCGATCTCCTGCTTGCCCGCGGCCAGGGCGTCGTGGACCTTGCCGAGCAGCACCCCCATCACCCGTCCCCAGGTGACGGTCGATTCGGCGGGAAGGCCGGCGAGGACGATTCCCCGCAGCAGGGGGGAGGCCTCGGCGCCGAAGTCCGCCGAGCGCTCGAAGCCGATGCCGACCTCCTCGTCCAGGGCTTCGAGCAGCGGCACCTCGCGCCCTTCGTAGCGCTCGTTGAACTCCTTGCGGAAGCGGTCCAGCCCTTCCAGGGGACGGTCGCTCACGAGCCGGTAGAGAATGTCGACGGCCCTCCCCATCTCCTCCAGCACCTCGGCTCCCAGCACGGCCCTGTCGGCGGGCTTGACCATGTCGAGCTGGAAGAGGCGATTCATCTCGACCGGCGTCGGCAGCTCGCGCAGGGTCTCGGCGATCGCCTCATAGCGCGCGGGGGATTGGCCGGGCCCCGAGGCGTCGAGGGCCGTGAGCTCGTCGCGAACCTTCACCAGGCGCTCGACGGCGCTGGCGGCGGCGGTGACGCCCATCGGCAGATTGCTGAGCTGCGTGATGACGTCGTGGATGGCTTCGGGTCCGGTGACCGGGGTGGAGAGATCGGAGATGAGGATCTGGCTGTCGATCAGCTCGGCGACGAACTCGGACGCCTCCTCGGGGGTGACCTCGCCGTCGGGATCGAAGGCCACCAGGGCCTCGACGAGCTCGGCGGCGCGGGCTCCGCCCTCGGCGCGGCGGAGGGCCTCTTCCAGATAGTCCGAGGCGTCGACCGCCACCAGGTGATGGGAGCGCACCTTGTTCTCCAGGCGCGCCTCGGCATAGCGCAGCCGGCCGGCGGCGCGGTAGAGGCTGGAGTTGGGCCGGTAGAGGAGAGCCTCGCGCACCTGGGGGTCGCGGCCCAGGTCCTCGCAGAGGGCGAAGAGATAGTCCATGTCCAGCCGGGTGTGCCGCTCGTAGGCGGTGCGGGGCGCCACGGCGATGCGGGTGGGGGAGCCCGGTGCGGTCTCGGTCTGCCCCAGCGAGCAGCCGGAAAACAGGCCGAAGGGAGTGGCCCGCGCCGCCATCCGGTAGATGTAGCGCAGCAGGGCGCGCTCGGCCCGCGCCCCCTTCTTGCTGTCCGGCGCCGCGCGCCAGATCGCCAGGCTGTCGTAGAGCGAAGGCGAGGCGAGGAAGACGGCCTCCAGCACCTCCGGCCGGGCGGCCAGGGCGGCGAGACGGGCGCGCAGGCGCTCGCGGTCGGCGGCGAGGGCGGCCTCCAGGGCCGATGGATCGCTATCGCCATCGGCAACGGCCGCCGGGGCTTCCAGGTCCGCGGAGAAAGCCTCCAGCTCCTCGTAGGGGAGGAGAGGAGTACGGAAGGCAAAGAAGCTCGACGGGTTGAACGGCCTCTCAAGGACGGGCTTGGCCATGGTTCTCCCGGGCAAAATCGATGAAGCCGCGCTCGACGTCGGTGGAGAGCAGACGTACCCGCACCCGGTCGCCCACGTCGAGCCCCTGGAAGCCCTGCTCGACGCGGCCCTCGACCAGGGGGTGAAGCGTGCGCACCCAGGTGCCCTTGACGCCGGCGCCGGTGACGATGGCGTCGAAGGTCTCGCCCACCCGGTTTTCGAGCAGCAGGGCCGCCGCGGACTTGCGCACCTGCCGCTCGACCTTCTGGGCGGCGTCCTCCTGCTGGGTACAGTGCTGGGCGAGCTGCGCCAGCTCGTCGACCGAGTAGGGCGCCGGCTTCTTCCCGAAGGCCGCTTTGAGCAGCCGGTGGGTGATGAGATCGGGATAGCGGCGGTTCGGCGCCGTGGCGTGCGTGTAATCCTTGACCGCCAGGCCGAAGTGCCCCGGCGCGTCGCCGCCGGGCGGATCGACCACGTACTCGCCCGGACCCAGGAGCTTGATGACCGAGAGCGACAGGTCGGGAAAGCGCAGGGGGTCCTGCTGGTGCCGCTGCTCCAGGAACTCGTTGAGGGCGCGCGAGTCCGGCTCGGCGGGCAGGTGAGCCCCCAGATCGGAGGCCAGCTCGACGATGCGGTCCCAGCGCTTGGGGGTCCGTACCACCCGGCGCAGCGAGGGGAGGTTGTGCTGATCGAGGAAGCGCGCGGTGACGCCGTTGGCGGACACCATGAAGTCCTCGATGAGGTGCTTGGCGCGGTTCGCCTTGTCCTCCTTGAGGTCGGTCACTTTGCCGTCGGTCATCACCGGCCGGGCCTCGATGGTCTCCAGCTCCAGCGCTCCCTGCTCATGGCGCAGCTTGCGCAGGCGGGAAGCGGCCTCGTCCTGGAGGCGGATCTGGGCGTCCATGCCCGGTACCGCGGCGAGCGCCGGGGGCATGGGGCCGGTGCCTTCGAGCCAGGCGGCCAGGGCATCGTAGGCCAGCTTGCAGCGGTTGTGGACCCAGGCGGGGTAGACGTCCGAGGCGGCGAGAGTGCCATCGGCGGCCACCGTCATCTCCATGACCACGGCGACGCGGTCCTCGCCGGGATTGAGCGAGGTCAGGCCGGTCGAGAGCTTCTCCGGCAGCATGGGGAAGATCTGGGCGGCGGTGTAGACCGAGGTGGTGTTGGTACCGGCGTGGCGGTCGATGGCCGAGCCGAGCGGCACCAGGGCGTCGACGTCGGCGATACCGACCCAGACGCGGATGGCGCCGCCCGGCTGGGCTTCGGCCACTTCGATCTGATCGAGGTCGCGGCTGTCGTCGTTGTCGATCGACGACCAGGGGAGCGGACGAAGGTCGCGAATACCGGCTGGAGGGGCGGCGGGGGAGGCGAGATGGTCCGCCTCCGCCTGGGCGGCCGGCGGAAAATCCGGCTCCAGGCCGCGGTCCAGCATGGCGCGGTGGGCGATCGCTTGCAGATTGTGACGGTGGTTTCCAGAGTTTGGCATCGCGGGGAGAGGATATCAGGAGAGGCCGGCGTCAGATGGCCGGGCCACCCCCCGCCAATCGCTCGAAGGGCTCGCGTAGCGCCTCGGGAGTGCGGCACGGCCTGCCCTTCGCCTTGTCGATCCACACGTGATCGGTCGTGCCGGTGACCAGCCGCTCGTCTCCCCGGGTCACCTCGTAGGCGAAGCGCATCCCCCGGCTTCCCAGGCGCTCGCACCAGCAGGCGACGCGGGCCGTCTCGCCGTAGCGGGCCGGGCGGTGGTAGCGCACCTCGACGCCGGTGACCATCAGCAGATAGCCCAGCGCCTCGATCTCGGCGTAGTGGAAGCCGGAGAGCGAGCAGAGGCTCGTCCTCGCCAGCTCGAACCAGACGACGTAGTTGGCGTGATGGACGACGCCCATCTGGTCCGTCTCGGCATAACGGACCTCGACGTCGATTTCCGAGCGGGTGGCGGTCCTTTCTGCGGTCATTGCGATCTTCCGATGTGGCGGGCCACGGTCCACAGGATCTTATACCCGGCCCGTACGGTGCCGGAGACGGTGCCGGTGATCTTCGACACCCCCGTCCGGCGGCGGTAGGAGACGGGCACCTCGGTGCACCTCAGCCCCCGGCGCACGGCCTTGACCTGCATCTCCGCCGTCCAGCCGAAGTTCGGGTCCGCCATTTCGAGCCGCTCCAGGGCGTCCCAGCGGATGGCGCGGAAGGGCCCGAGATCCGTGAAGCGGTGGCCGTAGAAGAGACGGATGAGGAGGCAGGCCACCAGGTTGCCGGCCCTCGCCTGGGGGAGAAGGGCGCCGCGCTCGCGGTGGCCCAGCGCCCGCGAGCCGATCACCAGGTCGGCCTCGCCGGCGAGGATGGGTGCCACCAGCTCGGGCAGCTCGTCGGGGTGATCCGAGTAGTCGGCGTCGACGAAGACGACGATGCCGGGAGGCCCCATCCGCCGCAGGTGGGCGAGACCGGCCAGGCAGGCGCTGCCGTAGCCGCGGCGCGGCGCCTCCACCACTTCGGCGCCCCCTTCCCGGGCCACCCGGGCCGTGGCGTCCGTGGAGCCGTTGTCCGCCACCACGACCCGGCGCACCGTCCGGGGGAGGTCCGCCAGCACCAGGGGAAGCGACGCCTCTTCGTTGAGGGCGGGGATGACCACGTCGATCGTTGAGTCGGTCGCATCGGTCGCGTCGGGAATGATTTTGGTCACCCGCGGGATTTTATGCCATGCTCTTCAGCCCGGCCCGCGGGCCGGACCTTACTTGAACTGCAAGGAACTACTATGAAATTCAAGACTCTCCTGATCTCTATGGCCTGCGTGGCTCTGCCGGCGCTGACTCTCGCCGCCGCGCCCCCTGTCAAGACCGCCACCGTCGCTCCCGGCAAGCCCGCGGAGGGCACCTTTCACCGCATCGAGCTGTCCGCCGGCCCGGGCAAGTCCCTGCCATACACGATCGAGGTGCCGATGGGCTGGGAGCCCCGGCAGGTCGCGGGTTTCCCCGGCTTGTGGGTCGGTCCGGCCGATGCCAAGCCGCCCGAGGATCCGCGCCTGATCTGGGTGCGGGGGAGCATGGTCGAGCTCGCCGAGCCCGACAAGGTGGTGGCCAACATCAAAGCCAACGACGCGGCCGACGCCAAATGGTCGGCACCGCGGGTGGAGGTCAAGGAAGTGGGCGGCGTGCGCGGGGTTCTCGTGCAGATGAGCACCGGCGAGGGCGACAAGGCGCGCACCAGTCTGACGCTCAAGCTGCCGCTCGCCAAGGTCTCCGTGGACCTCGTGGCCTCGGCCACCCGGGCGGAGTTCCCGCAGCAGGAGCCGCTCTTCGAGCGCATCCTCCTGTCGACCCGGCCGGCGTCCACTCCGGCCGCCAAGTAAAAGGCGGACCGGCCATGCCCATTCATTCCTTCCAGGGGCGATGGCCAGCCCTGGGGGCCCGGGTGTTCCTGGCCCCCGGCGCCCATCTGACGGGCGACGTGACGCTGGGCGAGGACGTCTCGTTCTGGTTCCACACCGCGGCCCGGGGGGACGTCAACTTCATCCGCATCGGCGCGCGGACGAACATCCAGGATGGGACGGTGCTGCACGTGTCCTACCTCACCCACCCACTGGTGATCGGCGAGGGGGCGGTGGTAGGGCATCAGGCGGTGCTCCACGGCTGCACGGTGGAGGACGGCGCCCTGATCGGCATCGGCGCCCGCGTCCTCGACGGCGCGGTGGTGGAGCGGGGAGCGCAGATCGGCGCCGGCGCGGTGGTGGCGCCGGGGCACCGGATCACGGCCGGCCACTTGGCGCTGGGCATTCCGGCGCGGGTGGTACGGCCTTTGACCGAGGAGGAGACGCGGCGGATCGCGGAGACCTGCGACCGCTACGTGGCGTTGAAGGAGCACTACCGCGAGACCCTGGGCTCGGGAGTCGAGCGAGCGGATTTGTCAAAGGAGTAAGCCATGAAGCGTCGGGGAGCAGGGACGATCACGAGCGGGGACGTGGGGCAGCGGGTGCTCCTCCAGGCCTGGGTGCAGCGCCGCCGGGACCACGGCGGGCTGATCTTCTTCGACCTGCGGGACCGCAGCGGCGTCGTCCAGGTGGTCCTGCGCCCCGACGAGCACCCCGAGGTCGCGGCGGCCCTGGCGGCGGCGCGCAACGAGTGGGTGGTGGAGGTCGAAGGCGAGGTGACGAGGCGCGGACCCGAGCACGTCAATCCCGAGCTGCCGACGGGAGAGCTCGAAGTGGTGGCCGAGCGGGCCGCCGTCCTCTCGCGCTCCGAGGCTCTGCCCTTCGCCCTCGACGGCAAACCTGAGGCCGCCGAGGACACGCGGCTGCGCTACCGGTATCTCGACCTGCGCCGGCTCGACCTGCAAAAGAACTTCGTGCTGCGCGACCGCGTCGTCCACGAGGTCCGCAACTTCTTTCATGAGCGGGACTTCCTCGATGTCGAGACGCCCATCCTCACCAAGTCGACTCCCGAAGGAGCGCGGGACTACCTGGTGCCCTCGCGGGTGAAGCGAGGGAGCTTCTACGCCCTGCCCCAGTCGCCCCAGCTCTTCAAGCAGCTCCTGATGGTGGCCGGGTTCGAGCGTTACATCCAGATCGCCCGCTGCTTTCGCGACGAGGATCTGCGGGCCGATCGCCAGCCGGAGTTCACTCAAGTGGATGTGGAGATGTCCTTCCCCCAGGAGGAGGACGTCTACGAGATGATCGAGGCGCTTTTCGCCCGCATCTTCCCCTTGAGCCCGCTGGAGGGAATGGAGCTGCCCAAGCCTTTCCCGCGCCTGACCTACGCCGAGGCCATGCGGCGCTTCGGCAGCGACCGGCCCGATCTGCGGTTCGGTCTGGAGATCGTGGACCTCTCGGCGCTCCTCGCCGAGAGTGGCTTCCGTGGCTTCAAGGAGACGGTCGCCTCCGGCGGCGTGGTGCGCGGCTTCGCCGTGCCGGGAGCCGCCGAGGCCAGCCGCAAGGAGGTGGACGCCTGGGCCGAGATCGCCCGCCGCTCCGGCGCGGCCGGAGTGCTGACCCTGCGGCGCAAGGGGGGCGAGACCCTCTTCCAGGTGAAGAACGCCCTGACGGACGCCGAGCTTCAAGGCGCCGCCGAGGCCTTGGGGTTGGAGGAGGGCGGACTGGCGCTGATCGTCGCCGCTCCCGCCAAGGTGGCGGCCACGACCCTGGGCACATTGCGTCTGGAGCTGGCGAAGGCCTATAAGCTGATCCCGCCGGGCAAGCACGCCTTCCTCTGGGTCACCGAGTTCCCCCTTCTCGAATGGAACGAGGAGGCCAATCGCTGGTTCGCCACGCACCACCCGTTCACCAGTCCCGACCCGCGGGACCTCGACAAGCTGGAGAGCGATCCCGGCGCCGTCCGTTCCCGCGCCTACGACGTGGTGCTCGACGGCACCGAGCTGGGAGGCGGCTCGATCCGCATCCACGATACGGCCCTCCAGAGCCGCATCTTCAAGCTCCTGGGCATCAGCGTCGAGGAGGCAGAGGACCGCTTCGGCTTCTTCCTCGAAGCGCTACGCTACGGCGCTCCGCCCCACGGTGGCATCGCCCTGGGGCTCGACCGCATGGTGATGCTCCTCGCCGGAGCCCCCTCCATCCGCGACGTCATCGCCTTCCCCAAGACCGCCTCGGCGTCCGACCTGATGACCGATGCCCCCTCCGTGGTGGACGACAAGCAGTTGCGGGAGCTGGGCATCGCCTTGGCGAAGGAAGAGCGGGAGGACGCGAAAGAGTCCTGACAGGTGGTACGATAACCCCATGGGAGCCAGTGCCGCCAGAAAGCTCGATCCGCCAGCGCCCGATCCCGAGGAGCGGACGCCGGAGTCGTTTCTCGAGGAGATTCGCACCGCCCTTGGATTCGGTGCGGAGAAGCGCGCCCGTAGGATTACGGAGGAGGGCCTTGCCCTCTATCCGGAACACGAGAAGCTACGGCAGTATCGCCACTTCCTGAGGCCTGCGGGATCCCGGGTGGTCCCTGGCGGGCCTAATGCGGGAGATCCGCGTTCTTCTTATGAGTGGATCAGCCGTAATTCAGGGGAGTATCGCGGCAAGTGGGTCGCACTATACAAGGGCGAGCTCATTGCCGCTTCTGAGAGCTTCGACCAGGTCCTCCAGGCCTCCAGGAACCTGGATTCTCGGGATCTGATACTTCATTTCATTGACTAGCGACCAATTTCTCCCTGGGCTGGAGCGACTGTCGTTCGCGACAGGAATGGCTCGTTATATCGACAGTGACGGGGAGATTCTCCGCCCAGAAGCGAGAATCGTGATCCGTATCGCGTCCTCTCCGAGCGGAAGGCCCGTTCTGACGGTCGTCGACACCGCGGCCTCTTGGTGCGTATTCAAGCCGGACGTGGCGGCTCTCCTGGACCACTTTGATCGGCTGCCGGATGTGGTCGCCTTGAGCACCCGCCTGGGAGTATTTCGTGGCAGGCTCTATCGCGGATTCATCACGCTGATGGCCGATGAGGGCGAGCCCTTGGAAGTCCAAGCCACGGTCTTCGTGGCGCCCGACTGGCCTGGGCCGAACTTCCTGGGCTACCAGGGCTTCCTGCAGAGAATCCGCTTCGCCGTCGATCCGGAGAGCAACACCTTCTACTTCGGCCGGATCTGAAGCCCCGTAGCCTCGCAGGGTTGGTGTATCTTCCCTCCGCCATGCCCCCTTCCCCTGACGACATCAGCCGTCTCACCCTCGGCCATCCGGACGGCGTCACTCCGGTCCTGGTGGGGGAGGGCGCCCTGGCGGCGGCTCAGCCGGAGCTGGCGGCTTGGCTCGCAGGCCGCACGGCGTTCGTGGTGACGACGGCGCGGGTGTGGGCGCTCCATGGCGACCGGCTCGATTTTCTCTCACGGTGCGCGGCGCGGTGGGTGATCCTCGAGGTGGAGGATGGGGAAGAGGCTAAGTCGGTTTCGTCGGCCGGGCAGGTCTGGAATCAGATGCTTGCCGCGGGGGGCAAACGGGACAGCCGACTTCTCGCCTTCGGCGGCGGTTGCGTGGGAGACCTCGGCGGCTTCGCCGCGGGGTGCTTCCTGCGCGGCATCGAGTTCGTGCAGCTCCCCACGACGCTCCTCGCCCAGGTCGACGCCTCGATCGGCGGCAAGACCGGGGTCGATCTTCCCGGCGGCAAGAACACGGTGGGCCTCTTTCATCATCCCCGCTGGGTGGTCTCGGACACCGCCGTGCTCCCCACCCTGCCGCGCGAGGAGCTGCGGTCCGGCATGGTCGAGGTGGTGAAGATGGCGGCGCTGCTCGATCCCGACCTCTTCGTCCTGCTGGAGGAGCAGATGGAGACGCTGCTCGAAGGCGATCCCGGAGCGCTGGGCCCTGTGGTCACGGCCGCCGCCGCCGCCAAGATCGCCGTGGTGGAGCGCGATCCCACGGAAAAGGGAGACCGGCGCCTGCTCAACTTCGGCCACACGCTGGGCCACGCCATCGAGTCGGCTTGCGAGTATGCCGGCCTGCGCCATGGCGAGGCGGTGGGCTACGGCATCCTCTTCGCCCTGCGGTTGGCGCTCGCGCCGGGGTCTCGACCGCCGGACGGCGGAGCGCATCCGAGCCCTGATCGTCCGCCTGGGCCTGCCGCCGTTGCCGCGGCTCGATCCCGAGATCCTCCTGGCCGCCATGGCCCGCGACAAGAAGGCCCTGGAGTCCGGGCTCGTCTGGGTGCTGCCGCGCACCCTCGGCCAGGGCTGGATGACGGGGGACGTTCCAGGCGGGGAAATCCGGACCCTGCTAGCTGCCTTTCCTGAGCGATCCTTTCGGTCTTCCCCTCTAGCTTCCAGGGAGGTCTGTGTGACGGAGGAGTGAAAATCTCCCCGCTCGGGGTATAATCACGCGCACTGACTCCCACTGCTGATAGACATGCCAAACCGTCGAAGTCTTTTGCGCCGCCTCAAACTGAGGACGGTCCTCGTCGTGGCTCTGCTCTCGTCGGGAATCATTCCCTTGGGTGTCAGCAGCTACGTGGTCCTGAGCGAGGCCCGGAAGGTCCTGGCCGACAGCGAGCGGGACAACCTGACGGACGAGGCCAAAGCCTTATCAGTGGAGGTTGACTCCTATCTTGCCGGGATGCGCCGCCAGCTTTCCCAATTTGGCAGCAGCCTTCTTCTCGCTCCCGGTCCTGAGGATGCGACCGTGCGGCTCTGCAGGAGCCCTGGGTAGAACAGGAGCTCCAGAGTTTCCAGCGCGGCAATCCTGATCTGTTGGCGGTGCGGGTGCTGGACTTGAACGGCCAGGGTCTGAGTCCTGGAAATCTCGCTCCCGACGTCCAGTCGGTCATGGACTCGGCGTTCGAGAAGGCGCGGACGGGAAAGGGCTTCGCCTATGCTTTCGTGGCTCTGGGGCCGAACCGCGATCCCCGGGTCGTGCTGGCGACTCCGATCGTCGTCAAGGCGGCCGAGGGGCCGAAGCTGGTCTTGGAGGCGATGTTCAAGTTCAGGCCCCTGGAGAAGGTGTCCAAGGAGGTGGCAAAGCAGAGCGTCGACGTCTTCCTGATCGACCACAAGGGAAAGCTCCTCTGGTCGGGTGCCGGCGGCCTGAAGGAGACGGCGCTCGATCCGGAGGTCTTGAAGACGTTCATCAGCCGGCCGACGACACTCACCTCGACGAAGCAGGTGAAGACCGCGAAGGGCGTACGCGACATCTTCGCCCAGGTCAGCGACATCCAGGAGAGCGGCTGGGGGCTGGTGGTGCAGAAACCTCTCTCCGCGGCCTTCGCCGGCATCAACAAGATGATCTTCGCCGCGATCCTGTCGACGGTCCTGCTGGTCGGTATGTCGCTCCTGTTCTCCCTGCTGGCGGCGCGCTGGGTGAGCCTTCCCGTTCAGCGTATGGCCGCCACCACGCATGAGATCGCCCAGGGCAACTTCGGCGGCGGCGTGGAGATGAACGGCCTCACCTTCGAGCTCGCCGACCTGGCCGAGGACTTCAACCGGATGAGCGGACATGTGGCTTCCCAGGTCCACCAGCTGCGCCAGGCGGCGCAGACCAACCGCGAGCTGTTCATCGGCTCGTTGCGCGCCTTCGTGGCCGCCATCGACGCCAAGGACCCCTACACCCGCGGCCACTCCGAGCGCGTGGCCGCGGTCAGCCGGACGATCTCCCGCTATCTCCAGCTCCCGGAGGACGTGCAGCACAAGATCTGGATCGGGGCCCTGCTCCACGACGTGGGCAAGATCGGCGTCGAGGACAACATCCTGCGCAAGGAGGGCGTGCTGGCCCCCGAGGAATACGAGCAGATGAAGCTGCACACGGTGAAGGGCGCCGAGATCATGACCCCCTTCGAGCAGCTCAAGGAGATGATCCCGGCCATCCGCTCGCACCACGAGGCCTGGAACGGCAGAGGCTACCCGGATGGCCTGAAAGGCGAGGCCATCCCGTTGTTCGCCCGCATCGTCGCGGTGGCCGACACGTTCGACGCCATCACCACGAACCGCCCCTACCAGCAGGCGTACAGCCTGCAATTCGCCGTCGACACGATCACCCGCCTGACCGGCAGCCGCTTCGACGCCAAGATCGTCACCGCCTTCCTGCGGGCCTTCGAGGCCGGGGAGATCCGCGCCGGGGCCACCCGGCCGGCCCGTGCCGAGCCTCCGATCGCCGAAGCCAAGGTGGCCGGCGGGCAGCGCTGACCCCCACTGTCGTACTAAACTCCTCCGCATGGTTTTTCAGTACGTCCTCGCCAATCTCCTGGCCCACAACGATCACGCCCTCGGCGCCCTGTTCCTGGACGGCACCGGCGAGACCGTCGATCTGGCCTGCGGCACCGACTTCAGTCCCTATGAAATGAGGGTGATCGGTGCCTACCTGGGCATCTATCTGCGCCAGCTCGACCGGTTGCTCGCCAGCAACGACCTCGGCGAGGCGCGGATGATCCACATCGAAAAGAAGGCCCTCCACATCTATGTCGTCCCCCTGCCGGAGGGCTATCACCTGGCGTTGGTCCAGGGGCACCCCGCCATGGTCGCCCATGCTCGGGAGACGCTCGCCCTGGCCGTCGAGCAGCTCCGGCAGGAATTATTCGTGGACTAGCTGCTATTGCTCCCGCCATGGCTGACGAAGCGAAGAAGAACGACCTGTTGGAGCTCGCGCCGGAGGCCCGGCTTCCCGAAGACGACGAGGGGGAGCAGGGCACCTTCTGGAAGAAGCTGAAGCGCGGGCTCTTCATGACGCATACGGAGATCCTCGACAAGGTCTCCGACGCGATGAGCAACCGCGTCACCCTCGACGACCGCACGCTTGAATACCTCGAAGAGATCCTCATCGGCGCCGACCTCGGGGTGGATACGTCCCTGGAACTGGTCCAGCGCGTCAAGAAGAACGCCCTCAAGGAGCAGACGACGAGCTCCGCCAAGCTGCGCAAGCTGCTCTCCGACGAGGTGGCCGACGTGCTCAACGAGATGCCACGACCGCGCGTTTTCGGCCGCGGCCCCATGCTCACCCTGGTGGTGGGCGTCAACGGGGTCGGCAAGACGACCTCGATCGCCAAGCTCGCGCGGCGGCATCAGCAGAAGGGCGAGCGGGTGATGCTGGCGGCCGGCGATACGTTCCGCGCCGCCGCCATCGAGCAACTCGCCCTCTGGGGCGAGCGGCTGGGCCTCGAGGTCATCCGCCAGGGGCAGGGCGCGGACCCGGGCGCCGTCATCTACGACGCCATCCACGCCGCCAAGGCGCGCAGGATCGATCAGCTCATCGTCGACACCGCCGGCCGCCTCCATACCAAGGACCACCTGATGGCCGAGCTGAGCAAGGTGCGCCGGGTGATCGACCGCGAGGCCGCCGACTGGCAGAAGCGGACCATCCTCGTGCTCGACGCCACGACAGGCCAGAACGCCCTCTCCCAGGCCCGCACCTTCAGCCAGGTGATCCCCATCGACGGCGTCCTGCTGGCCAAGCTGGACGGCACGGCCAAGGGCGGCATGGTGGTGGCCATCGCCCGCGAGCTGAGGCTCCCCGTCCTCTACCTGGGCGTGGGCGAGAAGGCCGAGGACCTGGTGGATTTCCGCCCCCGGGAGTTCGCCTCTGCCCTCGTCGGCTGACTACCTGCGCCGGGCCCTCCGTCTCGCCGCCCGCGGCCGGTACCGCACCTCGCCCAATCCGCGGGTCGGAGCCGTCCTGGTGCGCGACGGCTCGACGGGTGAGATCGTGGGGAGCGGCTGGCACCGGCAGGTGGGCGGCCCGCACGCCGAAGTAGAGGCGCTGGCGCAGGCGGGGGAGCGGGCTCGAGGCGCCACTCTCTACGTGACCCTGGAGCCCTGTGCCCACCATGGGCGGACCCCGCCCTGCGCCGACGCCGTCGTCGCGGCCGGCATCGCCCGCGTGGTGGCCTGCCACGGCGATCCCGACCCCCGCGTGGGAGGCAAAGGCTTCGCGAAGCTGCGGGAGGCGGGGATCGAGGTCGAGGTGGGAGTCCTGGCGGAAGAAGCCGTGCGTCTCAATCTCCACTTCCTCGTAGCTGCCACGCTGGGCCGTCCCGCGGTGACGCTGAAATGGGCCATGAGCCTGGACGGCAAGATCGCCACGGTGACCGGCGCCAGTCACTGGATCTCCTCGCCCGAGGCACGGCGCTGGTCCCTTTCCCTGCGCGAGGAGCACGACGCCATCCTGGTGGGGAGCGGCACCGTCCTCGCGGACGATCCGCGGCTGGACCGCCGGCTGAATCTCGCAGTGGGGCCCAATCTCCGAATCGTTCTGGACCGGAGGCTGCGGACGCCGCCTGAGGCCGCGCTCTTCACCGTCCCAGGACCGGTGCTGATATACACTCAATCGACGGACCGGAGGCGCCGCGAAGCCCTGGAGGCGCGGGGGGCCGAGGTGGCTCAACCCGCCGCCGTCGAGCCGGCAGCCGTCCTCGCCGATCTCTACCGACGCGGCGTACGTAGCGTTCTGGTGGAAGGGGGCGGCGAGATCCACGCCGCCTTTGTTGCCTCGGGCCTCTACGACGAGGTGAGAGTCGACTGCGCGCCGCTTCTCATCGGCGGCAGGGGAGCGCCGGCACCGCTGGGAGGATTGGGAGTCGAGGCGGTCGACGCGGCGCCCCGGCTGGAGGATCTCGAGGTTCGGCGGCGCGGCGGCGACTTGATCATCCTTGGGTTTCGGCAAGGGTGCTTGCAGGACTTGCTCGCCAGCGTCGGCGTTTAGGAGTCGGGGCGGAGGCCGATTTGCTAGAATCGCTGCCTGGAACAGGAGGAAGACTACCGTGAACGCCGTTACGTTGAAATCAGCCAGCCTTAATCTGGAACAGCTCGTCGAGCAGGTGATCGCTGACGCGGAGTCGACGATCGTCGTCACGGAGAGCGGTGATCGGGTCGTTCTGGTTCCCTTCGAAGAGTACAACTCCTGGAAAGAGACCCAATATCTGTTGTCCAATCCCGCCAATGCCGACCACCTGCGGCGGTCGATTGCCGAGGCTCAGGCAGGCAAGGCGCAGGAGCGGGAGCTCCTCGAAGCATGAAGCTGACCTTCACGCCCTCGGCGTGGGGGGACTATGTTTGGTTCCAGGAACATGACCGAAAACTTTTGAAGCGGATCAATGCGCTGATCAAAGAGTGTGTGCGCACTCCATTCGAAGGCATTGGCAAGCCTGAGCCTCTCAAGTCAGACCTGACAGGGTGTTGGTCCCGCCGAATTACCGATGAGCATCGTCTAGTCTATTCGGCGACGAAAACCGAGTTGACGATCATCGCGTGTCGTTTTCACTACGAGAAGTAGGCGTGGTCAGCTAATGTTCACGGGCCTCATCATCGAGCGTGGCAGCCTGATCGAAGACCCCGTACCCTCGGGGCAGGGAGGCGTGCGCCTGACGATCAGCCTGTCTCCGGAGCTGGCGGCCCGGCTTGCGATCGGCGACAGCCTGGCCGTCTCCGGCGTCTGCCTGACGGTCATCGAGAAGGGGAGGGATCGCGTCGGCGTGGAGCTTTCTCCGGAGACCCTCTCCCGGACTACCTTGTCAGGACTGAACCAGGGCGATTCCGTGAACCTGGAGCCGGCGCTGCGCATGGGCGACGCCCTCGGCGGCCACTGGGTACAGGGGCATGTGGACGGTGCGGCGCGGGTGATGGACCGCCGCGACCTCACGGATCACCGGATTCTGGCCTTCTCGATTCCTCCAGACCTGGCGCCGTTCCTGGTGGAGAAGGGATCGGTGACGGTCGACGGCGTCAGCCTCACCGTCTCTGCCCTGGCGTCCGACCGCTTCGAGGTGGCGCTCATCCCCCACACCCTGGAGGTGACCACCCTCTTCCGTCTCGTGCCCGGGAACTTCGTCAACCTGGAGATGGACGTGCTGGGCAAGTACGTGCACCGTATCCTCGCCGCCCGCGGCCTCGCGGCCCCACTGCCCGAAACGGGCGGCGGCTGGCCGTGAAGTCCGGAGGACTGGCGGGGGAGGCGAAGCCGGCGGCCCAGCTTCCGGAGCCGGGACGGTTCTGGATTCGCTACGTTCCCCGCGCCTGGGAGCCCTCCGAGCGTCCCTGGGTCAATCTGGCGATCGGCACCCTGGGCGAGTGGGGACGCACGCCGAAGGCCAAGCCCTCCGACCTCGCCGCCCTGGCCGAGACACCGCTCGACGACGTGCTCTACTTTCCGCCCGTGCCGCCGCGCCGGGCTGCCGCCCGCGACGAGGTGGCCCGTGCCCGCCTGATGGCCGGTACGCCCGTGCTCGTGCAGCTCCTCCCCGGCGAGGAGTCGACCGTGCCTCGGGTGACGGGCGCGGCCATCGTCTTCGATCTCCTTCCGGCGTTGCTCGACCGCGACCTCGGCCGCCTGCGCCGCGTGCCTGCCGGCGCCACGGCGATGTTCCCCCTGCTGCCCGGCGTTACGGACGATCCCGCCCTCTGGGAGCTCGCCTGCCGTGACCTCGCGGCGGCGGGAGTCCGCTGCGTGCAGGCGCTGGCTCCGGCCCTGGAGCCAGCGGACCGGCGCCGGCTGGCGGAGCGGTGGGGCGAGGAGGAGGCCTTCGAGGCCGTGTTCCATCGCGAGCCCCCGGCGGAGCGCGACTTCGCCCGCCTGGCTCACCGCCACGGCCTGGAGCCGTTCCTCTCCCGGCCGCTGCCCAGACCCCCGGTGCTCGGCGCCGGCAACCGGCGGATCGCGGGCGTTCTCGCCCTGGCCGCTGAGCTGTGGCTGCGCCTGGGCCGGCCGGTGGATGCCGGGCAGTCCCTCTATAAGGACGCCCGCTGGATCGACCGCAGTGGTTACGATCTGGAGGCCCTGGCCCGCGAGGGGAACCTGGGCGTGCTGCCCCTCGACGCCGCGAGCCGTGAGATCGTGGCCGAGTGCGCCGAGAGCGGCGAATCGGAGCACCTCGATCGATTGCTCGCCGATTACCTGGCGCCGGACGGACCCGGCACGGACGAACCTTGGAGACCCGCCGATGCTCAGACGACCCACTCTTCCTAGGCTCCTGCTGCCGCTTCTCCTCAGCGTCTTCGGCGTTCTCGCCGCCCTGCCCGCCCGGGCCAGCTTCTCCGTCAGCCCGCGGGCCACCCGCGGCGACTTCGAGGCCTTTCACCGCCGCCTCAGCTCCGACGCCTACTTCTATCCCCGCCACAGCGCGGCGCCCCTCGGTCTCATCGGCTTCGAGGTGTACGCCGACGCCACCTACGAGGACAAGTTCGACGACCAGTCGTTCAACGGGACCGCGGTCGACGGCAGCTATACGGGCGGCTTCCTCTCCGTGGCCCGGGTGGGGGCGCGCAAGGGTCTCCCCGGCGGGGTCGACCTCGGGCTCGCCTACGGCAAGACCCTCAACGGCGACGTCAAGCTGATCTCGGCGGAGCTCCAGTACGCCATCCTCCACGGCGGCCTGCTGGAGCCGGCCCTCTCGGTGCGGGTCACCGGCACCCGCACCGTCGACGCCACGGCCTACGAGCTGAACCAGTATGGCGCCGACGTGCTGCTCTCCAAGGGCTTCACCGTGCTCACGCCCTACATCGGCGCGGGCTTCATCCGCAGCCGGGGCCGCCTCAACCGCGGGCTGCTGGGAACCTTCGAGGACACGGAGACGCAGGGCGTGGCTTTCGCGGGCGTCACCCTCAACCTGCTGCTGCCGAAGATCAACTTCGAGGTGGAGAAGGGCGAGGCCCTGCAGGCGGCGGTACGGGTCGGGTTCGGGTTCTAAAAGCCTTCTGGAGGTCCCTGGACGATGAGCACTGAGTGGATCGACCTGCGTTCCGACACCGTCACCCGCCCTGACGCCGAGATGCGCCGGGCCATGGCCGAGGCCGAGGTGGGCGACGACGTCTTCGGTGAGGACCCTACCGCCCAACGGCTGGAGGAGGAGGCCGCCGCGGCGGTGGGAATGGAGGCGGCCCTCTTCGTCCCCTCAGGCACCATGGGTAACCAGATCGCCCTCCACCTTCACAGCCGGCCGGGCGGCGAGGTGATCTGCGACTCCATGTGCCACATCGTCAACTACGAGAACGCCGCCATGGCCGCGGTCTCCGGCCTCCTGCCGAAGACTCTGATCTCGCCCGGCGGTCTGCTCGATCCGCAAGCGGTCGAGGGTGCCATCGCGCCCAAGGCGAGCTACCGCGCTCCTACCGTGCTCATCGAGGTGGAGAACAGCCACAACATGGCCGGCGGCACCGTCTACGACCGGCCCCGGCTGGAGGCTCTCCTGGCGGTGGGGCGGCGGCATGGCCTCCCCGTGCATCTGGACGGCGCCCGCATCTTCAACGCCGCCCTGGCGCTAGGTACCACGGTGCCGGTTCTGGCGGCGGGCTTCGACTCCTTGATGTACTGCCTCTCCAAGGGGTTGGGCGCCCCGGTCGGCTCGCTGATCTGCGGCCGGCGCGACTTCGTGACCGAGGCCCGGCGGGTGCGCAAGATGCTGGGCGGCGGCATGCGCCAGGTCGGCATCCTGGCGGCGGCGGGGCTGGTGGCGCTGCGCAAGGGACCGGCCCGGCTGCCGGAGGACCACGAGAACGCCGGCCGCCTCGCCCGCGCCGTCGCCGAGCTGCCCGGCATCGAGCTGGACCTCGCCACCGTGCGCACGAACATCGTGATCTTCCGCCTCACCCCGCGCTTTTTCGGCGGCATCGCGCCCGAAGGTGGGCCGGAGGGCGGTTTGACCGCGGCCTTCCTCGCCCGTCTCAGGGATACGGGCGTCCTGGGGAGCACCGTCAGCCGCGACCAGGTGCGGCTGGTGACCCATCGCGACGTCAGCCGCGCGCAGGTGGATCAGGCGATCGAAAGGATCCAGGGGCTGGTGCGGATTGCGGCCTGACAGCGCTTAATGTGGATCGTAAGATCCGGAGCGCAATCTCGACGCTCATGGAAAAAATTCTCGTAGTCGACGACGACGCGGATCTGCTCGTCCTCGAAGAAACTGTCCTCTCGCGAGCCGGTTTCACGGTCACCGCCCTCTCCGACCCTCTCCTGGCACCTGAGATGGCCCGCACGGGAAAGTTCGACGCCGTGGTGCTGGACGTGATGATGCCCGGAATGGACGGCTTCGAGTTGCTGGAGCTGCTGCGGGCGGACGACCGCACCCGCTCCCTCCCCGTGCTTCTGCTGTCGTCGCTGACCGAGGCCTCGGAGCGAGTCCGCGGTCTCGAGCACGGTGCCGACGACTACCTGGGCAAGCCTTTCCATCCCAAGGAGTTGGTGTGCCGTATCCAGCGTCTGCTCGCCAAGGGTATCGGGCAGGCGGAGAGCCTGGAGGGGAAGCTCGAGGATTTTCCCTTCAGCGAGGTCGTCCAGGTCCTCGAGCGCAACCGCAAGAGCGGCTTTCTTGCCGTCGTGGGGCGGGAGGGTTTCGGCCGTCTGGTGCTGCACGAGGGGGCGATCTTCGGCGCCAGCTTCGCCCGCCTGACGGGAGCCGACGCCCTGGTGGCCCTGATGACGATGAGGTGGGGGCGTTTCCGGTTCACCCCCCACTCCAATCCCCAGCAGGTGAGCTTTCTGACGGAGCAACCGATCGATCTGCAGTGGGCCATCCTGAAAGCGGCCTGGCTGGAGGATGAGCTCGTCCGCCGGCCCGCGCCGGCCGACGAGGCGCCGCTGCTCGCTTCAGGGCGCAGCGTTCCCCCGACGCCCAAGGAATTCCCCGATCTGCCTGTCGACACCGTGCTCGACAGGGTCGTGACGCTGCCGGGGGTCACCCTCGGGGATCTGGTGGCCGGCCAGTGGGCGGCGCCCAACCGGATTCGCCTGACCGTCGCCTGGCTGTGCGAGACCGGAGTGCTTCGCGCCTCGGTGACGAACTAACCCCTTCTCAGAGCCTCGCCACCAGGTCCATCTCCACCAGCGCGCCCTTGGGCAGCGCCGCCACCTGCACCGTGGAGCGGGCGGGCCGATGGTCTCCCATCGCCTCGGCGTAGAGCGTGTTGAGAGCCTGAAAATCCTTCAGGTCGGTGACGAAGACGGTGGTCTTGACGACGTTGGCGAAGGTGCAGCCGGCCGAGGCCAGCACCGCCGCCAGGTTCTTCAGCATCTGCCGCGCCTGGGGCTCGAAACCGCCCGGAGCTAGCTCGCCCGTCGCGGGGTCGAGCCCCACCTGGCCGGAGGTGTAGAGCCAGCCGTCGACCTCGACGGACTGCGAATAGGGTCCGATGGCCTGCGGGGCTTTGTCGGTGTGATGAAATCGCATCTTTGGTCCTTTCTAGGAAGGCGACGGCAGGTCCGGCGTGTCCTCGGAGTCCAGCACCGCGATGTAGGGAAGGTTGCGGTAGTGCTCGTCGAAGTCCAGACCGTAGCCCACCACGAACAGCTTCTCGATCTCGAAGCCCCGGTAGTCGATCTTGACCTCCACCTCCCGCGCCGCCGCCTTGTCGAGCAGGGCGCAGAGGCGCACGCTGCGGGCGCCGCGGAAGCGCAACAGGTCGAGGATGGTGCGCAGCGTGTAGCCGGTGTCGACGATGTCCTCGATCAGCAGCACGTCCTTGCCGCGGATCGACAGGTCGAGATCCTTGCGGATGCGCACCTCGCCCGGGCTGGTGGAGGAACCGTAGCTCGACGTCTGGAAGAAGTCGATGGCGAGCGGCACCTTCAGGCGCTTCAGCAGGTCCACCATGAAGAAGACCGACCCCTTGAGCACGCCGATGCAGACCAGGCGGTCGCTCTCGGCGTAGTCGCGGTCGATCTCCGCCGCCATGGCCGCCACCCTCGCCTCCAGATCCTCCTGGGAAATCAGAATGCGCACGCTGGTTTTCCTTTCCGTTTTTCTTTCGGGGTGGCTTGGCGTAGACTCTTCGGACTCATCTGACTTTGCAGTTGCTGACTCGACAAGGCTTTCTCCCATGACGACCGTTCAAGAGCTGAGTGTCCTTCATCGCCGCTACGCCGACACCTCGCACCGATTCCGGGCGAGCTGGACCTTCCACCAGTTTCTTCAAAGCCTGGGCAAAACACTTCTGCAAAGAGTGGAGGACCCCCACTCGACCGAGTTCCAGGATCTCTACACCGGGTTGAAGGAGATCTCCCAGAGCCTGAACGCGTCCGAAAGCGAGCGCATCCGGCACCGTCTGGAGGCGATCGACCGCCGGCTGACGGAGCTCGTCACCGAGCTTGCCGAGGAGGATACCAAAGTCACCCCCGACTTGCTCCGGCAGTTTTTCCGCCGGGTCAAAAACTACGACGAGAAGATCCTCTCCCAGCTCGTGCGCTTCTACCTCTATGCCCACACCGGAGGTCTCTGGCCCACCGAGCGTCTGGACAAGGTGGACTTCCTTCTCGCCCGCCTCTCCGAGGAGGTGGACGACCGCTCGGGTGAGCTGGTGCTGCGCAGCCATATTCGCCTGAACGAGATCTTCCAGGGGATCTGGGCGCAGATCGGCGAGCCGCCCCCGGGGATCAGGCCATTGAGGAGCGCCGGGCCGAGATCGACGCCGTCCGCCACGAGATGTCGGCCGTCGAGAGCCTCGACCATCTCAACGAGACCGGGTTGATCCGCCGCTACCGCGAGGTCAAGCACGGCCTGGGCGCCTGGTACTTCTTCCCCGACCTGCTGCTGCCCATCCAGGAGACCAATCTGGTCTTCAAGGCCCGCATCCACAAGCTCTACCGGCAGGAGGAGCAGCGCATCATCGCCGAGTACCAGCGGGTCTTCGAGCTGGAGCGCGAGGTGCCGTTCGACACCCAGCTCGACAGCGAGCTGAACGAGTTCCGCGAGGAGATCGAGCGTTTCGAGAAGCAACTCCAGCGCGAGGAGTTCCGCCTCGGCGACATCGCCCTCATCCGGCAACGGGTCAAACAGCTCCTGCCGCGCCTCGCCGCTGGCCGCCCCGGTACCGGCGAGCGGGCGATGGCCGGTCCGCCCACCGCGGACACCGGCGAGTTCACCCTGCAACGGGCGGGCGCCGCCTCCTCGGCGCCCCTCAAGTCCCACGAGGAGCTGCTGGGCGATTACTACCGCCGGCTCGTGGACGCTCTGCGAGACGTCAATCCTCCGGATCTGCCGCCCGAGCGGGTGGTCCTCAGGCCCGAGGTCTTCGCCCTGCGCATCGAGGTGCGGGAGGTGGAAGCCTACCGGCGCGTCTTCGGCAAGAGCGATTCGGACCGCGAGCTGGAGCAGTTCCTGCTGGAATCCGCGGCCCTGCGGGTGCGCATCAACGAGGAGGCGCACGAGATCGCGAGCCTCCTCGACGAGACCTCCGTCACGGGCGATTCCGTCGTCTTCGCCCGTGCCCGGCTGACGTCTCGGGTGGCCGACTCCTACCTCTGGCGGTTCAATCACATGCTCAACGAGCAGATGATGAGCGGCAATCTGGCCGAGTGCCGGCAGTTGCAGCTCCTGCGGATGCGGCTGATGCGGGACTACTCCGGCCTCTGGCTGCTGGCCTTCAAGCCGCTCTACAAGCGAGTCCCCACCGGAACGCTGGCTTGAAGGAAGTCCGCGACGCCCTGGCCGAACCGGCGGCGCTGGACGCTTTCCTGCGGCTCCCCGCGTCGGTCTACCGGGGCGATCCCTTCTACAACGCCACGCCGAGGGCGGATGTCCTTGCTTCTCTGAAGCGCCCTGAATTCAACAGCATGCAGATTGCCAGGGTCGTCCTGGAGAACGGAGAGCCCGTGGCGCGCATGGTGGCTCGCGTCTCACCCTCTCTGAAGGACGAGGCGGGGCAGCCTTACGGGATGCTGGGCTTTTTCGAGGCTCTGCCGGGTCAGGATGCCGCCGTGGCTGAGCTGTTCCGGCTCGTGATCGACTGGCTGCGCACGAGAGAAGCCGGAGTCATCGTCGGTCCCATGGACGGCGACACCTGGCACCGGTACCGGCTCAACGTCGGGCCCTTCGATCAATCCCCGTTCCTTCTGGAGCCTTACAACCCTCCCGGGTACGAGCGTCTGTGGATGGCCCAGGGATTCACGCTCCTGGAGCGTTACTACTCGAAGCGGGTCGACCCCGCCGTTGTCGTCGCCCACCTCGCCGCCCGCTGCGGCGAGGCCGTGGCCGCGGGCTACCGGCTGCGCCCTCTCGATCCGAGCCGGTTCCAGGACGAGTTGCGCCGAATCTACGAGCTGTCACGGCGCATCTTCGCCCGCAACTTTCTCTACACCGAGATCTCCGAAGCGGACTTCCTCGATCTCTACGCCGGCTCCCGCGCCCTGGTGGACCCGGACCTCGTGTGGTTCGCCCAGTCGCCGGCGGGGAAGGACGTGGGCTTCCTCTTCGCCTACCCGGATCTCTTCCGGGCCGTAGCGGCCATGAGAGGGGAGAGGGGCCTTTTGGCGAAGCTCCGCTTCCTGTGGCACCGCAAGGAAGCGGCCGCCGTGGACTTCAAGACCCTGGGAGTCCTCCCCGAGCATCGCCGGTCCGGTGTCGCCGCTGCCCTGTTCCACGAAGGGCACCGCCGGGCACTCGAGAAGGGCTACCGCGTCGCCAACCACTGCCTCTATCGCGAGGGGAACCCTTCAGGAGATCTGGACGGCGGGGCGGGGGAGACGCTGCGCGAGTACCACTTGTACAGGTACGGGGAATGAACGTCCTCACCGTCCTGCGCCGCAACGCCTCCGAAGTCCCGGACCGGCCTGCCCTGGTCATGGGAAATTCCACGATCTCCTTTGGCGCCCTGTGGGAGCGGGTGGACCGCACCAGCGCGGGCCTGCGCCGTCTGGGTCTCAAAGCCGGGGACCGGGCGATCGTCATGATCCACATGTCCATCGATCTCTACGTGGCCCTGCTGGCGGTGCTGAAGATGGGCGCTGTGGCCGTGTTCGTCGATCCCTGGATCGGCCCGCGGCAGATCGCCGCCTTCGCAGCCTTTGCCGAACCCCAGGCTTGGCTGGGCATCCCGAAGAGCCACGTCCTGCGGCTTTTCTCGAAACGATTGCGGGCCATTCCCCTCGCCGTTACCACGGGCCGGAGGTTGGGGCCGCTACCGGCGGGAGCCACACTGGCGGAGCTGGAAGCCGAGAGGGGAGATGGCGTGATCGCGGCCGTCGAGCCGGACGCCTCCGCCCTCGTCACTTTTACCAGTGGCTCCTCCGGGGAGCCCAAGGGTGTCAACCGCACCCACCGCTTCCTCCTCGCCCAACACGCGGCCCTCGCCGCCGAGTTTCCCGCCCGCGAGGGGGATGTCGACATGCCGATGTTTCCCGTCTTCGCCCTCAACAACCTGGCGAGCGGCGTGCCCTCCGTGGTGCCGGAGATGGACTTTCGCCACGTGGACCGGGTCGACGGCGCCCGGGTGCTGGCCCAGATGGTTCGCCACGGCGTCACCACCTGCACGGCCTCGCCCCCATTCTTCGACCGCCTCGCCGCCGAGCTCGGCCGGCAGCCGGAGCGGCCCGCCCTGCGCCGTATCCTCACCGGCGGCGCTCCGGTTTCCGACGGCCAGCTTCGGGTCTGGCGCCAAGCTCTGCCGGCCACTGAGATCCTCGTCGTCTATGGCTCCACGGAAGCCGAGCCCGTGGCCCATCTCGCGGCCGAGGAGCGTCTTGAGGCGGTCAATCCGCACCGTCCTCTCACCCCCGGCTTCTGCGCCGGCCGCCCCACGGACCGGCTGTCTTCGAGAGTCATCCGCATCCACGATGGACCGGTCGAGCTGAGACCGGACGGTTGGGGGAATTGGGAGCTGCCGCTGGGCGAGGTCGGAGAGCTGGTCGTCTCCGGCGATCACGTGGGCCAAGATTACTTCCGCAATCCCGGCGCCGTACGGGAAAACAAGATCGTGGATCTTGACGGGATCGTCTGGCACCGCATGGGCGACACCGGCTCCTTTGATCCCGAGGGGCGATTCTGGCTCGCCGGCCGCGTCCACTCCACGATCCGCCATGGCGGCGTTCTAGTCCATCCTCAGCTCGTGGAGCAGGCGGCGCAGGGAAATGATTCGAGAATCCGGCGTCTCGCCGCCGTGGGCCTTCCGGATACGGCTCTGGGGGAACGGCTGGTGATCGTCGCCGAGGCCGAATCCGGCGGCGCCCTCCAAGAGGACATCGCGGCCCGCCTGGCCGCCGCGGGATTCACCGCGGACGAGATCCGCGTCACCTCCGAGCCGTTGCCGGTCGATCCCAGGCACAACAGCAAGATCGATTACGGACGGCTGCGAGAGCGATTGAAGCCATGAGATACCGATAGACTGACGCGATACCGTTGTCATCCGCCCCAGGCATCGATACCAATGGACCGACGCGATACCGGTCCGTAGAGACGTCCCAGACCGATACGATACCCTCTCGTCCACCATAACGTCGGGGCGTCTCTCCCTTTCGAGGCCACGGACGGTTCCTTCCCGGGACGGTCGGGACGACCTGTATCCTTTGGGGAAATCCCAGGCGGGAACCGGTATCGGCCTGCGGGAGACGCCCCGACGTTGTGGTATCCGAAAGGTAGTCGTATCGGGTCTGGGGCGTCTCTACGGACCGTTGTCGCGATGACGGTCCGGTATGGATTCGCGGAACCCCGAACGCCCCCCAGCCCAAGTCCCCATGAGGGCGAACGTGACACAATCATCTCTCCATGCCCCTCACCCGCGAATCTCCCTACGCCCGCCGGCTCTTCGCCTATCTGGCGGAGCGCTTCCCGCTGCTCGGCCATGGCGTGCTCATCGCGGCCTACTACTCCTCGAACCAGTTCCTGGCCCGTACTCTCACCCGGCCGGGCGAGCCCATGCACTATGACGTCTCGACGGTCCTGGGAATGCTCACTCTGCTGTGCTTCTTCTTTCATCTTCGGGTCTTCGACGAGCACAAGGACTACGCGGAGGACTGCGTTCATTATCCTCAGCGGATTCTTCAGAGCGGCGTGATCACCCTGCGCGATCTCAAGGTGCTGGGGGGCGTTTGCATCGCCGCCGAGATCCTCCTCTCCGGTCTGCGCGGGCCGGCCGCCCTCGTGGCGTGGAGCGCGGCGTTCGTTTTCTCGCTCCTCATGCTGCGCGAGTTCTTCGCCCGCGAGTGGCTCAAGCGGCACTTCCTTGTCTACGCCGTCACCCATCTCCTGGTGATGCCGTTCCTCTCGCTGATGGTGTTCAGCTTCGCCACGGGGCGGTGGCCCTGGGAGGCGCCTTTCTGGTTTGGCGTCTACGCCTGGGTGGGTTTCTTCGTCACCTTCAACTGGGAGGTCTCGCGGAAGATCCGCGCTCCGGAGGATGAGATCGAGGGCGTCGAAACCTACACCCGCATCTTCGGCACCTATGGCGCGGCCTGGCTCGTCCTCCTCCTGAGAGTGATCGACACCGGCCTCGTGGCCCTCGTCGGCTGGCACCTGGGCCTCTCGCCCTGGTTCTACGCCGCCCTGGTGGCACTCTTCCTCGTCTGCCTCGTGGGCTTCTTTCAATATCGTTTCCAAACCTCGCGCAAGACCGCGAAGCGCATGGAAACCTACGCCGGCCTCTATATCATCGCCTTCGACGTGATCCTGGCCGTCGAGATCGCCCGGAAATGGGGGCTGGCTTGAACCGCTATGTCTTCTCCCCTTCTCCCGGTGTGAGGGGCGAGGGCCTCGGCGGCAAGGCCGCGAACCTCGCCGTTCTCGAATCGCTCAATTTTCCCGTGCCTCCCTGGTACGCGATCACCACCGCCGCCTTCGAATCGTCCCTGGATGCCGCCGGTTTGCGTGACCCTGGCCTCACGCCGGACAAGATCCGCGCCCGCATCCTCGAAGTGCCTTTCCCGGCCGGCCTCGAAGAGGAAATCGCCGTCGCCCACGGGGCGCGAATCGGTCCGGACGGGGAGTCCGCCTACGTGGCCGTCCGCTCCTCGGCGGCGGGGGAGGACGCGGCGGGGGAGTCCTTCGCCGGGTTGCATGACAGCTTTCTCTTCGTGCGCGGCCGCGAGCAACTGCTGATCGCCATCCGCAAGGTCTGGGCCTCGGCCTGGAACGAGCGGGCTCTCTCGTACCGCAAGGCCAAGGGGATTTCGCTCGACTCCATCGCCGTGGCCGTGGTCGTCCAGCGCATGATCGAAGCCCGGACGAGCGGCGTCCTGTTCACCGCCAATCCACTCACCGGAAGCGTCCACGAGATCGTCCTCAGCGCCCTTTGGGGAGCCGGCGAGGGATTGGTGAGCGCCGGATTCGACGCCGATACCTGGAACATCGATAAAGAGTCGCTCGAAATCACTCCGGCCCTCGCGGTCAAGACCGAGCGGTTGATTCTCGACACCGCGGCCGGCGGGGGCCTCCTCCGCACCGCCGTGCCCGAGGCCGACCGCGACCGGCCAAGCCTTTCGGATGGCGAGGTCCGCACCCTCGCCCGCTTGGGGCTCGCCGTGGAGCGCCACTACCGCCGGCCGCAGGATCTGGAGTTCGCCGTGGACCTGGAGGGCCGCCCCTTCCTCCTCCAGGCCCGGCCCGTCACCACCGTCGAAGAGCTGGGTCCCGCCGCCGGCAACCGCCTGATCTGGGACAACTCCAACATCATCGAAAGCTATTCGGGCGTCACCTCGCCCATGACCTTCAGCTTCATCCGACAGGCCTACTCCATCGTCTATCACTGCTTCGCCGAGGTGATGGGGATCGACGCGCGCACGGTGAAGGCCAACCGCGAGGTCTTTGGCAACATGCTGGGGCTGTTTCGCGGGCAGGTGTATTACAACCTTTTCAACTGGTACCGGCTCGTCCGTCTCTTCCCGGGCTTCAACTACAACAAGAGTTTCATGGAATCGATGATGGGCGTCCGCGAGCCGGCGCGGATCGAAGGAGAAGAAGAAGCTCCCGTCTCGGTCTCCCGCCTTCAGCGCTACACCGTCGAGCTGCCGGCCCTGCTGCGCCTGCTGAGTCGCTCGGTGCGCAATTTCGTTTCCATCCGCCGCATCGTGGGAGACTTTCAAGCTCATTTCCGCAGCCACTATGAAGCCTGGTCGGCCCTCGACTTCCGCGCCATGCAGCCGCACGAGCTCGCGGCCCTCTATGGCGAGATGGAGGACAAGCTCCTCTGGGAATGGAAGGCGCCGATCATCAACGACTTCTTCGTCATGGTGTTCTACGGCACCCTGAAGCGCCTCTGCGTCTCCTGGTGCGGCGACGAGTCCGGCTCGCTCCAGAACGATCTGCTCTGCGGCGAGGGCGGCATCGAGAGCACGGAGCCCACCAAGATGCTCCTGGGGCTGGCCGCTAAGGCACGGCAGCAGCCCGAGCTCCGCGCTCTTATTCTGGAGCGGCCGGCGGAGGACCTCGCCCGCGAGATTCCCTCCGATCCCCGCTTTTCGGAATTCGCGGCCGGCATCGCCCGCTATCTCGATCTGTATGGTTTTCGCTGTGTCAACGAGCTGAAGCTGGAGGAGCTTTCCCTCCGCGACCGCCCGGCCTTCCTCTACCAGATCCTCCGTAACTATCTGGCCGCCGAGGACTCCTCCGCGCTGGATACCACCTTCCAGGAAGAGCGCGAGGGCCGGGTCCGCCGCGAGGCCGAAGCCCGAGCCTTCCAGGCGATCCGCGGACCTTTCCGCCGGATGATCTTTCGTCGCATCCTCGGCAATGCCCGCCTGGGAGTGAAGAACCGGGAGAACCTGCGCTTCGCCCGCACCCGCATCTATGGACTGCTGCGTGAATTGCTCCGCGCGGTGGGGGAGGACTTCGCCGCAAAGGGCCTCCTGGATCGTTCCGACGACATCTTTTATCTGACTCTCGATGAGGTGTGGGATTTCACGAAAGGCCGCGCCGTCACCGTCAATCTAAAAGGATTGGCCGCTCTCCGCCGGACTGAGTTCGACGGCTGGCGCCAGCAGGACCCGCCGGCCGACCGGTTCGAATCGTTCGGCCTCCCATACTTCCGTAATAATTTCCAGGGCCGATCCAGCGCTGTCGTCGCCTCCGAGGACGGTCTCCTCCGCGGCACCGGCTGCTGCCCTGGCGTCGTCACAGGTGCCGTGAAGGTTCTCCGCACCCCCAGTGAGGACGCACGCCTCGACGGCGAGATCCTCGTCGCCGAGCGCACCGATCCCGGCTGGGTCCCTCTCTATCCTTCGGTCTCGGGCCTCCTCATCGAGCGCGGCTCCATCCTCTCCCACTCCGCCATCGTGGCCCGGGAGATGGGAATCCCTACCATCGTCGGCATCGCCGGGCTGGTGAGTACCCTCAAGACCGGACAGATCGTGACGATGGACGGGGGAGCGGGCACGGTGAAGCTCGAGGAATCGGAGTCAGCGCGTTCTACGTCTTCCCCTTGAGAAACTCCGCCGACAACCCCAATCCCACCAGAAAGATCCCCAGCCCGCCGAAGGCCGGCAGCAGGTGCATCATGCTCGTGTAGCCGACCGTCATGTGGATGCCGAGCGCCGCCGCGTAGGCGGAGACGCCGCCGATCAGCATCGTCCACCAGAGCCGCGCCGAGCCGTTGCGGAAACCCCACAGCGCGGGGAGAAGGAAGACCCAGCCGCTCGCGAGCAGCATGCCGCCGAGAGTGGCGCGGTCGTGCGCGATCAGCGGCACCACGCGCGGGCTGGCGGCTTGCAGCGCCTGGGCGGTAGTGCGCATGAATTCGAGGTCCTCCGGCACGAACACCTTGGTGATGCCGATGAAGGAGATCATCGCGCCGGCGCCGAGCAGCCCGCAGCCATGGAGGATCAGCAGGAGCTGCCCCCAGAGGCTCCGCCGCCAGGCCCGGTCTCCCCGCGGCGGGGGCGGGACGGACGGCGTGAAGGTTCCCAGCCGGGAGTGGACCGCCAGGAGGAGGAGCTGGAAAAGGACGGCCGTGACGAAGGCGTGGAACGTATCCAGATAGCCGAAACCCAGGAAGAGGAAAAAGCTTGCGAACCCCGTGAACGCCGAGATGAAAACCGATTGCTGAGCCCAGTGAAGGCCGCGCCGCACACCGTCCAGCGACAAGCCTAGATACATCACCCCCATGGCGATCATCGTGCCGGCCAGGCTCACCCGGTCGTGGGCCATGAAGGCGAGCAGGCGGGGATTGACCGCCTGAAGTTGCTCGCGCGACATTCCGACGAACGACTCGTCGTACGGCAGCACCACCCGCGTCAGCGCGATCAACAGCGCCAGCAGGCTTCCGAACACCATCCCGGCACCCATCGCCGCCGTCCAGAACCAGGTCCGCTCCGGGCTCCGGAGCTCCGGCTCCGGCGCATTCCTCTCCCGGGCTTTCGCAAGCTCCGCAAAGAGCAGCAGGTCGTTGATCCGCTTGGGCAGGCCGGGTCCCGTATAGACCACTCCGGTATCCGCCTCCACGAGGTCCGCTCCGGCCGTGCGGAGGGCCAGCGCGTCCTCTGGCTCGTGAACCCCTCCCGAGGAGATCAGCAACAGGCCTCCTCCGAACCGGTTCCGCCAATGGCGCACCTGCGCCAGCGCGGGCTCGCGGGCGGGTCCGCCGATCAGCCGCCCGCCCTGGCCTCCGGAATCGCCCTCTACGCTGCCGTCCACGATCAGTCCGGCCACGCCGTTCTGAACTGCCGCGTCGACGAGAGGGCCGGCCGCCGTCAGGTCCACGTCGGCCGGCAGGCAGAGCAGGACGGGCCGGGCTTGCGACGCGTCTCGCGAAGCGAGAATCGTCCGCAGATGGGCGCTCCACGCTTCTTCGGACCATCCAGCCGCCAAGCCGTCGCGCAGGGTGAGAAGGGAGAAGAGCGGCGCCTGGGGCGCAAGCTCGCGGATCATCCCCCCGATCTCCGCCGCGGCCTGCTCCGCGCCGGCTCCGGGCGTGGCCGCGAGACGTGCGATGACCGGCAGTCCGTGCCGGCCCGCCTCGGCGAGGCGCGGTGAGGCGGCCGCGAGGCTCAGACTCCCCGGCGGATCGGGGAACCAGAAAGCCTCCTGATCCAGGCGCCGCGCCACGGGCGCTTTCCCGGTGGATCCTGCCACCGTGATCGGTCCGACTTCGAGAAATCCAAAGCCGAACCGGCCCAGGGCCGGCAGCGCCACGGCATGAACATCGAGCCCGGGTCCGAGGCCGAGGGCGGTGGGGAAGTGGAGGCCGAGGTGTGAAACGGCGAGCCGGGGATCGGCCCGCATGTGCCCCAGGAAGTCGATAGCCGCCGGACCGAAGGGTGCCCGGACCAGCCGGCCCATGAATCCCAGGGCGAAATCGCGAGCCCGCTCCGCCGGTACGCGGAAGAGCACGGGCCGCGTCACCGTCCGATAGAACCAGTCCGGCATTTGACCCGACGCTATCAGTTGCCGGAGCCCGGCGCCAAGCTCACCTCCGTCAAAGGGAGCGGCGTCGCCGTAGCGTTGCGAGCGCCATCAGAGCGAACGACGCGGCGAGCACCCACAGTCCGAACGGCGACAGCGCGGGAACTTCGGCCAGGGCCTGGGCCTCGAAGGTGACCGCGCCGCTGAACGGGGTCCAATTGGTATCTCGCCGGAAGGTCCCCACGCCTCCCGCGCCGCCATCCGCATAGTTTCCGGCCGTCTGCGTGTTCCAGTACGAGGTATCCGGAAAGGGATTGATTCCCACCGAAGGCGGCTGCTGGGCGAGACCAAAGTTCAGCGATACGTAAGGTCCCGGCGCTCCGATCGGAGCATATCCCCAGGTTTGCGTGTTGAAGGCCAAGCCATAAATAATCTGGTTCGGCACGGGTGTGCCCGGAAAATCGAAGGCGACCGTGAAGGCCAGCCCGCTGTAGCAGTTGCCGTCGCTGGCCCGCCACGCCGTGCCTCCGGGACAGGTCGGGTCTGCCGGCGGACGCCACGGAATGGCGAAGATCTGGGTCCGGGTGGCGATCAGCGTGCCCGGAGCCGGGTTCGGACCGCTGTTGTCCACATTGTAAAGATTGAGCGTGAGCGGATGGTTCCACGTCGGGCCGGACGATCCGGGGAACGCCGGGTAGTCCGAGGCCAGGGCCCAATCGCTCATCGTCACGGTCACCCGGTTCAGCGTCCGGCTCGTGCCGTCGAACTGGATCAGGTCCCCGAACTCGGAGGTCGCCGTCGCCTGATATCCCAGGCTCGGCACATTGGGGGGAAGCGGCGCGGGAATGCTGTCGTAGATGACGGAGGCGGCCACGGCCAGGGGCGAACAGCCCGCCAGGAGGACTGCCAGTGCGATAGGCTTCGCGGGGAAAGACAGGGTCGACATTGCGGCTCCTTTTGGGTAGCCTTGCCAGGGACATCAATCTACCACAGGCAAGTAGGACCGCAGCCAGAATCCGGACATTCACGATGACTGATGCGACCGGTAATCTTCTTCGGTTGACGCTGACCCTGAGTGCCCTGGCCCTCACGGGACTGATGACGATCGGCGCGGCGAAGACTTCGCCGATCGAGCGTAGGATGAAGGCTTATGAGGAGGCTCATCCCGGCGTTCGCCATCGAGGCGGAAAGGTCATCTCACCGAAGTTGATCGCCAGTGACCAGCCTCGGTATCCACCAGAGATTCTCGCCCGGCGGCGGACCGGAGGGACGATTCTGCTGGAGGCCGTCGTGGACGAGCATGGCAGGGTCAAGGATCCGGTGGTCTTGAGAGGACTGCAGCCCGATCTGCAGCCATATTTCATGGATGCCGTGCGAAAGTGGTGCTTCGAGCCCGCCCGGCTCAACGCCAAGCCCGTGCCGGTGTTCTATCTCCTGACAGTGAACATCTGCATTCAATAGCTACGCCATGAAGATCACCATTCTCGACGACGCGCCCGGCGATCTGTCGCCAAAGGGGTCCTAATGAAGAACTCAGTCCGGCTTATTGCCTGCGTCCTGGTTGCCCTGCATGCGGCGGCGTTGTGCGCAGGAGCGGAAACGGCTCTCCCGGCCACCCGCAAGGAGCCGGTCGTGGATCGGTATCACGGCGTCGAGGTCGCGGACGAGTACCGCTGGCTGGAGAGCTGGGACGACCCGGCGGTGAAGGCCTGGAGCGATGCGCAGAACGCCTATGCCCGCTCCGTTCTCGACCGGCTGCCCGGCGTCGACGCGATCCGCAAGCAGGTGGCGGCGATCCGGAAGGTCGAGATCCCGCGCTATGGCAGCCTGGTCTCCGCGGGCGGCAAGCTCTTTGCGCTGAAGACCGAGCCCCCGAACCAGCAGCCTTTCCTCGTCGTCATGCCCTCGGAGGACGCCCCGGCCTCCGGCCGCGTGGTGGTCGACCCCGCGAAGATCGATCCGAAAGGTGGGACGTCCATCGATTGGTATGTGCCGTCGCCTGATGGCGAGAGAGTCGCTGTATCGCTTTCAAAAGGCGGCTCCGAGCAGGGTGACGTGCACGTCTACCAAACCGGCACCGGTACGGAGATCGCGGAGGTCATCCATCGCGTCAACTCCGGTACGGCCGGTGGCCGCGTGGCCTGGGACCGCGAGGGCCGGGGCCTTTTCTATACGCGATACCCGCGCGATGGAGAACGCCCGCCGGCGGATCTGAGCGCCTATGTCCAGGTTTATTATCACCGCCTCGGGACGCCGGAGACCGCGGACCGCTACGAGATTGGCAAGGATTTTCCTCGTCTCGGCGAGGTCCGCCTCCGGCGCAGCCCGAACGGCCGCTATATCCTGGCGTCGGTTCAGAACGGCGACAGCGACGAGTTCGAGCTGGACCTGCGCACTCCCGGCGGTCGCTGGCTGCGGCTCGCGCACTTCGGTGACAAGATCGTCGACGCCCTGTTCGGTCCCGGAGATTCGCTCTACCTTTTGTCGCGTGCCGGTGCGCCGCGGGGCAAGCTGCTGAAAGTCTCTTTGCAGAGGGTCGCCCGGCGTGGGCATCTCGATCTCGCCGGCGCGAAGCTGGCGTTGCCGCAGAGTGACGCCGTCATCGAGGACGTGGACGTGACCAAGACCCGCCTGTTCGTCGTCGAGGGAATCGGCGGGCCTCACCGTGTGCGGATCTTCGACCTGGCCGGCAAGCCGGTGGGAACGGTGCCGCTGCCCCCCTCGAGCGCCGTTTCCCAGACGTTGACCCTCGAGGGCAGCGACGCCGTGCTATACATGACCAACAGTTACACGGAGGGGCCGGCGTGGTATCGGTGGACTCCGGCCGGCGCGGTCAAGACGGCGCTCTCGATTCCTTTCCCGGTAGACCTCAGCGACGTCGAGGTGGTCCGCGACTGGGCGACCTCGAAAGACGGCACCCGCATTCCGATGACGATCCTGCACCGGAAGGGGCTGAAGCTGGACGGCAACAATCCGGTGCTGTTGACCGGTTATGGCGGCTATGGGATCAGCCAGAAGCCCTCTTTCAATCCGGGCCTGAGACTGTGGCTGGACCGCGGCGGCGTCCGGGTGATCACCAATCTGCGGGGCGGCAGCGAGTTCGGCGAGGAGTGGCATCAGGCCGGCAATCTCACCCAGAAGCAGAACGTCTTCGACGACTTCATCGCCTGCGCCGAGCATCTCATCCAGGCCGGCTATACCAACAAGAACCGGCTCGCCATCGAGGGCGGCAGCAACGGCGGGCTGCTCATGGGCGCGGTGCTCACGCAACGGCCCGAGCTGTTCAAGGCGGTCGTCTCGCACGTGGGGATCTACGACGTGCTCCGCGTCGAGCTCGATTCCAACGGCGCCTTCAACGTGCCCGAAATGGGTTCTGTGAAGAATCCGGAGCAGTTCCGGGCCCTGCTCGGCTACTCGCCCTACCACCACGTGCGCGAGGGGGCCGGGTATCCCGCGGTCCTGCTGATGACGGGCGCCAACGATCCCCGGGTCAACCCGATGCACTCGCGCAAGTTCGCCGCCCGGTTGCAGAGTGTCGGCGCGCCGACAGTGCTGCTCCGCACGAGCTCGACCAGCGGCCACGGCGCCGGGACCCGCCTCGACGAGCGGATCGAGCAGGAGGTCGACGTCCTCGCGTTCCTGTTTGATCAGTTGCGGATGGGGACTTAGGGGGAGACTCAAAAGTGGTTGACGACGACGCAGGCGTGGCTATCGGGGTGATGAGGGTCTTCCTCCCCTGCGATAGACTCCTCCCCATGCGCCGATCCCGCCTTTTCCGCCCCCCGCTCGTCCTGTTGATCGCCGTCATCTCCCAGGTGCTGCTGCTCGGTTGCGCCCGGGGCCAGCAGGTCCAGGGCCAACAGGTCCGGGGGCCTCTCGGGGCCTCGCTCGACCGGTATCTCAAGGCTCTCGTCGGCTATGGCTACTCCGGCGCGGTGCTGGTGGCGAAACAGGGGGAGATCGTGCTCAACCAGGGCTACGGCCTCGCGGACCGCGAGCGGAAGACGCCGTTCACTTCCGACACCCTGTTCGACATCGCCTCGATCAGCAAGCAGTTCACGGCCGCGGCGATCCTCAAGCTGGAGATGCAAGGCAAGCTCAAGGCGGAGGACAAGCTGGCCCGGTTCTTTCCCTCGGCGCCTTCCGACAAGGCCGAGATCACCCTGCATCAACTGATGACCCATACCTCCGGGCTTCCGGACAGCATCGGCGACGAGTACGACGTCATGACCCGCGACGACTTCCTCAAGGGCCTCTTCGCGACTCCGCTGGAGCACCCGCCCGGGGGCCGGTTCTTCTACTCCGACGCGGGCTACGCCGTGCTGGCGGCGGTGGTGGAAAACGTTTCCGGCCGTCCTTTGGGCGACTTCCTGCACGACCAGATCTTCGAGCCGGCGGGCATGCACCATACCGGCCTCAAGGCCAGCACGGAGGACCGGGGCCGGCTGGCGCACGGCCACACCCTGCAGGGCGACTGGGGAACCTCGCTCGATCACTCCTACGCACCCGACGGCCCCTGGTGGAACCTGCGCGGCAACGGCGGCATCCTGACGACTACGGGTGACCTCTACCTGTGGGACAAGGCGCTCCAGGGCAACGCCGTGCTGTCAGCCGTCGAACGCGAGAAGTTCCAGCAGCCCTACGTCCGCGAGACCGGCGCCGCCGAGCCGAAGTATGCCTACGGCTGGTCGGTGACTACGGGTCCGGCCGGTCACACCCGGCTTGCCCACGTCGGCGGCAACGGCGCCTTCGGGTCCGACTTCCGCCGCTATCCGCAGGACGGCGTGGTGATCTTCGTCGACGCCAATACGGTGACCTACTCGGCGATCATGATCGCCGACCAGATCGAGCGGCGGATGTTCGGCAAGCCCGTCGTCGAGCCGCCGGCCGTCGTCGCGGCGCCGGACAAAGAGCTTCAACGCTGCGCGGGAAACTACAAGCTCGGCACGGACGAGCACCTGAGCGTCGCCGCGGAGCCGGGCCGGCTGGCCGTCACGGCGGATGGCGGGGAAGGGATCGCCCACATCTTCGGCACGGTGGGCAAGGAGCGCCAGAAGCGCTTCGCCCAGCGGGACCAGCGGGTGCAGGAGGTGCTCCAGGCTGTGCTGCAAGGCAGTTTCGCGCCGCTGGGCAACCTCCTCACGCTGAACGCCGAGCGCGGCGCCAAGCGCTGGCGCGATGCCGTGAAGCCGGCCGAGACGGAACTCGGAGCCTTCAAGGCGTTCGAGGTGCTCGGCACCACCAGCAACGACGGCGTCGTCATGACCTACTCCCGCCTCACCTTCGAGAAGGGCACGCGCGTGCTCAACGTCATGTGGGCGGGCCGCGACGCCGAGAGCCTCTCGCTGAGCCGCGCCGTCCGCCCGGCCTACTATCTTCCCGTAGGGCCCTCCCGCTTCGCGACGTTCGACATCGGTACCGAGGCGGCCGTGCACCTGAGCTGCGCCAGCGCGGGTACCCTCCGCCTCGAGACCGCGGGTGGCGCCATCGAGGCGCACCGGGTGGCGCCCTGAAAGACGAAAAAACCTGACTCTTCTGAAAGGCCGGCTCATGAAAAACCTTACCGTACTCGCTCTCCTGATGTTCGCGTTCGCGGCCGCGGCCTTCGGGCAGGCGGCCCCGGCTGACAAGGGGACGCTGCAAGAGACGCTGACCCACCTCGAGAAACAGTCCTGGGAAGCCTGGAAAAACCGCGACGGCAAGTTCTTCCAAGGTTTTCTCGCCGACGATCACGTCGAACTCGGGGCTGGCGGGCCGTTGGACAAGAAGGTCGTCGTCGCGTTCGTCGGCAGCCCGGTCTGCGTCGTAAAAAGCTACACGGTCGACAACTTCAAGGTCACCGAGCTCGGCCCGGACACGGCGCTGGTCAACTATCGCGCGGCGCAGGACACCACCTGCAACGGCAAACCGGTGCCGAGCCCCGTCTGGATCAGCTCGCTCTTCGTCAAACGCGGCGGGCACTGGCTCAACGCCCTGTACCAACAGACCCCGGCCGCCCAATGACGCTCCGCGGTCTGCGGCTCCTCGCCATCCCGGGGAGCCTGCGAGCAGTCTCCTCGAACGCGGCTCTGCTGCGGGCCGCGGCCCGGCTGGCGCCGCCGGGAGTGGAGATCGCCCTGTACGAAGGCCTCGGCGATCTGCCGCATTTCAATCCCGATCTCGAGGGGCACGAGCCTCCCGCCGTGATCGATCTCATCGCCCGGGTGCGGGCGGCGGACGGCCTGCTGATCTCCAGCCCGGAGTACGCTCATGGCGTGCCCGGGGCGATGAAGAACGCCCTCGACTGGCTGGTCGGCGACGAGGAGTTCGCCGGCAAACCGGTGGCGCTGTTCAATGCTTCGCCCCTGGCGACCCATGCCCAGGCCTCGCTGCTGGAAACGGTCACGGTGATGTCGGCCCGCGTCGTGGCCGAGGCCTTCATCGCCGTGCCGGTCAGCGGCAAGAAGCTCGACGAGGCCGGCATCGTCGCCCATCCGGAGATCGCGGGTACGGTACGCGCCGCCCTCGAGGCGTTCGCGCGTGCCATCCAAACTCCGCCCGTATAAGATCCTCCTCCATGGACGCCGGCCGCGCCTTCCTGGAAGCCCGTGATTTCCTGATCGCCCATCGCGACGATTACGCCGCAGCCTATGCCGGCTTCCGCTGGCCGGAGCTCGGCGAGTTCAACTGGGCTCTCGATTACTTCGACGTCCAAGCCCGAGGTACCTCCGGCGACCGGCCCGCGCTCTGGGTGGTGGACGACGAAGGGGGCGAGACGAAGCTCAGCTTCGCCCAGCTTGCCGAGCGCTCCAACCGCGTCGCCAACCATCTCCGAGCCCGCGGCGTACGCCGTGGCGACCGGGTGCTCGCGATGCTGCCCAACGTGGCGCCGCTCTGGGAGATCATGCTGGCGGCGATCAAGCTGGGGGCGGTGGTCAGCCCGGCCTCGACGCTGCTCTCGGCCGCCGATCTGCACGACCGCATCGAGCGCGGCGAGATGCGGCACGTCATCGCCGACGTTGCGTCGAGCGGCCGGTTCGCCGAGGTTCCGGGTAGTTACACGCGGATCGTAGTGGGGGAGCAGGAGGTCTCCGGCTGGCTTCCCTACGCCGCGGCGGCCGAGGCGCCGGCGGCGTTCGAGCCGGACGGCCCCACGCGGGCGGACGATCCCTTCCTCCTCTATTTCACCTCGGGGACGACGGCCAAGCCCAAGATGGTGCTCCACACCCACCAGAGCTACCCGGTGGGGCATCTGTCCACGATGTACTGGATCGGTCTGCGCGAGGGGGACGTGCACCTCAACATCAGCTCTCCCGGCTGGGCCAAGCACGCGTGGAGCTGCTTTTTCGCGCCGTGGAACGCGGGCGCGACCATCTTCATTCATCAGCTCCCGCGGTTCGACGGCCAGAAGACGCTGGCGGCCCTGGTGCGCCACGGGGTGACGACGCTCTGCGCGCCGCCCACGGTGTGGCGCATGCTCATCCTCGAAGACCTCAAGGCCTATCCGGTGAAGCTGCGCGAGCTGGTGAGCGCGGGCGAGCCGCTCAACCCGGAGGTGATCGCGCGGGTGCGCGAGGCGTGGGGCCTCACCGTACGCGACGGCTACGGCCAGACGGAAACCACCTGCCAGATCGGCAATCCCCCGGGGGAAGAGGTGAAGGTCGGCGGCATGGGCAAGCCCCTGCCCGGCTATCGCATCGACCTCCTCGACGCTGAGGGGAACACCGGGGAGGAGGGGGAGATCGCCATCCGTCTCGATCCTCGTCCGCTCCCGCTGATGGCGGGCTACCTCGACAACCCGGAAGCGAGCGCCGAGCTCCTCAACGGCAGCCACTACCGCACCTCGGACGTGGCGACGCGCGACGCCGAAGGCACCTTCTGGTACGTGGGGCGGGCGGACGACGTGTTCAAGAGCTCCGACTACCGGATCAGCCCGTTCGAGCTGGAGAGCGCGCTGATCGAGCACGAGAGCGTCGCCGAGGCGGCGGTCGTCCCCACGCCCGACTCCATCCGCCTCAGTGTGCCGAAGGCCTACGTGGTGCTGAAGCCGGGGGTGATGCCGTCGATGGCGGCGGCGCATGCGCTGTTCCGCTTCTCGCGGCAGCGGCTGGCGCCGTTCGCCCGCATCCGCCGTATCGAGTTCGCGGAGCTGCCCAAGACGATCTCGGGCAAGATCCGCCGCGTGCAGCTCCGGGCGATGGAGACGGAGCGCCACCGCCTCAACGTCCGGGGCGAGCACGAGTACTGGGAAGACGATTTCAACGATCTCGATTGAGCCGGGATGGCCCTTCCCGCCCGGTTGGCTGTATGCTGTAGCCACGTGTTCCTCTTCTCGAACCAGTAAGAATTGAGTCGCGGCCGGCACGGCCGCCAAAAGGATGACACCGTTGGCCAAACCGAACTATCAGCACGAGAAGCGTCAGAAGGATCTGGCAAAGAAAAAGAAGAAGGAAGAGAAGATGCGGCGCAAGGCCGAGAAGGCCAATTCTCCCAAGGAGGAGAATCCCGAGGTTGAGCCCTCCGAGGGAGAGACCCCTTCGCCCTAGGCCGAGTCCGGTGATGAAATGGGTTCTGGGAGTGTTCTTCGTAGTGGCCGGGGCCGCGCACTTCGTGCGGCCCGCCATCTATATGAGGATCATGCCTCCTTACCTGCCCTGGCACCGGGGGCTCGTCTACCTGAGCGGCCTCTGCGAGGTCGCTCTCGGCGTTCTGGTCCTCATCCCGCGTTTCTCCGTCCCGGCGGCCTGGGGGCTCATCGCGTTGCTGATCGCCGTCTTCCCCGCCAACGTCTACATGGCGATGAACCCGCGGCTCTTCTCCATGATCAGCCCCTTCCTCCTCTGGCTCCGGCTGCCGCTCCAGGGCGTGCTCATTGCCTGGGCGTACGCGTATACCTGAATCCCGATGGGCGCAGGACGGCGCTCAGTTTCCTGACAGCTGCCCCAGCGCCCGGCGGATCTCCGGCTGGTTGGGATCGATCTCCAGGGATTTCCGGAAGTTGCCGGCGGCGCCGGCGGAGTCGTTGAGACAGAGACGGGCGATACCGGCGGAGGATTGCGCCAGCGCGCTTTTGGGATCGGCGGTGGCGGCCTCGAAGTCGGCGAGCGCCTGCTGGCAGTGATGGCGCTCCAGATGGTAACGCCCGCGCAGAAGGTGGAGGCGGGGATCGGCGGGTCGGGCTTCGAGGGCGCGGTCGAGAAGGCGGAGGCCGCGCTCGGCCTCGCCGCTCCTGGTGTAGAGGACGGCGCGCGCCGCCGCATAGTCCACTCCGTCCGGCAGGCCGGCGGCGAGGGCACGGACGAGCAGATCGTCCGAACGGTCGGGATCGCGCTGCTGGGAGTGGAGGAGGTCGCTGAGGTTCCAGAGGGCGGAGGCGCTGTTTCCCTCCAGGGCCAGGGCCTTCTCGAAAGCGGACATGGCCGCGTCGGTCTCGCCTCGCTCGCGCCGCAGGAGCCCCTCGTTGTTATAGGAAGCCGCGGTGCGCGTGGAGCCCCCCGCGACGGGCCTGGCCGTCTGTCCCGAGCCGATGTAACCCAGCGCCTGCAGCTTCTCGATCTCCTCCTGGTTGGCCTTCGGGTCCGTCGTTCGAGCCGGAGCGGCGGGCCGCCAATGATCCCGATAATTGGCGAGCACGTCCGGAGAGGCCGGCACGCCGGTGAGAGGAGGGCCGGCGACGCCTCCGGAGGGCGGCATGCCGAGAAGGTTCATGAGGGTGCCGCAGAGCTGGATCACGTTGCCTTGGCCCCGCGGATCCGACGCCGGCACTCCCGGTCCCCGAATGAGGTAGATGCCCTCGTCCCGATGCCACCGGCCGGCGGTCGCGGCGGCGGCGCTGGAGAGCTGGCTGGGGCGCCCCTCCTTCCAGCGGAAGCCGTGATCGGAGGCGATCATCAGCACGGCGCCTGAGGCCTCGGCGAGCCTGCGGTAGTCGCCCAGCAGGCGGTCCACCTCGGCGAAGTAGAGCTCCGGCACCTTGGAGAAGCGCTGGAAGTCGTCCGGGCTCACGGCCTCCTGCCGGGGCGGAGCGTAAGGGGCGAAGATGTGGCCCAGCGTGTCCGTCCCCTGGAAGTAGACGACGGCGAGGTCAGGCTTCTCCCGCGACAGCCATGAGGTGGCCAGGGCATGGTAGGCCCGGGTCTCGACGAGGATGCGCCGCAGCGCGCTCACCGGATGGGCGTAAGGGTCCGGCGCGGCCTTCCAGCGGTCGTACTCCTCTGGGCCCAGCCAGGGGAGATAGGCGCGCACAGCGTTGAAGTCCACCTCGCGATCGGCCTTCGCCAGGGTCTCCCGCGCCCACGCTTCCTGCGCCGTCGGGTAGACGACGCCGGGCGGGGGAGGATGGTTGCCGGCGGTGAACGAGGAGAGGCGGTCCGCCACCAGCAGGCCGCGCACCGGCTCGGCCGGCCACGTCGCCCACAGGCCGAAGACCGCGACGCTCTTGCCCGCCTCGGTGGCGAGGTTCCAGATCGCCGGCACCCGGCGCTCGCCGCTGGTGATGGGCTCCAGGTCGCCCGTCTCCGGATTGCGCCGCGTGAAGTCGAGGATGCCGTGATCGAGTGGCGAGGTGCCCGTCATCATCGTCGTCCACACCAGGGGCGAGAGGGGAGGGTGGATCGTCGAGAGCGCGGCCGTCCGCCCGTCCCTGGCGAGAGCCGCGAGGTTCGGCATCAATCCCGCCTGCACATAGCCGTCGAGCAGCTGCCAGTCCGCCCCGTCGAGCCCCACGAAGATCACCCGCCGTCCGCCGTGAACGGCGCGGGCGATGGCGGGTACAGGGGCGGGAACGGCGGCGTCCGCGACGGGTGCCGGCTGGGGAGGCTGTTTACAGGCGGCGACAGAAAGGACGCAAAGGACGGCAGGGACGAGGAGGACGGTTTTGCGGCGCATGGGGAAGGGCGACAGCTTATAACTTCGAGGTCAGGGTAAGTGACCGCCGCTGGCCGGGGAAGCTACAGCCCCTCCAGGTTCCCGAAGAGGGGCACCGCCCCCGAGGCGCCGCCGAAGGGGCTCGCGGTGCGGAAGTGACCGTCGCGGGCGACGTCGCAGAGGAAGCGTCCGGGCCTCAGGCGATCTCACGCAGGACTCGTTGAAGATCCTTGACCACCTGGTCGTCGTCCCAGAGCACCGTGGTGTACTTCCTCACCAGTCTGCCACCGGCGTCGAGCAGGCTCAGCTCCACGCCGTGGCCGTTGACCCACCCGGCGTTGTAGTTGACCGGAGCCTGGAGCTCGTCGACCAGTTGGTGATGCCGCTCGGTATCGAGCTGCAAGGCCAGGGCGTTTTCGCCCAGACGCAGACCGCGGTCGGTGGCGAAGCGGTTGATCCGGTCCGGCGTATCGAACTGCGGCTCGTAGGTAATGGCGAGGAGGCGCACCCTGCCCTCGATTCCGGCTTGCGCGAGGTGCCTCTGGAGGGCGCCCAGCCGGCTGATCGCCATCGAACACTTTCTGCTGTTCTGGCAGCGGGTGTAAAAAAACGTGATCACTACGGGCTTGTCGACCAGATCGCCGAGCACGCCGGAGCGGCCGTCCTGATCCTTGAAAGCGATGTCCAGATTCCGCAGCCGGCTACGCTCGCCGGCGGGGGTCCAGGGCGTGAAGAGAGGGATGCCGGATGCCCCGGGATTGGAACCGAGCACGCCGGAGGGGCCCGGAGCCAGAGTGCTGAGAATGGCCAGGATGAACGCAAACCGAGCCCAGGGTTTCAAGATCGTCCTCCGTGTCTCGGCAGAATGAGCTTCCGGGCGCGTTGCGCTTCCCGCGCGACCCGTGGGTCCAGCCCGGCCTGGCCGCGATCCTCGGCAAGGTCTCGCAGAGCCGCCAGCACCTCCCGGTCCGCCGAGGTGCAGATCCGGCCCAGGGAACGGACGGCCTCCAACTCGAACGTCGTCGCCTCGTTCGGCGGGAACTGAGGCTCATAACGCTCCAGGGAAAAGGCTTCTTCGCTGATCCGCTGGGACAGCGCGTCGAGCAGATAGGGCGCGAAATCGTGACCGCGCCGGCCGAGTGAGCCGGCGGCCCTCGCGGCGGCACCCGCTTCCATGGCGACGGTCTGCTCGTCCAGGTGGGCCAGGGTGTCGAGCAGCGCCGGCAGCGCCGAGGGAGGGAAGCCGGTCTCGCTGAGAGTGACCATGATGTAGGCCCGCAACCGGATGACGAGCATCTTGTCCCGGCCCGTGTAGAGCTTGCACCGGTAGGGCAGAAGGCTGCTCAGGGTTTCGGCGGCGGGCGCCGCTCGGTGCCCAAGGGAGCGGAGCACGTCGAGGACGGAGGCGAGCAGCAGGTGATCGGTGGTGCCGTCGCTACGGGTCAGGAGATGACACAACTCCGGAGTTGCCGCGGCGGCGGCGGGGCCCGCTTTTTTGAGCCGCCGCAGACAGTGCCGTTGTTCCTCCTGGCCCGCCTCTTGGAGATGTCCGAGGCACGTCTGCCAGGAGGGAGAGAAAGGCGGGCTCGCCTGGGTCTGGCCGGGAACGAGCCCGCAGCAGAGAGCGGCGGCGAGGACACCGGACAGCCCCAGGCGCCGGCCGCCGTCACTTCTCATAGAGCTTCTGGATGACCGGGAAGGCCTGGCGCAGGTAGGAGTGGAGCTCCTGGGCAGCCTCCTTGACCTTCACGCCCGCCTCGGTTCGCAGGCTTTTGTCCGCGGCCAGCTTCTCGACCGCCTGGGCGAAGCGCACCTGATCGGCCGCCTCGACCCGGTTGTAATTCATGCGGCCGGCGAAGTCTTTCATGGCGGCGAAGCGGATCGCTGGATCTTCCCCCGCATCCGCCACCAAGGGGATGGCATAGCTCGCGAACTGGCTGTCTTCGCGCGCCAGGGCGCGCAAGGCGTTCAGGCGGACCTCCTCGGGAGATCCGGCGCTCCTGGCCATCTCGACGATCGCCGGACGGCTCTCTGGATCGACGGCGAGCGCTCGCGCGGCCTTGGCCCGCACGCGCGGGTCTTCGTGGTGGAGGTAGGGGCGCAGCGTACCGATATGGTTGATCGAACCGTCCTCGTCCAACAGGTCGATCGCCTCGAACAGCGGAATGGGAACCCTCTGGCCTTCCCGCAGGCTCTCGACCAGCCTGTTGAGGGCCACCGCATCGTGATTGGCGACCAGCGCGCGATAGGCGTAGAGCCGCACCTTGTCGCGCTTGTCGTCGAGCATCTTCCGCAACACGGCCTCGATCCGTTGCCGGATCTTCGCGGGCGGGGTCACTACCGTGCGCCGGCTCAGGTCCGCGATCAGATTGGCATCGAGCTCCTCGCCTCCATCCTTCGGGTCCTCAAGGATCTTCAGGACCACGTCGAGGTAGGTGTTGCCGTATTGCAGCCGCCGCAACGCCTCCCATCGGATCGCATCGCTCTGGGTACGGTCGAGCCCGAGGTCGAGCAGCGCGGCGAACGTCCTGTCGTCGGGGTAACCGAGGTTCGTCAGCGCCTCCAGACGCTCTTCCTGCGGCCGGCCGCGGTCCAGGAACGTCGCGGTGGCGGCGCGCTTCGCATCCCCAAAAGCTTCCGGATCGGCGGGCGCCGTCTGCGCGTGAAGCGACCCGGCCGGCGTCAGGCACGCGGCCACCGCCACACTGAGGAGCATACGACCGAACGGGCTGAGCTTGAGATGGATTCGCATTTGCATGCTCCTAGTAGGGAACGTCGTCATAACAGAAACCGAGTCCGTCCTGAGGGAGGAACCTGCCCATGTAGTCGATCATGTGCCGCGGTTTGGGAACGATCGCGGCAGCGGGCCAGAGGTTTCGCTGCGGCGAGGCGGGGAACTGAGTCATGGGCACCGCCGGCTGGCTGAGTGGAATGTTCAGTCCTGGCGCCGTGGCCTGGTTCAAGGGCCTTTGTCCGCGTCCGGCCGGTCCGCCCGAGGTGCCGTCCCACGGCCACATGCCATCCTCGAGGAAGGAGCCCTGCTGCCATGCGACGACGCCTGGATCGTTCCAGTTTCCGTTGTTGTCGTAGTGCGCGGGCGCCGGGAAGGTGAGCACGTTGCCGGCGATCGTCCCGAAGCGGTTCTGCGCTCGCTGCCAGTACGCCCATTGCCGTTCGATCTGCGAATGCAGAAGGTAGAACAACGGATCGGCCGCCGACCGCACCGGGAAGCGGACGTGACCTCCCGCACAGGGCCAGCCGTGCGCCTGATTGTGGGAGAGCACCTCCACTTCGGAGCAGAAGGAAGTCGCGACGTTTCTCGGGCCGTAATTCACCCGGTCTATGAGAGAGGGGTTCCCAGGGCTGTCCAGCGGTTTGAAATACCCCGCGATCGGGGCCAGGGTGTGGTCGGCGCCACTCCGTCTCAATTCTCCCCCGCTGAAGGGAAGGTCGGTGTTCCAGCCATTGAGCGGGTTGTTGATGGCGAAGATCGGCTCGCCAATGCCGAAGGCACCCGCCGCGAGATCGGGAGCCCCGATGAAATCCTGGGAGAAGACGTTCGGCGCCGCGGCATCCCAGTTCCAGTAGTGGAGTGCGACGCTGGGATCGATCTTCTGCAGCTCTCTCTCCACGTGCAGCAACATGGCGCGGTGCCAGGGCAGGAACGCGGGCTGGCTGTGGGCTTCGTCGCCGGCCGTCGTCGCCAGCCGGTGCATCTCCTGGAACAGGACGTAGTTGCTCCCGAGCTGGTTGCGGAAGTTTCGCAAGGCGAACAGGAACCGGCTGCGCTCGCTCGCGGTGAGAGTGTTGCCGTTCTTGCGGACACGGACCATGAGCGCCTTGGTGCCGATCACCGCGCCGTTGGCCAGGTTGAGGTGGGCCTGGACGATCGTGTCCTTGTCGTTGGTGCTGGGAGTGCCGAACTTGCCCGCGATCACGAACGACACCCATGCCCCATTGTTGGGCAGGACCAGCGGCAAGGTATTGTTCGTCGCCGTCGTGTTGGCCGGCCAGACAGCCTGGTTCGCGGCGAAGAGCACGTCGCCGCCCCCGGGAATCGCGCCGGGAGCGTCGTTGGTCAGCACCACGTTGACGTTCTGAGGCGCGGGGGCGGTCAGCCGGGCGCGGCAGAACGTCGGCGCCCAGGTGACGTAGTCGTCCGACGGGTTGTCCGCCATGCCCGCCGGGTCCGTCGACAGCTCGTTGATCCGGATCTCCACCTGCGGCAGCCCCAGCCGGAGCTTGATGGGCTTGCAGGTCGTGTACGGCGACGGCGGCCAAAGCGACTGGCCCGGGGCGAGCGGCGGACCCGTGTTGACGACGGTGTTGACCAGCGGAGTCCCCGGCGGGTCTTCCACGATCAGATTGCCGAGGACCTGATTGCCGCCGTTCAGCAGCTCGAGCAGGAGGTTGGTGTTGGCCGGCAGCCGGTACGCGGCGTTGAGGATGTTGTTCATGATGAAGCTCGGCGTCTGGCCGAACGCCGTGCCGCCCGAGTGGTACCGGAGCCGCAGCTTGAGGCCGAGCGGGACCGAGGCGTCGAGAGTGATGCTCAGGCACGCGGCGTTGCTGAACTTCGCGATGTCGGTGTTGATCGTCGAGAGGTGGTCGACCTTGCCGGCGAACGCTCCGGATTGCCGGTCGAAAAAGGCGTCACCGTTGTGTTTCCAGATGCCGTCCTTGGTGTCGTAGTACCAGAACCGCGCCTCCGGAGTGCTGGGGGCGTAGGCTTGCATGGCAGGGAGGACCGGAGTCGAGAGCTGGCCGGTCATGCCGGTGCGCAGTTGGTACCGCACCTTCCCGTCAGTATCTGTGAACAGGAGGTAGACGGCCCCGTAGGAGACCAGATAACCGTCCTCCCGCCCGTCGTCGGAGCGGACGGCCCAGTCGCCCGGTCCTTCTCCGTTGGCGACGTCGAGCGTTGCGATGGCGGCACGCACCAAGCCCGACGGCGGGTTCCCTTTCTCGTCGACGAGCGAGTCGGGAGGCAGCGTGAAGACGGCGCCTCCGAGCCCTTTTTCTTTGAGCTCGGGGCGAACGTCCTTGAGCGTCACGAGACTCTTCGGATCCACCGTCTGGATCTGGGCTCGGACCAGCGGCCACGTCTGGCCCTGAAGAGGCGCGCGGGAGATGGCGGACGCGTCAGCGAAATCAAGGTGCGAGATATTTAGGATGTACGTCTCGGCCTTCGTCACGGGCACTTGGAACGTGCCGTCGGTGAGGCTGAGAGTCGTCTGACCGTTCACCTCGACGAGAGCGCCGGCGACCGGGATGCCCTTCTGGTCGGTGACGAAGCCGGAAAAATCTGATCCGGCCGTCTGCGCGAAAATTGCCTGCGGATGGCAGACAGCACCCAGGAGGAGGCCCATGAACATCGCCGCCGGCGGCCACCACCGCATCACCTGCGCACGTTGTCCGCTTGCGGATTCGTTGCATGCCATAAGGACTCCTCTCTGCGATCACCGGCCGCTGAAGCCTGCATAAGAGCTCGCCTGGGGCGAGACGAACTTATAAAATCTGTTGCATAAGCAACTGGCGGCAGTTTAAGCTATTCGGCCACGAGCGTCAACGAGCCTACACGAGCTCCGAAGCTTCCCGGTCAGTGTCTACGAAGCCGGCGTCGTCGGATCCCCCGTCTTGTGATCCTGGATCTGGTCGCGCAGGAACTCGTGGACAGCCTTCAGGGCCTCGGGGTCGGCGGTCGAGATGCGCACGCGGGCGCCGTGCTCGGTCTCCTCGTAATGATAGGAGATGGCGGCCTTGAAGTGGGACATCCCGGGAACCCCCGCCAGGGTGCGGTCGTGCACCTTCTGGGGCATCTCGAAGTCGCCGGAGGAAAACGCCTGGGCGACCTGGGTGAGGTGAGTGCGGATCTGGGACAGGCTCTCGGCGTCCTTGGGATCGTTCGTCTCCACTTGAATGGCGCCGCCATCCGTGGCGAGCAGGAAGTGGTGAGTGGTGCGCGTGTGATCGAAACCCATGACCGCGTCGCCGCGTTGCTCCACCGCGGTGCCATGATCGTGGGACGCCGCCGCCATGTGCTGGGCGTGCATCGGGCAGGGGTTGGCATCGCCTTGGGCCGTGAGCGCGCCCACGGTCGCACAGGTCAGCAGTGTCGCCATCAGAATCGTTTTCATCGCATCTCCACCTTTCGTTTCGTAAGGCCCTTCCGGGGCGGCTCCTGCGACAGGGAATCGAGCAGTCCGGCCCGTTCGCCGGGTCCGGCGGCTGCAAGGCGGCGATCCCAATCCGCGAGCAGGGAACGCAGGGAGTCCCGGGCCGCTTCGAGCTCGCGCAGGCGCTCCTCGATCTCCGCCAGGCGGACGGCTCCGAGCTCGCGCACCTTGCGGCAGGGAACGCCGCCTCGCTCGCGCTCGGCCAGGATGAGGGAAAGCTCCTCCACCGTGAAGCCCGCCGCCAGGACGCGGCGCAGCCACAGCACCCGCTCCACCGCTTGCGGCGGATAGACGCGGTAGTTGTTGGGGAGGCGCTCGGGGCGGGGAAGGAGGCCCTGGCGCTCGTAGAAGCGCAGGGTGTCCTTGCTCACCCCCGTCTGCCGGGCCAATTCGCCCGCTTGCAGAGGCCGCTCGGAAGGGTGTTCGTTCATGATGGACGGAGCATAAAGGGTGGAGTCGAGTCCAGGGTCAAGAGGGAGGCTTTCTCGCTGCTGGAGCTGGGGGGTGGCAGGGGATCGCGCCGTCCTCGGGTTGCCTCTGAAGACTCTCGGTCTTCCGGCCCGTTTCTTAGGCGGGCTCGCAAAATCCTGTTGGCGACACCTTACTACATTGAGACAAGATGCATACCCTTGCGACCGAGGAAGCCGGTTTATCGCTTCCCCTTTCTCCCCAGCCGGGAGCCCGCAGTCCGCCTTGAAGCGCTCTGGCGGGACAGCGTCCTTCGCCGAATTGAAACTCAAATCCGAAACGAAGAGGAGAAAGCCATGAAAAAGCTTTCCGCAATCTGCATCCTGGGCCTGGTGTTGCTCGCAGTTCCGGCGCTCGCCGTCGACCGCACCATCTACAACGGCAGCGACCTTTGGCGGACCCCTGGGGACGGCCATACGTTCGCCGATTTCTCGAAGCAGCCCATTCCGGCCGGTTTCTTCTGCCACAACTCGGAGTCCTTCACGGGCAGGGTCATCCTTCAGGGCGTTCCCATCGCCACCAGCCAGCCGGGTATCCTGGGCGCTACCGATACCATCATCCAGCGCCTTGACAATGCTGTGTTCAACAAGCGGGGCGTGGCGACGACCCGCATCCAGATGCGCGCCATGCAGTTTGCGAGCGTGGCGCCGGTCCAGACCTCCTGCGGCGCATTCAACGCTTTTTTGACGCTCGACGGCGAGCAGCCGATCACCAATATGCGGATCGTGCGTGAGAACCAGAACGGCGGCCGGTTCTATGCCCCGATCTACGTCAACGTCAAGATCTCCTTCAAGCCCGTCGGGCAGCCCACCACGGAAGCCCTGGAGCTGCGGAAGTCCCTGCATTTCCCACCCGCCGACAACGCCTCCTGGGCAGCTGCCCGCTATACGGGCTCGCCGCGCGAGAGCTTCCTCAAGGTGGACACCGACGGCGACGGCGCCCCCGACACCTTCGTGCCGGGAACCTCCAACATCGCCGCCGGAAAGCCGTCCTTCGCGAAGATAGCCGCCGAGACCGTCTGCCATGTCGAGGACGAGGGTCAGCACTGCGCCATCGTCTATGCCAACTAGCCCTTCTCTCGCGCCGGGTCCGGTCTCGCCGGGCCCGGTTTTCCAGGATCTTCGAAGAGGTTCAAGAAAGTATCCCCGGCGTCCGGACGCCCCGCTCGGCGATGAGGTGAGTGACCGCCGGCCGACCGCCTCCGACGTGAAAGGCGTAGGCCTGCGTCTCGACATCGCGGTCCGCGTGGGTGCCGCGCTCGTGCTGGCGCAGGTGCTCGACCCAGGATTTGACCAGGAAGATCTCGGTGTAGAGAGTGTGGTCGGAAGAGTCCACGAATAGGCCCCACTGCATGGCGCCGTCGCGCAGGCGGATGCGCCTCACGCCGCTCATGGCCTCCGCGAACTCGGCGGCGCGGGTGGGATCGATCGTGTAGCGGACCTCCACCAGCACGGGACCGCGCTCGGGCTCGAGCTCGTGCATCACGATGGGCGCCGGCCACTGGCGGGAGGGCGCGAGGTTGAGCCCCTCGCCGGATCGAAGGTGGATGCGGAAGGTGGCCGCGAGCCCCACGATCATGCCCCCCGCCGAGAGGAGCAGGGCGTTCGAGAGGCCGAGATGCTCGGCCACCGTCCCCCAGAGGACGCTGCCGCCGGCGAGGCCGGCATAGAAGACGAGCATGTAGACCGAGAGCGCCCGCCCCGTCACCCAGGAGGGCACCACCGTCTGCACGGCGACGTTGAGGCTGGAGAGGAGCGAAAGCCAGGCGCCGCCCGCGAGGAGCATGGCAATCAGCAACAGCCAGAAGCTCCGCACGGTGCCGAGGGTCACGGTGGCTCCGGCGAAGACCAGCGTCGCCACCACCACCACGGCGTCCATCGAGTTGTTCCGCTTGAGGCGGGGGAGGACGAGAGCGCCGGCCACGGCCCCCACGCCCAGGGCTCCGAGGAGGAGGCCATAGCCTTCGGCTCCCGTGTGGAGCTCCTGATTGACGACCAGGGGCAGGAGCGCCCAGAGCGACGCGCCGCAGAGGACGAACGTGGTGCCGCGCACGATGGGCGCGATCACCTCCGGCGCATGGCGCACGTAACGCAGCCCCGTCGTCATGGCGCCCAGAATGCGCTCGGCCGGCAGCATCGCCTCCTCCGTGGGCCGTTTCCAGAGGAAGAGGACGGCCAGCACGCCGAGGAAGGAGATGGCGTTGATCAGGAAGGTGAGAGCCGGCCCCGACGCCGCCACCACCAGACCGGCGAGGGCGGGACCGGCCGCCCGGGCGATGTTGAAGCCGATGCTTCCCAGCGTCACGGCGGCGGGGAGATCCTCCCGCGGCACCATCTCCGGAATGCTCGCCTGCCACGCCGGCCCGTTCAGGGCGGAGCCGAGCCCGAGGAAGAACGTAAAGCCGAGAAGCACCCAGGGCGTCGTCGCACCGGCCGCCGTGAACGCCCAGAGGCCGAAGGCCGCGACCGTCATCCAGATCTGGGTGACGAGCAGAAGCCGGCGTTTGTCGAGCACGTCGGCCACGGCCCCGGCCGGCAGCGACAGCAGGAACATCGGCAGGCTAGTCGCCGCCTGAACGAGAGCCACCAGGGCCGGCGAAGGCGTGAGCGTCGTCATCATCCACGACGCGCCGACGTTCTGGAACCAGGTGCCGATATTGGAGGCCACGCTAGCGATCCACAGCCAGCGGAAGACGGTATGGCGAAGGGGACTCCAAACGGAGCGGGCGGGAACCGAGGCTTCAGCCGTCGTCACGCCCGGCGCTCTCTGCGGTCATCGGATGCTCTTCGAGATAGCGGGTGGCGGCGGCGAGGAGGCCCGACTCTCTTCAAGTAGCTTCTCTACGACTGCGGGCTCGATGACTCGGTCAGTCTCATAGTCGCCAAGCTGCCGAAGATCAAAGGCGGCCGCGAGCAGCCGATGATAGACCGGGTCCAAAAGACCAGTCCTGGAGAAGTGATACCCATATTGAGCAACGACTTGGCCATGACTGGAAAACTCCAGCCCCAGAGAGAGGAGAAGAGATTCTGCAACGTAAAAACAGCCGTAGTAGGCGCGCGAAGCCGCAAACCCGATGTAACCGCTTTGCCGGAGAAGCTCAGCAGCGTTCAGGGATTCTTCAGCCGTTTCCAGCAAATGCCGGACCCCACTCATGCCGCTACCGGTATCGCCTCGCGCCGCACCGTACGTAGAAAAATACTGCCGGCTCTTTCGAACTCCTCGACACTGAAGGGCATCACGGACAAGGTCAGATTCGCCTCCAGGGCAAGCGGCCACTTCACGGTCTGGAGGTGCATGATTTCCCGAGCCGGGTTGACCGGTCCTTCAAGGAGGAGCAGCAGGTCCACGTCGCTTCCCTCGCGTTCGTCTCCTCGGGCGTAGGATCCGTAGAGGAGGAGTCCGCGAAACCGATCTCCATAGAGAGCCTTGAGTCCCTTTTCAAGGTCCGAGACGACGTTTCGGATAGGTGCTGGCACGCTCATGGCGCCCTATTGTAGCGAAGTCTCGCCGTACTTCCGCGCCTGTTGCTCGCGGGCCAGATCGTACGAGCGGCGGAGGAGGGCGACGGCGGCCTCCACGTCCTCTTCCTTCTTGATGTAGAAGCTCACCCAGCCGCTCTCCGGAAGGATGTGATGCGGCTCGGCGAGACCGGCGGTCACCACCTCGTTGCGCACCGGCTTGGGGAAGGCGACGTCGAGAAGGCGGTCGCCGTGAACGTGGCCCACCTCCCGCTTGCCGAGCATGAACTCGGTTCCGCCGAAGCGGTGAGGCTGGGATATGACTCCTGGCCAGGTCAGAACCTCGTCTTCGATTCGCTGTCTTGCTCCGTGGACGGACATCGGTCTCTCCTGTCTGAAGGACTCGGAGCCTCATGGACTCCTTGAAGGAGACAACAAGGGGAATAGGAAAGGGGATTTCCGCATGGCGAAGCGCTGCCCCGATCCGACGTTCCGCATCTTCCGGTCAGCGAAGATCTGGCTGCGTACAGTGCCGCCTCGTAAGGAGGGAGCGTGACGTGCCCTCCTTACGACGCCTCCAAGTCCCGGGGGCGCAGAACGCTCCCTGCGTTCGACGTCTCACGTTCTGGAGGGAGCATCACGTGCCCTGCGTTCGATGTCTCGTGTTTTGCAGGGAGCGTCGTGCTCCCTGCGTACGACATCGCGGAGTACGGAGGGAGCGTAACGTGCCCTCCATACGATGCTTCGTTGTACCGAGGGCGCATGACGCTCCCTCCGCACGGCGTCGCGTGCTTCAGAGGGAGCGTCTTGCTCCCTGCTCACGATGTCACGCCGTACAGAGGGCGCGTGACGCTCCCTCCGTACGCTGCGACGTTGTACCAGGAACGCGTGATCCTCCCTGCGTGCGGCGTCACGTGTTCTAGAGGGAGCGTCGTGCTCCCTGCGTTCGACGGCGCAAAGTATGGAGGGAGCGAGGCATGCCCTCCGTATGATGTTCCGCTGTATGGAGGGAGCGAAGCGTTCCCTCGGAGAGATAGACCGGCGTACGGGGATCTTCCCCCATGGTCATCGTCGCGGATTCCATCGTCTTCTCGCGTCTTTCCCTGGCGAGGCCGGGGGGGCTCTTGAGCTAGAATGGGGCTATGACGACGCTTCGACTGAACGGCCGAATCACAGAAGAGGGAGGGCTCGAAATCGTTCTTCCTCCTGGGCTTCACGGGAGGTTGGTCCGGAATCTCGGATGGCGCTGACTGGGTGGAAGAGAAACGACGGCAGCGCCGCGTGGAGCGAAGCCGGAGGTGATCGAACCCCGCCCCGCCTTCCGCCCGGTTTCATCCCACTATAGCCCTCGACGATCACCTTCGCGAACGCCGTAGGAGTGGGGAGTTATCCTATCCAATCGTCCAACTGGAGTCCGGATACGCGAGAGAACTCTCGGCTGTTGTTGGTCACCAGGGTCGCGTTCAGGCTGCGGACGTGGCCCGCGATCAGTAAATCATAGGCACCAATCGGGCTCCCGGCCGCTGCGAGCTCTGCCCGGACGGCGCCGGCTTCTGAGGCTGCGGGAGCCGTCCAGTCCAGGACCTCCACGTTCTCCAAGAATGCCCGGACGACGCGGCGAAGGAATTCACGCCGCTGGCTCCGAAGAATGCCGTATTCCAATTCGAAGACGGTTACGGCGGAGACCTTCAAGTCGCGCGCGGCGAAGGTCTTCACCCGTTCGATCAACGCCGGGTGACTTCGCTTCATGAGATAACTGCAGATGTCAGTGTCGAGGACGAACATCAGAAGCCGGAACGTTCCTGGGGGAAAGGATCGTCTCCCGGTTCGAACTCGGGCGGCAGCACGAGAGTCTCGTCAGCGAAGAACCGGTCCCAACCGGTTGAAGGCAGCGGCCGGAGGATCAGAGCATCGCCCTGCCTCTCAATCGTCACGGTATCAGCGTCCAGGCTCAGCTCGACCGGGATACGAACCGCTTGGTTCCGGCCATTGCGGAAGATTCTTGCGGTCATCGTTGCCATTGTCCTGGACCTCGCTTCCTCATCGGCCTATGGCAGGAGCATAGGCCATATCTTAGAGATTGCCAACCCCACCTCGAACCACGCCCCTCCCTCCACCCGGTTTCCCAGCCCGGATCACCCCGCCATAGCCCTCGACGATCGCCTTCGCGATCGCCAATCCCAGGCCCGGATGGCCGTTGCGGGCGTCCGGCTCCTACGGCGCGAACATCTGCCCCAGCGCGGTCAGAACGGCTGTCATCGTCTCCGGCTCGATCTGGCCGAGTTTCCTCACAAGCCGGCCAATGTCGACCGTACGGATCTGATCGAGGACGACAAGGCCCTCTCGATTGTCGAAGGTGCAGCGGACTCGCGTTGGATAGAGCCGGCCTTGGCTCGTCAACGGCGCGACGATGACCGTATGAAGATGCCGGTTCATCTCGTCCGGCGAGATCACGACGCAGGGCCTCTTCTTTTGAATTTCGCTGCCAACCGTTGGGTCCAGAGTAACGAGATAGACCTCCGACCGGGCTATTGCCACTCCCATTCCTCCTCGTCCCAGCGAGTCGGCACCAACTCCTTGTTATCCAGGAGAGCATCGTCGCCCTGACGAGCCATGGCCGCGAACGCCTCATCCCAACCGGCGCGCGGATTGCCTATGGCACGGATAACGAGACAATCGTCTTGCACCTCGATCTCCACTTCGTCTTGAAGCTTCGTCTGTTCCAGGAGTGGCTTGGGGATGCGTACTCCCTGAGAGTTTCCGATGCGGATGAGGTGTGCTTTCATGGTTTTACTCCAGTCGTGATTACATTGTAGTCACGGTCGACCACTTGAGCAAGGGGACGGCCTCCTCAACCTCCTCGACGATCCTCTCCACCTCGGTGTCTCTCAGAAGGAATGGGCCGGCAGCGCCACCTCGAACCACGCCCCGCCCTCCGTACGGTTCCCCGCTCGCACCGAGCCCCCATAGCCCTCAACGATCGCCTTCGCGATCGCCAATCCCAGGCCCGTGTGACCGTTGCGGGCGTCCGGCTCGCCGGGACGGTAGGTGAAGAAGCGGTCGAAGATCCGGTCCAGGTGAGTCTCGGGGATTCCGGGGCCTTCGTCGTCGATGCGGACGACCGCCGTACCGTTTCGCCTTTCGAGGATGAGGGTGACCGTGCCGCCGGCGGGGGAGAAGCCGCGGGCGTTGTCGAGGAGGTTCTCGAAGACCTGGAAGAGACGCTCGGGGGAAGCGCGGACGGGGAGGGGACCGCCGGGGGCGGATAGCGTGATCTTCACATCCTTGTCGGCGCGCCGACGAAAGCTTTCGGCCACATCCTTCAAGAGTGCGTCCAGATCCACGAGGCCCGGAGACTCCGTCTCCAGACGGGCGTCGATCTCGCCGATCTCTCGCACGGCGGTGAGCAATCGCTCCATGCGGGCGACTTCACGCTGCACCAGGGTCAGGAAACGCTCGCGGTCCGCCGGCTCCTCGATCTCTCCCAGGAGCTCCGTGGCCGAGCGGATGGAGGCGAGGGGATTCTTGAGCTCGTGGGAGACGTCGGAGGCGAAGGACTCCAGGGCGTCCTGGTGAGCGGCGAGGCGCGCGGTGAGCAGCTCCAGAGCGCGGGTCAGGTCGCCGATCTCGTCCGCCCGGTGGGGTCCGCCGAACCGGCCGCGCAGCCGCCCGCGACGGTCGAGGAGGGCATTCGCCTCGTCGCGCAGCCGCCGGATCGGGTGGGTGATGGTGCCGGCGAGGAGGAGGGAAAGGATGGCCGCCACGATCACGGAGACGAGAAATACCTTGAGGATGGCGAGGCGCACCTCGTCGAGCGCCCGCAGGATGCGTAGCGTGGATTGAGAGACGAGGACGACTCCGGCCACCTGGCCACCCCTGCGGATCGGGATGGCGCTGTGCAGGGTGAGCGACGGCCGCCAGATCGTGTCTTCCGTGCGCTTCACGGCGGCCCCATATTTTCCGGTGAGAGCGGCGGCGACGGCGGGAGTCGGGAAGGGATCGGGGGCTAGCCTGCCCCGGCTCGGCACCGGAGCCCGCATTTGGCGGTAAAGTCGATAGAGGCCGACCACGACCTCATACAAAAGGCTGCCCTGCGCCTCCGGAGGCCGGGAGTAGCGCGGATCCACTTTCGTACGATGGGGACCCGGCAGGCTGGAGTCCGCGAGGAGGGCGCCGTCTTGGCCCAGGATTCGCGCGCGCGAGTCGGTTCGCTGATCGAGACGGCGCAGCAAGGCCTCGGCTCCCCGGGAATCCAAGGGACCCAGCTCGGCTCCGCCGCCGAGGGCCGCGGCCAGGAGACGCCCCTGCTGCACCATGGAGCGCTCCTGATCGTCGAGGAGCTGCTTTTCGTAGACGCCCAGGTACAGGAAGCCCGCCACCGGCAGAAAGACCAGCAGCACGTTGAAGAGCAGGAGCCGGATCGAGATCCGGGAGGGCAGGCGGAGACGCACGCCCCTCAATCCCCCCGAAAACGGTAGCCCAGCCCATAGACCGTCTCGATGCCGTCGAACGCCGGATCGGCCTCGGTGAGCTTCTTGCGCAGCCGCTTTACGTGGCTGTCGATGGTCCGGTCGCTGGCGTAGGCGTCGTGAGGATAGCCCTCCTCCAGGAGCTGCGCGCGGGTCTTGACGTGTCCCGGCCGGCGGGCGAGCGCCTGGAGCAGGAGGAACTCGGTGACGGTCAATGGCACCGGGACGCCCGCCCACTGCGCCTGGTAGCGCTTGAGATCCAGGAGCAGGCGGCCGGTCTCCAGGAGGCGCTCGTCATCTCCTCCCGCCGGCTCCTGGCGATGGGCGGCGCGGCGCAGGAGGACTTTCACCCGGGCGACCAGCTCGCGCATCGAGAACGGCTTGCAGAGATAGTCGTCCGCTCCCAGCTCCAGGCCCAGCACGCGGTCGAACTCCTCGTCGCGCGAGGTCAGGAAGAGGATGGGCAGGCGCTCGGAGAGGGCCCGCAGGCGCCGGCACAGCTCGCGGCCGTCCATGCGGGGCATGAGGATGTCGAGGATGGCGAGATCCGGAAGGTCGCGGGCATCGCGCTCGAAGCTCTGCCAGGCCGAGAGGCCGTCGGGATATTCCTCGACGCGGTAGCCCTCGCGGCGCAGGGCGAAGCCCACGGTCTCACGCAGGCTCTCCTCGTCGTCCACCAGGGCGATACGTCCGCTTGCCGCGGGAGCCGGGGTCGTCATGCCCACAATCTAACGCAGATCTTGAGGCTCTCCGCCGGTCTCCACGGTTTCGCCACAATCCTGCGGGGTCTCTCCCGAATTCAGCCCTCATGACTCCCCGGCGGAGCGATTCAATGTCGTCCATGAGGTCTACTTAAGGAGGGAAATCCGTGTTCAACGTTGAAACCGAAAAACGCAGGTTCCGCGACTCCATCGCGGTGAAGATCTCCGTCATCGGCGGGCTCATCCTCATGCTGCTCATTCCGTTGGGGATGGTCAGCTCGCTGGTGTCCGAGCGCCAGTCGCGCCAGAAGGAGGCCACCAAGGAGGTGGCGGAGTCCTGGGGACGGCCCCAGACCCTCGCCGGACCCGTGCTGACAGTTCCCTACCTCGTGCACATCAAGAACGCCAAGGGGCTGGACATCGGAACCCAGACCTATTGGGTCCGCTTTCTTCCAGAGACCCTCAAGATCGAGGGGAACGTGGAGTCCGAGCGGCGCAACCGGGGGATCTTCGAGGTCGCCGTCTACCGCACGGGCCTGCATTGGACGGGTACGTTTCAGCGGCCGAGCTTCGAGACCTGGCGCGTCGATCCGAAGGATATTCTCTGGCGGGATGCCTATCTCGCGATCGGAGTGCCGGACATGCGGGGCATCACCTCGGGCGTCGGGCTGACGTGGGGGAACCGCACCCTCCAACTCGTTCCCGGAGGCGCCGAGGACGAGCTGTGGCACTCGGGCCTCAAGGTGGGGATTCCGGACCTGGAGGCCGGCAAGGCTGGAATGCTCTATACCTTTGCGTTCGATCTCGCGGTGAATGGCAGCGAGGAGCTGAGCTTCCTTCCCCTGGCCAAGGAGACGACGGTGGCCCTGAAGTCGAACTGGCCGTCGCCGAGCTTCTGCGGCGAGTTCCTGCCTGCCAAGCGGACGGTCCGCGCCGCCGCGGGCTTCGACGCCATGAGGATGGTCCACGCCGCGGGCTTCGACGCCCTGTGGAACGTCTCCTGGTTCGGCCGTGGCTATCCGCAGCAGTGGCGGACGAGCGAGGCCAAGGAGCAGGCGCCGGCCGCGGCTCTCAACGCCTCGGCCTTCGGAGTGCAGCTCTTCCAGCCGGTGGACTCCTACCAGATGACAGAGAGGTCGACGAAGTACGCGGCCCTCTTCCTCGTCCTCACGTTCCTGACCTTCTTCCTCTACGAGCAGTTCAATCCGTTCTCCCTCCACCCGGTGCAGTACCTGCTGGTGGGCTTCGCCCTCTGCCTGTTCTACCTGCTGCTGCTCTCGATCTCCGAGCATGCCCCCTTCGGCCTCGCCTATCTCGCGGCCGCCGCGGCGACGGTGCTGCTCATCGGAGGCTACTCGGCGGCCATCCTGCATGGGGCCTTGCGGGCGCTGCTGATGACCTTCGTGCTCGGCACCCTCTACGGTTATCTCTACGTGCTGCTCCAACTCGAGGACTACGCCCTGCTCCTGGGAGCCGCCGGTCTGTTCCTCATCCTCGCCCTGGTGATGTATCTCACCCGCCGGATCGATTGGTCGAGCTCCCGGCGGAGCAGTGGATTGGCGGTGCCGGTGACGACGACGGTTCCAGAAGGGTAACAGGGGGCTAGACAGATGAGCTAAACAAGACTACTCTACTTACAAATGAATTCGAGGCGTCACAGTACTCCCCCCGCTTTTCCCGCGCAGGTGCTTTGTACCTGTAGCAAGCGGGTGTGACCGGCAGCGCCTGCCGTTCGCATCCGCCTCTCTTGACCTGACAATCCGCGTTTTCTTCGTCCTCTGACGATCGTGTCTTGAGACACGGTCCAGGCGACAGGTCTATCCCGCTTTCACGGCGGGACTGGGAGTCCGTGCATGCCGGAGAAGAGCTCAATCGCCTCGGGGCCTGAGATCACCTGGGATCTGGTGCGCAAGCGCAACGTCGTCGAGCGCTTGAAGCACGAGAAGGGTGGGCTCGACGTGATCCGCGATCTGCCGGCCATGATCGAGGCCGGTTACGAAGCGGTCGCCGAGGAGGACTTCGTCCGCATGCAGTGGTACGGGATGTACCACGACAAGCCGAAGCTCGGGCACTTCATGATGCGGGTGAAGACCCCAGGCGGCATCCTCACCCCCGCGGGGCTGCGCATTCTGGGCGACATCTCCCAGCGCTTCGGCCGGGGCCATGGCGAGCTGACGACCCGGCAGACGATCCAGCTCCACTGGCTGGAGCTGCCCAAGCTGCCCGAGGTGCTGGGCATCCTGGAGGCCGGCGGCCTTTCCACGGTCGGCGCCTGCGGCGACAACGTGCGCAACATCACGGGCTGCCCGTTGACCGGCCTCGACCGCGAGGAGCTGTTCGAGGTGCGGGAGCTGATCGCCGAGGCCTCGGACTTTTTCGTCCAGAACCGCGAGTACTCCGATCTGCCCCGCAAGCACAAGATCACCATCTCCGCCTGCCCGCATCAGTGCAACGCCCCGGAGATCCACTGCATCGCGCTGATCGGCGCGCCAAGGGACGGCGAGCCCGGGTTTGGCGTCCGCGTCGGCGGCGGCCTCGCCACCTGGCCGCGGCTTGCGGACGACCTCGGCGTCTGGGTGCCGGCGGGGGAGGCGGTCAGCGTGCTGCGGGCGATTGTCGACATCTGGCGGCTGAACCTCAAGTCCCGGATGTCGCGGGCCAAGGCGCGGCTCAAGTTCATGGTCCACGATCTGGGGCTGGAGGAGTTTCGGGTGCGGGTGGAGGAGAAGCTCGGCCGCCGCCTGCCGGACGGCGCCGTTCCTCCCGCACCCGCCGAGGAGCACGACCACGAGGGCATCCATCCCCAGAAGCAGGACGGATTGTTATACGCCGGTTTCCCCGTTCACCTGGGGCTGCTGAACGGCGCCACCATGCTGCACCTCGCGGATCTCACCGAGAGCTGGGGAGGAGAGATCCGGCTCACCCGGCGGCAGAACTTCATCCTCAGCCACATCCCCGAGGCGCGGGTCGACGAGGTGGTGCGGGAGGTCGCGGATCTCGGCTTTCCCATCGGAAGCAGCCGCTTGCGGGGAGCGGCCATCGCCTGCACGGGCGATCCCTTCTGCAATTTCACGGTGGCCGAGACCAAGGGGAAGCTCAACGAGATCGTCGAGCACCTGGAACACGTGTTCGGCGACGCGGCGGCGGGCCTGCGGCTCAACCTGGACGGCTGCCCCCACGCCTGCGCCCATCACTGGATCGGCGACATCGGCCTGCAGGGCACGACCCTTCGCGAGCGCGGTCCCAACGGCGAGCGGCTCGAAGGCTATGACCTTTTCCTACGCGGCGGCCTGGGGGCCGGCGCGGCCATCGGGCGTCCGGTGCTCCAGCGGGTGCCAGGAGAGGAAGTCCACCTCGTGATCGAAAGACTCTTCCGCGCCTTTTTGGACGGGCGTGAGGAGGGCGAGCGCATTCAATCGTTTTTTACCCGTCAAGCCGACGAGGAGCTCATCGCCCTCGGAACCGGTTCGACGATATCCATAGTTGCTTGAAAGGAAGACGACGATGTTCGACAGAGCGACCGCGATCAAGAAGATTGACAGCCGGGATCTATTGGACGAGTTCGAGGCCGGGCAGCTTGCGGTGGAGATGGACGACGCCACTCCGCAGGAGCTGATCGGCTGGGCTCTCGAACGGTGGGGATCTCAGGTCGCCCTGTGTACGAGCTTCCAGGCCGAGGGCATGGCCATTCTCGACATGGCGTGGCGCATCGACCCCCAGGTGAGGCTGTTCACCGTCGACACGGGCCGTCTCCATCAGGAGACCTACGACGTGATGGAGACGGTGCGGCAGCGCTATGGCATTGAGGTGGAGGTCTACTTCCCCGACGCGCGGCAGGTGGAGAGCATGGTCCGGCGCTTCGGCCCCAACCTTTTCCAGAAGAGCGTCGAGGCCCGCCTGCACTGCTGCAGCGTACGCAAGGTGGAGCCCATCCGCGGCGTGCTCGAAGGCCTGGACGCCTGGATCACCGGCCTGCGCCGCGACCAGTGGGCCAGCCGCTCGAACATTCGCAAGGTGGAGATCGACCACGATCACGGCGGCCTCGCCAAGATCAATCCGCTGGCGGACTGGACCCTTGAGGAGGTCAAGGAGTACAACGAGGCCCACGACGTCCCGGTCCATCCGCTCTACGCCAAGGGCTTCACCAGCATCGGCTGCGCTCCCTGCACCCGGGAAACCAAGGCGGGGGAGGACCCGCGGGCCGGCCGCTGGTGGTGGGAGAAGAACGCGCCCAAGGAGTGTGGCATTCATTGCCCTATCGAGACGGGCGCCTTCGAGCATGAGCACGACTCGCTGGTGCGGATTCGCCCTGTCGGGCCCCGGGCGGTGAGGTGAGCGCCGCGGCGACAGCCGGCGCCGGGACCGTGACTCTGGACGCCGCGCAGCGCGAGGTGCTGGGGGAGGAGCTGGCGATGCTGGCGGCCTCCCTCCAGGACCCGGCGTCCCGCGGTCCCTACGAAGATCTCGCCGCCGCCGTGGCGGCCGGGGAGGTGGAGGAGGAGCCTCTGCGGCGGCTGGAAGGAATCCTGGAGATGCTGCTCCAGACCGGCCGCGTCCGCCGCATCCACGGCGCCCAGAGCGAGCAGGCGCTGCTGCGGCTCTTCCACCAGACGCCCCGGGGCGCCGCCGCCCGCCGGGCCACGCAGGCCGTCAACGACGCCCTCGCCACCCTGGCGGGGCAGAACCTCGAAGGCATGCTCTTCACCGTCCAAGGTCCAGGGGTCTTTCGCCTTGGGATCTCGACGGATCTCTGCCGTCTGACGCTGGAGATCGACCGCCACGGCGTCACCGTGGAAAGCCTGGAGGTCTAGAAATCCATGGAGCACTATCCGGTCTATCTGAACCTGAAGGGACGGTCCTGCTTCGTGCTCGGCGGCTGCGCCCAGGCGGAGGAGAAGGCGAAGAGCTTGGTGGCGGCCGAAGCGAGGGTGACCGTGATCGCTCCGGAGGTCACGCCCGGTCTCGGCGAGTTCGCCCTGCGCGGGCGGATCGATTGGATCGACCGGCGCTATCGCCGGGGGGATCTGCGCTCGGCCTTCCTCGTCATCGTAGTGAGCCAGCCGCCCGGGGTGACGGAAGGCGTCTGGGAGGAGACGAGGGGACGCAATATCCTCGTCAACACCCTGGACGACGTTCCCCACTGCGACTTCATCGCGCCGGCGATCGTCCGCCGGGGGGACCTCGCGGTGGCCATCTCGACGGGCGGCAAGGCGCCGGCCCTCGCCGTGCGCCTGCGCCAGCGGCTGGAGGCCGAGTTGGGAGAGGAGCACGCCCGGTTCCTGGAGATCGCCGGGGACCTGCGCGTTCCGCTCGCCCGCCGCTGGCCCGACTTCGAAACCCGCCGCGCCCTTTGGTACCGCCTCGTCGACTCCGACGTGCTCCACCTCCTGAGGCGGGGGCACGAGTCGGCGGCCCTGGCCCGCATCGAGGAGATCTTCGGCGTGGCGCCAGAGGCAAGCCTGACGGCATGAGCGGCCAGGGGATCGTCTATCTGGTGGGAGCGGGCCCGGGCGATCCGCGGCTGATCACCGTGATGGGGCTCGATTGTCTCAGGCGGGCCGAGGTGGTGATCTACGACCGTCTGATCTCCGAAGCCCTGCTCGCCGAAGCGCCTCCGGAGGCGGAGCGGATCTTCGTCGGCAAAGCCCCGGGCGAGCATGCCTGCCACCAGGAGGAGATCAACGCCCTTCTGGTGAACCACGGCAAGGCGGGAAGGATCGTCGTCCGCCTCAAGGGGGGAGATCCGTTCGTCTTCGGCCGCGGCGCCGAGGAAGCGCTCGCCTGCGCTGAGGCGGGAGTCCCCTGGGAGGTGATTCCCGGAGTCTCCAGTCCCGTCGCCGTACCGGCGAGGGTGGGAATCCCGATCACCCACCGCGAGGTGGCGGCGGGTTACGCCGTGGTGACCGGCCACTGTGCCGAAGGCGACCGGCAGGACTGGGCCGCCCTCGCCCGCGTCGAGACTCTCGTCATCCTCATGGGCCTCGCCCGCCTCCCCGAGATCGCCGCGGCGCTCCTCTTCCACGGCCGGGGATCGGAAACGCCCGTGGCCGTCATAGCCCAGGGAACCCTGGAGGGGGAGCAGGTCGTCGTGGGAACTCTCGGAATGATCGCGGGAGATGTCGCCCGAGCCGGCCTCAAGGCCCCGGCGACGATCGTGGTGGGAGAGGTGGTGCGGATTCGGGAGCGGCTGCGGGTGGCGGGGTCAGCGTTCCACGATCTTCCGCAGCCAGATCTCGAACATCTGCCGCACGTCCTCGACCTCGTCGGATGAGATCCGGCGGCGGATGCGGAACTCAACTGTGTTGCCATCCAGAAGCGGAAATACAGCAGTGTCGACTTCAGAGGTCTGACCTCGAGGTGACGAGAAAGGTTCCTTCTTGACGCTGGGGGAGGGCGCGACCTCTTTCCTAAGCGCTTCCGTGACAACCCGGGCGAACTTCAGAGTCTCTCGAAATACTCGCAGAAAAGTGCCAACGGAGCCCTCGTTGAAACTCTCCTCGGTAATTAGGTGGAGTCGAAGGGTTGAATCCGAGGGGAGCTCCCCTCGATATCTGTCCCACAGCTTGCGATGGAGTCTGGGGAGCAGGGCGGCCTCCCGAATCGCCTGTTCCCGTTCGGGCGACGGCTCTCTCTCGTCCAGCAGGATGCGGACCGCGCGTTCACTAAGCTTTGCCTTCCGATCAGTCACCTCCAGAAGACCCAGTGCGACGAGAGCAGCGAAGGTCCGATTCGCTGCAGAGCTGTTCGGCGAGAACCCCCAGTGGCTGGCCACAACTTCCAGCGACGCGGCGTTGCGGCGCTCTGCGTGGTACAGAACCTTCGCCCGTTCTAGGGCCTCTCGCAGATTGATGAAAGGGAACGAAGGACTTCGGACCTTGCCGGGCATGGCCTTCATTCTAGCTGACAATGATGACAAATACCAGACAAAATTAGATAACCAAGACAAAAGCCGACAACGCGATCGGCTAAATCCTGCGGAAATCCCCACCGGGCTACTTCGAGGACGACAAACGGCTATTTTGTCGCCAATTGTCTGCCGGACATGACAAACATGATTTTCGCGCTCTGCTTGCCCGTATTTGATCTTCTTTCCGGGCAGAAAGGGCGCTAGGATCTTGCTGGCGTGAGTGAGGCGGGAGTTGGGAGTCTTGGCATGGGGAGCTAGCATGAACGAGATCGACAGGCATAACAACCCAGGACTTGATGCCGCCACACTCAAGGCGGCAGGGGTCGGTGCGGTCGCCATCGGCGGAGTTGCCTTCCTCCTGACACGATCTTCAGGAGCTTCCCACAGCATTGAAGCCGGCTTCCTGTTCGGGCTCGTCGGTGCCTTCGCGGCTGTAGCCTTGTCTCGACGGGAAGTCACGCCGGAACCCGTCGACACGGAAGAGCCGCTGGTCAAAAGCGTGGACTTGGAACCCGGCGAATCCGAGGTCTTGGAGGCCGTGAAGTACCTGCAGGAAAAGGTGGGTTCGGAGGTGACGGCTTACTTGAGCGGCGCGGAGGATGTTCAGACGGTCGAGCGCTGGTCCTCTCGGAGCGAAATTCCTGGACCGGCGATGGCTGGACGTCTGCTCTATGGCTACGAGACGATTCGCCCAATCGTGGATCGGTACGATGGCACCACGGCCAAGGCATGGCTCTTTGGCACGAATCCCTGGCTCCGGGACGAGGCGCCCGCATATGTGTTGAGGCACGCCGATCAGCCTTCGACTTGGCAGCAGGTCGTCCATGCCGGACAGGATTGCGCGGAGTTCAAGCGCTGAAGAGCGGCGACTTGGTCTGGCGGGTGGGGTATCACGCCTCTCCCCTGGATTTCCCTCCCTATAAGTTTTTCGGTCAAGGCCGGTTTGACGGCCCGTCGAAGCTTTTCCGTACGCTCTACTGCGCTGAGAGCCCGCTCACCAGCCTTCGTGAGACCCTGATTCAGTTCCGGCCCAATGTGGCCTTGCGGATCGAATTTGCCCGTTTCGGGAGGCGCTCATGGCCTGATGTCTCAGCCGTCTGGAGGCGAGAACACGTCCTGGTCTCTGGCACTCTGGAGATTTCCTCAGGGAAGCTATTTTCCCTCGCCGACCAGAATCTCCTGGTTTCCCTCGAAGTAGAGCTTGCGGACTTATTGGTTCGACTGAAAGTCGAACACCTGACACTCGCAATTCTCCAAGAGGATAGGCGCGAGCTGACTCAGGCGATTGCGCGAGCTCTGTACGCTCGCGGGGCTGCTGGAGTCTTGTTTCCGTCAAAGTATGACGGTAGGTGGAATGTCGGTCTCTTTGAGGGTAGAGCCGGGCTCGTGGCAAGAAGCTCTCCTCAGTCCCTCACCGAAGAGCAGCCCGACTTCATGCAGATCTGTGACGAGTACGGCTTGATTATCGAGCCGGCCTAAGACGACTGAACGCTCGCTCCCCTCAACTTTCCCCGCCCGCAGTCGTATAGTCGGCAGACCTCGTCGTCCTCAGGAGGAGTCCGTCCATGCGCCCCATCCGCGTCCGCTCGTTGGTCCTGTTGCTCCTTTGCGTTTTCGCCGCTTTCCCTGTCGTCGCCGAAGACCAGAAGAGCCTGGCGGATACCGTCAAAGGGATGCAGAAGGTCCCCGGTCTCATCACCTTCTACCGCTCTCCCGGCAAGCTCTACGCCGAGGTGCCGGCGGAGCTGGTGGGCAAGGAGATCGGCTTCGCGGCGGTGCTGGCGCACGCGGTGGGAGACTGGCAGGCGCGGGGCGGAAGCCTGGACCTCTCCGTGGTCACGTGGGAGAAGGCCGGCGACCGGCTGATCCTCAAGAAGAAGAACCTGGACTTTCGGGCGGACGCGACATCGCCGATGCGGACCTCGGTGGCCGAGACCTTCCCGGCCTCTCCCGTGTTCCTCGGGGATCTGATGCCCGTCGCCGGCAATCCGGCGCCTCAGCTCGTGGATGCCAAGACGCTTTTCGGCGCGGATCTCAGCGCGATCCTGCCGCGCCGCGCCGGCTTCGGGACGCGTCCCGAGGATACCACCCTGGTCTCCCTCAAGTCCTTTCCCGACAACGTCGTGGCCCGCGTCTCCTATCGCTTCCGGCGAGAGGATCGCGGCCCCGAGGAGGGCGCTGGCGGTGGCGGCTTCCGCCAGATTCGCCCCGCCCGGCTGGCGGATGCCCGCTTCCTGGAGGTCCTGGTCGACTACACCCTCTTCAGGCTGCCCGAGAACGATGGCTACCGTCCCCGTCCGTCCGACGAGCGGATCGGCGTCTTCGACATGTCCTTCAAGGACTATACGGATATCGACCGGCGCGATACCGCGTTTCACCACGTGGCCCAGCGCTGGGACGTCCGCCCCTCCGATCCGTCGAAGCCGGTGTCTCCCGCCGTCGAGCCCATCACGTTCTATGTCGACAGCGGCGTGCCAACCGAGTGGCGCGCCCTGCTGCACGAGTCCGCCCTGTGGTGGAACCGGGCCTTCGAGAAGGCGGGAATCCAGAACGCCGTCCGCATCCTCGACCGGCCGGACGATCCCGACTGGGACCCGGCGGACATTCACCACTCGATGATCTTCTGGAACCTCACCGACGACCTGATGTTCTCCGGGATGGCCGGCCCCAACCTCTGGGACCCGCGCACCGGCAAGGTGCTCCAGGCCCACGTCTACCTGAACGGCGAGTTCCCGTCCTACACCCTCCACCGGTATCTGGTCTATGCCTGGTGGCGGGCGCCGGAGCCTGGGGAGGAAGCGGGGGAGCAGCGGCTGCTCAAGACTCCAGGGGAGCTGAGAACCTTGCGAGCCGACCAGCGCTTCTGCGACCGGTCCGCGTCCTTCTCCAGCCAGATCGCCTTCGCCCGCCTCGTCCTGCAATCGCGGGGCATCCTCAAGCCGGGCACGCCGGAGGCGGAGCGCTTCGCCCGCGAGGCCTTCCAGGAGCTGGTGTCCCATGAGGTCGGCCACGCCCTGGGCTTCCCCCACAACTGGAAGGCCAGCCTCGTGGCAGGCCCGGAGGCCGTGGCCTCGGGAAAGCTCACGGGCCACGCCGCCACGGGGATCTTCTCGACCTCGGTGATGGACTACGACCCGATCTACCTCGCACCCAAGGGGGCGCCGCAGGGCGACTACTTCCTCAAGGAGGTCGGGCCCTATGACGAGCTGGCCGTCGAGTACCTCTACCGTCCCTTCCGGCCGGAGGAGGAGGCGAAGGCCCTGGACGCCATCGCCGCCCAGGCCGAAACCCGGTACGGCAGCGTCTACGACGGCGGCGAGCTCAACGACATCGACCCCACAACCAATGCCGACGACTTCTCGAGCGATCCGCTCGGCTTCGCCGACACGCGTCTCGGCATCATGCGCTCCGAGGTGCTGCCCGTCCTCCCGAAGCTGGTCCTGGGGGAGGGTCACGACTACAACCTGCTGCGCCAAGCCCTCGACTCGGCCATCTTCTCCGTCGCCCTGGACTACGTGGACATGACGGCCCGTCACGTGGGCGGCCAGATCCTGCTGCGGCGGGTGGCGGGCTCGCCCGCGGCGGCGAAGGGGGGGCCCGCGCCCATCACGCCGGTCTCCTCGGACGCGCAGCGCCGGGCGCTGGCGGTGCTCGATCGCCAGGTGTTCGCCGACGGCGCCTTCGGCCTCGCCCCTGAAACCCTCTCCGTGCTGAAGGCCGATCTGCTGGAGGATTGGAACTACCCATGGCGTTACGCCAAGGACTACAACGTCGGAACCCGCATCGCGGGGCTCTACAACGCGGCGTTCACCACCCTGTTCCAGCCGGAACGCCTGGCGCGGGTACTGGACAACGAGCGGCGCACGCCCAAGGACCCCGTCACCTTGCCGGAGATCTTCAGCCACCTGGAGGCCACGGCCTTCGGCGGTCCGGCCGGCCCCCTCTCCCAGGACCGGCGGGCTCTCCAGCGCCTCCTGGTCTCGCACCTCTCGAAGCTGGCCGTGGTAGCTCCGAAGGGCACGCCCGCCGAAGCCTCCCAGGTGGCGGCGGCGACCTTGCGCGACATCAACCGGAAGATCGCCCGCAGCTCGGCGGCGCCCGGGAAGGCGGACGCCTACACCAAGGCCCACTGGCAGGATCTGAGCGCGCGCATTAAACGGACTCTGGAGGCGGGGACGACCGTGGCGCCGGGGATGTAAAACCCCTCAGCCCAGATGTCTGGTGATGTCGAGCGCGCCGTGGAAGACGCCGAGGATATCGACGTTCCCCTTGTCTCTGACCAGGTATGCGATTCGGTAATGTCCGTAGAGGAGGATTCTTATTTTGCTTTCCGGCTTTTCATGGTAGAGGTAGCCCCTCTCCGGAAAGCGATTGAGAGTCTCGGCCTTTTCGTAGATGGACTGAACTGTCCGGAGTGCAGCCGCAGGTTGTCCGCGGCGATGTAGTCGTGAATCTCTTTCAGCCAAGTCTCTGCTTCTTGAGTCTATCTTATTTTGCCCATGAAGAGAGTCTCTTGCCCATCTCTTCGTGGCTGATCGTGCGATCGTTCTTCGAATCCTCAAGACCACGCTCAATCATGCGAGCCATGGCCAGCTCTTGGAGGATCTCGTCGAATGCGCTGTCGTCCGGCTGACCGTGGACAATTTTTAGGATTCGATCTTTGGCCGTCTCCCTGATAATCGCCATGCCAAAACTCCTTTGATGCTCACATCCTGCCTCAACCTTAGAGTAAGGGACCGTTCGTGGAGCGTCAAGGTAGGGAGTCCAGGGCAAGTTTGCCCGATTGGCCCACTTCAGACACCGCCGGCATCTCTCCCACATACGCCGCCCTCGGGCGAATGAGCTTTCCGAGGGCGTACTGCTCGATCGCGTGGCCGATCCAGCCGATCGTGCGGCCTAGGGCGAAGAGGGCGAGCGGCGTGTGTGGCGGGAGATCGAGGGCGCGGGCGAGGGCCACGAGGCCAAGGTCGATCGTAGGGTATTCGCGGATCAGCTCGCGGCCGGCTTCGGCCAGCGCCAGGGCGCACTCGACGGCGGGGGAGCCGGGGGCAGCCTCGGCGGCGATCTCCAGGAGAGCGGCGCCGCGGGGATCGCCGTCGGGGTAGAGCGTGTGGCCACAGCCGGGGATCTCCTCGCCGCGGCGAAGGCGGTCCGCCAGGACGCGCCGGGCATCGCCGGCTGAGCCCGCCTCGCGGAAGAGCGCCTCGACGCGCTCCGTCATTCCACCATGGCGGGCGCCCTTGAGCGCGGCAAGGCCGGCGGACACCACATCGTAGGGAGAGGCAGCGGCCGAGGCCACGCAGCGGGCGGTGAAGGCGGAGACGTTCAGCTCGTGGTCCGCCGAGAGAATGAGCGCCGAGGCGATGGGGCCTGCCGCCTGGGGACGTCCCGGCGCCCAGCCCTCCTGAAGAATCTTCGCGATGCCGCCGGATGGAGAATTGGAGACTCCCGCCGCGATCGCCGCCAGGAAACGCAGGATGCGGGCGGCCGTGAGGGGAAGCGTCGCCGGCCTCAGATCCCACGCCGCGAGATCCATCGCCCCCGCGAGGGGGAGGGCGACCTGGCAACGCTCGATGGGCGTCAGCTCCCCGCTGAGGATTGAACCCGTCCAGGAGGGCAGGGCTGGCGCCTTACCTTGAAAGATCTCCGCGGCCATCGACGGATCGCCCGTCCACAGGAGCGCCGCCACCTCCTCGACCGTGGCGCTTCGGGCGAGCGCCACGGCATCCCGGCCGCGGTAATAGAGCCGGCCGTCCTGCACCAGGGTGATGGCCGACTCCAGCACAGGCGCACCCCAGGAGAGGGCCTTGGGAGCCACCTTCTCCGGGTCCTTCCGCAGCTCCTTCTTCTCCTTGAGCCGGTGCACGTCCTCTTTGGGATACCGCCGGGCGCGGGGATCGCCGGGCACGGCCTCGGAGCGCAGCATCCCCCGGCTGGCATAGGCGTAGAGCGTCGCGAGGGAGATCTCAAGCTCCGCCGCGGCCTCCTGAGCGGTAAGAAAACGGTCCTCGGCCATGGCCTCAGACTTCCACACATTGATCGATGAATCAAGATTGACAAGCTATCCATGGGGATTGAAGATCAGAGAGGAAGGAGATTGACGATGAACGACACCAAGACTCAAGGACTGGAAGGGGTGGTGGTCTTCGAGATCGGCACTCCGGAGCGGGCCGAGCCCGTGCTGCGAGAGAAGCTCGCCCGGGGAGAGCGGCTGATGGGCTTCGGCCATCGGGTCTACCGGGTGCGCGACCCGAGGGCGGACGTCCTGGCGGCGGCGGCGGAGCGCTTCTACCGAAATGGCGGCGACATGGGCCTCTACGAGCTCGCCCGGTCCGTCGAGGCCACGGCTTTACGCCTGCTGCGCGAAGCCAAGCCGGACCGGCGTCTGGACACCAACGTGGAGTTCTACACGGCCCCTCCTGCTCCACGGCCTGGGATTGCCCACCGCGCTGTTCACCCCCACCTTCGCCATCGGCCGCGTCGCCGGCTGGACGGCCCACGCCCTCGAACAGCTCGCCATGGGCCGGCTCATCCGGCCGCAGTCGGAGTACGTGGGGGAGAAGGGACGGCGGTGGGTGGCGGTGGAGGAGCGGGAGGCGGTCCGCGTTTGATTCGACCTGATCTGAACACGTTCAAAAAACCCTTGACAGCCTCTCCTTAAGGGATTACCGTGAATTGAACGCGTTCAATTCAGGCGCGATCCTTGGGAGGGAAGGACGTCATGGAGGCGATCGTCGAGACGGGGCCGGAGCTTCCGAAGAAGCGGCGTAAGGGGGAGGAGACGCGGGCTCAGATCCTTGAGACGGCCCTCGATCTCTTCCGGGAGCGGGGGTACGAGGAGACCACGATGCGGGCCATCGCCGAGTCCGCGGGGGTGTCGGTGGGCAACGCCTACTACTACTTCAAGTCGAAGGAGCACCTCATCCAGGCCTTCTACGCTCGCACCCATGAGGAGCATCTCGCTGCCTCCCGCGAGGTGCTCACCAGGGAGCGCGGCCTTCGCGAGCGCCTTCTCGGGGTCATGCGGGCCAAGCTCGACACCATCGCGCCGTATCACCAGTTCAGCGGCGTCCTCTTCAAGACGGCGGCCGATCCTTCGAGCCCGCTCAATCCCTTCAGCGCCGAGTCCCTCCCGGTGCGCCAGCAGTCGACCCAACTCTTCGCCGAGGTGATCACCGGGGGCGACACCCGCCTCACGCCCGACCTCGTGGCCGCGCTGCCGAACCTGCTCTGGGTCTACCACATGGGGATCGTCCTCTACTGGATTCACGACAGCTCGCCCGGATGCGCGAAGAGCTACCGGATGATGGAGCGCTCGGTGCGGCTCGTCCTGCGCCTCATCTCCCTGTTCCAGTTTCCTCTCCTGCGGCCGTTTCTCAAGGAGCTGCTGGTGCTGGTGACGGAGCTGGGGGCCGACGAGCCGACGGTCCCGCTTGTGGCGGCAGGCGTAGAATAGCCGGGTGACTTCCAAGCTCGCTCTCCTCGTCCCCTCGCTCCTCTTCGCATTCCAGGCTCCGGTTGCGACTCCCCCGAGCCCGCCGGCTCCTGCCATGGTCCCCATCGAGCTCTCTCTCCAAGCCCTGGACGCCAAGGGCGAGGTCCCGCGCACGCTACGGGCCGCCGACCTCACGGTCGTCGACGGCGACCAGACCCGCCCGGTGACGGACCTGGCGCCGCTGACCAAGCCCTGGCGCATCGTCATCTATGTGGACCGGGTGCTCACCGGCTCCCGCACCCTGCGCACCGCGGCCGGTTCGCTGGCGGAGCGGGCGGCGATCCTCGCGGCCCTCGGGCCCGTCGAGGTGGTCGTGGCCGAGCCCGTTCCCCGGGTCGTGCTGTCGGCGACCCAGGACGTTCGAGCCCTCGACGAGGCGCTCTCCAAGCTCTGGCTGGCCGGCGACGGCCGGGACGACGTCCGCATCCTGCGCCAGCGGTTCCGCGACCCGAAGAAGACCGAGGGCTCGGCGGGAGATTCCTGGGCCGAGGCCATGGACGAGGAGGAGCGGCTGGTGCGCCGCCAACAGGACGCTCTCTCCGAATGGCTGCTGGCCCAGGAGGGGAGCGGCCCCAGGGCTCTGCTGCTGGTGAGCGATGGCTTTGACGTCGATCCCGAGAAGTTCTATCACCCGGACTCGGCGCCCGCCGCCGACATCGCCACGGCCCCTCCCGCCAGCGACGGCGCGCTGGAGAAGACCGGTCTGGAGACGGCGCGGACGGCGGCGGCCCTGGGCTGGACCGTTTTCCCTCTCCCCATGGGCGACTCGAGCCTGCCGGACCTGCGGCGCGTCAAGCCGAACCCCACGGCGCAGGTGCCCCTGGGCGGCAAGATCATCCTGGGGCGCAAGAAGCCGGACGAGGCGCCCAAGGATCAGCCGCCGCCCGCGCCGGATCTCCTGGCGCCCCAGCAGCCGCTCAACTGGATCGCGCAGGCCACGGGCGGCGAGGTGATCCTCGGGCCCGGGTCCCTCGCCGCGGCCCTCACGCACCTGCGCTCCCGCTTCTGGGTGCGCTACCAGGCGATCCGCGAGACCGATGGCCGGCCCCACGCCGTGGAGGTCAAGACCTCGCGCTCCGATCTCGCCCTGAAAGCTCGCCGCTGGGACGTGGAAGGAGTGCCCGAGGCCATCGCTGCCTCCCGGGCCGGCCGCGTTCTGGATGGCGCGGAGGATGGGATCGGCCTGGAGATCTCCGCCCGGATTCAGCCGGCTCAACCCGTGGAAGCCGGACGCGAGATGCTGGACCTGCGCCTCGAATCGCCGGAGCTGCCCCCCGGTCCCCTGCGGGTGACCGTGTCCGGAACGGGCGGGCGCGGAGCTACCCATCACATCCTGACCGCCGCCGACGTGAATGGAACGGAGCCGAACGTCTACCGGCTGGCGGTCTCCATTCCCCAGGGGGCGGACGCCGTGGGCGTGGTGGTGGAGCCGGTGGCTGGCGGCGCGTGGGGGGGCCAGGTGGTGAACCTCGGCGGCCCGCCGCCGGAGCCCGCCGCCCTCACCGTGGGGCGGCCCGGCATCCGGTTGGTGCCGCCGCCCGGCAATGCCCTCAGCAACAAGGTAAAGATACGGATCAACGGCGACGGCAAGGGAATCGCCCGGGTCGATCTGCGCCTCGGCGAGCGCACCGCCGCGAGCTGCGCCGTGGTGCCCTGCGAGGCCGAGGTGGATCTTGGGCGCCGCGTCCGGCCGCAGATCGTGCAGGGCCTCGCCTACGACGCCGCGGGCAAGGAGGTCGCCCGCGACGCCATCCGCCTCAACGATCCCAACGAGGGCTTCGAGGTCCGCATCGTGGAGCCGGCGAGCCGGCGCGGTGTGGGAGCGGTGGAGGTGGAGGCCGAGGTGCGCGCGCCGGCCGGCAAGCGGCTGGAGAAGCTTGAGTTCTTCTGGAACGACGAGCTGGCCGGCACCGTCTATAGAGCTCCCTTCCGCCACCGGGTGACGATCCCCAAGGACCGGCCGGCGGGGTTCCTCAAGGTCTCCGCCCGTCTCGACGACGGCTCCACGGCCGAGGACGCGATGTCGCTCAACACCTCGGACCTAGGGGACCGTATCGTCGTGCGTCTGATCCAACTCGCCGTGGTGGTGACCGATCCCAACGGCAAGCCCGTGCCGGGGTTGCCGAAGGAGGCCTTCCGTGTGCGTCAGAACGGCGAGCCGCAGGAGATCGCGGCCTTCGAGAACGCCGGCGAGCTGCCGCTCACCGTGGCCCTCGCCATCGACTCCTCGGCCTCGATGTTCCTGAAGCTGCCGGACGTGCGCAAGGCCGTCTCCTCGCTGCTCGAAACCGGCCTCTCGAACCGCGACCGGGCGATGCTCATCTCCTTCGACGACACCTCGAAGCTCATCCGGCCGGTCACCCGTGACCTCTCGGCGGTCTCGGCGTCCCTCGGCAGTCTTACGCCCGACGGCGGCACGGCCCTGTGGGAGGCCATCAGCTACTCGCTGGTGCAACTGCGGGGAATCACCGGCCGCAAGGCCCTGGTGCTCTACACGGACGGCATCGACCAGAGCGAGCGCGAGCGCCTCTCCTACGGCGAGTGCCTGCGGGTCGCCCGCGAGAGCGGCATCCCCATCTATATGATCGTCGCCAACCCCAGGGCAGCCCGGGGAGAGGACGGTGGCTTCCTCACCGAGCCTGTGTCAGCCAAGTTCAAGCGCTTGGCCGATGCCGGTGGAGGCCAGGTCTACTTCATCGAGCCCGAGCAGGATCTGGCGGAGGTCTACGGCCAGATCCTCTCGGAGCTGCGCAGTCAGTACACCGTCGCCTTCTACCCCAAGGAGTCCGCCCCACCCGCCGCCTGGAGCAAGATCGACGTGGAGCTACCGGGGCGGAAGGGGCTGACGGCGCGGACGGTGAGCGGGGTGCCGGGGCACTGAGATCTTAGAGGGCGTCTCAAAAAGTGATTGACGACGACGTCTACGTTGCCAGGGATTGAAATCACCTGGCTACCCACTGTAGTCCCTACGGGACATAAGAAGAACGAATTGCAGTCCCGGAGGGACAAGAGTCGGTAGCCAGGCGATTTCAATCCCTGGCGACATAGACGTGGCTGTCGCTCCTTTTGAGACACACTCTAAGGCGCCTCCGCCGGCTCCGCCCGCGCCACCGGCGCCTTCGCCTTCCTCCGGAAGAGCCCCCGCGCCTTCTCCCGCCACTCGACCATGATCTCGTAGATCGTCGGGATCACCAGCAGGGTAAGGAAGGTGGAGGTGATGGTGCCGCCGATCACCGCGCGGCCCAGGGGGGCGCGGAAGTCCGCTCCTTCTCCCACGCCCAGGGCCACCGGAATCATGCCCGCGATCAGGGCGATGGTGGTCATCAGGATGGGCCGCAGGCGCACACGGCCGGCTTCGATGAGGGCGTCGCGCAAGGGCATTCCCTGCTCGTGGTTCCACTTCGCGAAGTCGATGAGCAGAATGGCGTTCTTGGCCACGATGCCCATCAGCAGGATGACGCCGATCAGGCTCATCAGGTTCAGGGTGTCGCCGGTGATCAGGAGGATCAGCACGACCCCCACCAGCGACAGGGGGAGCGACAGCAGGATGGCCAGCGGATCGAGGAACGAGCCGAACTGCACCACCAGGATCAGGTACATGAGGAGCACCGCGAGCGCCAGGGCGGCGAAGATTTTGGTGAAGACCTCGCTCTCGTTCTTCACGTCACCGCCCTGCGACAGCTTGACGCCCGGCGGCAGAGGCAAGCGAGCGTTGCGCTTGGTGACGTCGCCCATCACCTCGGAGAGCGACCGCCCCTGGACGTTGGCGCCCACGGTCACCACCTTGTCGCGGTTCAGATGGTCGATCTGGGCCGGTCCCGAGCTGCGGGTGACGGTCGCCACCTGCCCGAGCGGGAGGATGCTCGGCGTGCCCGCCATTGCCGCTCCTCCTGACATCCCAGGCACCCCGGCGGGGGAGGCCGTGGCACCCCCGCCGGCCATGCTCGGGGTCACCACCAGCGGGAGCTGCTCGATGTCGGTGAGGTTCTCCCGGGCCGAGGGGGCGAGGCGGACGGTGACGTCCCGCGTCTTGCCCAGGGGATCGATCCAGTCGCCCGCCTTGATGCCGGCGAAGGCGGGACGCAGCGATTGGGCCACTTGGCCGACGTTGAGGCCCAGGGTCGAGGCCAGCCCGCGATTGAGCTGCACCACGAGCTCCGGCCGCTGGCCGCGGGTGGAGAGGCCCAGGTCCACGGCGCCCGGCACTTGGCGGATCTCGTTTTCCATGGCCAGGGCCGCCCGGTTGAGGGTCTCCAGGTTCTGCCCTCCGAGCTGGAGCTGGATCTGCCGCGTGGTGCCGCCCGGGCCGCCGCTCGTCGCGAGGTAGGCCGTGACGCCTCCAACGTGCTGGACCTCCCGGCGGATCACCTGGGCGAGCTCCTGCTGCGACGCCTTGCGCTTCTTCTTCGGCACCAGCTTGATATAGACGCTGCCGGTGTCCACCGAGCCCGAGCCCGTGCTGCTGCCGATCGTCGTGTAGGTGTAGGCCACCTCCTTGTGGCGGCTGGCGATGGCGGCGAGCTCCTTCGCCTTGAGGGCCGTGTAGTTGAGGTTCGACCCCGGGGGCGTCTCCAGCGACAGGTTGAGCTCCGAGACGTCGCTCTCCGGAATGAAGCCGCCGCCGCCGAACAGCACCTGGAGGGCGATGGCGCCGAAAAAGGCCACGGCGACGATGCCGAGCACCGCCAGCCGGTGATCGAGCGCCCAGGCGATCACCCCCTTGTAGCGGTCCGCCTGGCGGTCGAACCAGGCGTTGAAGCGGTCGAGCATCCGTGCCACCGGGTTCTTCCGCTCGTGAGCCTCGAGCTGCGGATCGGGCCAGTAGGCCGAGAGCATGGGATCGAGCGAAAAGGAGACGAACAGGGAAACCAGCACCGAGCAGGCGATGGTGAGGGCAAACGGCTTGAACCACTGGCCGGCGATGCCCTGCATGAAGGCCACGGGCACGAAGACGCAGACGATGGAGAAGGTGGTGGCCGCCACCGCGAGGCCGATCTCGTCCGTGGCCTCGTGCGCGGCCTTCACGTGGTCCTTGCCCATCTCCACGTGACGCACGATGTTCTCCCGCACCACGATCGCGTCGTCGATCAGGATTCCGATGGCGAGCGAGAGGCCCATCAGCGACATGGTGTTGAGAGTGAAGCCGAAAGCCCAGACGGCGATGAAGGAGGAGAGCACCGAGACCGGCAGGGCGAGGCCGGTGATCACCGTCGAGCGCCAGGAGTTGAGGAAGAGGAAGACCACGAAGACGGTCAGCAGGGCACCCTCGATCAGCGCCTCCTCGACATTGCGCACCGAGTTGTGGACCCGCTCGCCGGCATCGCGCACCACGTCGAGCTTCACGCCCGACGGCAGGGTCCCTCGCACCTTCGCCAGGGCTGCCTTGACGGCGTCGGCCACCCGCGTCGTGCTCGCCCCCTTGGCCTTGGTGATGTCGATGCCCACGGCCACCCGGCCGTTGTAGAGGGCGAGCGAGCGCTGCTCGGCTGTGCCGTCCCGCGTGTCCGCCAGGTCGCCGAGGCGGATCAGCCGGCCGCCCCGGGAGGCCACCACGAGCTGCGAGAACTGCTCGGGGGTCTCCAACCGGCCGCGCAGGCGGATGGCCTGCTCGGTGAGCTTCCCCTCGACGTGGCCGACGGGTGCGGCGAGGTTCTGCGCCTGCACCGCCTGCACCACGTCGCCCACGGTCACCCCCGCCGCGGCCAGATCGGCCGGCCGCACGTCCACGGACAGCTCGCGGTCCACGCCGCCCTGCACGGTCACCTGGGCCACGCCGTTGATCCCCCGCAGGGTACGGGTGAGGCCAGGATCGGCCAGCAGGCTCAGCTCGGGCGTCTGCAGGCGGTCGGAGGAGAGGGTCAGCGAGACGATCGGCAGATCGCTGGGATCGAACTTTTTCAGGATCGGCTCTTTCATCTCCACCGGCAGATCGTTGCGGATGCCGGAGATGGCGTCGCGCACGTCCTGGGCCGCCTGGTCCGGGTCCTTGCTGAAGACGAACTGCACGATGATGGTGGCGAAACCGTCCACCGAGGTGGAGCGGATCTCATCGATTCCCGAGAGGGCGTTGAAGGCCTCCTCCATGCGCTCGACGACCTCCTGCTCGACCTGCGAGGGAGAGGCGCCGGGATAGGGGACGGAGACGAAGACGATCGGGTTGGAAAGATCGGGGAATTCGTCGACGTCGAGGCTGATCAGGGCGAAGAGGCCGAAGATGACCAGCGCCAGCATCACGACGACCGTGACGATGGGGCGCTTGATGGCGAAATCGGAAATGCTCATAAGGCTTCTGCCAACTTCTCGGCCTTCTCCTGAACGGAGGGTGCCAGGCGAACCGGCGTGCCCGGCGCGATCTCCTGAGCGGAGCCGAGGAGGACGACGTCACCCGCGTTGAGGCCGCCGCGGATTTCGACCCGCTGCTCGCGGTCGTCCTGAAGCCCCAACTCCACCTCGACCCGCTCCACCTTGCCATCGCGCACCCGCAGCACGGCGGGCTTGGCCATGCGGCGGTCGATGGCGCCGGCCGGCAGGGTGAGGGCGGTCCGCGACTCGGTCTCCACCCGGCCCTCGGCGTAGAGGCCGGCCACCAGGGTGCCTCCGGGGTTGGGGATCTCGGCGTAGATGCGCACCTGCCGGGTGGCCGGATCGGCGCTGGGATTGATGCGGGCGACGATGCCGCGGAAGGTGCGGCCGGCGTAGCCCGTGACGTTGAAGTCGATGGGCGACCCCAGCTGAAGCGTGGAGAGCTGGTCCGCCGGCACCGAGGCCTCGAGCTGGAGGATCGCGGGGTCGACCACCGTGAACAGGGCCGTTCCCGGCTGCACCACGTCGCCCGGCGAGACGGGCCGCTCGCTCACCACTCCGGCGAAGGGTGCGGTCACCCGCGAGTTGCCGAGGTTCTTGGCGGCGGCGGCGAGCTGCGAGCGGGCCTGGGCCAGGGTCGCCTGGGCCATGACGGCGCTCTGCTGAGCCTGCTCGACGTTGCGCTGGGCCACGGCACCGGCCGCCTCCAGGGTCTTCTGCCGTTGCGCCTCACGCTGGGAGACGGCGAGGCTGTTGCGGGCGCTCTCCACTCCGGCCTGGGCCGAGGTGACGGCGTCGGTGAGCGACGAGGCATCGAGCCGGGCCAGCACCTGGCCGCGGCTCACCCGCTGGCCCGGCTGGGCGTAGGCTTCCAGCAACGAGCCGGCGAGCTGGGAGCGGAGGACCGCCTGGGTCTTCGCCGCCAGGGTGCCGGTGATGGCCGGGCCGCTCTGGATGGGCGCCTTCGTCACCACAGCCGTGTCCTCGGCACCGAGGGCCAGGGTCGGCGGGGGAGCCTTGGCTGCCGCCTTGTCCTTGCGGTGGCAGCCGGCAAAAAGCAACAACCCGGCAAGGACGATCAAAAAGATCTCCTGTCGTCCGTATCTGTCTTTCATGGTGTTACCCCTCCCGTGGAGGTTTGAGCCGGCCGTGCCGGCTGGTTGGGGGCGGAGCTTTGAGCCGCCGCATTCACCGCCTGGGCCGCCGCGGCGTTGCCGTTGAGCGGCAGGTCGCGCAGCAGGGCCAGCTTGGCCCGGGCCACCTGGACGTTGCGCAGCGCCCGGGCTTGGTTGACCTGGGCCTGCTCGGACTGGAGGCGCGAGTCCTGGAGCTCGATCTGGCTCGACAGCCCTTCGCGGAAGCGGAGCTGGGCGATCTCATAGGCCCGCCGGGCCTGCTCGCTCGTGCTTTCGTTGCTCTTCAGGATGGCCTCGGCGTCGGCGAGGTCGTTGCGCGACACCCGGGCGTCCAGCTCCGCCTGCTCCCGGGTCTGCTTGAGGCGAGCCCAGGCCTCGGAGAGATTGCCCCGCGCCGTCAGCTCGTCCCCCGCCAGCCGGCCGCCGGTGAAGATGGGAACGGAGAGGCTGAGCGTCACCGTCCAGTTCTCCCGGAAGTCGGAGATGCCCGGCACCACTCCCGAGGCCGGGTAGGCCACCGGGTTGTAAAAAGAGGAAAGGGAGATGGAGGGCCACCGCTCGCCGAGAGCACCCTTCAGCAGATCCTTGTTGGCCTGCACGTTCTCCTCGGCCTGCCGCACGGGTGCCCGGATGTCGGGGGCGGGGTCCGCGGCTGTGGCAAAGCGCGCCGGCAGGTCCTGGATGCCCGTGGTGAGGCGGATCTCATCGTCGAGCGGCACGTTGAGGAGCTGCTTCAGCCGCCAGTAGGCGGCCTGGCGCTGGCTGCGGTTCTGAATCACGACGGGAAGCTGGTTGTCCCGGGCGACCCGCGATTGCAGCAGCTCGAACTCGGACTTCTCGCCCACGTCCTTGGCCACACCGGTCTGCCGCAGCAGCTCCTCCTGCTGGGAGAGGGAGGCCTCGGCGATCTCCACCAGACGGTCGTTCAAAAGGGCGTCGAAGTAGGCGCTCGTGGTGTCGAGCAGTGTTTGAGCCCGGGCCGCGTCGACGTCGATCTTCGAGGACCGTCGCCGCGCCTCGGACGCCCGCGTGCGGGCCAACACCTGGCCGCCGTCGAAGAGAAGCTGCGAGAGGGAGAGGCCGAGGCTGTACTGGTTAACCTGGAAGAAAGGGAGATTGCTGAGCCCCTGATCCTGCGAGGTGCCCCCGAAGTTGATGCCGTCGAACTGCGAGCGCAGCGTCCGCTGGTAGGACGCGGTGCCCGAGAGCTGCGGGAACAAGCCGCTGCGGGTCGACTTCTCGGTCCCCAGCGCGCGCATCACCCCCGCCTCGGCCACCCACACCGTCTCGCTCTCGCCGGAAGCGATGCGCAGGGCATCCTCCAGGGAGAGGAGGAGGACTTTGGGCTGGGCGGACTGAGCGAAGCCGGGCCCGGCTACAGCAACCATCCAGATGAAAAGGATTCCCTTGATTCTCCGCAAGATCTGACCGCTCTGCCCCTGCCCACCAATGGGCTCCTACCCTCGCGCGTCACACGGAGTCGGTTTGTAAGCGAAGGTAATGCCAACGGCCATGAAATGTAGAGACGCCCCGTGGGGAAACCCCGCGGGGCGTCTCCGGATCGGCGACGCCCGGTCGGATCTGAAAAAAGAGGCCAGACGGCAGCTTAGATGTGCCCGCGGAACCTTTCTGGCGACTGGGTAGTTCTTCCCGCCCCCGAGACGCCCCGCGGGGTTCCCCACGGGGCGTCTCTACATTGAGCACCTACCCACGAACAGGTAAGGCGCCCCCCTTGACACCTCGGATATATTCGCCCGCATGGCCAAACCCGTCCTGTTCGCGATCGACGACGATACCGAGGTGCTGCGCGCGGTGGACCGCGACCTGCGGCGCCACTATGGCGAGCCGTACCGCGTGATGCGGGCGAGCTCGGGGCCGAGCGCCCTGGAAGCCCTGGAGCAGCTCAAGGTCCGCCAGACGCCCGTGGCATTGTTCCTGGTGGATCAGCGGATGCCGCAGATGTCCGGCGTCGAATTCCTGGAGAAGGCGATCCCGCTGTTTCCCGCGGCCAAGCGGGTTCTGCTCACCGCCTATGCCGATACCGAGGCCGCCATTCAGGCCATCAACACGGCGAAGGTGGACTACTACCTGCTCAAGCCCTGGGACCCTCCCGAGGAGCACCTCTACCCGGTGCTCGACGATCTGCTGCTGGACTGGCAGGGCAACTTCCATCCGCCCTTCGAGGGCATCCGGGTGGTCGGCCACCGCTGGTCGCCCGAGGCCTTCAACGTGCGCGATTTCCTGGCGCGCCATCAGGTTCCCTACCAGTGGCTGGACGTCGAGGAGCAGGCCGAGGGGCGGGATCTCGTGGCCTCGGCCGAAAAGGCCAGCGGCAACGGCGGCGCCCACCTTCCCCTCGTCTTCCTGCCGGACGGCACCTCCCTATCCGATCCCTCCCGCGACGAGCTGGCGGCGAAGATCGGCTTCAAGACCCAAGCGGGCAAGCCGTTCTACGACCTCGTCATCGTAGGCGGTGGACCCGCGGGGCTGGCGGGAGCCGTCTACGGCGCCTCCGAGGGATTGCACACGCTGCTGATCGAGGGCGATGCCCCCGGCGGGCAGGCGGGCACCAGCTCGCGCATCGAGAACTACCTCGGCTTTCCCGCCGGCCTCTCCGGCGCCGACCTCACCCGCCGCGCCGTCACCCAGGCCCAGCGCTTCGGCGTCGAGATCCTCACGCCCCAGCGGGCCACGGGAGTGCGCCAGGAGGACCCCTACCGCATCATCACCCTCAGCAACGGCAGCGAGGTCTCGTGCCATGCGCTGCTGATCACCACCGGCGTCTCCTACCGCAAGCTCGACGTCCCCGGGCTCGCCGAGCTCACCGGCGCCGGTGTGTATTACGGGGCGGCGATGACCGAAGCCATGTCCTGTAGCGACGAGAACGTCTTCATCGTCGGCGGCGCCAACTCGGCGGGACAGGCGGCCATGTATTTCTCGAAGTACGCCCGCAAAGTGGTGATGCTGGTGCGTGGCGACTCCCTCGCCAAGGGGATGTCGCAGTATCTGGTCGACCAGATCGGCCAGACGCCGAACATTGAGGTCTGGTACTACTCGAACGTCGCGGCCGCCCATGGCGACGGGCACCTGGAGTCGCTCGACGTCAACAACTCCCAGACCGGCGAGGTCACGAACCATCCGGCGCACTCGCTGTTCATTCTCATCGGCGCCCAGCCGCACACGGGGTGGCTGGCGGACATCGTCGAGCGCGACTCCTACGGCTTCATTCTCGCCGGCCCTCAGCTCATGACGGACGGCAAGCGGCCGGCCGGGTGGAAGCCGGACCGCGATCCGTTCCTCCTGGAAACCAGCGTGCCGGGGATCTTCGTGGCCGGCGACGTGCGCCGCGGCTCGGTGAAACGGGTGGCGTCCGGGGTGGGGGAGGGCTCGATCGCCATCTCCTTCATCCACCAGTATCTTTCCAAGCTGTAGGTTACTCCGCTGCCGGAGCCGGCTGGCGCGCCGGCGTGGGGCTGAACCCGAAGGCGCCGCTGCGGTAGAGGCGGTCGGCGGCGTTGTAGTAGGCGATGGCGTCCTCGATCAGCTCGTGGCCGGCGGCGTCCACGGAATTCACCTTGGCGATCTCATTCCTCGCTTCGTCGACCGTATAGAGGGCCGCCGACTCGCGCAGACCCAGCACGGCCATGCGGCCCCCGCGCATGAGGGCGATCTCGCTGCCGTGGGTCATCAGCGCCCGTCCCTTCTCCGGGGAAATCCGGAACACATCGTGGCCGAAGAACTTCGAGTCGTAGTCGAGGCCCAGGATGCCGAGGATGGTGGGGGGGACGTCAAGCGACGAGGCCAGGGTCGGGAGCCGCACGCCCGCCGGCACGCCGGGGCCGACGAAGAGAATGGGCACCTCATAGCTCGGCAGCGGGATCTCCGCCGCGCCGTAGACCCGGGCGCCGTGATCGCCCATGAGCACGAACAGCGTGTCCTGATAGAAGGCGTGGGACTTCGCCTTCGCCATGAACTGGCCGAGCGCCCAGTCGGCATAGCGAACGACGTTCTCCCGGCGATGGAAACGCCCTTCCGCCTTGATGTGGTCCTGCGGGAAGGTGAACGGCCGGTGATTGGAGACGCTGAGCACCAGGGAGTAGAACGGCTTGCCCTGGGCATGGGTCTCGTCCATCACCTCCAGCGCCTTGGTGAAGATCGCCTCGTCGCAGACTCCCCAGGCGGTGGTGAACGTGCCCGGCGGATACGAGCTCTGATCCACCAGCCGGTCCACTCCGTTGTGGTGGAGATAGGTTCCCATGCCGTCGAAGAGCGCCCGGCCGCCGTAGACGAACATCGTCTGGTAGCCCTGGCTCGCCAGCAGCGAGGGGAGGGTGAAGAGCCCCACCGAGTTGTCCCGCCGTACGATCGACTCGCCGGGCAATGGCGGCAGCGAGGAGGTGGTGGCCTCGATCGCCCGCACCGTGCGGTTGCCGGTCGAGAAGGCGTGGGTGAGGAGCGTCCCCTCGGACATCAGCGCATCGAAGCTCGGCGTCAGGCTCTCCGGCCGCGGATGGAGCGAGCCCACGAGCTCGGAGCCCAGGCTCTCCTCCAGCACCACGACGACGTTGAGCCGGCGGGAGGGTCCGGGATTGTCGATCTTGCGCAGCGTCGACCCGGCGGTGAACGACGCCGGCACCATGGACTTCTCCTCCAGAAGCCGGTGCAGCCGTTCCATCAACGCCGGCTGCGGCCGGGTGGCGTAGAGGCCCTCGTAGGGGGCGTCCTTGCCGAGCAGCGCCATGAAGAAGGAGTAGTAGCCGTTGACGGCGATCTCGTTGAGCGCCCGGTCCTCGGAGACGTGGGCGAGACGCGGCGAAATCGTCCACGACGCCACCGCCAGGACCGCCGCGAAGGCGGCGACGAAGGCCGCCCGCTTCAGGGGCGGCGTCACCCGTTGCCAGGCCTCGCGCACCGGCCGGCGCAGGAGGAAGAGAACGGCCGCCGTGACGAGCACCACGAGAGAGAACACGAGGGTCACGTGATAGCTCTGCCAGACGTTGTCCGCCACCTCGGTGGGGTAGGACAGATAGTCCACCGCCACGAAGTTGAAGCGGCTGTTGAACTCCTCGAAGAAGTAGTACTCCACGCAGGCCGTGAACAGGGCCGAGAAGGTCGAGATCGCGAGGCCGGTCCAGAGCACCGCCCGCTGAACCCGCCCCTGGAACCAGCGCTCGGGCAGCAGTGAGAGATAGAGAACCAGCGGCGCGACCATCCACAACGCGACCACGGCGTCGAAGATCTCCCCAGCCCCCAGCGCGGTCAGCGTCGGCCCGACTCCATTGCGCGACACCGCGTGCTGCACCGCCAGCAGCACGATCCGGGTGAGCAGGAAGACGGCCATGTAGATCCCCGCCAGCACTGCCGCGAGGAAATAGCGTGAGACGAGCGACGAGCGGAGTTTTCCTGTGCTCATAAAGTCTAGAAGAGGGGCCTTCGGAAGAAAATTGCCAGGAGAATGTAGCAGGGGAGGGGGGAGAGGGCAAGCTGAGGCAAGGACATCAAGGACTGCAGGGACTTCAAGGACAGAAGAAGTCGGTTTGCTTGTCCTTGGCGTCCTTGAAGTCCCTGTTGTCCTTCCTTCGCCGACGCTAACCCGGCTCCATCATCACCTCGTCCACATAGCACCACAGCCAGTCCTCGCCCGGCTCGAGGGACTGGACGATGGGGTGCTTCGTGGCGTGGAAGTGCTTCGTGGCGTGCTTGTTCTTCGAGGAATCGCAGCAGCCGACCTTGCCGCAGGAGAGACACAGCCGCAGATGGACCCAGGTGTCGCCTATCTTCAGGCACTCTTCGCACCCCCGGGTGTGGGGTTTCACGTCTTGAATCTGGTCCAGGTGGGAGCAGACCTCGCTCATAGCGCCCTCCTCCGTTGTCTCCGGTCTCCGACAGCGGGACGGGAGGCGTCAAGAGTATAGGAGCTGTCAAGAGAGGGCGCGAAGCCGCTCTACTTGGCCGTGCCGCGGATCTGCTCGAGGAGGCTCTTGCCGGAGACGGACTTCGAGTACGAATCCGCCGCGACCACCAGCAGCCCCAGAGGGCCGAATGCCAGCCGCGCGAGCGTCCCGACGACGAGGTGCCCCACGCCGGACGCGACCTCCCCATCCAGCAGCAGGCTGGCCCCCGGGATGAACGTCTCGCCCGCGAGCTTCAGACCCCGCGCCAGAACGACGCCACCGGTCGGTTCAGAGGCCGGAGCAGGCTCCGGGATGGGGGTTGGATCGATATCGATTTCGGGGGTGCTGCCCATGGCGAACCCTCCTGATGATTGCAGGCTTTTCTGAATTATATCACCGCTTCCCATCCTCCTTGACGCCACGCCCCCTTTCATCACGAACCGAACCCGCTCCAGCTCCGTAATGTCCGCGAGGGGATCGCCGTCCACGGCGATGAGGTCGGCGTAGCGTCCGGGCGCGACGGAGCCGACGCGGTCGCTCCAGCCCATGAGGTCCGCGGCGCTGGTGGTGGCCATGCGGATCACCTGCTGGGGGGTGAGGCCGAGGGCGAGGAGGGAGTGGAACTGCCTGGCGTTCTGGCCGTGGGGATAGACGCCCGCGTCCGTGCCGAAGGCGAGCTTGACGCCCGCGTCGATGGCCCGTTTCCAGTTGACGAGCTGGTTCTTGCGCAGCTCCTTTTCCTTCTCGATCATCTTCTGCGGCAGCCCGAGATGATCGGCTTCGAGGAGGATGTACTCGTCCGTATAGATGTCCGGCACCAGGTAGATGCCGCGTCCTTTCAGCAGGCGCACCCCCTCCTCGTCGATCATGCCGCCGTGCTCGATCGAGGCGACGCCGGCCCGGGCGGCGCGCTTGATCCCCTCGGCGCCATGGGCATGGGCCGCCACCTTCTTGCCCCACATCGCCGCCTCCTCGACGACGGCGTTCATCTCCGCCTGCGAGTACTGCGGCGCGCCCACCGATCCCTCCTCGGAGAGCACGCCGGCCGTGGCCATCACCTTGATGAGGTCCGCCCCGCCCTTGACCTCCGTGCGGATGAGCTTGCGGATCTCATCCACCCCGTCGGCGATGCCGGAGAAGCCCTCGAACCGCAGATAGGGGGAAAAGCCCGTCAGATCGTTGTGCCCGCCGGTCGATCCCACGGCCATCGTGGCCACCTGCATCCGCGGCCCCACCACGTCGCCACGGTTGATGGCGTCGCGCAGGGCCACGTCGATGAACTCCCGGGCCCCCACGTTGCGCACCGTCGTGAACCCCGCCTCCAGAGTCCGCCGGGCATAGACGTGAGCCGTCACCGCGTCCGTCCCGTCGAGAAGCCGGCCCGCGCGAACGGCAATGTGGCGAGGGGGATCGGCGGCGAAAAGCGGCGCAGCCAGGGCAAGAGCGAGGACGGCGGGGATCCAGAAGGTGCGTGGCATCGGGTGGGTCTCCTCGGGAGGGTGAGGAGGTATCCTGCCATGAAATACCGGTGACGCCCCACGGGGTTCCCCGCGGGCGTCTCTACTTTGCGGACGGCTTGGAATCGCTTGAGATCTTCCTGCGGCCGGATGATACGCTCCCGCCGCCTATGATCCCCGGAGAATCGAACTCCGCCGTCCGCAACGAGCAGGGGCTCGCGCGCCAGCTTTCGATGGCCCAGCAGGCGGCCATGGCGCTGGGTGGCGCGATCGGGACGGGGCTGTTCCTTGCCAGCGGCCTGGCGGTCAACGTGGCCGGGCCGGCGGTGATCGTGTCCTATGTGGTGGTGGCCGCCATTTCGCTGCTGCTCGGCCGCGCGCTGGCCGAGATGGCGGTGGCCCATCCCACGGCGGGGGCGTTCGGCGTGTATGCCGGGATGTACCTCTCGCCGTTCGCCGGCTACTCGATACGGGTGAGCTATCTGCTGATGGAAGTGATCGCGACCGGCGGGCAACTGGTGGCCGCGTCGATCTACATGAGCTACTGGTTTCCGGGCGTGAAGGGGGCGGTGTGGGTGCTGGCGTTCGCGGTGCTGCTCGTGTACGTCAACTCGCGGGCGGTCGGCCGGCTCGGGACGGTCGAATATTGGCTGGTGATGATCAAGGTCGTCGCGGTGGCCCTGTTTGTCGGCCTCGCCGTGCTGATCCTCTTCGGCTTGACCGGCCAGCCGGCGATCGGCCTGCGCAACGTCACGGGACAGGGCGGCTTCCTGCCGTTCGGTCTCAAAGGGGTGTGGCTCGGCTGCTGTTTCGTCATCTACTCGTTCATCGGCGTCGAGATCGTGGGCGTCACCTCCGGGGAGGCGGCCAACCCGGGCCGCACGATTCCGGTGGCCATGCGCCGCATGGTTCTCGGCCTCTCGGCGATCTACATCATCACCATCACGCTGCTGGTGGCCCTGAGGCCGTGGCAGCAGTTGGGCGCCGGCGAGAGCCCATTCGTGAGCGTGCTGGCGCGGGTGGGGATTCCCGGTGCCGCGGGCCTGATGAACTTCGTCGTGCTGAGCGCCGCGCTGTCGAGCGCGAACGCGAATCTCTACCTGATCTCCCGGACGCTGTGGTCTTTGGCCCGCGCCGGCTTCGTGCCGCCGAAGCTCGGGGCGGTCTCCCGGCGGGAAGTGCCGGTCAACGCCCTGCTCGTGGCCTGCCTCGGGCTGGGGGCGGCGGTGCTGGTGCGGGCGGTCTGGCCCGATTCGGCCTATGTGTGGTTTTTTGGCGTCGCGCTGTTCGGCGCGCTGTTCGTCTGGCTGATGATCTTCGTGACCCACATCGCGTTTCGCGCTCCCGCCGTGCCGCTGGGCTCGTATGCCGGCGCCGCGCTGATCGCCGCGATCCTGGTGTCGACCTGGTGGGTGCCCGGCCTGCGGTCGACGCTGATCGCCGGAGGGCCGTGGCTCCTGCTGCTGGCGATCGGTTATCGCCTGGCCGGGGTCCGTTCGTCCGGATAAAGAGCGGTTTCGAAGTCCGCCGGCAGGGAGACCTCGAGGAGCTGTAGATCCTCGGAGACTTCGCTCAGCGCTGTTTTGAAGCGCGGCGGAATCACGAAGGCGTCGCCCTCGGTGAGCGCGTGGGCGTCCTGTCCCTCGCCGTGCAGGGTGACGGAGCCCGAGAGGACGAACGCGAACAGGATGTCCGCCGTGTGATCGGTAGTCACCGGCGGAGGAGTGCCGCTGGCCGGACGGGCTACCTTCACGGAGGCGACGCCCACGGTCGCGGCGCCGATGCCGGTCTCCCGCGCTTCGAAGCCGGGCAGTCTCCAGGGCGTCCAGTGGGCTTTCGCGGCCTCGCTGCGGCAGAAGGTCTGGCCGCCGAAGACCCGGTCCGGATTGAGATGCGGCGTGGGCAGCTCCATGTCGTGATCGACGGTGGTGATGTGCTCGGCCGGTACGCCGATCTCGACCACCTGGAGATCCTCGGACGCCTCGAGAACCCGGTGCCGGATCTGCGGCGGCTGAATGACGCAGTCGCCCGCGTTGAGGAGGAAGGGCGGCCCCTGGTCCTCGTAGACCAGCCGGACCCAGCCGTGGATGCAGAAGATCAACTGAAACCCCACGGTGTGGTAGTGCACCATGTCCGGCACGGGGCCGGCGTCGGGAATGCGGATGTGCGAGGCGATGATGCTGCCGCCGAGCCGGCCCGGAATCAGATCCCGGTAGTGCATGCCCGCGCGGCCGATCACCCACGGGCTGTTGTCCTTCAGGCGGCGCACCACGAAGGCGTGCCGGGTCGGCGGTGTCTCCAGCCGCGGCTGGGCGTCGACGATCTGAATGCGGACGCCGTTGGGAGCCGTCAGCTCCCGCGCGCCCGCCGCGAAGGCTTCGGGGTCGCGGCACAGCAGACGCAGAATCCCCGGTACGACCGTGGCGCCGCGATCCAGCCGCAGCCGCAGCCCATGCCCGGACAATACGGCGACCCCCGGATCGTCGGCCGGAAAGATCGTCTCCAGCCGGAACCCCAGCTCGCCGGTATAGAAGGCGAGATCCGCCGCGAGGTCCTGAGAGGGGAGGGTCACCTCGGCCGCCTGAACGTTGTCCATGGCGATCATCATGCCACAGGGCGGCGGTCCGGCTGAGGCTCTACCGTCCCACCTCCTTCCACCCCGTCCACCCCGGACCCCGCACCACGCGGCCGGCCGCGGCTCCCGTGGGCTCGCCGTCCTTGAGAACCTGGACCCCATTGACGAAGACGTGCTTCACGCCGGTGGCGTACTGGTGCGGTTTCTCATAGGTGGAGTGGTCTTTGACCTTGGCGGGATCGAAGAGGACGACGTCGGCGAAGTAGCCGGGCTTCAGGAGGCCGCGGTCACGGATCTTGAGGTTGGTGGCGGGGAGGGAGGTCAGCTTGCGGATGGCCTCTTCGAGGGGGAGCACCTTCTCGTCTCGCACGTACTGGCCCACGACGCGGACGAAGTTGCCGTAGGTCCGCGGGTGAGGATTGGACTTCAGGAAGACGCCGTCGGTCGACGGCGCCTCGGCGTCCGAGCCGAAGCTCACCCAGGGGAGGGCGACCTCGCGGCGGACGTTGTCCTCGGACATCAGGAAGTAGATGGTGCCCACCCGGCTGTCGTCCTCGATCACCAGATCCATGGCCGTCTCCTCGGGGGACTTGCCGCGCATTCTGGCGACTTCGGCCAGGCTCTTGCCGGTCAGCGGCTTCAGCTTGTCGTTCTTGAAGGCGACGAGGAGGATCTTTTCCGGGCCGGCGGCGAGGAAGAGGTTCTCCCAGGCGTCGGTGGGCGTGTCGATCTCTTTCTTCACCTTCTCGCGGATGGCCGGGTCCTTCATGCGGGCGATCCACGCTTCGAGGCCGCCTTCCTGCACCCAGGGGGGCATGGAGGCATCGAGGCCCGTGGCCCCGGCGGTGTAGGTGTACATGTCCGCCGTGATCTTGAGGCCGGAGGCGCGCGCGGCCTCGACCTTCCGAATGGCGGCGTCGAGCTTTCCCCAGTTCGGCTTGCCGGCGGCTTTGAGATGGTAGATCTCGGCCGGCAGCTTGGCGCGGCGGGAGATGTCGATCAGCTCGTCGATCGCCTCCAGGAATCGTCCGCCCTCGCTGCGCATGTGGGAGATGTACATGCCGTCATACTTCGCGGCCTCCTCGCAAAGGGCCACGAGCTCATCCGTCTTGGCGTAGAAGGCGGGCGCGTAGATCGAGGGACGAGCCCACGCCCAGAGCGCCTTCTTGCATGGCGGTGTCCACCAGCTTGCGCATGCGCGCCAGCTCCTCGGCGGTGGGCGGCCGGTCGGCGTAGCCGATCTCGTGGACGCGCACGGTGGTGGCGCCCACGAAGGAGGCGACGTTGGGGGCGATCCCCTTGGCCGCGAGCTGATCGAGATACTCGCCGAGCGTCGTCCAGGTGATCGGGTACTTGATGTCGCCCTGCTGCTCGACGCCTTCCTTCTTCATGGCGTCGTTGAGCGGCCCCATGGAATTGCCCTCGCCCATGACTTCCAGGGTCACGCCCTGGCGCAGATCGCTCTGCGCCCGGCCGTCCACGAGGAGCGACTCCGTGGCCCAGCTCAGCATGTTGACGAAACCGGGGGAGACGGCGAGCCCTTTGGCGTTGACCTCGGTCTTCCCCTTGGCGGTGCCGAGCGAGCCGACGGCGGTGACCGCGACAATGCGGTCGCCGTCGATCGCCACGTCGCCCACGACCGGCTTGCCGCCCGAGCCGTCGTAGATCGTGCCGCCCCGCAGAATCAGGTCGTAGGTCTTCGGCGGCTCGGCGGCGGAGGCGGCGAGAGTGACGGCGAACAACAGGGCACAGCCGGGGATTGTTTTCATGGCTCCTCTTTACCACACCCCCGCGACCGGCTTCCAGGTGCTCCGCTTCGGTCCAAACCGGAACTGAATCTCCGGGCCACCCGACGAGAGGCTGTTGCGCAGCAGGAGCTTGCCCACCACCGGATCGTAGACGCCGAAGCTGTCGCTGCCGTCGCCGTTCCAATCCCCGGCCACGGGCAGCGCGCCCCTGCGAGGTGGGCCGAACTGGAACTGGATGGTGTACCCGCCGGCGGCGTAGGAGTTGGTGAAGTAGAAGACCGACTCCACGGGATCGTAAAGGCCGATGGTGTCGGTGCCGTCGCCGTCCCAATCTCCCGCCAGGGGAATCCGTGGCTGGCCCGGCGGTCCGAAGAGAACGACGAGGTCGAAGTCCGGGCCGGTCAGGGAATTCTTGAGGAAGAACCTGCCGGTGGTGACGTCATAGAGGCCGACGGTGTCTTTTCCATCCCCATTCCAGTCGCCGGCCACGGGGAGCACCTGGCTGGACGGGGCGTGCACGGCCAGCAGGATGTCGGTGTCGCTGCCCGGCAGCGAGTTCTTGAGGCGGAAGGTGGCGGTGGACGGATCGTAGAAGCCGGGCGTGGCCTTGCCGTTGCCGTTCCAATCTCCCGCCAGGGGAATCCAGCGGTTGCGCTTGGGGCCGAAGTGGACGTTGGTGACGTCGCCGCCCTCACGGTTGGCCGCCTTGAGCTGGAACACGGAGGAGTTGGAATCATAGAGCCCCACGAGGTCCACCGCGGTGCGGACGGACCCGGCGTTCAGGCGAAAGACGCTGCCCGAGAGGGAGGCGACATAGATCTCGCTGTCCTTGTCCTGGCCGAAGGTGGTGAGGTTAGGCACCTCGCCGTCCAGGTTGCGGACGGTGAAGCCGGTGCCCTGGCGGGACGCGGCCCAGATCGTGCCGGTACAGAAGTCGCCGAAGAAGTACGCCCCCTGGAGCTGGGGAAGGCGGGCGCCGCGGTAGACGTAGCCGCCGGTGATGGAGCAGTAGGGATCATGGTCGAACTGGAGCACGGGGCTGGTGAAGGTGGCCGAGTCGCACTTCGGCGTCGAGGCGGGGCAGGCATCGGAGGAGGCGCAGAGGGTTCCCTCCATCACCTTCCAGCCGTAGTTCTCGCCGCCACGGCTGGAGGCGGGCTGGAAGTCGACCTCCTCGCGCCGGTTCTGGCCCACGTCGCCGATCCAGAGGTCTCCGGTCTGGCGGTCGAAGGAGAAGCGCCAGGGATTTCGTAGACCGGTCGCCCAGATTTCGTCGGGCGGATCGCCCGGGCCGCGGAACGGATTGTCCGCCGGAATGCCGTAGAAGGGCGCCGCCGAGACGTTCTGGTCGACGTCGATCCGGAGCATTTTGCCCAGCAGGACGTCGGTGCGCTGGGCGCGGCAGGCGGGATCGGAACCGGAGCCGCCATCGCCCAGCCCGATATAGAGGTAGCCGTCGGGGCCAAACTGGAGCTGGCCGCCTTTGTGGCTGTCATAGGGCTGGGGAATGGTCAACAGGATCTGGCCGCTCGCCGGGTCGGCCTGATCCGGATTGGCGGAGACGTGGTAGCGGGCGATGACGGTCGTGAGAGTGCTATTCGTGTAGGCGACGAAGAGAAAGCCGTTCTGGGCGTAGTGAGGATGGAACGCCACCGACAGAAGGCCGCCCTCGCCGTCGACGTTGACGAGGCTCCGGATGTCGAGAAACGCCTGCGGCTTCACGGCGCCGCCGGTGAGAATGACGATACGGCCCGGGCGCACCGTGAGAAAGAGGCGGTCGTCGCCCGCATGAGTGATCGAGGTTATCGGATCGAGGCTGGTCGCCACCGGCTCGAGGATGACGCCGGGCACCGTGCCCGAGACGGTAAAGGGTCCCGTCGAGGGGAGGGGATCGGCGAGGATGTCGTCGGCCCGCGCCGCGAGAGGAATCAGCAGGAAGAGGGCCAGGATCAGTCTCATCGGGTCTCCTTGGGAAGGGAGAGGGGATTGTAGCCCTTCCCAAGGAGCCTTGGGGGCGCGCTTTTACCAGACCCCGGCGATCGGCTTCCAGGTATTCCGCTTGGGGCCGTAGCGGAACTGGATCTCCGCGCCGCCCGCCGAGAGGCTGTTGCGCAGCAGGAACATGCCCGTCACCGGATCGTAGACGCCGACGCCGTCGATGCCGTCGCCATTCCAGTCGCCGATCACCGGCAGGCCGCCGTGGTTCCGGGGTCCGAACTGGAATTGGAAATCGGGACCGCCGCCGGTGAGCGAGCTCGCCAGGGAGAAGGTCGAGGTCGCCGGATCATAGAGGCCGATACCGTCGGTGCCATCGCCGTCCCAGTCGCCGGCGACGGGAATCCTCGGCGAGCCCGGCGGTCCGAAGAGGACGACGACGTCGAAGTCGGGACCGGTCAGGGAGTTTTTGAGGAAGAACTTGCCGGTCGTGACCTCGTAGAGGCCGACGGTGTCCTTGCCGTCTCCGTCCCAGTCGCCCACCACGGGGAGCACGTCCTTGGAGGGCGCGTTCACTTTCAGCAGGATGTCGGTGGCGCTTCCCTGAAGCGAGTTCTTGAGGCGGAAGGTCTCATTGGCCGGATCGTAGAAGCCGGGGGTGGACTTGCCGTTGCCGTCCCAGTCTCCGGCCAGGGGAGTCCAGCGGTTGCGTTTGGGGCCGAAGTGGACGACGGTGACGGCGCCGCCCTGACGGTTGGCCGCCTTGAGCTGGAAGACCGAGGCCTGGGACTCATAGAGCCCGACGGTCTCGGCCGTGTGGTCGCCGGTCGCCTGGCCGTTCAGGCGGTAGAGGCTGCCGCCCAGGTTGGCGAGGTAGAGTTCGCCGTTCTTGTCCTGGCCGAAGGTGATGAGATTGGGAAGGGTGCCGTCGATGTTGCGGACGTTGAAGCCGTTCCCCTGGCGAGACGCGGCCCAGAGAACGCCCGAGCAGAAGTCGCCGAAGACGTAGGCGCCTTGGAGTTGGGGCAGCGCGCTGCCGCGATAGACGTAGCCGCCGGTGATGGAGCAGTGCGGGTTGTGCTCGTACTCGAGAACGGGGAGGGTGTAGGCGGGCGAGTTGCAGGGCGGCGTCGAGGCGGGGCAGGCGTCGGCGTTGGAGCAGAGGGTGCCCTCCATCACCTTCCAGCCGTAGTTCTCGCCTCCCCGGCTGTTGGCCGGCTGGAAGTCGACCTCCTCCCGCAGGCCCTGTCCCACGTCGCCGATCCAAAGGTCGCCGGTCTGGCGATCGAAAGAGAAGCGCCAGGGGTTGCGCACGCCGGTCGCCCAGATCTCATCCGGCGGATCGCCCGGGCCGCGGAACGGGTTGTCCGCCGGAATACCGTAGAAGGGCGACGCCGAAACGTTCTGGTCGACGTCGATCCGGAGCATTTTGCCCAGCAGAACGTCGGTGCGCTGGGCGCGGCAGGCGGGATCGAAGGCGGAGCCGCCATCGCCCATGCCGATGTAGAGATAGCCGTCGGGGCCGAACTGGAGCTGGCCGCCCTTGTGATTGTCGAAGGGCTGGGGAATGGTCAACAGGATCCGGCCGCTCGCCGGGTCGGCCTGATCGGCGTTCGCCGAGACGTGGTAGCGGGCGATGACGGTGTCGAGATTGCTGTTCGTGTAGTTGACGAAGAGGAAGCCGTTCTGGGCGTAGTGAGGATGGAACGCCACCGACAGAAGGCCGCCCTCGCCGCTGGCGTTGACGAGGCTCCGGATGTCAAGGAACGCCTGCGGCTTCACGGCGCCGCCGGTAAAGATGACGATGCGGCCCGGGCGCAGGGTAAGAAAGAGACGGTCGTCGCCCGCGTGGGTGATCGAGGTCACCGAATCGAGGCCGCTCGCCAGTTGCTGGAGAGAGACTCCAGGCACCGTGCCCGAAACGGTAAAGGGCTCCGTGGCAGGAAGGGGATCGGTGAGGAGGTCGCCGGCTCGCGCGGCGAGGGGAATCAGAAGGAAGAGGACCGGGACCAGGGAACGAAAGAGTCGATGCATAGAGAGTCTCCTGTCAGTCTAAAGGAGATTCTGCTTTCAGGAGTCGTGCCCGCTCTGATCCCTAAATGAGCTTGTCGTACTCAGAATGCGGACCAATCCAGAACCAGGTCACCAGGTCATCTTCCAGCATTCCCAAGGCTCGCCAACCAATACCTACCCGAATGGAGTAGAGAGGCTCGTGCCGGTGAATTCGCTTGAAGTGGAGACTGGGGTGGTTGGGGTTCTGTCTCCACAGCCTATAGTTCTTCCGCGCCTTTTCTCGGATTTCCTTTGGGAGTTTGTAAAAGCAGGCAATGTAGTCCTCATTGACTCGGGATCTCAAAGATCTTCCACCGAGATGTCCTTCACCTTGCCGGTCCGGATATCCTCCCGCACCTTCTGCGCCATTCGGCTGAGCTTGTCTTGAGATCGGGCGAAAGTCTCGTCCCAGAGTCTTTCGTCAGAGATCTCGTCCAGGATGAGCGAGGCGATGGCGTCCTGCTCGGTCTCAGGAAGATCCTGGATTTCCTTGATGGCGCGTTCCAAGAGGGGGGTCATGGGTTCTTGCTCCTTGTTGGGAGGGTACAGGATATCAAGTCACGGGCAACGAGATTCCCAGATCCGCGCTATTGTAGCCCCGCCATGATCCAGATCACCCCAGACCTCTCCATCCCCGATGAGGAGGTCTCCTTCACGACGTCGCGCAGCGGCGGCCCAGGCGGGCAGAACGTCAACAAGCTGGAGACGCGGGTGACGGTGCGTTTCGACGTCGGGGGCTCGGCCGCTCTCTCGGACGAGCAGAAGGCCCGGTTGCGGGAGCGGCTGGCGACGCGCATCACGAAGGAGGGCGTGCTGCAGGTCACCTCGCAACGCCATCGCAGCCAGGTGGCCAACAAGGACGCGGCCTTGGAGCGCTTCGCCGAGCTGGTGGGGGAGGCGCTGCAGGAGGATGTGCCGCGCCGCAAGACCCGCCCCTCCCGGGCGGCGAAAGCCCGGCGCCTCGACGAGAAGCGCCGGCGCTCCGGCCGGAAGCGAGACCGGACGGCACCGATTTCCCACGAATGACCGCCTGAGGTCCCCCTGGTATAGGATGCCTCCGGGGACGCAAAAACCGACATGGAATCCGACCGTTTCTTCAGCGAGGCCGACCTCGAGGCCATCCGCGCCACCGTGCGCGAGGCGGAGGCGCGGACCTCCGGCGAGATCGTCCCCTACGTGGTGGACCAGAGCGACGAGTATTCCTCGGCGGCCTGGAAGGGCGCGGCCCTGGGAGCGCTGCTGGCGCCGCTGATCGCCCTCGCCATCTACCGCTGGACACCCATCTGGGGAATCCCGTTGGCCTACTGGATCGCGTTGCCGGCGCCGGTCGGCGGCGCCGCCGCCTATCTCGTCTCAGCCTTTCTCCCGCCCCTCCGCCGCTGGCTGACGGGTGAGCACGTCCTGGAGGCACGGGTGCGCGGCCGGGCCGTCGCGGCCTTCCTCGATCAGGAGGTCTTCCACACCGAGAACCGGACGGGCATCCTCCTCTTCGTCTCCCTCTTCGAGCGGCGGGTAGTGCTGCTGGCCGACTCCGGGATTCATCAGAAGGTCGAGACGGGGCAGTGGGAGAGCATCACCCGGCGGCTCGCCACGGAGATCCGGCACGGCCGGCCGGGGCCGGCGCTCGTTGAGGCCATCCGGGAGTGCGGCGAGGTGCTCGCCCGGCATCACGTCGAGATTCTCCCCGGCGACCGCAACGAGCTGAGCGACGAGCTGCGGCGGGAGAAGAGCTGAGATGAAGCTCCGTCCGCAGTCTCTCTCTGTTTTTGGGGTCCTTGCCGTCCTTGCAGTCCTTCTTCTTCCCTTTGCCGCCACCGCCAAGGACATCCCACCGCTCACCGGTCGCATCGTCGACCAGTCCAACCTGCTCAACGGCGACCAGAAGCAGCGTATCGAGACCAAGCTCGCGGCCTTCGAGAAGGAGACCGGCGACCAGGTGGCCGTGCTCACTTTCGACAGCCTCGACGGCGAGGCCCTCGATGACTATGCCAACAAGGTGGGCCGCGCCTGGGCTCTGGGGCAGAAGGGAAAGGACAACGGCGTCCTTCTCCTGGTGGCCAAGCAGGACCGCAAGATGCGCATGGAAGTGGGCTACGGTCTGGAGCCCGTGCTCACCGACCTGCAGACCAACATCATTCAGAACGAGGTCATCATCCCCTACTTCAAAAAGGGGGATTTCGGCGGCGGCATCGAGGCCGGGGTGGATGCCATCCTGAGCACCATCCAGGGCAAGCCGTTCCAGCCCGCGCCCGAGCCCGCCGGTCAGCCGGAGCGGGGCAAAGGCGGCCCCGACTTCAGCTTCCTCTTCTTCGCGCTGTTCATTCTGGTGCCGTTCTCCTTGAATGCCGCCCGCAGCCGGAGCTGGTTTCTCTATCTCCTCCTCATGCCCATCTACTTCTTCCTCGGCACCCTCGTCAACGTCACGGTGGGCCTCGTCGCGCTGGGAGTGTGGGCCGTGCTGTTCCCGATCCTGCGGATGATCCTGCCCAAATCGTCGGGCGGAGGCCGCGGCGGACCGGGCGGCTGGTTCGGCCCAATCTTCGGCGGTGGGGGAGGGGGCGGCGGCTGGAGCAGCGGGGGAGGCGGCGGAGGCTTCTCCGGCGGGGGCGGCAGCTTCGGCGGCGGCGGCTCGTCGAGCAGTTGGTAGAGGCGGCCGCGGCCTTACCGCAATCCATCCACCAGGTAGAGTGACGAGAGGATGCGCTGGGAGTTGTAGGCGTAGGAACGGCCATCGGGCGTCAGGTAGATGGTGATCTTGGGGATCAGCCCTGCGGGATCGGCCGGGGCGATCTCCTTCCACAGGGCACGTACCCCGGTGGCCACGTCGATCCGGTAGATCCTGACCGGGATTTCGGCGTAACTGGCCACGAGAAGACCCGAGCCATCGGGAGTCCAGCGCAGAAGCCGCTCCTGATTGGCCAGACCCGCTATCAGGCGAGGGGCGCCGCCGGCGGTCGGATACAGCGTGACGCGCCCCTCGGGCGAAGCGGCCGCGAGTAGCGAGCCGTCCGGTGAAAGCTGGACGCCCCAGGGGCTTTCCCCCACGCCTTCGGGAGTGACCGGACGCAGGGTACCGTTGGCGAGCGGCTTGACATAACACCGCACGCCCCGCCTCGGTTCCTGCCCCACCAGGAGGAGCCGGTTGCCGTCCGGGAACCAGGCGACGGCCGACACTTCGATGCCGGCGACCAGGGTACGCGTTTCACCGGCGCCCGTCGGCAACAGCAGAACCCGCGACGGGGGGCCCTTGAGGAGCGAGGCCGCCCAATGACCGTCCGGCGAGAGAGCCATGGCCTCACCTTCCCCCAGGCGCACGCCGCTGGAGCCGTTGGTGGCGCGGAGGATGACGGAGTAGTTCGGCCCACTGCCTTCACCGAAATGAGTGAGCAGGACGAAGCGGCCGTCCCGGGAAATGTCCCGGGCGCTCGAGCGGTCGAGCCATGAGAGGTCGCGCTCGTGGCTCTCTCCGGAAGGCAGGGCCATGATGTGCCGGGTGTCGTCCTCCCGTGCCAGCAGGACGCGCCCATCGTGCGAAACATCGAGGAGCACTACGCTGCCGGGAGTTCTCAGCAGAGACCGTACCCGGCCCCGGAGATCGACGCCATAGACGCTGAGGCCTTCTCCGGCCCGGCGAGCGGAGAACCACACCTCCGAGCCGCTCGGCGACCAGGCGAGCCCGCGCACGGCGGACCAGCCGGTCGACAGCTCCGTCTTCCGGCCTCCGAGGTCCACGACGGCGACGGCGCCTCGGTCGTCCTCGTAGAGGGTGTGGTCGAGAAAGGCGATCGCTTTGCCGGACGGCGAGAAGCGGGCCTGGCTGATGTAACCGTGGGTTGAGTAGAGGATCCGGCCGCCTGGAAGCTCCAGCCGCTCCTGTCCTCCGGCGCGGCGAACCACGGCGAGCCCGGAGCCGTCCGGTGCCCAGTCGGCTTCGCGCACATGCTCCAGGACCTCGCGCGGCGAGCCGCCCAGGAGTGGGACGCGGGCGAGGGTGCCCTCGCCTTGCAGGGCGCTCTCGACCCGATGACCCAGGGAGACGGCGAGCTCGCCGGAGGGGGAGAGCGACAGGAGCTCGGCGGAGGGGATGTCCAACTCGGTGGACTGCAAGCTATCGAGCCGGGTGAGGTAGACGCGTATCGGCCCGCCTTCCCAGGCAGCGCCGTAGACGACCGTTTGTCCATCGGAAGCGAAGCGCGCCGAGCGGAGAGTGCCGCGGCGAAAGGTGAGCAGCCGGAAGGAGGGCGGCTCTCTGTGCTCCGGACCGTGCCACGCCCATCCCGCGAGCCAACCGGCGCTCAGGGCCACGAGAGACAGAGAGACAAGGAGGAGCGCCTTGCGCAGCCACGACCGGCTGAGGGCAGACCGCGGGAGAGAAGCGCTGATACGCGGCAGCTCGATCCAGGTGGAGTCGTTCGCCGGCTGCGAACGGCTGATGACGCGGCAGAGGGCCCGCAGGTCCACCGGGACCTCGTCGACGTGCTGGTAGCGGTCGGCAGGATCTTTGGCCATGGCCTTGGCGACCACCCGTTCGAGAGCCATGGGCACGCCGGTGCGCAGCGCCGTGAGCGGCTCCGGCTCCCGCTGAAGGATGGATTGAACGAGTGCCGGCTCGTATTCGTCCAGAAAGGGCAGGCGCCCGGTGACCATTTCGTGGATCACCATGCCCAGCGACCAGATGTCGGTGCGCTGGTCGACCGCCATACCCCCGAGCTGCTCGGGAGACATGTAGGCCAGAGTGCCGACTAGGTTTCCCGCCTTGGTGAGGCGAGTCTGGCTCGCCAGCTTGGCAACGCCGAAATCCACGATCTTGACGCGCCCCTCCGGCGTTACCAGCAGGTTCGCCGGTTTGACGTCCCGGTGGACGATCCCCTTGGCATGGGCCGCGCCCAGACCGGCGGCGATCTGAGAGCCGAAATCCACGACCTCCTCCAGCTTCAGGGGGCCTCTCTGGATCTTCTCGCGCAGCGTCTCGCCCTCGCAGAAGGCCATGGCGATGAACAGACGGTCGTCTTCCGCCTCATCCAATTCGTAGACGGTACAGATATTAGGGTGATCCAGCACTGACGCCGCCTTGGCCTCATGGAGGAACCGCTCGCGGCCTCTGCTTGTCATGGCCTGCGGTGACAGGAGTTTGAGGGCTACGAACCGGTTCAGCCGGAGGTCCTCGGCCTTGTACACGACACCCATGCCACCAGTGCCGAGCTTTTCGACGATCCGGTAGTGAGAGATCGTGCTACCGATCAAATTGCGGAGCCCCCTGACTGCCTCGCTACTCATGGAAGTGGGGCGGAAGCTTAACAGAAATGATTGCTTGACTTCCGGTAAGGCATATGCCTATCCTGCGCTCGACTCGTTCCCAATTTTGCGTGTTCTCGAGCCGGTCTATCGATCCAGGAGGTTCCCGTCATGGCTGACAAGAGAAAGAAAGAGAATCCGCCGTCGAAGGGTAAAGACCAAGTCCCCGATACAGTTGAGCTCGCCAAGGAGTTCGCCCGCGCGGTCATCCGCGAGTATGGCATCCCCGGCGACGTGCTCGATGATTTGAAGGACCAGTTGAAGGCAGCGGGAGTGGACCCCGCGGTCGTCGAAAAGCTCGGCATGTCCTACTCGGATCCCCATATCCAGTACCCGAAGCCTCCCAAACCACCGAAGCCGCCAAAACCTCCGAAACCTCCCAAGTCGGAGAAGAAGGCCAAGAAGAAGTAGCCGGCGGGGCAGCAGGGCCAAGGCTGGCGGTCACCCGAGGGCGCATGCCGAACCCACGACGGATCCTGCGCGAGCTTCATCGCGATCTGCGCGCCCGGGCCATGGACCCTGAGGCCTGGATTTACTCTGCCCTGGGAGCGGATCTCTGGATCGACGGCCTCACCGTCTTCCGGACCGTGGACGAGCCGACGTTCGACGCCTATCTCGAAGCTTTCCTGGGGTTTGCGGCGCGAGCGGAGCGTCCCCTCCGAGCCCTGGACGCCAAAAGGCCGGCGGCCCTGGTCGCCCGGTTCACTCCCTTCCTCGAAGCTTGCGCGGAGCAGGGACCCCGCGGCTTCTGGCCCGCCTTGGCCGTGGGGCTCTGTCTGGTGCGCGCTGTGGGAGGGCCGCCCCGCCTGGAGACCGGCGATGAACTGGCGATCCTCAACGATAGCCTCCTTTTCCTGGTGAGTCCGACCTATCGCGGCATCCGGCTCGCCGCCTACAACTCGGGCCTCCGCACCCTCGCCGGGAGGACGGGGAAGTCACCCGTCTTCCGGCCCGAATACGGCCATTTCCACGTGCATCCTCCCACCCTCGTGGATGCGGAGCCGCCGCGCGTCCCGTATTACAACTACAGCCACGACCTCGCGCACATCGTGCTCTTTGGCGACGCCTACCTGCGTCCCGTGGGCACCCAGGAAACCACCGCCTCGCTCCTGCTCAACGCCGAAGAGACAGTCTGCACGCTCGACCTCGTTCTCGCGGTCGAGCTGATGCGGTTCGGCGTCGACCTGCATGCCCTCACCGGGCTGCGCAACTTGGAGGCGGGGTCCAAGGAGGGAAAGCCGAACGTCGCGGCGAAGGTGGCAGGCGATCCGGACCGCGTCAGGGCCTACCAGACGGCGCTCAAGGCGTCGACCCAGCTCCATCTCGAAGCCCGATCGACGGTCTCGAATCGGATCGTCGGCGCGGTGGATATCCCGCCCGACCTGGCGGACTGGTTCCATCCGTTGACCCAGAAGGTACACGCGGTCTGGGGCGAGAAGTTGGGGCTGCGGGTCTGGCATCCCCTGTTCCAGCGCTTCGTCAGCCTGCTGCCGCCTCAGCCGGAGCACGCCGTCAACCTTCTCCGGTTCTGCAGCGAGACTTTTTCCTGCGGCCGATGGATCGAGGATCCGCTCCCGGAGCCCTGCCTCGAGTCGCGGCGGAAGGGCATCCTCCTTCACCGCTTGCGCTTCCTGGTGATCCGCGCGGCGGAGACCGCGGTTCAGCTCTCAGGAGACGGTCTGGCCTCCGAGGCGTTCCTGGAAGACTTGACCCGCTGGGCGCTCGCCGTGGTGGACGATCTCGTGAAATTACAGCGGACGGAAGCCACGCCGGAGGAAGATGCGCGCGTGGAGCTCCACCGCGCGGCAGCTCGCGGCCTTCTTCTCCAGCATGAGCTGACGGCTGCCAGGGGTCTCGGGGAACGCTTCGCGGATCCTGTGGAGCCTAGATTCGGCTGCGCCTGAGCCGGCCGCCCCTTACCGTTCCACCCAGTAGTTCGGCGACTTCCTTCGTGATCACCACGTCGTGGGCGTGGCCTTCCTTGAGGCCGGCGGGGGAGATGCGGACGAGGCGAGCCTTCGTCCGCAGCTCTTCGATGGAGCCGCAGCCGGCGAGGCCCATGCCGGAGCGCAGGCCGCCGGTGAGCTGGGGCGAGCATCTGGTGCACGCTTCCCTTGTAGGGCACCATGCCCTCGATTCCCTCCGGCACCAGCTTGGCCAGACTCCCCGAGCTGGCACCCGCTGCCGCTGCTCCTGGAAGTAGCGGTCGGCGCTGCCGCGGGCCATGGCGGAGAGCGAGCCCATGCCGCGGTAGGCCTTGAACGTGCGTCCCTGGTAGAGGATGGTCTCGCCCGGGCTCTCCTCGGTGCCGGCGAGGAGCGAGCCGATCATCACCGAGTGGGCGCCGGCCGGCGATCGCCTTGGTGACGTCGCCGGAGAACTTGATGCCGCCGTCGGCGATGACCGGCACGTCGTGCTCGGCCGCCGCCTGGGCGCACTCGCAGATGGCGGTGACCTGGGGCACGCCGGCGCCGGTGACGACGCGGGTCGTGCAGATCGATCCCGGGGCCGATGCCGACCTTGACGGCGTCGGCGCCGCGCTCGATCAGGGCGAGCGTGCCCTCGGCCGTGGCCACGTTGCCGCACGATGAGCTTCGACCTCGGGAAAGCGTTTCCCGCAGCTTCGCCGCCGCGTCGAGGACGCCGTGGCTGTGGGCATGCGAGGAGTCGAGCACGAGGACGTCCACCTTGGCCTTGACCAGCGCCGCGGCCGCTCGAGGATAGTCGCCGGAGGCGCCGACGGCGGCGCCCACCCGCAGGCGCCCGAGCTCGTCCTTGCAGGCGTTCGGGTACTTGCATCGCCTTCTGGATGTCCTTGACCGTGATCAGCCCCTTGAGGTTGCCGCCGCGGTCCACGACCAGCAGCTTCTCGATGCGGTGCTTGTGGAGCATGCGCCTTGGCCTGCTCGAGCGTCGTGCCTTCGGGCACCGTGACGAGGTTCTCCTTCGTCATCAGCTCGCCGATCGGCTTGTCGTGCCGCTTCTCGAAGCGGAGGTCGCGGTTGGTGAGGATGCCGACGAGGTGCCCCTCGGATCGGTGACGCGGGACGCCCGAGATCTTGTAGCGGGCCATGACCTCGAGCGCCTCGCGGATGCTCTGGTCGGGCCGCAGGTCACCGGATCGACGATCATCCCGGCCTCGCTGCGCTTGACCTTGTCGACCTCGTCGGCCTGGACCTCGATCGAGAGGTTCTTGTGGATGATGCCGAGCCCGCCCTCCTGGGCCAGGGCGATCGCGAGACGGGACTCGGTCACCGTGTCCATGGCGGCGGAGAGGATGGGGATGTTGAGATCGATGCCTCGGCAGAGCCGGGTCCGCAGATCCACGTCGTTCGGATGGACCTCCGAGTAGCCGGGGACGATCGAAGACGTCGTCGAAGGTGAGGGCGAGACGGGGGTCGAAGTCGATCATGCTCTTTCTCCGCCTACGAAAAAGGGCGGCCGACCGGGCCGCCCTTGGCTCTTTTCCGCGGTGACGGTCTTCAGCCGACCGTCACCTGGGCCCCGTGGCACTTCTTGTACTTCTTGCCCGAGCCGCACGGGCAGGGATCGTTGCGGCCGACCTTGGCGTCGCGGTTGACGGCTCGGCTGCGCGGCGCTGGCCCTCGACCTTGGGCGGAGCCGAGAGCTCGATCTTCGGCGCCGCCCGCTGCTGGCGGACCGCGCTGCTCGAGTCATCTGCTCCTCGGTCGACCGGCTCGAAGCGGAAGAGGTTCTGGACGATGTCGTCCTCCACCCGCTCGCGCATCATCTCGAAGAGGTCGAAGCTCTCCTTCTTGTACTCCTGAAGCGGATCACGCTGGCCGTAGCCGCGCAGGCCGATCCCTTCCTTCAGGTGGTCGAGGGCGAGGAGGTGGTCCTTCCACGCTGGTATCGACGACCTGGAGCATGATGGCGCGCTCGAAGCCCGGATGATCTCCTCGGGATGGCGGGCCTCCTTCTCCTCGTAGCGCCCCTCGATGGCTTTCCACAGGGTCTCGCGCAGCTCGTCGATGCCGAGCTCGTCGAGGTTCATGCCGCCGGCGTTGATGTTGAAGTAAGCCAGCATCTCGGTACGCAGGCCCGTGAGGTCCCAGTCCGAGGGATCGGTCTTCTCGGAGCAGTGGCGCTCCAGCATGCCGTCGAGGATGTCCTCGGCGAGCCCCAGGAGTAGTCGCGGCCCTCCTTGCCGTCGAGGATGTCGCGGCGCAGCTTGTAGATCGCCTCGCGCTGCTTGTTCATCACGTCGTCGTACTCGAGCAGGTGCTTGCGGGTCTCGAAGTTGCGCCCCTCGACCTGCTTCTGGGCGCGCTCGATGGCCTTGGAGACCATGCGGTGCTCGATGGCCTCGCCCTCTTCCATGCCGAGCTTGCCCATGAGGCCCTGGATGCGGTCGGAGCCGAAGATGCGCATCAGGTCGTCTTCGAGCGAGAGGTAGAAGCGCGAGGAGCCGGGGTCGCCCTGGCGGCCGGAGCGGCCGCGGAGCTGGTTGTCGACGCGGCGCGACTCGTGCCGCTCGGTGCCGAGGATGTGCAGGCCGCCGAGGCCGAGAACCTCCTCCCGCTCCTTGACGCAGGTCTCGGTGTAGCGCGCGAGCGCTTCCTGGTACGCCTCCGGCTCGGTCTCCGGGTCCGCCTCGGCGCGGGCGAGCCCCTCGGGGTTGCCGCCGAGGACGATGTCCGTGCCGCGGCCGGCCATGTTGGTGGCGATGGTGATGGCGCCCTTGCGGCCCGCCTGGGCCACGATCTCCGCCTCGCGCTCGTGGTACTTGGCGTTGAGCACGACGTGCGGCACCTTGGGCGGCCGCTTGAGCAGCTTCGAGAGCATCTCGCTCTTCTCGATCGAGACCGTGCCCACCAGCACCGGCTGTCCCTTGGTCTGCGCAGCTCGCGCATCTCCTCGACGACCGCGTTCGCACTTCTCCGCTCGGCGCTGCGGTAGACGACGTCGCCGCGGTCGTCGCGGATCATGTCGGCGGTTGGTCGGGATGACGATGACGTCGAGCTTGTAGATCTCGCCGAACTCGGGGCCTCGGTGTCGGCGGTGCCGGTCATGCCCGAGAGCTTCTTGTACATGCGGAAGTAGTTCTGGAAGGTGATCGTGGCGAGCGTCTGGTTCTCGCGCTCGATCTTGACGCCTTCCTTGGCCTCGACCGCCTGGTGCAGGCCGTCGGACCAGCGCCGGCCCGGCATCATGCGGCCGGTGAACTCGTCGACGATCACGACCTCGCCGTCCTTGATCAGGTACTCGACGTCGCGCTTGTAGAGCGCGTGGGCGCGCAGCGCCTGGTTGACGCCGTGGAGGATCTCCATGTTCTCCAGCTCGTAGAGGTTGCGGATGCCGAGGAGCTGCTCGACCTTCTCGACGCCCTCGTCGGTGAGGACTCACCTGGTGCGCCTTCTCGTCCACCACGTAGTCGCCGGTCGTGCTCTTCTTGCCGTCGCCCGTCGTCGACCTCCTCGCCCTTGACGAGGCTGGGGGATGATGCGGTCGATGCGGTAGTACTTGTCCGACCGACTCCTCGGAGGGGCCGGAGATGATCAGCGGCGTGCGGGCCTCGTCGATGAGGATCGAGTCCACCTCGTCGACGATCGCGTAGTGGTGGCCGCGCTGGACCATCGATTCCAGCTCGAACTTCATGTTGTCGCGCAGGTAGTCGAAGCCGAACTCGTTGTTGGTGCCGTAGGTGATGTCGCAGGCGTACGCGTGCTTGCGGTCCGCGTCCGGCATGTCGTGCTGGATGACGCCGACGGAGAGGCCCAGGAACTGGTAGATCTGGCCCATCCAGTCCGCGTCGCGGCGGGCGAGGTAGTCGTTGACCGTGACGACGTGGACGCCCTTGCCCGTCCAGGGCGTTGAGGTAGACCGGCAGGGTGGCGACGAGCGTCTTGCCCTCGCCGGTCTTCATCTCGGCGATGCGCCCGCGGTGGAGAACCATGCCGCCCATGAGCTGGACGTCGAACGGCCGCATGTGCACGGCTCGCCACGCGCCCTCGCGGGCCACGGCGAAAGCGGGTATCAGCAGGTCGTCCGTGCTGGCGCCGGCCGCGAGCTGGGCCTTGAACTCGGCGGTCCTGGCCCGCAGCTCGTCGTCCGAGAGAGCCTTGATCTGCGGCTCCATCTCGTTGATGGCCGCCACGATCGGCAGCAATTTCTTGACTTCCCGCTCATGCTGGCTGCCAAAAACCTTGGTCAGAATCGTGTTGATCATCGAAGTCTCGCTTGGAATGCTATGGAATCAGAGAACGGGCTCGCCTGGTACCGCTTGGCAAACGGCCCGGCGACGCGGCAAGCGCTTACAACCGTGAGTCTAACAGAAAGATTCCGGAGGCCGTGCCGGCTGGCGGCCCTGAGAAAACAGCCGGCAATGCTGCCGGCGATGGTCAGGATGCGCCGGCCGCGGCGTCGTCGAGGATGTAGGCGAGCGGGTTGACGGGATCGCCGTCCACCCGTACCTCGTAATGGAGGTGAAATCCAGTCGAGCGGCCGGTATTGCCGACCCGGCCCACGATATCGCCGCGCTTGACCCGCTGGCCCGCATGGACGTCGACGCGGGACATATGGCCGTAGCGGGTGGTGACTCCGAAGCCGTGCGAGAGGTAGACGGCCCGGCCCAGGCCGGTGACCTCGCCGGCCTCGACGACGATGCCGTCGGCGCTCGCCCGCACCGGCTGGCCGGGGGCGGCGGCGATGTCGACACCCTGATGGGTGCCGCGGCCATGGGTGAGAGGATCGCTGCGATAGCCGAAGCCGCTGGTGAGAATGCCGCGCACGGGAGCGATGGCGGGAGTCGAGGAGATCCAGCGTACCCGCTCCGCCAGCTTGGTCGCGACGGCGCTCAAGGTCCCGGCCAGCACGCCGGCCCGGCTCTCCATCGCCGGCAGGTCTTTCGGCTCGATCTCGTCGAGGGGGCTGCCGCCGCCGACTCCGGCCTCGGCCGAGCCGCTCTCCAGGCTGTCCACACCGGCCACGATGGCGAGCTGGCGGGTGCGCTCCTCGTACTCGGTGAGCTGGGTCTGAAGCCGCTTGACGCTGGATTCGAACGTCTGGTTGGTCTTGCGGAGCTGGTCGTTCTCAGTCTTGAGGCGGGCGATCTCGACGGGATTGACCTTGGTGCTGAAGTGGGACCAGATGAAGAAGGCGGAGGCGAAGGTAAGCAGCAGGAACACGGCCGTGAGCAGGCCGATCTGCAGGTTCGTCACCCGCCACTTCCGCAGCTTGGCGTGGGCGTGGGGGATGACGATGATCGTGTGGTGCCGTTTCGCCATGGATTGTCTTACAGAGAGCCGTCCCAATGGGACCCCGGACCTGTGAATAAGTGATCGACCGACTTTGCCTGGGCATTGTATGGTTTGGTTTGGGGATGTCAAGTAGCCGATAAAATATGGCGAATCAACATGGAAAGTGACCCCGCTGCGTGTAAAAGAGTAAAACGGAGATCCTGAGGATCAAGTCGTCTCCTCTTCGGCCTTCAGCTCCTGCCCGGGGATCTCGTCGGTCCAGCGGGTGACGGCGTGTTTGTCGGCGATGTGGACGTGGATGGCCCCGTCGAGCGCGAACGCCAGCTTCACCATGGTGGCGAGGGTGAAGTTGGCGTTGCCCCCGAGGAGCTTGGTGACGTAGGCCCGGGAGGTCCCGATCTTCTTGGCCAGATCCGCACGGGAGAGACCCTTCTCCTGCATGAGCCGGCAAAGATCCTCGGTGAACTCGACGATCGGGCCGTCGACCCAGGCTTCCGGCGAGGCCTGCGCCTCGTCGAACATCCGCCGGTACTTCCGCAGCTTGCTGTCCCGCTCGACCTTCGTCATTCTCAGATCTCCTCGATGATCAGCTCTCTGGCGAGCTTTGCCATCAGATAGCGCTTCCGTTGAGCCTTGGCGAGCGCGAGCTCGGTTCGCGGCGTCGTCTCCGCCTTGCTGAAGGCGTTCGTGCAGACGATCCGGCGGCCCCCGTCATAAAAGAACACCACCCGCAGCTTCTGACCCTTCGGCTGTCTTCGTAGCTCGAAAAGCCCGTCTCCCAGCGGCTTGCAGAGCAGGGCATTGTTCACCGGCGGCCCATCCTGCGGCAGCCGGACCTCAAGGAACAGGAGCATGGCGCTCCGGGCGACCCCATAGCCCGCACCGAGCTTTCCCAGGAAATCCAGCACCTGGCAGTGCCCGCGAGGATCCAGGATCGCCAGGACTTCCCAGGCAGCCCAACCGATCCGGACAAGCCGTACGTTAACTCCCCGGTTAACAAATGTCAAGACCTTTCCTGGTTTCATGGCGTCTCCTCCGAGATCTGAAGACTGCGGGCGGACTTCGCCGCGAAGTAGCGGGGCCTGGAGCTCAAGGTGTTGCCGCAGACGATCCTCCGGCCTTCGTCCGCGAAGAAGAGGACCGCCGGCTCCTCCTGTCCCCCGGGGCCTGAGAGAAGCTCGAAGATCCCATCCGCGAGCGGCCTGCACCGCGGCAGGCTCGACACGGGCGGACCTTCGAGAGGCAGATAGAGCCGGAGAAAACGGCTGAGGAACCGCCGCGGTTCCCTGGTTTGGTTAAGGAGGTCGAGGACCGGACAGCTCCCCCAGGAGTCCACCTCGGCCAGCACCTCCCATCTCCCCTTGGCGATGCGCACGAGGTTCATCCCACGACCCTCCGATCCAGGCTGCGGTATTGAATGGCCTCGGCCAGATGGGAGGCGCGGATGGCATCGCTGCCGGCGAGGTCGGCGATGGTACGGCTCACCTTGAGGACGCGGTCGAGAGCGCGGGCGGAGAGGCCGAGCTTCTCGAAGGCGGCGTCGAGCAGACTGCGTCCCGCCGGGTCGAGAGGGCAGAACTTCCGGAGCTGCTCCGGCCCCATGGCGGCGTTGTTGGGTGTCGGCGCCTCGGGTCCGAAGCGCTCGGCCTGGAGCGCCCGGGCGGTCGCCACCCGCCGGGCCACGCCGGCCGTCGTCTCGCCGGGGCCGGAACGCAGCTCCTTCAGGCTGACGGCGGGCACCTCGACGTGGAGGTCGATGCGATCGAGCAGTGGCCCCGAGACCCGGCCGCGATAGCGCTCGATCAGCGGGGGAGGACAGCGGCAAATGTATCGAGGATCTCCCAGATGGCCACACGGACACGGATTCATCGCGGCAAGCAGTGAAAACCGGGCCGGGAAGGCGAGACGGGCGCGGGCGCGTACGACGGTGACGAAGCCTTCCTCCAGGGGCTGGCGCAGCGCTTCCAGGGTGTCGCGCCGGAACTCCGGCAGCTCGTCGAGGAAGAGGACGCCGTTGTGGGCCAGGCTCGCTTCGCCGGGGCGGGGGTTGCTGCCGCCGCCGATCATCCCGGCCGTGCTGGTGCCGGTGTGCGGGCTGCGGAACGGACGGTGCTGGAGCAGACCCGCCGGGGGTTCCTCCGCCACCAGCGAGTGGACCTTGGTGACGGCGATGGCCTCCGTCAGGGTGAGAGGCGGCAGCAGGCCGGGCAATCGGCGGGCGAGCATCGTCTTGCCCGAGCCCGGAGGTCCGAGAAAGAGGAGGTTGTGCCCGCCGGCCGCAGCCACCTCGAGGGCTCGCTTGGCGGTCTCCTGGCCTCGCACCTCCGAGAGATCGGGGCCGTGAGACCAGGCGCCCGCGGAGAGCAGGGGAGTGGGAACCGCGGGGATCGGCTCCGTCCCGGTCAGGTGATGGACGGCTTCGGCCAGGCCGAGAAGGCCGACCACGGGCACGGCGCCGAGAGCCGCCGCCTCCGAGGCGTTGGCGGCGGGCAGCAGCACTTCGCGGCAGCCGAGCTTCCGGCCGAGGTCGGCGATGGCGAGGCCGCCGCGGACGGTGCGGATGGCGCCGTCGAGTCCCAGCTCGCCGCAGATGAGCCGGCCGTCGAGGGCTTCCTGAGGGAGTTGGTCGTAGGCCACCAGCATCGCCAGGGCAATGGCGAGATCGAGGTGGTTGCCTTCCTTGCGCAGGTCGGCGGGGGCGAGATTGATGATGATGGACTTGGGATCCAGGTCGAAGCCGCAGTTCTTGATGGCGGCTCGCACCCGCTCGCGGCTCTCGCGCACCGCGGCATCGGCGAGTCCCACGATCTGAACCTGTGGGAGTCCGTTGTGGACGTCGACTTCGATCTGGACGGGGCGTGCTTCAATGCCCCATGGCGTGGCTGCCGTAGCTCGGGATAACATGCACTCTATAGACGTAAAAACTCGATCTCATCTTGCAACCCCTAGAACGGCGCGGGTTTGAAGGGCACCTTTTCGGATACTTGCAGATCGACTGAAACGTGATGAAGCTCCTCCTGACCGCCACCAAGGCACCCTGGCCCCCTGTCGACGGCGGCCGTTTCCTGCTCCTCAACACCCTGGAGGCGCTCGCCAGCGGAGCCGGAGTTTGCGCGCAGAATCCCGTGGTGCTACGGTCCCAGGCGGCGGCGGAGCGGGGGAGGAGAGTGCGGTCCAGCTGGTGGCCGCGACTCTGGTGCTGACGGAGGAGGATGCGGCAGTCTCAGCGAGCTGGCGGGAAGCAGCCGGATGCGGGTGGTGCGGGCGCCGTTTCCGGGAGCTGCCTCCCCGCTCGGGGCGGTGGCAGGCGATCCTCAGATGGTCGGCTTCGGCAGTAACCAGGATTCCGTGGCTTGGTGTGTAGTATGGCGGTGGCTGCCCAGCACTCGTCCGGGCAGTCTTCAGAACGCTCAGCGTTGATACGTCGGCGACGCCATCGGTCCGCGGCTCTCGACGACGCCGTCTTCCCAGGTGACGAGATCCGACACCGCTCCTGTGCGAGCGCGCGGATCGCGGTAAAATGGGGTGCGACTCCAAGCGATGTCCACTTGAACGGTCTCCGCCTCGGTCGTCGAGATCTGCTCGATCTCGGGGACGGGCTGCGGCGGGCCGGCCGGCACGCTCAGCCGCGCGAGCGTTTTCGGGATCTCCACCCGTAGCGTCGTCGAGCCGCCGGGCTCCACCTCCAATAGCCGCGGGAGCATGCCTATGCCGGCGCTGTGCGAGGCCTCGAACTCGCGATCGGTGAGCAGCACACGCAGCGTCCGCGTGGCCTCGTCGTACTTCATGCCGCGCAGGTCACCAATGGCGAAGAGCGTCCGATTGGAGTCGTTGCGCAGCTCTACGAGCAACTCGAGGCGGGGTCCAATGTCGTTAACGCGCGGCGCGGCGGCAGTCAGTCGCGCCCTCTCAGCTCCGTCGCCTTTGCCTGTTCCGGGATTCTTCGGGCGTGCCATCATCGGTCTCCATTGAGAAAGCCGTTCTCGGCGAGAGTTTCGATCAGCCGCAACTCCTCAGGAAAGCGCTCGGCCAAGCGCCGGGCGAAAGCGCGGCGTGACTCCTCTGACACCAGGAGGGCGCGCGCCAGGAAGCCTAGCTCTTCGCGCAGCTCAGCGCGCGACAGCGAAACCCACCTGCCGGCGATCGGTAGCCGTCCCGCCCACTCCTCGAAGGCCGTCCTGAGCAGACCTGCCAAGGCCGCGGTGCCGATTCCGCGTCGGCGCTCCAGGAGCGCAGACAAGTAGATACCGATCGGTTCGATAAGTCCCCAGCGCACGTGCTCGTCGGGCGCCGCCACGTCGCGCAGCAGGATCGCAAGCTCTCGATAGACTTCGGGAGCCGAAGGCCTCGCGGCCCCTGGCAGCGCCGCACCCGACAATACCTCCGACAGCGCCTCTCCGAAGCCCGCTGGCGAGCGCAGAATCTCAGCAGCGAGCGCGAGCTCGGCCTGACCCAAAGTCGCCACATCCGGTGCCCGCAGGAGATCCTCCTCGAAGAACGCCGCAAGAGCGTCGTCTCGGAGTCCACCCAACGTGTAGCGCTCGACCAAACGCAACACCAGCAATAGCGGACGGACGTAGAAGGCCAGGATCTGACCGCGCAGAGCCGGCTCCCTTGTCATTAGCCGGCAGACCTCGGGGCTGAAGCCATAGTAGCCCTCGTGCAAGTCGCGGAAGAACTCAAAGCCGACCTCCGATCGCCTGAGCATTCCATCGCGCACTTGGCGGAGAGCGTTGACCTCCGCCGAGAAGGGCGAGCCCGAAGCGACGCTCGCCACGATGCAACAGTTCGGTGGCGGCGACGAACAGGTGGTTCCGCAGTGAATTGTGGGATCGCGGTGGGGGATGCCCGCTTGGTCGCGCATGTCGTTCTCGTCGGTGATTGCGGCACTTTCCTCCGGCGAGGCCGGGTTGCAGGCCACAGTCAGAGGGAGCAAGCCGGTGGTGACGATACGGAGCGCGTGCGAGAGCTCGTGGTAGAGGATGACCGAAATTGGCTCTGGCAGGTCGAGGGTGCCGCCCGTACCAGCGCGCGCCACACAGTAGCCTGCCCCGTTGTTCGACGACGTATCATAGACCGTGAGGCATGAGGTTGTAGGGTTTAAGGCACTGCTAGGTTTGAGCGACGTGCCGCCGCGGATCAGGATCGACGACCCATCGTTGAAGACGAAGTTCGCGGCCACCGCCATAATGACGATATCGATGTTTTGTGGATTGACGTTGAAGTTGGTGTTGACGAGCTGATCGAGCCGGGTGGCCGGCACCCCCGGGTCCGTCCGTGTGTAGGTGACCTGCTGCAGGTCCGGTGGCACGTTGTTGAAGCCGAGCCCGGTGTCGCCGTTGGCGATGATGCCCAGGTCAACGAATGCACGGGCAGGAAGCACGGCCCCGGAAGCGCCCGTCCCCACTGCGTCGGTGCGGATGAAGAGGCTCATGGCGGTCCACCTGAATCAGCCGATCGGCTGGGGTTGGGAGATCCGCTCCGGCGGCGTCCACCCTTGGCCCTTCGGGTTGTATACGACGATGTCCGGTGACCGACAGGGCTCTGGGCAGGGCTCGGGCGGCACCGGCCGAGGTGGGCAACACTTCCGCAACTCCTGCTCGACCTCCTCCAAGCGTTCGATTTCGACGGTCTCCGTCGCATGCACCCGTTCCGCCAGCTTCTTGAGCCGGTTAGTTTCCTGCTCGATCGCCCGTTGGAACTCAATCTGCGTGTTCATCTTCCGCTTGATGTCGCAGAGCAGTTCTGCGATGTTGTCCAGCCAGCAGATCATCGTCTTGTTCTGCTCGACTTGCGCCTCAGCTAGGCTATTACCCTTCTTCTCGGCCTCGAAGATGGCGAACAGCCCGTTGGCCAGAACGACCACGCCCGATTGTAGCGTGGCGTGAAGCGCGTCCAACTTGTTCTTGATGTCCGACGTGTCCCCCTTGATGAGGCCCAGCGTGTTCGTTGTATTCTGGGTGTTTACGTTGATCTGGTCTAGCTTATTATTGATCTGATCCGCGACATCCTGAATGGTCCCCATTTCCAATCTCCTTAGGTTGGCTAATGCTATAGTAGCACGCGAGGAAGTCCGACGCTATGTCTCGAGGATCTCTCCAGCGGGCTTCCGGACGGTGCTCAGCCCCAAAGGGGCGAAAGCATGGAGACTGGGGCCTAAGCCCCAGCCAAGGCAACTCCAAGAATAGAGATCCTCTAGAGGAAGGGGGATCGTGATGAACATCCTCCTGGCCGCCACCAAGGCACCCTGGCCCCCTGTCGACGGCGGCCGTTTCCTGCTCCTCAACACCCTGGAGGCGCTCGCCGCCGCCGGCTGCCGGGTCACCCTGGTGGCGCCCGTCGATCCGGCGGCATTCGATCTCGCCCGGGTGGCCCGCGAGCTGTCGACTTGGTGCGAGCCCGTGCTGGTTCCGGCGATACCCCTGCCGCCCCTGGCCGCGCTGCTGCGATCGGGAGGCACGCCGGTGTCGATCGCCCGCCATTCCTTGCCGGCGGTTCGCAAAGAGGTGGAGCAGCGGCTGAAGGGGGAGCGTTTCGATCTCGTCCACGCCGAGCAGCTCCAAGCGCTGCCGCAGGTGGAGCGGGCGTTCCTGCAGGGCGTTCCCGTGGTGCTGAGAGCCCAGAATGTGGAGAGCGATCTTTGGAGGGCGGCGGGGGAGAGAGGGCGAGGATTGCAGGGGATGCTTCTCCGGCAGGAGGCGCGGAGGCTCGCGAGATGGGAGGGTGGTGCCGTCCGGCGGGCCGCCGCGACCCTGGCGCTGACGGCAGAGGACGCGGCGCGCCTGGGGGAGCTGGCGGGAGGCGGCCGGGTCGGCGTGGTGCGGGCGCCTTTCCCGGAGCTCCCCCCAGGATCGGGACGGCTGGAGGGCGATCCGCCGGTGGTCGTCTTCGGCAGCCGGGGGTGGATGCCGAACGAGGACTCCCTGGCCTGGTATCTAAAGGATGTGTGGCCCGCCGTCCGCTCCGAGGTGCCGGGAGCGGTTCTTCACCTCTATGGGGATGACCTTGTCTCGCCGCCGCCGGGAGTCGCCGTCCATCCGCCGCCGGGGGACAGCGCCGAGGCCTTTCCACCCGGCTCCATCCTGGCCGTGCCCCTGCGCATCGCGTCCGGAGTGCGGATCAAGATCCTCGAAGCCTGGGCCCGGGGCGTTCCGGTCGTGGGGACACCGGCCGCGCTCGCCGGGTTGGAGGTAGAGGATGGCCGGGAGGCTCTGGTGGCCCGGGAGCCGCGGGAATTCGCCACGGCAATCCGGCGCCTCCGGGAAGATCCCGCGCTCACCGCGTCGCTCATCGCGGAAGGGCAAAGGGCTCGCCGGGAGAGGCACGATCCGCGGGAGATCGCGCGCTGCCTAATCGCGGAGTATGAAAAGGTGACCTGAGAGTCAGCGCCGATCCAGCTCGGCCCGCAGCCGGACAATCTCAGCCTCGGCGGCCTTTCGGGCTTCGGCCTCACGGGTGGCGCGCTCGGCCTCTTGAGCGGCGCGCTTCTCAGCGGCATTTCTGGCCGATGAAAGCTGGCTCAGATCCAAGAGCCGCTCTCCCGTCCGAGCGTTGAGTACCTGAAAGCCGCCGTCCTCGGCGATGCCGAAAAGAAGGCCGGTCGTTTCCGAGAGCAGGAGACCCTCGCCGTCGGGCTCGATCCGCTGGTAGCGTCCGTTGGCGCTCAGGCGGTAGCCGGTCCATTGGCGGATCGGGTTGCCCCGGGTCCGGAACGGCTCGACGATCAGATACTCGGGGATGCCGGCCCGTTCGTAGATGTCTTTCTTGTCCACGTAGTCGTTGCGCCGGATCTCCTCGTACTTCGGCGAGACGACCTCGATGATGAGGCAGGGGCGAACCCCTTCCTTGACCACGTCGAAGACCTCGCGGACCTCGTCTTCGTCCCCCGCGCCCCGGATCACGGCGATGTCCGAAGCCGGATCCTTGAGCCCCGGGATCCCCCAGAGGATCTTCATGTCTCCGGTGATCATGACGTCGGGGTCATCCTCGAAGAAAAGCTCGAGGACTTCGCCAAGGCGGCGCGAAAGTTTCCAGTGGGGGCCGCCCTGAACCAAGGTCACATCTCCAAGCTGGGGATCAAGAAGATCCGCCGCGGTCAATGGAATGCGCTGCTCTTCGACTCTGCCTCCAACGAGGCGGACATACTTCGGCCGCCATCCATAACGGAAGGGGTCGGCCTCCTCGGGACCGGGCCTCAGCTCCCAATCGGCCGGCATCTTGGGGACGGGCATGCCCATGGGCGAAGTCTAGTGGAATCTCCAGGGGGGGCAAAAGTGTCGGCGAGCCACGACGGCTTGGCTCAAGTTTGAGGAGAGCGGGGCGGTGCCTCACTTCGTGCGGGAAGTGCGTTTGGGCGATTGGGGCGGGGAGAAAACCCCCGTCATACACAGATTGCTTCCCGCTCTACACAGAATCTTTCCCCCATACACCCAGATCCGTTTTCCTGTGTAGACAAACCGTTTTCCCACCCTCCTGACCGCGTTTCCAGCTTGGGGAGCGGCTTTCATACACCAAACTCAAGCGATTTGGTGTATCCGAAGCCCGTTCCCAGTCTCCAGACGCCATCCATACACAGATTCTTGATTTTTGGTGTATGGAGACGGTTTCCATACACCGATTTTCCGATTTCTGTGTATCCACGGAGCCGAAGGCTGTAGGAATCCGAAAATCCGCATGGGGCGGCGTCCTCCCCACCCCAGAAACGCGTTGACTGGTGTATCCGAGGGCCCCGAGGCTGTACGAAATCCGCGGAGGAGCGTCTCAAGGGTGTTCTCAGCCGCCAAGCTTGGCTAGAACTCGCCCACGAACGAGATCTCCGGCTCCAACCGGTATCCGTTGAGCTTTCAGAATCCTTTCACCAAGCCCGAAAGGTCCAGGACCGGCGAGAAAAAACCTGCCGCGACGATTCTTGCAAGCCAGCGATTGGCCTGCTCTAGCGTCCAAAGGTCCCGTTCTACCCCTAGAACCAAGCAGCCCAGCGTGCCGGAGACAGCGATATTCCGATCCGCTGCGTAGCGACGTGCCGCCTTGTCGTCAGTGAGAAGCAGCCAATTCCGCTGTCCCGCGATCGCCAGGCAGGATGCTTCACCGGCATGGATTTGCCTGGGCATCGAGGAGGAGACTAGAATTTCCTGTTCATTGCTAAGGCCGGTGAGACGCAGCCAGCCATCCTTTCTCATGGGACTGAGTATTTCTTCGATTCCAGAATAAAAGACATACCCCTCCTCCAAGCCCTGCTGGATCTCCTCATAGACTTCCGTCGAAAGGTAGAGCTCGCCGTAGAGCTCACGGAGCCTGTCGAGGGCATCGATGGCGGCAAAGTTCGAGAGGACCGTGGTATTCGAGATGACGCTCATCGGCTGGCAAAATGATCTCGGAGCGCCCGAATCTCAGCCTCAGCCTCTTCGAGAGTCGCGGGCCCGAGCCGTGGCTGGATTCCCTTCTCGAGGAGGATCTCTCTCATCTGCGCCCAACTCACTCCCGCGAGATTCGCCGCTTTGGCCAGGGAAAGCTCTTCGGTTTCATAGCGAGATACCGCCAGACTTATCCTGGCGTCGGGGCGAGCCCGGAGCAGATGGCGCAGAGCATCGCGAATGACCTCCTCCTCGCTGCTGTAGAGCCGAGCTTTGACGAGATCCTGGGCTTCAGTAGGGCGCACTGTGGCAACGCCAGGAGTAGTGCGGGACTTGGATGATTCTGCCATGGTCTTTTCTCGCCGGGTCAGGGAGAGGAGTCAAGCTCCAGCGCCAGATCTTATCATTCAAGGTGTCGGAGAGATCTTCGACCTCCGCCGCCAACTCTCCACACGAGAGGCCAGGCTAGAACTCGCCTACGAACGAGATCTCCGGCTCCAGCCGGTACCCCGTCCTGGTCTCGACGACCTCCTGAACGTGGGCGATCAGCGCTCGCACGTCCGCCGCCGTGGCGCCGCCGGTGTTGATGAAGATGTTGGCGTGGCGGCGGGTGATCATGGCGCCGCCGATCCGCGTTCCCTTGAGGCCGCACTCGTCGATCAGCCGGCCGGCGCCGATCCCTTCGATCTTCTTGAAGATGGAGCCGGCGCTCGGCTCGGTGTCCAGGGGCGGATGGCGCTCCCTGCGCCAGTCGAGGTTCTCCTCGGCGATCCGCCGCAACGTTTCAGGATCGGCCGGCGTGAGCTGGAAGGTCGCGGCGAGGACCACGTCGGGCCGGTGATGGAGGATCGACGTGTCGTAGCCGAATTGGAAGTAATTGACGTCCACGGTCCGGCGCTCCCCTTCCAGAGTGAGGATCTCGGCCTCGTGGGTCACCTCGGCGATGAACATCGTCCTTTCGCGGGCCGGAGCGGGGGAGAGGAAGTGGAGGTTCTGCCACAGGGCGCCGCCGACGGTCGAGGGGATGCCCACGTAGTGCTCCAAGCCCGAGAGCCCCTGCTCGATCGCGGTGTCGATCAGGTCCGGATAGACGACGGCACCGCTCTCGGCGCGGACCCGTCCGGTCTCGGGGAAGACCTGGATGCCGCGCGCCTGGTTGCGGATCACCAGGCCCCGGAACCCCCGGTCCCCGATGAGAATGTTGGCTCCCAGGCCCAGCAGGAAGAAGGGGACTTCGAGCCGGCGGGCGGCGAGGAGGGCCGCCGCGAGCTCGTCCGCGGTCCGCGGCTCGAAGAAGAGATCCGCCGGTCCCCCAATCCGGAAGGTCGTGTAGGGCGCCAGGATCTCTCCCCGGCGCACCCGGTCCAGTCCCAGACTTCTACGCAGCTCCTCCAGATTCACGGCTCGTCGATCATCTGGATGCGGCGGACGTGGCGGCCGCCTTCGAAGGGAGTGTCGAGCCAGATTTGCACCAGGGTAAGGGCGATCTCCAGCGAGATCATCCGCTGCCCCAGGGAAATGACGTTGGCGTCGTTGTGCTGGCGACCGAAGCGCGCGGATTCGTCGTTCCAGCACAGGGCGCAGCGCACGCCGCGCACCCGGTTGGCGACCATCGCCTCGCCGTTGCCCGAGCCGCCGAGCACGATGCCGCGCTCCAGCTCGCCCCGGGCGACCGCTTCGGCCACCGGACGGATGAAGGCGGGGTAGTCGACCGTCATCTCGGAGTTGGTGCCGAAGTCCTTCACCTCGTGGCCGAGCTTGGTGAGGTACTTCTTGATCTCCTCCTTGTAGCGATACCCGGCGTGGTCGGAGCCGATGCCGATCTTCATCTTCTTCCTCCTGGGACGGGCTGCAAAGTTCGGGCGGGATTCTATGTCATCCGCCGGCGCGCCGGCGCCTGAGCTCGAACAGCACCAGCGCCGCCGCCACCGTGGCATTCAGCGATTCGACCGCCGGCTCCATGGGGATGGTGAGGCGCAGGCCGGCGCGGGCGAGGAGGGCCGTGGAGACGCCCGGGCCCTCGGCGCCGACGGCGAGGACGAGGGGGCCGGCGAGATCCGCGTGGTAGAGAGACTCGCCGTCCCGGGGGACGAGGGCGGTCCAGCGGGGCTCGATGGCGGCGAGGTGGCGGGAGAGGGTGTCCGGCTCCACAGCCACGGCGACGGGGAGGCGAAGGAGGCTGCCCGCCGAAGCGCGCAGAGCGCGGGGGTGGTTCGGATGGACGCAGCCGGGCGAGAGGGCGAGGCCCGCGGCGCCCGCGGCCTCGGCCACCCGGGCGAGGGCCCCGAGGTTGCCAGGGTCCTGGAGACCATCCAGGTAAAGATAGGGATGGCCGGGGAGGACGGGCAAGGCCTCGACCCCGAGGCGGGGTAGGTGGGCCACCGCCAGGACGCCCTGGGGAGAATCGGCGTCGGTGAGCCCGGCCAGCAGGGAGGCGTCCACCTCCAAGGGTTCAACGCTCCAAAGTCTGGCGAGCCGCCGGCCCTCGGCTGAGGCGAGGAAGTCCGGCGTGACAAGGATCTCATCCAGCCTCAAGGCCGCCGCCAGGGCCTCGGCCACCAGGTGCGGACCCTCCAGCAGGGCAGGGTCGCCTTTACTTCGCCGGAGCCGGCGAATATCCTTCAGCCTTTGGTTCTGACGACTGGTGATCACGCATGGATCTTAAAGACTTCTGGCAGCGACTCCAAAAAGGCGTCGAGGTGGCTGTGGCGGGAAGCACCTCCGACCAGCTCCTCGGCGTACGCGATGGCTTTCTCCGTTTCTTCCACGACGGTCTGGACAAGACGGTGTCGGTGGCCGTCGTGCCCCAATTGGTGGTGGAGGAGCGGGTGGGGCTGCTCGTCTCCGACGAGGAGGTGGTGCGCCATGCCCGCAAGCGGGCGGTGGAGCTCGAGGAGCGTCTGGGCGGCAACTACCACTTCTACCTCGCGAGCGAGGGCGGCATCGAGTCGCTCGACGTCGACGGCAACCAGCGGTACTTCATCCGCAACTGGACCGTGCTGCGAGGTCCCCTGGGGGAGGCCTGGGGGTCGAGCGGCGCCGTGCAGCTTCCGGAACGTCTGGTGGCGGGCTTCGACGGCGCCCAGGTTCCCTTCGCCGTTCCCGGCACCCGGCGTAGCGGCGGTATCACCAGCTCGCTGACCGGCGGCCTGGAGACGAGGCGCAAGGCCATCGCCCTGTCTACTTTTCACGCCCTGTCAACACTCTTCTACGGGGTGTTGGAGAACCGCCCCGTCCGTTGACCCCTTTTTTCACCGATTTGGTAACATTCCGGTTTGTTGCGAAGCTCATACCCGAGGTGCGAACTTATGAACGAACGAGATATCCACCTGTTCACGTCGGAGTCCGTGACGGAGGGCCATCCCGACAAGGTGGCCGACCAAATTTCCGATGCCGTCCTGGATGAGGTGCTGCGGCAGGACCCGACGAGCCGCGTGGCCTGCGAGACCCTGGTCACCACCGGCATGATCCTGCTGGCCGGCGAGATCACCACCCACGCCTACGTGGATTTCGCCGCCGTGGCCCGCCGGGTGGTCAAGGAGATCGGCTACACCCAGGCCAGCTTCGGCTTCGACAGCCAGACCTGCGCCGTGCTGTCGGCCATCGATCCGCAGTCGCCCGACATCGCCCAGGGAGTGGACACCGGCGGCGCCGGCGACCAGGGGCTGATGTTCGGCTTCGCCTGCCGCGAGACGCCGGAGATGATGCCGCTGCCCATCGCCCTCGCTCACCGGCTGACGCGGCGTCTCGCCGCCGCCCGGCACTCAGGGGAGATCGCCTGGCTGCGGCCGGACGGCAAGAGCCAGGTGACGGTCGAGTACGAGGGGAACAAGCCGGTGCGGGTCCACACGGTGGTCATCTCGACCCAGCACGACGCCGAGGTCTCCCATGAGGAGATCAAGAAGACGGTGATCGAGAAGATCATCAAGTCGGTGATCGAGCCCGAGCTGCTCGACGAGAAGACGATCTACCACGTCAATCCCACGGGGCGCTTCGTCGTCGGCGGCCCCCAGGGGGATTGCGGGCTGACCGGCCGCAAGATCATCGTCGACACCTACGGCGGCTACGGCCGTCACGGCGGCGGTGCCTTCTCGGGGAAGGACCCGACAAAGGTCGACCGCTCGGCCTGCTACATGGCCCGCCACGTGGCCAAGAACCTGGTGGCCGCCGGCCTCGCCGAGCGCGTCGAGGTACAGCTCGCCTATGCCATCGGCGTCGCCGATCCGGTCTCGGTGCGGGTGGACAGCTTCGGGACGGGGACTCTCGGCGATCGCGGCGACCGCCTCATGGAGGGCCTGGTGCGGGAGCATTTCCCCCTTGCACCCCGGGCCATCATCGAGGATCTCGACCTGCGGCGCCCCATTTATCAGAAGACGGCGTCGTATGGCCACTTCGGCCGCGACGATCAGGACTTCCGCTGGGAGAGCACCCACCGGGCCGCCGCCCTGCGGGCCGCGGCCGGGCTCGAAGTCGCCGTTCCAGCCTGATCACGCCCCTTCGGGGCCGTCGGGGTGAAGAGGATCTTTCGCCGACGGCCCCTGCGTGGGCTCCCACGTCTTCCCATACTTCAGCACGTCGTGCTTCAACAGCTCGACCTCGCCTTGCCGGGGTCCCGGCCGCGCATCGCGATAGACGGTGTCGCACTGGTAACAGACGACGACGTCCTTGAGCCGCCGGTAGAGCCAAAGGTCGATCAGGGCACAGACGGCGAGGGAAAGGCCCAAGGTCCACGGTACCAAGAGGGCACCCAGGACGACGAGCCCGCAGCCGAGGGCCCGGTTGAAGTCCCGCTGGCGATAGAGATGCCGGCAGCCGCACAGCGGGCAGACCTCCACCCGGCCGTCCGGGCCCTCGGTCCAGCCCTCCCTGGAAACGGAGCGGACCTTGCCGCAGTTTGGACAGGCGAGCTCCGGTGTCTGCAATGTAATGACGGCCGGAAAGGGTAGGCCGCAACTGCGGCACTGCGTGCGGATGCGCATCCAGTCATCCGGCTAGACGGGTACGCCCGTAGTGACACTCAGGTAGGCGCCCGTGATCTCGCCGATGAAGGCCCCCACCACCAGCACGTAGAGGATGCCGGTCGCGGATTGATTCGAGCGCTGACGGGCGCATTGCAGGGCCATGAGGGCGAGGGCGAGGGGAATCGCCAGTCCCCAGAGCAGCCGGAACCAGAAGAAGATCCCCTGGCCTCCGAGCCCGGTGAGCACGCGTAGCGGATGAGGCTCCACGAGCTCGCCGACGCTGGCCGCCACCGCCACGCTGGCACCCACCGCGGCGAGACGGACGAGGACCGTGCCCAGCAATACCCAGCAGAAGATGACCAGGTGCTTGAAAGCGAGCCTCGGAGCCACGAGGTACCAGTGGCCGAGGAGCATGGCGATCAGCGACCAGCCGAGCAGCAGAGCGGAAGCGAGAAGGCTGGCCGCCAGCAGCGCGCCACGGTAGGGAAGGGGAGTGAACGGCGGGACCAGGTGCGGACCGGCGAGCAGGAGCGCCGCGGCGCAACCGGCCAGCGACAGCGTCAGCGGCCAGCGGCAGAGATCCCAGCGCTGGCGCCAGATCGCGGCATAGTAGAGGAACCCGCCCCCGAGCGCCGCGGCCATGGCGGTAACGCCCGCCGCCGGCCGGGCGCCAAAAGGATGGAAGGGGTGGAGAAGCTCCACCGCCGCCGCGAGCGACAGCAGGCCGAGGATGACCAGGGCGTTCGTCTGAAAGTAGCCGCGCCCGAGGTTTTCCTCGGGAATCCAGTACAAAGTGGAGAGAGAGCCCAGGCTGGTGGCGAGAAGGAAGAGGAAGAAGACGCTCATCGGGGCGGCATCTTAGCAGCCCGGCGGCTGGAGCCGCCGGCTGACGCCTGGACGCGCTTCGGAACCGGTGGCCGCTGCGCTATCCTAGGCGGCCGGAGCTCGGAGGCGGCGTGCAGCCGGCCCACCGTCCGCTCCGGAGAGAGGGACGTCGCTTCTGGACAGGGCGCTAAGGGGGTGTTAGCCTAGCGGCTGTCGACGGCAGACAATTTTGTTATGGCAACTCTCGATCATCCTGAACTGCGGGAATCGCTCAACATTCTGCTGAAGAGCTCTCGGCCACGGCTGGAGCGTGTGCTCCGGAACTTCGAGATCCCGCCCGAAGACGCCGAGGACATCCTGCAGGACGCCCAGCTCACGCTGCTCTACAAGTGGGACAAGATCCGCAGCCCTGAGAGCTGGCTCATTGGTACCGTCAAGAAGAAGTGCATCATGTACTGGCGCAAGCGGCGGGGCAGCCTCTGCGAAGCCGTGGATACGGCGATCCTCGATCTGCTGGCCGTGCCGCAGCCCCCCGAACAGGAGAAGGCGGAGCTGACGTGCGACCTCAACCGCGTCCTCTCCCGTCTCTCGACCCGCTGCCGGTCGCTCCTCAAGCTTCGATACGGCCTTGGCTACGGCCCCACCGAGGTCGCCGAGCAGATGGGCTACCGGATCTCCAGCATCCGCAAGGTCACCAACCGCTGTCTCGCGGCCCTCACGCGGCAGCTTCTGGCCGTGGGTTTCGAACGGCAGCCGCAAGGTGATCCCCAGGATGGGTAAGCACCTGGATCCGGCTCTCCTCACGGAGTTGGGACGGGGTACCCTGTCTCGTCCGCATCGCCGCAGGATCGTTCGTCACCTCCTCACCGACTGCGCCGAATGCCGTGAGGCCATGGCGGACGGCGCCCCGTCCTACGGTGAGGCTTTTGCCCGCTCGTGGCAGGAGATCGAGCGGCGAGAAGCCGAGCTGACCCTGGAGCGAAAAGCAGCTCCGGAGCTGCTGCGGGAGCTGCTGGCTCAAGCCCCCGCCGACCAAGGGGAGAAGGTGGCCCGGGAAGCCCGGTTTCACACCTGGTCGCTCTGCGAGCGGCTTCTGGATATCTCGCGGGACCGGGGTTTCCACAACCCTGTCCGCGCGCTGGAGCTTGCCCAGCTCGGAATCCGCGTCGCGACGTGTCTGAGCCCGGCCGTCTATGGCGAATCGAGAGTCAACGACCTCTTGGCCCGGGCCTGGGTGACGCAGGGCAGTGCGCAGCGTATCCAGTCGAACTGTCAAGGCGCCGAAAAGAGCTTTACCCGGGCGGAAGGGTTGCTCAAGCAAGGAACTGGAGACCCACTGGAAAAGGCGCATCTGCTGCTTCACAGAGCGTCGTTCCTGGGTGGTCAGCGGCGCTTCGGAGAGGCCTTCCGGCTGCTCGACCGGGTCACCGCCATCGCTCGTCGTTGCGAGGACTGGCCTCTCCAGGGCCGTGCCATGATCACCCGCGGCTTCCTGCTCGGTATCGCCCATGATCCCGGGGCGGCCATCCGCTACCTGACGGAGGGTATCGGGAAGCTCGACCCAACCTATGACCTCGGCCTGCACCGCGAGGCCCTGGCAGCGCTACTCATCTTTCAAAGGGCGGCCGAGATGGAATGCGTCACCCTGGGCCTGATCCGTGAGGTGAGCAGCTTCCTCAAGAAAAACGGAGTGCCCGCGAGTCTTCGGTTCCGCGAGTCGCGCTGACGGCGCCGAACCGGTGGGGCAGGGCACACCCTCCGACCTCACTTACCCAAAACGAGCTGGACAAAACGGTGGCGGATTGGTAGGATTAAATTTTCGCAAACTTCTATGAATTCTTCGGCACAACCCGTGTTGGCGGAGCCGTCCCTCGAGGAGATCCTCGGCCGGACGGAACCGAAGTTGAAGAGAGTCCTCAGCCGTTACCGGATCCCCCCCAGGACGCCGAGGACATCCTCCAGGACACATTTCTCATCCTGATCTCCAAGCTGGGGACCATCCGCAACCCGGAAGCCTGGCTGGTGGGGACGCTGGCCAACCGCTGCATCGTCTACTGGCGGCGCCACCGTAGCCGCCTCTTCGAGCTGGTCGACTCCACCCTTCTCGAATTGCTGTCGCAAAGCGAGGCTCCCGCGCAAGAGCTGTCGGACATCCGCACCGACCTCGAGGCCATGCTGTCGTGCCTGCCCAATCGCTGCCGCTCCGTGCTGCGGCTGCGCTATGGCTTCGGCTGCACCACGGCGGAGGTCGCCGAGCAGACGGGCTACTGCAAGTCGAGTGTCCGCAAGGTTACGCGCCGCTGCCTCGCAGCCCTTACCGAGCAGCTCGTAAGCTCCGGTTTCCGCCCGGGGGCGTGAAGGGATCGGCCCCGTTGCTTCGTATGGACATGGGGAGTCGATGGTGCTACTGTTCCCAGCAGTTTCGAACAGGCCCTTTCGAGGGAAGATGAGTGCATTGGACCAGCCGCAGGTTGAAACGTCGCTTGAAAATTTACTGAGGGACGTTCAGCCTCGCCTCAAGGTTCTGTTTGCACGCTACAGGATTCCTCCGCAGGATACGGAGGACATCGTGCAGCAGGCTCTGCTCGCCCTCATCTATCAGCGCCAGGCGATCCGCGATCCGGCCGCCTGGATGATGGGGACTATTCGCAACAAATGTCTGCTGTACTGGAGGGAGCAGAGGCGCAAACTCTATGATGCTGTCGACGCCGCGGTCCTGGAATTCATGGCGGAGCCCAAAGCTCCCGATCAGGAGGAGACCGATCTCCGCCGCGACATTAACCATGCCATCGAGCAATTGCCGGAGCGTTGCCGCTCGCTATTGGCCCTCCGCTACGGTCATGGGTACGAGGCTCTGGAGCTCGCGGAGCGCATGGGCTACAGCCCGTCCAGCATCAACAAGATCACGACCCGATGTCTCGCGGCGTTGACACGCCACTTGGTTGCCAGCGGCATTTTGTGTGAAGAAAATCAATCATGATTGATCATCCGAGTCCCGACGCCCTCGAGCAGTTCATTCTCGGCCAGCTCTGCACGGCCGAGACCCGGGAGATCGCTTTCCATCTTCTCAATGGTTGCCCGCACTGCCAGCAGACCACTTCGACCCTCTGGGAACCCGCCGACTCGTTCGAGGACCCTACGATTCTCGATGTTCCCTGCGAGGAAGGCGACGATGAATCCGCCGACGGCTATGACGCCGTGCTGGATCGGGTCTTCCTGAAGGTGTCGGCAACTGAGGCGGCCTTTGCCGCCCAGCGCCTCCAAGCCAGTAGCCTCCTCGCGGAGCTGATGCAGGTACCCGCCGAGCGACAGCATCTGTTGGTCACCAACAGCCAGCGTTTCCGTTCCCGCGCTCTCTGCGACCTGCTGGTCGACGAGAGCCATGAAACGGGCTTTCAAGACCCGCGGCGCGCGGTCGAACTCGCCCGCCTCGCCCTGCTTCTCGTCGACCGGTTGACGGCTGCCGACTGTGGGGGAGAGAACGTCCACGAGAGTCTGCGAGCCAGAGTCTGGGCGCAGCTCGGCAACGCCCACCGTATTCACTCCAACCTGAACGAGGCCGAGGAAGCGCTGGCAGTGGCTCAGGAGCTTCTGACTATCGGCGGCGTCGGCCTCTTCGACCGCGCCCGCGTGCTCGCCCTGCTGGCCTCCCTGCGCCGGGCTCAGGAGCAGTTCTCCGAAGCCCTCCAGCTTTTCGATCGTGTCGCCGGCATCTACAAGAAGCTTGGACAGTGGAACCTCATGGGGCGCACGCTGCTTCAGAAGTCGCTGGTCTGCGGCGAGGCTGGTGATGTCGAGGCTGAAATGTCTCTTCTGCGCCGGGCCCTCGATCTCATCGATCCTCAGAACGACCCTCGCCTTTTCCTCGCTGCTCGCCACAACTTGATCCATGCTCTCAACGAGAGCGGCCGGTCGCGCGAGGCCTTCGCTCTCCTCTTTCACAGCCGGCCGCTCTATCTCAAGATGGGCGACCGCATGAACCTCCTCAAGCTACGCTGGGTGGAAGGCTTGGTGGCCGCCGGCCTGCAACGGCACGATCAGGCGGAAGCGGCGTTCCGGGAAGTGCGGGAGGCTTACGCCGGAATCGGTCTAGATTACGAAGCCGCGCTGGCCTCACTCGATCTCGCGGGCGTCTACGTCGCTCAGGGCAGAAGGGCCGACCTCTTGCGAGTCACCGAGGAAACTTTGGCGATCTTCCAGTCCCGGAACACGCATCGGGAAGCTCTGGCGGCAGTCCTGGCTCTCTGTAGCGCCGCGCGCCAGGAGCAGGTTGGAGCCGGCCTTGTCCGTCAGGTCTCAGAGTTCCTGAAGAAAGCCCGCAACAATCCAGACCTGCGGTTCTCCGCCTATCCTTAAGGCGGCAGATCCCAGCGGCGTGGCCGCGCTTCTTAAGTCTTGACGCCCAGAAAGAGGTAACCCGAGAGCAGGGCGAAGACTGCTCCTGGGCTCCAGACCGCCACAAGGGGCGGCAGGGCTCCGGCCTCGCCCATCTTGATAAAGAAGGCGAAGATGGCCATGAAGACCATACCCAGGACCACCGAAATCCCAATGCCATAGAGCGCTCCCTGGCGCCCGAGCCGAAAGGAGAAGGGGAGCGCCACGAGGGCCATGATCAGCGAGACGATGGGGAACGCGATCTTGTTCTCGAGCTCGACCTGGAGCTCAGGCACCGGTTGACCGCTCTCCTTGAGCTCCTGGATGTAGTTCTTGAGCTCGCCGTAGCGCATCTGGTCAGGGGGGCGGATCTCGGAGTCGAAATAGTCCGGGGTTTCGAAATGCGCCTCGACCATGGGCTTCTGGAAGCGCTTGTAGCCGGTCACCTCGACGCTGTCGAAGGCTCGGATCCAGCCGTCGTTGAAGAGCCAGCCGCCGCCGATGTACCGCGCGTTGTCGGTGTAGAGCCGGCGAGTGAGCCGGTGGCGTGCGTCGAAATCGAAGACCTGCAACCGTTGCAGACTCGGCTGCTGCGGGTCGTAGTGCAGATAGTTGTAGATGTACCGCCCCTGGCCGAACAGCCACTGGTGGTCCGCCCGCCGATACGTCCTCGCCGTCGGTTTGCCCCGAATCTGGTCCTTGAGCTTCGCCACTTTCTCATTCGAGGCCGGCAGCACGGAGGACTCCAGATAACCCGAGAACGAGCTGACGAGCAACGCCGCGGCGAGGGCCGGCAGCGCCAGGCGGTAAAGGCTCAAGCCGAGGGCTTTGCAGGCGGTAATCTCGTTGGTACGGGCAAGAAGGCTGAAGGTCATCAGCGTCGTCACCAGCACGATGATCGGCGCGATGTCGTAGAACATCTGGAGCGAAAGATACTTGTAGTAATTCAGGACGATACCGGTGGCCACCTTGTTCTTCAGGATGTCGTCGACGTTCTCGCTGAGATCGAAGATCACGAAGAGCGAGATGCCGGACAGCACCACCAGCGAGAAGATCATGGTGAACATGCGGACCACATAGCGGTCCAGGATGTTGGGAAAGACGATCCGCGGGCGGGGGAGGAGGAGCACCACCCGCCGGCCGCGGCTCTCCCGCCGTGCCTGCTCCTCGGCCTCGCGCTGGCGCTCCCGTTCCGCGCGTTTCTCCTGCCGCTCCTTGCGCCGCGCCAGAGTCAGGCCGCGAAGGCGCTGAATGGCACTCCAGAGGTCCTGGCGTACCCAGCGGTCGATGCGGCTGACCAGAAGGCTCTTGTCGCGATTGCGCCGCACCAGAAGAAAGAAGCCGGCAACCGCCAGGAGAATGTTGGGCAGCCACATGCCGAGCCAGGGGGGCATCTTACCGAAGCGCGCATACTCCTCGCCGTTATTGAGCAGAATGTAATAGAGGATGAGGACGCCGATCGAGAGGGCGAAGCCCGAGGCTTTGCCGCCACGCCGGTTGTTGATCCCCAGCGGCAGAGCAAAGAGCCCGAAGACTAGGCAGGCGACGGGGATGGAGAACTTCTTATGGATCTCGACCTGAGCCAGGTTTCGCTGCTCGGAGGAGCTTGCCGGGTCGTCGCGCTGCTCCTTGAGCTCCTTGAGAGTCATCTCGCGGATCCCTTTGGAGATCGAGAGCTTGGCTCGTTGCTCGGTCGCGAACTGGTCGTCGAGAATCAGGTCGAGCCGCTTATGCCGGCTGACCTCGTAGCGGTCCGGCGCGTTGAGGTCGACTTTATGGCGGACGGCATTGTAGAGGCGCAGGACGACCCGCTCGCCGGCCTTGTCGACGAGAACCTCGCCCCAGTCGGCGGTGGTGATCTGGTTGTTGGCGCTCGAAGGGATGGACTCGGCGAGGAAGACGCCCTTCCAGCGCTTGCTCCCCTGGGGCACCTCGAAGACGTACACCACCTTGCCTTCCCATTCCTCATAGAAGACCCGCGGCTCGATCTGTTGCGCGACGCTCTGGGTCGTGATCTCGAGCCGCAGCTCCTGGAGGGCATGATTGCCCCAGGGCAGCACATAGATCATGAGCGCCATGTTGAGCAAGGTGGCGAGGCCGGAGAGCAGAAAGATCGGCCTGTAGAGAGTCAGCAGGCTGATGCCGCAGGCCCGCATGGCGATCAGCTCGCTATCCGACGACAGCCGGCCGACGGCGATCAGGGTACCGAAGAGCAGCGACATCGGCAGCGTGAGGACGACGATGTTGGGCAGGGTCAATATCAAGAGCCGACCGACGATGGACACCGGCAGCCCGCGCCGGATGATCATCTCCGCCGACTGGAACAGAAAGCGGATGAGCAGGATGAAGGTGTAGACCAGGAAGCCCAGGCCCAGGGGGCCAAGGATCTCGGTGATGATGTATTGGTTCAGCCGGCGGCGCACGGGCGCATTATATGGGGCCGGGCGGGCATCCGCCGAATGTCCTCAAAAGTTCGCCGAAATTGGGAGGAAGAAGCATGAAGATCGTTCTGGAGCGCCGCTACCGGTTCAGCGCCAGCCACCTGTACCGCCGTCCTGACTGGAGCGAGGAAGAGAACCGGAGACGGTTCGGCAAGTGCGCCAACTTGCCTGGACATGGACACAACTACCGCCTGTGGATCGGCGTTCAAGGAGAGATCGATCCGGAGACCGGCTTCGTCATCGACCTCGGCCAGCTCGACGGACTCGTCAGGGAGAAGGTGGTCGAGCGGCTGGACCACCAGCATCTCAACGTGGCGCTGCCGGAGTTCGGGGCGGGCGAGGCGATCCCGACGAGCGAGAACCTCGTTCGCTGGATCCACGGGCAGCTTGTGGGCGAATTGCCGGAGGGAGTCCAACTCGTCAGGTTGCGCTTGGCGGAGGACGAGGATCTGGCCGCCGAGTGGGCGGCAGAGTAAACGGTAGTCGCGCGTCCGCCTGCGGATTCGCCGCGTTCATGAGCAACATAATCTGCCTTACCAGACTGTTCGCGTAGGGAGAAATGCCGGCTCTGGGTAGCCCGGCGAGGACAACCCGAGACCTCGCTCGGGGATCCGGGGAATTTACTTGGTGTCCAGCCGCAGGTCGGCGAGGATCTGTTCGAGGGCTTGGATGAGATCGACTTTGTCGACTTCGCTCTGGCGGAATGCCAGTGACAGACTGAAGCTCCGGTCTGGAGATTTGAAGCGGAACACATAGGGCTTCCGGCGGCTGGACTTGCCTCCCTTTTCGCTACGCCGCAGGCGTTGGCGCAGATCGTCCCGGTTCAACCCACGCCGCGCCACCTCTTCGAGGAGCTCGATCATCTCCGCCTCCGAACCGGCCTTGAGCACCTCCAGCAGCAGCGACTTCGAAGTGATACCCAAGGCCTGAACCGTATCGCGTACCCTGGCCGGAATCTGAAGCAAAGAGAAACTCTCGGTAATCACGGTGCGAGACTTGCCGACCGCCTCGGCGATCTCTTCATGGGTGTACTGGTGGGCCTCGGCCAGCATGCGATACCCTTCGGCTTCTTCGAAAGGGGTTAGGTCTTTGCGCTGGAGGTTCTCGATCAGGGCGATCTCGAGAGCTTCCTCATTGGTGACGTCCATCTCGATGGCCGGCACCTCGTAGAGTCCAACCTCCTGCGCGGCCCGGTAGCGCCGTTCGCCGGAGATGATGCGATAGAGAACGCCGGAGGGACCGCCGGCATCGTCCCCGCCCGGCCAGGGCCGCACGAGAATAGGCTCCAGCACTCCCTTGTCACGGATCGAAAGCACCAGGTCGTCGAGGTCTCCCATGGTCGTGCGTGGCTGGCCAGGATCAGGTTCGATGGCCGACAATGGAATCATCTTGCCGATGGGAGTCTCATGACGGGCCGTGAGCTCCTCGACGAAATGATTATCGTGGCGCATCTTCACGCGCACTGGCAGGCCACGTTTCCGGGCGATGGGATCAGACACGGCTCAACACCTCCTCCGAAAGTCGATAGTACTCATAGGCACCTGTGGAGCGTGGCGCGAAAGTGAAAATCGACTCCCGGTAGGCCGGACTCTCCTCGAGCCGGACGCTTTTCGTGATCACCGTTTCGAAGACCTTCGCCCCGAAGACCCGCTGAATCTGCTCGTAGATGTCCTTGGCCAGGGTGGTCCTTTTGTCGTACATCGTGATCAAGGCTCCCAGAATCTGGAGCTGAGGGTTGGCTCGGACCTTGATCTTGTCCACCGTTTCCAGCAGATCGTCAGTGCCCTCCAGGGCGAAGTAGCTCGCCTGGATAGGAATCAGAACGTGGGTGGCCGCCACCAGGGCGTTGACGGTGATGATTCCCAAGGTAGGGGGTGTATCGATGATGACGTAAGCGTACTCGTCCTGGATCCTCTGGATCTCGTCCTTGAGCCGATAGTGGCTGTCGAGCTCACCGATGAGCTTGGCCTCGATCTTCGCCAACGCGATGGTCGAGGGGGCGATGAACAGATTGTCGAGCTTGGCCGCCGGACGGATGATGTCTGGGATATGGATGTTCTCTTCCGTGAGGGCGTCGTAGATGGATGTGGTCAGCTCGTGGATGTCGAGGAAGGACATGGAACTGTTCGCCTGCGGGTCGAGGTCCACCAAGAGGGTCTTCATCCCCTTGCTGGCCAGGGCGGCGGCGAGGTTGATGGCGGTCGTGGTCTTTCCGACCCCACCTTTCTGATTGGCGATGGCGATGATCATAGGCGCGCGCAGTCTAAGGAAAGGCCTGGGACAGGTCAAGGTGAGAGGAGGTGATGTCGGCGCGCCGACATCGCGAGCAAATGACTGATCTACCGATACTTGCGCTGCACCAAGGAGCCAAAAACAACCTTGGGCACGAGGTCACATCGTCCACTTTGCCAGCTCATCCGGGCTGATCTCCTCCAGCCACTTCTTGAGCTTCTCCTCGTCGCTGGCGTCGGTGGCCAAGTCGACGGCCTGCGCCTTGTCGAGGACGGTGCGCAGGACGAAGATCGGTGATTCGGTACGTAGCGCCAGGGCGATGGCATCGCTGGGCCGGGCATCAATCGTGAGAGCAGCTTCCTGATTGCGGACGTGAATCACGGCGAAGAACGTACTCTCCCGCAGATCGGAGATGACGATCTTCTCCACTCTCCCGCCCAACTGCTCCAGGAAGGATCGCAATAGGTCGTGAGTCATGGGGCGCGGCGGTTCGACGCCCTCCAAGCGGAGGGCGATGGCGTTGGCTTCGAAGACCCCAATCCAGATCGGCAGGAACATCTGGCTCTGGATGTCGCGCAGGATGACGATCGGGACATTGGACGAGGGGTCCAACATCAGGCCCTTGATTTCGACCTGGAGCTCTTCATCGGGGGTGCTCATGCCGGTATTGTGGGCGCGCCGTGACGCCAGGTCAAGGCAAACCGCGGCGCTCTGGAAAGAGAGCGGAAAGACGGGAGATCAGGTCGCTGAAAGTCCGGCAGGAACGTCGAGACGGCACCCGCGGAGACCGTACGCGAAGGTCTCCCCCACTTCGACGCGAGTGACGCCGCCCAAGGCGATGGGCTCGGAACCGGTCTCGAAGGTAATCACTCGGTGACAGGAGGTGCGTCCCACCTGGGTCCCCGGCCGCTTTCCCCACCCCGTGACCAGAACCTCCATCTCCCGGCCCAACAGAGTGGCATTGATCTCGCCCTGGATCGTCTCCTGCGCCGCGAAGAGGCGTTGCAGACGCTCGGACGCCAAGCCCGCCTCAACGGCGTTTCCCAGCCGAGGAGCCGCCGTACCTGGACGAGGAGAGTAGGTGAAGGCAAAAACCGCCGAGAAGCGGACCTCCTCCACCAAATCCAGTGTGAGCCGGAACTCCTCCTCGGTCTCTCCGGGGAAGCCGACGATCAGGTCGGTCGAGAGCGAGAGATCGGGGCGGGCCCGCCGGAGCTGGGCCACCAAGTCCAGGTATTCGCGCCGGGTATATCCCCGGCCCATGCGGCGCAGAACCGAGTCGGCGCCAGACTGGACGGGCAGGTGCAGATAGGGGCAGATGTTGGCGTGCTTCCCCATCTGCTCCACCATCCGAGGCGTGAAATCCCGCGGGTAGGAGGTGACGAAGCGCAGGCGCTCCAACCCCGGTAGATCGGAGATCACGGCCAGCAGGTCGGCAAAGTCGAGATCCCCTCCGGGCTCGCGCCAGTGGTTCACCGTTTGGCCCAGAAGCTCGATCTCCTGGAAGCCGTAGTCGAGGAGGTGGCGAACCTCGCGCACGATCTCCGCCAGCGGCCGGCTGCGCTCGGGACCACGGGTCTGGGGGACGATGCAGAAGGTGCAGACCTTGTTGCAGCCCTCGATGATCGTCACCATCCCTTTGTACTCACCCTGACGTGAGATGGAATCGATGTCGTAGGATCGTTGCTCGGGAAATCCGGTGGCCACCACTCGCTCGCCGGCACGCCGGCGAGCCAGCACATCCTGAAGCTCGCTCACGCGGGCCGGCCCGAGCACGAAGTCGAGGTCCGGAACCCGCGCCAAGGCCCGCTCTCCCTCTTGCTGGGCCACGCAGCCGCAGAGGCCGATCAGGAGGTCCCGGCCATCCTTCTTGAGCTGCCGGTACTCCCCCAGCCGCGAGTACACCTTCTGCTCGGCCTTCTCCCGCACGCTGCAAGAGTTGAGGAGGATAAGGTCCGCCTCGCCCGGCTCTCGGGTCGGCAGGATGCCCTGCTGCATGAGCTGGCCAGCCATGCGCTGGCTGTCCAGCTCGTTCATCTGGCAGCCCCACGTCTCGATAAAGAAGCGGCGAGGACGGCTAGGCGCTCCCATCAGCCGTGCCCGCCGTTGTCGTTCAGCACAGGGGGATCGATGGACTGGGGTGGTGGCAGCCCCTTCTTCTTGACCGGCAGCGGTGGCGGTTCCTGCTCTTCTCCCTCCCGCAGCCAGCCCGGAAGAGCATTGGCACGCCTCCCCTCTTCCAAAAACGCGACAAGCTCCTGGCTGGCGGCCTCGGCTTCGGCGCGAGCCTTCTGCAGGCGGTCGGTCACCCGGTCCCACTCCACCTTGATCTGATTGTCGCGCACGAAAGAGTCGTTCTCGGAGTAAAAGCGTTGCCGCAACTCGACGGATCGCTGCTCCAGCCGCTTGATCTCGTCGGTTGCCGCGCGCCAGCGTAGCCGGATGTCCAGAGCGTGGCCGCGCCAGTACTTCTCATCGCGAAGGAGCTTCTCCGCCGACTCCACCTCGGCGGACGGCGGAGCCCCCTTCTTCTTCTCTTTCGGATCCGCCACGGTGATCTGACCCTTAGCGGCATACTGGTGAATATTCTTGTCGGTGATGACGATGTTGGCGGGAGCTCCCACCTGGGCGCGGCGCTCGCGCTCAGCGCGGGCTGCTTCGACGAGGGTCTTGGGCACGTTGCTGTCGTCTACGCCCACGTCGACCACGACCGGCGCATCGTCGCGGCTGGGATCCTTGAGCGTCGGCGAGACCGGTGAGGAGACGGAGGGAGCGGGGGAAGGGGTGGAGGCTACGGCAGGAGTGGCTTGCGGGGTTTGTTCGGCGCGGGAGACCGGCGGAGGCGTACCACGACAACCTACACCCGCCACCATCAGCAAAAGACTCCCCGCCAGTCGGCCCAAAGGTGTATTACGTCCGGCCATAACGGTCCTCCAATCTCACGACGTCGTCGAGCTCAGGGGTGGAGACCTCAATGATGTCGCAGCCGTTCGCCCCTGCAACCATGCGATGCCGGGTGCCCGGGGTGATGTGATACGAGTCGCCCCCCCTCAGGGTCCGGCTCACGAGGGCGCCATTCTCCTCGACGACCAGCTCGACCTCGCCTTCGGTCATGTAGAGCGTCTCGTCTTTGACGTCATGGTACTGAAGCGACAGGGCGTGGCCGGCGTCGACGTGCAGGATCTTTCCCACGTAGCGGTCGGTATGGGCGAAGATCAGCTCGTAGCCCCAGGGCTTGTCGACTCGGCGAATAGGAAAGTGCATCCGGAGGTTCCTCTTAGTTTGCCGTCACTGGCGGCACTGCCGAAAGAGCGCACGCGAAATGCCGGTCCAGATTCTCTTGGACTTCAGCCGCCGTGCTGTATCCCATGCAACTCGCCGCGAGATCCGCGAGATCCGCCGCGGTCGATTCGCGCAGCCAGGTCTTGACCTCGGGAATCAACCGCGGGCTCATCGAGAGCCGCCGCAGCCCAAGGCCGACCAGCAGCATCGCGTACCGAGGGTCGGCGGCCATTTCGCCGCAGAGCCCGACCTCGATGCCCGCCGCCCTCGCGCTGTCGATGACGAAGCGTAACATGCGAAGAATCGCGGGATGAAGGGGCTGGTAGAGGCTCGCCACGTGCTCGTTGTTGCGGTCGACGGCGATCGAGTACTGGATGAGGTCGTTGGTGCCGATCGAGAAGAAGTCCGCCTCGCGTGCCAGCAGGTCGGCGATCATGGCCGCGGCCGGCACCTCGATCATCACTCCCAGCCGGATGTCGCGGCGGAACGGAACGCCCTCGCGCGTCATGTCGGCCATGACTTCGTCGGCGAAGGCGCGGAAGCGGCGCACCTCCTCCACCGTGCTCACCATGGGTAGCATGACCCAAAGGTCGCCGAACAGGCCGGCACGGAAGAGCGCGCGAATTTGGCTGCGGAAGATCTCGGTACGGGCGAGGGTCAGGCGAATTCCCCGCAGCCCGAGCACCGGGTTCTCCTCCGCCGTCGCCATCATCTCGCGAGCGAGCTTGCGCCCTCCCAGATCGTAGGTACGGATGATGGCCGGGTGAGGTGCGGCCAGCTCGATCAGCCGGCGATAGATCTGGACGTGCTCGTCCTCGGTGGGCAGGCGCGGGCTCTTCTCGATGTAGAGGAACTCGCTGCGATAGAGGCCGACGCCGGCGGCGCCGAACAGAGCGACCTCGTCCACCTCTTCGGGCAGGTCGATGTTCGCCATCAGGGCGATCTCGACGCCGTCGCGGGTCACCGCCGCGAGCTCGCGGGTAGCCAGCAGATCGCGGTCGCGGCGCAGGATCTCGGCCTTGCGGGCCTGGTAGCGCTGAAGGGTCGGCGGGTCAGGATGAAGGATGACCGTGCCCGTTTCGCCGTCCACGATGATCGGGGCTTCATCGCACATCAGGCTCATCACCCCGACCAGGCCAGCCACCGCGGGGAGGTTGAGCGAGCGGGCGATGATGGTGGTGTGCGAGGTGCGGCCGCCGCTCTCGATCGCGAAGCCGATGACCCGCTCTCGCCCGAGCCGGACGGCGTCCGAGGGAGTGAGGTCGTCGGCCACGATGACGATGTCGTCCGGCATCATGGAAAGATCGTGGTGGGCGATGCCCTGAAGGCTGCGCAGCAGATGCCGGCTGACGTCCGTCAGATCCTCGCTCCGCTCGCGCAGATAGGTGTCGTCCATGTGGGCGAAGCGGTCGTCGAGCTCCTCGGCGGTCTTGTGCACGGCCCACTCGGCATTGACGTGGTGGGTGCGGATGCGCTCCTCCACGCGGCCCAGGAAGTGGCGGTCGGAGAGCAGCAGCACGTGGGCGTCGAAGATCGCCGCGAGGTCGTTGCCGAGATCCTCCTCGGCCCGAGCGCGGACTCGCCGCAGCTCGGTCTTGGCAAGGCTCGCGCCCTCGTGCAGGCGGGCGACCTCGGTCTCAACCTGATCTTCGGCGATGTGGAATCGAAAGACGTCCGGACCCCGGGTCTCGAGGCACACGGCGCGGCCGATGGCTATCCCTGAGGACACCCCCATACCCTGCAGGATCTGCATTTCGGCGGCTGGCATTGAGATCTCCTCGTTCAGGTCTCTTCGTCGAAGCGGTTGGCGATCAGCTCGGTCACCGCGCGCATGGCGTTCTCTTCGTCGTCGCCATCGCAACGGATCATCACCTGGGTCCCCTGGCTGGCGGCCAGCAACAAGATACCGAGGATGCTCTTGGCGTCGACTTCCTCGCCGTCCTTCTCCACCGTCACCCGGCTCTGGAACCCACCCGCGGTGTGCACGAGCTTGGCTGCCGCTCGCGCGTGCAGACCGAGGCGGTTGATGATCTCTGTCTCTCGCTCGATCATTCCTTCTTCGTCCCCATCGTCTCAATCGCTCCAATCGGTGCCATCGGAACCATTCCCGCGTCCATGCATTTTCCCTTCAGCACCAGATCACCCGCCAGACAGATGCTCCTCTGCCCCTTGGCCTGGAGCGCTCGGGACAGATCGGAAACCGTCCCCTCCTGGCTACCCGCCCAGCAGGCCAGCTTCACGACCATCGGCAGATTGACGCCGGTCAGAACCTCGACCTTCCCCGGCTGATAGAAAGTCATGGCGATGTTGCAGGGCGTTCCGCCGTAGATATCGGTCAGAATCAGGACGCCTTGTCCCTGGTCGAGCCGCTCCAGCGCGGCAGCGACCTTGGCGCGGGCGTCTTCGAAGCCGTCGCTCCAGTCGAGCGAGAGAGCCTCGAAGCTCGAGAGGTGGCCGGAGATGACGTTGGCCGCCGCCAGGAGCTCCCGGGCCAGCCCGCCATGAGTCAAAATCAGTCTGCCAATCATCGTTTGCGAATGTACGAACGCGTTCCGGATTTCGCCGGGCCGCTGGGTTGGTAACGTGCCGCTCTACCTCGCCGATTCCATCGCGACTCGAATAGGGTCGATTACGGAAAATCTACCGGGCGATATCCCGGTGGATGACTCGTGCCGGCCAGCCTCGCTCCTCCAGAACACTGCGCAACCGCTCGCAGATTGCCACCGACCGGTGCCGCCCGCCGGTGCAGCCGATCGCCACCGAGAGGTAGCTACGGTTCTCGCGCCGGTAGCGCGGCAGGAGATACGCCAACAGGTCGGTCAACCGTATCACCAGTTCCTGGAAGTCCGGCTGCCGTTCCAGATAATCCAGCACTTCGGCGTCCTGGCCGGTGCGCTCGCGCAGACCGGGCACGAAGTGCGGGTTGGGCAGGAATCGTACGTCGAAGAGGAGGTCGGTGCCTTGGGGAATGCCGTGCTTGAAGCCAAAGGACACGAGGGACACCACCATTCCCGGCTCCTCGCCGGGGTTGGGAGCGAACTCACGGTAGACCTGATTGCGGATCTCATGGATCGACCACTCGCTGGTGTCGAAGACCCGGTCCGCCCGTGACCGCAGCTCACCCAGGATCTCCCGCTCGCGCTGAATGCCCTCGACGACGTGGCGGTCCGGAGCCAGCGGGTGTGGGCGGCGGGTCTCGGAGAAACGCCGCACCAGGACCTCGTCGGAGGCTTCGAGGAAGAGCAGGGTCGGCTCGATCCGTTCGCGGTCGATCTCGGCGAAGAGGCGCGGAAACTCCTCGGCGAAGCCGGGGGCCCGCACGTCGGTGACCACGGCGATGCGGTCATGCCCTGCCACGAGCTCCAGCGGGTTGTCCAGGAAGAGGCGCAGCAGCGGCAGCGGCAGGTTGTCGACCGTGTAGTACGAAAGGTCCTCGAAGCACTTGGCGACGATGCTCTTGCCGGAGCCCGAAAGGCCCGTGATGACGGCGAGCCGGGCTTTACCGGAAGGGGGTTTTTCGGCTGCGCTCAAGCTGGGCCTCGAGTTTCCGCGCGAACTCCCGGGCGGAATGGTGGCCCTGAAGCTTCAACACGTGATTGCGTGCCGCGATCTCTACCAGGATGCTGATGTTTCGCCCCAGGGCGACGGGCATGCGGATATAGGGACAGGGCGTGTCCAGAATCTGATAGAGCGACTCGTCGAGACCCAGCCGGTCATAGGCCTGACCGTCGCGCCAATGCTCCAGCTCGATGACCAGGTCGATGGTCGTCCGCTCGCGCACCGAGGCGAGGCCGAAGAGATCCTGAACGTTGATGATTCCGATTCCCCTCAACTCCATATGGTGCCTCAAGGGGCCCTCGCTGTAGCCGACCAACTCGCCGTTGGGATAGCGCTTGGCCATCACCTTGTCGTCGGCCACCAGGCTGTGGCCGCGGGTGATGAGGTCGAGGGCGGACTCGCTCTTGCCCACCCCGCTCTCGCCGATCAGCAGCACGCCAAGGCCGTAGATCTCCAGCAGCACGCCATGCAGGGAGGTCGAGGGGACGAGGTGATCCTCCAGGAAGTAGCTGATCCCCTTGATCACCGTCGAAGAGAGGGATGGCGAGGAGAGCACCGGCAGCTCACGGCTCTGGCAGAGGGAGAGGAAACCGGGGAGCGGTGCGAGCCCCTTGGTGATGACGAACACCGGCACGGGCAGCGCGGTGATCTGCTGCAGCCGGTCCTCACGCTCCTCCTCGCCCAGGGTCTTCAGGTACTCGGTCTCGCTTTCGCCGATGATCTGGACGCGGCCGGGCTTGATGTAGGCATAGTAGCCGGCGAAGGCGAGCCCCGGTTTCTGCACCCGTGGGTGGGTGATGAGATTGTCGAGGTGCTTCTCGCCGGAGAGCACCTTGAGGCGCAGGTAGGCCAGCTCCTCTCCCAGGAGCTCGGCGACTCCCACCCTGCCACCGGTCTGCTCGGTTCGTTCGCTTCCCTCGGCCATCATCAGCCCCCCTCCTCCTGGAGGAAGTCGTAGACCGCATCCGCGTCGTGCAGCGCGAGAAGCTGCTCGGCATGGCGGTCCGCCTTGATCCAGCGTGAGATCGCGGAGAGCACCTGGAGATGCTCGGACGGCGACTCACTGGGCGAAACGATGAGGAAGAAGGCCTTGACCGCCTGGCCGTCCGCCGCTCCGAAGTCCACCCCCTGCGGCACCAGCCCGATCGCCAGCACTCCGCGCTTCAGCCCCGAGAGCTTGCAGTGCGGAATGGCGATGCCGGCGCCGATCCCCGTCGAACCGAGCTGCTCGCGCTCCAACAGCTTCTGGTACAGGTCGACGGCGTTCGGCGTCAGACCTTGGCCCGCGATGCGCTCGGCGAAAGCATGCAACACCCCCGCGGGGTCCGTTCCGGGGAGGTCGGGAAAGATCAGCTCCGGCCTTGCCAGCGATCCGAGGCGCATCTCCGGCCTCACACCCTCAGAAGATCTGCTTGCGGTCCGTGGACGAGGGGATGCTCAGCTCGTCGCGGTACTTCGCCACGGTCCGGCGGGCGATCTGGATCCCTTCGCGGTTCAGGATCCGCATCAGCTCGCTGTCGGACAGCGGGCGCTTGGGATCCTCGGACTGGATGAGCTGCTCGATCTTGCGCTTGACGGTCAGCGAGGAGATGTTGTCGCCGTACTCCCGGTCAATGCCGCTGTGGAAGAAGAACTTCATCGGGAACAGGCCGCGGTGGGTGTGGATGTACTTGTTGGAGACCACCCGGCTGACCGTCGACTCGTGCATGCCGATGTCTTCGGCCACGTCGCGCAGCACCATGGGCCGCAGGTTCTCGATGCCCTTGTCCAGGAACTCGTTCTGCTGGCGGACGATCGACGCCGCCACCTTGTAGATCGTGCGCTGGCGCTGATCGAGGCTCTTGATCAGCCAGACCGCCGAGCGGATCTTGTCCTTGATGAAGGCCTGGGCCTCGCTCTGGCGCCCCTCGCTGCGCATGGTCTGAAGCATCCGCCGGTAGGCGCGGCTGACCCGCAGACGGGGAAGGCCGTCGTCGTTGAGCTGGATGACGTACTCGTCGCCCACTCGCCGCACGAAGACATCCGGCTCGATGTAGTGGGGACGGTCGGTGCTGAACCGCCGGCCGGGTTTCGTCTCCAGAGTCTTGATCAGCTCGAGCGCTTCCTCGAGCTCGGCCAGCTCGACGCCAAGCTTCTTGGCCACCGCCGGAAACTGCCGCCGCAGGAAAAGGTCCCAGGCCTCGAAGAGCATGCGCCGGGCAAGGTTGTCCGCCGGTACCCCCTGGACGTCCATCTGGAGCAGCAGGCTTTCCTGGAGATTGGCGCAGGCGACGCCCGGCGGATCGAGGCTGCGGATGAGGGCGAGCGCCGCGAGCACCTCTTCGAGGGTGTAGGCGCGCTCCTCCCCCGCCTGATCCCCCATCTCCCGGATCTCTTCGGGGGTGGCGACGAGGAAGCCGTCGGGATCGAGGTTGCCGATGATCAGCTCGGCGATCTCCCGCTGGCGCGGCGCGACGTCCGCCATGTGGAGCTGCCAGAGGAGATGGTCGTAGAGGTCGGGCTCGCGGGAGAGGCTGTTCTCGATGGGCGGCTCGTCGCGCTCCTCCATCATGGAGGAGGTGCCGGAGCCCTCCCAGTAGTCGCCGAAGTAGGCGTCGAGATCGATGTTCTCCATCGACTCGGCGTGGTCCAGGGTCTCGGTGGTGGCCGGCTGCTCCTGCGGAGCCTCCTCGCGGGGAACCTCCTCTTCGGCGCTCTCGGCTTCCGTCGCCTCTTCGAGGATCGGGTTTTCCACCAGCTCCTGGGTGAGGAGCGTATCCAGCTCCATACGGGTCATCTGCAGCAGCTTGATCGCCTGCTGCAAAGAAGGCGTCATCACCAGCTTCTGGGACAGCCTCAGGGAAAGTTTTTGCTCTAACGCCATTCAGGACCAGTCCTACAGAGTGAAGTCTTCGCCGAGATAGATTTTCCGGACCTGTGGATCGGTGGAGAGCTCGAGCGGTGTGCCGGAGCGCAGGATTTCGCCATTGTTGATGATATAGGCCCGATCCGTTATTTTCAATGTTTCCCGCACGTTATGGTCGGTGATGAGGATTCCGATGCCCATCGATTTGAGGTGCCGCACGATCCCCTGGATGTCGAGCACGGCGATAGGGTCGATTCCCGCGAACGGCTCGTCCAGGAGGATATACCACGGGTTGATGACCAGCGCGCGGGCGATCTCCACACGACGCCTCTCGCCACCCGACAGCAGGACCCCTTTGGTCTTGCGTACCTTGACCAGACCGAGGTCGGTGATGAGCTGGTCGATGCGCCGTTCCTGCTCGGCGTGCGAGAGATCGAGGGTCTCGAAGATGGCCCGCAGGTTGTCCTCCACGGAGAGGCGGCGGAACACCGAAGGCTCCTGGGGAAGATAGCTGATGCCGCGCTGTGCCCGCAGATACATGGGCAGATCCGTGATGTCCTCGTCGCCCAGGAGCACCGTTCCCGAGTCCGGCGGGGTCAGGCCCACCACCATGTAGAACGTGGTCGTCTTGCCGGCGCCGTTGGGCCCCAGCAGACCCACGATCTCGCCGGGGCCGACGTCGATCGAGACGCTCTGCACCACCGCCCGCCCGCGATACACCTTGCGCAGGTTGTGGGTCGAGAGCCTCTGGGCCTCCTCCAAGCCTTGTGGTTTCATCTCTTTCATCCGCCGCTCCCAGGAGGATGCGCCGTGGCCGGAGTGATCGCCGGAGTGGCTGCTGGAGTCACGGCGGGCGTCGCCGGCGCGACGGGCGCGTTCGGGTCCTGTCCCTTCACTTCCACCTTGCCCGTGTCCATGGCGTAGACCGCGCGCTTGCCGCGGATCTGGTTGCCTTCCTTGTCCTTCATGGTCACCGGATCGCCGAACATCTCCACCTGCTTGTCGGCCACATGGTAGACCGCGCGCTGGCCCAGGATGGTGCGGCCGACCTGCGGATCGTTGATCTTGGTGTCGCCGGTGCAGACCATCGACTTCGCCTGGCGCTTGTCGTCGAGGTCCACCTGCATCTTCTGGCAGCTCAGGGTCTTGCCCTGCTGATCCACCCGTACGTTGCCGGTGTAGATCAGCACGCCGGACTTCTGCCCATAGGTCATCTCGTTCGCCACCACCTGCACCGGCTGGCGCGGCGCGGCCGAAGCCGTCGTCGTCGCGGCGGCCTTGGGAGCCGGCGCGGGCGTGGCTTGAGAGGCCTTACCCGCCGCCTGGGAGGCCTGCTGGTCGGTCGGGTACCAGATGGTCTTGACGCCGCCGGTCGCCGCGAGCTGATCCGCCGCCTTGTCGCCCCGGATCTCAGGCGCCAGAATGACGTTGTCGCCCCGCCAGGCGCGGACGTCGCCGCGGAAGACGAACGAGGACGGCTGCTGCCGCCAGAAGGCTTCCTGGGAGATGACGTTGACCGGCCCCTCGCCTTGCGACAGCGGCGAGCCGGCGAGCGCCGTCTCCTCCACCTTCTGGAGCTTGGCCTTGACGCCATCGCGGGCGCTGACGATCTGGGTATCGGTGTTGTAGACCATCCGCGGTGCCTCCAGGCGCCCGCGGTCGCTGCTGACCACCACGGGAGAGCCCACGAACTCGCCCCGGCCCTGATCCATGTCGAGATTGCCCCGGTTGCCGGTGGCCGTGACGTCGCCATCGCGGTAGACGACGTTGGTATTCAGCTCCACCGTCGCGAGTTGGCCATCGGGGCGGAAGCTGGCGTGGGCCGTCTGGCCGTTCGCCTGCCGCTGCGCCGGCGGCTTGCCGGGCAAATGGGCGTTCTCCACGATCTCGACGCTGCCGAAGGCCTGGGCCCCGTTCAGCACGTTGTTCTCGAGCGTCCCCTCGATGTGCCGCTTCGCCGTCAGGGTACGAACCAGGCCCGGGCTCGACCACTCCAGGTTCGCTCGTCCGTCCAGCGGCGATTCGAGCGCCACGTAGCGGGGCTCGTTACCCTTCGGCTGGAGCACGACGGAAAGCTCCTTGCCGCTGAACTTCACCTTGGTGTGGTCCGCGGTTTTCGACGGCTTCGCCGCCGCGGCCTGGAGGGCGGAGCGGGTTTCGCCGTTCACGTCCCACATGGCGTGGACGAAGGTGAGCCCGCTTTCGTCGTCGGCGACGTTGCCGTAGATGCGTTGCGCCGCCAGCCAGTCCTCGCCGCGGTGGATGTTCGCTCCCCCTTCGCAGCGGATCCAGTGCTTGGTGCGCTCGAAGACGAAGCGCTGGGCATTGAGCTGCAACACGGGCTCGATGCCGGCGATGCTCCGCACCTGCGAGCCGCCCATCAACGAGTAGGTCTGCTCTCCCAGGTCGATCTCCATGCGGCCGGCGTTGGCGACGTACTTGCCGAGGTAGCGGATCTCGACCGCGCTGGGGCTGGAGACCAGATTCCCCTTGTCCTGGAGATCCAGATGCTCGGTGCGCAGCTCCAGCTCGTCCGGACCCTTGAGAAAGACCTCGCCCTGAAGCTGCCCTTCGTTGGACTCGCGGTTGAAGCTCGCGTTCTTGCTCTCGACGTGGAAGATCCGGCCCTGCTTGTCGTAGAGCGTGACGGCGACGTTGTCGAGGTAGATGATGCCCTGGCGGTCCGCCTTGACGCTCGTGCCTCGGATGCGGAAGATCGGCTTCTCGCGCTCGGTGAAGGTGTAGTCGAAGTCCTCGCCGATGAGGGTCATCCCCTTTTCGGCCTCGGCGCTCTTCGGGTCCATGGCCGGGGGCTTCTCGGGGCGGCGCTGGCCCGCCTTGCCGAACCAGAACAGCCCGCCGACCCCGATCAACAGCACGGCGAGCACCGCCAGCATCAGCTTGCGCAGTCCCGCGACGGAGGATTTCGCTTTACGTGCCATCGTCAGTGCATTCTATGGGCTTGGAGGGCTGTTTCTTCACGCCGGGCGGGAATCCACCAGCCGAAGAACCGGACCACCCCGATAGGTATCGTTCTCGACGCAGGCCAGAACCTCGAAGCGGCCGCGGAGATTTTCCAGTCTTTCCTGCCAGCGCCACCCCACGAGCTCCACGGCCGAGCCGTCCTCTCCCCGCGCCCGCGCCGAGAGATGGCCCTTGCCGAACAGCCGCGGCTCGCCGTGAAGCCGGAGCGGACCCGTGCGCACCAGAGGCCGGGCGTTCCCCTGGCCGAAGGGCTCCAGCGCTCCGAGCTGCGCCAGGAGCGCCGCCGAGATCTCCCGAGGCTCCAGGTGCAGCTCGTACTCATACCGCTGGGCCAGCAGCTCCGCCGGCCAGCTCTCCCCCGCCACCTCCCAGGCTTGGCGCAGCTCCTCCAGACGAGCGACCTCGGCCGTCAGCCCCACTGCCTGCGTGTGACCGCCGAAGCGGGTCATCCGCTCTTTCCAGCCCGAAAGAAAGCCGTGCAGATCGAGACCCGGCACGCTACGTCCCGATCCCGTGGCCGCCTCGCCCTCCACGGACAGCAGGATCACAGGACGATTGAAGTCCTTGGCCACCCGCCCGGCCGCGACCCCCACCACCCCCTTGTGCCAACTCGCGCTCCACTCGACGAGGATGGGGGGTAGCGGCGAGCGGGCCTCGAACCGCTGCCTCGCCTCCTCCACCACCAGCATCTCAGCCGTCTGCCGCTCGCGGTTCCAGACGTCCAGCTCCTGAGCCAGCTCGAAGGCTCTCCCGGCGTCGCGGCTCATGAGCAGCTCCAACGCCCGCTCGGGCTCGTGAAGCCTCCCGGCGGCGTTGATCCGGGGTCCAATGCGAAAGCCCACGTCCGCGGCGGTGAACGGCGGCTTCATCCCCGACTGCTGGATGAGCGCCTTGAGGCCGAGGGACCGCGTATCGACCATCGCCGCAAGCCCCAGAGCCGCGATCACCCGGTTCTCTCCATGCAGGGGGACGAGGTCGGCGATGGTACCAAGGCAGGCAATGCGCAGAAGGATCGCGGGGTCGACCGGCTTGCCACACCTCCCGGCCAAGGCCAGGGCCAGCTTGAGGGCGAGGCCCGCCGCCGCCAGATCCGGGAAGGGATAGGTGCAGCACGCCTGCCGCGGGTTGATGTGCAGCACCCCTTCAGGCAGCTCACAACCGGGCAGATGGTGGTCCGTGATGACGACGCCGATCCCGGCCGCCAGCGCCGCCTCGACCGCCGTGGCCGAGGAGCTGCCGCAATCGGCCGTGACAATCAGGCCGCAACCGAGCTCCCGCGCCCGCTCCACATGCACCGGCTGGAAGCCATAGCCCTCGCGCAGCCGGTTCGGCAGGATGGGAGTCGCCTCCACCCCACAGCGGGCGAAGACGGCGAGGAGCTGCGCCGTGGCCGAGATGCCGTCGACGTCGTAATCCCCCACGATCGCCACCTTCTCGCCGCGGTTGCGGGCATCCACGAGGCGGCAGACGGCCTCCTCCATGCCGGCGAGGAGGAACGGATCGTGAAGCTGATCGAGCGATGGCTTGAGGAAACGGTCGGCGCCGGCCGAATCGGCGACGCCCCGCCGGGCCAGCAGGATGGCGAGCCAAGACGGCAGGCCGGCCTGTTCCAATCCGGCGGCGGCCGGCGGGACCGGCGCGGCCACCCACTCCACGGGAGAAGTCAGCGTGTTATCCCTCGTCGAACGCCCCGAGGGCACGGAACTTCAGGTAGCGGCGGGCGAGGAGGTCGCGGGTATCGAGGCGTTCCAGCTCCTTGAGCGCGCCCTCGATCACGTCCCCCACCCGCCGGCAGGTGGCGAGGGCGTCCGTGTGAGCGCCGCCCGGCGGCTCGGGGATGATGGCATCGACCACGCCCAGCTGGAGCAGGTCGGGCGCCGTGAGCTTCATGGCCTCGGCGGCCTCGGCCTTGCGGTTCTGGTCCTTCCACAGGATGGCGGCGCACCCCTCGGGGGAGATCACGGAGTAGGTGGCATATTCCAGGATGAACACCCGATCGCCCACACCCAGAGCCAGGGCGCCGCCGCTTCCTCCCTCGCCGGTGACGGTGACCACGATGGGCACCTCGAGCTCGGCCATCTCGATAAGGTTGCGCGCGATGGCCTCGGCCTGGCCCCTCTCCTCGGCGTCGAGCCCTGGATAGGCGCCGGCGGTGTCGATGAAGGTGAGGACGGGGATGCGGAACTTCTCCGCCATCTTCATCACCCGCAGCGCCTTGCGGTACCCCTCCGGCCGGGGCTGGCCGAAGTTGCGCCAGATTCTCTCCTTGGTATCGCGCCCCTTCTGGTGGCCGATGACGGCGACGCTCCGGCCGCGGAACTCCGCGAGGCCGGAAACGATGGCCGCATCGTCCGCGAAGGCGCGGTCGCCGTGGATCTCCACCCAGTCGTTCATCAGGGCCGCGACGTAGTCCAGCGTGTAGGGCCGGTCCTGATGCCGGGCGACGAGCGTCTTCTGCCAGCGATTGAGATTGCCGAAGATCTCGGAGGTGTTCTTGCGCAGAGCGGTGCGAAGGCTGTCCAGCTCCTTCTCGTGTCCGCTCCCTGCCGGATAGCCTTCCAGCTCTTCAATGCGGCGGCGGATCTCGATGAGGGGCTCTTCGAACGATGGGTCAGAACTTTGCATGTCGCGTTGCAAACTAGCAAAGCGACGGGCTCAGGTCAACGCACGGCCTGATCCTCAAGCGATACCTGTGAAGTGATGGTTGAGGGAATGTCGGCACGCCGACATTCCCGGGTGGGACCGGGAGGAGAGAATTTTAAGCGAGGCCCATCTCTTCGAGGGAGTGAGCGGTCAGCACCCGCTTGGCGAGCTGAGTCAGGCGCTGGAGTGAGCTAATCTCCTCGACTTGGCGGCGCGCGCCGTCCGGAAGAGGTCCAAACCTCTCGGCGAGTTGCAACAGAAGGATTTCCCGAACTCCCTTGGCCTCTCCTCTGGCTTCTCCTTCGGCTCGGCCTTGGGCTGCGATCTTCTCTGACCATGTCATTGCCACGGTTCGTACCTCCTGGTTCTCTCTGCGGGAGTGAAGCGCCTCGAACTCCGCAAACTCTCGCGCATCCAATTGTAAGTAGTTTTCGACGCAATCGACAAGTCGGGACGGATCGGTCCGCCCCCGTAACCCCGCGATCCGCCGCAGGCAGGCCATCTTCAGCTCGGCGCGGCTCATCGGGCCGGGGTCCATCACGGCCGCGAGAGCCCAGGCCAGAGACTCGGGGCGGGCCAAGTACTTTGCAGCCTGGCAGCCGGCGAGGCCGAAGGAAACGTACTGGGGCTCCGAGAACCCAGGACCGAGGTCGTTCTCCCACAACTTCAGGCAGACGCCCGGACGGCCACGCTTGACGTTGATCAGGATCGTCAGTACCTGCAGGTCGTAGCGGGCCAGGATCTGGTTGCGGTAGCGCCGGAGCCGTACCTCCATCTCCGGGCTTGCCCGGGCCTCGACCTCGACGTGAATCATCACGGGCCGTCCGCTGACGGAGTGGACCCGGACGAGCAGGTCGAGCTCTCGTCGCCGGCCGCGCGGACCTCCCTCGAACAGCTCCTTGTCGAGAAACTCGGGGGATGACAGGTCCAGCCGGTCGAACGTCTCCGGCACGACGAGCCGCAGGAAGTCGTCGAGAAATGCGTGCAGCAGTTGCTTGAAGATCTTGTCGTGTTGGTTGGCCATGGGCGATCCCGGGACCGAGATCGCCGTCCAATCGGCGCTCTCCCTCCGCCTATATAAACGGAAAAAAGAGGTCTCATCTTGCAACCCCCCGCCGGATATAGGTTTGCGAGCGGGGTTTTGGGCTATTCAAGAGGTGACTGAAAGGTCTGCCTCCTGTTCTTCATTCCCCAGATGGCGCCCTCCGATCTGGGGCAGTGATGGCCGATACCACCCAATCGAAGAAGTGCACCTTCCCTGACTGGTCCCCGGCCACCACGATCCGGCCATCTGGGCTCACTGCTACCACTGTCGGCAGAGCATCTAGATTCATGACCGCCAGCGCTTCTCCGCTCTCCAGGTTCCATACCCGCAGCGTCCCATCGTCGGCGGCAGAGACCACGATCCTGCTGGACAACACCGCTACGGCACGGACCGAATCCGTATGTCCTTCCAGTATCTTGACTGTTTGTCCGCTCTCAAGGTCCCAAACCCGAAGGGTGCGGTCGTCGGAAGCGGAAACGACGTGGCGGCCGTCTAATACCGTCACTGCATGGACCCAATCCGTGTGTCCTTCCAGTGTCTTTAGGGTTCGTTCCCTCTCCAGGTTCCACACTCGTAGCTTCTCGTCGTCGGAGGCCGAGACAATGCGGCGACCATCCAACACCGCTACGACGCGAGCCCAATCCGTGTGTAGGGTCTTTAGGGTTTGTCCGCTCTCCAAGTCCCATACTCGTAGCGTTCCATCGTAGGAGGCGGAGATAGCGTTGCGACCGTCCAGAACCGCCACGGCCAGTATCGAAGCCGTGTGTCCTTCCAGGGTCTTTAGGGTTCGTTCCGTCTCCAGGTCCCACACTCGTAGCGTCCCATCATCGGAGGCGGAGACGATGCGGCGACCGTCCAACACCGCTACGACACGGGCCCACTCCGTGTGTAGGGTCTTTAGGGTTCGTCCGCTTTCTAGGTCCCATACTCGTAGCGTCCCGTCGTAGGAGGCTGAGATGGCGCGGCGACCGTCCAACACCGCCACGGCAAATATCGAAGCCGTGTGTCCTTCCAGAGTCTTTAGGGTCCGTTCCTTCTCCAGGTTCCACACTCGTAGCGTCCCATCGGCGGAGGCGGAGACAGCGCGACCGCCATCCAAGACCGCCACGGCACGAACAGAAGCCGTATGTCCTTCAAGAGTCTCTAGGGTTTGACCACTCTCCAGGTTCCACACTCGTAGCGTCCCATCGGCGGAGGCGGAAACGGCGCGGCGACTGTCTAACACGGCCACAGCAGCGTCCCGTTATCTGATGAGGCTGAGACAACCCGTCGATTATCCAACACCGCCACGGCCTTGACTCCACCTAAATGTCCTTCCAATACCCGGATCAAGGCCCCGCCAGGCGGTGTGAGGCTCGCCGTTCTAGGACGTAGCCAGAATTCGCTTTGCCAGGAACGTTGCCCCGGCGAGCAGTTTTTGAATGTGTTCCTCAATCTGGTTAAGGAGGCGGCCGAGTAAATGCGGAGCCAGTTGAGCTTGTCTCTACCGAGAATATGAGCTGAGAGCCGGAGCGCATCCTGAATCAACCGAAACTCCTGCTCCTCTCCAGCCAAGTCCGCATAGTCCGAGATCAAGGCATTAATGTCGGTGGTCTTGAGCTTCGCTTCCAGGAAAGAGAAATCGGCCAACAGATCCCGAACCTCGACGATTCGATCGGCTGCTAGAAGATGGCCGGCAAGGTTCCGCCAGAGATACTGATTCTCATCGGCCAGATCCGCCCATCGGTCACTAACAGGTCGTTGAGAATCCAGAAGCCGAGAATGAAGAGAGGAGGTGCCATCTCCTGTCTGCTCGATCAGGACATTCCGGATGACATCATGAAGCCGAATCGTCCCACCCTTCACGTCAAAGTCGCGAAGCAGGGAGAGATCGGACAGACGGCCGCAGAGCTTTCGAGTCGCGAAGTGGCTGAGTCCCCAATAGCCTTCGAGGATAGAGATCGGGACCTCCACGTCCTCCGGAAACACTGCGAGTTGGAAATACAGTTCCCGTTCTCTCTCCGGCAGGCGGCGAACGCTGAGAAGAATGGTGCGCGAGGCCGCGGAATTGCGTGAATCCGAGTCATCCAGGTCAAATGCCGAAAACCCCTCGGAGTCCAAAGCAGACCCAATGTCCTGGAGAGCGTCCGAAATAGAGAGACCGTCCAGATTCACCAGCTCTCGTAATTGCCGGTTGACCAGCTTCAAGAGGAGGGGCCATTCTCCCAGCCTGGCGGCGAGGAAGGCGAATTCTTCGGGAGACTCGTCGGCCAATCCCGAGCGGAGTAATGACACGGCCTCTGGGGACGCCATCGCATCCACGTCGATCCGAACAGAGTCACTGGGAAGGGTCAGGCGGTCTCGGGTCGTAATGAGAAGAGCGGCCCCATTGGCGAGTCCCTGAAACGGAACTACATCGGATGGAGACCAGGCATCATCCAAGACTACGAGAACCCTCCGTCCATTCAAAATCTCCCGCAGCTTGGCTCCGGCCGCCTGGAGATCCTTGAATCCCGGTGGCTCATTATCAGTCCACCAGCGAATGAGGTCCAAAATGCGGGAGACACGGCCCTCCGAATCCAGATTCTCACCCATGATCGTCCAGAGAATTCCATCCGGATAATGCTGGCGGACTCTTTCCGCAAAGCAGATCGCCTGAGCCAGGGCGGTCTTTCCGAAACCTCCAGCTCCTCGGAGAGCGGTCGTAATGCCGACCGCCGGAGAGGCTCGGGCCATTCCGTCTGCGGGACAGAGGGCTTCAAGAACTGTGTCGTATTCGCTACGGTCAGCCGTTGCTGGTGCATGAGCAGCCAGTGCTCGTGCTCCAGCACTCATTGCTCGTGCACCAGCAGTCGTTGCTCGTGCTCCAGCAGCTAGTGCTCGTGCACGAGCAGTCGCTGCTCAAGCTCCAGCAGTCGTTGCTCTGGCACGAGCAATCGTTGCTCGCTACTCGGGCTCGACGAGCTCCAGGAGATGCGTTCTTCCCGCGTCGTCGCCAGCGGAGACGGTGCGGCCGTCGGGTCCGGCGGTGAGGGTGCGGACGGGGGCGTCCAGGTGGAGGACGGCGAGGGGCTCGCCGCGATCCAGGTCCCAGAGGCGCAGGGTGCCGTCGAGCGCTGCCGAGACGGCACGGTGGGGGTTGAGAACGGCCATGGCTGTGACCCAGCCGGTGTGGCCGGTGAGGGTGCGCAGGCTCTTGCCCGTCTCCAGGTTCGAGAGACGGAGGGTGCCGTCCTGGGAGGCGGAGAGGATGCGGTGAGAGTCCGCCAGGGACAAGGCAGTGACGCCATGACGGTGGCTTTCGAAGGCGCGCACCGTTTCACCGGTCTCCAGGTTCCACAGGCGCATCGTGCCGTCGCAGGCTCCCGAGAGCGCACGGGTGTCGTCCACCACGGTGACCGCAGAGATCCAGTCTCCGTGCCCTTCGAAGGTACGGATGGCGTTGCCGGTGCTCAGGTCCCAGAGGCGGAGGGTCTTGTCGCGGGCGCCGGAAAGGGCCTGCCGCCCATTGACCAGGGCCAGGGCGGTGACGCCGGCGGTATGGCCTTCGAGGCGGTTCAAGGTCTCGCTCGTCTCCAGATCCCACACGCGCAGGGCGGGGCCATCGGCCGAAACGGCGAGGAAGCCGTACACCGCCATCGGCGCCTTGCTCCGCGGCGTGGCGGGCGCGACGGCACCGTCCTCTTCGGAAGCCGAAGCGCCGGGGCGGACGAAGCTCGCGGTCTGCGGCTTCAGCCACGCCGTCTCGCGCCAGGCCCGGGCGGCGCTCAGCAACGGCTGAAGGGCGCGCTCGCGGCGGTCGAGAAGACGGCCGAGGAGCTGGGGCGCCAGTTGGGCGGGATCTCCGCTGAGTGCGCCGGCCGAGAGGCGAAGGGCTTCACGGACGAGGCTCAGATCGGCGTCCTTGCCCGTCGCCAGGTCGAAGTCGGCGATCAGGGAGTGGATGCCCGTCACCTCCAGCTTGGCCCGCAGGAAGGAGAGGTCGAGGAGCGTCTCGCGGAGCTCCTCTCTCCGGCCGGCTGCGAGAAGGTGTCCGGCAAGGTGACGCCAGAGGTAGGTTTCCCCCTCCGGCAGGTCCGTCCAGCGGCCGCTCTCCGGCCGGCACGCGTCGAGCAGGCGGCCTTGAAGAAGGGAAAGCTCGCCACGGCGCCGGCCCAGCAGGAAGCCGCCGACCACCGCGTGCAGCCGGAGGGTACCGGCCCACGGATCGAGGCTCACGAGCGAGAGATCGCGCAGGCGCTTGCCGAGCTTCCGGGCTTCGATGGTCCCAAGGCCCCACAGATTCCGCACGACGGCCAAGGGGATATCCTCCTCCGCCGGGAAGACGGCGAGGTCCAGGAGACGGTCGCGGTCCGAGCCGCCGAGGCTGCGCAGGGCGATGGCGACAGCCCGCCAGACGGCGGATCGCCGGGCCTGGGGATCCTCGCGATCGAAGCCGGCGTCCAGGCCCACGATGTCCAGAGCGCGGACGACCTCGCGTAGCGCGCTCTCCAGGGCGGACCGGTCTTTCACGTTCCACTCGCGGATCTGCCGGTTGACGATGGCGAGGAGCAGCGGCCAGTTGCCCAGCCGGCGGGCCAGGGCCTGGAACGTTCCATCGAACGCCCGCGGCAGGCTGGCGCGCAGCAGGTCGACCGCTTCCGGTGTGGCCATGGGGCCAATCGCTATAGGCTTCGCGTCGGCCGGCAGCGTCCCGGCATCGCGGGTGGTGGTCAGGAGGGTGACTCCGGCCGGCAGCCCCTCGAAAGATCTCAGGTCCGCGGCACAGGAGGCGCCGTCGACGACCAGCAAAATACGGCGGCCCGTCAGGAGCAGGCTCAGATGAGCGCCGGCCGCCCGCTCGGTCGCGAAAGCCGGCGGCTCGACGCGGCTCCACCAGCGGATGACCTCACGCAGACGCGCCAGGCGTCCCGCGGAGTCGAGCCCCTCGCCGAGGCTCGCCCACAGGACCCCATCCGGGAAGGCGGAGCGCACCCGCGGATCCCAGCAAGCCGCCTGGGCCAGAGCCGTCTTGCCGAATCCCTCGGCCCCCACCAGGGCGATGGGCGCTTCGCCGGCCGCGCCGGCACCCAGGGCCTCGATCAGCCGGTCGAGCTCTCCCCGCCGGATGAATCCGACCGGGCCGGGGGCCATGCAGCGATAGATGGGCTCGGGGGGGGCCGCCTCGGGAGACGATTCGGAGATGCTACGCCGGATCCGGATGTCCTGGCGCGGCTCGATCGCGTTGTACCCCGAAGGGGTCAGGGTGTCCTGTCGCGAGTACATGTAGAGCTCATCCATTTCAAGTCTCCTCGAAGTGAACGCCGGCCGCTTCCGATTGTTTCGCGTGCCGGCGCCAAGCCTGATCCCGCGCCTCTCCCACCCGCCCCTCGCGACCCTTTCACTACGCGTCCCGTTCGCGAAGGTTTCTTGTGAATCCTTACTTCTTGCGGGAGCCTCTCTGCAAAGGTTGGACCGGGGGTCCAGGCCCTTACAGGAGCTGCTGCGGATCGACGTCGATGATCATGTCGTAGCCTGGGTTTTTCGGCAGGACTTCTTCGAGGAGACGATGGAGATCGCGGAAGTTGGCGGAGCGGGCGAGAAGCTGGAAGCGCCACTGGCCGCGGAGGCGCTCGAGGGGGGCCGGAGCCGGTCCTGAAAGACGGACACCGCGTCCCAAAGGGTGGGCGGCGAGGTCGGTGGCGAGGCCGGTAATGAGGGACTGGGCGCGCTCGCGGCTCTTGTCGCGCACCAGGAGCTGCACCATGCGGCTGAACGGCGGGTAGTGGAAGACGCGGCGGAAGCGCATCTCCTCGCGGGCGAAACCCTCATCATCCTGACGCAGGGCGGCCTGAATCGCGTAGTGATCGGGGTGGTAGGTCTGGATGACGACCCGGCCGGGCCGCTCTCCCCTCCCCGCCCGGCCCGCCACCTGGGTGAGGAGGTTGTAGGTGCGCTCGACGGCCCGGAAGTCGGGGAAGCCCAGATAGGCGTCCGCGGCGAGCACGGCGGTCAAGGCCACATTGGGGAAATGGTGCCCCTTGGAGACCATCTGGGTGCCGATGAGCACCTGGATCTCGCCGCGGCCGAAACGTTCCAGCAGGGCCGCGAGGCCGCCGGGGCGGCGCGCCGTGTCGCGGTCGAGCACGTCGACCGTCACCCCCGGGAAGAGCTCCTTGAAATCCTCTTCCACCCGCTCGGTGCCCGCGCCGATCGCCTCCAGGGCCTCCTCGGAGCAGACGGGGCAGCGGGCCGGGGCGCCGATCATCGAGCCGCAGTAGTGGCAGACGAGCCGCCGGTCCCGGCGGTGATAGGTGCGCGGCAGGCCGCAGTCGGGGCAGCGGAAGTCCTCGCCGCAGGCCCGGCAGAGCAGCATGGGCGCGTAGCCGCGCCGGTTGCGCAGGAGGATGACCTGATCGCCCTCCGCGATCGCCTTGTGGATCTCCAGCTTCAGCCGCTCGGAGAAATGCACCTCGCCGGGCCGGCGGGAGACACCCTCTTCCTTGAGATCGACGAGGATCCCTTCCGGCAGCGTCCCCGGCCCTGCCCGCTGGGTGAGGGTCAGCAGCTCGAGCTTCCCCCGCTCGGCGTTGTAGCGGCTTTCGAGGCTGGGGGTCGCGGAGACGAGGAGGGTGACGGCGCCGGCGTCCCGGCCCCGCACGAGGGCGAGGTCGCGGGCGTTGTAGCGCGGATCGATCTCCTGCTTGTAGGAGGAGTCCTGCTCCTCGTCCACCACCACCAGCCCGAGATCGGTGACCGGGGCGAAGAGGGCCGAGCGGGGGCCGAGCACCACCCGGGCCTCGCCGCGCCGCACCCTTTCCCACTCCTGGTGGCGCTCGCCGGTGCCGAGCCCCGAGTGGAGAATGGCGAGCTCACCGCCGAACCAGCGCTCGGCCGTCTGGGCCAGGGCCGGCACCAGGGCGATCTCGGGGACCAGCAGGATCGCCGAACGGCCCCGGGCGAGAGCCTCCCGCGCGGCCCGGAGATAGACCTCGGTCTTGCCGGAGCCGGTCATGCCATGCAGAAGGAACGAGGCGGTCTCCCGCCGGTCCAGGCTGTCGACGATCCGCCCCAGGGCGTGGGCCTGATCGTCGCGCAGCACGATCTCCCCGGCCTTGTCCGCAGGCCCGCCGCCGAGGATGTGGCGGCCGAGGGACAGCCTCTCCACCTGGGTGAACTGGCGCAGCACCCCCTTCCCCACCAGCCGGCGGACGACGGCGGGGGTGCACTCCACGGCCGCAGTCACCTCGGCCACGGTGGCCGGCCGGCCCATGGCGGCGAGGTACTCGATGACCTGGCGCCCCGCGGCGGAACGCCCGGCGACGGCAATGTGGGTCGCGCGCCCTCCCGGGGCCAGCTCGACGGCGTTGACGTAGCGGGCCGAGCGGGCGCGATGGGCCTCGCTGCCGATCCGCCCGCCCTCGGCGAGCCGGGCGAGCACCTCTTCGAGGTCCGAAAGACCGGAGCGCGCCTGAAGCTCGGCGACGCTCATCCGCCCACCCTCGCGCAGGGCATCGACGATCGCCGTCTCCTCGGGGGTGCGCGGCAGGGCCATGGCGCCGGCGTCCGTCAGCCAGATCTTCCGGTCTCCCCAGGGCGGCAGGTCGGAAGGGAGCATGGAGCGCACCACCTCGCCGAGCGGCGCCATGTAGTACTCGGCGATGAAGCGGGCCAGGGCCAGAAGGTCCGCGGGGAGCACCGGTTCGCGATCGAGGATCTCCTCGATGGGGCGGATCGCCATCCCCTCCGGCCGGCGATCGTGAACGTTCACGATCACCCCCGTCAGCCGGCGCCGGCCCATCATCACCCGCGTGCGCACCCCGGGCACCGCCTGGGAGACCCAGGAAGGCGGAATGGCATAGGTCAGAGGGTCGGGCAGAGGGATGGGAAGGGCGACGTCGGCGAAGGTATCCATGATTTCGGCGGGCGCCGGCTCGTCCTCAGCTCCCCCCGGAGCGGCAGGCCTCGGAGCAGAACACCTCCGCCCCCTTCCCCGCCAGCGCCCGCGAGACCGGGACGAAGGTTCCGCAGGCGGCGCAGGGCAGGAGGATTTCCGGGGGCGGTGGTGCGGACGCCGAGCGGACGGCCGGAGAGGCTTGAGGCGGCTGCAGGGCGCCCGAGGAGACGGCGGCCTTCAGCCTCTGCATGAAGTTCCCCACCGCCATCCAAAGGATGTACAGCAGGAGAGCGAGGACGAGGACCCGGCCCATCGGTCACGCCGCGGTGCGCTGCTTCGCCACCGCGTCCGCCAGCCGGACCACGTCCGGATTGCTGGGCTGCATCTGCTGGAGCTTCGCCAGGGGCACCTTGGCCTCCTCGACCTTCTTGAGGTCGAAAGCCAGCACCACCACCTCGTTGAAGTAGGACTTCCAATGATCCGGCGCCGCCTTGTGCACCTGCTGGAACAGCGCCAGGGACTTGTCGAAGTCAGCCGTCTCGCGGTAGGAGATGCCGAGGTCGGTCATCACGTCCGGATCGCCGGGCTTCAGCTCCAGGTAGTGGCGGTACAGCTCCTGAGCCCGCTTCCAGTTGCGGATCTCGAAGTTGAGGTCCGCCAGCTGGCGCACGGCGTTGGCGTCGTTGGGGTTCTTCTCGACGTAGGCCTTGAGCTCCTGAATCGCCGGCGCGGCGGGACCCGCACCCCCGGCGGCCGGGCCGGCTCCGCCACCGTTGGCCGCGGCCGCGGCGCCGGCGTCTCCTGCGGGTGCAGCCGCCCCACCGCCGCCCTGCTCGCCGCCGGGAACGACGATCTGCGCCCGCATCTCCGGCGTCAGGCGCGGCGGCTGGCGGGTGGCCATCACTTCATGGACCAGGTACCCCGTGATGAAGCCCACGAGGATGCCGATGGTGGCGAACAACAGGTTGTCTCGATTCACGGTAAGGCTCACTTTCCCGCTTGGCGGAGGGATCGGGCGGCACGGCTTAGGCGGATTGTAGCAGCCTCCAAACACGAAAGCCGCTCGGGGGAGCGGCCTTCGAAGACTACGGACGATACTGACTGTGGTGGTGCGTCAACTGGCGGCCTTGGCTCGCGACCGCTTCTCGAGACTGCTGTTGAGCGCCGCCTCCACGAGTACCTCCGCCTCGCGCTCTATGATGCCTTTGACGTGGGCGACCTCGCTGACGATGAAGTACTTGGCCCGCTCGTACATCTTCTTCTCGCGGAACGAGAGGCTCTTGCGCTGCGAGACGAGCCTCAGGTTCTTGAGCACTTCGGCGACGTCGGTGAGACGGCCGGTCTTCATCTTGTCGAGGTTCTGCTTGTACCGCCCCTTCCAGTCCTTGTACGTGTCGATGTTGCCGTCCTCGAGGATATCCAGGAGAGCGCGGACTTCGCGCGTATGGCAGAGCGGACGCAAACCGACCAGATCGAGGTTGGATTTTGGCACCATCACTTTGGAGTTGTTGGCGAGGAGACGGAGATGAAAGTAGAGCTGCTCCACTCCGTCCATGTGGCCTGGCTCGATCTTCTCGACCATGCTTACGCCATGGTTGGGGTATACCACCTTCTGACCGACTCTGAATGTCACGTCGAGACCCCCTTAAATTAATGCAGATGATGGAGCTTGCGGTAAGTAAGTCGCTGAGGGACTTCCGCTTACGTCGCTTGTTATACACCGGAACAAGCCATTTCGTCAAGCGAGGGTCGTGCCAGGGGGAGTCGTAACCGGGGCGTCACACCGAAAGCAGGGGGCTCGCGCGGCGGCCGGGAGGCCCAGGTTGACACCCCGGGACGTAGCCCCTACGATTCCCGCTTGGCCTTGGGCTTTTGCCGGAGTGGCGGAATGGCAGACGCAGCGGACTCAAAATCCGCCGCCCCTTGCGGGCGTGTGGGTTCGACTCCCATCTCCGGCACCACGGGCCTCTTGATTTGCCCCCCAAGGATTGACACCCCAAAAGACAGGGGGCACCTGAGCGGCGCCCCCTTCCCTTCGTCATTCCTGTTGAAAGGCTCGCGGCTGGGTCAGGCGTGGGACTTCTTGCCGTGGAGCACGTCGATGCGGGCCGCGGTCTTGTCCGCGCCAGTCTCGGTGTAGGAAACCCGCACGTTGTCCCCCGGCTTGAGGTCGGTGAGCTTGAGGTCGATCGCCCCCATGCCCCGGACCTTGGTGGCGTCGTCGGTCTTGAACGTCCAGCTCTCCTTGCCGTGGGTGATCGTGAACGTTCCGGCCGTGCCGTCGACGGTGACGATGTCGCCGCTCGTCTTGTGGTATTTCGGCTCCGGTTTGTCCGCGGCCATGGTGGCCAGGGCCGTAACCAGGACCATGACCAGAGCCAGACTCAGGATGAGATGTTTGCGCATAGCCCTCTTTGCCTCCTCGAAACGAAGACACCGGCATGGTGTCCTCCATCAGATTCGGCGAAGAGTTTCTGCAAGGCGCGGGCCAAGAATCGGCCCGGCCTACTCGTATCGCAACGCTTCGATGGGATCGAGCCGCGAGGCCTTGGCCGCGGGGTAGATGCCGAAGAAGATGCCCACCACGGCCGAGAAGCCGATGGCGAGGAACACCGCCCAGACGGGGACGTGAGCCGGTGGGAAGTTGGGGATGAGCTTGGCGGTCAGCACTCCCATGCCATAGCCCAGCCCCAGACCGATGGCGCCGCCGGCAAGGGACAGGGTGACGGCCTCGATGAGGAACTGCACGAGCACGTCCTGCCGGCGCGCGCCCACCGCCTTGCGCACCCCGATCTCCCGCGTCCGCTCGGTGACTGACACCAGCATGATGTTCATGATGCCGATGCCCCCCACCAGCAGGGCGATCCCCACGATGCCGCCCACCACGGCCGTGATGCTGCCCAGAATGGTGTTGACCGTGTCGAGGATCTCGTCCTGGGTCTGGATCTGGAAGTCGTCCGGCTCGGAGGGCGGAATGCGGTGGCGCTGGCGCAGCAGGCGGGTGATGTTGTCCTTGACCGGCTCGACCACGTCGGCGCTCTCGGCCTGCAGGCGCAGCTGAACCTGATCGCCGGCGTTGCGGCCGAAAAGGTTCAGGGCCGAGTCGAAGGGGACGAAGACGATGTCGTCCGCATCCATCCCCAGGCTCTGCCCCTTGTGCTCCATGATGCCGATGATGGTCGCGGGGTAGACGTCGAGGTAGATCTCCTTGCCCAGCGGCTCGGGCCCGAGGTTCAGCTCCTCCACCACCTTCTGGCCGAGAACCACCACCTTGTGGCGGTTCTCGAGATCGATCTTGGAGAAGAAGCGCCCCTGGTCCACGGACTGGTTGGTGACGTCCTGCCAGTTCTCGTTGACCCCGATGATGGCGAAGGGGGTGTGCTTGCGGTCCTTGTACTTGACGGCGGCGCGGCCGAAGATCGAAGGCGTCAGAATCTTGACTCCCGGCACCTTCTGCTCGACGGCCTGGCCGTCGTCGTAGGTCAGCTTCACCTGGCGGGCCACCATGCCGGGGAAGCTGCGCTCCGTCTTGGGCTGGATGAGCATGAAGGTGGCGCCCACGCCCTGGAGCTGCTGGGTGATGGTGTATTGCAGGCCCTGGACGATCGACACCACGGCGATCACCGCGGCGACGCCGATGATGATGCCGAGCGTCGTCAGGATCGACCGCATCAGGTTGGCGCGGAGCGCTCCGAAGGCGATGCGGAAGTTCTCGAAGAAGACCACGAGGCGCCCTTTCCTTTTTTTACGAGACCTGGACCTGTGCGGCGGCGTTGTTGGCCCGCGCCGTGGGCTGGTCGGAGACGACCTTGCCGTCCTTGAGCATCACCTTGCGCCACGCGTGCTCGGCGATGTCCGGCTCATGGGTGACGAGCACCACGGTGTTGCCGGCCTGATGGAGCTCGTCGAAGAGGGCCATGATCTCCTCCGAGGTGGCGGAGTCGAGGTTGCCCGTGGGCTCGTCGGCCAGCAGGATCGACGGATCGTTGACCAGCGCGCGGGCGATGGCGACGCGCTGGCGCTGGCCGCCGGACAGCTCGTTGGGCTGGTGGTGCATGCGCGAGCCGAGACCCACCTTCTCCAGCGCCTTGCGGGCACGCTCCCGGCGCTCGCCGCGCGACATCCCGGCGTAGATCAGCGGCAGCTCGACGTTGTGCAGGGCATCGGTGCGAGCCAGCAGGTTGAAGGTCTGGAAGACGAAGCCGATCTCCTTGTTGCGGATACCCGCCAACTGCGAGTCGTCGAGCTCCTGCACGGCGACGCCGTTGAGCACGTAGCTGCCGGAGCTCGGGGTATCGAGGCAGCCGACGAGGTTCATCAGCGTCGACTTGCCGCTTCCCGAGGAGCCCATGATGGCCACGTACTCCCCACGCTCCACCACGAGGTCCACGCCGTTCAAGGCGCGCACCTTCTCCGCTCCCATGTCGTAGACCTTGTGGATGTCCTTGAGATCGATCAGCCCCATCTCGAATCCTTTAGCCTTTCTTCGCCGAGTCCGCCGCGGTTCCCGTCTTGCGGTCCTCCTCCTCGGAGGTCTTGCTGATGGTGACCGCGTCGCCGTCCTTGAGGTCCTTCATCGTCCGGTAGGGGCCGGTGACGAGCTGCTCGCCGGGCTTGACGCCGGAGGTCAGCTCGACGTGGGTCTCGTCGGAGATCCCGGTCGCCACCTGCCGCTGGTGGACCACACCCTTCTCCACCACGAAGACCACCTTGACGGTGTCGGCCTTCTTGCCACTGGACTTGGCGACAGCCTTCGACCCGGCGGGCTCGCGCTCGACCACCGCCTGAATGGGAGCCACCAGCGCATCGCCGTGGGCGGCGGTGTGGATCTCGGCCCGCACCGACATGCTGGCCCGCAGGTTCGGGTCCGGATCGTCGAGGAGGATCTTGACCTTGAAGAAGGTGACGTCCGGCTGGTTGGCGCGGTTGAAGCCCGAGCTGCCCACCTCCACCACCTTGCCGTGATACGCCTTCGACGGGATGGCGTCGACCTTGAGCAGGGCGGTCTCGCCCACCTTGACGTTGACGATCTCCGTCTCGTCCACGTCGACGGTGGCGAGGATCTCCGACATGTCGGCGATGGTGCCGATCACCGAGGCCGGATTGTTCATGGTGCCGGAGACGACGACCTCTCCCTCCTTGGCGTTGAGGGCGATGACGCGGCCGGTCAAGGGGGCGTAGATGGTGGTCTTGGTCAGGCCGTCCTGGGCGTTGGCCAGGCTCGCCTGCGTCTGCTGCACCATCTCGCGGGAGGTTTCGACCTGCAAGCGGGCCGAGGCCTCGGCGAGCTGGGCTCCCTCGAGCTGCTCGCGGGTGGCGATCCCGTCGGCGGAGAGCTTCTGGGCCCGGGCGAGCTTGATCTTGGCGTCGGCGAGCGAGACCTGGGCCTGCTGCACGGCGGTCTGCGCGCTGCGCAGCTGGGCCGCCGACTGGTCGCGCTGGGCGAGGAAGGCCTGCTGCTCCAGACGCAGGAACGGCTTGCCCTTCTCGATCCAGTCCCCCTCCTGCACCCAGAGCTTGTCGATCTTGCCGATGACGTGGGCCGAGATGTTGACCTTGACGCGCGGCTCGAGGCCGCCGCTCGCCTTGACGATCTGCGACACGTCGCGCCGCGACACCTCCTCGGCATAGACCTTGGCGCCCTTGTCATGGCTCCCGGCGCGGACGCTGGCGAAGACGATGGCCGTCAGCACCAGTACGACGAGGATCCCGATGATGATCTTTTTCACAGGGACTCCTTCATCGCAGTGCCGCCAGGCCGACGCGAACGCCGACGAAGAGCAGCCAGACCAGGATGGCGACCAAGGCCACGGGCTTCGTCGTCAGGCGCGTCAATGCCTTGTAGCCGACGATCGAGAGCACCAGGCTCCAGAGGCTGAAGAAGTCGGCGCTGGCATAGAGCGCCGTCACCCAGGCCTTGGCGTTCTCGGGCGCGAGGAAGGCCAGGTTCGACTGCAGGAACACGCCCGATTTGACGTCCGCGTAGCCGAGAGTCGAACGGCTCAGAACCACCGGCAGGGTCAGCAACGCCGCGATCACCCCCGGCAGCCCGGCGTGCAGGCTCACCGCGAGGCTCGACTTGTAGCTGAAGTCGGCCCCCAGAAGCTTGAAGACGACCCAGTAGATGAGCGCCGCGAGCAGCGAGACCAGGGCGATGACGATCGGCACCGTGATCCCCGAGATGGCGGCTCCGGCCTTCTGCATCATGTTGATCTGCGGCTCGAGCTGAGCCTCCGGAATGTCCCGCCCTTTCTCTTTCACGCTCTGCACGATCACGTCGCGGTAGTCGGTGCGACTGCCCACGACGTAGGCCACGGCGCCCGACGCCAGGAGCAGCACGAGAAACGCCGCGCCCCAGGTGGGGCGCTCGGCGATCGAGCGGAACGTCTTCACGGGTGAGACGAGGGCGCCCAGCAGGCGCCCGAAGCTGCCGTCTTCCATCGCCATGGCTTTTTAGTACTCCCCGGGCAGCTTGGTTCTGCGCAGGCTGAAGCGGCTATAGCTCGGATCGTCGGGATCGTCGATCGTCACCCCGTCCTGCGCCGGCAGCTTGCCGATGGCCCGGTAGTACTCGGCGAGCGCCGTGCGATACCCCACGATGGCCTGCACCTGCGTGCTGCGAGCCTGGGTGAGCTGGTCCTGAATCTGGGTGATGTTGAAGCTGGTGGACATGCCGTTCTCGTACCGCTTGCGCTCGGCGTCCAGGTTCTTCTCCTGGTACTCCGAGGATTTGCGGGCCGCGTCGATCTGCTTGGCCGCCGTGATCACCCCACGGGCCGCCGTCCGTACCTCGGTGGCGACGAGCGCCTTCTCCGACTCGAAGAGGAGCTTGAAGCGGTCGACGTCGAGGTTGGCGATGGCGCTCTGGACCCGGGCCGCGCGGTTCTGGATCGGATAGGAGAAGACGAGCTGGGCCTGCCAGGTGTTGAAGCTCAGGCCCGTGACCTGGCTGAAGTTGTCGTTGAAGCTCGTCGCCGCGCCATTGAAGCCATAGCTGACCCCCAGGCCGAGCGAGGGCTTGAGCTGGCCGCGGAAGTACTCGGCGTTGAGCTTCGCCAGGGCGAGCTGGAGATCCTGGGTGCGCAGCTCGGGGCGCGAGTCGTAGGCCGTCTGGAGGGACTCGTCGACGTTGATCGCGATGCGCTCCGTCTCCGGCCGGGTGGTAGGCTCGATGGGGGTGTCCCACAGGCTGCCGGACGGCACGTTCAGCAGGCGGCGCAGCACGTCCTCGGCATTGCCGACGGCGGCCGTGGCGCCGATGATCACGCCCTCACGGGTGGCGATGGCCGCCTCGCTCTGCACCACCTCCAGGGGAGCCATGGTGCCGACCTCGACCTGGATGCGGTTGCGCTCGTGCAGCTCCTTGGCGAGGCCGAGGCTCTCCTCCGCCACGTTGAGCTGGTCCTTGGCCTGCACCAGGTTCCAGTAGGCGTTCTCCACCTGCTGGATGAGCGTGGTGACCTGGAGATTGAACTGCTGGCGGCCGACGTCGCTGTTGTTGCGGGCGACGAGGATGCCCCGCTCTGTCGCCAGCCGTCCGAAGTTCTGCAGCAGCGGCTGGTTGTAACTGAAGGTGAAGCCGGAGCTGAACAGGGTGGCGGAGCTGCGCAGAGGGCTGTTGTTCACCGACCGCTGGTTGGTGAAGCCCAGGGTCAGGTCGCCGCCGGTGGGCACCCGCTGGGTGAAGCTGAAGTTCAGGTTCTGAATGTCGTTCTTCGAGCCGTTGACCTGCGAGACCGCCGGCGAGGTCGAGGAAAGGTCCGACAGCGTGGCGTTGGGCAGCAGGTCGTAGATCCCCAGGCTCTGGACGATGCTCAGCCGCTGCTGAGTCCGGCCGTAGCGCTGGACGGTGAGGTCGAGGTTCTGGCGCAGCGCGATCTCGACCGCCTGCTCCAGGGAGAGCTGCGCCTTGCCGGCCTTGATCTCCAAGGCCGGCGGCTCGCCCGGCGGGCGGACCGCCTGGGTGTTGATGCGGACGTCCGCGGCCCACGCCGGGCCGCCGGCCGCCAGCAGGGCCAGCACGAGGGCGAGCACCGCCCTCCGGTTCTTCGTTGAATTGAGTCGCAAACGCGGTGTCCTCATTGAGTGGCCTCTCGCTTATCTGGATGTCTCGACTGCTTGGACTTCAGTTTGTCTTTGCCTTCGCGTCGCTAGCGGAACAATACGGTTTCGGCGCGCAAAAGTTCACGCGCCCCGTCTCATGGACGAAGGGTTCCCCTATTCCTTACAGGTCTCGCCAATCTCTCCCCAGGGTAGAAGCATGCCACCATTCGCCCCCATTCCTCTACCTCCGTCTTTTCTTCCACCGCCAGGGGCGGCCGCTCGGCGGCGCACCGCGGCCTGAAGCTGGGGCACCGCGGGTGGAAAGGGCAGCCGGACGGCGGCGCCAGCGGGCTCGGCGGCTCTCCGGCCAGCACGAGGCGATCCCGCCGCCGGCCGGGATCCGGCACCGGCACGGCCGAGAGCAGGCTCACCGTATACGGATGACGGGGCCGGCGGAACAGCTCGCCGCCGGCGCTGAGCTCCACGATCCGCCCCAGGTACATCACCGCCACACGGTCCGCGAGCTGCTCCACGGCGGCCATGTCATGGGCGATGAGCAGCAGGGTCAGGCCCAGCCGGCGGCGCAGGTCCGCCAGCAGGGCCAGGATCTGCTGCCGCACCGAGACGTCGAGCGACGAGACCGGCTCGTCGGCCACCAGCAGCTCCGGCTCCGGCGCCAGGGCGCGGGCGATTCCCACCCGCTGGCGCTGACCGCCCGAGAGCTCGTGCGGAAAGCGCTCTCCCAGCTCCGGCGCCAGCCCCACCAGGTCCAGCAGCTCGGCGACCCGGGCTGCCTGGCCGGCACGGCCGAGGCCGGTGTGGATCGCGAGCGGCTCGGCGACGACCGAGGCCACCCGCTGCCGGGGATCGAGCGATCCATAGGGGTCCTGGAAGACGATCTGAAACCGTTTCCGGCGCGCCCGCAGCTCTCGCCCCGCCAGACCGGCCAGATCCTCGCCCGCGAAGAGGACGCGGCCCGCCGTGGGCTCGATCAGCCGCACGGCACAGCGGGCGAGGGTCGTCTTGCCGCTGCCGGACTCTCCCACCAGGGCCACGCACTCGCCGGCCGCCACCTCCAGATCGACCCCCGCCAAGGCGTGCAGGGTACCGGTGCGCCGCCGCAGAAAGCCTCTGCGCACGGGGTATTCCTTGCGCAGCCCCTGGACGGCCAGCAAGGGGATCGCGGCCGGCGAAGTCGATGTCGTCAATTCGTCTCCATGGCCACGCTCAGCCGCGGCACCGCCGCCAGCAGCTCCCGGGTGTAGGGATGGGAGGGAGCGCGGAACAGCTCGTCGACTCCCGCCTCCTCGACGATCTCGCCTCGGTGCATCACCGCCACCCGGTCGCACGTGCCGGCCACGACGCCCAGGTCGTGGGTGATGAGCAGCACCGAGAAGCCCAGATCCCGCCGCAGGTTCTCCAGCAGCTCCAGGATCTGGGCCTGAAGGGTGACGTCGAGCGCCGTCGTCGGCTCGTCGGCCAGCAGCAGGTCGGGGCCACCGGCGAGGGCCATGGCGATCATCGCCCGCTGCCGCTGGCCTCCGGAGAGCTGATGCGGATAGTCGTCCAGCCGCCGGCGGGCGTCAGCCAGTGCCACGAGATCCAGCAGGCGGACCGCCTCGTCCCGCGCCTCCCGCCGCGTCATCCGGCGATGGGCCTGGACGGCCTCGGCGATCTGGAAGCCCACCGTATAGGCCGGGTTCATCGCCGTCGACGGCTCCTGGAACACCAGACCGATGCGGCCGCCCCGTATCCGCCGCATCTCGCGAGGCCCGAGAGATAGCAGATCGATGGTGCCCGATGGATGGGTGGTCTCCGGTGGGGCGAGCTCGATGCGGCCGGCCGTCACCCGGGCGTTGCCGGGCAGCAGGCCGAGAATGGAGAGCGCCGTCAGCGTCTTGCCGGAGCCGGATTGCCCCACCAGGCCGAAGATCTCGCCCTTCTCCACGGCGAGGGAGACATCGCGCACCACCGGCTGCCAGCTCCCCGCCTTCGGAAAGGCGATGGTGAGCCCTCGCACCGCGAGGAGGGACATGAGCGGTTGCCGCCCTACCCCGCCAACCGGCGGAGCCAGGTGACCAGCGAGGCGACGCCGAACCCCGTGGCGCCGGCCGGCGGTCCTCCCGGCGAGCCCTTGACGTTGGCGACTCCGGCGATGTCGAGATGAGCCCAGCGCGGCACCTCGCCCACGAATTGGGAGAGGAAGGCCGCGGCGTTGCTCGCCCCGCCCCAGCGGCCCGCCGAGTTGCGCAGGTCGGCGTGAGTGCCCTTCATCTCTTCCAGGTACTCCGGGTAGATGGGGAGCCGCCAGAGGCGCTCGCCCTCCTGGTTGCCGGCCGCCGTCAGCTCGGCCGCCAAGCCGTCGTCGGTCGTGAACAGGCCCGCCGCGACGTGCCCGAGGGCCACCACGCAGGCACCGGTGAGGGTGGACAGCTCGACCAGGGCGTCCGGCTTCTCCTCGGCGGCCCAGGACATTGCGTCGGCGAGGATCATCCGCCCCTCGGCGTCGGTGTTGGTGATCTCCACCGTCCGGCCGTTGTGGCAGCGCACGATGTCGCTCGGCCGGTAGGCCTCATGGGAGAGCATGTTCTCTGCGAACGGCGCATAGACGGTGAGGCGCACGGGCAGGGCGAGCTCCGCCACGGCGCGGGCCGTCGCCAGCACGGCGCAGGCGCCGCTCTTGTCGTACTTCATCTCGTCCATGTCGGCGGCCGGCTTGATCGAGATGCCGCCGGTGTCGAAGGTGATCCCCTTGCCCACCAGGGCGATGCGGGGGCCGCGGTCACCCCATTGCAGGCGCACCAGGCGGGGAGGATGAATGGAGCCGGCGCCCACGGCCAGGAGGCCGCCCATGCTCCGGGCGGCCAGCTCCTTGACATCCAGTACGGTAATCTCCAGGCCGCTGCCGGCCGCCAGCTCGCGCGAGCGTTCCTCCATCCAGGTGGGCGTGGCCTCGTTGGCCGGCGAGTTGGCGAGATCGCGGGCGAAGGCGACGGCTCCGGCCACGGGTCCGGCGATGGCCAGGGCCTCGCGGTAGCTGGCCTCCTCCCCCGCCGGCGGAATGATGGCCAGCCGCTCCACCTGGCTGACGGGCTCGGACTCGCTCTGGAAGCGGTCGAAGCGGTAGGGGGCCAGGGCCATCGCCCGCAGGACGCGGCCGGCCGCGGCGCCGGAGGTCTCGGCATGGGCGGGCAAGGCCATGGCGACCTGGCGTACACCCGCGTGGCGGGCCTCGTCACTGAGCCGGCCGATCCAGGCCACCAGCTTGGCATAGGTGAAATCGCGCCGTGTTCCCAGGCCGTAGAGGCTGACGACCGGTCCGTCGGGGCCCGCTTCCGTCTCTCCCCGCTGCTCCTCGGAGCCCTTGAAGCCGGTCCGTGCCGCCAGGCGTTCCAGCGCCCGGCGTCCCTCCTCGTTCAAGCCGTCCACCGTCGGCGCTTCACCCTCGAAGCACCCGACGGCCAGGAGTCCGGCATCCACCCGGCTCCCGGAGACGACATCAATCGACGCGATATGCCCCATGAGACCTTCCCTCCGGCTGCTGACCTTCTACAGTGTCCGGCGCGCCGTGACTTGAGCCGTCGCGCCGATGTTCCATGGCCGTGCCACGGGGCGGTATGGTATACGTAATCCCTCCATTTCAAGTTGAAAAAGACCGGCCGCGAGCGAGCTCGAGTATGAACCCCATGTCTTTCCTCCAGATGCTGCAGGGCCCATTCAACTTCCTGCGCCCCGATCCCGACGAAGTCCGGCGCCTGCTGCCCGACCTCCAGCGTCTGCTGCCGATGCCGCGTCCCATCTTCCTCGAGGACGAGAACGCCACCCCCATGCAGGGCTTCCCCATCTCCCTGTCCCGCGGCACCCGGGAGCTGCGCGCCGCCCTCCAGGGCTACGTCCTGGCCGAGGAGGCCGTCCAGGTCGCCGGCCTCAAGCGCGAGGCGCACGACGTCAAGGCGCACACGCTCGCCTGGGACCGGTACGCCCTCCTGCTCGACCGGGCCCTGGAGAATGCCACCATCTCCAGTTACGGCCGGCAATACCCGGCCGTCTTCTGGCTTTTCCATTCCCTCGACGTGGCGCGCCTATTCAAGGAAGTGCCCAAACGTATCCTCCGGCGGGACACCGAGCTCGGCCGTCGTTACGGCGACGCCATCAAGTACCGCATCTTCGACCGCTTCCTCGACCGCATCCTCAGCGCCAGCTACGACCTCGTGCAACGGCTGGCCGGCACCACCGAGGAGGTCGAGGAAGAGCTTTTCCCCCGCGTGCTCACCCGCATGCGCGACAACGTCCTGCTGTTCACCGAGGACTACATCGGCCGCGACCTCTCCGAGCTCGGCAGCTACTTCAACGGCTCGCTGGGCATCGATGGCCGCGACCTGCGCAAACGGCTGGACGACCTCGCCCGCTGGCACTTCGCGCAGCTCGCCGCCGACCCCGCCCTGCGCACCATCGTCACCCACCTGCTGCGAGCGGACCCCAGGGGCGACAGCCGCGACCTGCTCTGCCGCCCCGGTTACGTCACCTACCTCTCGACCCTGAAGGCCTATGACCCGGCGCAGCTCCTGCCGCCGCCGACGATCCAGGTCTGGGAGGGACTGCTCGTCAAGCTCAAGGAGTTCGAGCTGCTCCACGGCCTGCGCCGGCTGATCGTGCCGATCGAGGTCGAGCCCTCCGGCCGCATGCTGGGGCGCGAGCTGCCCCCGGGCCGGGCGGTGGCGGGTGACCTCGTCCTCTCCACCGCCACCCGGCCCCTGGACTTCATGCAGCCGTGGGTCGTAGATCCCAGGGTCGAGCGTTTCGGGATGATCTACGACATCAGCGACTTCTCCCAGACGCTCTCCATGCTCCACCGCGAGGGCAACGAGCGCCAGGACGACGCCTTCCTCGCCATGTTCCGCTTTCAACGGCGGATCAACCGCCTGGCCGCCTCCCATCGCGCCAAGCTGGAGAAGTACCTGGGCGACGGCGCCTTCTACTCCAGCCGCGAGGCCGCCAACCTGCTGATCTGCTCCATCTACCTCCAGCGCTACTACGTGGAGGCCGTGCGCGAGGGGCTGCCCTTCGACCGCGGCATGCGCATCGCCCTGAACTTCGGCCCCTACCGCCTCATTCCCATGGGCGGCGGGCCGGAAGAGAGCGAGCGCTATGAGTTCTTCGGCCCGGGCCTCGTCGAGCTGTCGCGCCTGACCACCGGCAAGGCGACCCAGGAGGTGGACGAGGTCAAGACCATGCTCATCAGCCAGGGCTATCCGGAAGCGACGGTGCACAAGTTCTTCTCGCCCCTCGCCTCGAAGAACGTGGACGTGGTGGACAAGACCGAGGAGGCGCGCCGCTTCTACGCCTACATCAACCGCAACGGCACCCTGCACAACAACGGCATGGTGGCGACCGGTGCCTTCATCGGCCACCTCGAGCGCGAGCTCCACCGCTGCCCGCTCTACCAAGGCACCGAAGGCGACCGCTCCTACGTCTTCCTGGCCCTGGAGGATGCCGGAGCCAAGCTGTCGCTCGGCTTCCGCAAGCTCGGCATGGCCCACCTCAAAGGCCTTGAAAAACTGGCCGTCTATGAGATCGTGGACGGCGTGGAGCTGAACCCCGACGCGCTCAAACGGATCTACGGCGAAACCCTGGCCGCCGCCATCGAGCGCGACGCCGGGGGCGGGGATGGGTGGATGTAGGGAGGCGAAACACGGACCCCAAGGACAACAAGGACTTCAAGGACACCAAAGACAACCCCGTCCCTGCCTGTCCTTGATGGTCCTTGCTCGTCCCTGATAGTCCGTGCCCGTCCGTGTCGTGAGCAAGCCTTTTCCTAAAGGGGAGACCCGAATGACCGAACCCCTCTGGCAGACCGACCTGCCCACCCTGCCACCGCCCAGACGCGGCAAGGTGCGCGACGTGTTCGACCTGGGCGAAGCGCTACTGATCGTGGCAAGCGACCGGCTCTCCGCCTACGACCACGTGCTGCGGCCGGGGATTCCGGGCAAGGGGAAGATCCTCAACCAGCTCTCCAACTTCTGGTTCAGCCACCTCGCGGCAAATGTCCCGAACCACCTCCTGGCGACCGAGCCCGAGGACTTCCCCGCCGTGCTGGCCCCCTACCGGGAGATCCTGAGAGGCCGCTCCGTGTTGGCGCGCAAGGCGCGGGTGGTGCCCTTCGAGTGCGTGGCGCGAGGCTACCTCGCGGGCAGCGGCTTCCGCGAGTACGAGCAATCAGGAACCGTCTGCGGCATCCCGCTCCCGGAAGGTCTGCAGCGGGCGAGCCGCCTGCCCGAGCCCCTCTTCACCCCGGCCACCAAGGCCGAGACCGGGCACGACGAGAACGTGGATTTCGAGACCGTCGAACGGGCCTTGGGTCCCAACCTCGCCGTCACCCTGCGAGACCTGACCCTGAAGCTCTACAACCACGGCGCCGTGCACGCCGCCGCCCAGAACCTCCTCCTGGCCGACACCAAGTTCGAATTCGGCCACGCGGTCGACACGGGCGAGCTGCTCCTCGTCGACGAAGTCCTGACCCCCGACTCCTCCCGCTACTGGGACGTCAAGTACTGGAATCCCGGCGAAGAGCCCATCTCCTTCGATAAGCAGTACGTCCGCAACTGGCTCGACGAGACCGGCTGGGACAAGACCTCCCCGCCCCCCGAGCTGCCCGAGGACGTCGTCCAAGGCACCCTGGAGCGCTACATCGAAGCCTTCCGCCGGATCACCGGGGGGCGGGAGCCGGTGCTGTAGAACTCCTCAGTTCCAAGTCCGTCAAATCCCCCCATCGTAGAGACGCCTAGCGGGTAGCGCCAGCTACCCCGTGGGGCGTCTCCGGGGCGGGGAGGATGTCTCCGCTACCACAGCATGACTGCGGTGCGACTCAGCTCGCGCCCCGAACTGATAGTCTCTTAGAATCCTTAAGAGGCTTCTGGATGATCTACGAAGACGCGCTCTCCGCCCTCCGTCGCCACGTTGCGGCCGCCTTCAAGGCGGGCACCTCGACTTTTCCCCACTACACACTCCACGGAGAAGAGCACCTCCAGGAGTTGGATCGACTGGCCCTTCTGGTGGGTGGCTCCATCCCGAAGCTCTCCAAGGAGCGCCTCAATCTCCTCCGGCTGGCGATCATCCTTCATGACTTCGCTATGGTTGATGTGCCCGACCCGGCTCGCGAGAAGGAACTGCGTCGGCAGATGACTCCGGGTCTCCCCTTTGCGGACATAGTCCGTATGACCCACCAAGACGAGATCGACCGTTCCTTTACCAAGCCAGAGCGAATCGCCCTTCTCCACGGTCTACTACCCACTGCCGGCGCTCAGATTCTGGAAGATGCCTCCACCATCGCCAGGCACCACCGTCTGCATCCTCTGGCTCAAGCTCCCGAGCACGTGCAGGATCTCTGTGCCCTAATGCGTATCCTCGACGAGCTTGATATTGGCCCGAATCGGGCTCCTCTCCCTGCCTATGACGCCTTACGCCCTAAGATGGAGGACGTCGCATCCCGCTTCCATTGGCTGAAGCATCTCTGCACCCGCCCGGTGGCCGCCTATGGAACATTCTCCGTCGAAGAGCGCAATCATCGGCGGATTCTCAAAGTCCTCGTAGCGGTGAAGGCCACGGAGAATACCTGGCGAGCCATCCAGGAAGTGATCATCTCGAAGCTCAAGAAGTGCGCAGATCAAGAGGGCGTCAACGAGGTGCTTCAAGCAACTCTCGGAGTCCAGTTTGAGTTGGAGCCGGCTCCAGAGCCGACTCTTTCCGGAATACAACTCTACTTAGCCACCACCGTCAGGCAGGATCTCGAGTCCTTACCCTCCTCTTTCTTTGAGATATCGCACGACTCGCAGCAGCCCCCTCCAAATCCAGCGCAGCCATCCTCGGAAACTCGTCTCGCAGTACAGGTTGAAGCCTTCCAGGAGCGCTCAGCCCGCGAATTCAAGATCGTGGCCCTGCCCCCCGAAACCCTGGCAGAAGCCCTTTGCCTTTCCGGCCGCTTGACCATGATTGGCAACCGCTACGTGAAACCTGTTGAGGAGACGGTGGGGGGCTTAGCCGGAGCCCCGAACCGTATCTATGTAGGTCCCGCCGACTGCGGCAAGACTCGGGCAGCTCTGGAATGGATCGTGGAACTAACCGACTCCTCCGCCAACCAGTGGGTGGTGCTTCGGACAGGTATGGGAACTCTTCCAGAGACCATGGAGAGCATCATCCTCGACACGTCTCATTACGAGGAGAATCGTTACCTTCTCCCCCAGAAGGCCATTCTTTTTCTTGACGATCTGCCAACCAACCTTCCTCCCCCAAGCGCCACCTTCACGGCCAACGACGCCGTTCAAGTACTCTTCCGCTGGTTTCAGGAGCTTCCCTACTTTCGTGACAGGCACCTCGTAGGAACGCTCCGGCTTGAGGACACGCATGCTCGGCCGGAATGGCCCGAGGTTCTCTCGTCTCTTGGGCAGCCGCTTGAGCTTGTCAGGCTCCTTCCTCTAGAAGGAACGAGTTACCGAGAGCTTTGGGAAGGGATGACTACTGGCGCCATCTCGCGATCCCTAACCGAGGGCGTTTCTTCCTTCTCCATGGATTTGGCCGAAGGCTTTCTTCAGAGCGTCGCCAAGCAGCCCGCAGATCCAGAGGCCGTGGCTGTCTTCATTCAGCAGAATGCCTTAAAGACTAGAACAGTTCTCGAATCAGTCGATGCCGAACGCTTCTCCGCGAGCGCGGTCGAGACTTGGTTTCGGGAGACATGGCCCGCTCTGCTAGGCGCCTATGGACTGGCTGTCAAGGTCTTCTTCACGCTAGCTCGATTCTTTGAAGCATCTCTACGGCCGGCCAGTGGCTTTCCTGGATCGATCGGCCCCGCCTGGCAACCTCACGAAGCTTTTGGGCCGGAACTATGCGTTTTAGCAGGTTCCACCGCAGAGAGTTATGTGCCTTGTCTTCGGCGCCTTATTGACGACGGCCACGCAACAGGAAAGGTGAATGAATGGATTCGGCCACGAGCTGATTTTCTCCTGCAAGCCGATAACGGCTCAGGCCTCGAATTCACCTTACCGTCTCTAGGCTGGTTTGCGGAACGATGCGAGCGGCTAGGAAAGATTTTGAGGAGAAGCCTTGCGTTCCAGTTCGGACTGAGCAACGGCGATTTGACGGGTTACTTGACGGAAGACGCCCATTGGTTGGCAGGGTTGGGTGGGGGGCTTGGAAGGCTTGCCGACCTTGCTCCGGATCAAGACGAGAAAGCAAGGCTGCTCACTCGCGCTTTGGAATTATTGCGTATCGCTGCAAAAAAGGAACCGAATGCGACGTTAGTGCTTACCGATCTGGCGGCTACTCTTGGGCGGCAGGCACAGCTCTTTGACGCAGACAGAGAAGAGAAATTCGCTCTCGAGGAGGAGGAGATTGACCTTTACCGGCGCGCTATCGAGGCTGACCCTCAGAACTCATATGCTTGGGGACATTTAGGAGACAGCCTCAGCCGAAAGGCGGCGCGGCAGGAAAGTCCTCTTAGCCAAAACGCCCTGCGCGAGGAGGTAATTACCGCATACCGACGCGCCGCTGACGCCTATCCTCAGTACGCCTATGCGTGGCATAAACTAGGGGCCCAACTTGCCCGAAAGGCGGAGCGGGCCGAAGATCCCGAGAGCCAAGAAGCCCTTCGCGAGGAGGCGATTGCCGCTTGCAGGCGCGCCACCGATGCTGCCCCTCAGTACGCCGATGCGTGGCATAGCCTAGGGGCCCAACTTGCCCAAAAGGCCGAGCGAGTCGAGGATCCAGAGAGCCAAAAAGCCCTTCACGAGGAGGCTATTGCCGCTTGCAGGCGCGCCACCGACGCCGCCCCTCAGTACGCCTATGCGTGGCATAGCCTAGGGGCCTGCCTTGCCCAAAAGGCGGAGCGAACCGAAGATCCCGAGAGCCAAAGAACCATTCACGAAGAGGCTATTGCCGCTTACAGGCGCGCCACCGACGCCGTCCCTCAGTTCTCGCTGGCGTGGAGCAGCCTCGGATACTGCCTCAACGAGAAGGCCAATAGAGAGGAAAACCTCCAGAGCCGAAAGGCCCTTCGCGAGGAGGCGCTCGTAGCCTATCGGTGCGCTATTGACGCTGATCCTAATAACTCTCAGGCATGGCTCAACTTAGGAATTGACCTCAGTGAGCGGACGAAGCGAGAGGAGAGATTCGAGACCCAAAACGCCCTGCGCGAGGAGGCCATTGGCGCTTATGAGCGCGTCATCGATGTCGACCCGAAAAATTTTATCGCGTGGCACAACCTCGGAGTGAGCCTCGGCCAGAAAGCGGACCGAGAAAAAGATCCACAGAAACAAGAGGCGCTGCGCGAAGAGGAGATTGCTGCCTATCGAAGCGCCACCACCGCTTACCCTCAACACTCTCAAACATGGCTCTACCTCGGAGCCAGCCTCGGCCAGAAGGCGGACCGAGAGGAAGATCTCCAGCGCCAAAATTCTCTGCGCGAGGAGGAGATTGATGCCTACCGGCGCGCCACCGACACTGATTCACAGAATGCCTCCGCGCGGCTCTACCTCGGAGCCAGCCTCGGCCAGAAGGCGGACCGAGAGGAAGATCCACAGAAACAAGAGGCTCTGCGCGAGGAAGAGATTGCCGCCTACCGGCGAGCCATAGAGGTGGACCCTCAGATGTCTGAGGCATGGGACCTCCTCTCAGCGGCGTTGGTCACACAAGGTCGCGAATCCCAAGATGTCCAGCTCTTTCAAGAAGCCATCGAGGCGGCTGCCCGGGCGGTTTCCCTAGGGGCCGAACGCTACAACTTCGCCTGCGCTCTCGCTATCGCTGGAGACCCGACCAAGGCTCTACTTGAGTTGAAAACCTGTCTCAAGCGGGAAGAAATCTCCCGTGAGAATGTCTTGACGGACCCAAACTGGGCAGCCTTTCAGCAAGATCCTCAATTCCTGGATCTTCTCGCTGCAGGTGCTTGAGGATCTCGGCGCTCCGCCCCCGTTACCGCCGCCAGCTCGTAAGGCGACAGTCTTCCTCCAGGACGTTCTCATGCCGCGCAATCTTGAGGTTCACCTCGAAGACGGATTCCAGGCTGTGCGGGAGGCGTTGCGGCGGCGGGTGGGTGGTGAGCATCTCGAGGAGTCTGCGCGAAGGAGGTAGGTCCGAAAGAACGCAAACGGGAATCTGGTTTTGGACGGCGTTGTGCCCGCGGGCCGCCACGGAATCTGAGATGTCTACGCCGCCCTCGGAGACGCCTCCACCTGGGGTTCCCCCCAGAACGAGGCGTCTCTACGATGGGATATGCCCGGCGGCAGGCAGGGAAAACGAGCGGGGGAAGCCCCTCCCCAGTGGGGAATCGGCTTTCCCGAGTTGGGCAGCCTCTCCCCAACTCGGGATCGGCCTTCCCCAACCGGGGAGAACCTTCCCCCAGTTTGGGGATGCATTGCAGATATCGAAACTCTGCTAAGATCGCACTCGCGAACCAACGGAGTCACCGATTTCTCGTCTTTCCTACAAGGAGATTGCCAATGCGACGTAGCCAAGCCTTCAAGCTTCTCTTCGCCCTGCTGCTCGCCCTGCTGCCGTTCGTGATGAACGCGCAGCCGGCCTGGGCCCTCCAGATCCGGGACACCATTTACTACTCCGACGCCTCGAAGACGACGGAGGTAGGGGAAACCTATAGCGATCCCTGCTCGGAGACCTTCTGGTCCTGGGGCACGACCAGCCTCTACAAGACCGTCTTCACGTCGAGCTGCATCCCTCACCCGTAATCCAAGCCCCCGGCACGGCCGCCTCCGGTGGTTCGCAGCCCGATCGCGGTTTCGCTCCCCTACTTCCCCGCCAGCCCTCCCAGGGTTCCCAGCAGGTACTTGATGTTCTCGTCGCTCCACTTGATGCCGCCTCCCAGGAAGAAGGCGTGATTCTCGAGGGGATCGTCGTAGCCACCCAGCAGGTAGAGGTTCTCGTTCAGGTTGTAGCGGCCCATCAGGCGCAGATGGACTGACTGTTCTTTCGGGCGGTTGAAGTTGAAGGCTTCGAAGGACATGATCAGCCGGCGGTCGAGAACCGGCAGCGGATACTCGATCTGCGCGCCTCCCGTGCCCTCGATGATGCCGCCCCACAGCCTCGATCCATACGGTCCCTTGTAGCCGAAGAGGCCGGTGGCGGTGGTGGTCTGCTCCTGCGTCAGGGTGTGGAGCGTCGTGGTCTGGGGAATGCCGTTCGGACCCGTGATCACGAAGGTCTGAGTTTTATCCCGCAGCTTCCCCTCGGGGCTGCTGACGAGGCCCAGGCGATAGAGATGCTTCTTGTCCTGCGGGTCGATGTCGACGCTGAAGCTGGAGAGGGAGCTCTGCTTCTCGCCGTTGATGTCGCGTTTGGAGTTCGCCAGGTAATACCCCTGGACTCCGAGATCGATCTTGAACTTGTTGATCGCGCCCAGCGTACCGCTCAGGTTTTCGACGCCGCCCTTGATGCTGTCGAGAGTCGAGAGCACGCTGTTGTAGGCCTTCTCGTCCGTCACCAGCTTGCCGATGGTGCCCTGGCCGCTGGCGATCTTGCCCGAGATCTGGTTCAGATTGTCCGCCGAGACCTGGAGCTTCGCCGTCAGCTCCTTCAGGTGGGTCGTGGTGTCCGAGACGTTTCCCCGGTTCTCCGCCAGCAGTTGGGCGACCTGATCGAGGGCGCGGTGGGTCTCATTGGCGATACGCGGCAGCTCGCGGGACAGGACGGTCCCCACCTCGTCGAAGTGTCCCACCGTGGAGGAGAGGTTCGCGCGGTTCTCGGAGATCATCGCCCGCAGCTCGGTCGAGGTGAGCTGGATGTCGCGGATGAGGTTGTTGAGGTTGCCGCCCAAGTCGCCGCCGGCGAGCTGGCCCGTGACCTTTTGAATCGAGCTGCCGATCTCGTCGATCTTGGCGATGGCATCGTCGAAGCTCACCGGAGTCTTGCCGGTCAGCACGGTGCCGGGCGGCAAGGGCGGCGCGTCCGGCGGGCCGGGGATCAGCTCGACGTACTTCTCGCCCAGCAGGCCGAGGTTGGCGATGGAGGCGGTGGTGCCGACGGTGAGCTCCTGCTTCTTGTCCAGCGCCAGGGTGATGCGGGCGAGCGAGCCGGTCTTGTCGAGGCCGACGCCGTCCACGTGGCCCACCTTGACGCCCGCGATGCGCACCGAGGCCTTGTCGTCCAGACCGGCCACGGTCTTGAAGACGGCGTCGATGCGCTGGCCCTTCTTCTTGGCGAACGGATTGAAGTCCTCGATCTTCCAGATGAGGAGTCCCAGAACCACCAGGCAGATGGTGGCGAAGATGCCGACTTTGATGACTGATTTCATGATCTCTCCAAACCGCGAACGCCCCTACTCGACGTGCTCCTCGTCGTCCTTTTCATCCGAGTCCTTCTCCGCAGGCGGCGGATTGCGGGCCAGCTCTTCGGAGAGCGGCCCATCGGCCCTGCCATGGATGAACTGCTGGACGCGGGGATCTTCAAGCCGCTTGAATTCCTCCGGCGGCGCTTCGGCAATGATTTTACCCTGATGGAGCATGGCGATCCGGTCGGCGATCCGGTAGGCGCTCTCCATGTCGTGCGTAATGGTGATGCTGGTGGTCTTCAGCCGGTCGGAAAGATCCTTGATGATCTCGTCGATCAGCGCCGTGGTGATCGGGTCGAGCCCGGTGGTCGGCTCGTCGAAGAGCAGGATCTCCGGCTGGTGGGCCACCGCCCGCGCGAAGCCCACGCGGCGCCGCATGCCGCCCGAGAGCTGCGATGGCAGCTTTTTTCCCACGCCTTCGAGACGCACCATGGAGAGGCACTCCTCCACCCGGTCGTCGATCTCCTTGTGGGATTTCTTGGTCAGCCGCTGGAGAGGGAAGGCGACGTTTTGCCACACCGTCATCGAGTCGAACAGTGCCCCCTCCTGGAAGGCCATGCCGAACTTGCGGCGGAACTCGGTGATCTGCCGGTTCCCGAGCGTCTCTACCGCCGTGCCGTCCACGTCCACTCCCCCGGAATCGGGCTTGAGCAGGCCGATGACGTGCTTCAGCAACACGCTTTTGCCCGTGCCCGAGCCGCCGATGATCACCAGCGATTCGGCGGGCGCGACGTCGATGTTGACGCCGTCGAGCACGACCTTCGACCCGAACGACTTGTGCAGGTCGTGGATGTGGATCTTCACGTCGTCCTTCCCGGTCTGCGGGGTCGATCCCTGGGGCTCAGTCATGTGGGGAGAGTCTCTCGGGATCAGAACAGCAGACGAGTGAGGAAAAAGTCCGAGATGAGGATGGCGATGCTCGCGACGACCACGGCCGCGGTGGTGGACTTGCCCACGCCCTCGGCGCCGCCGGTGGTGTAGAAGCCCTGCTGGCAGCCGATGGCGGCGAGCAGGAAGCCGAAGACAGCGGCCTTGATGACGCCGGAGAACAGGTCGTTCGAGTCCATGTACTGGAAGGACTTGTCGATGTAGGAGATCGGATTGGCTTTCATCAGGACGACCGCCACGATGTAGCCGCCCATGATGCCGACGCCGTTGCCCATGATCACCAGCAGCGGCAGCATGATGGTGGTGGCCCACACCCGTGGCACCACCAGGTAGTGGACGGGGTCGGTCGCCATCACCTCCAGGGCGTCGATCTGCTCGGTGACGCGCATGGTGCCGAGCTCCGCCCCCATGGCCGAGCCGGCGCGGCCGGAGACGATGAGGCCGGAGAGCACGCCGGAGAGCTCGCGCACCATCGACAGGGCGACCAGCGAGCCCACGAAGCTCTCGGCGTTGAAGCGGCGCAGCACGGAGAAGGTCTGGAGGGCCAGCACCATGCCGGTGAACAGGGCGGTGAGGAACACCACCGGCACCGAGTCCACCCCGACCTTCACCATCTGCCGCAGCAGCTCCCGCCAGTCGTAGGGCGGACGCGGAGTCCACGCGAAGATGCGCCCCACCATCTGGAAGAAGCGCCCCATCTCCTCGAAGAAACCTTCGATCGGACCCGGCAGGCTCACGAGTCCTCCCGCAAAAAACGCGACATCAACTCTTCCACTCTTCCCTCCCGAACGTAGCGCCGCGGCAGCCTCAACCCCAGATGACAGAGGATCTCCCAGGGGATGGTCCCGGCGTGAGTCGCCAGCTCCAGGGCCGTGACCTCCTCACGTCCCTGCCGGCCGAGGAGGACCACTTCGTCACCGAGCTCCGCTCCAGCCTCGGTGACGTCGAGTAACGTCATGTCCATCGTCACGGAACCCGCGACAGGGACTCTTTGTTCCCGGACCAGGGCTTCGGCCTTTCCCGTCAGCCGCCAAGCGTAGCCGTCGGCGTAGCCTATAGGAACCACGGCGATCCGGCTCCGCCGCCGTGTGACAGTTCGCCCGCCATAGGAGACCGCCGTACCCGCCGGCACCTCGCGAAGCTGGACGATCCGCGCCTTGACCGACATCACCGGCCGCAGATCCGTGCGGTCCGCCGGGGGTAGAGGCTGCCCCGGACGATCAGAGGGCTCCAAGCCATAGATGGCGATTCCCAGGCGCACCAGGGCGAAACGGCTCTCCGGCAGATGGAGGGCGGCGGCGCTGTTGGCCATGTGGATCAGCGCGTGTTGCCGCTCCTCTGCCGTGAGCTGGCCGAGCACGGCGGCGAAGCTGTTCTCCTGCGCCTGGTTGCGGGGGCTCATGAGATCGTCCGCGTCGCCGAAGTGGGAGAGGATGCCCGCCAGGCGCAGGCCGGGATGCTGCCGCAGGATCTCCAGCGCCCGCGACACCTCGTCCAGGGCCACACCGAGACGGCCCATCCCCGTATTTACCTTGAGATGGACGGGCTGCGGCACGACCTGCCCCGCCGTCCAGTCCCGCCAGAGAGTCAGCTCGTGGAGGGACGACACGGTGGGCGTGAGCTTGTAGCGGCGATAGAGGGCGATCTTCGCCGGCCGCGCCGTACCCAGGACGAGGATGGGCAGCTTCACCCCGGCGCGCCGGATCTCCGCCCCTTCCTCCAGCAGGGCCACGCCCAGCCAGTCCACGCCCGCGACTTCGAGAGCCCGCGAGACGCCCACGGCGCCATGGCCATAGCCGTCCGCCTTCACCACCGCCATGACCATGGGGCGATCGCCACGAGCGCCGTCCGAGGTGATCCGACCCCGGATGGCGGCGAGGTTGTGCTCCAGGGCGGAGAGATCCACGTCCACCCAGGCCGGGCGCAGAGCGGCCTCGAGATCCTCCACCTCCGGAGACTCGTAGAGAGGCTCAGAAGGGAGCGCCACTGGGCTCCGTGCCATGCCGGTCGAGGTTGCGGAAGCTGGTGGTCTCGCCGAGGAACACGAGATCCACGGTGCCCGTCTCGCCGTTGCGGTGCTTGGCGATGATCAGCTCCGCGAGACCCTTGTTCTCGTCGGTGGGGGTGTAGACCTCGTCGCGGTAGATGAACGCGACCATGTCGGCGTCCTGCTCGATCGAGTTATGGACGTAGAGATCGCCGGCCACGAAGTTGTGGGGACCGGGGACGCTGAGATCGAAGACCTCCTCGACTCCATCTTCCTGGATGGATGCGACTTGATCCCAGTAGATGTCGCTCTCGGCCAGGATTCGCAGGGCCTCCGCCTGAGCCGCCACCGCGACCCGCAGGGCTCTCTCCCGGCTGAGGTTCTGCTTGAAGATCGTCAACCCCGCATAGGCGGTTCCGATCTCCGTGTGGAGGCGCCGGTGCGTGACACCGTTTTCTTTCATGGAGGGACGGACGTGCAGATCCCAGACGTCCCGGGGAATGACATCCCGGTTCGTATTCTCCGGCCGGGTCGCGACATAGGCCAGCGCTTCCTCGAGAGAGGCCGTCTTATAGGCACCGACCGCCCCCACCATCTTGGCGAACAGGAGCACCTGGGATCGGCCGCTGACCGTCACATGGTACTGGTCCCGCCCCTTTCCTTTCTGGGAATGTGATTTGAGGCGAGCCCTGAGACCGACTCGAGCCAGGAGAGCTTGGACGTCCCTGGCCAGCTCGGGGCTGCTCGACGCATAGTAGATCGCAGGATAGCCCCGCCCATCCTGAGGTACGCGGATACAGCCATCCGTAGACCAGAGGTGCCGGAGGAATCGCCCGATGACGGCCTCGGGCTGCTCGAAGAGCTTGGCTGGAAGCCGCTTCTCATGGGAGCGGAGACCCCAGACTCCCAGGCTCTCCAGCCACTCCGCCACGGCGCTCCGCCGGCCGTGAGTGTGGTGCCGGGTAGAGGCCAGGTAGACCTGGAACCAGGTTCGCTCCGGATTGATCCGGGGCTTTACTTCGTCCCCGAAAACCTCCACGGCAAGCTCGACGACGGTCTGGGCCAGATCCGCTTCGCGGGTCGTGTATTGGATGGCATGACGCGGCAAGGTGCAGCCGTCCCCGATGAGGTGCCCCAGCAACGCCACCTCGGCATCGCTCATCGTCTGTTCCACACCGCCCGGGACCTGTCGCGGAAGAGCGATATGCAGTCCGGCACCGAGCTCGTCCAGCCGCTTCCAGCCGTCGATCGTCAGGAACTTATGGTTCGCGGTGGCGCGGATGCTCCTTCCAAGCTGGGTCGTGAGCAGGAAGATGGGCTTGGTCCCCATAGAGAAAGCTCTGGAGACCTGCGCCTTCTCCATCTTCAGGTTCTCCGGATGAAGAGCCCAGACCGCAAAATCGCTCCGGCCGGCCAAGTCGCGGATGGGGACCCGTGCCCCGGAGTCGGCCAGGGTGACGAGGGTGTCTCCGGCGAGGCAGCCCGACTCGCGAAGGTCCGCAAGCTGCGGTCTATGATCGCTCCCACGCCGCTCGGGCTGGCGGGAGAGCTGGGAGAGGGCGATGACGGGGACCTCCAGCTCCTTGGCGAGCTGCTTCATGCCGCGGCTGATGGCGGCGATCTCCAGGTTGCGGTTCTCGTACTTGCCGCCGGCCGACATGAGCTGCAGGTAGTCGAGGATCACCAGCGACAGGCCACGCTCCGCCTTGAGCCGGCGGGACTTGGAGGCCACCTCCAGGAGGCTGGGGTTCGGGGAGTCGTCGATGAAGAGCGGCGCGTCGCCGATGGTGCGCACGGTCTGGATGATCCGCGTCCACTCCTTCTGCGACACGCGGTTCGAGCGCAGCCGGGAGAAGGAGATGTCGGCTTCCGAGCAGAGGATGCGCAGCGCCAGCTCCTGCTGGCTCATCTCCAGCGAGAACACGCCCACGCCCTTGCGCTCGCGGATCGCCACGTGCTGGGCGACGTTGAGGGCGAAGCTCGTTTTGCCCATGCCGGGACGGCCGGCGATGATGATCAGGTTGCCGCGGTTGAGCCCCTGGCTGATGCGGTCGAAGTCCATGAAGCCGGAGGGCACGCCGGTGAGCATCGTGCCGGGGCGCTCCTCCAGCTCCTCCAGCGTCGTGTGGAGGACGTGCGAGAGCTGGGCGAAGCCGCGCTGGATCGCCTCCTCGCCGAGGCTGAGGATAGCCTGCTCCGCCCGGCCCAGGGCCTCCGCGGCCTGCAAGCCGCCGTCCAGGCAGTTGCGGATGATCTCGCCCCCGGTGTGGATCAGCCGCCGACGGACGGACCGTTCCTTGACGATCTCCACATAGGCGTCGATCCGCCCGATATCGGGCAGGTCGAGATCCAGGCCGGTGAGATAGGCGAGGCCGCCGGTCATCTCGATCTGCCCGCGCTGCTCCAGCTTGGCCTGCAGCGTGCGCAGGTCGATCTCCACCTGATCCTCCTGGAGATCGAGCATCGCCTGATAGAGCACCTGGTGGCGCTCGCCGTAGAAGTCCTCGGCCCGCAGCCGTCCCGAGATGGTGGGCAGGATCGTCGGGTCCAGCAGGACGCCGCCGAGCACCGCCCGCTCGGATTCCTCGCTGTGCGGGAGGGCCTTCTGTTGGGGGAGGGTGTCGATCATGGAGGGCGGTACAAGGTCAGTCAGCATTCTAGCCCAAGCGGGCCCCCTCAGCACCGGGTCCATCGGGGTCCATCCGGAGCCGGACCTTGCCCGCCTCGGGGCAGTGCTATATAATTTCTTAATCCTCGAACATTGCCTACAACCCTGTGCTTGGCACATGTCAGGAAGGGGACGCCATGAGATATGTCTTGTCGATCGCCGGAATGATCTGCTCGCTGTTCCTACTCACGTCGGCCGCGGGACCTGCCCAACCGGCCGATGACCGCGTTGCTCCAGGCGGCCTGCCGGAGCTGAGGGCGACCTTCCCTGCCGGGCACGCTCCTCGCGTCGCCGATGGAACCTGGACCGACCGCGTCGTCGGCGTGCCGGGAGAAAACGCCGAGAAGGCCGTCCTTCACTTGGCGGTTCCTTCGTTTTCGAGCAGCGTCGTCGCGCGCGGTAAGCTCTACAAATTCACCATGGTCGGCAGTAATCCGTTCCTGCGCAACGCCAAGAAGGTGACGATTCCTGTGCAGGTCATTCCCGTCCGGTTCGACTTTCCCGACGGGACCGTTCTGGACCCTGCTGCTCCGAGCTCCGGTTGTGCGGGAGACGGCACGCCCCTGGACCTGACTCTGGAATCTCCACTGTTCCAGAACTATGACTATGGCGGAGGCGGCCGCCAGTTCGTCGAGGAGATCAGGCGCCTGGAGTTCTGGTCCTACGTCGCTCCGGGGCGCCTCAACCCCGGCTATAGCGTGCGCCTGGCGGTCAGCACGCCCACTTTCCCTGCACTTCGTCCTGCCGGCGGGCTATCAGACCAAGCTGGCCCGTTGCGGGCGTCAAGGACTCATCGACTACGGCAGTTGGAATGCAACGCTCCAGCAGTTGATGCCGCAACTGCGCAAGGCCGGAGTCAGCACCAAGACCTTCCCGATCTTCCTGTTTCTCAATGTGATCGTCGACCTTGGCGACTCGGGCTTGGCGGCCGGCTTTCACACCTGGATCAATTCGGCCGGTATCCAGACCTACGGTGTGGCAATGTACGACAACACTCACAACTTCGCGGGCTCGCAGGACATCTCCGTGCTCTCGCACGAGATCGCCGAGTGGTATGACGATCCGCTCGTCAACAACGTCACGCCTCCCTGGGGCAATCAGGGCCAGATCCAGGATGGCTGCTATCCTCTCCTCGAGGTCGGTGACCCGCTAACCGGCTCTCTGTTCGAGTTCGACATGCCGAATGGCGTTACCTACCACCCTCAGGAGACCGCTTATTTTTCCTGGTTCTTCAACCAGGTGCCGTCACTGGGGGCGGACGGGTTGTACTCCTCGGGCGGCTCGTTGACCGCGCCCGCGGACATCTGCCAGTAGCGGGGCAGACCCCGACCGCAGAGCCTCCCCCCGCGGAGCAGTGAGATCCTCTGACCGATTTCGCCACGATCGGAGACGCCCCGCGGGGTTCCCCACGGGGCGTCTCTACCTTGGGGGCGTGCCGGTATGGATTCTGAAACGAGGTCGCCTTTCCAAAAGATCCAACCGCATGCGTAGATCGCGCCTTGTTTGGCGCTCCCTCTTCTCCCGGCGGCCGGGGGGGAGGCCGGGAGAAGAGGGCCGGGGTGATGAGGGTTTTGGGCGGTGGGACCTCTAAGCCACGTTAATTTAGGCGCCTACGGGAGTCTGGGCCCCCCCTTCCGTCCCGGTACCACCCTTGCAGGACACCTACAAGGTTGGGAGCACGAAAGCTCCCGACCGCAAAAGGAGAAACCCGATGGCCCAGAAGACCGAAGTCAAGCCCAAGGCTCTCGATCTCGAGATCGAGGAGCTGGAGGTTTCTTGCAACCCCGGGTGCGGTTCGTCCACGACCAGCCGGCTCTGCACCTGCCCCATCTCCGCCTCGACGACGAGCAGCCTCTTCACCGCCAAGACCGTCAGATAAAGGAGAAAACGCCATGGCCCAGAAGACCGAAGTCAAGCCCAAGGCCCTGGACCTCGAGATCGAGGAGCTTGAGTCCAGCCACGGCGTGGGGTGCAACTCGTCGTCGACGAACCCGCGCTGCACCTGTCCTCCCCCCTGGTTCAACTCGCGGACGGTCAAGTAACCGCCCCCCCCGGGCCGGCGGGCGAGAGAGTAAGGGCCTCGCCGGCCCGGACTTGGAACCCCGATCGGAGATCCTCGCCTTGGAAGATCAGCTCTGCCTCTTCACGCTCCTCTACGCCCCGCGCGAGCAGCATGAGCGCATCCTGGCCGATTTCGTGACCCCCATCGCCCGCGACGTCCGCGACGCCCCCGAGCTTCACTCCCTCTTCTTTGCCCGTTACAACGTGCCAAGCTGGCAGGTGCGGTTCCGCGTTCTGGGCCAGCCTGGCTGGGTCTCCGGCCCGGTCTTCGAGCGGGTGGAACGGGATCTCATCCCGCTGCGCGAGTCGGGCGCCGTCGAGAGCGTCGAGTACGCCCAATATGACCGTGAGGTGGAGCGCTACGGCGGCGACGAAGGGATGGAGCTCGCCGAGAAGCTCTTCCTGCACGACTCGCTCGCCTGCCTGGACCTCATGGAGGCCGAGCGGAAGGGGCTCCTCGCCAAGACGCGGCGCGAGTTCTCCCTGCTGATGACCGAGCGGCTGCTCGACATGCTGGGCATCGTGGGTGAGCAGCGCCTCGCCTTCTACGCCTACGGGCACCGCTGGGCGCACGAGATGGGCACCTGGAAGGAAGCGGAATTGGAAACGATCGAGGCCAAGTACCAAGCGATCAAGCCCGGTCTTCAGGATCTCTTCCACGGCGAGCAGAGCCACGATCCGGAGGCCCAGTGGGGCGGCGAGGGGCCTGCGCGGATCGCCGCGCGCTGGGAGGAGGCGAGCCGGCCGGTCGCCCGGGCCATCGTCGAGGCGCACGCCGCCGGTCGCATCTCCCAGGAGCTTGGCTATCTCGCGTGGTCTTACGCCCACATGAGCTGCAACCGGCTGGGGATCGATCCCACGCCCGAGGCCCTGCTGCGCTACTTCATGAACCGCCTGCTCGAGGACGGCGGGGGGCCGGCCTGAAGCCCACCGTGACCGGGCAGCTCGTCCTCCTGCGCATAGCCGCGCTCCCCTTCGAGACGCTGGCGCCCCTGGCCGCCGGGGAGTCCCTGGGGAGGCTCGCCGCCCTCCGGGAGACAGAGGAGGCAATCGCCGGGGAGGTGACGCGCCTCACCGACGCCCTGCACGCCGTGGCAGGAGAGCCCACGGGAGAGGGAGATCCCGAGGCCGCGCGCACCCGGCTGGCCGTCATCGCCGTGCGCCGTGCCCTCCACAACCGGCGGCGGGTCCCGCCGGCCCAGCTCGACGCCCTGCGGGAGATTCTGCCGGCGGATCTGTTCGGAGGCATCGCGGACCACCTCGCCCGCCGCGCCGAGCAGGCGGCCCTCCAGACGGATTACGCCCGCACCTACCGCGCCGATCTCCTGCGCGCCCGCCGGGCCCTCCTCGCCCTCGCCGGCCGGCCGGTCTTCAAGGAGGGCATGCGGCTGGTCAGCCGGGCGTTGCTCGACCGTCTTCAGGTCATGGGGAAAACAGATCCGGGACGTTGGCGCCACGACGAACGCCACACCGCGGCCAAGCTCACCGCCTACGCCGCCCGCTTCGCCACCAAGACGAGCCCGAACTCCGTGTTCTGCGCCACGGCCCTGGGATGGATTCGAGGCGACGAGGTTCGGATCGCGGGCACCAACCGGCCGGCGCGGGTGGACGTACTTTTCTCCGTGGGCGAGGCGCGCAAGATCTCGGCCTGCCTCGGCGCGGACCGCTCCGCCTGGCCCGCCATCGTGCCGCGCCTCAACCCCACTCTGCGTCGCGAGGGCGGCCCCGAAAGCCCGTGGATCTTCTGGCGCCCCGTCTCCCTCCGCCGCGAGAGCGATCTCGAGGTCCTCTCCCGCACCAAGTCGCAGCCCATCCTCGACCTCCTTCATGAAGAGGCCGCGAGGGGAACCCTCACCCTTCCCGAGCTGCTTGCCGCCGTCTCCGAGCGCTATGAGATCGGCGTCGAGGAGCTGACGCCCTTCGTCCTGCAACTGGTGGACAAGGGATTTCTCATCGCCGAGATCGAGCCCCCCTACAACGCCCGCCGTCCCCTCGCCTTCGTGGCCGAGACGATGCGCGCCGCCGGCAGCAAGGAGGCGACCGCGCCGTGGCTGCCGGAGATCGAGACCCTGGAGCGGGAGGTCGAAGCCCTCTCGAATCTCGCCTCCGAGGAGCGGATCGCCGGCATGGACCGGATCGAGAAACGCCTCGCGGATCTGCCCCACGTCGTGAAGCTGAAGAGCGACGTCCTCTTCCGCGTGGACACGGCCTCCGAAATCCAGGTTACCCTCCCCGAGCGCGTCCGCACGGACCTGGATGTCCCCTTGAGAAACTACGTCCGGCTCTTCGCGGGCCTCTATCCCGAGGGAGCCTTCCGGCACGCCTATGCCGCGCGCTTCCTCTCGCGCTTCCCCGCCGATACCGACGTCCCGCTGCTCGACCTCTACCATGGCCTCTTCGAGCCCGAGCCCCAGGAGCGCCCCGAGTCCTTCCCGGCCCCGCCCCCGGGAGAGGACGGCGCCGCCATGCTCTTCGACCACACAAGGGATTTCTTCGCCACCCGAGCAAGGGCAGCGCTCGCGGCCGGAGAGGACGAGGTCGAGCTGACCGAGGAGGATTGGGAGGTCCTCGTGGGAGGCCTGCCCGAGCCCGTCTGGTCGGCGGGAGTCCTCTTCCAGATCGCCGCCCGTAGCCCGGAAGAGATCGCGTCCGGCCGCTACCGCATGATCCTGAACGCCCTCTTTGGCCCCGGCATCGCCCTCGCCCGCTTCGCCCATCTGCTGGGAGGTCCGGAGCCGGACCCGGCGGTCAATCTCGTCTCCCGCGAGGTGGCGAGGAGCTGGCAGCCGCTGGCGCGGGAGGGGACGATCTTCGCCGAGGTCACCTACAACCACTTCGGCCGCAGCGCCAACGCCGGCCTGCGCCCGACCCTCTTCCCCTACGAGATCGAGCTGCTGGGCGAGCGCGCGAATCCCGGCGCCGAGGTGATCCCACTGACCGAGCTGACCGTTCGCTGGGACGGAACCGCCGGCCGCTTCGTGCTGAATTGGAACGCCCGAGGCGTCGAGGTCGTGCCGCTCATCACCAGCGGCGTGAGCCCGGAGGGCTTCGTCTCCTTCCTGGTGGAGATCGGCCGCCAGGGCCTCCAGCCGCTCGCCGTCTTCCCTGGCTTCGACGTGCCGGACATTCCCCAATGGCCGAGATTCAAGAGCGGCCCCCTCGTTCTCTTCCGCCGCCGCTGGGTCTTCGCCTCGGGAGAGGTGCCCGAGCCGCCCCAGGACAGCACCGATCCCGAAGCCGCCGGAGCCGCCTTCTTCGCGCAGGCTCAAGAGTGGCGGCACGCCCACGCCCTGCCCCGCCACGTCTTCCTCCACACCCCTGCAGAGCCCAAGCCCTTCCACGTCGACCTCGACTCCCCGCTCGCCGTCGACCTCCTCCGCCGAGCCCTCACGCCCGGGGAGGAAGGAGCCTCCCCGCCCGTCCTTCACATCACCGAGATGCTTCCCGGACCCGACGAGCTATGGATTGGGGACGACCAAGGACGCTACGCCGCCGAGTTCCTGCTCCATTTGAGCGGCCCCTGGAAACCCGGCGCCCCGGCCTTGCGCCCCCGCCCCCGCCCGGTTATGATGTAACCGCATAACGAAAGGATCACTCTGACGACCCTGCTATGGGCGGCGCGTTCGGGCGGTGAGGCCGGGAGCGCGTGAACGCCGCCAAGAGCCTCACCCCGTCCCAGCTCTCCGACTTCCTGCTCAACGTGGCGGTCGTGCGCCCGGTGTTTATCTGGGGGCCGCCCGGAATCGGCAAGTCGAGCCTGGTGAACCGATTCTCGGAGGAGCTCGGGCTGCCCTGCGTGTCTCTGCTCGGCAGTCAGCTCGCTCCCGAGGACCTCATCGGCGTGCCTCAAATCACGGACGGCGTCAGCCGCTTCTGCCCGCCTTCGTCCATCGCCCGCAAGGAGCCGTACTGCCTCTTTCTCGACGAGCTCAACGCCTGCTCCCACGAGGTGCAGAAGGCGTTCTACAGCCTCATTCACGAGCGGCGGATCGGCGAATACTCGCTGCCGAAGGGCTCGATCGTCATCGGCGCGGGCAACCGGGCTCAGGACAGCGCGATCGTCAAACCGATGTCGTCCGCGCTGCTCAACCGCATGGTGCACGTCCATCTCCAGGTGTCGCACCGGGACTGGATGGCCTGGGCCCACATGAACGGTATCCACCCACACGTGATCGCCTACCTGGAGCTGCGGGCGGACCATCTGTGGAGCGCGCCTCCCAAGCACGAGGAGCCCTTCTCCACTCCCCGCTCGTGGCACATGCTGAGCGACGCCCTGCACGAGTATGGCGAGCCGGTGGCGGACGACGTGCTGGAGGCCCTGGCCTTCGGCTGCCTCAGCCCTCACCACGCGGGACAGTTCAAGGCGTTCCTCAAGCAGACGCGCAGCAAGTTCGCCCTGCACCGCATTCTCAAGGGCGAGGTGGGCTGGCCCGCAGAGCCGGCGGACCGCGACGTGCTGTTCTTTCTTGCCCAGTCGCTGCGGGCGCATCTGGTCAAGGAGCTGCCATCGGACGTGCAGGCCGTGAGCCCCCAGAACCGCCAGCTCGCCCATCGCGCCAAGGCCCTGATCAAGGAGCTGGCGTCGCTCAGCCTGGAGATCGCGCAGCTCGTGGTGACGGACGGGACGGACGAGATCCACAATCTCCCCTCCTGGCTGCTGGTCGAGGTTGTGCGCGATCTGCCCCGGCTGGTCGAGAAGCGCGCCAGTGTCCCGGCGTAGCTCCCGGCAGGCGGACCCGGCCACCGTGGCCTTCTTCGCGGGACGGGGCGCGCTGGACCATCATCCCCTGTTCAGCCCGCTGCTTCAGCGGGCGAAGATCAATCGCAGCGAGTATGAAAACTCCTGCCCCGCAGACGGCTGGGCGGTGGTGCTCTCGTCGGGTGAGATCCACGTCCATCCCAAGCGGCGGGGCGAGAAGGAGGAGTGGATGTACGTGCTCGCCCACTGCCTCCTTCACCTCGGCTTCGGCCACTTCCAGAAGCGGGCGCGGCCGGATCTCTGGAATCTGGCCTGCGACGCCTTCGTCAGCCGCTTCCTCGCGGATCTCAAGCTCGGATGCCGGCCCGACGACATCCATGCCGTGGTCGAGGATCTACCGGCCTCGACCGAGAACGCCCTCTACGATCTCTTCTTCGAGCGCGGCGTGCCGGAGACCCTGCGCGGCCTGGGCACGGCGGGGCCGGGAGCGGCCGATCTGTTGCTGGCCACCCAAAGGTTCCGGGGCAAGCCGGAGGATTGGGCGGCCCTCCTCGGCCAGGGTCTGCGCGGCGCCGTGACCCAGGCCGTGGACGTGGCGGGCGGGGCCGTCGCCTCGCTGCGCTCGACGCGAAAAGCTCTCACCCTGCCGCAGCGGGTGCGCTCCTGGTTCCTGGCGAGCTACCCGCTGCTCGGCGCCCTCGCGGTCAATTTCGAATTGATCGAGGACGCCGAGATCTGCAAGCGCTGGGGAATCCACGTCGCCGCCGTGGACGCCGAGGCGCGGGAGATCTACTTCAATCCCCTCATCGGCCTCAACTTCGCGGAGTGCCAGTTCGTGATGGCCCACGAGTTCCTGCACGTGGGGCTGCGGCACCAGGCCCGCTGCCAGGGGCGCGACCCCTATATCTGGAATCTCGCCTGCGACTACGTGATCAACGACTGGCTGATCCAGATGGGGATCGGCAAGCCGCCGGCGATCGGCATGCTGCACGATCCCCAGCTCAAGGGGCTCTCGGCCGAGGTGGTCTACGACCGCATCGTCACCGACCTGCGCCGGCTGCGCAAGCTCGCCACCTTTCGCGGCACCGGCGAGTGCGACATGATGCCCGGCCGCAATCCCCGCTGGTGGGAAACGGGAGTCGGAATGGAGCTCGACGAGCTCTACCGCCGCTGTCTCACGCAGGGGCTCTTCGCCCACCAGGAGCAATGCCGCGGCCTCCTGCCGGCCGGTTTGGTGCAAGAAATCCAGGCCCTCTCGCAGCCGGCCATCCCCTGGGACGTGGAGCTGGCGCAGTGGTTCGATCACCATTTTCCCCCGCGCGAGCGGCGCCGCACCTATGCCCGGCCCAGCCGACGGCAGGCAGCCACGCCGGACATTCCCCGCCCCCGGCTCGTGCCCGTGGAGGACGACTTCCTGCGCACCTTCGCCGTGGTGCTGGACACCTCGGGGAGCATGGACCGGCTGATCCTCGGCAAGGCGCTGGGGGCCATCGCCAGCTACAGCATCGCCCGCGAGGTCGAGGCGGTGCGGCTGATCTTCTGCGACGCCGCGCCCTATGACGAGGGCTACGTATCGCCCGAGACGATCGCCGGCCGGGTGCGCGTGAAAGGCCGGGGAGGCACCGTCCTCCAGCCCGGGCTCGACCTGCTGGACCAGGCGCCGGACTTCCCCAAGACCGGGCCGGTGCTGATCATCACCGATGGCGCCTGCGACGTCCTCCGCGTCCGCCGCGAGCACGGCTTCCTGATCCCGGCCGGCGGCGGCCTCCCCTTCCCTCCCCGTGGCCCCGTGTTCCGAGTGCGGTGAGGGATATACTTCGCCCCTCACTGACAAACCTTGCTGAGGAGCGACGTCATGAAAGCCAACTCTCATCCCGGGTTGAGGACCGCCCTGCCCGCGCTCGTCCTGATCGCGGGCCTTGCCGCGGGTTGTGCGACCACGCCGCCGCCGGCACCTCCTCAGCCGGAGTCCGTGGCGCCGGACCGATCCGTCTTCGCGGCTCCCCTCCGCACCTGGGTGGAGATCGGCGCCGAGGGGGCCGTGGTGCGGGCGATCGTCACGGATCCGCAGGCCGCCTGCCCGGACATCGAGATCGAGGACGATTCCGTATCCCGGACTTATAAAATGCAGGTCCGCTCGGCCCCGCAGCCGGATTTCGAGATCCTGATCTGTGAGGCGAACCTTCGCCAGGGAACCCGGTCGGCGTCCATCGGCGGCACCAAGGTGCCCGTGGCGCCCAGGCAGCTCAGGAAGATCGCGGTGATCGGCGACACCGGCTGCCGGATCAAATGCGATTCCAATGGCAAGTGCGACGTGCAGAACTGCAACGATCCCAGGAAGTGGCCTTTCGCCACGGTGGCCGCGAAGGTGGCCGGGGAGCATCCGGACGTCGTCATCCACGTCGGCGACTATCACTACCGCGAGGCGGCCTGCCCGGCGGACGAGCAGAAGAAGTGCGGCGGCAGCCCCTTCGGCGACAACTGGCCGGCGTGGAAGGCAGACTTCTTCGATCCCGCGGCGCCCCTTCTCGCTTCGACGCCGTGGATCGCCGTGCGCGGCAATCACGAGGACTGCAACCGGGCCGGCATGGGCTGGTTCCGGTTCCTCGATCCCGGCCCGGTGCCATCCATCTGCAACGACGATCCCGCGCCCTATGGCGTGTCGCTTCCCGGCCTTCAGCTCCTGGTTCTGAACACCTCGACGGCCGGCAGCGAGGCCGCCGGCTTCTATTCGCAGGCGTATCAGGTGCTCAACGGGCTCGCCGCCGCAAACCCCGCGCCGTCGTGGCTCCTCTCGCATCATCCGCTGTGGGCTTTCGTCCAGGACAAGACGAAGCTCATCCCCGTGACGGACGAGCTGCAGGCGGACTCGGGCAACAATCTGGACGCCAAGGTGCGGCTCGTGATGGCGGGACACATCCACCTCTTCGAGGCCCTCGGCTTCGCGGCCAGTCCGCCGCGGGCGCCGAGCGTCGTGGCGGGGATGAGCGGCACGAAGCTCGACAAACCCATCACGGACCAGCTCGTGGGCCAGCCGATCGCCGGCACCACGGTGAGCACGGCCAGCACCAGCGACGAGTTCGCCTACGCCATCTTCGAGCCTGAGGAAAAAGGGAGCCGAAAGGGCTGGCACATGACGGTGCACGATACCGGGGGCAAGACGGTGATCGTGTGCGAGATCGAGGGGGATGCGTCGACGTGTAAGAATGGCGGCTGACAACAGCGGGCACTGCTCCGCGGAGGATGTATGACCGAGGAGAAAGAGCCCGCGCCCATCAAGCAGTCCCTCGTCCATCGTTTCCTTTCGACGCTCGGTCCCGGCGTCATCACCGGCGCGGCGGACGACGATCCCTCGGGGATCGCCACCTACTCCATCGCCGGCGTGCAATTCGGCACCCTGTTCCTGTGGGCGGCGCTGGTGACCTGGCCGCTGATGGCCGCCGTCCAGATGATGTGCGCGCGCATCGGCATGGTCACCGGCAAGGGGCTGGGCGGGGCGCTGCGCGACCGTTTTCCGCGGCCGGTGCTGATCGTCATCTGCTTCGCCCTCCTCGCGGCCAATACCCTCAACATCGCCGCCGACCTGGCGGGAATGGCCGATGCCGCCGCGATGCTGACCGGCTTCAACTCCCATATTTTCGTCATCGTCTTCGGCGTGGCGATCGCGGCGGCCACCCTCTGGCTGCGCTACCAGCGTTTCGCGTCCCTCCTCAAATGGTTGTCGCTGTCGCTCGGCGCCTACATCGTGACGGCGCTGCTCCTCCACCCCCGCTGGCTCTCCGTGCTGCGCGACACCTTCACCGTGTCGCTGCCCAAGACCTCCGAGGGTTGGTCGATGCTGGTCGCCATCCTCGGCACGACGATCAGTCCCTACCTCTTTTTCTGGCAGGCGTCCCAGGAGGTCGAGGAAGAAAGGGCGCTGGGGCGGCTGATGCTGATCCGCCGCCAGGGCGCCACCCGGCGGGAGCTCGGCGACCGCAGGCTCGACGTGGGGACGGGCACGTTCTTCTCGAATCTGGTGATGTTCTTCATCATTCTCACCACGGCCCTGACGCTGAACGCGCACGGCAAGACGCACATCGAAAGCTCGCGCGAGGCCGCCGAAGCCCTCCTCCCGGTCGCCGGGCGATGGGCCTCCACGCTCTACACGTTGGGGATCTTCGGCGTCGGCTGCCTGGCGATCCCAACCCTCGGAGGCGCCGCCGCCTACGCTTTCGCCGAGACCTTCAGTTGGCACGAGGGTCTGGACCGGAAGCCCTGGCGGGCACGGCAGTTCTACGCGATCGTGGTGATCTCGACGGCGCTCGGAATCCTCCTCGACTTCCTCCACGTCAACGCCATCCGCATCCTCTACTGGTCTGCGGTCATCAACGGTCTGCTGGCCCCATTCCTCCTCGTCGCGATCCTCATCCTGGCCTCGGACTCCAAGACCATGCACGGCCAGCCGAGCTCGCGGCTCAGCCGGGTCGTGGTCGGCCTCACGACGCTGCTCATGTTCGCGGCGGCGGTGGGAATGTTCGTGTTTTGAAAGGCCGGCCTTCGTCAGAGCTTCGAAGGCGAAGCGGGAGGCTTCACGGAGTCACGGATACCGCAGGGGCGGGGGCCGGCGGTGGTGCCTCCCACCACTGCGATATCTTTCCTTGGTTTTAACGGATCGGGTCGAGCCGTATGCTGAAGTTGACGATGTTTCCCCAGATCGGGATGAAGTTGCAGTCGGTGGGCGCGAACGCCCAGGAGAGGACCGCCCGGGCCCTGAGCGTCGGGCCGTTGGTGGTGGTCGTCGTCGTGGCACCGGTGTTGCTCGTGCGGAAACCGCCCGGCAGGTTGATGTCGCGGTAGACGGCGTACTGCCAGGGTGGATTGCTCTGCTCATCGTGGAGATGCACGATCCCCTGCCCGACCGACTCGAAAGGGGTGAACGCTCCGTCGTTGTTCCAATCCACGCACATCTGGACGTATTCAAACGAGCCGAAAGAACCGATCGGGCCGCCGTACCCTCCGGGCTGTTTGATCTCGATGACGCACTCGATGCGGGTTTCCTGGGGATAGAAACCGCAGGCCTTGATCTCTTCATAGACGACCGACGGTTCCGCGACGGCTTTCGCCGACGGCGCCAGCAGTTTCTGGACGGTGGCGAAGTCTCTCTTGCTCAGGGCCTCGGAAATCTGTTCGCGCGTGGCCTTATCGTTGGGCTTTGTCGCCTGGGCCCAGACGCTCGGCGCCAAGCTCAGAGCCACGAGAAGGATGGGGCCGAGGCGGCCGGCTCGGGAAAGAAAACTGACATATCTCATCGTTGGATCTCCGTTCGACAAGCTTTGCTGGAGGAATTGCCAGCACGAAGAAGAGCTGTCGCCGGAGGCGCTGTTATCTCACCGGTCTTTCTCTAATCCTCGCCTTACTGCCAGTGGCAGGGGGGCGCCCGCGGCCCCCCTCATTTTTTCCCAGCTTCAGGCCGCGGGCAGGACGCGGAAGGCGACGCGGCCGGCGCCTTCGGCGGCGAGCGTGTAGTCGCCGGGAGCGAGGAGGGTGGAAGGGAGGGTGAGGTTCAGCAGGTCGCCGTCGTGCTGGAAACCGCCGCCGCTCCAGATCTCTTTTCCTCCCGCGCCGCGCAGGGTCACGCGGTAGGAAGGCCGGTAGGGCGGATCGATTCCCAGGGAGAGGACCACCCAGCCCGGTGTGGCGGGCAGGTGCAGGATAGGAGGCTTGACTTCGCCGCCGCCACGCTCGACGCTGAGGCCGAGAATGAGGACGTTCTGCGGTTGGCGGGCCTGCGTGAGCTGTTCCCGCTCGTGGGCAAGATCGCGCCGGCTCGCCTCGAGCTCGGTGCGCAGCCGCTCGGCCTCCGCCGTTCCCCGGGATGCGGCGACCGAACGCTCCCGTTCGTGCTCCAGAGTCGAGCGGGTCGTTGCCAGCTCGCGATCGCGACCGGCGATTCCGCGCACGGCCAGTCCCCAGGGCAGGAGGACGGCGACCAGGAGCGCCATGGCGAGGACCGCCGCCTGGCGCGAGCGGCCGAGGCGGGTAAGCCAAGCCACCACGGCGAGCTGGCGCACCGCGGCCACGCGGACCGCGTCCTGCCCGGCCGCGCGTTTGAAACCCCGGTTCATCGACTCAGCCAGGTCGAGCTTGTCGAGACAGTCCTGGCAGGAGAGGTAGTGCTCCTCGAAGCGCGCGATCTCCTCGGCGGGGAGCGTGCCTCTGACATAGCGGTCGACGATCTGTTGCTCTTCAATCTCGGCGTGGTTCATGGGTAAGCTCATCTCTCTGGTACATCTCACGAGAGGTGTGGCGCCGTCCCCTGCCGCCTCTGGAACTGCTCAAGCAGCTCCTTGAAACGTTGGCGGGCCCGGAAGAGAACGCGGTTGAAGTGGAGGCTGTCCAGGCCGAGGTCGGAGCAGATGGCCTCCTTCTCCTCCTCCGCGACGTAAAAGCGCATCAAGAGCTGCTGGTCGCGATCGGTCGGCAGCTCGCCGATCAGCCGCCGTACGATGTTCGCCTCCTCATCGAGGAGAACGGTCTGAAGTTGGCCCGGCGCGGGATGGACGGCCTGCTCCAGCCCGTCGGGATCGGCGTCCGTCCGCCTCCGGGCCGACTTGCGATGCTCGGCGATTACCAGGTTGCGGGCGGTGCCGCGGAGAAAACCCACGAGCCCCGCGGGGTCGTCGAGCGCCCTCCGCCGCAGCCGCTCCAGGACGATGCGGAAGGTCTCCTGGTGGAGATCCTCGGCGAGCTCGGGCGACACGCCCTGGCGCCGCAGCAGGTAGAGGATGCCCCGGCTGTAGCGCTGGACGAGCGCTCCCTCGGCGGAGGGATCGCCCGCCGCGATACGCCGGACGAGGTCGGTCGCAACCGTAGCCTCGTCCGGCTCGTGGTCCGCATCGATGCTCATGGCGCCCCTTGCGCCTCGGACGGGGCGGGCCGATACGTGGGCCCGCTCCGAAGAGTTCCCGAGGAGGAGCGTCATCATACCGTATCAAGCCAAATCTCTATTCTGCGGCGCGCTCAAGTGTACGACTCGTCCCCAGCCGGCGATTGTGGATAGAAAGTGCCGCTCCCCTCCTGCGCTGTCCAGGAGGCTCCTGTGGCGGGACTCCATTTTCCGTCCTCGGGCCAGGGGATCGGGTCTTTTCCCGGTGGAAAGCACGCCAGCGTGTTGTAAGTAGGATAACGCCTGATGGTGTAAACTTTGGCGTTGTTCTTCGCGGTAACGGTATCGAGACTTGTGTAGTTACAGTTTGTGCCCCATTTTGCTCCTCCTCCTTGCGCTAAGAGGCTTTTGGGGTCGGTTACTACTCCGGTTCCTTCAAACGACAACTTCTCATTCACCTTAAGATCACCAACGAAGGTATCTTTGACAATCCATCCGTAAGCTGGCTGGAAATCCGTATAGCTCGACATGTCGTTATCCTTTCCCCGGGATATCCCGGATGTCAATGTCCTTCATCTCTCGACTGTCGCGAGGATGCCGGCTATCTCACTCGAAGTGAAAACGCCTCAGCGCCAATCGCCTTGAAGGACGAATCCGGCCCAGGAGAAGGGGTGACGGTAGCGCGGATCACGCCGCATCGAGAGCTGAGCCTGCCGCAGGGCCGCCGCTGGGCTCAGTCCATCGCGCCACATCGCCCGATAAAAATAGGTCATCAGATCGGCCGTCGTGCGGTCCTGCACCGGCCAAAGGCTCGCGACAACTCGTGGTACGCCGACGTAGAGAAAGCCACGTGTAAGGCCCATGAGGCCTTCACCGCGGACCTCCTTGCCGAGTGCTGTCTGGCAGCCGGAGAGAACCACAAGGTCGGCGGCGAGGTCGAGCTCATAGATGTCGCGCAGACCCAGGAAACCCTCCCGGGGGCGGCCGGAGGCGTCGACGAGGGAGAGCACCAAGCCTGACAATTCCGGGTTTCGGGTATCGGCGACCCCATGGGTGGCAAAGTGGACGATTCGATATTTAGTCAACTCACCGGAGAGCACGGTCTCCCGGTTTGCCGCAAGATCGAGCGCGGTCCATACCTGGCCGGGTGGGGCGAGACTTACGATCGCTTTCGCTTCCAGCCTGGACGAAGGCAGACGCCTGAAGACCGGAAGCAGGCTGCCGGCTTCCGCACCCCGTTGCTGATCCTTTCTCGTGCTCCCCGACCTGGAGGCTGACGGCCTGCCGCTCAGGCGTGGATCGTCGGGGGCGAACACCGGATCGGCGAGAACCGCCGCCCACTTCGAAGCCGAGGCACGATGACCCAGCCGTTGCCGTTGCAGAGCCAGGGTCGTCGCCGACGGGAGATAGTCCACCTCAAAGTGCGCAAGGAGCAACTCGTGGCCCGGGTCGGGTGTCCGCAGCGCGCTGAATGGGATGTAATGAAGCGCCGCATCGGGCACGATCACCAGGCGGCCGGCGTGGGCCGCCTCCTTCCAGACGGGCCCCAGCAGGATCCGCCCGAGGTCGGTGGCGGCCTTACCCTGGTGCGCGGCTCCGGCTTCCACCGTGCTCAACTCTTTGTAGGCCAGGCGCGCGTGAGCCTCGATCTCCCGTTGGGGAGGCAGAGTGTAGCTGCGGAGCCCACCGGCACTGAGCACCCAGAGGAAGCTCCGCTCCTCCCCCAGCGCATACTCCAGAAGGAGAGTTCCGGGATCGAGCAGCCCGGCCACCTCATCCGGGCCGATCGGCGGCGGCTGACTGAAGGCGGCGTACTGGGGATCGGAGCGCCGGATCTCCGCGTCGACGCTGTCGAGTTGGGTCAGGAGATCCTCGATCTCCCGTCCCAGAGCTTCGGCTTTCTCGCTTCCCTGCTTCATTTGCCGGTCGGCCTTGGCGCTCAGGCGGCGGCGCAGGGCCTGCCGGCGCTCGAGCCAATCGGCAGGGACGGTGTTCCCGGGGTGATTGGCGTTCGCGGAGCCCAGAGCATCGAGGAGACTACGCGCTCGCACTTTCTCGCTCACCGCGAAGGCCGCCCGGTCCCAGCCACCGGCTGGATCGGCGGCATGCCGATCCATCAGGAGATCGATGAGGAGTGAATAGGCGCGGCGCTGCGTCGCCAGGAAGGCCGCGCGGAGGTCCGGGCTGGCAAAGCCGGTCCGCAACTCCTCCACTCGTGCCACGGCCTCTTCGGCATGGGTCCGCGCGTCGTCGGGAAGGCCCAAGGCCCGTTCCGCCATCGCGAGCAGGCAGAGCGAATCGGCTACGCCGGCCCGGTCGCGCAGGGTGCGGCGGCGCGCCAGGACGTCCTGGAGAACGGGGAGAGCCTCGCGGGGCCGGCCCGCCCGGATGAGCGCGTGGCCCTGAAGCTGGAGGGCCTGCAGCTCCACCGGCCGGGCGCCCGTCTGCTTCAGATAGGCGAGAGCCGGATCGATCTCGCGAAGCGCGGCCGCGGGATCACCTTGATCGAGATGCGCCTCGCCAAGGCGCAACCGGGTGACCGCCTCCTGCCGGGCATCGCCCAGGGCGGACGCCAACTTGAGGGCCTGTCGGTGATAGTCGAGCGCTTTTCGCGGCTCCCCGAGCTTGCGCCAGACGTTGCCGAGGTTGTTCAGAGTCACGAGCTCGTTTCGCTGTTCGCCGATCTCCCGGCGAAGCTTCAGGGCATCTCCCAGGAAGGGGAGAGCCCGATGTTGCTCTCCGAGGCTGCTGTAGGTGTAGCCCAGATTGTTGACCAGAGAGGCCTGGAGGGAGCGGTCGGGGAATTTTTCCAGGATCTCCCTCTCCTGCCCATAGACGCGCAACGCCTCCTGCCAGTCGCCCACGGACCGATGGATCACCGCGATGTTATTGAGCGTCTGGGCTTCGCCCAGGTGGTCCTCGAGAGCACGGCGCAGAGCGAGGGCCTGCCTGTAATGATCCAGCGCGGCATCCGGCTCGCCCATGAGGTCGTAGATCCCGCCGATGCTGTTGACGATGCGGTCCTCGTCGCTCTTGTCGCCGACCTCGCGGAAGATGGCGAGCGTCTCTTCGTTGCAGGCGAGCGCCACCCGTAGCGTGCCTACGGCCTGCTCGACCAAGCAGAGATTGCTCCGGACCTCCGCCGCGTTGAAGCGTTCTTCGAGCCGCTTCCACAGGGAGAGCGCGGTGGTCAGAGCCGCACGGGCACCTTCGAATTCCCCGGCGTAATAGTGCGTCACCCCGAGCCCGTTCAGGGTGGAGGCCTCGCGCCGCGGCTCGTTGAGCTGCCGCCAGAGTGCCAGCGCCCGCTCGAAGTCCCCGGCCGCCGACCGCAGCTCGTTCGAGTCCTGCTCCTGCATGGCGAGGCCGGTCAGCGCTTCGGCTTCCCAGCGCGGGTCTCCGAGGGCGCGCCAGGCCGCCAGGGCCTCGCGATAGGCGGCCGCAGCCTTCGCCCGTGCCGCCGGGGTCTCCTCGACGGCCTCCTGGCCGGCGCGGCTCATCAGGCTCAGCGCGCGCCGCCGCGCGGCCCCTTCCGATGAGCGATCGTTCAGCGTCTCCACCCGGATCATGTAATGTCCCGGCCACCCTGACTTCTGTTTCGGATGGATCTCGATCCGGCGTTGGCCCGCACCTTCCAGGATCAGAATCTGCGGTCCCCATCTGCCGTTGCCCGCCACCTTCCCAAACCCTTGGTTCCCAGCTCCTCGAGCCTCCAGCACGAGGTCGATGCCCTGCTGCTCGACGGTGATCAGGAGAGGAGCATCCGCCACCGCGGTGCGATAGACGTGCGTCTCTCCGGCTACGATCGGACGTTCGCGGACCTGGCCGGGCACCAGGATCTCACCCTCGTCCCCTGCCCCACCGGCGGCGGAAGCGGCCAGACACAGGATCACCAGCAGGAAGGCCGCGCGGCTGTACCTCGCGACGGAGCCTCGCTGCCGAGACGGGAACCCGTTCGGGAGCATGCGTGAAGTATACGACCAAACAAGCTCCCCGGCGAGAAGGCCGCCGGGGGGACCGGCAGAATTGCATCAGCCTCCCTCTACGGCGGTCCAGGAGGCGCCCGGGGGGTCGCCTTCAGATGCGCAGGTCAACTCGACTGGACTTGTGCTGAGCGTGACGATGCACTTCACGCTCCCTGTATACAACACCTCGACCTTGGAGGCTGTATAGAGGCAACCTGAGCCCCATGAGCCCGAAAGGCCCAACGACTTGCTGACTTTCAATTCACCCGAGCCGTCGCCTTCCCCAAGGAAAACCAGGATGTCACCCGGGCCAAGGCCAAAAAAGGTGGAGGTATTATCCACTTTCCATAGGCGCGTCGGCGTCCAATCTGTATTATAACCGGCCGTCGTACTCGGCTCCTTGTACTCGCTCGCGGTGAAGGAATGCCCCTTCTTGTCGTCACAACTCAATGTGAATGGAGAGGAGGCTGAGCGCTCGATGGTATAATCGATGCCGCTGCGAGTTATCTTAACTTGGCCACCATTGACGGCAGAATATGTGCATCCTGAGCCCCAGAGGGCCAACTTATCCCTCACTGTCAAGTCGCTTCCCGATCCTGACCCGTCTCCTGTAAAAGTGAAGATGAAAGTCTTTGTCCGATAAAGGGCTAGTCACTTTCCAGACATGCTTCGATTTCCAGTTGGTTTCGTAAGCGCTTGGCATATCAGTCTCCCTTTCTCCGAGTATTTCCGGATATCGTTCTCCCCTTGACTGTCACGAGGCAGCCGGGTATCTCACCTGAGGTGCAAAAGGCTTAGCGCCAGTCGCCCTGGAGGACCCAAAAAGGCTCCCCGGCGGCGAGAGGCCCGCCGGGGAGTAGGGGCGCCTGCAGCAGAGGCAGGGTCGTTCCTCAGCAGGGCAAGCAAAACCCTTTGCAGTACCGGCAGAACGGGGATTTGGGGTACAGCTCACAATAGTCGAAGCAGGCCGAGCAGCAAGGCGCCGCCGGGACGACTCCCGCCGCCGGGCTGGCGACCGACCCTCCCGACCAGGACTGGCGCCCTCTCGCCTGCACGGCGGCCTCCGCGCTGAAACCAGGCATTCTCATGGATCTCTCCTTTCGTTTATCTTCCACAGTCAATACAGTTGTCGTAGCACGCGTCGCACCAGGAGCTGCCAGGATTTCTCTCGCAGTAATCGTCACAGACCGAGCAACAGGGCCGTGCCGGGACGACTCCCGCCGCCTTTCCGAGAACCGCTCTTGCTGACCAGGTCCGTCCCGTTCCGGCGTGGACGGCGGCTTCCGCGTTGAAACCAGGTATTGTCATACTCGTTCCTCCTTCTCGCTGAGTCGCGAGCGAGGTCAGTCTCGCTTCGCGAGATCGCGACTATTGCCTACGGTCACTCACATCTCCGTGGCGGGCAGTTGGGGTTATTGCAACGACAGAGCGCGTTTTCGCAGTGGCACTCGCAGGCGGCGGGATCGGATCTGTTCGAGCACCTTTGCACGCATTGGTCATACCTCTTCTCGCACCCGATCCCCGGCGCTGCCGCCGGTCGAACAGCGAATGACCTCCAGGCCGGCGTGGTGCTCACGCCGGCTTCCGCGCTGAAACCAGGCATTGTCATGAGGTTCCTCCTTTTGACGAGTCGCGAGCGAAGTGAGTCTCGCGTCGCGGGATCTCCATCGGCCTCATTCACATCGCTGAAGAGGACAGCCGGGGTTGGTGCACCGACAGAGCGCGTTGTCGCAATAGCACTCGCAGACGCCGGCGTCGGGCCAGCTCCAACAGTTTTCCAGGCACGCCACGTACGCGTCCTCGCACCAGGGAGACGGAGTCGCCGCCGGCTGGATCGCGGGAGTCCGGTCGTAGTCCTGTAAGAATCCAGGCAGGCTCATCGCATTCTCCTTTCTGTCGTCAGCGATCGAAATACGGCGACAGCTTGGTGGTCAGGAAAGGGAATTCGTCGGTCACGTCAACGCGGGCGAGCAGTTTTTCGGCAACGTCCGTGGTGCGATGCGTGTAGGTAAAGATCACGTCGACGATCTTGCGCGTGCTGCCGAGGCCCGACGGGCGCACCTCGAGGCCGGCCAGCGACGAGTTGCGCTCGTGGTACTCGGCGGTCCGGGTGTAGACAGCCGGGTAGCGAACCGCGAGATAGTTGAGCGCCCGATGATCGTCGTCGGCGCCCGCGTTGTCGGCGATCTGGCGCACGCGGGAGAAGACCTCCTCGAGCGTGGCTCGAAATCGCTGTTCCTCGACGCCGTCGGGACGGGGAACCGCATCGAGGAGCTGATCGACGCTGAACGAATAGATCTGATCGAAGGCGACGATGGGGACCATCAGGCCGTTGCATACATCCGGCGAGGCCACGGGACCGCGCAGACCGATCACCACGTCGAGATCCGTGAGCCGCGGCGCCGGCCTCAGGGCTTCCACCAACAGGTCATAGTCCAACGGGTTGCGCGGCTGCAACAGATAGGTTTCGAGCCCTTCGATGGTGAGCACCCAGCAGAGCTGCCGCACCAGGTAACGGTTCGCGGGGTTGGAGAGGGCGCGATGCAATGCCTCCCGGTCGGTCAGACCGCCGGTCTGATCGCGGCCGATGGCCTGGGCCAGCTCCCTCTCTACCGAGACGCGGGGAAAGCGCGGCTCGATCCGTCCCAAGGCATAGACGAACGATTGTGCCGCCGCCGCTCCCTTCCCTCCGCAGCCGCACGGGGCGTCGCCGCACATCGGTACGACGGAAAGAGCGGCATCGTCAGTGATCTGTGACATTTCCATGATCGAATCTCCTTTCGAGTGATCGGTTCAAGAATTGGCCAGCCGCTGCCAGGCGGTCTGGGCATCGAGCAGACAAGGAACCAGGGACGCGCCCCGCTGGGCGGCGGCCGCCAGGGCCGAGCGCAGGCTCCCGGCGTGGGCACGGGGAAACAGCGAGGCGAGGAGGGCCAGAGTGCCGGTGACGAACGGGGTGGCCGCGCTGGTGCCTCCCCAGAGCTGGAGAGAGCCGCCGGGGCCGAGGCTCTGGACGCTCTCTCCGGGGGCCCTGACGCCGTAGCGCCCGATCGAGCGGCCCAGATTCGAGAAGCCGGTGGGGCGGCCGGTGCGATCGCAGGCGACGACCGGGACGACCCAGGGGTGGCGGGTGAGCACCGAGCCGCCCACCGAGCCTTCGTTGCCCGCCGCGGCGACCACCAGCACGCCAAGGCGAGCCGCCTCGTCGAGCACCTCCTGGAGAGCGCGCTGCTCCCCGGCCGTGGCGCGCAGCACGCCCAGGCTGAGATTGAGAATGCGGGCTCCCGCGGCGATGCAGTCCCGCATCGCCGCGGCGAGATCCTGGGGCGATGCGCCCCGCGCCCGCAGGTTGAAGATCGGCCGTACCAGCAGGGAACAGCCGGGGCAGAGGGCCGGGGCCGGAGAGCCGCGGCGAGCGGCCAGGACGCCGGCGACGAAGGTGCCATGGCCGCAGGCCGCATCGCCCTGGCCGCCGCACACCGCCCCGGCCGGCGAGCCCAGGTGCCGCAGGCTTTGCGGTGCCAGATCGGGATGATCCAGGGCGAGCGGGCCGTCGATGAGCCCGATCGTCACCTCGGAGCGCCCGGCGGTGAGGGCCATCAGCTCGTCGAGACGGACAAGGGCGAGAAGCTCGCGGTTGAAATCTTTCGGCACGATGCGTTCCTCCTCAAGAATTCACAAGGAGAAGCTGTCGCGCCGCGGCCTTCTATCTCACCCTTCGGTTATGATCGCCGGCACCAAGCCGCGGACTTGACAGGAGGATCAGCGTGAAAAGCGACGATTGGCCGGCGGGAGCCCTGACCCGCAGAGATCTGATGAGAGCCGGTGCCATCGGGGGAGCACTGGCCGCCGCCGGCCCGCTGTTCGGTGGTGCCGCCCATACCGCCGGGGCCGCTGAGCCGGCCAAGGAGACGATCCCGAAGCCCTTCGAGCTCGACGAGACGACCGTCGCCGCCCTCCAGGAGGGGATGAAGTCCGGCCGCCACACGGCGCGGTCGATCGTGGAGGCTTATCTCGCCCGCATCGAGGAGCTGAACCAGAAAGGACCCGAGCTGCGGGCGGTGATCGAGACGAACCCCGAGGCCCTGGCGATCGCCGAGGCCCTCGACGCCGAGCGCAAGGCCAAGGGACCGCGCGGCCCGCTCCACGGCATCCCCGTGCTGCTCAAGGACAACATCGGCACCCACGACCGCATGACCACCACCGCCGGCTCGCTGGCCCTGGAGGGCTCCATCCCGCCGCGGGACGCCTTCCTCGCCGCGCGGCTGCGTGAGGCGGGCGCAGTGCTGCTGGGCAAGGCCAACCTCTCGGAGTGGGCCAACTTCCGTTCCACCCACTCCTCCAGCGGCTGGAGCAGCCGCGGCCGGCAGTGCCGCAACCCCTACGCGCTGGACCGCTGCCCCTCGGGCTCCAGCTCGGGCTCGGCCGCCGCCGCCGCCGCCAACCTCGCCGCCGTCACCGTGGGCTCGGAGACGGACGGCTCGATCATCTCCCCCGCCACGCATTGCGGCGTCGTCGGCATCAAGCCGACTCTTGGGTTGATCAGCCGTGCCGGCGTCATTCCCATCGCCCACAGCCAGGACACGGCGGGCCCCATCTGCCGCACGGTGGCCGACGCCGCCATTCTCCTCGGCGCGATGACCGGCGTCGACGAGCGCGACGAGGCCACCGCAGCCAGCCGCGGCAAAGCGCTAACCGATTACGCGAAATTTCTCGATCCCGCGGGATTGAAGGGCGCGAAGCTCGGAATCTTCCATCCGAAGTCGCTGGAGGACCATCCGCACACCGACCGCGTGCTGGCGGAGTCGATCGCGGCTCTCAAGGCCGGGGGCGCGACGGTGATCGATCCGGTGAAGCTGGCGACCGCCGGCAAGTTCGGGGACGACGAATACGAGGTTCTCCTCTTCGAGTTCAAGGCGGATCTCAACGCCTATCTCGCGGATCTCGGAAAGGCCGCGCCCGTCCACAGCCTGAAGGAAGCCATCGACTTCAACGCCAGGAACCGCGACCGGGTGATGCCTTACTTCGGCCAGGAGATCTTCGAGCAGGCGGAAGCCAAGGGGCCGCTCACCGACGAGAAGTACAAGAAGGCTCTGGAGACCAGCAAGCGCATGTCCCGCAAGGAGGGGCTGGACGCCGTCTTCGCGGAGCACAAGCTGGACGCCCTCGTGGCCATCTCGGGAGGCCCGGCCTGGCTGATCGACCTCGTCAACGGCGACTCGGGAACCGGCGGCAGCTCCCAGTTCGCCGCCGTCTCGGGCTACCCGAGCATCACCGTGCCGGCCGGCTACGCCCTCGGCCTGCCGATCGGCCTCTCCTTCATTGGCCCCGCCTGGAGCGAGCCGGTGCTGATCAAGCTGGCCTACGCCTTCGAGCAGGCGACGAAGATGAGGAAGGCGCCGCGGTTTTTGGCGACGGCGGAGCTGGGGTGAGATGCCGGTTGCTCACCGGGACTTCCCGAACGGAACGCTCTGGTGCATGATGGAGGTCAATGCCCCCCGGGCTGGACATCCTGACTCTCTTCGTGGTCTTCGGGCTGAGCCACGGCCTTCTGACGCTGATCCTCTTCGCGGTTTGGCGTGAGAACCCGTCGCCCGGAGTAGGCCGGCTTGCGCTCGGCCAGGGCGGTATCTTCTTCGGCGCGCTGCTGGCGGCCCTCGACGGACCGCTGCCGCGGGTCGTCACCTTCTATGGGGCGAATCTCGTCTTCGGCGCCGGCACCGCGCTGATCCTGGAAGGGGTGAGGCTCTTCTACGGCCTTCGGCCGCGACGCCTGGTGCTGGTCATGGTGGTCGTCGCGACGCTGCTGTCGTACCCGATCCAGGTGGGGCCGAGCCCCTACCCACGGATCATTTTAGAAAGCGCGGCGCTCTGCGGTCTGCTGGCGGCGGCGGCCTGGAGCGCCTGGAGCGGCGGGCGGCGCGACGGCGTCTACACCCGTCTGGTGCTCGGCGCCTTTGCGGCCCACTCCCTGGCGGCCGGAGCGCGCTCCGTGCAGAAGGCAATCGCCCTGCGCAAGGGCGCCGACTCGGTCGCCGGCGGCGACTGGATGGGCGGTCTGCTCCTGCTGGTGGCGAGCCTGTCGGCGATCGTCTGGACGCTGGGCATCGTGGTCACCATGAATCGCCGCCTCCTGGGAGCGGTGGCGGCGGGCAAGGCTCAGCTCGAGGTGTCGATGGCGGCGGCCGAGGTTGCGAGCCACGCCAAGTCGGATTTCGTCGCCAATCTGAGCCACGAGATCCGCACGCCGCTCAACGGCCTGCTCGGCAGCTCCCACCTCTTGCTGCGGACCTCTCTCGACAAGGGCCAGCGCGAGCATGTGGAGACCTTGCGCGCCTGCGGCGAGCAGCTCCTGGGCACGGTCAACGCGATTCTCGATTTCTCGAAGCTCGAGGCCGGCAAGCTCGACCTCGAGTCGGCGCCTTTCGACCTGCGGGCCACGGTGCGGGCGGTGATGGCGGTACATCGGCCGGAGGCACGGCGCAAGGGCCTGGCCTTTCGCGAGGAGGTGGCGCCCGAGCTGCCGGAATACGTCCTGGGCGACGCCGTACGGCTGCGCCAGGCGTTGTCGAATCTGGTGGCGAACGCGGTCAAGTTCACCACTCGCGGCGCGGTGGTGGTGAAGGTCGAGGCCGCCGGCCACAGAATTCGCTTCGCGGTGGAAGACACGGGAATCGGCGTGGACGCCGCGGTCGCCGAGCGGCTCTTCCAGTCGTTCTCGCAGGCCGATGCCAGCACCACCCGCCGTTTCGGCGGCACCGGGCTGGGCCTCGCCATCGTGCGCCACCTCGCGTCGTTGATGGGTGGCGAGGCGGATTTCGAAAACTGTGCAGGCGGCGGCAGCCGCTTCTATTTCGAGGCCGAGCTGCCGGCTGCCGAGAAGGCGCAACAGCCCGTCCCAAGAGAGAAGATCGAGGCGCGACCGGCCAAGATCCTGCTGGCCGAAGACGACAGGGTAAACGGCATGATCGCCGTATCCTTCCTGCGCCATGCCGGCCACGAAGTCGACGTGGCGCGCGATGGCCAGGAGGCGGTGGAGGCCTGGCAGCGCGGTGCCTATGATCTGGTGCTGATGGATTGCCAGATGCCCAACCTCGATGGCTTCGAGGCTACCCGCGAAATTCGCCGCCGCGAAGGAGAGGGACGCCACCTGCCGGTGGTGGCCCTGACCGCCAGCTCGCTGGCCGGCGATCGCGAAAAATGCCTCGCGGCCGGCATGGACGACCACCTCGGCAAACCGATCGATCCGGAAGAATTGGCCGCCACCCTGGCCCGCTGGCTCGGTCCGCCGGAAGCGGACTGAAGCTCACCCCTCCGCCCGCGACGTCACGATGCCGTTTGAGGATATGATGCTCGTGTGAGGCTCGATCTGATGCAACTGAAGAGCATGCACCCACTTCTGCCGGCTTCGACGGTCGCCGAGTATGGGCACCGGGCTGCCGTCGGCTTGGAGCGGCACCAGCACGCGCCCGGAGTCTCCCTGGCAACTCTGGTCGAGAGCACGTCCAGCAAGGCCAGCCTCCACTGGGTCAGCTTCCCGCCCGGCGATGGCGAGCAACTCGACTACCATCAGGTCACAGAGTATGCCGCCGAGGCGGTGGCGCTCGCACTCGCCCACGTTGCGCGAGGCTGGGTCGTGAGGCGGAGGCTCCAGAGGGGAGAGTCCGCGGACTGGCTGCTCCAGGACTCCGAAGCCCGCCTCGTCGCCTTGGAGGTCAGCGGCATTGACGAATGCAGCAAAGGAGAGTTTTCCGTCCGTCTCCGAGACAAGCTCGACCAAGTCCGCTTGGCGACCATCGCGAACCAGCGTTTCGCTTGCGTCGTCGAGCTCTCTACTCCCCGCGCTACCGTCGCAATGGCGTTGACGACTTAGAGTGAAAGTGAAATGAGCATCGAGCTCCTATACCCGCTGATCACGGAAGCGATCCGACGCGCCGAGACTCTCGACGATCTCCACGCTCCAGGTGCCCGCTCGGCGCATCTGGACGTGTCTCTCCTCGAAGAAAAGATCGCCGAGATGCTGCCTGTATCTGACCCTGAGGGCGCTCTTGCACGGCGTGGTGCCGTGAGGGCGGCCTTGGCTGCGAAGGAGATCGTTCGCGCCCAGCAACTGACCCAACGTTTCCTTGCCGAGGACGGGGCCGATGCCAACTTGCGGGCTGAGCTTCTCCAGCTTTCGAGGCAAGCCGACCGGTCGATCGCGGCCCGTTTCCCTCACGTTGCGGCCAGTTTCGGCTTCGAGGAGGTTCGGCGGCTCGCTCGTGCGCTGATCCTACAAGGGGCGCCCTTCCCGATCGGCTGATCGTGAAGACCTTCACCTTCTATTCCTACAAGGGAGGCTCCGGCCGGAGCCTGCTGCTGGCCAATGCCGCACGCTATCTCGCTCTGCTCGGCGAGCGCGTGGTCGCAGTGGATTTCGATTTCGAGGCTCCGGGCCTCCATTACAAACTCAACATCAGCCCGCCAGGCAAACGCACGGCGGACATGATTCCCGAGTGCGGCGCCGTCGATTACCTTCTCGCCGCAGCCCAGGGGGACGGGCCACCGAAGAGCCTGCTCGACTACGTCGTCCCCGTGCCGCTTCCACAAGGTGCGAAAGGATCGCTGCACCTGATGCCCGCCGGGTCGGCTCCGACGGGCGATTACTGGAAAGCGTTGACCACTCTCCTTCGGCAGGACCTCTTCACCGACGCGGAAGGAACCGGCATCGCCGCCTGCCTCGAGCTCAAGGCACGGATCGAAGAGGAGCTGCGGGCTGACTTCCTCCTGATTGACTCGCGCACGGGCGTTACGGAGCTCGCAGGCGTAACGACCACGGTCCTCGCTGACAAGGTCGTCTGCCTCATGCTCGCCAATCGGGAGAGCCAGACCGGCGCCCGCGCCGTCCTGCGCAGCCTGCGCCACGCCGCGCGCCTCGCTGGCCAGTCGCCAATCGAGGTGATCCCCGTGCTCAGCCGAGTGCCTGAACGCGACGAGACAACTTCGCGAGAGGCACTCGCGTTCTTGAACGAGCCGGGTCCCACATCCGACGATACGCTCACCCTCAGGAAAGTTTTCGTCCTGCGCGCGGACCCTGAACTCGCTAAGAGCGAGAGACTCCACGTCGGCAGCGGCGAATCCCAGAGCCGTTCGCCGCTCCACCTGGATTACCTCGCCCTTTTGGCTGAGCTCGTCGAAGCTGATCCAGCACGAGCCGCCGCCACCGGCCACCGCCAGGAGGCGATCCAGGACACTCGCCGATGGCTCACGACAAGATATGAAAGTCATCGCCATCGGAAGGTAGCGCCGGATGAGTTTCGCGAGGAGCAGATCGATGAAGGGGTACAGTTCAAGGGGGTCCAGCATGGGACGCAAGAGGCCCGCTATGCCGATCTCGTCGCCTATGCCGGCGAGGATCGAACGGAAGCGTTGCTAGCAGTCGAGTACGTGGAGAACCTCGCCGCATCAAACGCCTGGAAATGGTGGCAGGACAAGACGAAACTTCGCTGTATCGTCCTCATCGGCAAGGAGGAAAGCAAGAGTACTTGGAGGCGTGTCTTTACCCGTGGACGACGAGGAAGAGAACTCATCGAACGCGACGATTGGAACGGCTGGGCGGTTCGGTGGCCGATCAGCTTCTCAGCCCTCGATGATCCCGGAGATCGCTCGGTTCCTTCGCTTCTGACGGCAGTCCAGCGCGGTGAGGATGGATTCGTCACCCTCTTGGTCCGCGAGTGGCAGCACTCCTCCTTTGCCGCCGTTCGCGGCGTTGGCCCCATACCCCCATTTCGCCCAAGCTTGGCCCGCCAGATCCTCGACGGACTCGCGCAAGTCCGCGACTTCGACACAGAGACCCACATCCTCTGGCGGACTGCTCCCGATCCTTTCGAAGGCAGCGACGAAATGGGGCCGGGCTCAAGGGTCCTGCTCGAAGAGATGACCGCTCGCGAGCTCCACGCACCCCTTTGGTGGCGCCTTTCCGTGGAAGCCAAGGTGGAGTTCTGGCGAGATCCTGTTTTCTATCCAGCAGGAGTTGAGCTCTTGGCACGAGACCTTATGGGGCTGTCGTTCGACCCGGACCGTGATTTCCGACAGGAAGTCAGTTCGCTGCTCGGTCCCGCCGAGGGGGATGGTTTCCGTGCTTACCGATTTTCCGATCTATTTCAGGAACGGCAGTTGAAGTTTGAAATCTCGGACGATCCCCCTCCGGAGCTGATACGTCGTGCGGCCCTAAGGCTACGGCTGGAGGATTCGTACTGCGAGAACAAAGATCCGTGGTTAGCTGCCGCAGGCGAGGCCAAACGAGCGCTCGAAGACGATAGGGCCCTGTTGGCCCTTCTCGGCATAGGCGGACGCGACGGGAAGATCAGCGTCCCGACGACCAACCTCCTGGCTCTCTACGAGCCCAACTCAGCCCGAGTTACACTGTATCGCAAGCTGATCGACGAATGTGCTCGGCTCCTTGGGGTCGATCGGCGGGCTTTGGCGAACGTGGTTTTCCTTCACGAGACGATCCACGCCCTTTCCCATCTCGGCCGAGATCTCGACGGGCGCCGCTGGGAGGAATTCGCCCTTCCCTCCTCCCTCGACCCGGCCTTCAGGCCGAGCGCTCTCCATGAGACCTTGGCACAATTCTTCGCCCACCGTTTGCTGACGAGGCTCGGAGACTCGGCGATGTTGGAGGCTTTCGAACGTCTGAGCGATCACCAACCGCCCGAGTACCAAAATTGGCGAAAGATGCAGGACGCGCCCATAGAGAGCGTTCGGAAAATCCTTCTACGCGCGCGTGCCGGGCTCGACGACACGCCTTGGGGCTGAGATCTCGATAGCTATAGGGTCCAGAGATCGCCGTCCGAGACGAACTGGGGCTTGGGATTCTCGGCAACCTGCCGCGCCAATCCCAGCCAGCGAGAAAACCCCGCAGCCAAGCGGGCGTCGAGGGTGGGCCTCTCTCCTCCGCGGTCCACGCGCTCTTTGTAGTCCAACAGCCGCTCGCCCGTCTGAGCCGTGAAGATGCGGAGAGTCTGCCCGTTCTCCCCTACCCCGAACAGCAATCCCGTGGTCTCGGAAAGCAGCCGACCCTGGGAGTCCGGCTCGATACACTGATACTTGCCGTCGCGGCTCAAACGGTATCCAAGCAGTAGGAGGCGCCCCTCGGTGACGGGCGTCGGAGGGTCGAGGATCATATATTCCGGAATCCCTGCCTGCTGGTAGATCTCCACTTTCTTCTCGTAGTCGTTGCGGCGGATTTCGGGATCGGCGGCGGCCACTTCGAGGATCAGGCAGGGCCGCACCCCTTCTTTCGCTACGTCGAAGCACATCCGGGCAGGATCGAACTTGCGGCGTACTCCCTGGATCACCGCCATGTCGGGGGCTGGCTCCTGGAGACCAGGAATGCCCCACAGCATCTTCAGGTCCACGGCCAGCGTAACGTCTTCCCTGCCGTGGTAATAGCTGTCGAGTAGCCTCGCCAGCAAGAACAGGCACTCCCAATGCGGTTGGCTCTGCCCCACCTGGTCTCCCGACTGGGGATCGAGCAGGTCGTCGGCGGTCAAGGGCACCTGCTCATCAAGGATTTCACCGCCGGGCAGATGCATGGTGCGCCATCTCCATCCGTACCGGAAGAGATCTTCCCCGGTAATAGGCACGTCAGGCAGACCCATACCGCGAGTGTAGAGGCGTCTTCCGTGGCGAGTCAAAGATCGCCCCTCACCCCTCCGCCCGCGACGTCACGATGCCGTTGCGGGCGGCCCACATTCCGAGGTCCTGGCGCTGGATGGCGGCGGCCATGAGGCTGGGGAAGAGGTCGGGGGTGCAGGCGAAGGCGGGGATTCCGAGGTCGGCCAGGGCGGCGGCGTTGCGGGCGTCGTAGCCGGGGGCGCCGTCGTCGGAGAGGGCGAGGAGGCAGATGATGTTGACGCCGCTCGCCGCCAGCGAGGCGGCGCGGCGGATCATCCCCTCCCGGTCCCCTCCCTCGTAGAGATCGGTGATGAGGATCAGGATGGTCTGCGCGGGGCGGTCGATCACCTGCTCGCAGTAGGTGAGGGCCTTGTGGATGTCGGTGCCGCCTCCGAGCTGGGTGCCGAAGAGGAGGTCCACGGGGTCGTGGAGCTCGTCGGTCAGATCCACCACGGCCGTGTCGAAGACGATCATGCGGGTGCGCACGGCCCGCAGGGTGGCGAGGACGGCGCCGAAGATCCCCGAGTAGACCACCGACGACGCCATCGAGCCGCTCTGATCGACGCAGAGGACGATGTCCCGCAACGCGGAGCGCCGGCTGCCATAGCCCACCAGCCTTTCGGCGATGACGGTGTTCTTCTCGGCGATGTAGTTCTTCAGGTTGGCGCGGATGGTGCGGTGCCAGTCGATTTCCCCGGGGCGCGGACGGCGGTTGCGCTGGGAACGGTTGAGGCTCCCCCGCACGGCCTGGGTCAGAGGGTTGCGCAGACGCTTTTCCAGATCGTCCACCACCTTGCGCACGACGCGACGCGCCGTGTCCCGGGTTTTGGTGGGAATCACCCGCGAGAGGGAGAGGAGGTTCGCCACCAGATGGACGTCTGGCTCGACGGTTTCGAGCAGCTCGGGCTCCAGGAGCATCTGCCGCAGCTTCAGCCTTTCCAGGGCGTCGCGCTGCAACAACTGCACGGTGGTGGTGGGAAAGTAGGTGCGGATGTCCCCTAGCCAGCGGGCGACGTTGGGCGCCGAGCTGCCGAGGCCGGCTGAACGATCGCTGTCATAGAGGGCTCCGAGGGCGCGGTCCATCCCCAGGGCTTCGCCCGTGAGCGTAAAGCCGATCGTTTCGTCCGCGGCCTCGCCAAGGATGAGCCGCCAGCGGCGGAGCCTCTCCTGCTCCAGGATTTCAGCGTCCGGCGCCATCGGCGGCCCCTCCCAGGATCTGGGCGAGAACGGGGAGCACCCGCGCCGCCAGGTCCGCGTCGATCTCTTCCGTCTCCCCCGCTCCTGGCCCGGACGCCGGTCCCAGGGAGCCGAGGTGCTTCACCTTCTCCCCCATCCGCCGCCGCTCCGGCGGCTGGAAGGATGCGAAAGCCCGCCGCAGCAGGGGGAGGAGCTCGGTGAAGGCGTCCCCGGCAAGCTCCGAAAGCCAGCCGTCGAGGGCGGCCCAGAGGCCATCATGATGCAGGAGGAGCAGTCCGCTCCCCCGCAGCAGGCCCGCCACCCAGGAGGCGGCATCCCGGGGCGGCACCGCGGTCGCGAGAGCGAGGCGGGCCCGCGTTTCCAGCTCCTCGGGGGCCAGCACTTTCTGATCGAGGAGGAGCCGGCAGGCGTAGCCACGGATCAGCCCGTGCGCGCCCCCCGAGGCGAGACGCTCCAAGGTCTCGGTCCACTCCTGCCGCAGGTCTTCGAGATCCAGCAGCGCCACGCTGTCCTGCACCCGCTCGACGCTTCCCGCCATGGCTTCGGCGGCATCGTCGGCGAGAGCGCCGCAGGCCCCGGGGAGCCCCACCACCACGCGCTCGAAGAGGCTGCGCAGAACGGGTAGAAGGTCCTGCGAACGGGTCTCCCGCACGTCGCCGTAACGCATCACCCGGGCGAGAGGCGGCAGGGCATCCATGAGGTGGCGCAGGTCGGCCGCCACGGCGGCCCGGGCCTGGAGGTGGGCCAGCAGGCCCTCGACGGCGGCCGGGAGGCCGGCGAGGATGACGCGGTCCAGCAGCTCGGTCAGCGCCGGCAGCTCCTCCATCTTGCTCCCGGCGTCGAGAGCGGCGGCGGCCGCCGCGGTCTCGACGGTGTTCCCCCAGATGTTGCCCTCGATCAGGAGCACGGAAAACTCCGGCGACCAGGCGAGCTGCCACAGCTCGTGGAACGTGCTGGTCTTGCCGCGCGCCTTCTCCGGCTGGCCCCAGGGGATGGCCAGCAGGCGCAGGCGATGAAGGAGGTGGCTGCGCTCGCGCCCAGTCTCCTCCCGCAGATCGAGGTCCAGGGCGCGCATCTCGGCCGTGGGCTTCAAGCGAAGCCTTCTCTGCAGGGCCTCGAGATCCCGCTGGAGGGGAACGGATGGGGTCTCCGGCGGGACCTCCCCTAGGGCCTCGCCGATCTCCAGCCGCTGGCGGACGAGGGCCATGGGGGCCGGCTCGCCATGGCAGAGCACGGCCTGGATGGCCTCGTCCAGCTCGGCGAGGCCGGGCATGGAGTGGCCGCGCAGGGCCGCCAGGGTGTCGGCGAGGCGCACGGACTCGATGACGCCAGCCGGCGAGGCGTCGAGGTCTTCCAGGCGCAGCAGGCGGGCCGCCTGGGTGACCCAGCGCACGGGCGAGCGGTCCGGAGCCGTCCACAGGTGCTGGTACCAGCCCGGGGAGGAGACTCCCGCTCCGTAGCCGCTGCGGTAGGCGAGGCGCGAATAGGTCCAGGGAATCCAGGTGGCGGCCACCTTGAGCTTGGGGAGATCCTTGAGTGTCGCGGCGTCGGGCTTCGCCGGTCCCAGGGTGGCCAGCGCCGGGGTGTGCCAGGCGCCGCAGACCACGGCGATGCGCGCGAAACCCTCCTTCTGCGCCGCCCGCAGGCGCTGGCGCATGAACGCCTCGCGGCGCTCCTCCCGCAGGCGCTCCGGCTCGGGGCGAGATACGGCCTGCGAGCGCAGCTCGGTCATCGCTTGGAGAATGCCCTCGAACAGCCCCGCGGGATCGCGCCTCTGCTCCACCTGCTGCTCCCACCACAGCTCGCGATCGGCATAGCCGGCGGCCTCGGCGAGCATGCCGATGGGATCGTCCGGCAGCGTTTCGGAGATCTCCGGGATCTCCTGGGCGTCCTGGGCGTCGAGGGCGAGCTGGATGGACTGCGGCAGATCCATGAAACGAGCCGGCACGCCGCGTTCCAAGGCCCAGCGCAGGGCCTGCCACTCGGGGGAGAACTCGGCGAAAGGATAGTAAACGGCCCGCCGGGGCTCGTCCGCGGCGTAGATAAGGAGGGCCACGGGCGGCTTCATGCCGCCGTCGATCAGCAGCGGCAGCACCTCCTCCGCGTCCGGCGGCCCCTCCACCAGCACGGCGTCCGGCTGCATCTCGTCGAGCGCCGCCCGCAAGGCCCGGGCGCTGCCGGGGCCGTGATGGCGAATCCCGAAGAGACGATAAGGAGGGGCCTGAGAGGTCACGCCGTCTCCAGGCTCGCGCGGTAGAAGTCCTTCCAACCGTCCCGCTCCTTGACCACGGTCTTCAGGTATTCGAGCCAGACGACGCGGTCCTGCACCGGGTCTTTCACCACGGCTCCGGTCAAGGCCGCGGCGAGATCGCCGGACCGCAGAATGCCGTCGCCGAAGTAGGCGGCGGTGGCGAGGCCGTGGCTGACCACCGAGATGGCTTCCGCCGTCGACAGGCTCCCCGAAGGGGACTTGAGCTTCGTCTTGCCGTCGCCGGTGACGCCCGAGCGCAGCTCGCGGAAGACGGTGACGACCCGGCGGATCTCCTCAAGGGCCGGCTTCTCCGCCGGCAGCTCCAGGGAACGGCCGAGCTCGGCCACCCGCCGGGAGACGATTTCCACCTCTTCGTCGAAGGTGTCGGGCACGGGCAGCACGACGATGTTGAAGCGCCGCATGAGGGCGCTCGACATCTCGTTGACCCCCTTGTCGCGGTTGTTGGCGGTGGCGATGACGTTGAACCCCTTGCGGGCCATGACCTCGAAGGCCAGCTCGGGCACCGGCAGGGTCTTCTCGGAGAGGATGGTGATCAGCGTGTCCTGCACCTCGGCGGGAATGCGGGTCAGCTCCTCGACGCGGGCGATCTTCCCCTCGGCCATGGCGCGTCATCATGGGGCTGGGGACCATGGCCGCGGTCGAGGGTCCTTCGGCCAGCAGGCGGGCGTAGTTCCAGCCGTAGCGGATGGTGGATTCGTCCGTGCCGGCCGTGCCCTGCACCAGCAGGGTCGAGTCGCCCGAGACGGCGGCGGCGAGGTGCTCGGAGAGCCAGCTCTTGGCCGTGCCCGGCACGCCGAAGAGGAGCAGGGCGCGGTCGGTGGCGAGGGTGGCGATGGCGATCTCCACCAGCCGGGCGTTGCCGATGTACTTGGGGCTCACCTCGAACCTTGAGTCCAGCGTGCCGCCCAGGATGTAGAGGCGCACGGCCCAGGGCGAAAGGCGCCAGTTGGGCGGGCGCGGGCGGGTGTCCGCCTCGGCCAGCGTGGCCAGCTCCTCGGCGTACTGATGCTCGGCGTGCCGGCGTACCACGCCCTCGGGACTGGCTACTTCCTTCTTCAACGTCGTCGCGGGCTCACTCACGTCATGATCTCCTTACTCAAAGTCTGCCGGATGCGGACCACCTCGCCGAACCGCTCAGCCTGCTCCGTCCACGCCCGCCGCTGCCACTCCCCCGGCCCCGTCTCGGGAAGAGGCCAGGGCGCCAGGGCCGCCGCGAAGCACTCCGGCGGTAGAAAGCGGGCGGCGAGCGGCAACGTCGCCAGCCACGGGTCGTCCATGGGTTTCTCCGGCAGCGCGCGCACGAAGCGCCGGACGGCATCGAGCCAGGCGTTGGCGAAGGCCGGAGGCCACGGCGCCGGCAACCGATGAAGGTAGAGAAGGAACGGCGCCTCCTCGCGGGGCGGCGGGGCGGCGAGCAGAGCCGTGACGCGGGCCACGATCTCCCACGGCGGCAATGCGCCCAGGAGCTCGGGCAGCAGGGGCCGCAACTCGGAGATCCCCTTTCCCTGTCTTCCGAGGTCCCAAAGCGCGCCGGCCCACTCCGGAGACCGGAAACGGAGAGCGGCTCGCGCCCATCCCTCCACCAGCGGCGCCGTCCAATCGGTCGCGCCGGCCGCGGCGAGGAGATCGGGTGGCGAGGCGGCGAAGCGCTGCGTCCAGTGCTCCGGCGGCACCAGGCCCAACACCTCCCGCAGCCAGAAGGCCCGCTTCCCCATGCCCTGGGGAGGAGTGGCGGCGATGCCGTCCCGCTCCCAGCTCTTGTCGATCTCCTGGGGCGGCTCGACGAGGAGCTTCCCGCGTCCTGCTCCGAGGGCCGAGGCCAGCCGGGCGAGCATGCCAGAGCGCGGGGCCTCCCAGGTCAGCAGGGCGTCCATACGGGCGAGCATTCGCTTGGCCAGCGCTGAGCTGGGAATGCGGGCCAGAAGACCGGCGGCGACAGCCCGCACGGCGGCGCTGCGGTCGTTCAGCACCTCCTCCAGGAACGGCTCGTCCGAGGGACCGAGGCCGGTCCCCAAGGCCATCAACAGGGTCACCCGTGTGTCCGCCTTCTCTTTGGGAAACACGGGGCGCAGCCATTCGCGGGCACGGTCGGGGTCCGTCGCGCGTAGCCGCTTCAGGACCTCCAGCCGGGCGTCGAGGCTTCCCTCCTCCCAGATCCGCTCGTCCTCGCCGGGTGGGCGTTCCCCCTCGCCGGAGCGCGGAGCCCGTACCCAGGACCACTCGGGACTGAAGTCCGCGAGCCACCGGCCGCGCTCCCCGAGCAGGGGGCGCAGCGCCTCGCGCAACGCGGGGTCGGATTGCGCGAGCGCCGAGGGCAGCAGGGCGAAAGGAAGCCTGCGGCCGGCGGCGGCCAGGAGAGAGCAGGCTTCGGGCAGCAGCTCGCGGTGTTCGCCCGCGAACAGGGAAGCGAAGATCTCCGCCACGGCGGAAGAGCTCTCTGCTTGAGTCTCCTCCGGAGCGGCCGGAGGAGGCGGCTCCCCCGCCACGGCGGCGTGGCCTGCCATGCGATACACGGCCGAGGCTCCCGCCGAGAGGAGCAGCCGGCGCTCGGGAGTCTCGGGACGGGCATCCTCTACCAGGGAATCGAGGGGCGCCCCCACGGACGAGTCCCCAGGCGCCAGGGCCGTGCCCAGGAGAGCGGCCTTGACCAGCGCAGCCGAGGCCATCAGCGGGAGCTCCGCAGGCGCTGATAGCGCCCTTGGGCGATCGTCCCCAGGGGGCGGACGGACTCGCCGTCCCACTCTCCGGCGAGATCCACCGGATGGCCGCCCGAGAGGGAAAGAAGCTGCCAGTGGTCTCCGGCCGCCAGGGGGAGACGCCGGTGATCCCGGTCTTGAATCCACCACGCCGTTCCACCTGTCGTGGCCGGCACCACGTCGCGCAGAGCGCAGAGGAACCGGTCGAGCCAGGGCTGGCGGGCCAGGGCTTCGGCGGTCGCGTCGAGGAAGGCGGCGATGGAGGTCGTGCCGGGCACCGCCGGCAGCCTCTGGAGAGGCTCCGCGGCTCCCCGGCGCTCCCGCACCAGGGCTCGCAGGGGCCAGGAGCCGGGCCAGAACGCGAGGTCGGCCTCGAAGGCCGTGCCCGGAACGAAGAGAGCGGGAAACGGTCCGTCGCCGGCCGCGAACTGCAACACCAGGGCGGCGCGGCCGGTGGTCTCACCCAGGAGCCAGGTGCGCTGCGCGCGAACCCGCTCTTCCTCCTCGACCACCTGACCGAGCACCGCCCAGCGGTCCGAGACACCCTCTCCCTGCGCGATGACCTCCTCCTCCCGAAGGGTCAAGCCCGCGAGCCGGCGGACCTCCTCCTGAAGCGGGCCGTCGAGCTGCTCCAGCCGCCGGAAGGCCTGGGTGGCGAGTGCCAGCCGGCCGAGATCCGCCAACAGAAGGCCCGGCCAATCGGGACGTGAGCCGGGCAGGCCCGCGAGGCGGCGCACGCGCCCGGCGAAGCCCGGCACCTGGGCATCCACCAGCCGCGCCGCCTGCGTCTCCCAGAAGGCCGGCCGCTCGGACTCCAGGCCCGCGAGGCCGTTGCGCACCAGATCCTCCATCCAGCGCTCCAGTCCCTCGATCCCCTTCGCCATCCGCTCCAGCCGTTTCGCCGCCCGGTCCTCGCGGGCCTGGGGATCGGGCGCCGCCGCGGAGCGCTCCTCCCGGGACTCCTTCTTTGCCACGGAAGCGGCCCGCCGGCCGAGCCACTCTCCCACCCATTCGGGCTCAACGGTTTCGGCGAGTGCCTGGGGCTCGCCGGCGGCGACGAGCATCAGCCCGAGGGCGTGCTTGCACGGGAACTTGCGGCTGGGGCAGTTGCACTTGGCGGAGAGGTCGGAGAGGTCCACCCGCACCTGATAGAGCGCGCTCCCCTGGCACTCTCCCCACAGCGCCCGCCCGCTACGGCCCAGATTGCGCCACGACTTCGCCACCCCCAGTTTCTTACCGGCGGCGGCGGAGCTGGCATCGGGAGCCAGGGCGAGAACCTGCTCGGACGTGAGATGCATCGCTGAGGATTGGCATTCTAGGGGAAAGTGTTTCAGGGTAGAGGAAAGCCCGCTCCTCGGCCGCCGGGAGAAAAGAGAGCCAAGCGACGCCGCTTCGGCCCGCCCCCCTGGGAGCGCTGGCGTCCCGCCGGCCTACTAACCAGCTTTGGTTCTGACACGGCTCCGCCGCCGAGCGAGCAGGTCTGAAAGGATCGAGTCTCGGCCACGGTAGGCCGTTGGGGAGTCCAGCGAGCTCTTACCGGAGGCGATTCAGCTCCGCTTCCAGTATCCGAAGTCGCTCTTCCGCAGCGTGCCGGGCGATCGTTTCCTCGGCGGCCCTCGCCTCCGCGGCGTGCCGAGCGGCCGTCTCCGTTGTGGCCCTCGCCTCCGCGACTTGTCGAGCCTCCGCCTCCTCAGAGGCCTTCGCCTCCGCGGCCTGCCGTGCCGCGACCTCGATCTGCCGTGCGGCGGCCTCGACTTTCCGCGCCTCCTCCTCCCGGGCGCGGGCCGCTTCTAGTTCCTCCTGCCACAGGATGGGCTCGCCCGTCTTGACGTCCACCAGCCGCAAACGCTGGCCCTCGCGCCTGAGCCACAGGCCTGTCGTCCGGCTCCGCAGCGAGCCGTCCGCCTCCAGGGGAATGGGTTGATACCGGCCCCGCAGCAGACGGAAGCCCTGCAGCGGCGGCCGCAGGTACTCCCCGAAGGGGTCAAAGAGCACGAATTCCTTGACTCCCAGCTTCTCATAGAGGGGCTTCTTGACCTGCTGATCCTTTTTCTGGGTCTTCCTCGACGTCACCTCCACGACGAAGGCCGGCGGACCGTCTTCCCACGCCTTGTAGTTCGGCCGGTCCCACTTGCGCACCCCCTGCGCCAGCAGCACGTCCGGAGCGACCCGGGCCTTGGGATTGCCCTTCTCGTAGAAGAAGAAGAGGTTGCCTGCCACCCAGACGTCCGATACCTCCTGATAACGGCGTTTCAGGCCGAAGATGAGGTCCACCATCACCTGCATGTGTTGAGGTGTTTCGGCCATGGGCTGGCCGTCGGAGGTGGGGTATTCGATCTCCTGCTCGAGCGGAAGGAGCCTCATCCGTATCTGCCTTTCCCCAACGGGTCGCGGAATCAGATCACGAAGACCCGTCACCGCGCAACCTGATGCGTTCCCATGTTAGCACGGACCCGGGGCTCAGGTATTCTTCCCGAGCCCTCACGAATCGGAGCCCGACGATGAAACGCATCCTCGCCTTTCTCGGCCTTGCCCTTCTCCTCCTGGTGATCGTCCTCTGCGTCCGGGCTTCGACGGTGAAGTCCCGCCAGGTGGCGGCTTCGCCGGTGACGGATCTGGCGGTCGACGCCAACGCCGCGGCCGGCCGGCTCGCCGGGGCTCTGCGCTTCCCCACGGTCTCCCATGAGGACGGGGCGAACGTGGAGGCGCAGGCGTTCCTCGATCTGCACCGCTATCTGGAGGAGAGCTTCCCCAAGGTGCATTCGATGCTCTCCCGCGAGGTCGTGGCCGGGTACAGCCTGCTCTACACGTGGCCGGGGAAGAATCCGAAGCTCCCGCCGATCCTCTTGATGTCCCATCAGGATGTGGTACCCGTCGAGCCCGGCACGGAAAAGGGCTGGACGCATCCCGCGTTCTCCGGAGACATCGCGGACGGCTTCGTGTGGGGCCGGGGCGCTCTCGACGACAAGGTGGGCATCCTGGCGATCCTCGAAGCCATCGAAACCTTGATCGGGAAGGGCTTTCAGCCGCAGCGCACGATCCTCCTCGCCTTCGGTCACGACGAGGAGGTGGGAGGAGCGCACGGCGCGGCGGCTCTCGCGGCCCTGCTGACGCGGCGCGGAGTTCACCCCGAGCTCATCCTGGATGAGGGCGGCGCCATCGTGGAGGGAATCGTGCCCGATCTCAAGCAGCCGGCGGCCATGGTGGGCACCGCCGAGAAAGGCTCGATGAGCGTGGAGCTGGTGGCCGAGTCCGAAGGCGGCCATTCGTCCATGCCGCCGGCTCACACCGCCATTGGCCGGGTGGCGGCCGCCATCGAAAAGCTCGAGAACAACCCCATGCCGGCCCGCATCGACGGCGCCACCAGGCGCTCGTTCGAGTTCCTGGCTCCGGAGCTGCCTTTCGGCCAGCGGCTGGTGCTCGCCAACCTCTGGCTGTTCGACCCCATCGCCAAGCACTCCTTCGCCGCCGATCCCGCGGGCAACGCCCGCATCCGCACCAGCACGGCGGCGACGATCTTCCAGGCCGGAGTCAAGGAGAACGTCCTCCCCCACCAGGCCCGCGCCGTGGTGAACTTCCGCATCCTTCCCGGAGACACCGGAGCCGGTGTGCTCCAGCATGTGCGCGATACGGTAGGGCCCGGTATCCACGTGGCCCGCAAGGGGCGCTTCAGCTCCGAGCCCTCGCCCGAGTCCGACGCCGAGGCGCCGGCTTTCCGGCTCTTGCAGAAGACCCTGGTGCAGACGGTGCCTCACGTCATCGTGGCCCCCAACCTTCTCTCCGGAGGCACGGACACCCGGCACTACGAGGGGCTCTCGCGAAACGTCTATCGTTTCCTCCCCATCCGCATCAATGGCGAGGATCTCAAGCGCCTTCACGGCACGAACGAAAGGGTTCGAATCGAGAGTTACGCCGAGGCGGTGCGGTTTTACGCGCAGCTCATCCGCAACGGGGCGGGCCCGAGCTCCTAGAACTTGAACAGCGCGTCGAACGCCGACCGCGCATCGCCCGGCGAGCCTTTGGCGGCGTCCTTTGCGAACTCTTGCGCGAGCTTCGGGGTGAAGAGGGCGCAGTCGTTGCGGTCCCTCTTTTTGGCGATGCGGGCGGGAATCTCCGCGTTCTTGCGGCACTCCCAGTGCACCGAGGTGTCGAAGTGGATGCAGTTCGAACAGGAGTGGAGGTCGGCGCCGCATTTCGCGCAAGTGGCATCGGGAGGCAGCACGTCGCCCAGCATGATGAGCCGCTTCTCGCCGCAGGCCGTGCAGCGGAATACCGCCTCGGACGGCGCGCCGAGCCCTCGCCCCTTGGGACCGTCCTTCTTCTCGCGCGGACCCTGAAGCCCCGGGCGCTGCGGCTTCTCGTCCCGCTCTGAATCCTTGTAACCCCGGTTCCTGTACTTCGGTGCGTCGGACATTGCGCCTCCTTGGCCTGAGGAGATTGTACAGCTACGCCACCTCGGGAACCGGGGCGATCAGGGTCATCTCCTCGTCGGTCGGCTGGAACACCGCCGCGCCCACGGTGCCGGGGCCGGCGTTGGCGACGACGACGGGGCCCATCTCGCCGGTCAGCACTTCCTGGACGGTGAGGCTTTTTTCGATCAGGCCCCGCAGGCGGTCAGCCCAGACGGGAGCCTTGGCGTGCGCCACAGTCACCACCACCGGCCGCTTGGGGTCGACCCGCTCGCGGAAGAGATCCACCAGCTTGGGATGGGCCGCGCGGCCTCCGCGGACGCGATCGACCGGCACGATCTCGCCGTCCACCACGCCGAGGATGGGCTTGATGCCGAGGATGTTGCCCAGCAGGGCGCGGGCCTTGCCGATCCGCCCGCTGCGCGCCAGGTATTCGAGCGTGTCCACCAGGAAGAGGACATGGATGCGCTCGCGCATCGCCTCCAGGCGTTCGACGATGGCGTCCGGGGGAATGCCCCGCCGGGCCATGCGCGCGGCGAAGAGGGCAAGCATGCCGAGGCCCAGGCTGGCGCTGCGGCTGTCCACCACCTTGATGGTGACCCGCTCGTCCTGCCCGCGTTGTTCCTGGTAGGAGGCGAGCCCCTCCTCCGCCGCTTTGCGGGCGTGGACGACGGTCTGTGACAGCTTCTCGGAGATGTGAACGGAGATGACGTTCTGCTTCGGCGCCAAGACTCGGTAGACGTCGTGGAAATCCGTCTCGGGCACCGGGTTCGTCCGCGGCACGACCTGCCCCTTCTCCAGCAACTCGTAGAACTCCTTGGCCTTGAGGTCCACGCCGTCGTGATAGACACGGTCGCCGAAGAGCACCAGCACGGGCACGATGTGGATGCCGTGAGCGCGGGCCAGCTCCAGCGACAGGTCCGAGGTCGAGTCGGTGACCACGGTCACCAGCTCCCGCGGCTCCTCCAGGACGACGATGCCCAATTCCTGGAGGCCCAGGAGGTCGCGCACGATCTCGTTGTCGGTCGCCGGCAGGGCGTCGAGCAGGCGCCCGACGGTGAGGCAGTTGGGCAGCACGGCCAACAGCTCCTGCTGGCTGGGGGTGAAGCGGGTCTCGAAGAAGGCGGGGCCCAGCTCGACGCGCGCCCGGGTCCGCGGATCCGGCGCGTCGTAGACGCGGTCCTCCAGGGCGTGGAAGATCAGGGAGACCAGGTCCTGCCGGACATTCCGCTCGGCCTCCGCGCCCGGCTCCAGACGCACCCAGAAGGGACCGGCCGAAAGGGTGCTCAGCCGCAGGAAGGCTTTGACGCCTCGCGCCTTGCCCGCGGTGGCGGCGGTCACCTCGCCGTCCTGGAGGGTGAGCGCGCCGTCGCCGCCGAGAATGCGCCCCGTCAGTCGTGCCCGGTTCGCCGCGCGCAGCAGCTCGAGAATGGGCAGCAAGGCGAGGTCGCCCACCAGGGATTCGAGGTCCGTATCCGGCTCGACGCCGATCTCCCGGCCCAGGAGGACGAGATGGATGCGCCGTACGAGATCCGCCGGCAGCAGGCTGTCGGCCTTGAGGAAGAGGATCTCCTCGGGAAGCTCGCGCCCGTCCTCCTCGGCGTCGCCGAGAATCATCAGGGTTCGCGGGCTGGCAGGATCGGAGGCGGGAAAGAGATCCACGGCGGCGCCGCCCAGCTGCCGGGCCAGGCCGGCGGACAGCACCACGATCCCCGGCCCGAGGCTCGCGGCGAACCGGCGCCCCTCCTCCGGCCCCACCGCGGGGATCACCTCATAGCCGAAACCCGCCAAACCATGGGAGATCACCCGGCGCCGGGACGCCTCCGGATCCACCACGAGCACGGAAGGACGGGCCATGCGTGTTTCCCCACCTCATGAGAGACGACAGACGACAAGAATCACGGAACGGCACAAGCATAGGGCAAAACCTTGCCTGTGTCGCCCCGGCCTACTCCAGCCGGAACTCCGCCAGGATCGGCAGATGATCGCTCGCCACCCGGGCCACCTGGAGCCGGCAGGAGTGGACGGTGACGAGCTCGAGCGGCCCGCGGTGGTAGATGCGATCGAGCCCGCCCTGCGGGGAGAAGGCCGGATAGGTGGGGATGCAGCGGTAGGGGCCGCGCTTGCGCTCCGTAGCGTTGCCGAAGCCGAGACCGTCGGTGAAAATCGGCTGGAGCAGAGAGCGCCAGTCGTTGAAGTCGCCGGCCACGAGCATGGGCGTCTGCCGGTCGACGCCGCTGAACTCGGCCGAGCGTTTGAGCAGCTCGACCTGCTTGGCGCGCTCCTTGGCCGAGAGACCGAGATGGAGATTGAAGACCTCCAGCTTTTCGCCCCGGCCGTTGAGCTCCAGGGTCGTGTGCTGGCAGCCGCGGCGGATCCAGCTTTCCGTCAGCGACAGGTCGATGTTGCGCTCGCGGAGGATGGGGAAGCGGCTCAGCGTGGCGTTGCCGTAGCGCCCCTTCTTCAGGCTGACGTTGTGGCCGAGAGCGAAGTGCGGGTAGCCGGCGCCCCGGGCCAGCTCCGCGGCGAGGTTCAGCTCCCGCGAGCGCGGCGCTCCCTCGTCGACCTCCTGGAGCATCACCACGTCCGCCTCGTAGTGGCGCAGGATGGTGATGATGCGTTCCGGCCGGAAACGGCGGTCGACGCCGATGGCGCGATGAATGTTGTAGGTAATGATTCTCAGCAAGTCGACGGCTCCAAGCACCGGAACGCCAGCATTGTCCTTTACCTTCCCCCTGGGAACAAGCAACACCTGAGCGAGCCGGTCCCACTTGGTATAGTGCGTCCATGCTTCCCCACGACATCTCCGCCCTGCACATCCTGCGCCCACACCCCGGCATTGCCGTCCGGTGACGTTTTCACTACGATTTCCAACGACGTTTTTCTCTTCAGAGAGGTGACCCCCATGAGCATCAGCGCTTCCCTGCTTCCCGAGTTCGACATGGAGATGGCCAACACCCGCAAGACCCTGGAGCGGATTCCCACCGCCAAGTTTGACTGGCAGGCCCATCCCAAATCCTTCAGCATGGGCAAGCTGGCCACCCACCTGGCCACTCTCCCGACCTGGACCGGCGTGACGTTCGCGACCAGCGAGCTCGATCTGGCCCTGCCGTTCGACCAACCCAAGCCGGCCTCCACCGAAGAGGTACTGGCGCTGTTCGACAAGAACGTCGCCGACGCCCACGCCGCCCTCGCCGCCGCCCCGGACGACGCCTTCTTCCAGCCGTGGACGCTGAAGAACGGCGAGCACGTCATCTTCACCTTGCCCAAGATCGCCGTCCTGCGCGGCTTCGTCCTCAACCATGTCATCCACCATCGCGGCCAGATGACCGTCTACCTGCGGCTCAACGACATCCCGGTGCCCTCGATCTACGGCCCGTCGGCCGACGAAAGCGGCATGTAAGGCAGCCGGATCACCACCTTGCCGCGCACATGGCCCGACTCGCTGTGGTCCTGCGCCGCGGCGATGCGCTCCAGCGGATAGATCTCCGCGAGATACGGCCGGAGCTTCCCCTGACCCGCCATCCGGGCGAGGATCTCGAGATCCTCCGCCCGGTGTTTCAGGAAGATCGCGCGGGCCCGCTTCGGCTGGCCGAAGAGACCTCCCAGGGCCGTGAGGCCGATCCAGATGAAGTGCTTCGGCCCCGGGAGCGTCGTCACGTAGATGCCGCCGTCGCGGGCCAGGGCGGGCTCGCAATCCGCGTACTGGCGCAGGCCGGCCGCGTCGAGGATCACATCCCACTCGTCGTCGCGGCCGGCGAAGTCCTCCTCCTCGTAGTCGATCGTCTCCTGCGCCCCGAGCTGGCGGAGGAACTCCTGGTTCCTGCCGCTCGCCACCGCCGTCACCCGCGCTCCCAGGGCCACGGCGATCTGCACGGCGAAGTGACCCACGCCGCCCGAGGCGCCGTTGATCAGCAGCTTCTCCCCGGCCACCAGCTCACCCGTATCCCGTAGCGCCTGGAGAGCCGTTTCACCGGCGACGGGAAGGGCCGCCGCCTCCTCGAAGGAGAGGAAATCCGGCTTGGCGGCCAGCGACGCCTCCCGCATCAGGACCAGCTCGGCGAAGCAGCCGCCATGCCGGCTCACGTCCGCGTTGCCGAACACCGGGTCTCCCGGTTGAAAACGGGTCACCTCGGGGCCGATCGCCACCACCTCACCCGCGGCATCGAAGCCCAGGATCAAGGGGAACCGGGCCGGCATCAGCAGCCGCATACTGCCGTTGCGGACCTTCCAGTCGAGAGGGTTGACGCTCGCCGCCCGCACCCGCACCAGGACCTGCCCGGGTCCGGGGGGTTCCGGGTCCGGCACCTCGCGCACCACCAGCCGGTCGCTGCCGCCATAGCCGTCGATCACCGCCGCCTTCATCGCTCCCATCGCTCCTGTCCTCCCTTTGAGCTCTCTCGCGGGGCGTAGAATACGAGGAATGAGCTTCCGGCCGCCAAAGCGCCTCCGGTTTCTCCGTTTCGCCTGGAGCGCGGCCTTCCTGGGGCTGGCCTTCCTGCCGGCGGCCCGGGCGGTCGAGATCCGCGACGTCCTCGGAGTGTCCCACGCCGCGGGCAGGTACAACTTTACCGATGAGGACTATCTCAACGAGGGAGCCGGTCAGATCCTGGACCTCGGCTCGCGGGTGATCAAGGTCTTCGCCGATCCCAGCCAGATGGACGTTCTCTATCCCTTCAACTCCAACTGGCTGCCCCTCACCACGGATGTCGTCGAGATCGTCCAGCGGCCCTACTTTCAGCAGCTCTTCGCCAAACCCTTCTCCACCATCATCCTGGTGATCCCGCCGGCGCCTCTGGTCCAGTTCATCGACGGCCTCACTGCCGAGGAAGCGGCGGCGGAGCGGGACCAGATGAATCGCCTGGCCAGGTACCTGCTCACGGCCTACGCCGGCTCCGGCAAGACCTTCGTGCTGCAGAACTGGGAGGGCGATCACCTGCTGCGTGCCGGCCTGGCCGCGGACACGCCACCCGATCCAACTCGCATCCAGGGGATGATCGATTGGTGGAACGCGCGCCAGGAGGGGGTGCAGGCGGCGCGTCTGGAGCTACGGTCCCAGGGCGTGGAGGTGGCCCATGGCTGCGAGGTCAACCTCCTGGAAGCCGCCCGGCAAGGGAAGGTGACGGCGACGAATGACGCCGTCCCGTTCACCCGGTGCGATCTCTACTCCTATTCGAGCTGGGACATCGGCTACGACCCGGCCGAGCTCGTCCGCGCCCTCGATCACCTCGAGTCGAAAGCCCCGGCCAGCCGCCGCTTCGGCCGGCACAACATCTACCTCGGCGAGTACGGCAAACCCAAGATCCAGGACGTCACCGACGCGGAGCGGTTCGATACCGTCCGCGATCTGATGGAAGCGGCCCTGGGCTGGGGCGTGCGGTACGCCGTCTACTGGCAGGTCTACTGCAACGAGCCGGCTCAAGCGAACCTCGCCGGCCGGCCACGGAACGTCCAGATGCGTGGTTTCTGGCTCGTCCGCCCGGACGGCTCGCACGCGCTGATGTGGGACGTCCTGGCCGCTCAGGAGCCCGCCTCGATTCACCGCGGGACCTTCAGCGGCTATGCCAACCAATATCTCGCCGTCCATCCGGAGGGCCGCACCGTGGCCGCCGAGCACTGGCTGCGCGGGAATCCCTGGTCGGACTTCACGATCAAGGACTGGAGCGGCAGCGACCTCGAAAGCGGCGACGCCGTCACGCTCCAGGGGCACGATGGCCGCTATCTCACCGTCGAGGCCGGCATCGGCGGCAAGGTCTACGCCCGCTCCTCCACCGCCGGGCGCTCCGAGCGGTTCATCGTGCACAAGGTGGGTGGCGGCGGCTCCATCCGTTCCGGCGACTCGATCGTCCTCGAAACCCGCGACCATCTCTACCTCGCCCCCGAGGTCGGCGGCCACGGCCTGCTGCGCGCCCTGCGCTCCGTGCCGGGTCCCACCGAGACCTTCCGCTTCGTCGCGCAAGAGGAGTAAGCACTCTCCGGATGACAATCGTCACGCTCCACTCGTGACGCTCATGACTTCCGGGCCCGTCTTCCGACAGACGATACTGTGCCCGTTGCTAAATATCCCGAGAGGAAAGAGCCCCCCATGAACCGATATAAGTTTTTTCCCACCCTGCTCCTGGCCCTGTTGATGACCGGAGGCCTGGCGGCGGAGACCGCGAAGCCCATCGCCATCACCCACGTCCGCATCTTCGACGGCTCCAAGGTGATTCCGGACGGCACCGTCGTGATCGAGGGTCGGACGATCCGCGCCGTGGGTCCGAACGCCGCCATACCCGCCGGGGCCGAGGTGATCGACGGCTCCGGAGACACGTTGCTGCCGGGCCTCATCGACGGCCACACCCATACCTGGGGTGACGTGTTGACCCGCGCCGCCCTCTTCGGCGTCACCACCGAGCTGGACATGTTCACCAGCCCCGACTTCGCCCGCGGTCAGCGCGAAGAGCAGGCGAAGACCGGCGCTCCCGGCCGGGCGGACCTGCTGAGCGCCGGCTATCTCGCCACCGTGCCGGGCGGCCACGGCACCGAATACGGCATGACGATCCCCACCCTCACCAAGCCTGAGGAGGCCCAAGCCTGGGTGGATGCCCGCGTCGCCGAGGGCTCGGACTACATCAAGATCGTCTCCGAGGACGCCAAGCTCTATGGCCACACCATCCCCACGCTCGACAAGGCCACCATCGCGGCCCTCATCCAGGCCGCCCACAAGCGGGGCAAGCTCGCGGTGGTGCACATCAGCACCGAAGAGGCGGCGGCGGAAGCCCTGGAGGCCGGCGCGGACGGCCTCGTCCACGTCTTCACCGACCGGGCGCCGGAGCCTGGTTTCGTCGCCCTCGCAGTTAAGCGCAAGGCCTTCGTGACGCCGACCCTGACCGTGGTGGAAGGCACGACCGGAGTCGCCAGCGGCAAGTCGCTGACGGACGATCCTCGCCTGTCTCCCTACCTGACGTCCGACGAGATGCAGAACCTCCGGAAGAGCTTCCCCAAGCGCGGCGAGCCGCGATTCCAGAACGCCCTGGACGCCGTGCGCCAGCTTGCGGCGGCGGGCGTGCCCATCCTCGCGGGCACGGACGCTCCGAACCCGGGCACCGCCCACGGCCCGAGCCTCCACCGCGAGCTGGAGCTGCTGGTGCAGGCGGGCCTCTCCCCCACCGCCGCGTTGGCCGCCGCCACCTCGGTGCCGGCACGGATCTTCGGCTTGAAGGATCGCGGCAGCATCGCCCCAGGCCTGCGGGCCGACCTCGTGCTGGTCAAGGGCGATCCGACGGCTAACGTCACCGCCAGCCGCGACATCCTGAGGGTCTGGAAGATCGGCCAGGAAATCTCGCGCCCCAAGGCGCCGAAGGTCACCGCCGAAGCCGTTCCGGCGGCGACGGTTCCCGCCACCGGCGAGATCAGCAACTTCGACGACAGCACCCTGAAGGGATCCTTCGGCTCCGGCTGGCAGGAGTCCACGGACAAGCTGGCCGGCGGCGTCTCCGTCGTGCGGAAGGAAGTGGTTGCCGGCGGCGCGGCCGGCACGGCCAGGTCGCTTGCCATCTCGGGCGAGGTCAAGGCGGGCTTCGCCTTTCCCTGGGCCGGGATGATCTTCCTCCCGGGCGCGCCCCCCATGGCCCCGGCGAACCTCGCGGCCTTCCAGGGGGTCTCCTTCTGGACCCGGGGAGACGGCCGTGGCTACGAGCTGATGCTCTTCGCCACCCGGCTGGGCCGGATACCGGCGATCAAGAACTTCACCGCCGGCCCCGACTGGACGCAGATCACCGTCCCCTTCTCCGAGCTGAACCTCGACGGCAGCGACATCATGGGCATCTTCCTGGGAGGAGGCCCCGCGCTGGGCACCTTCCGGTTCCAGGTCGACGAGGTGCGGCTGGTGCCGAAGGGCGGGTCGTAGGAGGCGGCCGGCTCGAGGGCGTCTCCCCTTTCGAGGCCACGGACCGTTGTTCCAGCCGGGGGGGACGCCGCCCCATGAGGATTTTCGGATCCCTACAGCCTTGGCCTCCGTGGATACACAGAAATCAGAAAATCGGTGTATGGAAACCGTCTGCATACACCAAAAACCAAAAATTTGTGTATGGAAGGCGTCTGGCGACTGGGAACGGGCTTCGGATACACCAAAACGCGGGAAATGAGTGTACGAACGCCGCGCCCCAAGCTGGGAACGCGGCAAGGAGGGTGGAAAAACGGTCTGTATACACAGAAAAGCGGTTAGAGGGTGTATCGAGCGAAGATTCTGTGTATAGATGGAGGAAATCTGTGTATGAAAGGGCTCACTTGGCTTCGGGCAGCGTGTACTCCAAGTCGTAGGAGTGCTTGCCGCCTTCGGCGATGTTGATGTGCAGCGTGCCGGCGAGCCCCACCAGCTCGCCGGTACCGGAGTCCGGAACCACGGTCACCTCCAGGTGCGGCTCCCCCCGCGTCATGACCCCTCGGTGGTAGAGCGCGAAAGTTCCCGTGCGACCGTGGAGCTTCCCGCTCACCCGCTCGACCGCGACGTAGACGCCGGAGCCTTTGACCTCCGTCGAGCCGGTGAGCATCTGCCCTGTGCCCGTCGCTTCGAGGTCGCCGTGAAACTGCTTCTCGATCGACATCCTGCCGAGGGTCGCTTCCTCGGTGGGGCCGGCGAGCGGGAGGGGGTTCACCTTGACGTCGAAGGGGCCGGTCGCGTGCTGGGTCATGGTCTTTTCCTTTTGGACTGGAGTTGAGCCTGGGGCGAGGACAAGGGCGAGGCATAGGGCAAGATGGCTGAGCATGGTAGCAAGTCTCCGTTGCGTGGTTCGTGACTGGCGAATGGTATCGTCGGCATCCCTCCCGGAGATTGAAAAAACGCGACATGCTCCGTCCCAAGCTGATCCAACCTCGCGGCATTCTCCATCACAGCGTAGAGCTGGGAGCGCCGGGGTACGGCCGCTACTGGCCCTCGGACGATCTCGCCCCTTTCGTCGAGCACTTCTGGACCGTCGCATGGGACCTCGCCGAGCCCGAGGTGCACGAGGTGCTGCCGCATCCTTCGGTGCATATGGTCCTCGACGAAGGCAACTCTCGCGTCGGCGGTGTTCCGACGGGACGGTTCACCCGCCGCCTGGAGGGCCGGGGGCGGGTGCTGGGAACGAAGTTTCGCCCCGGCGGCTTCCGTCCCTTCCTCGGCCGGCCCGTCTCCGCTCTCACCAACCGCACGGTGCCTCTCGACGAGATCTTTGGGCCGGCGAGTGCCGAGCTCGAAACGCGCTCGCTCGCCTGCGCCGATCCGCTGGAGAGCTTCGAAATCGTCCAGACATTCCTGCGTGGTCTCGATCCGGTGCCCGATCCGGCGATCGAGCTCGTCGCCCGCATCGCCGAGCGTGCCGCCACCGACCGCGACATCACCCGCGTGGATCATCTGGTGAAGGCGTTCGGCCTCGGAGCGCGCAAGCTCCAGCGCCTGTTCGACGAATATGTCGGCGTGAGCCCCAAGTGGATCATCCAGCGCTACCGCCTGCACGAGGCGGCGGAGCGCATCGCCTCCGGCACCGCGACCGACGGCGCCACCCTCGCCCAGGACCTCGGTTACGCCGACCAGGCCCACTTCATCCGCGACTTCAAGAAGCTGGTGGGAAGCTCGCCGGCCGAGTATGCGAGAGCGTTTCGGGCGAGCGCCGCGGGTGGGGCGTAGGTGTCATCAGCTGTAGACGCCGTGCTCAATCCGGCCGAGGACTGTCTCTACTTCCCGCGCTCCGAGGTCCGTATCGATAATGTCCAGGGGACGGCTACCAGCCAGTGCCCGGTTGGGGCTACGGAGCCAGCTTGAGGCCTTCTCCTTGCTGCCGAGGACTTCCGCGGCCTGCGCCGCGACGCGCATGAGGCGATCCGATTCGTCGCTGACTCGCATGAGAAAATCTCCTTTCCCCAACTGCCGCCAAGAGGGTGTCTCAAAGGGGAGACTGCGACGTCGCTGCCGCCAGGGATTGAAATCCCTGGCTACCGACGCTTGTCCCCTCCGGGACTGCTATTTCGTTCTTCCCGTGTCCCGTAGGGGACTATAGAGGGTAGCCAGGTGATTTCAATCCCTGGCAGCATAGGCGTCGTCGTCAACTACTTTTGAGACACCCGCTAAGAATCTCGCCCTACAAAGCAGTCCGGATCGCCCACAGATCGGGAAAGAGCGGTGTGAAGAGGGTCCTCTTCAGGTACTCGACCCCGGCCGAGCCGCCGGTGCCGGTCTTCATGCCGATGGTGCGCTGCACCATCTTCACGTGGCGGTAGCGCCACTCCTGAAGCCCCTCGTCGAGATCCACCAGGCGCTCGCAAACCTCCCGGCTCTCAGGGTCCCGATGGTAAATGCGGACAAGAATGCTCCGCACCCGCTCGTCCTCGGCCACCGGCAGCGAGGAGTCGCGGCCCAGCACGTCCGGGGGAATCTCATAGCCGTTGAGGAACAGGAAACGCAGAAACGAGTCGTAGAGGCTCCGCCGAGCCAGCCGCTCCTCCACCCTCCGGCGCTCGGGGCTCCCTCCGGGCAGCCGGTCGGCGATCCCCGGAGCACGATGCCCAAGAGCGACCTCGATCTCACGGAACTGGAACGACTGAAAACCGCTGGAGCTGTCGAGCCGGTCGCGGAACGAGAGAAACGACACTGGAGTCATCGTCTCCAGGATATCCACCTGGGACACGAGCGTCTTGAAGATCGTCAGGATGCGCTTGAGAGACGCCAGAGCCAGCGGCCGGTCGGGCCTTTCGAAGGCCCCGCGCAGCAGGTCCACCTCATGGAGCACCTGCTTGAACCACAGCTCGTAGACCTGGTGGATGACGATGAACAGCATCTCGTCATGCTCCTCGCCTCCGGACGCCGGCGTCTGGAGATCGAGGAGCTCGTCGAGGCGTAGATAGCTCGTATACGTATAGGGCAACGGGAGGGCTCCTTCCTTCTCCAGGCAAGAAGGTATGGGAATGAGGTGCCGAGGTCAACTGAAATCGAATCCCGCCAGGCCGAAGCCGGGTTGCCGCTCAATCCCGAAAACACAGTACACTCACTCGTCAATTCTCATGTCTGACCGTATCGAAGAGCGCGCCCGCTTCGACCTTGTCCGCTATGCGAACGTGTGGGAGGACGCGGAGATCCTGCGTGAGGCCCTGCGGCCGAGACCGGGCCGGCGGTTCCTCTCGATCGCTTCGGCCGGGGACAATGCCTTCGCCCTTCTGGCCTCAGGGGCCGAGGTCGTGGCGGCGGATCTCTCCCCGGCCCAGCTCGCCCTCGTGGATCTCAAGCGGGCCGCGATCCGGCGACTTGGCTACGAAGAGCTGCTCGGTTTTCTCGGCGTGCGCGGCAGGCCCGAAGGCAAGGGACCCCGCCGTGGAAACGAGGACCGCCGTGCCGTCTACGAGCGGCTGGAACGGGACCTTACGCCTCAGGCTCGCGACTTCTGGCGCGAGCATCTGGACACCGTGGCGGGGGGAATCATCCACGGCGGCAAGTTCGAGGTGTACTTCAATTTCTTCCGCTCCTGGGTCCTCCCTCTCGTCCACCGGCGGCAGACCATTCTCGGGCTGCTCACGGAGCGGGACGAAGCGGGCCGGCGGGAGTATTACGGGAAGACTTGGGACAACCTGCGCTGGCGTCTCCTTTTCCGCGTCTTCTTCAGCCGGTTCGTCATGGGCCGGCTCGGGCGTGACCCGGAGTTTTTCCGCTACGTCGAAGGCTCGGTCGCCGACCGCATCCTGGAGCGGGTGGAGTACGCGCTGACCGTCCTGCCGGTCCACTCCAATCCTTATATCGAGTTCATCCTGACCTGCCGCTTCCGCCAAGCCCTTCCCTATTATCTCCAGCCGGACGTGTGGCCGGAGCTGCGGCGCCATCTCGACCGCCTCACTCTCTTCGAAGGCTCGATCGACGACGCGGCCCGCGAGCACCGGGGCGATGGCTTCGACGGCTTCAACCTCTCCGACATCTTCGAGTATCTCGACCCGGAGACCAGCGCCGCCGTCTATGGCCGCCTCGTGGATGCCGCCCGCCCAACGGCCCGCCTGGCCTACTGGAACATGCTGGTTCCCCGCCGCCTCGCCGGCACGCAGCCCGGGCGCGTCCACTCGCTGGATGCCGAGGCGCGCGAGCTGTTCGCCCGCGACCGGGCCTTCTTCTACAACGCCTTCGTTCTGGACGAAGTGGCATGACCGCGCTCGGCATTCCCCCCGGCGACCTGCGGGGAGCCGCGATCCTCGCCGGAATCTTCCTCGCGCTGCTGGTCACCGCGGAGCTGTGGCGCCGTCTGGGGTCTCCGCAGCCGGAGCACACCCGCAAGCTCGTCCACTTGGGAGGGGGCATCGCCTGCCTCTTCTTCCCGTTCCTGGTCAGCTCGCCCTGGGTCGTGCTGGCCCTTTCCCTGCCTCTGACCTTGCTGTTCGTGGCGGGAGCGAAGCTCGGATTCTTGAAGAGCCTGCACGGCGTGGGGCGCAAGAGCCGTGGGGCTGAGTACTACCCCCTGGCGGTCTTCCTCGTCTTCATCATGACCCTCGGCCGGCCATGGCTCTATCTCTCCGCCGTGCTGGTGCTCGCCGTGGGCGATGCCTTCGCGGCGCTCATCGGCAGCCGCTACGGCGTCGTGCGCTACGAGGTGGAAACGGAGACCAAGAGCCTGGAGGGCTCGCTCGTCTTCCTGGTCATCGCCTTCCTGGCCATTCACCTCCCCACCCTGCTGCTCACCGATCTTTCGCGGCCGGTCTGCGTGCTGGCGGCGCTGCTCGTCGCCACCCTCGTCACCGGCTTCGAGGCCATCAGCCTCGAAGGGGCTGACAACGTCTTCGTCCCTCTGGCGGTGGTCATCATTCTGGGCAAGATCACCACCAAGCCGCTTTCCGAGGTGATTTTCCAGAACCTCTCGCTGCTGGCGATCTGCCTGGCCGTGGCGCTGGTGGTCTGGCGTTTCCGTTCGTTCAACGTCGCCGGAGCGATCACCTTCATCCTCTTCGCCTATGGCACCTGGTCGCTGGGCTCGTGGGTGTGGGCGCTGCCGGTCCTCGTGGGCTTCGCGGGGTACCTCATCACCTGGCTCCGCTTCGCTCCGGTGGGCCATGCCTCCGGAATCCGCGTGCGAGCGCTGGCGCGGGCCCTCCTGCCGCCCTTCGCCATGCTTGCCATGGCCAACAGCCTGGATCGCGGCACCTTCTTCTTCGCCCCCTACCTCGCCGCCAGCGCCGCCGTCCTCGCCTTCAGCCTGGACGCCGGCGTCTTCAAGCTCGCCACCCGTGGCGCTCGCACCCTGGGCTCGCTCGGCGTGGCGTTGCTGGCCACCCTCCTCGTCATCGCCGGTCCCTGGGCCGCCCGGTTTCCCGCGCCCCTGGGCACTCTGCTGGCCATTCTGCTCACGACCGCCCTGGCGACGCTGATCAACACCGCCATCGAGCAATGGGATTTGAAGGCCCAGCGCAGCCCCGTCTGGACCCCATGGCGCTTTCTCCTGAGCTTCGCGGCGGCCGGTGCGATCGTGGGGCTTCAGGCGCTGGGGTGGCTGGTCGCCTGGAACCCGGAGCTGGGGTAGGATTTGCTGGATGGCAACGCTGGCCCAGGAGTTCCGCCACTGGACGCGGGAGGAATATGAGCGACTGGTCGCGGAAGGCTTCTTCCACCCTGAAGAGAGACTCGAGCTGGTGGATGGGCTCATTTTCGAGTTGAGCCCTCAGAGCCCTCCCCACGCAGTCGCCATCCGCCTGGCCCGGCGAGCCCTGGAGCCCATCTTCTCGGAAGGCTTTGACGTCCTGGTGCAGATGCCCCTGGCCCTGGACGACGACTCAGAGCCCGAGCCCGACCTGGCCGTCGTCCGGGGACGGGACCCAAGGGAAAACCTGATCTCGCACCCCACCGCGGCCGTCCTGGTGATCGAAGTCGCGGACAGCTCGCTTCAGCGCGACCCTGAAAAGGCCGTGCTCTATGCCCGGGTAGGGATCTTGGACTACTGGATCCTGAACCTGAAGGAGAGATGTCTGGAGGTCTCGCGCGAGCCTAAGAACGGGGCCTACCGTTCACGATCCGTCCTCCGGACCGGGGATAGTGTGCGCCCCCTCGCTCGCCCGGAGGTGCCGATCGCCATCTCCGATTTGCTTCCCTGAAGCCATGAGCCGCCTCGTCTCGATCGTCGTGCTCGCAGGCATCGCGATCCTCTCCGCGCACTGCATGAAAGCCGCCGCCCCTGCCCAGCCTTTGGAGTGCCGCATGGAGGCGGCCCACCCTCTGGTGGCGGGTGGACCCGTGGCTCTGCGCTTCCGGCTGGTCAACCGCACGGACGGCCCCCTCTGGGTACTGCGCTGGAACACCCCCATTGAGGGCTGGCGGGGGACGATCTTCACCGTGAGCTTCCAGGGGACCGACCTTCCCTATCAAGGCCCGATGTTCAAGCGGGGCGATCCAGGGCGGGAGGAGTACGTCGAGATCACCCCTCAGGACTCGCTGAACGTCTCGGTCGACCTCGCCGAGGCCTACGACGTAAAGAGTCCCGGCCGGTATCAGGTGAAAGTGACGGGGAGCCTGTTCGACGTGACGAAGGATGCCGCCGCGGTGCCGCGCCCGCGGGACCGGCAGCAGCCGATGGCGCTGAAGTGTGAGCCGCTGACGCTGGACGTCAAGAAAGAGGCGGGTTGAAGGGCTTCCAGTCGTACTAAGGGCTCGTCACGAAGCCTTGGTTCCCGGGGTGCAATCTCTCAGAACTCCGCGCTCGATCCCCCGCCGCCGAACTGCCCGCCATGGCCTTCGAGCTTCGGCTCCCCGTGGAGGCTCCGCGCTTCGGGATCTCCGGAATCATGCTATCGCAACTGGACGCGGATATAATCCGCCCATGCCTGATCTGCTCTGGTACTACTACCAGGAAAATGCCCAGCAAGGCCCCCTGCCGCTGGAGGCGTTGCGCGCCCTGGCCGATCAAGGGAAGCTGAAGCCGGACACTCTCGTCACCCGCATCGGTATGGCCGACTGGCTGCCGGCGCGGCTGGTTCCCGAGCTGTTTCCCCAGGAATCCGCCCTGAAGCCGCCGCTTCCTCCCGGCGTCGGCCCCCGGCGCGACGTCCTCGCCGCCGGCCGCAACCTGGCCGAGCGGCTACACCGGGTGGCGGGCGCGGACGACGTCACCGAGACCCTCCCCCACCTTCGATTCGTGCGGCTGCTGCTCAAGGGAATGCGGCGCGGCCTCACCGAAAGCGGGCTGGGCGCCGCCGACCTCGTGGCCCGGCAGACCGGCCATCTCGCCTACGTGCTGGCCGCGGCCCTCCTGTGCTTGAGCTTTCTCGTGCTGGGCATTCGCAGCGACAGCTTTAAGCTGGCTTTCATCGGGCTGTTGCTGATCGCTCCGGCCGCCATCCTCCTGCATTACATCGCCGCCCTGTTTCTCGACGCGGGCGCCGCGCTGTTGCGCAAATCGCCGAGCGAGCTGTCATCCACCGCCATCCCGACCTTCTTCGCCCTGGCATTTTTCGCGGGTAGCGTGCTGTGCTTCGTGCTCGGGCTCTACGGCGTCATCCTCGGCGGCAGCCTGCTCTCGTTCGGAGTCTGGTTGGGGGAGGCGGCCGTCCTCCTCTACGCCTGCGGTATCGCCCTCAACCCGGGGACCGTGAACGTTGCACCCGGCAGCGGCCTCTCGGCCGGCGAGGAGGCGCTCGGCATCCTGCTGTTCCTGCTCAAGGTGCCGGTGCGGCTGGTGCCGTTCCTCTTCGGGGTGGGCTCGCTGGTGGGAGTGTGCGGGGCCGTCTATCTCCTGTACCTCGTCTTCACCCAGCAGCCGCTGTTCCTTCTCGAACAGGCGCAGCAGATCGCCTGCGGAGTCCTCGGGGTCGCGCTCCTGCCGCTCGCCGTCTACCTGGGCTTCGTCCTCGCCTCCCTGCTGGTCGAGATCTACCGGGCCATCCTGCGGATTCCCGGCAAGATCGACGGCCTTCGAAGCGAGGTCAACGGCGGTCCGCCCGCCGGCTGACCGTTTGCTCCGCGGGTCCCCGTCCTTTAGGATCGCGCGCTGACGATCCGGTTCCGCTTCTTTTCTCGCGGCCCGGCACCCGGCAAAGCCGGCGGAGGTTGATGAATGCCAGGTCTCGACGAAGCGCTGAACCTGTCTCTGGAAGCGAAGCACGAGCTCTACAGCGAGCACTCACCCGAGGCCCTCGCCGCGATCGAGCGTCTCCTGGCGGCTCCCGGCCCCTCGCCGGTGCTGGTCCTGGCCGGCGAGGCCGGCTGCGGCCGTACCGGCCTGCTGGAAGCGGCCGCCCGCGCAACGATCCTGGTCCTTCCCCTCGACCTCGACGGTTACGAGGAGGGCGCGGACCTCACCCGCTTCGCCGAGATCCAGATCAGCCGGCGATGGGATCTGGACGAGGCCGCCCGCGAACGGCTCGGGCTCGCCGTTTCGCCGCTGCTGCCGGAGATCGCGCCCTCGCTTTCGGGAGCGGCCGTCGTCTCCCTCCTGCTGCGCCTCCCCGATCCCCAGGCGGTCGCGCGGCAGATCTTTCCCCAGCATTCCGACTCTCGGGAAGCCCTCTCCGCGCTGCTCCACCTCCTCACCCGGGACGACCGGCTGGTAGTGCATGTCGTGGCAAGCCCCGAGCTCACCGACCCCCTGCGCCTGCGGCTCCTGGAGGCGGCCCGGCTGCGCTCCAACCTGCTGCTCGCCATCTCCTGCTCGCCGAACGAGGCCGAAGAGCGGGTCGCCCCGCGTGGCGAGCGCCTGCGCCTCGATCTCACGCCACTGCCTCCGGGCGACCTCCTCACGCCGGCCAAGGATCTGCTCGACGACCTCGATCTGGACAGCTCCGACCGCCTCCAGCGCTTCCTCGACCTCGCGGCGCTCTGCGGCCAGAACGTACCGGCCGAGCTCCTCTTTCACCACCTGGAGCTCGACGAGGAGGAGCAGGAGGAGATTCTCGACACCCTGGACGAAGAGCTGGTGGAGAATGGAGAGCAGCGCCTGTTCGTCGATCACCAGTACGGCCATCCGTCGTTTCCCGGCCTGCTGACCTACAGCTTCCTCTCGCCGCAAGTCAACCACGCCCTTCTTGAGCCCGTTCCCGCGGACAAGCGCCGCCGGCTGGCCGAGGAGCTGCTGGAGTTCGTGGACCAGTCCGTGCCGCTGCACACCCGCGGCATGTCACTGCTTCGCCTCGCCCTGGCCGAGCACTTGGAGAATGGCGACCGGCGGGCCTCGCACAGCCGCGACCTGCGGGTTTGGATCGCCGAGGATGAAGTGGACGACATGGCCGCCGGCCTCGCCCGCGGCCTGGATCCGAACGCCGAGGCCCGGCTCGACCCCGACGATCTGCTGGTCACGGCCCGCGAGACCGACGGCCGCTGGCCTCCTCACGTCCGCCTGGCCTTCGTCGAGGCCGTGCGCCAGCGCCCGGCTGGCCTGACTCCCCATGGCACCGTGCGGCTCCCCCTGCTGCGGGCCAGCCTGCTGCGCGAGCTGGGCCGGCGGCCCGAGGCCCTGGAGGAAGCCCGCGCCGGCCTGGAGAAGGCCCGTGAGGTGTATGGCCCGGATAGCGCCGCGACCTCCGACGCCATGAGCCTGCTGGGACTCATCCTGAGGGAGCTGAAACAGCCCGACGAGGCCCGCCTGCACCTCGAACGGGCCCTGGAGCTGCGCGGCCGTAACGGGGCCCAGGCGGCCGGCGCGGAGACCGATGGGGACGACGATCCGCGGACGGCGGCGCTCGCCACCCTCCGGGCCAGCCTGGGGCTGACGCTCTACGACCTGGGCCAGCGCGAGAAGGCTCGCGAGCATCTGCTCCAGGCCCTGGAGCTGCATCGCAAGGCCTTCGGCGACGTCCATCCCGCCGTGGCCTCGGACCTGCGCAACCTGGCGGTGATCTCCCGCGAGCTGGGCGATCCGCAGCAGGCCCTCACGTACGTCCGCCCGATCGTGGACATCCTGCGGCAGATCTACGGCGACGTTCACCCCAGCATCGCCCAGGCGTTGACCGACGTGGCAAGCATCCTGCGCGATCTCGGGGAGAAGGACAGCGCCCGCCTGCACCTGGAGGCCGCGCTCCAGATCGACCAGCAGGCTTTCGGCGAGGGTCATCCGCAGATCGTGGCCGATCTCAACAACCTCGCCCTGATCGAAAAAGAGCAGGGCGACGAGGATTCCTCCCGGCAGCACTTCGAGCAGGCCCTCGCCATCGCCGAGGCTTCGCTGGGGGGTGAGCACCCCCTGACCCTTCAGCTCCGGAGGGCGATGACGGAGGGATGACGGCGGCGTCAGGCGATCGGTGGAGGACCCGTATTCAGGCCTCCCAAGGCGGCGGCGAGGAGCAGGAAGAGCCCGGCGGCCGCGGCAGCCGGAGCCCACGCCGGCGCCGAGAGGATGGCGGCGATGATCAGCGCGATGAGGAGCAGGAACAGCAAGATCACCAGGATGATCTCAAAGACCGGAACCAGGTCCGGCAGGCAGTCGAGCAGGCCGCCACCCGCGAGCCCGCCCGAGATCAGGTAGGCCCCGGCTCCCGTGGCTTCGTCCTGAATGATGTAGCCGACTCCGGCCCAGGTGCCCAGGTTGACGTTCCTCTCCGGGACGAGCACCGTCTTGCCTTGGTTCAGGGCCGTGGCGATGTCACTCTTGACCGCGGAGCTGAGCGCGAGCAACGGCAGCACCGCGCCTGAGTTCGCCGACGTGACGCGGTAGACCGGAATCCCCTGGCTCATCGCCGCCGTGATGAGATGGATCGACGAGATCCCCTTGATCGCCGGGCTGGATGAATTCTTGAACTGGTCGAAGGTCGCCCCCTCGAGGTACGACCCCTGGCTGCCGGCCTGCTTGAAGAACTCGACCACTTTGGCCGAATCCTGCCCGGCCAAGCCGAGCAAAGACTGCCGCACGTCCATGCTCCGGTTTTGATAGACGCCTGACCTCGGCGAGCCGAAGAGGTAGGAAACCGACAGCGGCGAGCTGAAGAAACCCACCGACGGCAGTCGCAACTGATGCACTCCATGGGCTCGGGCGGCGGCCTCACCCAGGGTGTCGCACTCCATCCAGTAGTTCAGCCCGATCTGATGTAGATACTCGGGGGCGTTGTCCACGGCAAAGTCGGCGAACCGCTTCTCCACCACCTGGCGGGCCACGCCGTTGCCTGTAACTCCCGCGACGATCTCGTCGCCCGCGACGACATGGAAAGGAACCGTCGTCGGGCCTTCGGGACCTTCGAGGACCACGTCGACCGCGTAGGAGCTGCCCATTATTACGCTGGCGCCTCGCCCTCGCTCGATACCGTCGACCTTGACCACCGGGACGACGTGAATCAGGTAGACGGGAAGCGAGCCGGCGCCACCGCTGCGTACCGCCGCCAGCGTGTCGGCATCGGCCTGGGTGGCAGGATCGAACTCGATGCCCAGCCGCCGGCTGTTCAGCGCGGGCAGGCTCAGCTTGACCGAGAACGCCGGACTGCCGAGAGCGCGATCGAACTCGGAGGCGAAGCCATTGAGAGTGACGGAGTGCCGCAGGCTCGCCGGCAGCGAACTCAGCGCCGCCCCCCTCGTGACCACCCGATATGGAAGCGAACCGGCGAAGACCGTGCTGGTCGCCGCGATGACCTTCTGGCCGCCCGTGACGTCGGGGAGCGAGGCGGGCCCGCCATGGGCCGCGATGTAATCGGCGGTCCGTACCGACCAGTCGCCGAGGCGTTGATGCAGGGGATCGGTATCGACGTTGGAGATCTTGCCCAGCGACTCATCGGCGTCGAAAAGGTGATCGTCGAGTTGCAGCACATCGCCGATCGGATTTTCCGTGTACAGGGCAGAGCGCGGGGTGAAGGTGTGGAGCTTGAACGCGGGGTCCAACGGCGCCCAGGTGTTCCCCTGGCCCCGTGTCGCGCCGCGGCTCGGAACATAGTTGACGAACGCCTCCACCCAGACGTGATCGATGCGCAAGGCGGTCACCGTACCGCCAGAGACGAGAGCGACGTTCGGCACTCCCCCCTGCCCGAGGATCTGCTGGGCGACGTTCGAGGTTTCGGCGCCGCCGACCCAGTTCAATGCCGGGGCCGCCGGAACGTCCACCGTCCCGGTGACGTAGCGTGCGGGGACCCCTGCCGCGCGCAGCAGGGCGATCAGCAGGCTCGCCGTATCGAACGCATTTCCCCGTCTCGCGACCAGTGTCATCTCCGATCCCTGGACCGAACCGTAGGTAGGAACGAATTCGATGTTGTCGTGCACCCAGTCGAAGATTTTGAGAGGTTGATTGCCCAGCGAAGCCGCCAGGGTGCGGATGTCCGGCGTGATCTGTATGTCCTCGGTTTCAGCCAGGTCCGCCGGCGTCGGAGGAGTCACGGCCTTCGCCGTGACAGAGGCCTTCGCCGGCTGGCCACCCGGAAGGGTGCCCGGCTTGCGGGTCACCGGCTTGGCGGTGCGGAAGGGCAGCCGCGAGAGATCGAGTTTCTGGTGCGGCCTCTCGGTGGTGGAGCGGCTCAGCAGCCGGGCCGCCGAGGCGAGCGCGGACTCCGCCTTCGCGGGATTCTGGGCATGGCGCGCCGCGTCGAGATCCTGGAATACCGTCTGAATGTTCTTCACATACTCGGCACGGGCAGCCTCGTGCCGGGAGAGGATGGCCTGGGGCAGCCCCGCGGCACGCAATCGGCCCTCGGTATCCGCAAAGTCCTTGAGCACCCTCTCATGGGTGAGCTTGAGCCGCTCGCTGACGCCCGCCACGCCGGGAGCCTCCGCCACGCGCTTCTCCGCCGCCCCGGAGGCTGCTGCCGCCTTTGGAGCCAGTCCGGAAAGATCCACGGCGATCTGTTGCAGGTCAGCGACCGGATCGCTCCCTACGCGTACCGCAGGTACGGACACTCGCGGCTTCGGCGGCTGCTTCTCCATCCTCTGAGCCGCCTGGCGGAGATATCCCTTCTCCTCCGCGGAGAGCGCGAGGCGCGGATCATCCATCAGGCGCAGCAGCGCCTTGGCCGGATCGCGTTGCGCCGCGTGGCTCTCTGCCCAGACGTCGCCACCCGCCATCATCCACGCGAAGAGGACGAGAACCACGATCGAAGTGTTGGCCTTGACTCTTCTATTTTTGAACATGACGGTTCCGTCCCAATTCGTCGTCGGTGAAATAGGCCCAGTAATGGTCGAGGGCGGTCTGGGCGTTGTTTCTCACGTAGCTTCGCCGTGCGTACTCGCGGGCCAGGATCTCCAGGATATGGACCAAAACCCTTTTCTCGCCCGGCCGCAACAGGGAAGCGATCTCTTCGGGATACGACCAGAGATGGAAGACCACCTCCTCGTCGGGCGCCCGGAGATCCTCCGGGCACAACGCAAGCGTCAGCAGGGCGGGCAGATAATAGACAAAGCCCTCGAACGTCAGGAAGGGCACGTAATCGCCCAGGTTCACTGTCCGTCCGATCGGAATCATCTCTTGCCACTCCTTGCCTCGAAACAGGTTCCAGGTCTCTTCGGCCTCGCTCCCCCGGCAGCCGGGCTGCCGCCGGGCGATGTAGTCGTCGCCCGGGTAAGAGCGGCCGGCGAAGGCTTCCCGGATCTCCTGTGCGGTCTCTACCATCCCTTTCCTTTCGCCATTGCCGTTGCCCGGCTCAGGGGCAGGGATCGCCGCAACCACCCTGCGTCGTGGGCAGCCGGATCTTGGCGTCGCACTCGAAAACCTTGCCAATCGCGATCGCCGCCTCCTCCTGATGCTCGGCGTCACCGCCGCTGAAGCAACGCTGGTTGAGGATGGTCCGACTCGTGTAGCACGTCAACCACCGCGCGCGGGCCTGCCTCAGGTTGAAGCAGCCCGTGATCTTGTTGCAGCCGCTGAGCGGGTCGGACCTGGATGAGCACGAGTCGGGAGCGTGCACAGCGGCATCGAGCGCGATGCACTCGGCCAGCGGGCAGACCATCGTCGGATTGGTTGGGGTGCAACCCCGCAACGGGTTCTGCGCCTGCAGGGTGCCCGCGCAGAGGAACGCGCCGAGCACCAGAGCCGCCGGAGCGAGCTTCGCAATCCTGAGCATCATCTTTCGCATGACTCTCTCCATTCCTCTCGTCTAACGGCACACGGTGGAATCGAACAGCGCGCCTTGATCGACGCAGGTGGCCCCGTGCCCGTTGTCGTGCGGCACGCAGACCTGGACCTGCCCTTCACACACGCCGCCCCGGCCGTCGCTGGCCTTGAAGAAGACGTGGTACACACGGCCGTCCTGCGGGCCGGCACGCTCCGCGCGGAGGCTCGCCTGCGGCGTTCCAAGGCCGGTGGCATCCGGGCAGGTATCCCCCGAGCCCAGCGCGTTCGTGGGCTCGTCCTGGAACACACCGGTCACGGTGATCGTAATGGGATCGTTTTCCGGATCGGTGACGCCGACGATCCCGACCGTATTGAGCTTGTGGTTCGGTGGCCACAGGTTGACCGGGTCGGCCACGGCGCGCGTGCAGACCGGCGGCGAGTTGACCACGGTCAGCGAGGCGCTGGCCAGGGTCTGCTCGACCGTCGAGCCGCTCGGCCGCGCCAGCAGCACCGCCAGATAGCTCTTGTTGATCGCCAAGCCCACGGTCGAGAACGGCCGGGTGTTGTTGAAGTTGCCCCCCACGCTCAGGTCGGTCGTGTCGTCGATCTCGCCGACGATGGCGCCGGTCTGCGGATCGAGCAACAGCACCCGGACGGCGAGGCCCGTGAGCGCCGCGTTCCCTCCGTTGTGGACGGTATAGGTCGCATTGCTCGAATCGCCGGCGTTGACCTTGTCCGGATTGAGCGCCAGGGTGCCGGTGAGCCCCGCTCCCGTGGTGCCTGAGTCGGTGATCGCGAAGTTTGCCGAGCACAGCGCCACGGACTGGGAACCCGCGGTCACGGTGAGGTTCGCCACGTAATTGCCCGGCGGCTTGCCGGCGGCGGAGAGGGTGAAGCTCTCCTGCGCCCGACCCCCCGGAGGCAGCGGCGCGATGGCCCGCGTCCCAAGCGGTACGGTGGTGCCACCGATGACTCGCAACGCCGAGCTCATCCCCACCATCGTCAGCGACGGATGGTTGTTGTCCACCTCGGCCTGGAAGCTCACCACCTGCGTGGCGTCGTAGCTGAGCCGGTCGGTGAACAGGCGGCAGCTCACCCCGCCCTGGGGGATGACGTCCGGCGTCAATGGATTGCAATCGTCGTCGATGCCATTTCCCGGGATCTCCGGCATGCCGGGGTTCACCAGCGGATCCTGATCGTTGCAGTCCTTGTTGGCCGGGAAGCCGTCGCCGTCCTGATCGACGCTGGTGAAACCCGAGCACTGCGAGGTGTCGATGCGGCAATCGACCGTGCACTGCAGGAAGCCCGCGGAGAAGCCGAACGAGGCGCAGTTGTTGCCGCGGAAATCGTTGCCGTCGCACTGCTCGGCATCGCGGTTGGCCCGGCCGTCGCCGCAGAACAGATTGATGAAGGCCAGTTGCGCGCCCCCGGGATAGATGTAGGAGTCGAAGTCGTTGACCCCTTCCACCGTGATGCCGTGCGGCTGTGGCGAGGCGGTGGTGTGCGCTCCCTGGGAGATCGGCACCACCGCGGCGGAGAAGGTGCTGCTGGGAACCGGAGTGAACTGGTTCGCCGCGATCGGAGTGCCGTCGAGCGTCACCTTGCCGATCGACGAGGTCGGCGCGATCACCGTGAGGTAGTGGAACGCGAACTGCGAGCCGCCCACCGTCGAGAAGGTATACGACTTCAGGAACTGATCGGGCGGGATCATGTTGACCATCGCCGGATCGCCCAGCGAAGCTCCGGGGCTGAAGTTACCGGTCATGAACTGGCTGACGAAGATGGGATGGTCGGCGGTGAACGAGTGATTTCCCGCGACCGGGCCTACCTCCAGGAACTTGCCGCGATTGAGAGTCGCCTGCAAAACGCCGTCGAGCGACACCTGGGTGCCATCCACGGAAGCCACCACGCGATAGATCGAGCCCGCCGGCCGGCCCGGCAGATTGGCCACCACGGCCGAGATCCCCCAGCTCGTCACCGGGTGGGCGACCTCGAAAATGTGATCGCAGGCGACGGTGAAGACCGGGATGTTGGCGCAGGTGTTGCCGTTGAGGACGGCCACCGGCCGGTTCGATTCGATCAGCGTGCCGGTGAAGTCCACGCCGAAGAAGCTGGCCTCGCCGCGGAAGCCCTGGCCCCGGTTGAGCACGATCTGGAACGGCACGCCGGGCTGCCCGGTAAGGCCCAGCGGCGGGATTTGCAGACTCGCGGTCGGCGTGATCGTCACCGTGGTGCCGTCGAACGCGGCCACGACCAGGAACTCCGGGCGGTCGCCGCTGTTGATGGCGGAGCCCTGATAAGTGGTGAGGATGTAGGAGGTGCCGAGCGCCTCGACCGGCAGGCCCATGCCCGCGTCCGAGGTGAACTGGGCACGGTTGACGACATAGGCCACGAAATCGTTGGGCGCCGAGAGGCGCACGGCGTTGTTACGCACCTGGCCGGCCGGCCAGTTGGAGGTGACCGAGCTCGGCAGGTCGACGACCGATACCTGCCCCGGGGTCAAAGCCACCGTGCGCGAGAAGCTCGGCGTGTTGACCGGGTATTGCACCGTCACCGAGGTGGGAGTGTCGCTGGTGAGCTGAACCGACGCCGTCACGGCGCCGAGGGGGTTCGCGAGGAATCCGGTGAAGAACTCCCGCCCCTTGTTGGAGATCACCTGGTTCGATGCATTGCACTGGCTGGTGTCCAGGTTGCAGTCCGCGGCGCAGCGCAGGATGCCACCGCCCAGTCCCAGCGACAGGCAGGTCTGGCCCCTCAGGTCGGAGAGGTCGCAGAGCTCGGAAGGCTGGTTCACCACGCCGTCGCCGCAGGTGGGATCGGCGCTGCAGCCGCTGACGTTGAAAGTCCGGCAGTCGCCGGCACAGGCGAGATTGCCCGCCGCGAACCCCTGCGTCTTGCAGGTCTGGGCGGCCAGGTCGGTGCCGTCGCATACCTCGAAGATCTGGTTGCGGAGATTGTCGCCGCATACCGGCGCCGCCGTGCAACCCGAGGTGACCAGGGTGCACTGGGGGCTGCACGCGAGCGTCCCGGGTCCCAGGCCCAGCGACTGGCAGGTCAGGCTGGAAGGAACGCCGCCGTCGCAGGCTTCTCCGGGCTGATCGATGAGGCCGTTGCCGCAGAAGGGCACCGTCGCGAGAGCATGGAGGGCCTGCAACACCAGCGCGGTCGTGTATGGATCGCCATCCCAACTCCCGTCCGGACGTTGCTGGCTCTGCAGGAAGGTGATCACGGCCGGGACCTCGGCGCCGAAGCCCGAGGCCGCCACCAGCCCGAGAGAGGCGACCGCCGTGTCGATCACCTGGACCGCCCCGGCCGGTCCGAAGCTGCCATTGGCCTGGAGCTGGCCGCGCAGGAAGCCCACCGCGCCGTTCACCTGGGAAGTCAGCGAGAAGCGGCTCCGGTAGGCCGCCAGGCTGAGCAGGGCCTGGCCGGAGCAGAAGATCTCGGAGTCGTCAGCCGTCGAATCGATACAGGCCCACCCCCCATCGCTCCGCTGCGCTCCGGCGAGCGCCGAGAGGGCCGGAAACAGGACGTCGTTGCCAACCGTCGCCTGCGGCGCCACCGCGGCGAGGGCGAGGGAGGTATCGAGGGGATCGGCCACGAAGCTCGCGGTCAGGCCCCAGCCGCCGCCGGCGTCCACATCGCTACGGAGCTGGGCGAGCAGGGCGGTCACGCTCTGTCCTTCGGCCGCCAGCCCGGCGAGGCGCCGGGCGCGGTCGTCCGTATCTTCGACGGGAGCCGCCTGCAGGAAGGAGACCGCGGCGGCCCGGTTTCCAGGCGCCGCGCTCAGCGCCTGAAGGGCGCGCAGCGCCTCGGTGGTGGCGAGAACCTGCCGCACCTGAGGGCTCTGCCAGCTCCCGTCGGCTCCCTGGCTGCCGGCCAGATAGGCCACGCCGGCGGGAATGGGCTGAGCGCTGCCGGACGCCAGGGAAAGCAAGAAGCCTGGAAGGACCAGCGCCAGGAGGGTGCCGAGGCGAAGCCTGTTCGAGGGGACCGGCCGGCTGCTCCGAGGATGCGTAGCCATGTACCAACTCCTTCGGGCCGCGAGCGGATCGCGGGCAGGAATCATTGGGGTCCAGAGGGAGGGGCGGAAGCTGCCGCGCCTTACTCCATGGGACTTATAGCCAAAACGCTAACACCGGATCTTGAGCGAGTCAACTATCAAAGGGGTAGTTTTTTACGAATATGAGCCTGGCTCAGAGCTCCAGGGAGATTCCCCGACCTGCCGCCAGCGCCTGCCTGTAGATGTACCGCCCGGTGGCGAGATCCTCCACCGCGATCCCCAGGGACTTGAAGAGGGTCACCTCGTCGTGGGAGCGGCGACCGGGGATCTTGCCTTGCAGCACGTCGCCCAGCTCGCCTTGGATGTGGCCCTCGTCGATCGCTCCGTCGGCGCGGGCGAGCAGGAAGTCTCCGGCTTCGGCGAGCAGGGACTCCCGGCGGTCGGTGAACAGGCTCGAGCGGGCCATGGCGACGCCGTCGAGCTCGCGGGCCTTCGGAGTGCAGGCCCCTACGGCGTTGATGTGGGCTCCGGGAGCGATCCACTCGCCGAGGAGGACGGGCTCGGTTGCCGCCGTCACCGTGCAGATCAGGTCCGCCCCCTCGACCGCCTGCCAAGCCGTGCTCACTGGCTCGATCACGAGGCCCAGGCGCGCTCCTTCTTCTTCGGCAACCCGGCGGGCGTTCTCGGGGTTACGGCTCCAAATCCGCACCTGGCGCAGCGTGCGCACGGCGTGCATCGCTTCGAGATGGGTCCGCGCCTGGACGCCGGTGCCCAGGATGGCCAGATTTCCCGCCTCCGGCCGGGCGAGGGCGCGGGTGGCGACAGCGCTCGCGGCGGCGGTACGGATGGCCGTCACGGCGCCCGCGTCCAGGAGGGCGAACGGCCTCCCATGCTCCTGGTCGAAGAGCAGGACGAGGCCCTGGTGGGAATCCTCGCCGCGGGTGAAGTTGTCCGGCAACACGGTCAGCACCTTGACGCCGGCCACTCCGTCCTCCCTGCCGCCCAGCATCCCCGGCATCACCCCCAGCAGGCCATGCCGGTCCGGCATCCACACCGCGGAGCGAAGAGGCTGCACCGCCTCGCCCCGGGAGAGAGCGCGCAGCGACTCCTCCACCACCTCGATGCACTCCGCCATGGGAAGAAGGGACTCGACGTCTTCACGATTCAGGAAGAGGAAGGACATGGAGGGAGTATAGATGGGGAGCGGACAGAGCGGACGGCCTGCCCTCGGTCAGGGTGTCCTGATTCGAGCCGTAGCGGTCAGGCGAGGCCCATCTCTTCGAGGGAGTGAGCGGTCAGCACCCGCTTGGCGAGTTGGGTTAGACGCTTGAGCGAGCTGATCTCCTCGACCTGCCGGCGCGCGCCTTCCGGAAGAGGCCCAAACCTCTCGGCGAGCAGCAACAGGAGGATCTCCCGAACTCCTTCTCCACGCCCCTTGGCTTCCAGCTTCTCGGACCACGTCAGCGCCATGGCTTGAACCTCCCTGTTCTCTTTCCGGGAGCGCAGAGCCTTGAGCTCCACCGCCTCCTCGGCAGTCAATTGTAGATAATTTTCGACGCAGTTGACCAGCAGGAATGAATCGGACCGGCCCCGAAGCCCCGCGATCTGCCGCAGACAGGCCATCTTCAGCTCGACGCGGCTCAGAGGTCCGGGGTCCATCAGAGCGGCGAAGGCCCAGGCCAGAGACTCGGGGCGATCCAGGTACTCCGCCGCCCGGCAGCCGGCCAGGCCGAAGGAGACGTATTGGAACCCTGGAAAACCCGGACCGAGGTCGTTTACCAAGGACTTCAGGCAGACGCCTGGACGGCCTCTCTTCACGTTGATCACGATGGTAAGGACCCGAATCTCGTAACGCGCCTGGATCTGGTTGCAGTAAAGCCAGAGACGCTCCCCCATTCCTCGCTTCGCCCGCGCCTCGATCTCAACGTGGATCAAGAGGGGCCGTCCGTTGACGGTGCGGACTCGGACGAGCAGGTCGAGGTCTCGCCTCCGGCCGCGCGGACCTCCGGCGAAAAGCTCCTTGTCAAGAAATTCTGGGGACGACAGGTCCAGCCGGTCGTACGTCTCAGGGACGACGAGGCGCAGGAAGTCGTCGAGAAATGCGTGCAGCAGTTGCTTGAAGATCTTGTCGTGCTGGTTGGCCATAGGCGATCCCGGGACCGAGATCGCCGTCCAATCGGCGCTCTCCCTCCGTCTATATAAACGGAAAAAAGAGGTCTTATCTTGCAACCCCCCGCCGGATATGGGTTTGCGAGGGGGGTTTTGGTCTATTAAAGAGGTGACTGAAACATCTACCGCCGCCCGGCGGGCCGGTCACCGCCTCGTTTCACACCCGCCGGCCGCATCGGCAACAGCACCCGCTTGGCGAGCTGAGTCAGGCGCTGGAGCGAGCTGATCTCCTCGACCTGCCGGCGCGCGCGCCCCAATGGCGCTGACGTGGTCCGAGAAGCTGTAAGCCAAGGACCGTGAAGGAGTTCGGGAGAGTTGCTGCTCGCCGAGAGGTTTGGGCCACTTCCGGAAGGCTTGAACCTCCCTGTTCTTCTTCCCGGGCACGTCGAGCCGCGAGTTTCCACGAATGACTATAGTTGACACGCTTGGCCAACGGCGCAACACTGGTCACGTGAGTTCCTTTCGGAGGGCATGGTTCGTCACCGATCGCGAGGTTCAAGGTCATGGCTGAAGAGTCGTCATACGGTATCGTCCTTCGTTTCCGGAACCCGGAGACACGGCGCAGTCTCGAGCGGACGGCTAAAGCCTTGGGCGTGTCCGTCGATGAGCTGGCTGAAGCCGCCATTCAACAAGAGATGACTGCCCTGGCGGGCAACCTTGAACCGAATCTACAGAGCTTGGTGGAGCGGCTCGGATCGTTTGAAGAGGACTCCGAGCGCGATGCCGAAGACTTTGCGCATGCCGAAGTCACGTTCGAAGATCCCCTCCGCGCCCGGAGGGCACGAGCGGAAGATGCCTATGGGATAGGAGCCGCCTTTGCCCGGGGACGGCCGCCCTCGACGTCAAGCTCTCGGGCCTAGAGGGGGGCCACTCAGGGATGGAAATTCACCTCCAGCGCGGCAACGCCTCGAAGCTCCTGGCTCGTGTCCTCTTCGTCACTAGAAGACACGGTGCGGCCTCCAACGAACGACAGAGACCCTGGGCGGGTCCGTAGATGACTTGCTAAAGACGACGGCAAGGAAGGAATCTAGGCGAGGCCCATCTCTTCGAGGGAATGGGCGGTCAGCACCCGCTTGGCGAGCTGAGTCAGGCGCTGAAGCGAGCTGATCTCCTCGACCTGCCGGCGCGCGCCGTCCGGAAGAGGTCCAAACCTCTCGGCAAGCAGAAACAGGAGGATCTCCCGAACTCCTTCACGCCCCTTGGCCTCTCCCTCGGCTTTTCCCTTGGCTTCCAGCTTCTCGGACCACGTCAACGCCATGGCTTGCACCTCCCTGTTCTCTTTCCGGGCGCTCAGAGCCTTAAGCTCCACCGCCTCCTCGTCCGTCAATTGTAAGTAGTTTTCGACGCAGTTGACCAGCAGAAACGAATCGGACCGGCCCCGGAGCCCAGCGATCCGCCGCAAACAGGCCATCTTCAGCTCGGCGCGGCTCAGAGATCCGGGGTCCATCAGCGACGCGAAGGCCCAGGCCAGAGGCTCGGGGCGGTCCAGGTACTCCGCGGCCCGGCAGCCGGCGAGGCCGAAGGCGACGTATCGGAACCCCGGGAACTCCTGACCGAGGTCGTTCTCCCAGGACTTCAGGCAGACGCCTGGACGGCCACGCCTGAGATTGATCAGGATCGTCAGCACAGGCGTGTCGTAGCGGGCCAGAAGCTGGTTGCGGTAGCGCCAGAGGCGCTTCTCCATACCCGGGCTCGCCCGGGCCTCGACCTCGACGTGAACCATGAGGGGACGGCCGTTGAGCGTGCGGACTCGGACGAGCAGGTCGAGCTCCTGTCGCCGGCCGCGTGGACCTCTCTCGAAGAGCTCTTTGTCCAGAAACTCAGGGGACGACAGGTCCAGACGGCCGTACGTCTCGGGGACGGCGAGCCGCAGGAAGTCGTCGAGAAATGCGTGCAGCAGTTGCTTGAAGATCTTGTCGTGTTGGTTGGCCATGGGCGATCCCGGGTTCGAGATCGCCGTCCAATCGGCGCTCTCCCTCCGTCTATATAAACGGAAAAAAGAGGTCTCATCTTGCAACCCCCCGCCGGATATAGGTTTGCGAGGGGGGTTTTGGACTATTCAAGAGGTGACTGAAAAGACTCCACCGTCCGGCGGCCCGGTCGCCGCCTCGATCCGCGCCAGCCGGCGGCATCGGCAACAGCGCTCTCCCGGTATATCCTTGTCCCCGTCACCTTGATCCCCTGGAGATCCTCCATGACCTTCGTCGCCGAGCTTCAGCCCCAAGCCCTCTGGAAGCACTTCGATGACCTGTTGACCATCCCGCGCCCCTCGAAACACGAGGAGAAGGCTCGCGCCTACGTGATTGCCGTCGCCGAGCGGAAGGGCCTGCGCCATCGGGAGGACGCAATCGGCAACGTGGTCGTCCTGAAGCCAGCTTCTCCGGGCAAGGAAAGCGCTCCAGCCGTCGTCCTCCAGGCGCATCTCGACATGGTGACGGAGAAGAACGCGGGGACGGTTCATGACTTCTTCAAGGACCCCATCCTCCCCCGCCGGGATGGCGACTGGGTCAAGGCCACGGGCACCACCCTCGGGGCGGATAACGGCATCGGCGCCGCGACGCTCCTCGCCGTTCTGGATTCTGGCGATCTCGTCCACGGCCCGCTGGAATTGCTCTTCACCGTCGACGAGGAGACCGGCCTCACCGGCGCCCTGGATCTCGATCCCGCCGCTCTCGATCTGAAAGGCCGGCTGCTGCTGAACCTCGATTCGGAAGAGGAGGACACCGTCACCGTGGGCTGCGCCGGGGGCTCCACGAGCCTCCTGACCCTGGCGCTCGAAGGCGCTCCGGCGCCCGATGGCACGGTCGCCCTCGACGTCAAGCTCTCGGGCCTCAAGGGCGGCCACTCAGGGATGGAGATCCACCTGCAACGCGGCAACGCCTCGAAGCTCCTCGCCCGGGTCCTCTTCACCGCCGTCCAGCAGACGCCCTTCCACCTCGTTTCCTTCTCCGGTGGCAACAAGCACAACGCCCTCCCCCGCGAGGCCGCGGCTCAGGTAGTGGTGCCCACTGCGAGCCGCAGCGCTTTCCAGGCCGCCACCGAGCAGGAGATCGCCGCCATCGCCGCCGAGATCCGCTCCGCCGATCCGGACGTGAAGCTGGAGATCACAGAATCCTCGGCTCCCGGCCGCGTCTGGACGGTCGCCGCCAGCCGCCGGGCGATCGATCTACTGAATGCCCTCCCCCACGGCGTGCTGACGATGAGCTATGACATCCCCAATCTGGTGGAGACGAGCACCAACCTCGCGACCGTCACTAGCACCGAGGGCTCCCTCGCCATTCTGATGAGCACCCGCAGCTCGGTCGCCTCGGCCATGCGCTCGACCAAGCGCCGGCTGCGTTCGATCGCCGAGCTGGCTGGCGCCGAGATCGAAGAGACCGAGGGCTACCCCGGCTGGAAGCCGGACCTGACCTCTCCCCTTCTCGCCCGCTTCCAACAGGTGCACCACCGCCTCACCGGCAAGGACGCCGAGGTTCTCGCCGTCCACGCCGGCCTCGAATGCGGCATCCTGCGGGAGAAGTTCCCCGAAATGCTGGCGATCTCCTTCGGCCCCATCATCCGAGGGGCGCACTCCCCGGATGAAAGCGTGAAGATCGATTCCGTGGGAAGGTTCTGGGAGCTGCTGAAGGCGACGCTGGCGGAGCTGGCCTCAGGCTCCTGAGAACTTCAGGGAGCGGGGCTCATCGGGGCCCTGGAGGATTGCCCGTCCGCTCGAAAACCCCCATCCGGTATCCCGAGTCGTTCAGCCGCAGAATCTCGGCGGACGGCAGGCTCCGCACGTCCACGATGTCCCTCCCCTTCGACTCCCGGCCGGAGTTGAAGAGATAGGCCAACCGGTATCCGGCACGGACCAGCTTCTCCGGCTCCACGACGGGGCCCGACACCAGGACCAAATGGTCGCCCAGCCAGCCGGAGATGAGGTCCGGCCGGCGCGAGAGGACGTAGTCGAAGTCCGACTTGGAGTGGCCGGCCCGGAAATACGCTTTCGGATACTCCGCCTGGCTGTGGGCGATGTGGACGTCCGACAGGCCGAGCATGTCGATGGTCCGCAGGCCGGAGAAGAAGGGCACTTTGCCGGCGCCGTCGATGGCCAGCAACTCGCCCGGATGATGGACGCCGAGGAAGTAGCCCAGAGTCACCCAGCGGTCATACTTGTGAAGGGTGTAGCTGAAGCGGGGATTGCCGGTGAGCTGCGCCAGTTGGGCTGCCGCCATGAGCAGGGTCAGGATGGCCACGGCCCGCCGGTTCGTCGACGCCGCGGTCAGGGAGACGAGCGCCCAGGCTCCCATGGGGAAGAGAGCCAGGAGGAAACGGTCGGCGTAGACGTCGCCGCCGACATAAACGAAGTAGCCCAGCCAGCCGGTGGCGAAAACGACGGGGAACGCCAGCCCCGGCAGCGGATCGCGTCCTCTCAGCGAGAAACCCTTCAAACCCTGAAATCCGGCAGCCGCCAGCGCCGCCACGGCGACGAGCATTCCGGTGGCGAGAAGCTCGCTCAAGAGCTGCTGTGCCCCGGCCTCCAGACGCAGGGGAAGAGAGCCTCCCGTGACCTTGGCGTAGGCCGTGTTGGGGAATGGCCAGCCATAGTAGGAGAGCCGCCACAGGGTGGTGGCGGCGAAGGTGGCGACGGTCGTGGCCCCCACGGCGAGGGCCGGCCGCCACCGGCCACGCAGCCCGAGAAAGGCCGCCGCCAGGAGAGGAGTGATGAAGCCGTCCGCGCGGGTGAGGACGGTGAGCGCCGCCACCAGGCAGAGGCCAGTGGGGATCGCACGCTCCCTTTTCTCCTCCACCCAGCGCTCCGCCAGCACCCAGGTGGCGGCCTGGAGCAGCAGAACGAGAGGCGTCTCCAGACCCGAGGACACCCACACCCAGATCGAAGGGCAGAGGGCTACCAGCCAGGCGACGCCCGCCGCCGGCCCCGCCTCGTACCGCCGGCGGATGAAGCGATAAAGAAGAACCAGGGTGGCGAGGGCGAAGAGGACGTTGAGCGCGGCCGAGACCGCATACACCCAAGCGCGGGGAACCAGCGCCGCGACCGGCGTCAGCAGCAGCACGTACAGGAGGTTCGAGAAGCCTTCCACCCGCTCTCCGGGGTTGAAGACCAGGCCCTTCCCGGACGCGAGGTTCTCGGCATAGCGATAGGAGATGTAGGCGTCGTCGCTCCCCCAGGCGTGGCCCGACAGGTCGGGATGGGAGTAGCCGGCGAGGATCTGGAGGAGGCAACCGGCGAGAAGGAGGACGGCGGCAGCCGGGAGAACGAAGCGCTCACCCGGCGGCCGAGCGTCCGCCACTTACTTTACGCTCCTCGCCCCGATCAAGTCTTCTCCGGCGCCGCGTAGAGAAGGTCCAGGAGCTGCTTCTCCACCGCCCGGAACTCGGGCGCGGACTTCAGGGCCACGTCGTGGACGGGGAAGTTGGGCACGTCGATCTTGTGGAGGATGCGCGCCGGCCGCGAGGAGAGGACGTAGACCGTATCCGCCAGGTAGACGGCCTCCGAGACGTCGTGCGTCACGAAGAGGTTGGTGTTGTCCTCGGTGCGCGAGACGTCGAGCAGCAGGCTCTGCATCCCCCAGCGGGTCTGCGGATCGAGGGCGCCGAAGGGCTCGTCCATGAGCAGGATCTTGGGCCGGTTCATGAGCGTTCGGGCGATGGCCACCCGCTGCTTCATGCCGCCCGACAGATCCTTCGGATAGCGATCCGCGAACTCCGAGAGGCCGACCGACTTGAGGTATTTGTCCGAGCGCTCGCGCCGTTCCGCCTTGGCGATCCCCTGCAGGCGCAGGCCATACTCCAGGTTCTCCCGCACGGTGAGCCAGCCGAAGGAGGTGTAGGCCTGGAACACCATGCCGCGGTCGCGGCCGACGTCCTCGACCGGTTTGCCCTCGACCAGGATCTCTCCCTGGGTGGGCACCAGCAGGCCGGCGATGGATTTGAGGATCGTCGACTTGCCGCAGCCCGAGGGGCCGAGGAAGACGACGATCTCCCCCTCTCCGGGCTTGTCGTGGATGTCGAAGGAGATGTCGCGCACCGCCTCCGTCGCCTGACCGGAGCGGTCGATGTAAGTGATCGAGACGTGCGACACCCGGAGCTTGGGGGTTTCCGCGCTCGGCTCGTGGGTATAGGTCGCCGGACGGCTCTTGGTCGGCAGGGTGACGGCGACGGTACCCGGCTCGCCGGAGCCGTGCGTCACGTGAGGGGCGCCTTCGTGATCGCTCATGCCGTTTCCCTCCAGCGGAAGAGCAGACTGCTCACGAAGTGGATGAGAAAGTCGGTGAACAGGCCGATGCCGCCGATCACCAGCAGGCCGGCGAACGCCCACGACGCCTTCTGGTGGGTGCGCGCCAGCTCGATGATGTAGCCAAGGCCATGCCCCGGGTTGACCCACTCGGCAAGGATGACGTAGGTCCACAGAGATGGCGTTCATCACCCGGAACGAGTCGAAGATCTCGGGCAGGGCCGCCGGCAGGAGAACCGTGCGGATCACCTGCCAGCGGCTGGCTCCCAGGGTGAGCGAGGTCTGCACCAGTTCCTCCGGGCACCGCCCGGATCGCCGTCACCACGACCGGCAGCAGGTAAACGAAGACGCCGAGGAAGAGGAAGGCGATCTTCTCCTTCTCGTAGATCCCGAACCAGAGGATCAGGATGCGGATGAAGCCCGAGATCGGCATGTAGCGCAGCGGCGCCACGATCGGCTCGAAGAAGCGGTTGACCGGCTCGAAGGACCCCATCAGCACTCCCAGCGGCAGCGCCAGCGCCGCGGCGAGGAGGAAGGCCTGCGTGATCCTCCACGTCGAGATCAGGATCGCGTCCCACAGGTCGTACTGAAGGAAGAGCTGCAAAGTGCCCCGCAGCACCTCGGTGGGCGACGGCAGGAAGTCGGGCTTCATGAAACCGCCGTAGGTGAGCACGCACCATACGGCGGCCACGAGAATGGGCGCGAGCAGCCCGATCACCGTCGCGGTCGACCGCGGCAGGGGCTCGCGCAGGGCGAAGAGACTGGCTTTCTTGCGTGCCATGTCTATTGTGTCGCGAGGACCACTTTGATGTCGGTGCGCCGGTTGAGCTGGCGCCCGGCCTCGGTGGTGTTGTCCGCCACGGGGTTCGCCGCGCCATGGCCGATGGTCTGGAAGCGGCTGGCCTCGATATTGGGGAAGCTCTTCAGGATGTAGTCCTTCACCGCCCCCGCCCGTCGCTCGGAGAGCGTCAGGTTGGCCCGCTGCGAACCGATGGCGTCGGTGTTGCCCTCGACCCGCAGGTAGGTGTTGCCAAAGGAGGTCATGGTCTCGCCCAGGGCGTCGAGCACGAGGAAGGAGCCGGCCATGATCTCGTCCGAGCCCGGAGTGAAGTGGATCTGGATCTGCTTGTTGATGATCGCCCGGTCCTTCTCCGACGGGGCCTTGGCGGCGAGCTTGGGCTCCTCCACCTTCTGTCCGGGATACTCGGCGGCCAAGACCTGAAGGAAGCGGGTGTCGGCCCAGTCCTTGGCCTCGACCGGGCGGGTCACCAGCCCCTTCTTGCGCCAGATGATGAAGGCGGTGTCGAACAGGGTCTCATAGTGCGCCTTGCCGCCGGTGAGCCCGTAGAACTGCGCGTTGTCGGCGTAGGGGGTGAGCTTCAACCCGGAGAGCATGCCGGAGATCGTGTCCGAGTCGAGCTTCAGGGCCTTGCCGACGGTGGCATAGGAGCCCTGGGGATCATTCTTGATGACGTCGATCCCTTCGAGCCAGCCGTGGACGAAGTCGCGCAGCGAATCCGGGGCCTTGTCGATGATCTCCTGCCGCGCCACCAGCGTGTCGGCGATGATGTTGGTGGCCGCGGAGGTGGACACCAGGACATGGGCCTCGTTACCGCGAGCGGTCACGGCGGCCGAAAGGTCCGGCTCCCAGGTGACGGCGGCGTCGACCTGCTTGGCCTTGAAGGCGGCGGCGGCGGCCGGGGCGTCCTGGGTGAAGATGATCCCCTTCTCGACGTCCGCCCGGTCGCTCGGCGAGAGGCCGGACTGGGCGAGCAGGTAGAGAAGCAGGAAGTGCGAGGGCGTGAACTGGGTGCAGGCGATCTTGTGCCCCTTCAGCTCCTCGATCGACTTGATCGAAGCCAGCGAGACGATGCCGTCACCGCCGCGGGACCAGTCCTGCATGATGATCGACTTCGCCTTCTGGTTCTGCTCGGCGAGGATCGAAGCCTCGCGGGCCCAGTTGTCGACCGTGTCCCACATGATGTCGACGTTGCCGCTGCGCAGGGCCGCGAGCTTGGTCGCCGGGTCCTCAAAGAGCACGAACTTCACGTCCAGCCCGTACTTCCTCTTGTAGCTGGAGCCCGGGTTCGGGTCCATGCCGTTGTTGAAGACGACGCCCGGCGAGTGGCCGGCCCAGGTGTTGATGGCCACCACCAGCGGGCGGTCCAGCTTGCCGCTGCCGACGGAGCTGCTGGCCGTGGAGACGCCCTCCGAGCCCTTGCCGCGCTCGGGATCGGGCGGGGCGCCTTTCAGGGCGTCGAAATCGCCCTTGCTCACGGCTTCGCCCTTGGCGTTCGTGCTGCCCTTCTGCCCGGTGGCCCAGAGCTTCAAATCGGGAGCAAACCGGCGGACGGCGAAGAACGCAGCCACCAGCAGTGCCAGGACGATGATCGCCTTCCCAAGGGGGGTGACCTTCATTTTCTCTTCTCCTTGTACGGTTCAAGCCGGGCTCATGCCGCCCACGAGCTGCTCCATGGCGGGGCGGAGGGAGGCGACGAAGCGCTCCGTCTCCACCACCTGCTCCACCACGGCGCCCATGTAGCTGGCGACCTCGGTCGCGCTGAACTGCGAGGCGCTGACCCGGCCCAGGATCACTTCGAATACGTCGGTGAAAGCACCCAGTTGCGCCACCACCATCTGGTCGCGCTTCTGGCATTCGAGCAGCAGATCGCGCTGCTTCTCGAGAATTCCAATGTGCCACTGCCGGGTGCGGGCCGTGGCCGGCTCCTTCTCGGCCAGCTCCTTGAGCTGCTGGCACTTGGCGTCCACCTCCGCCAGTCGCTTCTCGACGCTGGGCAGGGCCGCCGCCGGTAGGGGCGGGGCGGGCCGCACGGCCTGCCCCCGGGGCCCCAGACGGATAGGCGACATCTGGGCCGTCTGCGGCGGCGGGGCGAGGACCGGGGCTGCCGCCGGCTCGTCGGACACGGAGTCGCTCGCCGGGCGGATCGTGGCGAGGATCTGGAGATAAGCCACGCGCTCGCGCACGAAGCTCAGGTAGGCGGTGAGCATGTAGCCGAGCTGCTGGAGGATGCCGGCCTTGGTGTTCTCGTCGAGGTCGCTGCGGTCGGTCAGCACCTGGGTGACCCGCCCGCGGATCTCCGCCAGCCGCCGGTAACTCGCCATGTAGTCCGGCACCAGGCCGGCGCGGGACCACTGGGCGACGGCGGGGTCGGCCAGCAGGGCCTCCACCCGCTGGCGCAGCACCTCGCGCTCCTTCTCGGCCTTGATCTGCTCGTCCCGCCGCTGCTCGTCCTCGATCTGCTTGATGTAGCGGTTGCCGGTGGCGGCCATGCTCACCCAGCCGGTGGCGGCGAGCCCCCAGAGGATCAGGGGAAGGGGGTTCCACAGCGCGGCGGAGGCCGCCAGGCACACGGCGCCCCCCACCAGATTGCCTGGGGATTGAATGGCTTTGGCGATGCTCTTCTTGAGGAGCGTCCGGGTGTCGATGGGCATCAGCGGTGGATTCTACAACGGAGCCGGCCGGCCACCGCTTCCGGCGCCACTTTCCCGCCCTCTTCCGTAAGTGTCGCAGAGGACGAAATGATTTCGCAGTGCCGGTCATCTGGAGTGAAGATTCTCTGGAGGAAGACCGAAATGAGCCCGCTTCGCCGCCTCGCCGCCACGCTCCTCCTGCTAGCCACCCTCGTCCCCGCCGGGACCCGGGCCGCCTCCCTCGAACAGATCCCCAGCCCCCGGCCCATGGGCTGGGTCACGGACCTGACGGGCACCCTTCCCCTCCAGGCCGTGACCGAGCTCAACCGCGTGGGCGACCAGGTCCAGGCCCAGACCGGGGCGGAGATGGCCGTCGTCGTCGTCGATTCGACGGACGGTACTCCCGCCCGTGACCTCGCCGCCCGCCTGTTGACCGCGTGGGAGATCGGCGAGACTCGGAAGAGCAACGGCCTGCTGCTCTTCGTGGCCATCAACGACGGGGCGACCGAGATTGCCCTCGGCGAAGGAATTCGCGACGCGGCCCGGCTATGGGAGAGCCAGGCCGTGCAGCGGATGGAGATGGCGCCGCGCTTCCGGCGCGGCGATGCGGCGGGAGCGATCCTTCAGGGAGCGGCCTCCTGTGCCCGGCGGCTCCTGGGCGCCCGGGTGACGGTGGCGATGCCGGCGGCCGGTCCGAGCTCCGCCACCGCTTCCCGCCCACCAGCGGCCGACGACCCTCTCCCCTCGACCGTGCTAGCCGATCCGCAGGCCGAGCAGGCCTCCACCGTCGCGGCCGAATCCACGATTTACGCCCCGAAAGCCGGCCCCGGCCTCCTGCTGGGAATCGGCCTCGTATGCACTGGCCTCCTCGCCGCCTGGGGCATCACCCTCAAGCTCCTGCACGCCGCTCCCCGCGCCCAACGCCGCCGCCGGAAGATGAGGCTGACAAGACTCGATCCCGCCCTGGGCGACGCGACCGGGACCTGGTAACGAAACCCGCGGGTTACGGCGACGTAGAATTCTCCAGGAGGAAACACCATGGACCATGCCCTGACCACCACCGCCTTCACTCTCGACGGCTACACCATCCAGCGCAACCTCGGCGTCGTGCGGGGGATCACCGTCCGCTCGCGCTCCATCTTCGGCACCATCGGCGGCTCGTTGCAGACGCTGGTGGGCGGCAACATCACCCTGTTCTCCGAGCTGTGCGAGAAGACCCGCTCCGAGGCCTTCGCACTGATGGTCCAGCACGCCGAGCACCTGGGCGCCAACGCCATCGTGGGCATCCGCTACGATGCCACGGAGATCATGCAGGGAGTCACCGAGGTGCTTTGCTACGGCACGGCGGTGGTGATGGCGGCGGCCTGAACGGCCGGGGAGGATGGGCGACGTTTCCGCTCGCTGATAACTATTGAGCGGCGAAGGGACCTGAGAGTGAATCGAAAATAGCCGACGTGCGATATTTGAGGGGCCCGCCTTGCCGACGGGCCCCCGCGAAGTATTACTGCTTGCTGTTGCAGACGCTGCAGCTCGATCCGCAGCTTGAGGAGATATCGCAGCACCAGCCACCGGCAGGTTCGCAACACACCTCCCAACCGCCGCACTGTACACAGCAGGAGCCGGCAGCTACGGCATCCGACACTACAGATTTCTCCTGAGCGGTGGCTCGACCCCGAGGGGACAGGGTCTCCAATCGAATCCCTTTGAGTCCAAGCGAGAAGGGAAGCAACGAGCCCTTGCGGTTTTGGTTGTCCAATGACGTCTCGATCTCATCCACAGGCCTGAAAACCGTCTCGCTTGAGACTTCCAGCACCGTGAACAGGACCCGATCACCCGAAAGGATCTTCGGCACTAGACGATAAGTGACGCTACCATCCACACTCTTAACCCGGACACCACGCCCTTCCGGGACCCGGAATTCGATGGACTGGCCTGTTTCGCTGGTGAACACGGCATGGATGACGCGCACCTTGACTGGCTTCTCGGCTCCTAATACCAAGGCAGAGCTGCTCGCGAGGAGCGTTACGAGGACAGCAAGAGCTACTCTCGACACTTTTGACATGACTTTCCTCCTGACGAACATCGTTTAGGGAAACGCACCTTCCTGCAGGAAGCGCTACATAAATACATCAAGTCATTGCCAATAGCAATACTTTTTCAGCCTCGATTTACCTGCGCTGGAAAGACAGGTTGTGAGGGGCTGCCTTGTGAGAGGATATCGGCCGGCGGGCGCCCAGTCCCCTGGGTGCCCCCAATTCAATCGAGGAGACCGAAACCATGGACCCGTTGAGCGGCGCCCAGAGAAAGCACCTGCGTGGACTGGCCCACCACGTCAAGCCGGTGGTCCACGTCGGGAAGAATGGCGTCACCGATCCCGTGCTCCAGGAGGTCGAAGAGGCCCTGGACTATCACGAGCTGATCAAGGTGAAGCTCATTGATCCCCAGGGTCGCAAGAAAGAGCTGGCCGCCGAGCTCGCCAGCCGCTCCGGAGGCACCCGCGTCGGCCTGGTGGGCAACATCGTCACCCTCTACCGGCAGCATCCCGACCCCGAGAAGCGAAAGGTCGAGGTGCCCTGAGGGTTCCTACCCGCCCGCCACCTGCCGGATGGCGGCTTTCAGCATCTGTAGATCCACGGGCTTGGTGAGGTGGCGCAGGAAACCGGCTTCGCGGCTGCGTCGCACGTCGTCCTCCATGCCGTAGCCCGAGAGAGCGATGCCCCGCAGGCCGTAGCGCCGGGAGAGCTCTCGCATCACGTCCTGCCCGGAGCCGTCCGGCAGGCCGAGATCGCTCACCACGAGATCCAGCCGGCGGCCGGTCCCGTTCTGGGTGGCGCCGGCTACCGTCAGCGCCGCGGCCACCGAGGTCGCGACGATCACCTCGTGGCCCATCAGCCGCAGCAGGTCCGCCATGGCCTCGGCGGTGTCCTCGTGGTCCTCCACCAGGAGGATGTGCAGGGGGCGGTCCGCTTCGGCAGCGGGCGCGGCCACCGCCGCCGGCCGGGGGCGGGAGAACCAGGCGCCCGTCTCGTCGAGGTCGGTCTGCTCGGTGGCCATGGGCAGGCGCACCGTGAAGCACGCGCCGGTCCCTCTCCCCTCACTCTCGGCCAGGAGCCGGCCGCCGTGGAGGTCCACGATGGCCCGGCTCACCGCCAGCCCCAGCCCGAGACCGCCAAACCGCCGGGTAATGCGCCGGTCCGTCTGCTCGAAGGCGTCGAAGATGCGCGGCAACATCTCGGGCTCGATGCCGATGCCGGAGTCGCGCACCGCGACCGCCAGCTCCGGGGGACCGGCAAGGCTCCCCGTAAGCCACGACTCGACCGTGATGGTGCCTCCCTCCGGGGTGAACTTGATGGCATTGGACAGCAGGTTCCAGAAAACCTGCGTCAGCCGCGGTGCGTCCGCCCAGAGGCGATGCTCGTCCCGGGCGAGGCGTACGTCCAGGCGCAGGCCTCCCGCCGCGAGATCCCGCTCCGCCGTGGCCAGGGCGTGCTCGATCACCCGGCGGGCGTCGATCTGCTGCCGGTGCAGCTCGAGCTTGCCGCGGGCGATGCGGGTCAGATCCAGAAGGTCGTCGATGAGCCGCGCCTCGAGCTCGACGTTCCTCTGGATCATCGCCAGCTCGCCGGCGAAGGGTTCCATGCGCGGATCGGCGGCGAGCCGCGAGACGACCGCCAGCACCGGAGTCAGCGGCGTGCGCAGCTCATGGCTGAGGGTCGCCAGGAAGCGGTCCTTCGTCTCGACGGCCTCCTGCAGCTCGCGATGGGCGTTCTCCAGAGCCTCCTGAGACCGCCGCCGCTCGCTGATGTCGAGGGTACTGCCCACCACCCGCACGGCCTTACCCGCGCTGTCGCGGACGATCAGTCCCTTATCCCAAACGTACACCCAGCTCCCGTCGCGGTGGCGCAGCCGGAACTCGGTGCTGAAGGAGGAGCCGTCGGCCTCCATGGCTTTGAGGATCGTCTGATCGACCGGATCGACATCGTCGGGATGAACCTGCCGGCGCCACCATTCGACATCTCCCGGCACCTCCTGCGGCCAATAGCCCAGGAGGGTGAAGAGACCTTTGGAGCGCTGCACCCGGCCGGTGGCGGGATCCCAGTCATAAATCAGCCCGTTGATGGCGTCGGTGGCGAGGCGGAAGCGCTCTTCGCTGATGCGCAGGGCCTCCTCCGCCCGGCGCCTCTCGGTGATGTCGCGGCCTATGAAGGCGGCGCCCGAGATGCGGCCGGCCGCGTCCCGGATGGCGGAGACCGACACCGAAATGTGGATACGCCGCCCGTGCTTGTGGAGACGCTCGGTCTCGAAGGGGCGCACCCGCTCGCCGCGCAGGACGGCCTCGACGGCGGAAGGCAGCTCATCGAAGTGATCCGGCGGCACGGGCACGGAGAAGCGCTTTCCGACCACCTCCGCCGCGGTGAAACCGAACATCCTCTCCGCGGCGGCATTCCAGGCCGCCGTCGTGCCGTCCAGGTTCTTGAGGCTGATGGCGTCCTCGGAGAAATCGAAAACCGCGCCGAACCCACCCTCGGCGAGCGCCACCTGGAGGCGCGGCTCGGACTCCGGCGCTTCTCCGGTTCTTCGGCCGGGCTCAGCGGGCTCTCGGCCGGCGATGTCTGAATCTCTGATAGCCAACGGCACCTTCGACAAACAGGGCGACGGGCGACCCGGCCGCCATGAAAAGCATACCCTAAAGGAAAAATCCCGGCGATCCTGGGACCTCCGGATCGGGTAAGATCGGAGAGCTTTACCGAAACGCCAAACAGGAGGATCCGGAGATGCTCGTTTCCCGTCCCGCCAAGGCTTGGCGAAGCCTGCCCGGGCTGCTTCTACTGCTCGCCCTGGCCCCCACCCTCGCCCTGCGCGCCCAGGCGGTATCCGCGACGCCAGCCGCGGATAGCACCGCCAACCTCTACCGGACGCCGCCCCAGGCCCTCGTGGACCTCGTGGACACGCCGCCGACCCCAGGTATGCGCCTCGATCCCAAACGGGAGTGGATGCTGCTGGTCCAGAACCAGAGCCTGCCGCCCATCGCCGAGCTCGCCGAACGCGAGCTGCGCCTCGGCGGCCTGCGTATCCGGCCGCGCAGCCACGGGCCGAGCCGTTCGGGATATGCCATGAGCCTGAAGCTGCTGCGCATTTCCGACCTCGCGGAGCGCCCCATCACCGGCCTGCCCTCCGGGGCGCGCATCGAGAACCTCCGCTTCGCGCCGGACGGCTCCCGCTTCGCCTTCACCCATACCGGGGCCGAGGGCATCGAGATCTGGACCGCCGACGTGGCCACCGGCCAGGCGCGGCGGCTTGGGATCGCCCAGCTCAACCTCTCCGCCGGCACCTCGCCGCAGTGGCTCGCGGACGGCTCGCTCGTGGCCACCCTCGTGGTGCAGGACCAAGGGCCCGAGCCCGCGGCGCCCAGCGTGCCCGCCGGTCCCATCCTCCAGGAGAACCGGGGCAAGACGGCGCCCGCGCGCACCTATCAGGATCTCCTCAAGAGCGCCTACGACGAGGCCCTCTTCGAGTACTACCTCACCTCCCAGGTGGCCCGCATCTCCCCGGACGGCCAGGTCACGCCGCTCGGCAAGCCGGGGTTGATCATGGCCGTTTCGCCCTCGCCCGACGGCCGCTACCTGCTGGTGTCGAGCGTCCACCGCCCCTTCTCCTACCTCGTGCCCGCCGACCGGTTCCCTCGCCGTAGCGAGATCTGGGACCTGGAGGGTCACGCCGTCCGCACGGTCGCCGACCTCCCCCTCCAGGAGGAGATCCCCATCACCTTCGCCAGCGTCGGCACCGGTCCGCGCGGCATCGCCTGGCGTAGCGACGCCCCGGCGACCCTCTCCTGGGTGGAGGCCCTCGACGGTGGCGACGCCGCCCGCGAGGCCGCACAGCGTGATCGCGTGCTCTCCCTCGCCGCCCCTTTCCAGGGCGAGCCCGCGACCCTCGCGACCCTGGCGATGCGTTTCGGGGGCATCTCGTGGGGCGACGACCATCTCGCTCTGGTCTCCGAGTCCTGGTGGAAGACCCGCCGGCTCCGCACCTGGATCGTGCAGCCCGGCGCCGGCGAGAAGGTCCCGCCGGTGCTTCTCTTCGATCGCTCCTTCGAGGATCGCTACGCCGATCCGGGCGAGCCCCTGACGGTCGCCAACGCCTGGGGACGGGAAGTGGTGCGGACGGCGGATGGCGGCAAGACGATCTTCCTCAGCGGCCTCGGCGCCTCCGCGGAGGGCGATCGCCCGTTCCTCGACGCGCTGGACCTGACCACCAAGAAGACACGGCGCCTCTTCCGTTCGGAGGCGCCCCATTTCGAGGATCCGGCGGAGATCCTGGACGCCGCCGGACGCTACGTTCTGATACGCCGTGAGGCGGTCGAGGAGCCACCAAACTGGTTCGTGCGCGATCTGAAGACCAGCAAGCTGCGCCAGATCACCCATTTCCCCCATCCGACGCCGCAGCTTCTGGGCATCCACAAGGAGCTGCTGCACTACAGCCGGCCCGACGGCGTCCAGCTCACCGGCACCCTCTACACCCCGGCGGGCTGGAAGAGCACGGACGGCCCCCTGCCGCTGGTGATGTGGGTCTACCCCCAGGAGTTCAAAAGCGCCAGCGCCGCCGGCCAGGTGAACGGCTCGCCGTACCAGTTCGCCCGCGCGCCCTGGTTCTCGCCCCTGGTGTGGCTGACTCAGGGGTATGCCGTGCTCGACGATCCCAGCATGCCCATCGTCGGCGAGGGCGACAAGGAGCCGAACGACACCTACGTCGACCAGCTCGTGGCCTCGGCCCAGGCGGCGGTGGACGAAGTGGTGAAGCGCGGTGTCGCCGACCGGCGGAAAATCGCCATCGGCGGCCACTCCTATGGCGCCTTCACCACCGCCAACCTGCTCGCCCACTCCGACCTCTTCGCCGCCGGCATCGCCGAGAGCGGCGCCTACAACCGCACCTTGACCCCCTTCGGCTTCCAGGCCGAGGAACGGGATTTCTGGCACGCCTCCGACATCTACATGAAGATGTCGCCCTTCCTCTTCGCGAATCAGATCCACCGCCCCCTGCTCCTCGTCCACGGCCAGGCGGACAACAACCCGGGGACCGATCCGATCCAGAGCGATCGCTTCTACAACGCCCTCAAAGGCAACGGCGCCACGGTCCGCCTCGTGATTCTTCCCTACGAGAGCCATGGCTACCGGGCGCGGGAGTCGGCCCTTCACCTGCTGTGGGAAAGCTCCAACTGGCTGGATACCTACGTGAAAAACCGGCCGGCGGAGACGAAGGCGGCAACGGCGACGAACCCGTAGGCTACTTGAACGCCCCCGCGTCGATGCCGTACTGCTGCATCTTGGTGTAGAAGTTTTTGTAGTCGATCCCCGCTGCCTTGGCCGCCTGGCTGATGTTTCCCCGGGCTTCGGTCAGGCAGCGGGCAACGTAGTCTCGCTCGAAGCGCTCCACGACCCGTTGCTTGGCGTCGCGGAAGCCGGAGGGCTCGGGCTCGGCCTCCCGCGGCAGGAGGGGGCGCAGCTCTCTGAAGGGCTCCGGCAGATGGCGCGGCTCGATCATGGGCCCCTCGGCCAGCAGCACGGATCTTTGCAGGACGTTTTGCAGCTCGCGGATGTTGCCCGGATAGTCGTAGGCGAGGAGCAGGGCCTCGGCTTCGGCGAGAGACGCTTGGGCGTTCCATCTCCCCGGCCGGCGGCCAGCTTCGAGAGGAAGTGGCGCAGCAACAAGGGCAGGTCCGAGCGCCGTTCCCGCAGGGCGGGCAGCCTCACCTCCACCACGTTGAGCCGGTAGAGGAAGTCGCGCCGCACCTTGCCTTCTTTCACGAGGTCTGCGAGCTCGCGATTGGTGGCCGCCACGACCCGCACGTCGGCGCGGCGGATCTGCGTGCCTCCCACCCTTGAATATTCGCCGTTCTCCAGCACGCGCAGCAGCTTCACCTGGAGGAGCGGAGTCAGCTCCCCCACCTCGTCGAGCAGGAGCGTGCCGCCCTCGGCCCTCTCGAACCAGCCGGTCTTGTCCGCCACGGCTCCCGTGAAGGCTCCCCGCACGTGGCCGAACAGCTCCGACTCCAGGAGGTTCTCGGGCAGGGCGCCGCAGTTGACGGGGACGAAAGGCTTGGCCCGGCGGCGGCTGTTGAAGTGGAGGGCGCGTGCCACCAGCTCCTTGCCCGTGCCGCTCTCGCCTTGGATGAGGATGGTGGCGTCCGAGTCCGCCACCTGGGAGATCAGCTTGAGCACCGCCAGCAAGGCCGGGTCCTGCCCGACGATGGCGCCGAAGTCGTAGCGCCCCCGTAGCTCCTCGGCCAAGGCGCCGATGTGCTGCTGGAGCCGGCGCCGCTCCAGGGCGTTGCGTGCCGCGAGCGAGATGAACTCCGAGAAGCTGGCCACGAGCCCGGCAGTCTCCTCGGTGAACACGCCCTCGGCGCTGCGGTTGTCCAGGTAGACGACGCCCAGGAGCTGGCCGCCGTCCCGGATCGGGTGACAGATCACGGAGAGAATCAGCAGCCGCAGCACGCTCTCCCGGCTTCCGAGGGCGGGATCGTCCAGAACGTTGGGATGCCAGAAGCGCTCCCCCGAGGAGCGCACCTGGCGCAGGATGCCGCGGCTGACCTCGAACTCGGGCCGCTCGATGTCCTCCTTGGCGAGGTTACGGGCCGTCTCCACCACCACCTCGCCCTCCGGCCCTTCCGGCTCGAAGAGCAGAATCATCCCCCGCTCGGCGCCGCACAACTCGATGACGCCGTCGAGTGCCGCCGTCAGCACGCGGTCCAGATCGCTCTCGGCGAGCACCCTCTTGCCCAGCTCCAGGAGACGTTCGAGCACGATTATGGTTTCCTCACCAGAGTTGTGGCATTGGCACCCTAATATAACACCACGCCCAGGAAGCTCCACGCGATTCCTGAAACCTGCCTAAGACCTTTGGATCAAGAGATTTGGAGAGAAACTTCGAGTCGAAAGGCGGGCTGGCACTCGTCTTGCCCTAAAGAGATTCGTCACGACGACCGCCCCACGGCGGCGCCTCCTCCGGGGACGGGTTACGGACAGAACCCGTCCCCCTTTTTTTCTATTCGCCGAGGCTGCCCAGCAACTGCCGCACGAAGCTGAGCTCGTCCTCGTTCACGGTGTGCCCCATGGCGGGGTAGATCCGCTCCGTAACTTCGGCGCCCATCGTCTTCAGCACCGCCGCCGACTCGTCCACCCTGTCTTTGGGGATATGGGGATCGCGGTCGCTGCAACCGAGGAAGACGGGGGTACCGGCGAAGGACCCTGGGTAGTCTCTCGGCGTTCCCGGCGGACCGATGAGGCCGCCGGAGAGCCCGAAGACGGCGCCGTAGCGTCGCGCGTTGCGGGCCGCGAACTCCAGCGACAGGCAGGCTCCCTGGGAGAAACCGAGGAGGACGATGCGATCCGGCGGAATCCCCTCCGCTTCCAGTTGCGCGACGATCTCGCCGATGCGGGAGAGGCCCGAGGAGAGTCCCGGCTCGTTCTGTGGCATCGGTGCCATAAAGCCGTAGGGATACCAGGAGGTGCCCGCGGCCTGGGGAGCCAGGTAGGCGAAATCGTCCCGCCCGAATTCATCCGCCAGAGTGAGGATGCTCTCCGCCGTAGCGCCGCGGCCATGCACCATGACCATGGCCGCCGCGGCCTGAGCGACAGGCCTGCCGGCGTGGATGAGCGGCTGCCCCTGGTGGGGACCGGCCACGCTCAGCTCCCGCTTTCCGCCGTCTCTGCGACCGGGGCGACCGTCCGCACCGTGATGGGCGGCAGGATCTCCTCGATCTGCTGGCGCGTGGGCTCAAGCCACGGCGGCAGCTTGAGGGTGGTGCCCAGGCTCTCCACCGATTCGTCGCGGGTGAAGCCCGGCGGGTCCGTGGCGATTTCAAAGAGCACGCCGCCGGGCTCGCGGAAGTAGATGGAGCGGAAGTATTGCCGGTCCAGCACCGGCGTCACGTAGACGCCGGCCTCGGCCACGGCCTCGCGCCAGGCGAGTTGGTCCGGCTCGTCCGCCGAGCGCCAGGCCACGTGGTGCACCGTGCCCGCCGAGACGTGTCCCCGCACCGCGGACGGCGCACCCAGCACGTCGACCCGCGCTCCGGGGCCTCCCTCCCCCACCTCGAAGCGGATGCGGTCGCCGTGCTCGGCCACGCGCCGGAACCCGAGGGCTCCGGCCAGCAGGTTCTCGGTGACGTGCGAGTTCCATTCGGTGAGGGTGACGCCGTCGAAACCGCGGACGGCGTGCTCCGCCGGCACCGGCCCACCGTCCCACGGCGCGCGCGGGTCTCCGGCCTGGGCGACGAGCTCCAGCCGCAGGCCGTCGGGATCGAGCAGCGTCAGTATCTCCTCGTCGAAACGCGGATGGGGATCTTCATGGGCCACGCCGAGGTTCGACAGGCGTTGAGTCCAATATCCCAGCGAATCTTGAGGCACGGAGAACGATGTCACCGTCGCCTGCCCGGCGCCCTGGACACCCCGCCGGGCGCCGGGCCACGGGAAGAACGTCAGGATCGTGCCGGGATGCCCGACCTCGTCGCCGTAATAAAGGTGATAGGTGCTCGGATCGTCGAAGTTCACCGTCCGCTTGACCAGCCGCAGCCCCAGGACGCCGGTATAGAAATCGACGTTCGCCTGGGGATCGCTCGCCATGGCGGTGACGTGATGGATACCTTCGAGGGGTTTGCGCATGCGGAGATCGTATCAGCCGTTCAGCGAGCCAGTTCAGAAGGAGGTATCGGCTCCCGCAGCCGAAGCTCATCGAGATCGCCTTCCCATTTCATCTGGCCTCGGAGCTTGAGGATCTCCCTAAACTTCTGACGACGCAACGAATCAAGTTGCGCCTTGCCGTCCGCCTTCTTGCAAGGAGGCATCATCCTTACTCCAACCGCATCCGCCGCAGGAACAGCCCCGTCCGCTGCGTGTCCGACCGTGTCCAAGCCACCAGCAGATCGCCATCGTTCGCTAGCGCAACGGCGGGAGACTCGGGGCTCAGGGAGGGCGTGACGTTCACGAGGATACCCTCGGTGCGAGGCTTGCCGGCGGGCGTGAAAAGCTGGGCGAAGAGGTTGGAGAGCTTCCCGTTCTCACTCACCTCCCAGATCACGGCGTAGCGCCCGCGATCGTCCATAGCCACGGCGGCGGCGCGTTCGCAACGGTTCTCGATACAGGCGGGCTTGCCGGTGAGGGCAACGCGGTCCCCAGACGGCTCGCCTGAGGTCGCGAAGCGCTGCGCAGAGTAACCCTCGGGGCCCTCGAAGACAGCCAGAGTGCCTGCGCGGCTCCCCACCAGAAAGGCGAGGGTGACGCCATGATCGCTGCCATCGCCGCACCGAGAGCCGGCGAGCTCGTAGACCTTCCCCACCGGTCCACCCATGGTGTCGAAACGGGAAACGGAGGCGGTCGAGTCGTTGCCGCCGCCAGAACAGGCGAGAACCTCGTTCCGCCCCACGGCGAAGCCGCCTCGATAGCCCGCCACCAGAGTGCCGTCGTCCATCCCGCGCTCAGCCTTCATGGGAAGCTCGGCGTCCAGGGGCTTGCCCTTGGCGGAGAAACGAGCCAGGGCGAAGCTCGACCGGGAGTCGCGTTGGTCCAGCCAGACCGCGACGAAGGCGCCGCCCTCCTCCATCGCCACCCGCGGCGACTGCTGACTGCCCGGGCTCGTGGTGGAAAGAAGGATCTCCGGGCCCAGCTTGACGCCGCCAGCGCCGAACCTCTGGCCAAACACGCCCGTACCGAGCTCTACAGCGCCCTGCCAGGCGACGATGAAGCGTCCGGGATCGTCCGCCGCCACCGCGGGGCGAATCTGGTCACCCAGCGCCGTCGTATTGACCGCGAAGTGCGGACCGCAGCCTCCGGTTTTCGGGGTCAGCAGACAGCCGCGGATTCCCAGGCCCTCGTCGTTCCCGGCCTCGGTATCCGTCCAGATGGCGACGAAGCCGCCCCGGGAGTCCGCGGCCAGCGCCGGCTGGGTGCCGGTGAGGCTCAGCAACTCCTCGTCTTCCGTTGCGGTCTGCGCGAAGGCCGGTCCCGCTCCAAGGCAGGCTAGAACGGCGACGACCAGGAGCGCGAACCGGCGGATCGCGACGAAATTCAACAGATCATCCAGCATGGAAGGTCCCCTCTCGGGGACCATGGTAGCAGGGAACTTACTTCTTCTCCGCCGCGATCCAGTTGTCGATCCGCTTTTCCAGGACGTCGAGCGGCAGGGCGCCGGCTCCCAGAACCTCGTCGTGGAACTTGCGGATGTCGAACTTGGGGCCGAGCGCCTTTTTCGCCCGCTCGCGCAGCTCGGTGATCTTGAGCTGGCCGACCTTGTAGCCCAGAGCCTGGCCGGGCCAGACGATGTAGCGGTCGGTCTCGCTCTGCACCTCAACCTCGTCGACTCCCGAATGGTCGTGGAAGAACTTCACCACCTGATCGCGGGTCCAGCGCTTGTAGTGAAAGCCGGTATCCACCACGAGCCGGATGGCGCGCAGCATCTCATCCTGCAACCGGCCATAGTCGCTGTAGGGGTCCTGATAAAACCCGACCTCTTTGCCGAGGCTCTCGGTGTAGAGTGCCCAGCCCTCGACGTACGCGGTGTAGCCGCCCTGCTGACGGAACGGCGGCAGGGTCGGAAGCTCCTGGGCGATCGAGAGCTGCATATGATGCCCGGGCACGCCCTCGTGGTAGGCCGTGGACTCGGTGGTGATGGTCTTACGGTGCTCCGCGTCGCCGGTGTTCACCTGTACGCGGCCAGGGCGGGAGCCATCCGGCGCGCCGGTGTCGTACTGCGCTCCCGAAGCCTCCTTCTCGCGGAATTCCTCCACCGGCATGACCTCGATCCTGGCCTTCGGCAGGCGGCCGAACAGCTCGGGAAGCTTGCCCCACATCTGGTCGATGTAGTGCTTGTAAAGGTCGACGATCTCCTGGCGCGAATGGAAGTGGCGCTTGGGATCGGCGTCGATGGACGCGTTGAGGGCCTTGACGTCCGCGAAACCGAGCTTCTTGGCGAGCACCGCCATTTGTCCCTCGATGCGAGTCACCTCGCTGAGGCCGATCTGGTGGATCTGCTCCGGTGTGAGATCGGTCGTGGTGGAGCCCTTGACGGCCCAGGCATAGCGGGCGTCGCCGTCGGGCAGCGACCACATCCCCGGCTCGGTGCGGCCCTTGGGGATGTACTCCTCCTTCACGAACTTGCCGAACTTCACGTAGGCGGGCAGGATCGAGCCCTGGATGACGGCGATCATGTCCTTGCGGATGCGCTGCTGCTCCGCCTCAGGGATCTCCTTGGGAAATTTCTCCAGCGGCGCGGCGAAGGGTGACTTCTCGGCCGTCATACCGGCGATGCCGTCCACCTGTACCGCAACCTTCTCGAGCAGGAACTTGGGAGGCATCAATCCGGCGGCCATGCCAGCCCGCATGTGATCGATGGTCTGATCGAACACAACGGGAAACTTCTTGTACCGCGTGATCAGGTCGTCGTAGTCCTTGACCGTGGTGAACGTCAGCAGGGACGGGAACTGCGCGGCCAGCAGATGAATGCCGGAGATCTGGTTGACCGGCATCAGCCAGCCCTTGAATTTCGCGTCGTCGAGCTGTTCCTTGAGGTTGCGCACCATCAGCGCCTTGTTGAGAGCCTCCTGCTCGGGGAAACCGGCGGTGTCGACCGCCTCGAAGCGCCGCAGGAAATCCTTTGCCTTCGCCAAGTCGGCGTCGATGGCGGCCTGAGAGAAGTCGGACATCTTGTCGTTCCACCGCTTGTCGCCCAGGATGGAGGCGAATTCCGGCGAATGGGAGAGGTTGTACTCCCACTGCTCGGCGAGGAGCTTATTGAGGGTGTCGCGCCGGGCCTGGAGGCCGGGAGAGGAAGGGGCAGCGGCCCACGCAGTTACGGTGAAAGCGGCCAGCAAGAAAGCGGCCAGCAGAAACTTCGATCGCATAGAGGGTTCTCCTTTCATGGCACCCTCAATACGCAGAAGGTGCCCAGGAGTTACAGCCCCTCTCGTCACCCCTTGGTCGGCAATACGTAAAGCAGGACCGCGAAGTAGTGAAAGATGCTGCCGGCGAGGACGAACAGATGCCACACCGCGTGGTGGTAGGGCAACCGTCGCCATTTGTAGAAGAGGACTCCCAGGGTATAGGAGATGCCGCCCAGGAACAGCAGCCGGACGCCGGCGGGCGAGACCGCCTCGATCAGCGGCCTGAGCGCCACCACCACCAGCCAGCCCATGCCCAGGTAGAGGGCGATCGACAACCACTGGAAGCGTCCGATGGCGGCGATCTTGAGAGTGATGCCGAGCAGCGCCATGCCCCAGACGAGCCCGAAGAGGGTCCAGCCCCAGCCGCCCCGCAGGCTGATGAGAGTGAACGGCGTATAGGTGCCCGCGATCAGCAGGTAGATGGCCGAGTGGTCGAGCACCTTCAGCACGCGCTTGGCGTTCGGCGAGGGGATGCCGTGATAGAGCGTCGAAGCGAGGTACAGCAGGATCAGGGTCGCCCCGTAGACGATGGAGGCCACGACGTGGCGGACCTCACCCGACCGCTCCGACACGACGATCATCGCGATCAGGCCCGCGACGCTGAGCACGATCCCCAACCCGTGGGTCGCGCTGTGAGCGATCTCTTCCCGTACCGAATACTGGGGATGCTGGGCGGCGGCGTTCATGGTGATCTCGGTTCCCTGGGAGCCGGGCCTCGTCCTGGCGAAGAGGCCGTAGGCGATTGTAACTGGGAAACCGCGAGGGGAGTGTGACAATCCGGGGTGCTACGATCCCTTGCCATGATCCTGCGCACCCTGCTCAGCCTTGGCGCCGTCCTGGTCCTTACCGTTCCTGCCTGGGCCGCTCCCGGCGCGAGTGGTCCCTACGAGCTCGACGCCGAAACGGCCGGGCGATTCGCGAGGCTCGCGCTCGCCTGCGTCCACAAGGAGTATCCGAACAAGATCGCCCACCTGATGAACGGCGACAAGGACGTCAAACCGCCGCGCGAGCTGACGCCGGCCTTCTATGGCTGCTACGACTGGCATTCCGCGGTGCACGGCCACTGGCTGCTGGCGCGCCTCGCCCGCCGCTTCCCCGAGGAATCCTTCGCGGCGGAAGCCCGGGCCGCCCTGGACCTCAGCCTGACGCCGGCGCACATCGCGGCCGAAGTGGTCTACCTGGAAGGCGAGGGCCGGGCCGCCTTCGAGCGTCCCTACGGCCTCGCCTGGCTGCTCCAACTCGCCGCCGAGCTTGCGGAGTGGAACACGCCGCAGGCGAAGCGCTGGTCGGAAACGCTGCAACCGCTGGTCAAAGCCGCCGTGGGGCATCTCAGCACCTGGCTGCCCAAGCTCTCCCACCCTGTGCGCATCGGCGAGCACAACCAGACGGCCTTCGGCCTCGGCCTGATGATCGACTGGGCGCGGACGGCCGGGGACGCCGCCGCGGCCGATCTCTTCGAGAGGAAGGCCCGCGACCTGTTCCACAAGGACCGCGCCTGCCCACTCGACTACGAGCCTTCCGGCGAGGACTTCCTCTCTCCCTGCCTTGCCGAAGCCGACCTGATGCGCCGCCTCCTGCCGCCGCGGGATTTCGCCGCCTGGCTTTCCGCCTTCCTGCCGCGGATCGGCAGCCCCGACTGGCTGGTCCCCGCCGTCTCCACCGACCGCACGGACGGCAAGCTCGTCCACCTCGACGGCCTCAACCTCTCCCGGGCCTGGATGCTGGAAGGGATCGCCGCCAGCCTGCCGGAAGGCGATACCCGCATCGCCCCCCTCCGGGCCGCCGCCGCCGCTCACCGCACCTCCGGCCTGGAAGCCGTCACCGGCGCTCACTATGAGGGCGGCCACTGGCTGGGGAGCTTCGCGACCTATCTGGTGACCGGGAGAGGTCTGCCGAAGAAGCCCAATGCTTGAAATCGTCCAGGCGGAGACTCCGGAACGCATCGCCGAGGCGCGGCTACTTTTCGTGGAGTACGCGGGCTCCCTGGGCGTCGACCTCGATCCTCTCAACCGGCTCAGAAGGGACGGCTGAAGGGCGGCGCCTGGGCTCCCTTGCGCTGGGCCACGAAGGATTCCAGGAAGGCGCGGTCCGGGGCGCTGATGCGCAGGAACTCGACCCCGACCTGATGCTCGACGTGGTTTTTGCGGATCTCGTAGACCACGCGGCAGTCCGTCTTGACCACGCGGCCCCGCAGGGCGATGGACAGCTCCATGAGGGAGCCGAAGCCGAGCGACTCCTCGCTGACGAACATGCAGCCACCCGGCCCGATAACCCGGGTGCGGGCAAACTCTTCAAAGGCCTTCGTCCCCAGGAGCCGCACCATGACCGCATGCTCGGCCTGAACGCGGGGAAAACGCCGGATCTTCGGACGGTGTTCCATGAGTGCTCCTTACTTCCAGAGCTACCAGTCTATACAAACAGGAGCTGTGAGGCAACCCGCTGGGAGCTCGCCCGGCGAGGGATCGGGTACAATCCCCCTCCCCATGGCCACACTCTCCCCGACCAAGAAGCTCGTTTTCTCCCTCGTCCTGCTCGCCGTCCTCTGGCTGGTGGTGGAGCTCATCTGCTTTGGGGGGCTGTGGTACCTCAAGCGCTACAAGAACGTCGAGTATCAGCCCACCCTGGTGGAGGACCTGAGCTACAAGCACCGGTCGGTGCTGGGCATCCACCTCGATCGCGACGTCTCCTACGTGATGTTCGATCCCGAGCTCGGGTGGTCTATCCGGCCCAACAGCCACAAGCCCCTGTACACGTCCAACAGCAAAGGGCTGCGGGCCAGCCACGAGTACGACCTGAAGCCTCCGGCGGACAAGCTGCGCATCGCCGCCTTCGGCGACTCGTTCACGCATGGCGACGGCGTACCCATGGGGGCCACATACGAGGAAAAGCTCGAGGCGCTGGACCCGACCCTCGAGGTGATGAACTTCGGCATTCCCGGCTCGGACCCCGGCCAGGGCCTCATGCGCTACCGCCGCGAGGGCGTCCAATACCATCCGGCGGTGGTGCTCATCGGCCATATGTCCGAGAACATCAGCCGCATGGTGAACACCTTCCGGCCATTCTACTTCGCGATGAGCGGCATTCCGTTCAGCAAACCCCGCTTCTCCGTCGAGGGAGGCAAGCTGGTGCTGATCGACAACCCGATCCAGAGCACGGAGGGCTACCGCGAGCTGCTGCGCGATCCCAAGGCCGTGTTCCCGCGGCTGGGCGAGCACGATTATTTTTACCATCGCAACAACCGGCGCAGCCGTTTCGACTTCCTGCCCTCGGTGCGTTTCGCCCGCGTCATCTCCGATCAGTATTTCGATCAGCCGATCCTCGTCCACGACCAGTACAACAGACGCTCCGAGGCGTATGAGGTCACCTTCCGCGTGCTCGATCAGTTCTACCGCGAAGCGCTCGATCATGGGTCCGTGCCGGTTATCGTTCTCTTCCCCCAGCGCCGCGAGGTGCGGCTTCGACACCGGGGCGAGCCCGTGACTTATCAGCCTCTCCTCGAAGATCTGCGCCGCCGCGGCTACCGCGTGATCGATCTCGCCGACGGTTTCCAGAAATACGATCCCAACGCCGAGCTGGCCTCGAACAACTTCATCCATTATCCCAAGGCCGGCAACGAGCTGGTGGCGAAGTGGGTCCGCGACGTTCTCGCCGAGCAGGGCCTCACCACTCCCGAGGGAGTGCGCAAGGCGCTGGCAACGACCAAGGCGCCGAAGCTCGACCGCTGAGCGCCGATTGTAAAAAGGTGAATGAGCCGAAATAGAAGGTTTTCAACGCCGGCGACAGCTTGCCGCCTGAACGCCGAACGGGGGTTCTGGACCGAAGTCCGAACCCCCGCGGGTGGTGCAGATCCGGAGAGGCTCCGGACCGTATTGAAGACAAGCCGGGCGGCTAGCGAACGGCGCCGCGGCGGAAGAGGTTGACGACGGCGAGCAGGATGACGGCGCCGAGCAGGGAGACCAGCAGCGCGGGCAGGCTGAAGTTGCCACTGGTGATGTTGCCGGTGCCGAACAACGGCGAGAGCAGGAAGCCCGCGAGCAGGGCGCCGACGATGCCGACGACGACGTTGAGGAAGATACCCTGCTGGGCGTTTGTCCGCATGACGATGCTGGCGATCCAACCGATGAGGCCACCGACGATCAGGATGAGAATGAGGTTTACCATGACGATCCTCCTTAAGGTTCTAGTGGTTGAAAGCTCGTTCGTTTCGTTTCCTTCTCCCCGCTTCTCGTCTATAGCAACCCCCGTGCCACTTTGATCAAAGAGCCTGATCCCCCGCCGTTGCCCGAGCCTCCACGAACGGCTCCCCGCAAGCTCCATCCGGTGCTGCGCGTCGTTCTGTATCTCCTGGTCTTCCTGGGTATTCAGACCGGCGTGAGCACAGGGATTACCGGCATCGCTTTCCTCCTGGGCAAAGGGCGGCTCGGCCCGGGCAGCTTCCTGCAATCGCAGGAGGCGATTCTGCTGATCTTCGTCCTGGTCATCGTGCCGGTGCTGGCGGTGACGCAGCTCTTCGTCCGCTTTCTCGACCGCCGGGACCTCGCGAGCCTGGGCCTGCGATGGCCCTCGGGAGGATGGCGGAAGGCACGGCGCGAGCTGGCCACGATGCCGTTGGGGGTCATCGCCCTGGTGGCCAGCTGGCTGCTGGTGATTCTCGCCCTGCCGGCGCGCCTCGCCGCACTCCATCTCGCGGGCTTAAGCGGAGATCTGGTGACGGGACGGCTTTGGTGGCCCCTGCCCCGGCTCCTGCTCTTCCCCGTCCTTCTTGTCCTCTTTCTGATCCAGGCGGGGATCGAGGAGCTGGTGATGCGGGGCTACATCTACCATGCCCTGCGGGAGCGCTGGCTCGCGGGCACGGCCGCGCTCGCCTCCTCCGTGCTGTTCGCCCTGCTCCACGCCGCGAACCCCGACGTCAGTGCCGCCGCCCTGGTCAACATCGTCCTCGCGGGCCTCATCCTCGCCGCCCTGGTGGAGAGGAGCGGCAGCCTGTGGGGGGCGACCGTCGCCCATGGGGTCTGGAACTTCGCCCTTTCCTGCCTGGTGTCGCTGCCGGTGAGCGGCTTCTCCGTGTTCCATCTCCTGAACCTCTCGGTGAGCGGCAACCGCCAAGTCACCGGCGATGGCTTCGGGCCCGAAGGCAGCCTGGTGCTCACCGCTTTGGGGCTGCCGCTGGCCGCCGGGCTGTGGTGGCGGATCGCGGGAAATCAGGCCGCTCTTTGGGAGGACACTCCCCCGTCAGCTCCAGAGGACAGCCCGCCGCTCACGCCCCTCTAGAGAGCGTCGGTCCGCTTCTTGCAGTAGACTTTCGCAAACATGTGATTTTCCTGGAGGGATTCCAACTTGAAGCCGGCCCAGCTTGTGTTGACCCTGGCCCTCACCCTCGTGCTTTCAACGGCAGCCGGCGCCAAGTCTCCGGTCAATTCTCCCGTCAATAATCCCGGAACCCTGGGAGCGGCGGTCGACGTCAACGTCGTCAACATCGAGGTCTACGTGGCCGACGCGAAGGGCAAGCCGGTGACGAGCCTGCGCGAGCGCGACTTCGAGGTGCGCGAGGACGGCCGCAAGGTGTCGATCTCCCACTTCGCGTCCCTGGCGGGCAGCGGCGGCGCGGTCCGCGGCCCGGCGGCCTCCCCGGACGTCGCCAGGACCGAGCCGGGAGAGCCCTGGAACCTCATCGTCGCCGTCGACACCTTCGATCTCCATCCGGCCAGCCGCACCCGGGCGCTGAAGCAGGTGCGGGACTTCCTCGCCCATCAGCTCGGGACGGGAGACAGGGTGATGGTGGTGAGCCTCGACTCGGCGCTGCGCGTCCGGCTCCCCCTCTCCAGCGATCCCGCTGCCGTCGACGCCTCGCTGCGGCAGGTCGGCGAGCTCTCCGTCCAGGGGCCGTCGACCGACCGCGCCCGGCGCCTGGCCTTCGACAACATCATGGCGATCCAGGCCGACGCCCTCTCCCAGCCGGAGCCTAAAGCCTGTCCTCACGCCATCTCGCGGCCGGCCCACGATTTTGCCTCGGGCCGCAGGGACGAGGTCCTCCACACTCTGGGCGGGCTCACCGTGCTGGTCAACTCGCTCTCCGGCGTGCCGGGCCGCAAGGCGCTGCTCTACGTCAGCGACGGCCTTCCCCTCACCCCGGGCGACGAGGTGTTCCAGTTCCTCGCCGAAATCTGCGGCGGCGGCCCCGCCGCCGGCTTCGGGCACCAGGCCGTGGTGGGAAAACCCAACACCATTGAGGACGAAACGGAGGAAGGCAAGCCCCAGGTTCCCCATCCGGTCAACCAGAACCTCGATCCGGCGGCCGTCTACGATTCCTCGACGCTCGGCCCCGGGGCCTATAAGGCCGCCTCCCAGGCTCCTCTCGACGCGCAGAGCTACAACGTCGCCAAGCAGCTGGAGACCCTGGTGGCGCACGCCAACGCCCAGCGGGTCACCCTCTACACCTTGCAGGCTTCCGGAATGGGAACGCTCGGCGGCTCCGAGGCCGACGCCGGGCCGGGCGACCGGCTGACGCAGTTCCCCTCCATCGAGGCCTCGTCCCGCGCCAGCCATCAGAATTCCCTGACCGCTCTCGCCTCGGGCACCGGCGGCCGGGCGATCCTCGACGTCAACGACTTCGGGCTCGATCTCGCGCGGATGCGGGAGGATCTGACAACCTACTACTCCGTCGGCTACAGCCCGTCGCACTCCGGCGACGGCAAGGAGCACCATATCGCGGTGACGGTGAAGGGCAGCGGCATGCGCCTGCGCTACCGCGAGAGCTACCGCGACAAACCGGTGATGGAGAGGGCCGTGGACCGCACCCTGGCGGCCCTCTTCTACGGCATCGAGGACAATCCGCTGAAGATCGAGCTGGAAATCGGCGATCAGATCCCCGGCGCCGGCGGCACCGTCTCCGTGCCCGTGCGACTCAGGATCCCGCTGTTCAAGGTGGCCGTCCTCGACGGGGAGGAGAACTACGAGGGAAACCTGCGGCTGCTGGTGGCGACCCGTAGCGCCGACGGCCGCATGACGCCCGTGCGCCAGATCCCGATGCCGATCCACATTCCGCGCAAAGAGGTCCTCACCGCCCTCGGGCAGTATTACGTGTATACCCTGACGCTTCAGCTCGCCCCCGGCGAACAGCGGGTCGCCGTCGGGGTGCGGGACGACGTCGCCGCCACTTCTTCGTATCTGAGCCGCGCGGTCACCGTGGGCGTCACCGCCTCCGCGGCGGCCGAGGTCCGGAATTGAGGATGCCATGAATCTGAAGCCCAACCGTCTTTGTCCATTTTTCGTGGCGGCCCTGATCTGCTGCTCTCCGCTGGCTGGCGCCGAGAAAGTCAAACCCGCGTCGCTCACGGCTTTCGGCGAGGTCATGGACGTCAACGTCGTCAACGTCGACGTCTATGCCACCGACAAGAGCGGCAAACGGGTGAACGACCTGCGCAAGAGCGACTTCGAGGTGCTGGAGGACGGCAAGCGGGTCACCATCACCAACTTCGTTTCCGCCCGCCTGCCCGCCCCGGGCGGCCCGCAGGTTCCGAGCAGCCCTGGCCAGGCGGTTTCCGGTACGGCGGCGCCGGCGCCCGCTCCGGCCGACACCTGGAACCTCGTCGTCTACGTGGACAACTCGAACATCCGGCCGTCCCACCGTACGCGGGCTCTGGATCAGGTGCGGGAGTTCCTCAACCACAATCTGCTGCCCAGCGACCGGGTCATGCTGGTGACCTCCGACCTCGTGCTCAAGGTCTGGCAGCCCTTCACCTCCGACCCCGCCGCCCTCGACGCGGGGCTGAAGGCCATCGAGAAGGTCGCGGCGCACGGTCCCGAGATCGACATCGAGCGGAAAAACGCCTTCGATACGATGATGTCCATTCAGGAGATCTCGCTGTCGGATCCCACGGACCCGATCCCCTGTCCGCAGAACATCCTGGAGCCGGTCCGCAACTTCGCCGGTTCCCGGCGGAGCGAGGTGCTGCGCTCGCTCGGCGCCCTCACCCTGCTCGTCAACTCGCTCTCCGGCGTTCCCGGGCGCAAGGCCGTGCTCCACGTCAGCGACGGTATCCCGGCGGTGCCCGGCGAGGAGCTGTTTCAGTTTCTCATCGAGCTGTGCGGCGGTGGCGGCACCGCGGGCATCGGCCAGCAGGCGCAGACTCCCAGCCAGGTCGCCAGCGTCGACGAACGCAGACCCAGACCCACGGAAAGGGATCACCTGGATCCCCTGGCCATCTACGATACTCGCGACTGGGGTCCCAAAGCCTATCAGGCAGCCTCCCAAGCGGTTCCGGACTCTCAGGCCTACAGCGTCGCCAAAGAGCTCGCGACCCTCGTGGGGCACGCCAACGCGCACCAGGTGACGATGTACACTCTCCAGGCCTCGGGAGTGTCGGGCACCGAGGCCTCCGATCCAGGCTTCGGGCCGCATGACCGGCTGTTCCAGTTCCCCTCCATCGGCAGCATCCAGCGCGCGAGCCTCCAGGAGTCCCTCCACACTCTCGCCGAGGGCACGGGGGGGCGGGCGATCCTCAACGCCAACGACCTGCGCCCGGAGCTGGCCGGCCTGCGGGAGGACTTCGCCACCTTCTATGCCCTGGGCTACATGCCGGGCCACAACGGCGACGGCAAGGAGCACCGGATCGAGGTGAAGGCGAAGCGCCCGGGCATCCGCCTGCGCTACCGCGTGAGCTACCGCGACAAGCCGGCGATGGAAAAGACCGTGGACCGCACTCTCGCAGCTCTTCTCTATGGCGTCGAGGACAATCCGCTGCAGATCGGCGTCGAGGTGGGAGAGCAGGTGCCGGGCCCGTCCGGCACGGTCGCCGTTCCCATCCGGCTGCGGATCCCCCTGCACAAGCTGGCGATCCTGAACCAGGACGAAACCTATCAAGGCAGCCTGCGGCTGATGGTGGCGACGCGAAGCGAGGATGGACGCTCCAGCCCCGTGCGGCAGGTGGCCGTGCCGGTCAAGATCCCCCGCAAGGACGTGCTCAACGCTCTCGGCCAGTTCTATGTCTACACGCTGACGCTGCAGCTTCCCCCCGGCACGCACCGGGTGGCGGTGGGCGTGCGCGACGAGATCGCCGCGACCACCTCCTACCTGAGCCAGTCCGTCACCGTGGGAGCCACCGCATCGGCGAAAGCTGAGGCCCCGCATTGAGAAGCGCCGCGGTTCGCAAAGCTTGTCTCATCCTTCTCGTGGCCGCCGCCTGTGCCTTCCCTCTTCGCGGAGCGGAGAAGGCCCAACCCGCCTCGCTCACGTCGTTCGGCGCGGTGGTGGACGTCAACGTCGTCAACATCGACGTCTACGTCACCGATCGGGAGGGCAAGCGCGTGACCGACCTGAAGCGTGAGGACTTCACGGTCTCGGAGGACGGCAAACCGGTGAAGGTCACCAACTTCGCTTCGGTCTCCCCCGGCCGCGCCACGGCGGCGTCCGCGCCGGCGGGAGCGTCCGGGGCCGCCGCGGTGGCCCCGGCGACCGCCGCCGCGACTCCAGCCGCCGCCGGGCCCGACCCCGAGACCGCGCTGTCGCTGGTGGTATTCGTCGACGACTTGCACCTGCGGCCGGAAAACCGCACCAAAGCCGTGGAGCAAATCCGCGCCTTCCTCGCGCGGAGCGTCCGGCCGGGCGACCGGGTGATGGTGGCCGCCGATGGCCTCGGCCTGCGTGTGCTCCAGCCCTTCACCGCCGATCCAGCGGCCATCGACGCGGCCCTGAGCCGGGCTGAGGCGGTGAACGCTCAGGGTCAGATGTCCGATGAGGCACGGCGGTCCGCGTTTCGCACCATGTATGCCATGCACAGCGTCAGGCCCTGCGCGCAGGAGAACGTCCGGCCGATCGAAACCTTTGCCGCCGAGACACGTGATGAGGCCCTGCGAACGGTCGGCGCTCTGACGGTGCTCATCAACTCTCTCGCTGGGGTTCCCGGGCATCGGGCGCTCCTCTTCGTCAGCGACGGCATCTCCGTGACCCCAGGCGAGGAGCTCTTCCAGGTGATCGCCGAGCTCTGCGGTGGCTCCATGGAGCCGACAGAGCAGTCGACCGGAAACGCCGACCTGGCCCCCAACAGAGCCGCGGATCGTCTCGCTGAAAAGAGAGGAACCGAGAGCTCGAGCAGTGACGAATACCTCAAATACAAGCCGGAACAGGCCGCGCTCGATGCCCAGCGGTACAGTGTCGCCAAGCGTTTCGAGGATCTCGCGGCCCACGCCAGCGCCAACCGCGTGACGCTCTATACCCTCCAGGCGAGCGGCCTGCAAGGCTTCGCGGCGGGCGGGATGGGCGTCGATCCGGGAGAAAGGCGGCTCCTCTCGTCCACCGTGCAGCAGATGCAGACCAGCAACCTCAGGGGCTCGCTGACCGCCATGGCGGTCGACACCGGCGGCCGGGCCATGCTCGACGCCAACGACCTGGGCCCCGAGCTGGCGCGGATGCAGGAGGACTTCGAGGCCTTCTACTCGCTCGGCTACACGCCGGCCCACCATGGCGACGGCCAGCGGCACCAAGTCGAGGTCAAGGTGAAGCGGCCCGGCCTGCGGCTGCGCTACCTCCCGAGCTACCGCGACAAGCCGGCCCTGGAGAAAGCCGTCGACCGCACGCTGGCGGCCTTGCTGCACGGCATCGAGGACAACCCGATGGAGGTGGCGATCGATCTGGGAACGCAGACCCTGGATGCCAACGGCACCTGGGCCGTACCGATCCGGCTCCGGATTCCCCTCTACAAGCTCGCCATCATCCATCCGGACGAAGGCGGATCCTACCAGGGGAGATTGCGCCTGCTGGTGGCCATCCGGGACGGCAAGGGCGGCACCTCACCCGTGCGGCAGGTGGAGGTGCCGATCGAGATTTCCCGCAAGGATGTGCTCAACGCCCTCGGCCAGTTCTACGTCTACACCCTCACCTTGCAACTGCCACCCGGTGCTCACCGGGTGGCCGTGGGGGTGCGCGACGAGATCGCCGCGACCACCTCCTACCTCAGCCAGGCCGTCACCGTGGGAGCCACCGCGTCAGTCCAGACAGGAGTCACGAATTGAGAATCGCCAGGGTCCGAAAAACCGCCATTCTCCTGGCCGTCTGCGCCCTGCCCACCGGGCCGGCGTGGGCGGCGAAAGCCGCCGAGACTCCTCAGCCCACCTCTCTCACCGGCTTCGGTGCCGCGGTGGAGGTCAACGTCGTCAACGTCGAGGTCTACGTCACCGACCGGGACGGCAAGCGGGTGACCGACCTGAAGCGGGAGGACTTCACGGCCTCCGAGGATGGCAAGCCGGTCGAGGTCACCAACTTCGCATCGGTCGCCTCCGGCCGCGCGCTCTCGCCGCCGGCGGCAGCCGTCAAGAGCGTCCCGGCCGCCGCGGCGGGTACCGCTACGGCCCCGTCGCCCCCGCCGCCAGACCCGGAGACGGCGCTGTCGCTGGTGGTGTTCCTCGACGACCTGCACCTGCGGCCGGAGAACCGCACCAAAGCCGTGGAGCAGATCCGCGCCTTCCTCGCCAAGAGCGTCCGGCCGGGCGACCGGGTGATGGTGGCCGCCAACGGCCTCGGGCTCCGCCTGGTCCAGCCCTTCACCCAGGACGGGGCAGCCATCGACGCGGCCTTGAAACAGTCCGAGTCCGTGCCATCCCAGGGTCAGATGGGAGATGAGGCGCGGCGCTCCGCCTTCCGTACCATGTATCAGATGCACAGCATCCGGCCCTGCGCCGTCGAGAACGTGACGCCTATCGAGGCCTACGCCTCGGAGACGCGGGACGAGGCCCTGCGCACGGTCGGAGCGCTGACGGTGATCATCAACTCGCTTTCCGGAGTGCCCGGACACCGGGCGCTCCTCTTCGTCAGCGATGGCATTTCCGTCACCCCCGGGGAGGAGCTGTTCCAGGTTCTTTCCGAGCTGTGCGGCGGCTCCATGGAGCCCAGCGAGCTGTCGAGCGGCAACACGGGATTGACGTTCCGGGGCGGCGATCAAGGCGCAAAGTACAATCCTCAGCAGGCGGCGCTCGACGCTCAGAAATACAGCGTCGCCAAGCGTTTCGAGGACCTCGCGGCGCACGCCAGCGCCAACCGGGTGACCCTCTACACGCTTCAGGCGAGCGGCCTGCGAGGTTTCGCGGGGGGAGGAGCGGACCTCGATCCTGGGGAACGGCGGCTCCTCTCATCCGTCGTGCAGCAGGTGCAGACCAGCAATCTCAAAGGCTCCCTCACCGCCATGGCGGTCGACACCGGCGGCCGGGCCATGCTCGACGCCAACGACCTCGGCCCCGAGCTTGGGCGGATGCAGGAGGACTTCGAAAGCTACTACTCGCTCGGCTACACGCCGGTCCACCATGGCGACGGGCATCAGCACAAGGTCGAGGTGAAGGTGAAGCGCCCTGGCCTGCGAGTCCGCTACCGCCCGAGCTACCGCGACAAGCCGGCCATGGAAAAAGCGGTGGACCGCACCCTCACCGCCCTGCTGCACGGCATTGAGGACAACCCTCTGGAGGTCGTGGTCGAGGTTGGAGAGCAGACCCTGGACAAGGCCACGGGCAGCTGGGCCGTGCCGGTCCGGCTCAAGATTCCCCTCTACAAGCTCGCCATCATCCACCCGGTAGAAGGGGGAGCCTACCAGGGAAGGCTGCGCCTGCTGGTGGCCACCCGCGACGCCAAGGGCGGCACCTCGCCCGTGCGCCACGTGGAAGTGCCGCTCGAGATCTCCCGCAAGGAGGTGCTCAACGCCCTCGGCCAGCACTACCTCTACACCTTGACCCTGAAGATGCCCGCGGGCCAGCAGCAAGTGGCCGTGGCCGTGCGCGACGAGCTCGCGGCGACCACCTCCTACCTGAGCCGCGCCGTCACCGTGGGAGCCGTCAAGGCGGCCACGGGACGCTGAGGCCCTCCCCTGTGATACCATCCTCTTAGTCCAAAACTTCTCAGCCTGGGTCCAGACGCCAGTGCCTTCCGGCCGGTTCGTCCTCAGCGCGGGAGCTGACACGGCACCGAATCCATGGATTCTTCCACTATCCCTGCGCCCGCGCCGCGGGTTCGCTCAGGCGGCGAGCCGGAGCCTCTGACGGCCCGGGCCCTTCCTTTCGAGCACGCTCTGGGGAACCTCGCCGTTCGCCGCTACGGGCTGTGCGTGGCGTTCGTGCTGGTGCTCATGGCCGTGAACGTCTTCGTGGGCTTGAGCTCGGTCGCCCTCAACGACTCCGACGAGGCGCGCTACGGCGTCGCCGCGTGGGAGATGCTCCAGCACAAGTCGTTCATCCTCACCACTTACGCCGGGCAGCCGGAGTACTGGAACCTCAAGCCGCCTCTCGGCTACTGGCTGATGGCGCTGTCGTTCTGGGTCCTCGGCCCCACTCCCTTTGCCCTGCGCCTGCCGTCGGCTCTCTGCGCGATCGGGGCGGTCGCGGTCGCCATGGCCATCAGCCGGCGCTGGCTGGGCCGCCGGGCGAGCCTCCTCACCGGCTTGTTCCTGGCGACCGCCTATGGCTTCCTCACCAATCACGGGGCGCGAAGCGGTGACCTCGACGCCATGCTGACTCTCCTGCTCCTGGTGGCGGCGTTCGAGGTCTCACGCCTCGAAAAGTCGCCCTGGCGAGTGATGTCCCTCGGCTTCCTGCTGGGTCTGGGATTCCTCCTCAAGAGCTTCGCCATCCTGCCCCTCATGGTGTCGGCCGGCTTCTACATCCTGTGGACCGGTTCGTGGCGGCGGCAGCGGCTCGTGCCCTGTCTTCTGGCGCTCCTCGCCTTCTCCCTGCCGGTGGCGGCCTGGGCCGCGGCGCGCATCCACGCCGACGGCTCGACCCATTTCCTGGAGCTGATGGTCCAGGAGGATCTTCTCGCCCGGTCGACGAGCGTCATCGACAAGGTCACCTATTCGCCCTTCGGATATCTCGGAGCTCTGTTCGACCGCTTCGCCCCCTGGCCGCTGCTGATCCTCGCGTCCATGTTCCTCATCGCCCGGGGAGATCGCTTCCATCCGGGCGCCCTCGGCCGCCGGCTGGCGCGGGGCCGGCTGCCCTTCCTGCTCCTGTGGACCCTGGTACCGCTCGTGCTGTTCTCCGTCTCCCGCACCCAGCATCACTGGTACCTCGATCCAAGCTATCCGGCCTGGGCCATGCTCGCCGCCCTGGCCGCTCTGGAGCTGGTGCGCCGCGCTCCGGCGACGCGGCGCCGGGCCGCCGTCCTCGCCTGCATCCTGGTGCCTCTGGCCTTGTGCGAGGCGCGGGTGCTCTACCGGGTGCTCCTCGCCGAGAGGGCGCCCGCGTCGCAGCGCTTCCTGGCTTCGCTCTCAGCGCACCGCATGGAGCTCGGGCCTGAGCTCCACACCGGCCCCCTGCATCATTCCGAGCGTTTCATTCTGGAGGCCATGGACGGCTTCGAGATCAAGGAGATCAACACGGAGACCTCCACGACGGACCGCGGCCCCTTCGACGCCCCCTCGGTCCTGATCGCCAAGGCGGCTCCCGGCCCGAAGCCCCAGCCGCAGCTCGGCTCCGGAGTCTTCCTGGAAAGCCGGGATTACCTGCTGTTCCAGGGCGCGAACGACATCGCCGGCCGCGCCGCCCCCCGCCGCTCGCGGCCGCGCTCGCACCACCTCGGCGGCCGGCGGCCACGCCTCTGGCGGGGACCGCGCAGCCGGATTTTCCCCAGTTAGCTCAGGAACTTCGCGAAGGCGTCCGGGTGGAGGTTCCAGCCCAGGAAGCCGGCCGTTCCCATCAGCACCCCGAAGGCGGCGAAGAGCACCGCGATGCCCACCAGCCACTTCTTCCGGGTCAACGCGCTGACGCCCAGCAGGGCGATGGCGATGCTGAGAGCGGCCTCGGACATGTCGAACTGGTCGTCGTGCACGTTCAGCCGGTCGTACTCCTTCTTGGCATCCTCCGCCTGCTTCTTGATGTCCTCCTTCTCCTTCACATACTTCTTGACGTTCGCCGTATAGACGCCGATCTCCTTGTCGAGCAGCGCCGCCGCCGGGGCGGAGAGGCTGGGACTCATCTGCTTCTGGATCGTGAGCTGGTCGAGCACGCTCTCGGCGAGGTTCTGCTTGGTGCCCTTGGCCTGGTAGTACGACCAGAAGTCGACCGCGTTCGACTGCTCCTGGGACATCGCCTGCACGATGTTGCCGTCCTTGATGTTGCACAGCGCCATGAAGGTGGCGATCAACGCCACCAGGATGGCGACGACGTTGTTGAGAGTGTCCGGAGCTTCCTTGGCCTTCTCAACCGCCTCGGAAATCGTCTCTTCGATTTCGCCCATGGGGGCACGTTCCTTCCTTGGAGACATGGATTGGGAGTTGCGGACACCAAGGGTAGCCAGCTCCGCGGCTGGCGTCAACACGGGTGCTCTATACTTAAGGTCTCGCAAAGGAGAGTTTTCCATGAAGAGAGTGTTCGTGCCCGTCATTTCCCTGGCCTGTGTCCTGGCGCTCGGCTCCGGGCTCGTTGTGGCTCAGCAGAAAACGCCGCCCCGGCCTCAGGACGAGCCGGTCTTCGGCGCCTCGGTCGACGTACGGGTGGTCAACGTCGAGGTCGTGGTCACCGACAAGGACGGCAACCGGGTGAGCGGCCTCAAGCCCGGCGACTTCCACCTCAAGGTCGACGGCAAGCAGGTGCCGGTCGACTACTTCTCCGAAATCCTCGGCGGACAGTCCGTGGCCCCTCCCACCGCGCCGGGGGAAACGGCGGCGGTCGCGTCGGCCGTGCCAGGCGTGGAGCCCGGCGGCAAGGTGGGCACGAGCTATCTGGTGTTCATAGACGACTACTTCCCCATCGAGATCCGGCGCAACGAGGTGCTCAAGTCCTTGAAGGACGATCTCGGACGTCTGGGACCGGAGGACCGGATGGCGATCGTCGCCTACGACGGCGGCCGCCTCTCCCTGATCTCGACCTGGTCGCAATCCCGGACCGAGCTGGCGAGCGCTTTCGATAAGGCCATGGCGCGGCCGACCCATGGGCTCGACCGTGTGACCGAGTTCAATCGCCTCGCCAACAACGTGGGCTTCGCGACCTCCTCGACGACCGACAGCACGAGCCGTGTTCCGGGCGAGGGGAGCACGCCCCTCGACCTCAACACCCGCATGGACAACTCCGGCCTGAGCCCCCTGGAGAGCGACTACGCCAAGATGCTCTTCCGCCAGACCGAGGGGGCGGTCAAGGCCGCGGCCCGCACGCTGCGAACCTTCGCCTCGCCACCGGGACGCAAAGTGATGCTGCTGCTGGACGGCGGCTGGCCCTACTCGATTCAGAGCTACATTCGCGGCGGCTCCGCGCAAGCCCTCTCGCGGGAGATCAAGGACGGCGAGCAGCTCTTCCGTCCCCTCACCAGCACGGCCAACCTGCTCGGCTACACCGTCTACCCCATCGACGTCCCCGGGATTGCGGGAGCGGCCAACGACGCGTCGGTCCAGGGCTCGACCGGCTCCGACGCCATGTCGTTCCGCGATCAGGAGATCAAGGGCACCCTCGAGTTCGTGGCCAACGAGACCGGCGGCAAGGACCTGCGCAACAGCAACCGGATCGCGGCCCTCTCCCAGGCCGCCGCCGACACCCGCTCCTACTACTGGCTGGGCTTCTCCCCCACCTGGGAGCACAACGACGCGAGGCACAAGGTGAACGTCACCGTCGACAAGCCGGGGCTCAAAGTGCGCTCGCGGGAGAACTTCCTCGATCTCTCCAAGAAGTCGGAGGTTTCGATGATGGTCGAGAGCGCCCTGCTGTTCGGCAACGTCCCCGGCGGCATCGGCCTGCCCATGCGCGTCGGCACGCCGGTGAAGACGCGGAAGGGAACGGAGATCCCCATCACCCTGGGCCTGCCGTCGGACGTCGTGACCCTCGTCCAGGTAGGAGACAAGTACGCCGCCCACGCCGAGCTCCGCTTCGCGGCCTCGGACAAGAGCGGCAACGACTCCGAAATTCCCATCGTGCCGCTCAACATCAACTCCGACCATCCGCCCAGGCCGGGCGGCTTCATCAAGTTCGAGACCAAGATCACCCTCAAGGGGACGGCGAATCATCTCGTGGCCACCGTCTACGACCCCGTCAGCGGCAAGCTGGCGACGGCGGAGACGGACCTGGTCATGCCATGAGATCATCCGCGGCGTGAACGACAAGGATCTCAACGACCGCGGGATTCGCAAGCTGCGTTTCGGAGTGATCGGGGCAGGCGCCTTCGCCGCCGCCTGCCATATCCCCGGCCTTCAGAGCCATCCCCAGGCCGAGGTGGTGGCCATCTGCGGGCGCCGCCGCGAGGGAGCGGAGGCGCTCGCCGCGCGCTTCGGCATTCCGTCCGTCCACGACGATCCCTCCGAGCTGTGCGCGCGGAACGATCTGGACGGCATCACGATCTGCACGCCCAACGCCGCCCATCGCGAGCAAGCCCTGCTCGCCTTTCGTCATGGTAAACACGTCTTCTGCGAGAAACCGCTGGGGCTTTCGGTTCCCGAGGCCGAGGAGATGACCCGCGCCGCCGAGGCGAGCGGCCGGGTACACCAGGTGGCCTTCACCTACCGCTACCTCTACGGCGTCGAGGAGCTGCGCCGCCGGGTGAGGGCTGGCGACATCGGCGAGCCCTTCCTCTTCCGGGCTCACCACGAGTACTGGGACGGCCTGCGGGCCAGCGGCTGGCGCGAGCAGATGGCACCGTCAGGCGGCGGCGTGCTCTATGACCTCGGCTCCCACTTCTTCGACCTCGCCCGTTTCCTCCTGGGGCCGATCGACGCGGTCAAAGCGGACCTCCAGCTCCTGCCGAGACCGGGAGTCGAGACGGACGACATCGCCACGGCGTCCTTTCGCTTCGCCTCGGGCGCCCGCGGCCACTGGCAGAGCAGCCGGATCACGCCGCAACGAGCGCAGAACCACGTGCAGGTGGTGGGCCGCGAAGGCGCGCTCGAGGCCCTTCTCTCCCGAGGCAGCGTCGACGCGCTGAAGCTGGCGCGCCCGGGAAAGCCGGGCTGGGAGGATCTTCCGTTGCCGGCGGAGGCGCGCGACGGCCAGGCCCATTCCCTCGGCCGCATGATGCGAAGCTTCGTGGACGCCTGCCTCAGGGGGCGCACAGGCGAAGGCGATGCAACCTTCGCGGATGGCTTGGCGGTCCAAAAGGCGCTGACGGCGGCGGAGACGTCGGCGGCCGGAGGATGGGTGGAGTCGCGCTGACCTCCACCGGAGCTCAACCTATCGAGAACAGGCCTTGTCGGGAGCGGGAATCCAGGAGGGAATCGGGCACGGGGGATCGGGAACAGGTATCGGTGTCCCGGCGTACTTGTTACTGTTGATATAGCAGTTGAGAGCGTGCACAAGCCTGACGTCCGGCTTAGCGCCCGGCGCGCGCACCACAAAAGAGAAAGGTTCGGCATACGCCTTGCCGTCGCTCGATGCGTTGCAGTGCGGCCAGACCGTGGCGAGGGCTTGGCCCCCCTGGGAGCAAACCAGATCCTGGACGCTCCCATATCCTCCTCCGTAGGTGAAAGGAACGCCCGGATCCTGGTCGCTGCTATGGCTGTTCGCGACGTCGTTGGCTGCGTTCTTTTCGTCCTTGCCCTGGGGATACTCGATGAACACGCAGCTCCGGTCCTGATTCCGGTTCGTCTCGGGGAAATTTCCGAACTTGAAGCACGGATGGTCGTGGTCGTTCTTCTCGCACGGGTGAATTTTTTGTTCCTTCATCAGGTAGCAGAGGTCGGAGTTGGCAGTCGAGTCCTTCGTTACAATCGCCTTCTTGCCCTTCAGATCGGCGACTTTGGTCAGCTTGGTGAAGTCAGCGGTCCGGACCAGGAACGTCCGTAGCACACCATAGTAGGTATTCGACCATCGGCTGTGGCCGGCCTTATCCGTAGCGGCCCGGCGGTCCTTGGTGTCGGAGATTCCAGTCCCTGCGATATCGCAGTGGCCCTTACTTGGTTCGAGCCAGATGTCCGGGAAGTCCGTTGGAATCACATCGAGCTTCAGGCCATTCTCCGTCGCGAACTTCAAGACGTAGTCATAGTCCCAGCCTTTCCAACCCGTGCAGACTGTATTGTCCTTATCGCAGGTCGCGGAGGAAAAGGGCGCGAAGCCCCAGTACAGGCACACCTTCAAATGGCCGGTCTCGAGAGTCTCGAACGGCGCGGCCTTATCAGCGCGCGCGGTGGCCGCCAATGAAACGGCGAGAGCCGCGGCCCACACGCAACAGGAGACGCACCTACGGAAACCTTTGGACATGACAAAATCCTCCCTTTAACCAGCATGAATAGATATTTCGCGACTCCCAGGCACGGCATCACCGGCGCTTGCGGCCGACCGGGCGATCACTGCACTGATTCGCCGCGCCTCCAGGGCAATCTCGCGCAGCATGCCCGTCGGAGAGACGTGAAATCCGCAGAAATAAAGTCCTGGGACCGGCGTTTCCGTTCCACTGAACAACGGCGTACCGCCCTCGTCGTGGGTTGCCACGGCTCCCTCCAGGAATGCGTCGACTCGCGGGCGATACCCGGTCGCCAAGATCACGGCATCGAACTTCCTTTGCTTCCCATCGGTGAAGAGGATGGCATCCTCGGTAAATCTTTCGATTCCGGGGCAGACTTTAACCTGGCCGCGCTTGATCAGCTTGATCGTGCCCACGTCGATCAGCGGGATGCGCTTGCTGCGCTGTATCTGCGCGACCGGACCTTGTGGCAGCTTGCGTAATCCATATCGCGTGAGGTCGCCCATGACGACGCGCAGGAGCGGAGCGTTCAGCGCATCGGCCCAACGCGGCGGCAGCTTGCTTTGCAGGATTCCAATGGCCAGAATTGGAATGCCCAACAAATCGCGCGGGATCACATTGACCGGACCTCGGACGGCGAGGCTCGGCCGTGCGCCATGCTCCCATAAGTCGATGGCAATCTCGCCGCCTGAGTTGCCGAAGCCCACGACCAATACCTCCTGCCCTCTGAAAGGGTCGCCGTCCCGGTACTTGGAGCTGTGCACGATACTGCCCCGGAAGGAGTCCTGTCCAGGCCAGGCGGGAAGACACGGTTCCCGGTTGTAGCCGGTGGCGATCACGAGATGCGCTGCCTGGTAGAGGGTATCCTGGGTCTGGACTGCCCAAAGGCCCTTGCTTTGGCGGGCTGAAACGACCTGCTGTCCCAACCTGGGCTCCGACCGGAATTGCCGGGAGTACGCCTCCAGGTAGCTGATCATCTGCAGGCGAGACGGGTAGCGAGGGTACTCCTTGGGAAAAGGAGCAAAGGGAAGAGCGGAGTGCCTTTTGTCGGTATGTAAGTGGAGCCGCTCGTAATGTCGATGCCAGGCCACGCCCACCTGGTCGGCCTGCTCCAGGATGAGACAGGAGATACCAGCCTGTTTGAGACAAGCCCCGACCGCCAGCCCGGCGGGCCCCGCACCCACGACGATCGTATCCATCGGCTTAGGATCGGTCATTAGGTGGCGCGGCCAATGGTCATGCCGCCAAGATGGACGAGCTCGAACTTGCCCTTCTGGAGGACACGCGTCTCGTCAGGGGTTTCGAATCGCTTGAGGATCACGCTGATCTGGTCGTTGTTCATGATGAATGGCTCGCGAATTATGGAACGTTGACGGGATAACGCTTCACTCCTCCGCTTCTGTCGTCGTCAGGTTGTGCTCCACGGTGATGACGACTTTTCCTCGAAGGTGTCCTTCTTTGAGATGTCGGATGGCCTCGGGGGTCTCACCCAGCGTGTAACGCCTGTCGATGATGGGTGTTACCTTGTTCGCCTCGATCAGCTCTTTCAGGACGATCAGGTCGTCCGTGTTGACTGACGCTACGAAGAAGACCACGGTCTGGCTCACGAACCTGGATGACACGAGTATCTTGAGCAAATGCGGCAGCGGCCCAATCCAGCGACCGCCAGGTGGCCCTCCGACCGGGACGAGAATCCCCTTGGGGGTCATGACGCGCCGGGACTCCGACAGCGGACGATTCCCCGCGCAATCGAGGATCAGGTCGTATCGCTCGGCGCTCCGGGTGAAATCGTCCTGGGTGTAATCGATGACATGGTCGGCGCCAATCGATCGCACGAGGTCCACGCTCTTCGTGCTGCACACACCGGTCACTTCCGCTCCGAACGACTTGGCGATCTGCACGGCGAACGTGCCAACACCGCCCGCGGCACCGTTGATCAGGACCTTCTGCCCCGGCTGAATCCGGCCTTTATCGCGAAGGCCCTGCAGAGCGGTCAACCCCGCCACGGGTAGGGCCGCCGCCTGCTCGAAGCTGAGGTTGGCCGGCTTCAAGGCCAATCGGTTCTCGGCAGCGCAAACATATTCGGCGAAAGCGCCGCGGGCGCAGCCGAACACCGGATCCCCGGGCTTGAGCCGCGTAACGTTCCTGCCAACCGCTACGACCTCTCCGGCCAGATCGGCTCCCGGACGGGTCCTCTTTGGTTTGCGGAGCCCGGTCATCAGGCGCATGATGAAGACGCCGCTCATGAGGTGACAGTCCATTGGATTGGCGGCAGCGGCGTGAATTCGTATCAGGACTTCGTCGTCGCCGGGCGAAGGCCTTTCAACCTCTTCACAGTGCAGGACGTCGGGTAAACCGTATTTATGATAGACGATGGCTTTCATGAGGTCCTCCAGGCGCTCGGTCGTGCAGTCGTGCCTCTGAGCCCTTGACCCTGCCGGGGCGCCTGCCTGCCCGCTCTACGGCACTGACTGAAAGAATCCCCAAATCTCGTTTGCGGCGTGGATGTCCCGGTTGGAGTTGCCCAGCAGGCGTGGGCCATGAAGGGCTGGATGTGGAGCGCCATGGCCGCCGCCTGTGATGGTATACAGCGCGACACCGCGCTTGCCGGGTGCGGACCAAAACGATCGCTCCGCGGTGCTCCCGTCGCCAGGATCGCGATCCGGGAATTGCGTCACCCGGGGCGCGCCTTCGAGGCCTGCAAGCTTGCGAAAGTAGTCGATGCTCGCTTGCGCGGAGAGCACTCGCCCGCGGTTCCCCCAGACACCATGGAGGACGACATCGCCGCCGCGCCACGGGTTGAAGGGATCGCCCGTGCCGTTCATGAGCAGCATGGAGACAGGCTGGTTGCTCGGCGTGACGGCCATATTCTCCGGCGCGGGCACACTGGCGACGACGGCGGCGTAAGCGCGCGCGAAGTCCGGCGCCTGCAAGGCGAGGCGTAACGCCATCGCCCCGCCGTTCGAGATGCCGGTGACGTAGACGCGCGAACGGTCGGCGTTGTGATCCTTGACGAGGCGCTCCACCAAGGCGTGCAGGAATCCCACATCATCGACGTTCTCGCGCTTGGCCGCAAAGGGCCCCTTCACGCGGCAATCGTTCCAGTGGCCTTCGTAACCCTGCGGATATATGGCGATGAAACCATGTTGATCCGCAAGGAGATCGAAGTCATACCCATAATACGTGCGCGCTTGCGCCCCCGTGCCCATCGACCCGTGTAGCGCGATGACCAGCGCAGGATGTATCGCCGGCTTCGCGGGCAAATACGCGATCCATGTACGTATACGCCCGCCATGTTCCAACGCGCCGCGTTCGATTTTGCCAGGCAGCTTCGGCATCGCCGGAAAGGAATGCCACAATGCCCAAAACGCGAGACCCGCGAATACGGCCGCGGCAATCGCAACCGACAAGAACGCAATCTTCAGACGTCCGCGCATGATTCCTTCCGTGTCTCATCGCAGGGATCAGGCTCGAGCTTCGCGTGGACGATCGTTTTCCTCCGATGCCTGATCCAGGGAGACGCTTCATTGCGGTCAACAATAATGATGTCAGAGAGAATACCCATCTCCTGTGACTCCATATACGGCCAGCGCGTACTCGCGGCGGTCGCTTCTCGCGTCCCCCCGCTTCGCGCGGTTTGACAGGTGGGGGGGCGGGATCGATCCCCCCACCCCGAAAGGAGTCAGCAGAGCCTAGTCCCACAGGTGTTGCGAGAACCGCCGCAATTACAGGTGTTAATGCCGCTAAAGCAGCCATCGCATGCGGTATTGGCTAAAGTCCCGCCCGCGACCTGCCTGAGATCACCCGCCTCCAGCTTCGCCACCGTCTCCTTCGCAAGCACCAGCTTCCTTTTCTCGGTCTTCTTCTTCACGAGGTGTCTCCCGTAGGTGTCCCCCGGGGAACCCTTCCCCGGTGAGGAGCATTATAGCTGTTGAGGCTCGATTGCTACTAAGCAGGTCGCTGGCACCTATGGGGGCGGCCGTCCGCCCGATGTGTTGACGATAACCCGCCCTTATGCGATGGTGGGTTCATGGCTGACAGACCCTCGCAGCTTCAAGTCCGCATCGCCCCGGAGCCGAAAGACGCCCGGCTGCGATTCGCCTGGCTCCTGGAGGCGTTGCGCGACGACGGCCGGCCCAGCTTCGCGCTGGCGGAGCTCAATGACCTCCTTTCCGGCCTCACTTCCGGAGAGCTGCGCCGTGCCGTAGAGCACGCGGACCTGACCGGGCTCACCCCGTACTTGCGGAACTATGTGGCGGCGATGGTGGAGCTCGCCGCTCATCGGAGGGACGTACCACCCCCCGCCTGGGTGCGCGACGTCGAGCCCATGGAGATGGAGCCGCACTTCGCCACCCCCCTGGCGGGCCTGCGGCTGCACCTGCTGCGGACTGCACCGGTCCCCTTCAAACGCCGCAACATCTTCATCGACTCTTCCATCGGTGATCGCGTGTAACGATGGCCGGCCCCCGTCTGACTCGGTCGGACATGCTACGGCTGTTCGATCTGCTGAACGCGGAGTTGGCCGCCGAGGACGTGCATGGCGAGCTCTACCTGGTGGGTGGCGCGGTGATGTGCCTGGCCCTCGACGCCCGGCACGCGACGCGGGACGTGGACGGCTACTTCCGGCCCACCGGAGTGATCCGCCAAGCGGCAGGCCGGGTCGCCGCCCAGGCCGACGTTCCGGACGACTGGCTCAACGACGCGGTGAAGGGGTTCCTGAGTCCACGGGGCGACTTCGACCCCTACCTCGATCTCGACCACCTGAAGGTCTTCGTGGCGCGGCCAGCCTACCTGCTTGCCATGAAGTGTGCCGCCATGCGGCTGGGCGAAGAGTTCCATGACCTCGACGACGTCCGCTACCTTCTGCGCTACCTGAACATCACCGGCGTCGAAGAGGCCTTGGAGGTCGTCACCCGCTATTTCGATGCAGAGCGACTGCCCCCCAAGACCCGCCTCGCCCTGGAGGAGCTGTTGCCGGACTGAGTCCCGTCCTGGGTCTGCGTCCAGCGCGACCGCGACTGGCGCCAGCGGGAGCTGCACCGGCTCCGTGACCACCGGACCAGGGCCACGGCAGTCTGGTCGATCAAGGCCCGCTGGCAGGTCGCTGGCACCCATGGCGGCAGTCGAATGGGAGGTGTCCTCGGAGTCAAGGCGATTCTCGCCAAAGGCCCTCTCCACCGCCCCGCGAAGCTGGCGCGCTCCCCGGCGCCGCTCCTCCATGCCTTCAGCAAGGCCGCGCGGAGAGCATCTACGAAGGCTTCTCCTGGTTCGTCTCAGCCTTCAGAACCGCAGCCGAGAGATTGAAAGCCGGAGACCGCAATGCGTCGTTCCCAGCGGGCAGCTTCCCCCCAGCGCTTCCCTTCGTCGCCGGATAGCGCCGCCGGCGACGTTCTTTGACAGCCGTCAGCCCGATCCGAGGGCCATTCTCCACCGCGAGTGCGGCTGGCAGGCCGGAGGTGTCTCCAAATGGTGAGTCAAGGGGCTTCTGGGCCGAAGAGTCTTCATGCTGAGCCCTTCAGGGCGAGTCTCAAGGAGGCTTTCCTCAATTCCCGAGGCGTTCCTCCAAGAAGTCGCTGGCACCTATGTAGTACTCTATCGCTATGAGTACGAACGAACCGCCAATCGAGAATGTCCAGCATGTCTGGTGTAGCGCAGTAATCTCCAAGAAGATGGAAGATGTCTTCGTCAGCTTTATCTGTGACCAAGCGCAGAGCGGAAAGAAGATATCTCGTTACGTCGTGTATCTTTCGACCCCCGGAGGCAACCCTTTTTCGGCGGTCAAATCTCTACAATTTCATCAAGTCTCTGCCGCAGGAAACCGCTGTCTACAACATGGGCACGGTGTCTTCCGCAGGCGTTCCGGTCTTCTTGGCCTTCAAAGAGCGCTTTGGTGTACCGGGCTGTAGCTTCATGATTCACCAAACGACAACTTCGAGGGCGGCTCTACCCGATCAACTGAGTGCGACAGAGCTGAGGGCACAAGCAGGTAGCTTAGAGATCACGGACAAGAGGACTCAGGCGATCATCGAAAAGGAAACCGTGGGGCGTGGAACAGACCCGCTTACTCCGGCACTCATCGCAGAGATGGTCATCAAGACCACAACGTTTACGGACACCGACGCTCAAGCTCGGGGAATCATCGATGGAATCGAGCAACCCACGTTACCGAGAGAAGGGGTCCTTTACCTCACAGACCAATTTCTCGCCACCTTGCCAGGATAGCAATTATGCGGCTCACCGCTTGAAGCGATGCCTTTCAGCGAACCGAGCGCAACCAGGACTTCGTGAAGGCCAGCCCGGCTTTGCCGCCGGAGGGCTGGAGCATCGGCTCGTACCGGATGGAGCGGAGCCTCGGGCACGGCGGCATGGGCGAGGTCTTCCTGGCCTGGGACGAGCGCCTGGAGCGACGGGTCGCCATCAAGCGCGTGCGCCAGGGCTCGGGCATCGATCGCCAGAGCGAGACGCTCCGCCGCGAGGCCCGGGTGGCGGCACGCCTGAACCATCCAGCCGTCATTCACGTCCGTCATGTAGCTCGGCACCTATGTCGTTGGCACCCCCCGTCCTCCTGTTCTCGCTCCTATTCTCCGCAGTGCGGAGTTAGCGTTAGGCTGCCTCTGCACCCACCCGGAGTGCCAACGTCGGCAGGGCGAGCAAAGACAGAAAAGCAACTGTAAAGAAGACTTTGACAGTCGGGGCGAAGGACCAAAGAAACGCGAAGAACCCCACAATACCTAAGTCGCGTTGGATTGCCACCGAGACCGGAAGGAACAGTAACACCATAAACCAGAGGATGCCTCCAATCAGTCGCTTCCACGGTTCTTCGCAGGACATTAACTGATTCGCAACCCAAAAACCGATGAGAAGCGAAAACGATACCATCAACGTCTCTCTCTCATGATCTGGGAACGATTTATCGACCAGAATCATGAGCGCCTCCGTAATGAAGAGCAGGGTGGCAATCCATGCTGGCCTTTTCGCCCTCAACCGCTTGAACTGTTCTTCGTACCGGTCCTCTAGCTCAGCAAAACGCTTTGCCACACCGGTAATTGCTGCGCCAACGAGCCACCACGCCAAGGCAAAGGAGGCCGCGATGGCGATGAGCGCAAGGAAAATCTGTAGTGTCATGAGCACGGCTGATGATAGCAGTTGAGATCCAGCCTGAAGTACGCCGACAAGTAGAGCGGCGCCGCCGCCCAGTACGCCCAGAGCGAGGACAGCACCTACTACCTTCCAAAACTTATCGTTCATCGAGTTCCCCGTTCCGGCAGGTCAGCAGAAAATTTTTAGGCTTGGCTAAAAAGCACATGTATGGAGATCCGCAGGAAGTCCGGAGCGTTGACTACGCTTCTGACTTCAAGTTGCACATCAGTGTCATCAGATACATTCACGTCGATAAGCTCAAAGTGCTCGACGGCGTGGACGCGATCCGACAACGTGTACCAGGCTGCGAGGAGTATCGCCCCCGCCGGAAGGTTCGGAATCTTGATCTCGTGTGTAGTATTACTGACATCGTTTGAGGGAAAATGGGGTACACCAGGGCCTCCCCAGGAAGCCTCAGGTATGGTGGGCGCGTGGACTATGACTGAATGAGTGGCATGACCTAGTGCTTTCGCGCTGGCGAGCTTAACAATTCGCATGGTCGCTCCTGTGCCGAAAAGGTACTGCGGTTGTAAGGTTGCCGATGTGACACTCCAGGTTCATGTTTCTTTAGACGGACCCAATCCAGGATTTCTGCTTCTCTCCTCCTCTTCCTGCTCAAGCCACCAACTTCTTGACGGCCAACGGGAATTGCATTCACCCATGGCGACGCTGGCCGGTTATGGTCTACTTGTTGGCAGCTTTGCCGATTGCGAGGAAGATCGCAACCTTCTTGGTGATGGCGCCTCTCTTGCTACTTGCACCCAGCATCGCGGCCCTTCAGGCCGCACCTCTCGAACTGCCCTGGCACCCAGGGCGATGCCCGGGGCTGAAGGATCACGACCCTTTGGGCCGTCCTGTCATCGACGCCTGCGCGACTCTTCAACACCTACGACGACGGGGGGCGACTCTCCGGTCTCGACAACGCCCGCGATCGGGGCCAAACTGACCGAAAGGCCGGGCCAAAGGTCCGAGATCCTTAAGCCCAGTCCAACGGGCTGGGTAATGGATCCGTCACCACACCGGCGCCCCAACGGGGCGCGATAATTGGACCGGCGTCGACAGAATGTCCGAGCTAACCGGGCGGCGACAACAGCGACACGCCGTTGCCTCTCTCCGGTTGTGCGAGGGATTCAGCATCACCTCACGCTACCTGCGCGAGGGGGACAAGAATCTCTACAGACTCGTACGGAACTGAAACCGTGCCTTCCTCGGTTCGTTCGACCAGCCCCAGCACCTCAAGGCGAGCGATATCGGTGTGTACATTTGAGTAGTTTCTCTCGGCCGCCTTTGCCAGCGCATAGACGCTGCATGGCCCAACTCGTCGAAGCGTGGCCATCAGGTCGAAGCGTGCGGGCGTAAGATCTGCAAACAGTGACTTTGCTGACTCAAAGCTAAGCCGAAAGTCTGGTGATTTTCCGCGGCGCGACTCCGCAACCTGTTCCCTCGCAGTGCGAACGGCCGATCCGGACTTGGCGACCTCAATGATAGCTTTCATGACGAGCTCCAGTCTTGGATAGTACGTTCGAAGTCATCCAGCAGGCGGTCGATGGAGGTGAAGACGTAGGATTCTTCCTTACCAGCGACATGCCGATGATCACCCTTGCCTCGTTCGTTGTCGTACCGAACGCGCTCCTCGCTGGGGGTACCGTAGAACAGGCGGTACTTGAAGCGATGAACGCACGGCGGTACGGGCTCCGGAACCTCCCAGATGACCACCTCGACGATGGACCCGTCGTCGCGAACTTCTTTGGATCGCGCAAGCAGCGAGGCCTTCATCTATTGCATGATAGCAATACACCGCAGCGCCGTCCAGTGATGCCGAATCTCACTCTGAACTTAGCGGCCCGGTGACGTCTCCCGTGATCTCAGTATCGCGGCCCTTCAGGCCGCACCTCTCGAACTGACCTGCACCCAGGGCGATGCCCTGGGCTGAAGAATCACGACCCTTTGGGCCGTCCAGACCCCGATGCCTGCGCGATTACCAAAGCCTTTCAAGGCCCAGGATGCCGACCTCGGGTGCTTTCTTCCTCACGGATGGCGAGGACCAAAGGCCGGTTCATCTCCAGTGCCTCGATAGACGCGCGGCCAGTTGCGGTGCGTCCAGGCGCACGCCCTGCCAGCGGAAGTGGTCGTGCCACAGGTCGCGCCTGGGGTGGAAGAGGGAGACGTGCTCACCACTCATTGGATCGACGGCGGTCTGGCGGGCGGCCTTGCGTAACGAGCAGGAAACACAGGCGAGGGCGAGATTGTCGCCGGTGTCGTGACCGCCGGCTATCACCGGCACGACGTGGTCGACATGAAAGGTCGCTTCCTGACCCAACTGCGAAAGGCCGCAGTACTCGCATCGGTTGCGGGCACGCCTGACAACGAGCCGGCGGAGCCTGGCAGAGATGTGCTGAGCCAAGGTTTGGTCTGTCAGGCGCGCTGTGCCCGTAGCTTCAGGAGTGACAGGAGCTCGGCCAAATCGACGAGACCTTCGGCTTCCCGCCGCTCATCGAGGGTCAGCTTCTCACCTCTGTCCTGCCGGTCGAGCAGACCGTGCAGGCGCTCGTCTACACCCCGCGGAAGCTGAAAGCGTTCCAGATCCTCGGGGAGCTCGAGCTTGAAGAGAACTTGTTGAGACATGCAGTCCTTTCGATGCTGGTCCGCCGAATCTTCATTCTACACGGTCAACCTCTCAGAAGCGCTAACGTCTCCTTCCGCGGCAGGCGCTGCACGGCCGATCGTGGCCGGGTCCGCGGTCTGCCTGGAAAGGAAAAAGGTGTTGCCATGACGTGCAGACGACTTCGACTGGCGGTCGCCGTCCTCGTGGGGCTTGTCCTCCTCGGTGCGCCGGCGGCCCACGCGTTCCCGGGGATCGGCGTGGAGGGCCCCGCACCACTTGCCCGGGAGGCTCCCGGCTTCTTCTCCAGCCTCTGGGGACTCTTTACCCGCCTCGTCCCCGTCTTCGAAGCCAACCGGGCAAGCATTGATCCAAACGGCGCCCAGGCCGTCCCCAATCCCACCTCCACCCAAGCCGTTCCGGGGTCCGATAACCGGGCCACCATCGACCCCGACGGCTAAACGCGCTCTTCCCAGGAGAGGCCGGTCCGTCCCCCGGCCTCTCGTTTCCGCTTTCCGCGCTTCGGGTGTCTCGAAAAATCGCTCAGCGGAGACTTATCTTAGAAAGGGAGATCGTCATGTGCCCTCAGGCCCGTCCCTCTCAGGAGGATCTCGACCGGCTGATGCGACGGCTGCGGCCCAGGATCGCCGGTCTGCTCGCAGCCCGGAACGTCTCGCCCGAGGAGGCCAAGCGGCTGGTAGGCGAAGCCCTGATCGAGATCGCCTATCGCTGGTCCCGGGTACACGACCATGCCGGCTGGCTGCTGAAGACCCTGGACAAGAAGACCCGGCCTCAGCCGGAGACGACCGAGGAGGAGCCCGCCCCATGAGTCCTATCCGTGATCGCCGCTCCGACTACACTCCAGCCTTCGACAAAGCTGAGGAAGGCGTGCGGCGGCAGTTCGCCCGCCATGTGGAGGAGCTCGACTTGACGGTCTCTCTTGCCGCGGACCTCCTGGCTGCGCCCGAGACCAGCCGGGGAGAGATGATGCGCCAGCCGCGGTTCCACGCCCTGGGTCTCTGCGATCTGCTGCTGGAGCGTTGTCGCGAGGCCTGGACGGAAGAGCCGGCCCGGGCCGTCGAGCTGGCCGCTTTGGCGACGGAAGTAGCTGACCGGCTGGATGCCAGCCACTACGGCGCCGGAATCGTGGAGGACGCCCGGGCGCGCGCCTGGGCTCACCTCGCCAACGCCTGCCGCATCGGCTCGGACCTGCGCCGCGCCGAAGAAGCCCTGGCCGCCGCCTGGGAGCACCACCGCCGGGCCGGAGAGGACGCCTTCACCGAAGCCGAGATCCTCAGCTTCGAGGGCACCCTCCGCAACTCCCAGGGACGGTTCGAGAACGCGGTCCGCCTCTTCGACCGAGCGCTCGCCATCTATCGCGAAGGGCGAGACCGCCACCGGGAGGGCCGGACCCTCATCAAGAAAGGAACGGCTCTTGGTCATGGCGGTCGACTCAAAGAGGCGATCCGGGTGACCCGCCGAGGACTCGCCTCTATTGACGCGGCCGAAGAGCCATACCTCGAGGTCGTGGCCCGGCACAACCTTATCTTCTATCTTCACGAGAGCGGCGAAAGCCGGGAGGCTCTCGCGGTGCTGGAGCGGAGCCGACGGCTCTACACCGTTTTGGGCGAGCCTCTGCACGGGGCGAGGCTGCGGTGGGTGGAAGGCAAGATCTTCCGCGACCTGGGTCGGCTGGAAGAGGCGGAGGCGTCCCTGAGAGAGGCTCGCGCTGCCTTTCTGGATCGGGGCATCGCCTTCGACGCGGCCCTCGTGTCCCTGGACTTGGCGATGGTCCATGCCCGCCGGGGCGATACCGGCGAGGTGCAGCGTCTGGCGGCCGAGATGCTTCCCATCTTCGAGTCCCGCGACGTTCGCTCGGAGGCTCTCGCCGCTCTGGTGCTCCTGCGTAGCGCTGTCGATACCGAGAGAGTCACCCTGGAGATCCTGGAACACCTCTCCGGCCAGCTTCGCCGCGCTTAGGCGTAGCGGGACAACGGTTCGCTGCGGAAGATCTCCCACGCGCGGGGTCGGGAGAGGTGGACCGGGATGATGAGGGGTTTTGGGCGGAGAAAAACTTCAGCCATACACAGATTTCCCGCCGCTATACACAGAATCCCTCTCCCATACACCCCAAACCGTTTTTCTGTGTAGAACCGACGTTTTTCTACTCTACCTTCCGCCAGTCCAGCTTGGGGAACGGCTTTCATACACCAAAATTACGCGATTCTGTGTATCCGAGGCCTGTTCCCAGTGCCCAGAGGGCTTCTATACACAGATTTCTGATTTTTGGTGTATGGAAACGGCTTCCATACACAGATTTTCGGTTTTCTGTGTATCCACAGAGTCCAGGATGTGGGAATCCAAAAATCCGCGTCATTGAGAGAGAATCCCATGCCGCGAAGAGGCTGTCCCTTACAGCCATGAGAGTGCATCAGGCGGGGAGCGTGACGGCCCTTGGGTTCAGCCGCCTCTCCAGCACTCCGTCCCCGAATACCGAGTAGAGATCCAGCTCGTTCATGTGGACGTAGCCAATGTGGCAGCCGCAGGTGGCGTTCGTGCAGGGCCGGGCGGTCAAGACGCGCTCGAAGCCTTCCGCGTAGAGGTTGCCGATCACCGCCGGAATGAAATGGCAGCGCCGCAGGGTGCCGTCGCCGTCCACGGAGACGACGGTCTGGCCGGCGCGGCAGGCCTTGCCGTAACTGGGGTGGTGAGGGAGGTTGAGGGTGAAGAGCGGATCGACCGCCTCCAGCCGGCGCACGTCGGCGTCGGCGTAGTAGCCGGGCTGCCTTTTGAAGGCGTTCACCCAGAGATAGACCTCCGGCGCCAGCTCGTCGCGCAGGCTTTCGATCTCCCCGAAGTGCTCTTTGAGGCCGACGGCGCCGACGCTGTAGCGCGCGCCGAGGCGGTCCAGGCGGCGGCAGCGGGCGAGGAAGTCCTGCCGGCTCACTTGCGCCGGGTGGTAGGTGCACCAGAGGCCGAGACGGTCGAGGTCGCAGCGCTCCACCCAGTCGAGGCGGCAGGAGAGGTTGGTCTGGATCGCCACTTTCGGCACCTGCGGCAGATGGCTGAGCCGCACCAGGGCCTCCTGGTAGGCGCGGCGGATGAGCGCCTCGCCCCATGGGGTGAAGAGGATCGAGATGCGGTCGCCGGTGCGACCCGCCACCCAGTCGACGAAACGGGCGAGGGCCGCGCGGTCAGCCGCCAGGGCGGCGGGCGGGTCGCGCCGCTTGGCGAACGGGCAGTAGGAGCAGTCGTAGTTGCAGCTCGCGAGCGGACCGCGGTAGAGGATCGTCAGATCGAGCGGAACCGCCTCGGGGGTCTCAGAGGTCTCAGGCGTCTCAGCGCATTGCATAGCTCTCCTGGAGGGCGGCCACGGACCGCGAGCTGAGCCAGGGGCCGATGGCGTCGGAGCGCTCCAGGCCCGCCGCCGTAAGGACGAGGCGATCCGCCTCCCGGCGCGCCAGTCCGAGCCGCGCGAGATCGGCCAGCTCCGGCAGGTCATCCACGGCCTCGCTCCCGAAGCGGACGCGGTAGCCGGCCAGGTCGAGCCCTGGAGACTTGAGGAGTGAGAGGAGCACGAAGCGCCGCCGCTGCTCGTCCGGGCCGAGGACGAAGCCGTAGTCGGCCTGCGCGAATCGCTCCTCGCCGCGGTGGATGTAATCGTCCAGGATCTCCCGCACGCCGCCGCGGCCGACGGCCCATTCGGTCGAATAGTGCAGCGAGCGGGTGTAGGAGCGGGCACCGCAGCCGAGGCCGACCATGCCGTCCTGCTGGCAGCAATAGAGTGGTCCGGCGTCCGGACTTTCGCCACTACCGCCGGCCGTGAACATCCGCATCGAGACCTGCCGGTAGCCGGCGGCGAGCAGCAGGTCCCTGCCGGCGCGGTAGGCGTCGAGCCGCTGATCGTCCCAGGAGCGCTGGCGCCGGCCCAGGCCGGTCAGGGGACGTACGTAGAGCGGATAGAGATAGATCTCCTCCGGCCGGTGCGCCAGGGCCTCGCGCACGGTCGCCGTCCAGCCATCCAGCGACTGCCCTTCTCCGCCGTAGATCAGGTCCAGATTGAGGATCGGGAAATCCGGCGTCGCGTATCCTCAGGATCGCCTGCTCCACCTCGCCGCGGCTCTGGGTCCGTCCCAGGGATTTGCAGGCGCCCTCCTCGAAGGCTCTGCACGCCGAGGCTCAGGCGCTCGAAGCCCGCCTCCCGCAGGAGCGCCAGCTTTTCGGGATCGGCGGTGGCCGGCGAGGCCTCCACGGAGCCCGGGGCCCGCCGGGAGTCGCAGCCCATCTCCGCGACGATTCCGAGCAGGCGGCGCAGCTCTTCGGCGCTCAAGCACCGTCGGCGTGCCACCGCCGATCGCGAGCCGCGAAAAGCCGACGGTCCCCGGCCCTGCTTCGAGAGCCGCCCGCACCGTGCCGGCTTGGCGGCGGAGGGCCTCCAGATAGAGGCCGTGCCGGTCCGGGCCGGCGCCGGTGGTGGTGAACAGGTTGCAGAAGCCGCACCGCTGCTCGCAGAACGGCACGTGGAGGTAGAGGAACAGGGAGTCGCGCGGCTCCTCCGCCCAGACGTCCGCGAGCCGGCTCGGCGGTGCCAGGCGGACGGTAGGCGGTCTTGTGCGGGTAGCCGTAGGCGTAGGCCACGTAGGGCGTCCCGGTGAGCAGCGAGGCGCGGTCCGTCGATGCCATCAGCGGCCATCCTCCTGAGACAGCACGAATTCGGCGTAGGGGACGGTCCACACGACGGCATGGGCGAGGCGGTGGCCGGTGTAGCCGTCTTCGCCGTAGGCGGTGCCGTGGTCGGAGCAGAGGATGCAAAGCACCGGCGCCCGGCGCCGCAGGGCGTACAGGGCCACCGGGAGCCAGCGGTCGACGTAGGCCAGGGCCGCGGCCTGGGTGGCCGGCGAGTCCTCGCGGGCACCCTCGGAGATAGATGCGGTTCGGCTGGTGGAGGGCCGAGACGTTGAGGAAGAGGAAGAGCCGCCGGTCCGCCGGCAACCGGTCCAGCACCTCCAGGACTCGGCGCACCTGATTCTCGGTCGAGCTCGGATCGGTGACGCCGAACGACTCTTCCCAGTGACTTTCGGCGAACAGCCCGGGGAGCACCCGGCCCAGCGGACTGCGCTGGTTGAAGAAGCCGACGCCGCCGATGCAGACGGTGTGATAGCCGAGGCCCGCGAAGCCGGTCACCAGGTCGGGAGCGTCGAAGACGAAGGTGCCGTCCACCGTCGTCTCACTGCCCGGGAAACGGGCCGCGAACAGGCGCGGGTGCGGCCCCGGCCCTTCCGGCGTCGGCAGGAAGCCGGCGAAGAAGGCGTGATGCGCCGCATAGGTGAAGCTGCCCGGCGTATGGCGGCGCTCCCAGATTCCGCCCGGCAGCAGCGCCGCCAGGGCGGGCGTCTGGCCGCGGGCGAGGGCGTCCCGCGCCACGTCGTAGCGCAGGGTGTCGAGCGTCACCAGCGCGACATCGTGGGTGCCGATCAGGCGGCGGGCGTCAAGCATGCCACCTCGCTGGCGTAGGTGTTCCGGCCGTCAATGTGGACGCCGTGCAGGAGATCTCCGAAGGCGTTGACCTCCAGGACGGCATGGTCGCGGAAGCCGGCGCGGACCGCAAGGTCGATCCCCATGTGAAGGGTCCGCGGAAATTGCGCGGCCACCTGCCGGCAGGTGTCGAGAAGGGATTCCCAGGCGCCGGCCGGCATCCGTACCCGCAAGAGGGCCGGATCGGCCCGGCGGTTGAGCAGGTGGAGATTGGTCAACGGTCCGCGGCTCAGCCGCAGCACCGCCTGCTCCGGCCGGCCGCCGACGGTCACCAGACGCAGGTCGCAGACGGCGCCGTCGAGCCCCGCCTTGGGCACCCACGCCTCGGTATGGACGCCGTGCGGGGCGAGGGCATCGATCAGGGCGGCCACCTCCGACGCTGTCTCGTAGCGGCGTAGCCGGCGGGAGTTGTAGAGGCGCGGGCCGTCCGCACCGGGCACCATCTCCACCGTCGTCCACGCGAGCTGCTTGCCCGGGGCCGTCGACAGGGCCACGACGCCGGATGCCGAGGAGCCGTGGTTGAGCTTGACGAACACCCGGGAGAGACCGGCCTCCCGCATCCGCGACCGCAGCTCCTCATAGCCGCGGACCGCCGGCAGCGCCGGGGGAACGCGGATCCCCGCCGCCTGAAGCCGGGCGTGGCAGAGGCGCTTGTCGAACATCTCGGCGATGTCTGCCGGATGACTGGTGAATCTCACGGCACCGTTTCGCCGGCCGGCGATCTCGGTGATCTCAGAAAGAAGAGAGCGGAAGCCCAGATACCACTGCCGGGGATAGAGGATACGCCCGCGGTCGACGGGCAGGCGCGGCGCGCTCTCGCGATCGATGCCGGGGCTCCCCTCCTCCGCCGCCGCGCCGGCGCCACGGGCGAGCAGCGCCCGCTCCACCTCGGGGTTCCGCCCCGGTGATTCGATGCGCAGCAGGCTCCCCGGCGCCAAGGCCACGGCCAGGTCGATGCGCCCGGCGAGGAGATCGGCATAGGCGATCACCGCCGCCGGCGGCAGGTCCCGCGCCCGCAACGCCGCCTGGAAGAGATCGACCCGGGAGTCCCCAGGATTGCCGAGGACGATCATCCCCGGCATCGGGGCCGGCCGGCGGTCACTCGGAGACGGCCACGTAGCGGGAGCCCTCATCGTCTTCATCCGGCTCGACCGGTTCGCCGGCGTCCAACTCCCCGACGCCGCACCGGCGGAGCGCCGCGATCAGATCGGGCGATACATAGTGATGGTGCAGATCGAGCTTCTTGAGCCGCGCGATCCGCGGCGATGCGGCCAGCGCCGCGGCTCCCACGTCGGACAGGGTGCCGAGCGAGAGGTCCAGCACCTCGATGTGGTCGAGCACCGGGCTCGCGGCCACCTCGACGGCGACCTGGTCGGCATACTCGCTGTCCCGCAGACCCAGGGTGCGCAACGCCGGAAACCGGCCGGCCAGGATGGGCGCCAGATCCTGGAGGGTGCTGTCGCCGCCGTAGTCGTCGGTGCCGAGCCAGAGCTCCAGGTGCTCCAGGCGCGGCAGCTCGGCGCTCGCCACCTGCCGCACGACCGTCGCCGGGAGGCCGCCGCTCTCCAGGATCAGGGTCCGCAGGTTGGCGTGCCGGACCGTCCCGAGAGACAGTTTGTCGCCACCTCGCACCTGCAGATGCTCGAGCCGCGGGAACGCCTGCCAGAGCGGCGAAAGATCGGACTGCTGAATCCACGAGATCTCCTGCTCCTCGACCGTGATGTCGCCGAGGAACAGGGCGCGGAGGTTGGCCAGCCGATCGCGGTTGGCCACCAGCAGGCGGACGATCGCCGCACTGTCCCCCGACGACTCGGGCTCGAACAGGCCGATGACCAGAGCGGGAATCTCCCCGACCCGTGGATCGGCGAGGAAGGAGCCCAGCAGCTCGGAAAACTCCATCCCGTCATACTCCGTCCGCACGCGGTAGACAGCCTCGCCGGGCATCGCGATCCCCACCTCTGGATCGAAGTCCACGACGGGCCTGCCATAAAACGTTTCCAGGTTTTCTTGGATCATGGGAGCCTCCCGAAGGGAAGTCTATCGCAGAGACGCCTTCGCGAAGGAGGAACTTGTCGTCCTCTCCTTGCTGGGCCCATCTCGCCCCAGATCGCTACCGGGAGCGCATCGCCGCTCTGGTGGATTCCATCGAGAACGATGCCGCTCTTCTGCGGAGGCAGTCGAATGGAACCGTCCTCGGCGTCAAGGCGATTCTCGCCAAAGACCCTCACCACCGTCCAGCAAAGCTCGCCCTCTCCCCGGCGCCGCTCCTCCATGCCTTCAGCAAAGCCGCGCGGAGTGGCGTGGTAACCTTCGCGGGCGCGGCAAGAGAGGTGGGCGCGGGGAAAGAATCGGGCGTTCTTTCCTATTGGGAAAGGCGGGAGGAAAAGCGGCCCTGGAAAACGCCGAGCTAGGAGGCTGCTTCGGCGCTCATCCCGTAAACCTGGATCTCCGGTAGCAGAGCGGTTAAGCTGCGGCAGGAGGCGAGATGGCAAAAGCAAGAAAGACGCTCTTCGATCCAATCGTTCCCCCGGAGAAGCTAAACCCTCTCTTCGATGAACTTCGGACATCACCGGGACGGGAACCTGCTCGTTGGATGCTAGATGATGTGTACCAGGCTTTCGAAGACCCCGACGGCAATTTCCTCGAGCAATTCCAAACCTCAGCTTTCAACGCCCGATATTTCGAACTTTATCTCTTTGCCTACTTCTCGCGTTCAGGGTTTATTGTAGAACGATCGTTGCCGAATCCAGATTTCCTCGTCTCGCGTGGCGGCATCCGCGTCGCAGTCGAGGCTACGACACTAAACCCGTCGACCTCAGGCGTTCTTGCAAGAATAGGCAAGAAGATCTCGGACCTCGAAGGTGAAGAGCTGCGCGAATACGAGCAGCACGAGCTGCCAATCAGATTCGGAAGCTCGCTGTCCTCAAAGCTACAGAAGCGATACTGGGAATTAGAGCATTGCAAGAACCTACCCTTCGTTCTGGCGATAGAGGCGTTCCACGACGAGGAATCTCTCATGCTAGCCGACGGAGCGCTAATTCAGTATTTATATGGCATTGATCAAACGGGTACTTTGGCTCAAGGAGGTCGGCTCACGGTAGACACTAGAACCGTGAAAGAGCACACGGTCGGCGATAAGACAATTAAATCGGGGTTCTTTTGGCAGCCAGAGGCGCAACATATCAGCGCAGTCCTATTTACCAACAGTGGCTCGAATGGGAAGTTTTCTAGAATGGGGTACCAACATGGCATTGGGTGCGATGTAATCAGCATGACGCGGAGGGGCTATTGTTTCAATCCTCATCCTGACGCGATGGATCCAACGCTTTTTTCATACAACCTTGACGAGCCTCCCTTCGTTGAGTCTTGGGGGCAAGGTCTTGTTGTTCTGCACAATCCCAATGCTCGAAAGCCACTTCCCAAAAATTTTTTTGTGGATGCAATTCAAAGCTATAGCGAGAACGGAGTCTTCACATCGGAGCCCTCAGATTGGCATCCTCTCTCTTCCAAAACCATAACTTCATATCTCGAAGAGGCAAGGTTGAAGCAAGTGATGCATGTCGTCCGGCCAGCTCAATTCGCGGTCGCAGCAATACCCCAGGAAGTGTTCGAGGAGTCGTGTGGATCAGTCTCAGAATTCGAACCCCTGGTGGAGGAAAACGGCTGGCTGATGGATGCGACAGCCTCATTTTTTGGGGTCGTTCTCCAAGACATAAAAGACAAAGATTGGGGCTATATGGTAATGGGCCGCGACACACAGTTTCGCTTCATATCCATAGATATCAAAAGGCGCCTTCCCACTCGCTACCAAGCGCGAATGGAACTCCAGCAGAGAATAGCGGAGTACTTGTCTCATCCCCAACGGATCTTTCGGTAGGCGGCCCTTAAAAGATCGTTCCGAGCTGTTGCCCTAGCCTGACAAACAGTTGCGTAGCATTAGATCCGCCTTTAGTTGGGCGGCGCTCCGGCGCCGGACCTTCGGCGGCCAGTTCCCCCCGCCGCTGTCGGAAAGGCCGAGTTTCGAGGCCGGTGGTCCCGACTAGCGGGTTTGGTCGAAGGACCGACCGATAGGGAGAGAAGACCCGATAGCAGAAACACCGCGAGTCGGCTCAGCACGACAGCGGTGGGGAGCCACTTTTTGAAACCCCGCATGGGGCTTCGGCCGGCCGCCTCAGGCGGAGCCTCTACATACCTTGTATGTACCAGGGTATGTATGGCCTCTCTGCCCTGGACAGATGCGAGGCAATCCTACCGCCTCGTCCAAGGTCGTGCGTTAAATTGGATCTTACCGTTTCCATCGCTTCTGAGCGTAGACAAATCGACCTTTCCAGATATGGTCAGAACTTTGTCTAGTTCGGCATTTATAGCTGAGCCGAGAAGGGTAAGATGTCCGTTGCGGCGCATCTCGCACTCAGGTAAAGGTGTAGAAAGCGCTGGGCCAGTATGCATGTACCAACCTAACATCGCACGGCTAGGCGGCAATGAGTGCATCCCAAGACCGCGATGGAATCTCTTATCACCGCGAAGTGCGCGTTCATTGCCGCGACGCGACGGGAAAACTCCTCATCGAAGAGGGTGCCCGCGAAAGATTCTCGCTTCTTGAAGAGATCGCCGCGTTCGGAGACGCCCCACGGGGTAGCTCGCGCTACCCTTTGGGCGTCTCTACAGTGGGGGCGGGGAGGATGATGGGGTCTGACAGGTTGTGGCCATGAGATGAGACGGGTGGCATCGAAGAACTACCCCGAGACAACGGATCACCTACGGGCTCCCCTCCTCCACCAACGCCCGCTGCGCGGCCTTCTGTCCGACCCTGGTCACCGCCAGGGCCACGCCGATCAGCACCAGCGCGGAGCCGGCGAGGATTCTTGCCGGGAAGGCCTCTCCCATGAAGAGGCTGCCCACGATGACGGCGAGGACGGGGTCGCGTAGTTGATCATCGCCATGTTCGTGGCCGACTGGTGCCGGAGGAGCCAGAAGTAGATGGTGAAAGGAAAGGCGGAGCCGATCAGCCCCAGAGCTAACAAGTCGCTGGCACCTATGTAGTCCGGGCCCAACGTTCTGGGTAACCCGGCAACCACGCCCGGCGCCCCAACGGGGAGCGATAATCGGCTGGGAGACAACGGCGCCACACCTTGGCTCTCCGCTTGAGCGAGGGGTTCGGCATCACCTTACGCTACTTGCGCGAGTGGGACAAGAATCTCTACAGACTCATACGGAACTGAAACCGTGCCTTCCTCTGTGCGTTCGACCAGTCCCAGCACCTCAAGGCGGGCGATATCGGTGTGTACGTTCGAGTAGTTTCGCTCAGCCGCCTTTGCCAGAGCATAGACGCTGCATGGCCCAACTCTTCGAAGCGTAGCCATCAGGTCGACGCGGGCAGGCGTAAGGTCTGCAAACAGTGACTTTGCTGATTCAAAGCTGAGCCGAAAGTCTGGTGATTTTCCGCGGCGCGCCTCCGCAACCTGTTGCCGCGCAGCACGGACGGCTGATCCAGACTTGGCGACCTCAATGATGGCTTTCATGACGAGCTCCAGTCTTGGATACTACGTTCGAAGGCATCCAGCAGGCGGTCGATGGAGGTGAAGACGTAGGATTCTTCCTTACCAGCGACATGCCGATGATCACCCTTCCCTCGTTCGTTGTCGTACCGAACGCGCTCCTCGCTGGGGGTACCGTAGAACAGGCGGTACTTGAAGCGATGAACGCACGGCGGTACGGGCTCCGGAACCTCCCAGATGACTACTTCGACGATGGACCCGTCGTCGCGAACTTCTTTGGATCGCGCAAGGAGCGAGGCCTTCATCTATTGCATGGTAGCAATATACCGCGCCTCTGTCCAGTGAAGCCGAACCTCACTCTGAGCTTTGTGGCCTGGTGACGTCGCCTGGCTCCCTTGCCCCCAGTATCGCGGCCCTTCAGGCCGCACCTCTTGACCCGGCCTGGCACCCAGGGCGAGACCCTGGGCTGAAGAATCACGACCCCTTGGGCCGTCCTGACACCGATATCTGTGCGATTCGCCAACACTCGCGACGACGGGGGCGACTCTCTCTCCTGTCTCGGCAGTCGCTACACCGCGGGCCCCGGGCAGTTCCGGACCGAGTCGGAACCCTCACTTGGCCGGGGAGGGCTCCGGGGGGAGCGGGGTTCTCGAGTAGAGGCCAACCGGGTGGCCGGCTGGATCGACGACCAGGGCGATGGCTCCGATGCCGTCCTGCAGGTTGAAGGGGAAGCCAGGCGGGATGGTTCCCCCCAACTCCTTCGCTTTCTTGCAACTGCCTTGGATGTCGGTCACCTGGACATAGACCACTCCGTCGAAGGCGGAGATTTTGCCCTCCGCGACGCGTAGCGTCCCGATCTCCGTGCCGCCCGCGACGATCTCGACCGCCAGATCCGTGCCCTGGATCGAGGTAAATTGCCAGTCGAAGAGCTTCCCATAGAAATCCTTGGACCGCGGCATGCTGGTCGTGGTGATGTCGAACCAGGCGACGCGCCCCGGTCCGACATCCGGCTTTGGAGTCCTGGGAGTCGCTGCATGGATCCCTCCGGTCACGAGAATCGAGGCCAGGATGATCGCCAAAATCGCCTTTCGCATCGCCGTTCTCCTTGTTCAGGTCGTGAGGTAGGGGTCGCATTCGCGACTCCTGAGGGGTTGAGGACGGCCGATTCTAGCGGCCTTACCTCAGGTCCTCGCGTCACCCAAACGGGTGATCTTCGCCGAAATAGCGAAGAATCATCACTTCGGGTGACGCTGGTCCAGAGAAGGGGAAGCCTCTACGGGCTCCCCTCCTCCACCAACGCTGGCTGCGCGGCCTTCTGTCCAACCCTGGTCACCGCCAAGGCCACTCCCACCAGCACCAGCGCGGAGCCGGCGAGGATTCTTGCCGGGAAGGCCTCTCTCATGAAGAGGCTGCCTACGATCACGGCCAGGACGGGGGTGGCGTAGTTGATCATCGACAGGTTCGTGGCCGACTGGTGCCGGAGGAGCCAGAAGTAGATGGTGAAGGGAAAGGCGGAGCCGATCAATCCCAGGTAGAGGATCGAGAGGACCGAGGCCGAGCTCCAGGTGACGGGCAGGTGGCTCTCGGTCAGCAGGGCCGCGGCGCCTGTCACCACGGCGGTGATCGCCATCGGCACGGCCGCCGTCGAGAGCGGATGGAGGTTGCCTCCCCAACGCTTCACGGTGACGTTGCCCAGCGCCGCGAAGAGGGGCGAGATCAGCAGGATGGCCGCTGCCCTCGCCACCTGGCTGCCACCCAAGGCCTGGAAATCGGAGGAGAAGATCACCGCGATGCCGGCGAAGCCCACGAGGATGCCTGCGATGCTGCGGAAGGTCAGCCGCTCGGCCGGCAAGACGAAATGCGCCATGAGCGCCGTCAGCAGCGGGAAGGTTGAGAAGATCACCGCGCAGAGGCCCGAGGGCACCGTCTGCTCCGCCCAGTAGAGGACGCTGTAAGGGATGATGAAGGTGCAAGAGGCGTTCGCCCCCCAGAGCCAGCGCTCGGTGCGGCTGCGCCCCAGCTTGACGCCGAAGACGGGGGCGAGGGCCAGCAGCGCCGCCGAGGCGATGGCGAAGCGCAGCGCCACGCCGGTGAACGGCGGCAGCCCCCGCAGGCCCACCCGGATGACCGCCCAGGTGGTGCCCCAGATCAGGATCAGCGCCCCGAGGGACGCCCAGGTGAGGAACCGCCCCGGCTTCGGCGTGCCCGTGCTCCTAAAGAGACATCAGGGATAGATCTTGTACAGCATCCGCGGATACGGAATCGTCTCCCGCAGGTGAGTCAGGCCGGTCATCCAGGCGACGAACCGCTCGATGCCCATGCCGAAGCCGCTGTGGGGGAACGCCCCGTATTTACGGACGTCAAGATACCACTGGAACGCCTCGACGGGGAGGTTGTGCTGCTGGATGCGCGCGAGCAGCAGGTCGTGGTCGTGAATCCTCTGGCTGCCGCCGATGATCTCGCCGTAACCCTCGGGCGCCAGCAGGTCGAGGCCCAGCACGGTGTCCGGATTCTCCGGGTCGGGCTGCATGTAGAAGGCCTTGAACGACGCCGGGAAGCGGGTCACCATCACCGGCTTGTCGAACTGGCTGGCGAGGATGGTCTCCTCGTCGCCGCCGAAGTCGTCGCCCCACTGGATCGGGTTGCCCTCGCGGTTGAGGATCGCGACGGCCTCGGTGTAGGTGATGCGCGGGAAGGGCGGCACGATCTTCTCCAGCTTGGCGGTGTCGCGCTCCAGCGCCTTGAGGTCCTCCCGCGAGCGGTCGAGGATGCGCGCCACGAGATAGCCCACGAACTCCTCGGTGAGCGCGCAGAGACCCTCGAACTCCAGGAAGGCCACCTCGGGCTCGACCATCCAGAACTCCATCAGGTGGCGGCGGGTTTTGGACTTCTCGGCGCGGAAGGTGGGGCCGAAGCAATAGACCTTGCCGAGAGCCGCGGCGGCCGGCTCCAGGTAGAGCTGGCCGCTCTGCGAGAGGTAGGCCTTGTCGCCGAAGTAGTCGGTCTCGAACAGGTTCGAGGTCCCCTCGCAGGCGGCGGGCGTGAGGATGGGCGAGTCGATGAGGGTGAACTGCCGCTCGTAGAAGAAGTCGCGGATGCCCTGCTCCACCTCGCTGCGCACCCGGAGGGCGGCGCGCTGCCGGCTGGAGCGCAGCCACAGGTGGCGGTGCTCCATGAGGAACGCCGTGCCGTGCTCCTTGGGCGTGATGGGATAGTCCTGGGTGAGGCTCAGGATCTCGAAGCCGCTGGCCTGGATCTCGACGCCGATCGGGGAGCGCTTGTCCTCCTTGACGGTGCCGCGGACCCGGACGGTGGACTCCTGGGTGACGCGCTCGATGTCCGCCCAGGTCTCTTCGGGCACATCTTTGCGGCCGGCCACGGCCTGCACGACGCCGCCGGCGGTGCGCACCTGGAGGAAGGCGATCTTGCCGCTGGAACGCTTATTGTCGATCCATCCCGACAGCTCGACCTCCTGGCCGACGTTCTGGGACAGCTCACGAATCGAAGTGACGGGAGTGGGAGTATCCTGGCTCATGGGGGCGGGATTGTACTCTACTTCACCGGCAAGTCCGGCAGCCTGGAGAGGGCGTCGGCCGCCGCCCGCTGCTCGGCGATCTTCTTGCTCGGCCCCTCGCCGGTGCCGCCGAGCTCTCCAGCCAGCCAGCACTCCACCACGAAGACCTTGTTGTGGTCCGGCCCCGAGGCCGCGGTCAGCCGGTACTCCGGCAGATCCCAGCCCAAGGCCTGGGAGACCTCCTGGAGCTGGGTCTTGGAATCGGTCAGCGCCTTGTTCGTCCGATCCTCATAGGAGCCTGTCAGCAGGGGCTCGACGACCTTGCGGGCCGCCTCCAGGCCGCCGTCGAGATAGAGGGCGCCGATCACCGCCTCCATCGAGTCGGCGAGGAGGGACGCCTTGGTGCGGCCGCCCGAGCGGTCCTCCCCCACTCCGATCTTGAGCGTCGTGCCCAGCTCGATCTCCTCGGCGTGTCGGGCCAGGGACGGACGGCTGACGAGCTGCGCCTTGAGCTTCGAAAGCTCCCCCTCCGGCAGCTCCGGGTAGCGGACGTAGAGCCACTCGGCGCTGAGGAGGCCGAGGACGGAGTCGCCCAGGAACTCCAGGCGCTCATAGTGCTCGGGGATGCCGCGCTCGTTGGCCCAGGAACGGTGGGTGACCGCAAGCTCCAGCAGATCGAGCCGCTTGAAGCGGTACCCGAGGCGTTCTTCGAGAGGGGTGGCGGGACGGCGGCCGAAAACCATGGGCAGATGCTAGCACCCGGCCGGCAGTGTCCCTTCGGCCCCCACCCAAGACCCTCATCACCCCGGCCCTCTTCTCCCGACCACTCCATCCCCCTTCCCGGGAGAAGAGGGAGCAAAGCCTGCAGGTCCGCACCCGCGGCGCATGAATGAAGGGATTGCAGGTGCGCACCTCCGCCCGGGCATAAATGCCGGGGCTAGTTGATGACGCCGGATGAATCCGGCTTTAAGTCCCCTTCAGGGGGCGCCATTAACTAGCCCCGGCATTTATGCCCGGGCGGGGCCGTGCCGGCGGTATCGATGGCTCACTGCCAAGCCCTTGGCGGGCGACGATTAAGCCGGCTCAACACCGCCTTTTTGGCGCTCCCTCTCCTCCCCGGCCGCCTAGAGAGTCACCTTCCCCGAGACGGTGTTCGAGACATTGCCCTTGGCGTCGACGAGCTTGACGGTGAAGTCCAGCTCTCTGGCGGTGGGGTCAGGCAGGAGGACGGCCTGAACCAGGCTGGCCGTACCCGACTTCTGCCCGGCGATGGAGCGAATGGGGTTGTTGGCGGCGCCATTGGAAAACGTCACGATGGAGCGGTCGATGTCGCCATCCGGATCGGCGAACTCGAAGGTCAGAGGCAGGGCCCCCGTGGTCGCATCCACCCGCTGGAACCCGAACACCTTCAGGTTGGTGATGATGGGCGCGATGCCGGGGTCCGTTGGGCTGCTGTGATGGCTCCCATTGCAGGCGCTGACGGCGATTGCGGCGAGCAGCAGCAGAACGATACGCTTCATAACATAAGCTCCTTTAGGGCCCTCCTAGGAGCAAACCCCGGACCGCGAGCGGCGGTGTATCGGGTCAACAGGCCCTCATTCCATCCCAGGCCGGTCTGCCGGAGCCTGATCGCCACGTTATCGTTCCCTTACCAGATAGAATAATCAGGCTTTGATGAGCCCCCAGGATTCGAGCCCGCCCCGCCCCAGCGGGTACCGGTTCGGAGAGGTCCAGGTCGACGCTCTCCGGCGGTCGGTCTTCGTGGGCGGTGAGGAGGTGGCCTGCCGGCCTCTGGTCTTCCAGCTCCTCCTCCTGCTTTGTGAGGCTCGGGGTGCGGTGGTCGAGCGCACGGAGATCCTGGAGCGGCTGTGGCCGGAGTCCGCCGTACCCTCGGACGAGTCGCTGACGCAGATCGCTCACCGGCTGCGCGGCACCCTGGGAGCGAGCGGCGGGGCGCTGCGCACCGTCCGGGGAGTCGGCTTCCGGCTCGACGCCGCGGTGGAGCCGGTCCTCGCGGAGCCGGCCCCGGCCGCTCCGCGCCCGGCTCCGCCGCAGCCGGAGCCTGCGACCACCGTGGAGATCGTGGCGCTCGCGGCTCCCCAGCCGCCCGCGCCGACTCCGAGGGCCTTCGATCGTCCGGCGGCGCGACAGCGTCGCATGATCCTTGCCGTCGCGCTGGCCTCCTTGCTCATCGCGGTGGGGACGGTGCTGTTCTGGACCGTCTGGCGCCCGGCGCAGATCCTGGATTCGGGATATGCCCTCAGGCGATCGGACCTCGGGACGAACCGGGAGGACACGACGGAGCTGATCCGCCGGGCCATCGTCATTCGGGGCGAGGGCGACCGGCTGCGCGCCCGCACCCTGCTCGAAACGGCGTACCGCACCGACCGCACGACTCCGATCCCCGCGACCCTGCTGGCGCTCGGGGAGCTCGGCAGCCAGGCCGAAAACTGGGCCACCGAGGCCGAGCGCCGCCTGCCGCCGAACGCCTCGGCCTATCAGCGGCTCCTGGTGCATTACGCCGGCCTCTCGCGGGTGAGCGAGAACCCCGAGTCGGTGGCGACGCTTTCGGCCCTTCTGGATATCCGCCCGGGCGCCTGGGCTCTCCGCCTGGCCCGCGCCCACTATCATCTGGCGCGCCGCGAGCGGGCGGCGGCGCTCGCCGACCTGCAGCGCATTCCGGTCCGCTCGCTCAGCCAGCGGGGCCTCGCCCTCGTGCTGGCCGATCGCGCTTCCCTGGGCGACACCGAGGGAGCCGACCGCGATCTTCGGGCGGGACGGCTCGAAGACGACGAGGCCCTCGCCTCCTTCGTGCGCGGGCGGATCCGCAGGAGCCAGCACCGGCCGGCCGAGGCGCGCAAGGAGCTGGAGCACGCCGTCGAGGAGGCCACTCAGCGAAACCAGCCGGACCTGGCGACGGACGCCGAGCTCCTCGCCGGGATCACCGCCTAGGAGAGCGGCGATCCCGCGGGCGCCGCGCTGTGGCTCGACAAGTTCGCCGCCGAACCCGGAAGGCTGAATCGGAGCGAAGCGACGGAAGCGCTCGGCCTGGGAGCCTATCTGGCGCAGCGCCGGGGCGACCTGGCGGGGCGCGACCGGCGGCTGGCCGAGGCCCGGCGCCTGATGGCGGCCGACGACCCCAGGACGATCGAGCCGCGAATCGGCCTCGAGCTGCTGGCGCTTCGCCTGGGAGAGACTCCCATTCCGGATCTGCGCCAGTTCGCCAGTCAGATCGCCTCCCAGCCCGAGCTTCTCGGCGTGCGCTCGCTGCTGCTGGCCCGCGTGGCCTTCCAGGAGAAGGACACCGCGGAGAGCCTCATCCTCCTCCATCAGGCGCGCCTGGAAGGGATCGAGCAAACCTACTTCGCCGACGAAGCGGCCGTCCTCGCCTCCGACCTCGGCGAGCCGCCGGTGGCGCTGTGGGTCGATCCGCCCTATCCGTACCTTCTGCGCTTCGCGGCGGTTTGGGAGATGGAGGGACGGCGGAAGAAGTGAACGTCCCCTTGGTCGCCGGCTGACCTCCCCCTCACCGCCGCCCGAACCGCCGCTCCAGATCCGAGTCGGTCATCTGGAGGACGATGGGCCGGCCATGGGGGCAGGCGTAGGGCTGCTCGGCCACGAACAGCTCCGCCATCAGCGCTTCCATCTCGGGCGCCGAGAGGGGATGGTGCATCTTGATCGCCGCTTTGCAGGCCATGCTGGCGGCCAGGGATTCGAGGATGCGCCGGGAGAGGTCCGCCGGGCCACCCGCTCCATCGCCCGAGTCCGCGGCCAGGCTTCGCAGCAAGGCCTCCGCGGCGTCGGCCGAGAGCACGCCGGGCACGGAGGTCAGCGCCAGGGTGTTGCCGGAAAGGCCGGTGATTCCGAAACCATGCTCTTCGAGGCCGGGCGCCAGCTCCAGCACGCGCAGACGCTCCGCCGGGGCGAAGTCGAGGAGGACCGGCGTCAGCAGATGCTGCACCGGCGCCCGCTCCGCCGCCAGCGAGCGCCGCAACCTCTCGTACAGAATGCGCTCGTGGGCCACGTGCTGATCGATCAGATAGAGGCCGTCCGGCCCTTCGAGCAGGATCAGCGTCCCCTTGTACTGCCCCAGGAGCCGGAACGGCCGGACCTCGCCATGGCGGCCGGAAAGGGGGACCATCGGACGCTCGATGGGCGCGTAGGACGGGGTCGCCAGCCGTGTTGGCGTGACCGGAAGCTCCACGGACGTGGGATAGGGCGGACCGCTTCTCGCGAAGCTGGGCGGTTCGCCGTTCGGGGCCTCCGCGGAGCGCTGCTCTCCTAGCCCCTGCCAGGCGAATTGAACGTAGGGCTCGGACGCGGGGGGCCGGAGCGGAGCCGCCTCCTCGCCCCGGGAGTGCTCCAGGCCGCGGCGCAGAGCGTCGTAGACGCGGTCGAGCAGGCTGGGATCGCGGAAGCGGACCTCGGCCTTCTGGGGATGGACGTTGACGTCCACCTCCTCCGGCGGCACGTCGAGGAAGAGAAAGAGCGCCGGGAAGTCCTCGCTCTTCCACTCGTCGCGGACGGCGCGATAGAAGTTGGCCATCACCGCGCGGTCGCGGATCAGCCGGCCGTTCACATAGACGAAGTAGCGCCGTCCCCGGGCCGTCTCGGGCGTGCCCACGAAGCCGCGAATGGCCTCCCCGTCCTGGACCGGTCCCGCTGGAATCTCCGCGAGCTGTGCCGCGAAGGTGTTGCCGAAGATCTGTCCGATGCGCTCGCGCGATCCGGCGGGCGTGCCGGGAGCCGGCAGGGCGTCCAGCAGCTCCCGGCCCTCGTGCCCGACCTGAAACCGCACGTCCGGCCGCGCCAGGGCATACCCCTGGACGACCTCCAGACAGCGGCGAAGCTCGGTCTGCGAGGCCTTGAGGAACTTCCGGCGGGCCGGGACATTGAAAAACAGCGACCGGGCCTCGATCGTCGTTCCCCGGGGCCGCGAGAACGGCTCGGCCACGCGGACGCGGCCGCCTTCAATGGACACCCGGTGCCCCTCGCCCGGCTGCTCCGCCGTGGTCAGCTCGACCCGGGAGACGGCGGCGATGGTGGCCAGGGCCTCGCCGCGAAAGCCGAGCGTGGCCACCCGTTCGAGGTCCTCGAAGCTGGAAATCTTGCTGGTGGCGTGGCGGTCGAAGGCGGAAAGGGAGTCGTCCCGTCCCATGCCGATGCCGTCGTCCGCCACCTCGATCCGCACCTTGCCGCCGCCGTCGAGCTGGATCTCGACGAGAGAGGCTCCGGCATCCAGGGCGTTCTCCACCAGCTCCTTGACCACGGAAGCCGGCCGCTCCACCACCTCGCCGGCGGCGATCTGGCTGACGAGATGATCGGGGAGGTGGAGGATGCGGGCCATGGATGTCGCGTCTCGAAGGAACGAGATGCGATCATAGCAGGCCCCGGGAAGGGGGCCTGTGCCGCCCGGCAACGAATCGCCGGGCGGAATCTTTCACTTCTTCGCCGCCGGCTCTTTCTCTACGTCGTCCGTCGACAAGTCCCAGGTGAACGAATCCACGGAGGCGCTGCCGGTGCCGCCTTCCCGCCCGTAGTCATACTTTTCCGTGCCGGCCTTGGAGACCGCATCGTCGTCACGAGGACCGTTGACGTGGATCGCTTCCTCCTCGGGGCTCAGCTCGCTGCCTTCCCCTTCGCCGGTGACGGGGTCTTCCGGGCCGTACTCGTAGCTCTTCTCGGCGTCCTTGCCGTGCCTGGTGCCGTGATAGATGTCTTCGCTGTAACCGTAGGTCTTTTCCGAGTCGTCCATGGCGGACCTCCTTGCCATCGACGACGCTGCAAGGACCGAGCCCGCGCGGTCGCGGGAAACGGCCGAGGACACCCGAGGTCACGAGGGCATCCGGAGGAGCCCCCAGGGCTGGCGGCCTGGGAGCCACGCGGAAAGCTTTTCACCGAGGGTTCGCCAGCAGCTTCTCCCGGTCGAGGATCTCGCCGTTCAGGATGACGCTATGAATGTTTTTCAGGTTCTCGATCCCCAGCAGCGGATTCGCGTTCAGCACCAGGAGATCGGCGTTGTAGCCGGCTTTTACCTGGCCCATGGCTTTCCAATGGAAGGTCTCGCCGAAGTTGCTGGTGGCCGCGGCGAGCACCTGCCGCGGCGGCAGGCCGACCCGGGCCAGCAGCTCGAGCTCGGTGTGCAGGGAGACACCGGGGAGGGTGCCGAAAGCGGTCGTCCCGCTGCCGGCGAGATACTTGGCTCCCGCCCGCCTGTAGGACTCCTCCACCCGTAGCAAGCACTGAGCGAGCTGAGCGAAGCGGGCACCCATCGGAGTGCCCTGTTGCCCGTCGACCTGGCCGGTCAAGGGGTTGGCTGGCATGAAGATGTCTTTCGGATCGATGATCTTCGCGGCCGGTTCCCGCCATGGGTTGCGATGGTCCGGAAGATCCAGGTACGACAGGCTCAGGGTGGGAATGAGCGACACGGGGCTCGCGGCCAGAAGCCTGGCGTTCTGGCTCAGCCCCGGATCGTCGGGGCTGATGCTCATCAGCAGCTTGTGGAAGTCAAAGTTCGGCTGCTGGCTGAAGGGGGCCTTCGCCATCGCCTGGCGCAGCTCGGGCGGTGCGATGGGAATCGAGTACCGCTCGGTATGCACAAAGGCGTCGACGCCGGCGAGGATCGCCTCTCCGTAGGGCGTCATGCCGAGCTCCCCGATGGTCCCCAGGCCCATCTCGCGCGCTTTCCTGACGATCTGCGCCGTGCGATCCGGCGTGATCGGGTAATGGACCATCACCACTTTGGTGCCACGTAGGGCGGCGGTCTCGATCTCCTGGGAGAGCTCCGCTTCCGTCGAGAGCGCGAGCGCGCCGCCCCGCTGCGCGTAGCCGACGATGCCCATCGGGTAGATGCGCGGGCTCGGGTTGGCCTTCAGGAAGAGGTCCGGGCGTCTCGGCCCGTCGATGCCCACCAGAGAGGTCACTCCCATATAGAGGTAGGCGTTGGCGTGGGCCTGCTTGCCCAGGGCGCCGAAGCTGTCGGCAAGCCCGGGCACGATGTACTTGCCGGTGACGTCGATGCGCCGGGCACCCGCGGGAATCTTGACGCTCTTGCGCGGGCCGGCCGCCACGATGGTGCCGCCGCGAAGAACGACGACGCCGTCCTGAACGTCGGAGCTGGACCGGCCGGCATTGGATACGTCGAGAATCGTGCCGCCGACCAGGGCGATCGCCGGAGGGGCGCCGGCGGAGCCCGCTTTCGTCTCGGCCAGAGCCGGTGAGACGGTCAGGAACGTGGTGAGCAGCAGGGTCGTCAGCGCCGTGGCCTTCATTCGAGGCTCCTTTCGCCCAAGCGGCCGGGGCAGGTCCGTGTCCGGCAAATTGCTACAGGGTCCCGGGCAGGGTACGCGCCCAGGCCCTTCGCTGTCAAAACTTTCCGGGACCGTGCCGGCGCGTGTAACGTTTTCGCGGCTCGCGACTCTGTTCAGGCGAAAGGAGGCATTCCCATGCCGGGAGAGCCGGACGTAGACTTGAGCGGATGGAATCGAGCCATGGAATCGAGAGAATGAGCCGGCCCGCCCTCGCCCCGACCGCCCCTGCCCCCGCGCTCACCACCCTCTCCGACGAGGAGGTGGTGACGCGCGTGCTGGCAGGGGACACCTCGCTGTTCGAGATCCTCATGCGCCGCTACAACCAGCGGCTCTTTCGCGTCGCCCGCGGCATCCTGACCGATGCCGCGGAGGCCGAAGACGTCATGCAGGAGGCTTACCTGCGGGCTTTTCGTGAGCTGGCCACGTTCCGCGGCGAGGCCCTGTTCGCCACCTGGCTCACCCGCATCGCCTGTCACGAGGCGCTGGCCCGCTCCCGGAAACGCTGGCGGCTCGTCCCTTCCTCCGGCGGCGAGCCCCCGGATCCACCCGCGGAGACTCCCGGTCCCGAGCAGCAGGCGGGGAACCGCGAGCTCCAAGCCCTGCTCCTGGCGGCGATCGAGCTCCTCCCGGATCCCCTGAGGTCCGTCTTCTGCCTGCGCGAGGTCGAAGGGCTCTCGACCGAGCAGACCGCCGAGGCTCTCGCTCTCACGGCGGAAAATGTGAGGGTTCGCCTGCACCGAGCCAAGCGCAACCTGCGGCAGACGCTGGACGAGCGGATCGGCCGTGAGGTACGCCAGCTCTACCTCTTCGACGGCGCCCGCTGTGACCGGGTTGTGGAGCGCGTCTTCGCCCGGCTCTCTCCTCCGGAGTGATCGCCTCGCGGGCCGAGAAGGCCGAAGACCGCGACGAAGATAGCAAGATCGTTATATCAACCCGTTAGATGCCTACGTTACCCTGAGACTCGGACCGCAGCTCCTCCCCGACCCGAGCGGTTGGAAGCGTGCTGCCGTCTGTCGTCCTTGCTGGCCGTAGGTCCAAATCCTTCGCTGCAAGAAACTGACGCAAACCCGATTTCCGCCACGCCGGAACCGGCGAGGCGGCAAGGAGATCTCATGGGTCGAAGAATGGGAATGAAGTCGTTGGGCATCGCCATCGGTTTGTCCGTCCTCGGCGCCTTGGGCACCCTGGCCCAGGAGCATCCCAATATCGCGAAAGGGTTGAGTGCCCCCGGGGGCACGGACATCGACACCGTCAATCCTTTCAACGGCAATTTGACCATCCAGTTGCCGGTCGGCTTGACCTATCCCGTCAACGCGAGCCTCTCGTATCAATTGAACCTGGTGTACAACAGCCAGGTCTGGGAGAATCAGACCTTCGACGATACGACGAAAACCATTCCGGCGCGCGCCGCCAACGCGGGCCTCGGCTGGTCGCTCCACCTCGGCCGGATCAACCCGCCGAAGCTCGAGCTCGGCAGCTCGCCGTCGCCCGATTTCTTCCGCAACTCCTACATGGCCGCGGACGGCTCGACCCACACTTTCTATCCGACGCTGCACGAGGGCGAGACGGCGACCTCCGGCGTCGAGTACACGCGGGACGGCTCGTACCTGCGCCTGAAGACCGCGAGCCGCCAGATCGAGTTTCCCGACGGCTCCGTCCATACGTTCAGCTCGCTGACCGACGGCTATCTGACCCGCATTCAGGACCGCTTCGGCAACTTCGTCCAGGTGGACTATCAGGACTGCGTGCCGGGCTGTTCGGCGGTGACTCCCTCGGCGGCTCACCGCTGGCAGATCACCGACAGCCAGGGCCGAGTCCACCGTATCGACCTGCGCGACACCGGCCAGACCGCGCAGCCGCGCGTCGTCACCCAGGTGGACCTCCAGGCCTTCGGCGGCGCCCGGGCGCTCTACAAGCTGATCTACAACGACTCGACCGACGATCAGAGCACCACGGGCACGCCCGTTTCCCTCACCGGTTGCGGCGGAACCGACGCGTACCAGGCCTGGCTGCTGACCCGGCTCGTGCTGCCGGACGGCTCGGTCTACGACATGCCCAAGGCCAGCTATTACGCCTTCAACGTGCCGGGCGACTTCAACAATCCTTGCAAGACGGGCCTCATCAACCACCTGCGGCTGCCCACGCAAGGGTTGATCGAATGGGATTACAAGCTTTACAAGTTTCCGTCGGACTCCACCCGCTGGTCGGCGTGGCAGAAGACGACCGGAGTGAGCCGGCGCAACCTTCTGGACGCGGCCTCCGCGTCGGTCGGCCAGTGGACGTACGACAGCGCTCTCTCGGGCGGCACCTCCGCGCACGAGAAGCTGCTCACCAACAGCATCACGGATCCGCTCGGCAACAAGACGTCCCACTACTTCTCCGTGTGCGTTGCCAACTGCACCGACCCGGAAGGCGTCTATGAGTATGGCCTGCCGGTGGGCCGCGACGCCGGCAACGACGGCAACGGCCGCTTTCTTTCCACGCAGATCTTCGATTCCGTGGGCACCCTCCTGCGTTCCACGTACGTCCGCTTCGAGCACGATGCGCCGAGCACCGACCCATCGATCACGGAGAGAGGCCGCCTCGATCAGCGCCTCGCCTCGCAGCGGAACCAGTTCAACGACGATCCCTCGGCAACCTATGCCGACACGACCTCGTCCGATTTCGACGGGCTGGGCCATTACCGCCATCAGGATGCCAACGGCAACTTCCCGGGCACCAACGCCCACTCGAGCCACATGCACTTCAACACGTCTACCGGCACCTACGGCCAGCCGGGCTACGTGCCCTGGCCCTCGTCCTCTCCCTGGGTGCTAAATATCTATCTGTTCTCCTGGGACCAGGAGAGCGGCAAGACGCAGTACCGCATCCCCTGCTTCGAGGCGTCCACGGGATTCCTCCAGCGCTACCGGGTGCTCAAGATCAGCGGCTCGACCGAGAACGCCAACGATCTCCTGCAGGTCTACCAGCACGACGCGGCGGGAAACCTCACCGTGGAGTCGAACTACGGCGGCGACACCCAGGCCCTCGCCGTCAACGCCTGCGGCCTGACGCTGCCGCCCACGCCCGTCTACCAGCGCACGCACAGCTACGCGGGCGGCGTGCTTTCGAAGACCTCCGTGACGGTGGGAACGGCGCTCAACCTCCTCGACCTGACGATCGATTCCAGCACCGGCCTGCCCAGCGCCAGCCGGGACGCCGCCGGCAAGCAGACCACCCTGAGCTTCGACACGCTGGGACGCCTGACCACGATCGATCCCACGGACGACCTGCTGACGACCTACACTTATTGCACGGCGACCTCCACCTCACCCTGCACGGCGGGCGTGCGCGCCCAGGGGACCGTCGCGCGCAAGGCCACGGTCACTGGAACGGAGGTGACGTCCCTCCGATCGCGTTTCGACGATTGGGGCCGGCTGATCAGCCAGGAGGAGCGCATGCCGCCCAGCGGCACGTTCCAGGGCAGGACCATGACGTACAATGCCCTGGGATGGCAGACCTACGTCTCCGAGCAGGGCTCGGCGTTCGGCACGTCGTTCCTCAATTTCGACGCCTTCGGCCGTCCCCGCACCGTGCGGCCACCGGACGGCGGATCTCATGACGTGACCCTGGCCTATCAGGGAACGCGGCAAGTTCAGCGGACCGTCAAAGTGGCCACCAGCACCGCGTCGGAGACGTTCGCCTCCACCACCGAAATCTATGACCGGTACGGCCGCCTCTACGAGATGACCGAGCCCAACAACGTCAAGACGCGCTACGATTACGACGTCGGCAGCCGGCTGGTGAAAGTCTGCCAGGGAGCCACCGGAGTGGGAACGAACACCTGCGGTCAGCAACGCCTCTTTACGTACGATCTTCGCGGCTTCCTGCTTTCCGAGCAGCATCCGGAGAAAGGCACGGCCGGCAACGGCACCGTCTCCTACTTCAACTACGACGCGCGCGGGCATGCCCTGCGCAGCCTGGACGGCGACAGCCAGCACGATCTCACGTTCACCTACGACCAGGCCGAACGGCTGACCCAGGCGAAGGAAACGGCAGGCCTCCAGCGAGTGCTCAAAACCTTCACCTACGGGACGGCGAACCTCACCGACGCCAACGGCACCGACTGGCGCAAGGGCAAGGTGACCTCGGCCTCCCGCTTCAACTATGTGGGAGCGCCGTTCAATGCCACGGCTGAGGTGCGCGACACCTTCGCCTACCGCGGCGTCGAGGGCCGCGCCTCGGACCAGACGCGGCAACTGATCTACAACGCCGTGGACCAGGAGAAGTTCACCACCTCGTACACCTACGACGGGTTGGGCCTCCCCTCCACCGTCGCCTACCCCACCTGCGTCTTCGGCGACTGCACGGCTCTGGACAGCCCGCGCACGATCAGCTACACCTATGCCTATGGCCGGCTGGCCACCGTGCCCGGCTACACCGGCACGGCCGGCGGCGTCAGCCAGATCACCTACTATTCGAACGGCCTGCTCAATCAGGTGCCGCACTCGAACGGCGTGCTCTTCAGCCAGCAGAACGACGGCTCCGGCATGGCGCGCCCGGGCGGCATGACCGCCGTCAACTCCGCCTCCACCACGCTCTGGAGCTCGGGCGCCTACGGCTACGACGGCGCGGGCAACATCAAATCCATTGGCACGGCGACCTATGTCTACGACAGCCTCGGCCGCATCGTGCAGGGGAACCTGCCGGGAAGCTCGCAGAGCTACAGCTACGACAACTTCGGAAATATCCAGAGCGTCACGACCGGCGCCTCGCTGGTGAACACGCCAACGTCATCGGCGACCAACCGTTTGACGGGGGGCGGCTACGACGCCGCGGGCAACCTCACCTCCTGGAACGGCAACACCTATCAGTACGACGCCTTCAGTCAACTGGTCCACTACACATCGGGGAGCGAGGACTGGATCTACATCTACGGCCCGGACGACGAACGTCTCTGGAGCTATCGCACCGGCGGCAGCGGCTCGATCTGGACACTGAGGGACCTCGACGGCCAGGTGCTGCGCCAGTATGACGCGCACCTCGGCTGGAACAGCTACGAGGACTACATCTACCGCGACGGAGAGCTTCTCGCCAACTATCTCTCCAGCGGCCAGCGGCGCCACTTCGACGTGGACCATCTCGGCTCCGTGCGCCTGGTGACCAACCTCGCCGGAAACCAGACGGGTTTCCACAGCTACTACCCCTTCGGCCAGGAGCTCACCGTCCTGCAGGAAGGCGACCGCATGAAGTTCGCCGGCCAGGAGCGCGACCTCGCAAGCCTGGCGGGAGACGGCGACGACCTGGACAACATGCACGCCAGGCACTACAGCCCGCTGACCGGCAGATTTCTCAGCACCGATCCCGTGCGCGGAACGACCAACGTGCCGCAGAGCTTCAACCTGTACACGTACGTGCGGGACAATCCCATGAACCTCATCGATCCCGACGGCTTGGACCCGATCGACGATTGCATCGGATTCTCGTGCACGGGATCGATCGGTGTGACCGCCATCGGCGGGGAGCGGGGCACAGGCATCTTCGGCGGCGGCTCGGAAGAGCCCCTGCACGGTCTACCCTCGGACCGCCCGCATCCCGCAAAAGACAAGAACAGCAAGGCCTGCCGCGCGGTGAATGCCGTCAGCTTCGTTCATGCCCATCAGAACGACGCGGCGGTGATCGCCCAGCAACTTGGGGTTCCGACGCAGAACGTGCTCGGGCTTTCCGGCATCGAATCCAAGTGGGGCGCCAGCAACGCCGCGATCCGCGCCAACAACTTCTTCGGCCTTCATGGCGGCGCCCATGAACCGTTCGCGAACGGCGTTTGGCACACGGGCGGCGGAGTCGCCATGTCCGCGTTCCCCTCGTACCTGGCCTCAGGCCGTTCCTTCGCGGCTCAATATGGCACCTTCGTGAACCAGGTCAGGGACCCTACCGCGTTCGCACAGGCCTTGGTTCGGGCCGGATTCAATCCTGGAAAGGCTCCGGACGGAAATCCCAACTTCGTGAGGGACACCGCGGCAACGATCACTGCCACAGCGGAGAGACTGCAATGCCCGTGAATCCCGCGATAGCGCTGACCCTGCTCCTGCTCGGCGCGCCCCCGGCCGAGCGCATCATCATGCACATCCCGACCTCGGACGCCCTCCGGGTGGCGCAGACGATCGCGCGGCACGAGGGCTACGACATCAGGGACACCGGGAAGTACTACTTCGACGTTCTGGGCTCGACGGAAAAACCTCTGCTCGATGGCTACGTGAGCATCGGCTTTTACATCAACGGCAGCATCCGCAGCTCCATCTCGATCAGCGAGACCACGGGGCAGGCGTTCGACATGGACAGCTGCGAGATCTTTGACTATCCGGACCTGAGACCCTTTCAGGAACAGATCCTCCGCCTCAGCAAGGCGAGGAGGAAGACTCCGCAGGAGCTGGCGGACGAAGTGGGTTGCAGCCCTCCGAGGGTGCTGACGAAGCCGGTCCCAACCCCTAAAACGAAGTAGTCAAGGTGTCAAGACTGGGGAGGTTGCCGAAGGTCAGCGGCGCTGTCCTTCACCTCCCCAGCACCGCCTCCACCGCCCGCAAAACCCCTGCCTCGTCCAATCCGTTCTGCTCTTCGAGATACTGCTGGCTCCCCACTCGGGGGGAGAACGCCGACGGGATACCGATGCGCTTGAACTTCACGGGCAGGCCCGCCTCGGCGAGGACCTCGGCCACGGCGCTGCCGAGGCCGCCGAGGATGCTGTGCTGCTCCAGGGTGATCACCGCGCCCGTCTCCCGCGCCGCGGCGAGGATGGCTTCAGAATCCAGGGGTTTCAGGGTGTGCATGCTGAGGACCCGCGCCTCGACACCCCTCTCGGCGAGGCGGCGGGCCACGCCCATGGCGGTTTTGAGCATGCCGCCGGTCGAGATGAGGGTGACGTCCTTGCCGTCACGTAGTTGAATGGCGCGGCCGAGCTGAAAATCGACGGGTCCCTCGTGGACGTTCGGCTCCCCCGCCTTGCCCAGCCGGATGTAGCACGGGCCGGGATGAGCCACGATGGCCCGGGTGGCGAGCCGCGCTTCGATGGGATCGGCGGGGGCCACGACGGTCATTCCCGGCATCATGCGCATGACGCCGAGCTCCTCGGTCGCGTGGTGGCTCGCGCCCAGGGCGCCGTAGGCGAAACCGCCGCCCACGGCCACGACCTTGACGTTCGCCTCGTGATAGCAGACGTCGTTGCGGATGTGCTCCAGGCAGCGCAGCGTCGGGAAGTTCGCGATCGAGTAGGTGAGCGCGATCTTTCCCGAGAGAGCCATGCCGGCCGCGATGGCGGTCATGTTCTGCTCGGCGACGCCCGCGTTGACGAACTGCTTCGGAAGCGCTTGGGCGAACGGCTCGATGACGGAAAATCCGAGATCGCCGGTGAGGAAGACGATCCTCTCGTCCGCCTTGGCGAGCTCGAAAAGGGTTTCCAGAAAAGCCGTCCTCACTTCGATTCCTCCCCGATCTCGCGCAAGGCGGTTTCGAGATCCGCGCCGCGCGGCGCCCGGTAGTGCCAGAGGAGCTGGTTTTCCATGTAGCCAACGCCCTTGCCCTTGATCGTATGGGCCACGATGCAGCTCGGCCGGTCCGGCACGAAGGGCACGGCGGCGAACGCCTCGCGGATGGCGTCGAGGTCGTGGCCGTCGATCTCCCGGACGCCCCAGCCGAAGGCGCGCCACTTGTCGGCAAGGGGCTCGAGGTCCAGAACTTCCTTGACGGTGCCGAAGCTCTGGATCTTGTTGTAGTCGATCATCGCCACCAAATTGTCGAGCCGGTGATGGGGAGCGAAGAGCGCCGGCTCCCAGGTGGAGCCCTCGTCGCACTCGCCGTCGCTCAGCAGCACCCACACGCGATGAGCTCTGCCGTCGCGCTTGCCCGCGAGCGCCATGCCGGTGCCGAGCGAAAGGCCATGGCCGAGCGAGCCCGTCGAGACCTCGACGCCCGCCACATCCTTGTGCGTGGCGTGCCCGGCGAGGGGCGAACCGTCCTGATAAAAGGTTTCCAGCCGCTCGACGGGAAAGTAGCCCGTTTCGGCGAGTACTGCATAGAGGGCGGCGCAGCCGTGCCCTTTGCTGAGGATGAAACGGTCGCGATCCGGCCAATCCGGACGCTCGGGATCGAACCGCAGGAACTCGCCATAGAGCACGGCCAGCAGGTCCGCCATGGATAGGGACGAGCCGATGTGCGAGGCGTTCGCGCGGCTCGTCATCAGCACCGAATGGCGGCGGATGCGTCGTGCAAGCTCGGAAGCGGAAATAGGCATTCTTGGTTTTTCTCCCTGGGAGCGCCGGCGTCCCGCCGGCCAGCTAACTCCGTTTTTCTTCTATCCGCCGCGCCATCGCCGCCAGCAGGTCCGCCGCCGGAGCGCCGTCCGTCACCCGGTGATCGAAGGTGAGGCTCAGCACACAGGTCCAACCCACGGTAATCTGGCCATCTTCCACGACGGGCCGTTGCGCGATGCGGCCGACGCCGAGGATCGCCGATTGCGGCGGATTGAGCACGGGGGTGAAGGCGTCGACGCCGTGCGCTCCGAGGTTCGTCACCGTCGAGGTGCCGCCGAGGACGTCCTGCGGCCGGAGCGATCCGGCCCGCGCGCGCTCCGCCAGCTCGCGGATGTCGGCGGCGATCTCCGAGAGCGGGCGTGAATCCGCGTTCCGCACCACCGGCACCACCAATCCGCCGGGGAGCGAAACGGCGAAGCCCACGTGGACCTCGTCCAGAAGGAGGATCTCGCCGTTCTCGATCACCGCGTTTAGCTCCGGCCGCTCCCGCAGCGACTCGGCGAAGAGATTGACGAGCAGCGCGTCCCAGGAGACGGCAAGGTTTTTTCGCATCTCCACCAGCGCGTCCACCCGGACCTCGCGGGTGAGAGTCAGCGAGACCACCGTGTCCACGGTCCGACGAAGACGCTCCGCAATCGTCTTTCGCGTACCTGCAAGGGGAATTCGTTCGCGAATCTTCCAGGCGGTCTCACGCGGTGCGGGCGAGGCCGCGGCCAACACGTCCGCCTCCACGATCCGCCCGCCCGGGCCGCTTCCGGAGAGAGCCGCGAGGTCGATCCCCTTCTCCGCCGCCAGACGCCGTGCAATGGGGCTCGCCTTGAGCCGCTCGACGGGCGCCGGCTCCGAGCCGGGAGGAGTTTCGCCCTCGGCGAGAAGCCAGCCGATCAATCCCTCGACCGTCAGGTTTTCTCCTTCGACGGCGACGGGATGAAGAATGCCGGCCCCGGGCGACTCCACCTCATACGTGGCCTTCTCGGTGACGACCTCGACGATGAGATCTCCCGCCTCAACTACGGAGCCGGCGGGAACGAGCCAGCGGCCGAGGTTTCCCTCGGCGGTGTACATCCCGAAGGATGGCATGACGATGCGCTGCGCCACGGGATCAGCTCTCTTAACCGAAAAGCTCGTCCACCGCCGCCACGACGTTCGCGGCCTGCGGGGCGTAGAGGGCTTCGAGAACGGCGGCGAAGGGAACGGGCGCCTCGGGAGCGGTGACGGTCTTGATCGGTGCGTCGAGCCAGTCGAAACCTTTATCGGCGACGCGGGCCGCGATATCGCGCGCCATCGAGGCGGTCGGCGTATCCTCGTCCACCACCACGAGACGGTGCGTGCGGGTGACGGACTCCAGAATCGTCGCCTCGTCGAGCGGCGCGAGGGTCAGCACGTCCACCACTTCGGCGCTCCGGCCCCGGGCCGCCAGCAGATCCGCCGCCTCCAGGCAGACGTGCGTCATGCGGCCGATGCCGCACAGGGTGACGTCCGTGCCGGGGCGGACGATCTCCGCCTTGCCGATGGGCACGACGTACTCCCCCTCCGGCACGTGCCCCTTGGCGGCGCTGCCGAGAAACTTGTGCTCCATCACGACCACAGGCCCGTTGTCGCGGATTGCGGCGAGGGTGAGCCCCTTGGCGTTGTAGGCCGTCGAGGGAACGATCACTTTCAGCCCGGGAACGTGGGCGAGCACGGCGTAGAGCGTCTGCGAGTGCTGGGCCGCGGCGCCCCCGCCGTAGCTGCGCTTGAAGCCGTGCATGCCATAGGCGGTGCGGATGACGAGAGGCAGGTTCACCTGGCCGCCCATCATGTAATGCATTTTCGCCGCCTGATTGATGATCTGGTCATAGCAGCAACCGATGAGATCCGCGAACATGATCTCCACCACCGGCCGCAACCCCGTCATGGCCGCGCCCACGGCGGCGCCGACGAAGCCCATCTCGGAAATCGGCGTATCGATCACCCGCTGCGGCCCGAACTCGCCGATCAGGCCCCGGGTGGCGCGAAGCGGACCGCCCCAGGCGTCGGAGAGCCCGAGATGGGCGCGTCCGGCTGCACCCGCCACGTCCTCCCCCATCACGATCACCGTGGGATCGCGGCGCATCGCGAGACGCAAAGCCTCGTTGATCGCCTGGCTGAACGTTAGCTCGCGGGTCGCGACCTCGGTGCTCAAGACGGAGTCTCCACATACACGTTCGTCAAAAGCTCCTCCGGTCCGGGGAGAGGGCTCGCCTCGGCAAAGGCGATTGCCGCGTCCAGCCGCTCCCGGTTGCGAGCGTCGAGGCTCTCCATCTCCTCGGCCAAGACCCCTTGAGCCGAAAGAACCTCCCGGAACCGCCGCAGGCAGTCGCGCTCACGGGCCGTCCGCTCCTCGTCGGCCGTGCGGTAGCGCAGGGTCTCGTCGCCCTGGTGATGGCCGTGATAGCGATACGTCATGCACTCGACAAGGCTCGGCCCGCCGCCGGCCCGGCCCCGGCTCACCGCCTCCCCCGCCGCCTCGTAGACTGCGAGCACGTCCTGCCCGTCAACCGTGACGCCCGGCATGCGATAGGCCGCCGCGCGATCCGAGATGCGATCGGCGGCCACCGCGTACTCCACCGGCGTCGCCTGGGCATAGCCGTTGTTCTCGCAGACGAAGACCACGGGCAGGGACCACACGGCGGCCATGTTCATCGCCTCATGGACGACGCCCATGCTCGTCGCGCCCTCCCCGAAGAAGGCCACGGCCACCTCGTCCGTGCCGCGCACCCGGGCCGAGAGGGCGGCGCCCACGGCGTGCGGCACGCCCATGCCCACGATGGGGTTGACCCCGAGCATCCCCACCCGCACGTCCGTGATGTGCATCGACCCGCCCTTGCCGCGGTTGGTCCCCGTGGCCTTGCCGTAAAGCTCGGCCATCATGGGCTTCACATCCACCCCCTTGGCGATGCAGTGGCCGTGGCCGCGATGCGTCGAGGCGATCCAGTCTCCAGGGCGAAGCGCCGCGCAACCCCCCACCGCCACCGCCTCCTGCCCCGTATAGAAGTGAACCGGCCCCACCGGAACCCCCCGCTCCACAAGGCTCTTCAGCCGTTCCTCAAACTCGCGGATCAGCCCCATCCGCTCGTACATCCAGAGCAGCAGGTCGCGGTCAGGCAGGGCAGGGGGTGGCGAGGTCGTCATGAGCGGGGGGATCGTATCAGGGACGGGGAGGCGGGGTGGGGCAACCCCTGGGTGTGGGATTTGCATCAGTAACTCGATGCGGTCTGAACGACCGCGCTGACAGGGGGAAGGGCCCGGCGAGGCCTATCGCACCAGGACGCGCGCCCCGTAACCCCTCCTTCGCCTTCGCTTGTAACGTTCTCCGGCTTCGTGACTCTGTTGGTGAAAGGAGGACAATCCGATGCCTACGACACAACCGAACCCGAACGTGGAATCGCTCTACCGGCCCCTGTGGCTTACCTATGGGCTGGTCCCGCTGATTGCGGGGCTCGACAAGTTCTTCAACCTGCTCACGGACTGGCCGAAGTACCTGGCCCCATGGGTCGCGAACCTGCTGCCGGTGTCGGCACCGACCTTCATGCACGTGGTGGGGATCATCGAGATCGCCGTCGGCCTGCTGGTGCTCACGCGCTGGACGCGGATCGGAGCCTGGATCGCCGCCGCTTGGCTGATTCTCATCGCGGTCAATCTCTGCACCCTGGGCCTGTTCGACATCGCCGTCCGCGACGTCTCGATGGCGGTCGGCGCGTACACGCTCGCCCGGCTTGCCGAGCTGCGCCAGGAGGCGCCGGCGGCGGTGAACGTGTCCAACCTGCGGGAGAGCCGGATTTAGATCCGGGAAAAACGGCCCGGCGTCGAAGCCGGGCCGTTGGAACCGGGTCGTGCTTCGACTACTCCAGCGATTGCTGTAGCAGGATGGTGCCATCCGTGCAATGCATCTCGGAGCAGGCACCATCGGCACAGTGGCAACCAGCAGCCTTGGCGAGAGGATCCCGGGCGGCTGAGAAGTGGGCCGTGGTCCCTTCGAGGAAGGCGTCCGGAACGCCGTCGCCGTCGGTGTCGACCTTCACGAAGCCCTCATGGGTCACCAGGCCAGCCGAGGGCTGATTGGTCCACGTGGCTCCCGGCTGAGGCCGGAACTGGATGTTCTTGCGCAGCACCAGCGGGCGGGCCGAGGGGTTGCCGACGGGCGTGAACGCCATCTTCACATTCAGCGACAAGGGGGCCACGTACCGGCCGCCGCTCTTCGTCTCGCGGAAGATGCGCATGGTGGTGATCGGCTGATCGCCATCCAGCGTCGCCTTGACGTCGAACGAGCCGCAGGAGGTCTTGACCGGGAGCATGCTGACCAGGCTCAGCGCCCGCAACTGGATGCGGGTGGTCGCGACATTGCTCTTCTCGAACCCGACATCGTCGAGGCGCTGCACGATCGTATCGGTCCGGCCCAGGGCGCCGGGCGTGCCGGTGGCGATGGGAGAGCCTTTGAAGAAGATGATGTCGGAGAACGCAGTGGAGTTGGCGCAGAAGAAGCCGGAGGGAATGGGGTTGCTGGAGAAGTCGTAATGCGTCCGGCCGTCGGCCTTGGTCGTCCAGACGTCGATACCGCTGCGGATGGCAAAGCTCGCGGCCATGGCCGGGACTGCGACGACGAGACACAGAACGGTGATCAATACTGCCTTTTTCATGGTTCCTCTCCTTGGTTGAACGAGAATCGTTGCCTGACTTCCTACCTGGCGGGGAATGGCGAACGAGCCTCAGACGAGCCACAGCGGAGGCGGCCGGCCTTTCGCGGGAAACCAGCCGGCAATAAAAAGGAAGGGCCTGAAAGTCTCAGGAGGGGGGGGCCGTCGAATGCGGATCGTTGGGAAAAATGATTTCGGCACAGTTCCGTCCGAAGAAAGAAAGCCCCTCGGGTGAAGACTGACGATCCGTAAATTGGGCCTCCTACAGAGAAAGGGTGCTTGCGCGCTGCTTTACGGGACAGGAATCGAAATCTCTTCTACCGCACCAGCGCCCAAACCGCCCCAATCGCCGCGCAGGCCAGCAGCGTGCCAATCATTCCGGTCTTGAAACGGAACAGGGCCACGGCCGCCGCCACGGCGAGAACCAGCGCGACGGGATCGAGGGTGGACAGATCAGGGATCAGGACTCTGGCGCCGAGGACGCGCGCCTCCCCCACCCGGGCGAAGAGGGTGTGGATCGAAAACCAGACGGCGAGGTTGAGGATGACTCCCACCACGGCGGCGGTTACGCCCGAGAGGGCGGCCGTCAACGCGGCTTTGCCCCGCAGGGCCTCGATGTAGGGCGCGCCCAGGAAGATCCACAGAAAGCAGGGAACGAAGGTCACCCAGGTGGTGATCACCGATCCCGCGATCGCCGCCGCCAGAGGCGACAGCGGCGCGGCGTGGCGCCAGGCGGCGAGAAACCCCACGAACTGGAGGACCATGATCAATGGCCCCGGCGTGGTCTCGGCCATCCCCAGGCCGTCCAGCATCTCGCCCGGCCGCAGCCAGTGGAGATCCTCCACCGCGTGCTGGGCCACGTAGGAGAGGGCCGCGTAGGCGCCGCCGAAGGTCACCACCGCCATCTTGCTGAAGAAAACCCCTTCTTCCACCAGCACGTGCCGGCGCCCCAGCGCGAGCGCCAGGATCAACACCGGCCCCCACCAGAGGACGAGATGAACGGCCAGCACCTTGACGCCGCGGGACCACGATGGGCGCAGCGCCACCGCCGCCGCGTCCGCGATGGGCTGATCGGTCCCCTCGGCGGGAGAGGGGACGGCCGGTGCCGGGTCCCGCCGGCCCGCGATCCAACCCAGGAGGGCCGCCACGGCCACGATCGCCGGAAAAGGAACCTGGAAGAAGAAGATGGCTACGAAGGACAGCGCGGCGAGCAGCACGCGGAAGCGGTCCTTGAGCGCCCGCCGTCCGATGCGCACCACGGCCTCCACCACGACGGCCACCACCGCCGGCTTGAGGCCGTAGAACACGGCGTTGACCAGGCTCGACTCGTGAAAGCCGGCGTACAGAATGGATAGCCCGAGGATGGAAGCGAACCCCGGCAGGACGAAGAGGACGCCCGCGATCACCCCGCCCAGCGTGCGGTTCAGCAGCCAGCCGATGTAGATGGCGAGTTGCTGCGCCTCGGGCCCCGGCAGCAGCATGCAGTAGTTGAGGGCGTGGAGGAAGCGCTCCTCGCTGATCCAGCGCTTCTCCTCCACCAGGGTGCGGTGCATGACGGCGATCTGCCCCGCCGGGCCGCCGAAGGAGAGCAGCGCCACCTTCGCCCAGACCCGGACGGCCTCGCGCAGCGGCACCACGGAGCGGGGGGAGGTCGGCACGGCGCGAAGTATCGCACGGCCTTTTCCCGGAGATAGGGATAGACTTGAGGACTGATTCTGTTTTCGTGGATCCAAGGAGAGGCAATGAAGAGATTTCGGGTGGAACCCGGCAGCGAGGTCGATCTTCGGAAGTTCAAACCGGACTCGACCAAGGGCTTCAAGGGCGGCAAGAAGGAGGCGGAGACGCTCATTCCGGACCTCTGCAAACGTCTGGATACGGTGCAGGAGGCCATGTGGGCTGAGCACAAGCACAGGGTGCTCGTCATCCTTCAGGGAATCGACACCAGCGGCAAGGACGGCGTCATCCGCCACGTGTTCCAGAACGTCAATCCGCTGGGCGTGCGGGCCGTGGGCTTCGGGGTTCCCACCGAGGAGGAGCGGAATCACGATTTTCTGTGGCGGGTCCACTCCAAGGTGCCCGGCGCGGGCGAGATGGTGATCTTCAACCGCAGCCACTATGAGCAGCTCCTGCCGGTGCGGGTGCTCAAGCTCGAGCCGCCCGAGGTCTGGCACCGCCACTTCGATCAGATCAACGATTTCGAGCGTATGCTCGCCGAGACCGGCACGACGGTGCTCAAGTTCTTCCTCCACATCTCCAAGGCGGAGCAGAAGCGGCGCCTTCAAGACCGTCTCGACGATCCGGCCAAGCAGTGGAAGTTCCGCAAGGGCGATCTGGTCGACCGCGGCCACTGGGACGAGTACATGAAGGCCTACGAGGACATCCTCAGCCGCACCAGCCAGAAGTGGGCGCCCTGGTACGTCGTGCCGTCCGACAAGAAATGGTTTCGCAACCTCGTGGTGGCCAAGGTGCTGGTGGAAGCCATGGAGGACCTGGGCATCAAGTCTCCCCAGGCCGAGGAGGACTTGAAGGGCATTGTGATCGATTAGGGATTGAGCCCCGCCGTCCGGGCGGCGGCGATGTAGCCGAAGATGTACTCGAAGAGCTCCACATGATGGAGAGCGGCCTCGGCGTCGCGGCCCCAGGTTGTGAGGCCATGGTCGCGGATCAAAAAGCCGGGGACCCGCGGCGGCGTCTCCGCGAAACGGGCCAGCAGCTCCTCGGCGATCCTCGGCACGTGCAGATGGTTGGGGAAGACCGCGATCGAGACGTGCGGGTCCTGATCCCAGACGCCCAGGCCCTTGAGCATCTCGAGCGGCGGCAGGCGCAGGTCGTTGCCCTCCGCTCCTCCTTCGGTCAGCCGGGCGGCGACGTTGCCCGGAATCGAGTGGATGTGGAAGCAGGCGCCGGCCTGGGGTACCAGGCGGTAGATGGCGTCGTGCAGGCTCGTCTCGGCGGATGGACGGTCGTCCGGCCGGCCCTTCTCCACCACCTCGCCGCCGGGCGCGATGCGCAGGAAGTCCGCCGCGGCAAGCCGCCCCTTCGCCTTGCCGCTGGCCGTGATCCAGAAGCTGCCGTCGGGCAGGCGCAGGGAGAGGTTGCCCGCCGTGCCCCACATCCATCCCCGGTCATAGAAGAGGCGGGCGGTGGCGGCGAGGACGGCGCGGGGATCTGGATCGGGTTCCATGGCGGGCGGGATTCTACTGTAGGATTCGCGGGTGGCACGACACTCCGCGCTCCTGATTCCGGCTCTCATGATCGTCCTGACGCTCCTGGCGCCGGTGGTGATCGCGGCGGACTCGTGCCCGGACTGTGACCCCCTCCAGGGTTGCTGTGCCTCCCAGGGCTGTCCCTGCTGCCTTCCCGGCTCCTCCGTCCTGACGCCCGGGGTTCGGGTGGGTCCGGCGCTCGTCTCGACAACGCTCGCCGCCGAGCCGCCGGTGGATCGCTGCCCCTCGGCCGATCCGCCCGATATCTTTCACGTCCCGAAGCCCTCTCTCGCCTGAAACCGGTCTTCCGTCTTTACGCCTCGCGCCGCACAGGCGAGAGGTATATGACCGTACGTTCGCGAGAGGTGATCGATGAGATTCCGATGGCTGTGGCCGTGGGCCGCGTTGCCGCTATTGCCTTTGTGCGCCGTTCCTGCGTGGAGCCAGGAGAAGGCGGCGCGGGTGCTGACCCTCGACGAGGCGATGGGGATCGCCCGTGACCAGGGGCGGACCGCCATTCTGGCCCGGGGCCGGATCGAGGAGGCCCGGGCGCGGCAGGTTCAGGCCGGCCGGCGATTCCAGGAAGATCCGGTGCTGGAAGCCACCGGTGGATACCGGCGCGCCGGAGCGGATTTTTTCGACTTCGACGCGACCGTGACCCAGGGGCTGTACGCCGGCCGCCGGCGATCCGCCCGGATGGCGGGTGCCCAGGCCGCGCTGGACCGCTCCGAGGCGGAGCTGGCGGAGGCCCGGCGCCTGCTGCTACGGGACGTCCGGACCACGTTCGCCCGTATCCTCGCCGCACAGGAGAGGATCGCTCTGCTGGCGAGGAACCGGCAGGCCGCGGAGGCGCTGCTGGCCGCGACCGAGCGGCGTTACGAGGCGGGCGAGGGCACGGCGCTCGAGCTCAACCGCGCCCGCGTCGCCGCGGCGAACGCCCGGGTCGAGGCAGGGGCGGCCGAGGCCATGGCCGGCGCGGAGCTCGCCGAGCTGGAGGGTCTGCTCGGCCTCAGAGAACCGGTTACGGTCCAGGGCGACCTGGCTCCCCGCGCGCCGGCGGAGCTCGGGGTGCTCCTGGCGGGGATCGGCCGCCGGCCGGACCTTCAGGCCCTCGCCGCCGAGGTGCGTGAGGCGGAGGCCGAGGCCCTCCTCGGGCAGGCCCTGGCCCGGCCGGATCTCGGAGTCCGCGGCGGCGTGGCACGAGAGGAGGGGGCGGACATCGTGCGGGCGGGGATCGTGGTCACGCTTCCCGTCCACGATCGCGGCCGGGAGACGCTCGCCGTGGGCCAGGCGCGGGCCGCCGCTCTGCGCCAGGCGCTGGCCGCCGCCCAGAGCGCCGCGGAGTCCGAGGTTCGCGGGCGGTACGCGGTCCTGACCCGCCAGCTCGCGGCCGTGCGGGAGCTGGAGCACACGGCTCTCCCCGCTCTGGAGGACAACGAATCGCTCGCCGGCAAGAGCTTCGAAGCCGGCGAGATCGGCCTGGGAGAGCTGCTCCTGGTTCGCCGGGAGATCGTGGAAACCCGCCTCGCCTACCTGGACCGTCTCCTCGACGCGACGCTGGCTCGCTGCGAGCTGGAGACGGCCGCCGGAGCCCTGCCATGACGAGAAAGAAGAGTGCCTGGACGATCTCGATCGCTCTGCTCCTCCCCCTGGCCGGCTGCGGGGGAGGCGCGCCGAAAGAGACGAAAACGGACCCAAGCCATGGCGAGAAGGCCGTGGAGCCCACCGGCGGCGGCACCGGAGGAAAGCACGAGGACGCTGGCGAGGGGATGCTGACGGTGGACGCCGACGTGCTCCGGGATCTCAAGCTCACGACGTTTCCCGCCGAGCTGAGGTCGGAGGGCGAGGGCATCACGGCCCCCGGCGAGCTGAAGGTGAACGAGCAGGCCTACGCCGAGGTGGGGGCACCGATCTCGGGACGGATCACCCGTCTGCTGGCGGCACCGGGGCAGAACGTCCCGCGGGGCCGGCCGCTGGCCGTGCTGCAAAGCGTGGAGCTGGGGCAGGCGCGAGCCCGGCAGGCCGCCGCCCAGGCCCGGGAGGAGCTGGCCCGCAAGACCGTGGAGAGGAAGCGTGGGCTTGCCGCGGAGCGCATCGTCTCCCGCGGCGAGCTGCAGCGGGCCGAGGCGGATCTCGCCGAGGCGCAGGCGAACCTCGCCGCCGCCGTCTCCGCCGTCTCCGCCCTGGGCGTGGGAGCTTGGCAGGGAGGCCCCGACCTCTCCACGTTCACCCTGCTGTCGCCCCTCTCCGGCACCGTGCTGGAACGCCCGGCCGTCGAGGGCCAGCAGGCCGATCCCTCCCGGCCGCTGTTCCGGATCGCGAACCTGTCGCGGCTCTGGCTGGTGGCGCAGGCGCCGGAACGCGACGCCGGCCGGGTGCGGGAAGGCTCCCCCGCCGAGATCACCCTGGCCGCGCTTCCCGGACAGAAGCTCCAGGGGACGGTGAGCTGGGTGGGCCGGGAGGTGGACGCCCACTCGCGCACCGTCGCCGTGCGCATCGTGCTGCCCAACGAAGGAGGACGCCTGAAGCCGGGGATGTTCGCCACGGCCTGGATCGGCACCGGCGGCGCGGGCGACAAGGTGGTGGCCGTGCCCTCCACGGCCCTCCAGAGGATGGACAACCGGTGGGTGGTCTTTCTCCCCCGCGGCGAAGGGCGGTTCGAGGTGCGGCCCGTCGAGCGGGGGCGGGATCTGGGCAACGAGGTGTCGATCGCCTCGGGCCTCAAGCCCGCGGAGCTGGTCGTCGTCGAGGGCGCCTTCGTGCTGCGGGCGGAGGCCGAGAAGAAGGCCGGCGGCGGGGAGCACGACCATGACTAGCCCGAGCAGGATCAGGAGAGAGCCATGATCGAGCGCATTCTTCGCGGCTCCGCCGCCAAGCCGGCTCTCACCCTCCTCCTGACCCTGGCCGCGGCGGCGGCGGGCGCGGTCTGGCTGACCGATCTGAAGCGCGACGTCTTTCCCGATCTCGCGACGCCGGTGTTCAGCGTCTTCGTCCAGAACCCGGCGATGGGCGCCGAGGAGCTGGAGACCGGCGTCGCCGTGCCCATGGAGGTGGCCCTGGCGGGGCTGCCGGAGGTGCGGCGCATCCGCTCGACCTCCCAGGCCGGCGTGGCGCAGGTGCGCGTCGAGTTCGAGCCGGACGCCGACTACTACCTCTCCCGCCAACTCGTGACGGAGCGGGTGAACCAGGCGGCGAGGGAGCTGCCGCCGGGCACCGGCGCTCCCCTGGTGTCGAGCCTCACCGGTCGTCTCAACGAGGTGATCGAGCTGGTGCTGGAAGCGGCACCCGGCACCGCCGGCCTGATGGAGCTGCGCGAGCTGGCCGACTTCGAGGTGCGCAACCGCATGCTCGGGGTGCCGGGGGTGGCGGCGGTCGAGGTGCTGGGCGGGTATCTGCGCCAGTTCCAGGTGCAGCTCGATCCGGAGCGCATGGCCGCCCTGGGGGTCACCCTGAACGAGGTGCTCGCCGCCGTCCGGGAATCCAACGAGAACGCCGCGGGCGGCTTCGTGGCCCAGGGGTCCATCGAGTGGACCGTGCGCGCCGTGGGCCGGGCCGGCAACGTCGGCGATCTGCGCTCGACCGTGGTGACCGTGCGCGAGAACACTCCCGTGCTGCTGGGGGAGGTGGCCGAGGTGCGGGAGGCTCCGGCCGTACGCCGCGGCATGGCGCACGGCCTGAGCTCGGAGATCGTGAGCCTGCGGGTGACCAAGCAGTTCGGGGCGGACACGGTGACCGTCTCGCGAGGGGTGCATGCGGCCGTGGCGGACCTCGCCCGAAGCCTGCCGCCGGGAGTGAAGGCGCGCGTGCTCTATGACCAGGCCGAGCTGGTCTCCTCCGCCCTGGGCGGCGTGAGCCGCGCCGTCCTGCTGGGGGCGCTGCTGGTGGTGGCCGTCCTCGTGCTGCTGCTGGGGAACCTGCGGGCGGCGTTCCTCGTCACCCTGACCCTGCCCCTCTCGATCGCCCTCGCCGGGCTGGTGCTGAAGCCGGCGGGCATCGGGCTCAACACGCTGACGCTGGGCGGGCTCGCCATCGCCGTCGGCCTGCTGGTGGACGCCGCCATCATCCTGACCGAGAACGTCTATCACCGGCTGACCCTTGCGACAGGAGCACCGGGATCGCGGTTCCGCCGGTCCCGCCGGGAAATTGCGCTCGCCGCCGCGGTCGAGGTCGGCCGGCCCATCGCCTTCGCGACGCTGATCGTCATCGCCGTCTTCACCCCGCTTTTCGCCATGAGCGGCATCGAGGGGAGGATGTACCGGCCGCTCGCCGCCGCGGTCGTCGCGGCCATGGCGGCCTCGCTGGCCCTCGCCCTGACGCTGGTGCCCGTGCTCGCCGGCACCTTTCTGCGGCCAGCCCGTCCGGGCCGCCAGGAGGACGTGGCGCTGATCCGCCGGATCAAGGCCGTCTATGCCCCGCTGCTCGATTTCTGCATGCGGCATGCGGGGACGGTCCGCCTTCTGACTCTCGCGGTCACTCTTCCGGCCCTGCTGCTCGCCCTGCGGATCGGCTCGGACTTCATGCCCCGGCTCGATGAGGGGGCGCTGCTGCTCCAGACGCTCCTGCCGCCGGAGGCCTCGCTGGAGGAAGTGGACCGCCGCAACCATCAGGTGGAAGACGTCCTGCGCCGCTTCCCCGAGGTGAAGGAGGTCGTGCGGCGCACGGGACGCGCCGAGCGCACCGAGGACCCCATGCCCCACACGCTTTCGGACGTCCTGGTCATCTTGAAACCGGACCGCTCCGGCTCGCTGGAGAGTTTGGAGGAAAGGATGCGCGAGCGGCTGGAGAAGGTGCCCGGCGTCGCAGTGCTCTTCACCACTCCGCTCGGCATGCGGATCGACGAGGGGCTGGGCGGCACCCCGGCGGACCTCCAGGTACGTATCCATGGCCCGGACCTCGAACGGCTTTCCCAACTGGCGGCGAAGGCGCGCGATCTGATGCAACCCATTCCGGGGATCGCCGACCTGCGGGCCGAGACCCTCACCGGGCTGCCTCAGGTACGGATCACCGTCGACCGCGAGGCCGTGGCCCGAGTCGGGCTGACGCCCGGCGCGGTCATCGACGCCTTGCGGGTGGGCCTGGCCGGGGAGGAGGTCTCGCAGGTCTGGGTGGGGCAGCGCCGCTTCGACCTGGTCGTGCGCCTGGACGACCGGCGCCGCGCCGACCTCGCCTCGCTCTCCTCGCTGCTGATCGACGGCCGGGACGGCACCCGCGTCCCTCTGGGCCAGCTCACCCGCATCGAGCAGAGCTTCGGCCCCGCCGCCATCCAGCGCGAGGCCGGGAGCCGCCGGATCGCCGTGGAAGCGAGCGTCGCCGGCCGGGACCTCGGGGGCGCCGCCGCGGAGGTTCGCCAGCGCCTCACAAAGGGTCTCGAACTCCCCACGGGTTACTACTTCGACATCGGCGGCCGGATCGAGAACCAGGCCCGGGCCCTGCGTTCGCTGGGCCTCGCCATCGCCGTGGCGCTACTGGCGGTGCTGGTGCTCCTCTACCTCGCCCTGGGCTCTTTCGCCGAGACCTTCGTGATTCTCGCCACCCTCCCGGACGCCTTCGTGGGTGGCATTCTCGCCCTCTGGCTGGCCGGGGAGACCTGGAACGTCTCGTCGCTCGTGGGGCTGATCGGCCTCTTCGGCATCGCGGTGCAGAACGGCCTCGTGCTGGTGTCGCAGACCCGCACCCTGCTGGCGGAGGGGCGGCCTTTCGGGGAGGCTTTGCGGGAGGCGTCCATCGGCCGCGTCCGGCCCAAGCTGATGACGGCGGGCACGGCCATCCTCGGCCTGCTGCCCCTTCTCGTGCTCCACCTCCATGGCTCGGAGATCGAGCGCCCGCTGGCGGTGGTGATGATCGGCGGCCTGGTCACCTCGACGCTGTTCACCCTACTGGCGCTCCCGACCTTTTACCAGTGGGTCCACCAGATTTCCCGCCGGGAACGCCTGGGCCGGCCTGTCTCCTTTCTGGTAGATTCGGACACCTGAAGAAGTGAGACGCGCCGGAGGCGCGAGGAGGCAGGTGTATGGCAACGTTGACGTTCCCCCAGGAAGGACGAGTCGTAGAGGATCCGCACGAGATCTTCGGCTTCCTTGCCGGAGTTGGCATCTGGTACAGCAAGTTCGAGGGGACGGATTCCCTCGCCGACGACGCGAGCGATCAGGAGATCCTCGACGCCTATCAGGAGCCCATCCAGCGGCTGATGAAAGAGGGCGGCTACGTGACGGCGGACGTCATCAACGTCAAGCCCACGACCCCCGGCATCGACGCCATGCTCGCCCGCTTCAACAAGGAGCACTGGCACGACGAGGACGAGGTGCGCTTCATCGTCCACGGCCGGGGCCTGTTCCACATCCACCCCACCGAGGGGCCGGTGTTCAGCCTGGAGATGACCAAGGGGGACATGATCCGCGTGCCGCGCGGCACCCATCACTGGTTCGATCTCTGCATGGACAAGACCATCCGCGCCATCCGCCTCTTCCAGGACCCGTCCGGCTGGGCGCCGCACTACACGGAGACCGGCGAGGACGCGAAGTTCCAGCCCCTCTGCTTCGGGCCGGCCTACATCCCCTTCAACCGGACGCTGTAGAAGGGTGACTGATTCCCGGAAGATCGGGGCCGTCCTGACCGACATCGAAGGCACGACGACCTCGATCTCCTTCGTCTACGACGTCCTCTTCCCCTACGCCGCCGCCCGCCTGGACGACTACTGCGGCCGGCCCGATCCGGACCCGGGGCTCGCGGCGGCGCTCGCCCGCCTGCGCCAGGAGCAAACCGGCGAGGGCGACGGCGCGGACCTCGCCGGGTATGCCCGCCGCCTCATGGCCGAGGACCGGAAGTCGACCGGCCTCAAGCTCCTCCAGGGAGTGATCTGGGAGGAAGGCTACCGGAACGGCACGATCCAGGGGCACGTCTTCCCGGACGTGCCGGAAGCCCTGGCTTCCTGGCGAGCCGCCGGCTGCCGCCTGAGGGTCTTCTCCTCCGGCAGCGTCCACGCCCAGAAGCTCCTCTTCGGCCACACCGCCTACGGCGATCTGACGCCCCTCTTCGAAGGCTTTCACGACACCACCACGGGACCCAAACGCGAGGCCGCCGCCTACACCGCCATCGCCGCCGCCTACAGCCTGCCGGCCGGGGAGATCCTTTACCTCAGCGACGTGCGCGAAGAGCTGGACGCCGCCGCCACGGCCGGGATGCAAACGGGATTGCTCGTGCGTCCCGGCAACCGCCCGGCGGAGCCGGGGGGGCATGCGGTGTATGGGGATTTCGGGGCGGTGGGGCTGGGCTAGATCCAGTTTACCGCTCCACCTGCAACCCCAGGTGCTTCTCGAAGGGCCCGTAGTACTCGGGCGAGGAGTGCAGGAGCGCGTACCCCTGGTCGAGACAGAAGGTGGCGATTCGGCACTCCGCGGTGCGCACGGGGATACCCCGGGCGCGCAGGGTGTGGAAGTGGACGGCCGACTTCTCGGCGAGATCGAAGCCTCCCAGCTCCACCCGCCAGAACTTCCCCATCGCCTCGCGAGCCAGCTTCCTGTGAGCTTCGTCCGGCATCCCGTGGAGGACTTCCATCATCACGACATCGGCCACCACGAGGGGAGATCGGCCGAGGAGGGAGTCCAACCGATTCGCCTCCGGTGTGGCCGCCCCCGTGAAGAAGTCGATCCAAACGGACGAGTCAACGAGAACCTGCACCGCGCTCCTCCCGAATCGCATCCAGATCCGCCTGCCACACCAGCTTGCCGCGCAGAGAGCGCACCCCGACCTGCTCGTGAAGCTGCACGTACATCTTCAGCGCCTCCTCGACCAGCCCCTTCTTCGTTTTGTTGGCGGAAAGCGCGAACGCCTTCGCGAACAGCCTGTCGTCGATCTCCAAGCTCGTGAACAAGATCCCTCCTCGCACAGCCTTATATGGCTTTCCACTGAAAGTATATACCGTGGGATAAGGACGACCTAGGCGGCGCTCCTGGCATATGAATCTTCCGTGTCAGTATATGAAATCTCGCTCGCCCCACCTCGTTTGGAACGTTCCCAAGCTTCGCGGAGGTTTCAGCATACGGGAAATTCAGATCCTCATATAGAGAGAAGACCAATCCATATAAAATATTGACTCCGGTATATAGAATAAGGCTCAGCTCTGTCCGGCAGGCACAGTCCTATATGGGAAAGGCGCAAGCTCATATGCCTTGGACGCGGGGGCGGAGTCCGGGGCACCCATCGGCTTGGGAAAACGTCTCCCCTGCGGGTTCTGGAGGCTGCGGTATATGGAAGCGCAGGGATTCTATAGGGTGGGGAGCTTCCGGGACAGCGTCGGAGACGAAACAGCTCGCCGGGCAGCGGCTCAGTTCGGCTCGTCGATCACTGCGGTGACCGAAGCGGCAACGACGGCCTTCTCCAACCACCGGCTCAGCCGCTCCGGATCCTTCTCGGCCAGGATGCGCTCGCGGGCCACGTCCGGCACCACGATACCGCGGGTCCGAAGCACCGTCAGCACGGCGCGCGCCTCCGCCTCGGTGCGGCCCTCGGCGCGGCCCTGGGTGAGCCCCTGGGCGACGTACTTTTTCGCGAAATCGCTCTGGTATTCGTAGCCCTTCATCTTCGCCTCCAGCGCGCGGCGAGCCGCGTCATTCAAGGAATTGTACACGAGATCGAAGTAGAGCCTCGCCCTGTCCTCGTCGAGTCCTTCGATCGCGGGCAGCACCTTCGAGGCGATCGTGGCTCCCTGCTCCGTGTCGCCGTGCGCCAAGACGGAAAGCACTCCGAGCTCAGGACGGCGAGCTGCCTCCTCAAGGTCCGTCACGACCGGAACCGCCGTGCGGCGCAGCACCGGAGGGTTCAGGACGAAACCAGGGACGCCGATCTCGATCGGCTCCGCGCACCACTCCGCGACGGCCGGATCGGGGGCGACGACCAGGAGGTCCGCCGGACACCCATGGATGGCGCGAGAGACCGTCACGTAGGCCGGCCAACTGAAGCGCTTCCTGGAATCGGCCGCCAGTTGGACCTCGACGACGATCGTCCGGACGGCGATGTCGTGGTCGAGAAGGACGACGACGACGTCGGCGCGGTATTCGGCGGGCTGGATCTCGGTCAAGTCGGCCGAGACGAGGCGGGCTTCGCTGTAAGCCGGAAGCGAGACGCCCAGCACCTCGGCCAGGATCTCGGCGGCGAGAGACGGACGATTCTTGAAGAGATCCACGAGGATCTCGTGAGCCATCGAAGGCATAGCGGCGGCGCGGTTCCTTTCCTGGAAACCGCGACAAGATATCACCTCTCTGAGTCAGGAGATCCGAAGGGTCGCCGCTGACCGAAGCACAGGCCAAGTAGGGGCGATCTTTAGTCCTCCACTGCGACAGCTGACTCAGGAATTCTGTGCAGCGATGCGAGCCCGGAGTGCGGCGACCTCGGCAGCGTGTTTCTCGGCATCGGCGTGTCCGATCTCGCGTTCATAGGCCACAAGGACCTGCTTCAGAACCAAGGCACGCACAAGATCCCCTGTCTTCTCTAGTTCTAGTCCTAGGTTCCAACTCGCGTTAGCTTCCCCGCGGCGATCACCAATCTCGCGGGCGAGGGATAGTTGCTGCTCATATAGATCGATGGCACATCGGGCTTCGCCGAGGACCAAGTGAACGAGGCCTAAGTTTCCGAGGACTTGTGCCTCGCCGCGCCGGTCGCCGATTTCACGAGCGATGGAGAGTACTTGCCCGTAGAACTCAAGGGCACGATGAGGTTCATCGAGGCTCATGAAGGCGTTACCCAAGCCCAAGAGGGCAGCACCTTCTCCATGTCGATCCCCGATCTCTTGAGCGATGGCTAGCTGTTGTTGGTAAAGCTCGATGGCGGGCCGAGTTTTGCCGAGTGCGCTATAGGCATGGCCCAGGTTACCGAGGACGATACCTTCACCACGTTGGTCGCCGATCTCGCGGGCGATAGGAAGATCCCGCTCAAAGAACTCGATCGCGCGATGGGGTTCACCAAGATCCGCGTAGGCGAGGCCCAGGTTACCGAGGGTTTGGCCTTCGCTGTGTCGGTCCCCGAGATTGCAAGCGATGCTCAGTGCCTGCTCGTGGAATTCGATGGCACGATGGGGTTCTCCGAGCTCAATATACGCGCAGCCAAGATTACCGAGATGGTAGCCCTCCTTTTCCAGGTCATGGAGAGCCCTGGCTGCGGTAATAGCTAGCTCTAACCAACGAATCCTTTCCCGGGTAGGCCGACGCAGGACAAGAATCTGGTATCCGGCACTTGGATAGGAGCTGCATAGTTTTAAGGCATCTTCATCATACTTAGATTGGTTTACTGACCACGCTTGGCCAGCTGCAATATTGCCCCACTCCGTCTCGAGTACTCGAAGGCCAAGGAGCGCAGAATCACCTCCACTGCCGTAAAGCGCATTCGCTCCCTCCAACACTCCCAGATAGTGTTTTGAGTGCCGCTTCCTAGCGGCCTCCTTCTCCTTGCTTTCGAGCCGCCGGTCCACGAAGCTCCGGGTAAAGTCATGCAATCGATAACGTCCGTCCTTTCTTTCCCACTCCACGAGGCTGCTCCGCGCCAGATCTCCGAGAATATCAATAGAGTGATCGGCATCTATTTCCCAAATAGATGCCGCAGCGTCTGCATCGAAGGCACCAGAGAAGACCGCCAGTAGACGCCAGAGTCTTTGATGGTCCTCGCTTAGCAATTCATAGCTGAGGCTGAGCGACGCCTCCATAGGGACGAGCCGTAGCGTTCCCTCTTTCAAACGGCGAGCATAGTCAGCAGGCCCAAGATTCGGTCGCTCCGCAAGGGCACTCGCAGCAAAGCGAAGCGCCAAAGGGAGGTGGCCGCAGAGCCGGGCAATCTCGCCAGCTACGGAGCCAATTCGGGGCTCGATGAGCAGTAGAAGTTCTCGGGCCTTCTCCCCAGGCAGTTCTGCCAGAACCTTCGCTGCTAGGCCTGGAAGAACGAATCGGGATCGGGAGGTCACTAACAGGAGAGAACCTGGCGGTGGAATCAATGGTTCCACTTGGCTCTGGCTCCTAGCGTTGTCTATCAAAAGAATCGTGCGTTTTTTATGAAGAATGGATCGGTATAGCCCAGCTAGTTCTTCCTCGTTTTCTGGAACCTGGACGTCTGGATGAAAAGACCGCACCACATGAGACATAGCTTGGGCTGCTTTCAGCGGCTTGGAGTCGCGAAGCAGCAGGTCCGAACCTTTTAGGTCGAAGTAAATTTGGGCATCGGAGTAGATTGGTGCCAGCTCTTCTGCGAGCCTAAAGGCAAGCGCGCTCTTGCCCATTCCGCCCATGCCGAAGATGGCAGAGACGCCACCTTTGGTCAGGGCGGACGTCAAAGCAGAGAGTTCCTCTTGACGGCCCGTGAAGTCGGCGGGTGGAGCGGGGATCTGGTGAAGGGAAGGAAGGCTGATACCAGTTGAGGAGGAGGCAGAAACGGCAATTGTCTCAGGGGCTCCGCCGGCAATGATCTCCAGAATCTCTTCGGCGATCGCTCTCAACTCAGAGTCGACTCGGATTCCTCGCAGTGCCAGGGGCTTGGCGTCAAGAGGACGGAGTTGGAACTTGGAGAGCCAGGGGACTGCCTTCCAGGCGCAGTCTTTGACAATCACAGGGAAGATGGTCATTCCCGCCTGTTCCCGCAGTTCGAGGAAACGGGGAACCTCTTGGTGGAGGATGAACTTCGAGGTAAGCGAGTTTGCAGAGATCAGTAGGACGGCCACTCGGGCGCCGTCAATTTCACTCTCGATGCCCTCGAGCCAAAGGTCGCCCGCCCGGAGATTGCGGTCGTTCCAGGTGCGGAGGAGGTTCTGCTCTTCAAGGACGCCGAGGTGAGTGACGAGACGGTCCTTCCAGACCTCGTCTTTGTGACTGTAGGAGATGAAGACGCTGGGGGGCATTTCCTGAATTGTAGCGGTTTGTGGGATGAGACAGAGGGTTGCATCGGTTTGAGGCCCAACGGGCCGCCCTCCTTCAGCCCAGGGCAACGCCCTGGGTTCGGGAGACGTTCAAAAATCCAATCCGGCCTGAAGGGCCGGGCTAACAGGGGCGACGTCCTGCGGTAGAGGCCGATTATCACGCTCCGTTGGGGCTGGCGGAGGTTTGGCTTGCTTGAGAACCCAGCCCGTTGGACTGGGCTAAAGAAGGGCGGCCCGTTGGGCCTCAAGCAAAGGACGGCGGCAGGTCATCGCGAGGTTGACCGGCTGTTCTCCCTCTTCTCCCGGCCGGCGGGAGGGCGATGGGAGAAGAGGGCCGGGGTGATGAGGGGGCGTATCGCGGGATTTCAATTCCGGACGTTATCGGAGCCGCGCGCCCCAGACCATTCCGGAAAACGGGGATGGCGATCCTCCGCCGGAGACGCCCCACGGGGTAGCTGGCGCTACCCTCTGGGCGTCTCTACCATGAGTAGTCGAAACAATGGGCAGCCGACACAATGGGCAGCCGACGGGTCAACTCGGCGGCGTCCTACACCGCCTTCGCCCGCGCCTCCGCCTTGTCCACCACCATCTCCGTCAGCTTCGCCGTCTTCGAGACCGCCTTCCCGATCGCCTGGAGCAACGCGAGGCGGTTGGTGCGGACGGCTTCGTCCTCGGCCATCACCATGACTTGAACGAAGAAACGGTCGAGCACGGGGGCGAGGTCGGCGACGTGGCGCAGGCAGCGCTCGTAGTCGCCGGCCGCGGCAGCCGTCTCGATCTCGGTGCGCAGCTTGGTGAAGGCGGCGGCCAGGTCCTTCTCCGCCGGCTCCACGAGACGCGCTTCTTCGAAGGGCCGCTCTTCCGCGTCCTTGACGATGTTGGCGATGCGCTTGGCCGCCAGCACGACGGAAAGGAAGCCGGGGGTCTCCCGCACTTTGTGCAGGGCGTCCACCCTGGCTCGGAGATCCGGCAGGTTGCTGCTGCCCACGGCCAGGGCGGCTTCGATCTCGTCGTAAGCGTAGCCGGCGAGGCCCAGCAGGTAACGGATGCGATCGTTGAAGAAGGCCCTGAGATCGTCCAGGATCTGCTCCGGCTTGCGGGTCAGACGGTCTCCGAAGAGCTCCGCCGCCGCGACGGCGGCCTTCTCCAGGTCCAGGGCGAGGCCGGCCTCCAGGCAAATGCGCACCACGCCCTGGGCGGCGCGGCGCAGGCCGAAGGGATCTTTACTGCCGGTGGGGATGAGCCCCAGGCCGAAGATGCCCACCAGGGTATCGAGACGGTCGGCGAGGGCGGTGACCTGCCCTACCCGGCCGCGCGGCAGCGGGTCCTCCGTGGAGGCCGGCAAGTATTGATCGTAGACGGCCTGCCAGACCGTCTCCGGCTGCCCCTCCTCGCGGGCGTAGATGCCGCCCACGATTCCCTGGAGGGAGGTGAACTCCTTCACCATCTCGGTCGCGAGGTCGACCTTGAGAAGGCGAGCGGCCTCGACGGCGGACACCTTCTCCGCCGCCCAGCCGAGCTGGTCGCAGATCGTCGCGGCCAGCGACTCCAGGCGCAGGGTCTTGACGGCGTAGCTCCCCAGGCGCTCGTGGAAGTTGAGCGACTGGAGCTGCTCGGCCCGGTGGGCCATCCCCGCCTTGTGGTCCTCGCCATAGAAGAAACGGGCGTCCGCGAGGCGCGCCGCCACCACCCACTCATTGCCGGAGCGGACGCGGCCCACCGGATCGTCCGGCCGGTCCATGACGGTCAGGAAGTAGGGCAACAGCTTTCCATGACCCTCCGGCGAGGCCACGGTCAGGGCGCTCTGGTGGTCGCGCAGGCTGGTGGCGAGCACCTCGGCCGGCAGCTCCAGGAAGGCGTCGCCGAAGCTCCCCTCCATCACTCCCGGGATCTCGCAGATGGCCGCCAGCTTCTCGAGCAGCGACGGATCGTCCACCAGCGTGCCGCCCAAGGCCTCGGCCCGGTCGCGCATGGTTTCGTGAAGCTTGCGCTGGCGCTCGCTCGGCCTCACTTCGACATGAAGGGCGTCGAGCTGCTTCAAGTAGTCCCCGGAACCGGTGACGGTGAACGGCGCGGGCGACAGCGTGGGATGACCATACGTCGTGCTCCCGGCGGCGATGCCGAAGAGCTCGAAGGGCACGACCTCGCCGTCGAGCAGCGAAACAATGCTGTGCACCGGCCGCACCCAGGGACCCGAGCCGCTTCCCCACCGCATGGTCTTGGCCCAGGAGATGCCGGCGAGGATGCGGGGCACGATCTCCGCCAGAACCTCGCGGGTGGGCCGGCCGGCGATCTTCTTCGTCGCTCCCAGGTACGCGCCCTTGTCCGTCTGCACCCGCGTGAGCTGGTCCGGCTCCAGGCCCGTCCGCTTTGCGAAGCCCAGGAGGGCTGGCGTCGGCTGGCCGTCGGCGTTGAAGGCGGCGCGCACGGGCGGTCCCATCACCTGCTCCTCGCGGTCCGGCTCCCCCTCCGGCAGGCCGGAAAGGATGAGCACCAGACGCCGCGGCGTAAAGCCGGTCTCCACCTCGCGGGGACCGATGCCCCGCGCCATCAGCTCCTCGAAGACGCGGGTCGCCAGCTCGCGCAGTCCCGGCTCCAGCATGCGGGCCGGAATCTCCTCGCTCCGAACTTCCAATAGATACTCACCGCGCGGCATCGGTCACCTCCGCTGCAATTCCATAGGCCTCGCGATCCGCACCGCGCAGCATGGGATATCCCTGGCGCTCGCGGCTCTCGACGTACGCCTTGGCGCAGGCGACGGCGAGATCCCGCACCCGCTTCATCAGGCCCACGCGCTCGGTCACCGAGACGGCGCCGCGAGCGTCGAGGACGTTGAAGGCGTGCGAGCACTTGAGGGCGTTCTCGTAGGCGGGAAACACCAGCCCGGCCTTCAGGCAGTGCTGCGCCTCTTTCTCCAATCCATCGAACTGGCTCTGCAGGAAGGCGACGTCCGCGAGCTCGAAGTAGTACCGGGAGAGCTCATACTCCTCCTGCTTGCGCACCTGGCCGTAGGCGAGCCCCTCCACCCAGTCGATCTCATAGATGCTCTGGGAGAGCGAGAGGAACATGGTGAGGCGCTCCAGGCCGTAGGTGATCTCGGCGCTGATGGGCTTGAGCTCCAGGCCGCCCGCCTGCTGGAAGTAGGTGAACTGGGTGATCTCCATGCCGTCGAGCATCACCTGCCAGCCGACGCCCCAGGCGCCGAGGGTAGGCGCTTCCCAGTTGTCCTCCTCGAAGCGGAGGTCGTGGCGGGTGAGGTCGAGGCCGATGGCCTCCAGGCTGCGGATGTACAGCCGCTGCACGTCGAGCGGCGAGGGCTTGAGGATCACCTGGAACTGGTGATGCTTGCCGAGCCGGAACGGGTTGTCGCCATAGCGCCCGTCGGCCGGCCGGCGGGACGGCTGCACGTAGGCCACCCGCCAGGGCTCGGGCCCAAGGACGCGCAGGAAGGTGTCCGGGTGCATGGTGCCCGCCCCCACCTCCAGGTCGAGGGGCTGCTGCAATACGCAGCCCTCGCGCGCCCAGAATTCAGAAAGTTTGAGGATCAGCTCTTGAAACGTTTGCATGGTGGTCTCCGCAGCCTGGCCCGTAGGGCGCAATAGAGTATCAGACGGATCGGGACAGATCAGACGGATCGAACGGATAAGACGGACGGCCTACACCACCCGCACGATCACCAGCGTCATGTCGTCCTCGGTCTCCGTGCCGCCGCGGAAGAGGGAGAGATCGGAGAGGGCGGCTTCGCGGATCTCGGAGGCGCGGGCGCCTTTGCCAGCCCGGTCGAGGGCGCGCACCAGGCGGGCGCGGCCATACTCCCGGCCTGAGCCATCGCGCAGCTTCAACAGCCCATCCGTGTAGAGGACGACGAGGTCGCCCGGGCTCAAGGGGCGCGTCTCCACTTCGTAGTGAGCCTCATGGAAGGTGCCCAGGGGGGGCGCTCCCTTCCCCACGTCCTCCCAGCCGTCGCTGCCGTGCCACAGCAGCGGCGGATGGCCGGCGGTCGAAACGGAGAGCGTGGCGGCTTCGCGGTCCAGGACCGCTTCGAGCAGGGTGACGTACATCCGCCGATCCGTCGTGCGCCGCACCATGGGGCTCAGGCGCTCGAGCACCAGGGCCGGCGAAGCGAGCTGGTCCTCCAGGATGTAGAGGCAGCTCCTGACGCCCGAGAGCAGCAGCCCGCTCGCCAAGCCATGCCCCGCCACGTCGCCGATCACCAGGGCCACCTGCGAGGGCGAGAGCTTGAAGTAGTCGTAATAGTCCCCGCCGACCTCGGTCGCCGGCAGCGACGCCGCGGCGAACTCCAGCCAATCCACGGCCGGCGGCTTCTGGGGAAGCATGCTCGTCTGGACGCGGCGCGCCGTGTCGATCTCCTCCCGCATCCGCAGCCGTTCCCGCGCCCGGAAGTGCTCCCGGCGCCACTCCCCGAGGAAGCGCTTCCTCGCGACGCGGGTCCAGACCAGGGAAACGACGAGCGCACAGACCGCGAAGGCGGTCTTCGACCCCGAGAACTCGGTGCGGGTCCCAATCCCCAGGTTGCCGAGGGGAAGGCACGTCACCGCCCAATACCCCCCATAGAGCAGCATGGCATCGGCGGCGGAGATGCGGAGGGACACGAAAAACCAGGGCAGCAGACCCGCCATCTCGGCTCCGCGGTGCACGGCGAAGGTATCGGGGCTCCAGGCAAAGTCCTGCAGGAAGAGGTAGGCGGTCTGGAGGCGCTGGTAGTGCTGCTCGAACCAGGGCTCCTTGCGCGAGCCGAACAGGGCGACGGTGGCCGCGAAGTCGACCAGAAAGAGGATGAAGGCCACGGGCTTGCCCTGATCGAGGGTGTGGGCCAGGCCGAACAGCGAAACCAGCAGGGAGATGAAGAGGACGCCGCGCAGCACTCGCCAGTTGCGGCCCGCGAAGTGCCGCTGCAAGGCCTCGCCCTCAGGCAGGAGGACGAGGTCGTCGAAGGTCGAGGGCTTCATCGCGGTTCCTTGAGTTCCGAGCCGCCGCAAAAGGCAAGCGGCGCAGGGTTACCTACGGCGACGGCGGCACATTGTTCTCTTCCGGTGTGGCCGGGATATCCACGGGAGCCGGCCAGCGCAGGCGCACGACGACGACGGTGATGTCGTCCGCCTGCTCCTCGTCGCCCTTGAAGTTCGAGAGGTCGCCGAGGATGGAATCGCGGACCTCGCGGGCCGTGCGGCTGTCGGCGGCACGGGCCACGGCTCGCCGCAGGCGGGCGTCACCGTAGTCCTGCCCCTGCCTGTTGCGGGCCTCGACGAGACCGTCGGTGTAGAAGACCAGCAGATCGCCGGCCGCCACGGTCTGGCGCTCCTCCAGGTAGTCGGCCTGCAGGAAGGTGCCGAGAGGCGGAGCGCCCTGGCCGATCTCGTCGAAGCAGCGGCCCTGGCTGTCGTAGCGCAGCACCGGCGGATGGCCGGCGCTGGTCACCGTCAAGGTGCGGGCCTCGCTGTCGATCACGGCGCAGAGGAGAGTCATGTAGGTGCGCCGCTCGGTCGTGCGGCGCACCATGTGGTTGAGCTTCTCGAAGACGGAGATGGGCGAGACCAGGTCCTGCTCCAGCAGATAGAGGCAGCTGCGCACTCCCGAAAGCAGAAGGCCGCTCGCGAGGCCGTGGCCGGAGACGTCGCCCAGCACCAGGGCGAGCTGCGTGGGAGAGAGACGGAAGTAGTCGTAATAGTCCCCTCCCACCTCGGTGGCGGGCAGGGAGGCGGCGGCGAGGTCGAGCCAGTCGATCTCCGGCGCTCCTTGAGGCAGCATGCTGAGCTGGATCTTGCGGGCGTACTCGATCTCCTCGCGCATGCGCAGCCGCTCGCGGTGCCGGGAGCTCTCCTTGCGCCAGACCCCCAGGAAGCGGCGGCGGTGGACCTGCGTCAGGACGAGGGTCACGGCGAGGCAGAGGCTGAAAACAACGGAGAACGGGATGAAGTCATCGGCGGCCGAGGGCACCTTCGCGCGTCCCAGGCCCACCCAGCTCAAGGGGAAAACCGCGATCACCCAGGAGTAGCCATACAGCAGGATGTGCTCGACCACCCGCAGGCGGAAGGCCAGCAGCACCAGGGAGGTCATGATGAAGAACGGAGTGCCCGCTTCGTCCGCGTGGCCCGACGCGTACTTCAGCACCAGGATCTCCACGCAGAGGAAGGTCAGCAGGATCTGGCGGAAGTTGCGGGTGAAGACGTCCCGGTCGCGCAGGACGAAGAGCGCCGCGCAGAAAAGCAGGTCGATGGGATAGAGGATCAGGCCCCAGACGTCGTGGAGCTCGGCGGAAGCCGCGATGCCGCCCAGGGTGCACAGGGCGACGATGACCAGCAGCCAGCGAAAGACGCGGTAGTTGGTGGAGTCGAGCTGCCGCTGGAGCGCCAGGGGCTCGGGCAGCGTCACGAGCTCATCGAGGGTGGGGGCTTTCATGGGCAGGATCGGGTTGAGGAACCCCCCAATGCTATCCTGCCCGGAAGCAAAAAAGACGTTCGGCCGGAAAGGCCGTTCAGGCCGTGGCCGGCGCCGTCAGGCCGGAGGTCTCCATCCCAGTCATCCCGGATGTCCCCGCCGGTCCAGTCGTCCCCGTCTGCGCCGGAGGCGGCGGGGCCGCGGTGTACCGTGGGCTGCCCAGCATCGTGGCCGCCAACTGCCGCAAGGCGTAGGCCAGACCGTTCAGCAGGTTGATGGACACCAGGAGGAGGATCGCCCCAACGAGCCCGCAGATCAGGGAACCGGCGAACGTCGAGGGGTGCCAGACCCCGAAGTTGACGTCGAAGTCGAAGGTCACGTCGGTCCACGGCCACGTCACAGGCACCAGCAGCAGGGAGATCGAGACCGAGACCGACGTGACGAGGGCGATGAACGACACGATCCCGATGGGAAGCTTCATCAGCAGGTAGCCCATCCCCTTCCAGGTCACGGGATTGGACAGGAAGGTCCGCAGCCGCTGCCAGAAGCCCACGGCGGTCGCGCTCGGAGGTGGGGCCATCGGCGGCACCTCGGCTCCGAGCAGGCTGATGGCGAGCCAGCGCTCCAGGGCCGACATCCACCAACTCCCCGCGAACACCAGGGCCAGGATGGGGAAACCCACCCAGACGATCGTCAAGGCATAGCCGAGCGTCAGCCCGACCGACAGGAAGATGAAGTAGAACAGCCCCATCGGGAAGGCCAGGGCCAGGAACACCAGGTTCGTATAAGTCCGCAAGCGGATCGGCGCCTTGAAGAAGTGGGCCAGGGCACCGAGGAAGCTCAGGTCGTCGTTCTCGGATTCGAGGGTCATGGTCGTCTCCTCCTCGCTGGGCACTACGAGGGCGGGGGCAGGAGGGTTTCAGAGGCTCTTCGCGATGCTGAAGACCGAAAGCCCGGGATCCAGGATCGCTGGAGACCCAGCCGCCTCTGCTTCGGCATCAGCTCACCTGCGTCTTGAATCGGTACTGCTAATTCTGTATATTACTATGCGAAAGGAGATTCCATGACTGAGCGTCTTGCAAAGGTCCTCTTGTGCACCACCTTGGCAGCGTTGGCTCTCACTTCGACCGTAAGCGCCCGCCCGCCCGGCGGGGCCGCGGGTCAGCACTGCGTCGCCAAACTGGAACAAGTTACACCGGGCGTGCCAAAGTCCCGGGTCACCAAGCTGGACTGCTATCCCAGCTTCTCGGAGGCAATTTACGCCGCCACCGAGGGCAAGGTCTGGCTACCGGCAAACGAGGGAAGGGAAGCTCAGTTGCAGGTGCTGGACCGGGAGCTCAAATCTCTCAAGGCCACGACGCCCACCGGCGGTCCGGTCATCATTGCGATCGACTACTGGGACTCCATCTGGCGCGGCGCGAGCCTGACTTACCAGACGAATGCGCCTTGCTCCAGCACGGTGGCCTATCAGCTGGCGGCCATCCCGGATCCCTGGAACGACCAACTCAGCTCGTCGCGAGGCTTCAGCGATTGCAACTCCAACATTCATTTCGAGCACGCCAACTTCGGGGGTGCGATCCTCACGTGTACCCCGACCTGCCTCGATTTCGGAGCCCTGAACGACAAGACCTCGTCACGGCTGTGGGTTAACTGACAAGCGGCGGACGTCTGAGGGAAATATAGGGCTACCTTCACTACGCTAGAGGGCTCGCCGGGGCTTGGCAACCCCCGGCCGCTTTCCAGGGCCGCCCACCCTACCCCACCAACGCCTCTCCCGCCGGCTCGCGCAGGTTGTAGCGCGAGCTCATCACCCTTCCGTAGGCGCCGGCGTTGGCGATCAGCACGACATCACCTTCGAAAGTAGGAGGCAGGCGGCGGGAGTGGCCCAGAATGTCGCCGGTTTCGCAGATCGGCCCCACGACGTGGGCGACCATGGCCGGCGGCTCGTCCAGGCGGGTCAGGTTGTAGATCGGATGGTAGGCGCCGTAAAGCGGCGGCCGGATCAGGGAGTTCATGCCCGTCTCCAGGCCGATGTAGCGAACCTCTCCCTTGTGCTTGACCTGCGTCACCCGCGCCAGCAGCACGCCGGCCAGGGCTACGAGGAAGCGGCCGGGCTCCAGCCAGAGCTCGAAACGCGGGTGAACGGCCTTGAAGCGCCGCAGCAGATCGTCGAGGGCCGCGAGATCGAGGGCGCTCTGCCCCGGCCGCTCGGGCACGCCGAGGCCGCCTCCCAGGTCCAATACACGGACATCGGGGAAGCGCTCCGCCTCGGAGGCTAGGAAGAGGGCCACTTCCCTCCAGGCCTCGGGGGTACGGATGCCGCTGCCCATGTGGGCGTGGAGTCCCACCACCCGGACCTGATGCTTGGCGAGCAGGAGCCTCATCTCATCCAACTGATCCGGCGCGATGCCGAACTTCGACTGCGCTCCGGCCGTGCGCACGTGGGCGTGGTGCCCTCTCCCCCGCCCCGGATCGAGTCGCAGGAAGACCTCCCGCCCCGCGAAGATCTCGGGCCACTCGCGCAGGGGATGCACGTTGTCCAGCGTCACCCGGGCGTTGGCCGCGAAGCCGCGAACGTACTCCTCCCGTGGCGCGAAGTTGGGGGTGAAGAGGATACGGGCGCCTTCGAGATCGGGAAACAGCGCCAGCACATGATCGATCTCGGCGGCCGAGACGCACTCGAAGCTCAATCCCGCCTCGTGGAAGACGCGCAGCACCTCCGGGTTGGCGTTCGCCTTCAGCGCGTAGAACAGGCGGTCGATCGCCGCCAGGGAGCGCAGGGACTCCGCCGAGGCGCGGAGAATGCCGGCGTCATAAACGTAGACTGGCCCCCGCTCGGCGGCGAGGTCGATCAGCTCCCGGCGCCGGCCTCGCCACCACTCCATCGCCGCCCCGCTCGGTACCTCTCCCTCATGGCCGAACAGCTCGGTCCAGGAAGGCCCGAAGACGGGGCCTTCCACTTGATGTCCGAACAGCAGCCCGTGAAGCTGGCGCACCAGCCGCTCGCTGTGCTCCTCGTCGACGATGAACGTGAGGTTGAGGTCCGAGGCCGCCTGCGTCACGAGATGGATCTTCAGCTCCTCGAAGGCCTCCAGCACCGGCCCGAGCTCGTGCAGGATGGCCCGGATGCCCCGTCCCACCAGGGAGAGCGAGGCGGTCGGAGCGATGACCTGGGGCTCGCAGAAGGCCGAGAGATCCGCGAGCAGGTCGCGGAGGGCTGCCGGCTCCAGGGCATTGGCCCCGGGATCGAGCGAGACGGTGACGTTGGTCTCCGAGGTCGAGACCGAATCGATCGACACGCCGTGCCGCGCGAAGATCTCGAAGGCTCTGGCCAGGAAGCCCACCTCCTGCCACATGCCCACCGTCTCCATCGAGATCAGGGTGATGCCGCTGCGCGACGAGATCGCCTTCACCTGAGGACCCGTCACCGGGCCGGAGGCCGAGATCACCGTCCCCGGAATGTCCGGCCGGTCGGTCGAGAGGACGTGCAGCGGGATGCGGTGCTTGCGCAGAGGCGGGATGCTCCGGGGATGCAGCACCTTGGCACCCGTGGTGGCGATCTCCTGCGCTTCCTCGTAGTTCAGGGCGCGCAGCAGCCGCGCCGAGGGAAGCAGGGACGGATTGGCCGTGAAGAGGCCGGGGACGTCCGTCCAGATCTCGCACCGCTCGGCTCCCAGGCGGGCCGCGAGATAGGACGCAGAGGTATCCGAGCCGCCGCGGCCCAGGAGGACCGTCTGCCCCTCCCGGTTGCGGGCGATGAACCCCTGCGTGATGATCGCGGTGCCATCCAATCCTGCGAGCCGCTCCGACAACGCCTCGTCGCGCTCGAAGTCGCAGGTGGCCGAGAGATAGGCGCGCGCGCCTGACTCCTCCCGGGCCTCGAGAGCCGTGCGGGCGTCGAGCCAGTGCGTCGCGAGGCCCTGCGACTCCAGGAATGCGGTGCCGAGGCGGGTGGACATCAGCTCGCCGAAGGCCATCACCCGTGCCTTGAGCGCCGGTCCGGCCTCGCGCAGGAGCGAGGCGGCGAGGGCGAGGCGTGACAGCTCCTCGAAATCATCCGCCAGCCGCTCGGGCGCATCGATCCCAAGACCCGCTCCCAGCTCCAGGTGCCGCTGGCGCAGAGCCGTCAACGCCTCCTCGTGGCGCCCCTCGACGGCGAGGACGAGGAGCGCTTCGAGCTGATTGGAGACGCCGGAGAGGGCCGAGCAGACGATGAGGGGGCGAAGCCCCTCGGCGACCCGGCGGGCGGCGAGCTCCGCGATGACGCGCCAGCGCTCCGGGGTGGAGACACTGGTGCCCCCGAACTTGAGGACGACCCAGCGGGTGGCCACCCCCCGGCTACCCTTTGGCGGCCAGCACCGCCTCGGTCAACGCCGGCAGCACCTCGTGGAGGTCGCCCACGATGCCGTAGTCGGCGACGGTGAAGATGGGCGCGCCGGGATCTTTATTGATCGCCACGATCGTCGACGAGCCCTTCATCCCCACCAGGTGCTGAATCGCGCCGGAGATGCCGGCGGCGATATACAGCTTGGGGGCTACCGTCTGGCCCGACGAGCCGATCTGGCGGTCGCGCGGCAGCCAGCCGTTGTCGATCACCGGCCGGCTGGCGCCGATCTCCGCGCCCAGGGCCTTGGCGAGCGCCTCGACGGGCGCCATCTTGTCCGCGCCGCCGACGCCGCGCCCCACGGCCACGATGACCTCGGCCTTGGTGAGGTCGACCGTGTCACCGCCCACTTCCTCGTAGCCAAGAATCTCGCGGTCCGGCTTCACGGCGCCGAGGTCCACGTCCAGGGACTGGACCGGGGCCTCGCCGCGGACTACGCCATCGGCCGGGAAGGCGCCGGACTGCACGGAGACCAGCACCGTCCCCTCACCCTTGACCTTTACCTTCGACTGCAGCTTGCCGCTCATCACCGGGCGGGTCCACGTGAGGTCCCCACTTTCTCCGTCGAAGGCCGTCACCTCCGGCAACAGGCCGGCGCCGGCCGTCTGGGCGAGGCGGGCCATGTAGTCGACCGTCTGATATGTGTGAGGGAAGACCACGAAAGCGGGGGAAGACTTCTGAATCGCGGGCGCCAGGGCTCCGATGTACGCTCCCGGCGTGTAGGCGCGCAGGGCGTCGTGATCGGCCACGTGGACGGCGGCGAGATCGCACTTCGCCACCTCGGCGGCGGCGGCTCCGATCTCTGACCCGAGAAGCACGGCCTCAGCCTTGCCGCCCAGCTTGGCGGCGAGCCTCTGCGCCGCGCCCACGGCTTCCCAGGAGATGCGGGAGATCTGCCCTTCCCGCTGCTGCAAAACGATCCAGACTTGGCTTGCCATCAGAGCACCCTCGCTTCTTTCTGGAGTTTCTCGACCAGGGCCGCCGCCGCGGTCTTGGCATCTCCCTGGAAGATCTGCGCGCCCTTGCCCGACTCCGGGAAGGCGACGGACACGATCTCCAGCCGCGATCCCGCCTCCCCCACCTGTCCGACGTCGAGACCGAGGTCGGCGGGCGTCGCCGTGGCGACCTCCTTCTTCTTGGCGGCCATGATGCCTTTGAGCGAGGCGTAGCGGGGATGATTGAGGCCGGCCTGGATCTCCAGCACGGCGGGAAGCTGAACGCGGGAGACCTCGTTGACGCCGCTCTCCATCTCGCGGGTCACCTTGGCCGAGCGGTTCCCCTCTTCGAGCTCGACGCCCATCACCAGCCAGACGTGCGGCCAGCCGAGATGGCCGGCGATCACCGAGCCGGTGCCGCCATAGCCCACGTCGTCCGACTGCGAGCCGGTGAGCACGAGGTCGAAGCTCTCGCGCTTCAGGGCGGCGGCGAGCGCCCGGCCCGTAGCCAGGGCGTCGCCCTTGGCGAAGGCCGGATCGGAGAGGTGGACGGCCCGCGTCGCTCCCACCGCCAGCGCCTTGCGCAGGGCCTCCTTGACCCGCTCGGGGCCGAGGCTGAAGACGACCACCTCGCCGCCGGTCTTCTCGGCGATGCGCAGGCCCTCTTCGAGCGCGTACTCATCGCTCTCGTTGATGATGAACGGCAGATCCTCCTCCTCCAGCCACCGGCCGTCGCGGCTGACCCGCAGCCGCGCCTCGGTGTTGGGGACCTGCTTGATGCAGACGGCTATCTTCATGGGAAGGTTCTCCTCGGGTTGGGGATCGCTTCAGCTCTGCGGCGCCCGGCCATGGAGCAGGCGGCGCAGCAGGGGCGGAGCGGGATTGAAGGCCCACATGCGGTCGTCGAACCGCAGTGTGGGCACGACGCGCCGGCCGCCGCTCCGGGCGAGCACCACGGCTTCGGCGCCGGCGTCCTGATCGATGTTCACTTCGTCGAAACGCGCCTCGGCATCCTCCAGCACCCGCTTCATCCGGCGGCAGTCCGAGCACCAGGACGAGCTGTAGATGACGAGGTTCTCGGCGTGGATGCCGACTCCATCGGCGAGCCTCTCGGCCTCCGCGCCGGTGAGGCGGACGCCGACGATGCGGACCTTGCCGTCCGGCTCGCTGAGCAGCATGGCGGGAAGGTCCATCTGCGGACAGATCCCGAGCCGCTCCAGCGGCGCCGCAGCCTCCGGCTGGGAGGCGAGGTCGATGCGGTCGCCGCAGCCGGCGGGCGGCTCGGCATGGCGGGTCGAGTCGAAAAAGATCTGGCAATCCAGCATATGGCTCATAGAGAGGGCCCCGGCACCCGCACGGCGGTACCATTGACGGCCGCCGAAGCGGGCGCGGTCAGAAAGTGGATGACGGACGCGACGGCGTCCGTGGTGACCCAGGTCGTCGGATCGGCGTCGGGCATCGCCTTGCGGTTGGCGGCAGTGTCCATGGTGCCGGGCAGCACGGCGTTGGCCCGGCCGCCGAAGGGCGCGAGCTCGCGCGCCAGCGACTCGACCAGGCGCAGCATGCCGGCCTTGGCGGCGGCATACCCGCCGAATCCGGCCTCCCCCAGCAGAGCCGCGGGCGAGGATACGGCCACCACGGCTCCCCCGCGCGCCTTCTCGAAGCGGCGGGCGGACTCGCGGAAGATGCGGAACGTGGTGTCCAGATTGACCTTCAGGAGGAAGTCCCAGTCGGCGTCGGAAAGGTCGGCCAGGCGGCCCCAGCGGAAGCCGCCCACGAGGTGAACGACCGCTCGGGGCGTCCCTGACGCCGCCTCCACTTCGTCGAACAGCCGTGCCACCTCCGCCGAGGAGCCGACGTCCACCTTGCGGACCGACAGAGCCTCCGAGGGCGCCAGCGGAGTCAGCTCCGCCAGACTCTCCTCGCTGTGCCCCACGGCCAGCACACGATCTCCCTCGTCGAGGAAGCGCTCCACCACGCTCCGCCCCAGCGCGCCCCCAGCGCCCGTAATCAGGACTCTCCCGCTCATGTTCTCTCCAGGGTTGGGTACCGCGAGATCCTCCCCGCCTCCCCGGAGGGGGTCTGGGCGGAGCGGCTGGGAGACTATCACGGAGGCTGCCCCTTGACACAGGCACCCTGACTATGCGCTTATATACAGACCGAAGCGCATCAGAGCTGGACTGGGCTCTGTGAAGGACATAGCAGGCGATAGAGGGGAACGAATCATGGGAAACCGGACGATGGTTTGGGGGAGAGCGGGTCACTCTGGGGCTTTCGAGCGCCGCGCTGGACGCGGCTGCCATGCACCTGGCTCCCCTGGATAGCAGCTCGGTTCCCTCTGGCGAAGTTGGCAGGCCCTTCCGCTTCCTGGCTCCTTCATCGCCACCGCTGGCCGCCCCTTCTCCCCGGCGACCGTGAACCTCCAAGTGTAGCCATCCCTTCAAGGCAGTCCGCGGGGAACCTCTCCCCGTCGGCAAGACTCCTTCCCTCTGGGTCGGCCGCCGCTCATTGCAACGCCCCACCAAACATTACGACGTCGCTCCAAACATTACAGCCTCCCGCCAAACTTTACGGCGTCCCACCAAACTTTACGGAGCCCCACCAAACTTTACGGAGCCCCACCAAACTTTACGACGCCCCGTCAAACATTACGGAGCCGCTCCAAACTTTACACTGTCCTGCCAAACTTTATGCGGTCCTGTCAAACTTTACGACGCCCCGCCAAACATTACGGAGCCGCTCCAAACTTTACGCTGTCCTGCCAAACTTTACGACGCCGCTTCAAACATTACGCTGGCCTGCAGAGTTCAGGAATCGACTTTTTATACCACTGAGACAGACAACGCCCGCACCAGGGACAGAATGCTATCCTGACTTCAGAGACAACGGAAACGGGAATATTCAAGTCAGCAGGAAGCTGATCGCCAGGCTCGAGAGCTCGATGCTGAAGAACGAATAAAGGCTCGCTTGTCTCGCCTTGGTCCACTAGTACTGAGAAAGTTCGCTCACCTGCATTTTGATAATGTCCCTGAAACATAGGGCAACACCACTTAACGACCATATAGACCTAATCTCCTTATTTAGGCTGAAGAAATTTGACAACAAACTGGGTGGCGCCGGGAAGAAAGCGAAGCTCCGTGGCTCTTTTGCCGTGCATTTCCGTGATTGTACGAGTTACCAATCCTACTTTCTCAAGTTGGTCCAACAAGCCTCTAGGAATTTCCCCCTTAAACAAACGCCCCCCGGCTCTAGCCGAGTCGGCAAGTGCTTCTGCTCCTTCACCAGTAGCGACTGACAATCCACGACCCGCTTCCGGACTCTGGCTCAAACGAGTAAAAACAGCTACCGTAGGCCCACCAGCCTCCGACGCTTCTTGCAAGGTGGTATGAGAAACACTACCAAACAAGCCCGAGATTTGATCCCCCTGCGAATTGCCGGTCAGCCCAGTACCGACGTTCCGGAAAAAGTTGAGAACGCTCTGGTACTTTATCCCCATCGCGAACAATGCCTCGGAAAACGGCGCCGCTGCCGCAAGAACTTCCGGCGCTCCAGCGAAGCCCAGAGCAAGGCCACCAGCTGCTAGGCCCATGGCAATTGATTGGGCCGGCGTCTCGTTTGGAACCGCAAGCATGTTGACATCAAGTCCTAGCTCCCGTCCGTCTAAATCCACGAACCTTAGGGGATTGCTTTCGACATATGTGTAACGGTTCCATCCCTGCGGGGAACTCAGAATGCGCTTCGTCAGGTTCGGATCGCTGCTTAAAAACCGCCCCGTCACCGGACTCTCATGCCGGGCATGCATGTAGTCCAGATCATCCCCAGCCCCATTCGGACTCGCCAGATCTCTTTCGTGCCCGGTGAACTTCATGGGCTCGGTGTCCTGGTTGAAGGCGGTGGCTTCTTCTCCGAAGGGGTAGTAGGCGTGGTAGGCCACCTGGGTGCCAGAGAAGGAGGTGATCAGGCGAGGGGTTCCCAGGTGATCTAGGTGGTAATGATATTGGCCGGTTCGCGTTTCGGAGGCCAGGAGAAGGCCGTCGCGATAGAGGTAGTCCGATTGCAGACCCCAGGTGCCGTTGTTGTTGAGGTAGTCCCGGAGAACCTTGCCGCCCAGGTCGCGGAGCGTCCAGTGCGAGATGTTGCGGACGAGGTCGTAGGACCAGACCCGCTCGTCGTCCACCGTGTAGATGTAGAGGTCGTGCTCGCTTCCGGAGGTCATGTCCGTCATCTGGTTGAAGTGGTCGTAGACGTAGACCGCTCCGTTCCAGTTGATCAGGTTGCCGGCCGCGTCGTAGACCGTTCCGGCACCGTTGAGTCGATTGGTGGCGCTGTTGGTCGGCGTGGCGCGGCCACTGGTGCCGCCGATGTTCGTCAGGTTTCCGAAGGAATCGAAAGTGTAGCTCTGCGTCTTCTGGGTTCCTCCTCCCGTGGGACCGTCGAAGAGCGTGCCGGAGGTCAGACGGCTCACCAGGTCGTAGGTGTAGGACGCGGTGCCTATACGGGTAATGTTGCCCGAGCCGTCGTAGGTGTAGGCGCCGGAGCTCCAACTGGCGAAGGAGCCGGCGGCTCCTTCCGAGGAGGGGCGGCGCATGGAGAACGGATCGTTGCCCTGCGTGTCCGTTACGCCATTTCGATGGACGACCTGGCTGACGAGCAGGTTGGGATAGTAGGAGATCGTGCCATAGTTGGTGCCGTTGGCGCTCACCCCCGTCAGCAGGCCCTGGACGTAGGTGTTCTGCACCGTTCGCGCGGGGGCTGGCGTCTGGGTGCAGGCAAGGTGCGTGCAGGAGGGATAGGTCACGGTGTCCGGCAGGCCCAGGGCGTTGTAGGAGAAGCTCTGGGTGAACGACTCGCCGGTGGAGGACACCGTCGTCCGTGCCGAGACCCGGCCGTCGCGACCGCCGTAGACATAGGTCTCGTCGATGCGGGCCGTGAAGCTCGATCCGCCCACGATGACGTAGTTGTAGCGGCTGGCCTGCCAGAGCTTGCCCTGCCGCAAGTCGTTGGAGCCGTTGGACGGCGCGTAGGTGAAGGACTTGAGCGGCCGGCCCAGGCCGCTGGCCTCATTGACCTGAAAGAGGCGCTCGAACGAGTCGTAAACGAACGCCAGATCGTTAGGACCATCCGTCTTGCGCAAGGCGTGGCCGCGGGCGTTGTAGCCCGAATAGGTGACGGTGCCATTGCCGCTGATGCCCTTCTCCGGGTGGGTTTCAGATTGCAGAAATCCGGCGCGATCGTAGGCGAAGCCGCGGCTCTGACCCGGCGTGGAGACGGACGTGAGGCGGTTGCCCACGTCGTAACCATAGGTGGTGGTGACCTGCGCGCCACCGCTTCCCGAGGGTTCGGCGACCGAGAGGAGCCTCCCCTGCCGGTCATAGATCTCCGTGGTCGTCGCCGGGCTCTCACTGCCGAGGACGGTGCCGACCTTGACCGTGCGGTCCACCTGACGCACGCCGTGATAGGTCATCGTCACCTTGTGCGCGGCACCGTCCGGCGGCGTGATCGTTCCCGGCCGGCCGAAGGGATCGTAGCCACTGAAGGTCGTCACATTCGTGGGATTGCCGGTCATCACCTCGGAGACGGTGGACTTGTTGCCCGCTCCGTCGTAGGCGGTCTGCCGCTTGCCGGTGCTGCCGTCCGGCATCGTGCGCAGCTCCTGGTAGACCCGACCGAAGTCGTCGAAAACCACCTGGCTCACCGCCAGGATCGCGGCGGTCTCACTGCCGTTGTCGCGTTGGCGCACGGCGACGTTGGGCTTGATCAAGGAAGTCGCCGCCGTGTAAACGTATTGAGTCCAGCCGCTTTGCGCCGGCTTGCTCCACGTCCGGCGGCCCAGGGTGTCGTACAGATAGCTGGTGAGAACGCCCGCCGTATCCTTGCTGGAGGAAACCAGCCCTGATGCCGCGTCGATCGTTTGATCGAGGCTCAGGAAGCTCGCTCCCGAGTATTGGGACGACGACCGTACGCCGAACGAGTAGGTATGGTTGATCTGATATTGCGGGCTGGCCGGCAGGCCCAGCGCGCAGAGATCGGTGACGCCGGTCGCAAGGCCGAATCCTGGCGAATCGCCGCCGTAGTACCTCTCGGTGGTGGCATTGCCGGCCGCGTCCAGCCCATAGACCGCCAGCAGATCGCCGGCCGACTGGCTCGCTCCGTCCAGGCGGTGAACCCGCTTGCGGGTCACCGTCGAGGTGCCCGCCGCGTAGCAGAGATCGGTCCGGGCGGTGGCGCCGTTCTCCGTGTCCGAGGCGTAGGTCATCGTCTCCAGCACCCAGGGCGAGCTCGACGGCACGACACTGAATCCCGAGGCGGTGTTCGCCGCGGCGTTGACGACGTAGGTCCCCTGCCCCGGGTTGGCATTGGAGAAATGAGTGCGGACGTTCGAGCCCGGGAAGTTGCCCTCCGTATCCTGATTGCGGTAGTGGCCGACGCCGTCGAACTGCGAGCTGATGGCGCCGGCGTAGGTGCCGTCGTCCTCATGGACGGTCCGGCTGCGCATCGGCCGCCGGTTGGTGTTGTAGAGGGCCGGCCCAGGGCCGCCACCGAACGGATCGCGCTCATAGAGAACATATTCCGATCGCAGTGGCAGGGACGAGCCGGAGGCGAACGTCTGGCGAGACAGATTCAGGTCGACCCCAGGCGCCACGTTCAGCGTCGTATTGCGGGTGAAGGGCAAGCTGTACTCGTAGGTGCTCCAACCCGTGAAACTGGCATCGACAGCGGTCGTAAAGTAGTTGACGATCCGGTTCCCCAAAGGATCGGTCACCGTCGTCGTCACTTCTCTTTCCATGAAGCTGACTTGAGCCGGTAGATGGGTGTAGGTCCAGGTGCCCAGAACCGAGCCCGCCGCATTGCGCATCGTCCGGGTGGCAACTCCCGGGTTCGATTGGAGCTGGACCTTCACCGTGGAGCCGCCGGGAAAATTGTAGGTCTGCCAGGTCCACTCCATGCGGCCCAGGGTCGGCAGGGTGATGCCGAGGATGTTGCCGGCGAAGCTCGTACACATACCGTTGATGGGCAGCGCGGTGACGTAGCTGCTCAACGGCATTTGAAAGGTCGACAGGTCAGGCAGCGTGACGCCGGTGAGAAACGGCACGTTGACCGTTGACCCCTGACCGAGAGGCGCGACGACATCGGTATTGGGGCAGCCTCGCCCGATCGTTTGAGTGCTATATGTAAACCGATACGTGGCCGTGACAGGGGTTGTCAGGGTGCTGCCGAAAGCGGAAAAGTCGATGTGGTCGAGCACCTGGACCGAGGCCAGGCTCGTGAAATACAGCGTGTGGGTGCGACCCTGGCTGTCGGTGAGCACCCAGTTCGTCGACGTCGTCGGATAGGCGATCCGCAACCAGTTGCCGAAGGCGTCCCGGATCTCCGTGGGCATTCCCGTGGTGTTGAACGTCCGCATCGACCCGTCCGGGAAATCCACTTCCCTGGTTCCGTCGGTCTTGACCCTCAGCCGCAGATAGCTGCCGTCCCGGGCGTACTCGCTGTCGGTGAATCCGGAGACGGGAGCGTCCTCCGGATCGCCCGCATGAAGCGTGGGGTAAAACACGTGGTCCGTGCCCATCTCGTCCTGATAGACCGGACCCGGAAGCACATTGTTGTTGTCCGGCGTCTGGCAGGGCGGATTGAACCTCCCCAGCGATACCCGCCAGCCCAGGCCCGCATTCGCGCAGGGATTCGGATTGGCCTGAATGTAAGTCGTATCCTCTCCCGTCAAGGGATTGGGGGAATGGACGGTCTGGAAGTACCAGGGGCTCGAGTTGGAAACCAGCTTGAGGCTGTAGGAAAAGCCGCCGTTGACCGGATAGCTCGGCCCGATCGGAATCGTCACCGTCAAGGCGCCATTGAACAGGTTGACGTTGTCGATGTCTCCGACGTGGAACGACTGGTCGACGGGAAAACCTCCGGCGGTATTCGGATGGACGTCCGCCAGTCCGGGGACAGCCAAGGCGAGAAAGAGAATGAGGCCCAGACGGCTACGGACGCTCATTACGGCTTACCTCCCGCCACCGGCTTGAAGATCGCGATTTCCAGGGCCGCCGGATCGATGATGAACCAGGTGTCGGTGCCTCCCGCCCTGGCCGGCGCCGCCGGGCTGCCGGGCAGGGCGTCGAACTGGTCGAGCGCGAAGCTCAGCCTGCCGTTGGCACTCTTGTCCAGGTCGCGCGGACCGCCGTCGCCACCGCCGAAGAGCCAGGCGCCCTGGCCCGGACGGACCGCCAATCCCAGCAGGTAGGTCCGGGTGTCGAGGAATTTGTCGGACGCCGCTCCGGCACCCGGAGAGAGCAGGCTCGGCCCCTGGGGAACGCGGCGCAGGTGGGAGGCGACGGGAGCGGTCACGGCGAACTGCCCGGTTTCGACGTCCACGGCCACCCAGATCGAGGCCGCCGCCACCGCGCGATCCAGCGCAAAACGGACGGTGCCGTCCGCCGCCACCGTGTCCGTCTTGTAGTGCTGGTAGAGATCGCACGAGTAGTCGGCGTCCACCAGCCGCTCGACGCCGAACCACACCATGGCCTTGCCCGGCGACAGGCCGCTCGCGACCACCGCCCTGTCCTCGAAGGCGATCGCCGGCCCATGGCCCTGCGCCCGGGAAGCGGCCGAGATCAAAAGTCCTGCCAGGAACAGACACCACACCCTCGAGCTTGCCCGCATCAACTCTCCTCGTAGCAGCAACGCCTTGGCTGCACTGTATACGACCCGCGAAGCCAAAGCATTTCGCCGGCCGCCGGGTCGACGCGAGGGCCGGGGCGCTGATACAATCGATTCGTGCGATACTTTAAACTACTGTCAAAGCTGGCCGGGGCCGGGGCGATCGCCGGCGCCTTCGCTGTTCCCATGGCCGCCCTTCCTCCCGGTTTCAGCGACTCCCTGGTGGCCAGCGTGTCGTCCCCCACCGCCATTGCCTTCACTCCGGATGGCCGACTGCTGGCCACCACGCAGGGCGGTACGGTGCGCGTCGTCCAGAACGACGTCCTGTTGGCGACGGCGGCGCTCACCATCCCGGCGAGCAGCATCTGCACGGACGTGGAGCGCGGCCTGCTGGGAGTGGCCGTCGCGCCCAACTTCGCCGCCAACCATCGTATCTTCCTTTACTACACCTTCAAGACGCCCGGCTCCACCTGCGTCAACCGGGTCTCCCGTTTCATCCTGCCGGACACCAACGTCATCGATCCGGCAAGCGAGACGGTGCTGATCGACAACATGCCCTCGACGGCCGGCAACCACAACGCGGGCGACCTCCTGTTCGGCAAGGACGGCTTCCTCTACGCGACGATCGGCGACGGCGGTTGCGACTACGCGGGCGGCGGCTGCGCCGGACAGAACGACGGCTCGCGGGATCAGCAGGAGCTGACCGGCAAGCTGCTGCGTATCACCGAGGACGGCGGCATCCCGGCGAGCAACCCGTTCCAAGGGGCCGGCACGGCGCGCTGCAACGTCACCGGCGGCACCACGGCGGGCAACAAGTGCCAGGAGACCTACGCCTGGGGGTTCCGCAACCCCTTCCGTTTCGCCGCCGACCCCAACGATCCCGGCACCCGCATCTTCGTCAACGATGTCGGCCAGGGAGCCTGGGAGGAGATCGACAGTATCCAGGCCGGCGCCGACTACGGCTGGAACTGCCGTGAGGGGAGGCACACCAACAACACGTCGGGCCCTTGCAGCCCGACCCCGGCCGGAATGGTGGACCCGATCTTCGAGTACGCGCACGGCACGACGATCCCCGGTACCACCAGCCCGGCGAGCTGCAACTGCATCGGCGGCGGCGCCTTCGTCCCCAACGGCCTGTGGCCGGGTTTCGACGGCGCATACATGTTCGGCGACTGCACCTGCGGCGGGATTTTCAAGCTCACCCAGGCTGGGAGCGTCTTCACTGCCAGCGACTTCTCGATCGTCCCCGGGACGCTGGTGCACCTCACCTTCGGTCCTTTTGGGACCAGCCAGGCGCTCTATTACTCGACGTACGCCTCCGGCGGCCAGGTGCGGAGGATCAGCGGGCCGGCGCCCGTGGCGACGGCCACCAAGTACTTCACCCTGACCCCCTGTCGCCTCGTGGACACCCGCGGACCCACGGGTCCCACCGGCGGGCCGGCGCTCGCGGGTGGCGTCTCGCGCACCTTCGTCGCGGTTGGTTCCTGTGGGGTTCCCTCGGGCGCGGCGGCGGTGGCGATCAACCTCACGGTGACCAGTACCACGGCCACCGGGAGCTTGACCGTCTACCCGGCCGGCACGGCGGTGCCCGCCACCAGCAGCCTGAGCTTCAGTATGGGGCAGACACGCGCCAACAATGCCGTCGCGCAGCTCGGCGCGGCGGGAGACCTTTCGATCTTCTGCGCCATGCCGAGCGGTTCGACGACGGAGGCCATCGTGGATGTCGTAGGCTACTTCCAGTAGCCGTTGACGTCGATGAGGATGTTGTTGGAGCCGGTCGAGGCGTTCAGCACGCCGATCGTGCCGGTGCCATCCGTGGCGAGCTCGAGAATCGTGTTGTTGGCCCGGATCTGGCCGCCCGCGAAGTTGAGCGTCGTGGCTGTCATTGGAAACGCGTTGCCCGGATAGAAGCTGAAGACGCCGGCCGCGCCGCCCGCCACCACCGCGACGTTGGCCGAAAGCGCCTTGGTGCCGGCCGGGATGCCGCAGACGCCCGTGACGGTGAAGATACGGTTGGCGTTGGCGATCAGAGCGGGTCCGCCGAGCGCTCCGGCGGCGTTGCGCGTATCTACGATGCGGCAGGGCGTCAGGGTGTTGAAGGCCGCGGCTGTCGCTGGCGGCGAGTAGAAGAAGGTATTGTCGCGAAAACCGCTCACACTGCCAGGATTGGTGACCGTGATGCGCACCGCGCCGGTGGCATGCGGGGGCGCGATCGCGGTGATCGTCGTGGCATTGACCACCACCACCCCGGTGGCGGCCGCGGTGCCGAAAGTCACCGTGGCACCGCTTTGGAAGTTGGTTCCGGTAATCGTCAGCGGCGTAGTGAGCGTGGTGATTCCGGTGTTCGGAAGAGCGGACGACACCGTCGGCACGGGCGTCCCACTGCCAATGGGGAGGATGCAGGCGCCCGTCCCGGTGGAGTGGCTCAGGATGATGTCATCCAGCAGGTTGACAGAGGTGGGATGGAAGACCAGGAAGGAGGAAGAGAAAGGGCATCCTCCCACCAGGTGACAGTAGCTCATCAAGGTACCGTAAACGCCCGTAACGCCGTTGTAGGTCGTGCCGTTGGGCAGGTTGGGACAGACCGTCGTACCGCTGAAGCAGGCCTGGTTGTTGAAGGTCTCGCCGGAGAAGCAGTTGTCGGGATTGGTGAGCCCGATCGTGTTGTAGCAGTGGGTGTGCGGCGAGCCGAAGTTGTGCCCGAGCTCGTGGGCCGTCACCATCACGTCGCCGAGATTCGGTGTCGTGCCGGTGGTGGAAACGCGGCTGTAGGCATAGCCGAAGCCCGTGCTGCACAGTGCGTTCACCCACGCCACGCCGGCGGCACCGGCGCCGCCGCGGCCCGAGAGCATCAAGGCCAGGGCGCGGTTGACGGCGCCCTCGTTGTTGCTCCAGTAGGTGGTGAACTCGTTCAGCTTGTTGCCGTTCTGGCCGTCATCGTAAGGCGGCGTGTCGTTGATGACGTAGGGATCGCTGGTGCGCAGGAACGTCGTTCCCACCAGCAGGCGCACCAGCAGATCGCGCTCGTAGATCACGTTCATCTGGGCGAACAGCGAGGCGATGTAGTTCGTCGCCGTGGCGGTGTTGTTGCTGAACTTGTTGGTCATGATCTGGGTGTCGGTCTCGACCGCGATCGTCGCCGAGTGGAGCGTCGTGAGGCCGGCGTTCTCGATGGTCGAGCCCAAACCCTTCTCCGCAGGGTGGGGCGGCGCGGGGAAGAGAAAGTCGAGATTCCCCGGCAGCTGCTCCTGGCCGCACTTGAAGTCCTTCGCCACGGCCTGTCCCTGGTCGTCGAGGAAAAAATCGCGCGGACCCACCACGTACCCCGATCCGGCGTGCCACGCTTTCGGCACCACGGCCAGCTCGTGAGCGCCGTCGGGAGTGACCGTGAAGCCGCGCATCTCGCGCGTCGCGGGGTCGACGCTGACCATGACCCGAACGCCGGCGGTCCCTTCAGACTGGCCCCAGAGGAAGACCAGGGTGGAGCGCGGGATTTGGCGCTTGCCGCTCTTGGTCACCTCCCAGAGGACCGCATCCGGAGCGTAGACGTCCCGCCGCGTCAGCACGACGTCGGCGCGCTCGCCGGGAGCGACCGGCCAGTCAGGGATGGCAACCTCGGCCTCCGGCCGCACCCGCAGGAGCCCGTCGGCGAGAGAGGGGTCCAGGGTGACGATCTCAGCCTTTTCAGGTGTACCGGGAACTTCCACCATGTCGCCGGCGGATGCCGCCTTCGGGAGGACTGTACGAGCGGGAGCCGCGGCGGCCAACGAAGACGTCAGGGCGCACGAGATCATCAGAAACGCAATAACGCGTATCAGTTTCATAAAATGCTTCTTTCTGGCGAGGCCTGCGGTCGGCGTTTTACGGAGCGAAGTAACCCGTCACATCGAGGATCACGTTGGTGGTATTCGTCCGGTTGGAGGAGTAGTTCCCCCAGAGCACCGAGATATCGTTCGTGGCGGCCGACAGCGGCACGATGGCACCGTTGGCGATCGCGAACTCGCCGGTGCTGAAGTTGATCGTCGAGGTACCGGAGAAGCTCGTGGCCGAGGGGTAGAGACCCAGCCAGCCGGCCTCCTGGGGTTGCACCACCGTGACGTTCAGGGTGACCGCCTTGGCGCCGACCGGCACGCCGCAATTACCCTGGATGCGGAACTGGCGCGTGGTGAAGACGGTGATGGCGGGTCCCCCGTTGACACCGACGGCGTTGCGCGTGTCCGCGACGCGGCAGGGAGTCACCGGGAAGAACTGAAAGGGCCCGTCCGCCAGCGCGGGCGCCGCTGAGGTCAAGGCGAGAACCAGGGCGATCGTCCTGATAGGACCGAGAGTCTTGAGTGCGGTCACAACTTCCTCCTCCAGGTAGTGGCTTATAGCGCGTTGGCTATTCTGCATTCTGAGGGTTGGACGAGAGTATGTCAATGGACACATAAAACCGTCTCCTCAGCCAACAATCTTTGTCACGTCAAATTCCCATTTCGTGTCCGGAAATCCGGCTTTCTCCTGCCAACTCGGATGCTGACGGATGGAATAAGGCAAAGAACGGGCCAAGCCAGGCGGCAGGGCAGCCTACAATGGCGCCAATGGCTCCCCGACCGGACTCCTCCAGACCTCTCTCGCTCTCGATCGTCGTTCCCACGCATGATACGCGAGATCTCACCCTCGCCTGCCTCGGATCCATCTTCCGCTCGCCGGTCGAGAGGCTGGAGGTCATCCTGGTGGATGATGCCAGTGGGGACGGCACGGCGGAGGCGGTGCGTGAGCGCTTCCCCACCGTCCGGGTGGAGCGCCACGAGACCCCGGAGCGCTTCACCCGCTCCGCCAACGACGGCCTCGCCCGGGCACAGGGGGAGATCCTGCTGCTGCTCAATAGTGACACCGAAGTGGAGCCCAACGGGTTAGCCGGACTCCTGGAAACGTTCGAGAAAGAGCCGGAGCTGGGCATCGCCGGCGCCCTTCTCCACTATCCCGGCGGCTCGCCGCAGTGGAGCGGCGGCCGGGAGCCCTCGCTCCTCTGGTTTTTCGCGCTGGCGAGCGGCCTGCCGGCGCTCCTCCGGCGCCTCCCCTTGTACCGTCGCCTGAAACCGCTCGCCGCCCCGGGGCCGATGCCGGTGGACTGGGTGACCGGCGCGGCCATGGCCCTGCGCCGGCCGGTGTGGGAGGCGGCGGGGCCGCTCGACGAGGGGTTCCGCTTCTACGTCCAGGATCTCGACTTCTGCTTGCGGGCCCGCCGGGCCGGCTGGGGTGTCGCGGTGCGGCCGGAGCTGCGGGTGCTCCACCATCACGGCGCCACCATCGGACGGGTCCCCGGCACCAGCCGGCGGCAGCAGCACGAGCTGCTGTGGACGGACCTGCTGCGCTGGGCTCGCAAGCAGCATGGCGAGCGCTGGGCGGCGCGAGCCGGAGCCGCCTTGCGAGCGGGCGTCTTCCTGCGTCTCGCCAGCCGGCGCCTGGCGTCGCCCTTCGTGACGGCGGAGCGCCGCAAAGAGTGGAGAGAGGACGCGAAGGCCCTGCGGCGTGCCCTCGCGGCGATTTCCTCAGGCCGCTTGCCATCCTCCCCTTGAGGGTGTACAAAGCACCCCTCCCCATGATCGAAATCTATCGCTACCGCGACCTCGTCCTCGCCCTCGTGGCCCGGGAGCTCAAAGTGCGCTACCGGCGCTCGGCCCTCGGCTTTACCTGGACGATGCTGCAACCGCTGCTGATGATGCTGGTGTTGCAGGTGGTCTTCAGCTCCCTCTTCCGCTTCCAGTTGGCGAACTACCCGGTCTACGCCATGGCGGGGATCCTGTTCTGGAACTTCTTCAGCCAGAGCGTCGTGGCGTCGATGAACAGCCTGCGAGGCAATGCCGTGCTGCTGAAGAAGGTGCCGGTGCCGATGGCCGTCTTCCCCATCGCCACCGTGGCTTCCGGCGTCATCAACCTGGTCTTCGCCCTGGTGCCGCTGCTGCTGATCCTGTTGATCACCGGCCATCCGCTGTCGCCCGCGCTGCTCTTCCTGCCGGTGGCCATCCTGCTGGCCGCTCTTTTCACGCTGGGCGCCGGGCTGCTGCTGTCTCCCCTGTCGATCTTCTTCAACGACATCGTGGAGATGATCACCGTCATTCTCTCGGTTCTCATGTACCTGACGCCGATCTTCTACCCCAAGGAGATCGTGCCGGCGAAGATGCGCTGGGTCGTCCGTTTCAACCCCCTGCGGTCGATCCTGGAGGTCTTCCGCGACCCGATCTACTATGGCAAGGTGCCGCCCTTGAGCCACCTCACAGTATCGTGCGTCATCGTCCTGATCGCCCTCGGCCTCGGTGCCTGGGCCTTCCGCAAGAGCAGCGACCGCATTCCCTTCTACATCTGATGCCCAAGCCCAGCATCCAGCTCCAGGGGGTCTCGCTCTGCTACCGCCTCGCCAAGCAGCGCATTCCCTCGTTCAAGGAGTACGCGATCCATTTCCTACGCGGCTCGCTCGCCTACGAGCAGCTCTGGGCGCTGCGCGACGTCGACCTCACCGTCGAGAAGGGCGAGACGCTGGGGATCGTCGGCCGCAACGGCGCCGGCAAGAGCACGCTGCTCAAGGTGATCTCCCGGGTCATGAAGCCCACTCAGGGCAGCGCCACGATCCATGGACATCTGGCTCCCATCCTCGAGCTGGGCAGCGGTTTCGATTACGAGCTCACCGGCCTCGAGAACGTCTACCTCAACGCCCTGCTGCTCGGCCACAGCAAGCGCGACATCGAGACCCGGGTGGACGAGATCGTCGACTTCAGCGGCCTCGGCGACTTCATCCGCGCACCCCTGCGCAACTACTCCTCGGGCATGCAGGCCCGGCTCGGCTTCTCCGTCGCCACCGCCTGGGTGCCGGACATTCTCATTCTCGACGAGGTGCTCGCCGTGGGCGACGCCACCTTCACCGCCAAGTGCGAGGAGCGCCTGCGCCGCTTCCACGACGCCGGCTCGACGGTGATCCTCGTCTCCCACAGCCCCCAGGCGGTGCTCCACAACTGCACGCGCTGCCTGTGGCTCGACGACGGCCGGCTGCGCGCCGACGGCGAGTCGGCCCAGGTGCTCGACCTCTATCTGAAGCAGCACGGCACCGAGCCTGGCGAGCACACCGCCGGCAAGCTGCGAACGCCTCCCTGAAGCCCCCTTCCAGCCAAGGAGACTCCGACGATGAAGTGGATGGATTCAATCGGCGAGCTCGGGCAGGATCTCCGTTTCGCCGGCCGCCAGCTCGCCAAGAGCCCTGGCTTCACCTTCGTGGCGGTACTGACGCTGGCCCTGGGAATCGGGGCCACCACGGCCATCTTCAGCGTCGTCTATGGCGTGCTGCTGCGCCCGCTCCCCTACCCGCGGCCGGACCGCCTCCTGCGTCCGTTCTTCGTCGATTCGAAGGGACAGCTCCGCGGCGCCTTCTCTCCCCCCAATTTCCTGGATTTCCGCGCGGCCAGCCGGACGTTCTCGGGGGTCGCCGGCGTCCACGGCGGCACTCTGAACCTCTCCGGCGGCGGCGAGGCCGAGCGTCTGCGCGCCGCGTGGGTCAGTGCCAACTACTTCACGGTGCTGGGAACCCGGCCGCTTGCCGGCCGCACCTTCGCGCCGGGAGAGGACCGGCCCGGCGCGCCGCGGGTGGCGATCCTCTCCGAGGAGGTCTGGCGACGCCGTTTCGGCGGCGACCGCCAAGTGGTGGGGCGTTCGCTCACCCTGAGCGGTAGTCCCTACCAGGTGGTCGGTATCCTGTGCCACGGCGAGCGTTCCCCTTCCGGCACCGACGTCTGGGTGCCGTTGGTGTTTTCGCCGGCCGAGATGGCGCAGCGCGGCGCGGTGTTCTTCGGCGCCCTCGGCCGGCTCGCACCCGGAGCGACCCTGGAGCGGGCGCGGGCGGAGGCGAGCCTGATCGGCCGCCGGCTCCGCGATCAATTTCCGGCCGACAACAAGGGCTACATGGAGGACATGACCCTGGTGCCGATGCTCGACCGGATGGTGGGCGACACGCGCAAGCCGCTGCTGATCCTCCTCGGGGCCGTCGGCTTCGTCCTGTTGATCGCCTGCTCCAACGTCGCCAACCTCCTGCTGGCGCGGGCCGCCGCCCGCGAGGGAGAGATCGTCGTCCGGTCGGCCCTCGGCGCCGGGCGAGCCCGCATCGTCCGGCAGCTCCTCACCGAGAGCCTGCTCCTGGCTCTCCTGGGCGGCGTGGCAGGCATGGGCCTGGCCGCCTGGGCACTGAAGCTCCTGGTGAGCGCGGGACCGCAGGACATCCCGCGGCTCTCGGAGATCGGCCTGGACGGCGTGGCGCTCGCCTTCGCCCTGGGAATCTCGCTCGCGACCGGGGTGCTCTTCGGCCTCGCTCCCGCCCTTCAGACCTCGCGCAGCGACCTCGCCGCCGCGATCCGGGAGGGGACCCGCGGCTCGAAGGGGCGCGGCGGCACCCGGGCCCGCAGCGTGCTGGTGGTCGTGGAGATGGCCCTCGCCGTGGTGCTCCTCGCCGGGGCGGGGCTGCTCATCCGCAGCTTCCTGGGGCTGCAGCACGTCGACCCGGGCTTCAAGGCGGAGGGCGTCGTCACCTTCAACGTCGAGCTGCCCACGAGCCAATACTCCGACGAGGCCAGACTGCGGGCCGTCACCGCCCTGCTGCTCGAACGGATGCAGCGGCTGCCCGGAGTCAGCGCGGCGGGAGTGACCGTCTACGGCATGCCCTTCGCCAGCGGGGTCAACATGCTGACCTTCACCGTCGCCGGCTGGCCGCCGCCCGAGCCGGGCAAGGCACCCGTCCTGCGGGTCGCCGCGGTGACGCCGGACTACTTCAAGACTCTCGGCATCCCGCTGGTGAAAGGCCGGGCTTTAGACCCGCGCGACCGCCAGGGCGCTCCTCGCGCCGTCCTCCTCAACGCCGCCGCCGTCCGCAAGTTCTTTCCGAACGAGGAGCCGCTCGGCAAGCAGATCGCCTTCGGCCTGGCGGATGCCAAGGGCGACATTCCTGGCGGCGAGGTGGTGGGAGTCGTGGCCGACTTCAAGCAGGACGCCCTGGAGCTCGACGTGGAGCCCCAGGTCTTCCAGGCCTACGATCAGATCCCCCAGCAGTCGCTCTCGGTGGTGGTCCGATCCTCCTCGCCCAAGCTCGTGGCGGCCGGGATCAAGCAGCAGGTCCGTGAGCTCGATCCCAACCTGCCTCTCTTCGGGCTCCAGCCGATGACCGAGGTGGTCGCCGCGTCCACCTCGCAACCCCGGTTCTACATGCTCCTGCTGGGCGGTTTCGCCTTGGTCTCCCTGATTCTGGCCGCGGTGGGCATCTACGGCGTGATCTCTTACGCCGTGCGCCAGCGCAGCCAGGAGATCGGCATCCGCATGGCCCTCGGGGCCTCCCGCGAGAGGGTGGAATGGATGGTGGTGGGCCAGGGCCTGGCGCTGGCCGTCACCGGCGCGGCGGTGGGTCTCGCTGGGGCGTTCGCCGCCATGCGCGGGCTGCAGAGCCTGCTCTTCGAGGTGAGCGCCCGCGATCCGGCCATCTATGCCGGCGTCGCCGCTCTGCTGGTGCTGGTGGCGGCCGTCGCCTCGTGGCTGCCGGCCCGCCGGGCCGCCGCGACGGATCCCCAGCTCATCCTGCGAGGGGAGGCGTAGGCCCGAAAATTGCTTCCTTCCGGCGACCAGCGGTTTGAGTGAATTTCCGCCATGCGGAACACCTCTTCTCGAAGGTTGCCGGACGGACGGCGCTATCGGGCGATCCTCATCGCCGCCACCCTCTTTGCGTCCTGCCGGCACCAGACTCCCGAGCAGGAACTCGTCGACAAGGCCGATCCGGCGGCCTCCTGGATCTCCACTCTCCAGATGACCGGCGAGAAGTGGACCGCCAACAGCGTGCCCACCTCGTTCGTGAAGACGACCTGTCAGGCCGCCCGGGAGGAGCTCCAGCAGACCGCCCAGGACGCTGCGGACTCGAAGGCCCGTCCCGAGGTGCGAGATCCGTTGCGCCGGTTGATCGCCGGCACCCGGGCCGCGGGATTCAGCCTGCTCCAGGCCACCGAGGCGAACGACCGGCAGGAGGCGGCACGCCAAACCAGCCGGCTCGCGGGGCTGCGAAAACAGTTCGAGGTCTGGAAGAAGAGCGTGGGCCCGCCATGAACATGAAGAAGGCAACCCAGCTCGCGCTCGGCATCGTCACCGGCGTCGGCGGGTTCTTCGACATCGGCAACCTCGCCACCAGCGCCCAGGCCGGCGCCAGTTTCCGCTTTCAGCTCCTCTGGGCGCTCGCCCTCGGCACCATCCTGGTGATCTTCATGGTCGAGATGTCCGGCCGCTTCGCCGCCGTCTCCGGCAAGGCGCTGCCGGACGCCATCCGCGAGCACTTCGGCTTCAGCTTCTGGCTCGTTCCGTTCCTCGTGCTGACGGTGGTCCATTTCCTGGTGCTCGCTTCCGAGATCGGCGGCATCTGCTTCGCCCTCCACCTCGTCTCCGGCCTGCCGCCGGCGGTCTGGGCGCTGCCCGTGTCGATCCTCGTCTGGCTCTTCCTCTGGCGATCGATCTTCAGCACCATCGAGAACAGCACGTCCCTGCTCGGCCTCCTCACCCTGGGCTTCGTGGTGGCGGCCGTCCAGCACCATCCGCCGTCGGGCGATCTGCTGGCCGGGCTGCTGCCCTCGCTTCCCCACCACGATCCGGCGAAGTACTGGCTCATCGCCGTCGGCATCCTGGGATCGGTGATCGCTCCCTACCTCTTCTACTTCTATTCGTCGGGCGCCGTGGAGGACAAATGGGACTCCTCCTACGTCGGCGTCAACCGGGGGATCGCCTTCCTCGGCATGGGCTTCGGCAGCCTCATTGCCTTCGCCGCCATCATCGTGGCTGCCCTGGTGCTGGCGCCCAGGGGGATCGAGGTCGACGACTACCACCAGGCGGCGATGATGCTGACGGACGCGTTCCCCTTCTGGGGATTCATCCTGTTCGCCGCCGTCATGGCCATCGCGTGCCTGGGGGCCGGGATCGAGGTGTCACTCTCCATGGCGTACACGACGGCCCAGACGTTCGGCTGGAACTGGGGCGAGGACCTCAATCCGCGGGAGGACGCCCGTTTCTGCCTCGTCTATACGGGCGCCATCTTCCTCTCGTCGCTGCTCATCCTGTTCGGCATCGATCCGTTGAAGCTGACCCTCTTCACGATGGCGATCAGCGCCTTCGTGCTGCCTTTCGTGGCCATTCCCTTTCTGCTCATCATGAACGACCGCAAGCTGCTCAAGGAGCACGCCAACGGCTGGATCTCGAACACCGTCGCCGCCTTCCTGCTGGTGCTTTCGATCGTGCTGGCGGTGGTGACGATTCCCTTGGTTTTCCTGGGAGGGGGCTGATGAAACGCCTGGACCTGATCCGCGACGTCCTCGATACGCAGGTGTCCGATCGCGAGGAAACGAAGATGGGGCGGGTGGACGGCCTCGTGCTCGAGCTGCGCGAGGGCCAGCCGCCGCGGGTCGTATCCATCGAGATGGGTTTCGTCGTCCTGGCGCGCCGCCTTCATCCAAGGCTGGGGGATTGGTTCCTGCGCCTGCGCCGCCGCGTCAACGTCCGCAAAGAGGCGTGCTACAGCGTTCCCTGGTCGCAGGTGCTGGACGTCAACGAGCACTGCGTGCAGATCGACGTCGAGGCGGCTGAAACGCCGGCCTTCGATTGGGAGTGCTGGCTGCGCGATCACATTATCGCCCACCTCCCCGGAGTGGCGAAGTGAAGAGCACGAAGGTCCACCTGGAGCTCCTCGTGGGCAAGGAGGTCCATGATTCCGAGGGCAAGCGGGTGGGCCGGCTGCTCTCCGTGACCGCCGAGCGCGACGGCGACGACTGCGAAGTGCGGGAGTTCCTGCTCGGGCCCGCCGCCCTGCTGAAGCGCCTCGGTATCACCACGCTGCACATCGTCGGCTTCCAGCGAAAAAAGCCGCTCGCCGTGCCCTGGGACCAGCTCGACCTGAGCGATCCCAAAAAACCGAGATTGCGGTGCCGGGCGGCGGAGCTGAAGGGTGGGAACAAGGCTGACTAAAAGGGAGCCGCCAACCAATAATGTAGAGACGCCCCGTGCCGGGGGGAACCCCCGGTGGGGGCGTCTCCGGCGAAGCGTCGCCCTCTCCCGGTCCCGCAACATTCTGGGTCAACGGCCCTGAAGGGGCCAAGGCATGTAGCCCGGGGCTGGCGGCTGTTTGCCAGCCCCGGGACCGGTCGAATCCATAAAACCCAAAAGCCCTGAAAGGGCGACGGCAGCTCGGTTCCCAAGAACAACTGCCGCCGCCCCTTCAGGGCTGGAAAACTGAGAACCGGACTCTTCCGGGGGTTCCGCTTCGCTCCGCCCCCGGCTACATGCTTGAGCCCCTTCGGGGCAACCTGCCGGGCGCCGGCCTCACCCCCGCTCCACCCCGGCCTCCGGCCGGCTTCCCGGCTTCTCCGCCGGTGTGGCACCTTCAAGGCAGGAGGGGCAGTCGCCCGGGGCGTAAGACGGCAGATCGAGCTGCATCAGCGCCCGGAAGGGGACGTCGAAGGGATCGCGGCCGGCGGTGCGGTCGATGATGGCGCCGACGGCCACGACGCGGGCTCCCCGGGAGGTGGCGAGGGCCGCCGTCTCCAGGGTGGAACGTCCGGTGGTGACGACGTCCTCGACGATCACCACTCTTTCGCCCTGGCGCAGGGTGAAGCCGCGGCGCAGGCCCATCTCCTCGCCCTTGCGCTCGGTGAAGCGGAAGGGCACGCCAAGACCCGCCGCCACCTCATGGCCAATGACGACGCCGCCGAGCGCCGGCGAGAGCACCGAGTCGGGATGGAAGCTGCGCAGCAACTCCGCCAGGTCGCCCCCCACCTTGCGCGCCCGCACCGGGTCCTCCAGCAGCAGGGCGCACTGGACGTAGGCCTCCGAATGGAGGCCCGAGGAGAGAAGGAAATGACCGCGCCGCAGGGCGCCGCTCGCCTCCAGCATCTGCATCAGTATCCGCTGCTCAAGCACCCGCTCGTCACTCACGCGTCTCCTCCCGCTGGATGTCATACTGGTCGAGCTTCTTGTAAAGGTTGCTGCGTGGCGTGTCGATGGCCTGGGCCGTCTGCGTGACGTTCCAGTTGTTCTCCTCCAGCTTGTGGAGCAGGAACATGCGCTCCGAAAGGTCACGGAACTCCCGCAGGGTGGCGACCGCCAGCAGCGAGGTGGAAAGCTCCGGCCGCGCGCCTCCCGTGGCGCCGAGGACGTCGTCGCGCGTCACCTTGTCGCCCGGCGAGAGGATCAGCAGGCGTTCCACCAGGTTCTTGAGCTCGCGGACGTTGCCCTTCCACGGCAGGGCCTTGAGATGGGCCATGGCCTCCGGCACCAACTTCCTTGGCCTTGAAGTTGTTCTGGTCGGCGTAGCGCCGCACGAAGTGCTCCACCAGCAGGGGGAGGTCCTCCAGATGCTCGCGCAGGGCCGGCGTGCGTACGGGAATGACGTTCAGGCGGTAGAAGAGGTCCTCGCGGAAACGGCCGGCGGCGATCTCATCCTCGAGGTTGCGGTTGGTGGCGGCCACCACCCGTACGTCAACCTGCACGGTGCGCTCGGCCCCCACCGGCTCCACCTCGCCGTTCTGCAGCACGCGCAGCACCTTGGCCTGGGTGCGGGCGGACATGTCGCCGATCTCGTCGAGGAAGATGGTGCCGCCGTCGGCGGCCACGAACTTGCCCATCTGCTTGCGCACGGCGCCGGTGAAGCTCCCCTTCTCGTGACCGAACAGCTCGGACTCGATCAGCTCCTCCGGAATCGCGGCGCAGTTGACCTGGATGAGGGCGCGGTCGCGGCGGACGGAGCCACGATGGACGGCGCGGGCCACCAGCTCCTTGCCGGTACCGCTCTCGCCGGTGACGAGCACGGTGGCGTTGGTGGGCGCCGCCTTCTCGATCGTCTCCCGCAGGCGGCGCATGGCCGGCGCCGAGCCGATGAGCTGCTCGGGCTCCACCCGCAGGTTGCGGTTCTCGCTCTGCAGCCGCCAGGCCTCGACGGCGTTGCGCAGCGACAGCAGCACCCGATCGCGCTGGAGGGGCTTCTCGAAGAAGTCGAAGGCGCCGCGGCGGGTGGCCTCGACGGCGGTCGCCACGTCGGCGTGGCCGGAGATCATCAGCACCGGCATGTCGTAGCCCCGCTCGCGCAGGGCCTTGAGCAGCTCGAGGCCGTCCATCTCCGGCATCTTGATGTCGAGCACGACGGCGTCCGGCGCCCGCTCGCCGACCTTGGAGAGAGCCTGCGAGCCGTTGCCCGCCTCCTCCACCCGGTAGCCCTCGTACTCCAGGATCATGTGAAGGCTGTCGCGGATCGCAGCCTCATCGTCCACCACCAGAACGGTGGCGCGGTAACTGTCCCCTGGTTTCGCCATGATTGGCCTCAGTCTAACAAAGAAAGGGGCCGGCCCTTGCGAGCCGGCCCGTCAAAACCCAAAGGATTGTCTGTCGCTCTCGGTCTAACGCGTATCGGTCAACGGGACTCTTCTCTTACGGCACCTGCACCACGGCGAAGAACGGCTGAGGCCTGCCGCCCCCCTGCGCGAGCTGCTGGGTGTAGAGCCGCAGATAAGATCCCTTCTTGGCACTCTTGATGGCGCTCTCGAAGTCGGCGACGCTCTTGACCGGGCGGCCGTTGACCTCGGAGATGATCATTCCAGGCCGCACGAGCTGCTCGTAGAGCGGGCTGGTCGGGGCGACGCTGGTGACGACGATGCCCTGGACGTCGTCCGGAACGGCGTGACCCTGCCGCAGGCTGCCGGAAAGGTCCTGGTACTGGATGCCGAGCCAGTCGATGCCGCCGCGGCCCTCGGGCTTGCGCTCCTGCGCCTGCTCGTTGGTGACGGGGCGTTCCCGCAGCTTCACGGTCTTGGTGATGGACTTGCCGTCGCGCAGGATGTCCAGGCTCACCGAGGCGTTGGGCCCCTTGGCCGAGACGTAGCTGATGAGGTCGCGGGTGGCCTTGATCTTGTGGCCGTCGACCCCCAGGATGATGTCGCCGTGCTGCACGCCGGCGTCCGCCGCCGGAGTGTTGGGCTCGATCGACTGCACCAGGGCGCCGTCGGTGTTGGCGAGGCCGAACGCCTGGGCCTGGTTGTAGTCCAGGTTGCGGATGCTGATGCCCAGGTAGCCGCGGCTGACCTTCCCCTTGTCGCGAAGCTGGGGCAGGATCTCCTTCAGGGTGTTGACCGGCACGGCGAAGCCGATGTTCTCGGCCCCGGCGTTGATCGCCGTGGCGATGGCCACGACCTGGCCCTGGAGGTTGAGCAGCGGGCCGCCGGAGTTGCCGAAGTTGATGGCGGCGTCAGTCTGGATGAAGTTCTCGAACGAGACGTCGCGGCTGATGCCGATCGCCCGCCCCTTGGCGCTGACCACACCGGTGGTGACGGTCTTGTCCAGATTGAGCGGGTTGCCGATCACCATCACCCAGTCGCCCACCCGGATGGCGTCGCTGTCGCCCAGCTCCAGGTAGCGCAGAGGATGGCCGGCGTTGATCTTCAGCAGGGCGATGTCGGTCGATTTGTCGGCGCCCTTCACTTCGGCCGTATAGTCGCGGTCGCCGAGGTGGACCTTCACCGTGGTCGCCCCCTCGATGACATGGTTGTTGGTGACGATCAAGCCCTCGGGGCTGATGACGAAGCCGCTGCCGCCGGCGTCGGAACGGAACTCGTCAGGCTGCTGCTGCTCCTGATCGTCGCCGTCCGGCATCTGCTGCTGCGGCTGCCGCTGGCGGTTGCGGGGCCCGAGGAAGAATTCGAACGGATCGCTGCCGCGGCGCCCACCGGCGGGAGTCTTCTCGATCGTGGCCGCCTGGATCGACACCACGGCCGGGTCCACCGCTTCGGCCAGATCGGCGAAGCTGGGCAGGGCGCTCAAATGATGCGAGGCCATTTTCGTCGCGGACAGATTGCTCTGATCCTGTTCCGCGGCTCCGGGGACGGTCAACTGCAGACCTCCGGCGAGGACCATGCCGAAGACGACCGCTCCAAGAACCAGGAGGAACGTCGCTAGATTGCGTTTGGATGAGGTGCTCATGGGCGCTTTCAGGTCTCCTTTCTCACTTCGTACATCCAGGCAAAGCAAAGATCCTGCCAGTCAAATTCCCCAGGAGAGCGCAGCTCTTGCCCAATCCGTGCACGCCAAATTGGCATCGCATCCTGGGAAATTGAAGGCCACCCCCTCCAAAATGACGTTCTCGGGGTATGATCCGTATGAACTGACGGAACTAGGGAGCCTCTTGATGGTCTTAAGCCCCGGCTGCTGCGGCCGCCCGCCAGTGTTTCTTCGTGTCGTCCTGGCTGGAGCCTGCGCCCTGGCTCTCTTCGCCGTTCCCGCCGGAGCTCAGCCGTCGCCGCACCTGGTATCGTGGCTGCGCGCGGTGCCGCCCGAGACACCGGTGCTCGCCGCCGGGGCGGATTCGCCTCCCACCATCCCGCCGGGCAGCGTCATCGCCGAGGTCCACCTCGCCAACCGCGACATCTTCGACACCAGCCGGCCGGAGGAAAACCGCCGCCTCTTCCGCCTCGCCAACCGTCTGCACCGCACCACCCGCGCCAAGGTGATCGAGCGTCAGCTCCTGTTCAAGCCGGGCGACGTCTTCTCCCCCGAGCTGGTGGCGGAGTCGGCCCGCCTGCTGCGCACCAACGACTATCTGTATGACGTCGAGGTGAAGCCCACCCTGCGCCAGGACGGCAAAGTGGACGTCGAGGTCGTCACCCGCGACGTGTGGACGCTCTCCGGAGGGGTGAGCTTCGGCCGCGCCGGCGGCGTCAACACCACCAGCTTCTCGGCCGAGGACACGAACCTCTTCGGCACCGGCAAGGATCTGTCGGTGGCGCGCATCGGCACCGTGGACCGCATCTCGAACCTCATCCGCTACAGCGATTCCAACCTCGGCGGCAGCCGGCTCCATCTCCTCGCCTCCTATGCCCAGAACACCGACGGCGGCCGGCAGCGCCTCGAGCTCGGCCGCCCCTTCTACTCGCTCGACAGCCGCTGGGCGGCGGGGATGCGGCTGTTCCGCGACGACCGCCTGGAGCAGCTCTACACCGGCGGCAAGGTCGCCACCGGCTTTCGCCACGTCAATCAGTTCGCCGAGCTCTACGGCGGGTTCTCCCCGGGGCTGGTGAACGGCACGACGCACCGCTGGGAGCTGGGCTTCACCTGGTCGCGGGACGACTTCACGAGCTCGCCCCTCTTTTCCGATCCCGGTTTCCATTTCTTCAAGGCCACGTCCCTGCTCTCGGGCAAGCCGGCCTCGGCCAAGCAGCTTTTCGCGCCGCCGGAGGACCGCTCCCTCTCCTACCCGTGGGTGCGCTTCGAGTCGGTCGAGAACCGCTTCGTGGTCGAGAAGGACCTCGACCGCATCCAGCGCTCGGAGGACCTCAACCTCGGCCGCCAGTGGAGCCTGCTGATGGGCTACTCCTCGCCGGCCTTCGGCGGCCTCGGCAACCGCTGGGTCTTCCAGGGCGCGGCGTCGAACGGCTGGCGGCCGACGCCACGGCAGCTCGTGCTGGCGCAGGTCGGAGCGGCCGGCCGGTGGTTCCGCGGCGACGCCGAGAACCTGGTGGCCGGTGGACGGATCCGCTGGTACGCCCGCGACTTCGGGGACAACGTCTTCTACACCTCGCTCGGCGCCGACCTCGCCCACCGGCTCGACGGCGAGGACCAGCTCCTGCTCGGCGGCGACAGCGGCCTGCGCGGCTACCCGCTGCGCTATCAGGCCGGCGACCGCCGGGTGCTGTTCACCGTCGAGCAGCGCTTCTTCAGCGACCGCGAGCTGTTCCACCTGATCCATCCCGGCGCCGCCATCTTCTTCGACGCCGGCCGCGCCTGGTTCGTCGACTCCCCCATCGACCCCCTGGAGCGCTTCTTCCAGACCTCGCAGAACGCCTACGGCAAGATGCTGCGCGACATCGGCTTCGGCCTTCGCCTGGGCTCCAGCCGCTCCGCCCGCGGCGCCGTGGTGCACCTCGACATCGCCTACCCCCTGGACCGCGGCGGCGTCGGCGTCAAGTCCATCCAGTGGCTGGTCTCGACGCGGGACACGTTCTAGACCCGGCGCCTCGGCGTGCTGGAATCGTCGGTTCCCATCGACCGACTCGGTAGCAGCACGCGGGGAGAAGTTTGCCTATAGCCTACTGCACACATTGCCTCATTCCACCTGTTAAATTTGTTTTGGCACATTCTGAATGATAAAATTTTTCATTCAGTGGCCACAGGGATCGGTGCCGGTTCAGCAGGAGTCTCCCGGCCCTGGTCGACGAAGGTCATATTTGGCGAGCAACCAGTTCCTCTCGAAAGGAGGCGCCCATTGAAAAACCGTGCGGTTCTAACTTTCCTTCTCGCACAGACTTTGATGCTCTCGATGCTAAGCCCGCCCCTGACCGCACAGGCCAGGGAGATCCCCAGACGAACCTCCGTCACCCGGCTCTCGTCGACGGAGGAGTTGGGTACAATCCAAGGACTGCCGAGCCGGCGAGCCAGCGGAGCCCTCGAGGTAAAGCCACCCCTCCCTCCGCCCACGGATTTGGAGGAGAATGAGGAGACTCAGCCGCCCCTGCCCATGGCCGCCGACGGATTCTTAATTGCGCCCCAGCAGACGGTTGAAACCAGGACCGGCGGTGTGAACGCGCCGCAAGCCTCAGGCACGCTCCTCCTCTTCCGTGACTCGACCCTGGCGCCCAGCGGCTTGACCAGCAACGTCAACGAGCCCAGCGTGGCGAGCCAGGGGGATGGAATTTTCAACACGCACAACTGGTACGCCGAGACTTCCACCAACAACGGTAACTCGTTCTCATTCGTCAACCCGTTCACGCTGTTCCCCGCCTCTCCGGCCGCCTTCTCGGCAGGATTTTGCTGCGACCAGAGAGCGGCGCAAGATTCGTCGCGCAACCTTATCTTCTGGCTGTTGCAATACATCAAGACCGGCAGCACGTCCAGCAGTACGAACGGTGTGCGCCTGGCCGTAGCGCATGGCCAGACGGGCCTCGCCGCCAATTCCTGGATCTATTATGATTTTACGCCGTCCCTTTTCGGCCTGCCCGCGGGAACCTGGCTCGATTTTCCACACTTGCAAGCCAGCGCAAACTATCTCTATTTCACCAGTAACGTGTTCACGGCGACAACTGATTCGTACTACGGCGCGCTGGTCGTCAGGATCCCTTTGTCGCAGCTCGATAGCGGCGCCTCGCTGACTTTCAACTATCTCTCCGTCGTCGGCTCCTACGGCGGCATCATGCCGGTCAACGGCGCGCAAGCGGAGGGCACGCGGCCCGGGCGGACCACGATGTACTTCGCCGCGGTTAACACTTCCACAACGATCAAGGTTCTCGTCTGGCCGGAGTCGAGCACGTCCTTGACTATCAACACGGTTAGCAGCCTGGCAAGCACGGGCTTCGCCGTCTATACCTGCCCGGGCCCGGACGGTCTCGACCCCTGCACGCGCGCCAGCAGCCGCATGCAGACGGGCTGGATCACCGACACCGAGCTCGGCTTCATGTGGAATTCATCCCAGAACGGCGCTTCCCGGCCCTTCCCTTACGTTCGCACGGTGACCCTCAACCCCGCGACGCTCGCCGTCCTCGCGCAGCCCGACATCTTCAGCACCTCCAGTGCCTGGCTCTATCCGGCTCTCTCCGTTAACCAGCGAGGGCACCTTGGAGGCACCGTCGACTTTCTGGGCGGCACCACATTTCCAATCGTCACCGCCCTCATCCGCGACGACTTCTCCCCCGATCCCACGACCAGCGGTTGGGAGGTCTATGTGGTGACTGCCAGCAACTCCGGGGCCTTCGGTCGCTGGGGCGACTACAACGGAGCAATGCCGCACGAGAAATATCCGACGACCTGGCTGGCGGCCGGTCATACTCAGATTGGCGGCAGCGCCAACGGCAACGCCGTCACCCACAATTTCTGGTTCGGCCGCGAGCGGGACAGCCCGACACCCTCCTGCTACACGCTATCGCGCACGCACACCGGCTCGGGAAGCGACCCCAGCGCTTCGCCGGCCAACGCATCCGGCTGCGCCTCCGGGCAATACCATGCGGGCGATTCGATCTCCCTCTCGGCCACTCCCACCAGCGGCTGGAGCGTCGGCAGTTGGAGCGGCACCAATAACAACGGCAGCACGAGCACCTCCAACACCGCCACCATGCCCGCCTCGGCCCTCACCGTCACGGTCAATTACACGCAGCCAGTAGTCGACCTGCCTCTCTCGAATGGGGTTGCACTCTCTGATTCGTTGACCGGCGCAACATCACAAAGCTCCTGGAAGTACTATTACGCCGACCTCGCCGCCGGCAGTATCAATCTGCTCGCTTTCCTCTCCTCGCTGAGTGCCGATGCCGACCTTTACGTTCGCTTCAACGCCAAGCCGACCCTCACCACTTACGACTGCAGGCCTTACATTGACGGCACTCTGGACGAGACCTGCTCCTTCTCCACGCCTGGGGCAGGCCGTTGGTGGATCGGCGTCAACAACTTCGATGTCGGCACGATCTCCTACCAGGTGAAGGCAACTTGGAGCGGCGCTCAGAGCGGCGTCCGCTTCTACACCGTCACGCCCTGCAGGTTGCTCGACACACGGTCAAGCTCCGCGCGGCTCTCCGGCGCCGTCTACCAACTCCAGATCACAGGGAGCTGCGGCGTACCTTCGTCGGCGACGGCCATCGCGGCGAACGTTACCGTCGTCAACGGCACCGGCCTGGGCTCGGTGGCGATCTGGCCGGCGAACCTGGCACAACCGATTCCCAGCGCAATCAACTTTGCCCAGGGTCAAATCCGTGCCAACAACGCCAGACTCATGCTGTCTACAGACGGCCTGGGAAACCTGAAATATAGCCCGTTGGTCGCCGGTAACGGTTCGGTCGACCTGATTCTCGACGTCAGCGGTTACTTTGCTCCCTGAGGAGCCAGCCATGCCTCGATTGAAGCGTTACAGTCAAACTCCTAATTCCCGCGGAGGTCAACGCGCGATGAACATGAAGCCGAGTTTCCGTTTTTCGAAGTGGCTTGGACTTGCACTCTTATTCGTCACGGCACTGCCAGCGCTGGCGGACGGGCCGTTCCAGTTTTTCCCGGTCGCCCCGTGCCGCGTGGTCGACACCCGAAACGCCGTCAGCACCAACGGCGGACCCGCCTTGCCGGCCAATGTAACCCGTCGCTTCCGCATGCAGGGGAACTGCGGCGTCCCGATCGGCGCCAAGGCGGTCTCGCTCAACGTCACGATCGTCCAGCCCGGCTCGGCGGGCTGGATGGGGGTCTACCCCGCCAGCGGCTTCTCCGGCACTTCGACCATCAATTTCGCCACCGGGGAGTTCGCCCTCGCCAACGGCGCCATCGTCCCGGTCTCGGCCGTCGCCGCCAGCACCGATCTCGACCTCGCGGTCTTCTGGAGCAACTACTCCGGCTCCGCGCCGACCGCCAACGTGCTGCTCGACGTCACAGGCTACTTCCAATAGCCTGAGGACAAAGACCGACAAGACGCCGGGGAGGCGCCGAATGGAGTCCTCCCCGGTGCGTCGAAGAGCGGGCCCGCACCGGGCGACCCGCGACACCTTCGAACCGCCGTTTTAAAACCGCGTGCCGAGCGAGAGGAACGGCTCGCGGTAGCGCCGCGCCGAGCGTCCCCAGATCCACTGGTTGTAGCCGACCTCGACGTTGCAGCTCTTGGGCAGCGGCACGATGAAGCTGACACCGGCCTTGATGTAGCTCGCGTCGTTGAAGTTGTAGGTGGCGCTGGAGCCGAAACGGTCGTCCGGCTGCGACGGCGAATCGTTGTTCAGGCTGCGGATGAAGGTCGCCGCTCCCTTGACGGCGATGCCGTGCCAGTGCAGGGGATAGCCCACCTCGGCCGTCACCGGAATGGCGTCCGCCGGTGCCCCTTCGCGCCAGGTGTAGCCGACCTCGAAGTTCATCCAGCCCTGGCCGTTCAGGTACGAATGGCTCACCATGTAGCCCAGGGTGTAATCATGCTTGAGCAGGCCCCGCCACTTCGGGCTGACGGCGATGCGGTTGCCCTTGCTGTCGAAGATGTAGCGGCTGTAGGGGCCGGGAAAGTCGTAAAGGAACGGCGTCCGGGTGTTGGCGTCGATCGCCATCGGCCAGTCTCCTTTGGTCAGGGCGTACTTGAGCCCAAACCAGGAGTCGGTGAAGCCGACGTTCTTCTCCAGGTTGTCCTGCGGTCCCTCCAGACCGTAGAGGTAGTTGATGAGGAACGTTCCCGAGAGGCGCGGCAGCAGGCCGATCTCGCCCGAGAGGTAGGTGTAGCGGAAGTCGTGGTTCGAAGTCTCCCGCTGGCCGTTGAACGTCGTCTCGTGGCGCAGGAAGTCGCCGTTGGCGTTCCACGAGGTGTTGGCCGTCTTGCGGCTGAAACCGAGGTAGACGTCCACTTTACCGGGGTCCATCACCCAGGCGCCGCCACAGTAGCCGGCCACCGGGAACATCAGAACAGCGAGGAGTATCCACAGAGTTGCACGAATTCCTTTCAAGGTCTTCCCTCCAGAAGCAAAGGCCGGATCAGCCGTAGTGCCGGCCGCGTATTGTAGTGTGCCCTGTATGTTTTGTGCGCTTCGTCGTCCGGGAACCGCTCGCCCGAGGGATAGGGATAGCGGCTCATGGCGTGGAACGGCAGCGGCTCGACGCTCTGGGAGAAGGCCGTGTTGGCGTCCGCGTCCTTGGCCCAGCCGTCCACTTTGAGCAGGAAGTCGCGCCGCCAGCCCGCCGGCAATGCCGGCAGAGCCTTGGCGTCGAAGCGCAGCCGCACCTCGTCGCCCGAGCCCATGACGACGAGGCGGTCGTCGACGTCGCCCAGCAGCTCCCGCACGTCGCCGTAGCGGGTGTAGAGCCCGGGCGTGGGGTTCCATTCGGAGACCGGCATGAAGGTCTGATAGTCGAAGCCCTCGGGCTGCTTGCGCTCGGAGTGGATCACCGGCCGCGAGAAGCCGCGGAAGCGCAGCTCGGCGCCCGCCGGCGACAGCTCGGTGAGGGCCGCGGGGGGCTCGCCCGTCTCCTCGGAGAGGAAGATCTCGTCCCAGTAGACGCAGAGGCTGGTCTCGATGCGCACCTCGCGGGAGGCCGAGAGAAACTTCCCCGTCAGGTCGACGGAGATGGTCTTCGGCTTGCCGGAGGGGATTCCCATGTCCTCGATCACCGTCACCCACTTCCCCGCGGCGTCCTTCACCTGCAAACGCGGCATCACCAGGCCGGCCGGGCTCGCCTGCGCGGCGGAGAGGAAGGTCGAGCCGTCCGCCCAGTCCACCCAGCCGTTGAGGATGAGGACGGCCCGGTTACCGGGAGCCGCCCCCCGGCCGAAGTCGAGGTCCAGGTGGTGCAGCTCCGCCACCCCCGCGGCGTTGCGGCGGAAGCCGTCCGGGTAGCGCTGGTCGCGGGCCCGGAGGCGGTCCAGCACGTCCCGGCCGTTATCCTCCTGAGCCCCCTCCCGCGCCGCTACGGGATAGATCCTTCTCTCGACGCCGAAGAGCCGGAACTCGGGGAAGGGCGGGCTTTTGAACTTGTCGTTGGTGAAGATCTCGACACCCTCCGGATGGTCGATCGCCAGCAGATGCACCTGATCCAGATAGGACACCTCGCGCAATTCTTCGGTGATCCTCACTTCATAGGTACCGCTGGTGGCTTTTAGCGAGCCGCCGGGGATCTGGATGTACTCGTCGTGATCGACCGGGAAGTAGTCGCCGTCGCCGGAGGAGGCGCCGAGGGGGGCCACGCCCAGGACGTCGGTGATGAACTCGAAGCGCTCGCCGTTCCAGGTGAAGATCATCGGGCACGAGCCCGAGAGGCGCGGCGCCTCCTTGAAGGCGAGGAGCCGGCCGGCCGGCTGCTTCGTCTCGTTCTGGATCAACCCGTTGGGCCAGGTGATGCGGATCGTGTCCGCCTCGGTCTGGCCGCCCAGGCCGAAGATCAGGGGAGCCCCCTGATAGAGCTGCTTGCGGTAGATGGGGCCGGCCTTGACCTCCACCTCGGAGGCGGGGGCGAGCTTGAGGTTCTTCACGCCTTCGAGGCTCACGGCGAGCCAGTGGTTGGCGGTCTCGATGGCATTTCGATAGAGCTTCAGGGAGCCGTCCTGGGAGACCGCGGCGAGATCCAGGCGGCCGTCGCCGTCGAAGTCCGCGGCGGCCGGGGGTAGGGACGGGAGGGACGAAAGAGACGGCAGAGACACCAGGGAGGGGGTACCGCGGTTGTCGAGGTCGGCGAGGACGAAGGGCGGCGCCGGGGCCTTCTCCGCCTTCCAGGCGCTGGCCCGCTGCTTCTTCTGATTGAGAAGGAGGGTGTTACCGGCCAGGAGATCGTTCCAGCCGTCGCCGTTGGCGTCGAAGGCCAGAAGCGGCGTGGCTCCGGCCGGCAGGACCTCGACCGTCTCCGGCTCGTACGAGCCCCCCAGCCGGTCGCGATAGATCACCCCGGGCCGGCCGGCGTAGGTCACGGCGAGATCGAAGCCCTGGGTGTCCGAAACGGCGTGGAAGAGCGCGGCGTCGACGGCCTTGCCCGCCACGAAGGGGAAACGCTTCGTCTCGTCGGTCCAGCCTGCTTCGCCCGCATTGCGTAACAACGCCGCGGAGTCGCCCAGCAGCACGAGATCCTGATCATAGTCATGATCGAAATCGAGCCAGATGGCCTTCGTGAAGCCGCCGGCCGGCATCGGCACCGAGACCTTCCCGAACTTCCCCTTGAGGTTGTGCCACAGGGTCGCCGTGCCGCTGGCCACGACGCAGAGGTCGGGCAGGCCGTCATTGTCGAAGTCGCCGGCCGCGACACCGGTGATCCCCTTGAGCCCTTCGAGGCCGCTCGCTTCGGCGCGGATCGTCCCGCCCAGGAACAACGCCGCGCCCGCGGCCGAGGTGACGAGGAGATCCGCCTTGCCGTCGCCGTCCGCGTCGAGCACGGTGAGGACGGCGGAGGCAGGATCGATCCCTGGGGCGAGCGTCCGGATCTCCCACTTGGGAGTCGTTGGGGCTGGAGGCGCGCCAGGTATCGCCGCGGCGGCGGGCTCATCCCACAGCTCCACGTACCAGCTCCACTCCAGATCCTCGGGGACGGCCGCGCCCTCGTTGCGCTTCTTGATCTCCTGGAAATCTTTCAGCTCGCGTTTCGATTCTTCCGTCTTCCCGGCGGTCTTGTAGGCGTTGTAAAGCTGGAAGTGCGGAGCGGCAAGCCCCGGGGAGAGCCGCGCCGCCGTCTCGAAATGTTGCAGGGAAAGGTCCGCTTTTCCGGCGAGCTTGTAGAGGGTGCCGAGGTTGTAGTGGGACGCCGCCTCGTCCGGCACCAACGCCACCATCTTCTCGAACTGGGCGATGGCCTGGTCGTACTCCGACGCCCGCTTGTAGGCGATGCCGAGATTGAACCACGTGTAGGGCACGCTCGGGTCCGCCTTCTGTACCTTCTGAAGCTCGGCGATTCCCTCATCGGCCTTGCCGGCCTTGAGCAGCGCCAGGGCGTAGTTGACCCGCTCGCGCGCCGAGTCCGGAGCCAGCTCGAGCGCCGCCTTCAGCTCCTGGACCGCCTGGTACTGGGTCGTCGGATTTTCGTAGAAGGCTTTTCCCAGGTTCCGGTGGTGCCAGAGCAGCTCGGCCTTCGAAGGGGCGGCGGGCGGCGGTGTTTGGGCTGGTGGCGCGGCGGCGAGCAGAGAGACGGCGAGCAGCGCCGAAAACCACCTCACGGCTTCTTCCGCTCTTCGGCGGCGAAAGGCTTCAGGGCCCCCTCCCCTTCGACGATGCGGTACAGGCGGTCCGCCGGGATCTTTTCGAACGTCTGGCGCGCTCCCGACGGCCAGCGCACCTCCAGGCGATCGATCACCGCGGCGCCGGCGAGGCCGAAGTGGACGCGCGAGCTGCTCTGCGCGGCGAAGCCGTTGCCGCCGTCCACGAAGCGAAGCTGAGTCCTGCCTCCCACCGTGGCGCGAAGCTGCGCTCCCACGGCCTGGCGGTTGGATTTTCGCCCCTCGAGGAGGAACCCGGCCCAGTGCCCACCGCTCGGGGCCGCGGGCAGCACGTTGCGGTAGAGGAACGGCTCGGCGTTGGCGTTGGCCACGAAGAGATCGAGCCGGCCGTCGTTGTCGAAGTCCGCCACGGCGATGCCGCGGCCGTCGCGCGCCGAGTCCACGCCGTAGCGGGCCGCCTCGTCGCGGAAGCTGCCGGCCTGGTTGTGAAAGAGTTTTTTCTTTTGATACCCGGAGAGGCTCTTCTTGCCCATCGGCGGCCAGTTGCGGGCGTCCGCGAGATCGACGTTGGGCCGGGTGACCATGGCGAAGACGTCCGGCACGTAGCTCTCGGGACCGGCGGAGACCCAGCCGTTGACCACGTAGAGATCGAGCCAGCCGTCGTTGTCGTAATCGAAGAACTTGGCGCCCCAGCCCCACCCCGTATCGTAGACGCCGGTCTCCCGCGCCACGTCGGAGAAGGTCCAGTCGCCCGCTTCATTGGGCCCATTGTTGCGCCAGAGGAAATTTCCTTCGCGCATGTAATCGTCCGTAATGTTGGTGACGAAAATGTCGAGCAGGCCGTCGTTGTCGTAGTCGCCCCACTCGGCGTTCATCCCCTTCTTGGTATCGATGCCGACCGCCTGCTTGGTGCGGTCGGTGAACGTGCCGTCGCCGTTGTTGACGAAAAAACGGTCGGTACCGAAATCGCACGCAATGTAAAGGTCATCGTCGCCGTCATTGTCGAAATCGCCATGGCCGACGTCGAGGGTCCAGCCGGAGAGGGCGAGGCCGGCCTTCCGCGTGACGTCGGTGAAGGTCACGCGCCCGGATTTGTCCGGCCCATTGTTGTGCCACAAGGTGACGCCGCCGCCGTTGTTGGCGGTTTCGAAGCTCTCGGGAAAGAACCGGGGCGACTTGGGATTGAACAGGTTCTCCGGCTGGAAGTAATTGCCCACCAGGAGGTCGAGGCGGCCATCGTGATCGTAGTCGAAGGCGATGGCGGTGATCGAGTTGGCGTAACGGTCGAGCCCGGCCGCCTTCGTCACGTCCTCGAAGCGGCCATTGCCAAGGTTGTGGAAGAGCTGGCTGTGGCCGAAGCGCACCACGAAGAGGTCCGGCCGGCCGTCGTTGTCGTAGTCGAGCCAGAGGGCATCGGCGGTGGCGTTGGTCGCGTCGTTGCCGTCCGCCACGCCGGCCTTCGCCGCCACGTCCGTGAAGGTAAAATTACCATTGTTGTGATACAGGTGATTCTTGCCATCGGCGGCGGAGTCGGTGACCAACACGTCCTCCCAGCCGTCGCCGTCGTAGTCCGCGACCGCGGCGGCGGCCCCCAGCGCCGTGTAGCCGGCCATGATGGCGGCGTAGGGATTTTCAAACTTGCGGTTGTGATGCGGCACGGCGACGCCGGCCTTCGCCGTCACGTCTTCGAAGCCGCGTTGAGGAGCGTCCGCGGCGATGAGGCTCAGGGCAGCAAGGATCACGCCAGGAAAGAGGAGTCTGCGGTGCATCGGTCCTGCCGGGCGGAATTTCAATCTCGTTCCTCTCCCAGAAATTAGCTTTTCCGATAGCCATTGAAGCAAAACCCCGCTGGCGGAATCAGGGCCGGGGGGACCAAAAAGGGTTCAGGCCCCGGCTCCGGGATTCTCCTGTCTATAATCGCCCGCATGCAAGAGACGCTACGCTACGCCGCAGCCGCCTGCCAGGTCGATTTCCCCAACCCGGCCGAGCGCTCCGGAATCAAGGCCCACACGGACCGGATGCTCACCATGATCGCCAACGCGGTCGAGGGCTACGCGCCTTTCCTGCCCGTGAAGCTGGTGGTCTTCCCCGAGTTCGCCCATGCGGCGCCGGTCTATCACACCGCGGGCGAGCTGCTGGAGAAGCTCGCGGTGCCCATTCCCAACGAGCACACCGAACGCTACGCCGAGAAGGCGCGAGAGTACGGCATCTGGATTCAGACCGGGAGCTTCCTGGAGCGCGACGACAAGTATCCTGGCGCGGTGTTCAACGCCACCTGCCTCATCGGCCCCGAGGGGATTCTCAGCAAGTACCGAAAAGTGAACCCCTGGATCCCCTGGGAGGTCCATGCCAGCCCGCACGACATCCCTGGCTACGAGGAGGAGCTGTTCCCCGTGGTCAAGACCCCCATCGGCAACCTCGGGGCGGCCATCTGCTACGACTGGCTACATCCAGAAGCCATCCGGCAGCTCACGGCGAACGGCGCGGAGGTGTTGATCCGGGTCTCGGCCTACATGGACCCGTGGGGTGCCACGGCGCCCATGGACTGGTGGACGGTCGTCAACCGCTGCCGGGCGCTGGAGAACGTCGCCTACGTGGTGGCCTCCAACCAGGCGGCGAGCCTCTCGCACTACCCGCCCTTCTCCTGGCCGGGAGGCAGCATGGTGGTGGATTTCGACGGCCGCATCCTCGCCCAGGCCGACCCGGGCCCTGGAGAGAAGATCGTCGTCGCCCCCGTCGACGTCGGCGCCCTGCGCCACGAGAGAGCCGTGCGCCGCGGCCACCAGAACCTCGCCCACCTGCGCACCGAGGCGTATCCGCTCTATCAGCAGAGCCAATACCCGGCCGGCCGCGGCGCCGACCGGGAGAAGCTGAGCATCGAAGGCAACGACGAGGCGATCGCGGCGGCGAAGGGCAAGCTGGGGTACTGAGGCTCAGCCGCGCCGGACTTGCCGACGGAGCCCCGCACGGGTGGCGCATGAAGGAGCCTCCCTCGCCTGCCGGCCCCGCCCGGGCATAAATGCCGGGGCTAGTTAATGGCGCCCCCTGAAGGGGACTTGAAGCCGGATTCATCCGGCGTCCTCAACTAGCCCCGGCATTTATGCCCGGGCGGAGGTGCGCACCTCAATCCCCTTCCCTCATGTGCCGCCGGTGCGGACCACAGCCGGTCAGCGTTAACTCCGCCTTGTTTGGCCCTCCCTCTTCTCCCGGCCGGGGGAGGGCGATGACCGCCATTCGTTCTTCCCATGTCCCGTAGGGACTACAGTTGGTAGCCAGGTGATTTCAATCCCTGGCGACATAGGCGTCGTCGTCAACCCAGTGAGACACCCTCTTAGCCTCTCCGGGTTGATGAGAGGGCCCCGAGAGCGATCACCCCAGCCTCTCCTCCGCTCCCAACATCCACGCCGAGCCGTGCTTCGTGAAGCCGATCCTCGGGTAGTAGTCCACCGCCGCGGGCGCCGCCAGCAGGACGATCGACGACCGCGGCCCCATCGCCTCTCGGGTATGGCGGATGAGCTCGACGCCGATTCCCCGCCGCTGGTGCGACTCGCGCACCGCCAGGTCGGCGAGATAGGCCACATAGCTGAAATCCGTGAGGCTGCGGGAGATCCCCACCAGCAGATCACCATCCCAGGCCGTGATCACCAGATTGGCGTGGCGAATCATGTCCGCCAGGATGGTGAGGTCGTCGATCGGCCGGCGGGCGCCGAGGGTCGAGGCACGGTAGAGGTCGAGAACCTCTTCGAGCGGCAGATCGTTGCCGCGGCGGTAGGAGATGGGGACGATGGGAGCCTCGGCGGTCATGGAGAAGATCGTACCAGGGTGCTAGAGTCGGCACCCCAAAGTCTCAAGCCCACCATGGAGATTCATCTTTCATGAAAGACTCAAAACGCAACATCCGGAAACAAGTTCTCCGGAGGCAGATCCTCGCCTGTGCCCTCCTTCTCCTCGCGCTGTCGGCGGCCCTGCTCGCCGCCGTCAAGGAAGTCGGAAATGGGAAGAAGGCGGCCCCGGCGGGGTTGTTCCTCCCTGCGAGCGCCGCCAAGGCGGCCGACGCCATCAACCGTGGTTCCCTGGAGGCGCCCCTGCGCTTCCTCTCGGACGACCTGCTCGAGGGCCGGGGCGTTGCCAGCCGTGGCGACCAGACGGCCCGCCTCTATCTCGCCTCCGCCCTGGAGCTGCTGGGCTACGAGCCGGGCGCGGCCGGCGGCTCGTGGCAGCAGCCGGTCGACATGGTGGGCATCAAGACCCACGCTCCCAAAACCTGGGACTTCAAGGCCGGCGGCCAGTCGGTCGAGCTCAAGTGGTCGGACGACTACATCGCCGCCAGCAAGGTTCAGGAGCCCACCTCCAGCATCAAGAACGCCGAGCTCGTGTTCGTGGGCTACGGCATTCAGGCGCCCGAGTACAAGTGGGACGACTTCAAGGGCATGGACCTCAAGGGCAAGGTCCTGGTGATGATGAACAACGATCCGGACTGGGACCCCAAGCTCTTCGAGGGCAACCGCCGGCTCTTCTATGGCCGCTGGGTCTACAAGTACGAAAGCGCCGCGCGCCAAGGGGCGGCCGGCGCCATCATCATCCACACCACGCCCTCCGCCGGCTATCCCTGGCAGGTGGTGCAGACCTCCTGGAGCGGCGAGCAGTTCGAGCTGCCCGCGGAAGGCGAGCCGCGCATCCAGGTAGCGGGCTGGGCCACGGAGGACGCCGCCCGCCGCCTCCTCCAGGCCGCCGGCCAGGACCTCGCCAAGCTCATCGAGCAGGCGAAATCCCGCGACTTCAAGCCCGTCCCCCTGGGAATCACCACCTCCCTGGAGCTGACCAACGACATCGACAAGGTGAAGACCGCCAACGTCCTCGGCCTGCTGCCGGGGAGCGATCCGAAGCTCAAGGACGAAGTGGTGATCGTGAGCGCCCATCACGATCATCTGGGGATCGGGACGCCGGACAAGACCGGCGACAAGATCTACAACGGCGCCGTGGACAACGCCTCCGGCTGCGCCATGATCATGGGCATCGCCAAGGCCCTCGCCGCGCTGCCGGAAAGGCCGAAGCGGTCGGTCCTCATCGCCTTCGTGGCGGCCGAGGAGCAGGGCCTGTTGGGCTCCGCATACTTGGCCAGGCACCCGACGTTCCCGCCGGGCAAGATCGCCGCGAACATCAACTACGATGGCGCCAACTTTCTGGGGCGCACGCGGGACCTCTCCTACATCGGCCTGGGCAAGTCGAGCCTGGACAAGCTCGTCGGAGCGCTCGCGGCGCACCAGGGGCGCACGCTGAAGGGCGAGCAATTCCCGGACCGCGGCTTCTTCTACCGCTCCGACCAGTTCAACTTCGCCAAGATTGGCGTCCCGGCGCTCTACCTCAAGTCCGGCACCGACTACATCGGCAAGCCCGCCGACTGGGGTAAAGAGCAGGCGAACGACTACGAGGCCCACCGCTATCACCAGCCTAGCGACAACTTCAATCCCAGCTGGAACTACGACGGCATGATCGAGGACACCCGCCTCGGCTTCTACGCCACCCTTTCGATCGCCAACAATCCCACCCTTCCCACCTGGAATCCGGGGGACGAGTTCGAGGCGGCGCGGAAGAAGGCGTTGGGGAAGTAGGAGCAGCGCCACCACGGCGTGAAGGTGAAGGCCTGGCTCCCGAAGTCGCGGGGGAACTCCAAAACGAGTTGGGGAGAGGCTCCCCCGAGTTGGGGAACGCTTCCCCCACTCGGGGAAAGGCTCTCCCCAGTTGGGGAACGCTTCCCCAAGTCGAAAAAACGCTCTCCCCAGTTGGGGAAAGGCTCTCCCGAGTTGGGGAACCGATTTTCGAGTTGGGGAAAGGCTCTCCCCAGTTGGGGAACGCTTCCCCAAGTCGGGGAACGCTTCCCCCACTCGGGGAGAGGCTGCCCCCAGAAGACGCTGCTCGCCGGAATGATGGCACATCGCCGATAATGCCGCCGTGGACGACCTTCTGTTCCGGAACCGATACCGCTCCCCTTCCGCTCGCCTGGCGGGCTGGGACTACGGGCGGGGCGGTTCCTATTGCGTGACGATCTGCACCCAGAATCGGGTGTGCTGCTTCGGCGAGGTCCAGGAAGGGAAAATGATCTCCTCACCGGAAGGCCAGATCGTAGCCGAGGAATGGGGAGAGACCGCAAGACGCCGGCCCTACCTCCACCTCGACGCCTGGATCGTGATGCCCAACCATTTCCACGGAATCCTGTTCATCGATCCGCCAAGCCTCGCTGACCCTGCCCGCCGCTTGGGCTCGATGATCGGGCACTTCAAAGGCGCCTGCTCCCGCCGTATCTGGGCCGAGGGCCGCAACGACTTCGCCTGGCAGGACCGCTTCTTCGATCAGATCATCAGGGATGAGGAGTCGCTAATCCGGTTCCGTAAATACATCGTCGAGAATCCTTTCCACTGGGAGAAAGACAAGCACCATCCCGGAAAAGCCGATCCACCTCGATAACGAAACCGCTCAAAACACAGAAAGATCCGGAAGATCGCTCTGCCCGGGGAGGGCCTTGGCATCGGGAATGATCTCGCCGCGTCGGAGATGCCCCGCGGGGTTCCCCACGGTACGTCTACAGTTGGGGGCGAAGCGGTCACGTGCGAAGGAATGCGCCCGTAGGAGGCCTGGTTCACCAATCAAAATCCCCGCTCGCCCACACCACGCCGCCCGATCCACGCAAACGGTCCCAACGTAGAGACGCCCCGTGGGGAACCCCGCGGGGCGTCTCCGGCGCCGCGATGACGGTACCATCTGAAACAATAACGCCGGCGGCGGAAGGCCGTGAACGAATCATCAGAAAACCCGGAACATCGACCTGCCCGGGCAAGGGCTTGGCACCGGAAGGATCTCCCCGCCTCGGAGACGCCCCGCGGGGTTCCCCACGGGGCGTCTCTACAGTGGGGGGCGAAGCGGTCACGCAGTGCGAAGGAATGCGCCCGTAGGAAGCCTGGTTCACCAATCAAAATCCCCGCTCGCTCACGCCACGCCGCCGGATCTACGTAAACCTTCCCAACGTAGAGACGCCCCGTGGGGAACCCCGCGGGGCGTCTCTGGCGCCGCGATGACGGTCCGATCCATCGCCTCCGCTATCTCACAAAGGTCGGCCGCATTCCCGCGGTGTTCGGGATCACTTCCGAGCGGGACAAGACCGCCTCCAAGAAGGAAAGGACCACGTCCAAGTAGAGACGCCCCGCGAGGCGTCTCTAGATTGGCTGGAACCTTCGAGGATTTTTGGGAGTCTTGTTTCAAGGCTCGACGTCGCGGACGATGCGGAAGCCGACGTCGTCCTTGCCCTTGTCCGGGATCATCTTATAACGCTTAGCCACGGTGCAATTTTTGGCGACGATCGAGAAGCTGCCACCGCGTCGGACCTTCTCCGTACCCCTCTCGGGACCTGTAGGATCGATCTGTGCCAATACCTCGTACGGTGCGAACCAGTCTTCAACCCATTCCGACACGTTGCCTTGCATATCGAAGAGGCCCCAATTGTTGGAAGCGAACGTACCCACAGGCGCTGGGGTGTCGAAGTGATCATCGCTCTTGTCACAGTTGCCGTATTTGGGGAGCTCGGCGGAATCGTTCCCAAAGCTATATCTGGTCTCCGTTTTTGCCCGCGCCGCGTATTCCCACTGCGCTTCCGTGGGAAGCCTGAATCTCGCCTTGAGATCTCGTGTCTGAAGCTCTCGTAGAAAATCGTGAATTCGGTCCCAGGATACCGACTCAACGGGCTGCTCAGTCCACCTCTTATACTTGCTCGGAGCCTCATGCATGACGTCCAGCCACTGCTGCCGAGTAATCTCCTTCTCGCTTATACAGAAAGGCTGGGTAATGGTTACTCGATGAGGCTTCGCGTCCGGGCCTTCCCCGTGGCCGCCCATGATGAAGGTGCCGCGGTTGATCCTCTTGAAGACGATCCCCAGATCTGGAATGGGGGGACAGCCTCTACTCGAGCCCTTGGTAACTCGGAAAGGTCCGACGAATGGGGAAAGAAAGTATCCTCCGGCGCTCAGCGCCACGAGCAGCAGAACACCGGCCGTAGCGACGAGGCGCCGGCCGATCGGTGGTTTCGGAGCAGGAAAAATACCTTTCGCTCCTCGCAGATATAGGACCGGGTTGCCCCAATCTACGGGACCTTCGGGAACCAAGGCATGCCGCGCCTCGAAGACGGCATGGTCGATGGAATCTACCCGTGCCAACGCCTCGTAGAGTTCCTTGGAAAAAACGAGCGCGGATTCGTCGCTGACCTTGAATTGCATCGCCACGACGGCGGGCATCCCTTCTCTCACCAGGGCCTGCGCCACGCCGCCGAAGGGATCGGTCTTGCTCGCCCGTCCGCCCTCACAGGCGTTCAAGAACACCAACGCGGGGGGCGACTGGCGCCGGAGAATCCGGGCCAACTCAATACCGCTCACATGATGAGGTTCCCCCTCCCGCGTCTCGAATTCCAGGTACGCCTCGTCCCGGCTGCGATCGAATCCGCCGTGGCCGATGAAGTGCAGCATGTGAACCGGCTCGGCAAGCTCGGCACGGAGAGCCGAAAGAGTCGCGGAATCGACCCGGTGAAGCTTGACGCTCCCGGCCTTTTCGAGACGCGCCAAAGCCTTCTTCAACGCCTGCCATTCCCGCTCGGAATCCAGATCCGCAGTTCCCCTTGGCTGCGCGATCACGACGACGATGCGAAGCGGCCGCTGGACCGGCAGGGACGGGATCACCCGGCGGACCTCGGGACAGCGAGCGATGGAGATGTCGCGGGAAAGAATCAGGAAGTCTTGGTCCCAGAGATGTTCCCACGGCCAGTTCCACAGCTCCGGGCATTCAAGGATGAGACGGAGCCGCAGGCCACGCGCCTCGTGATGAGCCCGGGCTCGCGACTCATCCCAGAAACGCTGGACCTCCCCCGCAAAGACTGTCCTGAAAAGCCTCCGCCCCAAGTCCTCGACCGTCGATTGCACGATCTTCTTCGGCGGATCGAGATCGCGGGATCCGCAGCCACGAAAAGCTCGAACCTCGTCGAGGTCCCCGTCCTGAAAGGGAGTGATGAAAGGCTCGCCGGGACCCGGCCCCACCTCGGCCGGACACGTGGCGATAGCGACGTAGCCAGCCGGGTCTTTGCGGATCCGGAGGACGAAGTCTTCGTAGTCCTTCTTCTCCACGGAGGGAGAAGACACTGACCGCCGGGGGTTTGGTTAACCGAGGGCGTACCAGCGTAGAATAGGCGAACGAGGAGGCCTAGCCATGGAACCGATTACGATCCTTGAACTTCCGACTGAGATATTAGAGGCTCTCGAACGCGAGAGCCTGCGCTTGCACAAGCCTGTGGAGAACACCGTAATCGACCTGCTTCGCCAAGCTCTCAGCGTCAAGCCTGTGGGCGCGAAGAGAAACGGGCTCGCTCGTCTTGCGGGGACTTGGACCGAGGAGGAGTATCGGAGCTTCGAAACCTCTATCGCCATGACTGATCAGATCATCCTCTCTCCCCGTCCTCAAGAGTGACCATCCCCCCATGCCCACCCGCTATCTCGACGATTCGACCCCCGTCGTCCAGTTCGATCCCCAGCTCGAAGTGTCGCCCTTCGTTCTCTTCCGGCGGCTGAAGGAGAACCAGGGTCCACTGCTGATCGACGTGCGGCCGGGGCCAGGGGCTCTCACGTTGGCGGGGGCCATCCCCTATCCCGGTCCGGAGTGGTCGCCGCCCGCGGACCGCGATGTGGTGCTGTTCGACGAGGACGGCACCGTCGCGCTGGACGGTGCCCGTCACATGCAGGCCGCCGGATGGCCGAAGGTGAAGGCCCTGTTCGGCGGCCTGGAGCTTTACGAGTTCTCGCTCGATCCCCAGGTGGTCGGCGAGGAAACCTTTCTCATCCGCCTCGATCCGGAAACGGTCATCCCGCCGGAGTGAGCACCGAGAACAGCTCGGTCGGCCCGAGCCCAAGCCAGGGATCGGAGCCCGGCGTCAGGAAGAGATCCGAGTAGACCCGCTCATCGAAGGCCTTCAGGTCGGGCACGCCTTCGCCGCTGGCGAGCCACGAGTGGATGACGCCGTGGAGGACGTACTCGTTCTTCACCGTATCCTTGCCGATCAGGTGCTGGAAGTTTTCCAGCGCATTCAGCGTCTTGTCGCCCACCCAGGAGCCGCCCTTGGCGATGAGCAGCCGGCGGCTCGCGGCGTCGAGCTCCGCCTCCATGCCATGAAATAGGAGGATCGTTTCGAAATTGCCTTCGAACCCGGGAGGCTGTCCTGCGTTCGGCAGCACGGCGGTCAGCAGGGGCCACTCGACGTAGGACTTGGAAGCAGCACGCAAGGAGGCCTCCGCCGCCGCCGCCAATCCGGTCCCGCGGCCTTGCCAGGCGGTCGCAACCGCGGCTCGCGCCATCTCGACGGGCTTGTCGCTGACGTGCCTGAAGTCCTCCACAAGCGCCGCCGCCTGCGTCGTCAGCCGCTCTTCATGGTAGGTAATCAGCCTCGAGCCAAACTCGGCATCGGTGAGATGGCCCAGGACGGCGGCTTCTTGCGCCGCGTCTTCGAGCCGCGTCAAAAAAGCGCCCGGACCGTACAGGCCGGGCAGGGCATCCACCAGCCGGCCGTTCGAATCGAGAATGTAATGGATGCTGTTGCCGGTGACCGTCCCCACCAGGCTGCGGCCGTCGCCGAAGTCCACCGTCACCTTGGGCACCGGCCGTTCGGACTGCCAGTGCAGCACGAAACGCTCCCGCAGCTTCTGGGAGACCTTCGCATTGGCGTAGAGCACCATGCGGAAAAAACGGCTGTTGGCGCAGCTCAGCTCCTCGTCGAGCCGGCCCAGCAGGCGCAGGGAGAGGATGGGCCGGCCGCTGCGCTTCGCCGCCGCGCGGGCCGCGTCCAGATCGGTGTACCAATAGAGATGCGAAGCGGCGCAGTCCTTCTGAGCGCAGACGGTATCCAGCGCGGAGTTGAATTCGGGGGAAGCCACCACGGCCTCAGAAGGCGCGAGATTCAGCAGCGCCTCCATCCCTGCCGGACCCGCGGCTCGCAAAGTCTTCACCGCCGAGGCATTTCCGGTCAGTGCCTGCCTCGCCATCGCGGCGAGGTCGGCAGCGGCTGGAGCAGGGGCCGGCAGCAAGGCGGTGGCGATCAGGCAACCCATAAGGGTCTTTCGTGCGGCTTTCATGACGATCTCCTTTCCCCTGGGTCAGGGAAAATCTTTCTATCCGCACTCTAGCCCGCCGCTCCTCCTCTCTCTGTAACGCCTGTGTAACTCTCACGGGCCTCTCGACGGCACTGCGGTAGACTGCACCCGTGACCACGGTGCTGGTGATCGAGGACGACCTGGCGATCCGGCGGGGCTTGCGCGACGCCCTGCGCCACGAGGGCTATGGCGTGCACGAGGCCGGCGACGCCGTGGAAGGGCAGCGCCTGGCGCTCACCGCGGAGGCCGGCCTCGTGCTCCTCGATCTCGTGCTGCCCGGGGGCAGCGGCCTCGCGGTGCTGGAGCGCATCCGCGAGGCCCGGCCCAGCCTGCCGGTGATCGTGCTCACCGCCCGCGGCGGCGAGGACGACCGGGTGCGCGGCCTGCGCCTGGGTGCCGACGACTACGTCGTCAAACCGTTCAGCGTCCGCGAGCTGCTGGCCCGCGTCGACTCGGTGCTGCGGCGCTCGCCGGAGCGGACGGACGGCGCGGCCCTCCTCCCGGTTCTCCCCCTTCCTCCCGATGGCGAGATCGATCTCCAAGGCCTGGAGGTGCGGTTCGCGGACGGCACGGCGACCGCCCTCTCCCCTCTCGAAGCCGACCTGCTGCGCTATCTCGCCGGCAACGCCCACCGCGCCACCTCCCGGGAGGAGCTGTTGCAGTGGATCTGGAAGGTCAATCCCCGTCACGTGCAGACCCGGTCGGTGGACATGGCGGTGGCCCGTCTGCGCCGCAAGCTGCGGGACGACGACGATTCGCCGCGCGTTCTGCTGACCGTGCGCGGCAAGGGCTACAAGCTGGCGTCATGACCCGGGGAGCCCTCGCCGTCGTCCTGGCCATCGCCGCGAGCGCCGCCGTGCTGGCCGGCGCCTTGGTCTGGATCGGACGTACGACTCTGCGCCTGGAAGCCGCGAGCGTGGAATCCCAGCGCCGCGCCGCCCTGGAGGAGAAGGTCCGTCTCGCCCTCTGGCGCATGGATTCAGGGCTCACCGCTTTCGTCGGCCGTGAGAACGCCCGGGCCGTCGAGGCTTTCGACCGCGAGGAGCCGGGCTCCCCTGCCACCCTCACCTATGGCCCTCTCGCTCGCCGCAGGTTCGAGGTGCCGCCGCAGGTCTCAGAGGGAAGCGGATTGCCGATCCCGGAGCTGGTGTCCTCTCTGGACAAGGCAGGCCAGATCCCGCAGTCCGCTCCTGCGAGCCTTCCGGCGATCGCTCAGACGGTTCCTGCGCCTGTCCAGGCGCGCCCTCAGGGGTTGCCTCCGGTTCTCATCGCCCAGACTCCCGCGCCACCCTCCCCGGTTCCCGCTCCCACCCCCGAAGACAACCAGGCGCTGCTCAACAAGAACGAGTTCGTCCAACGAAGCCAGAACCTCGCGATCCAGCAGAACGCCTTCGTGCCGCCCCCGAGGGTGGAATCGATTCCGCGCCCGCCCGATCCCGTGGCCGTGAAACCGGTCCCCGCGACGACGCCGGCCCCGCAGGTCGTCCCCGAGGTGGTTCCGGAGGCAGCCCAGAAGACCCTGGCTCCTTCCAAAGCTCCTCCGCGACGGACGGCAGGAGTCCCGGTGACACGCGTGGAGTCGACGCTGCAACCGGTCTGGGTGCGGGGCGAGCTCTACCTCGTGAGGCGCGTTCGCCGGGGGGGCGTCGAGCAGATGCAGGGGATCTGGCTCGACTGGCCGGCGTTGCGCGGCTGGCTCCTGGGCCAGGTGAAGGATCTCCTGCCCGGGGCCGATCTCCTGCCGGGCCACGATCCCGCGACGGACCCGGGCCGCCGCATCGCCCTGCTGCCCGTGCGCCTCGATCCCGGGCCTCTCCCCACACTCGCGACCCCGGCCTGGACTCCGGCACGCCTCACCCTCGCCGCCAGCTCGGGCGCCATCGCCCTGGTCTTGGCTGCCGTGGGCACGCTGTTGATCGGGAGCCTGCGGCAAAGCCAGAGGCGGGCCGATTTCGTCTCCGCGGTCACTCACGAATTGCGCACGCCGCTGACCACTTTCCGTCTGTATACCGACATGCTGGCCGAGGGCATGGTGGCTCCCGCCGAGCAGCAGGACTACCTGGGAACGCTACGCGCCGAGGCCGACCGCCTCGGGCATCTGGTGGAGAACGTGCTCGCCTACTCGCGCCTGGAGCGGCGGCCGGAGCCGCATCTGGAGCCCGTGCGCCTGGGCGAGTTGCTGGACGAGCTGAGGGAGCGGCTGGGCGGCCACGCCGTGCGGGCCGGCATGGCACTGGCGGTGGACCTCCCCTTCCCGGAGCTGGCGGACGAGCCCGTGCTGGTGGACCGCAACGCCGTCGAGCGCATCCTCCTCAACCTCATGGACAACGCCTGCAAGTACGCGGCGGGGGGAACCGACGCCAAACTGGAGGTGCGGGCCCTGCGCCGGGGGAAGCACCTGGTGCTGCGTTTCCAGGACCAGGGCCCGGGCATTACCAGCGGCGAGCGCCGCCGGCTCTTCCGGCCCTTCCACAAATCCGCGGCCCGGGCCGCGGGCGGCGTCCCCGGCGTCGGCCTCGGCCTGCCGCTCAGCCGCCGGCTCGCCCGCAGCATGGGAGGCGACCTGCGCCTCGCCGAGTCCGGCCCGCGAGGCGGCGCGGCCTTCGAGCTGTCGCTGCGAACCCCCGGCTCCCCCTGACCTCTACCATAAGCCGGCCTCAACAATGTAGAGACGCCCCGTTTCCGGGGGAACCCCGGATGGGGGCGTCTCCGGCGCGCACAGGGCTCGGAAAGCCCGACGACGAGAAGGCAACACGTTGCGCCCCCCTCTCGCTCCTAGCGCTGGACCCATCCAGCTCCTAGGCCGAAGCGGCCCGACTCCCGGCCTGGTGGAAGCTGACGCCCTATGGAAGGCGCGAAAAACGCGCCGCAAAAAGCGCTCCGCTTGTGGGAGCTTGCGGAAAGGTCCGGGGATGGGTGGGGGGTGCGCAGCGCCAGGGGCAGCGGGCCGGACGTTTATAGCGACTCCCAGGTGAGCGGTAGCGACCTTGGGTGTGCGAGTTCCCCATGGTACGCCTTCACGAAGAGTTCAATCCAGCGCTGCACGAAATTGCCCATGTCCTCATCGTCAATTGGTCGCGGCTTGTACGCTTCTTGTATCACGTCCATCGCTGGCCCTATTACTTTAAGCGCTGTCTGCACGCTGTCGAGTGCGAATGGCTGAAAGTCATTCCCACGACCAAAGCGCGGTGAATCCATGTACCCTACCTCCCACCAACGGTACTGATCGCCACCGACGCGCGCATACCAGAGCGATGCACCCCACACATAGTAGGAAGCTCCCTTCTGCGTGACGTTAATGGTTGCTCCCATAATAATGTCCCACTCGCGACGCTCCACTCCGTCATACCCATAGTGTCTATCAGTCAATAGCTTTTTGATTTCGAGCAGTGATGATCCCAGGATTGCTTGCCAGCCGCTCGCTCCCCGGCCTGGTCGCTCAATGGTTGCCGACGGCGCGTCTCTCTGAATTGCCGTGAGTAGGTTTTCAACCACTTCGGTGAACGTCCTTGATGCATCTTTCGCTAATTGGGCTCGTCGCGCTAGTTCTACTTGTTGCTTCCCCGCTTCAGATTCCTGTGCGGCCTGTCGTACGGCGTCCATCGCGCCGGCATGCGCGAGCGTGGAAAACGCGCCGGGGGAGGGTTTGGCCTTGTCGTGGTCGGCGAGGAACTCTTCGAGCAGTTTAATTGCACGTTCGCGGGTGGGCCGTGCTTCCGGAGCTTTGCGCAGCATCATCGTCAGGGCAGAGCGCAGACGGGGATGCACGCCCGGCAGGTCAGGCGGTGGCGCTTCGAGGTGCTGCCGTCGCAACTCCTCCGATGAACCCGAGAACGGTGGCGCTACGGTCAAGAGTGCATAGCCGATGCACCCGAGCGCGTAAATATCTGTTGCAGCAGATGCCCGTAGGGTCTGCCACTGCTCTGGAGCAGCATAGGCGGGGGTAAGGCACTCTTTGAGTGTGCGCAGCGAGGTGGACTCTTCGACAAAGCGCGCGATCCCAAAGTCGGCGATTTTCCAGCGGTCCTCATGCCAGAGCACATTGGGGGGCTTCAAATCACGATGCACAATATCCGACACCTCTGCAAGCCCATGCAGGATGTCGAGCAACACGCGCGCCGCTGCCGTCTCTCCTAGAGGACCGTTCGTATTGAGCTTGTCTTGCAGGCTCTCTGCGGCGCGGGCCATGACTACAAAGTAGCGCGCTGAATCGGGGTCAAGTCCGGAGTCGTGCACGGGGATGACATGCTGAAATGACTTGCCAGCAAGGTGCTGTGCGACGGAGAGTTCCCGGTGCGCGGCTTCATTTGCGCTAATCTCCAACCGTTTCACTGCCACCTCGCGCTTGTCCTCATCTTGACCGAGAAACACCGCCCCAAAGCCGCCGGGCCTTCCAAGCGGCCTCGTCTCGTCCACCAGCCAGCGGTGGGCCTTTAACTGAATTGCTCGCATTGTGTCAGTATAGGTGATTCAGAGACTTCGCGTGCAGGCCGGGCGGCGCTGGCAGCGGCCCTGGAGCGCTGAGAGCGCGCTCGGAAGGGTCGGCTAGCGCGAGAGCGCGCGGCCCACGCTGCGAGCCACCGACAAGGCGGCGAAGGCGAGCCGCCCGGGTAGGGAGGGCAAGCCCAGAGCCTGGGCCGCGATTTGGCGGCAGTCTTCATAGGGCTGCCAACCACGGCGCGAGTGACGGAAAGCGCCCGCCCGCGCGAGCGCCTGGGCGCCGTGGGCCGGCTGGAGCCCTCGGCGAACGGCGTTCACCATCCACTCCGTCGGCGACTGCTCCGGCATCGGTAAAGGGATGCCCAACTGGCTGAGCTGGCAACTCAGGGCGTTGTCGAGCTGGGGCGCCAGATTCTTTAGCCACCATTCCCGACCTTCGGGTGGCGCGGCCGGCGACCAAATACCGAGGGAGAAAAGGGGGCATGCGATGTCCTGGTCGGAATCCTCCGCCGGAATGGGTGGCTGCCTCTGCCGACGGCGCGTGTCACCCCTCCTCGTTTAATTCAGGCGAGAGAAAATCGGGGGCCGGGAGACTTGCAAGCCATGTTCGCCGGGCCCGGAAAACTCCGGGCCGGCGAACGGCGGGGTGCGCCAAGGCACACCCGGTGTGAGCCGCGAGCGGGCGGCGTTGGAAGCGTGCTAGGGGATTGCCACGTGGCAAGTTCGAACCCGGACCGTGGGAGGACGTGGGGCGCCTACGCCGCCCCGGGGCTCGCCGTTAGAGATCAATGCTAAAAGTCCGGACATCCTTGGAATTTTCGTTTTCTTTCCCGCTTGAGCGCGCAGCGCGAATGCGGGCAAGCTGCTATGTGCGTAGCGGCGGAGCCGCGTAGCACATAGCACTGGCTTGCTCCCGATTCGCACCCCATTGGACGCCGGCTCCATCCCCCCCGCGCCCACCCCGCCCACAACCTACTAACTGCTAACCCCACTCCTCACACGCAGGCGCAATTTGTGTCGGGGCTAATGGGCTCCAGGTCGCAGACTCGGCAAGACCAGAACTGATCGGTTGGGCTTCCACCCCGCACCTCGCGCAACGCTTCAAGGTTCCGCAACGTCTCCTTCGCGAGCGCCAGCTTCTTCACCTGCTTCTTCATAATGTCTCCCTGGTAGCGCCGGGGAACCGCCCCCCGGCCCAAGTATTCTAGCTCACCTTGAAACGTCCCCTGCTTGAATCTCCTCAAGCGCGGCTAGAACGCCGGTCCCTGCCCCTTGCGGTCTTTCCGCCCGGTCAGATTGTTACCTGTTTGTAACATGGAGAGCGGCTATCTTTGGCCTAAACCATTGACCTGTAGCGAGTTAATCTATCTAAGCCCGCCCCTCTCCCGGTGTGGGGGGTTGGGAGGGGGCGGGAGAAGAGGGCCGGGGTGATGAGGGTCTTCGGGTGGGGGAACTCTCAGTCTCGTTGAGTCAGTGCCTACGCCCCCCTCACTCCCCGTCCCTCGCCGCCTCCACCTGCTCGTCCAGCTTCGCCCCCATCTCCAGCGTCCGCCGATAGGCGGCGTCGATGGCATCGGTCAGCACCGCCGAGAAACGGCCGTGCTGGAGCACGTGCAGGGCGCGGGAGGTGGTGCCGCCGGGGGAGGTGACGCCGTCGATCAGCTCCGCGACGTGGCGGTCCGAGGAAAGGATCATTTCCGCCGTGCCGAGGATCGTCTCCAGCACTGACTGCCGGGCGAGGCTGCGCGACTCGCCGATGAAGTTGGCGCCGTCCTCGATCGCCTTGATGAACAGGGCGATGAGCGCCGGCCCCGTGCCGTGGACCGCCGTGGCCCGGTCCACGTCCACCTCGTCGGCGACGTAGATCTCCTTGCCCATGGTCTGGAGGATGCCGCGCACCGTGCCGCGCACCGGCTCGGAGACCTCGGGGGTCGCCGTCCAGACGGTCACGCCGCGATGGATCTGGCAAGGCAGGTTCGGCATGCAGCGCACGATCCCCGGGTGACTGAGGGCGCTGCCGATGGTGGCCGAGCGGGCCCCGGCGATGATCGACATCACGATGTGATCGTGGCGGATCTTCGGCCGGATCTGCTTCAGCACCTTGGCCAGAGTCTGGGGCTTGACCGCCAGAATGATCAGGTCGGCGTTCTCCACCGCCACGAGGTTATCGGTCGTGCCATGCACGCCATAGTTGGCGAAGAGGTGGTCCGCCCGCTCGCGGCGCGGCCCGGCCGCCCAGATCCTCTCCGGCGACGTCATCTCCCGGGTGAGGAGCCCGCTGATCATGACCTCCGCCATGACCCCCGAGCCGATGAATGCGATCCGCGGCTTGTCCATCCCCTTCACTCCTTCCTCAAAAAACTAAAGCGTCACCACCTGGCCGGAGTCCCGGATCATGCGCGCGAAGCTCTGCCAGCCCAGCAGCGCGTCCACCGCGGCCTGGACGGCGGCGGTATCGAGCCCCAGCAGACGCACCGAAGCGCTACAGGCGTAGAAGCGGATGAGGCCGTCCGCGCGGCCCGGGGCCAGCATTTCGGAGAGAGGGGGCATGGCGAGCGACTCCAGCCGCTCGACGGTGACGGGAGGCCGCGGATCGAGATCGTCCCACCGTCCCCGAGCCCAGGCGTCGAGGGCGCCGAAGAACAGCGCCACGTCCACCCGCTCCCCCACCGCCGCGACGCTCGCCGCGAGGGAGGTGATCTGGAACCGCATGTCCCACGAGCCGCCGTGGGCGAGGATGAGGAGATCGGCCATGCGGGCCGTTCAGCCCTTCAGCTTCTTGCGCCGGCTCCGCTTCCGGAGCGCCACCGCGAAGCCCATGGCGCCGGCGGCGAGGGCCATCAGCAGGTACTTCCGCTTCGGCGCGAAGCCGACCTCCGTCTCCAGGGCGGAACGGACGTCGGCCAGCCGCAGCTCGGCCTGGCGCCGGCTCTCTTCGATGCGCCGCTCGGCTTCGCGGCGCGCCTCTTCCAGTCGGCTCATGGCAGCTCCCTCCCCAGAGACTCGTCGTTGACTGCTCCATCCACTTCCACGATACGCGGGTGGCTGAGGAAGGAGTGCTGCCACCAGTCGAGATGGTTGTCCAGCCGGGTGCGCACGGTCTCCATCGGGTTCTCCACCTGTCGCATGCGGCGCATTCCGAGAACACCGAAGATGCCGATACCGATCAGGAAAAGGGCCAGCACGATCAGGGATGCCCCCCAAAGCGGCAGCCAGATGTGAAGAATGGCGATGAGGGCGAAGAGCAGCAAGCCGATCGTCCAGAACAGCAGGACGGCGGCGGCGGCGAACAGCCCGAGCGCCACTCCGAAGTGGCGCCCCGAGCGTTGAAGGTCGTCCTGCAGGCCGGCGAGCTCCGCCCGCATCACCTCCAGCAGCGATTCACCCAGCGAGCGGAAAAGATCGATCCATCCTGACATCCCACCTCCCCTTGCTTCTTAGAGCTTCAACGGCCCACCGTCAGGCCGCGGCTGACGAAAGACGCCTGCGCGGCGATGTCGTCGCGAACGCCGACGGAGACCCGCTGCTCCCCCGCCCGCATCAGCAGGGTCACGGAGTAGACGAAGGACTTGGCCTGCGCCGCGGCGACGTCGCCCTTGGGAATGCTGATGGGCACGGGCGTCTGCTGCACCTCGGACGTCGAGCCCTTGGAGTCGATGGCGGCGATGAACAGCCGCACCCGGGCGTCCTCCGTAGCCTCGCGGGGCACCAGCACCAGCTTGCCGATGGGGATGTGCACCATCACCGGCACCAGGAAGAAGCCGTCCTCGCGCGGCCGGCCCTGCCCGAACTCGACGCTCACGCCGAGCGGGTTCTCCTCGAACGGAAAGCTCAGAGCCGCCAGGGTGCTGTCGTTCATCCGCGCGTCGGTGCCCTTGTCGCGATAGCCGTCGCGGTGGCGCACCGTGACGTCCTTGCGCTTCACCACCTTCACCTTGAGCTTGTAATACCGCCCGTCGCCGTAGTGGGTGGGCGAGTAGCCGAGCGAGTAGTAGCTGTTGAAATCGCGGGCGATCTTGTCGAGCTGCGGCGCGATGATATTGGCGTTCAGGATCACTTGGCCGCCGGTGTTCTCCGCCATGATCTGCAAGGGGGTCTGGAGGTTGGAGATTCGCACCTGGTCGACGAGCTGGTTGAAGCCCGGGTTCGGAACGCCGGGGCCCTGGTTCTCGGCCGTGTTCGACTCGTAGCCGCGCAGGCCCGCCGCGTCGATCGTGTAGAAGGTGATGCGGTTGGCGTTGGCCTGGGCCGTCAGCTCGTTGAAGCGCTTGGAGGTGTCATATTCCAGCGTCGTCGTCATGCTCGTGCTCTGCTCGCCGTACTTGCTCTGCACGGCGTAGAAGAGGTCCTGGCCGGCGATCAGCTGCAAGCCGTCGGAGACGTAGACCACGGCCTTGCGGCCCGGCATGCCGGCGAGCGAGTCGACGATCTTCTTCAAGGCGTCGATGGAGAACGAGAGATCGTTGAAGGTCGACTCGGCGTAGGTGTGGGCGTAGCCCTCGGCCTCGGCGACGCTCTGCGAGTCGTTGATCTTGCGCAGGAAGTCCCGGTGGTCCGACTCGTCGTGGACGCCCTGGGCCGAGATCTTCTCCAGCTCCAGCATGGCCTGGGCGATGAGCGCCGGATCGCTGGTGAAGGTGCGCCGCGTGTGGAGCTCGCGGTCGTAGGTGACCAGCATCAGCTCGTCGTCCTTGTTCAGCTTCTGGCCAATGAAGGCCCGCAGCTCGCGCATCACGCGGTTGCGGTTGAACGGATGCAGGTTGTAGTTGTCGATGTAGATCACCAGGCGCAACCGCTGGTCCGGCGGCAGCTTGCCGGGATCGAGGTCCAGGCTGCGCGGTGGCGCGGGCACCGGGGCCGCGGCGGTCCCCGAGGCCGGGGTGCCGGCCGGCCCCTGCGCGACGACCGCGGGATTCGGAGCCGGCGGCTCGCCGTTCGGGGCGGTGGCCTTGCCGTTGGTGACGGAGTAGAAATTGGTGATCTGCACCGGCCGGTCGTTCTCGTAGAGCTGGAAATCGTCCTTGGTGAGCCCGGTTACCGCATTACCCTTCTTATCGGTCACATAGACGTCGACGTTGACGACGCTGACGTTGACGATATCGACGAAGCTGCTGTCCGCCGAAGCCTTGGCCCCCGGCTTCGCCGGCGCGGGCGGTGCCGGCTTCGCCGCCACCGGGGCGGCCGGCTTCGGCGCTGCCGCGGCCCTGCCGCCGGCCAACACGCTTCCAGAGATCATAAGCAAGCAACATGCCGTGAATTGACGCAACCTTGAGCTCATAAGCCTCTTCTTCCTGGACTTGGGTCCGCCAGGGATTATAGCCACTTTGGCCTTCGTCACCCCCCGCCCCCCTGGGGACGGAGGGTGAGGACAGCGCTTCACTTCTTCGGCGGCACCGCGACGTCCGTCTGAGCGAGGAGGATCTTGCCGCTCTGAGGATCGAACACCGCCAGGGTCAGGTGATGCGGCTGCCGCCGCAATCGGATCTTGGTGTCGTACCTTACGATCGCGCCCGCCTTGGGTGCTTCCGCCGCGGTGATGGTGATGGGGATCACCGGCACCGGCGCCCGCGCACCGCCGGCGTCCACGGCCGAGACCCGCAGCTCCACCTCGGCGGTGTACTTGCCGTTCACCGGCACGAAGGTGATGGCCGAGGCCGGGATGCCGAGGATGATCGGGAGATCCATCTCCCGGCGGCCGGACGCCACCACCTGTCCCATCTTGATCAGCAGGGGGGCGGAGTCCGGAGCGTTGCCGAAGATCATGGCGCTCTCGACCTGCATGGAGATCTCGGCCTTGCGCGACAGGTCGAGGAAGTCCTCGCGGTAGCGCACCTTGAAGCCCGGATGGGTGGCCGTGACCTCCACCTTGTGGCGCTTGTCGTTGCCCTGCCAGGTGGGGGTGAAGCCCAGCCAGTAGTAGGAGCGGGTGTCCTGCTCGGCGGTGTTGAGGGCCTCGTTGGCGAGCGAGTTCAGAAGCGCCCGGCCGCCCGTCTGCTGCGCCACCCACTGCAGGGTCGCCTCGTGCTCCTGCTCGCGGATGTTGAGGCCGGTCGGCGACGGCGAGCTCTGGGAGGCGTCGGTCACCGTGCCCTCGATCCCTGGCACGTCCATGGGATAGATGGTGTAGCCGAGGCGGTTGGCGGTGTCCGCCAGGGGACGGAAGATCTCGTCGCCCCGCGGCACGTCGCGGTCGAGGATGGGCCGGTTGGGATTGTTCACCACGTAGTCGGCGGGCGAGAACGGCCAGCCGCCGGAGAGCAGCAGCATGACCTTGCGGCCCGGCGGCGAGGCGAAGCCGCGCAGGGTGCTCACCGCCGCGGAGACCTCACGCTCGGCCTGGCTCGCGAGCCGGTCGGCGAACTCGATCTCCTCGATGTCCAGCCGCTGGGTGAAGGAGGCGCGCGGCCCCGGCTCGAAGGAAGAGCCGCCGATCAGCCGCCGCGACGAATCGAAGCTGCGCTGCTCGGCCACCCGCGCCAGCCCCTGGGCCGGCTCGCCGATGACCTTCTCGATCGCGGCCCCGAGCTGCCGCACGGAATTCGACCAGGACGAGACCATCTCGACCTTGCGGCCGTCGAAGGCCACGACCGCCATGCGGTCGTCCGGCCCGAGCCTGGAGAGCTGGTCCTTGAGCGACCTGAGCACGCCGTCGCGGTGGGTGGCGAGCGAGAAGAAGTTGTCGACGAACACCAGGTAGCTGGTGCCTACCGGGCTGCCCGGAGCCAGGCTCGGGAGGCCCTTGACCGCCGAGCCGGCGGACTCGGCCAGAGCGATGGCCGAGCCGCCCCGCACCTCGTTGAAGTACTCGATGGGCACGACCTTGCCATCGACCTTCAGCCGGAAGTCCTCCGGCGTGAAGCCGGCCACCCGGTTGCCCTGCTTGTCGGTCACCACCACCTCGACGTTGACCACCCGCACGTCGATCTGCTCGCCGAAAACGCTCTGCGGCGGGTTGGCCGGCGGCGCCTGGGACGGCGTGGGCGGCTGTGCCTGGACGGGGGCGGAAACGAGGGGCAGGAGGGCGGCCAGCAGGGTTACGGCGGCCCAGCCGCCGGAACGGAGCTTTCTCATGAGTATCTCCAGCGTGAGGGAGCGGCCGGCAAGGCCGCCCCCGGGTTCTCTGTTCATGACAACAAGCCCGGCCGCCTCTTCATTCTCGGGTCACGGCCTGGAGGTCGACCTGCGTCCAGGCATGGACCACGCCGTGCTCGCCGCCGACGGCGAAAACCAGCTTGCGGGTGGAGCGCGGCAGCTTGAGGATCGTCTGAACGCTCGTCGTGGCACCCGCGGGCGGCACTCCCCTCGACTTGAAATGCACCGGCAGGGTCCGCCAGTGCGGCTCCTCGCCGTTGCTGCCGACGATGGCGATGGAGAGTGTACCCACCAGGGACCACACTCCGCCCTCCACCTGCGGTATCAGGGCATCGGCCGGCACCTGCACCGTCACCGGCAGCTCCCGGCGCAGGAAGCTCACCCGGCGCAGAACGCCGGTGCTCACGGCCAGCGGCCGCTCGGACTTCAGGGTGCCGTAGAGCAGGAGGCTCTCGGCCTGGACCTGCGCCTCCGTCTCCCGCGACAGGTCGGAGAAGCCGCTGCGCGAGCGCGCCGCGAGCCCCGGCCGCCGCACCTCGAGGCGGATCTCATGGTGGCTGCCATCGGCCTTCCACCGTGGGGTGAAGCCGAGCCAGTAGTAGGAGCTGGTGTCCGCCGCCACCCGCTCGAAGGCGTTCTGCCAGGCCGAGTTGAGGATGGCCTTGCCACCGGTCCGGTTCGCCATCACCTCGAGGTTCTCGTGCAGGCTGCGCCCGAAGGACGTGGTGATGAACCCCTGCTCCAGCGCCAGGACGGGAGAGAGCGTGACCTCATTTCGCCCGAGCTCACTCATGGAACCTGAAAAGGTGAGGGGAACGGACGCGGTCGCGATCCTCACGTCGTTCGAGATCGCCAGGGATATGGCGTTGGGGACCTCGATCGTGTAAAGGGTGTAACCGAGAAGATTCGCGGTCTCGAAGACCGGCGCGAAAATCCTCGCGGCCTCGGGCAGATTGACCGCGCTCGGCGCTCCGGTGTCCGACTGCGGCAGATCGGGGAGTCCCCAGCCGCCGTTGAAGAACAACATCACCTTGCGTCCCGGCGGCGTGGGGGTGCCGCGCATCGCCGCCACCACGGCCCGTATCCCCACCTCGATCCCCCAGGTCTGCGAGACGATCGCCGATCCGGTCTCCTCCACCATCTGGCTTTCGTCGCCGTCGGAACGCGCTTCGGCCAGGGCCAGCAGGCCGAACGTCGGCCGCGCCTCGGCCGTCGCGAGCCCCGTCTCCAGAGCCTTCCGGTCACCGGTCCAGTCGGTCAGCCGCATCACCTTGTGGCCGTTGAAAGAAAGGATGGCCATCTGGTCGTGAGGCCCCAGGCGGCCGAGGTCGGCCCTGAGCTTTTCGAGCACCAGGTTGCGCCGCGGCTGGATCGAGAACTGATCGTCGATGTACACCAGGTAGTTGGTGCCCACCGCTTCGCCGGGCGAGGCCAGAGCGGCAGGCAATGCGGCGGCCGGAGCGGCCGTCTCGCCGCCCCGGGCCGGAGTGGGAGCGGGGGCGGGAGCCGCTGCCGCGGCCTGTCCTCCCGCCACCTCGGTGAAGTAGTCGACGGGCACCTCCTTGCCATCGACCAGCAGGCGGAAATCCGCGGCGCTGAGACCCGGCACGCGAACGCCCTTGGAGTCGGTGACCACCGCTTCGACGTTGACCACCCGGACGTCGATCGCCTCGCCGAAAGAGCTCGGAGACGGGAGCGTGGCGGGAGCGATGGCGGTCGAGGCCCCGGCAGGGATGGAGACCATCACCGCCATCACTGCGAGCACCGCGACCACCCCGCCGGTCCTGGCCGGTGCTACAAGCTTGAAGGTTTTCATCCCATGCCTCTCTTTCTTTACTCTCGGGTTACGTTCCGCAGATCGAGTTGGGTCCACGCCCGGACGGCGCCGTGCTCGCCCCCTACGGCGAAGACTACCCTGCGGGTGGAAAGAGGCAGCTTGAGGACGGTCTGCACGCTCGTCGTGGCGCCCGGCGGCGGCACTCCGTTCGACTGGAAATGCACCGGTTGCGTGTGCCAGTGCGGATCTTCGCCGCTCTTGTCCAGAATGGCGATGGAGAGCGTGCCCACCATGGACCACACTCCACCGTCCACCTGGGGCATAAGGGCATCGGCCGGAACCTCCACGGTCACCGGCAGCTCCCGGCGCAGGAAGCTCGCCCGGCGCAGGGTACCGGCGGTCACCGTCAGCGGACGCTCGTCCTTCGGCAGGCCATAGAGCAGCAGGCTCTCGGCCTGGACCTGCGCCTCCGTCACATGCGACAGGTCGGAGAAGCCGCTACGCGAGCGCACCGCGAGCCCCGGCCGCCTCACCTCCAGGCTGATCTTGTGATGGCTGCCATCGGCCTTCCACCGCGGGGTGAAGCCGAGCCAGTAGTAGGAGCTCGTGTCCGCCGTCACCCGCTCGAGGGCGTTCTGCCAGTCCGAGTTGACGATCGCCTTGCCGCCGGTCTCGTTGGCCATGACCCCGAGGGCTTCGTGCGAGCTGCGTCCGATGGAGGAGGTGATGAATTCGTGAGACGAGGGTCCGATGGCGCTCGCGTCGTTCCAGGACGACTGGGTCGAGGGGTTGGGGACCTCGACCATGTAGAGGGTATAGCCGAGGAGGTTGGCGGTCTCGAAGACGGGTGCGAAGATCTTCTCGGCCTCCGGGAGATCGACCGCGCTGGGCGCGCCCCTCACCGGCTGCGGCACATCGGGCAGGCCCCAGCCGCCGTTGAGGAACATCATCACCTTGCGTCCCGGCGGCGCGGGAGTGCCGCGCATCGCCGCCACCACGGCCCGCATTCCGATCCCGATTCCCCAGCTCATGGAGACGACGGACGAGCCGGTCTCCCGCAGCGGAATGGCTTCCTCGCCCGAACGCATCTCAGCCAGGGCCAGAAGGCCGAACGAGGGCCGCTCCTGGGCGGCCGTGAACGCTTTCTCCAGGGCCTCGCGGTCGCCGGTCCAATCGGTCACCCGGGTCAGGTGATGGCCGTCGAAGCTCAGGATCGACATCTGATCGTGAGGCCCGAGCCGGCCGAGGTCGGCCCTGAGCTTCTGGAGCACGAGATCGCGCCGCGGCTGAATGGAAAACTGATCGTCGATGTACACCAGGTAGTTGGTGCCCACCGCTTCGCCGGGCGAAGCCATGGCGCTGGGAGGCGCGGCAGCCGGAGCAGCCGCCTCGCCGCCCCGGGCCGGAGCGGGGGCCGCCGCCTGCCCTCCCGCCACCTCGGTGAAGTAATCGATGGGCACCTCCTGGCCATCGACCAGCAGGCGGAAGTCCGCGGCGCTGAGGCCTGGAACCCGCGCGCCCTTGGCGCCGGTGACCACCGCTTCGACGTTGACCACCCGCACGTCGATCGACTCGCCGAAGGAGCTCGTCGCGGGCGGCACGGCGGGAGCCGCCATCGCGGCGGTGCCGGAGGCTGCGGCAACCATCGCCGTGGCCAGAGCTGAAATCACAAAAACTTTCATCGTTTACCTCCCTTACCCATTGTAGCGATGGATTGGAGCCGAAAGTCCGCCTCGCCCCAAAGAGCCTGGCCGCTGACGGGGTCGGGCACGGTGAAAACGAGCTTCTGGCCGGCCTGGCGCAGGCGGACTACGGTTTGGAACCGCGCGAAGGTGCCGGTACGCGGCAGAGCCGTCACGGCGACCTTGAGATGCGACGCAGGCAGGTCGGCCCGACCGCCGTCGCCGTCGAGAGCGGCGATGGCGAGGGGAATCTCCGCCAGATATCCTTTTCCATTCGGTGTCAGCGCCAGGGCCTCGACCGGCACGCCGAGGGTCACCGGCACCTCGAAGTCGCGGCCCAGGCGGCGGGGCTCGCCGAGCTGGACGATCAGCTTCCGGTCGTCCGTGGTGCCGCCGAACATCAGCACGCTCTCCGCCTTCATGGCCGTCTCCGTCTTCTTCGACGGATCGGTGAAACCGTTACGCGACCGCACCGCCAGCTCCGGCTTGCGGACCTCGACCGTCACCTTGTGCCCCTTGTCGTTGGCCTTCCACGTCGGCGTGAAACCGAGCCAGTAGTAGGAGCCCGAGTCCACCACCATGTCACGGAACACCTCGTTGGTGGCCGAGACCATGACCCGCCCGCCGGTGGACCGCGCCAGCTTGTCGAGCACCGTCACCTCGCGCGGGTCCGACATCGCCGCATCCACCGGATAGACCGTGTAGCCAAGCCGGTTGGCGGCGTTGACCATGGGGCCGTAGAGCTGCGGCGCCACCGATAGCGACCAGGCGCCGGAGAGGAGCATCATGACCTTGCGTCCGGGCGGGGATTCGAACCCCCGCAGCGCCGCCGCGGCGGCCGTCGCCGTGCGGCCGAGCTGCGTGCGCGCCTCCGGGCTGACGCGATTGGAAAGGGTTTCGAGAGCCGCCCGCGTCTGGTCGCCCTCGAGCTCGGCATCCAGGACCGCGTCCTCGTCGTGCTTCATGGCCCGCTGCTGGGCAAGGGCCCGGTCACCGTGGGCCGGCCGCTGCCTGGCCTGCTCCAGCGCGGCCTTGAGCAACTGGACGTCTCCCGTCCAGCGGCTGAGCACCGCGATGCGATAGCCGTCGAAAGAGAGCACCGCCATGCGGTCTTCGGGGCGCAGAAGCTTGAGATCGCGCTGCAGCTTGTCCAGCACGGCGTTGCGCCGGCTGACGAGCGAGAAGGAATCGTCCACATATACCAGATAGCTGCGCCCCACCGCCTCACCGGCCGGCACCGGCACCGAGGGAGACGACGCGGAAGCCGTGGAAACCGCGGGCGCCGCGGCGGGCGTCTCCGCCGTCACCGACGCGCCCTCCGCCACCTCGGCGAAATACTCGACCGGAACCTCCTTGCCATCCACCAATAACCGGAAGTCTCCCGCCGCCAATCCTCGCACCTGCTGCCCCGAGCGGCCGGTGACCACGGCCTCGACGTTGACCACCCGCACGTCGATCGTCTCGCCCATGATTTGCACGAGCTCAGGCTGTTTCGCGTCCTGCGCCGCCAGAGGCAGAGCGAAGGCCGTCGCTGAGAATGCTACGAGTGTTGCTATGCCTGCCGTCCCTGCCAACCGCCCAGCCAGCCACCGCGTGGAGAGAACCATGACTCCTCCTCAGAAAAAAAATCTCAACTTCTAAAATCCATTGATAGCAAAGGAGATGCCGGGCCAAATAGCCGGCGTGGCGGGGTGAAACGACCCGGGGAGAGGATGATCGTCGTCCTCTCCAGGGGACAAAACACTACTTGCGCCGTGCGAGGTTGGCGTCGCCCCAGACCGACCGGCCCGTTTGAGAATCGGCAACGGTGAAGACCAGCCGCTGCCCCATGTCGCTCAAGCGGACCACGGTCTGGAAGCGGACGTAGTTGCCGGCCCCGGGAAGCGTCGCGACGGCCACCTTCAGATGGGTGCGCAAGTTCGAGCGCCCCCCCTTCTCGTCGATCGCCGCGAGGCTCAAGGGAATCTCCGCCATGTAGCCCTTCCCCCGGGGAGCCATGGTCAGAGATTCGAACGGCACGCCGAGGGTGACCGGCACTTCGAGCTCTCTCCCCCGCCGGTGAGGCGCTCCGAGCTTGACGAAGAGCCGCTTCTCCGGCTCGGCGCCGCCGAAGAGCAGGACGCTCTCCGTCCGCAGCGCGGCCTCGCTGGCCTTCGACAGGTCCGAGAACCCGTGGCGCGAGCGCACTTCGAACCCGCGTGCCTGCATCGTCACCGTCACTTGGTGCGTGCGATCGTTGGCCTTCCAGGAGGGGGTGAAACCGAGCCAGTAATAGCTGCCTGTCTCCTGCACCGCCGCCTTGAAGAACCGGTTGTCGAGCGGGGCGATCGCCGTGCCGCCGGTGACGCGGGCGAGGACGTCGGCGAACTTGATCGCAAAGGTACCCGACTGGGCGGAATCGATGGGGTACACCGAATAGCCGAGCCGGTTGGCGGCTCCGATCACGGGACCGTAGAACCGCGGAGCGGACTGGAGCGTCCAGGCACCCGAGAGGAGCAGCATCACCTTGCGGCCGGGAGGGGCCTCGAAAGCCCGCAGGGCCGCCGCCGCCGCGTCGGCTGACTTGCGGGCGTCCGAAAAAGCGTCCGGGCTGACGGCATCGCCTTCGAGAGCCGCAAGCTCCGTCTCCACGACATTGGGCCCTCCCGTACGGTCCCCGTCATCCAGGATCATCGCCGAGTCCAACAACAGCGTCACCTCCGACTGGGGGGCTTCCAGATGGACCCTCGCCACCGCGCCGTGAGTGGGACGCTGCCGGGCGATCTCCAGGGCCGCCGCGAGCGCCGCGGTATCCTGCGTCCAGGGGCTGAGGACGTCGATCCGAAGGCCGTCGAAAGCGAGCACCGCCATGCGGTCGGCAGGCCGGAGAAGATTGAGGTCGAGCTTCAGCTTCTTCAGCAGGTCGTCGCGTTGGGACTGGATGGAGACGGACTCGTCGATGAAGACGAGATAGTTGCGCCCGACCGCCTCCCCCGGCGTCACCGGTCCACCGCTGCCGGACGTGGAAACGGCGCCGCCCTCGGCCACCTCCGCGAAGTACTCGACGGGCACCTCCCTGCCGTCCACCAGCAGCCGGAAGTCCCCGGCCTTCAACCCTGGCACCCGTGCGCCGCGGTGGTTCGTGACCACCGCCTCGACGTTGACCACCCGCACGTCGATCGACTCGCCGAAAACCGGCTCCTGCGGCGGCCGAGGTGCTTCCTGCGCGTTCAAGGAAAGGGAGAGACCCAGGAAAACCAGTCCCACCGACGTCCAGCGGATTGAAAGAGCCATTCACTCCTCCTCGTGAGATCAAGACGGTTAAAGCCTGCTGAGCCGCTTGACAAGCAAGGGGGGTGCCCGTCGCTCCCAGGAGGGAGAGCCCGGTGGACCGGCCAAGCCGGAGGACGCGGGGTTCTGCTTTTGGGGACGGCAGTGCCGCACAAGCGTAGCGTGATCGGCTCGAAGGCGTCGAAGCCAGCCCGGAGGGCGGCAGACCCATAGCCCAGGCCGCAAGCCCTGGGTTGATCGAGCCGCCCGACGCCAACCCCATGCCTGCCTCCACGTCATTCGTGTTTCAAAAAATCCTAAAGGTGAGCGATGAGCAGCGTTTTTTCCGTTTTCGTGGGTGGATGAATGCCAGATCTTCCATCTGCCACGCCCGTTTTCACATCTGCCATGCCAGGTCCTACACCTGCCATGCCCGATGTTCCGCCTGCCACGCCAGGTCTTCCATCTGCCACGCCCGTTTTCACATCTGCCATGCCAGGTCCTACACCTGCCATGCCCGATGTTCCGCCTGCCATGCCAGATCTTTCATCTGGCACGCCCGTTTTCACATCTGCCATGCCAGGTTTTACACCTGCCATGCCCGATGTTCCACCTGTCATGCCAAGTCTTCCATCTGCCACGCCCGTTTTCACATCTGTCATGCCAGGTCCTTCACCTGCCATGCCCGATGTTCCGCCTGCCATGCCAGATCTTCCATCTGCCATGCCCGTTTTCACATCTGCCATGCCAGGTCCTTCACCTGCCATGCCCGATGTTCCATCTGCCGCGTCATCCGGTCCGTCTGCCATGCCATTCGTCAGACGTGCCACGCCCGCTGGTCCACCTGCCATATCCGGCGATACGCCTGCCACGGCGCCCTCTTCTCCCGGTAGCTGAGGAAAGCCGGGAGAAGAGGGCGGGGATCAGCCGATCAGCAGCCGGTACCCGGGGGGCAGACGGTGACGGAGTAGGGCCCGCAGGAGCGGAAGTCGGACGTGTTCGTGCACACATTGGTGCTGATGCCACCCGCGATGACGGTGGACTCGACGGCGGTCAGGTTGCGGATGGTTTCTTTGGCCAGGACGATCTTCTTGGGGTTCTTCTTCATGAGGTTCTCCTTGAGGTCTCGGACTTCACGGCTTCATCACCGAGAAGTGCCGCCCCAAGAGAAGAGTGCCGGCGAGACCGAAAAGCGGGGCGTCCGGCCCGCGGACGTGGGAGTTCCAGGGTAGCTGGCCCGGCGATCAGATCTGACCTTCCCAGCCGGCACCCCGGGCGCGAAAGGCCGCGCGGAGGGCCGCTACGGTCTCGGCCGGTAGCGGCCCCTTCTCCACCTGCTCGACGTTCTGCCGCAGGTGCTCGAGACGGCTCGTTCCCACGATCGCGCAGTGGACTCCGTCCTGGTAGGCGGCGAAGCGCAGGGCGAGCTCGGTCCAATCGAAAGGACCAGGATCGATGTCGAGGGCTTTCCAGCGCTCCCAGTAGAGGGCCACGTCCTCGGCGGCCGGGCGCTCCGCGTATCGCCAGGGGGCATTGGCGGCGGGACGTTTGGCGATCACCCCGAGGCCCCGCTCCCCCGCCACCGGTAGCGACTGTTCGATCGCCTTCTGGTCGACCAGGTTGACGGATGTCTCGACGCTGCCGAAGGCGCCGGACCCAAGGCCCCAATCCAGCGGCGCGTTGTCGCCGGAGTAGGCGGCGACCCGCACCTTCCCCGCCGCCACCGCCGCCTGCAAGGCGGCAACGACCTCGCCGCGTTCCAAGACCGCGACCGGGCAGGAGTGGAGATGGACGATGTCGATGCGGTCGGTGCGCAGACGGCCGAGGGCGGCCTCCACCCCCGCCGTGATCATGGGACCCGTCCAATCGTCGTAGCCCGGAATGCCATAGCCGATCTTGGTGGACAGGACGATCTCGTCGCGGCGGCCGGCGAGATGCCGGCCGATCCGCTCTTCGGAAAGACCGTAGGAGCGCGCGGTGTCGAACAAGGTAACGCCGAGGTCGAGAGCGCCTTGCAGAAGGCGGCCGACCCCTCCCTCGTCCAGAGCCGGATCCCCCACGTGCCCGGCGCCGAAGCCGAGACAGGGGACGGTGAGGCCGGTCTTTCCGAAAGGGCGGCGTTCCATGGTGGCGGGAGCTTAGCCTGAGCTGAGGGGTGGGCGCTACAGAGCGGTTCTCCGCCTCTGCTCTTGGCGCGGGGGGAGCGGTGACTTCAGCTCCAGCGCCGATCGCGTAGCAAGCGGACCTGCAACTCCTTCAGCTCGCCGGCCCCCATGCCGGCCAGAATCGCTTTTCGCTCCGCATCGATTTCAATCTCGAAGGCCTGGCAAACAGCACGGATCGCTTCGCGCAGCCCCTCTTCGCGGCCCTCTTCGCGGCCCTCTTCGCGGCCCTGCCGTTGCGCAAGACTGAGAGCCCCGCGGGCGTCCTGCTCGGCGATCTTCGCGCGGTCATAGGTATCGAGCTCGCCAGCGCTGAAACCCGCCAGACGGGCGACCTCCAGCGCCTCCCGGTATGGCGTCCCTGACAGGGCAGGCGGCACCACTTCGAGGTTCTTCGCCTCGCGGAAGAAGTAGGCCCAGCGGTCGATCGTTCCCCGCGGATCGTCGCCGGAGCGGTATTTGGGCAGCTCCAGGAAAACGTACTGCACCTGGGAAAGGGCGAGGGCGCCGCCATGCTGCTCCTGCATCCGCCAGCGGCTGAGCATCGGCACCGGCGCGCCACCTGACACCGGCGGCCCGGGCCAGAGCAGAAAATCGCAGATCGTCACCCCCACCACGTCGTCGAGGCCGGGGTAGTCCTCGCCGGCGCGCAGTTGGGTGACGTAGGCCTTGGAGGTGTTGTAGACCACCCGCTTCTCGAAGCCCTCGACCTTGAGCACCTGCATCTCCACCACGTAGTGCCGCCCGCGCTCGTCGAAACACTTGACGTCCACCAGCGACAGCTTCAGCTCCTCCACCGGCACGTGCTGCTCGGAGGAGAGGTATTTGAGGTCGACGATCCGATGGTCTCCTTCGAGCTCCAGCAGGGCGTTGAGCAACTCGATGAGGAGCGGCTTATGGACCTCGCTGCCGAAGATGCGCTTGAAGACAAAGTCGGTCTTGGGATCCGCGAAGATAGGCCGCATGCAGAGATCCTACCGCAGACGGACCTGTGGCGCCCCTTTTCGCAAACTTCGGCGAGGTTTCCTTACCTACTTTCCGAACAACGCCAGCACGCCGTCCGCGAAGGAGCCCCGCCAGTTCAGGATCGAATGTCCGCCGTTGAATTCCCGGTACTCGACGGCGTTGCCCCGAGCCTGGAGCACGGTGCGCAGGTGCCGGTTGGCGGCCAGCAGGCTGACGCCCTCGCGCGGCTTGTCCTCCATCAATCCCGCCTCCAGGTAGAAGCGCAACGGCAGCTTCGCTCCGGCGGCGAGCTGCCGCGCGAGCCATTCGGGCTCAGTCTCGCCGGGTGGCCGCCAATAGAAAGAGCCCGAGAGCGAGAGGACGTTCCCGAAGACGTCCGCATGCTTCAGCGCCGCGCAGGCTGACGCCAGCCCGCCCAGGCTGGAGCCGGCGATCGCCGTGCGGGCCGGATCGTCCGTGATCCGATAGCTTCCCCGGACCCAGGGGACCAGCTCGCGCGCCAGGAACTCGGCGAACGGCGGATGGCAGGAGAGCTCCCGCATGCGCGCCTCCGCGCTGGAGTTCGCGACGAAGACCGCCACCAGCGGCGGGATGCGCCCGGCCGCGAGCAGATTGTCCAGCACGGTCGGCGCCGGCACGTCGGAGGTGTAGGTGCGGCCGTCCAGGACGACCAGCAGGCCATAGGGCTTGCCGTTGGGATCGTAGCCGGGTGGCGTATAGATCCGGACAATCCGTTCGTTGCCGAGCTGTTCGCTGCGGAACCGGCTCTCCGCGAGCCGGCCCGCGGGCACGTCCGGACGCGGGACGATCCACGGCTGTTTTCGCGCGGCCGGCAGCTCGGCCAGCGACACCAGGGGTTCCGGCGCCTTGTGCGGATTGAGCGGATCGGGCTTGAGCGCGGCCCAGCGCGCCTCCTCCTCGGCCTCCGTGGCCTTGGCGAGAGGAATGAGAGAATCGTTCACCGAGAAGGCATAGCCGAAGCGCGCGTCGGCCCTCATCCGGCGGGACTTGTAGCAGACGTCCGTGCCCGGAAGCCGACTCAGCCTCGCCCCGGCGATCCCCTCTTCGTTTTCGAAATCGGACGGCGAGACGATCACCAGGACGTTCCGCGCCTCACCGCAGCCGCGCCAGACATAGGTCACCAGCCTCTCCTGCTCGTCCCCCTCGACCGGCTCGACGAGGGGCGTGCCCTCTGCGGAGGGGCTCCTTTTGTGGATCGGCTCATGGCAGACCGCGTGCTCGTAAACCCTGCTCCGCAATCGCGACTTTGTGCCAATGATTATACAGCAAGGTCTGGATACAACCCCAGAGGTGCCAGGGATTTCATCTATAGCAGGAGAGGAAGAGGCTCATTCCTCTCAACGCGCGGTAGTTTTGCTGACATCGTCCGAGATGCCCGGTGACTTCAGCTCCAGCGCCGATCGCGCAGCAAGCGGACCTGCAACTCCTTCAGCTCGCCGGCCCCCATGCCGGCCAGAATCGCTTTTCGCTCCGCATCGATTTCAATCTCGAAGGCTTGGCAAACAGCACGGATCGCTTCGCGCAGCCCCTCTTCGCGCCCCTCTTCACGCCCCTCTTCGCGCCCCTCTTCGCGCCCCTCTTCACGCCCCTGCCGTTGGGCAAGACTGAGGGCCCCGCGGGCGTCCTGCTCGGCGATCTTCGCGCGGTCATAGGTATCGAGCTCGCCAGCGCTGAAACCCGCCAGACGGGCGACCTCCAGCGCCTCCCGGTATGGCGTCCCTGACAGGGCAGGCGGCACCACTTCGAGGTTCTTCGCCTCGCGGAAGAAGTAGGCCCAGCGGTCGATCGTTCCCCGCGGATCGTCGCCGGAGCGGTATTTGGGCAGCTCCAGGAAAACGTACTGCACCTGGGAAAGGGCGAGGGCGCCGCCATGCTGCTCCTGCATCCGCCAGCGGCTGAGCATCGGCACCGGAGCGCCACCTGGCATCGGCGGTCCGGACCAAAGCAGAAAATCGCAGATCGTCAGCCCCACCACGTCGTCGAGGCCGGGGTAGTCCTCGCCGGCGCGCAGTTGGGTGACGTAGGCTTTGGAGGTGTTGTAGACCACCCGCTTCTCGAAGCCCTCGACCTTGAGCACCTGCATCTCCACCACGTAGTGCCGCCCGCGCTCGTCGAAACACTTGACGTCCACCAGCGACAGCTTCAGCTCCTCCACCGGCACGTGCTGCTCGGAGGAAAGGTATTTGAGGTCGACGATCCGATGGTCTCCTTCGAGCTCCAGGAGGGCGTTGAGCAGCTCGATGAGGAGCGGCTTGTGGACCTCGCTGCCGAAGATGCGTTTGAAGACAAAGTCGGTCTTGGGATCCGCGAATATAGGCCGCATGCAGAGATCCTACCGCAAGACGGTCCTTGCGATCCTCCCCGGCGGGGCCCCTTCCCGTCGCGCCTGCCCTGAGCTAGGCTAGCCCTCCATCAATCTCAGGAGAAGAACCCGTGAAGAATCTGCTTCGGACTCTAGCCTTGAGTGTGCTTCGCACCCGAATCGTGAAGCACCTCGGCGTCTACTTCATCATCGCCACGATCCATGTTTTGAGCTCCGCGGTCCCCGCATCCGCGGAGAGCGGTGCCACCGCCCATGCCGGCGCTCCTGGCTTGGCGGCGAAGGCCCATCCACTCGTCTCCAAGGCCGGCATTTTCTGTACCGACGGCATTCAGTATGACGACGGTAGTTTCGAGAACAGCTACGGCTTTCCGGGCTCTGTCTCCGCGGGCACCTACGGCATGCGCTTCCAGCTACCCGCGGCCAACAACAAGCTCACCGCGATCTGCCTCTGCTGGAGCTCGCTGAGCGGCGCGAGTCACGAGTACGGCATCCGCATCTGGGCCACCGATGGGCCCGGCGGGGCACCCGGGACGCTGTTGAAGCTACTGTCTTCGGCGACAGCCACCGGAATCAGCCCGGCCGGCAACTTCGTCCGCTATGAGATACCGGGAGGCTTGGACGTCGCGGCAGGCGCGGTGTACATCGCCCCGACCTGGGACGTGTCCCTGTTCCCTGACCGGTACCTCTGTGCAGATGAGACGGGTGCCGGCGGCCAACCGGCCTACGCCGGCACCGACTCCAGCTCTTCGAATCCCAGCCTCCAACCAACGCTTCCGATCGGTACCGCCGGCGCCTTCCCCGCGTACCGAGCCTTGGGAATCCGGCTCGAGGCTGAAGCTCAATCAGCCTGCACTCCCAACGCGACCACCCTGTGTCTGAACAACGGCCGCTTCAAGGTCGAAGCTCAGTTCGAGACGGCCACGCAATCCTTGGCGGCGGCGCAAGCCATCCGCTTGACCGACGACACCGGGTACCTATGGTTCTTCTCCAGCACCAACGTCGAAGTCGTAGTGAAGGTCTTGGATGCGTGCAGCTTCAACCAACGTTTCTGGGTCTATGCCGCCGGCCTCACCGATCAACGGGTCGAGCTCACGGTTACCGATACCCAGACCGATACCCAGAAACACTACAGCAACCCTCTCGGCCGCACGTTCGTCACCGTGACCGATAGCGATGCGTTCGCCACCTGTCAATAACTGACCGGCGCAGCGATTCCGGCCGAAACGGGAACCGGTTCCGGCACATGAAACGTTTCCTGGCCTCCTGCGTAATAAAGGCCCAGGGATCGCGGCGCCGGAGCCTCCGGCCTGCTGCGAATCCCGCCGGAGGTTCACCCCATGCGTTCCTTACGCGCTTTCGCCCTTTTCAGCGGGCTGTCTCTTTGTGCCGTGCACGCCGCCTCTGCGCAGCCGGCCGTGGCGACTGCCGCAATACCCGCGGCAGCTGACAAGCTTTCCCTCGATCAGAGGGTGTGGATGGCCTCGAAGATCTACTCCACCATCCAGACCTATTTCGGGCACTGGCAGGCCATCCCTGAATTCGATCTCGACACCAGTTATCAAAAATACCTCGCACAGATCCTCTCCACCGACGATCGCAGGAATTTCGATCTCGCCACCATGGAGCTGTTCGCGCAGCTCAAGAACGGCCACAGCTTCTTCTTGGACCCGTGGCTCAACGAGACCTACAACCAACCCCTCGGTTTCCGCCTGGTCGCCATGGATGGGCGCCAGGTCGTCGTCCGCAGCCGCATTCCGGAGCTCAAGAACGGCGACATCGTGCTGTTGCTGGATGGCCGCCCGATCGATCAGGTTTTGAGCGAGCTGGAGAAGTACGTCCCGTCCTCCAGCGATGCGGTGCGCCGGCGCGGCGTCACCTCCAGGGGTTTTGCATTCCCGGGGACCTTCACCCTGACCCTGGAGGACGGGCGGACAGTCACCGTCGACCGTTTGCACCAGAAGCTCGCCGCGGCACCGGCGGACCCGCAGGTGGGAAAATGGTTGGAGGACGGCATCTACTATCTCCGCCTCCCCTCGTTCGACAGCCGGCAGGACGAGCTCAAAGCGATCGAGCTGCTGAAGCAGAACGCGCAAGCGAAGGCGATGATCATCGACGTGCGAGCCAACGGCGGCGGCAACACTCCCGGCGACCTCATCGGCGCCTTGATCGACCGGCCCTACCGCGAGTTCAGCCAGGGAACCACCCTGTCCATCGGCCTGTTCGCCGCCTACCGGCAGATCCTCCTCTCCATGCCCCCCGAGGAGCTCAAGCAGATGTCCGAGAGCGATCGCGCCGCCCTGGGCGCCTACTCGGGATACTACCGGCCCATGCTGGTCACCGCGGGCGGCATGAACATGCCCGGCAAACCCGTGTATGCCGGTCCGCTCATCGTACTGTCCGATATCGGCTGCGCCTCATCCTGCGAGGATTTCCTGATGCCGCTCAAGGAGAGCCGGCGCGCCCGCATCCTCGGCCAGGCCTCCTACGGCAGCACCGGGCAGCCTTACATGGTGGATTTCGCCAACGGCATGGCCTTCCGGGTGAGCACCCGCCGCGTCTACTTTCCCGACGGCTCCCCCTTCGAAGGCGTCGGCATCGCACCGGATATCGAAGCCCGCCCCACCCTCGACGACCTGCGCCACGGCACCGACAGCCTCCTCGCCAAGGCTCTGGAGATGGCGCGGGCGGAGGTCAGGAAGTAAACCGGAGCGCGGGTGATATCCTGGTCTTTTGAGGAAATCCCATGGCGAGAAACAAAACGCTTGATCGAATCATGGACGGCCGCACCGACCTGGTGTTCGAGTATCTATCCACCGGCCATGCCGCAGGCTCCAAGGACCGCGACGGAGTCTCTCTCATCCAGTGGTGCGCCTACTACGGCGATGTCAGCGCCATTCGATTCCTCCTCGCCAACGGAGAAAATCTCGAGTCCCTCGGAGACGACCTGGGCCTCAATGGCGCCGTGTTTCATGGACACTGGAGGCTGTGCCAGTTCCTCGCCGAACAAGGGGCTGACGTCAATCGCCCGGCGGAGGATACGGGAGAAACTCCGCTGCATTCGGCGTTGTGCACGGCGAACCGCCTCGCCCACGACCTGGTTCTCAAAGTGCTGCTCGACCTCGGAGCGAATCCCAATTGCGCGACCAAACCGGGCGCCGAAACGGGTGGCTTCATGCGGGATTGCCGGACGAAGGCGGAGACTCCACTCCATCGCGCCGCCGCCTTTGGCACGGAAAATACCCTCCAGATGCTGCTGGACGCCGGGGCTGCGCTGGACGCCAAGGACATGAATGGAGATTCCCCGCTGACCTGGGCCAGCTGGTACCTGCGGCCGGCCCCCATTCTCAGAAAACTTTGTTACGGCGACTTCCACGTTCGTCCGGACTATGCCGGCATGGGGGCTCATCTACTCGGCAAGCCACGATAGGGCGCGGCGGTGTAAACTGCGCGAATGCGCCCACACCGCTGGATCTGGCTGCTGCTGGCGCTCGGTTGCGGAAAGGATTCGCAAGACCCCGTGGTGGCCGCCTTGGCGCATCATGAGAAGGACTGCGCGGCCGGACGGGCCGCGGGATGTTTTGAGCTCGGCCTCCTCTACGCTCGCGGACTGGGTGTCACAGCCGACCCGGTACACGCCAACCAGCTCTTCGACCAGGCCTGCCAGGCCGGCAGCGCCGCCGGATGCGCCGAGCTCGGCGCGCGCTACCTCGAAGGCCGCGGCGGCACCGCCGACGACAGCCGCATTCGCGAGCTGGTCCGCCGTGCCTGCGAGGGAGGAAACGCCGCGGGCTGCGCGCACCTCGGCTTTCTCTACGCCACGGGCCGGGGTGTTCCACAAGACGACGCCCGAGCGTTCAGCCTCTATCAGAGCGCTTGCGACGGGGGCGACGGCGCGGGTTGCTACAACGTCGGTCTGCACTTCGAGAAGGCTCGCGGGACGCTCGAAAACTCCAGCCTCGCCCTGATCGCCTATGGCCGCGCCTGCGATCTCGGGGAAGCCCGGGGCTGCACGAACCTCGCCTTCCTTCATGAGCGCGGCCTGGGCTCCCCCACCGATCCGAAGAGCGTGGCCGATCTCTACGCCCGAGCCTGCGATGGGAACGCCGGCGGGGCCGGAGATCCCCTGGGCTGCTTCAATCTCGGAGTCTTCTACCGCGACGGCCGAGGCGTGGCCGCGGACAAGGCCCGGGCCGCCGCCCTCTTCGAGAAGAGCTGTGCCGGTCACAACGCCTTCGGCTGCGCCAACCTCGCCGACCTCCTCTATGCCGGCGACGGCATACCCCCGGACGAGCAACGGGCCGCCGTCCTGTTCCGCCAGGCCTGCGAGGGCGGGCACACCCTCTCCTGCCGCAACCTGCTGGGTATCCAGGCCCAGGCCGGCGAGACGGCGAAGAGCGCCGGCGCCCTGGAGCCGCTGGAGCCGTTGGAGCGGGCCTGCCGGGCTGGAACCGGCGAGGCCTGTCACAATCTCGGCACGATCTTCGAAGAGGGAATCGGTGTTCCCCAGGACTCGACCCGCGCCGTGGGCTACTACCGGAAAGCCTGCGAGACCGGTGAGCCCCGTGCCTGCGTCAACCTCGGCGTGATGTACGCGAACGGCACCGGCGTCGCGTCGGACGACGTCCGCGCCATCGCTCTCTACCAGCAGGCCTGCGACGCGGGCCTCCCCCGGGGTTGCTACAACGTCGCCGTGCGCTACGCGAAGGGCCTCGGCGTCACGAAGGAACCCTACCAGGCCATCCGTCTCTACCAGAAAGCCTGCGACGGCGGCGATATGCTGGCCTGCGCGAGCCTCGCGGACCTCTACGAAAAGGGAGACGGCATCATCCCCGACCCGGCCCGCGCCCGCGGGCTTTATGAGCAGGCCTGCAAAGGCGGCCACGAGGAGTCGTGTGCGCGGGTCCGGTAGAGAAGGTTCACTCGTTGTCCAGCATGCGGGAAAAAACCGCCGTCTCAGGATGGTCTTCGCCGCCGTCGGGTATGTGCTGCTTGGAATCCTGCTCTGGCGACTGCATCACCTCTCGGCGGCGGACTACCGGCCGCCCGGCGCGGGGCCGGACATCCAGCATCAATTGACCTGGATCGGCGGGTCTCTCCGCCAGGGTTCGGCCGAGGCGGCGCAGGCGTGGTATCCGGAAGGATATTTCTTTGCCCACGCTCTCTACGGTTGTGCGCTGGTCAACCAGGCCGTCCTCGAGAAGAATCCTGCTCTGGCACGACGCAACGCGCGCGAGGTCGAATGGGTGATCGAGCGCCTGGAGAGCGAGGCGGGCCGCGCGCCCTTCACCAAGGAGCAGGCGGTCGAGCATGGCGTCTTCTATCTGGGCTGGCTGAACCGCCTGGTCGGAGGATTGCTGCTCCTGCAGCCGGAACCGGAACGCAACCCGCAAAGAGTCGCGCAGTTCCACCGCCAGAGCGAGGCCCTGGCGCAAGCGTTCACGGCGAGCCCGTCGCACCACCTGGAGGCCTATCCGGGGCAAAGCTGGCCGGTCGACAACGTCGTCGCCCTCACGTCCTTGCGGCTCCACGACACGCTCTACGGCACCCACTACCAGACAGTGATCGAACAGTTCCTGGCCTACGCGCGCCAGCATCCCGATCCGGCCACGGGTCTGTTGCCGCATTCGATCGACGCTCGAACGGGTCTCCTGCGGGAAAGCTCCCGCGCCTCGTCCCTGGTCCTGGCCCTGAGCTTCCTGCCGGAGCTCGATCCGGATTTCGCCCGCTCGCAATACCGGCGGTTCCGGGATCTCTATGCGGTGCCCGTGCTCGATTTCGTCCTGATCCGCGAATATCCCCGGGGCGTGAAGGGACCGGAAGACGTCGACTCGGGGCCTCTGATCTTCGGCGTGAGCCCGTTCGCGAGCGGTGTGGGCCTGGCGGCGGCGCGGGCGAACGGTGACGAAGAGACGTTCGGCCGCATGGTCCAGTTGAGCGAAGTCGTGGGAGCGCCGATCGATACCGGAGGCGAAAAGCGCTTCTGTTTGGGCCGCCTGACCATCGGCGATGCATTTCTCGCCTGGGGCAAGACGGTGACTCCCTGGTCCATAGCCCCTCTCTCCGCCGGTTCCGCCTATCCTCGCTTGACCTCCCGTTGGTACGGCTGGACGAACAGCCTCATCCTGCTGGCCGCGGTCCTCCTGGGGATCTTCGCTTTCCGTCCTCACCGCGCGCCTTACTCCCCCACCGCGAAAAGGTGACCGGCGTTCTGGGTGTAGATCTTCCCGTCGGGTCCGATCGAGAGCGGCGTGTAGACGGCTTCCGCCGGGGGGCGGATCGAGAGGCGGCGAGCTCGTCATATACTGCCGCTCTCGGCCATGAAGGCGCTCTCCAAGGTCCCGCTGGCGCTGCCGCTCCTCGCGGTGCCTCTGCTCGTGGCCATGACCTCGGGCAGCATCGCCATCCGGCCCCTCGGGGCGGTCGTGCTGGCCACCGCGGTCGTCTTCGCCTTCGTCGCCGGCACGCGGAGGCGAGAGTTGCGGCCCTGGCTCGATCTGCCTTTCGCCGCCGCGCTCGGGCTCGCGGCCAGCCATCTCCTCTTCGCTCCCGGCCTGCCGCGGGGTCACGACACGCTCAACCATCTCTGGGGCGTCTGGTCCGTGGCCTCGGAAGTGTCCGGCGGCAGCCTGGCCGCGCTCTGGGTGCACGGCCTCAACCTCGGGACGCCGCTGCTCCAGTTCTACGGTCCGCTCTCGTTCTACACCGCGCTCCCCTTCTCCCTGGCCGGCCTGAGCCCGGAGGCGGCGCTCAAGGAGGCGTTCCTCGTCTTCGGGGCCGCAGCCGCCGCGACCCAGTGCTTCGCGGTCAGCCGGTGGACAGGCGACCGCCGGGCCGGCCTGGTCGCGGCCGCCGCCTATGCGTTCGCGCCCTACCGTCTGCTCGACATCCACTATCGTGCCGCGTTCGGCGAGAGCGCGGCACTGGCCCTCCTGCCGCTCGTCTTTCTCCATGGAATGGCCGCGGTGCGGATGGGGGGACGGCGCCGGATGGCCGCGGCGGCCGTCGTCCTCGCCCTGCTCACGCTCACCCACCCGATCAGCGTCCTCATGGCGGGGATCTGCCTGGGGATCTGGACGGTCGCCCTCTCTCCCGAGACCTCGCTGCCGCTGGCGGACCTCGGGCGCCGGATGGCGCGGCTCCTCGGGGTCGCCGTGCTGGGTGCGGCTCTGGCGGGGTTCTTCGTGGTGCCGTTTTTCTCCGGCATCCGGAACCTGGCGGTCGCCGGCTGGCTCGCGCCGGGCAAGAGCGCCGACTTCTTCACGAGTCACGCGCTGAACCCCGGGGAGCTGATCCACCGGCGGCTCTGGACGAGTCTTCAGTTCTGCCTCGGCTCCGGCGAGGACGGCGACGGGACGGACCGGGAGATGCCCTTCTACTTCGGCCTGGTCCTCCTGTCTCTCGTGCCCCTCGGAGCGGCGAAAGCGCCGCGCGGGCTGGTCTGGATGACGGCCGGAAGCCTGGCCCTCACGCTTCACCCCGTCGCCTGGGCGCTCGTGCGGGCCTTTCCCCAGACCGGATCGCTCCAATGGGCCTGGCGGTTCCTCGGTCCGGCGTCCTGCGGGGCCGCGGCGATCGCGGGTTTCGCGGCGGTCCGTCTGCTGGACATGGCGGAAGGCCGCCGCTGGGCTGTCTCCCTGCGGAGAGTCGTGCCGGGAGCCCTGGCCGCGCTGCTCCTCCTGGACGCGTTCCCCTACACCGGCGCTCCCGATTGGTACCCCTCGTATACAGAGCTCGGATGGCTCGAACCCGCCGAGCGCTGCGATGGGCGCTGGGGGTGCTGGCAGCACCGTGCGGCCGGTCCTCCCGGCCCGTTCCGGGTCGCGGGCCTGTTCGTTCCACCGCTGAAAGCGGCTCCGGTCGGGCTCTTCTGCTGCGCCTACACACCGGAGTACCTGACCTCTGGGACCCTGGGTGCCTTCTCCCCGCAGACGGACGCGAAGGTGCTCGCCCGGGCCGGCGTGCGGTGGCTCGCCGGGCCGCCGCTCCACGAGGTCCAGGGCGCGAGGCCCTATGCGGCGTGGTGGAACGGCCACGGCCGGCCCGAGCCCAGGAGGTTCTCCCGCGGCGGCGGAAAGATCGCGGTGGAGCTCGACGGCCGGCCGGGCACGGTCCTCGTTCTGGAGATGTTCTTCCCCGGCTGGCAGACTTTGACGAAGGACGGATGGCGCGACCTCCAGCCGAGCAGGGAGGGGCTCCTCATGGCGCCGGTCGAGGCCGGCCAGCCGGTGCTCCAGCTCCGGTACAACATCTGGAATCCGGCCCGCATCGCGGGCTGCGCCCTCAGCCTCCTGACCGCTCTCTCCCTCCTGGCCCTGGCCCGCCGGGAGAGGTTATCATCCGGTTTACAAGACCGGTGAGCCGAACCGATGAAGAGACTCTTGCGCTACCCCGAGGACCGCTGGCCGCTGACCTACACGTCGATGGTGCTGGCGGTGCAGCTCGGCCTGTTCTTCGGCGTCAGGAACCTTTGGGTGACGGCCCTTTGCGTCGTACTGTTCCAGCCGGTGCAGGCGGTGGCCATCGCCTGCAATCACTACCAGCACCACATCAACGTTTTCAACCTCCGCGCGCTGAACCGCGCCTACGAAGTGATCTTGTTCCTGCAGACCGGAACGCCGCCCTACCTCATCACGCTGCATCACAACCTCGGTCATCACCCGCACTACCTGGAGCCCGAGCAGGACACGCTGCGCTGGAAGCATCCGGACGGCGGCCCCCGCAGCCTCTTCGAGTGTCTGATGAAGAACTTCGCAGGGCATCTCACCTGGACGATCGCCCTCGGCCGGCGGCACCCGATCGTTTACCGGCGCCTAAAGATCATGACCGCCGTCAGCCTGATGGTCCTCTCGGCGCTGCTCTATCTCAACCCTGCCAAGGCGATGACCGTGTTCGTCGGGCCGATGCTGCTCGCCATCTTCAACGTCGCGCGGCTGGGCTATGACCAGCACGCCGGCCTGGAGCTCGACGATCACCTCAACGCCTCCCGCAATATCGAGAGCCACTTCTACAATCTGGTGACCTTCAACTCCGGCTATCACACGGCCCATCACGTGAAGCCGGGGCTGCACTGGTCTCGCCTACCCGAATTCCATCGCCAGCTCCGGGACCGTATTCCGGCCGAGCTTCGCTAGAAAGGCTTCCGATGACCTCCCAAGCGACCGTTGGACGGTTTTTCTTCGCGATCTCCATGGTGGCCTTCGGAGTCCAGCAGCTTTTCACTCGCGACTTCGTGAGACTGGTGCCGCCCTGGCCCGCCTGGATTCCCGGGCATCCCCTCTGGGCCTGTCTGACCGGTATCGTTCTCATTGTCACAGGCGTCGCGATTGGCATCGGGCGCAAGGCGCAATGGGCGGCGGCCGTGATCGGCCTGATGCTCCTCCTCGCGATCCTGTTCCTGCATCTGCCCAAGGCGTCCTCGGCCCCGCTCTTGGGCTTTATGTGGACCAACCCCGCCAAGGCGCTGGCCATGCTGGGAGGAGTCATCCTTCTGGCCGGAGCCCTGCCCGGTGCCGAGGCGGGTTCAGCCCTCGCCAGACTGTTCAGAAAACTGACGCCCCTCGGTCCCATGTTTCTGGCCCTGTTCCTGATCCTGGGCGGCATTCAGCACTTCGTCTACCTCGACTTCGTCATGAAGTTGGTGCCGTCGTGGATTCCCGGCCCCCGGTTCTGGGTCTACCTCACCGGGATGGCCCTGATCGCCGGAGGCATGGGCATCCTCGTCCCGAAGACGGCGCGCCTGGCGGCGACGATGACGGGAATCATGATCCTGCTCTGGGTGCTCCTCCTGCACATTCCCAGGGCCGTGGCCGATCCGCACGCCGCGGGCGAGACCTCGGGTGTCTTCGAGGCTCTCGCCTTCAGTGGCGTCGCGTTCATTCTGGCGGCCCGGGCACGGGCCCTATGGCACCGCCGGCATTCGGGCCGCGAAGAAACCGACGAGCCGGGAGGCTGATGGCGGGTCGAGATTCCCGAGGCTAACCAACACATATCCGAGCTCTGGGTACACGCAGAGCTCGCCATTGATCCCGGGCGCTCCGCCGTTGTGGCCATAGGCCCGCAACGTTCCCTCTCCCTCCACCTCGAAGCCATATCCGTAGCTCCGCTGGTGTGGGCTTGTCGCCTCGGCGAGCAGCGCCTTCGAAAGTAGCTTCCCCGAATCCAACGCCTGCGCGAAGAGCAAGAGATCGCCGGCTGTCGAATAGCCGCCGCCGGCTGCAGTGCCCCTCCAGGGAAGCGTATCGGTGTTCGGCGCCCACGCACCGTCGCGTTTCATGTACCCGACGGCTCGATTCGGCACGGTGTCGGTTTCGGGTAGAGAGTCGGTGGACGTCATACCGGCCGGTTGAAAGATCCTGCTCCGCACGGTATCGTAATAGGACATTCCGCTCACCTTTTCGATCAGCGCACCCAGCAATACGAATCCATAGTTCGAGTAACGAAACCCCGTGCCTGGTTCGTGGGTCACCGCGCGCGATCCATACAGCTTGAGATAGTCGCTGTGCTCCCGTAGCGCCAGTCGGTTCTTCATGAATTCGGCACCAAAGATATCGCCGGCGCCTCCGGTATGGGTGAGCAAATGGCGCACGGTGACCTTCGTGGCCAGATCCTGATTCGGATAGCCGGGAAGATATTTGCCGATGGGATCGTCCAGCGCGAGCTTGCCCGCTTCGACGAGTTGCAGGATCGCAACCGAGGTAAACATCTTGTTCATCGATCCGATGCGGAATTGCGTGTCGAGCGTAACGGGGGTGCCAGCCTCTCGATTCGCAAGCCCCCAGGCTCTCCGTAACAAGACCTGTCCGTGCCGCGCAACGAGCACGACCCCGGAGAACTGGTCGTTCTTCGCCACCGTATCGGCATGGGCCTCGAGGGCTGCCACAGCGTCCTGTTCCGTCATTCGTGGAATTGGGAGGTCCGGGGGGCGGGACGCCTGGGAAAGCTCCGTGCGCAGGATTTTCACCGGTTCCCCGGAGCTCACCGTCAATTCGAGCCGGCCGACCTCGTCAGAATTCTTCGCTTGGAGAAGCACGACAAGGGATGCAGGCTCGCTCTTTTCGATACGCAGCACGGTGAAGCCGCCCATCATCTCGCGAAACGCCAGCCGCTCTTCGAGGGGCGGAGCTTCCCGCGGGTAGGCTTCGTCAAAAGCGCGAAACTGGGCGGGGTCACCGGAATTGAAGGAAGACAGCCAGGCTGTAAAGACCCGGCCGGCCGGAGTCTCCGGAATGGCCGTTGGCTCGTCCGCGCGGGCTGGCCGCGGCAGTAGAGAGGCGGAAGGCGGCTCGGCGGTCTTCGCCCCCGTCTCATCTACGAACCCGAAGCGATAGATGAAACCCATCCCGGTGATCTTCCCTTGGGCATTCCGCCGGAAATGGATGCGGCTGTCCGCCGCCAACCCCTGATAGAAAAAGTCGTCGCGGGAGGTGGCCAGGATTTCGTGCTTGTCGCCATTGGTGCGGCGGGCGAAGAGCTTGTTTCCTTCGCGAGTGACCGTCCGGGAAACCTTTTCGTCGAAGCGGTAGGTACCCACGTACTCGTCGAGCATCGCAGGGTCCAGGCTCACGACCTTGCGCTCCTCAACGGGCTTACCCAGCGCCTTCATCGCGATTCGATAGGTCAGGGCCTGCAATGACGGTTCCCGGCCGAACGTGTTCACCAGAACGATCACCGCCAGACGCTGGCCGGGGATCATCAGCACGTAGGAGTTGAATCCAGGCAGGCCGCCGCCATGCTCGACGATCCGCGTCCCGTCCTCGTCCGAGACCTGCAGGCCGTAGCCTGCCTTTGTGGCCTCGCCCGAAGGCAGCTTCGCCGGCGTGGTCATCCGCTCCAGTGAAGCCTTCTTCAGCAGCTTCTCGCTCGTCAGGGCGTCGGTCCAGAGGGCCAGGTCATCCACCGTGGACAGGAGGCCGCCTGCCGCATACGGCTGGCTCAAGCTGAAGTATTCCGCGACCCTGTAGCCACCATCCTCCGCCAAGTCATAGCCCGCCACCAGGCCCGGCACAATCTCGGCGCGATGTCCGTAGCGGGAGTGCTTCATCCCCAGCGGAGCGAAGATCTCCTGCTCGACGAAGTCCTCATAGCTCTTGCCCGACGCCTTTTCGATAATGGCCCCCAAAAGGATGTAGCCCGAGTTGCTGTAGGACAGCTTCTCTCCGGGCCTGAAGTCCAGGGGTTTTTCCTTGAACAGGTCGATGATCTGCTGGACCTTCATGTCCTCCTGCCGCCGCGGCCACCAAACGAGCTCGGGGATGCCCGAGCTGTGGCCCAGCAGATGGTCGATGGTGATCTTCTGGCCGTGGGTCGGATAATCGGGCAAGTACTTGGTGATCTCGTCGTTCACCGACAGCTTGCCGCGCTCCTGGAGCAGCAGGATGGCCGCGGCGGTGAACTGCTTGGTGACCGAGGCGATCTCGAAGACCATGTCAGGCTGCATCGGCACGCCGAGCTCCAGATTCGCCAGACCGTACGCCTTGCGAAGCTGGATCTGACCGTCCTTCGCGATCAGGACCGCGGCGCCAGGCTCGCCAGCCGGAAAGGCTCGGGTGAAGATCTGATCCGCATAGCGGGCCAGCTCGGCATTCGAGACCGCCGCCTGGGCTGCCGGGCCAAACAGCACGGCTATGACGAAGAGGGAAACAAGGGCGCGTTGCGCGCGGGCACGAGGGATCATAAAGGCTCCTTTCAGGTACCTTTGTCGATACACCTTCACTGTGGGCACCTGGACCGGTGCCTGTTGGCTCGGAACAAGTTTTGTTACGCGTTAACCTGGGGACGGCCCTAGCGCCGCGACGAGTTGCCAGTGATCGAAAAGACCTGCCACGACCATCGCGGAGCCGCAGAGGAGCGCAGCCACGCCGGGATAGACCAGGGCCGGAAGAAACAGGTCGAAAACCCGAGCGGTCTCTCCATCCGGTTGTGCCACGAACCCCAGAGAGGTGCCAAGGGCTGAAAGCCCCAGCAGCAGGACCGCGAACGCCAGATGGTGCCCGGACCTTCGGCGCCCTCTCCACAGCCAGAACCCGAGAAAGAACGAGCCATGCAGGACGTACATGGCCTGCGCGAAAACGGCCCTGAGCATGGACGGCGGCCTCACTGGGACCTTCGTGTAGAGCCAAGCGACCCAGGGCGGCTGAAAGATGCCCGAGGGCTGGGGCTGGTTCCCTACGATCCAAGGCCGCTCAAAACCAGTCTGGAATGTAATCTTAGGATGCGTCCCCAACGCTTCATGTCCTTCGATCTGGAAATCGCGAGGGAACGCCTGAAAAACCGAAAAGAGAATGATGGCCAGGGCCATGGTGACGAATAAATGCCGCATGATCGGGGGCGCCTGCCGAAAGCCATCGAGCCGCGGCGTCGCGCCGGCCGGGCTGAAGACCGAGATCTCCCCGGCGTAGTCGACCCGCTGTGGCTCAACCTCCCCAAACCTTCGGTAATACCCCCTCGCGCCAAGCGTCAGGAGGACCGCTCCCAGGAAGGTAGCGACCCTCAAAGGTGTCGTCCCTCCCCACCCCAAGGTGATCAGCCCCAGGGGAGCTCCATACCGTAGTCCCTGAAGATCGTTGAAGTGTTGCGCCGTGAATCGGATGCGTTCCAGATTCGGGGTCTCCATCTCGGTCCTCCCAGGTCATGCGGTTTGTACCGCAGACCTATTGTGAACCGAGACGATGCTCTTGTCAACTGGTCTTCGCGGCAAACCTTTTGAAGAGTGAGACGAGGATGCGCAGGCGCAAGGCATGAGGGATCACAAAGGCTCTTTTCAGGTGCCTTTGTCGATACACCTTCACCGTGGGCACCTGGACCGGTGCCTGTTGGCTCGGAACAAGTTTTGTTACGTGTTAGCCTGGGGACGGCACCAGCGCGACTTTTTGCGGGCGCCAACGGGCGGCGCTCTTGCGTAGCGTCGCCATCTCCTCCCAGTAGCTTTCGAGCGTCTGCCGGCCCTCGGCGCTCAGGCGGACGAGGGTCTGGGTCTTCTTCTCCACGAATCGCTTTTCGATCTCGACCATCTTCGCCTCTTCCAGCTTCGAGAGATGAGACGAGAGATTCCCCTTGGTGAGGCCGGTGATCCGCAGCAGGAAAAGGAAATCGGCTCGTTCGCAGGCCGAGAGCGCCGTAAGGATGGCCAGCCGGGCCGGGTCGTGCACCAGACGGTCCAGGTTCGCGAGCTGCTCAAAGGGCGTAGCCGTCATCGTCAGTCCTCCTCCTGCGGTCCCGTGGGTCCCAGCGCCGCGACGAGTTGCCAGTGATCGAAAAGACCTGCCAGGACCATCGCGAAGCCGCAGAGGAGCGCAGCCACGCCGGGATAGACCAGGGCCGGAAGAAACAGGTCGAAAACCCGAGCGATCTCGCCATCCGCTCGCGCCACGTACCCCAGAGCCGTGCCGAGGGCTGAAAGCCCCAGCAGCAGGACCGCGAACGCCAGATAGTGCTCGGACCGGCGGCGTCCCCTCCACAGCCAGAGACCGAGGAAGAACGAGCCGTACAGGACGTACATCGACTGGGCGACGACGGCTCTCAGCATGGACGGCGATCTTACCGTTCCCCCATGAGGGAGAACCGTCAGGAAAGACGGCCCGAAGTTTGACCAGGCAACGGGCTCGCGGAGAACCTGAGGATGCTGGCCCTGCGATTCTTCCCCCAGCACCACAATGTTAGGTGGAATCGCCTGGAGACACGAGAAAAGGAAGATCGCCGTCCCGAGGGTGATCAGAAGATGCCGCAGGACCGGCGTCACTTGGCGAAAACCTGAGATCCGCGGCGTCGGGCCGGCGAGGCTGAAGACCGAAAGCTCCGAGAGGTCATCGGCCGGTTGCGTCTCGACCTCGCCGAAAGTCGTCCGGTAGTATCGCCGCGCGCCGAGCATCAGGAGCAACGCGCCGAGGACCGACAAGACCCGCGGGAGCGTCGCCCCTCCCCACCCCAGGGTGATCAGCCCCAGAGGCACGCCATATCGCAGTCCTTGAAGATCGTTGAAGTGCTGCGCCGTGAATCGGATGCGCTCCAGATCCGGGGTTTCCATCTCAGCCCTCCCAGGCCATGCGGTTTGTACCGCAGGGTCCATTGTGAACCGGGACGAGGATCTTGTCAACTGGTCTTCGCGGCAAACCGAGACGCTCAGAGGGCCGAAGCCTCCTCCCCCACAATCATCTCGACCGGCCGCTCCACCGGCCGATAATCCGGGTGCTGCTCCAGAAAGCGCTGCCAGTCCCGCTTCGGATGGAAGAACGAGTTCAATAATGAGGAGGCACGGTAGATGCCGTAGGGCACGATGTGGGCGCCGCCGGCGATCAGCTCGGGCTTCATCGCCTTGTGCAGGCGCGGCAGCTCGCTCCAGTGTACCGCGGGCTTCTCGTGATGCTCGACGTGAAAACCCGCGTTGAACATCGTCAGGTTGAAAAAATGAGATAGGAACGTCGTGGTGTGGCTGAATCGGTTCTCGTCGGTGCCTCCGGCGTGCTGGGCGTACATCCCCATTCCCATGATGATCGAGCCGCCGACCCAGGCCGGGAAGAGCCATAGCCCGAGGCCCATCCACGGATCGACGAAGAACGGGATTGAAAACGGCACCGAGAAGAGGGCGAGCTCCCAGAGGGCGCGGCGGCGCATCGAGACCGTCGCCTTCCGCAGCTCGCGCGAAAAGTGATAGCCCCAGCGCCACGGCCAGTACAGGAAAACGTAGATCCACATGTTCTCGTAGCGTCCGTCGGCCCGCCGCTGCGGTTGCACCCAGTCCACCTCCTCCCCCAGGTGGGAGTGATGCACGGCCAGATGCTTGTAGCGCCACCAATAGGAGGGAATGCCGCCCGGAACGGTCCACAGCCGGCCGAACCAGCGGTTCAGCCCGTCGCTCTTGAAGATCGGTTTGTGCGCGTGGCTGTGAAAATTGATCCCCATGTTGATGCCGCCGGACCAGCCCAGCCACATCCCGGCTCCCAGCACAAAGCCAAGCTTCTGCCCGGGCGTCACGAAGCCGGTGACCTGGGGATGGAGCCAGAGCCAGAACGCCGAGCCGATGGCGGCGAAGTGCAGGAGGCAGAACAGCAGGCCATGCGCATCCTCGGGGTGGGAGAGCCAGCGGCCGAACCCGGCGGGAGCCGTCACCAAATCCGGCGGGCTCGGCCCGGTCCAGCGCTCGACGTAGGTCACCAGGTGCAGCATCACGATCGCCAGCGGCAATGACAGCCAGGGCCCCCAAAGCAGAGAGCCCCAGATCGCCCCCAGCGCCAGGAGCACATAGAGCGACCGCAGGACGGCGTAACCCAAGAATCTGACCATGCCGGGCCTCCTTGTGGTCCCATGATGCCATATACGACGGGCGGGCCGGCCCTCTCGGGAGCATGGACATCCCACCCCCAACTCCTTTACAGTCAGCCGTAACGACGATTCTCGACCAGGAAGAGGGGCGGACTCATGAGCGATCTCTCCCGTACCGTAACCGCGGTAACCTCCGAATCAGCAACGGACGGTCCCCCTCTGGTCGCGGGGCTGCGGCAGCGCCATGCGAAGCTGAGCGTCACGGACGGACGGGCCCGGCCCTTTGAGCTGCGCCTGCCGGACCGCTCGGAGCATTTGATTGGCGACGGCGGCGATCCCGCCTTCACCGTCCGCATCGTCACCGACAAGGGTCTCGCCGCCATGGCGGCCTTCGATGAGCTGAGAGTGGCCGAGTCCTACATGGACGGCGATCTCGACATTGAGGGCGACCTGCTGACGGCGCTCAAGCTGCGCCCCGTGCTGGGCGATCCCCATCCGCTCAAGTACCTCTTCTCCACCTATGTAGAGCCCCTTCTCTTCGGCCAGGTCGGACGCGACAAGAAATGGATCAAGAGCCACTATGACGTCGATCCCAACTTCTTCCTCCTCTGGCTCGACAGCACGCTACGCGCCTACTCGCACGGCTTCTTCGAGGCGGACGACGAGTCCCTGGAAGCCGGTATGGTGCGCAAGTTCCGCTACGCCTTCGACGCCTGCGGCATCCAGCCCGGCCAGCGGGTGCTCGACATCGGCGGCGGCTGGGGCTCGTTCCTCCAGTTCGCGGGCGAGCAGGGCGTGCACGTGACCTCCATCACCATCTCCGAAGAGTCCGAGAAAACCATGAAAGAGCTGATCCGCCGCCGCGGCTTCTCCAACTGCCAGGTGGTCAAGGAACACTTCCTGGAGTATCAAGGCGGGGAACCCTTCGACGCCATCGTCAACCTCGGCGTCACCGAGCACCTCCCGGACTACCGCCGTACCCTGGCGCAATATCAGCGCCTCCTCAAGCCGGGACGCCGGGTCTATCTCGACGCCTACTCCGGCGAGCGTCACGCCATGCCCTCCTTCATCTCGAAGTGGGTGTTCCAGGGCAACACCTCGCCTCTCTGCCTGGAGAAATACCTCACCGAGGTGGCGCGCACGCCTTTCGAGGTGGTGGTGATCAAGAACGATCGCCACAACTACTTCCTGAGCTGCAAGAAGTGGGCGGAAAACCTGGAGGCGAAGCGCGACGAGGTCATCGCGCGCTGGGGCAAGCATCTCTACCGACGTTTCGTCCTCTATCTCTGGTCGGCCGCGAACTCGTTCGAAACCGGCACCCTCTCCGCTCACCACATGATTCTTCAGTTGCCGGCGCCGGGCAGCGCTCCGCGGGCGGCCATGGAGTCCTGGACATGATCGACGAGACGGCCACGGCGGACGCGTTCGCCGTGGCGCCCTATACACCGAACGAGATCCGCTTTCATCTCATCGGCGCCGCGCTCAATGGGACGGTCACGCTGGGCGGTCTCGTCTGGGTGGTTGGCACTGGATGGAAGGCCTCGCCGGCGTGGCCCTGGGTGTTTCTCGCGATCCTCGCCGGCATCTATGTGGCCGACCTCGTCTCCGGCCTGCTGCACTGGGCGTTCGACACCTGGTTCGACGAGGACATCACCTTCCTCCGCCGCATGGTGCTGCAAGTCCGCGAGCACCACGTCTACCCCAACCGCATCTTTCACATCAGCTTCAGCCACGACGCCGGCACACTGTCGTGGATCTCGCTGATCTTGACCGGTCCTCTAGTCCTCTGGGCAATCCTTTCCGGCTCCGGGACGGCCGGTCATTTCATGGTTCTGGCGTCGGTGATCTTCAGCGTTCTCCTGGTGAGCATGCTGGAGTTCCACAAATGCGGGCACCGCGCCCGCAATCCCTTGTGGATCCGCCTGCTGCAAAAGAGCGGTCTCCTGCTCTCGGTGCCTCATCACGTCCAGCATCACTCGGGAAACCACGACGACAACTACTGCATCATCAACGGCTGGGCCGACCGTACGCTCGGCCGCCTCGGTCTCTTCCGCGCCCTCGAATGGGTGATCGCCCGCTGGACCGGCGCCCATCCGCAGCGTAACGATCACGAATGGCTGCACCGCTTCGGGCGCAAAGTCGTCGGCCGCACCGGGCGCCGCTGGGGACGCCGGCGGGAAGCATGAGCCGCCTGTCGCAGTACGTCGAGAAGTGGCTCGCGGGAGACCTCGAGCTGGCGCCGATCACCGCATTTTTAGGTGTGCGTCCCCTTTCACTGGGAGAGGGCGAAGCGCGAATCGAGATGACCACCGGAGACCGCCTCCACAACGCCATGGGCACCGTCCATGGAGGCATCCTTTGCGACCTCGCCGACGTGGCCATGGGAGCCGCCCTCGCCACCCTCACCGCCGAAGGCGAGTCCTTCACCACCCTGGAGCTCCAGATGAGCTACTTCCTCCCTGTCAAGGAAGGCCGCCTCAGCGCCCACGCCCGCGTGATCCGGCGGGGGCGAGCGACGGCGCATCTTGAGTGCGATCTTGAGGATGGGGAGGGGCGGTTGGTGGCGCGGGCTTCGTCCGTGTGTGCGATTCGGCAGGCGGGGTGAGCTTGCGTACCACTACGCCTTTCTACTAAACATTCCAACGCCCGCGACACCAGGATGATTATGGCTGACGATTTCTCCTACGACGTCTTCCTTAGCCACAGCTCAGAGGACCAAGAAGTCGTCCGCATCCTCGCGGAACGATTGCGGAAGAATGGTCTGCGCGTCTGGTTCGATGATTGGGTGATCAGGACCGGCGACAGCATACCGCAGAAAGTCGACGAAGGGCTAGAGCGCTCCCGTGTGCTCGTACTATGCATGTCGGCGCATGCGTTCGGCACCGACTGGGCGCAGCTGGAGGCCGGCACGTTCCGTTTTCGCGATCCGCTAAACAAGGATCGTCGTTTCATCCCTTTACGACTTGATCAGGCACCCATCAAAGATTCCCTTGCGCAATTTCTTCATATTGACTGGTTCCCGGATGGTCGCGAGCAGGCATATGCGAAGCTCGTTGAAGCCTGCCGACCGCCGATGTCGCCGAGAGCGGAAGTACGAGTCACAGGCGAGCAATTCGTAGATCGAGTCACGCAGCTCGCCTGCGATTCGCTGATCTATGCCTACGCGTTCAGCCCGGACGGAAAGCGCGCCCTCTGCGGCGCTGCTGACAGGACTGTACGGTTATGGGACTTGGAGACGGGACGTTGTCTTCTTGTGCTCAAAGGCCACACGGGCCGCGTCTTAAGCGTAGCCTGGAGCGTTGATCAACTTCGCGCCCTTTCCGGCTCGAGTGACACCACCGTACGGCTGTGGGATGTGACGACGGGACGCTGCCTTCGTGTGCTCCAAGGACATAAAGATAGCGTCTTGTGCGTAGCTTGGAGCCCTGATCAAAGCCGCGCTCTCTCCGGTTCCGGAGATAAAACACTGCGGTTGTGGGACGTAGGTACAGGGCGCTGCTTGCATGTGCTCGAAGGCCATATGGGCGACCTCTATTGCGTTGCGTGGAGTGCCGATCATAAGCGTGCCCTCTCCGGCGCAACGGACAAGACCGTGCGGCTGTGGGACTTGGAGACGGGACACTGCTTAGGCTTGCTCGAAGGCCACACGAGCCCTATCAGAAGCGTAGCCTGGAGCGCAGATCAATGTCGAGCCTTATCTGGTTCCACCTACACAATGCGTCTGTGGGACTTGGAGACGGGGCACTGCCTGCGCGTGTTCGAGGGCCATATGAATGTTGTCAGGAGTGTCCTGTGGAGTGCCGACCAACGTCGCGCCCTTTCTGGCTCTTTTGACAAGACCGTGCGGCTATGGGACTTAGAGACAGGGCACTGTCTACGCGTCCTCGAAGGCCACTCGGAAGCAATCAGGAGCGTCGCTTGGAGCACTGATCAACTTCGCGCCTTCTCAGGCGACGAAGGAGGCGGCGTCCGAGTTTGGGATTTGTCGGAATTCGGTGCGGAGGTGCAAGCAACAGAGAATCACCTGCGCTCCTTGCCGCCCACGGCCAATCAGGTCCAGTATACGAATGCAAAAGTTCTCCTCGTCGGCGAGAGCGGCGCGGGCAAGACGGGGCTTTCCAGGCGGCTGGCTTTAGATGACTGGCAACCCACTGACTCGACGGTCGGCGCATGGGCGACGCAGTGGAAGTTGCCTGTATCTTCAGGCGACGGTGCCGAGCGGGAAATCTGGCTCTGGGATTTCGGCGGACAGGCGGACCAGCGTCTCATCCACCAGCTTTACATGGATGCAACCGCACTGGCAGTTCTTGTATTTGATGGCCAGAGGGAAGACCTCTTCGAGACGCTGAGTCAGTGGGATCGTGATCTCACCCGGGCCTCCTCCCAAGCTTTTTCTAAGCTGTTGGTGGCCGGGCGAGTGGATGCGGGCGGTTTGCGAGTCAGTCGGACTCAGATCGAGTCCTTCAGGAATGAACGAGGCTACCTGCAACTGCTGGAGACCAGCGCCAAGTCGAACCTCGGCTGCGAGGAGCTCAAACAGGCCATCCTCAAAGGCATCCGGTGGGAAGACATTCCCTGGCGTTCCTCGCCGTTCCTTTTCAAGCGGCTCAAGGAGGAAATCGTTCGTCTGAGGGACGCGGGCCGAGTACTGATGCGCTTCAACGAGTTGCGGGAAACACTGCAACTGCGTCTGCTCGAAGAGAAGAGCAGCGAAGTTTCGCGCTTCACCGACGAAGAGTTGACAGCGGTTGTGAGCCTTCTGGCCGGCCCAGGCGTGGTGTGGGAGTTGAAGTTCGGCAGTTGGGTCCTACTCCAACCTGAGCGCATCAATGCCTATGCCCAGGCCGTCATTCGGACGATGCGCGAGGACGAACACGAACGTGGCTGCCTGGCAGAAGAACGGGTTTTGAATGGCGAGCTCACGCACCACTCTTCTATGGCTCGCCTCGAAGCCGACGAGGAACGATTCGTCCTTTTGGCTATGCACCAGACGCTAGTTGAACGCGGTCTCTGCCTACGTGAACACACAGACAAGGGGCCACTCCTAATCTTTCCAAGCTATTACCGCCGCGAGCGACCGGAGCTAGTGGAGTATCCAGCGGTACTGGTGAGTTATCGCTTCAATGGTTTCCTTGACGACATTTATGCCACACTGGTGGTGAGACTGCATCACACAAAGCCTTTCCAGCAAGACAAACTCTGGCACTACGCTGCCGATTTCAAGACACTTACCGGTAAACAATTGGGCGTGAAGCTGACCCGACGGGCGGAAGGTGTGGCCGAGCTGGAGGTGTATTTCGGTCCCACGATTCCGGTCGAGGAGAAGATCATTTTCAGCAAGTATATCCATGAACACTTGCTCCAAAATGCCAGTGACGTAGTACGTCTGCGGCACTACGTTTGCCCATATTGCGGTACTACAGTGGGCAATCGCGAAGTGGCGATGGAAAGGCTTGATGAGTGGTTGCAGCAGCGGCCATCGCAAAAGGGAATGGCTGGAGGGGCCATATCACCACGCATCGGCAGGTCGGATCCGCCGACCATCATCTGTTCCAGATGTGAAAAACGCGTGCCGTTGTGGGACGAAATGGAGCAGAGCTTCGCTAGCCCGGAAATTCAGTTTCAGGTGCGCGCCCTCCAGGAGCAATCCTCCATCGTGCTGGACAATGAGAGCAAGGAACGCGTGCTGGTGGGCGAAGTGATTTCCGCAGTGGCGCTGGCTGGTCAAATCTCCCGGGAGAAGACCGTCAGCGACCATGGCATCGATATGGAGATCGAGTTTAAAGACGACAACCATGAAGCCACGGGTAAGATGGTTTTTTTGCAACTAAAGTCAGGTGATTCCTACCTCCGCAAACGTAAGAGCGATGGCGCAGAAGTCTTCACAATAAAAGACGAGCGCCACTCCCGTTACTGGATGTCGCAGAAGTTCCCTGTACTACTTGTCATTCGTACCGCGGAAGGCGAAGTCCGCTGGATGGAAATCCGAGACTGGCTGAAGCGCGCAAGCGACAACGGTAAGAAACCCGTGAAGCAAATTATTTTCGAGGGGGAGCGTCTCGATGTGATGAGTGTACGGAGCTGGCGGGACTGGGCATTGCTCTCAGCTTCTTTGTAGAGGGTGTTTGGTAATCTCTCACGGCCGCTTTGGTGCCCCCGAGCCTCCAAAGACGGCGTACGTCTTCCAGGGAGCGTAAGCTTCGGTGTGCCCCAATGGACCCCAAGCCTCAGCAGGCGGTGACTACTCCCCCGCAGCTGCATCCTGCCGCCACCTCTTAATGAGGCTAAAGAGCGGGGCGATCTGACGGGCGTGACTCCTGGGAATGAAGGCAGTACCAAATCCGCGCAATAGGGATGTACACTCCACAAGCCATGAGACCCACTCCAGCCCCATCCCAAAGCCTCACCAAGGAGGCCGTCCTCCACCGGCTGCGGGAGAGCTACCCCCAACTCACCGCCCAGTTCGGGGTCCGGCGGATCGGCTTGTTCGGCTCCTTCGCGAGAGAGACCGCCCAGGAGTCCAGTGACGTCGATCTGATCGTCGAGTTCCAGCATCCCGATCGGCCTGAAGTTCGTGGAGTTGGTCGAGTACCTAGAGACCTTACTGGGGCGAAGGGTGGACGTCCTGACTCCGGCCGGTCTCCGCGGAATCCGGTTACCCGAGGTGGCGCGCCAGATCGAGGAAAGCGTCGTTCATGTCTAGCCGGTCCGACCGCGATCTCCTCAGAGACATCCTGGAATCACTCCGACGGGCGGGGGTCTATTGGGCAGACCAGAGCTATGAGCAGTTCCTAGTGGACACCAAAACCCAGGATGCCGTCATCCGGATGTTGGAGATCGTCGGGGAAGCCACCAAGAAACCGACTCCGGCTCTTCGCGAGAAGCACCCTTAAATTCCTTGGAAGAACATAGCTGGACTCCGCGACAAGTTGATCCACGACTACTTTGGCGTCAACATCGACATGGGCTGGCAGATCGTTCGAGATGAGCTACCGCCGCTGGCGCTTCAAGTAGCGGGAGCTCTTGAAGACGAGCCAGGGCAGGCGGATCTGTAGTTCCGGCGCCCATCCCGGGCCGTAGGGTGGAACCAGGCACTTCGGTGGCTTGAGAGCCCGCGGCGTCTCCCGAGGCGGGAATCCCGCCCGATCCGCCTCCAACCGCGGGAAGATTCGGGGCCCTGCCGTGAGGAGACCGGACGTCTCTACTCTCTACCTTCCCTCTGGTTGTCCTCACCGTCCTAGCCGGCTGTTCTCCCTCTTCTCCCGGTGTGGGGGATGGGCGGGGACGGGAGAAGAGGGCCGGGGTGACGAGCGTCTTGGACGGGGGGCCTCATCTATACACGGATTGTCTCCCGCTCTACACAGAATCTCCCGGGGATACACCCTTTCGCCTCCGGTCTGTGTATGCCGGCCGTCTTCGGTCCCTCCTTTCCGTTTTTTTGGCCTGAGGAGCGCTGTTCATACACCACTTTCTCTAAATTTGGTGTATCCGAGGCCCCGTTCCCACGTTCCCCGGACGCCTGGATACACACCTTTCTGGATTTTTGGTGTATAAGCCGGGCTTCTCTACACCCTTTCTCCTGTTTTTGGTGTATGAATCCCGGAATTCTGGGGTGGGCGGTCTCCGGAGAACGTGAGGCCGTCCCTCCGACGCGGGAGCCGGCGACGCCGGCACCGGCCCGCCGGGTTCCCCAAGGAGGAAATCTACAAAACCCATAGCCCCGAAGGGGCGACGGCAGTTTGCTTCCAACGATGAGTTGCCGTCGCCCCTTCGGGGCTATGTGAATGTGGTTGTTGTGTTCCTGGGGCTGGCAAAAAGCCGCCAGCCCCAGGCTACATTCCGCAGCCCCCTCGGGGCAAAAAACTTGACCGATCGATCTTCGGTCCCCTGCCTGCCGTAAGCCCAACGGCATCCAGTCTCGGCTCGGTCCCTACTTCTTCGGCACGGCCGGGCTCTCGGCTCGCTTCGGCACCTCGACCGTTTTCACGTCGACGGTGATCTCCTTGAGACGGGTAGATTCTTCGGACGCCATGCTCTCCTGGTAGCGCCCGCCTAGGTGTTTGGCGAGGAACTTCTCGGCGGCGGCGAACGAGGCCATGTTGTTCACCGGCCGGGCGAAGCCGTGACCTTCGTCGGACGCGACGATGTACTCAACGGGAAATCCCCGCTCGCGCAGAGCCACGACGATCTGGTCGCTCTCAGTCCTCTTCACGCGTGGATCGTTCGCCCCCTGAATGACCAGCAGCGGCGCCTTCATCTTGCTGGCCGAGTTCAGGGGCGACTGCCGTTCGAGCTGCGCCCGGCCCTCCGGCGTCGCGGGATCGCCCATCCGCTCCGTAAAGATCTTACGGATCTGCTCCCAGTACGGCGGAATCGATTCGAGCAGTGTGATCAGGTTCGACGGGCCGACGATGGAGACGCCCGCGGTATAGAGATCAGGCGTGAAAGCCAGGCCCGCCAGCGTGGCGTAACCGCCGTAGGAGCCGCCCAGGATGCCGACGCGCCGCGGGTCGGCGATGCCTTCCGAAACCAGATGCTTGACGCCCCAGGTGAGGTCGTCCTGCATCTTCTGGCCCCACTCGTGGTTGCCGGCGTTGAGGAAACTCTTGCCGTAACCGGTCGAAGCACGGAAGTTCGGCTGCAGGACGGCGTAGCCGCGGTTGGCGAAGAACTGCGGCAGGCCGCTGTAACCCCAGGTGTCGCGTGCCCAGGGTCCGCCATGCGGGAGGACGATGAGCGGCAGGTTCTTGGCGGGCACACCTCTCGGCAAGGTCAGATAGGCGGGGATCTCGAGCCCGTCGGACGACTTGTAGCGAATGGTCTTCATCGCCGCCAGGTGCTGGCGCGGCAGCGCCTCGCGAACGCGATACTGGAGCGTCAATTTCTTGCTGGCGCGGTCGAAGAGGTAACTCTCGCCGGGCTCGGTGTCGCTGACCGCGGCGACCAGGAAGAGACGCTCGTCCTTCGTCCGCGAGGTGACGTGGAGCTCCTTGCCGGGCAGCTTCTTCTGCAGGAGCTCGTAGTCGGCTTCGAAGGCCTTGTCTTTGAAATAGATCCGCATCTCGTCATCGACATAGACGGTGGCGATAAGCTCATCCGTGACGTCGGAGAACAACGGGTAGCCGAAATCCACCCGGTTCAGGGGATCGGCTTCGACCAGATCTTCGCGGCCGGTGCCGGGGTCGAAGAGCACGAGGCGGACGAGGTTCACGTCGCCTTTGTTGGTCTCCATGTAGACGCGCCTGCCGTCCTTGTGGAATTGCCCCGGTCCGCAGGTCTCGGCGACGGTGCAGGAGTAGACCTTCTTGAACCCATCGGCATCCACGCGCAGCACCTCGGTGTCGCCGTTCTCGGCGGAGCGCGTCGCCAGCCGGAGGTGGTCCTTCAGATCGAAGATCCAGCCCGTCAGCCGCTCGGTGTTCTTGCGCAGGAGCGTCCGCTCGCCGGTCGAAATTTTCACCTTGTAGAGGTCGTGCCAAGCCGGATCGCGATCGTTCAGCCCGACATAGATCGTATCCGGATTGGTTTTGGGCACGGCGTAGATATAGGCCCGCGCTCCCTTCGCCTCGGTCAGGTTGCGCGCGGCGGGTACCCGCTGCCCGGAAGCGGGCGAGGCCGCCGGGTCTACGGCGTAGACGTTGAAATTCTCGTTGCCGCCCTGATCCTGCACGAAGAGAATGAACTTGCCGTCCTGGCTCCAGAAGTAGCCGGGGATTGGGCGCTTGGTGTCTGCGGTGATGGGCCGGGCGGCCTCGAAAGGCTCATCGGTCCGCTTGACCCAGACGTTACGCGTGCCGTCGAGGGGCTTGATGAACGCGATGAACTTGCCGTCGGGCGAGAGCTGGCCGCCGATGATCTCGGGATCGCCGAAGAAAAGTTTCCGGTCGAGGAGCGGCGGCAACTCCGACGGCTGCGCCCAGGTGGCGGCCGCGAAGGCCAGCAGGGCGCAGAAGGCCCACGTGAACTTGCCGGCCACGGTTCCGGCGGCGCGGCCCTGGTGGACGGGGATGGGCGGGGAATGCATGGCGGAAAACCTCCTTTGGGTTTTGAGAGCCCCCTCACGTGAGCTCCAAACGGTATACGCAGGATCCGTTCTGGATGTTTTCGTTCTGGCTTGAATGAGGCGGCGCGCAGGAGCGTCGCCCCTCCCCCACTCAGGGTGATCAGCGGTACTCCGTAGCCTAGTCCCTGAAGATCGTTGAAGTGCCGCGCCGTGAATCGGATGCGCTCCAGTTTCGGGGATCTCCATAATCAGCCTCCCATGCCTACGGTTTGTACCGCAGACCAATTGTGCACCCGGATCGCAGGGCTTGTCAACTGGTCTTCATGGCAAACTGAAATGGCACGGGAACGCGAAGACGGCTGGGGATGACGAATCGCCAGACACCTGGTGCGGCGACCCATCATCCCCGGGGCGGGCTACTTCTTCTTGGGGTCCTTGGGAAGGACGCTGCTGGTGGGCACGCTCTTGACCACCGCGTTCTTCTTCGGCTTCTTGGTCTCTTTCTTCCGCGCGTTGTTGCCTTTGGCCATGGTTTCCCTCCTGGGGCTCGCCGTCTATTGGTAACCTGCCCGGATTCTACACGAGCCGGAGGTTCGCGGCGCGATACAGTCATCTCATGAGCGTTGAGGCGGGCGATTCTGGAGCTGTGCGACCCGGAGCCCACCAGTGGCGGGAAGTGACGGGGAACTTCGGCGAGGAGCTTGGAGTCTAAGCCGCCATGAGAAAAAATTTCCCGAGATCGCGATGGGCGTTCGTCGCCGCAGCCTCTCTATTGCTCCCCGGCGCTCTCCTTGGCGCCGAGGCGCCCGTGAAGGAAAAGCCGGCGCTCTCCAAGGATGCGGTCGCCAAGCTCGCGCAGAGCAGCAACGCGTTCGGCTTCGATCTTTACCGGCGCCTGCGCCAGACGCCGGGCAATCTCGTCATCTCTCCGTCCAGCATCACGACCGCCCTCGCCATGACCTGGGGTGGCGCGGAAGGGGAAACTTCGGCGCAGATGCGGAAGGTTCTGCATCTGGAGGGGACGCCCGATGAGGTGATGGCCACTTCGGGTGAGCTGGCAAAGTCGCTTCAGGACCCTTCCCGTCCGGTCGTCTTCCGTATCGCCAATCAGCTTTTCGGCGAGAAGACCTACAAGCTCGTGCCGGCGTTCGTGGAAAAGACCCGGGCGGCCTATGGCGCTTCCGTCGAGCTCCTGGACTTCAAAAAATCGCCCGAGCAGGCTCGCGTCCATATCAACAAGTGGGTCGAGGGGAAAACCCTGCGCCGCATCAAGGATCTCATCCCCCAGGACGCGGTCAAGCCTGAAACCCGGCTGGTGCTGGTCAACGCGATCTACTTCCTGGGCGACTGGGCCGATCCGTTCCAGCGCGACGAGACCCGCCTCTTCCCCTTCCATCTGACCGCGTCCAAGACCGTGGACGTGCCGACGATGAACCGTTCGAGGGGGTTCCGTATCTCCCAGAAGGACGGCGTGACGGCGCTGGACCTCCCCTACAAGGGCGGTGAGATGTCGATGATCATTCTCCTGCCTGACGAGATCGAAGGGCTCGCGGCGATCGAGGGCACGCTCGACGCGCCAAGGCTGGACGCGCTGGTGAGCGCGATGAAGCGCGAGTGGGTCGCGGTGGCGCTGCCAAAGTTCGAGGTGAACCCCGGCGCATCCCTGTCGCTTGGCAATGATCTGAAGGCGCTGGGAATGCCTCTCGCTTTCGATCGCAATCTGGCCGACTTTACCGGCATCGCGAATCCGGCCAAACCGGCCGAGCGCGTGGTCATCGGGGAGGTTTTTCACAAGGGTTTCGTCAAGGTCGACGAAAAGGGCACGGAAGCCGCCGCCGCCACGGCGGTGATGGGGGTCGAGGGGGGCGCCTCGGCCGATGGCGGACCGCGCCCGTTCCGGGTCGACCGGCCGTTCCTCTTCGTCATCCGCGACAACGCGAGCGGGCTCGTCCTCTTCCTGGGGCGGGTAAGCGATCCGAGCCGGCGATGAGATCGCGCTACGCGTTCGTCCTCGCTGCCTCCCTCTTGCTTTCGGGCGCCGTTTCCTCTGGCGCCGAGCCTCCTGGGAAGGAAAGACCGGCGCTCTCCAAGGACTCTGTCGCCAAGCTCGCGCGGAGCAGTAACGCGTTCGGATTCGATCTCTATCAGCGTCTGCGCCAGAGGCCGGGCAATCTCATCCTCTCTCCGTCCAGCATCACGACCGCTCTGGCCATGACCTGGGGGGGCGCCAAAGGGGAAACGGCGGCCCAGATGCGGCAGGTTCTGCATCTGGAAGGGACAGCCGACGAGGTAATGGCCACTTCGGGAGAGCTGGCAAAGTCGCTTCAGTACCCTTCCCGCCCGGTCGTCTTCCGTATCGCCAATCAGCTCTTCACCGAGAAAACCTACAAGCTGGTGCCGGCCTTCGTGGAGAAGACCCGGGCAGCCTATGGCGCCGCGGTTGAGCCCCTGAATTTCAAAAAGTCACCCGAGCAGGCTCGTGTCCATATCAACCAGTGGGTCGAGGAAAAGACCCTGCGCCGCATCAAGGATCTAATCCCACGGGGCAAGGTAACGGAGGCCACCCGTCTGGTGCTGGTCAACGCGATCTACTTTCTGGGCGACTGGGACGATCCGTTCGAGCGCAACAAGACCGGCCCGGCGCCTTTCCATCTGACCGCGTCCAAGACCGAGGACGTGCCGACGATGAACCGCGTGGGAGGGTTCCATATCTCCCAGAAGGACGGCGTGACGGCGCTGGAGATCCCCTACAAGGGTGGTGATCTCTCGATGATCCTTCTCCTTCCCGATGAGGTCGAGGGGCTCGCGGCGGTCGAGGGCATGCTCGACGCGAAGAGGCTGGACGCGCTGGTAAGCGCGATGAAGCGCGAGCGCGTCTGGCTGGCGCTGCCAAAGTTTGAGGTGAATCCCAGTGAATCCATGGCGCTCGACGGCGATCTGATGGCGCTGGGGATGCCCCTCGCCTTCAATGGCGATCTGGCCGACTTTACCGGGATCGCAAATCCGCCCAACCCGGCTCAGCGCCTGGTCATCGGAAAGGTCTTCCACAAAGGATTCGTGAAGGTCGACGAAAAGGGTACGGAAGCCGCTGCCGCCACGGCGGTCATGGACCTCGAAGTGGGCGCCGCGGCCGGTGACGGCCCGCGCCCGTTCCGGGTCGACCGGCCCTTCCTCTTCCTCATCCGCGACAACGCGAGCGGGCTCGTCCTCTTTCTGGGGCGGGTGAGCGACCCGAGCCGGCGGTAAGCGCGCGGCGTCCCGAGCGGTCCCAAGCTCCCGCTTGGCGATTTGGCCCTGGCGGGTTAAAATAGCCGCCGTCCGAGGAGCGTTGCAGGAGGGCTCCCTCCCAGGCTCGGACGCCGGCATGACCGGAGCACAGGAAACGGCGCTCACCTCAACCCTTTCCGGGCCTATGGAGGTGAGAACTCCCTGTCCCGGATCCTCACGAGGAGGTCAATCATGACCGTCGCCACCCAGACTCAGACCGAAACCGATTACTACGTCGCGGACATCTCCCTGGCCGATTGGGGCCGCAAGGAGCTCCACATCGCCGAGGGCGAGATGCCTGCCCTGATGGCCATCCGCAAGGAGCTCATGGCGAGCCAGCCCCTGAAGGGCGCCCGCATCGCCGGCTCTCTGCACATGACGATTCAGACCGCCGTGCTCATCGAGACCCTGCAAGCTCTCGGCGCCGAGGTGCGCTGGGCGAGCTGCAACATCTTCTCCACCCAGGATCACGCCGCGGCGGCCATCGCCGCCGAAGGCATCCCCGTCTTCGCCTTCAAGGGCGAGAGCCTGAAGGAGTACTGGGATTTCACGCACCGCATCTTCGATTTCCCCGACGGCGCGGCCAACATGATCCTGGACGACGGCGGCGACGCCACCCTCCTCGTCCACCTGGGCGCCAAGGCCGAGGACGATCCCGCGGTCCTGAGCAACCCCACGAGCGAGGAGGAACACGTGCTCTTCGCCGCCATCAAGAAGCGCAACGCCGCCCAGCCCGGCTGGTACAAGAAGCAACTGGCGTCGATTCAGGGCGTCACCGAGGAGACCACCACGGGCGTCCACCGTCTCTACGAGATGGCCAAGAAGGGCGAGCTGAAGTTCCCCGCCATCAACGTCAACGACAGCGTCACCAAGAGCAAGTTCGACAATCTTTATGGCTGCCGCGAATCGCTGGTGGACGCCATCAAGCGCGCCACGGACGTGATGGTGGCCGGCAAGATCGCCGTCGTCTGTGGCTATGGCGACGTGGGCAAGGGCAGCTCGCAGGCCCTGCGGGCTCTGAGCGCCCAGGTGTGGGTTACGGAGGTCGATCCCATCTGCGCCCTCCAGGCGGCGATGGAAGGCTATCGCGTCGTCACCCTGGACGAGGCCTGTGACAAGGCGGATATCTTCGTCACCGCCACGGGCAACTACCACGTGATCACTCACGATCACCTGCGGCGGATGAAGCACAACGCCATCGTCTGCAACATCGGCCACTTCGACAGCGAGATCGACGTCGCGAGCCTGGAGCAGTATCCGTGGGAGGAGATCAAGCCGCAGGTGGACCATGTGATCTTCCCCGACGGCAAGCGCATCATCCTCCTCGCCAAGGGGCGTCTCGTGAACCTCGGTTGCGGCACCGGCCATCCTAGCTACGTGATGTCCTCCTCCTTCGCCAACCAGACGCTCGCGCAGATCGAGCTGTGGACGAAGAGGGCCGAGTACAAAGTGGGCGTCTACACCCTGCCCAAGCACCTGGACGAGAAGGTGGCGCGCCTCCAGCTCACCACGCTCAACGCCAAGCTCACCGAGCTTCGCGACGATCAGGCCAAGTACATCGGCGTGGACAAGAACGGGCCTTACAAGACGGATCACTACCGGTACTAAAGCCAAGCCGGCGGGATCGAAACATCAAAGGGGACCGGAGGACCGGTCCCCTTTTTCCGGCCTATGAAGCCAGCTCCTGAAGAACCTCGGGATGTAGCCGGGCAACCTTGACGAGCGTTTTCGCAGCGCCCGATGGTTCCCTGCGCCCTTGCTCCCAGTCCTGAAGCGTGCGAACGGAGACTCCCAATAATGCAGCAAACGAGGCTTGCGAGAGCCCAGCCTTCAGACGAGCCTCCACGATGCTCGATACTTCAGGGGTATGCACGCGGCCGCGCAGTCCAGCCTTCATTTCCCGCACCGACTGCAAGACCTGCTCTCCCAGTTCCTCGCCAGACGTTGCCAGCTGAAGTTTCTTGACGGACTTAGCCATGTTCGATTTCCTCCTTGATCTGGCGCAAGATATGGGTGGGAATGCTCTCCGCCTCCGACTTTGCATAGAGAACGAGAAGCCAGATTTCACCTGCGGAGAGCCGGTTGAAGTAGATGACACGTACACCCCCACGCTTGCCGCCCCCGGTCATGCGCCAGCGCACCTTGCGTACACCACCCGAACCCGGGACGACGTTTCCAGCTTCCGGATGGGTTGCGATGAAAAATACGAATGCGCTACGCTCCTCCTCGGTCCAGTAGGCGTCGGCGAGCCGCTGAAACAGAGGAGTTTCGACGACCGTGTACATAGCAGGAATATACGGCAATGCCGTACGCACGTCAAGTGCAAACGGCGCCCCGGGAGCAACCGGGGCGCCCGGAGGTCGATCAGGGGCAGCGGGGGGTTACGGTGGGACAGACGCTGGTGTCCGACCAGCCGCCACCGCTTCCGGCGGCTACCTCGCGAAGGTCCCCCGCGTCGAGCCGGCGGAGGGTTTCCTTCGCGATCTCAAGCTTCTTTACTATTCTCATCTTTTTCACAATTCTCCCTTTCATGAAAAGCATGCTACGTTGATTCACATCGGTTCGGAAACAACGGGAGCATACGCAGGAGATGCCATTTAGTTTTGGCACCCCAACCCCGCCTGTTCCCGACGTTTCGCCCGGAAGATTATCAACGGAGAGAGCAGAGTCGCCAGCGTTTCTTTTTGATCTATTTATGCCTTGGACTGACAGCATTTCTTTGTTATTCGTGCCAAAAACAGATATTTCGAGAAGGAACTTTGTCGGAATCGCGCTGAATGCTAAATAAAACCCTCAGAACCTTCTCGCGCCTCGTTCGTCTACTCTAGAGGGGCACGAAAGGAGTCGTCCATGGTTCGTCAGGCTCGTTGGCCGTTCTTGAGCTTCGGTCTTCTCGCGACGGGGATCTATGCGGCCGCAGTCACCCTGGAGAGGATACGGCCCGCGTTACGGCAGCCGGAGCTCGTCTCGCTCGGCCTGCTGGTGGACCTCCTCGTCGTCGTTCCCCTGGCATTTTACCTGCTGGCGGTCCGCCGGGCGGGGTGGCCGGTCCGGACTCTCATTCCCCTCTTCCTGTTCAGCCTTACCGGCGCCGCCTGGGTGCTGCCGGAGCAGCGGGAGATGCTGAAGCGCCTCTCGGAGATCCTCTCCATTCCCGCCGAGATCGGCCTCGTGGCCTGGATCTCGGTGCGGACCGCGCGGTCCTTGAAGAGCACGCGCGGCGTGGGATCAGCCGACATGCTGGAACGGCTGCGCCAGGTGGCGCGGGAGATCCTGCCGGCGCGTGCCGTCTCGGAGGCGATCGCCTTCGAGATGGCGGTCGTCTACTTCTCGCTCTTCTCATGGCGCCGCCGACCGCACGTCCCGCCCGGCACGCGGGCTTTCACCTACCACCGCACCAGCGGCTACGGAGCCCTCGGCTTCGCCTTCCTGATCGTGACGCTCGCCGAGGCCATCCCCCTCCACCTTCTCGTCGCCCGCTGGAGCACCCGGGTCGCCTGGCTCCTCACGGTACTCGCCGCCTATGGGTTGCTATGGTTTCTGGCGGACTACCGCGCCACGCGCCTGCGCCCCATCCTTCTGGACGAGGAGACTCTCTGCCTCCGCGCCGGCCTGCGCTGGACCGTGCGGATCCCGCGAGACCGCATCGTGGCGATCCACAGGAAGGGGCCGAAGTCCGAGGCTTTCATTCGCGCCGCCCTGCCTGTCATAACGCCCCTGTGGATCGAGCTCGCCGAGCCCGTCACGGCGCAGGGGCCGTATGGGAAGTTAAAGCAGGCCCGGTGGATTTCCCTGGGCGTGGACGATGCGAAGGCGTTTCGGGAGGCCCTAGAACGGTAAGACCTTCAGATCTCGTCCTGAGCGTTGGAGTCGTACTGCATGGCGCCGACGGCGTTGCCTTCGGGATCGCGGAAGAAGATCAGATGCCCGACGGTCGGGATCATCGTCCGCGGAATGAGGATCGTGCCGCCGTTCGCCACGACGGCGGCGGCCACGGCGTCCACGTCTGAAACCGCGACGGTGCATTCGAAGCCGATCGTGCGCTCGCCCTCGACGAGCGCGCGCCGCTTCTGAAGGGCACCCTGGATGCCGGGCTCAGCCTCATTGCCGGTGAAGATCTGGAGGAAGCCGGGGGGACCCCAGGGCTCGAAGCGCCAGGCGAAGACGCGCTCGTAGAAACGGCGCGCCCGGTTCACATCGTCGGCGTTGATGGCGAAGTGGGCGATGTTCGGGGTCGGGGGTTGGGGCATGGGAGATGGTTCCTTTCGGTCGGCAGAGAGCTTCGTGACGACGGTACGATATGCCTCTCCCGCCGTACGCGTTAACCCTATACTGTCAGCCAATGTCGAGATCCCGCCAACCGGAAGGGCCGCAGGCGCGGACGATGTCGGTCGCCTGGGCCGCGGCCTTCACTGGGCGCGACCGCGAGAGCGAATGGGGGCAGCTCCTGTTCGCGGCCAGGCGGATGCTGACGGTGCACACGGACGTGGGACTGTGGGTCGTGCCCGTGCATCAGGCCGTCTGGGTGCCGGCTGGGGTACGGCACAGCGTAGAGGTGGCGGGCGGTGTGGAGATGCGGTCCCTCTATATCCACACTTCGGTTCGCGGCCTGCCGGTAGAGTGCCGGGTGGTCGAGAGCTCCCCCCTGTTGCGGGAGATCCTGCGCCGCGCCATGCGCCTGACGACGCTCGACCGGCGGGTCGCGGCGGAGCGGCATCTCCTGGATGTGCTGCTCGACGAGATCACCGTGCTGCCGCTGGTGCCGCTCGATCTCCCCATCCCACGCGACCCCCGAGGGGTCCGCGCCGCGGAGTGGATTCGGGCGACACCCGCGGCGCGGCATACTCTGGCCGAGGTGGCCCGGGCGTCGGCTGCCAGCGCGCGGACGCTGGAACGACTGTTCCGGAGCGAGACGGGCCTGCCGTTCGGAGTCTGGCGCCAGAGGGCCCGCCTGCTCCGCGCCCTCCAACTGCTGGCTGGTGGCGAAACGGTTGCCGGCGTCGCCAACGCCGTCGGCTACGAGAGCACGAGCGCCTTCGTGGCCGCCTTCCGGCGCGCCCTCGGCACGACGCCCGGACGGTATTTCAAAAAGGCCGCGGCTGAAGACGAGGAGGACTTGGACTAGACGGCTCTTCCGGCGGTGCGATAACCCGGGCCGCCGTCCCACTGTTTCGTTTGAAGCGAAGTCGATTCCCAAAAGGAGAGGGACATGATGAGGAAATTCGTTCTGTGCAAGCTCGTAGCATTCCTGGGTCTGGCCGTCGTGATCGCGCTGCCCGCCCTGTGCGGCGCCCAGCAGGCCGCCGCGAAAACAGCTGCTCCAGCGGTCAAGGCTGCCGCGGCAAAATCAGCTAACACCCCCTGCCGGAGACCGGCGTCCTGCGAGCCCGGCAAACCCTGCAACTACCCCTTCGTGCTCGAGGATTGCTGGACCACCAAGTATGGTCCCGCGAAGGCGGATGTCATCATCGGAGCTCCGCATGCGGGCGCGGTGAGGTCGACCAACATGTTGTACTGCGAAGGCAACACCTACGCGCTCTGCTTCTTCTCCGGGCCTCCGGACAAGGGACTGCCCTGCGAGGTGAACGCCGACGGCGCGAAGTGCACGTGCCAGGCCTACACCTCGGGTCCGAACTTCGTCGACATCAACGGCATCCTGAATAACGGCGCCTATTCCGATACGGTGGCCGTCTGCGGGCACATGGGCGAGAATTGCAGGAACATTGTGAACTGCGGGCCGCGCGGCGACGTGCAGGGGTGCAAGGGGTATAAGGAGGCCCCCGTCTGCCGGACCGTCAAGCACCAGAACAAGAATGAGCCCAAAGTCTCGCTGATGCCGGATGCGGACCTCATCTCGACCTTCAGCTTCATCATGTCGCCCATCAACGGCAGCGGTCCTTACTGCTCGGGAGCACGCCATGCACCGGGCTCTACGCGGGCTGCATGACCGCCCCCTGCGTCTACGGGCCGAACCACACGTCGCCGACCAAGGACGGCGAGCCGGTCACGTGCGAGTGCCCGACCTACAGCGGGACGTATCAGATCGGCCAGAAAGGCCAGACCTGCGCGATTCCCGGGAGCAACCCGAGCTACGTCTGGTCGGCATCCAATACGGTGAAGCCGAAGTCCGGCGGGAAGTAACAGCCCCTCGCCACCCTCACCCCTGCCCCTCTCCCGACCGCCCGGGGAGAGGGGGAGCCCGGCTGGGGCGGTCTTGCTGGCTCCTGTGATACTTTCGGCGGTCCAAACGTCGAGGATCTCCGCAATGCCTGATACCACCTTCTCCGCCGCCGGCCAAGATTTCATTCGCGACAAGGTCGCCCACGACCGCGGCGCGGGCAAATACGGGGGGCGGGTGGTCACCCGGTTCCCTCCGGAGCCCAACGGCTACCTGCACATCGGCCACGCCAAGTCAATCTGCCTCAACTTCGGCCTGGCGCTGGAGAACGGCGGCAAGTGCCATCTTCGGTACGACGACACGAACCCGGAGACCGAGGAGCTGGAGTACGTCGAGTCGATCCAGCGGGACGTGCGCTGGCTGGGCTTCGACTGGGGGCAGAACCTCTTTTACGCCTCGGACTACTTCGAGCGGCTGTACGACTTCGCCGTCGAGCTGATCCGCCTGGGCAAGGCCTATGTGGACAGCTCGAACGAGGACGAGATCCGCGAGTACCGGGGCACCGTCACCGAGCCGGGTCGCCACAGCCCCTATCGGGACCGCTCGGTCGAGGAGAACCTGGACCTGTTCGCCCGCATGCGGGCCGGTGAATTCGCGGACGGCGCCCACGTGCTGCGCGGCAAGATCGACATGGCCGCGGCCAACATGAAGATGCGCGACCCCCTGCTCTACCGCATCAAGCGCGCCCATCACTACCACCGCGGCGACGCCTGGTCGATCTACCCGATGTACGACTTCGCCCACCCGCTCTCGGACGCCATCGAAGGCATCACCCACTCGCTCTGCACCCTGGAGTTCGAGAACAACCGCGACATCTACGACTGGCTGGTCGAATCGCTGCCTTTCCCCGAGCCGCCGCGGCAGACGGAGTTCGCCCGCCTGAACCTCACCTACACGCTGATGAGCAAGCGCAAGCTGCTGGAGCTCGTCGAGCGCAAGCTGGTGGTGGGCTGGGACGATCCGCGACTGCCGACCCTCGCCGGCCTGCGCCGCCGCGGTTTCACTCCCTCGGCGCTACGCGACTTCTGCGACCGCATCGGCGTCGCCAAGGCCAACAGCACGGTGGACGTGACGCTTCTGGAGCACTGCCAGCGCGAGGATCTGAACCCGCAGGTCCCCCGCGTGCTCTGCGTGCTGCGGCCCTTGAAGCTGACGATCGAGAACTATCCCGAGGATCAGGTCGAGGAGCTGGAGGCACCGTTTTACCCGCACGACGTGCCCAAGGAGGGCGCCCGCAAGGTGCCGTTCTCGCGCACCCTGTACATCGAGCGGGACGACTTCGCGGAGGTGCCGCCCAAGGGTTTCCACCGCCTCTCCCCGGGGAAAGAGGTGCGGCTGCGCTACGCCTACTTCGTCCGCTGCGAGAGCGTGGTGAAGGACCCCGCGACGGGTGAGATCATCGAGGTCGTTTGCACCTACGATCCAGCCACCCGAGGCGGCTCGGCGCCGGACGGACGCAAGGTGCCGGGCACGCTGCACTGGGTGTCCGCGGCGCAGTCGGTGCCGGTCGAGGTGAGAATCTACGATCGCCTCTTCCGGGTCGAGCGGCCGGACCTCGAAGAAGGCGCCTTTGAGACGCTCCTCAATCCGCGGTCCCTCGAAGTGCTCACCGGCAGCCGCATCGAGACCGGCGCCGTGGACGAGGCGCTCGGCGAGCGCCTGCAGTTCGAGCGGCAGGGCTACTTCTTCCGCGATCCCATCGATTCGAAGCCCGATCATCGAGTCTTCAACCGCATCGTGCCGCTACGCGACTCATGGGCGCTGGAGGCCCAGAAGCAGGCACCGGCCGCGGCCCCGGTCAAGCCGCCGGAGCCGAGGGCGCCGAAGAAGGAAACCGAGGCGAAGGCGCCCGAGCCCCTGTCCGGCGAGGAGCAGGAGCTTCTCGCGCAGCTTCGGCCCACGGTTCAGCCGGTCATCGAGAGCGTGCTCGCCGCTCATCCGGACCAGGTCGAGAGCTACCGGAAGGGCAAGACCGGGCTCCTCGGCTTCCTCATCGCGCAGGTGATGAAGCAGGTGGCCGCGGGCGGCGGCAAGCCCAATCCCAAACTGATCAGCGTGATGGTGACGGATACCCTGCAGGCTGGCGAAAGGTAGGACCGGCGACATGGGCAAGGGACGCCTGGAAGCCTTCAGCGACGGGGTGATCGCCATCATCATCACCATCATGGTGCTGGAGCTGAGGGTTCCGCACGGAGCGGAGCTTTCGGCCTTGCGGCCGCTGGTGCCCGTCCTGCTGAGCTACGTCCTCAGCTTCGTCTACATCGGCATCTACTGGAACAACCATCACCACATGCTGACCGCGACCCACAAGGTGAACGGCGGCATCCTCTGGGCGAACCTGCACCTGCTGTTCTGGCTGTCGCTGGTTCCGTTCGTCACCGGCTGGATGGGCGAGAATCACTTCGCCGCCGTGCCGGTCGCCATCTACGGCGTCGTCCTGATCATGGCCGCCGTGGCGTACACCATTCTCGCCCGCTTCCTGGTGGCATTCCACGGCAAGGATTCGACGCTGGCCCTGGCCATCGGCAAGGACTCTAAAGGCACCGTCTCTCTCATACTGTACGCGGCCGGGATTCCTCTCGCCTTCGTGGACCCGCGGATCTCCATGACCTGCTATGTGCTGGTCGCGATCATCTGGTTCATCCCGGACCGCCGGATCGAGAAGGTGCTGCCGGAGTGAAGGATGACCCTCCCGGGATTTCAATCCGGGGCGGCTCCAGGTAGGATTACGCCAGCATGGCCAACAAACCGAGTACTCCGAAGTCCCCCTCCCCCGCATCCGGCTCCTTCTGGCAGCGCAACCGGCGCGAGCTGACGTTCCTCATCCTCTTCGTCGTCATCCTGGGCGGGAGCTTCACCCTGATCTCCGTCAACTGGGTCAACGACCACGTCATCGAGCCCTTCACCGCCGGAATCGCCAACGTGAGCGGCGGCGTGCTGCACCTGATGGGCCAGAACGTGACGATGGCCGGCACGGTCATCCGCAACCCCCGCTTCGCGGTCAACATCCGCAACGGCTGCAACGGCGTCGAGGCGATGCTCATCTTCATCGCCGCCGTGCTCGCCTTCCCCGCCTCCTGGAAGTCGCGGCTGACGGGTCTCGCCCTTGGCATCCTGGCCATCCAGGTGGTCAACCTGGTGCGGGTGGTGGCCCTGTTCCTCACCGGCGTCTACTTCCCCAAGATCTTCGACACCTCGCACACGGTGATCTGGCAGACCATCGTCATCCTCTGCGGCGTGCTGCTGTGGATCTTCTGGGCGAACCGGTTCGCGACCCCCCCGGCCAGCGAGCCCGCCACCTGATGACCACCGTGAAGAGCCCGCGACGGAGCTGGGGCCTCCAGCTCGTTCTCAACGCCCTGCTCTGGGTGATTCCCGTGGCTCTGATCTGGCTGGTGGCGACGCCGGTCTACAACCGCTTCCTGCTGGGCAGCGCCGAGAACCTGGTGCGCCTCACGGAGAGCCCCAACGTCACCAACCTGCTGCGCAAGGACGACCACTTCGCCTACGTGCAGCGGCGCGACTTTCCGCCGGCCAAGAGCCTCGTGCACTCCTTCCGGGTGACGGACGTCCACTTCCACCTGCTGATGCTCGGCGTCCTTTTCCTGGCTGTGCCGCGGATCCCCTGGCGCCGGAAGCTGGAGAATCTGGGATGGGCGGTGCTCATCACCGTCTTCTTCGACATCCTGCTGATCTTCTTCTACGTGAAGTTCGCCTATGCCACCCAACTGGGGGCCTGGAGCCTCGAGCACTACGGCGCCTTCAGCCGCAACTTCTGGGGCTTAGGCAAGCACCTGCTCGACCTGCCTTTCAAGTTCTCCCTCCCTTTCCTGCTCTGGACGGGCTTCTACATCACGGACTTGATGGCGGAGATCCGGCCGCGAGAGTAGGCGCTGGACGCAAGGCCTGGCGCAGGATATAGACCCGAGCGCCGGCATCCCGGTGGACCGGCTCGAACCAGCTCAGGAAGACGGCGTCCTCCGGGAACGGCAGGCTCACCGTGGAGACGGTGGGGAGCAGGAGATGGTCCGCTCCCAACCGGCGGAGCTCGGCGTGGAGAGCCTGCGGGTTTGGAGAGACCTCCAGCACGTGACCGAAAGACGCGAGCCCCGTCCAATCGCCCAGGAATCTGCCGTCCGCGAAGTAGGTGGCCTGCTCGGCGTGGAGAGCCCAGACGGTGTAGCGGCTCCCCCGCGTGTGGTTGAGCCAGGAGACGGCGGCATAGGCGGGGATCTTGCGGGCGAGAAAGGCCTCCCGTCGGGCGGGCGTCAGCGGCACCAGCCCATTGCGCGCCATCCAGGAGAAACCGTACAGCCAGCCCGGCGCCAGGCAGCCCAGGCAGAGCACCCACGCGAGGAGGCGCGAGCCTCGCCAGCGGCCGGCGAGGGCCACGGTTGCCGAGATCGCCCCCACCACCATCAGGCTCAGCAGGGGTAGGACCGGAACGAAATAGCGGCTGTCCCGTGGCAGCCAGGAACAGGCCAGGGCAAAGGCGGCGACGACCGGCAGCCAGACGGCCAGCCACAGACGCAGGCGAGCCTCTCGAATCGCCCCAGCGATCAGCACAGGGATGGCGGCGAGGTAGACGGGCGACATCGGCGGGAGCCCGCCGTAGCTCCCGCGCAGGAAGACCGTGTCCCAGGGGATGCGCACCGCGCGGACCAGACGCTGAGCCAGGGTCCCCTCGCGGTTGGGATCCCGCAGCGATTGCCAGGGGTTGGGCCCGAAAACCTGGGGAACGTAGGGGAACACGGGGTTGCCGGTGAGGAGGACGAGGCGCAGATACCAAGGCGCCAGAAAGACGAGGGTGACGCCGCCGAACAGCAGGACGTCGAGCCCGCGCTCCCCCACCCGTCGCGGCTTCGGACCCACCTCACTCGCGACACCCGCAAACATCACCAGCAGTCCCGCCGCGCCGAGAAAGTAGAGGCCCAGGTACTTGACGTCGGCCGCCGTGGCAAGGAGTACCGCGGCGGGCACCAGCCAGAGGCGCTCCCCCGTCTGCCGCCAGCGATCCACGGCGAAGAGCCCGCCGGTGACGAAGAGGGTCAGCCCCGGCTCGATATAGCCGGTGCCGGCGAGGTAGGAGACGAGGGGATTGCCGAGAAAGATCGCGGCGGCGAGCGCCCCTGAGGCCCGGAAGGCCGGAAAGGACGCCCGTGCCCACAGCGCGAGCAGCGCGGCGGTGAGCAGAGTGGCGAAAAGCTGCACGCCCTGGGCCGCCACGTCGCGGCCGAAGAGCATCACGGCCGCGAAGAGGATCTCGTTGGCCTGGGGGAAGACGGGAAACCGAAGGTCCGCCAGATAGGGTAGGCCCCCGGTTGCGACGAAATCCCGGGCGAACGGGAGATGGTAGAGCGTGGCGTCGAAAGCCGACGGCGGATAGAGGGCCGGCAGCGCGAAGGGGACGACGACCAGCGCGAGCACCAGCGTCCAGCGGGGACGGAGACCGCCGGCCCGGAGGTCTTCCCAGGTTTCCCGCCAGACCGGCGCACCGAAGAGGTGGACGAGGGCCGCCGCCAGCAGCACCGGCACCGCCTGCAGCCGGCCGGCGAGGCCCAGCAGGCGTAGCGCGTACGCGGCGAGGGCGAGCCCGAGAACGGTGGAGACCGCGCCTTTCTCCAACCGGCCGGAAAAGCCGAAGCCCAGGGCCCGGGTGGCGCCGCGGCCCAGCACCCAAGCCGTGGCCGCGAGCGCCAGGAGGGGGCCGAGAAACTGCGCGAGCACGCCGGCCTCTGCCGTGATTAGATTCAGGTCTGACCCCCGGTCAGCTTGTCACGGACTGGCCGAAGGTCTCCAGGGTAACGCTCAGCAGCGCTCGATTTCACCACCTTCGGAACCCTTCGGACGATCATCCCAGGTCTACAGTCCTACCTGTCTCCGCCGATTCATAACCAGCGAAGATGGTACGCAGAACTTCTCTCGCATGATCGATGGCCGCGTAGGACGGCTGAGTATGCGTGCGCTCGCGCAGGAGCTCGCATAGGTGATCGCGGGTCGCGCCGGCGAAGGCCATACGCGACTCGCGCACCAGGGTCTTCGCCCCGGCTTCTGTCTCGACGCGCGCCTCACCACCCTTTACCAAACTCAGCCGTGCCGCCAACCGGGAGCGCCCCTTGTTCCGCAAGACTTCGACACTCGCGCGAGCAACGCCCCCGAGCGAGATGCGAATCGAGGCTCTCTCGCAGTCGAGCCGCATCTCGAGGTAACGCTCGGGCGCATGGCTCACCCGGTTGAGAGCCATCGTTGCGAGCCGCTCGCCCGGGAAGCGAAGGCTCATCTGGACCAGCACGTCGGAGTCGAGCTCGGGGAGGACGCGCGGAACGTTGGCGCTCACGGCAGTGGGTAGGCCGTCGAAAAAGGTGAAGATCAGGTCGAGTGGATGAGCGCCGAATTCAAAGAGCGTCGAATGCTTGAGCCGTGATCGCCACTCCAGTTTCTCGGAGGATGGAGGATGAAACATCTGCTGCCAGCATTGGAGAAAGAAGAGCCTCCCGAACTCGCCGCGCTCGAGCCGCTCGCGGATGCGGCGATAGATCGCCATGTACCGGTACTGGGTATTGACGGTGATCCGCCGGCTCCGTGCCTTGGCATAGGCGATGACCTCGTCCGCCTCGGCGACGCTGGTCATGAAGGGCTTTTCGCAGACCACGTCTGCGCCGCTCTCCAAGGCTGCGAGGCAGAGCTCGCGGTGGGAATCGGGAGGCGTTCCAACGAGGACAAGCTCCGGCTTTTCCTTGTGGAGCAACTCCCGGGAATCCGCATACACGGCGGGAAGACCGAATCTGCTCTGCATCTCCCGGCGGCGATCCTCTCGCGGCTCACTCGCCGCGACGAGATCGATGTCCGGGATGGACCGGCAGGCCGGGATATGGATACGCTCGGCGACGTTCCCGAGGCCCAGGAGAGCGGCTCTAACCGACATGACCCGTGGTCTCCGGCACCCGACCGACCGCGACGGGAGGCCGCCGCAGGCCGGCGGGGCCGCCCTCAAGAGCGCCCGGCTTCGCCCGCGACGACGGCGTGAACAGATCGACTTGGGTCTTGCCCTCGAACGAGCACCGGGAGATCTGGTGAAACCCGGCGCGCTCGAGGGCGGGCACGATTGCGTCGGCCGGGTAGTGGGCGTTGGACGAGGAAGAGGTGATCAGGACGACGGCGCCGTAACTGTCAATCGCCATGGTTCCGTGCAAGAATACCTCGATTTCCAAGAGTGAGCCTGATTGGGGAGCTCCAGGAGGGAGGTCCAGGTAAAGAGAGCGAGAAAATACCGTGTCCGTGCTGCGCCGCGTAACACGCTCGATCCCCTGATGTACCCACGCTGGGACCAGGAGCTTGTCGCCGAGCGCCCGGACGGCTTGGCCGCGGCCGATCTCGCCGAGAGCTCCGGCGCGAGATGCCTTCAGCACCCCATGATCGACGATCAACTGCCAGTCCAACTCTGGCGGCACAGGTGAGGACACGTCACGGGTACCCAGGAAGAGAACCGGCCGGTGATCCCGATCGAGGGAGGCGACGTAGGCTGCCACGTTGGGTGCACCAGAAAGCGGCATGCCCGCTGGAATCCCGGACCCTCTGACGACGAGAGTGCTCAGGTGTAGCGCGACGAGCACTGCGAGCAACCCTCCGCGCAGCCGACCGCGCGAACCACTCCATTCGCGGGCGAAGAGCCAGCCCGACAGCAGCGCCAGCGCCGGAGCAATCGGCAGGATGTGACGCCCCGCCTTCGTGTGATGAAACTCCGCCAGAAGCATCTGCAGCACCACCAGAATCGTCAGAAAGCGGATCTTCGAAGCACGAGCGCGCGGCCCGCAGGCTGCCGCCAGCGCGAGAAGCATGATCACCAAGGCCGGCACCGACCCCGCGAGGGTCAGAACCGCGCGGGGATAGTACAGCAAGCCCGCGAAGCTTCCGCCCCCCCTTGGGCTCACCGGCTGGTTCACCAGCACGCGCCAACTGGTCCAGAGCTTCGCGGGGTACAGGAACCAGGCCGTCAGCGTAACGAGCAGGGGGAGCCAGACGTAGCGGTAGCGCCACACGAAGCCGATCCGGAGGTCGTTCGCGATCCACAGATCCGTCACCAGGGCGAGCACGATGAGGACTCCGTAGTTCGATTTCATGAAATAAGTCGCAGCCAGGGTGCAACCTAACAGCAACTGCGCGGTCCTCGAAGCTTCCCAAGGAAGGGCAAAGTAGAGAAGCGCCACCGCCGTCAGCAGTGTGAGCCCGGGGACCTCGATCATGCACTGGGCCGCGTTGGCGGCGAGGAATGGAGACGTCAGCACGAACAGGGCTGCGATGGCGCCGGCCAACTCCCGGCGGCGCTCCAGAAGGAACCAGCCCGCCCAATAAGTCGTTTGGGCCAGCACGACAAACGCGGCGAGGCTCACGATTCGGGCCGTCTCGCGGCTCGCGCCGACGACCGCGAACGTGCCACCCACGAGCCACGAGTGGAGCGGCGTCCAGGTGACCTGCCGATAGGTGTCATAGAGGAGGCCGAACCCGTCGTGATGCCGCAGGTCCTCGGCGATCAGCAACCCGAGGAGCGCGTGCGTCGCTTCGTCCCAGTGAAACGGCCCACCACCGAGGATGAGTCGCTCCCAGATCTCGCGGGCGACCACGAGCGAGGCGGCGAGCACGGCAACCGCTCCGAGCCCAGGCCACCAAGCGGTCTGCGAAGCGGTCGGCTCGGCGAGCGGAGATTCGGGGCTGGCGCGCGTCACCATCTGTAATCTATTCTAGAATCTTTCGGACAACTCGAAACATTCCGGCGGCGCGCGCGGTGGTTGCTGCTCCTCGGTGTCGTGCCGGTGCTGCTGCACGCGTTCGTCCCCACTGCCCAGTTCATCCACCGGGGCGACGACGCCTTCTACTATTTCAAGCTGGCAACGAACTTCACCCGCTACGGCTTCTGGACCTTCGACGGCCTGCTTGCCGCGGGGTCTACCGGAGCGACAACGCTCTTACGGGACAGCCGTATCAAATCTTCCGGGTAAACGGTTTGCGCGCCACGAAGGCGGTGGAGTGCCCGAAGGGGAGATCGATCCCCAGTCTGACCGCGAAGGCTTCCAGCTTGAAGACCACCCGCAGGGCTTTGTGCCGCCATCCTCGCCCGGGAGAGGGTGGACGGATCGACAGGGCCGGGCCCGACGGTGGGTGCGCGACGGGAGGCTGCGTGTACTCTCGGATCGCTGCCCAGAGGCCCGGGATCGCATTGAGGTAGGTGCCACGCTCGACCTCGAGCCCGGCGGCAGCGAGCATGGCACCCACTTGGCGCAGGGTGTAGCGACGGTAGAGATCGGGGTCGGTGCCCGGAGTCGAGCGGTGCCCGAGCGCCGAGTTCGTCCGCAGGTAAAGACGGCCGCCCGGTCTAAGCACGCGAGCGAGCTCCTGCAACGCCCTGCCGTCGGCCCCGGCTGGGGAGAGGTGCTGGAGGGTGTCGATGCAGAGCACGAGGTCGAACGAGCGGGAGCGGAAGGGAAGCTCGACCGCGCTCGCCTGCGCCAGTCTTCGGGCTCCGCGCTGACGGCACAAGGAGAGCGCCTGCCAAGCGAGGTCGATCCCTGCCGGCTCGCTGCCGATGCCGGCCTGCTGCATCGCCGCGAGAAGAGACCCGGTGCCGCACCCGGCGTCGAGCATCCGCAGCCCTCTCCCAGGCTCGATCCGCCGTCCCAGCAGCGCCCACATCGCATCGCGCATGCCGGCCGACCAGCCGTGCTCCTCGATCTCACACAGCCGCAAATAGTAATCCGGCTCGAAAATCCTCGGCGCCTCCCCCGCTGCGGGACGGGACTCTGGAGCTCCCGCCTTCCTCATCGCTCGTCCCGATCCCGGGCCACCCGGTCGAGGGTGCTCAAGGTCTCGGCCGCCGCGCGGTGCCACGAGAAGCCACGTACGGCTCGGCGGGCCAGGCGGCGCAGCCGGCAACGGAGCTGCTCGTCCGTCAGGAGCCGCTCCAACCCGGCGGCGAGGTCGTCGACCGTCGCCGTGGCGGCGGCCAGGACGGCTCCCCGCGCCCCCTCGTCGAGAGTCGGATGCTCCACCGTCAGGACGGGCGCGCCGCTGGCCATCGCCTCCATCATCGTCCAGGAGATCCCTTCGGCACGGGTCGGCAGCACGAAGAGGTCCGCTCCGGCATAGAGCAGGGCGAGCTCCCGCTGTTCGAGATGAGAGATGTGCTGGACGGCCTCGCTCACACCGTGGCGCGCGGCGATCTCCGCCAGGCGGAGACCTTGGGTGTTGGGCCCGACGAGGAGCAGCCGGTGCTCGAGCCCCAGCCGCAGACGCACCCTGGCGAAAGCCTCGATGAGCGCGACAACGTTGCGGCGCCGCGACAGCTTGCCCACGAAGAGGAGGTAGGCGGCAGGGCGGCCCAGCAGCCTGGTCATGAGGCGTTCGATCTCCCCCGGGTCCTGCCGGCGAAAGAAGATGTCGGCCGCCGCCGGGTGGACGACCTCGATACGCTCCGCGGCGATCCCGAAGTGGCGGACGAGCTCGCTCCGTGTCACCGCGGAATTGGCGAGCACTCGGTCGGCGCGCCGTGCGCTCGCCCGGAACAGTGGGATGGTGCGCAAACGGGCGAGGCGGGAAAACTCGCCCGGCAGTGATTCGTAGATTCCATGATTGGCGAGCACGAGCCGTCCGGGCCAAGCCAGCGGCGCCGTGTAGCAGGGGCAGAAGAGGACCGATGCGCCGCGGGCCGCGAGAGGGAGGAATACCTGCTCCCAGGCCGCATAAGGGAGGCCGCGGCAGAGTGTGCGGATGCAGATTTCGCTCGATGTCCCGAGGTCGAGGGAGCGGGCCGGCACGGGCCGGGGGGTTAGGAGGACCACCCGGTCAAAGGGGATCGCCGTCCGGCTCCAGTGGCTGATCAGATGCTCGATGTAGCGCCCCATGGCGGTTCTCGGTCCCGGCAGACGCAGCGCGTTGACGACCAGCGTCCTCACACCCGTCCCTCTTTCACCGCGCTCTTGAGCACGGCGACGCCGGCGAGACTCCCCGCCTTGTCCTCCTGCCTCAGGGTCGCCCAGTAGGACATCCCCGCTCCGGCGGCCCAGTCCGAAAAGGCGGCGTTGCGGTCCACGTCATCGGCGAGCACGACGGCTCCGGGGGTGAGGCAAGGCGTCACGGTACGCAGCTCCCGCAGGATATTGCGGTAGGTGTGGCGGCTGTCATGCACGAAAAGGCCGATCGTCTTCAGCTCTGCCGCGAGCCGCGGCAGCAGGCGAGCGCTCGTCCCGCGCAGCAGGACCCAGCGGCTCCTGAGCGCCGTGGGGACGAAAGAGCCGACCAACGCGTCGGCCCCCGGCTCGGGATGCGGCCGGTCGATGCTGTAGAGCACGCCGTTGCCGTTGGCCGCGAGAGCAGCGAGCAGAAACGATGAGGTGACGCCGTAGGCCACCCCGGTCTCGACCACCACCTGTGGGCGGACCGCCCGGCAGGCTGCGTAGCAGAGGCGGCCCAGGCCGAGGTCGCCGTGGTGCCTCCGGGAGAGTGCGGCGGGCTCGTCACCCGCCGCCATCGAGCGGAGGATCGCCTCCTCGACCTCCTGTGCCGTAGCCTCTCCGAGGAAGCCGGCGAGCGCAAGACCCGTGGCCTGCTCGATCCCGCCCAGCAGATCCGCCAGCAGGAGGGAGGGATAGGCCGGCGGCGGGTGCAGCAGGCGGTCGAGGCCCGCCTCGAACCGTGTCGCGGCTTGGCCAAGGGCATCCAGCGGCCGGCGCGGCAGCAGGCGCAGGAGTCGCAGCAGCTCGGAAGCGTCCATGCGCAGGTCAAACCCGCCGGAAGACGAGCATTGCGAACTGGGCTCGGTCCGGGTCTCCCCACCACTGCTCCACGGTCCGGTGAAGGAGGCCCATGCCCACCTCATAGGCCGGGTTGAGCAGCGGCCGGGAGGTGAGCCGGTACAGAGCTCGCAGCAGTCCGATCCCGCTGATTCCGGCGAAGCCGGGGTGGTCCAGGTATTTCGCGAAGGTCTGCCGGCTCGGGACGAGGGCGTCGACGAGCCGTCGGGAGACGAGATCGAATCCGTGCCGGCGAAATCGCTCGATGACGCGGGAGGCAGGCTCGAGCCCGACGTGGCCGTCCTGCTCGATGAACTGCGCCCGATAGGCCTCGGTCCGCTCCCTGGCGGCGCGAACGAGAGGGTGGGCGCTCTCGGTCTCCACGAGGTGGATCGTGGTGGCGCCGGGTCTGAGCACGCGCCGGATCTCGGCGATCGTGGCGTCTTTCTTTTCTTCCGGGACGTGCCCCAGCACGTGCGACGAGGTCACGACGTCAAAGGCGGCGGCGGCGAACGGCAGCCGTGGGAGGATGCCCTGGGCGACGACGTCATAGTGCTCGGCGCACTCGCGGATGAACCGGATGGAGACGTCGAAACCCACGGTCTGTCGCGCCCGCGTCGCGAACAGCTCGTGGCCCCGGCCGCAGCCGATGTCGAGCAACCGTTCGCAAGCAGGAACCGCGGCATCCCAGAACCGCCACTCGCGGTACGACCAGTACGGGAGGATGCGCAGAAGCGCTCCCTTGATCCCGCGCGGAATACGGACGAAGGGCGCGTGCAGCTCTGAGTAGGCGTCGTAGAACGGATCGCTCGCCGCGAAGCAGGCGATGCCCTCCGCGATGCGCGCCTCCAACCGGCAGGCCGGGCAGGTCAGAGCCGGACCAGCGGCGCTGAGTCTTCCTTTGCAATCAGGACAGACCAGCAGGTCGAGGTCGATGGGGCGGAGCCGTGACGCGTCCATCGTCAACTTACGTCTCAAGGCCCGCCAGCGTCCAGGAGCGGAGAACCGCCTTCGCCTCATCCGCCGAGACGACCCGCGTGGCGAAAAGCAGGAAGCAGTAAAGGCCGCCACCAAGGAGGATACGGAGGAGGACATGCAGCGGTTCCGAGGCGACGAGCACCGCAACCATCGCCGTAGCGGCCAGGGCTGGACGGAGGAGATGCCGCCCCAGCGGCACAGGATGGAGGAGCCGGCGGGTGGCCAGATACCCAGAGATCAGAATCAAGATTTCTGAGGCCATCGAGGCGGCGGCCGCTCCGGTGAGACCCCAGTACGGCACGAGCAGGAGGTTGAGCAGGACGTTCGTGACGGCCGCGGCTGACATGATCTTGAAATCGGTTCCCTGGTGATCGAACGAGGTGAGGATCAGCCGGTACGTACGGCTGACCACCATCAACCCGAGGGCACCCAAGAGGAGTTGGAAGGGCGGCACGGCTGCTCGGTAGGCCTCGCCATAGAGCCACAGGACGAGCGGCTCGGCGAGAAACAGGCCACCGGCCACCAGCCCGACACCGAAGGCCGCCGTGATCCGGCCTGAACGGCGTAGGAGCGAATCGATGCTGCCGAGGCCGTGACCGTAAGCGCAGGCAAGGGCCGGACGCAACGCCGTGTAGAAGGCCGTCACCAGCAAGGTGGGAGCCCATACGATGCGGTAGGCGGCACCGTAGAGGCCCGCCGCCGCGGAACCGAGCCAGAGACCGAGAAAGACCAGGTCGAAATTGTGGGACAGCATGGTCACGAAGCTCGTACCCGTCAAGGGAAGGGCCGCACGGAACAACCGGCGCAAGAGCGCTCGGTCCAGCCTGACGTCCACGAATCCGAACCGTCGCAGGTATTCGATGGCCAGATAGCTCACCGCGAACAGGCGGGAGACCAGGAAGACCCAAGGCATCCTGGCGATGTCGCCTGGGCCGTGGATTACGAGCAGGGCGCCCCCGGCGACGATCGCCTGGGAAAAGATCTCAGCCATCGCGCAGACCTGCATGGGGCCCTTGCCCAGAAAGACCCAGTCGAGGTCGAGGGCGTTGGTCGCGAGCGAAAGCCCATAGAGGATGAGGACCTTCTTCGTCACCAGGGAGACCGGAGCGCTCCACGAGAAGAGGAGGAGCGCCGCCAGGCCGGCTCCCAGGAGGAGCAGCCGCATCGCCACGATGTTGGCTACCAGCCTGCCGACCGGCGTCTCGCCCCGCGCGACCTCGATGGGACCGAGGGTATCGCAGCCGAAGTCGACGAGCAGGCCGGCATAGGACAAGACGCTCGTCGCGAAGGCGATCACCCCGAACCCCCCGGCGAGGAGAGCTTGCGCGAGATGGACCGTCACCACGAGGGAGAACAGGCGGCTGACGATCTGTCCCAGCGAGAGGAGCGCGAAGTTCCGGCTCACGGTCCGTGGGCGTGCAGGCCCGCGCAGTGGGTCCAGGGAGCCTCCGGCAGGGGTCATGGGGTCAGAAGGGAGAGGCACCGCCACCCCCGACCAGCCTTTCCTTCCAGAACGACGCGGTTCCGACGCAGAAGCCCACGACGCTGTAGAGGTAGTAGAGCCAGTGGAGAGGGATCGCCCGCACGGCGAAGGTCGGTCCGCACTTGCGCAAAAAGAACTCGTACAGGTCGCGATTGAGCCACAGAAGCCCGCAGGCGAAGGCGAAGAGCATGGCGAGCCAACCCGGATCGACGAGCGAGAGGAGCATCCCGACCGGCATTCCGCAGACCAGCAGAGCGCTGAGGCGGTGATGCCAGCGGAGGTTGAGGTCACTCTCGATCCTGTTGCCGGAGAGGAGGAGGCGCGTCCAGGGAATGCTGCGGTCGCGGACATCGGAGCAGATCAGACCCGCCAGGGTCCAGGCTTTGTGGTGCTTGACCTGAACTTCCTTGGCCAGGCGGATCCTGTGCCCTTGCCTGCGGAGCCGAAACCCGAGCTCGATGTCCTCGATCGCCGGACGCGGATAGAGGGTGGCGTCGAAGCCTCCGCACGCGAGGAAGACCGAGCGCTCGACGATGCCGCAGCCTGCCCAGAAGGTCGAGGCCTCCGCACAGCTCGTCTGGTGGATGAAGTGATGGAACAAGTTCTTGTATCGGGCGACGAAACCCTGCGCGGCGGGCGCGTCGTCGTAGGAGCCGAAGATTGCGGCCAGCCCGGGCTCATCCGCAAAGATGCGCGCGATGGCGCCCAGGGTCTCCGGGTGCGGCTCGCAGTCTGCGTCGAGGAAACAGAGATAGCGTCCGCAGGCGCCGGCAGCCCCGAGATTCCGCGCCGCGGCGGGGCCGAGTCTCTCCCCGGTCTCCAGCACGGTGTCCCCGACCTTGCGCGACCGCTCGGCCGAGCCATCCACCGATCCGTCGTCGACGACGATCAGCTCATAGTCCGTGAAATGCGACGAGCGGACCGCGCACAGCACGCGGACGAGTGTCTCGCCACCGTTGTACACGGGAATGATGACGGAGAGGAGGGGCTGCACGGAACGCACAAGGCTCCCACTGACCGGCGGCCCCGACGGCGCAGCCCCGCTCAGACCCATCTCCCATTCTCGATGGACATCGCTTCGACAGGCGGAGCCGCGACGGCTGATTCCGTGAGCGACAGTCCGTCGACAAAGCGGAAGACGTCCTCGATCACGCCATCGCTGTTCATGTACTTGAAGGAGCCCGTCCTGCCGACCAGATGGAGGTGTTGCCACTGTCCGAGGTATTCGCGGACCCGGTGCAGTTCCCTCTCGTAGCCGACGCGGTAGACCGGATAGGCGAACGGCACACGCAGCAGCCACCACTTGAGCACGTCGCTCTTTGCGATCCAACCGATCCCACTCATCTGCTCAACGGTTCTCTCGCAGATGGCCTCGTCGGGCATCTGCCAGACCTCCTCGCCACGGCTGGAGAAGATCTCGACGGCGAGCGAAGTGCAGCCCGTTGCCGGCACCATCTCGGGAGACCAGTTCCGCGGCTCGTGGGTGCGGCCAAAGAGGAGCTTCTTGCTCGGGAAATACGTCCAACTGTCGCGGCTGACCCGTTCTCGCCGTAAGGCCAGGAAGAGGCAGATGAGATCACGGTATTCGAATTGATAGCGGTTCAGGACCTCCCGGCTGCCGAGATCCTCGGGGATCGCCTCAAGGAGGACGCCGAGAGGGATGGTCGAGACGACGTGGTCGGTCTCGATCGTCTCCATCTCACCCTGCGGCCCGCGCACGGCGACCCGGAACCCCGCGCCCGACGGCGCGCAACGAGCGAGCGTCGTCTGCGTCGAGACCCGGCCTCCCATGGCGAGAACCTCCGCCAGGAGGCGTTCACAAATGAGACCGAAGCCCCGCCGCGGGTAGTAGAACTCCGTAATGGCGGTGGCGGGGGTCACCCGCGGGGGGATGATGGCATGCTTCATGGCGCGCCACATGCTGGGGATTCCGATCCGTTGCGCGGCCCACTGCGCCGAGAGCTCATGGCTCGGGATGCCCCAGATCTTCTCGGTATACGGCTGAAAAAAGACCGCGTACAGCGCCTTGCCATAGCGCTTGACGACCCAGTCCTCAAAGGAGACGTCGGACCGTCCCCTCTCCATGACCTTCGCCTGGAGATAACTGCCGACCATCTTCATCGCCTTATACGGCGGGAAGATCGACAGCGCACCGGGAAACTGGATCGGGTAGTCGACGAACCGCCCTTCGAGGTGGATGCGGCTGATGCGGGGAACAACCAGGAGGTCCGATCCCACCAGATCCTGCAACCAGCGCACGACTGACGGGTTGTTGCTGTGGAATCGATGCCCGCCGATGTCGAACCGGAAGCCGTCCCGCTCGAACGTCCGAGCCAGACCGCCGACCGCGGCAGCTTTCTCGACCACCACCACTTCGCAGCCCCGGCGCAGGAGCTCGCGCGCCACGGCCAGCCCGGCGATCCCACCGCCGAGCACGACGAAACGCTGTCCCCAACGACCGGAATGCGTCATCAAAGCTCCTCGCGCTTTTCCTGCTTGCATGGGAGAGTATACTTGATCTTCTTTTCGAGCAAACAATGATGAGTACGATCAGACTCCTGGCCATCCTTGGCGCGACGTTCCTTTTTGTGGCCTGCCTGCTTCCGGCATCGAGCCTGGCGGCGGGAATGCACGGGATCGACCCCGGCCTTGTCCGCGCCGGCGTTCTCCTGCTCCGGGTCGCCCTGAGTCTCTGCGCAACGGGGCTGTTGGCGGCCACCGTCCTGCGCTGGCGCGGGACGGAGGAGGAGCCGGGGCTCCCGGCGGCTCTCCTCGGTCTGCAGGAGCGCCCTGCCGGTTCCCTCGCCAGCCACCCGCGGGCCGCCGCCGCGCTGGCCCTCCTCACCCTGCTCGCGGCGGCTCTCCGGGTGGTCGGCCTCGACCGCGACCTGTGGCTCGACGAGATCGCAACCGTGATCCACTACCTTCGGAGCTCGCCTCTGGAGATCCTCTCCATCTACCGCTCAGCGAACCAGCACCTGCTCTATTCACTCCTGGGGAGTGCGAGCTTCTCCATCTTCGGTGAAAGTGCCTGGAGCGCTCGTCTGCCGGCCGTGATCGTCGGTGTCGGCGCCATTCCCGGGCTCTTCTTCCTGGCCCGCCGGGTCGCTCCGGAGCGAGAGGCGACGTGGGTCGCGCTGCTGCTCAGCGTCTCCTACCATCACATCTGGTTCTCGCAGAGCGCGCGCGGCTACTCGGGAATGATCTTCTTCACCGTCTGGGGGACAGTGATCTTCCTGGAGGCGCTCGAGCGCAACCGGCGCAGCCTGTGGGTGCTCTATGGGCTCTCTGCCGTGCTGGGCGTGCTGATGCTGCAGAACACGGTCTTCGTCTTCGCCGGTCATTTCACCGCCCTCCTGCTCCTCCTGCCAAGCCTTGCCGCCGATCCTTCGGGACGGCGAGCCGCGCGCGCCGGGCTGCGCCGGCTGGCGGGCGTTCTCTCCTGGGCGGCGCTCTTGACACTCACCTTCTATGCTCTCCAGCTCCCCCAGATCGTGCACTTCGTCCGCACCGTCGACCGGGCCGGGCTGGGATCGGCCAGTGCCGGGCAGTTCCTGCCGGTCCTCGCCGATGGCCTGCGGGCCGGCCTCGGCGCCGCCGGCGCGCTCCTGCTCCTCCTGCTCGCCGCCGCAGGGTGGCTCGACTACCGGCGGCGGTGCCCATTGATCGCGGCGCTGGTCGTCTTGCCACCGGCCTTCAATCTGGCCGTCCTCGTCATCACCCGGTACGGTGCCTATCCTCGGTCTTTCCTCTACGAGCTTCCCTTCGTCTTGCTGCTGGTGGTGCGGGGCGCGGGCTGGCTTGGGGACTGGGCCCGCAGACACGGCGGAGCGGCGCTGCCCGTCGAGCCGCTGGTCCTCGGCGCCCTGGCCCTCGTTTCCATGGCCGCTCTCGTTCCGCTCTACCGGTATCCCAAGCAGGACTACACCGGAGCTCTCAGCTTCGTGGACGAGCGCAGGGCTCCCGGTGACCGCGTCGGAGCCGTCGGGCTCGCAGCCGTTGCGTATCGGGAGTACTATGCTCCCGGCTTGGCGTTCCCGGCTGACCCCGGCCAGCTCGCCGCCCTGCGTCATGGGCATGCGGTCTGGGTCCTCTATTCCTTCCCGCACGACATGCGCCTGCGATTCCCCACGCTCACCGACTACCTCGCGGAAAGCTTCCAGCTCGTCGCGCGCTTCCACGGCACCCTCGGCGACGGCGACCTCTACGTCGCCCGGGCGGATCGGATCGATTAGCCTTGGCCGGATCCCCTCCTCCCATCGCCGTGGTCGTCGGATCGCAGGACGCGGACCTCCCGCTTCTCGCGTGCCTGGAATCGCTCGTCCCTCAGGCGGAGCCCCTCGGAGCGGAGGTGCTCGTCGCGGGCTCTCTGGGGGACGAGACCCGACGAGTTATCGAGCGCCGCTTTCCTCGCGTGCATGTCCTCGCGGCCGGCCCCGACCTTCTCGTCCCGGAGCTCTGGGAGCTCGGGCTGCGTTGGGCGGCGGCCCCCATCGTAGCCTTGACGACCGCGCAATGCCGGCCGGCCGCGGACTGGCTCACGAGCGCGGCGCAAGCTCTGGAGGATGCGCCCGAAGCGTCCGCCGTCGGCGGGCCGATCGAGCCGCCGCAGGGTGGCTCCGCAGCCGACTGGGCGGTCTACTTTGCGCGCTATGCCGCCTACATGCCGCCGGTGCCCGACGGCCCGGTCGCGGAGATCCCAGGGGACAACGCGGTCTACCGCAAGAAGGATCTCGATCTGTATTGGCAGGAGGGCTCGGGCGGCTTCTGGGAGACCCTCGTCCATCGGCGGATGCGGTCTGCCGGGCGGTCACTCCGGATGAGCCCCACGATGGGTGTGTGCCTCGTACCGGGCCAGCGCCCCGGTCCTTTCGTCCGCGCCCGCTTCCGGCACGGCCGGCACTTCGCGGCGACGCGACCCGGTGACCCTCGGTGGAGGCGCTTCTTGCGTCTCTTTCTGTCTCCCCTGCTCCCTGGCCTGCTCCTCGCTCGCGTGGGCCGGCGGGTCGTCTCCCACCGCCCAGACTGGTCGCCGAGATACCTCGCGGCGCTTCCCTGGCTGGCGATCTTCTTCGCGTCCTGGTCGCTCGGCGAGGCGGCTGGCTATATCTCCGGTCGTCCCCGCTGATGGACCTTCACCTCTCGGTTGTCATGGCTTTGAGCGATCCACGGTTCGACGGCCGGAGCTGCATCGACTCGCTGCTCTCCCAGCGCCGCCCGCCCGCACTGGCCCTCCAGGTCCTGGCCGTCAAAGGAGGTGCGAGCGGAGGGCAGGCGGACCCTCTGTTCCAGGCGTGCGAGCTCGTGCGGCTCCCGTGCGGCGCGGCTTCGCTGCCGCAGCTCTTCGGTGCCGGGATCGAAGCCGCATCGGGTGCCTGGGTGGCGTTCACCGAGGGGCACTGCACGTTCGCTCCTGGCTGGCTCGAAGAGGCCGTCGCGATGATGGGTCAGCCGAAGGCCGTGGCGGTCGGCGGCGCGGTCGAGCCGGGTGACCTGCGCACGCTGACCGACTGGGCTCTCTACTTCTGTGACTACGCGGCCTTCCTCCCGCCGCTGCCAGGCGGTCCGACGAGCGACCTCGCCGGCAACAACGTCCTGTTCCGCCGCGTGGTCCTGGAGCGGCTCGCGGCGCCTGCCGAGCGCGGGTTCTGGAAGACCTTCTTCTGCCGCCAGCTCGCCGCGCAAGGAGAAGAGCTGCTCGCCGACCCCGCCCTGGTCGTACGCTTCCATCGCCGGCTCAGCCTCTCGGAGCTGCTCGACCGCCGCCTGGTTCATGGGCGGTGCTACGGTGCCATGCGCTCCGAGCGCCTCCGGGCTTGGCAGCGGGCGGGGTACGCGCTGGTCGCGCCGCTCCTGCCTTTCGTCCTCTTGGCTCGCCTCCTCAGAAGCGCCTGGCCCAGGAAGCGGTACCGGCGACAACTGATCAGCGCTCTACCGGCAGTGTTCCTGGCGCTCGTCGCCTGGGTGGCAGGAGAATGGTTCGGCAACCTTTACGGTGCAGGAAAGTGCTGCTCTCGGGTGTGACAGGACTCTCAATGAGCTCTCCTCAGCTTTCCGTCGTCATCGCCTCGATCAACGGCAAATCTTATCTGGAGGCTTGCCTTGCGGCGCTCTCGAACCAGCTGGGAGAAGTGCAGGCCGAGGTCATCGTCGCCGACTGCGTCGGCCGGTCGGTGGCCGATTTCGTCAAGGCTGAGCACCCACAGGTGCGGCTGATCGAGTTTGCAGAGCCGCGGAGCGTCCCAGTGCTGCGCGCGGCGGGAATCCTCGCTGCGCGCGGCGATATCATTGCCATCACCGAGGATCACTGCATCCCTACCGACTTCTGGTACGAATCGATCCTCTGCGCTCACCGGGAGCATCCAGGTCCCGCCATCGGCGGCGCGGTGGACAATGCGGCGACCGAGCGGCTGATCGACTGGGCGGTTTACTTTTGTGAGTACAGCAACTTCGCGAGCCCGGTTCCCCACGGCGTGGTGGGCGATCTCCCTGGCCCGAACGTCTCTTACAAACGTAACGCCATCCCGGAGCTCGAGGACCTGGTCCGAAGCGGGTATTGGGAGACCTTTCTCCACTGGCGGCTGGAGGAGAGGGGCCACTGCCTCTGGTCCGATCCCGCGGTCCGCGTCCTGCATCGGAAGAGCTTTCGGTTTGGCAGCTTTTTGCGCGAGCGCTACCACTATGGCCGGGCCTTCGCTGGAACCCGCACCGAGGTGGTCTCCAAAGGGCGGCGGCTCTACTATCTGAGCTTCTCTCCGTTTTTGCCCCCGGTCCTCCTGGTGCGCTTGGCCCGCCGGGTCGCAAAGCGCCGCAAGCTGGTGAGCCGTTTCGTCCTGGCGCTACCCTACATTTCACTCTTCCTCATCGCCTGGGCCGCCGGAGAGTGGGTCGGCTACGCCGCGGGACCGGGCGACAGCGCGCTCCAACTTACCTGAAGCGAGAGCCCATGCGTATCGGAGTCGATGTGACGAGTTGGGCGAATCGGCGCGGCTACGGCCGTTTCACTCGCAATCTCCTGGGTGCCCTCCTCGAGTTGGACGGCCACAACGACTACGTGCTCTTCGCCGATGCGCACACCGCCGTCACCCATCGCTTCCCTCCCGCGGCCCGGCTCGTCGCCGTCGCCACCAGCGAGCCTCCGGTACGCGCGGCCCGTGCCGAGGGCCGTCGCAATCTGCGCGATGTGCTGCGGATGACCGGCGCTGTGGCGCGCGAGCGAATCGACGTCTTCTTCTTCCCCACCGTCTATACCTACTTTCCACTCTTCGGCAGGGCCCGGGTCATCCTGGGGATCCACGATACGATCGCCGAGGACCACGGCGGCCTGATTTTCCCCTCCGGCCGCGGGGCTGCCCTGTGGCGGCTCAAATCGGCTCTGGCACGCCTGCAGGCCGACCGCATCCTCACGGTCTCGGAGCATGCCAAGAGTGCCATCGTCCGGCGCTTCAGATGGCCCGCGGACCGGGTCTGGGTCGTCAATGAGGCTCCGGACGTCGCGTTCAGCCGGATTGCCAACCTATCCACCCCACCGCCGCTCGAACGCCTCGGGATCTCGCCGGAAGAGCGGCTCTTGTTGTATGTCGGAGGCATCAATCCCCACAAGAACCTGGAGGCGCTCGCCCGCTCGTTTGCCCGCCTGCGGGCCGATCTCGCGCTGGGCCCCCTGCGGCTCGTCATCGTGGGCGACCACGAAGACGTCTTCACACCGGGCCTGGCCCGTCTCCGGGAGGTCATCTCCGAGCTGGGGATCGGCGGCGCGGTCACCCTTGCCGGTTTTCTCGCCGACGAGGAGCTCGCGCCTCTCCTCCAGCGGGCCACGCTCGCAGTGCTCCCCTCGGTGGCCGAAGGTTTCGGGCTTCCGGCCGTCGAGGCCGCGGCTTGCGGGGTCCCGGTGGTCGCGACCAGGAACAGCCCGCTGCCCGAGCTGCTGGCGGGGGGTGGGATCTTCATCGACCCCGCACGACCTGAGGAGCTGACCAGCGCGCTGCGCATCCTGTTGACGGATGAGGAGAAGCGGAAGTGCCTGGGCGAGACGGCGCACCGGCGGGCCAGCCTCCTGAGTTGGAGCCGCTCCGCCGGCGAGATGCTCGCCCTTCTCGATACGCTCGGCGGCGGATGATGCAGGGGAAACCTTTGAAATTCTGCCTGGTCACGACCTTCTTTCCGCCTCACCATTTCGGCGGCGACGGAGTCTTCGTGCACCGTCTCGCCGACGCGCTCGCCCGCCGTGGGCATCAGGTCTGCGTCGTCTACGAGCCGAAGGCTCAGGCCCTGCTCGGCGGCGCGCCCGCGCCGGGGAGCTATCCGATCCACCCGAACGTCTCGATCCATCCGCTCGGCGGTGGAGCGCGGGCCGATCTGGGGCTGCTGCTAGGCCACCAGCTCGGGCGCCCCACCCTGCGAGGAGGGGAGCTGGAGCGTCTCCTCGCCGGCTCCTTCGATGTGATCCACTTTCACAACATCTCTCTCCTGGGGGGACCGGGTGTGCTCGCCTGCGGCCGGGCGGTCAAGCTGTGTACGATGCACGACTATTGGTTCGTCTGTGCGATGCACGTCCTGTGGCGCCTCGACCGCGAGCCGTGCAACCGGCCGACCTGTCTGCGCTGCACCCTGGCGGGACGGCGGCCGCCCCAGCTCTGGCGCCAATCCGGGTCCATCGAGCGCTACGCCCGGCACGTCCAGGCCTTCCTCGCGCCGAGCGACTTCGCCCGAGCAGCGAACCTGGCCCGCGGGTTTCCGGCCCCGATCCGGGTCCTGCCGCATTTCGTTCCAGACGCGGAGGCCGAAGCCAGCCCTGAGAGCCCTGGCCCGCCGCCAGGCCGCCCCTACTTTCTCTACGTTGGCAGGCTCGAGCGGCTGAAGGGGGTCCATACCCTTATCCAGCGGTTCACCAGCTTCCGTGGAGCCGACCTGGTCATCGTCGGCTCCGGGAGCTGCGAGGCTGAGCTGAAGGCCTTGGCGGCTGGGGCACCCCACATCCGCTTCCACGGCTGGATTCCCCACCGTGAGCTGCGGGGCCTCTACCGGGCCGCCGTCGCCGTGGTTGTCCCGTCGCTGTGCTTCGAGACCTTCGGCCTTGTGCCTCTCGAAGCTTTCGCCGTGCGTACCCCCGCGATCGTCCACCGCATCGGTGCCCTGCCAGAGCTCGTCGAGGATTGTGGCGGCGGGCTCGTCTACGAGAGCGAAGATGAGTTGGTCGAAGCGATGGAAATCCTGCGCGCCGACCGATCCCGGCGGGACGAGCTGGGAGAGCGGGGCTATCGGGCTTATAGGCGGAGCTACAGCGAGGAGGTTCACCTGAACCGCTATTTCGAGCTGATCCAGGAGCTACGGGAGGAGGCATGAAGGCACTCGGAGTCGCCATCGTCGGCGCCGGTGAGATCGGTACCTTGCGCGCGGCAGCGGTGGCGCGGATTCCGGCCTTGAGGCTCACCCACGTGGCGGATGTCCACCTCCAGGCGGCCGAGCGCGTTGCGCGGCGCAGCGGAGCGGCGGCGGTCTCCGATATCGCGGCGGCGGTACGGGACCCTGGGGTCGACCTTGTCCTCGTCTGCACTCCTCCCGCCGCCCATGCACCGGCGGCCTTCGATGCAATCGCAGCCGGCAAGCACGTACTCTGCGAAAAACCCCTCGCGCACCAGCCGGAGGAGGCTGAAAGATTGTGCACGGCGGCGGAGACTCGTGGCGTGCTGCTCCGCACCGGCTTCAACCACCGGTTCTTCCCCGCCATGATGCTCGCGAAGCAAGCGATCGAAGACGGCAGAATCGGCGAAGTCGTCAGCGTGCAGGCCCGTGCCGGGCACCCTGGCGGCAAGGAGCTCGGCCATGCATGGGTCGTAGACCGGGCAGTCACCGGGGGTGGGAGCCTGGTGGACAACGGTATTCACATCCTCGACCTGACCCGCTTTTTTCTCGGCGAGATCAACGCGGCGAAGGGCTACGTCGCCAATCTCGTCTGGACGGCTCCCGCGGTCGAGGACAACGGATTCGCCTTGTTCCGCACGGCCACGGGCGCGGTCGCGCAGGTGCATGCGAGCTGGACTGAATGGCGGGGGTACCGTTTCTCGATCGAGTGCGTGGGTACTCGCGGCTTCGTACGCGCCTCCTATCCCCCGATGCTCACGGTGTGGGGCACGCTCCGCGGGCCCGGGGAGCGCGCCAAAAAGAGATACGAGATCTTCCCGCTGCTCCAGGTTCAGGAGCGCCTCCGGAGCTGGCGATGGACCATCGTGCGCTCCTTCGTCGCCGAGCTGAGGGCCCTGGTGTCCGACCTCGGCTCCGGCCGGACGAGCACGGCCACCGGACGTGACGGGCTGCGCGCGCTGCAGATGGCCCATGCTGTCTACCGCTCATCTCAGGAAGGTTGCGAGGTGAGGCTCTAGGCTGGACGGCGGGCTCGTCTCAGCCCATGCGAAAGGATAGACTTGCAAGGATAATGTTTCTCCCCATTCTCACTTACCACGCAATCGGCGACCACCCGTCGCCTTTGTGGACTCCGGTCGCGCGGTTCGAGGCGCACCTGCAAGTCCTGGCTCAGGAGGGCTACCGCGCCGTCTCGCTCTCCACCGCCTTGGCTATGCACGGCAGCGAGCGTCTCGCCGTCTTGACCTTCGACGACGGTTACGAGAGCTTCCTGCGCCATGCCTGGCCTCGCCTGTGTGCACGCGGCTGGACGGCCACCCTGTTCCTCATCACCGGCTATTGCGGGCGCGACAACCGCTGGCCCGGCCAACCGCCGGCAGTCCCTGGCGAACGGCTCGTCACCTGGGAGGAGGCGGCGCGACTCGCGGAGGAAGGGTGCGAGCTCGGAGCCCACTCGCTCACCCACCCGCCCCTCTCCCTGCTGCCGGAGGAGCAGGTGGAGAACGAAATCCGTGGCTCGCAAGAGGAGATCGAATGCCGCACCGGGCGACAGGCCCGCGTCTTCGCCTATCCCTACGGCGCGCGGACGGCCAGGGTCGCCGCGGCCGCCCGCCGCTACTTCGACGCCGCCGTCGGCACAGACCTCGGCATTGCCTCCTGCCGCAGCGATCGGTTCGCCCTGCCCCGGATCGACTCGGTCTACCTGAGCCCTGCCGCGATCTCCGCCCTTGATACGGCGTGGCTCGCCGGCTGGCTGCGGGCGAGGCAGGCACTGCGCCGGATGCGACGGGTGTTGCGCCCCGATTGGGCAGGCATTTCCTCGATCCAGACCCATGGCTGACGACTACGCCTGTCCGCGCTGCCACCTGTCCCTGGAGACGGGGACCGATCGCAGCCGATGCAACGGCTGCGGTGCCGAGTATCCTGTCATCGGTGGAATCCTCGATCTCCGTATCTGCGCCGATCCCTACCTCACTCTCGCAGAGGACCGGGCCAAAGCGCTGCGGTTGGCGCACGAGGCGCAACGGCTCTCCTTCGCCGATCTCGTCCGCTTCTACTATCGGATCACTCCGGAAGTCCCTCCGGATCTCGCCGAGCGCTACCTCTCCCACCATCTCTCGGGTGAGAGGCGCGGCGCCGCGATTCTGCTACGGATGGATCGCTATGGTCTCGACCCGAGGGGAGCGCTCCTCGACGCCGGCTGTGGGAGCGCCGGCTTCCTGGCGGCAGCGAGCCGGCGAGGGCTCGGCCCCCTCTTCGGCATCGACATCGCACTGCGCTGGCTGGTCATCGCCCAACGGCGGCTCCAGGAGCTGGGGATTGAGGACGTCCGTATGGCCGCCGCCTGCGCCGACCACCTGCCGTTCGCGGACGCCCGCTTCGACGTCGTCGTGGCGGAGAACTTGCTCGAGCATGTGCCCGCCGCCGGAGCGGTGCTCGCCGAGCTCACTCGCGTGGGAACATCGGAGAGCTCGTTCCTGGCACGATGCGTAAATCGTTTCGCTCCGGGTCCGGAACCCCACGTCGGGGTCTGGGGAGTCGGGCTTCTGCCACAGCGATGGCAGGATCGCTTCGTCCGCTGGCGGCGCCAGATCCCCTACCAGCACGTGCACCTCCCCTCCTGGCTGAGCTTGCGGCGGAATCTTCGCCGGGCCGGGCTGACTCAGCTCCATGTGCGTTACCCTGAGCTGCTTCCCCTCGACTACGACCACCGGCAGCCCCTGGAACGGCGGCTTTTCGCGCTCTATGGCCAAGTGGCGCGGACCGTCCCGGCAGCCCGCCTCCTCCTTGCCCTGGTTGGGCCCTACGTCGACGTGGTCAGCTATACCCGATGCACCCCGAGATTGATACGATGAGCCGCCAAGGCCATACAGGCGAAGCAGCCGGCGGTGTCGCCGCCCTGCCGCGGTACCCACAGGCCTGTTCCTGGATTCTGGTCCTGCTGACCGCGACGGTCCTCTGGCACGCTCGGCCTCTCATCGCCGGGTATTGCGCCAAGCTTATCGAGCTGCATGGGCCGCGCGTAACGCTGCTCGCGGCCGCCGGCGGGGCTCTCGCTTTCTTCCTGCTGTCCGTCAGCCTCTGGCACTGGCCGCAGCCCACCGTCCTTGCCACCCTCATGGCGGCGGTCACTCTCGCGAGTACTTCGGGGAATCTAGGTGCCCTCCTCATCGCGGCGGCCATCCTTGCACTGACTCTCGTTGCCGGCGATGCGGTCGCCCGCCTCGTGCGCGGCACCGAAGCGGATCACGACGAGGAGCTGATCCTGACATTCGCCGTGGGCACGGTTTCCATAGGGCTCACCGTGCTGCTGCTGGGTGAGGCACGTCTCCTGGTGCGGCCTGCCCTTCTCTCCGGCGCCCTGGGGTTGCTCGTCCTCCGGCGATCGTCTCTCCGGACGCTCGGTCTACGGGTATGCCGCGCCGCCAAAGCGGTCGGGGAGCTGAGGCCCTCAAACCCGACCGAGGCGGGTTGGGCCGCTTTCGCGGTGGTCGCGCTCATGGCGGTCTGGGTAGGCGTTCTGAGCCCTGAGGTCTCCTGGGACGGCCTTGCATACCATCTGCCAGAGGTTCGTGACATCGTTCTGAAGGGGCGGATTGCACCGTTGGCGGCGCTCGCCCCCCAGACCCTCTTCTGGCGCAATCACGAGAGCTTCCTCGCGGCGGGTTTCTTCTTTGGCGGCGAGCCCGCCGCACGCCTCCTCCATTTCGCCGTCGGTCTCGGTGGCTTCGCCGCGGGGGTCGCTCTCGTACGAAGGTTGGGAGAGCCGGGAGCACGCCCCCTGATGCTCCTGTCTCTGGTCGCTTTCCCGTTTGCCTGCTACCAGCTTCGCGCGACTTACGTCGACTGGCCGGCGGCCTTTCTCGTTGCCGCATCCGCGGTCGCTGTCGCGGCGGGGGGCGGGGATTCGCGGCGCGTTCGCCTTGGCGTCTTCCTCTTCAGCGCGGCGATCGTGGTCAAGGTCACCTCCGTTTTCGCCGCCCCCGCCCTCCTGCTGCTCGCCTGGAGGCGCCAGGATCTTGCTCTCCGCCGCTTTCCGGTGTTGATCCTCGTGGCGCTCGCCCCGCTGTTGCCCTGGCTCGCCTGGAGCCAATCGCGGGCCGGTTATTTCCTTGCTCCCTATGCCACCTCCGGCTCTTCTCTGATTTCGCGACTGACCGGCGGGTACTTTTTCATGAGCCCTGCCGCGATGGAGCATGAGAGCGGTCCTTCGGCTCCGCAGGCGGAGGACCGCTCTCTCCGCGCTTTCACCTACCTGCCGTATTCCCTCACCTACCACACCAGCCGTTTCGAAGGCTTTCGTGACGGCTACGGCGGTGTCCTGGCCCTTCTGATCCTGCCCGGTGCCCTGGGCTGGGGGCTGCGCCGCGCGGTGTGGTTCTCCGCGGCAGCGCTCGGTGCCTTGGTACCGTGGTATCTGATGCACGACCCGTCGTATCGGTACCTCCTGCCGCTCTACCCACTCTATGCGGCGTTCGTCGCCGGGGGACTCTGGCGCCTGACGAAAGGCTTCGAGGGGCACGCCGGAAGAGTGGCTGCAGTCTGCCTGCTGGCCGCGGCCTTGGCCTTTCCAGTGCAGCTCGGGTCATCTGGAATCGAATGGCGGGTCGCTACGGGGTTCCTCTCGCCGCGGGAAGCTCTCGCTGCCCAGCTTCCGTCCTATCCCCTGTGGCACTCTGTTGGGCCAAAGGATCGCGTCGTCTTTTTAGGGGAGTTCGACCGCTACCACTGCGGCTGCGAACGCGCCTACCGAATCGAGTACGACCCTGTGAGCAGGTGGGGGCTGGACCCGGCGCTCTGGAAAGCGGGTCTGGCGGAGCTCAGCGTCGACTATGTCGCGTATCGGGACCGGGAAAACTACCGCCAGCTCGTTGACGGATTGAGCGGCAGCCTGCAGCTCATCGCCGAGAACCGAGATGCGCGGCTCTACCGCGTGAAGCGATGAGCACGGCCGGTGGAGAATGGCTCCCGCTCAAGGCACGAATGATAGCGGATCGCAGGCGCTGTCGAGAGGTGTCGCTGAAAACGGCCTCGGCCTCCCAGGATACTTTCGACACCCTCAGCCCCAAGGGAATCTTCTCCCAGGACATCGGGGAGTGCAAGCAAGTCATGACGGAGGTCCGTTGTCAACCTCCAACGTCACCTTGAAACCTTCCGGAGTGGGACTGGAGTCTGCCAACGGTTCATGGGAGCTCTCCGAAGCCTCGCCGGAAACTTCCGGAGGCAGGTCGGAGGCTTCCGTCGTCCGTTGAAACTTTCCAGAGTGACACTGGAACCTTCCGGGAAGGCTCTGGAACTTTCCGGAGTCACTCTGGAAGCTTCCGAGAAGACTCTGGAGCTTTCCGGGAGGACTCTGGAGCCTTCCGGCCTCACTCTGGAACCTTCCGGAGTCACTCTGGAAGCTTCCGGGAGGACCCTGGAGCTTTCCGGCCTAACTCTGGAACCTTCCGGAGTCACTCTGCAAGCTTCCATCGTCTGTTGGAACTTTCCGGAGGTGCGCTGGAACTTTCCGGAGTCACCCTGGAAAGTTCCGGAGTCACTCTGAAACTTTCCGGCGCGACGCTGGAACCTTCCGTCATCAGTTCTCCCGGCCGGTCCGGCCGGCGGAGATGTCGCCCGTCACGTTGCCGCCCACCGCGACGCCGCCTTCTCCCGCCGCCACCGCACCGGGACCTTCGGCGATGGCACTCGAACCTTGGAGATATGCCTGTGTAGGAGATGCCCCGTTGCCCAACGGTCCCGCGGCCCTTCAGGCCGCGGACCTTCCGCTTTCCCGCGCCACAGGCTGGCCTAAGAGCTCCATCGTCAGATCGCTCAGCAGCGGATCGAGCGACTCCTCGGAATCGCCTCGCTCCAGGCGCTCGCGGACGGCGGCGTTGGCCATCAGGCGATCGAGGAGGGTGCGCTGCTCGCGCTCGCGCTTCAGCGCATCGACGTAGGTGACATTGGTGAACGAGATCAGGTTGTAGAGCGGGATGTAACGGTCCGGATAGAGCTCGTTGAGCCGGCGTTCGACTTTCTTACGGAGTTGAAACTCGCGGTCGCCCACCAGGTCGCGCAGCTCGTGGAAATGCTCGAGGGCCAGGTCGCCGATGGCGTCGGCGTTGGGCTTGCGCTGCGCCTCGAAGCGGGCGAAGACCTGCCGCCAGTCGTCGCCACCCTCAAGGAGGCAGTCGGCGAGCACCGAGCAGTCCTCGAAGCCGGAGTTGGCTCCCTGACCGTAGGAGGGGACGATGGCGTGAGCGGAGTCGCCGATCAGCAGCACCTTGTCCTCGTAGGTCCAGGGGAAGCAGCGGACGGTGATCATCGACGCCTCAGGCCGTCCGAAGAAGTCGGAGACCAGGTTGGGCAGCAGGGGGACCGCATCGCGGAACGAGGTGTTGAATAGCTCCTGCAGGTCGTCCGGCGTGAGCACTGAGGAGAACGACGGCTTCTCGCCCTCGTAGGGCATGTGCAGCGAGAGGGTGAAGCTGTGGTCCAGGTTGGGAAAGCCGATCAACATGTAATGGCCGCGCGGCCAGATGTGGATGGCGTTGCCTTCGAGCGCCCAGCCGCCCTCGGCGCCGGGAGCGACGCTGAGCTCCTTGTAGGCCTGCTCCAGGTAGACCTGCTGGAAGTCGAAGCGGCGGCTGCGCTGCATCTGGGTGCGCACGGCCGAGTGGGCGCCGTCGGCGCCGAAGAGGCGGTCGCCCCGGTACTCCGTCATCTCAGCCGTGCGCAGGTCGCGCAGGGTGAGAGAGGGCAGGGTGAGGTCCACCTCGAGGATCTTCTTCTTGAAGTGGCACTCCAGGGTGGGCTGCTCCAGCGCCAGGCCCAGCAGCACCCGGTTGAGATGGTTGCGCGACACCGAGTAGATGGCTTCACGGCGCGTGCCGTAGGGCTGGTATTCCACGGTGCCGTCAGCGTTGTGGATCACCCGGCCGTAGCAGGGCACGGAGATGGAGCGCACGCGGTCGCCGACGCCGACGCGATCGAGGGCGGTGAAGCCCCGCGCGCAGAGGGTCAGGTTGATCGACTTCCCCCCGGGCACCTCGGCCTCGCGAAAGTCCGGGTAGCGGTCGAAGATCTGGACCTGGTGCCCGAGCCGCGCCATGTAAATGGACAGCAGCGAACCCACCAGACCGGCGCCCGCCACGAGAATCTTCTCCATCGCTTGTCCCTTCAATCTTTTCTCAATACAGCCGGCCCGGCCAGCTCGGAAAGGCGCAGCTCGGGACGGACCGCGGCCTCCCCCAAGATCGCCGCGAATCGTTCGAGCAGGCGGGCGGGCTCGCCCGGAGCCAGTACGTTGGCGTTGTAGCCGAGATCCAGGCGGATACGCTCCCCCACTTCGCGGGCGTAGAACGTCAAGGGAAACTCGGAGCCCATCTCGCCGGTCAGCAGCGGCTCGACCTCGACGCCGTGCGCCACCAGGGGCTCCTGGTGGCCGGCACCGCCCGACGGCATGTTGAACATCACCCGGATCCACGGCGGGTCTCCGGGATCGCGGCCCGGCAGCAGCTCCGACGTCAGCCATTCGAGCGGCGCCTCGCGGTGGGTGAAGGCGCCCAGGAAGGTGTCGCGCTCCCGGCTCAGGAAATCGGCGAACGTGGGATCGCCGCTCACGCAAGTGCGCAGCGCGAGCAGGTTGAGCAGGTCTCCCACGATCCCCGCCGCCTCCGGCCGGCCGCGCAGGACGACCGGGGTGCCGACGATGATGTCCGTGGCCGCCGTATGGTGATGCAGCAGCGCCTTGAGGCCCGCGAGGAGAGCGACGAAGAGCGTCACCCGCTGGCGCTGGGCGAGCGCCTTGAGGGACTCGACCACGGGCGGGGCGACGATCACCGTGCAACGGCCCAGCGGCGCCCCGGGCCGCTCGGGCAGGGCCAGGCCGTCCGCCGGAGCGCCTTCGAGATGGGTGCGCCACCAAGCGAGGTCGGCGGCGAGAGCGCCCTTCTCCACCCGGCGCCGCTGCCAGACGGCGTAGTCCGCGGACTGCAGAGGCGGCTCCGGCAGGGGGGTGGGCTGGCCGGCGGCGAAGGCGGCGTAGAAGGCGGCGATCTCGCGGGTGAGCAGGGCGAGCGTCCAGCCGTCGATGACGATGTGGTGCACGGCGAGAAGCAGCGCGTGCGCCTCCGGGACGGTACGCAGCAGCGCCGTGCGCAGGAGTGGCCCTTGCGCGAGATCGAAGGCGGGCGCCGCCAGCTCCGTGGCCAAAGCCAGCGCCTCGGTGCCACGGCGGCCTTCGTCCAGGCCCGAGAGGTCGATCAGCGGCAAGGCCGCAGGCAGCAGGTCCGGGGAGACCTCGGCGGCCAGACCCGCGGGACCCAAGGGAAAACGGCTCCACAGCGCGTGATGGCGCTCGACGACGGCTCGCACGCTCCGCGCCAGGGCCGGCAGGTTCAGGGGGCCGCGCAGGCCCACGGCGTAGTAGACGTTGTAGGCGGCGCTCCCCGGCCGGCCGGCGGCGAAGTGCCACAGCCGGGTCTGGGCAAAAGAGAGCGGCGCCGGCAGGCTCCGCCCTTCCGGGCGCGGCGCGATCTTCCAGGCGTCGTCCGCCTGCTCGGCGGGCGTCTCCGACAAGTCGCCGCGCAACCGTTTCGCCAGCAGGGCCCGCTGCGCGGGAGTCAGGCGCGAGCGCCGGTCCTCAACCGTCGGCACGGATTCAGAAGCCTCCCGCCGCGCGGGCCAGCATGACGTCGACCCCCAGCACGTCGGCGGCCGAGCCGGGCTGCGTGAAAGTGGCGAAGTCGACGAAGCCGGCGGTGAGCAGGGCTTCCCGCCATTGGGCCGAGGACAGCAGTGGATGGAGCGGCCGGCGGTCGTAGTCCTCGAAGTGGTCGAAGCCGGGCAGGAATCCCATCGAGAAATTGTACTTGCGCTGGAAGCGGGTCTCTTCGAGCAGCAGAAGCACGCCACCTGGGGCGAGCAGCCGCACGATGTGACGCAGCGTCTCCCCGACGTTGCGGGTGGCGTGGAGCACGTGCGCCGCCACGATCCAGTCGAAGCTGCCGGCCGGGTAGCCCTGGGGCACCGGGTCGAGCTCGATGTCCAGCTCGCGGTAGCGGATGAAGGGGTACTCGCCGAGCCTCTGGCGGCCGAGGTCGGTGAAGAACTTCGAGACGTCGGTGAACAGGAAGACCGTGCGGTCCGCGGGGAGCAGCGGCAGCAGCGACTTGGTAGTGCCGCCGGTGCCGGCGCCGATCTCCAGCATGCGCAGCCGTGCCCCCTCCGGCAGTCCCTGAGCCTGCGCTTGCAACACGGCGGCGGAGATGCCGTTGCAGTAGCGGAAGATCGGCGTCTCCGTGTAGCTCGACTCGATGGAGGCCGACGAGCCCCCGGGGAGGTAGAACTCCAGGGGGTGGGTGTCGCCGGTGAGCACCGCCGCGAGGTTCTTGGCATAGTAGGCGCGCTGCTCGCCGGTCATCAGGGCGTCGAGCCGCGGCGTGGGGACGGGCTGGCGGGCACTATAAGCGTCATGGCCTTCGGCGTCGCGCCGGCGCTCCAGGAGCCCCTCCTCGACGAGCGCCGTCAGCCAGCGGCGCAGCACCTTGTCGTACTTCGGCAGCACCCGGCACTCGGCGATCAGACCCGCGATCGTCCTCGTCTCGCCGGCTTGCTGGAAGACCCCGAGCTGGCGGAAGGCGGCGCTCAGGAAGGCGGCGGCCTGCTCGTCGACCTTCGGCTCGTGGGCGGCATCGGCCACCAGGTCGCGGGCGACGGCCCGGCGGCCCGCCTCCCGGGCTCCGGCTCCGATCATGGCCTGCCAGATCTCGCGGTCGACGGGCGGCACGGTCCCGGCGCCAAGCTCGGAGGCGAAGCCGGCGTCCGCCGCGGCCTTAGCGGCGTCGATCTCCGGCGCCGGCTCGGAGGCCGGCCGCGCCTCGGCCACAGCCGCCGCGGCAGAGAGGCCCTTGAGGCGTTTTTCCAGCAGCGCCCGCTTCTCCACCGACAGCCTGGCGCGGCGATCTTCGATCTCGTTCAAAGCGGCGCCTCCCTCAAGTCTTACAGCAGCTCATGGACTTCCTCGTCCGACAGCTCTTCGATCTGGTCCAGCAGCAGCTCCTCGACCCCTTCGGCGAGGCTGGCGACGGTGGGCGCGTCGAAGAAGCTGCGCACCTGAAGCTCGACGCCCACGGCCTTGCGGATGCGGAAGATAGCGCGAATCGCCATCAGCGAGTCACCGCCCAGCTCGAAAAAGTCGTCGTGGACGCCGAGCTTCTCGACGCCCAGGGCCTCGGCGCAGATGATGGCGAGCGCCTCCTCGATCTCGGTGCGGGGCGCGACGTACTCGCGCCGGGCCGCCGGCTGCTCGTGCTCCATGGCGGGAAGAGCGCGGCGGTCGACCTTGCCGTTGGAGCTCAGCGGCAGCGCGTCGAGTACCAGGAAGCCGCTCGGCACCATGTAGTCCGGCAGGCGCTCGCGCAGGTAGGCCCGCAGATCATTGATCTCGACCGCCAGGCCCGGCTCGAAGACGACGTAGGCGCTCAGCCGCTTCTCGCCGGGGGCCCCGGCTGATCCGCCGTCGCGCACCAGCACCACCGCCTCGCGCACTCCGGGGTGGCTGACGAGGGTGGCCTCGATCTCGCCGAGCTCGACGCGGTAGCCGCGGATCTTGACCTGCGAATCCTCGCGGCCGAGGAACTCGATGTCGCCGTTGGGCAGGTAGCGGCCGAGGTCGCCGGTGCGGTAGAGGCGCTCGCCGGTGCGCGGATGGGTGATGAAGCTAGCCGCCGTCTTCTCAGGGTCGCGCCAGTAGCCCTTGGCGAGGCCGGTGCCGCCGATGTAGAGCTGCCCCGGCACCCAGGTGGGACGCGGCCTGAGGTGCGTGTCGAGAACGTGGAAGGTCTGGTTCGCCATCGGCCGGCCGTAGGGAATGCTGCGCGCCCCGGGGGCGACGTCCTGGTCGGTGATGGGATGGTAAATCGACCAGATCGAGGCCTCGGTGGCGCCACCGAGGCTATTCACCTCGACATCGGCGGTGACGTAGGAGAGGGCGCGGATGCGGGCCGGCAGCGACACCGGAATCCAGTCGCCCGACATCAGCACCAGGCGCAGGGTGCCCGGCCGGCTGGGCACGTCCGCCGGCCGCTGCGCCGCCTGTTCGGTGAGCATCTCCATGAGCGTCGGCACCGAGTCCCACACGGTCACGCCCTCGGCCTCGATGCAGGAGGCCCAGTGCTCGGGGTCGCGGCGCTTGGCGGCCTCGGGGAAGACGATCGTGCCGCCCGCCGCCAGGGTGCCGAAGATGTCGTAGACCGAGAGGTCGAACGACAGCGAGGAGAGCGCCAGCACGCGGTCCGTCGGCCCGACGCCGAAACGGTGGTTCATGTCGAGGATGGTGTTGACCGCGCCGCGATGGTCGATCATCACGCCCTTGGGATGGCCGGTCGAGCCCGAGGTGAAGATGACGTAGGCGAGATCCTCGGGGCGCTGGACCGGGACGAGCGGCTCGGCGTCTTCGGCTCCCGGCGCTTCTTCGGGCTCGACCCGCAGGCGCCGGATGCCGGCCGGCCACTCCCCAGCCTCGGCGAGGCGGTCGTCGATCCAGGGCTGGGTGACGGCGATCTCCACCTGGCCGTTCTCCAGCAGGTAGTTGCGGCGGTCGGCCGGCAGGTCGGGATCGACCGGCAGGTAGGCGGCGCCGGACCCCAGGATGCCGAGGGTGGCGATCACCTGCTCCCAGCCCTTCTCCATCACCACCGCCACCAGGGTGTTGGGCTTGGCTCCCAGCTCCCGCAGGCGGTGGCCGAGAGCGGCGGCACGGGAGGCGACCTCGCGATAGGTGAGAGTGCGCCCGGGGGCCGCGATGGCGATGTGGGTGTCCGCCGCCGTATACCGGGCGACGAGAGTATGCAGGAGCTCGCGCGACGCCGGCCCGAAGGACTGCTCGGTGTCGTTGACGGCGATGCGCTCGGCCCGCTGCGCCGCCGGCAGCAGCTCGACGGCGGTGGCCCGCCAGGCGTCCTCGGCGCTCTCCTCGTTGGCAAGCCGCTCGAGCAGCTCCCAGTAGGATTGGAACATGGCCTCGATCAGCCCCGGCGGGAACAGGCCGTCGACGATGTCCCAGTTGTAGCGCAGCCGGCCGCGCTGCTCCATCACCTGGTGGTCGATCCACACCTGGGGGGTCTGGCTGATGACGTAGCCCTCGTCGCCCAGCCCGCCCTCGGCGGCGTCGTCCTCCGAGGCCGTGTCCTGGCCGGGGCGGGTGAGGCCCAGGGTGCTGGTGAAGACGACGGGCATGAAGGCCCGCGCCAGGCCCCCTTGAGAGCGGGCGAGCTCGCGCAGCACCCGCACGCCGCTGACGTAGCGATGGTCGAGATCCTCGAAGAGCTGGCCCTGAGCCCGCCGGGCGCGCTCCTCGAAGGTACCCGGCACGCCGGTGTCGACCGTCAGCAGGGTGAGCGAGGTGAAGTCGCCGATGATGTCGTTGACCTGTGGGTGCAGGGGCAGACGGTTGAACAGGGTGAGGTTGATGGTGAAGCGCGGGCTCTTGCTCCACGCCCCGAGAACCTCGGCGAAGGCGGACACCAGAAGGCCCGAGGGCGTCAGGCCGGAGCGGCTCGCCCGTTCCTTGAGGCGGCTCCAGGTCGCGCGGGGCAGGCGGGCGGCGTGGCGCACGAAGTTGGGGCGGCCGAGCGCCCCGGGGCTCTTGGCGAGCGGCAGCTCGGGGGCCGGCGGCAGGTCGGCGAGCCGGCCGCGCCAATACTCCAGGGCGCGCTCGAAGACCGGCGAGCGCTCGAGCTCCTGGGCCGTCACCACGTAGTCGCGGAACGACAGCTCCAGCGGCGGCACCGCGGCGTCCGGGTCGTCGTAGAAGCGGGCGAGGTCGCGGGTGAGGATCTCCCAGCTCCAGGCGTCGCCGATCAGGAAGTCGTAGCTGATGTGGAAGCGGCTGCGCTCGTCGTCGAGCCGGGTGGCGCGCACCTCGAAGAGCGGCCAGCGGTCGCTCGGCAGGATCTGGTGCGACATCTGGCGGCGCACGCCGTCCAGGCCGGCGGCCTGCTCCTCGGCGCTCTGGCCGCGCAGATCGAGGATCCGCATGCGGTAGGGCGGCACCGTCTCGAGGATCTGCTGCCGGCCGTCCGGCTGCACGATGGCCCGCAGCATGTCGTGGCGCTCGATGAGGCGCTGCCAGGCCCGCTCGGCGCGGGCGAGGTCGACGCCGCGGGCGTTGACCTCCATGTAGATGTGGGTGGCGACCTGCCCCAGCTCGAAGGCGCCGGTGCGGCCGATCCAGTAGGCCTGCTGCACGTCGGTGAGGGCGAAGGGCTCGTGGCGATTGGCGAGATCGGGCACGGCGCGCAGCAGTGCCGCCGCTTCCTGGGGCGCCTCTCCCCTGGCCGTCATGGCCTCGCGGTGCCGGCTCACGGCGGCGGCGAGGCCGGCCACGGTCGGCGTCGCGAAAAGATCCTTGAGCGGCACGTTGGCCGCGAAGGCGGCGCGCACCTCGGAGGTGATCTGGGTGGCCAGCAGCGAGTGGCCGCCGAGCTCGAAGAAGTCGTCATGGACGCCGATGCCCGTGATGCCGAGCGCCCGCTCCCAGATGGCCGCCATCCGCTGCTCGACCTCACCCGCGGGAGCGACGAACGAGGTCGCAAGCTCCGGCCGGGCGTGGCCGCGCGAGGTGGTTGCCGAGGCGGCCGTCGCGGCGGCTTCGACAGGAGAGATCTCCTCCCTGCGGACCGCCTCGGTACGAGTGGCACGATGGACCGGCTCCAGCCAGTAGCGCTGCCGCTCGAAGGGGTAGGTCGGCAGAAGCACGCGGCGGCGGCTCTGGTGGGCGTAGAAGCCCGGCCAGTCGACGCGGACGCCGGCCAGCCAGAGACGGCCGAGGGACTGGGCCAGCGGCTCGCCGCCCTCGGCGTCGGTGGGATGGCGCAGCGTCGTCAGCGCCGTCCGCTCCGGGGAGGAGGCGCGGACGAAGCTCGCGAGAGTGCGGCCCGGCCCCACTTCGAGAAGCACGCGGGAACGGTCCTGCAACAGCTCGGCGGCGCCGTCCGCGAAGCGCACCGTCTCGCGCAGGTGGCGCACCCAGTAAGCGGGATCGGTCGCCTGCGCCGCTTCGATCCAGGTGCCCGTCAGGTTCGAGACGAAGGGGATGCGGGGCGCCGACAGACGGACCTTCGCCACCTCCTGGGCGAACGCCTCCAGGACGGGGTCCATCATGGCGGAGTGGAAGGCGTGGGAGGTGTGGAGGCGGCGGCCCTCGATCCCCTCCGCCGCCAGCAGAGCGGCGAGGGCGTCGATCTCCTCGGCGGGTCCGGAGACCACCGAGAAGGCGGGGCCGTTGACGGCGGCGAGCGACAGGCCGCCGGTCAGCCGGCGCCGCGTCTCCTCCTCCGGCCGCGGCACCCCCAGCATGGCTCCCGCCGGCAGGGCCTGCACGAGACGGCCGCGGGCGGCGACCAGGGCGAGGGCGTCCTGCAACGAGAAGACCCCCGCGAGGCAGGCCGCCACGTACTCGCCGATCGAGTGGCCGATCATGGCGGCGGGGCGGATCCCCCACTCGCGCAGCAGCTCGGCGAGGGCGTACTCGACGGCGAAGAGGGCCGGCTGGGTGAGGGCCGTCTGCTCCAGCCGGGCGGCGGCATCCGCGGCAGGATCGGCGGGATAGAGCACCGTCCGCAGGTCGAGCCCGAGATGGGGTTGCAAGAGACGCGCGCATTGATCGATCGCGTTGCGGAAGGCCGGCTCGGAGTCGTAGAGATCCTTGGCCATCCCCACGTACTGGGCGCCCTGGCCCGGGAAGAGGAAGGCCACTGGGCGCTCCCGCCCCCCCTGGGCGAGCGTCAGGACGCGCTGGGGATCACGTGAGCGCAGCGCGGCGATGGCATCCCCGCGGTCGCGGCAGACGAGGAAGCGCCGGTGCTTGAGCGCCTTACGCCCCACCTGCGTGGTGAACGCCACGTCGGCAAAGGACTGATCAGGCTGCTCTTCCAGATGCCGGACGAGGTTGTCGGTGGCGGCTTCCAGGGCCGTGGGCGTGCGGCCTGAGAGCAGCAAGAGCTGCCAGGGGCGGGACGGTCCAGACGGCTCGGCCGCGGGCGCCTCCTCCAGAACGGCATGGGCATTGGTGCCGCCGATGCCGAACGAGCTGACGCCCGCCCGCCGCGGCTCGCCGCCCGCCGGCCACTCGGTCAGCGCCTGACTGACGTGGAAGGGACCGGAGGCGAAATCGATCTCCGGGTTGGGTGCCGAGAAGTGGAGGCTCTTGGGAATGGCCCGGTTCTGGAGCACGAGCACCGTCTTGATGAGCCCGGCGATGCCGGCTGCCGTGTCGAGGTGGCCGATGTTGCTCTTGACCGAGCCGAGGACGCACGACTCTCCCTGATCCGCGCCCAGGCCGAAAGCCTTGTTGAGGGCCGTCACCTCGATGGGGTCACCCAGTGCCGTGCCCGTGCCGTGGGCCTCGACGTAGCCGATGGAGCCGGCGGCAACGCCGGCCGCGGCCAGGGCCTCGGAGATGACCGCCACCTGCCCTTCGACACTGGGAGCGGTGAAGCCGACCTTGGCCGAGCCGTCGTTGTTGATGGCCGAGCCGCGGATCACCGCCAGGATGTTGTCGCCGTCCTCCAAGGCGTCGGCAAGGCGCTTGAGGACCACGACCCCGGCGCCGCTGCCGGTCACCGTTCCCTGGGCGTCGCGGTCGAAGGCGCGGCAGTGGCCGTCGGGTGAGGCGATGCCGCCCTCCTGATAGCGGTAGCCGCTACGCTGCGGCACGCGGATCGCGACCCCTCCCGCCAGGGCTAGGTCGGACTGATAGTCCTGAAGGCTCTGGCAGGCCAGGTGAACGGCCACCAGCGAGGTCGAGCACGCCGTCTGCACGGTGACGCTGGGTCCCTTGAGGTTGAGCTTGTAGGAGACCCGCGGCGCCAGGTAGTCCTTGTCGACGCCGATCAGGATCTGGTGCGGCGCGAGGGCACGGAAGACCTCGGGATGGGCGAGCACGTTGTTGAGGAAATAGGTGTTCATACCGGAGCCGGCGAACACGCCGACGGCGCCCGCGAAGGTCTCCGGATCGTAGCCGGCCCGTTCCAGCGCCTCCCAACAGCATTCGAGGAAGACGCGCTGCTGCGGGTCGGTGATCTCGGCGTCGCGCGGGTTGAAGTCGAAGAAGGGAGCGTCGAAGTCCTCGACGCCGTCGAGCACGCCGCCGGCCCGCACGAAGCTGGGATCCTTGAGGTCGTGCTGCCCGGTGACGGAAGCCTCCACCTCCTCCGGCGCGAAGAAGCGGATCGACTCCACTCCCGCCGCCAGATTGCGCCAATATTGCTCCACGTTGGCGGCGCCGGGAAAACGGCCGGCCATGCCGACGATCGCGATCGAAAGATCCTGGTTCTGCGGTTCCGTCATGACGAATCAAAGCTCCTGAGGGTCGTGATCAATGGCGCCGGTATCGCCGGAATCGATGGCTCCGGGGCGCGGCCGGCGGCGGCCGGCGGCGGCTTCCCGCCGGCGGGCTCCCCGGTCCTGCCCGCGCAGGCGGGAGGCCGGCGCCGCCTCGCCCGCTTCCAGGAAACGGGCGAGCGTGCGGATGGTGGTGTGCTCGAACAGGGCGACCAGCGGAAACTCCCGGCCGGTGGCGCTCTTGAGCTGGTGATACAGGCGAACGGCCAGCAGCGAATGGCCGCCCGAGTCGAAGAAGTTGTCGTCGATCCCCACCCGGTCGAGCCGCAGAAGCTGGCGCCAGAGGCCGGCGACCGTGCGCTCCATCTCCGACCGCGGCTCCTCGACCTCCGCGGTCCCTCCCCAGGCACCGCGTTCGGGGTCGGGCAGGGCGCGGCGGTCGATCTTGCCGTTGGCGTTGAGCGGCAGGGCGGCGAGGACGACGAAAGCCCAGGGCACCATGTGGGCCGGCAGCCGGGAGCGCAGGAAGTCGCGCAGCTCGTCGACCTCCGGAGCCTCGGTGCCCTCCTTGGCGGCCACGTAGGCGACCAGCTTCTGCTCGCCGGGCTCGCCCCGCGCCACCAGCACCGCTTCGCCGACTTGGGGATGGCGGCGCAGGGTGGCCTCGATCTCCCCCAGCTCGATGCGGAAGCCCCGCACCTTGACCTGGTGGTCGATGCGGCCTAGGAACAGCAGCTCGCCGTCCGGCCGGTAGCGGGCGAGATCGCCCGTGCGATAGAGCCGTGCCCCCGGCTCACCGGAGAACGGATCGGGGACGAAGCGATCGGCCGTCAGCTCGGGGCGGTCGAGATAGCCGCGGGCGAGCCCCGCGCCGCCGAGGTAGAGCTCGCCGGGGACGCCGAGCGCCGCCGCCGCCCCACGCGCGTCGAGCAGGTAGGCCCGGCCGCCGCCCACCGGGCGGCCGATCGGGGGCAGCCCCGGGCCGCGGTCGATGGTGGCGAAGGTCGAGTAGGTCGTGTCCTCCGAAGGGCCGTAGAGGTTGAGGACCCGCTCGACGGCGGGCGCCTTGTAGATCTCGTCCACCAGCCGGCGCGGCAGAGGCTCGCCCGCCAGGCAGACGGTGCGCACCGAGGCCGGCAGCCCGTCGCCCCGCACCAGCTCCGTGATCGCCGAGGGCACGGTGTTGACCAGCGTCACCTGGCCGGCCGCGGGAAGGCTCGCGAGGTGAAGGGCGTTCTCCGCCAGGATCACCGTGCCGCCGTGGCAGAGGGGGAGGAAGATCTCGAAGACGGAAAGGTCGAAGCAGATCGAGGTCGCGGCCAGCATGCCGGCGCGGTCGCGCTCCGGGAACACCGCGCTCGCCCAGTCCAGCAGGGCCGCGGCGCTACGGTGGGAGATGGCCACACCCTTGGGCCGACCGGTCGAGCCGGAGGTGTAGATGGTGTAGGCGAGGTGATCCGGCACGACGTCCGGAGCTGAGGAGAGCGGAGGCGTCGCCGCGATCAGCGGCCAGTCGCGGTCGAGGCAGAGACATCGCGGTCCGTCCGCCGCCTCCAGTCGGGCCAGGAGACGCTCCTGGGTGAGCACCACCGGCGCGCCAGCGTCCGCCAGCATGAAGTCCAGCCGCTCGCGCGGGTAGGCCGGATCGAGCGGCAGGTAGGCACCACCCGCCGCGAGCACTCCCAGCATGCCCACCAGCATCTCGGCGGTGCGATCCATGCAGATCCCCACCAGAACCTCGGGGCCGACGCCCAGGGTGCGCAGGTGCGCGGCGAGCTGGCCGGCGCGCTCCTGGAGCTCCCTCCACGTCAGGGTCGCCTCGGGTGCGATGATTGCCACCGCTTCCGGAGATCGCGCGGCCTGCGCCGCGAAGAGCTGGTGGAGGCAGGCGCCCGGCGCCACGGCAACGCTGTCATTCCACTCCACCAGGAGCTGCGCGCGCTCGGCATCGCCGAGGAGCGGCAGGTCGCTCACCCGCGACTCCGGGCTCGCTGCGGCGGCGGCCAGCAGGCCCCGGAGTTGCTCCAGCAGGCGGCCGGCGGTCGCCGGGTCGAACAGGTCGGTGTTGAATTCCAGACTGGCGGCGAAGCCCCTCCCCCGCTCTGCGACCTCAAGGGTGAGATCGAATTTTGCGGCCCCCATTTCGGCCGCCACCGGCGTGAGGGCGAGGCCGGCCACCGACGGAGCCGCCGTTGGCGCCGCGGCGCCCTGGAAGACGAGGAGAACCTGGAAGAGCGGCGCATGGGCGAGGCTGCGCTCCGGCGCCAGCTCCTCGACAAGCTTCTCGAACGGCAGATCCTGGTGGGCATAGGCGCCGAGCGAGGTTTCGCGCACCCGGGCCAGCAGGTCGCAGAAGCCGGGGTCGTCCGTCAGGTCAGCGGCCAGCACCAGGGTATTGGCGAAGAAGCCAATGAGCCCTTCGAGCTCCACCCGTCCCCGGTTGGCCGTGGGCGAGCCCACGGCAACCACGCTCTGGCCGGAGTTTCTGTGCAGCAGCGCCTGGAGCGCCGCCAGCAGCACCATGAAGGTGGTGAGCCCCCGGCTGCGTCCCAGTTGGTGGACCGGCTCCGCCAGCTCAGGCGGGAAGAACGCCGTACGGTGGGCGCCACGGAACGTCTGCACGGGCGGTCGCGGGCGGTCCGTAGGCAGGTCGAGCAGCGGCGGCACGCCCTTGAGCGTCTGCTTCCAGTAGGCGATCTGGGCTGCCAGCACCTCGCCGGCGAGCCAGCCGCGCTGCCAGGCCGCGTAGTCCGCGTATTGCACCGGCAGCTCGGGCAAGGGCGACGGCAGGCCGGACGAGAAGGCGTCGTAGAGGACCGTCACCTCGCGCATCAGCACGCCCATCGACCAGCCGTCGGTGACGATGTGGTGGAGGGCGAGGAGCAGCACGTGCTCCGGGCCCTGGGGGCCGTCCGGGCCGGCCAGCCGCAGCAGGACCGCGCGCAGCAGCGGTCCCCGCGCCAGATCGAAGGGGCGCCGTGCCTCGGACTCCGCCAGCCGACCGGCCTCGGCGGTCCGCGCGTCCGCCGGCAGCCCCGCGAGATCCACCCACGTCGGAATCACCGGCACAGCCGGGAGAATCCGCTGCACCGGCTCGTCCTCACCCGCGGGCAGATGGAACACGGTGCGCAGCGCCTCGTGGCGGCGGACGATCTCGCTCAGCGCCTCGACCAGAGCGCCCACCGCAAGCCGCCCCACCAAGCGTACCGGGGCGGGAACGTTGTAGGCGGCCAAGCCAGGCTGCAGCTGGTCGAGGAACCAGAGCCGCTCCTGGGCGAAGGACAGCGGCAGGTCTCCCTCCCGCGCCACCGGCTTCAGCGGCGGCGCCTGGAAGCGCCGCTCGCCAGACCTGAGAGACTCGATCTCCAGAGCCAGCGCCGCCACGGTCGGCTTCTCGAACAAGCCGCGCAGCGTCAGCTCCACCCCAAACGCCTCGCGCACCCGGGAGACCACCTGGGTGGCGAGCAGTGAATGGCCACCGAGGGTAAAGAAGTTGTCCTGGATCCCCACGCGCTCGATCCGCAGCACCTCGCACCAGATTCCCGCCAGCACCTCCTCCAGCGCGGTTCGGGCAGCGACGTAGACGGCGCCGAGATCCGGACGTACCCCCGCACCCGCCGGAGCGGGCAGGGCCCGCCGGTCGACCTTGCCATTCGGCGTCAACGGCAGCGCGTCGAGCAGCACCCAGACCGAGGGAATCATGTACTCGGGAAGGCTGCGTCCCAGGCTCTCCCGCAGATCGGTGACCGAGAGGCCGGAGGCATCGCCGCCTCGAGGCACCAAGTAGGCCACCAGCCGCTTGGCGCCCTCCTCACCGTGCGCCACCACGGCTGCACGTTCCACCGAGGCATGGGATTGCAGCGCGGACTCGATCTCCCCCAGCTCGATGCGGAAGCCGCGGACCTTGACCTGGAAGTCGGCGCGGCCGAGGAACTCCAGCACGCTGTCGGGCCGCCGCCGCACCAGATCGCTGGTGCGGTACAGGCGCGCCCCGGGAGCGGCCGAGAACGGGTCCGGCAGGTAGCGCTCCGCCGTCAACCCCGGCTGACCGAAGTAGCCGCGGGTCACCCCCAAGCCGCCAATGTACAGCTCCCCCGGCACTCCCAAGGGGACTAGATGGAGAGCGCGGTCCAGCACGTAGATCTCAGTGTTGGCGAAGGCTTCCCCGAGGGGCACCGGCCCCGACGTCCGGGTCACCCGGGTGCAGGTCGACCAGACCGTGGTCTCGGTCGGGCCATAGAAGGTCCACAGGTCCACCCCCCGGTCGAGGAGCTGGTCGGCCACCTCCCGAGGCACGGCCTCGGCGCCGATCCAACCCCGCAGACCGGGCGTCCCCTGCCAGCCCGAAGCCATCAACAGCCACCAAGTCGTCGGCGTCGCCTGCAGCACGGTCGACTGAGAAGACGCCAGAAGGTCCGCCAGCATCGCCCCGTCGCCCACCGCCGCAGCCGGAGCAATGACCAGCCGCCCCCCCGTGACCAGCGGCAGCAGCACCTCGGGCACCGCCATGTCGAACGACAGGGTGGTGATGGCCAGCAGCGTGTCCCGCGACGAGAACCCCGGGCGCCGGGCCATCGACTCCAGGAAGTTCACCAGCGAGCGGTGCGGCACCTGCACCCCCTTGGGACGGCCCGTCGAGCCGGAGGTGTAGATGATGTAGGCCAGGCGCTCGGCGGGCGCCGGCAGAGGCTCCGGATTCTCCGGCGAAGCGGCTGCGAGCTCCGCAGGCTCCTGGTCCAAGAGGACGACCGCGGCCGACGCGGGCGCCAATCCCTCCAGCCGGGCCACCACCCTGGATTCGGTCAGCAGCACCGCGGCCCCGGTATCGCTCAGCACGTAGGCCAGACGCTCGCGAGGGTGCCGCAGATCGAGCGGCACATAGGTGCCGCCGGACTTCATCACGGCCAGGACGGCCACCAGCAGCTCGGCCGAGCGCTCCAGGCAGAAGGCGACCCGGTCCTCGGCTCCGACCCCGAGCCGCCGCAGGTAGTGGGCCAGCCGGTTCGCCCGCCGATTCAGCTCGCGGTAGGTCAGCGACTGTCCCGCGAAGACCGCGGCCACCGCATCGGGCGTGCGATCCACCCACGACTCGAAAAGCTGATGCGCGGCCAGGTGCGCGGAGAAGGGGATGGCCGTGGCGTTGCCCTCCGCCACCTGCTGAAGCTCCGCCGCGGTGAGCAAGGGCAGCTCGGAAAGCGGCCGGCCGGGCGCCTCCACCCCTCTTTCAAGCAGGGCCCGCAGGTGGACCGCCAGACGCGCCGCCGTAGAGGCGTCGAAGAGGTCCCGATGGAACTCCAGGGAGCCGTTGACGCCAACCGCCGACTCCTGCATCCACAACGACAGGTCGCACTTGGCCATCGTCTCCGCGGCCGCTCCCCTCTCAAGCGACGGGGCTACGGCGAGCCCCGGCAGAGCGAGCGTCGCTGCCTGGACCTGGAGCGCCAGCAACGCCTGGAACAAGGGCGAGCGGCTGAGGTCGCGCTGCGGGTTGAGCTCCTCCACGACCTTCTCGAAGGGCAGGTCCTGATGGGCGTAGGCGGCGAGCGTCACCGCGCGGATCCGGGCCAGCAGAGCGAGGAAGCTGGGCCCGCTCGCCAGGGACGTGCGCAGCACCAGGGTGTTGGCGAAGTAGCCGATCAGGGGCTCCAACTCGGCGCGGGTGCGGTTGGCGATGGGCGAGCCGATGGAGACGTCCTCCTGACCGGAGTAGCGGCTCAGCAGGGCCGAAAAGCCCGCTAGCAGGATCATGTAGAGGGTGACCCCCTCGGCCTTCCCCAGCCCGCCGAGGTCGCGCAGGAGCGTGGCCGGCAGGACGAACCGCTCGACACCGCCGCGATGCCCCTGGACAGGAGGCCGCGGCCGGTCGGTCGGCAACTCCAGCGTCGCGGCTCCCGCCAGGGTCTGCTTCCAGAACGAGATCTGCTCCTCCAGCACGGCTCCTTGCAGCCAGCTTCGCTGCCAGACGGCGAAATCGGCGTACTGGATCGGCAGCTCCGGCAACGGCGAGGGAGCCCCTGCCAGGAAGGCCCCGTACAGTGCCCCGAGCTCGCGGGCCAGCACCGTCATGGACCAGCCATCGGAGACGATGTGATGCATCAGCAGGAGCAAGATGTGCTCTTCCTCGCCATCACGCGTCGCCGTCCGCAGCACCAGGACGCGCAGCAACGGCCCCGCGGCGAGATCGAAGGGACGCCGTAGCTCCTCCCCGACGAGGGCGCGAAGGTCGATTTCCCGCCGCTCGGCCGGAAGTGCCCTCAGATCGACGACCGGCACCTCCAGACGCGGGGTATCCTCGATCACCTGGATTGGAATGCCGCCGCGGAACGTGAAGCGGGTCCGCAGCGACTCATGCCGCCGCACGATCTCGACCAGGCTCCGGCGGTAGGTCCCGAGATCCAAGGCACCGCGCAAACGGATGACGGTCGGCAGGTTGTAGGCCGGGGACCCCGGCTGCAACTGATCGAGGAACCACAACCGCTGCTGGGCGTAGGAGAGGGGGAAGTCGGCGCGCTGGCCGGCGCGCGGCTGGATCACCGGCTGCGGCGTCTCGCCGTTGAGCTTCTTGAGCTGCCGCAGCAGAAGCTCGCGCTTGGCAGGCGAGAGGTCCTCCAGCCGGCTTGCGAGGTCAATCATCGGAGGTCTCCGTGGTCAGCCGCTCGCTGGCGAGCAAGGCTTCAGCCTCCTCGTCGGAAAGGCCTTCGAGCTGGGCCAGCAGGTCGTCGAGCGTGCCCTCATCGGCCTTGCCCGTCTCGCCTTCGAGCAGGCGCACCGCGAGCCGCGCCACGGTCGGAGCGTCGAAGATCGCCGGCAGGGGGAGGTCGCTGCCCAGGGTCCGGCGCACTCGTGACAGCACCTGGAGAGCGAGCAGGGAGTGGCCGCCGAGCTCGTGGAAATCGTCGTGGATGCCCACCGGCCCGATCCCCAGCACCTCCTCCCAGATGCCGGCCAGAGCGCTCTCGGTCTCGGTGCGCGGCGCCACGTAGGGGGTCGCGAGATCAGGGCGGGAGTGCACTTCGTCGGGCTCGGTTGCTCCCTCCTCCCCTACCGGCCCGAGAGCCATCGACCGCTCCGCGAGGCCAGGGCTGACCAGGCGCGGCCGGCCGCCGGTGTTGGCAGCCCCGGCGGCCAGGCGCCGGCGGCCCCGCAGCACCACGAGAGGCTCGGACGGCGGCACCGCGAGCTCGGCGAGAAGGGCCTCGACCATCTCCTGCCACCCGCTGCCATCGGCCGGCGGCAGCACGACGTCCACCACCCGGCAGCTCACTTCCGGATACTCCAGAGGCACGAGCCGCCCGAGGCGCAGCAGAGGCGCCTTCCCGGAACTCAGCCGCTCGTCTCCGGTGACGTCGCAGAGGCCGTTGGCGACGACGGTCGCCTCCATCCGGGGAGCGGCCTCGCCGGTCACCTCCTGCAACCCCGCGGCCAGCCGCAGCAGGCTCACCAGGCTGAGGACGCCAGGCTCCTCGGCCGCCTCCACGGCCTCGGCCTCCGGCGTGACGCTGCGCAGATCCACGATCCGCGTCGGCAGGGACCTGCTCTCATGGAGGCTGGCAAGCCGGCGGACGCCGTCCTCGTGAGCGAGATCGTCCCCGGCCTCCACGGTGATCACCTGCCGGCCCGACGCCGACAACCGGGCCGCGAGCGCCGCGCCCAGCCCGCAACGGTCGGCGAGCAGCAGCCAGCGCTCGTCTCCCGGCGCCGGCAGCTCCCGGGCAGCCACGGCCGACTCCTTCCACACCAGCTCGGAGAGCCAGTCGGCCATCTCCGACCGCCGTGCCGGCTCGGCGGCACGCGCGACCTGCCGCGGGTCCGTCCGCGGCTCGATCCAGTACCGCCTCCGCTCGAACGGGTAGAGCGGCAGAGGCACGCGCCGCCGCCGTTCATGGGCATGGAAGCCGTCCCAGGCGACCTCCACGCCCGCCAGCCACAGCCGCCCGAGGGCGGTGAGCAGCGTGCCGAGATCCGACCCCGGGTCCGCCGGCGGGCGCATCGACTCGACGAGGCTCGCGGCGGTGGCCGACTGGCGACGGGCGAGAGCCGACAAGGTGCGCCCGGGGCCCACCTCCAGGAGCAGCCGGCCCGGCTCGCGCAGCAGCTCGCTCAAGGCTCCGGCGAAGCGCACAGGCTGCCGAAGGTGGCTCACCCAGTAGCCGGGATCGGTCGCCTGCGACGCCTCGATCCAGGTGCCGGTCAGGTTCGAGAGGTACGGCAGGCGGGGCGCGCGCAACGCCACCTTCGACACCAGCTCACGGAACGGCTCCAGGATGGGATCGAGCGCCGCGGAATGGAAGGCGTGGGAGGTGTGCAGCCGCCGCGCCTCCAGCCCCCGCTGGACGAGCCGGGCGCGCACCGCCTCGATCGAGGCCTCGGGTCCCGAGACGACGCACAGCGATGGAGCGTTGACCGCCGCCAGGGAGATCCCTTCGCCCAGCAACGCGACGGTCTCCTCCTCCGGCAGGGGCACGGCCAGCATGGCGCCCGCCGGCAGCGACTGCATCAACCGGCCGCGCGCCGCCACCAGGGCCAGGGCATCCTCCAGGGAGAAGACGCCCGCGAGGCACGCCGCCACGTACTCGCCGAGGCTATGGCCCAGCATCGCCTCGGGGTGCACGCCCCACTCCATCCACAGCCGTGCCAGGGCATACTCGACGGCGAAGAGAGCCGGCTGGGCGAGGCCCGTCTCCTGAAGACGGAGGTCCGCGCCCGCATCGTCCGGCTCGGGATGGAGGGTCTGGAGCAGGTCGACGCCATTCAGGTGGGGAGCGAGGATCCCGGCGCAGGCGTCGAGGGCGGCGCGGTAGGCCGGCTCCCGCTCGTACAGCTCCCGGCCCATGCCGGGGTACTGCGCGCCCTGGCCCGGGAACAGAAAGACGACCGGCCGCCGGCCGCCATCGCACGGCCGGGTGAGGAGCCGCTCGGGGTCGCGGGCGGAGAGCGCCGCGGCCGCATCGGCGACATCGCGGGCGACCAGCACGCGGCGCCGGGCCAGCAACCGGCGTCCCGTCTGCAGGGTGTAGGCGGCGTCCGCCAGCGGCACCTCCGGATGCTGCCGTAGATGGGCCGCCAGGTTGTCCGTCGCCGCCTCCAGAGCGTCGTTGGTACGCGCCGAGAGGACCAGGAGCTGGAAAGGCCGTGACTCCCCAGAAGGGACCGGGACCGGGGCGCTCTCCAGCACGGCGTGGGCGTTGGTGCCGCCGATGCCGAACGAGCTCACCCCCGCGTAGCGGGCCGCGCCGTCACCGCCCCAGGGCCGCAGCCCGGCGTTGACGAAGAAGGGACTCGACGCGAAGTCGATGCGCGGGTTGGGCTCGCGGAAATGGAGGCTGGGAGGAATCTCCCCGCGCTCCAGCACCAGGGTGGTCTTGATCAGCCCGGCGATGCCGGCCGCCGCGTCCAGATGGCCGAGATTGGTCTTCACCGAGCCGATGGCGCAGAAGCCGGTGCGCTCGGTGCCGGCACGGAAAGCGCGGGTGAGGGCCGCGATCTCGATGGGGTCGCCCAGCGGCGTGCCGGTGCCGTGCGCCTCGACATATCCGATCTCGTCCGGCGAGACTCCGGCGAGCGCCTGGGCGGCGGCGATCACTCCGGCCTGGCCGTCGACGCCCGGAGCGGTGTAGCCCACCTTCTGCGAGCCGTCGTTGTTGATCGCCGTGCCGCGGATGACGGCGTGGATGGTGTCGCCCGCCGCCAGGGCGTCGCTCAGCCGCTTGAGCACCACCACCCCCACGCCGCTGCCGCCGACGGTGCCCCGCGCCTGGGCGTCGAAGGCCCGGCAGTGCCCGTCCGGCGAGCTGATGCCTCCCTCCTGATAGTTGTAGCCCGTCACCTGCGGCACGGTGGCCGAGACCCCGCCGGCGAGCGCCATGTCGCACTCGCGGCCGAGCAGCGCCCGGCAGGCGAGATGGGTGGCGACGAGCGAGGTCGAACAGGCCGTCTGCACGGTGAAGCTCGGACCCCGCAGGTTCAGCTTGTACGACAGGCGGGTGGCGAGGAAGTCCTTGTCGCCGCCCAGCATGGCCTGGTTCTCGCCCCCAGCCTGCAGGGCCCCCGCGCTCGCCAGGACATTTCGCAGCACGTACATGTTGGCGCTGACTCCCGCGTAGACGCCGATGGCCCCCGGGTAGCGGGCCGGGTCATAGCCCGCGTTCTCCAGCGCGTGAAAGGCGGTCTCCAGGAACAGCCGGTGCTGCGGGTCCATCATTTCGGCTTCCCGCGGCGGGACGTCGAAGAACGGGGCGTCGAACAGGTCGATGCCGGCGAGCACACCGCGGGCCTTGACGTAGCTCGGCCGCGAGAGAGCCTGGGGCGGGACGCCCGCCGCCAGGAGCTCGGCGTCGCTGAAGAAGCGGATGCTCTCCTGGCCCGAGCGCAGATTGGCCCACAGCTCCTCGACGTCCGCGGCGCCCGGGAAGCGGCCCGCCAGACCGACGATGGCGATCCCCTCCTGGCCCCCGGTCCACTCCATCTGGTCGCGGGCGCGGCTCTGCGCCGCCGCCAGCACGGCGTCGCCGCTCCCTGCCGCCGGCAGGTCGCCCAGATGGCGGGCGAGGGTGGCGATCGTCGGATGATTGAACAGGTCGACCACCGGGATCTCGCGATCGAGGAGCTTCTGCAGCCGAGAGTGAACCCGAATGAGCAGCAGCGAGTGGCCGCCGCGGTCGAAGAAGTTGTCCTCGATGCCCACCTGCTCGACGCCGAGTACCTCGCGCCAGACCTCCGCGATACTCCGTTCGAGCCCGGTGCGCGGCCCAGCGCCGGCAGCCGCCGGGCCGACGGCGTCCTCGCGGGGCGGCGGCAGGGCGTGCGGATCGACCTTGCCGCTCACCGTCCGCGGCAGCACCGGCAGGAGCACGAGGGCCGCCGGCACCATGTACGACGGCAGGCTCGCGCGCAGGAAGCCGCGCAGCTCGTCGGCGGTCAGCGCGCTGTCGCCGGCGACGGCGAAGTAGGCGACGATCCGCGGCTGGCCCTGTGCATCCGGCCCCACCACGACGGCCGCCTCGCGCACCTCGGGGTGGGAAGCGACCGCGGACTCGACCTCTCCCAGCTCCACCCGGAAGCCGCGGATCTTGACCTGCCGGTCCACCCGTCCCAGGAACTCCAGCAGGCCGTCAGCGAGCTGGCGAACCAGGTCTCCCGTGCGGTAGAAGCGGGCACCGGGAGTCTCTCCCCAGGGGTCGGGCAGGAAGAGTTCGGCGGTCAGCGCCGGCTTGCCGAGGTAGCCACGGGCGAGGCCGGCGGCGCCGATGTACAGCTCGCCGGCCACGCCGATGGGCACCGGCGCGAGGTCGCGATCGAGCACCAGCAGGCGCCGACCCGCCACCGGCCGGCCGATGGGCACCGTGCTTCCCGCCGGCAGCGGCTGGCAGGTCCACGTGGCGGCGTCGATCGCCACCTCCGTGGGGCCATAGATGTTCTGCAGCTCCGCCGCCGGGAAGCGTGCCTGGAAACGCGCGGCGAGCGCGGCCGGCAGCGCCTGGCCGCCGGCGAACAGCAGCCGCAGCCGCCGGCACTCCTCCAGTCCTTCCTGTTCCAAGAACGCCTCCAGCATGGGCGGCGCGAGGTCGGTGATGGTCACCCCCTCCTGCGCCACGGTGCGCACGAGCCCGGCGAAGTCCTGCTGGCCGCCGGGCGGCACCAGCACCAGGCGCGCGCCGGAGAGCAGAGCGCCGAAGATCTGCCAGATCGAAGGATCGAAGGTGAAGGCGATGTTCTGGAGGATGCAGTCCTGCGGCGTGAGCTGGAAACGTGAAAGCCGCCAGAGCAGCGTGCCGCAACCCGCGCGGTGCGAGACCATCACCCCCTTGGGCTTGCCGGTCGAGCCCGAGGTGTAGATCACGTAGGCGAGGTGGTCGGAGGCCGCGCCGCCCGGCAGGTTGGCATCGGGTCCGTCACCGCCGAAGGACAGGCCGAACGGCGGGCAGATCACCTGCAAGCCGAGCCCGGCGAGCCCGGCCGCCCGGCCTTCGTCGGCCAGGGCCACGCGCACGCCGCCGTCGGCCAGCATGAACGCCGTGCGCTCCGCCGGCGCCTCGGGGTCAAGCGGGAGATAGGCGCCGCCCGCCTTGAGCACGGCAAGTAGGGCCTCGACGAGATCGGGGGAACGGTCCATGTACAGACCGACCACGGAATCCGGCCCGACGCCAATGGCGCACAGGTGATGGGCCAGGCTGTTGGCCCGGCGGTTGAGCTCGCGGTAGGTCATTTGCGTGCCGCCCCAGACCAGGGCCGGCCGCTGCGGATCGGCGGCCACCCGGGCCTCGAACAACCGGTGCAGGAGAGGCTCGGTGGCGACTTGCGCCTCCCCCAGCGTCCAGTCGTTCCACTCCCGCAGCACTTGATGATGCTCGCCGGCCGTCAGCAGCGACAGCGAAGCGACAGGCTGCTCGGGAAAGGCCACGGCCGCCGCGGCCAGGGTCGCGAGCCGGGCCAGGAGCCGCTGCACGGTCGTGGCGTCGAACAGGTCGGCGCTGTACTCCATGGCCAGGTGCAGCCACCCGTCGCCCTGGGTGGCGGAGAGGGCCAGGTCGATGCGGGCCTGGGCGAAGCCGGTGGACAGGCGCGAAAGTCGCAGCCCGGGAAGCTCCGGCGGCGCCGCAGCCGCCACCGGCTGCACGGCGAGCATCACCTGAAACAGCGGCATGTGACCCAGCCGCCGCTCCGGCTGCACCTCCTCCACCAACCGTTCGAAAGGCAGATCCTGGTGAGCGAAGGCCCCCAGTGTGGTCTCCCGCACCCGGCCCAGCAGCTCGCGGAAGGTGGGCGAGCCCGCCAGCTCGGCACGCAGCACCAGCGTGTTGACGAAGAAGCCGATCAGGCCCGCGACCTCGGGCCGCTGGCGGTTGGCCACCGACGAGCCGACGAGCAGGTCGTCATGCCCCGTGTGCCGGCGCAGCAGCTCGGCAAGCAGGCCGAACAGGGCCATGAACGGCGTGACCTCCTCTCGCCGGGCGAGAGCCAGGAGGCCGGCGGCCACCTCGCCAGGAAGAGCCAGAGGCTCGACCGCGACCCGGAGGCGGGCGTCCTCGGGGCGCTGGCGATCGACCGGCAGCTCGAGCACCGTGGGCGCGCCAGCCAGCCTCCGGCGCCAGTAGGCGAGCTGCTCTTCGAGGGCGCCGCCCTCGGCCCTTGCGCGCTGCCACGCCGCATAGTCCACGTAACGGACCGGCAGCTTCGGCAGCTCCTGGCCTGCATACAGCAGCGACAGCTCGCGGATGAAGATGTCCAGCGACAGGGCATCGGCAGCGATGTGGTGCACGGTGACCAGGACGGCGTGATCTTCCGCCCCCAGGCGCAGCAGGGAGAAACGGAAGAGAGGCCCGCGTTCGAGGTCGAACGGGTAGAGCGCCTCGGCGCGCAGCAAGCGCCGGACCTCGGCCTCCCGCGCCTTTCCGGGCAGGCCGGCGAGATCCGCGAGGGGGATCGAAGCCGCCGGCGAGGAAGCCAGGACGCGCTGCCGCGCCGCTCCCTCCTCCCCGGGCAATCCGGCGGTGGCGGCAGCGAAGACCGTACGCAGCGCCGTCTGGCGCTCGACCACCCCGGCGAGCGCCCGCGCCAGGGCTTCCAACCGTAACGGCCCTTCCAGCCGCATTGCCACCGGCAGGTTGTAGGCGGCGCTCCCAGGATGCAGCCGGTCGAGGAACCAGAGCCGCTGCTGATTGAAGGATAGAGGATAGCCCTCCGCCTCGGGCTGGCGCGGGATCGCCTCCTCCCGCGCCGAGGCGAGCCCCTGCTCGCGCCGCAGGGCCCGGAGCAACTCGAGCCGCTTGACGGACAGCTTGAAGCCGCGGTCGGCGCTCACGACATCTCCTCCACAGCTTCGACGGCTCCGGCATGGCGCAGCAGCAGGGCGTCCACCTCATCCTCCGGAAGATTGAGCAGATCGAGAACCAGCCGGGCGGCCAGCTCCAGGTCCTCCGGCGAAGAGGAGTCGCGGAGGAGAGCCTCGGCCAGGCCGCATACTGTGGGCGCCTCGAACAGGCGCCGCAGCGGCACCTCGATCTGCAGGGCCTCGCCAATGCGGGAGACCACCTGGGTGGCGAGCAGTGAATGGCCACCGAGGGTAAAGAAGTTGTCCTGGATCCCCACGCGCTCGATCCGCAGCACCTCGCACCAGATTCCCGCCAGCACCTCCTCCAGCGCGCTGCGGGGAGCGACGTAGACGGCGCCGAGATCCGGACGTACCCCCGCACCCGCCGGAGCGGGCAGGGCCCGCCGGTCGACCTTTCCATTCGGCGTCAACGGCAGCGCGTCGAGCAGCACCCAGACCGAGGGAATCATGTACTCGGGAAGGCTGCGTCCCAGGCTCTCCCGCAGATCGGTGACCGAGAAGCCCGAGGCATCGCCGCCTTGCGGCACCAAGTAGGCCACCAGCCGCTTGGCGCCCTCCTCACCGTGCGCCACCACGGCTGCACGTTCCACCGAGGCATGGGATTGCAGCGCGGACTCGATCTCCCCCAGCTCGATGCGGAAGCCGCGGACCTTGACCTGGAAGTCGGCGCGGCCGAGGAACTCCAGCACGCTGTCGGGCCGCCGCCGCACCAGATCGCTGGTGCGGTACAGGCGCGCCCCGGGAGCGGCCGAGAACGGGTCCGGCAGGTAGCGCTCCGCCGTCAACCCCGGCTGACCGAAGTAGCCGCGGGTCACCCCCAAGCCGCCAATGTACAGCTCCCCCGGCACTCCCAAGGGGACTAGATGGAGAGCGCGGTCCAGCACGTAGATCTCAGTGTTGGCGAAGGCTTCCCCGAGGGGCACCGGCCCCGACGTCCGGGTCACCCGGGTGCAGGTCGACCAGACCGTGGTCTCGGTCGGGCCATAGAAGGTCCACAGGTCCACCCCCCGGTCGAGGAGCTGGTCGGCCACCTCCCGAGGCACGGCCTCGGCGCCGATCCAACCCCGCAGACCGGGCGTCCCCTGCCAGCCCGAAGCCATCAACAGCCACCAGGTCGTCGGCGTCGCCTGCAGCACGGTCGCCTGAGAAGACGCCAGAAGGCCCGCCAGCAGCGCCCCGTCGCGCACCGCCTCGGCGGGAGCGATGACCAGGCGCCCCCCCGTGACCAGCGGCAGCAGCACCTCCGGCACCGACATATCGAACGACAGGGTGGTGATGGCCAGCAGCGTGTCCCGCGACGAGAACCCCGGGCGCCGGGCCATCGACTCCAGGAAGTTCACCAGCGAGCGGTGCGGCACCTGCACCCCCTTGGGACGGCCCGTCGAGCCGGAGGTGTAGATGATGTAGGCCAGGCGCTCGGCCGACGCCGGCAGCGCCTCCGGATTCTCCGGCGAAGCGGCTGCCAGCTGCGCAGGCTCCTGGTCCAGCAGGACGACCGCGGCCGATGCGGGCGGCACTCCCCCCAGCCGGTCCACCACCCTGGATTCGGTCAGCAGCACCGCGGCCCCGGTGTCGCTCAGCACGTAGGCCAGACGCTCGCGAGGGTGCCGCAGATCGAGCGGCACATAGGTGCCGCCGGACTTCATCACCGCCAGGACGGCCACCAGCAGGTCGGCCGAGCGCTCCAGGCAGAAGGCGACACGGTCCTCGGCTCCGACCCCGAGACAACGCAGATAGTGGGCCAGCCGGTTCGCCCGCCGATTCAGCTCGCGGTAGGTCAGCGACTGTTCCGCGAAGACCGCGGCCACCGCATCGGGCGTGCGATCCACCCACGACTCGAAAAGCTGATGCGCGGCCAGGTGCGCGGAGAAGGGGGTAGCCGTGGCGTTGCCCTCCGCCACCTGCTGAAGCTCCGCCGCGGTGAGCAAGGGCAGCTCGGAAAGCGGCCGGCCGGGCGCCTCCACCCCGCTTTCAAGCAGGGCCCGCAGGTGGACCGCCAGACGCGCCGCCGTAGAGGCGTCGAAGAGGTCCCGATGGAACTCCAGGGAGCCGTTGACGCCAACCGCCGACTCCTGCATCCACAACGACAGGTCGCACTTGGCCATCGTCTCCGCGGCCGCTCCCCTCTCAAGCGACGGGGCTACGGCGAGCCCCGGCAGAGCGAGCGTCGCCGCCTGGACCTGGAGCGCCAGCAACGCCTGGAACAAGGGCGAGCGGCTGAGGTCGCGCTGCGGGTTGAGCTCCTCCACGACCTTCTCGAAGGGCAGATCCTGATGGTCGTAGGCGGCGAGCGTCACCGCGCGGGTCCGGGCGAGCAGATCGAGGAAGCTGGGCCCGCTCGCCAGGGACGTGCGCAGCACCAGGGTGTTGGCGAAGTAGCCGATCAGGGGCTCCAACTCGGCGCGGGTACGGTTGGCGATGGGCGAGCCGATGGAGACGTCCTCCTGACCGGAGTAGCGGCTCAGCAGGGCCGAAAAGCCCGCCAGCAGGATCATGTAGAGGGTGACCCCCTCGGCCTTCCCCAGCCCGCCGAGGTCGCGCAGCAGACTGGCCGGCAGGACGAACCGCTCGACCCCGCCGCGATGCCCCTGGACAGGAGGCCGCGGCCGGTCGGCCGGCAGCTCCAGCGTCGCGGCTCCCGCCAGGGTCTGCTTCCAGAACGAGATCTGCTCCTCCAGCACGGCTCCTTGCAGCCAGCTTCGCTGCCAGACGGCGAAATCGGCGTACTGGATCGGCAGCTCCGGCAACGGCGAGGGAGCCCCTGCCAGAAAGGCCCCGTACAGTGCCCCGAGCTCGCGGGCCAGCACCGTCATGGACCAGCCATCGGAGACGATGTGATGCATCAGCAGGAGCAAGATGTGCTCTTCCTCGCCGTCGCGCGTCGCCGTCCGCAGCACCGGGGCGCGCAGCAACGGCCCCGCGGCGAGATCGAAGGGACGCCGTAGCTCCTGCGCGACGAGGGCGCGAAGGTCGGCTTCCCGCCGCTCGGCCGGAAGCGCCCTCAGATCGACGACCGGCACCTCCAGACGCGGAGTATCCTCGATCACCTGAATTGGAATGCCGCCACGGAACGCGAAGCGGGTCCGCAGCGACTCATGCCGCCGCACGATCTCGATCAGGCTCCGGCGGTAGGTTTCGAGATCCAGGGCACCGCGCAAACGGATGACGGACGGCAGGTTGTAGGCCGGGGACCCCGGCTGCAACTGATCGAGGAACCACAACCGCTCCTGCGCGAAGGAGAGGGGCAATTCCCCTTCGCGGGGAACCCGCCGGATCGGCGGCACCCGGAGGCCCCATTCCGCCGCCCGGAGGACCTCGATCTTGGCCGCCAGGGCGGCGACGGTTGGCTGCTCGAAGAGGCTGCGCAGCGGCAGCTCCACCCCGAACGCTTCGCGCACTCGCGAGACCACCTGCGTCGCCAGCAGCGAGTGGCCGCCGAGCGTGAAGAAATTGTCGTCGATCCCCACGCGTTCCACCCGCAGGGCTTCCGCCCAGATCCCCGCCAGCTGCTCCTCCAGCGCGGTGCGGGGGGCCACGTACGTCGTGCCGGCATCTGCCCGGCCCCCTTCGGGAGCGGGGAGGGCGCGGCGGTCCACCTTGCCGTTGGGGGTCAGCGGCAGTGCGTCGAGCAGCACCCACGCCGCCGGCAGCATGTAGTCGGGGAGAGACTGGCCGAGCCTCTCGCGCAGCCCGGCGACCGACATGGCCGGCACGCCGGAGACCCTCGGCACGAGGTAGGCGACCAGCCGCCGGTTCCCCTCCTCGCCGCTCGCCACCACCACGGCGCGCTCGACCTCCGGCTGCGCCTCGAGAGCCGCCTCGATCTCCCCGAGCTCGATGCGGAAGCCGCGCACCTTGACCTGGAAGTCGGCGCGGCCGAGGATCTCGATGGCGCCGTCCGGCCGGAAGCGCCCCAGATCGCCAGAACGGTACATCCGCGCCCCCGCGACCGAGGCGAAGGGATCCGGAACGAAACGCTCCGCCGTCAGGTCGGGGCGGTCATGATAGCCACGGGCCAGCCCGTCGCCACCGATCCACAGCTCGCCAGGAATGCCCAGGGAAACCCGGTGCAGAGCGGCATCGAGCAGGTACAGGCCGGTGTTGGCGACCGGCGGCCCCACCGCCACCCGCTCCTCGGGCCGCACCCTGCGCACCGCCGACCAGACCGTCGTCTCGGTGGGGCCGTACAGGTTCCACACCGACTTCGAGCGCCGGCAGAGCTCCGCCGCCAGCCGCTCGGACAGCGCCTCGCCGCCGCACAGCACAGTCAGGGAGTCGCCGCCCTGCCAGCCGGCCTCGATCAACAAATGCCAAGTCGCGGGGGTCGCCTGCATCACCGTCGCTCCCGACTCGCGCAGCAGGGCGAGCAGACGCGGGCCATCGGCCGCCACCTCGCGGCTCGCCAGCTCGATGCGGCCCCCCGCCAACAACGGCAGGAACAGCTCCAGCCCGGCGATGTCGAAGGAAAGCGAGGTCACGGCGAGCAGCACGTCCCGCTCGGCGAGCCCCGGCTGCACGCTCATCGACTGCATGAAGTTCACTAATGCTCCGTGCGAAATCTCTACGCCTTTCGGGCGTCCCGTCGAACCGGAAGTGTAGATCATGTAGGCGAGGTTCTCCGGCCTCGCCCCGAATTCAGGCCTTCCTTCTCCAGTGCCGGCCGAGCCGTCGATGGGGACTATCGTGGCCACGCTGGTGCGCAGCCGCTCGGGCGCCGCGCCGTCGGCGACGAGCAGCGAGGCTCCGGCATCCTCCAGTATGTACACGAGCCGGTCCTCGGGATAGGAGGGATCCATCGGCACGTAGGCGGCCCCAGCCTTCCAGACGCCCAGCAGGGCCACGATCATCTCGGGCGAGCGCTCGACGCACACGCCAACCAGCGTCTCCGGCCCGGCGCCAGAACCGGCAAGGATTGCCGCCAAGCGATCCGCCCGGGCGTCCAGCTCGCCATAGGTGAGCCGGCGTCCCTCGAAGCTGACGGCCACGGCGTTCGGGATGCGTGCGGCCTGCGCCGCGATCAGCTCGGGGAGGCAGAGCGACCGCGGATAGGCGGCCGCCGAATCCGACCACTCGGCGCTGGCCTGGTGACGCTCGGCGGCGGAGAGGAGCGGCAGGCCGGAGAGCGGGAGGTCCGGCCGCTCCGCCACGCCCGCGAGCAAGGTCATCCAGTGACCGGCGAGGCGCTCGATGGTGGTCGCTTCGAAGAGGTCCGCATCGAACTCCAGGCTGCCGCCAAAGCCACGGCCGGCGTCGCGCAGCGCCAGCACCAGCTCGAACATCGCGGCTCCACGCTCGGCCTCCACGGGCAGAAGCGTGAGCCCGGGCAGCTCGGCGCCCGCCTGGGGAACGTTCTGCATCTGGAACATGACCTGGAAGAGCGGGTTGACCGCCAGGTCCCGATCCGGCTGCAGCTCCTCGACCAGACGCTCGAAGGGAAGGTCCTGGTGAGCATAGGCGTCGAGGGCCATGGTGCGCGTCCGCGCCAGCAGAGCGAGGAAGTCCGGGTCCCCCGAAAGGTCGGTGCGCAGCACCAGCGTGTTGGCGAAGAAGCCGATCAGGCCCTCCAGCTCGACCCGTTCGCGGTTGGCGATCGGCGTGCCGAGCGGGATGTCGCCCTGGCCGGTGTAGCGATGCAGCAGGGTCGCAAAGCCGGCGAGCAGAGTCATGAACGGAGTCGCCTGGCCGCGGCGGCCGAGATTGCGTAGCGCCTCCCCCAAAGCCTCCGGAACGACGATCCGCCGCCGGCCCGCCGGCGTCGTGCGGCCGGCCCGGCGGGGACGGTCGAAGGTGAGCTGGAGCACCGGAGGCAGCTGGGCGAGCTGCACTTTCCAGTAGGAGAGCTGAGCGTCGAGCACCTCGCCCTGGAGCCAGCTCCGCTGCCATGCCGCGAAGTCGGCATACTGCGCCGGCAGCGGCGGCAGCGGCGTCTCCGAGCCTTCGACGGCAGCCCGGTAGAGGGCCGCGATCTCCCGGATGAGGATGCCGAGCGACCAGCCGTCAGCCACGATGTGATGGACGGTGAATCCGAACAGGCTCTCTCCGGCATCCAGGGTGACGAGGACGGTACGCAGCAGCGGCCCGCGGGCCAGGTCGAAGTGGAGCCGAGCCATCTGTCCCGTCACACGGCGAGCCTCCGCCTCCCGCCTCCCCACCGGCAGGGCTCGTAGATCGACCTGCGGCAGGGGCACGCCAGTCGGCGGCGCGATGACCTGGAGGGGCCGGCCATGAGAGCTGACGAACGTGGTGCGCAGGGCCTCGTGGCGCTCCAGGACCCCGCTCACTGCGGACCCGAGAGCGGCGACGTCGAGCTCGCCGCGCAGGCGCACGGCGGTCCCCAGGTGATAGGCCGTGCCCGCGGCTTCGAGCTGGTCGAGGATCCAGACGCGCTGTTGCGAGAACGAGAGGGGAAGCTCGCCGTCGCGGGGAATGCGGACGATGGGCGGCGCCTCGAAGCCGCCGTGAGCGCTCCGGAGCTGCTCGACCGCCCGGGCGAGGCCTTCCAGAGTTGGCGCCTCAAAAACCCGGCGCAGAGGCATCTCCACGCCGAAAGCCTCGCGGACGCGGGAAACGACCTGGGTGGCGAGCAGCGAGTGGCCGCCGAGGTCGAAAAAGTCGTCGAGCGCGCCCACCGCGCCGCGGCCCAGGACGCGCTCCCAGATGCCCGCCAGAACCTCCTCGGTGGGAGTACGCGCCGCCGTGAATACCGAAGCGTCCAGGCTCGCCTCGGGTGCCGGCAGAGCCTTGCGATCCACCTTGCCGTTGGGAGTGAGCGGCAACTCGGCGAGCGTCACCCAGACCGGAGGCACCATGTACTCCGGCAGGCTCCGCCGCACCCAGTCCCGCAGCTCCGCAGAGAGGTCGGCCCCCGGGCGCCGCGGCACCACGTAGGCCACCAGCGTTTCCTCCCGCGCCACCACCACGGCCGAGGCCACCTCGGGGTGACTGCCGATCGCCGCTTCGATCTCCCCCAACTCGATGCGGAAACCCCGCACCTTCACCTGGTGGTCGATACGGCCAAGACACTCCAGCGCGCCATCTGCGCGGTAGCGCGCCAGGTCGCCCGTCCGGTACAGCCGTGAGCCGGCGGTGCCGAAGGAATTCGGCACGAACTTCTCCGCCGTCAGCTCCGGCCGCCCCAGATAGCCCCGGGCCACGCCCGCGCCGCCCAGCAACAGCTCTCCGGGGACTCCAACCGGCACCGGCTGCCCGGCAGAGTCCAGCACATAGGCCTCCGTGTTCGCGATGGGACGGCCGATCAGGACCGGTCCGTCGGTCCGGATCTCCTCCACCGTCGACCAGACCGTCGTCTCCGTGGGGCCATAGACGTTCCACAGCGAGCTCACTCGCTGCCGCAGGGCCGCCGCCAGCACCGGTGACAAGGCCTCACCGCCACACAGTGCCTTCAAGCCTTCGCCGCCCTGCCAGCCTGATTCCAGCAGCAGCCGCCAGGTCGCCGGCGTCGCCTGGAGCACGGTCACGCCGTTCTCCGCGATCATCGCCTGGAGACGCCGTCCATCCGCGGCGTCCTCGCGGCTGGCCAGCACGATGCGGCTGCCCACCATCAGCGGCAGATAGAGCTCCAGCCCCGTGATGTCGAACGACAGCGAGGTCACCGCCAGCAGACGGTCGTCCGGCGTCAGCCCCGGCGTCTCCGCCATCGAAGTCAGGAAGTTGGCCAGAGCGCCGTGGGAGATCTGTACCCCCTTGGGCCGGCCCGTCGAGCCCGAGGTGTAGATCACATAGGCCGCATTGTCCGCTCCCACCCCACTCCGGGGCCCCCTCGCGACCTCGGGAAGATCCGCAAGCTCCGTCAGCACCCTCGTCAAACCGGCGTCCTGCTTCATGAACGCCAGACGCTCCGCCGGGTAGGACGGATCGAGAGGCACGTAGGCGCCACCAGCTTTGAGGACACCGAGCAGCGCCACAACCATCTCCAGCGACCGCTCCAGCGCGATGCCCACCCGCGCTTCCGGCCCCACTCCCTCTTCCAGCAGCCGCAGCGCCAAGCCGTTCGCCTTCCGGTCGAGCTGGCGGTAGGTCAGCGACTCGCCGCCGAACACCACGGCGACCGCGTCCGGCGTCCGTTCCGCCTGCGCCGCGATCCACTCGTGGACGCAGCCGGACGGCACCGACCGAGCGGTGGCGTTCCAATCCACCAGAAGCTGATCGCTCTCCACTTTGGAGAGCATCGGCAGCTCGGAAAGGCGAGCCTCCGGACGGTTTACCAATCCTTCCAAAAGATTTCCAAAGTGCCGAGCCAGGCGCTCCATCGTGGCGGCGTCGAACAGGTCCGTGGCGTACTCCCAGCCCGTCGACAGCCCGTCGGAGGTCTCGCGCACGTAGACCTGGAGATCGAACAGCGACGTGCCACCCTGAGACTCGAACGGCGACAGCGTCAAGCTCCCCGACTCCATCCGCTCCACCGGCGCGTTGAGGAGGTTGAGCATCACCTGGAACAGCGGGTTGCGCGACAGGTCTCGCCGCGGCTGGAGACGCTCCACCAGATACTCGAACGGCAGATCCTGGTGGGCGTAGGCACCCAGAGCCGTCTCCCGCACACGCGGCAGAAGCAGCGACACCACGGGATCGCCGCTCAGATCCGTGCGCAGCACCAGGGTATTGACGAAGAAGCCGATCAATCCCTCCAGCTCCGACCGCGTCCGGTTGGCGATCGGCGTGCCGACCACCACGTCCTCCTGACCCGAGTAGCGGCTCACCAAGGACTGGAACGTGCCGAGAAGCACCATGAACGGCGAGACGCCCCGGTCCCGCGCCAGGGCCGAGACGGATCTCGACAGCCCGGCGGGCAATACTGCCCGGTAGGTGGCGCCGTGGAAGCTCTGCACCGGCGGGCGCGGCCGGTCCGTGGGCAGCTCCACCACCGGCGCTCCGGCCAGGCTCTCCTCCCAGTAGCCGAGCTGGCGCTCCAGGGCCTCGCCCTGCAACCAGCTCCGCTGCCAGACCGCGAAGTCCGCGTACTGCACCGGCAGCTCCGCGAAGGGTGACGACTCGCCCTGGGCGAAAGCCGCGTAGAGACGCGCCACCTCGCCCATCAGCACGCGCAGTGACCAGTTGTCCGAGATGATGTGATGCATCGCGAACAGCAGCGCGTGCTCGCGGTCGTCCAGCTTCAGCAGGGCTACCCGCAGCAGCGGTGGCTGCGACAGGTCGAACGGCTGGCGCGCCACCTCCGCCGCCCGCTGACGCGCCTTCGCTTCCCGCTCCTCGGGGGGTAACTCGCTCAGGTCTTCAAGAGGCAGCTCCATCGCCAGGGCCGGATCGATCACCTGCACCGGCGTGCCGTCGACGCTGGCGAAGCCCGTGCGCAATGTCTCGTGACGCCGCACGACCTCCCGCACGGCAGACCGCAAAGCTTGGACGTCCAACTCACCGGTGAGCCGCAGCGCTCCTGGCAGGTTGTAGAACGGATTGCCCGGTGCCAACTGATCGAGCAGCCAGAGACGCTGCTGGGCGAAGGAGAGCGGCAGGCTCTCCTCTCGCGGCACCGGCACCAGGGGCGGCGCCGAGAAATCGCCGGTTCGCGCCGTGTCGATCGCTCGCGCCAGACCCGCCAGAGTCGGCGTCTCGAAGATCTGCCGCAGCGGCAGCTCGACTCCGAAGGCCTCCCGTACCCGCGAGATCACCTGCGTGGCCAGCAGCGAGTGGCCGCCGAGGTGGAAGAAGCGGTCCTCCGCGCCAACGCTCTCCAGACCCAGAACCCGGGCCCAGATGCCGGCCAGCACCTCCTCCGTGGGCGTGCGCAGTGCCGCCTCGCCTCCCGCCTCGGAAATCGGCTCGGGCAAGGCCTTCCTGTCCACCTTGCCGTTGGGGGTGAGCGGCAGCTCCGCGAGCGACACCCAGGACGACGGCACCATGTACTCCGGCAGTCTTCGCAGCACCCAGTCCCGCAGCTCCGCCGAGAGGCCGGTCCCGGGGCGCCGCGGCACCACGTAGGCCACCAGCGTTTCCTCCCGCGCCACCACCACGGCCGAGGCCACCTCGGGGTGACTCCCGATCGCCGCTTCGATCTCTCCCAGCTCGATGCGGAAACCGCGCACCTTCACCTGGGTGTCGATGCGGCCCAGGCACTCCAGCGCGCCGTCTTCACGGTACCGCGCCAGATCGCCCGTCCGGTACAGCCGCGAGCCGGCGGTGCCGAACGGATTGGGCACGAACTTCTCCGCCGTCAGCTCCGGCCTCGCCAAGTACCCCCGAGCCAAGCCCGCGCCACCCAACAGCAGTTCCCCGGGCACGCCCACCGGCACCGGCTGCCCGGCAGCATCCAGCACGTACGCCTCGGTGTTGGCGATGGGACGGCCGATCAGGATCGGCTCATCGCTACGGATCTTCTCCACCGTCGACCAGACCGTCGTCTCCGTCGGTCCATAGACGTTCCACAGCGAGCCCACCCGCTGCCGCAGGGCCGTCGCCAGCACCGGCGACAGGGCCTCGCCGCCGCACAGGGCCTTCAAGCCTGCGCCGCCTTGCCAGCCCGACTCCAGCAGCAGTCTCCAGGTCGCCGGCGTAGCCTGGAGCACGGTCACGCCGTGCTCCGCCATCAGCGTTTGGAGACGACGACCGTCGGCAGCGTCGTCACGTCTCGCCAATACGACCGTGCCGCCCACCATGAGAGGCAGGTACAGCTCCAGCCCGGCGATGTCGAACGACAGCGAGGTCACCGCCAACAGCCGGTCGTCCGGCATCAACCCAGGCTCCTCTGCCATGGAGGTCAGGAAGTTGGCTAGCGCGACATGGGGAATCTGCACCCCCTTGGGCCGGCCCGTCGACCCCGAGGTGTAGATCACGTAGGCGGCGTTGTCCGGTCCCACGCCACTGCGGGGAGCTCTCGCGACCTCGGGGAGATCGGCAAGATCCGTCAGCACCATCGCCAGACCGGCATCCTGCTTCATGAAGGCCAGACGCTCCGCCGGATAGGAAGGGTCGAGAGGCACGTAGGTGCCTCCTGCCTTCAGCACTCCCAGCAGGGCTATAACCATCTCCAGCGACCGTTCCACAGCGATGCCCACCCGCACTTCCGGCCCCACTCCCTGTTCCAGAAGACTCAGTGCCAGCCCGTTGCCCCGCCGGTCGAGCTGACGGTACGTCAGCGACTCGCCGCCGAACACCACGGCGACCGCCTCCGGCGTCCGCGCGGCCTGGGCGGCAATCCATTCATGGACACAACCCGCCGGCACCTCGCGGGCCGTGGCATTCCACTCCACCACGACCTGCCGCCGCTCCGACGCCGGCATCAACGAGATCTCCGAGAGGCTGCGAGCAGGCTCTGATACGACCGCCGCCAGCAGCTCCTGGAGGTGCCCTGCCATTCGGTCGATCGTGGCACGGTCGAACAGGTCGACGTTGTAGGCGAGGCTCCCGGCCAAGCCGTCCGGGCGCTCGACCATGGTGAGCGTCAGGTCGAACTTGGTCGCCCCGGCTTCCATCGCCAGCGGCCGCAGGGTGAGACCCGGAAGGTCCAGACGTCCCATGGGGAGGTTCTGCATCATGAACATCACCTGGAACAGCGGTGAGGTCGACAGGTTGCGCTCGGGTTGCAGCTCGAAGACCACCTTTTCGAATGGCACCTCCTGGTGGGCGTAGGCCGCCAGCGCCTTGGCGCGGACCCGGCTCAGCAACTCCCCATAGCTCGGGGCGCCGGAGAGGTCGGTGCGCACCACGAGGGTGTTGACGAAGAAACCGATCAGCTCCTCGAGCTGAGGCCACGACCGGTTGGCCATCGGCGTGCCCACGGCCACGTCGTCCTGTCCCGAGTAGCGCTGGAGCAGCGCCGCGAAGGCGGCGAGGAGAACCATGAAGGACGTCGCGCCGTCGCGCTGGCCGAGAGCCTTGAGCGCCCTGGCCGTGGCGCCGGGCACGGCGAGGCTACGCACCGCGCCGCGGAACGTCTGCACCGGCGGCCTGGGCCGGTCGGTGGGAAGCTGCAAGGTGGCAAGGCCCCTCAGCTCCTGCCGCCAATGGGCGAGTTGTCCGGCGAGGACCGGCCCGGTGAGCCACTCTCGCTGCCAGCGGGCGTAGTCGGCGTACTGAATGGCGAGCTCCGGCAGGGGCGAAGGCCTCCCCGCGCTGAAGGCGGCGTAGAGCGCCGACAGCTCGCGGATGAGAACTCCCATCGACCAGCCGTCGCTGGCCACGTGGTGCATGGTGAAGAACGCCGCGTGCTCCTCGGCGCCCAGCCGCACCAGGACGGCGCGCAGCATCGGCCCGCGCTCCAAGTCGAAGGGCTGCCGCGCAAGCTGCCGCGCGAGACGCCGGGTCTCGGCCTCGCGCGCCGCGGCATCCAGCCCCTCCAGATCCACGAGCGGCGGCAGGACGGCCCGGACGGGCTGCACGACCTGGGCAGGCTCGCCGCCGGCTTCGGTGAGGACGGAGCGCAGCACCGCGTGCCGCCGCACGATCTCGCCCAAGGCCGCGGCGAGAGCGCCGGTGACCAGCCGGCCCTCCAGGCGAACGCCGACGGGGATGTTGTAGGCATGGCTTCCCGGGTCCATGCGATCGAGGATCCACAGCCGCTCCTGGGCGAAGGAGAGAGGGTACGGACGGCCCGGCTCGATGGGTGCTGCGACGATCGGGATCCAGTTTCCCTCGCCCTGCCGCTCCGGCGGATAGCCGAGCCCCTCGGCCATCTTCCAGGTCACGTCGCCGAGGAAGTCCTCCTTGATCTCGTCCCGCCAGCGTTCGGCCGTCGAGCGATCGACGCCGCTGTGCTGATGGAACTTGACGTCGCCCAGCATGCGCGACCAGGAGTGAATGCCGTCGGTCATGCGCTTCGCCTTGTCCGCGTAGGGCTCGGCCATCGCCGGGTGGTATTCGATGCCCAGGAACTCGCAGATTCCCCGCAGCTCGCCCTCCGGGTTCGCCACCAGATCCTCGAAGCGCACCCGGAGCTGGCGGTCGAGCGGCACCTCGCGCAGGAAATCGAGGATGTTGCGCTGACTCAACCACCAGATCAGCTCCGCCAGCTCGCGGCGCGGCAGGGAGTGCGGATGGCGGAAGAAGACCTGCTCCAGCTTCGCCTCCTCGAAGGAACGGATCATGCCGTAGGGATGGCGCAGCAGATGGATGTAGCGGGCGTTCGCGAAAATCTCCTCGGCTCGCCGCAGGACTCCGGGCTCCAGCGCGTAGGAGGGGGTCTTGTCCACCAGGATGCGGTCACCGATCCACTCCTGCATCAGGCGGTAGAGCTCGCGGGTGGTCGTCCCCTGGCTCTCCAACCCGGCGAGCAGCGCCTCGGCCTCCTCGGCGGAGCCGTGGCGGATCTCCATCACCGCCCGGGTGACGCCCTCCAGCCAGAAGCTGTTGCGCCCCGGGAAGGCCTCCCGGCGCTGCGCCAGGCTGTGGAATGACAGCAGCTCCAGTTCCGGCGGCGCGAAGAGGCGCGGGTTGCCGGCCAGCATCACGCGCAGCAAGGTCGAGCCCGACCGTGGGGGCGACAGGACGAAGACCGCCGGCGGATTCTTCACGGCGGCCGCCTCACCCGGCGGGATGGACGGAAGCGGAGGAATCAGAGCACGGAAGGCCTCGATCCGGTCCTCGTCGATCCGCTCCAGCCAGGCCTGCGCCCGCCGCTCTCCGAGAACCTCGGCGCCGAACAGCCGCGCCATCGCCTCGGGATAGTTCTCCGTCAGGTAGGCGGCCAGCTTCGCCACGGTCGGAGCGTCGAACATCACCACCACGTGGACGATCTCGCCCAGCTCCCGTTGCAGGCGATTGACGAACATGGCGCCGGTGATCGAGTTGCCGCCCAGAGCGAAGAAGTCGTCGTGGACCCCGATGCTCGCGACTCCCAGCGCTTCCTGCCAAAGCCCCACGAGGAACCGCTCTAGCTCCGTCCGCGGCGCCACGCCGTCCTTCGAGGCTCCCGTCCCCTCGGGGGCCGGCAACGCCTTGCGGTCCACTTTTCCGTTGGGGGTGAGCGGCAGCGCCGGGAGCACCGCCACCGCGGATGGCACCAGCGCCTCGGGCAGCACGGCGGCGAGGGCGGCGCGCAGCGCGGCTCCGTCCAACGCCAGGCCTTCCGCAGGCACGATGTAGGCCACGAGCCGGGCCGGTCCGGAGCCGTCCTGGCGGGCGACGACCACGGCCTCCCTGACTCCAGGCTGCTCCAGCAGAACCGATTCCACCTCGCCCAGCTCGACCCGGACGCCGCGGATCTTGACCTGATGGTCGATACGCCCCATGAAATCGAGATCGCCTCCCGCCGTGAAGCGGACGAGATCGCCGGTGCGATAGAGCCGCTCGCCTGAAGTCGTGGCGAAGGGATGGGGTACGAACCGTTCGGCCGTCAGGTCGGGCCGGCCGCGATACCCGCGAGCGAGGCCGATACCGCCCACCAACAGCTCTCCGGGCACACCGGCCGGCGCCGGCAGACCTGCCGGGTCGAGAACATAGGCCTCCATGTTCTGGATAGGGCGGCCGGCGAGCAGCCGCTCACCGCCGTCGTAGATCCAGCCCGTGGCGCAAACCGTGGTCTCGGTAGGGCCGTAGGCGTTGACCAGAAGGCGGCCGGCGGCCCAGCGCCGGGCCAGATCGACGGGACAGGCCTCGCCCGCCACCACCAGCGTGCGCAACGCCGGCAGGTCCGCTTCCGGCAGGGCCGCCAGGACGGTCGGCGGCAGAGTCACGGTCGTGATCCGCTGCTCGCGCAGCAGATCGATCAGCTCGGGCCCCACCAGCGCCCCCCGGGAAGCCAGAACCAGCGCCGCTCCGGCGCGAAACGCCATGGCGATCTCGGAGACCGAGGCGTCGAAGCTCATCGAGGCATACTGCAGGACGCGGCTCTCAAGGCCCACCTCGAACAAACGGTTCTGGGCCTCCGCCAGGTTGTCCAAGCCGCGATGGGAGACCAGAACCCCCTTGGGCGTTCCCGTGGAGCCCGAGGTGTAGATCACGTAGGCCAGGTTCTCGGGCCCTGAGAGCGGCGGCAGGTCTGCCTCGGCCTCGCCCTCCAAGGCGTCTTCCAGCAGAATCGTGGTGGCGCCATGGGGCGCCAGGCCTGCCAGGAGGCCTCTCTGCGTCAGCAGCACCGGCACGCCGGAGTCGGCGAGCAGCCAGGCCAGGCGCTCCGGCGGATAGGCCGGATCGAGGGGCAGGTAGGCGCCGCCGGCCTTGAGCACGGCGATCAGCCCCACGATCATTTCCGGCGAGCGCTCCGCGCACAGACCGACGATCACCTCCGGTCCTACCCTCAGCCGCCGCAGGCGGTAGGCCAGCCGATTGGCCCGGCGGTCGAGCTCGGCATAGGAGAGCTCGCCGTGCTCGGAGACCAGGGCCACGGCGTCCGGCCGTGTCGCGGCCTGCTCTTCGACCATCTGGTGCAGGCAGCGGGCCGTGAGGCGGCGCACCTCACCCCGGCACCAGCCGGCCAGGATCTGCCGCTGCTCCTGCTCGCCGAGGAGAGGCAACTCGGCGACGAGCGCGCCGGGATGAGCCGCGGCGGCCTCCACGAAGATCCGGAAGTGCTCGGCCAGCCGCGCGATCGTGCTCCGGTCGAACAGCTCGGAGTTGAAACGCCACTGGGTGTGGAGCCCTCTCACGCTCTCGGTCATGGTCAGCGTGAGGTCGAACTTGGAGATCTCGTGGTCCCGCTCGACGGGCCGCAGCTCCAGCCCCGGCAGCTCCAGCACCTCGGTCGAGGCATTCTGCAGCGAGATCATCACCTGGAACAACGGCGAGTGACTGAGGCTGCGCTCCGGCTTCAGCTCGTCGACCAGCTTTTCGAACGGTGTGTCCTGGTTGGCGAAGGCCCCCAGAACCGAGGTCCGCATGCGGGTCAGCAGGTCGAGCACGGTCGGCCGTCCCGACAGGTCGGCCCGTAGCACCAGAGTGTTGACGAAGAAGCCGATCAGGCCCTCGAGCTCGGTACGGCCGCGGTTGGCCGTGGGGGTGCCGAGCACCAGATCCTCTTGATCCGTCAGCCGGTACAGGAAGGCGGCGAAGGTCGCGGCCAGGGTCATGAACAGAGTGGCCCCGCGGCCCTGGCCGGCCTGCCGCAGGCTCGCCAACGATTCGGCGGCGAAGAAGGATGAGTGCCGGTCACCACGGAACCGCTGCACGGCGGGGCGCGGCCGGTCCGTCGGCAGCGCGAGAACCGGGGGGGCGCCGGCGAGCCTTCCGCGCCAGTAGGCGAGTTGCTCCTCCAGGGCCCCGCTCTTTTGCCACTGGCGCTGCCAGAGCGCGTAGTCGGCATACTGGATGGGCAACTCGGGCAACGGCGAGGGCCGCAGAGCCGAGAAGGCGGGATAGAGAGCCGCGACCTCGCGGACCAGCACCCCCATCGACCAGCCGTCGCTCGCGATATGGTGCATGGCGAAGAGCGCCACGTGCTCCTGCCCGGCGACCCGCAGCAGGACCGCGCGCAGCATGGGTCCCTGCACGAGGTCGAAGGGCAGGCGTGCCTCGGCGGCCACCTGAAGGCGGACCTCCTCGCCCTGCAACGCTTCCGGCAGGGCTGAGAGGTCCACGACAGGGATCTCGACGGCCGCGGCGGGTGCCACCCGCTGCACGGCGCTCTGGCCCATCACTCCAAAGCGAGAACGCAGCACGCTGTGGCGCCGCACGATTTCGGTGAGCACCCGTCTGAGCACGGCAACGTCGAGCCGCCCCACCAAGCGCAGCGCCATGGCGATGTTGTAGACCGGGCTTCCGGGGTCGAGCTGATCGAGGAACCAGAGCCGTTCCTGCGCGAAAGAGAGAGGCAGCTCGTCGCCCTCGCTCCAGGCACCCGGCTCGATCGGTTGCCAGGCCTGCTCCGCCGCTTCGAGCTCGTACCCGAGCCCCGCGGCCATCCGCCGCGTCGCCTCGCCCAGCGAAGATTCCGGGATGTCCGCCCGCCAGCGCTCCGCCACCCCCGCATCCACTCCGGAATGCTCGTGGAACTTGACGTCTCCCAGCATGCGCGACTCCGCGTGGGGGCCGTCCGTCATGCGGGCCGAGCCGGCCTGGTAGGGCATGGCCATCGCCGGGCCGAACTCCACGCCCAGGAAATCGCAGAGGCCGTGCAGCACCGCCTCCGGCTCGCGCAGCAGATCTTCGAAGCGCACCCAGTGCTGGCGCTCGGACGGGATCTCGCCCAGGAACTCCTCGACGTTCTGATGGCTGGCCAGCCAGATGAGCTCCGCCAGCTCGCGGCGGGAGAAGCCGTGCTCGCGGCGGAAGAAGATCTGGTCGAGCTTGGCTTCCACGAAAGAGCGGATCATGCCACCCGGGTGGCGGATGAGATGGATATAGAGGGGCTCCTTGAAGGTTTCCTCGGCCCGCCGCAGGATGGCTGGATCGAGGGCGTACGAGGGGGTCTTGTCGACCAGGATTCTGTCGCCCAGCCACTCCTGCATGCGGCCGTAGAGCTCGGCCGTGGTCAGGTCCTCCAACTCGCACTCGTCGAGGATCGCGCGCGCCTCTTCCGGACCGCAGCCACGGATCTCCATCACGGCGCGAATCGCCCCCTCCAGCCAGAAGCTGTCCCGCCCGCTGAAGGCCGCGCTCCTCTCGCGCAGCGTGTTGAAGGAGAGAAGCTCCAGCTCCGGCGGTGCGAACAGATTCGGATTGCCGGCCAGCATGACCCGCAGCAGCGTCGAGCCTGAGCGCGGCGGCGACAGCACGAAGATCGCCCTCGGGTTCCTGCGGAGCGGAGCAGGCTGTGGCGGGAGCGGTTGCACCAGGGTGCGGAACAGCGCCAATTTCTCCTCGTCAATCGGCGAGTCGAGAACCAGCGCATTGAGAGGGCGGCCGGCCGCCTCGGCACCCAGCCGGCGCACCACCGCCGCCGGATGCTCCGCCGCCAGGTAGGCGGAGAGCGACTCCACGGTCGGGTGGTCGAAGATGACGACCACCTGGACGATCTCGGCCAGCTCCTGCTGCAACCGGTTGATCAGCACCGCACCGCTGATCGAGTTGCCGCCGAGCTCGAAGAAGTCGTCGCGAACCCCGACCCGCTCGACCTTCAGCACTTCCCGCCACAGGCCGGCGACGAACGACTCCAACTCCGTGCGCGGCTCCGAGTCCGCCGAAGACGACGGCCCTTGCGTCGTGGGGGCGGGCAGCGCCCCGCGGTCCACTTTGCCGTGGGACGTCAGCGGCAGCGCGGCCAGCGACACCAGGGCCGAGGGGAGCATGTAGTCGGGCAGGCTGCGGGCGAGGAAGCCGCGCAACTCCGAGAGCGCGGGCGTCTCCCCCTCGGCCGGCACCACCCAGGCCACCAGCCGCCGTTCCCCCGGACTCTCCCCGTCCTCGACCGCCAGCACCACCGCCTCGCGCACTGCCGCGTGGCGCACCAAAGCCGATTCGATCTCCCCCAGCTCGATGCGGAAGCCGTGGATCTTGACTTGATGGTCCATCCGCCCCAGGTACTCCAGGTCGCCGTCCGGCAGGCGCCGGGCCAGGTCGCCGCTACGGTACAGCCGCGAGCCCGGCTCGCCGAACGGGTTCGGCACGAACCGCTCCGACGTCAGCTCCGGCCGCCCCAGGTAGCCCTGAGCCAGACCGGCGCCGCCGACGTGGATCTCGCCCGGTACGCCGACCGGCACTGGCCGTAGCGCGGAGTCGAGCAGGTAAACCCCGAGATCCGGAATCGGGCAGCCGACGGCGCTCACCGCGCGGCCGGCGTCCTGCCGGCCCACCGGCCGCCAAGTCACGTGCACCGTCGTCTCGGTGATGCCATACATGTTGATCAGCCGCGGCCGCTCGTCGCCGTGGCGAGCGAACCAGGGCGCCAGGCTCGCCGGCTCCAGAGCCTCGCCGCCGAAGACCACGTAGCGCAGGGCGAGATCGGGAGACGCACCGGCCAGCGCCGCCTCCTCGGCCCAGAGGAGCTGCCGGAAAGCCGACGGCGTCTGGTTGAGCACGGTGACCCGCTCACTACGGACAAGCTCGTAGAAAGCCTCCGGCGAGCGGCTCACCCAGTAGGGCACCACCACCAGCCGGCCGCCGTAGAGCAGGGCTCCCCAGATCTCCCACACCGAGAAGTCGAAGGCATAGGAGTGGAAGAGCGTCCAGACGTCCCGCGGCCCGAAGCCGAACCATCGGTCGGTGGCCGTGAACAGGCGCATCGCGTTGCCATGGCGCACCACCACGCCCTTGGGCTGGCCCGTCGAGCCCGAGGTGTAAATGACGTACGCCGGGTGACTTGCTGACACCGGGACACTCGGGTCCGTCGCCTGCTCGCGAGCGATCAGCTCGCCGTCACGATCGAGAGCGAGAATCCGCGTGGTGGCTTCGGGCGCCGGCAGATCCGCGATCAGCAACTCCTGGGTGATCAGCACCGGCGGCCGGCTGTCGGCCAACAGGAAGGCCAGCCGTTCGCCCGGGTAGGCGGGATCGAGCGGCACGTACGCCGCGCCGGCCTTGAGCGTGCCGAGGATGGCCACCACCATCTCCAGCGATCGTTCCAGGCAGATGCCGACGGAGTTTCCCGCTTCGACCCCCAGGCGCATCAGGTGCCGGGCGAGCTGATTGGCCCGCCGGTCGAGCTCGCCGTAGGTCAGGCGTTCCTCACCGCAGGTCACCGCCACGGACTCGGGGGACCGAGCCGCCTGACGGGCGAAGCGCTCGTGCAGGCAGGTCTTGTCCCAGGACTCGGCGGTCGTGCCGTTCCACTCCAGAGCGAGTTGGTGCCGCTCGGCCGGGAAGAGAAGCGGCAACTCGGAAAGCGGCCGCTGAGGGACCGCGACCGCCCCCGCCAGCAGCGCTCCGAAATGGCGGACGAGGCGAGCCGCCGTGGCAGGCTCGAAAAGGTCGGTGTTGTACTTCAGGACCCCGGCGAAACCAGTCGCGGCCTCGAACAGGTTGAGCACCAGATCGAACTTCGCCGTCTGCCCGCCGACGCCCAGAGGACTGAGCTCGAGGCCTGGAAGCGCCACCGTCTCGGCACGCGCGTTCTGGAGCTGGAACAGGACCTGGAACAGCGGCGACCGGGAAAGGTCCCGGTCCGGCTGCAGCTCGGCCACCAGTTTTTCGAAAGGCAGGTCTTGATGGGCATAAGCCCCGAGGGACAACTCCCTCACCCGGGCCACGAGGTCCTCGAAGGCGGGATCTCCAGAGAGATCCGCACGTAGCGCCAGGGTGTTGATGAAAAAGCCGATCAGCCCCTCGATCTCACGGCGGGTCCGGTTGGCGATGGTCGAGCCCACGATCAGGTCGTCCTGGCCCGTGTAGCGTTGGAGCAGCGCTGCGAAGCCTGCCAGCAGGACCATGAATGGCGTCGCCCGCCGCTGTTGCACCAGAACGCGAACGGCTTCGCTCACCTCGGCGGGGAGCTGGAAGGAGAGGTCGGCGCCGCGATAGCCCTGGAGGGCCGTCCGCGGCCGGTCGGTGGCGATCTGGAGAACGGGCACTCCGGCAAGGCGGTCCCGCCAGTAGGCGATCTGCTCCGCCAGTGCTTCCCCTTGCAGCCAGCCGCGCTGCCAGACCGCGAAGTCGGCATACTGGACCGGCAGCTCGGGAAGGGGCGAGGGCTCTCTCTGGGAGAACGCTCGATAGAGGGCCGCCATCTCCCCCACCAGCACCCCGACCGACCAACCGTCCGCGGCAATGTGGTGCAGGGTGAGAAGCAGGACATGTTCCAGCTCCGTCAGGCGGATCAGCAGGGCGCGCACCATCGGCGCCCGTCGCAGGTCGAAGGGGCGCAGCGCCTCCGCCACGGCCAGCTCGCCGACCTCCGCCTTACCCTGATGAGGGGAAAGCCCACCGAGCTCCACTCGCGGAAAGGACAGCTCCACGGCAGGTGCGATCACCTGCACCGGTTGTCCGTCGCGTATCGTGAAACCGGTGCGCAGAGCCTCGTGGCGGCGGACGATCTCTCGCAGGGTAGCCGCCAGCGCGGCGACGTCGAGCCGGCCGGTGAGACGAACAGCGTACGGCACGTTATAGGCGGAAGATCCGGGCTGGAGCTGATCCAGGAACCACAGGCGCTCCTGGGCATAGGAAAGCGGCAGATCTCCCTCTCGCGCCGCGGGCCGCAGGGGTGGCAGGAGCTTTCGCCCGTCCTGCTCTTCGGCCGCCGTCATTTCGTAGCCGAGCCGGCGAGCCATGTCGAGGGTCGCCTCGGCCAGGGACGATTCGGGAACCGCCGCGCGCCAACGCTCGGCCACTCTAGCGTCCACTCCGGAGTGATCGTGGAACTTCACATCCCCCAACATGCGCGACTCGGCATGGGGACCGTCCGTCATGCGCGCCGAACCGGTCTCGTACGGCTTGGCCATGGCCGGGTCGTATTCCAGCCCGAGAAAGCGGCAAATCTGCCGCAGCAAAGGCTCGGGAGCGCGCACCAGGTTCTCGAAACGAATCGGATGCTGGCGGTGGGCCGGAACGTCCGCCAGGAACTCCTCGATGTTCTGATGGCTGGCCAGCCAGATCAGCTCCGCCTGCTCGCGGCGGGAAAAGCCGTGCTCGTGACGGAAGAAGATCTGATCCAGCTTCGCCTCCACGAAGGAGTGGATCATCCCCGCCGGGTGGCGGATCAGATGGATGTACAGCGGCTCCTCGAAGGTCTCCTCCGCCTTGCGCAGCACCGCGGGATCGAGCGCGTAGGACGGCGTCTTGTCCACCAGCATGCGGTCGCCCAACCATTCCTGCAGACGGCCGTAGAATGCCGCCGTCGTCAGATCCTCCCGTTCATAATCGGCAAGGATCTCGCGGGCTTCGTCGGGACCACAGCCGCGGATCTCCATTACCGCCCGGATCGCTCCTTCCAGCCAGAAGCTGTCACGCCCACTGAAGGCGGCGCTGCGTTCCCGTAGCGTGTTGAAGGACAGGAGCTCCAGCTCCGGCGGCGCGAACAGCTTCGGATGGCCGGCCAGCATCACCCGCAGCAGGGTCGAGCCCGAGCGCGGCGGCGACAGCACGAACACCGCCCGGCGGTTCTTGCGCACCCGGGCCGCCGACCGCGGCCGGATCAGCTCGCGGAAGCGGGCGAGCTTCGCCTCGTTGATCTGCTCCGCGGCCTGCTCGACGACGAGCGGCCTGCCTGCCACGCCCTGACCGAGCCGGCGCTCGACCGCTGCCGGATGCTCAGCGGCCAGGTAGGCGGCCAGCGACTCCACGGTCGGATGGTCGAAGATGACGACCACCTGGACGATCTCGCCCAGCTCCTGCTGGAGCCGGTTGATCAGCACCGCCCCCAGGATCGAGTTGCCCCCCAGCTCGAAGAAGTCGTCCTTCACTCCGACCTGTTCGAGCTTCAGGACCTCCAGCCACACTCCGGCGACGAAAGTCTCCAGCGCGGTGCGCGGCGCGATGAGGTCCGCGGCCTGCGGGCGTTCCATGCCGGGCTCGGGCAGCGCCCGGCGGTCCACCTTGCCATGCGGCGTGAGCGGCAGCGAGGCCAGGGGCACCAGGGCCGAGGGGAGCATGTAGTCGGGCAGGCTGCGGGCGAGGAAGCCACGCAGCTCCGACAGCGCGGGCGCCTCTCCGGCCGCCGGCACCACCCAGGCCACCAGCCGCCGGTCGCCCGGACTCTCCCCGTCCTCGACCGCCAGCACCACCGCCTCGCGCACTCCCGGGTGGCGCGCCAGAGCCGATTCGATCTCCCCCAGCTCGATGCGGAAGCCGCGGATCTTGACCTGGTGGTCGATCCGCCCCAGGTACTCAAGGTCGCCGTCGGGCAGGCGCCGGGCCAGGTCGCCGCTTCTGTACAGCCGCGAGCCCGGCTCGCCGAACGGGTTCGGCACGAACCGCTCCGCCGTCAGCTCGGGCCGTGCCAGGTAGCCCAGGGCCAGGCCGGCGCCGCCGACGTGAATCTCCCCGGCGACTCCGACCGGCACCGGCCGCAGCGAGGAGTCGAGCAGATAGACCCCGAGATCGGGGATCGGGCAGCCGACGGCGCTCACCGTCCGGCCGGCGTCCTGCCGGCCCACCTGCCGCCAGGTGACGTGGACCGTGGTCTCGGTGATGCCGTACATGTTGATCAGCCGCGGCCGCTCGTCGCCGTGCCGCGCGAACCAGGGCGCCAGGCTCGCCGGCTCCAGCGCCTCGCCGCCGAAGACCACGTAGCGCAGGGCGAGATCGGGAGCCGCTCCGGCCAGCGCCGCCTCCTCGGCCCAGAGGAGCTGCCGGAAAGCCGACGGCGTCTGGTTGAGGACGGTGACCCGCTCGCCGCGCACGAGCTCGTAGAACGCCTCCGGCGAGCGGCTCACCCAGTAGGGCACCACCACCAGCCGGCCGCCGTAGAGCAGGGCCCCCCAAATCTCCCACACCGAGAAGTCGAAGGCGTAGGAGTGGAAAAGCGTCCAGACGTCCTCCGGCCCGAAGCCGAACCACCGGTCGGTGGCCGTGAACAGGCGCATCGCGTTGCCGTGGCGCACCACCACGCCCTTGGGCTGGCCTGTCGAGCCCGAGGTGTAGATGACGTACGCCGGATGATCCGCCGACACGGCGGCCTCGGGATCAGTCGTCTTCTCGCGCGCGATCAGCTCCCAATCCCGGTCCATGGCGAGGACCCGCGTGGAGGCTTCGGGCGCCGGCAGATCGGCGATCAGGGCCTCCTCGGTGATCAGCACCGGCGGCCGGCTGTCGGCCAACAGAAAGGCCAGCCGCTCGCGGGGGTACGCGGGGTCGAGCGGCACGTAGGCCGCGCCGGCCTTGAGCGCGCCGAGGATCGCCACCACCATCCTCGGCGACCGCTCCAGGCAAACGCCCACCAAATCGCCGGGGACGACCCCCAGCCGCACCAGATGCCGGGCGAGCTGATTGGCCCGCCGGTCGAGATCGCCGTAGGTCAGCCGCTCGCCATCGCAGGTCACCGCCACGGACTCGGGGGTGCGCGCCGCCATGGCGGCGAACCGCTGGTGCAGACAGGCCTCGCCCAGCGACTCGCAGGGAGCGTCGTTCCACTCATGGGCCAGTTGGTGCTCTTCATCCAGAGAGAGGAGAGGCAGCTCGGAGAGCAGCCGCGACGGTTCCGCCACGGCGCCCGCCATCAGCGCCTCGAAATGACGGACGAGGCGCGCCGCCGTCGCCGGCTCGAACAGGTCGGTGTTGTACTTCAGCATCCCCAGAAAGCCGGGGCCGGCCTCGAACAGGTTGAGCACCAGCTCGAACTTCGCCGTCTGCCCGCCGGACCCGAACGGCCGCAGCTCGAGGCCCGGCAGATCGACCGCCTCGACGGGCGCGTTCTGGAGCTGGAACAGCACCTGGAACACCGGCGAGCGGGAGAGGTCCCGCTCGGGCTGCAGCTCGGCCACCAGCTTCTCGAACGGTAGATCCTGATGGGCGTAGGCCCCCAGGGCGGACTCCCTCACCCGGGTCAGGAAGTCCGCGAAAGTGGGATCCCCGGCGAGGTCCGCGCGCAGCGCCAGGGTATTGATGAAGAAGCCGATGAGGCCTTCCAGCTCACGGCGGGTGCGGTTGGCGATGGTGCTGCCCACGATCACGTCGCTCTGGCCGGTGTAGCGCTGGAGCAGGGCCTCGAAGCCGGCCAGCAGGACCATGAAGGGGGTGACGCCACGCTGCCGCGACAGGGAGCGCACTCCTGTGCTCGTCGCCGCCGGAAGCGCAAAGGGAAGGTCGGCGCCGCGATAGTTTTGCAGCGCCTTGCGGGGCCGGTCGGTCGCGAGCTGAAGAACCGGGGCGCCAGCGAGGAGGTCACGCCAGTAGGCGAGCTGCGCGGCGAGCACCTCGCCTTGTAGCCAGCCGCGCTGCCAGACCGCGAAGTCCGCGTACTGGACGGGCAGCTCGGGCAGAGGCGAGGGCTCTCCCTTCGCCAGGGCCTGATAGAGAGCGGCCATCTCCCGCACCAGCACCCCGGTGGACCAGGCGTCCGAAGCGATGTGATGCAGGGTGACGAGCAGCGCGTGCTCCGCCGGATCAAGGCGGACCAGCAGAGCGCGCAGCATGGGCGTCCGGCGCAGGTCGAAGGGGCGCTGCGATTCCGCCGCCGCCAGCTCGCGGACCTCGGCCTCACGCAAAGTGGGCGCCAAGTCTCCGAGGTCCACGACGGGCAAGGCCAGGTGCGCGGCGGGCGCGATCACCTGCACGGGCCGGCCGTCCCGGACGGCGAAGAAGGTCCGTAGCGACTCGTGGCGCCGGACGATCTCGCGCAGGGTCGCCGCGAGCGCGGCGGCATTGAGGTTCCCGGTGAGGCGCACGGCGGCCGGTACGTTGTAGGCGGACGACCCCGGCTGAAGCTGGTCGAGGAACCACAGGCGCTCCTGGGCATAGGAGAGCGGCAGGTCCCCCTGGCGCGCCGCGGGGCGCAGCGGCGGCACCGTGAGGCCCAGATCTCCCGCCCGCAGAACGTCGATCTCGGCCGCCAGGCTGGAGAGGACGGGCTTCTCGAACAACGCGCGCAGCGGCAGCTCTACCCCGAAGGCTTCGCGAACCCGCGCCACCACCTGAGTGCCCAGCAGGGAATGGCCGCCGAGATCGAAAAAGCTGTCCTCGGCGGTCACTTCTTCGAGGTTCAGCACCTGGGCCCAGATCCCGGCGAGCACCTCCTCGACGGCGGTGCGCGGTGCCATGTGCGGCCCGGTGCCGGCAGCCGCCGGTTCCGGGGCGGGCAGCGCCTTGCGGTCCACCTTGCCGTTGGGGGTGAGCGGCAGCCGCGCCAGCTCCATCCAGGCCGTGGGCACCATGTGCTCCGGGAGGCTCTGGCGGAGCCAGTCTCGCAGCTCGGCGGTGAGATCGGCTCCGGAACGTCGCAGAACCATGTAGGCCACCAGTTGGTTGTCGCCGGAAGGTTCCTGGCGCGCCACGACCACGGCGGCGGCCACCTGGGGATGCCGGCCGAGCGCCGCCTCGATCTCCCCGAGCTCGATGCGGAAGCCCCGGACCTTGACCTGGTGGTCGATGCGGCCCAGGCACTCCAGCCGTCCGTCAGCCCGGAACCGGGCGAGGTCCCCCGTCCGGTAGAGCCGCGATCCGACCTCGCCCACGGCGGAAGGAATGAACTTCTCCGCCGTCAGGTCCGGCCGCCCGAGGTAGCCGCGGGCCAGGCCCGCACCGCCCAACAACAGCTCGCCGGGGACGCCCGCCGGAGCCAGACCACCACCGCCGTCGACGACATAGACCTCGGTGTTGGCGACTGGACGGCCGACGAGGATCGCGCCTTCGCCACGAATCTCCTCCACGGTCGACCAGACGGTGGTCTCCGTAGGTCCGTAGAGATTCCACAGCGAGCCCACCCGTTGCCGCAAAGCGGTGGCCAGCGCCGGCGGCAGAGCCTCGCCGCCGCAGAGCGCTTTGAGCCCCTCATCGCCTCGCCAGCCGGACTCCAGCAGCAACCGCCAGGTGGCGGGGGTCGCCTGAAGCACCGTAGCCCCGGAACCGGCGATCAGCGCCTGGAGCTGTTGCCCGTCGGCAGCCTCCTCGCGGCTCGCGAGGACAACCCGGCCGCCGGTCACGAGAGGCAGGTAGATCTCCAGGCCGGCGATGTCGAACGACAGTGACGTAACGGCGACGAGGGTGTCCGCGGCCGTGAAGCCGGGCGTCTCCGCCATGGCGGCGAGGAAGTTCGCCAGGGAGCCGTGGGAGATCTGCACCCCCTTGGGCCGACCGGTCGAGCCCGAGGTGTAGATCACGTAGGCGACGTTCTGGAGCCCCACAGGGCTCGCCGTCGCGCCGGCACTCTCCCCGACCTCGGGCAGCGTCTCCAGGACGATCGCGAGCCCGGCGTCCTCCTTCATGAAAGCGAGCCGCTCCTGCGGATAGGCCGGATCGAGAGGCACGTAGGCGGCGCCGGCCTTGAGCACCCCGAGAAGGCCCACCACCATGTCGAGCGAACGCTCGAGAGCAATGCCCACCCGCCCCTCGGGGCCCACCCCCGACCGCCGCAGATGATGGGCCAGCGCGTTGGACCGGCGGTCGAGCTCGCCGTAGGTCAGCGACTCTTCGCCGCACTCGACCGCCGTCGCCTCAGGCGTGCGCGCCGCCTGCGCCGCGATCGCCTGATGCACGCAGAGGGCGGGCTGCGGACGGCGGGTGGCGTTCCATTCCACCAGGATCTGGCGCTGCTCGAACGGCATCAGCAGCGGCAGCTCCGCGACGCGCGTCCCGGGGCGGGTGGCGAGCCCCTGCAACAGGACCGAGAAGTGCCCCGCCAGCCGCTCCACGGTCGCGGCGTCGTACAGGTCGGTGCTGTACTCCCAGACCGTCGACAGCCCCCAGACGTTCTCCGTCACGTAGACCTGGAGATCGAACAGCGAGACCTCGGCGCCGGGGTCGAGCTGGTACATCCTCAGGCCGCCCGACTCGCCCTGGGCCTCCGGCGTATTCAGCAGATTGAACATGAGCTGGAAGAGCGGGTTGCGCGACATGTCGCGCTGCGGCTGGAGCTTCTCCACCAGGTACTCGAACGGCAGGTCCTGATGGGAGTAGGCGCCCAAGGCCGTCTCCCGCACCCGCGCCAGGAGCTCGTTGCCGTCGGGATCGCCCCCGAGATCCGTGCGCAGCACCAGAGAGTTGATGAAGAAGCCGATCAGCCCCTCCACCTCGCTGCGGGTGCGGTTGGCGATGGGCGTGCCGACGACGACGTCGTCCTGCCCGGTATACCGGTGCACGAGGGCCTGAAAGGCGGCGAGCAGGGCCATGAACAGCGAGACCCCCTGCTCCCGGGAGAGGGTCGAGGCCGCCGCCAGGCGCTCGACGGAGAGCGGCAGCCAGAAGGTCCTGCCGCGGAAGCTCTGGACCGGCGGGCGCGGCCGGTCGGCCGGCAGCTCCACCACCGGGGCTCCGGCCAGCCGCTCTCGCCAGTAGCCGAGCTGGTTCTCCAAGACCTCGCCCTGCAGCCAGCCACGCTGCCAGACGGCGAAGTCGGCATACTGGATGGGCAGCTCCGGCAGCGGCGACGGCTCACCCTTGATGGCGGTGTCGTAGAGGCGCGCGACCTCGCCGGTGAGCACGCCCATGGACCAGCCGTCGGACACGATGTGGTGCACGGAGAACAGGAGTACGTGATCGCTCTGCGCCACCCGCAGCAGAGCCACTCGCAGCAGAGGCGGATGGGCGAGATCGAACGGCCGCCTAGCCAGCTCGCCCGCCAATTCCCGAGTCCGGGTCTGCCGCGCGGCGGCAGGCAGAGCGCTGAGATCGACGACCGGCAGCTCGAGATCCACCGCCGGCTCGATCCGCTGCACGGGCCGGCCGCCCTCGCTGCCGAAGGCGGTGCGTAGCGTGCCGTGGCGCCGCACGACCTCGCGCACGGCGGCCCACAGAGCATCCACCCGCAGATCTCCCTCCAGGCGCATCGCCCCCGAAAGGTTGTAGAACGGGTTGCCCGGCGCCAACTGATCGAGGAGCCAGAGGCGCTGCTGGGCGAAGGAGAGCGGTGCCTCTCCGTCGCGCGCCAGAGCCGCCAGCGGCGGAGCTTCCCGCCGTGAGGTGCGCAGGGAGTCGACGGCCCGCGCCAGCCCGGCCAGCGTCGGCGTCTCGAAGAACCGGCGCAGCGGCAGGTCGACGCCGAAGGCTCCGCGCACCCGCGAGATCGCCTGGGTGGCCAGCAAGGAGTGGCCGCCAAGCTCGAAGAAACTGTCGTCCGGTCCCACGGCGGTAACGCCCAGCACCGTGGCGAAGATCCCTCCCAGCACCTCCTCGGTGGCCGTTCGCGGCGCCGCCACGCGCTCGGCCACTTTCAACGCCCCGGGCACGGGCAAGGCTTTGCGATCCACCTTGCCGTTGGGGGTGAGCGGCAGCTCCGCCAGCTCCATCCAGGCGGTGGGGATCATGTAGTCGGGCAGGCTCTCGCGCAGCCAGGCCCGCAGCCCGGCGGTGAGATCGTCACCGGCGTGCCGCAAAACCACATGGGCCACCAGGCGATGGTCACCCGAGGCTTCCCCGCGTGCCACCACCACCGCCGCCATGACCTCGGGATGCCGGGCCAGCGCCGTCTCGATCTCACCGAGCTCGATGCGATAGCCGCGCACCTTCACCTGATGGTCGATGCGGCCCAGGCACTCGAGAACGCCGCCGTGCCGGAAGCGAGCCAGATCTCCCGTCCGGTAGAGCCGCGAGCCGGCACCGCCCGCCCTGGCAAACGGATCGGGCACGAACTTCTCCGCCGTCAGCTCCGGCCGCCCCAGGTAGCCACGGGCGACGCCCGCTCCACCCAGAAGAAGCTCGCCGGGAACTCCCACCGGCGCCGGATCGCCATCGGTGTCGAGCACGTAGGCTTGAGTGTTGGCGATCGGCCGGCCGACCAGGATCGAGCCGGCGCCGCGGATCTCCTCGACCGTCGACCAGACGGTGGTCTCGGTCGGCCCGTAGACGTTCCACAGCGAGCCCACACGCTCCAGAAGGGCTGCCGCCAGCACCGGCGAGAGCGCTTCGCCGCCGCACAGCGCCTTCAGGCCCTCGCCGCCCTGCCAGCCCGATTCGAGCAGCTGGCGCCAGGTGGCCGGGGTCGCCTGGAGCACCGTGATCCCGGCTTCGGCGATCAGGTTCTGGAGCAGGCGGCCGTCCGCCGCCTCGTCGCGGCTCGCCAGCACCACCCGGCCCCCCATGAGCAGGGGCAGATACAGCTCCAGCCCGGCGATGTCGAACGACAGCGAGGTCACGGCGAGGAGCCTGTCTCCGGCCGTGAGCCCCGGCGTCTCGCTCATCGACGCCAGAAAATTCATCAAGGCCTGATGAGAGATCTGCACGCCCTTGGGCCGTCCGGTGGAGCCCGAGGTGTAGATCACATAGGCGGCGTTCTGCGGTCCCGCTCCGCTCTCCAGGACCTCGTCGCTCGCCACCGACTCCGGCAGCGTTTCCAGCACGACCTGCAGTCCCGCGTCCTCCCGCATGAAGGCGAGCCTCTCCTGCGGGTAGGCAGGGTCGAGCGGCACATAGGCTCCGCCCGCCTTGAGCACCGCCAGCAGGCCGACCACCATCTCCGGCGAACGCTCCAGAGCGATGCCCACCCGCACCTCGGGCCGCACTCCCAGCCGCCGCAGATGGCGGGCCACGCCGTTGGCCTGGCGGTCCAGCTCGCGATAGGTCAGTGACTCGCCGCCGAAGACCACCGCCACGGCGTCCGGCGTCCGCGCCGCCTGGGCGGCGATCGCCTCGTGGACGCACCCGATCGTCACCGGCCGCGCGGTCGCGTTCCACTCCACCAGGAGCTGCTCGCGCTCGCCCGCGGTCAGCAACGGCAGCTCGGAGAGCCGCGCTTCCGGCCGGGCGACGATGCCCTTCAGGACCACCTCGAAGTGCCCCGCCAGACGCTCGATGGTCGCCTTGTCGAAGAGATCGGTGCTGTACTCCCAACTCGTGCTGAGACCCTGGCCACGATCGGTTACATAGACCTGCAGGTCGAAGAGCGCGGTGCTCCCTCCCGTTCTCAACGGCGAGATCGTCAGGCCGCCCGACTCCACCTCCGAAAGCGGCGCATTGAGCAGGTTGAACATGAGCTGGAACATCGGGTTGCGCGCCAGGTCGCGCTGCGGCTGCAGCTTCTCCACCAGGTACTCGAAGGGCAGATCCTGATGGGAGTAAGCGCCCAGCGCCGTCTCCCGCACCCGCCCGAGGAGCTCGGCGACCGCCGGATCTCCTCCCAGGTCGGTGCGCAGCACCAGGGAGTTGATGAAGGTGCCGATCAGTCCCTCGAGCTCTCCCCGGGTGCGGTTGGCGATGGGTGTGCCCACCACCACGTCCTCATGCCCCGTGTAGCGGCGAACGACGACCAGGAAGGCGGATAGCATCGCCATGTACGGCGAGACCACCTGCTGCCGGGCCAGGGCCCCGACGGCCGCCGCGAGCTCGGCGGAGAAGACGATCCGGTGCGAAGCGCCGCGGAAGCTCTGGACCGCCGACCGTGGCCGGTCGGCCGGCAGCTCGACGACCGGCAACCCCGCCAGCTTTTCGCGCCAATAGGCGAGCTGGCGCTCCAGCACCTCGCCGCGCAGCCAGCCGCGCTGCCAGAGAGCGAAATCGGCATATTGGACGGGCAGCGCCGGGAGAGGCGAGGGCTGGCCGGCGGCGAAGGCGGCATAGAGACGCGCCACCTCGGCGACCAGCACCCCCATGGACCAGCCGTCCGAAACGATGTGGTGCAGGGAGAAGAGCAGCGCGTGCTCGGCCGCCGCCAGCCGCAGCAGGCTCACCCGCAGCAGCGGCGGCCGCGCCAGGTCGAAGGAGCGCCGCGACAGCTCGGCGGCCAGCTGCCCGGTGATCGCTTCGCGGCTGTCGCCCGGCAGGGCGCTCAGATCGATCAGCGGGAGCACGAAAGGCACCTGGCGCTCGATACGCTGCACCGGCTTGCCACCCTCGCTGCCGAAGCCGGTGCGCAGAGTCTCGTGGCGGCGCACCACCTCGCGCACGGCATCCCCCATGACCTCGGCTCGCAGCTCGCCCTCGATACGCATCGCCCCGAAGAGGTTGTAGAACGGATTGCCCGGCGCGAGCTGGTCGAGCAGCCACAGCCGCTGCTGGGAGAAAGAGAGCGGGAGGTCGCGGGGACGCACGCCGCGCACGAGAGCCGGCGGCCCCGCGGCCTCCGCGGCCTCCACGGGTCCGGCCTCGCCGCGCAACCGCTCGACGGCGGCGGCGAGACGGACGATGGTGCGCTCCTCGAAGAAAGCGCGCAGCGGCAGCTCCACGCCGAGCGAGTCGCGTACCCGGGAGGCCATCTGGGTGACCAGCAGCGAATGGCCGCCGAGGTCGTAGAAGTCATCGTGGACGCCGATCTCCGCGATGCCGAACAGGTCCTGCCAGACGGCGGCGATCTCCCGCTCGGCGCGGCTGGCCGGTGCCACATAAGGCGTGCCGAGGCTGGGCCGGGGGTGCAGCTCTTTCGGACGCGCCTCAGCCTCTGGAATGGCGATCTCGACCTCCCCGGAATCGACGAACGCCGGAGCCGTGAAGCCAGTCTCGGGCTTCGGTTCGATCCAGTAGCGACGGCGCTCGAACGGATAGGCCGGCAGCGGCACCCGGCGCCGTTTCTCATCGGCATAGAAACCGCGCCAGTCCAGCCGCGCTCCGGCCAGCCAGAGCTGCCCCAGAGCGCGCAGCAGCGTCTCCTGGTCCGGCTGCTCGTCCTGGGGGTGGCGCAGCGAGGCGACCAGCGGCCGGCCGGCGAGGTCCGGATGCTGCCGCGCCAGGGTGCCGAGGGTGTGCCCCGGCCCCACTTCCAGCAGCACCCCGTCGACGGCTGCCAGGGTCGTGAGCCCCGCCGCGAAGAGCACGGTGCCCCGCAGGTGCCGCACCCAGTAGCCGGGATCGGTCGCCTCGGCCGCCGTGATCCATGCCCCCGTCAGGTTGGAGACGAAGGGAAGGGAGGGCGCTTTGAGCGGGACGGCGCGGACCGCCTGGCCGAAGGCGCTCAGTATGGGATCGAGCGCCGCCGAATGGAAGGCATGGGAGGTGCGCAACGGGCGGCATTCGAGGCCCTCGGCCAGCAGCGGCGCGACGCGCCGCCGCAGCTCCTCGACCTCCTCGCGGTCGCCCGACACCACGCAGAGGGCCGGCCCGTTGACGGCGGCCAGCACCACTCCCCCGCCGAGCAACGGCTCCAGACGATCGGGTGGCAGGGGCACGGCGAGCATGGCGCCGCCGGGAAGCTCCTGCACCAGCCGGCCCCGCAGGGCCACCAGATCCAGCGCCTCCTCGAGGGTGAAGACCCCCGCGAGGCAGGCCGCCACGTACTCGCCGATGCTGTGGCCCAGCATTCCCTGCGGCCGGATGCCCCACGCCATCCACAGGCGAGCCAGGGCGTACTCGACGACGAAGAGGGCCGGCTGGGTTACCGCCGTCTGTCCCAGACGGTCGGCGGCAGCCGCCGTCCCCTCCGCGCTGGGAAAGAGCACCTGCCGCAGGTCGAAGCCCAGGCGCGGGGCCAGGTGCCCGGCGCAGCGGTCCACCTCCCGGCGGAAGACGGCCTCGGTCTCGTACAGACCGCGAGCCATGTTCACGTGCTGCGCGCCCTGGCCGGGGAACAGGAAGCAGACCGGCCGCTCGCGGTCGCCGCCGGCGGCGGAAAGGACGCGCTGCGGATCGCGCTTGGCGAGGGCGCGGACCGCCTCGTCCGGCGAGCCGGCGAGAACCACCCGCCGGTGGCCGAAACCCCGGCGCCCCCGGTGCAGGGTGTAGGCGACGTCGGCCAGCGGCTCCTCCGGATGCTCTTCCAGGTGCCGGGCCAGGCGGTCGGTGGCAGCTTCGAGCGCCGCCGCGCTGCGCGCCGAGAGCACGAGCATCTGGACCGCCCGCGAGCTCCCCGTGGGCTCCGGCGCCGGCGCCTCCTCGAGGATCACGTGGGCGTTGGTGCCGCCCATGCCGAAGGAGCTCACCGCCGCGCGCCGGGGTCCGTCGCCGGCCGGCCACTCGCGGGCCTCGGCGCTGACGACGAAGGGGCTGCCGGCGAAATCGATCTCTGGATTGGGCCGCTCGAAATGCAGGGTGGGCGGGATCGTCCCGTGCTTGAGGACGAGCACCGTCTTGATCAGGCCGGCGATCCCCGAAGCGGCGTTCAGGTGACCGAGATTGGGCTTGACGGAGCCCAGGGCGCAGAAACCCGTGCGGTCGGTGCCGGCGCGGAAGGCCTCGGTCAGGGCCGCGACCTCGATGGGATCGCCCAGAGCCGTGCCGGTGCCGTGCGCCTCGACATAACCGATGCTGTCGGGCTCCACCTCGGCCACCATCTGGGCGGCGCGGATGACCTTGGTCTGCCCTTCCATCCGCGGCGCCGTGTAGCCCACTTTGGCGGCGCCGTCGTTGTTGATCGCGGAGCCCTTGATCACCGCGTGGATGGTGTCGCCCCCGGCCTCGGCGTCGGCGAACCGCTTGAGCACGACGATGCCGAGCCCGTCGCCGAACACCGTGCCCTGCGCCCCGGCGTCGAAGGCCCGGCAGTGGCCGTCCGGCGAGGTGATGCCCCCCTCGCTCCAGAAGTAGCCGGCGGACTGCGGAAAGCGCAGGGACACGCCGCCCGCCAGGGCCATGTCGCACTCGCCGTTGAGCAACCCCTGCACCGCCAGGTGGACGGCGACGAGCGAGGTCGAGCAGGCCGTCTGGACGGCCAGGCTGGGCCCCTCCAGGTTGAGCTTGTAGGACACCAGAGTCGCCAGGTGGTCCTTGTCGGCCCCCAGCAGGCTGCCGAGGAAGGCGACGCGATCGCGGTTCGACCAGACGTTGAGCAGCACGTAGGTGCTGAAGCTCACCCCGGCGTAAACGCCGACCGGACGGCGGTAGGTCTCGGGATCGTAGCCCGCCGACTCCAGGGCCTCCCAGGCGCACTCCAGGAACAGCCGGTGCTGCGGATCGATGATCTCCGCCTCGCGCGGCGTCAGGCCGAAGAACTCGGCGTCGAGCCGGTCGGCCCCTTCGATCACGGTTCCGGCCTTGACGTAGGCGGGGTTGGCGAGGATCTCCTCCGGTACGCCGGCCGCCCTCAGCTCGTCGTCGCTGAAGCGACGGATCGACTCCACGCCGTCGCGCAGGTTCGCCCAGAATTCCCCGAGATCCTTCGCCCCCGGAAAACGGCCGGCAAGGCCGACGATCGCGATCTCGAGCCCGTTGCGCTCACTCATTCTGCATCTCCCGTCCCGCGGCGCTTCTCCAACTGCTGTCTGCGGCGCGCCTTGCCCTGCTCCAGCTCCGTGGCCCGGCTTTCCTCGGCAGGCGTCGGCGGTGCGACCGCCGTTCCCCCGAGGTGCTGCGCCAGAGAGCTGATATCCGGGTACTTGAACAAATCCATCATCGACAGCTCGGTTCCGAACCGCTCCCGCAGCCGGGCGTGCACCCTGACGAGGAGCAGGGAGTGGCCGCCGAGCTGGAAGAACTTTTCGTGAACCCCCACCCGCTCCACCCCGAGAACCTCCTGCCAGATCCCGGCGATCGCCTGCTCCACCTCACCGCGAGGCTCGACGAACGCCTCGGCGGTGTCCGGCCGCGCCAGCGCCGGCTCGGGCAGGGCCTTGCGGTCCAGCTTGCCGTTGGGCGTCACCGGCAGCTTCTCGAGCTCCATCCAGGCCGGCGGCACCATGTACTCGGGCAGCCGCCGGCGCAGGAAGTCCTGAAGCTCGCCGGCCGCGGGCAACGGCGGCGCCGGTGCGCCGTGGGGAACGACGTAGGCCGCCAGCCGCTTCTCCCCCGAGCGCTCGGTCCGCGCCACGACCACCGCCTCGCGCACCGCCGGATGGCGGGCCAGAGCCGCCTCGATCTCGCCCAGCTCGATGCGGAAGCCACGGATCTTCACCTGGTTGTCGGCGCGGGCCACGAACTCCGCCTCGCCATCCGGGCGGTAGCGGCCGAGGTCACCGGTGCGATAGAGGCGGTCCTCCGGATCTCCCGATCCGAACGGGTTGAGCAGGAAGCGCTCGGCGGTGAGCGCGGGGTCGCCCAGGTAGCCCGCCGCCAGATGCGGGCTGCGGATGGCGATCTCGCCGAGCTCGCCAATGCCGGCCAAGTGCCGGCCCTGAGTGAGCACCAGGAGCTGGACGTCGCGCATGCCGCGGCCCAGCGGCAGCACCTCGCGCTCCGCCGACCCCAGCGGCGATTCCCGCACCACGTGGTAGCCCACCGCGCGCTGGGTCTCCGTCGAGCCATAGTAGTTGACGCAGGTCACCCGCGGCGCCAGCTGTTGCAGGCGCGCCACGTCGAGCCGGGTGAGCACGTCGCCGACCAGGAAGACGTAACGCAGCGACGGCACCTCCACGGCCGGCGCCCCCGGCACCGTCTCGGTGAGGATCTGCCCCATGGCCGGCGTCAGGTGGGCGATGGTGACCTCCTGCCGCCGCATCCATTCCGCCATCCGGCCTGGAATGCCGATCTCCAGCGGCTCCGGGATGCACAGGGCGGCGCCGAGCTGGAACGGCGTGAACATGTCGCGCTGCAAGGGATCGTGGGCCAGGCCGGAGAGCATGGTGAAACGGTCGTCCTCTCCGAGGCCGAACTCGGTCCTCTGCCAGGGAGTGAAGTGGGTCAGCGGGCCGTGACGCCCGAGGACCCCCTTCGGCACTCCCGTCGAGCCCGAGGTGAACGAGATGTAGGCGAGGTCGCCGGGTCCCATCTCGATTCCGGGATCGCCGTCCGGCTGCCCGGCCAGCGGATCCGCAACGTCCATCTCCCCGCGCCGGCCGATCACGATCCGTGGCAGGGCGCGGACGGCTTCCTCCACCTCGTCCGGCAGAGGACCGGCGGCCATGACCTGGACGATGGCGGCCGGTGCGGCGACCTCCAGGCACACGAGCTGCCGGGCCGGCGGGTAGGCAGGGTCGAGGATGGTGAAGGCCGCGCCCGCTTTGAGCGCTCCCAGCACTCCCCAGACCAGCGGCGCGCTGCGGTGTCCGTAGAGGGCCACGACGCCGCCCTTGACGACTCCCCGCGAACGCAGGAAATGGGCGAGCCGGCTGCTCTGGGCGTCGAGATCGCCGTACGTCCAGCTCTCTTCCGGGTCGATGATCGCCAGCCGCTGTGGAGCCCGGCGGGCGTGGCGGCCGAAGAGCTCGGGAACCGAGCCGTTCCACTGCGCCGACAGGGGCTCGGCGGGCTGCGGCAGAACGGCGGAGGCGACGGCGGTGACCAGCGACAGGCTCGTCAGGGCGCTCTCGGGATCGGCCACGGCCTGAGCCAGCAGGCCGCCGAGCTGCCGCAGCATCTCCGCGATCCGCGCCTCGTCGAACAGGTCGACGTTGTAGACCAGGTCGAGCCGCAGCGCCTCCTCCTGCTCGCGGGCATAGAGCGTGAGGTCGAAGTTCGAAGGCGCCGTGGCCGCCGGCCCCCCCTGCAGCTCGAGACCGGAGAGCCGCCGCCGCGTTTCGGGAACGTTGATCATGTTGAGGAAGACCTGGAACAGGGGCGTGCGCGACAGGTCGCGTTCCGGCCGCAGCTCCTCCAGCAGCCTCTCGAACGGCAGATCCTGATGGGCGTAGGCCTCGAGGGTCACGTCGCGCACCTGGGCCAGCAGCCCGGCGAAAGAGAGCGTACCCGCGAGCTCGGCGCGCAGCACGACGGTGTTGAGGAAGCAGCCGATCAGCCCCTCGACCTCGGAGCGGTTGCGGCCGGCGATCGGAGAGCCCACCAGGATGTCCTCCTGGCCGCTCAGCCGCGCGAGCAGAACGTCGAAAGCCGCCAGCAGGGTCATGAACAGCGTCGTCCCCGCCCGCCGGGAGAGGCTCTTGAGCTGCGCCGTCAGCTCGCGGGACAAGGAGAGGGAGCGGCCGGCGCCGCGGAAGGTGCGCACCAGCGGACGCGGCCGGTCGGTGGGCAGCTCCAGCACCGTCGACGCTGCCGCCAGCCGCTGCCGCCAGTAGCCGGCCTGCCGCGCGAAGAGCCGCTGTCCGGAGGGACCCCGTTGCCAGGCGGCAAAGTCGGCATACTGCACCGGCAACGCCGGCAACGAAGGCGTCTCGCCCTTGGAGAACGCCTCGTACAGCGCCACCAGCTCGCCCAGCAGGACGCTCTGCGACCAGGCGTCGGCGATGACGTGGTGGATCTGGAGCAACAGCAGGTGGACCCCGGGGGCCAGCCTCACCAGCGTGAGGCGCAGCAGCGGACCGGAAGCGAGGTCGAAGGGACGGCCCGCCTCGGCGGCGGCGATACGCCCGGCCTCGGCCTCCCTCACCGTCTCGCCGAGCTGACCGAGATCGAGAACAGGCAGCGGCAACGTAAGCTCGGAGCGGATTTCCTGGACCGCACGCCCCTCCTCGGTGCGGAAGGTGGTGCGCAACGTCTCGTGGCGCCGCACGACCGCCGCGAGAGCGCGCTGGAGCTGATGGGCGTCGAGGGCCCCGGCGAGGCGCAGCGCCGAGGGCATCACATAGGTGGCGCGGCCAGGCTCGAGCTGCTCGAGGAACCAGAGCCTCTCCTGGGCGGCCGAGAGAGGCAGGGGCCGATCGCGAGGCACCGGGACGACCGGGCCGATCTCCTCTTCCTCCCCCGCATCGCGCCCGGCCTGCCGCACGGCCTCCATCAACCCGGCGACCGTCGGCCTCTCGAACAGGGACCGTAGCGGCAGGCTGATGCCGAAGGCCAGGCGCACTCGCGAGACGAGCTGGGTGGCGAGCAGGGAGTGGCCTCCCAGCTCGAAGAAGTTGTCGAAGGCACCCACCCGCTCGACTCCCAGCACCTCCTCCCAAAGCCCGGCGAGCAGCTCCTCCTCGGGCGACCGCGGGGCCGTCCAGCCCTCCGCCGCGTCCCGCTTCGCCGCCTCGGGCTCCGGGAGGGCCTTGCGGTCCACCTTGCCGTTGGGAGTCAGGGGGAGTGCCGCGAGCGTGGCCCAGGCCGTGGGCACCATGTGCTCGGGCAGACGCTCGCGCAGCCAGGCCCGAAGCTCGGCCGCGAGATCCGGCGTCTCGGGTGTCTCCAGGGTCTCGCGCGGCGCCACCCAGGCGGCCAGCCGCAGATCGCCCGCCGCCGAGGTTCGGGCCATGACCACCGCGGCGGCCACCCCTGGATGCCCGGTCAGCAGTGCCTCGATCTCGCCCGGCTCGATGCGGAAGCCGCGGATCTTCACCTGGTGGTCGAGGCGGCCGAGGAACTCCAGCTCGCCGTCCGGCCGGTAACGCGCCAGGTCGCCCGTGCGGTAGAGCCGCCCGCCCGGCTCGGAACCGAAAAGATCGGGGATGAAACGCTCCGCCGTCAGGTCCGGCCGGCCCAGGTAGCCGCGCGCCAGGCCCGCGCCGCCGAGGCACAGCTCGCCGGCCACACCCACGGGGACGGCGTTGAGGCTGCGGTCGACGAGATAGACCCTGGTGTTGGCCACCGGGCGGCCGATCGAGGGCTCCCCCGCCCCGGCTGGCGCCCAGGTCGAGTAGGTCGTGTCCTCCGAGGGTCCGTAGAGGTTGAGCACCCGCTCCACCCCGCCCAGCGCCTCGATGCGGCGCACCAGGGCGCCGCGCAGCGCCTCGCCCGCCAGATTGATCGTGCGCACCGAGGACGGCACCCCCTCCAGGCGCACCAGCTCGGCCATCGCCGACGGCACGGTGTTGATCAGCGTCACCTCGCCGCGGGCCGGCAGCTCCGGCAGGGCCAGGGCGTTCTCCGCCAGGATCACCGTGCCGCCCCAGGAGAGGGGAACGAACAGCTCGAAGACCGAGAGATCGAAGCAGATCGAGGTCGAGGCCAGCACCCCCGCCAGATCCTCGGGAGGGAAGGCCTCGGCCGCCCAGCGCACCATTTCCACGGCGCTGCGATGCTCGATGGCCACCCCCTTCGGCCGGCCGGTCGAGCCCGAGGTGTAGATCAGGTAGGCGAGCCGCCGGGCGCGGCCGGCCGCGCGATCGGCCCGCCGGGCGAAGCTCGGGGTAGCGGTGGAGTCCTCGGTGAGAGCGACGGCCTTCTGCCCCAGATCCGGAAGGCGACCCGCTAGCCCCTCGCCCACCAGCACCAGAGGTGCCGCGGAGTCCTCCAGAATCGTCAGCAGCCGCTCGGGCGGATACGCCGGGTCTAGCGGCACGTAGGCGCCTCCGGCCTTGAGGATGCCGAGCACGCCCGCCACCATCTCCGCGGACCGGTTCGCCAGCAGCCCGACGCGGACCTCGGGCTCCACACCCAGCGCCACGAGGCGCGCGGCCAGGCGCTCGGCCCGGGCATCGAGATCGCGGTAGGAGATCCGCTGCTCGCCGCAGATCAGGGCCACGGCATCCGGCCGCGCCTCCGCCTGCGCCTCGAACAGCTCGTGCAGCAGAGCCTCGGCGGGGCGCTCGACCGCCGTCGCGTTCCATTCCAACAGCAGCTGATCGCGCTCGCCCGGAGGCAGCAGCGGCAGCTCCGACAGACGCAGCGAGGGAGACTCGGCGGCGCCGCGCAGCAGGGTCTCCAGGTGACCGAGCAGGCGGCTCGCCGTCGCTCCCTCGAACAGGTCGGAGGCGTACTCCAGGCCGACAGCGAGGCCGCCTTCCGCCGCCGTCAGGGAGAGCGAGAGGTCGAACTTCGCGCTCTGCCCTGTCTCTCCGACGGGCGTCAGGCGCAGCCCCGCCAGCTCCAGCTCCGGCATCGGCGCGTTCTGGAGGACGAAGAGAACCTGGAACAAGGGGTTGCGCGCGAGATCCCGCTCCGGCTCCAGCTCCTCGACCAGCTTCTCGAAAGGCACGTCCTGATGGGCATAGGCGTCGAGAGTGGAAGCCCGAACCCTCTCCGCCAGCTCGCCGAACAAAGGGTCTCCCGAGAGGTCCGCCCGCAGGACCAGCGTGTTGACGAACATGCCGATCAGGCCTTCCGTCTCCAGGCGGTTGCGATTGGCGATCGGCGACCCCACGGTCAGGTCCTCGGCGCCGCTGTAGCGGCCAAGGAGGGCCTGGAAGCCGGCGAGCACGGTCATGAACAGGGTAGTCCCACGCCGGCGGCCGAAGGTTTCGAGGCCGGCGACGAACGCCCCCGGCCACATGCAGGACTCGTGACCGCCACGGCCGCTCCACACCGCCTGGCGCGGGCGGTCGAGGGGAAGGTCCAGGCCGGCGGGCAGGTCCGCCAGCCGCGAGCGCCAGTGCTCCACCTCAGCCGCCAGAACCTCGCCGCGAAGCCACTGCCGCTGCCAGTGGGCGAAGTCCGCATACTGCACGGCCAGCTCGGGAAGCGGCGACGGCTCGCCCGCCAGCGCGGCGGCGTACAGCGCCGCGAGCTCGCGCACCAGCACTCCGGCGGACCAGCCGTCTGCCACGATGTGATGCAGGTTGAGAAGCAACACGGCATCGTCGGCGGCGCCGCGCAGCAAGGCCGCGCGCAGCAAAGGCCCCCGCGCCAGATCGAAAGGCCGCCGCGCATCCCCGGCGGCGAGCGACCGCTGCTCGGTCTCGCGGAGCGCCACCGGCAGCCCGCTCAGGTCCACCACCGGCAACACCAGGGCCGGCGGCGACGAGATGCGCTGCACCGGTCTGCCATCCACCTCGGGGAAGGTGGTGCGCAAGGCCTCGTGGCGCCGGACCTCCTCGCGCAAGGCGGCATCCAGGGCGGCGATATCGAGCCGGCCCTCCAAGCGCACCGGTGCCGGCACGTTGTAGGAGGAGCCGCCAGGATCGAGCTGGTCGAGGAACCAGAGGCGCTCCTGGGCGAAGGACAAGGGCATCTCGCCGTCGCGGGGAGCCGTGACGACCGGCGGCGCCTCCACCTCGGCCTGGGCGGCGGCGCGCAGGATCGCGGCGAACCGGGCCACCGTGGGAGCCTCGAACAGGGTCGCGAGCGGCACCTCCCGCCCGAAGACGCCGCGCACCCGCGACACGAGCTGGGTCGCCAGCAGCGAATGACCGCCCAGGGCGAAGAAATCGTCGTCGGCGCCCACTCGGGGCACTCCCAGTACGTCGGCCCACAGGCCGGCGAGGATCTTCTCCTCGGCGGTGCGCGGCGCCACATAGGCGCCCGCGGCGGCCGCTCCTTCGGGATCAGGCAGTGCCCGCCGGTCCACCTTGCCGTTGGGCGTCAACGGCAGCGACGGCAGGCTCACGATCGCCGAGGGCACCATGTACTCGGGGAGCCGTTGCGCGATGAAGGCCCGCAGCTCGCCCGCGGTGGGAACCGTGTCGCCCGCGATACCCGCGATACCCGCGACGTAGGCCACCAGGCGCCGGTCGCCCGGGGTCATCTCACGGACCACCGCCACGGCCTCCCTCACCGCCGGATGCGACGACAGGATCGCTTCGATCTCCCCGAGCTCGATGCGGAAGCCGCGCAGCTTGACCTGGTGGTCGGCCCGGCCCAAGAAGTCGATCGTGCCCTCCGGCAGGCTGCGCACCAGATCCCCGGTCCGGTACAGGCGCGTCCCCGCCTCGGCCGCGGAGCGCGGGAAGGGATTGGGGACGAAGCGCTCGGCCGTGAGCTCCGGCCGGCCCAGGTAGCCCAACGCCAGACCGTCACCTCCCAGGTAGAGCTCGCCATGGGCTCCGGGGGCGGCCGGCAGCATCCGGCGGTCCAGCACATAGGCCGTGGTGTTGGCGATCGGCCGCCCGATGGGTACCGAGACCGCCCCCTCCGGCACCGACGCGATGCGGTGACAGACGGCGAAGGTCGTGCTCTCCGTCGGCCCGTAGCCGTTGACCAGGTGCCCGGGGGCACCCTTCGCCAGCACCTCACGCACCCAGCGCGGATCGAGCGCCTCACCGCCCGCGATCAGATACCGCAGGCTGCGGAACGCGTCCGGGGCCTCGCGCGCCGCCTGGTGGAACAGCGCCGCGGTGAGGAACAGGGCCGAGATGCGCAGCCGCCCGATCTCGGCGGCCAGCTCGCGCGGCGACAGGGCCACGTCGCGAGGAATGCCCACCAGGCAGCCGCCATGGAGCAGCGCGCCCCAGATCTCGAAGGTGGCGGCGTCGAAGGAGACGTTGGAGAGGTGGCCGATACGGTCGTCCGGCCCCAGCTCGACGTAGCCGGTCTCGAACAGCAGACGGACGATAGCCCGCTGGGGGATGGCGGTCCCCTTGGGCCGGCCCGTCGAGCCCGAGGTGTACATGACGTAGGCCAGGCCGTCCGCGCTCCCCCGCGGTGCCGGCGCACCCTCGTCGAGGCTCGCGATGAGCGCGGCTTCGGTATCGAGGCAGACCCGCGGCACCGCCGCCGCGGCGAGCAGGGGCGCCAGCTCTTCCAGGGTCACCACCGCCGAGGCGCCCGCGTCCTCCAGCATCCACGTCAGACGCTCCGAAGGATAGGACGGATCGAGGGGCAGATAGGCCGCGCCCGTCTTGACGATCGCGAGCAGGGCGACCGCCAGAGCCGAAGAGCGTTCGAGGCAGACGCCCACCAGGTCTCCCGCGGCAACGCCCAGGGACGCCAGGTGACGGGCGAGCCGGCCGGACCTCTCGTCGACCTCGCGGTAGGTGAGGGTCTCGTCGCCGAAGCGGAGAGCCTCGGCATCCGGTGTGCGCGCGGCCCAGACGGCGAAAAGCTCGGGCAGGGTGGTCTCCCGCGGGTAGGCGGTGGCGGTCTCGTTCCAGCTGCGCAGCGCCTGCCGGAGCTCGGGGGCGGAGAGCAGCGGCAGCTCGAACAGCCGCGCCTGGGGAGACTTCACCACCTCTTGCAGCAGGATCTCGAAACGGACCCCGAGGCGCTGGATCGTCGCGGCGTCGAAAAGATCGGCGTTGTACTCGAAGGAGGCGGCGAGCCCGTCCGCTTCCTCGGCCACCGCCAGCATGAGGTCGAACTTCGCGAGATCGCCTCCGAGCTCCAGCGGCTCCACGGTCAGGCCGGGAAACTCAAGGGTGCCGGACGGCGTGTTCTGGAACGCGAACATGACCTGGAACAGGGGTGTCGTGCGGGCGTCCCGCGCCGGGGCGATCTCCTCGACCAGCTTCTCGAACGGCAGATCCTGGTGATCTGAGGCTCCCAGCACCGCTTCCCGGGCCAAGGCCACGGCGGCCGTGAAGCGGGGATCTCCCGAGAGGTCGAGGCGCAGGACGAGCGTGTTGACGAAGAAGCCGATCAGCGGCTCCGTCTCCAGCCGGTTGCGGTTGGCGACGGGCGAGCCCACGACGATGTCGTCCTGGCCGCTCCAGCGCGCCAGCAGCACCTGGAACCCGGCGAGCAGGACGGTGAAGAGAGTCGTCTCCTCGCGCCGGGCGAGCGCCGCCACGTCGGACGCCAGTAGCGGCAGGATGTTGAAGGAGCAGCTCGCGCCGCGCGGGCCGCGGCCCGCGGCCCGCGGCCGGTCGGCGGGCAGCTCGAGCACCGCGGGCGCGCCCGCCAGGGCCTCGCGCCAGAAGGCGAGCTGCCGTTCCAGGGCCGGGCCACGCAGCCACCGGCGCTGCCAGAGCGCGAAGTCCGCGTACTGGATGCGCAGCTCGGGCAGCGGCGAGGGGAGGCCCGCCGCGAACGATCCATAGAGCGCGCCCAGCTCGAACAGGAAGACGCCGATCGACCAGCCATCGGCGGCGATGTGGTGGAAGCTGACGAGCAGGACGTGCTCGATGGGCTGCAGGCGCAGCAGCGCCGTCCGCAGCATCCGCGGCATCCGCGGCGAGCCGCCGGCCGGAGCCGCCAGGTCGAACGGGCGCGAGGCCTCCTCCCGCGCCAGCCCCCGCGCCGCCGTCTCCCGAAGGCCCGCGGGCAGAGCGGACAGATCGACGAGGGCCGAAGGCTGCCGCCGCCAGGGTGCGATCCTCTGTACGGGCCGCCCTTCGCTCCCCTCGGCGAACGCCGTGCGCAGCACCTCGTGACGGCGGACGATCTCGTCGATCGCCGCGTCGAGGGCCGCGACGTCCAGGCTCCCCCGCAGGCGCGCGGCGGCGGCGATGTTGTAGAGCGCGCTGCCGGGCTCCAGCCGGTCGAGGAACCAGAGGCGCTCCTGGGCAAAAGAGAGCGGCAGCTCGCCCCGCCTCGCCGTGGGTTCCAGCGGCGGCGGTACCAGAGAGGCAGGAGGCTCCTCCCCGGCAGCCGCGATGACGACGGGAACCCTCGGGCCGGCCGCCAAGGCACCGTGCAGGACTTCGGCCAGGCCTGCCACGGTGGGAGACTCGAACAGGGCGCGCAGCGGCAGGCTGACGCCGAAGGCCTTGCGCACCCGCGAGATGAGCTGGGTGGCGAGCAGGGAGTGGCCGCCCAGGGTGAAGAAGTTGTCGAGGGCCCCCACCCGCTCGACCCCCAGCACCTCCTCCCAGAGGCCGGCCAGCAGCTCCTCCCGGGAGTCGCGAGGCGCCACCCACTCCTCCTCGGCCCGCTCCAGCCCGGGCTCGGGGAGCGCCCGGCGGTCGATCTTGCCGCTGGGCGTCAGCGGCAGCGCCTCCAGGATCTTCCAGGCCACGGGGACCATGGCCTCGGGCAGGCGCTCGCGCAGCCAGACCCGCAACACCTCGGCGAGGCCCGGCGCCGGCGGCTGAGCGGCGGCCACCCAGGCCGCGAGACGGGGCGCGCCCGCGTCTCCACGCACCTCCACCACCGCCGCCTGGACCCCCGGATGCTCCAGCAGCGACGACTCGATCTCGCCCAGTTCGACGCGGAAGCCCCGGATCTTCACCTGGCGATCGATGCGGCCCAGAAACTCCAGGTCGCCCCCCCGCGTCCAGCGGACGAGATCGCCCGTCCGGTAAAGCCTGCCCCCGGGCTCGGCGCTCAGGGGATCGGGGATGAAGCGTTCGGCGGTGAGGTCCGGGCGATGCAGATAGCCGCGGGCCAGCCCCGCGCCGCCGATCACCAGCTCGCCGGCGACTCCCGGCAGCAGCGGACGGAGCTGACGACCGACGACGTAGACCCGGGTATTGGCGATGGGCCGGCCGATGGGCGGCGCCGCGGCCTCGGGCGCCACCGGGCAGCAGGTCGCGACCACCGTGCTCTCCGTCGGCCCGTAATGGTTGTGGAGGACCAACGGCAGCTCAGGGCCCGGTCCGTGGTGCAAGCGGTCGCCGCCCGTCAGCAGAGCCCGCAGGGAGGACTTCCGCGGCCAGGGCTCGCGGAGCACGGCCTCGGCGAGCGGCGTCGGCAGGAAGCCCACGGTGATTCCCTGCTCCACCAGCCAGCTCACCAGCCGCGGCGGCGACGAGCGCACCTCCTCGCCCGGCACGCGCAGGCTCGCTCCCGAAGCCAGGACGGGCCAGATCTCCCACACGGCGGCGTCGAAGCCGGGGGCGGCCACCAGCGGCGAGCGGTCGGCGGGCGTCAATCCATAGACCCTGCGATGCCAGGCCACGAGGTTCGCCAGCGAGCCCTGGCTGATCACCACCCCTTTGGGCCGGCCGGTCGAGCCCGACGTGTAGACGACGTAGGCCGCCTGGCCGGGATCGGCCGGCAGCTCCGGCGGCGCCACGCCGGCTCCCTCGGCCTCCACTTCCAGGGTATCGAGCCGCAGCACGTCCGCCGCGACGGGCGGCAGCGCCGCCGCGAAGCGGTCCCGGGTCAGCAACACCCGCGACGGGCTGCCGAGCCAGGCGTCCGCGAGCTGCCAGGCCAACCGTTCCCCGGGGCTCTCCGGATCGAGCGGGACGTAGGCGCCTCCCGCCTTGAGCACGGCGAGCAGGGCCACGACCTGCGCCGGGGAGCGGTCCAGCAGGACGGGGACCCGCACCTCGGGGCCAACACCGAGCCGGCGCAGGCGGCGCGCCAGCCGGCCGGCCCGGCTCTCGAGCTGTCCGTAGGTGAGGCTCTCGCCGTCTCCCACCACCGCCTCGGCGTCCGGAGTGCGCGCCGCCCATCTCGCGACGAGGTGATGGACCGGCGTCTCCCGCGGCCACGGCACGGCGGTGCCGTTCCAGTCCTCCAGCACCTCGCGCTCCTCCGCCGCGGTGAGCAGCGGCAGCTCCGAGAGGCGGCTCGACGGAGCGGCCAACACCTTGCGCAGCAGGGTCGCGAAGCGTTCCGCGAGGCGCTCGACGGTGGCGGAGTCGAAGAGGTCGGCGGCGTACTGAAGGGAGCCGTGGAGCCCCTCCTCATCCTCGGCCATGGAGAGCAGGAGATCGAACTTGGCCGTGGTGCCCTCCACCTCGACCGGCTCCAGGGCGAGGCCCGGGAGCCGCGCCTCGCCGGAGGGCGCGGTCTGCAACGCGAACATCACCTGGAAGAGAGGCGTATGCCGCAGGTCGCGCTCCGGCGCCAGCTCCTCCACCAGCTTTTCGAACGGCAGGTCCTGATGCGCGGTGGCGCCCAGCACGGCTTCGCGGGCGAGCTCCAGGACACGGCCGAACGCGGGGTCGTCGCCGAGATCGAGGCGCAGCACCAGGGTGTTGACGAAGAAGCCGATCAGCGGCTCCGTCTCCAGCCGGTTGCGGTTGGCGACCGGCGAGCCCACGACGACGTCGTCCTGGCCGCTCCAGCGCGCCAGCAGTGCCTGGAAAGCGGCCAGCAGCACGGCGAACGGCGTCGCCTCCTGCCGGCGGGCGAGCGCCGAGACCGCGGCCGCGACGTCGGCCGGCAGCAGGAAGTGGCAGCGGGCTCCCCGCGAGCCGCGGAGCGCCGGCCGCGGCCGGTCGGCCGGCAGATCGAGCACGGCCGGCGCGCCGGAGAGCGCTTCGCGCCAGTAGCCGGCCAGGCGCTCCAGCGCCGCGCCGCGCAGCCACCGCCGCTGCCAGACCGCGAAGTCCGCGTACTGGACGCGCAGCTCGGCGAGCGGCGACGCCTCGCCGGCGACGCTCGCGCCATAGAGAGCCGCCAGCTCGTCCAGAAAGATGCCCACCGACCAGCCGTCGGCGGCGATGTGGTGGAAGGCGGCGAGCAGCACGTGCTCGCGCTCCGCCAGCCGCAGCAGGACGGCGCGCAGCAGGCGCGGCGAATCTCCGGCGCCCGCCTCCAGCTCGAAGGGGCGCACCGCGTCCTCGCTCGCCAGCCGCCGCGCGGTGGCGGCGCGCGCGGCCGGCGGCAGCGCCGACAGATCGACCGCCGGCAGGGGCCTGGGATGGAAGGGCGAGATCACCTGCACGGGATGCCCGTCGCCGCCCTCCGCGAACCCCGTGCGCAGCACCTCGTGCCGCCGCACCACCTCGCCGATCGCGGCGCCGAGCGAGCGGATGTCGAGGCTCCCGCGCAAGCGGACGGCGGCGGGAATGTTGTAGAGGGCCGCGCCGGGCTCCAGACGGTCGAGGAACCAGAGGCGCTCCTGAGCGAAGGAGAGCGGCAGCTCCGTGCCGGCGGGCAGCGGGCGCGGCATCGGCACGAGCGGCGGCGGCGCGGGCTCGGCCGGGGCCATCCGGCCCGCGGCGAGGTGCGCCTGGAGCTCCGCCGCCAGCGCCGCCAGCGTCGGCGTCTCGAACAGCAGGCGGATGGGCAGCTCGATGCCATAGACGCCGCGCACGCGCGACACGATCTGCGTCGCCAGCAGCGAGTGGCCACCCAGGGCGAAGAAGTTGTCCTCCGCCCCGACCCGGGGCACCCCCAGTACCTCGGCCCACAGGCCGGCGAGGATCTCCTCCTCGGCGGTGCGCGGAGCCACGTAGGCGCCGGCCTCGCCAGCCGGATCGACCGGATCGGGCAGAGCTCGCCGGTCCACCTTGCCATTGGGCGTCAGCGGCAGCGACGGCAGGCTCACGATCGCCGACGGCACCATGTACTCGGGGAGCCGTTGCGCGACGAAGGCCCGCAGCTCGGTCGCGACGGGCACCGCATCTCCCGCGACGTAGGCGACGAGGCGCCGGTCGCCCGGGGCCGCCTCGCGCACCAACACCACGGCCTCGCTCACCGACGGATGCGCCAGCAAGGCCGCCTCGACCTCCCCCAGCTCGATGCGGAAGCCGCGCAGCTTGACCTGGTGGTCGGCCCGGCCGAGGAAGTCGATGGTGCCGTCCGGCAGGCTGCGCACGAAGTCGCCCGTGCGGTAGAGGCGCGTTCCCGCCTCGGCCGCCGAGCGCGGGAACGCGTTGGGGACGAAGCGCTCGGCCGTGAGCTCAGGACGGGCCACGTAGCCCAATGCCAGGCCGTCGCCGCCCAGGTAGAGCTCTCCCGGCGAGCCGGGAGCCACCGGTTGCAGCCGGCGGTCCAGCACGTAGGCCGTGGTGTTGGCGATGGGGCGCCCGATGGGCACCGACACCGCTCCCTCCGGCACCGACGTGACGTGGTGGCAGACGGCGAAGGTCGTGCTCTCGGTGGGCCCGTAGCCGTTGACGAGCCGCTCGGGAGCGCCGTGGGCCAGCACCTCCCGCACCCAGCGCGGATCGAGCGCCTCGCCGCCGGCGATGAGGTGGCGCACGCCCCGGAAGGCGTCCGGAGCCTCGCGCGCCGTCTGGTGGAACAGGGCCGCGGTGAGGAACAGGGCCGAGATCCGCAGACGGCCGATCTCCGCGGCGAGCTCGCGCGGCGACAGAGCCACGTCGCGCGGGATGCCCACCAGGCAGCCGCCATGCAGGAGGGCGCCCCAGATCTCGAACGTCGCGGCGTCGAAAGAAACATTGGAGAGATGGGCGATGCGGTCGTCCGGCCCCAGCTCGACATAGTCGGTCGCGAACAGCAGGCGGACGATCGACCGCTGAAGGATGGCGGTCCCTTTGGGGCGGCCCGTCGAGCCCGACGTGTACATCACGTAGGCGACGCCGTCCGCGCTCCCCCGCGGCTCCAGAGCCATCTCTTCCAGGCCGGCGATGAGCGCGGCATCGGCGTCGAGGCGAACCCTCGGCACCGGCGTGGTCAGCAGCGGAGCCCACGCCTCCAGGGTCACCACCGCCTCGGCGCCCGCGTCCTCCAGCATCCACGTCAGGCGCTCCGCCGGATAGGTGGGGTCGAGAGGCAGGTAGGCCGCGCCCAGCTTGACGATGGCGAGCAGGGTCACCACCAGCTCGGGAGACCGTTCGAGGCAGACCCCCACCAGGCCGCCCGCGGAGACGCCCAGCGCCTCCAGGTGACGGGCGAGCCGGCTCGACCGGATGTCGACCTCGCGGTAGCTGAGGCTCTCGGCGCCGAAACGGAGGGCCTCGGCGGCCGGAGTGCGCTCGGCCCAGACGGCGAAGAGCTCGGGCAGCGTCGCCTCCCGGGCGTAGGCGGTGGCGGTCTCGTTCCAGCTCCGCAGCACCTGCCGGAGCTCGGCGGCGGAGAGCAGCGGCAGCTCGAACCAACGCGCCTGGGGAGCCTTCACCACCTCTTGCAGCAGAGTCTCGAACCACACCCCGAGACGCTCGATCGTCACGGCGTCGAAAAGATCGGGGCTGTACTCGAAGGTGGCGCCGAGCCCGTCCCCGCCGTCGGCCACCGCCAGCAGGAGGTCGAACTTGGTCCGATCGCCTCTGAGCTTGAGGGACTCCACGGTCAGGCCGGAGAGCTCCGGGTTTCCGGGCGGCGTGTTCTGCAGGGCGAACATGACCTGGAACAGGGGCGTGGTACGGGCGTCCCGCGCCGGAGCGAGCTCTTCGACCAGCTTCTCGAACGGCAGATCCTGGTGCTCCGAAGCGCCCAGCACCGCCTGGCGGGCCCGCCTCAGGGCCGCCGTGAAAGCGAGGTCGCCCGAAAGATCGAGGCGCAGGACGAGCGTGTTGACGAAGAAGCCGATCAGCGGCTCCGTCTCCAGCCGGTTGCGGTTGGCGACCGGCGAGCCCACGACGACGTCGTCCTCGCCGCTCCAGCGCGCCAGCAGCGCCTGGAAGCCGGCGAGCAGGACGGCGAAGAGCGTCGCCTCCTCGCGCGCGGCCAGCGCCGCCAGGTCGGCCGCCAGCAGCGGCGGAATGGCGAAAGAGCGGTGGGCGCCGCGCGAGCCGCGCCACGCCGGCCGCGGCCGGTCGGTGGGCAGCTCCAGCACCGCGGGCGCGCCCGCCAGGGCCCGGCGCCAGTAGGCGAGCTGCCTCTCCAGCGCCTCGCCCCGCAGCCACCGCCGCTGCCAGACCGCGAAGTCCGCGTACTGCAGCCGCAACGGGGGCAGCGGCGAGGGCAGGCCCGCGGCGAAGGCTCCGTAGAGCGCCCCCAGCTCCCGCAGGAAGACCCCGAGCGACCAGCCGTCGGCGGCGATGTGATGGAAGTTGACGAGCAGGACGTGCTCGGCCGGCTGGAGCCGCAGGAGCACAGTGCGCAGCATCCGCGGCGAGCCGCCGGGCCGCGCCGCCAGGTCGAACGGGCGCGACATCTCCTCCTGCGCCAGCCCCCGCGCCGCGGTCTCGCGCAGGCCCGCGGCCAGGGCCGAGAGGTCGACGACCGGCAGCGGCCGGCGCCGCCACGGCGAGATCACCTGCACCGGCCGGCCCTCGCTCCCTTCGCCGAACGCCGTGCGCAGCACCTCGTGGCGGCGGACGATCTCGCCGGCCGCCGCGCCGAGCGCCGCGGCATCCAGCTCTCCCAGCAAGCGGGCCGCGGCCGGAAGGTTGTAGAGGGCGCCGCCGGGCTCCAGCCGGTCCAGGAACCACAGGCGCTCCTGGGCGAAGGACAGCGGCAGCTCGCCGTCTCTCGCCGCGGGCTCCAGCGGCGGCGCCGGCGCCGGGCCGGCGTCCAGGAGAGAGCCCAGGGTGGCGGCGAGCGCCTCGACGGTCGGGGCTTCGAACAGGCGGCGGATCGGCAGCTCGACGCCGAACGCGGAACGCGTCCGGGAGACGAGCTGGGTGGCGAGCAGAGAATGGCCGCCCAGCTCGAAGAAGCTGTCGCGCACGCCGACCCGGTCGAGGCCCAGGACCTCCGCGAACAGCCCCGCCAGGGTCTGTTCGGTGGCGTTGCGCGGCTCGACCATCTCGCGCCGCCGCTGGGACATGTCGGGCGCCGGCAGTGCCGCCTGGTCGAGCTTGCCGTTGGCGTTGAGCGGCAAGGCATCCATGACGACGAAGGCCGCCGGCACCATGTACTCGGGCAGCTTGCTCTTGAGGAAAGCGCGCAGCTCTTCGACGGCCTGCTGCCGCTCCACTCCTGCTTCGAGCACCAGGTAGCCGACCAGGCGTTTGCCGTCCCGCGCCGCCGCCGCCACGACGGCGGCATCGCGCACCGCCGGATGGCTCGCCAGCACGGTGTCGATCTCCCCCAGCTCGACGCGGAAGCCGCGGATCTTGACCTGGTTGTCGATGCGGCCGTGATACTCGATCTCGCCGCCGGCGAGGTAGCGGGCCGAGTCGCCGGTGCGGTAGAGGCGGGCTCCCGGCTCGGACGAGTAGGGGTCCGGCACCATCTTCCGCGCCGTCAGCACGGGATCGTTGAGATAGCCCCTCGGCACGCAGAGGCCGGAGGCGTAAAGCTCTCCCGGCACGCCGATCGGCGCCGGCCGGAGACCGGCGTCGAGCAGGTGGATGCGCACGTTCAGGATCGGGCGGCCGATCGAGGGGATCGCCGGCCAGCCCTCAGGCGCGCCGCCGAGGGTGAGAGCGGTCACCACGTGCGTTTCGGACGCGCCGTACTGGTTGTGCAGCGAGCAGCCGGGCAGGCGCTCGAACAGGCCGCGCACCGCCGGGTTGACCTGGAGCTGCTCGCCGGCGGTAATCACTTCCCGCAGCGACGACGGCAGGTGCTGCTGACCGGCCGCCGCCTCTGCGAGATGCTTGAGGGCCGCGAACGGCAGGTGCAGCCGCTCGATCTCCTCCGTCTCCAGAAACGCGTTGAGCCCCGCGATGTCGCGCCGCACCAGCTCGCTCGCCAGCACCAGCGTGCCCCCCGAGCACCAGGCGGAGAAGATCTCCTGGAACGAGACGCAGAAGCCGAAGGTGGCGAATTGCACTGTGCGCGCCGTGCCCGCCAGGGGCGAATGCCGGAGCTGCCAGTCGAGCAGGTTCGCAAAGGCGCGGTGGGTGACCAGGATACCCTTGGGCATGCCGGTCGAGCCCGAGGTGTAGATGGCGTAGATCGGATGGTCGAGCTCGACGCCGCTCACCGGATTCTCACCGCTCTCCCCGGGGAAGGGCTCGGTCTCGCCGTCCAGGCAGAGGGCGATCGCCTCCTGGCCGGGGAAGTGCCGCAGCAGAGTCTCCTCGGTGATCAGCACCCGCAGGCCCGCGTCGCGGATGATGAAGGCCAGGCGATCCACCGGGTAGGCCGGGTCGAGGGCCACCATGCCGCCCCCCGCCTTGAGCACCGCCAGCAGCGAGACCAGCATGCCGAGCGAACGCTCCAGGCAGATCCCCACCAGCGACTCGGGACCGACTCCCAGCCGCCGCAGGCCGTGGGCCATGCGGTTGGCCCGCAGGTTGAGCTCGCGGAAGGTGAGACGGCCGCCGGCGAAGACCGCGGCGACGGAATCCGGCGTGCGCGCGGCCTGCTCCTCGACCCAGCTGTGGACGCAGCGGCTCACGAGCGGCGCCGCCGGCGTCTCCAGAGCCTCGTTCCACTCGATCAGCGCCTGGTGACGCTCGGCCGCGGAGAGCAGCGGCAGCTCCAGCAGGCGCCGGCCCGGAGCCGCCACGACGGTCTCCAGCAGCGCCACATGGTGGAGCACCAGGCGCCGCGCCGTCGCCGGGTCGAAGAGGTCGGTGTTGTATTCGAAGAGCCCCTCCAGACGGCCGCCGATCTCGGTCCAGAAAAAGGTCAGGTCGAACTTCGCCGTGCGGCTGTCACCCCGCAGCGGCGCCACCGTCAGCCCGCCCATCGCGAACTCCGGGAAGGGCTGGTTCTGCAACACGCACATCACCTGGAAGAGCGGGTTGCGGCTCATGTCGCGCTCGGGCTGGATCTCCCCCACCAGCCTTTCGAACGGCAGCTCCTGGTGGGCGTACGCCTCGAAGGCCATCTCCCGCACCCGGCCCAGCAGGGCATCGAAGCCCGGGTTGCCGCCGAGGTCCGTGCGCATCACCAGCGTGTTGGCGAAGAACCCGATCAGCCCCTCCACCTCGGAACGGTTGCGGTTGGCGATCGGCGAGCCGACGGGGATGTCCACCTGGCCGGTGACCCTGGAGAGCAGCGCCTGGAAACCCGCCAGCAGGGTCATGAACAGGGTCGCCCCGGAGCCGCGGGAAAGATCGTGGAGGGCCGCCGTCAGCTCAGCCGGGAGCGTGACCCGGTGGTAGGAGCCGTGGAACGTCTCGACCGGCGGGCGCGGCCGGTCGAGGGGCAGATCGAGGCCGGCGATGCCGGTGAGCCGGCGCCGCCAGTAGACGAGCTGGCGGCTGAGGACTTCGCCGGTCATCCACCGCCGCTGCCACACCGCGTAGTCCGGGTACTGCAGGGGCAGCGGCGGCAGCGGCGACGGCCGCCCGGCGGCAAAGGCCTCGTAGAGCGCCATCAGCTCGCGCATCAGGACGCTGGTCGACCAGCCGTCCGAGACGATGTGGTGCAGGTTGAAGAGCATGGCGTGCCGGCCGGTGGCAAGCCGCGCCAGGCAGAAACGGACCAGGGGGCCGCGGACCAGATCGAAGGACCGGCGAGCGTCGCCCGTGACGAGCTCGTGCAGGGTCCGCTCGGCCTCGGCCGTCGTCAAGGCCGACAGGTCGATCAGCGGCAACGACATCTCCCCGGCCGGCGTCACCCTCTGGAACGGCCGCCCCTCGCGGTCGCCGAAGGTGGTGCGCAGCGACTCGTGCCGCCTGACGATCTCGCCCAGCACGGCGGCGAGCACCGGCGGCTCGAGCCGCCCGTCCAGACGCACGGCGTTCGGCATGTTGTAGAAGGCGCTGCCGGGCTCGAGCTGCTCCAGGAACCAGAGGCGTTCCTGGGCGAAGGAGAGCGGCAGGCCGGACTCGCCCGCGCCCGGGCGCCGCACGGGTACGAGGGGCGGCGCTTCCAGGCCGGCCGGCTCGTCCTCCCGCGGCTCGCCGGCTTCGCTCGCGGGCTCCGGGCCGCCGCCGCGCAGGGCCTGCTCGACCGCCTCGGCCAGCGCCGCCACGGTGGGGCGCTCGAACAGCCGCCGCAACGGCAGCTCGATGGCGAAGGCCTGGCGCACCCGCGACATGACCTGGGTGGCGAGCAGCGAATGGCCGCCGAGGTCGAAGAAGTCGTCGGTGACGCCGATGCCCTCGCGGCGCAGCACCTCCCCCCAGATTCCCGCCAGGGCCGACTCGACCTCGCCGCGCGGCGCGACATGGGTTCCCTGCGCCTCCGGCTCCGGCGCCATGCGGACGAGCTCCCGCCGGTCCACCTTGCCGTTGTGCGTGACCGGCAGCGCCGGCAGCTCGACGAAGACGGTGGGAATCATGTAATCCGGCAGCGTCGTCCCCAGGAACGACCGCAGGGCGGCGGCCGGCGGCAGCGGCGAGCCGCCCTGGGAAACGAGGAACGCCACCAGGCGGCGAGCCTCTTCGGCTCCCTGCACCACGACGGCCGCCTGCTCCACCTCCGGATGAGCGGCGAGCGCCGTTTCGATCTCGCCCAGCTCGATGCGGAAGCCGCGGATCTTGACCTGCTCGTCGACGCGCCCCAGGAACTCCAGGCTGCCCGAGGCCAGCCAGCGGACGCGGTCACCGGTGAGGTAGAGCCGCGCCCCGGGCTGCGCGCTCCACGGGTCGGGAAGGAAGCGCCCGGCCGTGATTTCGGGCCGGCCCAGATAGCCGCGGGCCAGCCCCCCCCCCAGCGCCAGCTCACCCGGCATCCCCGGAGGCACCGGCAGACCTTGGCGGTCGAGGACGTGGGCCGTCCGGCCGGCGAGGGGACGGCCGATGGGCACGCTGCCCGCGGCGGTGGGCAGCGCGGTGGCCGTCAGATCCAGCAGGGTCGCGGTGACCACGGCCTCGGTCGGCCCGTAGCCGTTCACCAGCCGGGCCGACGCCATCGGCGTCGATGGCCAGAGGCGCGGCACCTCGAACGCCATGGCTTCCCCTCCCCCGCTCACGAGGCGCAGGCGAAGGCCCGGCACGCTCTGTCCCATCGTCCCCCGGATCAGGCTCAGCAGCACGGCGGGAGTCAGCTCGAGGACCGTCACCTGGAGGCCGGCCAGCTTGCGCAACAGCGTCGCGGGATCGAGATCGCCGTCCATCATCACGACCGCCGCCCCCGCGGTCAGGGGCGCCAGGATCTGCTCGACCGACATGTCGAAGCTCCAGGCGGAGGTCTGAAGCCAGCGGTCGCCCGCTCCCAGGCCATACAGCTCGATCAGGGTGCGGAAGTGGCCTGCCGCCGCGGCATGGGAGACGCCCACCCCCTTGGGAGATCCCGAGGAACCGGAGGTGTAAATCACGTAGGCCAGGCTCTCCGGCAGTACCCAGGCCCGAGGCCGTTCGCCGGGCATCCGCGCGATGATGGGCGCATCCGCGTCCAGGTACACGACCGCCACGCCGAAGCCGGGCGCCAGGGCGGGCTCCAGATCCTCGCGGGTGACGAGCACCCGGGCCGACGAGTCGGCCAGCATGCGGCTCAGGCGCTCCCGCGGATACGTGGGATCGAGCGGCACGTAGGCGCCACCCGCCTTGAGGATGCCGAGGATCGCCACGATCCCGTCGAGCGAGCGCGGCACGCAGAGGCCGACGCGGAACCCCGGCCCCACCCCCAGCCGGCGCAGGTGCCGGGCCAGGCGGTTGGCGCGCTCGTCAAGCTCGCCGTAGGTGAGCTGGGCGCCCTCGGCGATCACCGCCAGGGCCCGCGGCGCCCGATCCGCCTGGGCTTCGAACAGCTCGTAGATGCACCGAGCGGTAACCTCGGCGCCCTCGCCGCGGCTCCAGGCCGCGAGCTGCAGGATCTCCGCGGCGGTGAGGACCGGCAGATCGGAGACTAGCTGACCCGGCGCGGCCAGGGCGCCCGCCAGGAGGACCCGGAAGTGATCCGCGATCCGCGCGGCGGTCGCCGGATCGAAGAGATCCAGGTCGTACTCCAGCAGACCCGTCATCGCGCCACCCTGCTCCATCAGGGTCAGCGAGAGACTGAACTTGGCGGTGGCGCTGCCGAGCTCCACGGGCTCCAGCCGCAGGCCCGGCAGCTCGAGGGCGCCGAGCGGAGCGTTCTGCAGCGTCAGCATGACCTGGAACAGGGGCGAAGTGCCCGGATCGCGCCGCGGCGCCAGCTCCTCGACCAGCTTCTCGAACGGCACGTCCTGGTGATCGTAGGCGCCCAGGGTCGTCTCCCGCGCGCGGCGCAGCAACTCCAGGAAGGGAGGGTTGCCGCCCAGGTCCGTGCGCAGGACCAGGGTGTTGACGAAGCAGCCGATGAGCTTCTCGGTGTTGAGTCGGGTGCGGCCGGCGATGGGCGTGCCCACCGGCGCCTCGGCGCCGCCATAGCGGCTCAGCAGCGCCTGGAAGCCGGCGAGAAGGGTCATGAAGAGGGTGGCTCCGGCGCGCCGGCTCAAGCCGTTCAAGCCGGTCGTCAGCTCGGCCGTCAGGGGCACCGCGACGGTGCCGCCGCGGCCGCTGCGCTCCGCCGGCCGCGGCCGGTCGGTGGGCAGCTCGATGGCCGCGGGAATGCCCGTCAGATGCCGCCGCCACCAGGCGAGCTGGTCCGCGAGCACGCCGCTCGCCAGCCACTCACGCTGCCAGCGGGCGTAATCCGAGTACTGCGCCGGCAGCTCCGGCAGCGGCGACGGCGCCCCGCCGGCGGCGGCGGCGTACAGACCGGCGAGCTCGTGGATGAGCACGCCCATCGACCAGCCGTCGGAAACGATGTGGTGCAGGCAGAGGACGAGCAGGTGCAGCTCCTCCTCCAGGCGCAGCACGCTCACCCGCAGGAGCGGTCCCGTCTCCAGGTCGAAGGGCCGGCCCGCCGCCGCGACGGCCAGGGCCCCGGCCTCACCGTCGCGCCGCGCGGCGGGCTGGATGCCGCGCAAATCCACCCAGGCCAGCGCCGGCTCGTACGCGGGATCGAGCCGGATCGTGGGCCTGCCCTCGACCTCGATGAACCAGCTCCGCAGCGCCTCGTGCCGCCGCAGGATCTCGCGGAAGGCGGCCTCCAGGGCCGCGCGGTCGAGAGTGCCGGCGAGACGCACCGCGGCCGGGATGTTGTAGGTCGAGCTGGCGCCTTGCAGACGGTCGAGGAACCAGAACCGCTCCTGGGCGAAGGACAGGACGCGCGAGCCCTCGGCGGGGGGGCGCGCCGGCACCGCCTCCACGAGGGCCGGAAGCGCTCCCCCGGCGGCCTCCATCAGAGCCTCGGCGAGGCCTGCCACGGTGGGGTGCTCGAACAGCTTGCGCAGCGGGAGCTTGACGCCGAAGGCTTCCTGCACCCGCGCCATGACCTGGGTGGCGAGCAGGGAATGGCCGCCGAGGTCGAAGAAGTCGTCCGTCACGCAGATGCCGCCGCGGCCGAGCACCTCGGCCCAGATTCCGGCGATCACCCGCTCGGCCTCCGTCGCCGGGGCCACGGCACCGGCCGGCGGGGACGCGGGCTCGGGGGCGGGGCTCATCTCCGCCAGAGCCCGCCAATCCACCTTGCCGCTGACGGTCGAGGGCAACTTCTCCAGGCGGGCGTAGGCCGCCGGCAGCATGTGCGCCGGCAGCCGGGACCGCAGGTGCTCGCGCATCTCGGGGACGCCGGGCTCGCCGCCGCCCGCCGGGGTCCAGAACGCCACCAGCCGGTCGCCCGAGACCACCACCGCGCTGTCGCGCACTCCGGGATGCGCCGCCAAGGCCGCCTCGATCTCCCCCGGTTCGATGCGGAAGCCGCGCACCTTGACCTGGCGGTCCAGGCGGCCCAGAAAGTCGAGCGAGCCTTCCGGCAGCCAGCTCACCAGATCCCCCGAACGATAGAGCCTGGCGCCGGGCGCGTCGCCGAAGGGATCGGGGACGAACCGCTCGGCGGTGAGGTCCGGAAGGCCCAGGTAGCCGCGGGCGAGGCCGGCGCCGCCGATCAACAGCTCGCCCGGCACGCGGGCTTGTGCCGGGTGGTCGCCGTCGCCGGCGACATGGACGGCGACACCGGCCAGCGGCCGGCCGATCCGCGAGGCCGGCGCGCCGGCGGCGAAGGGCGCGGCGGTGGCGTCCACGGTGCACTCCGTCGGGCCGTAAAGATTCCAGAAGCGGGTCCGCGGCCGCGCCAGCGCCGCATCGCGCAACGCCGAGGTCACGGGCTCGCCTCCCACCAGCACCAGGGCCGGCGCGGCCTCACCCTCGCCGAGGCCGGCGGCGAGCAGCAGGCTGAGCTGCGAGGGCGTGCAATCGAGGACGTCGAGGCGGTGGCGGCGGACATAGTCCACCAGTGCGCCCGGATCGAGCCGCGCCTCCTGGGGCACGACGTGGAGCGAATGCCCCCAGGCGAGCTGCACGAGCTGCTTGACCGAGCCGTCGAACGAGAACGAGGCGTTGACGCCGACCCGCAGGAGGCCCGCCGTACCGGCATAGACCGAATCCCGCAGAGCGCATGCCAGGTTCACCACCGCGCCGTGGCGGACCATCACTCCCTTGGGGCGGCCGGTCGAGCCGGAGGTGTAGAGGACGTAGGCCGGATGGCCGGGCAGGGAGCGCCCTTTCGGCCGCGCGACGGTCTCCTGCACCCTCTCGGCCCGCAGCGCGCGGACGCCTTCCGGCACGCGGCCGGCGAAGGCCGCGGAGGTCACCACCACCGGCGCCTTGGAATCCGCCAGCAGCCAGGCCACCCGCTCGTCCGGATAGGCGGTATCGAGAATCACGTAGGCGCCGCCCGCCTTGAGCACCCCGAGCATCGCCATCACCGCCGCCGGCGAGCGGTCGAGCGCCACGGCGACCGTCACCTCGGGACCGACACCCAGGGCGCGGAGGCTCAGCGCCAGGCCGTTGGCCAGCCGGTCGAGACGGCCGAAGCTCATCTCCTCGCCGTCGCCCGCCACGGCCAGGGCCTCGGGAGCCGCGGCGGCCCGGGCCGCGATCAGCTCGTGCAGACAGGGCCCGGCGGGCTCCGCCTCCGCGCTCGCCCGGCTCCATTCCAAGGCGAGCTGATGGCGGCCGGCCGCCGTCAGGGGAGCCTCGGCCTCCGCCTCGGACGGGGCCGTCCCGGCGCCGCCGCGGAGGGCCGGCGCCTGGTCCAGCGCCACCAGGGCCTGCCGGTCCACCTTGCCGCTGACCGTCGACGGCAGGCGCTCCAGACGGTGGAACGCCGACGGCACCAGGTGCTCGGGAAGCCGTGACCGCAGAGAGTCCCGCAGCTCGGCCATCCTGGGATCGGCGCCCGCCGCCGGAACCCAGAAGGCCACCAGGCGATCGTGCGCGGCCACCACCGCGCACTCCCTCACTCCCGGGTGGGCGGCGAGAGCGGCCTCGACCTCGCCCGGCTCGACGCGGAAGCCCCGCACCTTCACCTGCTGGTCGATGCGCCCCAGGAAGTCGACCGACCCGTCCGGCAGCCGCCGCACGAGGTCGCCGGTGCGGTAGAGCCGCGCCCCCGCGGTAGCGCCGAAGGGGTCGGGCACGAAACGCTCGGCCGTCAGCTCCGGCCGGTCCAGATAGCCGCGGGAGACCCCCGCGCCGCCGATACGCAGCTCGCCCGGCAGGCCGGCCGGCACCAGGGCGCCCGCGGCATCCACCACGTAGAGCCGGTGGCCCGGCAGCGGCCAGCCGATGCGCGAGGCCGGCCCCGCCGGGGCCAGCCGTACGGCGGTCGCGTCCACCGTGCACTCGGTGGGGCCGTAGACGTTCCAGAAGGCGATGCGCGGGTACGCCAGTGCCGCATCGCGCAGCTCGGCGTCCACGGCCTCGCCGCCCACCAGCACCAGCGACGGCGCGCCGTCGCCCTCGCCGAGGCCGGCGGCGAGGAGCACGCGCAGCTGCGAGGGCGTGCAATCCAGCACGTCGAGCCGCTGGCGCCGCACCGCCTCGGCCATGACCTCGGCGTCGCGCCTCTGCTCGCGGGTGAAGAGGTGAAGGCTGTGGCCCCAGGCGAGCTGCACGAGCTGCTGTACCGAGGCATCGAACGAGAGCGAGGCGTTGAGGCTGACGCGCAACGCGCCGCGCTCGCCGCCGTAGACGCGCTGCCGCAGGCCGCGGGCGAAGCTCATCACCGCGGCATGCGGCACCACGACCCCCTTCGGCCGGCCGGTCGAGCCCGAGGTGTAGATCACGTAGGCGGCATGGCCGGGGCCGGCCGCCGCCGGCAGGCTCGCGAAGCTCTCGCCGCCCTCCTCGACGAGCTGGATGCGGGTGCCCGCCGGCAGGCTGGGCGCGAGGTCCAGAGAGGTCACCACCACCTTCGCCCCACAGTCCGCGAGCAGCCAGGCGACGCGCTCCGCCGGGTAGGCGGGGTCGACCGGCACGTACGCGCCGCCCGCCTTGAGCACGCCGAGGACGGCCGCGACCGAGGCCAGCGAGCGCTCCAGCACCAGGGCCACCCGCACCTCGGGGCCGACGCCCGCGGCGCGCAACCGCGACGCCAGGCCGTTGGCGAGCCGGTCGAGCTTGCCGTAGCTGCAGCTCTCGCCCGCGCAGACGACGGCGGTGGCGGCCGGCGTCTCGGCCGCCCGGGCCGTGAAGGCCTCGTGCAGGCAGGCCGGGGAGGAAGCCGCCGCCGGCTCGCCGCTCCACTCCAGAGCCAGATGGTGCCGCTCGGCCGTGGTGAGCAGCGGCAGCTCGCGCAGGCGCCGGTCCGGGCTGGCGGCGGCGGCCGCCAGCAGCGCCGCGAAGTGCCCGGTGATCCTCTGCGCGGTCGCCGCGTCGAAGAGATCCCGGTCGTACCTCAGCCAGCAGGCCAGACCCTCCCCCTCCTCCATCAGGGTGAGCGACAGGTCGAGCTTGGCGGTGCCGGTCTCCAGCTCCTGGAGCTCCAGGCGCAGCCCCGGAATCTCCAGCGGCCCCAGCGGCGCGTTCTGCAGCGCCAGCATCACCTGGAAGAACGGCGACTGGCCGGCGGCCCGCTGCGGCGCCAGATCCCTGACCAGGAGGTCGAAGGGCACGTCCTGATGATCGAACGCTCCCAGGGTGACGCCGCGCACCCGGTGCAGCAGCTCCTCGAAGGCGGGGTCGCCGCCGAGGCCGGTGCGCAGGACCAGGGTGTTGACGAAGAAACCGATCAGGCCCTCGGTCTCGACGCGGGTGCGCCCCGCGATGGGTGAGCCCACAGGCGCCTCGTCGCCTCCGGTATAGCGGGCGAGCAGCGCCTGGAGGCCGGCCAGCAGGGTCATGAAGAGAGACGTCCCCGTGCGCCGGCCGAGGGCGCGCAGAGCGGCGGTGAGACCGGGAGACAGGGGCGAGGTCACGACGCCGCCTCGCGCCCCGGGCGATCCGGCCCGCGGCCGGTCGGCGGGAAGCTCGAGCGCGGCGGGGATGCCCGCCAGCCGCTCCCGCCACCAGGCCAGTTGGCCGGCGAGGGCGCCGCTGCCCAGCCACTCGCGCTGCCAGCGCGCATAATCGGCATACTGCACCGGCAGCTCCGCCAGCGGCGACGGCCGGTTCTCGGTCGCCGCGGAGTAGAGAGCCGCCAGCTCGCGGATCAGCACGCCCGCCGACCAGCCGTCCGCCACGATGTGATGGAAGGTGACGGCGAGCAGGTGCTCCGCCGCTTCCAGCCGCACCACCACGACCCGGGCGAGCGGCCCGGCGGCGAGATCGAATGGCCGGCGGGCCTCGGCGTCCACCAGCTCCCGGGCCACCGCCGGCCGGCCCTCGGCGGCAAGGGCGGTGAGGTCGATCCAGGCCGGCGCCATGTCCGGAGACAGACCCGGAGACAGATCCGGAGACGGCCCCAGGGTCAGCACAGGCCGGCCCCGCTGCTCCGTGAAGCGGCCGCGCAGCACCTCGTGACGCCGGGCGATCTCGCCGAAGGCGGCGGTCAAGGCGGCGCCCCCGAGCTTGCCGGAGAGGCGGACGGCGAAGGGAACGTTATAGAGCGCTTCACCCTCGGCCAGGCGGTCGAGGAACCACATCCTCTCCTGGGCGAAGGAGAGAGGCAGGACGCCGCCGCGCGGCCCCGGCCGCAGGGCGAGGCCGCCGTCGCGCGGGCCGTCCCCGCCGCGCCGCGCCGCCACGATCTCCCGGGCGAGCGCGGCGACCGTGGGCCCGTTGAAGAACTGGCGCAGGGAGACCTCGACGCCGAAGGTCTCACGCACCCGGGAGATCACGCGGGTGGCGAGCAGGGAGTTGCCCCCGAGATCGAAGAAGTTGTCCTCGGCCCCCACGCGCCCGGCTCCCAGCAGGTCGGCCCACACGACGGCGAGCAGCTCCTCCTCGGGCGTCCGCGGCAGGGTCCGGCCGACCGGGCTCTCCGCGGCCGGCGCCGGCAGCGCCTTGCGGTCCACCTTGCCGTTGGGCGTCAGCGGCAGGGCCGGGAGCGCCACCCAGGCGGCCGGCATCATGTACCCCGGGAGCTTCGCCGCCACATGCGCGCGCAGCTCGGCCGGGAAGGCGGGCAGCGCCGCCGGCTCGCGCGGCACCACGAACGCCACGAGGCGCAGGTCGCGCGCCTCGGCCCCGGGCTCGCCGCTCTCCCGCGCCACCACGACGCTCTCGCGCACCGCAGGATGCGACTGGAGAGCCGCCTCGATCTCCCCCAGCTCGATGCGGAAGCCGCGCACCTTGACCTGGTGGTCGAGACGGCCCAGAAACTCCAGATCCCCTCCGGGCGTCCAGCGGGCCAGGTCGCCCGTGCGGTAGAGCCGGGTCCCGGGTTGCGGGGCGAAGGGATCGGGGACGAAGCGCTCCGCCGTCAGAGCCGGGCGGCCGAGATAGCCTCGGGCCAGCCCCCGGCCGGCCAGCAGGAGCTCGCCCGGAACCCCCACCGGCAGCGGAGACAGGTGGGCGTCCACCACGTAGGCCCGGGTGTTCGGCAGCGGCCGGCCGATGGTGGGCTCGCCCTCGCTCCCCACCTCGGCGATCGTCGAGTAGGTCGTGTCCTCCGACGGGCCGTAGAGGTTGAGCAGGCGGGTTACCGTCCCGAGCCCGTGGATGCGCCGCGCCAGGGCGCCGCGCAGCGGCTCGCCGGCCAGGTTGATCGTGCGCACCGAGGCCGGCACCGCCCCCTGCCGCACCAGCTCGGCCATCGCCGAGGGGACGGTGTTGATCAGCGTCACCTCGCCCGCCGCCGGCAGATTCGGAAGCTCCAGGGCGTTCTCGGCCAGGATGACGGCCCCGCCCACGGCCAGCGGGACGAAGATCTCGAACACCGAGAGGTCGAAGCAAATCGAGGTGGCGGCCAGCACTCCGGCCAGCTCCTCGGCCTGGAAGGTCTCCCGCGCCCAGTGGACGAGGGCGGTGGCGCTGCCATGCTCGATGGCGACGCCCTTCGGCCGGCCCGTGGAGCCCGAGGTGTAGATCACGTAGGCGAGCGTCGAGGCGGCTTGGGCCCCGGTCTCCGCGTCGAGAATCGACTCGGCCGTATCCTGGCCGTCGACCAGCAAAAGGGCCTCCGCTTGCGTGAGCAGCTGCTCCGCCAGGGCCTGCTCGGTAACCAGGACGGGGGCCCGGGAGTCCTCCAGGATCGCCGCCAGCCGTTCCCGCGGGTAGGCGGGATCGAGCGGCACGTAGGCGCCGCCGGCCTGGAGCACGGCGAGCATCGCCGCCACCATCTCGGGCGTGCGGCGCAGGAAGATGCCCACCGGCACCTCGGGGCCGGCCCCCAGCCGCCGCAGCCGCCGCGCCAGATGCGCCGCGCGAGCCGCCAGTTCGGCGTAGGTCCAGCGCTCGTGGCCGTGAATCAAGGCGACGGCGCCCGGCGTGCGGCGGGCCTGCGCGGCGAAGAGCTCGTGCAGGAGATCGCCCTGCGGCCACCCGGCCGACCGCCGGTTCCACTCGCCCAGCACCTGCTCGCGCTCCGCCGCGGTGAGCAGCGGCAGCTCCGAGAGACAGCACCCGGGCAACGCCACGAACCCTGCGAGCAGAGTCTCGTAATGAGCCGCGAGACGCCGCAGGGTCGCCGGCTCGAAGAGATCGCTGCTGTACTCCAGCCAGCCCGCGAAGCCGCCGGGCCGCTCCTCCAGCTCCAGGGTGAGCTCGAACTTGGCGGTGCCGGGGTGCATCTCCAGCCGGCTCACCGTGAGGCCGGGCAGGGACGGGGCGGCCGGCCGGCCCTGGAAGACGAACAGCACCTGCACCAGGGGATTGCGCGCCAGGCTGCGCTCCGGCACCAGGCTCTCGACCAGCTTCTCGAACGGCAGGTCCTGGTGTCCGTAGGCGGCGAGGGTCGCGGCCCGGGTTCGCGCCAGCAGCTCGCCGGCCGGCGGATCGCCCGCCAGATCGCCGCGCAGCACCAGGGTGTTGACGAAGCATCCGATCAGCCCTTCGAGCTCGACCCGGCCGCGGTTGGCCACCGGCGAGCCGATCAGCAGGTCCTCGGCTCCCGTATAGCGGCCGAGCAGGGTCTCCAGGGCGGCGAGCAGGACCATGAAGGGCGTGGCCCCAGCCATCCGGCCGAGAGCCGCCACCGCCGCCGTCAGGCCGGCCGGCAGGGCGATCGCCTCCCGCGAGCCGCGCGACGAGAGCACCGCCGGGCGCGGCCGGTCGGTGGGCAGCTCCAGGGCCTGGGGAGCCCCCGCGAGCCGCTGCCGCGCCGCGGCGAGCCGCGCCTCCAGCGCCTCGCCCACGAGCCAGCCGCGCTCCCAGAGAGCGTAGTCGCCGTACTGGAGCGCCGGCTCGGCGAGGGGCGACGGCCGCCCCGCCGCGAAGGCTCCGTAGAGGACCGCCATCTCGCGCAGGAAGATCTCCATCGACCAGCCGTCGGCGGCGATGTGGTGCATGGCGACGAGAAGGACGTGCTCCGTCTCTCCCAGCCGCAGCAGCACGGTGCGCAGCAGCGGCCCGCCGGCCAGGTCGAAGGGCAGCCGGGCCTCGGCCGCCGCCAGCCGCTCCACCTCGGACTCGAATCCCTCGATATTCACCACCGAGAGGGCCGGAGCGGGAGCCGGCAGCGCCCACTGGACAGGTCCGGACGCGAAGCGCGTACGCAGCGCCTCGTGCCGCCGCGTCACCTCGGCCAGGGCGCGGGCGAGGGCCGCGACGTCGAGGCTGCCGGCGAGCCACACGCCGCCGGCGATGTTGTAGGTGGCCCCGCCCGGCTCGAGCTGGTCGAGGAACCACAGCCGTTCCTGGGCGAAGGAGAGCGGGAGGCCCGCCTCGCGCGCCGCAGGAACGATTGGCGGCAGGACAGATTTCGCGGCGAATCGGGCCTCGATCGCGGCCGCCAGGGCCGCCGGGGTCGGGGCCTCGAAGATCAGCGCCACCGGAACCTCGACGCCGAAGGCGGCGCTGGCCCGCGAGGCGGCGCGGGCCGCCAGCAGGGAGTGGCCGCCGGCGGCGAAGAAGTCGTCGCCGGCACCAACTCCATCGACACCCAGCAGCTCTTCCCAGATGCCCGCCAGCAGCGCCTCGGCCGGCGTGCGCGGCGCGACTCTCTCCGCCTCGGAGGCCGAGGCTGGAGCTGGAGCGGGAAGCGCCCGCCGGTCCACCTTGCCGTTCGGGGTGAGCGGCAGGGCTTCCAGGATCGTCCACGCCGCGGGGACCATGGCCTCGGGGAGCCGCCCGCGCAGATGCCGGCGCAGCTCGCCGGGGAGGTCCGCGAAGGCGCCGCGGGGGACGACATAGGCGGTGAGGCGCGCCTCCCCCGCGGCGCCCGCATCGTGACGAGCCACCACCACCGCCTCGCGGACTCCCGGATGCGCGCCGAGCACCGCCTCGATCTCCCCCAGCTCGATGCGGACGCCCCGCACCTTGACCTGATGGTCGATGCGCCCCAGGAACTCCAAATCCGCGGACGCCGACCAGCGCACGAGGTCACCGGTGCGGTAGAGGCGTCCCCCCGGCTCCCCGAAGGGATCGGGCACGAGGCGCTCAGCCGTCAGCTCCGGGCGATGGAGATAGCCGCGGGCGACGCCGTCGCCGCCCAGCAGCAGCTCGCCCGGCACGCCCACGGGCACCAGGGCGAAGCCACGGTCCACGAGATGGACCCGGACGTTGGCGATGGGCCGGCCGATGGGCGGCGCCGGGCGCTCCGGGTCCACGGCGCCCGAGGTCGCCACCACGGCGCCCTCGGTCGGGCCGTAGTGGTTGTGGAGGACGAAGGGGAGACCCTCGCGCGGACCCCGGCGCAGGCGGTCGCCGCCGGTGAGCAGCGCCCGCAGCCGCGTGCCTTCCGGCCAGGGCTCCGCGAGAACGGCCTCGGCGAGAGGCGTCGGCAGGAAGGCGACGGTCACTCCCGTGGCCGCCAGCCAAGCCGCCAGCCGCTGCAGCGAGGAACGGATCTCCTCGCGGGGGATCGCCAGGCTCGCGCCGGCCGCCAGCACGGGCCACACCTCCCAGACGGCGGCGTCGAAGCCCGGACCGGCGACGAGAGTGCCGCGATCGGCCGGCGTCAGCCCGTAAGTCCGGATGTGCCACTCCACTAGGTTGGCGAGCGAGCCGTGGGAGACCACGACCCCCTTGGGCCTGCCGGTCGAGCCGGAGGTGTAGATGACGTAGGCGGCCTGCTCGGGCATCACCGGCGCCTCCCAGGCACCGGGGCCGCCGGGCAGGCCAGCCAAGTCGGTGTCCAGGCACAGCACCGTGGCTCCCGCATCGACTGGCGTAAGTCCATCGCGGGTGAGCAGCAGGCGGACCGCGCCCTCTCCCCAGGCGTCCGCCATCTGCCACTCCAGCCGTTCCGCCGGGTAGGCGGGATCGAGCGGCACGTAGGCGCCGCCCGCCAGGAGCACGGCGAGGGCGGCCACCACCGACTCCGGCGAACGCTCCAGCAGCACGGGAACCCGCACCTCCGGTCCTGCTCCCGCGGCCCGCAGCCAGGCCGCCACCCGTAGCGCGCGGCCGGCGAGATCCCCGTAGGTCAGCGACTCCACCGCCGGCGCTTCCGGCGCGCGTCGCGCCCACTCCATGACTCGCTGGTGCACCGCCGTCCCGGGATACGGCATCGCCGCGCCGTTCCCCTGGGCGCGAAGCTGCGGCTCCTCGGCGGGCGTCAGCAGCGGCAGCTCCGAAAGGCGCCGCTCCGGGCCGGCGAGGGCGCCCGCGAGCAGGGTCGCGAAGTGGTCCGCCAAGCGGCGGATCAGAGCGGCGCTGAAGAGATCCGTGCGGTACTCGATCCAGCCGGCGAGCCCCTCCCGCCGCTCCTCCAGCTCGACCGTCAGCTCGAACTTGGCCGTGCCGTTGTGCACCGCGACCGGGCTGGCGGCGAGCCCGGCCAGGGCCACGGGCGGCGCCGCCTCCTGGAGCACCAGCACCGCCTGGACGAGCGGGCTGTGGTCGAGGCCGCGGCGGCCGGGCACCAGGGCCTCGACCAGCTTCTCGAACGGCAGATCCTGGTGGACCCAGGCGGCGAGCGCCGCGCCACGCGTCCGGGCCAGCAATTCGGCGAAGGCGGGATCGCCCGTCAGGTCGCCCCGCAGCGGCAGCAGATTGACGAAGCAGCCGATCAGCCCTTCGGTCTCGACCCGGCCCCGGTTGGCCACCGGCGAGCCCACCAGCAGGTCGTCGCGGCCGGTGTAGCGGGCGAGCAGCGCCTGGAAGGCGGCAAGCAGGACCATGAAGGGAGTGGCCCCATGCCGCCGGCCGAGGGCCGCCACAGCCGCGGACAGCGCGGCGGGAAGGACGATGGGCTCACGGCCGCCGCGCGACGACAGCACGGCCGGGCGCGGCTGGTCGGCCGGCAGATCCAGAACCAGGGCCGCACCGGACAGCCGCCGGCGCGCCTCCTCCAGCTGGGTCTCCAGAGCCTCCCCCGCCAGCCACTGCCGCTCCCACCAGGCGAAGTCTCCGGTCTGGACGGGCAGCTCGGGCAGCGGCGAGGGGGCACCGGCCGTGAAGGCGCCGTAGAGGGCCGAGATCTCGCGCAGCAGGATGCCCATCGACCAGCCGTCGGAAACGATGTGGTGCATGGCGGCGAGCAGCACGTGCTCGTCCGCGCTCAGCCGCAGCAGAACGGTACGCAGCAGCGGGCCGGTGGCGAGATCGAACGGTTGCCGAGCCTCGGATGCGGCCAGGCGCCCGGCCTCAGCCTCCGGATCGGCCGCAGTCTGAAGATCGATGACGGCGAGGTCCGCTGAAGCCGGCTCGACCCGCTGCACGAGCCTCTCCCCCGCCTCCTCGAAGCGCGTGCGCAGCGCCTCGTGGCGGCGCGCGACCTCGGCCAGGGCCTGGGCGAGGGCCGGGATATCGAGCTTGCCCGCCAGCTTCAAACCCCCGGCGATGTTGTAGGTGGCCGCGCCCGGTTCGAGCCGGTCGAGGAACCACAGCCGTTCCTGTGCGTAGGAGAGAGGAAGGCCCCGCTCGCGCTCCGCGGCCGGCGCCGGAGTCAGCGGCGGCATCTCGCTCGCTTGGCCGCCACGCAAGGACTCCACCGCCGCCGCCAGCGCCGCGGGCGTGGAGGCCTCGAAGATCAGCGAGACCGGCACCTCGACGCCGAAGGCCGCGCCCACCCGGGAGGCGGCGCGGGCCGCCAGCAGCGAGTGGCCGCCGGCGGCGAAGAAGTCGTCCCCGGCGCCGACGCCCTCCCGGCCCAGCAGCTCCGCGAAGATCCCCGCCACCAGGGCCTCCGCCGGGGTGCGCGGCGCGATCCCCGCCGTCTCCGGAGCCATGGACGGAGCGGGCAGAGCCCGGCGGTCCACCTTGCCGTTGGGGGTCAGGGGCAGCGCCTCCAGCAGCACCCAGGCCACCGGCACCATGGCCTCGGGGAGGCGGCCCCGCAGGTGCTCCCTCAGCTCAACGCCGGACAGGCTCGGAAAACGGGGCACGACGTAGGCCGCGAGGCGCGTCTCTCCCGCCTCCTGCCTGGCCGTCACCACCGCCTCGCGCACGCCGGGGTGCTCGCCCAGCACGGCCTCGATCTCCCCCAACTCGACGCGGAGGCCGCGCACCTTGACCTGGCTGTCGATGCGCCCAAGAAATTCGAGATCCCCAGCCGCCGACCAGCGCACCAGGTCGCCCGTGCGGTAGAGGCGCGCGTCGGGGGCCTCGGCGAAGGGATCGGGGACGAACCGCTCGGCCGTCAGCTCCGGCCGGTTCAGGTAGCCCCGGGCGAGGCTCTCGCCGCCGATCGCCAGCTCTCCCGGCACGCCCACCGGCAGCGGACGCAGATGCCGGTCGAGCACGTAGGCCCGGGTATTGGCGATGGGCCGGCCGATGGGCGGCGCCGCATCCCCCGGGGCAATCCGCGCCGACGTCGCCACCACCGTGTTCTCGGTGGGCCCGTAGTGGTTGAAGAGAGCGAAGGGCAGACCCTTGGCCGGACCCCGGTGCAGGCGGTCGCCGCCGGCCAGCAGGGCGCGTAGCGCGGTGCCCCGCGGCCACGGCTCCGCCAGCACGGCCTCGGCGAGCGGCGTCGGCAGGAAGGCGACGGTGATCTTCCGCTCCGCGAGCCAGGCCACCAGGAGAGACGGCGTGGCCCGCACTTCGTCCGCCGGCACGTGCAGGCTGGCGCCCGCCGCCAGGTAGGGCCAGATCTCCCACACCACGGCGTCGAAGCCGGGCCCCGCCACCTGGGAGGCGCGGTCGGCCGGCGTCACCTCGTAGGTTCGCCGGTGCCAGGCCACGAGGTTCGCCAGCGCGCCGTGGGAGACGACGACGCCCTTGGGACGGCCGGTGGAGCCGGAGGTGTAAATGACGTAGGCGGCCTGCTCGGGCAGCACCTGGATGGCCGGGCTCGAAGCCTCCGCAGGGATCAGAGCGGTCCGCTCGAGCGCGTCGACGCTCAGGATCAAGGCCTCCGCCGGCAGCACCGCCTTCAGCGCCTCCGCTAGCCGGACTTGAGTGAGGAGAAGGCGCACCCGATCGTTCCCCCAGGCGTCCGCGAGCTGCCAGCCCAGCCGCTCCGCCGGGTGCGCCGGATCGAGCGGCACGTAGGCGCCGCCGGCCTTGAGCACGCCGAGCTGCGCGGCCACCATCTCGGGCGAGCGCTCCATGACGACGCCCACCCGCGACTCCGGCGCCAGGCCGTTCGCCAGCAGCCAGGCCGCCAGCCGGTTCGCCCGCGCGTCGAGCTCGCGATAGGTGAGCCGTAGATCCCCACTCGCGATGGCCGGCGCCAAAGGAGACGACGACGCCCGCTCCTCCACCAGCCGGTGGACGGGAACCTTCCAGGCGTAGGCCACCGAGGTCTGGTTCCACGCCGCCAGCACCTCGCGCTCCTCGCCCGCCGTCAGCAGCGGCAGCTCCGAGAGGCGTTGGTGGGGATCGGCCAGCGCCGCCGCCAGCAGCGTCGCGAAGTGGCCGGCCAGCCGCTCGATCGTCGCGCCGTCGAACAGGTCCGGATTGAAGCGCAGTGACGCCCCCAACCCCCCCTCGGCCTCGGCGACTACGAGCGCCAGGGCGAACGGCGAGCCCGCCGGCGGCAGCTCGGCCGACTCCAGCTCCAGCCCGCCGAGATTCAGCCGCGAGCCGCCCATGCCGAGCGCGAAGGCGCCCAGCTCATGCCCCGCGCCACGGGCCTTCTCGAAGGCGAAGGCGACGTCGAACAGCGGCGCCCGGCTCGGATCGCGCCGCGCCTGGAGGCGCTCGGCCAGCAGCGCGAACGGATAATCCTGATGCTCGAAGGCGCCCAGCACCGCCCGCTTCACCTCGCCGAGAACGGCGGTGAAGTCCGGATCGCCCGCGAGATCGACGCGCAGGGCCACGGGGTTGACGAAGTAGCCCACGAGACCGGAGGTGGCGGAGGAGCGCCCGGCGGTGGGCGAGCCGATCAGCAGGTCGTCCTGGCCCGTATAGCGGGCGAGCACAGCCTCGAAGCCGGCGAGCAGCGCCATGAACAGGGTCGCCCCCTGGCGGTGAGCCAGGGAGGCCAGGTCCGCGGCGGCGTCCAGATGGAAGAAGCGGGCATCGCCTCTCCACGTCTGCATGGCGGGCCACGGCCGGTCGGTGGGCAGATCGAGCCGCAGCGGCTCGGCCAGCGTCCGCCGCCACCAGTTCCACAGGCTCTCGCCCCAGGGACCGGCCAGCCTCTCCTGCTGCCAGCGCGACCAGTCGGTGTAGCGCAATTCCAGGGGCGGCGGCACGGCCGCCGGCCGGCCCGTCTCGTGAGCGTAGAGAGCGCCCAGATCCCGGGCCATCACCGCCAGCGAGGCGAAGTCGGCGACGAGGTGGTGCACGGCCAGGAAGAGCGTCTCCTCATCCTCACCCTTGCGCAGGAGCCCAACCCGCACCAAGGGTCCCGCTTCGAGGTCGAACGGCCGCCAGATCTCGCCGCCGTCCCGGAAAACCAGGACCTCGGGCACCAGCCGCTCGTGCACCCGCTGCACCGGCCCCTCGGCCCCCTCCGAGAAGGTGGTGCGCAGCGCCGGGTGGCGCGCCGCGAGCGCCGCCATGGCCCGCTTCAGGGCCGCCACGTTGACCGCGCCGCGCACCCGCGCCGCCCCGGCGAGGTGGTAGGCGAGGCTGCCGGGCGCCAGGCGATGCAGGAACCAGAGGGCGCGCTGGCCGTGGGAGAGGGGGAAGTCGCCCGTCTCCCCACCGGCTGCCGCCGGTTCACCCGTTCCGGGAGTCGCATCCGGCGCCGCGAGCTGCTCCAGGAGATCCGCCGCCAGGCCAGCCGGTGTCGCGCCCTCCAGCAGCGCCGCGAGCGAGGGTGCCACGCCCAGGACGGCCTCGGCCCGCGCCCGGATCTCCACCGCCGCCAGCGAGTCGAGCCCCGTGGCGGTGAGCGGCTTGTCGAGCGCCAGCTTCGCCGCCGGAACGCCGAGGGAGCGCGCGGCCTCGGCCCGCAGCCAGGCCTCCAGGGCCGCCCGGCGCTCCGCCTCCGGCAGGCCCAGCAGCGCCTCGCGGCTCAGTCCGGAAACTTCGGCCTCCCCGGCCCCCGCCTCCTCCTCTCCGGCATCCAGAGCGCTGCGGCCCACCACCGTCAGCTCGCCGGCCAGCCAGGCGGCGCGGGTCGCGTGGCGCTGGATCTTGCCGCTGGAGGTCTTGGGAATGCTGCCCATGCGCACCAGCACCACCTCGCGCACCGTCACCTCGTGCACCTCGGCCACCGCCTGGCGCACCGCCTCGGCGGCGGCAGCCGCCTCGCCCTCGCGGCGGCGGTCCATCTCCATCACCACCACCAGCCGCTCCTCGCCCGCGAGATCGACGGAGAACGCCGCGCCGTCGGGCCGCAGGGCGGCGTGGCTTTCCTCCGCCGTGCGCTCGATGTCCTGGGGATAGTGATTGCGTCCGCGCAGGATGATGAGGTCCTTCAGGCGGCCGGTGACGAACAGCTCACCCTCTTCGTCACGCAAAAAGCCGAGATCGCCGGTGCGCAGCCACGTGCCGTCTTCGTCCGGAATACTGGCCTGGAAGGTCTCCGCCGTCGCCTCCGGGCGCTCCCAGTAGCCCAGGGCCACACTGGGGCCGGCGACCCAGATCTCGCCCACCTGGCCGGCCGGACGCCGCCGCCCGGTCTCCGGATCGACGATGGCGATGCGCTGCCCCTCCCAGGCGCCGCCGCAGCCCACCAGACGGCGGCCGGCGGGATCGAACGCCGCCACCGGGTCAGCCTCCCCAACCTCCAGGCCAGCCGCCTGGAAGGTGCCGATCTCCGGCGCCTCGCCCACCTCGCCGCCGGCCACGAAGAGGGTGGCCTCGGCCAGGCCATAGCAAGGGTAGAAGGCCTCTCGCCGAAAACCGGAGGGCGCGAAAGCCTCCGCGAAGCGGTCCAGGGTGTCGGGCCGCACCGGCTCGGCGCCATTGAAGGCCACCTGCCACGACGAGAGGTCGAGGCCGAGCCGCTCCGCCGCCGGGATCTTGCGCACGCACAGCTCGTAGGCGAAGCTGGGGCCGCCGCTCGTCGTCGCCCGGTAGCGCGAGATCGCCCGCAGCCAGCGCGAGGGCCGTTGCAGGAAGGCGACCGGCGACATCAGCACGCAGGAGGCGCCGATGTAGAGCGGTAGCAGGACATTGCCGATCAGCCCCATGTCGTGGTGCAGCGGCAGCCAGCCGACGATCACCGAGCGCTCCGACTGCCCGAAGGCCTGCCGGATCATCTCCTCGTTGTGCAGCAGGTTGCCGTGACTGACCATCACCCCCTTGGGCGACGCGGTGGAGCCCGAGGTGTACTGAAGGAAGGCGAGCGTGCCGGCTTCGGCCTCCGGATCGCGCCACCGCGCCGCGAGGTCCTCGAGGGCGGCGCCGGTGAAGGCATCGGTGTCATCCGTCGCCAGCCAGCGGCTGCCGGCCATCTCGGGCAGCCGGCCGGCCAGCGACTCGACCTGGCCCAGGGCCTCACCCGTGGTGAGGACGACCGCCGGGCGGGCGTCGCCGGCGATGGCCCGCAGGCGCGGCAGCAGGCGCGGCGAGCGCGGCGGGTAGGCCGGCACGGCCACGACGCCGCCGTAAAGGCAGCCGAGGAAGGCAGAGACGAGCTCCAGCCCAGGCGGATAGAGCAACAGCGCCCGCTCCCCCGCAAGGCCCATCTGCTGGAGCTGGGCGCCGAGGGCGCGAGCGCGCAGGTCGAGCTCGCCGAAGGCGAGCCGCGCCTCCTCCACCTCGCCGTCGGCGAGGAAGGCGTATGCCGGGCGCTCGGGATGCTCGAGCGCCCGCTCGCGCAGCACCCGCACCAGGGACGGCACCGTCACCGGCTCACGCAACGCGCTGCTCATCGGCACCCTCCGCCTAGGAGGGCCGCCAGATCCCGCTCAGACTTCCGGCCGTCCTGTTCCATCTCTCGCCCCCCATACAGTGCTCCCGCGGGCCGCGCGTGCGGCCCGAACGCTCTTGCTTCCTCTCCCTGGGGATAAGAAGGAGATCGCTTCACCTGGTCGTACAACCCCGCCCTGCAAAAGTGCGGGCTGAGAGGGAAAGCGGGACCGCCCCGACTTCGTTCCGTGCCGGCTCGCGACGGAAGGATTCGCTTTCGGCTATAGTACCCCGGCTGCAAGAGGCCTTACAAACTTTCGAGGTTTGATCTGACATGGAATCTATCTGGAAGGACCTTGCCCTCTCGCTGCGCGCCCTGCGCCGCAGCCCGGCGTTCACCGCCGCCGCCATCGCCTCGCTGGCTCTGGGCATCGGCGCCAACACCCTGATCTTCATCTTCCTGAACGCCTTCTTCCTCAAGGGGCTGCCCGTCGCCGACCCCGAGCGGCTGACGGCGGTCTACTCGGTCGACCTCGACAAGCAGGACCTGCTGCCCAGCTCCTTTCCCAATCTCCAGGATCTGGGCAAAGAGAACACGGTTTTCTCCGGCGTCGCCGCCTACCGCAATCTCTCTCCCAGCCTGACGGGCGACGGCGAGCCCTTGTGGCTCCAGGGCGAGATCGTCTCCGGCAACTACTTCGAGGTGCTCGGCATCCGCCCGGCGCGCGGCCGCTTCTTCCTGCCCGAGGAGGACTCGACGCCGGGCGGCCATCCCGTCGCCATCCTCTCCTACGGCCTGTGGCAGAGCCACTTCGGCTCCGATCCGAAGATCGTCGGCCGGGTGCTGCGGATCAACCAGCAGGGCTTCACCGTGGTGGGCATCGCGCCGCCCGAGTTCAGGGGCCTGAGCGTGCTCAACACGCCGCCCCAGATCTGGGTGCCCGTCGCCATGTACCACGAGCTGACGAGCGGGCCGGCGAAGAAGATGGTGGACAACCGTGGCGCCCTGGCCTTCGCCGCCGTCGCCAGGCTCAAGCCCGGCGTCTCGCTCGGCGAGGCCGGCCTCGCCCTCAAGGCCTTCGCCAGCCGCCTGGAGCGCGAGTTCCCCGACGTCAACCAGAACCTCGGCTTCAATGCCATTCCCATCGGCCGGGCGACCCTGCCGCCCGGCGCGCGGGGCCGCTTCGTCCTCTCGGGAGGGCTGCTCGCCGCCGTCGTCGGCCTGCTGCTGCTCATCGCCGGCGCCAACGTCGCCAACCTCCTGCTGGCGCGGGCCCTGGCGCGTAGCGGCGAGATGGCCGTGCGCCTGTCGCTCGGCGCCGGCCGCGGCCGGCTGCTGCGCCAGCTCCTCACCGAGGGCGCCCTGCTCGGCCTGCTGGGCGGCGCCGTGGGCCTCGCCGTGGCGGCGGCCGGCAGGCGCCTGCTGTGGACGCTGCGCCCCCCCTTCTTCCCCGACTCGCTGGACCTCGGCCTCGACGGCCGGGTGCTGGGCTTCACTCTCGTCGTCGCCCTCGGCACCGGCATCGTCTTCAGCCTGGCGCCCGCCTTCCAGTCGTTCCGCCTCAACCTGTCGCAGATCCTCACCCGGCAGTCGCGCTCGGGCTCCGGCCACGGCGACGGCTCCGGGCTGCTGCGCGAGGTGCTCATCGCCGTCCAGGTGGCGCTGTCGATCATCGTGCTGTCGGGCGCGGCGCTGTTCGTCCGCAGCCTGCTGGCGGTGGAGAAGATCGACCCCGGCTTCGAGACCGAGAAGCTGTTCGTGGTGCCCTTCGACCTCGGCGCCCGCGGCTACGCGCCAGCCCGGGCGCAGGAGTTCTACCGCCGGGTGGTGGAGCGGGTGTCGGCGGTCCCGGGCGTGCGCCAGGCCGCCGTCGCCAACCGCTTTCTGCTGGTGTCGGGAGGCGGCCGGTCGGCGGTGGAGGCCGAGGGGCAGGAGGCGCGCACCGGCAACGACCAGATCGTCACCAGCCTCACCACTATCGGCACCGGCTACTTCTCCACCGTCGGCATGAAGCTGCGCTCCGGCCGCTCCTTCCTCGACAGCGACCGCGAGGGCACGCTGCCCGTGGTGATGGTCAACGAGAGCCTCGCCCGCCGGTTATGGCCGGGGGGGCCGGCCGGGTCGGTGCTCGGCAAACGCCTGCGCTTCAGCATCTCTGAAGGCTGGCTGCAGGTGATCGGCATCGTCGCCGACTCGCGCACCACCGGGCTGCGCGAGCCGCCGGAGCCCAATGCCTACCGGCCGGTGCTCCAGAACTACGCGCCGGTGATGCTGCTGCACGTGCGCACCGCGAACGAGCCGGAGCCGCTGCTGGAGCGGGTGCGCCGCGAGGTGCAGGCGATGGACCCCAACCTGCCGCTGCTGGAGCCTCGCACCATCGGCCAGGTGCGCAACCTGTCGCTCTGGGCGCCGCGCATGGGCGCCGGCCTGCTCTCGATGTTCGGCCTGCTCGCCATGCTGCTCGCCGCTCTCGGCGTCTACGGCGTCGTCTCCTACTCGGTGGGCCAGCGGCGGCGCGAGATCGCCATCCGCATGGCCATCGGCGCCGTGCGGCGGGACGTCATCGGCCTCATCGTGCGCCAGGGCATGCGGCCGGTGGTCATCGGCATCGCCGCCGGCATCCTCGGCGCCCTGGCCCTGGCGCGGGCCGTCGCCAGCATGCTGTTCGGCATCGGCGCGGCCGATCCGCTGTCGTTCGGCGGCGCCGCGCTGCTCCTGGCCCTCGTCGCCCTGGCCGCCGTGTATCTGCCGGCGCGACGCGCCTCGGGGCTCGATCCCCTGGCGGCTTTGCGCGAGGGATGAGGGTTTGAAAAAGGGACGAGAGGGACAGCAGGGACTGGAGATAGGAAAATGGCTTTGACCGAACCTGTTCAGGACAATTTGCCGGGCCCTCGCGGCGGCCTCAAGGTCGCACCGGGCGGCAACCGCCTCGCCGCCTACCTCGCCGCCATCGGCCGCCATGGCGAGATCTTCTGCGTCACGGAGAGCGAGACCAGCCGGCTCTTCCTCGTCAGCCACCCCGAGCACGTCAAGCACGTGCTCCAGGACAATCAGGCCAACTACCGCCAGAACACCCGCAAGAAGATCCTCATGGGTGGCAAGAGCCTGGCGCTCTCGGCCGGCGAGGCTTGGCGGCAGCGCCGCCGGTTGATGCAGCCGGTGTTCAACCAGCAGCGCCTCGCCGCCTTGGCGCCCAAGATGGTGGCCGGCACCGAGCGCATGGCCGAGCGCTGGCGCGAGCCGGCCCGCCGCGGCGAGCCGCTCGACGTCGCCGAGGAGATGATCGGCCTCACCCTCGACCTGCTGATCGAGAGCCTGCTGGGCGCCGCCGTCGACCGCGGCGGCCTGCGGCGCACGGTGACCACGGCCTTCGACTACTTCAACGACCGCGTCCGCAACCCGAAGGCACTGCCGGTCGCCATTCCGACGCCCCGCAACCTGCGCCTGCTCAAATCGCTGCGCGACCTCAAGAAGGCCGTCGCCGCGACCATCGCCTCCCACCGCGAGAGGGGCGAGCCGGCCGGCGACCTGCTGTCGATGATGCTCGCCGCCCGCGACGAGAAGAGCGGCGAGGTGATGGGCACCGAGCAGCTCGTCGACGAGCTGATGATGCTGCTCGTCATGGGCCACATGACGACCGCCATGGCGGCCACCTGGACCTGGCACATCCTCGCCCGCCATCCCGAGACCGACGAGAGGGTGCGCGCCGAGATCGCCGAGGTCGTGGGCGACCGGCCCGCCGAGTTCAAGGACGTGGCGCGCCTCGTCTACACCCGCATGGTGATCGAGGAGACCCTGCGCCTCTATCCGCCGAGCTGGGGCTTCGGCCGCTTCGCGATCGGCGACGACGAGATCGGCGGCTACCGCATTCCCGCCGGCTCCGTGCTCACCCTCTCGCCCTGGGTCACCCACCGCCGGCCGGAGCTGTGGCCGGATCCCGACCGCTTCGATCCCGAGCGCTTCAACCCCAAGCAGACGACGGAGCGCCCGCGCTTCGCCTACTACCCCTTCGGCGGCGGCACCCGCGTCTGCATCGCCCGCGACATGGCGCTGATGGAGCTGCCCCTGATCCTCGCCACGGTGGCCCAGCGCTACCGCCTGCGCGCCGTGGCCGGCCACGCCGTGGTGCCGGTGCAGGGCATCACCCTGCGGCCCCGGGGCGGGTTGCGGATGACGCTCGCCGACGCGAAGTCTCCGGAAGGCCCCACGGCACCGCCGCGCGCCTTCGCCACGGTTCCCGAGCTGCTGCTGGACGGAAAGCCCGCGGCGTCTCCGGCGTTCCTCGGCAAGGTGGACGGCGACTACGTGCCCGTCACCCGCGCCGAGCTGCTCGACCGCGCCGGCCGCCTCTCAACCGCCCTCGCGGCGCTGGGCGTCCAGCCCGGCGAGCGCCTGGCGCTGATCTCGCGCAACAGCCCCGAGTGGGCGATCGCGGACCTCGCATCGCTGGCGGCGGGCGGCGTCACCGTCCCCCTCCAAGGGGATCTCGCCACGGACGACGTCATCGCGAGGGTGCGCCACTGCGGCGCCCGCGCCGTGCTGGCGAGCGCCGGCCGGCTGGCGGACCTCCTCCCCCGCCGGGGCGAGCTGCCGGACGTCCGCCACTGGCTTCAGCTCGACGGCCACGCGGCGCTCGGGGAAAACGTGACCACCGTGCGCTCGCTGCTGGACAAGACGCCGAAGTCCGATGTCGCGACCCTGGTCCGCCAGCGGCGTCCCGAGGAGCCGGCGACGGTGCTCTATACGGCCGGCACGACCGGCGATCCCAAGGCGGTGGTGCTCTCCCACGCCAACCTCGCCGCCGCCGTCCACGGGCTGGCCGAGGCGCTGCCCATCCTCCCCGGTGAGACGGTCTTCTGCTATCTGCCGCTCGCGCGGCCGGCGGAAAGGGCCCTGCTCTACGCCAGCCTCCACCGCGGCGCCACCGTCGCCTTCGCGAGCGCTCCCGAGAAGCCCGACGTTCTCGACGAGGAGCTGCGGCAGGTGCGGCCCCACTTCTTCAGCTCGACGCCGGAGTACTGGAAGCGCCAGCTCAACTGGCTCTTCCACCTCGTGCAGGCGAACTCGCCCCGGCGCCGCAAGTTCTTCAACTGGTCCGTGCAGGTGAGCCGCGCGGCGTTGCCGCTGCGCGTCCAGCAGCGCCCGGCGGTAGGCCGCCTGCGCTGGCAGCTCGCCCTGGCCGACCGCTTCGTCTGGAAAGTCCTGCACGAGCGCCTGGGAGGCCGGCTGCGTTTCGCCCTTTCGAGCGGCGACCGCCTGGCCCACGGCTGGATCACCCTGCTGTGGGCCGCCGGCCTGCCGGTCTACGAGACCTATGGCCTGGCCGAAGCCGCGGGAGTCGTGACCGTCAACCGGCCCAAGGCCGTGCGTCCGGGAACCTCCGGCAGCGCGCTGCCCGGCATCGAGGTGCGAGTCGCCCCCGACGGCGAGATCCTGACGCGAGGCGGCACCGTCGCCGCGCCCGGCCCGGACGGCTGGCTGCATACCGGCGACTCCGGCTTCTTCGACGACGCCGGCATGCTCAACGTCTTCGGCCGCCAAGCCGACCTGTACACCGGCCCCGAGGGCAAAAGGGTCTCCCCCGGAGGCCTCGAAACGCTGCTCAAGGGCAGCCACTTCATCGCCCACGCCCTGGTGGTGGGAGCCGGCCGCCCCAACAACGTCGCCCTCCTCGTCCCCGACTTCGCGGCCCTCCAGCGCATGGCCCGCAAACGCGGCATCGCCTACACCGACCCCGGCGAGCTGATCCACGACGAAAGGGTACGAGAGGTTCTCGGCCAGGAAATCAAGGGAGTCAACGACAAGCTCGCCCCCCACGACAAGATCCACGCCTGGACCCTCCTCCCTCGCGAGCTGAGCGCGTCAACCAGAGAGCTCACCGCAACGGGAGCACTACGCCGGGCCGTAGTGACCGAGCACTACAAGGCCGAGATCGAGTCGCTCTACAAGCCAGGCTGATTCCCTCATCGTACCCTCTCTGTTCCCCATTGTTCCCCTCATCGTAGAGACGCCCAAAGGGTAGCGCGAGCTACCCCGTGGGGCGTCTCCGGGGCGGCGACAATGCCCCCGCATTCCCACAACCCATCCGCGGGGCGCGCCATCAATGAAAGCATGAAGATCAGAATAGAGAATAGATTGTGCCACAACGGCTGGAATTCGAGTTTTTTGCCCACATCTAGTGCTTCGCCCTCCCCCACACCCATATCTTGTGGTCTTCCCTTTTCGTCTGGTAAGCTGCCGCGGTCAGGTCGAAGGGAGCCCATGCTAAAGGTCGAACGCCTCGAAGTCTCCGGTTTCAAGTCCTTTGTCGATCCCGTGGAAGTGCGTTTCGCGGGTGGCGTCACCGCCATCGTCGGTCCCAACGGCTGCGGCAAGAGCAATCTCTCCGAAGCCATGACCTGGGTGCTGGGCGAGCAGAGCGCCAAGTCGCTGCGCGGCGGCACCATGGAAGACGTCATCTTCAACGGCTCGGACAGCCGCAAGCCCCTGGGCATGGCCGAGTGCATGCTCACCCTGCGCACCGACCTCGACCTGCCCGGCGCGGACGACGGCCGTATCACCGTCGGCCGCCGGGTGTTCCGCGGCGGCGAGAGCCAGTACCGGCTCAACGGCCGCGTCGTGCGCCTCAAGGACGTGAAAGACCTCTTGATGGACACCGGCCTCGGCATCCGGGCCTACTCCGTCATCGAGCAGGGAAAGATCGGCATGATCCTCTCCGGCAAGCCGCAGGAGCGGCGCCGCCTGATCGAGGAGGCAGCCGGCATCACCCGCTACAAGGCGCGCAAGGGCATCGCCGAGGTCAAGCTCCAGGAGGCGACCTCGAACCTGCTGCGCCTCGATGACGTCATCTCCGAGGTGGAGCGCGCCCTGCGTTCGCTCAAGCGCCAGGCGAGCGCCGCCCGCCGCTACCAGGAGAAGGAGAAGGAGTATCGCGAGCTGCTGGAGCAGGTGCTCCTGGGCCGCTGGGCCGCCCTCGCCGCGCGCCTCGCCCATCTGCGCGCCTCGCTCGAAGGAGCCACCTCCCGCGAAGCCGCTCTCGCCGCTGACCTCCACCGCGACGAGGCCGCCCTCGCCGCCGGCCGCGAGCGGCTTGACGAGCTCGCCCGCCGCATGGCCGAGCGCCATCAGAGGGTTTCCGAGTTTGCCGCCATCATTGAGGGCCGGCAGGAGTTCCTCAAGGCCAACCGCCAGACGGTGCAGGAGATCGGCGAGCGGGCGGCGCAGGGAAGGGCCCTGGCCGAGCGGCGTGAGGCCGAGATCGCCGCCCACGCCGAAGGCTTGGCGGGCCTGGAGGAGAAGCGCGAGGAGCTCGCCGCCGAGCGGGGCCAGGCTGCCGCCGCCGTCGACGAGGACGAGCGCCAGATCGCCACCGCCGAGCGCGACCTGAAGCAGGTGGCGGCGCGCGTGGAAGGCTTCCGCTCCCAGACCGTCGCCTCCGCCGCCGGCATCGATACCGCCCGCAACCGCCTCCAGCAGGCCCAGATCGAACAGGAGCGTGGCAACTTCCGCCGCCACCGCATCGACCAGGAGATCGCCGAGCACGCCGTCGAGGCCAAGCAGGCCGCCGAGGTGCTGGAGATGTCGCGCAGCAAGGTGGCGGGCACCGAGGCCGCGCTCGAAGCCAAGACGGACGAGCAGGAGAAGGTCGCCGCCACCCTGGAACAGACGATGCGCCGCGAGGGTGAGGCCTCCGAGAAGAAGCGCAGCCTGGAGAACCAGCTCACGGGTGCCCGCCAGCGCCAGCGCATCCTCGCCGAGCTCTCCCGCGCCCATGCCCAGCGCCGCGCCGCCCTGGCCAAGGCGCTGGAGTCGGCCGGCATCGAGTCCCCCATCTATCTCGCGAGCCAGGCCAAGGCGGTGGAAGGCTGGGAACGCTCCCTGGACGTCTACCTCGGGAGCCTCGCCGACGCCGTCGTCCTCGACGCGGGCGAGAGCGCCCGCAGCCTCGCCACCACCCTCGCCGGCCGCTCCGCCGCCATCCTCGTCGAGCGGCAGGCCGGCACTCCCGAGGCGTGGCCGGTGGTGGACGATCCCGCCGTCGTCCTCTCCCTCGGCGAGGCCCTGGGCCTTCCCGAGGATCTGGCGACCGCCCTTCCCCCCGCCTTCCTGGTGCGTAGCGCGCCCGACGCCGAGCGCCTCGCCAAGCTCCATCCCGGCCTCGCCTTCCTCTCGCGCGACGGCGTGTGGGTGGAGGCCGGCACCTTCCACGTCGAGGGCGAGGTGGCGACCCCCGGCGTGCTGGAGCGGGAGAGCGAGCTGGCGGCCCTCGGCCGGCAGGTTCCCGACCTCGAAAACCAGCTCCGCGAAGCCTCCGAGCTGCTCGACCGCCTGGTGGCCGAGCGCGCCTCGCTGGCCCGCGAGTCCAACCGTCTGCAGGGTGAGGTGGCCCAGCTCCGGCAGGAGCTGGCCGTGGGCAAGGCCCGCATGGAAGATGCCGCCGCCCGCCATCGCCGTCTCGCAACGGAGGGCGAGACGCTCTCCACCGAGCAGCAGGCGATCGCCCGCGACATCGAGCGCCTCATCGAGAAGCGCCAGCAGCTCCAGGAGGAGCTCACCGCCGCCGAGGAGACAGCCCGCGGCCTCGCTGAGGACTTCGAGCGCGCCCAAGCCGAGCTGGAAGCCGCCAAGGCGCACCGCGAGGGTCTCCGCACCGCCAGCGCCGGCCGCCGCGGACGCCTGGAGCTGCTCGACGAGCGCCTCGAATCCCATGACCGGGAGATGGGCCGCCTGCGTGCCGAGGTGGAGCGCGGCATGAGCCAGATCGCGGCCTGGCGCGACGAGGCGGACAAGCTCACCGGCCGCCGCGGCGACCTGGAGATTGCCCTGGAGCGCGCGCAGAGCGAGTTGCAGAGCGCCCTGGAGCAGCGGGCCGCCGCCGAGGAGGGCGTGCTCGAAGAGCAGGACCGCCTCGACATGCACCGCCAGGAGATCCGGCTGCTGGAAGAGAGCATTGCCGGCCACCGCGAGCACCGGGACGGAGCCCGCGGGGAGATCGAGGAGCTGCGGGTGCAGCAGGCGAGCCTGAAGCAGGACGCCGAGCACCTCGCCCTCACCTTCCGCGACGATTTCCAGACCGAATTGCCGGAGGTCCCCGGCGAGCCGCGCCCCGACCTCGCGGACCTGGAGGGCGAGCTCGCCCGCACCAAGGCCGCCCTGGAGCGCCTGGGGCCGGTGAACATCCTCGCCGTCCAGGAGCACGACGAGCAGGAGACGCGCTACGAGTTCCTCACCACCCAGCGCGCCGACGTCGCCTCCTCCGTCGAGAGCCTCAAGCGCACCATCAAGGAGATCAACGAGGCCTCGGGCGAGCGGTTCAACACCACCTTCCAGGAGGTGAACAAGAACTTCGGCGAGATCTTCTCCCGCCTCTTCCGTGGCGGCGAGGCCGAGATGCGCCTGCTGGACGAGGAAGACGTCCTCGAAAGCGGCATCGAGATCCTCGCCCGCCCGCCGGGCAAGCGCCTGCAGAACCTGATGCTGATGTCCGGCGGCGAGAAGGCGCTAACGGCGATCGCCCTCCTCTTCGCCCTCTTCCGCACCAAGCCCTCGCCCCTCTGCATCCTCGACGAGGTGGACGCGCCGCTCGACGACGTCAACACCACCCGTTTCGTCGACCTGCTCTCCGAGATGGCGGCCGACACCCAGTTCATCGTCATCACCCACAACAAGCTCACCATGGAAGTCGCCTCCCGCCTCTACGGCGTCACCATGGAAGAGAAGGGTGTGTCGAAGCTGGTCCACGTCGAGCTCGAAGAGGTCCAGCCGGAAAAACGGCTGGCCACGGCGAGCGGCGGCTAGAAGGCGGGGCCTCGTCACCACGCTCTGCAGGAAACCCAGCCGAGGCGTCTCCTCGGAGCATCGATGCCCAGCTCCCAGCCGGAAGGTCCGAACCCCTGCTGGTATTGACGCTTGGTTATACCGAGCGCGATACTAACAGGGAGGAGGAAGTGTACGATGCCAACGGTGAAGACCGCGATTTCGCTCCCAGGCCCCCTTTTTCATCGGGCGGAGAAAGTCGCTCACGAGCTTCAACTCTCTCGCAGCCAACTCGTTGCCACGGCGATCGACGAGTTCGTCAAGCGTTACGAGAGACGGGCGTTGATCGAGGCCATCAATCGGGCCTATGAGGAAGACCCGCCGACCACAGAGGAGAAGGAGCTCCTGCAAGGCATCCGCGAGAAGCAGCGGAAGCTGTTGGAGTCCGACAGTTGATCCGCCAGGGGAGCCGACTTACCGGAGCAGAGCGTCGTCGTGGTCTCTCAGCTTTTCACCGTGGACAAGGAAGATCTGCTGGACAAAGTCGGCTCTCTCTCCACCGAGCGCGTTGAACAAGTCTTCCAAGGCATCTGCGGCCTCTTGACACCGGAGGGCGTCTAAAGAGGGCTCTAGTGCTCCTCGAAGCCCGCTCGCTCGCGAAGGGAGGCTAGCAGTTGATCCGCGAGCGGATCCACGAGGGCTCGTCCCACCAAAGCGTGCCGCCATCGCTCGGGTATCGCGCTCAAACCGTGTTGCAGACCCGCGATGCCGGCCGCCACCGCCGCGGTCGTATCGGTATCGTTGCCGAGTGACACCGCGCGCTGCACGACGCGCTGGAAGGTGGGCTCCTGAGCTGCCAGGCGCGCCGAGTGCAAGCAATCCACGACGTAGCCGGAGCCTGACCCGGAGGGAGCATCGTCCGGGCGAATGTGAAGCTCCAACTCACGGGACCAATCGGCCTTTCCGGCACAGTACTGGCGAAGCACACGCATCGCGTGTTGCCATGGATCGTCGACTCGCAGAAGCGTGGCTCGCGCCCATAAGCAATATAAAGCGCAGCAGACCTGCGAGCGAAGATGCGCGTGGGTCGGGATGGATTGGCGGGCGGCATCCTGAATGAGTTGTTCGTCGGTTCCGGTATGCCAGAGCGCCAAGGGCAGAACGCGCATCAGCGACCCATTGCCGTTGTGGCGCTCTTCCGCGGGACCCGCGCGCTCCGCGGGAGCGCCGTTGCGTATCGCCGACAGGGCGAGGCTCGTCTGGTTCCCAACGTCAAAGACCATGAAGTCCACAGCCATGTATCCCCAGTCGCACCAGTTGACCAGGCGATTGCCCAGATCCTGAAGGTCGAGACCACCGCAATACAGCAGCGACGCGAGCAAACAGAGGGCTTGGGCGCCGTCGTCAGACCATGCCCCCCTCGGGGCCGAGGGATGGGCACAAACAAATCCAGCAGGTGGGTCCATCTCGATCAGCTCGCGGGCCGGCAGCTCCTTGGGAGACCTGAACTCATACGGAACGCCAACCGCATCGCCGATCAGCAGACCATAGAGGCCACCGAGAACGAAGTCTTCTTCCGCGGTACTTGCCATAAGGGGGACAGTAGGCCAGGCTAGCGTTTGAAATCAACAGTCCCTGGCCTCCATACCCAGGGCGTTGCCCTGGGCTGAGGAATCACGACCCCTCGGGCCGCCGTGACACAACCCTCCAACGCGACAACGCAACCGTAACGCCGGGCCAAGGGTCCGAGGTCCCTCACCCCAGCTCGAAAGGCTGGGTTGCGATTGAAGCGCCTGTTTGCGACCGGTGCACTACAATCCCTCCATGCCCCGGCTCTGGACCGACCGCCACTTCACCTTCAATCTCCCGAAGGAGCTCTTTCCCGTGGTGATCGAGCGCCTGCGGGGGACTCCGGCCCGCATCGAGGACAAGGTACGAGCGCTTCCCGCCGCGATCCTCACCCGGCGGGACGGCGAGGCGTGGTCGATTCAGGAGCACATCGGGCATCTCCTGGACCTCGACGAGCTGCATGCCGGCCGGCTGGATGATTTCCTGGCGGGCGCCGCGGAGCTTCGCGCCGCCGACATGAGCAACCGCAAGACCCACGAGGCCGCCCACAACGGGCGGCTGATCGAGGATCTGCTCCGCGAGTTTCGCCGCGAGCGGGAGAGCTTCGTCGCGCGGCTCGACGCGTGGGACCCGGCGCTCGTCTCCCTCACCGCGCTTCACCCTCGCCTGCAAAAGCCCATGCGGGTGATCGACATGGCCTTCTTCACCGCCGAGCACGACGACCATCACCTCACCCGCATGACCGAGCTGGCCCGGCGATAAACGGTTCCGTTCCGGTCACAGGCTCTGGCGGCGGGCTTCGACGGCGGCCTGCGTCGCCGCCACGGTGTGCGCGGAGGACTCGACGAGGGCCGCCCACTCCTCTTCCAGCTTCTTCTTGAGGGGCCCCTCGACCAGCCCGCGCAGGTTGGCGTCGACGCTGCGCAGAACGGCGGTGAGGCTTCCCGCCAGGAGATCGGTGCCCGCCGCGACGTCGCCGAAGACCTGGGGCTTGCAGACCTCGACGACCTGGCGGCTCAGCGCGATGGCCGCCGCGATATCGCGCCCGGCCGCGAGCGGCACCTCGGTGGCGCCGATCAGGGCCCGCTGCAGCCGGTCGCGACGGGCGGCCTTCTCGACGTCGCTCCCCTGCGGCAGGGACCGGGCGCGCATGTACTCCGCGAACACGACCAAATCGCGGTCGGCGTAAGCGCTCTGGCGCTCGAGCAGCTCGCGGCCCGTGCGGAGCAGCGGAGTCAGGATGGCCACCGTCTCAGGCCCCGCCCCCCGCAGCGTCACCTCCACGCCCATGACGACCAGCCCGACGCCGAGGGACGCGCAGACGGCAGCCACGGCGCCACCGCCGGGCGTCGGGCTGCCGGCCGCCGTGCGCTCGCGGAAATCGGCCAGGGACCAGGACCACAGCGAATCGGTAAGACCTAGATTTGTCAGCTCGATACCCTCCTCAGGACCACGGAACGCCAGGGCTCCGAGGGCCAAGTCTAGTGAAAAAGAGCCGGCCCCTGGTACGAAATGAGCGATCTCCGGCTATACTCATCCCTGCTGTCCAATAAAGAGGGTATCTCCGCTGGGCTGGCGCCAATGCCGGCGCCCTCGCTCCGCACCGACTTGGGAGATTGCAGATGTCTCGTAAAATTCAGAGGAGAGCAGTCGCCGCAGCCGTTCTCATCCTGGTCCTGGCCCTGGGCTCACCGGTCCACGCGGCGGGCCTGCCGGACTGGGGCCACGTCCCCACTCTGTTCCACGAGGCCTGGCAGTGGCTCGCCAGCGTGCTACCCGGCGCCGGGCACCAGCGCGAAGCCCGCCCCGGCACGCCCGCTCAAGGCTCGACGCGAAAGTCGGTGATCAGCTTGGATCCCAAGGCGCCACCGATCGAAAAGAGCGTCGACACGGGCCTCGGAGTGGATCCAAACGGCTAGCTCATCCTGGATTCCAACAGGCGGCCGCCAGAAAAAGCATGGCATAGCTTTTCTTCACGCATCGAATATGAGAGAATGTCGTGGCCCACAAGGAGAGGAAAGCGTGACCGAACATCCCAGTAGCGAAGAGCTGTATGCGCTCTATCGTGGCGAGCTTCCGCCGGCCCAGGCCCGTGCCGTCACTCGCCACGTGGTGCTGGAGGGCTGCGAGCACTGTCTCGCCAGCCTGCCCGCTCCGCTTCACACCGCTTTCGAGCTCTCCCCACCGCCTGTCGAGCTCACGCCGGAGCAGGACGCAGGCTATGACGCCGCGATCCAGCGTGCCCTCCAGGCCACTCTCAAGCACATGAGCCGTCTCAAACCGCGGCAGGCGAAGCCCCGCCAGGCGCCCGTCCTCCTGGTCGGCGCGGGCGGCGAGCTTCTGGGCGAGCTCCCCCGCCATATGAGAATCGCGGACCGGGTCGATGCCCTGCTCGCCCAGAGCTGGGCCCTGCGGCACGAGAACCCCACTCACATGGTGGAGCTCGCGGAGATGGCGGTTCAGCAGTCCAAGAAGCTCGACCTCCGGCGTCACAGCCGCGAGGAGGTTCACGATCTCCAGGGCCGTGCCTTGGGCGAGCTCGGCAACGCCTACCGGGTGACGGGCCAACTCGACTTGGCCACGATCATTCTGGACAGAGCCCGGGGCTTCCTGGCGCAGGGCAGCGGCGACGAATCCCTCGCGGCTCGCCTCCAGGAGCTGGACGCGTCGCTGGCCGCCGACCTCAGCCAGTTCGGAGCCGCCAGCGATCTGCTGCTCGCGGCCCAGGCGTTCCATCAGCGCAATGGCGATCCGCACCAGACCGGCCGCATCCTCATCCTGAGGGGCCTCTACACCGGCTATGCGGGCGAGCCGGAAAAGGCGATCACCTTGCTCCAGGAAGGGCTCTCTCGGGTGGAAGAGAAGCGCGATCCGAGCCTCGTCTACGCGGGCATCCACAACCAGCTCCTGTTCCTCGTCGACGCCGGACGCTATGAGGACGCGCGCAGGTTCCGCTTCGAGAACAGCCGCGTCCTGAGGGACAACGGCGGGCGCATCAACGAGGCCCGGTTCCGCGGTATCGAAGGACGGCTGGACCTCGGGACGGGCAACTACAGCCGCGCGGAAATGACCTTCCGCGAGGTCGCCTCGGAAATGAGGGAGCTGGGCCTCCCCTTCGTGTCGGCCGTCATCTCCCTCGACCTCGGGTTGGCGCTGCTCATTCAAGGCAAGTCGGCGGACGCCGAAAGAGTCACCCTGGCCGCGTCCGAAGTCTTCCACAGACTTCGTATCCAGCGTGAAGGCTTGGCGGCGCTGTCGATGCTCCAGTCGGCCTTCCAGCAGGGACAGGCGACGGTTCAGCTCATGCAGGATGTAGCCGCCTTCTTCCGGCGTCTCGACGTCAACCCCATCGCGGTTTGACGCCTGAGCCTTGGCGGGCCTCGGGTATCATCGATCGATGAGGCCCCACGTTCTACTACGGCTTCAATTCTGAATCGGCCCTCCGCTCTTTCCATCAGCCTCGGCCAAAGATCCCAAGCACCACGCTCCTGGCCGCTGGGCCAGGACTGAGGTTCAGGCCTCGAGTTGGCGCATGTGCACATATCAGGATATCGCGACCGCCTGCCATATTTGGCTTTTTTTTACGATCGCTTTTACGTTAACCCAGCATTGACATCGATAAGGATGAGCGTATCCTTTTGAGCGGGTCAAGAGAGATCCGTGAGAGCGCACCCGCGCACAAACGAAAGGAGAGTTCATATGCCTAGCGGTGGAACTTCGGCCTTCCTTGATGTCACACTTTCATCACACGTCAAAGAAGATCTCGATCAGTTCAAGAGCCTGATCTCCGAGCTCAGCTCGGTCCAGGAGGCCTATCATGTGACCGGAGGCGCCGACTACCTCCTCCGCGTGAGCACGGCCGACAACTCATCGCTCGAAGAGGTGATCAACCGGCTCACCACCCTGAGCACTCTGGCACGCGTCCAGACGACCATCGTCTACTCGCAAGTGAAATAGGCCGTTCGCTGTGTAACGGCGCGACAGCAACCAACCATGCCGGGCGAAATCCAGAAGGGAAACATGGCCGCGAACGCCTCCTTGCCTTCCTCCCTGAACGAGGCGGTCTCACGCTTCGGCACGCCATGCTACGTCTATTACGAGCAGCGGATCCTCGATAACATAAAGCGATTCAGGAGCGTCGGGTATCCTCATTGCTCTCTGTACTTCGCCTCGATGGCCAACGACAATCCGCATCTACTGGACCTTCTCAGGCGGCACGGAGTGGGCGTCTTCGTCAACTCGATGAAGCACCTCCGCGCCGCCCTTTCCGCCGGCTTTTCGGGCAGCCAGTTGATCTATGCCGCCACCGGTCTCACGGCGCATCAAATGACCTTGCTCAACGCGCAAGGGATCAAGGTTCATCTCGATTCCCTGGAACAGGTCGCGACCTTCGCGACCGTCTTGCCGGAACGATCGCTGGGAGTACGGCTCAACATTGAAGACCGGTCACGGGGTGGTTTCCTGCCGGCGGAGGCGAGCCGTATCGGAATCACCGAGGCGGAGTTGCCGGAGCTCTTACGGACCGCCGCCAGCCGGAAGCTCCGGCTGACGGGAACGCACGCATACCTGGGCACCAACATCCCGTCGGCCGACCTCATGCTGAAAGGCGTCGAGAGAGCGTTGTCGCTGTCCTCCCGGTTTCCCGACCTGGAATACGTCGATCTTGGCGGCGGATTTCCCGCCGTGCTCGACCCCAGCTCGGCTTTCGACTTCAATCGTTACAACGTCGAAGTGAGCGCCCTGTTCACCGAATTTTCCAGGCGCCAGGGACGCCCCATTCGAATGGTCCTGGAACCCGGACGCGCTCTCTTGGCGGACGCCGCCTTTTTCTGCGCCAGCCTGGTCGACGTCAGGGAGCGCCCGGACCGCATCATCGCGACCTGCGATGCCAGCGTCAGCCTCTTTCCACGTCCTTTGATCAACGGAGAGTTCCATCCGGCGCGGTGGCTGGAGAGCCGCCAGGGAGAGGACGGCGGCAAGCCGGTCGACATCGCGGGTAGTACAACGTATTCCAACGATTACCTGGCGAGGAATGTCCAGCTTCCCAAGCCGCATTCGGGAGATGTGGTCGTATTCGAGCTGGCGGGTAGCTACTGCTTTTCCATGATGAGCCGCTTTCTTGGACAGGCATGGCCTTGTGAGGCGCTCTTCCGAGCTGACGGCACCTTGACGGAAATCCGATGCCGCGAGAACGTCGCGCTCGAAGCCATGAGCCTCCATGGGTAGCCGGCACGTCACTTGGGAACGGATCGCCCCGGGTGAGTTCCACTGCCACGAGATCGCCGGGAGCATCGCCTCGTTTCGCAGTGCCTACCAGGAGATCGAGATCGTCCATACCGAGGGCTTCGGAATCGGGCTGTTCCTGGACGGTCGTATCCAGCACGTCGAGCGCGACGAGTACGCCTACTCGGAGGCCATGGTCCATCCCGCGATGATCCTGCGGGACTGGCCCCTCCGCCGCGCCTTGTGCATCGGCGGCGGTCCCGGTGGAGTGGTACGCGAGATCCTCAGGTATCCGGCGGTGGAGACGGTCGTCCAGGTTGAGATCGACGAAAACGTGATCGCCTTGTCGCGGCAGCACCTGCGACACATCACCCAGGACAGTTGGCAGGACAGCCGCTATCAACTGGTCCTTGCCGACGCCGGTCACTTCCTCTCGCAGTCCCCGGCCGGTTTCGACCTTATCGTCAACGACTTGAGCGAGCCGGCGGATACAAGCCCGGCGGGCCATCTCTTCTCGGTGACCGGCCTGGAAAAGATCAAGTCCCGTCTCTCTCCTGGCGGAATGTTCGTAACCTGGGCGGGATCCGCCGCGCCGACCTCCAACATCACCGCGGCCCGGATCCTCCGTACGGTTGAACATGTTTTCGAGCACTCCGCCAAGCTCTTGATCCATGCCCAGTCCTATGGAACTTCCTGGCTCACGGTCGTGGCCTCCACGGCTCCTTTCGACCCCTTCCGCCTCGGCGCCGCCGAGATCGATCGCAGACTCGGAGAGCGACTGCCGGCGCCGCTCCGCCTCTACGATGGCGAGACCCACATCGCAATGTTTCACCTGCCGAAAGACGTGAGAGACGGGTTACGCGAGAGCCGTGTGGCCCTGATTACTGAAGCCGAGCCGCTTTTTTCTCCGGCCACCGTCGGAGGAGTAATCCGGGAAGAGGACGGAAATGGCCCCCGACGCTGAAAATTTTGCCGCCATCCGCGAGCTCTATGACGTGGAGATGGCCGGCAATGTGATCGCTCATGACCTGATCTATCCACACGTCTTCGGCGACGACGGCTATGTCGGGCAGTTCAGCGACAACAGCGCCCGCGAGCTGCTCCTCATGGCGCGGAGCATGCGCCTTTCACCAGGGGCTGAAGTGCTGGACGTGGGATGCGGGCGAGGCTCCGTCGCTTTCTATCTGGCTTCGCAGCTTGGATGGCGCGTGACGGGCATCGACATCTCTTCTCGCGTCGTCGCCGAAGCCGAGCGCCGAATAGATCCTGCCAGCCCCGGCCCGGTGCCCCATTTCATCCGTGGCAACTTTTATGATCTCCACGTCGAAAACGGCTTCGACGGCGTTTACGGTACGGGAGCCTTCTGCCACTTCGATGCCGAACGCCTCTTCCGCCACGCCTTCTCGCTGCTGCGGCCGAAGGGTCGGCTCGCTTTCATGGAACGGACCCGGACCGGAGAGCTCAGCGAGCCCGAGTGGAAACACCTGACGCAGGATTGGGCCTGTCCCAGCCTCTACACGACCAGCGAATACGAAACCCTCTGCCGTGCATGCGGCTTTTCCGTGGAGCTGGTCCTGGACCTTACCGACACCTTCAGGGTTTGGCAACGCCGGTCGGTCGAGGTGCGCGAACAGTTGAAGGATGAGATCATTGACCGAACCTCGCCGGACTACTTCAATACCAGCCTCAGCCTCGCCTCGTACGAGAACGACGTGAGCGCCGCTGGCCGGCTCGGATACATTTTACTTGTGGCGCGTAAGCTTGAAAGCCGTTGACCCGCATCCAGAACGCTGGGCCGTCCAGGACCTCACCGCGGGTGAGGTCCATTCCTTGCGATTGGAAGAGGTCCTGGAGCAAGGCACAGTCGGGGGGCAAGACTATGCGATCGTCAGACTTGCCACCTACGGCCTCGCTCTCATGATCGACGGCCGTCTACAGAGCACGCAAGGAGACGAGCACATCTATCACGAATCCCTGATCTGCCCCGGCCTCCTTCTTCATCCACGGGTCCGATCCGTGCTCAGCTTCGGGGGAGCCAACGGCGGAGTGGTCAGGGAGCTCCTCAAACTGCCTTCGATTGAAACGATCACGGTGATCGATATCGATGCCGAGCTGTTCGCCGTCTGCCGGCGGCTCCTGCCGCACCTCCACCCGCCTGATTATTCGGATCCACGAATCGAGCTCCGCTTTGGGCCGCCGCTGGCGGAGATGGACTGCTTGGAACAAACGTTCGACTACATCATCGCGGATCTCCCCGATGCTACGCAGGACAACTACGCGCTAAACCTGTTCAAGCCGGAGTTCTACGACCGTTTGCGGCGATTGCTCAGCCCGTCGGGCCTGTTTGTGACTCAGGCCGGACAGGCACACCCACTGGCCTGCGGTTTCTTCGCGGGAGCCCTTGCTACTCTGAGTAGAGAGTTCACGTACGCGGTTCCCTATATGGCCTCGGTCCCTTCCTTCGGCATACCCTGGGGGTTCGTAATCGCCAGCCACGACCTGGACCCTTCGCGGTGGCGGCGCGAAGAGTTGGAATCCCGCCTGGCCTCGCTGCCCGCGAACGCCTTTCGCAGCTATGACGCTCAGACACACGGTCATATGTTCCGAGTTCCAAAGGCTCTGCGGACGGCTCTGGCGAAGATGACGGAAGCTGGCAACCCTACTCGGTAGTGCACACGAAGACCGCGCCGAGCGTGAACACGGCTCCCAACTCAGAAACCGGCAACTCGAAAAACTCGAAATCAGCAGGCGAGAACATTGAGGGAAACGGGCTCGACGTCAATCCCATCGCTGTCTGACGGGCCGCGTGGGTGGGCCTCGGGTATCATCTCTCGATGAGGCCCCCAGGCAGGTCCACGCCCCGTCCCCCTCTCTCCGTCCTCGCCCTCCTTTTGGCCCTTGCCGCGGGCTCGCCCGCATGGGGCTGCTCCGGGGTCGCCGCCGCTTCCACCCCGACCAACTACGAGCTCGTCCGCGAAGCCGAGACGATCGTCCTGGCGAAGTCGGCGGCCTGGGAGCCCTCCGCCGACGAGACGCACCACCCATGGGGCGGCGCGGTCCGGTTTGAGGTCGAGGAGGTTCTGAAGAGCGATTTCCGGCCCTCCACCGTGACGCTCGAGGGCCACCGCGAGTTTGCCGGCCCGGGGCCCGAGGACGATTTCAGCCGGGCGCGGCCGGGAGCCTACGCCGGCTCCTGCTACGCCTACGACTACCGCCTCAACCATCAATATCTCCTTTTCCTCACCTGGGACGGGCTCAACGAGAAGTGGGTCATCGGCGGCCACGCTTTTGCCCGCTTGAACGAGGAGGTGGACGTTCCGGGCTCGGCGTGGCTGAAAGCCGTGCGGCAATATCTGCGAGTGGCCGCGCTGGGCGACTACGAGAAGGAGAAGACCGCGCTGCGTGAGCTGCGCGCGGAGGCTGCGGCCGGCAAGGCTCCGGAGACGACGCCCAAGGCTCTCATGGCCGACATCGACCGGCACTTCCAGACTCCGAGCGAGGCCAAGTCGGGCTCCGACCTGATCGACCTCTACGAGCACGCCGGGTCCGACACGGCGCGCCGGGACGCGCTCTGGGGGCTCACCCGCAACGCGCCGCCCGCGGCCCGGGACCTTCTGCGCGTCCAGCTCTTGAAGGAGACCCGCCCGGACTTTCTCGGGCCGCTCGCCGTTTACTTCTCGAAGGTGCCGGATCATGCGATCCTCGCTCCCCTGTCGCAGAGCTGGGACCGCCTCCCCGCGGACTCCTGGAGCCGGCAGGAGATTCTCCGAGCGCTCGCGAAGGCCGCCGGCCCCGCGGACTCGAGTCTCATGGCCGAGCTCCTCCGCAAAGCGGGGGACGGCGATCAGGCCGCCGTGCTGGCCCAATGGTTCGCCTCGCCTGGAAACGATCCCAGGATCGCCATCGAGATCCTGCGCAGCCGTCTTGTGGACTCTCCGGGAGACTTCTCCCGATATCAGGACGCCCTCGCGATCCTGGGCGACCCGGCGGTCGTCGCCTGGGCCGAGAAGCGCATCGGGGAAAAGCCCAAGGGCGTGGATGGCGGGAAGGCAGCCCGTGTTCTCGCCTTCTCCCCGCTCCCCGAGGCGGATGCCGCGGTGCGCAAGATCATCGAAGCCGGGGGGCCGGCGCGGATCGAGTGGCTCGTCCAGGCCTTCACCGATCCATTCTTCGCCAGTGCGAACCCCAGGCGCTGGGACCGTCTGGACGACATCGTCCGCTCGCAGTCCACGAACGCGCCTCTCCTGAAGAGGCTCAAGACGGACTTCTTCTACCTGCGCCGAGACGCCTCCGGCGAGGAGAAAACGGTGGCCGATCGTCTCTTCCAGAACACCCGGGAGGCGATCGCCGCCCTGCCGGTCCGGCAGCAAGTGCAGTAGAATCCTTCCCGATCTTGAAATCTGCACTTCGTGGGGAGGATTCCAAATGAAATCGTTGGCCGTGGCCTCGGTATCTCTTCTTTTGCTGACTTCCGTGGCGGCTCATGGACAGCACTCCCTGGGCATGCACTCCCACTCCGGCACCGGCAGTGCCTCCGCCTGCGCGAACAAACGGTGGGATGGGGACATCTCACGCTACCCGCAGTCTGAAAGGGGCGACCTCAACCACAAGGTCAGCACCGACAGCCAGGAGGCCCAGGATTTCTTCAACCAGGGGCTCACGTTCTACTACGGCTTCGATTCCGAATCGGCCCTCCGCTCTTTCCACCAAGCCTCGGTCAAAGATTCCAAGCTCGCGATGGCCTACTGGGGCGTCGCGCTGGCAGCCGGCGGCGACCTGAACATCCCGATCGACGATCCGTGCATCCGGCTCGCCCGCGAGCAGATCGAGCTGGCAAACAAGTATCTCGACCGCGCCACTCCACAGGAGAAGCTTTACATCCAGGCGCTCTCGCAGCGCTACGCCACGACCTCCAGCGATACCCAGCAGCTCGGCGTCTACTACACGCTGGCCATGAAGTCGGTGTATGAAAAGCTCGGCGCCCAGGACCCCGACGCCGGTGGGCTCTATGCCTACAGCCTGATGAACCTTCGCCCCTGGCTCTGGTGGACGACCTCCGGCCAGCCCTCGGCCGAGATTACCGAGGTCCTCAATGTCCTCAAGAAGGGCCTCGCGGCCTTCCCTCAGCACATCGGGCTCAATCACATCAAGATTCACGCCCGGGAAGAGGGCCCGGTCGCCCAGTCGGGCGAGGCCCTGCCCTCCGCCGAGCTGCTGTTCAAAAAAGCCCCTCTCATCACGCCGCACCTGCGCCACATGCCGGCCCACACCTTTCTCCTGCTCGGGCAATGGAACCATGTCATCGAAGCCAATCTGAACGCCGTGGCCGCCGACCAGACCTGGGCCGACAAGTGCGGGAACCCTTCCTCCCTCGCCTGCAACCAGATTCTCGTGGGGCACTATTACAGTCACGACATGCTCTTCCTCGACGTGGGCTACAACAACCAGGGCGAGTGGGAGAAGGTCGAGCCGCTCGCCGGGAAGCTCGAGGCCAACGTGCTCAAATTCATCGGCGACCAACCGGGATTGGAGCACTACCTCACCACCAAGGCGGCCATGATGGTGCACTTCGGCAAGTGGGAGGAGCTCACGAAGCTTGCGCCGCCGCAGAGCGACATGCCCGACCTCGGCGATCCGAAGTTCTGCGACAAGCTCACCTACAAGCTCGCGGCCGCCATGTGGTACTTCGGCCGCGGCATGGGGCTGGCCTCGCTCAAGAGTCCCACCGGCGAGGCCCTCGCCGGCTTTCAAAAGGCGCAGGGCTGCGTGCAGAGCGCCGGGCTCGGCTGGGGCAACAACTCCGCCGCCGCCATTCTCGGTGTGGTCAAGTGGCGCCTGCTGGAGCGGATCGCGCGCATGAAAGGCGACAAGGCAGCCTCCAAGGAATTCGCGCTGCTGGCCGTCGAGACCGAGGACCTCCTCGACTACGACGAGCCGCCCGGCTGGTATCTCTCGTCCCGCGAAACCTACGGCGCGGCTCTCTTCCTCAACAGAGACTTCAGTCAGGCGAACGCGGTCTTCGTCCAGGACCTGGATCGCCGCCCCAACAACTCCCGCTCGCTCTTCGGGCGCTGGAAGGCTCTCGAGGCCCTGAGCTCTCCCGCAGCCGCCGCCGCCAAAGCACAATTCGAAAAGCAGTGGACGAGCAAGGTCCCGCCCAAGATCGAAGATATGTAGGGCGATTCCAAACGGGTGATCTCCAAGGAGGAGGCTCAGGCCGTGAGACGGCCGGCAGAAGACTGCCGGCCGCGCCCCAGGGAGCAAAACCCCGCGATCGCCAACGCGAGCCATAGACTGAGAGTAACCAGGGCGCCGACCCTCTGCGGGGCGCCACCGTCGCGGGCGAATTGAAGCCATGCCCAACCACGCCAGCCGAGCATGAGAACACCCACGAGGCCCACCCAGCCGGCGATCCTCCATCCGATCCGAGGGCGCCGTGTCAGCAGCACGAGTCCCGCAAGGCACGCCGTCGAAACGGCCAGCAGCAAGCCTTGAGTCCAGAGCTGCGAGGGGGTCGCCAGACTGGGCCGAGGAATCGAGAGAACCAGGACGATTGCCACCAACATCGAGTAGCCGAGCATGATCCGCGTGATCCAGAGCCGAGCCATCAGTCCTCCTTGGATGTATGCCACTGAACCACCGCTTCGTGGAGGTCCGGATTCCGCGTGGCAAGGACAAAGCTATCGCCGTCCAGAATGCAGGTCTCCGGTCCTACGCGCTCGATCTGCGCCCAGAACTGCTCCTGCCGTTCGCGCTCGACGGCAATGTCGTATCGCCAGGCGACGGCGTCCCGCGCCGGATCTCTCAACTCTCCACGCTCGCCTGGGTCTGACAATCTGAAGCCGCAGTAGTTGACGAACACCTCGAGCGGCCCGAGATCGCGCGGCCCATCCAGGATGTACCATTCGTCGAAGCCGTCGTACGGAAGCTCCGAGGCGTTGCTGACGATTGGGCTGAAGGCCACGTCGTGCGTATACATCCAGCCCAACGCCAATTCCTCCGGAGTCGGTTTGAGCAAGCCGCTGTCAAATGCCGCGATGGCCACGCACCGGCCGACGATCGCCTGCGGCAGGCACTTGAGTAACTCGCTCAGACTATAGGAGGTACTTTCGATCCACTTGTATCCGCTGTGCTCGCCTGTTCTCATGGAAGTCATCCGCCTGGCGGCAGAGTATATATCGGTGATGAGGCGCTCCCTCGGGAGCAGTCCCCGAAAACCCTGGCTCCTGTTCTGGCGGTTAGGTCTCACGGTTGCGACGAGGCAGTTGGGCGTTTCTGGCAACTCATCGCGCATTGAGCTCAATAGGGTAGATGCAGAAGACCTCCTTGCGGCCTTGCCAATCAACTCTCGGGGTCATACTGGAACTCGCGGAGCTCCTGCGAGCAACGGCAGGCTTTGGCGATTTTCGCGGCCCATTGGATGGCTGCTTCACGAGAAGGCAGTTCCAGGACACAGAATCCGCCGTCGAGCTCCTTGGTCTGTGTGTAGGTTTCGTTCGTGACTGTGCCATCTGCAGCGACCATCAGCGGCGCGACTTCTTCGTTGATGCCACCACCGAACACATAGACGCCGGCTTCCTTCGCCTCGCGGATGACGCCGTGTGCTGCTTCGCTGACGGCGGCCATTTCTTCGGTGCGAACCTCCATCGCCGGTCCAGGGAAGGAAATAAGATACTTCGCCATCGTTCAATTCTCCGTGTGCGCCTCGTTGTTGGGTGTGAGGCCTCACGGGGACGCCACTCAGCGGCGCCCGTGAAAGGCCACCGTCCGACGCCCGAGGCAACGGCCGCCCAACGAATCGGCTGAAACCTATCTTGGCGGGTAGTGGCCTCAGCGCAGGACGAGCACGAGCTCGGCGACGTCTTTGCCGGCGACCTCGACGCTCTCCTCGCGCTCGCGGCTGAAGCCGCACTTCTCCAGGACGCGGATCGAGCCGACGTTGTGCTTGGCCACGTGCGCGTGGAGGGGACGCTCGGTCACGAGGTACAGGAAAGCGGCGAGCGCCCGGGTCGCGACACCCTTGCCCCAATGCTCCTTGCCGATCCAGTAGCCGACGAGGCGGACGCCGTCCTGGGGCCAGCTTCCGATGTTGCCCGCGACTTGGCCGTCGACGAGGATCGTCTGATTGACCGCCGCCGGGTTGCCGAGGATGTTTGTCGCCCAATGGGCATCGAAGGCTGCGCGGTCGCGGGCGGGGAAGGCGGCCATGCGCGTGGCGTCGGCGTCGAGTTGTTGCTCGTAGAAGATGGGGAGGTCGTTGGGCTCGATGTTCCGGAGTCGTACTTCGTTGCTCATTTCTCTATACCCGGCCAGGCCTGTCGGTCCATCTCTCTCTTTGCCCTTAGCGATGTGCGAAGCAGACAGTGCGCCGAGTGCCGCCTAACGCCTCTGCCGCTACCCGGCGGGCAGCGCACGTTAGTGCGGTTGAGCGGCCGGGTTCGGCGGCGTTTCTGTCTTTATATTTTAGCCAAATTTGTTCTGAAGTTAACCGCCAGCGACTAGTTCCTTTGACTTCTCCGCCCAGCTAGGCAATGAAAGCAGTGAACTATGGCAATAGGACTGGTCCAAGGGCAGAGCCGATGAAGATCAAAGGGAATGATCGCGTCATGGCCTTGGGCACGAATGTCAGATCAGATTGCAGTAGGCCCATACCCAACTACTGCACTCAGCACAGCTAACCGCGTACGTCGGAGCTCCGTCGCAGTCACCAAGGTACTGGTAGCGAATAACTGAACAGCCTGGAGCGGGGTTGCAGAAATCAGGAACATCGGCGCAGTTGAAGACTGGCCCAGTGGGACAATTCCCTCCAGCAGGAGCAACGGTAGAGACGAGGACGAGCGTGAGGAACAACAAAGCTGCGACACGGATCATCTTGCTCATTGGGCCTCCCGGTCGCGGCCGGGGCAACTTCCCCGACCCCGCACCCACAGCATGCCACAAATTTCTACAACTTGCTAGCCTTCCAAAAGCCCCTAGAGGAGACTCACGTAATCGGAAAAGTTCTTGCGCCGCCGAACGACCCAAGCTCAGCGACCCGGCCCACGAGACGCGTCGATTGCAACCGGAGTGCGATAGCCCGGGTTCGCTGCAGCGCATGGTTAGGCAGCGTCATTGTGATGAACAATCACCTCAGGGCGAGGGCGCGCCCACTGTCACCACACAACGAAATCCGAAGTTGAAGTCGCGAGTGCCGGGGCGTTGGCGGGAGTGGTGGGACGACAGCAGAACGCCGGGAGCGCCTTGGACGAACGACGCGCCCCGTATCACGCGATCTTTTCGCTCGGCGTTGAACCAATCGCTGCACCATTCCCAGACATTTCCTCCAAGGTCATAGATTCCGAATCGATTGGCGGTGTAGCTGCCCACCTTGGCCGTAAATTTGGCACCGTCGGTATAGCCGGCGATCTTCCCTGACCAGCCGTCCCCTTCACCTGAATAGTTTCCGCTTCCTTTTGGAGGAGGAAACCCTGCTCCCCAAGGATAAACATATTCTATCTTCATTCTGTCTTTGTCATCCGGAGTTGCTCCTGATTCGGCTGACAAGCCCACCGCCTGGCTCCATTCGGCATCCGTAGGCAAGCGGAACTCTTGTCCTGCCGACAGATTTCCCGCGGCTCGCTCTTTCTCCGTCAGCCACCGGCAGAATGCCTCGGCATCGTCCCAGTTCACGTGGGTAACCGGATGCAACGGCGTCTGCGAAAACCCGGCGGCGTAGCTTCGACCGCTGACTCCGGGGGCGCGCCAACCTTCGCCCGCGTCGTAGCTTGTCGCCTTCACGAAGGCTTCGAAATCCTGCACCCGCGTCTCCCAGATGCAGAAGAGGACGTTCGTCCCGGGCACCGGCACAAACTTCATACCGAGGGAATTCTCCCACGGCTCACCGAGTTTGGGTCCAAACGAAGGCGGCTGGTCAGCGAGCTTGGAGGAAAGGTCTCCCGCAACAGACAATGTGCCGTCGTGAGCCATGCTGATGGCAACCGGCTGCTGCCTGTCTTTCTGCACGGCTGTATTTGGGGTATGGGCGCATCCAACGAAGGCGAATGCCACCGCGATGCAACCGATGGTTTTGATGATGTATTTTTTCATGGTGGTGGCGTGTTTGTTGATGTGCGTGTAGTGCCGCCTAACGTCGCTGGGCCTAAGCGTGCGGCGCCAGCCGTCCGCTTCAGGCCTTGGTTAGGCATGTGGCCTATGGAGTTCCCTCTTGTGTCTTGCGGTCTCGATCATCAGTTGCCCAACGGGCCAAGTCCGCCGCATATCTTCGTTGGTGAACTAGCTTTTTGATTGGCTCCGGAATTTCCCACACTGAACCGTCGTAGTCAAACCTTATCGTCGCAACGCGATCGCCCGTTATACGCCGCTTGTTTCCCTTGCTTATTTCGAAGACAAGCTCACCTCTGTTCGGTTCGATGCGTGCTCCAGGTTGCTGCTCGCTCCACCAACTGGATATGAGATCGACATACGTATTGATGGTCTGCTCGCGCTGCTGGTTATACTGATCGTATGTTGGGCCGCCTTCGGCCACTTCTGCTTCGGACCAGTAGGGTGAAAGTTCGAGATAGCGAGCATGCCGATCAAGAAACGCCGCCTTTGTTGTCAGCTTCTGGACTAGATTCTCGGTTTCTGAGGTTCGGTTCTCCTTGAGTAAAAAGTCGATCCTATATCCAAGGCCGAACGAACCAGTTACCAGCCCAAGGATAGCCAAGGCTATGGCCCACAACTCGCCAATCGATAGGGCTCGAACTAGTTCGCCGATTGTTATCCTCTCCGGACTCTTGCGACTCTTCATCTCATCTCCTCAAGCACTGCGGGAACCGGCGCGCCTAACGTGCAGAAGGTGAGCGGCGGCACCGCACGATAGGGCGGTGTCCGTCCGCGACCGCCGGGTTAGGCGTTTTTGGCAATTTCCACTTTCCAGCGACGAACCCTCTTGAATGCGGCATAACAACCCCATGCCAATAGCCCATAGGTTAATGGAAGAACAATCAACATACCAACATCAGAAGCCTCCAAGGGCCTCTTAAGCTCGGGAATCAGCACTAAAGGTCCAGTCACCACTGAAAGGCCAAAGATGAACAGAAAGAAGCCCAGTATGCTTTGCGACATTACAAGCAGTGGCTTACCGAGGCGTGGATAGCGGAAGAGCCATGATAGAGCGAGTGGGACAGCGGCAGGGATTTCTTCTCGTTTGGGCAACATCTTTTCGGGAGGTGCCGGCAGCACAAGATCTGGAAGGTTATGCTGTTTTTTGATAGCCTCAATTTCATATCGTAGTTTCAATATTTCCAAGCGCTCTTTTTCGACAATCTGCACGCGTCTTCTAGACTTGAAATCATAGAAGACATTAGGCAACTCAGCAAGTCGCGGACCTACAAGGAGTGCGAGCCCGATTCCTGCCAGGACATAGTTCCACGGAGGTGTAACTGCAGTCATCAAGAGCTTCAAAATATCGTCCATAGCACTAAACCCGGCAGTACGGAGAGAACATCGTCACCTCGGACGCCTAACGCTGCGGGCCTAACCGGGCGGGGCCGCGCGATAGCGCGGTATCCGTCCGGTTGAGGCCAGGGGTTAGGCGTCGATTTCAATCCAAAGCCCTCATAGAGTGGACAAAAACGAACAGTGCCCGTGTGAGAAAACAGCTACTCTACTTATAGGCGACGACTATCCAGTCGAGGGAAACGCCAACATCGAGCTTCACAGGCACACCGTTGTCGCATCTCTTGTGCTGCACCTCGAAGCCGTCGACTCTCTTGTGGAGCGGGTTGAAGTACGTGCAGACGGAAGTCGGCGAGTATCCAGCTGTGTTCGTTGCCTGGACGACCACGGAATACCGAGTGCTCGGCATCGGGGATGAGAAGGTGATGTTGATACCATCTTTGCCAATTGCAAAGGCGGCCGTTCCTGCCCTATAGTCTTGGAGTGGCTGCGCGGCTGCGTTTCCAGTAGCCAAAGCTATGAGAGCCAAAGCCAGGGTTAGTGATTTCTTCATGGTGGTATTCCTTTCTAGTTGAATGTTTAGTAGCGCTTACTCCTTGACTAGCAAAAGTTCTTGGCCCAACACCGGGCACACCGGGGTCCACGCGTAGCTCGCACTGAAACCTGTCTTCATTTCAGCTCTATCACCTCCTTACCGGTCGCCCAGCAGAATGTGGCCTAACGCTGCGGGCCTAACCGGCGGGACCGTGCGATAGTGCGGTCTCCGTCCGGTTGAGGCCGGGGTTCGGCATCCTCAATCACTTCATTATACCCCAGAAAGCTCTCGCGCGCATGTGCTGAGGATTCTGACCTGATCCTCTTGTGGATCACACTTGAATAGCTCGTAGTATGAGAGGTACTCCGACGACGCCTCCACGCTAACCACTTCTCCGTGGAGCAAAGCATTACGGATCTTCAGGAGCCTAGCGATTCTGTCATCAATGGCAGCAATACCTGAAGCAAGCCCTGCAACTGCCGCCCTTATAGAGGCTCCTACATGGCCTTGTTGGCCGAAGAAAGCGTCAAACGCAATAGCATTGTGGAGGAAGCTGAGCCGCCCAGGAGGTGACCAGCCTGCCCCTACGAACTGCAAACCAACCTCTATCCGTTGCTGAATACCTGCAGTTCTTGCACCCTCGAAGAGACTCCTAAGAATCTCGATATCCTTTTGCTTTAAACTATGATCACTGATCAGTGGGGGAAAGGTAGGACCATCTAACCGCGCAATCCAGCGTCCACCAATACTATATATGTACGGCACTCGCTCCGCCATGCTAAAGGTGCGTGAGTCGCGATTGGGAAGGACTAGAGAGATCCCACCAAGCAGGGCTTCTAGAAGATTGAATCCCTCCTGATCTGAGCTGGCGATACAACCAAGCCAACAGTCTTTAGCGCCGATTGCCCCCTCTTCTTTATCGGATTTGAAGGGAGGGTATCGGAGACCATTCAAGGGAGGCACACTAAACGGAAAGCTCGGAAGAACGTCGTGTAGGTTATCGGTCGGGCGAAAGAGAAGAATTCTGGATCCGACATAGTCGATGGGAAGCGAGAGCCGCCGAGCAGGGATTAGATAAAGCCTGGCCTGACGGATCTCTCTAACATAATCGAGCAAGGCAGAAGCTATCCGGCCCTTGTCGAGGTATGAAAATTCGCTAGCCTTCTCAAATCGGCGGAAGGCGTCCATTAATGCTCCTGCATCAAACAAGTGAAGATGGAAGCGAAAGAAATCTAGAAGGGTCGATCTGACTTCGCTAAGTGGCGTTCCAGCCAGCAGTGGAGCTTGTTCGTTGACTAGCCTAAGTGCAGCTCTCTCAATTTCATCTTCATCAATGTAGAAGTTGTAACCTCTTGAACCAAGAATCGACCGCGGGTTTCTCGAGTCCCACAGGAATGAGAATCGACTACCAGGTTCTCTAAAGCGAACAGCATGCAGGAGGTGCTCAATAACGCCAGCCAGTCCGCTAGAGGGTGCCTGTTGAGTGCTCATAACCGCTAAGACTATACAAAAGCGCACCCTATGCTGACGCCGAACGGTTGACGCTTCACCGGCGGATGGCGAAAGCCAGCCGTCCGGTGCAGGGGCTGGGTTGGCCGCCGAGTGCTTTCCCCGCCAGACTCTATAATGCCGGAATTACCACTACAGTCAATCGGACAAGAGGTCAAATCATTCTCTCCAGAGTCGGGGAAAGGATTGTTCGGCCGGCCAAGTCCTTTGTAGTGACCAGCCAAGAAGTGCTGAAGTTCTACGATGTCTTCGTCCTTCACTCGCCTACAACCCTGGCTCTTGACGGTGAGATGGTCGAGAGATTTTGGAAGCTTCGGTGCATCCTGGCCAAAGTAGTAGAAGTGACGTGACAGAAGGACTGGAGCTTCAGGAGCAGTACCCCATTCGTGAAGGAATCTGGTTTCAACTGGATGCTGTCGAGAAAATTCCTCAAACTTAGGCGTCGAGTCTACCTGTATTGCGTAGATCAACGCACCAGGCTTTCCTGTACCGTTTCCACCGAGACCGATCACCCAACTCCCTTGCTCAGCCCATTGCTCCACAGTCGTCTTCTTGCAGCCGCACAGAAAGCAGGTCTTGCCTAGTAAGCGTGGAGCATAGCCCGTGTCGTGGTCCATTCTGTAGATGTAATGTCTTGGCATCCTAGTTCCTTCGAGACGGCCAACGCCTCCGAAGCTCACCGGTGACGACCGCGCTTGCAAAGTGCGGTTGGCATCCGGTGCAGTGCCTGGGTTGGCCGCCCCTCTTCACAACTTAACGGGCTCATTCTAGTCCCTGCGAAGCGGGCTCCCACCCAGTGCACCCCAGAACCATGTGCCGCCAGCAACTAGCGCACGATCATCCACGACGGAGCCAGAGAAAGGCCACGCCGCTGACCATCACCAAGCCCGCGAAAAGGAACATCCCGAACCCGGAAAGGGTGGGGATCTCACCGGGCGCGGGGCCGATTGGCTCCACTGAAACGTCGTCGATGTAGTAGTAGGAGCCTGGATAGAAACCACTAAGTTGCTCCACATTCGTACTCATGTTGTCGTGAAAGTTGCCGATCGCGATGTGGTCTTCACCGCCGATGGCCGTGAAGGTTCCACTGATCTGCATCCAAGCGGCCTTGTCATTGAGAAAGAGGCCGGCCGGACTCTCGACCTGGGGCGTGTAGGGTAGCACGTCCACACCCAACAACGGTCCGACAGAGCCCTTCGAGAGATAAGCACCGATACGGTCGATCGCATCGCGCGATCCGTCGGACAGGGATACCCAGAACTCCACGCGGACGATCTGTCCTGCCGTAAGTGGCTGGTTCAGCGCCCCCTCGACATACTCGCGGTAATCGTTGATGGGACGGCAGATGATGCCGGAATACGCTTCTCCGGTCCGCGCCAGTTGCGAGCCGAACGTGTTGCTCGGGACACTCACGCCCGACGTGCTGGGTGCGCAGGAATGATAGTAATCGGGAGACGCTTCGTTCGGCGTGTTCCAGGGAACGGCCCGGTCTATCTCGCCCAGATCGTCCGGGCACGTAGTGTAGCTCTCGAAACTTGGATTCGACACTAGGTTCACCGCCGCGGCGAGATGCGCGCCCGCACCCAGCGTCAAGACTGCCACGACGGTTAGGATCGGCGAGCGGCTCTGCATGAACTCCCTTCCTTTCGCTGATGACGGCCAACGGCGCTGCCCCTCACCGGCAGCGTAGCTGTCCGGTGCAGGGGCTGGTTATGCCTCATCGTCGTGCTCCACGAGTTCGGCCTGAGCATCAGCGCCGTGAGCGGGCAATTGAACTTGTACAGTGAATCGGATAACGTCGAAGCCTTGAGCAAAGACTTCATACATTAGTAGATGATCGCCTGGGCTGTCGAGAAGTACTGGACGGGGAGTTATGTCAAGGGCGTTGATGAGGTATGCGCGGCAACGATCGCTTCTAGTATCTACGAAGAGTAAGCCAAAAGCACCATGACTCTTGGGCCAAATCGTTTGCTCGAAGCCTGGCTGCCCAGTAACCTTAAGTGGTGCCCGGTTCGGGGAGATGCGCCAAGCGTCTCCAGCAACTCGCAGTTTCGCGAGTCTCGCAACTACACCAGCTGCGCCCACGTCTGGCCGGCGATTTTCAATATCTGCGTGAAGGGCACGCCCGATCAACTCCCCAAACTGGATGCGCTCAGGTGGGTAATGGAGGCGTGTGACCATCAGATTCCGTGAATAGTCGGGGGTCCATTCACGCTGCATGACAGCGGCCGCAACCATTCCCGGCACCTCCGAAGGTTCCTTGAAAGGTGTCGCGTTTGAAGCGATGTACTGACACATACCCTCGAGCTTTACACCCGACTGACGAAAGAAGAGTGGCTTCTCGAAGCCTATGGTATAGGCAATCGCAAGCTCCTGGTGGGAGAATAGCGACCCGCGGAATTCCTGAGGCTCAGCAATGCCCAAGGGCTCACGTCGGAAATCAATAAAGACATAGTAATCAGCTCGACGCAGTTCCCCGATGATTCCTGAGTTCACGTCTTGGATGCTCTGGGCCTCCAGGGCTATGTAAGGACGGAACCCACGACCTGTGAACCAGCGCGCAACCTCCACCGCTACTTCACGCTCACCCTCGCGTTGGCCACAACTGATGAAAACCCTGGCACTCATCTTCACCTCATTGCATAACGGGATGCCGATGAGCGGCGGGAACCGCGCTGTTGCGATTTCCGTCCGCTCGATCGGCGGGGTTATGCGGCCAAGCCTCCGCATACAGCACACTCAGCAATGAATGGGCCCTTCTTGACAAGCGGTAGAGGTACCCAAGGCACCTGACACATGGATTGAAGCTTGCCAATAATAAGTTGATCTAGCAAGAAGGATTTCGCTTTTCTTGGTCCTCCGCAATAGTGGTGAACTAAGACGGTCAAACCAACTTCGACAGAGTTGCCGAGATTTCCCACCGCTCTATCTAGAATCCGTTGTGCTCGCTCATACCAATCTTCGCCTTCTGCATCAAAGCGCTGCAACGTGGTAGGCCAATCCCGTGCCGCGTACCCAGCACCCACCAGGGAGTCGATAACCAAGTCGTCAATCGAGTGCTCGAAGCAAACCACTGTACAACCATCTTTTCTCGGCAAGCGCCCAAGTGTTTCTGTGCCCTTAAACTCCGCGACAGAAATATCGAAGTTCGGCGAACCGGTAGAACCAAGGAACTGCTTCAAGTATTGGGCTTGCTCCCAACGCTTTTCGATGGCCGTGTAAAACACTCGATTTTCAATTCTAAGAGTTCGGAGAGCTAGGGCCACAGCGCTATACTTTCCAGGACCGACCTCAAATACCGAGGTGACGTGACTGAGAACCCCGGAAAACCAGGCGACATAGTTCCTGTGAATGCTCCTTATATCATAGAAAACATCTGGCTTCTCGTAAGCGTCAGAGAACAAGTTATAGCCAATCGAGTCCACTTGGCTCCAATCGGCGGCAACAGAAATTCTCATTTTCAATATTTGGGCTCGTGGACTTCAATAGAACGATAGCCATGATGCCCACTCCCGCCACAAGATGAGCACCGCACTTTCCGATAACCTTCAACAAGCTTTAGCCCAGTTGGATATTTCTTCGTAATTGCCTCACTTACAGAGCCACTTCCATTGCAGCTTCTACAGATTATCTTTTCTTTTCTAGTTTCGACATGCCGAGTCGCCCCAGTTCCGTTGCACAAATCACACCATCCTTCGTGGGTGCGCGACTCGGAGCAACCGTGCCCTCCACTCGAGTACAACTTCTTGCCAGATCCTCCGCAACGTGGGCATTCCATCTTCATTCTCCTATAGCTTGCTCGCTGCCTGGAAGGGCTAGCGACAACGCATAACGGTTTGTACTTCACCGGCGGACGGCGAAGCCGGGCTGTCCGGTGCAAGTACAGGGTTCTACGTTCCCCCCCTCCCACTCCGGGCAGCAGAATCGCCTCTCGCGAGTTGGGTGTCGAGAAGGGCGACTGCTTCGGTATGACCATTTTCCGCTGCCCAATCTCGCGCCGAAGATCCATCGACGTCTCTAACTCCGGGCGTGGCGCCATTCCTCAGCAGGAGTTGGAGGAGGAGCTGATTTCCTTTCATGGCTGCGAACATGAGTGCCGTGCGGCTGTTGCGGGTTTTGGCATTCACGTCGGCACCACGCTCAAGCAGCACAGCCGCTGTCTCTATCTGATTATTGTAGCAAGCAGCCAGCAGCGCGGTAAAGCCAGCAACCCCCGCATTGGGATCCACCCTCTTAAGCATTTCATCTAAACCCTGGATGCGCCCTGAGGCAGCTATTAGTATAAGCCGTAGCTGCGGCTCGCTCTCGGCGGAAGCGGAACCAAGAGTCGCGAAGATGTCTTCAGAGCCCAAGAAGGCAGCCAGTAGGTGAGAGGTTATACCGTGCCGGTCTCTAATTGTCGTATTAGCGCCGCAGCTCAACAGAACCTGGACAGCCGCGGGATTCCTTGTCATTATAGCGCCATGGAGGGCTGTCTCGCCCTTGTTATCGCGCGCATCCACCTTCGCCCCGTGCTCAAGGAGGATCTCCGCGACTCCGAGATGGCCATTTTTGACTGCGGCCATCAGAGGAGTGAATCCGTCTGAGTACCTCGTCTCTAGATCAACGTTCTTCCCGGCCTTGAGAAGGCGTTGAACCTGGTATGCATCTCCGTTTTTCACGGCCTGCAAAAAGTAATCCTCGTCATTCCAGGTGGCTGCTTCAAAGAGAAAGCGGCCTATCTTCTTGAAAGACATATGCTCCTCTTAGACGTAGAACGCTGATGGCGGTGAGCGGCAGAAACGCACGATAGGGCGGTTCCGTCCGCTCGACCGCCGGTGTTAGGCGCCAGACGCCCATATTGCTTATTATTGCGTGTATCCAAATTTTGACCTCTTTGATTCAATTACTCCTGCTCAGCGTCCTTTGCTGCTGATAAGGTTTTTGCTGCATAAGCGCCGCCGGCAACTAGAATGCCAATGCCTGCCAACACTCCCTGAATTATGCTGCCGATTTCATAACTTATTTCCACAGTAGGTGTTTCAGCCTTCTGCTGCGACACAAGCGCCGCAGTAATACCGACAAAGATGAGGAGGGCGGTCGGATACATTAAGATTTGGAACCACTTCCTCTGTGCAGGTTGTCTAACCGGCCTACTCAGCCTCTCCTGCAGGGCTCCTTTTAAACCCTCAATTTCGTCTTGGAGATCCCTTACTCCATGCTGGATCTCACTTGCCGCTTGCTCAAGGCGAGAGTCCATGGAGGTAAGGGCCCTTTGCAAACCTTCTTCAGCATCAGCGCCCTCTTCGGCAATGGTTTTGAGCATCGCCACGCCCTCCGTGGACGCTCCTTTAGCCTCAAGTTCGCCTGTCACCAAAGCAAGAGCACGCCTCAATGCTAATGTCTTCGCCGAATACTCCACTGCCGACTTGAGATTATGCACGATATTAAAGAAATCACGAAAGGCACCGGATAAGTCTTTGGGACGAGTTGCTGGTCTTTCTTCCATGGATCATCTCCTATATGGCAAGAACCTATCCATCTGGCGCCTAACCTTGGATTCACCGGTTAATCGCCCGAGCCCCCAACCAGCCATCACGACAACTTCTGGGCAGCGATATTGTGGCGAGCGGTGACTACAGTATCTCTATCTCCTTTTTTTCTTGCAGCTTAGGTACAGGCTAGCGCAGAACTGTATTCGCGTCAATGCCATGTGGAATGTCGTATAAGCAAATTGGCGGCCAACGCTTCGGGCCTGTGCTTATACGACAGAGGCCACTCCGAGTAGTCAAGCGGGTTCCTCCCTGTCTTAGACGACGCCACCGTGGCAATAAGGCTCTCGGCTTCAGCGGCCCGGGTATGAACTCCAAGCTGCTGAGAGAGAAGGAGTTGGCCGCTGTGGCTACTCTCGGGAAGGCAGGCTTATACGACAAAGAGCTGTCGGATAAGCCTGTGCGGGCCTACAACCTATCGATCGGACTCTGCACGCCCCGTCCGCCACGGTTGAGGACATGGGTATAGATCATTGTCGTCTGGACGCTCTGGTGACCCAACAACTCCTGCACGGTCCGGATGTCATAGCCGTTCAAGAGCAGATGGGTGGCGAAGGAGTGCCGCAGAGTGTGACAGCTTGCATGCTTGGCGATGCCTGCCTTGTGCTTGGCCTCGTGGAAGGCCCTCTGGAGATTTCGTTCATGCAGATGGTGTCGCCCGCGATCTCCCGTTTGAGGATTCCGAAACAACGAGGGAGCCGGAAAGGCGTACTGCCATCCCCACTCAGCATCCGCACCAGGATATTTTCGCGCCAAGGCGTACGGGAGATTCACCCGGCCATACCCCGCCCCGAGATCCTCTTCGTGGAGCCGCTTGACAGTCTTCAAGTGTTTCTGCAGATCGGCTTTCAGCGAGGCTGGAAGCATCGTCACCCGATCCTTCTCTCCTTTACCGTCTCGCACCGTAATCTGGTCGTAGGCGAAGTCGATGTCCTTTACCCGCAGACACAGACCCTCCGTCAGGCGCGCGACAACATCATGGGGAGCTTCCGAGTCCGACGCTTTCTGCTTCCGCCCGCCCTACCCGCTATCGCGGCCCTTCAGGCCGCATCTCCTGGACCGGCCTGGTACCCAGGGCGATGCCCTGGGCTTAAGGATCACGACCCTTTGGGCCGTCCTGGCTTTGCCGCCTGCGCGATTCGCCAACACCACGACGACGGCGCCCTGCCCCTCTCTGCTCCGGGCGAGTTGGCCGTGTGGGGAGGGCGCAAGGCGAAGACAGGTAGGCCTACCTCCCGTGCTACCATCCCCAGCCTGAACCAACCCTAGGAGACACCACCATGCCGAGGACGCCGCGTGAGCACACGCTTGGCACTTGGGGAACGCTGACGACGACGGTCACTCCCGACGTGACGGAGGACCTTCCTCACCTGGAGGTCCTGCGCGTGAAGCTTGTCGAGACCGAGGCGGAAGCCGACCGGCTCGTCAGGGAACGGGATTACCACCGGGCGCAGAAGCAGGAAGCCACGCGGAAGCTCCAAGCCGCGCTGGAGGATGGACGCAGGACGGCGCACGCCCTGCAAACCGGGCTCCGGCTCCATTTCGGCCCGACAAGCGAAAAGCTCGCCGCCTTCGGGATGAAGCCCTTTCGGGGTCGCAAACGCTCCAAGACGACGACCTCTCCCGACGACGCCTCGGGGGATACCGGCGGCGAGACCCCGTAACCTTCCGGTTCCTCGTCGACCTGATCGCACCGCTCGACCTCCCCATCCGGCGTCTCATCGTCTCCGTCCCTCGTCATTTTGGAAGAAGGGAAAGGCTCTTTCCCTCTTTCCAACGTGACATCGGATCGATCCGGAGCGTCATTGGATGGAGGGAAAGACTCTTTCCCTGGTTCCGGCGAGGTGTTGGACCGGGGGAAAGACTCTTTCCCTCCTTCGAACGTGAGGCCGGAACTTTCCAACGTGACGTTGGATCCAGGGAAAGACTCTTTCCCTTCTTCCAACGCAACGTCGGATTGTTACGGCGAGACGTCGGATCGAGGGAAAGAAGCTTTCCCTCCTTCTAACGAGACGCTGGAGCTTTCCAACGAGGCGACAGATCGAGGGAAAGACTCTTTCCCTCCTTACGGCGAGATGTCGGAACGCGGGAAAGGATCTTTCCCTCCTTACGGCGAGGCTCCAGAATCTTCCAAGGAGCCGTCGGATCGGGGGAAAGAGTCTTTCCCTCCTTCCGACGAGGCGCCGGATCGATCCGGAGAGACGACGGATCGAGGGAAAGAGACTTTCCCTGCTTCCGGAAAGACGACCGCTCCCTCTGGCGACGCCTCGTTACTTCACTGGCGCCGGGGTCAGCGTCAAGCGCTCCTTCGCCGCCTTCTCCACTCCGTCCCGCCCGAAGAGCATGGCGTGGTACTCGTTGCGGCTCCAGAGGTCCGTCTGGTCGTCTCGGTGGCGGTGGAAGATCTGGGCGTTCTGGCCGGTGGAGTTGACGGCCAGCGAGCGGGAGAGATCTCCCAGGTCGACGATCAGGCGCTGGGAGGGGCCGAAGCTCACGCGGTAGGGATCGAGCATCCGGGGCGACATGGCGTCGATGGTGAACGCCTCGCCGTCGAGCGGCACCGGCTTGCCGTTGAAGATCTTGATCAGCGGCGCGATGCCGCTGTCGCCGAAGGGCTGGTGGGCGAAGACCGCCGTGTGGAATCTCCCCCAGCGCCAGTCGGCGGGATCGTTGCCCTTCAGCTTGGCGAGCTGATCCACGGCCTCGTGGAAGGCGCGGCGGAGAATGTCGTCCCGCGTTTCCACCTTGTCTTTCGTCCGGTGATCGTCGAACCAGGGGCTGTTTGGCGTCTTCATCAGCTCGACGTACATCGGAGTCTGATTGACGCCGAAGCCGCGGTACGCCTTCATCAGGTCGTCCCCAAGGTCGTCGGCCATGATGTCGGGCACCAGGTGGGTGAACCAGGCGTAGTAGACGGTGGCACCGGCGCTCTCTTGCGTAAAGTGGAGGTCCCAGCTCCGCACCAGGTCGAGGGCCTTGCGCTCGCGGTCGTTCTCCGGCTTCACGGCGGCCAGCAGATAGGGGCGTAGCGCCGCGGCGGGCCGCGAGAACGTCTCGGCCTGGAGGCGCCGCATGTCGTCCAGCGACACCTTGGGGTTGGCGGCCAGCAGCTCGATGATGCGCTGGGCGCGGTAGGGGTCGGCGTAGTCGTGGGCGATGAGATGGGGATAGCCGTCCGCCACCACCTTGTTGTTGGCGGTGACGATGAAACCCGCCTTCGGGTTGTAGAGGCTCGGCATCTGATCGAAGGGAATGAAACCTTTCCAATCGCGGTCCGGAGCGTCCGCGGGCACCGGCACGATGCCGTCCTGACCCGCGGCGCGGATGGGGATGAGGCCGGCTCCCTGATAGCCGATGTTGCCGTCGACGTCGGCGTAGACGAAGTTTAGCGTTGGAGCGCCCCACCGCGAAAGCGCCTGGCGGAAGGAGGACCAGTCGCCGGCCGTGTCGTACTGGGCCACGGAATCCAGCAGGCGGCCGGGCTCGGAGACGGTCCAGCGCAGGGCCAGCGGCGGCATTCCCTTGAGCTCGTTCGCCTCGTTGATGAGGGCGCCGTGGGGCGTCATCACCACGTCGTAGGTCACGGGATTGGCGCCCTTGGGGAGAATCGTCTCGTGAACGATTTTCGCATCCTGCCATTGCCCGTTCACCTTCACCTGGCGGCGATCGTTCATCTCCTCCACGTAGAGGTCCTGCGTGTCGCCGCACATGTTCGAGATGCCCCAGGCGATCTTCCGGTTATGGCCGATGAGCACCAGGGGCACGCCGGGGAACGAGAAGCCGGCGACCTCGAAGCGGCCGGCGTGGAGGCCGTTCTCGTACCACTCGGACGGCATGTTGAGACCCAGATGGGTGTCGTTGGCCAGCAACGGATGGCCGGTCGCTGTGCGGCTGCCGCTGACCACCCAGTTGTTGCTGCCGCGGGCCGACGACGGAGGGCCGAGATAGGCGGCGAGGATCGGCGGGACGGCGCCGGCCGCGACCGTGCTCGCGGAGCCATAGCCGCCGGCCTGCGGGCTGATGATGACGCCCTCGCCGTCGGGATACGGCGGCAGGAGCTGGCGCGCGCCGTCGGCCCCAAGCTTCGCGGTGAGCCGGGCGCGCATGATCTCCATGGTGTGGTTCTGCCCCAGCGACAGGGCGATCATCTTGCTCCAGGCGACGGAGTCGAGCGGCGTCCAGGGCTGGGGCGCGACGCCGAGAATGGTGAACTCGACGGGCAATTGGCCGCGGTGCGACGCCACGTAGGCGTTGACGCCCTGGGCGTAGGCTTCGAGGATGGCGCGGGTCTGCGGGCTCATCAGCGCGAGCTCGCGCTCGGCCTCGCGGCGCAGACCGAAGGTGCGCAGCGCCTTGTCGGCCGAGAGCACGGGGAGGCCGAAGAGCTCCGAGAGCCGGCCGCCGCTGACGTGGCGGTTGAACTCCATCTGCCACAGGCGGTCCTGGGCATGGGTGTAGCCCTGGGCGAAGAAGAGGTCGTGCTCGTTGGCGGCGTAGATCTGGGGCACGCCCCACTCGTCGCGAATCACCTGCACGGGCGCGGTGAGGCCGGCCACGGCGAGAGATCCGTCCGTCTGCGCCCACGGCCGGCGGACGAACCAGATCGCCGCGATGGCCAGGACCACGGCCAGGGCCACGAGAACCAGGCCCAGGTACTTCAGGATCTTCACCAGACGTCTCTTCACAGATACCTCCCATTCAGGCCGGCGCGCAGACGCCCGGCCAGGACTGCGACATTGGGCTCGGCCAGCAGGGTGATGTGATCGCCGGGGACCTCGTGGACCGCCACCGGCAGCGGCGTGTGGCCGCTCCAGCCGAGATCGGTGCCGAGGCTGGGATCGAAGCCGGCGGCCTCGGCCCGGAACAGGGTGACCGTGCCCGGAAAGGGGCGCGGTTGATAAGTGCGGTAGCTCAGGACGTTGGTCTTGTAGACCCGCAGCAGCCGGCGGAGCTGGGCGAGGCCGTCCTCCCCGGCGTGGATCACTCCGGCCGCCCGCAGGCGCTCGACGAAGAAGCGCAGCTTCTCTTCCGGCGCCAGCGGCGTGAGGTCGGCGGCAGTCACCCCGAGATCGGCGCCGCGCAGGCCGCGGATGTACTCGGCGATGGTGAGCAGCCAGGGGGTATCGTCCTCCTCCGAGGCGCCCGGCGCCACGGCGGCGGCGGCGGCGGCGGGTCCCGCCTCGCCCGGCGGCAGCCCGGGGCCGGTGTCGAGCACGGCGAGAAAAGCCACCTCCTGCCCCTGCTCGGCGAGCTGGCAGGCCATCTCGAAGGCCGCGAGGCCCCCGAAGGACCAGCCGCCGAGATGGTAGGGGCCGGTGGGCTGCACGCGGCGCAGCTCGGCCACGTAGTGCGCCGCCATCTCCTCGATGGTGGTGAAAGGCTCGCCGTCGTCCTCCAGGCCGCGGGACTGGATACCAAAGAATGGCTGGTCGGCGCCCAGGTGGCGGGCTAGGGAGAAGAAGCAGAGGACGTCGCCGCCGGCCGGATGGACGCAGAAGAACGGCGGGCGCTTGCCGCCCGGTGCGGCGGGGGTGATCTCCACCAGGCAGCGGGCGGGGGGAGGCGCCGCGGAGGTGCCGGCGGGGGCCGAGCCGCGCAGGCGCTCCTCCAGCTTGCGCTGCTGCTCCTCGGTGAGCTGGCCGCGCCGCTCCAGCAGGCGGGCGCGGCGCGAGGCCGGATCGTTCTCGTTCATCCGTCGATCATCTCCAAAAAGGGGTTGTTTCCGGGATCAGGCACCGCCGCCGCGCAGCCGCTTCTCCATCGCCTCGCGCTGCGCATCGGTGAGCTTGGAAAGGCGCGCGGCGAGACGGTCGCGGCGGGCGTCGACGTCCGGCACTGCGGGCACGGACGCGGCGACCGCCTCCTGCAGCGGCCTGGGCAGCTCCTCCTCCGCCGGCGGCAGCTGCGCCACCGGCGTCGCGGGCAGGGCCACGGCCGCGGCGAGCAGCCGGCCGTAGTGGTCGAGCAGCCGGCCGATGGTCGCGGAGTCGAACAGATCGGTGTTGTACTCGACGCCCACCCACAGGCCGTCCTCCTGGTCGGAGGTGAAGAGCGAGAGGTCGAACTGGGAGGTGGCGTTGCCGAGCTCGACGGGCTCCAGGGCGAGCGGGCCGGAGGGCTTGGCACCGCTCCGGGCGTCCCGGCCGTCCAGGAAGGTGAACATCACCTGGAACAGCGGGCTGCGGCTGCGGTCGCGCTCCGGCTGCAGGGCCTCCACGAGCTTCTCGAACGGCAGGTCCTGGCAGGCGTAAGCCGCCAGCACGGCGTCGCGGGCGCGGTCGACCAAGCTCGCAAAGGGAAGGTCGTCTCCCACGTCCACCGGCAGCACCACGGTGTTGACGAAGAAGCCGGCGATCCCTTCGAGCTCGGGCCGGTTCCGGCCGGCCATGGGCGAGCCGACGACGATGCGCGGCTGGCCGGTGTAGCGGTGCAGCAGCGCCTGGAAGGCGGCGAGGAAGGTCATGAACAGGGTGGCGCCCCGGCGCACCGAGAGGGCGCGCGCCGCCTCCAGCACCGGCCGCGGCAGCACGACGGAGCGGTGGGCGCCACGGATCGTCTGCACCGCCGGCCGCGGGCGATCCGTCGGCAGCTTGAGAGTTGGGAGATCGGTGCCGAAGCGCTCCTTCCAGCGCGCCAGGAGCGCCTCGACGACCTCGGCGGAGAGCGCCTGGCGCTGCCAGACGGCGAAGTCCGGATATTGCAGCGGCAGCGCCGGCAGATCCGCGGGCTGGCCGCCGTGGGCCGCGCCGTAGAGCGCCAGAAGCTCGCGGACGAGGATCTCCGCCGTCCAGCCGTCGGTGACGACGTGGTGCGCATTGAGGCAGAGGATGTGCTCCTCCGCCGCCAGCCTCACCAGCGAGGCGCGGAACAGCGGGCCGGTGGCGAGATCGAACGGCAGCCGCCCCTCCTCCCCCGCCCAGCGCAGGGCCTCGGCCTGGCCGCGTTCGACAGGCAGCGCGGCGAGATCGAAGACGGGCAAGGGTACCGGACCTATGGGCAGGAAGCGCTGGCGCGGGTTCCCCTCGGTCTCGAAGAACACCGTGCGCAGCACCTCGTGACGGGCCGTCAGGGCGGCGAGCGCCGCCGCCAGGGCCGGCACGTCCAGGGGACCCCGGAGACGGTAGGGCGTGGGAACGTTGAACGCGGGCGAGCCGGGCTCGACGCGGTCGAGGAGCCACAGGCGCTGCTGGGCGAGCGACAGGGGGAGGCCCTCCGCCGGGCGCGGCGCCCTGGCGATGGGCGGCAGGGGCACGGCCTGCCGCGTTTCCGCGTCCAGGAGAGCGGCGAGCCCGGCCACGGTCGGCGCCTCGAACAGCCGCACCAGGGGGAGGTCTACTCCAAAAGCCGAGCGGAGCCGGGAAATCAGGCGGGTGGCGAGCAGGGAGTGGCCGCCGAGCTCGAAGAAGTTGTCGTGCACGCCCAAGGCCTGGAGGCCCAGCAGCTCGGCCCAGATCGCCGACAGCGCCGCTTCGAGCGGCGTGCGGGCTGCCGCGGGCCCCGTCTCGGCCGAGGGCGGCGGCAGCGCTGCGAGCGCCTTGCGGTCCACCTTGCCGTTGGCCGTCAGCGGCAGGGCTTCGAGGATCACGAACGCCGCCGGCACCATGTACTCCGGCAGGCGCTCGGCGAGGAAGGCCCTCAACTCGTTCTCCTCGACAGCCACCTCAGCCGTCGACAGGTATCCGACCAGCCGTCCCTCGCGCAGCAGGACGGAGGCGTCGCGCACCCCCGGGTGAGCGGCGAGGGCGGCCTCGATCTCCCCCAGCTCGATGCGCAGGCCCCGCACCTTGACCTGGTGGTCCAGGCGGCCCAGGAAGTCGATCTTGCCGTCGCGGTTCCAGCGCGCGAGGTCGCCGGTGCGGTACATCCGCGCCCCGGCTTCTCCGCTGAACGGCTCGGGCTGGAACTTCTCCGCCGTCAGATCGGGGCGCGCCAGGTAGCCCCGCGCCAGCCCCACGCCGGCGATGCACAGCTCGCCCGGCACACCCACCGGCGCCGGCTGGCCGCCGCGGTCGAGGATATAGATCCGGAGATTGGCGAGCGGCCGGCCGATGGCGGGCACGCCCTGCTCCGCCAAGGTCTCGACCTCGTCGAACGTGGCGACGACACTCGACTCGGTGGGGCCGTAGTGGTTCACCAGCCGGAAGGGCGCGCCCGCGGGGACGCCGCGGTGGAGGCGGTCGCCGCCGACGATCATCGCCCGCAGGGCGAGGTCCGCCGGCAGCTCCTCTTCGAGCATGGCCTCGCCGAGGGGCGTCGGCAGGAAGGAGAGCGTGATCCTCTCGGCGGCGAACCAACGCAGCAGGGCCTCGGGTGTCACGCGCACCGTGGCGTCGGGCACGTGCAGGCTCGCTCCCGCCGTCAGGTAGGGCCAGATCTCCCACACCGAGGCGTCGAAGGCGGGGTTGGCGATCAGCGTCGCGCGGTCCGCCGCCGTCACCCGGTAGAGGTCGCGGTGCCAGGCCACCAGGTTGGACAGGCCTCGATGGGGGATCTCCACCCCCTTTGGCACCCCCGTCGAGCCCGAGGTGTAGATCACGTAGGCCAGGCTCTCCGGCAGCAGGCGGACGGCCGGCGGCGCGTCCTCCCGGCCGGGGATGGAGCTCCAATCGCCGTCCAGCCGGATGACGGGCACGGCGAGCCGCGGCAGGCGATCGGCGAGGGCGCCGTGGGTGAGCACCAGGGGCGAGCCGGCGTCGGCGATCTGGAAGGCCAGGCGCTCCGGCGGATGGCCCGGATCGAGCGAGACGTAGGCGCCCCCGGCCAGGAGCACGCCGAGGACGGCCACCACCCGCTCCGGCGAGCGCTCCATGAAGACGGCGACGCGCGACTCGGAGCCCACGCCGAGCGAGCGCAGGTGATCGGCGAGGCGGTTCGAGTGCGCCGCGAGCTCGCCATAGGTCAGCCGCCCCGAGCTTCCCGCCACGGCCAGGGCCTCGGGATGGAGGCGGGCCTGCTCCGCCACCTGCTCGTGCACGAGGCGGACCGTATCGAAGTCGCGGCGGGTGTTGGTCCACGCCGCCAGCAGCTCGTGCCGCTCCTCGGCTGTGAGCAGCGGCAGCTCGCCGATGCGGCGCTCCGGCGCCTCGGGGAGGGCGGCGAGCAGGACGCCGAGATGACCGGTGAGACGCTCGATCGTGGCGGCGTCGAACAGCTCCGTCGAGTACTCGACGACGCCGCGCAGCGCGCCGTTCTCCTCCTGGAGCCCGAGGGTGAGATCGAACTTCGCCGTGCCGCTCTCCGCTGGCAGCGGGCGGGCCGTCAAGCCGGGAAGGGACAGGCCGGCCGGCGAGGCCGATCCCAAACCCGCCGCGCCGTCCTCCGTCACCAGCATCACCTGGAACAGCGGCGTGTGCGAGAGGCTGCGGCCGAGTCGCAGCTCCTCGACCAAACGCTCGAAGGGGACGTCCTGATGGTCGTAGGCCTCCAGGGTCACCTCGCGGGTGCGGCGCAGCAGCTCGCGCAAGTCCGGGTCGCCCTCCAGGCCGGCCCGCAGCACCAGGGTGTTGACGAAGAAGCCCACCAGGCTCTCGGTCTCGGCGCGGTTGCGGTTGGCGATGGGCGAGCCGACGAGGAAGCTCTCCTGGCCGCTGTAGCGGTAGAGCAGGACCTCGAAGGCCGCGAGCGTCGCCATGAAGGGGGTGACCCCCTCGCGGCGCGCCAGCCGGGCGAGCCGCGGCGCGATGTCCCCAGGCAGGTCGAAGAACAGGTGCGCGCCTCGGGAGCTGCGCACGGCCGGCCGCGGCCGGTCCGCCGGCAGGTCGAGGACGTCGGTGGCTCCGGCGAGGCGCTCCTGCCACCAGGCGAGCTCCCGGTCGAGGGCGTCGCCGGCCAGCCAGCCCTGCTGCCAGGCCGCGAAGTCCCCGTAATGGAGGGGCACCGGCGGCAGCGGCGAGGGCTCGCCCACCCGGAACGCCGCGTAGAGCGCCGACAGCTCGCGGTCGAGAATGCCCTGGGACCAGCCGTCCGAGGCGATGTGATGGACGGTGAGGAGCAGCCGGTGCTCGACCTCTCCGAGGCGCAGCAGGACGGCCCGCAGCAGCGGCGGCCGGCCGAGATCGAAGGGGCGCATCGCCTCGACCGTCCCCAGCCGGCCGGCCTCGTCGCGGCGGAGATCCTCCTCCGGCAGGCCCGAGAGGTCGATCAACCGCAGAATGGAGGGAGGAGCCGGCGACGGGAGCTGGACGGGCTCGCCCTCGATCTCCACGAAGCGGGTGCGCAGCACCTCGTGGCGTTCGACGAGCGCGGCCAGCGCGGCGGCGAGGGCCGCGACGTCGAGAAGGCCGTGGAGCTCCAGGGCCACCGGGATGTTGTACTGCGGCGAGCCGGGCTCCAGCCGGTCGACCAGCCAGAGGCGGCGCTGGGAGTGGGAGAGCGGCAGGCCGCGCCCGTCCCGGAGCGCGGGAGCCAGCGGGGGCAGCTCGTGACCCGGTGCACCGCCGGCCCGGGCCTCCTCCACCCGCCGCGCCAGGGCGGCCACGGTGGGCGCCTCGAAGAGCGCGCGCAGGGGCAGGTCGGCGCCCAGGGTCTGGCGCAGGCGGGAGATCACCCGGGTGGCCAGCAGCGAGTGGCCGCCGAGGTCGAAGAAGCTGTCCTCGATCCCCACCCGCTCCAATCCAAGCACCTCGCACCAGACGCCCGCCACCAGCTCCTCCAGGGGAGTGCGCGGGGCGCCGGCTCCGGTGGACTCTTCGCCCGAAGGTGTCAGCCGTTCCAGGGCGCGGCGGTCGAGCTTGCCGTTGGGCGTCAACGGCAGCTCGGGCAGGAAGGCGAAGACGGCGGGCACCATGTACTCCGGCAACGTCTTCTTCAGTGCCGCGCGCAGCTCCGCGGCGAAGCCGGCTGGCGGTGGAACCGTCCCTGCGGGCACCACGAACGCCGTCAGCCGGCTGCCCTCGCCGCCGGGCTCCTCCAGGGCGAGGACGGCGCTCTGCGCCACCGAGCCCAGGGCCGCGAGGGCCGCCTCGATCTCTCCCAGCTCGATGCGGAAGCCGCGCACCTTCACCTGGTGGTCGATGCGGCCGAGGAACTCCAGCTCGCCGTCCGGCCGGAGGCGGGCGAGGTCGCCGACGCGGTAGAGGCGCGCGCCGGGGGCGCCGAACGGATCGGGGATGAAGCGGTCCGCCGTCAGGTCCGGCCGCTCCAGGTAGCCGCGAGAGAGGCCGAGACCGCTCAGGTAGACGGCTCCCGGTACGCCGAAGGGCACCGGCTGGAGGGCGGCGTCGAGCACGTAGGCGCACGAGCCGGCGACGGGCCGGCCGATGGCCGGCGACTCGACTCCCCGGGGCATGAGGGCGAACGTCGAGTAGGTCGTGTCCTCCGAGGGGCCGTAGAGATTGAAGACGCGCGAGACGGCGGTCCGCTCGTAGACGGCGCGCACCAGGGAGCCCTTGAGCGCCTCGCCCGCGAGGTTGACCGTGCGCACCGACGGCGGAATGCCGCCGCCGCGCACCAGCTCGGCCATCGCCGAGGGCACGGTGTTGACCAGGGTCACCTCCCCCGCCGCCGGATGCGCGGGCAGGGCGAGGGCGTTCTCCGCCAGCACCACCGTGCCGCCCCAGGCGAGGGTGACGAAGATCTCGAACACCGAGAGATCGAAGCAGACGGAGGTGGCGGCCAGCACCGCGGCGAGATCCGCCGGCGGAAAGACTTCCCGCGCCCAGCGGGCGAAGACCACCGCGGCGCGGTGCTCCAGGGCCACGCCCTTGGGCGTGCCGGTGGAGCCCGAGGTGAAGATGATGTAGGCGAGGTTGCCGGCGACGGGTCGGGCCTCCGCGGGCACCGGGGGCGCCTCCTCCGTCTCCCATCCCGCATCGAGAAACAGCGGCACCGCCGAGGGCGGCAGGCTCTCCGCGAAGCCCGCCAGCAGGGCACGCCGGGTGAGGAGCACGGCGGCGCGCGAGCTCTCCAGCATGAGGGCGACGCGCTGGGGCGGATAGGCGGGGTCGATGGGCACGTAGGCGCCTCCCGCCTTGAGCACGGCGAGGAGGGCCACGATCAGCTCGGCCGTGCGGTCCATCATCACGCCGGCCAGGACCTCCGGCCCCACGCCCAGGGCCCGCAGGCGGCGGGCGAGGCGGGCCGCCCAGGCGTCCAGCTCGCGATAGGTCAGACGGCCGCCGTCCGGGGCGATGAGCGCCACGGCGTCCGGCGTGCGCCGGCCTTGAGCCTCGAAGAGCTGGTGCAGGCAGGTCTCGCCTTCCACCCGGACGGCGGTGTCGTTCCAGCCCACCAGGATCTGCGCCCTTTCGTCCCGGCTCAGCAGCGGCAGCTCGGCGACCGGAATCCCTGGCACCGCGGCGTCCCCGGCGGCTGCGGCCAGCAGCCGCGCGAAGTGCGCCAGCAGCCGCTCCATGGTGGTTGGCAGGAAGAGATCGGCCGCGTACTCCAGGCCGAGGCGCAGCTCGCCGCGGCGCTCCTCCACGAACAGGGTGAGGTCGAACTTCGCCGTGACGCTCGGCGCCGGCAGCTGACGCACCGTCAGCCGGGGCAGCTCCAGCACCTCCTCGGGGGCGTTCTGGAGCGCCAGCATCACCTGGAAGAGGGGCGTGTGGGAGAGGCTGCGGTCCGGATGCAGCTCCTCGACCAGCCTCTCGAAGGGGACGTCCTGATGCTCGTAGGCTTCGAGCGTCACCTCGCGGGTGCGGCGCAGCAGCTCGCGGAAGTCCGGCCCGCCCGTCAGGTCCGCCCGCAGCACCAGGGTGTTGACGAAGAAGCCCAGCAGCCCCTCCGTCTCGGCGCGGTTGCGGTTGGCGATAGGCGAGCCGACGAGGATCTCCTCCTGGCGGGAGTAGCGGCAGAGCAGGACGTCGAAGGCCGCGAGGAGGAGCATGAAGAGGGTCACGCCCTCCTGCCGGGCGAGGCGGGCGAGATCGCCGGCCGCCGCCGGCCCCAGAACCAGCCCCGTCTCGGCGCCGCGGGTGCCGCGCACCGCCGCCCGCGGCCGGTCCGTGGGCAGCTCGAGGACGTCCGGCGCTCCCGCCAGGCGCCGGCGCCAGTAGTCGAGCTCGGCCGCCAGCGTCTCGCCGGAGAGCCAGCTCCGCTGCCAGGCCGCGAAGTCCGCATACTGGAGGGTCGGCTCGGGGAGCCATGAGGCGGCGTAGAGAGCCGTCAGCTCGCGCACCAGGATGGCCTGCGCCCAGCCGTCCGAGGCGATGTGATGGAGGGTGAGCAGGAGCTGGTGCTCCTCTGGCTCCAGGCGCAACAGATAGGCGCGCAACAGGGGCGGCACGGCGAGGTCGAACGGCCGCGCGGCCTCGGCGGCGGTCAGCGCCTCGGCCTCCGCCCCGCGGCGGACAGCGGGGAGAGCCCCCAGGTCGATCAGCGGCAGGGTGAAGCCGCCGGCCGGCTCGACGAGCTGCACGGGCTCGCCCGCCACGTCCGCGAAGCGGGTGCGCAGCACCTCGTGGCGGCGCAGGATGCCGGCGAGCGCCGCCTCCAGGGCGGGCCGGTCGAGGGCGCCGCTCAGGGCCATGGCCTGCGGCATGAGGTAGAGGGGCGAGCCGGGCTCCAGGCGGTCCAGCAGCCACAGGCGGCTCTGGGCGAAGGAGAGCGGCAACCCCTTACCGTCGCGGGGTACCGGGGTGATCGGAGGCGCCGCGATGCCGCGCTCGCCGGCGCGCAGGGCCTCGACCCGCGCCGCCAGGCGGGCCACGGTCGGCGCCTCGAACAGGGCCCGCACCGGCAGGTCGACGTCGAAGGCGGCGCGCAGGCGGGAGATCACCTGCGTCGCCAGCAGCGAGTGGCCGCCGAGATCGAAGAAGAGATCGTCCGCGCTCACCCGCTCGACGCCCAGCACCGCGCACCAGATGCCGGCCACGACCTCCTCCACGGCGCCGCCGGGAGCGACGAACGGGCGCTCGAGGCCTGGGGCGTCCTGGCCGGGTGGCGGCAGCGCCTTGCGGTCGAGCTTGCCGTTCGGGGTCAGCGGCAGCGCCGGCAGGACCACCACGGCGGACGGCACCATGTGCTCGGGTAGCCCGGCGAGCAGCGCGCGGCGGATCTCGGCGGGCACGGGAGACGCACCCTCGCCAGGCAGGGCAGCCACCACGTAGGCCACGAGGCGCCGGTCGCCGGGCACGTCCTCGCGGGCCATGACGACCGCCTCGCGCAGCTCCGGAAGGCGCAGCAGGGCGGCCTCGATCTCCCCCGGCTCGATGCGGAAGCCGCGGACCTTGATCTGGTGGTCGACGCGGCCGAGGAACTCCAGCCGGCCGTCGGCGAGAAAGCGGCCGCGGTCGCCCGTGCGGTAGGCGCGGCCGCCCAGGGCGAAAGACGAGGGATCGGGGACGAAGCGCTCGGCGGTGAGGTCCGGCCGGCCGAGATAGCCGCGGGCGAGGCCGACTCCGGCGATGGCGATCTCGCCCTCGACGCCGGCCGGCACCGGCAGCAGGGCCGCGTCGAGCACCAGCAGACGGGTGTTGGCGATGGCGTACCCGAGAGTGGGGGCGCCCCGCGGGAAGCCGAGCTCCGCCGACGCGCAGACCGTGTCCTCGGTGGGGCCGTAGGCGTTGAGGAACCGCCGCCCCGGCGACCAGCGGGCGGCCAGCTCCGGCGGGCAGGCCTCGCCGGCCACCACCAGGGTGGAGATGGAATCCAGCCGGTCGCCCGGCACGGCGGCCTCGAAGGCGGCGAGCGTCGAGGGCGTCAGGGTGGCGGTCGTGATGCCCCGCTCGCGGATCAGCCGGGCGAAGCCGGGGCCGGGGAGGAGGTCGTCGCGGTCCGCCAGGTGCAGCTCGGCTCCCGACACCAGGGCGGTGAAGATCTCCGACACCGAGGCGTCGAAGCTGAACGAGGCGTACTGCAAGGCCCGCCGGCCGGGGCGCAGATCGAACAGCTCGATCTGCGCCAGCGTCAGGTTCACCAAGCCGCGGTGAGCCACCTGGACGCCCTTAGGCCGGCCGGTGGAGCCGGAGGTGTAGATGACGTAGGCGAGGCTGTCGAGCTCCACGGTATCGGTGAGCGGCTTGGAGCCTTCGGCCGGGTAATTTCCATCGAGGAGCACCACCTGGCCGGTGAAGGCCGGGAGGCTCGGCAGCAGCCGGCTCTGGGTCACCAGCACGGGCGCGCCGCAGTCCTCCAGCATGAACGCCAGCCGCTCGCGAGGATAGGCGGGGTCGAGAGGCACATAGGCGCCGCCGGCCGCCAGCACGCCCAGCAGGCCCACCACCATGTCGATCGAGCGCTCGGCGGCCACGGCCACGGCCACCTCCGGCCCCACGCCGAGCGCCCGCAGGTGGCGGCCGAGGCCGTTCGCCGCGGCGGCGAGCTCGCCGTAGCTCAGCCGCGGGCCGCCGTGGACCACGGCCACCGACTCCGGCGCGCGGCGCGCGCGGGCGGCGAAGAGGTCGAGCACCGAGTCGCCCGCCGGCAGCCGCGCCGCCGTGTCGCCCCACTCCGCCAGCATCTGGTGGCGCTCGGCCGGAGCGAAGAGAGGTAGATCAGAGAGCCGGACGGACGAGCCGGACTCCGCGGCGGCGCCTCCGAGGAGGATGCCGAAGTGCGCCAGCAACCGCTCCATGGTGGCGGGATCGAACAGGTCCGTCGCGTACTCGGCGACGGCCACGACCTCGTCGCCCCGGTCGAAAATGGACAGGGTGAGATCGAACCGCGCCGGATGCAGGCCGTGCTCGGCGGCGGTGAGGCGCAGGCCCGGCGGGTGCGGCAGCTCCCCGGTCTCCGCCAGCACCAGCATCACCTGGACGAGAGGCGAGCGGGACGGATCGCGCTCCGGCCGCAGCTCGTCGACCAGGGCGTCGAACGGCAGATCCTGATGCGCGTAGGCGCCCAGGGCGGTGTCGCGGGTCCGGCGCAGCAGCTCGCCGAAATCCGGATCCCCTCCCAGCTCCGCCCGCAGCACCAGGGTGTTGACGAAGAAGCCGATCAGCCCCTCGATCTCGACCTGCTCGCGGTTGGCGATGGGAGTGCCGACGAGCAGGTCGTCGCGCCCGGTCAGGCGCTGAAGGAGGCCGGCGAAGGCCGCCAGATGGAGCATGAACGGCGTCGCCCTCTCGCGCCGGGCGAGCGCCCGCAGCGCGGCGCCGGGCACGGGTACCGCCGCGGCACGCATCGCGCCGCGGAAGCTCTGCGCCGCCGGCCGCGGACGGTCGGCCGGCAGCTCCAGCACCGTGGGTGCCCCGGCCAGGCGCCGGCGCCAGTAGCCGAGGTGGCCGGCGAGGGCGCCGCCGGCCAGCTCGCGGCGCTGCCAGACGGCGAAGTCCGCGTACTGGACGGGCGGCTCCGGCAGCGGCGAGGGGCGGCCGGCCGCGCCGGCTTCGTACAGCGCCGCCAGCTCGCCCAGCAGGACGTTCACCGACCAGCCGTCGAAGGCGATGTGGTGCACCGTCAGGAGCAGCAGGTGCTCGGCGGCGGCGAGCCGCAGCAGGGCGAAACGCAGCACCGGCCCGGCGGCGAGGTCGAAGGGCCGGGCCGCGTCCTCGCCGGCGAGACGCGCGGCCTCGGCCTGCCGCGGCGCCGCCGGCAGCGCCGCAAGGTCGATCGACGGCACCGCGGCGACCGCGACCGGGGCGATCACCTGGTACGGCTCGCCCAGCTCACCGGCGGCGAAGGTGGTGCGCAGCGCCTCGTGGCGGCGCACGATCTCTCCCAGGACGGCGGCGAGCAGACCGGCGTCCAGGGGGCCTTCGAGGCGCAGGGGGAAGGGAATGTTGTAGGTCGCCGAACCGGGATCGAGCTGGTCCAGGAACCAGAGCCGGCTCTGGGGGAAGGAGAGCGGCGGACGCCCGTCGCGGAATGCGCGGACGATCGCTGTGGCCGGCGACTCGGAAGCATGCCCGACCGCCGCCGCGACGGCGCGGGCGAGGCCGGCGACGGTGGGGTGCTCGAAGACGGCGCGCACGCTCAGATCCGCCCCCAGGTCACGGCGGATCTCCGTCACCAGCCGCACGGCCAGCAGCGAGTGGCCGCCGTGGTCGAAGAAGTTGTCATCCGCGGCGACCGCCGCCAGCCCCAGGACATTGCCGAAGATCTTCGCCAGCGCGACCTCCATCGGGGTCGCCGGCGCCACGCCCGCGCCCTTCGGAGCGCTGGCCGGCTGCAGACCGGTCTCCATCCGCGATAAGGCCCGCCGGTCCACCTTGCCGTTGGGCGTCAGCGGCAGCGACGCCAGGATCACGAAGGCGGACGGCACCATGGGCTCCGGCAACCGTTCCCTGAGGAAGGCCCGCAGCTCGGGCACGCCGGGGACCGCGGCTCCCGCGAGACAGGCCACCAGCCGGCTGCCGCCCGCGGCATCGGGCAGCACCAGAACCGCCGCCGCCCCCACCGCCGGGTGCGCCGCCAGCGCCGCCTCGATCTCCCCCAGCTCGATGCGGAAGCCGCGGATCTTCACCTGCTGGTCGATGCGGCCCAGGTACGCCAGCTCGCCGCCGGGCAGCCGCCGGGCCAGGTCGCCCGAGCGGTAGAGCCGTTCGCCGGGCCGGCCGCCAAAGGGGTCCGGAACGAAGCGCCGCGCCGTCAGCTCCGGGCGGTTCAGGTAACCCCGCGCCAGCCCGGCGCCGCCGACGAGGATCTCGCCGGGAACCAGCAGCGGCGCGGGCGCCATCGCGCGGTCCACGACGTGCACCTGGAGGTCCGGGATCGGCACCCCCACGACGCTCGCCGCGCTCAGATCACTTGCGCTCAAGGAGCGGTAGGTGACGTGCACCGTCGTCTCGGTAATGCCGTACATGTTCACCAGGCGGGGGCGCTCGTCGCCGTGGCGCGCGAACCACGGGGCGAGGCTCGCCATCTCCAGGGCCTCGCCGCCGAAGATGACGAAGCGCAGGGCGAGGTCGCGCGTCGTGCGGGTCGTGCCGGGGTCCTCGGCGGCGTCCGCCAGGACGAGCTGGCGGAAGGCCGAGGGGGTCTGGTTGAGCACCGTCACCCGCTCCCGCTCCAGCAGATCGAGGAACGCCTCCGGCGCGCGGCTCACCCAGAAAGGCACCACGACGAGCCGGCCGCCGTGGGCCAGCGCCCCCCAGATCTCCCACACCGAGAAGTCGAAGGCGTAGGAGTGGAACAGCGTCCAGACGTCCCCGGGGCCGAAGTGGAACCACTCCCGGGTGGCCGTGAACAGGCGCGCCGCCTGGGCGTGGCCGACCACCACGCCCTTCGGCCGGCCCGTCGAGCCCGACGTGTAGATCACGTAGGCGGCCTGGCCAGGCTCCACCCGGACGGGCTCGAGCGGACCGGCGTCCATCTCCTCGTCGCCATCCAGCAACAGAACCTTGGCGTTGGTCGCCGGCAGCCGCTCCAGCAGGGCCGTCTGGGTGAGGACGGCGCCGGCGCCAGCATCCGCCAGCACGAAGGCCACCCGCTCCGCCGGGTACCGGGGGTCGAGCGGCACGTAGGCGCCCCCGGCCTTGAGCACGCCGACGACCGCCACCAGCATCTCCAGCGAGCGCTCGCAGAACAGGGCCACCCGGCTCTCGGGTCCTACGCCCAGCCGGCGCAGGCGCGCCGCCAGCCGCCCGGCGCGCTCGTCGAGCTCGCCGTAGGTGAGGCTCGCGCCCTCGTGGACGGCGGCCACCGCCTGAGGCGTCCGCCGCGCCCAGGCCGCGAACCGCTCGTGGACGCCGCCTTCCCAGGGGAAATCCAGGGCCGGGAGCCCCGCCAGCGCCAGCGTCTCCGCCTGTTCGGCGGGCGACAGCAGCGGCAGCTCCGAGAGGCGCCGGCCGGGGTCCGCCACGGCGCCTGCGAGAAGGGTCCGGAAGTGGCCGGCCATACGCTCGACCGTCGCCGCCTCGAAGAGGTCGACGGCGTACTCGATCCAGCCGCGCAGCCCGCCGTCCTCCTGCTCGGTGAGCGCCAGCTGGAGATCGAGCTTGGCCGTGCCGTTGCCGGCCTCCAGATACTCCAGTCGCAGGCCGGAGAGCCCGGGCGCCGCGTGAGGCGCGTTCTCCAGCGTCAGCAGGATCTGGAAGAGGGGCGAGTAGGAGAGATCGCGCTCCAGGTGCAGCTCCTCGACCAGCCTTTCGAACGGCAGGTCCTGGTGGGCCGCCGCCTGGAGCGTGACCTCCCGGGCGCGGGCCGCGGCCTCGCGGAACGGCGGGTCTCCCGCCAGGTCGCCGCGCAGCACGACGGTGTTGACGAAGAAGCCGATGACGCCTTCGATCTCCGGCCGCTGGCGGTTGGCGATCGGCGAGCCCACCAGCAGGTCGTCCTGCCCCGTGTAGCGCTGGAGCAGGGCCTGGAGGGCGGCGAGCACGAGCATGAAGGAGCTCCACTGCCCGCCGCGGGCGAGCCGCTTGAGCTCCCCGCCGAGGCCGGCCGGGAGGCCGACGCCCACGCGGCCGCCGCGGAAGCTCTGGACCGCCGGCCGCGGATGGTCCGCCGGCAGCTCGAGGACCGGCTCGGCGCCGGCGAGCTGGCGCCGCCAGTAGCCGAGCTGCTCGGCGAGCACCTCGCCCTGGAGCCAATGCCGCTGCCAGCGCGCGTAGTCCGCGTACTGGAGGGGCAGCTCCGGCAGCGGCGACGGCCGTGCCGCGACGGCGGCGCCGTAGAGCGCCGTCAGCTCGCGCAGCAGGACGTCCAGCGACCAGCCGTCGAAGGCGATGTGGTGCACGGCGAGCAGCAGCAGGTGCTCGGCCTCGCCGAGCGCGAGCAGGGCGGCGCGCAGCACCGGCCCGGCCGTCAGGTCGAAGGGGCGCGCGGCCTCGGCGGCGAGCAGGCGAGCCGACTCGCCGTTGCGCGGCCCGGCCGGCAGCGCCGAGAGGTCGGCCACCGGCAGGGCCGGGGCCGCGGCGGGCTGGACGACTTGGAAGGGGCCGTCCACGCCGTTCTCGTAGGTGGTCCGCAGCACCTCGTGGCGGCGCACGATCTCGGCCAGCGCGGCGGCGAGGGCCGCCGGCTCCAGCCGGCCCGCGAGACGCAGCGGCAGCGGCACGTTGTAGACGCTGGAGCCGGGGGTGAGCCGGTCGAGGAACCAGAGGCGCTGCTGGGCATGGGAGAGGGGCCTCGCCGCGGACGTCGCCGGCTCCGGCCTCGGGGCCACCGGCTCCGGCTCGCCGGACGCCGCGGCGGTCGCGGCGGTCGCGGCGGTCGCGGCCATGGCAGCTTCCACGAGCCGGGCCAGGGCGGTCACCGACGGTGCGTCGAAGAGCGCTCGCGGCTGGAGGGCGACGCCGAAGCCGCGGCGCACGCGCGACAGTACCCGGGTGGCGAGCAGCGAGTGGCCGCCGAGGGAGAAGAAGTCGTCGTCCGCCCCCACCGCGGCCAGCCCCAGGACCTCGCCGAAGATCTCCGCCAGCGCCGCCTCCAGGGGGGTAGCCGGCGCCGCGCCGGCGCCCCCGGTCTCCCGGGGAAGATCCAGCCGCTCCAGGGCGGCGCGGTCTACCTTGCCGTTGGGCGACAGCGGCAGCGCGTCGAGCAGCACGAAGGCGGCCGGCACCATGTAGTCGGGAAGCCGCCCGGCGAGCAGGCTGCGCAGCTCGGGGGCGCCGGGCCGCGGATGTCCCGGCGCGGCGGCGGGCGCGGCGACGAAGGCCACCAGAGCGCCGTCGCGCAGCAGCACCGCCGCCTTGCGCACCGCCGGATGCCGCGCCAGCGCGGCCTCGATCTCTCCCAGCTCGATGCGCAACCCGCGCATCTTCACCTGGTTGTCGATGCGGCCCAGGAAGTCGAGCCTGCCGTCGCCGCGCCGGCGCGCGAGGTCGCCGGTACGGTACATCCGCCCGCCCGGGGCCTCGGCGAACGGGTCCGGCACGAACTTCCCGGCCGTCAGGTCCGGCCGCGCCAGGTAGCCGCGGGCCAGACCCACGCCGGCCACGCACAGCTCGCCCGGCTCTCCCGCCGGCGCCGGCTCGCCCTCCTCGTCCAGCAGGTGCACCCGGAGGTTGGCGATGGGCCGGCCGATCGGGGGCAGGCCCGCCTCCGCCTCCGGCACCTCCTCGACGGTCGTGACGACGCTCGCTTCCGACGGCCCGTAATGGTTCATCAGGCGGAACGGCGCGCCCGGCACCGGCCCGCGATGCAGGCGGTCGCCGCCGGTGATCAGGGCGCGCAGGGCGAGATCCTCGGACAGATCCTCCACGAGGTCGGCGATCTCCGCCATCACCGCCTCGGCGAGCGGCGTGGGCAGGAAGGAGAGGGTGATTCCTTCCGCCGCCCACCAGCGCGCCAGCGCCTCCGGCGACAGCCGCACGGCCTCGTCCGGGATGTGCAGGCTCGCTCCCGCCGTCAGATACGGCCAGATCTCCCACACCGAGGCGTCGAACGCCGGGTTGGCGATCACGGTGGCGCGGTCGGCGGCGGTCACCGAGTACTGCTCGCGGTGCCAGGCGACCAGGTTCCACAGGCCCGCGTGGGGAATCTCGACCCCCTTCGGGGTGCCGGTCGAGCCCGAGGTGTAGACGACGTAGGCGAGGTTGCCGGGTTCGAGCCCGATATCGGGAGGAAAATCGGGAGGACCCCCCGGTCCGCTCTCTCCGCCGCTCCCGTCCGGAACCGGGAGAACGACGGCCCCGGTCGCCGGCAGGCGGTCCGCCAGGCCGGGCTGCGCCAGCACCACCGCCGAGCCGGAGTCGGCGATCTGGAAACCCAGCCGCTCGGCCGGGTTGGCGGGGTCGAGCGAGACGTAGGCGCCGCCGGCCTTGAGCACCGCGAGCACCGCCACCACCCGCGCCGCGGTCCGCTCCATGAGGACCGCCACCCGCGACTCGGGTCCCACGCCGAGCGCCCGCAGGCGGTGGGCCAGCCGGTTCGCCGCCGCCTCCAGCTCGCCGTAGGTCAGCCTCTCGGCCCCGGCGGCCACGGCCAGGGCCTCCGGATGGCGGCGCGCGGCCTCGGCGAACCGCTCGTGCGCGAAGCCCGGCGGGTAGGGCCGGGCCGTGTCGTTGCCGGCCACCTCCTGGCGATGCGGAGCGATGTCGATCGTCCTATCCGGCAAGGCTCTCTTCTCCTTCCAGCGCTTCGGTTTCGGCGAGCTGCCGCTCGAGATCGGCGAGCAGGATCTCCTCCAGGGCGAGTGCCAGGCTCTCGACGGACGGCTCGTCGAACAGCGTGCGCAGGGGGATCTCGATCTGGAAGGCGGAGCGCAGGCGGTGCATCACCTGCGGCAGCAGCAGGGAGTGGCCGCCCAGCTCGAAGAAGTTGTCCGTGGCCCCCACCCGGTCGACCCCGAGGACCTCCCCCCAGATCGCCGCCACCGTCTCCTCGGCGGCGGTGCGCGGGGCGACGAAGTCCCCCTCGCGCTCTGCCTGGGCGCCGCCGGGGGCGGGCAGGGCGCGGCGGTCCACCTTGCCGCTGGGCGTCAGCGGCAGCGCCTCCAGGGCCACGAAGGCCGCGGGGATCATGTAGTCCGGCAGCCGCTCCTTCAGGAAGGCGCGCAGCTCGGCCGTGCTGGGTTGCGCCGCCGCGTCGCGGGGCACCACGTAGGCCGCCAGGCGGCGGTCGCCCGGCACGTCCTCGCGCGCCGCCACCACCGCCTCGGCCACCGCGGGGTGCAGGGCGAGGGCCGCCTCGACCTCCCGCAGCTCGACGCGGAAGCCGCGGATCTTCACCTGGTCGTCGACGCGCCCCAGGAACTCGAGGTCGTCCGTGGGCAGGAGGCGCACGAGGTCGCCCGTGCGGTAGAGGCGGGCGCCCGGCTCCGCCGCCCACGGATCGGGCACGAAGCGCTCGGCCGTCAGGTCCGGACGGCCGAGGTAGCCGCGGGCGAGGCCGGAGCCGCCGACGCACAGCTCGCCGGCCACCCCGGCGGGCGCCAGCTCCAGGAAGGGATCGGCGACATAGGCCCGCGCCCCCGCCACCGGCCGGCCGATGGGCACCTCGCCGCGGATGGCGAGGCTCGCCGGCAGCTCGCGGCGGGTGGCGACGATGGTGGTCTCGGTGGGGCCGTAGGTGTTGACCACGCGCACCGCGCCGGCCCCGATCCCGCCGCCGAGCCGGTGCCAGGCGGCCAGGCGCTCCGGGAGAGCCCGCTCGCCGCCCAGGACGATCAGGCGCAAGGTCTCGGGGAGCGCCGCCGGCTCCTCCGCCAGCCGCGACACCATCTCGTGCCAGAAGGCGGTGGGCAGGTCGAGCACCGAGACCCGGTGCTCGCCGCAGAGGCGCAGGAAGTCGGGCGTCGAGGCGAGCATCGCGTCGTCGCGCAGCACCAGGGCGGCGCCGCTCGTCAGGCAGGGGTAGATCTCCTCGGCGCTGGTGTCGAAGCTGACCGAGGCGAACTGCAGCACGCGGTCCTCGGGACCCAGCCGGTGCTCGTCGCGGAAGGCGGCCACGTAGCCGGCGAGGGCGCCGTGGCGCACCATCACCCCCTTGGGCCGGCCGGTCGAGCCGGAGGTGTAGATGAGGTAGGCCAGATTCTCGGCGCCAACCTCGATCTCCAGCGGCCCGTCCGGGCCATCGCCCGCGCAGGCGCCGGCCACCGCCTCGGCGGTCAGCACCACCCTGGCGCCGGCGTCCTCCAGGATGTAGCCGCGGCGCTCCGGCGGATACGACGGATCGAGCGGCACGGCGACGCCGCCGGCCTTGAGCACGCCGAAGAGGGCCACCAGCATCTCCGGCGAGCGCTCGACGGCGACGCCCACGGCCGTCTCGAGGCCCACGCCCAGCGCCCGCAGGCGGTGGGCGAGGCGGTTCGACCGTGAGTCCAGCTCGCCATAGGTCAGGCGGCGCTCGCCGGCCATACCAGCGGCCGTGCCCGCCGCCACGACCGCCAGCGCCTCCGGCGCCGCCGCGGCCCGCCGCTCGAAGGCGCGGTGGACGGGCTCGAACGGCCCTGCCGGAGCCGGCGACGCCGCGCCCCAGGCGAGGATCTCCCGGCGCTCGCCCTCGCCCAGCAGGTCGTAGCTCCAGAGGCGCCGGTCCGGATCGGCCGCCGCCGCGGCCAGCAGCCGTTCGAAGCGCGCCAGCAGGCGGCTCATGCTCGCGGGGTCGAAGAGGAGGCCGTTGTAGGTCAGCGACGCCAGCACCCCGCCGTCGTCCGGGCGCTCGACGAGCGTCAGCCCGGCCTCGAAAATGGCGGTCCCCAGATCGGCGATCCGCTGCTCGGCCTCCAGCACCGAGAAGGTCAGGCCCGCCACCGCCAGCTCCCGGACCGGCAGGTTCTGCAGCAGGAACATGATCTGGAAAGGCGAGGTCCGAGCCGGGTCACGCTCAGGATGCGCGGCCTGAAGCACCATCTCGAGCGGCAGGTCCTGATGGGAGAAGGCGCCCAGGGTGCTCTCCCGCACCCTCTCGAGCAGCTCGCCGAAGGAGGGGTTGCCCGCCAGGTCGTCGCGCAGCAGCAGGGTGTTGAGGAAGAAGCCGATCAGCCCCTCAACCTCGGCGCGGTTGCGATTGGCGATCGGCGCGCCGACGAGCACGTCCTCCTCGGCCGTGAGGCGGGCCAGCAGGACCTTCCAGGCGGCAAGCAAGGTCATGTAGAGCGAGGCCGACTGGCGCCGCGAGAGCTGGCGCAACGCCGACACCAGCTCCGCCGGCAGCTCCAGCGACTCCCCCGCCACCTGGAAACCGTGAGCCTCCGCCCGGCGGCGGTCCGCGGGCAGGCGCAACGCGGGCGGCTCGCCGGCCAGCCGTCGGCGCCACCAGGCCGTCTCGGCTTCCAGGGTCTCGCCCGCCAGCGCCTGGCGCTGCCAGAGGGCGAAATCGGGATACTGCAGCGGCAGCTCCGGCAAGGGCGAGGGCTCGCCGGCCGTGAAGGCGCGATAGAGGGCCGCCACGTCGCGCACCAGCACGCCGAACGACCAGCCGTCGGAGACGATGTGGTGCATGGTCACCAGCAGCGCATGCTCGCCGGCACCGAGCCGCAGCAAGGCCGTGCGCAGCAGCGAGCCGTGCGAGAGGTCGAAGGGCAGCGCCTGGTGGCCGGTGGCGAGGCGCCGCGACTCTCCATCGCGCGCCGCCGCGGGCAACCCCGCCAGGTCGATCAGCGGCAGCGACGAGGCAGGAGGCATCACCACCTGTACGGGCCGGCCATCCTCGACACGGAAAGCCGTGCGTAGCGATTCATGACGCCCTCTGAGCTCGGCGAAGCAGCGGGCCAGCGCCGCCACGTCGAGGGCACCGGACAGGCGAACGGCCTGCAGGAGGTTGTAGGCCGAACCGCCGGGATCGAGCTGGTGAAGAAACCACATCCTCTCCTGGGAGAACGACAGGGGGAGCGATCCCGCGCGCGGCAAGGGAACGAGGGGCGGCAGAGCGGGGCCGGCGCTGCTCTGGCGCGCCGCCGAGATCTCCCGGGCGAGGCTGGCGACGGTGGGAGCGTCGAAGATGCTCTGGAGCGGCAGCTCGATCCCGAGAACCGAGCGGATCTGCGATCCCATCTGGGTCGCCAGCAGGGAGTGCCCGCCAAGATCGAAGAAGTTATCGTGAGCCCCCACCCGGTCGAGACCCAGCAGCTCTCCCCAGATCCACGCCAGCGCCTCCTCGGTGCCGCCCGAAGGAGCCACGTAGGCCGTGCGCATCTCCGGCCGCGCATAGGTTTGGGCCGCCGCCACCGGCGCCGGGATGGCGGCCTGCTCGCCGCGTACCCGGGGCCCGCGGCCTCCCAGCCAGTAGCTCTGACGCTCGAACGGGTAGGTGGGCAGGGGCACCCGCAGACGCCGCTCTCCGGCATGCGTCGCCTGCCAGTCGACCTCGATGCCGGCCGTCCAGAGCCGGCCGAGAGTGCTCAGCAGGAAGGGCAGGTCGCTGCGCCGGTCGTTGGGGTGCGGCAGCGATGCGAAGGCCGTGGCGCCCGCCTCGCGGGCCAGGGTGGTAAGCGCGTTGCCCGGCCCGACCTCGAGCAGGACGCGATCCGGCTCGCGCAGCAGCTCGGCGAGACCGCCGGCGAAGCGCACGGTGGCGCGCAGGTGCCCGGTCCAGTAGGCGGGGTCGGTGGCCTCGGCGGCGGTGATCCAGGTCCCCGTGACGTTGGAGACGAAAGGCAGGGAGGGCGGCGCCAGGGTCACGCGCGCCAGACGCTCGGCGAACGGCGCCAGGGCAGGCTCCATCATCGCCGAGTGGAAGGCATGGGAGGTGCGCAGCCGGCGGTGGCCGGCGCCGCGCGCGGTCAGCACCGTCTCCAGGCGGGCGATCATGGCTTCGGGGCCAGCCACGACGGTGCGGGCCGGGCCGTTGACCGCGGCCACGGAAACCTCCGGCTCCAGGAGGGGCGACACCTCCGCCGCGGGCAGCGAGATGGTGAGCATGGCTCCCGGCTCCATCGCCGCCATCAGGCGTCCGCGCTCAGCCACCACGGCCAGGGCATCCGCCAGCGAAAAGACGCCGGCGACCGTCGCGGCGACGTACTCGCCGATGGAGTGGCCGATCATGGCGGCGGGGCGGATGCCCCAGGCCATCCATTGCCGGGCCAGGGCATGCTCGATCACGAAGAGGGCCGGCTGGGTGAGCTCGGTGCCCGCCAGGCGGACCGCCGCTTCGGCGGCCTCCGCGGGAGCCGGGAACAGCAGCGTTCGCAGGTCCAGGCCCAGGACCGGCCGCAGGATCTCGCAGGCGCGGTCCACCTCATCTCGGAAGGTGGGCTCGGCGCGGTAGAGGTCCGCGCCCATCCCGGGATGCTGCGAACCCTGGCCGCTGAAAAGGAAGGCCACGGAACCGGCTTCGCCGCCGCCGAACAGCAGGCGGTCCGCATCGGCCCCGTCGAGCACGGCCGAGGCGTCCGCGGCGTCACGGCAGAGCGCCACGGCGCGCCGGTCGAACTTTCGCCGCCCGACCTGCAAGGTATAGGCGGCGTCGGCGATCCCGACCTCCGGATGACGCCGGAAGTGCCGGCCGAGACCGGCCACCGCCCGTGCCAGCGCCGGCTCGCTGCGCGCCGACAGCAAAAGGAGCTGCCATGGCCGGCCGGGAGCGCCGGCCGCCACGGCCGGCGCCTCCTCGAGCACGACGTGGGCATTGGTGCCGCCGATGCCGAGCGAGCTCACCCCGGCGCGCCGGGGCTCTGGCGAGTCCTCCCACTCCGTCAGGCGGGTGACGACGCGGAACGGGCTCTCCTCCAGCCGCAGCTTCGGGTTGGGCTGCTCGAAGTTCAGGCTCGGCGGCACCTGGTGATGCTGGAGCACCAGCACGGCCTTGATCAGGCCCGCGACACCCGCGGCGGTGTCGAGGTGGCCGATGTTGGTCTTCACCGAGCCGATGAGGCAGCCGCCCCTCGGCACCTGCGGCCCGAGGGCCTGGGCGAGGGCAGCGACCTCGATGGGATCGCCCATCTCGGTACCGGTGCCGTGGGCTTCCACGTAATCGATGTCACCCGGCTCGACGCCCGCCATCGCCAGCGCCTGAGCGATGACCTGCGCCTGGCCCTCCACGCTCGGCGCGGTGAACCCGACCTTGAACGAGCCGTCGTTGTTCACCGCCGAGCCGCGGATGACGGCGCGGATGGGATCGCCGTCCCGTAGCGCATCCGCGAGCCGCCGCAGCACGACCACCCCGGCGCCATTGCCGGCCACGAAGCCGGAGGCCTTGGCGTCGAACGTGCGGCAGCGGCCGTCGCGCGACAGGACCATTCCCTCCTGCCATCGGTAGCCGACCTCCTGGGGGAAGCGGACCGAGACGCCGCCGGCCAGAGCGGCGTCGCACTCGCCGGAGAGCAGGCTCTGGCAGGCCAGATGGACCGCCACCAGCGAGGTCGAGCACGCCGTCTGCACCGAGATGCTCGGCCCTTTGAGCCCCAGCTTGTAGGAGACGCGGGGCGCCAGAAAGTCCTTGTCGTTGCCGATCATCAGATTGAAGTTGCCGAGCGCGTCGAGAGCGTCGATGTCCGCCAGGAGATTCAGGATGTAGGTGTTCATCCCGGCGCCGGCGAAAACGCCGACATCGCCCGGGAACCGCGCCGGCTCGTAGCCGGCGCCCTCCAGCGCCTCCCAGCAGCACTCCAGGAAGAGCCGCTGCTGCGGGTCGATGAGCTCGGCCTCGCGCGGGCTGTAGCCGAAGAAGGGCGCGTCGAACTCGGAGCCTCCGGCGATGACGCCGCGAGCCGGCACGTAGTCGGGATCGGCGATCGCGGCCTCCGGCACCCCGATCTCCAGCAGCTCCTCGCGGCTGAAGGAGGTGATGGAATCGACGCCCCCTTTCAGGTTCTCCCAGAGCTCCTCGACTCCACCGGCGCCGGGGAAGCGCCCGGACATTCCGATGATGGCGACGGCGCCGTCGGTACGGACGGCCTCGCGCCGGGCCACCGCCCGCGACAGCCCTGCCTGGTTGGCCGGCACTTCCCCGGCCTGGAGAGAGAAGCGGCCAGCCAGCGAGCCGACGGTCGGATAGCGGAAGAGGTCGAGCAGGGCGAGCTCTTCCCCGAGCGTCGGAGCGAGCCGGGAGTGCACCTGGGCCAGCAGCAGCGAGTGCCCTCCCAGGTCGAAGAAATTATCCTCGACCCCCACCTTGTCGACCTTCAGGACGTCGCGCCAGACCGCCGCGATCGTCCGCTCCAGCTCGTTGCGGGGAGGGACATAGGCCACCGCCGTGGCCGCCGCGCGGGCCCCTTCGGGAGGGGGCAGGGCCTTGCGGTCCACCTTGCCGCTCGGCGTCAGCGGGAACACCTCCAGAGCGACGTAGGCCGCCGGCACCATGTACTCCGGCAACAGCTCTCTCAGGTGGCGGCGCAGCTCGTCCGCCGGCGGGCCGCTCCGCCCATCGCCGGTGGTGTACCCGACGAGGCGTTTCTCGCCGCCGTCCTCGCGCACCACGACGACCGCCGCCGTCACCGCCGGGTGACGCAGCAGCGCGGCCTCGATCTCGCCCGGCTCGATGCGATAGCCCCGCACCTTCACCTGATGATCGATGCGGCCCAGGAACTCCAGCTCGCCCGTGGGCCGCCAGCGCACCGAGTCGCCCGTGCGGTAGAGACGCGCCCCGGGCTCGGCCGCGAAAGGATCGGGCGTGAACTTCTCCGCCGTCAGATCCGGCCGGCCGAGATACCCTCGGGCCACACCGTCGCCCGCGATCCACAGCTCCCCGGGGACCCCCAGTGGCACCGGGCTGAAGTCGCGGTCGACGACGGCGAACCGGGTGTTGGCGATGGGCTCGCCGAGCAGCACGGCGCCGGCGCCGGGGATCACCCGGCCGGCCGCCGACCAGACCGCCGTTTCGGTGGGGCCGTAGACGTTCCACAGCTCCCCCACCCGGTCCAGCAGCGCGTCGGCCAGCTCGCGCGGCAGCGCCTCGCCGCCGCAGAGCGCCTTGAGGGTGGGGCTGCCCGCCCAGCCCGAGTCGAGGAGCAGCCGCCAGGTGGCAGGCGTCGCCTGCAGGACCGTCACGCCCGCCTCCGCCAGGCGGGCGGCGAGCCGCACGCCATCGGCGGCCTCTTCCCTCGGCACGATCTCCACCCGGCCGCCGACGGCCAGCGGCAGATAGATTTCCAGCCCCGCGATGTCGAAGGTCAACGTCGTCACCGCCGGCACCACGTCGGCGGCCGTCAGCCCCGGCCGCCCGGCCATGGCGAGCAGGAAGCTCACCACCGCGCGGTGAGGGAGCTGGACGCCTTTGGGACGGCCCGTCGAGCCCGACGTGTAGATCACATAGGCGAGGCTCTCGTCGCCGGCCGTGGAGGGCGGCGGCGAAGCGCTGGCCGCGGCGATGGCCGGCGCGTCGCGGTCGAGGCAGACGATCCGCGCCGCGTGCGGCGGCAGGCCCGCCAGCCAGCGCTCTTCGGTGACCAGCACCGCCGGCCCGGCGTCGGCCAGCACGAGACGAATGCGCTCGGCCGGATGGCCCGGATCGAGCGGCACGTAGGCCGCCCCCGCCTTGAGCACTCCGAGCAGGGCCACCACCATCGCCGGTGTCCGCTCGAGACACAGGGCCACCCGTACCTCGGGTCCCGCTCCCAGGCTCCGCAGGTGGTTGGCCAGGCGGCTGGACCGCGCGTCGAGCTCGCCGTAGCTCAGCACCTCGGCGCCGCACGAGACGGCCGGCGCCGCGGGGGCCGCCGCCGCGCGGCGCGCGAAAAGCTCGTGGATCATCAGCCCTCGCGGCTGCGCCCAGGCCGTATCGCTCCACTCGGTCACAACCTGGAGGAGCTCGCCCGGTCCCAGCAGGGGGAGCTCGGCGATTGACCGCTGGGGAGCGGCCACCGCGGCGGCCAGCAGAGTGACGAAGTGAGCGCCCATGCGGTCCATGGTGATGGCGTCGAACAGATCGGTGTTGAACTCGAAAAAGGCCTCCAGACCCTCGCCGTCCGTGGCCTCGCCGATGGCGAGCGTCAGATCCGTCTGCGCCTGGGTGCGGACGGTGCTGTGGGGAGTGAACGTCAGGCCCGGCAACTCCAGCGTCGCCACCGGCTGGTTCTGAAGGTTGAACATCACCTGGAACAGGGGGCTGTAGCTGAGCGAACGCTCGGGGCGCAGCTCGTCGACCAGCTTCTCGAAAGGGAGGTCCTGATGCGCGAATCCCGAGAGGGCGACGTCGCGCACCTGGGCCGCCAGCGCCGCGAAGTCCGGAGTCTCCGCGGGGATCCGGGTGCGCAGCACCAGCATGTTGACGAAAGTGCCGATCAGGCCCTCGATCTCCGCGCGGTTGCGATTCGCGATGGGGACCCCGAGCACCAGGTCGCCGGCGCTCGTATAGCGCCAGAAGACGGCCTCGAAGGCCGCCAGCAGCGTCATGAACGGCGTCAGGCCCAGGCTCCGGCTGATCGCCGTGGCCTGCCGGGCGGTCGCTGCCGCGACCTGGAAGCGGCGGCGGGCGCCGCGCGAGGTCTGGAGGGCGGGACGCGGCCGGTCGGTGGGCAGCTCCAGCAGGGGCGGCGCGCCGTCGAGTTGCGCCCGCCAGTAGCCGAGGTCACCGGCGAGCTTCTCGTCGGTCAGCCAGCGGCGCTGCCAGACCGCGAAGTCCGCGTACTGAATGGCCAGCTCGGGCAGGGGGATCGGCAGCCCTCCGACATCGGCTGCGTAGAGCGCCGCGAGCTCGCTGATCATCAAGCGGATCGACCAGCCATCGGAGACGATGTGGTGCATGAGCACCACGAGCACGGCGTCGTCCGCCGCCAGTTGCAGCAGCGCGACCTCGAAAAGCGGGCCGGCCACCAAGTCGAACGGCCGCTCCGCCATCGACCTCCCAACGCTCGCAATGGCCTCGTCGCGTGCTGCGGCGGGCACCTGCCGCAGGTCGACGCGAACCAGCCGCACGGGGGCCGGCGGGCGGACGATCTGGCGCGGGCCATCCTCGCGCGCCACGAAAACGGTGCGCAACGCCTCGTGACGCCGGACGACCCCGCTGAGCGCGCGCTCCAGGGCCGGCACGTTCAGGGCGCCGCGCAGGCGCATCTCCTGGGCCAGGTTATAGGCCGTCAAACCCGGGTCGAGCTGGTGCAGGAACCACATCCTCTCCTGCGCGAAAGAGAGCGGAAGAGGGCTCTCGCGGCGCGGCGCCGCGGTGATCGGCGGCAGCCACACTCCCATCCCCTCGCGGCGCGCGGCCTCGAGAGCATGGGTCAGCGCGCGCACGGTCGGCCTCTCGAACAAACGTTGCAGGGGCAGCTCGACGCCCACGGCGACGCGCAGCCGTGAAATCACCTGGGTGGCGAGGAGCGAGTGGCCGCCGAGGTCGAAGAAGTTATCGTTGACGCCGACGCGCTCGACGCGCAGCACCTCGGCCCAGATGCCGGCCACCAATTCCTCCACCGGACCCGCGGGAGCGAGGTATGTGGACGCCGCGGACGAGGTTTCCGGCGCCGGCAGGGCCTTGCGGTCCACCTTGCCGCTGGGCGTCAGGGGGAAGGCGGCCAGCGTCACGAACGACGACGGCACCATGTAATCGGGCAGCAGGAGCTTCAGCCGCTCGCGCTGCTCGCCGGCCGTCGAGCTCTCGCTGCCCGGCACCACGTAGGCCACGAGACGCTTCTCTCCCCCCTCCTCGCGCACCAGCACCACCGCGGAGCCCACGGACGGATGGCGCAGCAGGGCGGCCTCGATCTCCCCCAGCTCGATGCGGTAGCCCCGCACCTTCACCTGGGTGTCGATGCGCCCCAGGAACTCCAGGGCGCCACCCAATCGGTAGCGTACGAGGTCCCCCGTGCGGTAGAGGCGCGCTCCGGGCTCGGCCGCGAAGGGATCGGGCGCGAAGCGCTCCGCCGTGAGATCGGGGCGGTCCAGGTAGCCGCGGGCCAGGCCATCGCCCGCGATCCACAGCTCGCCCGGCACCCCCACCGGCGCCGGTTGCAGGGCGCGGTCGGCGACGTAGAACCGGGTGTTGGCGATGGGCTCGCCCAACAGCACCGGGCCGTCTCCGGAGGCGACCTTCCCCGCCGCCGACCACACCGCCGTCTCGGTGGGGCCGTAGACGTTCCACAGCTCGACGCCGCGGGCGAGCAGCGCCTCGGCGAGGTCGCGCGGCAGGGCTTCGCCGCCGCACAGCACCCGCAGGCCCGGCAGCGCCTGCCAGCCCGAGCCGAGCAGCAGCCGCCAGGTGGCCGGAGTCGCCTGCACCAGGGTGGCGCCGCGGGCGGCGAGGCGGGCGGCCAGCAGGCGGCCGTCGGCGGCCTCCTCCCTGGTCATCATCTCGATGCGGGCGCCCACCGCCAGGGGCAGATGGATCTCCAGCCCCGCGATGTCGAAGGAGAGGGTGGTCAGGGCCGGCACCACGTCGCGCGCCGCGAGCCCCGGGCTCTCGGCCATGGCGAGCAGGAAGTTGACCACCGCGCGGTGCGGCAGCTGCACCCCCTTCGGCCGCCCCGTCGACCCCGAGGTGTAGATCACGTAGGCCAGGCTCTCGCCGTCGCCCGGCCGCTCCAGGGGGGCGGCGCTCTCGGCGGCGGTTTCCGCGGCGGTGCCGCCGTCGCGGTCGAGGCACAGCACCGGCACGGAGTGCGGCGGCAGGGCGCCGAGGAGCCCCTCCTCGGTCACCAGCACGGCCGGGGCGCTGTCCTCGATCACCATTCCCAGCCGCTCGGCGGGATGGGAGGGATCGAGCGGCACGTAGGCGCCGCCGGCCTTGAGGATGCCGAGCAGCGCCACGACCATCTCCGGCGTCCGCTCGACGCAGAGGGCCACCCGCGCCTCCGGCCCCACGCCCAGCCTGACCAGCCGGCGGGCCAGCCGGTTCGAGCGCTCGTCGAGCTCGCCGTAGGTGAGGGCCGCGCCGCCCTGCGCCACGGCGACCGCGCCCGGCGTGCGCCGCGCCTGCCGCTCGAACAGCTCGTGCACCCGCAGGCCCGCCTCGCGCGGCCGGGCCGTGTCGTTCCAGGCGGTGAGCAGCTCGCGGCGCTCGGCGTCGGCCAGCATCGGCAGCTCGCCGGCCGGCATCTCGGGCGCGGCGGCCGCGGACGCCAGCAGGCGGCCGAAGTGCGCCGCCATGCGCGCGACGGTGGCGGCGTCGTAGAGGTCGGTGTTGTACTCGAAGGAGCCCACGAGCCCCTCGGGCCCTTCGAACAGGGAGAGCGTCAGCTCCAGCTTCGCCGAGGCCGTTTCGAAGGCGTAGGGAGCGATGGTGAGAGCGGGCAGCACCAGCGGCCCCGAGACGTTGTTCTGCAGGATGAGCATGGCTTGGAACAGCGGCGAGCGGGCGAGGTCGCGCTCCGGCCGCAGCTCCTCCACCACCTTTTCGAACGGCACCTCGCGGTGGGCGAAGGCGCCGAGGGCCGTCTCGCGCACCCGCCCCAGCAGCTCGCGGAAGCCCGGCTCGCCGCCGGTGCTCACCCGCAGCGCCAGGGTGTTGACGAAGAAGCCGATCAGCCCCTCGACCTCCGAGCGGTCGCGGTTGGCGTGCGGCGTTCCCACCGCGAAGTCGCTCTGGCCCGAGTAGCGGTGAAGCAGGACGGCGAAGCCGGCGAGCAGGGTCATGAACATCGTCGCCCGCTCCCCGGCGCCCAGCGCTGCCAAGGCCGGCGAGAGGTCCGCCGGCAGCGCCACCGGCACGTGGGCGCCGCGGAAGGTCTGCACCGGCGGCCGCGCATGGTCGGCCGGCAGGTCGAGCGGCGGCACATCCCGCAGGCTCTCGCGCCACCAGGCGAGCTGGCCGGCGAGCGCCGCGCCGTCGAGGCGCCGGCGCTGCCAGACGGCGAAGTCGCCGTACTGGATGGGCAGCTCCGGCAGCGGCGAAGGCTGCCCCTGAACGAACGCCGCGTAGAGGGCCGCCACCTCGGCGACCAGCACGCCCATCGACCAGCCGTCGCTGACGACGTGGTGCAGGCTCAAGGATACGGCGTGATCCTCCGCTGCCAGGCGCAGCAGCAGGGCGCGCACCAGCGGCCCCCGCTCGAGGTCGAACGGCCGGTCCGCCTCCGCCTCGATCCGCCGCCGCGCCTCGGCCTCGCGCCGGGCGGCGGGCAGGGCGGTCAGGTCGACCTGCGGCAGCGGCGGCACGAACGCCGGCCCCACGATCTGCACGGCGGTGCCTGCCGTCTCCGCAAAGGTGGTGCGCAGCGCGCCGTGGCGCCGCACCACCGCGGCGAGGGCGCCCCGCAACGCCGCCGTCTCCAGCCGCCCGGCCAGGCGCAGGGCGTTGACCAGGTTGTAGGTCGAGCGGCCGGGCTCCAGCCGGTCGAGGAACCACAGGCGCTCCTGGGCGAAGGAGAGCGGCAGCGGCCCCTCCGTGGCGACTCGCGCGATGGCCGTCCAAGCCTCCCGCTCCATCTCCACCTCGTAGCCCAGCCGCGCCGCCAGCCGCCGCGTTTCGGCGCCCAGGAAGCCCTCGGCGGCCAGCTCGCGCCAGCGCTCCCCCGCTTTCGCGTCGACTCCCGAGTGCTGGTGGAACTTGACGTCGCCCAGCATGCGCGACTCGGCGTGCAGGCCGTCGGTCATGCGCACCGAGCGGTCCTTGTATGGATCGGCCATGTCCTCGTGGTAGGCGAGCCCCAGGAAGCCGCACAGCTCGCGCAGCACGCGCTCCGGCTCGGCCACCAGCTCCTCGAAGCGCACGACGTGGCGGCGCCCGGCGGGGATCGCGGCCAGGAACTCGAGGATGTTGCGCTGCGCCAGCAGCCAGCTCATCTCGGCCAGCTGGCGCCGGGTGAAGCCCTCGGCGCGGGGGAAGAACACCTGCTCGATGCGCGCCTCCTCGAAGGAGGCGATGGTGGCGTAGGGATGGCGCAGCAGGTGGACGTAGCGCGTCTGCGCGAAGCCCGCCTCGGCCCGCTTCAGGGTCTCCAGGCTCCAGGCGTAGGTCGGGGTCTTGTCCACCAGGGTCCGCCCGCCGATCCACTCCTGGAGGCCGCGATAGAAGCCGCGGGTGGCCGTGCCCGCCTCCTCCAGCTCGACGACGACCTCGCGCGCCGCCTCGGGGCCGCACCCCCGCGCCTCCATGACGGCGCGGATGGCGCCCTCCAGGCGGAAGGCGTCGCGGCCGGTGAAGGCATCGCGGCGCTCGGCGAGCGAGTCGAACTCCAGCAGCTCCAGCTCGGGCGGCGCGAACAGATCCGGATGGCCCCCCAGCATCACCCGCAGCAGCGTCGAGCCCGAGCGCGGCGGCGCCAGGACGAAGACCGCCGGCGGGTTCCTCGGGGCGCTCGCCAGGCTTTCGGGCAGCGGCGCGGGCTCGTGGATCAGCGTCCGGAACCGCGCCAGCATGGCCTCGTCGACCCGCTCCCCAGATGCCTCATCCGCTTCCCCGCCGGCCTCGATGCCGAGAAGCTTCGCCACGGCCCCGGCGTGCTGCGCGGCCAGGTAGGAGGCGAGCCGGGCCACCGTCGGGTGGTCGAAGATCACCACCACGTGGACGATCTCCCCCAGCTCGCGCTGCAGGCGGTTGATCAGCACGGCGCCGGAGATCGAGGTGCCGCCGAGGGCGAAGAAGTCGTCGTGGACGCCGGCGATCCCCGTCTTGAGGATCTCTCCGAACAGGCCGGCCAGCCAGGTCTCCAGGGGTGTGCGCGGCGCCACGGCCTCGGCCGCCGCAGCCCGCTGGACCTCGGGAGCCGGCAGGGCCTTGCGGTCCACCTTGCCGCTGGGGGTCAGCGGCATCGCCGGCAGGACCACCAGGGCGGCCGGCAGCATGTACTCGGGCAGCGAACGGCCCAGGGTCTCCCGGATTCCGGCCAGCTCCGGCGCCGGCTCGGCCACCACGTAGGCCACCAGCCGCGTTTCGCCGCCGCCGTCGCCGCGCGCCATCACCACGGCGGCCTTGACGCCCGGCAGCTCGCCGAGCGCCGCCTCGATCTCCCCCAGCTCGATGCGCAGCCCGCGCAGCTTTACCTGATGGTCGATGCGGCCGAGGAACTCGACGGCGCCGTCGGCCAGGGTGCGGGCGAGGTCGCCCGTGCGGTAGAGCCGCCCTCCGGGCTCGCCCCAGATCCCTGCCAGCGGATCGGGCACGAACCGCTCCGCCGTGAGGTCGGCCCGGCCCAGGTAGCCGCGGGCGAGCTGGATGCCGCCGATGTGCAGCTCGCCGGGCACGCCCAGGGGCGCCGGCCGGCCGTCGCGGCCGAGGATCAGGATGCGGGTGTTGGCGACCGGGCGGCCGATGGGCACCGTCCCCCGCCCGTCCTCCCGCTCGCAGGCCCACCAGGTGACGTCGACCGCCGCCTCGGTGGGGCCGTAGAGGTTGTGCAGCTCCGCGGCCAGCCGCTCGTGGAAGCGGCGCACCAGGTCGAGCGGCAGCGCCTCGCCGCTCGCCATCACCTGGCGCAAGGTCGTACAGGCCTCGACGCCCGGGGCCTCCACGAACACCCGCAGCAGCGAGGGGACGAAGTGGAGGGTCGTGATCCCCTCCGCCGCGATCGCGGAGGCGAGATAGGCCGGGTCCTGGTGGCCGCCGGGAATCGCCATCACCAGGCGCGCGCCGGTCATCAGGGACCAGAAAAACTCCCATACCGAGACGTCGAAGCTGAACGGCGTCTTTTGCAGGACGCGGTCGTCGGGGGTGAGGCCGTACCGCGCCTGCATCCACAGCAGACGGTTGACGATCCCACGGTGGGAGTTCATCGTCCCCTTGGGACGGCCCGTCGAGCCCGAGGTATAGATGACATAGGCGAGGTTGTCCGCGGCGGCACCGGTCGCGAGAGGCGGCTCCGGCCCCGCGTCCGCGGCGGCGGTGCCGTCGAGAGAGATGATCGTGATCGCCGCGCCGTGGGCCGGCAGCCGGCCGCGCAGCCGCTCTTGAATCAGGATCACCGGCGCCGCCGCGTCCGCCATCATGTAGGCCAGCCGGTCCGCCGGGTAGGCCGGATCGAGCGGCAGGTAGGCGCCGCCGGCTTCGAGGATGGCGAGCAGGCCCACCACCATCTCCAGCGAGCGCTCGGCGAAGACGCCCACCGTCGCGTCCGGCCCCACCCCTAGGCCCTGGAGCCGGCGGGCCAGCTGGCGCGCCGCGGCCAGCAGCCCGGCATAGGTGAGCGCTTCACCCTCGAAAGCCACGGCGATGCGGTCCGGCGTCCGCGCCGCCTGGAGGGCGATATGCCCGTGCAGGGTGCCCGGCTCCGGCGCCAGCCAAGCCGCCACCGCCGTGTCGTTCCACTCCGCGAGGAGCTGGTGCTCCCCCCCGGCGTCCAGCAGGGGCAGGGCGGAGAGCGCGGCTCCCGGGTTCGCCGTCCAGGCGCCCAGCAGGGTCGCGAAGCCATCGCCCAGCCGGCGCACGGTGGCCGCGTCGAAGAGGTCGGAGTTGTAGAGCCAGACCAGCTCCATCCCCCTGGGCCGGGCATAGGCCCGCAGCGTCAGGTCGAGCTTGGAGGTGCTCTCCTCCAGGGCGACGGGGATCAGCGTCAGCCCCGGCAGCTCCAGCTCCGCGTAGTCGGCCTCGACCAGCACCAGCTGCACCTGGAAGAGGGGCGTCAGGCTGAGGTTGCGCTCCGGCGACAGCTCCGCCACCAGCTTGGCGAAGGGCAGATCCTGGTGGGCGTAGGCGCCGAGGGCGGCCGTGCGCGCCCGCGCCAGGAGCTCGACGAAATCCGGATCGCCGTCCAGGGGCAGGCGCATCACCAGCGAGTTGATGAACAGGCCGATGAGCCCCTCCAGCTCGCCGCGGTTGCGGCCGGCCACCGGCGTGCCCACCGTGAGGTCCTCGGCGCCAGAGACGCGGCAGAGGAGCCCGGAGAACGCCGCCAGCAGGCCCATGAAGAGGGTGGCCCCCTGGCCCTGGCAGAGGCGGCGCAGGGCGGCGACGGCTTCCTCGGGCAGCGCATGGCGCACGCTGCCGCCGTGGAAGCGCTGCACCGCCGGGCGGGGCCGGTCGGTGGGGAGCCGCGATACCGCGGGAGCGCCGCCGAGCTGCCGGCGCCAGTAGTCGAGCTGCGCCGCCAGCACCGGCCCGGCGAGGAAGCGGCGCTGCCAGGCCGCGAAGTCCGCGTACTGGAGCGGCAGGGGCGGCAGCGGCGACGGGCGGCCGGCGGAGAAGGCCGGGTAGAGCGCCGCGATCTCGCGGATCAGCACCTCGATCGACCAGCCGTCGCCCACGATGTGATGGAAGCTGAACGCCGCGCTCCACTCGCGGTCGCTCAGCCGCAGCAGGAGCATGCGCAGCAGGGGGCCGCGGGCGAGATCGAACGGCCTCGCGGCCTCGGCGGCGCTCCAGGCGGCGGCCTCCCGCTCGCGCGGGTCCAGCGCCAGGCCCCGCAGATCGACGACGGGCAGGCTCAGGGCCAGGCGCGGGCCGACCACCTGCACGGGGCCGACCGCGCTCTCGGCGAACGTGGTGCGCAGCGCCTCGTGCCGGCGGATCATCTCGTCGAGCGTCGCCGCCAGGGCGGCGACGTCGAGGTCGCCCGCCAGGCGCAGGTGGACGGGGATGTTGTAGGCCGCCGAGCCGGGGTCCAGACGGTCGAGGAACCACAGCCGCTCCTGGCCGAAGGACAGCGGCAGCTCCTCTCCGTCCCGCCGCGGCAGCGCCCGGGGCCGGCCGGGGTCCGCCGCCTCCTTCTGGCGCAGGCGCAGCTCCAGCAGCCGGCGCTGCTCGGGCGTCAGCGAGGCGAGACGGCGTTGGACTTCGGCTTCGGTCGCGCTCATTGCAACCCCCTCTCTTCCGTCTGGCCCTCTTCCATCTGGCGCTCGATCTCCTCCAGCACGATCTCTTCCACGGCGAGGGCCAGCCCTTCGAGCGTCGGCTCGTCGAACAGCAGGCGCAGCGGCACCGCGACCTGGAAGGCGGCGCGCAGGCGGTGCAGCACCTGCGGCAGCAGCAGCGAGTGGCCGCCCAGCTCGAAGAAGTGATCCGTGGCGCCGGCCCGGGCCAGCCCCAGCACCTCCCGCCAGATCGCCGCCACGGTCTCCTCGGCGGTGGTGCGCGGAGCCACGAAGCCCTTCCCCTCGTCCAGCCCGACGCCCGGCCCTGCGTTCGACCCCGCGGCCGGCAGCGCCCGCCGGTCCACCTTGCCGCTGGGGGTGAGCGGCAGCGCTTCCAGGGTTGCGAAGACGGCGGGCACCATGTAATCCGGCAGCCGCTCGCGCAGGAAGGCGCGCAGCCCGGCGGGCTCCGGGGCGTCCCCCCGGGGCACGACGAAGGCCTCCAGCCGGCGGTCCCCCGCTCCCCGCTCGCGCGGCACCACCACGGCCGCCGCCACTCGCGGGTGCTCCAGCAGCGCCGCCTCGACCTCCCGCAGCTCGACGCGGAAGCCGCGGATCTTCACCTGGTCGTCCGCCCGGCCGAGGAACTCCAACTCGCCGGAGGACAGCCAGCGCACGACGTCGCCGGTGCGGTAGGCCCGGGCCCCGGGCTCGGCGCTCCAGGGATCGGGCACGAAACGCTCGGCCGTGAGGTCCGCCCGGCCGCGGTAGCCACGGGCCACTCCCACACCGCCCACCCACAGCTCGCCGCCGGCGCCGGTGGGAGTCAGCTCCAGCTCCGGGTCCATCACCCGCGCCGAGGCGCCGGGGACGGGCCGGCCGATGGGCACCTCGCCGGCTATCGGGACACCGGGCTCCAGGGCGCAGCGTGTGGCCACGATGGTCGTCTCCGTCGGCCCGTAGGTGTTGACCAGCACCGCCTCGCAGCCGAGGGCATGCCACGCCGCCACCCGCTCGGGAAGCGCACGCTCGCCGCCGACGATCACCAGGCGCAGGCCCGGGGGCAACGCGGCGGGCTCGGCCTCCAGCCCCGCCACCAGGCCGTGCCAGAAGGCCGTCGGCAGGTCGAGCACGGTGATCCCCTGCTCGCCGCACGCGCCGAGAAAGCCGGCGGGCGTGCCGAGCACGGAGTCGTCGCGCAGCACCAGGGTGGCGCCGCTGGTGAGACACGGATAGATCTCCTCGGCGCTGGTGTCGAAGCTCAGGGCCGAGAACTGCAGCACGCGGTCCGCGGGTCCCAGGCCGTGCTCGTCGCGGAACGCCGCCACGTAGTTGGCGAGCGAGCCGTGACGGACCATGACGCCCTTGGGCCGGCCGGTGGAACCCGAGGTATAGATGAGGTAGGCGAGGTGATCGGCTCCGATCCCGATCTCTTCGATCTCCTCGCTCTCTCCGGTCTCTCCGCTCTCTCCGGTCTCTGCGACCATCGCGGCATCGAGCACCACTTCAACGCCCGCGTCCTCCCGGATGAAGCTCAGGCGCTCCGGCGGATAGGACGGATCGAGCGGCACGCAGACGCCGCCGGCCTTGAGCACGCCGAAGAGCGCGACGAGAAGCTCGGGCGAGCGCTCGACGGCGACGCCCACAGCACGCTCCGGCCCCACCCCCAAGGTCCGCAGCCGGCGAGCCACCTGATTGGACCGCCGGTCGAGCTCGCCATAGGTGAGCCGCCGCTCTCCGGCGATCACGGCAACCGCCTCGGGAGCCATTGCCGAGCGCTCGGCGAAGGCGCGATGCACGGGCACGAACCGCGCCGCGGCGGCGGGCGGCGGGGCACCCCAGGCCAGCAGCTCGGCGCGCTCGGGCGCGCTCATCAGCTCGTAGCATGACAACGGCCGGCCGGGATCGGCCGCCACCGCCTCCAGCAGCCGGCCATAGCGCTCCAGCAGGCGCAGGCCGGTCGAGCGGTCGAAGAGGAAGCCGTTGTAGGTGATGGCGGCGGCAAGCCCCTCCGGCCGCTCGTAGAGGGTCAGCCCCGCCTCCAGGCCGGTGCTGTCCAGGTCCTGGAGGATGCGGTCGGCCTCCAGCGCCGAGAAGGTCAGCCCGGCGACGGACGCCTCCTGCGGCGGCAGGTTTTGCAGCAGGAACATGACCTGGAAGGGATCCTTCGCGGCCGCCCCCGGGCTCACCGCCCGCAGGATCGTCTGCAACGGCATGTCCTGGTGGGCGAAGGCCCCGAGCGCCGTCTCCCGGACGCGGCCCAGCAGGTCGAGGAACGACGGATCGCCCGAGATGTCGGTACGCAGCGCCAGGGTGTTGAGGAAGAAGCCGATGAGCCCCTCGACCTCCGGCCGGGTACGGTTCGCCGTCGGGGCTCCCACCACCACGTCCCGTTCGCCGGTGAGGCGGGCGAGGAGCCCCTTCCAGGCGGCGAGCAGGGTTATATAGAGCGAGGCGGAGCCGCGCCGCGAGAGCGCCTGCAGGCCGCGGACGACCGCGGCGGGAATCTCCGCTTCCACCCCGGCGATCTGGAAACCCGCCACCGCGGAGCGGCGGCGGTCGGCCGGCAGGCGCAGGGGCGGCGGCCCGCCCGCCAGGCGCCGGCGCCACCAGTCGAGCTCCGCCGCCAGCGCCTCGCCCTGGAGAGTGGCGCGCTGCCAGGCGGCGAAGTCGCCATATTGGATCGGCAGCGCCGGCAGGGGCGACGGCTCGCCCGCCAGGAAAGCCCGGTAGAGGGCCCCCAGCTCGCGGACGAGGACGACCATCGACCAGCCGTCGGAGCAGATGTGGTGCAGCGCCAGCATCAGCACGTGCTCGCCCTCGGCGAGGCGCAGCAGGGTGAAACGGCACACCGGGCCGCGCACCAGGTCGAAGGGCCGCGACTCCTCCGCCGCGGCCACGCTCCGGGCCTCGGCTTCGCGAGCCTCCGCCGGCAGGGCCGCGAGATCGATCAGCGGCAGCGCCACGCCGGAGGGCGCCCGCACGATCTGGACGGGCCACTCCCGGGTCGGCGCGAAGGTGGTGCGCAGCGTCTCGTGGCGGCGCACCAGCTCGGCGAAGCAGAGCTCCAGCACTCCGGCATCCAGGGCGCCGCGCAGGCGGATGGCGCCGCTGATGACGTAGGCCGAGCTGTGGGGATCGAGCTCGTGCAGGAACCACATCCGCTCCTGGGCGAAAGAGAGCGGGAGCGGTCCGTCCCCCGCGGCGCGCGGAATGGCGGTCCAGGCCTGCCGATCAGGCTCCGGCGCATATCCCAGCTCCGCGGCCAACCGCCGCGTCCCGGAGCCCAGGAAGCTCTCGGCAGCCAGCTCGCGCCAGCGCTCGGCCGCCTTCGCGTCGACGCCCGAGTGCTGGTGGAACTTGACGTCGCCCAGCATCCGCGACTCGGCGTGCAGGCCGTCGGTCATGCGCGCCGAGCGGTCCTTGTAAGGCAGCGCCATGTCGGGGTGGTAGTCCAGACCCAGAAAATCGCACAGCTCGCGCAGCACCCGCCCGGGCTCGGCCACCAGCTCCTCGAAGCGCACGATGTGCCGGCGCTCGGCAGGGATCGCGGCCAGGAACCGGAGGATGTTGCGCTGCGCCAGCAGCCAGCTCATCTCCGCGAGCTGGCGGCGGGTGAAGCCCTCGGCGCGGGGGAAGAAGACCTGCTCGATGCGGGCCTCCTCGAACGAGGCGATGGTGGCGTAGGGGTGGCGCAGCAGGTGGACGTAGCGCGCGCCCTCGAAGCTCGCCTCGGCCCGCCGCAGCGTCTCCAGGCTCCAGGCGTAGGTGGGAGTCTTATCGACCAGCGTGCGGTCGCCGATCCACTCCTGGAGCCGCCGGTAGAAGCCGCGGACCGTCGTACCCTGCTCCTCCAGCCCGGCGACCATCTCGCGCGCCGGCTCGGGGCCGCACCCCCGCGCTTCCATGACGGCGCGGATGGCACCCTCCAGGCGGAAGGCGTCGCGGCCAGGGAAAGCCTCGCGGCGCTCGGCGAGCGAGTCGAACTCCAGCAGCTCCAGCTCCGGCGGCGCGAAGAGGGCGGGGTGGCCGCCGAGCATCACCCGCAGCAGCGTCGAGCCCGAGCGCGGCGGCGCCAGGACGAAGACCGCCGGCGGATTCCTGGGCTCTCCCGCGAGCGCGCCGGGCAGCGGTGGAGGCTCGTGGATCAGCGTCCGGAACCGCGCCAGCATCGCCTCGTCCACCTCCTCGGCGTGCTCGGCCGGCGTCTCCTGGCCTCCCACCGCTCCGGCATGCTGCGCGGCCAGGTGGACGGCGAGCCGGGCCACCGTCGGATGGTCGAAGATCACCACCACGTGGACGATCTCCCCCAGCTCGCGCTGCAGGCGGTTGATCAGCACGGCGCCGGAGATCGAGGTGCCGCCGAGGGCGAAGAAGTCGTCGTGGACCCCGACGCTGTCAAGCTTGAGGATCTCTCCAAACAGGCCGGCGAGCCAGGTCTCCAGCGGCGTACGCGGCGCCACGGCCTCGGCCGCCGGCACCCGCTGGATCTCGGGAACCGGCAGGGCCTTGCGATCCACCTTGCCGCTGGGGGTGAGCGGCATCGCCGGTAGGACGACCAGGGCGGCGGGCAGCATGTACTCGGGCAGCGAACGGCCCAGGGTCTCCCGGATTCCGGCCAGCTCCGGCGCCGGCTCGGCGGTTGGTTTGGAGACCACGTAGGCCACCAGCCGCGTTTCGCCGCCACCGTCGCCGCGCGCCATCACCACGGCGGCCTTGACGCCCGGCAGCTCGCCGAGCGCCGCCTCGATCTCCCCCAGCTCGATGCGCAGCCCGCGCAGCTTCACCTGATGGTCGATGCGGCCGAGGAACTCGACGGCGCCGTCGGGAAGCGTGCGGGCGAGGTCGCCCGTGCGGTAGAGCCGCCCTCCGGGCTCGCCCCAGATCCCTGCCAGCGGATCGGGCACGAACCGCTCCGCCGTGAGGTCGGGCCGCCCCAGGTAGCCCCGGGCGAGCTGGAGGCCCCCGATGTGCAGCTCGCCGGGAACGCCCAGGGGCGCCGGCCGGCCCTCGCGGTCGAGGATCAGGATGCGCGTGTTGGCCACCGGCCGGCCGATGGGCACCAGGCCGCGCCCCTCCTCCCGTTCGCAGGCCCAGTATGTGACGTCCACCGCCGCTTCCGTCGGGCCGTAGAGGTTGTGCAGCCCGGCGCTCAAACGTTGGTGGAAACGCCGCACCAGGTCCAGCGGCAGCGCCTCGCCGCTCGCCATCACTTGCCGTAGCGAGGTGCAGGCCTCGATGCCCGGCGCCTCCACGAACACCCGCAGCAGCGAGGGAACGAAGTGGATCGTCGTGATCCCCTCCGTCGCGATGGCCGCCGCCAGGTAGGCGGGGTCCTGATGGCCGCCGGGAATCGCCATCACCAGCCGCGCTCCCGCGAGCAGCGGCCAGAAAAACTCCCATACCGAGACGTCGAAAGAGAACGGCGTCTTCTGGAGCACCCGGTCGTCAGGGGTGAGGCCGTACCGCGCCTGCATCCACAGCAGCCGGTTGACGATGCTCCGGTGGGAGTTCATCGTCCCCTTCGGACGGCCGGTCGAGCCCGAGGTGTAGATGACGTAGGCGAGGTTGTCCGCACCGGCGCTCGCCGGCAGGGGCGGCTCTGGCTTGGCCGCGACGGCGGTGCCATCGAGTGAGACGATCACCGCGGCGTGTGGCGGCAGCTTGTCGCGCAGCCGTTCCTGGACGAGAATCACGGGCGCCGCGGCATCCGCCACCATGTAGGCCAGACGGTCCGCCGGGTAGGCCGGGTCCAGAGGCAGGTAGGCGCCGCCCGCTTCCAGGATGGCCAGCAGGCCCACCACCATCTCCAGCGAGCGCTCGGCGAAGACACCCACCGCCACGTCCGGTCCCACGCCCAGCTCCTGGAGGCGCCGGCCCAGCCGGCGCGCCGCTCCCAGCAGCTCGGCGTAGCTCAGCGATTCGCCCTCGCAGGTCACGGCTATGCGGTCCGGCGTCCGCGCCGCCGGCGCGGCGATCAGCTCGTGCAGGGTGGCAGGCTCCGGCGCCAGCCAGCCCTCGACCGTCGTGTCGTTCCATTCCGCCAGGAGCTGGTGCTCCTCGCCCCGGCTCAGCAGCGGCAGCGCGGACAGAGGGAGATCCGGAGATGCCACGGCGGCCGCGAGCAGCGCCGCGAAACGATCGCCCAGCCGGCGCACGCTCGCCGCGTCGAACAGGTCGGTGTTGTACAGCCAGACCAGCTCCATCCCCTGGGGCCGGGCATAGGCCCGCAGCGTCAGGTCGAGCTTCGAGGTGCTCTCCTCCAGGGCGACGGGGATCAGCGTCAGCCCCGGCAGCTCCAGCTGCGCGTAGTCCGCCTCCACCAGCACGAGCTGCACCTGGAAGAGAGGCGTCAGCCCGAGATTGCGCTCCGGCGCCAGCTCCGCCACCAGCTTGGCGAACGGCAGGTCCTGGTGGGCATAGGCGCCGAGGGCCACCGTGCGAGCCTGCGCCAGGAGCTCGGCGAAGCCCGGGTCGCCCTCCAGCCGCAGGCGCATCACCAGCGAGTTGATGAACAGGCCGATGAGCCCCTCCAGCTCACCGCGGTTGCGGCCCGCCACCGGCGTGCCCACCGTCAGGTCGGCCGCGCCCGAGCACCGCGAGAGCAGAGCGGCGAAAGCCGCCAGCAGGCCCATGAACAGGGTCGTCCCCTCGCTCTGGCAGAGCCGGCGCAGAGCGGCGACCGATGCCTCGGGCAACGGGTGGCGCACGCTGCCGCCGTGGAAGCGCTGCACCGCCGGCCGCGGCCGGTCGCCGGGGAGCTGCGACACCGCGGGAGCCCCTGCAAGCTGCCGGCGCCAGTAGTCGAGCTGTGCCGCCAGCACCGGCCCGGCGAGGAAGCCGCGCTGCCAGGCCGCGAAGTCGGCGTACTGGAGCAGCAGCGGCGGCAGGGGTGACGGGCCTCCGGCACGCAGCGCCGGATAGAGCGCCGCGATCTCGCGGATCAGCACCTCGATCGACCAGCCGTCGCCCACGATGTGATGGAAGCTGAACGCCGCGCTCCACCCGGCGTCCGCCAGACGCAGCAGCAGCATGCGCAGCAGCGGGCCGCGGGCGAGATCGAACGGCCTCGCGGCCTCGGCGGCGCTCCAGCGCCCGGCCTCCGCCTCGCGGAGCTCCGGCGGCAGGCCCCGCAGATCGACCACCGGCAGGCTCAGGGCCAGCGTCGGCGCGATCACCTGCACGGGGCCGCCCGCCGTCTCGGCGAACGTCGTGCGTAGCGCCTCGTGACGGCGGATCACCTCGTCGAGCGTCGCCCTCAGCGCGGCGACGTCTAGATCGCCCTCCAGCCGCAGGTGGACGGGGATGTTGTAGGCCGCCGAACCGGGATCCAGGCGGTCGAGGAACCACAGCCGCTCCTGGCCGAAGGACAGCGGCAGCTCCTCCCCGTCCCGCCGGGGCAACGCCCTGGGCCGGCTGGGATCGGCCCCTTCCTTCTGTTTGCGGCGCAGCTCCAGCAGCCGCCGCTGCTCCGGCGTCAGGGCCGCCAGACGGCGGTCGAGATCCGGATCAGCCGCGGTCATCGCCGACACCGTGCAGCTCCTCCTGATAGGCGGCGTTGGCCTCGGAGGCCGACATGCCCTCGATCTCGGCGAGCAGCGCCGCGAGATCGTCGTCGTCCGCGGTCGCCACCCCGGCAACCGGCGCGCCGGCCACCGCCGCGGCCAGCCCCGCCACCGTGGGCGCGGCGAACAGGGCGTCCAGGGGCAGCTCGACCCCCAGCGCGTCGCGCAGGCGCGACATCACCTGGGTGGCGAGCAGCGAGTGGCCGCCGAGGTCGAAGAAGTTGTCGTCCACCCCCACCCGTTCGAGGCCGAGCAGGCTCCGCCAGATGCCGGCGACGGTGCGCTCGGTCTCGTCGCGGGGCTCGACGTAGCTCTGGCGCAGCTCGGGGCGGGCGTAGGCCGCGCGCCCCGTGGCCGCCTCGGGGCTCGCGGCGCCGCGGGCCATGGCCTCCAGGTGGGCGCGTACCGCCGCCAGGTCCTTGGTGGACACCACCACCTGCGGCCAGGCGCCCCTTTCGAGGATGCGCAGCAGGACCTCGCGCCCCTCGGCCGGCGCGATGCCGGTCGCGAGCACCTGCTCGCGCATGCGCCGCAGGTCCTCGGTCAGGCCGGAGAGGTCGGCCATCATGCCGACGTCGCGCCAGGTGTCCCAGTCGACGGCCACGGTGCGGCAGAGCTGGCGGTCCCGGCTCTGCGCCCAGGCGTCGAGGAAGGCGCCGGCCGCGCAGAGGGCGGTCTGCCCCGGCTCGCCGGAGAGGGCGCCGGCCGAGGCGGTGAGGACGAAGAAGTCGAGGGCTTCGCCGGCCAGCAGCTCGTCGAGGACGAGAAGGCCCTGGACGGACGGACGGGTGAGCGCCTCCAGCTCGGCGGCCGTGTGGAGCTGAATCAGGCCGCCTCCCCGCGCGCCGGCCGCGTGGACCACGCCGTGGATGGGGCCGAAACGCTCCCGCACCTGGGCGAGGGCTGCGGCCACGGCGGCGCGGTCGGTGACGTCGGCCGCCAGCGCCAGAACCTCGGCTCCCGCCTCCTCCAACCGCTTCAAGGCTTCGGGCGTGCCACCCGTGCGCGACAGCAGGGCGAGACGGACGTGCCGGCCCTCCGCCAGCGCGGCGGCCATCTCCAGCCCCAGCCCGCCGGTGCCGCCGGTGATCAGATAGACGCCTTCGTCGCGAATCGTCAAGGACCCCGTCCCCTCCAGGCGGACAGGCTCCCAGACCTGGAGCCAGCGGTGGCGCCCCCGCAGGGCAGCCAGCCTCTCTTCACCAGGAGCTCTCAGCTCGCGCAGCAGAGATTCGGCGTCCACCTCGGGAGTGACGTCCACGACCCGGCAGGAGAGCCCCGGCACCTCCCAGGGCATCACCCGGGCCGGCCCCAGCAGGGTCGCCGCCGCGGGCCGCAGCACCTCGCTGCCGTCGATCTCGAACAGGCCGCTCGCCACCACCACGACGTTCACCGGTTGGCCGCCCCCCGCCTCGCTCCAGCGTCGCGCCAGAGCCACGAGACTGCGGAAGCCCCGCTCCTGTGCCTCCTCGAAGGAGTTGGAAGGCGTCACGCTCTCCAGGTGGACGATGGTTCCCGGCAGCCGGCCCTCGCCGGCCAGGCGGCGGAAAAGATCCATGTGAACCGCGCCCGCCTCCGCTTCGTGCCCCGCCTCGTGCAGGAGGCTCACCAGGCGCTCGCCGAGCCCGCCGCCGCCCAGCACCAGCACGGGACCGGCCAGCTCCGCGGCGGCTCCCGGCGCGGCCAGCGCGCGCTTCCAGGTGGGCACGGAAAGCCAGTCCGCGGGGTTGGGCCGCTTCGCGAGATCCGGCTTCGCCGGCCTGAGGGCGCCCAGGGGTCCCCCCTCCACCCAGTACCGCTTGCGCTCGAACGGATAGGTGGGCAGCGGCACCCGCAGGCGGCGCTCGCCGGCGTGAAGGGCGTTCCAGTCCGGCGTCAGGCCGGCGAGCCACAGCCTGCCCAGGGCGGTGAGCAGGAAGGCGTGATCGTCGCGCCGGTCGGCGGCGTGCGGCAGCGAGGCGAAGGCCTCGGCGCCGGCTTCCCGCGCCAGGGTGGTGAGCGCGTTGCCCGGCCCCACCTCCAGCAGCGCGCGGCCCGGCTCGGCCAGCAGCGCCGCCAGGCCGTCGCCGAAGCGCACCGTGCCGCGCAGGTGGCGGGTCCAGTAGCCGGGGTCCGTGGCCTCGGCGGCGGTGATCCAGGTGCCCGTGAGGTTGGAGACGAAGGGGATCGACGGCGGCGACAGCCGGACCCGCCGGACCCGCTCCGCGAAGGCGCCGAGCACCCCGTCCATCATCGCCGAGTGGAAGGCGTGAGAGGTGCGCAGGCGGCGGTGGCGCGCGCCCCGCGCCTCCAGCTCCACGGCCAGGGCGGCGACGGCGGCCTCGGATCCCGCCACCACACAGCGTTGCGGACCGTTGACGGCGGCGAGGGACAGCTCCGCGCCGAGGAGCGGCGCGACCTCGGCCTCCGGCAGCGAGACGGCGAGCATTCCTCCCGGCGCGACGGTGGCCATCAGCCGGCCGCGCTCGGCCACCAGCGCCAGGCCGTCCTCCAGGGAGAAGACGCCGGCCAGGCACGCCGCCACGTACTCACCGATCGAGTGGCCGAGCATCGCCGCCGGCCGGATTCCCCACGCCATCCACTGCCGCGCCAGGGCATATTCGACGGCGAACAGGGCGGGCTGGGTGATTTCGGTGCGGGCCAGATCCTCGGCCGCGTCGGCGGCGTCCGCGGCGAAGAGCAGGGGACGCGGATCGGTTCCCAGGATCGGCAGCAGTCGCTCGCAGGCGCGGTCCAGCTCGCCGCGGAAGACCGGCTCGGAGAGGTACAGCCGCGCCGCCATGCCGGGGTGCTGGCTCCCCTGGCCGCTGAACAGGAAAGCCACCGAATGGGCTTCGCCGCCGCCGAAGAGCAGCCGCTCCTTGTCGCCGCCGCCCAGCACGGCGACGGCGTCCGGGGCATCGCGGCAGAGGGCGACCGCCCGCCGCTCGAAGCGGCGCCGGCCCACCTGAAAGGTGAAGGCGGCGTCCGCCAGATCGAGATCCGGGTGACTCGCGAGGTGCTCCGCCAGCCGGGAGACCACGCTGTCGAGGGCCGCGTCGCTCCGCGCCGAGAGCGGCAGGAGCTGCCAGGGACCGCCGGGCGTGCCCGGCACCCTGGCGGGCGACTCCTCCAGCACCACGTGGGCGTTGGTGCCGCCGATGCCCAGCGAGCTGACGCCGGCCCGGTGGGGTGTCCCGGCCGCCGGCCACTCGGTGAGCCGGCCAGCGATGCGGAAGGGCGTCTCCTCCAGCCGCAGCCTGGGGTTCGGCCGCTCGAAGTGAAGGGTCGGAGGGATCAGCCCCCGCTCCAGCACCAGGGCGGCCTTGATCAGCCCGGTGACCCCGGCGGCGCTGTCGAGATGGCCGATGTTGGTCTTGAGCGATCCTACCAGCACGCCGCCCCGCGGCACCCCGGGGCCGAAGGCCTGAGTGAGGGCCGCGATCTCGATGGGGTCGCCCAGCTCGGTGCCGGTGCCGTGGGCCTCGATGTAGCCGATCGAGGCCGGCTCGACCCCGGCCACGGCCAGCGCCTGGGCGATGACCTGCGCCTGGCCGTCGACGCTGGGCGCCGTGAAGCCGGCTTTGAGCGCGCCGTCGTTGTTCACCGCCGAGCCGCGGATGACGGCGCGGATGGAATCGCCGTCGCGCACGGCGTCCGCCAGGCGGCGCAGCAGCACCACGGCGGCGCCGTTGCCGCCCACGAAGCCGCCCGCCGATTCGTCGAAGGCCCGGCAGTGGCCGTCCGGCGAGAAGACGGCGCCCTCGTAATGGTGATAGCCCGTGGCCTGCGGCAGGCGCAGCGAGACGCCGCCCGCCAGCGCCGCGTCGCACTCGCCGGCCAGCAACGCCTGGCAGGCCAGATGGACGGCCACCAGCGACGTCGAGCAGGCGCTCTGCACGGAAAAGCTCGGCCCTTTCAGCCCCAGCTTGTAGGACACCCGGGGCGCCAGGAAGTCCTTGTCGTTACTGATCATGATCTGGAAGTTGCCGACCGAGTCGAGCACCTCCGGATCGCCGAGGAAGTTGAAGATGTAGGTATTCATCCCGGCGCCCGCGAAGACGCCGGCGTCGCCCGGGAAGCTCGCGGGCTCGTAGCCGGCGTCCTCGAAGGCCTCCCAGGCGCATTCGAGGAACAGGCGCTGCTGCGGGTCCACCACCTCGGCCTCGCGCGGGCTGTAGCCGAAGAAGGGCGCGTCGAAGAGGTCCGCCCCCTCCACCACGCCGCGAGCCCGCACGTACTTGGGATCGCTGAGGGCCGCCTCGGGGACGCCGGCCGCTCGCAGCTCCTCGTCGCTGAAGAAGGTGATCGACTCGACGCCGCCGGTCAGGTTCCGCCAGAAGGCCTCGACGCTCGCCGCGCCGGGGAAACGGCCGGCCATGCCGACGATCGCAATGTCCTCTCTCGGACGGCCCGCCGCGTCCCGCCGCGCCGCCGCCCGCGCCAGCCCGGCCCCGGGCGAGGCCGTTTCGGCGCCGCCGAGGAAGGCGGCCAGCGACTCAACCGTCGGGTAGCGGAAGAGGTCGAGCAGGGCGATCTCGCGGTCCAGCGCCGCGCTCAGCCGCACCTGCACCTGGGCCGCCAGCAGCGAGTGGCCGCCGAGGTCGAAGAAGTTGTCGCCGGCCCCGACGCGGTCGAGGCCGAGCACCTCGCGCCAGAGGGCGGCGATGGCGCGCTCCAGCTCGTTGCGCGGATCGGTCCAGGCCACATCCGAGGCGGCCTCGCGGGTCGCCTCGGGCGCCGGCAGGGCCTTGCGGTCCACCTTGCCGCTGGCGGTGAGCGGGAAGGCGTCGAGGACGACGAAGGCCGCCGGCACCATGGCGTCGGGCAGGGTGCGGCGCAGCCGGTCGCGCAGCTCAGTCGCCTCCAGTGCCTCGCCGGCCAGGACGAGGTAGGCGACCAATCTCTGGTTCCCATTCTCGTTCCTGTCAGTGTGCACGGTCACCACGGTCTGCGCCACGCCGGGCAGGGCGACGATGGCGGCCTCGATCTCCCCCAGCTCGATGCGCAAGCCGCGCAGCTTCACCTGGTGGTCGATGCGGCCGAGGAACTCGACGGCGCCGTCGGGCAGGGTGCGCGCCAGGTCGCCCGTGCGGTAGAGCCGGGCTCCCGAATCGCCCCACTGCGCGGCCAGCGGGTCCGGCACGAACTTCTCCGCCGTCAGGCCGGGCCGGCCCAGGTAGCCGCGGGCGAGCTGGACGCCGCCGATGTGCAGCTCGCCGGGCACGCCCAGGGGAGACCGGCCGGCCCTCGCGGTCGAGGATGACGATGCGCGTGTTGGCGACCGGCCGGCCGATGGGCACCATGCCGCGCCCGTCCTCCCGCACGCAGGGCCACCAGGTAACGTCGACCGCCGCTTCCGTGGGGCCGTAGAGGTTGTGCAGCCCGGCACAAAGCCGCTCGTGGAACCTCCGCACCACGTCGAGCGGCAGCGCCTCGCCGCTCGCCATCACCCGCCGCAGCGAAGCGCAGGCCTCGATGCCCGGCGCGTCCACGAACACCCGCAGCAGCGAGGGGACGAAGTGGAGGGTCGTGATCCCCTCCGCCGCGATCGTCGCAGCGAGGTAGGCGGGGTCCTGGTGCCCCCCGGGCATTGCCATCACCAGCCGCGCTCCCGTCATCAGCGGCCAGAAGAATTCCCATACCGAGACGTCGAAGCTGAACGGCGTCTTCTGCAGGACGCGATCCTCGGGCGTGAGGCCGTACTGTGCCTGCATCCACAGCAGCCGGTTGACGATCCCCCGGTGGGAGTTCATCGTCCCCTTGGGGCGCCCCGTCGAGCCCGAGGTGTAGATGACGTAGGCCAGATTGTCCGGATCGGACGGATGGGTCCGATCGGTCGGATCGGCGCCGCCGGTCTTCTCCACGGTGCCGTCGAGCGAAACCACGACGGCTTCGTTCGCCGGCAATCTCTCGCGCAGCCGCTCTTGAATCAGGATCACCGGCGCGGCCGCGTCCGCCATCATGTAGGCCAGCCGGTCCGCCGGGTAGGCCGGGTCCAGCGGCAGATAGGCGCCGCCGGCCTCCAGAATGGCGAGCAGGCCCACCACCATCTCCAGCGAGCGCTCGGCGAAGACGCCCACCGCCACGTCCGGCCCGACGCCCAGCTCCTGGAGCCGCCGGGCCAGCCGGCGCGCCGCGGCCAGCAGCCCGGCATAGGTGAGCGACTCGCCCTCGAAGGTCACCGCCGGACGGTCCGGCGTCCGCGCCGCCTGGAGGGCGATGCGCTCGTGCAGGGTGCCCGGCTCCGGCGCCCACCAGCCCGGCACCGCCGTGTCGTTCCACTCCGCGAGGAGCTGGTGCTCCTCGCCGGCGTTGAGCAGGGGGAGGGCGGAGAGCGGCAGCTCCGCGCTCGTAGGCAAGGCCCGCAGCAGCATTCCAAGCTGCCCGGCCAGCCGCCGCACGGTGGCCGGCGCGAACAGATCGGTGTTGTATTCGAGCCAGCCGGAGACCTCCCCGGCGCCCTCGGCGAGGTGGAGCGTGAGCTCGAACTTCGCGGTGCCGGTGTCGAGGTCGCGGGGCCGGATCGCGAGGCCCGGCAGCTCCAGCGCCTCGGCCTCCGCCGGCTGAAGGACGAACATCGCCTGCACCAGCGGCGAGCGGGAGAGGTCGCGCTCCGGCTGCAGCTCCTCGACCAGCCGGCCGAACGGCAGCTCCTGGTGGGAGAAGGCGGCCAGCGCCGTCCGCCTCACCCGTCCCAGCAGCTCGGCCACCGTGGGATCGCCCGCGAGATCGCCGCGCAGCACCAGGGTGTTGACGAAGAAGCCGATCAGCCCCTGCACCTCGGCGCGGGCGCGGCCGGCGATAGGCGAGCCGACCAGCAGCGCGTCCTGCCCCGTCCAGCGCTGGAGGAGGATCTCGAAGGCGGCGAGGATCTGCATGAACAGCGTGACGCCCGAGGCCCGCCCGGACTCACGCAGGGCCGCGACGAGCGCCGGCTCCAGCCGCACCGCCGCCTGGGCGCCCCGGAAGGTCTGCACGGCGGGGCGCGGCAGATCGGTGGGCAGGCCGAGGGCGAGCGGCGCGCCTGCCAGCGTCTGACGCCAGAAAGCAAGCTCGCGCTCCAGCATCTCGCCCTGCAACCGCTCGCGCTGCCAGACGGCGAAGTCGGCGTACTGCACGGGCAGGGCCGGGAAGGACGAGGCGACCGCTGGGTACAGCGCCGCGATCTCCCGCACCAGCACGCCCATCGACCAGCCGTCGCTGACGATGTGATGCACGGTGAGCACGGCCAGGTGCCGCTCGTCCTCCAGGCGCAGGAGCAGGGCGCGCAGCAGCGGCCCGCGGGCGAGGTCGAACGGCCGCCGCGCCTCCTCGGTGGCCATTCGCCGCGCGATCCGCTCGGAGTCAGGCAGGCCACGCAGATCGACGACTGGGATCTCCAGCAGGACGGGCGCGGAGTGGACGATCTGCACCGGCCCTTCCGGACGGGCCGCGAAGGTGGTGCGCAGGGCCTCGTGGCGCCGGACGATCTCCCCCAGGCTGGCCGCGAGGGCCGCCACGTCGAGCCGCCCCTCGATCTCCAATGCCGCCGGAATGATGTAGAGCGGGCTCCCGGGCTCCAGGCGGTCGAGGAACCAGAGCCGCTCCTGGGCGAAGGAAAGAGGAGATTCAGACAGCCCCCGGCGCGGGATGCGGCCGGCGCCTTTCCCCTCCTTCTCCAGCCGGCGCAGCAGCAGGTCGCGCTGCCTCGGCGTCAGGTTCTTCAGGGCCTGATCGAGATCACTCATGGAGCTCCCCTTCCAGCTCATCCTCGGAAAGCGAGCCGATCTCGGCCAGCAGCCGCGCGAGATCGTCGTCCCCCGCCTGGCCGGCGCGGGCCTCCACCAGGGCCGCGGCCACGGCGGCGATGGTCGGCTCGGCGAACAGCCGGTCCATGGCGAGGTCGGCCTCCAACTCTTCACGCAGCCGCGCCATCAGCCGGGTGGCGAGCAGCGAGTCGCCCCCCAGCTCCAGGAAGCTGTCGTGCGCTCCCACCTCGGCGAGCCCCAGCACCTCGCGCCACACCGCGGCCACCCGCTCCTCGACCTCGCCGCGCGGCGCCACGAAGGGCGTTGCCAAGGCGGGCCGGGGGTGAAGGATCTGGGCAGCCGCGACCGGAGCCGCCGCGAGCGTCTCGCTGGATTCGATCCAGTACCGGTGACGCTCGAACGGGTAGGTGGGCAGCGAGATGCGCCGCGGCTCTTGACCGGCGAAGAGCCTGGCGACGTCGAGGGGCTCGCCGGAGACCCAGCGGCGGCCCATCTCCACCAAGGGACTCGCCTCGGGGTCCTCGGGCGAGGACAGAGACTCCAAGCGGCTCGCGGCGTCGGCGGTGTCCCGGCAGACCACGGCCAGCCGGCGGTCGAACGCCTGCCGCCCGGCGAGCAGGGTGAACGAGGCGTCGCCGAGGTCGGTCTCCGGGTGCTCACGGAGGTGCGCCGCGAGGTTGCCCGCCGCCGCCGCCAGGGCCGCCTCGGTCTTCGCCGAGACCACCAGCAGATGCCATCCGGCGGACGCCGGGCGCGCGGGCCTTTCCGGCGCCTCCTCCAGCACCACGTGGGCGTTGGTGCCGCCGATTCCGAAGGCGCTCACCCCGGCCCGCCGCGGCTCCTCGCCGACCGGCCACCGCGCCAGCTCGCGGTTGACGTAGACCGGGCTCGCCGCGAAGTCGATGCGCGAGTTCGGCCGCTCGTAGTGCAGGCTGGGCGGGATCTGCCGGTGCTCCAGGGCGAGCACGGTCTTGATCAGACCGGCGGCGCCGGCGGCGATGTCGAGGTGGCCGATGTTGGTCTTGACGGTGCCCAGGGCGCACCAGCCCTTTCGCCCTTGCCGGCTGCGTAAGGCTTTGCCGAGTGCCAGCACCTCGATCGGATCGCCCAGCGCCGTACCCGTGCCATGGGCCTCCAGGTAGGAGATGGAGTCGGCGCCCACGCCGGCCACCGACAGCGCCTCGGTAATCACCGCCGCCTGTCCGTCGACGCTAGGCGCCGTGTAGCCCGCCTTGGCCGCGCCGTCGTTGTTGACCGCCGAGCCGAGGACGACGGCGCGCACCGGGTCGCCGTCGGCCAAGGCATCGGCGAGGCGCTTGAGCGCCACCACCCCCACGCCACTGCCGAACAGCGTGCCCCGCGCCCCGGCGTCGAAGGCCCGGCAGTGGCCGTCGGGCGAGAGGATCGAGTCCTCCTGGTAGCGGTAGCCCCGGCGCTGCGCGACGTTGATCGAGACGCCGCCGGCGAGCGCCATGTCGCACTCCTGGTTGAGCAGCGCCTGGCAGGCGAGGTGCACGGCCACCAGCGACGTCGAGCAGGCGCACTGCACGGCGTGGCTCGCCCCCTTGAGGTCGAGCTTGTAGGAGACGCGGCTGGCCAGCGAGTCGACGGCGTTGCCGATGATGAGCTGCAACGGGTCGACCGAGGCGAGCACCTGCGGGTTGCGGGCGAGGTTGAACAGGAGGTACGTGCTGGTGGTGGCGCCGCCGTAGACCGCCACCACGCCGGCCGGCGTGCCTGGCGCGCGGCCGGCGTCCTCCATCGCCGCCCAGCAGGTCTCCAGGAAGAGCCGCTGCTGCGGATCGAGCACCTCGGCCTCGCGGTGGCTGATGCCGAAGAACGGCGCGTCGAACTCGTCGATTCCCTCAGGGCTGGCGACCGCCGGCACCCAGGAGGGATCGCCAGGGTTTCCGGGCAGGAATTCAACCGACTCCACCCCGTCCCTCAGGTTGCGCCAGAAGGCCCGCACGTCGCGGGCGCCGGGGAAGCGCCCGGCCATTCCGACGATGGCGATCTGGTTTTCCAGGTTGTCGAAGGTCTCCGCCTCGTTCGCCATCGCCGCCTACACCTCCGCCGGGGCCCGCCGGCCTCGCCTCGCCGCCCGCCGCCTCTCGCCCCGGTCCACCTGCTCCTCGAAGGCCGCCGTCGCCACCACCGCCGCCGCCTCGGGCTCCAGCAGCAGGGCGAGCGAGGCGATCGTCGGCCCCTCGAAGATGCTGACCTCGGAGACGTCGACGCCGAGCTCGGCCTTGAGCCGCGAGATGATGCGGATGGCCATCAGCGAGTTGCCGCCGAGGTCGAAGAAGTTGTCGTGAATGCCGATCTGCTCGATGCCCAGCAGCTCCGCCCAGACCGCGGCGATGCGCCGCTCGGCGTCGCTCCGCGGCGCGACGTACGAGTTGGCCAGCGCCGGCCGCGGATGGGAGGCGCGCGGCGCCTGCGCCCGCTCCAGCTCCAGCAGCACGTGCGAGGCGACGTTGCGCTCCAGGCGGGCGGCGAAGTCGTGGGTGGAGACGATCAGCCACGGCGACGCCCCGCAGAAGGCGGCGAGGGCGCGGCGGAAGGCCTCCACTCCCTCGGCGCTGGTCATGCCCATCTTCAGCTCCTGCCGGCGCCACTCCTGGAGCTCCGCCGGCACCTGGGTGTCGACCGCCATGCCCGCCTCCCGCCAGGCGTCCCAGCCGAGCGACAGGGTGATCTCGCCGCGCGCCGAGCGCTCCTGGGCGAAGGCGTCGAGGAAGGCGTTGGCCGCCGTGTAGTCCGCCTGCCCCGGCTGCGCCAGCACCGCGGTGATCGAAGAGAAGAGGACCATGAAGTCCAGCGACCGGCCGCGGAACACCGCGTCGAGCGCCAGGGCGCCCCGCACCTTGGGCGCCAGCACGGCCTCGGCCGACGACCGCGTCTTGACCTGCACGATGCCGCCGCCGGCGAGGCCCGCGGCGTGGACGACGCCGTGCACGGCCCCGAAGCGGGCCACGGCCGCCGCCACCACCTCGCCGAGCGCCGACGGGTCGGCGACGTCGGCGGTCGCCACCATCACCTCCGCGCCCGCCGCCTCCAGCTCCCGCACCCGGGCGGGATCGGACAGCGGCCGCCGGCTCACCAGCACCAGGCGGGCCGACGCCTCGCGCGCCAGGAAACCGGCGACCTCCAGCCCCAGGGCCCCCAGGCCGCCGGTGATCAGATAGACCCCCTTCGGGCGCAGGCGGGCCGGCAGCCCGGGCTCCTGCGGCAACGGCGCCGGAGCCCAGTCCTGCACCCAGCGGTAGCTGCCACGCAGGGCGGTGACGGCATCGGCCGCCGCCTCGGACTCCCAGCCCGCCGCCGGATCGAGCTCGGCGGCCACCCGCGCCGCCAGCCGCAGCAGGCTGTCGCCGTTGGTGCGCGGCAGCACGAGGTCGAGGCTGCGGCAGGCCAGGTGCGGGTACTCGCGGGGGATGACCCGGCAGGGGCCGAGGACCGGCGCCTTCTCAGGTGCCAGCTCCTCCTCCCCCGTCACCGCCTGGAGACCGTTGGTGACGGCCAGGATGCGCACCGGGTTGGCGGCGCGCTTGCCCAGCGCCTGGGCGAGGAAGATCAGGCTGTAGAAGCCCAGCTCCAGGCCGCGGTCGAGCGCCGCGAAGCGGTCATCGCCCTCCTCGCGCGAGCCGCCCGGAGTCACGCCCCAGAGGTGCAGCACGGCGCCCGGCTTGAGCCCGAGCCGGTCGAGCTCCGTCAGCAGCGCCTCGTAGCCCGTGGCGCTCCAGGCGTCGACCGTGAAGCCGCGCTCGCCGGTGCGGGAGAAGCTCGATCCCGGGGTCACCAGCAGCGCCTTCCTCCCCTGCTGCTCCAGCACCCGCACCACCTCGCCGCCCAGGCCGCAGCCATCGGCGAAGATCAGCCACGGGCGGTCGTCGCCGTCAGGCAGTCCCGAAACCGCCGGCAGCGCCGGGGCCGTGCGCTTCCACACCGGGGCGTAGAACCACGAGCCGAGGTCGCGGCGGCGCTTGCCGGCGTCGCGCGGCCGGGAGTCGTGGCGCGGCTCCACCCAGTAGCGCTGGCGCTGGAAGGGGTAGGTGGGCAGCGGCACCCGCCGCCGCTTCTCGTGGGCGTGGAAGCCGCTCCAGTCGACCTCGGCGCCGGCCAGCCAGAGGCGGGCGAAGGAGCCCAGCAGGAAGGCGAGGTCCTCGTCCTTCTCCCGTGGGTGGCGCAGCGACGGCAGCACGGCGTGGCGCGGCGTGCGCGCCGGATGCTGGCGCGCGAGGGTGGTGAGCACGTTGCCCGGCCCCACCTCCAGAAACAAGCGGTCGGGCTCGGCCAGCAGCTCGGCCATGCCCTCCGAGAAGCGCACCGCGCAGCGGATGTGCTCCGCCCAGTAGGCCGGGTCGGTCGCCTCCTCGGCGCGGATCCAGGTGCCGGTCAAGTTCGAGATGTAGGGCAGCCGCGGCGGCGACAGGCGCACGTTCGACATCCACTCGCCGAACGGCTTCAGGATGGGGTCCATCATCGCCGAGTGGAAGGCGTGCGAGGTGTGCAGCGGGCGCCCCTCGATCCCCCGCGCCTCCAGCTCCGCGCGCAGCGCCTCCACCGCCTCCGCCGGCCCGGCGGCGACGCAGAGCGACGGGCGGTTGATGGCCGCGAGCGACAGGCCGGTGCCCGCCAGCAGCGGCATCACGTCCGCCTCCGGCAGCGGCACCGCCAGCATGGCGCCCGGCGGCAGGCCCTGCATCAGCCGGCCGCGCATGGCGACCAGCGACAGGGCGTCGCGCAAGGTGAAGACGCCCGCCAGGCACGCCGCCACGTACTCCCCGAGCGAGTGGCCGATCATCGCCTGCGGCCGCACGCCCCACTGCATCCACAGGGTGGCGAGGGCGTACTCGACGACGAAGAGGGCGGGCTGGGCGATGGCCGTCTGCTTCAGCCGCTCCGCCGCCGCCTCCAGGGCCGCCGCGTCGTCCGCCGGCGGGAACAGTAGGTCCCGCAGGTCGAGCCCGAGGTGATGGCGCAGCAGCTCGCAGCAGCGGTCCACCTCGGTGCGGTAGGCCGGCTCGGAGTCGTAGAGGCCGCGCCCCATGTTGGGGTACTGCGAGCCCTGGCCGGTGAACATGAAGACCACCGGCCGGTCGCCGGCCTCCGCCTGCTGGGTGAGCAGCCGCTGCGGATCGCGGGCGGCGAGCGCCCGGGCCGCGTCCTCCAGGTCGGCGGCGAGCAGCGCCCGCCGGTGGGCGAAGGGGCGGCGCCCCATCTGCAGGGTGTAGGCGACGTCCGCCAGGTCCACCAGCGGGCTGCGGGCCAGGAAGTCCGCCAGCCGCCCGGTGGCGTCCTCCAGGGCCTCGGCCGTGTGGGCCGCGAGGACCACCATCTTCAGCGGCCGCGACGGGCCCGAGGGCTCCAGGGCCGGCGCCTCCTCGACGATGACGTGGGCGTTGGTGCCGCCCATGCCCAGCGAGGTGACGCCCGCCCGCCGCGGCAGGCCGTCCGTCTCCCAGTCGCGCAGCGTCGTGTTGACGAAGAACGGGCTGTTCTCGAAGTCGATCTGCGGGTTCGGCCGCTCGAAGTGCAGGCTGGGCGGAATCTGCTTGTGCTCCAGCGCCAGCACCGTCTTGATCAGGCCGCAGACGCCGGCCGCCGAGTCGAGGTGGCCGATGTTGGACTTGAGCGAGCCGATGGCGCAGAAGTTGCGCCGGTCGGTGTGGGCGCGGAAGGCCTGGGTGAGGGCCGCGATCTCGATCGGGTCGCCCATCGGCGTCGCCGTGCCGTGGCACTCGACGTAGGTCAGGGTGTCCGGCGTCACGCCGGCGTTGTCGTAGGCCGTAGAGTAGACCTCCACCTGACCGTCGACGCTCGGCGCCGTGTAGGAGACCTTGAGCGAGCCGTCGTTGTTGCAGCCCGAGCCCTTGATCACGGCGTGGATGTGATCGCCGTCGCGCAGCGCGTCGGCCAGCCGCTTGAGCACCACGATGCCCGCGCCATGGCCGCTGACGAAGCCCTTGGCGCGCGCGTCGAAGGTGCGGCAGTGGCCGTCCGGCGAGGTGGTGCCGCCCTCGTGGAACATGTAGCCGGAGACCTCCGGCAGGTGGATGGAGACGCCGCCTGACAGCGCCATGTCGCAGTCGCGGTTGAGCAGGCTTTGACACGCCACGTGCACTGCCACCAGCGAGGTGGACGAGGCGCTCTGAATGGTGATGCTGGGCCCTTTCAGGTTCAGCTTGTAGGAGATGCGCGAGGTCAGCGGGTCCTTGTCGTTGCCCAGCGAGGCCGCGAGGGTGTCCGCCGAAGCCACCAGCTCCAGGTGCGACAGGAGGTTGGTGATCAGGTAGGTGTTCATGCTCGCGCCGCCGAACACCCCGACCCCGGCGAGCGGCTTGCCGGAGAGGTAGCCGGCCCGCTCCAGCGCCTCCCAGCAGCACTCCAGGAACAGGCGGTGCTGCGGGTCCATCAGCTCCACCTCGCGCGGCGACAGGCCGAAGAGACCGGCGTCGAACTGGTCGACGTCGCCGAGGATCCCCTTGGCCTTGACGTAGTCGGGGTTGGCCACGAGGTCCGGATCGACGCCCGCGGCGAGCATCTCCTCGTCGGTGAAGAAGCGGATGGCCTCACGGCCGGAGCGCACGTTGTCCCACAGCTCCTCGACCGTCTTCGCTCCCGGGAAGCGGCCGGCCATGCCGATCACCGCGATCTCGTCCGTCTCCTGGCGCGCCTGGCGCGGGGACTGGCCTTGGCGCCCTTCGGCGGACCGCGCAGGGGCGGAGCGCCGGCGCTCCGCCTCGGCCCGCCTCGCCGGCGCCGCCGGCCGGCTGAGGGCCGCCGCCAGCGACGAGACGGTGGGGTTCTTGAACAGGTCGACCAGCGACAGGTCGCGCTCCAACACCTCGCGCAGCCGGGCGTGCACCTTGGCGAGCAGCAGCGAGTGGCCGCCGAGGTCGAAGAAGTTGTCGTGGATACCCACCTTCTCCACTCCCAGCGCCTCCAGCCAGACGGCGGCGATGATGCGCTCCAGCTCGCTCTTCGGCGCCGCGTAGGCGGCTTCGAGCTCCGGCCGTACCCGCTCCGGCGCCGGCAGCGCGCGCAAGTCGACCTTGCCGTTGGGCGACAGCGGCAGGGCCGGCAGCACGACGAACGCCGACGGCACCATGTACTCCGGCAGCCGCTGGCGTAGCCAGGCGAGCAACTCGCCCGGCGTCGGCGCCGGCTGCGCCGAGGCCACGAGGTAGGCCACGAGCCGCTTGTCGCCCGCCTCAGCCACCGGCACCACCGCCGTCTGCTCCACGGCCGGGTGAGCGCCGAGGACCGTCTCGATCTCCCCCAGCTCGATGCGGAAGCCGCGGATCTTCACCTGGTGGTCGTGGCGGCCGCGGTAGGCGATGTTGCCGTCCGGCAGCCAGGAGGCGAGGTCGCCCGTGCGGTACATCCGCTCGCCGTCGCCGTAGGGGTCGGGCACGAAGCGGTCGGCGGTGAGCTCGGGGTTGTCGAAGTAGCCGCGGGCCAGCCCGTCGCCCGCGATGTAGAGCTTGCCCGCGCAACCGATGGGCATCAGGTTCAGCTCGGGATCGAGAATGTACAACTTGTGGTTCATCAGCGGCCGGCCGATGGGTAGCGTGCCGCCCGACTGCACGTCGGCCAGGCTCACCGTGTGGATCGTCGAGCAGACGGTGGTCTCGGTGAGGCCGTAGCCGTTGACGATGGTCGCCGACTCCAGGATGTGGTCGACGTCGCCCGCCGTCAGCGCCTCGCCGCCGCAGAGGATGAGGCGCAGCCGCGGCAGCTCGTCCTTCATCGCGTTCAGGGTGGCGATGAGCGACGGCACGGTCGAGAGAATCGACACGCCGGCGCGCGCGATCAGCTCGATGAGCCGGCCTGAGTCGAGGATCTCCTCGCGGTCCGGCAGCACCAGGGCGCCGTCGGCGCAGAGGATGGGGAAGATCTCCCCCACGAAGCTCGCCGAGGCCACCGAGGTCAGCGGCAGCATGCGGTCCTCTTCGCCCGGGCTGTAGCTGCGGATGAAGGAGACGACGAGGTTGACGATCCCCCGGTGGGTCAGCGCCACTCCCTTGGGCTTGCCTGTCGAGCCCGAGGTGTAGACGACGCAGGCGGTGTTCTGCGGGTGGCCGCGGCGGCGCGGGCGCTCGGCGCTCTCGCCGGCGATCGCGGCCGCGAGGGTGTCGAGGCACAGCACCGGCACGCCCTCGGGCAGCAGCGGGCGCAGCCGCTCCTCGGTGATCACCACCCGCGCCTTCGAGTCGCCGAGCATGAAGCTGAGCCGGTCCTTCGGGTATTCCGGGTCGAGCGGCGCGTAGGCGGCGCCCGTCTTGAGGACGCCGAGGATCGACTCCACCAGCGGGTGCGAGCGCTCGAGGAAGATGCCCACCAGGTCCTCCGGCGCGAGGCCGAGCCGCAGCAGGTGGCGGGCGAGCCGGTTGGCCCGCCGGTCGAGCTCGGCGTAGGTCGTCTCACGCTCGTGGAAGATGACGGCCGGCGAGTCCGGCGTCTGGTCCACCTGGCGCTCGAAGAGGTCGCGCAGCAGCGCCTCCTCCGGATACCAGGCGCGGGTGTGGTTCCACTTCACCAGCAGGCGGTGGCGCTCCGTGCCGGTGAGCAGAGGCAGGTCCGCCAGCCGGCAGGCCGGAGCCGCGGCGATACCGGCCAGCAGCGTCTCGAAGTGATGGATCAGCCGCCAGATGGTGGTGGCGTCGAAGAGGTCGGAGTTGTAGTTGAAGGCGGCGACGAGGCCACCGCCGAGCTCGCCGACCTCGCCCATGGTCAGGGTGAGGTCGAACTGCGCGAACCTTTCCGGCAGCGGCGTCGAGATCACCGGCAGGCCGCAGAGGACGAGCCGCGCCTCCGGCTCGTTGAGGGCCAGAGGCGTCAGGTCCTGTCCCTGGATCTGCGGCGCCCGCTGCAGCACGAACATGGCCTGGAACAGCGGCGAGCGGCTGGGATCGCGCTCCGGTTGCAGCTCCTCGACCAGCACCGGGAAGGGGTAGTCCTGGTGCTCCAGGGCGCCCAGGGCATGGCCCCGTACCTGCGCCAGCAGCTCCTCGAAGGTGGGGTTGTCCGCCAGGCTGCTGCGCAGCACCACCGGGTTGACGAAGTAGCCGACGACGCCGGCGAGGTTCGCCCGGCCGCGGCCGGCCGTGGGCACGCCCACCGGCAGGTCCGCCTGGCCGGTGTAGCGGTAGAGCAGGGCCTGGAAGGCGGCGACCAGGGTCATGAACGGCGTCGCCTCGCGCTCGCGGCCCAGCTCGCGCAGCCGGTCCGCGAGGCCGGCGGGCAGCCGCCGGCTGATGGTGGCTCCGGCGAAGGTCTGTACCGGCGGGCGCGGCCGGTCGATCGGCAGGTCGAGCACCGGCAGCTCGCCGGCCAGGCGCTCGCGCCAGTAGCCGCGCAGCCGCGCGCCGCGCTCGCCGGCCAGCATCTCGCGCTGCCAGCGCACGAAGTCGGCGTAGCGCCGCGCCGGTGCCGGCAGGCTCGCCGGCTCGCCCGCCAGCTCGGCCTGGTAGAGCTGCCCCAGCTCTTCGAGCAGCACCGCCTGCGACCAGAAATCGGTGACGATGTGGTGCACCACCACCAGCAGCACGTGCTCCTGCTTGGAGCGCGCGAAGAGGTGGACGCGCATCAGCGGCCCGGCCGCCAGGTCGAACGGCCGCTCGGCCTCCTCCGACAGGCGCTCCGCCAGCGCCTCGCCGCTCCAGCGCGCCGCGCTCTCCTGGGTGAAAGGGATCTCCAGCTCCGGATGGATGCGCTGCGCCGGCTCGCCCAGCGGCGCGGCGAAGGTGGAGCGCAGCCCCGCGTGGCGGCGGACGAGCCCCTGGAAGGCCCGGCGTAGCGCCTCGGCGTCCAGCTCGCCTTCGAGAGTGATGGCCCCGGGTACGTTGTAGGCGGAGCTCCCGGGATCGAGCTGGTGGAGGAACCAGAGCGCCCGCTGGCCGTGGGACAGAGGGTGCTCGGCCTCCTCGTCCGCGGCCGCCGGGAGATCCGGGACGGCCGCCAGGGTCGCGGCACCGGCGGTATTGGCACTGGTATTGGCCCTGGCATTGGCGCCGGCGGCCGCGAAGGCCCGCTTCACCAGGCCGGCGATGCTCTCGCCCTCGAAGAAGCTCTCCATGGGCACCGGCAACCCGAGCCGCTCCTCGACGGCGTGGGCCAGCTCCATGGCGTGCAGCGAGTCGAGCGCGAAGCGCGACAGCGGCTCGTGGACGCTCACCGCGGCGCGCGCCACGCCGGAGCGGGCGGCGATCTCGGCCGCCAGCCAGGCCCGCGCTCCCGCTTCGGTCGAGAGATCGGCCGTCTGGGAAGTCTCGCCATGGCCCGGCTCCAGAGTGCCGGCGGCCTCCTGCTCGAAGGCGGCGAGCACGGCGAGGTCGCCGCGCAGGTAGGCGGCGCGGCAGGCCTGGCGCTGCACCTTGCCGCTGGAGGTCTTGGGCAGGGTCGCGGTGCGGATCAGCACCGCCGCCTGGAGCATCACCTCGTGCTCCTCGGCCACGGCGCGGCGGATGGCGTCGAGCACGCTCTCGAGGTCCGCCTCACGGGCGTCGCGGCGCACCTCCTGCACCACCACCAGCCGCTCCTCGCCGCTCGCGTCCTCCACCGGGAAGGCGGCGCAGCAGCCGGGCCGCAGCGCCGGATGGCTCTTCTCCACCGTCAGCTCGAGGTCCTGCGGATAGTGGTTGCGGCCGCGGATGATGATCAGGTCCTTGAGGCGGCCGGCGACGTAGAGATCGCCGCCGTGCAGGAAGCCGAGGTCGCCGGTGCGCAGGTACGGCCCCTCCCCCTCGGCCGTCGCCGCCTGGAAGGAACCTTCCGTCAGCTCGAGGCGGCTCCAGTAGCCCCCGGTTACGCTCGGCCCGCGCAGCCAGATCTCCCCCACCTCGTCCGCGCCGCGCCGTGCCAGCGACTCCGCGTCGACGATCGCGACCTCCAGGCCGCCGGGTCCGGAAAAGGCCCGGCCGCTCGCCACCAGGGCGCGCGCGCCGCCTTCCTCCCCGGCCGCCACCACCCGGTGACGCTCCAGCTCCGCCGCCACGAAGTTGCCGGTCACCGGCGGCTCTCCCGGCGCGCCGCCGCTGACGAACAGGGTCGCCTCGGCGAGGCCGTAGCAAGGATAGAGGGCCTCGCGGCGGAAGCCGCAGGGGGCGAAGGCCTGCGCGAAGCGCTCCAGGGTATCCGCCCGTACCGGCTCGGCGCCGTTGAAGGCCACCTGCCAGCGCGACAGGTCGAGCCCGGCGAGATCGGCGCTCCCCACCTTGCGGGCGCACAGGTCGTAGGCGAAGTTCGGGCCGCCGGAGATGGTGCCGCCGTAACGCGAGATGGCGGCCAGCCAGCGCAGGGGGCGTTGCAGGAAGTCGACCGGCGACATCAGCACGCACGGGCAGCCGGCCCACAGCGGCTGCAAAAGGTTTCCGATCAATCCCATGTCGTGGTAGAGCGGCAGCCAGCCCACCACCACCGACTCCTCCGTGGTGCCGAAGGCGCGCTGGATGAGCCGCTCGTTGTGCATCAGGTTGCCGTGGCTGACCATGACGCCCTTTGGCGCCGAGGTGGAGCCCGAGGTGTACTGCAGGAAGGCGAGCGACTCCGGGCCGACCCCGGGGTCGATCCACTCGGCCGCCGCCTCGACGTCGAGGCCGTCGGTCGCCAGCCATTGCACGCCGGGCTCGCCGCCCAGCAGCCGCTCGGCGTTGGGCAGAATTGCCGAGGTGGTGAGCACCACCCGGGCCCGGGCATCGGCGAGGATCGTGCGCACTCGTGGATCGGGCCGGTTGGGCCGCGGCGGATAGACCGGCACCGCCGCCGAGCCCGCGTAGAGGCAGCCGAAGAACGCCGCGGCGTATTGCAGCCCCGGCGGATAGAGCAGCAAAGCCCGCTCGCCCGCGGCTTCCAGAGCCTGCAGGCGGGCGGCGATCGCCCGCGCCTGCTGGTCCAGCTCCCCATAGGTCAGGTGAACCTCCCGCGCCTCGCCGTCGAGCAGGAAGGTGTAGGCCCGCCGGCCGGGCTGGTGATGGGCCCGCCAGCGCAGGACCTCCACCAGACTGGAAGCGGCGCTACGCGGATCGATTGGCTTTTCGCTCATGGTCCTGCTCCTCTCCAGCCGCTCAGAAATCGAAGCGCCGGGTCACCTTGGCAATGATCGTCTTGCCCGGCGACAGCGGGCTGAAACCGGAATCGTGGCGAATCTCGTCGAGGTCCTGGACGTCGTTGTAGACGATGAAGAAATCCGAGCCCGGGCGGTAGGTCCAGTCGATCATGAAGTTGCCGCGATAGTTGTCGCCCTCGCGCCATTGCAGGGTCGCGCGGGCCAGCAGCGTCGGCGTCAGCGAGTAGTCGACCGAGGTCTGGGCGATCTGCGTGACGAAGTGCCCCCAGGGGGCGTCCACCCGCACCCGGTCGTAGGTTGGGGCGATGAAGAGGCCGTCGAACGGCCGGTAGACCACCGACAAGTAGGTGCGCAACCGGTCGCCGCCGTAGTAGCCGCCGTCGTGGTACCAGAAGGTGAAGCCGAGACGGTGGGCATAGCCGGACGAGATGCCGGTGAACAGGCTCTTGAAACGGTAGTGCCCGGCGGGGATGACGGCGTTCTTGGCGACCGCCAGCGGCGTCGTCAGGTTCTCGATGTCGTCGTAGTAGAGGAACGCGACGCCGCCCGAGGCGAGGGTCGAGAAGCCTCCCTCGTAGGTGGTGAGCTGCGTCTGCAGGTTCCCCTTCTGGTCGGTGATGTGGTTGGAGTCGAGAACCAGCGTCATCTTGTGCAGCCGCAGCAGGTTGTCGTCCGGCAGCGTGAAGGTCGACAGCAGGTTGGTGTGGTTCTTGATGATCCCGGCACGGGTGAGGAAGCCCATCTCGGGGTTGAAGTTCTCGCCGACGTTGGTGTAGCGGTGGCGCAGGCGGAACAGCTCGCTCTTGTAGACGATGTCGCCCGAGTAGGCGCTGTCGCGCTTGTCGACGCCCGGCGTATCGGTCTGCGCCACGTAGCCGGCCGTGTACAACCGGTTGCCGAAGGCGAAGTCCCAGTCGAAACCGATGCCGCGGTTGTGGTCCTCGCCGTTCGGCTGCTTGTTGAGCCCGATGAGGCCGACCGTCGAGCTGCCGAAGAGCTGCTGCTTCAGGCGCAGCACCGTGAAGTTCGTCTGCGGCTCGTGGATGCGGTTGCCGCCGGCGTCGGTGTAGTTGGTCGCCTCGGTCGTCATGTTGAGGAAGCCGATGCTGGTGTGGCCCGCCCGGCCCGTCACCTTGGCGCCGCCGGTCACCGGAATCACCACCCGGCCATCCTCCGCGAGGCCGATCACCCGGCTGAAGAAGAAGTAGAACTTCTCCGGCACGTCGAACGGCTCGGGACGGTCGCCGAAGTAGAAGAGGTTGGCGCCTTCGAGGAAGAACTGCCGCTGCTCGGGATAGAAGAGCTTGAAACGCTCGAGGTTGACCTGCTGCTGGTCCGCCTCGACCTCGGCGAAGTCGGTATGGATGGTCAGGTCCGCCGTCACATCCGAGGTGATGTTGACCTTCAGATCGCCGCCGGCGTCGATGGTGTCCTTGGTCCTGACGTGAAAGTCGCGCTCGTCGCGGCCGATCACGTAGGGCGTGAACTGGTACCGGCCGGCGGTGCCGAGATTGGTCAGGCCCTTGATCTCGCCGTACTCCGCGATGTTGTAGCCGGGAGCGTTGCCCGGATGGCGCCCCACCGGCTTCCAGAAGGAAGCCTCCTGGGTGCGCGGGTTGAAGCGGCGGATGTTGAAGCCCCAGCTCTGCTCCGGCGTATTGGGGAAGCGCAGGGTCTTGAAGGGAATGGCGATCTCGGCCGTCCACCCCTGCGCGTCGCGGCGCGTCACCGCGTTCCACAGGCCGTTCCAGTCGACATTGATCTCCTCGCCCTCGTTGCGGATCAGGGCGTCGGTCTTGGCGCCGATCGGGTTGACGCTGAACAGATAGCCGTTACGCCGGTCGTGGAAGGTGTCGACGATGATGCTGACGTTGTCGTCATTGGTCAGGTCGGCGTCGATGCGCATCGAGCCGGTGAGCAGCTTGGCGGGATTCGTGTCGTAGCAACGAATTGCGAGGTAGAGGTTGCGCGAATCGTACCCCATCCAGACCTCGGTCTTCTGCGTCGAGGGCTGGCCGAGGTTGGGCTCGAGCTGGATGAAGTTGGTGAGAAGGTTTCCCTCCTGCCATACCGGATCGCCGAGGTCGCCGTCGATCACCGGCGCGCTGCTGAACCGGTGGATGTTGACCACATGGTTCTGGTCCTGCGGAACGTCCGTCTGCCCCGCCACATGCGCGGGCGCACCGACCGGCGGCGGTACGTTCGGCGGCGGATTGATCTGCGTGGGCTCCTGCGAGTAGGCCCCCACAGCGGAAAGCAGCGTCAGCGAAGACACCAAAACCACAGCACATCTGCTCTTCATCAAACTCTCCTCGGAGTCACCTGGAGACGGCACAAACCTGACGTCGTTAGACGCCAGAAGAGACAACAAACGTTGGGACCCCTGAGGTCGAGGCAGCAAACAAGAGCCGGCGCCGACCTTCCGGGTCGTATATTTACGAAAGCAGGGTAGAAAAGTACATACTTGAAATAGGTTCGCCCAATTCCGCGTCCCTGGTGTCAAAGGTGCCGGGGCAGAAGAGAAGCGGGACACTTCAAGAGAAATTCAAGTCGCGGTCTCCCCGCTGGGGTAAGCTTCGAATCCACTACGGCGGTACGCCACCGTCTGGATGAGCGTCTGAGTAGAGAGCCGGGATGGAGATTCTGATGGAGATCGCGATGACGCAGCAGCTCGAGCCCTCGGCGCCCCTCCCCGGCCGGCACGTCCATTCTCATGCGGCGCACGAGGGGCACGCGGGGCATGGCCACCACCATGCTCCCGCGAGCTTCGGGCGCGCCTTCGCGATCGGCGTGGGGCTCAATCTGTCCTTCGTCGTCGTCGAGGCCATCTGGGGTGTCCTCTCCCACTCCCTGGCGCTGCTGGCCGACGCCGGCCACAACTTGGGGGATGTCCTCGGGCTGCTGCTGGCCTGGGGCTCGATCGTCCTCGCCCGCCGGGTGCCGACGGAGCGCCGCACCTACGGCCTGCGCCGCTCCACCACCCTCGCCGCGCTGTTCAACGCCGTCCTGCTGCTGATGGGCGTCGGCGCCATCGTCTGGGAGGCCGTCGGCCGTCTGCGCAATCCGGCGCCGGTGGCCGCCGGCACCCTCATCTGGGTGGCGGCGATCGGCATCGCCGTCAACACCGCGACGGCCCTGCTCTTCGCCGCCGGGCGCAAGGGCGACCTCAACATCCGCGGCGCCTTCCTCCACATGGCGGCCGACGCCGCCGTGTCGCTGGGCGTGGTGCTGGCGGGGTTCGCCATCCTCGCGACCGGCTGGGAGTGGCTCGACCCGGCTGTGAGCCTGCTGATCTCGGTGGTGATCCTGGCCGGCACCGCAGGGCTGCTGCGCGACTCCTTCAACCTCGCCCTCGACGCCGTTCCCCCGGGAATCCGGGTCTCCGAGGTGAAGAAGTTCCTGGAGAGCCTGCCCCAGGTCTGCGAAGTCCACGACCTCCACGTCTGGGGGATGAGCACCACCGAGACGGCGATGACCGCCCATCTGGTGATGCCCAACCGCCAGCCGGACGACTGCTTCTACCGCGACGCCGCCCGCGAGATGCACGACCGCTTCGGCATCGAGCACGTCACCCTGCAAGTGGAAAACGGCGATCCGGACACCCCCTGCCGCCAAGCCCCGGATCACGTGGTGTAGTTGGTGACGGGCGAGGCCACGGCATTCCTTCCGTGAGCCCGGTCATTCGTCTCGTCTGCCCGGTCATTCGTGACGAATGCCACGGCACGCGGACCGTCTGCCACGCCCAATCTCGCCGCCCACCGAAGCGGCTGGGCGGGGACAGCCCCTTCTGCCCCATGGAGCAATAGGAGAAATCCCGCCACAAGGCGCCACGCCTTGACATCTAACCTTCTTCCTGACAAAGTTTGAACCATGGTTCAAACTTCAGCCGACCCCCTCGTGCAGCAGAAATCCCTAGAGAAGAAACGCGAGATCCTCCACGCGGCCTCGCGCGTCTTCCGCCGGCGCGGCCTCCAATCCACCGGGATGCGCGACATCGCGACGGAGCTCAACATGGCGGTCGGCAACCTCTACTACTACTTCAAGGACAAAGAGGCGCTCCTCGCCTTCGTCCAGGAAGACACCCTGGAGGCGCTCCTCGAGCTGGCGGACCGGGTGCGCACCCAGAAGCTCCGGGCGAACGGCCGGCTCTTCATGCTCATCGAGGAGCACGTCGTCCTGCTCAACGAAGAGATCCCCGGCTCCCTCGCCCATCTGGAGGTCGAGGCCCTGAGCGAGCCCTGGCGCCGGAGAGTCCAGGATCGCCGCGACGCCTACGAGCGCGCCTTCCGGGAAATCATCGAGGAAGGAATGGCGACCGGGGTCTTCCGCCCCACCGATCCCAAGGTCAGCGCCATGGCCATCCTGGGAGCCGTGAACTGGACCGTCAAATGGTTCCGCCCCGACGGCGGCAAAACCGCCCGGCAGATCGGGAGGGAGTGCGCGGAGATGTTGGTGCGGGGGGTGGCGGCGTGAGAAGGGTGCCCCGACTCTCTCCTCGTGGAATTTACTCCATGAGCTCGGGCAGAAATAAACTGTAGATTGCAACTAGGTTGGCAACATCATGGGTTTTTTCTATTTCGATGAAAGCATACACGACAGGGCCGGTTTTGTTCTTGGTGCCTTCGTCTACTCCGCCGAGAATATGGAGGCTCAAGTACAACAAGCTATCTGTTCAGTGGGCCTGACTCCAGGCATCGACGAGTTTAAGAGCAGAGCACGTATGGATGAAAGCCCTCTCTATCAAGTCTTAAGGGACAAATTATTTAGCCTCCTGCAATTGACTAAAATTGGCCTAATCATTATCCCGCGGGCGGAAAGAACCTATCTGGGCATAGAGGCTCTGCGTGGACTCCACAAGATCATTAGCAGCAACGGGCTGCTCGACCAATCCCACACGGCATTTTTCGATGAAGGCATCTGCCTTTCAGGTTCCAATCTCTGTGAACTTGGCTTACCGAGAGTTGAGGCGCTAGCAGATCAAGACTCTCGAACGGTTGGAGGGCTTCAGCTTGCAGACTTGGCAGCTCGCACCCTCTCTGTAATGCTGCTTGAGAAGCTTGGACTTGTAACTAAGACGGTAAAGGCAGGTCACAACTCAGGTTATGACCCAGACTTAGATATCGGACTCGGGTTCGAGATGTGGTCAACTGTCAGGCGTCAGTTTTTCACCCAAGATCAGGTCGACATTGATAAGCCTCTTCTAGAAGGATTCACTCTTGACATTGCATCCTATGCATTGCATATAGCGGACAGCGCACCTCAGAAACTCAGAGCGGCAGCTCTCTCATGTTTTGGCACGACCTATTTGGGTTGCATACATTGAATTCACTAGCCATGAACTGCACAAGAATGCCGACTGCCTTTCGTACGATCAGCAGCACTACTCATGAGCCCCAATAGGTTCGACGCATGAAGAAGCTACAGATCTACCTGGACACCTCTGTGCTCGGCGGTTGTTTCGAGCCCGAGTTTGCCCCTTGGTCTAACGGTTTGATTGCAGACTTTCGAGCCGGCACATTCATGCCAACTCTCTCCGCCCTACTGGAGGCAGAGCTTCGACGCGCACCTGAGTCCGTACGCGCTGTTTACAGTGAGTTGCTTGCTTTAGTCGGAGAGTCGATTCCGGTGGGCGCCGAAGCCTTGGATCTACTCGCGGCCTATGAGTCACACAAAGTGCTCGGTCCTAAGTTTCGCTCTGACATGCTCCACATCGTGCTCGCTACGGTTGCGAGCGTCGATGTGCTGGTGAGTTGGAATTTTAAGCACATCGTCCGGTTCGATAAGATCCGCCTGTTTAACGCTGTAAACCTGGAGCAAGGATACAGATCGCTTTCAATCCATTCACCTCGCGAGGTAACAACCTATGGAACAGACCCCAATCCGAGCCGTTGAGATGGTCCGCGCCATCAGGGACGCGATGTACGAGGAGACCAAGAATCTCTCCCGCGAGGAACTGATAGCGTATTTTGCGCGTGAGGCTGCTGCGATGCGCCAAGAGAGCCAAGATGGCAGCGGAGGCGCCCAAACAGCGCCTGCGTCAGCAGCGCGAGCGCGTCGGTGACCGCCTAGGACGCTAAACAGTATGAACAACCTAACCACCCTAAAACTAAACATCAACGGCGAAAACCGCCCCGTCGTCTTCCCCACCCACCATACCCTCCTGGAAGTCCTCCGCGAGGAATGCGGCCTTACCGGTACCAAGCATGGCTGCGAGCTTGGCGAGTGCGGCACGTGCACCGTCCTGGTGGACGGCCGGCCCGTGCTCTCCTGTCTAGTCCTCACCGCGGACATGGCGGGGAAACGGATTGAGACGGTCGAGGGGATGATGCATGGCAACGAGCTTCATCCGCTCCAAGCCGCTCTTGCCGATCTCGGGGCTGCTCAGTGCGGATACTGCACGCCGGGTATCCTCATGACGGCCAAGGCGTTGATCGCGGAGAACCCGAAACCAGGGACCGCGGAGATCAACGAGGCTTTGGCGGGCAATCTGTGCCGGTGCACCGGCTATCACAAGATCGTCGAAGGCGTGGAATGGGCCGCCGCGCGGATGCGTGGCGAGGATGGGACTCCCCCAGAGAAGGTCTTCTACGGCTCGCCCATCCCCGTTCAGGAGTAGATCACTATGGCCGACCCCCTACGTAAACCTGATCCCGAGCCGCAGCGCGAGCCGAACATTATCGGCAAGCCGTTCCGCCGCGTGGATGGACGCGCCAAAGTCACCGGCGCCACGCGGTTCGCGGACGATCTCGCGTTTCCCCGGATGTGTTTCGCCCGGCTGGTGCGCTCGACCGTACCGCACGCGAACATCCTGTCGATCGATTTATCGGAGGCCGAGAAAGTTCCGGGATATCTCGGCGCTCTCACCGGCAAGGACGTTCCAATCCCCTTCGGCATCCTCCCCGTCTCGCAGGACGAGCACGCCCTCTGCCCGGATCGTGTCCGCTTCGTGGGTGATCCCGTCGTAGCCGTCGCGGCCATCACGGAGGACGCGGCGTATGAGGCGGCCTTGAGGGTCAAGATATTGTACGAGCCGCTCACGACGATCTCATCCATCGAGGATGCCATTGCCCATCCGGAGCCGCGGATTCATGACTACGGCGATCATGGCAATCTACACAAGGTGGTTTCCATGACCTTCGGCGAGGTAGAAAAAGGGTTCGAAGAGGCGGACCGGATCTTCGAAGATGTCTTCTATTACGAGGGAAATACCCATCTTCCCATGGAGCAGCACTCCGCCGTCGCCGTGCCCGAGGACGACGACCGGGTAACGCTCTACTCCTCCACCCAGACGCCGCACTACGTGCACCGCGCCCTCTCCAAAGTGCTGGAGCTGCCGGCGGCGCGCATCCGCGTCGTGGCCTGTTCCAACGGCGGCGGCTTCGGCGGCAAGAGCGATCCGTTCAATCACGAGATCGTGGTCGCCAAGATGGCGTTGAAGCTCGGTCGGCCGGTGAAAATCACGCTCAGCCGCGAGGAAGTCTTCTACTGCCATCGCGGACGCCACCCCGTGCTCATGGCGATGAAGACCGGCGTCAAGAAAGACGGAACGATCACCGCCCAGCGCCTGCGCACCGCCCTCGACGGCGGCGCCTACGGCAGCTATGGCGTGGCCTCCACCTACTACACGGGCGCGCTGCAGACGGTGACCTATAAATTGCCCGCCTACGAGTTCCAAGGCGTGCGGGCCTTCACCAACAAGCCGCCGTGCGGTCCCAAGCGCGGCCATGGCACGCCACAGCCGCGTTTCGGCTTCGAGGTGCAGCTCGACAAGATCTCCGTGGCGCTGGGCAAGAATCCGGCGGACCTGCGGCTCAACATGCTGGCCGAGCCGAACTCGGTGACGGCCAACTGGCTGAAGATCGGCTCCATGGGCCTGCGGCAGTGCATTGAAGCCGTAGTGGCGGGGAGCGGCTTTCGCGAACGGTGGGGATCGCTTCCCGAAGGCCGTGGGCTGGGGCTCGCCTGTGGCTCGTATCTCTGCGGCGCGGGCCTGCCCATCTATTGGAATCACATGCCACAGTCGGGCGTGATGCTGAAGCTCGACCGCTCCGGCGGCGTCGCCGCCTTCTGCGGTGAGGCCGAGATCGGCCAAGGGTCGGACTCCGTTCTCGCCGCCGTGGTGGCCGAGGTGCTGGGCGTCGAGCTGGGCGATATTCGCCTCTGCGTGGCGGACACGGACCTGACGCCGGTCGACCTCGGCAGCTACTCCTCACGCGTCACTCTGATGGTGGGCAACGCGGCGCTCCAGGCCGCCGAGCGAGCCCGGGATCTGATTGCCCAGGCCGTCTCGCAGCAGCTCGAGGTTCCGCAATCCAGACTGGTCTTCGCCGAGCGCCGGGTGTTCGACGCGCAGGACCCGGAGAAGAGTCTCAGTTTTCAGGACGCCGTGATTGCCACCGAGGCCCGCTTCGGCACGCTGGCCACGACGGGAAGCTATATTCCGCCGCGCTCGCCGGGCCGTTATCGCGGCGCGGGCGTCGGCCCCTCCCCCGCCTACTCCTACTCGGCGTCGGTGATTGAGGTCGAGGTCGACCGCGAGACGGGACTCTGGAATCCCGTGCACGTCTGGATCGCTCACGATGTCGGCAAGTCGCTCAATCCCGTGCTGGTGATGGGGCAGGTCGAAGGCAGCGTCTACATGGGCTTGGGCGAGGTGATGATGGAAGAACAGGTCTTCCGCCGCCTGCCGAAAAAGCTGTCGAACGCCCTGGTGCACAGACATCCGTCGATCCTCGAATACAAGAGCCCCACCTTTGCGGACATGCCGCCCGTGACCACGTACCTGATCGAAGATCCGGACCCTCAGGGCCCCTTCGGAGCCAAGGAAGTCGGGCAGGGGCCGTTGCTGCCCATCATGCCGGCGGTCGCCAATGCCATTTACGACGCCGTGGGCGTGCGCGTCGACCAGGTGCCGATCCATCCGCACATGGTTTTGCGTGCGATGGACGCGAAAGCGAACGGTCAGGAGCCGCGCTTCGGCCCTCGTAGCTTCCCGGAGGTGGACTTCGGAGAAAATCTGCGGGTTCCCACGCCCGAGCAGGGCGGCGACGGCACGGCGATCAACGATTATCGCGAGAAGCTGCGGGGAGGCATGCGCTCCGCGTCCGGAACGATGATGTCGCGCGAAGAGGCCTTGAAAAAGGGCAAGGCGGCGTTGACGACGGATCTGAAGGGAGCGCGCTGACCTATGCTGAGACTGCCCGAGTTCCGCTATATCCAGGCGAAGAGCCTCGAAGAGGCCGGGGCCATCCTTGCCGGAGAGGGAGCCGCCGAGGGCGAGACTGTCCGCCTGGTCGCCGGCGGTACCGACCTGTGGCCCAACATGAAGCGCCGGCACCAGAAAGCCCAGACGGTGGTGAGCGTCATGGGCATTCCAGGCCTGGACGGCATTCACGCCAACGGCGAGGTGCGCATCGGCGCCACGACGCTCTTGGACGACGTGGCGCGCCATCCGGCCGTGCGCCAGCGCTACCCCGCGTTCACAACGGCGGTCCACTCGATCTCGTCGCCGCCGCTGCGCAATATGGGAACGATCGGCGGCAACCTCTGTGTGGACACGCGCTGCACCTACTACAACCAGACCGAGGAGTGGCGCCGCTCGATCGACTACTGCATGAAGGAAGCAGGGACGACCTGCTGGGTCGCCACGAGCTCGCCCCGCTGCCTGGCGCATACCGCCTCGGACTCCGCGCCGATGGCCTGCGCCCTGGGAGCGCGCGTGCGTCTCGTCTCCGCACAGGGCGACCGGACGATCCCGGTCGAGAACCTTTTCCGCAACGATGGCATCGACTATCTCGTAAAAAGGCCGGACGAGATTCTCACCGATCTCATTCTTCCTGCTGAAGCCACAGGCGACCGCTGCGGCACTGCCTTCTGGAAGCTCCGCCGCCGAGGCTCGATCGACTTCGCCGTCCTCTCCGCCGCCGTCGCGCTGTGGACCGATCCCGCCGGAGTGATCACACAGGCGAGGATCTATCTCGGAGCCGTCTCCTCCGCTCCCCTATCCGTGCCGGCCGCGGAAAGCCTCCTGGTAGGCAAGACGCCAACTCCGGATCTCCTGACCGAAGCCGCCAAGCTCGCCCGCAAGGCCGCGACGCCCATGGACAACACCGATTTCCAAACTCAATGGCGAGGCATCATGGCCCAGCGCTACACCGAAGCCGCCCTCCGCGAAGCGGCGGGATTGCCCGTGGAACGCCTGGCGCCGAAGCACGAAGTATTTGGCGGAGGTTAAAAAGATGAGCTCAAGCGAATCACCTAAGTACTTCCAACTGGCTTGGGACATTCCCGCAACTCCCGAAGCTCTCCAGATCGTGCGTGATAACCCAATCCTGCCCGGCGACAACTTCTGGGTGGTATTCCAACGTGTAAATGATCAGCTCGCGCAGTTGCCCGGTGCCGAGGAAAGGCGGCGCGAGCATAAGACCTTCGAAGGCTGCGAGCCCTTCGAGCTCTGATCTCCCCCTACCACTGCCGCTGCGTCGCCTGCGAGTGGCTGACGATCGTGCGGCCGTTGTCCTCCAGAGGCTCGAAGGCGGATTGGACGGCGACCCGGCCGGGGCCGTGGAGGCGCAGCCAGAGGTAGCGGTCCCCCCAGGAACGCCAGGATCTCCAGGTGCCGGAGGGGCGCTCGATGTGAAGCTGCATGCGGACCGATGTGTCCTTGAAGAGGAAGGCGGTGGGCTTGATCAGGATCGTCTGCCCCGGCTGCAAGGTGCGGGTGAAGACGTTGCCGGCGGCGTGCAGGAGCAGGAGCCCAGGCACGGACTGCGATTGGAAACGGTCGAGCAGCATACCCAACGGATAGTGCGTCTCCGTCTCGTCCCCTTGCTTGGTCGTGAACCAGATGTTGGACTGGAACCAGTCGTAGGCCACCGAACCCGTAGCCACCATGAAGAGGTGCTCGCGGACTTCGACCGCCTGGCCCGGCTGGAGCGGCAGCGCGATCATCTCGCCCGGCGCGTCGCGCGAAAAGGCGATGCGTCCCGGTCCCTCGGCCTGCGTCATGATCAAGGGCATGCCCGCCAGCATCCGCTTCCAGGCGCCTTTGAGCGACATGGCGGTGACCTTCACCACGGTGTCCATCCACAGCAGAACGTGATGGGAAAAGTAGACGCGGTCGCCGGCCGCGAGGTTCATGTCCGCCACCGGCACGTAGGTGCCTTCGATCTGGCAGACGGAGTGGCCGAACTGGAGCTTCGCCATGTCGCGCCGGCCGGGCAGCTCCGTCCAGCCCGATTTGGAGACGACCGAGCGCACGTCGATCGCCGCCCCGCACGCCGGACAGTTGAGGCTGCTGCCGTCGCCGGCCAGACCACACCAGGGGCAGGTGTAGGAACGCGCCGCGGAACCCGTATCGACATTCATCGCCAGGCTCCTCTCACTCGGTGGTGTGGTGGACGTACATGGACTGGATGCCGATGCGGCCGGGGCCGGTCATGCGGGCGAGGTTCATGCTGGTGCCGCCGAAAAAGCCGCTGGTGAGCTTGATCGGCTCGACGTCCATCGTCACCGCCGAATCTTTATAAAGGAACGCTCCAGGCTCGACGAGGATGCTCTCCCCCGGCTTGAGGGTACGCTCGAAAACGTTGCCATAGCCGTGCAGGAGCAGCAGGCCGGGCGCGGTGGTGGTGACGAAGCGGTCCATGAACATGCCCTGGCCACCGAAGAGGATGTTGCGCAGTCCTTTGATGCGGATGAAGGTGTAGTTGATGGTGTGGGAGGAGAGCAGGAAGGCATGCTCGCGCACGTCGAGCTCCATGCCGGGATGGAGCGGCAGCACGACGAGCTCGCCGGTCGCGTCGCGCGAGAAGGCGACGCGGCCGGGGCCGTGGGCGACGCTGATGATGAACGGCATGCCGGCCAGGGCGCGCTTGACGCCGCCGGTCAGCGGCAGCACGCTCATGCGGGTGGCGTCGTCCTTCCACAGCAGCACGTGGTGCTCGAAGAAGATCGAGTCGCCGGCTCCGAGATTGATCTCGGCCACCGGCACGATCTCCCCCTCCACCTGGCAGGTGCTGGAGCCGAACTGGATCTCGGTCATGTCGCGCAGGCGCGGCGCCTCACGCCATCCCGAGTCGCTGACCAGGTTCTTGACGTCGAGCGGAGCGCCGCAGGAGTGGCAGGTGGTCGCCGTTCCCGGGTTCTGGCTCTTGCACCACTGGCACTCGATACGGACGAGCGGATCGTTGGCGGACGGCTGCGGTTCGGTCATAGACGGATCACCTCTCGGGTGAAAGTCTATGCCAAACCCCTGGGCCGGCGAACCGGCGGGCCGATCACGCGAGGTCGACAGTCAGGCTCTGCACGCCGGATCGGTGCACGAGCTCAATATCGAGAGCGACTTCGGCGCCGGGGACCACGGCGACGCGGTGCGAGAAGATCCGCACGTCCCAACCCCAGCAGGTGGGCGGGGCGAGCGGGGAAGTGGTTAGCTGGATCTGCTCGTCGAGGTGTGCCCGGAAAAAGAGGACGGCGGCCCCCAGCGTCCCCTCGCGCACGATGCGTAGCGGCACCTTGGTGCCCCAGCCGGCGAGATCGAGGGCATCGCCGCGGAAGTCGAGGTCCAGGAACCGGCTTTCCGCCGAGAGGATCTTCGGCTCGAACCGCGCCTTGCCTCCGATCCACGTCCGGGTGGGAGCCGGGGGAACCGAGGCGGAGAGGGCTTCCAGCAAGGGAGCGAAGTCGAGACCGTAGAGACCTGGAAGCTCCTTCGCCTCGGCCAGCGTCCGGCCTGGATCGGCCGCCGGCTCCTCCCACTCCACCCCGATGCAGCAAACTTCCAGGCGGTACGGCAGGAGGCGGCCGCCGGGCCGCAGCAGCCGGCGGCGCGCGTCGTCCAGAACGGGCAGCAGGTTCTCCTCGAAGGGATCGACCCCCAGGATCTCGTGGATGATCAGGTCGGCAGGCTCGTCGAGCTCCACGTTGCGGCTGTTGGTCACCCGCAGGTCGATGACACCGGAGCCGCCGTTGACCGCGAACATCCGCGCCGCCATTGCGGCGATCCCGCTCTCCTCGATGGCGATCACCCGCTTGGCGCCCGCCCGCGCCGCGAAGAGCGAGAGGATGCCGGTGCCGCAGCCGATCTCGACGACCGTCTTGCCTCGGGCGTGCCGCTCGATCGCCGACCTGTAGCTGAGCACGCGTAGTGGATCCTTGAGCATCGAGAAGTGAGTGCGGACGTCGCCGAACGCCGCCTCCGGCGGAGCCGGCCTCTCCTCTTGGGTGCCGACGGGCCGCAGCAGCTCCTGCCGGGACATGGCTTGAAAAACCTCAGCGAAGCCGTTTTCGTCAAGCTCCCACTCCTGCTGCAGGCGGCTGAGAACCTCTCGCGGTGTGGCGCCCCCGGCGAAGCCCAGCAGCACCGGTAGCGCATCGAGCTCCATCACCTGCGGCTTGCGCGAGAGCGAACCCGCGGCCACCAGCTTTCCGGTGGGTGAGATCTCGAACGTCAAAGAGCGGGAGACAACCGACGGGACATCCCAGTTCAAGAGCGATCCTCCTTGGATTGATGGCCTGAGCCCTGCGGCGGAATCGAGATCAGGAACAGCCGGTCCCAGCCGGGCTCCACCGGCGACGCGGCGGCGAGCAGGGCGAGCCCGATGCCCGCCGCGCCACCGAGCAATCCGGGATCGTCCTCCCAGCGCGGGCTCCCCTGGTCACCGGGCTCCCAGGAAGAGAAGCCCGCGACCCCCTCGCCGGGGCGCCGCAGGGCGAACGTCCTGCTCAGCCAGAACCGCGCCGCCTCGGCGAACTGGAGATCGCCTGTGGCCTGGAAAAACCGGTTGAAGATGTGGGCGTTGCCGGCCGCGCCGTGACAGAGACCGGCGTCGACCACGCCCGCTGTCTCCTCGGGGCGGCGGGCGCAGGTGCGTGCGATCTCCAGGGCCTCCCGCTCCCAGGGGGGCTCGGCCGTAGCGCGGGCGGCGACGAGCAGGGACGCGGCGACCCCTAAGTCCCCGTAGCACCAGGCGAGACGGCTCGGTCCCGGCGCACGGTCAGGAACGACGACGTGCGGGAAGATCGACCGTTCTCCCGGCGGCAGCTTTTGCGCCAGGAGCCAGGCTACCGCTTCGTCGAGGAGGGGGCGGCATCCGACGCCGGCGGCGTTCGCCAAGGCCAGCACCGCGACCACCCCCGGCACGCCGTGGGCCACTCCCATGTCGAAGTTGCCCTGCGGAAACAGCTTCGCGACCTCCGGAGCCATCACCTCCGGCGAGGTCCTCCAAGCGACACCCTCCGGCCGGCGCTCCGCCGTCTCGGCAAGGCGGGCCACGGCGTTTTCCAGGCACTCCCTACCCCACCGGCGTGGCGACCGTTCGAGGGCATAGACCCCGAGGCCGGCGAGCCCGGTGAGCAGATCGTGGTCCCCTTTCCAGGGCGTCAGGCCGAGATGGTCGCGGAGGGAGGCGGCGATCTCCGCTCCTGGATCGTCCTCTTCGTCGTCGTCGAGGATCCAGCCCTTCAGGTACTCCACCAGCCACGCCACGCCCGGAAATCCCGCGTAAAGCCAAGCCCCCGAGTAGGACCGGCCCATGTCCGCGACCGATCTCTCCAGCAACTCGGCCGCCCGGTCGAGATAGCCACGGCCGGGAAGCGCGCGATCCAGATGGGCGAGGAAGAGCGACCAGCCGGCCACCTCGGCGAGCGCGAAGTAGCGCGGACCAGCCGCGGAGAGGGCGAGCAGGGCGCCTCCAATCTCCTCAGCCACCGTGAGCGCCTGCTCGGCGGCGAGGTCTTGCAGGATGGGGCGCCAGAGTCGCTCGGGCATCGTGATCATGTCTCCAGGAGAAAAACGCCTGCCGGGCACCGGTGCGGTACCCGGCAGGCGCTCATGCCGCAACTACGGACCGCAACAGACCGAGCAGCGCCGGGTGTTGTTGGTGGCGTTGCACTGGAGAACCGGACAGGTATCGACTCCCGCTTCGGTAGCACCACCGGCCACCCGCTCGAGGCTCGGATCCTCGAGGCTTCGCAGGGTCTCCTTGGTCAGGGACAGCTTTTGAAGCTTCTTCTTCATGGCCTTCTCCTTCTAGATGGGGCGGACGGTATGCTCGCCCCGGTCAAAATCCTGCTTTAGATCAAGAGGACACGGTCCCAGGTAGGGGCGAGCGACGTGGCGGCGGCTAGAAAGACCAGCCCAATCCCCGCGGCCCCCATCAGGAAGCCTGGATCGTCGTAAAAGCCCTCACCCTCAGGGCCTTCCACCCAGCATTGAAATCCGCCGAACCTCGCGACGGGGCGCCTCAGGCCGAGAGCCCATCGCAGCCAGGCGCGGGAGGCGTCGGCGAAAATCCGCTCGCCGCTCGCCTGGTAGAGCCGGTTGAACAGGTGGCCGTTCCCCGCCGCTCCATGGCAGAGGCATGCATCGGCGGGGTCCTCGCTCTCCGGGGTGCGTGCCGCCGTGGCGCGCCCGATCTCCAGAGCTTCCCGCAGCCAGCCGGTGTCCCCCACGGCGTCCGCGGCCGAGAGCAGAGCGCAGGCAATGCCGAGATCGCCATAGCACCAGGCCACCCGGCTGGGCCGCGGGGAGCCTGCCGGTGCGGGAGAGGCGTAATTGGGGAAGATCGAATCGGCTCCGGGGGGAAGCTTCTGCGCCAGCAGCCAGCGCACGGCGCGGTCGACAAGCGGCCGGGCCTCCTCCACCCCAGCGGCCCAGGCGCGGGCGAGGAACGAGATCACTCCCGGAACCCCATGGGCGACCCCCAGGTTGAAGCTCCCCTCGGGGAACTGCTCGCGAAGCTCGGGAGCCACCGCGTCCGCCGAGGTCCGCCAGGTCGCGTCGCCGGACCGGATCTCGGCCGTTTCGGCGAGCCGGGCCACGGTGGACCGCAGGCACTCCTCACCCCAGTGGCGCGGCGACCGCTCCAGGGCGAAAACGCCGAACCCGGCGAGACCTGCGGTGAGGTCGTACTCTCCCGTCCAGGGCGACCGGCTGAGAAGCCGGGCGAGCGCGGCGGCGACGTCCTCCCCCGCGTCCTCGTCATTGTCGAAGAGACGTTCGGCCAGATGCTCCACAACCCAAGCGACCCCGGGAAACCCGCCGTAGAGACTGGAGAGGACCCGCTGGCCGGCCATCCCCTCGACCGCCTTCGCCAGGAGATCCGCGGCCCGCTCGTCATGGCCCTCGCCGGGCCGAGCCCGGTCGAGCTCGGCAAAAAAGAGCGCGATCCCGGCCCAGCCGCCGGCCAGCGAGAGGTCGCGGCCAGGCTGGCGGGACCACAGAACGGGAGGGGGCTCGGGGAGGGCAATGAAAGACTGGAGGCTGGAGGCGATCTCTTCGATGGCCCCCCAGGCGCCCTCTGCCATCTCTCCTTCAGCAATCGGTTTCCAAAGGCGCCGTCCCATCGACGGCACCTTAGCAGAGAGATCAAAGGATCTCTTGCAGAATCTTGCTGTTATCTAACGTGACTCAAGTAAATTTAGCAAATAGCGCGTGAAATCCCAGATGGAGGGGCTGCCCGAGAGGCAGCACGGCGACCGGCCCGGCGGCGACGTCGAAGGCGTCGAACACCAGGAAGGCGCTCGCTCCCGTCGTGGCGTCGAAGCGCTGGCAGATCACGGCTCCGTGGTTGGCGGGATCGGCCGGATCGGGGGCGAAGGCGGGCTCGCCGCCCAGGTAGTTGCCGGGCGGTGCCTGCCAGATGTCCACGCGGTCGGGGTGCGCCCAGGAGGCGTGGACGAGCTGGTCGAAGGTCTTGCGGCCCGGGCTGCCGGTGTGCGAGATGCCCAGCATCCAGAAGTCCTGGTAGGGCCGGCCCGCGAGATCGGGATCGATGGCGGGGAAATCGGGAGCCTTGTCGTAGGCGATCTCCAAGCGGTCTACGAGAGTGCCGGTCCGCAGGTCCACCGTCAGCCGCACGGGGCGGCCGGGCGCGACGTCCGGGAACAGATCGGGGACGTTGTACTGATCGTAGACCGGGCGGTCGAGCTCCAGGACGTCGACGATCAGGCGATCTTCGTTCGCGGGGTCCTCGAAAGCATTGATGCCGTGGAGGACGTAGCGCTCTCCCACCGGCACGGTGGCCACGGCCTCGCCGTCGTCGCGGCGGGCGATGAGCAGGTGGCTCCCCCGCTCCGGCTCCCAGCGCAGGGAGTCGAGCAGGGTGTGACCCTCGCGCAGCGCATCCATGTCCAGCCGGTAGGGACCGAGGAAGAAGGCCACGTGCCGGCCGGCGAGGCAGAAGTCATGGAGCGAGCGCGGCTCCGGCAAAGCCAGGCGGCGGCGGTAGATCAGGTCGCCCGTGGCGCCGAAGCGGTAGAGGTTGAGGCTCGGCTGAGCGGCGGAGAAGGAGACGCCGAAGTTGAAGAGCTCTCCCGTTTCAGGGTCGATCTTCGGGTGGGCCGCGAACGGGGTTACCGGGTTCAAGGCGCTGCCGAAGGTGAAGACGCCCCGGGTTTCCAGGGTCTCCGGATCGAGCTCCCACGGCAGCCCCTGCTCGCCGAAGGCCAGGAGGGTGTCGCCGAACGGGTAGATGCTGACGTTGAGCGGCGACTCCAACGCGATGCCCCGCACCAGCCGGTCGTCCGGAAACGAGGTGCCGAAGGCGCGGTAGAGGGCCCGGCCGGCGGCTTCCTCGTCGGCGAGCTTGGTGCCGCGCACGAAGCGGGCGGTGAGATGGGCTCCCTCGTTGCCGTCGCGGTCACCGCCGAAACGCAGGGCGCAGACCATGCCGTCGCCGTCCAGCCAGTGCCGGTAGCGCACGTCGCCGCGGGCGAAGCGGGCCGGGCCGTTCAGATAGTAGGTGCCGCGCAGGAAGGCGGGGATTTTTCCCTCAACCCGCAGCCGCTCGGCCGTGCGCTCCGCCGGAATGAAGGAAAAGGCCTTCTCCAGACCGGGAGCGTAATCCACCGCGGAGCCCTCCACGGCATCGAGAACGGCGTCTTTCATCGCCGGGCCCCGGCCTCCGCCGCCACCTCCGCCTCGGCGGGAGCCATCAGGCGCTCAGTACGAAAGCGGGTCATGCACGGGGTCTCGAAGCTCCAGGAGTAGGTCTCGGACGACTCGCGGCAGGCGGTGGCGAGCCTCTCCGCCATGGCCTCGGGATCGAACCCCAGGCTATCGACATCGATGCCGCGAATGAAGGCGGCGTTGGTGAGGGCCCGCGGATCGTCCAGCACGGCGGCGGTGACGTGGGCGGCCGTCCAGCGGGCCAGCTCCTGAAGGTTTTCGAGCTGCTCGTCCAGCACCTTGCGCGCCGCCTCGGCGCCGATTCCCACCTGATAGAAGGTCCGCTCGGCGGCTTTGAGCGCCCCCACCTCGGTGAAGTCGAAGAATACCGGCTCCGGCGCGGCCAGAGAGACGTTCTCCTTCTTCCACCGGTAGAAGGCGGTGAGGAGGTGATGGATGCCGTGGTTGATCGGTCCCAGGCGGCCGAAGCGGCGCAGGAAGCCCGGCAGGAAGGCGCGGTCGGTGAGCAGATCGTTGATGAAGGGGAAGACGTAGAAGGCGAAGTAGACGGTGAGCTCCCAGGCGTAGCGCAGCGAGAAGCACTCCTGATCCCCCAGCGTCTCGTAACTGAGGGCATAGGAGGGAATGTAGGCCTCATAGACGCCCCGCGCCAGCCCCTCGTAGAGGCGGACCTTGGCCTCCAGCTCCTTGGGATCGTCCGTGAGAATGGCGTCGGTGATCAGGGTGTTGTAGATGGCGATCAGGTCGCCCCCCGGGCTGTAGAGCGGGTCGGAGAAGCGGCAGGACTCTCCGGAGAGAGCCCAGCCGGCCGCGGAGATCGTCTGGCCGCCATCGTGGGCGAAGCTGGTGAAACCCGAGTGGTGGACGATCTTCCGCTGCGGCAGGTCGCGGGCAAAGAGAGGAAACTCGCGGCAGATCCACCGTACCAGCTTCTCGGCCGAACCCACGTCCTTGTGTGAAATCTTGGCGGCGTCGTAGACCAGTCCCAGGCTCGTCTTGCCATGCAGGGGGATCACCCAGAACCAGAAGCCCTCGCCGCAGAAGTGATTGGTGGCGAGGAAAGTGGGAAGATGCCCCAGGGCGGAACGCTCGGGCCGCACGCGAATGGACTTGCGGTCGAGATTGGTGAGCTTCTCAGGATCGAGCAGGCCCTCGACCCAGAGGAACGAGGAGCCATGATCGATGGGGCTCGGGCGCTCGAGCTTCTCCTGGCGCGCCAGGACCCGGTTACGGCCGGAGGCGTCCACGATCCAGCCGGCGCGACCGGAGATCTCCCGGCCCCCGGCCTGAAAGCGGAAGGCGTGGGGGCCCCTGTCCGTCAAGTCGGCCTGGACACCCGTGACCGGGTGGATCAGCTCGAACTCCGGGCTTTCGCGGTTGCAGCGCAGAATCTCGGCCTCCAGCTTGTTACGGTCAAGCTGGTAAGTGGCAATATTGGAGAGCGTGCGGATGTACGACTGGCTGAAGTCCTCGTAGGCCGCGCCGCCCCGCTCGGTCGGCCAGTGGAAGCGCAGGTTGTACTTGAAGTAGTGTTCCTGGAGAAGGTGCTCCTCGAGATCGAGCACACGGGAGAGATAGTAGCCGCTCACCTGGACTGTAGCCTCCCCCAACTTCTGCTTGCGCGAGGGGATCTCGGTCTGCCGGTCCAGCATCAGGATGCGGATCTCCGGCCGGTTGAGCAAAAGCTGCCGGGCGAGCGTGAGGCCCGCCATCCCGGCGCCAATGATCATTACGTCGACTTCCCGAGAACCCTTCTCTTGCATTTGCTACCTCCGCCGACCTATAGGCGCGGCTGCCCTCTCCGGCGTTTCATTTCGGCTCTTGGAAACGTTCCAGCAGAGAGAGAAAGCCCGAGCCCGAGCCATCGCCGAGGTCCATGAGCTGCTCGAACAGGCCCAGAGTATCCCAACTGACCCAGCCCTCGGCGATCCTGCCGTCGACGACGCGGAGCATGTCGATGCCGGTGGTGATCGTCTCGCGGCCGGTGGGCGGCAGGCCCAGGAGGTGGCCCGTGTGCCGGCCGTGGGCGGTCCAGCGGGCGACCACGAAATCCCCTTCGGCGACGATCTGCTCGGCGGTGACGCGGATCTCACTGAACGCGAGGTGGTAGAAGAAGATGAGGTGCCGAAGCGCGTCGGGGCCGCGGGCGAAATCGATCGGGAAGGGAACGCGGGCGTGAATCAGGCAATCACGGGCGAAGAGCTCGTCCGCCAGCGTGAGATCCCCGGTATTCCAGAGGTCCTCCCGGAACCGCCGGACGATCTCCTTGTTGGCCGCCAGCGTCGCCGTCATTTCACCACTCCGGCTCCCTCCTTGAGAGTGAGGATGCGATCCACCGCCACGCTCGCCGCCGGCGGCTTCTCCACCAGGCCGCTCGGCCAGCGGATCTCGAGCGAGTCGATCTTCGCCGCCGTTCCCAGGCCGAAGTGTAACCGCTTCGAGCTCTGCCCGGCATAGCCGTTGCCGCCGTTGACCTCGCGGATCAAGGTCGCGCCGCCGATCTTGAGCGTGACCCGGGCGCCGATGGCGTCGCGGTTCGACTTGGTGCCGGTCATCTTCAGCTCGAGCCAATGCCCGGTGCCCGGCGGCGGCGCCGAAATATTGCGATAGAGCAGCGACTCCTGGTCGGCGTTGGCCTGGTAGATGTCGAGCCGGCCGTCGTTGTCGAAGTCGCCGAGGCCGAGGCCGCGGCCATCCTTGTCGTTGTCGACTCCGGCCGCGGCGGCCATCTCCTTGAACGACAGCGTCCCCAGGTTGCGGAACAGCTTCTTCTTCTGCAGGCCGCTCCAGCTCATGTTGCCGATCGCCGGCCAGCTCGCGACGTCGGTGAAGTCGACACCCGGCCTGATGATCATCTCGAGCAGGACGGGGATGTAGTTCTCCTTGCCGGCCGAGCGCAGGCCGTCGACGGCGAAGAGATCCTCCCAGCCGTCGTTGTCGAAGTCGCCGAACTTGGCGGCCCAGCCCCACAGGGTGTTGCAGGTGCCGGTCTCCTTCGACAGGTCGGTGAACGTGCCATCGCCGTTGTTGTGCCACAGCATGTTGCACTCTTTCATGTACTCGTCGGTGATGTTGGTAACGTAGATGTCGAGCCAGCCGTCGCTGTCGTAATCCGCCATGTCGACGTTCATGCCCTTCTTGGTATCGAGCCCGCCCAGCGCTTCCTTCGTGGCGTCGCGGAAGGTGCCGTCGCGGTTGTTCATGTACAGCCGGTCGGTGCCGTAGTCGTCCGCGAAGTAGAGGTCCTGCCAGCCGTCGTTGTTGAGATCGCCGTGGCCCACGTCGAGGGTCCAGCCGGTGTGCCTGGCGAGGCCGGCCTTCTCCGTCACCTCGACGAAGCGGATGTCGTGCGAGCCCGCCGCGGTGACGTTGCGCCACAGGGTGACGCCGCCGCCGTTGACGGCGTCGTCCAGGTTGTTGGGCAGCACGTGCGGGTCCGGCAGGTCGATCAGGTTGACGGGCTTGAAATAGTTGCCGAACAGCAGATCGAGCCGGCCGTCGTTGTCGTAGTCAAAAGCGAGGACGGCGATGGAGTTGCCGAACTTCGTGAGCCCGGCCTTGACCGAAATGTCCTCGAACTTGCCGTTGCCGAGGTTGCGGTAGAGGATCGGCGTGCCGAAGCGGGCGACCAGCAGATCGGGACGGCCGTCGTTGTCGGCGTCGAACCAGAGGGCATCCGCGACGATGGTGCGCTCGTCGTTGCCGCCCGTCACTCCGGCCTCCTTCGCCACGTCGGTGAAGCCGAGCTTGCCGGTCTCCTTGAGCTGGTTGCGCAGCAGGTGGTTGGGGCGGCCGGCGTCGGAATCGACGACGAACAAGTCCTCGTCGCCGTCGCCGTCGTAATCCCCCACCGCCACCGCGGCGCCGCCGGAGGTGAACATGCCGAGCACGTCGCCGTACTTGCCCTTGAACTTGTGGGTGTGGTGCTGCAGCCGGGCCCCCACCGCGGCGCCGATCTCCTCGAAGCGGATCGGGGGCGCAGGCGGCGCCGAAGGGGGTTGCGCGCGGGCCGCGGCAGCCGGCAGCAGCAGCGCCAGAAGGGCCGGCTTCACTCGCCTCATCCTCTTCACTCGCCTTCCCAGAGCGGCGCCAGGTTGGTGTCCACCCGCTTGTTGGGGTCGAGCTGGTCGTAGATGTACTTCTCCAGGTCGTCGCCGTCGCGGGCGAGGCGCGCCTTGAGCTCCGGATTGTTGGGGAAGAGCTTGAGCCCCTCGCGCCAGGACGACTTGGCCTTCTCCGTCTGCTCGGTCTTCCAGTAGGCATCGCCCAGGGCGATCCAGGCGCGGACGTAGACCGAGCGCTGCTTCGGCTCCTTCTGCGAGAGGGCGACCGCCTGTTCGAGGTCCGCGAGCCCCAGGGGCGCGCGGCCGAAGATCTTCGGCCAGTAGAGGTAGCTGTTGCCGCGGGTGAAGAGGGCGATCCAGGTCTTCTTCAGCTCGATCGACTTGCTGAAGTTGGTGAGCGCGTTGTTGGCCAGGATCACCTGCGTGATGGAGCCCGCGTCGGGGATCTTGTCGACGTAGGTGTAGCCGAAATTCAGCCAGGCGTAGGCGGCCTGCGGGTGCTGCGCCGTGAGCTTCTCGAAGAAGGCGATGGCGCGGTCGTACTCCTTGGTGCGGATGACCGCCTTGCGGTACTCATTGGCGCTCTTCAGATCGTCGGGATCGGCGGCGAGGGCCGCTTCGAACAGCGGCAGGGCTGCGGCGTGATTGCCGGCGGCGACCGCCTTCATGGCGTCGTCGTAGGGGGTGGCGCGGGCGGCGCCGGCGGAAAACGCCAGCCCGGCCACGAGCAGCAGGGTCGTCAAGCGTCGCATCATTTCAGGTCGCCTCCTTCGGTCACTTTCACGATACGGTCCGCGGGAACGTTCTGGAAATGCTGAACGATCCCCGAGGCCGGCCATTTTATCGTCAGATCGTCCACCGTCGCCGCGGCGCCCAGTCCGAAATGAAGGCGCAGCATGTTTTGCGAGGCGTAGCCGTCGCCGGCCACCACCTCGCGGGTCAGCATCTTGCCGCCGGCGCGCACGACGGCGCGGGCGCCCACGGCGTCGCGGTTGGACTTCGTGCCCCGCAGCTCGACCTCCAGCCAATGCCGGCCCCCCTGGGCGATCTCGTTGCGCAGCAGGGCATGGCGGCCAGCGCTGGCGGACACGGCGATGTCGAGCACGCCGCGGTTCCAGAAGTCGGCCAGGGCGACGCCGCGGCTGTTGGTCAGCAGGTCGGTGCCGGCCGGCTGGCCGATCTCCTGGAAGGTGCCGTCGCCCCGGTTGAGCAGGTGGCGGTTGTGCTCCCAGCCGTGCCACGAGAGCTTGCCAAAGTGCTTGGGATTGAAGAACGTGCCCTTCTTGTATTCCGCCTGGTCGCCCACGACGTTGTTGAGAAAGTTGAGCTCGATCTCCGTTCCCTTGTCGCTGTAGACCCAGCCGTCGGCGCTGTAGATGTCCTGCAAGCCGTCGTTGTCGAAGTCGCCGAATCCCGAGCCCCAGAACCAGCCGATGGGGTTGGCGCCGGCCTTCCAGGAGACGTCCTGGAAGGTGCCGTCGCCCCCATTGTGCAGCAGGTGTTGCCCGCGGCCATCTCCTGGAAGACCTGGACGAACCGGGTGCCCGACTGGCGGAAAATCTGGAAGTAGAGCGGCATGTCAGTCTTCCAGACGCCCTGCGTCCAGGAGTTGGCCATGTAGCGCCAGACGGTGGGCGGCTCGGCGAACCAGCCGTGCTCGGAGCGGATGTCGGCGACATAGAGGTCGAGCTTGCCGTCGTTGTCGTAGTCGCCGAACGAGGCGCTCATGCCGGCCCCGTAGGCCAGGGTGCCGCTCTCCACCGTGACGTCGGTGAAGGTGCCGTTGCCGTCGTTGCGGTAGAGGGTGCTGCGGCCGAAGTCGTTGACCACGTACAGGTCCGGGCGGCCGTCGTCGTCGTAGTCGCCCCAGACGCTGCCCAGGCAGAGCCCGGTGTCGCCCACGCCGGCCTCCACGGTGACGTTGGTGAAGGTGCCGTCGCCGTTGTTGTGGTAGAGCTGGTTGCTCTCGCCGTTGCGGGCATAGAAGGTGGTGGGGATCTTCGTGCGCGGATCGAGATAGCGGCCGACGTAGAGGTCGAGGCGGCCGTCATTGTCGTAGTCCCCCCAGGAGGCGACGGTGGTGCAGCAGTCCGCGCCGATGCCCGACTTGGCGGTGACGTCGGTAAAATGGACCTGCCCCGAGGCATCCGGGCCGTCGTTGTGGAAGAGCTGGTTGGGCTTGAAGGTGCGGCTGACGAAAAGATCCTTGTAGCCGTCGTTGTCGTAGTCGGCGAAGACGCCCACCGAGGTGCCGTCGAGCCCCGCCAGGCCCGAGGCGGCGGTGACGTCCTGGAAGGTGCCGTCGCCGCGGTTGTGGAACAGGCGCGACTCGACGCCGTCGGGGATGAACAGGTCATAGAGGCTGTCGTTGTCGAAATCCACGGCGCTGATGCCGCCGGGGCCGTTGCGGATCATGCCGAAGCGCAGGGGCAGGGTGAGAAACGGCGGGTAATAGCGGTTCAGGAAGTCGATCCCCGCGGTGTGGCCCACCTCTTCGAACTGCGGCCGGTCGGCCACCAGGCGCTCGCCCTCGACGGGCGAAGCCGCGGCGATCCGCAACCCTTCTTTGCCCGGCACGAAACGCATGCGGAAGAGCCCGCGGTCGATGCCCGGGCGGGCGTGGCCCTTGGGGGTGCCGATGACCTCGAAGCGCACCAGCCCGGTGACCTCGCCCCCGTTCTCCCAGGCTTCGACGCGGTGCAGGTGAAGGCCGATCTCCTCGACCGCCGAGAAGCCGTCGAGGTAGGCGCGCCACTCTTCGACGGCCGCGCCGCGGTCCGCGGTGCCCTTCGTATCCTTCGCGGCGAAGCTCAGGGTCGCGATGCCATCCTTCTCCCCCACCGGACGCAGGTTGGTGAGGCCCAGGGGAGAGCCCTGGAAGCCGGGCGCGTAGACATCGCCCGCGGCAGTGTAGTCGCGGTGCGTGAGAGCACCGGAAAGCCGGTCCAGCGCCGTGACGGCGGCGCGGCCGGTCTCGAAGAACTCCCGGCCCCGGCGATCGAGATGACCGAGGGTCAGCCAGCTGCCTGCCAGGAGAACGATGAGGACCAGCGTCAGGAGGACGACGGGTTTGCGGCGGTACCACTGGCGCTTGGGAAGATTCAATCGGGCTCCTCGACCTGAAAGGGACGATTTAAGCAAGCCTTGCTGAAGAAGGGTCTAGGAAGGGGGGTCCAAAAAGGGTTCAAGCCGCCCGCTCTCCGAAGACCGCGGGACGCGCGATGAACAGTCCCACGATGCACAGGACCTCGCCGAACACCGGCAGGAGCGGCTGCTGAGCCTGAGAGAGGGCGACCGCGTCGTTGAGGCCGGCCCACAGCGCCGTGGCCAGGATGGCGTACCACGCCCACTTCTGGCGCCGCCGCAGGCCGAAGACCGTCATCACGGCGATGCCGAAGCCGCTGTTCATCACGTTGGCAAGCTGGACGTGCTGGGCCAGGACGAAATCGGTGGCGACGACGGGGTTGAAGGCCCGGATGTCGTTGAGAGTGTAGGTGACGGGCGTGAGTTGCCCGGAGCGCCAGGGCTCCGAGGGATGGGTGTAGCCGATCCAGAACTGGACGTAGAGGTAGCTGGCGACCAGGAAGACGAAAAGGCCCGTCAGGAAAGTGAGGGCCGAGCCGATCTTGAGCCGCTTGTCGCCGGTCATGAGGCTCCTTTTATAGCAAGGAGCGATCCGGGCCGGCCTGAGCCCCCGGGATCAAAGAGGGTTCAGCACGTTCCTCCAGCTCCTCCTCGGGAGCTCGGACCGGCGATCGGCAGGGCTACCGCCGTACGGTCTCTGTGTATCCGGGCTCTAGGCGCTCCCTTTGGCCGTCCAGTTCTTATCCGCGGACTTGACGCGGCCCGGTAGAATCTTCCATAGAGCCCCCGCGACCCCGTTGGAGTTGAGGTAGAGCTTGCCGTCCTTGATGTCCCAGTGCTTGGGCGAGCCGACCTCTTTCTTGCCCAGGCTGGTGGCGAAGGCACAGGCGCCGCCATACTGAGGGGCGTATTTTTCAGGGGCCTTGGCAAAGGAATCCCGGTTTGCCGCGCTGGCAAAGTACCAGGTGGAGCCGTTCCATGAGTAGGAAAAGTCCTTCGAGCCCTTCTCCGGCTCGCCCTTGGTGAAATAGGAAACGGGGTCGTATCCCTGAATCGCGACGCCGGGCTCGGTGCTGGCCATGGCTTCTCCTCCTGAATTTCCCGACTGAAAGAGCAGGATGGCCGCGATCGCGATCACGACGACCACGCCTGCAAGGATCCATTTTCTTTTTGAGCTGGTCATGAGAGCTTTCTCCTGATTTTTCTAGGCCGGCTCGTCATAAGGCGTTCCGGTTCCCGTCTCCACGTACTGCTTCAGACTCTGCACGAAGTTTGCCCAGACCTGCTGGACCTGACCGAAGGCGCCGCCTTCGTTAGCCCAGCCGTCGTGTTCGAACAGCAATTCGGAGCCGGCAGGGGACGGACGGATGGTGAATCTCAAAGTCGTACCTGCCCAGGGCTGACTGTTCTCGCCGCCGATGTAGGGCATCTCCACAAGCCGATTCGGCTCCAGCTTGTCGAAGCGGAACCTCATCGTGACCTGCCCGTGCTGGAACCGGAACTCAGCCTCTCCGCCGGGCCTGGCATCCACCGTGCTGGTCCGGCACCACCAGCCGGCGAAGCCTTCCGCCGTGGACACAGCCCGGTACAGGGCTTCCGGGCTTGCACTGGTCTGAACATCGTTGGTGATCTTTGCCATGATCCTCCTCCTGAAGGGTTGGAACGGCCTCATGGCCCGGTGACATGGCTCGACGCCACTTTTTTATCCTACCACAAGACGTGAGGTCCCGTTGAAGCTCTAGGTTTACCGGGAAGCACACAGCTCTGGGCGTCGCAGTCGTGGTTCACCGCGTCCTCGAAGCCCCGCTCGATGAGCTCCGCGATATGGTTGCGGTCGAGGTTCAGCAGCCCCACGGGGCCGCCAGCGAGGTCGTCGCGCGGATGGTAGCGATGGATGGTCAACTGCCGGTAGGGTTGCTTGTTCTGGGCCCGGGCGTCCAGCAGCCGTCTCCAGACCTTGGCCAGCCCCGCGGGGAGGGCCTCCAGGTAGGCATCCGGAATCGGCTCTCCCCGCTCGAGCCGGCCGAAAACCTCGAGCACCTCGTTGATCGCCGCGGCGTCCTGGATGTCGTCGTTGACCAGCTTGGCCCACGCGATCGTCTGCTGGCGGTAGGTGGAGGCGAGCGTGCTTTCCAGGGCGCCCAGGGGGATCTTCTTGATGTCGGGATCGAGATAGACGGCGTGCAGGATCTCCGCGTTGCGGGTCACCAGCCGCAGCGGCGTATTCATGAGCACCGAGCCGTCCACGTGCGGCTCGGCACCGATGACGACCGGCGGGAAGATTCCCGGAATGGCGCTCGAAGCGAGGATCGCCAGGGGACCCACCCGGTCGGTCATCTCCGGATTGGTGAAGACGGTCATCTCGCCCGTGGTCCAGTTGGTGGCCGGGATGCGCAGCTTGGTCTCGGTCTGGCGGATCTGGCGAAAGCTGATCACCTCGCCGATCGTCTCCTGGAAGGGCGCCACGGAGAGGAAGGACGAGAAGTTGACGAGCTCGGTCAGCCGCTGCTGCAGGCTCACGTCGCTGTTGGCCAGCACGTTGACGGCCCGGTTCAGCCCGTCCCAGAACAGGTAGGCGCCGTCCTTGGCCGCCGTCAGGAAGGGCTGGAGGGGGTTCGGCACGTAGCGCGCGGGATCCAGGAAATCCACCGGATTGCCCCGCAGGCGGAAGATGCCGTTGGTCCCGATCTGGCGGCTCTGGGCGAGCCGGTCCAGCCAGACCGTCTCGAGCTTGCCCGCGGCGGCGGGCCCGCTGACGGCGAGTTCTGAGACCAGGAACGCCGCGTTGAACGAGCCGACCGACGTGCCGGCGACGATCTCGGGGACCAGAGGCTCTCCCTGCGTGACGGGGGCCTTGCCGGTGAGGAGGGCCTTCAACACCCCCACCTCATAGGCGCCGTTGGCGCCGCCGCCGGACAGCACGATGCCCTGGCGGGGCTTCGGCCCGTCGCTCATCGACGCCCTTTCAAGCAGTCGGCTTCGTCCAGGACGTTGAGCTCGCGGATGCGGGCCGGATAATCCGCCGTACAGCCCGAGCCGAGCCACCGGACACTCACGTGGTCGATCCGCGTTGCGCGGTCCAGGCCGATATGGGCGAGATAGGGGGCGCTGCCGAAGCCGGTCTTGTTGTCCATGTTGTAGGTGCGCACGACGGGAGCTCCCGCGGCCGTCACCGCGTGGACCGCGATCCGCGAGCCGACGCCGGAGGAGTTGCTGCGCCGGCCCCGCAACCGGATCTTGACCCAGCTCCGGTCGCCGGGGCTCTCGTTGACGAACAGCTGGCTCACCCACTTGTCGTTGGGCCACATGCCGCCGAGACTCGAGTAGACGTCCTGTTTGCCGTCGTTGTTGAAATCGAAAAAGACGATGCCATGGCCCTTCTGAATGTTGCCGAAGCCGTTGAGCATCGAGACGTTGCGCATGCGGCCCGTGCAGTGGCCGGCCGGGTCCTCCTCGCCGTGATACATCAGGTTGGGCAGGATGAACCAGGGCTCCGGGTTGCCGGTGCCGAGATAGAAGTCGAGGCAGCCGTCGTTGTCGAGGTCGCCGAAGTTGGCCCCCATGGTGCCCATGGGCATGGCACCCTCGAAGAACTCGTTGTGCTCCTCGAACCGGCCGTCCGGCGTCTGCAGCAGGATGGTGCTGTGGCCCGTCTTGTAATCGTCGGCGTGCTCGCCGTACACCGATTGCTGGATGCTGGTGCGGGCGTCGCCGAAACCTGCCTGGAAGAGGTCGAGCCGGCCGTCGTGATTGACGTCGACGAAAGTGCCGGTGAAGCCCGGCTCGGTGCGGGTCATGCGCGGATCGCGCTCGAACCGCTTGCCGCCGGCGTTGTGCAGCAGCACGCTGGTGCCCCGTAGCGGGCTGGTCAGGTAGAGATCGACCCGGCCGTCGTTGTCGTAGTCGCCGAAGGCGGCGCCGATGAAGTAACGGTCGTCGACCACGGGCCGCAGGCCGAATTCGGCCGTGGCGTCGCGGAAGTGACCGCCCTCGTTGAGGAAGAGCTTGGAATCCATCCGCGGCTTGGCCATGATGCCGCCGACGAGCGGCATGCGGAAACCCCAGTTGGCGATGAAGAGGTCGAGGTCGCCGTCGTTGTCCACGTCTCCCCAGGCCGAGATCCAGCTCGCCGCGATCTCCTCCGGAACCATGCCGTCGATCAGCCCGGAGGTCGGGGTGACGTCGGTGAAGGTACCGTCGCCGCGGTTCTGGAAGAGCAGGAAATGGCCGAAGGGACGAACCACGAAGAGATCCATCCAGCCGTCGTTGTTGAAATCCACGGCCGACATCGTGAAAGCCTGGACCACGCCGTCCAGCCCCACCTGGCGGGTGACGTCGGTGAACCCTCGGCCGGCGTCGTTGTGGTAGAACCGCACGGTGTTCAGCTCTCCGGTCACCGCCATGTCGAGGTAGCCGTCGTTGTCGAAATCTTCCACCGCCACGCCCCGGCCGGTGCCATAGTTCTCCGCTCCCAGCTCGGCGGCGCGATCGACGAACACCAGGTCCGGATTCTCGCGGCGCGCGCGCTCGGCGCCCGCGCCGTAGAAGGCCTCGGTGAACGGCGTATGGATCGCGTACCGGGCGGGCACCTGGGAGGGGAAGCCGCCGACCGTCATGTAGGAGAAGTTCAGCAGCCAGCGGTAGAGGCGGGCGTCCGAGGCGCTGGGCGAGTGGTGATCGAGAATGCGCTGGAAGAGCCGGGCGGCCTGCCGCGAGGACTCCTCTTTCGAGTGCAGGCGGCTCAGGGGAAGCGAGCAGAAGGCTCCCATCTCATGCCCGGCGTGGCCGGCGTGAGCGCCGCCGGCGGAGTCGCGGTCGAGGAGCTGGGCCAGGCAGTTGTCGGCTTCGGCCTGCCGCATGTAGGACATCGCCAGCCAGAATAGAGAGCTCTCGGACTCGCCCTTCTCCTTGATGTGGCTCTCGAGCAGGGATATGGCGCGGGGAAAGTCGCCGCGGTGAAAGGCCAGCAGGCCCCGCTCGTAAAGGTCCATCCCCCGCTCGCTGGTATTCTTGAAGTTGTAGGCTCCCGTCGCGGGATCGAGCCTCAGCTGCTGCATGAACTTCAGCCAGTAGAAGTTGCACTTGCCAAGGTTCCAGTTCTCCTGGAACGTGCCGTAGCGCATCTGGTTGATGATGCCGCTCCACATGCCCCGGTAGGCCTGGCTGAACCACAAGGTCCAGACGGCCATCGCGGCGAGCAGCGCCAGAGCGGCCCAGCGCCCTCGATGCCGCCGGCGCTGCGGGCTCACCGGGAGAGCCGCGGGGGCGGCGGCCGTGCGGACCTTGTCCTCAAGCACCATGGCGGTTTATTCGGACGTCGCCCGCAGCCACGCGGCGAAACGTTCGACCTCGTCGCCGGCGGTGGCGGGGGTCCCGGTTGCGACGACGCCGGGTGCGGCCTGGCTCAGATTGCCGGCGAAATACTTCACCATGTTCCACCCCGAGAGGCCGCCGACGATGGAGCCCAGGAAGAAGCCGCCCATGGCTCCGGTGCCGGCCCCGAGCATCCCGAACGTGATCTCGCCGGGAGTGCCGCCGGCCGTCTTGCCGAACTTCGCCAGCTCGCTCCCCAGCCAGGTGCCTACCTGAAACGCTCCGGAGGTTCCCGCGAAGAGAGCGCCCGCGGCGGAACCGATCGGAGTCTCGAAAAAATTAGCCATCTGAAGATCTCCTTCTCACTCAAAACTGGATCAAGCCCGGTCGTCCCATTCGGCGGCCGGATCGAAAGCCGGCAGCCCGAGCTCCGCCCGCAGGTAGTCCGAGGCCCGCTCGGCGAAGGCCGTAACGGTCAGCAGCACGTTGACGCCGATGGCATTGGGAAAGACCGAGCCGTCGACGACGTACAGCCCTTCATGCAGCCCGCCGTCGGGAGCGAACACCCGTCCCGTGCTATCCACCACTCCATGGTCCACGTCGTCGGCGGTGGCACAGCCGCCGATCGGATGGCCGGTGATGGGCCGCGCCTGGAACGGCAGGTCGAAGATCAGCACGGGATTGGGAAACTGGTTGCCGCCGAGAGCTTCGGCGGCCTGGACCGTCACCGGCACCAGCCGCTTGAACACCGGATCGTCGGCGGCGTTGGGCCAATCGATGGTGACGCTGCCGGAGCCGGTCAGCTTGATGACTCCGTCCGCGCCGTCGAAGCCCATGCCGAGGAAAAGAAGCGAGCTGTTGATGGCTCCCGTGTTGTTGCGATAGCGATCCGCGAGCCAGCGCTGGAACTTCGCCGGCGTGTTGAGGAACACCCAGGGCTGCCCGGCCGCCGCCGCGAAGGCGATGTTGCGGAACGTCTCGACGAAGGGCGCCGGCATCGACGCCTCCTCGAACGTCAGCCGCTGTTTGAGCGGCTGGTCCTGGTTCATCTTGAAGAACGAGGTGATCGTGGGTCCGCCCCGCACGTGGAACTGTTCCGGCGTGCCGGTGCCCCAGCCGTTGAAGTTCGCGACTTCCTCCAGGTTGTAGGCCAAGGCGAAGAAGTCGCCGTTGCCGCTGAAGTGCTGGCCCAGCCGCGGCGAGAACTGAAGCGTGGAGGTCTGTGAACGCAGCAGGAGGCCGGTCGTCCCCAGACAGCCGGCGGCGAGCACCACCCGCCGGGCGTTGACGGTGCGCCACGTCACCTCGGTACCGCGCTTGCCGCCACGATACTTGACCGCGAGCTGATAGCCGCCCTGCGGCAGCTTGACGAGGGTGTCGACCTCCATGCGGGTGAACATCTCGACGCCGCACTGGCTGGCGAACGGCAGATAGTTTTTGTCGAGGGTGTTCTTGGCCTCGTAGTTGCAGCCCGAGATGCACGAGTTGCAGTTGACGCAAGGCTGCCGCGGAATGCCGAAGCGGTTGACCCGGCTCTCGTTGCTGACCGCCAGATTGAGGATGCCGAACTGGCCGCCCACCGCCTGGCTCATCTGAGCCAGCACCCGCGACTTCGCCAGGTCCTCGCCCGCCGCGTAGGGAACGGCGCCCAGCATCGCCAGCGCCCGCTGGTAGTAGGGCCCGAGAGGAGGATCCTCGTTCCGGATGGCGCTGGGCCAGAAGCCGAAGACCTCGCGGTCCGGAATGATGCAGACGTTGCCGTTGCACAGCGAGGTTCCTCCCAGGCCGCTGCCCTGGACGACGGCGAAGTCGGGGCTGAGCACGAACTCGAAAAGCCCCAGCGGCGTCGCCGGAGTCTTCAGGTAGGTGGCGAACTCGCCCGCCGTCACCGGATAGGAGCCGGTGAGGTGCTCCACCCCCCGCTCCAGAATGGCGATACTGAGCTTTCTGCCCGTCTTGTGATTGGCATGGCCGAGACGGGCCGCGGTGGCGGCGCCGCCATAGCCGGAGCCGATGATCAGGATGTCATAGTCATCCTTCAGCCGTGCGGGATCGGTCGCCAGCATCGTCGTCACCTCATCGTCCAGGTTCCGGATCGCCTCACTTCTTGCGCACGCCCCACCAGGGCTGCGGCGGGCCTTCCTGGTCGCCGAGCACCCAGGCGCCGTGAAAGGACTTCTCGTCGTCGGCCAGGATGAAGATGAAAGTTCCTTGCAGGATGCCCTTGAAAGTCCCCGCCCAGCCCTTGCCGCCGTTGGTGATGGGGCCGTACATCACGGCGTCGGAGTGATGCTCCAGCGGATAGGTGCCGTCCAGGGCATGCTCCGAGTCCTGGGTGATGGTGAGCGGAAACGGCGGCGAGGGGGCGATCATCTCGTTGTCCCAGGTGTAGAACTGGCACATCCAGGTGCCCACGAACTTCGAATCTTGGTTACTCATCAGATCCTCCTCAGACTTTTCGTCCAGAACCAGGTCGTTGTACTGCGTAGTCTTTCGGCTCAAACGCCCGCGGCGACCGCGGCCGCCGGCGCCAGGCTTCTGAAGCGGCCCAGCGGGTCGGCCATGCGCAGCATGTACATGGAGGAGACGGCGCCGGGGTTGAGACTGAGCGCGCCGTTGACCGAAATCATTCCGACCGTGTCCTTGAACTGCCCCGTCCCCTCGGTGAAGGGGCCGAAGCCGACGATGCGGAAGAAAGGCTCCGCCAACTGCGGCAGAGTGGTCCGGAAGGCACGCCCTTCGAAAAGGTTTACTTTGACGCTGCCGATGGGTTGATTGCCGTTGGCGAAGAACCGGCACTCGCTGTCGATGGAGTAGAGAGGGATGACGTCGTTGGGATCGTCGGGGTCGAAGACGAGCGTGGTCGTACGCTCCCCCACCACCGGGCCCGCCACGGTGCGCGAGCGCAGCACCGGCACGACGTCGAAGGCAGAGTCGGCCAGCCGCAGCCGCTCGACCATGCGCACCCGCTTCTTGGTGCCCTCCCCCGCGGGCTCGATGACGAAGGGCCGGTCCGGAGCGAGCTCCGACATCAGCGGGATGAAGCCGATGTTGGGCTCCGGATTGGCCACCGGGTCCCGGACCGGAGGGATCGGGTCGTTGGTCTCCAGCCTCCCCTCGGGGTCGACGAAGCGGATGATGAAGTTGTTGGCGAAGATCTCGGGCGGCGTGGTGTAGCCGTTGACCACCAGGTTGCCGACCAGCCCCTTCAGCCGGCCGAGATACTGGCGGATCTCGATCACGCTGCCGATCCGCAAGTAGATCTTGCCGTCCGAGGTGGCGGGAAAGAAACGGCCGGCGGCATGGGCGCGGAATCCCGAGCCCTCGGGATCGAGGAAGTCGAACACCCCCTCCGACATGTAGAAGCGCTGCGAGAGGAAAGGCAGCAGGAGCGTCGGCGGCGGCCGGCGCCCGATCCCGGCCTCGAAGTTGTTGGGTATCACGTCGAGCCTCAGTTTCTGCTTCGCGATCTGCTGCTGGCTGCCGGTCATCCGGGTCTGAAAACCGCAGTCGGGGCTCGGCGGACCGACCGAGATCTGATGCCGGCGGGGAGCCTCGATGATGGAGATCGCCGTGATGCTGGGCGGCACGAAGGGAAGCAGGGGGAGGCCGACGGACAACTGATCTGGGTCCGGCACGGAAAAAATTGAAAAGTAGGCGGCCTTCTTCAGGACCTGCCACACTTCTTCGCTGCTCTGCTGACTCGTCACGCGTCACCTCCTTGGCCCAGGGCGCTCCCGGCGTCCGCGGCCAGGGAACGGAACCTGAACAGCGGATCGGAGATCCGCAGCAAGTACATGGCCGTCATCACCGGCGGCTCGAGGCTCAGGGCCCCGTTGACGGAGATCATTCCCACGGCGCCCGAGAACTGACCCGTTCCCTCGCCGAAGGGACCGAAGCCGACGATGCGGAAGAACGGACGGGCAAGCTGAGGCAGGGAGGTCCGGAAGGCCCGCCCCTCGAAGAGGTCCGCCTGCAGCGTTCCGGTCGTCTCGCCGCGGCTGGTGAAAAACGTGAGCTTGCTGTGCGCCGAATACAGAGGGATCACGTCCTGGGGGTCGTTCGGGTCGAAGACGAACGTCGTCTCCTGGCGGCCGATCACGCTTCCCTCCACCAGCTGTGAACGCAGGATCCCGGGCCCCACCTGGAAGTTGGTTTCGGCGAGGCGTAGCCGCTGGGTCAATCGGATCCGTTGTCGCCGGCCGTCGCTCGCCGCCGTGACGACCGGCGGGCGATCCGGGTCGAGCTCCGCCATCACCGCGACGAAAGCCGTCTGCGGATCGGGATCGGGCTGCATCGCCACCAGCTCGGGCAGCGGCCCCTTGGCCGTCAGCTCCCCGCTGGTATCGATGAAACGGAAGATGAAGCTGTTGGCGAACTGCGACGGCGGAGTCGTCTCGCCATTGATGGCGAGGTTGCCGATCACTCCCTGCAGGGCTCCGAATCCCTCCGTGATCTCCACCGCCCCGCCGATGCGGAGCTGCAGCTTGCCGGCCACCCGCGCCGGGAAGAAACGGCCGGAGGCGAGGGCGTGAAATCCCGAGCCGCGCCCGTCCAGGAACTCGAAGTTGCCGTCGAACATGGTGAAGCGCTGGGACAGGAACGGCACCAGCAGGGTGGGCGGCGGAGTCCGCCCCGGGCCACCCTGGAAATCGTCGGGGGAAACCTCCATCACCAGGTGCTGTTTGGCGACCTGGCGCTGGCTGACCTCCTTGGCGGTGAGCAGACCGCATTCCGCGCCGGGCGGGCTTGCGGTGAGCTTCAACCGCCGGGGCGCCTCGGTGATCTCGATCTTGTAGACCGTCGCCGGCAGGAACGGCACCAGGGGCACTCCCTTCGACAGGCTCTGGGGATCGGGAACGGAAAACACCACGAAGTAGGCGGCCTGCTTGAGGACGCGCAGCACCTCCTCGGCCCCCTGGGGGGTGGTGCGGAGGAAGGTTGGGGTGCTTTCACGCATGCCCGCCTCCTGCCGGCGTCACCGGCCGGAAAACGCCCAGAGGGTCGGCCAGCCGGAGCATGTACACCGTCGAGATCGCTCCCGTCGCCGGGCTGAGGGCGCCGTTGACCGAGACCATGCCCACCGGTTGCCTGAACTGCCCCGTGCCGGTGGACGGCGGCGCGAAGCCCCCGAGCCGCAGGATGGTCCCCTGGCCGGGGATCACCGTGGGGAACACCCGCGCCTCCAGCAGATCGGCCCGGAACGATCCGACCGGCGTACCCCGGCCGTCGAAGAACGAGAACTCGCCGTCGAGCGAGTAGCCCGGCAGCACCGGGCCGGGATGGGTCAGATCGATCACCAGGGTCATGCTGTGCCGGCCCACGATCTCCCCCGGCACGGACTGCGAGCGCAACCCCGGGGGGCCGACGGCGAAGCTGAGGTCGACCTGGCGCAGGCGCTCGGCGATCTTCAGCCGCGCCGTCCTGCCGCCGGGGTCCACCGTCATCGCGAGCGGCTGTGCCGGGTCCCGCTCCGCGAGGAAGGGCATGAAGGTGGTGTCCGGCGTGGGATCGCTGGGCTCGACGAGCGGGCCGGGGGCGGGGCCGGCCTGGAGGACGCCGCCGGGGTCCATGAAGCGGAGCATGACGTTGAAGGCGAAGCCGCTCGGCGGCTGGATGTCGCCGATGATGATTCCGGTGCCGGAGAGGCCTGCCAGGCGGCCGGTGCCGGCGGTGACGTCGATGACGGCGGCGAGCTGGGTCTGGGAGACTCCGGCGGCGCTGACCGGCAGCGTGCGGCCGGCGCCGAAGGCCTGGAATCCGCTGCTCGCGGCGTCGAAAAAATTGAAGCTGCCGTTCATTGGAGCGAACCGTTGCGACAGGAACGGCAGCAGCAACGTCGGCGGCGGGACGCGGTCCGGCGCGGCTTGAAAGTAGTTCGGCATCGGCGTCATCTGCATGCTGACCCGGGCGACCTGCTCCTCGCCTCGCGCCTGCCGCACGCGCAAGCCGCACACCGGCGACGGCGCCAGCTCGCGGACCTCGAAACGATGCAGATCCTCGGAGACCTGGAAACCGATGGCGAGGGGCGGCAGCCAGGAGATCAGGGGGATGCCGGTGCTCTTCGACGCCGGGTTGGGCAGCGAGAACAGCGAGAAACAGGCCCCCGCCGCCACCAGCCGGTCCAACGCCGCCGGATCGGCCGCGGGTTCCATCCCCAACAGGGATGCCACAGCCGGCTCCACCGGCTCGCTGCCTGCCGCCGTCGTCAGAAGGTTCGTCGTCATGGCCTCAGCCTCTCCCCAGGAACACCCGTCTCGGCCCTGCAATCTTCAGAAAAGCTCGGCGTCGGAGCGGTTCACCGGACCCCAGCCCACGGGCGGCCCGCCGTTGCCGACCTTGCCGCCCGGAATGAGCTGGGCGGCGAGGCCCAGCCCCCAGCGCACCAGGTTGCGACTGGTCTCGAGGATGGTGCGCGGGTTGAAGGTGTTGGGGGTGAAGAAGTTGAACGTCAGATCGATGGCCGCCTGCTGCACGGTGTTGCCCGCGTTGTAGACCCGGGTGTCGAGGGAGTCGAACTGATTCTGCATGGTGCCGGTCGTGGCGTTGAAACTCTGGGTGGCGGTCAGCGTCGGGCTGCTCGTCGGCAGGCCCTTGAACACCTTGCCGCCCTGGCTGATGCCGAAGACGGCGAGCGCCCACGAGAAGCTCGCGAACGACTTCACAAAGCCTTGAAAATCACTCATGGTCTTTTCCTTTCGTGTCGCATCAGGCGGTCTTCCGCAGCCGTCCGGCGGCGAGTGAGGGCATTACACACAGGGACCGGGCGCAGTCGTGGCTCACCGCGTCCTGGTAACCCTGGGCGATCATCGAGTTGACCGCCTCCTGGCGGAAATCCAGCATTCCCAGGGCGCCGCCGAGGTCGTCCTGCGGGCGATAGTTGTGGACGGTGAGCAGGCGATGGGGACCGCCCGCGGCGGCCACCAGGTTGACCGCCGCCACGGTGGCGATGTCGCGCCTGAATGCCTGGGCCTGCAGTGTGGCGTACAGGCGATAGAAGGTATCGAGCGTGTTCGGGTAGCGGGGAAAAGGGATTTCGAGCACGCAGGGGTCCAGGTACACCACGTGCAGCACGTCGGCGCCGTCGCGGATCGCCGGCTTGAGCGGCGTGTTCATCACGACGCCGCCATCGACGTAAGGCACCCCGTCGATGGGTACCGGAGGGAAGATGCCCGGAATGGAGGCCGAGGCGACGATAGCCGCCGGGCCGATGCGGTCGGCGATCTCCGGCCCCGAGAAGTACCTCACGGCGCCGAGCTTCCAGTTCGAAGCGATGATGGTGAGAGCGGTGGAGCCGCGCAGACCCTGGGGATCGATCGTGTCGCGCACCAGCTCGTAGAAAGGCTCCGGTGAGAAGAAGGCGGCGAAGTCGAAGGAGTCGGCCAGCCGGGCGGGAATCGGCCCCGGCGAGAGCAGAAACTGGGTGCCGCGGGTGAACAGGTAGTTGGCGAAGTAGGCCGCATCCCGGGTCAGCTCGGACAACTCCTCGACGGGATGCAGCAGGCAGCCGGGATCGCCGAGCTGGAGCGGCGCGCCGCGCAGCCGGTAGACGCCGTTGCCGCAGCTCTGGGGAGTGTCGGCGATGCGCTGCCGCCACAGCTCCGCGAGTTCGGAGATCACCGCCACAGGCGGCAGCTCTCCCTTGGCGGCCAGGAACGAGGCATTGTAAGCACCGACCGAGGTGCCGGTGTAGATCTCCGGCACCAGCGGCCGGAAACCGGTCGCCGGCGACTTGCCTTCGATCAGTGCCTGGAGCACACCGACCTCGTAGGCTCCCTTGGCGCCACCGCCTGAGAGCACCACCGCCTCGGTCTGCACCCCGTCTCGGCCCATATCGTCGAATCCCGGGTCAGGGCTGCTTGGGAACCGCGCCGATGAACTCCCGGCGTGCGATGCGGAAGACGTCGAGCGATTGGACCGTCACCTCCTTGACCTCCTGCAACGTCACCCCTTCGGGGATGAGGATCGAGATGGCCGCGGTCTTCAAGCCCTGGGCTCCCTCGTACCTGCCGGTGCCGTAGCTGATGAGCTGATTGGCGGCGATCCAGAGGTCCGTCTCCCCCGTCTGCACTTTCGCCGCATGGACGAGGGCCTGGCCGACGGCGGTCACCGAGCTGCCGTCGCCGAACGTCCAGGTACCCTTGGTATAGGCCTGGGCCGGCGGCTCCGGCACCGGCGGCACGGGCCGGTTGAAGGGGGGCGGCGGCGGCGGCGGCGTCTTCCAGGCTTCCGCCAGGGGGATGACGATCTCGTGCTCGCCCGCCCAATGCCCGTCGGCCTCGCCGCCGAGCTTGAAGATCTGTCCCCGGACGCTCAGATACCGGCGGTCCGGGCTGAACGTGCCGATGCCCTTGGTGTAACAGACCACCAGGTCCTCGACGGAGACGTGGGCCGCCTTGGGGGCGCCGCCTTCCGGCCGTGCGCCCAGCTTCAGTGCGATTTCTTCGAGGGAAGCGTAGATGGCGGGGCTCATGGTCATTCCTCCTTCGTGCCCGAGTGGATGGGGCCGCCCTTGAGCGGACCGCCCTTCTTGAGAGTGGGTCTGGGCGGCGGCGCGTCACCGCCGGGCTCCGCTTCCCCTTCGCCCGAGGCGGCCGCCTCCAGGAAGACCGGCCGCACGAGACGGAAGGTCTCGATCGTCGTCACCGGGAACTCCAGCCCGGGAGAGGGGAACTTGCCCGAGGCCACCAGCTCACGGGGCACCAGGGCGGTGCCGGTCGCCACCTTCGTGCCACGGGCGCCCTTATAGGCCCCGGTGCCGGCGGTGATCACGTGGCTGGTGGTGACGCTAAACAGAAACGAGCCGTCCTTGAGCGGCGTCAGGTGAGTCAGCGCCGGCCCTTCGACGACCAGGGCCCCGTCCTTGAAGGTGAACAGGCCCTTGGTCCAGGAGCTCGCCGGAATGGCCGGCACCGGCGGCGCGTCGATCGGCAGCGGCGGCGGATCAGGGATGGTCAGCGACTCCTGTGGCGGCCCGCCGCTCAGGTTGACGCCGGACTGGAACCCCACCCACTGGTCGTTGAAGTCGTACATGTCGACCAGAAGATTGATGTAGAAGGGCGGCCCCGCCTGGCTGAAGCGGCCCTTGCCGCGGCAGTAGACGATGAGGACCTCCTCCATGCCGGTGCTGTGCGCGGCTTCGGGAATGACGCTCTGTGTGGCGCCGATGTTCTGAGCGATGGCACCCAGCGACTCGGCGACGCTCCATCCATATTCGTTTTGCGGCATCTGCTTGCCTCCTTTCCATCCGCCCCTCGGCGGACTTCGGGCACACCTCACCCGGTGGGCCCTCGCACGTTCCTGTCTCGTGTCCCGCGCGGACGGGACGGCCGCTACGCCTACGCCCCGTCAGGACGGCTCACAGGCGGCGTCGCCCTGCCCCGGCGGAATGTTGAAACCCTTGCGGAGAGTCCGGTTGATCTCGCCGAGGGCGAGCACCTGCTCCTGCGCGTAGTCCGGTTTCACCGGCGCGAACCGGCCCTGGACACTGAAGGCGACCCGCACGTACTTGCGGTTCACGCACACCTGATCGAGCTCTTTGCAGTTCAGGGCGATGATCCAGCTCGTGAAGTCGGAGGCCGTCATGTTGTTGGTGAAGGCAACCGTCTTGGGGCCGACCAGCACCCGGGTTTCATCGTTGATGTTGGGAACCACCGAAACGATGGTGTACTGCACGACTTTGACCTGATCGCCACTCAAATCCTGATCCATGGTTCGATCTCCCTTGACGGTTGTTGTGGCGCCGAGAGCGGCGCCGGTTATCGGTTCGGTGGAGCGCGCGGGAGGGCCGGCGGCGGGCTGAGCTCCACCGGGAGCCGGCAAGCCGCGATTCACGGTCCGGCCGAGGTTCTGCCCGGCCGTCTGCTGCATGGTGCGCAGGGCGCTCAGCATGGCCCCCGTGCCAAAGAAAAACGTTTGGAAGGGCAGCAGGAGGAGACGGGTCGCCAGTTTGTTCATGTTCCCTTCCCGTTCAAGATCCTTGCCGGCTCACCACCCGCAGCAACAGGGCTCCGAGCACCATGAAGACGACGGCGCCGGCCGTTTCGGCCCACGTCCCCACGGGGGGAGCCGCCGCCGCCAGGCGGTGCGCCACGAGGGCCACGGCCGCGAGCGCCACCACCAGGACGACGGCGGGCGTCGTCTTGTCGCCGCCTCTCGCCGCCCCCGGGGGAGTCGCCAGTTGAATCCGGATGCGCGGCCCGCCTTCGCCGCTGCTGCCGCGCAGGACCTCGTCGAGAGCCTTGGGCAGGTCGAAGAACAGCCCGGCGTAGGCCTCCATCCCCTGCCGCAGACGGCTCGGGTTGCCCAGGCGGCCCAGTTGCTCGAAAGCGGTGAAGAGCCGCAGGTTCTCGATGGCGTCGAGCAGACAGTCGCGCTGCGGCGCCAGCCGCCGGGCGGCGGTGCTCAGAGCGAACAGGCCGCGATAGAACGCCAGCAGATGGGCCGGCGCGCGGTAACCGCGCTCGGCGGCGAGGCGCCACTGGATGAAGATCTCGGCGGCCAGTCCCTGACCGTTGCGGACCGCGCCCCAGCCGGCGTCGCGGAAGGGCACGGCCTGCCGGAACGCCTGCCGCAGCTCGGCCTCGGCCTGGGGCGAGGCGCCCTTGCCCGGCTCCATCTCGCGCAGCAGCAGGGTACAGGCTTGGCCGGGATCGCCGGCCGCCACGGCGTCCAGGTAGTCGCGAACGCTCGCCCGGGCCGCCGCCGGCAGGCCGGCGAAAACGCCGCCGCCGAGCCCCAGCGAGCCGTCCGCGAAGACCACGGCGTCGGCCGGATCGAGCTCCACGGGAAAAGTACCGAGCACCAGGGCCTGGCTCAGCCAGGCCAGGCACAGCCGGCGCGCCAGATCGCCGAGATCGTAGCCGGACGGCGCCCACAGGTCCTGCTCCGCCGCCGGCACGAGGTCCATCACGGGCTTGCCGTCCAGGAACTCCCGGCACAGCAGCCGCGGGGTCACGGCCAGCACCCGCGGCACCCGCAGGACGGCGCCACGGGGAGCGTCGACAGCCAGGGAACGAAGCGCGTCGGCTTCTCCCGGCAGGTCGCACTGCGCCTCCAGGGCGAGGACGAAGTCCGCGATGGCGGCGTCGAACGGGAACGGGCGGCCGCCCCGCGCCAGCGCGGGGCCCAGCAGGGGCAAAAGATCGAGATCGCGGGCCAGCCTCTCCGGGAGGTCCGGCCGCACCACCCGCACCAGGACGGCTCTCCCGTCCCGCAGCGCCGCCCCGTGCTCCTGCGTGGTGAGCCGGCAGCGAGAGGGGACCTCCGCGAAGCTCTCGAACATCTCCTCGGGCGCGACGCCGGTCTCCTGGCCGGCCATCGCCCACACCAGGGCCGCCGGCAGCGGCTCGGCGTCCTCGCGCGTCCGCGCCAGCTCGAAGCAGTCGGCGACCGGCAGCAGATCGGGGCGCGAGGAAAGGTAGACGCCGAAGGCCGCGAACACGGTTCCCAGCCTCTCCAGGACCGGGCGCAGCCGGCGGCCGGTCTCGCCCTCGAACTGCGGCGGCGGCGCCTCCGCCATGCGGCGGGGGCCGCGGGAGAAACCCGCCGCGGCGAGGCAGCGCTCGACCTCCTGCCGCCAGGCGGCGGCGGCGGCGCGATCTCCCTTTCTGGACCCCGTTTGGCTCATCGTCGGCTCGTTCGTCCCGCCGTCTTACGGAGGTGTCCCCACGGTCGGCGCCCCCCATCCGGGCGCGACCCGCGCGGCCGCCTGCTGCGCGGTTTGCGCCGCCGCCTGCGCGGTCTCCGCGGCGGTCTCGGCCGCGGCCTGCGCGGTCGTCGCGGCGGCACCGGCCGTCTGCTGGAGCAGATCCCGGCCCAGCCTCGCCGCCCGGTTCAGATCGATACGGTCGAAGCGCAGGAGGCTGAAGAGCAGCTCGACCGCACCGCGCTGGAAATTGTCGCCGGCCCGGAAAAGGGAGAGGAACGACGGGCCGAGCTGTTCCTCCGCCGTCCGGGTGACGGCCTGGAAACGGCTCGCCGCTTCGCCGCCCGGGTTCCTGGCCTCCCCGGGCGAGAGCAGGTTGCTCGCCTGGCGCAGCCCGAAGAGCGACATCGCCCAGGAGAAACTGAGCAGGGACTTGGTCAACTCACGCACGACAGACCTCCTTCCTTCCACACGTCATGTGAGCCTGTACACCGTCCGCACCAGCGTGGCGAGGGTCGCCACCAGCAGGAGAAGCTCGGCGGTCATCAGGTTGATCCCCAGGCGCGGATCGCCGCCTTCCATCGCGACGAAAGCGGAGACGACGAAGAGGACCACGGCCAGCCAGACGGCCTTCAGGCGCGGCGCCTCCCCTCCCCCGCCGGCCGGCGGCAGGATCTCGGCGGCGACCGGCAGGTCGCCCCCGGCCAGCCGCCGCATCAGCCCTGCCGCCCGTAACGGCCCGTCGCTCATCAGGCTGCTGCTCGCCGTCCACCAGCCCGCGAGCTTGTCGAGCGACAACATCTGCATCTGAGCCTCCTGCCGGAGCTGGCGGTCGCAGACCTCGGAAAGATAGAGCCCGATGTCGAAGCTGGGCGCGAAGCGGGTGATCAGGCCGTCGAGAGCGATGGCCGAACGGATGTACTTGATCACGTCGCGCTCCGGCAGGATGCCGGTGTGGCGCGACAGGGTCAGCATGTCGAGCATCATCAGCGTGAAGTTCTTGCGCAGCCGGACCCGCTTGCCCTCCTGGCGGTACCAGCCTGTCGCCAGCTCGTCCAGGCCGCGCCGGAAGGCCGCGGGGTCCGCCGCGGCGCTGAAGGCCGAGACCCGGAAGAAGGCTTCGCACATGCCGTCGAGGTCGCCCCGGGTATAGGCGCGGGTGAGCCCGATCAGGTTGTGGCGCGAGAAGCGGCTGAGCACGGCCGTGATGCCGAAGTCGATGTAGCCGACGACGTTGTCCGGCAGGATCATCAGGTTCGCCGGGTGGAGATCGGCGTGGAAGATGCCGTAGCGAAAGGCGTCGCCCAGAAAGTTGTCGATCATGTGGCGGGCGAAGCGGCCGGGGTCGAAGCTCCAGCTCTTGAGGCGCTGGACGAGAAGGCGGTCGCCGGTGTCGAGCGCCCGCAGGTAGTCGAGGACGGTCACACCGTCCAGGAACTCGGCCACCAGCAGGCGGCGGGTGGTGAAGGCCGTCTCGACGGCGGGAATGCGCTCGCACGAGTTGTCGCTGGCATTGAAGCGAAGCTGCTCCAGGTAGCGGGCCTCGTAGCGATAGTCGAGCTCCTCGTGCGTCCAGGAGACGAACTCGGAGAGCGGCTCGAGGAGCCAGTAGAAACGCCGGATGCGCAGCACCCGGATCAGCCGGATGCCGGCGGCCATCAGCCGCACGTCGCCGGAGAACTCGGCGTCGACGGCGGGCCGCTGCACTTTGACGGCGAGCTTTCGGCCCTCCAGGTAGGCGACGTGAACTTGGCCGATCGAGGCGGTGGCGAGCGGCCGGCGCTCGAAGGCGTCGAAGATCTCGTCCGGCGTCCGTCCCAGCTCTTCCCTGACGACGGCGGCGACCTTCTCATAGCTGAAGGGCGCGACCCGGTCCATCAGGTTGAAGAGGGCGTTGCAGTATTCGAGGGTGAGGATGTCCGGTTGCAGGGCGAGCATCTGCCCCAGCTTGATGAAGGTGCCGCCCAGGTCCTCCAGCATGCGGCTCAGGCGCTCGGGCCCGGAGAGATCGCCGGGAGGCAGCCGCCGGGCCAGCCAGGGCAGCCGCGGCAACAGGGCCCGGAGCTGAAAGGACAGCAAGTGCGCGATCAGCACCCGGACGATCCAGCCCAGACGCTGGAGGTTGGCGCGAAAGACTCTCACGCCGCTTGCCTCGGCTCCGGCCGGGTCAGGTCATTGGCAAAAGCAATCATAAGAGTTTCACGCTCAAGAGAGCATCCGCACGCACATCGCGTGCCGGATTTATCAATCCTAAAGTATCGGCCTCCCGCGGGCAGGAGGCACGCTGGACTAAAAGGGATCTAACGTCCTGATTTTACGCCGCTTCTTCCCGGGGCCCCGAGGGGCCGGGCTTCGATTCGCTCCGATCGAAGATCGCCCCCCGGAAAATCGACTTGCGCCGCGCCAGCATGCCGTCGATCGCGGCCTGCATGCGGCCCCGCACCTCGCGGCTCAAAGCCCGCACCACTGCCGGATCGTCCGCCGCCTCCGGGCCGTACTGCTCCTGAACGGGAATCGGCTCCAGGAACCTCGTGTGCCACTTCGAGGGCAGCGGCAGGCCGGGGAACGGGAAGTTGGGGCCGACCGGAAGATAGAGCCACTCGGTGGCGCGTTTGACCCACTTCCAGTCGAGCCGGCCCCATATGGGATAGATCTCGGCACTCCCGATGGTGACGAAAGGTACCAGAGGAGCACGGTTGCGCAAGGCCATCTTCACATACTCGTCGCGACCGAACTTGCCCAGCTTGTAGGCATTTCTGTACATCGTGAAAGCGCCGTGGATGCCCTCCGGGAACATGCCCAACAGTCCCTCCCGCTCCAGCACCCAGTCGGCGTTCTCCTGATTGGCGACGATGCCGCCGAGCTTGGTCATGTAGTTGGCGAGGAAGGGCGGCTTGACGAGGCACGGGTGGATGAGGAATCGCGGCACCCGCCCCACGGCCCGGTGAATGGCCACCAGCGCCATGACGCCGTCCCAGGGCATGAAGCCGCGGTGGACGCCGGTCAGCACCGCCCTCCCCTCTCTCGGTACGTTCTCGATCCCCTCCAGCTCGACGCGCCAGTAGACGTCGTGCAGGAAGCGGAAGAGCGTCCGCTCGTAGCCGGCGATGTAGCCGAGGTCGAGGCCGAAGTCGTCGGGCTCCGGAGCCGGCCGCCCGGGCTCGCCGAAGGCCGCGAGCACGGCCTCGGCGCTGGTCACCGTGGGGACGAAGCCGAGCTCGCGCTCGATCTTCCCTCCGGAGACGGTCCAGTTGTGGCGCAGGTAGTCCTGCTCGCCGCCCGCTCCGGTCCACGCCAGGGGCACCCGCCGCACGCCGGCCAGGCGCAAGGCGGTACGCAGCGGCACGGTGCCCAGCGGCGCGACGTGGTACAGGCCGGGCCGGCCGGCGCCGCGCTCGACGGCGCGACGCACGGCGATCGCGAGATCCGCGGGCGCCAGGAGCTGGAGGGACGGGTCATATCCCGGCGGCACCACGGCGGACGGCCCGGCCAACCGGCGGGAGATGAAATCGACGCCGTCGCGGATCGCCACCGGCGCCGGCCGCAGCACGATGCGCTCCGTATCCGGCAGCTTCGCCGCCGCCAGGGTCTCCAGCTCACGCCAGGCACGGGCTATCGGGTTGGAGCCCTCGGGCCGGTAGGTTTCGGCGGCGAAGCCGGGGTTGTGATGGCTCGGATCGAGGGCGGCTGACGAGGACAGCAGGATGAGCCGCTCCGGACGGCGGGAGGCGCAGGCGTCGAGAGAGGCCGCGGCCGCGGCGAGGTCCGGCACCGCGCCGCCGGGGGCCAGTCGCGGCCGGAAGACCACCACGCCGCCGTCCCGCGGCTCCGGGCTCGCCGCCAGCTCCCTGGCCAGCAGCGCGGTGACGGTATCTTCGGAACCCAGGACGAATGGCAGTGCCATGGCGTTCTCCTTCAGAAGGCTCTGGCGGCCGGCACTCCCGGCCGCGCAGCGCCCACGGCAGCGCCGCGCAGGATGGCCTCGGCCACCCGCTGCGCGGAGACGATCACCGGCGTGATGCCCCCTCCGGGCTGGGTCCAGTGCCCGACGCAATGGAGGTTGGCGATCGCCGTCTCGGGCGCGGGCCGCCCCGCTCCCAGTTGCTCGGGCGACATCTCCCAGCCCAGCATCGCGCCCCGGGTGTTGAGGGTGAAACGCCAGGAGGTGCGGGCCGAGGCGCTGGTCCGCACGACGATGTGCTTGCCGATGCCGGGCAGCACCCGCTCGAGGTTGGTGAAGAGGAAGGCCTCGATCTCCCGCTTGTGCCGGGGCCAGTCCGCCACGCCGTCGTAGTCCATCTCCAGCACTTTCTGCACGATGAGGATCTGCTCGCCCTCCGGCGCCATGGCGGGCTCGTAGAGGGTGGGGGCGAAGAGCTTGAAGCAGAGGGCGTCGCGCCCCACCCGCTCCATGTCCCAGGACTGCCAGTAGTAGCCTTGAGCCGCCTCCAGCGCCTCCGCCGGCACCCCCTTGAGGCCCAGGTGGGTGAGCCAGCAGGGAAACGTCGTGCGCAGACGGCGGACGGGCTCGATGGCTTCCGGCGGCAGGTGGCCGGGCCCCACCAGCCGCTCCAGGGTGAGCAGCAGATCGGCGTTGGAGATCACGACGCCGCTCCTCACCACGCCGCCGCTCCACTGCCGCAGCACGGGGCCGCGCAGCACCTCGATCTCGACGCCCCGGGCCTCGCCGTCGTCGATGACGATGCGCCGGGCCTGCGCGCTGGTCAGGATATGGCCTCCCCGTTCCTCGAAGCAGCGGGCGAGGTCGTCGGCGAAGGCCTGCGAGCCCCCCTGCGGGTAGTAGTTCCCCAGGAAATACGAGAGACGCAGCATGGAATCGAAGACGAACGAGGTGCGCCCCGGGGGCGAGCCCCAGTGCGGGCAGTCCGCGGTGAGCAGAAGCTTGAGCTTCGGGTCCTGGAACCAGCGGTCGAGGGCGTCCTTCACCGTCAGGTCGCGGTAGAGGCCGAGGCGCGGCATCTGCTCGGCGGGTTTGCCGCGGAAGTAATGAAGCAGGCCCAGCAGGTAGGCCTCGCGCACCGCCGTGAAGAAGCCGTCGAGGGCGGTGGCCTCGGCGGGGAACCCGGCCTTGAGCCGCGCCAGATAGGTTTCCAAATCCGCCGGCACGGCGAAGCGCGTGCCGTCCGGGAAGTGGAAGGTGTCCACCGGATCCATCTTGACCCAGCCCGTGGTGGTTCCCAGCTCGGTGAGCAGGCGGCCGGTCAGGGTCTCCGGATTGCCCAGCAGCGGATAGAAATGGGTGGCGGCGTCGAAGGTGTAGCCGCCACGGCGAAAGGTGCTGCAATAACCGCCCACCATGTAGTGCTGCTCCAGCAGCAGCACCTTGAGCCCGCCCTTGGCCAGCAGGTTGGCGGTGATCAGCCCGCCGATGCCCGAGCCGATGATCACGGCGTCGTAGGTGGGATCGGGAGGCCGGCGCAGGCCGCGGAAGAGCCGCTTCACCCTGAGTCCTCCTTCTCCCCCTCTCCCGGGGCGGGAGAGGGGGCCGGGGGGTGAGGGTCCGGCCGGTTGCGGCCATAGGTCTCGTGGGCGTCGACGAACTCGCCGCTGGCGATGGCGGCGCCCATCGACAGCTCGCCGGCGAGCACCATGGCGGCGGCGATCTCCGCCAGCTTCGGCGCTCCCCCCTCCCCCGCGCAGCCCAGCATCTCCAGGCACTCGCGGGCGGTACCCAGGCCGGTGCCGCCGCCGACGGTGGCGACGGTGAGCGACGGCAGGGTGACGCTGGCGTAGAGGTCGCCGCCGGGCAGCACCTCGAAGGAGGTGACGCCGACGGCGGAGTTGGCGACGTTGGCCACGTCCTGGCCGCAGGCGATGAACAGGGCCGTGAGGCCGTTGGCGAAGTGGCCGTTGTAGCCCAGGGCGCCGGCCTGGAGGTGGCCGAGCACCGTGCGGTGCCAAAGATCGGCCATGCCCTCGGGAGTGGTGTGCAGATAGGCCCGCACCAGCCGCGGCGGGATGCGGGCGCCGGCCATCACCTTCTTGCCCTTGCCGCCGGCGAAGAGCGAGCCGCTCGCCCGCTTCTCGGACTCGGCGCCGCTGAACAAATAGTAGGGGCCTGCATGGCCCTCCCCCACCAGCCAGCGGCAGGCGCGATCGGTGGCCTTGACGATCATGTTCATGCCGTGGGCGTCCGCCGTCCAGTAGACGAAGTGGACCGCCACCTCCCGCCCCACGGCTCGCGGCTCGACGCGCAGCAGCCGGCCGTGACGGGTGGTGGACTCCGCCTCGGCCTTCAGGCTGTCGAACAGGGCGGGCAGCGCGCGGGCGAAGACGGCCGCCTCGGCCACGCCGTCGAAGACGAAGACGGGCGACACCCGGTTCTCGTCGGCGAGCATGCGTACCGTGGCACCGCCCGCGCGGCTGAGCGTCACCATGCCCCGCTCGTAGGAACGCACCAGGGCGCCCTCGGTGGTGGCCAGCGGCACGTAGAAGGTGCCGCGGGCATGCTCCCCCTCCACCTTCAAGGGGCCGGCGACGCCGAGTGGTACCTGGACGGTACCCACGGGATTCTCGATGTTGCCGCGCAGGGTCTCGCCGGGCAGCGAGCCGGCGCCGACGTGGGCCAGCCGCGCCCCTGTCCGCTCCTCCACCCACCGCCGCCGCGCCGCCACCGCCTCTTCGGCATAACCCTGCTCCTCGAAACGGGGAACGAGACCGTCCGCTCCGGCGCCGCTCACACCGCTCCCACGATCATCGCCCAGGCGTGACCGTCCGCGCTGAGCGAGGTGACCAGAGCCCGCCGGACCCGCGCCTGCCGCGCCGCGGGCCCAACGGTGGGCAGGGGGAACCCCGCTTCGGTGCGCTCCAACCCCAGGACTCCCGGCAGCACTCCATCGCCAAAGGTGCCGAGCAACGCCACGATCTGGAGACCGCCGGAGGCGCCGAGCGCCTCGCCGAGCATCGACTTGACGGCGGTTGCCGGCAGGTCCGCCGCCCGCGCCCCCAGAGCCGCGGCCACCCCCAACGCTTCCCGGCGGTCGGCGTCGACGCTGCCGTTGGCCCCGGCGCTCCAGGCATCGAGCTCGCCGGCTTCGAGCTCCGCGTCCTCCAAGGCGATGCGGACGGCCCGGGAGACGGCGCCGACGGCGCTCGCCTCGGTGCCGAGCGGATCGAACCCCGAGCCGTGCCCCAGCACCTCGGCGAGCCCGGGCACGCCCCGCCCGGCCGCCGTTTCGGCATCCTCCAGCATCACCAGCGCGGCTCCCTCGGCGAGGGCGAAGCCATTGCGGCGGGCGTCGAAGGGAACGGGATGCTCCCCCAGCCGGCCGGCCTGCTGGTGGCCGAAGAACGACTCGAAGCACAGCTCCTCGGCGCCGCCGGCCAGCAGAGCCGCCGCCCGGCCGCCGCGGATCTGGTCGACGGCATAACCGACGGCCGCGAGGCCGGAGGCCGAGCCCGCCGAGATCGTGGAGTTGAGGCCGCGCAGGCCGTACCAGATCGCCGTCTGCCCCGCGGCGGCGTTGATGACGCTGTTGGCGAAGTCGAAGGGGCTGGCGTACGACGGCCCGAGCTGCAGGTTGCGGCGATCGAACTCGGCGATGGTGCGCACACTGCAAAAGGTGGTGCCGAGAACGAGGCCGATCTCCCGATCCGTCGCGCTCAAGCCGCTCGCGGCGAGCGCCTGCCCCGCCGCCACCAGCAGCAGGCGCGAGGTGCGGTCGATGGGCCGCAGGTTGCGGTCCGGCAGGTAGCTCTGGGCATCGAAGGGCCGGATCTCGCCGGCCTGGTGACCGCCGAGGCTCTCGGTGGGGAACAGCTCGATCGATTTGAGGCCGCTCGTCCCGGCGCACAGCGCGGCGTGCAGCCCGGCGCTCGAATCCGCGATGCAGGAGAGGCATCCGGCTCCGGTGATCACGACGCGCGGACGGTTCCTTTCCATGGGGTCACGCCTCGTGCTTGCGCAGGATGACGGAGGCGTTGTTGCCGCCGAAGGCGTAGGCGTTGTTCATCGCCAGCACCACCCGGTGATCGCGCGCCACGTTGGGCACGAAGTCGAGATCCTCCTCCGGCTCCTCGAGGTTCATGGTCGGCGGAATGCGGTCGCGGGCCACGGCCAGCGCGCACACCGCGGCCTCGATGGCCGAGGCGGCGCCCATGGTGTGGCCGATCATCGACTTGATCGAGCTCATGGGAGTACGCCGCGCCTCGGCGCCGAACACCCGCTTCACCGCCAGGGTCTCCAGCCTGTCGTTGGTCGGCGTGCCCGTGCCGTGGGCGCTGATGTAGCAGACGTCGCCCGGCGCGGCTCCGGCGTCGTCGAGGGCCCGTTGCATGGCGCGCACGGCGCCGTCGCCCTCGGGGTGGGCCGCCGTCATGTGGTGGGCGTCGCAGGAGAGGCCGTAGCCCGCCAGCTCGGCGTAGACGCGGGCGCCGCGGGCCAGGGCCCGGTCGAGCGGCTCCAGCACCAGCACCGCCGCCCCCTCGCCGGGAATCATCCCCTTGCGGTTGCGGTCGAAGGGCTGGCAGCGCTCCGGCGCGATGGCGCCCAGCCGGGCGAAGCCGGTGTAGGTGATGCGAGAGAAGGCGTCGGCGCCGCCGGCCAGCATGACGTCCGCCCGGCCGGCGCGCAGGACGTCGACGGCATGGGCGATGGCGTAGTTGCCCGCCGCGCAGGCGGTGGGAATCATGGTGTTGACGCCCGCGAAACCCAGCTCGCGCGCCACGTGGGCGGCGATCATGTGGCAGGGGTAGAGCCCCATGAACTCGGGCCCCACCTGATCGAGCTCGCCGGACAAGTAACGGTCGTCGAAGCGCTCGACCTCGCGCGGCTCGCCGGAGGTGGTGCCCATCGCCACCCCGGCCCGCTCCGGCTCCACCGCCTCGGGATCGAGGCCGGCGTCCTCCAGGGCCTGGCGGGCGGCGGCGATGGCGAGCAGGGAGGCGCGGCCCAGCGCCGCGGGATTCAGCCGCCGTGCCCAGGGCGACGGGTCGAAGCCGCGGACCTCGGCTCCGAGGTGAACGCTGAAGGCGCGGGTGTCGAACGACTCCACCGGGGCGAAGCCGGAACGGCCCGCGAGCAAGGCCTCCCAGACCTCGTCCCGCCCCACGCCCACAGGGGTGACCAGGCCGAGCCCGGTCACCGCGATCCGCGATTTCATCCCTGTACCGCCTCGTGCCGCCCTGCCTGCTGGGACCTCTCGCCGAGCCGCTGCTGGACAAGGTCCACCATCGCCGGCAGGCTGTCGATCTCCTTGTAGCGTTCGTCGGGCAGCTCCAGCTTGAAAGCGAGGTCCACGTCCACCCCGATCTCGAGCAGCGACAGCGAGTCGAGCTTCAGGTCTTCACGCAGCCGGGCGCCGTCCTCGATGCGGGCCGCATTGAGGCCGGCGACATTGGCGATGATCTGCTTGATCCGGGTTCTGATGTCCTCGGCGCTGGGGTCCATTCTGCTCCTCCGTCCTCGCGAAAGGGAACGATTCAGTCCCGGGAGACCCTCGCGTGGAGGGGCCTTCAAGAATCCAGGCTACCGTTCCTAAGTTTTTGCAAGCAATACACTAAGGGGTTCAAAAAGGGTTCACTCCCTCGCCTTTGGACTCTACACTTTTTCCCCCTCTCCAGGGTCGATCAGCAGCCCCAGCTCATAGGCGAGACGGACGGCCTCCCGCCGCCGGTGCACTTGCAACTTGGCGAGAATGCCGTGCACATGGTTCTTGACGGTCTGCACGGTGATGCGGAGACGCCGGCAGATCTCCTTATTGCCGAGACCTTGCGCGAGCAGCGCGAGGATTTCCGACTCCCGGGGCGTCAGCGGCTCGGTGGTCCGCTGTCCTGGAACGGGAAACTCCACCAGCGCGGCGATCCGCCGCAGCACCGCGGTGACGACGCGCGGCGAATTGGGGCTGCGGCGCGCCTGAACCTCCCGCAAGGCGGCCATCAGGCCTTCCGGCGAGTCGCTTTGGAGAACGTAGGCTTGAGCTCCCGCCTCGACGAACTCCACCACGTTCTCGTCCTCCCGTTCGAGCCCGACGACCACAGCCGCCGCCTCAGCCCAACGCTCCCTCGCCGCGCGGACGTAAGCCAGGGCGATCTTCGGATCGTAACCAGCGTCGACCAGCACGATATCGACGCCGTCGCCGGCTGATCCGTCGCCGGCTTGCCCGTCGTTGTCCTGCCTGCCGGCCCCGACAGCCGGCAGATCTCCCTTGCAGGCGACCACCTCCATTCCTCCGCCGGCGGTGAACAGCATCGTCAGAACCTCGCGGAACATGAGATCGGCGCTGACGATGGCCACACGGATCGGTGAAGGCATATACAGCCAGATAGGGCTGACGTACCCAACCGGGCAATGAATCGGGCGGGCCAAAAACGGTTCATGCGCTCCCAAATCACGCCCGTCTCCCGCTGCCCAGCCAGCCGCGCTCGATGGCATGGCGCACCGCCGCCCTCCGGTTGTGGACGTCGAGCGTCTCGAGAATCTTGTGAACATGGTTCTTGACGGTATGTACCGAAAGGAAGAGCTTATGAGCGATCTCCTGATTGCTCAGGTCGTCCGCCATGAGCCGCAGAATCTCGAGCTCCCTGGGCGTCAAGGTCAGAAAGTCGAGCTTCTCACGCCGCCGCCGTTCCCTGCCGAGTGACGCCAGCCGCTGGAAGAGAGCATGCGCGACTCGCGGCGTGCAGGCGATTTCACCGCGGACCACGGTGTCGATGGCCGAGCGCAGGTCCGACAGCGGCTGGTCGCGCATCACATAGCCGCTGGCACCGGCCTCCAGGCAAGCCAGCACCGAATCATCCGTCTCCTCGCGCCCGAGGAGGATCACTTTGAGATCCGGGTGGCGCGCGCGTACCTCGCGAACGAAACGCGGGGTGCCGTCGCTGAGGGACTCGAAGCCGAGCAGCAACACCCGGGCCCTGCTCTCCGCCAAACGCGGGAACGCCTGCTGGGCGCTGGCGAACTTGCCCACCACCGTGAGCTCTTCGTCAGCCGCCAGCACATCCGCCAAGCAATCACGAAAAAGTTGATAGTTGTCGGCAATCACCAGCCGTAACCTTTCCTTTTCTTCCCCGGAAATTTCCTCGGGGACCTGGCGTCCCTGCGAATCGACCATGAGTCTCCTTCCCAAGCATCAAAGGGGCCCTCCCGGCGAACCAGCCGATCCGCAGGAGAAAAGGCGCAGCAGCCACCTATTTAGTTACGGTGGGACCCATTATAGATCGATTGCAGCGCCATCGACTTGATAGTAATTTCGCCAAGGAACAGCGTAAAAATATTCTTTCCAGAGATGACGCGGAGCGCGTCAAATCGCGGCCATAGCCGAAAAAATCGCCCGCCGCCGGAGCTGGCGATCACCCGCCGCCGCGGGGCGCCGTCCAGGTGATGCGATAGACCGCTCCGGCTTGGTCGTCGGAGACCAGCAGGGCGCCGTCGGGCATCACCTCGACGTCCACCGGCCGTCCGGAGACGCCGAGCCCGCCCAGCCAGCCCTCGGCGAACGGCTCATAGGAGACGGCGCGGTCGCCCTCGACACGCACCATCGTCAGTCGGTAGCCAGTTCGGGCGCTGCGGTTCCACGAGCCATGCTCGGCGATGAAAATCTGGCCCCGGTAGCGCGGCGGGAACATCGTGCCGGTGTAGAAGCGCATGCCGAGGGCGGCGACGTGCGGGCCGAGGGCGATGGCCGGCGGCACGAACTCCGAGCACGCATGTTTGCTCCCCAGCGTGGGATCGGGGTACCGCCCGCCATGGCAGTAGGGGTACCCGAAGTTGAGGCCGGCCCGCGGAGCCCGGTTCAGCTCGTCGGGCGGAACGTCGTCGCCCATCATGTCGCGGCCGTTGTCGGTGAACCACAGGACGCCCTTTCCGGGCTGCCAGTCGAAGCCCACGGTGTTGCGGATGCCGCTCGCGACGATCTCCGGTTTGCCGCCCTTGGGGTCGAGGCGCGTATCGAGGCGAGTATCGAGGCGGGTAATGCTGGCGAAGATCGGCTGGTCCGGCTCGCAGACGTTGCACGGCGCGCCGACCGGTACGTAGAGCTTGCCGTCCGGCCCGAAGCGGATGAACTTCCAGCCATGGCTGCCGTCGCGAGGGTAGGCGTCGCTCACCACCACCGGCCTGGGCGGAGCGGCGAGATGATCGTCGATATGGTCGAAGCGCAGGATGCGGGAGATCTCCGCCACGTAGAGCGAGCCGTCGCGCCAGGCCACACCGTTGGGCGAATTCAGGCCGGAGGCGATGGTGAAGACCTGCTCGGCCCGGCCGTCCTTGTCCTTGTCGACCAGGGCGTAGACCTTCCCCTCCCCCCGCGTTCCGACGTAGACGATCCCCTTCGGCGACTGGGCCAGCGACCGCGCGCCCGGCACCGCGGCCGAGTACACCGAGATCGCGAACCCCGGCGGCAGCTTGATGCGGTCGAGCCGCGGCGGCCGGCTTGCCGCGCAAGCGAGCACCGGAACGAAGAGGAGAGCCAGGGCTGAGAATTTTGGCATCATGCGGCGATCCTTTCCCCCAAAAATCTAAAATCCCAGGATCATCCCGACTCCCGCCGCCATCAGCCCCACGGCCAGGATCTTCGACGGCGTGACCGTCTCTTGAAAAAACAGCCGGCCGTAGACCAGGGCCATGCAATTGCCGAGCCCCCGTTTCAGCGTCTCGATGGTGCCCACGAAGGCCTTCGGCATGGCCAGGAGCTGGAGGCCCAGAGCGGCCGTGGAAACCACCAGCGCCAGGGGCAGCAGCCACGGGACGCGGCGCACCTCGCCAAGCTCGCCGAGGCCGCCCTGGAAGGCCAGCACCGCGAAGACGGCGAGCGCCACGCCGCCGGTGAGCACCATGCCGTGGAACGGCGCGCTCGCCCGCTCCACCGCCATCTTGTCCAGCGGCGGCGTCAGCGACCACAGCAGGGCGGTCGTGGCCACCATCGCCGCGCCATGGAGCGTGCGCCGGGGATCGGCGGTCCTGGGCGCCCCCTCCTCCGGAGCGGCTGCCCGCCGTGGCCAGTTGAGCCAGATGGCGCCGGCGATCACCAGCAGGATGCCGGCCACCCCGGCGGCCGAGGGCCGCTCGCCGAGCAGCGGAATCGCCGTCAGCGTGGTGAAGACCGGCGTCAGCGACAAGAGAGGAATGGCGACGGAGATCGGGGCGAGGCGCATGCCGTGGAGAAACAGCAGGTTGGCCACCACGTTGAGCAGCACGGACGCCAGAGCGGGGGCCAGGTACCCGGGGCCCGGGGCCGTGACACCGTCGATCCACACCCAGGCGGCGAACAGCGGCACCGAGCCGAGCGTCAGCAGCAGCAGCAGGGCGACCGGCGCCACCCGCCGCACCAGCAGCTTGCGCAGCAAATCGAACCCCGACCAGCCGAGACTGGAGGCGACCACGAGGGCGGCCACGGGAAGAGTCATCGAGAGCTGCGCGGGAGTGTAGCAGTTCCGCTAAACTGGAACCGCGATGAACCTCACGCCCGAGCTGGTTGCCGACATCCTGGTGCGCCAGGGCTTCCTCAAGCCCGAGCAGGGTGAAGCCATCAAGCAGGAGTCCCGGGCCCTGCCGCGCAGCATGCGCAACGCCAACGCCTTCGAGCAGCGGGCCGTGGCCTACGAGTTGGTGCTCCAGATGCGGCTGCCCAACCAGCGCGACTCGGGCGCCGCGCTCGGCGAGGCGGACCTCGCCCTCGCCATCGCCGGCGACGCCAAGCTCGACCACGTGCGCATCGACGCCCTCAACCTCAACGCCGACCTGATCGAGTCCAAGATGTCGCGGCCCTTCGCCCGCCGCCACCGCATGATCCCGCTCGACATGGCGAGCGGCAAGCTGCGGGTGGCCTGCGCCAACCCCTACGACATCGAGGGGATCGACTCCTTCCGCCGCATCGCCGGGCGCGACATCCAGCTCGTCGTGGCCTCCGAGCCGGACATCCTCAAGGCGATCACCGAGTTCTACGGCCTGCGCCACTCGGTCAAACGGGCCGAGCGCGACCTCTCGGCCGGCATCGACCTCGGCAACCTCGAGCAGCTCGTGCGGATGAAGAACGAGGCCGAGATCGAGTCCTCGGACCAGCACGTCGTCAACGCCGTCGAGTTCATGCTCCAGCACGCCTTCGAGAGCCGGGCGAGCGACATCCACGTCGAGCCCAAGCGCGAGGACAGCCTCATCCGCTTCCGCATCGACGGCGTGCTGCACGACATCCAGAAGATGCCGAAGATCGTCCACGCCGCCGTCACCTCCCGCATCAAGACGATGTCGCGCCTGGACATCGCCGAGAAGCGCCGCCCCCAGGACGGCCGGGTGAAGATGAACCGCGCCGGCCGCGAGGTCGAGCTGCGCGTCTCCACCCTGCCGGTGGCCTTCGGCGAGAAGGTGGTGATGCGCATCTTCGATCCCCAGGTCGTGATGCAGGACCTCACCGGCCTGGGCTTCTATGCCGACGAGCTGCAGACCTTCAACGACTTCATCAGCCGTCCCCACGGCATCGTGCTGGTCACCGGCCCCACCGGCTCCGGCAAGACGACGACGCTCTACTCGGCCCTGAAGACCATCTGCACCCGGGAGATCAACGTCACCACCATCGAAGACCCCATCGAGATGGTCTACCCGGACTTCAACCAGACCGAGGTGCAGCTCAAGGTGGGGATCACCTTCGCCGCCGCGCTGCGCCACATCCTGCGCCAGGACCCCGACGTCATCATGGTCGGCGAGATCCGCGACAACGAGACGGCGCAGTACTCGATCCAGGCGGCGCTCACCGGACACCTGGTCTTCTCCACCCTGCACACCAACGACGCCTCCTCCTCCATCTCCCGTCTGGCGGACCTCGGCATCGAGCGCTTCCTCATCAGCTCCACCCTGATCGGCTCCATGGCCCAGCGCCTGCTGCGCAAGATCTGCATCCACTGCGCCACCGAGCGCTACCTGGAGGCCGACGAGATCGCGACCCTGCGCCTCGCCGTGCCCCCGGGCAAGCGGGTGAAGGTCAAGGAGGGGGAGGGCTGCTTCGAATGCCGCAATACCGGCTACCTGGGGCGCACCGGCATCTTCGAGATGATGCCCCTGGACGACAGCCTCAAGAACCTCATCGTCTCCGGCGCCGACGCCCCCGAGATCAAGCGCGACGCCGTGAAGAACGGCATGCGCACCCTGCGCCAGAGCGCCCTGCGCAAGCTCGCCGAGGGCGTCACCACCTTCGAGGAGGTGGTGCGGGTGACGGGGCTGTAGGGGTAGTCCTGGCGGCGTCAGAAAAATCGCCGCGCCCCTTCCCGTCTTCACCGCACGGTATCGATATTTTTCCGCATAGTATCGATACATTGGCGCACCGTATCGATACTGTGCGGCAGGGCTGGCTATTTTGCCGCTTCGCCCAAGGGCTGCGCCGCATCCTCCGGAAATTCACCGCAGAACCTGCTGATACCGACATCGCGCGTCAGCCAGGGATCTCAGCCGCGCAGACATCCCTGCATCTCTCCCAGTCTTTACCACATATCACTCCAACTAAGCCGCAATCCTTCGTTATTTGACCGCATAGCCAGCGGCAATTTCTCTATCTCGGCATACAAAGCGGCAGAGTCTTCATTCTTCACCGCAATTCATCTATGCGGCGCGGCATATATCCATGAAATCGAGCAGCGCGGCTCAGCTTAGCAGCAATTCCGCGAAGCCATGCCGCGATTGCGCCATATTTCGCCGCATCCTTATCCGACCGGCCTCTCGACGGCTTGGGCTCCGCGGCATTCTTGTTCCGCCAGGATCCAGCTCCAAGCAGGCAATGCCGCACAGTCCGCTTATTTCGGGCTCCTGGAGACTACATTGCGGCATAGCCTCGTGGTACCCTCCAGCCGTTTCTCACCATGCCGCCAAATTGCCTGATTCTGCGTCGATAGGGAGGGAGCCGGCCGCAAGGCCGGGCGGATCTGAGCCGCCGTCGACGGAGATGGGAGGAAGCTCATGAGCGTGAAGCTGTCGGTTGAAGACGTCCTGGCGAATCTGGAAGCCCGCGCGGCGTTTCACGGCGAGCAGGAAGCCCGGCACGCGCAGCAGGAGATCCATCACCGGGACCAGCGGGCGGTGCACGCCGCGGAGCTCGAGAAGGTCCGGCAGCATCTGGAGACGTTTCGAGCCGCCGCGGTGCCGGCCTTGGAGCTGGCGAGGATTCCCGTCGTGCCGCCGTCCTCTCCCCCACCGCCGCCGGAAGCTCTACCGGCTTCGGGCCGCCTGATGGTGAGCAAGCTCGTGCGCCGGGTCGCCCAAAGCCAGCCGAACGGCGAGCCCTTCGGCGCGATCGCCGTGGCGGCGGAGGTCAACCGCCGCTACGCGCCCCATCTGAAGCGGCCCGTCGGTCCGCGAACCGTCTCGGACGTCCTCCGCCGCATGGCTACCGAAGGCGCCATCCGGGCCATGAGCGAGGGGACGGCGTACCATGAGACGCGGTATACGAGAGGGGCGCGTCAGAGCGCTAAAGGTGCAGCGGGCGCATGATAGCCCTACATGATGATATAGTGCTTTCATGCCCGCACCTTCCAAAATCTCCGTCGTCACCGATCGTGGCCAGGTCTCCATCCCGTCTCACCTGCGAAAAGAGCTGTCCCTGGCCAAAGGCCAGCGACTCCTCTGGGAAAAAGCCGGAGACCATGAGATTCGGGTGACGGTCCTGCCTGTCCCTGAGCCCCAAGGGGCCGTGGCCATGCTGGGCTTTGCCAAGCGCTTTCGGAAGACTCGGCCAACGAAGGGCTGGATGACAGAGCTACGGGAAGGCGAGACCTAATGGCATGGGTGGTCGACACCTGTGTGCTCATCGACATTCTGGAGGACGATCCTCAGTTCGGTCGCGCTTCCGCTCTGTCCCTTGATACGCATGCGTCCGACGGACTGGTCGTCTGTCCCATCAGCTATGCCGAACTGGCACCAGCCTTCGGCGGCGATCCGGCCCTTCAGGATGAATTCCTCTCCGGAGTCGGGGCGGACTACCGTCAGGATTGGACCTGGGACGATACGCTTGGCGCTCATGAGGCCTGGGAGCGATTCATCCGGCGCAGGCGGGCTGGCCTCTTACCCAAAAGACCTCTCGCTGACATCCTGATCGGAGCTTTCGCATCCCGACACGGAGGGCTGATCACCCGGAATCCGGACGATTTCAAATCCGTGTTTCCGGACTTGCCTCTCCGTGTACCCAAGCCCGTCTGAATGCCTGGTAGCCCTCTAAACAGCTTTCGACCTAAACTGGTGCGGCCCCCTGTCTTTGGACCAAGGAAACTCGGGGGTAGCTCGTGCAGTTATTTTGCGACGAGCCCCAAGCTTCATTGTGGTATTTCCTGTTCGACCAATTCGAGGATTCCCTTCGCCCTCTCGGCGCGACCTCGTCCGTCGGCATGGAATTGGTCTTTTAGCAATTCCGGCGGCATCGTGTCGTCCAAGAGGAGGCACACGATCCTGCGCGGCAACTTGCCCTTCGATTTCAGATCCAGAGCCATCTGAACCTCCCGATCACACCACTGGCTAAGGGAGGCGTCCTTACTCCAAAGCATAAGGAAAGTGTCTGCCGAGGCGATTCCAAGCCGTAACTGCTTCTCCAGCATCCCTCCTATCCCAAGTCCTCGGTCATCGCGAATCACCGCCCGCCGACACCGGCCCAAGAGAGCCTCGACATGATCGGCGACTCCATTATCTTCATGCGCGTAGCTCAAGAAATAGGAATGCCGGCCACCCAGCAGATCAGCGATATCCAGGATCTGCGCAGCAGTCTGAGCACCCCGCCACGGTCCTACTAAGCCCGCTAACCGGTTTCGGACTCCAGAATTCTGCAAATATTGGACTTCAAGCATCTCGAAAAGCTTCTTTCCAGCTCCCCCAAACGAGGAAACGGCAACAGAGCCTGCAAAGAACAGACGCAATAGAATTGTACCTCCTTTCGGACTGACTCATTTTAGCCTACCCCGCCATCTCCCCCGTGAACTGCTGCCGCACCAACCCCTGAGCGCGCAGGGCGTCCTCCCGTGGCTCGGCGATACGGCCAAAGAGCGTCTTGTAGGTGAGGCCCAGGGTCTCCAGATCCTGCTGCTGGAGGAGCTTGACGAGCTCATCGAGGGCGCGCTGGGAGGCGCCGGGGTGGATCTGGCGCTCGGACTCCCGCTCCAGAAGGACGAGGGCGAAGAGGAGCGGCTCCGGCAACTCGGCCGGCGAGGGCTCCGGGGGCGGCGGCGGAAACTGGAAACCCTGGACGAGCTTCGGCGCCCGCTCCAGCGATCCCGGCGGCACTTCCTTGAGCTCTCCGGCCGCCGCCTTGCGGTCGAAGAGAAAGGGAATCGACCGCACCTGGTGGGCGAAGCGCGAGAACAATCCCACGAGCTCTTTCTCGGAGGCGAAGTTGCCCACCAGCCGGGCGTCGCGGCCGATCTCCAGCCGCTCGGTCTCCTGGATCACCACATGGGCGCGGGCCGACTCCTCCAGGTGAAGGCTGCGGGCGTTGACCTTCCACGCCGTGAGAAAGCCCTGGACGTAGCAGGTGTCGGAGCAGCGCACGGTGACGGCCTCCACCTCGACGCCGCGGTCGATGCGGATCGAGCCGCCGGTCGACTCCAGGGTGCCGTACTTGCCCGAGTTCTGGACCACGAGGTTGCCCGGAGCGTGAATCGAGAGCTTCCCCTCCGGATCGATCTCGATGCGCAGGCCCCTGGGGATGATCATGGTGGGCGCGAGGATCTCGGGACTGCTCTTCACGATGGATTCCTCCTGCTCGTGACTCTCGATCGATAGCTCCGATGGCTCTGACTAGGGCTTCATACCGGGTGGCAGCGGCTCGAAGCTCTGGACCGGCCGGGCATTGCGGGCCTTCAGCAGCAGCCGGTCGTCGTTCGGCCAGCGGCGGTCCAGAATGAACAACAGCGGATCGATGGGCCGGAAGGCGCCGTCCGCGCCCCGGCGGCGGACCTCGTAGTGGAGGTGTGGGCTGGTGCTCCAGCCGGAATTCCCCACCGTCGCCAGACGCTCTCCGCGGCGAATCTTCTGGCCGGCCCTCACCTCCACCCGGTCGGCGTGGCCGAAGATGGTGACGAAACCCTCGCCGTCGCGGATCAGGACCATGTTGCCATAGCTCCACCAGCCGTGGCTGCGGGCCAGTGGATACTGCCCGGCGAAGGCCACGACGCCATCCGCGGCGGCGAAGACCGGCGTGCCCACCGGCGCCGCGAGGTCGACCCCGGGATGGAACTCCATCTGCTTGGTGAACGGGCTGCGCCGGTCGCCGAAGGAGCTGATGAGCACGAAGGCCTTGCCGCGCAACGGGCAGATCGAGGGCGTGGTGCGCACCTCGCCGGGGTGAGAGGACTCGAAGCTCCCCACCTCGCGCAGATCGCCGTCGGCCTGCCGCAGACGATTGCGGATCCGTTCCCGCAGCCGGTCGCCCTGCTCGACGGCGGTGGCATAGATCGAGTCGGGAACCGGCACCCGTGAGGCCGGCACGGTGGATCGCGGCGGGCGCACCGCCGGCAGGCCGTACACCAGGAACACCTTCTCCAGGCGAAGATCGAGATCCGCGCCCCGGCGGTCGAGCGCGGCCAGCCGGCCCAGCAGCCCCTGCAGCCGCTCCCCCTGGCGACTGCGCTCGGCGGTCAGCATCTTGTACTCCTGGCGGCTCATCTGGCCGGCCACGACGCCGGGCGCCACGGCCCCGGCGAGCGCCAGGGCCAGCACCCAGAGGAGCGCCGGCAGGGCCCAGGCCGTGAGCTTCCAGCGCGAGAGAAAAAGGTAACGCACCCGTTTCCGGATGTCGCTGGGGTGAATCTGGACCTCGAGCCTCCAGCGCTCGCCGCCGGCCTTCACGGTCCGACCGGCTCCGGCGCGGCGCCAACGCCGAGCGAACGGAAAGGATTCACCCGCTCGATGGCCTCCTCGCTGGCATGACGCTTGACGGCAGCCAGCAGATCGCGGTGGACGGCGGGCCCGCCGGCCACGATATTGCCGCCGGCGAAGAAGCCCTCGCCGCCGTCGAGGTCGGTGACGACGCCGCCGGCCTCGCGCACCAGCAGGATGCCGGCGCCGATGTCCCACGGCGAGAGGCGGAACTCGAAGAAGCCGTCATACACCCCGGCCGCCGTGTAGGCGAGGTCGAGCGCCGCCGAGCCGCAGCGGCGGATGGCCTTGGCGGAGTGGAAGACGTCGCGGAAGATCCCCAGGTAGAGATCGAGGGTCGAGAGAGCGCGGAAGGGATAGCCCGTGGCGAGGAAGGCGCCCTTGAGACTGTCGCGCCGGGTCGAATTCATCCGCCGGCCGTTCCAGAAGGCGCCGCCGCCGCGCGTGGCGGTGAACAGGTTCTTCCCCTCGGGGTCTTCGATCACCGCCGCCAGCAGCTCGTCGCCTCTGCGGCAGGCGATCGAAACGGCATAGACGGGAAGGCCCTGGAGAAAGTTGGTGGTGCCGTCCAGCGGATCGATCAGCCACTCGTATTCGCCGCCGCCCACGCCCGCGCCGCCTCCTTCCTCGGCCAGGATGCGGTGGTCCGGGTGTCGGCCGCGGATCACCTCCAGGACCGCCGCCTCGCTCTCCTGGTCCGCCTGGGTGACGAAATCGTTCTCGGCCTTGGCCCGCACTTCGAGCCCGGCGGAGCGGAAGTAACGGGAGATGACCGCGGCTCCGGCATGGGCGGCGGCAACGGCGGTCGAAAGGAGATCGTCAGTCATGGCGGGCCTATTATGCCTGACCGGGCAAAAGCTATCCCTCAAGGGCCTGGGGCGCGCCCCCCGTAATACTCCCGGATCACCCCTTCCGCCTTCCGTCCCTGAAACCGGAAATCCGCCTCGCCGCGCCCCTCGGAGCCGGGGGCGCTGAAGGCTTTCCAGACGAAGGTGCCCGCCAGCCACTTCGGCCGGCCGAGCGCGGTGAAGAGGGCCTTATAGGCCAGGGCCTGGTCCTCTTGTGAAACCTCTCCCCCCTCGGTGTGAGGGGCCAGCCAGGCGCCGCGGTGGGCGGCGAAGCCGACCTCGGTGAGCAATATCCTCCGGCCCGCCGCCCGCGAGGCGGCGGCGAATCGCTTCGCGATCTCCTGGGCGCCGCGGTCGAGATCCGCCCGGGTGGCCTGGGGCGAGGCCGATAGCGGGTAGTAGGAATCGATACCGATCAGGTCGAGCGCGTCCCAGAAGTGCACGCCTTCGAGATCGCCATACCAGTTGCCGGAGTAGGTCACGACGCCGGGATACAGCAGCCGCACGGCGGCGATGAGGTCCCGCCACTCGGCCTCCCGCTTCACCGTCTTCGACAGCTCGCAGCCGATACTGAAAAGATCCGCCCCGGCCCAGCGGGCGAGGAACGCGTGGTGCAGGATGTAGCGCCGGTAGCCCTGCCACCAGCGCTCCCAGTCCGCCTCGCTCTTCATCTCCACCTCGCCCGGCCACGACGCGTGAGAGACCCAGAGATGCGGCTTGTACAGCACGTGGAACCCCCGCGCCCGGGCCAGCCGCGTGGCATGGATGAGTCCGATATCCGTCTCGCTTCCCGGCCCGTGATTCAGAAACCCGATCTCCGGCTGGTCCGGCGCCCGCTGAAAGGCGAACGGCATCAGCGATACCGCATTGCTCCCCAGCGCCGCGAAGGCGTCGAGCTGCTGGCTCACCACGGGCGCGTGGTAACCCTTGTCCAGCCGGTTGAGCATGGCGAGGGAGACGCCCGCGAGGAAAGAATCGGGAGGATTTTGGATCTTGGATTTTGGCTTCTGGACGGGCGCCGCCGGAAGCTTGGCGAGGATCGCGGCCACCGCCTCCAACGATGGCGTGCGCGCGAGCTTCTCCGCCAGGGTGGTTCCGGGCAACCGGTCGACGACCCAGGCCGCGGCGGGGGTCCAGAGAGGCGCCGAAGCATCGCGCGCGTCCTCTCCGGCCAGGAGATCGCCCGCCATGGGCAGCACCCTGGCTGCCGCGAAGACGGGCAGCCAGTCGCGCCAGGGCCGGCCGTACCAATCGCCCGAGAGCCAAAGGGCGGCGCCGCGCTCCAGCCCCGGCGGCGATGCCCGCGACTTCGCACCAACTCCGGCGCGGGCGATCAGCACCCGCGCCAGGGCGTAGCGGTAGGCCCCGAGATCGCGCGAGTCCCAGACGAGATGGAGATCGGCCTTCTGGCCTGGCACGGCCTCGCCGATCTCGCCGGTATGACGACCCATTGAAACGTAATCCGGCTCGACGACGACCTTGAGAGGGGTGGCCGGTTTGGCGGATGCCCCCGAGTTGGATAGACGGGATGCCATCAGTGCCGCGGCGTGGTTCAGCTCCGCGGCGAGCCGGGCCATCTCAGGCTTCGCTCGCTCGGCCTGTGGCACCAGCAGCGTCACCCGCTCGCCGGGGATCGGCACCAGGGCCGCGAAGGCGCGGTCCCACTTCGCCAGCTCGGCCGGGTCCGGCGCGCGCCGGCCGCCCTGAGCCCAGGCCGCCGGGCTCAAGGCGAGGCAGAACAGCGCGCCGGCCCACCTACGCATCGGAATCAAGATTGGCCCGGCGTTTTTTTCCCGTGCACATCGGTGGGCTCGGGAGGAGCTGGGGTAAAGAGGTCGAGCACGACCCGCCAGGAGTCGTCCGCCTGCTTCTTCCAGATCCGCAGGTAAACGCCCTGTTCGGCGCCGACCGTCTCATCGCCCAGGGAATAGCCAAGATCGCCCGAGGACGCGATCCGCGCCTGGACGGGAGCCCACGCCATCTTCGGCGCCTGCGTCTTGAGGCTCTCCAGAATCTTCGCCTTCGAGACCACGGGGAGGGCGCCTTCGCGGTGAAGGCGGGAGTCGTCGGCCAGGAAATCGGCGTAGGCCGCCGCGGTCCCGCGGGACGCCGCCGCCTTGGCAAAGGCGCGGTCGGCGGCAAGGAGAGTGTATTTGCCGCGGGACTCCTCCACCCGCGGGGGATTTTCGGCCTTGGCCGGCACGGCCTTGCCGATCTTCACCTGGGTGGCGCTCGCCGGGGGCGCGGGGCAGGAGATGCCGCCGTCGAGCAGCACCTTGTAGGAGCCATCCGCCTGCTTGCGCCAGAAGGTGGTGTAGAAGCCGTGGAGGACGTTGGTATCCCCCTTCCCCTTGGGCCGCAGCTCCCAGGGACCCGTGGTGTAGCCAAAATCGCCGGCCAGCGAGACGTCGGCCGCCACAGGAAACCAGGCCAGAAGGCTCGGCCGCACCGGCCGGCCCTCCCACGTCGCACGGCCCGGAAGCGGCCTCGGCACCAGGACGACAGAATCTTCCGCGAGGTAGTCGAGAAACGCGGCGCGGGTCCCCTTCGTCGCCGCCGCTTTGGCGAATGCCTTCTCCGCGGCGACCACAGCATTCAGGGCCGCCTGCCGGTCCACCGTGGCCGCGAGGCCCGGAACCGCGCAGACAGCCGACAAACTCAAGACGATCAGCGATTTCTTCATGGGCGTCTTCATGGACATCAAGCTCCTGTTCGAGGGTCCTACCGAGGCGGGATCATAGCGCGGGATGGGGGCGTTGTTGTTGACCAGGACCAGGGCATCGGTGTATATCGAGCGACATGCCTTTAGCCCTGGCGTGGTTCCTGGGATCGGTCTTCATGTTGGCCGGCTTGGCCGGCGCCTGGATCGTGCGCACCACGAACCAGAGCAACGCCTCCTCGCAAAATGGGCGCGTTGAGATCGAAGGCGTGATCACTCGCTACGACGATCGAGGCAGCAGTGACGACTGGGGGCGCCGTGGCTGCACGATCGAGTACACGATCGAACGGCAGCGTTATCAGATATCGGTGGAATTCAACCCGAAATTTTATCCCGTGGGTCAGCGCCTTGCCCTCATGGTCCTATCGAGCACGCCGAGCGACGCGGTGGTTCGCGAGGAGCTTGCGCGACGGTCCTTTCGGTGGCCGATCGGCCTCTTCTTGTTTGGGGCAGCGCTGCTGGCCTGGGGTTACGCCGAAAAGTTTCAGCTTGTAGATATACCGTGGTAGTCCCTACACCACTACCCGCCGCCCGCCCAGGAAGGTCGCCACCGGACCTCCGTGGAGTTTCCAGCCGTCGAAGGGGGTGTTGCGGGAGCGGCTGCGGAAGGCGGCGGCGCGGATGGTGACCTTCTCGTCGGGATGGAAGACGGTCACGTCCGCCCGGCTTCCGGCTTTCAGCGTGCCGCCCGGCAAGCCCAGCACCCGGGCCGGACCGGTCGAGAGCAGCTCCACCAGACGCGGAAGACTTAAAATCCCCGGCCTCACCAGCCGGTCCAGGCACAGGCTCAGGGTCGTCTCCAGCCCCAGGATTCCGAAGGGCGCGAGATTGAACTGCACGTCCTTCTCGTCCGCATGATGAGGCGCGTGATCGCTCGCGATGCAGTCCACCGTGCCGTCCACGAGGCCATTGATCAGCGCCTCGCGGTCGCGCGCCGATACCCTGGCTCCTTTATTGCTATTCCGGCCGCTAGAGCCTCAGCGCCCTCCCCATGGGAAGAGCCGCAGGCTCGGCGGCTTCACGCCGGCGGGAAGGCCCGCCAGGGTGATGGCGGCCGGGGGGCGCTCGAGGAGCACGCGCTCGGTGAGCCAGCGGCGGCCGCGACGCCCCCCGGGAAAGAGATCGAGAGGGCGGTCGCCCGCCATCACCTCATCCGGAGGCTCGACCCCCACGTCGAGGAGCACCTCGAAGGAGGCGAGGAGCGGATAGTGAAGCCCGCCGGGGAGGTGCCCCGTCCAGGCGCCTCCCGCACCCGCTGGCGCCAGCTCGACGGGGACGGGGTCGCCCGCAACCGGAAAAGGATGGAGCACCAGGGTCAGCGGTTCCCCTTGGGCGCGGAAAAATCGGGGCTCGATCCGCACGACCTCCCGGGCTGCGGCCACCCGGCCAGCCGCGCCCGGGGTCGCCATCGCGGCGGGAACATAGACCTCGGCATCAGTCAGGTCGAGATCCCGTGCCGAGGTCTGCTCGATCGCGTCGAACGGCCGCACCAGCCCGCGACCCTCATCGCCGCTGACTTGCACCAGGTCGTCCGTTCCCCCAAGTTGATAGAGGACCCGTGCGTCGGAGCGGGGAGCCAGGCGCTCTTCGAGCGTGCTCTCCGCCACGTCGAGGGTAGTCGGCACCGTGTCGCCGTAGGCATAGGCCGTCGGCCTCCACACCAGTGTGGCGCACCAAAGGAGCGCGGCGGCGGCGAAGATCAGCACGGCCCGGCCGTGCAGTCGCCGCCCGGCGTCACACACCAACGCCGCGGCACCGAGGGCGATGAACGGGCAAAGCGGCACATAATTGGTGGCATTGGCCCAGGTGGTCGCCAGCGAGTATAGGACGATATAGGCGAGCGGGAACACGACCAGCAGGGCCAGGCCCGCGGCCCGGCGGCGCCACGCGCGCACGAGCAGGGCCAGAAGACCAGCGAAGCCCAGCAGACCCGTGAAGAGGCCATGAAAGCTGGCGGCGACCATCTTGGCCGCCGTGGCCTTGAAGACGCCGAGGTGGGACGGCGTGAAGTCGCTGGTACCCGCCCTCATTTGGTAGTACTGCAGCGTACTGGGAGAAATCGTGCCGGAACATTTCCAGCATTGAGAAGAAGAACGGATCGATCAACACGAAGATCAGCAGTGCCGCGGCTCCGGCCGCGACCAGCCGGGCCAGGATCGCCGGCTCACGCCAGGCGCGCGGGAGGGCGAACAGGGTGACGGGGAGCGCGGCCGCAACGCCGTTGTACTTGGCCGAGGCCGCCAACCCCACCGCCGCACCCGCGCCGAGGAAATGGCGCAGCCGCCAGGAGGCCACGACCGCGACGGTGGCCTCGGTGGCGAGCAACAGGCCCAGCAGCAGCAGGATATCCGACTTGATCATAACCGACTGGCGGACGTGATGCGGCACGGCGGCGAGGACCAAGGCGGCCAGCACCCCCGCGCGGGGTGACAGCAACCGCCGGCCGATACGATAAGTCCAGTAGAGGGTCAGGACACCGATGGCGGACTGAAAGCTGCGGGAGACGAAATAGGCCCTGGACGTAAACAGGCCGTTGTGAAGGATCGTCTCGCCGCCCCGTCCCGTCCAGCGCGCCAGGGCGTCCCCCACCCCGAGGAGCAGGGAGTGCAGCAGGCTGCAGAGCCCCGGATAAAACAGGTTTACCGGACGGATCGAGCCGGTCGCGAAGAAGCTCTTGACGTTTGTCAGCGTGTAGCGTTCGTCGGGGAAGCGGTTGTTGTCCAGCCCGATATGGGCGTACCAAATCCGCAGGGCTAAGGCCCAGGTGAGCAGCGCCGCGAGCAGGCATGCCTCCAGACGTCCAGCGGCAGCGGGCTTTTCCGTGGATGAGAAAGGATCCATTGTCTTACGATTTCAGGATAAGCAATGACATGCGGTCAGGCGCCTAACCTTTAAGCGTCTATCTGAAGTCCTCCCACGCCATTGGCCAAAATCCTCCACCGATCCCGGGAGGATTTCAGATAGACGCAGGTTGAACGAAGCCGCGGGCCCTACTGAGGCGCTCCTATGGCGATTCAATCCCCCGCAGGCGCTTCGCGCGATGCTCTCGCGGACCTCGACAGCGACACGATAGCCGCTCGGGAGGGCTGAAAAAAGCCGCCTAGCTAGCGAAGACTCTGCCACAGGAGGGGGCTTCACAACCGTGATTTCACGTCGACGATTATACCGCAGGACACCAGTTGGATACACACCCCTCGCCTCCACGGCTGAGCGAAGAAATATTGACATCGAGCCATGGGCGACTGAATCATAGCGGTGGAGCCCTCGGCGCCCGAGCCGGCGCCGTGGTTTCCACCAAGCGCAAGGCCTTCTGGCCGCAGATCTCACATCGCATCGGATCGATACCGGTCAGACACGCCGAGCGACGCGTTGGTTCGCGAGGAGCTTGCGCGACGGTCCTTTCGGTGGCCGATCGGCCTCTTCTTGTTTGGGGCAGCGCTGCTGGCCTGGGGTTACGCCGAAGAGTTTCAGCTTGTAGATATACCGTGATAGCCCCTACACCACTACCCGCCGCCCGCCCAGGAACGTCGCCACCGGACCTCCGTGGAGCTTCCAGCCGTCGAAGGGGGTGTTGCGGGAACGGCTGCGGAAGGCGGCGGCGCGGATGGTGACTTTCTCGGTGGGGTGGAAAACGGTCACGTCCGCCCGGCTTCCGGCTTTCAGCGTGCCGCCCGGCAGGCCCAGCACCCGGGCCGGGCCGGTCGAGAGCAGCTCCACCAGACGCGGAAGACTTAAAATCCCCGGCCTCACCAGCCGATCCAGACACAGGCTGAGGGTCGTCTCCAGTCCCAGGATTCCGAAGGGCGCGAGATTGAACTGCACATCCTTCTCGTCCGCATGATGCGGCGCGTGATCGCTCGCGATGCAGTCCACCGTGCCGTCCACGAGGCCGTTGATCAGCGCCTCGCGGTCGCGCGCCGAGCGCAGAGGCGGCTTCATCTTGGTGTTGGTCGAAAAACCGCTCTTCGCCACCTCCTCGTCCGTAAGGATGAGATGGTGCGGCGCGACCTCGCAGGTGACGCGCAGCCCCTGGGCCTTGGCGCGGCGGCACATGTCGAGGCTGCGGGCGGTCGAGAGGTGGGCCACGTGATAGCGGCCGGCCGTGTCCTCGGCGAGGATGATGTCCCGCGCCACCATCACGTCCTCGGCGGCGCCCGGTATGCCGGGAAGCCCCAGCTTGGTGGACCACTCCCCCTCGTGCATGACGCCGGCACCGGTGAGCGTCAGGTCCTCGGCGTGCTGAATGACGGCAACGCCGAAATGCTGGGCATAGAGCAGGGCGCGGCGCATCAGCTCGGCGTTCATCACCGGCTTGCCGTCGTCCGACACGGCGACGGCGCCGGCCCGCAGCATCTCGCCGATCTCCGCCAGCTCCTCGCCTTTCAAACCCTTGCTGATCGCGCCGATGGGATGCACGCGGGCGAAACCCCACTTCGTCGCCTCCGAAAGGATCAGCTCCGTCACCGAACGGTTGTCGTTCACCGGGTCGGTGTTGGCCATGCAGGCGACGGCCGTGAAACCGCCGGCCGCCGCGGCCATGGTGCCCGTGCGCACCGTCTCCTTGTACTCCTGCCCCGGCTCGCGCAGGTGGACGTGGATGTCGATCAACCCCGGCGCGACCACGAGGCCCGAGGCGTCGAATTCCTCGGCGCTCTTCGGCTTCTTGATGGCGCCGTCGATCTTCGCCACCTCGCCGTTCTCGATCAACACATCGAAGGCGCCGTCGAGGCCTTGGCTGGGGTCGATGACCCGGCCGCCGTGAATGAGCAGCTTCGACATCCTAGACCGCCTCCTCGTGCACGCCGGACAGCAGATAGAGCACCGCCATGCGCACCGAGACGCCGTGCGTGACCTGCTCGAGGATCACCGAGTAGGGGCCGTCGGCCAGCTCGCTCGAAATCTCCACGCCCCGGTTCATCGGCCCGGGATGCATGATGATGACGTCGTCCTTGGCGGCTTTGAGGCGCTCGGTGGTGAGACCGAAAAGCTGGAAGTACTCGCGTACCGAGGGGAACGCCATCTTCCCCTGCCTCTCGAGCTGGACACGCAGCATCATGATGACGTCGGCGTCGCGGATGGCCTCGTCGAGGCTGAACGCCACCTCGACGCCCATGGTCTCCATCGCCACCGGCATCATCGTGCGCGGGCCGCCCACCGTCACCTTCGCGCCCAGCTTCTGCAACAGGTGGATGTTGGAGCGCACCACCCGGCTGTGCTCGATGTCGCCGAGGATGGCCACCTTGAGCCCTGCGATCTTCTTCTTGTGGCGGCGGATGGTGTAGGCGTCGAGCAGCGCCTGCGTGGGATGCTCGTGAGCGCCGTCGCCCGCGTTGATGACTCCTGCCTTGATGCGGCTGGCCAGCATGTGCGGCACGCCCGGATGCCCGTGGCGGATGACCACGAGGTCCGGCGCCATGGCCTGGAGGTTCATCGCCGTATCGACCAGCGTCTCGCCCTTCTCCAATGCCGAACCGGAAGTCGAGAAGTTGATGTTGTCGGCCGACAGGCGCTTCTCGGCGATCTCGAAGCTGGAGCGGGTGCGTGTCGAGGCCTCGAAGAAGAGGTTGATCACCGTCTTGCCGCGTAGCGTGGGGACCTTCTTGATCGGCCGCTCGCCGATCTCGGCGAACGAGTCGGCGGTGTCGAGGATGAGCTCGATCTCGGCCTTCGACAATTCCGCGATACCCAGCAGATCCTTACGGGTCCAGCGCTGGGGACTGGCGGAAGACATTGGAGTCATGGCGTCAAGCGCGGGTGCCGCGCTCCAGGATGCGTACCTGCTCGGTGCCGTCGGTGTCCTGGAAGGAGACCTCGATGACCTCGTTCTGGGCGGTGGGGACTTCCTTGCCCACGAAGTCCGCCTGAATAGGGAGCTCACGATGGCCGCGGTCGATGAGCACGGCGAGCTTAACGGCCTTGGGGCGGCCGAAGTCGATCAGCTCGTCGAGCGCGGCGCGCACCGTGCGGCCGGTATAGAGCACGTCGTCGCAAAGCACGACGATGCAGTCGTCGAGCGAGCGCGGCAGATGGGTGCCCTTCACCTGGGGCTGCGCGGCGACGGTGGACAGGTCGTCGCGGTAAAGCGTGATGTCGAGGATGCCGACGGGGACCTTCTGCCCCTCCATCCGCTCGATCTCGGCCGCCATCTTCTCGGCCAGGGGAACGCCACGGGTGCGGATGCCGACCAGGAGCAGTCGCGAGAGATCGCGGTCCGTCTCGATGATCTCGCCGGCCATACGGCGAATGATCCGCGCCATCTGTTTGGCGTCGAGGATCGTGGTCTTGGGCTTCAGATTTTTGGCCACAGGCAGGCAGGTCTCGTAAGGTCACCCGGATGCTATGGCAGGGGCCTGGGGATGTCAACGGACCCCCTTGCCCCTTATGACTCTCCCCTACTCCCCAGACCTCGCGGAGATGGCCGCCACAACCTCCGCGATCGCATGTCCGGCTACCGCGACGGCGGTGGCGACCGACTTCTTCTCCGGGGACGCCTTCCGCTTCGCCAGGTTGGCTTGGGCCGCGGCCAGGCGGGCGATGGGCACGCGGTAGGGCGAGCAGGAGACGTAGTCGAGGCCCACCCGTTCGAAAAAGTCGATGGACTGCGGATCGCCGCCGTGCTCGCCGCAGACGCCGAGGTGCAGGTGCTCGCGCGCCGCCCGGCCCCCCTCGCAGGCGAGGCGGACGAGCTGGCCCACGCCCTCCTCGTCGATACTCTGGAAGGGGTCCCAGGGCAGGATCTTGTGCTCCACGTAGTGGGGCAGGAAGCGGTTGGCGTCGTCGCGGGAGTAGCCGTAGGTCATCTGGGTGAGGTCGTTGGTACCGAAGGAGAAGAAGTCGGCGTGCTCGGCGATCTTGCCCGCCACCAGGGCCGCGCGGGGCACCTCGATCATGGTGCCGATGAGGATGTCGAGCTGGACTCCCTCCTCGGCGAGGATGCGGGTGACGATGCCCGCAGTCATCTCCCGCAACACCACCATCTCCTGCACGGTGCCCACCAGAGGGACCATGATCTCCGGCCGCACCTTCTCACCGGCCTTGGCGCGGACGCAGGCGGCGCGGACGATGGCCTCGACCTGCATTTCGTAGATCCCCGGCACGGTGATGCCTAGCCGGCAGCCGCGCAGGCCGAGCATGGGGTTGGTCTCGGCGAGGGCTTCGGCCCGGGCCTTGACGGCAGCGGCGTCGATCCCCATCTGCTCGGCCAGCCCCTTGAGCAGCTTCTCCTCCTTGGGGAGGAACTCGTGGAGGGGCGGATCGAGCAGCCGGATGGTGATCGGCAGGCCCGCCAGGGCGGTGAAGATCCCCTCGAAGTCCTTCTGCTGCATGGGCAGGAGCTTGGCCAGGGCGGCGGAGCGGGTCTTCTCGTCGTCGGCCAGGATCATCTGCCGTACCCAGGCGATGCGCTCGTCGTCGAAGAACATGTGCTCGGTGCGGCAGAGGCCGATCCCCTCGGCGCCCAAGGCGCCGGCCACGGTGGCGTCGTGGGGAGTATCGGCGTTGGCGCGGATGCGCAGGCGGCGCTCGGCGTCGGCCCACTCCAGGATCTTGACGAAGGCCTTGGCGGCCGGCGACGGCTCGGCGCCGTCGAGCAGCACTCGCAGCACCTCGGATTGGCGGGTGGCGATGCCGCCGGCGATCACCTCGCCGGTGGTGCCGTCGATGGAGAGCTCGTCTCCTTCGCGAAAGACCTTGCCACCCACCCGCATCTCGCCGGCATGCTCGTCCACGTCGAGCTCGCCCGCGCCCACGATGCAGGGCTTGCCGTAGCTGCGGGCCACCAGGGCGGCGTGGGAGGCCCTGCCGCCACGAGCGGTGAGGATACCGGCGGAGGCGAACATGCCCACGATGTCCTCGGGCGAGGTCTCGGCCCGTACCAGCACCACAGGACCCGTGGCGGCCATCTCGGCGGCGCGTTCGGCCGTGAGGGCGATGCGCCCGGAGGCGGCGCCGGGCCCCGCGTCCACGCCATGGGTCAGCAGGTTGCCGGCGGCGATGGCCTTCTTCTTCTGCTCGGGGTCGAACTCCGGCGCCAGCATCTGGGCGAGCTGCTCGGGCTGGACGCGGCCGAGAGCCTCGCGCTCGCCGATCAGCCCCTCCTCCACCATCTCGACCGCGATGCGGACGGCGGCCGGGCCGGTGCGCTTGCCGGTGCGCGTCTGGAGCATGAACAGCTTGCCGTGCTGGATGGTGAACTCCAGGTCCTGCATGTCTCGGTAGTGCCGTTCCAGGTTGGCGCCCACCTCCTCGAGCTGGCGGTAGGCCTCGGGAAAGTCGGCGCCGAGACCGGCCTTGCCCTCCCCGGGGGCGATGTCCTTCGGCGTGCGGATGCCGGCCACCACGTCCTCGCCCTGGGCGTTGATCAGATAGTCGCCAAAGATTCCCCGCTCGCCGGTCGCCGGGTTGCGGGTGAAGGCGACGCCCGTCGCGCAGTCGGCGCCGCGGTTGCCGAACACCATGGACTGCACGTTGACGGCCGTGCCCAAGAGGCCGGTGATCTTCTCGATCCGGCGGTACTCGCGGGCCCGCGTGTTGTTCCAGCTCTGAAACACGGCGCGGATGGCGCCCCAGAGCTGCTCTTTGGGGTCCTGGGGAAACGGCCGGCCGGCCTCGGCGATGATCCGCTTGAAGTCCGCGACGACGCCACGCAGGGACTCCGGAGTCAGCTCGAAATCGTTGGTCGCGCCCTGGCGTTGGCGGGCATCGCCCAGGATCTTCTCGAAATCATGGTGGGGCACTTCCAGCACCACGTCGCCGTACATGGTGAGCAGGCGCCGGTAGGAGTCGAGCACGAACCGCTCGTCCATGCCGCGTGCGGTCAACGCCTCGACGATCGAGTCCGAGAGACCGAGGTTGAGGACCGTGTCCATCATGCCCGGCATGGAGCGCGCGGCGCCGGAGCGCACCGAGACCAGCAGCGGATCGCCGGGATCGCCGAAGCGCTGGCCGAGCTGCTCCTCAAGCTGGGCGAGATGCTGATCCACCTCGCGGTCGAGGCCCTCCGGATAGGCGCCGCCATGGTCCTGGAACCAGGCGCAAACCTCGGTGGTGAGGGTGAATCCCGGGGGCACGGGATTGCCCAACCGGCTCATCTCAGCCAGCCCGGCGCCCTTGCCGCCCAGGAGGTCCTTCTGGTTGCCGTCACCCTCCGCCGAACCGGCGCCGAACGCGTATACGTACTTGCTGGGCATGTCGTCTCCTCCTGGGCTGCACGAGCTCGCTCGTTCAGGGGGGACGCTACCGCAAGTTGGCAGGGCGGTGCCACCCCCACCCCCGCCGCCCCGCGGGAGAGGGGGTCGTTCCTTAACCGTCGCTACCCACAGGCATAGCGAGCACAGTAGGCCATGGTGCCGCCATTGCAGCGGCAGCAGGCGATACAGTCGCCGCTGCGGGCGCACTCGTCACACTGCAGGTTCGCGCTCGCCGTCTTGGGACTGGTTACGATCGCCAGGGCGGTCAGCACGGCGGCCAGGAGGAACAGCTTCAATTTTCTCATCTCTTTTCTCCTTTTCTGATCTGTCCTCCCCAGATGATAGATACCATTCCGCCCGCGCAACCCTTGAGGCTGCGAGAGAGCAAGTTTGTGCAAGGAGTGCCCGGTCTAGACCGGTGCCAGGACTGGCAGCTTCATGCGCTTCGCCGCCGCGGTCATCCCGTTGTCGTAGGTGACCATCCCGCCCAGCTCGGGACGCAGGCTGGCGGCCGAGGCGACATGGATCGCGTCCAGCGAGCGTACCGTCTTAGGATCGAGAAGTGCCGCATCCGCGAGGATGTCCTGGTGGATGTCCATGAAGTGAATGGTCGAGAGGACTTCCTCGGCGCGGCGGAAGATCGTCTCATCCGTGGTCGCCCGCCGGACGGCCCGATGAACCTCGACGAAGGCGATCTGACTGGCGATACGGTAAGGCCAAGCGAGCAGGAGCCGAAGAAGAGGGATGGTCTCCGCCTCCGGCAGTATGAGCTTTACGAGAGCTGAAGAGTCGAGATACAGGATGCTAGCGGGCAAGCGTGCCCTCACCGCGGTCCAACTGCAAGGCTGCGGTGAGCGACATCTTTGCCGGACGGGGGGCCGGCTCGCCGAGGGAAGCCAGATCGCGGGTGGCTGGGCGGAGGTGGCCCTCGCGGTAGAGGCGCTCCATCAGCGGACTCATCTTGGGCGTGCTCTGTATCTTCATGATGGAATCCTCGGGTTCATCGACCGCTATCTTAAGGGCTGCCGCACCTCTTGTCGTCGCCATGCGAAAAATCTTACAGAGAAATGGTCCACGGCGCAACCCCTCGATCACCGATCGTCATCATCTCCATCCCCGCCGCTCCTCACGGGCTGCACGAAGGCCGCGTGAACGGGTGGCGGCATGGGGGAGGCAGCGCCTCGCACGGACTTCCAGAGGATCTCGTTGAGCGCCAGCTCGGGGGCGAGGTCCGCCTCGGTATCCAGGTTCATGGCCGCCGAGGCCTCGGCTCCCCAGGCCGTGGGCGCGTTCTTCTCGTCCAGGGGGATCCTGGGCTCGCGGCGATCGAAGGGGGTCAGGTTTGGCTTCGGCTGGAAGGCCCGGAACATAGGCGTCGCCGCGGCGTCATATTGGCTCATGGGGGTAAGGCCGAGGATCAACTCCATCGTCCTCAGCACGCCGGCCGTGGTGTAGAGCGTGCTGTCCACGGCTCCCCTCCGGGCGTAGGGACTGATCATCAAGGTCACGGAGCGGTGGGCGTCGACGTGATCCGGGCCGTTCTGGGCATCGTCCTCGACCACGAAGATGGCGCTCTCCTTCCAGTACCGGCTGTGAGAGATGACCTCGACGAGCCGGCCCAGCGCCTGATCGTTCTCGGCGATCATCGCCCGCGGCGTCGGCGAGCCGGCGCGCGTCCCCAGTGTGTGATCCCGGGGCAGACGGATGATCGAGAGGCGCGGCAGCTTGCCGTCCGCCTCGAAGCGCCGGAACTCCTCGAGCCAGAGGTCCACCCGCCGCGAGTCGAGGATGTCGAGATCATATTGAGGGAAATCCTCGTCGATCTTTCCCACGAGCCCCGGAACCGAAGGGCGGACCTTGCCCTTGGCATTCTCGTCCTGCCAGGAGACGAATTCGCCGTAGCTGCGGACGCTGACTTTCGCCCGGTTGCAGGAGTCCCACAGATAGCCGTTCGCGGGGGCCGCGATGTTGCCGTATGGGTTTCTCTGCCGCCCGTTGCCTTCGCTCAGGTAGTCGCCGCCGCGGTCGGCGTAATACATCGGCCAGATCTTCTCGACGGCATCCGTCGCGTAGGCTCCCGTCGAATAGGCGTGGCCATCGTAGCTAACCTCGGCGTTGACGTAAAAGCTATCGAACAGGACGAACTCGCGGGCCAATGCATGGGCGTTGGTCGTCACGTCCTCGCCGAAAAGGCAGAGATTGGGATCGCCATTGCCCTGGGGCAGATCCCCGAGGATCTGGTCGTAGGTGCGGTTCTCGCGGATGACGTAGAAAACATACTTGATAGGCGACGTAGCGCCGACCTTACGGGGTATGGGCGAACCCGCGGGCACGCCTTTGGGAGTAAGCCGGCTCGCCGCCGTGTACGGCGTGAGGCGGTAGACGGTCTGCGTGTAGCCGGCGAGGGTCTTGTCGTCGGGCACCGGCAGCACGGAGAGAGAGCCCTGGAGGAGCTCGCCGATGTACTGGCCCGTGGCTCCCGGCACTCCGGGCTGCTTCCCCCGTGGGTTGGCCGCCGAGGTCAGCCCCTTGCCGCTGAGGATGAACACGCGCTTGCCGTCGCGGCTGAACTGGGCCGCCGTGGGGTACCAGCCGGTGGGAATGAAGCCCCGCACCCGGCTGAGCCCGGGGCGGGAGACGTCCACCACGGCCACTGTATTGTTGTCGGCGTTGGCCACCAGCAGAGTGGAGCCGTCCGGCGACAGGCCGAGGCCGTTGGGCGTGCTGCCCGGAGGCGCCGCCGGTTCGAGGGCGATGCCGATGCGCTCCCGCGCCGTCCGTGCCGCGAGGTCCACCACCCAGACCTCGTTGGTGTTGGCGCAGGCCACGAAGAGACGGGCGCCGTCCTTCGACAGCACCATGGCGTTGGGGTGCTCCCCCACCGCCACCTCGCCTTGAGGCGCCAGCGTCGCGGCGTTGAAGAGGAGGATCCTGGCGCCTCCCCACAGGGAGACGAAGAGGGTCTTGCCGTCCGGCGCCGCCAGGGTCGTGTAGGCCTCCGCCGGAAGGTCCACGGTTTGAGCCACTTGGCCCGCCTGGCCATTATCCAGGTCCATGGCCGAGAGGGTCTGCCCCAGGACGTGCACGGCGTAGAGCCGCTTGCCGTCCGGGCTCACGGCGAGGCCGCCCACGAAGCTCGTCTTGTCCGGCTTCTTCAGGGTGAAGACGGCTCCCTTCTCCAATCCCTTGTCTCCAACCCTCAGCTCCTGCACGGTGCTCGCCGCACCGCCCGAGGCGTAGAGCCGCTTGCCGTCCGGATGCCAAGCGAGGCCCAGCCACGCATCGTCCAGCGGCACGCTGGCCGGGACGGTGAGGCGCCGCAGGTCCACCACGGTGAGGCTCGGTTTGTCGTAGCCATTGTTGGTGATCACCAGCGTGCCGCCATCCGGCGACTCGGCCATGGCGAGAGGGAGGTCCCCCACCGTGATGTGGCGCCCGGCGGGAGCGATCTTCCAGCCGTTGGGCAACAGAACGTCGCTCCCATTCCGGCCGGGCACCTGCCGGGAGGCGGAAGACGACGCGGGTTTTTCGGCGGCGGAGGCCGCCGCGGTGAGCAGGAGGGCCAGGACAGGGACGACAAATCGCCGGAGCATGGGCGAATCCTATTCCGATCTGGGACGGTTGAGGCGCCCAGGCTGCTACAATCGTGCTCTCACTGCCAAGGAAGGACTTGCCGCGATGGCCGACATCCAGAGGATCGACAACATCCCCGCGCTCGACGCGCTGATCGCCCGATCGAACGAGACCCCCGTCTGGCTCTTCAAACACAGCCTCACCTGCGGAGTTTCGAGCTACGCCTGGTCCGAGCTCCAGCACTTCGCCGCCGAGTCTCCGGCGGATGGCCCGGTCTTCGGCGTCATCGAGATCCAGGTCGCCCGCCCCGTCTCCGACGCCCTGGCAGAGCGTACCGGCGTCCGCCACCAGTCGCCCCAGATCTTTCTGCTTCGCCAGGGCCAAGTCGCCTGGCAGGCCAGCCACTACGACATCAACCGCCAGGCGCTACGGCAGGCGTGAGGCGAGAGCCTTCCGCAGCTCTGGAGACAGCCGGAGAATCGCTTTGCGCATCGTGGCCGCTGGAGATTTGGTACGCAGCAAGGCCTCCCAGGCCCGGTCGACGTCCGTAGGCCGGTCCGCCAGCAGAACTTCCAGGAGATCGCCAGCCTGCCGGAGATCCTTTAAGGTTTTGGTCTGCTCCGAGACGGAGCGCCGCGCCGAGATCCACAGCTTGTGCAGGGCGAACCGCGCCGGGTCCGGTACGTTGACAAGGACTCCGGCCCCCCCCACGACGACCGCCTGAGCCGGGCTCTCGATCAGATAGTCCAGTAACCTCAGCGGCGGCTTGAGGAAATCGACTTGCACTTCCCGCCCCCGGATCTTGAACGAGGTGCTCGAAGCCTGCGTGCCAGAAAGCCAAGGCAAGGACATAAAGGACGACAAGGACATAAAGGACGAGAGATCCTGGGACTCGGCTACACCCTTCGTGTCCTTGAAGTCTTTGATGTCCTTTGTGTCCTTGCTGCTTTCTTGAGAGAGAGCAACGCCGATCGCCCGGTCTTGGGCCACGTCCACATCCTGCGTCCGCAACGCCTGCTTCTCGAACCGCACGCCCAACATATTGCCGAAGGCGATGAACGCCTGGGTGCCGACCAGGACCCCACCCATCCGGAAGACGCCCGACTCGGCGAGGAGCGACAGCACCTTCACGACCTGGGCGCTGTCCGTGGCGCCGCCGCCGGCCACCAGCATGCCGCAGAGGTTGGCGCGCTGGGTCGCGTCCTCCGCGGCAAGAGAGCGGGACTCCTTCACCTGGTTCACCCAGGCCAGCAGTGCAGGCGACTCCCTCCCCAGGTAGTGCTGGCGCCTGACATCACCCTCCGTCCGCTGGAGATACCAGTAGGTGCCGCCCCGGATCGTCTTGGAGACGAACGTTCCCTGAGGCGCCTTCAGCAGGCTCGCCTCGGCCTCAGCCTGAATCGTTTGATCCAGAAGCTCGGAGTAGAGTGTCTGAACGGTTTCGGGAAGGCGTTGGAAGGTCACGGTCGAGTCTCCGCGCAAAGTTATACGCTGGATTCCTCTCGGAGCGTATAACACCTCGCAGGTCCATCAGAAGCCTGCGAAAATGCTACCCTGATTCCTTCATTTCTCTGAATGTATGGAGACCCGGCTTCGTGGAGAACGACAAGGAAACTCCGGACAGCTCCGGCTTCGACTCGGATTCGACGACTCCAGCCGTCGACTCCCCCACCCTCGCCTTTCCCGGCCGAACCGGCGGCGAAGCTGCGGAGGACCGTCCGGGGGAAGTGGACGATCCGGAGCCTGCCCTTCCCTCCCTGACCTCGGGGGAGAGCTGGATCGGCCCCTACCGGCTCCTGCGAGTGCTGGGCGGAGGTGGGTTCGGAACTGTCTATCTCGCCGAGCAAAGCGCGCCCCTGCAACGCCAGGTGGCCGTAAAGCTGCTCCATCTGGGGCGGAGCGACCGCCGGTTGCGGCGACGTTTCGAGGTGGAGCGGCAGGCTTTGGCCCGCATGAGCCATCCCAACGTGGCCGTGGTCCACGAGGCCGGCATCACCCAGCGCGGGCTGCCCTACATCGTCATGGAGTACGTGCCTGGTCCCCCCATCACCGACTACTGCGACGATCACGCCTTGAGCCTGCGCGAGCGGCTGGAGATCTTCGCCGCGGTCTGCGACGGCGTGCAGCACGCCCATCAGAAAGCCGTGCTCCACCGCGACCTCAAACCCTCGAACATCCTGGTGACGGAGAGCGAAGGGCGGCCACTGCCCAAGATCATCGACTTCGGCATCGCCAAGGCGCTGGACCGCCCCGCCGTCCAGTTGACGGTCGAGCAGGGCATGGTGGGCACCATCGCCTATCTCAGCCCGGAGGCGATCGAGGCGGGAGCACGCGGAGCCGACCTCGACACCCGGGCGGACGTCTACACCCTCGGCGTTCTCCTCTATGAGCTGCTGGCGGGAATCCGCCCGTTCGGCCGCTCCAGCGATCGGGAGATCATGAACCGCATCGTGACCGGCGATGTGGCCCGGCCCAGCGTAGCCATGATGGCCCTGGGCCGCAAGACTCGCGAGACACGGGCCAAGAAGCGCCGCCTCGACGTCGCGGGACTGCGGCGAGCGCTGAAGGACGACCTCGACGACGTCGTCCTCAAGGCGATGGCGCGGGAGCGCTCGGCCCGCTACGCCTCGGCCGCCGAGCTCGCCGCCGATGTCCGCCGCCACCTGGCTCACGAGCCGGTGCTGGCCGGACCCCGGGGAATCCTCTACCCCGCCGCCAAGCTCATCCGGCGGCACCGCGCCGCCGCCGCCGCCATGGTCCTCGTCGGCCTCGCGCTCGTCGGCGGCGTCGTGGCCCGCACGCTGGAAGCCCGCCATGCCAGCGCCGAGGCCGCCCGGGCCAACCGGGAGGCCGAAACGGCTCGCCAGGTCTCGGCCTTCCTCGTCAGCCTGTTCGAGGCCTCCAACATCGCGCGATCCAACCGCGACGCCACGGCCCGCGAGCTGCTCGACCGGGGGGCGGAGCGCATTCGAACCGAGCTGAAAACCCAGCCGCTGGTGAGAGCCAGCATCCTGCGATCGCTCGGCTTCGTCTACCGGTCACTGGGCCTCTACGACAAGGGCGAGCCTCTGCTGCGGGAATCGGTCGCCATCCGGCGAGCCCGGCTGGGCGGCGAGAGTCTCGAGCTCGAGGAGAGCCTGCAGGATCTGGGAGCGCTGCTGCGCGAGGAGGGGCATCCCAAGGAGGCGTTGCCGGTCGCCGAGGAGGCCCTCCGCATCGCTCGCCGGCTGAAGGACCCGAAGCTCGTGGGATCAGACCTCATGGAGCTGGCGGGGGTCCTGACGGGGCTGGGCCGGTACGCGGAGGCGGAGCCGTTGCTCCTGGAGGCGCTCGCGGTGCGGGAGAAAGCGTTCGGAGCCGAAAGCGAGAAGGTCTCGGCCACCCTCAACAACCTGGGTAATCTCTACTACGACATGAAGCGCTATCCGGACTCGGAAAAGGCCCAGCTTCGCGCCATCGCCATCAAGGAAAAAACGCTGGGGCCCGATCACCCCTTCGTAGCCCAGAGCTTCAACAATCTGGCCAACGTCTACGTGGCCGAGAAGCGCCTGTCCGAGGCCGAGACCCTCCACCGGAAATCCCTGGCGATCAAGCTGAAGACCCTTCCCGCCAATCATCCGGAGATCGGCGTCACCTATTTCAATCTGGGAGACCTCGCCTTCGAGCGCCTGGACGTCGCGAAAGCGGGAGTCCTGTACCGGCAGGCCCTGGACGTCTGGGACAAATCCCTGCCCGCCACCGAGTCCTTCGAGGGCTACGCCCTCAACGGCCTGGCCAACGTCGAGCGCGACCTCGGGCATTTCGCCGAGGCGGAGTCCCTCTACCGCCGCGCCCTGGCCATCCGCGAAAAGAACCTGCCGCCCGGCCATCCCGAGATCCGCGAGACCCTGGATGGCTACGCCGCGATGCTGCGCGCGGCCGGCCGGAGCCGGGAGGCCGCGGCGCTGGAGGCAAGGAGCGAGAAGGAGACGGAGAAGGCGGGCGGCTGAATCTTCTATACTCTTGACGTTATGGAACGAGGATTGGAGCCGAAGATCAAACGAGCCTTGAAATTATACCAACAAGGCGGAATCTCATTCGGAGCTATCGCAGAGAGAGTAGGGATCTCTCAGTCCGAGCTCGCTCGGCACGCCTATGCACTGGGACTGGAACCCCCGTTCAGCCCCGAAACGCTGGCGGAAGAGCTGAGCTTCGGACGATTCGAACTGGAATGATGCGATTGGGAGCGTAGGCCCGACCGGGCACCGTCTTCGGCCTCTGGGATGATTTCGCCGCCTCGGAGACGCCCCGCGGGGTTCCCCACGGGGCGTCTCTACATTGGGGCCGAGCCGATGGCGTGATTCGGATGGACGATGCCCGTAGCCGGCAGCAGGTGCGATTGCTATCGGTCTTCGACGGTTGGAAAAGGAGCCTTCGTTCCAAACTCGTCGGCAAGTCCCCGCCAATGTAGAGACGCCCCACGGGTACCCCGTGGGGCGTCTCCGGATCGGGAGGGACGGCCCGCTCGAGAAGTCCATCGGCGGCAGAAGCCGATTCGATCCAACCAATGATTCCGGATCGTCACCAAGCCGCGATATCTTCGTCGCGATGAACGCAGGACCGATCTCCCGACTCCTCGCCTCTCTCCTCCTTGTCGTGACCCTTTCTCCCTCCTCGGCCGGGGCCACACGCCACCACGCGGAAGACCCACCGGAGGTTCAAGGGCTCCCGAAGGTGGACAATCTGCCCCTCATCAAGGTCCCCACCAAGGGGCCGGGCGGGGATGAATTGGCGGTACTCCTCACCGGCGACGGCGGCTGGGCGGAGACCGACAAGGGGCTGTCGAAGACCTTGGTCAAGGGAGGGGTTCCTGTCGTGGGCTGGAACTCTCTGCGCTACTTCCTGAAGCGCCGGGAACCGGACCGGGCGACGAAGGATCTGGAGCGCATCCTTCGCTACTTTCTCGCCCTCTGGCACAAGGAGAAGATCATCCTCATCGGCTACTCCTTCGGCGCCGACGTCATGCCCTTCCTCGCCAGCCGCCTGCCTCCGGACCTGGCGGAGAGGATCTCGCTCATCGCTCTGCTCGGCCCCTCCGAGTCGGCGGACTTCCGCTTTCATCCCCGGGAATGGCTGGGCAAGCCCTCCCCTGAGCACCGGCCGGTGGCGCCCGAGATCGAGAAGCTCGCGGGCAAGGAGATTCTCTGCTTCTACGGCGAAACGGAGAAGGCCACCACCCTCTGCCTGAAGCTCGACGCCGGCCTGGTGAAGCCCCTGGCGCGGCCCGGCACCCACATCGTCGGCAAGTACTATGGCCCCATCGCCGACGCGATTCTGGCCCACGGCCGGACCTCGCCCCGATAACCCTCCTATAATGACCTCCCTATGAAGCCGATTTTCCTCACCAGCCTGCTCATCCTTGCCTTCGTCTTCCCGGCCGCGGCGACCGAAGAGACCATGACCCTGGAGCCTTTCGGCACCATCACGCTCTACCACTCGACTCCACGTCCGGCCCACATCGCCCTGTTCATCTCCGGCGACGGCGGCTGGAATCTAGGCGTCGTCGACATGGCCCGCGAGCTTGAGGGCATGGACGCCCTCGTCGCCGGCGTCGACATCCGCCACTACATGAAAGCCTCCACGGCCACCCCCGACAAGTGCTGGGACCCCGGCACCGACTTCGCGGAGCTGGGCAAGGCGCTGGAAAAGAAGTTTGGCTACTCCGGCAAGGTGGAGCCCGTCCTCGTGGGCTACTCCTCGGGCGCCACCATCGTCTACGCCGCCATGGCGCAGGCTCCGGCCCACACTTACCGCGGCGGCCTCTCCCTCGGCTTCTGCCCGGACCTGATCGTCAATCACCCGATCTGCAAGGGCCGCGAGGCTTCCTGGATCCACGATCCTCACGGCAAGGGCGTGGATTTCCAGCCCGTTGCCCTGACCGACCTCTGGATCGCCTTCCAGGGCGACGTCGACAAGATCTGCACGCCGGAGGACACGAAGACCTACCTTTCCAAGGTCGAGAAGGGCGAGCTGGTCTGGCTGCACAAGGTGGGACATGGCTTCTCGGTGCCCAAGAACTGGATGCGCCAGTTCAAGGAAGGGTTCGCGAAAGTGACGGGCCAGTCGCGGTAGGATCTCCCCCCATGGAGCAGGCACCCAGCCCGCCCTTCCCGCAAAGCCCGGCAAGCGCGCCAAGCCAGCCTCTGACGGCCGAGGACAAGTACCGGCTCCTCCTGGAAGTCTCCGAGGCGGCCAACTCGCAGCTCGAGCTGGCCGCCGTGCTCGAAGCGGTGGCCCATGCCTTGGCCCCGTCGATCTACGTGGGGGGCGTGGGGGTGGCCACGGTCGACGGCGACACCATCGTCCCCCACTCGATCTACATTGAGGGCGTGGAACGCCGCGAGGGGGACTCCTTCGCCGACGTGGTGGCCCGCTGGCTGCACATTCCACCCGATCAGATGGGGCCCCACTGGAAGCCTCCCATGCCGCTGGCGGGCTCGGGCACCGAGCATGTGGGGCGCACGGGGAAGGCCTACGTCTGCGAGGATCTGACTCAAGGGTCCCGCTTCCCCGAGGACGCGCGGCTGCTGGCGGCGGGAGTCCATTCCTACGTCCGCGTGCCGCTCCAGATGCGCGAGCGGCTGGTGGGCTCGATGTCCATCTCCCGCAGCACGGCCGGCCCCTTCCCACCCCACGAGGTCGCGATCTTCGAGGCCGTGGCGCGCCCCATCGCCGCCGCCGTGGCCAACGCCCTCGCCTTCGAGGAGATCTCCCGCCTCACCCGCCAGCTTCAGGACGAAAACCTCGCCCTGCGCCAGGAGATCGACGAGCGCAGCATGTTCGAGGAGATCGTCGGCGTCTCGAAAGCGTTACGCGACACCCTCGCCCGGGTCGACAAGGTGGCGGCGACGGACGCCACGGTGCTCCTCACCGGCGAAACGGGCACCGGCAAGGAGCTTGTGGCAAGGGCCATCCACCGCCACTCTCCTCGGGCGAAGCGCGCCCTGGTGGCCGTCAACTGCGCGGCCCTGCCGGCCTCGCTCATCGCTTCGGAGCTCTTCGGCCACGAGAAGGGAGCTTTCACCGGCGCCCTCCAGCGCCGGATCGGCCGTTTCGAGCTGGCCGCAGGCGGCTCGATCTTCCTGGATGAAGTGGGCGAGCTGCCGCCTGAGGTGCAGGCGACCTTGCTGCGGGTGCTCCAGGAGGGCACCTTCGAGCGCGTGGGAGGCAGCCAGACCGTGGCCACGGACGCCCGGGTCATCGCCGCCACCAACCGCGACCTCTCGGCGGCCGTGGCGGCGGGCACTTTCCGCAGCGACCTCTTCTACCGCCTCAACGTCTTCCCCATCGAGATCCCGCCGCTGCGCCAAAGACGCGAGGATCTCCCCATTCTCGTCGAGTATTTCGTAGCCCGATACGCCGCGCGCCTCGGCAAGCGCTTCGAGAGCATCGAGAAAAGCTCCATGGACCGCATCCTCGCCTACCCCTGGCCGGGCAACGTGCGCGAGCTGCAGAACGTCATCGAGCGCGCCACGATCCTCTCCGAAGGGGCGGTATTGCGGGTGGACGAGCCGCTACTGGGAAGCGTGGGTGTCCCCGCTTCCCCGGCTCCCGCCACACCTCTGCCCGACAACCTGCGCAACGCCGAAAGGCGGCAGATTGAGGACGCCCTCGTCCAGACCGGCGGTCGCGTCTCCGGCGCCAAGGGAGCCGCCGTGCTCCTGGGAATCCCCTCCACCACCCTCGAATCCCGAATCAAACGACTGGGGATCGACAAGCACGGGTTCCGGCCGGTGCCTTGATTGACAAAAGGGAGACGGTGATTGAGCTCACGTACGCGTAACCTGTCCGTCGGGATCTCTTTCTTTCTGTGCCTCGCGGGGCCGGCTGTCTGCGCCTCGGCGGGACCGGACCGCGGTTCGTGGATCGCGCTCTTCCCGGGCGACGCGGAGCCGTCCCTCCGGGCTTCCTCCGTTTCCATCTGGGACCGCGAGGAGGGCGTGGTCGTCGCCGGGCCTTCCGGGGACCAGCTCGACGTGCTGCGCGCCCAGGACATCGAGCCGCTCCTCAGCGCCCGCGATCAGGGCCAGGGCATCTATGTGCTGAGCTACGACCGCCATTTCACCCCGCCCGCCCTGGCCGGCGCTCCGCGCTTCCGGATCGACGACCAGACGATGCTCTACCTCATTCCCGCGGGGCTGGAGATGGATCTGCCGGGGCTCAAGCTGCACGCGATGTTCCACGGCGTGCCCCGGGTCGCGCTCCCGCCGGTCCGCATCCACCCCGCGGACAAGGCGGCGCGGCCGGCGGCCCCCATCCCGCTGGTACGGCAGATCGTCGACTCCACCCGCCAGGAGGAGTGGTTCCAGGACGTCCGCGACCTGTCGGGCGACAGCGACGTGTCCATCCCCGGCTACTGCGACGCCTGCCGCATCCGCACCCGCGCCTCCGACTACATGTTCCCGCCCAACAATACCGGCGACCCGTCCGGTAATCCGTTCGCCACCGAGTACCTGGAAAACAAGGCCGCGGCCTGGGGGTTCACCGGGCCGAACGCCCTACGCGAGAGCTACACCTCGGCGGATTCGGGGTGCGGCACGCGGCAGGGCTCGCAGGTCTGGCAGAACCTCGTCTTCACGCTGCCGGCCCAGGCCGATTTCGCGCAGACTCAGCAGGTCATCTTCCTCGTCCACTACGACTCCATCTCGGAGAGCCCCACCAACGACGCCAACGACTCGCCGGGCGCGGACGACGCGATCTCCGGCGGCGCGGCGTTGCTCGAGGCGATGCGGGTCTTCAAGGGCTACGCCTGGCGGTATCCGGTGAAGTTCCTGTTCGTCAGCGGTGAGGAGGTCGGGCTGTGCGGCTCCACGGCCTATACCCGCATGCACCCGGCCGAGCCGATGTGGCGCGTCCTCAACATGGATCAGACCGCCTTCGACGGCAACAAGGACGGCCTGATGGACCTGTACAACTGGAGCCCCGCGAGCTGCCCCGAATGCGTGGCTTTCGGCGATGCCTTCGTCGAGGCCAATGCCAACTACGGCCAGATCATCGATCCCGCCAAGATCGTACGGAACACTTCCCGGATGTGCCAGACGGACCACTGCCCGTTCTGGCAGATCGGAGTGACCGCGATCGATCTCAACGAGGACATCACCAACCGCGACATCTGTCCGTGCTTCGATCAGGGGCAGCGCCCGACTTGCCGCGACAGCGTCACCCAGACCTATCCCGTCGGCAGCACGACGTTGATGTTCGACCAGGACTATTCGTGGCCTACCGAGAAGGCGGCCATCGCGCTCATCGCCCAGACCGCCGAGCCGCTTTACGCCTGCCCGGCCAAGGCGGCGAAGCTCAGTGCCACAGCGGCCCGGCGGCAGGTACAGCTCCGGTGGCCCGCCGCCCTGCCGCGGTTGATCCGCTACGTGGTGGAGCGGGCGGAGGGCGGCTGCGGTGGCGCCTTCACCGGCATCGCCTCGACCACCATGGGCTCGTATACGGACACCCAGCTGACCGCCGGCTCGACCTATGGATACCGCATCCGCACCTGCCCCTTTCAGGTGAGCAACTGCGTGGAGCGGCGCGTCCGCTAGCGAACCCTTTCGCGGCTCCGAACGTTACGAAATTTCGTAAATCTACGGGATCTCGTAACGCTCCGCCTTCGTGAATTTCCCCAACGCCCTCGCAAGTCACTGATTCTTCGACATCGCCATCCTGGCACCGATCGTGTACTTGTCTCCCCGGCGGGAGCACAGATGATGTTACGCATCGAGACACGATCCGAAACTACCGACGCCATAACCTACGCCCTGGCCGGCCAGCTCACCCAGGAGCATCTGGAGGAGCTGAGGGAGCTGGTCAAGGGGGCTCGTTCTGAAGGACGGCGGGTGACGCTCGATCTTGCGGGCGTCGTCCTGGTGGATCGCGAGCTCGTCCGCTTCTTCGCCTGCGACAAGGCGAAGGGCGTCGAGCTGGTCCACTGCCCCGCCTATGTTCTCTCGTGGATGAAATGCGAGGGGGAAGAAGAGGAGAGGAGCACATCATGAGATTTCGAACTTTGGCCGTGCTGGCCATGCTGGCGACCGTGGCGCCGGCGGTTGCGGGCGGCGTAGGAGTGGCTCGGGCGGAGCAGGCGCCGCCGGTGATCCGGCTGTCGCTGGCCGAGGCCATCCGGCGCGCCCTGGACGAGGGCACGGCGGCCCAGCTCGCGACGGAGCGGGTGGGCGACGCGGAGGCCCGGGCTCAGGAAGCCCGTTCGGCTCTTCAGCCCCAGCTCAGCGCCGGCGGCCAGCTCTCCAATCAGACGCTCAACCTGGCCACTTTCGGCCTCACGCTGCCTGGCGTGCCTCTCGTCACGCCGCCGTTCAACGTCGTCGACGTCCACATCACCGCGGCGATGAACATCATCGATCTCGCGGCGAAGAAGCGCTATCAGGCCGCGCGAGCCGGCGTCCGCGTCAGCGAGGAGGACCGCCGCCGCACCGAGAACGACGTGGCCTCGGCCGTGGCCTCGCTCTACGTTTCCATGGATCGCAGCACGGCCCGCATCGACGTCATCAAGGCCAACGTCGACCTCTTCGGACGGCTGCGCCAGATCGCCCTGGACCAGAAGAACGCGGGAGTCGGCACGCGGCTCGACACGACGCGGGCCGACTTTCAGCTCTCCCGTCAGCAGCAGGCGCTGCTGGTCGCCACCAATCAGCGCAACCTGGCGCGCCTCGCCCTGCTGCGGGCCATCGGCGCCGACCTCGGCGCCGACGTGGTGCTCACCGGCGACGGCATCTCCTCGGCACAGGCCCCGGCGCTACAGGAGGCCCTGGCCGCGGCACGGCAGGGCCGGCCCGAGCTGACGCTCCTCGAACAACGCCTGCGCACCGCCGCGCTGACGATCGAGGCCGCCCAGGCGGAGAAATACCCCACCGTGGCGGCCCAGGCTCAAGGGATCGAGAGCGGCAACCGGGTGCGCGACCTCGACTGGAGCCGGTCGATCGGCGCCGTGGTCAACGTGCCCCTCTTCACCGGCCATCGCATCGAGGCGCGGGTGAGCGAGGCCCGCTCGCAGCAGCAGCAGCTTCTGATCCAGAAGAAGGACACCGAGCGCCAGATCGAGCAGGAGGTCCGCCAAGCGCTCCTCAACTGGGAGAGCGCCCGCAGCCGCGTCGAGCTGGCCGACCAGAGCGTGAAGCTCGCCGAGGACGAGTTGGAGCAGGCGGGCGACCGCTTCAAGGCCGGCGTCGCGCCGTCGATCGAGGTCGACAACGCCCAGACCTCGCTCGCCGCCGCTCGCGATACCCGCATCGACGCCCAGGCCGACGTCTCCCAGGCGCGCTTCGATCTCTCGCGGGCCACGGGCCAGATCCGCGACCTGATCGCTCCCAAACCATCTGAATCCAACGCAGTGCAAAATGCCCGGCCTGACGGAGGGAAGTAAAATGAGCAGTCCACTGAGAGTCGAAAAAAACATCGAGCCGCCCGCGCCGGCGCCGGAGCCAGCGGCTCCGAAGAAGCGGGGAGCCCGCAGCTATATCGTGCTTGCGATCCTGGCCCTGCTGGTGATCGCCGGCGGGATCTATGGTTTCAAAACCTTTGTCTTCTACGAGCATCACGCCACAACCGACGACGCCCAGATCGACGGCGACATCGACCCGGTATTGCCGCGAGTGTCGGGCTACGTCACCGAGGTGCTGGTGAAAGAAAACCAGCCGATCCATGCCGGCGACGTGCTGGTGAGGATCGATCCCCGGGATCTCCAGGCCAAGGTGGACCAGGAGCAGGCGGCCGTGATCAACGCCCAGGCGGCGGTGTCCGTCGCGGTGGCGAACGTGGCCAACATGCGGGCCGCCCAGGCCAGCAGCCGGGCCAAGGCGGCGAGCTCGCTCTCCGACGTGACCGCGGCCCGCAGCCGGCAGGAGATGACCGCGGCCGACCTCGCCCGCTACAAGACGCTGATCGCCAAGGAAGAGATCTCCCAGCAGCAGTATGACGCCGCCCGCGCCGCCGCCGACTCGGCCCGCGCCTCGGCCGAGGCCTCGCGCTCCACCGCCGAGGCCGCCCGCTCCACCGCCGAGGCCGCGGGCGCCCAGATCGACGCCGCCCAGCGGCAGGTGGCGGCGGCCCAGGCCTCCGTCGCCCAGCACCAGGCCACGCTGGAGGCGGCGAAGCTCCAGCTCTCCTATGCCGTGGTGACGGCGCCGGCGTCCGGTTTCGTCTCCAAGAAGGCGATCGAGGTCGGGCAGTTCGTGCAGGCCGGCCAGCCGCTGCTCGCCATCGTCGAAGGCACCGAAGCGTGGGTCGGCGCCAACTTCAAGGAGACGCAGCTCGCCAAGATGCACCCCGGCCAGACGGTGGACGTCGAGGTGGATGCCTATCCCAACCACGTCTTCCATGGCCGCGTGGAGTCGCTGTCCGCGGCCACCGGCGCGAAGTTCTCCCTGCTGCCACCCGACAACGCCACCGGCAACTTCACCAAGGTCGTGCAGCGCGTGCCGGTCAAGATCGACTTCACCGATCCGGCGGACCCAAAGCGCCCGCTGCGCGTGGGCATGAACGTCGCCGTCGTCGTCAATCTGGATTGATCCAGGGTTCGCAACAGGTTTCGGGAGAGGGTTACGCCAATGGCCCAGCAGGGCGCCAACAAGTGGATCATCACCATCACGGTCATCCTGGCCTCGGTGATCGAGCTCATCGACACGTCGATCGTCAACGTCGCCCTCCCCCAGATGATGGGCAACCTGGGGGCGACGCTCGATCAGATCGCCTGGGTGGTGACCGGTTACGTGGTGGCCAACGTCATCGTCATCCCGATGACCGGCTGGTTCGCCTCGACCTTCGGTCGCCGCAACTACTTCACCGGCTCGCTGATCCTGTTCACCGTCGCGTCGTTCTTCTGCGGCCACGCGACCGGCCTGTGGGAGCTGGTGATCTTCCGCTTCATCCAGGGAGCGGGCGGCGGCGCCATGCTCTCGACCTCGCAGGCGATTCTCGTGGAAACCTTTCCACCCGAAGAGCTGGGGATGGCCAACGGCCTCTTCGGCCTGGGCGTCGTGGTGGGGCCGACCGTCGGCCCGACGCTCGGCGGCTGGATCACCGACAGCTATTCCTGGCGTTGGATCTTCTACGTCAACCTGCCCATCGGCATTCTCGCGGCGCTGATGGCGATGGCCTTCATTCCGGAGTCGGGAGACCTGCGCAAGGTTTCCAATAAAGTGGACTGGACGGGCATCGGCCTGCTGGTGGCCGGCATCGGCTCCCTGCAAATCGTGCTCGAACGAGGGGAGAGCGAGGACTGGTTCGCCGCCAACTACATCATCGCGCTCACCGTCATCGCCGTGCTCAGCCTCGCGGGGTTCATCTGGCGGGAGCTCTCCATCGATTATCCGATCGTGAACCTGCGGGTGCTCAAAGACCGCTCGCTCGCCGTCGGCACCTTCTTCACCTTCATCATGGGCTTCGGCCTCTACGCCTCGGTGTTCATCTTCCCCGTTTTCGCCCAGAACCTGCTCGGCTTCACGGCCATGCAGACCGGCCTGATCCTGCTGCCCGGGTCGCTGGCGACGGCGGTGATGATGCCCGTGGTGGGCAAGCTGCTGCAGAAGGGAGTGCCGCCGCAGCTCATGAACGCCCTCGGCTTCCTCTCGTTCTTCTTCTTCACCTGGATGCTCTCGCACTCGACCCTCGCGTCGGACCGCCTGGACTTCTTCTGGCCGCTGATCCTGCGCGGCGTGGGCCTCGGCTTCCTCTTCGTGCCGCTGACCACCCTGGCGCTGTCGAACCTGCGCGGCCGGGACATCGCCCAGGGAGCGGGGCTGACCAACATGATGCGGCAGCTCGGCGGCTCCTTCGGCGTGGCGCTGGTGGCCACTTTCGTTCAGTACCGCACCTGGACGCACCGCACCAATCTCATCGCGCACACGTCGATCTATGACACGGCCGTGCGCGAGCGGCTCGCCGCGGTCACTCAAGGGTTGATGGCCAAGGGCTCCAGCTTCCTCCAGGCCCAGCAACAGGCCTACGGAGCGCTGGAGGGAGCGGTGCTCAAGCAGACCTTCCTGCTCTCCTACATGGACGCCTTCCGCGTCGTCGGCGTCTTCTTCCTCTGCTGCATCCCCATGCTGCTGCTGTTCAAACGCCGGGCCGGGGCGTCTGCGGCGCCGGTGTCGATGCACTGAGACCGGACTCCACGCCGAGGGCGAAAGGCGAGGCCCTTCGCCCCGTCTCGTCGTAGATGAAGCGGAGCGGGAGCTTCCTCGCCTGCGGAGCGCGAAACAGAACCGCGCTCCCCGGGTGAGCTCCAAACCAGCCCCGCAGCTCCTCCGGGCTCGTCAGCGGCAGCACCCGGCGCCCCAGCTTGAAACCGATCATTCCGAAGACGACCTCGTTGGATTGACCGGGCGGCAGATAGGCCGGCACCGGCCCGGAGCCGGGGATTCGGCGGGCGACCTCGGCCGTCATTTCGCCCATCCCTTTCACCGGATCGATCAGTGCCTGCACCGCCGTCTGCAAGACCAGGAAAAGCAGCAGCATGGCAAGGACCACACGGGCGACGGGCGGACCTGCCTGCCGCCCGCGGACCAGCAGGACCAGAAGAACAGCGCCGATTCCCAGAGCCAAGCCGCCGACCGAGAGAATAAAACCTTTCGATACGGCCGCCTGGACCGACGCGAGGGTCACCGGGAGATGCGATGCCAAGGCGATCCAGAGCGACAACCCGCCGAGCAGCAGGAAGACACCGCTTGCGAAGCCGAGCAGCGTATTCAGCGTCCTCCGGTCCCAGGCGCGCTCGCCGGCTCCCGCCAGCCACCAGGCCACGCAGACCGACCACGCGGGAATCAGCGGCATCAGGTACATCTCCCGCTTGCTGGACGCCGCCGTCAGCAGCAGTACGCCGAGCCCCACCGTGGCGAGCAGCAGCCGGCGCGCCTCGCTCCCTGGCACACCTCGCCGGAAGACTCCGGCCCGCCACATCGCCGGCAGCGCGAGCGCCCAGGGCAGAAGCTGCAAGGGAGTCTGGATCAGATAGTAATAGATCGGCTGGGTGTGGCCGAAGCGGGCGCTCTGCGCCGTATGGGCGAAGCGGCTCGCCGTGTTGGCGACGAGGCACTCCTTAAGGCCGGGCCAGCCGGCCGCTCGATAAAGCGCCAGGGCCCAGGGCGTCACCAGCAAGGCGAAAGTTGCTACGCCGAGCGCCGCGAGAATCGCCAGCTCGCGCACCGCCTTGCCCCGCCGGGTCGCCAGCAGATAGAGCACGGGTGGCCCCGCGCCCAACCCGATCGCCACCACGCCCTTGCTCAGGAAACCGAGAGCGATGGCGATGGCGATGAGCAGCCGGGCCCATTTTGACTCGGAGGCTGACCGCGGCTCGGCGAGCACCGCGAAGCCGAGATGGGCCAGGGCGACGAAAAACGCCAGGGCCGGGTCCACCACCACCCTCCCCAGGTTCTGCACGAAGACCACGGTCGTACCCAGCACCACGAGGGCCAGCATCCCCTGGCGCGGTCCCCCGAGGCGCCGGCCGATCGCATAGGCGACCAGCAGGGTCAGCATCGAGAACAGAGCGGACGGCACCCGCGCCACGGCGTCGGTAAGGCCAAGGACGCGGAAGGCAGCCACCTGAACCCACCAGTAGAGGGGCGGCTTCTCCAGGAACGGCTCGCCGTTGAGCCGCGGCACGATGAGGTCGCCGCTGTCCAGCATGCCCCGGCCCACGGCCGCGCCGGTAGGCTCGTCCGGGCTCCACAATGAGTGGGAGCCGATGCCGGCGAAGGAGATCAGAATCGCGAGGAGGAAAGCTGTCCCCGACCCGGCGAACCTGGCGAGGGACCGCGTTTCGGAGGGCACCTATTACCTCATTTCTATATAAGAAATCAACTTGCGCTGCCGGGATCAGGCCGTTACAGTGGCTCTGCTCGGACCCGCCCTGTCGGCGGGCCACAACTGGAAAGGAGTCACATCATGACCCGAGCACTTCCCAAGCTGGCCTTCGCTCTCGTTCTCTCCGCCGGCGCCCTGGGTGCGGGCTCAGTCGCTCACGCCGATAAGTGCGTGCCGGATCCCAACGCCATCTGCCCGTTCATCTTCGCCCCGGTGACCTGCAACGACGGCGTCACCTACACCAACCAGTGCTTCGCGGACGCGGCCTGCGCCAAGGGTTGTAGGCCGGCGTCCTAGCACCCTCCAAGGCGAGCCCGGGCTCCGGAAGATCCGGGCTCGCCTTCTGAGTCTCAGGCCCGCTTGATGAGCCGCACCAGGAAGATCAGGACGCAGGCGCCGATGAAGGCCACGATCAGGCTGCCGATCAGCCCGCCTCCGGCCCCGATGCCCAGCACGCCGAACAGCCAGCCGCCGAGGAGTGCCCCGAGGATACCGACGATGATGTCTCCGAGGACGCCGTAGCCGCCGCCCTTCATCACCTGCCCTGCCAACCATCCCGCCACCAGGCCGATCAGGATGAACCAGATGAAGTTCATAAGCTTTCCTCCTTGGTTGGTGAAATTTTACGTGGACCGAAGACCGGATACTAACACCCGAACGCCTCGGCTGCGCATGGCCCTTGCAGCACGTTCTCTCATGACTGACCCAAGCGCTTTTCGATGAGACCGCCCGGCGGTGCCGGCTTCATGGTGCGCGCCCTGCGCCACCGCAACTACCGGCTCTTCTTCTCGGGCCAGACTGTCTCGCTCGTCGGCACGTGGATGACACGGATCGCCACCAGCTGGCTCGTCTACCGGCTGACCCACTCGGCGCTCCTCCTGGGGCTCGTCGGCTTCGCGGGACAGATCCCCTCGTTCCTCCTGGCGCCTTTCGCCGGCGTGCTCATCGACCGCTGGGACCGTCACCGGCTGCTGATCATCACCCAGATCCTCGCCATGCTCCAGTCGGCGGCCCTGGCCATCCTGGCACTCACCGGCGTCATCAACATCTGGCACGTCCTGGCCCTGAGTCTCTTCCAGGGGCTGATCAACTCCTTCGACATGCCCGCCCGCCAAGCTTTCGTGGTGCAGATGGTCGAGGACCGGGCGGACTTGAGCAACGCCATCGCCCTCAACTCCTCCATGGTCAACGCCGCCCGCCTGCTGGGACCGTCGATCGGCGGCGTCCTCATCGCGGCGGTCGGCGAGGGCTGGTGCTTCCTCTGGGACGCCGTGAGCTACCTCGCGGTCATTGCCTCGCTCCTGCTGATGCGGCTGCCGGCACGCGCCCAGCGGACGGCCGCGAGATCCAAGGTGTTGCCGGAGCTTCGGGAAGGCCTCGCCTACGTGGCCGCTTCGCCCCCCATCCGCAGCATCCTCCTGCTCCTGGCCCTGGTGAGCCTGGTGGGCATGCCCTACACGGTGCTGATGCCGGTCTTCGCCTCGACCGTCCTGCACGGCGGTCCGCACACCCTCGGCTTTCTGATGGCGGCCACAGGCGTCGGCGCGCTCCTCGGCGCGGTGTTCCTCGCCCGCCGCCGCTCGGTTCTCGGCCTGGGGAAGGTGATCCCCATTACGGCGGCCCTTTTCGGCGCCAGCCTCGCCGCCTTCTCGCTGTCGCGAGTCCTGGGGCTCTCGCTCGCTCTGCTCCTCGTCACCGGCGTCGGCTTCATGGTGACGATGTCGGCCAGCAACACCGTCCTCCAGACCCTGGTCGAGGACGACAAGCGCGGCCGGGTGATGAGCTTCTACACCATGGCCATCATGGGGATGACACCTTTCGGCAGCCTCCTGGCCGGCGGCCTCGCGAGCCGCATCGGCGCGCCCCGCACCCTTCTATTCGGCGGCCTGGGCTGCATCGCCGCGGCCCTCTGGTTCATGCTCCTCCTGCCCAAGCTGCGCGAGCGGGTGCGGCCGATCTACGTAGAGATGGGAATCCTTCCCGCCATACCTCCTCCGGAAGTGATGGCGGCAGATCTATAACGATCTCCGGCTTCTGAGATACCTGAAGTAGGATGCCTCTCTCATGAGGCGAACTTTGATTCCCGCAGCCCTCCTCCTCGTCATTCTTTTTGGCACCGAAGCCGGCGCGGCGGAGCCCGCCGGGCGCCCCCTCCTGATCTCCGTCGACGATCTGCCGGTGGCCGGCGGCGGCCTCCACACCGATCCGGGCGAACGGGAGTTGATCACCCGGGGTCTGCTCGCGGCGCTCGCGAAGCACCATGTTCCGGCCGTGGGCCTGGTGATCTGGGGCACCGTGAAGACCCCCGACGACAAGGTCCTTCTGCGCCGCTGGCTCGTCGCCGGACACGAGCTCGGCAACCACTCGGCCGGTCACCTGGATCTGACGAAAACTCCCGCTGAAGCGTATATCGCGGATGTCGAAGCGGGCAGAGCCGGGCTCGCCGGCTTTCTTGCCGGGGAGGACGATCGCAAAGTTCGATTCTTCCGCTTCCCCTTCCTGAACGAGGGAGATACCGCGGCCAAGCTCGACGCCGTCCGCGACTATCTCACCCATTCGGGGCAACGGAGCCTGCCGGTGACGATCGACGATCAGGACTGGGACTTCGAAAAGCCCTGGGTCGAGGCCCGGCGGAAAAATGACAGCAAGGAGATGGAGCGCATTGGCGATGAGTATCAAGAGTCGCTCCACGTCGAGATCCGCGACCAGGAGGCCAGGGGAGACCGACTCCTTGGGCATTCCGTGCCGCAGATCCTCCTGCTCCATGCCAACGAAGTCGGCGCCGCGCAGTGGGACCGCCTCTTCACCTGGCTCGAAGAACGCGGCTATCGCTTCGCCAAGGCCGACGAGGTGCTCGCCGACGCAGCCTTCAAGGACCCTCCCCGCTACGTGGGCGAGGCCGGCTTCGGGCTCTGGGACCGGCTCATCGCCCTCAAGCGAGCCCAGGACGCCCAAGCCGCCGTCGAAGCGCTACTCAAGACCCAGTCCGATGCCTGGAACCGCGGCGACCTCGACACGTTCACGTCCGTCTACGCCGAGGACGCCTCCTTCCTCTCCCCCACCGGCCTCACTCAAGGGAGGCAGAAGGTGTTGGAGCGCTACCGGCGCCGTTATCCGGACCGCAAGGCCATGGGCACGCTGAGCCTGGAGATCATCGAGGTGCGCCCCGCCCAGGGCATCGAGGTCACGGCCCTGAACGACGCCCGCCCCAGCCGCGTCCACGGCCTCTCCGTCGCCGCCCGCTGGCGGCTCGCCTATCCCGATCAGTCCGAGAAGAAGACCGCCGAAGGCCTCACCCTCCTCGTTCTGCGGCGGCACGGGGACACCTGGGAGATCGTCGAGGACGCTTCGATGTAACGAGAATGTTTCGAAAAGGCGGGACCGGCAGGCTCGCCCGGACTGGGGGCAGGCACCCTGGATGTGAGGAGATCTCATAACCATGGAAATTTGTCGTCGTCCCCAGAGGTTCGTCTCGTCCCTCGTTCTGCCGTTCGCGCTCGCCGTTTCTCTTGCGAGCTTCGGCACCCCCGCAGGCATCGCCGCAGCCACCCCTGCGCAGTATGACGAGTGCGAGGCGGACTTCATCGCCTTCGTCGGCTCGGACGTCTACCAGTTCTCGCCCGCCCTGCCCGACGAGCTCGGCACCGTCCATCTCTTCTCCGTCCTCTCCTATCAGAAGACGGCGGCGATGGGTGAGTACGGTCGCGCGTTCTGGCGCCTGGAGGTCCGCGGTCCTTTCGCCGGAGAGGCGGGGCAGGCCGCCGGTATCACGGCCCCCGTCGTGCGCCTCGCGCACGGTGTGGCCCGCATTGAGGCCGACGGCCAGGCCCGGGTCGACTACGCCTGGAACGGCCGGGACGAGAGCGGCAAGCCGGTCGCTCCGGGCCGCTACGAGTACACGTTCCACGCCCGCTTCCTTCCCGATCGCGAGCGCTCGAACGCCGCCCGCTACGAGGACTTGAAGGCGGCCGGCGGAGCGGAGGCCCGGACCTCACCCCGCGAGGTCCTCGTCGACGACCACCTGGACGTCATCGCCGCCCGGCAGTCGCAGGCCAAGGCACTCGCAGGCGTCTGCCAGAAGCAGCGCAACACGCCGATCGAGACCGGTTTCGCCTACAACTTCTACTACGGCTCCACCCATAGCCATTCCAACTGGTCGGACGGCGGCCAGCCCACCAGCAACTGCGCCTCGGGCAATGCCAACGGCAGCGGCACTTTCGCTCCCGCCGCCGTGTATGACTACGCGCGCAACACCGCCGGTCTCGACTACTGGGTGATCAACGAGCACAACCACCTTTTCAACGACGCCATGACGACCAACAACCCGCCGGTGACCGAGGCCAAGATCCGCGTGCGGTATCAGAGCGGCCTCGCGGCGGCGGCGACGGCCACGGTCAACGACGCCTTCATCGCCGTCTACGGCATGGAGTGGGGCGTGCTCACCAATCCCGACGAGGGGCACGTCACCCTGCTCGAAACCCCGACCCTCTTCGGCTGGGAAACCTGCACCACATGCAATGGACCCAGCCAGGAGTGCACGACGGGCAGCAACTGTTACTTCGATATTTTCACTCCGAAACGGTTCGGCTACCTCGCCATGTATCACCAGTCCGTTCTCCACCCTTCGCCGCAGGGGGCGCTGGGCATCCTTTGCCATCCGGAGACCGGGCAGTTCGACAACTACGCGTTCAATGCCGACGCCGACAATGCGCTTCAGGGTATTGCGGTGCGCAGCGGCGTCGCCTTCAATACGGCGACCAACTGCGCGGTGGCCAACATCGCCTCGGTGGACTACGTTCCGCTCTGGCAGGCCGCCCTGAACAAGGGCTTCCATCTCGGTCCCACGGCCGATCACGACGCCCACTGCATCACCTACGGCGTCGGAATGCCGGACCGCACGGTCTACCTGCTGCCGAATGGCGCCACGCCGACGCTCACCAAGGCCGCGCTCCTCGCGGCCCACAAGGCGCGTCACTTCTACGCCAGCGAGGACGCCAACGCTCAGCTCGTCTTCGCCACCAGCACCGGCAACCACATCATGGGCGACATCTTCAGCGCGGCCGGCTCGGCCACCCTGCGGGCCGCGGCCTATGATCCGGACGGCGAGGGGATCTCGCGGCTCGAAATCTGGCGCGGCCAGATCGGTGGCGGCATCCCCGCCGCGGCCTATCGCAGCGTCACCGGTGCCTCCACGATCTCGCTCACCGAAAGCCTCACCTCGGGAACTTTCTATTACTACATCCACGCCGTGCAGGCCGACGGCAACAATCTCTGGTCCGCGCCGATGTGGATCACCTACACCGCCGGCGGCTGCTCGGATACGACGGCCCCCGCGGTCGCCATCACCGCGCCGGCCGCGGGCGCCACGATCACCTGCACCGACACCTCGGTCACCGGCACGGCCTCGGACGCTTCGGGAATCCAGTCCGTCGAGGTGCAAATCGATGGCGGCGCCTGGAGCCCGGCGACCTATACCGCCGGCACCGGCACCTTCCAGCTCACGTGGGCGAGCTCGGTCGCGACCTCGGGCACGCATACGATCGCCGCGCGGGCGACCGACGCCTCCTGCAATCACAACGTCACCACCACGGCGGCCCGCTCGGTGACCGTCAACAACGCCTCCTGCGGCGTGAGCCTCGACGTCTCCGGCTGGAAGCTCCAGCAGCAGAACTCGGCGCAGTCCTTCACCCTGCCCGCCGGTACGACGATCGCCAGCAAGGGATATCTGATCGTGGGACGCGACGCCACCAAGGCCGCGTTTGAAGCCTTCTGGCGCGGCGGCACCCCGCTGCCTTCAAACGTGATCTACGTCAGCTCCGCGGGACTCCTGCCGCAGATCAACGGCGACGAGAACTACACGCTGTCGAACGCCTCATCCACCGTCATCGACGGCCCGACGATCAACATGCCGGCCTCGGCCAACAGCACCGTCCAGCGCAAGGACCCCTGCCTTGCTGCCGGCACCGCCAGCAGCTGGACGATCACCACCATCACCGGCACCATCACCGGTCCCACCCCGGGCAGCGGCGCCGGTACCGGTTGCAGCAAGGGGGCGGTGATCAACGAGCTCTCCGATGCCCTGGGCACCGGGAACTTCATCTACGAGTTCGTCGAGATCTACAACGACAAGTAGTCCGATAAAAGAAGTGGCCGGAGCGGGGGCTCGCTCCGGCCACTTTTCCTCTGCCAGGCGCTGCTAGACGGGGGGCGCCGGGCACTGCTGCTGAGGGTTGCCGATCTGATTCGCGCAGGCCAGCGACCACACGAAGTCGAGCTGGATGAACTGGGCGGCCGGCGGCTTGGTCGTGAAGTTCCAGAACCAGTTGACGTCCGGCGTGCCGTTGTAGCTCTGGCCGGCCTTGTCGAACACGGAGAGGCGGCCCTGCCCGAAGCTCTTGGTGTTCGGGCCAGCGGTGGCGCGGGCGTGGCACGTGACGCAGCTCGCCGTGGTCTGGAAACCGTTTTCGGTGATCGAGTTGCCGAGGATGATCGGCGCGCCTTCGCTGTCGGTAAAGTCCACCATCGCGCCGTCGAGCCGGTAGTTGGCGAAGACCGACTTATTGACCCCATACTTATTGAACATGGCCATGAGCCCGGGGCTCGGAATGGTGCCGCCCGGAGCGAAGCCGAAGTTGTCCTGCGGGGCGAGATACTTGCCATAGCACGGGTTGGACTTGTGCTCGAAGGTGGCCCAGAACCAGTTGGGCACGTCCTTCGAAAGGATGTGCATGGCGATCAGGCCGTAGAGCGTGCCGTTGCTGCCCTTGGCCCAGAGGTACGAGGGCTTCTCCTGCTCGGTGATCGGTCGCCAGTTCGCCTTGACTTCGAGCGCCGTGGTGGGAAAGTTCACCACCATTCCCTTGTTGAAGGCGTCCACCTGCCCCTCGACGTACCAGAGCTTGTTGGCGACGACGAAGTTGAAGACGTCCTTGTTGAGCCGCACCTCCTCCAGCACGCCGTTCGGCATGCAGACGTTGCTCGCCTCTGAGTGGGCGCTCAACAGGTCCAGCCCTCTCGCCAGCAACCGCTGCCGGCCGGGAGCGATGCGCAGTTGCCGCAGCTTGTCCAGGCCGGGATAGGTTGGCGGATGGCTGGGATTCGGGTTTCCGACATAGAGATCGGCCTGGTTGGCGAAGGTCTGCCACTTGACCAGGTTGTTGCCGGCCGGAGCGCTGAGCTGCGAAAAGTGTAGCCAGGCGAGCTCGGACGGCGTCTGCAGAGCCGGATTCGTGATCGGTCCCTTCTGCGTGATCTCTGTCGCGCAGACGTCCTGCGGCTGGAGCGCCGGCCCTTCCGGGCCCGCGGTGGGGCTGAGACCACAAGGCGGACGCGTCGGCCCGGCGGCCGAGGCCATGCTGGCGGTCAGGAGTAGCGGCAGAAGAATCAGGCGAGCCGTGTGAGCTTTCCTCATACGAACGATCTCCTCAGGATAGATGCTTCGGTCTGCACGCCTTCTGCATCCGGTATGCCAGCCGAATTCGGGCGAAAAACGGGCCTTGCGGGGACTCTGACGTGTCGGTGACACGTCACCGACGCGTCGGCGGCCCGCAAGGGAATAAAGGCGCGAATCCAGAGTCTAGGACGGCGAAGGACCTCCCGTGGCGATGGTCGCCGCGGGTTCGACGACCGCCCCCCGGGCCAAGGATTGCCATGAAACTCCGTAACCTCGCTCTCGCCTCGCTTCTCCTCCTCGCCGTCGCGGTCACCGCCTTCGCCGCCGCCCCGAGCACTCCCAAAGGCGCCGCCAGCATTCAGATCCTCAAGCCGGCCGACCACGCCGACCTCGACTCCGACGAGGCCTATCCTCTCGACTATCAGGTCGCCATGGGACCGGGCGACGATCACTTCCACGTCTGGGTGGACGCCGACCGCAGCCCGGGCATCCACGATCTCAAGGGAACCTACATGCTGCCCAAGATGACCCCGGGCCAGCACGTGATCACCCTCAAGCTGGTGGACAAAGGGCACAACCCGACCGGGCCACAGAAGTCGATCACCGTCAACGTGGTGAGCTTGAAGTAAGGCCTTCCTGAATTCCCATGGTCTCCTTCGCCCAGATCGCCGCCAGCGGGGTTAGTATCCCCGATGTCACCGATGCCGCCGCCCCCGCCAAGATGCTGAGCAAGATCCGAGACCGCTTCTTCCGGCAGGACAGCCGGCGCGCCCGCTTCGAGCAGGCCGTCCTGCCCCATCTCGACGCGGCCTACGACCTCGCCCGCTGGCTCACCCGCAACGATCAGGACGCCGAGGACGTGGTGCAGACCGCATCCTTGCGGGCGCTCCAGTTCATCGACGGCTTTCAAGGGGCGAACGCCCGCGCCTGGCTGCTCACCATCGTCCGCAACACGTTCTACAGTTGGTTGCAGCAACGCAACCGCGGCCACGAGATCGCCGATCCCTTCGACGAGGAGATCCACTCCGAAGTTGCCGGCGAAACCCCGGCTCCCGAGGCCGAGTTGCTGCGCCGGGCGGACCGCCGGCTGCTGCGCCAGGGCTTCGAATCGCTGCCGCTACCCCATCGCGAGGTGATGGTGCTGCGCGAGCTCGAAGGGCTCTCCTATAAAGAGATCGCGGCCATCGCCAGCATCCCTATCGGCACGGTGATGTCGCGCCTCGCGCGCGCCCGCCGCCATTTGCAGGAATTTCTGATCGCCCAAGGCGTCAAGGAGGGTCGGCGATGAGCTGTCCAAGCGAGCATGAGCTGACAGCCTACCTCGACGGCGAGCTCGACCTGACGAGCGCCCTGGCCTTCGAGCGTCACCTCGAAGAGTGCCCATCGTGCGTTCAAGCCCTCGAAGCCCAGCGAGCCCTGCGCGAGGCGATCGCCACCGCGAGCCTGCGCTTCCGGCCTACGCCCGCGCAGACGAGGCGGCTCCGCCAAGCCGTGACCGCCGAAGCTCCGTCTCGCTGGATTTCCTGGCCGCAACTACAGGCTCTCGCCGCCCTGCTGCTGGTAGCCGTCACCTCCTGGAGCCTGGGCCGCGTCTGGCCGCCGCGCTCCGCGCCCGACCTTTCGGACCAAGTGGTGTCGAGCCACGTCCGCTCCCTCCTCGCCGGCCACCCGGCCGACGTGATCTCGACCGATCAGCACACGGTGAAGCCGTGGTTCACGGGCAAGCTCGACTACTCGCCCCTCGTCGTCGACCTTGCCGCCCAGGGCTTCCCCCTCACCGGCGGCCGCCTCGACTACTTAGGCAATCATCCCGTCGCCGCCCTCGTCTACCGCGCCGACCGCCACACCATCAACCTCTTCACCTGGCCCGCCGCCTACACACCGGACGGCTCCGACCCCGAGCCCGTCGCCAGCAGCTGGCAAGGCTTCCACCTCCTCCACTGGACTCAAGGAGGAATGACCTACTGGGCGGTCTCCGATGCCGGGGAGGAGCGGCTGCGGCAGCTCGCGCGGCTGCTCCGCCATTCTTGACCATAAAATCCCTCACTGACTGCGGAATTTTCATGGTATACCAAGCCAATGGCTGAGATTCCGGAACTGACCGCCGAACAATTCGCGAGGGCCATCCCCGCAAGCGTTCGAAAGCGCCTCATGTTGGGACAATTTGCTTCCGGAGAAGACATCGCGGCATTGCGGCGCTTTGTCGGGCTCACCCAAGAGCAATTCGCCCTCGCCATGAGCATCAGCGTCCACACTCTTCGGAACTGGGAGCAGGGCAGGCGGCATCCGGAGGGCCCCGCGATCGCATTACTACGCATCGCTGCCAGGCATCCACGGATCATCCGCGAGAATATCGAGAGAATCGAGTCCGCGGCCTGAATCCGGCTCGCACTCCGAGGTGCCAGTCGGTCCGGCTGGCACCTCGAAAATCCTTCCTACACCTCAGGGCGTATACGTCACCGTAAGCTGCGGCCGGTTGGACGCGGTGGCGTTCTCTCCCGAGAAGAAGCCGATGTAGTCGTAGGTGAGGTTGTTGTTGTCGTCGAGCGTGAAGGCGAGACGTAGTTGGGTGGTGCCGGTCTTGTTGATCGCCGCGAGGCCGGCGGCGTTCAGGGTGCCGGTCGAGGCGGAACCGTTGGCGGTGGGGTTCGACATCGTCGCCACGCCGGTCGCCGTGGCCACGGCCTGCCAGTCGGCGATCGCGAAGGCCGTGGAGCCTCCGAAGCCGCCGGTGACGATGTCCACCAGGCAGGAGCCGAAGGTGGTGAAGGGGTTGGTACCCGAGAAGGTCCCGCGCACCAGACGCAGGGTCGCCGAGGTGATCGTCGCCGTGTCCGGGATGGAGGAGGTGTCGAAGGAGACGATCGTTTTGTATTGCTCGTTGACGTTGGTATCCCCCACTCGCAGCGAGGCGGTCGTGTTGTCGGTCGCGTTGCCTCCCCCGCCGGCGTTGCCGGTCTCGCCGTTCTCCCACACCCGCGCGTCCTCCGCCGCCACGGAAGAGAAGGTCACGGTCACCGGGTTCGAAGGCACGCTGGTCACGGTCACCGGAATCTCATTCGAGATCAAGGCGGAGCCACAACCGGGCGTCGTCCTCTCCACCAGGAAGTAGCTGCCGGCGGCCGGGAAGCTCGCGCAGTTGAGCACGGTGGTGGAGCCCGTCTGGCCGGCGAAGTTGGTGATCGCGCCGCCGGAGACGGTGCGATAACCCCACTGATGGCTGGCGGTGCCGCCATTGGTATCCGTCACAGTCGCCGTGCCTCCCAGACAGGGGCTGCCGAGGGTCGTCGATCCCGCGACGGCGATCGTCACGCTCGAAAGGGGCGGAGCGATGCTGATCGTCGCGCTGCCGGCGCCGGGCTGGTTGCAGCCGGTGCTCGACACGCTGGTGAGCGAGTAGGTGGTGGCGGTGGTGGGCGAAACGGAACGCGTCGCCGGAGTCGTGCTGACGCCGCTCTGCACGGTGCCGTCCGACCAGGTGAGCGTCCAGGGCCCAGTCCCCACGAGATTCACAGTCAGGGTGGCCGGGCTGCCCGAGCAGACGGCGGTCGTGCCGGAGACTTTCGCCGGCACTCCGCATCCCGCGTCGAGGCGGCCGTAGCCGAAGACGTTGTTGGGAACGACTCCCGCCGCGCTGCTGCAGGTGGCGGTGGTCAGGGTGATGGGATGCGCGGACGAGGTCATGCGGCTCTCGATCGCGTCGGGGTTGCCGGCGAGCGAGGGGAAGGCCGAGAGGAGGAGCGCCACGCCACCCACCACGTGCGGGGTGGCCATCGAGGTGCCCGAGAGGGAGGTGTAGGCCGTGTCGCTGGTGTTGTAGGCCGACCGGGTGCTGGTGCCGGGGGCCGAGATGTCGGGCTTGACGCGGTTGCTGCCGTCGACCGTCACCGGGCCGCGGCTGCTGAAGCTGGCGATGGTATCGGCTCCGGTGTTGAGCGCTCCGACGGTGAACGACGGGTCGTAGAAACTGGGGGGATCGGACACCGTGGAGCAGCCGGACCCTGAGTTGCCGGCCGCGACCACCATGACGATTCCGGCGGCGCGGGTGTTGGCGACTCCGGTCAGCAGGATGTTCGGCGTCGTGCAGCCTTCGCTCGACGGACAGGTCCAGGAGTTGCTCGTCACGTTCGGGGCCTTGCTCGGATCGCCCTGGCTGGTGGTACCACCCACCGGGTAAGGCGCAAGGAAGAACTCCATGCACTCCAGGTAGCTCGCGGGCGTGCCGGCGCCCAGGTTCATGTTGCGGCAGCCGATCCACTTCGCGCCCGGTGCCATGCCGATCTGATTGGCGCCGTCGAGGCCCACGATGGTGCCCATGGTATGGGTGCCATGGCCCTGGTCGTCGCACGGCTGGGGGTTATTGAAGCCGCAGACGCCGGTTCCGGCGTGGATCGAGTCGTGCCAGTTGTAGTCATGGCTGGCGGTGGTGCCGTTCCAGCCGCGATAGGCGCTCTTGAGGGCGGCATGGGTCCAGCGGTAGCCCGTGTCGGCGCCGGCGACCACGATGCCCTGCCCGGTGTAACCCAGGTTCCAGATCTGCGGCGCGCGCACGTAGCTGATCCCCGGCTCGACGGTCGCGATGGCTTTCGTGATCCAGTCCGGGTTGTACTCCAGGGCCTCCGGCACCTGGGGCTCCGGCAAGGCCTGGCGCATTTCAGGGTTGCCGTCGATCCGCTTGACGTCGGGCCGCGCGGCGAGCAGCTTCGCCAGGTTGCGGTCGCCCTTCACCAGGATCGCGTTGACCAGATAGAAGGAGCGATACTCGACGCCGCGGGCATCCAGCAGGGCCTTGATCGGTTTTTGCGACTCCTGCGCGGCCTTGAACAGCGTCCGGTAGACGAAGGTCCCCTTGGCGAGCTTGTCCTTGAGCTTGGCGGCGTCCGCGAGGTTCGCCTCCTTGCCCAGCACGACGAAGAACTCCGCCTGCGCGCCGGCGCGGGTGTTCTCGATCACCCAGGGGTGGACCTTCTCCATCAACGGCTTTTCCTGGGCTCCCGCGCCAGGCGCCATCAACAAGGCTCCGGCCACCAGCCCCAGGCCCACCCGCAGCAGCCGTGCGGCCAGGCTCTTCATGGGCCTTCTTCCCTTCGAGCTCACAGTCTTGGTCATATCGCCCTCTCCTTCCAACATGAATGGCAGTCCGCAACACAGCCGACTGCCAGACCCCTCCGTACTCGAGGTTTCGGGGGTTGAATTTTCAGGGACCCATGGTACTCTGCGGGGCCACGCGTTTGTTGAAAAGCATCCGGATGCCGCCGATCTCAGGGAGGTGAGAATCGCGCCGGACGGGTTCATGGGGGGCATCAGCCACCTCGTTCCCCTGCCGCGCCGCTATCCGCGCCGACCTGACATCTTCGCTCCGTATCCGGAGACGATCCGAGAGTGCTCACTGTCTGGAGGTGAAAATGCCGATCCCCGCAAGAGGTTACATCACTGGTCTCGTTCTGCTTTTCTGTGCGTCCTCCCTCACCGCCGTCACCGCGCCACCACCGCTGATCGCGCGGCCCTCCCTACCGGGCATGCTCGACGCCCGAATCAATCTGAAAGACTCGTTCAAGCGGGCCAAAGCGGCTCGCGCCACGGCGGCGGCGGCCGGCACCGCCGCCGCACGCCAGACGGCGGCGAACCTCGTCACCGCCATCGCCAAGCACCGGAAAACCATGCCCGGCCTGGCGGTGAAGCTCTCGAACCTCACCGGCGGCGCCACGGAGGTCCGCAATCAGCAGGGAGCCTTGACCGCCGCCGCGGCCGGCCGCAGCAGCGAGGACATCGTCCGCGGCTTCCTGAGCGATAACGGCGACCTCTATGGTCTCTCGGCCGCGGACACCGCCGACCTCGTCGCCCTGGGCGACAGCCCCGGCGGCACGAGCGGCCTGCGCATGCTCCGCATGGAGCAGCAGATCAACGGCTGGCCGGTCTTCCAGAGTGAAACCCGCTTCCTTCTCGACCGTCAGGGACGGCTGATGAAGACCCTGGGTCTGATGGTGCCGCATGCGCGCGCTCTCGCTCCGGCGATCGATCCGTCGCGCCTGCTCGCGCCGGCCGAGGCCGTGACCCGCCTGCTGAAGGCGAGCGGCCAGACGGCGAGTGCCGCCTCGTTCCAGGTCACCTCCCAGAACGCCGGGCGGCTGACCCTCTCCGAGAACGACGACTTCGTCGCCGGTGAGATCACCGCCCGCCAGGTGCTCTTCCCGCTCGCTCCGGGTTTGCTGGTGCCGGCGTGGTCGCTGGTCGTCTTCACCACGGGCGATCAGGACTGGTACGCCATGGTGGACGCCGAGACCGGCGATCTGCTGTGGCGCAAGAACATCCGGAACTACGCCTCGGCCCAGGACGCGCGGTTCCGCGTCTACGTCCAGGCGGACGGCACCACGCCGGCCGACAGCCCGGCGCCGCAGTCGCCGAACACGGTCGTTCCCGGCTCCGGCATGCAGTTTCCGGAGATCGCGCCCACCATCGTCAGCATGCACACCGCCTACGACCCCGTCGCCAGCCCGAACGGCTGGATCGACGACTGCCCAGGGGGCGTGTGCACGGCGAACGAAACCCAGACGCTGGGCAACAACGCCATCGCCTGCCTGGACATCACGCAGGGAGCGAACGCCAACATCTGCGATACGTCGGCGGCGGGAGCCCTCGACGGCAACGGCCGGCCGATCGGCAATCCCGACAGCAACGCCCGTAACCGCGACTTCCTCGGCACGGCACCGCGCGATTTCCAGACCAACTACCTGCCACCTCCGCAGGGCGGCAACCCCGAGGTCGGCCAGACCTGCACGGGAAACGGCAACAACGGCACCCTGGCGATCGATCAGTTCCGGCGAGGTGTGGTGACCCACCTCTTCTACTCCGTGAACTGGTATCACGACCAGCTCTACGAGCTCGGCTTCGATGAGGCCGCCGGCAACTTCCAGCTGACCAACTTCAGCGGCATGGGCGTGGGAGGCGACCGCGTCAACGTCGACGTCGACGACGGCTCGGGAACCAACAACGCGAACTTCGCGACGCCTCCGGACGGCATTTCGGGGCGCATGCAGATGTACCGCTTCACGGGCCCCACGATCGACCGCGACGGCGCGCTCGACGCCGAAGTGTTCATGCACGAGGCGACCCACGGCACGAGCAACCGGCTGGTCGGCGACGGCGCCGGCCTGAACTGGGATCCGGCCGGCGGCATGGGCGAGGGATGGAGCGATTTCGTCGCCCTCTCGCTGCTCAACAACACCAACGCCGACAATCCCACCGGCCGCTACGCGAGCGGCGCCTACGCCACCTACAAGCTCACCCCCACCTATCTCGACAACTACGTCTATGGCATCCGCCGCTTCCCCTACACCTCGGATCATTCGGTCAATCCAATGACCTGGGCCGACGTGGACGACGTGACCAACGACCTGAGCGGCGGCATTCCCCCGACTCCGGTGACCTTCAACTTGAACGGCGGCCTGGAAGTGCACAACGCCGGCGAGGTCTGGGCGTTGACCTTGTGGGGCGTGCGCCAGCGGATCATCGCCGATCCCGCCGGGGCCAACGGTGACGTGCCGACCGGCAACCACACCTCGCTCCAACTGGTGATCGACGGCCTGAAGATGACGCCGATCGATCCCAACTTCCTCGATGGCCGCGACGCCATTCTCGACGCCGACTGCGCCACCAACGCCTGCGCCAACGAAAGCTCGATCTGGAGCGGCTTCGCCGATCGCGGCCTCGGTTACGGCGCGAAGAACCCCTACCACTACTCGATCGCCCTCAAAGCCAGCCACACGGGCATCGGCGAATCGTTCAGCGTCCCGTTCCTCGACGTCGCCAACGGAGCCTCCGACGTCACCATCGACGACAGCGCCTCCAACAACAACGGCGTCATCGATCCGGGCGAGGCCGTCAAATTCACGGTCAAGCTGACCAACCCCTGGCGTGGCGCGGCCAAGGCCGTCACCTCGGCGACGGCGACGCTCACCACCTCGACCCCGGGCGTCACGATCTACGACAACACCTCCACCTACGGCGCCATCGCCCCGCAGGGCTCCGCGGTGGGCGACAGCTTCCTGATCACCGTCGATGCGTCGGTCGCCTGCGGCAGCGCCATCGACTTCACGCTCTCCACCGTCTCCAACCTCGGCACCACTTCGACCACCTTCCGGGTGCGCGTCGGCGGGGCCAACGGCACCGATCCGGTGGTCACCTACACCGGCACGCCCAGCCCGGCGCTCGCCATTCCGGACAACCGGCCGCGCGGCGTCTTCCACCAGATGACCATCACCGACGACTTCGAGATCGCGGACCTCGACTTCCGCCTCGACAGCGTCAATCACACCTTCGTCGACGACCTGCTCATCCTGCTGAAAGCGCCCAACGGCATCGGCACCGACCTGGTGGGGCTCATCGGCCTCGATTCCGCGGACGGCGGAGATGGTACCGACCTCACCAACTTCGTGGTCGATGACGATCTGCCCTTCACCCCGATCAACGACATGATCGAAGCCGACGACTCCAATTCGCCCGGCTACACCGGCTCGTGGATCCCGGTCTACAACTCTCCGGCGTTCGCGGATCCGCTGTTCTTCGGGCTTCCCGGCGACCCGGTCGGCAGCCTGACCTACTTCGACGGCCTCAGCACCAAGGGAACCTGGACGACGCTCGCCTCCGACGAGTTCGCGGGCGATACCGGCACGCTCAACACCTGGTCGTTGCTCGTGACGCCGGTCCACTTCGACTGCACGGCTTTCGCGGCGTCAGTCGTCATGACCGCCACCAAGACGGTGAGCGGCACCTTCAAAGTCGGCGGCACGGTGACCTACACAGTGGTCCTGACCAACAACGGCACCGCCAACCAGGCCGACAACGCCGGCCACGAGTTCACCGACGCCCTGCCGGCCGGCCTGACCCTGGTCAGTGCCACCGCCACCAGCGGCACGGCGAGCACCTCGGGCAACACCGCCAACTGGGACGGCTCGCTGGCCCCGCTCGGCGGCAGCGTCACCATCACCATCACCGCCACCGTCAACGCAGGCACCCAGGGCACGACCCTGTGCAACCAGGGTACCGCCTCCTATGACAGCAACAACGACGGCACGAACGAGGCCACCGTATCCACCGACGATCCGGCGGTTGGCGGCGCGACCGACCCGACGTGCTTCGACGTCCCGAACGCCGCGCTCACGGCCACCAAGACCGCGAGCGGCACGTTCACCACCAATAGCACGGTGACCTACACCATCGTGATCCACAACTCGGGCAACACGGCCTCGCTCGACACCCCGGCCGTCCACGAGTTCACGGACACCCTGCCGGCGGCTCTGACGCTGGTCAGCGCCTCCGCGACGTCCGGCACGGTGACGCCGCCGCCGCCGAACGGCAACACCGTCACCTGGGACGGCACCGTTCCCGCGGGCGGCGACGTGACGATCACCATCACCGCCACGGTCAAGCCAGGGACGGTCACCGGTACCACGGTGACCAACCAGGGCACCCTCACCTACGACTCCGACCTCGACGGCACCAACGACACGACGGTCCTGACGGACGACCCGGGTGTCGGCGGCGCCAGCGACCCGACGGGGTTCGTCGTCGCCCCGGGTTCGATCGCCGAGGTGCCGACCCTCTCCACGTTCGGCCTGCTGGCACTCAGTCTGCTCCTGCTCGGAGCCGCCTGGACCCTGCTGCGCCGGCGGACGAGCCAGGTGTAACCCGGCAAACCGTACACGCCGGACACGGCGACGCCCCACTCCGCAGCCGCGGGGTGGGGCGTTTTCCTTTTTGGGGGGCGCTTCCCGGTGTATCCTTCCGCCGTGCCATGAAGACCAACAAGAAGAAAAAAGACGTGCAGTACATTCCGGGCGCGGCCGACGACGGCCTCGGGTTCTTCCCGGTGATCACGTGCGAGGTCACGAGAGGCCGGGAGACCAAGGTGCTCTGGGTCGTTCATCACCAGCGCCGGCAGGTCCCGACGAAAGATTCGGCCCTGGCGGCGGCCGAGTCCGAGCTTGCTCTCGCCTTCGCGACTCCCTCTCTCCCCTCGTCCCCCGAGCGCTTTCTGGACCACCTGCGCCAGAGGGGTTTCTCCGAGCTGTCGCAGTACAAGGTGGCCGAGAGCTACGAACAGGATCGCCGCTCGGCGCTCGGTGATGACTACCAGCCCGCCTTCGGCGACGAGGCCGCCCGGAACGATCCGGTCCTGCATGCCTCGCTCATGGAGATGGTCAACGAGCAGATGGCCGAGAACGACCCGCCGGAAACCCGGGAGACGGTCGAAAGGCTCCTGGCCGCGGGCTACTCCCCCGAGTACGCGAGGCGGATGATCGGCTTCCTCATCGTCTACGAGCTGACCGAGGGCATGTTCCACAAGACGCCGTTCAACCAGAAGCGCTACATCGAGAATCTGCGACGCCTGCCGGAGCTGCCCCCGAAGGAATAGGGGCTGCCCGAACCCGTCCCGTAGGGACTACAGAGGGTAGCCAGGTGATTTCAATCCCTGGCTCTATAGGCGTCGTCGTCAACCATTTGAGACATCCTCTAGAGAACGGCCAGGGTAACGAGGATCACATCCCCTGCTCTCCCGCTGTACAGCCGATGTACCCGGCCGCTTCGCCGGTTTGGAGCCCTCCGCTCCAAGCTCAATCCCTGCTAGGAGATAGGTTCCTGGTTCCAGATGGCATGGGCCTCGCTCTCTACGGAGGGCCATCGAGCCCTCCCAGTGTCTCGCCGGATGGGGCTCTTCAATCCAGGAAAACCCGCGTAGCGGTTCGCGGGACCGGAAGGAGCGTCACGGATGGTTGGCCTCGGCTTCCTGATCGTCTGCGTCCTGAGTGTCATGGTCTTGTTGAGCAACCGCCGGGTGAAAGACCTGGAAGAGAGGGTCCAGGCGCAGAGAGAGGCGCAGTCGGATCTGCTGCGCCGGATCTCCTCCCTCGAAAGGTCGCGCGTCCAGACTCCTCCTGCCCCGCCGCCGGTCATCGTGACCGCCCAGGCTCCAGCGCCCGCGCCGGTTGTGGAACGCCAGCCGGTTCCAGCCCCTCCGCCACTCCTGACCGATCCGCCGGCATCGGCTCCCGTAGCGGTCCACGCGTCCATCCCACCGCCGCTCCCACCTCCTCCTCCCCTCGCGGCTCAACCGCAGGCCGTGCGGCCCATGCCTCCGGCTCCTCCGCGTCCGGCGCCGCCCAGCGCGCCCCGTCCCTCTCGCCTGACTCCTCCCCCGATGCCCCCGCGCCCGGCCTTCGACTGGGAGAGCCTGGTCGGCGTCAAGCTGTTCTCGTGGATCGCCGGGATCCTCTTCGCCCTGACCGCCATCCTGTTCATGCGCTACTCCGTGAATCACGGCTGGCTGATGCCGCCGGTCCGCTTCGGCCTGGGCCTGCTGATGGGCACCGGGCTGCTGGGGCTCTGCGAGCACCGGCTGGCGCGGCACTACTCCATCACCGCCGACTCCCTGGGAGCGGCGGGGATCGTCGCGCTCTTCTCAACTTTCTTCGCCGGGCACACGCTCTGGCATCTCGTCGGGGCGGTGCCCACCTTCGTCCTCCTGGTGATGGTCACCGTCGTGGCGGTGGTGCTCGCGATCCGCCACGACTCCCTGTTCATCGCTCTGCTCGGGCTCGCCGGCGGTTTCGCCACTCCGGCCCTGCTCTCGACCGGCGAGGATCACGCGATCGGCCTCTTCGGCTACCTGTTGCTGCTGAACGCGGGCCTCGCCTGGGTCGCCCTGCGCAAGTCGTGGCCGGTGCTCTCGATCCTCTCGCTCGTCTTCACCACCCTCTATCAATGGGGATGGGTCCTCAAGTTCCTCGACGCCTCGAAGCTACCGCTGGCGATGGGGATCTTCCTCGTCTTCCCGCTTCTCGGCCTCCTCGCTCCGGCGCTTTCCGGGGATGCAGAGGGAACCGATGAGCCGACCTTCGCCAAAACGGCGCTGGTGGGAGCCTTCCTGCCCCTGCTCTTCGGGCTCTACCTCGCCACCGGCCCGGCTTATGGCGCTCAGTATGGCCTCCTCTTCGGCTTCCTCTTCGTCCTTCAGGCCGGGATCGCCGCGGTCGCTATCTTCCGCGGACCGCACTCGCTCCACTCCTTCGCCGCCGGGACGACCGTCCTCACCTTCCTCCTCTGGTTCTCGATCTCCTACTCCCCCAAGCTGGCGGCGTGGCCGGCGATCCTCGGCTTCATCGCTCTCTTCGTGCTGTTCGACCTCGCGGTGCCCTGGCTCGCGGACCGCCTGGACCGGCCGCTCGGCGAGGAGGCCCGCCCCGGCACGCTCGCCGGGCCCGCTCTCCTCATCTGCTTCCCTGTGCTCATCTACCTGGAACCGGCCGCCGCGGCCCCGGGGCTGCCGTTCGCCGTGCTCTTCGCCCTCCTCGCGGCGACGGCCGGGTTCGCCATGCTCTATGAGGACGGCCTGCTGGTCTCGATCGGCGCGTTCTTCGCCCTCGCCGCCGAGGCCGTCTGGTCCGCGCAGTCGCTCTCGCCCCTGCGGCTCGTCGCGGGGCTTTCCGTCTATGCCGTCTTCGGCTTCTTCTACCTCGGCGTGCCGATCGTCGCCCGGAGGCTCCGGCGGCGGCTTGCGCCGGTGGAAAGCGGCGTGCTTCCACTCCTGGCCTCGTTCGGGTTCCTCTTCGCCGTCGCCATCCAGCCGAAGCTCTCGATTCCGCCCTGGCCCTTCCTCACTGCGCTCCTCCTTCTCGGCCTCGCGGCCGGCGTCGCCGCTCTCTGGCTGCGCCGGTCCGTGCCGTGGATCTCGGCGCTCGCCGCCTCCGACGTCATCCTCCTTGCCTGGATGGTGACGGCAGGGAAAGCTCCCTGGCCGGCGGTCGCCCTCGCCTCGGCGCTCGCGGTTTCCGCCCTGGGCCTTCTGTGGATCGCGCTGTCCCGCAGCGTGGCCGGACCTGGAGAGCTGGCGACCGAGAATACCTCCGGCGTCATCGCCACCCTCTTTTTCGGGCAGGTCCTCGCGATCGCCGCCGCGAACCTGCCGGGCTCGCCCCCGTTGGCGTTCACGATCGCCGGGCAGGTGGCGTTCCTTCTCGCCATCCTCTGGCTCTCGGTGCTCGCGGACCGGCCCTGGCTCGTTCCGCTCTCGGTCGTCTTGACCACCGCCGCCGTCGCCGGCGTGCCGGTCGGCCCCCGGCCGGGCGCGGCCTGGTGGCACGAGCTGGCTTTCGCGGGGGCCCTCTACCTCCCCTATCTGGCGTTTCCCCTGATCCTTGGAGAGCGGGCGCGGCGTCTGCGCCAGCCCTACCTGGCGGCGGTCCTCGCGAGCCTCAGCTTCTTCTTCTTCGCCCGTCACGCCCTGCTCGCGGGTGGCTACTCCGGAGTGATTGGAGCGCTGCCGGTGGCGCAGGCGGCCGCCCTGGCGGTCCTCCTCGCCTGGCTGGTGCGGATGGAGCGCGGCATCCAGGAGGCCGAGCGCGATCCGGGACGGCTGGCGCTCGTCGCCGGCGCGGTTCTCGCCGGTATCACCGCCGCCATTCCCCTCCAACTGGACCGCGAATGGATCACCATCGCCTGGGCGCTGCTCGCGGCGGCGCTCGCCGCCCTCTATCTACGCATCCCCCACCGCGGGCTGCTGTGGTGGACCGCCGGACTGCTCGGCGCCGTCTTCGTCCGGCTGGCGGCGAATCCGGCCGTTCTGGCCTATCACCCGCGTAGCGGCCTGGCGATCTGGAACTGGTATCTCTATACCTATCTCGTGCCTGCCGCCGCCTTCTTCCTCGCCGCCTGGCTCCTGGCGCGCGGCGACGACCGCCTCGCGGGAACGGCGCTGCCCCGGCTCTCGATGCTCGCGGCGAGCGGAGGCGTGGTGCTCCTTTTCCTCCTGGTCAACATCGAGATCGCGGACTTCTTCTCGAAAGGCGCGAGCCTCACCTTCGGCTTCCTCACCGGGCAGGCGACGCTGGCCGAGGATCTCACCTACACACTCGCCTGGGCGCTCTTCGCCATCGCCCTCTTCGCCGCCGGGATCGTGCGGCCGAACCAGCCGGTGCGCATCGCCGGTATCGTCCTGCTCCTCGTCGCGGTGCTCAAGGGGTTCGTCCATGACCTGGCGCAGTTGGGCGGCCTCTACCGGGTCGGCTCCTTCGCCGGCCTCGGCGTCTGTCTGGCCCTGATGGCCGTCCTGATCCAGAAGTACGTGCTGCCACGGCGGGAGGTGCTCTGAGGGCGAGCGTGCTCTCTAACCATCCACCAAGCGGAGGGTTCTAACCTCCCGGGACCGGACTTCTTGTAAGCTCCAGCTCTCAGGCCCTGAGGAGGGAAAATGAGCCAGCGAATCATGCGCCTCGGCTTTGCCGCCGTGTCGAGTCTGCTCGTCTTCAGCGGTTGCAGCTCTCACCGCCAGCTCGCGACACAGGCCGTGGACTTCAATCTGACGGTGGAGAAAGCCCAGAACGAGATGCTGCTGCTCAACGTCATCCGTGCCAAGGACCGGCTGCCGATGTACATGACCGGCATCTCCAGCCTGAACGGCAACTTCTCGACGTCGCTCTCCGCCGGCAGCGGAGTCTCCAACACCCACTCGCGGCAACGCGAGCCCTCGGTGGTGGACACGCTGACCCGGGGGGCGACGGCCTCCCTGGGCACGGCGGTCTCCGCCAATCCCAGCTTCAGCCTCGCCGTGCTCGACACCCAGGAGTTCATGCGCGGCTTCCTGATGCCCATCCCCATGGACATGCTCGGCTACTACTGGAGCCAGGAGTGGCCGCGGGCCCTGCTGCTCTATCTCCTAGTGCAGCGGGTGGAGATCGAGTTCCCGAACGGAGGGATTCAGGTGCTCCGAAACTATCCCAACAGCGCGAGCACAGAGCTCAAAGATCTCAAGACCTTCGGCTGTACCCTGCGGGACTTCCTCGCCCGGAATCCTCGCTTCGAAGCCAAAGCCCTCAGGCAAGACGTCGGCCCGCCACTGTCGGAAGCCGCCTTCAACGACGTCACCAAGCTGATCCAAGTCTCCAGGGATGGGTACGAGCTCAGCAGGGATTCGGGGCAGAGCTCCTACCAGCTCAGGAAAATACAGACCGAGAAGCACTTCGCGCTGAATGACAAACCGAGTTATGACAAAAACACTACAGACTTCCCGGACGCGAAATACGTCAAGAGCTGCGAAGATGCCGACCCGATCTCCGCCGCAGCACCGCCCTCCGGCGACGCGAAAACCGGCAAGCTCGCAGGCGAGCAGGAGCCCTATCAGCAGGCGGCGGCGGCCGGCATGATCCGCGTCCAGCTGACGGGCTTGAAGTCCCTGACCCTCGTCCTTCGTTCTCCAGAGGCCCTGCTCTATTACCTGGGTGAGCTGGCGCGGTTGGCAAACCGGAAGGAATTTCCCAAGATCCCGTACATCTGCATCCAGAACCGCTTTCAGCCCCTCTTCGTCGCCCTCCCCTCCGGCCGCTGCCAGGGCTCGCAGGTGGAGGTGAACGGCGCAGGAGGTAAGTTCTCCGTACCTGCCGCCTCGGAAGATACCATCGCCAAGAGCTACTGCGACGAAGGCGATATCCGAATCGACGATGCCAATCAGTGCGACGCCGGCCGCTCGATGCAGGCGCTACGCCTCGTGAGCCAGATCATGTCGATGCAGAAGTCCGCCAAGGACCTGCCCACGGACGGGGTGGTGCGGCTTCTCAACTAAAAAAAAGGGACGGTCTCAGCCCATAGCACAGGCGGTAGCTTGCGGCCCCTACCTGCCGTCACTACAATCAGCCAGGCCGAGATTCCAATGGACGCGACCAAGCTGAGACAAATTTTCGAGAAGCTGGACCAGGCTCTCGAGCATCCGACGGAGCTCCTCATTCGGGGAGGGGCTGCCGTGCTCGCTCATGGGCTGGAGCAGCGAGCGACCCTGGACATCGACGTGCTCCCGGCTTCCCGCTTCGTCGAGGCCGATCTGCGCCGGGCCTGCGCCACCGCAGACCTTGGTTTCAACCCGATGGACAAGGCCTTTACGGAACACGACTACCTCGAGCTGGTGCCTGAGGAGACGCTGATCCTCCCGCTTCCGGCTCCGGACCGAGGCTATAACACGGTTTTCCGCGGCTTGCGCCTTATCGTCAAGACGCCTCCCGCCGCCGACCTCGTCGTCGGCAAGCTGAAGCGACTCGATTCTGACGACCTCTCCGATGTCGGCTTTCTGATCAACCGCTTTAGGCTGACGGAGGCCGATCTGACTGAGTCTTTTGAGCGACTGCCGGCACGATTCAAAGCCGACCCGGTGGTGCAGGACAACCTCCGCTTCGTCATCGAGGATTACCTGTGAACGAAAAACTGACTCGGCCGGCGCGCTGGAAGGCCGTGCTCGACAGTATGTTCGAGGAGTTACGTACCGGGGCTTCCCGGGCGCAGACGTATTGGGCGCAGCAGCTCGCGTTCGGGCCGGTGTTCTTCCATGTCGTCGTCCTCGCCGTCCGTAGCGGCTCATTACTGCCAGGTGACCTCGAGCTCGTCCGTGGGATACTCCCTCTCGCCCAATCGATGCTGGGAGCTCTACCCGACGGTTCTGGAGGGGACCCGGCCAGTTTCTTTTTGCTGGCGCACCGTCAGGCGCAGGCCTTGTCGTGGGGACGCCGCCGTCATCTCGTCAGGCTCGCAACACGTCTTGGAATGGAGCCGTCGGGCTCGACGTACGATCCCGTTCCGAGACGGTTTCAGCGCCCCTATGAGCTCATCGGGTGGACCCCTCCTGTCGCTGAGAAGCCCGCGGTAAACATTGAGAAGATTCCGTCGTGATTGATTACCGCTTCACCAGCGCCGAGAGGCCACTGAGCGGGCCGTTGAGCTGATCGAAATCCACGGACCCGGAGACGCCGTCGAGGGTGCCCGTCTGGGAGTACTGCCACAGGAGCCAAGTGGTCCAGCCGTTCGGTACGGTGGGGATCTCGACCTCGTACTGCGCGAGCCAGAGAGGATAGGCGGCGAGGCTCGCCGGCGCGGCGTTCTCATTGGCAAAGTTTTTATTGAGGTAGAGGATGGGGCGCATCCCGGTGGCGGCTTCGACCTGATCGAGCCAGGTCTGCACGCCCTGCCACAGCGCGGCCGGGCTCGCCGCCGCCGTCTCGACGTCGAGCACCGGCGGCAGGTCGCCGCTCTCCAGTTGGACGGTACTCAGGAAGAAGGTCGCCTGCTGGCCCGCGTCGTCGTTGGGCTCGTAGAAGTGATAGGCGCCGCGCAGGAGCCCCGCCGCCTTCATTCCCGCCCAGTTGGTGGCAAATTCAGGGTCGAGCAAGGTCACGCCCTCCGTAGCCTTGGCAAACGCGAACTGAATCCCCACCGCCTTGACCTGCCGCCAGTCCACCGTCCCCTGATAGTGGCTGACGTCGATTCCCTGTATATCGCCGTTGGACACCGGTTCTCTCCTTGGGTCAAACCTGGTTGAAAATCCCCTGTCCCGGCGCCAGCAGGGCCTCCGGGTCAAAAACCTTTTTGGCGGCCAGGAACCGCGGCCAGAGCGGGCCGAAATGCCGCCGCCAATCCCCGGGGCTCATCGGCACCGAATCCACCGGATAGAAGAAGCCGCCCACCGCCCGGGCCTGCTCGAAGAGGGTACGGTTGGCCGCCACCAGCTCCGCCGAGCGCTCCGGCGTCGGGGGAACGGCCGTGCGCAGTAGCCCGAAGAGGAAAAAGGTATCCCCCTCGGGGACGCGGAAGTTGGGGGCTTTGAAGCGGTTCCGCCGGTAGGGATAGATGAGGACCGGCCCCTGGCCGAGATCGGCCGGATCGAGGGCGTCCAGCGTGCCGCCGATGAAGCTCTCGGCGCGGTCGGTGGGCACCAGCAGATCCACCCAGGGATGCGGAAAACCCCAGACGCCGATCTGCTTGAGAAAAGCGACGGTGGGAGCAATCCGGTTGAGGTAGTCGAAGTAGGGAATGTCCTGGAAGGTTTGCTGGCCCGGGAGGAAGTGCAGACCCGCCAGCAGGGTGGTGTCGTCCGGCTTGTGCCCCGCCGTGAAGCCCTTCGTCGCCTCCAGCGAGTAGCTCCAGCCTCCCGTGCTGACCGGAGCGGCGAAGCCCTGGACGGTGTCGAAGCGGCCGTCCTGGATCAGGGCCAGAAGATCGCCCAGGAAAACGTGGAGGTCCGTGTAAGGAAGCTGGTAGTACCGCGTTTGGGGAGGCGCCGCCACCAGCCGCACCCTTGCCCGCACGATGACGCCGAACTGCCCCAGCCCTGAGCGCACGGCGTCGAAAAGCTGCCGGTTGCGGCTCGCCGTGCAGGTTACGATCTCGCCGCGGCCGGTGACCACCGTCAGTTGCAGAACGTTATCCACCTGCGGCCCCTGGCGAAAAGCCTGAGAGCCCACGCCGCCCAGCGAAAGGGTGCCGCCGACCGAGAGGTCGATGTAGTCGGTGAGGGTCGGCGGCGCGAGCCCCAGGGGAATCGTCCGCGCCAGCAGGTCGATCCACTTCACGCCGCCGTCCACCAGCGCATCATCGTCGTTGACCTCATGGATCGCGGCGAGGCTGGACATGTCGATGACCACGCCGGCCGCCACCTGGGCCTGACCGAGCGTGCTGTGGCCCTGGCCCCGGGCGGCCACCTGAATGTCGTGCCGGCGGGCGAAGTGGATGAGGCGGGAGACGTCCGCGATCGAGCCGGGCCGCAGAACCGCCATCGGCCGGCGGTGAACGGCGTGGCCGAAGTCGTCGGCCGCGGCAGTCAGGGAGGCGTCGTCGGTGAGGAGCTGGCCGTCGAAATGCGGAAATCCGTCCGCCAGCCGGTTTCCCCCCGCCAGCTCGGCCGCCGTGGCCCAGCTCCGCAACCGCGGGTCGAAACCGAGGACGGCCACCGCTGCCAGAGTCCCCCGCAGGAAGTTACGGCGCGATACCTCTGTGTGCTCGGGGGTGCGGCCGTCCTTGATCTCACCCATGTCTCAAACCCTCCGGTCCGCTTCCCGCCCGGCTTGGCGGCAAGCGGACCCAAGGATAGAACACTCAGGGACAACTGAACGAGCCGGTGTCCGCGAAGGTCGAGGAGAGGTGGCCGAGGGCGTTCGAGTAGGTCCGGGTCGCTCCCGTCACCGTGTCGCGGACGTGAACGGTCCAGCCCTGATCCGTCAGGCCGCTGGTGTAGACCCAGAAGCTGTCGTTGACGGCGCAGGCGTTGAGCACTTTGACGCCCATCTCGAAGTTGGTCGGGCTGAAGAACCACCAGAACGACGATTCATCGTTCGCGGCCTGCTGGCCGCCGAAGCTCATCACCATGCCGGTGCCGGTGGCGATGGCGGTCTCCCAATTCACCTTGACCTCGAACCGCCCCGACTGCACGCAAGCCGTGTCAACTCCCGACACGCAGGAGCCGGGCGTCTGCAGGGACCAGCCGATGTCGTTGAGCAGATGAGTGGTGAGGAGGTCGTGTGGATTGGTCGTGGCGAAGGGCTCCATCATTTCGTCCGGCGTGACAGTCGTGTCCCAATGGGAGATCGAGGAGCCGGACTGGAGGGGATTGGGGGCGTACATCTGCACATGCCCGGAGGGGTGGCGGCCCGTGGAGAGTGCCGAGCTCGCCGCCACCACGTGCGGCCCCGTCCAATGCAGGTCACCGGTGTCCTTCGCCGAGGTGGCCCGTTGGCTGTTGGTCATCTGCCCCCAGGTCTTGCCGGTGCTGTGGTCCTCCAGGAAAATCTCGAAGATGTCATCCTGTCCCTGTGCCAGGGCTCCCGTGGAGGAGCTCACGACCGTGAGGAAGCCCAGGCCGTGGGCGAGCTCGTGGAGCACCGTCTGGTAGAAGGACAGGGTGTTGGCCGGAGCGATGCCGCCGATGCTGTAGTCCCAATGGATGCCGCCCAGACAAGCCGGGTTGTTGTCGAGATTGGTGCTGAACTGCGCGTTGATTTCGGGCGTCGGCGTGTCGAGGTCGGAGCCGGCGAGCGTATTGGCCAGAGCGCTCGGATACCAAGTCGCGGCTCGCACTCCCGGCGCGTTGACGAAGTCGGACCAGAAGTCCGTGGGGCCCGCGGAGCCCAACAGGGCGGAATTCGCCGTGCAGGAGAGCGCCAGCATCTTCGCGGACACCGTAATGGGGACGGCCGAGGACAACCGGTTGCTCCAATAGGCCGCGGCGGCGATGAAGACGTTCAGCCGCTGCTGGCCCAAGGTCGTGCCGGCGTTGCCCGCCACCGGAGCCGCCGGAGTGGGATCGTTGAAGCCGATGCCCGGCAGATTGGTGTTCATAATGGTGATGGTGGCCGCGCCCGCCGACATGCTGGCCAGCCAGAGCATGACGAGCACGGCCGGGATCGCCGCGGCTCGCCTCATGGCTTCTTCTCCAGAGGCTTGATGACGGCGTTCTGTTCGACACTGAAGCCCGTCGTCGACCTGAGCCGTTTGGAGCCGTCCGGCTGGGTCTCTACCGAGAGCTCGCCGCGCTGGGTGGACTCGGTGATGGTGACCGCGAGCTTCTCGAGCTGCGCGCCGGTGGGCGGGACGACCGTCTTCGTCTCAGGATCGATGAAGACGCGCTGGCCGCCGGTGGCCGCCGGTTCGAGGAGACGGGACGCGAACTCCTGGCAGCCGCCCGTGGCCACGGAGCAGACGCGAACGACGTTCTGATTTCCCGCGTGCGCGGTGGCATGGCTCCCCAGCGTTCCGAAGGACATCCAGAAGGCCAGGACGATAAGGGGATTCATTGAGAAGAGACCTCCTTCAAATTGCTCCGGCCGGCTCGCCGGATACCGGGTTGAATGCTGATGTGACATTTTACCAGAGGCTTGATCGGAGCGCAGCTCTCCCTGTGGTAGGCTTGCCGCTCACCGCTCAGAAACAAGACCGCAATTTCAGCGAGGAGCATGCCCCATGGCAAGACGAGGTGGAGGATTCCGGCCGCAGGCGCCGAAGAAGGTGACTCTCATCATCGCCGTCATCCTCTGGGTGATCGGCCTGCTCGCCGGGCTGGGCGTAATTCACATGCCCAACAACCTGGGATTCTGGTCGCTGGTGGTCGCCGGATTGCTGCTGATCCTCGGCTGCCTCGTCGACGGTATCTAGCGGGGGGTAGCCCGGCCCGGTTATCCCATCGTCCGGCTGGGGCTCGCCTGGCCGCCCTCGCCGGTCACCAGGATCTGATCGGCGACGCTCCGGCCACTACCGTCCCGGCGCAGGTGGATCTCCACCACGTCGCCCTCTTCCAGGTTCTCCGGCTTGTAGCCGCGGCCCTGGTATTCGACGGTCGTCCGGGCGTCGTAGCGCACCTCGACGGTTCCAGAGGGGCCGGACGGGCCGTCGGAGTCGGAATCCTGGGAATCGTCGCCCGCCACCTCGATCTCCAGAGACTGGCTGTCGGAGTCGACGCTCTGGACGACGCCCCGCAGGACCGCCGCGTCCGGCTCACCCTGGAGCCCCAAGTCGTCGCGATCCGGACCGCGATCCATGCGGTCCGGGCGATCGGGACTCTCGGGCCGGATGGGAGGGACCGGGCGATCCGGCGCCACGCCCCCCTCGCTGCTGACGTCGTAGAGCACCTGAATCTCCTCGGCGACCTGGCGGTCTCCCCGCTCTTCGACGGTGGCCTGAATGCGGTCGCCGCGTTCCAGGTCCTCGGGCCGGTATTCGCGGCCCTGATACTCCACGGTGGTGTTGTCGTCGTAGAACAGGGCGATCTCGTCGCGATGATCGCGGCCCTCGCGGCCGTCGCGGCCACCATCGCCGGGATCGAGGACGATGACATGGTCGCGACGGCCGATGCGCAATACCGTCCCCTGCACGTCGCCGCCCCGGTCCTCGTAGCGGCCTCTGTCGCCGTGGTAACGGCCCGGGTACCCCGGAGAGTCATACACTTCCACCCCGCAGCCGGTCATCCCAACCGCGGCGGCGAGGGCGATCGTCAAGCCGGTCCAACGCAGAATCCTCATCGTCGTACCTCCTGGAAGGACAAGCCCGCCTTCCTTACCTTCAAAAGAAGTGCAGAACGCGTGCCCGGCCAGCGCACAGGCGGTCCGGAGCCATCCAACCGGGCTCATGTGTGTTCAGCCCGGTCGCTCCGTATGAAAAAACGGACGGGCTCGCGCATCTCCCGCACCTGAAGCATGAAGTGGACGAGGGCGAGGGCCGGCACCAGCGAGGAGACCAGCCAGAGCCACGCCGAGGCGCCGGCCGTCCACCCGAAACGATCGACGTAGCGGCCGACTCCGGCCACCTGCGTCCAGGTCAGCCCGGCGGCCAGCGCCGCCAATCCCGCGAGTCGCCCCAGCCACCAGGGGCGGCTCGCCGGGCGGGCCGCCCAGCGCCGGGCCAGCAGGGCGAGGCCGGGCAACTGCAGGAGCTGGTAGTGATACCAGCAGATCGGAGAGGCGAGCAGCGCCAGGGAGACCGCCGCGGCCATCGCCGGCAGCGCGGCCAACGCCGGCACCTCTCCTCCCCCGCCGTTGCGCCGGCCCGTCCGCAGCAACCAGAGGCCCCCCGAGGCCAGAACGAGGGCGGCCAGGCCGGCGGAGAGGGCGGCCTGGCGCGCCGGCAGCTTGAAGGCCAGAGGGTCGTTGCCGTTGCGCCAGCTCAACGGCAGGATCTGTCCCGGGGTGGGCGGGTCGGCCAGCCGTAGCGCCACCGCAGGCAGCGAGAAGTTGAGCAGCGCCGGGGTACCGGCCCAGTAGTCGGCCCGCGCCGGCGAGTGAGGCGGCGGCAAAACGAGGAAGGGCAGCCAGGAGAGGGCGACGAGAGCCACCGCCGCCGCGAGGCCGGCGGCGGCCCGCCGCCAGTGCCAGGTGGCCAGGGCGACCAGCAGCACGCCTGGCCAAAGCTTGAGGGCGGTGGCGAGGCCGATCGCTCCCGCCGCCACGGCGCCTCGGCCGCGGCTCACGTCCCACCATGCCAGCACCACGAGGAAGAGCAGGATCGGGTTGACCTGACCCAGGACGAGGTTCTCCGCCACGGTGCCGCACAGCGCCCAGCAGGCGGCGACCGTCAACAGGCTTGCCCGGTCGCCGCCCAGGATGCGTACCATCAGAAAGCCGGCGGCGGCGAGGCACAGCCAGTTGGCCAGGAGCCACGCCACCCGCGCCTGCGGATACGGCAGCCAGGCGACCGGCAGGACGATGAGGGCGGTCAGCGGCGGGTAGTCGAAACCCTTGACGTCATAGGGAGAAAGGCCGGCGAGCAGATGGACCGCGGCGGCGTAATAGTTGCGGAAGTCGGCGTCGTAGCGGTCGAGGACGCTCAGGGGCAGCCACAGGCTGCGGTAGAGGAAATAGCCGGTCAGCCCGGCGATGAGCCCATCAAAGGTAAGCCGGCGGCCCGTCTCTGGAGTCATGAATCCTCACATCATAGCAGCCCCTCATGAATCGAGAGGATCTCGCGGAGAGCAGTGCTACCATGGGCTCCATGGGCGTCATTCAGAAGAATAATGTAAAGATCTCGGGCCGTGAGGGCGGGCAGGCCATGGTCTTCGCCCATGGCTACGGCTGCGACCAGAACATGTGGCGGTTCGTCGCCCCGGCTTTCGCGGACGAGTACCGCGTCGTCCTCTTCGACCACGTCGGAGCCGGCCAGTCCGACCTCTCCGCCTACAGCCGCGGCCGCTATGAGTCGCTGCGGGGTTACGCGAACGACGTGCTGGAGATCTGCCGCGAGCTGAATCTGACGCGGGTGATCTTCGTCGGGCATTCGGTGAGCGCCATGATCGGAGTGATGGCGGCGGTCGAGGAGCCCGGCCGGTTCGACAAGCTGGTCCTGGTGGGGCCGTCGCCGCGCTACATCGACGACGGCGAGTACACCGGCGGCTTCAGCCGCGAGGACATCGACGGGCTGCTCGACTCGCTCGACAGCAACTACCTGGGCTGGTCGAGCGCCATGGCGCCGGTGATCATGGGCAACCCGGAGCGCCCCGAGCTCGGCGCGGAGCTGACCAACAGCTTCTGCCGCACCGATCCGGAGATCGCGAAGCATTTCGCCCGCGCCACCTTCCTCTCCGACAATCGCGCCGACCTGCCCCAGGTCACGACCCGCACCCTGATCCTCCAATGCTCCGACGACGTCATCGCTCCCCAGTCGGTGGGCGACTACGTGCACGGGCGGATTGCCGGCAGCACGCTGGTGCGGATGAAGGCGACCGGCCACTGCCCGAACCTGAGCGCTCCGGAAGAGACGGTCGCCGCCATCAAGGCATTCCTGTAACGGGCCGGTACGGTGTTGGAAGAGCGAGAAGAGAGCGCCGGGGCGCCTCCCGAGGCCGTGTTCGAGGAAAACGCCGAGGATCTCTATGAGCATGCCCCGTGCGGCTACCTTTCGACGCTGCCGGGCGGCCTCATCGTCAAGGTCAACCAGACGTTCCTGACCTGGACGGGCTACGAGCGCCAGGACCTCGTCGGCCGCAAACGATTCCAGGAGCTGCTCACGGCCGGCGGCCGGATCTATCACGAAACCCACTACGCTCCCCTGCTGCAAATGCAGGGCACGGTGCGCGAGGTCGCGGTGGACATCGTGTGCGCGAGCGGCCAGCGCTTGCCGGCGCTCATCAACTCCGTGCTCCGGCGCGACGCGGCGGGCCAGCCGGTGCTCGCCCGCACGACGGTCTTCAACGCCACCGACCGCAAGGAGTACGAGCGCGAATTGCTCCGCGAACGGCAGAGAGCCGAGAAGGCCGCCCAGGCCAAAGCGGACTTCATCTCCATGGTCAGCCACGAGATCCGCACGCCGCTCAACGCCATCACGGGAGTCGCCCACCTGCTGGGAGCCACGGAGCTTTCGCACCGGCAGCAGAAGCTCGTGAGAATCCTCCGCTCGTCCTCCGGCAACCTGCTGAATCTGATCAACGACATCCTCGACTTCAGCAAGATCGAAGCCGGCAAGACCGCCCCGGAGGAGCGTCCCCTCGATCTCCGGCAACTGATTCAAGACCTCGCCGACAGCCTCCAAAGCAAGGCCGAGGAAAAAGGCCTGGCCCTCGTGGTGAATGTCGACGCGAGGGTTCCGGGCAGCCTCCTGGGCGATCCCCTCAAAATCGGACAAGTGCTCACCAACCTGCTGGGCAATGCCCTCAAGTTCACTTCCCAGGGCTCGGTCACCTTGACGCTTCAGGTGGAGGAGCTCGCGGCCGATACGGTGACGATCGATTTCCGGGTCGCCGACACCGGAATCGGAATCGCACCGGATCGCCTGCCCCACGTCTTCGAGGAGTTCACTCAAGCGAGCTACGACGTCACCATGAAATACGGCGGCACCGGCCTGGGGCTCGCGATCAGCAAGAAACTGGTGGAGCTCCACGGCAGCCGGCTCGCCGTGGAAAGCCAATTGGATCGCGGCACCACCTTCTCCTTCAGCCTGCGCCTGAAGATCGTGGCCGGCGAGGCCGTGGCCGGCGAGCCGGAGGCGCCTCCGCTCCTGAAAGGCCTCAAGGCTCTGCTGGCGGACGACGACGACATCAACCTCTTCGTCCTGGGCAGCTTTCTGCGCAGCTGGGGTATCGAGGTCGACGTGGTGAAGAACGGCCTGCAAGCCGTCGAGCGCGTGCGGGACGGCGACTACGACCTCGTGCTGATGGATCTGCGGATGCCGGAGCTGGAGGGCGACGGCGCCACGCGCGAGATCCGGGCCCTGCCGGGGGAACGTTTCGCCGGGCTGCCCATCTTCGCCACCTCCGCCTCGGTGCGCATCGGCCACCAGCCCGAGCTGGAAGCCGCGGGTTTCACGGACTTCGTCGGCAAGCCGATCGATCCCGACATCCTCTTCGCGAAGATCGCCTGGCACACCGGGAGGACGACCTAGAGTAGGCTGTCAGAGATCACACTCACGACTCTTCAGAGCGACCCCAATCCTTCAAAGGGATCAGTCTTCCCAGCTTCTTCGCCTTTCGTGCGTATCGGCCGTCCGCGGTCACCAGAGTTGCCCCGTGTTCCAGGGCGACTGCATGGTAGAGGGTATCGAAGAGGTGATGGTTCAGCGCTCGCGCCATCTGGCTTGCCCGCTGCAAGACAGCGATGTCCATTGCGACAGGGAACTCCATCAAGTCGAGGAGACCGATGCTCTCCTCCGCGAGATCAGGTCGTAAACGGGTAATCACAGCCGCGGCCTCGGCCAGCCAGTGCGGAGGCTGAAGCACGCTCGCCTCACCCCGCAGGATCGTCGTGAGCACCGCCATAGCCTCTTCCCTGTTTTCCTCGGCCTCGGAGTCCGGCACAGCCCATTTGACGACCACGCTGGCATCGATCACCAGATTCACGGCCGTCCCACCTGCCGGGCCCGCCAGATCTCCTCGTCAGAGACAGGGCTTTGCCGCTTTCGCAGCTTCAAGAGCGCCTCGATCGCCGCGGCGCGTGTATCCTGACGTTTACGCTCCTCAATGGCCTGCTTCATCAGCCGCGTGATCACAGCGCTTTTGTTCTCGTGGGCAAAGGTCTCCTGGAACTCCCTTTTGACCTCGTCCGGAACGCTGAAGTTGACTGTCGCCATGATCGGCTCCTTTGGTGAAATCTTCAACAATTACTCTACCAGCTTTCAATCGCTCTTCCAACCGGCGAGGTCCCGGCCACCCGGCCTGTCCCGATTGCAACCGAGAACGGTTATCCTTCACGGATGCCTGACTCCACGCCTCAAACTCCGCCGTCCCACTCCCCGGCAGCTCCCACCGTGAGCGGCCTCGACGCCTCCAACCCGCAAGTCCGCCGCCTGGAAGCTCCGGTGCTGGTGGACCGCCGGGGGACGATCTGGGCGCTGGGGGTGATCGACGTCACCGTGCGGCATCTCGACCGCACGGTGCTGGCCGAGGCGCCCGCTCCCGGGCTCTCGCCGGAGCTCGCGCGGTCGGTGCGCGAGGCGGCCGTCCGCTTCGCCGGGGCCAAGGGCAAGCCGGGCGCCTTCACGGTGTCCTTCCTGGCCGATCCGGCGAAGGGCGAGCACCGTTTCTCCGGTACCGCGGCCGGCCTGCCGGAAACCGTCGCCGTGCTCGAATCGCTCGACGAGCTCGATCTTCCGGCCCTGGTGGCCCATCTCTCCCGCGGCGGCACGCTGGACGGCGAGGCTCCCGAGCCCCGCGGCCATGCCATGCAGGCGGCCCTCTCGGCGCTCGATCCGGAGGACGGCTTCGCTCCCCGCCCGGGTGTGGTCGAAGCGCTCCGCCTCCCCGCCGGAGCGGGCCTGCGCGCCGATCCGGCCGTGGAGGAAGGGAGCATTCCCTCCGCTCCCGGATTCCTGATCGCCCGCGTCACCGCCCATGGGCGCAACCGGACGGAGGCCCTCGGCCGTTTGCAGCGCGGCGTGGCCGCCACCGCCGCCGTGGTGAGCGGCGGCACCACCGACAAGGCCTTCCTGACCGAAGTCCTCGACCGGCCTGAATTAGGGGGTCAGCCGGCGGGCCGGAGCGCCGAGCCGGGATGGCTGGACCGGCTGGTGGCCTCCGGCGAGCACCTCCCCCGCCGGGGTGCCGAGGTGGCCTTGCTCGCCGTCGCCATCGCCGCCTATGAGGAGGAGTCAGCCCAGGCCCGGGAACGCTTCTACGAATCGGCGGCCCGCGGCCGTCCCGAGGTGCCGCGAGAAATCGGCCGCACCGCCGAGCTTCGCCACCGCGGCCACACCTACCTGCTGCGCGTCGCCTGCTTGAGCCATGGCCTCTTCCGCGTCGAGGTGGACGGCCGGCTCCTGGAGGTGCGAGCCGGGCAAGCCGGACGCACCGGACGGTCCCTCGCCTGCGGTGAGAAGAGCTGGCGGGTCTCCGTCGCTCTCCAGGGGACTCGGAAGCTCGTGGAAGTGGACGGCATTCCCCACCGGATCGAGCAGACGGAGGAGGCCGCGGCGGAGCCGTCCAGCCTTGGAGATCCCGCCGATCGCGGAGAGACGGGTGAGCTCCGGGTCCGTTTCGACGCTCTGGAGGCCGCCGCCGAGGCGGCGCCCCTGGAGGAGGCCCGCAGGCTGCTGCTCGGCTACGACGTCATACCCCACGCCGTGCAGCGGCGGCTCGCCGGGCCGGCCGGCGCCCAGGGTGATTCCGGTCTCGAACGGGAGATCCTCCGAGCCTTCGTGAACGTCTCCGCCCTCTTCCGCCGCCAGCCGGCGGCCGGAGACGCGGATGAGGGACGCCACAGCTCCGAGGAGTACCTCTTCACCTACCTGCGGGATCTCGACTCCTGGGAGACGGGCCTGCCCCCGGCGTTCCTCGGCAAGCTCCGCCACGCCCTCGCCCACTATGGCGTGGGCAGCCTCGACCGCTCGCCGGACCTGGAGGAAAGCCTCTTCCGCGTCGCCATCTCGCATCAGAGGCTGCCGCAGCAGGTGCCGGCCGTGCTGGCCCTCCTGGAACGCAGTCTGGAGCGCGGGGATCCCCCCGGCGCGAATGGCGGCGACGATTTTCGCGGCCTGCTGGAGCGCATGATCTCCGAGACGCAGGGCACCTCGCCGGCCGTGCACGACCTCGCCCGCGAAGTGCGCTACCGGCTCTTCGACCGGCCCGTGCTGCTCGCCGCCCGCGAGCGCGCCTACGCGGCGGCCGAGGCCGACCTCGCCCTGCTGGCCCAGGACCCCGGCCCGGAGGAGCGGGCCCTGCGCGTCCACGCCCTGGTCGATTGCACCCAACCCCTCCACCGCATTCTCTCGCAGCGGTTCGCGAGTGCCGGCCCCGCGTTCCGGCAGGCCCTGCTGGAGATCATGGTGCGCCGCTTCTATCGCATCCGCGAGCTGCGGGAGGTCGCCTTCACCACCGTGGACGGCCAGGACTTCGCCATCGCCGGCTATGACTATCAGGGCTCCCACGTCCACCTCATCGCCTCCCACGCCGGGCCTGAGGGCCTGGCTCCCAGCCTGGCGGCGGTGCGCACCCTCGCCGGGAAGGCGGCGCCGGGGTCGGAGATCGTGGCCGACCTCTACTTCTGGAGCCCCGGCCCGCAGGCGAACGAGGATGCCGCCGCCGCGGAGATCGCCGCCCTGCTGGCCGACGGGGATTATCCGCGGGATCTCCGGCGCGCGGCGGTGACCGCCTCCTCTCCGTATGGCATCCGCAACTTCGCCTTCCGCCGCGGTGACGATGAAGCGGGGGCGGACAGCGCCTTCGGCGAGGAGCGGGTCTACCGGGGCATCCATCCCATGATGGCCCTGCGCCTCCAGCTCTGGCGCCTGCGGAACTTCCAGTTGGAGCGGCTCCCCTCCTCCGAGGAGGTCTTCTTCTTCCACGGCGTGGCGCACGAGAACCCACGGGACGAGCGGCTGTTCGCCATCGCCGAGGTGCGCGACCTGACGCCGGTGCTCAACGCCGCCGGCCGCGTCGTGCAGCTCCCCCAGCTCGAGCACATGCTGATGGAGGCCCTGGCGGGCATCCGCCGCTTCCAGGCCCGCCGGGCTCTCACCGAGCGGTTGCAGTGGAACCGCGTCCTTCTCTACGCCTGGCCGCCGGTCGACCTGCGACCGGACGAGCTCGACGCCCTTGTCCACCGGCTGTCGCCCCTGGCCGAGGGGCTGGGGCTCGAAAAAGTGGCGGTGCGCTGCCGCATCCCCGATCCGCAGACCCGCGAGCTGCGGGACTGGGTGCTGGAGATCTCCAATCCCAGCGAACGGGGCATGGTGCTGCGCTTCCGCAAGCCCAAGGAAGTGCCGCTCAAGACCCTGCGGGAGTACGCGCAGAAAGTGGTCGACCTGCGGCGCCGGGGCCTTCCCCATCCTTATGAAGTGGTGAAGCTGCTCGCCCCGCCACGCCGCGAAGCCCAGGCCGACCTCCCCGCCGGCAGCTTCGAGGAGCATGAGCTCGACGAGGCGGGCGCGCTGGTACCCGTCTCCCGTCCCTACGGCGGCAACCGGGCCAACGTCGTGGTGGGCATCGTGCGCAACGAGACCGACCGCTACCCCGAGGGGATGGCGCGGGTGATCCTGGTGAGCGATCCCAGCCACGGCATGGGGGTGCTGGCCGAGCCCGAGTGCCGGCGCATCCTCGCCGCCCTCGATCTGGCGCAGTCCCTGGGCGTGCCCCTCGAATGGTTCGCTCTCTCGGCCGGTGCCCGGATCGCCGTCGACAGCGGCACCGAGGTCATGGACTGGACGGCCAGGGTGCTGCGCCGGCTGGTCGAGCGCACTCAAGGAGGGCAGGAAATCAACATCGTGGTGATGGGGATCAACGCCGGCCCGCAGCCCTACTGGAACGCCGAGGCCGCGATGCTGATGCACACTGTGGGGATCGTCATCATGACTCCCGAAGGAGCCATGGTATCGAGCGGCAAGCAGGCCCTGGACTCCGCGGGCGGCGTCTCGGCGGACGACAACCAGGGGATCGGCGGCTACGAGCGCATCATGGGGCCCAACGGCCAGGCGCACTACAATGCGCGGGACCTCGCCGAGGCCTGCCGCATCCTGCTGCGCCACTACGAGCATTCCTACACGGCGCCCGGCGAGCGCTTCCCTCGGGCCGCGCCGACCACCGATCCCCGGGACCGGGACATCCGCGAATTTCCCCACGACGAAGGCGGCGATCTTCCGACCGTGGGCGACATCTTCTCGGAGACCGCCAATCCCGGACGGAAAAAGCCCTTCGACATCCGCCGCGTCCTGGCCGCCGTCATCGACCAGGACCATGAGCCGCTGGAGCGCTGGTACGGCATGCGCGACGCCGAGATCGCCGTGGTGTGGGACGCGCATCTCGGGGGCCAGCCGGTCTGCCTGCTGGGCTTCGAGTCCAAGCCCCTGCCCCGCCTGGGTAGGGCGCCGGTCTACGGCCCCGACCACTGGAGAGGCGGCACCCTCTTCCCCCTGGCCGCGAAGAAAGTGGCGCGGGCGATCAACGCGGCGAGCGGCAACCGGCCGCTGGTCGTCCTCGCCAACCTGACGGGCTTCGACGGCTCACCGGAGTCCATGCGCCAGTGGCAGCTCGAATACGGGGCCGAGATCGGCCGCGCGGTGGTGAACTTCCAGGGTCCCATCGTCGTCTGCGTCATCGGCCACTACCACGGCGCCGCCTCCCTCGTCTTCTCCGCCGCCCTACAGGACAATCTGGAAGTGGCGGCCGTGGAGGGGAGCCACGTCTCGATGCTCGAAGGCGCCGAGGCCGCGGCCGTGATCTTCGCCCGCGAGCCCGCCGAGAAGAAGCACGAGGCGGCGGCCGAGCTCGACCACATCCACAGCCTCGAAAGAGCCCGCACGGCCGGCTCCCTCCACCACGTCGTCCCCCCGGAGCGGCTGCGCCCCTACCTGATCGAGGCGGTCGAGAGGGGAATGGTCAAGATCACCGGCTAGGGGCCTTCGCGCCAGCCGAACAAGGGACATCAACACGTGCGGCCGTGGTCAGTGCTTGCCTTCCTCATCGTCCTTGTGGCACGCCATGTCGATCACGACCGCGCAGGCGAGGATCAGCACGTCGTCTTCTCCGTCGGCCACGTCGACTCCGTAGCTATCCGTCCACGAAAACCACTTCTTCGACACCTCGGCGATCACCTCTCCATGGCGGGTGAAGGTGTATTCGTGGTCGAGGAGATTGCCGCTCGCTTCGAGATCGTCCGGGCCGGGGATGTCCACCGAGAACTTGCAGTGCAGGAATGTGAAAAGCGATTTCTTGACCGTGGCGTACGGCCGGCCGCCGCGGTAGATCTCCCAGGTTGGCCCGATCGAGATCACTTTCTCCTCGACCCGCGCCACCTCCCCACCCTGACGGTCCTTGAAGATGAGCTTGTCACCGAAGCTCAGCACCTTGCCATCGACAAAGAAGGCCTCGCGCCCCTCGCTGTCTTTGATCGAGAAGTCGTCCCCGATCGAGAAAAGCTTCTGTCGCATGACGTATCGCATCGTGGTCTCTCCTGTGTTTTCCGTGGCAAGATCATATCCCGGCTGCTACCCAACGCGTCGATCCAGGGGGCGTTGGCACGGTGTGGCGGTCAGGTTGTGGCCTACCGTGGGCATCGAAGAGAGAGTCTCGCCTCCGTCGTCACGGAGCCTGTTGATTCGCGTCGACGTGGGTGCCACGCCGGCCCAAGGGGCCGTGATTCCTATAAGGATAGGGAGAGCCGGTTGAGTTCCCGGCCCCCCCTCCCTCCGAACCGGACTGGCGGATCTCCCGCATCCGGCTCTCCGGTTGGTGGTTTTACCTCCAAGAGGATTGACGGCCTGATCGTAGGCTGTGAATTCGGAGAACAACCCACGCTCAGCAAGGAGACGTAATCGCCTCTTTAGACCTCAGCTTCGAGGCCCGTCAACATGCACTTAGCTCAGACAGGCGGTTCCTCCCAGACCCACTGGCCTTGGGCATCTCCGGCTCGGCTAGCCCTAAGGGCACTCACACGCGGTTTGGCTTCCGTCTGCCCAGGCCTCATACATCCACCTTCCTGTCCCCCTTCGCTCCACGCCCGTTACGGCGCTTCTCAGCTCGTATGAGGACTCTGACTCCTCGACAAGTCTCCTCCCTGTCGAGGTCTCCCCGCTTCACGTCACACGTCACTCAGAACCATTCTGCCTCCAAACACCCCACGCCCCCCCATCGCCGCTTTCACACGCTACCCCTCAGCTCGATGGGTTTCCCCTCATGGGGTCCAGGCTTCACCATTGGCTTGCAGGCTCGCCGGGAACGTCAAGCCGAATCGAGTTCGTCAACCTGCGGACTGGTTCCTCACCTCCGGTGCTCTCCACCCCGCCTCGCGGCGACGCAGTTACCTTCGGTTTCCAGGCCGGAGAGCGTATGCCTGGAGAGGATTTGCACCTCTATACGTGTGCGCTCGCGGGCGCACAAGCCCAGGCCAACGGCCTGGGTTGGGAGAGGATCCGCGGATGCGGCCTGAAGGGTCGCGATACCCCATCGGGGTCGAGCCGTCTGCGACGAGCAGTAGATCTGAGGTAGATCTCGAATGACCGGTTGTACGGAAGGGGCTCGGCCAGACCAGCTTTCTCCGGAAGATCCTCGTCTACCAAGAGACGTGGAGGCGGGGGCTCCACAGAACCGACTTTGGCATTCCGAACTTCAAAGTCTTGACCGTCACGACGAACGGAGAGCGGGTGAAGCACATGGAAGCCGCGTGCCGGTCGCTCGCCGGAGGTGGCTCCCGCCTCTTCCTCACCGACCGCGAGAGACTTGGCCGCAGTGACATCCTGGCACACAAGTGGGTGAATGGCCAAGGCGAGGCTGCGAGCCTTCGCCTCATCGAGGATCGGGATCGAGGGCAAGCGAACGCCGGCGTTCCTACCCAATACAGATATAATGCTCTCCGCAAGGCAGGTGACCTTTGAGGTGCGGAGTCATGGTTAAACCGGGGCGAGATTTTCAAGAAAGCTTCAGGGAGCTAACTCAAATTGATAACTTGCTCCAAGGGGATTCTTCGCTTGCTTTGAGACATTTTCACGACGCAGTGGCCAGGTTCAACACCGACTCATCTTCTGAACACGGAGAAGCAGCTGACTTTTATGCCAAAGCCTGCATCCGAGCATTTCTTGGACATGTCGATGGCATTGGGTATGTCCTCCGTCGATTTGTCGTCAAATGTGCGGGTGAGGCCGGCCTGTCGATCCCACCCAAGAAACTCGCCGAACTTATGGATCGGAAATATGAATCGACGTTAGATTCAATTTCGTCGAAAGAGAAGAGGCTATCGACAGAGTCCAGCATCAAGGTAGCCGTAACATGGTTTCCAAAGTTGGTCGGGTCCGACTTTAGGCTCGACACTGACGGCGAAGGATGGCGAGGTCTTAGAAGGATTATCCACGTCCGTAATAAATTCACTCACCCGGAAAAACTAGAACACCTTTTTTCTCATGCGGCCTTTGCCGCTATCCATCCTACAATCATCTGGTTTCTCGTACAGATGCGAGACATGTTTGCAGATTGCAGCGCCAAGCTTGGCATTCCACAGCCGCGCCAGGAATCTGTAGTGCTGGAATTCCCATATAAAGAAAAGGATCATCCAATTCCTATAATCTTTTCGGCTCAAGACACATCGGACATAGAGGATGTCGCGGCAAGAACGTATAAATATGTAGAACTTATGGCCAGGAGGTTCAGCCGTGATGTCGTACGCGCATTTGATCTTATCAAAAATAGCTTGCCGCTTCTCAGTAATTGCCACCAGTATGCGGTGAGAACTGGGGTGCGTACACTGTTCTCAGAAGTCGAAGCTAGGACCGGCGCCACAATATTCTTCCTCCGTGCCGCAGAGAAACGCGGCGAGATTAAACTGTCCGAGGCAGATAACCGGTCACTATCAGGCGGAGAAATCGAGGATCAAATGGTTGCCTCACTCACGATCTTCTCCCGCGAGTTCGGTAATGACTATGTTCCCGAGGCATCCGGTGAATCTTGGAAGGAATTTCGGGGTACCCGCTTTTTCCGAGATCGCCTTACACATCCTAAGGACTCGCTTAGCCTCAAGGTGGACCTAAAAGCCGTCTTGACATTTTTCAAGGCTGCAAAGTATGTAGTAGACACATCAGACGCGCTTACCCCTAACTTTGTGAAGTGCACACTTAAGTCTCGGCTCTTCGAGCGAATCATAGAGGAGCAGAATGTAGTTCAAGAGAGATCCGTAATGAGCGACGAACTCCTAGAAACCTTCTACCGTGTTCTATATACACAAGGCCATTACGAACGATGGGCTTATAAGGCATTTACAAGTTCACACTACATGGCTCCCAACGATTGGGAGCTGCGGTTTCAGAAAACGGACGGCTCTCTGAACGAGGTCGACTATGAGCTGGTAGGTACCCATCTCGGAGAGATGACCAAGCGGGCTCTCCAGATGTGGCTGGAGCTTAAACGCCGTGCGACTGATGCTTCTACCGACGAAGAGAAATTTGCATTGGGTGAAGCACCCGGTGTCTTTGCCTATAGCACGGCTCGTCAAGCGCTCGACAACCATCCATACGATCCTGATGATCCCATAGTACGCTTCGTCGCGTTTCGCGGCCGTTATATCGGACCGTGCCCTCCCGAAAAAGACAAAGGGGCTGTGGTTGCGACAGTTGATGAAATTCTCTGCCCGCCGCTCCTGCGTTCAGATTTTGAGAGGAGGTTTGCTGACTCTTTTTAGATGGTGTACGAAAGGGCTTCCACATGTCCATGACCGCAGTGCCGTATAAATGCCCGGCACCTCTCTGGTCTGGTCCGCTCCGGCGGCGATATCGGAGGCTCGAGCTTGCGTCAAGGAAAGATACAGGGGAGTAAGCAGGCCGGCGGGACGCCGACGCTCCCAGGGGCCTATCGGCAGCCTTCCCGCGATCCGAGCAAACCTTCTTCACAATCTGACGGCCTGGGCCAATCCCGGGCCGGTACGATCTCAATCACGCTGCTCACCGATGGCCAGCGACTGGCATCCGGACGGAGAAGCTCGCCCCGGTCGCGTGTCTTGACCCAAGGGTCAGAACTCTTGACCCACAGGTCGCGTCACTTGACCCTTGGGTGGTGGTGTCCTAATAGTGCGTTGGTGAGATAGGGGGGCTGGCAGGGCTTCCGGGGGCGGAGTAGCTTCCCCTGGTAGAGGGGAGCGTTCCCCTCATCCCAGGTAAGCGGCCCGGCAGGGTGGTGACACACGTCTGCCGGACCTGACCCCAGCACGGACACCCATGCTAGAGCTGTCGAATTGTACCCTGACCACACCACCCCCGCCCCCGGATGAGTCCGCCGTCTCCCCGCCGGTCATCCACCCGGACCGATGGGAGGACTTCCCCGCCTTCCGGGAAACCTTCCTGGTCTACTTCCCCCAGGCCCGCGCCAACGCCCGCATCCGGGGCTTTGGCGACCTGCTTTTCGAGATGGCCATAGAGACCTGGGGTCAGTGGCCAAGCCATCCGGAGGGGATCTTTCCCGCCGAGCTGACCGCCGCCGTCGCGGACATGCGGCATCTCCAGGGCGCCATGGCTTCCTGGTGTGGACCGGGCTTCAGTTCCTCAAGCGAGCAGGATATCCGTCTCGCCGCCGTGGGCGCCGATGTCTCGCGAGAGATCGCCAAGCTTGCCGACCGCTTGGAGGCGGAGCTGCGCAACCTGAAGCCGGAGCGGATTCAGTGAAGACCGCGAGCTTTACCGTCCGCGCCGACGTTCACCAGTCGGCACGCTGGAAGCAAGCCGCCGACTCGGAAGGCTTTGCTTCCTGCGGGGCTTGGCTTGCCAGGGCAGCGGATGCCTACCTCCGGCTTCCGGGTGAAGGCCGGGCTTCCGTTGCCCCTGGCTTGGCGCCTGGGGCGGTTCCCCGTGGCCCTGGAAGATGGCACGGTACCGGAGATGCGGGGGCACGTCTCCCCGCCCTTTGGGATCTTCCACGGCACCGGGGCCGGACCGATCCCCTGGGGCTGTGCGCACCTGCACACGCTGGTCTATCTCCCGGGCCGGCGAATCGTGGCGACGTTCCGATACGCCCGGGAGTGCAGGGCGCTCGCCGCCGAGCTGGCGGGCGTTTGGGCGCGCAGCGGTGGGGAGGGGGACATCCGGGCGGGACCGCTGATAGACCGTCACCAGAGGGAATCGACGTAGCACCAGGGGGCCGGTTCCGCGAGGGGCCGGCCCTTAGTGTCTTACGGTTGTGGTACACTAGAAGGGTGTGGGAACTAAGCCTATCTCTGACGATGGGTAGACGCGTACCTAACCACGAAAGCTATGCGGGAAAGGATTTCGACGCAATGGCAGAAGAGGGTCTTAAGAATTATGTCAGTGAGCTGGGTAAAGCTCTAGATGCCAACTACCAAACGCAGATTGCCGCCGCCAATAACCGGGAAAAGGCGAAGCTTGATTTTCTCCAAGCCTTTCGCAATGAGGCGGACCGCACTATCATTCCCGTTTTTGAGGCGTCTTGCATCTCTACTGACGCTTTGACAATCAAAGTGGAAAACCGTCCAGATGTAGTGTCGCTCAACATTCGGATGAAAAAGGATGACACCGATTCGGTGTCTGGCTTCTTGCGTTACAGGGCCAACCAGGAACGGCGGCAAATATTCCGCGAAGAGCATGTGGATCGCCTTCCGAACAAAGACAAGTCATTGCCGGCTCATCCGCATGAGCTTACTCAAGAGCATGTCGAGCGATTCGTAGAGAGTTTGTTGCACGACGCGAAGTATGCGCTAGAGAATAAGCCGCGTTAAGCCGTCAGCAGCTCCCGCACGTCCCACGGCTTCCGGGCGATCCCGGCGGCCATAGCGGGCGTGCAGCCCTTCAGCGTCCGATGGCACCACGTGAAGTTGTAAGAGGCGGTGAAGAGCGCCACGGCGGCGCGCAGGTTGTCCCGCTTGCGGCTGAAGCCCGTCGTAAGCCGCGTAAACCGGCGGGACATCATGCGCACGTGCAAGTTGATCCGCTCCACATGGGACGTGCAGACCTGGGACTCCGCCGGGCTTCCGGAGATGACGCGCTTCTCGGTCGCTATTATCTGCGGCGGGCTGTACCGCCGCTCGCTGTCCAATCCCTCACCCGCGTACGACTTGATGAGCTGCGCATAGTCAATCTGGCCGCCGAAGTGAGCCTCTAGGGCGGCAGGGTATCCGTCGAAACCATCCGTTGAAATCTGGAAGCGTCCACCGTCCACGGCTCCGGAGAGCTTGGCAGCGAAGATGCTGGCATCCTGCGAGGTACGCCGTCCGACGTGGGAAGCGAGGAGGAGCTTTGAGTCCCGCTCGATTGCCAGGAAGGTGTACGCATCGCCGACCTCGGAATTCGTGATCGCCTTCCGGACCTTGGTCTTTTCCTTCATGCCCACGAAGCACCACAGCTCGTCTGCCTGCACGTCCTTGACCGGGACGTTACGGACAAGGCGGGAGAGGAGCGTTTCGCACTTCGCACCGGCAACCCGGAGGAGCCGGCAAATCGTGTCGCGGTGAACGCCCGAGATACGCTCCGTGCTCCGGATGGAAGATCCTTCCGACAGCAGGGAGATGCAGAGCACGGCCTTTTCCATGTCCAGGCGCATCGTACCCAGGGGACGGACGGGGACCAGGGCCACGGTAACGCCGCAAGCCTTGCAGCGGCGGCGAGCGTTGCCGGCCCGATCCTTGCCCCATCCAATCGTACGACCGCCGCAGGACCGGCAAGCGGTCCCTTCGGGGGCGGTCATGGGATCGATGGGGGCGTTCATGGCTCGTTCTCTGATCTGTTGTTATTGTAGGCATAATAACCCTACGTGTAAATAGGGTAGAACGAGAATCTTCCCTCTTGACCTGTGGAGTTATTCGGCCTACAATCCAGACATGGCAAGACCAAAGGCTGATAAGACGCAAACCGCTGCCCTCCGTCTGAGGTTGCTTGAGGAACACGAAGAACTGATCCGGCAAGCCGCCGAGCTGGCGGGGATCAGCGTCTCCGCTTGGATGCGGGAGAGGCTGATCCGCGCCGCAAGGCGCGAGATCGGCCAGGCCGGCAGGTATGAACCTCCGGGGGAGACTCAGGAGTAGCAGGCCAATCTGCCAACGAAACGGCCCGAGAGGACGGCGGACGGGTAGGCAGGATGGTTTGCGCACGGCGAGCCCCTTTCTGGGGTTGCGGCGCGGACCGTCGGGCGGGTATACTTCCCCTGCACGTCACCCTGGACGGTCCGCGTCTAGGTTGACTAATCGCCCCGTTCGTAGCGGGGCGATGCCATTTTCAGGGGATGCCGCGCGAGCTGCTAGCCCTGTACGGCGGGTCTGCACTGCTGCACAGCCTTCGTGCAGTACTGCACGGCACCCGTGCAGTACCCTTCACGGCCGGAGGGATTTGAACTTCCGCCGGAGGACTTCGACCTTCCAAGCCTCTAAGGGCGGGAGCGTGAAGTTGCTCAGTTGGAAGGGCGACTTGTAGCGTCGCGAAAGCCGCCACATCTCCTCGCTGGAAAGAAGCGGTTCCCCCTTCGTCCCTAGAGACCGGGCCAGCTTGAGGATGAAGTGGGCAAGGACTAAAAGTCTGTCGACATATGGCAGCTCACCGCCTTGCGTGGTGACGCCGTCTTGAATCATCCGCAGGGCGGCCCACAGGTGGCTTACCGGCTTGAAGTTGGCCCACGCTTCCCTAACGTATCGCTCGGATTTTCCTCCGCTCGGTTCTCCCTCTCCTGCCGCCTTCGCGTCGGAGAGGTAGTGCACGGCGATGGCTACGGCCTTATTCACGCTTGCGCTTGTCCCGGATGCTCTCATCTGAAGAAGATTCAGGAGGATGTCTCCGGAAATCGAACCGGGCCAGCCCTGGGAAGTCATGCGTTCCCAAATTTCCTCAAAGATTGGGGCCTTACTCAAGGCGGAGAAGCCCCCAAACCGTTGCAGCGTCTCACCTAGGCTCCCCCCAAGCGTCCTGCCCAATGGCGCCTGAAAACCTGGGACTTTATGAAGCATCTCTTCCGCTTGCGAAGCTATGCGTTCATGAGTGCGAACAAGGAGATGGCTGCGCGCGCTGTCATCATTTGGGAAGCACATGACTGCATAGAGGACAAGCGGGTTTACCCGGACTTTGCGCCCGTGTCTCTCGGTGGGAATAACCGGCATGTGCACCCCCGCTCCGGTGCTCCGCAATGACGGGGAAGAGACTGGCGCGGCGGGCCGGGGTGCGGTGCCCCGGGGTTCGGCTCATGACTTCCTAGCCGCGCTTGAGGGGATTCTACAGGAATGGACTCGGGGGCGGGAGATGGTAGAATGCGTTCATGCTACTGGACTGGATACTGAGCCTGTTGAAGGCGAGCATTGATGACGCCGATCTGACGATCCCGACCCCGGCAGCCCGAACGTCGGGAACCACCGGCCCCTACCTATCCCCACCACCCACACAGTCTTAGGACACCACCCCTTGGGTCGCGCACCTTGACCCACGGGTCGGTACGCGCGACCCAAGGGTCCTGTAGTGCGACCCGAGGGTCCCATGTTGCAATCGGCGGGTCCTGTAGTGCGACCCGAGGGTCCCATGTTGCAATCGGCGGGTCCTGTAGTGCGACCCGAGGGTCCCGTGGCGCAATCGGAGGGTCCTGTGATGGGACCCAAGGGTCGCATGATGCGACCCGAGGGGCGGGCAGCGCGCTTCTCGGGTCCCGTGATGCGCTCCTCGAATCCCGTGAGGCGCCCCTGGGGTCCCGTGATGCGAATCCCGGGTCGGGTCTTCCGCCCCGCGGGTCGAACGCCGCGCGCTGGTGGCTGAGGAGCCGCGGGCGGGCTCACGGAAGGGCATCTCGATCCAATCGTTTCTCGTTTCTACCGCCGCCATAGTATAGTTCACGTTTTGCGTCGAAAGATCATGCGCCGCGTGTTCCGGTTGGTTGAGAGGTGCTAAATGCACTTTTCGGGCTTTTGGCCTTTATTGCCACGATCCATGGAAAGGTCGACTACGATCTGCAACGGAGATCCGCCGGATGAGCGAAGCTTTAGCGGACAGGCAGTGGCGGCGGGTGATCGGGATCGCAGGCGGCATTGGCCCTTACGCTCACATCGAGTTCGAGCGGAGGCTGCTTGCGGCCATCGATCATCCGTCGTCTGACCAAGACTTCCCAGAGTGGGTCGTTTCCTCGATCCCCCACACACCGGACCGCACCGCTGCCCTGCTGGAGAGTGGACCTTCCCCGATGCCCTGGCTGCTGCGAAGCTTCGAGCGGCTCGCCTGCTGCGCCGACTTCGCCGTGCTGACCTGCATCACTGCCCATGCTTTCCTGGACGAGATCCGCGCTCAGGTGCGGCTTCCAATCCTCGACATGGTGGAGCTCACCCTTGAGGAGGCCGCCAGGCGCTTCGGACCCGGAGCCCGAATCGGCATTCTTGCCACTACAGGCGCTCTTCGCGCGCGCGTGTACCAACGCACCGGAGACCGGGTGGCCCCCGGCCTGGATTTGGTCTCACTCCTGGATCTTCCGGCCGGTGAGGCGCTCCAAGAGAAGTTGCTGATGCGTTCGATCTACGGGCCCCTTCGGGAAGGCCGTCGATGGCCAGGGGGTATCAAGTGCGGAGGTGACCGTGACCTGGAAACAGGAATCCGCCACCGTGACAGTCTGGCGGACGCCGTCAATCTTCTGGCCGCCGCCGGCGCCATTTGCGTAGTCACGGGATGTACCGAGATACCCCTCGCCCTGGGGCGGGAAGCCGTGGCTGGTACTCCTCTCCTGGATCCCTTGGATCTCACGGCTCAGATCGCCGTTCGCATCGCCCGCGGCGATTTACCGCTTCCTCGGGATCCCGGAAGACGGAGCACACCGTCCACAGGTTGAGTGCGGCTACCCCGCCTTCACCGAGGATGCCAGGGCCGGTTCCGGCTCGCCGATCGCGCGCGCTTCGACCATCTTGCCGTAGTCGAGCTTCATCAGCCGGTCAGCCAGGTCGAAGTAGCGGTCGTCATGGCTGATGACGAGGACCGCCTTGCCCCTCGTCTTCAGCTCGGGGAGCAACGTGCGGTAGAAGAACTCGCGAAACTCGGGGTCCTGGTCGGCCGCCCATTCGTCGAAGACATAGACCGGGCGGTCTTCGAGATAGGCCGTGAGCAGGGCGAGCCGCTTGCGCTGGCCCTGTGACAGATTGGTCGTCGACAGGACGCCGTTGGTGACCTGGACCTTGTGATCGAGTTGGAGACGGACGAGGTACCCCCTCACCGTGCGGTCGAAGTTCCCGGCGATCGGGCGCAGCCCGAGGAGGGCTTCGAAGAGGTGGAAGTCCGAGAACACCGCCGAAAAATACTGGCGGTACGAGCCGATCGCCGCGACATCGAGCTTGACGCCGTCGACGCGGATCTCTCCACGGGTCGGCGTATAGAGCCCGGTCAGGACCTTGGCGAGCGTCGTCTTGCCGCTGCCGTTGCCGCCCACCAGGAAGAACAGCTCGCCGGGCCGCAGGAGCAAGTCGATCGGTCCGAGGGTGAACTCCCGCTCGTCGCGCTCGCTGAAGTACGAGTGGACGATGCCGGCAAGCTCGATCTGGCGGAAGGGCGCCGGCACCGGATCGCTCGGCGACTCGTTTACGACGGGGGCGAGCGAGAACCCGAGCTCTTCGATCTTATTGAGCGAGACCCGGCCGCGGGAGAGCATGGGGAGGAGATCGAGGAGAGCCAGGAGCGGCCCGCGGATGTAGAGGGTGGTCAGCGTATAGCCGACCAGCACTTTCGTGTCGGTCTGCCCGAGGAAGCGGAAACCATAGAGAAGGATTCCGATCAGGAGGAAGTAGAGAACCTGGCCCCAACTGTTGGTGATGGCGTACACCTTGAGGCTTTTCACGTTGTGGCGGCGGTAGCAATCCGCGCTGCCGGCGAGAGGACCTTCGAGGAAATCCCGGCGGCGCCCGTCATGGAGCTGGAGCTCCTTGATTCCGCGCAGAAGCGAATGAAATTGAATTACCAGCTTGTCCCACTCGGTCCGCGCCCGGCGCATCTGTCCCGAGGCGTACTTCTCTGGCAGGGTCACGCTGAGGATCGCGAGGCTCAGGAACACCACCACCACCGCGAGCACGACCGGCGCGAGCCAGGCCAGATAGGCGAGGCACCCGAAGATGATCGCGCAGTTGATGCAGGCGGCCGGGAAGTTGACCTGCGCGTTGGTCAGGTTGACCACGTCCTGGGTGAGGGTGGCGACGATGCGGCTCTCGCCGATCTGCTCGAGCCTGCGCAGCGGGGTGGCCGCCACATGACGGCAGAGCCTGATCCGCAGATCGTAGGTCGTCTGCTCCGAGAGCTGGCTCATCAGGATGCGGGAGACGAGCCCGGCGACGAGGACGAGCACGATGACGCCGAGGAAAGAGCCCAGCGACGAATGGCCCCTGCCCTCCGAGCTCAGAGCCGAGTTGATCACCGCCATCAGAGCGGCGCTGGCGAGCCCGCCCAGGATTCCAGTCACCACGGCGAAGGTGGTTCGGAAGGGTGATTGGCGGAACAGGAAGGTAAAAATTCTCATGGCTTTCAATCTCTCTCAGCGGTCCCGCGGGGCTTGGGTGAGAGCCGTGGCCAGGACTTCGCGGGAGGTCCGTCGCGAAGCTCTGCTCCCCTCCAGCGCCAGCCTCAGCTCCACGGGATCGCGGACAAGGCGCCCGGTAGTCGGTGAAAAGCTGCTCTCCGTATCCATGTCCCGGCGCCCCGTTTGGTCGCGCCTGGAAATCGGTGGCCAGAAATTGCAGGCATATTACCCTAAAGGACGCCGTCACGAGCGCTTGCCCTTCACGGTTCACGGTTCGCCTCGCCGTCCCGCGCCGGACCTCACCGGCGGCAAGCGATATTTTCTTACCGCTGAAACTTTTTGGCGGCACATTCGTAGTAGTGTATCTATGTGAAATCGGCCCAGGACCACCGCAACGAACGGAGATGATCTATGCGCAATGCCTACACTAAACTATTTCTAACAGTCGTTTCGCTTTGTCTATCCTCCACACTCGCTTTCGCCGAGGGGGGCCGGGATACCATCGAGAAGTCTTTCCCCGTCACCCCGGGCGGCACCCTGCAGGTCGACGCGGACCTGGGCTCGCTGGAGATCCGCGGCATCGAGGGAAGCGAGATCAAGGTTGAGGTCGACGTCGAGCGCACCACCGACGGCGATGCGAACCAGGCGGATAAATTGCTGAAAGACTTGCAAACGCAATTCACTCCGAACGCGAAAGGCCTGCGCATCAAGTCCACCTACGCCCATGAGGTGCCCGGCGATTCGAGCCAGCTCCCGCTGTGGGCGAAGTTTCGGATCTCCGTCCCTCTGCGCTACAACCTCGACGTGAACACGGGGCGCGGCAACATCGTGGTTAAAGGGGTGACCGGCAGCCTGAGCGCCGAGACCCGCGGCGGCAATGTCGAGATCGAGGACGTCCTCGGCAAGGTGGCGGCCACCACGGCGGGGGGCCACGTCAACGTGAGTCTCTCGACGCAGCCGACGGACAGCTACCGCCTGGTGACCTCCGGCGGCCACATGAACCTGTATCTGGCGCCCGGCGTCGCCATCAACGTCGACGCGGTGACGGGAGGCGGGCACGTGACCTCGGAGCTCGATCCGACCGTCAAGTCGTCGTTGGGAGCCTCGTTGCGTCAGGAGATCAATGGCGGCGGGCCGCGGATCGTGCTGCGAAGCGGCGGCGGCAACATCGGCATCTTCAGGCTAGGCATGGCGGCCGGCGGGTAGGTTGGAAGGCTTGCGCATGCCAACGGGCCCGAGCTTTCGTCGCCGCCGTACCCCCAGGGCGCCATGGGCGGCCCTCCTCGTGGCCGGTCTGCTGACCGGCCTCCCTCTCCCGGCTCAAGAGCCCGGCCCGACGCCGGCGCCCGCCGACGCCCGGGTGGCGGGGCACTGGCAGGGCATCTTCGTGATCAAGCCGGCGGTGTCGGAGCTCGAAATGCTGTTCGACCTCAACCCGGACGGCGCAGGCTGGAAAGGGACGCTGAGCCTGCCCGTCCGCGGCCTCTCGGGGTTTCCCCTCAAGGATGTCAAGGTCTCGGGCCGGGACGTCTCCTTCGCCTACTCCTACTCGGCGGGGACCTCCACCTTCACCGGCACTCTCGAGCAGGATGGCGATGCGATCTCCGGCACGCTCGTCGAGCGCGGCCAGCCGGTGAAGCTCAAGCTCACCCGGCAAGCCGATCACCCTGCCTTGCCTCCGGCGAAAGTCGGCGTCGTCGTCTCCACGGCGGATCTCAAGCGCCAGTTCAACGCGCTTGGCGGGAAGACCCGCCTCGTCCTCCTCCTCTCCCCCACCTGCGGGATGTGCAAGGCGGCGGCCCGCGTGGTGGAACGGTACGTCCTGGATGCAATCGACAGCAAGGACCTGGCGGTCATCGTCCTCTGGGAGCCGGCGCTAAAGGAGGATTCCGAGTCCAAGGCGGTGTCCGCCGCCGGCTTGGTGCCCGACCCGCGCGCGGTCCACCTCTGGACGCCCGATCCGACGCTGGCGGACACGTTCGGCAAGGCGGTCGGGGTGAAGTCGTCCCCTGCTTTCGATCTCTACCTGCTGTATCCTGCGCACACCAACTGGGAAGAGGGTGCCCCCGCTCCCGTCCGCGTGATGCACGCGGGTGACGAGCTGCCCGCGGACCGCCTGTTCAACGGCGCCAAGCTGGCGGCCGAGGTGCGCGAGGTCCTGGCTCATCAGCCGTGAGCCTCCTCCCGAGTCCATCGTTGCCTTTCAGTGGAGAGGTTCTATGTCCGATTTCCTTCGCGACCTGAAGTTTTCGCTCCGCAGCCTCGGTCGACGGCCGGCCTTCGTCGCCGCCGCCGTCGCCACGCTGGCGGTGGGGATTGGCGCGAACAGCGCCATCTTCAGCGTGGTCAGCGCGGTGCTCCTGCAGCCCTTGCCTTATCAGAAACCCGCCGACATCGTGGTGATCTGGGAAACCAGCAGCGGTGACAAGCCCGACAACCACGGCGGGGTCTCGGGGCCGAACTTCTCGGACTGGCAGCGGGAGAGCCATACCTTCGCGAGCCTCTCGGCCTTCGACGACAAGAGCATGATCCTCGCCGGCGCGAGCGGACCGGAGCAGGTCACCGCCACCAATGCGAGCGGCAACTTCTTCGACGTCCTGGGCGCTCACGCGTTGCGGGGGCGCACGTTCAGCGCGGCGGACGAGAAGAACCGGGAGGAGCAGGTCGTCGTGCTCAGCTACGGACTGTGGACCCGGGGCTTCGGCGCGGAGCCCAAGATCGTCGGCAGCAAGGTCACGATCAACGGCGCGCCGCGCGTGGTGCTGGGCGTCATGCCGCCAGACTTCCGCGACCCGCTGAACCCCAAGGTTGAGATCTGGACGCCTCTCGGCTTCGAGCCCAAAGTGGTGCCGCGGGGGGTCCACTGGCTCACGGCGATCGCCCGCCTGAAGCCCGGGGTGTCGCTCGAGCAGGCCCAGGCCGAGATGGACACGGTCGCGAGCAGCCTCGCCAAGGAGTATCCGGCCTCCAACCACGGACAAGGGGTCAAGCTGGTGCGCCTCCGGGAGGAGATCGTCGGCAACGTCCGTCCCGCGTTGCTGACCCTGCTCGCGGCGGTCTCCATCGTTCTCCTGATCGCTTGCGCCAACGTGGCCATTCTGCTCCTCGCGCGCGCCTCGGGGAGGGGCAGGGAGATCGCCGTCCGCGCCGCGCTCGGCGCCAGCCGCGCCGCCCTCGCACGCCAGTTGGTGACGGAGGGATTGATCCTCGGCATCGCGGGGAGCGTCTTCGGCATCTTGCTCACCTATGGCGGGGTGCGCCTGTTGCTCGCCATCGAGGGCGGTGGGCTCCCCCGAGCCGAGCGGATCGGGGTCGACGGCTATGTCCTGGCGTTCACCCTCGGGATCGGCCTGCTGACCGGGCTCCTCTCGGGCCTGGTACCCGCCTTCCAGTTGTCGCGGCGCGAGCTGGCCCAGAGGCTCAAGGACGCCGGCGGGCGGAGCGCCGGCAGCGGCGGCAACCGGACCCGCAACGCACTGGTCGTCCTCGAGACCAGCCTCGCGCTGGTGTTGCTGATCGGTGCCGGCCTGGTCCTCAAGAGCCTGTGGCGCCTGCAGCACATCGATCCGGGCTTCAACCCTGACAAGATCCTGACCGCCCAGATCGATCTCGCCGAGTCGAAGTACCCGAAGCCGCAGCAGCAGGGAGCTTTCTTCGAGCGTCTGCTCGCGCAGACGGCGGCCTTGCCGGGAGCCCAGAGCGTGGGAGCGGTCAGCCACGTCCCCTTGCGGGGCGAGAACGTGACCAACGTTCTGATCGAGAACCAGCCGCCCGCGGACCCGGGGGAGCCGCCGACGGCAAACTTCCGGGTCGCCAGCGCCAACTACTTCGCCACGATGGGCATTCCGCTCCTGCGCGGCCGCGTCTTCAACGATGGCGATCGTGACCACAGCCCGCTCGTGGTCGTCATTGACGAGGCGATGGCGAAGCGCTTCGGGGCGGGGCAGGACCCCCTCAACCGCCGGGTGAGCTTCAAGGGTCCCGAGGGCCCCTGGCTCACCGTGATCGGCGTGGTGCGCGGAGTTCGCCTCGCCAGCCTCAAGGAGGAGGCTTCCGCCACGGTCTACGCGCCGTTCCTGCAGCGCCCGCGCAAGACCATGATCGTCGTCGCGCGGACGGGAGGGGATCCCCTGCTGCTGGCGGCCGCGCTGCGGCGCACGGTCGGCGCCATCGACGCCGATCAGCCCATGCACGATGTCAAGACGATGCAGGACTACGTCTCCGACTCGCTCGCCAAGCCGAGATTCAACATGCTGGTGCTCAGCCTCTTCTCCCTGGTGGCTCTGCTCCTGGCGGCGCTCGGTATCTACAGCGTCCTGGCCTATGCGGTGGCCCAGAGCCGGCACGAGATCGGCGTCCGGATGGCGCTGGGCGCCCAGCGCGCTCACCTGGTGGGGATGGTCGTGAAACGGGCGCTCTCGTTGGTGGCCTTCGGGCTGGGCATCGGGCTCGTCGTGGCTTTCGCCTCGAGCAAGGTGATCTCGAGCCTGCTGTTCGACGTCCAGCCCACCGATACGTTGACCTACTTCGTGATCTGCTTGGTCATCCTGCTCTCGGCGCTGGCGGCGAGCCTGTTCCCCGCTCGCCGCGCGACCGCGGTCGACCCCGTCTCCGCCTTTCGCTCCGAGGAGTAGAGGCACCTCCCCACCGACCCCGCCTCTCCCGACGCCGGTCGGGAGAGGCGTCGCTTCTCAGCCGTTCAAAAGTCCGCAGATCAGCCCGGCCAGGATCTCGACCTGGGGACGCCTGAGGAGCGAATAGTGATCCCCGCCAGGGATGTAACGGGTGACCGGGCCGGCCAGAAGCCCGTGCCAGTCCTCGGCCGTCCCCTCGTTGCCCACCAGCAGCGCGGCTCCGCCCCAGGCCCCCGCGGGACGATACTGCTGAAGGGCCAGATAGTTGGCCCGAAACAACCGGTACATGGGCTCGATTTCCGCGCGCTCCAGATCCGGGTCGGCCACGCCCGCCGCCGGAGCTCCCCTCCCCCCGGCAAAGCCGGCCGCGGCCAGATCGCGGGTGAAGAGACGGACCAGGGCTGCTTCCTCCAGCTCGACGGCCGCCGGCTCGACGGCCAGTTGAGCGTCGATCAGCACGAGCGCCTCGACCCGCTCGCCCGCACGTTCCAGTTGCCTGGCCATCTCGAAGGCCACGACCCCACCCATCGACCAGCCACCGAGCCGGTAACCGCCTTGCGGGTGGCTCGTGCGGAGCACCGCGACGTAGTGGCTCGCCAGCTCTTCCAGGGTCAGCTCGGCGGTGTCGATCCGCTGGAGGCCGTATACCGGCTGGTCCGGTCCGAGTGCTCGGGCGAGCTCCAGGTAGCAAAGGACATTGCCGCCGACCGGGTGCACGCAGAAGAAGGGCGGAGAGCCGCTCGCCGCCTGGATCTCCACCAGGTCCGAGCGGCTGGGCCGGTTCGCGGCGCCGAGAGCGAGAGCGAGGCGCTCCACCGTGGAGGCGCGGAAGAGCGTGGCGAGCGGCAGCTCGCGGCCGAGGCGCCGCCGCAGGAGGACGAACAGCCGGACCGCGAGCAGGGAGTGGCCGCCCAGCGCGAAGAAATCGTCCGTGGCGCCGACCGGCCGGCGCTCCAGGAGCTCTTCCCAGATCCCGGCTACCGCCGCTTCGAGCGGGTCGCGCGGCGCCACGAAGGCCGCGGCCCGATCCGCCTCCGGCGCCGGCAGGGCCTTGCGATCCACCTTGCCGTTGGCGGTCAGCGGCAGCGACGCCAGCCCCACGAAGGCTGAAGGGACCATGGGGGCCGGCAGGCGTCGGCCCAGCTCGGCCCGCAGGTCGGAGCCGGCGACCGCGGCGCCGGCATCGCGGCCCACCACGTACGCCACCAGCCGCCGGTCGCCCGGCCGATCCTCCCGCACCATCGCCACCGCCTCGGCCACTCGCGGGTGCGACCGCAGCGCCGACTCGATCTCCCCCAGCTCGATACGGAAGCCCCGCAGCTTGACCTGGTGATCGATCCGCCCCAGGTAGTCGAGCTCGCCGTCCGCCTGCCAACGCACCAGGTCGCCCGTCCGATAGAGACGCCCGCCCGCCTCCCCGCTCCAGGCATCCGGAACGAAACGCTCCGCCGTCAGCTCCGGACGGCCGAGGTACCCCCGCGCCAGTCCCGCGCCGCCCAGATACAGCTCGCCCGCCACCCCCAAAGGCACAGGGCCGCGCAGACGGTCCAGCACATAGGCACGGGTGCCGAGGATCGGACGGCCGATCCTCGGCGTCCCCTCTCCCACCGCCGAGCCCGTCGAGTAGGTCGTGTCCTCCGACGGACCATACAGATCGAGCAGACGCCGCACACCGCTGCCCAGCACCTCCCCGGCCAGCGCTCCGCTCAACGCCTCACCCGCCAGGTTGACCGTCTCCACCCCGGAGGGCAACGCGCCCAGCCGCAGCAGCTCCGCCATCACCGACGGCACCGTATTGACCAGCCGCACCTCCTCGCGGGCAGCCAGCCCAGCCAGCTCCAGCGCATTGGACGCCAGGATCACCGTCCCACCCAGGGCCAGCGGCACGAACAGCTCGAACACCGACAGGTCGAACGAGACCGACGTCGACGCCAGCACTCCGCACAGCTCATGCGCCGAAAACGTCGCTTTCGCCCAGGCCACCAGCGCCACGGCGCCGCGGTGCTCGATCCCCACCGCCTTGGGCCGCCCCGTCGAGCCCGACGTATAGATCAGATAGGCCAGATTGCCGGGATCGGTCCGGGCTCCCGCCAGATCCGCCGGCCCCGCCAGGGCCTCCTCCACCCGCAGCCGCCGGGCTCCAGCCAGCCACGGCGCCGCGGGCTCGGCACCCGCGGTCACCACCAGCTCCACTCCCGCGTCCGCCACCATGAATTCCAGCCGCTCGGCAGGATAGGAGGGATCGAGCGGCACGTAGGCGCCGCCGGCCGCCAGCACCCCCAGCAGCGCCACCACCAGGTCCGCCGAGCGCTCCAGGAGCACCCCCACCCGCACCTCGGGGCCCACCCCCCGCCGGCGCAGCGCCGTGGCCATGCGCGCCGCGCGCTCCGTCAGCTCCCGGTAGCTCAGACGATCCGCCCCCGCCACCAGCGCCGTCACCTCCGGATGCCGCCGCGCCGACTCCCAGATCAGCTCGTGCAGGCACCCCGTTCCAGGCGGCGCGCCCGTGTCATTCCACTCCACGAGCACCTGCGCCCGCTGCGCCTCACCCCACAGCGAAAGCTCCGAGAGACGGCGCGACGGGCTCTCCACCGCCGACTCCAGCAAGCGCGAGAGCTGGCCGGCCAGACGATCGATCGTCGCGGCATCGAACAGGTCCGTCGCGTACTCCAACTCGCCGGCCAGGCCCCGCGCGGTCTCCGCCAGCGACAGCGTCAGGTCGAACTTCGCCGCCGGGCTCGCGAAGCTCATCGGAGCCAGGCTCAGCCCCGTACCCCGCGCCGTCTCCCGCGGCGTGTTCTGCAGCACGAACAGCACCTGGAACAGCGGCGTCGAGCTCAGGCTGCGCTCCGGACGCAGCTCCTCCACCAGCTTCTCGAACGGCACCTCCTGGTGGGTATGCGCCTCGAACACCGTTTCCCGCACGCGGCCCAAAAGCTGCTCGAACGGCGGATCGCCCGACAGGTCCGACCGCAGCACCAGCGTGTTGACGAAGAAGCCGATCAGCCCTTCGGTCTCCACCTGCATTCGCCCCGCGATCGGGCTGCCCACGCTGACGTCCTCCTGACCCGACAGGCGCGACAGCAGCGCCTGGAAACCCGCCAGCAGCGTCATGAAAAGGCTCGATCCCGACCCGCGCGCCAAACGCTGAAGACGCGCCGAGGTCTCCTCGCCCAGCCTCACCCCACGGCTCGCGCCGCGGCCGCTGCGCGCCGCCGGCCGTGGCCGGTCCACCGCCAGCTCCAGCACCGGTGGAGCGGCCAACAACTGCCCGCGCCAGTACCCCAGCTCTCCCGCCAGCACCGCGCCGCTTAGCCAGCCACGCTGCCACTCGGCATAATCCGCGTACTGAACCGGCAGCCGGGCCAGCGGCGACGGACGGCCCCGCGAGAACGCCGCGTAGAGCGACGACAGCTCCGACAGCAGCACACCCATCGACCAGCCGTCGCTGACGATGTGGTGCATCGTCAGCAGAATCGCGTGCTCCTCCGCGCCCAGACGCACCAGCGACACCCGCAGCAGTGGACCCCGCGCGAGATCGAATGGCCGCTCGGCGTCGGCCTGCGCCAGACGCCGCAGCTCCCGCTGTCCCGGCGCCGCCGGCAACCCTTGCAGATCGATCAGCGGCAGCGCCAGCGGGCTCGCCTCCGCGATCACCTGCCGCGCCTCGATCGCGGACGAATCGAACCGCGTCCGCAACGATTCGTGCCGCCGCACCACCTCCGACAAGGCCGCCGCCAGAACCTCGCGACGCACCGCGCCGCGAAGCCGCGAAGCCGCCGGCAGGTTGTAGGCAGGGCTTCCCGGCTCGAGCTGGTCGAGAAACCAGAGGCGCTGCTGGGCGAAAGACAACGGCGCCTCGCGCCGGCCGGCGCGCCGGATCACCGGCGGCGCCGGCCCGCCGCCGCCGCTGCTGCGCAGGGCGGCCTCGACCCTCTCCGCGAGACCGCGCAGGCTCGGCGCCTCGAACACCGTCCGTAGCGCCAAGTCGATCCGGAAGGCGCTACGCACCCGCGAGATCAATTGCGTCGCCAGCAGCGAATGCCCCCCCAGCTCGAAGAAATTCGACTCGCGACCGATCCCTTCGACCCCGAGCACGACGGACCAGATCCCCGACAGCACCTCCTCGACCGGCGTCGCCGGCGCCGCCGGCACCGTCGGCGCCAAGCCCATCCCGCCCGCCGCCACCGGCGAGAAGTCCGGCGCCGGCAGGGCCTTGCGATCCACCTTGCCGTTGGCGGTCAGCGGCAGCGACGCCAGCCCCACGAAGGCTGAAGGGACCATGGGGGCCGGCAGGCGCCGGCCCAGCTCGGCCCGCAGGTCGGAGCCGGCGACCGCATCGCCGGCATCGCGGCCCACCACGTACGCCACCAGCCGCCGGTCGCCCGGCCGATCCTCCCGCACCATCGCCACCGCCTCGGCCACTCGCGGGTGCGACCGCAGCGCCGACTCGATCTCCCCCAGCTCGATGCGGAAGCCCCGCAGCTTGACCTGGTGATCGATCCGCCCCAGGTAGTCGAGCTCGCCGTCCGCCTGCCAACGCACCAGGTCGCCCGTCCGATAGAGACGCCCGCCCGCCTCCCCGCTCCAGGCATCCGGAATGAAACGCTCCGCCGTCAGCTCCGGACGGCCGAGGTACCCCCGCGCCAGCCCCGCGCCGCCCAGATACAGCTCGCCCGCCACCCCCAAAGGCACAGGGCCGCGCAGACGGTCCAGCACATAGGCACGGGTGCCGAGGATCGGACGGCCGATCCTCGGCGTCCCCTCTCCCACCGCCGAGCCCGTCGAGTAGGTCGTGTCCTCCGACGGACCATACAGATCGAGCAGACGCCGCACACCGCTGCCCAGCACCTCCCCGGCCAGCGCTCCGCTCAACGCCTCACCCGCCAGGTTGACCGTCTCCACCCCGGAGGGCAACGCGCCCAGCCGCAGCAGCTCCGCCATCACCGACGGCACCGTATTGACCAGCCGCACCTCCTCGCGGGCAGCCAGCCCAGCCAGCTCCAGCGCATTGGACGCCAGGATCACCGTCCCACCCAGGGCCAGCGGCACGAACAGCTCGAACACCGACAGGTCGAACGAGACCGACGTCGACGCCAGCACTCCGCACAGCTCATGCGCCGAAAACGTCGCCTTCGCCCAGGCCACCAGCGCCACGGCGCCGCGGTGCTCGATCCCCACCGCCTTGGGCCGCCCCGTCGAGCCCGACGTATAGATCAGATAGGCCAGATTGCCGGGATCGGTCCGGACTCCCGCCAGATCCGCCGGCCCCGCCAGGGCCTCCTCCACCCGCAGCCGCCGGGCTCCAGCCAGCCACGGCGCCGCGGGCTCGGCACCCGCGGTCACCACCAGCTCCACTCCCGCGTCCGCCACCATGAATTCCAGCCGCTCGGCCGGATAGGAGGGATCGAGCGGCACGTAGGCGCCGCCGGCCGCCAGCACCCCCAGCAGCGCCACCACCAGGTCCGCCGAGCGCTCCAGGAGCACCCCCACCCGCACCTCGGGGCCCACTCCCCGCCGGCGCAGCGCCGTGGCCATGCGCGCCGCGCGCTCCGTCAGCTCCCGGTAGCTCAGACGATCCGCCCCCGCCACCAGCGCCGTCACCTCCGGATGCCGCCGCGCCGACTCCCAGATCAGCTCGTGCAGGCACCCCGTCCCAGGCGGCGCCCCCGTGTCGTTCCACTCCACGAGCACCTGCGCCCGCTGCGCCTCACCCCACAGCGAAAGCTCCGAGAGACGGCGCGACGGGCTCTCCACCGCCGACTCCAGCAAGCGCGAGAGCTGGCCGGCCAGACGATCGATCGTCGCGGCATCGAACAGGTCCGTCGCGTACTCCAACTCGCCGGCCAGGCCCCGCGCGGTCTCCGCCAGCGACAGCGTCAGGTCGAACTTCGCCGCCGGGCTCGCGAAGCTCATCGGAGCCAGGCTCAGCCCCGTACCCCGCGCCGTCTCCCGCGGCGTGTTCTGCAGCACGAACAGCGCCTGGAACAGCGGCGTCGAGCTCAGACTGCGCTCCGGACGCAGCTCCTCCACCAGCTTCTCGAACGGCACCTCCTGGTGGGTATGCGCCTCGAACACCGTTTCCCGCACGCGGCCCAAAAGCTGCTCGAACGGCGGATCGCCCGACAGGTCCGACCGCAGCACCAGCGTGTTGACGAAGAAGCCGATCAGCCCTTCGGTCTCCACCTGCGTTCGCCCCGCGATCGGGCTGCCCACGCTGACGTCCTCCTGACCCGACAGGCGCGACAGCAGCGCCTGGAAACCCGCCAGCAGCGTCATGAAAAGGCTCGATCCCGAACCGCGCGCCAAACGCTGAAGACGCGCCGAGGTCTCCTCGCCCAGCCTCACCCCACGGCTCGCGCCGCGGCCGCTGCGCGCCGCCGGCCGTGGCCGGTCCACCGCCAGCTCCAGCACCGGTGGAGCGGCCAGCAACTGCCCGCGCCAGTACCCCAGCTCTCCCGCCAGCACCGCGCCGCTCAGCCAGCCACGCTGCCACTCGGCATAATCCGCGTACTGAACCGGCAGACGGGCCAGCGGCGACGGACGGCCCCGCGAGAACGCCGCGTAGAGCGACGACAGCTCCGACAGCAGCACACCCATCGACCAGCCGTCGCTGACGATGTGGTGCATCGTCAGCAGAATCGCGTGCTCCTCCGCGCCCAGGCGCACCAGCGACACCCGCAGCAGTGGACCCCGCGCGAGATCGAATGGCCGCTCGGCGTCGGCCTGCGCCAGACGCCGCAGCTCCCGCTGTCCCGGCGCCGCCGGCAACCCTTGCAGATCGATCAGCGGCAGCGCCAGCGGGCTCGCCTCCGCGATCACCTGCCGCGCCTCGATCGCGGACGAATCGAACCGCGTCCGCAACGATTCGTGCCGCCGCACCACCTCCGACAAGGCCGCCGCCAGAACCTCGCGACGCACCGCGCCGCGAAGCCGCGAAGCCGCCGGCAGGTTGTAGGCCGGGCTTCCCGGCTCGAGCTGGTCGAGAAACCAGAGGCGCTGCTGGGCGAAAGACAACGGCGCCTCGCGCCGGCCGGCGCGCCGGATCACCGGCGGCGCCGGCCCGCCGCCGCCGCTGCGCAGGGCGGCCTCGACCCTCTCCGCGAGACCGCGCAGGCTCGGCGCCTCGAACACCGTCCGTAGCGCCAGGTCGATCCGGAAGGCGCCGCGCACCCGCGAGATCAATTGCGTCGCCAGCAGCGAATGCCCCCCCAGCTCGAAGAAATTCGACTCGCGACCGATCCCTTCGACCCCGAGCACGACGGACCAGATCCCCGACAACACCTCCTCGACCGGCGTCGCCGGCGCCGCCGGCACCGCGCCCATCCCGCCCGCCGCCACCGGCGAGAAGTCCGGCGCCGGCAGGGCCTTGCGGTCCACCTTGCCGTTGGCGGTCAGCGGCAGCGACGCCAGCCCCACGAAGGCTGAAGGGACCATGTATTCGGGCAGCTTGCCCCGCAGGTAGGCCGCCAGCTCGCCGGCCGCGGCCGATTGGCCGGGCTCCGGCACGACGTAGGCCACGAGGCGCTGATCGCCGTTCGGCGTGGGACGGGGGACCACCACCGCCTGTCGCAGGGCGGGATGCTCGCCGAGCACCGTCTCGATCTCCCCCGGCTCGATCCGGTAGCCGCGGATCTTGACCTGGAAGTCGACGCGCCCCAGGAACTCGACGACGCCGTCGGCGAGACAGCGCGACCGGTCGCCCGTCCGATAGAGACGACCTCCCGGCGTCGCCGAAAAAGGATCGGGAACGAAGCGCTCGGCGGTGAGGTCGGGTCGCCCCAGATAGCCGCGCGCCAAGCCCGGGCCGCCCAGGAAGAGCTCGCCATGCAATCCGATCGGCACCGGGTCGAGCTCGGCGCCGAGGACGTAGAGCTGGTTGTTGCCGAACGGTCGCCCGATCGGCGTCGGGGCTTCCGGCGCGACCCGCGCCTCGGTCTCTTCGAAGTAGGAGCTGTCGATCGTCACCTCGGTCACGCCGTAGGAGTTGATCAGCCGGGTGGCGGGACCGCAAAGCGTAAGCGTCTGGCGGAACTCCTTGCCGTACCAGACATCGGCGCCGACGACGAGGATGCGCATGAAGTCGAGCGACTCCCGGCTCTCTTCGAGATGGCGCACCAGGTTCCGGAAGACGGCGGGGACGAACTCGGCGCAATCGACCTTCTCGGTCCGCATCAGCCCGTAGAGCGCCGCCGGCTCGAGCAGGACCTCGCGCGGGCAGAGCACCAGCTTCGCCCCGGAGCACAGGGCGCGCACGAAGTCGCCGGTGAAGACGTCGAAGGTGAAGTTGGCGAGCTGCAGATGGGAGCTCGCCGCCGCCGTCAGCCGGTAGGCGTCGAGCCAGGCCAGACAGGCGTTGAGCAGGCTCCCCTGGCTGATCATCACCCCCTTGGGACGACCGGTCGAGCCCGAGGTATAGATGATGTAGGCGAGGCTCGCCGGGACGACGGCCGGGAGGCGATCCCTCTCGTCCTCGACGCTCGCGACCGCGGGCGCCGAATCGAGGCAGACCACCTCGAGGCCGGAGCCCGGCAGCAGCGGGCGCAAGGCCTCGACGCTGATCACGACCCGCGCCCGGACGTCGGCGAGCATGAAGGCGAGACGCTCGGGCGCCCCGGCGGGATCGAGCGGGACATAGGCTCCCCCCGCCTTGAGGACGGCGAGGACCGCGACGACGAGCTCCAGCGAACGCTCGAGGCAGATGCCGACGGTGACCTCCGGCCCGACCGCCAACCCGCGCAGCCTCCCGGCCAGCCGATTGGCGCGCCGGTTGAGCTCGCCATAGCTCAGATGCCCGGCCTGGAAGACCACGGCCGGCGCCGCCGGCGCGCGGGCCGCCTGGGCCTCGATGAGCTGGTGGACCGAGACGACCGCCGTGCCGTAGTCGCGCCCGGTGTCGTTCCACTCGCGGGCGAGCTGAGCGTGCTCGACCGGGCTCAGCAAGGAGAGCTCGGCGGCCCCCCGGTCGGGGTTCTCGACCAGAGCCGTCAGGAGCTGTTCGAAGTGGTGCAGGAGGCGGACGATCGTCGAGCCGTCGAACAGATCGGTCGCGAACTCGAGGGAATGGAGCAGCCGGTCGCCGAGGTCCCGCGCCGTGAGACTGAGGTCGAACTGGGCCGAGACCGACGGCGTCCAGAGGGCGCTGGCGTTGACCGGGGATGCGGTCTGCGGGGTCCGCGGGTCGGTTTCCGCCTGCAACACGTCGACCGAGAACATGACCTGGAAGAGCGGGGAGTAGCTCAGGCTGCGCACCGGCTGCAACTCCTCGACCAGCTTCTCGAAGGGAAGCTCCTGGTGCGCGTCGGCGTCGAGGCTCGCCTGGCGCGTGCGGGCCAGGAGAGCGCGGAACTCTGGATTGCCGTCGAGGTTGCAGCGCAGAACCAGGGTATTGACGAAGAGACCGATCAGGTTCTCGGACTCGAGATGGATGCGTCCGGCGACCGGCGTGCCGACCGCGAGATCCGTTTGCCCGGAGTAGCGGTAGAGGAGGGCCTGGAAGGCCGCCAGGAGCGTGATGAAGAGCGTGGCGTCCGCCGCCCGGGCGAGCCGCTTGATCTCCCGCGTCAGGCCGGCGCTCAGCCGATGGGTGCGATGGGAGCCGCGATAGCTTTGCACCGGCGGGCGCGGACGGTCCGCCGGCAGCTCGAGGAGAGCCGGCGCATCCCTCAGGACCTGCCGCCAATAATCGAGCAGCTGGTCGAGGTGCGCGCCCGTCAGGCGCCGCCGCTGCCAGTCCGCGAAATCGGCATACTGGATCGCCAGCGCGGGGAGCCGGGCCGGCCGCCCGGTGCGCAGCGCGTCGTAAAGCTCCGTCATCTCGCGGGCGAAGATGCGCAGCGACCAGCCGTCGCTGATTATATGGTGCATGGTGATGGCGATAATGCAGCGCTGATCCGACAAGCGGAGAAGCCGGTGGCGCAGCAAAGGGCCGCGCAGCAGGTCGAAGGGGAGCCAGGCCTCGCTCGCCAGCAGCCGGTCGGCTTCGCGCGACCGCGTCCCCTCCGGCAGCGCGGAGAGATCGATCAGCGGCAGCCGCACGGGGCGCCGGACGTCGACGGCCTGGAAAGGCTCGCCTTCGCGGCTGGGGAAAGACGTCCGCAGGACCTCGTGGCGGGCGACCACGGTCTCGAGACTGGCGATCAGCACCGGGACCTCGAGCGGCCCCTCGAAGTTGACGCCGAGAAAGACGTTGTAGGCCGAGCCTCCCGGCTCCAGCTGATCGAGGAACCAGAGACGGCGCTGTCCGAACGAGCAGGGCAAGAGTCCGGAGCGTAGCGGGCTCGGCCCGATCCGGTCTCCGGCCGGGCCGGGCTGCTTCAGCTTCTGGAGCAGCAGCTTCTGCTTGGCCGGAGACAGCCCCGAGATCCGCTGCAACAGCGCGGCCGTCGGGCTCTCACCCGGCTCGCTACTCATCACGGCTCGCGATCTCGCCCGCCGCGTCCGTCAGGAGCGCCGCGACCTCGTCCTCCGACAAGCCCTCGAGCTGGGCAACCAAATCGGCGAGCTCTCCTTCCGCCGACTCGCCGATGCGCCGGGCGAGCACCAGCTCGGCGAGCCCCGCCACCGTCGGAGTCTCGAAGATGTCGCGCAGCGTCAGCTCGACCTGGAAAGCGTCGCGCATCCGCGTCAGCACCCGGGTGGCGAGTAGCGAGTGGCCGCCCAGGTTGAAGAAGCTGTCGCGCACGCTGACCGACTCGACGCCGAGCACCTGCCGCCAGATCTCCGCCACCGCCGCTTCGGCCTCGTTCGCGGGGGGGACGAAGTCGCTCTCCCGTGCCATCAGGCCGGCCTCGGGGGCCGGCAGGGCCCGGCGGTCCACCTTGCCGTTCGGAGTCAGCGGCAGGGCGTCGAGGACGACGAACGCCGAGGGCACCATGTACTCGGGGAGCCGTTGCCGCAGAAAGCCACGCAGCTCGGAGATCTCGATCGCCGCCGTGGTAGATGCCAGGTAGCCGCAGAGCCGGGCGCCTCCGCCGTCGCCGCGCAGCACCACAACGACCTCGCGGACACCGGGATACTGGCCGATCACCGCCTCGATCTCTCCGAGCTCGACGCGGAAGCCGCGGATCTTGACCTGGTGATCCGCGCGGCCCAGGAACTCCAGATTGCCGTCCGGCAGATAGCGGGCGAGGTCGCCGGTCCGATAGAGGCGCGCCCCCGGCTCGCGGGCGAACGGATCGGGGATGAACCGCTCCGCGGTGAGCTCCGGCCGGCGGTGATAGCCCCGGGCTATGCCGGCGCCACCGATCACGAGCTCGCCGGCCACCCCGATGGGGACCGGCTGGAGCCGGCGATCGAGAGCGTGGAGATGAAAGTTCGAGATCGCCCGGCCGATCGGCACCGAGGAGGGGGGCTCCACCCCGCCGGCCTCGCGCGGCCGGTAGATCGCCGCCGCGATCGTCGCCTCGGTGACGCCGTAGGCGTTGCACCACGCGACCCGATCGCCCGAGAGCCGCCGCCAGAGCGCCACGCGCTCCATCGGCACCCGTTCGCTGCCGACGACCATGCGGCGCAACGACGGCGGGAGCGCCTGCCCGCCGGCCTCCAGCTCGCCGAGCCACTCGCTCCAATGCGCCGTCGGCAGGTTGAGGACGCTGAGCCGCGCCTCCTCGGCGAAGCGGGTGAAGTCGCGGGGCGCCGCCGCTTCCCAGCCGGCGGGGATCACGACCGTGCCGCCCGCCAGCCAGGTTGGGAACAGGTCCTCGGCGAGCATGTCGAAACCGATCGAGGAGAACTGCAGCACCCGGTCGTCCCCCTGCAGCCCGTAGGCCCGTACGGCGTTGAGGCTGTGATTGACCAGGCCGCGGTGGGTGACCAGCACCGCCTTCGGCAGGCCGGTCGATCCCGAGGTGTAGATCAGGTAGGCGACGTTCTCGGGCGAGCTCTCGAGGGGCGCCGCGAGCTCCGGCGCAAGCTCCGGTGGCTCGGCATCGACGACCACGGAACGCCCGGGATTCAGCGCCGCCAGGGCGGAGAGCAGGCGCTCCTGGGTGACGACGATCCCGGCTCCCGCGTCCTCCAGCATCGCGCGCAGGCGATCGGGCGGCGATGCCGGATCGAGCGGAAGGTACGCCCCTCCGGCCTTGAGCACGCCGAGGACCGCCACGGCGAGATGCGGCGAGCGCTCGAGGTAGAGCCCGACCCGCACCTCGGGGCCGACGCCCGTTCGGCGGAGGTACACGGCGAGATCCTCGGACCGGCGGTTCAGCTCGCCGTAGGTCAGCGAGGAGCTCCCCTGCTCCACCGCCACGGCGCCGGGCGTCGCCGCGGCCTGGCGCGCGAACAGATGGTGGATGCAGGCTCCGCGCGGGAAGACGACCTCGGTGTCGTTCCACTCCTGGAAGATCTGATGAAGCTCCGCCGGCTTGAGGATCGCCAGGTCGTCGAGCCGGCGGTCGCCGTCCTCCGCCAGGCCAAGGAGGAGCATCTCGAAGCTGCCGAGCAGGCGCACGATGGTCGTGCGCTCGAAGCGCCGCGCGTCGTAGCTGACCAACAGGCGCAACTCGCGGCCCGGCAGAACCGTCAGGTTGAGCGGATAGTTGGTGCGCTCCTCCATGTGGACGTCGCGCACCGCGATGCTCATCCGTTGCTGGGACAGGGCCTCCGAGACAGGAAAATTCTCGAACAGCAGGATGGTCTCGAACAGCGGCTCACCATGGGGGACGTCGCTCCAGCCTTGGATCTCGCTGAGCGAGCTGAACTCGTTCTGGCGGGCCGCGGCCTGCTCGGACTGGAGGTCGCGGAGCCACCCTGCGACCCGCTCCCGCCCCTCCACCCGCACCCTGGCCGGCACGGTGGTGATGAACAGCCCGAGCATCGACTCGACCCCTCTCAGCTCCGCGGGGCGGCCGGAGGAGACCACGCCGAAGACGACGTCGCGCTGATCGGCGAAACGGCTGAGCAGAAGCCCCCAGGCTCCCTGGACCAGGGTGTTCAAGGTGACCTGGAACCGCGGCGCGGCGAGGCTCAACGCCGCGAGACCATCCGCCGTCAGCACCCAGGGCTCGTCGCGGCTCTCCGGCTCGCCCTGGGGAGCCCTGGCCCGATGCCGGCCGTCGAGAATCGTCGGGGCGGTGAAGCCCCGCAGGTAACCGCGCCAGAACTCCTCGGCGCCCCCCGGATCGCGCGCCTGGAGCCAGGCGATGAAGTCACGGAAGGGGCGCGGGCGCTCGGCCGCCGGCAGCTCGCCGCGCCGCTCTCCCTCGTAAAAGGCGAAGAGCTCACGGAAGAGGAGCGGCAGCGACCAGCCGTCGAGCAGCAGGTGATGGTGCGTCCACAGAAAGCGGTGGGTTTCCTCGCCGGTTCGCACCAGGAAGAGCCGCAGCAGGGGGGCGCGGCCGAGCTCGATCCCCCGGGCGCGCTCGACGCGCGCCAGCTCGGCGAAGCGCGCGGCCTGCTCCGCCTCGGCAACGCCGCGCCAGTCGAGCCGCTCGAACGGCACCTCGACCGCCGCCGCCACGACCTGGAGCGGCTCGTCCAGGTGCTCCCAGAGGAAGGCGGTCCGCAGGATCGCATGGCGCTCGACGACCCGCCGCCACGCGGCAACGAAAATCTCGGGATCGAGCGGACCATGGATCGAGCAGGTGAGCTGCTGGACATAGACCCCTGATTCGGGCGCGCGCAACGTGTGGAAAAGCATCCCCGACTGGAGCGGCGACAGCGGATAGAGATCCTCGAGGGGAGCGTAGACCTTCTCCACGGCTTCGAGCTGCGGTTGCGTGAGCCTGGCCAGCGGGAAGTCCGAACGGGTGACGCCGCCCGCGCCGGGGGCCACGCAGTGGGCGATGATCGCTCGCAAGGCGCGGCGAAACGACTCGGCCAGCTCCTCCACCGTGCTCCTGCGGTGGCACTCGTCGCTGTAGCGAAAAGAGGCGGCGAGGCGCCCGCCCACCACCCGGCAGTCGACGTCGAGCAGGTGGCGGCGAAGGCGGCGCGGGCTCTGCCCCGGCCCCGCGGATTCGCGGGCCGGACGCAGCGCGGCTGCCGTGGCCGATCCCTGGTCGAGCTGGCCGAGGTAGTTGAAGAGAATCTCGGCGGGCGTCATGGCGTCGAGCCGCCGGGCAATCTCCGGCTCCCCCAGGTAGCGCAGCAGCCCGAAGCCGAGGCCCCGTCCGGGAATCGCCCGCAGCTGCTCCTTCACCGCCTTGAGCGCTCCGCCGGGACCTTCGGCGCCGGCAAGATCGAGGCGGACCGGAAAGAAGCTCGTGAACCAGCCTGCGGTGCGCGACAGGTCGAGGCTCTCGCCGGCGATCTCCTCGCGGCCATGCCCCTCGAGATCCACCAGGACGCGGCGCGAGCCCGTCCACGACGCCAACGCCTCGGCGAGGGCGGCGAGCAGCGCGTCGTTGATCTGCGTGCGATAGGCGCGCGGAACCTGTTGCAGCAGGGCCGCCGTCTCGTCGGCCTCCAAGGCCAGGAACACCGCGCGCTGGGAGGCGACGCGGTTGGCGCCGCCCACGAAGTCACGGGGCAGCGGCGCGGCGGCCTCGCCTGAATGCAGCCAGAAATCGGCCTGCCGGCGCAGATCGTCCGTCGCAGCGTGGGCGGCCAGCCGCTCGGCCCAGCGTTGATACGCCGTCGTCTTCGGCGGCAGCTCGACCGCGGCGCCGGACGCCGAACGGACGGCCGCTGTCAGGAGATCGTCGACCAGGAGGCGTAGCGACACACCGTCGACGACCAGGTGGTGGGCGGCGAGCAGGAGACGGGACGCTTCGCCTCTCCCCAGGCGGAAGAGCGCGACGCGCAGCAGGGGGCCGTTCTCGAGGTCGAAGCTCCCCTGGACCTGCGCGGCGGCCTGCTCGAGAGCCCCGCGCCGTCGGGGCTCGGGCAGGGCCGCGAGATCCACGCAAAGGAATGACCCGGAGACCGGTGAGGGGGCATGGAACTGTCGCCAGCCACCGTCCGCTTCCCGCACGAAGCGAAGGCGCAGGGCGTCGTGGTGCGCCAGCAGCGAGTCGACCGCCCGCGCGACCGGGGCCGGCTCCGCGCCGTCCCATTCGAGCAGGACAGAGAGGGTGAAGTGATGGGCGTCGGTCAGGTCGCCGGCGAGGAACCAGCGCTGCGCCGGGGTGAGCGGTACTTCCCCCACAACCGGGCCCTGCTCCGCGACGGCGCCGGCCTCGAGGCCGGCGACCTCCGCCAGCTCGGCCACGGTGGGAAATTCGAACAGTTGCACAGTGGTCAGGTGAAGCCCCTCCTGGTGGGCGCGGGAGATGATCTGCAGGCTGAGGATCGAATCGCCGCCGAGCTCGAAGAAGTTGTCGTGAATACCGATCCGCTTGACGGGCAGCACCTTGGACCAGATCGCCACCAGCACCGCTTCGACCGGCGTGCGCGGCGCCGCCAGGTCCGTGCCCCGCACACCCCCCTCGACCTCCGGGGCCGGCAGCGCCTTGCGGTCGAGCTTGCCGTTGCTGGTCACCGGCAGGGCGTCGAGCGGCACGAAGAAGGCCGGCACCATGTACTCCGGGAGCTTCGCGAGGAGCGCGGCGCGCAGATCGCCGGCGAGCGGCACCGGCCCACCGTCGGACACCACGTAGGCGACCAGCCGCTTGTGGCCCGGCTCGTCCTCGCGCGCCATCACGACGGCGTCGCGCACGCCGGGCTGGGCGCCGAGCGCCGCCTCGATCTCCCCGAGCTCGATGCGGAACCCGCGGATCTTCACCTGGTGGTCGAGACGGCCCAGGAACTCCAGCTTGCCGTCCGGCCAGAAGCGCGCGCGGTCGCCCGTCCGGTAGAGCACCCCCGGCCGGTCCCGGAAGCCGTCCGGCATGAACTGATTGGCGGTGAGCAACGGCTCCCGCGAGTAGCCGGAGGCCAGGCAGTCGCCGCCGATGTAGAGGTCCCCGGGCACGCCGACCGGACAGAGCTCGAGCCGCTCGTCGAGCACCAGGTAGCAGGCGTTCTGGATCGGCCTGCCGTACGGGACGCTGACCCAGCGTGGATCGGGATCCCCGGTGCGGTGGAAGTTGGACCACACGGTCGCCTCGGTGGCGCCGCCCATGGCGATGACCTCGACGGCCGGGAAGCTGGCGCGCACCCGTCCGGGCAGCGCGACGGGGATCCAGTCGCCGCTCTGGAAGACGAGGCGCAGGCGGCTCTCCCGGGCCGGCTCCGCCGGGAACGAAGGCACGAGCTGTTGCAGGGCCGCGGGCGCCGAATCCCAGAGGGTGATCCCATCGCCGGCCAGCAGCGCGACCAGCCGCCGGGGCTCCCGCAGGTCGGCCGCCGACGCCACCCGAATCGAGCCCCCGGCGGCGAGCAACCCGAATACGTCGTACACCGAAAGATCGAACGAGAGGGAGGTGATGAACAGCACCCGGTCCGCGGGTCCCATGGCGAAGGTGCGGTTGATCCATTCGATCAGGTTGATCACCGGGGAATGGCGGACGACGACCCCTTTGGGGGTGCCCGTCGAGCCCGAGGTGAAGATGATGTAGGCCGTATCCTCGGAGCTGGCGAGCGGCGCCGGATCGGACGCCGGCAGGAGCGCGAGGTCGCGCGCCGTCCAGATCCTGGGCCCGGCGACGGCGGACGGCTCCTCCTCGTCGAGGCAGACGACGTCGGAGAGCGCCGGCAGCGCGGGGAAGATCTCGCGCAGCGCCGCGAGCCTGCGCGCCTGGGTCACCAGCCAGGAGCTCGCGAGGGAGCCCAGGATCCAGCGCATGCGGGCCGCCGGCAGGGTGGTGTCCAACGGTACGTAGGTCCCGCCGGCCTTGGAGATCCCGAGGAGCGCCACCACCATCTCCGCCGAGCGTTCGAGGTGGATGCCGATCGTGGCGCCGGGGCCGACCCCGAGCCGGCGCAGGAGATGAGCCAGCCGGTTGGCCCGCCGGTTGAGCTCGGCGTAGGTCAGGCTCTCGTTCTCGAAGCTCACCGCCGCCGCCTCGGGAGCACGCGCGACCTGCCGCTCGAACAGCTCGTGCAGCAGCCGGTGGCGCTCGAAGGGCGCCTCGGTGTCGTTCCATTCGACCGCGATCTGCTGGCGCTCGGCGGGGCTCAGCAGGCTGAGATCGCGCAGCCGGGCCGGCCGTTCCTCCGCCAGCTCCGTCAGCAGGTTCTCGAGATGGCCGAGCAGGCGCCGTACCCCGGCTTCGTCGACGATGGCCGGGTCGTACAGGGTGCGAAACGCCAGCTGAGCCCCGGGAATCACCATCACGGCGAGCGGGTAGCTCGTGGCCTCGAGGAAGTGCACCTCCGAGATCCGCATCCCGCCGCCGCCGGCCGAACGCATGGAGTCGTCGATCGGGTAGTTCTCGAAATTGAGGATCGCCTCGAACAGGGCCTGCCCGCGCGGCACCTCACTCCACATCTGGACCTGAGCGAGCGGGCTGTACTCATACTCGCGGGCCTCGAGCTGCCCCGCCTGAAGGGCCTGCAACCAGCCTCCGACCTCGGCTGTCGCCGGCAGGCCGATCCGTACCGGCAGCGTGTTGATGAACAGACCGACCATCTGCTCGATGCCGGGCAGCGGCAGGGAGCGGCCGGAAGATACCGCGCCAAAGACCACGTCGTGCTCTCCCGTGTAACGATGGAGCAGCACCGCGAAGGCACCTTGAACGAGCGTGTTGAGCGTCAGCTGCTGGCGCCTCGCCCGCGTCTGCAACCGGGTGGTCACCGCGAGGGGCATCAGGTTCCGGATCTGGTGAAAGCCCCGCTCCTCGGGATGGGACGAGGGGATCAGCGAGGCGATCAGGGGGGTCGGAGCGGTAAAGCCGCGCAGCAGGCCCCGCCAGTAGTCCTCGGCCGCGTCGAGGCTCCGTCCCGCGAGCCATTCGATGTAGTCCCGGTAGGGGCGTCGCGCCTGCAGAGCGGCATCGCGCTCGCCGTTGGTCAGCGCCCGATAGAGCGCGAAGGCCTCGCCGATCAGCACCGGAAACGACCAGCCGTCCCAGAGGATGTGATGGAAGCTCCAGACGAAGCCATGGACCTCGGGGCTCAGGCGCAGCAGCGACAGGCGCATCACCGGCGGGCGCGACAGGTCGAAGCCGCGTTCACGGTCCGCCGCGAGGAAGGCGTCGCGCCGCCGCCGCTGCTCGTCTGCCGGCAGGCGGCTCCAGTCCTCCTGGTGCAGAGCCGGCTCGACCCGCCGGTGCACGACCTGGAGCGCGTGGTCGAGCCCCTCCCAGAGGAAGGAAGTGCGCAGGATCGAATGGCGGTCGAGCACCCGCTGCCAGGCGGCGGTGAAGGCGGCGACGTCCAGCTCTCCCCGCAGGACACAGGAGAGCTGCTGGCGATAGCTCGCGGACGCCGCGGCGTGGACCGCATGGAAGAGCAGCCCCTGCTGCAACGGGGAGAGCGGATAGATGTCCTCCACATCGCGGCCTTGGACAAGCCGGTCGAGGATCGGCGCCTCCAGCCGGGCCAAGGGGAAGTCCGAGGGGGTGAAGCCGAAGACTCCCGGCGTGGTGCAATGGGCGATCAGGGCGCGCAGCTCCGCGCGCAGAGCCGCGACCAGCCGCGCGATCGTCTCCCGGTCGTGCAGCGACTCGCTGTAGGCGCAGCTCAGGTGCAGCCGGCCGCCGACCACCCGGCCGCCGAAGTCCAGCAGGTAACGCCGGCGCTGCCGCGGGCTCTGGAGCGCGCCGCGCCCCTCGCGGGCGGGAGCCAGAGGCCCTTGCGCCTCGAAGACCTGATCGAGCTGGCCGAGATAGTTGAAGCTGACCTCGGAAGGAGGCTGGCCGGCGAGCGTCGCCGCCGCCTCTCCCGCCCCGAGGTAGCGCAGGATCCCATAGCCGATCCCACGGTCGGGGATCGCGCGCAGGCGCTCCTTGACGGCCTTGAGCGCCTCGCCCGGACCGGCGGCCGGCGCCACCTCGAGCCGCACCGGGAAGATGCTCGTGAACCAGCCGACCGTGCGCGACAGGTCGACCTCCGCGAACAGGTCCTCGCGTCCATGCCCTTCGAGGTCGACCCGCAGACTCTCCCCACCGGTCCAGGCGGCCATCGCCCGGGCCAGGGCGGTCAGCAGCACGTCGTTGATCTGGGTGCGGTAGGCCTTGGGAACCTCCTGCAGGAGAGCCGTCGTCTCGTCGCTTTCGAGCGCCAGGGAGACGCTGCGGGTCGAGGCGACCTGGTTCGCTCCCCGCGGATGGTCGAGCGGCAACGATTCCCCGGCTGGCCGCGACGCCACCTTCCAGGCATCGAGCTGTCCCAGGAGAGCGGCGGAGCCGGCGTAGAGGGCCAGCCTCTCCGCCCAGGCCTTGTAGGACGTCGTCTTCCGAGGGAGCGCGATCCGCCTCCTGTCGCGCAGGTCGTGGCAGGCCTGCGCCAGGTCCTCGAGGAGGATGCGCCAGGAGACGCCGTCGACCGCCAGGTGGTGGGCCACCAGGAGCAGGCGGGACGGCTCGGGCGGCCCGTAGGCGAAGAGCACCAGGCGGACGAGCGGCCCGCCGGCGAGGTCGAGGCTCGCCTGGACCTCGCCGGCGGCGGCCTCGAGGGCGCCGCGGCGCCGCGGCGCGGGCAACCCGGAGAGGTCGAGCGTCGAGCTCGGCGGCTCGCCGTCGATCCCGGAGAGGAGCTGCCGCCAGCTCCCGTCCGCGCGCCGCTCGAAGCGGAGCCGCAAGGTGTCGTGCTGCGCCAGCAAGGCCCTGGACAGGGCCGGCAGGCGCCCGGCGGTGAGCTCCTCGCCGACCTCAACCATCACGGCCTGGTTGTTGTGGTGCGGCTCCGCGGGCGACGGTGCGAAGAACCACGACTGGATCGGTGTCAGGGGAAGCTCGCCGGCGACGATCCCCTGCTCGGCGACGACCACCGGTGCGGCGGCGGCCGCCGCCGCCAGCTCGGCCACCGTCTGATGCTGAAACATCTGCTTCGGGGTGATGTGCAGGCCGGCCCGGGCGCTCCGCGAAACGATCTGGATGCAGAGGATGGAATCGCCGCCGAGCTCGAAGAAATTGTCGCGGATCCCCACCCGCTCGACGCGTAGCACCTCCTGCCAAACGGCGGCGAGGGCCTGCTCGGCCGGCGTGCCGGGGGCGAGGTAGGCCGCCGCGCGAGCGGCCGTGTCGCCTTCGGGGTCCGGGAGGGCCCGGCGATCGAGCTTGCCGTTCGGCGTCAGCGGCAGGGCGTCGAGGAGCACGGAGGCGGCCGGCACCATATGGTCCGGCAACCGTGCGGAGAGGAAGGGACGCAGCTCGCTCGCCGCGAGCGGGCCGCCCGGAGCTGGGACGACGTAGGCCACCAGGCGTTTCGCGCCCGACGCCTCGGCCCGGGCGACGACCACGGCTTCCTTCACCCGGGGGTGTTGCAGCAGCGCCGCGACGATCTCGCCCGGCTCGATGCGAAAGCCACGGATCTTGATCTGATGGTCGATGCGGCCGAGGTACTCGAGGTCGCCGTCCGGCCGGTACCTGGCGAGGTCGCCGGAGCGGTACAATCGCTCGCCGGGCACGGCGGCGAAAGGGTCGGGGACGAAGCGCTCGGCGGTCAGGTCCGGCCGGTTCAGATACCCGCGAGCCACGCCGGCTCCGCCGACGCAAATCTCGCCCCGCACGCCGGCGGGGACCAGTTGGGACATGGCATCGAGCAGATGGATACGCCATTCCGGCAACGGAGCGCCGATCAGGCTGCCGCCTGGCGAGTCGCTCGTCCGTAGCGCGCGCAACGTCGTGTGCACCGTCGTCTCGGTGATGCCGTACATGTTGACCAGCCGCGGCGAGCGGTCGCCATGGCGCTCGAACCAGGGCGCGAGCATCGCCGGCTCGAGGGCCTCGCCGCCGAAAACGACGCTGCGGAGCGCCAGGTCGCCGGGCTGGCCGGTCGCCGCCTCAGCCGGGATCAGCGACCGGAAGGCGGACGGGGTCTGGCTGAGGATCGTCACCCGTTCCCGCCGCAGCAGAGCACAGAAGGCCTCCGGCGTGCGGCAGGTCCAATAGTCGACGATCACCGTCCGGCCGCCGGTGAGCAGCGCTCCCCACAGCTCCCACACCGCGTAGTCGAAGGCGAAGGAGTGGAAGACCGTCCACACGTCCTGAGCGGTGAAGCCGAAGAGCCGCGCGTTGACCGCCACGAGCCGCGTCACGTTGGCGTGGGGGATGGCGACCCCCTTCGGCCTGCCGGTGGACCCGGAGGTAAAGATCACGTAGGCCAGGCCCTCCGGCGGCGTCGCCAGGTTCGGCGCGGTGGCGGGCCGTCCGGCGATCTCCGCGCCATCCTCGTCGAGCACCACCCGGGCGAGGCCGGAGGGCAGAGAGCGCGCGAGACGGCGCTCGGTGATGGCGAGCTCCGCTCCGGCGTCGGCGAGCATCAGCTTGAGGCGCTCGGTCGACTGGTCCGGCTCGAGCGGCAGGTAGGCGCCGCCCGCCTTGACGATGCCCAGCATGCCCACGACCGCCTCGATCGAACGTTCGAGAAGGAGGCCGACGACGACCTCGGGACCGACGCCACGTGCCTGCAGGTGGTGGGCCAGACGGTTGGCCCGCGCCTCAAGGTCGCCGTAGGTCAGACGCACGTCGCCGCAGACGACGGCCACGGCATCCCGCTGCAGCGCCACCTGGCGGGAAAAGGCTTGTGGCAGGCATTCGCCGGCCTGTGCGGCGAAAGCGCCGCCGCTCCACTCCCGCGCGAGCTGATGGCGCTCCGCCGCCGCGAGCAGCGGCAGCGCCGCGACGGGCTGCCCGGGGTCGGCGACCAGCCCCAGCAGCAAAGTCTCGAAGTGTCCCGCCAGGCGCGCCACCGTCGAGCCGTCGAAGAGGTCGGTCATGAACCCGAGGCCGCCGCGCAATCGATCGCCGGCCTCGGTCATCGAGAGGACGAGGTCGAACTTCGACATCGTCGCCCGCAGCTCGACGGGCCGCACCGCGAGCCCCGGCAGGTCGAGCTCCTCCCGCGGAGTGTTCTGCAGCACCAGCATCACCTGAAACAGCGGCGTGCGGCTGAGATCGCGGGCAGGCTTGATCTCGTCGACGAGCTTCTCGAAGGGGACGTCCTGGTGATCGGCGGCGGCGATGACCGCCCGGTGCGCACGGCGCAGCGTCGCGGTGAAATCGGGAGCGCCATCGAAAGCGGTCCGCAGGACCAGCGTGTTGATGAAGAAGCCGATCAGCTCGGCGACCTCGGCGCGGGTGCGCCCGGCGATCGGCGAGCCGGCGACGACGTCGTCCTGGCCGCTGATGCGATGCAGGAGCGCCTGGAAAGCCGCCAGCAGGACCACGAACAGGGTCGTCCCCTCGCGCTGGGCGAGCCCCCGGATGGCCGCCGTGAGCGGGCCGGACAGCGAGAAGGAGAGGCTGGCTCCGCGGAAGCTCTGGACCGGCGGCCGCGCCCGATCGAGCGGCAACTCGAGCGCCGGCGCCTCGGGAGTGAGCTGCCGGCGCCAGTAGCCGAGCTGCCGCTCGAGCTCGTCACCCGACAACCAGTCGCGCTGCCAGACGGCGAAGTCCGCGTACTGGATCGGCAGGGCCGGCAGCATCGTCTCCTCCCCGCTCACCGCCGCCCGGTAAAGGGTCGTCAGGTCGCGGACCAGCACCCCCTTGGACCAGGCATCGCTCACGATATGGTGGACGGTCAAGGTAGCGATGTGCTCCCTTTCCTCCAGGCGGAGCAGAAGCGCACGCAGCAGCGGCGCGCGACGGAGATCGAAGGCACGGCTCGTCTCTCGAGAAGCGAGCAGGACCGCCGTCGACTCCCGGCGTTCGCCCGGAAGCCCACTCAGGTCGACGAGTGGCAGCGGCACCCCGAGAGCCGGGAGCACCACCTGGACCGGGCCTCCATCGGCCAGCCGGAACTCCGTACGCAACGCCTCGTGGCGCATCACGACCTGGTTGAGGCTGAGAACGAGGGCCTGGATATCGAGGTGTCCGATCAATCGCAGGGCCGTCGGTATGTTGTAGAGAGAGGTGCCCGGTTCCATTTGATCCAGGAACCAGAGCCGCTGCTGGCCGAAAGAAAGAGGCCAGGCCTCCCCCGCACCGCGCCGTTGGATCTTCTGCTCCTCCGCCGTCACCGTGGCGCCCTGCTTCAAGGCACGCAGCAGTAAGGCCCGCTTGGCAGGTGAGAGCCTGTTGAGCCGCTCCTGGCGGGAGTGAATTTCTTCAGTGGTCTCGCTCATCGGTTCTCCTGGCCCGCCTCGCGCCGTTTTTCACCCCGCAGGCGCTCGGCTTCAACTTCATCCATGGCTTCAAACAGATCCAGCATACCGTCGAGGTCACCGCCAGCCTTGCTCATCAGATCCTCGTCGACGCGGGCCGCCAGGGTGCGTACCGTCGGCATCGCGAAGAACTCCTGGAGACCGAGCTCGACCCCCAGGTGAGCACGCAACTCGGCCAAGGCTTGCACGGCGAGCAGCGAGTGACCTCCCAGATCGAAGAAGTTGTCGTCGCTCCCGATCCTGTCGAGACGCAGCAGGCGCTTCCAAGTCGCAGCGATCTCCACCTCGGTCTCGGTGTCGGGGGGGACGAACAGGGCCCGCTGGTCCGGCCGTCCTGCATCGGGCGCCGGCAACGCCTGGCGGTCGATCTTGCCGTTCTTGGATAAGGGCATCGCCGCGAGGCTCACGAGCGCCGAAGGCAGCATGTATTCCGGCAGCTTACGCGCCAGGAACGTCCGCAACTCGTGGAGCGTCGGCAACGGAGAGCTGCTGGACGGCACCACGTAGGCGACGAGCCGCCGGTCGCCTGGGGCCGGCTCCCACAGCGCGGCAGCCGCCTCGCGGACTTGCGGATGTTGACCCAGCGCGGCTTCGATCTCACCCGGCTCGATCCGGTAACCACGGATCTTGAGCTGTTCGTCGAGACGGCCGAGAAACTCCAGCACGCCTTCGGGAAGGTGACGGGCAAGGTCGCCTGTCCGGTAGAGCCGCGCGCCTGGTTCATCGCCCACGGGATCAGGAACGAAACGCTCGGCCGTCAGGTCCGGCATCCCGAAGTAGCCCTGCGCCACGCCGTCACCGCCGACGAACAGTTCCCCGGGGACTCCCTCCGGAACCGGTTGCAGAGCGCCATCGAGCAGGTAGATCCGCGTATTGGCGATCGGCCGCCCGATCGGGATCGAGCCGGTGGGAGTCTCACTCGGCAACAATTCGTGGACGCAGCAACCCACCGTGGTCTCGGTCGGCCCATACTCGTTGAAGATGCGCACCTCGGGCGCTTGCCGACGCCAGATCTCGACGGCGTCGGCGGACAGCGCCTCTCCTCCGACGACGAGGCAGGCGGCGGCCCGAGCTCTCTCTTCCGGGGTCAAGGACAAGGCGATCAGGCGCAGATGGGAAGGGGTCAGTTTCAGCAAGCTGAACTCGCTTTTCCCGCGCAGCAACCGGTGCAGCTCTTCGACCGCGGGCTCCTCCGGCAGCAGCGTGACAGCACGTCCCGCGACCAGAGGCCCGAGCAATGCGGTCAGCGTCAGGTCGAAGCCCACGGACGAGTGTACCGGCGCGCCATTGCCCGCTGAGATGGCGTACGTTTCGGCGGCCCAGGTCAGGTAATTGACCAGCGCACGGTGCTGCACCATGACGCCCTTCGGCCGGCCGGTCGAGCCGGAGGTGTAGAGGACGTAAACCAGGCTCTCGGGTCCCGCTAGCGAAGCCGGACGTTCGGCGTTCTCTCCGAGCAGGGCCTCGCGCTCGGCATCCAACGCCATGGACCGCGCGCTCTCCGGCAGCAGGCTCGCGAGAGAGCGGCGCGTGACCACGAGACCGGCGCCAGCGTCCAAAAGTATGAACCCCAGACGCTCCCGCGGCTGACTGGGGTCGATCGGCAGGAAAGCGCCTCCGGCCTTGCTGATGCCGAGGACGGCTATCAGGAATTCGAGAGACCGCTCGAGCAGGACGGCGACGATCGCGCCCGCCTCGACACCCAAACGCCGCAGCCGATGCGCCAGACGATTCGCGAGCCGGTCGAGGTCCTCGTAGCTGAGCGACTGTTCTCCACAGACGGCGGCGGTTCTCGCGGGCCCTCGATCGACCTGTTGCTCGATGAGCTGGACCAGCGTCGCGTCACGCGGGTAGGGGCGCAGCGTCGAGCAGAAGTCGACCAGCAGGCGACGGCGCTCATCCATGGTCAACAGGTCACCGCGCTCCACCGAGAGCGCCGGATCGGCGACGAGCCGGGCGAGCAGCGCCAAGTAGCGTTGCCCCAGGAGCACCGTCTGTTCCGGCGTGAGTCGCCCGAGGTCGGACAGCAGCTTGCCCTGGATCCCGTCCGGACCATCCAAAAAGGCGAGCGCCACAATACAGGGCTCCAGGTCCGTCCGCCGAAGAATCAGCGACATATTGAGCCCGGGGCATTCTGGAGGCTCCGGGACGCGCTCCCAGGCGAAACCCGCGGAGAAAAGGACCGGTGAACCGTCGCCCGTGCGCTCAACGTAGCACTCTTGCCACTCGTCGGCATCGGCTGACGCGCTCACGACCTGGCGCACCACTTCATGGAAAGCCACTCCTGTTTCGCAATGGTTTAAGACGGGTAACCAGAGAGCGTAGAGACCGATGCCGCCGAACAGCTCCTCGTATTTGCGCCCTTCGTGGAGGCGCCCCACAAGGGGCCGGCGGCCCGTGAGCCGCCAGAGCAGAACCTGCCAGGCGGCCAGCAGCACGTCCGCCAGGCTGGCGCCGAGATCGGAGGCGATCTCGGCGGCCGAGGTCCGCAGCTCCGGCGACAGCGGCAGCTCGTGAGCGGCCAGGGAAGCGGTCCCCTCTGCGCTCCGCGCCAGCGGCAGGTCGAAGACTCGCTCGGCCGGGTCGAACCGGCGCCAGAACACCGCTCCCGGCGCGTTGTTGGGATCTTCGAGAAGCTGGTGCTGCCATTCAGAGAACTGTGCGTACTGCAAGGGCTCCTGCGTCATTCCGCCGCTTTGGAACGCGGCGAGGAAGAGCTCCCGCACCAGCGCGTCGAGGCTCGCCCCATCGGCACACAGGATCGGAGCCGAAATCGCCAGCAGGTGCTCATCCGGGCTCAGCGACAGCAGACGGCCGCGCAGCACCGGCCCGGTCCCCAGATCGAACGGAGCCGAAGCCTCGGCGTCCAGTCGGGCCAAAGGATCTCCCCCGGCGGATTCGAGGCGCCGCCAATCGACGCGGCCTTCGTCATCGACAACCTGGAGCGGCAGACGGACGCCCGGTGTTCGGACGAACCGCGTCCGCAGGATCTCGTGCCGCAACAACGACGCAAACGCATGCCCCAACGTTTCGTCATCGAGAAGACCGGCAAGACGCACGATGATTCGGCTGACCCGCGGCGGTTCTCCACCTTGAAGCAGCCAGGCTCGCCGTTGCTGCGGCGAAAGACGGAAACCTTCAATCTGTTTGATTGATAACTCCTTAATCCCGATGCCGGGCCTCCTGAAGGGGAAATTCTGATGACCGGGTCGTTTGTACCCGCCGGAGGAGCTCACGGTTCAGACCCTCTCGCGTTTGCCGGCGGCTCTCCCGCGCCACCTTCTCGAGCGTGCTGGACCAGGCGATCCCCCTCACCCTCTCTTCCGGGTGAGCCGCGAGGTGCCCGAGCAACGCTTCGAAGCGCGCGAGCAGCACGGCAACCGAGGATTCTTCGAAGAGGTCACGGCTGTACTCCAATTGAAAGGAGAGCTCTCCCTCCTCGAGTACCGCATATAACGTCACATCGAAACGAGCCCGCTCGGTTTCAATCGGGAACGCGGTGACTGCGACGCCGCCGAGATCAAGCCTCGATCGCTGGCGTTCCACATAACTGAACATCACCTGGAATATGGGATTGCGACGCGGATCGCGGGGAGGTCTCAGCGCCTCCACAAGCCGCTGGAATGGCAGGTGCTGATTAGCGTAGACGCCTAGAACAGACGCTCGGACGCGCGCGATCAACTGGCGAAACGTCGGGTCTCCGATGAGCTGGATTCGGACCGGAAGCTGGGTTGAAAAATAGCCGATGAGTCCCTCCATCTCGACTTGGGTGCGGCCAAGGAGGTCAATCCCCAGCACCAGGTCGTCCTGCTCCGCCCACTGGCCGAGGAGAACCGCGAAGGCCGCCAGCAGCGTCAAGAAGAGGGTGGCGTCTTCACCCCGTGCCACATCGCGCAGGCGAGACGTAATTTCACCAGACAACCGCCGAGTCACCATGCCGCCGCGGAAGTTGGGGGACTCCGGCCGCCGGTGATCCGTGGGCAGCTCAAGGAAAGGCGGCGCGCCAGCAAGCTCGCGGCGCCAGAAGTCGAGATGTCTTTCCAGGCGCGCGCCAGTGAGCCAGGAGCGCTGCCAGACGGCGATGTCGGCGTAGCCCGCAGGCAGCTCGGCGAGCCGTGCACAGCAGCCGGTCGCCAGCGCCCCATAGACTGTTGCGGTCTCCCGCACCAGCAGCCCCATCGACCAGCCATCGCTCACGATATGATGCATGGTCAGCAGCAGCACCCACCGGCTCTCGGCGAGCCGGAAGGTTGTGACCCGCAACAGCGACCCGCGCTCGAGATCGAAAGGCCGCCGTGCGCTCGCGCAGGCCAGTCTTCGCGCCTCAGCTTCCGCAACAGGGGTCGCCAGGGCACTGAGATCGATGAGCGGGGGCGGCGATGTCGGCTGGAAGGGCTCGACGACCTGCACCGGACAGCCGGCGACTTCTCGAAAAGTGGTGCGCAGCGTTTCATGCCGGCAACGGACCTCGTCGAGACTCCGCGCGAGCAGGCCGAGCTCGAGAGATCCCTCGAGGAGCAGTGGACGCGAGGTGTTGTAAGAAGGATTTCCGGGCGCCAGGCGCACCATGAACCAGAGCCGTTCCTGGGCAAAGGAGAGAGGCAGTCCGCGGTCCCGAGGCAACCGCTCGATCGCGGGAAGGCGTTCGCCGCCCAAAGCCGACCGCACTGCTTCCGCCTGGGAGGCGACGGTACGTCGCTCGAAGGCGGTGCGCAGAGGCAGGTCGATGCCGAAAGCCTGATTGATCCCGGCAGTCAGGCGCGTGACGAGCAACGAATGGGCACCCAGGGCGAAAAGGTCGTCGCCAGGCAGAACCTGCTCGACCCCGAGACCCTTCGCCCAAAGCCCGGCGAGCAGGGACTCGACTTCGTCGAGAGCTGCTCTGCCCTCACCACGATTCATCGTCATGGCAAGCTTGCGCAGGGCGGCGAAGTCGACCTTGCCGCTGTGGGTACGGGGGAGTTGCTCCAGCCTTACGATCTGTGCAGGAAGAGCCGTCTCCGGCAGCCAGAGTGCACAGAACCGCCGCAAGGCAGCGGTATCGATCTCTTCACCGAGCACGACGAAGGCGGCAACGAGAGTCGTACCATCGTGCCCCTCGAAAGGCAGCATGGCGGCATCGCGTACCGAGGGGTGCTCACGCAAGCACCCCTCGACCTCCGCCAGCTCCAGGCGTATTCCGTTGATCTTCACTTGGTCGTCGCGCCGCCCCAGGAACTCGAAATCGCCACTCGGCAGCAGGCGCGCGAAATCGCCGGTCACGAACACAAGGTCATCCGGATCGTCACTGAGCGGATTGGAGATGAAGACCCGTCGGGTCAAATCCCGGTCGCCGAGATAGCCGTGGGAACGAAAGGGCGTCCGGATGAGGATCTCGCCCGTCTCTCCCGGTGCGCAAGGACGCTGCTGCTCGTTCATCAGCACCGCACGAGCCCCCGGGATCGGCCGGCCGATCGGGATCGCGGCACGACCGGCGTCCTCCGGCTTGACGAAGTACGCGAGCTTGGTCATCGTGGTCTCGCTGGGCCCGTAGAGATTGACCAGCTTGACCCTTGGGCCGAAGACTTCGAGCGCGCGCCTCACATCGCGCGGCAGCAGACGCTCCCCGGCGAGTAGTACTTGGCGCAACGCAGCGAACCGCAGCCCCTCGGCCGCGGAGAGCAGAGCCCGGAATACCGATGGCACGCAGTGGACCACCTCGATCCGGTGCTCGTCGACCCACCGCGCCAGTCGGCCCGGATCGCTCGCCAGATCCCAGCTTTCTGGAGTGCAGACGGTACCGCCAGAGCAGAGCGGCACGAAGACATCGCGTAGCCAGGCGTCAAATCCGGGCCCGGCGAGTTGGCTCACCCGGCATCCAGCCCCTAGCCCGAGCGCTCCAATCTCCCACCTCACGAAATGGTCGATAGCCTTGAGGCGGCCAACAATCCCCTTCGGACGGCCGGTCGAGCCAGAGGTGAAATAGATGTAACAGGGGTCGTCCGGCTCGGAGCGCGCTTGCAGTGGCGAGGAGTCTCCTGCGGCCGCGGGCAAAAAGTCGAAAGGACCCTCAGTGACAATCTCAACCGCGTCCAGGCAGACGGCCAGGGATCTTCCCGGACTTTCAGGCAGAAATCTGGCCAGTCGGGCTGATAACGCCTGCATGGTAATGAAGCACGCCGGCTCCACCTGAGCGACGATGGCACGCAGTCGGGCGTCTGGAAGCCTCGGGTCGAGAGAAACGAAGGTGCAACCTGCTTTGAGCACCGCGAGCACGGCGGGGATCAGATCCGCCGGGTCGTTGACCAGGATCGGGATTCTCGCGCCCCGCGGTATGCGAGAGGTCACGAGCCGGTCGGCAACGGCATCGGCACGGCGGCGCAGCTCGCCGTAGGACACAACCCCGGTAGCTCCCTCGATGGCGGCAGCGCCAGCAAAGAGCTCCGCCATTTCGTCAAACTTCTGCTGTACGGTCGGTGGCAAAGCTGCTCCTCATTCCTCGATCACGACGGACTTGATCACGTCGTCGTTCGTCGTCAGTAGGGCCGCCGCCTGCTCGTCGTCCAACCCTTCGAGCAGCGACAGCATCTCATCCACACGGTCGTCCCCGAGTTGGGCGAGCAACGCCTCCTCGATCCGTTCCGCCAGAACCCGGACCGTCGGACCTTGGAAAAACTCCCCGAGAGAAAGCCCGACGCCGAGACGGCTGCGCAAACGAGCGAGTACCTGGGTCGCCAATAACGAGTGCCCGCCGAGGGCAAAGAAATCGTCGTCGCGGCCGATGGTCTCGAGACGAAGCACCTCGGCCCAGATCCCGGCCACCTCCTGCTCAGTGGGAGTTTCCGGAGGGGCTCCCGCGCTTCTCGGTACCGCTTCCGGTGGCGGGAGCGCAGGGATGTCGAGCTTGCCGTTGGGCGAAAGCGGCAGAGCATGCATCATCACGAAACTCGTCGGAATCATGTATTCAGGCAGCCGTCGCACGAGCAGGGCTCGCAGCTCGGTCAACGGAGGAGCCGGGCTCTCGCCCAGCCCCAGATAGGCCACCAGACGACGATCGCCCGGAACATCCTCGCGCACCAGCACGGCGCTTTCGCGGACCGCCAAATGCTCTCTCAAGGCGGCCTCGATCTCTCCCAGCTCAATCCGGAAACCGCGAATCTTGACCTGGTGGTCGATGCGGCCCAGGTAGTCGATCTCGCCCGTGGGCAGGAGGCGAGCGAGATCGCCGGTGCGATAGAGCCTCGCCCCGGGAGCGCCGCTCCAGGGATCAGGGACGAAGCGCTCGGCCGTGAGGTCAGGACGGCGCAGATAGCCGCGCCCCACCGCTTCTCCTCCGATGTAAAGCTCGCCGGAAACCCCGACGGGGATAGGCGCGAAGTTACGGTCGAGCACCAAGAGTCCGGTGTTGGCGATCGGCCGCCCGAGGGGTACGAATGGACCAACTTCGCCCCGCACGCAGGTGCGGGAGGCGACGTCAACCGCTGCCTCGGTCGGCCCGTAGAGATTGGCCAGAATGGCATCCGAGCGAGAGAAGAGGCGTTGGGCAGTGACATTCGAAAGTGCCTCGCCGCTGCTGATCACGCGCCGCAGAGAGGTGCAACGCTCGATCCTGGGCTCGTCAAGAAAGGCCTGGAGCATCGCGGGCACGAAATGCAGGGTCGTAACTCCGGAGGAGACGATTCTTTCGACCAGGTAGCCGGTGTCCTGGTGCCCTCCCGGCCGAGCGATCACGAGGCGCGCCCCCACCATCAGGGGCCAGAAGAACTCCCAAACGGAAACGTCGAAGCTGAAAGGAGTTTTCTGCAACACCCGGTCTTCAGCAGTCAGGCCGAAGACATCCTGCATCCAAAGCAGTCGGTTGCGGATCGCGCCGTGCGTGTTCATCGCGGCCTTGGGCCTGCCGGTCGAGCCGGAGGTGTAGATCACATAGGCGAGGTCCTCGTCGCTGAGCGCGATCTCCGGGACCTCCGGACTCTCGCCGGCTAGGCCGGCTTCTTCCGTATCGACGGCGAGGATCTGCGCGTGCGTCCGCGCAAGACCCTCCGCGAACCGTCGCTGAGTCAGGAGAACCTCGACCCGCGAATCTTCCACCATGAAGGCCAGGCGCTCAGCCGGATAGGTCGGATCCAACGGCACATAGGCAGCTCCCGCCTTGAGCACCGCGAGGAGCGACACGACCATCGCGTCCGAGCGCTCCATAAAGACTCCGACCAGAGCTCCGGGGCCCACCCCCAACCTCCGAAGCCGGCTGGCGAGGCGGTTCGCCAGCCCGTCGAGGTCGCGATAGGAAAGATAGGCGTCCTCGTATTCGAGGGCGATCCGATCCGGATCGAGGCGGGCCTGCCGTGCAATGGCATCGTGCAGCAAGCTTCGATCGGGATAGAGCCTCCGGGTGTCGTTCCACTCCGCAAGCAACTGATGCCGCTCCGCTTCACTCAGTAGAGCGAGATCCGAGATCCTGCAGCTCGGGTCCGCCGCCAGGCTGGCAAGCAGGCGCTCCAGGCCGAGGACGGCCCGTTTCGCGGTCGCGCGATCGAAGATGTCGCTGTTGTACTCGAACATCCCCCTGAGCCCCTCTCTCCCCTCGACCAGCGACAGCGTCCAATCGAACTTGGCGCCACGGGTATCCCCCGGCAGCAAACGAAGCCGTAGCTCTGGCAGCTCAAGTGTCTCGCGAGGTGCGTTCTGCAGAACGAGCATCACCTGGAAAAGGGGCGAATGGGCCAAGCTGCGCTGTGGCTGAATGGCTTCGACGATCTTCTCGAAAGGGAGCGTCTGGTAGGCATCCGCTTCGAGAACCAGGGCGCGAACCCGGGCCAGCAGCTCGCTCGTCGTCGGATCTCCCCGCAGATCACCACGCATCACCAGCGTGTTGACGAAAAGGCCGATGAGCCCTTCCGTCTCCAGGTGCCTGCGCCCGGCCGTGGGCACCCCGACGGGCAGATCGACCTCGCCGGTCTCGCGGTGCAACAGGGCCATGAACCCGGCGAGTAGGATCATGAATAGGGTCGCGCCCTCGCGGCGGCCCAGAGCTTCGAGGTCGGACGCCAGGTGGCGCGACAGATGGATCGGAACCCGGCCACCCCGGTAGCGCTGGACCGCGGGGCGAGGGCGATCGGACGGGAGGTTCAGCAGGGCCGGAACGCCGGCGAGACGCTGCCGCCAGTGACCGAGCGATGTGGCTGCCGCCGCGCTCTCTAGCCAGCGTCTCTGCCACGCGGCCCAGTCGCGATAACGCACGGGTAGCTCCGGCAACGGCGAGACGTTGCCACGGGCAAATGCCGGATACAGCGCCGACACCTCACGGATCAGGACGGCCGTGGACCAGGCGTCACCCACAATGTGATGCATGGTCGCGAGCAGGGCGTGACTTGCAGACGAGAGTCGCACCACGGACACCCGGAAGAGAGGTCCGCGGTCCAACTGGAACGGGCGCCGCGCCTCAGCGTTCGCGAGCCGCAGGATCTCACCCTCTCGGACAGCCTCCGGCAACCCATCGAGAGCCACCACCGAAAGAGGGTGAAGCTCAGCCGGTCCCACGGCGACCACAGGTCTTCCGGCGGACTCGGGTAGCCACGAACGCAGGACGTCATGACGCCGGACGACTTCAGCGAAGGTGCGCGCGAGTGCTGCGAGATCGAGCGGTCCCTCGAGCAGCACATGGCTCGGCAAATTGTAGGTCGAGCTCTCCGGAGAGAGCTGCGCTAGGAACCAGAGGCGTTCCTGGGCGAAAGAGGGCACTGTGGGCTCCCCCTCGAGGCGTTCGAGCGGGGGACCGGCGGCGGCACCCGCGCCGCGGCATCCTTGAACCACTACGCTAAGATCGGCGATCGTCGGTGCCTCGACCAGAGCCTTCAAGGGTACTTCGACTCCGAAGGTCGCCTGCACCCGGTTGAGCACTCGCCCAGCCAGCAGTGAATGGCCGCCAAGAGCGAAGAAATCCTCCTTGCGGCCGATCCCCTCTCGCCCCAAAACCTCTTCCCAGATCGTCGCGATCAGCTCCTCCACCGGCCCATGGGCGTAGGAATCTTCCCCACTTACGGTTGCCGCCGCCACGTCAGGCTTCGGCAGCGCTCCCCGATCGACCTTGCCGCTGAACGTCCGCGGCAACGAATCGAGGACGACAAATACGGAGGGCACCATGTAATCGGGCAACGCTGCGAGACAATAGGCTCGCAGCTCGGTTGCCGTGATCGGCCTGGACAGGACGACGTAGGCAAGAAGCGAAACTCCGCCATCCGTCTCCTCGCTCGTCACGACCACCTGGTCCGCAATCGCCGGGTGACGGCGCAGCAGATCCTCGATCTCGCCGAGCTCGACACGCGCACCCCGGATCTTGACCTGATGGTCCCGCCGCCCCAGGAACTCGAACTCGCCGCTCCGCAGGAGCCTACCGAGGTCCCCCGTGCGGTATACGAGATCCTCGGGATCGTTACCGAACGGGTTGGGGATGAAGACCTGGCGGGTCAGATCCGGCCGGCGGAAATAGCCGAGGCTGCGGAAGGGTGTGCGGATGAGGATCTCGCCAGACACTCCAGGCGGACAGGCCTTTCCATTCTCGTCGATCAGGATCGCGGCCGCCCCCCGCATCGGCTTGCCGATCGGGATGGACGGAGCCTTGGCATCGGACGGCCGGACGACATGGACGAACTTGGTCATCGTCGTCTCGCTCGGGCCGTAGAGATTGACGAGTCGCACCCGCTCGCCGAAGATGCCAAACCAGCGCTCCGCATCGGCCGGCAAGAACCTTTCGCCAGCCAGCAGCACATGGCGAAGGGCCGGCAGACTTGAAGCTGACGGCACGGCATTGAGCAGGCCTCTGAAGAGAGAAGGAACGCAGTGCAGCACCGAGATGTCCTGCTCCTCGAGCCAACTCGCCAACCAGCGCCCGTCCGCGGCCTGCTTGCGATCCTCCGGCACGCACACCACTCCACCGGTGGCGAGCGGTACGAAGATGTCGCGCAACACCGCGTCGAAGGAGGGTGAGGTCAACTGGCTGACGCGCGTCCCCGGGCCTACATCCAGGAACTCGATTTCCCAACGGACAAAGTGCTCGATCCCCTTGAGCCGGCCGGCGATGCCCTTCGGCTCCCCCGTCGAGCCCGAAGTGAAGACGACATAGCAGAGATCGTCCGGCTGGGGGTCGACGGAAGGCGCTGGCAGCCCACCGCCCGCGCCTGACCAGGATGCGATGGGTGGAGGCGCGGAGCGCGGCCAGTGCTCCGCCAGAAGCGGAGCGAAGCGGGACTCGACGTAGATCCAGGGGGAGACCACCTCTTCGAGCAGACGAGACAGCCGGGCGGGAGGCAGGTCGGGCGCGATCGGGACGAAAACACCGCGCACCCCGAGGGCACCCAGCATGGCTACGACCACCTCCGAGATGTCGGAGGCGATGATCGGTAGGAGCGACCCCGGGGTGAAGCCACTGGCGGCCAAATCCGTCGACACTCGATCGGCCCGGCGGCGCAACTCGCCATAGGTCAGCTCCTGGCCGGACGCGGCGATGGCCACCGCCTCCGGCCACTTCTCCGCAGCCAACCGGAACATCTGGATCAGATTGCCGCGCCCGCCGTCCGTACGCTCGCCGCTCATGCGTCCTCCAAGTCCTCGTTGAAACTGGCGGCGAGAGCCTCGCTCTCACGCTCGTCGAGCAACTGGTACTCTGAGAGCCGTTTTTCCGGGTCGCGCGCCACCCCGGCGAGGAGAGCGCGGAACCGGTCCCCCATCTCCTCGATCGGCTCCCGCTCGAACAGGCTGGCGTTGTAGTGGAACGATCCCAGCAAGCCCGTGGGAACTTCCAGAAACTGCAACTGGAGGTCCGAGCGGAGCCGCCGATTCTCGAGCTCCAGGGGCTCCAGGACGAGCCCCTCGAGGCTCAGGTGCGCCCGCGGCGTGTTGAGGAGCATGCAGGTGACCTGGAAAAAGGGGCCACAGCCGGGCAGACGCACCGGCTGGAGCTCTTCGACCAGGACGTCGAAGGGCACCTCCTGATGGGCATAGGCGCCGAGGGCTGTATCGCGCACGCGGGCCAGGAGCTCGCGGAACGTCGGATCCCCCGTCAGATCGGCCCGCATGACCAGGGAATTGACGAAGAAGCCGATCAGATCCTCGACCTCGCGGCGGTTGCGCCCGGCGACGGGGACGCCGACGGCGAAGTCGGTCTGTCCGGAATAGCGCTGGAGCATCGCCTCGTAGGCCGCCAGCAGAACCATGAACAGCGTGGCTCCCCCTTGCCGGGCATGGAGCTTCAGCGCGGAGCAGGTCTCGGCGTCGACGGTGAAGCGGAGGGTGCCCCCTTGAGCGATCACCGCGGGATTGCGCGGCCGGTCGGCAGGCAACTGGAGCGCCGGTGGACAACCCGCGAGCTGGCGGCGCCAGTAGGCGAGCTGCCGCTCGAGCTCGCCGCCCAGGAGCCAGCTCCGGTGCCAGACGGCGAAGTCGGCGAACTGCAAGGAGAGCTCGGGCAAGGGGGCGGGGGCGCCGTCGACCGCGGCCTGATAGAGAGCGCTCACCTCGCGCAGCAGAATGCTCATCGACCAGGCATCACAGACGATGTGATGCGCCACGAACAGGAGGACGTGCTCGCCGGCGGCGAGCGCCGCGACCAGCACCCGCAACGGCGCTCCCGCCGTGAGATCGAACGGCCGCTCGAGCTCGTGGGCGAGGAGCCGGTCGAGCTCCAAGCGCCGGAGATGGGGCGGCAGAGCGGTGAGATCCGCCTGCGGGATCCACTTCCCCACCGCCGGAGTCACGACCTGCGCCGGCTCCCCGTCGACGACCACGAACGACGTCCGCAGCGCCTGGTGACGGCGCGTGATCTCGGACAGCGTCCACGACAAGGCCCCCAGGTCGAGGTCGCCGGTGAGGCGCAGCGCCTGAGGCACGTTGTAGTCGGCGTTCCCGGGATAGAGCCGCTGCATCATCCAGAGCCGCTGCTGGGCGGGTGACAGGGGTAGAGGCACTCCCCGCGGCGCGGGTTCGAGCGGCGGCCATCCGGCGACCTGACCGCCACGTATCGCCTCCTCGAGGGTCAGAGCGAGGGCGCCCACGGTCGAGCTTTCGAAGAGACTGCGCAACGGCAGCTCGACACCGAAGATCTGGCGCAGCCGCGAGATCATGCGGACAGCCAGCAGCGAATGCCCGCCGAGGGCGAAAAAGTCGTCTTCCGGGCCGACCTCGGAGACCCGCAGCAGATCAGACCACAGGCCGCCGAGCACTTCCTCGACCGGCGAGCGCAAGGCGAGCTGCACCGTCCGGCGCTGAGTCTCGGGGACCGGCAGCGCCGCGCGGTCGATCTTGCCGTTGCGGGTCAGGGGCAGCCGGGGAAGGACGACGAAGAGCCCGGGCACCATATAGGCCGGCAAGCGGGTGGCGAGTTGCGCCTTGAGCTTGTCCATCTGGATCTCGACGCCGGGACGCGGGACCACATAGGCGATGAGGCGCGGGTCCGACGGGATCGAGCGATCGACGACGATGAGCGACTCCTGGAGCTCCGGCTGCTCGATGAGCGCCGCCTCGATCTCTCCGGGCTCGATGCGGACACCACGGATCTTGACCTGGCGGTCGATGCGGCCCAGAAAGTCGATCGTTCCCTCGCTGCGCCGCCGGACCAGGTCGCCGGTGCGGTACAGCCGGGCTCCCGGCAGGGTGGCGAGAGGGTCCGGCACGAAGCGCTCGGCGGTGAGATCGGGGCGGCCGAAATAGCCTCGCGCCAACCCATCTCCCCCGGCGCAGAGCTCGCCGTCGACACCGATCGGCACCGGGCGCCGCTCGGCGTCGAGCAGATGGACCGTGGTGTTGGCGATGGCCCGGCCGATCGGCATCCGGCTGGCGACGCTCTCGCGGGTCGCCGTATGGCAGCAGGTCAGTACGCCGTCCTCCGTCGGTCCGTAACCGTCGATCACACGGCAGCCCGGCAGGCCGGCGATCGCCCGCCGGACGTGCGGGGCCGAGAGGGCATCTCCCCCGGCCAGCCATTGCCGCAGACCCGCGAGATCGGTCAGACGCTCATCGACCATCTGGTGGAACAGGCCGGCGGTCAGCCACAGGGTGGTGACCGCGCTCTCGCGGATGATTCGACCCAGTTCGGCCAGCGAGTGCAGACCAGGCTCCGGGAGGACCAGGCGTCCGCCGTTCAACAGCGCCCCCCAGATCTCGATGGCCGAGGCATCGAAGAATACGGGAGCGAACTGCAGCAGTGTCTCGGCCGGACCGAATTCCGCGTAATCCGTATTGCGGACCAGGCGGATGGCCGCGCGATGCGGGACCGCGACCCCCTTTGGGCGTCCGGTCGAGCCCGAGGTGTAAATGACCCACACCAGGTTGTCGGACACCACTTCGACGTCGAGGGGCCCGGCGTCCTCGCCCGCGATCTCCTGCCGGCAGGCCTCGAGATCGATCCGCCGGGCGCCGCGGCTCCCGGTGGCCAGCAGCGAGCCACCGCGCACCAGGACCGCCGCCACCCGGGCCTCCTCGAGCAGCAGGTGCAGGCGCTGCTCGGGCAGGGTCGGATCCAACGGGAGGTAGGCGCCGCCGGCCTTGAGGATGGCGAGCAGCGCCACGATCATCTCGATCGAACGCTCGACGGCCATGCCGACGAGCACGTCGGGGCCGACGCCGAAGCGGCGAAGATGGCGCGCCAGCCGATTGGCGCGGCGTTCGAGCGCCGCGTAGGTGAGCCGCTCGCCGCCGGCTTCGATCGCGACGGTATCGGGGCGCCGCCGCGCCTGCTCCTCGAACAAGCCGTGAACGGTCGATTCGCCGGGATACTCCCGCGCCGTATCGTTCCACTCGACCACGACCTGGTGCCGCTCGGCCGCCATCATCGCCGGCACCAGGGCGAGAGGAGCGCCGGGAGCGCCGGCGAAGGCGGCGAGCACGGCGGCGAATTGCTCGAGCAGGCGCCGGGCAGTGGCCGGGGCGAGCCGCTGGCGGTCGAAGAGCGCCTTCAGGCTCAATCGCGCGCCGGGGGCGACGACGAGCGCCAGAGGGTAGTTGGAGATCTCGCTCACCCGCAGGTCGGTGATCCTGAAGCTCGCGCCGCCGTTGAGCGGCGACTCGGCCATCGGGTAGCTCTCGAGAACGAAGAGGGTCTCGAAGAGAGGCGTTCCGAGGGGGATGTCACTCCATTCCTGAATCCTGGCGAGCGGGCTGTACTCGAACTCTCTCGCCTCCGCCTGTTCGGCCTGGAGCCGGCGGAGCCAGTCGAGGAGGATGCTCTCCTCACCGACCTTGACGCGTACGGGCAGCGTATTGATGAAGACGCCGACGATGCCCTCGATTCCCCGCAGCTCGGGAGGCCGGCCGGAGTTGACGGCACCGAAGATGACGTCCTGCTGGCCGCCCGAGCGGGCGAGGAGCAACGCCCAGGCTCCCTGCAGCAGGGTGTTGAGCGTCAGCCCCTGCTGCCGGGCGAAGGTATGGATGGCGGCCGTCGCCGCGGCCGGAAGTTGGAGCCGGACCTGGCCGTGACCCGCCCCGGGATGTCCGGACCCGCCGTCGTCGACCAGCGGCGTGGGGACGGTGAAGCCGGCCAGGGAGCTGCGCCAGAAACTCTCGGCCGCCGCCATGTCCTGCCTTTGCAACCACTCGATGTAGGCGCGGTAGGGACGCGCACGGTCGAGCCGAGCCTCCCCTCCGCTCAGCCGCCCCGCACAGATCGTCAGCACTTCCCGCATCACCAGCGACACGGACCAGCCGTCGATCAGCAGGTGATGATGGGTCCAGACGAACTGATGGCGCTCCTCCCCGATACGGAGGAGCGAAAAGGCCATGAGGGGAGCGCGTGACAGCTGGAACTCCCGCAGCCGGTCGCGCTCGAGGTACTCGTCGATTCTCCCTTGCCGCTCGCCGGGATCGAGGTGGCGCCAGTCCTGCTCGGTCCAGGCGAGGGTGACGCGCTTCGCGACCACCTGCAAGGGGCGTTCGGTGGTCTTCCAGACGAACGCCGTCCGTAGCGCGGTGTGGCGATCGACCACCTGCTGCCAGGCCGCGACGAAGGCCGCGGCCCGCAAGCCCTCGAAGACGCAGGCGACCTGCGAAACATAGATCCCGGTCCCCGGTTCATAGAGGGCATGGAAGAGCATGCCCTCCTGGATCGGGGACAACGGGTAGACGTCTTCGACGTTCTTGCTCGCCATCGCTAGTGCTGCTCCCCCCCGGCGGCGATCCGGGCGGCCGTCTCGGCGATCGTCTGGTGCGCGAAGAGGACGTGGGGATCGAGCTCGATCCCCACGGCGCGGGCCTGGGCGCTGATCCGCAGGCTCAGGATGGAATCGCCGCCGAGATCGAAGAAGTTGTCGTACACCCCGACCTCGTCGAGATCCAGGAGCTCCGACCAGATCTCCGCCAGGGCCGCCTCGAGCGGCGTCCGCGGCGCGACGTACGTCTCGCCCAAGGTGGGGCGAGAGTGCCCCGGTTCCGGCAGCGCCGCACGATCGAGCTTGCCCGCGGCGGTCCGCGGGAGGGCCGGCAGGCTGACGAACGCCGAAGGCACCATGTAGCTCGGGAGCCGGCCCGCGAGGAAGCCCCGCAGCTCCTCCACCGTCAGGTCGGCGCCCGGGCGCTTGACGAGGTACGCCACGAGATGCTTCTCCCCGGCGGCGCCGGCGTCCCGATGCTTGGAGAGGCGCGCCGCCAGCACGGCGCGCCTCTCGCGCGACAGCGCGGACACCCGCCGGCGGAGCCCGGCGATGCGATCGAGAGCGTCGGTCTTCATCTCACCGCCTTGACGGCCATCATCGAATCGGCCCACCAATAGTTGCAGTCGGCAGGGGGCAGGAGCGGCCGTACGACGCTCAGCTCGAGGCTGCGGAAGTGCCGGAGCACCAGCCTTTGATGGCGGCGGCTGAACGAGTCGATCTCATTCGTGTAGTAGGTGAACACCCCTCCTTCCCGCAGGCACCGGGCGGCGGTCGGGAGAAAGTGCTCGGCGAAGGTCACGTTGTTGAGCACGTGCTCGACGAACTCGCGCTCGTCGGTCGGGTAGGTATCGAAGAAGACTCCGTCATAACTGCCGAGCTGGCCGGCGACGGCTTCCCAGCGGCCGTGCACCAGGCGGATATCACGCCCCGGATAACCACCGCGCCAGGCCTCGAACTGCCGGATGACGTCCTCGTTGAATTCGATGATGGTGTGCGAGCGGACCCCCAGCTCCTGGATGCAGGTCGCGGAGATCCCCATGCCGAAGCCGACCTCCAGCACGTCCCCATGGCTCGCGGTGACGATGCGGGCCATCGCTTCCATCAGCGGCCGCTCCCAGTCCTGCATCACCTGCTGCCCCTCGATCACCAGTTGCCGGTCGTCGTACTCGGCACGGCTCACTTCCCATTGCTGCTGGATGAGGACGCGCTCGGAGCCGTCGACGAAACGGGCCGCCAGGCGGTCGAGCTCGATCAGATCGTCGGAGAGCTCGTCGAGGCTGCGCTGCAGGAGCCAGTGGCGCTGCATCGTCTGGGGGGGACGGATGAAGTCGTCGCGCAGGCTGCGCAAGGCCAATTCGAAATCAGGATGGCGCACGGTCAACTGCGCCCCTTTCCAGGCAGAGACCTTCCCTTTACGGGCCGGCCGCTTCCCCGGACCGGCCGGCAGCTCCTCCAACTCGCTCAACAGCCGTTCCGCCACCTCGCCGGGGAGGCTGGCGAGATCTTCGACCAGCCGCTCGAGGTCGTCGCCGGCTTCCTCGGAGCCGCCCGAGCGCACGCGGGCGACGACCGCCGCTTCGAGCACGGCGGGATGGGCGGCGAGCGCCGCCTCGATCTCCCCCGGCTCGATCCGAAAACCGCGGACCTTGACCTGTGCGTCGATCCGGCCGAGAAACTCGAGGTTGCCGTCCGGCAGATGGCGGACAAGGTCACCGGTGCGGTACATGCGGGCGCCCGGCCGGCCGCTCCACGGATCGGGGATGAACGCGACCGCGGTCTGCGCCGGCCGGCGCAGGTAGCCACGGGCGAGGTCGTGCCCGCCGATATGGAGATGTCCGGGAATCCCGATCGGCACCGGCTCCAGGAGCTCGTCCAGAACATAGACCTCGGCCGGCGCGAGGGGTCTGCCGATCGGTACCGAGCGCGAGCACGCCTCGTCCTCCGCGTGGGTCGCCTGGTAGACGGTGGCGCCGATCGTCGTCTCCGTCGGACCGTACGCGTTCACCAGGGCGATCCGGTCGCCGACCGCCCGTGTCCAGTCCCGGAGGCGCTCGCCGAGCACCATCTCGTTGCCGACCACCAGCAGCCGGAGGCTCGCCGGCACGGCCGTCACTCCACCGCGGTCGAGCTCCAGGGCCAATGCATGCCAGAGCGATGCGGGAATGTTGGCGACCGTGATCCGATGCTCGTCGAGAAAGCCGACCAGCTCGGGGATCGACGCCAACCGGCTACCCGGCCAGGAGACCAGCGTGGCGCCGGCGAGCCAGGTCGGGAAGATCTCTTCGGCTGCCACGTCGAAGCTCGGGGAGGTGAACTGCAGCACGCGATCGGTGGAGCGTAGCGCATACCGGGCCAGGGCCGTCACCACGTGATTCGCCAGTGCGACCTGCGGGATGACCACCCCCTTGGGCCGCCCGGTCGAGCCGGAGGTGTAGATGACGTAGGCGGCGCAGCGGAGGTCGACGTCCGGGGTCTCCCGGGGCCCGTCGTCCGTCGCGCCATGACGCGAGATCTCGAGGATGGGGATCTCCATCTTCGGCAGTCTTCCGGCGAGGCCGGGGCCGGCGAGGATCACCCGGGCGCCGGTCTCTCCGATCATCAGCTCCAGGCGCTCGGCCGGGTAGTCCGGGTCGAGCGGCAGATACGCCGCTCCCGCTCCGAGGACGGCCAGCATCCCGATGCCCATCTCGAAGCCGCGCTCCACGCAGAGGCCGACCACCGATTCCGCCCGCACCCCCAACGCCCGCAACCGTCCGGTGAGCTCCCATGCCCGCAGGTCGAGCTCACGGTAGGTCAGCCGCTCCTCACCCACCTGAACGGCCGTCGCCTCGGGCATCCGCAGGGCCTGGCCGGCGAAGAGCTCCCGGACGCCGCGCGCCACGGGCAGCAAACCGGCCGGGGCGCTCCATTCACAGACCAGATGGTGACGCTCGGCGGCCGCGAGCCACGGCAGGCTCGCGAGCACGGCTTCCGGCGAGCGCACCAGCCCGGCGATCAGGCGCTGGAGATGCCCCATCGCGCGCTCGACCGTCACGCCGCCGAGATGGCCGGCGTCATGGACCAGGGTCAGCTCGAGGGTCGCGGGCCCGGCCGTTACCGCGAGCCCCAGATCGCAGCCGGCGAGCGCCGCACGCGGCTCGGCGAGCGCCTCCGCGAAGGCGACCCGCAGCGGCTCGCAGCCGGCGGCGTCCGCCAGCACCCACCCCGCCGCGGTCCGTGTCACGGCGAGGCAACCCTCGCCCCGTCGCTCCATGGCGACCAGAGCCTCCGCCGCCGCGCCGACCCCCTCGCTTCCCCGGGCGTCGCCGGCGAGGTCGAAGAGCAGCATCATCGCCTCGTTCCCGGGGCCCGCAGCTCCCGAGCCGAGGGCCGCGATCGCCACCTCGTTCCTGCCGCTGTCATAGCGGCGCAGCAGCTCGACGAAAGCCGTGAGCGGGATGGCGGCGGGGCGGGTTCTATGCTGCCCGGCGAGCGAGCGGAGGCTCGGCAGAAGGTCCGCGGGGATCGGCGAATGGCGAACCCCTCCCTGCCAGGCGCTTTCCTGGCTCGGGCGCGACCGGTCCAGCGGCACGGAGGACGGGCCCTCCCGAGGGGGGCGCGAGACCCGGGAGGGAGACGATGCGGGGAGCTCCTTGACGGGGATCACTCGTCGAGCTCCACTTCGTCGAAGACGCGGTCCAGGTCTTCCTGTCCGACACGGGCGAGCGGGAAATCGGACGGCGTGTAGCCGCCGGCCTCCGGCGACCGGCAGTGGGCCAGCAGCGCCTGCAGGCGCGCGATGAGCCCGCCCGCCAGGCGCTCGATGGTCTCGCGGCGATAGATCCCTCCGCCGTAGGACCAATCGAAAATCAGGCGCCCGCCGAGAACCCGGCTGTTGATCGCGATTCCGTGGGCGCGCCGGCCCCGCGGGTCGCGGGCCGGCCCGATCGGCTCACGCAGCGGCACCAACTGAGCACCCTCCGGCAGGTTCTGGTCGAATTGACCCAGGTAGTTGAAGATCACCCCCGCCCTGGGCATCGCGAGCAACGCCTCGCGCTGGGCCGGGAGGTCGCTCAGGTACCGCAGCATGCCGAACCCGAGCCCGCCGCGCGGTACGGCGCGGAGTTGCTCCTTGACCGCCTTGAGGGCCTCGCCGAGGTCGTCCGTATCCTCGGTGTCCAGCAGCACGGGGAAAAAAGCGGTGAACCAGCCGATCGTACGCGAAGCATCGAAATCTTGGCCCAGGTCGTCGCGGCCATGGCTCTCGAGGTCGACGAGCAAACGGCGCGAGCCGGTCCAGCCGGCGAACGCTTCGACCAGGCCGGTGAGCAGCACGTCGTTGATCTGGGTGTGATAGACGCTCGGCACCTCCTTGAGGAGGAGCCGGGTTTCCTCCTCGTCCAGCCACACGGTCACCGTGCCCTGGAGAGCGACCGTGTCCTCGCCACCGGGATGATCCACCGGAAGCGCCGGCATCCTGCGCCGGGCGGGCGACGCCCAGTAGCTCATCTCCTCACCCACCTCGTCCGAGCGCAGGCGCGCCGCGAGCGCCTCCGCCCAGCGCTGGTAGGATGCGGTCTTCGCCGGCAGGCGGGGCGATTCACCGCGGCCGAGGCTGTGGACGCTCTGCTGCAGGTCTTCGAGCAGGATGCGGGAAGAGACGCCGTCCGTGACCAGGTGATGCGCGACGACCAGAAGGCGCCGCGCAACCTCGGCCCCCCTGTCGAAAAGCACGGCGCGCAGCAGCGGACCCGCCGCGAGATCGAGGCTGCGTTGCGCATCGCCGGCCGACTCCTCTTGCGCCCGGGCCTGCACCGGGGCCGGCAGGGCCCTGAGGTCGATCCAGGTGAAAGGGGCTGCGTCGTCGGGCGGAGCGTTCCACTGTCTCCACCCACTCCCATCGCGGGCGAACCGAAGCCGCAGGGCGTCGTGATGCCGCAGCAGGTGGCCGAACGCTGCGGCGATCACTCGCGGCGCGATCGTCTGTGGCATCGCGAGGAGCAGCGACTGGTTGAAATATCGTGGGTCCGGCAGATCCTGCTCGAAGAACCAGGCCTGGATCGGCGTCAGCGGAACCGGTCCGGCGACCGCCCCTTGATCCACCGCCGGGCGGTCCACGGTGCCGGCGACCGCCGCCAGCTCAGCGATCGTCTGATGCAGGAAGAGCTGGCGCGAGGTCAGGCCGAGGCCGGCCTCGTTGGCGCGCGCCATGACCTGAACGCCGAGAATCGAGTCGCCGCCGAGGCGGAAGAAGTTGTCGTGGACCCCCACCTTTTCGAGCCTGAGGACCTCTTGCCAGATCCGGGCGAGGACCACCTCCTCGCGGCTCCGCGGGGGCTCGAAGGTGCCGGCCGGAGCCGAGCGCTCCGGCGCGGGCAACCGCGGCCGGTCTACCTTGCCATTGGCAGTGAGCGGCATGAACTGGAGCGGTACGAGGACGGCAGGCACCATGTGCTCCGGCAGCCTTCCCGCCAGAAAGGCGGCGAGCTGATCGGGATCCATGGCGATTCCGGGCTCCGGCACGACGTAGGCGACGAGCCGGGGATGGTCGCTCTCCCGGGCCAGGACCACGACGCACTGGCGCACCCCCGGAGCTTGCGCGAGCAACGTCTCGATCTCGCCCAACTCGACCCGGAAGCCCCGAATCTTGACCTGGTGATCGGCACGTCCGAGGAACTCGAGGCTCCCGCCGGCCCGATGGCGGACCAGATCGCCCGTGCGATAGAGACGCTCCCCCGGCTCGCCGCTCCAAGGGTCGGGAACGAAGCGTTCTGCCGTCAGATCGGGCCGGCGGAGATAGCCGCGCGCCATCCCGACACCGCCGACGTACAGCTCGCCGGTGACTCCCCGGGGCACCAGTTGCCGGCTCGGGTCGAGAACGAAGAGGCGAGCATTCGCGACCGGGCCTCCGATCGCTACCGGCCCCGGCGGCGGGATTCCAGCCGCCACCTCCTCAACCGCACAGCCGACGACCGTCTCGGTGGGCCCGTACTCGTTGACCAGCCGCAGGCCGGGGGAGCGCTCGCGCCAGGGTGCGAGGCGCTCGCCCAACAGGGCCTCACCGCCGAGGATCAGCATCTGGGCGGCGAGCGGCGCGCCGTGGCCGAGCAGCTCGTCGAGGACGTCGAGATGGGAGGGAGTCAGCTTGACGAAGCTGAACCGCCGGCCGCTCTGGAGGGCGCCTGCGAGCGCCTCGACACCTTCGTCCTGAGGCAGCAGCTCGACGCTCCTCCCGGCGAGAAGAGGGGCGAACAGGCTCGTGACGGTCAGGTCGAAGCCGAGTGCCGAGTGGACAGGCGCACCGTCTCCCGCGGCGACGTCGTAGGCGTCGACCGCCCACCGGAGGTAGTTGACGACTCCCCGGTGAGGAACCATGACTCCCTTGGGTTGTCCGGTCGAGCCCGAGGTATAGATCACATAGGCCAGATTCTCCGGCGTCAGCGCAACGGAGGGCGGAGGCTCTCCCCCGGCATCCCCCGAAGCCACGCCGTCGAGGATCACGAGCGCCGCGGCGCTCGGCGGCAAGGACGGCGCTTGTCGCTCGTCGACCAGGATCACGGCAACCCCGGCCTCTTCCAGCATGAAACCCAACCGCTGCGCGGGATAGGAGGGGTCGAGGGGCAGGTAGGCGCCTCCCGCCTTGAGGATGGCGAGCACACCCACCAGAGCTTCCAGCGACCGGTCGGAGCAGAGGCCGACGACGATCTCCGGGCCGACCCCCAGGTCACGCAGCCGGCGGGCCAACGCGTTGGCGTGCGCATCGAGCTCCGAGAAGGTGAGGCTGCGACCGCGGCAGAGGGCCGCCGTGGCCTCCGGCTGCTCGGCCGTCCGGGCGGCGACGAGCTCGTGCAGACAGGCGTCCGCCGCCGCCGGGGAAGAGGTGTCGTTCAGCGTCCGGACCAGCCAGTCCCGCTCCGCCGGCGAGGTCGCCACGAGGTCGCCGACCGCCCCTTCAGGCCGGCTGGCGGCGTCCGCGAGCAGGGCCGCCAGCCGGCCGGCGAGAAGCTCGGCGCCCTCGCGAGCCCATTGCGCGCCGTCACATCGGACGTCGGCCGACCAGGCGCCGCCCTGGTGCCGGCAGACGAGCTGGGCTCCGAAGGGCTCGGTCGTGACGTCGGTCGCCACCATCTCGAGCTCGCAGCCGCCCGCCGAGCAGGCCGCCGGCAGCTCTTCCGTTTCAAAGCCGAAGGCGAAGCGCGGAGGCGCGGCATCGCGCTCGCTCTCCCAGGTGAAATACTCCTGCCAGCGAGCGGCGTCGGCGAGGCCGCGAGCGGTCCTCCCCACTAACTGGCGGAACGAGAGATCGGCGTCGACCTGGACGACGAGGGGCACCGATCTCGCCACCAGCCCGACGGCACCGTCGAGGTCCTCGTACTTGCGGCCATCGAGGACGGCGCCGAGCCCGATCGTGTTGCGGCCGGTCAGCCGCGCCAGCAGGGCCTGCCAGCCGGCGAGCAGCACGGCCGGGAGCGGGACCTCCTCCGTCGCCAGCGCCGCCAGCGCCGTCAGGTCTTCCGGCGTCAGGGGGACCCGCGCCGCGACGGGCCGTCCGGATTCGCCGGCGGCGGGGGTCTCGCCGGGCAGCCCACCGGCCGTCGCGATCTCGAGGTCGACCCGCCGCCAATACGACCGGCCTTCCGCCGCGTCCTCGTCGTCCAACAGATCGTTCTGCCACTCGGAGACGTTGAGGAACTGGAGGACATCCTCGTCGCCCCCGGTCTCGCCGCCCGCGAGAGCGGCGACAACCTCGCGGAACAGGTTGCTCAGCGAGCGGCGATCGGCGGCGAGCGACGGCAGGCTCAGCGTCCAGAGGGCCGTCCGCGGCGCGAGGATGACGAGCCGCGAGCGGAGGATCGGCCCCCGCTCGGTGTCGCAGACCCGCCCGAGCTCCGCGGCCAGCAGGCGCTCGGCGATTTGCCGCGGCTCGCCCTCCGACGGTGCCGTGGCGCCATTCTCGAAGCTCCACAGGGGTTGCTCCCCCAACACCTGGAACGCGGTGCGCACACCGGGCGCCTGGTGGAAGGTCGTCCGCAGGACGTGATGGCGTCCCACGACGTGCGCGAGGGCTCGCTCGAGGGCCGCGGGGTCCAGGGAGCCGCGGATGAGGATGGCGCACTGCGCCTGCCCACCGTCCACCGCTCCATCCAGGAGCCAGAGACGGCGCTGCTGCGGCGACAGCCGGAAACCTTGAACTTGATGCTGCATCAATACCTCCGGGTGGGACCGATCATCCGGCTCCCTCCCCTAATCGATTGCAATGGGTTTCGGCGCCACCCGGCGAAGCTTGCCAAGATTGCTCCGGTCGCGATCCTCTCTCCCTCCCTCGCCCTCATCTCCAGGCCGCGCCGGGCACGGCTCCAGAGGGAGAGAGCGCAAATGCGGAAAGGAGCTCGTGGTGGTCCTGACCCGCATCTGGTTGACGGCTCCGAACGACTCGGGCAGGCCCAGCCGGCGGAAGATCTGCCGGATGGTCGTCCCCGGCCCGACTTCGGCCAGCACCCGGGCGGTCAGCTCGTCGCCCGGAAGAGCCGAGCTTCCCCCCTCCGGGGAGGGGGCGTAGCCTTCGTCTCCCGTCCGCAGAAAGACGCGCTGATCGGCCCGCACCCTCTCGAACCGGTGGTCGAGGAACTTCTCGCAGACCTGTCGCTCGCTACGGCGTGGACGGCCGCAGTCGGACCGCTGAAGGTAAAACCAGATCATCGGCGACTGCTCGAAGAGCAGGAGATTGCTCACCTGCCATCGCCGGTTGTCGGGGAGCGCGTCATAGACCTTCTGCACCTCCGGGTCGCCGAGATCGACGTACCAGGACAGCCGGCCCATCGCTTGGTCGAAGCGGTTGAGGCAGGGAGCGACCAACTCGAGCCCGCAGCCGGCAGCCAGCGCCTCGAAAGACTCCACCGTGTAGCTGCGCTCGACGGGCTGCATCAGGACGTCGGCGAGCATCGCCTCCGGCGCTCCCTTGTTCTGCCGCAGGAGACCTCCCATCAGGTTCCTGCCCGGGAAGGCATCGATCAGCCGCCGGGTCAGCTCGAGCTCGGTCTCGAAATCGACCGCCGCGGGGTCGTCGCCGCCCAGGATCCGCACCACCTTCTGGAAATTGCTGGGGAGCAGGCGGTGGAAGCGGTTGTAGACCATCAGCTCCAGCACGCCCGTAGGCTTCGCCGCCGCCGCCAGCCGCGCGAGAGGCACCGCCGGATCCGCATTGTGGTGAATGACCCCGGTCGAGAGAACGAGGTCGAAGCGGTCCTTGTAGGGGGCGTCGTTGATGCTCTCCTGGCGCAGCTCGAGGTTGGTGATCCCGAGTTGCGCGGCGGTTTGAGAGCAGATCTGGAGCGACGAATCCGACAGATCAGAGCCGAGCACCCGGCCGTGCGGGAAGCGCAGGGCCGTATAGACCGCCTGGTTGGTGCCGCAGCCGGCAACCCAGATCTCGGGCGCCGAGGGGACCGTCCCATGGTCCCAATCACCGAGACTCTGATTGAGCAGAACCGTCTCGAGCTCGGGGTCCGCGGAGCATTCGAATTTGATCGGCGCCCATGGATAGGGAAACCGGCTGTAAAACTTCGCGTTGATGCTGTCCACCGCGTCGATGGACTCGGCGAGCATCAGATTTTCTTCGTCGCTGCGCTGCATCGTAATCCTCTCCTCGCTCCCTCGGCAGGACCGGGCTTTAGAACTCGTCCATGTCGCCTAGAGCGACGAGCAACTTGCGTTCGCCCGAGAAAGGGTTGCGGCCGTGCGCCGCGAGCACGTTGTCGAGCACCAGTACGTCACCCTGCTGCCAGGGGAAACAGACTTCGAGACTCCGGTAGGTGTCCAGGATCTCCTGCATCTCCCCGTCCGCGATCGGGGAGCCGTCGCCGAAGTAGCAGTTCCGCGGCAGGTCCTCCTCGGAGAACAGGCTCTCGATCGAGCGGCGAGTCTCGGGGTCGAGGCAGGAGACGTGCCAGTGCTGGGCCTGATTGAACCAACTGCGCTCCCCGCTCACCGGGTGCCCGATGACCGCGGGCCGCAGCGAGCTGGTCCGCAGGCGATCGCCACCCTTCCATTCGAAACCCATCCGGTCGCGGCGGCAGACCTCTTCCGCCTCCGCGCGGTCCGCGGTCTGGAAGATGCTCTTCCAATCCAGCCCGAGACCACTTCCCGAGTTGCGCACGTAGAGCACCTGCTGCGCCTCGAAGCGCTCGCGCAGCTCGGGCCGGATCGCTCGATAGACACGCCGGCTGTCGACGATCGGGGTCTCGCCCCCTTGCTCGGCGGGCTTGACGCAGCAGAACAGGATCTTGCGGGGCCAGCGATAATTGAAAGAGTTTTCATTGTGCCATAGCAACTGTTTTTCCGGCGGGTAGAACACCGGCGTGTAGACGTTGCCGCTGACCGACTGGCGCGGGTGCTCGCCGTTTTCGTTGAACAGCTCGTCACAGACGTTCGCGGCGAAGCGCTCGAAGGCGACGTCGCTGTCGATGCCGAAGCCGCGGAAAAGGATGGCTCCATATCGCAGGAGGTCGGCTTCCAGAGCCTGCCGGTGGGCCTGCGCCCAGGCGGCGAGGTCGACGTCCCTCAGGGCCGGCTCGAGGACCAGCGGCAGCTCCTGTCCGGGAGCCAGGAAGCCGCGCCGGACCACCTCCGGCTCGGCGACCGCCACCCCCTTGGGCTTGATGTCCTTGAGCCTCTTCAAGCTGATCTGTTTCCGTTCGGCTTCGTGCATGATCGTTCGGGTCCTTTCGTTTTCGGCGATCTTTTCTTCGAGTTGGTACAGACTGGCATCAGGGTTGCGGACGGCTTCGGTGAGCACAGTCTCGAAACCCTGCCGGAAGCGCTCGACGGTCGCGGCGTCGAACAGCTCGCTTCGGAAATTGAAGGAGCCTCCGAGCCCCTCACCGAGGGCATAGACGAAGACCGCGAGGTCGAACTTCGCGGTGTCGGTCTCGACGTCGGCGGGCACGAAGGAAAGCTCCGCGTCTGCGGCGGACGGAGCGGAGACCGCCGCCCTTTCCCCGGGCGTGTTCTGCAGGATCAACTTGACCTGATACAACGGTGAATGGTGCGGGGTGCGCTGAACGTTCAGCGCGGCGAGCAGTTGCTCGAAGGGAAGGTCCTGGTGCGCGTAGGCGCCGAGCGCCACCTCCCGGACCCGTGCCAGCGCCGCGCGGAAGCTGAGGGCGCCGGCGAGCTGGACGCGCAGCACCAGCTCGTTGACGAAAAAACCGATCAGCCCCTCCGTCTCGCGCCGGGTCCGGTTGGCGATGTCGGTCCCCAGAACCAGGTCATCGCGCCCGGTCAGCTGCCGCAGCAGGACCAGGAAGCCGGCAAGCAGGACCATGAACAGCGTCGCCCCCTCGCGGCGCGCCAAGCGGTTCAGGCCCTGCAGGAGGTCCGGAGAGAACGTGAAACGCACGCGGCCTCCGCGCAGGCTCGGCGCCTCCGGCCGCGGGCGGTCGAACGGCAGATCGAGGACCGGAGGCATGCCGGCGAGCTGGCGCCGCCAGTAGTCGACTTGCTCTGCGAGCACCTGGGGACGCAGCCAATCCCGCTGCCAGGCCGCGAAGTCGCTGTACTGGATCGGCAGCTCGGGCAGGGGCGACGGCATCCCCGCGGCGAACGCCCGGTAGATCTGGCGCACCTCGGCTGCGAGGACCTCCCGCGACCAGGCGTCGCTGACGATGTGGTGCAGGGTCACGGCAAGCCTGTGGCGCTCGGCGCCGAGCCTCAGGAGCATCCGCCGCATGAGGGGTCCGCGGGCCAGGTCGAACGGGAGGGAAGCCTCCGCGGCCACCGAGCGGCGCGACTCGCCGTCGCGGAGCGACGCCGGCAGCGCCGTCAGGTCGACGATCGGCAGGGGGCGCAGGACGGGTGGCGACAGCCGCGGCACGGCACGGCCGCCGACCGCCGGGAACCGCGTCCGCAAGAGCTCGTGGCGCCGTTCGATCTCCGCCAGGGTACGCGCCAGCGCCACGACATCGAGACGACCCTGGAGGAGCGCGCCATAGGGGATGTTGTAGGCGGTCTGATCGGGCTGCAACTGGTCGCTGACCCACAGGCGCTGCTGCGCGAAAGACAGCGGCGGCTCGCCGTCCCTCGGCACCGGCTGCAGTGGCGGTGCCCCCTCGAGAGCGGTCGTCCTGCGGGCCATCTCGACTCGCGCGGCGCAGGCCTCGAGCGTCGGCGCCACGAACAGGGTCCGCACCGGAATCTCGACCTGCAAGGCGTCGCGAACTCGCGAGACGACCTGGGTGGCGAGCAGCGAATGCCCTCCCAGCGCGAAGAAATTGCTCTCGCGGTCGATCCGCGGCACGCCCAGGACCTCCGCCCAGATCCCCGCCAGGATCTCTTCGACCGCGCTCGCCGCCGGAGTGTCCGCTGCGGCCTCGGTGGCCTGCGGCTCTCCCCGGTCGAGCAAGGCGCGACGGTCGACCTTGCCGGTGGGGCCGAGCGGCAGCGCGTCGAGGACGGCGAAAGCTGACGGCAGCATGTAGGCCGGCAGCCGCTCGCCCAGGAAGGCGAGGAGCGCGGCAGGCGCTGGCGGACGGTCACGATCGGCCACCAGGTAGGCGACGAGGCCCACGTCCTCGCTCGCCGCGGCGCGAGCGACCACGACGGCCTGACGCACCGCGGGGTGGCTCGCGAGCGCCATCTCGATCTCCCCCAGCTCGATACGGTAGCCTCGCACCTTGACCTGGTGGTCGAGGCGGCCCAGGATCTCGAAGCTCCCATCCGGCAGCAGGCGGGCGAGGTCACCCGTCCGATAGATCCGCGCGCCGGGTCGGTCGCTCGCCGCATCGGGCACGAACCGCTCCGCGGTCAGCGCCGGCAGGTCGAGATAACCGCGGGCGAGGCCGTCGCCGCCGATCGCAAGCTCCCCCACGACGCCCAACGGCGTCATGCGGAGCGACCGGTCGAGGACATACAGCGACGTGTTGGCGAGGGGCCGGCCCACCGGTACGCTTCCCTCTTTGACGCCACGCACAAGGCAGGCCGACGACCAGATCGTCGTCTCCGTCGGCCCGTAGTAGTTCCACACCTTCGCAACCCGCTCGGTGAGCCCGCGCGCGACCGCCAGCGGCATTGCCTCGCCGCCGCAGAGCGCCTCCCGCAGCCCGCCTCCCGACCAGCCGGCCGCGAGCAGCATCCACCACGTGGCCGGTGTGGCCTGCAGCACGGCGGCGCCGGTCTCGGCGAGCCGGCTCCGCAGCTTCGCCCCATCGGCCGCGGTCTCACGGTCGATCAGATCCACCGTCGCCCCGAGGGAGAGCGGGACCAGCAGCTCCGCCGCCGAGATATCGAAAGAGAAGGGGGTCACCGCGGCCCACACCTCACCCGCCGCCAGCGGGTGGTTCGCCGCCATCGCCCGCAGTACGTTGTGCAGGGCACCGTGTGGGATCTGCACCCCTTTCGGCACCCCCGTCGAGCCCGAGGTATAGAGCACATAGGCGAGGTTGCTCGCCGCCAGCGGGATTCCCGGGCCGGCCACCGCGCTCCCCTCCCCTGCTTGGGCGTCCGCCATGACTACGGTGGTGGCGCCGAAATCCGGCGCTCCCCCGGCGAGCCCGGGCTCCGTCACGACCAGCGAGAGCCCCGCATCCGTCACGATCCTCTGCAGGCGCTGGCGCGGGAACGCAGGATCGAGGGGTACGTAGGCCGCTCCTGCCTGGAGGGTGGCGAGCACCGCGATCACCAGATCGGCCGAGCGCTCGAGGAAGAGGCCGATCTTGACCTCGGGGCCGGCGCCGAGCGCGACCAGCCGCCGCGCCAGGGCCTCGACACGCTGATGGAGCTCGCCATAGGTTAGGTGGATCTCGCCGTCGAGGAGCGCGATCCGCTCGGGCGCGCGGCGCGCCTGGTCCGCACAGAGACGGTGGATGAACTCACCCTCGATCGCCACAGCGCGATCGTTCCACTCGCCCAGGAGTTGGTGGCGCTCCGCCTCGCTCATCCACGGCAGAGCGGAGAGCCGGCGTCCGCAGTCGCTGGCGGCGGCGCGCAGGATCTGCTCGAAATGCCGGGCGACCCGCTCGATCGTCACGGCATCGAACAGAGCCGTGCTGTACTCAAGCGTGCCGGCGAGACCGCCGCCGGTCAGGGCCAGGCTCAGCGTCCAATCGAAGCGGGAGGTCCGCTTGTCGACCTCGATGCGGGAGAGGGTGAGGCCCGGCAGATCGAGCGCCGGCATCGGCGTGTTCCGCAGGATCAGCAACGCCTGGAAGAGGGGCGACCGGCCGAGATCCCGCTTCGGCTGCAGCTCTCCGACCAACCTCTCGAACGGCATCTCCTGATGATCGAAGGCCGCGAGGGTGGCCTGTCGCGTGCGCGCCAGCAGCTCGCGAAAGCTGGGATCGCCCGCGAGCTTGAGGCGCAGCACCAGGGTGTTTAGAAAGAGGCCCACCAGCGGCTCGGTCTCCGGATGCGAGCGGTTCGCGATCGGCGTGCCGACCGAGAGGTCGGTCTGACCGGTGTAGCCTTGCAGCAGCGTAGCGAAAGCCGCGAGCGCCAGCATGAACGGCGTCACGCCCTCGCGCCGGCTGAGCTCGCGCAGCGCCTCTCCCGTCGCCCCGTCGTAGCGCAAGGGATGAAGCCTGCCGCCGAGCGTGGGTTCCGCCGGGCGGGGCCGGTCGGTCGGCAGCTCAAGCCCGGGGGCACCGGCGAGCTCCGTCTCCCAGAAGGCAAACTCGGGCGCGAGATCGCCCGCTTCCAGCCGCCCCTGTTGCCAGTGGGCGTAGTCAGCATATTGGATCCGCAGCTCGGGCAAGGGAGAGGGGAGACCGTCGAGGAATGCCCCATAGAGCACGCTCAGCTCGCGGACCAGCACACCCAGGGACCATGCGTCGGCGGCGATGTGATGCACGGTCAACAGGACCGCGCGATCAGCGGCGGCGAGCTCGATCAGCAAGGCCCGCAGCACCGGCCCCCGTTCGATGTCGAACGGCCGCCGGGCCTCGGACGCCGCCAGACGCCGCAGCTCGGCCTCGCGACGGGCGAACGGCAGACTCCCGAGGTCGACCGCGGGCACCGGGAGGGGCGCCGCGGCTCGCACCTCCGGCACCCCCGTCCCCTGGCACGCCGGATAGACGGTGCGCAGAACCTCGTGACGGCGCACGATCTCCGTCAAGGCGCCGGCGAGGGCTTCCCGCTCGAGCGCTCCCGCGAGGCGGAAGCCGAGAGGGATGTTATAGGCCGCGCTCTGACGGTCGAACTGGTGGAGGAACCACATCCGTCCCTGGGAGAACGACAGCCCGCGTCCCGTGCCGGCCGGGCGCGGCGCGAGGGGCGGCGTACGCCCGGCTCGCCTCGCGCCGGTGAGCCGCGCGGCGAGCCCGGCGACCGTCGGCGACTCGAAGAACTCGCGCAGCGGCAGGTCGGCTTGGAACACCTCGCGGAGACGGCCCACCACCTGCATGGCCAGCAGGGAATGCCCTCCCAGCTCGAAGAAGCTGTCGTGAACGCCGATCCCGGAGACGCCCAGCACCTCCGCCCAGGCTGCCGCGACCAGCTCCTCGGCCGGCGTGCAAGGAGCGATGACGGCGCCGTCCGCTGCGGTCCGCGCGGCGTCCGGCTCAGGCAGGGCCGCGCGGTCCAGCTTGCCGCTGGCCGTCACCGGCAGCGCGGAGAGGACGACCACGGCGGAGGGGATCATGTACTCGGGGAGCCGCTCGGCCAGCAGCGGCCGCAGGGCGCGCGCTCCGATCGTCGCCTCCCCCTCCGGCACCACATAGGCGACGAGACGGCGGTCGAGACGGTCGCCGCGCGCGATCACCACCGCCTCCCGCACGCCGGGGCAAGCGGCCAGGACGGTCTCGATCTCGCCGAGCTCGACGCGGAAGCCGCGGACCTTGACCTGCTGGTCGAGGCGGCCGAGAAATTCGATCGTCCCCTCGCGCCAGCAGCGCACCCGGTCGCCCGTCCGGTAGAGGCGCGCTCCCGGCACGCCGGCGAAGGGATCGGGGATGAACCGCTCCGCCGTCAGCCCGGGGCGGCCGGCGTACCCCATGGCGAGGCAGCCCCCCCCGATGTAGAGGTCGCCCGCGACGCCGATCGGACAGGGCGCCAGCTCGCTGTCGAGGACAAGGTAGCAGGCGTTGCGGATCGGCCGGCCGTAGGGCACGCTCGCCCACCGGGGATCGATCTCCCCCACCGGGAAGGAGTTCGACCAGATCGTCGCCTCGGTGGCGCCGCCGAGCGCTACGACCTCGGCGCCCGGGAACGCCTGCCGCACACGCCGGGGGAGCGGCAGGGGAATCCAGTCGCCGGAGAGGAGCACCAGCCGCAGGCGGCTGCCGGAAGCCGCGACCGGCAACGCCGGGACGAGCTGCTGGAGCGCCGCCGGCGCCGAGTCCCAGAGAGTGCACTCGCCGGACTCCAGCAGCTCGACCAGCCGCTCGGGCTCCCTGACCTCCGCGGCGCTCGCCACCCGGATCGAGCCGCCGGCGGCGAGCAGGCCGAAGATGTCGTAGACCGAGAGGTCGAACCCGAGAGAGGTGACGAAGAGCAGGCGGTCGGCTTCGCCGACCGCGAACCGGCCATTGATCCAGTCGACCAGATTGACCGCCGGACGATGCCGGACGACGACCCCCTTGGGCGTGCCGGTCGAGCCCGACGTGAAGATCACATACGCCACGTCCTCGGGGGTCGCGAGCGGCAACAGCCGGTCGCCGGGGAGCGCCCGGAAATCGGCGGGGTGCCAGATTCGCGGGCCGCTGCCGCCGGCGCGGGCGGCCCCGGCGAGATCGATCAGGTCGGTGACCCCGGCGAGCCCGGCGAGCCCGGACAGCAGACGATCTTCCGTCACCACGACCGCCACCCCGAGGTCGCCCAGGATCAGGCGGACGCGCGCCGGCGGCAGGCTGGCGTCGAGCGGCACGTAGGCGCCTCCCGCCTTGAGCACCGCCACCACCGCCGCGACCATCCGCGGTCCGCGATCGAGGTGGACGCCGACCAGGGCTCCGGGCTCGACGCCCAACCGGCGCAGCAGTCGAGCCAGGCGGTTGGTCTCCTCGGCAAGCTCGCCATAGGTGAGGGCTCCTCCCTCCCAGGTCACCGCCGGAGCGTCGGGTCGCCGCTCGGCCTGGCGCTCGAAGGGGTCGTGCAGGCAACCCGCGAGCGCCGGCTGCTCGGTATCGTTCCATTCGCGGACGAGCTGATGGTGCTCGGCGGCTGCCAGCAGGGGGAGCGCGGACAGCGGCCGGTCCGGCTCGGCGCAGGCCGCGGCGAGCAGGTTCTGCAGGTGCCCTACGAGGCGCAGGATGGTGGCCGCCTCGAACAGGTCCGTGTTGTGCTCGATCGCGCCCGCCACGCCTGCGGCCTGCTCGGCGAGGCTGAACAGCAGGTCGAAACGCGAGGTTCCGCGGTCGAGCTGAACAGTCTGGAACGAGACGGGGCGAACCGCCTCCGCGGCGGCCCCTTCCGGACGGCGGCCGGGCGCCGCGCGCAGCACGAACATCACCTGGAACAGAGGGGAGTGGGCGAGGTTGCGCTGCGGGTGGACCGCCTCGACCAGCATCTCGAACGGCAGGTCTTTGTGGACGTAAGCTTCGAGCGCCACTCCGCGTACCCGCGCCAGCAGCTCGGTGAACGTCACGCCGGCATCGACCCCGATCCGTAGCACCATCGTATTGACGAAGCAGCCGATCAGGTGCTCGAGCTCCGGGCGCGGCCGGTCCGCGACCGGCGAGCCGATGAGCAGGTCCCGCTGCCCCGAGCGGCGCTCCAGCAGGGCGGCGAAGCCGGCCAGTACCGCCATGTAGAGGGTGCTCGCCGACTGCCGGGCCAGGACTCGCAACGGCTCGACCAGTCCGCCGTGCCAGGCGAAGGCGAGCCGGGCTCCGCGGCCGCTCTGCACCGCCGGACGGGGATGGTCGGCCGGCAGCTCGAGCAGCGGCGGCGCCCCGAGGAGGCGGCGCTGCCAGAAGGCGAGCTGCCGCTCGAGGATCTCGCCGCTCAGCCACCGCCGCTGCCAGGCCGCGAAGTCGCCATACTGGACGGGCAGCTCCGGCAGAGGCGCCGGTCGACCGGTGCGCAGGCTCTCGTAGACCAAACCCAACTCACGGATGAAAAGGCCCACCGAGCCGTCGAAAACGATATGGTGAGTGGTCACCAGCAGCAGGTGCTCCCCGCGGTCGATTCGCAGCAGCAGGCTGCGCAGCAGGGGCCCGCGCTCGAGATCGAACGGCCGCCGGATCTCGGCGGCGCACCAGTGCCCGGCCTCGGCCCGGGCCCGCTCGGCAAGCGAGTGGAGGTCAACGAGGGGGAGCGGCACCGGGCCGGGTGGCCTGACTTCCTGGTACGGCCGTCCACCCTCGGTAGCGAAGCCCGTGCGTAGCGCCTCGTGACGCGCCGCCACCCCCGCCAGGGCGCCCGCCAGCGTGCCCGGGTCGAGATCGCCGGTCAGCCGCAGGCAGACCGGAAGGTTGTACGCCGGGCTTTCCGGCAGCAGCCGGTAGAGGAACCAGAGCCGTTCCTGGGCGAAGGAAAGGGGCGCCGGGCCGGTGCCGGGAGGAGCGGCCGCGATCGGCTCCGAGGCGATCCCCGCCGCGTCGCGCAGCAGGACATCAATCTGCGCCGCCATCCCGGCGACCGTGGGAGCCGCGAAGAAGTCCTGGAGCGACAGATCGACCCGCAGCTCCGCGCGCACCCGTGAGACGAGCTGCGTGGCGAGCAGGGAGTGGCCGCCGAGCGAGAAGAAGGGCTGGTGGACGCCCACCCGATCGGCCCCCAGGAGCTCCGCCCAGATCTCCGCCAGAACCTCCTCGGTCAACGTCCGGGGCGGCGCCGCGGTCGACTCCATCTGGTCCGGATCCGGGAGGGCGCCGCGGTCGACCTTGCCGTTGGCGGTCAGGGGCAAGGTGTCGAGCCGCACGATCGCGGCCGGCAGCATCACCTCCGGAAGCCAATCCGCCAGGTGGTCGCGCAGCTCCTCGATCGAGGGCTCGGCGGCCGGGTCGACCACGGCATAGGCGACCAGCCGGGGATCTCCGCTCGCCGACTCGCGGGCCACGACCACCGCCTCCCGCACCTTGGAATGGCTCGCGAGGACGCTCTCGATCTCGCCGAGCTCGATCCGGAAGCCGCGGATCTTGAGCTGGTGATCGACCCGGCCGACGAACTCGAGGTCGCCCCCGGGCAGGTGGCGGGCGAGGTCACCGGTGCGGTACATGCGTCCGCCCGCCCGCCCGCTGTAAGGATCGGGCACGAAGCGCGCGGCGGTCTCGCCCGGGCGGTTGATGTAGCCGCGGGAGATCCCCGCGCCGGCGACGTGGATCTCGCCGACGCCGCCGGGCAGGACCGGCTCACCGCTCGGGGTCAGGACGAAGGTACGGCAGTTGGCGAGGGGACGGCCGAGTGGCACGCGACCCGCCGCGGGCGCCTCGGCGGTCGTGCGGTACGCCAGCACGCCGACGGTCGTCTCCGTCGGGCCGTAGTGATTGAAGACCTGGCAGCCGGGAGCGAGCGTGCGCACCCGCTCGACGAGCTCCCAGCGCGACGCCTCGCCGCCGATCACCAGCCGGGAGCGCGGCAGCACCAGGGATGGCCGCGAGCCCGACAGCAGTGCCGACAGGTGGCTCGGCACGATCTTCAGGCAATCGATGGAGTGCGCCGCGGCATAGTCGGCGAGCGCCTCCGGATCCGCCAGCCTCGCCTGGGAGATCACGTGGAGCGTCCCGCCGCCGCAAAGCGCCGGGAAGACGACGGTGTTGCCGAGGTCGGAGGCGAAGGTCGAGACGGTCGCGAAGCTGACGCCGGGCGCGAGAGCGAGGCGACGCTCGATGGCGCGCACATAGTTGGCGAGCTGTCGATGCTCAACCGCGACCCCCTTGGGACGGCCGGTCGAGCCCGACGTGAAGAGAACGTAGGCCAGGTTCTCGGGCGCCGCCGACGGTGATGGATCCGCCGCCTCCCCGGGGCCGGACGCCGGCTCGCGGTCGAGCTCGAGCACCGGGATTTCCAGGTGAGGCAGCGACTCGACCAGGTGATGCTGAGTGAGTACCAGCGCCACCGCGGCGTCCTCCAACATGGCGGCGAGGCGCTCGCGCGGCAGCGCCGGGTCGAGCGGCAGATAGGCGCCCCCCGCCTTGAGGATGGCGAGCAGGCCGACGACCAAGTCGGCCGAACGCTCACAGCAGAGCCCGACCGGGGAATCCGGCCTGACGCACCTTCCGCGCAGGAGGTGAGCGACGCGGTTGGCCCGCTGGTTGAGCTCGGCGTAGGTCAGGCTCCCGTCCTCGGCGACCACCGCCGGCGCGTCGGGAGCCCGCGCCGCCCACGCTTCGAAGCGGTGATGGACGAGCCCCGGGTCGGGCCAGACCACCTGGCTGTCGTTGAGCTCGACGAGCAGCCGTTCGCGCTCGGCCGGCGCCAACACGTCGAGCTCGCCGAGGCTGGCGGCGGGCCGGGCAAGGGACGAACGAAGCGCGCTCAGGAGACGCTCCGCCAGGACCTCGGCCTCCTCGCGCGCCAGCAACGCGGCATCGAAGTGCAGAGCGGCCGCGGGCTCCTCGGCCGAGCCGCCGCAGGCGAGCTTGGCGGTGAACCGTTCGCAGCAGCAGGACCGTTCCGCCAGACCGAAGGAGAGGCCCCCGCCGGCCGACAAGACGGCGCTCGACGGCTCCGCCTCCCAGGCGAAGGGAGTGAGCTCCGGATGGGCTCCGGGGCTCTCCGCGGCGTTCCAGGCGAAGCACTCCTGCCAGCGGCCAACGGTCTCGAGACCCTGCCGAAGCCCGGCCACCAGCTCGGCGAAGCGCACCTCCGGGTCCACGGCGCAGCGCAGCGGCAGCGAACGCGCGAAGAGGCCGAGAGCCCCGCCCAGCTCGGCGTACTTGCGGCCGTCGCGGGCGACGCTGATCACCAGCTCGGCGCGATCCGTGACCCTCGCGAGCAGCAACGTCCAGGCGGCGAGCAGGATGAGCTCCGGAGGCTCGTCCAGCCGCCGACAGAGAGGCTCGACCACCTCGGCGAGCTCCCGCCGCGGCAGCGGGAGGACGCGGGGAGAGAACTCGGCGGCGGGGCGCTCCGGCTCTCCCGGCAGCCGCACGGCGAGGGCCGATAGGTCCTGAGCCGCCCAGAACTCCCGCCCGGGCCGTGTCTCCTCGTCGTCGAGCAGCTCGCTCTGCCACTGCGCGAGGTCGGCATACTGGATCGGCTCATCCTCCTCGCCAGGCCCGCCGTAGGCGCGGACGATTTCCCGCGCCAGATTGAACAGACCCACCATATCCGCACAGAGCGACGGCAGGGAGAGGACCAGCGCGTGCCGCTCGCCTGCCAGGACGGCAAGCTGGGCCCGCAACAGCGGGCCGCGGGCGAGGTCGAAGCCCGCTTCCAGCTCGCCGTCGAAGAGCGCCGCGACCCGCAGCTCCTGGTCTACCGCCGGCAGGCCCGTGAGGTTGTGCTCGATCAGCTCGCAGGCCGGCTGCTCCGCGATGATCTGGAGGGGAATGGTCATGTCCGCCAGGCATTGGAACCTGGTGCGCAGGATCTCGTGCCGGCCGGCGACCGCCGTGAGGGCTGCCGCGAGCGCACCGCGGTCGAGCGGCCCGTCGGCGGTGAGCACACCCACCGTGCGATAGGGCGAGCGGAAGCTCCCGCGCTCGAGCGACCAGAGGCGCCGCTGCTGCGGAGACAGCATGAACCCTTCCACTCTTTCCACCGGAGACCGCATGGGTTACGCCGCGCGCTCCGCGATCTCGTAAGGCTCGGCCATGCCGACCACGATCTGACGGGAGCCGCTGAAGGGCCGCCGCCCGTGCGCGGCCAGCATGTTGTCGAGCAGCAGGATGTCCCCCTGCTGCCAGGGGAAGAGGACCGACTCCTCGTCGTAGACGGCACGGATGTGGTCGAGGGCCTCGGGCTCGATGGGCGAGCCGTCGCCGTAGAACGTGTTGCGCGGCACGCCGCTGTCGCCCAGGGCGGAGAGCAGCGCTTCCCGGACGCCGGGAGCGAGGCTGCTGATGTGGAACAGATGCGCCTGGTTGAACCAGACTTTCTCCCCCGTGACCGGATGATCCGCCACGGCCTGGCAGACCTGGCGGGTCGTCAGGCGGTCTCCCGATCGCCACTCGAGCTCGATTCGGGCCTCGCGGCAAAACTCCGTCACCTGCGCCCGGTCGTCCGTCTGGAAGACGTCCTGCCAGGAAAGATCCAGCCCCTCGCCGTAGTTGCGGACGTACATCACCTGTTTGTGCGCGAAGCGTTCGCGGACGCCGGCATCGATCCGCTGGTACATGCGGCGGCTGTCGGCGATGGGGGTTTCCCCGCCGCCGGCCGCGGGCTGGACGCAAAAGAAGGCGATCTTGAGGGGCCACTTGCGCGAGTAGGACATCTCGTTGTGCATCGGGATCGACTGGTCCGCCGGGTACTCGGTCGACGTGTAGATCTTGCCCCTCACCTTGGTGCGGGGAGTCGACCGGTAGGTGTACTCGAGCAAATGGTCGGCGGCGGCCTCGACGAAGGTCTGGAAGCGCTCCTCGCCCGCCACCCCGAAGCCGCGGAAGAGGACGCCGCCACGCGCCAGCAGATGGCGCTGCGCCAGCTCACGGTTGCGGCCCATCCACTTCGCCAGGTCGACCCCCTCGACCGCGGGCTCGACCAGGAGTGGAAGCCCGCGTCCCGCCTCGAGGTCGGAGATGCGGACGAGATCGTCCTCCGACACGCTCACCGCCTTGCGGCGGATGGTTCCCAGGTTCTTGAGGCTTGGCCTCTCCGTTGGATCGTTCATGTTCAAACCTCTCCGATCGTGGAACTGACCGCCCTCCGCCGGGCGCTCTTGAATTTTTGCAGCAGGGAGTCGTCGTATGTCTTTTTCTGCTCCTGCCGGTGCCGCTCGTCCTCGGCCGCGAGCGCCGCCGAGAGCTCGCCGAGCGAGCTCTCAGGCGCCGCGAGCAGGCGGGCCAGCAGGAGCTCCAGGCGCTGCAACAGCGCGGTCGCGGTCGCGGCCGAGATTCGCGACCGGTCGAACAGCATGTGCAGCTCCAGGGTCGCCATCGGCACCGGCCGCAAGGTCAGGGCATAGCTGTTGGTGATCGCATGCCGGATATCCCGCGCGCGCACCGAGCCGTCACCCGCGGCGAGCTCCATCGGATAGTTCTCGAAGACCAGGATCGTCTCGAACAGCGGCAGGCCGCGCGGCAGCTCGCTCCACCCCTGGATCTCGACCAGCGGGCTGTGCTCGAACTGGCGCTGCTCGGCCTGCGCCGCCTGGAGGTCGATCAGCCAGGCGACGAGCGGGCTCGCTGGGGGTACGCGGATACGGACGGGCAGCGTGTTGATGAACGGCCCGGCCATCGTATCGACTCCCGGCAGGGCTGGCGGGCGGCCCGCGACCACACCGCCGAAGACTACGTCCTCGCTGCCGGCATAGTGTGCGAGCAGGAGCGCCCAGGCCCCTTGGAACAGGGTGTTGAGGGTGATCTGGCGTTGCCGCGCGAAGGCTTCGACCGCCGTGCTCTCCGCGGGCGAGAGCTTGACCTGCACCTCTCCGGTCGCCTCCTGCGACGGCGCGGAGAGCGCGGCCTCGGGCGGCACCGGCAGGGGCGTCGGCGCGGCGAAACCCGCGAGCGTAAGCCGCCAGTGCTCCGCGGCGGCCGCGAGGTCCTGGGCGCCGAGCCAGGCGATGTAGTCGCGGAAGGGGCGCGGCGGTCCGGCGGCCCATGGCTCACCGCCCTTGACCGCGGCATAGGCGCGAAAGACCTCGTTCAGGATCAGCGAGGTCGTCCAGCCGTCGATCAACAGGTGATGACGCTCCCAGAGGAACGACCAGGAGCGCTCGCCGGTGCGCGCCAGCGTCAAGCTCATCAGGGGGGCGCGGGCGAGATCGAAACCCTGCCGCAGCCGGCTGGCGAGCAACGCCTGCAACCGTTGCTCGCCTTGTCCGCGCGAGAGCTGCCGCCAATCGAGCTCCTCCCAGGGCAGCTCGACCCGGCGATGCACCAACTGCAACGGCCGCTCGAGACCTTCCCAGGCAAACGAGGTACGCAGGATGGGATGGCGGTCGACCACCTCCTTCCAGACCCGCCGCAGCGCCGCGACGTCGAGCTCCCCTTCGAGCGTGCAGCTCATCGGCGAGACATAGGATCCGGGGTGGTACAGGGCGTGGAACAGCAGACCCTGCTGCAGCGGCGAGAGCGGATAGACGTCCTCGAGGTGCCGCCCCTTCCCCACCAAGCGGTCGAGCCGGGCCTGGTCCAGCTCGGCGAGCGGGAAATCCGACGGCGTGCGCCCGCCGGCCCGCGGATCGGCGCAGTGCGCGATCAGCCGCCTCAGCTCCGCGAGGAAGCTGCCGGCCAGCTCCTCGATCTGAGCCTCGGGGTATTGATCGCGGCTGTAGACGAAGGCGCTCTGAAGCCGGCCGCCGGCCACCCGGACGTTGACCTCCAGCCGGTAGCGCCGCGGGTTGCGGGGGCTCCGCTCCGGACCCATTGGCTCGGCGGCCAGCGCGAACAACGCTTCCGCCGGCAGCGCGGTATCGAGCTGGCCGAGATAGTTGAAGCTCACCTGTGGCCGCGGCAGCGCCGTCATCGCGTCGGCGACCGCGGGATCGGCGACCAGATAACGGAGGAGACCGAAGCCGAGGCCGCGGCCGGGAACGCGGCGCAACTGCTCCTTGACCGACTTCAGGACCGCCTCCGGCCCGTGCAGGCCCCGCAGCTCGAGGGCCACGGGATAGCGCGAGGTGAACCAGCCGACCGTGCGCGACAGGTCGATCCCTTCGCCACTCGCCTCACGCCCGTGCCCCTCGAGCTCGAGGACCGGCCGGTCGTGACGCGTCCAACGCGCCAGGGCCGGTGCGAGGGCCGCCAGCAGGACGTCGTTGACCTGGGTCCCGTAGACCTCCGGGACCTCCGAGAGCAGCGCTCGGGTCTCCCCGGCCGACAGCTCCACCACGGCGGAGGCGGCAGCACCGGGCGTACCGGCGCCTGCGGTGGCGGGCAGCGTGAAATCCGAGCGGGCGATGGCGAGCCAGGTCGCGAGCTCGGCGCGCCGCGCCGCCGAACCGGCCTCCTCGCACAGGCGCTCCGCCCAGGCGCCATACGAGGTCGTCCGCGACGGCAGCGCGATCGGCTGTCCCTGGCCGGCCTGCCTGCAAGCCGTGGTGAGGTCCTCGACCAGAATGCGCCAGGAGACGGCGTCGATCGCCAGATGGTGGACGACCAGCGCCAGACGGGCGGGCTCCGCGCCTCCCCACTCGAAAACCGCCGCACGCAGCAGGCGGACGCCGAGGTCGAGGCTCTCTTGGAGCTGCTGGGCGGCCGCCTCCTGCCCCCCGCGGCGCCGTTCCGCGGGCAGTGCCCGCAGATCGATCCAGCCCCAGGGAGGCTCGCCGCCGGGGGGGGCGCAGACCTGCTCCCAACCCCCGGAGCCGCGGGTGAAGCGCAGCCGCAGGGCGTCGTGATGCTCGATCAGCCGGGTGATCGCCGGGCGCAGGAGCGCGGGATCGAGCCCCGGGCGCAGGCGCAGCAGCAGCGACTGGTTGAAATGCTGCGGCTCGGGAAGCTCCTGAGCGAAAAACCACTGCTGAATGGGGGTCAGGGGCAGCTCGCCGGTCAGCGGACCGGCGGGCTCCAGCGCCTCCGAGGCCCCGGCGACGGCGGCCAGGTCGGCGATCGTCTGGTGTTGGAACAGTTGCCGCGGCGTCAGCCGCAGACCGGCCTGATTGGCGAGCGAGACGACCTGGATGCTGAGGATCGAGTCGCCGCCGAGTGCGAAAAAGTTGTCGCGGACTCCCACCTCCCCGATCCCCAGCACCTGGCTCCAGATCGCCGCCAGCAGGAGCTCCGCCGGAGTGCGTGGCGCGATGCGGTCCTGGGCGTCGCCGGTGGCATTCTGCGGGGCGGGCAGCCGCCTCCGGTCCAGCTTGCCGTTGGCGGTCAGAGGGAGCGACGGCAGCAGCAGCAGCGCCCGCGGGACCATGAACTCCGGCACCTGGCCGAGCAGGAAAGCGCGCAGGTCCGCGGACTTCAGCCCCCTCCCCTCGCTCCCCTCGGCGGGCACCACGTATCCCACCAGACTCACCTCGCCCGGCCGCTCCTGATGCGGCACCACGGCGGCGTCGCGCACCGCCGGATGAGCGCGCAGCACGGAGGCCACCTCGCCAGGTTCGACCCGGTAGCCACGAATCTTCACCTGGTCGTCGATGCGGCCCAGGAACTCGACGGATCCGCTAGCCAGCAATCGGGCCCGGTCCCCCGTGCGATAGAGCCGGCCGCCGGCCTCGGGAGCGAAGGGATCGGGGAGGAATCGCTCGGCGGTCAGCTCCGGGCGCCCGATGTACCCGCGCGCCAGGCACCGGCCGCCGATGTAGAGCTCACCGGCGACCTCCCTGGGCACCCGCAGGAACCCGGGATCGAGCAGATAGACCCGGGCATTGCCGAGCGGGCGTCCGATCGGCACCGTCGCCGTCGCCTCCACCTCGCCGATCGGATGGGCGAGGGCCCCGACGGTGGCCTCGGTGGGGCCGTAGTGGTTGAAGATCCGGCAGGAGGGAGCCACGGCGCGGAGCCTGGCGACGAGATCCCAGCCCAGCGCCTCCCCGCCGAGGATGATTGCCGCTTTCGGCAGCAGGCCGCCGCTCCACGGATTTCCGATCAGTGCGGACAGGTGGCTGGGGACGATCTTCAGGTAGTCCACATCCCAGTGCTCGGCATATTCGGCGAGGGCGCGCGGATCCGTGGCGCGCTGGTGGGAGATCAGGTGCAGGCAGCCACCCCTGGTGAGCGCCGGGAACACCATGGTGTTGCCGAGGTCGGCCGCCAGCGTCGAGACGGTCGCGTAGCGGCCGCCGGGCGAGAGCTCGAGCCGCGCGGCCGCCGCCTGCACGTAATTGACCAGCCGTCGATGCTCGACCGCGACCCCCTTGGGCATGCCGGTGGAGCCCGAGGTGAAGATGACGTAGGCCAGGTTCCCGCCCCGCGCTCCCCCGTCCGGGCGGACGTCCGCAGGCGGGATGTCCTCACACCGGACGACGCGCGGGAGCGCGGGAAGACTCCCGGCGAGGAGCCTGGAGGTGAGCAACAGCGGCGCGCCGCACTCCGCGACCAGCGTGGCCAGCCGCTCGCGCGGCAAGCCGGGATCGAGTGGGGCGTAGGCGCCGCCCGCCTTGAGGATCCCCAGCAAGCCCACGATCAGCTCCGGCGACCGCTCGGCGCAGAGCGCGACGACGACCTCGGGCCCCACCCCGAGCTCGCGCAGGCGATGCGCGACGCCGTTGGCCCGCCGGTCGAGCTCGGCGTAGGTCAGAACCTCTCCCTCGCAGACCAGAGCCGGGCAGGAGGGGCGGCGGTCCACCTGCTCCTCGAACAGCGCGTGTACCGTCCGCTCCGTCAACTCGGCCGCGCTGTCGTTGAGCTCGATGAGCGCCGCATGGCGCTCCCACGCCGGGTCGAGCGGCGATTCGTCGAGCGGCCTCTCCGGATCGTCACAGGCGTGATGGAGCAGGGTGGCCAGACGCCCGGCGAGGCGCTCGGCGTCGATCCGGGACAGGCGCGAAGCATCCCAACGCAGCTCGAGGCGGAGCCGGCCGCCCTCCCCCGCGGCGACGAGCGTGAGCGCGAAGCGGTCCGTGCACGAGGCGAGGCGCGCCACCGAGAAGCTGACATTTCCCGCCGACCAGCGCTCCGGTTCGGGGAGCCATTCGAAGGCGTAGTCCGGGGGGCGAATCCCCTGTTCACCGGCGCGTCCCCAGTCGAAGAACTCCTGCCAGCGCACCGCTTCGAGAAGCGCCTCCGCCGCCTCGCCGGCGCGCCTCGCGAGCGAGCTTCCGGGCGCGCTCCGGCCGGCGATCGGCAAGTGGCGCGAGAGAGCCCCGAGCGCCTCCCGCAGCTCCGCATAGGCGCGGCCGTCGGCCAGGACGCCGACGACCACCCGGTCGCTCCCGGCGAGGCGGCCGAGGAGAGCCTGCCAGACGGCCAGCAGGACCGCCTGCTCGGGAACCGCCAGCCGCCGGGCGGCGGCGGCGATCCGATCGGCGGTCCCGGCCGCGAGGGCGACCAGCAGAACGCAGGGGGAGAAGCCGGCCGCGGGAGTCCGGAGGCCGGGCAGGGCCACCTCGGCCGCGAGCGCCTCCTGGAGATCGGGGGAGCTCCAGCGTTGCGCGCCGACCGAGCCGCCCTCGCCTTCGAAGACCTCGTTCTGCCACTCGGCGATGTCGGCGTACTGCAACGGCCCCTCGTCCGCCGGCGGTCCGTCCTGCCGGCCGTAGGCGTCGACGACCTCCCGCAACAGGTTGATCAGCCCGGGGCCATCGCTCGCCACCGCCGGCAGGGCGACGCCGAGCAGGTGCCGGCCCGGTTCAGGGGAGACGAGGGCGGCGCGCAGCACCGGTCCGGCCGCCAGATCGAAGGGTTCGCGGCAAGCGGCGAGGAGCAGCTCTTCGCCCGCCTGGCGAGCCTCCGGCCGGAGCAGGGAGAACTTCGCCTCCGGTTGGACCACCTGGAGGGGGATCGTCATTCCGGGTAGCGCGTGGAAGGTGGTGCGCAGGACTTCATGGCGCTCGATCGTCGCGGCGAACGCCGCGGCGAGACGGCCGGGCTCGAGCTCCCCGTCGATGCGCAGCATCGCCCAGGTCGTGAACGCCCCTTGGCCGAGCTCCGTCATCAGCGCCCAGAGGTGGCGCTGCTGCGGCGAGAGACGGGTGCCGGTCAGGGGCTTGCTCTGCATCGTCATCGTCGCGCCGCCTCAGCCCTTCTCCTGCCGCCGCTTGAGACCGGTCAAGCTCTGCCGCCGAGCCTGGAGCAGATCCTCCTCCTGAGTCCGCTGACGGACCGCCCAGGCGCCGGCCACCCCGGCCGCGAGATCGGCCAGGGACCTGCCGGGGTGCGCCTCCGCGAGCCGCAGGAGCGCTTCGAAGCCGGCCGCGAAGCGCTGGATCGTGGCCTCCTCGAAGAGGTCCGACTTGTATTCGAAAAAGCCGCGCATCCCCTCGGGCGTCTCTCTCATCTCGAGCTTCAGGTCGTGCCGCACGAGGCCGCTGTGGAGATCGATTCCCCGCATTCTCACTCCCGGCAGCTCCACGGCCGGCAGGGGGACGTTTTGGAGGACGAACCAGACCTGGAAGAGCGGGGTCCGGCTCACGCTACGCTCGGGCCGCAGAGCGTCGACCACCAGCTCGAACGGGGTGTCCTGATGCGCGAAGGCGCCGAGCGCCACCGCGCGCACCCGCCCGACCAACTCGGCGAAGGTCGGGTCGCCGCCCAGGTCCGTGCGCATCACCAGGGTGTTGACGAAGAACCCGATCAGCCCCTCGGTCTCGGCCCGGCGGCGGTTGGTGATCGGCGTGCCCACCGCGATGTCGTCCTGCCGCGAGTGCAGATGGAGAAGCAGCTGAAAACCGGCGAGGAGAACCATGAACAGGGTGGCATCGTGCTGGCGCGCCAAGGTGTTGAGCCCATCCCGCAGCTCCCTCGCGAGAGTGAAGTGGGACCGCGCTCCACGCGAGCTGGCCCCCTCGGGACCGAGAGGCCGGACCGGCAGGTCGGTGCGCCCCGGCGAGCCCCCGAGCTGGCGCTTCCAGTAGGCGAGCTGCCCGGCGAGCACCGGCCCGCGGAGCCAGGCCTGCTGCCAAGCCGCGAAATCGACGTACTGGAAGGCTGGCTCCGGCAGCGGCGAGGGCCGCCCGGCGGCGAAGGCGGCGTAGAGCGGCACCAGCTCGGTCACCAGGATGCCGCGCGACCAGGCATCGCTGACGATGTGGTGCATGGTGAAGAGCACCAGGCAGTCGTCATCCTCGAGGTCGACCAGCGCGCACCGCAGCAGCGGCCCTTTCCCGAGATCGAAGGGGAGGGCCGCCTCGGCCCACGCGAGCCGTACGACCTCCTCCTCGCGCGCGGCCGGAAGCAAGCCGCGCAGGTCGACAACCGGCAGCGGGATGGGACGGGCCGGGGCGATCCGCTGCCGCGGCTGGCCTGCGACCACCGGGAAGGTGGCGCGCAGCACTTCCTGCCGGCGCACGATCTCGGAGATCGCGAGCTCCAGGGCGCGCAAGTCGAACGCACCGCTCACCCGCACGGTCCCGAACACGTTGTAGGCCGGGTTTCCAGGCTCGAGCTGGTCGAGAAACCAGAGCCGAAGCTGCGGCGAGGAGAGCGGCAGCTCGCCGTTGCGAGGAATCCTGAGCAGGGGCGGCTCCTTCGTCACGGCCCGTCCGCGATCGCCGGGCTCCCCAAGGCCGACGGAGGCCGACGACGACCGGCCGGCCGGCGGCGCCGACGCGGGCAGCGCGCCGCCGACCAGCGAGTGCATCAGCTCATGCCCCTCGTCGAGCGCGAAGAGAGGGCGGACGGCAGCGAAGCCGAGGCCGCCGATCGGACAGATCCCCAGCCCGCAGGCGGGAGCGCCGGCCCGCAGGAGCTGAAGCATCGCCCCGGCTTCGAGCAGGCAGAAATCCCGCGCGCGCTTTCCGTAGAGCGGCGCGATGGCTCCTGCCTGGGCGATCAGGAAGAGGGAGAAGGCGGAACGCTCGAAGATCGGACGGTTGATGAAATCGGCATGGATGCCGGGATCGAGCTCGACTCCGGGGGTGAGGGCGACGAGCCGGTGCTCGGCCGGATGGTAGTAGTAGGTCCCGGCCGGAATCCCCTCGACCCGCCCTGCCTTGACGTGCAAATAGACCTGCACGGGATAGACGCCACCCGCCGAGGGATAGAGGCGTTGCGGGTGATCGCCGGCCGGCAGCTCCCGCAAGCTGGCGAGGAACCTGCCGAAAGCCCGGTTGAGGATCGGCTCCGCGGCGAAGAACCGCTCGCTGCGGAGCTCCGGCGGTCCGGCGTCGCCTGCCTGCAGGTCGAGATGCCGGCGCGCGGGATCGGCCGGACGCAGGTCCAGCCGCCGCTCCTTGAAACGCTCGCGCTCTTCCGGATCGGCGACGCTCTCCGGAGACCAGCGCGAGGCCGCCTCGGGGACGGCCGTCTCCGGACGCTCCTGCGCGTAGAGCCTGGCGAGCCCGGCGACCGTCGGCGTCCGGAAGAACTCCTCCATCGTGGGCCGGAAGGACAGATCGCGCTCGAGCTGGTTGGAGATGCGAATGAGGTCGACCGAGTTCGCCCCCAGGTCGAGAAGGTTGGCATCCCACTCCACGCGGTCGAAACCCAATACCCGTTCGACGATCTGGCGGATCGTTTCAGCCAGGGGAGACCCGGAGCTCGGGCCGCCCGGCACGGCTTCGTGGCGTTGAGTGAGGGGCGGCGGCAGGGCGCGGCGGTCGACCTTGCCGGTGGCCGACAGCGGCAGGGATTCCAGGAACACGTACGACGACGGCACCATGTAGGCCGGCAGCCTGCCCGCCAGGTAGGCGCGCAGGCTCTCCTCGCTCTCCTCGACTCCCGGCTCGCCGACCACATAGGCCACCAGGCGCTTGCTCCCCTGCGCCTCGCCCACCGCCGCCACCACGCACGAACGCACCGCCACGTGCCGGGACAGCACCGACTCGATCTCCCCGAGCTCGATGCGGTAACCCTGCACCTTGACCTGGAAGTCCTCGCGGCCCAGGAACTCGATCGTCCCGTCCGGCAGGAAGCGCCCCAGATCCCCCGTCCGGTACAGACGCTCGCCCGTCCGCGGATGCACCAGGAAGCTCGCAGCCGTCCGCTCTTCCGCACCCCAGTAACCCCGCGCCACCCCGGCACCCCCAATGTACAGGTCGCCCGGCACCCAGGCCGGGCAGAGCGACAGCGCCTCGTTCAGCACGTACATCCGCTGGTTCGACATCGCCCGCCCGTACGGGATGCTCCTCCACTGCGGCAGCACCGTCCCGATCGGGTAGAGGATCGACCAGATCGATCCCTCCGTCGCGCCCCCCAGGCTCACCACCTCCACCGCGCCCAGACGACGCGCCCGATCGGGCAGCGACAAGGGCAGCCAATCCCCCGACAGCAGCGCCAGACGAAGGCTCGGCGCCAGAGCGCTACTCCGCGACTCCGCCCAGTCCACCAGCACCTCGAACAACGCCGGCACCGAGTCCCACACCGTCACCCCATGCTCCAACATCAGCTCATGCCAGCGCCCGGGCTCGCGGGCCGCCCACGGCTCCGGCATCACCACCGCGCCACCCGCCGACAAAACGCCGAAAAGGTCGTACACCGACAGGTCGAACGACAGCGACGACAGCGCCAGAACCCGGTCCTCGGCGCCCAGACCGAAACGGCGATTGACGTCGGCCACCGTGTTGAGAGCCGCGCGGTGCTCGATCATCACCCCCTTCGGCTCACCCGTCGAGCCCGAAGTGAAGATCACGTAGGCCAGGTCCGAGGGCGACTGCGCCGCCGCCAGAGGCGCCCCGGCCGGCTCCGGACCGTCCTCGACCAGCACCCGCTCGATGCCGGACGGCCAGTCCAGGACGGCGGCCAGGGAAGGCTGCGTCACCGCCACCCGCACACCCCCCAGCGAGAGCAGTTGGCGCAAGCGCTCACCCGGCACACCGGCCTCGATCGGCAGGTACGCTCCTCCCGACTCCAACACCCCCAGCACCCCCACCACCTGCTCCCACCCCTTCTCCATCACCACCGCCACCAACTCGTCCGGACGCACCGCGAGGTCCCGCAGGCGAAGCGCCAGAGATCGCGAACGCGCCGCCAACTCGCCGTAGGAGAGCATCCGCGACCCGGAGATCACCGCCGGCCGCCCCGGCGCCGACGCCGCCCGCGCCAGGAAACCCGAGTGCAGCAGCCCCTCCGGCAACGGCGCCGACGTCGCGTTGACCGACTCGATCAGCTCTCGATGCCGCGACGACGCCAGCGCCAGCGGCGGCTCCTCCCAAGCCCCCTCGTCTTGCGCCAGACGCTCCAGGAGCCCACGGTAGGCGGCGAACATCTCGTCCAGCAGGCCGGCCGGAAACAGATCCTCCACCGCGTCCCAGTTGAAACCGAGAGCGCCCCCCTCCTCCATGACCCGGTGGTCGAGCCACACCTGCGGGGTCTGCGAGATGCTGTAGACGTTGTCGGCCACCAGCAGGCTCGTCGTTTCAGCGGCCCCCTGCCCCTCCTGGCCGAGCGTGCTGGTGAACACCACCGGCATGCGCCCTCCCGCGGCGTTGCCGGCCCGCCGGGCGAGCTGGCGCAGAACCTTGACGCCGCTCACGTAGCTGTATTCGAGATCGCTCCAGAGCTGCTGCTGGAGGGTGCGAGCGCGCTGGCGGAAGGTGTTCGCCGTGACGTCGACGACGAGGAGCACCGTGGCCGAGAAGTCCCCCATGATGGCGTTGACCTGCGGGTGGAGCGGCAGCCGGTTGAACAGCGTGAGGTTCAAGACGAACCGGGGGCTCTTGCACCAGGTGGCGAGGACGTTCGAGAACGCCGCCAGCAGCAGGCCGGACGGGGTGAGCCCCTCGCGCCGGGCGGCGGCCTTGAGCGCTCCCCAACGCGCCGGATCGAGCCGCCCGAGGTGACGGGTGAAGACGGGCTGCTTGATGGTTCCAGGATCTCTTGCGAGCGGCAGTTGGGGCGGCCCCGGAAGGTTGGCCAGCCGACGCTCCCAATGCGCCTCCGCCTGCCGGTAGCGCTCGCCGCCATGGAGGGCCTTCTCCGCCAGCACGTAGTCGCGGAACGACAGTTCCAGCGAGGGCAGCTCGAGGGCTGGATCGCCGTAGAGCTTGAACAGCTCGCCGAAGAAAATCTGGAAGCTCCAGGCATCGCCGATCAGTAGATCGAGGCTCAGATGCAGGCGCGTGCGGCCCTCCTCGAAGCGGGAGGCACGGATCTCGAACAGTGGCCAGCGATCGGTCGCGAGAACCTGATGCGAGAGCCGGTCGCGCAGCTCGCCCCGGCGGGCCTCGGCCGCGAGGGCCGGCACGCCGTGGAGCTCGAGCACCTCGATGCCGTAGCGCGGCACCTCCGGCAGGATGCGTTGCTGCCCGTCGTCGCCCACGATCATGCGCAGCATGCCGTGCCGTAGGATGAGCTGGTTCAGAGCCTGCTCCAGGCGCGCCAGATCGAGATCCTGGAAGTCGAGCTCCAGATAGAAATGCGGCGCCACGTTGCCGAGCTCGAAATCGCCGCGGCGCCCGATCCAGTAAGCCTGCTGGAGATCGGTCAGCGGGAAGGGGAGGTGCCGCTCGTGCGGCACCGGAACGATCCCCGGCAGGCTCGCGGCCCGCGTCCCCGGCTCGACCTCGAGCAGCGCCACGATCTCGGCCTTGCGCCGGCTGAGCTCGTCGCGCAGCACCGAGGTCAGCACTCCCTGGGGGGCGTTCAAGCGCAAGCGGCTTCCTTCGGTCCAGATCTGGACATCGAGGCCGCGCAGTTGAGCGACGAAATCGGCGGTCGACGTCACAGCTCGATGTCCTCCCGCGGCCCCTCGCCGGCGGACCCCGCGGGCTCCTCCTGGAAGGGCTCCCAGGCGGCCGACGCCCCGATGCGCCCGCCGAGCAGCGAATGGAGCGGAACGTGGGTGTCGGCGAGGGCGAAGTGATGGCGGACGCGCGCGAAGTCGACGGCGCCGATCGGACAGAGGCCGATCTCGCAGGCCGGCGCCGCGAGCATCAGCAGTTGCCCCATGTAGCCCGCTTCGAGGAGGCTGAAGTCACGGCCCGCGCGGCCGTACATCGGCGCCACCGCCTGGGCCTCGGCGATCAGGAAGAGCGCGAAGGCCGCCTCGTCGTAAATCGGGCGGTTGATGAACTCGACGTAGATGCCGGGATCGATCTCCGCGCCCGGCGCCAGGGCGACCAACCGGTGAGCGGCCGGATGGTGGTAGTAGACGCCCCCCTCCAGTCCCTCGACCCGCCCAGCCTTCGCGTAGAGATAGGTCTGGACCGGGTAGAGCCCGCCGGCTGACGGGTAGAGCCGCCGCTCGCCATCGGGCTCGGCGATCCGGCGGAGCACTCCCAGCAGGCTGGCGAGATCCTGCCGGGGGATTGGCTCGGGACTGAAACGGCGATAGCTGCGGCGGGTTGCGAGGAGCGCCGCGAGAGCTCCTTGCCCGTCGCCGGGCACCGCGAGGTCGAGGCTCCGCGTTCCGGACGCGTCCGCGCGGAGCCCCAAGTCGCGCTCCTTGAACGCCGCGCGCTCCGCCGGATCGAGCAGCAGCCCGAAGCGTGTCCAGGCGGACTCGACGGGATCGACCGGCGCGCTCACCGGGGCCGGCGGGGGCGCGGCCAGGCGTGCCTCGTAGTAGCCCACGACGCTCCGCGGCGTCGAGAGGCGGAACAGCTCGTCGATCGTGGGGCGTGAGCCGAACTCGATCTCGAGCAGATTGGCCACCCGGACCATCTCGATCGATGTCGCACCGAGATCGAAAAGGAGGACGTCGGGGTCGAGGAGCTCGGTCTTGAGCACGGAACCGATCACCGCGTAGACCCGCTCGGCGAGGTTGGAGCCGCCGGGCTGAGCGCCCGGCACGGCTTCGTGGCGTTGAACGAGGGGCGGCGGCAGGGCGCGGCGATCGACCTTGCCGGTGGCCGACAGCGGCAGGGATTCCAGGAACACGTACGACGACGGCACCATGTAGGCCGGCAGCTTGCCCGCCAGGTAGGCGCGCAGGCTCTCCTCGCTCTCCTCGACTCCCGGCTCGCCGACCACATAGGCCACCAGGCGCTTGCTCCCCTGCGCCTCGCCCACCGCCACCACCACGCATGAACGCACCGCCACGTGCCGGGACAGCACCGACTCGATCTCCCCGAGCTCGATGCGGTAACCCTGCACCTTGACCTGGAAGTCCTCGCGGCCCAGGAACTCGATCGTCCCGTCCGGCAGGAAGCACCCCAGATCCCCCGTCCGGTACAGACGCTCGCCCGTCCGCGGATGCACCAGGAAGCTCGCAGCCGTCCGCTCTTCCGCACCCCAGTAACCCCGCGCCACCCCGGCACCCCCAATGTACAGGTCGCCCGGCACCCAGGCCGGGCAGAGCGACAGCGCCTCGTTCAGCACGTACATCCGCTGGTTCGACATCGCCCGCCCGTACGGGATGCTCCTCCACTGCGGCAGCACCGTCCCGATCGGGTAGAGGATCGACCAGATCGATCCCTCCGTCGCGCCCCCCAGGCTCACCACCTCCACCGCGCCCAGACGACGCGCCCGATCGGGCAGCGACAAGGGCAGCCAATCCCCCGACAGCAGCGCCAGACGAAGGCTCGGCGCCAGAGCGCTACTCCGCGACTCCGCCCAGTCCACCAGCACCTCGAACAACGCCGGCACCGAGTCCCACACCGTCACCCCATGCTCCAACATCAGCTCGTGCCAGCGCCCGGGCTCGCGGGCCGCCCACGGCTCCGGCATCACCACCGCGCCACCCGCCGACAGAACGCCGAAAAGGTCGTACACCGACAGGTCGAACGACAGCGACGACAGCGCCAGAACCCGGTCCTCGGCGCCCAGACCGAAACGGCGATTGACGTCGGCCACCGTGTTGAGAGCCGCGCGGTGCTCGATCATCACCCCCTTCGGCTCACCCGTCGAGCCCGAAGTGAAGATCACGTAGGCCAGGTCCGAGGGCGACTGCGCCGCCGCCAGCGGCGCCCCGGCCGGCTCCGGGCCGTCCTCTACCAGCACCCGCTCGATGCCGGACGGCCAGTCCAGGACGGCGGCCAGGGACGGCTGCGTCACCGCCACCCGCACACCCCCCAGCGAGAGCAGTTGGCGCAAGCGCTCACCCGGCACACCAGCCTCGATCGGCAGGTACGCTCCTCCCGACTCCAACACCCCCAGCACCCCCACCACCTGCTCCCACCCCTTCTCCATCACCACCGCCACCAACTCGTCCGGACGCACCGCGAGGTCCCGCAGGCGAAGCGCCAGAGATCGCGAACGCGCCGCCAACTCGCCGTAGGAGAGCATCCGCGACCCGGAGATCACCGCCGGCCGCCCCGGCGCCGACGCCGCCCGCGCCAGGAAACCCGAGTGCAGCAGCCCCTCCGGCAACGGCGCCGACGTCGCGTTGACCGACTCGATCAGCTCCCGATGCCGCGACGGCGCCAGCGCCAGCGGCGGCTCCTCCCAAGCCCCCTCGTCTTGCGCCAGACGCTCCAGGAGCCCACGGTAGGCGGCGAACATCTCGTCCAGCAGGCCAACCGGGAACAGATCCTCCACCGCGTCCCAGTTGAAACCGAGAGCGCCCCCCTCCTCCATGACCTGATGGTCGAGCCACACCTGCGGGGTCTGCGAGATGCTGTAGACGCTCTCGACCGTCAGAGCGTCGATGTCCCCCGTGGCCCCCTGCCCCTCCTGGCCGAGCGTGCTGGTGAACACCACCGGCATGCGGGCTCCCGCTCCGTCGCCCCGAACGCGAGCGAGCTCGCGCAGCAACTGCACGCCGCTCATGTAGCTGTGCTCGAGATCCCGCCAGAGCTGCTCCTGAATCTCGCGGAGCGTCTGCCGGAGGGGCGCCGCCAGGTCGACATCGACCGCAAGCAGGTTGAGAGAGGTGAAGTCGCCGACCACCTGATTGACCTCGGGGTGGAGAGGCAGGCGGTTGAACAGTGTGAGATTCAAGGTGAAGCGTGGGCTCCGGCTCCAGGTGGCGAGCACCGTCGCGTAGATCCCGAGCAACAGGCCGGAGGGAGTCAGGCCGAGATGAGTGGCCCGCGTCTTGAGGCGCGACCAGCGCCCGGCATCCAGGGTGGCGCGCCGGCGCGCGAAGCGGGGATCGGCGAGCGCGGCGCCGCCGCTGCGCTCCAGCGGCAACTGAGGCGATGGCGGGAGCTCGGCCAGGCGCGCCCGCCAGTACTCCAGGGAACGCCGGTGAGGCTCGGAGTTACGGAGCGCCCGCTCGGCGAGCACGTAGTCGCGGAAAGAGAGCTCGAGCGGCGCCATGTCGGCCGCGGGATCCTGATAGAAGACCGCGAGATCGCCCAGCAGCAGCCGGAAGCTCCAAAGGTCCGCGATCATGATGTCGAAGCTGAAGTGCAAGCGGACCTTGCCGCCGTCGAGCAGCGAGGCCCGGATCTCGAACAGCGGCCAGCGGTCGGCGGGAAGCACCTGGTGCGACAGCTCTTCCCGCATCGCGGCGAGGTGCGCCGCGGCCTCCCGCGGATCCCGGCCGCGCAGGTCGGTCGCCGGCACCGTGAACGGCGGCACCTCGGGGAGGATCCGTTGTGACCCGTCCGCCAGGAAAACCGCGCGCAGCATGTCGTGGCGATCGATCAGCCGGCGCCAGGCCTGCTCGAAGCGGACGATGTCCAACTCCCCGCTTTCGAACTCCATATAGCTGTGGGCCGAGACGTGGCCCAGCTCGATCCCGCTCTGACGTCCGATCCAGTAGGCCTGCTGGATGTCGGTCAATGGGAACGGCAGATGCCGATCGCCGGGCGCCGGCACGACTTGCGAAAAACGGCCGCCGTCGGACGGCTTCCTGCCCAGCCGTTGGGTCAGCAATCTCAGCTTCTCGGGAGAGAGCTCCGCGATACGACCTGAGAGGTCAGTCATAGGGCTCCGTTTCCTTCGGCATAGGCCGGGTCCTCGAGCTCCGCCAGCACCTCGAGAAGCTCCGCATTGTCGACCTGGTCGGTGATCAGATGGACGATCAGCTTCGCCAGCTCCGCGATCGTCGCGCCGACGAAGAGGCGGCTGAGCGGCACCTCGATCTGCAGCGTCTCGCGCAACCGCGAGGCCAGGTCGATCGCCAGCAGCGAATGCCCGCCGAGCTCGAAGAAGTTGTCATGGACTCCGATCTGCTCGATGCCCAGCATCTCTTCCCAAAGGCCGGCCAGCATCTGCTCGAGCTCGCTCGACGGCGCTCGATAGGAGACCCCGACGTTGGGGCGCGGATGCCGGGTTCCTGGCGCGGCGGCTCCGGTGCGCCGGCCGGCCTCGCCGGCGCTCGCCGGCGGCCGCGCCTGCTCGCGGATCAGGGTCTCGAGGTCGACGCCCGAGACGACGATCTGCGGCCCGGCACCGCTGGCCAGGGCGCGCGCGAAGGCCTCGATCCCCTCGGCCGGCCGGATGGCGCGGCCGGTCACCGGCCCTTCGGCGGCCGGCCGGTCCGTTGCGGCGGCGGCGCGCGGCGGCGTGGCGACGTCGACCTTGCGAGCGGTGAACTCCTCGACTTCGACCAGCACCTCTCCGCTCTCGGTCAGCAGGGCGATCTCGAGCACCGCCGTATCCCCGGCCGAGAGGGCTGCGTCGACGCGAAAGTGCGCCAGCAGGCGCCGCGTGAGCGGCGCGTGCTGCCGCAGCCGCCCGTAGGAGAGCGGCAGGTAGCCCGCACGGCCGGTGAGCAGCAGACCGCACGCCGTAGCGACGTCGAGCAGCGCCGGATGCAGCCCGAAGACAGCGAGATCGCCGGCGAATGCCGGCGGCAGCTCGAGGACCGCCAATCCCTCGCCGTCGCCGACGCAGCCCTCGCGCAGCACGTCCCAGCGCGGCCCCCAGAGAGTCAGCTTCCCGCCCGCCCGCCGCTCCACCGGCAAGTCGACCACCGCGCAGCGCGCGCGAATTGCCGCCGGCTCCCGGCGCGCCGGCGCCGGACCGTCGAAGGGGAGGGCGCGGCCGGTGGCGTGAAGCCGCCAGCCTTCCCCCTTTCCATCGCGGCTGGTAATCCTGAAGGTCAGCTCCCCCGCGTGCTCGGCGAGCGCCGTGCGCACCTCCGCCTCCTCCCCCTCATCGACCGCCAGGGGGGAGAGAAAGACCGCCTCCCGCAGCTCGACGCCGGTCCCGGGCCGCTGCGCGGCTACGGCGGCCCGCGCCATTTCGAGGAGCGCCGTGCCGGGGAGGACGGGACGGCCCATCAGCCGGTGCTCGGCGAGCACCCAGTGGCGAGCTGGGGAGAGACGGAGAGCCGTCTCCATGCCGCCCCCCTCGCCGAGCAGCGGGCTCGACTCGAGGGAGGGCGCCCCCGGACGCTCCGGGCGCGCGCCGAGCGACATGCCGGTACCCTCCCAGCCATACCAGTCGAGCGCGAGAACGCTCGGCCCGCCGCGGGCCGAGCGCCAATGGGCGAAGGCGTCCAGGAAGGCATTGGCGGCGACATAGTCGACGCGCCCCAGGCCGCCGGTGATCCCGAAGGTCGACGAGAACAGGGCGAAGAAGTCGAGCGACTCACCGGCGAGCAAGGCATCGAGCACCAGAACGCCCTTGACCTTGGGGTCCAGCACAGGGCTCATCCTCTCCGCGGTCTGGCGCAGGAGCAGGCCGCCTCCCGCCGCGCCCGCGGCATGAAGAACGCCGTGGAGGGGACCGAATCGCCGCCTGGCCTCGGTCAGGACGGCGCCCAGGGCCGCCTCGTCCGTGACGTCGGCGCTCGCCACCATGACCTCGGCGCCGGCGGCCTCGAGCTCGAGGAGCTGCCGCACCTGCTCGCCCAACGGGCCTGGGTCGTCCTGCCAGAGAGGCCAATCCCCGCGGGGCGGGAAAGCGGAACGGCCGACTAGGACCAGCCGCGCCGCGAGCTCACGCGCGAGGTATCCCGCGAAGATGAGGCCGAGCCCACCCATACCGCCCGTGATCAGGTAGGTCCCACGTTGCCGGAACGGCGGCCGCTCCGCGGCGGGGAGAGGCGCGGGCTCGAACGTCTGCACCCAACGATGGGGCCCGCGCAGGGCCACCGGCGCCCCGGGGTCGAGAGCCGAGAGCTCGGCAAGCAGCCGCGCGGCACCGGCCTCCTCCCCTCTGCCCGGTGCGGGCGAAACCACGTCGATCACCCGGCAAGCCAGCCCAGGCAGCTCCTGCGGTATGACCTTGGCGGGACCGAGCACCAGCGCCGCGGCCGGCGAGAGGGGCTCGCTCCCGTCCACGTCGAACAGTCCGCTCACCACCACGCTGAGCGCCACCCGCGCCTCCCCGCTCCGCCCCGCCAGGGCTTGGGCGAGATGCAGGAGACTGTAGAAACCGAGCGTCTCGAGCTCTTCGACAGCCTCCCGATCGGCCCTCCCCGCCGCCTTGGCACCCGTCGCCCAGAGGTGGACGATGCGAACCAGCGCCCCACCCGCCAGCGGGAGCTCGCCGAGCAGCGCCTGGTAATCCTCCAGCCGGCGCGGGGAAAGCTCATAGGCGCCCTCGCCACGGCGGGCGAAGGCCACGCCGGGAGCCACGGTCACCACCGCCTCGCCGCGTTTTGCGAGCTCGTTGGCGAGATCACCGCCGAGACCGCCGCCGGACACGAAGAGCAGCCAGAGGCCACCCCCACCGGTGGCCAGTGCCGGCGCCGGCCGCGGCAGCCGCTTCCATGACGGGACATAGAACCAATCCGCCAGATCGGATTTGCGGCCGGCCGGGGCGGGAGCATTCGCCGGCGCGGCGGCGGCCTTTCTCTCCACCCAAAAGCGGCGGCGCTCGAAAGCGTAGGTTGGCAGCGGCACCCGGCGTCGCGACACCGGCCCTTGGAAGGCCTTCCACTCGGGCTCTACGCCGTTGGTCCAGAGCCGTCCGAGGGCGTTGAGCAGGGCCCGCTGCTCTTCTCCGGGCTCCCGGCTCTCGGGGAGCGAGGCCACCACCGGCCAGGCGGTGGGCACGGCGGGGTGGTTGCGCGCCAGGGTGAGCAGGGTACGCCCCGGACCGACCTCGAGCAGCGCCGCGTGCTCGAGTGTCGCGAGTGTCGCGAGGCCGGCCGAGAAGCGGACAGGGTGGCGCAGGTGGCTGACCCAATAGGCGGGGTCGGTGGCTTCCTCGGGCCGGATCCAGGCGCCGGTGAGGTTCGACACCCAGGGCAGCTGCGGGGACCGCAGGCGGATGCGGGCGAGCTCCTGGCGGAACGGCTCGAGGATCGGCTCCATCATCGCGGAGTGGAAAGCGTGCGAGGTGCGCAGACGCCGGCACCGGACCCCCCGTCCGGAAAGCGTCGCGGCGAGCTCCTCGAGGGCGTCGACGGGGCCGGAAACCGTCGACAGCAAAGGCGCGTTCTCGGCGGCCAGAGAGAGCCGGCCGCCGAGCAGCGCAGCCACCTCGGCGGCGGGGAGCGGTACGCTCAGCATGCCGCCCGGAGGCAACCGCTGCATGAGGCGTCCGCGCGCCGCGACCAGCGCCAGCGCATCCTCCAGCGAGAGCGTGCCGCCCAGGCAGGCCGCCACGTACTCGCCCACGCTGTGCCCGAGCATCGCCCGGGGCCGCACCCCCCAGGCGATCCACTGCTCCGCGAGCGCGTACTCGACGGCGAACAGGGCGGGCTGCGCGAGCTCGGTCTCCTCGAGACGGGCGGCGGCGTCCGCGGCGTTCGACCCGTCAGACCCCGCGCCGGGCTTCAGAAGCCGCCGCAGGTCGAACCCCAGCGATGGAGTGAGGATCTCGGAGCAGCGGTCGAAAGCCGCGCGGAAGACGGCCTCGCCAGGATAGAGGCCGCTCCCCATCTCCAGGTACTGCGCCCCCTGGCCGGGGAAGAGGAAAACGACCGGCGTGCCGGCCTCGCCGCCGATGCCTTCGATCACCCGCTTCGGATCGAGCGCGGTGAGCGCCGCCGTCGCCTCGGCGCCGCTCGCGCAAACCACCGCTCGGCGGTGCGCGAAGGCGGAGCGCCCCACCTGCAAGGTCCAGGCGACGTCGGCCAGAGCGAGCTCTGGGAGGGCGCGCAGATGCTCGGCCAGCCGATCGCTGTTGGCGGCGAGGGCACCGGCGGTCTTGCCCGAGGTCACGAGGAGCTGCAGCGGCCGGACGGCCGGGGCGGTGGGCGCGGCGGACGGCGCCTCCTCGAGGACGACATGGGCGTTGGTTCCGCCGATCCCGAAGGAGCTGACACCGGCGCGCCGCACTCCCTTCCCGGCCGGCCACGGCCGCAGCCCGGCGTTGACGAAGAATGGGCTGGCATCGAAGTCGATCTCGGGGTTCGGGCGCTCGAAGTGGAGGCTCGGCGGCAGCCAGCCGTGCCGCAGCGCGAGCACGGTCTTGATGAGGCCGGCGATACCGGCCGCGGCGTCCAGGTGCCCGATACCGGTCTTGACCGATCCCAGGGCGCAGAAACCGCGCTTCTCCGTGCTCGCCCGGAAGACGTGGGTGAGCGCGCTCACCTCGATCGGGTCGCCGAGCGGTGTGCCGGTGCCGTGCGCCTCGATGTAGCTGATCGACTCGGGGTCGACCTCGGCCATGTCGAGCGCCTCGGTGAGGACGGCGATCTGGCCGGCGGAGCCGGGTGCCGTGTAGCCCGCCTTCAAGGAGCCGTCGTTATTGACCGCCGAGCCGCGAAGGACGGCGAGAATCGTGTCGTTGTCGGCCAGCGCTTCGTCCAGACGCTTCAGGACGACGAGACCCAGGCCGCTGCCGAAGACGGTTCCGCCGGCGCGGCTGTCGAAAGCACGGCAGTGCCCGTCGGGCGACAGGATTCCGCCCGGCTCATACAGATAGCCGCCGCGTCCCGGCGGCTTGACGGAGGCGCCCCCCGCCAAGGCGAGGTCGCACTGGAAGTCGAGCAGCGCCTGGGAGGCCAGGTGAACGGCGACCAGCGAGGTCGAGCAGGCCGTCTGGACTCCGATGCTCGGCCCCTTCAAGCCCAGCTTGTAGGAGATCCGCGTGCTCAAGTAGTCCTTGTCGGCGGCGACCGTGAGCTGCAGCGACGACACCGATCGCACGAGATCCGGGTCCGACAGGATGTTCCGCAGCAGGTAGTGATTGATGCCGCAGCCGGCATAGACACCGATCGAGCCCGGGAAGCGCGAGGACACGTAGCCGGCGTTCTCGAGCGCCTCCCAGGCGCACTCGAGGAGGAGACGGTGCTGGGGGTCGGTCAGCTCCGCCTCACGCGGGTTGATGTCGAAGAACTCGGCGTCGAACAGCTCGACGCCGTCGATCCGTGACTCTGCCCGCACGAAATGGGGGTCACGCAGCCGGTCGGGCTCGACCCCTGCCTGGGCCGCCTCGTCCTCCGACAGGAACGTGATCGCTTCGACCCCGTCCTTGAGGTTCTGCCAGAACTGGTCGAGCGTCGGCGCCCCGGGGAAACGCCCCGACATGCCGATCACCGCCACGGCGGGCGCGGAGCGGGGGGCCGTCTCACTCATCTCCACTCCGTTCGGACCCGCCGCGTCGCATCGCGCGCTGGCGGGCGGCCTCCTTGCGTTTGACGGCGCGATCCTGCCCCATCTCGATCCCTGGAGCGGCCGTCTCCCCGGAGCCGGCCTGGGCGCCCAGGTAGCGTGCCAGCGCGGCGATCGTGGGTTGCTCGAACAAGGCGACCAGCGGGAGATCCGGACCCACCGAGACGCGCAGCTGGTTGTAGACCCGCACCATCGCCACCGAGTTGCCGCCGAGCTCGAAGAAGTTTTCGTTGCGACCCACCGCCTGACGCCCCAACACCTGCCGCCAGGCCGCCGCGATCGCTTTCTCCACCTCGCTCGCCGCCCTGGGCTCCCCCTCCTCGCGCCCTTTCGGCTCCTGCGGCAACGGCAGGGCGCGCCGGTCCACCTTGCCGTTCGCCGTCAAGGGGAGCGCAGGCAGGAGGACGAAGGCGGCCGGCACCATGTAGGAGGGGAGCTTGCCGGCGACGAACGCGCGCAGGTCGGCGGCCGGGTCGTCAGGGTCGCCGGACACCGCGGCCGCGACTCGCTTGTGCCTCCCCTGGCCATTGCCGGCGGCCACGCCTTCGATCGAGCCGCCGACCAGGCTGTGGACCAGCAGATGCGACTCCTTGAGGCGCAGCCCGTAACGGAGCGGCTGGAAGTCGAGGCGGCCGATCGGACAGAGGCCCAATCCCTGCGCTTTGGCTTCCGCCATCAGGAGCTGTCCGACGTAACCCGCCTCGAGCAGGCAGAAATCACGCGCCATCTCGCCGTAGACCGGCGCGATCGCGTCGAGGTCGGCGACCAGGAAGACCGAGAACGCACACTCGTCGAACGTGGCGCGGTTGACCGGCGAGTGGAGCTCGCGGTCGATCTCCAAGCCTGCCGTGAGCTCGACGAGCCGGTGTCCGCGCGGATCGTAGTAGTAGCCTCCCGCCGAGATCCCGTGCACGCGCCCGGGCTTGATGTGGACATAGGCCTGCACTGGGTAGAGGCTGCCCGCCGAGGGGAACTGATAGCCGGGCAGGTCGCTCCCCGGCAGTTGGATCTGCGCCAGGCTCGCGAGCAGCGCCGAGAGGCGAGCCGGCGAGACCGGCCGCGGCGAGAAGGCGCGGTGGCTGCGGCGCCGCTCGTAGGCCGTGATCGGGTCGGTCGCGGTCTCCGGCGCTTCGAGATCGATGAAGACGCAATCGGGTTCCCGGCGCAGGCCGGGCTGGCGCAGCTTGAACTCGAGCGCCGCGAGCGGGTCCAGGCGGCCGGCCGCGGCACGCTCCTTCCCTCCGTCCGCGGGTTCGCGAACGACGTAGGCCACCAACCGCCGCGCGCCGCGCGCGGGCCCCACGACGTTGACGGCCGCCGCGCGGACCGCCGGATGCTGAGACAGGGCCGCCTCGATCTCCCCGAGCTCGATCCGGTGGCCCTGGATCTTGACCTGGAAGTCCTCTCGGCCCAGGAATTCGATGTCGCCGTCCGGCAGCAGGCGGCCGAGGTCTCCCGTCCGGTAAAGCCGCTCGCCGCTCTCCGGATCGACGACGAAGCTCGCGGCGGTCCTGACCGGATCGCGCCAATAGCCTCGGGCGAGCCCGATCCCTCCGATGTAGAGATCCCCCGGCACCCAGCACGGGCTCGGGGACATCGCGCGATCGAGCACGCGGAACGTCTGGTTCCGCATGGCGCGGCCATAGGGAACGCTGCGCCAGTCCGGCCGGACCTCTCCGACCGGATGGAGAATCGACCAGATCGAGGCCTCGGTCGCCCCCCCCATGCTGATCAGCTCGACCGCCGGCGCCAGAGCGCGCAAACGGGCAGGCAGCGTCACGGGGATCCAGTCACCGGACAACAGGACCAGCCGCAGCCCGGGCGGCAGGCTGCCGCCCACCCCTTCCAGGTATTCGACCAGCATTTCGAGCAGCGCGGGCACGGTGTTCCAGACCGAAATCCCGGCGCGCTCGATCAGCTCGGCCCAGCGCGCGGGATCGCGCGCCGCGCCCGGCTCCGGGAGCACCACCGCTCCACCGGCGCCGAGCAGCCCGAAGACGTCGTAGACCGAAAGGTCGAAGTTGAGCGCCGACAGCGCCAGCACCCGATCCTCTGGACCGACGTTGAAACGCTCGTTGACGTCGACGATCGTATTCAGACTACCGCGGTGATCGATCATCACTCCCTTGGGATGTCCGGTCGAGCCGGACGTAAAAATCACATAGGCCAGGTTGTCGGGCCGCTGGACGGGATCCGGGCGTCGCGCACCCAGCGTCTCCCGTCCACCGATATCGACGGGAAGGCGCGCGACCCCCTCCGGCCAAGCGAGACGACCGTCCAGCCACGATTGAGTCAGGGCCACCTCGACCCCGCCGTCGCGCAGCAGGTAGGCCAGGCGCTCGCCGGGGATCTCGGCGTCGACTGGAAGGTAGGCTGCGCCGGCACGCAGGATCGCGAGCACCGCGACGACCTGCTCCCACCCCTTTTCCATCACCACGGCGACGAGGGTATCCGGGCGCAAGCCGCGCCTCATCAGGCGCCGCGCCAGCCACTCCACTCGTTGGTCGACTTCTTCGTAGTCTAGGGTGCGGTCACCCGACCAAACCGCGACACTCCGCGGCGAGATCGACGCCCGCAGCTCGAACGGCTGGTGCAGCAGCCCTGCCGGAACGGCCCCCGCCGTGTCGTTGACCCGGCGCTCGAGGGTGTGCCGGCGCTCGCTGACGAGGCCGAGAACCGGCTGCCGCCAAGGCTCCTCGGCCGTCGCCAGGCGCAGCATCAGGTCGCCATAGACCGCGAACATCTCGTCGAGAAAGCCGGGTGGGAAGACCTCGTCCACCGCGTCCCAGTTGAATTCGAGCCCCCCCTCGCGCTCGGTGACCTGATGGTCGAGCAGCACCTGCGGGGTCTGCGAAACGCTGTGGACGACGCGGCCCGGCAGCGCCGCGGCCGGGCGTGCCCGCTCCAGGTCTCCCAGGTCGAGAGTGCTGGTGAAGACGACCTGCGTGGCCCCGCGAATCAGCCCGCCTCGCCGCGAAGCCATCTCGCGCAGCACCTGGACGCCGCTGAACTGACGGTGATCGAGGTCCTCCCACAGGCGCTCCTGAAGCTGCTTGGCCCGCCGTTCGAAGCTCGCGGCCGCGAGGTCGACCTCGAGCAAGGTCGTGGTGGTGAAGTCGCCGACCACCCGGTTGACATCGGGGTGAAACGGCAGCCGGTTGAACAGCGTCAGCACGAGCGTGAAGCGAGGGCTCCGTGTCCACGTCCCCAGGACCTCGGAGAAGGCCGCCAGCAGCAGTCCCGACGGAGTCAGACCCAGGCGAGCTCCACGCGCCTTCAGGCGGCGCCACGGCTCGGGCTCCAGACGGCCGTGACGGCGAACGAAGCGCTGTGCCGAGAGCTGGCCCGGGTCGCGGATCAACGGCAGCTCCGGGCCCGGGGGCAGGCTGTCGAGGCGTCGCAGCCAGTGCTCGCGGGCCCGGCGGAACGGCTCGCCTTGGCGCAGGGCGTGCTCGGCCAGCACGTAATCGCGGAACGACAGACTGAGGGGCGTCTGCGCCGCGAGGGGATCGACGTAGAGCTCGAGCAGCTCGCGCAGCAGGATCTGGAAGCTCCAGGCATCGGCGAGCAGGTAGTCGAAGCTCAGGAAGAGGCGTACCTGCCCACCGGGGAGGCGGCAGGCACGGATGTCGAATAAAGGCCACCGGTCGGCCGCCAGGATCTGGTGCGACATCTCCTCCCGGAGAGCCGCCCGACGCTCGGCAGCCTCCACCGGCGGCAAGCCGGTCAAATCCTCGACGGCGATGACGTAGGGGGGAACCTCCGGCAGGATCCGCTGCCGGCCATCGGGCTCGACGACCGCGCGCAGCATGTCGTGGCGGTCGATCAGGCGGCGCCAGGCGTTCTCCAAACGCGTGAGGTCGAGCTCCCCCTCGAGCTCCAGGTAGCGGTGGGAGGAGACCCGGCCGTGATCCACGATTCCGGCGCGGCCGATCCAGTAGGCCTGTTGGATGTCGGTGAGCGGGAAAGGAAGATGGCGTTCGCCCGGGGCCGGCTCATAGCGCGGCAGGGACGGCGCCTCGCCCGCCCCGCGCCCGATCTGCGAGGCCACCACGGCGGCCATTCCAGCGACCGTGGGCGTCGCGAGGACGGCGCGCAACGAGAGCCCGACCTCGAAGGCCTGCTCGAGGCGGAAGATGAGCTGCGCCGCGAGCAACGAATGGCCGCCGAGCTCGAAGAAGCTGGCCTCGGGACCGACGCGCTCGACTCCGAGGAGCTCGGCGACGATCACCGCCACCACCTCCTCGACGGTACCGCCCGGCCCCTCGCTCCAGGCGCTGCGCGGGGCCTCCCCGTCGGGGCCGCTCTCAGGCAGGGCCTGCCGGTCGAGCTTGCCGTTGGGAGTGAGAGGCAGGGCCGAGAGCGGAATGAAGCCGGCCGGGATCATGTAGTCCGGCAGCCGGCGCGCGAGGTGGGCGCGCAATTCCCCCGCGTCAGGCTGCTGCTCGCCCGCGGCGACGACGTAGGCGAGCAGGCGGGGTCCCGAGGAGGTCTCCCGCACCGTCGCGGCAACCGCCCGGACGGTGGGATGCAGGGCGAGAACCTCCTCGACCTCACTCAGCTCGATGCGGAAGCCGCGCAGCTTGACCTGGCCGTCGCGGCGGCCGAGCAGCTCGACGTCGCCATCGGGCAGGAAGCGTCCCAAGTCCCCTGTCCGGTAGAGCCGGTCCGCCGCCTCGCGTCCCCAGGGGCTCGCCACGTAGCGCTCGCGGGTCAGCTCCTCGTCGCCCAGGTAGCCACGGGTCAGATAGGGCGTACGGATGTGAATCTCGCCCACCTCGCCGATCGCCGCGAGGCGGCCGTGCGGGCTCACCACCAGGAGCTGCGCGCCCTCGATGCCGCGGCCGACGGGGAGCCGCTCCGGCGCGGTGGCAGCCGCGAAGCCGGCGACGACGTGCCAGCCCATGGCCTGCGGCGTCTCGGTGGTGCCGTAGAAATTGACCGCGGTCATCTCCGGGGCCAGCCGCCGCAAGACGTCGACGTCCCGCCGGGTCAGCGGCTCGCCGCCGAAGAAGGCGTAGCGCACGAAGGGCAGCCCGGGCATAGCATCCAGGACCTCCGCCGGGCGGGCGAACGAGAGCAGCTGCGCCAAGCCCGGAGTCAGGTGAACGACGCTCACCTGCCGATCCCGCAACCAGGCCGCGAGCCAGGTGCCGTTCCCCATTTCCGCGGGGTCGGGGACGAAGAGAGTCGCGCCCAGCCAGAGTGGGGTGAAGACGTCGCGCAGCAGCGGATCGTGCGCCAGCCCGGAGAGCAGGCTGAAGCGGTCCTCTGCGACCAGACCGAAGGTGCGGATATGCCAGTCGAGAAAATGGGCGAGCGGCCGGTGCGATCCCAGGATCCCCTTGGGCACGCCGGTCGAGCCGGAGGTAAAGGCGACGTAGGCGAGATCGTCGGGGCCGATAGAGACCGCCGGAGGGCCAACCGGCAGATCGGCGAGCCGGGCGGTCCATGCCGCGGGTGAGGCGGGCAGATCCAGGCGGACCCGGCAACCGGCGCCGGCCAGCCCGCGAGCGAGCTCGGAGGGAGGCCCACCGGCCGCCTCCAGTTCCAGCCAGCCGCTCGGCCGCGCCCGCTCCAGGGTGGCCAGGAGGCGAGCCGCCGGGTAGGCCGCATCGAGCACGGTGAAGGCTGCCCCCGCCTTGAGTACCCCCAGCAGGGCCGCGACCAGGGAAGCGCTCCGCGCCGCGTAGATCGCGACCACCTCGCCGCCTCCGACTCCCCGCTCCTGGAGGAAGCGGGCGAGCCGGTCGCTCGCGACATCGAGCTCGCCGTAGCTCCAGGCGCCCGAGCGGTCGACGACCGCGACCCGGTCGGGGACCCGGCGCGCCGTCCGGACGAATTGAGCGAAGACGGGCTCCGCGCCGCCGGCGACCAGGGGAGCCCAAGGGTCGGGGAGGACGGCCCTCGCGAGGTCCGTCCTCAGCTCGAGCTCGGCGATACGCCGGGTCGGATCGGCCGCCGCCTGCTCGAGCAGGGAGGCGAGCTGCTGTACGAGATCGCCCATGCGCGGCGGGTCGAAGAGGTCGGCGTTGTAGACGAGATCGAGCCGGAGCCGCCGCCGGTCATGCCGTGCGACGTAGAGCGTGAGGTCGAACTTCGACGGGGGCTCGATGGGCGACAACAGCTCGAGGGCGATCTCCGGCAGCGCGAGCCGCTCGGCGTCGACGCCGAAGTCGAGCAGGTTGAAAAGCACCTGGAAGACGGCAGCCCGGGCGGCCTCGCGCTCGGGCTGGACCTCCCGCACCACTCTCTCGAAGGGAAGATCCTGGTGGGCGTAGGCGGCGAGCGCCGTCTCCCGCGTCCGTGCCAGCGCCTCGGCGAACGAAGTGCCGCCCGAGAGGTCGAGGCGGAGCGCCAGCATGTTAAGGAAGATGCCGATCAGCCCCTCGACCTCGGACCGGTTGCGGCCCGCGATCGGTGTCCCGACGATCAGATCCTCCTGGCCGCTCTGGCGGCCGAGCAGGAGGGCAAAAGCCGTCAGCAATGTCATGAACAAGGTCGCCTCGGCTCGCCGTCCCATCGCTTCGATGGCCAGCGAGAGATCCGCCGCCAGCGTCAGGGAGGCGCGCCCCCCCCGGAAAGTCGATGCCGCGGGGCGCCTGCGGTCCACCGGCAGATCGAGGCCGGGGAGCGGCCCGGCGAGCTGGCGCCGCCAATAGGCCAGCTGGGAGTCCAGGGCGTCGCCCCCGAGGCTCCGCCGCTGCCACTCGGCGAATTCGACGTAGCGCACCGGAAGCGCCGGCAAAAGCGCCTCCCACGGCTCGCCGGCGGCCCGATAGAGCGCGGTCAGCTCGTCGAGCAGCAGCGCCATCGACCAGCCGTCGGCGGCGATGTGGTGGACGGTCAGGAACAGGCGGTGCTCGAGCGGCGCGAGACGCGCCAGGTTGGCCCGGAACAGCGGCCCGGCCTCTAAGTCGAAGGGGCGCAGCGCCTCCGCCACTCCCAGCCGGTCCGCGGTCTGCGCACGTTCAGCGGGTGGCAGAGCCGAGAGATCGACCACCCCGAGGCGGAAGTCCCCGGACGGCAGGATCGACTGCCGCGGCCCCTCGTCACCGGCGAGGAAGGTGGCGCGCAGCACCTCATGGCGGCGGACGACCTCACCCAGGGCGCCCTCGAGCCGGCCGGCGTCGAGCGGGCCGCGGAGCACCACGGCGCAAGGCATGTTGTAGGCCGCCGTCCCGGGCTCGAGCTTCTCCAACAGCCAGATCCGCTCCTGGGCGAACGAGAGCCGCAGGCCCGCCGTCCCCGCGACCCGGGGAAAGGGAGAGAGCACCGGATCCGTTCGGCCGAAGCCGACGAGCGCCGCCATTCGGCCCAGGCTCGAACGCTCGAAGAAGCGGCGCAGGGGCACCTCGATCCCGAACGCTTCGCGCACGCGGGAGGCCAGGCGCATGATCAGCAGCGACTGGCCGCCGAGGGTGAAGAAGTCGTCCTCGACGCTCACCCGGTCGAGCCCCAGCAGTTGCCCCCAGATTCCCGCCAGAACCTCCTCGGCCGGTGTGCGCGGCGCCACGTAAACGGCCCGCGAGCCGAGCTCCGGCGCCGGCAGGGCCTTACGGTCCACCTTGCCGTTGGGGGTCAGCGGCAGCGCCGCCAGCACCACGAAGCTCGACGGCACCATGTACTCCGGCAGCCGCTCCTGAAGCAGCGAGCGCAGCTGCGATGCTTCGGGCGAGGCTCCCGGCGCCGCCACCACGTAAGCCACGAGCCGCCGCTCCCCGGCCCCGTCCTCCCGTGCCACCACCACGCTCTCCGTCACCGCCGCCAGAGACACCAGCGCCGACTCGATCTCCCCGAGCTCGATGCGGAACCCCCGCACCTTCACCTGGTGGTCGATGCGGCCCAGGAACTCCAGATCCCGGTCTCCCCGCCAGAGCGCCAGATCGCCCGTCCGGTAGGCCCGCCCTCCCGGTTCGCTCCCGAAGGGGTCCGGAACGAAACGTTCCGCCGTCAGCTCCGGACGACCGAAGTACCCACGCGCCAGGCCCGCTCCCGCCAGCCACAGCTCCCCCGGCACGCCCACCGGCTGCGGTTGATCCCGGCCGTCGACCACGTAGGCCCGCGTCCCCGACACCGGGCGCCCGATCGTCGGCTCTCCAGCCCGCGTGCGCGGCACTTCCACCCAGGTCGAGTAGGTCGTGTCCTCCGACGGACCATAGAGGTTGAGCACGCGCTCCACCGTCGCCGTCGCGTAGATCCGGTCCACCAGCGCCCGCCGTAGCGGCTCGCCCGCCAGGCAGACCGTCCCCGCCGAGGCCGGCAGCGCCCCGAGATGCATCAGCTCCGACATCGCCGAGGGGACCGTGTTGACCAGGGTCAGCTCCGCCGTCAGCTCCCGCGGCAGGCTCGCCAGCGCCAGGGCGTTCTCGCCCAGCACGATCCGGCCGCCGCAGCTCAGCGGCGCGAAGATCTCGAAAACCGAAAGGTCGAAACAGATCGAGGTCGCCGCGAAGACCGCTCGCATTTCCTCCGGAGCGAACACCTTCCGCGCCCAGCCGAGCAGGGCCATGGCGCTCCGGTGGGTGATGGCCACGCCCTTCGGGCGGCCCGTCGAGCCGGAGGTGTAAATGACGTAGGCCAGGTTCTCCGGCACGGCCGCGGCGCGGAGGGGCGGCGGAGCGGGATACGGCCCCACGCCATCGCGCCCGAGGAGCACGACGTCCATCCGGTGCGCCGGGAGGCGGCCGAGCAGACTCTCCTCGGTCAGCAGCACCGGAGCGCCGACGTCGGCAAGAATGCAGGCGAACCGCTCACGCGGATAGGCGGGATCGAGAGGCACGTAGGCCCCCCCGGCCTTGAGCACCGCGAGAAGCGCGACGACGAGCTCGACCGTTCGTTCGCTCAGGACTGCGACGGGAACCTCGGGGCCGACTCCCAAAGTGCGCAGCTCCGCGGCCAGACGCCCGGCCGACGCCTCGAGCTCCCCGTAGGTGAGGCGCCGTGTCGCCGTAACCAGTGCCACCGCGTCAGGAGTCCGCGCCGCCTGCATGGCGATCAGCTCATGAAGGCAGGACGGAGCGACGGCGAGAGCTCCGCCGTCGGCCCAGGTGAGCAACTCCCGGCGCTCCGCCACCGAGAGTAGCGGCAGATCGCTCAGCCGGCGTTCCGGGGTTGCGATCGCAGCCTCCACCAAGGTGGCAAAGAAGCCGAGCCAGCGCTCCACCGTCGCGGGCTCGAAGAGGTCTGAGCGGTAGTAGACGTTCAAGCTCAGCTCCTGCTCTACCTCCAGAAGGGCCCAGGTCAGGTTGAACTTGGTCGTCCCTGACGTCAGGTCGAGCGGCTCGAGAGCGACCCCCTCCAGGCGGACCGGAGCCGGCGCCTCGGGGACCAGGAAGAGCACCTGGAACAGCGGCGTATGAGCGAGATCACGCCTCGGGTGGAGCTCCTCGACCAACTTCTCGAAAGGGAGCTCCTGGTTGGCGTAGGCGCTGAGGCAGGTGTCGCGCGAACGGCGCAGGAGCTCGCGGAAATCGGGGGCGCCGCCGAGGTCGAGCCGAAGGACCAGGGAATTGACGAAGAACCCGATCAACCCTTCGACCTCCTGTCGGGTGCGGCCGGCGATGGGAGTGCCCACGGCCACGTCCTCGCGACCCGTCCAACGGCCGAGCAGGGCTTCGCAGGCCGCGAGCAGCACCATGAACAGACTGGCCCCCTCGGAGCGGCCGAGCGACCGCAGGGCTGCCGAGGTTCCCGTCGCCAGGCCCCGCGCGGCTCGCCCCGCCTTCGCACTCGCCCTCGGCGGCCGCGGCCGGTCCAGAGGGAGCTCGAGGACCGGCGGGAGCTCCGCCAGCTGCCGGCGCCAATAGGCGCTCTGCTCCGCCAGGACCTCTCCTTGCAGGTGCCGCCGCTGCCAGAGTGCGAAGTCGGGATACTGGGCCGCGAGCGGAGGCAGCGATGGCGGCTGTCCCGTCGCGAAGCTGCCGTAGAGCTCGGAAAGCTCGTGCAAGAAGATAGCGATCGACCTCCCGTCACACACGATGTGATGGAAGACGACCACAAGGAAGTGATCGTGCTCCGCCAGCCGGAGCAGCGTGACCCGCAACAGGGGGCCGCCGCTGAGATCGAAAGGGAGCTCCGCCTCGGCGCTCAGGACACCAGCCGCGCAAGCCGTCGCGGCCTCGGGCGGCAGGGCCGAGAAATCGATCACCGGCAGCGCCTGTTGAGCGGGAGGCATCACGCGTTGGAGCGGCTCGTCTCCCCGCATTACGAAGGTGGTGCGCAGCGCTTGATGCCGGACGACGACACCGAAGAGCGCACGAGCCAGGGCGCCCGCCTCGAGGGGACCCCGGCAGCGCAGGGCGAAGGGAACGTTGTAGGTCGCGCCGCCCGGCTCCAAATGCTCCAGGAAGAAGAGTCGCTCCTGCCCGAAGGAGAGCGGGGCCTCCCGCCGCTCTTCTCCACCGCACAAGAAAGGCTCGCCCGCCACCCCTCGCAGCCGCACGACCTCGGCCGCAAGGGCGGCGACCGTCGGGGCTTCGAACAATCGGGCCATCGGCAGCGCGATGCCGAGCTCCTTCTGCAGGCGGGAGAGCAGACGCGAGGCGAGCAGCGAGTGTCCGCCCAGCCGGAAAAAGTCGTCCCGCACTCCCACCCGGTCGACTCCCAGCAGCTCCTCCCACACCTTCGCCACCGCCTCCTCGAGCACCGTGCGCGGCGCCAGGTAGCCCTCGCGCTCGACGGGGACCTCGAGGCGCGCCAGCGCCCGCCTGTCCACCTTCCCGTTCGGCGTGAGCGGCAGCGCGTCGAGCAGTACCCAGCCATCCGGCACCATGTAGGACGGCAGGCGTTCCTTCAGGAAATCTCGCAGAGCGTCCACCGCGAGCGCCGCGGTCTCGACGCCGACCACGTAGGCGGTCATCCGTCCCTCTCGCACCAACACCACCGCCTCACGCACGCCGGCGTTCTGGCCGAGCACCGACTCGATCTCTCCTAACTCCACCCGCATGCCCCGGAGCTTGACCTGGTGATCGATCCGCCCCAGGAAATCGAGCTCCCCGTTCGGCAACCAGCGCACCAGGTCACCGGTTCGGTACATCCGCGAGCCCGCCTCCCAGAACGGATCGGGCAGGAAGCGCTCCGCGGTCAGCTCTGGCCGCCAGAGATAGCCGCGGGCGAGCCCTTCGCCGTCCACGTACAACTCGCCCGGAACCCCGATCGGGACCGGCTGTTGGTAAATATCGAGGATGTAAATCCGAGTGTTGGCGATCACCCGGCCTAGCGTCGGAACCCGTGCTCCGGCCCCCCGCGGCAGCGACGGTACGATCGACATCGTGGTCACCACGCTGTACTCCGCCGGACCGTAGATGTTCGATAGCCGGAAGGGGGTGCCGGGCAACGGTGCCCGCTGCAAGCGGTCGCCGCCGACCACCAGATAGCGGACCCTCAGCTCGGGATCGCGGGGCGTCTGCTCACTCAGGATTCCATCGGCCAGCGGAGTCGGGAGGAAAGTCAGAGTGATTCCCGCCTCCGCCCACCAACGCATCATGAGCGACGGCGACAGGCGCGTCTCCTCGTCCGGGATCGCGGTGCCGGCGCCGGCCGCCAGCAGAGGCCAGAGATCCCAGATCGAGGCGTCGAAGGCCGGGCTCGCCACCTGCGTCCCGAGATCCTCCCTGGTCACCGCATAGACCTCATGGTACCAGCGCACCATGTTCAGCAGACCCCGATGGGGGATGGCGACCCCTTTGGGACGGCCGGTGGAACCCGAGGTGAAGATCACGTAGGCAAGGTTCGCCGGATCGAGCTCGACCCCGGGCGGGCGCGACATGTCCCCGCTTAGCCCCTCGAGGTCGCGGTCGAGGCAAATCACCGCCGCCACCGACTCCGGAACCCGGTCGAGGAGACGGCTTTCCGTGAGGAGCACCGGCACCCTCGCGTCCTCCATCGCCAGCGCCAGTCTCTGCTTGGGGTAGGCCGGATCGAAGGAGGCGTAGGCGCCGCCGGCCTTGAGCGCGGCGACGATTCCGACCACGCGCTCCAGCGTTCGCTCGGCGCAGACGCCCACCACCACATCCGGCCCGACGCCGAGCGATACCAGGTGATGGGCCAGCCGGTTGCTCCGCGCTTCGAGCTCGCCATAGGTGAGCCTGCGATCGCCCGAGATCACCGCGAGGGCTTCCGGCCGTCGCCGCGCATGCGCCGTGAACTGCTCATGGACCAGCGGCGTCCCAGGGTCTTCCCGCCGGGCGTCGTTCCACTCCAGCAGCAGCTCCCACCGCTCGGGCGCCGTCATCAGGGGAAGCTCCGAGATGCCGGCGCCGGGGTCGCTCAAAGCCGCCTCCAGCAGCCGCGAGAAGTGCCCGAGGAGGCGGGTGGCCGTGGCGGGGTCGAAGCGGTCGGTATCGTACTCGAGCCAGCCCCGAGTGCCGGCAGGCGACTCTTCGAGCGCCAGGGTCAGATCGAATTTGGCGGTGCTGTTCTCGATGTCGAGCGGGCTCAGGGCAAGCTCACCGAGCCGCAGCTCCGGGATCGAGGCGTTCTGGAGCGCGAATACGACCTGGACCAGGGGGCTCCGCGAGAGGTCCCGCTGCGTCTCGATCGCCTCGACCAATTTCTCGAACGGCAGATCCTGGTGGGTGTAGGCATCGAGCGTTGCCTCGCGCACCCGAGCCAAGAGACCTTGGAAGCTCGGCCTGCCGGCAAGCCGGCCTTCGAGCACCAGAGTGTTCACCAGGAAGCCGACCAGGCGCTCCGCCTCCTGCCGCGTCCGGTTGGCGACCGGGACGCCCACCCGGATCCGGTCCTGGCCCGAATACCGGTGAAGCAGCAGCTGGAAGATGCCGAGCAGCACCATGAACGGGGTCACACTTGCCTGCCGGCAAAGCGCCGCCAGCCCCCCCGTCGCGGGAAGGACGTAGGGGACTCGCGCGCCGCGGAAGCGCTGGCGCGCTGACCGTGGCCGATCGGCGGGCAGATCGAGCACCTCGTCCCCTTCCGCGAGCTGCCGGCGCCAGAAGGCGAGGTGAGGCGCCAAGGCCTCCGCGCTCCACCACTGCCGTTGCCAGCGTGCGTAGTCCGCGTATTGGATCGGCGGCTCCGGAAGCGGAGACGGCCGCCGCGACACGAAGGCCGGATAGAGGGCGGCGAGCTCCCCCAGCATGACGCCGCGCGACCAGGCATCGCAGACCATGTGGTGCAGGCTCAGGAGAAGCAGACTCTCCTTGCGACCGCACCGTAGGAGGGCGGCGCGCAGCAGCGGCCCGGCGGCGAGGTCGAAGGTGCGGCGAGCCTCTTCGCGCGCCAGCAGGTGAGACTCGGTCCGCGCCCGCTCGGAGGGCAGGGACGTCAGGTCTACGACCGGCAGGACGAACGGCGGGCGCGGGGGGAAAACGCGTACCGGCGCGCCCTCGACGGTAGGAAAGGCGGCGCTCAGCTCGGCGTGGCGCCGTATCACCTCCCTCAGCGCCCCCGCCAGGGCAGCCACGTCGAGGAGTCCCTCGATCTCGGCGAAGTAGGACAAATTGTAGGCCGCCGTCGCGCCCTCGAATCGGCTGAGCAGCCAGAGCCGCTCCTGAGAAAACGAGAGGGGAGAGCCGAGGGCTGTTCCAGGCAGGATCGGTGGCAACAGTGCCGGCGCGGCCCGCAGGCACTCGATCTCCGCCGCGAAGTCGGTCAGGGTCGGCCGCTCGAAGAGGGTGCGTAACGAAACCTCGACCTTCAAGGTGGAGCGCACCCGCGAGATCACTCGAGTCGCCAACAGCGAGTGGCCGCCGAGCTCGAAGAAGCTATCGTGGACCCCGACCGGCGAGGACTCCAGAACCTCTTCCCAGATCGCCGCCACCGCCCCCTCGACCTCCGTCCGGGGAGGAGTGAAGCTCTCCGCGTCCGCGGCGGCGCGGTGCTCGGGAGCCGGGAGCGCTCGCCGGTCCACCTTCCCGTTGCGGGTCAGCGGCAACGCTGCCAGGAAAACGAAGCTGCCGGGCACCATCGGCTCGGGCAGACGCCGGCGCAGAAACGTGCGCAGCTCCCTCGCTCCCGGCGGCGCGCCAGCGGCGACCACATAGGCCACCAGGCCGGCGGAGCTCCCCGTGACCACCGCCTGGCGGACTCCCGGATGCGCCGCCAACCGCGACTCGATCTCCTGAGGCTCGATCCGAAAACCGCGGACCTTCACCTGGTGATCGATCCGCCCGAGGAACTCCACCGCGCCGTCCGGCAACCAGCGCGCGAGGTCACCGGTGCGGTAGATGCGTTCGCCCGGCGCGCCGCCCACACTGGCGGGGACAAAGCGCTCGGCGGTCAGCTCGGGCCGCCGGACGTAACCGCGCGCGACGCTCTCACCGCCGATCAGCAGCTCTCCCGGCACGCCGGCCGGCACCGGCTGGAAACCGGCGTCCACGATAGAGATGCGAGCCCCCGCCAGCGGCCGGCCGAGGGGAGGAGAGGAGCTGCCGCGGCGGCTCGCCACCGGATGCACCAGGACGCCGACCGTCGTCTCGGTCGGGCCGTAGTGATTCAGGATCGCAAGGCCGGGCGCCAGCCGCTGAACCTGGTCGATCAGCTCCGCCGAGGCGGCCTCGCCGCCGAGCACCAGCCGCAGCCGAGGCAGCGGCTGGGTCGCGGCACCGGGCCGCAGCAAGGCGGCCAAATGGGAGGGGACGATCTTCAGACTGTCGACCGGGTACCGGCCAAAGTACTCCGCGAGCCGCTCGGCATCGGCGATCAGATCCTCGGGGATGAGGTGCAGGAGTCCGCCGGTCGCCAGGGCGGCGTAGATCGAGGTGTTGCCGAGATCGGCGGCGATCGTCGACACCGTGGCGTACGACGATCCCGCCGGCAGCCCGAGGCGAGCGACCATGCCGCGGAGATAGCTCGCCAGGTGCCGGTGCTCTACGACCACTCCCTTGGGGCGACCGGTCGAGCCCGAGGTGAAGATGATGTAGGCCGGATTGCCGGGGACGGTCTCGGGACGCGGCAGGGGTGCCGTCCCGGCACCGCCGGGGGCATCGAGCAGAAGAAGACGGGGGAGCATCCCGGCCGGCAGGTTCGCGGCCGAGCCGCTGCGCGTCACCACGACGCGCGGCGCTGCGTCCTCCAGCATGGTAGCGAGCCGCTCACGAGGAAAGGTCGGATCGAGCGGCACATAGGCTCCCCCCGCCGCGAATACGGCGAGGATTCCGACCACCGCGTCCGTGGTGCGTCCGAGGCAGAGGCCGACCGCAACCTCGGGGCCGACGTCCATCGCGACGAGACGCGCGGCGAGCGCTCCCGCCCGGCCGCCGAGCTCCGCATAGGTAAGGACCTCGTCGGCGACGCGCAAGGCGGGGGCATCCGGAGTGCGCTCGACCCACATCGCGAACAGCTCGTAGACGGTGCGCCCCGGGGTCGCCATCGGGGTGCCGCTCCACTCGTAGGCAACCTGATGCCGCTCCCCCGGCTGCAACAGCGAGAGCGTCGCGAGCGGGCTCGACGGCGCCGCCACAGCCTCCGCGGCGAGGGTCCGGAAGTGGCCGAGCAGACGCTCCGCGGTCGCATCGTCGAAGAGGTCGAGCGCATAGGCGAGCGTCGCCACGAGCCCGGAGCCGGCAGGCGCGAGGAAGAGCGACAAGTCGAAGCGCGCCGCGCCGGTATCGAGCTCGCGATGCTCGAGCGCGAGCCCGGGAATCATTGGTAGGGCAAGCGGAAAGTTCTGGAACGCGAAGAGCGCCTGGAAGAGGGGCTGGCCGCTGCGCTGAGGCTCCGGCTGGAGCTCCTGGACCAGCAGCTCGAAGGGGAGGTCCTGGTGCGAGTATGCGGCGAGAGCGGTCGCGCGCACCGCCGCCAACAGTGCGCGGAAGTCGAGATCGGGAGCCAACCTGGCGCGCAATACGAGTGTGTTGGTGAAGAACCCGATGAGCCCCTCGAGCTCGGCACGCGAACGGTTGGCGACGGGAGTGCCGACCACGATGTCGTCCTGCCGACTGTAGCGGCCGAGCAGGGTGACGAAGACCGCCAGTAGCAGCATGTAGGGAGTCGCTCTCTCGCGCCGGCAGAGCGCGTCCAGGGCAGCGGCCAATGCCGGCTCGAGGATGATCCGGCGGCGAGCTCCCCGCGAGCTCGCCACTGCGTGCCGTGAGCGGTCGACGGGCAGGTCGAGCGCGGGACCGGCGCCGGCGAGCTCCCGCCGCCAGTAGGCGAGCAATGTCTCCAGTGGCTCGCCGGCGAGCTGCTCGTGCTGCCAACGGGCGAAATCGGCATATTGAATCGGCAGCTCCGGCAGAGCAGGGGTGCGGCCGTCCGCGAAGGCGGCGTAGAACGCCGCCAGCTCGCGTACGAAGACGCCGAGCGACCAGCCGTCGGCAATGATGTGATGCACCACGACGGCGAGCCGGTGATCGCGCTCACCGACCCGCAGGAGCAGCGTGCGGAGCAGCGGCCCACGGGCGAGATTGAACGGCTCGCGGCCATGGTCGGCGAGGAGCCGCGCCGCCTCCCCCTCCCGTAAGCCGGCGGGGAGCTCCGCGAGGTCGACCGTGGCGAGAGCAAGGTCGAGCGCCGGCGTCACCACCTGGAACGGCTCGCCATCCGCCGCCACGAAGACGGTGCGCAGCGCCTCGTGGCGGCCGGCGATCGCGGAGAGGCTCGAACGCAGAAGGCCGGCCTCCAAACCCCCTTTGAGGCCGATCTCCACCCCGACGTTATAGGCCGACCCTCCAGGATCGAGCTGGTCCAGAAACCAGAGACGCCGTTGCGCGAAGGATGCCGGATGCGGGCCGGCGGCTGCCGCGGAACGGATCGGCTGCAAGCTCAAGCGCGGGGCCAGGGCGGCCCGCTCGAGCGCCGCCGCCATGTCCGCGAGGACCGGCGAGGCAAACAGGGCCGACAGGGGAAGCTCGACCCGGAAGGCGTCGCGGATGCGCGCCGCCAGCCGGGTGGCGACCAGGGAATGGCCTCCGAGCTCGAAGAAGCTATCGCCACGGGCCACGAAGGTCCGCTCGAGCAACTCGCACCAGAGCGCGGCCAGGAGCTCCTCGAAAGGGCCGGCCGGCGGTTGCGCGCCGGTCGCTTCGACGACGCCGTTCTCCGGCGCGGGCAGCGCCTTGCGGTCGAGCTTGCCGCTGGGAGTGAGCGGCAGGGCGTCGAGGATCACCCAGGCCGAGGGCACCATGTGCTCCGGGAGTGCCCGGCGGGCGTAATCGCGCAGGTCGCGGACGACGACGTCCCCTCCCGGTGCGCCGATATAGGCGACCAGGCGGCGGTGACCGAGCGCGCCGGGCAGCGCCACGACGGCCGCCGCCCGCACGTCCGGATGGGTGCGCAGCACCGCTTCGATCTCGCCGGGCTCGATACGGAAACCACGCACCTTGACCTGATGGTCCAGGCGGTCCAGGAACTCGAGCTCGCCGTCGGCCCGCCAGCGGACCAGGTCGCCGCTACGGTAAAGGCGAGCGCCGTGCCGGCCGCTCCAGGGATCGGGAACAAAGCGTTCGGCGGTCAGTGCGGGGCGCCCGAAGTAACCTCGCGAGACGCCCGAGCCGCCCAGGTAGAGCTCGCCTGGAATTCCAATCGGCGCCGGCTCCCCTTCGCGGTCCAGCACGTACGCCTCCTCCTCGTCGATCGGCCGGCCGATCGCGGGAGGGCGGTCCCCCTCACGCGGCACCACGGAGAAGGTCGAGAACGTGGTGTCCTCGGAGGGACCGTAAAGGTTGACCACTCTGCGCACGCCGGGTAAGGCGTAGAGCTGGCGCGCCAAGGACAGCGGCAACGGCTCCCCGGCGAGGTTGACAACCCTCACGGAGGCGGGGAGACCGGGGCCTGCGACGAGCTCCGCGAGCGCCGAAGGCACGGTGTCGACCAGCGTCACCTCGGCCGCCGCCAGCGCCGGCAACTCGAGGATGTCGCGCGCCAGCACCAGGCAGCCGCCCGAACTCAACGGCGCGAAGTATTCGAAGACCGAGATGTCGAACGAGATTGAGGTTGCGAAGAGCGTGCGCGCCAGCTCGTCCGGTGAGAATACCGACAGGGCCCAGCGCACCATCACCACGGCATTGGCATGGGAGATCGCCGACGCCTTGGGACGCCCGGTGGAGCCGGAGGTATAGATCAGGTAGGCGAGGCCCTCGGAAGGTACGTCGTTGCGCGGCCCGCTCTCCTCCTCCGGGAGTTGGTCCGGTACCAACAACACCACCTCGGCCGCGGTCTGGGGAAGCGCTGGTGCGAGGTCCCCCCGGGTAACTACAACCTGGGCGGCGGCATCGCACAGCATCGCCTCGATGCGGGCCGCGGGGTAGGCAGGGTCGAGCGGCACGTAGGCCCCCCCGGCCTTGAGGATCGCCATCAGGGTGACCACCAGCTCGGGACGGCGGTCGAGGAAGACCCCCACCCGAGCCTCCGCGCCGACACCCAGTTGGCGCAGCCGGTGCGCCAGACCATTGACCCTGCGGTCGAGCTGACGATAGGTCCACCCGCCGTCGGCGAGCCACAGAGCCGGAGCGTCCGGCGTGCGCTCGACCTGGGCCGCGAAAAGCTGGTCGAGACGGCGGGGAGACCCGGCTTGGCGGGCCGGCCGGTTCCAGCCGGCGAGCACTTGACGACGCTCGACGCCGGGCAGCAGTGGCAGCGCCGCGACCCGGCATCGGGGATCGGCGACCGCCGCGGTGAGGAGGGTTTCGAAGTGCCGCAACAAGCGATCGATCGTTCCCGGATCGAAGAGCGCCGCGCGATACTCACAGGCGATTCCGAAGCTCTCCCCGGCCGTGGCGCCGATCAGCGTCAGATCGAAGGCCACGCGCCGCTCGACGAGGCTCACCGACTCGAGCGACAGGGGACCGAGGTCGAGCCGGGTGCCCTCCGCGCCGAGGGCCATCGCCGCCAGCCCCGGCAGTCCCAGGTGCTCCGTCTGCTGCAGCACCAGGAGGGTCTGGAAGACCTCCTGGTGGCCACCTCCTCGCCCGGGACGCAGCCGCTCCATGAGCAGCGGCAGGGGAAAGCCGGCGCTCCCAAAAGCGGCCAGCGCCTCACTCCGGGCGCCCGCCAGCAGCCCGCCAAAGCTCGGGTCCTCTCCAATCTCGGAGCGCAGCGCCACCGGCGAGACGAAGTAGCCGACCAGTCCGGCCGTCGCCCGCCCCTCGCGGCCGGCGGTCGGCGCGCCGATCAGGAAGTCGCGCTGCCCCGAGTAACGGTGCAGGAGCGCCTGGAAGGCGGCGAGCAGCACGGTGAAGAGAGTGGTGCCCTGCGCCTGCGCCAGGGCCTGCGCGCCGGCGAGGAGGGCCGGAGAGAGCCAGAGTTGGCGGGCCCCTCCCGCCGGCGACGGGATCGCGCCTCGCGCCCGGTCGACCGGCAGGTCGAGGATCGGCAGCTCGCCGGCGAGGCGGCTGCGCCAGTGAGCCCACAGCCGCTCCCCCTGCGGGCCGGCGAGGCGCTCCTGCTGCTCGCGCGTCCAGTCGCCGTAGGTGCGAGCCAGCGGCGCCAGCCGCGCCGGCGCTCCGCCGGTCTCCTGCCGATAGAGCTCGCCAAGCTCGCGGGCGACGATGGCGAGCGACCAGAGGTCGGCCACGATGTGATGCACGACGAGCAGGATGACCGCGCTCCGTCCCGCGACGAGCACCCGCACCCGCAGGGGCGGCCCCGCCTCCAGGTCGAAGGGACGAAAGGCCTCGGCGGCGAGATATTCCTGCTGCTGGCGCGCGCTCCAGCCAGCCGCCGCGGTGGTGGCGAAGTCAACGGCGAGCTTCTCCAGTACCCGCGCCACGGGCTCGCCGTCGTGCGCCTCGAAAAGGGTGCGCAAGGCTGGATGGCGGTCGGAGATGGCTTGCACGGCGCGCCGGAGCGCTGCGCAGTCGAGCTCCTGGGTGCGTACCGCGGACGCCAGGTTGTAGGCGGCGCCGGCAGGCTCGAGGCGCTCCAGGAACCAGAGCCCTCGCTGGCCATGGGAAAGCGGATGCTCGAGCGCCGCCACGAACGGACCAGGGCTCGTGGGCGGCGTACCTTCAAGGCCGGCGGCCAGCCGCTCCGCCAGCTTGGAGAGCGATTCCGCGTCCAGCAGATCGGCGGCGGAGAGGGAAAGGCCGAGTCCCTCTTCGAGGGATTGCTGGAGCTCGATCGCTGCCAACGAGTCGACTCCGAGGCCGCTCGGTGGCTGGCCGAGATCGACGCGGCCAGTCGGAATACGAGCCACGCGCGCCACCTCGCGGACAAGATGGTGCTCGAGCTGGCGCCGGCGGACCTCCGGAGGCGCCGCCAGCAACAGGGCTCGTAACGGCGGCATCTCAGCCTCCGCGTCGGCCGAAATCGCCTCGGCCGTTGCCGCCAAGGCGGGGCTCCTCGCCACGACATCGAGCTCGCCTGCCTGGTAGGCTGCACGGCAGGCCCGGCGCCGGATCTTGCCGCTGGAGGTCTTGAGGGTCGTGCCGAGACGGATCAGAACGACCTCATGGACCGCGATGTCGTGCTCCCGGACCACCTCCTGGGCGATGCGGCCGGCAATCTCCTCGAGGGGGCGCTGCGGGTGCCGGTCCACCTCGGCGACGACCACCAGCCTCTCCTCCCCCGCCACCTCGAGCGAGAAGGCGGCGCTCGCGCCAGGCCGCACGTCCGAGCAGCTTCCCTCCGCCGTCACCTCGATGTCCTGGGGGTAGTGGTTGCGGCCGCGGATGATGATCAGATCCTTGAGCCGTCCGGTCACCAAGAGCCCAACGCGGTCGAAAACTCCGAGATCTCCGGTGCGCAGGAACGTCCCCGCACGGTTCGCCAGACGGGAGCGAAACAGCAGCTCGCTTTCCTCGGGCCGGCCCCAATAACCCGCGGCCACGCTCGGGCCGCTGATCCAGATCTCCCCGACGTCTCCGATTGCGCGCTCAGCCCCGGACTCCGGGTCGACCACCGCGATCTCCTGATCGAGCCAAGCGCCGCCACACGCGACCAGACAGCGGCCTTCGCCGGTCGATTCCGGCTGGGCAAAGCCGCGCTCGAGAGCTCCGCCGTCGAGCCGGACCGCACCCGCCCCCGCCCCCACTCGGCCGCCGGCCGCAAAGAGGGTCGCCTCGGCCAGCCCATAACACGGATAGAAGGCCGAGCTTCGGAAACCGCAGGAGGCGAAAGCCTGGCTAAAGCCTTCGAGTGTCTTCTGACGGACCGGCTCGGCGCCATTGAAGGCCACCCGCCAGGACGAGAGGTCGAGGCCGGCCCGTTGCTCGCGGGTGACACGGCGTACGCAGAGGTCGTAGGCGAAGTTCGGTCCACCACTGGTGGTACCATGGTACCGACTGATCGCTTCAAGCCAGCGTACCGGCTTCTGAAGAAAGGCCGCCGGCGGCATCAGGACGCAGCGAGCCCCGAGATAGAGAGGCTGCAGCACATTCCCGAGCAATCCCATGTCGTGGTAGAGCGGCAACCACCCGACGATCACCGACTCCTCCGACTGGTCGAAGGCCCGGCGGATCATCTCCTGGTTGTGGAGCAGGTTGGCGTGGGTGACCATCACTCCCTTGGGAGTCCCAGTCGAGCCCGAGGTGTACTGGAGCAAGGCAATCGTGTCGCCCTCAGACACCACCGGCTTCCATTGCGCCGCTGCCGGATCGACCGCCAGCTTGTCGGTGACCAGCCACCGGCAGGCGCGCAGGCCCGGGATGCTCACCATCAACCCCTCGGCCCGCGCCTCCGTCACCGCACTCGTCAGAACAATGTCCGGCTGACAGTCCTCGACAATGCCCTGAAGACGCGCATCAAGACGACGCAAGCGAGGAGGGTATGCGGGGACGGCGGTTGCTCCAGCATAGAGACAACCTAAAAAGGCGGCAATGAACTCGAGACCCGGAGGGTAGAGCAAGAGCACGCGCTCCCTTGTTCCTCCCAGTTTCTGAATGTTTGCTCCGATGGCGCGCGCTTGTGCATCGAGCTCGCGGAAACTTAGAGCTCGGCTCTCTTCCTCCCCATCGGCCAAGAAGATCAGACCACGATCTTTATGGGTTATCGCTCGGTGAGTTAAGAGAGTGACGAAATCCAAGGAATATTCCTGTAATGCGATCCATAAATTTCACAGATCGCCTTAAAACTGCTTCGCTTAATCCTCACCGATCTTGGGAGAGTATATCTTTTAGTTTGACGAGCTGTCAATTCTCCGTGCCGTCAGTTAATTAATTGATCTTTGCTTTATTGCGCGCAATATATAAATAGAAACATTATGGCCCTGACCCACTGATTCGTAATCAGCAGGTCATCGGTTCAAATCCGAAAGTCCCCGCCGAACCGGTCCTTCTCCTTGCCGCTCGGCAAGCGGCCGGGAACCCGAAACGCTGGGGCCGTCTGGCCGGCATTCTCCGCTCGCGGCCCACCAACGCTTCCCTCTGGAGGAGCTCAAGAGGAGCGGTCGCCGTCCTGCCGAGGCACCCGCCGCGGGGCCTCTGATCCGCCATCCCGCGAGCGAGCCCGGACGGTGGCGGTCCTGAGGCAGGCAGGCATCGCAGGTTGCCTTGCGGAGTCCGTTGCCCTACAATACGCCTCCGCTTGCGTAGACCAGCCTGGGTCTCCGTTCAGCCGACGTAGCTCAGGGGTAGAGCAGCTGATTCGTAATCAGCAGGTCGTCGGTTCAAATCCGACCGTCGGCTCCATTCGTAACTACGTGCAAAATAAGCACTTCCGCCGCGGCACCCACCGGCGGCCGGGGATATCGATCACCGGTCCAGTGGCGGCAGGGATCGCCGGTATTGTGGCGCCCCGTCAATCGCACGCAGGCGCCGCTCCACCTCCCGCGAGTACTCGGCACGCCACGCGCGAAACATGCAGCTTCGCGTAATGCCGGGCACCGCGATCGCCAGCAACGCTTCGGGCACCTGCACGCCTTTCCGCAATGCGGCGAGGGCGTGGAGTTGGGCCCAAAAGCCGGCGGCGAGGCCGAGCGCCGCCGCGAACAGCAACGGCCTGACGTAGATCTCCGGCAAACGTCCCGCCTGCGCGTCGGCCTTCGCGCGCAGAGTGCCTTCTTCCATGCCGCGCCGGTGCCCGTCACGCTCCCCGGCCTCCTGGCCCTCTGCTTCGCCGGCAACGCGTCCGGCGGCTGCCCCCTCCTCCCGGCAGCGCGCCGCGCCGCCGTCGCCGCACGCGGTGGCCGCGAGGCACGCGCACAATAGGAGCGCCACCCCCATCAGCGAGCCGGCCTGCGCCCGTGGCAGCGCGAAGCGCGGACGCGCGAGGCCAAGGAGCTGCCTGTCCAGCGAGTCGGCGTGCGCGGGCATCCGGCGGACCAAGTCAAACGCGAGAAACTGCACCGCGAAACCGAGGACCATGCCCGCGGCAAAGGCCAGGGTGAACCAGCTCGGATCGTAGGAGTATGCGCGGCTGGCGACGAGGCGCTTGCGTTGTGCCTCATATGCGGCGGGCTCGCTGCCGGCATGCGCGACCGCGAATGCCGGTGCGTAGGCGCGCTCGAAGGCCTCTTGGTACGCCGCGTGGAAGGCCGGTCCGTATGCGCCCTGACATTTGCTTTCGGTATCGATGCAGCCGCCGGCCGCCAGAGCGGCGGCCAGGAGCGGGAGCATCGTGAGCCAGCGTGCGAGTGTGGTCGTCGAGATGCCGCGCATGGTAAGGCTCCTTATTTCTTCAGCCGCTGGAGGCCAATGAGTTGCGCTGGCACGATGCGCGTGCCGGGCGCCGAGCGCTCCAGCCCCCCGCCGGGGAGCGTGCGCATCCACCGGCGCAGAGGCGGCACCGGTGTCGGCGGCGAGAACGCGCCCTTCGGCACGATCAGTGTGGCTTTGAAATCTGACTTCTTCGGCAGTGACAGCATGCGCCGCGCTTCTCTGGCTGAGTCCGGCACGTGGTTGGTGACATAGATCGAGCGCGACGTATCGCGCTTCATGAGCACTTTTTGCGTGCGGATCGACTGCGCTTCTTCTCTGCGCATCGCCCGCTCCACCGTCTCGGTCATCGGGCCGCCATGGCCCATATGGAAGTCATCGCGGAGCCAGCGCCGGCCGGTAACATAGTGACTCGTCGACCTGGGCCCGGCCTCCGCGGCAAGGCGGCCTTCGCCGGCTGCGGCGTGGGAGACGATCCGCCGGACGCCGGCGGACAAGTCCGAGAGGAAATTGGAAAGTCCCATCGCATGAGACTCGCGGGGCGTCAGCAAGATCGACACCGTCGCGAGCAGAACGAGCAAGAGTCCACGTGCGGTCATGTTTTCACCTCATTGAGTGAGTGGTTCGACCCAGGGTTGGCGGATGTGTCGGTACCAGCACGCCGACGGCAGCGCCCCATGACGCCGCCTCGATGGCTCGCCCGGTGCGATCGACTCCGGACGGGGCATCGTGTGCCGAGAGAAGCGAGGCTTCAACCATTTCAGCCAGCAGTCGCGCTGCCACCCGGCCGCCTCCACGTGCCGGCAGCAGACGCGCGAACGGAACGTTGAGAATCGGTATAGGCGCCGCCACGAGAGCGCCCAGAATGTCAGCCGTCGCGTGCTGCTGCGCCAGCAGCAGCTGTTGGTTGCGTTGCGCCACGAGGCAATCCTGCCCGAAAGCGCTGAAGGCGGAGTCGTTCCCGGCGGCGCACAGCACCGCGCGGTCGAGCCCCGTCCCGAGCGTCAGGCTTCGGAAGATCGAGCGAACGAAGGCTTCGCCGGACCCGCCGGCTGTCGAGGTGAAGAAGGCATCAGAGAAGTACACCGACGAGGTGGCATCGAGAATTTGGCCGTCGCGCCGGACGCGGAACGCAAACGGAATGCCGGCGCTGCGGGCGTTGACGTGTGCGAGCGTAAGACGGTAGACGTCGGACACGCCGAAGACGGGTTCGCCGTTCACCCGCAGCAGCACGTCACCGGGCCGCAGGTTTACCGGGCTGCCGAGCGGTGTGGCCGGAATGACCGAGTCGACGTCGACGCCAGGGCCGAAGGACGTGTTGGCGTCCGAGAACACCGCACCCGTGAGCACCGGCATGGGCCGATCGGCCATCGCCTCGATGAAGGTGAGCCGCCGCGGCAGCGTCGCCGCGAGAGCGCGCGCCTGTGCCTGCGATTCCTCGAGCGAATCGCCCAGCGGCATCAGCAGCAGCGATGGGTCGTCCGGATCAGGCGCCGCGAATACCAAGCGCGGCTCGACTCCCGGTTCGAGCGCCGCCGTCTGGCACGAGACCGTCGCTTCACCGATCTGCCGCTCGTGATCACCCGCAAACGGCATTGGCCCCCCGTAGATCGCCTGTGCGATCGAGCCATCGGCTGAGAGCGCCAGGTGAAACCTGTCGTGGCCGGGGTCGAACTTCCAGTCGAATTGGACCGACTGTCCGGGTTCGATTTCGACGACGTGGGGAATGCACGCGTCCTTTGCCGGCAGGCAGAAAGTGACGGTGATCGGGAAGGGCATCACGCTGATGCCGGTGATCGTGACCAGGCGTCCGGCGGGCCGGAAGAACAGCCACCAGACAACGCCCACGACGATCGCAGCAACCAGGAGCCTTCGCATATCGAGGCTTATCCTCCATCGGCACGCCGCGGCGGAGCAAGAGAGGGGGGGCGGCTCCCGGCCTCCCCACGGCCTCGGTTCGCCCCCCCGGATTTGCGTAGTCCGGACCGCTTGCTATCATCCGGCTCGCCACGCTGGCGGACAGCGATCGGCTACGCGTACGGAGACGACCGTGAACGACCTTCTCGACCTTCGCTGGCTGATCCGCATCGGCGGCAACGCCCCTACAGCACAGAAGTTCCCGCCGATGCCACTCAAGGAGCGGATCGAGATGCTGAGCGACCAGTTGCGGCGCGACGGCATCCTGTCGGGGCCGCCGAGCGACGCGCTGCAGTACCTGACGCTGATGGCCGAGTTCGAGTATGGATTCGGCTCGCGGCAGAGGACCGCGGCCAACGAATTGGCGCACGCCGTCAAGGCCCTGCGCACGCGGTTTGATCAGTGGTGCAGCCACGAGCGGTCCACGTTTCGCGCCGGAGACGACCCTCGCACCCTACGGCAGGAAATCTGGGCCCTGATGGCGCACGCGTTTTATCATGACTACTGCGCGGGTGAGGTCCTGTCGGTGGCCAAGGCGCTCAAGGCGCTCAAAGCGCTCAAGCGTGTGGTGGACGAGGAGCTGATCCCGCTCGGGAAGTACGAGGCGTGGGGCACACGCGCGCGGCTCTGCGAGTTGCTGGCGCAGTGCATGCGCACCGAGAGGCACTTCGACGAGGCTCGCGATCAGTTTCTGGAGGCCCTCGAGCATACGCAGGCGCGCCTGAATGAGAAGCACGAGACGGCGAAGGACCTGGAAGCCGAGCAGGCATTCGCCACCATTTCAACCGCGCGGCTCCTGGGCGGGCTGGGACGGCTGGCGATTCTGCGCGGCCAGCTCAGGGACGCCCTCCAGATGCTACGCAGCGCGCAGACGATTCTGGACTCCGTACAGAACGATGCCCTGAAGGACGTCATCGACTCGCAGATCCTGATCGCCGAGCGGCGGCGCCTGAAGCCTGGCACGGAGTCTTGGGATGTCTGGATCGACAAGCTGACCGAGGCCTGGAAGCGGTTCACCCAGAAGCACGACTATGACGGACAGCGGCGCTGCTGCTACGAGCTGGGCCAGGCGCACGTCGAGCTGGCCGAGCTCCTGCCGGCATCGAAGCGGCCTGAGGCGCTGGAGTTGGCCGACACGTGGATCACACGGCTGGAAGGCATTACCGGGAAAAGCGACGTCGTGAACCGGACGCCGGAGCTCTACCGGGCGCACGTGCTTCGCGCATTCCGCCACCTGCTGGCGCAGGACGAAGCCGACGGGGCCACCGAGCATTCCCGACCGGCTGCTGAGAGCCTGCGCCAGGCACTGGCTCTACGTGGCTCGTGCCGGTTGGACCTGGCGGGATGCGACTGTATCGATATCCAGCTGGCGAAAGGGCTCATCGACCCCGACAAGGGGGATGCGGTCGAACATTTCCTGAAGGTGCACCGCGGGGCGGCTGGTAAAGACGATATCGACCTGGAGCTCGAAGCCCTGATTCGGGCGGCGCAGGCCGAGCTCGCCCACGGCAACGTGGAAGCGGCGCGAAGGCACCTGCGGCGAGCGACGCAGTCCAGCGTGCGCGTGGAGAACGGGTTTCTGAAGGCGCTGTTCAAGGAGACGGCGCAGCGCGTCAAGTTGCGGCCGCGCTTCGAGTTCCCACTCGAGGGCTGGAAGGCGGATATGAAGAACGCCGAGGTGCACTACCTGAAGTGGGCGCTGGCCACGGGAAAGACGAAGACCGAAGCGGCGAAGCTGCTGCGGATCGACCTTCCGAAGCTGAGGCAGCTCCTCAAAACGCACGGGCTTTGAGGAGCGCGTAGGTCGCCACCCTTTTCCGACATCACTTGGCAGCATGGGCTATAGTCGAACCATGGTTCGGCAGACCTTGCTGGCGCTCGGTCTCCTTCTGATGCCGGGCGCCGCCACGACGCAGACACTCGCACCCGAGAAGATCAAGGCGATCGAGCGCGTCGTCTCGGCCTGGATGTCGAAGTCCGGCATTCCCGGGCTATCAGTCGCCATCGCTCTCGATGGGAAGGTCGTGTGGTCGAACGGCTATGGGCTGGCCGATCTGGAGAATTTCGTCCCGGCGACGGCCGACTCCCTCTTTCGAACGGCCTCCATCGGCAAGAGCCTCACGGCCACCGCCGCGATGCGGCTCGTCGAGGAGGGGAGGCTCAAGCTCGATGAGCCGGTACAGTCCTACTGCCCGGCATTCCCAGTGAAGCCATGGCCGCTGAAGGTTCGGCATCTCCTTTCCCATACCGGCGGGATTCGGCACTACGGGGGTCCGCATGACGCCGAGGAGCAGGCCAGCACGAAACACTATGCGAGTGTGATCGACGCGCTCGCACCCTTCAAGGACGATCCTCTGAAGCTCGAGCCCGGCACCGAGTATCTGTACAGTACTTACGGCTACGACGTGCTCGGGTGCGTCGTCCAAGGCGCGGCCGGAGAGCCGTTCCTCGAAGTGGTGCGGCGCCTGGTCTTCGCTCCATCCGGCATGACGCGCACGCGCGACGACGACCCTGCTGCAATTCTGCCCCACCGGGCTGCTGGCTACGCGCGGGACAAGGGACAGATTCGCAACGCGATCCACGTCGACATGAGCAATCGGCTGCCGGCGGGCGGCTATGTCACCACCTCGACCGAGCTTGCCGCATTCGCCGCGATGTTCATCGATTGCAAGCTGGTGAGCTGCGCGACTCGCGATGCGATGTTGAAAGAGGTGGCGCTCAAAAACGGCGACACGGTCAACTATGGCATCGGCTGGGCGATCGTCGAAGACGCCTCCGGACATCCGGACGGCCGGGCCTTCCACGGCGGCTCCAGCCCCGGCGCTAGCGGCATGCTCTACATCGTTCCCGCACGACACCTCGCCGTCGTCATCCTGTCGAATCTCGAAGACGCCCCCGACCGCTTGCCGACGGCCCTGGCGATTGGAAACATCGTGTCGCCGTTTTGATCTCGGTGCCCAGCGAAATCGCCCGGCAGTATCTATGCTACGCGAAGCTGGGGACCGGCGAGTCCCGAGCAGCCCCGGCCCAGTGGATGCTGCGCCCAACGGCTCATTGAGAGGTCGCAATTCCACATTGTGAAGTCGCAACGGCTCGTTGCGAGGTCACAACGGCTCATTGAGAGCTCGCAACGGCTCGTTGAGAGGTCGCAATCCCACATTGTGAGCTCGCAATCTCAGATTGTGAGGTCGCAACGGCTCGTTGAGAGGTCACAATGTCTCATTGCGAGCTCGCAATCCCACATTGTGAGGTCGCAATCCGGGATTGCGAGGTCGCAAAGTGAGATTGCGAGGTCGCAATGCCGCAAAGAGAGCGCCCAATGCCGCAAAGCATGGCCTCAATACCGCAAAGAGTGGCTACAATACCGCAAGATGAGGACCCATCGTCACGATGCGAGGTCCCAACATGGCAGGCAGCCCGCCCTGAGACCTTCTCCGTCAACTTCAACTCCCATCCGGATACCCGCCGCGATGCAGCACCATAGGGTAATGCGGCAGCGTGTCGGGCCTGCGGACCGACGCCCGCCAGCCGTCTGGATAGGGCTCCAGTCCTCGGAATAAGGGCGACTGCCTCGCGCCGGGCTCGCCGGCCAATCTCTCCAACGACTTCCGAAGGGCTCTGATGGCATCCCTGCCGAAGCGCTCCTGCCAGCTCTCTTCGAGCGCATGGCGAGCCGATGACGGTACGCGGCCTGAGCCTCTCGGCCCCTCGGCGTGAGGCGTGCGATCTTCGCCCGGCCGCCGGCGGGGTCCGGCTCGACGACGATGTAGCCCCACCTCTCCATGCCGTTCAAATTCGTCGGCGTGCGGGCAAGGCGCTCAAGCTCAGCGACGGTCACCCCCTCCTCGCCGACGAAACGCAGGCAGGTCGACCACATCGCCAGCGACGTCAGCCAGGGAGCCTGGCGCGCGCCGGGGGTCGAGCCATGGTTCGCCGTCCGATGCGGCATCTGGTGCTCGAGCTCGTTGTCGAGCTCGATCGTGAAGGCGACGAGTGTCTGCGAGAGCAGAGTCGAAAGAGGGATTTGGGAAGGCATGAGATAGGATAAACCCTTACGATGCTAGACCTTTCAACCAACCCGATCTGCAGGCTGGACGCTGCCACGATCGAGCCGCCATGAACACGGCAACCCGGCTGGTCTCCTCGCTCGGCTACGCCCTCTGGCGCCCCGTCCTGCGCCGGCGGCTGGGCCGCGTCTCGCTCGAAGAGATCGACGGCGTAGTTCTCATGGTGCTTCCCGAGGTCTTCAATCCGGCCGTCTATCGCACGGGCACGCTGCTGGCCCAGGCGGTCGCGGCGTGGACGCCTCCCGACGTCAGGCATTGTGAGGACATCCGGGTCCTCGACGTGGGAACGGGCAGCGGGGTCGGCTCGGTGTTCGCCGCCCGGCGGGGATTTCGGGCCGTGGCGGTAGACGTCAATCCCGAGGCGGTACGGTGCGCCCGGATCAACGCCCTTCTCCACCACCTGGAAGAACGGATCGACGTGCGGCAGGGCGACCTCTTCTCCCCGGTGGCCGGCGAGCGCTTCGATCTCGTGCTGTTCAATCCCCCCTTCTTTCGCGGCGAGCCAGCGGGCGATCTCGATCGGGCCTGGCGCGGCACGGATGTGCTGGAGCGCTTCGCCGCCGGCCTTCCCGAGGCCTTGAATCCGGACGGCACCGCTCTCCTCTGCCTGTCGACCGATGGCGACGGCGACGCTCTGCTCGCCCGGCTGAGAGACGGCGGGTTCGGGATCGAGACGGCTGTCCAGCAAGACTTCGCCAATGAGATCGTCACCGTCCACGCGGTGCGAAGGACGGCGGCGTGAGGCGCAAGGTCCTGCTGGTCAATCCCCGAATGTGCCCTCCCAGAGCGGTACGAATGCCGCTCTCGCTCCTGTCTTTGGGCGCGGCGCTGGAGGGCGAGCACGACTACCGGATCGTCGACGGCAACGTCGATCCCGACGCCCGGGGGACCGTGCTGCGCGAGCTCGCGTCGGGAGGGTACGACCTGCTGGGGATCACCGTCATGCCCGGGCCGCAGGTGGCGCCGGCCATCGAGATCTCGCGGGCGGCGCGGCAGGCCCGCCCGGAGGTCCCGATCGCCTGGGGCGGCTACTTCCCGACGCTCTATCCCGAGGCGGCGATCAATGCCTCCTACGTGGATTATGTGGTGCGCGGACAGGGGGAGACGACGCTTCTCGAGCTGATGGCCGCCGCCCCGGACGCGGGCTCGGCCGTGGCCGGGATCGCCGGCCTCACCTGGAAGGACCGCGGCGAGGTGCGCCACAATCCGGACCGGCCGTTTCAGCCGGCGGACCACTTCCCTCTCCTGCCCTACGAGCGCGTGGCGGCGGACATGGACCGCTACCTGCGCCCGAGCTTCATGGGAACGCGCACCGCCGTCCACCAGGCCGCCATCGGCTGCCGCTATCACTGCACGTTCTGTGGCGTCGTCTCGATGTTCAACGGCGTGACGAAGCTGGACGCGCCGGCCCGTCTCGAAGCCGCGCTCACCACGCTACGGGACCGCTGGGGAGCCACGGCGGCGCAGTTCTACGACAACAATTTCTTCGACCGCGAGGAGACGAGCGTCCCCATTCTGGAGGTGCTGGCCCGCCTCGGCTTGCCCTGGTGGTGCTACGCCCGGGCGGACACGCTGGCCGAGTTCGCACTCCCCACCTGGGATCTGATTCGCCGCAGCCGCCTGAAGATGGCCTACATCGGCGCCGAGACGGCGAGCGACGAGGTGTTGCGGTCGATGAAGAAGGGCAGCCGCGTCTCGCACACCTTCGAGGCCGTCCGCCTCTGCCGCGCGCACGGGGTGACGCCGGAGCTTTCGTTCGTGCTGGGCGGTCCGGAAGATCCGGAGGGGGAGATCGAAAAGACTTTCGAGCTGATCAAGGGATTGAAGGCCGTGCATCCCGAGTGCGAGGTCATCCTGTATTTTTACAGCCCGACGCCCCAGCGTGACCCAACGGCGGCGGCGAATACAGCTCGCCTGCCGAAGCTGGCGCGGTACGGCCCTGAAGGGCTGGCCTTGCCGGCCACGCCGGAGGAATGGACCGAACCGCAATGGATTCGCTACGTCTGCCACCAGGACGCACCGTGGCTGACACCGAAAATCCGGCAGCGGATCGCGGACTTCTCCACCGTTCTAGGCTGCCGCTTCCCCACCGTGCAGGATTACCGGACGCCCGCCTGGGGCAAGGCGCTGTTGCGCGGGCTGGCGAGCCGGCGGTATGAAAAGGGACGGTATGACGATCCGTGGGAATTGCGGCTGGCGAAAAGGATGATTCCGTTGCGGGAGCCACAACGCGAAAGCGTGTAATCCTGACCGGCGAATCCGCCGGAAACACGACACCGCTCCCCCCCAATGTAGAGACGCCCGGAGGGTAGCGCCAGCTACCCCGTGGGGCGTCTCCCGTCGGAGGCATTCCGTCAAAATACGTGAAAGATCTGAAGACCGAAAACCTTGTCTGGTCCAGGCCGTTCAGAAAACGGGGATGGCGATCCTTCGCCGGAGACGCCCCACGGGGTAGCTGGCGCTACCCTCCGGGCGTCTCTACATTGGCTGCGGTCGGCCTCCGGGATTTCAGACGTCTTCTAGTCGATCTTGGCTTTCTCCCTCGACGAGGGTCGCGCTCGTCAGATCCGTGCTCACCACCTCATACTCGGTCTGGCGTCCGAAGCGGATGACGTCGCCGAGCCGGAGAATGCAGCGGTCGATGCGGGCGTCATTGACGTACGTTCCTCCCGAAGAGCCGAGATCCTTCAGCACCAACTCCGCGCCCTGCCACTGGATGCGCGCGTGCCGGCGCGAGACGGCGAGATCCGAGAGGACGAAATCGCAGCTCGTCGCCCTGCCGATCTGGAGCGGCCTGTCGTCCGGCCGGATCTCACCGGTGAGGACAGGACCGCCTCGGCGTACGAGCTTCAGCAAATACCGCATCTCGGATGATCCCTCCTGGAAAAGGATATTTTAAGTTATCTTCGGAATCCATGCTCGCCGCCGGCACCCGACTTGGTCCCTACGAGATCCTCGCCCCGCTGGGGGCGGGCGGCATGGGGGAGGTCTACCGCGCGCAGGACCCGCGGTTGGGACGGCAGGTGGCGATCAAGATCCTGCCTCCCGAGCGCGCCTTCGATCCCCAGCGTCTCCACCGTTTCGAGCAGGAGGCGCGGGCCGCTTCGTCGCTCAACCATCCTCACATCCTGGCGGTTTACGACTTCTGCTCCGGCTCGGGGATGTCCTACCTCGTGACCGAGCTGCTCGAGGGCGAGACCCTGCGCTCCAGGCTCCTCGCAGGAGCGCTGCCGGTGCGCAAGGCCATGGACATCGCGGTCCAGATCGCCCGCGGGCTGGCGGCGGCGCACGAGCAGGGAATCGTGCACCGGGACCTGAAGCCGGAGAACCTGTTCCTGATGCGGGATGGACAGGTGAAGATCCTCGATTTCGGTCTCGCCAAGCTGCCGCTTCCCGAATCGGCGTCCAGGCTCGCCGCGGCGACGACCACGCCCGGCACGGAGCCGGGCGTGGTGATGGGAACGGTCGGCTACATGGCGCCCGAGCAGGCTCGCGGGCTGCCGGTCGATCACCGGGCGGACCTCTTCTCCCTGGGCGCCATCCTCTACGAGATGCTCGCCGGACGCCGGGCCTTCCAGGGGAGCTCGGAGGTCGAAGTCTTGAGCGCTATCCTCCGCGAGGATCCACCGGACCTGCAGAGCGCGGAGGGCCGGCCGGTCCCCCTGGCCGTCGAGCTCGTGGTCCGGCACTGTCTGGAGAAGGACCCCGAGGCGCGCTTCCAGTCGGCGCGCGACTTCGCCTTTGCCCTGGGTGCGCTGACCGGCTCCACGTCCAGCCTCGCCGTGGCAACTCCCGCCGCCCGGCGCAAGCGGATCGCCTGGGGAGCCGTGGCCGTCCTCTTGCTCGCACTCCTGGGCGCGGGAGCGATGGCCTGGCTCACCCGGCGATCCGACGAACGGAGGACTCCCCTCCAACTCTCCGTGCTGGCGCCGGACGGCGAGAAGCTGTACAGCTTCCCCTCCGCGGTGCTCTCGCCGGACGGCCGCCAGATCGTCCTCGTCGCCACCGGGAGCAACAGCCGGACCCGCCTCTGGGTCCGCTCCCTGGACCACGACGATACAAGGCTACTGGACGGGACGCTCGGAGCGCGGCGTCCTTTCTGGTCGCCGGACGGGAAGGACATCGCGTTCTTCGCCGACGGCAAGCTCAAGCGGATTCCCACCACGGGCGGCGCGGTGCAGACCGTGGCGGAAGCACCCACGGGAAGCGGCGGCGCCTGGGGACGGGACGGGACGATTCTGTTCGCGCCCACCAATATGTCGCCGCTCTGGCGCGTCGGCGCGGGCGGCGGGCGCGCGGTGCCGGTCACCCGGCTGGATCCGGCCCGACACGAAACCAGCCACCGCTTTCCAGTCTTCCTCCCCGACCAGAAGCACTTCCTCCTCTACGTGCGGACCGACGGAAGCCGCAGCGGCATCTACACCGGGACACTCGGCTCGCCGGACCTGCGCTTTCTCTCCCCCTCCTCCTCGAACGCCCTCTACGCCCCGCCGGGGTACCTCCTCTTCGTCAGCGAGGGGAACCTGATGGCCCGGCGGTTCGATGCCGGGTCGCTCGAGCTTTCAGGGGCGCCGGTCGCCCTGGCGGAGGGGATCAGCATCGAGGCCGATGCGGCCGACTTCTCGGCCTCCGCTGCGGGCATCCTGGCCTACCGCCCGGTGCCCATGATGCTCACGCAGAACCAATGGTTCGATCGCACCGGGCAGCGTCTGGGCGCGCTGGGAGAGGTGGGCTACTGGTCCAGCCCGCGGATCTCTCCGGACGGCCGGCAGGTGGCGGTGATGCGCGTGGACCCTCGGACTCAGAATCTCGGCGTCTGGCTCCTCGACGCTGTACAGGGGCAGGCACGGCTCTTCGCGGAAGCGCACCCCGGCACCTACCTCTTCCCTGTCTGGTCCCCGGATCAGTCGCGACTCGCTCTCGCCGTCGAGCGCGGAGGCGCGGCGGACCTCTATACCAAGGACCTGGATGGCGGAGCCGAGCACGCGCTGCTGGTCTCCAGCCGTTACAAGATGCCCACCGACTGGTCTTCCGACGGCCGGCTGCTCTTCTACACGAAGTCCGACCCCGCCGGGGATTTCGATGTGGAGGCGTTGCCGCTTGCGGGCGGCCCGCCCCTCTCCGTCGTGAGCAGCCCATTCTCCGAGGGGGACACCCAGCTTTCGCCGGACGGCCGATGGCTCACCTACACCTCCGACGCCAGCGGGCGGATGGACGTCTACGTGCGTCCCTTCGCCCAGCCGGGAGCGGAGCGGGTGGTCTCGCCCGGGGGAGGATTCGGTCCGCACTGGCGGCGCGACGGCCGGGAGCTCTTCTACATCGCGCCGGACGGCCGGCTCATGGCCGTGCCCATGGCACCGGGGAAGGAGCCCGATCCATTGCCCGCCCACGTCCTCTTCGACGCGCGCCTGGGCGTCCTGCCCTACGACCTGGCCGAGTACGACATCACGCCGGACGGCCAGCGCTTCCTCGTCAACCAGACGGTAGGCCCCCCCGCCCCCGAAGCTGTCAACCTGCTCTTCGATTGGACGGCGAGGCTGCCGCGCTGATCTTGCACCCTCGCCGATACCGCTCCCCCTCAATGTAGAGACGCCCGGAGGGTAGCGCCAGCTACCCCGTGGGGCGTCTCCGGCGGAGACATGATCTCAAAATTACGTGGAAGATCTGAAGACCGAAAGCCCTATCTGGTCCAGACCGTTCAGAAAACGGGGATAACGATCCTTCGCCGGAGACGCCCCACGGGGTAGCTGGCGCTACCCTCCGGGCGTCTCTACATTGGCTGGCGGCGACATGGTGTCTCGTGGCATTACACCCGACGGGTCAAAACTGGCGGTCGGCCTCCAGATAATTTCATGACATCTCCGCCTGCGGCCACAACCAATCGCTGACCACCTTCTCCACCGGCAAGGCATACCTGTCACGTTTCAATCGCCAGCGCGCCAGGGCCCTCGCGGGGCGTGTCCAGGGCGCTCCCCGATTCCAGGCGAGGCGCTGGTAGAACTTGAAGCGCTCGATGCGGCGGTGTCTCTCAGGGCTCACCCAGGGACCGGCGGAGCCGATGAAATCGAAGCGGGCCCAGTCGTCCAGGGTGCTCGGCAGGACATAGCCGTCGCGGACGGCGTCGTCGGTCAGCGCGGAGCCGGGGTAGGGTTTGAAGTAGAAAATCGGCGTTTCGAAACCGGGCGACAGGGAACGCAGGCGCTTCGCCACGTCGAGCGAGGCCTGGACGCTCTCGTCGTCCTCTCCCGGGAAGCCGACGATGAAGGGAAAGATCACGTTCACGCCGTGGCGCAGGCACTTCTCGGCACTCTCGAAAACCTGCTCCAGCTTGATGTCCTTCTTGATGCGGTCCATCGTCGCCTGCGAGCCGGACTCGACGCCGACGATCACCCGCCTCAAGCCCGAACGCCGGCACTTCGCCATCGCCTCCTCGGAGAGCCGCGCTCCCTGGTCGGCCCGCATCGTCGCCGCCCAGGTGATCGGGATCTGGCGGCGCAAGAGCTCGTCGGCCACGGCCTCGACCCGCGGCGCGTAGGTGAAGTAGGTCTCGTCCTGAAAGGATAGATCGTCGAAGCCGTAGCGGCGATACAGCTCTTCGATCTCCTGGCCCATGCGCTCCGACGCGAGCCCGATCCATTTGCGCTTGTAGACGAACGGATCGGCGCAGAAGGCACAACGGAAGGCGCAGCCCTGGGAGGAGATGTAATCGAGCTGGCGCTTGCCCTTGAGCTCGAAATAGCGCTCGACAGGCAGCATTCGATAGTCGTGCGGACGCAGAGTGTTGAGATCGGCGAGCGGGCGGGGCGGGTTCTGGCGGATGGTGCCGTCCGCGGCGCGAACCATGCAGCCCGCGCACCCGCAAGCCGCGATGGGCTCCCCCGCCGCCAGCCGGTCGCAGATCTCGTGAAAAGTGACCTCGCCCTGAGCCTGGACGGTGACGTCCACGCTCGGCTCCTCCAGGCACTCGGTGCCGAACATCGACGGGTGCCAGCCGCCCCAGATCACCGGCAGGTCCGGCCGGTAGGCCTTGGCCGCCCGCGAGATCGCCACGGCGTCCGCGATCGGCGCGCCGGTCAACACCGTCACGCCCAGACAGAGGGCGCCATCGAGAGCCGCGAGCACGGCCCCGGCCGGATCGGCTTCGAGGCGGCCGTCGATGATCTGCACCTCATAGCGCTCGGGATCGAGATGCGAGCCCACGGCGACGAGCGCGAGCGGCATCGTGTAGAACACAGCCCGTGGGTTGTAGAGCACGACGCGATGGCGGCTCATGCGCTTCCTTCCCGTAGCGACAAAGAGCAGACACAGCGCCGGCAGATGGGATCGCGCGCCGTGTCGAGAGTCTGGCGCCACGAGATCGCGGCCGGCGAGTTGAGAATCGCGCCCAGGCTCTCCGCATGCCTCACGTTTCCCAGCGGCGGCTGGAAGAAACAGGGGCGCACGGAGCCGTCCGCCTCGACGACGGCGGAGACCCAGGGGGCATTGCACTCAACAGGGGCGAAATCGCCTTCGGCGAGCAGGGCGGCGAAATGACGCAACAGCCGGCGCCCGAGCTTCTCCGGGCTCTCGGCGATGAAACCGCTCGCGAAGTCGGCGGCGCGCTCGATCGTCAGGGCCTCCAGCTCCGCGGCCAGAAGGGGCAGATCCTCACGGCGGAGCGCGACCTCGGCGGCGCGGTCGTCGCCCCAGCCGCCGGGACGGTTGAAGGCTTCGCTGGTGACGTCGGCGGCGAGGAAGCTCAAGCGGTCGAGCCCAAGCTCGTGGGCGGCTGCCACGGTCGCCCGCAAAACGTGGAAGTTCGGCCGCTGCACCGTGCAACGGCCGGAGACGGCGATGCCGGGACCGGCGGCGCGCACGGCGGCGACGCCCTGCGCCAGGCGGTCATAGGCACGAGGAACATCGCGGATGAGATCGTGAACCTCGCGGGGGCCGTCGAGGCTGACGACGACATCGTCGCAGACTCGGGCGAGCGCCGTGGCATCGCGGGCGAGGAGCAGGCCCGTCGAAAGGATGGTGATGCCGATGCCCGCGTCGTGGAGATGGGCGCAGAGGTCCCAAAGATGGCTATGGAGCAGGGCCTCGCCGCCCGAGAGCACCACCCTTCGGACGCCCAAAAGCTGCCACTCCCCGAGCCAGCGCTCCACCTCGGCCGCCGAGATCTCCTCCCGTCCCTTGTCGCGCCAGATGTCGCACATCAGGCAGCGGCAGTTGCAGCGGCTGTGAGGGTAGAGGATCAGGATGGGCAGCCGGGTCACCGGATCTTCGCGAGGCAGCGCCGGGAGAACGGGCGCGGCGACCTCCGGTCTGGGGGCGGGAGCGAGGACCGTCATCGCCTCTCCAGCTCCAGCAGATAGTGATCGGAAAGCCAGGGCAGCGGAGGCACGGTCTCCAGCCGGCGCTCCCACTGGGCAAGGGAGGCCAGCAGGCGAGGATGGGCTTGGGCCCAGGGCTCCCACTCCGTCGGCGGCAGCAGCGCGCCGACCGCGCTCAGCCGCAAAGGGCGGAACGCGGGAGCCAAGGCGCGGCGCAGGGTCGAGGGAGCCGGATAGCGGACGGTGATGCCGCGCCATTCGACGCCGCCGCGCCGCAGCCGGCGGAAAGCCTTGCCAATCTCGCCCCGCGGCAGGAACCCCGCCCACTCCCAGGGAACGAAAGGCCCCATGACGCACAGCAGAACCGCACCGCCCGGTCGCACCAGATCGCCCAAGGTCCGCCCGAGACCGGCCAGGTCCGCCACGCAGTTGAGCCCGCCGAAATCAGAGAAGGCGCCGTCGAAGGGGCCGGAGAGAGACGAGAGATCCTCGATCGCCAGCCGCCGCGTCTCGATCCTCTCCGAAAGGCCAGCCGCCGCCACTTTGGAGCGGGCCTGCTCGATCATCGATTCCGCAGCGTCCGTCGCGACCACTCGAACGCTCCGGCGGCCCAGATGGACCGCGTCCTCGCCCGTGCCGCACGCCATCTCCAGAACGCGATCGCCGGAAGCAAATCGGGCGTCCAGTCGATGCTGTACCGCTTGGCGCAGGAGCGCTCCAAGAGGCGTGGAGGTAAAGTGGAAATCGTAACCGGCGGCCAGCGAGTCGAATCCCAGGGTCACGCCTCCACCTCCCCCGCCAGCACCGCCATCGCCTCCCGCGCCGCCAGCGCCTCGGCCTTCTTCGCCGCCGCGAGACCCGGATCATCCATCGCGCGGTGCGCCGCCACCTCGCCGCGCAGCCAGCGGTCCGCCTGCTTGTAATAGGCCTTCGAGCGCCGGCCACGGATCGCGTAGTCGCGGTCCGTCCCGTCCTCCCAGGTTTTGGTCGCGGTCACCCGATCGGCGGCGTCCTTGAAGTAGCCGGTGTTCTTGATCGGATAGGCCACGGTGGTGAAGAAGACGTCCGGGTTCGCCTTCTTCACGTGCTCGACGGTGGCCTCCATGTCCTCCAGGGTCTCGCCCTCGTAACCCCACATGAGGAACATGCCCACCTGAATGCCGTGGCGTTGCGCGGCGTGGGTGGCCCACTGCACCTGCTCGGCCGTGACGCCCCGCTCCATGGCGTCGAGAATGCGCTGGCTGCCGCTCTCCGAGCCGATCCAGATGCGGTAGCAGCCCAGCTCCGCCAGGGTCTCCAGCACTTCGTCGCGCATCATGCGGTCAGCACGGGAAATGGTTTCGAAAGGGAGGCGCAGTCCCCGCCGCTTCAGCTCGGCCGAGTACTCGTAGAGCCACCGGTGATTGATCGTGAAGACGTCGTCCGCGTACCAGACCTGATCGGGCTGCCAGCGGTCGCGGATCTGCTCCAGCTCGCCCGCCACGTCGGCGACGCTGCGCCGGCGGTGCGTGAAGCCGAAGACGGCGTGCGAGCACCAGCGGCATTTATAAGGGCAGCCGCGGGCCGTGCTCAGATTGACGCTCCCCATGCCGTGGTGCGTGCGCCAGACTTCGACGTAACGCTGCTGATCGATCTGCTCGCGGTCGGGCCAGGGCAGCGCATCGAGATCGGCGATCTGCGTCCGCTCCGCATTGTGAACGACGGCGCCCGTCTCGTCGCGAAAGATGGTGCCGGCGACGCCGTGGAGGCGGTGGGAGCCGCGTTGCGCGAGGGCCGGCAGCAGCTCGGCCATCGTCTCCTCCCCTTCCCCGGTCACGATGACCGAGGCGCCGTGATCCAGATACTCCTCGGGATAATTGGCCGACTCGGGGCCGCCCAGCACGACCGTCCAGCCGTGATCGCGGGCGAAGACGGCGATCTCGATCACCGGCCGCCGCGTCATCAGGTTGGTGTAGATCCCCAGGACTCCCGGTCCCTCGGCGAGACGCGCGAAGAGATGCTCGCGATTCGCGAACGTAGTGTCGAACATCTCCACGCCGAAACCTTTCTGGCGCAGGTAGGAGGAGATATAGAGCAGACCCAGCGTCGGGTACGGCTTCATGATCTCCCGCTCCTTCTCGTCCTCCGAGAGAAAGTAGCCGTGAGTGAGCAGGACGTCGGGCATGATGCCTCTTACTCCAAATCCTAATTCCAGGTCCGCGAAAGATCCGGCGCGGCGAGCTCGGCCCAGGTGCGGTGCACGGCCGTGGGCACGGCGCTGCGCGACACCGGCTCCAGGCGCTCCAGCTCACGCCAGTCGTCGTTCAGGCGGTCCATCTCCGGCCCCGGCTCTTCTCCCTCGCGCTGCCGCAGGCGCAGCTCGAGGTCGCGGTGCACGAGCAGCCGCAGACGGCGATAGAAAGGCGTCTGGTAGGTGCCCTGGAACATCATGGCGAGGTCGTTGCTGTCGTGCCAGTGAGTCTTCTCTCCCAGCTCGGCCTGGACCATGTCGAAGAACCGGGTGCCGGGCAGCGGATAGGAGACGCTGACGCCGACGTCGTCCGGCAGGACCTCCCGCACCAGCTCGACCGTGGCGCGGATGTCCTCGAAGGTCTCGCCGGGATATCCGAACTGGAGGAACCAGCAGGCGCGGATGCCGGCCTGCCGCAGGCGCCGGGTGGCGTCGACGATCTGGCTGACGCGGGTGCCCTTGTCCATTGCGTCGAGAATCTTCTGGCTGCCGCTCTCGGCGCCCAGCCACACCTCGACGCAGCCGGCGCGGGCGAGGCCGTCCACGGCGACGGGGGTCATCAGGTCGGCGCGCGACTGAATGGTGAACGGAATCACCGCATCGCGCGCCGCCACCTCCAGGGCCAGCTCGGCGACCCACTTCGGCTGCAGGCCGAAGATGTCGTCCGCGAACCACAGGTGGTCGGGCCTGAGGGTGCCCTTGACCAGGGCCATCTCCTCGGCGACGTTGGCCGGCGAGCGCATGGCGTAGCGCCGGCCCCAAATGGGCTTCGCGCACCAGTTGCAGTGGAACGGACAGCCGCGGGTCGTCACCAGGTTGAGGCTGTACCGGCCGTGCGCCTGCCGCCAGGCGGCGCGGTAGCGCTCGACGTCGAGGAGGTCCCAGGCCGGAAAGGGAAGGAGGTCGGGCTGGCGCTCGGGCTCCCGGGGCGGCGTGCGCCGCGCGCCGTCGTCCGCCTGGGCGTCGGGAAGGACGAGCCCGGCCACGGCCTCGACCGGCCGCGCCGAGCGCCCGGTCAGCACGTCCAAAAGCTCGCAGAGCGTATGGTCCGCCTCGCCCCCCAGGCCGTAGGCGACGCCGGCCTCGAAGTACGGCTGTGGGTGATCGGTCAAATCGGAGCCCGCGGCGAGCACGGTGATGCCGCGCTTGCAGGCCAGCCGGCTCATGCGGCAGGCCGCCTCCCGCGCGTGGCCCAGGCACATCTTGGTGAGGAAGTTGAAGCTGTCCTCATAAATCGCCACGAAGCGGGGCCGGTGGCGGTCGAGCGCCTCGGCGAGCTCTTCCTCCCCCGCCGCGAGCATGGCGTCGAAGAGGGCCACGTCATAGCCGCTCCGGCGCAGCATGGCGGCGGCGTAGAGGGTGGCGAGCGGCGCGTAGGGACGCATCTTCTCGACCTGCTTGGGATCGTTGCGCAGGAAGAACGAGTGGGCGAGGAGGACGTCAGCCACGCCGGATCAGCTCCAGAGCGAAAAACGTTCCCAGCGAGCGGAAGCCCGGCAGGCTGGAAGCCGCACGCTCCCAGCTCATCCTTTGATCTCCAGAGTCGTCCACGGATCGGAATATACCCTGTCCGCTTGAAGCCGAGACCACGAAATCGCGAGCCAATACACGGGCGAGCTCACGCGGCGTCCACAGACGGTGCGGCACCTCGGTGCCGGCGATACGGACGGCGAGCGTCCGCCGGTGCCTGCGCCACCGGTTCAGGACGTGCAGAAAGAGGACGCCTCCAGGCCGCACCAGCCGTGCCGCGCCGGCGGCGAAACCGGTGAGGTCCGCGACGGCGTTGAGGCCGGCGAAGGTGGAGATCAGCCCATCGAAAGGACCCTCCAATCCGGCCTCGTCCAGGCGATTGAGATCGGCGACGACCGTGGGGACCGAGGGCGCCTTCAGGGTCAACAGGGACAGCATGCCCGGGGAGAGATCGCAGGCCGTCACGGCGACTCCGCGACCCACGAGATGGAGCACGTCGAGGCCCGTGCCGGCGGTGACGTCCAGCACCCGCGAGCCGGGAGGATACAGGGCGTCGAGCCGCTCCCACAGCCGCTCCCGCACCCAGGTGGACGGCGCCACCGCTCTCTCGTAGTCCGCGGCGATGGCGTCGTAGGCGGTCCGGGCCGGGGAGACGGGAGAGTCAGGCATGGGTAGGGATGATGCTATCCGAACAAAAAGACCCTCATCACCCCGGGTGAGGGGGTGAGGGTTCGGGGGTGGGACCGTCGACCGCGCGCAGCACGACCTGAGGCGAGCGGTTGAAGGCGACCCGGCCGGTAGGACATTCGACCGCCACATGGTAGCTCCCCGCTCCGGGCGCCACGAAGTCGGCTTCGTAGACTCCATCGCCCACGGGGCGGGCCGGCAGCCGCGACTGCCAGGAGCCGGAGGAGAGGAAGGCCATCACCTGGACGTCGGCGAGGCCGTCGACCGGCTCGTTCGTCGTGGGATCGGTCAGGCGGAAACGCAGGTGCGCCGCCTGACCGGCGGTCACCGTGCGGCTCGCGATCTGGGGCGCCACGCCGTACGGCCGTTCACGCAGCCGCTTCGCCGCGAGCACGGGGTCCGCAGCCACGGTCACGTCGAAGCAGTGCACGGTGCGCGGCGTGTCGAGGAAGAAGGCGAGGCGGTACCGGCCCGGCCCGGGCATGCGGGCGACGGTCTCGTAATTTCCCGGCGAGCGCTCCTTCAGGCTGCGGTCGACGACCAGCACGGCGCGCGGGTGGCCGCCGTAGTCCTGGAAGCTCCCCATGGGCGCCGCCATGCCCTCGCGATAGTAGTAGATGGCCCCGTCCGCCGCATTGGCGACCAGCATGCCCCCAGGCTCGGGCGCCCGCACGATGGCGTCGGGGCGCGTCGACAGATCGCCCGGCGGGTTCATGAGACCGGGCGGGTGCTCGCCGCCGGGGAAATCGGCCACGGAAAGCGCGTGCCCCTTCTCGCCCAACCCGGCCAGGGTGATCATCAGCACGCTGTCGCTCTCGCGCTGGCGCACGTAGGCGAGAGTGTCGGAGAACACGACCTGCTCCGGGGTGCCCGGAACCTCGCCGCTCTGCACGAAAGTGCCGGCCGCCACGTCGAGCACGTGGACGCGGCGGGCCTGTGCGTTGGCCACGATGGCGAAGCGGCCGCCGGGGGCGAAACGCAGCGGGCCGAGGCCAGGCTCGGCGGCGTTGATGGTCGTCCGGATCTGCAGGTGCTCGGGGTCGGCGACGAACACCTTCCCCGCCTCGCCCGCCACGGCATAGACGGCGTGGCCGAGCGTCGACCAGGCGACCGAGGTCGGCGCCGCGGGTAGCTCGATCTCCCCGAGCTTCACCAGCCGCGCGGTGTCGATCACGGCCAGGGTCTTTGCCTTGCCGTCGGTGACGAACAGGCGACGGCTGTCGTCGGAGAGCACGAGATCTCGTCGCGGCTCCCCGGGCTCAGCGACGCCGATCGGAATCCGTCCAAGAAGCTTGAGACTCAGGGTGTCGATCGCGGCGACGCCCGCCGCTCCGGCGACCCAGAGCCTGCCGCCGTCGGGCTCCAAAGCAAGCCGGCCGGGATGCGGGCCGGCGTCGAGCTGGGCGAGCACCTTCCAGTCCGCCGTGTCGACCGCCGCCACCTTGCCGGCGGCCGGCTGCGAGACGTAGAGGCGGGCGCGGTCTTGGGACAGCACCCAGTCCTCCCCCGGGCTTTCGAGCTTCACCTGGGCGAGGAGCTTGCTGCCGCCGAAGCCGGAGAGCGGATCGATCACCGCCACCGTCGCGTCGTCGTTGAGCGCCAGCACCTTGTAGGCGTTCAGGTCGACGGCCGGACGGCGGAAGAAGCTGCCGCTGAGCATCTGCTCCACCGTCTCGGTGCAGGAGACGCCTTTGCCCGCACCGCGCGCCATGGCCGAATCGAGCCAGGCGGCGGGCGAGGCGCCGGCGAGCGGGGTGCCCGTCGCCACGTCGGAGAGCCGGAAGCGGATCACCGTCTCCTGCCCTTCTTTGAGATCGGGGAGATCGGGCACCGCCGCAAGCTCGATGGCGATTCCTTTCTCGACCGCGCGCATCTCCCCGGCCCGGACGGCGAAAGGGCCGGGGAGGACGAGCGCGGCGAGCAGCGGCAGGACGAGTCGCGGCATCACCGGCTGCCGCCCTCCTCGGCCCGCGGGGCCGGGCTGGAGGCGGCCGGCACGGCCGGCGTCGAGACTTCCGACTGCTTGCAGCTCTGCACCCGGAAGATACCCCAGAGGCCGAGATCGAACTGGTCCGCCGGATAGGTGCGGAAGAGGTAGTCGCCGGTGACGGCGTTGGAGCCGCCCGCCCTCTCGATGAGAACGTCGAAGTGGTTGCCCGGACCGTGGCCGCTGCGGGAGCCCTGCCAGAGGCTGAGCGAGTCCCGGCCCGAGGGGCTGTCGAGACGCGGACGTGGCGGCCCGTAGGAGGGGAGGAAGGACGCCCCGGCCAGCGCGCTGGGGACGCAACCCCGCTGGTTCGAGACGATCGACGAGGAGTAGAGGTTGGTCTGGGTGGTCTGCGGCGCGCAGCCGAGCAGGCCGGTGCTCTCGTAGGGCGTCTCGGTCCAGACGTGGCCGTAGAGCTCGAAGACCTCGTTGGTGATGACGCCTCCCGGATGCAGCAGCCGGAAGCGCACCGGCTCGCCGGCGCAGGCGGTCAGCGTCGGCACCTGATTCTGGTTGCAGTTGGCGAAGACGCCGCTGACGCAGACGCCTTTGACGAGCGCCGTCGTGCAGCACTTCGCGGAGTTGGAGAGGATGCACGAGACGTCGCCCGAGGTGGCGCAGTTGATGCCGCTGAAGTTGGGCAGCATCGTCTTGAAGTTGAAGGCGTTGAGGGCCGCGGCGCCGAGCGTGCCGGCCGGGGACGGCGGTTTGGCCAGGCCGTCCTGGGTGGCGAGCACGAACTCGTGGAACGCGGGGCCGTTGGGCGGCTTCACGTGGGCCTCGACGCCGTCGGCCGCCGACCAGCCGCCCGCGCCCTCGGGCTCGATCACCAGCGCGCCGAAGAGGCCGTGCTGGTAGTGGTTGACGACGTCGGACGGCAGCAGGTTGGAGGCGCCGAGCTCGATCGGGATGTACGGGTTCGCGGCGTTGTGGACGTCGATGTTGCCGGCGTACCAGGTGTAGGTCACGTTGGAGCCGATCGCCACTGTCTGGTAGGGGTTGGCGCCGACGTTGAAGCCGTCGCTGGTCGAGGCGTCGAAGGTGGGAAGCTGCGGATGCAGGCCCACCGAGGACGAGGTGTTCGAAGGAAGGCAGGGAGTCGTCGTGCCGCCCGCGGCGCAGGTCAGGCCGAAGGTCGGCGGATTGGTCTGCGCCGGCGGCGGCAGGTTGGGCGCCGAGGCGCCCGCCGGCAGGCTGGCCGAGGTGAGGAAGTTGTAGAGCTTCACCGTCACGCAGTCACCGGCGTTGGCGCGCAGCACCAGGGGCTCGGGAGTCGGACGCTTGGGCTTGCAGGAGGCGCTCGGCGTGGTGCAATTGAGGTCCTCCAGCTTGTAGTAGAGGGTGGCGTTGGGATCGGCGATGCCTCCCTGAAGCGCGGTGTAGGTCACGCTGCCCGACAGTGCCACCACCGTGTAGTTGCGGTTCTGGTGCGGCAGGGTGACCTTCGCGGGGCAGACCGGAATCGACCCGGCCTGGGCCGGATTCTGGTTCTGGGGCAGCGGGCGCAGGTCGCCGCGGCGGTCGCCGTAGGCGCGCAGGAGCGACCAGTTGCCGCCCGCCTGCTCGATCGCCGCGGCCCCTGCCATGAACAGGTAGTCGGCCTGCTTGCCGGTTCCGCTCACCGGCGCCGAGACCCAGCCCGGCAGCCGGAAGATCTGTTCGAAATGCTCCGAGATTCCCATCACCTGGCTGCCGCGCCAGCCCGAATCGACCCAGCCGGGCTGCGATAGCCAGTGCACGCCGTGGATGGCGAGGTTGTGCGGGTTGATCTGGCCAGTGACCAGCGTGCGCACCTGCACGTCGTCGCCGGCATAGGAGCGCAGGAGCGGAGTGAAGGGATCGCCCGGCTGGACGTCCCTGGTCAACGGCGGATAGGGGCCGGTGCCGGTGAGCCAGGGCCGCACCTGCGAGGTGTAGGCGTAGGCCATGTCGCCGAGGGTGCCCGAGGTCGACGGCTTCTGGGTCGCCGGGTCGATGATGCGCGGGTAGAGCGGCTCGTTGCGGTAGTTCATCGAGAAGCTGTTGGAGCCGCCCGCGAGGGTGATCACCTCGGCCGCGACCTTGTTCGGCGCGTCGATGGGCAGCGTGCCCCAGGTGGCGATGTTGGGCAGCACCGTCGCCTTGCCGGCGGGGCCGAAGACGTTGAGCGGCTGGTAGGCGACCACCTGGCCGGGAACGCCGGCCACCGTGTTGCAGGTCGCCTGGGCGTAATTGCAGGCCGAGACGTCCTCGGCGGTCTGCCAGGTGGCGAGCCGGCACGACAGCTTCGTGTTGTTGGAGCAGAAGCCGTAGGCGTAGCAAACGCCCGTGCCGCACCCCGAGGCCGGCTGGGTGGCGGTGGCGGGCGTGCAGGAGCGGGTGCTATCCACCGAGCACCAGCCCTTGCCAGCGAACGGGTTGACCACCGACGCGGCGAACGGCGAGTAGGTGAGCGTCGAGTCCTGCACGGCGAAGACGAACTCGCGGAAGCTCGCCTTGCTGACCGGCGTCTCGATGACCGCCTGCCAGGTGGTGGGGCCGCCGTCGCGCACCGACAGGCCGTTGGGGCCGGTCGCCGTGCGGCCGGGAATCGGCTGGCCGGTCTTCGGGTCGACGCCGCCGAACGGCGCTCCCACCGTGCTCTCGTTGCCGTACCAGAGCGAGCCCTTGGGCTCGATCACCAGGCCGGCGTAGAGGCCCGCCTGCTGGTGGGTCGACGGCCCGAAGTGGTCGTGGGTGAACACCGTGCGTAGCGTGCGGTCGACGGCGAGGGCGGCCGGCGGATCGTGACGCGGGCCGTCGAACAGCGGATCGGCGTACCAGCGCTGGATGGTGGCCTGCGCTCCCAGCCAGCGGCCGCCCGGGCCGGCGCCGAAGAACGGCAGCGTCTTGGCGGCGAGCCGGCGGGTGGGAGCGCCGGAGCCGGAGCCGGCGGCCAGGCCGCCGCCGGCGTTGATGGCGCGGATGCGCTCGGTCACCTCGTCGGGCGAGAAGGTGCCGTCCTCGTAGTTGAAGCCGTTGGTGGCGCCGTCGGAGGAGGTGACGTCGAACTTCACCAGGTGGATGTGCTGGCCGAGGATGTCGGTCGGCGTGCGCACCTGGAAGTCGTCGAGCTCGTAGACGTTCGGCACCAAGTTGGCGAGCGTGTACTCGATGCACTCGCCGGAGTTGGCGCGGAAGAACAGAGGCTCCGGCGCGCGCTTGCCGGCGAGGGTGTTCTCGACGTCACCCCACAGCGCCAGCATGCGCTGCTGCGGGAAGTGCCACCCCTCCTTGTTGAAGACGGCGTCGAGCTGGATGTCGGCCGCCTTGTAATGGCGCGTCACCAGCCCTGGAGGCTTGCCGCCGGCCCGGCTGTAGTTGATGCAGGGATCGGCATAGGGGGCGCCGGCGACTGCCGGCAGGCCATTGAGGATGAACTGCGCCGGCTTCGGCGCCCTCTCCTGGGTGAAGGTGGCGTGGAAGCGCTGGCCGTGAACCGCCATGGCGAGCTGCTCCACCCCCGTTCCCTCTTCAGGCAGCTCGAAAGCCTTGACCTTCTCCAGCGTCTTGCTGAAGTCGACCGCGTTGAGCGGCGGCGTCGTCACGCAGCCGCCGGGCGTGTCGCAGCCGCGGATGATGTGGCGCGGCAGGCCGCCGTCGAGGGCCGCCGAGCGGGGATCGTCCGGGTTCTCATGGGCGAAGTCGAGCGGCGGGTGGGGCACCCGCTGGCCGCCGATGCCCGGGATGAAGAACGGATAGCCGGGGTTGACGTAGCTCCTCGGATCGAGCTTGGTGGAGGCGAACGGCGAGACGCAGTTGACGCCCTGCAGGTTGCACACCTCGTACTGGGTGCCGTCCAGGGTCAGCTTGACCGGCCCCGGGGCCGGCGCCATCGGCAGCGAGGGCAGCGGCACCAGGGCGGGGATCGGCGTGCCGGCGGCGATCTCGCCGTCGGGCAGCGCGCGCTGGCCCGGCGCCGGCCGCCCATCCTTCATCGGCGTGCCGGTCTCGAGCACGTCGTGAACGCGCCACAGGCTCCACATGCCGCCCGCGAAGTGCGGGTAGAAGTGGCAGTGGAAGATCGAGTCGCCCACCGTCTGGTTGACGTTGCCCGAGCCGTTGTAAACCATTTCGAGCGTGAACGCCGAGCCCGGGCCGAAGGTCTGGCTGTCGGTGTAATAACCGTTCGGCGTGTCCGGCGAATGCAGCCACTGGTGCGCGTGCTGGTGATGCACGTGGTGGAGGTCGACGCCGGCGTGCAGGACGCGGAACTTGGTGTGATCCGACAGGTAGCTGTGATAGACGTTCGAGGGATCGTCGGGATAGAAGGCGCGCGTCGCCCTCTGCTTGTTGTCGCAACTGTACTGGCCGTTGAACGTGCAGGTGCCGGCGAAGGTCACCTGCTTCGCCTTGAGGATCGAGCTCGAGGTCACCGGGCAGGCCTGGTTCGGGTTCGGCAGATCGGGATCGCAGGACGTCTTGTTGTCGTCGCACAGACCGCCCGGCGTACAGGAGTCGGTCGCCGGGTGGTCGACCACCATGGCCGGGTCGCCCACCGCCCACGAGGTGAGGAAGAACTCCTCGTACTTGCAGCTCGGGCAGTTGCCCATCGGCCCTACGCCCAGGCGGTTGGCCAGGATCTCCGAGGCGATGCCGCCGGCGCCGTAGTTGAAGGCGAAGTTGTCGGAGCCGTTGCCGTCGACGTTGAGGCTGTTGGCGTACATCTGATCGAACGCCTGCACCGCCTGGAACAGCTCGTGGTAGATGATGGTGAACTCACGGTAGGGCTGGAGGCGGTCCGGCAGGGCGTAGGCGGGATTGAAGACCGGCGCCACGGAGGCATTGGCCGGGAACGGCCCCGGCTGGCCGTCCGGACCGCGGCCGGTGATCATCGCCGTCAGATCGCCATGCACGATGCGGCCGCCCAGAGGGCAGCCCTCCGTCGCCTCCTTCGGGCAGTTGACCATGTTGAGAATCGGGAATCCGGCCCGCGGGTGACCCGCCGGATAGATGGCATGGTAGTCGAGGACAGGCTGGCCCCCCGGGGTGGAGCCCTTGGTGGCGAGCTTGAGGTCGTCGGCGGTCACCTGGCTGCGGTACCACTCCGCGCCCTGCGGCTCGACGTGGACGGCGCCGAAGAGGCCGAAGGCGAGCGTGCCGCCGTCGCCGAAGGCGTTGCCGCTGTAGGTGTCGCCGGTGCTGTAGAGGAGGAAGCTGCCCTCGTGGGCGGCGTAGAGCGTGTAGACGTGCGTGCCGCCCGGGCTCACCAGGCTGCTGGCGTTGGCCCCCACCCACGAGCCGTCGTCGGAGGAATCCTTCACCCATTCCACCCCCTGCACGTGCACCGAGGCGGCCCGGGTGGCCGGCTGCGTCTCGGCGCTGGCGGGAGGCACGGTGACGGCCTGCGCCGTCGGGTTGAGCAGGTTGGTGAAGGTGATCTCCAGGCACTGCCCCTGGTTGACGCGCAGCACCAGCGGGCGCGGGCGCTTGCCAGGCCGCAGCATGACGTGCCCCGCGCTCGGCGGACCGACGGCGCAGGTCGGCTGGCCGTCGACCACGGGGCCGCCGGAGTAGCAGACGTCCTGCGCCAGGGCGAAGATCATGCCGTTCGGCAGGGAGGCCCCCAGCCGGTTCAGCACGATCGCCTGATCGAGGGCCACCACGTCGGCCTTCACCAGGCCGCCGTTGCCCGGGCAGGTGGGCTCGCCCGCCGCCTGAGGGAAAGGCGCCCGCGCGGGAACGGCCGCGGTGACGGCTTGCGGCACGAGCGCTACGGCGAGGCACAGCAGCACAGCGGACAGCACGAGCTTCGCTCTCATGACGAGGTCTCCTCCCACGGAAGCAGTTTCCACGGCGCGTGGGAAGGCCGTGGACCCAGCAGGAAATCAAGCTTCAGTCGTTGATAGCCGGTAAAGCGGTGGTCATTCTACTGCAAGTGGAGAGCAACGGGCATGCCCGGCGTGCCACCTTCGTGGACGGGGTCCCAGGAGGGGCTGGCCGACACGTCACTGACGTGTCGGCAAGGGAAACCGACGCGTCAGAATCTCCCGGACCGCACCGAGTGCCTGCTCGACGGAGATACGGGTCAGGTCGTTCTCCAGAGCGTCGTAGAGGGCTATGCAGCTCGGGCTCGCCGGACGCGAATGGACGAGCTTCTCCCGTTGCGCGAAGTAGAGCGCGGGCAGCCCCAGGGCGGCGGCGTAATGGAGCGGGGCGCTGTCGTTGCTCACCGCGAGGCGGGCGCGCGCCAGCAGGGCGGCGAATACGTCCAGAGGGTCCTGGCGGACGTGGATGGATCGGTGCCCGGCTCCCAGAGCCGCCTCGATCTCGCGCAGCAGCGGGGCCTCCTGCGGGCTGCCTTCGATCAGGACCCCGAGATCGAGCTCCTCCGCGAGGGCGACCGCCAGCCGGGCGAAGCTCGCGGCGGGCCAGCGCCGCGAAGAGAGGCCGCCTGGAGAGAGGACGGCAAAGCTTTTGAGGCCGAGGCTGGCCAGAAACTCGCCTGCCTGCCTCCGCGCCGCTTCGCCGACGTGAAGCTCCAGGGTTTCGTCTGCCAAGCCCAACGGCGGCCGTTCTCCCATCGCGCCCCTCATCACCCCGGCCACGTGACAACCCCAGGCGTCACAGGGTTGGGGGAGTGACGGGGCTTGGGCGAGGGCAACCAAAGGGTCCAGGGCGTGAAGCAGCAGCCGCGGGCTTGGCATCGTTCCCCAGAAGAACCACCCCTCGTGGGACGCCGGCTCCCACGGCTCGCCGGAGTCGAGGAACCCGTCGTGATACTCGAGGTTGATGCGCCAGGGCACGCCCGCAGCGGCCATCGCCCGCATCAGCCAGCGGCTCTCCGAGCGCCGCGCCCAGCCGAAGAGCGCGGCGTCGAACGAGCGTCCATTGAGGGTCGCGAGCACCCGCCGCTGCCCGTCCTCGCCGTCGCGAGGGTGGTACGCGACAAGCTCGGAGAGATGGGGGTTGCCCGCCAGCACTGTGGCGGCGACCGGCGGCCCCACCAGGGTGATCCAGGGCCGCCGGAAGATCTGGTGGAGGGCGCGCAGCAGCGGCGTCAGCCACAGCACGTCGCCGATGTGGAAACGAGCCTGATGGATCAGGAACCGGAGCCCATAGGCATCCCGCTCCAGAGGCGGGGGCGCCCCCGGGGCCACGCGCCACAGCGGCGTCTCGCGGCGGAGGGCGGCGAGAAACTCCCGTCCTGCCGCGGCGCAGCCTTCATCATCGCCACAGCCTGGACCCTGGAAGCCGAGAGGCCGGGCGAGCACCAGCGCCGCCGCGCCCGGCTCCCAATCCCGGATAAGCCCTCGCAGACTCGCGGCGAGCGCTCCCCGCCCGCCCCGCTCCGTCAGCCGCGTCACGCGGTAAACCGGCAGCCGGGCGAACGGTCCGTCGTCGCAGAGCGCGGAGCGCAGATGAAGATGAACCTCCAGGGCCGGCGCCCGCTCCCGGATCGCCGCGGTGAGACGGAAGAGCGCCTCGTACTCCATGACGTGATGAATCGCCCGCGGACAGACGACGTCGAGCCGGCCGGTCCGGGGCAGATCGTCGAGATCCGAAGGCACCATGACGAGGGAGTCTAGCCCGCCGTCGAAGGACCAGAGGTCCGTGCACGGCGATTCGGTTAGACCACGCCTCCCCCACCCCGGGTTCACACCGGCTCCGCCGGCTCCCACCCGGGGCTACGGGAGCGCCGCCCTAAAGGGCTCCTCCCTCGCACATTCAGCGACCTCGTGCTAGCCGGCTGGTGCAGACCCCAATAGACTTGGCCGGTGTCTTCTCTATCCCATATTCTCTGGCTCGGCGGCTCCGCCTGCTCCGGCAAGACGACCGCGGCCAAGGCGCTCACGGCGCCCTACGGCTTCACCCTTTACTCCTGCGACGAGCAGTTCGAGGAGCACCGGCGGCGGGCCTCCCCCGAGCGGCATCCGCACTTCCATCGCCTGATGGACCGGTCCCCCGCGGAGCTCTGGGCGCCTCCTGTCGCGTCCCAGGTGCGCGAGCTCCTCCTCTTCTATGAGGACGAATTCTCCATGGTCGCCGAGGATCTGCGGGAGATCCAAGGGCCGGTGATCGCCGAGGGAGTGGGACTGCTGCCGGAGCTCGTCGCCCCGGTCCTCGCCGAGCCTTACCGCGCCTGCTGGCTGATCTCCACACCCGAATTCCGCCGCCGACACTATCCGCAGCGGGACGTGGCCGGCCTGCTCAGCAGGTGCCCCGATCCGCAGCGAGCCTATGAGACCTGGATGGCCCGCGACGACGAGATCGCCCGCCGCCTCGCCGCCGAGGCCGCCAACGGGGGCCTCTCGTCCTGCGTCGTCGACGGCAGCGCTCCGGAAGCGGAGACTGTCTCGGCACTGGCCCGGCGGTTTCGCCTGGACCAGTTTCCCTATGTTTTACCTGCGGTTTCATAGGAACAAGTCGCCGCGAGTCTCCGGCGAGTCATTCGCCCCTATTATTTGCTCACCCGCCCCTTTGCTCGAGAGACGGCAGAGCGGCTCGGCACGACCAATTCCTATGAAAATTTCTTCGCTTCCTATGATTGGGAAGCCGCGATCCGCTTGCAGGAGACTCCTGCCTATGAAATGAACGATGATTCCTATGAATTGGCCCACCATTCATAGGAAATTCAGAGTTTTTAATAGGAGACTGTCCGCCGTGAGACTCTCGGAGAGTCAAAATCATAGGATCGGATCGCCAAAATATAGGTGACGGCAGACTTCGGAGCCTTCTCCGTCTCAATTTCCTATGAAATCTACTCCCATTCATAGGGTTAGGTAACCGGGATCCTCTTCCCGACGATCCTGGGATAGATTTTTCCGCCAAATTCATAGGGGGGAGCGAGGGACGCGCCAGTTCTCCCACCAGCGCGAGCCGGCGTCCGGAGCTTCTTTCTCGTACCACGTCGGCTGCATGCTCTTGAAATCCGCCAGAGCGGGACGGACGGTCTGTTCCCAGAAGGCCTCCACGTCGTCGAAGGTCCGCAGCCGCGAGGGACGCTCAGGATCGTAGGCGGTGAGGAGCTCGCGCATCCTGGCGCCGAGCCATGCGATCTGGCCGGCGATCATCCGCCGTCCCGCCTCGCGATTGGCGAGGGCGGCGTCGGCTCCTTGGGCGAACCGCGCGAGGGGTGGCCCGAGGCGCGACGGATCGACGCAGGCCGGCTCCAGCGCCCAGAGCTGCGAGGTTTCCACCTTGCCCGCGTGATCCCCGTCCGCTCCGTCCCCCGGAAAGCCCGGATTGGCCTCGAAGTCCGGCAGCCCGTACAGACGCATCCGGGTGAGCGGCTGCAGCCCGTCGACCAGGGTCCGGAGATCCAGATAGTTCGGTCCGTAGTGCCCGGTGAGCAGGATGGCGGCGTGGAAGCCCAGCACCTCGGCGGCGCGGACGTGGTAGCAGACGTTCTTGAAGTGTACCCAGGGGGGAACCGCCGTGAGCCAGGGCCGGGCCTCGCCGATCTCCCGTTCGGACCAGATGGCATAGCCTCCCAGCTCGTGGACGTGCCAGAAGTCGGCCGGAGCCACGATGCCGCCATGCCGCTTCGCCGCCTTCACCGCCAGGCCGTGGGCTTTGAGGCCGTCCAACCCCAGGGCATTCTGCGGGCCATGCGGCTCGCACAGGCCATAGGCGAAGTAGACCCCAGGAGTGGTCGAGAACGCGGCCTCCAGCTCATGGGGAAACATGCGCTCCCAGCGCACTTCGTGTCGGGTCATGGGGCAAGCTTACCAGTCCACGCGACCAACCCCTCATCACCCCGGCCCTCTTCTCCCATCGCCCTCCTCCCGACCGGGAGAAGAGGGAGAACAGCTCAGCGCCATGCCGCTTTGTTGGCGCTCGCCCACGAACACGAGGCCAACAAACCTGAACTCGGAATTGTCCTGAGCAGTACGGTGGAATTGCGACACAAGTACCGAACGTCTCGCAAGTATCGCAGAGAGTGTTCTTGGAATTGCCCTGAGGGTTTCTGTGCCCCGAAGGGGTAATGGCATGTAGCCTGGGGCTGGCGCTTTTTGCCAGCCCCAGGTCAAGGAACCCAATAAACCCTAAAAGTCCCGAAGGGGCGACGGCAGTGGTCTTCCAACGATGAGTTGCCGTCGCCCCTTCGGGGCTGGGAACTTTTGGAGCTTGGGTTCCCGGGGCTGGCAAAAAGCGCCAGCCCCGGGCTACATGCCGTTACCCCTTCGGGGCAGAAACCTAGGTCTTTTATGGATGTTGTCAACGATCGCCGGCGCACCCGCCTGGCCCACGCCTTGAAAGACTTCGGAGAGCTCAAGGCCGTAGGCGAAGTAGACCGCCGGCGTGGCCGTGAACGCCGCCTCCAGCTCATGAGACAGCACACGCTCCCAGCGGACTTTGTGTTGGGGAATTGGGGCAATGCTCACAGCGTGGGTCTGGATTGCTTGGCGGGCAGCCTTACGACCTTGTGATCCCCTTCGTCCTGCCTTCGCTTGAGATCTTGGCAGATGGCCCGAACATCGTAGTCAAAACGGCGCGCGTAGGCGGCACGCGCCGCTCGAACCTCCGCCACGATCTCGTCTTCCCACTTCTTCATTTCAGGCCTCCATGACGAATTACCCTTCTCCATAGTGACGCATTGTACTGTCCGGGAGCGCTCTGACGGGACCAGCAGGAATCGCGCCCCCGTAGGAGTCACCGTCGGTAGCCGGGAATTTCAATCCCCGGCGGAAGGCGATGATGTCACCATCAGCTCCGCTACAATCCCACCCAATGTCCCCCACCCTCACCAAAGAGCAGCGGCTCTTCTTCCATGCCCAGGGCTACCTCGTGATCCCCAACGCCCTCTCCCCCGAGGAGCTGGCTGCCCTCCGCGCAGAGGCGGATGCCGCCGAGATCCGCTGGCGCTCCGACCTCTCCCTGCCCGGCGTGCGCCGGCACGATCTCGAGCAGGTGCTCGGCATCATGGAGCACGGCCCGGCGCTCTTCGAGCTGCTGGAGCACCCGCGGATCTTCCCCCTGGTGCGCGCGCTCCTCGGCCCGGACGTCATGATGCTCGACCATGACTACTTCATCACCCCGCCGGGCGCCGCCATTCCCCAGGGATGGCACTTCGACTTCGATCTGCCGGGCGTCGACCATCCGCGCTCGCGGCTGATGGTCAAGGTCTTCTACGTCCTGGAGGACATCCCGCCCGACGGCGGCGCGACGCTGGTGCTGCCGGGGTCCCACTTCACTCCGGGGGGCACGACGCTGCCCAACGTCGAGATCCCCGAGGATCTCCCTGGCGCCGTGGCCATGACCCTGCCGGCCGGCAGCGCCTACCTGATCAACGACCGTACCTATCACTCGGCCGGCAACAACCGCTCCAACGTCCACCGCCGTCTGCTGATCTATACCTACGGCCACAAGTGGATGCGGATGTGGGACGAGTACCGCCCGTCGTCCGGGCTGGCCGCCAAGGCCGTCACGGAGCGGCGCCGGCAGCTCCTCGGCCTCACCGATCCCTACGGACCGCCCGTGGACTGGGAGGCAGCTTGAGCCTTCTGACCGCGGAGCAGCGCCGGTTCTTCGACGCCAACGGCTATCTCATGATCCCCGGCGCCCTCACCGCCGCGGAGCTCTTCGCCGTCCGTGCCGCCGCGGACGAGGCCGAGGCCCGCTGGCGCGCCGATCCGGCCCTGCCGGGAACGCGCATCCCGGAGTTCCTGGAGATCCCGGGGATCATGGAGTATCACCCGGTGCTGTTCGATCTCGTCGAGCACCCGGCGGTATTCCCCGTGATCCGGGAGATCCTGGGGACCGGCATCGGCCTCGTCGACCACGCCTGCTACATCACCCCGCCCGGCGGCCTCATCGACGGCACCGCCTGGCACACCGACGTGCGCACCCGCATGCCCGGAATTCACCACGCCGGCTCGACGATGATGATCCGCGCCATGTTCGCCCTCACCGACATCGCGATCGACGGTGGCGCCACCCTGGTGCTCCCCGGGACCCACCGGCTAGCGGACGACACGCCGATCCCGCCCGTGGCCATCCCCGAGGAGATGCCCGGCGCCATGGCCCTGACCTGCGCGGCGGGCGACGCCTACTTCTTCAACGGCAACGTCCTCCACGCCCCGAGCAACAACCGCGGCGCCATCACCCGCCGCGTGCTGCTCTACAACTACGGCCACAAGTGGATGCGGATGTGGAAGGACCACGAGCCCTCCCCCCGCCTCGCGGCGGCCGCGAAGACCCCCATGCGCCGCCAGCTCCTGGGCCTGACGCCGCCCTACAAGGGGCCGGACGCGGAGATCTGACGATCTCTCGGTCGCGCCGTCGCGGTCCGACGACACTTTTGACTACCACCCGAGGATTCCACTAGACTTACGCCATGGGCATGCCCGTCCCCAAAATGCCGGACGATTGGGAGCTGTGGCCCGCTCCCGAAGAGGCCGATCCCTTCCGCTATGGATGGCGGCCGAAGTATGTCCGCCTGGTCGGGGGGAAAGTCGAAGAGCAGCGCATTCCACTAACCGCGGAGGATCTGCTCGATCCCCAGCTTGGAGACGTGACCTTGGTCCAGGGCGGCCCGCACGGGAAACTTTCGCGCCGCCTCGGCGGAGTCCTCGAAACCTTCTTCGAGGATGACTCCGACGTCATGGTCATCGGGGACATGAAGATCCTCTGGGGTATTCCGGGGCTCAAGGACCCGGCGCCTGATATCGCCGTGATCCGGGGAGTGGGGGACGAAGATGAGGTCCGCGAGGTCTTCGACGTGGTGAAGGAAGGGGTGCGCCCCTGCCTCATCATTGAGGTCGTCTCGCCGAAGTACGAGGAGATCCGGCGCAACGACTATGTGGAGAAGAAGGCGATCTACGAGCGCGCCGGCATCCCGGAGTATCTGATCGTTGAGCCGTTCCGGGTTCCGAGGAGCCCGATACGCCATTGGACCGGCTACCGCTTGGGCCTCGACGGACGCTACCGGAGCATCGAGCCCGACGGCGAAGGCCGCCTGCTCTCGGAAACTACCGGCCTCCTCTTCGGTATCGCCGAGGATGGTGGCTTTCAGGTGATCAACGCCCAGAGCGGCGAGGTGCTGCTGAATCAAAGCCAGCTTTCGGCTGCCAGGAATGCCGCCGAGGAACGTGCCGGCTGCGAGGCTGTCTCCCGGGAGATCGCTGAGGAAGCCCGGATCGCCGCCGAGCAGCGTGCCGCTCAAGAGGTCGAGGCGCGGGAGGCTGCCGAGGAGCGTGCCGGCCAAGCGTCCGAGCGCGCCGCCCGCGAATCCGAAGCCCGGAAGGCGGCTGAAGCCGAGATAGCCCGTCTACGGGCCGAGTTGGCTCGCATCTCCAAGACCTGATACGAGAAAGCCTCAGACGCGATAAAACCCCAGCGCCTGCACGCTGTTCCCCAGCCAACCCGGCACAAGCCGCGCCACCCCGAACAGCCCCGGCAGCGGCCAGATCAGGAAACGCCGATGCCAGAGCATCTCCCCACTCGCGACGTCATAGACCCGCAGCTCGTTGGAATCCGCCAAGGCGAAGGCATAAACGCTGCCGGCGATCTGCTGCACGTCGTGCAGCCAGCGCGAGCCGGTCGCGAAGCTGCGGGCGATCCACCCGTCGGGATTGAGGAAGACGAGCCGGCCGCCGGGGCTGTCCGCGAAATAGGTCTCCCCCTCCGCGCTCATCCGCGCGCCGTGACAGCCCACGAAATCACGGCAGACTTCCTCGTAACCGCCGCTCTCCAGATCGAAACCGCCGATCGCTCCCTGGATGAGCGTCGAGACCACGAGCCGCAAGGAGCCGGCCCGGTGCGCCGCGTTGACGTGTGTGGTCTGGGCCTCGTCGGGAATGGCGTGACGCCGCAGATCATCCGAATCCCGCAGCTCGTAGCCCTGGCCGTACAGAGAAGACGGCATCCTGAGAGTGCGCTCTACCCGGCCTGCTTCGAGATCAAGGATCAGCACGGCGTCCGGGGCCGAACAGGCGAGGGCCACCCGGCCCTCCGCCAGCGGCTCCACCGTGTGCAGGCCCATGAGGTGAGGGTGCTCGAAACGCCACACGACCTCGAAATCGGCGAAGGTCTGGGGCACGCGCAGGCGCCAGCGCTCCAACCGGTTCTCGAAGCCGATCAAAAGATCATCCGGGCCGAGCAGGGCGACGTCCTGAATGCGATCCTGGCTGCGCACCTGCCCGAAGGGCTCCAACCGGATGCGTCCCTCCTCCACCAGGACGCGATGGAAGCTGACGGCTCCGCTGTAGAGCACCGGAGCCGGCGGCAGACTCTCCAAGGGCGGCAGATCGCGCAGGCGGTCGGGATCGCCGAAACGGCGGGTTAGAAACTGCGCAGAGCAGCGCGCCAGGTTGGTGGTGCGGCTCGAATGCGTGAGCGTCAGAACGCCCAGCGTTTCAGGCGGCATGGCGCCGGCGATCGAAATGGACGCGCTCGATGAGGTCCAGGTACTGGGAGACGACGGCGTCATGATCGCAGAGCCGGCTGATCTTGGCGCGGAGCTTCTCTCCCCAGGCGGGACCGGCCTCAAAGAGCGCCCGGCGCAGGGAAGTTGCGTCCGCGGAGTCGAAAAACAGGATCTCGTCCGCGAACAGCTCGGGCAGCGCCCCGACCCGGGTCGCGATCACCGGCACGCCCAGCATTCCAGCCTCCACCACCACCATGGGAAACCCCTCGTGCCGGGACGCCACGACCAGGGCGTCAACGCTGCGCAGCAGGGTCCCCACGTCCCGGCCGGGAGGGAGAAAGCGCACCCGGTCCCCAAGGCCCCGCTCCTCCACCTCGCGCTTCAGCCCGGCGACGGTGAGCAGCGGCGTATCGAGCGCCTGGAGCAGCAGATTGCAGCCGAGCGTCTCCAGGTTCTCGATCAGCCAGGGGACGTTCTTCAGCGGCACCAGGCGCCCCATCCAGCCGAGGGTCCGCCGCCCGGAGCCGGCGAAAAGCTCCCGGCGCTCACCTGTCAGATGGGCCGGCGAGCCGGGATTGGGAATGAAGACCGCGCCTCGGATCCGCCGCGCCACCCCCGGAGAGACACAGACCACGGCGTCGATCACCCGCCGCCAGCGCCGCGCGAACCCGGGACCGTCCACCGTGCGGTCGGTGTGGACGACGCGGATCGAGCCCGGCCGCGAGGCCTCGGCGGAGAGAGCGGCCGGCACGGCGTTCGACACTCCATACCAAAGCACCACGTCCGGCTCGCGCAGCCGCGGACGCAGCTCCCAGCGCCGGCGCACGAAGGTCACCGGGCCGAATCGCGCCGCCAGCTCCTCTCGGATGGTGGCCGCGCCGCCCATCTGGAGGTCATCGAGGTTGTCCAGGGCGCAGACGTCGAGCGCGATCCCCCCGTGCTCCCGCAGCCCTTCCGCGACCTCCATCATGGCGGTCTCGCCGCCGCCCAGGACGACGTGGGGAAACACCAGGCAGAGGCGCAGCTCGGGCATCGGGGCCATAGACTAATCCAACATGCGCCTCTACATCATCCGCCACGCCGAGCCCGACTATCCCCGGGACGCCCTTACCACCCGCGGCCATGCCCAGGCGCGCGCCCTGGCGCACCGGCTTTCGAAGCTGGAGATAGACCAGGTCTACAGCTCGCCGATGAACCGGGCCCTGGAAACCGCCCGCTACACGGCGGAGCGGCTCGGCCTCGACGTGCGGGTCGAGAGCTGGACCCGCGAGCTCGAGGACTGGTGGGTTCCTGACGAGGCTCTCGGCGAGCGTCCCGTCTGGCAGCTGGACGCCGCCACGCTCCGCGCCCTGGCGCCGGGGCAGGAAATCTGGCCGCTCGACGCCCTCGCGCAACTACGGTCCGCCGCCGCCGGCTTCCTGGGCCGCCATGACAACGCGTCGAGCCGGGGCATCGCGGTCTTCTGCCATGCCGGCTTCGCGCTGACCTGGCTGGCCGGGCTGCTGAGCATTCCACTGCCGCTTCTATGGGCGGGTTTCTCCCTGCCGCCCGCTTCCATCACCACCGTCGTCTTCGAAGGGCTGGATGGAGGCGGCACGGCTCCACGCTGCCTGGGCCTTGGCGATGTGGGCCATCTCCAGGATCTCGATTCAGAGGATCCAGTTTGACCGCAAGATGCGGATGGAACGCGCCTCCCGTCCAGGGCTATCTTGCCTTGGACAAGAGGAGGAACGATCATGAGAGCTGCCATGCCGCAACGATCCACGACACCTGATCCCGAAACCGCCTGGACGGCCGTGCTGGAGCGCGACGCCCAATTCGACGGCCGATTCGTCTACGCCGTCGCCTCGACCGGGATCTACTGCCGCCCCACCTGCCCCTCGCGCCGGCCGCGGCGCGCCAACGTCCAATTCTTTGGTGCCCCGGAGGAGGCCGAGGGAGCGGGCTATCGCGCCTGCCGGCGCTGCCGGCCGCGCCAGGGGGAAGCCTCGGCGCAAACCGAAGCCGTGCGCCGGGCCTGCGAGTACCTGGAGTCCCATCTCGAAGAGACTCCCACGCTGCACGATTTGTCGGCGGCCGTGGGCTTGAGCCCCTGGCATCTGCAACGCACCTTCCGGGCCGCGCTGGGCCTCTCGCCCCGGCAATACGCGGCGCGACTCAAGGCCGAGAGGTTCCGCGGCGAGGTGCGGCGGGGCGAGTCGGTAGCCACCGCCACCTACGGCGCGGGCTACGGCTCCAGCTCCCGGCTCTACGAGACGGCGGACGCCAGCCTGGGCATGACTCCCGGTGCCTATCGCCGCGGCGGGCGCGGCATGAACGTCCGCTATACCACGGCGGTCTCCCCCTTCGGCCGGCTGCTGGTGGCCGCCACGGAAAGGGGAATCTGTGCCGTCACCCTGGGCGACGACGACGGCGTGCTGGAGACCGCCCTTCGGCGGGAGTATCCGAACGCCGGGATCGAGCGCGACGACGCGGCCCTCCAGCCCTGGCTCGACGCCGTGCGGCCGGTGGTAGAGGGCGGTGCCGGAGCCGGCTCTCTCCCCCTGGACCTCCAGGCTACGGCCTTCCAGTGGCGGGTCTGGCGGGCCCTCCAGGAGATCCCCCGCGGCGAGACGCGCAGCTACGGCGAGGTGGCCGCGGCCCTCGGCCACCCCAAGGCCGCCCGCGCCGTCGCCCGCGCCTGTGCCAGCAACCGGGTGGCTCTCGTCGTCCCCTGCCATCGCGTGGTGCGCGGCGACGGGGAGGCCGGCGGCTACCGCTGGGGCGAGGAGCGCAAGCTGCGGATTCTGGAGGACGAAGGGGCTCTTCAGTAAGCTTTCTTGACCCGCCCACAACTCTTCGTCATACTCTGGCCAAAGCCCCGCACCCTAGAGGGAGCGGGGCTTTCGCTTTTGTGGATCACCTTGTGGAGGAGTGGCGATGCGCGTTCTCAAATTCGGCGGCACCTCGGTGGGCAACGCGGAGCGGATGCGCGGCGCGGCGGAGATCGTCGCCGCGCAGGCCGGGGAGGCCCCCCTGCTCGTGGTGGCCTCGGCCATGGCGAGCGTCACCGACTCCCTGCTGCGCGGCTCCGAGGAGGCGGCCACCTGCGGCTCGGTGACCCCGGCCCTGACGCGCTTCCGCTCCGTGCACCGGGAGATCCTGGCCGACTTGAGAGCTGAGCTCGGAGCGGAGAGCGCCGCCGCGGCCGAGGCCGACCTCAAGGCCCTCGAGCGCGAAATGGAGAACCTGCTGCGCGGCTTCGCGCTGCTCCTGGAGCGTCCGCCCGGCGCCATGGCCGTCCTCTCCTCGCTCGGCGAGCGCGCGTCCTGCGCCCTCTTCTCCCGGCTGCTCACCGCCCGCGGGCTCGGCGTCAAGCTCCTCGATCCGAAGACCTTGATCCGCACCACCGGCTCGCCGCTCTCGGCCTCTCCCGACTGGGAGGCCACCCGGCAGGCGTTCGCTCCCCTGCGCTCCGATCCTCCGGCGCTGACGCTGCTGCCCGGTTTTTTCGGCGGCGACGCCTCCGGCCGCACCAATCTCCTGGGCCGCGGCGGCTCGGACTACTCCGCCGCCATCGCCGCCTGGGCCGTGGAGGCGGAGCTGCTCGAAATCTGGACCGACGTCGACGGCATCTTCTCCGCCGATCCGCGGCTCGTGGCCCATGCCGCCGTGCTCCCCGAGCTGAGCTATGAGGAGGCCATGGAGCTGTCGTTTTTCGGCGCCAAGGTGCTCCATCCCAAGACCATCCAGCCGGCGCGGGAGAAGGGCATCCCGGTGCGGGTGCGCAACAGCTTCGCCCCGGAAAAACCCGGCAGCCTCGTGCACCGCGTCGCCGCCGTCATCCCGGACCCCCTGGAGATCGCGGACCCCGCGGACATCGGCGCCCGGGGGATCACCTACCTGCCCGGAGTGGCCCTGGTGGACGTCACCGGTTCGGGGATGACGGGCGTTCCCGGCGTCGCCGCGAGGGTATTTCAGGCCATGGCGGGAGCCGAGATCTCCGTCATCCTCATCACCCAGGGCTCCAGCGAGATGGCCATCTCCTTCGCGGTGGCCGAGGCGGACGGCGCCCGGGCACGCGAGGCTCTGAGCGAGGCCTTCAAGGCCGAGCTCGCCGCCGGCCTGCTCGACACAATCCAGCTGCGCCCCGGCGGCTCCATCCTCTCGCTGGTGGGCGACGGCATGCGCCATCGCCTGGGTGTGGCGGGCGCGTTCTTCGGCGCCCTGGCCGCCGTGGGCGTGAGCGTCGTCGCCATCGCCCAGGGGTCGAGCGAGCGCAACATCTCGGCCGTGGTGGCCGCGAGCGACGCGCCCCGCGCCGTGCGCCATCTACACGCCCAGCTCTTCGAGCGCCGGATCGAGCTCCAGCTCGTGGTCTGGGGCGTCGGCAACGTCGGCTCCCGGCTGCTGCGCAAGGTCGCCGAGCACGAGGCTCGCGAAGAGCGGCGGGTGGATCTGCGGCTCTGCGCCGTCGCCAACTCCAGGCACTGCGCCTTCGATGCCGGCGGCCTGGACCCGGCCGCCTGGGAGCCCGCGCTCGACAGCACGGACCTCCCCTCGTCTCTCGACGCCCTGCTCGCCGAGCTGGCTCGCGCCCGGCTGGTCAACCCCGTCTTCGTCGACTGCACCTCGAACGACGAGGTGGCCGCCGCCTATGGGCGCCTCTTCGCCGCCGGCATGCACGTGGTGACGGTGAACAAGAAGGCCAACAGCGCGCCGTTCGCCGACTACCGGCAGCTCCACCGCACGAGCGCGCGGCTGAAGCGGCGGTTCTTCTACGAGACCAACGTGGGAGCGGGCCTGCCGGTCATCGGCACCCTGCGCAGCCTGCTCGAAGGCGGCGACCGGGTGCTGCGGCTGGAGGCCGTGCTCTCGGGCTCGCTCTCCTTCCTGCTCGGCGCCCTGGAAGAGGGGATCCCCTTCTCCCAAGCCGTGCGCACGGCCCGCGACCGGGGCTTCACCGAGCCCGATCCACGGGACGACCTGTCGGGATTGGACGTGGCGCGCAAGCTCCTCATCCTCGCCCGCGAGCTAGGCGCCGGCATCGAGCTGGCCGACGTGCAGGTGCTGGGAGTGCTGCCGCGGGACTACGACGCCTCGGGTAGCGTCGAGGAGTTCCTCGCCGGCCTGCCGCGGCTCGACCCCGCCTTCGCGGCCCGCCGCGAGGCCCTCCTTTCCGAGGGGAAGGCGCTGCGCCACGCCGGCATCGTCGAGGCCACCGACGACGGCGGTGACCGCGGCTATCGTTGCCGGGTGGGTCTGGAGGCCGTGGGGCCGGAGCACCCGCTGTTCGCCGTGCGCGGCGGCGAGAACGCCTTCTCCTTCCTCACCGAGCATTATCAGCCCACGCCGCTGGTGGTCCGCGGCTACGGCGCCGGGGGCGAGGTGACGGCGGCGGGCGCGCTCGCGGACCTGCTCAAGATCGCGCTTTGAGACAAGACCATGGAGATCCGAGCCTACGCTCCCGCCAGCATCGGCAACTTCGCCGCCGGTTTCGACCTCATGGGCGCCGCCCTGGCGCCGCTCGACGGCAGCCTGTGGGGCGACGTGGTGACCGCGTCGCTCGCCGCCTCGGTGGGCCTCACCACCTCGGGCCCCCACGCGGCGGACCTGCCGGCCGATCCCTGGCAGAACCTCGTGCTGCGCACCCATGCCCTCTACCGCGAGGCGCTGCGGCTGAAGAGGATCGAGTGCCCTGTCCTCTCCTTCCACCTGGAGAAGCGCCTCCCCCGGTGCAGCGGCCTGGGCTCCTCCGCCAGCTCGGTGGCCGCCACCCTGGCCGCCTGCCAGGCCCTGCTGGGCGAGCCGCTCTCCACGCCGGAAGTGTTCGCCGTGGCCGGACGCGCCGAGGCCCTCGTCTCGGGCTCGGTCCACCTCGACAATGTCGTCCCCTCGCTGGCCGGCGGTCTCCAGCTCCTGGTGCCCGGTCCTGACGGCGCGGCCGATGCCCGGGCGCTGCCGTGGCCGGACGACCTGGTCCTCGTCGTGGTCTCCCCCGCCCTGGAGCTCTCCACCGAACGCGCCCGTAAGGTGTTGCCCAAGGTCTTTCCCCTCAAGGACACCCTGGCCTTCGCCCAGAACCTGGCGGGGTTCGTCCACGCCTTGGAGTCCGGCGACCGTGGGCTCCTCCGCCGCTGCCTGCGCGACGTGCTGGCCGAGCCCTACCGCGCAAGCCTGGTGCCCGGCTTCCCCGCCGCCCAGGCCGCAGCCCTGGCGGCGGGAGCTCTGGGCTGTACCCTCTCGGGAGCGGGCCCCGCCCTCTTCGCCGTTGCCGAAAGCCATGCCCAGGCTCCAGCCGTGGCGGACGCCCTGCAAGGCGCGTTGGGCGTGGCTGGCCTGACTTCCACGGTCCGCCTCTGCCGCCTCGATCCTGTGGGCTCGCGCGTCCTGTCTCCGGGAGATCTCTCATGAGACTGGTGAGCACTCGCGATCCGGCACGCCATACGAGTTTTCGCCAGGCCGTGCTGGCGGGTATCGCACCCGGCGGCGGATTGTGGATGCCCGAGCCGCTCCCCGTCTTTCCCGACTGGCCGGTGCTGCTGGACCTCGCCTGGAGCGAGCGCTGCGCCGTGATCCTGGATCGTCTTCTCGCCGACGAGCTGGGCCACGAGCCGGTGGCCCGGGCGGTGCGCGAGGCCCTGGACTTTCCCGTGCCGCTGGTGCTGGTGACCCCTGGAATCTTAGCCCTCGAGCTGTTCCACGGCCCCACCCTGGCCTTCAAGGACTTCGGCGCCCGCTTCTTCGCCGCCGTGTTGGAGCTGGTGCGCGAGCCGGGTCAGCCAAGCCGGCTGATCACCATCCTCACCGCCACCAGCGGCGACACGGGAGCGGCCGTGGCGCGGGCCTTCTGGCGCCGGCCCGGAGTGCGGGTCGTCGTGCTTTATCCAAGAGGCCGGGTCTCGGCCCTTCAGGAGCTTCAGCTCGTCACCCTGGGAGAGAACATCACCGCCCTCGCCGTGGACGGCGCCTTCGACGATTGCCAGGCGCTGGTGAAAGCCGCCTTCGCCGACGCGGATCTGACAGCCCGCCACGGCCTCACCTCCGCCAACTCGATCAACGTCGCGCGCCTGCTGCCGCAGACCCTCTACTACGCCGAGGCCGTAGCGGCGTTGCGCCGTCTGGGGATCGCCGAGCCCCCCGTGATCGCCGTCCCCAGCGGCAACTTCGGCAACCTCTGCGCCGGCCTGCTGGCGAGGGCGATGGGCCTGCCCGTCAAGGCCTTCGTCGCCGCCACCAACGCCAACACCACCGTGCCGGAGTATCTGGACACAGGCGAGTACCGCACCCGCCCCTCGGTCGCCACGCTCTCGAACGCCATGGACGTGGGTGCCCCCAACAACTGGGAGCGCATCGAATATCTATTCGGAGGGGATCTGAACGCCCTGCGCCGCGTCCTGCGCTGGGGTGCCCGGAGCGACGAGGAGACCGAAGGATCGATCCGCTACCTGCAAACGCACGGCTATCTCGCCGACCCCCACGCCGCCGTGGCCTACGGGGTACTCGAGGATCGCCTGGCTCCCGGAGAAACCGGCGTCTTCCTGGGCACCGCCCATCCCGCCAAGTTCCTGCCCGTCTACGAGCGGTTGGGAATCGAGGTGGAGATTCCCCCGGCGCTGTCCGCCCTCCAGGGAAGGCCGTTCCTGGCGCGGGAGATTGCGAACGATTTCGAGGCGTTGCGGGAAGTGCTGAACGCTTGAAGTTGACCAAGGGCGCTTTTTCTCCCGTTGGCGGTTCCTCGAGGTGGAAAAACGCCCTTGGCAGGGCGAGAATCGATTCGGTGGGTGGCTCTTTCCCAGGGCTCGCGCCCTGGGCTAGGGATCTGCCGCCCGTCCGGGCTCAAAGACAACCGGGCGGACGGCTTGGCGCTGGCCGCTGCCAGGACTGCACCGTCACTTCTTCGCCGGTACCTCCGCCTGCCGGTTCGCCTCGATCTCAATCGTAATTTTCACCTCATCTCCCAGCACCGGCCCCGAGTCGAGGACGTTATTCCAGAGGATGCCGTACTCCTTGCGGTCGATCTTGAAGGCGGTTTCGAAGCCGGCTTTTTCGCCTCGGGGCGTCTTGACGGTTCCCAGGAGGGAAACGGGAAAAGTGATCGTGCGGGTGACGCCGTGCAGGATGAGGTTGCCGGTCACGTCCAGGGTGGTGACGTCCTTTGCCACCACCTGGGTGCTGGTGAAGGTCAGAGTGGGAAACTTCTGGACCTCAAAGAAGTCCTTCGACCGCAAGTGCTCGTCGCGGTCGTTGTTCGAGGTATCGATCGAAGCCGCCTTGACGGTGAACTCGACGCTCGACGCCGCGGGATTCGCCTTGTCGTACTTGATGACGCCGTCGAAATCCCGGAAACGGCCCGAGACGTTGGAAACGAAATGGCGGATCGAAAAGCTCACGCCGCTGTGATCGGCGTCCACCTTGTAGACCGCCGGCTGCGCCGCCGCCACGGCGGGCAGCAGCGCAGCCAGACACAGAACCTGAAGAAACGTTTTGAGCATCGCCATCGGCCTTTCCTAACTGATCAACGGATCGAGCTTGGACGGATCGACTCCGAGCTCGTCGATCGCCCGCTTTACCACCCCGCGATCCACCTTCCCGCGCTGGGAGAGCTGCCCGAGGGCCGCGATGACGACGCACTCGGCATCCACCTCGAAGAAGCGGCGCAACGCCTCGCGGGTGTCGCTGCGCCCGAAGCCGTCGGTGCCCAGGGTGAACAGCCGGCCCGGCAGCCAGCGGGAGATCATGTCCGGCACCAGCTTCATGTAATCGGAAACCGCGACGATGGGCCGGTCATCGCCCTCGAAAATCCGGACGACGTACGGCTTGCGCGGCTCCTGGTCCGGATGGAGAAGGTTCCAGCGGTCCGCTTCCAGGGCGTCGCGCCGCAGCTCCTTGTAGCTCGTGGCGCTCCAGACGTCCGCCGCAACTCCATACTTCTCGCTAAGGATGTCCTGCGCCCTGAGGGCCTCGCGCAGCAGCGAGCCGCTGCCCAGCAGGTGGATTCTTGGGCGCTCGTCCCCTTCGGGAGCGGACTTGAGCTTGTAAGCGCCCTTGAGAATCCCCTCCTCCGCGCCGGCCGGCATGGGCGGCATCGGATAGTTCTCGTTGTACAGGGTGATGTAGTAGAAGATGTCCTCCCGGTCCGTGAACATCCTCTTAAGGCCGTCGCGAATGATCACCGCGACCTCGAAGGCGTACGCCGGATCGAACGCCAGCAGGTTGGGCACCACGCTCGCGAGCAGGTGGCTGTGGCCGTCCTCGTGCTGAAGGCCCTCGCCGTTGAGCGTCGTGCGGCCCGAGGTGGCGCCCAGCAGGAATCCGCGGGTGCGCTGGTCCGCCGCCGCCCAGATGAGATCGCCGATGCGCTGGAACCCGAACATCGAATAGAAAATGAAGAAGGGAATCATGTCGATCCCATGCGTCGCGTATGAGGTGCCGGCGGCGATGAAGGACGACATGGAGCCGGCCTCGGTGATGCCCTCCTCCAGGATCTGCCCGTCCGTCGCCTCGCGGTAGTACAGCAGCATGGATTTATCGACCGGCTCGTAGAGCTGCCCGACGTGGGAGTAGATGCCGAACTGGCGGAACAGCGACTCCATGCCGAAGGTGCGGGCCTCGTCCGGCACGATCGGCACGATCTTCTTGCCGATCTCCTTGTCCTTGAGAAGCTGGGTCAGCATCTGCACGAAGACCATGGTGGTGGACACCTCGCGGTCCACCCCCTCGAAAAAGCGGCTCCAGGTGTCTCCCGCCGGGACCGGCACGGGCTCGGTCCGCACCCGCCGCATGGGCACCGGGCCGCCCAGCACGCGGCGGCGCTCCCGCAGATATTGGATCTCCTGGCTGTTCTCCGGTGGGCAGTAGAACGGCGCCTCGTGCAGGTCCTTGTCCGCGATGGGAATCTCGAAGCGGTCGCGGAAGAAGCGCAGCTCGTCGTCCGTCAGCTTCTTCTGCTGGTGGGTGACGTTCTTGCCCTCGCCGGCCTCCCCTAATCCATAACCCTTCACGGTCTTGGCCAGGATCACCGTCGGCGAGCCCTCGTGCTCGGTGGCGGATTTGAAGGCGGCGAAGACCTTCTCCGGATCGTGCCCGCCGCGCCGCAGGCCACGCAGATCCTCGTCCGAATAGCCCTTCACCAGCTCCGCGAGCTCCGGATACTTGCCGAAGAACTCTTTGCGGACATAGGAGCCGGGCTCCACCACGTACTTCTGGTACTCGCCGTCGACCGCCTCGTTCATGCGCTGCATGAGCAGGCCCGTGTTGTCGTTCTCGATGAGAGGGTCCCAGTCGCTGCCCCAGATGACCTTGATGACGTTCCAGCCGGCGCCGCGAAAGGCCGTTTCCAGCTCCTGGATGATCTTGCCGTTGCCGCGCACCGGGCCGTCGAGGCGCTGGAGGTTGCAGTTGATGACGAAGATCAGGTTATCCAGCTTCTCGCGGGAGGCCAGCGTGATGGCGCCGAGCGCCTCCGGCTCGTCCGTCTCGCCGTCGCCGAGGAACGCCCAGACCTTTCGCTTCTGGATGTCGCGCAGACCGCGGTTCCGGAGATAACGGTTGAACTTGGCCTGATAGATGGCGGCGATGGGCCCGAGGCCCATGGAGACCGTGGGGAACTCCCAGAAGCCGGGCATCAGCCAGGGATGGGGATAGGAGGCGAGGCCGCCTCCCGGGGCCGACTCGCGGCGGAAGGCGTCCATCTGCTCCAGGCTGAGCCGCCCCTCGAGGAAAGCGTGGGCATAGATGCCGGGCGAGGCGTGGCCCTGGAAGTAGATCATGTCGCCGTCGAAGCCGTTCTCGCCGCGTCCGCGGAAGAAGTGATGGAAGCCCACCTGGTAGAGGGTGGCCGCCGAGGCGAAGGTGGAGATGTGGCCGCCGAGGCCGGCGAAGCGCTTGTTGGCCCGCACCACCAGGGCCATGGCATTCCAGCGGACGATGCTCTTGATGCGCCGTTCGAGGGCGCGGTCGCCGCCGTACTGGGGCTCTTTGCTCTTCGGGATGGTGTTGATGTAAGGGGTGTTGCCGGTAAAGGGAAGGATGACGTCCTTCTCATGCCCCTTCTCCAGCAGCTTCTTGAGGAGGAACTGGGCGCGTTCCCGCCCCTCGATCGCGACCACCTGCTCGAAGGCGGTCAGCCACTCCTCGGTCTCATTGACGTCGGTATCCGCACCTCCACCCGTAGACCAATTGAGTGGAGCCTGGTACGACTTGCTCATGCGTTGTGCCTCCTCGGGGTCCTGGGAGGGGCAGAAGCCCCCCGTATCCAAAGGCCAAGGTTGTCACGACGGCCGGGTGGGGGGCAACCGGGGGAGGAGGGGACGGAAAGCAGGGTTCAAGCGGACGCCGGAGACGGGGACTTGGGAAGCAGGCGGAAGGTCCGCTCCACGGTCGTCCAGTCCTCCCCGCCGGACAGGAAGCCCGGGGGAGAGCCGCTACCGAAGGTCGTGGCCAGCGCCTCTTCCACGGAACCCGCCGGACCGCTCCCACGATACCGCTGGCCTTCCTGGAGGAAAAGGCGGAACTCGGCCTGGCTGGTGGACACGATGAGCTTCATCGTCTCTCGTGCAGCGGCCTGAAAGGCTTCGGGAAGTCGCTCGAAACCGGCGGGAAAGCTAAGAGTCAGATCCTCGCTGGCTCGCAGGCCCACCCGAATCCTTAGATCGCTCTCCAGCAGTTCCCCACTTCCCCTGAGGGGATAGGCGATCATGACGCGGCCGGTAAGGCCGATATCGAGCACGTAAACGTAAAGGGGACGCTCCGAGCGGTTGTGCAGGTCCAAAACCAGTCGATCCCCTTCGTGGAAAATCATCTCGCCATTTTCATCTCGGAGAGGCGGCACGACCTCGACGCCGACGCCCGTCCAGCGACCGAGGTCGAAATCCACCAGCTTCGCGAGAGGACTGCCGGGATTTGAAACCGCGGCGACGGCACGCAGGCGAGCCATACTTTCCAGGTTTGCCACGACGGTCCTGGGCGCCTCGTCATTGCGCACGGGCGCCGGCTTGCTCATCAGGAATCCTCGATCGTCTACCACGACCCAAACGTCCTCAGTCAAAGCTCCCACTTGGTGGGCCAGATCGGCGGCCGGATCGGCCGGAGAAAGAAGCAGGACCCGGGCCTTGGCCTGGCTCCCCGAGTAGCTCCGGGTCAGCAGCTTGGACCGCTCGAGCACGGCCGCCATCGATCTCGTCTTCCGATGCTCTGGCGGTGCAAGGAGCTCAACCGCCAATCTGGCGAAGCCCTCCACGGCGCGAGCGCCTGGAATCACCGCTCCAGCCGGGCTCTCCTCCTCCACCTTGGCTTCGCTCGCGGCAGCTCCCACCGACACGATGCTTACAGCTCCCAACAACACGGCTTCATCATCCACCTCACGAGTTCCCGGCGCATAGACAAGCCAGCGGGCGCCTGGGGAAATCCCGTTTACGGCTCCGGCTTCAAGCGTGACCCGATCGCCCTGCCGGGAAAGGACCGAGACGAAGGGCATGGGCACGATATTCTCGCGGCCCAAAAACTGACGATCCCGTTCTCCCTCCAACTGCGGGTGTTGATCCTCAAGCTTTCCCGTCAGCTTCGGACGAAAGCGCTCGAAGACCTCTGTACAAGTCGCGCCGGTGAATCCGGGAGAAAGAAGCTCTTGAACCAGGAAATACGTCAGGGCTCCGTGCGGTACAGACTGAGTATCCTCCTTTAGAAGCTCTTTGGCGAACTCGTCGCTTCGGCACGCCGAGAACAGCACGCATTGCTCGCCCTCTCTCAGAAAGCTCTTGGTACCGACCCAAGCGTCACGGAATACCTTCTCAGAGCGGGCCGGTGCCGGCAGAGCTCGGACTTTTCTTTCGCGAAGAATCGTGCCCGAATGGCAGCAATCGATGATCAGGGTGACAAAAGGCGTCCTCTTCATCAGCCGTTTAAGCCACGCGTGGATCTCGTCGTCGGTAATATCAAGATTAGGCTGCGGCGGCCTCCCGCTGTCGCACGGCACCAGGGTCCGGTCCCAGCCATCCGGTTCGTCATTCTCTGGACCATCGGGTTTCTGTGATCCGTGACCGCTGAAATGAACAACGACGTTCTTGTCCTCCCTCGCCTGCCCGACCAGATCCTCGAACGCCGCGAGAATCGCTGCTCGAGTGGCCTCCATGTTGGTCAGGACACGGATACGGTCCTCCTGGAACCCAAAGCGACGCGTCAGGGCGTCCTTCATGATCTGGACGTCGTTGACGCATCCTCCGAGTTGTCGCTTGGTTTCGAAGCGAGGATAGGTATTGATGCCAATGAGCAACGCCAGGCCGCCGCGCGGTCCAGAGGAGGACGTTTCCATGGCAACCCTTTCTTCCTACACCGCTACCCGCACGGCAGGGTCGCCGAGCACGGCGTAGTTGCGGGCGTCATTGTTGGCCGTCCAGAGCCCGGCTATCTCCGCAGGGTCGACCTGCTCGCCATACCCCAGGCGGTTGAGAGCCAAGGTGAGCTCCGTGGAAAGCTCCGCATACCGTTGATTGAAGTACTCCATGGCAAAACCAACAGGGTAGCCGTCCATCAGCAATCGGATCGTGCTTTCGAAGGCCTCCAACTGGGTCTGTGAGCCTTTAGCGAGAAACGAATAAGCCCAGGCCCGTTCCACATGACCAATAACAGCCAATGCGCCGCCCCCAGAATGGCCCAGCAACCGCTGCGGCAGGCGGGCTACAAACGACGCGGGCGCCAGATTGCGTGGCGGATTTCCATTGCTCAAGGCAAAATCCTCGGTGGCGGGGGTACCCACGCCATGACAGGCAAAATGGAAGGCTACCAAACCGTGAAGCCGGGAGTCGCTCCCGATGTCATCGCCCGAGAAATAAAGGCTGGGAGGCACGTATCCGCTCCAGGCTTTGGGACCCGGCCAGTCCTGGCATAGCAGCGCCCCCTGGTGCTCGCGCTGCATACAATCGCCGGGTGCGAAGCCAACACCATGGCTCGCCGTGAACAAAAGTGCGGGAGTTTCGTCGCCTCCCAGCAGGTGGCCCAACCGCTCTTTCGTCGCCTTCTCGGCCACAGCGCTACTCACCGTCCATGGGGCGGACGCCTGACCGTCACCCGGAGTATCCAGCTTCTCGGCGAGCGGCTGGACCAGCAGGTCGGCACTCATCTGCGTCGCCTCGTCGTCGGGATTGCGCACTCCGAACAGGGCTACCTTCCGGTCCCGCACTATCTTGCCCGTCTCGGCGTCGACCACGCTTTTGGCGTAGTGGGCGTACTCATCCGGAGTGTCAAAGCAGAGCCTGCCCACGGCATACTGCACATCGAGTTGGTGCTGGAAATGAAAGGGTATGCGGTCAGGGCCGCCCACGAGAAGCAGGTAGTAGGGCATTCGCCGGGGATTGACTGGCCCCAAAGCAGCTCCCTGTTTCGCCAGGAAATTCTCTTTGGATTCGCCGCGGTAACCACTCTCGCCGCTGAACTCGCGATAGAGACGTTCGCTCCGCCGCCCCGCCTCGGCCTTGCGGTGCTCCAGCAGAGGAGCCAATGCCTCGCGTACCGCCGGGGACTCTTCCGCGTGGAAGATGACTCCCCATCCGGCCTCTCCCAGATTCTTAGGATCAATCCCTGGCATCAGGGCTCTTTCCTGGTTCTTGGGGACCTTCTGCAACCCTGCGAGGATCTCGCCCGGTGAAACAGGAGGAAACAGATACTCACCGGTGGTGGCATCGATGCCATTGAAGATCAAGTGGTCGTTGGATTGATTGCCGCTGAGTGCCATGATCACGCTCCTCTCCATGCGGTTACTTCGTTACCGGGGGCATCGTGTAACTGACTCCAAGCGGCTCCATCACCCGGAGCACTGGAGTCGCCGTCGTAGAGCCAGACTCTGCCCTCTCGGGCTCGAAAATGATCTCGAGATGAACCACGCGACCCCGCTCTTCGGGGGGATATTTGCTTCCGCCCAGAAAGGTGTAATTCCACCACGTCCATCGCTCCCCGGACACAACCATCGCCTCACGGTTGTCCGGCCGGCCCAGAAGTCTTTCCACTTCAGAAGACGTCTTGCCTTTCACCAGGGTGCTAATATCATCGAAAGCCTTCGCCGATCGGGCTCGGGGATGATTGCAGCCCATCGAAATCCCGAGTAGCAACAAGACGGCAATACTAGTCAGTCGTTTCACGCAGGTGCCCTCATGGTATGAGTACGCAGCCGGCGCGAAGGAATCGCGCCGGCTAAACAAGTCTCACTGGTGACCGTGATTGCCGCCGCCCTTAGGTCCATCATAGGGCGGGGGAGTCGGAGGCGGATCGGTCCTCGGAGTGACATTGGATGGCGGGTTCTCGATCGGCTTGCCACGAGGGTCCGCGGGCCGCTTCGACCCGGCTTCCCGACTCTCCACCACGTCTTGCTCTTTCATCAGTTCCCTCCTTGTTTGAGTCGCAGACAGCAAAGCAGACCCCAGCTTCGAAGGGAAACCCTCCGTCTCCCTCGGCAGATCTGGTCTGCTGCCGCGTTCTTCAAGGAAAGACACGGAGGACGCCGGCTTGTTTACTAAGAGAGGTGCCGCGGGTGAGACCTTCTGCCTTGCAATCTCATCGCCATTCGCCGTGGAGCTCGAAACCCGCCCAGTAGTAGGGGGAGCTCCAGCGTGTCTCTTCCGCCATCCAGCGTTGGGCGATCCCGAGAGCCTCGGCGGGAGACTTTTTTTCTTGTAGGAGGGCCTTATAGAAGCGCGCCATGAATTGAGGCGTCGACTCGTCGTTCACGTTCCAAAGGCTGACCAGCACACGCGCGGCGCCGGCGTACATGAAAGCTTGGGTCAACCCCATGTTCCCCTCGCCTCGAACATCCTTGCCCAGCGCTGTCTTGCATGCGCTCAGCACGACGAGGTCAGCAGGCAGGCTTAGGCTCTGAATGTCATTCACGCCGAGACGTCCTTCGATGGACCGGTTCTGAGTATCGATCTGCGACAATACGATGCTCGACAACGCGAATCGCTCGGGATGCTCGGTTGCATGAGTCGCGAAGTGAAGAATCGAAAAGTCTGCCAGCTTTCCACTCATTACCAGCTCGCGGTTCGCTTCGTATCCGAGCTCTGCCAGTTTTCTCTCTCCCTTCGGAACCAGTGCCAGGATTTCCTGAGCCTCTTGCCGACTATGGGGCAAAGGCACCAGCCCGGGCTCCCGGAACACCGCATCCGCCAGCACCGCCAAACGGCCTGTCGGTACCGGGCGATGGGACAGCTCACGGCGGATCCCCCGCAGAACCGAGGCCGACGGCAGATAGGAGATGCGATGCTCCCGATATAAGGGAGGAGCCGGCTGGCTTGCTTCCTGGCTCGCTCGGGAACGAGGATCGAGCAGTATGGCGAAGGGGACCAACTGAATGGCTCCATCCGGTGCGACCACCAAGTCTCGACCCCGCAAGCGATCGGCAACAGGCCCCAAGAGCATGGCGCTGAGCTCTTTTATCAAGGGCTTTGTCTTGCGCTGATTTCCGTGCCATTGGCTTTCAGCCAGAAGATCATACAGTCTGTGTGCACTGTTCTCGATTTCATTGCGTGGGGGGAGATCGAATACTTCGACCCCTTGTGTCGTGACCAGCCAGAGAAGGCTCCGGGTTTCGCCCAGTCTGTACTCGAGCAGACTGGTGCCAGGATCGAGCAATTGCTGTATTTCCTTGAACGTGATCGGCGCAGGACGGCTCACCGTGGCCGCCCACGTGTCGGCCCGCTGTAGGCGAGTGTCAAGGATGTCTCGCTGCTCTGCCAGCTTCTCTTCATCTCTCGTGACAGCATCCGTGGCTCGTTCCTCCCACTTCAAGAAGACTCTCTGCTCTTCAAGCTTTCCGATTTCAGCGTCCAGGCGCCGGCGTTCAGCGACTGATCGAGGATCTGCCCGTTTCAGAATTCCGGCCAAAAGCCTCTCAGGAACGAGAGAAGCAGCGAGGCTCTGCCATCGGGCCCTCTCGCTCGCTTCAAGCGATAGGAGAATATCCGCCAGCAGGGTGTCGTGCGCGGGCGATCCGACCAAGAGATCGATGAGCAGATCGTAGCTGCCTTGCCGTGCTGCGGCATAGCTTGGGCTCAAGCCCTCTTTAGACTGCGATGCAGAGAGGGACCGCAGGCGCTCCAGGGCTGCCTCGACCTGGCGTCGCGATGCGAGCGGGGCGCCGCGTTCTCGCTCAGCGAGTGCCAACTGGTAGAGAGCCGAGACCTCCACCTCCGGGGGGCCATGCTTCCGAGCAATTTTCAAGGCTTGCTCCAGATGTAGAATCGCCTTTGGCAGATCCCTCTGGCTAAGCAATAGAAATCCAAGATCCAGATGGGCGATGCCTTCCGATTGTGCGTCACCGGACTGATGAAAAAGGCTCAGCGCCTGCTCTTGAAGACCGCGGGCCTGCGAAGGGTCGCCTAGTTGTTGCAGAACCAGGCTCAGGCCAGACAGGCCGACCGCTATATCCCTGGGAGCGCCTGCCTGCCTTCTCGCGACCAAGGCTCGCTGGGCGTAAGGCAAGGCGTCACGCGGCTGTTTCCGAGTCATGTACATCTCAGAGAGCCGCGAAAGTATCTGCCCCCGAATGGCCGGCGATTCTAACGAGGTTTCCAGCTTAAGTCCCTTTTCATACGCCGCGAGGGCAAGCCCAAATTTCCCCAACGCCACATACATCGATCCTAGAACAGGAAGGGTCTTGAGCTGCGACTCAGGTAGACCGCGGGCCGCTTCCAGTGATGCTTCGCAGGCGTCAAGAGCCAGCCAGCTCTTTCCTAGGTCCCTGATAAGAGTGCAGAGATTCAGCAGAGCCTCGGCTTCAACTTGATGGGCCGAAGCCTTCTGCGCGACTTCCCGCGACTGCCGGAAGAGCTGCTCCGCCTTATCGAGCTTTGCCGTCATTTGGCTGGAGACGCCCAAAGCGTTGAGCTGATTGGCCTCGCGCTCGCCATCCTGCAGGCGCCGATAGAGCTCAAGAGCCTGTGCCTGGAAAACGGCTGCGTCCTCATACTGGGATTCGTTCTTCAGGACATCACCAACCCGCCGCAATGCTTCGGCCTGGTACCCAGTCTTGCCGAGTCGTTGCCAGATTTCTGCTGCCTTTAGGAAACCCGAGATTTCTTTCTTCTCATCGACCAAAAGCCTGGACTGGTGAAAGATCTTCTCGGCTTCAGCATTCGCTTGGTCTTCACGGCTTGCTCGTCGAATGGAGAGCAAGCGGATTCGGTAGGTTCCTCCATGCCAGGACTCGGTGACAGCTACATGATAGATACCTGCCTTTTCGGCAAGAAAGAAAATCTCCTCCGGCCCTTTGTCCCCCTTCTGACTGTCGATCTCAAAGAGCTTCCTCGTATCCGGTCCATAGAGATCGAGCGCGAGGTCAAAGGAATCCCGCGGGACCACATCCTGGTCAACCATCGCGTGCAGGATCTCTCCCGCTCGCAAACGAAAGCTGTAGAGATGGGCAGTTCCATGGACAAGGCGGGCGGTCGCGGTGCGATCCTTCCCCAGCGAGTGCTCCTCGACGATCGGCTGAACCCTCGCACGACTCAGCTGCGAACCCAGGATGGGGGCAGGAGGGATGGAGATTCTGGGAGCCCCTCCTCGCAGCAGAAAGAGGCTCAGGCCAAAGCAGCCGCCCAGGATGGTGAGGCAGGCGATGCTACGCTTACTTGCGAACGCCATGGCACACTCCAAGCCGTAAAGATCCATTGACACATAGCACTGCCGCTCTGTGATGCAGATCTTGAGCGTGAACCGAGAAGCCTAGTTTACTAAGTTTTTTGGGCCGGCGGTGGGTCCGCCGGAAATAACAAGCTCCAGCTAGTGGTGCAGGATGTTTAGCCGATACTTGCCAAGGGGCACAGGCGCTCCTGGTCCGATGCCTTGCAGCTCGATGTCATAGTGCCCGTCAGCAAGGGTATCGGGAGCAAGCTTCCAGGTGAGACCCTCGTCACTCCGTTCGATGTCCTCGTGGCGCAACACTTCATGGCCGGAGCGGCGCCGGATCTTCAGGCGGTATCTGGGAAACGCAGAGCCCTCAAGCGTCTCAAAGACGAGAGGGACCTTCGCTCTCTGGCTGGAACGAAACTCGACCGTCTTTTCGAGGCCGTCTCCTCCTCTTACTCCCATGCTGGATGGGAGGAAGACGGACTCGGCATCGGCTGGACTTGGCTCCTGGCGGGGGGGCATGGTATGCAAGGTCAATCCCACCACCGCCAAGGCGAGCACCGCCGCCAATCCATACGCCACCTTCAGCGATCCAAAGGTCCTCCGCAACCGGCCCGGCTTAGACACCTCTCCCACCTTCGCCCCCTCCCCCATCCGCCCCTTGAGCTCCCGCCACCCCGCCACCGTCTCGAAGTCCGCCACCCCCTCCCGTGGCAGATCCTCCGCCGGAAGCTCCAGAAACCGCTGGAGATCCAGAAGCAGCTCAGTGCAGAGGGTGCACTGCGTGAGGTGCTCCTGAAGAACGTTGTCCTCCTCGGGGGACAGCTCGTTAGCCAGATAGGCGGAGAGCTTCTCCGGGGCAGGGTGGTCGTCCGGGTCCCGGTGGGCGCCCTCGGCGGCCAGGCGGGCGAAAAGCCGATCCACGTCGGCGGTGTCGTCGTTCACGGGTCCTTCTCTCTCTTGTCTTCCAATCGGGCCGCCAGCCGCTTTCGGGCCTGATGCAGATGCGCCTTGACGGTCTCGATGGAGATCTTCATCACGATCGCGATCTCCTGGTATTTGAGGCCCCTCTCGTAGCGAAACAGGCAGCAACGGCGCATCTGGTCCGGCAACTCCTGGAGAGCGGCACGGAAGGAGGCCAACTGCTCACCCTGAATGACCTGCTCTTCGGGGGTCGGGTCTGAGGAGGGAATTCCAGGCGCCGGGCTGCTCCCGTCCTCGTTTTCCACGGGCGTGTCCAGCGATGTCTCCAGGCCATCTCGCTTCTCCGTTCGGCGCCGGCGGACCTCGTTGAAGTAAACGTGCGCGGCAATCTCCCATAACCACCTCTCGAATCTAGACTCACGTCGAAAGGTGTCTATACCCTTGAAGACACGAAGAAACACATCTTGGGTGAGGTCGCGGCTGTCTTCGGCCGAAAAGCCCTTGCGGACGAAGAAGGCCTGGACGCTGGGACGGAACCTGCGAAAAAGCTTCTCGAAGTTTTCTTCGACGCCGATCCCCGCCTGAATCTGCGCGATCAGCTCGAGGATGGGATCGCGTTCCACAGGCTCGGATCTCAAGGAGGGATGGGCGCCGGAAAGGCGCTCCCCACCCCCGGATGTCTCGATAGGCTCAGGCATCCACAGGCCGCGTCAAGCCGCCAAGCATTGGTCTCAGATGAGAAGACATGGACTACATGAATACTTCCTCCATCAACATATGCTGCCCGGGCGGCCCTGTCAATTCCTCACCCGGTCATCCCGCCGATCCGACTGATAAGGTAGCGCGGCCATGGGCTGGACACTGCTGCTGATCGCCGAGGACGGCGCTCCTCTCGAAGAGTCCCACACCTTGCTCGACGATGAGCTGGCGGAGTATCTCGCGGGGCTGGACGGCTTCCCCACCCTCCAGTCGCTCCGGAACCTGCCGCGGGAGGAGACGCGACTGCCCGGCGATCTTCGGGACGCTCTGGCCCAGGAGGTGGAAGCTCTGGCGGCACGCGCGAAACTGCGGGAGCTTCCCGATCCCCCTGAATGGGTGGGCCTCGAAGGCACCGGGGACATCCGCCTCGGCGAGCCGCTCGGGTGGGACGGGCTCCTCGCCTTCCTGCAACGACTGGAGCACCTGATCTTCCTGGGCAGGCAGATGGGACTGGGACTTTGGGTCTCAGGCGAGGAGTAAAAGGCGCGCGCGGACGGCATCCATACACAGATCGTGGGCAAAACAGTGTATAACCCCGCCTCCGATACACGGGAAGGCGGTCATTCTGTGTATTCCAGGCTCTCCCCGACTCGAATTTCGCCAAAAGAGTGTATGGATCGAGAGGAATGGTGTAGGAAAACGATTCCCCTCATGGGATTGGACGAGGGGAGCGCAGGGAGAGAGGATCTATACACGTCTTTTGGCAGAAATGGTGTATGGCCGGCGAGGTTATACACCTAAACTCTGCAAATTTGTGTATTGACGGGTGCGGGGAGTCCGGGAGCGACGCTCCCCCGGCCGCCCGAGTGCTCGCCCCGGACTAAGAGTGTGTCTCAAAAGGAGCGACCGCCACGCCTGCGTCGCCAGGGATTGAAATCGCCTGGCTACCGACTCTTGTCCCCTCCGGGACTGCAATTCGTTCTTCCCATGTCCCACAGGGACTACAGAGGGTAGCCAGGTGATTTCAATCCCTGGCGCCATAGGCGTCGTCGTCAACCACTTTTGAGACACCTCTAACTGACCGGCGCCTCCACCGGGCTGCCGAACAGCTCTCGCCCCAGGGCGTCGAACTGCCGCCGGAACTTCTCGCCGAGCTCCGCCTTCTCCTCGTCCGGCAGGAAGGACTGCCGCAGTGCGGCGAGGGAGAGTCCCGCAAGCTCGGCCGGGCTGTAGCCGAAGGTCTGGTGGAGCTTCAGGTACTCGAGGGAGAGGTTGGTGTTGAAGAAGGCGGGATCGTCGGAGTTGACGGAGAGCGCCAGCCCCCCACGGTAGAGCCGGTCGAACGGATGGCTCGCCATGTCGGGAGCCACCCCGAGGCAGATGTTGGAGGTGGGGTTCACCTCCAGGGGAATCTGCGAGGCTCGCAGCTCCGCCATCAGCGACGGATCCTCCACCGCCCGCACGCCGTGCCCGATCCGTTCGGCGCCGCAGACGTCCAGCACGGAGCGGATGGACTCAGGCCCCGCGTGCTCGCCGGCATGGGCCACCCGGTGCAGGCCACCACGCTCGGCCGCCACGAAGTGCTCGCGGAAGGGCTCGTTGGGAAACCGGTCCTCACTGCCCGAAAGGCCCAGGGCCACCACGATCCCTTCGGCCCGCGCGCTCAAGGCCCACTCCAGGGTGAGGTCCGCCGGCCCCACGCCGACATTGCGCACGATGTCCGGGATCAGCCGCAGGGTGACCCCATAGCGTCGCTCGCCCTCGGCGATGGCCTCGGCCAGGGCGGTGAGGATCTCGCCGCCGTTGGCGCCGTTGGCGAGATGGGTCGCGATGGTGAAGTGGGCTTCGGTGTGGAGGACGTTCTGGGTGGCCTGCTCGGCGAGGAAGTCGAGAACGAGGAGCTGAAAGTCCTCGGGTCTGCGCAGGGCGCGCGAGCAGGCGAGGTAGATCTGCACGAAGTGCTCGAAGTCGGTGAAGCGGAACCAGCGCTTGAGGCCCGCTTCGTCCCGGGCCGGCAGCTCGATGCCGTTGCGCCGCGCCAGCTCCAGCAGCACCGACGGGCGCATCGCGCCTTCGAGGTGGACGTGCAGCTCAACCTTGGGGCAGTGCAGCAGGAACCGATCGAGGCTCATGCGCCGCCCTTCGCGCCAGCCTTCGAATCCGCCTTCGAGCCGAGCCGAGCCGCAAGGCGGGCGATGACAGGCTCCGGCACCAGGCCCGTCAGGTTGCCACCCAGGGAGAAGACCTCCTTGACCAGCCGGCTGGAGAGGTAGATGTAGTCCTCCTTGGGCATCATGAACACGGTTTCGACCCGCGGGTTGAGCCGCCGGTTCATCAGCGCCATCTGGAACTCGTACTCGAAGTCCGAGACGGCGCGCAGCCCGCGCACCACCGCCCGGCCTCCCACCTTGTCCATGAAATCGACCAGCAGGCCGGAGAAGCTCTCCACCCGGATGGCAGGGTCCACCATCTGGCGGATGGACTCGATGCGCTCCTCGACGGAGAACAGGGGCTTCTTGCTTTCGTTGCCGAGGACAGCGACCACCACCTCGTCGAACAAGGGGCGGCAGCGCTCGATGATGTCGAGGTGACCGTTGTGGATGGGATCGAACGATCCCGGGTATACGGCGATCCGTTTGCTCATCGCTCCGGGTTCAACTGGAAAGTGATTACGTTGTTGGCGGCGTCGGTGACTCGCAACATCACCAGGTCCCCAGGTTTGACGGACGGAATCAGCAGTGTCTCGGTACGGCCGTCGAGCAGCCCGTCGGCGGCCTGCGCCGGCTGCCACTCGGCGGTGTTCACACTGTACACGGCTTCGCGCAGGGGGCTGGCGGCGTCGCTCACCGTCGCCCGCAATCCACCGTCCTTCGCCTTCTCCACTTTGCCCAGGGCCGGCGGAGTGTGATCGATGACCACGGGCTCACTGGTCCGCTCGGCCGTCAGGGCGCTCGCCGGATCGTTGGCCTTGCGGTCGGAGACGCGCAGCCGGAAGCGGTAGGTGCCGTCGGGGAGGGATAGGGCGTCGAAGCTGTAGTGATCTTCCTCGAAATCGTCCACCATCTTGTGCCAATCGGTGTCGGCGGCTCCCTCGCCCAGCCGGAAGGAGAGATCGTAGACCAGGTCGTCGCCGTTGGGGTCCACGGCCGCCCAGCGCAGGGTCTGGTAGCCGAGCTTCCACAACGCCTTGACCCGGCCGCCGCCCTCCTCCTCGCTGCCGGGAGTCAGGGTGGTGAAAATCCCGCCCTTGGCCGGATGCGCGGGCTCGAAGACCTGATTCGACGGATTGAAGTTGGCGGGCACCAGGACCTGCCCGGGCTCCAGGGCGGCGAACAGGGCGATCTTGGGCCGCAGGTTCTCCTGCCGGTAGGAGAGCTCCACCTCGAAGAAGCGAGGCGAGCCGCCGTCGGCGCTGCCCTTCAGCTCGGCCCGCCACTGAACGTAACGTCCGCCGGGCAGGCCGGCGAGCGAGACCTCCCGCCCTTCGCGCGGCTCGGTCCAGGGTGACCACGTGCGGTCCGGCTCGGCGCTGACGCCGCTACGGAAGGAGAAGCGCACCGAGCTTCCCGGCGGCAGCTCGCCCTTCCACGACAAGGTGCCGAAGCGGGCCATCTGCTCGGCGTCGAGGGCCGCGCTGGTGTAGGTGCCCGCGCGTTCGGTCCCCTTGACGATGCGGTAGAGGGCGGCGGCATTGGTGGTGGCGAAAGCCGGCCCCGGCTCGCCCGGCAGCACGGCCACGATCTGCCGCTCGTCGACGTCCTTTTCGAGCAGCATCTGGCGGTCCGCCCAGCGGTAGAGCTTGCCTTCGAGCCCGGTGCCCACCCACAGGCTGCCGTTCTGCCAGAGCAGGTCGTACACGGTCTCTTCGGTGAAGCTCCACAAGCTCTCGACGACTCCGGAGGGCGTTATGGAGAGCACCTCGCTGCGCGTTGTCGCGGACGCCGGGGGAGCGCCGGACCGGCGCGGGCCGGGAGGGGGCGGCGGAGCCTCTCCCTCGACGGTGACGGTGACCTGCGGCTGGCCACCCTTCCCAGCGGGAGGGCCGGCGGCGGGTGCGGGAGGCGCGGCCTGATCCCGCGCCTGATCCACCAGGCTGGCCTCGGACGCCACCACGGCGGCGAAGCAGGTGCCGTCGGGCGTGGCCGCGAGCGCCACCACCTCGGGCTGATTGGAGTCGTAAAGGGTGCGGGCCTTGCCGTCGTGGCCGATGCGCAGGATCAGACCCATCCCCGCCGTGCCCGCCACCACGTCGCCGCCCGGCAGCACGGCGAGAGAGCGGATGTGGGTGTCGTCGCTGTCATAGAGGACCTGGCCCTTGCCCTTGGCGTCCACCTTGAACAGCTTTCCCTGGGTGCCGGTGCCGACCAGCAGCGAGCCGTCAGCGGCGCGGGCCAGCGCCCAGATGTAGGTCTCCTGAGGATCGAAGAAGGGCTCCGCCTTCGCCGCCTTACCTGGCCGGATGCGGTAGACCTTGCCGCGCGGCGAGGTGCCGGCGTAAACGGTGCCGTCCGGGTCCACCAGGACGGCGAAGACCTCCGGCTCGGGGGCGGCGAAAAGCTCGGTGACCGCTCCCTTGCGGTCGATCTTCAACACCTTGCCGGAGTTGCCGGTGCCCGCCACCCAGCCCTCGGGATGCACGGCGGCCGAAAGCAGAAAGGGCTCGGCGACCGTGGCCACTTTCTCCACCCGGGGCGCCAGCTGAACGCGGCCGAGCGAATCGACACTCACGCCCTCCAGCGTACCGGCAAGGAACGCCGCCGGGCTCTGGGTCTGAAAAATCTTCACCTGCGTGCCGCTCACCGGCTGCGCCGCCGCCATCAGAACCCCCAACAGCGACACGCCCAGGATGGATGACCTCGCTCTCATTCAGATCCCTTTCTCGGCGGTGGCCTTGGCGGCCGCCGCATCGTTCTTCCGTGCCGCGGGCGGGGGCACCTCGTCCGCTCCAGACAGCGGCTCTTTGCGCCGCACCTCGAGGTCGACGCGCACCAGCCCGGTGATGGGCATGGCCATGCGCTCCCTTTGCTCCTGGGCGATGGTGCTGCGCAGGCCGACGACGCTCCCCGAGCCGGCCGCGCCCCACAATGAGCGCACCGAGCCCGGGAGCCGCGGCATGACCTCGCCCGCCACCGACAGGCCGGCCCCGGCGTAGACTCCCAGCACCATCAGATCGCGCCGCGAATGGAAAGAGCGCAGCATCTCCAGCGCCTGGGGGAAGCTCTGGGGATCGGCGGGCTCCAGGGCGATGCGCGCCGCGTCGATGCTGGAGCCGTCGCCCACCAGCAGGGAGTAGCGGCCCACCGGCAGATCCGGCGGCAGGTCGACGGCCAGCGAATGGTGGAAGCGGTCACCCCGGAAGGCCACGAGGTCGAGGCTCAGCGTCACCCGCTGGCCCGGGCGCACCACCGAGCGGTCGGCATTGGCCCCCACCAGGGAGGCGACCCGGGGTCTGTCCGTCTGCGTCACCGACACGTCGACGGACTCCAGGTTTACCTTCTGCAACGGGTTCTGGGTGAGATAGTTGACCATGGTCAGCAGGAAGGACGAGGCGTCGGTGCCGGCGTTCTCGCCGTCGAAGCTCTGCCGCACCTCTAGGTCGCCGTACTTCTGAAGGTGCAGGTGCGCCGTCAGCTCCAGGCTCTGCTGGCCGGTTGAGTAGCTGGCCGATTCGATGCCGCCGAGGACGGTGCTGCCCACCAGCAGGGGAATGAACTCCGGCAGGTCCGCGAGGCGCATGTGGAAATCCCGCGCCTTCTCGCCGCCCTGGGCCGCGACGTGCAGCGCCATCGGCACCATCGGGGCGGTGGCGCCGATGCGCCCTTGAATCCCCAGTTGGCGGTCCTGCTCGAAGGCGCCGACGATCGGGCCGGTATTGGATATCTTGAACGAGCTGTTGGCGCTGGAGAGGACGGTCACCACCTCGGCGGCGGCCATCGGTACCCGCACCGGCCCGAGGCCGAGGAACGGATGGCCGAAGGCCAGGACGTGGTCGCCGTAGTGATCCGTCACCGTGCCGTTGGCGGCGAGCTCGAAGTCGCCGTCCACCAGCACGACCGAGACGGACTTGCCGGGAGCGAGATCGTTGGACACCGTTCCCGGCGCCGCCTTGCCCGCAGCGCCGACGCTGCCCAGCCCCTGGCGCAACATCCCCAGGGAAAGCTCGCCGAAGCCGGAGGTCGCCCACTGCACCGACGGCACGGCGCCGCCCGTGATCTGGGGCGGCTGCAACCGGGAGAGCTGCGCGGTGAGGAGCGCCTCCGGCACCTTGCCGGAGCGCAGCTCGGAAAGATTGATGGGAGGCGGCGGCGTGACCGGCAGCGCCTGGAAGGTGGACAGCGTGCGCATCGAATCGATGGGCGTGATGCCCGCGATGGCCTCATTGGAAAAGGGCCAGCTGAAGGCCACGGCGCCCGCCAGGCGGCCGTCGATGAACACCGGGCTGCCGGACATGCCGGCGGCGACGCCGCTCTTCTCCAACCCCTTGCCGGTGAGCCGGGCCAGGATGTAGCTGATGTTGGGGCGCAGGTTGCGCATGACGCCCACGACCTCGACCTCGAAGCGCTCGGGCTCGGTGCCGGAGAAGACGGAGAGCCCGTAGCCCCGCTGCCCCTTCTTCACTTCGGTGAGAGGAATCGTGGGCTGCGCGCCGGCGAATACGGCCGCCGCGAGGGCCGGGTCCGGCTTGGGAGATGGCGGGGTGGCCGCGTTGGCCGCAGGCAAAGCCGCCAGCCAGAGAGCCGCCAGAGCCCAGGGAATCCATCGTGGGTGCCTCATACGTCACTCCCCTCGTTGGCCGTACCGGAGACCGCCTTCGTCAGCGCGGCCAGCCGTTCGGCAGGGAACCTCCCAGGTCGTAGAACCACCAGTCCCTCCCCGCGTATTGCCACCAGCGTCGAAGGCGGCCCTCCAGGCAACACGCCGCCGTCGACGATCATCGCGTCCTCGCCGGCCAGCAGCGCCGGCAGCTCGGCGGGGTCCAGCACCGGCTCGGCGCCGCTACGATTGGCGCTCGTCGCCGTCAAACCGTAGCCGAGCGACGCCAGCAGCTCCCGCAGCCGCTCGTGCTCCGGCACCCGCACCGCCAGACCGCTCTCCCCCGCCGAGGCCGGCAGCGGCCGGGCGACGGGCAGAATCACCGTCAGCGGCGCCGGCCAGAAGGCGATGAGGCGCTTCACTATATTGAGGTCTGGATCGTTTCCCAAATCGATTCCCAGCGGGGCGAGAGCGTCCGGCCCCGCCACCACCACGGGCAGCGGCTTGCCGCGCTCCCGATCCTTGATGCGATAGATCGTCTCGACCCCCGCCGGGTTCCAGGGATCGGCGCCCAGGCCGTAGCTCGACTCGGTGGGGATCGCCAGCACTCCGCCTCGGGCCAGCAGCTCGCGAAGGGGTTGGACGGGATCGCCCCATCGCCAGACGGGGGTGGGTGACGTCACTTTCCCCGCTTCTTCCGCACCGCGCCCGCGATCAATTCCTGAGCGTGGGAGAGGGAGAGATCGGTGACCTTCCTGCCGGCGAGCATGCGGGCCACCTCTTCCACCCGGGTCTCCGCCCCCAGCGCCTCCACCTGCACGCTGGTGCGGCCGCCGTCCACCTGCTTGCTCACCTTGAAGTGGAGGTCCGCGTGACTGGCGACCTGCGGCAGATGGGTGACGGCGAGGATCTGCCCGCCCTTGGCCAGACGCTGGAGCTTGGCCCCCAGGGCCGCCGCCTCGGCGCCGCCGATGCCGGTGTCCACCTCGTCGAAGACCAGGGTGGGATTGGCCTTCTCGGCCTCGCCACGCGAGGCGAGCTGGAGCGCGAGGTGGATGCGCGACAGCTCGCCGCCGGAGGCGATGCGGGCCAGCGGCCGGGGCGGCTCTCCCGGATTGGGGGCGAAGAGGAAGACGACCTGATCGAGGCCGTCGCGGCCGAACTCGATCTCCTCGCCGCTTCCGTCAGCGCCTCCAGGAGTGGGAACGTTCAGCGGGCTCCCCGATCGCCGCCGGCGCTCCAGGGCGACGGCGAGGCGGGCGCGGGCGAGCCCGAGATCCTTGAGCTCGCCTTCGATGCGCTCCACCAGGGCCCGGCCCCAGGCTTCGCGAGCCTTGGAGAGATCGAGAGCGGCCTGCCGGTACTCGGCCAGAGCCGCGGCGACCTTGGCGGCCAGCTCGTCGCGGCTCTCGTCGTCGCCTTCGAGCTCGGCCAGCTCGGCCTCGATCTCGGCTCGCCGGGCGAGGACGGCGGTCGTGTCGCCCCCGTGCTTGCGGATCAGGCGTTCCAGGATGGCGAGGCGCTCCTCCACGGCGTCCAGGCGGACGGGGTCCGCTTCGAGACCGTCGAGCCGGTGCTGGACGGCGCGGGCCATCTCCTCCAGGCGGATGCGTACCTCTTCCAGCTCAGCCCCCCACGCCGTGGCCTGGGTCTCCCAGACCTCCACCTCCGCGAGCAGCGTCTGGGCGCGGGCGATCCGCTCGACGGCCGCGCCTTCCTCGTCGAAGAGGAGCGTGGCGGCCGTGCCCAGCGAACGGGCGATGGTGTCGGCGTTGCGCAGCACGTCGCGCTCGGCGCGCAGCTCGATTTCCTCGCCGGCCCGGATCTTGGCGGCGTCGATCTCCGAGGCGTGGAAGCGCAGGAGCTCCAGCCTCTCGCGGCGCATCCGGTCGTCGCCCGAAAGGTGCTCCAGCCGCTCGGCGAGCCTGGAGTATTGATCGAAGGCGGTGGCCACGCGGGCGAGGAGCGGCGCGGCCTCGGCGCCGCCGCTCCGGTCGAGCAGGGCCCGCTGGAGATCGGGCTCGATCAGCCCCAGCTCGTCGCGCTGGCCGTGGATGCGCAGCAGGAAGGGCGCGAGGTCCGCCAGCAGCCGCAGGGTGGTGGGCTGATCGTTGACGAAGACCCGGTTGCGGCCGCTACGGGCGATCTCGCGGCGGACGAGCACCTCCGCGCCCTCGGCGTCCAACCCGGCCTCCTCCAGCACCCCGCGCCACCCCCTCCCCTCGGGCTCGAAGACCCCGGAGACGGTGAGCGCCTCGGCGCCCGTGCGCACGAGATCGGCGCTCGCCCGGGCGCCCGCCAGCAGGGACAGGGAATCGACGACGATGGACTTGCCGGCGCCGGTCTCGCCGGACAGCACGTTGAAGCCGCCGCCGAATTCGACGGAAGCTTCGGCCAGAACGGCCAGATTGCGGACGTGGAGCTCGCGGAGCACGTCGAGAAAGGTCGTCAGCGGTATCGGGGTGTCAGGGGCTCAGTCACGGAAAGACGGTACCTGGGAACGGCGGGAAGTCTATCACCCCAGGTCTCGTCTTCGACGCCAGAGTTGGAGGCCGGCCCACGCCGTGACGCCCAGGATGACCCCCAGATAAGAAGGGAAGTGGTCCGGCTGCGTCAGGCCGGAGGGGAGGAAGCCGAAGTAGTGCTGAAGGAAGGTCTCCCGGTAGGCGCTGCCGGGAACGGCCGCGTCCCGCAGCGTCCTCTCCCATCGGGTCAGGATGCACTCGCCCAGGAAGAGATCGGAAAGGAGCGTGCCGCCCATCGAGGCCAGGTAGGCGGCGATCAGCCAGCGGGGAAACCGCGCCACGACCCCCGGCGTCAAAGCCACCAAGGCGCCGCCCACCACCAGGGCGATGAGGGCGGCATGGATCAGCGCGATGGCGTTCGCCGCGATCTCGGTCATCCCGCCTGCCTGCCCGTCGCCTCGCGAATGAATCCCGTCACGTCCTGCCGTAGCTTGCGGTGATCCTCCCGGCGGACATACACCATGTGGCCAGACTCGTAGTAGCCGAAGCGGACGCGCGGACGTTCCTTCTCGGGCAGGGCCATGTGCGCCACCGCGTAGTCGCCGTCGAAGAACGGTGTCGCGAGATCGTAGTAGCCGCTGGCGATGAACACCAACAGGTCCGGATTCTTCATCATCGTCTGCCGCAGGGTCTCGGCCAGGTTGGCGTAGCGGTTCTCGTGATTGGGGAAGTGCCAGGGGAAAACCTTGTCAGTGATGCGCTCGTAGATCAGCTCGTCCTCCCGGTAGCCAAGCTCCCGGCGCAGGTAGTCGACGGTCGTCTCGGTGAACGGAGCGTCGAAACGCGTCAGGCTGGGATCGAACTCGCCGATCTCCCCCACGGAGTCGAGATCCTTCGTGGTGAAGCGGGCGTCGATGCGGCCGATCGTCTCGCCCCGGTCCCGCAGCAGCTCCTTGCAGAAGCGGGCGTGCTCGATGCGCAAGTTGGTGCGTTCGACGTAATCGAGGGACAGGCCCGTGTAGCGGGCGAGCTTTTCAGCGATCGCCCGCCGCCGGCCGGCCGGCAGCCAGTCGCCCTGAAGGAGCGCCGGGGCGTACTCGTCGAGGGCCCACTTCTTGACCTCGTCCAGCGTGCGGCGCAGGTCGCCCGACAGATCGGGAGGCAATTTCTTGTGATACCAAGCCGCCGCCGTATACGTCGGGAGAAAAGTGACGAATGGCAGGTCGTTGCCGGAGTCAAACGAGCGGGTGAGGCTGTTGAGAGCCGTGGAGATGAGGACGACGCCGTTCAGGCGGAGGCCGTAGCGATCGATCAACCGGGCGGCGAGACCGGCCGCGCGGATTGTGGCATAGCTCTCTCCCGCAATGAACTTGGGGCTCGCCATGCGGCCGTTGCGAGTCAGCCAGAGGCGGATGAATTCGGCCATGGAGTCGATGTCATTCTCCAGGCCGTGGAACTCCTTGGCGTCCACGCCCGGAGCCGGCCGGCTGTAGCCGGTCGAAATGGGATCGACGAAGACGAGGTCCGTCACGTCGAGGATCGAGTTCTCGTTGTCCACCAGGCGGCCCGGAGGCGGCAGCGGAAACCCCTGGGGATCGAGGTCCACCCGCTTCGGGCCGAACGCCCCGAAATGGACCCAGACGGAGGCGCCTCCGGGACCGCCGTTGAAGGCGAAGGTCACCGGCCTCTGCGCAGGATCTTTCACGCCGTCCCGCGTGTAGGCGACGTGGAACACCGACGCCCGCGCCGCGCCCTCCTCCGTGCGCAGCACGAGGGTGCCGGCCGTGGCCGTGTAGGCGATGCGCTGGCCTTCGACGGTGACGGCGTGCTGGGAACGGGAGACCTTCTCTTCGAGCGGCTTCTTCGGCTCGGCCGGCTTGGCGGCGTCCTCTTTCGGCTGAGCCCCAACGCGAGACGGCAACAAAGACAGGGTCGCGAGGACGGCAAGAACGACAAGGATGGCGCCGGGATTCACGCGCACTTCAGTGCGCTCCCAACCGGTCGTTGAGCAGCGCGGCCAGCCGGTATCCGGCGATCGCCGCGCGATGCCGGGCGATCTGGTTGGCGAGCGTGCGGTAGGAGTCCGGTACCTTGAGGAAAGGCGCCTGGGCTCTCTCCTCCCCCACCGTGTAGACCACGTAGCGTGCGAGATCGGCGCTCTCGTTCAGCCAGGCGACGACTCTGCCTGGAACGTCTGTCCCGGCGCTCAGATCGCGGTCGTCGAGCGCGTAGTCGCCCGCGACGCTCGTCGCCAGCGCGATCGCCTTCCGCGGATCGGAGTCGGCGGCCAGAACGGTGTCCCAGAACCAGTGCAGGCTGAGCTTCGGGTCGCTCGGATCGTCGAGCTTGAATTCGTTGCCGCCGTGATCGCCGCCGGGATGGAGAACCGAGAAGCGGGAGACGGCATGGAGGGGCTGATGGATGTCCCCCACCAGATGCTCCAGCCAGGAGAGACCGTAGGCCTGGAAGCTGCCTTGAACCCATGGATCGCCCAACGCGTTGCGCGTCGCCACGATCTGGGTCAGCGCGTTGACGGCGTCCGGCCCCTTGGTGGGCGTGCCGTCGAAGGAGACTCCCTCGTCGCGGTAGTGCCAGTTCTTGTGGACCCTCATGTCGGGGAAGCCCGGCAGCAGAGGCGTGGGAGTCACTCCGGCCTTGAGGTCGTCGAAGAAGCGGGCGTCGCCGCGAATGAAATCCGGCCAGGTCGCCGCTTTCATGAAGACCTTGATCCCGAAGTCCGGATCGTCCGCGCCCAGGCCCTCGGAGAGCTTGGCGAAGTCCGGATGCTGCCGCAGCAGGGCGTCGACGCGCGTCCGCGCCTCCGGCGTCAGGTGTTGATAGGCCACGGCGGCGATCGTCATATGGCCCGCGTCGTTCCAGGCCGCGGCGGGCAGGGGGACGAGGACGGCGAGCAGCAGGAGGAGGAGCGTCAGCTTGCGCATGGCGGCGATTCCTTGATCGAAGGTCAGAATCGGGGTTGCCCCGTAAACACCGTCCGCTCGTCGACGAAGCAAAGCCCGTTGCCGAACGGATCGTAGGCGTAGAAGGAGCGCTCGCCCCAGGGGCGGGTCACGATGTCGCCGGCGCTCTTGCCGTGCACGTCGCCCTGAGAGAGACAGCCGAGATCGCTCGCCCGCGCGTGCACCGCTTCGAGATCCTGCACCGCGAAGTAGACGTAGTCGGGATTGGTCTTCGGCGCCTCGTCCCCCCCGGCCGGATCGACCAGGGCGAGGATGACGGAGCCGCAGTCGAAGTAGTGGCGGGACGGGGCGACTCTCCTCCCCGGCGTCCCCAGAAGTGTCGAGTAGAAGCCCGCCGCCCGGTCCGTGCCGGACACATGCAGGATCATGCGAAACAGGCTGGGCGCGTCACTCATCGGCGGTCTCCTTTAACGAGGGCCGCATGGTAGCACCTGGGGCCGCTTTCGCCGGAACGGATCGACGTGCCAGAATTGGCGTCATGGCCCAAGACCCACTGGAAGCGCTGCGACGGTTGTGTATGGCATTGCCGGAGACCACCGAACGTCTCAGTCACGGCGAGCCGACGTGGTTCGTGCGCGACAAGAAGACGTTCGTCATGTACTCCGATCATCACCACAACGACAGGTTGGCGTTCTGTTGCGCCGCGCCCGACGGCGCGCAGGAGATGAGGGTGAGCACCGATCCCGAGCGGTTCTTCGTGCCACCCTACGTGGGTCATCGCGGCTGGCTCGGCGTATTCCTCGACGTGCCGGTCGACTGGAACGAGGTCGCCGATATCATCACCGACGCCTACAGGGTGGTCGCGCCCAGGACCTTGATCGCCAGGCTCGACGCGTCCTAAACCGTTCTAAACCCGCGAGCACCGCAGGATGTAGTGCGCGTTGCCGTCGTCGTCCTCGAAGGCGTTCGTGCGGTCCACGGCGGCGAAGGTCTGGGGGACCTCGTCGCGCCTCCGGATCTTGTTCCCCTGGTCGTCCAGCGACTCGATCCAGGGGGTGGTCTCGAGGAGGATCTCTTCGATGAGCCAGTCGTAGAAGAGGTTCGGCGCCCCCGAACGTTTGGAGTGCGTCTCGGTCCAGAAGAAGGGGTCGACGCCGAGGTACAGCTCGCCCGCCGCGTACTCCCCCACCGGCGGCAGCCCCTCCACGCCCCCATCGCGATAGATCAGAATGCCGACGTCCAGCACCACAACCTCCGGCCAGATGAGGACGACCTGGCCGCCGAAGACGTAGTCGCAGCCGTCGCGCGGCTCCAGGTAGCGCGCGCGGTTCTGCGAGGCGGCCATCGCGATGGGGAACATCTCCAGCGCGAAGCGGTACTCTTTCCCGGTTTCGAAATCCGGATAGTTGCCGTCCTGAATGATCCAGGAGGCGATACCGACATTGAGCGTCTTCACAGCGGTTCCGAGGGTGCTATTCCTGACAGACGTAGCGATACGTACGACCGCCTTCGCCTTCCGTCACGCCATCCGGATAGAAGCCCTTGGCGAGCAGGGCATCGAGAAGGATGGCCATGGCGATGTCGTCTCCGACGCGCGTGCCGCGCAGACGCAGAAGCTCGGGAACCCAGAGCTCCCAGCGCTGTCCGACGTCGTGGGCCGGTACCTTGCCGATCTCGCTCAGCAACTCTTCGACGGTTCCGGAGGATTGCATCGGGTCACCTCCCCAAGCCCAAGCGCCACCTGGGCTCTATTTCCCCGGGTGGTTGAACGTGCTGGGAATGAACTCCGGGTCTTCCTGCACCCGGCGCTCGAAGCTGAGAAAGTCATAGTAACCGCAGCGGCACGTGCCGGGATACTCGCGACAGATTCCGGGGCGCGCTTCGTAGACCGTGCAGCCCCGGGTCTGGAGGTCGAGGAACTTGCAGATGCTGCCGTAAATCTCGTCCGGCTGATGGCGTAGGATGACCTCGCCAGGCTCGTCGCCTTTCTTGGTAAACTTCCGCGCCACCGTTTCGGGAGACAGGCCCAAGTGCTGGGCCAGGCGGCGGACGTCCTCGTCCTGCACCGGGATCCGCGGGTAGGAGCAGCAGTAGGCGGGACACCGGTTGCAGTTATAGAAGTTGGCCATGATTGGGATTCTCTCGCGCAGTGTAGCCGTTTCGATGGAAATGTCCACCTTTGGAGGTGCCATGAAGGGAAAGCTCGCCGGTCTCCTCGTCGTCCCGCTCGCCGCGCTGCTCGCCGCCTCCTCCCTGGGGGCCACCGAACCGGCCGCCAACGTGCTGCCCGTGCCGGAGACCATCGCCGCGCAGGGCGTGCCGCCCATCCCCCTCGATCATCTCGAGGGCCTACTTCCCTACGAGAACATCCGCGGCGCTCTCGTCATGGACTGGCAACCCAAAGAGCGCCGGCTGCTGATCCGCACCCGCTTCGCGGAAAGCCCGCAGCTTCACGAGGTGGCGATGCCGCTCGGCGCCCGCACGCAGATCACCTTCTTCCGCGAGCCGGTGAACATCGGCGCCTACCGGCCGGGACGCCCGGACGAGCTCCTCTACTCCATCGACGAGGGCGGAGCCGAGAACTTCCAGCTTTTCCTTCTCGACCGCAAGACTGGAAAGGCGAAGCGGCTGTCGGACGGCAAGCATCGCTACGTCTCCCCACTGTGGTCTCACGACGGCACGCGGCTGGCCTATGCGAGCAACGCCCGCAACGGCCGCGACATGGACGTCTACGTGGCCGATCCGTCCACATCGGGCAGCGAGCGCCGGCTGACCGAGATCCAAGGCTCGTTGGAGCCCCTCGACTGGAGCCCGGACGGCCGCCGGCTCCTGATCACCGAGAGCGTATCGGCCAACGAGTCGTATCTCTACTGGCTGGACGTGGCGAGCGGCGAGAAACACACCCTGACGCCCCGGAGCTCCAAGAGTGGTGACCCGACCGTCGCCTACCAGGGCGGCAAATGGTCGGCGGATGGCAGATGGGTCTACGTGGCGAGCGACAAGGACTCCGAGTTTCTGCGGCTGGTGCGGCTCGACGCCATGACCGGCGCCGCCACGGTGATCTCGGGCGACGTGCCCTGGGATGTGGAAGACTTCGACCGCTCGGAAGACGGCAAGCTGCTGGCGTATCTGGTGAACGAGGACGGCTTCAGCCGCCTCCACCTGATCGAGACCGCCACGGGCAAGGCGCTCGCGCTGCCAGACCTGCCGGCGGGCAGCGCCAACGGGCTGAAGTTCCGCCCCGGCTCGCACGAGGTGGCCTTCGCCGTGAGCTGGGCCCGATCCTCGTCCGACGTCTACACCTATGATCCCGACTCGCGAAAGCTCGACCGTTGGACAGCCAGCGAGGTGGGCGGGCTCGATCCTGAAACGTTCGCGCTGCCGAAGCTCGTCCGTTACCCCACGTTCGATACCGACTCGAAGGGCGCCCGCCGGACCATCCCGGCCTTCGTCTATCAGCCGTCCCGGGATCGCTTTCCGGGCAAGCGGCCGGTGTACATCAACATCCATGGCGGACCAGAAGGCCAGGCTCGTCCCGGATTCCTGGCCAGCCAAAACTACATCCTCAACGAGCTCGGCGTGGCGGTGATCCTGCCCAACGTCCGCGGTTCGACGGGCTACGGCAAGAGCTGGCTGAAGCTCGACAACGGAAGGCTGCGCGAGGACTCGGTAAAGGACATCGGCGCCCTGCTGGACTGGATCGCCACGCAGCCGGACTTGGACGCCTCGCACGTGATGGTGACGGGCGGCTCCTATGGCGGCTACATGGTGCTGGCCGTGTTGACGCACTACAGCGACCGTCTGAGCTGTGCCTGGGAATCGGTCGGTATCAGCAACTTCGTGACCTTCCTGGAGAACACGCAGGAGTACCGCCGCGACCTGCGCCGGGTGGAGTATGGCGACGAGCGCGATGCGGACATGCGCGCCTTCCTCGAAGGCATCGCGCCGGTGAATCACGCCGACCGCATCACCAAGCCGTTGATGATCAGCCAGGGCGCGAACGATCCGCGAGTGCCCCTCCACGAGTCGGACCAGATCGCCGCCGCCGTCCGCGCCAAGGGCGTGCCGGTCTGGTATCTCGTGGCGAAGGACGAGGGCCACGGCTTCCAGAAGAAGAGCAACTCGGATTATCAGCGAGCGGTGTTGCTGGAGATGATTCGGACGTTCCTACTGAAGTAGACAGGCGAGGGCGGCCTGCCCCAGGCTCAAACCTCCATCGTTGGCCGGCACCTCGCGGTTGCACCACACCGCGAGGGATGCCGCGCGCAGCAGGGTTACCAGGCGTTCGAGAAACAGCCGGTTCTGGAAGACACCGCCGGAGAGGACGACGGTGTCGAGCCGCTCTTTCGTCGCGATCTCCAGCGCCGCCCTCGCGACTCCCGCACCCAGGCCGTGATGAAAGGCGCAGGAGATCTCCGGCGCGGGACGTCCGGATTTTCGATCCTCGATCAAGGACGCCAAGAGAGAGCGAAAATCCAGCTCCTTCCCGTCGAACAGCAACGGATACTCCTTGACGTCCTCCCGGGCACCGCGCGCCTGATGCTCCAGCCAGATCGCGGCCTGCCCTTCGAAGCTGATCTCCCGTTTGAATCCAAGCAGGGCGGCGGCGGTATCGAAGAGGCGCCCCGCCGAGGTCGTGGGAAAAACGCGCAGGTTCTTCTCGATCAATTCGCGCGCTTGCAAATAGCGGTGAGGAAAGTTGAAGGGATGAGCGGTCAAATCAGGAACGTCCATTCCGGCGAGGAATCCCGCCGCCGCCTGCACGGGATGGCGTGCCCCCGCATCCCCTCCGGGCAGGACCGCGGGCCGCAGATGGGCGACGCGCTCGAAACCTTCGCGCACGCTGCCGATGAAGAACTCGCTTCCCCAGATGGCTCCATCGTCGCCGCATCCGGTACCGTCGAAGGCCACGCCCAACACCCGGCGGTCCAGGGCGCCGTGCTCGGCGAGGACGCTCGCCACATGGGCGCGGTGGTGTTGCACCGCCACGATCCCGGCGGCGTCCAGCGACTGGGCGAAGAGCGATGAGACGTACTCGGGGTGCAGATCGTGGACGACCTGTAGCGTTTCCCATTTCATCTCGTACATCGCGGTGAGGTCTCGCACCGTCTCTTGGAACGCTCGAAAGGCATCGTAGTTGCCAAGGTCCCCGAGATGCTGACTGACGAAAGCCTCGCCGCCGACCACGAGAGTGATGGCGTTCTTGAGATCTCCCCCCAGGGCCAGGATGGGCCGATCGGACGGCAGCTTCGCCACGGCCCCCGGGGCGTAGCCCCGCGCCCGGCGCAGCACTGAAGGACCCAGCGTGGTCACGGTGCAGACGGAGTCGTCCACCCGGCGGGCGATGGGGCGCTCACCGATCAGGAAGGCATCGGCGATGCCTTCGAGACGCGCAAGCGCCTCATCGTCCTCATAGGCGATAGGCTCGCTCGAACGGTTGGCGCTGGTCATCACCAACACATCCGGTGCTCCGTAGGCGAAGAGAAGGTGATGCAATGGGGCATAAGGAAGCATCACTCCCAGATCGTCGTTCCCCGGCGCCACTCCTTTCAGACACTCCTTCGCGGGCGCCAGCACCACGGGCCTCTCCAACGCGGTGAGGAGCGACTCGGCCTCAGAGGACAGGTCGACCAGACTACGGGCCACGTCGAGATCGCGGACCATCAAGGCGAACGGCTTTTCCTTTCGGAACTTGCGCTCACGCAGAGCTCCTACCGCCGCCGGGTTCCGAGCGTCACAGGCCAGGTGATAGCCGCCGATCCCCTTGACGGCGAGGATCTCTCCAGCGCCAAGCCGGCGCGCGGCTTCGCGGATCGCCGCCTCGCCCATCTCCTCCCCCAGGCGAAACTGCGGTCCGCAATCCGGACAGGCGACGGGTTGAGCATGAAACCGGCGATCCAGCGGGTTGGAATACTCCGCGGCGCAACGGGGGCACATCGGCCAGTCCCGCATCGTCGTGCGCGGGCGGTCATACGGAAGGGCCAGGATGATCGAATAGCGCGGTCCGCAATCCGTGCAATTGATATAGGGATATCCGCGGCGGCGATCCGTGGACGAGAAAAGCTCCGCGAGACAGCTCGCGCACACCGGCAGATCCGGGGAGATGCGGACAGTGGGAGCGTTTTCCCCAGATTCGCTGTCGCGGATCTCGAACTCCGCGAAGCCTTGAATCTCCGCGTCGGCGAGACCGATCTCCGCGATACGCGATGCGGGCGGCGGTTGGGTTTGGAGATCCTGAACGAAACGATCGACGGCCGGCGCGTCTCCCTCGACGTGAACCTGCACCCCCTCGCCAGCGTTAAGCACCCAGCCGCGCAGGCCGTGGGAGTGGGCGAGACGGTAGACGAAGGGCCGGAACCCCACGCCCTGAACCACGCCGTGGATACGGATCGATAGGGATTTGATCAAGGCGCCGCCACGATACAACCCCGTCCCTGCCAGCCGATCTGGAGGACCTTACCATCCTCGACGAGCACCGGCACCGTCCGTTGGCCCGTCAGGGCGACCATGCGCGCCAGGGCTTCGCGGTCCTCCTCGACGTCGTGCTCGTCGAAGTCCTTGCCGTCCCACTCCAGTTGCTCGCGCAGCTCCGTGGTGTACGGGCAGCTCTTCGTGCCGTAAAGCTCCAATCGCTGACTCAAGCAGATTCCTCCTCGGCCAACAGCTCGAGCATCACGTGATACATCGAAGCCTGGATCTCCTGGATACGGGGAACATAGTCGCAAGGCACGACGAGAGGCATCTCGGCGAGCCCCCGCCGCACCGTCTCCCCGCCATCGTAGCCAAGCAGCGCCACGGTGAGAAGCCCGCGCTTCTTCGCCTCCTCCAGAGCCAGCAGAATGTTGGACGATCCTCCACTGGTGGAGATGGCGATGGCCACGTCGTGCGGGCGAGCCTGGGCGATGAGTTGGCGCAGGAAAACCGGCTCCGAGCCGAGGTCGTTCGCGAGAGCGCTCACGATGGCCGGCTCCATGGCCAACGAAACCGCCGGGATTGGCCGGAACCCTTTCAGCGGCGCCACGCAGTCGAGAGCCCAATCGTTGGCGTCAGTGGCCGAGCCGCCATTGCCGAAGAGGATGAGCTTGCCGCCCAGGGCGACCCGCTTGCGGATCGCCGCCACGGCATCCGCGATCCGCTCCGATTGATCGCGGGCAACCTCCTCGCGCAGCCGCTCGTCGTCCCGCGCCTTCATCTGGATGGAGGCCGCGACCTCGGCGATCAGGCTGTCCGTATCCTGCTTCTGTTTGCCGAGATACGGATAGAGGAAGCTCGACTTCCCCACCTCATGCCCCAGCGCGCCATGCTCGAAGAAGACGTGCACCGTCTCCCACAGCGTGTGGTAGACGACCTCGATCAACTCCTGGTGGATATACGGATCAGGAGACGGCGAGGTGAACGCGAAGGTCTGGGCTCCCCGGGCCCGCGCGAGGCCCAGAGCCTCAGAGATCTCGGCGTCCACCACCGGAGGCCCAAAGCCCATCACCATGTCGTCCGGCAGCACGAGAGCCGCCAGCCACTCGCGGAAGAACAGCGACAGATCGAGAGCCGGCAGCGCCCGCTTGCCGACGATCACCGGATGAACAAACTCCACCGAGACGTGCTGGGCATCCGTCGCATAATGCCCCCGCCCGAACGCCAGCAGCCGCCCGCCGCGAAGGAACCGCCCGGCCATGTCCTGACAGGCCCGCGCCAGGCGGTCGCTCTCGGCGGGGAAATAGGTTGAGGAGATTCGATTGCGTTCGAGCAGGCGCTGGGCGACGAAGGCAGCTTGGGCGGTGATCGCGGGCATCAGCACTAAGGTAACAGATTGAAGAGGGAGAAAGCAGGAAGGCTCCGACTGGGGAAGCAGAGAAACGCCATCCTTTCAGCGAAGGACGTAGAGACGTTCCCAGCCCGTCCACGACACCCTCCGCAGGCCAATAACGGCGGGACGTCTCCGCGGCGGCCACAGCCCCCAAGCGCCGAGGACCTACGACGGGGCAATACCGTCTTTCGTCCTCGGCGCTTCCGGTTCCCCGCTACAAGGTCCTTCCCCCGCCATAGGTAGGATTGATCGGGCCGGGGTTCCCGCCTCGGAGACGTCCCGACGTTATGGGCCTGCGGTCGGTATCGTGAAACGGGCTGGGAACGTCTCTACCCTGCTTACGGTATTCCTGGCGTCCAGGCAGGCCCATCCGGCTCCACCACCGCCCGATCCGCATAAACTCCCCCCAACGTAGAGACGCCCACGGGGTAGCGCCAGCTACCCCGTGGGGCGTCTCAGGTGCGGCGATGATGTACCCACTCCCCACGACCTCCCCGCGTGACGATAGAATCGACTTAAAAGTCTCCCTGAAATCAAACCATGCCCACCCACCCCAAACCCCCAATCACGGGCGGCTCGCACACACTGCCCTTCGACAAGCTCGCGCCCGGCGAGTTCGAGCGCCTCTGCCTGTGGCTCGTAGAGCGCGAGGGCTACTCCCGGATCGAACATCTCGGCGAAGCGGGAAGCGAAGGCGGGCGCGACGTGGTGGCCTGGAAGGACGGGCGCCGCTTTGTCTTCCAATGCAAGCGGGTGCAGGCGTTCACTGCATCCCACGCGCGTAAGGAGATCGAAAAGCTCCGCCACTTGCCCCTCGCCGATCAACCCCACGAGTTGGTCTTCGTGGTCTCTCGGGCCGTCAGCGCCGACACGCGTGCCGCCATCCGGAAGGACTGGGGCGACGAGGCGACCTGCCACTTCTGGAGCGGCAACGAGTTGGACGAGCGGGTCAAGCGCCATCGCGGTCTCTCCGAAGAGTTCTTTCAGTTACCGTCCGTGAGGCCGCGAACGGCCCTCCCGCACAACCTCCCCTTCTCCTCCCTCGGTTCCCTCTTCCAGGGACGGGAAGAAATGATCAAGACTCTGCGCGAGAAGCTCACCCAAACGCCCGCCAAGCGGGCGACAGCAATTGCGGGCAAGGCTGTCCATGGCCTGGGTGGGGTAGGCAAGACGCGGCTGGCCGTGGAATATGCGTGGCGGCACGCGGCGGACTACATCGCCCTGCTGTTCGTGGGGGCAGGCTCGCCCACCGATCTGCGACGCAACCTCGCGGCGCTCTGTGAGCGGAGTGTCCTGGACCTGCCGGAGAAGGATGCGCCGGAGGAGGAGGTCCGCGAGGTGGCCGCCCTTCGCTGGCTCGCAGGGCAACCGGGGTGGCTGTTGATCCTCGACAACGTCGACTCGGAAGACGCCGCGGCGGCGGTGGACGCTCTGGTCCCACGCCTTCACGGCGGCCACGTGCTCCTGACCGGCCGGCTCGCCCGCTGGAGTGCGGAGGTCGAGCCGATTGAGCTCGACGTGTTGACTGAGGAGGCCGCTACCGAGTTCCTCCTCGCACGCACGAGGGCACGGAGGAGAACGACCCCGGAGGACGCCGGCCACGCCGTCGACCTCGCTCGCGAACTCGGCTTTCTGCCCCTAGCCCTGGAGCAGGCCGGCGCCTACATTGCCGAGCGTCGGCTGACCCTCGCCGCCTATCTGGAGGAGTGGCATGCGCGGCACGAGCAGGTCTTATCGTGGTTCGATCCGCCGGTGAGTCACTATCCAGCGAGCGTCGCCGTAACCTGGCAGACCTCCGTCGAGCGCCTTTCGGCCCCAGCCCGGCGCCTACTCGAACGGCTGGCTTGGCTGGGACCGGAGCCGATTCCGGAATCGCTGCTGGATGTGCCTGTCCCGGAGTCTCCCGAAGAACCGGACTGTCGCGACGCTCTCGTGGAACTGGCGACCTATTCCCTGGTGACCCGCGACGGGGAAACGCCGACCTTCACCGTTCATCGGCTGGTCCAGGATGTCACCCGGCGCAGTCTGAGGCGTAACTCCGACACTGAGCCGTTGTCGGAAATTCTCAGCGAGGCACTCCGCTGGGTGAACGCTGCCTTCACGGGCGACCCCAAGGACGTGCGAACTTGGCCGGTCCTTGATCCTCTCGCACCCCATGTCGGCGCCGTGGTGTTATTTGCCAACACCGCTGACATTGCCGATCCCACTACTCGCCTAATGAACCGACTGGCCCAACTGCGCTTTGCCAAGTATTTGCTTGGCGATGCCGAGCCGCTTATGCGTCGGGCTCTCGAAATCGACGAGAGAACCTTCGGGAAGGGGCACCCGAATGTCGCCCGAGACCTCAATGATTTGGGGTTGTTGCTCCTCGTTACTAATCGGCTAAGCGAGGCCGAACCGCTAATGCGCTCGGCAGTAACTATCTTTGAGAGAAGTCTCGGTGAAGATCAACCTCATGTTGCGGTGGCCCTTAACAGCCTAGGGCAATTGCTCCAGGCCACAGGCCGCCTCAGCGAGGCGGAGCCTCTGATGCGGCGCGCACTCGAAATCGACGAGAAGAACTACCCTACTGAGAAACACCCCAGCATCGCTATCCGACTCAACAACCTAGCCGCATTGTTCAAGGACATGAACCGGCTTAGCGAGGCCGAACCGCTGCTGCGACGTGCGCTCGAGATCGACGAAAAGAGTTTCGGGACTACACACCCCGACATCGCGCGAGACCTAAACAATCTAGCTTATTTGCTCCAGATCACAAACCGCCATGGCGAAGCCGAGCCGCTGATACGCCGAGCGCTCGAGATTGACGAAAACAGTTTCTGGCCAGAACATCCAATCGTCGCCGTCCGACTCAACAATCTGGCGCAGTTGCTCCAAGATACGGACCGGCTCAGCGAGGCCGAGCCGCTGATGCGAAGAGCACTCGAAATCGACGAAAAGAATTTCGGGAAAGCTCAGCCCAACGTTGCCACCGATCTCAACAATCTTGCTCAGATGCTCCAGGCCACGAACCGCTTCAGCGAGGCCGAGCCTCTGATGCGTCGTGTCTTAGTTATCTTCCTCGATTTCACGCGACGAACTGAGCATGAGCATCCGCATCTACGGGCAGCCGTCGGTAACTATGCGAGCCTGCTCCACAAGATGGGCAAGTCCGACACTGAGATCGAGGCGGTGCTTGCAGCGCTGGGGGAAATAACCGGCATGAATATCACGATGGCCTGAAAGGCCGTGATTCCTCAGCGAATGGCGCGGTCCTGGGTTTCGGCGATGCCGGACCATCGAAGCCATTATCGCGCCCCGTTGGGGCGCAGGATCGGTCGGCCGAATCGAAACCCAGCCCGTTGGGCTGGGCTGAGGAATCCCGGACCTTTGGCCCGGACCTACGTATCAGCAGATTCGGCCCGTACTGCGACTCAACAGATCCGAGGCAACGGATCCCCTACCAGCATGTCCACCACCCGCGTGCCGCCGTAGGAGGCTCTGGCGAGCACGGTGCGTCGGGGCTGCTCTCGCACCTCGCCGATGATCACGGCTTCGCCGCCGCCCGGAACGGCCCTCACGACGGCCAGGGCCTCGTCGGCCAGCTCGGGGGCGACGACGGCCAGGAACTGGCCCTCGTTGGCAATATGCAGCGGATCGAGGCCCAGCAGCTCGCAGGCTCCCCTCACGGCTTCCCGCACGGGGATCTCTTCCTCCTGGAGGACGATACCGAGGCCGCTGTCCCTCGCCAGCTCGTTGAGGGCGGTGGCGACGCCTCCTCGCGTGGGATCGCGAATCCAGCGCAGGCCGGGGGCGGCCACATTGAGGATCGCCTCCACGAAGGGGTAGACCGAGCGCGTGTCCGAACGCAGGTCGGCCTCGAGGTCGATCTCTCCTCGGGCGAGCAGGATGGTGATGCCGTGATCTCCGATGGGGCCGGAGAGGATTACCTGATCGCCGGGGCGCACGGACTGCGCCGAGAGGTGTGCCCGCGGGTCGGCCCGGCCGACTCCGGCGGTCGTGATGTAGATACCGTCCGCCTTGCCGTGCTCGACGACCTTGGTGTCGCCGCCCACGACCTGGACCCCGGCCCGTTGCGCGGCGTCCGCGATCGCCCTCAGCTCGGCTTCGAGGGTGTCGGTTGAAATCCCCTCTTCGATCACGAAGGTGAGGAGCAAGGCCAGCGGTTTGGCCGCCGAGACGGCGAGGTCGTTCACCGTGCCGTTGACCGCCAGCTCGCCGATCGAGCCGCCGGGGAAACGGAGAGGTCGCACCACGAAACTGTCAGCGGTCATGGCGAGGCGGGCGCCGTCCACGTCCAAATAAGCGGCGTCGGCGAGGGGGGCCAGGAGAGGGCCGCCGAGGAGCGGCACGATCAGGCCTTCGATCAATCGCCGGCTCGCCTTGCCCCCGGCGCCGTGGGCCATTTCGATGCGGGCGTCCTTGAAGCGAACCCGAGGGAGCGCTGCGCTCACCTCTTCCTCGAGGGTCTTCATAGGCTCTCGGCCGCGCCGGCCATCGCCATCCGGTGCACGTAGTTGTAATAGGCGGCGCACGCTCCCTCGGAGGAGACCATGAGCGCGCCCACAGGCCTTTCGGGCGTGCACTCGGTACCGAAGAGCTTGCATTGCGGCGGCTTGAGCACTCCCTTGAGCACCTCGCCGCACTGCGCGGCCTTGGGATCGGTCACCCGGATGCCGGGCACGTCGAAGCGCCGCTCGGAGTCCCAGTGCGAAAACTCGTCGCGCAGCTTGAGCGCGCTCTGGGAAATGAAGCCGAGCCCCCGCCACTCGAAGTACGGCCGCAGCTCGAACACCTCTTCCAGCACCCGTAGCGCCGGCATGTTTCCTTCCCACGGCACCACCCGCGCGTACTGGTTCTCGACCTCGGACCGCCCCTCCGCGAGCTGGTGCAGAATCATTACAATCGATTGCAGGATGTCCAGCGGCTCGAATCCTGAGACGACGATCGGTTTTCCATAATCCTGGGCGATGAACTCATAGGGCCGGCAGCCGATGACGGTCGAGACGTGACCGGGGCCCACGAAAGCGTCCAGCCGCATGTCCGGCGAGTCCAGGATGGCGCGGATGGCGGGAATGATCGTGACGTGGTTACAAAAAACCGAGAAGTTGTCGAGCCCGAGCTCGCGCGCCTTGAGGATCGTCAGCGCCGTCGAGGGCGCCGTGGTCTCGAAGCCGATTGAGAAAAAGACGATGTGCTTGCCGGGATTCGTCTGCGCCAGCTTGATCGCGTCGAGCGGCGAGTAGACCATGCGGATCTCAGCCCCCCGCGCCTTGTGCTCCAGCGGGCTCCCTTTGGTGCCCGGCACTCGCATGACATCGCCGAAGGCGGTGAAGACGACGCCCGGCAGTTCGGCCAGGGTCAGGCCGTCGTCGGTGCGGCCCATGGGCAGCACGCAGACCGGGCAGCCGGGGCCATGGATGAGCTCGACATTCTCCGGCAGCAGACCCTCCAGGCCGAAGCGGTAGATGGCGTGGGTGTGGCCGCCGCACACCTCCATGATCCGGTAATGCCGTTCGGGCCTCGCCAGCCGGCGGATCTCTTCGGCCGCCTGACGGATGAGCTTCGGATCGCGGAACTCGTCGACGTACTTCATGGCGCGCCTCTCCCTCTCAGGAAGGATCCTGGCCAAACTGGTAGCCCTCGATTTCCAGCATGGCCTCGTGGTCCTCCCCCATCATCGAAAGCATTCGCATCTGCTCCTCGGCGGCGGCCTCGCTGATCTTGCTCATCGCGAAGCCGACATGGATGAGTACCCAGTCCCCGAGGCCGAGCCCCTCCTCGGTCAGCAGGTCGACGTTGACCTGACGCTTGACGCCCGAGACCTCGACGAGTGCCAGATGCGGCGTCTCGGTCACGAACTCCACAACCTTCCCTGGGATCGCCAGGCACATGGCAAACCTCCTCAGTCGACTCCCGGACGTGAGGTCCGGGTTCCGCTACATCCGCTTGATCCGCACGTAGCGGGCGATCTCCGGCGCCTGAATGGCGAACAACCCGACGATCAGGACGCCGAAGACGATCAGAACCCAACTCCAGGCATTCATTCTCATAAACCTCTCTCTTGCAAAGTTCCGGCCGGATTGCCGGCAAGGTTCTCCCGCGAGCTTTCTCGGGTCAATACGTCGAGGATCAGCGCGACGGCCTCATCGACGGCGCCTTCGACCGGCGGGCTCAACCCCATCTCCTCCTCCGTCGAGAGCGGCTCACAGCCCACGATGAGGACCCGCCCGGGCGTGCCCCCCAGCGAGCGCAGAAGTCCAAAGACCGCGGCGGGAGTCATGTCGTGCGCGTCCGCCGGGCCGCCAGGACCCGCCAGCGTTTCCAGATCCGGCTCGATCAGATAGACCGTGCCCGGCTCGCCCCCTCGCGGCGTGACGTCGACGAGGAGCAGCATATCGTCCGGATGCTCCAGCAGGTCGAAGGCGAGATGGAGGCCGCGGATGCCGAAGTCGGTGACCCACACGCCCGGCGGCAGCGGCCTGCCGGCCAGCCGGCGCACCACCTCGACGCCGAAGCCGTCGTCACCGAGGAAGATGTTGCCGATGCCCGCCACCAGGACGCCGGAGCTCATGGCCTGTCCCCGATAATCCTTTCCGAAAGCGGCTCGATCTCGTCGGGATAGAAATAGAAAAACCGCCCGGTCGCCTCATGCAGATCGCCCGTCGGATCGTCTTCCTCCAGCGACACCGCGACGTAGCACGCGTCTTCCACGTCGCGGTAGATACCCGTCACCCGGGCGTCGCGGCCGGCGAGGAAGAAGTCCATCGAATCGGCGCGGCGCGACGGCCGCAGCCGCACTCGCGAGCCCTTGCCCACGAGGACGTCGGCGATGGTGAGCGTGGCCTCTTCCGGCGGCGTCTCGCCCGGCGGATTGAGGAACTCTTCCCAGCCCGGGATTTTAGGCGCGGCCGCCGGCGGCTCCGCATCCGCCGGCCGCAGCGAGCGCACCGCGCCGTGCAATCGTTCCAGGATCTCATCCGGAATGGCGTCGGCGCGGTCGACGATGCGCCGCGCCCGCGGGTCGGTGCCCCGCGCCTCGCGCTTCTCCTCCTCCGTCAGAGTCATGATGCGCAGAGTCAGGATCTCGTCGATCTCGGTGGCATCGCAGAGATCGTTGGGGCTTTCCGGAGCGATCGCCGGATGATCGTAGAGGATGATCGGCGACGACAATATGACGTCGCCGCTCCCTTCCGGGCCGGCGAGCACGGGCCAGGTGTGCAGATTGACGCATCCGGCCACGGCCTCGGCCGCCTCCGGCGGCGGATCGAGCAGCGAGACAAACCGGCCGTCGCGCACCGCAAGCATCGTGTGGGCGGAAACCAGGGAGCGGCGCAACGCCTCCTCGCGATCCATGCCTTCCGGCACGGGCGTCAGATTTTCGATGCGCACCCGCAGGCGAAGATACTCATCCACTTTTTCAGCCGACAGCCGGATGGCCGCCGAGATGGTCCACCGCCGCCGCACCAGCCGGCCGCAGGGCTCGGAAAACTCTTGCGATCGCAGCTCCTCGACGTCGCTGCCGCCGGGGAGATCGAAGACGATCCGCCGCTCCGTACCTTGCCGCGCCAGGTCGCGGAGATCGATACCGCCCATCTCCAGATCCGCTTCGATCCCCTCGTCCCAGGCGACCAGCATCTCGTCGCCGACATTGAGGAACTCGACGGCCTTGAACGCATCGGGACCGGCCGCCTCCTCCACCAGACGCTCCTGGAGCTGGAGGCCACGGACCTTCAGCTCGATTCGCGGAGCGACGCCGGGCTCGACGAGGCATTCGGTCTGCATCTCCCAGGGCTCGGACCCACCCGCTTCCGAATATTCGCGCGGGGCCACGACGCCCCACTGGAAGCGCACCTTGTTCTTCGACGACGAGGCGCGGTAGGGATAGAGCACGTAGCCCTCGTAGAGGATCGCGTCCGCCACCTTCTGCGCCAGCTCGAAGCTCAAGACGGCACCTCGCTCGCGGGGACGCAGGCGAGCAGCGCCGCCACCGTATCGTCCCAGGTTGGCAGCGCGCGCTCGGCCTTGAAACGCTGCAGGGCGCCGAGGCTCTCGCGCTGCATCCGGATCCAGGCGCCATGGGGAAAGTAGTGATCCATGACCTCCCGCCAGACGCGCACCGGCAGCCGGAAGGCCGCCTCCTTCTCCCACGGCACCCGCTCGACCATGAAGCCGGAGGCGCCTGGGGTGAAGATGGTGCCGCTGAACAGGAAGAGGAGGGGGATCTCGCCGTCGTCCAGACCCTCGAAGTACTTCGCGGCGGCGACCTCGAAGTCATAGGTGCAGGTCATGGGCAGGTCCACCGTGACGGCGCCCTGAAAGCTGGGAACCATGACGGTGACGATCGTCCAGTGCAGCGGCTTCAGGGTGTCGCCCCAGCGCGCGGGCTCGCCGAACATCTCCAGCAGCTTCGCCTGCTCAGCCGACGAGTGAGAGCGCCGGTTCGGCTGGATCTGCACCTGGCAGCGCAGCGCGACGGCGTGGATGCGCTGGCCGCTCGCCTCCTCGATTCGCATCTGAAAGAGGATTGTCGGCACCGCCGCGTAGGGCTCGGCTCGCGCCCCGATAACCTGAAAGGTCAGGTCGGCCATGATTGATCCCCAGAAAGCCGATCCCCAGAAGACCGCCCCTCGGAAGGCTCCCGGCTCTTTTCACGCACCCCGGCGAAGAAGGCGTCGATCGCCGTCCAAGCCTCCTCACCGCCTTGAAAACCTTTCCAGCGCAGGCGGATGCGGCCCACCAGCTCGTAGCAGGCGTCGATCGGCACGACGTAGCACTCGAAGCCATCGGATCGTTTATAGACGAGCAGCGCCTCGACGTCCGGCTCGAGGCTCGCGAGCAGCGGGTTCGTCGCGGTCAGCTCCTCCCAGATGCCGAGCGGCAGGAGCGACTCGGTGGCCCCGGCCGGGCTGGGATAGAAAGCGGTGCTGTGGCCGAGGGTGCTGTTGTGAAAGAAGAACGCGATGCTGACCGGGATCTGGAGACTCTCCCACTGCGCCTCGGTGAGCACGAGATCGCGGACGAAGAGGTAGCGCTCGGGAACGGTGCGGTACTTGCCGCCCGCCGCTCCGCGTTGCGTGAACAGCAGGCCGCACGGCCGGCAGGCACACACCAGGCTCCGAGTCTCCACGTTGACCAGGTGGCGATGCTCGGGTGGGATGGGCACGCCGCAGAGCTCGCATCGCTCTTCGGCGGCCGCGCGGGGACGGGGTTTCAGAAGCTCTCGGAGCCGGCCGATCGCCTCCGACGCACCGGAGGAATCGGTCAAGCGGTGCCCCCCCTGGCGGTCGAGGACTTGAGGCCCCCTCTGCCTCCGATCTGCACCAGCGCCCCCTCCACCTCGATGCGCGCGATGTCCGGAGCGGCCTCCTGGATCGCCTTTTCGATCGCCCGCTTTGCGGGGGCGGTCGAGGCCTTCCCTTCCAGCCGCAGCCGCACCACGCCGTCCTCCACTCCCAGGAGCTCGACCTCGTCGCCGTGCAAGCCGAGATCGGGGCGTACGTGGTCCAGCGCCCGCGCCACCCGGGTCTCCAGGTCGAGCGGGTGCAGATCGTGAACCACCAGGAGACTGGCGACGAGGTCGTCCGCCGCCAGCCTGGCGAAGATGGGCCCGGCCGCCGCCTGACCGGCGTCGTCGATATTGTCGACGATGGTCAGGATGCGCTCGAGCCCGGCGCCGTAGAGCTGCATCAGCAGCCGCACCAGCTCTTCGGCTTTGCCCCGGACGGCGGGGCTGGCGGCGGCGAGCTCGCCCATGAGGATCTCGATGCGGTCGCCGGCCGCACGCAGCTCGTTGTCCCGCGACGTTGCCGCCATATCTACGTCCCCCTACCTATGTCCCCGGGGCCAGCATGTTCAGCGTCGCCGGCGAATGCCGCTGCTCGACGACCCGGCCGTTGGGCAGGGTCATGTGTACGCCACAGGGCAGGCACGGATCGAAGCTGCGTACCGTGCGCATGATGTCGATGCCCTTGAACTTGTCGCCGCGGTTCTCCTCGAAAATCGGGCAGCCGGTGACCGCGTCCTCGTAAGGTCCCGGCGTGCCGTAGACGTCGCGCGGATTGGCGTTCCAGGGCGTCGGCGGATAGGGGTGGTAGTTGGCGATCTTGCCGTCGCGGATCACCAAGTGGTGCGAGAGCACGCCGCGCACCGCCTCGGTGAAGCCGCAGCCGATGGCGTCCTCGGGGACCTTGAACGGCTCCCAGGTCTTGGTGTGGCCGGCCCGAACTTCCTTGAGGGCCTGCTCCATGAAGTACAGGGCGCAGCAGGCGGCGTACGCCTGGAAGTAGGTGCGGGCGCGGTTGCGCTCGATGGTGTTGCTCCACTTCGGCACCTTCCACTCGAAGGTGACCGCCGGCTTCAGCACGGTTTTTGGCAGATTGAACACAACGCTGTTGCCGGTCGCCTTGACATAGCCGCCGCAGTCCACCAGGCCGGCGAGGGCGGTGGCCCACAGGCGCGCCAGCGGGCCGCCGCCGGTGTCGAGCGCCAGGTGGTCCTTGCCGTCATACCAGCGCGGCGACATCACCCAGCTGTAGTTGCCGTCGAAGTCCCGCTTCTGGGGCTTGGGGATGGTGTGCTGGTTCCAGGGATGATGCTCGTCGACGGGGTTGCCCAGCGGATCGTTTTTGACGAAAATCTCATGCCCCTTCCAGTCCTCGTAGTAGGAGCTGCCGAGGAGGATGCGGATGCCGAGGTTGATCTTCACCAGGTCGTGGGTGACCAGCTTGCCGTCGACCACGACGCCGGGGGTGACGAACATCCGGTCGCCCCACTTGGTCATGTCCTTATAGTTGAAGTTGCAGACCTCGGGGTCCTGGAAGCTGCCCCAGCAGCCGAGCAGAATGCGACGGTTGCCCACCTGCTCGTAGCCGGGCATCGCCTCGTAGAAGAAGTCGAAAAGATCGTCGTGCATGGGAACGACCCGCTTCATGAACTCGACGTAACGCATCAGGCGGGTAAGGTAGTCGGTGAAGAGCTGGATGGTCGCGACCGCCCCCACGCCGCCTGGATAGAGGGTCGACGGATGAACGTGGCGCCCTTCCATCAGGCAGAACATCTCGCGCGTCATGCGGCTCATCTGCAGCGCTTCGCGGTAGAACTCGCCCTCGAACGGATTGAGCGACTTCATGATGTCGCCGATGGTGCGGTAGCCGTGGTCGCCGGCGTGCGGCGCCTCGGTGACCGCGGCCTTCTCCCACACGCCGGGGTTGGTCTCGCGCACCATCTTCTCGCAGAAGTCGACGCCGACCAGGTTTTCCTGGAAGATGTTGTGATCGAACATGTACTCGGCGGCCTCGCCGAGGTTGACCATCCACTCGCCGAGGTGCGGCGGCTGGACGCCGTAGGCCATCTGCTGCGCATAGCAGGAGCAGGTGCAGTGATTGTCGCCGCAGATGCCGCAAATGCGGCTGGTGATGAAGTGGGCGTCGCGGGGATCCTTGCCCTTCATGAAGATGCTGTAGCCTCGGAAGATCGAAGAGGTGCTGTGGCACTCCGCGACCTTCTTCTGACCGAAGTCGATCTTGGTGTAGATCCCCAGGCTACCGACGATTCTCGTGATCGGATCCCAATGCATCTCGACAAGGTTCGGGTTGGCCCCCTGGGTCGCGGTCGGCATCTTCGGCTCCCCTTTCCTGAATATGGTTTGAAGCTCTCAGCGCTAGAGTCCTTGGCTCGGCCTACCAAGTCTTTTGATAACCCGTCGTCAGCTCCTTGCCGCGGTGACGCCACTTGGGTTCCTTGTCCACGGTCTTCGCCGTAATGCCGCGTAGACCCCGAATCACACTGCCGTAGAGGCCGCTCGCCATGGTCGAGACCGTGGCGCCGGGCGGCTCGTCCATGAACGGCATGAACTTGTCCGGGAAGCCCGGCATGGTGCAGCCGATGCAGATGCCGCCGACGTTGGGGCAGCCACCGACGCCGTTGATCCAGCCGCGCTTGGGCACGTTGCACTTCACCACCGGGCCCCAGCAGCCGAGCTTCACGATGCACTTCGGCGAGCCGTACTCATGGGCGAAGTCGCCCTGCTCGTAATAGCCGGCGCGGTCGCACCCCTCGTGCACCGTATGGCCGAAGAGCCACGTGGGGCGCAGCTCCTCGTCGAGCGGGATCATCGGCGCCTGGCCGGTCGCCTGATAGAGCAGATAAAGGATGGTCTCGGAGAGGTTGTCGGGATGGATGGGGCAGCCGGGAACGCAGACGATCGGCAGGCCGGCCTTCGACTTCCAGCTCCAGCCCAGATAATCGGGCACGCCCATGGCGCCCGTCGGGTTGCCGGCCATGGCATGGATGCCGCCGTAGGTGGCGCAGGTGCCCACCGCCAGCACCGCCAGCGCCTTCGGCGCCAAGCGGTCGATCCACTCGCTGGTGGTCATCGGCTGGCCCGTCGCCGGGTTGTTGCCGAAGCCGCACCAATATCCTTCCTTCTTGATCGCCTCGTTGGGAATCGAGCCCTCAATCACCAGCACGAAGGGATCGATCTCTCCCCGCTCGCCCTTGAAGAACCATTCGATGAAGTCGTCCGCGCCGCCCACCGGGCCGCACTCGAAGTCGATCAGCGGCCAGTGCACCGCGATCTTGGGCAGCCCCGGCAGGGCCCCCATGGCGATCTCCTCGATGCTCGGCTGCGTCGCCGCGGTGAGGGCGACCGAGTCGCCGTCGCAGCTCAGGCCCGCGTTGATCCAGAGGATGTGCACTACCGGTTCTTCGGCCGGCTTGGCAGCACTTGCCGTCGACGCCATTCGCTACCCCCTTTCAGGAGAGAAGGAGAAGGATCGAGTGGATCTGATGGATACGGGAAGGAGAGAAACCCGGGGATGGGGGCTTGTGAAGCGAAGGGAACTACTTTGAGCGAACCTTGCACGACCGTCACCTCACCCCCCCGAGGACGACGCGAGGGAGCCTGCGAATCCCCCATGCACGTAAGGGTATCCATGGGGTTATCCCCGTGTCGACACAATGTTTCAAGCAAACAAAATGCCAGGAGAGGCCCTGCTTCGGGTGTATCCTCCCCGCATGCACGAGCTCTCGATCGCCCTGAGCCTCATCGAGGCGGCGTGCGAGGAGGCAGAGCGTCAGGGCGACGTGCGGGTCGAGGCGCTCCACCTGCGTCTGGGGGCGCTTTCCGGGGTCGTTCGCGAGGCCCTGGAGTTCTCGTTCGACCTCGCCGCGGCGGGCACGGCGATCGAGGGCGCCCGTCTCCAGATTACGGAGGTCCCCGTCACCGTCTTGTGCCCGCAATGCTGTGAGGAGCGGCAACTGCCGAGCCTGCAACACTTTCGCTGTCCGGTGTGCGACACTCCGACGCCCGATATCGTGAGCGGCCGGGAGCTCGAGCTGACAGCTTTGGAGATCTCAGAGAATGCAGTCCAGGATCGTTGAAGTCCGGCAGGGGATCCTCAAGAAAAACGACCTTCTCGCCCACGGTCTGCGGCAGCGCTTCGAAGCTTCGAACGTCTTCGTCGTCAATCTCGTGTCCAGCCCGGGTTCGGGAAAGACCGCTTTTTTACAAGCCACCCTTACAGCGTTACACGCCCGCTGCCGCGTCGCCGCGCTGGTGGGCGACCTGGCGACCGAAAGGGACGCGGAACGACTGGGACGCAGCGGAGCGCCCGTGCGCCAGATCGTCACCGGCACCGTCTGCCACCTCGAAGCCGAGATGGTGGGCTCGGCCCTCGCGGACTGGAATCTCGCGGACCTCGACTACCTCTTCATCGAGAACGTCGGCAACCTCGTCTGCCCGGCGAGCTACGACCTGGGGGAGAACCTGCGCGTCGTCCTCCTCTCGGTGACCGAGGGCGAGGACAAGCCGCTCAAGTACCCGACGATCTTCAGCGGCGCGGACCTCGCGATCCTCACCAAGATGGACATCGCCGAAGCCGTGGGGTTCGACCGCGAAGAGGCGCACCGCAACATTCAGGAAGTGCGCCCCGGCCTGGAAGTGCTGGAGATCTCGGCCCGCAGCGGGATGGGGATGGAGGCGTGGCTGGCGAAGCTGGACGGGCTGGTCCGGCGCCCGAAATCCTGAAACCCCCTACCCCGTCTGCACCGCCACCCGGTTGCGCCCGCTGCGCTTGGAGAGCAGCAGGGCGTCGTCGGCGGCCTGGTAGAGCTCATGGGGAGAGGTCATCTCCTTGCGCAGCTCGGCGACTCCGAAGGAGCAGCTCACGGAGATCTTGATGTCGCCGTAGCGATGGTCGAAGTTGGCGACCTTGTCGCGCAGCTTGCTGGCCATCACCTCGGCGCCCTCGGCCGTGGTCTCGGGAGCCAGGATGACGAACTCGTCGCCGCCGACCCGGGCGAGCATCTGCTCGGGGCGCACCAGCTCGCGGGCGATCGAGGCCACCTGCTTGAGAATGAAGTCGCCGCAGAGGTGGCCGTAGTTGTCGTTGATCGTCTTGAACTCGTCGAGGTCGAAGATGATCAGCGACAAAGGCCGCGCGTGGCGCTGGGCGCGGGGAAGCTCGCGCTGCAGCTCCTCGTCGAACTTTCGCTTGTTGAAAATCTCGGTGAGGCCGTCCTTGGCCACCAGCTCGTAAATGGCGAGGTGATAGGCGCTCTCGACGTCGGCCTCGTGCAGGAACTTGAAGTGGACGGCGGCGGTCTGGAAGCGGTCGCCGCTCTTCAGCACCGTGCGGCCGTGGATGGGCTGGCCGTTGACGTAGGTTCCATTGGTGCTGCCCAGATCCTCGACGGTGACCACCGGCCCCATGTAGCGCAGGCGGGCGTGCTTGCGCGAGATCGACATCACCTCCGGCAGGCTGATGCCCACGGCGGCCGAACGGCCGATCTCCAGGGTGGTGCCCGGGGAGAGGCGGAAGCGGGAGCCCAGGCGCTGGCTCTCGGGATGCGCGATCAATATGACGTCGGCCTCCGACTCCACGTGCATCGGGCCGCTGCCGCCGCTGCCGCGGCTGCTGCCCTCGAAGGTCTGCGTCGCTCCGCTCTCGTGGAGCGGCGAGAGATCGATATCGTCGGTATCGGAGTCCCCTCGGGAGAGGACGTTGCGGGAGTCCGAGCGGTGGCGTTCGTCCATGGTCGAAGAGGTCCGCGTCTGCCGGGAGGACAGGCAGAAGCCTAACACCCCCGCCCGGGGGCGTCAAACTGCGGCAAATGAAAGCAAAAAGGCGGACGGGGGGCGACGCGGGACGGCGTGGGAACCGGGAGGCCCTGCCGGGAGTCCAAAGGGGGATGGAAGGTCGTGACATGACTCGAAGAAACCGACGAGCGCTCCTGGGAATCCTTGCCGGTTGCCTGGCGGCGGGATCCCCTGTGGGTGGGTCAGGGAACCCGCCGGCCGAGCCGCCGGTGATCGCCCTGCGCCAGGCCCTCGAATCCACCCAGAAACTCGGCGAGCTGAAGGCGGCCCTGGGGCCCCTCCTGCCCCGTCTGGGCGCCACGCTCAGGGAGGACCAGAACATCGACGGTCCCTATGTGCATCTCCACTTCAAGACGCCGATCGCCGCCCGCGCGCTCACCAGCGCCCTGGGATGGAGCCGGCCCTACGCGACCTGGTCGGGCAACGACAGCCTCACCTACACGATCAAGCTCTGGGTGCAGGATTACACCGACTTCGCCCGCGCCGCGAGAATGAGGACCACTCTGCCCCAGGCCGGCCGCTGGGCCGTGACCGCGACGCTGGCCGGCTGGCCCTCCGGAGAACCCGCCAATGGCGACGGGTTCGACCTGACGCGCTCCGAGGCACAGGTGCAGTCGATCCGGGTGACCGCCTGGAGACCGGAGTACGACGTGAAGAGCTTCGTCGAGTCATCGAGGCTCCGGCCCAACCGGCTCCGTCTCGACGTCGGGGCCCAGCCGCGGACCTACGCCGGCCCCTGCCCGGTGGAGCTGCGGTTCACCGGCAAGCTGCGCAACGGGACCTATCCCAACCGGTGGCGGATGCGCTGGGAGCGCAGCGACGGCGTCTGGAGCGACATCCAGTGGCTTCAGGTGAAAGGGCCCGAGCAGAAGATCACGAGCACCTGGAAGGTCGGCGCGCCGCACCAGAAGCTGGTCGTCTGGCAGAAGCTGCGCGCCGCGCCGATCAACCTGGAGTCCGAGCCGGCGACGGTGACGATCGCGTGCGAGTAGGTCGGTTCTCCTGACGCCTAAATTCTTCTTTCATGGGACCGACCCTGCGCTCGAAGGTGCGGTCGACTCCCCCGCCGCCACCCTCCGAGAGGGATCACCAGCCGCCTGCGCTACCGCTTGCCCACGGCGAGCCAGGAAATGTCGCGGTAGGAATCCGCCACCACCCAGCCGCCGGCCATCAGCGACCAGGAGACGACGAGCTCAGCCCACTGGGAGGCGTTGGCGCCCGACGCCACGACCGGTACCCACACCAGCAGCGTGAACAGACCGATCTGCAGCGCCGAGAGTGCGGCCGCCAGCCTTGCATACACACCGATGAGCACCGCGATGCCCGCCGCGACGAATGTGCCGCCGGTGAAATACGCCCAGGCCACATGCGCTGGCAGCCAGGCAGGCACCAAGGGTGCGGTCGCCTGGAGATAGAGGAAGTGAGCCAAGCCAAAGGGGATCAAGGCCAGGCCATAGAGCACCCTCGCGATACGCACGCCTTTGTCGCCGGTGGCGAAGCCGAGCCGCTGCCTGTCACGGTCAGCAGCGAACCAGGCATAGAGCACCCAAGCGGCTGCCACCATCACCGCGGTCTGGCAGCTTGAATACCAAGTGTTCACGGCGAACGAGATGACGACGAGCGGAAGTCTCAACAGCAGCATCCACAGCAGGAGAAAGGCGAGCAGTACGCGAGCAGCGGCGCCGGCGGCGCGTTGCCAGAACAGGCCTATGCCGGATGCCAGGGAAACGAGGGCGCAGAGATAGATCAGCATCGAGCGTGCGGGCACACCCTTGGGCACCGGCTCCCATATCGGGGCGAATTCGCGCTTGACCAAACCCAGGATCCCGAGGGCGATCATGGTTGCAGCAAAGGCCGCATGACCCATGCTTGCGATGCGTATAGCCTTTCGGCCGGTGCTGTTCTCGTTCATTGCCACGTTTGCAGTATATCCCGGCGAGCGACTGGCCTACGTCCCTCCCGACGCTGTCAACGCGGGGGCCCGGGCGGCCGGGCGGACCAGGAAGATTCGAAGGTCAGAACCCGCAGAGCTGAGCGCAGGACCCGCAAGACTTGACACCGTTGCAGGTGGTGCAAAATTGCAGGCCAACTCGGCCATTGAAAGTGCACGACTGGCACCCAAACGTGCAGGCCATCGGCACCGGCGCCTGCGCCCGATCGGCGCTGGGCAGAGCCGGAGCCTGCGGAGCCTGCAGACTGGCGAGGAAAGCCTCGTCGCCCGCTGGAGCCGGGCTGGCAAACACCGTCGAAAAGGTCAGGAGAGCTACAGCCAGAACGGCAAGCGACACGAGGTTCTTCAACATTCGCAATCCTCCTCGAGATGTTATTGTGTTACTTCGAACATCCAACGCAAAGCTAGCAACCCCCAGGTGCAGGTGTCAAGAGTTCCCCCGGGAGTTCCTCGGAAGCCGTTCACAGGCCTCTTGGCCGCTTCAACTATAGAAGAGCCTGGCACTTCTGCTGGCGCCTCCGTGCTTGGAATCAGGCTGCCGGGTCCTGCTGGTAGAAGGCCCGCAGCACCTCGTAAAGCTCAGGGTGCTTGCGTTTGAGCTGCCCGCCCGTCTCGAAGAATGCCTCGGTTACCACCGCGAAGAACTCGGCCGGGCTGGTGGCTCCGTAGGTGTCGATGTCAGCGGGCTGGTGCGTGGCGACCCGCGCGAGCAGCTCTTCGTACTCGGTGCCGAGCGCGTGAGCCCATGCGGAATACGAGGCACGCCGGCCGAGGTCGGGCGCGCCGTTCATGGCGCCGTCTTCGGCGTCGAGCTGGTGCGCAAACTCGTGGAGCACGACGTTGCGGCCGTCGTGCGGGTCCGCCGCGCCGCGCCGGACAGCGTCCCACGAGAGCACCACAGCCCCGCGGACCCAGGACTCGCCCAGGCGCACCTGGTCGCTCTCGACGATAAGGTCGCCGATCTTCTGGCGGGTGTTCTTGACGACGTACGTACTGGGATAGACGAGGATCGACCCGAGATCGGGATAATAGTCGGTCTCTCGGTGCAAGAGGAGAAGGCAGGCCTGTGCCGCGATGGTGAGCTTGATCTCGTCCGTCATCGCGAGGCCGCCGCACCCTTCGAAGGATTTTTCGGCGACGAAGACCTGAATGTGGCCCTCGAGCTCTCGCTGGTCGTCGTCGGACAAGGTGGCGACGTAGGGAACGTTGCGCCGGATGATCGCGCGCTGCTCGGCGGGAAGGGGTCTCCGGCGTAGCTCTTCGCGTCGCCTCTTCTTAAAAAGGAAGTGAAACACCGAGAAAGGCTACCACGCATCGACCTCGCCGTCGGCGGCTCCGGCGACATCGCCAGGCGGGTTACTCGCTGTCAGGGTCCCCAACCGGGCAAATGGAGGCGGCTTCCAAAATGACAGAGGCACCTGTTTTGGCGCGCCTGGAGGGCCCGCGAGCACCTTAGCTTATGGAGCATGGAAAGGCCCTGCTCCCTGAAGAAGGAGTGCACTATGAAGATCAGGCTCTGTAAGCTCGCGCTGTTGCTCGTTGTCCTGTTGTCCTTGGCCCCGGTTCTGGGTTTGGACCAAGCCCTCGCATCGAGCCCCTGCGATGGTCTCCCAGGGTTGTGCCATCCCAAGTACGATCCGGTCACGCACTGCTGCATCTCGGACCCGCGGTTCGACTGCGTCGACATCTGTTTCTAGGGCCCGCTCACCACCGGCGGCGAACGGCTCGCTCTATACCTGCGTGTGACGGCACCTCACCCCGGCGAAGCGGCCCCGGCAAAGCTTCGGGGTCGCCATCCGCCCCCCAGGTGCCCCGTATAGAGGACCCGCCGCCTCAGCCCATTTGACGTACGCTGGAGTTCCCATTTCTTCCAGGTTCGGCCATTCGTCGACTTCTACTCGCTGAAAGAACGACAAGCAGTGTTTCCACCCAGACTTCTCCGGTGCCTACTTCGAGGCCAGAAGAGCGTTGAGCTTCTGCTCCATCTCCTCGTACGGCCGCACGCCGTGGACGATCTCCAGGACCTGGACCTTGTCGGCGCCCGGAACCCGGCGCGCCAGCACGTAGGCCGGAGTGCCGGAGATGCCAAGCATGTTGGCAGCTCGGATGTTGCCGCGGATCTCTCCATCATGGCGCCTGCCGGAGAGGCACTTCTGGAAGGCCGCCATGTCCAGGCCGAGCGCTTCGGCATAGCCTGGCAACCGGTCTGGAGTCAGGGCCCGTTGATTCTCAAACAGAACGTCATGCATTTCCCAAAACTTGCTCTGGTCGCGTGCGCAAGCCGCCGCCGTGGCGGCCTTGAAAGCCTGGGAGTGCATCTCGAGAGGCAGGTCGAGAAAGACGAGCTCGACTCGGCCGCCGTGAACGAAGTTTTTCCTGATGGAAGGAAGCACCTCACGGGCGCTTTGGCCGCAGTACCCGCACTGGAAGTCCGACACCTCGATAAGGACGAGCCCCGGCGAGCCCTCCTTCATGGACGGATAGTCCCCCACGGGGATCTTGCGGCCGACCTGGGCATGCGCCCACGATTGCGGTCCCAGGACGATAGCAAGCCCAGCCACGGCCACCCATCGCACGATTCCACGAATGTTCGCCATCATGATGTCTACCTCCTCTCCTATCAAGGATACAGCCAATCGGTCATTCCGTCATGGCGGGGCGTGCCGAACGGCGAAGCCGGGAGGTGGATTCCCAAATCGGGCGACACAGCACCTATCTTGATCAGGCCGGCGGCCGGGAGACCTTCTCTTTTTGCTCACTGATCAGCTTGCCTTGCGCGTCCTCCACACGGACGACGAATTCTCCTTCCGGGAGCATGAGCGCGGGAGCCGGCTTGCCCGCTTCGGCGACGATCTGATCGATGGGGACGGCATCCGTCCCCTCCTTGACGGGCCGGGCCTGAACCAGGCAGCGCGGAGCCAGGAAGCAGATTCCGGCGACAAGCGGCAGAGGGGAGCGCAAGCCGCCCATGCGCAGCCACGTGGGCCGGCCGTTCTCATAGCGGCTGCGCGGATGGAACACCACCACGTCGATCGCCGGCGAGGAGGACCAGAGAGCTCCCGCGGCGCTCCTGAGCACCACCGGCTCGGCGACCAGGCCGCGCTCCACCGCCCAGCGATAGAGCGGGTGCTCGAATTCCGGAGCGCTGTGCTCGGTCATGATCTCCTGATTGACTGTGAGCGGATCGATGCCCGTCGACTCCTTGAAGTACGCCGCCATCCACTTCGAGCCCGGGCTGGAAGCCGTCTTCAGGATGTGAGAGTAGCCGGCATGGACGAGCACCTTGGCTTTCGGGTCCTTCTGGAAAATCCGCTCGACGAGATTCCGGGCCTGCTCGCGCTCGCGCGGCTCGATCCCCTTTCCGGGCTGGAAGCCCGAGTCCCCCTCGTACGGAACGACTTGATAACCCAGGCGCAAGGCCGTCCGGACGAGGTCGCCATAGAGAGGCTCCTGGATGTAGGCGCCCGACTCCGGGGTCGGATAACCCCGTTGGACCAGGCCCGGGTCGGGACTGAGGGTCTCCGCGGCGAAGTAGGTGAAGCCCTTCCGGCGGAGGGCGGCCAGGAGCTGCAGGGTGAACGCCCGATGCTGCGGGACGTGGTGAGCTTCGTTGATCATGACGACCTGGCGGGTCCCGGCCGCGGCCTCGAGGGCCTGCAGCGCGCCGATCGGGCTATAGCCGTCGGGCGCCGCGGAAAGGGACGGCGAGCTTTTCCACGCAGGGCCGCCGAGGTCGCCATAGTGGTGTGCGCCGGCATAATCCCCGAGCCGCGGCATCACCTGCTGGGCGAGGATCGTTCGGATCACGTCGAGCGCCATGTCGTTTCCGGCATACTCGGCTTCCAGGGCCTGAAGGCCCTGCATCTCCGCGAGGACGTTGCCGCTCTTCTCGATCCGGCTGAGCTTCCCGGAGAGCTGCTGAGCGGCGAGGTTGAACCTCGCCACGTCGGATTGAGCGGCCGGCGGCGGGGCTGGAGCCGTCGCGGCCGGGGGCGGCGTCTGGGGCGTCTGGGCCCCGGCGACGAGACCTCCCAGGCAGGCGAGCGCGACAGGGCCCATCTTCGTAATCTTCAAGATCTCCTCCCGTTGGATTCTTGTCCCGTGCGTAACGATCGAGATCGGTGAAATCTCATGCATGAAGTTGTCATGACGGGCTCGTTCGCTGGCCGGTCGCCTTGGGCGCCAGGTAGAGGTCTTCGGGCCTGAGGATGAACGGTGGTGGCTTCATGCGGGAGGCGCACGAGGTGTCCAGGCGGTCGACGGTTCCCTGCTCGATGACCTGCGTCCACAGCGCGTCGATGCATTCCTGACCGATCATGCCGTCGCGGGTGTGACCCGCATCGTCGACTAGCAAGTACCGGCCATTGGCGAGACCTCGCGCCACGGACGTGCCATCGGCAGCCGGCGTGGCGGGATCGCGTCCCCCCGCCATGATCAGCACCGGCACGACGGATACCACCGGCGCGAGGAAGCTCTCCGCGACCTTGGTCACCGGCCAGACGGCACACGCCGCTCGCTGCTGGCGTATGCGGAAATCCCCGAGGAAGGTGCCGGCAACGGCGGCGGGTACCTCCTCATCCCGAATGAACGGAACGTCTTCCGAGCATGTGATGCCGAGGAAGTAGCCATCGCTCGTCGACGAGGTCATGTAGCGAGCGAAGAGGCTCGCCGTCTCCGCCAAGGCTTGCCAGCTCCCCTGCGCCGCGAGATGGACCTGCAACGGCAGCTCGGCCGCGAACGACGGGTCGTACAGCATGTACCGGAGGGTCTGGGCCACGCCCGAGTACGACAGGTTCAGCTCGTACCGCTCGCCGGTCTTGCGGTCCACGAGGCGCACATGCGCGGGACGTCGTTTGGCGTGCTGCAACACGGTGGCGATCTCGCGCTTCAGGTGAGGAAAGGCGTGGCCGCAGGCGGCGTCCTGGGCGCACTCCCGCAATAGCCCGTCGAGCGCCTGCTGCGTCGAGCGCGCGAAAAAGAGCGGCGCACGATCGCTGGTCGGCACCACGCCATCGAGGATGCCGGTGCGCACCCGCTCGGGATGCCGCCGCAGGTAGACGAGGGCCGGTCGCGTCCCGTACGAGTCGCCAATCACGTCGAGCTGCTCGTAGCCTAGAGCAGCCCGGACTTCGTCGACGTCGTCGACGGTGTTGTCAGTCGTGTACTGGGAGAGGTCGGCTTGGCGGCGCAGACGGTCGGCGCATTGCTTGACTTTGGCGGGAGGGCGGTATTCATCGAGGAACCCTTGGATCGCCTGCACGCCCTGCATCTCGCTGCAAGTCAGTGGCGCCGAGCCGCCGGCACCACGCGAGTCGACGAAGAGGAAGTCGCGGTGCGCACGCAACGGCGCCAGTCGCGTCACCAGGGGCAGGCCCTCGCTGATGGACGAGGTGCCGGGGCCGCCGCTGAAGTAGGCCACCGCATCGGCGGCTCGATCCGGTCCGATGGCGGGCAGCACGACGACATGGAGAGGGATCTTGCGTCCGCTCCTCGCCAGGCGATTCTCGTACACCTCGTATGTGCCGCAGCGGGCGTCCGCGGGCAGCTCGGACACTCCGCACGCGCCAAGTGTCAAGCGCGGAGGAGAGGCCGCGCCGGCTGGTTGTGCTGCGGATCGCTGCAGCGCCAGGAGGGCCAGAATTGCGCAGGACGAGAGCCAGACCGCGCCGAGAGACATCGGGAGCTTCATCGCGGCGCGTCCCACCGTGCCCGCGTTCACGACGCGTCCGACGCTGCCTCGGGCGGCCACGCGCCGATCCGCTGCCGTAAGGCCACGATCTTTCCGAAGTGATACGCGTTATGCACCGCCACACTGCTGAGCTCGTCGGCCATGGTCACGCCTGGCTCGACCTCGACGGCCAATCGCGCGGGCTCCTGCCCCAAGGCTGCCGCAGCGCGAGCGCCGACCAGGAACACCCGCACCAAGTCGTGCCATTGGTGCTCGTGTTCCGGCGCCGCGATCGGGTACAGGTCGCCAGCCGGAGCCGGTGCGCCCGGCTCGATGATGCTCTGCTGGTATCCCACAAGGTGCCATAGCTCGTCGTAGATGGAGTGCGACGCGCCGTCCGGCCGGAGCGTGACTTGCTCGAGCGTTAACCCTGACAGCAGGCGCGCTCGCTCCGGGAACTCACCGACGAGAAAAAGATGTTCGAGAATATGCATGACCTCACTCCCCTCTTTCCTTGGTCGTCACGCGGAGACCGCTACGCACCCTTCCCCACCGGCAGACTGCTTCACGCGATGCGCCATCCCTCACCCAATAATGGCACTGATGCCCTGGATGGCCCGCCATCACGCGCAGTCCCCGCGAACTGAGCTTCCAGCCTTCCTGAGCGCTTCGCGTTTGCTGCAGCCAGGAGGGTTCGAGTGATGCCCTCAAGACTGATCTTGGCACGCCAGCCTGCTGGAGCTCCGACCTGGCCGGCATACGCGCCGATGCACAGGTACACGAAGCGCTCGCCGGACCGGCCCTGAACCGCGGGACCGCGAAGCCGAAACGCGCTTGGAGCGCCGCCATCTACAGCTTCAACCGAAAAGTCGAAGGAGATGCGAGCTTTCGTGCTGGCGGTGGGCTTGACGAGCTCGTCGCGGCCTAGCTGGAGCGCCCACGAGATATTCGGTGGCGGATCGACCACCGTGATGCGTAGCGCAACCGCTTCGGCTGAGGTCTTCTTGCTGGTTGCCGGCATTAAGACTCCCGGAGTCGTCTAACGTAAATGCGGCTGAGCGGCTGCGTCAGCAGTCAGCCTCGCGCAAGATCGGCTCCCCGGTCCGCGGGTTTGTGAGGGTCACATTCTCGAGCGCTCGAATGCGCCAGATCTCGTTCTGTCTTGTCAGCACTGCGAGGATCAGCGTATCCACCACGTGGGGTCCGGCCGGGTGAGCGGCCCCGGCCGCCAGGCGACTCCAGAAATGTATGACCGCCGCTCCGTCAGCTATGTGATGGACATCGATTAGCTCATTCTCGAGCGTAGAGTCCCGATAGATTGTTTCGTGAATGGGAACATGGAGCGCCACGATCTCATCGATGCCTCGGACATAGTGCCCGAAGCGATTCACGAACGTCGCGTCTTCATCGAACAGGCCGCCGAGCGCAGCCATGTCATGAGCGTTCCAAGCGGCTTGGAATGCACCGGGTGCATCTTCTGGTCTCTTCATTTTAGTCATGCTCGCAGGCGTTTCGCGCGAGCAAAGGCTCGGGCAAGCAAACCCAGTTCTAGGGTACCGCCGGGCAGTAATCGCGTCAATCCCGGTAAGAAGAGCCCGGCACTTCTGCTGCGGAGATGGGTCGAGTCCCTCGAGGCCGAAGCCGCCCGGGAAAGAGAACGCACCGGCGCTTCCGTGCTCGGAGTCAAGGCGATTCTCGCAGACGATCCCGCTCCATCGCCCATCCGCCCTCACCCGCACCGCGGGTCCACGCCGCCACCAAAGCTGCGAGGAAGGCGTTTTACGAGATCTACGCCGCCTTCGTCGGTGCCTCCGGCTCCCGCGACGTCCTCACGAGGTTGGCGTCAGGCGGGCGACTCGCCGTCAGGGTTCCCAAACCGAGCACCGGTCCCTGGCACCTCTTCCTACCCGCGAGCATCCCAGATCCCCTCGCACCCACTGCCTGTCGTACCCTAGTCCACCGGCCCTCCTCCTCCGCAGTTGAGCCGGGAGTAATCCACGCAGCGGATCGAATAGCCCGAAGGGCTGATCTGGCAGACCACGTCCGGCTGGTTCTTGCAGAGGTCACAAGAGCAGAGGATGAAGTCGGACGGCGGGACGTACACCTCGCGCACGGCAGGGGTGCCGACGGTCAGCGAGAGTGCCGGAGCCGGGCATCGGCCGGCGTCGAGCCCGGGGCTGGCGGCCGGCGCGGCGATCGACGCCGGGAGGCCTGGGTCGGCGGTGGCGGCGAAGACGGGCGGCCCCGAGAGAAGGAGCGTTACGACGGCGAGGAGAAGCAGGGAGGAGCGAAGACGAATCATGTTGATTATCCTTTCTGGCGCGCTGCTCCGGACGCATCCTCGACGAACGGCTCCGCCGCAACGCTGCCTGTCTATTTGAGAAGGTGCATCAGCGCAAGGAAAGTGAGCCTCGGTCCCGGCCGCCGCACTCGCGACGCGCGCTGGAAAGACACAGGCACCTGTCGGACCGATGCGCTTTGCCACGGTCGAGAGGGTAACTTTCTCTCCCATACCCTGTTGGGCTCACCTGTCGCCGGTGCTCTACCGAGCCCGCATCTCGGAGATGGTCGAGTCCATCGAGGCTGAAGCAGCGCGGGAAAGAGAACGCTCCGGCGCTTCCGTGCTCGGCGTCAAGGCGATTCTCGCGTACGATCCGCTCCATTGCCCATCCGCCCTCGCCCGCTCGCCAGCACCGCGAGTCCACGCCGCCTCCAAAGCCGCAAGGAGGGCCTTTTACGAGATCTACGCCGCCTTCGTCGGTGCCTTCCGGGAGGCGTCCGAAAGGCTCCGCCGCGGAGACCGGAATGCGCCCTTCCCCGCCGGCAGCTTCCCGCCGGCCCTGCCCTTCGTGGCTGGATAGCGGCAGAGCCGGCGCTCTTTGACAGCCTCACCCCCTGCTGAGGGCCAGACTCGTGAGCCGGAGGCTCGCGCAAGGGGAAGGTGTGTCCAGATTGGCGCCCGAGATGTCCCTCATGAGGTTGTCAGCGCGGGGCTGCCCCGCCGTCGGGGTCCCAAACCAGAAAAATGGAGGTGGCTTCCAAAAAGACACAGGCACCTGTTTTGGCGGCACCTGTTTTGGCCGATTATGGCGCTTGACTTGCCGTGTGGGAAGCGCCTGAGCGAGCTAGAATGCACGGACCGGAGAGCGGATTCTCCGGTACTACTTGGGAGGCCCCATGAAGAAGATGCTACGCTGCGCCGCACTCGTCGCAATCATGAGCCTATCGTTCTGGCTTTCGAACGCTCAAGCCTTTCCTCAAAACACCTGCGATGTCAAGCAGGGCATGCCGTGTCGCTTTATAGGGCCCTCTCAGCCCTGCCAGTGGTATGACGGGCAAGCAGGCTATTGTGGATGTGTGAACAGGGACCACTATGAATGCGCCCGCATCTGAGACACTCGGAATTTAGGAGGGGGCAGGATTATCCTCGTCGTGAGCGCTGGGAAGAGAATGACGAGGTCGATCAGGGTGAGTGCGGGATGAGGTGACGCATGGGGCGTCGCGGCCGAACGCCGAGGCCGCGGCGCACTGGAGGACGGACAGCACTCGGAGCCAAAAGATCCAGGCACCTGTTTTGGAGCTGCGAGGCGTATGTCTACGTGACGGCGGGCGCGGTCCTGACCAACTTGCAGGCGGTCACGATCAATCCGTGAAGGCGGCTGTAGCGATCAGTGCTTGCGGAACCTCGCCGTCACGCTCGCGTTCCCCGCGCCGGTCATGGTGCATGTCGTGGAAGCAGCATTCGCGTTGCCCAGCGTGCAATTGGTGGAAGTCCAGTTCGTGAAGTTGTAGGTGCCGTTCGGCGTGGCGGTGATCGACACCGCGGTGCCGCTGGTGAACCCGCCCGGACAATTCTGTGATGTATTGATGGTCACGCTGCCGCCGGCCGAGGGGCTGGCGCTTTTCGCGAGCGTGTAGCACGGGATGGCGGCCAAGTTCGCCGTGACGGCGGCGTTTCCGGCGCCGGTGATCGTGCAGGTCGTCGAAGACGCGCTTGGATTGGCCAGCGTGCAGTTCGCCGCCGTCCAGCTCGAGAAGTTGTAGCCGCTGTTCGCCGACACAGAGATGGACACCGCGTCACCGTTCGCGAAGCCGCCGAAGCAGTCCGGCGCGGTGCCGATCGAAGCCGTGCCGCCCGAGGTCGGACTGCTGGCGGCGCTCACGCCGTAGCAACTCGCCACGTCGCCCACTGTCAGATGGACCGAGGAGGACCAGCCGGTGGGACCGCCGGTGTCGCCGGCGAGCGCGAACTCGTACCAGAGATAGCCGTCAAAACCCGACTGCGTATTGCCGGTGGCGACGAACCGCTTGCCCTCGCCGATGTGGCCCAGGACCGTCGACGACTGCTGCGCTCCGTCTCGGACTTCCAGCGTGTTGGGGAACGCGCCGCTGACCTCGAGGCGCGTACTGCTGGCCAGCGTGGACAGGCATGACGACGGGACCCATCCGTCCCAGTGGTACCAGCCCACGGGCAGCGAGGACGCCTGCGCGAATTCGCGGCCGGCCAGATAGATCTCCTGATACGAGCCGACCGCGTCATAGGCGGTGAATTTCTCTCCCGGCCAGACGTACGTGATTTGCGGCGCCGACGCTTGCGGCAGCGCCGTCACCTTGCACTGCGAGGCAACCGAGACCGCGGCGGGGACGGCGAGGTGACCGAGATCGGTCATGAGATGGTCCCAGTTCCAGGCGGGCCCCGGATCCCAGTGATGGTTCGCGCCGCCCCAGTACAGCGCCGGGTTGTTCGGGTCGGGCACCTGGTTATGGCCGATGAGGTGCGCGCGGTCCAGCGGAATTGCGTACGCGCCGTGCAGACAGGACACCAGCGCTTCCAGCGACTGCCACTGCTCCGGCGTCTGCCACGAGTAGTCTTCCAGCGGCGAGCCCTCGGCCCATCCTTCCACCTCGATGCCGATCGAGGCGCGGTTGTAGGAGCTGTTGCCGCAGTGGTACGCGGTGTTGGCGTCGGCGACGAACTGCCACACCGAGCCGTCGCGATTGACGAGATAGTTCGAGCTCACCTGCCTCGACGGATTCTGAAAAATCGACAGCGTGTCGGCGGCGGTCTCCTCGGTGGTGTGGATGACGTCCATGGTGATGGCCACGCCGTTTCGGCCGACGGCATAGTTGGTGGTGGGAATGGTGTCGCCGTACCAGACCACGTTCGAACAATCGGTATTGACCAGCGTTGCAATGCGCCGCGCGCCGCTTCTCGGCGCCGGCGCGTCGGGATGAATCCGCTCGAGGACCTGCTGCGCGAAGAGATCGGCGATTTCCTTCTGAGGGATGCCGCTGAACTCCGCGACCACGCCGCGCCAACTGTCGACGTCGCGCGCCACGGCCTCGGGGTGCTTCGCCGCGATGCGGGCCAGCAGCGCCGTCCCGCCGCGAATGTTGGCCTCGGCATCCGTTCGCAGCAGATCGGGCGAGACGCCGAGCAGCGCGGCCGCGTCGCGCAGGCTGTGCCCGAACCAGCCGTCGTCGCGCAGCCCCATGACGCCGTACGCCGGCGGACGGTCACTGAACGTCGACGGCTGCCGCTGCACTCCGCCGGAGCGCACGTAGGCGACGGCGCGGACGATCTCCAGCGGCACGCCGAATTCCCTGCTGGCGCGCTCGTACGACGCGCTCAGGTCCGCGGCGCTTGCGATTGCACCAAACGACGCGAATAACGCGATGGCAACGGAGACCGGCTTTTTCAACATGCAAACCTTCCTTGGAAAAGGAGATGTTAGGACGGAATTGAAACACATCGGGAGCTGAGCGTCAAGCTTCGATGACCCGCGGCCGGCGGCTCTAAGCCGGTGCATTCCTGGTGGGCCTTGTAGAACAGATCGGCGGGGACGGTCGGGACCCCATGGAGGGTGATGAGGTCGTTGTCGGCACGCGGCCGCAGCTCCTCGTTGCCGAGCGCTACCAAAAGACACAGGCACCTATTCGGGCCGGTGCCGACTGTCAGGGCCTAAACCGGGCAAATGGAGCCGGCCTCCAAAAAGACACAGGCACCTGTTTTGGGCACCTGTTTTGGGGGAACGCCGCGGAGACCGCAACGCGCCCTTCCCCATCGGCAGCTTCCCGCCGGCTGGCTGCCAAGCAGCCAACGATCGACTAAATCTCACGGGATCAAGACCGTAATTGGCTTTTCGATAGGGCAAGCAGAAGTCTTAACGCTACACTTTTGGTTGATGTCAATTCTGTCGCAGCAATAAGTACCGGAATCCAATGCCAAGGCCATTGGTTTATGAATGGGCGCAAAACTGCCGATCAAATATCCAAAGATGATCCCAACTATCCCGCCAAGAATCCATGCACGCTTGCTCATATTGATCTCCTGCTTGGGGCGTATGCCACTGCCGCCAGGATGGCGGAGGGTCATTGAGGAGTTCGCGTCGAGGCCTTCCGATCTGACAAGCCTGCAGGGCGGGCTTGCTGCCGTGCCGTTCCCGCTGATACCGCTGGTTCTCCTCGCCCGATCAAAAAGACACAGGCGCACTTGTTTTGGATCGCGCTACGAGATGACCGTCAAAAAGACACAGGCACCTGTTTTGGATAACGACTTCGGTCGCAGAGAGCAAAAGAGCTACCCTCTCTAGCCTAGTCTTCCACTTCTCCCGTTTATCTGGTGAGTCGACGGGGATGTGCTGCCAGCAGAAACCTAGGCCGCCCTCGGCTGCTGTTCGACGGCACCTCACTCCCGCCTTTGTCACCATCCGACATTGCATACCGTGGAGCTCCTGAAGTAGCGCCTAGCGCCTGTTCTGCTCAGCGGCCAGGAAAGCGAAGCTTTCTGGTCCGCTGGAGCAGCCGGGTTATGCGACCCACCATTAGTTTGCTACATGCCAAATGGGCCTCCACGCCGCCTCCAGCCTGCGGATTACGACAACTGCTCGAACCACCCGTTATAAAGACTCCTTGTAGTTCTCCAGCATCGAATCGGCTGCACCAATGTTTACGAAAAGGCGGATGCCAGAGATTGTTGAACATCTCGTCAAGGCGGCGACCCGAAGCTCGCGAAACACATAATCTAACTATGAGACCAGAAAACGTCATACCCGTTGGAAGAACGCCCGTATCCTCTGCCAGAGGCCGCCTCCTCCACCGCCGCCTGCCGGCGTCGGGCTCGGGCTCGGCTCCGGCCGTAAGCCGCCCATGATTTTGTCGCCAACCATAACGCCTTCCTCACCTCCTACACTAGGACCACCCTCTCCTGCACTAGGACCACCATCGGCTCCGCCAATCTTGGTTCCCATAACAACGTCCCCTTTCTGCAGTTTGTGTCATAATACCCCTTGAAGGCAATTCCCATTGGTCATCTCGCGGATTCCACTCCATCTGAACATCCTCTTACGTCAACGAGACCGCATAACCTTTGAGCGTCTATCCGAGATCCTCCCCACGAAATCATCCCGGAGTCCCTCGCGGGTTCCGGGAGGATTTCGGATAGACGCAGGTTGAACGAAGCCGCGGGGGAGTCCGAGGCGGTCCTATGGGGATTCAATCCTCGCAGGCGTTTCGCGCGACACCTTGCTGGCTTCCACACGCCCCCCAACAGCCGCCGTGTGGCTTTCAGAGGACCGCTCAGCGAAGGGTTCTGGCGCATGCCTAGGCTTCTCAACCGCGATTTCGTGTCGGTGAGTATACCGCAGCAGCCTGTCAAGAAACACTACTCCTCGGCTCCGCGGTTGAGCAAAGAAATATTGGAATCGAGCTATGGAGGATCGGCTCATCGTGGCGGAGCCCTCGCGGCCCGCGTCGACGCCACTGGACCCACCAAGCGTAGGCCCTTCTGGCCGCAAACCTTGCACTGTAGAGGATCGATGCCGGTGAGACTCTGGAGTCGGTCGCACCAATCGGTCTTCAGCGGCTTCGGTCGCGCCGGGGGCCCGGGAAGCACCTCACGACAGAGAGCCAGGGCCTGTTCGCGGTGCCGGTTGGCCAGCAGCCCGTAGTAGCGGATCCGCACGAAGCGGCCGGGAAGGACGTGCAGAAGAAAACGGCGGAGGAATTCCTCCCCTGCCAATGTCATCTCCCGGAGGCGGTCGTGGTCGGCATAGTCCTTCCGCCGGGTACCCACACCTATCGCGACCCTTCAGGCCGCACCTCTTGGACCTGCCTGGGCACCCAGGGCGATGCCCCGGGCTGAGGAATCACGACCCCTTGGGCCGTCCTGACACCGACGCCTGCCCAGCCAAGCGGGTGGCTCGGCGGGTTGGTCCCCTCTCGGCCATAGAGGCTGGGAGACGAGGGCAGGGCAACTGCTCCCTTCCCTCCTGGTATAAGATCTCCCCCTCAACTCAACGGAGGGCCCCAATGCCCCGCAAGCGGCAGGCGGAATCGCATGGAAACTGGCTGTTGTTCGCCGACGCTTTTACGCCGGAGCTGAGGGAGAGTCATATCTTCTTGAAGTCCTCGCACGCCAAGCTGACGCACTTCGTCGAGGAGGTCGAGCGGCTCGGCCTCGAGCGCGACTTCCATGCGGCCAGCAAGTTGAAGGCGACTCGCGAGCGGAAAGAGATGATCGCGGCGGGAAACCGCCTCGTGACGGCGATGCAGCTTACGCTCCGGGATCTCCTGGGTCCCGACAACGAGCAACTGACCGCGTTCGGCGTCAAGCCGTTCCGCGGCCGGAAACGCGCGAAGAAGAACGCGGAGGCGGAGACTCCGTCCCTGGAGCCGAGCGATCCTTCCGAGCCGTAGGTCTCTCCCTCCACGAAGGGAGCTTGGTGCTCTCCGGACAACGCTTCCTCTCCCCCGGTCCGCCCTTCATTTTCCCGAGACAACGTCGCTCTGTAAGGAGGGCACGCCTCGTGCCCTCCTTACGACGTGATCTCGGACGCAGGGCACAGGACGTGCCCTCCTTACGTTGTGACGTCGTATGGAGGGCACGGGTCGTGCCCTCTTAAACACGAGACGATGTAAGCGGGGCACGTGTTGTGCCCTCCTTACATCGCGACGTGGTACGCAGGGCACAAGGCGTGCCCTCTTAAACACGAGACGTCGTACGCAGGGCACGTACCGTGCCCTCCTTATACTGTGACGCCGTACGTGGGGCACGGGCCGTGCCCTCCTTACGCTGCAACGTCGTAAGCAGGGCACGTGACGTGCCCTCTTAAACACAAGACGATGTAAGCGGGGCACGGGACGTGCCCTCGGTACGCTGTGACGCGGTACGCGGGGCACGTAGCGTGCCCTCTTAAACACGGGACAACGTAGGCGGGGCACGGACTGTGCCCTCCTTACGATGTGACGTCGTACGGAGGGCACGGCACGTGCCCTGCGTACGACGAGACTCCCGACAGGGAGCGAAAGACCCTCTACGGCTTCGTCGAAGCCGCGTTCCCTTGCGGCTGAAGCTCGTACACGTCGGGGGCGACAACGACTCGGCTCGAAGGCGCACCGGATGCGCACCTCCTTCGCCTCTCCCGGTCCCGGACGCCAGGATTGCCGGCTTATCTCGCTCGCAACGGGCGGAAGAAGGCGCGAAGGTCTTCGGCGAGCAACTCCGGCTCTTCCAGCGCAGCCCAGTGCCCGCCGCGGGGCATCTCCGTCCAGCGCTGAATGTTGAAGAACCGCTCCGCCCATTCGCGGGGCGGAGGCAGAAGATCGCGCGGAAAGCTCGCGAAGCCGGTGGGCACGGTCGACGAACCGGTCCACTTCTTGATCATCTCGACAATCCACGTCACCGCGCCGGCGTTCGCCGCATCGTAGTAAAACCCGAACGATGAATTGATCGTTTCGGTCGCCCAGTAGATCGTCAGGTTCGTCAGCAGCTCGTCCTTGGTGAACCGCGTCTCCACATCTCCATGGCAATCGCTCCAGGAGCGAAACTTCTCGACGATCCAGGCGGCCAAGCCCGCAGGCGAGTCGTTCAACCCGATCGCCAGGGATTGCGGCCTGGTGCCTTGGATCATCGCGTAAGCCCCTTCCTTCTGCTGCCACTTCTCACTGTCGTCGATGAACTTCTTCTCGCCGGCGGACAGGTCCTTGGGCTTTTCGAACAGATGAGCAAAGGGAACGTCGGTCAGGTGAATGCCGGCCAGTACATCGGAATAGCTGCGCGCCAGGTGCTCGGTTACGGTGCTGCCCCAGTCGCCCCCATGGGCGCCAAAGCGTTGGTAGCCCAATCGTTGCGTCATCAGAGCCGCCCAGAGATCGGCGACCCGGAAGAGCATCCCCTGTTTCCTTGGCTTGTCGGAGAATCCGTAGCCCGGCAGGCTGGGGACGACGACGTCAAAGGCATCCGCCGGGTCGCCGCCGTACGCTGCCGGGTCGGTCAGCAGCGGAATGATCTTGGAGAAACGCAGGAATGAATCGGGGAAACCGTGGGTCAGGATGAGCGGAAGAGGACTTTCGCCGCGCCCTCGCTCATGGATGAAATGAATCCCGAAGCCGTCAATCTCAGTGCGAAAATGTGCAAAGCGGTTGATGATCTCTTCCTGCGCCCGCCAATCGAATCTGTCCTGCCAGTACTGCACAAGCGTTTTCAGATAATCCAGGTTCGTGCCGTAATCCCAATCATCCGCACCCTGAATTTCATCGGTCCAGCGCGTGCTCGCGAGACGTCGCCGCAAATCTTCAAGCGTTTCCTGGGTTATCTGTACCTTGAAAGATCCCGCAGTCATAGGCGTGTCTCCGGCAAAGGATCTCAGACAGGCGCCGCGGATTGAAAAAGCCGCGGACCACAGTCACAATAATGCAGCAAGGATCGGGCCAGGCACAGCGCGCGGGTAACGCATCCTCTGGAGCTCAGGGACGTGCGTTCGAGACTTCAGTCGCGATGACTACCTTCTCGGCTCATACCGCATCGCCACCGCCCCCGAGCCGAACTCCAGCCGGCTCACGAGCTTCAAGTCGATACTCTTCGATAACCCCGCGAACAACGTCGGCCCATGGCCCGCCAGCCTGGGATGCACGATGAGCTCGTACTCATCGATCAATCCCAACTCCGCCAACGCCTGCGGGAGCTTTACGCCTCCCACGAACAGTCCGTTGCCCGACTCCTGCTTGAGCTGCTGAACGGCCTTCTCCAGATCTCCGCGCACGAGCTCCGCGTTCCAATCGACCCGATCCAGGGTGCTCGACACAACGTACTTCTTTGCCGCGTCGATCGTACGGGCGAAGGGTTCCATCCAACCAGGCCTTGCTTCCGTCGCCGGCAGCCGCCACGCTGCCTCCATCATTTCGTAAGTCACCCGGCCAAAGAGGAGAGCATCGGCCTGGACGAGGTTCTCGACCACGTGACGATGCAAGTCTTCGTCCGCGAAATTTTCACGATGATCGCAGCACCCGTCTAATGTAACGTTGATGGAATACCGAAGGGGTCGCATTGCGTCAGTCGCTCCTCACAAAAGACACAGGCATCTGTTGGGTCCAACCGGACGGTCATGGTGAGCGTACGTGCCATACGACGACTATACGCGCGACCGGTACAGGCCGCAACGATCGGCCGGGGTTTGGGCGCGGTCGCTAGCGCAGGATGTCCCCGTCCCAAAGGCGCGCCAGGAAGTCCCGCCAGGGAAGGATCTCGATACCCTCGACGACTCGGGGAGCGCGCTCGTTGCAAACGAGGATGGCGTGACGCGGATGGTTGTCTTCCATGAAAGCACGGAGGGACCGGAAGTCCGAGGAGTCGACGCGGGACGATCCCTTCACTTCCACTGCGACCTCGGCGTCCCCAAGCACGAAGTCGACCTCGAAGCCGCTCTTCGTTCGCCAGAAATGAACCCCGTAGCCGAGATCCCGGTAGGACCGGTGCGCCTGGATCTCCATGAGGATGAAATGCTCCAGCGCCCGGCCGAACAGCTCGCCTCTCTCCTCGACGATCCGCCGGCGGGTCAAGGCGCCCGCCACCCCAACGTCGAAGAGGTAGAACTTCGGAGCTTTGCCGATGACCTGCCGCTCCTGGCGCCTCTTCCAGGGCTCGACGAAGGTGCCGAGGAGCGTGTCGACGAGGATCTGGTAATACTCCTTCACCGTCTTCGAATCGACGCCGCAGTCCCTCGCGATGTTGGCGTAGTTCGTGAGGTCGCCGTGAGAGTAGCCCATGGCCTCGAAGAAGCGCGAGAAGGCGGCCACGTTGCGCGTGAGACCTTCGTCGAAAACTTCCTCCTTCAGATAGTCCACGACGTAGGCATCGAGCGAGCGCCGGTATTCCGGTTCCAGGTAGTGCCCCGGGACGAGGCCCCGGTTGAGCGCCTGCAGGAGGTCGAAATCATCACCGATCTCGATGGAGGTCAACGGATGCATCTCGTAACGCCAGGCGCGCCCGCCGAGCAGGTTGACGCCGCCCCTCTTGAGCTTGCGAGCGCTCGACCCGCACAGAATGAAGCTCAAGCCCTGGTTCTCGATGAGCCAGTGAACCTCGTCCAACAGTTGGGGAACCTTCTGGACCTCGTCCAGGATCACCGGAGACCCCAGCTTCTCGGGTGGGGAGGCCAGGAGGCGCTCGCGGAGCAGGGCTGGGCGCTTGGTGAGCTCCAGCAGGAGGTCCGTCTGGAGCAGATCGAACGTCAGGCTGCCGGGAAACGCCGACCGGAGGTAGGTGCTTTTCCCAACCTTGCGGGGCCCCCAGAGAAACGCCGACTGGTGCGCCGGCAAGCTCATCCGTAATGCTCGTTCGATTTGGACCATTCGGGAGCTCACTCCGTTTTAGTTCAACCAAACGGGAGCTTACTCCGTAAATGGCTTCAGCCACAAGAAACGTACGGAAGCAGCTCTACAACTTCGCCGAAGCCGCTTTCCTCTGGAGCTGAAGGACGTACCCGTCCGGATCCACGACGACCCGCTCGGGCTCGAAGGCGCAGCGGATGCGGACTTCTTTCGACTCTCCCGCTCCCAGCACGATCGTGGCGCGGGCTTGACGGAAGGCGGGATCGGGCGCTCCCTTCTCGTCGAAGCGGTAGCCGCGCCGGGCCTCGACCTCGACGGGCATGCGGCCGGTGCCGGCGTTCTCGACTTTGACGACGGCTTCCCACTCCCCTGTCCCCACCGGCCGCTTGCGGAGATTGTCCAGGTGGTACTCGGGGATCACTTTCTCGTAGAACCACTGCTGGACGAAGGCGTCGAAGGCCGGTTTGTCGTCCGCATAGGGGCGCATGAAGGCCGCGAAGTCCTCAAGTACGGGATGGTCCGGGCTCTTGTGGTAGGTGATGATGAAGCTCCGGGCACCGGCGAGGAAGCGGTCCCGGCCCATCTGGTGCATCATCATCCACAGCACCCAGCCGCCCTTGTCGTAGACCACGGTCTCGTCGCCGGGACGGCCGGTGGTGCTCAGGGTCTCGGCGAGGGCCAGCTCGGTCGACGGCTGGCGCCTTTCGCCGTAGTTGGCCTCCATCTGCGTGGCGAAGCGCATGCGCGGCTGGAAGCCCCGGATCTGCTCCAGGAGCATGAGGGTCGAGAAGTTGGCCGCGCCCTCGGCGAGCACGATGCCGCCCGGTCCCTCGCCCCCCGCCAGGATGTGCCCCCACCACTGGTGGGCGGACTCGTGGGCGGCGATGGCGAAGGCGGGATCGGACTGCGGGGTGCGCAGGGAGAGGAAGCCCGCGCCCTCGGAGAAGAAGATGTTGGTGGCGTTGCCGCGGGCGTAGGAGGCGAGCGAGGAAAACTCGTTGAGCCGCAGCTCGCGCCAAGGGTACGGTCCGAACCACTCGGCGTAGTAGCGGCGGGCGCCGTTGAGGGCGTCGAGCAGGCTCTGCACGTTCCACGGATGGCCGGGATAGTAGAAGACGGCGGTGCCGGGGCCCCGCTTCACCGCCCAGCCACGGCCGGCGGCGACGTTGAACACCCGTAGCGGGTAGTCGCTCTCCCAGGTCACGGTGCGGCGGCCGCCGTTCACCGTCTCACTCGTGAGGACGCCGGTGGAGTTCACCGTGTACTCAGGCGGCGCGGTGATGCGGATCTTCTGGGTGAAGGCGGAGCGGTCGAGGTCCGCGTCGGTGATCCCCTCGTAGAACTTCGGCGGGTAGATGCGCGGCTCGTAGCGGTTCTTCTCGTCCACGCCGATGCGCTCGACGTAGCCCATCACGGGCACGAAGTCGGGGTTGCGGCCGGTGAGGATGATGCCGCTCGGGAGGATGAACTCGCCCAGGGGCACGTTGCCGCCGTTCTTCGAGACTCCGGCCAGCATCGTGCCCCGATACCGGAATCCCAGCCTCAACCCGGCGCCGGGCGTCATCGGCTGCGGCAGGCGAAACACATAGAGGCCGTCCCGGTTTTCGGGCTTCCAGGGGCGGCCGTTCAGGGTCCAGGCGAGCCCCTTCCAGGAGGTGCCGCCGGAGACGGCGAACCAGTTGAGATCCTTCTCCTTGCGGTTCTGAAGGTCGTAGGCGCCGTTGACCTTGAAGGCGCGGTCCGCCGGCTGGAAGTCCAGATCCATGTCGACGTGGGTGACGTAGGGCTGGGGCTGGTTGAGCCAGGTGACGTGGTTCTTCCGCCAATAATCCTTGTGCTTCTCTTCGACGGCGCCGCCCTGGAAGCCGCGGTTCACCTGGCCCCAGAGCGCGAGGCCCAGACTTAAGGGGACGATGGCGAGTCCCGCGGCGATCCACAGGGTACGGCGGCGCTCGGCGGGCGGCAGCACCGGGCTCAGGGGGTCGCGTTCCCGCCGGGGGAAGAAGCGCACTGCCGCCCAGGCGAAGGGCACGGCAAGCGCCAGGACCATCAGGCGGTTGAGGACGAGGGCCGTGCCGTCGAGCTCGAACGTCCCCAGATCGCTCCAGGTGATCGGCGATCCCCCTTCCCCGCCGCCGATCAAAGGCCAGTTCCCCACCCAATTCATGTGATTGGTGGTGAAGGCGAAGACGGTGAGGACGAGAGCGCCCAGGCCGATGCCGTAGGTGGCGTAGCGGCTGCGGGTCGCCACCAGCACCGCCCCGATGAAGGCGCACCAAACGACGAGGGTGGGCGGCAGCAGGAGGCCCCAGACGAGGAGGAAGGGCTTCAGGGCCATGCCGACCCCGCCCTCGCGGGCGATGGAGAGGGCCGCCGTCACCACGCCCGCCGCCACGGCCACCAGCCCGACGACGCCGAGAGCCAGCGCCTTGCCGGTCACCAGCGAGCCGGTGGGTACCGGCGTGGCATAGAACACGGGGCCGATGCCGGTCGTGCGCTCCCGTTCCAGGGATTCGACGGTATAGAAGAGGAAGAGGAGGCTCAGCCAGGTGGTGAGGGCGACGAGGCCGTCCACGGCGGCCGTGCCCGGAGTCAGCAGCACGCCGTCGTACTGCTGGTCATAGCCTCCGGTGTACAGGATGTACATGAAGAACAGGATTGCGGGCACGAAGATGTAGAGGCCGGGTTGGGAGCGTAGCTCAGCGAGCTCGAACCGGGCGACGGCCAGGGTTCCCTGGAGGAAGCCGGGGGGCCGGGAGGTCATTCTCAGGGAGGTGATGGGTGAGGCCGGCCGCAGGGTCGAGGCGGCGGTGGACATCGCGGACATTGCCGGCACGCGCTGCGCCTTGGCGCGGCGCAGGCCGCCCGTGAAGTGGCGGCGCGAGAGGTCGACGAACAGCAGTCCCATCAGCACGAATCCGGCCCGACTCAGCAGGAAGGGCACGTCGAAGGTCACCGGGCGCGTGTTGTAGAAGGCCAGCCCGCGGTCGACGAACAGCCAGCTCTCCTTGAGCCAGCGGAAACCCGAAGGGTCGAGCAGGCGCAACGCCGCCGAGACCGAGGGGTCCAGGGTCGGCGGGTACCAGCGCCAGAAGAAGTTGTTGTAGAAGAGGAAGAGGATGATGGGCAGCAGGAAGATGACGATCGGCTTGCCCGTGAACCGCCCGAGCGCGAAGGCCGCTCCCGCCGTGAAGACGATCGCCGGCACCAGGAAGACGAGAACCGGCCGCAGGTAGCTGACGAGGTGGAACGGACCGTAGAAGTCCGGGTGGGCCGGGTCCGGCAGGAAGTGGCTGAAGATGCCGGTGGTGACCGGCAGCACGGCGACGGCGGAGAGAGACGCCAGCAGGGCCGCCAGGAACTTGCCCCATACGTACTCGCCCGGCCGCAGGGGAGTCGAGTGCAGCAGCGGCCCCACCTTCAGCTCCTCGTCGCGCACCAGCGGCGTGCCGGTGCCCACCGCCACGAAGAAGGCGATGAGGAAGAAGCCGATCAGGCCGTAGACGTAGGTGATCTGGAACTCGGAGTCGACCCAGGCCTTGGTGCCGCCGAGCGAGGTGTCGATCGAGCGGAAGAACCAGTTGCCGCGCGACATCAGCCAGCCGTTCCAGGCCATCAGCGCGGCCCAGATGAGAAATAGCGGGCGGCCGAAGCTCTCCTTGAGATCGAGGCCGGCCACCAGGGCCAGGCGGCGCAGGCTGAAGCCTTCCTCGTGGACGGAGTGGCGGGCGTGTACGGCGGACAGCGAGTGATCCATGATGCTCCTCCCCGTCAAACTCCTACGGTAGTTCGGGGGTGGGGTTTCAGCGCAAACGGATCGCCACGAAGGTCATGTCGTCCTTCGGCGGCTGGTCCCCGCCCCAGGAGTCGGCCGCCCGGGTCAGGCCGGCGATCAGCTCGGCGGGCGAGTGATGGCCCAGCTCCGCGAGGAGCGCACGGACCCGCGGATAGCCCAGCGGCTCGCCCTCGGCGTCCGCGAGCTCGGGAAGGCCGTCGGTCATCAGCAGAATGGTGTCCCCGGGCTCGACCTCCAGCCGCCGCTCCTCGTAGTCGAAGGCGAAGCCGCCCAGGGGCATGCCGGCGAGGGCCACTTCCTCGACCTTCGCGTTCGCCCTTCGATAGACGAGCACAGGCGGCATGCCGGCCGAGGAGACGGTCAGCTCGCGGCCCTGGAGATGCATCACGCTCAAGCCCATGGCCATGCGATCTAGGGCCATGCGCTTGATGGCGCGGGCGGCTTCGGAGAGGAAGTCCCGGGGACCCGAGGCTCCCGCGTCGGCCGAGAACAGGCTCTTGACGGCGGTGACCATGGTGCCGGCCCGCGCGCCGTGGCCGGTGGCGTCGCCGATGGTGGCGGTCAGCGCGCCATCGTCAGCCAGCACGAAGTCATAGTAGTCCCCTCCCACCTCGGTCGCCGTGCGCATCGAGACGGCGATCTCGAAGCCGGGGTGCTCCGGCAGCGTCCGCGGCAGGAGCGAGAGCTGAAAACGCCGGGCCTCCTCCAGGTCGCGGCTCTTGCGGTCGTACTCGGTCTGCAACAGGGCCTGCTCGATCTCCTGCTCCTTGCGCAGCCGTTCCCCTTCCAGCAGTTGCTGCTGGTGCTGCTTCAGGTCGGCCGCCATGCGGTTGAAGGCCAGGGCGAGCTTGCCGAACTCGTTTTTCGAACGCACGGGCACCTGGGTTTCCAGATCGCCGTGGGCGATGCGGTCCGCGCCCTCGGTGACGAGGTGCAGGTTGCGGGTCATGCGGGTCGAGAGCGGCAGGATGCCGAAGAGAGCGAGGGCGGTGAGCCCCAGGCCATAGCCGAAGTTGCGGGCCGCCGTCTGCTTCACCTCTTCGAGCGGTACCGGCCGAGCGATGCCGAAGACGAGGCCGGTATCCGGATCTTTCGAGGAGGCCACGACCCAGTCGTCGAGAATCCAGCGCACGGAGTTGGCGCTGGCGTGCACGGCATGCATCAGGGCGGGCAGGCCTTCGAGGCGCTTGCGGTCGCCGTCGTTGGCGGTGTGGAGGCCGCCCTGGCGGTCCACGGCGAAGGCGATCTCTCCCGCGCCGCCGTTCGTCCGCGCCAGGACGCGCCGCAGCACCTCCTCGCTCTTCACCTGCGCCTTGAGCTTGCCCACGACCTCGCCGTGCTCCACCACCGGCACCTCGAAGTCGTGGCCGAAGGCCAGACGCCGGCTGGCGGCCCGGGCCTCGCGCTGCCGGGTCGCCTGCTGGCGCTGCTCGGCCTGCACCTTGAGCTGCTCCGTCACCTGTTTCCGGATTTCGGTTTCCAGGCGCCGGGCGTCCGGAACACCGGGAACGCCCGAAAGGCCTGGAACGCTCGGCACGTCGACCGGCGTTTCCGTCCCCTGCTTCGAGATCTCTTTCAAGGCCTTGCCGATGGCCGCCACCGCTCTCGGGTCATCCCTTGAGCTCGCCTCGAGCTCCCTCCCGATGCCGCGCAGGACCGCCGTGACGTCGATCACCATGGGATGAGCGGGCTCGACGTAGTGCGGTACCTCGCCGGGCGCCGGTCCGGGGACTGCCGGGGGAACCGGAGGAATGGGAGTCGCCGGAGGCGCGGGAGGCATGGCTCCCGCCGGACGGGCCCTGGGCACGAACTCCAGGGTGTCGAGGAGCGGAGCGGCCTCGCCGAAGCCCATGACCATGCGGTTGAGCGCCGCGTCGGGCTTCCCTTCCCTCGCCGCCTGAACAACGACCTGGAGGGGAACGTCCCCCATGCGCTCGACGCCCCGCCCGAGCTCGCTCTTGATGGCGGCCAGCCGGCCGTCCATCTCGCGCTTGAGCGTCCCGGCCTCGGCCTCCGTCGCCCGTCGCACCGCGCGCAGGGACGAGTAGTAGGAGTAGAGAACGATCCCCGCCAGCGGCACCACCGCGAGGAGCAGGAAGGCGAGGATGAGCTGTGTGCGGATTTTCATCACTACAGATACGTGGGACGGGGGTGGAGGTTCTGGGGGGTGATTGATCGGCCCGGCTGGAGCGGCCCAGAGTCGCCAACGCCCCTTCCGGGCGGACCTCTCACTCCCCCAACCTCTCTCCCATCGCCGGCTGATTTCAATCCCGAGCGAAGCTCCTCGTCCACCGCGCTGTCACGGAAGGCCTGGAGGATCTCGGCCAAGCCCGCCAGCAAGGGGGGAGACCCTCACCCTCTCAAGGCTTTGTGGGTTTCGGCAGGTAAATTACACCTGGAAGATCTTTGAAGTCGTCGTCGCTGGAAACCACGATCACGTCGCGGAGCAAACCCGTGGCATACACCATGGCGTCAGCCATGGCCAACTTATATTCCAGGCTCAGATCGGCAGCTCGTAGTGCGATCGTATCCGTGAGGGCCACGATCTGTGTCTTTCTCAACTGGGCGACCGCGATGAGGGCGTCCTCCTCTCCCCGCTCGCGTTTGACTCGCTTGTAGACCTCATACAGGACGATCATTGGAGTCAGGATCTGCCCAAGGTCTTTGAGGTGATCCGCATACTCCTCGGCCAGAGGACCATCCGTGAAGAACTCCAGCCAACCTGAGGAGTCAATGACCTTCAGACACGATCCTTTTTTTCCCGAGCTCCCTCAATGTTCATTCCCTTGAGGAAACCACGAAGTGCTGCAAGAGGACGGTCTGGCACCAGTGTGATTACGCCGTTTCTGGCAAACACCTGCACCTGCTGGCCGGTGACCAGCGGGACTTCGCGCCGGGCGTCCTCCGGAATCTCAACTTGGTAGTCCTTGGATACGGTCGCTTGGGCCATCAGACGTCTCCCTTAATCCTCCAAGATAGTACTACGCCCGCGTCTCGGGCCGGAGGTTTTGGGAGCCTCAGGCCTCATCCAGGATCGTCAGCTCGCCCGACATGGGCGTTCGCGCCACAGCGATGCGGCACTCCCGCCACAGCCGGTCGATGAGCTGGCCTGAAACGGGAAGCTCACGGCCTCGCCGATAGCCCTTCCGCTCTCCTTGCGGACCGAAGAAGGCCCAGCCTTCGGCGCGGGACGGATCGTGCCGCAGCCAGTAGACGAGCCCACCGCAGCGAGACTGATGAAGCCTGGCGGCCCAGGCCTGGGGTAGCGCATAGGGAACGAGCGTGCCGATCTCGGCAGTGACGCCGAAGCCGCTGGCCTCGCGAGCGGTCAGGTCCGCGATCGAGAGCTCTCTGGGAACCGGCAATTCGCGGAGGCGCCGCTCCTGGAGGAACTCACGGGAGACGATCCACCGTTCCCGGTCGGCACCCAGAAGCTCCAGGAGGGCTGCCAGGGGATCGCTGGCCAGGTAGCAGGTGCCGTGTGGAGCCGGGAGGTCGAAGCGTCCTGCCATGGAGTTACCGAACCACCAAGGACCTTTCCCCTTGCGGACCACCCGGAAAAGAACCCTCTCGGGATCGAGCCAGCGAGAGGGAAACAGCCTCAGCTCGGCCGGATCGTCCGGCGGAGGGCCCAGGCTCGGGGTCTGCCGGTCCCGGCTCACTTAGGCGAAACGCCGTGCGGCGTCGCGAGCGAGCCCCAGGAGGAGGTCCAAGTCGCCGCCGGAGCGCAGTGCCTGGACGACGGATTGCCCGCGCAGGTCCTTCGAGGGAGCCACCAGCCAGCCGGCGAGGGTCCAATCGTCCACCGCGCTGTCACGGAAGGCCTGGAGGATCTCGGCCAGGCCCGGCAGCACTTGGTTGCGGTCGTCGAACTGGAAGATCGGATACACCATCACGCCGTCGGCGGTCTTCAGCCCCAAAAGGGTACGCCGCTCCCTGCGGTCGGCGATGGCCTGCCGCGAGACGCCGCCAAGGATCTTCGCCACCTGTCCGGTGCCGTAGAACGGCCCCAGGAGATCGTCCCACCGCGATGGGCTGGGAACGATCTCCAACATGCGGCGGGCGAGGTCCCGGGGCGAACCGATCCCCTCCAGCGAGCGGCCGGGGGCGTCGAACGGCGAGAGCCGCTCCTCGAGCCCCTCCTTGACGTGCTGAGTGATCTCGTCGATGAGGGCATGGGCTTTCCGCGTCATGATCAGACCCTACACCCGCTGGGCAGGCGCGTCAAGGGCGTCAAGGGGAAGTCCCCCTCACCCCAGATGAAAGAACGCCCGCAGCTGCGCCAGCATCTCGTCGAGGTTGGCGCGGCGAAACTCGTTGCGATAGGCCTCTTCGAAGGCTTCGCCGACGGTCGTGCGTTCCTGCGGCGAGAGCTCGCCGAAGGGACGGCCGCCGTTGAGCTCCTGAAGGGCCTTCTCGGCCGGCGCGCTGCGGCCGGACCACCAGGTCTGGAGGCGCAGGGCCTCGTCGTAGAAGGCGTAGACGGGGATGCGCAGGTTGTCCTTGCGCCAGAGGAAGTGACGCATCAGCTCCTTGTGGGCGTCCCGCGGGAAGATCCGCAGCTCCCAGCCGGGCAGCTCCTTGACCATCCGCACCCAGGTGGGGAGCGTGTGGTAGACGTCGGGGCACCAGTCCTCGCCGATGGCGACCACCTTCAGGGGGGGCAGCGGCCGCAGCACCTCCACATCCTGCGGCGTGTGGATGGGATTGCGGAAGATCTCGTCGAGCACCTTGCCGTTGCGGCGGACGGTGCGCCGGTAGTTCTCGTAGAGCAGGCCCTGGTCCCAGACTTCGAGCGGTAGAGGATTCATCGTTGGAGGATAGCAGGTCCCCGGGCGTCACCGGCGGGTGTGGCGCGTGTGGTAGATTCTTCCGTAAGAGTCCTGTACACCTTTGAAGGAGGTCGCGATGAGCCCGTTGCGTCGTTGGCTGCTCCCGTTCCTACTGCTGGTCGTATCCGCAGCAACTCTCGCCGGGCAGACCACCGGCGACATCGTCGGGCGGGTCACCGACGAGGCCGGTGGCGTGCTGCCCGGCGTGGCGGTCGAGGCCAAGAGCCCGGCCCTTCAGGGATCGCGCACCGCGGTCACCGACGGCACCGGCGCCTACCGCCTGAATCTGCTGCCGCCCGGCGACTACACCGTCACCTTCACCGGCCAGGGCTTCGCCACCGAGGCCAAGCAGGGGGTCCTGGTGGGCCTGGACAAGGACGCCACGCTCAACGTCAACCTTCGGGCGGCGCTGACCGAGTCGATCACCGTCACCAGCGCCGCGCCGGTGGTGGACACCACCTCCGCCTCCGTCGGCACCAACATGAACGCCGCCACCATCGAGACGCTGCCCACGGGCCGCAACTACTCCTCGGTGGTGCAGATCATGCCGGGAGTCTCCTCGGACGCCAACGCCGACAACTCCGGCCAGTCGTCGATCGCCGTCTACGGCTCGTCCGGGGCCGAGAACGTCTTCTACATCGACGGCGTCAACACCACCGGCGCCGAGTACGGCTTCCAGGGCAAGGAGCTGAACTTCGAGTTCATTCAGGCGGTGGACGTCAAGACCGGCGGCTACGAGGCCGAGTTCGGCCGCGCCACCGGCGGCGTCATCAGCGTCATCACCAAGTCGGGCGGCAATGAGTTCCACGGCGACATCTTCGGCTACCTCGATAACGACTCGCTGCAGAGCAACGCCGAACCCGTGGTATCGACCGGCGGCACCATCGCCGGCTTCCGGCAGGAAGACTACGGCATCGGCATTGGCGGCCGCATCGTCAAGGACAAGCTCTGGTTCTTCGCCGCCTACGACAAGGTCTCCGACAAGCTCGACAGCACCCTGCCCGCCGGGCCGCTCGCCGGTAACGTGGTGACGTCGAAGAGCGACCACGACCTGGGGTCGGCCAAGCTCACCTGGAATCTCACCGGCAATCAGTCGCTCATCGGCACCTTCTTCCAGGACCCGCGGGACGACACGGGCGCCATCAACGACGCCCAGCACACCCTCAACGGCGATCCCCTCACCTATACCGGCCTGCGCAGCTTCGGCGGCAAGGACTATGCCCTGCGCTATCAGGGCATCCTCTCCGCCGCCTGGCTGCTCTCAGGCCAGGTGGCCCGGCACCGCGAGGAGAACTCGGTGGGGCCGGCGAGCGCGGCCGGCGACGTCATCCAGTTCCGCTCGGTCGACGACAACTTCTTCCAGACCGGCGGCTTCGCCCTGCTGCAGACCAAGACCTTCAAGCGGGACTCGGCGGGCGGCTCCCTGACCCACTACCTCCCGAAGCACGAGATCAAGCTCGGGCTCGAATATGAGAAAGAGTCGGCGGACGTGGTGCGCCGCTTCAGCGGCGGCCAGCAGATCGACGTCTTCGCGAACGCCGTCAACCCCAGCCGGCCGGTCTACAGCCATTCCTACTGGACGACGCCGGACGCATCGATTGCCAACGCCCCGGTCTCGCAGCTCACGGCCTCGCCCTCGCACAAGAACTCGGGGGTCTATCTTCAGGATCGCTGGAGCGCGCTGCCGAACCTGACGATCAATTATGGCGTGCGCTGGGACCGGCAGCAGATCATCGACGCGGAGGGCACGCAGCAGATCGATCTCAAGAAGGATTTCGCGCCGCGCCTCGGCTTCGTCTGGGATCCGGAAAGCAACGGCCACTCGAAGCTCTACGGCTCCTTCGGGCGCTATTACGAGCAGATCCCCATGGATCTCGTGATCCGCTCCTTCTCCTTCGAGCGGCAGGCGCGCATATTCAACTACAGCCCCACCAGCACCACGCCGGACGCGGGCGCCGAGAGCGACATCGACCAGACATCCGCCATCTTCGGCGGCTTCACCGAGCCGGCCGATCCCAACCTGCGCAACCAATATCTCAACGAGTACCTCCTGGGCTACGAGCGGGAGGTCCGTCCGGATCTTGCCCTGGGAATCAAGGGGATCTACCGCAACTACGGCGAGGTGATCGAGGACTTCCTCTGCCTCAACCCCGTGACGGGCGAGCTCGACGGCACCTACTGCATCGGCAATCCGGGCCGCGGCACCATGCGGCGGGTTTTCACTCTCGACTTCTCGCAGTCCTTCCCGGCGCCGGCGCCGAAGCGCGTTTACAAGGGTGTTCAGATCGACGCCACCAAGCGCTTTTCGAACAACTGGCAGGCCCTGGCGTCCTACGTCTATTCCAAGCTGGACGGCAACTTCGACGGCCTCTACGCGCCGTTCACCAACGTCGGCGCCGACCCTAACATCTCGGCGGCGTACGATTACTACGACTTCTTCACCAATGGCAGCGATCTGACGAAGATCACCAACAAGGGGCCGCTGTCGAACGACCACCGCCACCAGTTCAAGCTCTCGGGGATCTATCAGACTCCCTGGAAACTTTCGATCGGCCTCTCCTCCTATTACCGCTCGGGCACGCCGCTGACCCGCTACGGCTACTCGGACGTCTATGGACGCTATGAGTTCTTCCTCACCCAGCGCGGCGCCGAGGGGCGGACGCCGGACGTCTACGACGCGGACCTCCACTTCGGCTACCCGCTGACCCTGGGGCCGGCGACGGTGAACTTTCTCTTCGACGTCTTCAACGTGCTGAACGCCCAGCGGCCCATCCTGCTGGATGAACGCTGGGGCTTCCAGGAGGCGGACAACGCCTCGCCGACGCCGGTCAACCCGGATTACTTGAAGCCGGTGCTGCGAACGCCGCCGCGGTCGTTGCGATTGGGAGTGCGCTTGAGCTTCTGAGGGCTTCGTACCCCAAACGCTGGAAGTCCGCCAGGCAACTCAATGGGGGGCCAACGTGCCGGTTGGCACCCCCGAGGTTGGTTCGGCCACCAACGAATCACAACGCGCGGCGACTTTCCTTACGGGTGAAAGCACGCCTGATCGGGAATGGGGTCATTCGGTATCTCGCCCGATTGGTAACCATAGCTCCTGAGGACAGTGCCGCCGAAGTCACGAACCTCAAATCTCAGGAAGCCGCGGCCAAGACCGTAGTAGTAGTACTCGCTCCCTGAAAGATCATCAAAGGGGGATGACATAATGAGCGTGGGTAGAGTACCAATTGTCCCACCGTAGTTGTAGCTACTGTAGGAGACGGTCGATTGGTACTTACTGCAGCGTCCAGGATCAGTAGAAACATATTGGCAGGGACAGGAGTTGCAATTGTTGTAATGCATCGTGCCCGCGGAGCATGAGAAGAACCGATTCAAGTTTCTGTAGGTCTGATTTCCACCAATACACACAATTCGGGGCATCCAGTTCGCTCCGAGGTAATATCCCAGGTATCCTGGCTGCCAAACTCTCGATTGCGGAGAGTTGTCCTGCATGTTTTCTGCCGTAATGTAGATCCAATTGCTATCATAAGTATAAGTCTCGGATGAGTACGGGTTACTGAACTTGATCATCTCAAATTGGCTGGGGCCATACAGAAATTTGCGAAGATAAACCAGCGAACCATCAGAGCCCTGAAAAATGAGCTTCGCCGTTTGCCAGCCCGAGTAACTTGGTATGAAGTAGGCCGTCGAATCAGTCCACGTATTACAGACTGGCGGCGGCGGATCGGCTAGGCCTACGGTTGCGACAAACAGCAACAGGGCGTAGGCTGAGAAACCAAGGATATGACTTTTCATTGGCTGATCCTCCGGCAGTTCGTTTCAGTTAGGCAAGCGATTTAAAGTAACACTGTGGAGCCAGCTACTTGCCGCCGGAAAGTTTAAGCCCCTTCCCAACCGCTGTCAAACAGTGTCTTTGTGTGTTGCGCCTTAAAGATGCTCGCTTACCAGAAGGCATACCGACGAGAACGGAAGCACGTAACGAAAAGTTCCGGATTCGCGGACACCGCCTTGCCGACACGTCCCAAACCGGTGGCGCCGAACTCGATCGGCGTGGTGGATCACGTTGCTGGATTCAAGGTTCCCCTGTTCCTCATGGTGAGGCCTCCAAAAAGACACAGGCACTTGTTTTGGAACACTAGGAGTTTAGGGGAGGCGCAGGATCATGCCTTCTGCCAAGGCGGCAAACCAATATGCTTCTCCCAGCCAGGCCAGTCACTGGTACCAATTTCCTCACGGCCCAGATTCTCCTTCTCCCACTCAAGCAGCTTAGCTTTCTCCTCAGAAGTCAGCAGCTCATCGTAGGCGTTGATCATTTTTCGGTACCATTCTAAACCTTGCTCGACTGGATTAGGCATTCTTAGATTCTTCCGTTAGGAGAGCACGATCAAGCGACGAAGACACAGGCACTTGTTTTGGCGCTCCCCTACCGTGTGTTCAGGGACTCTTAGGCACATCAAGCAGGTCCGTGATGACTCTGAGTGAACGATGAGTTTTCATGATCAGCGCACCAAGCCTGTCCATGTAATGCTGATGGATAGTCCGCTCTAGATCGAGGTCTGGTGCCTCGGGAAGAGCTTCAAATTCGCGATAAGCCCCGCAGTCCCGATGATCCAGAATGAACACGGTATGGATACCATGCAGAGCGATGGCTACCTCCAAATGTTCCCAGAAGGTCGATGCCCATGCGGGATAAATGCCCGCGAAAACACCGAGAGAGGCCCCTGCCAAGATCGCGTGATCGTAACTCAGCGATGGGTAATGCTCGTGCATATATTCGGGGATAACGTGCCCGAAACGGTAGTCGATGCACGTTAGAACAAGAGCATCAGCCCTGCCCTTCGCAAGTCGATTGGCAGGATCAAGGAAGCCTTGTGCCGTTTGCACGCCCATACCGTCCCTCCTTAAGTAACTGAACCCACCTGCGCCCGACGCCGAACGTTCGAGCTAACCGGCGCGCCCGACAGACGGGGAAGCCGGCTGTCGGGCGTCCGGTTGAGTGAGGGGTTAGACGTCGGTCCTCCTCGCGAGTCACCGATTTTTATTGCCCTTCTGGCGGTTGCCAGAGCTCTGCTCCACCCCAGGGCTGAACGTCGATCCCGAGGTGCTTCTTGTACCAATCGCATAGCGCCTTCGGGTCCTTGGCGCTCATGAAGATGCCGCCAATACCTGTGACTCTTCGCATTCAGACCTCCGATGTTGGTTACGGCTCAAGGATAGCGTTAACCCGGCACGGCCGCCAGGACGCTGCGGATCTTCGCCGCCAGGCGGTCGGCTGAGAAGGGTTTCTCCAGGAACTCGTACTCCCCTTCCAGGATGCCGTGGCGCACCACCACGTTGTCGGTATAGCCGGAGATGAAGATCACCCGCATGCCGGGGCTCCTGGCGCGCAGCCGCTCGACGACCTCCGGGCCGCTCATGCCCGGCATCACCACGTCGCAGATGGCGAGGTCGATCCGGCCGCCCCGCTTCTCCAGGGCGGCGAGGGCCTCCTCGCCGTTGGCGGCGGTGGCGACGAGGTAGCCCAGGGCTTCGAGCACGCCCTGGGTGGCGCTGCGCAGCTCGTCGTTGTCCTCCACCAGCAGGATCGTCTCGGCGCCGCCGGCCAGCCACGCCGCGGCAGGCTTGGACGCCCGGCTGGCGGCGGCTTCGAGGGTGCGCGGCAGGTAGATGCGGAACGTCGTTCCCCGTCCCACCTCGCTGTAGACCGCCACGTGGCCGCCGTTCTGCTTGACGATGCCGTAGACGGTCGCGAGACCCAGACCGCGCGCTTCCGTCCCCTCCTTGGTGGTGAAGAAGGGCTCGAAGATGCGGTCGCGGATCTCCGGCGCGATGCCGGTGCCGCTGTCGGAAAAGGCGAGCAGGACGTACTCCCCCGCCTGCACGGTGGGGTTGTTGCGCAGGTAGTCCGGGCCCAGGGTGGCGTTCGAGGTCTCGATCGTCACCTTGCCGCCCCGCGGACTCGCCTCCCGCGCGTTGACCAGCAGGTTGACCACGATCTGCTCCACCTGCGTCGGGTCGACCCGGGTCCGCCAGAGGCCGGCGTCGAGGAAGGTCTCGAGCTGGAGGTCCTCGCCGATCAACCGCTTCATCATGCCGCGCAGGCCCTCGACGACCTCGTTGAGGTCGATGACCTGGGGCGCCACGGGCATCTGCTTGCTGAAGGCCAGCAGGCGCCGGATGAGGGCCGTGATCTTGCCGGCCGTGGCAATGACCATCTCCATCTTCGCCGCCACCCGGTCGCCCGGCGAGGCCTTCATCAACACCAGCTCGCACTGGCTGGTGATGGCGTTGACATAATTGTTGATGTCGTGCGCGAGGCCGCCGGCGAGCCGGCCGACGGACTCCATCTTCTGCGACTGAAGCAGTTGCAGCTCGCTCTTGCGCAGGGCCTCTCCGGTCACGCGGCGGTGGCGCTCGCTGCTCCACATGCCGGCGGCGGCGGCGGCGATGAGAAGGGTCCAGGCCGCCAGCAGGGCGCCGAGCAGCATGCGGCTGCGCACCTCGTTGCGCTCCCGCTGGGCACCGATCTCCCGCTCCAACCGGCGAGCCTCGCCCGAGAGCCGGAAGAACAGGCGGTCGAAGGCCTCGTCGGCGGCGGAGCCGACACCCACGTTCTCGCCTCGCGCCATGCCCTCCTGGCGATAGCGCGCCAGCCGCCGCAGCTCGCCGATGCGGCCCCGCAGTTGCCCGGCCTGCCGGCGCAACCCCGGGTTGTCGAGCGGTGACAGGTTCGGCGCGGGAGACCGCGGGCCACCGCCCTCCAGCATGGCCTGGGCCAGTCCCTCGGCGTGATCGAGGTCGCTCCACACCTCCGCCAGGTTGGCGCTGTCGCCGGTCAGATACTCCTCCAGCCACAGGTGGGCCATGGCGGCGTTGAGCTGGATCTCCGCGGCGGCGCGCAGCAGGGCCGTGTCCTGCGTGATGAGCCGGGTGCGCAGGATGTCGGTGCCGATCCACAGGATGAGCGACACGATCCCCAGAGCGAGGATCGCCGCCGGCACCAGGGCCGGTGGGCGCCCCTCAGCTCCTCTGGCTCTTGAGAACGTAGCCAACCCCCTTGAGCGTGTGCAGCAACCGGCCCTCGCGGTCGCCGCGGTCGCCATCGATCTTCTTGCGCAGCCGGTGGACGGTGACGTCGATGACGTTGGCCAGCGAGTCGAAGGAATCGTCCCACACGTGCTCCGACAGCTCGGTGCGGGAGATGGCCTGGTCCTTGTGGTTGAGGAAGTATTCGAGCAGCGCGAACTCCTTGGGCGACAGCTCGAGCTCGCCGCCGCCCACCGTGACCCGGCGGCCGGCCCGGTCCATCGTCAAGTCACCCGCCGTGAGCGCCGGCTGGAGAGGCTTGGCCCGGCGGCGCAGCAGGCTGCGCACACGGGCGAGGAACTCGGGGAGCGAGAAGGGCTTGGTGAGGAAGTCGTCGGCGCCGGTGTCCAGCCCGTCGACCTTGTCGTGGACGGCGTTGCGGCCGGTCAGCATCAGCACCGGCATGTCGCGCCCCTCATGGCGCCAGGCTCGCAGCAGCTCGATGCCGGTGGGAGGAGGGATGGTCCAGTCCAGCACCACCAGATCATACTCGTTGACCGCCGCCAGCTCCGCCGCCGTCTCGCCGTCGCCGGCATGATCGACGGCGTAGAACTCCCCCTCCAGGAGCTCGACCAGAGCCTGCGCGAGCACTTCCTCGTCTTCGACGACCAGGACTCTCAAATGCACATCACCTTCTACGCATTGTGTCACGGCGGGCGGTTTCCAGGACAGCGGGGACCGGCGCGGGCAGGTAAAAACGAAATTCCGGATTGCTCCTCGCCCTTTTCGGGATTCCGCGACAGTCCGATTGAAGGTTCACCTTCGCACTACCCCGGGTTCAAGGAAAAATAAGTTTTTAGCTCTTCAGAGATTGGAATATTCTTTGCACTGGGGCGGGGCAGGGTTCCATCTCAGTAAAGGAGAGGAAATATGCCCAGCCTGTTCCTCTGTGTCCGCCGACATCCTCCCTGCGCGTCCCTCCTCATCGTCCTCACCTTCCTATCCCTCTTCACTCCGCCCGGCGCCGCCCGGGCCCAGACCCCCGGCTGCGCCCGCACGCTGCACGCGGACGTGGTGGCGTTCGATCAGCCGTTCTTCTGGAACCGCCTGGGAGCCATGCAGCCCCAGGGAATGATCTATGCGCTGCGGCGCGACGTCTGCGGCGAGGTCTGCCAGAGCGGCTCGTGCTGGGATGCATGCAATGTCAACACACTCACTCCCGGCAAGGTCTGGCTGCGTAGCGACAAGCGGCCGCGGCCGATCGTGCTGCGCATGAACGTCGGCGACTGCCTGCGCATCGACTTCCAGAACCTGCTCGCGCCCACCCGGCGGGACGACGAGCAGCCGGCCACCCGCTGGGCCTCGATCCACGCCATCGGCCTGGAGCTGCAGACGATCGCCGGCGACGGCTCGTTCGTGGGCGAGAACGCCAGCAGCCTCGTGGACGTCGGACAGAGCACCACCTACTTCCTGGCGGCGCCGGACCGCGAGGGCGAGCACGTGCTGTTCAGCGCCGGCGCCACCAACGGCGGCGAGGGGGACGGCGGCTCGACCAACTCCGGCCTGTTCGGAGCGCTCAACGTCGAGCCGGCCGGGGCGCGCTGGTTCCGCAGCCAGGTGGCGCAGAGCGACTTCGCCCAGGCGAAGACGGGCGACGCGGAGTTCGGTCTGCCCATCCTCGACTACGAGGCCCGTTACCCCGTCGGGCACCCGCGGGCCGGCACCCCGGTCCTCGACATGCTGGACGGCACCGAGATCGTCCATACCGATCTCACCGCTCTCATCACCGGCTCCGAGCCCAATCCTGACATCACGAGCGGCCTCGACTCTCCTGCCGAGAGTGGAGGGACCCAGCCCGGCTGGTTCCCCCCGGGGACCTTCCCGCCCAACCTCTACACCTATCCCGAGCGGGAGCAGCCTTTCCGCGAGTTCACCATCCTGTATCACGGCGAGACCGGCGCCGTGCAGGCCTTCTCCGACTTCGAGCAGCCGGCCCTGAAGCACACCCTGGACAGTGGCCGCGACAACTTCGCCATCAACTACGGCTCGGCAGGGATCGGCGCCGAGGTGCTGGCGAACCGCTTCGGGGTGGGGCCTCAAGGGCAGTGCACGGAGTGCAAGTTCGAGGAGTTCTTCCTCTCGTCCTGGTCGGTGGGCGACCCAGCGATGGTGGTCGACGTGCCGGCCAACGCTCCCTGCGGCGATCCTCGCAACGGCGTTGCCTGTGCTCCCTCGCCCGGCGCCAAGGCGACCAAGGCCTTCTACCCCGACGATCCGTCGAACGTCTACCATAGCTATCTGCGCGACCACGTCCGGTTCCGGGTGCTCCACGCCGGCACCAAGGAGCACCACATCCACCACCTGCACGCTCACCAGTGGCTGTTCACCGCCGACAGCGACAAGTCGTCCTATCTCGACAGCCAGGCGATCGGACCCGGCAACTCCTTCAGCGCCGAGATCGCCCACGAGGGCGGCGGCAACCTCAACCTGACTCCCGGAGACTCCATCTTCCACTGCCACTTCTATCCCCATTTCGCAGAGGGGATGTGGTCGCTGTGGCGGGTACACGACGTCTTCGAGTCGGGCACGCCGCTCGACGCCGACGGCCGTCCCGCCCAGGGCAGCCGCGCCCTGCCGGACGGCGAGATCGCCGCCGGCACGCCGATCCCCGCCGTCGTGCCGCTGCCCGAAAAGCCCATGGCTCCGGTGCCGGAGGCCGCGGTGCAGATCGTCAACGGCCAGGCGCAGGTCTCCGGTCAGGGCAACCCCGGCTACCCCTTCTTCGTGCCCGGTCTCGGCGGCCACCGGCCGCCCCACCCGCCCCTCGACACGATCGACGACGGCGGCCTGCCCCGCCACCGTATCGACGGCGGCACCTTCAACGAGGCCCATACCCGGCTCGACTTCCACAAGACGCTGGAGCGGGCGGTGGTCACCGGGGTCCCGGAGAACGGCACGCCGGTCGAGCAGGCGGCCATGACCTACCACGCGATGCGCGAGCACCAGAGCTGCCTTCCGAACGGCGTCTGCGACGAGTTGGCGGCGCTCTTCCCCTGCGACCCCTGCTGGCCGCCGGGGAGCTGTGACTGCCCTCCGCCGCCGCCGCAGACCGTGGTGAAATTCATCACCAACGGCCTGCCGCCCGTGGCCGGCGCTCCCTACGCCGATCCCTGCGAGGACGTCGACGGCAACCCCGTGGGCAACCCCCGCCTCTACAAGGCGGCCGACATCCAGGACGACGTCAAGCTCAACAAGAAGGGGTGGCACTTCCCCCAGCAACGCTTCCTGTCGCTGTGGCAGGACGTCAACGCCTATCTCAGCCCGGCGGCCGGCCAGCTCAAGAAGCCGCCCGAGCCCCTGTTCTTCCGCGCCAACACCCAGGACTGCATCCAGTATCAGCTCACCAACCTGGTGCCCAACGAGACGCAGCTCGACGACTTCCAGGTGCGCACTCCCACGGACGTCATCGGCCAGCACATCCACCTGGTGAAGTTCGACGTCACCGCCTCCGACGGCGCCGCCAACGGCTTCAACTATGAGGACGGATCGTTCAGCCCCGACGAGGTGCGCGAGCGCGTCGCCGCCATCCGCCTGCAGTACGGCTGCACGGCGAACGACCCGCGCAACGGCTCGCTGCCCTGCCCCGTGGCCCGGCCCCACCCCTTCTTCGGCTCCGGCCCCAATGGCCGCTGGGTCGGGGCGCAGACCACGGTACAGCGCTGGCTGGCCGACCCCGTGCTCGACAACCAGGGACACGACCGGACGCTGCGCACCGTCTTCACCCACGATCACATGAGCCCCTCAACCCACCAGCAGGCAGGCCTCTACGCCGGTCTGGTGATCGAGCCGCAGGGCTCCACCTGGGTCCACAACGAGACCGGCACCCCCTTCTACACCCGGCCGGACGGCGGCCCCACGAGCTGGCAGGCCGTGATCACGACCCCCAGCGAGGACTACCGCGAGTTCCTGATCGAGTTCGGCGATTTCCAGCTCGGCTACGAGGAGACCAGCAGCCAGATCCCCGATCCGCCCAGGGCCGTCAACCCGCCGGGGCGGCGGGAGGTCGGCCTGCCCGATCTGCTGGCCCGGCCGGTCCAGTGCCCGGGAGGCTTCGCCCCTCCCTGCCCGGAGCTGCTCTCGGCGGCCGACCCCGGCACGATGTCGGTCAACTACCGGCAGGAGCCGCTCGCTCTGCGCGTCCGCGATCCGCAGACCAACGGCCAGGCCGCGGGCAATGCGGGCGACCTGTCGTACGCTTTCTCCTCCAACTACCTGCGGGCCGACAACGCCTTCAACAACCAGCCCAACTTCTACACGCCGCTGACCGCGGACCTCAACGGTCGCGATCCCTGGACGCCGCTGCTGCGGGCTTATGAGAACGACCACGTGCAGATCCGTATCCTGGTCGGGGCGCACGAGGAGGGTCACAACTTCAGCGTGCACGGCATCAAGTGGCTGTTCGAGCCGTCGGAGCCCGACTCCGGCTATCGCAACAGCCAGATGATGGGCATCTCCGAGCACTTCGAGTTCATCATCCCCCAGCTCATCAAGAACCCTACCGGCGGCGCCGTGGACCGCCTCTACTCCGTGGGCTCCTCGACGGACGACTACTGGAACGGTATCTGGGGTCTGCTGCGGGCCTACACCGGCCACCGGCAGGACCTCCAGGCGCTGGCGAGCAACCCCAACGGCCGCTCCGGCATCGACCCGGGCCAGGTGGGGGCCTATGACTTCTCCTGCCCGAAGGACGCCCCCAGGCGGACCTTCAACGTCACCGCGGTGAACGCCTGGCAGCTCTTCGGCGGGCAACTCGTCTACAACTACCGGCAGGACGGCGCCTTCGGCAATCTCGTGGATCAGACGGGGATCGTCTACCTGCGGTCCGAGGACCTGCAGCCCGGGGGCTTCCTCCGGGGCTGGCCGACCAAGGAGCCCCTGATCCTGCGCGCCCGGGCCGGGGAGTGCATCGTCGTCAACCTGACGAACGGCATCCAGGATCCCGTGCTGGACGCCGACGGCTACAACGCGCTGCCCATGATCGTCGAGGGCTTCAACGCCAACGACGTTCACCCATCGCACAGCGTCGGCCTCCACCCCCAGCTTCTCTACTACGACGTCAGCCGCTACGACGGCGCCAACGTCGGCGGCAACTCGGTGCAGACCGCGCTGCCCGGCCATTCCACCACCTATGAGTGGTATGCCGGCGACATCCGGATCAACCCGGACGGCACCGTCACCGCCACCCCCATCGAGCTCGGCGCCACCAACCTGATCTCTTCCGATCCCATCGAGCACGCGAGCAAGGGAGCGATCGGCGCCCTGATCGTCGAGCCGGCAGACGCCACCTGGACGGAGGACACCTACTCGCGGGCCGCGGCCACCGTCACCTCCCCGAGCCTGCCCGAGGGCTCCTTCCGGGAATTCGTCCTGCTGTTCCAGAACGACGTCAACATGACGATGGACGGCCAGCCGGTCAAGGATCTCGGCGGTCTCGAAGACCCGGAGGACAGCGGCCAGAAGGCGATCAACTACCGCACCGAGCCGCTGTGGAAGCGCATGCAGAACGCACCCGAGACGCCGTTCACCCAGACGGACGACTTCCCCGACTGGTTCAACGTGGTCTCCAACAGCAAGGTGGGCAACGCCTCCTATCAGTTCCCCACCGCCCATCCGGGAGACCCGTTCACCCCGGTCTTCACCGCCCACGCCGGGCAGGCCGTCCGTTTCCGCCTGCTCCAGCCGGGCGGCCACAGCCGCAACATGGTCTTCGCCCTGCACGGCCACGTCTGGGACAAGGAGCCCTACGTCAACGCTTCCACCCGCCTCGGACGCAACGGCTTCTCCTTCTGGGAGGGCGCGCACATGGGGCTGGGGCCGAGCGGGCACTTCGACGTCCTGCTGCGCCATGGCGCGGGCGGCAAGTCCTCCGTGACTGGGGATTTCCTGTTCCGCGACCAGGTATCCATGGGTTTCGACGACGGCCTGTGGGGAATCCTGCGGGTCGTGCCGTAAGCCGGGCCTCGATTACAGCCCCTGGCTGCCCGTCACGGCGGCCAGGGGCTGTAATCCTGCGGTAAGGAAGGCCCCGTTATCTTCTCGCTTGCAACACCTACGATGCGATCTCGGTGCGGACAAGGAGCGGACTCATGACGAAGCAAAACATGCAGCTCATACCCCGAAGCTTTACCGGCCGCCGGAGCGGACTCCTCCTCGCGGCCCTCTTGATCCTGGCAGCCGGAGGCTCCCTGAAGGCGGCCGAGCCAGCCGGCAAGCCCGGGGATCAGACCCGGCAGGGCGATCAGAAGAAGGTCCAGGACGGCCTCTCGGTCGAGGTCAACATCTTGCCGGCGGACGGCAAGCCCGGCCTGGTCCGCGAAGGGCAGGAGGCGCGGATCAGCCTCAAGATCACCGACAAGCTCACCGGCACCCCGCTGACCGGGCTCTACCCCGGCGGCTGGATGGACCGCGCCGGAGCTCACAAGGCCGCGGGACAGGACATCCCCGCCGACTGCAAGAAGAAGATCGAGGCGTTCATCGGCGGCTCCATGCTCTCCCGCCCCGAGCTCGACCTGAACACCTACTACGTGCTGGCCCTCAACGAGGACGCCACGATCTCGGTCGTCGATCCCCTCTTCGGCTACGGCAACAGCAAGCTGCTGACCATGGTCTTCCTGAAGAGCCCCGGCGAGGACTGGGTGCTGTCGGCGGACGGCGAGCGGCTGTTCGTCTCCATGCCCGGAGCCGGCAGCGTCGCCGTGGTGGACGCCTCGAGCTGGAAGGTCCTGGCGGAGATCGCGACCGGCCCCCATCCGCGCCGCCTCGCCCTCCAGCCGGACGGCCAGTACCTCTGGACGGCGACCGACACCGGCGTCTCCGTGCTCGATGCCCGCAACCCGCGCAAAGTGGCGGACATCGCGACCGGCAAGGGCGCCCACGACCTGGCCTTCAGCGACGACAGCCGCTTCGCCTTCGTCACCAACGAGACGGACGGCACGGCCTCGGTCGTCGACACCGGCAGGCTCGCGAAGCTGCGCGACGTGAAGGTGGGCGTGCGGCCCGTGTCCCTCGCCTGGTCGAGCCAGGCCAAGGCGGTCTACGTCACCACGGCGGGCGATGCCGGCGGTGGCGCGATCGTCGTCGTCGACGGCAAGAGCCCGAAGCCGGTGGCCCGCATGGCCTCGACTCCCGGCCTCGGGCAGATCCGCTTCGCTCCCGGCGGCCGCCTAGCCTTCGTCGTCCATCCCAACGAGAACGCCATCCACATCGTCGACGCGGCGAGCAACCGCATCATCCAGACGGCCGACGTCGAGAAGGAACCGGACCAGGTGGCCTTCAGCGACGAGCTCGCCTACGTCCGCCACCGCGGCAGCGAGACGGTGCTCATGATTCCCCTGAAGACGGTGGGCGAGCCCGGCAAGCCGGTCGCCGTGGTCGACTTCCCCGGCGGCCAGCATCCGCCCGGCCGCATGCCGCGGCCGACTCCGGCGGCCGGCATCGTCCAGGCCCCCGGCTCCAGCGCCGTGCTGGTGTCCAACTCCGAGGACCAGGTGATCTACTTCTACAAGGAAGGCATGGCGGCCCCCATGGGGCACTTCAACAACTATGGCAAGCAGCCGCTGGCCACCCTGGTGGTGGACCGCAGCCTGCGCGAGGTCAAGCCGGGGGTCTACGAGACCACGGCGAGGATGGCCGCCGCCGGCGACTACGACCTGGCGCTGTTCGTCGACGCTCCCAAGCTGGTGCAGTGCTTCCCGGTGAAGATCGCGGCGGACCCGGCGCTGGCCGCCGCCCGCAAGCCGGTTCTGGGCGTCGAGCCGGTCGGCGCCCCGGGCAAGGTGGCCGTCGGCGCCGAGGTGGCGGTCCGCTTCAAGCTCACCGACCCCGCCAGCGGCGCGGCCCGCGCCGGCCTTCGGGACGTGCGCATGCTGACCTTCCTCGCGCCGGGCCTCTGGCAGGAGCGCCAGTGGGCCACCGAGGTCGGCCAGGGCGTCTACGAGATCCGTTTCAAGCCGCCCCAGGAGGGCATCTACTACGTTTTCGTCGAGGTGGCCTCGGCGGGATTGTCGTTCCAGAAATCGCCGTATATGGTTCTCACCGCGGAGACCCGAGCCACCCCGGCTTCCCAGGAAGGAACACGCTGAAATGAAGACCCTGAATGTATCCCTGGTGTCCCTGGCGCTCTTTCTCGCCGTGGGTCTCCTGCCCGCCCCCGTCCAGGCGGCGCCGCCGGAGGTCCAGCCGCTCGAGGGCGCCAATGTCCCCAAGATCCCCGACGTGCCGCTGGTCGACCAGGACGGCAAACCGGTGCATTTCTACTCCGACCTGGTGAAGGGCAAGACGGTGGCGATGAACTTCGTCTTCACCTCCTGCACCACCATCTGCCCGCCGATGGGGGCCAACTTCGCCAAGCTCCAGAAGCTCACGGCCGGCAAGAACGTCCACCTGATCTCCATCTCCATCGATCCGGCGGTCGACAACCCCCAGAGCCTGAAGGCCTGGGCCGCCAAGTTCGGCGCCGGCCCCGGCTGGACGCTGGTCACCGGCGACCGCAACGAGGTCATCCGCCTGCTCAAGGCGCTCGGCGTCTATACCGCGGCCATCACCGAGCACACGCCTCTCGTGCTGCTCGGCAACGAACAGGGCCACCGCTGGACGCGGGCCTACGGCCTCGCGGCTCCCGCCAAGCTGGCCGAGCTGCTCGATCAGATGTCCCCCGCGGCCGTCGCGAAACAGGAGACCCGCCCATGAGAGGCCTCGCCATCGCCATCGCCATCGTCCTCGGCCTGACGGCCCTCGCCACCGCCACCGCCGCCGGAGCTCAAGCGGCGGCCGCGTCTCCCGGCCAGAAATACTTCGGCGACATCAAGCTGCTGAACCAGGACGGCCAGGAGATGAATCTCTACTCCGACCTGATGCGGGGCCGGACGGTGGTCATCAACGTCATGTTCACCACCTGCACCGGCGCCTGCCCGGTGATGAGCGCCACCATCGAGAAGATCCAGACTCATCTCGGCGACCGGGTGGGCAAGGACGTGCGCCTGGTCTCGATCTCCGTCGACCCGGTCCACGACACGCCCGCCAAGCTCAAGGAGTACGCGGCGCGCTTCCACGCCAAGCCGGGCTGGGTCTTCCTCACCGGCTCGAAGACCGATGTCGAGTCCGCCCTGCGCAAGCTCGGCCAGTGGGTGGACGATCCGTCGGACCACCAGACCCTCTTCCTGATCGGCAACGACCGCACGGGACTGTGGAAAAAAGCCTTCGCCCTGGCGCCCACCGACCAGATCTTCCCCGTCGTCGACAGCGTCGTCGACGACAAGGGGCAGGGATGACCTCTCCCTGGGGCGGCCACCGCCGCCGCCCCGCCGTCGTCCTATCCGTCTTATCCGTCCTATCCGTCCTATCCGTCCGCCCCGCGTCCCCCGAAGACGCCAAGAGCCAAGTCCAGCGCGGCCGGCAGATCTATCTCGAGGGCACCAGCCCTTCGGGCGGCACGATCATCGCCGTGATGAGCGATGCCGGCGTCGAAGTGCCCGCCTCGGCCGTGCCCTGCGGCGGCTGCCATGGCCGCGACGGCAAAGGCAACCCGGAAGGCGGCGTCTCGCCGTCGGACCTCACCTGGACGGCGCTCACCCGGCCCTACGGCGTCACGCACCCGGGAGGCCGCAAGCATCCGCCCTACGACAACAAGCTCCTCAAGCGGGCGATCGCCCTGGGGATCGATCCGGCGGGCACCGCGCTGCACGTGGCGATGCCCCGGTACCGCATGAGCCTGAAGGACATGGACGACCTGCTCGCCTACCTGCGTCAGCTCGGCACCGGCACCGACCCCGGGGTGAGCGACACCGCGGTGCGGATCGGCGTCGTGCTCCCCCCGGCCGGCCCCCTCTCCGGGCTGGGCAAGGCGGTGCGCGCCGCTCTCACGGCGAGATTCGAAACCGTCAACAAGGACGGCGGGATCTACGGCCGCCGCCTCGAACCGCGCTTCTTCGAGGGCCGCGTGCCCGCCGATCAGCGACGCGGCTGGACCTCCGACTTCCTCCAGCGCGAGGAGGTGTTCGCCGGTCTATCTCCCTTCTTCTCCGGCGCCGAGGCCGAGATGGCCTCCCTGTTCCAGGAGAAGCAGATCCCGGTGGTGGGGCCGTTCACCCTTCACCCCAGCGAGGCGTTCCCGCTCAACCGCTACGTCTTCTACCTCCTGCCGGGCATTGAGGCGCAGGAGAAGGCGCTGACCCGCTTCGCCCACGGCGCCGGATGGCCGGCCCCGGCCCGGCTGGCGGCATTGGACCTTGGCGAGGTGAAGCGCCTGGCGGCCGAGAAGACGGAGTCCCTCCTCTTCCCCGGCTCGGGCGCCGAGGCCCTGGCGCTGCTGCGGGAGGCGGACCGCCTCGGCTGGCATCCCCGCCTGCTCGTCACCGGCGCCGCGGCGGACGAGGCCCTCTTCGGCGCGCCCTCAGACTTCGAGGGCAGGATCTTCGTCGCCCTCCCCTCGCCGCCGGGCGGTCCGGAGGGCGAGGCCGCGGCGGCCTACCGCTCCCTCGGCCCCCTGCCGGCGGACAGCCTCTCCGCCCAGTGGGCCGCCCTGGGAGCCGCCGAGGTGCTGATCGAGGGCATGAAGCGCGCCGGCCGCGATCTCAGCCGCGAGAGGCTGGTGGACCAGCTCGAAGGCCTCCGCGCTTTCGCCACCGGCTACTCGCCGCCGGTCACCTACGGCCCCGCCCGCCGCCTGGGGGCGCGCGGCGCCTACGTGATGAGGCTCGACCTGAAGGCGAAGAGCTTCGTGCCCCAGAGCGGCTGGGTGGAAGCGGAATAAAAAAGATTTTTGTCCGTCCGTTCCTGTAATCCCGCCGTAAGGTTCCCTTCTCTACTCTCTCCTCAGTTCTGCTGTACCCAGCACCGGCAAATCGAAGAGCCATGGGGCTCTTGGCCAATCAAGGAGGAGAATAGAGATGGGAACGCAACGTCGTCTTTTGTCCGTAGGATTCGCGACCCTGGGCCTGGCCCTGCTGGGCGCGGTATCCGCTCATGGCCAGGCGGCCCCGGCCGGCTGTGCCGCGGTGACCTATGCCAACGTCGTCGCCCTCGACCAGCCCTGGTCGTGGAACCGTTTTGGAGCGATCGAGCCGCAGGGCATGATGTATGCCCTGCGCCGCGACGTGGTCCCCACCTCCGATGTGGACGGCCTGCCGGATGCCAACGTGGTCTACACTCTCAACGCCGGACAGGTGGCGCTGCGCCGCGACAAGCGGCCCCGGCCGCTGGTGCTGCGCGTCAACGCCGGCGACTGCCTGCACATCCTGTTCACCAACCTGCTGACGCCGGGTCCGGTGACGAGCGACCGCGACGAGCAGCCGGCCACCCGCAACGCCTCCATGCACTTCGTGGGGCTGGAAGCCGTGAAGTCGATCTCCGACATGGGGGCCAACGTCGGCAAGAATCCGCCGGCCGGCAACGGCATCGTCGCCCCCAACGGCAGCATCGAATACTGGTTGTATGCCCCCAAAGAGGGCACCTACACTTTCTACAGCACCGGCGCCATGACCGGCGGCGAAGGCGACAGCGGCAGCATATCCGCCGGCCTTTTCGGCGCCGTCAACGTCGAGCCCGCGGGATCGGTCTGGTATCGCAGCCAGGTAACCCGCGACGACCTCAACCTGGCTCGCACCGATAAATACGACAACGCCCAGGACAGCTTTCCCACCATCGACTACAACGCGACCTACAAGGCTCCCAGCCGCTATGTCGGCCTGCCCATCCTGCTGATGACGAAGGGCAACGAGATCGTTCACTCCGACCTCACCGCCATCATCGCCGGGCCGGCGTCGTCGGGCTATCTGTTGAGCGGCGTGACCAGCACCAATACCTATCCCAACCGCAACCAGCCCTTCCGCGAGTTCAGCATCATATTCCACGATGAGATCGGCGCCGTGCAGGCGTTCCCGCAGTTCGAGACCGACGATCTCAACTTTACATTGCGCAGCGTGCGCGACGCCTTCGCCATCAACTACGGCACCGGCGGCGCCGGCGCCGAGATCCTGGCCAACCGCGTCGGCGTCGGCCCGGCCCGCGACTGCCCGGAGTGCAAGTACGAAGAGTTCTTCCTCTCCTCCTGGGCGCTGGGCGACCCCGCCATGGTGGTCGACAAGCCGGCCAATGCTCCCTGCACCGCGGCGGACATCAAGAATGCCAAGCTCGGCTGCTATACGACCGGCACCAAGGCCTCCATCGCCTACTATCCGGACGATCCGTCGAACGTTTATCACAGCTATCTTTCCGATCACGTGAAGTTCCGCAACAACCACGCGGGCAGCGACGATCACCACATTTTCCACCTGCACGCCCACCAGTGGGTGCACACCCCGAACAGCGACCTGTCGTCCTACAAGGACAGCCAGTCGATCGGCCAGGGCGCGGGCTACACCTACGAGATCGCCTACGGCGGCACCGGCAACCGCAACAAGACGGTGGGCGATTCGATCTTCCACTGCCATTTCTATCCCCACTTCGCACAGGGCATGTGGAGCCTCTGGCGCGCCCACGACGTGCTCGAGCTGGGCACCCGGCTGGATGACAAAGGCCACCCGGTCGCCGGCTCGCGAGCCCTGCCCGACAACGAGATCGTGACCGGCACCCCCATTCCGGCGATCGTTCCCATTCCCGTGCTCGCCATGGCGCCGCTGCCGGGGCCGGTGTCGATCGTCGCCGGCCAGGCGGTGCTGCCCAACCCGGTGACCGCCAACCCCGGCTATCCGTTCTTCGTCCCGGGCGTCGCCGGCCGCCGCGCGCCTCACCCGCCGAAGGACTTCGCGACCGTCGGCGGCGTGCCGATCGATGGTGGCCTGCCCCGCCACGTCGTGCTCAACGGCACGGCGCTCAGCGCCGAAACCCGCTACGACATGGAAAAGATCATCACGACGGCGAACGTCCGCTGGCTCAACGAGCAGGGCGAACCGGTCGAGCAGGTGGCGATGGGCTTCCACTCCACCGCCAACCACAACACCTTCACACCGCTCGGCGCGGCCGCGATCTTCAAGACCAACGGCCATCCGGCCAAGCAAGGCGCTCCCTACGCCGATCCCTGTTGGGATGACAACGGCAACCCGATCACCGACATGCGCTACTACAAAGCTGCGGACATGCAGCTCGACATCAAGTTCAACAAAGCGGGCTGGCACTTCCCGCAGTCGCGGATCCTCGCGCTGTGGGGCGACGTCAACAGCCTGCTGGCCGGCACCAAGGCGCCGGAGCCGTTCTTCTTCCGCGCCAACAGCGGCCAGTGCATCGAGTTCTGGCACACCAACCTGGTGCCCAACAAGTACGTGCTCGACGACTTCCAGGTGACGACGCCGACCGACGTCCTGGGCCAGCACATCCACCTGGTGAAATTCGACGTCACCTCGTCGGACGGCAGCGGCAACGGCTGGAACTACGAGGACGGCTCCTTCGGCGGCGAAGAGGTGCAGGAACGCATCTGCGCCATCCGGCAAGCGCAGCCCGGCCGCTGCGGCGAAGCGGTCGCCGGCAAATGCACCTTCGGTGGAGTCGCGACGCAGAGCTGCCCGGTGCCCAAGACCCACCCATTCTTCAATCAGGCGAGGAACGCGGACTGCGACGATCACGACGACTTCCTGGGCGCCCAGACGACGGTCCAGCGCTGGTGGGCCGACCCCATCACCAACCTCGACAACAGCAAGCGCACGCTGCGCACCGTCTTCACCCACGACCACTTCGGCCCCTCGACCCATCAGCAGGCAGGCCTCTACGCCGGCCTCATCATCGAGCCCCCTGGAACGACCTGGTACAACAACGAAACCGGCGTGCAGCTCGGCACCAACAGCGGCCCCGGCCTGTCCAACGACGGCGGCCCCACCACCTGGCAGGCGGTCGTCGAAGGCGCCGCCCGCAAGGACAATTACCGCGAGTTCATGATCGAGTACGCCGACTTCCAGCCGATGTACGAGCCGGGAAGCCCGAGCTGCCCGAACAAGAATTTCGACTGGAGCGACACGACCCGCGCCATCAACCCGCCCGGCCGCATGGAAGCGGGCCTGCCGGACCTCTACAGCAAACCCAAGGAGTGCCCGGTCCCCGAAGGCAGCACCGTCTCCCTGCCGCCGCCCTGCCCGGAGGCCGTCTCGGCCGACGACGCCGGCATGATGGCCGTCAACTACCGCAACGAGCCGGTGGGCCTGCGGGTCCGCGATCCCTTCACCAACAGCCAGGCCGCCGGCAAGAAGGGCGACCTCTCCTTCGCCTACCAGTCGCGCACCGACCGCGCCGACGGGGCCTTCAACGTGCAGCCCGGCTACTATCCGCCGCTGACCAGCGGCCTCCTTCCCGGCGATCCCTACACGCCGCTGCTGCGCACCTTCGAGGGTGACCAGATCAAAGTCCGCACCCTGGTCGGAGCCTTCGAGGAGTCCCACAACTTCACCATCCACGGCATGAAGTGGCTGTTCGAGCCGGACGATCCCGATTCGGGCTACCGCAACTCCCAGATGGCCGGCATCTCCGAGTGGTTCGACTTCGAGATTCCGCGCGTGCCCAGCCTCATCGACGGCAAGTTCGCCGACTACCTCTACAAGCCGAGCGCGGCCACGGAATCGCAGTGGACCGGCGCCTGGGGCATCCTGCGCATCTACCGCAACGACACCGCCAGCCAACCGGTGACCAGCAAGTACACGCTGAAGCCATTGACCACCTACAACACGACCTCCAGGTCGGCCACGCCGGACTCGGTCTTCGATTCCATCCCCGTGTCCCAGGCCTACGCCGAAGGAGTCCCCGGCAGCGATGTGGACACGGCCTCGCCGGTCGCGACGAGCGAATCGACCGGCACCACCGGCGTCGTCACAGGCGCGGACACGAGCAAGGCTCTTGCCAGCAGCGGAACGATCAAGATCGCCTGCCCGCCCGGCGTCCGCTACCGTAACTTCTCGATCGTCGCCGTCTCCGCCGCCGAGGTTCTGAAAAACGACCCCGGCTACCTGGGAGGCCTGGTCTACAACTCACGTGGAGGCCCAGCCTCCGCCCCGCTGTTCGACCCCACGGCCATCATGTTCGTCAACTCGACGGACCTCACCTACGTGGGCACGCCGGCGCGCCCACGGCTCAATCAGAACGTCCGCCGCGAGCCGCTCATCCTGCGCGCCACCGCGGGCGAGTGCCTCAAGGTAACGCTGAGGAACGACATCGCACCCAAGTACACCGATACCGCGGGCTACACGGGCGTCAACATGATCGTCGAGGGTTACAACCAGAACGACGTCCAGCCCTCGATGGAAGTAAGCCTCCATCCGCAGCTCGTGTTCTATGACGTGCAGCGCAGCGACGGCTCGAACGTTGGCATGAACCCCTCGTTCGGCAAGCAGACCGCGGCGCAGGGCGAGCAGAGAACCTACTACTGGTATGCCGGCGACGTCCGGGCCGCGACCGCCGTCCCCATCGAGTACGGGGTGACGGGGCTCACCTCGGCCGATCCCATCAAGCACAGCAACAAGGGAGCCATGGGCGCTCTGATCATCGAGCCGGCGTCGGCGACGTGGGCTCTCGATCAGGACTCCAAGCTCAAGACGACCCGGGCCTCGGCCGTGGTCAGCTCGACGAGCAGCGCCTTCAAGCCCTTCCATGAGTTCGCCCTCGTCATTCAGGACGACGTCAACCTCCAGTACGCGGGCGGCACGCCGGTGCCCAACCTCGATGTGGACGACGACCCGGAGAACAGCGGCCAGAAGGCCGTCAACTACCGCGCCGAGCCGCTCTGGTATCGCGGCGGCTGGGCTCCGGAAACACCGCTCAGCGGCAACTCCACCACCTGGAAGACCCGCGAATTCCCGAACTTCGACCAACTCCTCCACAACAATTGGATTGGCGGCGGGGACCCCGAGACGCCGGTCTTCCAGGCCACGGCCGGTGAAGACCTCCGTTTCCGCGTCGTCCATCCGGCCGGCCACACCCAGGCGCACGTCTTCGAGGCCCAGGGTCACCCCTGGCTCGAGCGGCCCTACGTGACCGGTTCGGGCTCGACGCAGATCGGCACCAACACCACGTCGGAATGGTTCGGCACCCGGGGCGGAGTCGGCCCCAGCGACCACTTCGACGCCCTCATGCCCGACGGCGCCGGCGGTAAGTTCCAGGTCACCGGCGACTACCTCTGGCGCGACTACTCGGGCCCGCGGATGGATGCAGGCATCTGGGGAATCCTGAGGATCGTGCCGTAAGAGACAACCGAAGCTCCATGCAGTAAGTCCGTCACTCCGGCGGCCGGTTCCTCCCGGCCGCCTATTTTTTTGGGCACCAGAAACCCATACACAGGATGAAGAAGGACAACAAGGACTGCAAAGACATCAAGGACAGAAATGCCGGCATTCAGCCCAGTATCTCTTGTCCCTGCAGTCCTTGAGGTCCCTGGTTCGTCTTTGCTGGCGCGCAGTCTCCTACTACGAGGGTGCGCGGCAGAAACGCCGTCCTCTCAGCGAAGGACGTAGAGACGTTCCCAGCCCGTCCACGACGCCCTCCGCAGTCCAATATCGGCGGGACGTCTCCCGCCGCGGGAGCCAATCCCGCCAAGAATGTAGAGACGCCCCGTTTCGGGGGGAACCCCCGATGGGGGCGTCTCCCGGATCGGCGGCAACGGTCCAAAAAGAAGGGATCGTCCCGGCAGAACCACGTCGGCCCAGGGCGACCGAATGCCCGCGGAACCGTTTTCGAGAGATGAGAGGACGTCTCCGCCTCGGAGACGCCCCCATCCGGGGTTCCCCCCGAAACGGAGCGTCTCTACATTCTTGGGGGTAAGGTCGGCGGTGGCGGTCGCCTCTCACCCCAAGGCTCCACCGGGGCGACCGCGACGCGCCCTTTACCCTCGGGAGCTTTCCGCCCGCGCTTCCCATCGTCGCTGGATAACGAGGTAGGCCTAGATAGATAAGTCTTGATTCCGAGTTCTACCGCGTTGTCAATTGCGATCATTGCCAAGTGGCGATTCTTGTCGTCGCTGTCGGACCGTAAAAGGGTCAAGCCAGCTCAAGCAAACTCAGTGTGGTCTATCGTCTGCATGCCATACACATCCTCCACCTCTCATTTTCATAAGAAAACGCGGCGAAGGATTTGATTCTTTGGGTTTTTCCGAAGAGGCCCATGGTCAGTTCCGTGGGTACAAAATCGTACTCAATGGCCACGTGAGCGGGGTCTACGATCTTACTGGTTAATATCTTGGGGTTTTTAAAATTCACAAAGCGAAATCCAGCTAAGCCTCCGGAAACCTCATAGTACTTACTCTGTTTGGCCCTGGCGGTAAAAACTTGCTGTTCACTGTCGGTTCGAATATAACCATGCTCCGTCAGGAACTGCCTCAGAGGCACCGAGTACGTGCTAACAAGCTGAGCCTTGTCGTTGTCCCCCTTATCCATTGGATCGTAGCAGGCATGGCAAGTTAGAAGGGTGTTATCGACCGTCGGCATGTTAATGTTCTGGATGAGAATTCTTTGCGCCAGTGCCAGTGTGAAATGAGGCGCAGGCGCAGGCTGTTGCAACCCCGGTAATATCTGGTTGGTTCACCCCCCATGCCATGATCACGGGTTAGTATGTTTGGTGCAATTAGAGTCAAAGCTCCGCCTAGACAAATAAACTCCTTGCCTTGTTCCCATGCCCCTAGCTTGCCCTCTTCAATATGCCATGTGCCGCCATAAAAGGTGCCTTCCGAACACACACCGCTCGGGAGGAATTCAATGTAGCTCTTCCGATCGCTTGACCACCACTTTCCGACGACCTTTTTATTGATGTCTGCGATTTTCTGGGGTGTTTGCGCCAGCAGTGGTACGGCTATAAGAGCAACCAATAATAGCATCCATTTTATCTTGCTCATAGCCTCTCCTTAAAGTCCAGATGCAATCACCGGTGTCTGTCCAACGGCTGTGGCACTCACCTGCGATCCGCTCGACGTGCGACAGTCGTCAGGCCGCCGTAACCTTGGATTCACCGTCTAATCGCCCGAGCCCCCAACCAGCCATCACGTTTCTGGGCAGCGATATGTGGCGAGCGGTGACTATAGTAGCTCTATCTCCTTCTTTTCTTGCAGCTTAGGTTTAGGCTACCGCTGAACTGTATTCGCGTCAATGCCATGCGGAATGTCGTATAAGCAAATGGGCGACTGACGTTCTGGAGAGAACCCCGCGCGAGCACACGCTTGGCACTTGGGGAAAGCTGACGACGACGGTCACTCCCGAGGTGACGATGGACCTTCCTCGCCTGGAGGCTCTGCGCGTGAAGCTCGTCGAGACCGAGGCGGAAGCCGGCCGGCTCGTCAGGGAGCGGGACTACCACCGGGCTCAGAAGCAGGAGGCCACCCGGAAGCTTCAGGCGACGCTGGAGGATGGGCGCAGGACGGCGCACGCTCCGCAAACCGGGCTCCGGCTCCATTTCGGCCCGACGAGCGAAAAGCTCGCCGCCTTCGGCATGAAGCCCTTTCGTGGCCGCAAACATTCCAAGACGACGGCCTCTCCCGACGACGCCTCGAGAAATTCCGGCGGCTAAAAAAGAAACTGGCTCCTGTCCTGGCTCGTCGCGATCAACTCCTATTCTGGCTTCTGTTTTGGCTTGAGCGTCTTGCGTATCTCTCGTCTTGAGGCTTCAGCAGAGGCGGCTGCGAGTCCAAATGCGGTGAACAACGGATCTAGCGAGCCATTAGCGGGGTTCTTATACCAGTGGAATAAGGTCATCAGGCCAAGCAATGAAAACGTTCCCGCAGATCCCCAAGCTATCCCAAGCAACACGGCTGACAAGATATTTCTAACATCCCTACCCAATAGCCCAGCTATCATCGCGATCCCGGTTACCGAAGCGGGCAACAGAAAAAGCGCAGTGAACATCGTGGGCGAAATGGGCACACCATCTGTGGCACTTCCATACTGAATAAAGAGACAGGCGAAGGTAGTGAACGCCGCGAGCGTCTCGATAGCATTTTCCATGTGGTATATCTCCTCAGGATTGAAGTCTCACGTTGCATCCGCCCCACAGACTACGCCGCCGTATCAGCTTGGAACGGGATATCAAGCTGAGAGAGGTCGCTGTTGCTCAAAGATTATCAGCGCGTTCCCTCTGATCCATGGCGATGTAATAGTTAAGTTCATCTTGTGGCAGCCATTCTATGGCGACCTCTTCCCTGCCGCCGACATGATATACGACGACTTCAGTGTAGAATAAATAGACTTCTTGTGGAATCAGATAGAATCGGACTTGGCCTTCGTCGTAAGTATGGAGGTCGTGATATCGGCCGACGCACTTGAATGAGAGTGGAGACTTGGGAAGAAAGTAGATGTAGCTGTGCTTCTCTTTGAGATTCGCCCTGACAGCCTGGAAGATCTCACCCTCGGTATTGAGGTCGTTGGTCAGGTCGATGCTGAAGACCCAAGTCCGATTCGATCCGAACTCCACCGAGCGGATATAGCGTTCGTTCACTATCCATCCTAAATGCTGGGCCTGAATGATCTGTGTCAGATCCCTGATTCTCTCATCGATCTCTTGATTCCTCGTTACGCTACCGAACACTGCACCTAATGCAAGATTGAGTACCAGCAAGAGGAGCATAACAGTCGCAGCAATTATGAGGACGTCTGTCTTGATGTGCCCTCTACCCCATTGCCACAATTCCGCGATCAATATCGTCCCCGACGTAGTAAAGAAAAATGACCAATGGATGCTGAAAAAAAGCTCTGATTCGCTCAGCGAGCATCTTGTTCTTTGACTTCGTAGTGGCAAGTATCGGCACGGCACACCCTCCTCGGAAATGTCAGTGATACGCGACGGTGAGTCAGGAAGTTGGAGTGAGAACGGTAGCCACGCGAACTAATCCCAGAACTTCACCGACTTCCGGAGAGCACCAATGACGATTGCGCTCCCTACCGTAGGCGACGCCCATCTCAGCACTGCTGGCCCCAAGAGACCAACTTTGAAGTCACCGGCTAACCACCCGGTCCCAGCCAACCATCACGACGACTTCTGAGCTTGGCAAACATCACGGAGAGCGGTGACGAGTATCTCTACCTTTTTGGTGCAGCTTAGGTATAGGCTACCGCTGAACCGTATTCGCGTCAATGCCATGCGGAATGTTGTATAAGCAAGTGGGCGGATGAAACTTTGTGGTGGCGCGGCTCCTCTCTTCGCCCATGCTCTCGATATCGCGGCCCTTCAGGCCGCATCTCTTGGACCGGCATAGTACCCAGGGCGATGCCCTGGGCTTAAGGATCACGACCCTTTGGGCCGTCCTGCCGACGCCTGGGCGATTCGCCAACTCCGCGACGACGGGGCTCTGGGGGCGCTGCCCCGCTCCCCCCGATCGAGTTGACCCTGCGAGGCCCGCGTAGGGCGAAGCCGAGGCAGAGCATGCCCCGGAGAACGCCCCCCGCCCGTGCTACCATTCCCACCCTGAACCAACCCGAGGAGACACGATCATGCCCAGGACCCCGCGCGAGCACACGCTCGGCACTTGGGGAACGCTGACGACGACGGTCACTCCCGAGGTGACGAAGGACCTTCCGCATCTGGAGGTCATGCGCGTGAAGCTCGTCGAGACCGAGGCGGAAGCCGACCGGCTCGTCAGGGAGCGGGACTACTACCGGGCACAAAAGCAGGAGGCCACCCGGAAGCTTCAGGCGACGCTGGAGGATGGACGCAGGACGGCGCACGCTCTGCAAACCGGGCTCCGGCTCCATTTCGGCCCGACGAGCGAAAAGCTCGCCGCCTTCGGCATGAAGCCCTTTCGGGGCCGCAAACGTGCCAAGACGACGGCCTCTCCCGACGACGCCTCGGGGAATGCCGGCGGCGAGACTCCATAACCTTCCGGCGGCTCGGCGACCTGATCGCACCGCTCGGCATCCCCATCCGGCGTCACAACGTCTCCTTCCCTCGTCGTCTTGGAAGGCGGGAAAGCCTCTTTCCCGCCTTCCAACGTGACATTGGATCGATCCGGAGGCGCATTGGATCGGGGGAAAGCTTCTTTCCCTCCTTCCGGCGTGACTCCGAAACCTCCATCGAGCCGCTGGATCCAGGGAAAGAACCTTTCCCTTCTTCCGATGAAGCGTCGGATCGAGACGGCACGGCGTCGGAGAGGGGAAAGAAGCTTTCCCCCTCTCCGGTGTGACCCCGGAACCTTACGACGAGACGTTGGATCGAGGGAGAGACTCTTTCCCTGCTTCCAACGAAGCGCCGGATCGATACGGCCAGACGTCAGATCAAGGAAAAGAAGCTTTCCCTCCTTCCGGAGAGGCGACGGCTCCCACCGGCCAATCCTCCGCAACTTCCTCCCTGGCCTTCCGTACTCCGGGAAGGCCAACGGAGGATCTCGCCATGCAGGGTCGTCTTGTCCCGACCGTCCTCGCGCTTGCGGCGCTCGCAGCAGTAAGCGCCCCGAGCCTTCACGCCGCCGGTCCGGCAGCCATCCCCGAGCCGGAGCTTTTCGGCGAGGGAGTCCTCTCGACGCAGGCCGACGAGCTTGGGGCGGCTTTCACGCCGGATGGCAGGACTGTCTACTTCACGTTGCGTTCGCCCACGACGACGACTCCCGCCCTGACGGCGATCTGTGTCTCGCATCTCGCCGGCGGTCGTTGGAGCGAGCCGGAGGTGGCGCCTTTCTCCGGCCGCTTCAACGATTCGAGCCCCACGATCTCGCCGGACGGCAAGCGACTCTTCTTCGCCTCGGATCGCCCGGCCCCCGGCAAGACGGCGACGCCCAAGCCGGACGACCCGCCCGACATCGACCTGTGGGTGATGGAGCGCACGGCGGACGGCTGGAGCGAGCCGCGCAATCTGGGCGCGCCGGTGAATACGCCGGCCATCGAGACGAGCCCCGCGGTCGCCGCCGACGGCACTCTCTACTTCGCCTCCAGCCGGCCCGGCGGCAAGGGCAGCCTCGACCTCTACCGCTCGCGATTCGTCGATGGCCGGTACACCGAGCCCGAGCCCCTGGCGGAGATCAACACGGCAGCCTACGAGGGACAGCCGGCCATCGCGCCGGACCAGAGTCTCCTCGTCTTCGCCGCGGCCGGCCGTCCGGACGGACTGGCCGGCGGCGGCTTTCCCTACCCCAAGGGCGATCTCTACGTGAGCTTCCGGACCGGCACGGGCTGGAGCGCTCCCCAGTTGCTGCCGCCGCCCATCAACTCCAAGGCTTCGGATTCGAACCCCAGCTTCTCGCCGGACAGCCGCTGGCTCTTCTTCACCAGCGAGCGCAGCCCGTTCACGGTGCCCATGCCGCACCCTCTCCGGGGCCATGAGATGGCGGATCGACTGCACGGCACCTTGAGCGGCTCGGGCAATCTTTACCGGATCGACCTTGCCGCAATCCGCGCTTTCGCTCCCTCCGCCGCGAAGCCCGAAGCCAGTCCGGACCCCATCCTTGCTCCACAGCTTTGGGGCGAGGGGGTGATCTCGACCCGCGACGACGAGTTCGGCGCCCAGCTCACGGAGGAATGGCGACACGGTGTTTTTCGATCGCACCGTACCGCGCAATCAGCTCTATACGATTCACGTGTCCCACTTCGCCGGCGGCCGCTGGAGCCCGCCCGAGGTGGCGCCGTTCAGCGGCACGTGGCGCGATTCGGACCCCGTGCTCTCCGGCGACGGCTCTCGGATGTTCTTCGTCTCCGACCGCCCGCGCCAGGACAAGCCGGTGCAGGATTTCGACATCTGGTACGTCGAGCGCACCGCCGCCGGCTGGAGCTCCGAGGCCCGGCACCTGGAAGGGCCGCCGAACAGCGAGGGGAACGAGTACTTCGCCTCCAGCACCCGCGACGGCACGCTCTATTTCACTTCGAACCGTCCGGGGAGCAAGGGCGGAATCGTCGTCTGGCGCTCGCGCCTGGTGGACGGCCACTACATCGAGCCGGAGAACCTGGGGGACGCGATCAATGCTCCCGGCCGGGTCAACATCGAGGCCCTGGTGGCCCCGGACGAGAGCTTTCTGCTGGTCGGCGCCTTCGGCCATCCCGACGGTCTCGGCGACTGCGACCTCTTCGTGAGCTGGCGCAAGGACGGCGTCTGGCAGCCCCTCCAGAACCTCGGCCCCAGGGTCAACAGCGTGGCCCGTGACTACAGCCCGCGCCTCTCTCCCGATGGCCGCTACCTCTTCTTCGCCAGCGAACGGGGCCTGCCCAACCAGGAACGCCGGCCCGGGACCTATCGCGAGCTGATCGCCGCCATGCAAGGCACGCTGAACGGGCTCGGCAACATCTACCGGATCGACTTGAAGGCGGCCCTGGGAAAGTAGATACTCCCCGGCATGCGCTGTAGCTCCAAGGCCGTTCTGGCCGCGTTCGGTCTCGCTTTTATCGCGCTGTCTTCAACAGGCTTCGCGAAAGAGACCGCTTTGCCCGTCCGGCTCGTGACGCCGCAGGCGGGGGCGGCGCTCATCGCCGGCTCAACGGCCGAGGTCGAGTGGGCTCCGGTCGCGGGGTTCGCGGGGCTCCCGAAGAGCGAGGAGTGGGAGGCGTTCCTCAGCGTCGACGGCGGGGCGACGTATCCGGTGCGGATCACGCCGCATCTGGATTCGGACCTCCGGCGCTTCCGCTTCCTGGTCCCCCCCATTCCCACGGCGGACGCGCGCATCCTGTTGCGCTTCGGCGACGAGCGCCGGGAGACCGCCTTCGAGCTGCCGGTGCGCTTCGCGATTACGGCGGCGCCGGTTGCCATCCCCCAAGAGATGTTCCCGCTCGCCCGGACGGCCTTCGCCGCGGGCGAGCCGGCCCTTCCCGGCCACGCGGGCGTCGTCTCCTGGATCGAAGGCTCTCGCCGCGGTGTCGAGCTGCGCCAGGTCGTCGCGGCCGAGGCTCCCGGCTTTCATGCGCAGCCCTCCCTGACGGAGACGCACGCCGAGTCCGCGGTCCTCGACACCGCCCCGGCGCAGTCTCAGGATGCCTTTTAGGAACCGGCTCGGCTTCGGCTCCCTTCGCCCCCTGCCGGCCCCTTTTCGCCCGGGCCGGCACCGGCCCAGCCCTCTTCGCCGACATCCTCCTCCTGACCCAGCGGCAGAACGAATAGACCCGGGGCTCTTTCCTCGCCCTGGTCAAGCCGGGCCGTCCCTCGTGGGGACCGCCTGATCGTTCATGGTTCTTCTCAGGAGGAGTTTTCGCATGTCTGTTTTCAGGACGATCCGTTCCGGTTTTGTCTTCTGTGCTCTCTTCTCGATTCCGTTGGCAGCCGCTCAGGCGCAGACTCCCGGGACCGGCGCCGTCCGGGGCCGGGTCCACGACCCGGCCGGCGCTCCCATCAACGGCGCCGAGGTCACGGTTACCAACGAGGCGACCGGCTTCTCGCGCACGGCGCACACCGACGCCCAGGGGCTCTACACCCTGCCCTCGCTACCGCTGACGGGGACCTACCGCATCCACGTCGCCCACGAGGGCTTGGCGGCCCAGGAGCAGGCGGGAATCCAGCTTCGCGGCGGCCAGACGGCGGCCATCGACGTGGTGCTGAACCCCGCGGCCGTGGAGGCGGCGATCACCGTCTACGGCACGGCGTCCGGCGTGGCGGCCGATTCGCCGCAGCTCGGCAACCGCTTCGACGCCACGAAGATCCAGGAGACCCCGATCCTCGGCCGCAAGGTCACCTCCTTGCCGCTGCTCAACTCGGCGGTGCGCTCGGCGCGCGGCACGGGCGACCTGTTCCTCGGCGAGACCCTGTTCGTGATTGATGGCGGCGGCCGGCGCCAGCAGACCTACACGGTGGACGGCAGCACGGCGGACGACGCCTGGGGCCGGCAGACGATCTTCACCGCCATGCCTCTCGCCTCGATCCAGGAGCTCACCGTGCTCACCAACAGCTTCTCCGCCGAGTACGGACGCAGCGCCGGCGGCGCCATCAACCTCGTCACCCGCACCGGCACCAACGATCTTCACGGCGACATCGTGGCACTCTCGCGGCCCGGCGGCCTGCAGTCGAACGCGCCGGTGACGAATCAGAAATCGCACGACGAGCTGAAGCAGGGGAGCATCTACCTTTCCGGACCGATCGTGCGCGACAAGGCCTACTGGTCGGTGGCCGGCGAGTACAACGATCAGGACCGCGACTCGGTCATCACCTCGCCGCTGGCGCCCGGCGTCTTCACCGGCCACTACAAACAAAAGCTTTTCTATTTTCGCGCCGACGACGATCTGAGCTCGCGGAACCATCTGTTCGGCCGCTACAACCTCGACCGCTTCACCGACTCCAACCCCCAGGACGTCGTGGGTGGCAACACGCTGCCGAGCGCCGGACGGACGTTCCGCCGCAACACCCAGGCGTTGCAGATCGGCGACACCGCCGTGCTGAGCGCCGAGGCCTACAACGACGCGCGGCTGGTGTGGCAGGACGGCGATCCGATCACGCAGTTCACGCCCCTGAACCTCTCCACCCAGTTCGTGCGCACGGGCGTCTCAACCGAGGGAGAGTCGCGCCTGGCGCGGCTCACCAACCGGCAGACGCAGCTCGCCGACACGGTCTCCCTGGCCTTTGGCAACCATTTCCTCAAACTGGGCGGCGACTACGAGCACTCCCGCTCGGGGGGCAACGGCCAGGAGTTCGGCGCTCCCTTCATCCTCGGCCAGTTCACTTTCAAGCCGGGAATCTCGCCGGCCATCCCCACCTCGCAGCTCACGATCGGCGACGTGCAACGGTTCACTCAGGGCTTCGGCAACGTCAACTACTCGGTGTCCGAGAATCTCTGGTCTCTCTTCGTTCAGGACGACTACCGCCTGCGCAGCAACCTCGTCGTCAACCTCGGCCTGCGCTATGACCGGCAGGACCTGACCGACGACACCAACAACGTCGCGCCGCGGCTCGGCTTCGCCTGGAGCCCGGGCAACGACGGCAAGACCACGATCCGCGGCGGCTATGGCATCTACTACTCCGAGGTGCAGGCCAACATCGACGCCAGCTGGGAGCTCGCGGGCCCCACCGGCTTCTTCAACTTCAGCGCCGCTCCCGGGCAGCTCGGCTTCCCCACCTCGCTCGCTCCCCTGCCCGCCTTCCCGGCCGGCGCCATTCTGCCGGCGCGCGACGTCACCGTCCGCCCCGGCCGCGGCGGCTTCTACAGCCAGTTCTTCGACGTCTCGAAGCTCCCCGGCTATGCCGACAGCTTCAACAATCCGCGCACCGTCCAGACGACGCTCGGCTTTGAGCGCCAACTCGGAGACCACTTGATCCTGAGCGTCGACGGCGTGCACGCGAACACCACGGACATCGTCCGCAATCTCGACCTCAACGCCCCGGCCGAATTCTTGCGCACGGCTCCAGGCCAGGTGCGCGCGGCCACGGTCGCCGATCCGACGCGGCCCATCGTTCCGGTTCCCAACGGCTACCGGCGGATCATCGGCACCGTCAACAACGGCGAGAGCAAGTACGATGGCCTGCAGCTCAATCTCCGCAAGGATTTCGCCGGCCGCGGCCAGATGCTGCTGAGCTACACCTGGTCGCACACCCGCAACAACGTCGAGGCGGACGCGCCGGGCGGCGATCCCAACGACGCGCACGAGCTGAGCAAGGAGTGGGCGGACAGCCTGCTCGACCAGCGCCACCGCGCCGTGCTCAGCGGCTGGGTGGGCCTGCCGTTCGCGCTACGCTTCGGCGGCGTCGGCGAATACGCCACCGGCCGGCCCTACAACATCACCACCGGCGTCGACAACAACGGCGACGGCGCCAACACGGACCGGCCGGTGATCAATGGCCACGTGATCGGCCGCAACGCCGGCCGCGGCGGCGACCTCTACCAGATCACCCTCTTCCTGGAGCGGGATTTCTCCCTGGGCTTCGGCACGCTCGGCCTGCGCGGCGAGGTGTTCAACGTCACCAATCACCAGAACGTCGTGGGCTACAACGGCGTCTTCGGCAACGATCCCTCGGGCACGCCGCTCGCGACCTTCGGCCAGCCGCTCGGCGGCCTCGCCAACGTCGATCCCAGCCGCCAGTGGCAGTTCCAGGCGCGGTTCCGTTTCTGAAGATGAAGGACTCCATACCTCTCCTCGCCGTCCGGGAGATCGTCAAGAGCTACGGCCCGCGCCGGGTGCTCGACGCGGTCAGCTTCACCGTGCGGCCGGGGGAGGTGCTGGGGCTCATCGGCCCCAACGGCGCGGGCAAGACGACGCTCTTCGAAGGCCTCGCCGGCCTCCTTCCCATGGACTCCGGCGAGGTCCGCGGCGCCACGGGCAAGCCCCTCGCTCCGGCCGAGCGGAGCCGCGAGATATTCTACGTGCCGGACGGTATTTCCCCGTGGCCGGATCAGCCGGTCTGCCGCGTGCTGCTTTTCTTTCGCGATCTTTGGGGAAACGACAGGCCGGTCGCCGCGGTCGTCGACGCGCTCCAGCTACGGCCTTTGCTCTCGGCGCCCGTGCGCTCGCTGTCCAAAGGGGAACGCAAAAGGTTTCTCATCGCGCTCGGGCTTCTCGCTCCGCAGCCTCTGCTGATGCTCGACGAGCCGTTCGACGGGCTCGACCTGCGGCAGACCCGCGAGGCGATGGCGATCCTGCGCAACGAGGCGGCGCGGGGACGCACGCTCTTTCTTTCCATTCACCAGCTCACCGATGCCGGCCGCGCCTGCGACCGTTTCGTGCTGCTCGCCGATGGGCGCGTGGCCGGCGAAGGGACGCTCCCCGAGCTGCGTAAGAGAGCGGGCGTTCCCGACGTAGCCGGCGCAGGTGTCGAGGAGGTGTTCCTCGCGCTCACGTAGGACGTTTGCCCTGTTCGCCCTGGAGTGGCGGGAGCTGCTGGCGTCGCGCTCCTGGTGGCTGCTGCTCGCCCTCACCGGCCCGCTGGTGGGCCAGGCCTTCATCACCGCGGTCAATACGTATGCCGAGGTGAGCGGCGCGGGAGGCGGGCCGGCCGCCTTGGCTCAAGGATTAAGCCCGCTCGATGGCCTTGTCGTGCCCACGCTGGGCGCCTACGCCCTGGTGGCCACGTTCTTGCTGCCTTTCGTCGCCATCCGTCTCGTCGCCACCGAGCGGGAGAGCGGCGCCGCCAAGCTGCTGGCGCAGTTCGTGCCGGCCGGGCTCGCCCCGCGGCTCGCCGTCAAGGCGGGCGTGCTCCTGCTGGGCTGGCTCGTGGCCATGATTCCGGCGATCTTCGCCCTCCTTCTCTGGCGCCTTTACGGCGGTCATCTCGATTTCGCCGAGACCGCCAACGTCCTGCTCGGCCACCTGCTGGTCGCCCTGCTCACGATCGCGGTCGCCGTGGCCGCCGCCGCGGTCTGCCGCAGCAGCGCCAGCGCCGCCATCGTCACTCTCGGCTTCACGGTGGGCACCTGGGCGCTGGCCTTCGTCGCCGAGGGCCGGGAGGGTCTCCTCGCCCGCCTCGCCCCGTTCACCCCCGAGGCCGCTTTGCGTACCTTCGAGCATGGCGAGCTGCGGCTGGCGGTGGTGGCCGTCGTCGCTCTCGCGAGCCTCGCCGGCTTCGCCTTCGCGGGGCTCTGGATGGATCCCTTCCGCACGGTGCCCTCGCGCGCCGTGCGCTCAGGCACCCTCATCCTGCTCGCCCTCGGCGGCGCCGCGCTCGCCTCGTCGTGGCGGCAGGGCTGGGACCTCTCGGAGGACCGGCGGGGCTCGTTGCCCCGGGCGGACGAGGCCGCCCTGCGGCACCTCCGGCGACCCGTCCGCGTCACCGTGCATCTCTCACCGGAGGACCCGAAGCGGACGGACCTCGAGATCAACGTCCTCGCCAAGCTGCGCCGGGTGCTGCCGGACTTCGCCGTCGACTATACGGCGCAGAGCCGCTCGGGCCTGTTCGAGAATCCCAGGAGCTACGGCGAGATCTGGTACGCCGTGGGTCCGAGACGAGCCCTGCTGCGGTCGACGACCGAGCCCATCGTTCTCGCCAAGCTCTATGAGCTCGCCGGCATCCCGGCACCGGCGCCAGCGGCCGGACCGGCCTACCCCGGCTATCCGCTGGCCGCGTCGCCTCGCGGCGCGGCCCCAGTCTTCTACATCGCCTGGCCCCTCGCCGTGGGCCTGGCCTTTGCCGCCTCACGCGGCCGTTGGAGATCATCATGCAGAAATCTGGTCTGATCGTTCCCCTCGCTCTGGCCGTCATCCTCGCCTGGCCTCTCGCGGCCCAGACCAAGCCGGCCCCGGCATCTGCCGCCAAAGCAGCCGCCGCCAAGGCGCCCGCGCCGATCCAAGTGGATCTTTCCAAGGAGAAGGAAGGCGGCGAGCCGTCGCGCTTCCTCTCCGTGGTCGGCGACTGGTCGATCGCCACCGACGCCGGTAAAAAGGTTCTATTGGTGGATGGTCGGCAGTGGAAGCGCGGCCAGCCGGCGGGCGGCCTGGCGGACAAGGCCCGCTCCATCTATGGCGCGCGCCACGAGGAGTTCATCGACAACGTCAAGGCCTTCGCCTACTTCCCCTATGCCGTTGCCCAGGGAGTCGACGACTTCCACGACGGCGAGATCTCGGTGCGCTTCCAGATCCTCGGTGGCAGCCTCGACCAGTGCGCCGGCATCCTCTTCAACCTCAAGCCGAATGGCGACTATCTTGCCGTCCGCTTCAACGGCAAGGAGGACAACCTGGTGCTCTGGACGTTCGACAAGGGGAAGCGCAGCTTCGTCAAGAAGGGCGCCAAGGACGTCCATATTCCTTATAAAGAGTGGCACTCGATCAAGATCGCCGTCCACGGCACGCAGCTCGAAGGCTGGCTCGACGGCGAGCACCTCCTCGACTACACCCTGGCCGCGCCGGTTTCCGGAAAAGTGGGCGTCTGGTCGAAGACCGACAGCATCAGCGAGTTCGCGGACTATGTGGTGGTGCCGCGGACCTGAGCGATGACGTCCTTGAGCAGGTCGAGCGTGACCGGCTTCGTCAGATGCCTGGCGAAGCCGGCCTCCCGGCTCTTGCGGACGTCCTCTTCCATGCCGTAGCCGCTGAGGGCGATCCCCGTCAGACGATAGAGCCGGGCGAGCTCGCGCATCAGGTCGAGGCCGCTGCCGTCGGGCAGGCCCAGATCGCTGATCACCAGATCGATCGAGCGGTCCGCCGCAGCGGCTTCCGCGGCGGCGGCCAGGCCGCCGGCGACGGTGCCCGCCATCGTGATCCGGTGCCCCAACCCTTCCAGGAGGGCCGCCAGGGCCTCCGCGGTGTCGACGTGATCCTCCGCCAGCAGGATATGCAGAGGGCGTCCGGCCTCCGGCCTGACGACGCCTCGCCGCTCCTCCCCCGGGATCCCCAATGCCGTCGCGGGCTCCTGGCGGCTGTCCCCGGCCGGCAGACGAACGGTGAACACCGCTCCATGTCCCACTCCCTCGCTCTCGGCGCTGAGCGTGCCGCCGTGAAGCTCGACGATCGCCTTGCTGATCGCCAGTCCCAGGCCGAGGCCGCCGAACCGCCGCGTCGTGCCCACGTCTCCCTGCTCGAAGGCGTTGAAGATGTGCCCGAGGGCCTCCGGGCGGATACCGACGCCGGTGTCGGAGATCTGGATGACGATCTCATCGGGCTCGAACCAGGACCGGATCGTGATCGTTCCCTCCGGCGTGAACTTGAGGGCGTTGTTGAGGAGGTTCCAGAAGACTTGGGAGAGGCGTGGCGCATCGGCCCACACGGTGTGATCGGCGGCCGCCAGATCCTCGACGACGCGCACCCGGCCGGACTCCGTATCCTGGCCGCAGCACGTCTCGATGGCCTGGCCGACGATCTGGCGCAGGTCCGCCGGCCGGCGGCTCAGCTCCAGCTTGCCGCGGGCGATGCGGGTGAGGTCCAGGAGGTCGTCGATGAGCCGGGCTTCGAGCTCCACGTTGCGCCGGACCATGGCGAGGCTCTCCCGCACCTTGGCCTCCAGGCGGCTGTCGCCCTCCAGGCTGGAGATCACCGCCAGGACCGGGGTGAGCGGAGTGCGCAGCTCGTGGCTCAAATTGGCGAGGAACTGATCCTTGGCCAGGTTGGCCGACTGGGCCGCGCCATACAGCCGGGCGTTGTCGATGGCCAGGGCGGCCCGCCGCCCGAGCTCTTCGGCGAGGGCTTGATCGCTCTCGTCATAGAGCCGGCCGGAAGACGAAGAGTAGAAGCTCCATACCCCGAGGATGCGGCCGCGCGCCGCGAGCGGCACCTGCAGGGCCGAGCGGGGAGCGAGGGCCGCGAAGGCGCGCTGGTGATCGGGGTCCTGGCCGGCTGTCGCCAGGCACTTCGAGCCCAGTTCCGCGAGCCTCTGCGCCTGGCCGGTGCGCAGGACGAGCGCGGGACCGTGAGGCTCGTCCCCCTTCGGCGGGAAGCGCTTCAGCTCGTCCACCAGGATCTGGCGGTCGGGATCGGCGTGGGCGGCGGCCACCCGTTCGATGGGGCCCTCCTCCGTGGACAGGTCGATCACGCACCAGTCGGCGAACCCCGAAACGGCCAGCCGGGCAGCGCTCTGGAGCGTCGCCGTCAGGTCGAGCGACTCGGTGGGCATGGCGCCCGCTTCCGCCAGGAGGCGCAGGTTCTCCTCGGCCCGAGCGCTCCTGAGCGTGTACACCCTCTCACCCTGCCGCTCGGTGATGACCAGCGCGTCCGCCTCACCCTCGCGGATGGCACTCAGCGTCTCCTCGGCTTCACGGAGGCGATCCCGCAGCTCCGCGACCTCTTCGACGAGCTGTTCCTGGGTTCGTCCGGAGAGAGTCATGACTACCCGCTCTTCAGCTCCGATGAGCGCAGGTTCAGGCCCACCAGCACGCGTTCGGTGTTCGACAGGTCGCCGATGATCTTGCGGATCGGCGACGGCAGCCGCCGCACCAGGGTCGGGATGGCCAGGATCTGGTCGCCGCGGGCCAGTTGTGGATGCTGCAGAAGGTCGATCACCTCGATCCGGTACCTCCCGGCGAGGTGCTCCTCGCACATCTTTTTCAGGTTGGCGAGGGCGGTCACCGACTTCGGAGTCTGGCCGGCGACGTACAGCCGCAGCTCGCAGAGCTCCGGATCTTCGGAATCGGTCGCCATCGTCACTGTCCTCCCGCCTGGCCGCGCCGCCGTGCGGTCGCGGGAGACGCCTTGGCCTGCCGGGCCGTGGCCATGTCGTCCCGGTCTTCCAGCCTGCCTTTCTCCCCGGCTTCCGCCTGCTCGATGAACAGGCGCATCTCCTCCTCCTCCATCTCGAACTCGAGACGCAGGGCAGCCATCCTGGCGTCGAGCGCCTGGCGCCGGCGTTGGAGGTCGAGGCGCGCCCGCTCGATCTCCTGGCGCCGCAGCGTCGCCTCCCGCTTCTCCCGCGCCTCCTGAGCCAGCCGGGCCGATCCCGTGAGCGCTCCCTCCGGCCCCAGATAGGCCTCGGTCAGCTCGATACCGCGCTCGGAGAGCACCATCTCGCGCACCTGGTTGGAGTGCGGCATGCCGCGCGACTTGAGCACGAAGAGTCCGCGGTTTCGCTCGCCGCTGAGCTCGACCTGCCGCACCAGCATCCAGGTGTCGATCAGCGACGAGATGCCGACATCGGTCTGCTGAGTCTCGGCACCATGGGTGAGGCTGGTGAGCAGAAGCGTGATCTGCTGCATCTTGAGGAAGTCGAGCAGGCGCATAAGCATGGCCTTCACGTCCTCCCCGCTGCCGACGGAGAGGAAGTTGGTCACCGGGTCCAGGACGACGATCTGCGGTTGGAATTCCCGGATCGCCTTGTGCATCAGCACCAGGTGCCTCTCCAGCCCGTGCAGCGTGGGCCGCGCGGCGTGGAAGCGCAGCAACCCCTGCTTCACCCACGGCTCGAGGTCGAGGCCGAGCGAGCGCATGTTGCGGATGATCTGACCCGGCGACTCCTCGAACGCGAAGTAGATGCAGCGTTCGCCGCGCGCGCAGGCCGCGGCGACGAAGTGATTCGCGAGGCTGGTCTTGCCGGTGCCCGCGCTGCCGGAGATCAGCAGGCTGCCGCCCCGAAAGTAGCCCTCGCCCCCCAGCATTTCGTCGAGCGCGGCGATCCCCGTCGACACCCGCTCGGTCGACACCTCGTGCTCCAGCCCCAGGGAGGTGATGGGCAGCACCTCGATGCCCCGCTCGTCGATGATGAACGGATACTCGTTGGTGCCATGGAGGCTGCCGCGGTACTTGACGACCCGCAGGCGCCGGATGGCGAGCTGCTCGTTCACCCGGTGATCGAGCAGGATGACGCAGTCGGAAACGTACTCCTCCAGGCCGTAGCGGGTGAGCGCGCCGTCGCCCCGCTCGCCGGTGATGACGGCGGTGACACCCTTGTCCTTCAGCCAGCGGAACAGCCGGCGCAGCTCGGCGCGCAGGATGCCCGTGTTGGTCAGGCTGCTGAACAGCGCCTCCAGAGTGTCCAGGACGACGCGTTTGGCGCCGATGGAGTCGATCGCGTAGCCCAGGCGGATGAACAGCCCGTCGAGGTCGTACTCGCCCGTCTCCTCGATCTCGCTACGCTCGACGTGGACGTAGTCGATCGCGAGCAGATTCTTCGCCACGAGGTCGTCGAGGTCGAAGCCCAGCGAACGGACGTTCTGGGTGAGCTCCTCGACCCCCTCCTCGAAGCTCATGAAGACGCCCGGCTCCCCGTACTCCGTCGCCCCGCGGACGAGGAACTCCATGGCCATCAGCGTCTTGCCGCAGCCGGCACTACCGCAGATCAGGGTCGGCCGGCCCTGCGGCAGGCCGCCGCCGGTGATCTCATCCAGGCCCGCGATTCCCGTGGGGGCCTTGGGCAGGGTCCGGGCGCTCGCACCTTCCAGTTCCAAATCGCTCGCAAGTGTGTCCATAGTTGATTACCTAAGGCTGCACGCCAAGCCGGACGCTCGGGGACTGTCTACATATACAGGATTTTCGGGAAAGGAGCTAGAAGGCAAGGTCAATGCGCGTGAGCCGGATGCCTTGGAGAGCGCGGATCGTCTATCCCGGCGATCATCCTGGGGCTGCCGGTCCTGAAGAAGCGTGGTCTTGCAATCCCGAATTGCTTCAAGCTAGATTGCACGACCATGGCGGCGGCGATCGTGGCGGCCATCGAGGGGCGATGACCGGCAGGCGAATGGCCGAGGAGTACGCGCGGCTCGCCCCGGAGTACGACGCGAAGTGGGCCTTCTATATCGAGGCCACCACTCGCGAGACGCTGGCACGCCTGGAGCTTCGGCCCTCGGAAAGGTTGCTCGACGTGGGCTGCGGCACCGGTTTCCTGCTGCACAGGCTCTCCGAGCAGCATTCAGCCGCGCAACTGACTGGAGTCGACCCCGTGCCGGAGATGCTGGCGGTGGCCCGGCGCAGGCTGCCGCCGGAGATCCTGCTCCGGGAGGGTTGGGCGGAGCGGCTCCCCTTCGCCGACGATCAATTCGAGGTCGTCCTCTCCTGCAACGTCTTCCACTACGTCCGCCAGCCGGCGGCGGCCTTGCACGAGATGAGCCGGGTTCTGAGCCCGGGAGGCCGGCTGATCATCACCGACTGGTGCGACGACTACCTGGCGTGCCGGGCCTGCGACCTATGCCTGCGCCTGTTCAGCCCCGCTCATTTCAAGGTGTACCGTGAGCGGGAATGCCTGAGCCTCCTACGGGAGTCAGGCCACCGCGACGTGGGCATCGACCGCTACAAGATCAGTTGGCTCTGGGGGCTGATGACGGCGAGAGCCACCAAGGCGGACGGTCCGTACCGAAGTTAGCTGCTCGACGTCGGTTGCGGTACCGGGGCTAGCGGCCGCATTCTACCCGCGCCAAAGGGGGCACGAAAGACCGCATTTGCTACGTAGCACCAAAGGTGCTACAGTACGCGGCATGCCAAGAGAACTCCCCAAGAACATTGAACGCACGTACTCCGAGATGCTCCGTTTCCGGGTGACGCCGGAACACGCCGCGTTGATCCGGCAGGCCGCGGACAGCGTTGCCCGTCGCAAGGGAACAGGCGATTTGTCCGCCTGGGTCCGAGAAACCCTCGTCGCCGCCGCCCGCAAGGAACTGGCCAAGGACGGCAAGGGAAAGGCTTCCGCCGAATGATCACGAGCGGCGTGCCTCAGGGCACGCCGCTCCGGATACTCATCGTCCGGCGAGCCGCGCCACGGCGGCGATGAGCTCGGACGGATCGACAGGCTTGGCGAGGTGGGTCTGGAAGCCCGCCTCCAGCGCCTGCCGGCGGTCCTCCGCGCGAGCGTAGGCGGTGAGCGCCGCGGCGGGAACCGCGCCGCCCTCGGCCGGCGTGCGGGAGCGCACCTTGCGGATGAACGAGTAACCGTCCTCGAACGGCACGCCGATGTCGGAAATGATGACGTTCGGCACGGCGGTGTCGAACCCGGCCAGCGCCTCGGGCACCGACCCGAAGGCCGATACCGTGGCACCGCACTGCTCCAGGGCCAGCGCCAGCAGGTCGCGGCTGTCCGTCTCGTCCTCCAGCACCAGCACATGGATGCCCGCGAGCAGGTCGGGTTGATTCCATACACCCTCCGACGGCGGGCTCGGACCGCGGTCCTTGGCCTTCTCTCCGGTCGCCGCGCCGCGCAACGGCAACCTGACGCGGAAGGTCGTCCCCATCCCTTCTCCCTCGCTCTCGACCTCCACCGTGCCGCCGTGAAGCTCCAGCAGGTGGCGCACGATGGAGAGCCCCAGCCCGAGCCCGCCATGGGAGCGGGTGAGGGTGCTCTCGGCCTGGCGGAACCGGTCGAAGACATACGGGAGGAAGTCGGGGCGGATGCCGATCCCCGAATCGCGGACCTCGATGACGGCGTTGAGCCCCGACTCCGTCAGGCGGACCTCCACCCGGCCGCCCCGGGGCGTGAACTTGATGGCATTGGATAGCAAGTTCCAGATCACCTGCTGCAGCCGGTCGTTGTCGCCCAGGACGGGGCTCTCCAGGGCCGCCAGGGAGACGACGAGATCGATCCCCTTGGCGTCCGCCCCGGGCCGCGCGCTGTCGAGAGCGGCGTCGATGATGCGGGCCAGCTCCACCGGCTTGAACTCGAGCCGGAGCTTGCCGGTGATGATGCGCGAGACGTCCAGCAGGTCGGCGATGAGCTGGGCCTGGGCGCGGGAGTTGCGCTCGATGGTCTCCAGGGCGCGGGCGCCCGCCGTGGCGTCCAGCTTGCCCGTGCGCAACACCTGCACCCAGCCCAGGATGGCGTTGAGCGGCGTGCGCAGCTCATGGGAGAGGGTGGCCAGGAACTCGTCCTTCATGCGGTTGGCCTCTTCGGCGTGCTTGCGCGCCGCCTGCTCGAGGACCAGCAAGCGGGCTCGCTCCTGCTCCGCCCACTCCCGCACCCGGATCTCCTTCTTCAGCTCCTGGTTGGCCACCGACAGCTCGGCGGTACGCCGCTCGACCAGGAGCTCGAGATCGTCGTACATCGTCTGCAGGGCCTCGTTGGCCCGCCCGAGCTCGGCGGTGCGTTCGTCGACCTTGCGCCGCAGGCTCGCCCTCTCGATGGCGTTGTGCACGGCCTGTTGCAGCCGGTCGCGGGCGACGGCGCCCTTGAGCAGGTAGTCCATGGCGCCGCTCTTCATGGCCTCCACCGCCACCGCCTCGTTGCCCTGGCCGGTGAGCACGATCACCGGCAGCGGCTTCTGTGTCGTCAGACGCGAGAGGAACTCCAGGCCGTCCACGTCCGGCAGCTTGTAGTCGAGGAGCAGGCAGTCGGGCCGCTCCTCCTCGGCCAGCCGCAGCCCGTCCTCGCCCAGGTCCGCCTCCAGAAAGGCATAGTCGTGCTCGCGGTCCTGGCCCAGCATGCGCTTGTAGACCTCCCGGTCCTCCGGGCTGTCGTCGACGATCAGGATGCGGCACGGTGTCTCGGAGCTCATCGGAGTCTCATATCACCTTGGGAAGGATGACGACCTCGAACCAGTAGTCGTTGAGCCGCTCGATGGCCTTCATGAAACCGTCGACATCCACCGGCTTCTGAATGTAGCTGTTGGCGCCGCAGCGGTAGCAGACCTCGATGTCCCGCTCGTCCTTCGAGGTGGTGAGCACGATCACCGGGATCTGCTTCAGGCCGGGATCGTTCTTGATCTCGGAGAGCACTTCCCGGCCGTCGGTGCCCGGCAGGTTGAGGTCGAGCAGGATGACGCCCGGGCGGGGCGCCTTGTCCGGATCGGAGTATTGGCCCCGGCGGCGAAGGTAGTCGAGCGCCTCGTCGCCGTCGGCGCAGCGGTAGATGGGATTCTTGAGCCCCGAGCGGCGAAAGGCGCGCTCGGTGGTTTCGAAATCCTCCGGGCTGTCTTCCACCAGGAGAATGGGCTGACTGAGCCTTTCGGGCACTTACGTCTCCTCTTGCAGCGTGAAGTAGAACGTCGTCCCCTCGCCGGGAGAGGATTCGAGCCAGATGCGGCCATGATGGCGTTCTACGATTTTTTTGACAATGGTCAGACCGGCGCCTGTGCCGCCGCCGAATTTTTCGCGGCCGTGCAGGCGCTTGAAAATGCGGAACACGGCATCGAAATGCTTTTCGGGAATGCCGATGCCGTTGTCGCGGACGTAGAAGACGGGGGCGTTGCCGTCGGACGGCGAGCCGTTCCGCGTACCGATCTCGATCCACTTCTGGGATTTGTCGTTGTACTTCACCGCGTTGACGACGAGATTGGCGAAGATCTCTCCGACCCGCGCCCGGTCGGCGCGCACCTTCGGCAAGGGGTGCGGCACGCGGACCTCTACCTTCTCTTCCTGAAGGGTGATGGCGAGGGAGTCGAGGGCCTCCGCGACGACCTGGTTCAGGTCCACCCGGTCCATGGCCAGGTCCACCCGGCCCAGGCGGGAGAACTGAAGGAGGGAGTCGATCAGCGTCTCCATGCGGCGGGTGAGGCGCATCAGCGTCTCCAGCTTGGAGCGCCCGTCGTCGTCGAGCTTGTCGGAGTAGTCCTCGAGCAGGAAGTTGGAGAAGTTGTGAATGCCGCGTAGCGGCTCCTTGAGGTCGTGCGAGGCGATGTAGGCGAAGTCGTCCAGCTCCTTGTTGCTCTGGTGCAGCTCCTCGTTGCGCCGCGCCAGCTCGCGCGTGCGGTCCTCGACCCGCAGCTCCAGTCCCTCCTTCGCCTGCTGGAGAGCCGAGTCGCGCTCCTGAATCTGCCCCAGCATCTGGTTGAAGGCGTCCACGAGCTGGCCCAGCTCGTCGTCGCCCCGCTTGTCGGCCCGCAGCGAGTAATCCTGCCTCTCGGTGATGGACTTCGCCGTCATCGAGAGGTCGACGACCGGACCGGAAACGAGGCGCTGGAGACCGGAGGAGAGGAACACCGCCGCGAACCCCGAGACGAGGAACACGGCGCCGACGGCGATCGCCTGCACCTTGATGCGGGCCGCGAGCTCCGAAAGGTCGCTGCGCAGGTAGACCATACCGATCCTCTCCCCCTTGAGCGTCACGGGGTGGAAGACGATGAGGCCGCCGTCGATGAAAACGGCCCTGTCCGCCGGCCCCGGGCGGCCGGGAAACTTCACCTCCGCCCCCTGCGGATAGCGGGCGAAGAGCGCCCCCTGCTCGTCATAGAGGGCGGCGGCGACGATCGGCTTGCGAGCGCTCAACGAGCGCAGGGTGTCGGCCCCCGCTCCCGGGTCCTGAAAGGAGAGCGCGGCGGTGCTGCTGCGGGCCATGACGTCCGCCAGGGAAGTGAGGTCGGCCACCATTTCCTTCCTGAACCGCAGGACGTTGAAGAGGATCAGCGCCGAGCCGGCGATCAGCAGCGTGCCGCCGGTGGTCAGCAGGGCGATCAGCATCAGCTTCCGGCGGATCGGGACGTTGCGTAGCGGCATGCTCAGGGCCTGCCTTTGACGTGTTTGGCCAGCGCCAGGAGCCGGGAGCTGATCTTGAGGCCCGCCCGCTCCGCCGCCTCCTGGTTGACGTCGAAGCGCACCTTGGAGCCTTCGAGAATGAAGTTGATCATCCCCCCCTGATCGATGAACCCCGGCATATCGCCCACGGTCAGCGCGGGGGCGATGCGCAGGCTCGCGAGGACCTGGCCCAGCCGCTCTCGCTCGGAACGGCTGATGAAGAGGACGTGGCAGCTCTCCAGATTGCTCAGGTTTTCGAGGTGGACCAGGTTCAGCCGGCGCCCCGCCACCTCCTCATTCGTCAGGGCACGCAGGGTTTTGCCGAAGGGATTGTCCCCCAGAATGCAGATCTTCAGCGGACTGCGCTCGTCGGCGAAGGCCGCTGGCGGCCACTCGACGAACTTGGTGAAATTGAACAGAAAGGCCGCCTTGACGTCGTACTCCGAGGCGACACCTTGCGCCCGGGCTACGACGGCAACGCCGCCGAGCCCGCAGAAGGCCAGTAGGAGCAGGGACGTTTTTCGCAGCTCCCTCAGAAGTGCCATGTCACTTTCCCGTAGACGCTGCGCTGTACCGCCTCGACGAACGGATTGGGAGCGAACTCGACGTGACGGGCGTGCAGCAGGTTCTGGCCGACCAGTGCCAGCTCCAGCCGCTCGCTCCATTTCCAGCCCAGGTGCACGTCGAGCTCGGTGTAGGCCTCGACCCGGGGGAAGGGCAGCTCGCTGACATAGTGGAGCCAGCCGTCCAGCTCGAAGCCGTGGGGCAGGTCCATCACCGAACGCAACGAGTAGCGGTTGCGGGGATCGTCTCCGATCGTTCGGCCGCCCGTGGGATCGTCGCTGTTGGCGGCGAGGCTCAGGTGCTTGCCGAACAGCACGTAGGTCGCGTGCAGGCGCCACCAGGAGGCGGCCTGCCAGCTCGAACGCAGCTCAACGCCCCAGGCCTCGGCGCTGAGCTTGTTCGCGAACACGAACCCACCCCCGGCCAACGGTTCGAAGGACCGCAGATGATCGTAGACGTCGTAGAAGGCGGCTGCGTCCAGGAGCAGGTCCGGCGTTGGAATGACCCGGTAACCGAGCTCATAGGCCAGCAGCTCCTCGGAGACCACGTCCGGATTTCCGAGCAGCACCGGCTGGCCGTTGGGGCCGAGGAAAGCGACGTCCTCGTCGAGCCGGGTGGGCGTTCGCACGGCCCGGGAGATGGCCGCCCAGGCGGTATGACGGTCGTTCGGAGTCCAGGCGGCGCGAAGGCTCGGCTGCACCTCCAGATTCGTATAGCTGTTGTACTCCAGCTTCGAGCCGAGGGTGAGGCGCAGGCGGTCCGGCACCAGGGAGATCTCGTCCTGGACAAAGGCGCTGAAGAGATTGAGGGTACGGTGGTCCGGGAGGAACTCCACCGCCCGGCTGTTGGTCACCTCGTCGCGGGTGATCCGGGAGCTGAGCCCCCACACGATGTCCTGGCGTCCGCCGGCGGGAAAATGATGCTGGAAATCGACATCCACCGTGTCGCGGCGCTCCTCGAAGTAGTTCAGGGTCCGCCGGTGGCTGCGGTCGTAATAGACTTGGAGCTCCACGTTCGCGCCCGAGGCGAGCTGGCGCTTCCAGCGCCCCAGAAGATTGCCGCCGTCGAGATCGGTGTCGTCGGGCCGTATCTGCTCGCTGTAGCCCCCTCGATAAACGTCCCCTTGGACCGTGAAGGCACCCTCGCCCGCGTCGTCATGGTCCACACGGAACCCGCCCTGGTTGCGCCGCAATGGATCGTGGGCGCTGCCGCCCTGCTCGCGCTCCAGGGCGTCGCGGTGGTAGTACTTGCCGTACGCGCGGTAAAAGGTTCCCTCCCCCAGCTTGCCGCCCCAGCGCACGCTCCCCAGGTCCGTCGCGCTGCCGGCGGTGGCCGTCAACAGCCCGCCCTGCGTCGCCTTGGCGCTCTTGGTGATGATGTTGATCACGCCGTTGACGGCATTGGCTCCCCACAGCGTGGCGCCGGGCCCCCGGATCACCTCGATGCGCTCGATATCGTCCAGGGGGACATCCTGCACGTCCCAGAAGACGCCCGAGAAGAGAGGCGTATAGACGCTGCGGCCGTCGATGAGCACCAGCAGCTTGTCGGCGGTGGCGAAGGTCGAGTTGAAACCCCGGGTGGTAAGGCCCCAGGTGTGCCCGTCCGACTGGGCGACGTTGATGAATACGTTCTGCCGCAGAACGTCCGGCAGGTTGGTGGCCCCGGAGCGGCGAAGCCCGTCGGCGGTAAGGACGGTGATGGCCGCGGCCGCCTTCGAAAGCTGCTCGCTGCGCCTCGACACCGAAGTGACGTCGATCTCCATGAGCTGCTCGATGCTGAGCTGCTTGAGCTCCACGGGCGCGACCTGGGGCTCCTCCTGGACCGGCAGGGCCAAGGCCGGCGCGGCCAGCCCCAGCAGCACGGCTGGAAGAGACAGCCTCCCCTTCCTACAAAACCCTGGCAAGAAATTCATGGGAACACGCTCTCTCCCGACCGTGACGTGGTATTCCGGGTCTCTCGGATCTTCAGGACACACCCTCATGTGCAGGCACCGTGCCAGAGCCACGGCCCGCCTGTGCTAGGTATCGAGCAACGCCTTCAGCAGCTTTTGCTGCGCCTCGCCCCCTGGTTGGTCGGCCCCGGGCGCTTCGGCGCCCAGGGATACGAGAGCCAGCACCCAATCGTCGGGCTTCGTGGCGATGATCTCGAGGCTCATCGACACCATCCGGGCCGCTTCCTCGTGGGCTCCGCGCGCATTGAGCTCCACGGCCAGCGTGCTGGCAAGGCCGGCTTTCGCAAGGGTCGGCGGCAGCAGCGCGAGAAGGTCCCAACGCCGCTCTGGCGGGCCCGCCAGAATCTCCGCCGGGGACATCTGGATTATCGCCCTCAATTTATCCTGATCCACGGATCGGCCGGCTATCAGAAGCTCCACGCCCCGAGTACAGCTCAGCGCCGCACAATAGATCTCGACCAGCGAGCGCCACGAGTAGCTGCGCCAATCCGCCGAGGGAATCGCCTTGAGTGCCACGAGCGTGCTCGCCAGGACGTCCTCGGCTCGTTTCTTCTCGCCCGCGGCTTCGAGCTCTGCCGCCACCCGCAGCCTGGCCTCCACCTGGCTGTGCAGGCCGGAGGAATGCCAATCCCCGCCAGCTTCGGGGGCAGGCGAGAGAAGAGGGATGGGCATTGCATCGGCTGCCCGCAAAGCTCGCTCGAGCATCGCCAGTGCCTGCGGGCCCTGGCCGATCGCTCGTTCGGCGCGCGCGATGCGCACCATGCTTGCGCAAGCGATCTCGGTTCCGACCTCGGTCACGTCACCATTCTCGGGAAGGCCGCTCTCGATCGCCTTGTGTATGGCGGCCACGGCGGCGGAGTGCTTCCCCAGAGCCTCGAAACGCTCAGCAATCCGCGACAGTAGATCGGCCGCTCCTTCCATTTCGCCCAGGCGCTCCCGCGGCGCCTCCTCGACCGCCTTTTGGGCCGCCTTCAGGTTCTCGAAGGGCCGGTCCTTGCGCGCCAGCTCGATCAACGCCCGCGCCCGAGATGCACTCGCGGTGCGATCGGGGACCGCGGAGAGGGCGTCGATGGCCGCCCGCGCCTTGCGGAGATCCCCGCGCTCCACGTAGATGCCCACAAGCTGCACCAAAACCGCTTGGCGCCCGTTGTACTCGCTCTCCCAGAAGGCACCGCTCTCCGATGGAATGTGCATGCTGACGGGCTCGATCTGGCGTGCCGCGCTCAGCATTTCGTCATACAGTCCGAGGGCAAAGAACGCCTCCGCACGGGCCGCCGGCTCACGGATCTCCTTCGCGATGCGCAACGCCTCGGCGTCATGGCCCGCCTTGAGCCGGGCGACCGCGATCTCTTTCAGCGCGCCCGGCACGGTCCACTCGTCGAGCGCCTCGATGCGCTGCGTCACCGCGCGGGCGCGGGCTTCGAAACCGCCGCGGATCGCCGCCTCGACAATCGGCACGAACGCTTCGACTTTGACGCGATCCGGCGTATCCAGATCATCGATCAGCTTGAGGGCCTCATCGAACCTGCCCTCCCGGGACAACAGCTCCGTCAGCAACCGCAGTTTGCCGCCCTGCCAGGTGAGGTTCTTCTCGCCGCTCATCAGGGCGAAGCCGTCTGTCTTCGCCACCGTGATCGCGGTCGACAGGATCGTCGGCGGAGGAGCTCTCGTGCCAGGATCAGGCGGCGTCTCCCCGCCGCACGGCAACCCGGTGCAGATCCAACCGACAATCACAGCCACCAATGCGCGCCTAGTCGTCCCCACCATGCCGCCCCATTACTCCCGAGAACCACGCGGGTGCCGCGGATTGATCTCCGAACCAGCCCCAATCATTGAGCGTTTCGCAGAAAACGCGACGATCGTAGGTCTCGTAAGAGTACGGTCTCAGTCCGGAGGAATAGAAACCAAGGGCTTCACTGGCATCAAAGATAGCGTCGAGGGAGTGCCTGCCGGCGATGATCGCGCCCTTGGAACCCCCAAAGTCAGGCAACCAGCCAGAGCACCAATACGTCGTCCCACCGTGATGCATGGCGAAGGGAGATTCGAACCGGATCCCGAGATCCGCGGCGGCCTCGCGCCAAGCTCGGGCGGAAGCGCCCGCGGCGATCACGTCCCGGTTACCCAGCTCCGCTGCCAGGGCGGCACGCTGCTCAACGATCCACTCACTCGGATAGGGCTCGAGGTCCAAGGGCTGAGGAGAGTTGTAAGGCGCCCACTCCATGCGATCGTGGTACCGCGTCATCGCGTCGAAATGACTGCTCGCCTCGAATACCCAGCTCAAGCGGGCTCCAGGCTCCAGCGAAGCCCGTGCGGCATCTCCCGCAGGCCCGGCGAAACAAACCATCGTGCGCCCGTCGTGCTCCTCCCACAGCTCGTGGACGAGCTTCGAGTCCTCCTGCCGCAAGTCGCCCTCTCCTGACGTAGGCAACTGGTTGCCTCCTCTTGGGGAACGGTATGCATCCAACGACCGGCCCAGAATACCTTGGAACCAAGCCCAGCGTCCAACTGTCTGCTAGGTGGCCGACCACGCCGGCCTCAGCATCCATACCTTTTCAGCGCAGGACGTAGAGACGTTCCCAGCCCGTCCACGCCATCCTTCGAAGGCGTGGGAAGGCGGGACGTCTCAGAGGCGGCCACGGTCTCCTGAACGGCGTCGATCTATGGCGGGACGGCGTACACCGTGGGAGGCGAGCAGAGATGACGGGGCTGACAATAGACGGCAGACGGCCAACCCGTTTCTCCAGACACCGTAAGCCACAACTCGGGGATGAATTACAGCCAATTCCGAGACGGCAGCAATTGGCCGATGCTATCGGTATCTATTTCGATAGATATTTTTGAGATCTTCCTCGGCTACAAGCCAGACGCGGCTCTCGAATCAACGGCACCGACAAGATTACGGTCACAGAGAATGGAGTCACCTTGGAAGGCAGCGTGGGTAACGACTGACTGAAGAATGCGCGCATTTTTCTCGCAGTCCCAAAGAGAAGCAAGGCCACGCGACTCCGTCGTCTACCTCCTGAGGTTTTAGACTCCTTCACGGGCACGTCGTTCCCCCCAGTGCCGAGGCTCACCCCATTTGAGCACCTGCGAAGCGAGGCGACCGAGGTTCTCTTAGTTCGCTCCACCGCGAACTTCGCGATACGCTGAAACTTGTCTGCCGTGTTGAACACTTGACGCCAGCCGACGACGGCCTGATCGTCCTTCGCTTCGAAGGTAATGGTCACTTCGAGCTACGGCGCGGATATCTGCTTGAAGGCATTACGCTCCGGTGCGGCCACTTCGACGGAGCCGCTTTCGTTGGGGTAGGGCCCCCGCGTTCGCTTCTTCAAATGGACATGTAAAGCACAGCCCCAACAAGGACGCGAACGTCCCATAGCCGCTTCGCGGCACGCAGGCTATAACCTAATCATTACTTGGAACCGATTCCGTGGTCTCCCATATCTCGAGGCGCATTTGATAATGCCTATGATAAATACTGGAGCTAACCAATCCCTGGATTGCGACGAATAGAATAATATATTCAAAGCGATCGAACCATTTCATAAGGAAGTGGGCATAGCTTTCCTTGCCGACAACAGGAACCAAATTCACCTGATTGGCGATTTCGCCGGGAGCAATGTCTTTTTCAAATTTTACCTCAAACCCCTTCACGTGGATCTTTCCAGCTCTTTCCGGAAAGGCTCTCACGAGAACCGATTTACCCTTGCTCTCGTAGCGGTATAAAATTGCGCTATTATCAAAAAAATAATCGAAAGATACAAGCGACAGCCCCAGAGCAAATAGAAGCGGTAGAAGAAGAAGGCTAAATTTTGTATCCCTAGCCATCCTAGCCAACTCTGATCGTGGCACAGATCGAACTTTAGTAACACTCCCGGTTTGGGGAATTCTATGATGAAATCTCATCACCTTGGACAGGAAAAAAGATGGAGAAAACTCTTCATCTACTTCACATATAGCTTCGAACTGAAAAACCTCTCTCTTTTTGAGGAGCCCGAAGTCGAAGACTAGGCTCTGACCGCCCGCACTAGCGGAGACCTTCAAAGAGGGAGATCTTCTTATCGCTCTTGCCATAACCCATCGAAAGCCGCTTGGCACTTGTATTTGGAGCTTATCCTCGTCGGCCATTGGCTGAATATCGATGGCCCCTCTGTTAATGATGGACCCGACAAATAAAACCAAGTTACTCTTAACCGCGTTGCCACGATAGCGCACCTTAATCTCGGGGAACCTCTTGATGATTGTGCTGAAAAGCTCAATCGAAGCGTCTTCGACGAAGACCAGTTTACCCGGATTCAGTTTTCGGATGAAAAACTGGTGCAGTGCTATAGCTGCCCCTACGAGGGTGGCCAAATTAACAATTAGGCTGATCATATCTCGACTCGTGGCTCCCGGCCTCTAATTTTCTCGTTCCTGTGGCTGCCCGAATCATACGCGGGTTTCTAATTATCGTCAACGCCTCAGTCGGCCAGGGGAGACGGGACGCCTTAGCCGCGGTCAAAATCGCCAAATGGCGCCGAGCTCAGACGGACCGGGGCGTTCGCCCCGGCGGAGACGTCCCGCCTGCCATGGACTGCGAGCCGTGTCGTGCACGGGCTGGGAGCGTCTCTACGTCCTCCGACGAGGACTCGTCGGCCCAGCGCCTACGCCGGAGACCTTTCCAGCCTCGGAAGGCTTTTTCTCAATGTCTGGAGGATTTACCCAATGGGTCGGAGAGTTTTCTCAATGGGTTCGCCGCCAGACCCATTGCGCGAACGATTTTCCCAATGGGTTGGCGAATTTTTCCAATGGGTCCGCCGAATTTTCCAATGGTTTGAGGGTTTTTCCCATGGGTCGGGAGATTTTCTTAATGCAAAAATGATTTTCCCAATGGGTTCGGCGATTTTCCTGGTAGGAAAATCCCTCCGGCGCTGGGAAAACGGTCCTGCTAATCCCGGCCCAGATTTTCCACCGCCATCGCCGCGATCTCCTCTCCGATGCGGATCGAGGCGGTGGCGGCGGGCGAGGGGGCGTTGAGGACATGGATGGCCCGGTCGCCGCGCACGATGTGGAAGTCGTCCACCAATCCACCCTTGGAATCCAGGGCCTGCGCCCGCACTCCGCTCCCCGCCCGGTGAAGATCCTCCGGGCGAAGCTCCGGCACCAGTCTTTGAAGATCGCGGACGAAAACGCTTTTCAGCAGCGACCTGCGGACCTCATAGGCGCCGGTGCGCCAGAAGCGGGCGGCGAGATGCCAGAAGCCCGGCCAGGCGGCGAGGCCCGCCGTGTCCCGCAGCGAGACGTCGCGCCAGCGGTAACCCTCGCGCTTCAACGCCAGCACGGCGTTGGGGCCGGCCTCGACGCCGCCGTTCACCATCAGGGTCAGGTGCACTCCCAGGAAAGGAAACCGGGGATCGGGCACGGGGTAGATGAGCCCGCGGACCAGGGCTCGCCGCTCGGGTATCAATTGATAGTACTCGCCGCGGAAGGGCAGGATGTGCAATCCCGGGTCGGCACCACAGAGACGGGCCACGCGGTCCGCCTGGAGGCCGGCACAATTGATCAGGAGGGATGCCGCGAAGGCGCCGCGAGCCGTTTCCACAACCAGGCCGGCACCGTCCCGCCGCACAGCGATGACGCGGGCGCCCGTCGCCACCCGGCCTCCCCCGGTTTCGATGCGCTGGGCCATGGCCCTCGCCACTCCCGGATAGTCGGCGATGCCGGTCTCGGGCACGTGGAGGGCCGCGATGCCCGCGGCGTGAGGCTCGATCTCCCGGATCTCCTCCCGTCCGACGCGGCGCACGCCCACGAGGCCGTTGGCCGTTCCCCTCCGCTCCAGCTCGTCGAGCCGCAGCAGCTCGTCCGGATGCGTGGCGACGACCAGCTTGCCGCAGCGCTGGTAGGCGATGCCCTCCTCGGCGCAGAAGCTGTAGAGCGCTCGCGCTCCTTCCACGCAAAGCCGCGCCTTGTGGGAGCCCGGCTTGTAGTAGAGGCCGGAGTGGATGACGCCGCTGTTGTGGCCGCTCTGGTGGGCGGCGACACGGTCCTCGGCCTCCAGCACGGCCACCTTCAGGCCCCGGCCGGCGAGCGCCATGCCCGTGCCCAGGCCCACCAGTCCGCCGCCTACGATGGCAACATCACAGGAGGCGTCGAGCGAGGTCATGGAAGGGGAGAGACCGCTCACGGGGCCAGCCGCTCGATTCTCCAGGCCCCGGCCGGGAGGCGTTCGTAGCACAGACGGTCGTGCAGCCGGCTCGGCCGCCCCTGCCAGAACTCGAAGTGCTCGGGACGTACGAGGTAGCCGCCCCAGTCGTCCGGCAGGGGAATGTCGCCGTCGGCGAAGCGCTCGGCCGCCGCCGCGACCAGCTCATCGAGCTCCTCGCGGCTGGCGATGGGGCGGCTCTGGGGCGAGGCCCAGGCTCCCAGGCGCGAGCCGCGGGGACGGGTGACGAAGTAGGACTCCGACTCGTCCCGCGAGACCTTCTCCACCGTGCCCTCGATCCGCACCTGCCGCTCCAGGGCGTACCAGTAGAAGACCAGGGCCGCCCTTGGGTTCTCCAGCAGCTCCTGCCCTTTGCGGCTTTCGTAATGGGTATAGAACACAAGGCCCCGTTCGTCGAGACCTTTGAGCAGCACCACGCGTGCCGACGGGCGGCCGTCCCGGTCCGCCGTCGCCAGGATCATGGAGGTGAACTCCTCGGGCTGCGCTTCGTGGGCCTGCTCCAGCCAGAGGCGGAGCTGGTCGATGGGATCGGCGGCAAGGTTCTCTTCGGAGAGGCCTGCCAGCGCGTACTCACGGCGGATGTCGGCGACTTTCATGGTCGTGCCGATTCTATCCGCGATTTCCCGGAAGAGAAAAGTTAAACCTTCACGCCACCAAATGTCGTTGGCGCGGAACGGCTGATTGGGCGACAACCTGATAATCGATCAGTTGGAGCGCAGAGCCGCTATTTTACTGGGTCCGTCGCTGATATTAAACACCGCAAACGATTTGACTTACGCTGTTGTTACGCTTTATATTACGTCCCGGGAGAGACGAAGAAAAATGGCCCAGCCCCTCATCAGCGAAACGCTTCTGGAGATGCCGAAAATGCCGGAGATGCCGCCCGGTATGGCGACGAGGAACGTCGCGCAGACGCTCCGGCTGCTGCGCTCGTCGATGCCCGAGGCCTTCCAGTCGCGGCTGCGCAGCGCCCGGGAGCTCGACCGCGACAACCGCGAGGCCGCGGGCGAAGGCGCTTTCCGCACCGCCGTGCCGGCTCTCGACCGGCTGCTCGACGGCGGTCTCCCCCGCGGCCAGCTGGTGGAGCTGGTGGGCGGGCGCAGCAGCGGCCGCTTCTCCACTCTGCTCGCGGTGCTGGCGGCGGCCACCAGCGTCGGCGAGGCCGCGGCCCTGGTGGACCTGGGCGACGGTCTCGATCCCACGGCCGTGCTGACGCTGGGGGCGGATCTCGAGCGCCTGCTGTGGCTGCGTCCCACCCGGCTCAAGGACGCCCTGGCCGCCGTCGAGATGCTCCTCGCCAGCGGTTTTCCCCTCGTCGTCCTCGACCTCGGGCAGCCGCCGGTGCGGGGCGGCCGGGGAGTCGAGGCGGCCTGGCTGCGGCTGGCGCGGGCCGCCCGTGCCCACGACTCGGTGCTGCTGGTCGGCGCCCCCTACCGGGTGAGCGGCACGTCGGCCGGTGTGGTGCTGAAGGCCGAGCGGGCGCGGGCCACCTGGATGGGGCAGGGCGCCTCTTCCCGGCTGCTCGCCGAATGCTCCTCGCAGCTGGTCCTGGAAAAACGGCGGGGTCAGCTCCCCGGCCGTAGCGAGGGGTTCACCCTCGCGGCTCCGGGCGCGCCCCGGCCGGCGGTGGTGGCCCCGGTCCTCCCCGAGGCTCGTCCCCGGGCGCGGGAAGAGCGGACTCCAATCGCGGCGGTCCCCTTCCTGCGCCGGGCGGCCGCAGGCTGATTCATGGGCTCACCCCGCACGGCCTGTCTGCTCCTCCCCCTCTTTCCCCTGGCCGCGCGGCTGCGCAGCGAGCCGGAGCTGACGCGCGAGGCGCTGGTGGTGGTGGAAGGCAACGGCAACGCCGCCCGGGTGGTGGCCGCCACCCGCGCCGCCCGCGCCGCCGGAGTGCGACCCGGGCTCTCTCTGCCCCAGGCCCGGGCGCTCTGCCCCAAGCTGGTGGCCCGCCCGCGGGACGAGGAGTGCGAACGGGCCGCCCAGGAGGCGCTCCTGGAGGTGGCCGAGGCCTTCTCGCCGCGCGTCGAGGACGCCGGCGAAGGCACCGCCTATCTCGATCTCGAAGGTCTGGAGCGCCACTACCCGGGCCTCACGCCGGAGCTCGACCTGGGGCGCTCGCTGATGGCCGCGGCCGACGCGGCGGGCCTGCCGGCGCGGGTGGGCATCGCCGCGAGCAAGCTTGCGGCCCGCATCGCCGCCGGCCTTCCCGATCCGCCGGTGCTGGTGCCCACGGGCGAAGAAGCGGCTTTCCTGGCCCCCCTCCCCCTCCAGCGCCTCGCCCCCGAAGTCAACGTCGCGGGTACGCTGGAGCGCTGGGGCGTGCACTCGGTGGGAGACTTCGCGAAGCTCCCGGCCTCGCGGGTGGCGAGCCGCCTGGGCCGCACCGGCCGCGAGCTTCACGCCACCGCCCGCGGCCTCGATCCACGCCCGTTGATCCCCCGCGAGCCGCCGCCGTCCTTCCATGAAGGAATGAGCCTGGAATGGCCGCTCGTCGCCCTGGAGCCGTTCCTCTTCGTGGGGCGCGCGGCCCTCGACCGTCTCTGCCAGCGCCTGGAAGCGCGGGGCTATGCCGCCATCCGCCTGGAGCTCTCGCTGCGCCTGGAGCCGGATGGTACCCAGGAGCGCGCCATCGCCCTGCCGGCGCCCACCCGCGACGTCAAGACCCTGCTCACCCTCGTCCGCCTGGAGCTGGAGGCCCGGCCCCCGGGAGCCCCGGTGGCCGGCTTCAGCTTCGCCGCCCATCCCGACCGGCCGCGCGAGGCACAGCTCTCCATGTACGGCCCGGCGGCCCTTTCGCCGGACAAGCTCGCCACCACGCTCGCCCGCCTCTTCGCCCTGCTCGGCCCCGAGCGCGTGGGCTCGCCGCGGCCGATGGACGGCCACAGCCCGGAACGCTTCAACCTCGTGGAGTTCACTCCCCCACCGCCGCCGGAGGTGCGCCGCGAGCCGCGGCCCGGCCGCGGCCTGCTCGCCGTGCGGGTCTTGAGGCCACCGCTGGAGATCGAGGTGATCACCCACGGCTCCGGCCCGGAGGGCTCCGCCTATCTCGCGCCCGTGGAGGTTCGCACGCCCGCGAGCGAGGAGGCGGCCAAGCGCCCGCGCGTCGAGGGCGAGGTGAAGGTGGCCTCCGGCCCCTGGGGGCTCGAAGAGGACTGGTGGGCCGAGGACCCGGTCGGCCGCGACTACTGGGACGTGGAGCTCGCCGGCCGCGGGCTCTACCGCATCTATCGCGAGCGCGCGACCGGAGCCTGGTACGCCGACGGTATCTACGACTGAGCCCAGCTCCTACGGCACGGTGTGGTTCGGCGCGCAGGCGCTGTCGAGCTGAATGGCGCTGAAGCCGGCGCTGAACCGGCCGTCGGCGTCCATCACGACCGTCACCCACGCCTGCGCGGCGGCGGGATCGAACGGCGGGTTCGGATTTCCGGCGACCGTGGTGTTCAAGTCGAGGAAGACCCAGCCGAAAGACACGGGGACCGGGAAGAGGCTGGAGCCCACCTTGACCCGCTGCGCCTCGGCCTGGAAGGGCACGATGGAGTCGGTGGGGGGCTGCGGCGAGAACGGGAAGGTGGACGCCACCCCCGGGTTCTCCTGCTCGTCGAAGACGACGACCGTCTCCTGCCCCAGCGGGTACCAGGAAGGCCGGCCGAAGGTGGCCGGGCAGCTGAAGGCATGCTGGACGGCCTTCGAGTCGCGCCAGACGACGAAGCTCGTGCCGCCGGTGAAGTCTCCCCCCGTGACGAAGCGCCCGGCGAAGGTCGTGGCCAGCGGCTCGCGATGGTCGGACGCGTTCCAGCTCGCGTACCGGCCATAGAAGGTGTAGCGGCCGGGGGTCGTGGTGGCCGGGTCGGTGAGGGACGCCTCGATGTGCACCAGCGTGTCGCCGTCGGCGAAGTTCTGGCTGGCGTTGACGTAGAAGTAATCTCCCCACAGCACGTTGTCGAAGGCGAGGTCCTCCGTCAGGTAGCCGGGATCGTCCGGAAGCCGCAGAGTGAAGTCGTTGACGAGGTCGACCGTAATGTAGCCGCGCGCCACGTTGTCCCCGAGGTCGCGGCCGGCGCACAGGCCGCCCAGAAGGTCGGAAGGATGACCGGTGAGCGACTTCTGCAGGTGATCGATGTAGAACGGGGGAAGTTGCGGCTGACTCGGCGGCCGGCCAGGCACGGGGTTGGGAAGCAGACCGGGAAGCGTACCGTCGATCAGGATGTCCCGTAGATTGAGGGTCTGCACGTCGTAGCCGGTGAGGTCGAGATTGAAGTCGAGCACCGGAACCGAGAGGTCGGACCAGACGACGAAATGGGCGATCTGCTCGGTGCTGGAAGCGTTATTGACCGAAAACAAGGTCGTCAAGCCGTCTGGATCGTCGAGATCGACCTCGAAGTACGGCAGGAGCAACGTGGCCGCCGGCACGGCGTCGACGGTACAAAGGACCGCGGATGCCGGAATCGCGGAAAACAGCAGGCCGAGGATTCCAACCAGCAATGACGCGCCTCGCATCTCGTACCTCCCTCTCTCGTGTGAATGGCTGGCGTGTCATAGCTGCAACGTCCCCTCCCTGTCAACTGGCGATGGCTCAGGGTGGTGAAGCGGCCATCGGAATCCATGTCATAGATCAGCCATGGCGGGCGGTGAAAACAAAAAGGGCCGGGTAACCCCGGCCCTCTCGGCACTTCGTGAAGGAGCTTCGAGCCTTACGGCAGAAAGTGGCTCGGCGCGCAGGCGCTGTCGAGCTGAATGGCGCTGAAGCCGACGCTGAAGCGGCCTCTGGCGTCCATCACGACGGTGACCCACGCCTGGGCCGCGGCCGGATCGAACGGCGGGTTCGGGTTGCCCGAGACTGTGGTGTTCAGGTCGAGATAGAGCCAGCCGAACGGGAACGGCACCGGGAAGTCCGCGCCGTTGATCAGCGTCCGCTGAGACTCGGCCGGGAACGGAATGATGCCCTGCTGCGGCGGCTGCGGCGAGAAGGGAAAGGTCTGCGGCGTGTTCACCTGCTCCGTCTCGGAGAAGATGTCGATGCCTTCCTGGCCGAGCGGGAACCAGCTCGGACGGCCCGTCAAGGCCGGGCAGGTGAAGGGGTTCTGATTGGTCTTCGAGTCGCGCCAGACCACGAAGCTCGTGCCGCCGGAGAAGTCGCCGCCGGTGACGTAGCGGCCGGCATAGGTCGTGCCGAGCGGCTCGCGATGGTCGAGAGCGTTCCAGCCGACGTAGCGGCCATAGAACGTATAGCGGCCGGCCGTCGTGGTGGCGGGATTGGTGAGCGAGGCCTCGACGTGGACCAGCGTGTCGCCGTCGGCGAAGCTCTGGGCGGAGTTGACGTAGAAGTAGTCGCCCCAGAGGACGTTCTGGAAGGTGATGTCACTGAGGAAGTAGGTGATGTCGCTGGACAGCCGCAGGGTGCAGTTGTTCACCGTATCGACCGTGATGTAGCCGCGGGCGATGTTGTCGCCCAGGGCACGGCCGGAGCACAGGCCGCCGAAAAGCGGCGAGCCCTTGCCGGTCAGCGCCAGAGCCAGGTGCTGAATGTAGTTCGCCGGCAGCGCTGGAGGCGGCAACTGGCCGGTGCAACTGGCGAAGTTGATGTCCTGGGATTTGGGACCCTGAGGGCTGATGTTGTCCTGCAGGTCCTGGCCGTCCGAGGCGGTGACCGGGATGGCGCCCGCAAGCAGGTCGCGCACGTTGATCGTATGCACGTCGTAGCCGGTCAGGTAGATGTTGAAGTCGAGGACCGGTACCGACAGGTCCGACCACATCGTGACGTGGGCCAGAACCGCGGTGGCCGACGCGTTGTTGACGGAGAACAACGTCGTCAGCCCGTTCGGGTTGTTCAGATCCACCTCGAAATAGGGAAGAAGCAGAGTCGCGGCCGGTACCGCGTCGATCGTGCAGATGACCGCGCGAGCCGGGGAGCCCAACACCAACGCACACAACAGGAATACGCCCAGGACGAGTTTCGTCACGTCACTTCCTCCGTACAGGAAAAACAGGGTAGAAAACCGGCGGCGATAGTAGCACCGATCGCCGGCTTTGAGGATATTGCGTGGCCCGAGAGGCCCGAGACGCTTCTCGGCGGGGGCGGGCTACTTCCGCCGGTTGGCGGCCAGGATGCGCTTGCGCAGCCGGAAGGAGAGCGGAGTGACCTCGACGAGCTCGTCGTCCCGCACGAACTCCAGGGCCTGTTCGAGGTTCATCAGCCGTGGCGGAATGAGGCGCACGGCGTCGTCGGAGCCCGAGGCTCGCATGTTGGTGAGCTTCTTTTCCTTGGTGATGTTGACGTCGAGGTCGTTGACCCGGGCGTGCTCGCCGACGATCATGCCTTCGTAGACCTCGGCGCCGGGAGACAGGAACAGCTCGCCGCGCGGCTGCAGGTTCTCGATGGCATAGGCGGTGGTGCGGCCGAGCCGGTCGGCCACCAGGGCGCCCGTGGCGCGGTGCTCGATGTCGCCGTGCCACGGCTCCCAGCCGCCGAAAAGGTGGTTCATGATCCCCGTTCCCTTGGTCTGGGTGAGGAACTCGGAGCGGAAGCCGATGAGGCCGCGCGACGGCACCCGGAACTCCATGCGCACCCGGCCGGAGCCATGGTTGACCATCTTCATCATCCGCCCCTTGCGGGCGCCCATCTGCTGGGTGACGACGCCGATGAAATCCTCCGGGCAGTCGATCAGCAGATTTTCCATCGGCTCGTGCAACACGCCGTCGATGTGGCGGGTGATCACCTCGGGCTTGCCCACCGACATCTCGTAGCCCTCGCGCCGCATGCGCTCGATGAGGATGGCGAGCTGCAGCTCGCCGCGGCCGGAGATCTTGAAAGCCTCCGGCGTGTCGGTCGGCTCGATGCGGATGGCGACGTTCATCAGCGACTCTTTCTCCAGCCGCTCCTTGAGCTTGCGCGAGGTGACGTGCTTGCCCTCGCGGCCGGAGAACGGCGAGTCGTTGATCGAGAAGATCATCGAGATCGTCGGCTCGTCGATCTGAATGGGAGGCAGCGCCCGCGGATTGTCGCGCTCGGTGAGCGTCTCGCCGATGCTCACCTCCGCGATGCCCGCCACCGCCACGATGTCGCCCGGCCCGGCCTCGGCGATCTCGGTGCGCCGCAGGCCGTCATAGCCATAGAGCAGGCTCACCTTGACCGGCACGAGCGAGCCGTCGAGCCGGCTGAGGACGAGCTCCTGGCCTTTCCGGATGGTGCCGTTGAAAATTCTGCCGATGGCGAGCCGCCCGACGTAGTCGTCGTAATCGAGGGTGATGAGCAGGAGCTGGAGCGGCATCTCGGGGTCGAAGCGGGGCGCCGGCACCGAGCGCACGATCTCCTCGAACAAGGGCTCGAGGGTCTCGTCGGGCCCGTCGGCGGTGCGGCGGCAGAGGCCCGCGCGGGCATTGCAGAAGAGCACGGGAAAGTCGAGCTGCTCCTCGGTGGCGTCGAGGTCGATGAAGAGGTCGAAGACCTCGTCGATCACTTCCGCCACCCGGGCGTCGGGACGGTCGATCTTGTTGATCACGACGATCGGCGGCAACCCCGCCTCCAGGGCCTTCTTGAGCACGAAGCGGGTCTGGGGCAGCGGCCCCTCGCTGGCGTCGACCAGCAGCATGACGCCGTCGACCATCTTCAGGGTGCGCTCCACCTCGCCGCCGAAGTCGGCATGGCCGGGGGTGTCGACGATATTGATGAGGGTGCCGCGAAAATGAATGGCCGTGTTCTTGGCCATGATGGTGATGCCCTTCTCGCGCTCGAGGTCGATGGAGTCCATCACCCTCTCGGCCACATGCTCGTTCTGGCGGAAGATGCCGCTCTGCCAGAGCATCGCGTCGACCAGGGTGGTCTTGCCATGGTCCACGTGGGCGATAATGGCGAGGTTACGCACGTCGTCTCGGGTCTGAAAAGTCAAAACGCTGGTCTCCATTTGGGGGTTCAGGCGCGGCCAGGCATGGCCGCTCACAAGTGGGCCGGTGAGGATACCACGGAAGGCCCCGTGGGGGCGAGGATCAGAGTTGCGCGAGCGCTCGCAGGTCGCCGAGCGCGCGGCGAATGGCCTCTACCTCTTCGGGCTCGAAGTAGGCGAGCTCGCAACGCCGGCAGACCCACGCGGGTACCTGGCTCCACGACAGCTTGTAGCCGCTACGCTCGAGCCGCACGGGCGCCGTCCCCCGCTCCACCGCTCCCTGGCAACGCAGGCACCGCATCGGCAGGACCTCGGGGCTCGGAGAGGCGTGGGCCCCTTGGCCGATGGGCAACGTCGCGTCCAGGTCCACCGGGGGCCGGGGCACGACTCCCAGGGGACCGGTACGCGGCTGGAATGAAGGCATGACGGCCGAAGTCACGGATGAGATCCTCTGGCTTGAATTCCTCGGCATGAGCGCTCCCCCCAGAAGTGCGGCACCTTCGGCGCGAGATCCTGCAAATTTCCTGCCCGGTATCGTAAACCAGGCCGCCCGGCGTTATAGGATCGCCCCGCCTGGAATGAGCCGGCCCTTGTCAGCGATTGCTACGAACGATGAACGCCGCCTTCAGTCTCCTCACCGTCCTCGCCACCTTCGCCGCCGCGCTCCTGCCGGCGGCGGCCGGGTCGGCGCCTCCGCCGGCCGTGAGCGAGCTGTCGCGAGGCCGGATCGTGGACAAGGTCGCCTGCGCGGCCGAGCCCGCGGAAACCTACACGCTCTATCTGCCCGCCGGCTATACGGCGGACCGGGCGTGGCCGATCCTCTACCTGATGGACCCCCGCTCGCGCGGAGCCCTGGCGGCCGAACGCTTTCGCCCCGGCGCCGAGGCCTTCGGTTACATCCTGGCGAGCTCCAACAACTCGCTGAGCGATGGCCCGATGGAACCCAACCTCAAGGCGATGCGGACTCTATGGGCGGACACTCACGCGCGCTTCCGGATCGACGACCGGCGGGCCTACGCCGCGGGCTTCTCGGGCACCGTTCGCTCCAGCGTCGTCCTCGCCCGTTCGGCTCCCAAGAGCTTCGCCGGGATCGTCGGCGCCGGTGCCGGCTGGCCCGCCAGTCAGCCGCCCCGGAAGGACGACGGCTTCGTCTTCTACGGCACGGTAGGGACCAAGGACTTCAACTACTACGAGATGATGGACCTCGAGCCGCGGCTCGCGTCGGCGGGAATCCGTCACCGGATGGAGATCTTCGACGGCCTTCACCAGTGGCCGCCGGCCGAGATCGCCACCCGCGCCATCGCCTGGCTCGACCTGCAGGCGATGAAGGCGGGAACGCTCCCGAAAGACCCCGCCCGCATCCAGGCCGCCTGGGACGAAACGACCGGCCGGGCTCGCGGCGAGGAGCAGGCCGGCGATCTCTTTCAGGCCTCGCGGACCTGGTCCGGAGCCGCCGCCGATTTCGAAGGCCTGCGCGACACGGCCGAAGCCGCCGGGAAGGCGGCGGAGCTGGCGGCCAACCCCGCACTCCAGCGCGAGATCAAAGAGAGGGATGCCCGGCTCGTCCACGACAAGAAGTTCCTTTCGCTGGCGCCCGGCATCCTGGCGGCCGTGAACCCGTCGGGCGAGCCGCGGACGGTGGCGCAGGTCGTGGCGCTGCTCAAGATTCACGAGCTGCGCAAGACGGCCGAATCGGCTCCCACCGCCGACGAGCGGCTCTCCGCGCAGCGCATTCTCAACACGATGCAGGTGCAGACCTCCTACTATCTGCCCCAGATGTACGCCGGGCGTAAGGAGTACGATCAGGAGGTCTTCGTCCTCTCGATCGCCACGGAGATCGATCCCAAGAGCTCGACGGTGTTCTACAACCGCGCCGCGGCCTATGCCCGGAAGGGCGACCGCAAGCGGTCCCTCGCCGATCTGCGGCGGGCCGCCGGCAACGGCTGGAAGGACCGGACGGTGATCGACAAGGATCCGGACTTCGACAGCCTGCGCCTGGATCCGGAGCTCCAACAGCTCATCCAGTCGCTGGACGGCGGCGTCGCGAAGCCCGCCGGCAACCCCTGACACTAAAAAAGGACGTCGCTATTCATGACCTTTCCCAAGACTTCACGAATGCCAGGCCTCCTGTTCCTGGCAGTTTTTCTGCCCGGGCTCCAGGCCGAGGCCCTCATCCCCAAGGCGACGCCCGGCGCGAAACCGCCGGCCGTGGAAGAGCCGCAGGCCAAGCCTCCGGAAAGCCTCTCCTACGGCCGCTTCGGCCCGGTGGCGATCTACCGCTCCGCTCCCCATCCGAAGAACGTCGTTCTCTTCCTGTCGGGCGACGGCGGCTGGAACCTAGGCGTCGTGGACATGGCACGCATCCTCTCGTCGATGGACTCGCTGGTGGTCGGCATCAACGTGCCCCAGTACATGAAGAAGCTCAACGCCTCCAAGGAGAGCTGCGTCTATCCGGCGTCCGATCTTGAATTGCTGAGCAAATTCGTCCAGAAGACGTTCGGCTTCCCCACCTATGTGCCGCCGGTGCTCGTGGGGTACTCCTCCGGCGCCACCCTGGCCTACGCCGTCCTCGCCCAGGCGCCGCCCAACACCTACCGCGGCGCCATCAGCCTGGGCTTCTGCCCCGACCTGGATTCCAAGCACCCGTTCTGCTCCGGCCATGGCATCGCGAGCGGCCCAGGCCTCAAGAACAAGGGATTGATCTTCAAGCCGACCTCGACCCTCGAAGCGCCTTGGATCGCGTTTCAGGGGACGATCGATCAGGTTTGCAACAAGGACGACACGGTGCGCTACGTGTCACAGGTCAAGAACGGCGAGATCGTCCTCATGCCCGACGTGGGACATGGTTTTTCCAAGACCTACAAATGGGAGCCGCAGCTTCGGAAGGCGTATCAGCAGATTCTGGACAAGACGCCCGTCCGGCCCGCCGAGCCCGCCGCGAACCCGCCCTCTCCCGGCGCGGCGCCGGCGCGGGGAGGGGTTCCCGCCGTCAACGATCTGCCGCTCGTCGAAGTTCCGGCCAAAGGCGGAGCGGCGAGCGCGCTGATGGCGGTGGTGATCTCGGGCGATGGCGGCTGGGCTGGGCTGGACAAGGAGGTCGCGGGAGCGCTTGCGGCGAAAGGCATTCCGGTGGTGGGAGTCAACTCTCTCCAGTACTTCTGGACCGCGCGCACGCCCGACGGGATCGCAAGGGATCTGGAGCGCATCCTGCGCCGCTACCTGGCCCTCTGGAACCGGCAGGAGGTGATGCTGATCGGTTACTCGCTGGGAGCCGACGTGCTGCCTTTCGCGACGAACAGGCTGCCGGCGGATCTTCTAGGCAAGGTCAAGGTGGTCGCCCTTCTCGGCCCGAGCACCAAGGCGGAGTTCGAGTTCCACGTCACGGACTGGCTGGGCGGCGCCTCCAAGGGCCAACCGGTGTTGCCGGAGGTCAAGAAGCTTGGCGGCCGCCCACCCGTCCTGTGCCTTCACGGCTCGAAGGAGAGCGACAGCCTCTGCCCCTCGCTGACCGTGGCCCTGGGCAAGTCGGTGGTACTGCCCGGCGCCCACCACTTCGGCGGCGACTACGAGGCGGTGGCCAACCTCATCCTCAAGGAAGCGCAAGGGAAGTAGCTGGCCTGCCCCGGTACGAGCGCTACGGGAGAGGCTCTTCGGCGCCGATCGAGAAGATCCTCTCCAGGTCGTAGCGGGAGAACGCCCGGAAGGCCATCAGCGTTTCCGAGCGGATGATGCCGTCGATCTTCAGCATCTGGCGGGTTACCGCCTCCGCGATCCCCTCGTTGTCCTTGACCCGTGCGATCGCCACCAGATCATACTGACCGGCCACCGAGTAGACCTCGGTGATCCCGGGCAAGTCCACCAGCTTCTCCGCCACCTCGTTGACCTTCGCCTTCTCAACCACCAACAGAATCACCGCGCTGACCATGAGATCGCCCTCCAGAATCCTTGGACTCTATATCAGTCGACCGGCAAGGGTCTGACCCGCCTTCGCCTGCGATACTCTCGCCGGATGGACGATCCGACGGCCGCTCTGCCTGCTCCGCTGTTTCAGCGCACCCTGCACCTGCTTCAGGAGATGACCGCCATCTCCTCCCCCAGCGGCGATGTCGAAGGGCTCGACCGCATGGCGGACCGCCTCGCGGCCGAGCTTGGGCAGAGGGGGCTCGCGACGGAGATCCGCGCCGAGCCTTCCGTGGAAGCGGGCCGCTCCCTGCCGGTGCTGTATGCCCGGGGGGCGGATACGTCGCGAGGGCATCTGCTCCTCATCGGCCACATCGACACCGTGCTCTCCGCGGCTCCTTCCCGCCTGCACGGAGATCGGCTCGTTGCCACCGGTGCCATCGACATGAAAGGCGGCCTCGCCACTCTGCTGGGGGCTCTGGATCTCCTGAGCCACCGGGGGCAGGCGCCGCCGGCCGATCTTCTCCTGGTCGCGGTTCCTGACGAGGAGGTGGGGGGCGAGCTCTCCCGGGGCGCGATCCGCCGTTGGGGGGAGACCGCCCGCGCCCTCTGGGTGCTGGAGCCGGGTGAGCCGGCTGGAGACTCCGAAACGATCGTGGCGGGCCGGCGCGGGATGTTCCAGTGGCGCCTGGAGGTTCGAGGCACGTCCGCGCACTCCGGCCTCCACTACTGGGAAGGCCGCTCGGCTCTCGCCGCAGCCGCCCGCTGGGTTGCCGAGGCGGAGGCGCTCTCCCGAAAGCAGGGCGGCCCCACCGTCAACACCGGCCGCCTCGTCGCCGGAGACACGAGCTTCGTAGAGGGCCTGGCGGCCGCCCACGACCTCCTCGGCACCGAGCGGCAGCTCAACGTCGTGCCCGATCGCGCCGTGGCCGAAGGCGAAGCCCGGTTTCTCCGCCCCCAGGACCACGCCGCGATCCTCCAAGGTCTCCAGGATCTTGCCCAGAAAGTCGGCCGCGACACCAGCACCACCCTGACGTTCACGCCCGGACCGGTGATCCCGCCGGTCGATCCGGGAAGCCCACACTCCGGGCTCAGCCGCCGGGCGGTAGAGCTCGCCGCCGCGCGCGGCTGGCCGCTGGAGATCGAGACCGACCGGGGCGGCATCTCCTTCCCCAACTTCCTCCCCGATCCCAGCCGCATCCCCATCCTCGACGGCCTCGGCCCCGTCGGAGGCGGCATGCACACCCGGGAGGAGTTCGTGAGCCTGGAGTCGCTACGGCGACGGATTGTTCTGCTGGCGGATTTGTTGGCGGAGGATGGGCAAGGGAGATAGTATCTTGCCATGGAGAGATTTGCCGAGCGTTTCGAGATCACCAGAATCCGCCTGCGGAACATACGCGGGTTTCGTGACCTTGACCTTGATATCAGTTCTCAGGCAGGCGCTCCACGGAAGAAGACTCTCATCATTGGGAGAAACGGCACCTGCAAGTCCACACTTCTGCGCGCGATCGCCATCGGCCTAGCTGACGACACCGATGCCAGCAAGCTCATATCGGAGCCTATTGGAGGTTTGATTTCGGAAAGCCAGCTTAGCGGACAGATCTACATTGACTCCCTCCAGGCCGGGAAACACATCCTTTTCGAGAAAAACGTCATTAGGACGACGGGCGACAAGGAGTCGATAGCGTTCCTACAGCCTCCATTGACTCAATCCGGCTGGCTGGCGACTCCCTTTGTATGTGCCTATGGTGCCGGCCGTTACGGGGCTGGGCCTGAGTCTGGGCGTAGCTACAGATTGGCTGATGCCGTCGCGACTTTGTTTCGCTATTATCAGCCGTTGATTGATCCCGAACTGACCCTTCGGCGCCTTGAGTCCTTGGGCAGTCCGATATACGAGCGTACGATCCAAGGCATTAAACGTGCCTTGGGACTCTCAAAGGAAGATGAGCTGCGACTGCGCGAGGGTGGCGGCGTTCGGATCACTGGCCCTACCGTAATGGGCGAGATTCCTCTAGAAGGCTGGGCCGATGGCTATCGGCTTACTTTTAGCTGGATTCTTGACCTCTATTCGTGGGCGCTGCGTGCGGGCAATATCGACGAGGAAGGGCATGTCCAGGGAATCCTTCTGATCGACGAGATCGAACAGCATCTCCATCCTTCGATGCAAGCGAAGATCCTCCCCAGACTCTCGGAGCTTTTCCCCAAGATGCAGATCTTCGCGACGACCCACAGCCCTCACGTGGTGTTAGACGCCTCCCCGGACGAACTCGTGGTCCTACGGCGTGAGGGAGACCAGATCGTCGCCGAGGAAGACGTACCGAATTTCCTTGGCTACTCCGTCGAGGACATGCTTGCCGATCCCCGGCTCTTCGACACCGAAGTCGAGGGCCAGGAGAAAAGAAAGTTGCTCACGGAGTATCGGGAACTGGTAGCAATCCCCAAGGATCAGAGAGACGCCGAACAGCGCCAAAGACTCAGGAACCTTGCGACCGAGGTTCGATCTCTGGAAGGCTACACCGAACGCGAGAATGAAACCTCTCGGCTCCTTAAAGAATTCACTGCCAAATACGACCTCTGATTCCTTTGTGATCTACGTCAATCGAAATCGCCTCGATCCGAGGGGCCGGCCCATCCTGCCTGACGATGTCTGGCAGACCAAGGCAACCGCGGCTACTACCAAGGCCATCGGGGATGGCGCCACGCATGTCGTGCAGGAGTCGCTCTACCGGGATCTCTCGGTCAAGACGCCTCTCGAGCAACTGTTCCACCGAAAATGCGCCTACTGCGAAACGCCTCTGAGCGAAGTCGGCTGGCAGGTGGAGCACTTCCGCCCGAAGGGAGGAGTCGCAGAGCGGCCGGATCACCCAGGCTATTACTGGCTGGCCTACGAGTGGTTCAATCTCTATCCCTCTTGTGCGGCTTGTAACCAGAGATTGGAGGACAAGCCTCTTTGGGACGAGCCTGTTCCCGGCCAAACCGCCGGCAAGGCCACCCAGTTTCCGATTGAAGCAGAGGTCAACAGGGCTATGTCTCCCAAGGATGATCTCTCGTCCGAGCGGCCCCTCCTGCTCGATCCTTGCAAAGACAATCCTGAGACCTGCCTGCGGTATGACCCCGAAGGAGAGATCGATCCCGAGCCGGGAGACCTACGGGCCGAGAGATCAGTCCAGGTCTTTCACTTGACACGGCGGAGGCTTCGAGATCGGCGCAAACAGCATATTGAGCTGGTGGTTCTCCTGCTGAAGCGTCTTAAGAGAGGTAAAGAGGCGGGAGACCTAGACACTCAAGAGTTTGAGCAGGACTTGGAAAGAAAGATCTTTGCCGACTCCTCCCCTTTCGCCGGAGCCGCTCGTTTCGTTCGGAGCGATCCCGCCGCCTTCGGAGTCTGAGTTACTTCCTCGTCGGAAAGATCTTCGACACCGCAAGCTGCAGTCCGGGCAGCATCGGCGAGGTCACCGACTGCCCTTCTCCTGCCCGACCCGATTCGCGGTAATCACCCGTTTCGTTCAGCCGGTACATCTCTACCGTTCTCGGCAGAGGGTCCACAATCCAGTACTCCTCGATACCCGATTCCTGATAGATCTCCATCTTCGTGCCGCGATCGACCCGGCGGATCTTCGGAGACGTTACCTCGATGACGAGGTCCGGCACGCCGGTGAAAAGCTTGTCGCCGGATTGCGGTTCGTTGCCCTTCCGGAAAAAGATGAGATCCGGCTCCGCCGGATCGGCGAGCCGCCGCGGCAGCCGGATATCGAAGGGTGCAACCAGCACCACTCCGAGTTTCCGCCTCAGGGCAACTCCCCCCAGGAAGAGGTTCAGGCGGCTGACCGCGAACTGATGATCGAATGCCGGGGCTGGTGTCACGTAGAGGCTCCCTCGCAGCACCTCGTAGCGCTGGCCATCATCGGGCAGCCGCAGGTAGTCCTCGAACGTCCAGTGCCCCGGGCTTGGCCAGAGGTCTCCTTCATCGCTGGGAGTCAAAGGGTAGGCCGGTTCGTTCATCGCAACCTCGTATCGCCGTTGAGCGTACCCCAGATCGTGCCCATCGGCAACACTTCGCGCCACCTGTTAACCATCAGGTCCCCTCCTCCGTTGATCGAGCTGGATGTCTCATTTCCGGAGGTGACCCTGATGCCCACTCTGCTCCGCGGCGGCGGCGCCGCGATCCTGATCGCCTTGCTGGCCGCCACGTCTCCTTCTTTGGCTACGACGGCTCCTTCGAGTCCCGTCGCAGCGTCCATCGACGACCTTTTCTCCCGCCTCACGGCGCACGGTTTCTCCGGCTCCGTGCTCGTCGTCCGGCATGGCGAGACTCTGCTGCGTAAGGGTTACGGCCTGGCGGACCAGAAAACGGGGGCTCCCGTCGAGCCGGAGACCGCCTTCGATCTCGGTTCCATCACCAAGCAGTTCACGGCCTCCGGGATACTCCGTCTGGAGATGGACGGCAAGCTCACGACGGACGGCAAGCTGGGTACGTATCTCCCTCTGGTCGCCAAGCACGTCGGGCTGGACCTGGCGCCGGGCCAAGTCCGCGAGGATGTGGCGAAGATTACCCTCCCCCAGCTTCTCACCCACACCTCGGGCCTCGACAACCTCTACGTGGACCAGTCGCCCTCTTGGAAGGAGTACTTGGCGAAGACACTGGCTCAGCCGCTGCTTGCGCCGCCGGGCCAGGAGTTCCACTACTCGAACACGGGCTACGACCTGCTGGCGATGATCGTTGAGGTCGTCTCCGAGTTGCCTTACGAACGATATCTCCGCGAGAAGCTCTTCCTCCCAGCCGGGATGGTCTCAACAGGCTTCGGTCTGCCGGCCTGGCGGCGAGACCGCATCGCTCGCTATCAGGACTGGACGACGCGCGAGTGGGCCTTTCCCGTCGAGATGCCTCTGGATCGCCCCACCCGGCTCCGCCTCAGCGGCTCCGGTGGCATGCTCTCGACGGTGGACGATCTCTTTCGCTGGCACCAGGCTCTGCTCGGCGACCGCATTCTCTCCGCGGCGGCGCGTGAGAAGCTCTATCATCCGGTCCTGGACTCCTACGCCTACGGCTGGCGCATCAGTACGACGGACCGCGGCACAAAGGTCATCTCCCACGGCGGCTTCGACTCAGCGCTCGGAGTCTCCGCCGGGTTCTACCGCTTCGTCGACGACGACGTGGTGCTGATCGTTCTCGCCAACACCCACATGAACCGCCAGCTCAACATGGAGATCGTCGCCGGCTGGGTGCAGGGCCTGCTCTTCGGCGGCGCAGTGCCGATGCCGCCTCCCTCCATCCCTGCTTCGCCATCACGGCCCGCTCTGGCCGGACGCTACAAGCTTCCATCAGGAGGCGAGTTGGAGATCTTCCGGCGCGGCAACCAACTCGTCGCCGCCACGGCCGATCCGGAAGGCATGCTCCTCCTTTCGCTGCCCGATGCTCTCGCGGCGGACGCTCCCGAGGACGAGGCGATGACGCGAATCTTCCGTGGCATCGACACGGGCGACTGGGAGCCGCTTCGCGCCGCGCTGTGGGCCGACGCGTCGTTCGACGGGCTGAAGCGCCGGACCTTGGAATGGTGGGCACTGCAACGCAAAGAGCTGGGGAGCTTCGTTTCCGTGCGGCCCGTGCACCAGGTCTGGCGGAAGTTTGACGGCGCGCCGGAGCTTCAGATCTTTCTCCTTCTCCGCTTCGAGCGCGGCCTGCGGCTCGTGCGCACCCTGCGCAACACCGCCGGCCGCTATCTGTTCAACGTTGAGAACCTCCCCGAACGAATGGAGATGACCCTGGCACCTCAGGGGCCCGACACGTACAGTGCCTGGGGCATCCGCCTTCAGACCGGCTCCCGGCTCGTCTTCGACTCCGGAGCCGGCACGCTGAAAATTCTCGGCCAGCGATCGGTCACCATCGCCAAGCGCGACGCAACCGCAAGGAACTGAAAATCATGCACACCTACCAAGTCGATAACCTGATCCAATGGACCGGCACCCTGGTGATCCTCGGAGGCCTCACTCTACTGGCCTACCGCTGGCTTCGCCGGTCGGCCGAGCAACGGCACGAGCTGCGACTCAAAATTCTGGAGCGATTCAGCTCTCAGGAGTTCGTCGCCCTGCTCGAAACCGACGGCGGACGGCAGTGGATGGCGGAGGTTTTGGCCGGACGCACCAGTTCCTTCGATGCTACCCATGATGCTTTGCGGCGCGCCTTCGTTCTCACCTGTATCGGAGCCGGGCTCATCGGCTCGGCCTTCATTGTGCACTCCCCTCACCTCGGGGTGCTGGGAGCCCTCATTCTTTCCGGGTCCATCGGGCTTTGGATCGCAATCTGGGTGGCGGGCCGGCGCGGCGGTCCCCAGTGATGATCTGATGGACGAGGCGGCGTTCGAAAAGTTTTACCGGGCCACGGCGGCCGGGCTGCGTACCTATCTCTACCGGGTCTGCGGCGAGCGGCGCATGGTGGACGATCTCGTGCAGGAGGCGTACTACCGCCTGCTCCGCTCGAAGTTCGCGAGCGGGGATCCGGAGGAGGTCGTCCGCTATCTCTTTCGAATCGCCACGAATCTGCTGAAGGATCACTGGGCGGCGGCGAAGAAGGAACAGGGAACACCCGCGAAAAGTGAACCTTCGGCCGTCCGCCCCTCTGCGTCCACCCGCCTGGATGTACACTCCGCGCTGGGGACTCTGCGGCCTATGGACCGCGAGATTCTGTGGCTCGCCTACGCCGAGGGATACTCCCACTCCGAGATCGCCGGCATCGCCGGGCTCAAGGCCGGGAGCGTGCGCGTAATGCTTTTCCGAGCCCGGGAGCGCCTGCTGCGCATTCTCAGGCCGAGCGCGAAAGGAGAGAGTCGATGAGCGACCCCAGAGAGGACGATGCCGAGCTCGCGGAGCTCTTCGCCCAGAGCAAGCGCGAAGAAGTTTGGCAGGAAGAGCCCTCGGCCGCGGCAGCGATCTGGTGGCGCGCCCGGGCCGATGAGCTGATGTCGGAAGAGATCCAAAGGCATCGATCGCAGGCTCATCCACTGATTCTGGGCCGGCTCGTCGCGGCCGTCTCCGTGGCGGCGGCGATCGCCCTCGGGATTTTTCAGCTCTTCCAGGCTCTACCCCAGCAGAGCCCGGAGATCAAGGAATTGTTCGCAGGCGTGACGCTTCCGCCACTCTCTGCCGCGCTCCTGGCGCTGGCCGCGGTGCCTGCCTTGGGCCTGCTTCAATTCTTTTGGAAGGAGACGATCCGCCGCTGAGAGCTCAGCGCAGAGGACCTTGCGGAATGAGCTCGACGATGGCGGTGATTCCGGCATTCTTCAAAGCGTTCGAGGCCGCTGGAATCGTCAGGTCGTCCACCATGAGCAGGATACGTCCACGCTCGGGAGCCTTCGCGGTAAAGAACTCGATCTTCGCCTGGCGAAGGGCGTTCTGCGCCCTCGCCAGCCCCCGCGAATCGATCTTCAATCCCCTGACGTGGAAAAAGCCTGCCTTCTTCGCCTGCATGCAGGCATCTCCAGGATTGAGATAGAGATCTTTGCACTCCATGCTCTGAAAAAAGTAGCACTTCGCCGAGCCCTTGGTGCAGACAATGCTCGCCGCGGAGGCCTGAACGGCAAAGCAACAAGCGAGAACGAGGCAGGCGAGTCCTTTTTTCATGATCAGTCCTCGTGCTCTCCCGTACGGCGGTCGTCCGAAGAAGGCTCGTGGATGGCTGCTGGCGCCAGGGAAGCCGACAACGGCCGTTCGTCCGGAGGGAAGATCGGGGCCGGCGGCGTAGTGGCGACCGGGGCGGCGCCGCCGGGGCGTCCGAAGCTCACGATCTGCTGCCAGACGCGCTCGAGGTCGTCGCCGAAGATGACCAGCAGGTCCCCCGGCTGGGCGGAATCCAGGGCGCGCTGGACCGCTTCCTCCTCGTCATAGACCTCCGGCGAGAGGCGATCCGCCGGAAAGCCCGCGGCGAGAAGGCCCTGGCGCACGATCTCGCCGGTCTCCCCTCTCCTGCGGCCGCGGCGGTTGTCGTCCTCGCGCACGATGATGAAATCGAAGGCGGGAGCGGCGGCGCGGGCGAGTTCCAGGATGTCCTCGTCGCGACGGTCGCCGGCGGCGGCGATGACGCCGATGCGCCGGCCGTTCACCGTCAGACCGCGGATGGTGGCGGCCATGGCGGCCATGCCGTGGGCGTTGTGGGCGTAATCGAGCAGCACGCGGAAGGGGTGCTCGTTGTAAAAGTTCATCCGGCCCGGCGTCTGGAAGAAATCGGTCGTAAAGGTGCGCAGGCCCTGGCGGATGTTCTCCAGGCTGATGCCCATGGCGTGAGCGATGGCCGTGGCGAACATCGCGTTTTGAACGTTGTGGATGGCGTGCCCCTCGACCGTGGCGGGAATCTGCCGCGCCCAGAGAAGAGGGATGTGCTCCTCGCCCTCGTAAAGCACGATCATGCGGCCGTTGAGCCCCTCTTCCAGCGCCACGGCCCGCCCCTTGTTGCGGATGTGCCGGCGTACCAGCTCGTTCTCCCGCTGCATGGTGACGAAGATCGGCTTGCCCGGGCTCTCCGCGGCCATCGCCGCCACCCGCTCGTCGTCGGCGTTCAGCACGCACCAGTCCTGAGCTACCTCGACGACCACCTGCTTGACCTCGGCCAGCTCATCCAGGCTGGAGATACCGCCCATCCCCAGATGGTCCGAGGCGACGTTGAGCACCGCGCCGACTTTGCATTTGCGCCAGCCAAGCCCCGCGCGCACGATGCCGCCGCGCGCCGTCTCCAGCACGGCGGCGTCGACCGACGGATCGCGCAGCACCAGGTGGCTGGCCCACGGACCCGTCATGTCCCCCGACACCGTCAGCTCGCCGTCGATGTAGACGCCGTCGCTGGTGGTCATGCCGACGCAATAGCCGGAGAGCTTGAGGATGTGGCCGACCATACGGGTGGTGGTCGTCTTGCCGTTGGTGCCGGTGATGGCGGCGATCGGAATGCGGTACGGCGTCCCCGTGGGAAAAAGCATGTCGATCACCGGTCCGGCCACGTCCCGCGGCTTTCCTTCGGTGGGCGAGGTGTGCATGCGGAAGCCCGGCGCGGCGTTGATCTCCACGATCGAGCCGCCGACCTCCGTGTAGCTGCGGGTGATGTCCGGCCCGATGAAGTCGACGCCGCCGACATCGAGCCCGATGGCCTTGACGGCCCGCTCGGCCATGACGCGGTTGTCGTAGTGGGTCACGTCCGTTTTGTCCACGGATGTGCCGCCGGTCGAAAGGTTGCCTGTGGAGCGCAGATAGAAAACCTGCCCCCCGGGCAGCACGGACTCGGCGGTGAGCCCGGCCTCCTCGATCAGGCGCTCGGCTTGGTGGTCCAGCTCCAGACGGGTGAGGACCTTCTCGTGGCCGATGCCGCGCCGCGGGTCCTGGTTGACGATCTCGACCAGCTCGGCCAGGGAATGGCGGCCATCTCCCACCACGTGCCCCGGAACACGCTGCGCCACGGCCAGCACCTTGCCGTTGATCACCAGGATGCGGTAGTCGTGGCCTTCCTGGAAGGTCTCGACGATCACCACCGAGGAATGTTCGTAGGCTGCCTCGAACGCCGTGCGCACCTGCTCGGGCGTCGTGAGATTGATCGATACGCCCTTGCCGTGATTGCCGTCCAGCGGCTTTAGCACGACGGGATAGCCGATGCGCTCGGCGGCCTCGACGGCGTCGTTCGGACCGCTCACCCGCGCCTGCCGGGGCACGGGCAGCCCGAGGTCGGAGAGAATCTGATTGGTCAATCGCTTGTCGGAGGCGATCTCGACGGCGGTGTGGCGGGTCTCGCTGGTGACGGTCGCCTGAATGCGGCGCTGGTACTTGCCGTGGCCGAGCTGAACCAGGGACCGGTCGTTGAGGCGGATCCAGGGAATCTCCCGCTCCTCCGCGGCCCGCACCAGGGCGCCCGTCGAAGGACCGAAGGCGCGGCGCTGGGCGAGGCGGACGAGATCCTCGAGCTCCGTCTTGAAATCGTAGCCGCCATCCAGATACGCCTCCCGCTCCGGCGGCAACAAGTGGCGTATGAGACGCACGCCCAGCTCGGCGGCTTCGAGCCCCACCACTTCCTCCTCGTAGCTGTAGATGACGTGGTACTGGCCCTTGGGGAGATCGTGGCCGCGCGTCTTGCCGTAGGCGACGGGCGTGCCGGCGAGGCACTGCAGCTCGATGGCGACGTGCTCCAGCACGTGGCCGAGCCAGGTGCCCTCGTCCTCCACCATGCGGCGTACGAATCCGCCCGGCTCGCCGTAGGAGCAGGTGTGCTCCTTCAGGCTGGGGATCGCGGCCAGGAGACGGTCGGCGAAGCCGGACAGCTTGCCGGTCGGATAGTCCTCGAGCTCGCCGAGGTCGACGCGCAGGCGGATGACCTTGCGCAGGGCGTAGAGGTTGGGGCCGCGATAGACGCGAGTGTCAAGAATCTTCATCGGTGGCTTCTCATCGGTTCGAGGTGGCGAGGGCATCCGTCTCCACCGGGGCGTTCGTTTCCGTCTCGGGAACGAGTGCCATCCGGCGGCGGGTATCGTACCGGCACCCCGTGGTGAGGAAGTCTACCTTGAGACCCATCATGGCCACCGGCTGGCCGCGATGGACGGCATGGCTGTCGGTGAAACGCAGGCCCGCGGCATCCACGATCGTCACGGCGCCGGCGCCGAGAACCGTGAGCACCCCGTCCGCGTCGACCATCGCCGCCGTGTCCTCGTCGACGCCTACGCCCAGCGGCTCGGGGTTGTAGGAGAGGGCCGTGACGAGCCGGCCCATGCGGTCGCGGCGGCGGAAGTGCTGGTCGACGAGGAGATCGGGCGCGAAGCCGAGGCCCATGGCCATCTGGACGAGGCGCCGGCGAGGCGTGCCGCCGCTCTCTCCCATCGAGATCATGTGCCGCGAGAGAACGGCGGCGCCGGCGCTGGTGCCGGCCACCACCATACCGAGGGCGTGACGGCGGAGCAGCAGGGAGGCGAGAGGCGTGCCGCCGAGGGCCGAGGAGATGCGGAGCTGGCTGCCACCGGTCATGAAGAAGCCGCTGGCGTCCTCCAGGACGTCGAAGGCGTCGGGCCCCGCGTCCAGCGCATCCTCGCGGCCGCGGATGCGCAACACCTCGACCCGCCCGGCGTCAAGCCCGTAGAAGAGCTCCGAGTACCGCTCCCCCGTCTCCGGCATCTCCGAGGCCGTAGCCAGAACGACGATGCGGGCGTCCGCCCCGCCGGCCTCCGCCACGAATCGGCGCAGGACGATCTTCCCCCGAACCTTGTCCTCGGCGCCGCCGATGGCCATCACCAGCCCCGGCCGGCTCGCCGCCGTCGAACCCGTCGTCATGCACTCTCCTCCATCCCCCGCGCCCTGCGGCGCGCGGCCCTGTGCTTCCAGGGATTCAGGTGCCAGAAGGCGGGGGGAATCGTAGCATGCCCCGCCTGTAGCTACCTTTGCGGTTCCAGTGTCTGTACCGGTCAGTCGGGGTCAGCTCTTCGTATCCGAGTACTACCAGGTTGGCTCTCGGCCCGCTTTGAAATTGAACGTCGGAGGAGGTCAAGGAGATCCTCTCGGATGACAATCTCAAGATTCTTGAGATTCTCCAGCAAAGACACACTTGGTACCTGCGGCGCGGAGAGAACAAGCCTATGCAAGCCGCTTAGCTCCGACAGAGCAGATACGTCCGACACCTGCGTCCCTGAGAGATCAAGCCACCGCAAGCTACTTAGCTCCGACAAAGTAGACACGTCCGACACTGGCGTCCCTGAGAGATCCAGCGACTGCAGGTTTCTCAGCCTCGACAGCCCAGACACGTCCGATACTGAGGTCCCTGAAAGATCAAGCCTCTGCAAATTTCTTAGCTCCGATAGCCTTGAAATATCAGCCACCGCTGTCCCGGAGAGATCAAGCTCCAGCAAACTGCTCAGGGCCGACAGCTTTGAAACATCAGACACCATCGTGTGGGAGAGATCAAGCGTCTGCAAATGGATCAGGGCCGACAATGCCGACACTTCCGACACCGGCGCTCCGAAAAGTTTAAGGCTCGTCAATCCCCCAAGGCTAGACAATACTGACAAGTCGGAAACGTGCGTCTCTGTGAGATCGAGCACCTGCAAGCCGCTTAAGCCTTCCAATGGACCTAGATCGGAAATCTGCCATCGAATTCCAAATGATAGACCAATACCCGCGAGAAGTCGCTCTTGAATAGCTCTTAGCGAAAGCGGATTGACTACTTGGCAAAGCTCAGACACAACTGAAGCTCTTCGGTCTTCGCGATACCCTTCTACTAGCGCCCGCGCGCGAGGTGTTCCAATCAGGCGGAGGGCTCGCAAACAGGCCGCAGCCTCTCGGGCTTTCAGCGTTCGCCTGAATTTCAGGAAAGGGACGGCCATCTCTCCAACCTTTGCCAACGCCTCACCGTCCCCCATACTCTTCGGGGGAAGGTACTTGCCGGCAATCTCATCAAGCTGCGCCTCGATCTGCCTGCTGACAAAGAGCGCAACACCGCGAGACTGAAGAGCAAGAAGCTGATAGCTGCGGCCTTCGGGAGTTTCTCCCGCCCCACCAGCACGGACCAGCAATCGGCAAATGATGTCCTCGGCGAAGTCTCGCCGCGTCGTCGCCACGGCAAACAACAAGACTCTCTGCCAAGTCGAATCGAGGGCATGCTCAGCAAGTATCCCTGCATCCCCAGAATTGGCAAACCGCTCGCCCGCCAGATATTCCTTGAACGTGTTGTGAATGAAGTCGAGATGACCCGGTTTGGTTTCCCGGAGCATTCCGCTACGTTCTACCAAGGTCGAGCAAACGATGTCTGCGTCGTCGGCGGATTGCCCGGAAAGAGAACGAAGAGCATCTCCTACCTTCTCCTTTGCTCGATTCAGTGTAATGCTCGACTCTCCATTCAAGACCATCGAGTGGGCAATCTCCTGCACGATGATTCGCTTTTGCGGATAGGTCAGAATCCGATAGGGCTCAGGAAACTCGGATAGGTCGAGGCCGCTCTCTCGCTCTCGCCGGTGTAACAAAACATGACAGAGTGATTCACAGAGTTCCGATTGGCTTTCAGGCAATCGTTGGCCGCGGTCACGGTGCAGCGCGCAGATCATGGCACAGAGGAGCGGGTTCGTTGCGAGCCGGGCGACAGAAGGATTTTCGGGAAGCTGCTGCTTCAACTCGGCAGCTATTTGAGGGAGCTCTGCCGCCGGCTTTCCTAGCCTGCTTAGCTCAATGGCCACGGCTTCATGCCACTTGTCGATAAAGCGAGATCGATCTAGCTCGGACATCGGATTCACTCGGGCTTCGCGGAAGCCAAGCGAACTTAGCCAGTCCGGAGGAACTGCCTCTGGCCGGCTGCTGACCAAAAACAGGTTCTTCGGATAAGCGTTAACAATGGCTTCAATCTCTCGGCGCACGGTCTCCCGATGGAGGTTGGGAATCTCATCGATACCATCAATCAGCAGAAGCCCTCTCCCGGCACGCAGAATCGTGAGTACCCACGCAACTGGCGGCGCGCCAATCTCCCTTGCAATCATAGAGGGAAACTCGTCAGGCGATGGCAACTTTCCTCCTTTGCAGTCCCTGAGTCGCAAAACGAAGGGCAGCTTAAGCAACCATTCAGGAAGTAAGGGGTCGGGAACAGCCGGCAGGGGGTAAGCCCCCGATCTCACATCTCCGACCCTTTTTAGGCCGATTAGCTTGAAGTCTTTTGATTCAAGTGGCGGCAACCATGCCTGAATCGGATGCGCAAGAGATTTTATATAAGAATTCCAGGGAACCGTTTTGATCTTAACTTCGGCCCAGGCGGGGAGATCAACATTGCGACAAATTTCGAGGAAATCACTATAGTGGAGGTCTTTTAGAGTTGAGTACAAGCCCTGTGCCGCTTGGATTGCTGTCCATCGAAAAAGTGTACTCTTACCACTTCCTGCCTCACCACGAATCAACAATCGGCCGGCTTCGTCGCTCAACTCGCCCAACACTCTCTCCACTGAAGCAGTCTCTATCTTGTCGCTGGATCCAGGAGCCGTATCCAGCGATAGCGAAACATAGGCTACCGACAGCGCTTGACGCCTCGACTCCGGGCTCAGGTCCGCACCGAATAGCTCAAGATAGTCGAGGTTTCGGCTCACGGCCAGTCGGTAATCGATCTCATATTGGCGGCTCTCGCCCTCCTTTTCTTGGGTGGAGACCCACGCCTCGATCTTTTTGACACTCTTCGCAGTTTCACCGACCATGTCTTCCAGGCGCGAGAGCCGCTGTAAGCTTTCCTTGACCTGCGTAACCTCAAACCGAGGCAGTTTAGCTGCAATTTCTACAATGTAGCGCACGATCTCTCCAAGGGCGCGGTCGTACAACTCCTTTTCCGCGCTTGAGAACTGGCCCCGTGGAAGGGGGTGGAGGCTCTTAAGTTCTTCTTGGAGCTTCGATGGGTCCAGATCGCGGCCTAAGAAGAACTCCGCCGAGATCCTGCCATCCAGCGCCTCCGCAAGTTCGAACGTGACTGCCTCCACGCTTGTCTGGTCGCGCTGGAACTCGTGCTCGAAAAGGGGCTCGAGCTGGACTGCAATCCTCTCGCCGATCTTCTCGAACTGGCGTTTGGCTTCTCGGCGGTCCAGGAGATTCTCGATTTTCCCTTTGGCTACATCAAGGAGGTCGTCTCCGATAGCTTCGGCTGGATCGCGAAGGTAGGACTTGAGGAGGATCTTCCCCAAGCGGGTTCCAAGCTTAACGACAAGGATCTCGACGAGAGTCATTCAATACTCCTCTTACTAGACCGTAGGCAACTGGCACTCCACTCTATTCCGGCTTCGGTGGCAGCGGTTCGCATAGGACGAAGACTCCATGCGTCCAAGGCGGATCGAAGTCGTTTGTCGCCTGTGCGAGGTCGAACCAAAGGTCCCAGGCAAGGTCGAGCTCTTCGGGAGTCATGTCTTTGAGGTTGAGGTCATCCTCGCTCAGCATTTCCATGGTCCAGGTCTCCAGTAACGAGAGGGTCGCCCGGCAGCCAGCGCTCGGCGAGACCACAGAGGCGCCCATGGGCTTCGAGGAGGTCCAATTCAGCGATGCCCGCTGCTTGAAACTCCCGCATATAGGACTCCGAGGCCTTCCTGTACTTGTCTAGCCTCGCGCGGTCCTCCTGCTGCATTCGATCCAATTCTCGCGCCAATTCTACGACGACATCCTCGCGCGTCCGGCCGGCGAGGGTCGCTTTCACGGGTGGCCGTGCCGAGCCCTTGCCGTACGAGGGGGCCAGGGCCAGGATCCGATCCGGATCGGTCGTCATCTCGATCTCCCGCTCGCCGGGGAGCAATCGAGCCAACTCGCCGATGACGGGGTAGTCTTTCGCCCTCTGGGTTCGCTTCATGCGGATCAGGGGCTCGATTCCGACCACGAGCGTCGGCTCGGCAGGCGGCCTGAAGAGTGCGGCCACCTCCTCTCTCCCGACGCGGGGAGGGCGCGTCACGAAGTCGCATCGAATTCGCCGGCCTTCAGGGTCGAAGAATTCGAAGTGGCTCGACCAGCCTCCAGCCAGCCAGCGGATGTCGAGCGGAGCTCCAGGACGATAGCGGGCACCATACTTCGCGAGCACGGAGAGCGCCCGCGCGCACGCCTCAGGGGTCTCGCGGAGAATCCAATCGCCATCCTTGCTCATCAGGGCAAGCCGGTAGAAGACCACCGCTTGGCCGGAGGCGAGAGCCGCGATCGGCCCCTGCTCATTCAGCTCTTGCGTCAGGTCGAAGTAGACGTTGCCCATGGTCAGGACGACTATATCCCGGCCGAGATCGGCCCAGATTTGAACTCCAAGCGCCGATTCGAAACAGGCCGCTCGCGAGACCGCCGGGATCACTCTGAGACCGGCCGGGATCGTCCCCATAGGCCGGGATCGTTCCCGGGACGCTCGGGCGACCTCCCGACACCGCCGGGCACGATCCCACCTCCGGGAGACCTCCGAGATGTTTCGGGAGGCCGCCCGAGACCGCCGGGCGCATTCCCGAGACCACCGAGTCTCCTGTGGCGATGGGACCCGCGGGCTCTACCCCGCGCTGCACGCTGGCGATGCTCTGGTGTACTCTCCTTCTCCGCTCGGAAGATCACCGATGAAGCTCCTCGACTCGCGACGCCTGACTGGACCCAATCTCCTCCTCCCGCGAGCGGGGGCGGTTGTTGAGGTCGCTCTCGAACCTGGCGAGGCGAAAGCCGCCGTGACGGCATGGCGGGAAAAGGTCGAAGGCCTGCTCGCGGCTATCGGCTGGGCTGCCGAGGAGATCGCCGTACGGCTCTTTTCAGGGGGTGCAAGTCTCGCGTTCTCCGCTCCTATCGACTCTCTGTACGCCGCGACCGAGGTCAATGAGCTCGCCTGGACGGCGGCCGAGGCGACAGTCACAGGAAGCTCCCCTCCGGACCTGGTGGGCGAGACCGAGCGCCTGCGGGCGATGATTGCCCGGAACGCGAATCCGGCCATCCTCACCCTGCGCGACGCCGCGGCGGCTCATGGAGTCTCTTTCCTGTGGGACGACGACGACGCCTCGGTGGGCCTGGGTACAGGGTCCCTCACCTGGCGGACGGAGGCCCTGCCCGATCCCGCGACGGTCTCCTGGAGCGATGTCCACGACGTTCCGGTTCTCCTGGTCACGGGGACCAACGGCAAGACCACGACGGTTCGCCTGCTGGCATCCATCGCGACGGCGGCGGGCCTGACTCCCGGCATCACCTCCACGGACCGTATCGAGATCGGCGGCGAGGTGGTGGATCTGGGGGACTACTCCGGCCCCGGCGGTGCCCGCACCCTGCTGCGCGACCGGCGAGTGGAGATCGGTATCCTGGAAACGGCACGAGGCGGCATGCTGCGCCGGGGGCTCTCCGTGACCGGAGCGGAGGCCGCCCTGGTGACCAACATCGCGGCGGACCACCTCGGCGAATTCGGAGTTCTCGATGTGCCGTCGCTGACGGAGGCCAAGCTCCTGATTGTCCAAGCGGTGCGGCCTGGAGGACGGATCGTCCTCAACGCCGACGACACGGAGCTGCTGGCGGCGGGCGGCCGCCTCACCCACCCCATCACCTGGTTCAGCCTCGACGCGGCGAACCCACGGCTGCTGGATCACCTCGCCGCCGGGGGCGACGCGTGCTTCCTGGAGGAAGGAGTCCTGGTGCTGGCCCGGGGAAACGAGAGGACGGCGGTGATCCGCGTCGAGGAGATTCCGGTGACCCTGGGCGGGGCCGCTCGGCACAATGTGGCCAATGCCCTGGGAGCGATCGGTATCGCCACAGCGGCGGGGTTCTCCGTGGAAGCCATTGCCGAGGGACTCCGCCGCCTGACGAGCAATCTCGGCCGCGCCGTGTCCATGGAGCTGGGCGGCGTCAACATTCTGGTCGACTATGCCCACAATCCACATGGCATGGCCGCCATCGTGGATCTCGCGAGCCGGCTTCCGGGAAGGCGGAGACTCCTCATTCTGGGTCAGGCCGGGGATCGGGACGACGAGGCGATTCGCGATCTCGCGCGCACCGCCTGGCTCCTGAAGCCGGACCGGATCATCGTCAAGGAGCTGCCCGAGATGCTGCGTGGCCGGGGTCTGGGAGAGGTCCCCGCCGTGTTGCGAGATGAGCTTCTGCGCCTCGGAGCCGCTCCCGAGAGCGTCACGATGGCTGGTACGGAGCTGGAAGGGATTCGGGAAGCCCTGGCGTGGGCTCAGCCGGGGGATCTGCTGGTGCTTCTCAGCCACACCCAGAGGGCCGAGGTGCTCGCCCTTCTCGACCGTCTGCGGGAGAATGGCTGGACTGCGAGCGAGCCGTTGCCCGACTAGGCGGGATAATTAGGCGAGGCCCATCTCTTCGAGGGAGTGGGCGGTCAATACCCTCTTGGCGAGCTGAGTCAGCCGGTTGAACGAACTGATTTCCTCGACTTGGCGACGCGAGCCCTCCGGGAGGGGACCAAAGCGCTCAGAGAGTTGTAACAGGAGGATCTCGCGGACACCTTCTCCCCGTCCCTTGGCTTCCAGCGTCTCAGACCACGTCATAGCCATAGCTTGAATCTCCCTGTTCTCTTTCCGGTGGCGCAAGGTCTCGAAGTCCTGCGCCGCCTGGCCAGTTAAGTGTAGATAGTTTTCGACGCAGTTGACAAGTAGGTAGGGGTCGATCCCGCGTTTCAGGCCGTAGATCCGTCGAAGACAGGCCATCTTCAGCTCTACCTTGCTCCACGAGCCAGGGTCCATCAAAGCCGCAAGCGCCCAGGCCAAAGGCTCAGGCCGGGCAAGGTACTCCGCCGCCTGGCAGCCAGCGAGGCCGAAAGAGACATAGCGGAACCCAGAGAAATCCGGGCCGAGATCGCTCTGCCGTGCCTTCAGGCAGACACCGGGGCGACCCCGCGTCAGGTAGATCACGATCGTCAGCACCGGCGTGTCGTATCGAGCCTGGATCTGGTTTAGGTAGCGCCAGAGGCGCTCCTCCATTCCGGGCTTCGCCCGCGCCTCGATCTCGACGTGGATCAAAAGGGGCCGGCCATGGACGGTGCGGACTCGGACGAGCAGGTCGAGCTCCCTCCTTCGACCGCGTGGACCGCCGGAGAAGAGCTCCTTGTCGAGAAACTCGGGGGACGACAGGTCCAGCCGGTCCAAGGTGTCTGGTATGACGAGGCGCAGGAAGTCGGCGAGAAAAGCGTGCAGCAGTTGCTTGAAGATCTTGTCGTGTTGGTTGGCCATTGGGCGATCCCGGGTCCGAGATCGCCGTCCAATCGGCGCTCTCCCACCGTCTATATAGACGGAAAAAAGAGGTCTCATCTTGCAACCCCCCGCCGGATATAGGTTTGCGAGGGGTGTTTTGGCCTATTCGCGAGGTGACTGAAACGTCTTTTGACCTACCCCACCGCCCTCCGTTGCAGCAGAGTCTCCCGGAGCCGCTCAGCCGCAGGCCGCGCGAACGGCATCTCGAAGGTCCGCAGCCCCTGCCGGATCGTCCCGGCGTCCACTCCCATCCCAGCGGCGATGGCGGCGGCGAACATCGCGTTCTGGATGTTGTGCTCGGCGTTTCCTCCCGGGGTGACGGGGATCTGCCGTGCCCAGAGGAGCGCGATCTGCTCTTCTCCCTGGTAGAGAACGAGGAGGCGGCCATTGAGGCCCGTCTCCAGCGCCACCGCCCGGCCTCCCTTCCGGATGTGCCGCCGCACGCGCTCATTGCCCAGGTCCCGGGTCACCCAGATCGGCTTGCCGGGGCTGTGCTCGGCCATGGCCGCCACCCGGTCGTCGTCGGCGTCGAGCACGCAGAAGTCCTGCGCCACCTCGGCCACGACTCTCAGAGTCTGCGCGAGCACATCCAGCTCGGCATCTTCCTTCCCCAGAGGGTCGAGATTGAGTATCGCGCCGACGTTGCACCGCCGCCAGCCGAGCCCCGAGCGGGCGATGCCGCCAGGCGACGTCTCCAGCACGGCGGCATCTACCGAGGGGTCGCGCAGCACGAGATCGCTCGCATCCGGACCCGTCATATCGCCGCAGACGGAGAGCCCGCCGTCGATCCAGACGCCCTCCGACGTCGCCAGTCCCGCCGTGCGGCCGGCGAGCTTGAGGATGTGTGCGACCCTCTGGGTCACGGAGGTTTTTCCGCGGGAACCCGTGATGGCCGCCAGGGAGAAGCTTGCCGGAGCGTCCCCGGGAAACAGACCGTCGATCACCGGACCGGCGAAGGCACTGTGCATCGCGGGAGCGGGGTCGATCCCTACGATGACTCCGCCCACGTCACGGTAGCTGTGGGAGACGTCGGGAGAGACGAAGTCGACTCCGGCCACGTCGAGGCCCAGAGCGGCGGCAGCCCGCTCCACCATGCACCGATTGTCCTCATGAAGGTCGTTCGTCCGGTCGGCACCCTCCTTCCGCGTCACCTTCACCACCTTGCCACCCACGACGAGAATCCGGCACTCGTGGCCCGGCTGGAAGACGTCGGATTGGGCCACGGGCAGTCCGATCTGTCCCAGAATCCGTTGCGTCAAGCTTTTGTTCGAGGCGATCTCGACGGCGAGATGGCTCGTCTGGCAGGTCAGGCCGGCTTGGACGCAGCGCTGGAATCGGCCATGGCCGAGCGCGACCAGCGACTTGTCGTCGAGGCGAGCCCACGGGATACCGCGCTCCTCGGCGGCCTTCACCAATGCGGCGGTCGCAGGGTCCAGAGCGCGGCTCCGCGCGAGCTGAACCAGCGCATCGAGCTCTGCGGGAAAATCGAGATGCGCCGGATCATGGGCCTCCATCCGCTCAGGCAGCAGATGGTGAATGAGGCGCATGGCGAGGTTGCCCGCGGCAAGGCCCACGGCCTCGTCGTCGAAGCTGTAGACGACGTGATACTGACCCGGCGGCAGGCCGTGGCCGCGTGTCTTGCCGAAGGTCACAGGCGTGCCCGCCAGGCATTGCAGCTCGATGGCCACGTGCTCCATCACGTGGCCCAGCCAGGTGCCATCGTCCTCGTTCAGACGGCGTACGAAACCTCCGGGCTCGCCGTAGGAGCAGGTGTGATCGGAAAGGGTCGGTATCAACTTTACAAGGCGTTCCGAAAAACCTGGAAGTTTGGCGGTCGGGAACCACTCGAGCTCGCCGAGGTCCAGACGCAGACGGATGACGGGCCAGAGAGCGTAGAGATTCGGGCCGCGATAGATGCGAGTCTCAAGGACTTTCATGACGTGAACGGGCCTCCCGGGGGAGCTCGAGCGTTGATGCGTGGCTCATTCCACGGGAGTCCAAAAGAGCAATCGCCGTGCCAGAACGCGGGCGATGGAGCCGCGGCCTACTCGCCGTCGTCGTCCGCCTCGGCCGGCACTTTCTCGCTGTGCACCGGCGGCCGCAAGGGAGCGCGGCGCTCCATCGGGTCCGCGAGATGAATCATGTGCGGAGGCGGCGCGATTCCCATGCGCCGGTTCAAGTCGTAGCGGCAGCCGGTGGTGAGGAAGTCGAGCTTCATGCCCATCATGGCGACCGGCTGGCCACGGTGGACGGCGTGGCTGTCGGTGAACCGCATCTGCGAGGCGTCGACCACCATCACCGCGCCGGAGCCGAGGACGGAGAGCTCTCCGGCGCCGCTGATGATCGCCGCCGTGTCCTCGTCGATCCCGACCCCCAGGGGCGCGGGGTTGTAAGACAACGCCGTCAGCAGGCGTCCGAGCCGGTCACGGCGGCGGAAATGCTGATCGATGATCAGGTTGGGTGCCAGGCCCAGTCCCTTGGCCAGATGGACGAGCCGGCGGCGGGGCGTGGAGCCGCCATCTCCCAGGGCGATCATGTGCTCGGAGAGAAGCGCCGCGCCGGCACTGGTGCCCGCCACCACCATACCCGCCGCGTGGCGGCGGCGGATGGTTTCGGCGATCTCCGTGCCGCCCAGGGCCGAGGAGAGCTTGAGCTGGCTGCCGCCGGTAACGAAGAGGCCGGTGGCGAACTCCAGCAGGTCGTGGGCTTCCGAGCCCGCCTCGACGGCGTCGTTGCGGGTCTCGATCTTCAGCACCTCGACGTTCTCGGCACGCAGCGCCAGGAACAGATCGGCATAGCGATCCCCCGTCTCCGGCGACTCCGAGGCCGTGGCCAGCACCACGAGGCTGGCGTCGGCGCCACCCGCCGCTTCCAGGAAGTAGTTGAGGATGACGCGCTCGCGCGTCTTGTCCTCGGCGCCGCCGATGGCGATCAGCAGGCCGGGCTCACCGGTGTGGGGCGTGGGTAGGATTTCCATGGCCAGACCTCCTCCGCAAGAAAGATACCAGACGGGCATGTCCACTCCGCCGGACGATCCGCGGCTCGCCACGGCTCGAAAACCTGCAAGAGGTCCCGCCGTGTGAGGGCTTTGACACCTCCCGGCACGTTTCCTGCTTAGGAGATCCGCGAAGCCGGGCACGACATGACGTGCCGGCAAGGTGCGGGAGGGAATGAAATGTTTGACTCGATCTTACAACCCGTCTCCCAGGACCAGCTGGTAAAGCTCGCCGAAGGCCGCATTGGGGCCGTTGAGCGCCGGCAGATCGTCCGGCGCCTGGTGTCCCAGGCCGCGCGGAACCAGGTGACCGCCAGGCTCGATCCCTTCCTGGGGGAGCCGATTTCGGAAACCGCCTATGATCAGGCCATGACGCGTGCCTTCGAGAGGGCCTGCCGCCTTCATAATCAGCTTGGCGGCGAGCCTGTCTGCGAGGAGGCGGGCGAGGACTTCGAGGGCATGGTGCCGATCGTCGCCGGCTACTCCACGTCCGAGCCCTCGGCTCGCAGGGTGTAGCCAACACCGGCGACCGTCACCAGATAGCGGGGCTGGGCGGCATCCGTCTCGATCTTCTGGCGCAGGCGGTGGACCAGCTGCTTCAGGAGCTGCCGGTCGCCCGAGCCGCGCGAGCCCCAGACATGGGCGAGCAAACGCTCCGGCGGCAGGGTGTGGCCGGCGTTGGCCAGGAGGATCTGGAGCAATCGCAGCTCCAGCCGCGTCAGGCGAGCCGTTTTGGCGCCCCCCACCGTCACGGACGCCAAATCCAGATCCAGTGTCAGGTCTCCCACCGCCAGTGGCGCCGGCTTCTCGACTCCGCCTCGCCGCAGCAGCGCCCGCACCCGAGCCAGCAGCGTGCGCGGGCTGAACGGCTTGGTCAGGTAGTCGTCCGCCCCCAGATCGAGAGCCTGGACTTGATCCTCCTCGGCGTTGCGCACCGTCAGCATCATGATGGGAACCGAGGAGCCTTCCGCACGGATCTGGCGGCAGACCTCCAGCCCGGAAAGGCGCGGCAGGTTCACGTCCAGGATCACCAGCGATGGCGCCTCGCGCTCGAAAGCGGCCAGGGCCGCGGGGCCGTCCGCCGCGTCCACCACGAGATACCCAGCCTGGCGCAGGGCGTAGCCGATCAGCCCCGCCAGCTCCAGGTCGTCGTCCACCACCAGAATCTTCACGCCGCGGTGCCCTCCACAGCCAGCTGTCGGGGGAGGATGACTTTCATGCGAGTCCCCCGGCCGCCCGTTCCCAGACCTGCTATCACCTCGCCGCCGTGCCGCTCGACGATGGAACGCACGATCCACAGTCCCAGGCCCATGCCGCCGGTCTCCGGCTCCTCACCGTCTCCAGCCCGGCGCACGAACCGGTCGAACAGCGCGCCATCGCCCGGCGCAAGGGGGAAACCCGGACCTTCATCCTCCACCCAGAGGCCAACGGCCCCCTCCTCCACGGCGCCGCCGACGTGCACCGTGGAACCCGTGGGGCCGAACTTTTGAGCGTTGGCGAGCAGGTTGACGAACACCTGGATCAGCCGCGGCGCATCGCCTTGCACCATGGGCAGAGGATACGGGAGATCGAGCTCGATCGACTGGCCGCGTTGCGCGAGGAGCGGCGCCGTCATCTCCACCGCCTCCTCGATCACCTCGTCGAGCGCCACCGGCCGGCTGCGGATCGAGCCCTGGCCCGATTCGATGCGCACGCTCTCCAGCAGGTTATCGATGAGCTGGGTCAGCCGCAGGCTTCCCCGCTCCAGAGAAAGGACGAGATCGCGGGTCTCGCCTTCCAGCCCGCCGGGAGACTGGAGCAGCCGGTCGCGCAGCAGCTCGATGGAGGCGAGCTGGGCCGAGAGCGGCGTGCGGAACTCGTGCGAGATGTTGGCCAGCACGGCATCGCGCTGGCGGCGGGCGGCCTCGACGTCCGTCTCATCCCGCATCACCTGGAACTGTCGCTCCTCGGTGGGAGGAGAGCTGGCGATGACCACGGCACGTGCACCCCCGGCACGGAGCTGAAGAGTTTCGGTGGCGCTGGCGCCACCCCGGAAGCGGGCGTGAAGGATGGGGCAACTCTCCTCGCAGGGCCGCAGGCCGTCCACGCCCCGAGGATTGAGCACGTCGCCACAGAAGCGGCCCAGGGCCTCGTCGGGGCGGATACCCAGCAGCACAGCCGTCTGCGGATTGAGATAGGTGATACGGCGGTCGCGGTCGACGCTGAACACGCCCTCGCTGATGCCGGTGAGGATGGCCTCGCCCTCGGCCTGCCGGCGGCGCAGCTCGGAGGTTAGCTGGAGGAGCCGGCGGCGCATCTCCTCCATGGTGGCCGCGAGCGTCCCAAGCTCGGCCCCCGGGGCACGGGGCCCGGGCGTCGAGAGATCTCCCCGGCCGATGCGGGCAGCGGCGGCGGTGAGCGCCTCGACCGGGCGGGTCAAGCGGCGGCTCACGGCCCACCCGGAAAGAGTGGCGAGCGCCGCCACCAGAAGCGTCAGGAGAAACAGGTTGCGCACGAGCCGGGCGAGGGAGCCGGCTACGGCGTCTCTAGGCAGGGAGGTCTCCACCAGGGCAGTTACCGCGCCGGACGCGGAACGCAAAGGCCGGACGGAAATGTAGCGGTCCGCCGTCTTCATCAGTCCGGGTTCCGGGGCCTGATCGGGATCGAGGATCGTCACCGGCAGCCCCACCTGGACGGCGACCTGCCGGGCGAAGGATTGATCCAGAACCAGTGCCGCGGCGGCCGAGGCTTCGGGGGTCGCCGCGAGAGGCGAGGCCGAAGCCAGCAGCAACGAGCCATCGGGTAGACGGGTGAGGGAGGAGCTCCCTTCGGTGCCCGCGCGGCGGGCGATGTCTTCCCAAGGGAGCGGAATGCCGCCGGCCGCGAAGGCATGACCTTGGCTGAAGATCACGACGCCGGAGAGGTGGCTGGTGCCGCGGAAACGGTCCAAAAACGCCGTCAGTCCAGTCACATTCCCCTCGGCCAGCAGGCGTTTCACGGTCGGCCGCTCGGCCAGCAGGTGGGCCGACGTGGCAACGTCCCGAGCGGACCTCTCCACCGCCTCCTGCGCGCTCGCCCCCGCCAAGTTGACCCGCGCCAGCGCCTGCTCCTCGGCGAACCGCTCGATCAGCCCCACCGCCGCCGCCGCCACGGCCACCACGGCGAGCAGGACGAGCCCGGCGTTGAGGCCGATCAGGAGAGTGCTGAGGGAGAGGCGGCGCATGGGAAATCAGCTTAACATCGCCCGATTGCTCCCCAGACGGCTCCCCTATCGCCGCCCCGTCCGCCACTCGATCGCGCTCTTGATCGCCAGCGTCACCAGCGCCAAGAGGGCCAGCAGCGAGGCCACGGCGAAGGCGGCGGAAAACTGGTACTCGTTGTAGAGGATCTCGATGTGCAGGGGCATGGTGTTGGTGAGCCCCCGCACGTGGCCGGAGACCACGGACACGGCGCCGAACTCGCCCATCGCCCGGGCATTGCACAGCACTACGCCGTAGAGCAGACCCCAACGCATCTTCGGCAGACTCACCTTGAAGAAGGTCTGCCACCCGGAAGCGCCCAGGGTCAGCGCCGCTTCCTCCTCGTCGCTTCCCTGCGCCTGCATCAGGGGGATCAGCTCGCGGGCCACCATGGGGGAGGTGACGAACATCGTCGCCAGCACGATGCCCGGGACGGCGAAGATGATCCTCAGGTCGTGGCTCTGAAGCCAGGGACCGAAGAAACCGTGGGCGCCGAAGAGCAGCACGAACATGACGCCCGAGATCACCGGCGAGACGGAGAACGGCAGGTCGATCAACGTGATCAGCACATTCTTGCCGCGGAAGCGAAACTTGGCGATCGCCCAGGCCGCGGCCAGGCCGAATAGAAAGTTGATCGGCACGGCGATGAAGGCCACCAGCAGCGTCAGCCGCACGGCGGCCAGGGCCACGGGCTCCCGGATCGCGGCGAGGTAGACCGCAATCCCATCCTGGAAGGCTTCGTAGAAAACCAGGACGAGCGGCAGGAACAAAAAGAAACCCAGGAAGACCAGAGCCGTTCCGATCAGCAGCCAGCGAACCCACCGCGGCTCGTTCAAGGCCCGCGGCCGGGCGGACCGAGGTCCGCTCATGAGGCCTCCCCCGCCCGCAGCCGGCGGTTGCGCCGCCATGACAGGAAGTTGACCACGAACAACAAGGCGAACGAAGTGGTCAGGAACACCATGGCGATCGCCGTCGCTCCCGCGTAGTCGTACTGCTCCAGCTTGATCATGATGAGGAGAGGCGTGATCTCCGACCGCATCGGCATGTTGCCGGCGATGAAGATCACCGAGCCGTACTCACCCAGCGCGCGGGCGAAGGCGAGAACGAAGCCCGTGGTCGCGGCCGGCACCAGCTCCGGCAGGATCACCCGCCGGAACGTCTGCCAGCGGCCGGCGCCCAGGCTGGCGGCGGCCTCCTCCACCTCCGGATCGAGGCCGGCCAGCACCGGCTGCACCGTGCGCACCACGAAGGGAAGGCCGATGAAGGTGAGCGCCACCACCACCCCCAGCGGCGTATAGGCCACCTGGACGCCCAGCGGCTCCAGCCAGCGGCCCACCCAGCCGTTCTTGGCGTAGATCGTCGCGAGCGCGATTCCTGCCACGGCCGTGGGCAGGGCGAACGGCAGATCGACGAAGGCGTCGATCAGCCGCCGCCCCGGGAAGCTGTAGCGCTCCAGCACCCACGCCACGAGCAGACCGAAGACGACGTTGACGACCGCCGCGATCAGGGAGGCCCCCAGGCTCAGCCGGTACGCGGCGAGGGCCCGGGGGCCGGAGACGGTGGCCCAGAAGGCGCTCCACGTCATCGTCGCCGTCTTCAGGAAGACGGTCGACAACGGGATCATCACCATCAGGCCGAGGTAGAGCAGCGTGAACCCGAGCGCCAGGCCGAAGCCCGGCAAGGGGCTGCCTCCGCGCAGATGCGGGCTCCGGCGGCTCGGCCGGCCCACCGCTACCTCGGCAACGCTCACCTACCTGCCGGCTCCGTAGATCTGGTCGAAGACGCCGCCGTCGTCGAAATGGGCCTTCTGCGCCTTGGTCCAGCCGCCGAAAACCTGATCGATGGTGAATAGCGCGAGCTGCGGGAACTGACTGGCGTACTTCTTCGCCACCGCCTCCAGGCGCGGGCGGTAGTAGTGCTTCGCGGCGATCTCCTGCCCCTCGGGCGTGTAGAGATACTCGAGGTAGGCCTTGGCGACCGCCGTCGTCTTGTGCTTGGCGGCCACCTTGTCCACCACCGCGACGGGCGGCTCGGCCAGGATGCTCGACGAGGGAGCCACGACCACAAACGCTCCCTTCCCGCCCAGCTCGCGCACCGCCAGCAGAGCCTCGTTCTCCCAGGCCACGAGCACGTCGCCGATTCCCCGCTCGACGAAGGTGACGGTGGAGCCGCGGGCGCCGGTATCGAGGATCGGCACGTTCTTGTAGACTCGGCTGACGAAATCCTTGGCCTTGGCCTCGCTGCCATACTTCTTCAACGCCCAGCCCCAGGCCGCCAGGTAGTTCCAGCGCGCGCCGCCCGAAGTTTTCGGGTTCGGCGTGATCACCGCCACGCCCGAACGGGTGAGATCGTCCCAATCCTTGATCTTCTTCGGATTGCCCTTGCGCACCAGGAAGACGATCGTCGAGGTGTAAGGCGTGCTGTTGTTGGGCAGCCGCGTCTGCCAGTGGGTATCGATCAGGCCGGACTTGGCGACCGCGTCGACGTCGTAGGCCAGGGCCAGGGTGACGACGTCGGCCTCCAGGCCGTCGATCACCGACCGCGCCTGTTTGCCCGAGCCGCCGTGCGACTGCTGGACGGTGACGGTCTGCCCCGCCTTGCCCTTCCAGTACTTCGCGAACGCACCGTTGAAATCCTGGTACAGCTCGCGGGTGGGATCGTAGGAAACGTTGAGCAGCTTGACTTGTGCCGATGCCGGCAGCGCCAGCGCCAGAAAGAGCAGGGGTAGATAGAATCGTTTTCTCATGAGTCTACAATTCCTTTCCAAAGATCCTCAGAACTGGACCTGGAAGCGGCTGAAGAAGATCTTCTCGTCCTCGCGGTCGCCGGTGGCGAATCCACCGTCGTACTTCGTGCGCTCGTAGTCGAAGAGAAGCCGCACGTTGCGGTTCAGATACCAGTTGAGGCCCGCCGCCACGGACTTCTCGGACCGGATGGCCGAAGCCGGGTTGGCGAAGACGGGGAAGGTGGCGGAGTCGATGTCGAGCTGGCTGAAGCGCACCTTGATCTCCCAAGCGCCCCAGGTATGGGCCGCCGGGTCGAACACCACCTTGGGATCGACCGCGCGATAGGTGGGCACGCCGCCCGAGATCACCCAGGAGGCTGCGGCCTGCCACGAGCGATGATCGAGCTCCCGGCTGACGGCGCCCCGCGTCACGTCCTGGCGGGACAAGACGTACTCCGCGAGCAGCCCGAAGGAGCCGCTGTACAGGTAGGCCTGGGGAACTATGCGTACGTGGCGGCCGTCGGCGATCGTCGTATTGGGAGCGGTGCCGTCCGAGCGGTAGGCGAAGACCGTCGCCTGCCCCGGCGAGCGATAGGACGGCAGGCCCGGCGCGGTCGCCGTACCCGATGTGTTGCCCGACGTACCGGCGATGCCGAACCCGAAGTTTTTGAGCGGACCGCCACCCTGGACGAACGGCAGGAAGAAGAGCCGGGCCGCCACATCCTTTTCGCTGTTGGTGTCGGCATCGGCGATGCCGCCGTCCACCACGCCGTTGAAGACGCCCAGCTGGTAGCTCGCGATGCCGCCCGCGAGGTCGCCGGCGATCTGGACGCCCAGGTCGCGGTTGGGCACCAGGTTGGTGGGCAGCGAGCGCTCGACGAAGAGAAGGTCAGCTCCCGACTGCAGCCTCTCGAGGCCCACCGGCGGCTTGAACTTGCCGGCGCGGACCCGGAAGGCCGGGCTGAGCTTCGCCTCCACGTAGGCATCCTGAAGGACCGTCTGGCCGGCGCCGAAGTCCGGCATGATGCGGAAGTCGAAGATCCTCGCCACCGTGCCTTCGAGGATGGGGCGCACCCGGCGCAGGATGAACGTGTCGACGGTCGACCTCTGCTTTTCATCCAGGAAGAAACGGCTGTCGAGCTGAGCGTAGCCGCCGATCCGGAGGCGGTAGGCACCGTCCGCGGATTTGATGGCGAAACCGCTCTTGTCCGCGGTGACGCCGCCAGTGGCTTTGGCCTTCTCGGCGGCGGCTTCTTTGTCGATCTCGATCTTGCGGTCGAGGACGCGGATCTTCTGGTCCAGCTCGTCGAGCTTCTGGTCGGTGGTCTTCGGGGTCTCGGACGCCTGCGGCTCGGATTCTTGAGCCCATGCGGCTGCCGGCACGAGCGCCAGCAACAGTGTCAGAAAACGTATCAGCTTCATCGCGATCTCCTGGGGAAAAGAACAAACAGCTTCATGACGCCGCCTCCGGCGAGCGCACGATGAGCAGCGGCAGAGTGGACAGGTCTGGCAGCAGACGGCCGACGACACCCTTGAGCTCGATCTCGCCATCCTTGCCCGGCAGCGGCGAGCCCACCACCAGCAGGTCGTGCCCGCCCTCCCGGAGCTGGGCCAGGATCTCCTCGCGGGCGTTGCCATAGCGGATGCGGGTGGTCACCGGCACCTCCATTCGGGTGAGCGTTCGTGCGCTGCCGGCGAGGAAACGCTGAGCCTGGGACGTGGCCAGCGAGACACCCTCGCCCTGGGCGAACGCCGGCAGAACGGTCAGGATGGTGATCTCGGCTCGCAGATGGCGGGCGAGACGGCCGGCGAAGGAGACGTCCGCCTTGCCCGGCTCGCCCACGGCGACGCAGATCAGCCAGCGCTCCGGCGCCCGGCCGGGTGCCCCGGGAGGAACCAACAGCAGGTGGTGCGGCCCGGCTGAGATCACGTCCTCGGCCAGCTTCACCCCATCCTTGGCGGAGGCGCCCAGCACCACCAGATCGCAGGGCCGGCGAGAAGCCTCCTCGGCCACGGCCGCTGACGTCTCCTCGCCGGTGGACCGGCTTTCGAGGCTCGCCACCCCCGAGCCGAGCTGCTCGCGCGACTCCTGAAGCCGGCGATCCGTCTCCTCGCCCGGCTCGGTTGCCGGTGCCAGCACCGTCACCCGGGCGTGGGCCAGGCGGGCCAGCTCACCGCCCAGGGCCAGGGCCGCGCTCGAAGATGGAGAGCCATCCGTCAACAGCAGAAAGCGCATGCCGGGATGGACCAGGGCGTGCACCCGCCGCACTCCGACCCAGGGGGTATCTCCCATCCGGAGAGGGAAGCGCCGCGCCTGATCCTGCGAGCGGGTGGCCTCGATCCAGATGGAGTCGCTGCCGAAGGGGACTTCCGGGGCGATCGCCCGGACTCCGGGCAGGGCGGGGAGCCGCAGCCGCAGCCGCTCGAAAGAGCCGATGAAGGCGCGCTGATCCACCACCGCCTGGCCGAGCACGGGAAAGCCGGCATCGTCCGCCGAGCTCCTCACCGCGACGTCCTCCGGCCGGAAGAGCACCTGCACCCGGCGCGGGGTGCCCGCGGTAGCCGAGGATGGCGGCTCCGCGTGGGTATCCAGCGGAAAGCAGACCGGTCCCACCTTCACACCCTCGGCGGTCGCCTCCCCCACCAGCAGGTTGGCGGTGCCCAGGAAGGTGGCCACGAACTCCGTTTCCGGCCGCAGGTACAGCTCCTCCGGCGGGCCGGCCTCCAGCAGACGGCCGAAGGAGAGCACCGCCAGGCGGTCAGCCAGCTCGAAGGCCTCCTCCTGATCGTGGGTGACGAAGAGGGTGGTGACCTTGAGCTCTCGCTGGATCTCGCGGATGGTGCGACGCAGGTCCGCCCGCACCTTGGCGTCCAGGGCGCCGAACGGCTCGTCGAGGAGCAGCACCTCCGGCTGGTGGGCGAGAGCCCGGGCGAGGGCGACCCGTTGCTGCTGGCCGCCGGAGAGCTGGCGCGGCATGCGGCCGCCGAGGCCGGCGAGCCCCACCAGCTCCAGAAGCTCGTCGCGCCGCCGGCGCCGTGTCTCTCGCGCGGAGCCGCGCACCGCCAGCCCGAACTCGACGTTCTCCGCCACGGAGAGGCTGGGGAACAGGGCGTAGCTCTGGAAGACGAATCCCACGCCCCGCCGGGCCGGCGGCAGCTCGGTGACGTCGCGGCCGTGGAGCGTCACCCGGCCGGCGTCCACCTCGGTCAAGCCGGCGATCATCCGCAGCAGCGTGCTCTTGCCGCTCCCGGAGGAGCCAAGCAGGACGAACAGCTCGCCGTCTCCCACGGCGAGGGAGATACCGTTGACCACCGGATGGCCGGCGTAGCGCTTGGTCAGATCCTCGAGAACGATGGACAACGGGAACCATCCTCCTGGCCGGCGGTGGGTGGGAAGGCCGGTGGAAGGCGAGAATAGGGACGGGGGGTGACACTGTCAGTCGAAAGACGGTGACAAAATTCTCCGGTTCTGGAACCTGTCTGCCCTCGCCACAAAATTTCTCCGCCGTCTTTGTCACCTTTTGGGGGTCTCAAGCAACTAGATCTAGTGAAGGGACATTTGTGATGACGTTTCCCGGGAGGATGAAGTGGAATACCTCGATGAAGTGGAGAAGGGCGTTGCCCCCTCCGATGTGGATCGCCTGCTCGGTCTTTCTCGACAGGACTCCAGCACAGTGATCCGGCATCTGCTGGCGATCGCGCCGGATGAAGCCAGGGCCGGACAACAGGGCACTCCCCGCCCACGTGCCCGGCAGGGTGGCGAGGGAGCGCGCTACGACGAGGCTTTCCGCCGCACCGAGCAGCTGCTCTCCGAAGCCCACGACCGTGTGCGGCGGGAGCGCAGCCAGGCCATCATTCAGTGGGCGACGCTGGAAGGCCATCCTCCCACGCGGCAGCTCGTCATGGTGCGCAATGACCAGCGGCTCCATCACTGGGGCCTGTACGACCTGCTGCTCGAGAAGAGCCGGGACGCCGCCGCCCGCGACTCCGGCGGCGCCATGAGCCTGGCCGAGATGTCGCTGGCCGTGGCCGAGCGGCTGAGCGCCGAGAGCTACGGCGAGGAGCGGTTGGCCGATTTCAAGACCGCGGCCCTCGCCGCCCTGGGCGACGCCCGCCGCACCGCCGGCGACTTCGCGGGCGCCCGCCTCGCCTTCAGCCAGGCCCGTATCCAACTGGAGATGGGAACCGGCGACCTCATGGAGGAAGCCAATCTCCTGGGTACCCTCACCAGCCTCCTCTGCGATCTGGGGGAGTACGACAAGGCGGCGGGCTCGCTCGAAAGAGCCATTGCCCTCTACCACCGCCTGGGTGACGACCGTCTCGACGACACCAGCATCCCGTGGCCGGCGGAGGACCAGGAGGAGGACGACCAGGCGACGGAGAGCTGGGCGCGGGGCGGCCGGTAGAAGAGGCCGGAGGGGGGCAGGGAAAGGCGGGGGGCTTCGGGGGAGCGGAGGCAGCAGGGGCGGTGTAGACTCCCCCGCTATGCGTTTCGTTTTTCTCGCTCCCCTCCTGACCCCCATCGTTTTGACTTTTCTCCTTTCCGGCTGCGCCTCCTACCGGTCGTTCGCCGATGTCCGCCGAGAGGTTCCGCAAAGCGAGTTCGTGCGCGTGGGCAGCCAGCTCGTCCACGTCGAGCAGTCCGGCGAGGGCGAGCCCGTGCTGCTCCTCCATGGTTTCGGGGCTTCCACTTACTCGTGGCGCAAGGTGATCCCCACGCTCAGCGCGGCGCACCGGGTGATCGCCATGGACCTCAACGGCTTCGGCTACACCGAACGGCCGAAGGATCTGGCCTCCTACACCCGCGAGGGGCAGGCCGCCCTCATCCTCGGGGTCCTGGATGCCCTGGGGATCGGCCGCGCCCATATCGTGGGCCACTCCTACGGCGGCGGCGTGTCGCTGTTCCTGGCCGCGACCCATCCCGAGCGGTTCCGCACCCTGGTTCTGGTGGACAGCTCGGCGCCCACCTATCCGGACGACCGCCGCAGCCGTCTCGCCTCGGCCCGCCCGTTCGCCAACCTCTTCCTCCGGGCCTTCGCGCTGCGCCCGGCCATGGTGCGCCGCTCGCTCAAAGCGTCCTTCTTCGACGACTCCCTGATCACTCCCGAGCTGGTGCGGGCCTATCTGGACCGCGTGCGCATCGAGGGCACCGAGGATGCCTTCTACGGTCTCACCGTTCCCCGGCGAGTGCCGGGCCCCAAGGTGATCTTCGAGCAGATCCGCGTCCCGGCCCTCGCGATCTGGGGCGCCGAGGACCAGCTGATTCCTCTCGCCTCGAGCCGGCGCACGGTGGCGCGCATCCCCGGCTCCGAGTTCGCGGTGATCGAGCACTGCGGCCACCTCCCCATGGAAGAGAAACCCGAGGAGCTCCTCGCGGCGCTGCTTCCCTTTCTGGAACGGCACCGGGGGGAGTCCGCGAAATGAGACCCCTCGGCCTGATCGCCACCTGCGTCCTCGGCCTGGAGGAAATCCTGGAGGCCGAGGTGCGCGGTCTCGACGTCCAGAACGTCGAGCGCCAGCGCGGTGCCGTGGCCTTCACCGGCTCCTGGGTGGACTGCTGGCGCGCCAACTGGCGGTTGCGCACCGCCAACCGCGTCCTCGTCGAGCTCGGCAACTGGGAGGCGCCGGACGGCCCCGCGCTGGCCGCCGGAGCCCGGGCTCTCGCCGGAGGCCGCTCTCCCGCCCGCGTGCATCGCGGCAGCCTCGACGTTCCCGCCCTTCTCCACCCGGATCGCAGCTTCGTCATTCAGGCGACCTCGACCGCTTCGGCCGTGCGCGACACCCGCTGGGCCGCGATGTCGGCGAAGGACGGCCTCGTCGACGGCCAGCGCGACCATTGGAACCGGCGCTCGGACGTGGACCGCAAGGATCCGGACCTCCATCTGCGCCTGCGGCTGATCCGCGACCGCGCCACTCTCCTGCTCGATACCTCGGGAGAGCCCCTGGACCGCCGCGGCTACCGCGCCATTTCCACCGCCGCCCCGGTACGCGAGCAGATGGCCGCCGCCTGCGTCCTCGCCTCCGGCTGGGATGGCCGTGGCCCGGTCGTCGACTTCATGTGTGGCTCGGGCACGATGCTCGTCGAGGCCGGCTGGTTCGCCCTCGGCTGGCCTCCCGGCCGGCTGCGCCATCGCTGGGCCTTCGAGCGTCTCCCCGGCTACGACCCCACGGCCTTCACCGCCCTCCTCCAGGAGCCGCTCCCCACGCCGGGCCCGGACGTTCGCCTTTATGGCAACGACGAGTCCGCCGAAGCCCTGCGCGGCGCCCGCGCCAACCTGGAGCTGGCCAACCTCCTGGACCGCATCAACCTGACCTGTGGCGACGCCGCCGCCTTCGAGCCGCCGGCCGGTCCCGGGCTCGTCCTGGTCAATCCGCCTCACGGCGAGCGCCTGGAGACCGACACGGCGCGGTGGCGGGCGCTGGGCGACGTCCTCAAACAGAGATACAAGGGCTGGAAGGCCGCGGTTCTCGCCGGGGGTGAGGATCGCGGTAAGCACATTGGCCTGCGGCCTCGCCGGCGGCTTCCGGTGATGAACGGCCCCCTGGAGGGCCGGATTCTTCTCTTCGATCTCTACTGACTGGAAGACAGCCGGGAAGGCAGGAAGGAAAAGGCGAGGCTTCCACGGCCGGAGCCCTGGCTAAGGCTCCTGAGGGGGACCGTGGAGGTCGTCCCAAGACGCGAGGAGGCGGCGGGCTAGAGGCTGCGCTTCTTGGCCCGCAGGCCGCGCCGGCTGCCGCCTTCTTTGCGGGGCTTGAAGTTGCCGCGGTTGAAGCCGCCGCCGAAGCCGCCGCTGTCGTCGCCGCCGCTGGGGGCGAAGTTGAAGTCGCGAGGGCCGCCGCCGCCGACATAGCCGCCGCCACCGCCACCACCATAGCCGCCGCGGTCGCCGCCTCCACCACCCCCGCCGTAGCCACCGCCACGGGGCGCGCCGCCGCCGCCATAACCGCCGCCACCGCCGGCGTAGCCACCAGGGCGGGGACCGCCCGGAGTGCGCTCGCGAGCTTCGTTGACGTTCAGCGCGCGGCCCTGGAGCTCCTGGCCATTGAGCTCCCTGACCGCCTTCTCGGCTTCCTCGTCGCTGCTCATTTCGACGAAGCCGAAACCGCGGGAGCGACCGGTGGCACGGTCCATCATCACCGTGGCCGACTCGATCGTGCCGGCCTGCGCGAACATGGTCCGCAGGTCGTCATCCGTGGTCTTGAAGTTGAGGTTTCCGACGAAAAGCTTCTTTCCCATGTCTCTTGTCGCTCCTGGCCTGACGAGGCCCTTTTCCCTACCTAACCTATTCCTTCAGCCGACCCAACCGGATCCACCGGCCGTCACGGTTCGCGAGGGCGGCCCCAAGTCTCTTGCCACGCAACGACTAAGACGGACGCCTCTCCTGTCAGGACTCTAAAAGATAGCAGAGGATCGACGTAACCGCAAAGGCCGCGAGAGAATTCCCTGGATTCAGAATTCGGGCGGCTCGACGGGGACCACCCGCGTCAACCAGCGCTCGACGTAGTCCCGCAGCGCCGGAGTGTCCGGAAGGGGCTCGCCATACTGCTTCATGCCGCGGAACGGCAGCGGCTCGACGTGCCGCGCTTCCCAGGTATTGCGGTCGGCGTCCTTGTCCCAGCCCTGGCTCTGGAGAAACAGGGTGCGCGTCCACCCCGCCGGTGGAGGGGCCAGTCCCCCGGCGTCGAACTCGAGGACGATCTCGTCGCCGGGGCCGATCACCACCGCGCGGTCGTCCGCCGCAGCCAGCAGCTCGCGCACGTCGCCATGGCGCGTATAGTGGCCGGCGAAGGGCAGCCATGGAGAGTCTGGCGTCACCCGGCCGTAGTCGTAGCCGTGGGGTCCGTTGGGAGAACGGCGGACGAGGGCCGAGAAGCCGCGGTAGCGCAGATCGGCCGATCGCGGGCTGAGGCGGGCGAGCACCCGCGGCTCGGTGTCTACCCTTTCGCGGCTCCAGGCGATGCGGTCCCAGGCCAGCCACAGGGAGGTGACGATACGCAGCCGGTGAGCGCCCGCCGGCAGCGGCGGCGTATCCACCACCATCGTCTTGGTCTTCCCGGCCGGGAAGCCCATCGCCGGGACAAGGACCTGCCAGCCTTTGGCCGTCTCCACCTCCAGGCGGGGCGGCAGGTAGGGAAGGTCCTGCCGCTGGGCCGCCGCGAGATTCAGGCTGGCGTCGGCGGGAAACATCCAGCCGTCGAGAAACAGCCGCACCGGAGAGCCCGGCGATTCGCCGAGGTCAAACGTGAAGCTCCAGACGCGGGCCACGCCCTGGTACGGGCTCGGCTCGTACCCGCCGGCGTAGACCTCGTCGCGGGTGCGAACCCGGGCGGTGACGTCCTCTCCCCGGCCGTCCCAGGCTGCGGCCACGGGCCGCAAACCGCGGGCCGCCACGATCCCCACGGGCTGCCTCTGCCCCGGCACCACCTTGAGCCGGCTCGCCACCTCGACCTCGGCCGGATGGTCCACCACCCAGAGCCGCACGGCGTCGAAGTAGGCCGCCTCCCACAGCTCCTCGGTGACGCGCAGCCGGTAGACTCCGCCCTCGGGCCGGGCGCCGTCCACCCGCACCAGCTCGTCGGGATCGGGGGCGGCGTAGACGCCGGGAGCGACCGGCAGGCCGACCGGCGAGTTCCACAGCAGGTCGGTGATGAAGGTGAAGCGGTCGCCTGTCCAGGCGTAGAGGAAGGGGCAGCTGCCCTTCAGAAGCTGTTGCTCCACCACCCGTTGATCCACGGCCGGCTGCAGGCGGTCCTGCGGCACGCCGTTGGTCCAGACCACGCGCAGCACGTCCGCCTCGCGCAGCGTGCCGAGGCCGAAATGCGTGACCTCCGCCGCGGCCTCGCGGAACTGGTACGCCGCGCCGGCCCGGACCTCGACGACGGCGCCCAGCCCCTGGAGATTGTTCTTGCCGCTGCCGGTGGTGAGAGCGCGCAGGCGCACGTCCAGCCAGTGGTTCTTGTTGCCGCCCTCGTTGGTCAGACGATGGAGGCCGCCCTCCCCCGCCGCCACGAGGTCGAGGTCGCCATCGCCCTCCAGATCGGCGGCCACGAGCGCCGTGGCGGACTTCGGCCCGTTCTCGACGGCGAGCGGCTGGAAGCTCGGCGCGGCGACGGGTCCCCGCCGGCCGAGGACGGCGATGCCCCCCGGGCCGGCGGCGGCGAGATCGAGCCGGCCATCGTTGTCGGCGTCGAAGGCGAGCACGGCGCTGAAGCGCTGTCCCTGGGGAAGCCCGGTCACGGGCCAGGGGACGAAGCGCCCGCCGCCCAGGTTGTGCCAGAGGCCCAGCCCGCTCTCGCCGGCCGCGATCAGATCGGGCAGGCCATCGTCGTCGAGATCGGCGAGGGCGAGAGCCTCGGCGGGTCCAGCCGCGCCGAGACCGGACGCCGCCGTACGGTCCGCGAACCGCCCCTGGCGCTGGTTGTCGAGCACGGCGATCCCCTTCGCGTGCGCCACGATCAGATCGAGATCGCCGTCGCGGTCGAGGTCGCCCGCCACCACCGCCCGGATGCCGGTGAGCCCTGCCTGCACCGGGGCGGGGAACGCCTGCTTTCCCACCGCGGCGAGCGGCCCCTGAAGAGCGTTGCTGAAAAGCTCCAGCCCACCGCCGGCGCCGCCGGTCATGAGGTCGAGGTCGCCGTCGATGTCGTAGTCCAGCACGGCCGCGGCGCCGCCGGCCGCCGCCCCCAGGCCGGCCCCGGCGGTCGAGTCCTCGAAGCCGCCATCCCCTTTGCCCCGCCAGAGGACGACGCGCTGCGGCCCATAGCCGAGGAGATCCAGATGGCCGTCGTTGTCGAGGTCGGCGGCCAGCAGGCCCGTGATCCCCGCGGCGTCAGGCCCCGGCACGGTCTCCCAACTCTTGGCGGCGAGCCGAATCTCCAGATGGGGTGGGGTGCCGGCGCTCCCCCCGGCGACCCGCACGATGTCGGGCCGCTCGTCGCCGTCGTAGTCGCCCACCGCCAGCGCTCGTCCCTCGGTGGCCCCGGCCGCCAGGAGCGTCGCCGGAAAGCGCACCGGCACGGGCTCTCCCCAGGAGGCCGGCGGCGGCTCGGCGGCGAACCTCTCGACGGGCAGGCCCAGGACGTTGGGCGACAGCTCCTTCAAATCCCGCTGATAGACGGGCGTGGGCTTGAGGGCGTTCTCCAGCCGCAGCCCCGGCAGCCGGCCTGAGGCGACGTCCCCGGTCTCCAGGGCGGCGAGTACGGCGGCGAGCGCCGCGGCCGGCACCGGCGGTACCGGATCGAGAAGCTCGCGCACCCGCAGGAAAGCCTGCGTGGCCCCCGCCCGGTCGCCCGCGGCAATGGCGCGCTGGCCGCTCTGCAGGACGACGACCAGATTCTCGGGCCGCAGCCGTTGCAGGGCCTGGAGAGCTTCGCCGAGAGCCCCTTCCGCCGCCGGGCCGGTGAGGCCGGCGGCCTGCCGGTAGAGGGAGTACTGATACCGAACCCGGTCCGGCGCCGCCGCGACGGCCTTGCGGTAGGCGGCGAGGGCTTCCTCGTCCTTGCCGGCGTGCATGAGGACGTCCCCCTGAAGAGCGAGCAGATCCGCCCGCCCCGGGGCCTTGGCGAGGCCTTGAGAGATCCAGCTCTGGGCCTCCTCAGCCTTCTGCCGCCGCAGGGCCGCGACGGCGAGGTTGGCATAGGGGAGCGGATCGCCGGGCACCAGCGGCAGGAGGCGGTGAAAAACCTCGTCGGCCTTGGCCGGCTGCTCGTTTTCGAGCTGGGCCAGGCCGAGATTGCGTAGGGTGGCTGCCGTCTCCGCCGGACTGGGCGGCGGTGCAGGAGCCTCGGCGAAGGCGGCGAAAACCAGGGGGAGCAGCAGAGCGGCGCGGAGCATCGGGCCATTCTATGAGAGGGTGGAGTAGGATTCATCCCGATGCGACGTTTTCTCCCGTCCCTGTTGGCAGTTACCCTGTCCGCGAGCCTCGCCCTCGCCGCGCCGCCCGTCAAGGCCCGTAAAGCTCCCAAGACCCCGAAGGCCGCCGCCGGAACCTCCACCACCGTCGCCACCCCGCCGCCGCCGCAGGTGGCGCAGGCGGGCCAGCTGTTCCAGAAAGGGGATCTCAAGGGGGCCATCGCCCTGCTCGAGCCGCTGAAGAAGCCCGGGGTCCACCCGGCCGTCCTGGCACTGCTGGGCACACTGTACCTGGAGTCGGATCGCCCGTCGGACGCCCTGGCCCTCCTCGGTCCGCTCGCGGACAGCGGCGCCACCGGGCCGGCGATCCTCCGCAACGCTGGCCGGGCGGCACTGCTCCTGGGCCAGACCGCCAAGGCGGAGGCCTATCTCCGCCAGGCCGTGACCAAGGCGCCCGCCTCCCCCGCCGCCCGCGATCTTGGAATGCTGCTCGGCACGGCCGGCCGCATCCCCGAGAGCTACAGCCTGCTTCACCCCTGGGTGAAGGCCAATCCCGGCGACGACGAGGCCCGCCTCTCGGCCACCTACGCCGCCATCGAGCTCGACCGACTACCCGAAGCCGTGGAGCTGATCGCGGGCCTGCCGGAGAACGATCCCCGCGCCCGCGTCCTGCGGGGCCGCCTGCTCATCCTCCAGCAGCAGCCGAAGCAGGCCATCGTCGTCCTGGAGCCGCTGCTGCACGGCGCGCCGCCGGCCCTGGAGCTCGACGGCCGGCGCTATCTCGCGGACAGCTACCTGGCCGCGGGCGAATCGGCATCGGCCATTCAGATGCTCCAGGGCCGGGTGGGGAACGATCCCTCGCTGGCCCTGGTACTGGCCCGCGCGCAGTACCTCGCCGGCAACCCGGCGGACACCGCCGCCACCCTGGCCCCCTTCGCCGCCAGCCTGCTGGCCGGGGAGCCAGCCAGCGCCGCGGAGCAGGGCTTCCAGGCGGACGTCGCCTTCGAGTACGGCCAGGCGCTGGTGGCCCTCGCGAAATGGCCCGAGGCCATCGACGCTCTCTCAACCGCCACCCGGCGTGCCCCGCAGAGGCTCCAGGCCTGGCAGTTGCTGGCCCGCGCCCAGCTCGCCGCCGGGCGCCGCGACGACGCCAACAAATCGCTCGAAACCTCCCGCAAGCTTCAAGCCGGCCAGCAGGCCAACACCGACCGGGTCAACGAGTTCGAGCGCGACGCGGCCGATCCGACCGGGCGCAACCTCAAGGCCGCCGCAACCCTTCTGGGGCAGGGAAAAGGGGACGAGGCCCTGAAGGCCATCCGCCAGGAGATCTCGATCGCCCAGCCGGGAGATCCCCGGCCGCGCGCCGCCGAGGTGACCACCCTGCTCGCCCTGAAGCGCAACGCCGAGGCCCTGAAGACGGCGGAGGCCGCCGTCGCCGCCTCTCCGGAGAACCCGGACAGCGTCTACCTCCGCGGCGTGGTCCGCATGACCCTGCAACAGCTTCCCGCGGCCGAGAAGGACTTCCGCCGCGCCCTGGAGCTGCGGCCCGATCACCTCGCCGCGCTGAACGATCTCGCCGTCCTCGATCTCTCCCAGGGAAACAAGTACGAAGCCCGCGTCCTGTTGCGGAAGGTCCTCACCCTGAAGCCGGGAGACCCGATGGCGACCCGGAACCTGAAGAGCCTGGACGAGCCGTAATCGGCTACTCGATCACCAGGCGCTTGTTCGCCGGCAGGTTCTCGAACACCTGGACGTTGCCCGGCCGGCGCACCGTGAGGCGGTCCACCGAGTTGCTCTTGCCCAGGCCGAAGTGAACCGGCAGGGCATTCTGGGACAGGTAGGAGGAGGCGGTCTTGACGTCGCGGATCTGGCGCTTGCCGCCGGCTTCGGCCTCGACGCGGGCGCCGATCGCGAACCGGTTGCCGGCGGGCGCCGCGAAGTCCACCTGCAGGTACTTGCCGCCGGCGGTGACGTTCTCGTACACCTCGCACGGCTCGTTGGAGGAGACGATCGCCACGTCCAGGTCGCCGTCGCCGTCCAGGTCGCCGGTGGCCAGCCCGCGGTGGGCGTGCAGACCGTTCATCCCCGCGTCCTTGTCCTCGCGGAACTTGCCGTCGCCGAGGTTTTCGAACACCTGGTTGCGCTGGCGGTAGACGCTCCCCTCCATGTACTCGGCGGTGTTGTCGTTGATGTGCCCGTTGGCGAAGATCACGTCGAGGCTCCCGTCCTGGTTGAGGTCGGCGAAGGCGGTGCCGAACCCCAGGGACATCAGGGTGGGCTCGGCGATGCGGGCCGGGGCCCGGTTGTCGAGAAAGGCATCCCCGCCGAGGTTCTTGTAGAGGCCGAAGGTCTCGAGCTCGAAGTTGGTGACGACGATGTCCAGCAGGCCGTCGTTGTCGATGTCGCCCATGTCGACGCCCATGCCGGCCTCGGGGCGGCCCTTGTTGCCCATCGAAGTCCCCGAGAGCAGCGAGATGTCCTCGAAGGTGCCGTTGCCCTTGTTGTGGAAGAGGAAGTTGGGCTTGTTGTCGTTGGCGATGAAGACGTCCTGCCAGCCGTCGTTGTCGACGTCGCCGAAGACCACCCCGAGGCCCGGCCCCACGGCCCCGCCGAAGCCTGCCGCCTGGGTGGCGTCCTCGAAGGTGCCGTCGCCCCGGTTGCGGTAGAAGCGGCTGGGCAGCGGATTGTAGACGTCGGGGTGACAGTAGCCGGGAAGGTTTCGCTTGGCGTCGCCGCAGACTTTTTTGTCGCCCACCGCGAAGTCGACGTAGTTGACGACGAAGAGGTCGAGGTCGCCGTCGTTGTCGACGTCCGCGAAGGCGGCGGAGGCGCTCCAGAGGGTCTCCCCCACTCCGGCCTTGGTGGTGACGTCGGTGAAGGTGCCGTCGCCATTGTTGCGGAAGAGCTGGTTGGGGCCCCCGAAGGTGGTGACGTAGAGGTCGAGGTCGCCGTCGCCGTCGAAGTCGCCGGCCGTCCCTCCCACTCCGTAGCTCTGGATCTTGATCCCCGACTTCTCCGTCCAGTCGGTGAAGTGACCGCCGCCGTCGTTGCGGAACAGCCGCGAGCGGGCGGGCTCTCCCTTGTAGCCCGGCAGGCTGCCGCCGTCGACGAAGAAGAGATCCTGGTCGCCGTCGCCGTCGAAGTCGAACATCACGACGCCGCCCACCATGGTCTCCACCATGTAGCGTTTGCCCGAGCCGCCGAAATGGTGCCGGAAGTCGATCCCCCAGTCGCGGGAGACCTCGCGAAATTTGATCCCCTCGGCCTGGAGAGGAAGCGCCAGCAGAAGAAAGAGGGCCAGGAAAGGCTGGGTTCGAGTCATTGCCGCCACGCCCCCAAGCCTAGCATCCCGCCTGGGTTAAGATCACCGTCCGTCATGCGCCTGCTCTTCCAGCTCCGCCCCGCCCTGTCCCTCGCTCTGGCCCTGGCTCTCCTGGCACTGCTCCCTCTCGCTGGCGAGGACAAGCCCGCCGCCCCGGCGCTCACCGTGGAATCGATCCAGGTCGAGCCCGCCGCTCCGGGACCCGATACGCTGTGCCATCTCACCGTCACGGTGAAAAACCAGGGAGACCGGCCGGCTTCCGCGCTCGAATTCACCGTCAAGGTGGGCGGCGCCGCCCTGCCGGCCTACCGCGACCGGCTCTTCCTGGAGGCCGTGGAGCCCGGCGCCAGCCGCCAGGTGAAGCTGTTCAACTTCTGGAGCACGGAGACGGGCCGGCCGGCCCCGGCGGACCGCAAGCTGGCGGTCGAAGTGACCCTCACCGCCGCGTCCTGGATGAAAAAAGAGACGAAGAACGGCGCCACGGTCTGGGCTCCCGCCGGCGCGGTGGCGCCCCTCCCCCCCGCGAAGAGCCTCGCCGTGACCCTGGCGAAGGGGCGGTAGAAGCCGCATGCAGCCCGGACGCGAACGCCAGCTCGTCACCGCCGCCGTGCTGCTGGGGATGTTCCTCGCCGCCCTGGAGGCGACGGCCGTCGCCACCGCCGTGCCCACCGCCGTCGGCGAGCTCGGCGGCGTCTCTCACTACAGCTGGGTGTTCTCAGCCTACCTGCTGACCTCCACCACCACCGTGCCCCTGTTCGGCAAGCTGGCCGATCTCTTCGGCCGCAAGCGCACCTATCAGGTCTCCGTCGCCGTCTTCCTGCTCGGTTCCGCCCTTTCGGGCCTCTCCCGCACCTTCGGCCAGCTCGTGCTGTTCCGCGCCATCCAGGGCCTCGGCGCCGGCGGCGTGCAGCCGGTCGCCATCACCATCACGGGCGACATCTACAACCTGGAGGAACGGGGGCGGATTCAGGGGGTCTTCTCGGGGGTGTGGGCCCTGTCGAGCCTGGTCGGGCCGCTGCTCGGGGGCCTGATCACCGACGCTCTCTCCTGGCGCTGGATCTTCTACATCAACATTCCCTTCGGCCTGCTCTCCGCCTGGCTGCTCCAGGTCTGGCTGCGCGAGGAGACGCCGCGGCGCGAGCACAAGCTCGACATCCTGGGAACGTTGAGCCTCACCGCCGCCGTGACCTTGCTGCTGCTGGCTCTGCTGGAAGGCCCGAGCGCCTGGGGCTGGGGCGACGTCCGCACGATCGGCCTGCTCGCCGGCTCTCTCCTCTGCTTCGCCGTCTTCCTCTGGCAGGAGCGGCGAGCTCCCGAGCCCATGCTGCCGCTGGATCTCTTCCGCAACCGGTTGATCGCCGTCTCCAGCGCCGGCAACATCCTGGTGGGCGTCCTGCTCTTCGCCCTCACCGCCTATGTGCCGATGTTCGGCCAGGGAGTGCTGGGCGGCACGGCGGTGGACGCCGGCACGATCCTGGCGCCCATCCTCATCGGCTGGCCCATCGCCTCCACCATCGCCGGCCGGCTGCTGCTGCGGATCGGCTACCGGGCCATGGCGCTCTCCGGCGGCGTCCTGATCACCGTGGGCTCAGCCCTCCTCGCCTTCACCGGCGCCGGCACCGGCCGCCTCCAGATCATGATTTCGATGATGATCGTCGGCTTCGGGCTCGGCTTCACCTCCATGCCCTACCTTCTGGGCGTGCAGAACGCCGTGCCCTGGCAGCGCCGGGGAGTGGCCACCAGCTCCGTCCAGTTCTTCCGCTGCATCGGCGGCGCCGTGGCCGTGGCCGCCCTGGGGGCGCTGCTGAACTCCCGCCTGGAGGCCGAAGCCGGCCCGGGAGTGAGCGCCGACGCCATGCTGGACCCTGCCCTGCGCGCCCACCTCGCTCCCGCCACCCTGCACCACCTCACCGGCGCCCTGCTCCACGGCCTTCAGGGGGTGTTCGTGGCCCTCGCCTTCCTCGGGGCCGCCACCCTGCTGGTGGCGCTGCTCTTCCCCCACGGCTCGACGCGCTCGCTGACGCACCTCGACAATCAGGGAGTGGCCGGAGGAGCCGAGCTCCTCTGATAGGCTGTGGCGGACCGGCCGCGACGCGCCGGCTTGGGCCTCAAGGGGAAAACGATCGATGGCGATTCAGGTGGGGGAGACGATCCCCAACGTCCGGCTGCAAACCATTCACGACGGCGTCTTCGACAACGTGTGGACGGAAGACTTTTTCAAGGGGAAGACCGTGGTGCTCTTCGCCGTTCCCGGAGCATTCACCTCGGTCTGCTCGGACCATCATCTCCCCGGGTTCGTCGAGCTGGCCGATCACCTCAAGTCACGGGGCGCGGATGCCGTCGCTTGTACCTCGGTCAACGACATCGAGGTCTTCAATGCCTGGTTCAAGACCCAGAGGGTGGGCGACAAGATCGTGCCGCTGGCCGATGGCAACGGCGACTTCGCCCGCGCCATGGGACTGGAGCTCGATTCCCGGGCTTTCGGCATGGGCGTGCGCTCGCAACGCTACGCCGCCGTGGTTCAGGACGGCGTGGTGAAGGCGCTCAACGTCGACTCGCCCGGAGAAGTGGCCCGCAGCAGCGCCTCGGTGATTCTGCAATCGTTGCAGGCTTTGCAGCCGCTGTGAGCCGCTAACCTGAGGCGAGGTCCGGCCGCCAGGGGGCCACCTGAACGCTGCGGTACCGATCCAACAGCACCTTCCCGGGCGGGAAACCCCGAGGCTTGCTCACGTCCTCGCAGCGGCAGAGGTGAACGGCCACCTTGCCGCCCTTGCGCGCCTTGCTGTAGCCGGCCGCGAGCCCGGCCGCCAGTTGCTCGGTCTCTTTCGGCAGGCGCTCCAGACCCTCGGGATTGCGCACCACCACGTGGGAGCCCGACTCGGCGGCCACGTGCAGCCAGAAATCCCGCGGGCCCCCCAGCCGGAAAGTCAGCACGTCGTTGTCCTCCGCCGTCCGCCCCACCAGCACGGTCAGCCCATCGGGAGACACGAACCGCCGCGCCACGCTCCGTCCCTGCCAGAGACCGTTTTCGGGATCGGGAGGCGGAGGCGGGGCTTTGGGATCGCGGGCCATGGATTTCGGTCTCAACGATTACCCTACCGTGGTAGAACACACAGATAAAGGAGCAAGCGATGTTTCCAATTGTCGCCGAGGTCGGGAAGCAGACAAATGGCGCCACGTTTCGATTGAACCCCAAAACGGAGGCGATGCTGGCGGCGCGGATCTCAGACTGGTTTCCCCCATCCAGTATCTTTGTCTCGTTCGATACGCAGTGGGACTTTAGTCGCCTGACTCGATCGATGTGGGCTCAGATCGCAATGCTCCTGACCGGCTTGAGCGAAGAACAGATTCAGAGTTTCGGAGGGTTCATCTTCATGAATCCTACTGACAAAGAAGTAGTCTTCGAGTCTCGCGTAGCTTGAGAGGCTGTCTCGAAAGTACTGGGACCCAGGAGACAGCCACGCCTACGTCACCAGGGATTGAAATCGCCTGGCTACCGACTCTTGTCCCCTCCGGGACTGCAATTCGTTCTTCCCATGTCCCGTAGGGACTACAGTGGGTAGCCAGGTGATTTCAATCCCTGGCGACATAGGCGTCGTCGTCAACCACGTTTGAGGCACCCCCTACGGCTTCGTGATCTCGATCAGATCGATATCGAACACCAGCATCCCCTCCGGCTTGCCGGGGGCGCCGCGGTAGGCGAGGCCCTTGGGAATCCAGAAACGGCGGGACTCTCCCTCGGTCATGAGCTGCAGCCCTTCCGTCCAGCCTGGGATGACGTCGGTGAGCCCGAAGGTGACCGCCGTGCCCTTGGCGAGGGAGGAGTCGAACATCTTGCCGTCCGTCGTCCAGCCCGTGTAGTGCACGCGCACGATGCTGTCCTTCTTGGGATGGACCGTTCCGGTACCGGGTTTCAATACCTTCCAGGCGAGGCCGGACTCCGAATGCTGGGCGTCCGCGGGCGGAGCCGCCACGTCCGCCGGCGCATCCGGCACGTGCAGGATGTCGAGCAGCTCGACGTCGAAGACCAGCATCCCCTGCGGCTTGCCGGGCTTCCCCTCGTAGGCCAGCTTGGCCGGAATCCACAGCCGCCGCTTCTCCCCCGCCACCATCAGCCCGACGCCCTCCGTCCAGCCGGCGATCACCCGGTTCAGGGGGAACACAATCGGCCGGCCGCGCGACACCGAGGAGTCGAACAGCTTGCCATCCGTCGTCCAACCCGAGTAGTGCACCTTCACCCGGTCGGTGGGCACGGGATGCGCCGTGCCGGTGCCGGGGGTGAGAACCTTGCTGGCGAGGCCGCTGGCCGTCACCTGGGCGTCGGCAGGGGGCGCCGCGACGTCCGCGGGCGCGGCGGGGGCGACAGCAGCAGGGGTCGCGGCGCCCGTCTTGTCCGGCCGGAGGGCCACGCCCGGCGGGGCCGCTGCGGCAAGCGGAATGGAAACGGCGAGGAGAAGTATCGGGAACAGCGGGACGATTCGTCGGGTTCTCATGCTCGGTAAACTACCGCGCCGGCTCGGCTGGGATCAACTCCAAACCTTCTGGCGTGTTGTAACGTAGACGAAAACATGGAGAGCTGATCCCGAAATCGGCCCCTCTTTCTCAAGGAGATCCGGATGCTGAAAGCCCTCATCGCCGGTCTCGCCGGGTTTGCCCTCCTGGCGCTGACCGCTCCGGCGGAGGCCGCGGACGCCCTCAAGGTGACGCCGCCGACGCTGCAAATCCAACCACACAAGCTCGCCAACGGCTTGCAGGTGCTCCTCCATGAGGATCACTCGGCGCCCGTGGTGAACGTCCAGCTGTGGTACCACGTCGGCTCGAAGGACGAGAAGAAAGGGCGTAGCGGCTTCGCCCACCTCTTCGAGCACATCATGTTCAAGGGCTCCGAGAACATACCGCTCGAGGAGTTCAAGAACCTCGTCAGCTCCGTGGGCGGGCGCTACAACGCCACCACCGATTTCGACCGCACTCTCTACTGGGAGACCATTCCGGCCAACTACCTGGAGCGCATTCTCTGGATGGAAGCCGACCGCATGCGGGCTCTCGACGTCTCGGAGGAGAACTTCAAGTCCGAACGCGACGTGGTCAAGGAGGAGCGCCGGCTGCGGGTGGAGAACCCGCCTTTCGGCAGGCTGTTCGAGGTGGTGCTGAACAAGACCTACACCACCCACCCCTACCACATCCTGCCCATCGGCAGCATGGCCGACCTCGACGCCGCCACCCTCCAGGACGTGCGCGACTTCCACGCCACCTACTACGTGCCCAACAACGCCACCCTGGTGATCGCCGGCGACTTCGACCCGGCCCAGGCCACGAAGTGGATCGAGACCTACTTCGGCCCCATACCCCAGGGCAAGCCGATTCCGCGCGACATCCCCAAGGAGCCGGCGCAGACGGCCGAGCGACGCACCACCGACTACCACCCGAACACCCCCCTGCCCGCCGTGGTGCTCACCTATCACGTGCCGCAGGCCGGCCACCCCGACACCTATGCCCTGGAGGTGGCGAGCAACATCCTATCCGGCGGCGAGAGCTCGCGGCTCTACAAGCGGATGGTCTATGACAAGCAGATGGCCCTGCAGGCCGGCGGCCAGACGGTGCTGCTGGAAGATCCCGGCGTCTTCTTCTTCTTCTCCATCCTGCAGGCCGGACAGAAGCCGGAGGACGCCGAGAAGGAGCTGTATGCCGAAGTGGACCGCCTGAAGAACGAGGCCGTCTCCGCCGACGAGCTCGCCAAGGCCAAGAACCAGCTCATCTCGGGCCTCATCTTCGGCCGCCAGACCGCCCAGGACAAGGCGAGCGCCATCGGCTACGCCGCCGTCATCCTGGGCGACGTCTCGCTGGTCAATCACCAGCTCGCCCTGTACCAGAAGGTCACCGCCGAGGACGTCCAACGCGCGGCACGCTCCTACTTCGGCCCCGAGAATCGCACCGTGGTCTACATGCTCCCCGAAGCCATGAAACCTGGAGCGAAAGACAGCGCCAAGGACGCCGCCCCGAGCGAGGTGAAGAAGCCATGAGAAACCGCATCCCCACTCTGACCGTCCTGCTGCTGGCGGCCCTCGTCACCAGTGCCCCCTTCGCCGCGGGCGCGCAAACGCCCGCCAAGCCGGAGGTCCACAAGCGGGCCACGCCCCCAGGGCCGGGCCCCGCCAAGGAAATCCATTTCCCCGCTTTCCAGGAGAAGACGCTCGCCAACGGCCTGCGCGTCGTGGTCATCGAGGAGCACAAGGATCCCCTGGTCTCCCTGCGCCTGGTGGTCAAGGGCGGCCGCTCCTATGAGCCGGAAGGCAAATCCGGCCTCGCCGAGGCGACCGCGTCCCTGCTCACCAAGGGCACCGCCAAGCGCTCGGCGCAACAGATCGCCGAGGCCGTCGACTTCGTGGGCGCCAACCTCAACGCCAACGCCGGCCTCGAGTCCGGCTTCGCCACCGCCAGCGTCACCTCCGATCAGCTCGACCTCGGCTTCGATCTGCTCGCGGACATCGTCCTCCACCCTACGTTTCCGGCGGACGAGATCGACCGCTGGCGCCGCCAGACCCTGAGTGGCCTCCAAATTCAGCTGAAAAGCGCTCCCTACCTGGCCGGCCGGGCCGTCGAGCGGCTGGTGTTCGGCGACCATCCCTATGGCCGGCCCTCGACCGGCACACCCGACTCCGTGCGCGGACTGACGCGCGACGACTTCGCGGCGTACCACAAGAGTCACTACATCCCCAACGGGGCCTTCCTGGCCGTGGTGGGCGACGTCAAGCCGGCGGACGCCTTCGCCCGCGCCGAGCGGGCCTTCGGCGCCTGGGCCAAGGGCGCGGAGCTGTCTCTGTCCCAAGTGACGCCGCCGCGCTACGAGCGCAACCGCATCGTGGTGATCGACAAGCCCGACGCCGTGCAGACCGAGATCCGCCTGGCGCAGACGGCCATCACCCACCGCGATCCCGACCTCTACGTCGCCGAGGTCTACAGCTCGGTGACCGGCGGCAGCCCCTCGGCCCGCCTCTACGAGGAGATCCGCAAGAAGCGGGGTTTGAGCTATGGCGCCCAGAGCTTCTTCGTCGAGCCGACCCAAACCGGCTTCTTCGAGGCGAGCACCTTCACCAAGACCGAGACCTCGGCCGAGGCCCTGAAGGTGGCTCTCGACGTGCTGCGCGACCTCCAGAAGGAGCCGGTGCCGGCCGCCGAGCTCGAGCCGGCCAAGACCTACATCACCGGCGCCTTTCCACTGGAGATCGAGACGGCCGACGGCATCGCCGACAAGGTGCTGGAAGCCATGAAGTACGGCTACGGCCGGGAGTTTCTGGAGAGCTACAACCAGAAGATCTCCGCCGTCACCGCCGCCGACGTCCAGCGCTTCGCCAAGGAGCGCATTCATCCGGAGCGCATGTCTATTGCCCTGGTGGGCAACGCCTCGGCTTTCATCGAGCCGCTCAAGAAGACCTTCCCCGACGTCGAGGTGATTCCGGTCGCCGACTTCGACCCGATGCGCAACGACCTGCGGCGCCCCAAGGCGGCGCAGGCCGCCCCCACGGCGGGCTCCCCGGCGGATACCAAAGCTCAGGATCTTCTGCGTCAGGCCCAGGCGGCCCTCGGCGGCAAGGCATTCGTCGAGCAGAAGACGCAGATCACCAAGGGCTCGGCGACCATGACCCCGCCCGGCGCCCCGCAGCCCCTCGCCATCCCGACGCTGGTGAGCTATCGCCGGTTTCCGGACGCCGAGCGCACCGAGATGACCACCGCCATGGGCTCGATGGTGCGCGCTTTCGACGGCACCAACGGCTGGATGCAGATGGGCCCGCAGACCGTGGATGCCACGGACCAGATGAAGGACCGCCAGTATTTCGGCTTCGACCTGCTGCGCCGAGCCGGCCAGCCGGGCTTCTCCGCCCGCTCGCTGCCGGACGAGCCCGTGGGCGGCAAACCCGCGCGCGTCGTGGACCTCGTCGACGCCCAGGGTCACGCCACCCGTTTCTTTCTCGACCCGGCGACGAACCAGGTGGTCAAGGTCAGCTTCGAGAGCGGCGGCCAGAAGCTCGAGGCCCTCTACTCCGACTACCGCGACGTCAACGGCGTCAAGGTACCCTTCAAGACCGAAGTGACCCAGGACGGCGCGCCGATCATGAAAGTGGAGCTCACCGAGGCACAGGTCAACCCGCCGGTGGATGCGGAGTTGTTCAAGAAGCCGGGGGCGTAGGAGCCCGGCGCATAGGCCCTACCTTGCCCCGGACCCGCCGAGACCCCGGCCCGGCCGGCCGGGGCTCGGAATCCGCGGCCCGATCCACCGCCCAACGCCCATCCGGAGTCGCCTGAAACCGTAACGCACGCAGAGGGCCGTATCTTCTTCCAAGGGGAAAGCGCTTGATCGAGGAGGGGGAGGGCTCTCCCGAGTGGGGGAACGCTTCCCCAACTCGGGATTGCGACAAAACGAGTTGGGGAGAGCCTCCCCAACTCGGGATTGCGTCCAAACGAGTAGGGATTGCGACAAATCGAGTGGGGGAAGCGTTGCCCAACTGGGGATTGCGACAAATCGAGTGGGGCGGGCTTTCCCCAACTCGGGAGAGCCTCTCCCCCACTGGGGAAAGCCCTTCCCCTCCTTGGAATCTCGCCTCAGAGCGGCGGGCCGGTCTTACAGAGACACTGGGTGAGATTGTTCGAGCAGATCCCGACGTCGCCGCAGAGCTTGTACTGGCCGCCTCCACCAATGCCACAGATCGAACCGAGGTTCGCTCCCCGGCAGATCGTGTCGCTGCAGGTTCCGCATTTCGCAAGGGTGAGGCTCCTGGGCAGGATTTTCAAAGTCACCGAATCCAGGATCGAAGCCTGCGCGGGGCAAACCGCCGGCGCGGAAGCTTCCGGCGGCGCCGCGAAGACCGCGACGGGAGCGATCAGGAGCGCGAGGGCCAGAACCAACAGGGTGAGTCTCAGCTTCATTCAGTCTCCTTTTCGTACGAGTCATAGCCTATCACGCATGACTCCACGAACGCAGCGGGGACGAGCCTTGATGATCAGATCCCGTCCCTATGACGGCCACCTCTTCCTCGTCTACGGCGTCCTTTTGGCTGCTTTGGATTTCTGGCCGTCGACATCCGTAGCACGGCGCGCTACCATTGAAGCATGTCTGAATCCATCACCCAACGTGAGCTCCGCAATGACAGCGGCGAGATCATGCGCCGGCTCGACCAGGGGGAGTCCTTCGTCATCACTCGCAACGGTGTGCCGGTAGGCGAGTTGATTCCCCTGCGGCGCCAACGATTCGTGGCGGCATCCGCGGTCGTTGCCATTTTCAAGAATGCGCCCGCCATCGACCCTGGCCGCTTCCGTGCCGATGTCGATGCGTGGGCTGACCAGGACATTGTACCCAATGCCTGACCGCCGGCCTGCTCGCGGGCTCCTCGACACCTCAGTAGTCATTGACCTCGAACACATCGAACCTTCTCGGCTTCCCATCGACCTGGGCGATGTCCAGAGCGCGCTCATAGGCCGTTTCCATCCGGAAATTACCATAGGCCTGCTCGCGATCGATCAAGCGGCTCGGGAAGCCTCACCGCCTACAATGCCGTCATGCGAAGACCGTCCCCGCGTACCCTCCTGCTGATTGCATTGAGCTCCCTGTTCCTCGTGCCGCCGGCGAGGGCCGCCGCACCTACCGAGAGCGACCGCCTTCGCCGGCTCTTCGACGCCGCCTGGGAATTCAAAGTGCGCGAAACTCCCGAGTTTGCCACGTATGTCGGCTTTCCCGGTCACAACAACCGCTGGTCCGACTTTTCTCCCGAGGGCATCGAGCATCGCCATGCCCTGATGCGCGAGCAGCTCAAAACCGCGCGGTCCATCGACCGCGGCCGGCTGACGCCCACGGAGCAGGTCTACCTGGACCTCTTCATCCGCCGGATGGCGGGCAAGATCGAAGGCTTCCGTTTCCCCGTCGAGCAGCTTGCCGTCACCCAGGTCGACGGCCTCCAGTTGTTCGTCCCATGGTCCCTCGCCAACGCGCCCGCCTCCTCGGTTCGCGACTACGAGGATCTCCTCGCCCGGCTCAACAGCGTGCCTGCCCTGGTGGATCAGAACATCGCCCTGCTGGAAAAGGGGCTGGCGTCCGGCGTCACCTCTCCCAGAAGCCTGATGGCGGGCGCGCCCGGCCAGGTGCGGGCCCTGCTGACCGACGACCCCTGGAAGAGTCCATTACTCGCGCGCTTCCGTCAGATCTCTTCCAATGTGTCGCCGGAGGATGAGGCACGATTCCGCATCGCGGCCCTGCACGCCTACCAGGAGAAGGCCGCTCCGGCTTTCCGCAAGCTCCTGCGCTACCTCACCGAAACCTACATCCCGGGTGCCAGAGAGAGCGTCAGCCTCGGCGCCCTTCCCGACGGCGCCGCCTGGTATGCCTACGAGCTGCGCCAGGCGACCACCACGGATCTGACGCCGCGGCAGATCCACGAGCTCGGGCTCTCCGAGGTCAAACGTATTCGGGCGGAAATGGATCACGTCATCGCCGGCACCGGCTTCCAGGGGAGCTTCGCCGGCTTCGTGCGGCTTCTGCATTCCGATCCTCGGTTCTTCTATGACAAGCCCGACGATCTGGTGCAAGGCTACCGCGCGATCACCCAGAAAATCGATCTCAAGCTCGCCTCTCTCTTCGGCACCCTACCTCGCCTCTCGTACCGCGTCATTCCCATTCCAGACGCGATCGCCCGCGAGAGGGCTACCGCCTTCTACGAGCCCGGCTCCACGGAGAAAAACCGTCCCGGGAGCTGCTTCGTCAATACCAGCGACCTCAAGGCGCGGCCCAAGTGGGAAATGGAAGCGCTGATCCTGCACGAATGCACACCGGGCCATCACCTGCAGGTCTCCCTCGCGCAGACGATGAAAGGCGTTCCAAAGTGGTACAACTACCATGACTACACGCCTTTCGTGGAAGGTTGGGGCGTCTACGCGGAGAGCCTGGGGGATGAGATGGGCTTCTATCGCGACCCTTATCTCAAGTTCGGCCAGCTCACCTATGAGATATGGAGGGCCATCCGCCTCGTGGTCGATACGGGGATTCATTCCCAGGGCTGGACGCGCCAGAAGGCGATCGAGTATTTCCAGCAGAACACCGCCCAGGACGATCGCGCCATCGAGGTCGAGATCGACCGCTACGTCACCAGCCCGGGATTAGCTACGGCCTACAAGATCGGCGAGCTAAAATTCAAGGAGCTGCGCGCCTACGCGCAAAAAGAGCTGGGACCTTCGTTCGACATCCGCGAATTCCACGACGAGGTGCTGCGGCGCGGCGCGGTGCCTCTCGATTTGCTGGACCAGAACGTCAAGGCATGGGTGGCCGTTGCCTCTCAGGGACCCAGGAAAGCCCCATCGTAGGCCGGCCAAGGGAAGAGGGTGAGCCCCCAGGCGAGCTCGCCCTCTTCGAAAAGCGAGGCTTCAGAACGTCATCTTCTCCCAGATCGCCTTTCCATTGCCGCTGAAAGGATCGCCGGCAAAGTTGGCGTTCAGCGCCACATCCGACAGGAAGCGGCGGTACTTGCCATCGAAATTGGCGATCTCCAAACCCGGGGACATTTCGAAGTGGACTTCCCCCTGTTTCGACCTCCAGTCCACGTTGATGCCAAACTTGGGATCCTGATCCTTTCCCTTGGGGGTGACCGTGAGCGCAGCCGGGTCTTCGTCGAACAGGATGCGGGTGCCGTTCGCAAGCACGAACATGGCGCCGGCCGGCTTGCCCTCGTAGAGCACCGAGGCGAACACGATCGAACGCTCGTTTAACTTCTTCTCGTCGACGACTTTGAAGCGGCCCCAATACCACGACAGGTCGACGGCGCCGTTGGGCGCGCTCGCCACGACGCCACCCCACTGGTGATCGTGATAGCAGGTGCCCTTCACCGGGAAGGACTCACTTCCCAAGTGAAGCTGGCCCTCGACGGTGCCGGAGGGGATGATGACCTGCTCTCCGAGCCATTGCGCGGCGGCTTCCCGCTGACTGAGGTAAGGTCCCGTCCGCCAGGCCGGCACCACGCCCGTGAGCTTCAAATTGGCGCCGATCAGTCCTTTCTTCCCCATACCTCCCGCGTTCAGCTCATATTGCTGCAGGTCCCCAAGGACATCGCGGACATTGTTCGAGCCCATGAAGACCTCGCATTTAACCGCGTTTGCAGAGTACTCGTTGGGGGCGAAGACGAATTCGTCCTGCCATACTTCTCCGTTCGGCCGGCTGATATTGATCTGTAGAGTCGGTTTGAGGGGGCCGCTAATGAACGGCGTCTTGTTGAGGAAGGTCACGACGCAGGTCGAGCCGTCGTTCAGAATCGTATCGAAGTACCACCACTCGAAAGTCTTGTCGGTGGCCTCGACGCGACGTCCATCCTCGTATCGCGCCAGGTACGTGGACCACGTCTTGATTTCGTTCGCAGCCTCGGGCTTCACGTCGTCGATGGGTTCTGCAACGGTTGCTGCCGATTCGTTTCTCGCCATGGTCTTGTCTCCTTTTCGTTGGCCGCTGGTTTCGTCCAGCGGCCTTCCTCCAAGGCAATCCTGGTGCCGCCCCGGCACTGACCGCGGAAACCTCTGAGCCGATTGACTTTCCCCAAGCTCAGCGGAGTGACGCCTGCCATCCGGCGGCGGCAGCCCCCGCGCCGCGACTTTCGGCGGCCGTTCGGCTAAGATCTGTCCGACCCCAGAGGCAGGTGCCACCGACTGGAGGCTGGAGCGGGATGAATCTCTACGAGGAGCTGTTCCAGATCTCGAAGCTCCTGCTCGCCGAGGAGGACGACGAGCGGGCTCCCGAGGTCCTGCTGCGCCGCATCGTCGAACGGTGCCACGCCGAGACGGGCTTCGTCGTGGTGCGCGAGGAAGGCTCGTTCCAGCAGAAGTTCGACGTCGGCTATGACCGCGAGCAGCGGTCGGCGGTCGAGCGCCGGTTCAGCCGCACGCTGGTACGCGAGGCCATCGAGACCGGCAAGGTCATCTACCTTCCGAACCTGATCGAGGACGACCGTTTCAGGTCCGGCGAGAGCGCCCTCGTCATCGGCTCCTGCTGCGCTCTCGTCGCGCCGTTGCGCCACGCCGGCGAGGTCTACGGGGTGGTCTACCTCGAAAACCGCGAGCGCGTGAACAGCTTCGACGAGGAAAGCCGGGCCTTCCTCGCCGAGCTCACCGGCGTCGCGGGCCTCTTCCTGCTGCGGGCGAGCGAGAGGGAGAGCCTGCGGCGAGTCAATCGCAGCCTGGAGCGCGACCTTTTCGCCCAGCACGATTTCGCGGGAATCGTCACCCGCGATCCCCGGATGATCGAGCTGCTTCGCGTCGTCGGCCAGGTCGCGGCAGCGGACGCTCCCGTGCTCGTGCTCGGCGAGACCGGCACGGGCAAGGAGCTGATCGCCCGCGCCCTCCACGTCAACAGCCCGCGCCGCGGCCGCCCGTTCGTCACCGTCCACTGCTCCGCGCTGCCGGGAACTCTCCTCGAATCCGAGCTTTTCGGCCACGTCGCCGGCGCCTTCACCGACGCCAGGAAGGACCGCCCCGGCCGGCTGGCGTCGGCTCACGGCGGCACCCTGTTCCTCGACGAGATTGGCGAGATCCCCATCGAGGCCCAGGCCAAGCTGCTGCGTTTCCTCCAGTTCGGCGAGATCCAGCGCCTCGGCTCCGACCGCACCGAGAAAGTGGATGTACGGATCGTCGCCGCCACGCATCGCGACCTGAAGCAGATGGTGCGCGAGGGGCGCTTCCGGGAGGATCTATACTTCCGGCTGAAGGTGCTGGATTTGACGCTGCCGCCGCTTCGCGAGCGCCGGGGCGACGTGCCCCTCCTCGTGGACCACTTCCTGCGCCGCCACTGGCGCCGTCCGGGCGAACGGCCACGCTGGACGGCACGAGCCGAGCGTGCGCTCCTGGCGTACGACTGGCCGGGCAATGTCCGCGAGCTCGGCCACGCGGTGGAGCGCGCCTGCCTGCTGGCCCGCGGGCCGGAGCTGGACGTCGACCTGCTGCCGCCCGATCTCGCCGGAGCCGTGCCCGATCCCGGAGCCGCGCCCGTCTTCCCCGAGCTGTCCGGCGAAGCCCTCAACGAAGCTCGGGAAGCCGCGGTGGACGCCGTGGAGCAGCGCTTCCTCGCGGAGCTGATGAGCCGCTGCGAGGGCAACGTCTCCCGCGCCGCCCGCGAGGCGGGGCTCCACCGGAGCTATCTGCAAAAGCTGCTGGCTCGCCACCGGGCCACTCTCGGTCCCCTCGCAGGTGCCGAGGACACCTGATGCCGGCTTTCGCCTGCCCGGCCTGCGGCACAGCTCATTCCGAGTTCGACAGCCGTTGCCGTGCCTGCGGAGCCCCCCTCGCCGCACCCTCCGGCGACACGAGAATCGAAGCGATCGCCTCACGCCAGCGACCGGACCCGAGCTCCTCAGGGGATGAGCCGCTCTCCGGCCAGCAGGTCTCCCACTTCCGCATCCTGGGCCGCATCGGCAGCGGCGGAATGGGGGCGGTCTTCCGGGCGCTGGATCTGGAGCTGAACCGTGAGGTCGCCCTCAAGTTCCTTCACCCCCAGCGGGAAGGCCGCGAGCGGGACCAGGTCCGCTTCCGTCGCGAGGCCCAGGCCGCCGCCTCCCTCGACCATCCCAACATCGGCACCATCTATGAGGTCGGCGAGCGCGACGGCCGCCGTTTCATCGCCATGGCGCTCTATGACGGGGAGACCCTGGCCGAACGTCTCGCCTGCTCGACCGGCCACCAGCTCTCTCTGTCCGAAGCCGCGGCCATCGCCGGCCAGCTCGCCTCGGCCCTGGAAGCGGCCCACGCCGCCGGGCTGATGCATCGCGACCTCAAGCCGGGCAACGTCATGATCCTGCGCGACGGACGGGTGAAGCTCATCGACTTCGGCCTCGCCCGCTGGGCGAGCGCCCCCCGCGTCACCGAGCAGGGTCTGGCCGTGGGCACAGCCGCCTACATGGCGCCGGAGCAGCTCCGGAGCCAGGAAGCGGGCGCCTCGTCCGACCTGTGGGCTTTGGGCGTCGTGGTCTACGAGATGCTGGCCGGCCAACACCCCTTTGGGGGCGAGCGGCAAGGCATGGTGCACAACATCCTGTACGAGAGCCCCGCACCTCTCCAGGAATTCCGTGCGGATGTGCCAGAAGCTCTCGACTCGATCGTCACGCGCTGTCTGGCCAAAGAGACACGGGAACGGCCCTCGGCCGCGACCGTCATCGCCGAGCTTCAAGCCTCAGGCCTCTGGCTCTCTTCCGGCTCGGGAGCCGTCGTGCCGCTTCCCCGCCGCCGCGGTTTGCGAGTCTGGACCGCAGCCGGCGCGGCACTTCTCCTCCTAGCTCTTGCCGTCGCCGCGTACCTGCTGACCCGCAAACCGGCGCCGCCCATCTACGTGGCCGTCCTCAAGCCGGAGATCTCCGGCTCACTGTCCCCGGAGGATCAGGCCCGGGTCAGGGCCAATCTCCAGGCCGCTCTACTGCGCACCGTAGCGTCTCTCGACGGATTGGCCGCGCTCGGCTCTTCGCAAGTCAACGCCATCGCGGGATCGCCGGCAGCCGTCGCCCGGGCCGTTGCGGCTGGCGAGGTCGTTTCATCCCAGGCCGACTGTGCCGGCGATTTCTGCCATGTGAGCCTGCGCCGGCTCGCCGGCCAGGATGGCCGGGTGCTGTGGAGCGACGCCATTGAGGTCCCGGCTCTCAAGCCACGGCTCACGGCCGACGCCGTTTCCGCTTCCCTGCGGCAGGGTTATGCCGAACACCGGCTGCGGGTCTCCCGCCTCGAATTGCAGATCCAGGAGGAGGACTATCAGCAATTCCTCGATCTGCGGCGGCGCCTCGATCATCCCGGGACCGAGCAGGAGGTCCTCTCCCGGCTGGAGGTCCTGCGACAGAGGTCACCATCTTTCATCGAAGCGTATTTCCTGGAGGCACAGGTCGCCCGCCACCTCTACCTTCAAACCGGCGAGGCCCGCTATCTCGACCGCGGCCTCGCGATCGCTAAGGAAGCCGTCGAGCGTGGCCCCCAGGACCCTCGTCCTCTCCAGAATCTCCTCGAGCTCAACCTCGACGCCGGCCGGCTCGACCAGGCCGAAGCGGTTGTCGCCCGGATGGAGGCGCTGGACCCCGCCGGCAGCCTCCTGCAGCGCGGCCGCCTCGCCGAGCGGCGCGGCCACTCTCAGGAGGCTCTCGATCTCATGGAAACCGCTGCCCGGCTCCAGCCTTCTTGGGAGACGCTGCTCACCGTGGCCAATGCCGAATACCGCCTGGGGCAGCTCGACAAGGCAACGCGGCACCTGGAGCAACTCCTGGACCGGTCGCCCGGCAATGTAGAAGGGCTCAAGACCCTGGCTCAGATCGAGTTGCTGCGCCGTCCCGAGCGAGCCGTCGCACTCCTTCGCGAGGCCGCGAAGCACGATCCGGGTTCCAAGTCCTTGACCAACCTCGGCGTCGCCCTCCTTCTGCTGCGCCGCTACAGCGAGGCCGAGGACAATCTCCGACGTGCCTTGGCCCTATTGCCGGACGATCCCGCGGCCGCGCTCAATTTGGCTGATTGCCTCGCCCTTCAGGGCCGTTCCGCCGAAGCGAATCAGCTTTATACCCAACTCGCCGCCAACACAGCCCGGATCGCCACTCCCGGCGACTGGCAGGTCCGAGCCGTCGAAGCCCAGGCTCTCGCCCACCTGGGCAGAAGCGCCGAAGCGGTAGAGGCTATCCAGCAGTCCCTGCGCCTGAGTCCGGACAACGCCCAACTCTCCTACGAAGCCGCGGTGGTCTACGTCCTCGTCGGTGACCGCAGCTCCGCCCTCTTCCACGCACGCCAGGCCGCGAGCCGGGGAGTTGCCGGCTACTGGTTTGCCCTCCCCTTCCTAGACCCGCTCCGCAACGACCCCCGCTTCGTGGCTCTTGTGCGGACGCCGTGAGCCGCCATAAGGATCCGCGGTAACCGCGATCGTCGGATCACCAATGATCGGCTTTCCCTTCGGGTCAAGCTTGGCATGAATCTCATATGCCGATGTGTTGGCTCCAACCACACAGTTCTCGAAATCCATCGTACAGGTATTGCCCGAGCACGAGCACGGCTTCGGATAGAAGAAGTTCGGCGGCTGGGTCGTCACTTTGAGGTCGACGAAAATCCCACTTTCCAGAGTCCAGATGACCGTCCATTTTCCCTTCGTCAAATGGATCGGAGGAGCCACGGGCTTACCAGCCTGCCACTGCACGTCGACTTTGGCAGTTCCCCGGTACGTTTCGTGGTCATAGTCATACGTCACATTCATACTCATTTGAAACTCCTTTCGAAGGCGATGATGAATGAAGCAGGACTCAGCAATGAGGATGCCACACTCGCACACCCTCAGGGATGGGGGTCTGTCAGCTCACGATATGCCCTTCTGCGGAGGCAGAGACAGAGGCCGGATTCCCGCCGCTGGGCCATGGCAGGTGCAATCTGGCGGAGGCACTTGGAAGTCCTTGAAACCTCCCCGGAGACCGCCTGCTGTATCATCTCCTCGGAGCCGGCGACGGGAAACGTTCAAGAGGAGGCCACGTGATCGTTCCAGCCGTCTTCTTTCATTGTGGCTTCGGTCTCCTCCTGGCAGGCTTCTCGCTACCTCTCGTCCTTCGGCGTGTTCCCATGAACCGGGCCTACGGCATCCGCATCCCGGAGGCCTTCACCTCGGACGCCCGCTGGTATGACATCAACGCCTATGGCGGCCGCCTGTTCCTCGGCTACGGCGTCCTTTTGGCGGCTTTTGGATTTCTGTCCCGCGAGATGGCTCCTCCGAAGACCAGCCTCTGGTCCCCCGTTTTCATCGTCGGACCGCTCCTGGTGGCTCTCGCCCTTCTACCTCTCATCCGGTACTATGCGCGCAGGCGCGTCCAGCAGGGGCCTTGAAGGGCGCCTACCGCCGCAGAGTCACCCGAAGCGCCTTCGTCTCCGTTCCTCGCTTCACCGTCAACGCAACCTCGTCGCCCCATCGCTTGGCGGCCACCAGCCGGTTGAGCGTCTCCTTGTCCGGCACGGGGGCGCCGTCGAGGGAGACGATCACGTCACCCACCTGGACGCCGGCCTTCTCGGCGGGAGTCTTCTCGGAGACGAGGATCACCTTCAACGCCTTCTCCCCTTCGGCGGGAGTGCTGGAGAGACCGAGGGAGGGATAGATCGGATCGGCCTGCGCCGGCAGGCCCCACACGAAGTCGGCGTAGGAGGCTTGGACGGTCTTGACGTCATGTCCCTCGTCGTCGCGGACGTTGACGGGGACGACGGTGGCGATCTTGCCGTCGAAATAGCGGGCGGCCTGGCGCTGGATGCCAAGCCCGTAGACGACGTGGCCGGAGCCGACGAGAGTCACCATGATCGTATCCGGCCCGCCATGCTCCTTGAGCGCCTTGACGGAGTTGAACGCCATGGTGGCGTCCCACGTGGACTGGGCGGCGATCATCGAATCCACCTGCGCGTCGGTCATGCTGGAGTGAAGCGAATCGCCGCCGCCTTCGAAGAACGATTTGAACAGCGTGCGGTGATCGGCGCTCGACGTGTCGATATCCGAAGGAATGTGAGCCGCCTCCTCGGGCGTCAGGTTCTTGAAACCTTTCTTCCGCACCGCCGTGACGACGTCGCGAGGCGCGTTGACGGCGAAGATGCGCAGCTTGCGATCGCGGGCAAAGAGGAAGATGTCGCGGTAGTAGAGCCAGTTGTAGCCCCAGTTCTCATACCAGCGCGAGGCCTCAAGAAACGCCTCCTCGGTAAGCTTGCCGTCCACCCAATCGTCCAGGAATCGCTGCGCGGTGTAGGGATACATCTCCAGCCCCAGGAACACGGGCCGGCCGGAACGCGTCAGCTCCTGGACGACGCGCAACTCGCAGCGGTGGTAGTCCATGTCCGTATGGCTCTCCCCTACCAGCACCAGGCGCACCCCGGCGAGCCGCCTCGGCAGCTCGGCCGGCGCGATCACCTCGCCGGTGCGTGTATCCGTGATGCCGTCGAGCACCACCTGTGCCTCCTTGTCCTTACGGGCCGGATCGCCGACCGCGAGGTGGAGGGACTTTTCCTGGGCGTAGAGGGTGGGAGCGAGGAGGACTAGAAGGAGAGGTAGGATTCGCTTGGGAGTCATGAGATCTCGGATTCTACCCTCCGTGTGGCCTCAACGGCCCCAATCTCTCCGGAAATGGGTTAGAATCTATCTAAAATCAAAAGCAGCGACTGCTGTTGGAGGGTAGGAACGTGTCGCTCTATGAGGAGCTGTTCCAGATCTCAAAGCTCCTTCTCGCCGAGGAGGACGACGAGCGGACCCCCGAAGTCCTCCTGCACCGCATCCTCGAAAAATGCGGCGCCGAGACGGGCTTCCTTGTGGTGCGCGAGAATGGCTCGTTTCAGCAAAAATTTGAAGTTGGCTATAACGCTGACGAGGACGGCGATCGGGAACACTGCTTCAGCACCACCCTGGTGCGCGAGGTCATCGAGACCGGCGAGCCCCTGTATTTGCCCAACCTCATGGAAGATCCCCGCTTCGCCTCCGGCAAAAGCGGCCTCTTCATTGGCCGCTGCTGCGCGATGGTGGCGCCGCTGCGCTACGGCGGCAAGGTCTACGGCGTCGTCTACCTGGAGAACCGGGGGCAGGTAAACAGTTTCAGCACCGAGAGCCAGGCCTTCCTCGCCGAGCTCGCCGAGGTGGCGGGCCTCTTCTTGCGCCGGGCCAGCGAACGGGAAGCGCTACGGCGGCGTAACCGCAGCCTGGAACGCAACCTTTTTGCCCAATACAATTTCGAGGGGATCATCACCCGCGACCCGGAGATGCTCAGGCAACTCCGGATGGTCGCTCAAATGGCCGGGTCGGACGCTACAGTCGTCGTCCTGGGTGAGACGGGAACGGGCAAGGAGCTCATCGCCCAGGCCCTGCACCTCAACAGCTCCCGCCGCGCCCGGCCGCTCGTTCCCCTTCATTGCTCCGCCCTGCCAGCCTCGATGCTCGAGTCCGAGCTCTTCGGCCACGTCGCCGGGGCCTTTACGGACGCCAAGCGCGACCGCCCCGGCCGTCTCGCTGCTGCGCACGGCGGCACCCTGTTCCTCGACGAGGTGGGTGAGATCCCGCTGGAAGCGCAGGCCAAGCTGCTGCGCTTCCTCCAGTTCGGCGAGATCCAGCGCGTCGGCTCGGACCGCACCGAGAAGGTCGACGTGCGGATCGTAGCCGCAACCCATCGCGACCTGCGGCAGATGGTGAACGAGGGGAAGTTCCGCGACGACCTTTACTACCGGCTCAAGATGCTCGACATCAAACTGCCTCCTCTGCGCGAGAGGCAGGGAGACATCCCGCTTCTCGTCGATCACTACCTGCGTAAATTTTGGAAGCGGCCGGAGGAGCGACCTCGCTGGACTCCGCGAGCGGAGCAGGCTCTGCTGTCCTATGCATGGCCCGGCAATATCCGCGAGCTTTCCGGCGCCGTGGAGCGCACCTGTGTGCTGGCCCGCGGACCTGAGCTGGACCTCGATCTGCTGCCGCCGGAGGTGGCGGGCGCGCCGCCCAATCCCCAGGTCGAGCCCGCCTTCCCTAAGCTGACGGGTGCGGCTCTGAACGAGGCCTGCGAGATCGCCACGAACGCGCTGGAGCGGAGGTTCCTTACCGATCTGATGCTTCGTTGGGAGGGCAACGTCTCGCGGGCCGCCCGCGAGGCCGGTCTCCACCGGAGCCACCTGCAAAGACTCCTGGCTCGCCATCGCAACGGTGAGGGGAGCTGATGCGATCACTCATCTGTCCTGCCTGTGGCGCCTCCAACTCGGAATTCGACAGCCAATGCGCCAACTGTGACGCCCCTTTGCCCGAACCTTCCGAGGCAACCGTAGTTGATGGCGGGCGCTACCGGAAAGATCCGCCCAGGAGCGTAGCTGTTGGAGACGGCGAAGACGATGACGACGAGTTCCACCCCGGCCAGGAAATCTCTCATTTCCGCATCCTGGGGCGCCTCGGCAAGGGCGGCATGGGAAAGGTCTATCGTGCCCTGGACCTATCGCTGGACCGAGTGGTCGCCCTCAAGTTCCTCCTGGAACGGCGCAAGCGTGACCTGGCCCGCTTGGAACGCGAAGCCAAGGCCTTGGCCAAGCTCGATCACCCTAACATCGGCACCATCTACGACTTTCACGAGTGGGAAGGCCTGCGCTTCATCGTCATGGCGCTCTATGACGGCGAGACCCTGGCCGAACGCCTCGCCCGGCAGCCGGACCACAGACTCGCCATTCCGGAGGCCGCCACCGTCACCAGCCAACTCGCCAACGCGCTGCAGGCAGCCCACGCGGCCAACTTGGTCCATCGCGATCTCAAGCCCGAGAACGTCGTGCTCCTGCCGGACGGCCGCGTGAAGCTCATCGACTTTGGCCTCGCCCGTTGGCCCGAGTCGGCCCGCCTCACTCTGGCTGGGCACGTCGTGGGCACCCTCGACTACATGGCGCCCGAGCAGTTCGATGAGGATAAGGAGACCGGTCCTGAGGCCGACCTGTGGTCTCTGGGTGTCGTGCTCTACGAGATGATTGCCGGCCGCCACCCCTTCGACGGCAAGGGGATGGGGAAGGCGAAAGCCATCGTGAACGACGAACCCTTCCCGTTGCGAAGGGCGCTTCCAGAGGTGCCCGCGGCCCTGGAGAGAATCGTGGAGCGCTGCCTCGCCAAGAAGCCTGAAGAACGCTGGTCAAGTGCCGGCAACATCCTTGCCGAGCTCGAGAAGTCAGGACTCTTGAGCCCGCGCCCCATCGTCCCCCCCGACTCGCGCTCGGCTTGGCAGCGCTGGATGATCGTAGGGATGGCGGCAATTCTCATCGGCGTTCTCATCTACCTCCTGATCCCTAAGCCACCCGTGTACGTGGCAGTCCTTATATCGGAGGTCTCCGGCTCCCTCCAACCTGACGATAAGACTTTGGTCGCGGCCAATCTCCAAGCCTCCCTGCTGCGCACCGTTGCCGTGCTGGACGGCCTGGCCGCCCTGGAACCCGACAACAAGATAACGGGAGATCCGAAAGCAATTGCCCGGGCCTTGGGTGCCGACGAGGTCATCACCTCCCAGGCGGCCTGCGCGGGCGACCTCTGCCAAGTGAGCCTGAGGCGCTTGGCCGGGAAGGACGGAAGAGTCTTGTGGAAAGAGGTCCTGCAGCTTCCTCCTTCCAAGCCCCAGCTTTTCGCTGAGGCCATCGCCGCATCGCTCCGCCAGGGTTACAGCGATCACAAGCTGCGAGTAGCACGGCTGGGGCTCGAGATCCGAGAGGAGGATTACCGCACCTATCTCGAGCTACGAGGTCGAGCCGACGATCCTGATGCATACAAGGAGGTTCTCGACCAGCTCGGAGCCCTACGCCACCGATCCCCCGCTTTCATTGAGGTCTATTCTCTAGAGGCCAACCTTGCCCGCCGGCTCTATGACTTGGGCCCTGACAAGCACTACCTGGAACATGGCATAGCGGTGGCCCTGCAAGCCCGGAAACTTGCTCCCAGCGACCCTCGGCCTCTCTCCAACTTCTTCTATCTCTATCTGGATGCCGGCCGCTACCCGGAGGCAGAAAAGGTTCTCGAGCAGCTTGAAAACATCGACCCCGCGGGCAGCCTGTTCAAGCAGGGATTGCTTGCCGAGAGCAAAGGACACCCAGAGGAAGGTCTGGCTCTCATGGCCGATGCCACGCGCCTCCATACGACATGGCAGGCTCTCCTCACCCTGGCCAACCATGAGATTGATCAAGGGAAGCTCGATGACGCCCGAAGCCACTACCAAGAGCTCCTGCGGCGCATACCGGGCCAGCTTGGAGGTCTCCGAGGCTTGGCACTCATTGAGCTGCAGCGCAATCCTGAGCAAGCCATTCCACTCCTGCGGGATCTTGCCGCGAGAGCACCGGACGGCGACACCTTCAACAATTTGGGAGTTGCCCTCCTGCTCAAGCGACGCTACGTTGAAGCCGAGGAGAGCTCCCGGCGCGCCGTCAAGCTCCAGCCAGATTCCCCAACCCACGAGCTCAACCTTGCTGACTGCTTGACTCTCCTCAACCACCCAGACGACGCGCACCGTCTTTATCTTGACATCGTCGCCAAGGTGGACCGAACCCCCATTCCGGGCAACCGGAAAATTCTAAGCATCAAAGCCCTGGCACTGGCCCATCTCGGCGACTCTTCTCACGCGGCGGAGGTCATTCAGCAGGCGCTCCACATCGCTCCCAACAGCTCCCAACTGGCTGGCGCCGCCGCAGTGGTTTACACTCTTGCCGGCGATCAAGAATCTGCCCTCAGGTACGCCCGGCAGGCCACACCGGGCGCCCTTGAAAATCCATTCTTGGACCCCCTACGGGTCAATCCCGCTTTCCAGAATCTCGGACATGATCATTCGCCCTAGGTGGATCCACGGGGTCTCGGGGCCGGATGGGCTCGCCTGATGTGCTACCAGCCGGATTCTTCTCGGTCGACTTCACCGTAGCCTGCTCTTTTATAGCTGACATCGTCTGAATCTCCCTGAAAGAGCCGTCCTTGGTTGAACGGCGGAAGCCAGTTGAGCAAGGCTCGTGCCGGACCTCAAAATGGACTCTTTCCCTGGAAGAACCATGATGGGACGCCGCGTCGCTGCCACAAAACTGTGGCAGCTCAGCCCGGACCCCCGTGCCCCAACAATAGGACAGTGACCTGGCTGTAGGGCACGTTCGGCGTGATCTATCGACGCGAAGCCATGTGGATCTTTTTCGTTTCTTCTCCCCGCTTCATCGTCTAACCAACGCCTGCCCTCCGTCTGTGGCACCTGCCCCGCAAACAGGCGGGGCTCAGCCCTGCGGGAGCATGCCACAGTCTTGTTGCAGCTCGTTCCAGGTAAGCCTACGCAAAAGACAATAGATTCAATGGTTTGGCCGACGCAGGCGCGGTGGCACCGGGACTGCTCTGGAAGGCGTGCGCTCGAAGAGCGCCGCCGTGGACTCTCTCTACGGCGAGATCTGTGGAGGATAGACTCAATGTCAGCAACTCATCAACGAATGCCTGAGCACCGGCAGTCCGCAAGCGCGAGACCGTTCACTCAATTCAAGGCGATAGCCATGAAGACCGCCAAGAATCTGATTCTGACCGCTTTGTTCTCGCTCCTGACAGCCTCGGCCGCTCTCGCAGTGGACGGGGGAAACACCAAGCCCCGAATCAATTCCGCATTCCTCAGGGCCAACAACAACAGCAGCATCGACCTGCTTTCCACGGTGGGTGCCGGCAATATCAAGGGCGTTTCCTGCTACTTCCTGAAAGGCTCCTCGGGAACCCTCACCTTCACCGTCGACGGCGCCACCCCTCAGACTGTCTCCTTGAGCGGCGGCGATTTTCCCTACGATGTCTCGGGAACCACGAGCTTTTCGGGGTGGATCCCAATGAACATCCGCTTCGGTTCCAGCATCCGTATTCAGATGCAGCACACTGGCACTGGCGATTTTTCGTGCCTGGTGAGTTGGGCCGTCGACTAGCCTACTGTTCGAAGAGCTGGCCCGAGACCGGCGCCGGCCTCGGGTCGCTCGTGGGCGCGCAGGGCCAGTTCCCGAACACGGCGGCATGCTCGAATCCGTTCATCGACATCAAGTTCTACGCGGGTACCCAGGCCGGCTTGGCGTTCTGAAATAGAGATCTACTCCAGCGGACCGCCTTTGGCGGGGCTTCATGGGGGCGGTCATCATCTGCTGATGGCCAACGGAGAGATAGACGTGGTTGTCTGGATCCTCCGCTTTCGGGATGGGGTACAGGGTCGTGATCGGCCAGCTCTGGACGATGTGGAATTCGTCCTCGACCAGGCACCATTCGATGTCCTGGGGCTCACCGAAATGCCCTTCGATCTGCCGGCCCAGGCGCGCGAGCCGCACGATCTGCTCGTCCGTCAGCACTTGCCGGTCCTGCCGCTCGGCCTTCTCGACGACCTGGCCGTCCCGCACCTTGTAGCCATCGGCGTTCACCAGGCCGGAGACCAGGGCCTCGCCCAGGCCGAAGCCAGCCTCGATCGATGCCACCTTCCTATCGGCTCCCACAACTCCCCGAACGGAGCACTCGTGAAGCCGGCTGAAACGCTTTGAAGACTCGGGACACTACCTCTTGAAGGGGGATCATATGATTGCTTTACGCAAAGCACTCACTGCCGTCTCGCAAGTCCCCGAATTCTCGATCGGGTTCACGCGCTTCATGATCGCAATGACGCTATGCGCCGGTGTGTCCGGATTCGTCTGCGTCCTTGCCGCTCTCGGTCAACCTAGGGATCCGAGTGCTGTCGCCTCCCTGGTTCCAACCCTGTCGGCGTCGCTAGCGGCCAATACGCCGGGTCCCAAGGGAGCTACGGTGCGGGTGGACTGGCAGTTGACCGCAAACCGGCTTGCCGCCGCGAGTGGCGTATTCGAGGTTCTTCTCGATGGTCATTTGGTGGCGGCAAGCGGCCTGCCGGGTGAGATTTCGCTGATCGCGGGCGGCTCATCGCGAGGGACGTTCGAAGTCGGCGCATCTGGCGTGGGTAACCATACACTCACCCTCCAGTTCCTCGAGGAAACCGGTAAGACGATTCTAAGGTCGCTGGGCCGGATGACTCTCGTGCGCGTGCCCCAGCGCGAGCTCGCCGCCAGCGCAGATGTGCCGTTCTCCATCGCCGCTCCGCCACGAGATGACGATCAAGATGGCATTGAGGATGCCCTCGAAGCTGATCTTCTGGCGCGGTTCACGCCCTATCTGCGCTTCTCGCTCGACGGCGGACAAGAGCAGTATCGACCGATGGACGTGCTGAATTACGTCCGCTGGAGCTAACTGCAGTCCGTGGGCGACGAAGGTAAGAGCGTGCTGATCTCCAACGCAACCCTGATGGGTAACCCGTCCAGTCTGCTAGGGATGGGCGATGACGTCACCTGCACTTATCAGTTTCGCGGAGACCGTTTCCTGAACCCGCAGGAGGATGTGCCGGTCAAGGGCGGCAACTGGGCACGCTACGGTTGGGCTTGGAGCGACCTTCTTCCCAAGCGCAACGTCGGACTCTACGGTCACGTCGTAAAGTTCATCGCCACCTCACCCCAGACCGACTTCCTTCAATGCCCACAGTCCAAAACACCCAGTGTCAACTCGAGAGATTTTGTCCAATGTGCTATTGATGTGGACGCCGAGAGGCCTCAGACCTACTACAAGATCGAATACTGGCAATTCTTCGGTTACAACGGCGACGGAAAACCGTCCAATTTCGGTGATCATGAAGCGGATTGGACAACAGTTCAGGTCATCATCGACGCGCAGACGCTGCAGTTGATCCAAATCCACCATTTCTTTCATGGCTACCGTGCCGGTTTTGACTTGCGTCGTTTTCCGAGCTATGTCGAACAGCAGAATGGCTCGGTTCGGGAATACCACGGCTCCAACTGGGGCAAGGGGGTCCAGCTTACCTGGTACCAAGGACCCGTCGCTGACCGACAGAACGAGACCGGGGCCATGGCTGCGCAGAACAATGTCGTGCGCGTCATGCAGGACCGGATCAGCGGCCAGTTCACGCACCCTGTCGTCTATGTCGAGCACGGCGGTCACGAATTCTGGCCTACGGAAGCTTGGGGTTATCAGGATGCGCCCAACCACAATGGGGCAGACATGGCGCACAGTTACCTTACCTCTGCGCCGCCCAATCTCGGAGAGGTCGAACATCCCTTGACTGAGGTCGCAGAGGCGCTGCTGATCCTCCGCTACAACGGCCACTGGGGAGCGTATTCAAACAATAACAGCCCGCCTCAAGGCCCCCCTCTGCATAACCAGTGGACTTGGCCGGCCAGCAGCTCAATCCGATGGCTCCTGCCAAAAAACCTCGGCAACTAGGAATCCAGGACCGAAGGGGTTCAGGTCTAGAGTCGAAAGTGCCGAGTCAGGATGGCTGGACAGGAAGAAGGCGGCGCAGAACTCCTCGATCCGTGACGGCGGCAGATCGACAACGATATCCACGTCGCTGGTGAAGCGGGGCTCGCCGTAGAAGATCGGCGCCGACGAGCCCGTAACGAAGTACCTCAAACCGAGCCTCTCGAACCGGAAATCCATCTCACTCGGTTTATGATCATGCGGTTCTCCAATCTGGGGTCTAGCGAGGTCTCCCGACCTCAAATCGACGAGAGATCTAATCGTGTCATCCTGAGAGAGCCCTAGCAACCGAGAGGGGGGGAACTGCCGTCCTTACAAGACTCTTCCCCCAGAGTTTCCCGCTCGCTGAATTCGCCCGGTGGCACCTATCAGGCGCGGATCAATCGGGTTCGGCCAGCAGCAACTCGTAAGCAGGCTGCACGCTGACCCCGGTTTCCTCCCCGGGAATCACCGGATCGCGGGACAGCTCGAGCAGGCGCCGTGTCGCGCGCGGATCGGCACGCGCGGCCTGGGTGAGCTCGCGGTCCATCGTCACGGGCCGAGGGATCGGCGCAGACTTGCACCAGTTCTTCGGCGCTGGCGCAAGCGCGGCGTTGAGTTTCTCGAGCAGCACGGGGTGCAGAGACATGGCCGTACCTTGATCGACAAGGTGTCCTTTTGTCAAGGACACCTTGGGATGAATCCGGCTTTTCCACAAGGACACGCCCGTCCCCCGAAGTCCATCTGCAGCCTCACCACCCAGCCTCCGGCGGCCCCGGGTCAGACGTGACGAGAAGACTGCATCTACCTCATGCCAGGATTTCCACGTACCCGTCGGTTCCATGCACGCGGATGCGCTGCCCGTCCTTGATCAGCCGGGTCGCGTTCTCCACGCTGACGACCGCCGGCAAGCCGTATTCCCGGGCGATCACCGCGCCATGGGTCATCAACCCACCCACCTCGGTCACCAGGCCTTTGATGGACACGAACAAGGGCGTCCAGCTCGGGTCCGTGAAGGCGGTCACCAGGATATCCCCCGTTTCCATCTCGGCATCGGCCATGTCGGAGAGGACGCGGGCCCGTCCCTCGACGACGCCCGCGGAGACGGCGAGACCGACCAGGGCGCCGGCGGGGAGATCGGCTCGCTTGTAGGCACCGGCGACGATTTCCCCCTCGGAGGTGAGGACCCGCGGTGGCGTCAGCTTCCAGTTGCGCTCGTGCTCGGCCTTCCGCCGGCTGACGATCTGGTCGTCGATCGTTTGCGTACGCACGACCTCCCGCAGCTCCTGGACCGTGAGGTAGTAGATATCTTCTGGCTCCTGGAGCACGTTGGCTCGCACGAGCCGCCCGGCTTCTTCGAGGAGGGCCTGCTTGTAGACGAAGTAGCGGCTGACGATGCCGTACTTCGGATACTCCCGGTAGCCAATGAAGTTCCGGAGCCGCCTGATCATCCGTTGCGTCTCCTCGGCCTTCTGTGGGCCATCCGGCAGTTGCCTCAAGCGCTCCAGCAGCTCTTGCTCCTTCTTCGCGGCCTCCTGCCGCCCTTGCTCGAATCTCCGGCTGCCGGCGCCTGGCTCGAAATTCTTGATGTTGCTGAGGATCAAGGGAACCAGGGTCGTGGGGGCTTCGCGCCAGCGCGTCCTCGTCACGTCGATTTCCCCGACGCCCCGCATGCCGTACTTGTCGAGATACGCGTTCATGGCGTCGTGGGCTTCCGGTCCCCCTTCCAACGGGAGCAAGCCCTCCAGGAAGCCGTCATTCTTCGCCTGCTGGAGGTAAGCGATCACCTCCGGATGCGGACGGATCACGTCCGCGACATCCAGGAGCGCCAGCCCCATTTCCGAGGTGACGTTATTCGGTGCGGACTGCGCGAGCATGTCCGCGGCGTTCTTCTCGCCCAGCCATGCCATCATGTTCTCGTTGATCCATGTGGCAGCGTTCATGCCGGCCATGATCGCGCCCAGATTCCGCGACTCGAACAAACTCTGCCTCGAGTGCTGGGCTTCCAGGATGAAATCCAGGAGATCCGTCCCGGATTTCGTCCGGATGTCCCGCTTCAGCTCTTCGATCGACGCTTGGCTGCTCGCGATCAAGTCCGCGACGATCGCCGGATCGTCGATTTGCGCCTGGGGGCCCCCATATTTGCTTTGCCACGAAGCGTTCGGGTCCATCGAATCAGGAGGCGAGAGCTCGATGATTGATTCGATAAAATCGCGCTCGATGAGGGTCGTCAGTGCGTCCTTGACCAACAGATCGGAGCGGCCCAGCACATTCAAGAGCACGTCCCGGCCGGCAGGCGTTGCCAGCTGCTTCGTGACGTCGACGAACAACCTGCCGCCCGCTGCAACCATGTGTCCCGCCTGGAACAAGGACAGCCCCAAGGGTTTCATGGGGTCGGTCATCATCTGCTGATGGCCGACGGAGACATAGACGTGGTTGCCTTGATCAGCGGCTTCAGGGATGGGGTAGAGGGTCGTGATCGGCCGGCTCTGGACGATGTGGAAGTCGTCCTCGACCAGGCACCATTCGATGTCCTGGGGCTCACCGAAATGCCCTTCGATCCGCCGGCCCAGGCGCGCGAGCCGCACGATCTGTGCATCCGTCAGCACGGGCCGGTCCTGCCGCTCGGCCTTCTCGATGACTTGGCCGCCCCGCACCTTGTAGCCATTGGCGTTCACCAGGCCGGAGACCAGGGCCTCGCCCAGGCCGAAGACCGCCTCGATCGATGTCACTTTCCGGTTCCCCGTGACGGGATCGGCTGTGAACAAGATGCCCGCCGCCTGCGGGAAGAGCATCTTCTGCACCACCACCGCCATATGGACCTTGCGGTGGTCGAAGCCGTTCTGGATGCGGTAGGTGACCGCCCGCTCGGTGAAGAGCGAGGCCCAGCACCGGCTGATGTGCTTCAGGATCGCCGGCTTGCCGATGACGTTCAGATACGAATCCTGCTGGCCCGCGAAGGAAGCCGACGGTAAATCTTCCGCCGTCGCGCTGGACCGCACGGCGTAGGCCTCGTGCTCCCCGAGCCTGGAGAGGAAGCGGGTGATCGCTTCCTGGACGTCTTCAGGGATGGCGATCCCTTCGATGACCCCGCGGATCGCCGCGGCAAGCTCACGGATCGCCTCGCGGTCTTCCGCCTTCAGCCGCGCCAACCGATCGAGCAAGCCGCCGATCGCCGGCGCCGCGCCCAGGACCCGCTTGAAGGCTTCGGTCGAGACGCAGAAGCCATCCGGCACGCGGATCCCGTCGAGCCGGGAAAGCTCCCCCAGGTTCGCGCCCTTTCCCCCGACCACCCCGATGTCGGTTCGATCGACCTCCTGAAAACCAAGAACATACGCACGCATCGGTTCACCTCCTTCAGCCCTCGGACCTTCTTCAGCGATCAGCACCGCATGCTCTGTCATCGATCCGTCGTGCATTTCGATCCTCCTGTTCCGGCGTTTCTCCCTGCGGCCGGCACTATGCGGCACGACCCGGGGCTTGCCGCAAGCCCCGGTGGCTGGCATAATGTAGAAGTGGGGAGGGAGGGAAGTCGCGCTCCTCATCTCATTCCGCTCGTGCCCCCCCTCAACGGCGGCCAAACCGTCCAGGCCGCGCCCCAAATCAATCCTGCCCGCGTGATACGCTTAACTGGATGACCAAGGATGAGATCGCGTCCGCAAGGCTGAGAACCGCCTTCGACCTCTTCACTGCCGGCGAACGGATGATGCGCCAGAACCTCCGGCGCCGGCATCCGGATGCATCCGCCGCGGAGATCGAAGAGATGCTGTGGAAATGGCTCATGCAGCGCCCTGGCGCGGAATACGGCGACGGCGTCGGGAGGCCGGTCACGTGGCCACGGAAGGCTTCGCAAGCCAGCTAGAGAGCGTTGCCGTCCACGCCAAGGAGGCGTTGGCGGATCTGGGGCAGCCGCGCTAACTCCAGGGATCGAAACCCCACCCGCCGGAGCTGGCCTGTTTCCTTTCTCTCTCCTTCCGCCTCGCCTCCTGGCGCGCCTCGAGCGTGGCGACCTCGTCCAGCGTGGCGCAGCAGGCGGCGGCCAGGCGCGCTAGCTCTTCGACTGTGATGTCCTCGGCGGCATCCGGCACGCCCTCTTCGAAATCGGTCAGGACATCGAGGGGCACGCCGGTTCGATCGGCGATCTCCTCGCAGGTCCAGCCCGACCTCTCGCGCAGGACCTTGAGCTTCGGTCCCGACCGCGTCAAGGGGTGCGGATCGGGATTCGCCCAGCCGGCCTCGCGGCGCATCCTCACCGCTTCGCTGCGCCGCCGGCGCGGCCGCGGCTCGGCCAAGTCGGCGCTTTCTATCAGCTCACGCAACAGCTCGTCATCGCTCGGCATACCCGGTATTGTCGTATGAAAGAGACGGCTACATTCCCCGAACCGGCGGGAACCAGGCAGAGATTGTCTTTGAGATCCTCAAGAGCGCGGCTTCTCTTTTGAGGGCCTGGAGCGAGACCTGTTCCCCGATCCTGACATAGAGATCAGGAGATCTGCGGAGACGGACGAGGCGAACCAAGGCTTCGAAGAGTTCCTTGGGATGGCGGGCCAGAGCGGCCTCGAGATCGTTCGGAATGCGGAGCCGTGGTGCCGATCTCATGGCCTCCGCCACGATAGCAGCATCATCGGGAGCAGGGATTCCACGGGGCTCAGCCACCACTCGCTTGATCTTCGGCCAAGCCTGTCCAAAAGATACCTCCAACTCGGGATCGAGAGCCACGGTGAGAATCCGCGCCTCCGAAACTCCCGCATCGGCCAGCCGCTTTAGCGCCCGACCTTCGACTTCCTCATGGGGCCGCTTCTCATATCCGGACCCTTGATGATCCCAGACGACCAGGAACCGGCAGTCCGTCCTCAGGAAAGGCGCCAGAGGCCGCTCAGGCTCCCGCCAGACGGTGTCACGCCTTGGGTCTCGTAAGCTCCTCCAGCGAAAGGATCGCGTGCAATCCCGCCCCGTCTGCCCGCGCTCGATCAGCCTTTCGAACAGCTTCTGCATTTCGAGATCGGAGAACAGGGCCACCAGATCGTACGGCGGCTCCTGGACGATCATGCGAGGACTCCAGTCACGAAGAGATCCGAGAGGCTGACTCGGCCTGCCCAATCCTGAAGCTCCGGGATCTCGGCCGCCCGTCGGACGATGGCATCGCCCTGCGGGCCGCGTCGGAAGACAAGAACGTGCTCCAAGTCGGTCTGCGCCAGAAATATTGGCGAGTGCGTGGCACACAGGACCTGGGAGTGGGCCGGCGGGTTTGAGAGCGCTTCATGCACCACCTGGATGGCGAGCGGATGGAGACCATTTTCGGGTTCTTCGATCAGATAGGTGTTCTGGTCCTTCTCCGTTGCGGCATAACTCACCAGTGTAAGCGCCATCAATCGAAGGGTTCCGTCCGACAGCATCCAGGCCGGAACCGGCTCCCTATGTTGTCCTGCGAAAATGACCCGGAGAACGAGAGATCTGTCCTCCGGGCGCTCCCAGACATCGACCGATTCCAAACCTTCCACCCCGGTCGCCACATGTCGCACCCATTGCTCAAACAGCACGGGATCACGCATCTTGAAGTCTTGTATGACACGGGCCAGGTTCGAGCCATCTGGATTGATCGTGGTCGCCGCTCCAGGCGTGGAAACTCCTCGCATCTCGATAGCATCCAGTTGAAGCGCTCGGATTCCCTTCTCAAGAATGTCCCGCGCGACGATGGACAGAGGAAAGAGATCGGGACCTCCTAAGAGGCTGCCTAAGGCAGCTTCCTCCACACCGACACGGAACGTATATTCCCTTCTAGAGGTCTCTGGTCGGAAAATTGCGGTACCTTCGTCGGATCTGTTGATTACCCTTTTCCAGCGCTTTGGAATCTGAACAGCGTCATGGACCACAAAAGACCTCGGATGTGCTAGTTTTCCAGTGGCCGACAGGAGAAGCAGTTTTTCCCTCAACACATGGAGGCCACGTTCCTGGGTGATGCCGATCTCGATTTCGTAACGAAGGCGCCGCTCCTTCGTATCGTGATCTGCCGCCACCAGTTCGACGGCCAAAGACAAGGGCTCAGCAGGATCGAAGCAGAGGTCGTAGAAATTCGAGGCGACTTGCTCTACAGGGTACCGCACGCCATGCTTCACCACGTCGCTGATGAACTGCAAGATTCCCAGGAACGTCGACTTCCCCGTAGCGTTCTGTCCCACTAAGACCTGGTAGGACTGCAGGGCCACGGAGTTTGACCGCAGCATGCGAAAGTTCTTGGCCTGCAGGAGCTGAATCATGCCGTCCTCTGGCCCTTACGGAGCCGTTGAAGTCCGAAGTCTATCCCAAGGGATCAGATAGACTTCGCCCGTGTCTCCCGCAGCCCTCGCCGCCCTCCGCCACGACGTCCTCCCGGCCGCCATTGGCTTCATCCTGTTGGGGCTGGGGGTGGCCGCGGGCGTCGTCGCTTTCGCGCGGCGTCGGCAGGGCGATCCGACCCTGGTTTTCTTCTCCATCCTCACCTTCATCTACGGCGGACGCCTGCTGATGGACCTCGACGCGGCGGAAGTCCTCTACCCGCTGGCCAGGACCTCGGGATGGGACCGGGCGATCGATATCCTCAGCTATCTCGTCCCGATACCAGCCGGCCTGCTGTTCGAGCGCCTGGTCGGTGACGGCTGGGGGAGAATTCTTCGCAGATTCTGGCAGGTCTTCGCGGCCCTGGCCGTGGTCGCCATCCCGTTGGAGATCGTGGCCCGCAAGCCGGGCGCCCTGCTGACTCCCTACCGCTACCTTGTCCTGGCGGGCGCTCTGCTGGTGCTCGCCAACATCTTCTGGCCGGGCCGGGAGCGCACGCCGGACCTGCGCATCCTGCGTGGGAGCTTCCTCATTCTCCTCGCTTTCGTCGTCTACCAGAATCTCGAAGGCATCGGCCTGACCCCTTGGAGGGGGAATCTGGAGCCGTTGGGGTTCCTGCTCTTCGTCTGCGGTCTGGGGACGGTGGCGGCGCGGCGCGTCTTCGGCGATCAGGAACGGCTGGCGGCGATCCGCCAGGAACTCGCGACGGCGCGGACGATTCAGGAGTCCATCCTTCCCGGCGAGGCACCACGGATCGACGGTCTCGATCTCGCCTTCCGTTATCTGCCGGCGGCCGAGGTGGCTGGGGATTTCTACGAGTTCCTCCCAGGCGAGGGACGGCGGCTCGGCATCCTGGTGGCGGACGTCTCGGGCCACGGCGTGCCGGCAGCGCTCGTCGCCTCGATGATGAAGGTGGCGGTGGCGGCGCAGGCGGCCCACGTCGCGAGCCCAGGCCGGCTGCTCTCCGAGATCAACGCCATCTTCCACGGCAAGCTCAAGAACCAGTTCATCACCGCCCTCTACGTCTACCTTGATCTTGAAGCTGGCACTCTCACCGCCGCCAGTGCCGGCCACCCGCCGCCGCTCATCTGGCGGCACGAGTCAGAGCAGGTTGAGGAGCTGCCGCCCGGCGGCCTCGTCCTCGGCCGCCTGCGCCGCGCCGCCTACCCGGAGGTCACCGTCCCCCTGGCATCCGGCGACCGTATTCTGCTGTTCACGGATGGCATTCCCGAAGCCCTGAGCCCCGGCGCCCCCGACGGTCAGATGTTCGGCGAGGAGCGTCTGCGCGGCGTCCTCGCCGGCCATGCCTCCCAATCGGCCGAGGCCACGGCCGACGCTCTCGTCGCCCAGGTCGCCGCCTGGACGGGCCGGACCTCGGCGTTCGACGACGATTTGACGCTGGTGGTAGTGGGGGTTGGGTAGGAGGCCTTGTAACGAACCATGGCCCGCCGAGGCTACGGCGGGCCTTTCCGGGAGATCTCTCACCGCTGGATGGTGAAGTTCACCGTCAGCGTGTAATACACCTTCACGGGGCGACCATTGAGCCTCGCGGGCTTGAACTTCCACTGCTGGACGGCCTGCATGGCGGCCTGGTCGAGCGCCATGGGCAGACCGCGGATCAGACGCACGTTGGTCACGTTACCCTGCTCGTCGATCACCGCCTCCACGATCGCCGTGCCCTGGACTCCCGCCCGGCGCGCTTGCTCCGAGTAACGGGGCTGCACCTGGTGGATGATCTCCGGCTTGGTCATGCCGAAGGAAAGGTGGATGGGCGCGGTCTCAGCGCCGGGCCCCGGTCCGACTTCAGGACTGTCGCCATGTCCGGTTCCCGGGCCGCTGCCGGGGCCATCACCAAAACCTGGACCCGTACTGGTTCCGGTATTGGGTCCGCCTGTGGCAGGACCCGTGGCGGTGAGGTCCTCGATCGAGTCGTTCACCGCCGGTGTCGTGGGCGGCTTGTCCGGCACGGTCTCCGTCGTCGGCTGCACGGGCTTGGTGGGCGCTTGCGGCAACGCCTGCTTCTTGATCTCCTGGGTCTGGGGCTTGGGCCTCTGCCCGCCGCCGCCCGGAGGGGGAAGCTCGATCATGACGAGCCCGGCCATGTTGACGTTGGGCTCCGGCACGGAGCTCACGTTCCAGTAGCTGGCGAAGGCGAAGGCGGACAGGCCCGCGATGTGCAAGCCGACCGCGATGGGCAGAGAGAGCCAGCGGCGGCGGGGTGACGGTTTGGCTTCCAGGTCGATGAGAGAGTTCTCGAACATGATCCACCTCCAGGTCCCGGATTCGGATGTCCCGCGGTCATTTCCGCGGTGGTTCCTGTCTCTGGCCCCAGCCCACGGGGCGGGGGGTCGTTCGGAGCGCTCCTGTGTAGATAAGACTGGCGAGGCGTGGAATTGGTTCCAGGAATGGCAATGCCGGGGCGATCCGGCGTGTTCTCACCTGAAAAGGGGGCCGCCGGAAGCCGGGGGTTCGACTTATCCGAGGCTCCTGATATCTTTGCCGGGATGTGACGCCGGCCCATGCCAGGCGTCGCGCGCGAACAGATCTTTCCCTGGAGGTTGGAATGCCGGATTCTCACCCGAGCCCGACGCACTTGCGGTCAGCGCTCTTCGTCGACTTCGACAACATCTATCTCGGCTTGCAGCGCGAGGATCCGGTGGCCGCCGAACAGTTCGCCACCGATCCCGGCCGCTGGCTCCTCTGGCTGCAGGACAAGCTCCCCACCCACGATGGCGAGGGACGCCGGCGGATGATCCTCTTCCGCCGCTGCTACCTCAACCCATCGCAGTTCGGCCGCTTCCGCCCGTACTTCACCCGCTCCGCCTTCGAGGTCGTGGACTGCCCGCCGCTGACCAGCGGCGGCAAGACCAGCGCCGACATTCACATGGTGATGGACCTGCTGGACACGCTGAGCCACGCCACCCGGTTCGACGAGTTCATCCTGCTCTCGGGAGACGCCGACTTCACGCCGGTGCTCCTGCGCCTCTCCAAGCACGACCGGCGCAGCTCCGTGCTGGCCATCGGGCCGGCCTCCGTGGCCTACAAGGCGGCCTGCGATCTGCTCATCGACCAGGACACCTTCCTGGAGGAAGCCATCGGAGCGACGCCGAGCCAGGCGACCCGCACCGCCTCGGGCCCTTCCGCCACCTCGGCGATGAGCGAGCTGCTGCGGCGGATCGCCGACAAAATGTACGAGCGGGCGAGCGCCAGCGGCGAGCTGGTCGCCACCGAGCTGCCCCCCATCTTCCGCGAGTTCCCGGAGTTCACGTCGAGCACCAACTGGCTGGGCTTCAACAGCTTGCGCAACATGACCACCGGCGTCATTCAGACGCGCCAGGATCTCGTCATGGTGGACGGCGATCCCTGGCGGGTGGGCCTCGTCGCCGAGGGCGAAGCGCCGCCGGTTGAGTCCGAGCAGGGCCGCCCCTTGCCGGTACCCAAGTTCCTGCCGCCGGCCGACCGCAGCCGCCTGATCGAGGAGATCCTCACCTTCGTGCGCTCGGTGGTGGACTCTTCGGATTCGGCGGTGCCCATGGCGCGGGCGGCGCAGATGGTGATCAGCCGCTTCGGCGAGCAGGTGCTCTCCACCCGCTGGGCTGGCGCCGGCACCTTCCGGGATCTGCTGGAGGGCCGGGAGAACCCGGGCTTCGCCATCTCGGCCCTGAAGCCGGGCTACATCTACGATCCAGCCCGCCATCAGCTCCCCGTCGACGGCCGCCCCGAGGAGCTCGTCGGCGATCCGGAGCTGAACTCGCTCGCCTATCGCGTGCATCAGCTCACGGACACTCCCTATCTGACGCGCGGCGACTACTCCCGCGTCTTCCGCCTCACCGCCGAAGAGGTCAGCGAGCATAGCTACTTCCTCACCCGTACCTCGAAGGCGGTACGCGACAAGTGCATCGAAGAGGGCTCGCCCATCGCCCGCGCCAGCGTCAACTTCATCCTGCGCGGCATCACCTTCGGCGGCCACCGCTTCGGCCAGAACACCCCGGAAGACCCGCTGGCCCTCGCCTCCTGCTTCTTCCGCAACGTCATCAGCCTTTGCGACAGCGCCGGCATCTCCCTCGACGCGACCGAGATGCAGACGCTCTCCGACTGGATTCTGGGCGATCTGAAGCGGGGCGAGGCCCCAGAACCCCGGGAGCCCTACCGCGCGGTCGACGACGACGAGGATGACCACGAAAGACAACCGGTGACGGTGGGAGCGGCGGCCGTGGACGACGAGGTCGCCGGTGGCTAGCTCCCGATGAGCTGGGAGACGGCAGAGGAGGAGCTCCGCGCTCTCCAGTCTCTCTCCGCCGAGGACCGGGCGGTCCACCTCGTCCAGCTCGTGGCGGACTGGGAGGAGGCCTGGGGCCTCCTGGACGATCAGGGTTGGGTGGTGGCCAAGGAGACCGACGCCCTCCCCCTCTGGCCCCACGCCGACCTCGCGCGTGCCTGTGCCCAGGGCAACTGGGAAGGCGCCGAGCCCACGGCGATCCCCCTGGACGATCTGCTCGAAGAGCTCCTCCCCCTGCTCGAAGAGGACGGTCTGCGCACCGCCCTCTTCCCCACTCCGGACGATCCGGGAGTTCTCCTGGACGCTTCGGAGTTGGGCCGGAGGTTGGAGGCGGAGCTGGATCTGGGGGCTTGAGAATGGTGACGAGACTTTCCGTCCGCATCCCCGGCCAGGGGCTCCATGAGATCACCGCACAGGTCCAGGACGCCGTTCGGGAGAGCGGCGTCCGGGAGGGGCTCTGCACGGTCTTCATTCAGCACACCTCCGCCAGTCTGACGATCCAGGAGAACGCCGATCCCTCCGCCCGGCGGGATCTCGAAGCCTGGCTCAACCGGCTGGTGCCCGAGCGCGATTCCCTCTACACCCACACCACCGAGGGAGCGGACGACATGCCGTCTCACATCAAGGCGGCGCTGACGGCGACGTCGCTCTCCATTCCCATCCTCGACGGCGAGCTCGGCCTCGGCACCTGGCAGGGCCTCTACATCTGGGAGCACCGCCGGCACTCCGGCACCCGCAAGGTCCTGGTGCACGTCGGGGCGTAGATTCTTTATTTCGGCGCCGCCGCCTTCCCGTCCAGCTCCTCGATCAACGCATCCGAAGCCGGGCGCTCTTTCTGCAGCCGCTGCGCCACCTGCTCGGCCTGCCGCAGGACGCGCAGGACGTTGCGGCCGGCGAGCTTGCCGATTTCCTCGTCCGTCCAGCCGCGGCGCAGCAGCTCGGCGAGGAGGGCCGGGTAGGTGTCCACCCCTTCGAGACCCAGGGGAACGCTGGTGATGCCGTCGAAGTCCGAGCCGATCCCCACGTGATCGATGCCGGCGATCTTCCGCACATGCTCGACATGATCGGCCACCTGTTCGAGGGTGGCCCGGGGCGCGGGATGCTGGGCGCGCCACGCCTCGAGGCCCTTCTTCACCGCGTCCGGATCGCCTGGATTGAGGGTCTTGAGGCGGGTCTCGGCGGCGTCCTGATCGGCGTTCCAGGCCCGAGTCACCTCGGAGGTGAAGGTAGGAACGAAGCTCACCATCACCACGCCGCCGTTGGCCGGCAGCAGCTTCAACACGTCGTCGGGGACATTCCGGGGATGGGCGTCCAGGGCGCGGGCCGAGGAGTGGGAGAAGATCACCGGCGCCCGCGCGATGGCGAGAGCTTTCTTCATCGTCTCGGCCGAGACGTGCGAGAGATCCACCAGCATGCCCAGCCGGTTCATCTCGCGCACCACCTCTTCGCCGAAGCGGGTGAGGCCGCCGTGCTTCGGCTCGTCGGTGGCGGAGTCCGCCCAGTCGGTGTTCTTCGAATGGGTGATCGTCATGTAGCGGGCACCGGCCGCGTAGAGCAGGCGCAGGGCGGCGAGCGAGTTGTGGATCGAGTGGCCGCCCTCCATGCCGACCAGCGAGGCGATGCGCCCCGCCTTGTGGATACGCTCGACGTCCGCCGCCGTGCGGGCGACCTCGAAGGTCTCCGGATAGCGCTCGGCCAGGCGGTGGACGTCGTCGATCTGCTCCATCACGGCCTGGATGGCGTCCGCCCCGAGGATCTCGACGGGGATGTAGACCGACCAGAACTGACCCCCGACGCCGCCCCGGCGCAGGCGAGGGATGTCGGTGTGCAGGGGCGGATCGAGCTTCGTCGTGCCGGCGCGAAGATCGATCTTCTCCAGGTGGTTCTGGACCCGCTTGCGGTACTCCCAGGGGAGGTCATTGTGGCCGTCGATGAGCGGCACCGTTTCGAGCAGCTTGCGGGCCCGCTCGACCAGAGCGGGATCGGGAACCCGGTGGGCCGTCTCCTGCGCCGTGGCTGTCGTGGCCAGTGTCAGACCGAGTCCCAGAACCAGCCAGCATCGCTTTGGCATATCGTCTCCTCGCGTCGAGATCGCAGGGCATTCTATGGCGTCTGCTCCCATTCCGGCGCGCCCTGGGATAGAGTCGCAGCATTCCAGATTCTTCAGGAGCCATCATGGACTTATCGATTCCGTTCCGCCCCGAAGAGCATGCCGTCTACGACAGCGAGAGGATGGGCAAGAGCGCCCTCTTCGAGTCGGAAAGGCTGCTGGTCGGCCTGAACGCCTTCGAGCCGGGCCAGGAGCACAAGTTGCACGCCCACTCGGGCATGGACAAGGTCTACCACGTGCTCGCGGGAAGCGGCGTTTTCCTCCTGACGGGACGGGAGGAGCCGATGGAGGCGGGCATGATGCTCATCGCCCCCGAGGGGATGATGCATGGCATCCGCAACACCAGCACCGAGCGCCTGCTGGTGCTGGCCATCCTGGCGCCGGCGCCGTAGAGCGGCTCCTTGTTTTCGTTGGCGCGCACCCTATGGATTGAAACCTGGCGCCGCGCGCCAACCAACCCAAGGAGATGCCATGAAGAGAATCGTCTCGTCCGTCCTGCCGCTGCTGGTGCTGGCCGTCATGCTCGCCGCCGTCCTGCCTGCTCCAGCCGCCGCCGGATGTACGGCATCCGTCAACTGCAACAACGCCTGCTCCCTGGACTTCACCTGCTCTCCGCGCCCTTGCGAGCTCTTCTGCTCGGCGGCCTCGCAGGTGAAAACCTGCTCCGGGACCACGACCTGCAGCGTGGGAACCAGCTCCGTCACCTGCGACAACGTCACCACGAGCTGCCCCACCACCAGCCAGTGCCATCAGTTCTCCAACTCGATCACCTGCGGCTCGGTGACCCGGAACTGCACCCCCAACTGCCCGCTTTAATCGAGGATCGGTAGGGTTGGAAGGGGCGGCCTGAAGATCTCGAAGGCCGCCCTTGAGTTATCGGCCCAGGGAGTCGGCCACTTGGGCAGCCCAAGTCGTCGATGCCTCCAACTCGGCTTCTATAGGCATCTCAAGCTCTTTTTGCTCTTCAGGAGGCAGGGCGTTGAGTACCTCAAATACGAACAGAACCAAGTTTTTCGAGTACCCACTCTCTCAATAGCTCTGACTTCTCAACTCCACGAGCCTTGGCAACCTGTTGCACTGCCTTGACCTCTTCGGGTTCCAAGCGAAGAACCATTACTCTCTCCCGTCCATGCTCAAAGATAGGTTCGGCAACTTCTTCCAAGTGTCCCTCGAACTCAGTCAAGTCATGAGAGTCCCAGAACCTGGCCAATTCTTCAATGGAGTCTGTCTTCGGAAGCTTTTGGCTCTTCATATTTTTCTCCACTGGTTAAAGCGGCGCCTCTCGTTCTCTGCCATGGGTCTCGCAGTAACCGGGTAGCCTCTACCGTCAGGGAATTGTAGCACGACACAAAATAGGTACCGGCCTTCCGAAGTCTGTCCCAGGATGTAGTAGGCAGGGTTCTTTCCTTCTGCTTTAACCCGCTGGACGAGTGGCCGTCCAAAACAGACCTCTTCGACCTCTTCGGGCTCGACGCCGTGCTTGGCAATGTGATCCACCCGATCCTCTGGCCAGACCAGCTCATGGATCTTCATCTCCGTACCTTATCGCAAAGGCAGGAGGCGGACGCAGGTGAGAGTGTTCTGCCGCCACCCCCTACTTCGCGGCCTTCACCACCGCCGGACCGGCCATCACGATTCCCTTCGCTTCGTCCACCGTCACCACTTGGTTGGCGGGCAGGTTGGCGAAGTGCTGCTTGGTGCCGCTGGGCCATTCGACATCCAGGGTCTGCACCACTTTGTCCGCGCCGAGGCCGAAGGTGGGGGCGATCTCGCTTTGCGAGCAGTAGGAGGAGCCGGTGCGCACCATCGCCCACTGCTTGCCGCCGGCGCTGGTCAGCCGCACCACGGCGCCGAGGCCGTCGCGGTTCGACTTGGTGCCCACGGGCTTGACCCGCAGCCAGTGATTGCCGTTGCCACCGTCGTTGCGGAACACCACCGCCGGGCCGTGGTTGGTGGTGAAGACGACGTCGAGGTCGCCGTCGTTGTCGAGATCCCCATAGGCCGCGCCGCGGGCCACCATGGGGCGGCCGAAGTCCGCTCCCACCGCGGCGAGCGTCGAGGCGAACTTGCCCTTGCCCAGGTTGCGGAACAGCAGCGGCGGCTCCTTGTACTGGATGCGCGGCTGGACGCGGTTGATCTCCTCCTCCAGATGACCGTTGGCGGCCAGGATGTCCGGCAGGCCGTCGAGGTCGTAGTCGAAGAAGAAGACGCCGAACGACAGGGTCAGCAGGCTCGCCTGCCCCACCGTCGAGGAGGGTCCCTCGTCCACGAACACGCCGCTGCCCTCGTTGTGGTAGAGGGCCAGCATCTCGTTGGTGAAGTTGCCCACCAGAAGGTGCGGACGGCCCGAGCGGTCATAGTCGGCGGCGTCGGCGCCCATCGCGCCGCGGGCCGTGCCCTCCTCGGAGAAGGCGACGCCAGCCTCCAGCGCCTCATCCTTGAAGGTACCGTTGCCCATGTTGCGGTAGAGCTTGTTGGGCTGGGTGTCGTTAGCCACGAAAAAATCGGGCCAGCCGTCGCCGTTGTAGTCGAGCACGGCGATGCCGAGCGACTTGCTCGTCGGATCGCCGACCCCGGCCTTCTGGCTGACGTCCTCGAACTTGCCGCCGCCCAGGTTGCGGTAGAGCTTCGAGGAGGTCCCCTTGTAGGACTCGGGCGTGCAATAGGACTTGGTCGAGCCGTCGAGCGAGCACCAGAGATCCTTGTCCCGGCTCCACTGCACGTAGTTCGCCACGAACAGGTCCGCTTTGCCGTCCTTGTCATAATCGACCCAGGCGGCGCTGGTGCCAAAGCTCGCGTTCTTGATGCCGGAGGCGGCGGTGACGTCCTTGAACCGGCCGCCGCCCTCGTTGTGGAACAGGCGGTCGCCGTCGAGCGAGGTGATGTAGACGTCCTCGCGGCCGTCGTTGTCGTAGTCGGCCGCGGCGACACCCATGCCGTACACCTGCACGTCGAGGCCGCTCCCCTTGGTGACGTTGGTGAAGGTGCCGTTGTGATTGTTGTGGTAGAGGGCGGGCAGCGAGGTGCGGCCCTTGGGGTCCCAGTCGCGGCTGTTGATCAGCAGGATGTCGAGCCAGCCGTCGCCGTCGGCGTCGAAGAGGGCGACGCCCGAGCCCAGGGATTCGGGCAGGTACTTCTTGCCCGACCGGCCGCTGTTGTGGGTGAACTTCACGCCGGAGGCGGCGGTGATGTCGGTGAACTTCACGCCCGAGGCGGCAGCCGGCGGACCAGGGGCTTTGGCCGGCGGCTTGGCGGGCGCCTTCTTGGCAGGAGCCGCGGCCGCGAGGGCCAGCGCCGGGAGCAGGACGACGGAGACGGCAAGCAGACGTTTCAGCGCGGACTTCAAGCTCAACCTCCTGCAATCGCCGACGGCTCGGCCGTCCGCGGGATGGTGTTCAAGGGAACGCTCTCGTGCTCATGGATCGGCTGGCGCTCGTTGTTGTCCTCCGGGCTCAGCATGCGGCGCCGCGCCGTGATGGACTGCGAGGACTCCTCGGCCTTGAAGCGGCGGAAGAGCTTCGCCTCCCGCTCGGCCCTCGCGGCATCGCCCAGGCCGCGGGCGGAGAGCATGGCGGTGTAGTGCATCTGGACGTCCTCGGGGTCGACGAGGCAAACCTGGTCGAGCACCTGCGAGCGCTTCCTTGTACTGCCGCTTGAGGAAGAGGACGCGAGCCGTCTGATTGAGAGCCACGCGGTCGCGCGGGTACTTGGCCGTCACTTTGCGCAGCGAGGCCAGGGCGCCGTCGTAGTCGCCCTCGGCTTTCTGGATCATGGCGTTGAAGAAGTGCGTGCGCGGCAGCTCGGGATTGATCGCCAGCGCCTTCTGGATGAACGGCTTGGCGGCCTCCACCTCGCCCTCGCGGATGAGCGCGCGAGCCGTGTTGACCCAGCCGTCCACATAGCCGGGCTCCGCCTCGGTGACCTTCTGGAAGGCATACTCCGCGCCCTTGAGGTCGCCTTGGAGGAGCAGGCCGATCCCCCAGTCGTTCCACCGCTCGCGGTCCTTCTTCTCCACCTTGGGCTGCCAATCCGCGCCACCGCCCAGCGGTAGCTTGGTTTCGGCGGATGCCACGGTGACGATGGGCAGATTGGGGATCTCGCCCTTGACCTTGCCGGAGACGTTGGCCGGGATGTTGGCCTTGTCGAACGAGTACTCGGCGTTGTTGGTGCTTTTGGTGATCAACCCCGGGGCCTGGCCGGGCTTCGGCTGGCCGGCGTACACGAACTGCGTGTAGTAGTGAGAGAACTTGCGGTAGTTGAGCTTCGCCGTCAGAGTGATCGGCCCTACCGCGTCGGCGGGGATCTTCACACGGTAGTGCGCGACGTCGGCGGCACCCGGCGGGATCAGCCGGGTGTAGAGCACGCTGCGCGCCTGCCAGGCGTTGCGCTTGTTGATGAAGTTGCCGTCACCGTCGAGTTGGTAGGAGCGGTAGAAGTGCGCTCCCGGCTCGACCGGTCCCTTGCCACCATCCTCCACGCGGCCACTCCAGAAGATGACCTTTCCGTTGGCGTCCTTGCCCTGAAGCTCCAGCCAGACGTCGAAAGCGTCCACCGTGCCGCCCGGGAAGAAGTGGCCGATGGTGCGGGTGCGGACGACCACGTCGACGCGCGCCGTCGAGCCGGCCTTGAGAGGCGGCGCGGACTTGTCGATGGGCGCCGAGACCTTCCCCACGTCTCGCAGCAGCACGGCGCCTCCCTGCTCGGCCTCCTCGCCCACGGCGAAGGTGGAGGCGAGTTGCGGCGCGTTGTCCGCCGGGGCTCGGCGCACCATCTTCGTTTCACTCTGCGTCTCCGAGGTCGGCGAGGCGGCGAAGATGTCGACGGTGATGAAGCCCGACTTCAGGAACTTCTCGACGACCGACATCTGCTCCTTGTCCTGGTTGACGAAGGCCAGGGCGGTGTTCGCCGCCGGGAAGCGATGGGAATGGACCTTGCCGCCCACGTTGCCCGGGTCCTTGGAGTCGACCAGCGGCATGTGGCAGTTGGCGCAGGTCTTCGACTCGGCGGGGTAGTAGAAGGAGCGCGCCCCCTGGCCCGAGACGCCGCTCGCCTGCCAATTGTCATAGTCGTTGAAGCCGCGGAACCAGCGGTAGGAGTTCACCGGCACGTCGAGATGAACCTTGTGGCACGAGGCGCAGAACTCCGCCGAGTCCTCGCGCATGAAGGGCTTCATGAACGTGCGCTTGTGCGGCTCGGGATCGAGGTAGGTCAGGAAGTGATTGGTCTTGCGGATGAGCGGGTTCTTGCTGCTCATCAGCTCGTGCAGCGCCGGGTACTCCATGGTGAAGTCGCCGTTACCCATCGAGCTGTGGACGGACGTGATGGCGTGGCAGGAGGTGCAGGCGAGGCCGGCCTGCGCCTCCGGGGTGTCGATCTGCTCCTTGATGGGGCGCTCGAAACGGCCGTTGAAGAACACCGCGTGATCGTGGCAGCCGGCGCACCACTTGGTCGGCTGGGTGCCCACCGTGTCCTGCATGTACTCGATGGACTTGCGATAAAACTGGTTATTGAACGACGCGAAATGGTGGGCCGAGCTGTTCCACTGCTTATAGATGTCCTGATGGCACTCGCCGCAGGCCTTTGAGTCCATGAAGAAGTTCGACGGAATGATGCCGCCCACGTTGGTCGAGGCCGAGGAAGGGAAGAAGGGCGACTTCGGACCGCCTCCCTCCTCGGTCATGGACGTGGGGACGATCAACGGGTTGCGGATGCGGTCCTCGGAGATCGGATGGGATTTGCGGTAGAGCGACGTCGCCGCCGGCAGTACGACAAGGAGCACGATCGCGGCGGCAAAGGCCTGGCGGAACCGGCCCCAGCCGCCCCCTTCGGCGCCTCGGCGCCAGACCCAGGCGCCGACGGCCGCCACGCCGAGAGCCGCCGCCACTACGTGAGCCCAGTAGACGGGCCGGTTCTGAAGCACATTGCCGTCCACCGCCAGCCAGGCTCCCGCCAGCAGGGCTAGCAGGAACAGGAAGGCGGCGGGCAGAAGTCCCCCGCGCAGATCCGGCCGCCGGGCCAGCAGCAGGGCGAACATCACCGCCAGCACCAGTCCCAGCACCAGGTGCAGAAGGACGTTACCCATGTAGAAGATGGTCGGCGAGCTGAACGCGGTGATGTAGGCCGTGTTCACCAGCAGCACGACGAAGAGGAGGGCCGTCCATTTCAAGAAGGCTCCAGGTCGGTTCTCCATACTCAATCTCCTTCCGGGATCGGCTCCGTCTGCCGCGCCTCGCGTCTCATCCGATCCCAATGATCGCCGTTGTCAGCCATTTCACAGATGATAGCCAGTCCGAGCCCGGACGGCAGGTCATTTCCCTAGTTCCGAAGACCCATAATAGTACGATCTCCTGACCCCTATCTCACGCTCCATAGCTTGTGCTGCTGGACCGAGAGGCGCCACGGCGGGTTCTCCCGGCACAGGCGGATGCACCAGTCGAGGGTCCGGCGGTCGACCTCGGGGCCGTCGAAGGCCGGAGAGACGAGGTAGTGCTCCGCCTCGACGACCGTCTTGGGGATCCCCTGGCCGTAGCCGCGAACGTACTTGACCTCATGGGCCCGCCGCTGGCGAATGGCGTGCTCGGCCACCTTGGGGCTGACGGTGATCCAATCGAGCCCGGGGGGAAGCTCGACACTGCCGTTGGTCTCGATGGCCAGCGAGTAGCCTTCACCGTGAAACCGGTCGATCAGCTCGGCATCGACCTGAAGGGCCGGCTCCCCCCCGGTGAGAATCACCCACCGGCATTCGGCGGAGAGCGACCGCATCTCGGCCACGATCTCGGGGAGAGTCATCGACCGGCCGGATTCGAACTCCGTGTCGCAGTCGAACCCATGCGTCTCCACCCGGCACTCCAGGTTGCAGCGCGAGAACCGCAGGAACAGGTTGGGAGTCCCGGCGCGCACGCCCTCCCCCTGCAGGCTGTAGAAGATCTCGTTGACCCGGTAGCGCTCCATGGGCGGGTACTGTAGCAGCCGGGCGGACGCCGGGCCCTCCAAGCCCCCATCACCCCGGCCCTTTTATGGGCGCAGATATGGGCGCGCCCGTATTATTTGGGCGCGCCCATATTATTTGGGCGACAGCCCATAAAACCTGCCCTTGTTCTCGCCATATGCCCGCAGTCTACTCTGCCCTACTAGGTGCGAAAGTAGCCTCTTTGCCTGGTCTGAAGAGAGCCGGCACAATTCGGCGACCTCGCGCCGGGTGATCCTGCCGTGGGTCCGCACGTACTGAAGCACCATCTGCTCCTGCTGCACCGGCTCGAAGCCGCGCTGATGCACGTATGCGGCCTTCTCACCGAGCCGCCGGTAGGTCGCCGCGGCAAGGTGCCAGCTTCGCACCGCCGGCGATGAGCGAGAGGAGGGTCTCGGGGTCCATGGGGGTACTTTAGACGATTGTCCTCCTGAAATGGATTCGGCGTCAGTGTCATCGAGAGTAGACTGACGACAAAGGAGAGAGTCCAAATGACGAGGAGACTGGTGGCCCCCCTGGGGAGGTTCGGGAGAAGTCTGTGTATTGGGACGTGTGTCGCAGGAGCCTGGTTGCTGGTCTCGCCCGCGTTGGTGCTGGGGCAGGGCAATCTGGCTCCCAACCCCTCATTCGAACAGGTGTCCGGCACCGTGCCGCTCAACTGGGCTTTGTGCATCAACTCCGGAGCGGCGACCTGGGGAATCGCTACCTCTCCGGTCACCGATGGCACTCGCTCCCTGAAAGTGACTCTGACGCAGCTGGGAGACGTGGGAATCTGTTCCGATCTGATCTCGGTCCAACCGGGAGTGACCTTTCGTCTGGCCGCCCGCTCGAACGTGAACATCGCGCCCACAACGAACAAACAGGCGCGACTCCAGATCGTGGAGCTGTCGGGCTCCAACGTCCAGCTTTCGAGCCGGGTCGTCGCCACGAGCGTCGGCCGGAGCGCTGGCTGGGAGAGCCTGACTGGCTTCTTCACGACCGGGCCGAGCACCGCCAAGGTGAAGATCCGCCTCCTCCACGACGTTCCGGGCTCCAACGGCGTCTCCTTCTACTGGGATGGAGTGAGCCTGGCGCGCGACACCGCCGTGGCCTGGGAGCTCTGGGAGCGCGAATTGACTTCGAGCATCGACTACTCCGCAGGAACCAACTCCAACCCCTACCGGGATGTACGGCTCACGGCGACCTTCTACCGTAACGCCACCTGTGGTGCGACTCCGCCGAGCTCTTGCAGCTCTCCTGATTGCTTTCAACAGGCGGGTTTCTGGGATGGTGTCCAGGGCGGCTCCTCCTCGAAGACCTTCCGGGTGCGGACCACTCTTCCGGCTGGGAGCTGGTGCTGGAACACCGCCTGCACGGCGGTCCTGGCCTCGGGAGCTACGACTCCCAGTTGCGCAGGGGACTCCGGGCTGACACGGAACGGAGCTCTCACGGTGACGGCCTACGGAGGGAACAACAAGCTCTATCAATTGGGCCTACCAACGCCAAAGGCGGACGGGAGCTTCCTGGTCTATGGCGACGGTACCACGACCTTTCCCTGGATCGCGGACACCGCCTGGTCGGCCCCCAAGAGCTTTCCTTTGCCAGCCCTGGGCACTGCTCCAAGCACGGACCTGTGGAAAAACTACGTCGCGGACCGTTCAACCAAGGGATTTACCGTCCTCCTGGTGGCGCCGGCGAACCAGTACATCAGCGCCCCGGCCTCGCAGCCGACACCTCCCTCCTCTGGCTTCGTGGGTTTCTTGGCGGGCAAGAATACGGTCACGGGTTCAGCATGCACCCCGGCCAACTACAGAGTGGTTCCGAACGAATGCAGCTACCTCGACCCGGTCTACTGGCAGAAGCTCGATTCCATGGTGAAGGACGCCAACGACGCCGGAATCGTTGTCATGGTGGCCGGCGTCATCGATCCCACCGACCGCGGTGGCCCGGGCAATCTCGGGACCAAGTATCCGCGCCAGGATGCAGCCGCGGTCTTCGCGCGCCAACTCGCGGCGCGGCTCGCCGGGAGCTTCGTCTTCTTCTCCCCGGGCTTCGACGACAAGGTAGACGAGTTGCTCGACGACGGCGTGACGAAAACTCAGGCCGCCATGGAAGCGGTGGGTCAAGCCCTTCGGGGACCAGGGGGCGCAGCTCCGCGGCATCTGGTGGGAAACCAACTCGCCGGCGGTGCGGCGCTCACCGACTATAACCTGTTCCACTCCCAAACCCCCGACTGGCTCAGCTTCGAATTCTACCAAAGCGGCCACAAAGGGAACCAGGGCATGCCGTGCTCCTATGGCGCCAATCAAGAGTACGCACGCGCCGTCTGCCGGGCCCGAGAGCTGACGCTGCGCTTCCGCTGCCAGGGAGCCGCTTCGACGGTTCAGGCTTGCCCGACGACCAACCTCCCCTCAGGGAAAGCCAAGCCGGCGGTCAACTCCGAAGGGGCTTACGAGGAATTCTCGACCGCCATCGAGGACCCGGATAACCGCGAGGGAGAACGTCATACCGCCTACGCCAGCGCCCTCTCGGGCTCCTTCGGCTACACGATCGGAGTCCTTGGAATCCGTGACTGGTCCAACCCGGGGATCTACTCGAACAGCTATCAGAACAACAAATCCCAGGCGGACGATGATTTAGGCCGGCTTGGCGGGCTCTTCCGCGGAGCTCCTTGGACCTCTCTCGAACCGCGGCACAACTTGATTGCGAACAATCAGGTGGTAAACACGGACACGACCAATCCTCCCACAATAGGGGATCCTCTGCACCCCGACCAGCCCAGCATATATGCCGCGAACGAGAAGAAGCGGATGCTGCTTGCCGGAAACGCCAGTTATGCACTGGTCTATGTTCCGGGAGTAGGTTCCAGTTTCACGGGCGTGCAGATCAAGACGGTAGGAGCGGCAGGGGTAACCAATGCGTTGCCACAATTCGATTGCGGAGGATGTTGGAGCAAATCCTGGGTCGATCCACGTGGAACGAGCCGTGCTCTTCCGGCTGCCTGCACTCCAGGTAGCGGATTTGTTACTCTTAAGTCGCCCCCAAAATGTCCTACGACCAGTGCTTGCGATTGGGTTCTCCAACTAACCAAGGGAAGCGCCGCGAGCTGCCCTTCGTCAATCGCGACCGGCCTCACTCAGAATGATCTGGCAGTCTGGACCGAGCTCTCTCCTGACTCGACGACCTCCGCGGTCCTGGCCCAGATCGTTGGCCCGGATGGTCTGCCGGTTGCGGATCCGATCGTAGTGAGTCCGGACGGCACGACCTTCCAGAAACTCCCGACACCGGCGAGCGACAGTCTGGGCAACTTCTTCGTCACGTGGGAAGCAGAGAATCCGGACACTGGCCTCGACGAGATCTTCGCGCAACGGTACGACAATGCCGGTAATCCACTCAGCGGCACCTTCCTGGTGAGCCATTCCTCGGAAGGCCAACAGGCGGAGCCGAGTGTGACCGCAGATCCTGACAACAACTTTGTGGTGAGCTGGACCCGCTACGCCCTCGAGGACCAACCAAGCTCGATTGAGGTTCAACTCTTCGACGTCACGGGCGCCCCTGTCGGGGATACCATTGGCTTGCCGCCGGACCCAGGGGGTGGAACGTCGACGATGTCGCTCGTGCAATCCGACGGTCAGGCGAACCTGTGGGTCGCTTGGACCGTGGAGGACCGGAAGCATGGAGGGGGCGATGTCTATGCGCAGCGGATCTCGCGGGGCGGTATTCTCTCGGGACACCCCATCCGGATCAGCTCGACTCACGCCGGAGTCGGGCGGCTGGTCGCCTTCAGGGTACAGCGGGACGGAAGCTTCCGGGTGGTCTGGGAGGGTCTCGGAGCCGGAGGTCAGGGCAGAGGGCTGCGGGAAAGGCGTTACGATGCTCACGGACACCCACTGGAAGACGAGACTCCTGTGAGCTCAGTGGATTGAAAGAAGGGCGGACCATGAAGAATAGACATCAGGGAACGGATTGGCTCCAGATCGTGGCATTCGCAGCAGCATGTCTATTCGCCTCCTGCCTTGAGGCCCAAAGTCCCATCGGCGCGGCGTTCCTGGTCAATCCACCGAGTGTCGGCAATCAAAATCAGCCGGATCTTCAGTTCGACGAAAACGGCAATCTCTGGGTCGCCTGGTTGGACAGCATCGGTTTCGAGGCGGACTTCGATCGCGTAATGGCGAGAACCGTTTCGCCGCAGGGGGAGTTGGGTCCCGCTCTAGTCTTGGCAGATACCAGCGATATCCCGTTCACGCCTGTTGAAGAAACGCAGATCCTGACAAGGCGAGATGGATCTCTTGAGGTCTTCTACGCTCGAAGCGACGCGAACGGTTTTACCCGGGTCTACGGACAACGGTTCAGCGCGGCGGGAGCTCCTCTGACAGATCGATTTCTGATTTCCCCGGCACCCCCTTCGGCGTTCCTGAGGACTGCCGCCGCCAGACTCCCCAACGGCGGCGTCTTCCTTGCCAATCTCGGATCGCTTTGCGAAATCTGCCCCAAGCGGAAAGTGAGCCTCTACGGCCGGATTCTCGCTCCGGACGATTCTCTGGCGAGTCCTTTTTTTCAAATTCCACGTAGGCTTTCAGGGGCGTCTGACAATGCCACCCGGAACGTGGCAGCGGATGGATATGGCAACGTGACCGTCGTTTGGTCTCTTGGCAACGGCGATCCCGACTCCCGCGACTACTCCGATATCCACGCCCGGCGCTTCTCTTCACTCGGTGTGCCGATCAGCCAGGAATTCGTCGTCAACTCAACTCTCCGAGGCATACAAGGTGACGCGGCTGTGGCCGCGGACGCGGCAGGTGACTTCGTGGTCGTCTGGCAAACGCAGTTCCCCGGAGGGCTGCTCCGCTCCATCTTCGGGCAACGCTTCTCAAAGACCGGAGAGAAGGTAGGGCCAGAGTTTCGTGTGAATGAGGACCGGATGGAAAAGGACTTCGTTCCCAAGGTCGCGATGGACCGCGACGGCAACTTCGCGGTGGCATGGGAGAGCTTCTCCCCGGCTCGCCCGGATTGCATTCAGATCCGGGCCCGGCTCTACCGCCGGGACGGCACGCCGGCGGGTCCTGAGTTCCCCGCGGCCCCTGGTGACGCCGCCTGCGGCGAGGCGCCCAGAGTCGCCTTCGGCCCCAACGGCATCTTCGCCATCGCCTGGCATGTCGAGCTCGGGTTCTCTCCCGATACGGGGACCGACTTCGACGTCTACGCCGCCCGCTTCTCGGTGGCGCCTCCCTTGTAGCCATCCTCCCCACAGTTGTCCTATCGTGGTCCGCATGCGCTCCATCTGGCCCTGGCGGGGTGGCCGCTCATTCGTTCCGAGGAGACCTGGGAGCATCGCCACGACTGGTCGGACGCCGGCGAGCCCGAGGGCCTCGCCTACAAGATCGAGATCTTCGAGGCCATGGACCGCCAGCGCGGTTTCGAGGTCCGCACGCCACGTATCCCGGCTCTTCGGTACCGGGAGCTGGACGATATCGACTAGTGACCCCGCGTGTCCCCTCCAGGCCGATGGTGCCAACCGCTTCCCGTCGGCGGCACCTGCGAGGCTTATGCAAAACACTGCACTTCCTTGCGCTTGAGTCCACCTCTCCGTATCCTTAGATCCTCAGCAATTCTGAAAATGAACTCGGCCGGGACGGCGTTCCCCGCCCGCATACCTGCGAGCCGGCAAAGTCCCTTACCTTGCCCGAGAGGGGGTTGGCATGAAACGACTCATCGGCTTCACCGTTGTGTTTCTTGCTGCGCAGCTTTCGGCGGCCCAGATTTCCCAGTTCCCCAAAAGGCTAAGCCGATCTCTAGATGGATCCTACACAGTCCTCGTACAATCTCTCGATACTGGAACGATCTACCGCCGAAACTCCCAGACAGGACACTTTGTGCCGTTCATCACGGGGCTCGGCGATCCGGTTGCTTTTACCCTGGGCCCCGACGGCGCCCTGTACGTGCTGCCTCACAGGAATGGACCGGTTCGTCGATTTGACCCTTGCGATGGCAGGTTCTTGGGTAACTTCGGGGACGCTGCGATCGTCCACTCCCATTCGCTGAAGTTTGGTCCCGATGGCAATCTCTACGTTACCGAGGCCGGCGGCCCAGTGAAACGTTACAATGGCCAAACGGGAGCTCTTTTGGGCACGTTCATATCCGATTCGTTCTCCGATGCGGATGGTACTGTTTTCGGTCCAGGAGGATCGTTTTTCATTGCTGATTTTGGCAACTCTCAGGTGCTGCGTTACTCCTCAGCAGGAACACGTTTTCCCGCAGGCGTTTTCCTGGGTGCGGTGTATGCGAAAGGCGGTCTGTTGGACAAGCCGAGCCCGCTCGCCATCGATGCCTCGGGAAGGCTCTACGTGGGAAGCAGGAACAGTGGTGACATCCTGCGCTACAACGCGACGACTGGAGAATTCCTGGACGTCGCCGTGGCCGGGGCCTCCGGCATCCAGAATCCATCCAACCTGCGTTTCGCACCGGACGGCACGCTCTTCATCATGAGCCAAAAGAACGGGCGTCTCTATCAGTTGGACGGCACGGGACAGCTTAACGACCTGACATCCGATCTGCCTGCGGGGAGCTCGATTGAATTCCTCTCCGGCCCATTCGCCTGCGTGGGGGCAGCCGAGATTCCGACGCTCTCGCGAGCGGCCCTCATGGCGTTTGCTACCTTGTTGGCGATGGGTGGAGCGCTCCTCTTGTGGCTGCGCCGCCGGGAAGCAGGTGGCTAAGGCTGCATCGGCTGGAACGGAATCGAGGGGGGTCGGTGCGGCGGGCGACCCTGAAACGAGCGGGGGAAGGCTCTCCCCAGTTGGGGAAAGGCTCTCCCCAGTTGGGGAAGCCTTCCCCAACTCGAAAAATCCCTCTCCCGAGTTGGGGAAAGCAATTCCCCAGTTGGGGAAGCTCTCCCCAACTGGGGAAAACCCGTCCCCCACTGGGGGAAGCTTTCCCCAACTCGGGAAAGCCTCTCCCCAACTGGGGGAAGCTCTCCCCCGCTGGGAAAAGGGATTTCCCGCTGTTCCGAAAGGCTCCCCCTACCCGGGGAGCCGCAGGTCCACGTAGGGCGGCGGCGGCTGGAGGGCCAAGAAGTTGTTTTCCAGGACGGCCAACTGGGGCTAAGGCTGCGGCCGGAACGGGATCGAGGGGTCGGTGCGGGCATCCCGAAGATATTTCACGTACTTCTGGACAGCCTGGACGGTGAGCTGCTCCTGGCGGGCGGCCTCCTGGAAGAGCCTCAGGGCGGCCAAAGCCTCGCGATGGACGTCCTGCGCTTGGAAGATGGGGAGGATCTCCTCCGCCAGCCGCTTCACGTCGGCCGTGCGGCCCTCGCGGAGATAAAGAAGAGTGAGATCCTCGATCGCGACCATCGCGGCGTCGTATCCATGTCCCGCGGCGAGGAATCCGTCCCGGGCTGCCAGGAAGGCTTTCTCCGCCGTATCGCTCTCGCCGCGGCCGGCCGCGATCTTGCCGCGCAGCCAGGTGAGGCGGAGCTGGGTCCAGGCCTCGGGGAACTCCCGGTAGAGATCCTCATCGACACTCAGGATATCCGCCGCCTCGTCATATTGCCCGTCCTCGGTCACGTAGCGCGCCAGGTTGTAGCGGGCACAGAGATAGAGCCGCGGATCGCGATCCACCTGAATTCCCTTTAGCGCCGCAGTCGTAGCCTCAATGGCGCGCGTCCGGTCGCCCTGGAAGAAATACATCCCTCCGAGGGTGACGAGAACCCGCGCCGACTCGACGAGGTCGCCGCTGACCCTGTAGAGCATCGCCGCACGGGCCAGCAACTCCTCGGCCTCAAGAAACTGGCGCTGGTCCATTCGGAGCGAGCCTTCCAAGTAGTCCACACGGGCGAGGATCTCCGTGTCCGTCACGCCATGATGCGTAATGACATAGCGGGCGTGGGCAAAGTGCTCGTCTGCCTGCCGAGTATCGTCGAGCACTCTACATGCATTGGCCATCTGGGCCGTCGCCAGGGCAATAAGATCGAAGGCGCCGGGCATCTGAGGGTTGCAGTGAGCAACAAGCCGTCCCAGCCGGGCGAGTTGGAATGCCTCTGCGGCGTCCGCCGGTACCCGCTTACGGCTCTCAGCCACCAAGAGGCGCACCAGCGCTGGGCTGCGAAAGCGGTTCCGGGCTCGCTCCACCTTGTGGACGCGCTCCTCGCGAGGTAGGGCAAGGAGCTCCTCGAGGTCGCGGGCGGCCCCACGCTGCTCTCGTTCCAGTCGGGGAACCTGCTCAGCAAGCACCGCGGGGAGGAGATGGAAGACCCGGTCATAGTCGGCCGTCACCGGGGCGGCTCGCTCTCTTTGGAAGGCGATGATCTCCTGCCGGCATGTGGCGCACAGGCTCATGAGGTGCTGCGTCCCAATCTGGGTGATCACGCTCGCCGGCAGCTCGCCGCGGGTGACCGCCCAAAGGAGATCACGGGTCAGGTGAATGTCCGCCATGAATCCCTCCCTGTTCAGTGCATGCAGTTCCTTGCTTTTCGCTAGTCTACCGCAGAAAGAGTTCCGCAGAGATGGAAAAAAGATCCGTGCTGGTGGTACGATGGAGACGCCAGCACGGAACGAAATGTCCGCGCTAGCCGTTGGGGTCCATGAGGGAGCCGCTATCAATCTTGGCCCCCTGATTCCCGGCGCTTGGGCAGCCGTTCGGGTCCATGATCGAGCCGCGCTCTCCAGAGCATGTGCCCGCCGCGGTCGTAAGGTCGTCCGGTAGTGCAAAGAGACTCGCGAGGGCGTGCCACAGTACACCGAGGAAACCGGAGGTGTGTTCAGCCGGTCGTGGCACGGGACCTTGGGGGCCAGCGGCGATCACCGGGGTGACCACCGAAAGACAAAGCAGCACGATGAGGACAAGGAAACCGGTCCTGCGGAGCATGGGAACACCTTTCGAGGTACGGCGTCCGGCTCCGCCCCGGCATGGGGCGCAGGGGCCGCACCGTCCTCTAAGTGTGCACGCGCTTTTCACGGCTCCGGCGTTCGGGCTGGCGGCGAGACGCCCGTAGCGAGCGGGGTCTCTGCCCTGGCGCGTGCCCGAGCTACCCGGGGAGACGCAGGTCCACGTAGGGCGGCGGCGGCTGGAGGGCCGAGAAGTCGTTTTCCAGCACGGCCACCTCTCCCACCCTCTCGATCTCCTTGAAACCCGCGAAGCGGTAGGTGATGAGCATCTGGCGGTTGCGGTTGTTGGAGACGAATTCGGCCCGCAGCTTGACGCCGGCTTCCTTCGCCCGCCGCAGGAGCTGCTGGATCATGATCGTCCCCACTCCCTTGGACATGACGCGGCAGGACATGAGCAGGAGCTTCACCGTCCAGACCTCAAGGCCCTTCTCCACCAGCGACAGGCCGATCTTGCCGTAAGCGCCGTGCCGGTCCTCGAGGCTCGCGATGAGCAGCTCGTGGCCGGGCGACTGCCGCAGGACGTCCAGCTCCTCGTAGGAGTAGGTGTAGCCGGTGGTGTTGAGCTGATGGGTGCGCACCGTCAGCTCCTCTGCCCGCTTGAGGTCCTCTTCACGGCAGGGCGCGATGGTGAAGACCATGCCCAGGGTGGCCAGGAACTCCTCCGTGGGTCCCACGAACTGCGCCTCCTCGCGGTTGCGGGCGATGTCCGCCTGGTACATCCGGCGCCGCAGGCGGGAGTCCTCGGTGATGAAGCGGGGATTGAGCTCGGGACGGTCGAGGAAACCCTCCAGATCGGCCGAGTCGATGCACAGCACGCCCGAGTGGCTGAAGGCCACCTCCTCGCGCTCGAACGGCTGATCGTCCACGAAGGCGAAGGCATCGAGAGCCAGGTTCAGATCCTTGGCGATCCGCGCGATGGAAGCGGCTTTGGAATTCCAGTTGATCTGGGGATAGAGGAAGTAGTCGTCGAGCCTCAGCTCCCGCAGCTTGGAGAAGGCGGCCTCGTGGTCGTTGCGGCTGGCGATGGAGAGCAGGATGCCCCGCTCGTCGAGCGTCCTGAGGATGCCGGGCACTTCCGGGCGCAGGAGCACCTCGGGATCTTCGAGCAGGATGCCTTCCCAGATCGTGTTGTCGAGGTCCCAGACGACGCACTTGACGGCCACCGGCATCAAAACTCCTCGAAATCGAACTTGGGGATGGAGATCTGCTGGATCTGCGTGCTGCCCTCGATGATCTCCGTCACCTTGGCGTCGCGCAGATAGCGGCCGACGGGATACTCGTCGCTCAGGCCGTTGGCGCCGTGGATCTGCACGGCGTCGTTGGCGGCACGCACGGCCATGGTGGAGGCGAAGTACTTCGCCGCCATGCCCTCCATGGCGGCGGCGGGATCGCGCTGATCGCGCAGCCAGCCGGCCCGCAGGCAGAGGAGGCGCGCGGCGCGGACGTTGACGATCATGTCCGTCAGCAGGCGGCGGATGAGCTGATGGTCCGCGAGAGGCTCCCCGAACTGCCGGCGCTCCGCCGTGTAAGTCCGGCAGGCGTCGAGGCACGCCTGGCCGATGCCCACGGCACCCCAGGCGACGCTGTAGCGCCCATGCTCCAGCGCGGCGGCGATGATGTGAGTGAGGCCGAAGCCGGCACGCCCGATCAGGTTCCCCTGCGGGATACGGCAATCCTTGAAGGTGAGCTCGGCGAGCTGCGAGGCGCGGGTTCCCCAGACTCCCCGCAGGGGCTCGACGGCGAGGCCGGGGGCCTCCCGCTCGACGAGGAAGGCGGTGGGCTGGTCCTCGCAGCGGGCGAGCACGAGGAAGAGACCCGCGATCTGGCCGAAGGTCGTCCATTTCTTGCGGCCGTCGAGCACCCACTCGCCGCCGGATTTCACCGCCGTGGTTTCGACGCTGGCGGCATCGCTGCCGGCGTTCGGCTCGGAAAGGGCGAGGGCGCCCAGCATCTCGCCGCGGGCGAGAACCGGCAGGAACCGCTCGCGCTGCTCGGCGCTCCCCCAGCGCTGGATGGCGTGGGCGACCATGTCGTGCACGGTCAGCAGCGAGCGCACGGAGGAGCAACCGCGGGCGATCTCCTCGGTAAGCAGGCCGTAGGTGATCATGTCGCGGCCCACGCCACCAAACTTGGCTGCGACGTTCGAGCCCAGGTAGCTCCTCGCCTGCAGGGCCTCGATCACCTGGCGCGAGATGGCCGCTTCACGATCCCACCGGTCCGCATGGGGAAGGATCTCCGCCGCCACGAAGCCGCGAAACTCGCCGCGCGCCGCGCGCTGCCCGGCCGTGAGCTCGAGCTGCATGGGCGGCTCAGGCCGGCGCCGGCGCGCTCTTGCGCGCGACGAGATCGGAAATCGCCCGGATGGAGCGGAAGTTGTCGAGGTCGAGGTCGGCGTCCTCGACCTGGATATCGAACTCCTTCTCGACGAAGGCGACGAGCTGCATGGCCAGCAGCGAGCTCACGAAGCCCAGGGAGAAGATGTCCTCGTCTACCTTGAGGTCGTGGCTCTTGAAGAACCGCGACAGGAATTCCTTGATCTTGAGCTGAGTCTCGTCCATGGAGCGATTCTAGCCGCCGAGGCCGTAATCGTAAAAGCCCTTGCCGCTCTTGCGGCCCAGAAGGCCGGCGTCGACCATCTTCCGCAGCAGCGGCGAAGGGCGGAACTTGGAGTCGGCGTAGCTGTCGTAGAGCACCTCGATCGAGTAGAGGATCGTATCGAGACCGATGAGGTCGGCGGTCTCGAGAGGGCCCATCTTGTGCCCGAAACAGGTCTTGAACAGCTGGTCCACCTGCTCGGCGGTGGCGACGCCGTCCTGCAGCACGCAGACGGCTTCGTTGACGGTGAGCATCAGGATGCGGTTCGAGACGAATCCCGGCAGGTCGCCGACGACGATGCAATCCTTGCCCATCTGCCGCAGGAGCTGGCGGGCGGTCTCCAGCGTCTCGTCGCTGGTGTGGTGAGCGCGGATCACCTCCACCATGGGCTTGAGGGGAACAGGGTTCATGAAGTGCATGCCGAGCACCCGGTCGGGCCGCCGGGTCAGCGCCGCGACACGGGTGATGGAGATGCACGAGGTATTGACGGCGAAGACGGCCCGCGGCGGGCAGATGGAATCGAGCTTGGGGTAGACCTCGCGTTTGATCTCCCACTTCTCGGGAACGTTCTCGATGAGGAAGTCGACCTCCGCCAGCGCCGTGAGGTCGGTGGTGAAGGAGATCCGGCCGAGAACGGTCTTGGCGTCCTCCCGCTTCTCGCTCTTCTGAAACATCCCCTGAAACCGCAGCCCCTGGCGGATCTCCTGCCGGGCATGGTCCAGGGCGGCCGCGGAGACATCCACGAGGACCGCTTCATGCCCGGTCTGCGCCAGGCTCTGTCCCAATCCGATTCCCATCACTCCGGCGCCGACGACGCCGACTTTCCTGATCTCCATTGGGTCCTCCAAGAGAATGTTGGCGCGATCTTTGCTGGGTCTGGAGGCGGCATGGGCCGGCAACCCGGCCGCCGGGCGGTCGCTGAGAGGGGCGATCCTCCGACCGTGACGGCACCGCCGAAGGCGGCTCCCTGGTACTTCAAACTATAGCCCATCGACGGGATTCCTCCTCCTCGCCGGCTCCTGCCGCTTACCTTTCCCCATCCCCCTCGTTGTAATTCCGATCGTCCGCGGCGGCGGAGTCCCCCGGACCCCTGCGTCGTGGGGTAGGCTGTTCACTCTTGCCAGCAGCACGACGGCGCGGAGGATGAGCATAGTTACGCCTCTCGGCGGCTTGACTTACGCTCATGTTACGCCTATGCTGTCGTACCTGGGGGACGGAACCGACCCACCACGATCCCTGAAGGGGTCTGAGGAGATACGCATCGTGCGCAAACCCATCTTGAACGGTCTCGGCCAGGCGCTACGGTGGCTGCGAGACCGGCGCGGCAGAAAGCAGTACGAAGTGGCCGAGACCGCCGGCATTACCAAGGGCATGCTCTCGGCCTATGAAACGGGCCGGCAGCGGCCATCGCTCGAGACGCTGGAGAAGATCCTGGGCACTCTGACCTGCGATCTGAACGACCTGCACAACGCCATTCAGATCATCAATGGTAGGCCCGAAGGGATGCGGCGCCGGGGTGAGGGAGCCGGGGGCACCGAGGAGGCGGAGGGTGAGGCGGCCTCAGCCGCGGGAGCTCCCTTGAGCGACCGGCAGAACGTGCAACGGATCCTCGGCCGGCGGCAGGCGCTGCCGCCCGAGGAGGAGAAAGCGATGAGCGAGATGCTGGACGGCTTCCATCGCTTCTTACGCTATCTCCACGATACGCTGGCCCGCGCGCTTCGGCCCGATGGGCCGGAGGAGCCCAATGAGCCCGGAGACGGGCCGGACGGCAAACGCAAGCCCTGAAAATCTCACTCGGCGTGCAGGCGGCCCTCGACAATGGTGACCGCCTGCCCGCCGAGCAATACCCGCTCTCCTTCAACGCGGACCCTCAGGATGCCGCCGCGGGCTGACGCCTGATAGGCGAGGAGTTCGGTCTTCCCCAGGCGCGGCGCCCAGTAGGGTCCCAGAGTGCAGTGAGCGGAGCCGGTCACCGGGTCCTCGTCGACCCCCGAGCCTGGGGCGAAGAAGCGGGAGACGAAGTCGTAGGGTCCAGCCGCCGCCCGGGCCGTGACCATGACGCCGCGTACCGGCAAGGCCGCCAGCCGGCGCGGGTCGGGAGCGGCGCCGCGGACGGCCGCTTCCGACGGCAGCTCCACCAGATAGTCGTAGCGGCTCTTCCCCACGAACACCGCTTCCCCACCCAGCAGGTCGACGAGCCCCTCGGGCGCCGGGGTCTCGGCCGCCGCGCGGGCGGGAAAGTCCAGCTCGATCCAGTCTCCCCGCTGCTCGGCCGTGAGAACGCCGCTGAGGGTGTGGAAACGCGCCGTCTCGCCGGCCGCCAGTCGTCCCGACCGCCACAGCACATGGGCGCTCGCCAGGGTGGCATGCCCGCACAGCTCCACCTCGATGGCCGGAGTGAACCAGCGCAGGCTCCAGCCTTCCGTCCGCGGAGTCCGGGGGTGGAGGAAGGCGGTCTCGGACAGGCTCATCTCCCGGGCGACGGACTGCATCCAGGCCGCGTCGCGGGGCTCGGTCAACAGGCAGACCGCCGCCGGATTGCCGGCGAAGGCGCGGTCCGTGAAGGCATCCACGGTGTAGAGATCGAGACTCATGGAGGTTCTCCTCAAAGGAATGGGGGCCCAGCCTATCGCAGGTCTCCCCCCAAGGGCCTCATTACGCTGACCGGCTGTGGTCCGCACCGGCGGCGTATGAAGGAAGGGGATTGAGGTGCGCACCTCCGCCCGGGCATAAATGCCGGGGCTAGTTGAGGACGCCGGATGAATCCGGCTTCAAGTCCCCTTCAGGGGGCGCCATTCACTAGCCCCGGCATTTATGCCCGGGCGGGGCCGGCAGGCGATAACGATGGCTCACGGGGGCGCACGCCACTGCTCTCCCTATTCTCCCGGTCGGGGGATGGCGACGGAGTCGGGGCTCCCTCCCTCGGGCTTTGCATCGCAAAGTTCTTTCGCTTACAATCAGCCCGGTACCGGCCAGCGACGCCGCCGGGTTGTTTTCGGTTATGCTTTGCGGGGTCGGGCAATGCTTCCCACCTCACTTGCGAGTCAGCAGATCAAAACGGGATCAAATACCGGGGTAAGACGACGGCATGGGACTATCCACAGAGGCACTCGCGACCGACCGGCCACCGGCGGTGCCTGACAGTTTCCATGATCTCCTCGCCGGTTTCCGGGCCGTGCTGGAGCGCCGCCTCGCCACCTGGCTGGAGGCGAGGCGTGAGCAGGCGACGGCCGGCGAAACTCCGGAGATGGTGGAGCTGATCGACGGTGTGGGCCAGCTCGCCACCCACGGCGGCAAGCGCCTGCGCCCGGCCCTGGTGTACTTCTCCTATCGTGCCTTCGGCGGCACCAGCGAGGAGGAGGCCCTCCCCCTGGCCCTGGCCACGGAGCTGCTCCACACCTACCTCCTGATTCACGACGACATCATGGACCACGCCGAGGTCCGGCGCGGCCTGCCGGCGGCCCATGTGCGCTTCCGCGACGCCCACCAGGCCCGCGGCCTCAAGGGCGACGCCGCGGACTTCGGGCGGTCGGTGGCCATTCTGCTGGGCGATCTGGCTCAGAGCTGGGCCGTGGAGCTGGCCGCTCCCGCCTTCCCCAGGAGTCATGGCGAGCTCGCCCGCTGCTTCTGCGCCATGTGCCAGGAGGTGGTCGGCGGCCAGTATCTGGAAATCCTGGTGGCGCAGCAACGGGCGGCAACGGAAGAGGAGCTGCTGCGGGTGCTGCGCCTCAAGTCCGGCCGCTACACCTGCGAGCGCCCCATCCAGCTTGGCGCCCTTCTTGCCGGCGCGCCGGCCGCGGCCTTCGCCGACCTCTCCCGCTACGGGGCCGCGGTGGGCGAGGCCTTCCAGCTCCAGGACGACCTGCTGGGGATGTTCGGCGACGCGGGCACCGTGGGCAAACCGGTGGACGCCGATCTGCGGGAGGGCAAGTACACCTTCCTCATCCACCGCGCCCAGGAGGCGGCGAATGCCGGCCAGCGGCAGGCTTTGGAAGCCGCCCTCGGCAATCCCGACGCCACGGCGGCTCAGGTGGCGGCGGCCGTGCGGGTGCTGGAGGAGACCGGGGCTCGCGCCGCCGTGACCGGCATGATCGCCGAGCGCCTGCGCACCGCCCGGGCGGCTCTGGCCGCCCTCGCCCCCTTCGGCCTGGCCGCCGATGGCCGGCTTTTCCTCGCCGGACTGATCGATTACCTGCGAGAGCGCGAGCAGTGAGCGGACCGTCCGGCATGGCGACTCTGGCGCCCGAAGGCGCGGCTTCCGGTGACGCGCCCGAGCGCGACCGCAAGCTGGAGCACATCCGGCTCGCCCTCGAAGAGCGCATGCAGCTCGGGCGGAACTTCTTCGACGACTACCGCTTCGACAACACGGCGCTGCCGGAGATCGATCTCGACGCCATCGACACCTGCGTGAGCTTCCTGGGGCGCCGCCTGGCGGCGCCCTTCCTCATCTCCAGCATGACCGGAGGCACCGCGACGGCCGGGCAGATCAACCGCAACCTGGCGGCCGGGGCCGAAGCCGCCGGCATCGCGGTCGGCGTCGGCTCGCAGCGCAAGGCGCTGGAGGATCCCAGCCAGGCGGAGAGCTTCCGGGTTCGCGAGGTCGCTCCCAACGCCGTTCTGCTCGCCAACCTGGGCGCCGTCCAGCTCAACTACGGCCTGGGGGTCCAGGCGTGCCGGGACGCGGTGTCGATGATCGGGGCCGACGCCCTGATCCTCCACCTGAACCCCCTCCAGGAGGCGATTCAGCCCGAGGGGCAGTGCAACTTCTCCGGCCTCCTGGCCCGGATCGGCACGGTGGTCGCCGAGCTCGGCGTGCCGGTGGTGGTCAAGGAGATCGGCTGCGGCATCTCCGAGTCCACGGCCCGTGCCCTGGCAGGCGTCGGGGTGCGGATCGTCGATACGGCCGGCGTGGGCGGCACGAGCTGGGCGCGCATCGAGGCCCAGCGGGCCGGCGACCTCGCGATCGGCGAGCTCTTTGCAGGCTGGGGAATCCCGACGCCGGAATCGATCCGCCAGGTGCGGCGCGTCGAGGGACTGACGGTGATCGGCAGCGGCGGCGTGCGCAATGGGCTCGACGCCGCCAAGTGCATCGCCCTGGGCGCCGACCTGGTGGGGATGGCGTACCCCTTCCTGGAGCCGGCGACCGTTTCTCCCGAGAAGGTGGCCGAGAAGGTGCGGCGCATTTCAAGGGAGCTCAAGATCTGTATGTTCTGCCTCGGAGTGAAAACCATCGGGGAGCTCCGGCGTGTGCCGCTCCTAAAAGGGTCATAAGATGAGCAAGATGGCCAATCAAGCCGCTTCCGTATCCCTCACCCGCGACGAGCTGGTCCGCTCGCTCGTGGATGGGGAACGCCGCTTTCACGAGCTCCCCAGGGATCTCACTCCGGAAGAGGCGGCCGAGATCCGCCGCCAGGCCCTGGAGGAGCTGACCCGCACGGAGCTCTCCAACATCGGCCACCATTCGCTGGACGTCCAGCGGGCCTCCCGCCGCAACTGCGAGAACTTCATCGGCGTCGCCCAGATCCCCATGGGGGTGGTGGGGCCGCTCAAGGTACGCGGCAAGTACGCGGACGGCGATTTCTACGTGCCGCTCGCCACCACCGAGGCCGCCCTGGTGGCGAGCACCAACCGGGGTTGCGCCGCCCTGCGGGAGGCCGGGGGAGCCGTGGTGCGCATCGAGGACGTGGGGATGACCCGCGCTCCCGTCTTCCGCACCTCCGGCATCGTTCAGACCCAGGCCTTCGTGCAATGGATCCAGGATCACGAGGAGGAGGTTCGCGCGCTCACCGAGTCGACCAGCCGCTATCTGCGGCTGCTCGAGGTGCGCCCCTACGTCTTCGGCACCACGGTGTTCCTCCGCTTCCGCTTCGACACCGGCGACGCCATGGGCATGAACATGGCGACCATCGCCTGCGACCGGGTGGTCAACGAGCTGATCGAGCCGGCGACGGGGGTGCCCTGCATCGGCCTCTCCGGCAACTACTGCGTGGACAAGAAGGCGGCCCACGTCAACTTCCAGGAGGGCCGCGGCAAGCGCATCTACGCCGAGGTCCTGCTCGACGGGCCCATCCTCCACCACATCCTCAAGACCGATGCCCGCAGCCTCGTCGAGGTGCAGTACCGCAAGAACCTCCTGGGCTCGATCGCCGCCGGCTCCCTGGGGTTCAACGCCCACTACGCCAACGTCCTGGCGGCGTTCTTCATCGCCACCGGGCAGGATCCGGCCCACGTCGTCGAGGGCTCGATGGGCATCACCTGTATCGAGTCGCGGGGGCCCGACTCGGTGTTCGCGTCGATCTTCATGCCCGACGTTCCCCTGGGGGCCATCGGCGGCGGCACGGCGCTCGACACCCAGCGCGAGGCCCTCGCCCTGCTCGGCGTCTCCCCCGATCCGGAGCGCCGCGGCGAGGCCGTGGCCCGGCTGGCGGAGATCCTCGGCGCCGTCGTCCTTGCCGGCGAGATGTCGCTGATGGCCGCCTTCACCTCCAACGATCTGGCGCGGGCCCACGAGAAGCTCGGGCGCGGCGAGATTTCCAACCTGCTGATCTAGGAGGGCGATGGCCTCGATCGCCGTCTCCGCTCCCGGCAAGCTGATCCTGATGGGCGAGCACGCGGTGGTCTATGGCCGCCCGGCGCTCGTCGCCGCCCTCGACCTGCGGCTCACCGTCCGCATCGCGCCGCGGTCAGACACTGCCGTTCGGCTCGATCTTCCAGGCCTTGGCCACCTGGAGGAGACCTCGTGGGAAGCCCTGCGCGCCTACGCCCGGTCGGTTCAGGAGAGCTGGCAGGCCTATTCCCGCGATCCCGCTCCCGAGCGCTTCCGCGCCGTGCAGCGGGAAGACCCCGCCCATGTGGTGAAAGTGGCCCTGGGGGAGTCCGCGCTGGGAGAGGATCTCCTGGCGGGCCTCGCGCTACGTGTGGAGTCCGATCTGCCCATCGGCTCGGGCTTCGGCAGCTCGGCGGCCACGGCCGTGGCGGTGATCGCGGGCGCCCTGGCCTTCCGCGGCGAGCCTCTCGATCTCCATAGGATCGAGGAGCTGGCCCTGGAGGTCGAGCGCCGCCAGCACGGCCTCCCCTCGGGGGTGGACAGCACCACGGTGCTCCTCGGCGGGCTCCTCTGGGCACGCAAGCTGCAAACCGGCGGTCTGGAGGTGGAACGTCTCGCGATCATCTCTCCCCTGCTCCGCAGGCTGCGGGTTTACGACACGGGAACGCCGGCCGAGTCGACCGGAGCCGTGGTGGCCGCCGTCCGCGCCCGCCGCGACCGGGACCCCGCCGCCCACGAGCGCCTGCTGGACCGCATCGAAGGGGCCACCCGGGGCTTTCGCGCCCAGCTCGAGCAGCCGGCGGAGGACGCCGCGGTGACCGTGGGGTTGATCCGCGAGTGCCAGGCCTGCCTGGAGGAGCTGGGGGTGGTGCCCGGCCCGGTCCGCGCCCTCGTCCGCCAGATCGAGGCCGAGGGCGGCGCCGCCAAGGTTTCGGGGGCCGGCTCGCTCTCCGGGCCGGGCGCCGGCTCCGTTCTGGTCTATCATCCGGAGACTGAAAGGATCGCCGCCTGGCCGTTCCTCCAGTCACTGTCTTTCCACTCTGTTCGTCTCGGAGCCGACGGGCTCCGCCGGGAGACCGACGCATGAGCAAGGCCACCGTATCCGCGCCGGCCAACATCGCCTTCATCAAGTACTGGGGAGCCCGCGACCTCGACCGGGCCATCCCCCTCAACTCGTCGATTTCCATGACTCTCGACAGCTGCGTCACCCTCTGTACCGTCGAAACTCTGGGCCACGAGGGCCAGGACGAGGTCTGGCTAGCCGAGCCCCATGGCGGTTTCGGCAGCCTCAGCCCCGAGTTCGACCGCCGGGTGCGCGAGCATCTGGACCGCGTCCGCGCCTGGGCCGGCCGCAAGGAGGCGGTGCGGGTCGCCACCCGCAACACCTTCCCCACGGCCGGCGGCCTCGCCTCCTCCGCCTCCGGCTTCGCCGCGCTGACTCTCGCCGCCGCCGGAGCCTTCGAGAAGAAGGCGACGGACGCCGAGCTCTCCCTGCTCGCCCGCCGCAGCGGCTCGGGCTCCGCCAGCCGCTCGGTCTACGGCGGCTACGTCGAGTGGGCCGCGCCCAAGGGCGAGACCAAGGCCGACGACGACGGCAGCTACGCCAAGCCGCTGTTCGAAGCCGATCACTGGGAGCTGCGGGACGTCATCGCCGTGGTGGAAATCGGCCCCAAGACCGTTTCCTCCCTCGACGGCCACCGCCGCGCCCTCACCAGTCCCTACCACGCCAAGCGCCAGGAGCTGCTGCCCGAGCGGCTCGACAAGGTGCGCCGGGCCATCCGCAAACGCGATCTCTCGGCCCTCGGGCCGGTGCTGGAGGAAGAGGCGGTCGATCTCCACCTGATCGCCATGTCCTCCCATCCGCCGGTCTTTTACTGGAGCCCGGGGACGATCGCCGTGCTGCGAGCCGTGCGCGAGCTGCGCCAGGAAGGTCTCGCCGCCTGGGCCACCATGGACGCCGGCGCCAATGTCCACGTCATCTGCGACCCGGACGCCGAGGACGACGTCGCCGATCGCCTGGAAGACCTCCCGGCCGTGGGCTTCGTGATCCGCGATGGCGTCGGCGACGGGCCGGACCGGGAGACGGAGCACCTGTTCTAGATCCCCAGGATGCGTGACGTCGTCCTCCTGAAGCTCGGCGGCAGCCTGATCACCGAGAAGGCGCGGGAGGAGTCCCCCCGCCGCGAGGTGATCGCCCGTCTCGCGGAGGAGATCGCCCGCGCCACCGCCGGCGCTCCCTTCTCTCTGCTGGTCGCCCACGGCAGCGGCTCCTTCGGCCACGTCGCCGCCCAGCGCCATGGCATCGGCCGGGGCCCTCTCTCCCCCGAGCAGCTCGCGGGCGCCTGCCGCACGCAGGAGAGGGCCGCGGCCCTGCATCGCATCGTCTTCGCCGCCCTCCTGGAGGCCGGCGTCCAGGCCTTCTCCATGGCGCCGTCGAGCTGCGTCGTCGCCGTGGCGGGGCAGCCGGCCGAGATCGACCTGGAGCCCCTCCTCCTGGCCCTGGAGCGCGGGCTGCTGCCCGTGCTTTACGGCGACGTGGTGCTCGACCGGGAGTGGGGCGTCTCGATCTGCTCCACCGAGCGCCTCTTCCGCCTGCTGGCTCCCCGGCTCCTGGGCCGCGGGCTCAAGATTCGCCGCGCCGTCTGGCTCGGCGAGACGGACGGGCTCTGGGATTCCGCCGGGCGCACCGTGCCGCGGGTCACCGCCGAGACCTTCGCCGAAGCCCTGGGTGCCATCGGCGCTCCCGCCGGCACGGACGTCACGGGCGGCATGCGCCATCGCCTGGAGACGGCGCTGGAGCTGGCCGGTCTCGGCATCCCTTCGCTGCTCGCCAACGGCCTCACCCCGGGCCTTCTGGCCGAGGCCCTGCGCGGCGAGAAAGTCACCGGTACCGAGGTGATCTAGAAGCGCTTTCGAGGGTGCTATTCTCTGCCCGTGCAGCCGGAGACGACACCCAGAGACCACCTGGCGGGAACCCGATCTGGAACAGCTCCTGATCGCCACCAGCCGGACCTTCGCGCTCGCCATTCCGCTGCTGCCCGAGCCCACCCGCCGCGAGGTGACGATCTCCTATCTCCTCTTCCGCATCGCCGACACGTTCGAGGACGCCGCCGCCTGGCCCCGGGCCTTGCGCATCGCCGCCCTGGACCGTTTCATCCAGCTCCTGGAGACTCCGGACCGGGAGCAGATCGCCGCCGTCGCGGCGGAGTGGGCCGAAGAGGTCCCCGTCGACCAGACGGGCTATCGGGAGCTGCTGGCGGCGGTGCCCTTCGTCTTCGACTCTTTCCTGTCCCTGGCACCCGAAGCCGTGGCGCTGATCCGCGAGCACACGGTGCGTACCGCGCATGGCATGGCGGGCTTCGTCGCCCGCACCGGCGACGACGGCGAGTTGCGCCTGCGCGACCTCGCCGACCTCCAGGCCTACTGCTACACGGTGGCGGGCATCGTGGGCGAGCTACTGACCGAGCTCTTCATCCTCGGTCGGCCGGCGGTGGGGGCCGTGGCTTCAGCCTTGCGGGAACGGGCGCGCGCCTTCGGCGAGGGGCTCCAGCTCGTCAACATCCTCAAGGACTCAGCCTCGGACGCCACCCAGGGCCGGCGCTATCTTCCGGAAAGCGCGGACCGCGCCGCGGTGCTCGATCTGGCCCGCCGCGATCTCCAGCAGGGCGCCGAGTATGCGCTGACCCTGCAGACCGCCGGGGCCGAGCGGGGGCTCATCGCCTTCAACGCCCTGCCCGTGCGCCTCGCTCACGCCACCCTCGTCCGCATCGAGCAGGTGGGGCCGGGCTCGAAGATTACCCGCTCCCAGGTCTACGCCATCGTCCAGAGCCTCAACCGGGCGCTGGACCGGGGCGAGCCGGCCGTTGAGCTGGGCTGAGCCTGATCCCCCGGGCGGCGTGCGCGTCTCAGGCAGCACGGGATTAGCCCACTGCCGCCATTGGCAGCTAGACCTGTTGATCCGGCAGCCGTACCTTCGCGTTGGGGTGGGCATAGAGACTGTAGGCCAGCCAGGTCGGGTTGCCGGCTTTGCGGGCTTTGTTTCTGGCCCTGCGGGCTGCCTCGGCCACCGTCGTCTCGCCATCGAGCAGGAGCTCGTAAAAACTCCTGGCCATCTGAGCAGCCGCTTCATCGTCCACAGTCCAGAGAGAGCCAAGGAACAGGCAGGCACCGCAGGAAATCAGCCGCTCCGCCCATCCGCCCAATCCGGTCAGCTCCCAACCCAACCTTCCGGAGTGGCAGATGTTGAAGACGAACGCGGGACGGCTTCGTCGGAGACTATCTTCAATTTTGGCGCCGACGAAATGCCTCGGGGTCAGTATCTGGCGCCCCTCCAGCAACAAACAGGAACGCTGATCAGGAGCGTCGGCGGAGAAACTGCCATGGCTGGATGCGTGAAACCAGTCGTAGCTGCTCGCTCTCAGGAGGTCCATGACAGCTCCCAAGGTGGGCACAGGCGGGCTGACGTCCCTGACCCCTCTTTGACCGAGCAACTGTTGAAGAAAGAGCCTTTCCTTTTGGGTAGCCGGCAGCTGATTGTCACTTGGGGCAACACAGGCGACCGCCGTTAGCGGCAGGATGCCGGGCGCGCCGGAGTTGCCATCGCCTTGAGCGCTCCTGGCCAGCCAGCGGCTTAAGCGTAGAGTCAGGCACCATGGCTCGTCATCCTCCCATCCTTCGCCATAGGGCCAAAGAAGTTCCCAGGGCAGGTGAGGTTCGTCGGAGAGGATCAGCAGGCTGCCATTGCGCCAGCGATCCCGTTCCCGGGCGTACAAGCTTCGCAACTCGGTGGGTAGAGTGCGCCAAAAGTCCTGTCCGAGGTTCCTAAGGGCCTCCTCAATGTCCCGCGCGGGCAAGGAGCCGAGCTCGCCAAGGACATCCGAGTCCGGCCGGTCGGAGCGCTCAGTGAGGTTGTTCAACTCTTGGAAGAGATCCTCCGCCCACGCCGCTGGATCGCGTTTGATCTGCCAGGATGGAGGGCTCCACCACGATGTGCCTCCGTCCTGGATCACGGTGAAGACGAGAGTCGAGCTTTCCGGATGCCAGGTGATCCGCAGCACTCGGTCCGGAGGTGGAACCTCCGAATCCAGCGACAGGACGGCTGCGCGAACAGGGGCATGCTCCGCAGGCGTTGGCTGGGCCATCACATCTACAGGCACGCGAACCGTTCCAAGATGGTTGCCGACTTGATAGAAGTCGAGGATGAGCGACTGCGGACCAGCCTCCCGAGGCCCTAGATCAAACACGGCGGGAGGACTGTCCTGGCCGGGCGGCATCGCAATCGCCTGCCAGGGCGCACTGAAGAGTTCGAATGCAGGCGCCTGCAAGTTGACTTGGACCACCTCGCCCGGCTCGACATCCAGGAAACCCTTAGCCACGCTATGCGGCGCCGGTCCAACGGTAAGGCGCACCACGACGCTGAACCTCGCCGTCCCTTTCCAGACCTGGCGCGGGCAGGAGACATCGGTCTGTCTCGTTTCCCGAGTTACTTTCTCTGCGGGCCTAAAGGGTCCGAAGAGATGATCGCGGAAGGCCCTCCGCAGAGACCTGGTCAACTCTGGGATCAAATGGCGAGCCCTTGCTGAGACACTAGGGCTTCGGGGAGCAGAGCCGGGTTGGGAGAGAGCAAGCCGAGAGAGGACGCCTTTGGTTCGGAGCCATCCGATAAGGCGTCCCCGGCCGGGGCCGTCCAACTCCGCCAGGGCACAGACGACATGAGCCCGCGCGATTCGAACCGGAGCGGTTTCTTCCGATGGAGCGCCATTATGCTCGCCCGCGAGCAGGCTATCCAGGCGTCTCAAGCAGCTTTCGAGGGTGACTTCGCGCGTCCGCTGGAGGGAGTCTGCGAGCTCCCGGTTACGGCTCGCTTCCCGCCGCCCCAGCCAACGGAACGCCGGCCTTGCAAGCAGTGCCGCCAAGCCAGTCACAAAGAAACTCCCGAAGCCGTACGCGGCCGAGCCTAATCTTGATACTGAGCTGACACCCATGCCGTGCCCGATATCTGAGGTGAGGTAGGAAAAGGCGACCAAGCCCCCCCATAGAAAGCAGAAGACGGCGAAGGCAAGTAAGCCACGTCTGACCGCGCGGGTCCACCACTCCAGTGATCCCGCTTCGGATTCACCGGCCGTCACTGGAACAAGCTCGCCCCATCTTTTGGAGCCTCCGGACTCAGCGAGCAGGCGGAGAAGCCGGTTCTGCTGCAGGTCGTCGAGACCCCTGGTCCAGAGAGAGATTTCCGACGCCAGAGTAGCGCCCTCACCGCCCAACTCAAGTAGGTGCGAGGTGAGATCGTCGAGACGGGCCTGGAAAGAGGCTTCGCGCTCCGGCTTTGCCCTCACCTCCAAGTCAGCCTTCGCCTCTTTTCTTTGGACCACGAATACCCAAAGTCCGAGCGCAGTAACTCCCGGAACTGCGACAAAAGGCAGGCAGAAAGCAAATAGGACGAGACCTAGCCAGCCAGAGTTTATTCCGGCGAGAGGCCCCGGCGAGAGTTCGGTTGCGGCATTATTGAGCAAAGCCGGACCGGCAAACGCCAAGAAGCCGAAGAACAAAAGGCCCCACAGGCTCGCCAACCCGAGGAAGAATGCGATCAGTTTCGTAGCGTTCATGACTCAGAGCTCCGTGCTTCATCCCGGAAGATCCCCTACGGGCAGGTGGCGAAGGCCTCTGTATCCGTGATGACCCCGCCCGTGCCCAGCGGATTGACGTAGACGCGGACCTTTCCGGTCTGCGTGTCGATCACCGTGAGCGTGAGCTGGGCGTCGGTGGCGGGACCGGTGTAGACCCAGAAGTGCTGATTGAGGGAGCAGCCGTCGAGCACCTTGACCAGCAGCTCCAGGTTGTCGGGGCTGGTGAACCAGAACAGTCCCGAGTCGGCAGAGCCCACGGGCATCACCTGGCCGGCGCCGAAGGCGGTGCTCGAAGCCTTCCAGGCGACACTCACCTGAAACCGTCCGCGAATGCAGAGGGCCGTGCCGGTCGGCACGCAGGGCCCGGGAAGAACGTCGGTCACCAGGCTGACGGCGTTGGAGTACCCCGAAAGGGCGCCGGAGCGCGAGGCCCGTACACGAAAAGAGTAGAGGGTGGCCGGGTGCAGCCCCTGAATCAAGGCCGCGGTGGAGTCCGCGGCGACGGAGCCCACGTCGGCGAAGCCGGTGTCCGGCGTCTGGACCTCGACGCGAAACTCGGTCTCGTCGGCCGATTCGTCGCTCCAGGTGAGCCGCACCTCCGTGGGCGAAACGACGCCGGCTGTCAAATGATCGGGCGCGGCCGGAGGGGCCAGGTCGGCGTAGAGGGCACGCACTCCCGCTTGATCGTCCGCGCCGAGCCGGGCGCCGCGGCCGTCGTCGTGCACGACGGCGCGCATCAGCGCGGCATCGAAGGCGGGGTTGGCTCCACAGTCCGGGCTGCGGCTGTCGCCGCAGGAGTGGCCAAGCCCCAGGGTGTGGCCGAGCTCGTGAGCGAAGATCTCCTCGGCGGCCTTCGCGGCGTTGTGGCTATGGCCGAAGAAGCACTCCAGACCGTTGTTGACGACGATATCGGCCTCGACGATCCGGTGAAACGCCTGCCCCTGGAACGGCAGCGTCGCAGTGGTGAAGAACGGCCCGCCGATGGCTAGGACGCCGCCGGCGCTGCAACTGAAGGGGCCGATCAGATCCTTGGGATCGTTGAAGACGATGGCGTTGACGCCGTCCACCTGGTCCAGGGCGGCGCTGCTTTGGGTCAAACCGGCATAGCGATAGTCGATTGGGGTCTGGGGCTCGGCCGTCCACGCCGCGAGGCCGGCCTGAAACTGAGCATAGCCACCTCCCGGCACGCCCTTCTGGCCGGTGGCGAAGACCTTCCAGGAGACGTGGCCGCCGTCGTCGAAAGAGAACCAGCGCAGGTTGAGATGATCGTTGGGATCAGAGAAGAGAGTGAACTTTTCGTCCACCAGGTAATCGGCGGGCTTCGCGGCCCCTAGAGCCCGCGCCGCGATCCAGCGGGCAAAGGCATCGAAGTCACGAGGACGCTCCGGCTTGGACGGCGCCGCGGTCGCCCTGCCGTCCACCGAGACCCTTACCTCGCTCGTCTGCGCCAGATCGCGGACGGCGAAACGCCGGCCGGCGCCCGAGACTTCGTGAAACACGCCGAGGAAAAGCTGGACAGGCCGAAAGGCTCCCCCCGCAATCGGCTCCAGCAACAGCAGGGCCCGCTCGCCGACGGCGAAACGCGGTGCGCCGTATATATGAAGTGAAAGCCCGTCCGGTCCGCCGCCGCCGATCACCCGCATCCGCAGGGTGGCCTCGGGAAGTTGCCCTTTGAGGCGCCGCTCGACCTGCATCCGGTACTCGGTGACCCAGGAGGTACCGGTTTCGATCGCCAGGATGCGCACCACCGCGGCGGCGGGAGCCTGATCCACGAGCGCCTCGTCGGCCATGGGGACGAAGCTGGTGGCCGCCGCGGGTACGGCGAGACCTTGGAACAGGAGCACGAGCGCCAGGATCGCAGCGACCGGCAGGAAGCGATTGGAGATCATGGAAATCCCTCCACCGAAATGGATCGGAGCCCTGGAGCACATTCATCCGAAGGTCAGGCCGAGAGCGAATTCTATACGTTCCTTCTCGGGAGCCCCGGAAAATCCACATGCTAAGATGCCATGAAAGGTCCCCCGGGCCCTCCTCGTCTGGCCAGGAGACAAGATGTTCCGCACTCGACCGCCGTTTCCCCTCCGCCATCCCACGAGCCTGGTTCTTCTCGCCGGTGCGCTGCTCGCCGTGTGGCTGCCGGCGGCCCAGGCCAGGCAGGCCGCGGCAACTCCCGCTCAGCCGTGGGAGGGCGCGCCTTTCGGTGCCGCCGCGCCGGCGATGGCCCGCGCCGCCGCGAAAGTGACGGGCGAGACGGGGGACGACGTCGTCGTGCTGCTCGCCGAGGCGAGCTACAGCTACGACGCGGCCGGCCGCGAAACCTTCAGCCAGCGGCTGGTCTACAAGATCCTCGCCGCCGGCGCCCATGAGAGCTGGTCCACCGTCGAGGAGGGTTGGGCCCCCTGGCACCAGTCGCGGCCGGAGATCCGGGCGCGGGTGATCACGCCGGACGGCGCCGAGCACCTCCTCGATCCCACGACGATCGCCGAGAACGCCAACGCCCAGGGCTCCCCCGACATGTTCGAGGATGGGAGACTGCTGCGCGCGCCCCTGCCGGCGACCCGGCCGGGAGCGGTGGTGGAGCAGCAGGTGACCGTGCGCGACCAGAGCCCCTTCTTCGAGGGCGGTGTCGTGCGACTGCACGGCGTCGACCTCGGCGTGCCGGTGCTCGTCTCCCGCGTGACCCTGGAAGCCCCCGCCGAAACGCCCCTGCGCTGGGTGGTGCGCGAGCTGCCCGACGCCCGCCGGAAGGAGACCGTGGCGGGCGGCAGGCGCCGGGTGGAGATTGAAATCCGCGACCTCGAGCCGGAGGACGATCCCGAGCCGGGGCTGCCGGCCGACACACCGCGCACGGCCTATGTCGCCTTCTCCACCGGCCGCTCCTGGGGGGACCTCGCCCAGCGCTACTCCGCGCTGGTGGACAAGTCCCTGCGCGGCACGGATCTCACCGCTTTCCTGCGCTCCGCGACCTCGGCGGCCAAGGGCGACTCGCCCTCACAGCTCGACCTCATCAACCTCTATCTGGCGCGCCTGGGCCAGGAGGTGCGCTACACGGGCATCGAGCTGGGCGAAGGAGGAATGGTTCCCCGCAAGCCCGCCGAGACCCTGCGCCGCCGCTTCGGCGACTGCAAGGACAAGGCGGTCCTGCTCACCGCCATGCTGCGGGCCTCGGACATCCCGGCCTACGTCGCCTTGCTGAGCGCCGGCGAGGACGAGGCCGACGTCGAGGAGTCGCTACCCGGATTCGGTACCTTCAACCACGCCATCGTCGTGGTGCCCGGCACACCCGCGCTGTGGATCGACCCGACCGATCCTTACGCCCGGGCGGGCGAGCTGCCCCTGGCCGACCAGGGCCGGCTGGCGTTGATCGCGAGCCCCACCGCCACCGGCCTGACGCGCACGCCGGAGTCCACCCCGGCCGACAACCGCGAGGTGGAGACCCGCGAGTTCCTGCTCGCCGACCTCGGGCCGGCGCGCATCGTCGAGACCACAGACTTCTTCGGCGCTCCCGAGCGGGCCCTGCGGGCCCTCTACTCCCAGCAGGCCGACGACGCCATCCGGAAGGCCCTCAAGGAGTACGCCACAACCTACTACCTCGCCGAGGACGTCGCCGCGCTGGAGCACTCCAAGCCCGCCGACCTGACGGTGCCACTCCACATGCGCATGGAGCTCAAAAACGCCCGCCGCGGCTTCACCGACGCGCGCAATGCCGCGGTGGGGATCAATCCCGCCACGCTGCTCAACCGGCTGCCCGCGGATCTGGTGAGCGCCGCCGCCACAAAGGAAGGCAGCCCCCCGGAGCCCCGGCAGTCCGACTACGTCTTCCACGAACCTCTGCAGCTCGAAGTGCTCTACCGGCTGGTGCCGCCCGCGGGCTACGTTCCTCAAGCTCTGCCGGCCGCCCGCACCCGGCATTTCGGCACCGTCGTCCTCGCCGAGTCCTACGCCGCCGGGCTCGACAACGTCGTCACCGCCAGCTTCCGGCTGGACACCGGCAAGCGGCGCATCACCGCCCAGGAGTACGAGGCGGTGCGCAAGGGCGTGCGCGAGGCGCTGCAGGAAAAGAATACGCTGCTGATGTTCGATCAGGCCGGCGAGGCCCACCTCGACGCCGGCCGGGTGCGGGAGGCGCTCCAGGAGCTGGAGCGCCTGGCCGCCCTGTCGCCGCAGAAGGCCCTCCCCCGCTCGCGGGTCGCCCGGGCGCTGCTCGCCGGTGGCATGGGCGAGGCGGCCCGGCGGGAGGCGCGCCGGGCCACACAGCTCGAGCCGAAGCTCGCCGCGGCCTGGCGTACCCTCGGCTGGGTCCTTCAGCACGACGAGCTCGGCCGGCGTCTGCGTCCCGGCTACGACCGCAACGGAGCCCTGGGGGCCTACCGCAAGGCCCGCGAGCTCGATCCCAAGGACGGGACCACGCGCGCCGATCTCGCCATCCTCCTGGAGTATGACGCCAAGGGGCGCCGCTACAGCCCGGAGGCGGACCTGCCCGCCGCCATCGCCGAGTACCTGGCCTTGCGGAAAGATCTCAACGACCATGGCATGGACGAGAACCTCCTCATCGCCCTGGTGCGGTCCAGCCGCTTCGACGAGGCCCGAAAGCTCGCCACGGAGCTGAAGGACTCGCAGACCGGCTCCGTGCTCGCGCTGGTCGCCACCGCGGCCACCGAGGGACCCGAAGCCGCGATTCAGGAAGGTGAGCGCAGGTTCGGAGACCCGAAGACGCGCGCCGCCGCCCTGCAGCAGGCCGGCCAGAACCTCCTCCTCGTGCGGCGTTACCCCGCCGCCGCCGTCCTCTTCGACCGCGCCGGGCGCGAGTCGGCCAACCCCGCCGCGCTCCTCTCGCTCGCCGACCTGGTCCGCCGGGCGCGCCGGCACGAGGAGATCCAGCTCTCCCCGGACCAGCCCTCGACGGTGTTCAAGCGGTTCCTCTTCGCCATGTTCACCGGTGGCCCCGACGCCCGCCGGCTCAGCTCCTTCTTCTCGCGCGACATGCAGGCCGAGCTGGCCAAAGAGAAAGGGTCCGACGAGACGATCCGCAAGAGTTTCTCCCAGATGCGGGAGAGCCTGACGAGCGACGTGCCGGCGGACACCGCCCTCGACCTCGGCCTCACCTCCCTGCGCGAGACGCAGACCGGCAACGACGAGCTGGGATACCGGATCGAATTCGCCGCCACGATGGGCGAGGCATCGCGCCAGTTCGACGTCTACGTCGTGCGGGAAGGGAGCGAGTACCGTCTGGTGGGGACCGGCACCTCCGCCCAGCTCCTGGCCCTGGAAATCCTCCGCCGGCTGGACCGCGGCGACCTCCGGGGGGCGCGCCAGTGGCTCGATTGGGCCGCCGAGGACGCCCGCGGGCCCGAACGGACCGACGGGGACCCGCTGCCCCACGCCCCCTTCCCCGCGCTCTGGACCCGGGGGGCTCAAGGGAGCGCCGCCGAGATGCGGTGCGCCGCCGCCGCCCTGCTGGGCTGCGATGCCGCGAGCCCCCAGGCCCCTCCCCTTCTGCTCGCCTGCCGTGAGGCGGCCACCGAGCCGGCGCGCCGCAACGTGCTCGACCTCGCCCTCGCCCTGACCTACGAGAACCTCGGGCGCCACCAGGAGATGGAGAAAGTCGCCAGCCGTCTTCTCGACGCCGTCCCCGGCTCGGAACGCGCCGACGGCATCCACACAGGCGCCCTGCTCTATCTGGACCGTTGGGACGAGATCCGCGCTCACGCCGAGCAACGCCTGGAGCGCACGCCCAACGACAGCCCCGCCCTGCATCTCCTCGCCCGCGAGGCCCTCCACGCGGGCGACTTCGACCGCGCCGAGCAGCGGTACAACCAGATCGTCGACACCGGCAAGGCCACGGCGAGCGACTTCAACGAGCTCGCCTGGATGCGTCTGGAGATGGGCCGGGTGGATGACAAGACCGTCGAGTACAGCCAGCGGGCGACGACCCTCTCAAGCTACGGCAGCGCCTCCGACCTCCACACCCTCGCGGCCGTCTACGCCGAGATGGGAAAGACCTCCGAGGCCTACCGGCTCATCCTCCAGTCGATCGCCGCGAGGAGCGACGAAACCCCCGCCTCCGACGACTGGTACGTCTTCGGCCGTCTCGCCGAGCACTACGGCCTGCCGGACGTGGCTCGCGAGTACTACAAGCGGGTCTCGCCGCCCGCGAGCAAACAGGCGGAATCCCTCTCCACCCACGCCCTCGCCGCCCGCCGGCTGGCGGCTATGGGCGACGCCGAGAAACCGGCGAAGGCGGCGAAGACCGCGAAGCGGGCGAAGTAGGGCGGCGGAGGCGCTTCGGCTCGTTGCGCTGAGCCGCCACAATTAGAACCGGCCTTGCCGCCGCTCCCACTCCATAAAATTGGTGGCGTGAACATCTCGTAGGAGCAGGCAAAACGGGATGTCGCTCGCCTGCGCAAGCAAGAGCCGGTCTCGAATGTGTTCGATGTCTTCCCGCGCTGCTTGCACGCTTGGATGGGTTGGGAGCTCGCGGAGGAGAGCGTCGAATGTAGCGAAGGCTTCCGCAGGTTGGTGCCATGCCGGCGGCCGCCTGTCGAAAAGGTCGTCATCGGAGATGTAGAAGGAAATCGGATGAACACGAATCGACTGAGCCAGTGCGTCGAGCTCGCGAGAATGGTCCAAAAGCTGGACGCCAACCAAAAGACCGCATCCCGACACAGTGCCCTTGAAGTATGGCATGAGATTCGGAGGCTCTCGGAGCAGGCCGTGAAGGCGAGCGATGCGGGAAAGAAGGCTGAATAGAAAAAGGCCTGTCAGCAGGGCGGCAACGACGACGAAATCCTCGCCGAGGGCGATGCGGCTCAAGAGCAAGACCACGAGCGCGCCCAGGCCACCGAGCCAGAGAACGCCAAATCGGACGGTACGAAATACACTGCGCCGAAATCGGCGATATGCCTCGGGCGAATACCTTTCCTTTCGGGTTGGTCGCACTGTCATTCGCCCAATGCGTGCTGAGTCGTCTAACGTTCGAGCTAAGCGGGCTTGAGCGAAGAGTTAGGCGTCACCGTGGTCCTGCCGCGACAAAATCAAATGGGTGGCCCGTGCCGTGGCTTCGTGCTTGACGCAGGCATAGCCCAGGGCAGGAAGATTCACACCTTCGAAGAGGCGCTCACCGGAGCCGAGCAGAACCGGCGATATGACGAGGTGCATCTCATCGATAAGCCGGTGGCGAAGATACTGTTGGATGACATTGACTCCGCCACCAACGCGAACATCTTTGCCTCCGGCGGCTTCCCGGGCGCGCTCAAGAGCGACGGCAGCACCTTCCGTCACGAAGTAAAAGGTCGTTCCGCCGTCCATGACAAGCGGTGGGCGCGGGTAGTTCGTGAGCACGAATACGGGGAGGTGATACACAGGGTTATCACCCCACCAACCCCGCCAGCTTTCGTCCGGCCATGGACCACGAACAGGCCCAAACATATTTCTGCCGAGGATCCATGCGCCGACATTCTGGAAACCTCGAGCGGCAAACTCATCGTCGATGCCCGTTTCCCCGCCATCGCTGCCAAACAGCTTTTGCCGAACGGTTCGAGTGGGATCAGCCAACCATGAAGCGAAGTGCCGCCAACACCCAATGGATTGTTGATGTCCTGGTCTGGGCCAGCGCCGAAGCCGTCTAGTGAAATGATGAAACTCTCTACGCGAAGCTTGGACATGATGCCTCTCTGATTTGCGAGTGACTACAAAAATCGGTTTGTGACGCCTAACGGCGGAGGCTTGGCCATGCTTGCCAGGTGCCGAAGAGATAGAGGAAGCCGGTGACCAGCGACACGCCGGAGAAGACGAGGTCCTTGGGTGCGACTAGTGGAGCTTGCGACATGTACGCTGCGAGTTGAGGTACGAGGAGGAGTCCGCGGAGCGCGTAGATCACGCCGATGGCGATTAGCCCTGTGCGGGGCAGCGGCGGCCGTGGGACGGCTTGGGTAACAGCAAGTGCGTAGTAGGCGAATAGGCCGAAGAACAGTGCGACAGCGGCAGTCACCAGTGCTGGGAAGTGAGAACCGGCTTCGGCCTGCTGCGCCATTTGCTCCCCTGCGCCGAAGTAGCGATAGGCGGGCGCGCCGACGAAGATGATGACGACGTGCAGGAGGGCAATGCCGGCGCTGAGTAGCCCGCCAGCGAGGAGTGCTCTTTTCCCTAGCATTGGCTGGATTCCACGTCGGTGACCGGGTCGCCTAACGAGATGGGCCTCAGCGGCGAAACCGCGCATTATGCGGTTTTCGTCCGCTGGAGGCCTGGGGTTGGGCGCCGCTCGTCTGGCTCATGGTTTTGAGGCCTCTTCATCCGGGCCAGTCTACTTTATGCCTAATCGCCCAGTTAGCCAAGCTCCAAGCAACGCAAGCGTTGCCCCAATAGCTGACCCAAGAACAGTAAGAAAGAACTGCCTCCTGGCTTCCCATCTCTTCAACAGCATATCTCGATGCTCGCCTGGCTTGAAGCCTGGTCGGTGCGGGTTGAAGCCTGCGCAACCCCGACGGTCCATTGCCAGTTCTCGGATGGTACCTTCGTCACCCCCTCCATATACTGCATAGTCGACCCAAAGTGAGCGAAAGCAGCAGAGCTTATCAAGCGAGATGGAAGGAGAGACCTCGATATTTGTCCCAGCCAACGCTACTCTCGCATCCACCATTACCCGATCCTCGCAGGTCGCCTCAGCTCCTCCAAACGATAGAAAACCGCATTCAAGGCAAGTAATTCTTCTTGGATGCCTAATACAATGCGCTAAATTACGCGCATTTCGTATTATCCTCACTTTCAGTGGGGGCCGTCTAATCAAGTATCACCTCCAAGCAACGAAAGAAATGGGTAAATGTGTGGGGAGATAGCTCAACGTATCACCCGAGAGGGAACGAGCATAGCTTGGCACACTGGGCATTGAGGCTTCATCTCAGCAAAGACTTCTTCCCAGCTAGCAGTGCCTGCAATTCTGTAGCTTGAACCCTTGAGACCTTCAAGGGAGTAGCTTTCGTACGGCGCAACGTGATCGCCCTCCCTCATCTTGATGGTTCCAGTGTGCCCGCAAGAGCATGACACGGCATAGCTATGACTGGTCATTTAGTCCTCCCAATTGATTGAGAGCAGCTATACTATCCAACCAACCTTGAGTTCCGCCCCACGCTATGCCGATGAGCGGCTGAACTGCGCTTTCTGCGGTTTCCGTCCGCTCAACCGGCGGGGTTAGGCGACCACTCTCCCATTCGGGGTAGTGCTCGGAAGCTAGCTTCATAGATAAGGTTGGCACTCAAGCGCGACAGCTAAAGCCGGTTATTTTCGCTCGTCTTGACCGGGGCGTAGGACAACATCACTCCTATCGGTCGATCGTGCGCGCCAAGACACATGTACTCGATGCTCTCGGTTTCCGTCTTCCAGTCGATACGATGGAAGAGTGCAGCATTTTCGTCATTGATAGGCTTCCCGTACTTCTGCGTCAGCGACTGGACCAACTCGACGCTGAGTGCTGACAAATGCTCCTTCTCTGTCAGAAGGAGCTGGACCGCTGCGAGACGATGATCATCCTTCGTGAAGAAGAAGGCCGCTGTAAATTTGTACCGACCAGCATCGTAGGGCGCTTTTAAAAGCAATTCCGTATTTGGATTGCTGAGCGCCGCTGCGGGCTTGGCGCCCGGGGCAGGAGCAGTTGCTGCTCCATCAGACGCCTTTGCCACTTCTTCGGGTGTCATTCCCCATTTGGTGTATTGCCAGTCGGCTGCGGCAGGTATGTGCCCCATGATGAAAGCGGCTGTCAGGCTGATGAGTACTCTGGATCTCATTGATGCCTCCTTGCGACCGAAGGGTCCGTGCCCGACATCCGATCGGCAGAGGTGTCCGATCCGATAGTCGAGCTGTTTGCCATAACGAATTACATGTCGCCTAACGGAGTTGCTGCTCAGCTGTGTTAGCCGGTCAGCCACGGAAGTCTCGCCAATAGCGGTTGAAGCTGCATGAGCAGTGAGCTTATCGAGGAGAGATCACCAAGCGTGGCTAGGACAGCTTCGACGATCGGCCTCCGTGGCTGTTTTCGGGTAAGCTCTGACCTAAGGACGGCCACGTCGCTAAGGGCTTCCTCGCGGCGCTCTTCAGAAATGCACAATGTTTCTCGAATAGAAGCCTCGATGTCAGCTAGAATAGGGATAATCTCGGAAGGCTGTGCAAGGTTTTGGTTCGCGTTACCAGAGTGGACTGCTACGTTGCTGCCCACGATAGGCGCGTGGAAGTGGGTACTTTGATCAATGGCCACGTTGAATGTCTGCGGATGCTCACGGTAGGATTTAATGACACCGGTAGTTCCTCCCTGTTCGACAAACAGAGTACCCTCGCCGGTAATGCAAGCGCTGACAGCAGGTCCGTGGCTAAAAATCGCTTGGATCAATCCTCTACGTTCGAGAGCGTCCGCTATGTTATGCACTTTTTCTTTGTCAGTAACACCGAATTCTGCTGCAGTCTCGTTCAGCGAATGCCACCTACCGTGGCCTTCTGCCTCTGCCATATCATAGAGACGCACTAGCAGAAGCTCGGTCAACTGTGTGTTAGTCAATATCTACCTCAGGCATTTCATCGACCGGCTAACCGCACTCTGAACTTATCCGCTTAGTCCTTAGCGACTCAGCCTCAACTCTACACTGTAATCCTCCAAGCCTAGCTATCTTCTTGATTCTTTAGATCCTCGAGATGATACGCCGGTTCCTAAACCTCGTCAATGCCCTGGGCACCGAGCGATAAGCATGCCGCAGGAGGGTAGGTTTTGGGCCACCCTTCAGGAGGCGCGCTGGAGGTCCGATTCCATACCCATCTATCTGGGAGAGAAGGAGTTGTGGGGATCCCCGGCAGCCACGGCAGTCGTTTATGGGTGGCGGCTTATACGTCTGACTCGGCCCTCTGGAAATTTCGTTCATGCAGATAGTGCCGGCCGCGCTCCACCGTTCGAGGATTGCAAAACAAGGAGAGCGCAGGCGGTTGGGGTCGGTGGTTAGATCGATAGAGAGACCCATGACGCGAGTGGCCGGCCCGTCCGGCCCAACGGGCCGGGAGAACGGAGCCCAGGGCTGAGGCCGCAGGCCGATGCCCTGGGTGGCGAGATTGACAACGCGGTGCGGCCTGAAAGCTCGCGAGACTGTCGGCCCGGCGTTTGAGGACCGCGGTTGCGAAACCAGTCGGCCGAGCTCTTTTTGAGGTGGCCGACGACATCGAAACAGGTTCTCGCGGCCTTTCAGGCCGCATGGATGGGGCGCCATTTTCCCAGGGCATCGGCCTTCGGCCTCAGCCCTGGGCTGGGATCTCCCGACCCGTTGGGCCGGTACGGAGGTTTTCCGACAGGTTCCGTGACAGCTCTAAGTTTGCCGAAGCGCTATAAGTTTTGATGACCCGCCAAAATGTTTGAAGTCGAGCCGTAATGTTTGGAGCGCCGTTGTAATGTTTGGAGCCGGCTCCATAAAGTTTCGAGCCGCGTCGTAAAGTTTGGAGCGGCGTCCTAATGTTTGGAGCCACGTCGTAAAGTTTCGAGCGCCGCCGTAAAGTTTCGAGCCACTCGTAATGTTTGGAGCCGCTCCATAAAGTTTGGAGCGGTCTCGTAAAGTTTGGTGGGACGTCGTAAAGTTTCGAGCCGCGCCGTAGAGTTAGGAGTGACCCCGTAAAGTTTGGAACGCCGTCGTAATGTTTGGAGGGGCATCGTGATGTTTGGATCGGCTCCGTAAAGTTTCGAGCGACGCCGTAAAGTTAGGAGCCGCGTCCTAATGTTTGGAGCCACGCCGTAAAGTTAGGAGGGGCTCCGTAAAGTTTGGAACGCCGTCGTAATATTTGGAGGGACGTCGTAATGTTTGGCCCCGCGCCGTAAAGTTTTGAGCCACGGCGTAAAGTTAGGAGCGGCTCCGTAAAGTTAGGAGCGCCGTCGTAATGTTTGGATTCGCGCCGTAAATTTTGGAGCGGGGGCCGTAAAGTTTGGCGAGGTGGCCGTGGAGGGTGCAGGAGACCAAGAAAGCAAGAAAGGGAGCGCACCGCCGGCGCGCTCCCCCGCTGGGGCATCGGAGAGGATCTACGGTTTGGAGTGGGCGTTCGCCGCGGGTTGGGCGGCCGGCAATGTCGGGAACGGCGCCGGAGCGGCCGGCTCGGAGGGCGTCGAAGACTTCGCGGACTGGAGCCCCCAATCGCGGAACGGCTGCAGGCCGAACCCCGCCAGATTCTCGGACCGGCTGCGGTAGCACTCCTGGAAGGGCTTGGGTGCGGCGTTCGCACTCAGCGCCAAGACGAACTGAACCAGTCCGCCCATCACTGCTGAATACGTCGTCTCGATTCCCATGACCCCTTCCTTTCGCTCTTAGGTCTTCGACGGTGCCGCCCTTGACGCCCGATCCTTGAATGCACATACAGTACTGTCGATTGTGGCCCTTGTCAAGCGGCTCGGGAGGGCCTGCCCCCTGGCGGCGAGGTGGGTGAGTCAGACCTCCCGTACAATCGGCCGGCCATGAACGTCCTCGGCCTCTCCGCTTTCTTCCACGAGTCCGCCTGCTGCCTGCTGCGCGACGGCCGCCTCGTGGCCGCGGGCGAGGAGGAACGGTTCTCTCGGGTGAAGCACGATCCTCGGCTGCCGGTGTCGGCCTTCCGGTGGTGCCTGAAGCAGGGGGGGATCGGCCTGCTCGATCTCGACGCCGTCGCCTTCTACGAGTCGCCGGTGGCGAAGGTCTCGCGACAGATCTGGGCCGGCGCCGCGGCGGACCTTCTCGATCCCGAGCGGCCGGAGCGGGCGATCCGCGAGGGTCTGGGATGGGAGGGTCCCATCCTCACCTTCCCCCATCATCTCTCCCACGCGGCCAGCGCCTTCTTCTTCTCCGGCTTTCCGGAGGCGGCCTTGCTCACGGTCGACGGCGTCGGCGAATGGGACACCACCAGCTACGGAAAGGCGGGCGGCATCGCGATCGACCTCTTCGAGTCCGTCGCCTTCCCCCACTCCCTCGGCCTGCTCTACTCCACGATCACCTCCTACCTGGGCTTCGCGGTCAACGACGGCGAGTACAAGGTGATGGGCCTCGCCCCCTATGGCGAGCCGCGGTATCTGAAAGAGATGATGCAGCTCGTGATGTCGGGCCCGGGCGGACAATACAGGCTGGATCTCCGCTACTTCGACTTCGTCCGCGGGCAGAGAATGTATTCGGAGGCTTTGATTGACCTTCTCGGCCAGCCGCCCCGGCCGCGCGAGTCGGAGATCACCCGCTTCCACCGGGACGTGGCCCGCAGCCTCCAGGCCGTGCTGGAGGAGATCCTGATCGAGAAGACCGTCCGGCTCCACGAGCGGACGGGACTGCCGGATCTCTGCATGGCCGGCGGCGTCGCCCTCAACTGCGTGGCCAACGGGCGCATTCTGCGCGAGGGTCCGTTTCGCCGGCTGTTCGTCCAGCCCGCGGCCGGCGACTCCGGGGGATGCCTGGGCGCCGCCGCTCTCGCTCACGCCGAGCTGACGGGCGAGCGGCCGGGAGGAGCGCTCCAGCACATCTATCTGGGGCCAGGCTCGACGGCGGACGAGGTCTCCCGCCTGCTCGGCGCCGCCGAGCTGCCGGCGCTCGACTTCCGCGACCGGGAGGCCGAATTGCTGGAAGCCGTCGTGGACCGGCTGATGTCCAGGAAGGTCGTCGCCTGGTTTCACGGCCCCTTGGAGCTGGGTCCCCGGGCCCTGGGAGGCCGCAGCCTGCTGGGCGATCCCCGCAATCCCGAGATGCGCGACCGGCTCAACCGGCTGGTCAAGAAGCGCGAGGCGTTCCGGCCGTTCGCGCCCAGCGTCCTCGCAGAGCATGCCGCGGCCCACTTCGATCTGGACCACCCCTCCCCCTTCATGCTGGAAACCTGCCGGGTAACATCCTCCCTCGATCTGCCGGCCGTCACGCACGTGGACGGCTCGGCCCGGCCGCAGACCGTCGATGCCGCCGTGGCCCCCCGTTTCGCGGCCCTGCTGGAGGCGTTCCGTCGCCGCACGGGCTGCCCCATTCTGGTCAACACCTCCTTCAACGTCCGCGGCGAGCCCATCGTCGCCTCGCCCGTGGACGCCCTCCTCTGCTTCGCCTCGACGGGGATCGACGCCCTGGTTCTCGAAGACTTCGTGATCGACCGGGACGCGTTGCCGGCCGTCTGGGCGGAGCTGATCCCCGCCTGGAGGCAACGGCTGCGTAGCGGCTTCGCCCGCGAACGAAGCTCCATCAGCGAGGATCTGTACACCTTCGTATGACGCGCCCACCGGAGCCCATCAGCATCTGGGAACCAAGGACGGTTGAGGGAGAAACGGTCTTCGTCCGTCCCGATCCCCTGCCCCTGGGCGATCACTTCGCGGCGGCGAAAGAGCTGCGGCCCAAGAAGAGCGAGTTCCCCCTGCGGGTGGCCTTCTTCGGCGAGTCCGTGGCCGCTGGATACCTCTACGCGCCGCACCTGACCCCGGCGCGGGTGCTGGAGTCCCAGCTCCGGGTGGCGGGCGGCGAAGGCAACTTCGAGGTGATCGACCTCGCGCGGACCAACGAGACCCTGGCGTCACTCGCCGAGACGGTGCGGACGTCGCTCCAGATCAACCCGGACGTCCTGGTGATCTTCGTGGGCAACAACTGGAACCTGCTGGAGACGCCCGAGGTCTCTCCCTATGCGCCCTCCGTCCCCGCCCGACGGGAGATCGCGAAGGCGCTGCGGGCTAAAGGGATCGCCGGCCCCATTCAACTCGCCGCCGAGCGCCTGCGGGAGCGTGCGGAGGCCGCCCTGGAGCAGATCGCCTTCATCGCCCGGACCGTGCAGATTCCCGTCATCCTGGTGCTGCCCGAGGTGAACCTGGCGGATTGGGAGACACGGCAGCCCCCCGTCTGGCTGCCCGGGGACGGCATCGCCCGCTGGCACGCCCTCTATCAGGATGCGGTAGACGCCCTGGAGCGCCGGGATTTCGCAGCCGCCGGCGAGGCCGTCCGCTCAATGCTGAAGCTCGACGGCGGCGCCTGCTCTTCCACATGGCGCTTGCAGGCCCTGATCTCGGAAGGCTTTGGGGATCTGGAAGAAGCCCGGGGGCACGCCCTCGCCGAGGTGGACTCCGCCACCTACGCCACCCTCGCCTTCCTGGGCGCACCGCAGGCCACCACGGCCGCCCGCGAGATCCAGCGGGCTGCGGCGCGCCGCCATGGCTTCGTCGCCGTGGACCTGCGGACGGTCTTTCAAGAGCACACGGGGGAGAGCCTCCCCGGACGCCGCCTGTTCCTCGACTACTGCCACCTGACCGCGGAGGGGATCCACGTCGCCATGGCCGCCGTGGCCGCGGAGGTCTTGAACCTCTCGGGGATGCTGGAGAGCGACGTGAATCGGCGAGCCCTCCTCCCGCGCCTTCCCTTGCCCGTCCTCTCGCCGGAGGCCGAGGCCACGGCCCGGCTCGGCGCCGCCATCCACTCGGCCCACCGGCTGGTGGCCGTGAGATCGAAAGGCCCCATCCTGGAACACTGGCTCGATGCAGCCCTGGAGGCCTCGCCCGGCGTCGAGGCGGCGATGCTCGATCTCGCCGAGATGCGCTGCATTCCAACTCCGGCTGTCCTCACCGCGGCCCTGCGGCGCAACTTCGCCTCTCCCTACCGCCTTCTCTTGCAGCACGGCATTCGCTGGGACTTCCTGGACGCGGACCTCCTGGAAGCCATTCAGGCCGTGCTGGAGAGGCGCGGCCGGCCGGCGCGGGAGCAGATCACCCGCCTCCTCCTCCGGCACCATGCGGTCGGCGAGGCGGGGACGGATCTCGCCGAGCCGCCCTACCTCTGGGAGCCCCTGGAACGTTTCTTCCCCGAGGTGATGCGGTTCGAGGATCTCGCGGAGAGAGCCACCGTCCGTTCCCCCTGGCCGGCCACCTCCTTCTGCTTGATCTGCGATGGCGAGAAGGACGTTCAGATCCAGCCCACCCTCCGGCTTCCCGCGATCTCGGAGAGCCGTTCGGGTTCAATCGTTTTCGAGATCAACGCGGTTCCTGTCGGCGCGATGGACGCCACGGACCGCTGGAGCCGCGAAACGCTACGAATCGCCCGCGAGCGATTGAAACCCGGGCTCAACCGGCTGACCCTGCGCTGGCCGGCACCCAGGGAGGACGGAGCGGCCGCTCTCCAAGCGGCCATGAGACGCCTGGAACAGGGCCTCGCCGCGGATCTCCATCCGGTGTTCGGCGAGATTTTCTCCTTGATAGCCAACACCGCTTGAAAGTGTTCGTTTCTACTCCAAAGTCGAGTCGACAACCGGGGCGCACTTCCCCTATATTCGGGTAACTAATCGACGATTCTCCGCGCCCAAGTGACAGGCCGGAACCAAGGGGGTGAGCCCCGTGTCCCTCTTCCTCGCTCCATTCGCACTTCTCGGGTGCCTGCTCTCGAAATCTCAGATTGATGAGCTGGATCGCGTGGGTCCGGCTCTGAACGTGAAGCACGTCAATGCAAGGAGGTAACGATGACAACAACTCTTCAATCCAGAGGATGGACGACGGCGCTGGCGATGGCGGCGGTCCTTCTGTTGGCCGCTCCGGTGGCGCACGCGGCGGCGCCGCTGGCCACCGTGAGCGTCAGCCCCCAGGGCCTCGAATGGCTGCCGGCCGGCGAGTTCGAGAAGTTTACGCTCACCGTCTCCGGACCTGGCGGCGTGACCCTGCGGCGCGAGATCCAGAGTGGGGCGCCCCTCGCCTTCGAACCTCTGGGCGACGACGGCAAGCCCCTCGCGGACGGCACCTATGCCTATGAGCTGACGGCCACGCCACGCTTGGACCCCGCGACCCGGCAGGCCCTGGCCGCCGCCCACCGCGCCGGCGACGAGGCCGCCATCGCCAAGCTGCAGGCCACGGGCAAGCTCCCGCGTGCCCCCCTCGCGCAGTCCGGCTTCTTTACCATCCACAACGGCGTTCTCCTCTCGCCGGACGCGAAAGAGGGGCGCCCCGCCGCTCCCCGTCCCACCAAGGCTCTGACGCCCCTCGTGCTCAAGGACGTGGTGACCGCCGACGACGCGATCATCCAGGGCAGCCTCTGCGTCGGCCTCGACTGCGTCAACAACGAGTCCTTCGGCTTCGACACCATCCGGCTGAAGGAGAACAACACCCGCATCAAGTTCGACGACACCTCGACCGGCACCGGCTTCCCCAACCACGACTGGCAGCTCACCGCCAACGACTCGGCCTCGGGAGGCGCCAACAAATTCTCCATCGAGGACATCACCGCCGCCACCGTGCCCGTCACCGTAACGGGCAGCGCGCCCACCAACTCGATCTTCGTCGACTCGACCGGCCGGCTCGGCCTGCGGACGGCTACCCCGGTGCTCGACATCCACATCTCCACCAGCAACACGCCGGCCATGCGGCTGGAGCAGAACAACTCCGGTGGCTTCACCGCCCAGACCTGGGACGTCGCCGGCAACGAGGCCAACTTCTTCGTCCGCGACGTCACCGGCGGCTCCCGCCTCCCCTTCCGCATCCGCCCCGGCGCCCCCACCAGCTCGATCGACATCTCCGCCGACGGCAAGGTGGGCATCGGCACCGCCAGCCCGTCCGAGAAGGTGCACGTCTCGGAGAACGTCAACGCCAACACCTTCCTGCTGGTCGAAAACGCCAACTCCGGCACCAGCAGCGCAGCGGTGCTCCGCACCCAGTCCGATGGCGCCCAGTTGAACTTCCAGTCCCACTCGAGCACCCGCACCATCTCGCGCTTCGGCAAGACGCTGGGCGGATGGACCGAGCTCCTGTCGCTCGGCACCAGCAATGGCCTCGCCATCGGCACCGTCGCCGCCGTGCCCCTGGTTCTCGGCACCAACAGCACCAATCGCATGGAGTTCGGCGCCAATGGCGGCGTCACCGTCACCGGCAACTTCACCGTCACCGGCGGGACCAAGAATTTCGCCGTGATCGACCCGGTGGATTCCAAGCGTGCCATCTACTTCGCCGCACTCGAAGGCCCGGAGGCCGGTACCTACTTCCGCGGCACCGCCAAGATGAAGGGGGGCGAAGCGGTGATCGAGCTCCCCGGCTACTTCAGCCGGGTCACCGAGGCGGAGCGGATGACCGTGCAGTTGACCCCCGTCGGCAACTGGGGGCAGATGTACGTCGCCGAGAAATCCCCGACCCGGCTGGTCGTGCGCGCGGCTCCGGGCACCACCGACCTTGAGTTCGACTTCCTGGTGCAGGGCGTCCGCAAGGGCTACCTCGACTACGAGGTCGAGCGGGCCAACACCCTGCCGCAGTAACACGACACTATTGTTGGAATGGAGCCGGGCGCACGCCGGCTCCATGTTTCTCACCCTTCAGGATGACCGCATTGCGCCAGATGGCGGAGCACGCAGTCCGCCGCTCGTCCCGCCTGCTCCTCGTCGAAGTACCGGTCGTTGAACAGGTTCACGATCCCCCGGTGGAGCCGTTCCGCCACGGGAAACCGAGGCTCCGCAAAGATCCCCCCCAGAGACGCGTAGTGACGGCTGGCGAAGAGCCCCGCGGCAAAAAGGCGCTCCACCAGCGCATCCGGCTCAGGTACGAGAATGTGGAATCGCCAGCCCTGGAAGCGCGCCGGGAGACGGATCTCTTCGGGTAAGGCCGAAGCGTAGATGGCGTTGAGGCGCCGCCGGTGCTCCTCCACTCCAGGCAGGGCTTTCTGGATCGATGCCCGGTAGGCCTCCCAGCCGAGCCCAGGCACCGAGAGATCGAGCCAGCTCTCCTCCGTCGATTCCCACCGCCGGTACGCTACGTCGTCGCGGCATTGGGCGAACCCCCCGAAACCGAGATCGACAGGCTTTGCCCGGCCGGTGCTGTAGAGGGTGACATCGGCGGCGGGTGCGAGTCTCTCGCCATCGCAATCGGGCAGGCAGAGGCAACGGTCATCGACGACCAGCAGGTCGGGCCGCAGCTCCTTGAGAGCGCGGAAGAAACCATTCACCTCCTCCTCTTCGGCACCATAGGGGCGTACGTAGATTACCCCCCCCCAATCCTCCGGCCGCTCCGCGAGGACCTCCAGACAACGCCGCCGGTCCATCCCGAGGTCTTCCGGGTCGAGATCCAGGAGACGAAAACCCCTTCCGGCCTCGCGGAAGGTCCGAGGGACGTCGGGGCAAACGTTGGCCGGCAGCAGGAAAGGGAGGTCGCCGGCAAGGCTCCGCAGCAGGTTGTAGAGGATGCCACAGGCCCGGCTCTCGAAAAGAATCATGCGGGCATCGCCTCGCGCAGGCGGTGGAAGACATCCTCGAAGAGGAAAAACGGCTGCGCCTCGCTCCCCTCTCCCTTGTTGAGCAGCTCCCAACGGCGAAGCTCCTCGTCGGCCCGCGACAAAGGGCCAGTCGTATAGCTCGCCAGCTCCGGACGGGTCACCTCGTAAGGGTCCACGAACTCCCGAATCGCCGCCGGAGCTTCCGCCCGATCCAGATCGACCGGATAACCGAGGCACTGTAGCTCGGGCCAGCAAGTCGCTTCCACATAGCGGTGGACTTCGGGCGGCAGGCTCCCGCGGTGGCGAGATGGGGCCAGGGGATCGAGACCCCGAAGCGCTCCGTGGGAGGAGTTCCCCGCCCAGGGACGCCCGTCCTGGTCGCGGATGCCATCCGTGAAAAGCTCCTCGCCGAAGGGCTCGACCCCGAGCAGATCGGTGATCCGGCCCAGAGCTTCGGACGGCCGGGCGACGAGGTCCTCGTAGCGCAACCAGAGGAACCGGGGCCGGCCGTGAAGGTGAAGGGCGAACGCCACGCTCTTGCGCCAGTTGCGCACGTTGAACAGCGTGGGCTTCAAACGTCCCGCCTGCTCCGGCCCGTGACCGTAGTTGAGGGAGGCGATCACATCCCGTGGATCCCTCAGAATGACGATACCTGCGCTTCCGCGATCGAGCAGAAAAGGCAGCAGCTCCTCCCACAACGTCTCCTTGCCGCCAACCCAGCAAGCATTGGACCTGTGCGCCAACGAGCCGTAGAGCTGCGCCAGGACGCAGGCAAGGTCGCCAGATTCGAGACCCGCCAGCGCGGCCTCGATCCGCTCCGGCGAGAACCGGGTGTACTGGCCGGAAAAGCTTGCGCTCTCGGCCAGAACGGCACGCACGTCCGGGGCGGCAAGAGCCAGCCCGTCAAGGAAACGGCACAGATCCTCCTCGCCGTAGCGGCTCTCCAGAAAGAGGTTCCCCAGTGGATACCGGGCATCCCGCTCGCCAAGGAGGCGCAGGAACCGGCGCTTGACCTCGACGAAAAGCAAGGGGAAGGGTTGCGACAGGAGCGAGATCCGGGGATGATTGCCGAGAATCTTGTCGAGCAGCGTCGTGCCCGACCTCTGCATCCCGGTCACCAGGATCGTCTGCATAGGCGCGCGGAGCAGGAAGAAACCAGTAACGGCAGCCCTAAGACCCTCATGAAGCGGATCGCCATCCTCCAATCCTCGTACATCCCCTGGAAGGGATACTTCGACATCATCGGCAAGGTCGACGAGTTCATTCTCTACGACGACGTGCAGTACACCAAGAACGACTGGCGCAACCGGAATCGTATCAAAACAAAGGCCGGCGCGGCCTGGCTGACGATCCCGGTGCTCCTCAAGGGCAGGTTCGGCCAAACGATTCGCGAGGCCGAGATCCGCGATCGAAGCTGGGCCGTCAAACATTGGAAATCGCTGCAAACCTGTTACTCCCAGGCCGCCTGCTTTCGGGTCCTGGCGCCAGCGATCCGAAGCCTCTATGAGAGCGCCGCCGAGGAGCGGTCGCTCTCGAAGGTCAACGAGCTGTTCCTGCGCGCCCTTTGCGGCCTGCTCGGGATCTCCACACAAATCACCTCGTCCATCGACTACGAGCTTGCCGGCGATCGCACGCAACGGCTCGTCCACCTCTGCGAGCAGGCGGGCGCTACCGACTATCTCACCGGACCCTCGGCGAGAGCCTACCTGGAGTTGGAGAGCTTCGCATCCCGTGGCATCCGGGTGCACTGGATGAGCTATGCGGGCTATCCGGAGTACCGGCAGGTTTACGAACCTCCGTTCGTTCACCAGGTGACCATCCTCGACCTGCTGTTCAACGTAGGATCCGCCGACGCTGGCAACTACCTGCTGAGCTCTCACCAGGGAGGGAGGGATTGAGCCTCTCCTCCGCCTCGGTCCCCGGGGGCCGGGCCGGCGCACCGCTTCGGGTCTCGGTCGTCATCCCCGTCTACAACAGCACGGTCCTCGAAGAGCTCGCCACGCGTATCGACGCGGTCTTCGCCGGCCTGCCCGATACGGACTATGAGCTGATCTTCGTGGACGACGCCTCGCCCGACCCGCGGGTCTGGCCCACTCTGGAAGAGCTCACCCGCCGCTTCGACCCGGTCCGGGCGATTCAGCTAACGCGCAATTTCGGCCAACAACCCGCCACTCTCTGCGGGCTCGCCGAGGCCCGGGGCGACTTCGTCATCACGATGGACGATGACCTCCAGCACGCCCCGGAGGACATTCCGAAGCTCCTCGCCCTTACCGACTGGGACATCGTCATCGGACAGTTCGACCGCAGGCGCCACAACCTCTTCCGGCGGCTCACCAGTCGCGCCAAGGGCTACTTCGACCGCATCATCCTGGGCAAGCCGAAAGGGATTCAGATGAGCGCCTTCCGGATGCTCAGCCGCACCGTTGTGGACGGCGTCCTCTCGATCCGCACACCTCACCCCTTTCTGCCAGCCCTCATGTTCCATGTCAGCCAGAACGTAACCGGAGCTCGGGTCGGCCATTCGTCACGCCGCGAGGGGCGTAGCGGCTATACACTCTGGAAGCTGATCCGGGTCTTCAGCAATCTGATGATCAATAACTCCTCGCTCGTACTACGCCTCGTCGGCAACCTCGGCATACTCTTTGCCGGGATCAGCTTCCTGATGGCCATTCTCGTAATTTACCGGAAACTGGTTCACGGAGTATCCGCTCAAGGCTGGACCTCGCTGCTCGCCACCCAGCTCCTCCTCGGCGGCCTGCTACTCTTCAGTGTCGGCATCGTCGGCGAGTATCTCATTCGAATTATCGAGAGCAGTGAGAGCAAGCCTACCTACTTCGTCCGCCGGCGGGTGAAGATGGACAAGGGTTCGCGAGGCGCACAATGACCCTCCCATGCATCCCGTTCAACCGGCCCGTCACGACTGGCCGGGAGGTTGCCTACATCCGCGAGGCGATCGACGCCCTCCACCTTTCAGGCAACGGTACATTCACCCAGCGTTGCCAGACCTGGCTCGAAGACCGCACCGGCAGCCGGATGGCACTTCTGACGCACTCTTGCACGGCGGCGCTGGAGCTCGCGGCTCTGCTCGCCGGAATCGAGCCCGGCGACGAAGTCATCATGCCTTCCTATACCTTCGTATCGACAGCAAACGCTTTCGTGCTCAGGGGTGCCGTGCCGGTCTTCGTGGACATCCGTAGAGATACGCTGAACCTCGACGAGCGGCGGATTGAAAACGCGATTACGCAACGCACGAAGGCCATTGTGCCGGTGCACTACGCGGGCGTCTCCTGCGAGATGGAAGTGATCCTCGAGATTGCCCGGCGGCACGGCCTTCTCGTCATAGAAGATGCTGCCCAGGGTCTCCTCTCCAGCTACAAGGCCCGGCCGGTCGGCAGCCTCGGCCATTTCGCCGCCTTGAGCTTCCATGAGACAAAAAACGTCACCGCAGGCGAAGGGGGCGCTCTCCTCGTCAACGGCGAACAGTGGGTCGAACGGGCGAAAGTCCTGTGGGAGAAGGGGACCAACCGCAGCCAGTTCTTCCGCGGTGAGGTGGACAAGTACAGTTGGGTCGATGTGGGCTCTTCATTCCTGCCCAGCGAGATCAATGCCGCCTTCCTGTGGGCACAGCTCGAGGAGGCTGAGGCGATCACCCGCGAGCGGCTGCGGATCTGGAGCCGCTATCACGAGGCGTTCGCCGGCCTCGAGGCGTCAGGGGTCGCAACCCGCCCGACCGTCCCTGCCGAGTGCGGCCACAACGGCCACCTGTACTACCTGATCATGGAGGATCTGCCGGCCCGCACCCGGCTGCTCGCCCATCTCAAAGGCGAGGGAATCCAGGCTCTCTTCCACTACGTTCCCCTTCACGACACCCTGGCTGGACGCCGCTATGGCCGCGTCCACGAGGAGCTTCCCCGCACGCAGATGGCGGGCGACCGGCTGGTCCGGCTACCCTTGTGGCCAGGCATGGACGACGTGGCCCTGGCACGGGTGATCGGCGCCGTCCACCAGGGCCTCAAGGCCCACCGGCGGACGGTGGAGATGGCGTCCGGCGCGAAGCCGCCAGCATCCAACCGCCGCAAGCCGCAAAGAGCCACAGAAAGGCGCGGCTGACCAGGGCGATCGCGACCGCGGCTGGCGGTGGAACGCGGAGCAGGACGAGGCACCCCGCGACGACTCCTTCCTGGACGCCCAGGCCGGCCGGGCTGATGGGCAGAACGCCCGCCAGGACCGAGAGCGCGGTGACCACGAGCAGATCGCCGAAGCCCGCCGTCTCTCCGAAGCTGCGCACCAGCAGCGCCAGAGAGAGCCCCCGCAGCAGAGCGACCCCCAGGCTCAGCAGGAAGATCTCTCCCGTCTGCCGGAGCCGGACCTCCGCCAGCATTTCCCTCCCCCGCCGCGGCATCTCCCGCAACCGTGGAGCCAGCCGGCTCCGGTCCACGAGGAGCGCCGTCAGTCCCAAGGCGATCAACGCCGCCGCGCCGGCCACCACGAACGGCAACGCCATTTTGGGTCCTCGCCAGGCCAAGCGGCTTGCGACATCGCGGTATCTCTCGGGCGCAGCAAGCCAGGCAGCGCCCGCGGTCGCCAAGACACCCAGAGCACCGATAACCCGTAGCAGCGCGAGCTTCAAGAAGGGCAGTGCCAACCCTCCCTCCTGCCGGCGGACGGCGAAGAGCTTGTAGATCTCTGACCCCAACGCCCCCGGCGTAAAGCTGCCCACGAACTGGCCGGCGAGCGTGATGCGCAGGGCCGCGCCGTAGCCCAGCTTCCAACTGGCGAAGGCGACCTGAAAACGCCAGGCCTCGAGAACGACGACCGCCGCGACCGCCGCCGCCAGGGCACAACCCAGCAGAAGCCCGTCCGCCTTGGCGGCGCTCACCCAGACGCGGCGAAGATCCACCAGGGTGAGGAGGCCAAGGAACAGCGAGGCCCCCACGAGAAACTTCAAGACCCCCACGCTTGACAACGAAAACTGCTTCATGATCTCTTGACGCTCGATTCACACCCTCGTCAGGACCCACCACCATAGGAGACGACTGAATGTCGCCGAATCAGGTCTCCCGTCCATAGCTGAGCGCTTTATGGCAAGAGTAGAAAAGTGCACGCATTGTAGAGGATTCCCGAGGAGCTTCACCAGGCTCTTCTCATTGACCCTCGTCGTCACGGCGCTGGCGAAGGGAGCGGCTCTCCTGCCAGGCTACTCCATCGACGACTATCAATCGCTCGTGCGCACCGCCCCCTCCTTCACCCTGCTCTTGCTCAAGAAGGGCGGGAGAGGCCGCTTCGGATCGGCCGTTCTGAACTGGTGCCTTCAACTCCTCCAACTCGAGCCTGCGCATTCGAGGTTCTTCTTCACTTGCTGCTCGATCGTCGCCTCAGCCCTCTTCGCGGCGCTGGTGGTGCGGTACTGGAACTTGACGAAGCACGGATGGCTCGCCGTGGCGATGGCATGCATGGTGGCGAATCACCCCTACACGGCCGAGATCTTCACTTTCCGCATGGCCCTCGGCATCGCCATTTTCCCGTTCGCGATCCTGTCTCTGCTGCTGATTCCCCGCCGATGGTCGCCGCGCCTCGTGCTGGCCGGCAGCGCCCTGTTCACGGTGGCGCTCTCGTTTTATCAAATGGTGCTGCCCTATGGGCTGATGGTCGTCGTGGCCGGCGCGGCGGTCTGGCTGACCCGCTACCTCGTGCTCGGCACCGCTCACGGCTGGCCTCCGCGGGTGGTCTCGCTTCTTTCCCCGCGAAGGCTGGCGAGGCACAGGAACACCGCGCTTCTGGGATGCGTCCTGCTCGGAACGGCTCTCTACGCAGCTCTGACCCTCACCTTGGCCCTCGTCCTGCACGTGAGCCTGTTGCCGCGCACCCAGATCCTCCCGGTCGGTCAGCTGGGCGAGCGCGCCCGGATGGCCCTTGAAGAATTGAGACTCTGCTTGTTTGAGCCGGAGCCTCTCCTCTCGCCCCTTACCCAACGAATGCTGCTCCTCGTACTCTTGAGCGCTGTGGCCGGACTCTTGTGGCGAATCCGACGCTCGCTCCGCCTTCCACGGCCCTCCCTGCTGGTCCTGTCCATCGTCACGCTGCTTTTCGCCGCTCTGGTCTGGAGTCTGGGGGCACTGCTTTTCCTGGAAGAGTTCTGGCCGTCGCCAAGGGTCATGGCTCACGTGGGAATCTTCTGGGCTGGCGTGCTCGCGGTCTCCTCTCAATGCTTCGGCCCCCGTGTTCGAGTGGCTCTGACGGGGCTCGCGATCCTGATCGTCCTGGCCTTCATCGGCTCCAATAACCGCATCTTCGATGAGCAGCGCAGGTTGAATGCGCGCGACGCCTACAAGGCAAACCGCATCGTCGCCCGGCTCGAGATGACGCCCGGCTTCCCAGGAGTCCGGCTGGTGGCCGTCGACGGAGTCGCCTGGACCCACCCATTGAGGGTTGGCACCCTGGACCATGACCTGAACGTCTCCGCGTTCGGCGCGGAGCAGGCGAAGGTGGACGTCCTGGCGGAGGTCTCGGGCTACGATTTGACGCTGGCGGAAGACGAAGCACGAATCAAGGCCGCGGCAGCGTACTGCCGCGGCGTGGATCCCTGGCCTGGCCCGCGATCCGTAGCGATTGAGGACCGCTTGGCCATCGTGTGTCTCGGACCCGGGTAAGACCTCGGCCGGGAAAACCCGGCCGAAGCCTCCAGCGAGAGCTCCAGGTCAATGAGCGAGTTCGATCGTGTTGGGCGCTGTGGTCCCAACATTGCCGGCGTCGGTGTTGTTTCCGGTGGACTCGACGATACAGCCGGCGGCGATGGTGATGCCTGAGTTATTGTTGTTGATCATATTGTTAGAGAGGCGGACGATCGCGGTATTGGCGTTGCAGCTAACACCGACGAGGTCGTTGAACGTGATCTGGCAGTCGGCGACGTTGACGCGGCTGGTCGCGGCACTGGCAAGGATCCCGTTCGAGGTGTTGCCGGAGATGACTGAGTGGGTGATGGCGGCTCGGCCGTTGGTAGAGACTTCGATACCGTTGACCAGGTTTGTCAGGTGGCTGCTATCGATCATGGCTTGCGCCTGGCCGGTGGTGGTGGTGAGGAAGATGCCCGTAGCACCATTCTTGATAGTGGTGTTTCTGACGAACAGCTTGGCGTTGGTGGTAACACTCATGTCGATACCGCGAGTGGTGAACCCGCTGATGGAGCAGTTCTCGACGGTGAGGCTCTTGCCGGCAAGGAAACGGATGCCATTGAGGCCGTTGCCAGCGCCGTTGATCGAGACATTGCGGATGATGACGTTGTCGTTGACGCCGGCGTTGACGATGATGCCGTTGGTGAGGGAGGAGAGAATGCCGGCGAGCGTGCCGTCGCCGTTGATGGTGATGGCCTTGGTGATGGTCACGGCGCCGAAGCCGCCGGGATCGAGGACGGAGATCTCGCCTCCTGGCGCGGTCTTCGAGATGGCACCTGCGAAAGTCTTGCAAGGAGCAGTGCGGCTGCAGGGGTTGGCATCGTCGCCAACGCCGGATACCCAGGTGCGGGTGGCCTGAGCGTGGGCGGGGGTGGCCAGCAGGACGGCGAGGACAAGGAACGTCAAGGCGGCGCTGATCAACTTCATGAGAAGCTTCCTCCTGTCGGGACAGTTTTTAATTCGCCCTCCGTAACCCGGAGGCGCGGCCGGGAGACACGGCTGGGAGCATAGGCGGCGGACAAAGCTCCGTTGTTACAGGACCGGGACCATCGCGGCAATGGATTCTACCACGGGGACGCGGCGGCGGAGTCCCCGATCAGTTGACATCGAGCCTCTTTTCTGATTTCCTTATAAAATTGTCGCTTCTTAGCACCTGTCGTTGCTGTTCAATCCGCGATATTATTCGTTGGCTACATCATTCGATGCTGCAGGATTCGAAAGCCTCGCCCCGAAGGAGAGGATTTGGTACGGTGCCATGGCTCCTCTACGGCTTGCTGCTCACCAGCGGCGGCCTGGCGGCGTATCTCTTCGGCGTTCTGCTTACCCTTCCCCGGAAGCTTCTGCCGCCGTCACCGGCTTTCACGGCCCTCAACCAGGCCCTCGTCTGGTACAGCAGCATTCCCATGTTGCTGGGCATTCTCCTGGTCGCGACAGACCTCGCGTTTCTCATGCCGCTCAAGCGCCGCAAGCACGGCGTTCGTTTCGACGTGCCCGCGATCACCGAGGTGACGGCCGTCCTCACGGCCTTCAACGACGAGCCCAGCATCGGCCAGGCCGTCGACGACTTCCGGGCTCACCCGCGGGTCAAGCGGGTCGTCGTCGTGGACAACAACAGCTCCGATGGCACCGCCGAAGCCGCGAGGCGGCGCGGCGCCATCGTGGTGACGGAGCTCGCGCCTGGCTACGGCCATTGCGTCCATCGCGCCCTGAGCGCCGGCATGGCCTATGAGGACACCGAGCTGACCCTGCTGTGCGAGGGGGACCTGACCTTCCGCGCCTTCGACGTCGACAAGTTCCTGGCCTACATCCCCCACGCCGACGTCGTCAACGGTACTCGCATCGTGGAGCAGCTCAGAAGCCCCAGGACCCAATTGACGACGTTCATGTACTACGGCAACTTCTTCGTCGGCAAGCTGCTCGAAGCCAAGCATCTCGGCACCGGCACCTTCACCGACGTCGGCACCACCTACAAGCTGTGCCGGAACGAGACCCTCCGCGAGCTCCTGCCCCGCCTCAACCCCGCCGTCAACCTGGAGTTCAACGCCCACTTCCTCGACACCGCCCTCGATTCCGGAGTCGAGATCGTGGAGTGTCCGGTGACCTTCTTCGACCGGGTGGGCGTGAGCAAAGGAGGGAACGTCGACAACCGGCGCGCCCTGAAGGTGGGATTGAGTATGATCAGGGGCCTGCTTTTCGGATGGCCCCGCCGCCGCTCCAATCCTCTATGACAAATCCACCCTCAGACAACTATCACGCGACACGCTTCACCTTCGATCGGCGGCGCGATCGCCTGTGGAAGACGCTGTGCGACTCGTACTTCTCCCGGCTGATCCGGCCCGATTTCTGCGTTCTCGAGCTCGGCGCCGGCTATGGCCACTTCATCAATCACGTGCGTTGCGAACGGCGCCTGGCGGTGGATCAGTGGCAGGGTTTCCTCCAGTTCCTCGCCCCCGGGGTGCAAGGGAACGTGGGCAGCGCCGGCGATCTCGGCTTCGTCCCCGACGCCTCGGTGGACTTCGCCTTCGCCAGCAACCTCTTCGAGCACCTGACGCGGGACGAGCTCGCGGCCACCCTGGAGGCGCTCAAGAGGAAGCTGCGGCCGGGAGGCACGCTGAACCTGCTGCAACCCAACTACCGCTTCGCGTACAGGGAATACTTCGACGACTACACCCACGTCTCCATCTTCTCCGACCGCAGCCTGTGCGACCTCCTCGCCGCTCACGGATTCCAGGTGACCGCAGCCGAGCCCCGCTTCCTGCCGCTGACCATCAAATCGAGGTTCCCCGTGGCCCCATTCCTCATCCGGTTGTATCTGCGCCTGCCGGTGAAGCCGTTCGCCAAGCAAATGCTCATCCGCGCGGTCTGGCAGCCGGGAGCCGAGCCCTGAACGTGCGCGGCGTCCTCGCGCGCGGCGCGGTCCTGCTCTTCCTGGTGCTGGCGGCCCACCAGGCGGCCAAGCCGCTGCACCTCGACAACATGGATTTTCCGGCGGTGGCGCAGGCCACGGCGCACAGTGGCAAGCCGGTCTACTACCGGGGCGAGGAGAACCGGCTGCACAGCGGCCTCTATCACCCGCCGCTCTACATCTACACCCTGGCCGCATGGTTCCGGCTCTTCGGCTTCGGCCCGGCACAGGCACGGATCTTCGGCGCCCTGTGCGCCCTGCTGCAAGGCTGGCTCGCCCTGCGCATCCTGAGCCTGCTCTTCGGCGGCGAGCGGGTGCGGCAGTGGAGCTGGCTGTTCTGGCCGCTCTTCCTGCTGAACCCTTACACGTTGCAGGGCTCCGCGATCGCCGACATCGACTCGACGATCTATGGACCGCTGCTGAGCCTCGTCCTCTTCAGCGCTCTCCGGATCAGCTGGCAGGACGGCCGCTGGCGACAGGACGAGCCCCGGCTCTGGGAGCCCGGGCTCGTGGCGCTCGCCCTGACGGTCGCTCTCTGGGCCAAGGTGACGACGGTCCTGCTGCTCTTCCCCTTCCTCTTTCTGCTCTTCGCCCCACGGTTGGGCTGGAAACGGGGGGCGGTCCTCACTCTCGGAGTCTCGGCCGCCGGCCTGGGGGCGTTCGCGCTGACCTACTGGCTCTATGGCGTGCTCACGGGCTTGAACGTCGGGTACACCTTTAAATTCCTGAGAGAGAGCATGATGGGCCCTGGACGGCTGGGAAGCTACCCCGCGAATCTCAAGACGATGCTGCCGTTCATGGTGCGCTGGACGGGATTTCTACCCTGGCTGAGCGTCGCCGTCCTGACGGTTGCCGCGGCCCGCCGCTGGTGGCGCGATCGCGAGCAGTCCGGCGACGGACAGGCCGAGAGACCGCTCTACTCATTCTGGCTGCTGACCCTCTGCGGCGCGAGCGTCGTCTACTACTGCGGCCAGGTGATGTCGTTCGGGGGCGCGCCTTTCAAATATACCTTCGTCTTCTGGGCCCTGCTGAGCTGCGCGCCGGTGATTCTGCTGGCCTGGCTCTGGGAGTCGGACGCGAAGGCTGCCGGAGGCTTCACCGTGGGGGCCGGAGCCGCTCTCTGGCTGGCCGGCCTGTGGACCGGCGCCGCCGTCTTGCGGGACTCCCTCATCAGCGGCAGCCTGTTCTTCCCGCGCTCCGCGTCGCTGTGGATTCCGGTGGCCATGGCCCTCGTGGGCCTGCTCGCCTGGACGAGGGAGCCGTCGAGGCTGAGGAAAAGGGGCGCCACGCTCGCGATTGGGGGGTTCGTTCTTCACGCCGGCCTCCAGGCCGGCGTCGCCCTCTATCAAAGCCGCGTCGACTACTCCACGACCTACGATTACGGTCAGCGAGGCTTGCAGGAGACCGCGGCCTACATCGCCTCTCACACCACCGATCAGGACGTCATCAGCTCGATGAAGGACGTCGGGTTTCTGGCCCGGCGGCGCTACTATGAAAACTATGCCGCCGTGATCTCCGACGAGGCGGCGGCACGGATGATTGCGGCCTGGGAGGCCGGCAAGGTACGCTACATCGTGTTTACCGAAGGCCGCGGGCAGGACCAGGCCGCTTACAAACCCGCCCTGCGCGACTGGCTCGCCGCCAACGCCGAACAGACGGCGAGCTTTGGAAACTACAGGATCTACCAGCCGAAGACGTCGAAGTGACCGGACGGCGTTCAGCCTGTCCTCCGTGATGGACTCCTCTTCCGAAATCGTCTCGCTGGCCGTATGCCCGGTCTGCGCGGAGACGTCCTACGGCGTGCTCGGCGAGCGTAGCGACGGCATCGAGGTTCTCCAGTGCATGCGGTGCAGGATGGGCAGGGTGGCGCAGCGGCCCCTCGACACGGCGGCGTACTACACCGACTCCTACTACTCGAGCGACGCGGCGGGCGATGCCGGATACTCCGACTACACCATGGTGGCGGCGCATTCGCTCGCCTGGACCGCCGAGCTCATCCGCCTGCTCAGCTCCGGCGGCAAGAGCCTCAAGATCCTCGACGTGGGCTGCGCGGACGGGCACCTCCTGAAGCAGCTCGGACCCACCTACGAAACCTTCGGTATCGAGGCCAACGAACACCTGCGTGAGCACTGCGCGCGAGCCGGCATCCGGATCCTGGGCTCGGACATCTGCGACCCTTCCCTGCCAGCCGGCTACAGCGGCGCCTTCGACATCATCACGGCGATCGCCGTGCTCGAGCACGTGCCAGACATCCGCACCGCCCTGGACCGCATCCGCTCTCTGCTGGCGCCGGAGGGCGTGCTGATTTTCGAGGTACCTCTCCTCTCGCCGACGCGGGACAATGGAATCTGGTTCAGATCGTCGCTGGAGCACATCTACTACCCCACGCTCGAGGGGCTGGCGTTCCTCTTCAAGGACGTCTTCAAGCTGCCGCTGATCGGCCGCGAGGTCGCGATCCAGGGGTATGGCAGCACGTTCGTCGGCCTCGCCACTCCCTCCGCCACGAGGCACCGCAAGCTCGCGGAGAGCTTCCAGCACCTGGCGGACTCACCCCTCGCCGCGCTGCGCTCCCGGCAGGAGCGTTCCTTCCGTTTCTACTTCGACCTCATCCACGCCGCGATCACCAGCCCCGGGACCGTGGCCCTGCTCGCGGAGATCGATCCCGCCAGCCTGACGCCGGCTCTCCTTCACCGGTTGGCGACGATCTGGGGTCTCGATCTGTCGGGCGCCATCACGGCCGCCCCCCCGCGCTGGACGTGGAGAGCCTGCGGCACGCGCTCGCGAGGCGCGACGCGCGCCTGGGCGAGAAGCAGGCCGAGCTCACCGAACGCGAGCGCGTGCTGGCGGCGGCGAACCGGGAGGTGGAGCGGCAGCACGAGGAGCTGCATGCCATCCGGAGCTCGAAGTCCTGGCGGATGGTGGTGCGGATCTGGAACTTCAGAATCGCCTGGAGGCGCCGGCTCGGCTTTTCGCCGGCCGCGGAGCGGGGCCCTGTCGCCTGGCGCGTCGCCCGGTTCGGCTACCGCCTGCTTCCCCTGTCCGGCAACGCGCGGTACCGGCTGAGGGGGAGGGTGCTCTCCTGGCTGGCGGTGCCGGAGGAAACTCCCCCCGACGTCGCGGTGGCGCGTCTGCGCGACCAGGTCCGACGGCTGACGTGGCGGCGGGCGGGCTCGGCCGCGGCCCTCCTGCTGCGCGGCGATCTGGCCTCGCTCAAGCAGCGCGTCAACCAGATCGTGCAGCACTCCCTCAACGAGGAGAGCCGTCAAGCCGTGGCCTTGCCCCCGGCCGAGCTCGTCACCCGGCGCCAGGAACCCTGGCCCGCCGCGCAGCCTCTCGTCAGCATCGTCATACCCTGCTACAACTACGGCCGGTTCGTCGCCGAGGCCGTCGACTCCGTGCTCGCCCAGACCTTTCGGAATTTCGAGATCCTGGTGATCGACGGCGGCTCGTCCCCGGAATCGCTGGCCCTCCTGAGGAGCCTCGAAAGGCCCCAGACGCAGATCTTTTACCGCGAGGGCCGGCATCTCGTCGGCGACAACCGCAACTTCGGAATTTCCAGGGCGCGCGGCAAGTACGTCTGCTGCCTCGACGCCGACGACCTGATCCGCCCCACCTACTTGGAGAAGGCCCTCTTCCTGCTCGAGACCCAGGACTACGACCTGGTGTCGACCACCATCCGCAGCTTCGGCGACAAGAGCGAGATCTATCACCTGGAACGCTTCCCGGCCCTCGCGGACATGCTCACGGCCAACCACGTCAGCACCTGCGCCGTCTTCCGCAAGCGCCTCTGGGAGCGGGCGGGAGGTTTTCAGGATACCGGCGTCGGCAGCGATTACTTTTACGAAGACTGGCGTCTTTGGCTGCGCTTCGCGGCCCTGGGCGCGAGGATCGCCAACATCGTCGACGAGCCCCTGTTCCTCTACCGCGTCCACTCGAAGCACAGCCTGAGCCGGCAGAACCAGGAGCTGCCCGATATGGACCGGCAGCGCCAGGCGATAGTGGCCTTCAACCAGGACGTGATCGGCGACGAAGCCTTGCGGCGCAGCGAGGAGAACCGGAGCCTCCGGGTCGGGATGCAGGACGGCTTCGTCAACCTCGCCGGCGGCCGGCAGGGCGCCACGAACGAGACCACGATCCTGATCGCCCTGCCGTTCCTCCTCGTCGGCGGAGCGGAACGCCTGCTCAGCGAGATCTCCGTCCACCTGCGCGGCCAGGGCTTTCGCATCGTCGTGGTGACGACCGAGTATGCCTACCCCATCTACGGCGACTCGACCGCCTGGTTCGAAAGGGCGACGGCGGAGATCTACCAACTGCCGCGTTTCCTCGAGCCGGGCCGGTGGCCGGAATTCATCGACTATCTCTTCGCGACGCGAAACGTTTCGCTGCTCTGGATCGTCGGCAGCCGGGTGTTCTACGAGCTGCTGCCGAAAATCACCGCCGCCCACCCCCGGCTGAAGGTGATCGACCTGCTGTTCAACACCGTCGGCCATACCGCGAACAACCGCAAGTACGCCGCGTGCTTCGACAGGATCCTGGTCGAGAACCGCGAGGTCGCCTCGTGGCTGCTGGAGTCCGGGGAATCCCCCGGACAAATCCTGCAAATCCCCAGCGGCGTCGATCTCGGCGCCCTCCGCCCGCAACCCAAGCCCGCCCACATCCTCGGCGAGCTCGGTATCGCGCCGGGCACGTTCATCGCCGGCTTCTCAGGCCGGTTGTCGGAAGAGAAAGACCCGGAGGCTTTCCTGGAGATAGCCCGCAGATGCCGCAAGGACCCGCGGCTCGTCTTCCTGATGACCGGTGCCGGCCCATTGACCGACACGGTCCGCAGGCGCATCGAGAAGCTGGCTCTCGGCAAGGCGCTGCGCTTCCTGGGGCAGGTCGACAAGGTCAGCGACTACATGTCGGCCTACGACGTCCTCATCCTGCCCTCCCGCTTCGACGGCCGGCCGGTGGCGGTCCTCGAGAGCCTCGCCCTGGGCGTGCCGGTGATCGCCTCGCGGGTCGGCGCCCTGCCGGACCTCGTCCAGGAAGGAGTCACCGGCTTTCTCTGCGAGCCCGGCGACACCGTCGCCTTCGCGGAGCGGATCCGCTGGATGGCGGATCACCCGCAAGAGCACCGGGCCATGAAGACCGCCGCCCGCGCCTTCGCGGAGGCGGAGCTCGACGCGCGGCTGATGTTCATGCGCTACGAGGAGGCGATTCGCGGCGTCCTGAACGGTTAGCCCACGAGGATTCCCGCCAGGCTCTCCGCCGTTACCTCAACCCGCAGTCCGGTCGCCTGGAAAAGCCGGCCGGGATCTCCAAGGACCCTCGGCGCCGCGGGAATGCCGAGCAGCTCCGGCGACTGCTCGATCCGTAGACTCACTCCGAGCCGCCCCGCCATGGCGTCGAGGATCGAGCCCAGGGAGATTCCAACTCCGGAGCAGACGTTGAGGATCCGGCCCGGCAACGGGGCCGCCAGGAGGTGAAGCGTCACCGCGACGACAGCGGCAACGGGCACGTAATCCCGCACCAGGTCGAGCCTCCCGCAGGTGACCGTCCGCTCGGTTTCCCCGTCCGAGTCCAGCAGTTGCCGGCGCATGTTGCCCAACGCCGTCGACGCCGGCAGCCTGGGTGAGACGACGTTGAACGGCCGCAGAACCGTCAGGGGAATGCCGCGCGCCCGGCTGAGGCTCTCCGCCAGAGTGGTCTCGGCCACCTTGGCTCGCCCATACTCGGAGACGGGCCTCAGGGGCGCATCCTCACCGATCGGCGACTCCGGGGTATCCCCATACTCCGCGGCGGAGCCGAAGACGATGCAGCAGGCCGGACGCGGCTGACGGCCCACGGCGTTCATCAGGTTGACCGTCGAGAGCACGTTGTTTTCATACAGCTCATGCCGGTCCGGGCTGGTTCCGCCGGCCAGATGGACCACGGCCGCCGGCTGCACCCGCTCGACGAGCGCGAGAGCCTCGTCCGGCCCGCTCAGGTCCGGCCGGCCGGCGGTGTGGACCTGCCACGATCCTGGATGCGACGAGAGCGCCTGCATCAGCTCGCGGCCGATGAGACCGGTGGCGCCGGTGACGAGGAGAGGCGAAGCCATCAGGGAAGAAACCGTTGGGGGTTGGCCCGGAAGACCCTCTCCCCCTCTTCGAGGTCCTCCATCCGTCCGAGATCGAGCCAGTAGGCCTCGACCTCGCGCACGCGGACCTTCCGCCCCGCCGCCATCAGCTTGCCGACCAGGCCCGGCAGGTCAAGCCGCTCGCCCCGGACGATGTACTCGCCGATCGCCCAGGCCGAGACGACGTTGACGCCCATGCTGACCTTGTACTGGAGGGTCGGCTTCTCGGTGTAGCTTGCGAGATAGCCGCCGCCGTCCGTCTCCAGCACCCCGAAATCGATGGCGACCGAGCGGCGGTTGGCGCAGAGGGTGATCGCATCGCCGCCGTCGTGAGCGGCCCAGGCCTCGGCCATGCTCATGTCGGTCAGCGTGTCGCCGTTGACCACCAGCAAACGGTCGGCGCCGTCCAGATCGTCGAGCAGGGCGAGGCAGCCGATCGTACCCAGGGGCTCGTCCTCATAGACGTAATCGATCGGGATCTCCCACTGGCTGCCGTCGCCGCAGAACGCCTTGATGAGGCTCGCCAGGTGTCCCACCGAGAGCGTAATCCTTGCGAATCCCTGCCCCTTCAACTGGCGGATCAGGATTTCGAGGATCGGCATCTCGCCGATGGGGACGAGTGGCTTGGGGATGGTAAAGGTGAAGGGCCGGAGCCGGCTTCCCTTGCCGCCCGCGAGGATCAACGCGCGCATGATTCGAACCCTCAAACCCGATAGATACCGGTATCGGCGGGCGGATTCGCGCGCAGAAAGTCGCGGACCTGCTCCAGCCCCTCGGCCAGATTGACCGCGGGCGCATAGCCGAAGGCCGCCGCGGCGCGCGAGTAGTCGCAGAGCAGCCGGCCGACCTCGCTCTTCGCCGGCCGCACCCGCTCCTCCTCCTGGCGCACCGGCTTGGCCGTTCCCGCCACCTTTTGGACCTGCTCCAGGATCTCGCCGATGGAAAGCCCCACCCCGGAGCCGACGTTGTAGACGTTCCCCTCGACACCCTCCGCGGACGCGGCCCCCAGGAAGCCGGCCACGGTGTCGCCGACGTAGTTCATGTCGCGCACCGGGTCGAGCGCCCCGATGGTGATCTCGTCCGCGTAGAGGGCCTGGGCCATCAGCGTCGGAATGACGGCGCGCAGCGACTGGCGAGGCCCATAGGTATTGAAGGGGCGCAGGGTGACGACCGGCAGGTCGAAGGAGAGAAAGTAGCTCTCGGCCAGCTTGTCGGCGGCAATCTTGGTCGCCGAGTAGGGAGACTGGCCGACGAGGGGATGGGCCTCATCGATGGGCGTGTACTGGGCGGTGCCGTAGGTCTCCGAGGTTGAGGTGTGAACCACCCGGCGCACGCCCTCGCGGCGCGCCGCTTCGAGGACCGCGAGGGTGCCCTTGATGTTGGTTTCGACGTACTGGGAAGGCGCCGCGTAGGAGTACGGAATACCGATCAGCGCCGCGAGATGGAAGATCGTGTCCACCCCCTTTGCCATGGACTGCACGAACCAGGGATCGGCGATGTCGCCGAGACGCACGGCGAGGCCCGGATGATCGACCCCGCGCAGAAAGCCGGCATCGGAGCGCGAGTTGTACTTGCCCAGCACCGAGACCCGCGCTCCCTGCCCCAGCAGGGCCTCCACGAGATGGGAGCCGATAAAGCCGCAGCCGCCCGTCACCAACACTCGCCGATCGCGCCAGAACATGTCCGGGAGAGGCTATCACAGCCGATTTTCCTTACCTCCTGCTACGATACCGCGCCATGTCCAATCCCCTCCTGATGATCCCAGGCCCCGTCGAGATCTCCCCCACCGTCCTCGCCGCCGCCGGCGGGCCCCCGCCCGGCCACCTCGCCCCACGGCACATCGAGGCCTTCGGCGCCTCGATCGAGAGGATGCGCCCGATCTGGCAGGCGGACGCGGCGAGCCAGCCGTTCCTCCTCGCCGGCAGCGGCACGCTCGCCATGGAGGTCGCGGCGGCCAACCTGGTGGAGCCCGGAGACCGGGCGCTGGTGATCAACACCGGTTTCTTCTCGGAGCGGATGGCGGAGATCCTGCGCCGCGCCGGGGCCTCGGTGACCGAGCTCATCTCCCCGCTGGGTGAGGCGCCCGGGGCGGACGAAGCACGGGAGGCGCTGGGGAAGGGACCTTTCAAGGCGCTCTTCGCCACCCACGTGGACACCTCGACCGGCGTACGGGTCGACCCCGAGCCCCTCTGCCACCTCGCCCGCGAAGCCGGCGCCCTCGCGGTGTTCGACGGCGTCTGCGCCACGGCCGGCGAGTGCTTCGAGATGGCGGCCTGGGGAGCCGACCTCTACTTCACCGGCTCCCAGAAGGCTATTGGTCTCCCCCCGGGCCTGGCGCTGATGGTAGCCGGCGAGCGGGCGCTCGCCGCCCGGGCCGCCCGGCGGGCCGCGCCGCCGCCGCTCTATCTCGACTGGCACTCCTGGCTCCCCGTCCACCGCGCCTACGAGGAGCGCAAACCGAGCTACTTCGCCACCCCCGCCACCTCGCTGGTGATGGCTCTCGAAGCCGGGCTCGGCGAGATCCTGGAAAATGGGATCTCCGCGCGGATCGCCGCTCACGCCAAGGTTTCAGGGGCTTTGAACGCCGCCTGGCGGGTTCTCGGACTGCGCACCGTCCCCAAGACTCCGGCGGCGACGGCCAACACGCTCTCCGTCCTTCTCTTCCCAGAAGGCATCGACGCCTCTCTGCTGCCGAAGATCGCCGCCCGCGGCGTCATCGTGGCCGGCGGCCTCCACCCGGCGGTGAAGGCCACCTCCTTCCGGGTCGGCCACATGGGCTACGCGGTGACGCGTCCGGACTACCTGCGGCGAGCGGTCGAGGCCATCGCCGGGGCACTCCGGGACGCTGGAGCCGCCGTGGACCCCGAGGCGGCCCTCGCGGCGCTCGATGCGGGGCTTGCCGCGGCCGGCTAACGGATATACCCAAGGGCGCGCAAGCCCTTGCGGAGCTCCTCCTCGTCCGTGCGGACAATGCCGAGCGCTCCCTGGCGCCGGATCTCGGCCCCGGTCCATCCCGCCGCGCCGGTCTCACGGCTCCCCGGCTGCCAATGCCCGCCCTCCCAGGCGATGCGCTCCCGGGGAGGAATCGTGGCCAGCGGAATCGCGCCCTCCCAGGATTGACCCGAGGTCTCGAGCCGCAGCCTCAAGGTGCCGGCCGCGGATTGATCGTGCAGCATGAAAGTGAAGCTCCCGCCAGCCGGGAGATGGAACCGGATTCCGATTGAAGTGGACTTGCAGCAGGAAAAGCTAAGGTCCGGAGAGGTGACCATGGCATCAATGGCGTCCCCCGCGAGCAGGCCCGAGAGCTCCCCGCGCCCGGCGTTCGCCAGCCGGATCTGGAGGCCCGAGCTCCCCGGCGCGACCTCGCGCACCAGGCCTTGCCGGACCGTGTCCGCCACGCCGGCGGAAAGGTTTCTCAACTCGCCCGGATCGCGGCGCAGGTCGTAGACTTCCAGAGTCCCCCGGAAAGGATCGAAGATCGTGTCCTGGGCGATGAGCTTGCGCTGGCCGGCGTTGCGCAGCGACACGCCACGTGTCGTGGAAAGAGCGTAGGACCAGGCATCTCGCCCCGGCGCCGTCTCGCCGCGCAGGAACGGCACGAGCGATTTGCCGTCGATGCCGGCGAAAGGTGGCAAACCGGCGAGGTCCGCCAGGGTGGGAGCGATATCGACGGACCGGACCTGGGTTCCGACCCGCTGCCCGAGGGCGGCAGCGTGCGGCGCAGCGATCACCAGCGGCACCTTGAGGTCATGGTCGTAAAGGCTGGAGTGTCCCACCAGCCCATGCTCATACAGGGACTCGCCGTGATCCGAGGTCACGACGACGATCGTGTCGTCCATCAGGCCCTCGGATTCCAGGGCTTGCAGAAGCGGGCTCAGTTGCTCGTCGATGTAGGCGAGACCGCTATCGTACAACGCTGTGGCCAGCTCGCGGTCCTGAGGCCCCAGGACCCGCTTGGGATGGGTGACGCCGCCGGCCGAAACGGGCGGCAGGAACAGCCTGGAATCCGGGCGCACGGTGTCCTCGAATCCATCGGCCTCCAGCCACACCGGCTGCCCGCCGTTCAGAGCTTTTACGTTCCCCCCGAACCGGCTGAAGTACGGCTCGCGAGGCTGATAGGGGGCATGGGCCTCGAAGGTATGGAAGAAAAGGAAGAAGCGCTCGTCGCGATGAGCCTTGAGCCACCGCACCGCGTCGGTGACTCCCCTCTCGAGCTCGGCGTTCCATTCCGGCAGGCTGGCCATTTTGCCGCGTACCCAGAAGTCGTCGAAACCGCGGCCCAAGCCGAGCCGCGGCGTCAGCAGCACTCCCGCCGTGGACGCATAGGTCGCATAGCCAGCATCGCGCAGGCGCTCCGGCAGCAGCTCCAGAGAGGGGGGAACCGGGCCGTGCCGGTTGACGCCGTGATGCACGGCGTCGAGGCCCGACAGCATGGCGGCGTGCGACGGCAGAGTCCAGGGCGCCGACGCCACCGTGGATTCGAAGACCGTCCCCCGGCGCCGGGCCCAGGCCTCCAGATGAGGCGTCGTCGGCCGCCGGTAACCATAGAGCGACAGGTGATCGGCGCGCACGGTGTCCAGCGAAATGAGGATGATGTTGGGCTGGTGCCCGGCGGCCGGCCCGACGATCCGCGGGTTTCCCCACATCACCAGCGATCCCTTCGGCGCCGGTCCCGCCTCGAACACCAGGTCGATCGTCTCCCCCGCGAAGGCGCCGAGGTCCGCCTCGAAGGGTGACCACCGGCGGCGTTGAGGGTCCATCCGGTCCGTGAGCTGGCGGTCGATCAGCGTCAGGCTGCGCTGGCGGCCGCGGGCGACAACCTTGATCCCCACGCCACCCCGGGAAGGGAGCCAGGGCGCGGCCTGGAACCGCAGCCGTGCCCCCCGCGGCACATGGAGCTGGCGGTGCAGGGTGCTCGCCGGTCTGGCGAGCCAGGCCGCCTCGCTGCGCCCTTGCAGCTCGACGGTTCGGATCTCGCCGTTCCCCAGAGTCCGCGAGGCCGAGTACCGGAGCCCTTCGGCGGCCAGCAGCGCCCGGCCGGCCACCGGCTGGTTCAGCAGGCGCAGACCGATGCGGGCCACCGTTCCCCGCCAGGCGCCGTTGCCGCTGAGGTCGAAGGAAACCTGGCGGGGATCGAGCGGATCGGGAGATTCGAGCACGTATCGCTGGGGCGCGAAGTCCTCGCCCGCGGCGTTCCAGTAGAGCTCCGCCTGACCTGTCAAAGGCTCGCGAAAGCGGAAGCGCAGAAGGTCGATGCCGCCGGCCTCCAGGCGGCCCACCCACACCAGATACTGGCTGGTGCCGAGCGGTCCCAGATCGAGCCCGCCGCCCACCGAGGCGGTCGCCGCGACGGGGGCGGGGATATTGAAGGACCACCCCGGGAGGTTCGCGGGATCTTCGAGGCTGTTCCGCCAGACGGGCTCGAGGTCGAAATCGGTCCGGGGCTCCAGAATCTCGGCGGCTTGACGGCCGGAGCCGATGAGCCGCACAAGGACCTCGTCCCTCGGCCCGGCCTCTTTCGTGCAAGCCGCGGCGCCGGCGGCCAGCGCCACCAGGACCAACAGACGACGGCAGCTCTTCTTCAAAATCGATCTCCGCCCCGCTCCACTCGAACCCGCGCCGGGCTCCCGGTTTCGGAAAGCCCACCCAAAGGACGGGAAGATCCTATAAGGATATAGCCGAGAGTCAACGCACCGACCTCCGAAGGCACGTAAACTCCTTGGAAATCAGACTTTTTGTGGTACCCTCACAGGGCCGGGACGGCGTATACCATGAAATCGCGCCTTTGGCGCATAGGGCACAACATCGGAAGTATGGAGTTTCTAGAGACGCCCATGCACAGATCTCGCACCTCCCGAACCCGCATCCAACGCCGCGTCGCGGCCCTCTGCCTGCTCTCTCTTCCCGCGGCCACCCTCACCGACGCTCAAAGCCTCCTCGGCTCGCGCGAGTCCCTGCTGCGCCAGGACGAGCAGGCCGAGGCCCATGGCTTCAGCTATCTGCGCACCACCTCCGACGTCCGCGACTACGCCAAGCGCGGCGTGCTGGTGCGGCTGCACGGCAACTCCGACTACGACATCGAGTCCGACGAAGTCTCTTTCCCCTACGCCCGGCCGGAGGTCAAGCTGTTCATCGAGCGGCTGGCCGATCAGTACCGCAGCGCCTGCGGCGAAAAGCTGGTGGTGACCAGCCTCACCCGGCCCATCACGCGCCAGCCGCGCAACGCCTCGGTCCTCTCCGTTCATCCCACGGGCATGGCGGCGGACCTGCGCCGCAGCTCCAGCCCCTCCTGCCGTTCCTGGCTCGAAGCCACGCTGCTGGACCTCGAAGGCCGCAACGTGCTGGAAGCCACGAAAGAGCAGTACCCGCCGCACTATCACGTGGCGCTCTTCCCCGCCCCCTACCTGCGCTCCATCAACGTCGGCGAGCTGCCGCGCGTCGAGGTCGCCTCCGCCGACGTGGCCGACGATCCTCCGGCCCGTCACTCGTCCTCCCGCACACGGCACGCCGTCTCCAGGCGGTCTCACCGGGGGCACGCGGTGCTCGCCGCCAAGCGCACCGGCCACGGTCACCTCAGGCACGCCAGGAAAGGCAAGCAGGTCCGCGTCAGCCGTGGTGACAGCCTGTGGAAGATCTCCCAGCGCAGCGGCGTCAGCATGTCGCGCCTCAAGCACGCCAACGGCAACCGCGCCCGCCATCTGAAGCCCGGGCAGGTGCTGTCGATTCCCGCCCGGTGATCAGGTTCGAGAGCCGGGTTCCTGGAGCCGCCTCACCACGCGGTGGGCGAAAATCTTCTGCTGTAAGCCCTTGAGCTGGAGCTCGCCGAGCGGCTCCGTGGGAAAGGCTCCCGCCAACAACCGCTTCGTCTCTGGGCCCAGCACCACGTCGCCCGGCTGGGCGACGAGGGCCTCGAGACGGGCCGCCACGTTCACGGTGTTACCCAGCACGGTGTAGTCGACGCGCCGGGCGCTGCCGATATCCCCCACCACCACCGGCCCGCTGTTGACCGCGACGCGAGCCTTGAACCCCGGCAGCCCCCCGGCCGCCCGGGTGGCGCTCCAGGCGTCGAGCCCCTCCTGGATTTCGAGCGCCGCGCGGACGGCCCGCAGCGCATGATCCGGCTGGGCCACCGGCGCGCCGAAAAAGGCCATGACGCAGTCGCCGATGAACTTGTCGAGGGTACCGCCGGCGCGAAAAATGGCCTCGACGGAGAGATCCAGGAAGGCGTCGAGCGACTCGGCCACGATCTCGGGCGGCGCGTTCTCGGCGAAGGCCGTGAAGCCCACGAGATCGGCGAAGAGCACCGTGGCGTGGGCGTTGCGCAGGCGTTGCATCCCCTCGTCGCCGCGCTTCAGGACCTCCTCGATGACCGCTGGCGAGTGGTAGCGCTCGAGGCGCGTGCGCGCCAGCTTCTCAAACTCGGCCTTCCTCGCGTAACGGATGCGCTCCACCGCCACCGCCACGTAGTTGGCCAGCGTGGTGAGGACGTCGAGATCGCGCTCGCCGAAGGCCCCCACCTGAAACGGCGAGTCCACCTGGATCACGCCCATGATCTGATCGTTCGACCACAGGGGAGCGCACATCGCGGAGCGGATCTGATGCAGGCGAATCGATTCACCGCCCGACAGCCGCTGGTCGGCCTGGGCGTCGAAGGTGACGAGCGCCACCCGTTCCCGCATCACCGTCCGCAGCATGGTGCGCGAGACGGGCACCTCTCCCGAGGGGCGCAGCTCCACGCGCTCCTTGACCCGCGCCAATTCGCAGACCAGCTCACCCTTGTCGTCCGAGAGCAGGATGAAGCCGCGATCCACGGGAAAGGCCTCGAACGCCAGCTCCATCACCCGCAAGAGAACCTGGTCGACCGAGTCGGCGACGGTGAGCACCCGCGCCAGCCGGGTGAGGAAACCGAACATCCGGTGGACGTAGACCTGCTCCTCCGTCCCGGCCCCTGTCCCCGCACCCGCGGGGGGGACCTTCACCTCCTGGCTGAGCCCGTAGTCGGCGGCGAAGGCGGAGAGCGGCCGGATGATGGTGGCATTGCCCAGCCCCCCACCCTCGCCGTCGTCCGTAGGCGGCTTCGGCCGTACGCTGCGGACCTCCTCCTCCTCGACCCGGATCTCGAAGGAGCCGATGGTCAGCACGTCCCCCGCCCGCAGCGGCGCCTTCTCCACCGGCACGCCATTGACGTCCACGCCATTGGTGCTCTTGAGGTCGTGGACCGACCAGCTCTCCGCCTCGCGCAGAATCTCGGCGTGATAGCGCGAGACGGAGACGTCCGCCAGGACCAGGTCGTTGTCGCTCCCCCGGCCCAGGCGAACCCTGCCGCTGGTCAGCGAGACGGTTCGGTCCTCATCGTTGACGGCATACCGCAGACGTAGCATGGAGTCCAGGATGATAGCAGCCCTTCAGGGCTTGATCTCGATCCCCGGCTGCCCCGCCTTTTTCAGCGCGGCATTGAGCGCCGCCAGATCCTTCGTCCTCAGCGTCTCCCAAGCGGCCAGAGCGACGGCGAGCGACTTGCGGGCCTGCTCGAAGCCGCTCACGGCATCGGGCGAGGGCGCGTTGTCCGCGCCGTCGACCGCCGAGGCGGCTCCATCCAGCGCCCCGCTCACGGCCTTCAAGCTGGTGAGCGACCTCGGCGGCACCCACCACTGGTCGGGAGGAGGCGAGCCGTCGAGCTCGCGCAGGCGCGCCTCCAGGGCATCGAAAGCCGGGATGCTCTTGAAGTTGGGGGCCTTGCGCCGGCCGGCGAGCTCTTTGGCCAGCGCTTCGACCTCGTGGGACGCCGCCTCCAGCCGCTGCTTCTCCGCCTCGATACGGCGCGCCAGGGCGAACTGCGCGGCATAGCCCGCCGCCGGCAGCGTCACCCGCGGGTCCGGCGCCACCGTGAGCGGCTGGCTGAGGCGGGCGCCATCCACGTCCAGCACCACCGTGTAGCGGCCCGGAGGCGCCCACACCCCGTCGTCCCCGGGCGAGGCCAGCTTCGCATACCGCAGCGGCCACACGAAACGGTGATGTCCGGGAGCCGTGGAAAGCGGCACGGGGGCCTGCGCCCACTCCGGAGCGGTGGCGATCTTGGCGAGGTCCGGCTTCGGCGAGGCATCCCCGCTGCCGTAGCGCCGCACCAGATCCCCGCGCTCGTCCCGCACCTCCAGCACCACCTGCTTCGCCGCCGTTTTCAGCACGTAGTCGATCAGGGCTCCGGCCGGCCGGTTGGAGGCCGCGGCCTCGTCCTTGGGCATCGGCGTGCCGGTGAAACCCGCCGGCCGCATGCGCACGGCGGCAGCCGGCGCGAACAGCCAGGAGGCCGTACCGCTCACTTTCGCATCGAGCTGCCTCAGGGGCGTCACGTCGTCCAGCACCCAGAAGGCGCGGCCGTGGGTGGCGATCACCAGGTCCTCGCCATGCACCTCGAGATCGCGCACCGAGGTCACCGGCAGCTTCGCCTGCAAAGGCTGCCAGCGATCGCCGTCGTCGAAGGAGACGTAGACTCCCTTCTCCGTGCCGGCGTAGAGCAGCCCTTTGCGCACCGCGTCCTCGCGCACGGCGTTGACGAAAGTGCCGGCCGGAATACCGCTCGCGACGAGCGACCAGTGCTGCCCGCCGTCGTGCGTGCGGTAAATGTAAGGGTTGAAATCGTCCAGGCGATGACGGTCGACGGCGGCATAGGCGGTCTCGGCGTCGAAATGCGAGGCGTCGATGATGCCGATTTTCGACCAGGAGGTGATCGCCGCGGGCGTGACGTTGGTCCAGTGCGCGCCCTCGTCCTTGGTGCGCCAGATGAGGCCGTCGTCCGTGCCCACCCAGAGATCGTGATCGGTCAGGCGCGACGGCGCGATCGAATAGATCACACCCCTTCGGGGGCCCGTCTGCAGATTGTTCGCCGCCGTCACCGCGTCGAGATTGGCGGGAACGCCCGGATCCTCGCGCGTCAGGTCGGGGCTGATCACCGTCCAGTGCTCGCCGCCGTCGTCGGTGCGGAACAGTCGCTGGCGGGCGAAGTAGAGCACCTTGGGGTCACGCGGCGAAAAGAGAAGCGGCAACGTCCACGTTTCGCGGTAGCGGTTGGGATAGGCCAGCGTGGGATCGACCGATCGCGTCTGTCCGGTGCGCAGGTCGAGCTTCTCCACCCGGCCGCCGAAAAGAATGTCGGGATCTTTCGGATCGGGCGCCACGTTGTCGCTCTCGCCGCCGGCCGTCGTTTCCCGGAAATCCGTGAGATTGATACCGTTGTAAGAGCTCGTCCGGCTGGGCACGCCCGCCGCTCCGGAATCCTGCTGAGAGCCGTAGACCCAATACGGAAAACGGTTGTCGGTGACCACGTGGTAGAACTGACCCGTCGCCTGGTTGTACCAGGAGCTCCAGGTTTCGCCGCCGTCGACCGAGACCACGGCCCCCTGATCCACGCCCAGCATGCGCCGGCTCGGCGTCTGTGGATCGATCCACAGCACGTGATAGTCGTCGCCTCCCGGCGCGCCCTTGACCGGCACGAACGTCTTGCCGCCATCCTCCGAGCGATAGAGCGCCGTGTTGCAGGCGTAGACGACATCGGGATTGCGGGGCTCCACCGTAACGCCCCCGAAGTACCAGCCGCGTCCCCAGATGCGGGGATCGCTGCTCGCCTGGGACCAGGTGGCCCCGCCGTCGTCCGAGCGGTAGAGCCCTCCCAGGGCCGCGTCCACCATGGCGTAGACCCGCTGCGGCTGGCTGGGCGCCACGGCCACGCCGATGCGCCCCGGGCTCGGCGGCAGGCCCCTGCCCACACCGATCTGCGTCCAGTGGTCGCCGCCGTCGGTCGACTTGTAAAGGCCGCTGCCGGAACCGCTGGCCGGCGGATAGATGTGCCAGGGCGTGCGCCGCGCCTGCCACAGGGCGGCGTAGATCACCTCCGGCTTCCCCGGCTCGAAGGCGAGGTCGATGGCCCCGGTGCTGTCGTCCTTGCCCAGCACCTTCTGCCAGTTCTTCCCGCCGTCGCGCGAGCGGTACACGCCGCGCTCGGCGTTGGGGCCGTAAGGATGGCCCAGCGCCGCGACGTAGACGACGTCCGGATTGCGCGGATCGATCAGCACGCGCCCGATCTGCTGGGAATCGGTAAGGCCCGAGCGGCTCCACGTCCTGCCGCCGTCGACGGACTTGTACATTCCGTCGCCCTGGGCGATATCGGAGCGCATGTCCGCCTCGCCCGAGCCCACATAAATCACCCGCGGGTTCGAGGGCGCCACGGCCAGGGCGCCGATCGAGCCAACAGGCTGGCCGTCGAAGATCGGCATCCAGGTGCGGCCGGCATCCCGGGTCTCCCAGACCCCGCCGTTGACGCTACCGAAGTAGAAGCGCTCCGGCTCTCCCGGCACCCCCGAGACCGTCAGCACCCGGCCCCCACGGAACGGCCCGATCAGCCGCCAGTGCAGATCCTGAAACAGCGACGGATCGACCTGAGCCGGGGCACTTCCGGGAAAGAAGGCACTGGCGAGCAGGAGAACGACGACGGACAGACGGCGCATGGGCATGAGCTCTTCTCCGTGCTGAAACGGTCCGAACAGGTCCGGCGGCGGAGATCATAGCCGCATCGGGGCCGCCGGCGAGCAGGCGTGCTAGAGTTTCGGCTGCTACCACTTTCGGTTCGACGCCTGCGAGCAGGCGGACGGCACGCTTCGGGATCTTCACGTCCAAGGCCAAATGACCATGAGCGCTCAGCGAAAGGGCAGCGAGAACTCCTGCTGGGGCGACCCTGGCCCGGCCCGAGGCTCTGCTCCCGGATGCGGGAGCTGATCCTCGCTGCCCGCTCTGAGGTGGCTCGCACCGTCAACGCCGGGCTCACGATTCTCTACTGGCAGGTAGGCGACAGAATCCGCCGTGAGATTCTCAAGGAGAAGCGCGCGCAGTATGGTGCCGAGATCGTCTCCGCACTGGGGAGACAATTAGAATCCGAATTCGGCCGGGGATTCGCAGAGAAAAATCTCCGGCGCATGGTCCAGTTCGCCGACGTCTTCCCAGACCGAGGGATTGTCGTATCACTGATACGAGAATTGACTTGGACTCACTTCATTGCCTTGATTCCGCTCAAGGACCCATCGGCCTCATTCTCTGCGCCGGCAAGAAGCGCGAGACCGTGGAGGTTCTCGAGCTCGAGCCCCGTGGCATTCATGTCGCAGAGTACCTGACTGAGCTCCCGCCGCGCGAGTTGCTGGAGCAGCGCCTCCACGAAGCAATCGTCCGCACCCGCTGGCGACTTGAGCAAAATGAGCTTGACCAAGCACCGACAGAGACTCCGACTCTTACACAAGCAATACTCGGATCCACGACCCCAAGCCCTTCCTGATGAGGATGCCGAGCCATGACCCAACGCTATTCCGTCACTCCGTTGGCTTGCTTCCGCCTAGCAGACGGAATCGCGTAGGGAGCGCCGCCAGACCGCGCCCTGCAGCCTTGGAACCGGTTGGTAATGGCTATGGGGCAGGTGGCCAAGCTCTTGATTCCGTGGCTATTTATCTATTGGACAATGCCCAACGGTGAGAGTAAGTTCTTTGGCAAGACGAGAGAAGATCACTGCCATCCTGCCGCCAGATCGTCGGTAACTTGCCAGGAGGCCATTAGCCATGGATTTAAGCTCCAGGATCCTTTCGCTCTCCCTCCTTCTGTGGGCAGCCGGCTGTGCCTCTGGATCGCGGTCGCCCGAAACGAAAAACATGCCGACGCACCAGTTGCATACGGACTATGGCGCCAGTGTAAGGTTGACGAGCCCGGGCGACCGTGGGCGGGGCTTTGACCCGGCGGACTTCCTGCGGCTGCGCACGCAGAGATCCGTCGAGCCGGCCGAGAAGGCCGCCGTGCCATACGGTCGCGCCTGGACTTTCCAGGGCCCCGCAAACTACGGCGGCAAAGTGATGGATCTTGCGGTCGACCCCTCCGACCCGAATACGGTTGTCGCCGCCTACATGGCTGGTGGCGCCTGGAAGACCACCGACGGCGGCTTGTCGTGGAACCGGATCACCGACCCGGAGCAGACCAACTACATCGCGAGCGTGGCTCTCTGGGAGGGAGACCCCAACGTGATCTTCCTCGGGCTCGGCAGCCCGGGGTTCAACCTCGAGCTCGAGCGCGGAGTGATCAAGTCCACCGACGGAGGCAAGTCCTGGAGCAGCCTCGGCCCCAACTCGCCGGATGCGGAGGGCATCTACCGGATCGTCGCCGATCCCACCAACGCCGACCGTATCCTGATTGCTACCGAGAAGGCGGTCTTTCGCACCATCAACGGCGGCGCCACGTGGACCAAGGTCTTGACCTTTCCGAGCCAGGCACAGAACTGGTGGGACGACCTGCCGGACCTCGTCGCCCACCCCACCAATCCGCAGATCGCCTGGGTCGCCGAGCGCTACCTCGGGCTCTACAAGACGATCGACGGAGGGGCCACATGGAGGCGCTCGGACCAGGGGATCGGCCCGGGCAACGCGATCGTTTTCGACGTGGCCCGGAGCCGCCCGGACCGGCTGATCGCGCAACGCCTGATCGCGCAGGGCCCGCAGGATCCGTTCCCTCTCATCAACATCTACCGCAGTGAGGATGGAGGCGCGAGTTGGGCCCTCGCAGCGCTCCAGAACGTCTTCAACCAAGGCCGCTATGACCAGTCGCTGACGATTCACCCGAGCGATCCGGACCGCGTGGTCATCGCCAACAGCCACTACCTGGTTTCGACCAACGCCGGCGGCACTTTCACCGACTATGGCACGTCCAGTGCCAGCGCGACGGACAGCGGGACAACCTCAGCCCCCCATGCCGACCATCTCCGCGTTGCCTTTGCGAGAAGTCAGCCCTCGATCATCTATAACGGCAACGACGCCGGAGTTTGGCGGTCGAACGACTCCGGCGTGAGCTGGGCGAAGGTGGACGAAGGCGTGCAAACGAATCTGGCGTTCAACCTGGGCGTCGATCCCAACACCGACCGCCTCTATCTCACCTCTGGGGATTGGACGCAGGGGCAGACCAGCACCGGCAGCGTGAACTGGACCGATTTTCCCGGCTACGAGTGGCAGTTCTACGACGTCGACCCGTTCGATCCCAACATCGTCTATACCTCGGACGGGACGTCGCGCCTGCTGCGGGTGAGCAGCGGCACCGACCAGACCGACGTCGACCCTTGTCCGGGCCAGGGCGGCCGCTACGATCGCACCATCGGCTTCGACCCGGTCATCCCGGGCGTGGTCTACGCCCCCTGTACCGACCTGCGCCGGTCGACCGACCACGGCGCCACCTGGCATTCGATCAGCCCGCAGCTCACTCCGGACTCCGCCTACGGCATCCAAGACTTCGAGGTCGCCCCATCCGACGCCAGGGTGATCTGGGCGGTCACCGACCGGCTGTGGCACACCGCCGACGGTGGTGCCACCTGGAAAGTTCGCGACCTCAATGTCGCACCCTACCCCATGGCCTACCCGCAGGCCTTGGCCGTCGACCCGCACGATCCGAGTGTAGTCTACGTCGGCGCTCTCTACATTAACGACGACTACAGCGCACTCACGCGTTACTCCCAGTATGGCGCCGTCAAACAGAACCTGGCCGTCAACCTGCCGAAGGTGGCGGTGCGTCGTGTCATCGTCGATCCGCGGCGGCCGGGCCGCCTCTTCATCGCCAACGATATCGGCGTCTTTGTCTCCGACGACGCCGGCACGACCTGGCGCAAGCTCGGAAGCGGCCTGCCCCGAGTCCAGTACTGGGATCTCCATCTCAAGGGCGACACGATCTACGCCAGCGGCCAGCAGGGCGTCTGGCGATATGAGCTCGGCACCGTTCCCTGCGTCCCGAGTGATACCGCCCTATGTTTGAACGGCAACCGATTCCAGGTGCAGGCGACCTTCAATCCGCCCGGTGGGCAGTCGGCCCCGGCCCACGTCGTGCCACTCACGCCGGACACCGGGTACCTCTGGTTTTTCGGTAGCTCGAACGTGGAGGCCGTCGTGAAAGTGCTCGACGGCTGTACCCTCAATGGTCGCTTCTGGGTCTATGCCGGCGGCCTTACCGACGTCAACGTGGTGCTGACCGTCACCGATACCCAGACCGGAACCGTCCAGACCTACACCAATCCGCCGCACACCAAGTTCCAGCCGATTCAGGACTCCAGCGCCTTCGCCACCTGTGCTTCGTCGACGAATGCGTCAGCCAGCGCCATCAAGGAAGTCGCCCAGCGAGAGGCCGCGACGATCAGCGAGCTGGCCGCTCGAACGCCCGCCCCACCGGCAACGGGGATTCCGGAAAGATTCGCGACTGCCGGCACCTGTACCTCCAGTCCCAGCGCGCTCTGCCTCAGCGGCGGCCGCTTCCAGGTGACTGCGACCTTCGACGCCGGCGGTGGAAACTCGGGCTCTGCGAAGACCGTCCAGCTGACTGCCGACACGGGGTATCTCTGGTTCTTCGGCAGCTCCAACGTTGAGGCCGTCATCAAAGTGCTCGATGCCTGCAACTTCAACAGTCGTTTCTGGGTCTTTGCCGGCGGTCTCACGGACGTCAACGTGGAGCTGACCGTCACTGATACCCAAACAGGGACAGTGAAGACTTATACCAATCCTGGCCATACGCCCTTCAAGCCGATTCAGGACACGAGCGCCTTCGCGACCTGCCCGTAGGCGAGTTGGAAACGCCACAGGAATGCCAGCGTCGCCCCGGAATGTGGCTACGGGCACACCCGCGTCGCCGGCGTGGCTGCCAGCGCGTCCGCGAAGGTGCTGATCGCACTTTCGAGATCGGCCGCCTCGCTGCCACAGTCCGGCAGGTTCGAATCGCCGTGATTGGCGAAGACGATCTGAAACGAATTCTCGCGCCCGTCCGGCCCGAACCAGGACACCTCATAGTTGCCGAAGATCGGGCCGGGGACGGGCTCGAAATTTACCCGAACACAGCTCGCCTGCTCGTCGATGTGGGCCGCCGCCAGTACGTTGACGAGCGCCGTGAGCCGGGCGGGCTGGGCCCGGCCGAAGGCCACCGTGCGGCCATGGCCGGGAGCGAAAAGCCGGCTCGACGTGCGGAAGACGGCCGCGGTTCCGCCGCGCGTCACCACGTACTCCTCCTCAACACGATAGGGCGGCTCATGGGGTGGAAAAGGATGGAAGTCCCGAGATGCATGGACGCGAAGCAGCGTATCCATCTCCGTATTGCAGATTTTGGCGCCCCGCGCAGGAAAGGACGCCAACAGGACGAGAAGCACGGCACAGAAAAGCTTGAGATTCATCGGAATCCCCCCCGGATCGGTTCGATGGCGATACAACGCGGCTACAGTCAGGTTTACGGGCCGGCGGGAGAAAACGTCCGGGGCTTCCTCACCGCCACCGTGCAGTCGCCGATCAGGTAGCCCTCCTCGAAGGTCGGCTCGCCGCCGAGCGAGCGGCAGAAGTCGAGCACGGTCTGGCGGCGGTGCCAGTTGAGCCACTCTTCGCCGCACCAGTACTTCGAGCTGAGGAAGTTGAACACGAGGCACTCGTTCGTGGCATCCCACGCCGCCCGCAGGGCACGGTAGAACTGCGGGCTCGTCAGCGTGTTGAGCGAGCCCGAGAAGACCACCACGTCGGCGCCCACCTGGAGCTTCTCCGGCTCGCGCACGAAGTCCGCCGCGATGATCGTGCAGCGTTCGAGCTTCCGGCGGCGGGCCGAGCGAATCGTCTCGGGGATCATCTCCATCCCCGTGTAGTGGGCGGGTACGATTCCGCGCTCCAGCAGATACCCCAGCAGATCCGCCCGTCCGCACCCGACGTCGAGAATCCGCCTCCCCGCCAGCGAGCAGCTCCGCGCGATGACGTCGAAGCGAATCCATTGTCCCTCCTTGCTGGTCCAGAGGAGCGCATCAATCCCCTTGGCCCCGTTCTGGCGGGCCTCATGGTAGGGAAAGAGGTAGAAGGGGACGGGATCGCTGGATTTGGCCATGCCTGATTCTGGCACGCCTCTGGGACTCCAGAGGACAATCCCACGTGCTCACAGTGGCGGATCGGTCTCGTCGTCCTCGGGCGAGCCGGCCTCGCCATCCTCAGGTGAATCGGCCTCGCCGGCCTCGGGTGGGCCGGCATTGATGGGTTTGGAGCTGAGTTTCGTCATGTGCGCCGCAAGATCCCAGCCTCTGGCGCTCAACGCCTCGAACCTGCCCGTCACGGTGACGTCCCCCACGCATTCCTTGGGAGCTCTCACAACTTTCTCTCCCAGGAGGGCCTCGCCGGGCCTCAGCTCCACGAACCTCCCGAGCTCCGGCCTCTCCGGTCCGCAGGCCACCCCCCCTTGAATGATCCCGGCCATCGCACCCGCGGCGTCGGTCGGGCAGGACACGTCGAGGAGCACGCCGGGGCGCTGGGCGACGACGACGGGTTCCGTTCCGGTATTGCGCAGCTCGAAAGAGACGAGGATCAGGTCGGGTTTCAGCCACTGGTCGGTCACCAGCTCGAGCTCCAGAGACGGCTCAGGAGGCGCCTCGGGAGGCTGGGCGGTCCCCGGATGGCTATTGGCGGCGAGACCGAGGACAAGGGCAAGAACGAAGCTGCGGGAGCGATGCTGCGGCCGTTGGTCTTCCATGCAAAGTTGGACGGCCTCGGCCCTCCAGGAGTTCCCGGGCGTCCGGAAGTGAGAGAATGCGCCAGGTTCCCGGAGATTCCCAATGATCGCCCGTTCCCTCGCAACCACCAAGCAGTACAAAGCGGCTCTCTCGCTGCTCGAGGACGAGATGCCGCCCAAGCATCGCCTCATGCTGGAGGCCCACTACCGGGCTCCCGGGCGGAGGCTGACGGCCAGAAAGCTGGCGGAAAAAGTTGGCTATGCGAGCTTCGGGGCAGTGAATCTCCAATACGGCACCCTGGCCCGGAAGATCTGCGACATCCTGGGGCTACGGCTCCAGTATCACGTTCTGGTTGTGGCGAAGTTCGTGACACCAAAAACCGGCTTGGATCGTGAGATCCTCTGGGTCATGCGTCCCGAGCTGGCCCGGGCGCTTGAAGAGCTGCGGTGGGTGTAGAGAGTCTCACCGTACGCCCCACTCCCAAAGTCCGAAGGAGGTCTTCTGATCCACGGGATGCCCGGCGTCCTTGAGCGTCCAGACGATCTGCCCCCGGTGGTGCGACTCGTGGGAGATTAGGTAGCCGGCGAAGGCGGTGACGTGGGGCTTGAAGCCCTTCACCTTTCCTCCCGCTTCGAGGCTGCGGCGCAGCAACTCCTCGATGGCCTGGCCCGAGGCGGTCAGCGCCGTCGCGAGATCCTCACAGTCGCCGTCTTTTCCTTCGAGCTTCTCCAGGCCCGCGAGCAGGTCCGGCGAGGAGGCCTTCAGCCACATCAGCCGGACGTTGTGGATGTGCGCGAAAATCTGGAAGACCGACCGGTGCTTCGGCGCCGCCGTGCCGAGGACATCGTCCGGAATCGCCGCCAGCAGATACAGATTGATGCGGTTGTGAATCGCCCAGGTCTCGATCAAGGGGTCGTCCATGGAGGCTCCTTTCCGTGAGCCGGAGTCTATCCTCCATGGGCGATCCCAAGTGAATCCGGCCTAGTCGATCTCTGAGACCGACTTCTCGCTGAAGGTGACCTGGGGGAAGTTTGACTTGAGGTAATTGTAGACTTCGGTAATCTTTTCATTGTGACCGGCGGCCCAGTTGGTGTCCCGGAAGGCGTAGTCGAGGCCCGTGACCGTCACGAGCCGGAGCTCGAGGCAGACGTTCTGACCAGGACGGGACGCGCACTGCATGGTGGCCGTCTTGAGCACGTCCCCCTGGATGCTGAAGTCGCGCTTGCGGTGCTCGCTGCGCCACTCGATGTTGCGGGCCCCCACCACCAGCTGGCCGCTTCCCTGGGAGTTGTACCGGTGCGGGAACGAGTAGCCATACTCCACCACGGAGTCGACGGTGAGCCCCTGGGCGTTCTCGTTGATCTGCGAGCCCACGGAGGTGGTCGCCGATGCGGGCTTGTCGTAACCCCGGGACGAACCGCAGCCCGCCGCGACCAGGGCAACCATCGAAACGATCGAGAGCGCGGCCAGGGCAGACGAATGAGTAGGACGGAAGGTAAAAATCTTTCGAATCATGAGAATCTCCTCTGAAAAGTAACCTTGCAATTTCCGAGCCCACTCCGCCCCAAAATGTAGAGACGCCCCACGGGGAATCCCGTGGGGCGTCTCAGAAGCGGGTACGATCCGAAGTAAAAGCTCGGCGGCGGGCGTCAGCAGGAGCAGCTGATGCAACTGCCGCAGCTTGGGTATTACACTCGAAGGTCATCACCGTTATCGCCTGCCGGCCCCGCCCGGGCATAAATGCCGGGGCTATTTACTGCGCCCCCTGAAGGGGACTTAAAGCCGGATTCATCCGGCGTCATCAACTAGCCCCGGCATTTATGCCCGGGCGGAGGTGCGCACCCGCGAGCCCTTCATTCATGCGCCGCAGGTACGGTCCGCCGTTCTCCCTCTTCAGAGGGCCACCCCATCAACCGCCCCGGCAGAGGCGTATACTCCTCTTAAGATTTTCGAAGGGAGCCGATCGATGTGCGGGGAGGGCCAAGGGCGAAGGTGTTCGTTTGCGATGGCGTGGAGGCTCGCCCTCGCGATTCTCCTAGGCGCCTCCATCGCCGCCACGCAGGCCCGGGCGGACACGGTCCATCCCCTCCCCTACGACCTTCTCTACGTGCGGGCGCCGTACTTCGGGGCCGGGCCGGAATCGCCCAACAGCGTCTGGCCGGATACGGTGCGGCCCCTGACCCCCGATCCTGGGGCCATGCTCGTGCGCCTGCGGCGCGACGGCGTCCGCGAGGTGCTCTTCCCCCTCGACCGCTACCGCTCGCTGATCGACACTCCAGCCCATACGCCGCTCGCGGCCGGGTCCGTCGCCGATCTCAACGTCTCGTTCGACGGCAAGTGGGTGCTCTTCACCTGGTATCACGACCTCACGCGGGTCAATCCGCAACGGGGCGACGGGCCCTACCTCTCGCTCGCCGGGGCGGACCTCTACAAGCTCAATCTGACGACGGGCCAACTGGTGCGCCTCACCCGCCAGGTCCTCACGCCCAACACCGGCTACGGCGCCCGCTTCACGCCCGGAGGTGATGGCGGGAATGGCAGCAATTACCCGCGGATCGGCGTCTTCAATACCGGCGGCACCTGGGCGGGCGGCAATCGGATCGTCTTCACCTCGAATCGCAACAACTTCGTCCCGCCCAAGGAGCTCGGCAGCGGCCAGCGGACGATGCAGCTCTTCGCCATGGACGACGACGGCACCAACGTCGAACAGATCGGCCATCTCAACCTCGCCATGGCCCTCCATCCTCAGATACTGCTCGACGGCCGCATCGCCTTCTCGAGCTGGGAGGAGCACGGCCTGCGCGATCCCCGCCAGTTCCCGCTCTGGGTGATCGGCCCGGACGGCCGCGACTGGATGAGCCTCTCCGGCTTCTCCGAGCCCTCGCTCGTCCACCACTTCGTGACCCAGATGCCGGGCGGCGATCTGGTGGTCACCCGCTACTACAACCTCAACAACAACGGCTTCGGCGATCTCGTCCGCTACCCGCTCGATCCGCCGGATCCGGACTTCGGCAGCCCGGACGCCACGCCCTCCGACGGCGGCGACGCCAAGGCCCCCTTCGAGCGCACCGGGCAGGCGCGGCTCACTCCGTTCACCACGCCCGACGACTTCCCCGCTCCCTGCCCCGGCTGGGAGAACGACGTCTACGGCGCCTCCGGCATCGAGCGCCCGGCTCCCTGCACGGGCGCGGACCGCCGGGGCAAGTTCACCCATCCGGCGGCGGCGCCCTCGTCCGTGGGCGATCCCGCCAAGGCGGACCTCCTCGCCGTCTACGCGCCCGGCCCCGCCAATCACAACGGGATCTACGCCGGCCTGGGCACGGCCTTCCCCCGCTATCACGCGGAGATCGTGCTGCTGCCGGACGGCGCGCCGATCCCCGTGCCGCCCGCGGGGCAGCCGGGCCGGCCGCCGCAGCTCGCCACCGTCGTCGCCGAGGACGGCTTCAACCTCCAATGGCCGAGGCCGGTGGTGACCTGGCTCCAGCTCTACGGCGTCGCCGGTCCCGCCGCGCGGCCCGAGCGGACGGACGAGGCCATCCGCGCCGACCGCCTCACCCCGGGCGAGCCCTTCGGCCTGCTGGGCAGCTCCTCAATGTTGTGGCGCGACACGGCGCCCTCCCTCGGCCACTTCTGGGACGACCGCGATCCCTTCAACACCGGCGACTTCGCCCCCTACCGCTGGGTACGCCAGGGAACGGATGCGGGGATCTATCAGGACGACGACGTCTGGGCCGTGCGCCTCCTCCTCCAGCTCCCGACGACCGACCGGAGCTATCCGGACAATCGCCGCAACTTCTACGTCGTGGGCGGAGAGCGCATGCGCATCCTGGGGGAGGTCCCCGTGCGCAAGCCCGGAGCCCCGAAGATCCTGAGGCCGGACGGCTCCTTCGAGGACGACACCAGCTTCCTCGCCAAGATCCCCGCCGACTCGTCCGTCACCTTACAGACCCTGGACCGCCGCGGCATGGTGCTCAACATGGCCCAGACCTGGCATCAGGTGCGTCCTGGCGAAGCGCGCTACAACTGTGGCGGCTGCCATGCCCACAGCAAACAACCCCTGGCCTTCGAGAACACGGCGGCGGACCTGCCTGGATATGTCATTCCCGATCTCGCCCACTCGACGCCGCTGCTGACACTTTCCGATGCGGGCCAGCCGGCGGTGCGAACGATCGCCGCCCATCAGGTCACCGTGGAATGGTTCCGGGACATAGAGCCCATCCTCGAAAGGCGCTGCGCCTCCTGCCATGGCGGAGCGAGCCCGGCCTCGGGGCTCCCGCTGGCCCGCTCCACCCCACACGTCGATCGCGACGGCATCTCCTGGCCAGGCGCCTACTACCGCCTCGTCCTGGACACGAACGCCGAATTTTCGTCCGCGCCTCCGGGAGAGCAGTCCCAGTGGTATCCGCCGCAGCTCACCCGCTACCTGCGGGGCTTTCAATCCAGGCAGAGCCTGCTGACCTGGAAGATCTGGGGAGAGCGCCTGGATGGCCGGACCAACGAAGCGAGGCCGGACGATCTCGACTTCTCCCCTTCCGCCGCGCATCCCGCTGGAGGCATCGCGGGGATGACCGACGACGAAAAGGTGACCCTTGCCCGCTGGATCGATCTTGGAGCGCCCATCGACCTCGGAACCCCGTGGGGATTTCTGGAGGACGATCTGCGGCCGACGCTCGTCGTGCGGCCCTCCGCCGTGCGGGCGAGGACCGCGAAGACGATCGATTTCCTGGAAATCTCCGCCTTCGACGCCGAAAGCGGCGTGGCCGGCAACAGCCTCACCGTGACCTGCAACCTCAAGCTCGGCTCCTTCCGAGCCGGCACCAACCTCGCGGCGGGGAAAGTCCTCGATTTCCAGGGATCTATCCTGCGCCTGCTCCTGCCGCGGCGGGTGAATCTCACGGAGAGGCCGGTCTTTACGGTGAGCGTGCGAGACGTGGTCGGACATACCACGCAGGTTGTGCGCGGGTATGGGCCGGCGCGGTAGGAAATTGGCGGAAGTTTCGTTGTCGCTGCCAGCCAATGTAGAGACGCCCACGGGGTAGCGCGAGCTACCCCGTGGGGCGTCTCAGAAGGCGGCGACATCGCTGAATTTCGACGTCACCCCGCGGGCACCGTGATCTAAAGAACCCTGGCTGTAACCTGGGATCTTTCACGTCGCCCCGCCGGCACATCATGATCTACGGGACCGTTGTTTCCGCTTCGGAGACGCCCCACGGGGTAACACCCCGGTGCGTCTCTACATTGGCTGGCGAGTCAGCTCTCCCTGCCCCGAAGGGGCAAAGGCATGTAGCCCGGGGCTGGCGGCTGTTTGCCAGCCCCGGGACAGACCGACCCATAGTTACCCAAAGCCCTGAAAGGGCGGCGGCAGCTCGGTCCCGAAGGATAAACTGCCGCCGCCCCTTCGGGGCTCTTTGCACTGTGGGGGTACAGGGTCCTGGGGCTGGCAAAAAGCGCCAGCCCCAGGCTACACGCCGCCGACCCTTCGGGCCTGAATACTTCAGACGATCGCCTTAACCCTTTACGCTCAGCCCTACCCGCGCGTTCCACTTCTCCACGTTCACGCCCTTCACCAGCAGCCAGAGACAGAGCGATAACTCCCCAATAAAGGCGGGAACCAGAATGGCGGGGAAGATCCGGTTGGCGAAGCTCGGGGACAGGATCAGCGCGAAGCTATCGATCAGATAACTCAAACCGGCGAGTACCATCAGAACGCCAACCGTTTTCGGCAGATAGCCCGACTTGAAGATCAGGTACCCGAGCAGGAGGCACACACAGCCGAAGAAGATCAGGGCCACGCCAAAGCCATAGCTGTGCGATTTGATCGCCAGGCTCGCCATGGCGTAGAGCTGCTCCGGCTTGAACGCTTTGAGGTATTCTGCGCTGCCCAGCGGAAACAACGCCCCCAGGAGATAGAGCTGAACCGATGCTTCCACGGCCACCGACACCAGATTGAAGAAGACCGCCAGCAAAGCGAGCTCCCGGCTGACCGGCCTCAGCAGGACAAAAAAGATCAGCGTCAAGGATATGGCGCAAATCAGCATGAAGAATTCGGCAGCGATCCCGAAACGCCACAGCGACTCGAACGACCGGATGTTGGCCGCCGTGGCCGCCGCGTCGCCCGATACGATGATCTTGTTCCGGACGTAGGCCTCGTTGAAGAGACCCAGGACAATGATGATCAGGTACAGGACACCGCCGATCCTGGAGACCACTTGGGGCGAGGCTTCGACTGGGTGCTCCATGTCTACTCCCTCCTTGGTATCTATCCCCTATACGGCCAGAGAGCGCGAATCTTACAGCGCGGCCGGCACCTTCAACCCCAGATGCTGCTCGAACGGCTCGTAGCCCGGGCTGGCGTGCAGGAGGGTGAAGCCTTTTTCGAGGGCGAAGGTGGCGATGAGGCATTCGATGGTGGCGGGGGCGGGGTGGCCCTTGGCCAGCAGGATGCGAGAGTTGCGGGCGGCGACGCGGGCGAGATCGAAGCCGCCGATCTCGACGCGGGGGAATTTGCCCAGCGCGCCCTCCGCCAGCTCCTTTTCCCTTTCGTCCAGGTAGCCGGCGAGCACCTCGGCGTGGATCAGATCGCCGACGCTCACCCAGCTCCGGCCCAGGGCACGGTCCAGGAAGTCCGTCTGCGGGGTGACGGTGCCCTGGAAGTAGTCGATCCAGACGGTGGAGTCGGGGAGGAGTTTCATCCGCGGCTCCGCCGCTCACGGACCAGCTCCGGCTCCCGGTGGAGCTTCCCCCGCAGCCCCTTCACCGCTCCCTGCTCGTACAATCCCACGAGCGCCGTCATGGCCTCGTGGATCGCGGCCTTGTAGGTGGTCAGGCCCGTCAATCCCAGGGTCTTCAGAATCAGCTTCTCGTCCACTTCGACGTTGATACGCATCGCGGCGCCCCCTCCGATACACAGATTTCAGAGAAGTATACACAGGACGCCGCCAAAATACACCTTCAGAGCACAGATCTGTGTATTTTTGGCGCAGCCCTCCATGGGCCGACCAGAATTCCATCTCCGAAGGTGCCTCTATACACGGATGGGCTGCTCGGTAGTGTATGGAAGCCACCGTCCCTGGCCTCCAGGACGATTCCATACACAGAATGAGCGTCGCTTGGTGTATGAATGGAGCTCCAATACACAGATTCGCGGAAAAGTGTGTATGGATTCGGCGTTTCCATATAGGGCGAAGGCGGTCCCACCCGAATTTCTGGAAAAAGGTGTATCCAAAGGCGCCTGGGGTGTACCGGCGCCGCCTTACACCACGAACTCTCCCCCCGCGGCGGCCACGATCAGGCGCGCGGGCGGGACGGAGTTGTCGGCCCCGATGTCCGCCACGAAGTGGAAGGAGATGCCGATCCCCCAGACGACGGGGTGGGGCTTCTCCAGGACGAAGGTGTTCTCCGCGTCCAGGCTCAGGCGGTGCTCTCCCTGCAGGAGGAGGTCGTGGAACTCCTGGGGCTTCGACGAGCCGTCGTAGACGTGGAGGGAGTGAATGCTCCCCCACTCGCTCTTGAACATCAGGAAGAGCCGGTGCAGGCTGGCGCGGGCATCGTTCACGAGGACGGGTGTCGGTATCGGGATGTGGAACCAGCTCGCCTTGCCGGGATCGATCAGCATGTCCGCGCCCCAGCCGTAGTGCCCCTCGCGCGCCAGGTTCTCCGGCGACTCGACGGTGACGACGTTGCCGTGAACCCAACTTGTGTGCTTACCCATGGTCTTCCTCCTCAGATCACGCGTTCGTTGCCGCCATCCACCGGCAGCCAGGCGCCGGTCGTCTTGGCGAAGCGGGGACCACACATTTCGGCGGCGAGCTCGGCCACGTCGCGGCTCGAAACCTCCACGCGCAGCACGTTGCGGGTTCGGTACTCCGCGACGGAAAGGCCGTACGAGGCGGCGCGCGAAGCCAGGACTTCCTCCGTCCACACGCCGGTGTCGAAGACCGCGTTGGGGTGCAGGGTGTTGATGCGGATGCCGTCCGCTCCCCACTCCAGGGCCGCTACGCGGACGAGCTGCTGCAGGGCCGCTTTCGACGCCGAGTAGGCCGCGGCACCTGGACCGGGCGCCGGCACGTTCTTCGAGCCGATCACCACCACCCGGCCACCTTCCGGCGCGAGCCGCAGCAGCGGATGGCAGTGGCGCAGGAAGAGAAGATTGGCGTCGAGGTTCACCCGCATCACGCGATCCCACTCCGCGAGCGCAAGCTGGGCGATGGGGCGCGACGGCGGAAAGATGCCGGCATTGAGGATGAGCAGGTCCACGCCGCCGAACGCCGCGACGGTCGCCTCCACGGCGCGGGCGACCTCGTCCTCCGCCGCCACGTCGCAGCGCAATCCCAGGAAGTCCGGCCGGGCGAAGAGCGTCTCGATCTTCGCGTCGCGGTCCAGCCCCACCACCGCGGCGCCGCGGGCGAGGAAGGCGTCGGCGCAGGCGCGGCCGATGCCGGAGGCGGCGCCGGTGATCAGGGCCGTTTCGCCCGCGAACACAGGCGGCTTGCCGGCCTTGGCGAGCTTGGCCTGCTCCAGGTCCCAATACTCCATGTCGAAGAGGTGCTTCGGGGAGAGCGCCCGGTAGCCGCCGAGCCGCTCGGCACGCTCGATCACGTCCATCGTGTGCTCGTAGATCTCGGCGGCGATGGCGGCGTCCTTGGCGGACCTCCCCGCCGTCAGCAGCCCCCACTCGGAATCGAGGATCACCCGCGGCGCCGGATCGAGGATCACCTTGGGAACGCTGGCACCGGGCGCGTGCGCGGCAAAGTAGTCGCGGTAAGCGTGGGTGTACCCCTCCACACCCCGTCCCACCAGGGGGAGGCTCTTGGTGCGAATGACGTGATCCGGCGTCGCCGGCCCCTGCTGCGAGATGGACGCCACGTCCGGCCGGCGGGCGAAGGCGAGACTGCGCGCGTTGCGGCTGGAGGCAAGGAGCACGGGAAAGCCCGCCGCCGCCGAGACCTCATGACGCAGCCGGGCCAGGATCAAGGGATCGAGATCGGTGGTTTCCGGTTCCGGAAACGGCCCCAGCTCCCAGGCGCCCTGCCGCTTCAGGTACTCCTCCGCCAGTCCCACGAGATGAATCATCCGGTCGTAGGATTCGCGAGCCGTCTCGCCAAAAGAAAAAATGCCATGGTTGAGAAGCACCAGGCCGATCGTCTCCGGGCCGGCTTCGGCCGGGAACTGCCGCGCGCAGACCCGGGCGAGATCGAAGCCCGGCATGACGTAGGGAATGACGACGACGGACGCGCCGTAGATCTCCCGCACCCGCGCCTCGCCGTCCGCGGTGTTGGTGATCGTCACCACGGCATCGGCGTGCGTGTGATCCACGTACTTGAAAGGCAGCACGGCATGGAGGATCGCCTCGACGGAGGGCGCCGGCGCGGCGGCCAGGGTCATGCTCGTGCGCAGCTCGTTGACCATCTCCGGATCGGAGAGGCGCGGCAGCGAGGCGAGGCGCACGGCCGGAGCCAGGCGAACGGGCGCGAACCCGACGGCCTCGATCGACTCCAGATCCCACCCCGATCCCTTGACGTAGAGGACACCCTCCTCCTCGCCGAAGAGGTTCGGCTCCCGCACCTTGACCGACGTGTTGCCGCCGCCATGCAGCACCAGGCTCTTGTCGCGACCCAACAGGCGAGACGTGTAGACGCGAAGTCCCAGATCTCCCGGGTAGGAAGCGGCTTCGGAGTCGTTCCAGAGGTTGGCGGGCATGGAGGGAAGCATAGAAGATCCTGGGGCCAAGGAGGGAACGTAAAGCATCGATACCGGTTCGACCCCAATGTAGAGACGCCCCCGGGGTACCCCTTGGGGCGTCTCAGAAGGCGGCGACATCGCCGAATGATCTACATCACACCGCGGGTGCATCGTGATTCAAGGAACCTTGCCGAGATCTGGGATCTCCACATTGCCCCGTGGTCAGATCATAATCTACGGGACCGTTTTCTCCGCCTCGGAGACGCCCCCCGGGGTACCCCGGGGGCGTCTCTACATTGGCTGGCATCGTCGACGTGAGACCGGCTGTTCTCCCTCTTCTCCCTGGGCCTCACCGCCCCGCAAGCTGCCGCTTCCGCCCGGCCACCCCGGCGAGGCCCAGCGCCACCGTGGCCGCCAGCCAGACGAGGGGAACCCCCGACTTGACCGCCGCCGGCACGGCGCCCATGAAGTCGAGCGGACGCACCTGATTCAGCGGGCCGATGTACCAGAGGAACAGGTAGATCACTTCGAAAAGCTTGCTGCCGCCGCTCCAGGCTCCCATCGCCAGGGCACAGGTGGGAATGAAGAGCGCCCCGATCAGCCAGGCTCCCACCCCCGGCCAGTTTCCGGAGATCGCGAGCCGCAGGCCGACGCCGCTCCCGGTGACCAGCGCCAGGAGGAAACCGGCGAGCCAGGTGGCGGGTAGCTGCCGCTGGAGCGGCCAGGCGGCCGAGAAGACGAGACCGGCCGTCCCGAAGCGGGCCTCGCGGGCCCCCATGGAGGACCAGAGCAGCACGGGCCAGAGCCAGGCGAGCGGCGACACGATCTTGCGCCCCGCCTCCGGCACGAGAAAGCCGGCCACGATCAGCCCCGCGGCGATGCCGTACCACCACCAGCGCTGACCTTTCAGCAACAGGCGCAGCTCGGCGCGCAGCATGTCGAGAAAGTGGAAGCGGCGGCTTCCCGCGGGCAGGGGATGAAGATGGGCGGGCACCGGCGCGGAATCGAGAGCAACTCCCTCTCCGGAGGGGACGAGCCCCCCGGCAGCCATGGCCGCGAGGTCTTTGCGCGACGCGCGACGCCGTCCCCAGCTCCGCGACACGTCGAAGCGGTCGAAAAACAACGCCGCGAGCAGCGCGATACCGAGCGCGATCGCCAGGAGGGTCACGCGGGAGAGCAGGATCTCCCGCGTCCAGTCCATTCCCTCCCAGCGGAAGGTGCGCGTGCGGCCCTCATTGTCCACGGCACCGAGAACGAAGCCGTCCGAAGCGGTTCCGAAAGCTTTCAGGACGGCTGCTTTCAGTTGTCTCTGCACCAGACCCAAACCGACGACGTCGAGCTTCGACTTGATTCCGAGCGGCATCATGGCCGTGAACAGAAAGAACCAGATGACGTTGCCGAAGCCGCCCCTGAGAAACGGAATGGTTTCAAAAAGCACCGCGAAAGCGGCCACCAAGGCCATCGCCGGCAGGCAGAAGACCAGGAAGGGCATGAGCAGCGGCGCGAGTTGGATGTGCGTGTCCTCCCCCGCCACGAACTGGGCGACCACCGCCATCCCGGCGAGCACCGCCACCATCGCGAGCAGCACCGCCAGATTGGAAAGGGTTTTGCCCATCGTGTACAGCACCTTGGACATGGGCGTCGTGGCGAGGATCTGCCCGACGCCGGTGCGCCGGTCGCGCTCCAAGGTGTTCTTCACCACGTAGAAACCGACCAGCGACACGAAGGTGTTTACCACCAGCGCCATCAGGAGGCCCACCCAGGCCGAGTTGTAGAGGCCGCGCGTGTCAGAGATCCAGAGCTTGAGCTTGCCCGTGCTCACCGCCCAGCCCAGCCACACGGCAAGCGCCAGGGTGATGAGAAAGCTGTAGCGCCGCACCCGCTCCAGGAAATCGGCGCGCATCAGGTGATAGAGGACGCGTGCTTGTCTCATGCCGCCACCCCCGCCCGAGGGACCCGACTGTCCTCCAGAACGGCCAGATAGGCGTCCTCGAGGCTCGGCGGAACGGCTTTGGCGTCCGCGACCGGCGGCCGCTCGGAGACGACGCGGGCGTGCACGCCGTCGGCGCGGCGGATGGCGTTGCTGATCTTCCACTTTTCGCGGGCAGCCGGCAGCTCGGCGCTGGGAATCACCCACTCCCACACCTTGCCCTCCACGCGGCGCAGCAGCTCCTCGGGAGCGGCGAAGGCCAGGAGCCGGCCCTGATCGATCAAGGCGATACCGGTGGCCGTGGCCTCCACGTCCGACACGATGTGAGTGGAAAGGATGACGATACGCTCGCCGCCGAGATCCGAGAGGAGATTGCGGAAGCGCACCCGCTCCTCCGGGTCGAGCCCTACCGTGGGCTCGTCCACGATGAGGAGCCGCGGATCGTTGAGCAAGGCCTGCGCGATGCCGATACGCTGCTTCATGCCGCCGGAGTAGCCGCCGAGCGGGCGTTTGCGGGCCTCGGTGAGATTGACGAGCACGAGAAGCTCCTCGATCCTCCGGCGCGCCGCGGCGGCGTCCAAGCCCTTGACGGCGGCCATGTACTCCAGGAACTCGACGGCGTTGAGGTTCGGGTACACCCCGAAATCCTGGGGCAGATAGCCCAGTCCGCTGCGCAGCTCATTGGGCGAGCGGACGATGTCCGTGCCATTCCACAGCGCCCGGCCTTCCGTGGGCTGGGTGATCGTCGCCAGGATGCGCATGAGCGTCGACTTCCCCGCCCCATTGGGCCCCAGAAGACCGAGCACGCCCGGCCCAAGCTCCAGGGAAAACTCCCGCAACCCCCAGAAGCTCCCCTTGTACCGCTTCCCCACTCCCTCAATCGTCAGCTTCATGGCTTGTCTCCTCGACTAGACTCTACGTGGGAAGCGGGGGGAAGTTACGCTTCGTAGCCGAAAGGCCCCTGGAGTGCGCCCGGCTAAGGTGTAGAATAGGAGTCGCGCCTTGTCGCGCCGTAACCGCTGGAGAGAACAATGCCGAAGACCGTCGCCATCGCTGATCTAGGGGAACGTTTCCGTGCCGTCTTTGACGAGGTGACTGAAGACCACGTTCCATATGTAGTTACCCGCGGTCAGCAGCCCGAGGCCGTTCTCGTGCCATACGAGGAGTTCCAGCGTCTCCTGAAGCACTCTGACGACGAGGTGCTGCGCCGTTTCGATGAGGTCCGGGCCAGGCTTCAGGAGCGTACCGCTGGCTTCACTGAAGAAGAGATCGCCGCTGACGTCGCTGCCGCCCGCGCAGAGCTCCCCGACTGATGCGCGCGGTGATTGATACCAACATCTTCGTGCGTGCCATGCTGAAGCGAAGCGGCTCAGTCGGCCCGGTGGTTGACTTCCTCCGCGACGGCCACTACGTATGCCTCTACTCGGAAGCGACCTTGAACGAATTGATCGAGGTTCTCGGCCGGCCGCGAATGGTCCAGCGGTATGGCATTACCGCCGATGATATCAAGGCTATCTGCGACCTTGTGATCCGGCGGGGAGAGCGAGTTCAGCCCAGCCTGACTATCACGTCCTGCCGCGACCCGAAAGACAACAAGTTCCTCGAGGTCGCTGTTACAGGTAAAGCGGACGTGATCGTGACCGGCGACCAAGACCTGGAAGCTCTCGATCCCTTCGAAGGAATTCCCATGATACAGCCGGCTAGATTTCTCCATCTCCTGAGGCAGTCCCTTGAACTCGAGAGCTGACCTGAGGAGCGCTCATGTTCCAAGTAGACCAGATCGATCACGTCGAGCTCTTCGTTCCCGACCGCCACGAGGCCGCCCGCTGGTACGAGCGGACCCTGGGCCTCGCCGCCCTTCCCCAGCATGAGGACTGGGCCGAAGACCCCGGCGGTCCGCTCATGATCTCCAGCGACGGGGGTAGAACTATGATTGCTCTGTTCCAGGGCCAACCCCAAGGAGCTGGACCAAGCGCGGGCTTCCACCTCGTGGCCTTCCGGGTAGACGGCCCCAACTTTCTCGCCTTCCTGGAGCACCTCAAGACAAACCCGGTCCACAACGACGAGGGCGACGGGATCCGGACCTTCACCCCAAAGATCACGGCAAAGCCTTCTCCGTCTACTTCAACGATCCCTGGGTCACCAGTTGGAGGTGACGATGTATGAGGCGGGTTGGGTGCGGGAGCGGGTTGGCAGCCCACCCGCATTTGACGAACACGAGCAACCGGCATAGGATGACTTAGAATCATGTTGGCGCAGGAAAGTGCACTTCGCAGCACTGACCGCTCTGTGAGCCTACTATTCTGGGAGGTATACCAAATTGAGTGATGGGAATGACCAAAGGCTATTCCTTGATGATTATAGACGCTACGCCGAGAGCACCCTGGAACCCATCCAACGGCAACTGAAGGATCTATTGGCGGAGTGGAGAAACCCAACCTATTGGGCTGCCTACTCCCTCAGTGGCAGGCAGCCAACTCCTTCGCCTATCCAGAGAGTAAGAATCCGAATCAAGAGGCCAGAAAGTGCACTTGACAAGATCCTGCGCAAGCCAGAAAGCTATCCCGACGCCCTCACTATTGAGAGTCTTCGGAGGATGCCCGATACAATCGGGGCTCGGGTTATCGTTTTTTTTCTATCTCAACTGGCATTGGTGGATCGGGAGATTCGAAATAGCCAACACTTCGAGCTGTCCCCAGCGCACCCACCCATAGCGTTTATCTCCTCAACTTCACTCACAGCTAGGACTCGAACACATTCAACGGCAAGAAAAAGAGAGCGGCTATGCTTCGATTCACTATTTACTGCGACTCAAGAATCCCTCGACCTCAGAAAATCCTTGCTTTGAGGTGCAGCTGCGTACGCTTTCGGAAGATCTTTGGGGCGAGATAGAACACATCCTTGGCTATAAGCCAGGAAAGCGCACGTCTTTCGCGGTTCGGAAACAGTTCAACATTATTAGCAAGAATCTCGAAGCCCTTGACGAACATTTCAACTTCCTTTTCGAAGAGTTGAGCAGATTCCAAGAAGAGGTTGTTTTTAGGGACCAAGATCCCTTGAACGCAGAAAACCTACCGCATCTCCTGCGAGAAGTAGGCCTTGGCTGTGCTCAGCGTGAGATCGATGGGCTTCTCAAGCTTCTCTTTAGTCGGGGTATCGGGAAAGTCGAAGAGCTACGCCGCGTTGCAACTGCCCGAAGGATCGACATGATCCGTAATGCCTACCTTCAAGAAGGGGGACGACAGCCTATTAATTTTGAATACGTGGCAAATCTTGCCAACCTGGACGGTGTTGAAGATGAAAGGGAAACCGTTGAAAGAATAAGGGCACATCGCGAATTCCTAGAATTTTGGGGAGGCTTTAAAGAACGCGAGGGTTAATACTCTTGAAATCCACATGGCGATACCATGACGTACTCCTCGCTACCGCTTTGCTGAAAGGCGGCTCATGTTCAAAGTAGACCAGATCGATCACGTCGAGCTCTTCGTTCCCGACCGCCACGAGGCCGCCCGCTGGTACGAGCGGACCCTGGGCCTCGCCGTCCTTCCCCAGCATGAGGACTGGGCCGCGGACCCCGGCGGACCGCTCATGATCTCCAGCGACGGAGGAGGCACCATGCTGGCCCTGTTCACGGGCGAGCCTCCCCGGGACCGGCCCACCGCGGGCTTCCACCTCGTGGCCTTCCGGGTAGACGGCCCCAACTTTCTCGCCTTCCTGGAGCACCTCAAGACCAACTCGGTCTACAACGACGCGGGCGACGAGATCCGCTTCCTCGTCCCGAAGGATCACGGCAAAGCTTTCTCCGTCTACTTCAACGACCCGTGGGGCAACCAGTTGGAGGTGACGACGTATGCGGCGGGGCGGGTGCGGGAGCGGGTTCAGGCGGCCAAGTAGAACGCAAGGAAAATAGAGACGTGGAACATCCCGCAGTTCACAGCGATCCTGAAATCCTCGAAGGAACCCCTGTCTTTGTTGGCACCCGAGTTCCGTTCCAGACCCTCGTCGATTATCTTCGGGAAGACCAGTCGTTAGCTGAATTTCTCACTGACTTTCCTACCGTAGACAGAGAGCATGCCGAGGCAGCCTTGAATGATGCCAAGGCAGCCGCCCGGCTTTGAACCGCTCTAACCATGCCCCACAAAGATCCCATCCTCGAAGAAATCCATGCCGCTCGCGAGGAGATCGCCCGGCGGGCGGACTACGACCTTGAGGAGATGTTGGAGTCGGCGCGAGCGCGGCAAGCAGCCGGTGGTCGGCCGGCGGTACGGCTATCTCCGAGAGAGCCCGAGCCCGCAAAGAAGACCTCCTGATATTGGGAGACGAGATTCCACCGACACAAACATGCGCCCTCCCTCCCCCGAAGTGCGCTCCGCGGCTGTAACGACCGCATGAACATGCTCTGGCGGCCCATCCTGGCCGGCGTTAGGCTTGCGCTCCTGTCATGGGGTTGGACCCGCTCCAAGGGTTCAATCCAACCCAGGGAGGGAGCAGCCATGTCAAGCTCTGGCGCTTCGTCAAATCTTCACCGTCAGACCCTTGGCGTCCTACTGGGTCCGGCTGCATTGCAACTTCGACTCCAGAGGACACCACCAAGACGGCGGTGTCCATGGCGAAACATAGCCGGGTCCGAAGTGTTCAGAAAGTTATGGCGGACACCGCCCTCGATGCCTTTGGAACAAAGGAGGGACTGGCAGCCCTTCGAGACAAACTGAGCAAGATCGTCTCCATGGATTCGCCCCGACTCATCGCGAGTGAGAAAGGGGATCAGGGAGACGATCATTACGGCGACGTCCGGAGAGTCTTCATCACGACCGTCTCGGGCCTCACCAAAGAGGGAACTCCTGCAGACTACACCGTTCACATCACATGCGATGTGACCTACCAGGAAGAACACACGCCCTTCATGGCAGGAATCTGACGATTGGCTCCGCTTGATCCCGGCGGTCCTGACCAGTGCGATCCTGATACGCAGGCCTACGACTGGGAGGGCGAAGTGCAAAGCTGCCGGGTTTCCGACATCGTCGCCACAGACGGGTGAGGAGGAGCGACGGGCGGGCGATCAACGACTGGGGATTCCTTTGGGGCGATCTTCCTTGTAGAATTCCAGGAGATCCGAACGGCCGCCAACTTCATGCGCACGTGTGATTGTGCGTATGGGAGCGAGAGAGCATCGATTCAGGCTGTCGGCGAGCGAGGAAATCATGCTTGAGCTCAGCGGCCCCCCAACTCCTCCACTACGTACACCCTTCCGTCCGATCCGCACTCGGTCCCTCCTGGCTGTCGTGGCGCTTTCGTTGCACGGTTTCATGTCTCTTCTTCTGATTCTTGGCTATTCCCTCCGAATCGTCCTGCTCCACCAGGTACAATCGCACGTACGGGTCAGTCGGGCCGCCCTGGTGGGCAGCGACGCGTTCATTGTGTGGGGATCTCGAGTCAAGATCGGAGTCTTGCTCCTGACCGCTGTTGCCTTTCTCCTCTGGTTTTACCGCGCCTACCAGAACCTCTTCGCTTTTCGGCCCGGACCCTTGCAGTATTCGCCGGGCCAGGCGGCCGGATCCTTCTTCATTCCGGTTGTCAATCTCCTGTTTCCGTAACTATGTCATGCGGGAGATCTGGCAAGCAAGCGATCCCACACTTCCACCTTTGGACCCGCGTCCCTACACCGACACCCCTGTGTCTCCCCTGGTTTCCGCCTGGTGGGGGATGTTGCTGGCGCGAGGCGTGATCAGTTGGATGGTATTCCTGTCGCGTGGCGTTGGCGCCCGTACCGTCGACTCCATCCTGAAGGCTGCACAGATCCTACGCGCGGAATACGCGGTGTCGGTCATTGCCGCGGGCCTCGCAGACATGCTTGTTTTTCTCGTCAGTCGCCGGCAAGACGACCTTGCCGAGCAGCTTTTCGTCCTCGAACAGGCCAAGGCCTTCTAACCGAAGACGCACGCCCGGGACCGGTTGCGGTCGTTACCCAGCGCTCCCATTTGACGGACTCCAACTACTGGCATAGGATTACAAGACTCGCGGAATGAGTGGGGTCTGAGTGGGGTCTATGGATACAGAAGAGATCAAGAAGGACATCCTGGCGAGGCTTCAGATCGAACGAGAGGTCCGGGAGCAACTGGCTCGGCAGCAGAGCGAGAGCGCCCCGGCCAGGAAGAGCTCTTGGGCGTGGCTGGAAAGCAGGTTTGGGTTACTCCTGATCGGGGCCATCCTCAGCGGCGTGCTCGTCCCAACCTTCCAGTTCACGCAGGAGCAGATCAAGTGGCACCGGCAGAACCGCTATGACAGCCTGGAGCGCCAGCTTGGAAGCATCCGTGAGAGCCTGAAGCAGTTCATCGCTGTCCAGGCTTTGAGCGCGGAGCTCTACGATCTTGGCCTGGCAGTGCTGGATTCCTCATCGGCTGGGGCCGACCCAGTGCAACGGGAGCAATGGCACAGAGATTTCCGTGCCTTGCAAGCACGGAGGGTTGAGCAAAACGCCGCCTTTGCGGCGACCATGTTCTACTTCCCGGCCCGATCGCAGGAGCCCATCCGGGCGGCCTGGAACGATTTGCTACGTCCTTCGCAACAATTGCAGACGCTAGTCGGCGAGCTTCTGGAAAAAAGCCAAACCGGCGCGGGCAACAAGGCACCGGCAGTCAAGGGTTTGGACCCGAAAGAGCTGACCTTACAACTGGATACCAGTGTAACCGAGGTCAATCAAGCTTACGAGCGACTCTTGATGACACTCAGACAGCAACTTAAGGAGGTGGAGCGTGAGAGTTCAGAGTTTAGGTAACGCCGCCGCTTGTGCGGTAGTTGTGTCGGGTCTGCTCTGCGTTGCCCTCAACTCAGGGTCGGCTGATGTGGGCGGGGGAAAGGGCCACCCAGCGACACCCTGGCACTCTGCGCCAAAAAGCGTGCAGGAAATCGAGAAAGCAAAATCCGTCGCCGCGGAGTACCGAAACCTATTCGTATCGGAGAAATCGGGATCGAATGAAATGGACCTCCTTCAAATGGTATCACTTAGACCGGAGAAGCGCCGGAAGGGGGACAAGGACGGCTACGCGCTGGTTGGCAAGTCCGGTTCGGGAGAGATGGTTACCCTCTCCTTCAGTCAGATCGCGAGCTTTATCGTCATCTCCAAAAATCCAAAAACGATCGTGTTGTCTGTGACGGTCTGGCCGGATATATCGCCAAAAGAGCTGTTCGATAAGCAGCCTACGTACAAGCAACTGGCGGCAGGCTACAGGCGGACTGTTATCCTCGAGATGAGTCTGAAGTCTGCGGATGGACGCTATCTCGGCTTTGCCGCGGAACGAGGTGAAGCGACCCTACCGCTCAAGACTCTCAACGTGGGAACAAAAGGTGACTTCTACCGCGGTTCGGTTCCGACGAACCAGTTCTGGTGGGCAATCCCTTCGGTTGCCAATGATGCCGACTATCCTTACAGAATCATTCTAAAGCGCTAACGAGGAAGTACAGCCGGGCCGAGACCCGGCATGGCTGAGGCAACGCTGGGTCGCGATGTGAAAGGTCAGGCGCGACAGCCCGATCCAGTGTATGCTCCCCCCATGAAATCCACGACAATCCTCAAGCGGACCCTCCTTCTCACCTCGGCCTGCGGCCTGTTCCTCGCCGCGACGCCGCCCCTGCGGGCCGCGGACCGGATGCAGCCGGGCAAGTGGGAGTTCACGATGACGAGCAACGGCACGTCGAGCACCCTGAGCCATTGTGTCGACGCCGAGGAGGCGGCCGGGGTGAACGGGGATGCCAAGGCCGCCCGGGCCCATGCCGAGAAGAAGGCGAAGGGACGCTGCACGATCAAGTCCTACGATATCCAGAGGAACACCGTGACCTACTCATTGGTCTGCGGCGACCGGACCATCGACAGCACCGCGACGTTTCACGGCGACTCCTCCGAGGGCACCTTGAAAACCACCACCGCGGACGGCAAGGTCGACACCAAGACCGTCAAGGCCCGCCGGCTGGGCGCCTGCCCCTAACTCGTTGGGGTTTGGTATGGCTGATGCCACACCCTGGCATTCAAGCATTCTCGCTTCGTCCGGCGACGAGATGTTCGGGAAGGCGATCGCTCTCACTCTTCAGGTTTCTCCGGAAGAGCGGGCGGATCTCTTCGCACGATTCGCCGCCGAGATCGCCGCCATCACGACGGCTCCCGACTCCGGAATGAAACCCTGGACGTGCACCGAGCACACCGGCACGGACGGCTCGCGGATCTTTCGCGGCGGCGTGGGGTCCTCAGTTGTAATCGATCCCGCCGGGCGCCTGTGGCGAGCGCGCAGCTATGAGGACTTCGAGACGACCTACACGCTGACCGCGACCACCTGCGAGATCGCGTCTCTCAAGCCGCTATACCCACTGATGCGCGAGTATGTTTAGCCCGCGCATGGGTCAAGCTCCCCAAGGCCTATCCGCGCCACCTCTTTTTCTTTTCCCGGCAAGATTCCTTTAACAACTTCTTGCGAAACGTTTCAGGCGTCCTGGGCACCTCGGGTGAATGGGCGTTCTATATGCTATGGTCCAGCCTCGATCCCCGGGTGCGGGCTCACCGGCGTCATTCCTACCCTTTCCCTCCCCGCTTCAAGCTCTTCCACCCTGCCGGACGGCCGGCCGCGAGCCCAAGCGGGCCCGTGCCGTCTGCCGGCATTCTTAGAAAGGTACCTCCATGACATTTTTCTGCCGTAACCTCGGACGCGAGATCCTTGCGCGTGCGCTCCCCAAACGAATTCTGGCACTCGGCCTCGGCGTGTTCTTCGCCTATACCGCAATCGCCGGCGCTCAACCCTGGACACCGCTGAGCCACCAACCCAGTTACGGCGTCAGTACGGCCCCTGTGGCGGTCAACAGTACGATCCCATCCCGCCATCCGAAGTCCGGCGTCCATTATTTCCCTGCGCGCGACGCCAAGCGCCACGGGGAGCTGAATTTCAAGGCAGGCACCAATCTGACGTTCCATGGCGGCCCCGTAATCACCTCCGCCCATGTGGTGTTCATTTTCTGGGGACCGAGCTTCAACAATATCCTGACGTCTGACTACAATTACGCCCGAACCCTGCAAAGCTTCCGCAACCAGTTCGGCACCACCCCCGAGTACAACACCATCACCCAGTACAGCGGCAGTAACGGAACCATCGCGCTGACCAACCTCGCCGCCGGAACGCCCGACTGGTTCGACAGCTCGACGCCGCCGGTCAACGTCACCGACGCCATCGCCCAGGGCGAGGTCGGCACGTACCTGGCGACCCACTCCTTCGACGCGAACGCCATCTACCAAGTCGTACTCCCGGGCTCCTCCTACTCTTCGCTGGGGCCTGGCAGCACCTCGTGCGGCGGACCCGCCCTTGCGTTCTGCGCCTATCACGGCTATTTCACGAGCGGCGCCAACGCGGTCAAGTACTCGGTGGAGCCCTACCCGAATTGCGGCGGCTGCCAGACCTCGGGCTGGACGCCCGAGCAGAATCAGGAGCACTTCGTCACTCACGAGACCCGCGAGGCCGTGACGGATCCCCAGTTCACTGGCTGGATTGACGACGTCAGTGGTGGTGAGGCCGACGACAAGTGCGCCTGGTTTCCCACGCCGTTCTTCGGCACCGGCGGTTATGGCTACCAGTACGAATGGTCGAACGCGGCGAACGACTGCGTGGCCTCGACGCCAGTCGGTCCTCCTCCCCCCAACTATGTGGGAAATCTCGACCACGCCGGCTGCGACACGCTGGTGGGTTGGGCGGCCGACTGGAACCGTCTCAACACGTCCATCAACGTCTCCTTCTACGACGGCGCGACCCTGATCACCACCGTCCTGGCGAGCCTGTCCCGCCCTGACGTGGGCTCCTATCTGGGGGACAACGGGCTGCACGGCTTCTCCTTCACCACCCCGACCGTGCTCCGGAACGGGAGCACGCACACGGTCAGCGCGAAGTTCGAAGATTCCAGCACGAACCTCGGCTCCAGCCCCGTCTCGCTGACCTGCAGCCCGCCGCCCGTGGCCACCTTCAGCTTTACCTGCTCAGGCCTCACATGCACCTTCAACGGCACGGGCTCGACCGGTGGCGGCCTTTCCTACGCCTGGAGCTTCGGCGACTCGGGCACTGGCACGGGAAGCACCGTCAGCCATACCTACGGGGCCACGAGCGTCGACTCGGTGACTCTCACGGTGACGGACTCCATTGCCCGGCAGGCGTCCATCACCAGGAAGGTCTCGGTGACCAGCGATGCGGTCGCCGCGGCGGAGAATTACTTCGCGGTGGCCCCCTGTCGTATCCTGGACACCCGCAACACCACGATCCTGACGAGCAACACGCCCCGCGTCATCAATATCGCGGGCCTCTGCGGCATCCCGAGCACGGCCAAGGCGGTCTCGTTCAACGCCACGGCGGTCTCACCGACCGGCGCCGGCAAGATCACCCTCTATCCGGGCAACCTTACGGCCTCCTGGTCGGGAGAGAGGAGCACTCTCAACATCGCCCCGGCCACTTCGCCACGGGGCAACGACGCCATCATTCAATTGGCGACCGATAACACCGGCACGCTGGGAATCAATGCCGTGATCGCGGGCTCGCCCGGTCAGGTCCATCTGGTTCTCGACGTCCAGGGATACTTCAGCACGGACACGACCCCGGCCGCGGGAGCGCAGGGGCCGCTGGGCTTCCAGACTCTGCCGATCTGCCGCCTGGCGGATACGCGGACTTCGTCGCAGCTCGCGGCTGGCGTCGTGCGCTCGTTCACGGCTCAGGGCGTCTGCGGGGTACCGGCAGGGGCTGCGGTCGGCTCGTTCCACGCCGGCGTCATCGCACCGGCCTATCCCGGCTTCTTCACTCTCTATGCGAGCAACATCTCCACTCCCCCGGTCTCGGCGATCAACTTTCCGGCCGGACTCTCGGCCCTCCGCAACGGCGCCCGGGTAAACCTCGCGCCCACGACCCCGGACTTCGACATCGTCTTCGGCGCGAGCGCCGGCGCGGCGGTCGACGCCACGGTCGACGTCAACGGCTATTTCAAGTCGGATGCCCCGCTCAAGTATCACCCCATCGCTCCATGCCGGGTGGTCGACACCACCGACCCGGCCATGGGAGGGCCGGCTCTGGTGGCCGACGCCGTCCGCACGTTCCAGGTTCAGGGGAACTGCGGTGTTCCCGTCGGCGCCAAGGCGGCGGTCGTCCGTTTGAAGGTTTCGGTTCCGACGTCTACGGGCGTGATGTCCGCCTATCCCTCGAACGTCTCGCTACCCTCAAACTCGACGATCCAGTTCGATGGCGGTGAGCCGGAGCTCTCCATGGGCACGATCGTCGCCCTGTCCACCCTGGCCAATGACCTCGCGGTCAGCCCCAACAAGATGACCGCGGGAGGAACGGTACACCTGCTGATCGACGTCTTCGGCTACTTCCAGTAGGAGTCGAGAACGACCAACGGGGGGCCGGCGAGCTTGCGGCTCGCCGGCCCTCTTTCGGCGAGGGCCCGGCTGCTCAGCGGTGAAACCAGCTCCGCGCGCGACGGCTGAGGCTCCAATAGCCCTGGAGGAGCCGCCAGCCCCGCGTCCGCGCCACCCGTTGCCATTCCTCCCTGAGGCGCCAGGCCTCGGCACGGGCCCCCAGGACCTGCCAGAGGAGGATCTCCTGAATCTCCTCGGGTTGTTGCTTCGGCGCCGCGTGTTCCGCGGCTGGACGATCGGCCGCCGCAAGCAGGCTCTGGTGCAGGCCGAGAGCTTCCGGCAGCACGGCAGGCCAGTCGAGATCCGGCTTTGCGAGCCCCAGCCGCAGCTCTCCGGCCTGAAAAATACCGTTCAGCCCCGCGGTGGATAGACGAACGCCAAGCCGCTCGGCGAGGACGGACACCGCGGCTTCCAGGTCTCCTGCCACGCCGGACAACGGCCAGAGCAGGCAGCGGTCCGGATGCGAGCGACGGAACTCGAGCAGCCGCGAGTTGTAAACGATCCACGCCCGCACGGCGTTCCAGGGGTCTCTGAGGACGTCGGGATCGAGACCGCGCCGCAGCAGGGACAGCACGACCTCGGCCGGATGGCGGAAGAGGAAGACGTAGAGCGGGGCCGGGAGCAGTGGATCCCAGAAATCCAGGAAAAGCGAGGTCCGCGGATCTTTGAATCCCCAAAGCGGTTTGCCGGCCTGCCGAGCCACCAGCTCGCGCGCCTCGGCCGCTTCCTCCGGCGTGGCCCGCGGCCTCCAGTCCATCTCAGGGCTGAAGACCGGTACGCTCCGGCGCTCCATGAAATGCTCATGGAAATGAAGGAACTCGACGTCCTCGAAGTGGCCGCGCGGATTCCCCCGAGTCCCTGGGTTCAGCTCGGAGCCGATGTCCACACCCGCTCGCTGCACCGCGCTGGCCACCAGCGAGGTGCCCGAACGATGCATGCCGGTGATCACCAGGCTGGCGGCCATCCCTCCACGGCGCTGGCGTTCGGCGGGCTCCTGGCTCATCGACTATCCTCCACGGAATGAGACTCCTCAAACGCTGGCTCGGCGAAAGAGCGGAAGGTGCACCGGGCACTCTCCCCGAGCTCGACCCGCTCCACGAGGACAAGATCGCCTGCCTGATCTGCGTCGAATCGAACCAGCTCGAGCCGCAGGCACGGCTTCTGTGCGAGAGCCTGCGGACGTTCGGCGGACGATACCGGAATGCTCCGATCCTCGCCATCTCCCCCCGGCCCCATCTCGCGCTCGGTCCCGAGGCCAGGACGCGTCTCGAGGAGCTCGGCGTGACGTACGTCGTGGAATCCCTGAATGATACCGGCAGCCCCTACGGCCCGATCAACCGGATCGTCGCCGGCTCCTGGGCCGAAACCATTTCTTCCCGGCCCTATGTCGTCGTGCTCGATACAGATACGGTGTTTGTCGGCGAGCCCGATTTCGCGCGGGCGGATGCGGGGGGCAGGCCGGTGGACGTCAAGGGCGCGGCGTCGAGCGGCGCGGGCGATCCCCAGGACATCTACTGGGACCGCATCTGCCGGCTCGGGGGAATCGATCTGTCGCGATTGCCCTGGATTACCACGACGATTGACCGTGTCCCGATCCGCGCCTCGTACAACGCCGGCTTCACCGTGGTCCGGCGGGACCTCGGCATCCTTCGGAGAACGCGGGAAATCTTCTTCGCGTCCCTGCAAGAGAACCTGCGTCCCCAGGCCGGAACGGAGCTTGAAATTTTTTCCTCCACGGGCTCCGTCGGGCGCGAGGCCAGCGAGTGGTGGGGGTCCAGCCAGGCTGCGCTGAGCGCCGCAATCTGGTCTAGGACCTCGGATGTCCACACCTATGACGAGCGCTACAATATTCCTCTCAACAATCTCCTCGATCCAGGCCGCTCCTGGCCCAAGAGGCGGGGATTGGAACCCATTCTGCTCCACTATCACTACCTGGCGGAGCCGCGGTACCAGCCGCTGCTCCGCGAGGTGATGAGCTGGATCGGGTGCTCCCACGAGGTTCTAAGCTGGATTGCGGACAGGCTTCCCTACTTCTCGTCCCCGTGAAGGGTCAGCCCTTATCGCGAAGGAACGAAAGCAGGTCGTTTCGCTCGTCCGTCGTCAGGGCCAGCAGAGCCGGCTTCGCGCGCATCACCCGGAACTGCGGTCCATCCTCGATCACATCGAAGAGAACGCGGGCTGCCTGATACCGGGCCCGCCGGTAGTCGTGGAGCGCCACCACGGTATTTCCACGCGAAAGCGCAAACGCCATGAACAGACACTCCAGACGGCGGCGCCCATCGACCAGAATGAACCCGAAGTCGAGGCCCAGCGCCGCCGGAGCGTTGCTGTAGTTGAGCCCAGGGTCTTCCTGTCCAAGCTTCGGTCCAATCAGATCACAGGTGAGCATGCGAACGGTGGCTGGCGGATGGATGCGCGAAGTCACGGAGCGGGCGTAGTCCGCGTTGTCCTCCACCGAGACGAAGGTACCGCCGCGCCGTCCGGCGATCTCGGCAAGGAGGAGCGTCGAAAGGCCCGCGCCCCATTCGAGGATCGCCGAGGCGTCCGCGGCGTGAGAGCCGACGATCCGTGCCAGCTCGGGAAGAAAGTCAAGGCCGAACATGCTGGCGGAGCGAACCTCTCCGCCGTGCTCGATGCGATACCGGCTGAGATCCAACCTCGCCTCCTTCGGCTCCGCGGGAGCGTGCGACATGCGGATAAAAGTCTACAGGAGCGAACCGGGCGTACTCAACCGGAGTGCCGCGGCACCGCGCTGATCCTTACCGCCGGTGTTTGAAGTAGATCTCGGGATGGCCGTCGCGTTCGTCGTACCAGACGGCGTAGATCTCCCCGCCGGCCGCGGCCACACTGACGTGCTGCGAGTCCCCAGGTGCCGCGGTCAGGCGCTGGTCGCCACTCCAGGTGCGGCCGCCGTCGGCCGAGTCCTTGGCGTAGATCTCCAGGTTGCCGTCGCGGCCGTCGAACCAGAGGACCGTGACCTGATTCCCCACCGCGACGATGCTGGGCCGGTGGGAGATCCCCGGAGCCTGGGTCAATCGCAACGCCGGCCCCCAGGTCCGGCCGCCGTCGTCCGAACGGCGGGTATAGATCTCCCAGTCCTGGAACGCCTGGCCGAGATGCAGCTCGAAGCCGTGCAAGGCGGCGTCGAGGAGCCCGGGGTCCCCGCCGCGGGCGACCCAGTCCGGAGCCGCCGCACCCACCTGCTGGAGCTTGTCGGCGACGCGAAGCTGCAGGGCGTCCTCATAATAGATGAGAGGCACGTTCGGGAAGGGGTGGCGTTGATAGGTGAGGCCGACGAGCCGGAGCGCCTCGTCGAGCTTGTGCTCCTTCGTCAGATAGGGCGCGCCGGCCGCGCCGAGGGCCAGGACCTGATCGAGGATCGCCCGCAGCCGAGCGATATCACCTCCCGCCGCGCCCCAGGCGGGAGCCGCGGCCTCGATCCGCCGGGCTTTGTCGCCGCAGCGCAGGCGCGCCTCCTCCTCCGGATTGGGCACCAGGACGCCGGAGGGCTCGGGCAGGACCGGCAGGCCTAGCTTACGCAGGATGCCATCCAGCTCCGCTTCCGCCCCGCGAGGCTGGAATGGGCTGTCGCTCTGGTCGAACCAGGCGAGGTGGACCGTCGAGCCCGAGAGCGCGAGCGAAGGCGCCCAGGAGTTGGCTCCGTTGCGGGTCATACGGCGTACCGGCTCCCAGGTGCGGCCCGCGTCGGTCGAACGCCGGTAATACTCCTCCTCGTTGCCATCCTGCGTATCCACCCAGGCGGCATGGACGGTCTCGCCGGCGACCTCGACGGTCGGCACCCACGACGCGGCACCCTTCCCGTTACTGAGCTGCCGCTCGTCCTCCCAGGTCGCGCCGCCATCGGACGAGTGCCGGGTGACGACCTCGGTGAATCCCGATCGGTTCTCCCCCCAGACGACCTGCGCCATGGCCTCGGAGATGGCGATCGAGGCATGCGCCGCGGCGCGATTCGCGGACAAGGGCTCAACCGGTCCCCAGCTCCGCCCGCCGTCGAGCGAACGCCGCAGGAAGATGTCGAGGCCCTCCGATCCTGACTCCTGCCCGTGCCAGACCACGAGGACAGTCTGCCCGGAGGACGCGATCGCCGGGTGCTCCGCCAGGTCGAAGCCCGCCGAGAGGAGCTGATCGGCCTCCCAGGTCGCCCCGTGGTCGAGCGAGCGCCGGGTGTAGACCTGGAAGCTCCCGCTGCGGTCGCCGTACCAGACGACCTCCACGCGCCCATCCGGCTCCGCCGCGATGCTGCGGGCGAAGTTGTAGGTGGTGAACGATTGGGCGCCGTCGAAGGTGAGCCGGCGGTCCGCCTCCCAGGCTCCGGGAGCCGCGGCGGCTCTCCGGGGCGCCGCCAGGAGGACGAGGCCTCCCAATGCGAGCGCGGCAATGGCGAGGGCGCGGGGAGGCCGGCTCACGACCCGCTCCGCTTCTGGATCTCGGCCATCTTGGCGAGCTGGGCCGGGGTCAACAGGTTCTTGAGATGGATCAGCAGCGAGAGGTGGGCGCGCTTGACCGTCCTCTCGAAGCCCATCACCTGATCAGCCGCGGCGAGGGCCTTGGTCTCGTTGACCGGCCGCTCCTGAAGCAGGCGCTGTAGCTCCTCGGAGGCTTCCTGCAGGCTGAGCTGCGCGTCGAGGAACTGCTTCTGGGCCTCCACCACCCGGGTGCGGATCGCCTTGCGTTGCGCGTCGTCGAGCCCCAGCTCCTGGGCATGGCCGAGCAGGGCCTCGGGCGGATACAGCAGACGGGCGATGGGATCGCCACCGGCTCCAGGGTCGCCGTCAGCGAGTGCCGGCAGAGCCCCCAGAGAAAAACCGGTGAGCAGAAGAAAAAGGACGCAGGACCGGAAGAAAAAGGTTTTCATTTTGAGTCTCCTTTGAAAAAAGGGCCGGGCATCAACTTCTACCCGGAGCCACTGGGAGGTTGGAGTCGGGGAAGGCCGGTGTGGAGTCGAGCAGCTCGCCTCCGGGGACGGCCAGGAGAAAGTCGGTCGGGGCCTTCCAGGTCGTGAGCGTGGGCGGGTCTGGAGGGAGAAGCGACGGAGCGGGGCGAAGGCGCCAGACGATCCCCAGGGCAACCAGCGCAACGAAGAGAAAAGCCACGGTCGCCGGTACCCACCGCCATCCGCTGGCAGCACGGGCCGGCCGGCGAACCACCCGCTCGTAGCTGGGGGATGCGGCTTCGTCCCGTAGCTCCCGCTCGGCGAAGAGCTGGCGGAGCGCCGCCTCGTCCTGATCGGTGTCCTGGCTCATGCTTCCTCCTCCTCGCCGAGCAGCCGGCGCAGACGCTCCTTGGCGCGGGCATAGTGGACTCGCGCACTGCCCACCGAGATCGCCAGGGCCGTTGCGGCGGCTTCAATCGTCATCTCGTGTTGCAGGCGCAGCTCGATCACTTCGCGCTGGCGCCGGGGCAGGAGGGCCAGGGCGGCGTCGAGACGCCCCAGACGGTTGGAGGGAACGTCCGGATCGAGCGGCCCGGCGCTGCCCGAGCCTCTCCCATCCTCGGTGCGCCTCCAGAGTTCCAGCCACCGCCCCTGGAACGCGCGCCTCCTCCTCTGCTCGGAGGCGGTGCGGCGGATCACCCCGAAGAGGAAGGTCTTGAAGCTCGACCGGCCCTCGAATCGGGCTCGACCCTCCAGCAGCTTGAGATAGGACGCTTGCAACACCTCTTCGGCCTCCTCTCGATCGCGCCGGCAACAGGAGAGCGCCCAGCTGAAACTGGCGGGATGGAGCCGCTCGAGCTCCTGGGCAAGATCCTGTTCGGTCATCGGTTGTATCGCCCGGCTCCAGGCGTTCCGTTCACTGTGTGGAGCATCTTCCCAGTTATATGACACCTACCCAACGAGCCGGGAGAACGGAGCCCAGGGCTGAGACGAAGGCCGATGCCCTGGGTGAGGAAACGACAACTCGGTGCGGCCTGAAAGGCCGCGAGACCGTTGACCTGGCGTTTGAGGGCCGCGGTTGCGAAGCCACCCGACCCATTGAGCCGGTGGGTAAATTTTCCGGTAAGGCCACGTATCGCCCCGCCTTGTATTTATAACCACGTATGCTAAAATGAAACTACGGGCCCGATGGCCGGGCCTACAACAAACCCTGAGCAGTCAGGGTGGGGTGAATCCTCGTCATCAAGAAAGGATGTGGCTATGAGACTGAAGAAGTTACACCTCGCAGCCCTGCTAACCGTCGTCGCCTTGCTTGCGGGGCAAATGGCGGCCCAGGCTCAGACCGGGACCTACAGGGCAGGAACAGCGCCCTTCAACGCTGGGCAGGCGGGCATCACCATCACCTTCCTGACTCCGTTACCTTCCGCGAATTACTCCGTCTCCGTGCAGGCAACCAACACGGCCGGGTACTCCCCGACCACGGATTGCACCTACTTCAACGTTCTGCATAAGACGGCCAATGGATTCGACGTGCAGCACAAGAGGTGCAACGACGGAGTGCCGCTCGCGCTGACCGTAGGAACTCCCCTGGACTGGATCGCGATCATCAAGACTGATCCGTGATCCGATCCGAATACTCCAAGGACATCGAGGCGTGATGGCCGGGCAGTTGCGCGTGGCCCACGCCTCAATGTCCTCTGACCGGACCTGTTCCCTCGCGTCGAAGATTATTTTCAACCAGCCTCCCTGCTCCGTCTTCAGCTCCCACGCTCGTCGCATCCCAGAATCTCATGGTAACGTACGCACTATGAAGACATCGCTCGCCGTGCTCGGAGCCAAGCTCGGCGAGCAAAAGGCCGATCTGGGCGGGGCGGCCAAGACTCCCGAAATGCGGGCTCTGCTGGAAGCCGCCGACTAGCGATCCTCGCCGCCCTTGATCGCGAAGTCGAGGGTGCGGGTGGGGAACGGCAGGGTGATGCCGTTGTCGTCGAACGCCTTCTTGATCTTCTCGATGGCCTCGCTCTGCGCCGCGAGAAAGTCAGACTGCTTGGAGGCGAAGGCGATCCAGAAGCGAGCCACTAGATCGATGGAGCTCTCGCCGAACTTTTCGAAAAACATCTCACAGGGGGTGTTCGGTTTGCGAGCGGAGACCTGCTCCAGGGTTTTCAAGGTGACCTGTCTCACCTTCTCCAGGTCATCGCCGTACGAGACGCCCAGCTTGAGATCGACTCTGCGCTTCCCCATGGCCGTGTAGTTGGTGATCGGATTCTCGAACACCTGCTTGTTGGGGATGAGCGCGAGCTGACCCTGCGGGGTGACGATCTCGGTCCAGCGCAGGTGGATCCTCTGAACCACGCCGAGGAAATCCTTGGTCTGGATCAAATGGCCGACGCGAAACGGATGCTCGATCGAGAGAAAGATGCCGGCCATGAAGTTGGCGGCGATGTCCTGGAAGGCGAAGCCGAGGGCGAGCCCCAGGATGCCGGCGCCGGCGAGCAGCGAAGCGACCGTCTTCTGCAGCCCGACGATGCCGAGCGAGATGAACACCCCGGCCGCGAGAAGAAGCAGGAACACCGTCTGGGCGAGCAGCCGAGTTACCTGCTCGCTGTGGGAAACGCGGTGCAGGAGACGCAGCAGGAGGCTCCGTACCAGCTTGGCGATGAGCCAGAATCCCACCAGCACGAACACCGCCACCACCAGGTTGGGCAGCAGCAGGATGAAGTCCCGCGACCACCCCAGCAACTTCCCCACGAGCAGGTTCCAGGTCTTTTCGATATCCATGGCCTGGAAGATTAGTGCAACTCGCGGGCCATCCCCTATTCGATCGCCAGCGCGATCTGGTTGGCGAAGGCTTCCAGGAGATGGAGCTGCTCGGGAGCGACGAGGCGTTGCGGGTCGGCGGGGTGCACGCCCAGCACGCCGACGATTCCCTGCGAGGTGCGCAGGGGAATGTAGAGACCCTTGGCGGCGGGGAGGGTATCGGTGGTCTTCCCTGCCATGCGCCCGTGATCGAAAACCCACTGCGAGACGGCCTGCTCGCGGATGTCGAAGAGGTAGGTGACCACCTCCGCCGCCCGCTCGGCGAGGCGGCCGGTCTCGTCCGGCAGCAACAGCAGCACCTGGGAGAGGAAGACGGAGTGGATGTGCTGGGCAGCGGCCTTGAGCACGGCGTCGAGGTCCGCAGCGGCCGCGAGGTCCCGGCTCATGGCGTAGAGGGCCGCCGTGCGCTCCTCTCGGGTCCGCGCCGCCTCGGCCTGCTGGCGCAGACGGACGGTGAGGGTGGAGACGACGATCGCCGTCGTGAGCATGACGGCAAAGGTCAGCAGGTACTCGGCGTCGGTGATAACAAAGGTGAGGTACGGCGGCACCAGAAAGAAATCGAAACCGGCGACGGAGAGCACCGAGGCCAGGATGGCGGGACCCCGGGTGGATCTGGAGGAGATTCCCACCACGCTCAGCAGCATGAGCATGGCGAGGTTTGTGGGCTGGAAATACGAGCGAACGGAGATGCACAGCCCAAGCGTCAGACCGGTGACCAGAAGGGCCGCCACGTAGCCCCGAACGTCCCACTCCGGGCGGCTCGGCTTCTCCGCCGCCGGCCAGCCGCCGCCCTCTTCGCCTGAAATCACATAGATGTCGATGCCGCCGCTGCCGCGCACCAGATCGTCGCGCACCGAGCCGAAGAGCACGTCCTTCCACCGTGAATGAAGCGGCTTGCCCACCACGATCTTCGAGACGTTGCGACGCCGGGCGTACTTCAAAATCTCCTCGGCCGGGCGCTCGCCGGAGAGGGTGACCGTCTCGGCACCCAGGCGTTCGGCGATCCGTAGCGTCTGCCAGACGCGGTCGCGCTCCGCTTGCGCGAGGCGCAGCTCGGCCGGCGTCTCGACATACACCACCACCCACTCGGCCCGCAGCCGCTCTGCGAGCCGCCGGCCGCCCCGCACGAGCTGGCCGGCCGCAGGCCCGGAGCTGATGGCTACCAGAAGGCGCTCGGCCACGGGCCAGGTGTCGCCGATGTTGTGCGCCTGGCGGTAGAGCTGCATCTGCGCGTCCACCCGCTCGGCCGTCTTGCGCAGGGCAAGCTCGCGCAGGGCAATGAGGTTTCCCGGACGGAAGAATCCCTCGATCGCCCGCGACGACTGCTCGGGGTTATAAACCTTTCCTTCCTGGAGGCGCTTGAGCAGCTCCTCGGGCGGCAGGTCCACCAGCTCGACCTGATCGGCCCGTTCGAGGATGGAGTCCGGCACCGTCTCGCGCACGGCGACGCCCGTGACCTTCCCCACCAGGTCGTTCAGGCTCTCCAGATGCTGGACGTTGACGGTGGTCCAGACGTCGATTCCCTCGGCCAGCAGCTCCTCGACGTCCTGCCAGCGCTTGGCATGGCGGGAGCCGGGAGCGTTGGTGTGGGCCAGCTCGTCGACCAGGACCACCGCCGGCCGGCGATCCCGAGCCCCATCGAGATCGAACTCCGCCAGCTCGACTCCCCGGTGCTCGTCGACGCGGCGAGGCAGGATTTCCAGACCTTCGAGCAGGGCCTCGGTTTCCTTGCGGCCATGGGTCTCGACGACGCCCACCACCACGTCCACCCCGCGCCGGGCCAGCTCGCGGGCGCCTTCGAGCATGGCGTAGGTCTTCCCGACCCCGGCCGTGGCGCCAAAGAAGACCTTGAGCTTGCCCCGGCGCTCCCGCTCCGCCTCGGCGTTGGCGAGAACGAGAAGCTCGTCGGGATTGGGGCGGTCGGGCGTCATGAGTGGTGAGGGTCCTTGCTGTCGAGATCCAGGTTGAGCTCCAGCACGTTCACCCGCGCCTCGCCGATCACACCCAGCCAGCGCCCCTCGGTATGACGATCCACGAGCTGGCGCACGTCCGCGGGAGAAAGCCCGCGGGCCGCGGCCACCCGTTCAACCTGATAGATCGCGGCGGCGGGGCTGATGTGCGGATCGAGGCCGCTCGCGGAAGCGGTGACGAGATCGACAGGGACCGGCCCTTTTCCCGGATGGGCGGCGCGAACGCGTTCCACATCCGCCTTGACGCGATCCATCAGGGCCTTGTTGGTCGGCCCCAGGTTCGAGCCGCTGGAATTGACGGCGTTGTAGGGGAAGGGCCCGGTGGCCGAAGGCCGGCCCCAGAAGTAGCGGGGACCGGTGAACGGCTGGCCGATCAGGGCGGAGCCCACCGTCTTGCCGTCTTTCACGATCAGGCTGCCGTTGGCTTGGCGGGGGAACACCGCCTGGGCGATGCCGGTCACCACCAGAGGATAGACCAGCCCGGTCAGCACGGTGAGAACGAGGAAAATCAGAATCGCGGAACGTAGCTCTCTCATGGTTACACCAGCCTCAAAGCCTGAAGGATGACGTCGATCAGCTTGATTCCCACGAAGGGGACGAGGACTCCGCCCAGGCCATAGATCAACAGGTTGTCGCGCAGCAGGCGCGAGGCTGAGTGGCGGCGGAACTTGACGCCTCTCAAGGCCAGCGGAATGAGCACTATGATGATCAGGGCGTTGAAGATGACGGCGGACAGAATGGCGCTCCGCGGGCTCGCGAGACGCATGAGGTTGAGCCGGTCGAGCACCGGATAGGTGGTGGCGAAGGCGGCGGGAATGATGGCGAAATATTTGGCCACATCGTTGGCGATGGAAAACGTGGTCAATGTGCCGCGGGTGATGAGGAGCTGCTTGCCGATCTCCACCACCTCGATGAGCTTGGTGGGATTGGAGTCGAGGTCCACGAGATTCGCCGCCTCCTTCGCCGCCTGGGTGCCGGAGTTCATGGCCACGGCCACGTCGGCCTGGGCCAGGGCGGGGGCGTCGTTGGTGCCGTCCCCCGTCATCGCGACCAGCCGGCCGCCGGCCTGATACTCGCGGATCAGCTTCAGCTTGGCCTCCGGGGTCGCCTGGGCCAGGAAGTCGTCCACGCCGGCCTCGGCGGAGATGGCGGCGGCGGTGAGCGGGTTGTCGCCGGTGATCATCACCGTCTTGATCCCCATCTGCCGCAGCTCGGCGAAGCGCTCACGAATGCCGCCCTTGACGATGTCCTTGAGGTGGATCACTCCCAGGACGCGGGAGCCCTCGGCCACCACCAGGGGCGTGCCGCCCGAGGTGGCGATCGTCTCCACCTTGGTGCGCACGTCGGGAGGAAAGGAGCCGCCCTGGCCCACCACGTACGCTTCGACGGCGTCCGCAGCGCCCTTGCGGATCTGGCGGCCGGCGAGGTCGACGCCGCTCATGCGGGTCTGGGCCGTAAACGGCACGAAGCTGGCTCCCAGAGCGTGGACGTCGCGCTCGCGAAGGCGATACTGCTCCTTGGCCAGCACCACGATGCTGCGCCCCTCAGGAGTCTCGTCGGCCAGCGAGGAGAGCTGGGCGGCGTCGGCCATCTCCTCCTCCCGGACCCCGTCCGCCGGGAGGAACTGGGTCGCCTGCCGGTTGCCGAGAGTGATGGTGCCCGTCTTGTCGAGCAGCAGGACGTCGATGTCCCCGGCCGCCTCCACGGCACGGCCCGAGGTGGCGATGACGTTGGCCTGGATCATGCGGTCCATGCCCGCGATGCCGATCGCCGAGAGCAGGCCGCCGATGGTTGTGGGAATCAGGCAGACGAGGAGCGCCGTGAGCACCGTCACCGTCACCGCGGTGCCCGCGCCGCACGCCTTGATGCTGTAGATCGAGAAAGGCAGCAGAGTCACCGTGGCCATCAGGAACACCAGCGTCAGGCCGGCGAGAAGAATGAAAAGGGCGATTTCGTTCGGCGTCTTCTGGCGCTTCGCGCCTTCGACCAGGGAGATCATGCGGTCGAGGAAGGTTTCGCCGGGATTCGCCGTGATGCGGATCACCAGCCAGTCGGAGAGCACCTGCGTGCCGCCCGTCACCGAGCTGCGGTCGCCGCCGCCCTCGCGGATCACCGGCGCGCTCTCGCCCGTCACCGCGGCCTCGTTGACCGAGGCGACGCCGTCAATCACCTCGCCGTCGCCGGGGATCATAGAGCCGGCCTCGACGAGCACGACGTCCCCTTTGCGCAGATCGGTGGAAGAAACCTGAATAGACTTGGCGTCACGCCGCGGCTCTTCCAGCCGCTTGGCGAGAGTGGTTTTGCGGGTGTTGCGCAGGGCGGCGGCCTGGGCCTTGCCGCGCCCTTCGGCCATGGCTTCCGCGAAGTTGGCGAACAGCACCGTGAACCAGAGCCACACGCTGACACCGAGGATGAACCCGGCGGGAGCCTCACCCTTGCCGGCGAGCGCCTGGATAAAGAGACCCGTAGTCAGAAAGCTGCCGACGTACACCACGAACATCACGGGGTTGCGCAGCATCAACCGGGGGTCGAGCTTACGAAAGGAGTCCTTGATCGCCGGACGGACGATCTTGGGATCGAACAGAGACGTCTTGCGGCGGGACATTTCAATTTCCTCCGGCCAGCATCTGCAGGTGCTCGACGATGGGGCCGAGCGCCAGCGCCGGGAAAAAGGTCAGGGAGCCGACCAGCACGATGACGCCGATCAGCAGGACAACGAAAAGCGGGGTGTGGGTCGGCAGCGTGCCACTCCCTGACGGCACCTGCTTCTTGCGCGCCAGCGAGCCGGCAATGGCAAGAGTCGGAATGGCGAGCCAGAAGCGGGAGACGAGCATGTCGATGGCGCCGGTGATGTTGTAGAAGGGCGTGTTGGCGCTGACCCCCGCGAAGGCGCTGCCGTTGTTGTTTCCCTGCGAGGTGAAGACGTAGAGGATCTCGCTGAAGCCATGGGCGCCGGGGTTCGCGATCGCCTTCGTACCGGGCTCGACCACCACCGCGATCGCCGTGAACAGCAACACGACGAGCGGCATGATGAGCACCACCAGCGAGGCCATCTTGATCTCGTACGACTCGATCTTCTTGCCCAGGTACTCCGGCGTTCGCCCGACCATGAGGCCGGCGATGAACACGGCCACGATGACGAAGATCAGCATGCCGTAGAGCCCCGAGCCCACGCCGCCGAGAATGGTTTCTGAAAACTGCATGAGGAAAAGCGGCACCAGGCCGCCCAGCGGCGTGAAGGAGTCGTGCATTGCGTTGACGGCGCCGCACGAGGTGGCGGTGGTGGCGGCGGCGAAGAGCGCCGAGCGGGCGACGCCGAAGCGCACTTCCTTGCCTTCCATGTTGCCGCCGGGATTGACGGCCGTAGCCGTCTGATCGACGCCGAGCGGACCCCACTTCGGGTTCCCCTGGGCCTCGGCCCAGTAGCCAAAGACCTGGAACGTGACGAGCACCAGCAGCATCGCGGCCAGGATGGCCCAGCCCTGGCGGGTGTCCCCCGCCATCTTGCCGAAGGTGTAGCAGAGCGCCGCGGCGATCACCGTCTCCGCAAGGATGAGCAACAGATCGGTCAGCGGCGTCGAGCTCTCGAACGGATGCGCGCTGTTGACGTTGAAGAAACCGCCGCCGTTCGTCCCCAGATGCTTGATCGCCATTTGGGAAGCGACCGGCCCGACGGCAATTACCTGGTGGGTGACCGGCTTGCCGTCCGCGTCCTTGGTGGCCTCGACGAGGGTCGCGGTCTTATAGGGCGAGAGCGTCTGCACCACACCCTGCGAAACGAGCACCAGGGCGAGGACGAGCGACAGCGGCAGCAGGATATAAAGCGTCGTCCGTGTCAGGTCGACCCAGAAGTTGCCGATCGTTTTCGCCTTGCGCCGCACGAGCCCGCGGATGAAAGCGACGAGGATCGCCATGCCGGTCGCGGCGGAGGTGAAGTTGTGCACGGCGAGCCCTGCCATCTGCGTCAGATAGCTCATGGTGGCCTCGCCTACGTAGGCCTGCCAGTTGGTATTGGTGGCGAAGCTCACGGCGGTATTGAACGAGGAGTCGGCGGAGACCGCGCCAAACTTCTGCGGATTGAAGGGCAACCAACCCTGCATCCGCTGCTGGACATAGAGGACGACCACGCTGACGGCGCTGAACAGGAGGACGGCGAGGGCGTAGGTCTTCCACTCCATCTCCTCCTCCGGCCGCACGCCGGTCAGGCGGTAGATCAGCCGCTCGAAAGGGCCAAGGATGCGGTCGAGGCCGAAGGGCTTGCCCTCATAGACCCGGGCAATGTAAGAGCCGAGCGGTTTGGCGAGCGCCAGAAGGATCACGACGAAGAGAGCGATTTGCAGCAGTCCGTTGGTAGTCATCAGAAGCGCTCCGGTTTCAGCAGGGCCACGAAAAGGTAGATGGTCAGCAGCACCGTCACCACGAGCCCGAGGACGTAGAGCCAGCTCATTTCCGTTCCTCCTGCGCCGCCGGTTCCAGAGAGGCGCACAGACGCACGAAACCCCACGAAAGGGCGAAAAAGCCGAGAATCAAAAGGATGAAGACGAAGTCCATGGGGGTGTCCCTCCTTAGAAGCGGACCGAGAGGCCAAGCCCGAAAAGCCAGTCGGGCGAGTCGGCGGTGAGCCCGCGGTCGAAGCTCAGATCGAGCTGGAGATCGTTGGCGACGAGGTACTTGATGCCCCCACCGAGGAAGGAGCTGTCGCTCGCCCCATCGAGGTTGGTGAGGATGTAGGCAGCCTCCCCATACGCGCTCCATTTCGGGGACGGCAGCGAGCGGCCGAGCAGTACGGCGAAGGTTTCCTGACTGTAGCGGCCGCGATCTTCCGGCCCATTCAGGTAGCCGGCCAAGGCGTCGGCGCTCCAGTCTTTGGTGAGCGCCCACTCCGCCATCGTGTTGAGCTGGTAGACGGGCCGCTCGGCGGAGAAACCCTTCTCCCCCACCGGCACGATCACGGAAGGAATCAGCGCCAGGGAAGGTCGGGCGCCCGCGTTGTCGACGGGGCGCCACTTGGCTCCCACCTCGACGTCGCCGAAACCATGGTCCGTGAAATTGGAGCCGCCGGACGTGACGCGCGTCTCGGTATAGACCGGGCTGCCGAGCCGCAGCTCGAACCGGCCGGTGAGGCCGTAGCGGATCAGGCCCACGAGGCTGGTGGAACGAAAATCCGTACCGCCGCCGTTGGCGATCGTCACGGCAGGGATGCCGAGCTCGACTTGGAGAACGTGGGGTTTGACGGTAGGAATGCTGAACAGGATTCCAGGGCGGTCTGTGTTGATGGGGTCCGAGGGGACTGGCGCCTGGGCGCGGGCACTGCTCGCCGCCATCAGGAAAAGAATGAATAGGGTTGTAATAGGAAGCTCTCTCATGGAAGACAGCATCGCCCCGCACGGCGAAAGAAGTCCGTAGGGAGACCGAAAGCTTTGCGGAAGAAAGGCTAAAGAGTTTCTAAAGACGAGGGATGCCGCTGATCCATACCGTTACCCCCCAATGTAGAGACGCCCGCAGGGTAGCGCTTGCGCTACCCCGTGGGGCGTCTCCGGATCGGCGATGAAATCCGAACAAGAGGGATGTTCGGCGGCGCGAGGGTGCTGGAGGCGGTTCTATGTTCGGAAAATCGGAGAATCGAGGGATCGGAGGACGAAGTGCCCGGGCAAGGTCTGTAATTTGCGGACGATATCTCCGCCTCGGAGACGCCCCACGGGGTAGCGCAAGCGCTACCCTGCGGGCGTCTCTACATTGGGGGGGTGCCGTCCACGTAGGACCAAGACGTCGGCGCCCGTAGGGAATCGTCTACTACTCGGCCGCCGCCGGGAGCGTGAACCAGAAGGCCGCTCCCCGGCCCTCCTCGCCCTCGCAATGGATCTCGCCGCCGTGCGCCTGGACGATGTTCCGGGAGACGGCGAGGCCGAGGCCGACAGTCCCCTGATCCTGGGTTCCCGGCACCTGATAAAGAGGCTCGAAAATGGCTTCACGGAAAGCCTCCGGCACGCCGCCGCCGGTATCGGTCACGGTAAAGCGCGCCCGGCCTTCCCAGGGCGTGGCCCGCACCGTCACCGCGCCGCCGGCCGGCGTGTGGGCGAGGGCGTTGCGCAACAGGGCCGGCAGCAGCAGCTTGACCCGCTCACGATCGGCAAGCACGCGGGGCGCTTCCGGATCCACTTCCGCCGACAGCTTCACCTGCTTCTCCTCGTAGCGGGACGCGAGGTCGCGCACTCCAGCCGCGACCAGATCGCCCGGCGGAATGGGCTCCAGATGGAGCTGCTCGCGGCTCTCTTCCATCCGCGACATGGCCTGGAGGCTCGCGGCGACCCCGGCGATACGTTCGGTGTCGGCGTGGGCACCGGCCAGCGCCCTTTCGATATCGTGAGCCGCATTGCCCAGTAACACGGCGTTCACCTGCCTGCCGCGGAGCCGGTCCGTAATGTCCTCCAGCACCAGGACCAGGGCTTCGGGACTGCCCTGACCACTGGCGAGGACCGCGCCATGCGGCAGGAAGAAGTGCTCGCGCCCTTCCAGAGAGACCCGGAGGGCAGCCTCCATGCCCGTCTTGGGGGGACGCCCGGACTCGATCCTCGCGATCAGCGGCAGGAGCCAATCGCGGTGCTGCCCGGGGAGCGTCTCACCCGGCCTGAAAGCGAGCAGGGTCGACGCGGCCTGGTTGGCGAGCTCCACTTTCCGGTCGGGGCGGTCCGAGGAGACCACGGCCACCGCCTCGGGGAGCTTGTCGATGGCGGCCTGGGAGATCCGCCGGGACCGCAGCAGGTGGGATTGATCGGTTTCCCGCAGCTCCCGCAAGCCGGCGGCCATGGAGTTGAAGGCGGCCGCGAGCTCGCCCAACTCGTCCTGCGAGGTGACCGGGACGGTGAGATCGAGATGACCCTTCTCGATTTCTCCGGCCGCCTCGGTGAGCCGCTCCAGTGGGCCCAGGATGGCGCGGGAAAGGAAGAGGATGCCGAGGCCCGCGACGGCGGTGCCGGCGAGCAGCAGCAGGGCCATCTCGCGACTCGCGTCCTTGGCCAGCTTGCGGGCGCGATCGTTGGCATCCACCATGTTCTGCTGGTTGAGGTTCAAAACCTCGTCGGCCGTCCCTTTGATCTGCTGAAAGATCGGGAAGAGCTGGCGGAAATAGAGGCCGCGCCTCTCCTCCAGAGGGACGTTCGGGTCCAGCACCCGCTCCAGCACGGGAACGTAGGAGGTGTAGAGCTGGCTCAGCCGCTGCGCCCGCTCCCCTTCGCCGGGCAGGGTGATGTTGCCAAGCTCCGTCTTCAGGGCCTCGTTGAAGCGGGGGCGGTTCTGCTCGGCGATCGCAAGCCCCTGCCGCGGTTCGCCGGCCAGGGCGAAGAGGGCGCCGCTGTCCATCCTCTCCAAGGCTTCCTTCATCCGCTCGCTGGCGATGACACTCTGATAGTTCTCACGCAGGATGACGTCGATCGAGCCGCCGAGGCCGGCGAGCAGCGAAATGCTCTGCACGCCCACGGCGATCAGGATCGCCAGCAGCAGCACGAATCCCAGGGTGAGCTTGGTGCGCAGCCCGAGGCCTGAGGGTTGGATCGGTGAGTTCGCGTCCATGGCAGCCAGTGTCGGCCGCGATGGGCAAGGAAGTCCGGAAGAAATCCTAAAGAGTTCCTAAAGATCGTTGGTCTTACTCCACCGGCTCCGCCAGAAATCGATATCCCACCCACGGCTCCGTCCCGATGTAGCGGGGATTCGCGGCGTCGGGCTCCAGCTTGCGGCGCAGCGAGCCGACGTGGACTCGCACGGTGTCGACCGTGGTGGCCGGGGCGCCTTTCCAGACTTTGGCGATGATCTGGCGCAGGCTGACGGGACGGCCGGCGTGCCCGGCCAGCAATTCGAGGATGGCGAGCTCGGTGGGAGTGAGCCTCACGTCCTCGCCGTCGCGGACGACGGTGCGGCGGGCGCGGTCGATCTCGAGTCCCGGGAAGCGGAGCACCTCAGCCACCGGCCCGGCCTCGGCGCGGCGAATCTGCGTGCGGACGCGGGCCAGAAGCTCCCGCAAGGAAAAGGGCTTGGTGATGTAGTCGTCCGCCCCGCGGTCGAGGGCCCGCACCTTGTCCTCCTCCTCGCCGCGCACCGAGAGGACGATCACCGGCGTGCGGTCGATGCGGCGCACGGCGGTGATCACGGCCATGCCGTCCGCCCTCGGCATGGCGAGGTCGGTGATCACCAGGTCCGGCCGGCTCTCCTCGAACTTCGCCTTCCCCTCCACCCCGTCGCCAGCCGAGATCGTGTCGTAGCCGGCCGCCTCGAGCTCGCGGCTCAGGGTCTGGCGAATGGAAGGATCGTCGTCGACGACCAGCACCAGCGGGGTTGCGCGGGTCATGTTTCACCTAGGCGGCAAATCGAAGGATCTCGACTTCGGCGCCGTTCTGAATGGCCTTCTCCGCTCTCTCCAGAAGCTCCCCGGCGATCTCGTCCGACAGGTAATACTCTCCGCAATTTTCACACACGTCAGCGGGAACGTCCTTGAAGATGACGACGGTCTCGCCACGCTGGAGTACAACCGTCACTTGGCCGAATCGGGTTTGGCCTTGTCGGCAGAATAGGCAGTTCATGGCGTTCTCCTCGTCTTGAAATCACGTATCCACCTCCCCCGGCTCCGGAGCCGCCGGCAGGATCAACCTCGCGATGGTACCTCCTCCGGGCCTGTCCAGGAGCGTCAGGGTGCCGCCGTTGGCATCGGCAAGGCCTCTCGCGATGCGAAGGCCGAGCCCTCCCGAGGCGCTGTCGCCTGCTGCATCCTCCTCGGTCCGCCGCAGGTCGCGGCTCCCCTGAAGCAGCCGCTTCACGCCCGGCGGCAGGCCGGGACCGCGATCCAGCACCTCCAGGCGAACCCGGTCCAAGATCTCCGGATCGGGGCTGGCGGCGAGCTCCAGGGCCTGGCCGGCCGGCGCCGCGCGCGCCGCGTTCTCCAGCAGATTGACCAGGGTCTCCAGGGCCAGCGAAGGATCGGCCCAGACTTCCGGACAGTGCGGCGCGACCCGGATCTCGACCGCCCGGCCGGCCAGGATGAGCGACAGGCTTTCCCGGGCGGCACGGAAGAGGGAGGACGGCGGTACGGGCTCAGGGTGCGGGCGGGCCACTCCGCCCTCCAGACGCGCCAGGGACAGCAGATTGTCGATGCGGCGCGAGAGGCGTCCCTGCTCCAGCGACAACCCGCCCAGGCTGGCGAGCGCCTCCGGCTGGCCCGCGAGCCGGCCTTCCAGGCTCTCGATCTCCAGCCGCATGGCGGTGAGCGGCGTGCGTAGATCGTGGGAAACAGCCCGCAGAAGCGAGGTCTTCAGGGTGTCGCTCTCGCGTACCGCCTCCAGGTGGGCCTCCTCGCCGAGCAAACGCTCGCGCTCGATGGCGAGAGCGAGCAGACGGCCCGCGGACTCCAGCACGGCCCGCGGCGCCACGGGTCCACGCGCCACGAGAATCCCGTTGGTCATGCCGCCCACGTGGAGGGGAAGGAAGACCGTGCCGCCCGCCTCGACGATCTCCTGGGTCTCCAGCACCCGCAGCAAGAGAGCCCTGTCGATCGGCAACGCTTCCGCCCCGAAGGTACTCACCGGCTCCTCCTGCCCCTCCAGATAGAGCCCTCCGGCCTCGGCGCCGATGGCCCGCAGCGTCCGAGCTGCAGCCTCGCCCAGGACACCGGGCCGCTGGCTGGCCGTGAACAGACTGAAGCAGAGGTCGTAAAGAATCTCGACTTCCCGCCGGCGGCTCTGAGCCTCCTCGGCTCGCCGGCGGGCTGTGGCCACCAGCCGGCTCGCGACCGTCGAGGCGATGAGGAAGGTGACGAGCGCCGCCCAGTTGGCGGGTTCCTGGATGGTCAACGTGCCGAAGGGGGGGAGGAAAAAGAAGTTGAAGCACCCCATGGCCACCAACGAAGCAACGGCCCCCACCGCTCCACCCCCCCAGGTGGCGAGCCCCAGAACGAGCAGCAGGTAGGCGAAGCCGGCGGTGGTGGCATTGGCCCCGGCGAGGCGCGCGAGAAGAGTGACCAGGGCGGCGGCGAAGGGGAGGGCCACCCAGGCCGCTCCTCCCCGTCCCGAAATCGCGCGCGGATCGGCGGCCATGCGTCCAAGTCTAGTGCTACTTTGCCGAATTGCCCTCTTGGGCTCACTTGGCGATGGCGATCTCCGCGTTCACGAAGATCGGCGGACCGTCATCCTGATTTCCGCTCTCGTTCTGCGGCACGGTGAAGAAATCGATGGCCCCACGCTGGAACACGAGGCACAGGCTCGAGCCGCCGTAGCTGAAGTAGCCGAGCTCCTGGCCTTTCTTCACCGTATCCCCGGCCTTCACCTCCAGGGTGACCGAGGAGATCTCGGTAATGCCGATGGGCATGACGCAGACCATGCCGATCACCGGGTCCGGGCTCTCGACGAACACCAGCCCCCGCGTGTTGACGGAGGACTCGTAGCCCTGCGAGTAGGTCGCGGCGGTCGGGTCGGGGCCGGCGGATTCCGCATCGCTGAACATCAATCCGCCCACGGTCTCGGCACTGCGGACGATGCCGTCGATCGGCGAGTGCCAGCGGTGATAGTCGGCGCCGGACAGGAACGACTGGAACACGTCGCCGCCGATGAAGCGCTCCGTAAACTCGCTGCCGTTCAGCATGTTGCCCAGCGAGTAGGGCTGCCCCTTGATCCAGAAATTCGCCTGCGCCTGGACGTCGCTGACATAGGTGACCACCGTGCCGTCGTTGGCGGAGACGATGACCTTGGGATTGTCCGGAGCGGCGATGGGGCGGCATTCCGGCTTGATCTGCCGGTGGAAATAGGCATTGAAGGAAGCGAAGCCCCAGTGCGGTGCCCCTGGGTCGGGGATCACGAACTCGTAGAGCTTGTTCTGCTTGTAGGCTGGCGGCGACAGCCAGCCGTATTCTCCCTCATTCAGGACGGACTGGCTTGCGGAGCTGTCCAGATAGGCACACCACTCCTGGAGGATGGCCCGGATCGCCTCGTTGAACGCCACGTTCCGGAATGCAGCCTCGCCGGACCGCGTCATCATCATGTAGGTGAACAGGGTCGACATCGGGAAGGAGTTCTGATCGGCGGGAACCGGGTTGTACTCCGGCGCGGTGGTCGAGATCAGCTCCAGGGCCGTGAGCAGTTGGGGGATGTTGTGGATGTGCCGGTGCTTGGGATGGACCTGATCGATCATCTGGGTCACGTACATGCGGACGATCCCATCGTGCTCGATCAAACCCGCCAGCGCCGCCACGGACGGAGTGAGAATCGGATCACCCTTCGCCAGCCGCTTCTCAGCCTCCTGGGCGAGGTTCTTCTGCCACGCATCGACCGCCGCCCGGTTCTTCGGCAGATAGCCGGCCACGCGCCCAAACGACCTCCTGTACCGCGCCTCGATCGCCTGCTCGACATCGTCGCTCATCGGTCCCTCCTAGTTCCTGGACTTGAAACACTCTTTTTGCAAAGGCAGCGCCAACTGTACTCTCCTCTGGCCACCGGGCTGGAACAAGAGGATGACAGGTGTCCGCGGCAAAGGCCGGCACGGAACCGACGTGTCGCCGACATGTCGGTCGGCGTGCTGCCCGTAGGGTGGCAGACCCGTAGCCCCGGGTGCCCTATGGGCTCAGGATGTCCTGTTATCATTGAAGAGTCTCTTCAAGGAGGATCATCGTGCAGAGAGTCCTGGTCCCGCTCGTCCTCTCCGTCGTTCTGAGCTCCTCCCTCCACGCCGCGAAGATTCCGATTTCCGGCCGGGTCGTCGATCCCGGCGGCAAGGGTGTGGCTGGCGCCAAGGTGCTCCTCGCCCCCGTGCCCACCGCCACGGAGAGAGCCCGGCTGGAGCTGGCGGGCAAGACTTCCGAGCCCGCGGGCACGGCGGCCACGGACGCCTCGGGGGCCTTTCAGATCGCCGCCCCGGATGCGGGCATGTGGAATGTACGGATCGAGGCCCGCGGCTTCGTACCTCTCGAAATGCCTCTCACTCCCCTGGTCGACGAAACCGACCTGGGAGAGGTGAAGATGCTCGCGGACACGGGGATCAAGGTGACGGTGACAGATTCCGCGGGCAAACCGGCAGCCGGCGTCCGGGTACGGCTCCTGGACGCGCGGGCTGGGACCGGCTTCGGCGGAGGCGGGTCCGTGGCCCTCCGGCTCGCCACCACGGGAGCGGACGGTACGGCAACCCTGCCCCGGGCGGCCGAGGAGAATCTCACCGTGCAAGTGGGGATGGCCGGCTTGCCCATGACCGAGCGCAAGAGCGTGCGCGGCACGGCTGTCACCTTCCGGCTCGCCGCCGGAAAGGCCCGCCACCTTCGGGTGCGGGACGCCAAAGGCAAGGGCGTGCCGGGTGTGGCCGTCTGGCAGGGTGACTGGGTGATGGGGAAGACCTCCGAGACCGGGACCATCGATCTCGCCCTCCCCGATGCGGGCGGTGCCGGGCTGCGGCTGACGGCGGAGGATGGCCGGTCTCTCGACTTCCGGCTGAAACCCGCCGCGAAACCCGGTGTCACCGCGCCCGAGGGGGCGGAGACGCCTGACGTGGCGATGCTGCCGTCGGCCGGGGCCCTCACCGGCAAAGTCGTCTCCGCCCGCGACGGCCGCCCGCTCGCCGGGGCCTTGGCATGGCTCTCCGCCGATCCCAGCACGGCTGTGAGGACGGGGGCCGACGGAACCTTCAGCATCCAGGCCTCTCCCGAGGCGACAAGCGTGGAAGCCGCCGCCGGCGGTTTCTTTCAGAACCGGGGGGACGCTGGTGGCAATCACCGGTCGCCCAGTTTTGCCCTCAAGCCCCGCCTCGCCACGTCCGGCGTAGTGGTGGACGAGGCCGGCAGAGGCTTGCCGGGCGCGGGTCTCACCGCCACCCTGTTGCCGGGGAAACTGTCGATGAGCATGGATTTCAGCCGCTTCCGTAGCGGCGGCTTCCTGCGCAGCGGCCCCGGCGGGCGATTCCGGCTCGCCAATCTGGCGGCGGGCGTTCCTTACGGCCTGCGCGTCGAGCTGCCGGGCTTTGCCCCCGCGCAGACGGAGCTTCCCGCCCGCGAGGACGGCCAGCCGGCGCCCGAGCTGCGTATCGTGATGCGGGCCGGCCAGCAGGCCTTCGGCAAAGTTCTCGACGCCAACCATGCGGCCGTCGCCGGAGCCCGGGTGAGGCTCCGCCCCCGGACCGGCGACGATCTGGGAGCTCAGCTCCGGGAGGCTCTCGGCGGCCCGGCGAACCGTTTCGAGGCCACGAGCGAAGCGACGGGACGCTTTGCCGTGGGTCATATTCCTTCCGGCAGCTTCGATTTGATCGTGAACGCGAAGGGCTTCGCACCGCTCACCGTACCCGGCCTCGCGGTGCCCGAGGGGCAGGGCGCGTCCGATCTCGGAACGGTGGTGCTCTCCCCCGGCATCGCCGTGGAAGGCAAGGTGGTCGACGCGGAAGGCAAGCCCGTCGAGGGGGCCGAGGTACGGGCTGTGGCCGGCGCCATGCGGACCCTGCGGAGGACGCCCGCGCGAAATCCCGGGCCCGTCGACAGCTTCACCGCCGCCGACGGCTCTTTCCGCCTGGAGGACCGCGCGCCGGGTGAGTCGCTCGACCTCGCCGTCAGCCATCCGAGCTATGGGCCGGGCACCGCCCCGGGGGTCGTGGTACCCACGGCAGAGCCGGTGCGCATCGTGCTGCAGACCACCTCCAGCGTCTCGGGCCGGGTGCTGGGCAAGGACGGCAAGGGCATTTCCGGAGCCCGGGTGACCTTGAGCGAATTGATCCCGATGAGCTTCGGAAGCCGGTCGATGATGCGCCCCGGCAGCTGGAAGCCGGGGGTGACCGACGAGGACGGCGCCTTCTCCTTCTCCGGCGTGGCTCCCGGCAGCGTGGAGGTGCGGGCCGAGGCGGTTCGACATCAGACCGCGGAGCTCAAGGGGCTGGAAACGAAACCCGGGCAGGAGCTGACGGGAGTCGAGCTCGTCCTCCCAGCCGCCGCCTCGGTCGAGGGCCGCGTCGTCACCCCCGACGGCAGGCCGGTTCCGGGCGCCGAGGTGACGGTGGTGAGCGCCGACTCCGCCGGGGGCTTCGCCTTCCCGGACCTCTCCGCCCAGACCGACGGCGACGGCCGCTACGTTCTCGACGGTGTGCCTCCCGGCGCGCGGACCCTTGAAGCCCGGGCCGAAGGCTATCGCCGGGGGGTGCGAGATCTGGAGGTGAAGGAAGGGGACACCACCGCCGACTTCACCCTGGAGAACGGTTTCCAGGTCTCGGGCCGGGTGGTGGACGAGGCGGGTAACCCTGTGGTGAGCGCCCAGCTCCTGATGGTGGCCGGCCGGAGCTTTACGGAAGTATTGAGCGCCTTGAGCGGCCCCGACGGCGCCTTCCACTTCGACGGCGTCCCGCCCGGAACGTTCCGCCTCAGCGCCCGTAAAATCGGTTACGCGGCCAATGCCCAGGGCGATACGGTAACGGTTTCCAACGCCTCGGTGAGCGGTCTGGAGATCAAGCTCGCGGCTGGCGGCTCGCTCACCGGCAAGATCACGGGGGTGGACTTCAGCCAACTGGCGCGCGTCCACGTCGTCGCCAACGACAGGAGGCCCGGCCAGGTGGACGCCGACGGCATCTATCACATTCTCAACGTGCCCCCGGGCGACTACGTGGTGAGCGCCTCCGTGCCGGACACGCCGCTGCACGCCGAGGGGCGGGTGACGCTGGAGCCCGGGGCGGCGGAAGGGAAAATCGATCTCCAGTTTGGCAAGGGTTTTACGCTCAGCGGCGTCGTGCTGCGCAACGGCGCTCCGCTCGCCGGTGCCGGCCTGGAGCTGACCCACAAGGATACGTACTCCAATCACGACGCGAATTCCGATCACCAGGGAGCGTTTCAGTTCGGCGGCCTGGACGCCGGCACCTACGAGCTCTCGGTGCGTACGGCGGGAGGAGCGTTCCACAAGGAAACGGTGGAGATCTCGGGCGATCGCGAGGTGCGGGTGGACCTGCGCACGGCAAGCCTCGCCGGACGAGTGGTCGACGCCGCGGACTCCACGCCCGTGACCGGCGCCAAGATGAGCCTGGAGCCGGTGGAGGGCAAGGACGACTTCCCCATGAGCTCCGCCGAGACCGATTCCCACGGCGCCTTCCGGCTCGCCGAGGTGGCCGATGGCGCCTGGAGACTGCGGGTGAGTCACGACGGCTACTCGCCCGCCGTGAAGGAAGTGCGGGTGGACGGCGCGGACGCGAGCGATCTGGAGATCCCGCTCTCCCCCACCGAGGGGCTGACGCTGGAGGTGGTGCTGCCCTCCGGCCAGGCTCCGGAACGCATCCGGGCCGGCGTGATCGACGCCGCGGGCAAGACGGTGGCCGCGGGCTTTTATCCGGTGGGAGAGAACGGCCGCGTGCGGCTGAGCAACGTGCCGCCGGGGAGCTGGCAAGTCTTCGTGGATTCCGACTTCGCCGCACCGGGCAGCGTGCCGGCGACCGCGCCGGGTCCGGTCGTGCGAGTCCTCCTGTCCCCGGCCGGCGTCGTACGCGTGAAGGTGCCCGCCTTGACCCAGGACGACACCGCCGCCAAGATAAGCCTCGCGAGCCCCGGCGGCGCCTATCGCGCCTTCGATTTCAACGGCCAGATCACCAGCCAGTTCGATCTCTACCGCGGCACTCAGACCCTCACCCGCATTCCGGCCGGCACCTGGCAGGTGACCGCCAAAGCCGCGGACGGCCGCACTTACACGGGCACGGCGGCGGTGACGCCGGGAGGTGCCGTGGATGTGGTGTTGAAATAGAAGCGCTCAGGATGTGAAGCCCAGCCGCTCCTCCAGCCTGGCCTTCGCCGCGGGCCACTCCTCGGCGATGAGGCTGAAGATCATGGTGTCGCGGAGGAAGCCGTTGGAGCGCATCTGGAAACGGCGCAGCACGCCCTCGCGCTGGGCTCCCAGCTTCTCGATCGCCCTCTGGCTCTGGAGGTTGTTGACGTCGGTCTTGAACTGGACGCGCGCGGCTTCCAGCGCTTCGAAGGCGTGGCGCAGCAGCAGGTACTTGCTCTCGGGGTTCACTTTCGTGCCCTGGTGGGACTTGGCGATCCAGGTGCGGCCGATCTCAAGACCGAGGTGAGGCGGACGGATGTCGAGGTAGCCCGTCATCCCCACCGGCTCCAGTTCCGGCTTGACGAGGATGACGAAGAACAGCGAGGCGGGCTTGGCGAGGGAGTCGCGCACCCAGTCCGCGAAGGCCTCGGCGCCGGCGTCCCGCGGCCATTCCAGGGTGTGGAGGAAGAGGTCCGGATCGGTCCTGGGCCACAGCAAGGGGGCGTGCTCCGGCGTCAGGGGATCGAGGATGAGGCTGGGACCTTCGAGGCGCACGGGCTGGACGTTCATAGGCGCTTCAGTTTATCGTGCGCCACGGAGGTTCCAAACTTGATCCCAGCATCCCTCGCGCGCCGCGGCGCGCCACTCGCTCTATCGCTGCTCCTGGCCTCGGCCGCCGCCTGGGGCCAAGGGGAAGCTCCCAAACCCGCCGAGCCGACTCCACCGACGACTCCGGGGACGCCGGCCGTGCCGGAAAACCCACCCGTGCCCGCGCTGCCGCCGCCCGTCGTCCGCATTCCCGATCGCGGCGACTTCAAGCTGGTCTACGAGAAGACCAGGAATCCCGACTATCTGGGCCTCCAGCAGATCTTCAAGGAGACTCAGCTCCTGCAGGAGACGGTGCGGGCCCTCAACGACACGCTGGCGATGCCGACGGACGTCACGGCGGCCCTTCGCGAGTGCGGCACGGCGGATGCTCCGTACGACGCCGACAAGCGCCGTATCTCGATCTGCTACGAGCTGATCGACGCGCTCTCCGACCTGTTCACGGCGGACGTCACCAGCGAGGAGGGCATTCAGCAGGCGGGGATCGCCGTGGCCGGGGCGACGCTGTTCATCTTCTTCCACGAGGCGGGGCACGCGCTCATCCGCCTCGACTCCCTGCCCATTACCGGCAAGGAGGAGGATGCGGTGGATCAGCTCGCCACCCTCCTGCTGCTCGAAAGCGGCCGGCAGGGCGAGAAGGCGGCGCTCGACGGCGCCACCACGTTCCTCGCGCGAGAGAAGGACGCCAAGAGCCAGGCCGCGCTCGCCAGGATGCCCTTCTGGAACGCCCACGCCCTGGACCAGCAGCGCTTCGCCAACGTCATCTGCTGGGTCTACGGCAAGAACCCCGTGGAGTTTCAGTACCTGGTGGAGGATGGCACCCTTCCCACCGACCGCGCCGCCCAGTGCACGGCCGAGTACGAGCAGATGGCGAAGACCTGGGATGGGTTGCTGGGTCCCTATCTCAAGGGGCCGGGGCTGGTGCCGCCGCTGCCCGCTCCGGCGTCCCCTGCTCCGGCCTCGCCTGAAAAGGCGGCCCCAACGCCGCCGCCACCAGGGATTAAAATCCCTGGCCACCTTGTCGGCAACCTTCTTTCAAGGGATGGCGGTCTCAGGAGCCCCCGGGATGTAGGTATCGGCCAGATAACTCCGCAGCTTGCGCAGGGCCGGTCAGCCAGCCGCGCTGCGTCATGTTATTTCGCTGCCTTCCCCTTCTCCTCCGCCACCCACGCCCTGATGTTCTTCTCCAGCAGATCGAGCGGCAGGGCGCCGTTGCCCAGCACGTGGTCGTGGAAGGCGCGGACGTCGAACTTGGGGCCCAGCTCCTTCTCGGCGTAGGCGCGCATCTCCTTGATCTTCAGCTCGCCGATCTTGTAGGCCAGGGCCTGGCCGGGCCAGACGATGTAGCGGTCCACCTCGACCTCGATGTCGTGCTCGGCCTTGGCCGAGTTGGCCTTGAAATAGTCGAGCGCCTGCTGGCGGGTCCAGCCCATGGTGTGCATGCCGGTGTCCACCACGAGGCGGATGGCCCGCCACATCTCGTAGGTGAGCTGGCCGAACTTCGAGTAGGGATCCTCGTAGAGACCGAGATCGGCCCCCAGACTCTCGGCGTAGAGACCCCAGCCCTCGACGAAAGCCGTGTAGTCGTCGTGCCGGCGCCACTCGGGAACGTTCTCCAATTCCTTGGCGAGCGAGATCTGAAGATGATGACCCGGCACCGCCTCGTGCAGGGTGAGAGACTCCATCTCCCACTTCGGCCGCGACTTGAGGTCGTAGGTGTTGGCGTAGAAGTACCCGGGCCGGCCCGCCGCCCGCGAGCCGTCCTCATAGTAGGCCGTGGTCTGCGACTTCTCGGCATAGGAGGGCACGGGAATGACGCCGTAGGTCATTCGCGGCAGCTTGCCGAAGAGCTTCACCAGGCCGGGATCGATGCGCTTGGCGATATCGCGATAGCCCGTCAGCAAATCCTCCGGCTTGTCGTAGAAGAACCGCGGGTCGGTGCGCAGAAAGGTGAGAAACTCCGGGAAGCCGCCCTTGAAGCCGGTGGTGGCGATGAGATCGTCCATCTGCTTGCGGATGCGCTTCACCTCGGAGAGGCCGATCTGATGGATCTGCTCCGGTGTGAGATTGGTGGTGGTGCTGTTGCGGACGTTGAAGGCGTACCAGGCCTTGCCGTCCGGCAGATCGCTCATGGCGATGGTGTCGCGGGAGGCGGGCAGGTAGGTGTTGAAGAGGTAGCTCTGGAGCTTGCGGAACGCCGGCAGGGCGGCGCTCTCGAAGGCCGTGATGCCGTCGCTCTTGAGCCGTGCCTGCTCGTTGACCGGAATGCTGTCGGGGAACTTCTGAAAAGCCTTCAGCATGGGGCTCTTCATGGGGCTGTCCACGATCAGGTTGCCGACCTGGGCCGGGACCTCGCGCAGAGTGATTTTCGGCGGCGTCACTCCCTCCTGAAGGCCCTTGTTCAGCAGGGCGATCGTCTGATCGATCACATGGGGAATGCCGCGCAGGCGGGCGATAAGGTTCTCGTAATCCTTGACATTGTTGGCCGGCATGTACGACAGGAGCTGGGGGATTCCCTGCTGCACTCCGCTCACCTGGTTGATCTGCATATACTCGTGGTGAAACTTCTTGCCCTCGATCTCGCGCTCCACCCGCCGGTGCGCGAGGTCGTAGTTGACCTGCTCGGCCGGCGTGAGCTTGGCGCGGTCGATGGAGTCGAGAGCCTGCAGCATCTTGACCGTGAGCGCGCGGCCGAACTCGATGGCCCCGAACGACGAGTCGCTCCAGCGGTCGTTGAGCCCCGGATAGCCCACGGCGGTCGCGAACTCCGGGGCCGCGTGCATCGTGGTCTCCCACGAGAGGTCGAACAGCTTCTGGAGCCGCACGCTCTCGCTCTCCTTGCCCTTGGTGTCGGGGAACTGCTCGAACTGTTTCGCGTACGCGACGAGATCCGGAGCGACGGCGGAGGCGGCGGTCACGGAGACTGCGGCCAGCAGGCAGACGGCGAAGATCAGGAACAGAGATTTCATGACGACCTTTCTACGGGAAGAACGCGGGATACACCACGGCTTGGGGATTCTACGGGAGAGACGGGCGGAGGTTGCAGGGGGTCCCCATTCGTCGCCTTTCAGCGAAGGACGTCTCTCGCGGCTGGGAAATCGAGGTTCTCCCTATTCCGGGGGTTCCGCTTCGCTCCACCCCCGGCTACATGCCTTGGCCCCTTCGGGGCATGTTCGTCGCTCCCGGCCCCGAAGGGGCCAAGGCATGTAGCCCGGGGGCTGGCGGCTTTTTGCCAGCCCCGGGACACGTCGATCCAATAAACCTAAAGCCCTGAAAGGGCGACGGCAGCTTGGGTTCGACGAAGCGCCGCCGCCGCCCCTTCGGGGCTGGAAAAATCGAGGTTCTCCTAGTCCGGGGACTCCGCTTCGCTCCGCCCCCGGCTACATGCCGTTGCCCCTTCGGGGCATGTGGAACGTGAGGGTGAAGGGACTGCTAAGGACTTCAAGGACACGAAGGACGCAGTCAACCGAAAACTCTCGTCCTTGGCGTCCCTGGTGTCCTTGAGGTCCTTGCTTTCCGCTCACCGACGGCTGGTGCCGAACGTCAGCTCCACCTTCACCCGCTTGCCGCCGCGCACCACGACGGCGTTCGACTTCTCGCCCGGCTTGGCGTTCTGGAGGACGTACATGAAATCGTGGATGTCGCGGATCTCCTTGCCGGAGAGCTCCACGAGCAGGTCTCCCCTCTGAATGCCGGCGGCCTCGGCCGCTCCTCCGGGCCGCACGCCAGCGACCAGCACTCCGGGACGGCCGTCTCCCGCGTAGTCGGGCACCGTGCCCAGCGAGGCGCCGTAGGAACGCGAGTCGCCCCTGGGCGCGGGCGAGGGGGCGCTCTTGTAGGTGGGGCGGTTGGGCTCGTCGGCGACCGTCTCGGCGATGTCAGCGACCAGACTCGCGATACGGGCGCCGCCGATGGCGTTGATCTTGTCCGCGTCGTCGGAGGGCTTGTGATAGTCGTCGTGGGCTCCCGTGAAGAAGTGGAGCACCGGCACTCCGGCGGCGTAGAAGGGGCTGTGGTCCGAGGGGCCGTAGCCGTCTCCCGAGAGGGTGCAGAGAACTCCGTTCTGGCCGCAGAGCGGCGGCACGATCTTCCCCCATTCCGCCGCGGACTCCACGCCCAGCACGCTGACCTGGTCGCCCCGCAGCCGGCCCACCATGTCCATGTTGAGCATTGCCACGAGGTCGCCGAGCTTGAGGCTCGCGGGCGGCTTGCGGGTGAAGGCGGTCGAGCCCAGAACTCCGGCCTCCTCGCCGGAGAAGGCGACGAAGTAGACGTCGCGCCGCAGGTGGGTGCTCGGAGCGCTGAGCTGCTTGGCCACCTCCAGCAGGGCGGCCGTGCCGGAGGCGTTGTCGTCGGCGCCGTTGTGGATCTCGTGGGAGTCGGGGGCGAGCGAGCCGCCGCCGCCGAGACCCAGGTGATCATAGTGGGCGCCCACCAGCACGGCTCCCGGCAAACGGTCCTCTGCCGTCGCCCGCAGGATGCCCACGACGTTGACGGCGCTCTCGTTGCGCCGTTCGAGGTCGATCTTCAAGCTCGCCTGATGGCTGCCGGCGAAGAGCGGAGCTCCCGTGTCGCGCTTCACCGTCACGACCGGCAGCCCGGCATCGCCCCCCGCCGCCTCCGAACGGTCGATGGCCAGGCTCGGCAACGGGGCTTCGGCCGGCGGGGTGCTTCCCGCCTTCCCCTCGGGCGAGTCGACGATGATCAGGCCGGCGGCGCCGTGCTCGCGGGCGTTCCAGGCCTTGTAGCGAAGGTCGCCGTAGCGCTGCTCGGCGTCCTTCTGGGCGAACTTGCCCCCCTCGGGCGTGAAACGGCGGACGACGACGATCTTCCCCTTGGCCTCGATCCCCTTGTAGTCGTCAACCCCGAGATCGGTGGCGGTGATGCCGTAGCCGGCGGCCACCACGGGACCGGAGACCGTGCCGTTGCTGGAGAACGAGGCCGGCTGGAAGAGTCCGGCGGCCACGGCGGCGCCGTCCACCGTCACCGCCGTCCCCGGCTTGGCCGCCACGGCCATGGGCACCTCGAAAGGCTGGAAGTAGCCGTTCTCTCCCAGCGACTCCAGGCTCAGCTGGCGGAAGCGGCGGGCGATCCAGCGCGAGGATTCGGCGAGCCCCACGGTGCCGATCCCCCGGCCCTCCCGGGCGTCGTCGGCCAGCCAGCGCACGTCGTCGCGGAAGCGGCCGGCCGCCGCCGTGGCGGGAGCGGCGGTCAGCTCGGCCGAGGCGTGGTCCACCCAGCGGGCGACGAAGACGTCCGTCTCTCCCGCCTCGCTCTGATTGCGGTTCGAGGAGAAGGCGACGTGAGTGCCGTCCGGCGAGAAGAGGGGGAAGCCGTCGAAGCCGGCCGTCCAGGTGATGCGTTCGAGGCCGGTGCCGTCGGTGTTGATGGCCCAGATGTCGAACTCCCGCCCCTTCGGATCGCCGTAGTTCGAGGAGAAGAGGAGGCGGTTGCCCGAGGGGAAGAACGACGGCGCGAAGGAGGCCGCGTTCAGGTAGGTCACCTGGCGGGCGTCGCTGCCGTCGGCGTTGGCGACCCAGAGCTCGAGCTTGTTGGGATGGATCAGCCCCTGCGCCAGGAGGGTCTTGTACTCCTCCAGTTCCGGCCCGGGCTTGGGGCGCGAGGCGCGCCAGACGATCTTCTTGCAGTCCGGCGAGAAGAAGGCGCCGCCGTCGTAGCCCGGGGTGTCGGTCAGGCGCTTGACGTTCTTGCCGTCGGGGTCCATGCGGTAGAGGTCGAGGTCGCCGTCGCGGGTGGAGGTGAAGATCACCGAGCCGTCCTTGGGGCAGACGGTGGACTCGGCGTCGTAGGCGTTGTTGTCGGTCAGGCGGACGAGGTCCGAGCCGTCCGGCTTGGCGCTGTAGATCTCGTAGGTGGGATAGATGGCCCAGACGTAGCCGTGCGAGTGGTCCGGAACCGGCGGGCAGTCGGGGCTCGCGGCGTGGGTCGAGGAGAAGAGGACGCGCTTGCCGTCGGCCGTGAAGTACGAGCAGGTGGTGCGACCCTTGCCGGTCGAGACCAGGATGGGAGTGCCGGTGCCGTCGGCCCGCTGGCGGAAGATCTGGTCGCAGGCGTAGGGGGGACGGCTGGACTGCATCATGACCTCCACGCCGTCCGGGGACCAGTAGGCCTCGGCGTTCTCGCCCCGGCGGGTGAGCTGCACGAGATCGGTCAGATGGACCTCGCGGCGGTCGAGAGGCGGTGCCTGCAGTTGGTGAAACGTGGCCTCGGCGGCGGTCGCCGGACCGGGGCCGAGAAGGCCCGCCAGCAGGGTTGGCACGAGCAATAGGCGCATTGTCTCTCTTCCTCTCAACAGGCAAAAGTTTGGCAGGATGCCGGACGCCTGCTATTCTGCATCGAAAACGGAGGCTCCGCACAGGAGTTCTTCGCGCGGGGCTCCGTCTCAGCCTCGCACCGCGGGCCGGCGGTGGCGCCGGTTCGCTTACTCAAAGCGAGGCAGGGTGGAACGGAACCCTGCTCCCCCGGGGAGGATCGCCCGGAAATTCCGGAAGGCCCGCAAGCGTTACAAATCCAGGCATAGAGGGCATGAATTTGTTCATGCGTCGACTTGACGCCGGCTTGACCGGCTGGGTCCCGCTGGACCGCAACGCGTCCGGGCCGCAGAATCCCCAAGAACAGTGGAGAAGACATGAACGATCAGGACACCCAGGAAAAGCAGGAGCTCGGCCAGGAGACCCCGGACAGCGTGGCAATCTCCGACGACACCCAGGACACCCCAAGCCCGCAGGAGACCCAGGTTGCAGTTGCGGAGGCTCCCCCGGCAGACGCCCCCCAGGCGGCGGCTGAGGGGGACGAGGCGCCCCCGGCGGAGGCCGCACCGGCGGCCGAGGCCTCGTCTCCGGAGGCCGAAAAGCCTCAGGAGACGCCCGCGGCACCGCAGGAGGCGGCCGCGAAGCCTCAGGAAGCAGCGACTGACGAGAAAAAAGGCTTCGGCGAGATCCTGGCCGAGTTCGAGCACGATGCACCGAAAAAGAAGCGCGACGAGCAGGGGGCCGGCAGCAAGGTGAGCGGCAAGATCCTGTCGATCGGCGAGGAATGGGTCTTCGTCGACGTCGGCGGCAAGTCGGAAGGCCGGATCGCCGCGGCGGAGCTGAAGGACGCCGAGGGCAACGTCACGGTCAAGGAGGGCGACACCCTCGAGGCCACCATCACCGGCACCGATCCCGAGTCGGGCGCCCTGCTGCTCAAGCGCAAGGCGGGCGGCAAGGGCAAGCGCACCGAGGTCTCGGCCGAGATCAAGCAGGCCTTCGAGAGCGGCCTGCCGGTCGACGGCATGGTCACCGGCCTCAACAAGGGCGGCGCCGAGGTACAGGTCTACGGCATGCGGGCGTTCTGCCCCCTGTCGCAGCTCGACCTGCGCTACGTCGAGGACCCGCAGCGCTTCGTGGGCCAGAAGCTGCAGTTCAAGATTTCCCGTCTCGAAGAGGGGAACCGTGGCGGCCGCGGCCCGAACATCGTGCTCTCCCGGCGTGCCCTGCTGGAGGACGAGCAGCAGACGAAGGCTTCCGAGACCCGCGAGAAGCTCCAGGTCGGCGCCACCCTCACCGGCAAGATCACCTCGCTGACCACCTACGGCGCGTTCGTCGACCTCGGCGGCATCGAGGGCATGCTCCACGTCAGCGAGATCGGCCACAGCCGCACGGCCCATCCGCAGGACGTCTTCACTGTCGGCCAGGAGGTCGAAGTCCAGGTCATCAAGATCGAGAAGGGGAAGGACGAGAAGCGGCCCGAGCGCATCTCCCTCTCCCGCCGCGCCCTGGAGAAGGACCCGTGGCGCGACGCCGTCTCCCGCTTCCCCGAGGGCACGGAGACCACCGGCAAGGTGGCGCGCACCGAGACCTTCGGCGCCTTCGTCGAGCTGGCGCCCGGCCTCGAAGGGTTGGTCCACATCAGCGAGATCGGCGGCGGCCGGCGGCTGAACCACGCCCGCGAGGCGGTACAGCCCGGCCAGGAGGTGCAGGTGCGGGTGCTGGGAGTGGATACGGCACGGCGCCGGATCTCGCTCTCCATGTCCGCGGTCGGCGGTGGCGGCGGCGACCGCAGCGAACGGAGCGATCGCGGCGGCGACCGTGGTGGCGACCGCGCGCCTCGCGGCGACCGCGACAACCGTCGCGACGATCGCCGGGAAGAGTACGCTTCGGCCAACGCCTCGTCGGCGGCCGGCTCGGGCTTCGGCTCGATGGCGGACTTCTTCTCGCGCAGCAAGAAGAAGTAGGGAACACCAAGGACTCCAGGGACAGCAGGGACTTCAAGGACCGCAGGGTCGTAGCTTCTAGTCCTTGGTGTCCCTGGGGTCCCTTTTCGTCCCTGGTTTCCACCCCACCGCCTTCCCCACCTTCCCGCCCTTGTCCTCCGCATCCGCATGGAAGTGATGCAGCACGCGGTGGAAGATCGGCGTCACCAGGATCGCCGCGACCGTGATGACGACGAGGCCGGCGTATAGGGCGTACAGGCCGGCGAAGAGCTTGCCAGCCGTAGCCTTCGGGGGATCGACCGGCCCCATGCCGCCGAGAAGCATGGCGGTGTTGAGGAAGGCGTCCACCCAGTGGAGCTTCTCGAAGAGGTGGTAGCCCAGCATTCCCACGACGAGTGAGACGGCGAGCAGGCCGAACGCCACGGCCCAGTGGCGGGAGAGGCGAAGAAGGAAGTCGCGCCTGGGAAGCAGGGGCTCGGTGCGGTGCTCGTACATTTGACCTCGTACAAACTGACTCCATAGAAGCTAGGCGTAGATCTCCGCGCCGCTCTTCCTGAACTCCTCGGCCTTTTCCTTCATCCCCGCTTCCAGCGCCGCCGTCTCCTCCACCCCCTGCTTCGCGGCGTAGTCGCGCACCTCCTCGGTGATCTTCATCGAGCAGAAGTGGGGGCCGCACATCGAGCAGAAGTGGGCGACCTTGGCACCTTCCTGGGGCAGCGTCTCGTCGTGGTAGGCGCGGGCCGTCTCCGGATCGAGCGCGAGATTGAACTGGTCCTCCCAGCGGAACTCGAAACGGGCCTTGGAGAGGGCGTTGTCGCGGACCTGCGCGCCCGGATGCCCCTTGGCGAGGTCGGCGGCGTGAGCGGCGATCTTGTAGGCGATCACCCCTTCCTTGACGTCCTCGCGGTTGGGCAGCCCCAGGTGCTCCTTGGGGGTGACGTAGCAAAGCATGGCCGTACCGAACCAGCCGATCATGGCGGCGCCGATGGCCGAGGTGATGTGGTCGTAGCCCGGGGCCACGTCCGTGGTGAGGGGGCCGAGGGTGTAGAACGGCGCCTCGCCGCAGGCGGCGAGCTGGCGATCCATATTCTCCTTGATCATGTGCATGGGGATATGGCCAGGCCCCTCGATCATCACCTGCACGTCGTCCCTCCAGGCGACCTGCGTCAGCTCTCCCAGGGTGTCGAGCTCGGCGAACTGGGCGGCGTCGTTGGCGTCGGCGATGGCGCCCGGGCGCAGGCCATCGCCGAGGCTGAAGGCGACGTCGTAGGCGCGCATGATCTCGCAGATCTCTGGAAAGTGCTCGTAGGTGAAGTTCTCGCGGTGGTGGGCCAGGCACCACTTGGCGTGGATCGAGCCGCCGCGCGAGACGATCCCCGTCATGCGGTTCGCCGTCAGCGGCACGTAGGCGAGGCGCACGCCGGCGTGGATGGTGAAGTAGTCGACCCCCTGCTCAGCCTGCTCGATCAAGGTGTCGCGGTAGATCTCCCAGGTGAGATCCTCGGCCTTGCCGCCCACTTTTTCGAGCGCCTGGTAGATGGGCACGGTGCCGATGGGCACGGGCGAGTTGCGGAGGATCCACTCGCGGGTCTCGTGGATGTTCTTGCCCGTCGAGAGGTCCATCACCGTATCCGCGCCCCAGCGGATGGCCCAGACCAGCTTCTCCACTTCCTCCTCGATCGAGGAGGTGACGGCCGAGTTGCCGATGTTGGCGTTGATCTTCACCAGGAAGTTGCGGCCGATGACCATCGGCTCGCTCTCCGGATGGTTGATGTTGTTGGGGATGATCGCCCGGCCGCGGGCCACCTCGTCGCGCACGAACTCCGGGGTGACGATCGGCGGCACGGCGGCACCGAACGACTGCCCCGGATGCTGGGCCACGCCACCGCCCCAGGCCCGGCCGCCCGCTGTCTCGCGAGCCAATTCCCGGCGCTGGTTCTCCCGAATGGCGATGAACTCCATCTCCGGAGTGACGATGCCGCGCTTGGCGTAATGCATCTGGGAGACGTTGGCGCCCGGCCGGGCGCACAGCGGCTTGCGCAGATGGGGAAAACGCAATCCGGCGAGCTGAGGGTCGGTGGCGCGCCGGCGGCCGTATTCGGAGGAGACGCTGGGCAGCTCCTCGACGTCGCCCCGCTCCAGGATCCACGGCCGCCGCAGGGCGGAAAGCCCCTGGCGCACGTCGATCGCGGCTTCGGGATCGGTATAGGGACCGGAAGGATCGTAGACGGTGACCGGCGGGTTCGGGATGGTGAGCCCGGCGCTGGTCTGGGTCGGAGAGACGCGGATCTCGCGCATCGGCACCCGCACGTCCGGCCGGCTCCCCTCGACGTGGATCTTGGCCGAGCCGGGCAGCGGCCCGGTGGTGATGGCATGCGTGCCCGTGGAACCAAACGTGGGCTCGCCGGCTGGCGCGGACTGATTGGAGGTCGGCTCGATCATAGGGAATCTCCTTCCGCCGTCTGCGGGATCCGCGAAAAATGTGCCGGGCAAGAGAAAGGCCGCACCCTTTTCACCCAGGTGCGGCCACGCTGTTCAGGCTCTCTTCATCGCTTCCCTACGCTGGCATTACCCAGGTCAGGTGATGAGGGTCGTCCCCGCAACGGGACTCTCAGCCTTGGCGGCCCCCCTAGCTGGCAGGGATGATCGTACACGGTTTGGGAGGGCGAGGTGTAGGAGGGCGGCAATCGAGGTTCAACCTCGTAGCGCGGCGACGATCTCGGTAAGCGACGAGGCCGTCACCGACTGACGGAGGACTGACCGGAGGACCGCCAGGTCGCCGCAGCCAGCAAGAGCCGTCCTCAGATCGCCGGACATCGCGAATCCGCGGGTCGTCAGAACCTCGGCGACAGCCTCCCGGAGACCTTGGGCCTCTCCTTTGGCCTCTCCTTTGGCCTCACCTAAGACCTCGCCTTCGGCGCGGACCTCTTCCAGGCTGGCGTAGCCCTCGCGCTGAAGGAGATTGCGGAAGATGACCTGGTCCGCGGTCTCGCGATCGTAGAGCGCCTTCACCGGCACCGGATTGGCCAGGATTCCAGGCGCTTCGAGCTGCTCATCCGGGTTTACGACGCGCATCCCCTGGCCCGGCTGATGCACCTCCACCCGCCGCGGGCCGGTCAGCCGCACCACCCAGACGTAGCGGGTGCCGGCGGCGAATAGCTCCTGGATCTTGATCCGCAGATCCGCTTCGTCCTGGCCCGTGTCGGCGTACTCGACTGCCAGTGGAGGCGCCCCCTCAGCCCATCCCGGTAGATCGGGGATCTCGCCCACGGAGAGATCGGGGGCCCGGAGCACGTCCGGGGAGGGGGAGTAGCCGGCGTCGACCCCGACGTCCTGGACCGCCGGATCGCTCGCGAGCACTCCGCCTCCCACATTCACCGCCTTCGCTCCCCGTCTTCCCGTGGGCAGGCAGTGAATGGGGTGGCCGTTGGACAGCTCGTACGGGTCACCGGACCGGAGCTGACCGGCGGTAAAGGGTCCTTGAGACCTGAGTTGCGGCGAGCTCTTGTTCATCGGGGAAAATCATAACACTTCATGGGAGGAAGAGGAGACGGGGAGGATCGGAACCTACTACGCTGGCATTCCCCAGGCCGGGTGATGAAGGTCGTCCCTCGCGACGGGACTCTCAGCCTTGACGGCCCCCCTAGCTGGCAGGATGATCCTACACGGTTGGGAGGGCTAGGTGTAGGGGCGGATCGGAATATACTTCCTGAGATAGGAAGGAGCTCGATGAAATCGCGTCAACGTGACCAGCAGCCTGAGGACGAGGGAAGCCCAGCTTCCCCGGTGTACCTGCTCGACCTCTCGGTTCGCAACGTCCGCTGTTTCGGACCCGAAGAGCAGACTCTACGTCTCTCGGACTCCCAGGGTCGTCCGGCACCGTGGACGGTGATCCTAGGCGACAATGGCGTCGGCAAGACCACCCTCTTGCAGTGCCTCGTCGCGCTGGAACCGCGGCGCCACTTCACCAGACCCAGCGGCCTTGTCAGCGACTTCGGAGAACGGCCACAGGTTGAGCTGCCAACGAACGGCGGCGACGGCTGGAAGATCTACCGCGGCCTTCCGGAAGAGACTTCAATCAAGGGACACTTGGCCTTGGGTCACGGGCTTCGGCCCTCAGGGGAATCCATTCAGACTACGGAAGTCATCGTACCCACAAGCACCCAAATGTGCTGGTCGACGCCTGATACGCGACGCTTCGATCTCCGGGTCTGCGGCTACGGAGCCACCCGCCGGATGGGTTCGGCAGTACTCAGCCGCGGCCCGGAGGATCCTGCGGCAAGCCTCTTTCTAGACTACGTAACCTTGGTCGATGCGGAGGAGTGGCTGCTGGTCGAGGACTACGCGCGGAGCCGAGGCGGAGGCGCTGAGTCGGAGCGGCGCCTGGAGAAAATCAAGAAGGTTCTGCTCGACCTTCTGCCCGACACCGAGAATCTCCGGATCGTGGTCAAGCCCCGGGCCGATACGCAGAGAGTCAAACCTTCCATTGAGATGAAGACTCCCTATGGCTGGGTGGCCCTCTCCAACCTGAGCCTCGGCTACCGAACAATGATCGCCTGGACGGTCGATCTTGCGAGCCGGCTCTTTGCGCTCTACCCCCGAAGCCCGAATCCCCTGGCTGAGCCCGCAGTGGTTCTGGTGGACGAAGTGGACCTCCACCTCCATCCAAAGTGGCAGCGTGAGCTACGAAGCCATCTGACCGAACGGTTCCCCAACGTGCAGTTCGTGGTCACTGCCCACAGCCCGCTCGTTGCACAAGCGTCGGAAAACGAAAACATCGTCGTGCTGCGACGCCAGGGAGATCACGTGGTCATCGACAACGACGTCGAGACGGTGCACGGCTGGCGAGTCGATCAAGTGCTGACCTCGGATTTGTTCGGGTTGAAGACCGCCCGTCCTCCCGAGTACGATGATCTAATCGCCGAGCGCAATGCCCTCCTCTCGAAGCGGATCCTCAGTGCCCCAGATCGCGCGGCCCTCAAACGACTTGAATCCCAGGTCGTCGAGCTCCCTGCAGGCGAGACTCCGGAGGATCTGGAAGCCATGCAGATCATCCGCGAGGCCGCCGCCAAGCTCCGGAACTCCTGAGCCGCATGATCCGTATTCTCAAGTCTGCGACCCCGCCCGAGATCCTGGTGAACGAGGGCAGGATGGCGACCAACGGCCACTGCAACGGCTATGAAGCGGATCCGTCCGCGTACCAGGATGGCACCCGGACGTTCTCTTTTGACTCCGGGATTTACGGTCACGCCTCGGTCAAAGACATGCTGATTGCGGCGCAGCATGGCAAGTGCTGCTTCTGCGAGGCGAAGATCACTCACATCAGCTATGGTGACGTGGAGCATTTCCGGCCCAAGGCGGGCTACCGTCAGGATCCGGACGACGATCTCACCCGCCCGGGTTACTACTGGCTGGCCTACGACTGGAGCAATCTCTATCTCTCCTGCCAGTTGTGCAACCAGCGCTACAAGAAGAATTTCTTCCCTCTACAAAACCCCAAGCGGCGCTGCCAAGATCACATGGGGGATCTCACACTGGAAGAACCGCTGTTCCTCGATCCAGGATTGAACCCGGAAGACCATATCGAGTTCGCAGCCGAGCAGCCGAAAGCCAGGGACAGCAGCCTCAAAGGCGTTGAAACCATCAAGGCTCTCGGATTGCTTCGGGAGCCCCTACGGGAGAGGAGGTATGACAAGTACGTCCAACTTTCCACTCTCAGGGACGTGGCGCTTCTGTATCCCGACGAGCCCCTGGGACAGCGCGCCCGTAGCGTCCTCGACAGAGCGCTAGGCGACGACGCCGAGTACGCCTCCATGGCGCGGTGCCTGATGAGAAAGCCCTGAATGTCCTGAGAGTCTCCAGGGAAGGCGGATCGGAGTCAACGCAAAGGGGAGAGTTGTCGCCGCTGCAATCCCGCCCGGGCATAAATGCCGGGGCTAGTAGCTGCGCCCCCTGAAGGGGACTTAAGCCGGATTAAGCCGGATTCATCCGGCGCCCTTGAAATAGCCCCGGCATTTATGCCCGGGCGGAGGTCGGCTCATCTTGAAAGCTGACCGCACCAGGAAGGCCGGATTTCCCGGCTGCCTTCAGGATGTCTATACTCTCGTATGTCCGAGCCAACCGCCTCCCCTGACCTCCAAGGCCTCCGCGAATCGATCGAGGAGATCGACCACGAGATTCTCGACCACCTGCGCCGGCGCATGGACCTGGTCGAGGAGGTGGCGGCGGCCAAGCTGCGCGCGGCTTCGCCGTTCCGCGATCCGCTGCGGGAGGACCAGGTCTTCCAGCGGGTACGCCATGCGGCCGTGGAGCGCGGGCTCGATCCTCATGAGGTGGAGCGGCTGTACCGGGTGCTGCTGGAGATGTCGGTCGCCCACCAGCAGGCTCACGTGCGGTCGCTCGCGGCGGCACCGTTGCGCGTGGCCTACCAGGGTGTCGAGGGCTCTTACAGCCATCTCACCGCCCAGCGGCGCTACTCGGGGCTGCCCGAGGGGGTATTGCTGGAGGGGTTCGAGACGTTTCGCGGCGCCGCCGAGGCGGTCAAGAGCGGCGCCTCCGATCGCGCCCTGCTGCCGATCGAGAACACCACGGCCGGCAGCATCAACGAGACCTACGATCTCCTGGCAGAGGGCGGCCTCACCATCACCGCCGAGGCCGTGAGCCACATCGAGCACTGCCTGCTCGTGCTCCCCGGCACCAAGCTCGAAGACCTGCGCACCGTCATCTCCCATCCCCAGGGGCTCCTCCAGTGCCAGGACTTCCTGCACGGCGTGCCGTGGATCGAGGCGCGGGCCGAGTTCGACACCGCCGGCTCCGCGCGCAAGGTGCGGGAGCGCAACGATCCCACGGTGGGCGCCATCGCCGGCGAGTCGGCCGCCCGCGTCTTCGGCCTGGAGATCCTGCGCCGCGGCATCCAGACGCAGGAGGGGAACTTCACCCGCTTCGTCGAGCTGTCGCTCCACTCCGAGCCCTGCCCGCCCGGGACGCCGGCCCGCACCTCGCTGGTGCTCGCCGTCGCCCACCGCTCGGGCGCTCTGGCCGAAGTGCTCACCCTGCTCACCCGGTGGGGCGTGAATCTCGCCAAGCTGGAGTCGCGCCCCATACCCAGCAGCCCGTGGAATTACCGCTTCTATCTGGACCTCGAAGGCAATGCGGACCGCGATCCCGTGCGCGGCGCCCTGGAGGAGATCCGACCCCACACCACGGAGCTGCGGGTGCTCGGCAGCTACCCCGCTGCCGAGCGTGAGGCCTGACCTCCTCCCTTTAGCTCACCCGCCGCACTGAGCGCTGCCCACGAGCGTGTAGCTCGTCGAAGTGGTGTGATCGACCGACGTCGTCTGTGAGGACGGCGTGCCGCTGACGTTGACCGCGAAGGCGCGGACCTCCAGGGCCGGCAGGTCCTGCCCGGTGCCGACGTTGTCCACCTGATCGGTGGTAATCGTGATGGTGATGGTGCCGTCGGCCGAGAAAGTGCCGGTGGCGTTGCCGAGGTCGGTGCCCTGGTTGGTGTTGGGCGGCGAGAGCTTGCCCACCTTGAAAGCCGCGGTGCCGAGCCCGGTGGCCCGCATCACCACGTAGTTGCGGTCATAGGTGGCGTCGGGCACGGGCCGGTTCCACAGGATCATCCAGGCGTTGCCGGGAGTGAAGGTCGAGAGGCTCGCGACCTTGAGGGTGAAGACGATCTTGTGGGAGCCGTCCGTGGTGCGCGGCTCGGCGATCGAGAGCCGCTGGACGTCGAGGGCCGGCACCTGGGAGTCGCTCGCCGGATCGTCCGCCACCTTGGTACCGGGTGCCGTGCAGGACTGCGTCGCCGGCGGTGCCACCGTAGGAGTCACGTCATGGCAGAACGGGCCTTTGCCGATCGCGTTGACGGCCACGACATGGTAGGCGGGAGCCGCGCCGGCCTTCGGGGTGTCGTCATAGGAGTGGAAGCCGGGCCCACCGCTGGCGATCTTCTTGAAGCCGCCCGCGGGGTTCGAGCGATAGAGGATGTAGCTCTTGATCGGAGAGCCGTGGTCGTCCGGCGTCGACCAGGTGAGATGGACGACGCCGTTGGCCCCCGTCGCCTGGAGAGCGGGAGCGGCCGGGACGCTGACCGGCGAGTCATAGGCGGCGAAGAGGCCGTCGCCGCTCGTCTGGCGGGCGATCGTCGCCTGGGCCGTGCCGCTGTTGGGGCCGCCCGTGACGCAGCCGCCGGTGCAGCCGTCCGCGTAGCCCACCAGCACCCGGCCCTGGGCGTCGACCGCGGCGTCCATGAAGTCGAGGAGGTTGCGAGTGCCGCCGCAGGTCGTGCCGGCGGAACAGATGGTCCCCTTCTGCACCGGATCGCCGGGCGTCGCGTCCGCCGTCACCCAGGAGGCCCCGCCGTCGTAGGTGTGGGCCACATAGAGGTGCCAGACGGCCGGGAAGGTCGGGTCCTCGCCGCCCGCGTCGCCCGGCGTCGAGGTGCCGAGGAAGGCGAAGGCCGCGCGGTCGGGATCGCCGGCCACCACGGCCGGGAAGGCGATGTTCCGCAGGCCGAAGCCCGTCCCCACGTCCTGGATGTTGCTCCAGGTGTCGCCCTCGTCATGAGAGACCGCGATGTACGGATGGCCGTCGCCGTTCATGTAACCGAAATAGACGGTACCGTCGCTCGCGATGCCGAGCGAGGGGTCCCAGCTTCCGGCCGAGCTGCCCGGCACGGTCTTCACCGTCCAGGTCAGGCCGTTGTCGCGGGTGACGGCCACTCCCTGGCTCCCGCCGCAGCTCTTGTTGGGGACGTAGGCGGTGCCGTCCGGCGCCACCTTGACGTGGCCGTGGATGCCCGAGCACTGCGTGAGGTTGTAGATCGGCACCGCCGGCCCGAACGTCGTGCCGCCGTCGAGGCTGGTGGCGCACTGGGCCATGGCGATGTCCTGCGAGCAGTAATAGAGGATGTGAGGATAGCTCGTCAGCGGCGTGAGGAGACCGGAGGCGAAAGGGCCGCCGCCGATCGTCTGGTGGTCGACGCCCGAGTTGAGCCCCGAGCCCTGGCTGGGCGACCAGGTGATGCCGTCGTTGTCGGTGAAGGCCATCAGGCTCAGCTTGGTGGGCAAAAGCTGGGAGACGAAGGTGCGGCCCAGCGTGGGATCGGTGTAGAGGATCGGATCGAACGTCACCTGGGAGGTCTGGAGCGCCGAGACGTTCTCCCAGGAGCCGGTGGCCGGCGAGGAGCAATCGTTGAAGGAGACGCGAAGCGTTTCCGTGCCGGCGACGTACATCACCTTGCCGGTGCGCTGGTCGACGCCGATCGAGGGCTCGCCGGCGCTCGTCCCCACGCCAGCCGGCGGCGTGTAGTTGGTGTAGCGCGGGGGCGGCAGGGTCGAAGGGGGAGGCGGCGCGGGAAGCTGGGTGATCTTGGCGTTGCCGCTGTAGGCCGTGAGCGGCGCGAAGGGCGAGGCGCTCACCGTGTACGTTCCGCCCGCCGGGTTGGTGAGGACGACCTGCTCGGCCTCCCCGGCCGAGTTTCCGGACTGGCCCACGAGACTGCCGTCCGGGCCGTAGACCTCGAGATCGTAGTCGTCCGTCGGCTGTAGGGTGAAGTTGATTTCGACCCTGAAAGCGTAGGAAGGCGGGACGATCGTCAGTTTGTAATTATCACACGCGGGATTGCTGGGGCCGCCGCAGGTCGAAGCGGCGGTGGGCGTCAGCGGGCCTCCCGTCCAATTCGCCTGCGACGACGAGGACACGGTGCCCGAGGACGGATTGGCCGCCCAGGCCGAGGTGCAAAGAAGCAGACCGCCTGCCAAGGCAGCGATCAGTGGAACTCTCCGGCAATCGAGAAAGAACATCGCGGGGCTCCTCTCAAAGATGATCGAGATACATCCAACTCCCGAAAATCGGCCTTGTGCAGAGACCGTGCCAAGAAGGCGACGGGAGAAGAGGGCCGGGGTGATGAGGGGGGCTTTGGGAGGACTTCGAGTTTTACTTGGTGCTCCGCAACACCACCGCCGCGTTGTGGCCGCCGAAGGCGAACGACTGCGAAAGGGCGTTGCGGATCGGCCAGGCACCGGCCTGGCGCACGAAGTTGAGATCCGCGATGGGATCTTCGAGGTTGAGGCAGGCGTGCGCCGCCTGGTGCTGGAGGCTCAAGACCGTCACCGCGGCTTCGAGGGCGCCGCTCGCTCCCAGGGTGTGCCCGAGGAGCGACTTGGTGGAGTTGACCAGCGGCCGGGAGCCGAAGATCCGCGACAGGACGGCGGCCTCGGTCTCGTCGTTGGCCATCGTGCCCGTGCCGTGGGCGTTGACGTAGTCGATCTCGTCCGGCCTCAGCCCTGAGTCCCTCAGGGCCGACTCGATGGCGCGGGCGATCTGCCGGCCCTCGGGCTCCATCACCATGATGTTGTGGGCGTCCGAGGTCTCGGCGAAGCCGGCCACCTCCGCGAGAATGGGCGCGCCGCGCTCTCTCGCCCGCTCCATCTCCTCGAGCACCAGCACCGCGCCGCCACCCTGGCTGAAGAGGAACCCGGAACGGCCCCGGTCGAAGGGACGGTTTCCCCGCGGATCGTCGCCCCGGACCAGCGTATGGGCGAGATCGAAGCTGTGGAAGATGGCGCCGTAGTCGTCGTCGAGGAGCTCGACGCCGCCCGCCAGCACGAGGTCCATTTCCCCCCCGGCGATCGAGCGGTAGGCATGGCCGATCGCCACCGTCCCCGAGGCACAGGCCGCGCAGTGCGTGCTCTGGGGTCCCACCAGGGAGAGCTTGATACTGAGCGCGCTCGTCGCCGTATTCGGCATGGTCATCGCCACGGCGAAAGGATTGGCGCGGGACGGCGCCTGCAATCTCCGCTCGACGCTTTCCAGGAGATCCAACGCTCCAGAGTCTCCCAGCCGCCCGCGCAGCTCACGAAGCGACTCCTTCGGCCGGGTGAGCGCCTGGTGCAGGGTGCTGCGCAACGCCGAGCTGATGCCGCCGATTCCCGTGCCGAGGGAGACGCCGGCGCGCCCAGGCTCCACGTCTCCCGTCCCGGAAAGAGCGAATGTGCCCCGCTTCTCGTCTTTAACCTCGCGTCCGATGCCCGCCGCCTCCAGCGCCTGAAGGGCCGCGGTCATGGCGATCAGGGCCGTGCGGTCGTTCTGCAGACGCTCGATACGGCCGAGGCCCCAGGCTTCGTAGTCGGGCTCGGCCAGGGGGGACCAGAGACGGGAGGTGAACTGGGCGTAGTCGAGCCAGGCCGGAGGGATCGGCTCGACGCGGGTGGCTCCGGCCAGACAGGCGCGCCAGAAGTCGACCGCGCCATGGCCGATCGAGCTGACGATGCCGAGGCCGGTGACGGCGACCCGGCGCCTCATGAAGCGAGCGTCGTGGAGGGTGCGGGAGATGCGTCGACGCCGGTGCCGGCCGCGCGGTCGGCCTGGCGCAGGATGAAGTCCACCGTCTCCCCCACCGTGGTGAGCTGAAGGGCGCCCTCATCCTCGATCGAGCGGTCGAACTCGTCTTCGAGCGCCATCATCAGCGACAGATTGTCGAAAGAGTCGAGGTGGAGATCCTCGGTGTAGCGGCTCTCGAGGGTAATGCCGTCCTCGCTGACCTTCAGCACCTCGGCGACGACCTTGCGTACGCGCTGGAAGACCTCTGTGCGGATGTCCGTCTCGCCCATGCCGTCAGGATTCTAGCGCTACATCTTGCCGATCGTGAGGCCCAGCGTCGTATAGATGCGCTTCACGTAGTCACGCGTCTCGCGATAGGGGGGAATGCCGCCGTAGCGCAGAACGGCGTTCTCGCCCGCGTTGTAGGCGGCGAGCACCTTCGAGAGGTCGTTGGGGAACTGCTCGGCGAGCCAGCTCAGGTAGCTGATACCGGCCTCCAGGTTCTCCTTCGGCTCGTAGATCTTCTCCAGGCGGGCCCCGAAGCGCTGCGCCGTGGAGGGCATGAGCTGCATCAGGCCGCGGGCGCCCTTGCGGGAGTAGGCCCGGGGGTTGCCGGCGGATTCGGCGCCGATGAGGGCGGCCACCACCTGGGGGTTGAACGAGTGCCGCTTGGAGGCCTCGTAGATCATCTTGCCGTAGGGGCCGTCCGGAACCTTCTGGGACTCCTCGAACTTGAGCAGCACGGGCGACTTGGCGGCCTCGACCGCGGCCACGGCGGTCACCGGCGGCGGCGGGGGCGGCGGCGTGTACTCGTCGTCCAGCACGCGGTCGACCCGGTCGATGGGCAGGGTGATGCGGCCGCCGGACGCCAGAGTGACCCGGGCCTGCTCCCCCACGGCCTCGAAGTCCGCGGCCTTCATGACGTTGCCGTCCACCAGAATCACCAGCTCGGCGCGCGCCGGGGCGACTCCAAAGGCCAGAAAAACTCCCAGGGCGAGGCACAGGGACAGCGAGCAGGGCCAGGATCTATGCATCGGGGATGAGTCTCTCCACCTAGGGTCAGCGATCACTCGCCACTTAGTATACGGAACAGCCGGCGAAAACGCCTAGCCACCCTCTGGTTGTCTCAATAGCGGGAAACCGCGGAAAGGGGAAGGGAATTCCTGCGGAGACGGAAAGGGCCGCCCCCGCGGGACGGCCCTTTTGGAGCCGGCGGATCAGTAGAGGCGATCGCAGCGGCGGGTGTGACCGTCGGTGCAGTTGGAGAACTCGATCACCTGGCCCCAGCTGGAGACTACCGCCCGCTTGCACTGGGGGCCGGACGGGTTGATGGTGTACTCCCAGGTCGTGTAGAGGATCGTCGTCCCAAAGGTGGTGTTCACGGGCTTGGCGAAGGTGACCTTCCGGTTCTCGGTCACAATGTTCGTACCGTTGTAGGAGGCGTCGTAGTACTCGATGTCCCGAAAGATGGGATTGCCGGAGGCGTCGTATTGCGTGGAGCTCGGCACGAAGGTCGAGAAGCCGTTCACCGAGGGATACGGCGGATTGGTATACGAGCAGGTGTAGTCCGCGTACCAGGTGGGCGTGTGGAAGGGACCATAGGCGAAGGCGGCGTTGACACTGGCGACGACAAGCAGCAGGGCGAGCAGCGCGATCCTCTTCATGCTCATGATTCCAAATCTCCTTGCCACACTGGGGTGGCGGTAGCGGTCATTACGCCGCATCCCTGGGGCAAGGCCGCTGCCAGGAGTCAAATTACTGAAAACAAAGAATCTTGGGTAAATTGATCATCCCGTTTGAGGGACTGGAGGCCGCTGGAGGCGAGTGCCAGTCCCGAATTCGGGACTGGCAGGAGAGGGTCCTGGCCGGGGGGAGCCATACTTTCGGTCGATCCCTACTCCAGCTCCTTCACCTTCCGGTAATACGTCGTGCGCGACACCCCCAGCAGCTCCATCGCCTGCGCCGCGTCCCCGCCCGCGGCGGCCAGGGCTACGGCGAAGGCCTGGCGCTCGGCGCGGCGAACGGTCTCGTCGAGCGTCAAGGCCCGGACGGGGGATTCCAGGGGCCGGCGTACCCTCTCGGAGAGGTGCTGGAGATCGAGCGGCTCGCCGTGCTCCAGGAGGAGGGCGGACTTGGCGATCTCGTTCTGCAGCTCGCGGACGTTGCCCGGCCAGTCATATCGCACCAGGGCGCCGAGAGCAGCGCGGGTGATGCCGGGGCTCGCGAGGCCGTTCTTCTCCAGCTCGCGGTGGAAAAATCGGGCGGCGAGAGCCGGAATCTCCTCCCGCCGCTCGCGCAGGGGCGGCAGCTTCACCTCGAAAGCCGCCAGCCGGTGATAAAGATCGCGCCGGAAGCCTCCCTCCTCCACCAGGGCCGCGAGGTCGCGGTTGGTGGCCGCCAGGAAGCGGACATCCACCTGCACGGACGCCCGCCCGCCGACCCGGAAGAGCGTCGTGTTCTCCAGCACGCGCAGCACCTTGGCCTGCGTCTCCGGGGCCATGTCCCCCACCTCGTCGAGGAACACCGTGCCGCCGCTCCCCCGCTCCAGCAGGCCGGGCCGGGCCTCGACGCCGGTCGCCACCCCCTTTTCGATGCCGAACAGCTCGGATTCCAGCAGCTCCCGGGGGAGCGCCGCGCAGTTGACGGCGAGGAACGGCCCCGTGGCCCGGCGCGAGGAGGCGTGGACCCAGCGCGCCAGTACCTCCTTGCCCGAGCCGGACTCGCCGAGGATCAGCACCGGCACGTCGCCGCGCGCCACCTTGCCGGCCCGGCGATAGAGCTTCGACATCTCATGCCCAAGACCCGGAGGCGCGGTGACCTCCTCCGGCTGCAACTGCGCGGGGCGCGCTCCGTCCGCCCGCCGGCGCAGGACGGAACGCGCCGCCAGCGACGCCAGGACCAGGCGAAGCAACGGGCGCAGCGGTGCCAGCTTTGCAGTGTCCGGAGCCCGCAGGCGGAGCTTCCAGCCGTCGGGTCCCTCGACGTCCAGCCTGGACACGCCCCTTGGAAGGCGATCCTGGGTCGATGCGGCGGCGACCACGGTCTCCCCCGCCGGACCGGTCCGCAGGATCTCGGCCCGCCCCAAGGGGAGGACGGCGATCCAGCGATGCACCAGCTCGTCCGCCGCCTCGTGGGAAGTCGTGAGCCCCTCGGCCAGCGACGGCAGCACCTCCTCCAGCGTTTCCGCCAGCCGTTCCAGGGGATGGAGACCGTCCGTCGTGAGCCCATTGCCCGGCTCGTGATCCGCCGCGACCGAGGGGACTTCCCCCGATCCCAGAAGCACCTGCGTGCGTGCCGGGTCCGCCGGCTGGAGGACGGCCTGCGCCGATCCGAAGGCGACCATGGTGAAGCCGGTCACGGCGGCCTCATGGATCCGCCGGCCGGCCACGAACGTGCCGTTCTTCGAATCGAGATCGCGCACCACGGCACCGCCATCTTGAAGGACGTTGATGCTCGCATGCCGCCGCGAGACCCCGGGCCCGTCGAGCTGGACCGCGAGCCCCGCGAGCGAGCCCACGACGTGCTCGCCCGGCGCGAGGTGGAAACGCCGCACGGCCGTGCCATCCGGCGAGAGGACCTTGAGAAGATAGGGAACGCCGGAGCTTTCCATCACGCCATCATGGAACGAAGCGGGGATGGCTGAGCCAGGTATCGACGTTCTTCACGTTCTGCGGCATCTGAACGTGCGTGAATCCCTCGCGCGCCTGCCGTGCCAGACGCATGGCGCGCTGCCGGTTCCCATCGCCATCCCACAGCGCCTGGGCGAGATAAAACTGGCACTCCGCCAGCGACAGCTCCTTGCCATGCTGTTTTTCGCGCACATCGAGAGCTTGCTCCAGCGGAGCGATCGCCTCGCGTGGCCGGCCGAGGCCCAGCAGAGAAATTCCAATTCCTTTCAACGAGTACGACAGGTCGTAATGCGAAGGTCCCAGCACCTTGCTGTCGATGGCCAAGGCTTCGCGGAAGATCGGGAGCGCCTCGTCGTATCGCTTTTCGAGATAGTAGACCTCGGCAATGTTGTCGAGGACGCTGGTTACATCCGGGTGTTCCTTGCCGTGAACTGCCTCCTGCGCACGAAGATCCTCATTGTAAAGCCGCAGGGCTTCCGCATACCGACCCTTGTCCTTAAGGATGATGGCGATGTTGTTGCGTACCCCCAGGGTCCATGCGTGGGTCGCGCCATATCGGCGGCTGAACAGATCGGCGGCCTGCCGGTAAAAGTTGAGGGCGAGATCGGGTTGATTGAGGCCCAGGTAGCCGTTGCCCAAAGTATTGTAGGACTTGGCCAGGTCCGGATGACCGGCCGGCAAAGCCTTGCGGCGAATGGCCAGCCCGCGCAGGCTCGCCTCCACGGACTCCTGAGGCTTGCCCATTACATCGTAAAAGGTGCCCAGGTTGCTCAGGACGGCGGCTACCTGTGGGCTCTCGGGACCGTAAGCGCGCTCTCCCATCACCTTGGCCTGCTGCGCCGACTTGACGGCGTCGGGAAGCCGCCCTTCCTGATATTGAAGAGTTCCGAGCGTCCTCAACAGCTCGTAGCGGAGGGCGGGACCGCCGTGCGCTCCGTCGATGATCGCGCGCGCCATCTGTGTCCATCTCTCGCCGTCCTCGTGGCGAGCCTGTTGAAAGCCCACGATCCACGAAAGCTGGGAGGCGGCTCGGCCCGCGGTTTCGAAGTCCCCGCCGGTCTGCGCCCGGGTCAGGGCGTCGAACATGGACCGCTCCGCCTCGCGGCTCTTGCCCAGAGTGTCCTGAAGGATCGCCACCTGATAGAGCGCCGCCGCTTCGAGCGGGGCGTAACCGGCCTGCCCTGCGGCCTTGGCGGCTTCCTGCGCGGGTCCCAGGGCCTCGGCCGGCTTGCCCGCATCCGCCAGTGCCTTGGCCGCCGTCACCTTCGACCGCGCCGCCTCGACGCGGGCGCGGACGGCCGGGTCGCGAGGTGGCTGCACCTTGGCCGCCAGCGCCGCGGAGTCTGCGCAGAGGGCGATTTTCCCGAGGCCCGCCACCTCCTCGTCGGCGCGGAGCACGACCTGGGCATCGGCGTGGGACAGCAGATCCGTGAGCGCCCGGAGCTCGCTCAATCGCTGATCGAGACAGAACATCCGCCGGTCGAGCAGATCCTCCGATTGCTCACCTCGCACCCGAGTGGCCTCGCAGGCTGCACGGCGCATGCGTGACCAGTCCGCGGCGAACAGGTCGAGAGCGGGCTCGATCCGCCCCCATGTCTCCCTGGCGAAGGGGGACCCAGAGCGCAGAAAGGCGGCCCGGCCGGCGGCCTTCCGGCCCGCGTCCCAGACGCCCGCAAGCTTCTCCTCCGCACCGCCACACAGTTGGACTCGCCGGGCCTGGAAATATCCAAGGCTTGAAAACAGAGCGCCTGACACCAGCACGATCGCCGCAGCCGCCACCCAGCGACGGCGGATCACGGATGGATCACGTTTCAGATCGTGAAGGAGCTCCGCCATCCCTGGATAGCGCCCCTCGGACGAGGCCGAGAGACCGCGCCGCAACACAGGCTGGAGGCGAGCCGGCACCCCCGAGCCCTCCGGCGGCTCACGCACCTCGCCCCGCCGCTCGACGGACAGCATCTCGCGCAGCCCCTGGCCTGCAAAAGGTTTCTGGCCGTAGAGCGCCTCCCAGAGAGCGACGCAAAAGCTGAACTGATCGCTACGGGCGTCCGCCGCACCACCCCGAAGCTGTTCCGGCGCCATGTAGGCCGGAGTCCCCATCACCGCGCCCCACTCCGTCAACGGGCTCGCCAGCAGACCGCCCGAGCCGCTCCCAGGCGAGGATGCGGAGCCCTCGTTGCCAACCTCTCCCGCCGGCCGCGCGAGCCCGAAGTCCGCCACCTTGACGCGGCCGTCCGTGCCCAGCAGCACGTTGTCCGGCTTGAAATCCCGATGCACCAGACCGGCCGCATGGGCCGCGGCGAGACCCTGGCCCGCGGGGACGAACACCTCCAGGATCTCCCACCAGGACCGCTTCGTCTCCGCGAGCCACCGCCGGAAGGTCTTGCCCTCCACGAACTCCATCGCCACGAAAACCTGATCGCCGATCGTCCCCGCGTCATACACCGCAACCACATGGGGATCGGAGAGCCGGGCGATCGCCTGAGCCTCCCGCTGAAGCCGCAAAGCCGCCTCCCCCACCGCCCCCGCCCGGTCCGGACGCAACAGCTTGAGCGCCACCTTGCGGTCCAGCTCCGGATCGTAGGCCGCGTACACCACGCCCATGCCGCCGGAGCCGATGCGCTCCAGCACGACATAGCGCCCCACGGCGGAGCCGCGGGGAAGGGGCTCGCCGGGTTTCTTCGGCGGCTGCGGGCCGAGGGGGAGGGTTTCAGTGGGTTCCATCTGCGGCACTCACCGGGAAGTTCCTTTCTCACTAGACCCAGTACAATGTGATCACAAACAGAAAAAACCGATACAGCCACACAATCTGGAAGAACGACAAGGAAATCACGAGAGCCACGGTTGCGCTATACCAGTAGCTGGCCTTGTAGACGCGGCGCAACATGAGGACCAGATACACCGCGATACAGACCTGGAGAAAGATCGTGATCGGGTTGTCGTTCGCCGCGATCAGAGCGGAAATGCTCGGCCCCTTGTACCAACACATCAAAAGGACCGCGACCGCCGGCACACCAATCGTCAGCAACAGGAGGATGAACGACCAGAGATGCGTCGCGATGACGGCGTGGTCCATGAAATAGCGGCGATGAGTGAAGAAGAGCCCGTAGAAGATGACCGAGTAGATCGGGATGAACAGGAAGATCAGGGTCTTTGAAAGAGTGCCGGCCTTCGCGTCGTACTTCGCCTCGAACGCGGCGAAGCTTAACTTCTCCGCCTTGAGGCGGCTCTCCACGATTCGGCCGGCAAAGCCCGGGTAATAGTCATTCCCGTGAAGCTGAACCGCAAGCGGCGTCGAGAACGTATGAACTCCAAACAGGGCGATGAAAAAGTAGTAGACGACGTTGAGGGAGACGAAAAGCGAAATCGGCTTCGCGTACCGCACTCTCCTGCCGCGGAACTGCTCCAAGCTCAGGAACCCCGGCTTGGCGACGAGGTACCATAGCGAGCGGTAGCCCTTCGAATCGAAATGGGTCAGGAGATTGGCGACGACGTCGAAGTAGTGCCGAAGGGACCGATCCGCCGGCCCGAGCTTCTCTTCGCCGCAGTTGCTACAGAATTGGTCGAAGGATTCCGTGCCGCAGGACGGACAGATGAACGTCGAACGAGCAGGGGGTTTATCGTTGCTCATCGGGCCTCAGGCTCCGATGGCGGCGAATCTCGGAGAGCCCGGTGAAACCACGCGACGTCCTGCCACTTGCCGAATTTACGGCCCACGGCCTTGAAGATCCCGATGGGCTCGAAGCCGACGCTGTGATGCAGCGCAACGCTCGCATCGTTGGGCAGGGTGATGCCCGCGTAGGCGTTGCAGAAGCCCTTGTCGGTCAAGATCTCGAACAGTCTAAAGTACAGCGCGCGACCGACCCCCTGGCGGTGATGAGTCGGATCCACGTAGGCAGAGACCTCGACGGACCAACGATAGCCAGGACGGCCCCGATGCAAGGAGCCGTACGCGTACCCGATGCAATGGCCCGCTCGCTCCGCGACGAGCCATTCCCAGCCTGCCAGGGCTTTTTCGATGCGCGCCGCGAAGTCCTCGACCGTGGGCGCGACCATTTCGAACGATGCCGCGGAATCCTCGACGAAGGGGCGGTAGATCTCCAGCAGGGCGAAAGCGTCAGCCTCCGTGGCAGACCGGATGCGAATCGATTCAGCCATGACGAGCTCAGGGTCGTTGCAATTGGGTCGAGCCCCAGGCACGGCTGGCTGCGAGGGCTATGGGCACGCCGATCAGAAACATGTGGACGAGCAGGCCGGTCACCAATGTGTCCCAGTGAGGAAAAGGCCTCGGACCGATCTTCGAGAGCGGGAGAACGACCCAGTTCATGACGACGTAGATCCCGAAGCCGTACACCGCGCCCCAGAGAACGGGCTTGGCGACCAGGACCGGCAGATACTGGCTGGCGAAGACGTAGACCGCCGCGGCCACCAAAGCGATGAAGAAATGCAGACCGAGCCCCAGCGCCGCGGTGGAAGTGCCGCCCTCGTAAGCGCTGGGTCCCAGAAGGCCGCTGGCTACGGATTGCAGGACGCGGCTGGGGAGCACCCCCCTGCGGAGGTAGGAGAAGACGATGGCGTAGGTGATGTCGAAGGCACCGGCGACCAGGCCGCCGAGGACGATGGACGACAGAGCGCGTCTAGGCATTGAGTCAGGACCTCCTGCCACAGTCTACCGTAACCCCCCGCTACGAGCGCGGATGGAACTTGTCGTAAAGGGATTTCAAGCGGGCCTGATGGATGTGGGTGTAAATCTGAGTGGTCGAGATGTCGGTGTGGCCGAGCATGGTCTGCACGGCGCGCAGGTCGGCGCCGTGCTCCAGCAGGTGGGTGGCGAAGCTGTGGCGCAGCACGTGCGGAGAGAGCGGGGCGCGGATGCCCGCTTTGAGGCCGTGCGCCTTGATGATGCGCCAGAAGCCGCTGCGCGACATCGGCTCGCCGAAGCGGTTCAGGAAGACCATGGGATGGCGTCCCGTCCCCAGCGTCGGGCGCACCTCGGACATATAGCGGCGGGTCCAGTGCTCGGCCTGCTCCCCCACCGGCACCACCCGCTCCTTGTTGCCCTTGCCGAAGGCCACGAGAAAGCCGACGTCCAGGCGGAGCTGCGACAGGGTAAGCCCCACGAGCTCGCTCACCCGCAGGCCGGCGGCGTAAAGCATTTCGAACATGGCGCGGTCGCGCACGCCGATGGGCGTCGAGAGGTCCGGTGTCGCCAGCAGGGCCTCCACCTCGTCCTCGGAGAGCACCTTGGGCAGCGGCTTGTTGAGCTTGGGCGGGAGGAGGTTGACGGCCGGGTTGTCCGCCCGCTCCTTGAGCGTCACCTGGTTCTCGTAGAAGCCGCGGATGGCGGAGAGGGCGCGGGCGCTGGAGCGCGGCGAGAGGCCCTGCTGCTGGAGACCGCGCATGTGGGCCGAGAGGTCGGAGGCGGCCGCCGTCAGCATGTCGGCGCCGCCCCTTTTCGCCAGCCACTCGCCGAGGCGCGCGAGGTCGTTGCGGTAGCTGGCGACGGTGTTCTGGGAGAGGCCGCGCTCGACCGCCAGGCTTTCCAGGTAGCGGTCGAGGGCGCGGCGCCAGGGGGGACGCTCACGAGGCCACGGGCGTCCGCGGTCCCACGCCGTGCTCGGCGCAGATATCCAGGATCTCCGTCTCTTCGAGAGTGGCGCTCGAGGACTTCGCCTTCTGGAAGATCGCCTTCACCAGCGCCTCCGCCGGCTCGATACCCCGCTCCTTGAGCCAGTAGACGACGTTCGACTCGCCGCTCATGGGACCCACTTCGATCATCTGACGGCTGCCGATGAGGGAGGCGGGGATCGAGGAGTAGACGCGGTCGGCCAGCCAGTCCTCGCCGCGGGCGCGGGCCTTGATGATGGCCGAGGCGTGAACGCCGGTGCCGGTGCGGAAGGCGTCCTTCCCCACCACGGGGTAGTTGTCCGGCAGGGGCACGCCCGTCGTGTCCGCCACCAGGCGGCAATACTCCTGGAGGCGGCTCAGGTCGCGGTCGATCCAGCCCAGGAGCTGCATGTTCACGAGCAGAATGTCGATGGGGCAGTTGCCCACCCGCTCGCCGATCCCCACGGCCGTGCCGTGCAGACGGTCCGCGCCGGCCTCGGCGGCGGCGAGGGCGTTGATCACCGAGAGCCCCCGGTCCTTGTGGCCGTGCCAGTCCACCTTCACGTCCTCGCCGGTCGCGTCCACCACCTCACGGATGAACTTGATGAGGTGGCGCACGCCCGTGGGGGTCGCATGCCCCACGGTGTCGGCCACGCAGACCCGGCGGGCACCGGCTTCGATGGCCGTAGTGTAGAGCTGCCGCAGGTCCTCGGGGGCCGCGCGGGTGGTGTCCTCGGTGACGAACATCACCGGCAGCCCTTCCTTGACGGCGAACTCCACGGCCTCGCGGCTGAGGCGGAGCATACGGTCGAGCGTCCAGCCTTCGGCGTACTGGCGGATGGGCGAGGAGCCGATGAAGCAGGCCGCCTCAATGGCGATGCCGGTGCGCTGGGAGATCTCGGCGATGGGTTGCACGTCGGCGATCACCGTGCGGGCGGCACAGTTGGGAGCGATCTTCAGCCGCTGCTCCACGATCTCCCGCGCCAGCCGCTCCACGTCGCGCACCACGTGCGGCCCCGCGCCGGGCAGGCCGATGTTGGCCGACTCGATCCCCAGCGCCGCGATCAGGTGGAGGATCTTGAGCTTGTCCTCGATCGGCGGGTTGCGTACGGAAGGCGACTGCAAGCCGTCGCGCAGGGTCTCGTCGTCCAGCTCGACCTTGGCGCGGGCGGGCCGGATGTCCCCCTCGCCAATGCGGTTCCAGTCGTAGATCAGCTCGGATTCCGTGGGATTCATCTCAGCGTCCTCCCGAAGCCGCCACCGCCCGCCCGGCCGCCTTGGCCAGCAGATCGCCCACCTGCGAGGTGGTCAGCGTGCCGCCGAGGTCGGGGGTGGATTGCCCCTCGCGCATGGAGCGCGCGACGGCGTCCTCGATCGTCTTCGCGGCTTCGGCGTGGCCCAGGTAGTCGAGCATCAGCGACGCCGAAAGGATGGCGCCGACGGGGTTGGCCCTGCCGGTGCCCGCGTACTTGGGCGCCGAGCCGTGGACGGGCTCGAACATGGAGGTCTGGCCGGGGTGGAGGTTGGCCGAGCCGGCGACGCCCAGGCCGCCCTGGAGGGCCGCGCCGAGGTCGGTGATGATGTCGCCGAACATGTTGTTGGTGACGATCACGTCGAGACTCTCGGGGTGCTTGACCATCTGCATGGTCAGCGCGTCCACGAACATGTGGCGCGACTGAATCTGGGGAAACTCCGCCGCGATCTCGGCGAAGGCCCGCTGCCAGAGGTCGTGGCCGTAGCGCATGACGTTGGACTTGTCGGCCATCAGCACCTCGCGGCGCTTGTGGTCCACGGCGTACTCGAAGGCGGCGCGGATGATGCGCTCGACTCCTTTGCGGGTATGAATCTCGTCCTGAATGGCGATCTCGTCCGGCGTGCCCTTCTTGAAGTTGCCGCCGACGTTGACGTAGGCGCCTTCCGTGTTCTCGCGGAAGATCACCATGTCCACGTCCTTCTCCGTCCTGTCCTTGAGCGGGCAGAGGCGGGCGTCGTAGAGCTTCACGGGGCGCAGGTTGATATAGAGGTCGAGGCCGAAGCGGATGCCGAGCAGGATGTCCGCGGCGTGCTTCATGTCGGGCACGCGGGGGTCGCCATAGGCGCCGATGAAGACGGCCGAGTAGTTCTCCCGGAAGTCGTCCAGCGCTCCCTTGGGGAGGGTTTCGCCGGTGGCGAGGTAGCGGTCGGCGTCCCAGTCGAAATGGACCAGCTCCAGGGGGAGATCCCAGGATTCGGCGGCGGCTTCGAGCACCTTGACGGCCTCGGCGGTGACGTCCTTGCCCGTGCCGTCGCCGGGCAGTATCGCGATGCGTTGAGGGCGGCGTTGAGAGGGGGGAATCGAGCTCATGCCGGGGATGCTAGCACGACGAACGGCGCCGCCTGACCCCGGTGCCGCGGCCCCCCGAGGAGTCCGCCGACGGCCAGCGGAAGCTCACCACCCGTCCCGCGGCCGGCTGCGCCAGGACGGGCGCCGGCGCCACCGGCACCCGCAGCACGAGCCCCAGCTCGAAGACGAACGGGATCTCGGGGCAGAGCCACGCCGAATGCAGGGCCGGGAGCGGAGTTCCCGGAGGCAGGTCGAGCCATCGGGGCAGCACGTCCGCCCCCTCCACCTCGGCCTTGAGCGGCCACACGGGCACCGGCGGATGCTCGGTGGCGATCTTCTGTAGCTCTCCCGAGACCACGGCGTAGCCGCGGGGGCGATCCTGGAAGTAGCGTATCGCCTGATCCCACGAGCCCAGCCGCGGCCCCTCGCCGAGCATGGGCGCGGCCTCGGAGGCCCGCACCTGGAGAACGCCCTTGCGCTCCACCCGCCAGATCCACGGGCCGCCGCCGTCGAGGTCCTTGGACGGCCGTGGGAAGCTCAGCCGGGCCCACGAGGCCGGCTGATGCGTGACCAGCCGAGTCCCGGGAACCACCCAGGCCGGCATGAGCATCCGGCGGAACAGCACGGAGGGGATGCCCTCGTCGTCCAGCACGTAGAGGCGGAGATTGAGCTGCGGATAGCCGAGCCGCAGGCGCGGCAGGGCCGTGAAATGGAGGGAATCCTGATGGAAGAGGAGCGCCGAGGCGAAGACCCAGTCCCGCCCCTGCCAGGAGTGGATCTGATACCGCAACGGCCTGGGCGGCGCCGGCAGCGCCTCCGCCGGGAGCGCCCAGTTGAGATACAGGCAGTCGCGCACCGTGGTCCGCAGCATCGAGTCCACCCCCTGGGGGAACGATAGCGCGGGTGGGGGCGGGGGGCAAGGGTGGGGGCGCCAAGATCTCCGCAAAGGGTTTGGAAAGCGCAGAACTTCGACGTGGCAGCCAGCCCCGCCCGGGCATAAATGCCAGGGCTATGAGCTGCGCCCCCTGAAGGGGACTTAGAAGCCGGATTCCGGGTGTAGCCGCACCCGCCAATACGTCATCCTTACATCACCTCCTACTGAGCCGCCCAACGCTCCTCACTTCACAGGTGCGGATCGTTCGGTGGAAGTGCCGGGTTCGCCGGTGAAGGTCGCCCTGTGACATGTTTCTGCATCTCTGCACCTGGCACTGCAGAAATGCTGCTGCCGACAGTAGGGGCTTGATCGACTTGCGGTTCCCTCTCATCAAAGCCCAGATTGAAGCAGGTAGCAGAACAGCGCACGGTGCCGTCCTCCTTTTTAGTCCTGGCTGCAGTGAGCTTCCAAGTCCTCTCGTCTTCGCGAGACAGCTCACATGACGGCGAACGACCAGCATAATGGGTCATTAGAGTCAGAACGCAGAAATCGCGCTTCGTCTCCTCACTGGATCGGTAGCCACGCTGGGCTTTAGAATCGGAAGAAGAAATGGTTTTAAGATTAACTACATCTCTTGACACAACTCGAGCACCCAACCTGAGTTCGAGATCTCGCCGCAACTCTGCTACAGTCTGCGGATACGGCCTATCGATTGGAGGAAGGTTTATATCTAAAGAACCCTCTGAGGTGTCAATACCAATCTCGGTCCGCTTGTAAGAAGTCTCGAAGCCCTTGGCTGCGACTGCTTCAGCGCGAATGCAGCGAATTGTGATTTGGCCCTGGTCGACCTTGATAGCGAGAGGCTTTCCAGATGAGACCTGATCTCCTGCCACAGAGCAACTGGCTGCACCCTCGAAGGTAATAGTCTTGAGTGTTATGGGGTCGCTGCCTTTTCGCCTTATTGAGAATCCGAGAAGTCGCCCGTCAAGATCACTGGCAGCGATCTCGACATTCTTCTCGGCAAGGAGTTGACACTGATTCCACGCAGTCAACGCTTCGGCCGAAAGAAGGCTGAGGCGAGAAGCCTCCATTTCCCTTCCTTGGCTGCTATCAGCCTGCTTGCGGCAGAATTCTACTCGATCCGCCTGGGAGGCGAACCAGTCACCTGCAATCCCGATTGGCACCGGTGACTTAAGACCAACTTGGCCATTATGCGAAAACGACCAAGAATTATCAGTCTTCCTGCAGTGCTGATGAAAGATTAAATTATTCCATTCTTTCTGTGAAATGGCGCTCCATTCGTTTCGGATTCCGTGACTCAGGAGCGCATTGCAGTGCTCTTGGGCTGCCGCCTCAAAGGGCGCCAATGCATATGTAAGCACCACAAGAGCGAGATGAACCGCAGCTCTTCGCATTTTCATGTTTGTGCCTCCCTCGATTTTATGTATACCTGGTTAGGACTGACGGCGAATCTCAAGATCAACTGTATCCGGCTGTTCGTCAAACGCCTTCCCGACAGTCGCTACTCGTGCTCAGACTATCGGCGGAAAGATGTATGCCATTAATTCTATGAAACATATATACGCTACACCGGTTCCCTACTCCTCGTCAATATCGGTGTACTGCCGGGTTGGGAGCCTGTCGCGCGGAATCGTCCCAAGATAACCAGACCGGCTTCCGGTGGCCTATCCTTCCTCTGCCGAAGCAGACTACCGCTGCTGGAACTCCGGCGGTCTCAAGAGCATGCCGACCACTTCCTGGGCCGGCATCGGCGCGCCTTGCCGCCCGTCTTGGCAGCGGCGGCGAGCAGGCCGAGGATCGCGACGTCCTGATCCGCGTTTCCCTTCGGACAGCAGGAGCGGCGGGTAGACCTGCATCGCCTCCTGCCAGGACCGCGGCGGCCGGGGTACGGGCTATGCCCAGGACAGGCCCCCAGGGAGTTGTGCAGCACTATATTCAAAGTGCAGGACTCTCCGCCTGCCAGGAGTCACAGCCGGGCTGGACGCATGAAGAAGAAGTGGGCTCATCAGCATCGCCGCACCGGCCGACACGGCGCAAAGCGTTTCGGTTAGCTCTCCGCGGAGCGAAGCGATCGTCGACTCCGAAAGCCGGCCGAGCCTGTGGGTTCCAGGAAGCACTCGCAGGGCCCCGTTGGTGGGTGGCGTGTCGTCGAGGTGCAGCCGGATGGCCAGGATGGTTCCGAGAATGGAGACCGGGGATTGAACGTACGGCACTCCATCCTTGACGGTCCACGGCCCAAATCCCTCGACTCCCTGGCGGTGGGTCACGGCGATCGTGAGATCCTGGTGCCAGGGAACCTTCCAGTTCGCCTGCGGTGTCTTGTCGAACACCGTCAGCTTGATTGGCCTTGCAGCAGGACCGAGGAACTTTTCGGCTAGCCGAGCGGGCTCGCCCGTGGTTGCCAGCTTGCAGAGCTTCGCGGACTTGCCAAGTACGTTGCGGACGCCGGCACCGCCAGGCGCGGCCGCGAGAAGCTTATCGACCTCAGCCCTGAGCTCGACCAGATCAGAGTCGGGCACCAACTGGTCGACAATGGCGAATCCGAAGATCCCGAGGTCTTCGTGCAGCATCTTGGAATCAGCTCCACAATTCAGGTACCGTCCCTGATCCTACTACCCTCCAACCGCCGGCCGCGCTCCTCACGCGGTAGCCGGTCAGTTCCAATGCCTTGTTAGGCCGCAGCGCGCGGGAGGCAGTTGATGACTCGCGACGACGTTGGTGTTACGCCGGCCCAAGGGGCCGTGATTCCTAAGCCCAGGCCAACGGCCTGGGTTTGGAGATGATCCGCAGATGCGGCCTGAAGGGTCGCGATACCCCATCGACGTCGAGTCGTCCGCTATGACGAGCAGTAGATCTGGGATGAGGCAGAGGTCCGTGGTGCGGGGGCCAATTATCGCGCCCCGTTGGGGCGCCCTGTCCGGTAAGGGCCTGCATACCCAGGCCGTTGGCCTGGGCTGAGGGATCACGGGCCCTTGGCCCGGCTTGGCGGTCAGGTTGTCCCATGACGTAGGCATCGAAGAGAGGGGATCGAAGGGAGAGGAGAATGTCAAAGGTGCTTGCTGACAGGCTTGATCACCACCCGACTCCCCCAGCAGGATACGTCACCGTACTTACGGTGGGGACTACTAAGGGGTGGAGACATCGTAGAGGCGCTCCTTCCGCTGGAAATTGCCGCAAGGAACGGGCGAGGGGCCAGGCGCGCCGCCGGCGCACGAACGACATAGAATTCCTGAAGAAAGGTGCTTCCATGGCTCAGGTCGTCTTCGAATTTCCCCCCACCGTCTTTTCGGCCCTGCGTAAAGCCCCGAGGAGTTCGCCACCGAGATGAAGCTGGCGGCGGCGATCCATTGGTACTCTCAGGGACTGGTCTCCCAGGGCAAGGCAGCCGAGATCGCGGGGGTGAGTCGCGCTGATTTCCTGGAAGAGCTGTTCCAGCGAAAGATTCCCGCCGTCCAGGTCTCGATCGAAGAGCTTCGCGAGGAGCTTCGGCGTGGCGAGGCCCTCCCGCCTATCGGATAGCCCAGAACCTCACCCACGGTGACCCCGGTTTTGCCTCGACAGACGTCCGACGCCACGCTGCAAGGCGAGGCCCCTGCAACCCGCCTAGCCAAGATCGCAGAGCCCAGCTTCGGCCAGGAGCCGCAAATATTCCAAAAATTGCCGCAAACATCCAACGGCCCAAGGTTCCCGACGAAAAAGCAGCCGCAACTACCTCACCAAAAGCCGCAAATACTCGGGCCCCAACGGTCTAAGTCGCAAATTATGTCGCAAATAGCGGACGAGCAGCGGTCGCCATGAGAGCAGCCGCAGCCACTACCGGAAGATTTGCGGCTTCTTGCGACCTATTTGCGGCTGCTTCGCTCCAATTTGCGGCTACTCATCCACCATTTGCGGCTGCTCGCCTATTATTTGCGTCTATTCGTCGGCCGGCGATGCTTGCTTGTTGGCCATTTGCGGCTGCTCGTGAGGCAGCTGCGGCTGCTCTCGCTTGAGCATTCATTGCTCTTGTGGCATTTGCGGCTGCTGGCCCTCCAGTTGCGTCTTCTCTAGTGGATTTTGCGGCTGCTGGAGGGCTATTTGCGGCTTCTGGCAGGGAGGTCGCGACTTTCGTCCGCAGAGAACGCATCCGCCGAGATCCGGCGGTTTCAGGTAGGATTTCCCCCAGGTCGAACCTCTATGCGCCTCCCTCTCCGCACAAGGCTCCCATGTCTCCTCGCCTGGGTCCTCCTGCTCGCCTTTGCGACCGGCGGGACGGCGCTCTTCGCTTCCGGCGAGGAGCGCGGATTTCCCCTCATTCAGGCGTACGACCCGGGTCTTCCGGATGCCGAGACCCAGAACTTCGCCATCGCGCGCGATCCCCGGGGCTTCGTCTACGTAGGCAACGGCCGCGGCGTCCTGGTCTATGACGGCGCCTGGTGGCGGCTGATCCCGATCGGCAAGGCGAAGACGGTCTTCTCTCTCGCCAGCGATGCGCGGGGACGGATCGGCGTCGGCGGCGACGACGAGCTTGGCTACCTGGCTCCCGACGGCGGCGGCAGCCTGCGCTACGTCTCGCTCGTGGGACAGCTCCCTGCCGGCCAGCGGGCGTTTGGACAGGTTCTGCGGACGGCGGCCACGGAGACGGGTTTCGCCTTCATCACCACGCGGTGGCTCTTCCTTTGGGATGGCGCCCGGATGATCACCGCGGCCACGTTCCCCGGCGACCGGCCGTACGCGGTGATCTTTCCCATGGACGACGCCGTCCTCGCCTGGACCCGCGCCGGGATCGCCCGCCTGAAAGGCACCCGGCTCGAACCCGTGCCGGGCGGCGAGGTGTTTCGCGACCGGCGGGTCGATCTCATCCTCCCCGCCCCCTCGGCCGGCAGCGGGCTGCTCGTCTCCGTCCGCGGCGAAGGGCTCTTCCTTCTCAAGGACGGACAGGCGCGGCCGTTCGCCGCCGCGGCGTCACGGTGGGCCGCCGAGAAGAAGCTCCTGGAAGGCGTCCGGCTACCCGACGGCCGGTGGGCCCTGGGCTCGATCCTCGGCGGCGTGCTCCTGCTGCGGCCCGACGGCACGGTGGATCAGGTGATCGACACCTCGGTCGGCCTGGCGGACAACTTCGTGAACGGCGCGATCGTCGATCGCGAAGGCTCGCTGTGGCTGGCTTTGAACAACGGTCTCGCACGGATCGAGGTCGCTTCTCCGCTCTCGGTCATCGACCGCCGGTCCGGGCTGGAGGGGAGCGTCTACGCGGTGACCCGCCATCTCGGAAAGCTTTGGGCCGCCACCGCCGCCGGTCTATTCACCACCGAGGGCACCGAGCGCGCCGCGGACGACCCCAAGACGCCGGAATGGGGGCTTCCGGTTCGACTGCGAGCCGTGCCCGGGCCTCCCCCCTCGGTGTGGAGCCTGCTGTCCGTGGACCAGGATCTTCTGGTGGGAACGGCTTACGGCCCTTATCTGGTCCGTGGCACCACGGCCCAGGCGTTGGCCGGCGTCGGCCAGAAGACCGTGTTCGTCCTGACGCGCTCGCGCCGGAACCCGGACCGCGTCTGGGTGGGAACCTCGGAAGGGCTCGGCGCCCTTCGGCGTGATGGAGCGGAGTGGCGATTCGAAGGCATGGTCCCCGGAATGACTCAGGACATCCGCTCGATCGAGGAAGGCGAGAACGGAGTCCTCTGGTGCGCGACGCGGCTCGACGGACTGTGGCGAGTCGAGCTCGACTCCCGCACCCTGGATCGGCCTGCACGGTTGCTCCAGGTCCCCGGAGGAGACGGCGTTCATCTGAACCGAATCGGCAGCCACATCCTGGCGGCGACCGGCGAGAAGGTGCTGCGGCTCGACGAGACGAAAGGCCGGCTCGTGGACGACCCCAGCCTCGCCGGCATGCACGGCAAGGTCAACTCTCTCGCCGAGGACGCCGCCGGCAACGTCTGGATGGCCTCTCGCCAGCCGGCCCTCGCCCTGCGCCAGGGGGTGGGATGGGCGGCCGAGCCGCGCTCGCTCGTCGAGGTGCCGGGGCATTCCGTGCTGGCGATCGTCACCGAGCCGGACGGCGTCGTCTGGCTGTGCGGCGACGACGGGCTGTATCGCTACGCCGGCACCTCCCACCTTAACGCTCAGGCCCTGCCGGCTCCGCCCCTCGCCCAGGTGACGTCCAGCGGCGACAAGCTCCTCTTCGGCGGCGCCCCCGGCGTCGCTCCGAAGGCCGTGGACCTGCCGCCCTACCTGCGGCGCCTGCGCATCGAGTTCGCGCCTCTCTCCTTCCGCGCCGGCCTGCGCTTCCAGACCCGGCTCGAGCCGATCGACGCCGGCTGGAGCGGTCCCACGGCGGAGCCTTTCGCCGAGCTGACGCGGCTGCCTCCAGGCGCGTACACCTTCCACGTGCGCACCTCGGGGCCGAGCGGCGAGGTCGGGCCGGCGACGTCATGGTCGTTTCGCGTCCTCTCGCCCTGGTATCAGACGCGGTGGGCCCTCGCCGGCTGGATCGCCCTCGCGATCGCCGCCCTCACCGGCTACGCCCGCCTGCGCGGCCGCGCCCTGCGTCAGCGGGCGGTACGGCTGGAGGCCCGGGTCGCCGAGCAGACGGTCGAGCTGCGCAACACGGTCGAGGAGCTCCAGCACGCTCACGCCGGGCTGGCCTCGGCGAACGCCCGGCTGGAGGAGCTGTCGCTGCGCGACGAGCTCACCGGCCTCGCCAACCGCCGGCACCTCAAGCAGGTGCTGGAGGCGGAGTGGGACCGCTCCCAGCGGCAGGGGGCGCCGCTCGGCTTCATCCTCCTGGATCTCGATTTCTTCAAGCGGCTGAACGACACCCGCGGCCACCGCGAGGGGGACCGCTGCCTCCAGGCTGTATCCCGCCACCTCGCCGAGGCGCTGAAGCGGCCGGGCGATCTGGCGGCCCGCTACGGCGGCGAGGAGCTGGCGGTGCTGCTCCCCTACACCGATCTGAAGGGCGCCCTGGAGGTGGCCGAGCAGCTCCGCGACGGCATCGAGCGGCTGGCGATCCCTCACGAAGCCGCGCCGCTGGGCCATGTCACCGCCAGCTTCGGCGTTGCCACCGTGATCCCGGCTCCCGGCCAGGAGCCGGGGGTCCTCATCGAGGCCGCGGACCTCGCCCTCTACCGGGCCAAGACGGCGGGAAGGAACCGGGTCCGGGCCGCCGGTGTGGAGGAGACCGGCGAGCACGCCATCGGCTGGGCGGCGGCGACTCGCTGAAGCGGTCTACCCCTCCGGCGTCACGTACGCCGCCGTGATGCCGCCGTCCACCAGGAAGGTGGCGCCGGTAGTGAAGGACGATTCATCGGAGGCGAGGAAGAGGACGGCCTTGGCGATCTCGTGGGCTTCCCCGAAGCGGCCCATGGGGATGTGGACGAGCCGCCGTTGGCGCTTCTCCTCGGTATCGAGATACTTCATCAGCAGCTCGGTGCGCAGGGGGCCCGGGCAGAGGGCGTTGACGCGGATGTTCTCGCGGGCGTGGATGGTGGCCAGCTCCCGAGTCATCGCCAGGACTCCCCCCTTGCTGGCGGTGTAGGCGAGCTGCGGCGTGGCCGCTCCCAACACCGCGACGAAGGAGGCGGTGTTGATGATCGATCCCCCTCCCGCCCGTCGCAGGGCCGGAATGCCGTACTTGCAGCCCAGGAACACCCCCTTCAGGTTGATGTTCATGGTGAGATCCCAGACCTCTTCCTCGGTCGCCACGGCGTCGTCGTCTTTTGGATGGGAGATGCCGGCGTTGTTGAACAGCACGTCCAGCTTGCCGAAGCCCGTCTCGGCGGCGTGGATCATCGCCTCGGCATCGGCCGCCTTCGAAACGTCGGCATGGGCGTAGAGGGCCTCGCCACCGGCCGCTTTCACCTCGGCCACCACCGCCTCGCCCGCCGCATCGTTGACGTCCACGACCATGACCCGGGCGCCTTCCCTCGCGAAGAGGAGCGCCGTTTCGCGGCCGATTCCGGAGCCCGAGCCGGTGATGAGAGCGACTTTGTTTTCGAGACGCACTTATCGAGGCTCCTTTTCCTCAGCGGGCGCGGTGCGTCTTGGCGACAGCGAGACGACCTTGCGACTCTCTTTCAGCTCACGCTCTTTCGCGTCACTGTAGATGGCTTGAATGTCAAAGTTGAATTGCTTTGCATAGGCCTCTCGATTGGCGCGAACCTCTCGGATGATCTCGTCCTGGATGATCTCGTCCTGGATGATCTCGTCTTGTGGCATGATTCACTCCTCTAGCAGCTCTTCGGGAGTACAGATGGTACAGGGTTCATAGCCTCGTAGCCGGCACATCGATTCGATCTTGCTCCTCATTGAGGCGTTCGCGAGGTGTTTGAAGTTCCACGTCAACAGATAATCGACTCCGCCGCTTACGGCGGCTGCAATGTGCAAGGCATCGAGCGTAGCCTTTTCCGGCAAGGGCCCTTTCTCTACCAATTCCCTGCCCAGGAGTTTCGCATCCTCGGTCAATTGTATCAGAGCGATACCCTCCAGGGCCTGAAGGCGGAGCTCGGCCACTCGTGAATCACCCAGGCGCGCCTCGGTAACTACAAATTCCGACACGTACAGATCGAAATTCTCACGTCTCTTCTGCCACCACTCTCGCGTAATCTGCTGACGAGCAGAGGTGACGATGTCGCGGCTGCGTTGTGCCGTAAGGTAACTGACAATCGAGGTTTCCAAGTAAACTTTCGGTTTCATATTCACGCCCGTTCAAAATACCGCGCCCGCTCCCAGCACGTCACCACCTCGTCGAACTTCCTCTGCTCGGTATTCAAAAAGTGGAGGTAGTGCTCGGTGACGTCCCCGCCGAAGGCCTCGGGGGCCACATCGCTCGCCTCCAGCTCGGCGATCGCCTCGCGCAGGGTCCCGGGGACGCGGGGCAGCTCGCGGGCCGCGTAGATGTCTCCCTGGAAGACGTCCGGCGGCTCGATGCGGTTCTGGATGCCGTCGAGGCCGGCGGCGATGGCGGCGGCGTAGGCGATGTAGGGATTGGCGTCGGCGCCGGGGATGCGGCACTCGATGCGCAACGAGGGACCGTGGCCCACCACCCGGAACCCGGCGGTGCGGTTGTCGTAGCTCCAGGCGATGGCCGTCGGCGCCCAGGAGCGCGACTGGTAGCGCTTGTAGGAGGAGACGTAGGGGGCGTAGAAGGCGGCGAAGGCGCGCGCGTGCTTTATCCAGCCGCCCAGGAACCAGCGAAAGGTGTCGCTCGCCTCGACGGGACCGGTCGGCCGGTCACCGGGAAAGGCGTTCTTCCCGTCCTCGCCCCAGAGGCTGATGTGGAGGTGGGCGCTGGAGCCGGTGTGCTTCTCGTCCCACTTCGCCATGAAGGTCACCGCCTTGCCCTGCGCCCAGGCGATCTCCTTGGCCGCGTGCTTATAAAGGACGTTGCGGTCGGCCTGCGTCAGCGCTTCGCTGAAGCGGAGGTTGATCTCCTGCTGGCCGAGCCCCGCCTCTCCCTTGCTGACCTCAATGGGAACGCCGCTCTGGTCGAGGTGCCGGCGGATGGCGCCGATCAGCTCCTCCTCCTTGGTGCCTTGAAAAATGTGGTAATCCTCGTTGTAGGACCCCATGGGCCGCAGGTCGTGATAACTCTTCGTGCGCGCCTCGGCGAAGCTGTCGTCGAAGGCGTAGAGCTCGATCTCCGTGCCACCCATCACCCGGAAGCCCGCGTCCCGGGCCCGCGCGAGCTGGCGCTGCAACATGCGGCGCGGCGAGACCTCCACCGGCTGCTCGTGGCCGTCCAGGAGGTCGCAGAGCACCAGGGCGGTCGCCGGCAGCCAGGTGGCACGGCGCAGGGTGGCCATGTCGGGCACGCAGTGAAAGTCGCCGTAGCCGGTCTCCCAGCTCGTGTATTTGTAGCCGGGGATGACGTCCATCTCCATGTCGCAGGCGAGCAGATAGTCGCAGGCGTGCATGCCGTGGCCGGCCACCGTGTCGACGAAAAAGGAGCCGTTGATCCGCTTGCCCATCAGTCGGCCGTACATGTCGGGGAAGACGGCGAGGACGGTCTCGATCTCGCCGCGCTCCACGAGATCGGTCAGCTCGCCCATCGTCAGCAGGCCCCGCACCGGCTTGTCGGTCATCTCGTCACTCCTCCGAGATAAATACGCTCTTCCACTCGCTGTAGTGATCGAGCGCCGAGGGCCCGAGCTCGCGCCCCACGCCGCTGCGCTTGACGCCCCCGAAAGGCATTTCCAGGTGGACGCTCCAGCTCGTGTTGACGGCGATCACGCCCGTCTCGACGGCCCTCACCACCCGCATCGCGCGGCCGATGTCCCGCGTCCAGAGCGAGCCGGAGAGGCCGTAGATCGTGCCGTTGGCAAGCCGGATCGCCTCTTCCTCGGTGTCGAAGGGCAGGATGGAGACGACGGGACCGAAGATCTCCTCCTGGGCGATGGCCATTCCGGGCTCGACGTCGCGAAAGACGGCCGGCTCATAGAAGCTGCCGCGGCTGTAGAGGTCCCCGGTAAGCGGCCGGCCTCCGGTACAGAGGGTCGCTCCCTCCGCGACGCCGCGCCGCACCCAGCCGTCGACCTTCTCGCGGTGCTCCGGGGAGATGAGCGAGCCGATCTCGGTCGCCGAATCCAACGGATCGCCCACGCGCAGGGCGCGGACGCGCGCCACGAAACGCTCGACCACCTCCTCGTAGACCGCGCGCTCGACGAGGACGCGGCTGCGGGCGCAGCAGTCCTGGCCGGCGTTGCCGAAGGAGCCGGAGACGGAGGCGCCGGCCTTCTCCAGGTCGGCGTCGGCGAAGATCAGGCTGGCCGATTTGCCACCCAGCTCCAGGGAGACGCGCTTGATGTCGACCGCCGCCGTGCGCATCACCTCGCTGCCCACCTCGGTCGAGCCGGTGAAGGAGATCTTGCGCACGTCAGGATGCCGGGCGAGGGCTGAACCGGCCGCTCCGCCCGGCCCGGGCACGACATTGAGCACCCCAGGCGGCAACCCCGCCTCGGCGGCCAGCTCGGCGAGGAGCAAGGCGGAAAGCGGCGTCGTCGAAGCCGGCTTGACGACGACCGAGTTGCCCAGCGCCAGGGCCGGGGCGACCTTCCAGGTGGTGATGGCGAAGGGGAAGTTCCACGGCACGATGAGGCCGCAGACGCCCACCGGCTCGCGGAACGTGAGGCCGGTGCCGGGGGCGGAAACCTGAACGGTCTGGCCGCCGAAGGCGGGGATCAATCCGGCGTAATACTGGAAGCAGGCGGCGCCCATCTCGATCTCGCCGCTCGCCTCCGAGATGGGCTTGCCGGTGTTGCGCGATTCGAGCGCCGCGAGATCCCCGGACCTCTCGCGGATCCGCCCGGCCAGCCGGAGCAGCACCCGCGACCGCTCGGCCACGGTGGCCCGGCGCCAGTCCCCCTGTTCCCAGGAACGCGTGGCGGCGGCGACCGCGATGTCCACGTCTTCGGGTCCGCCTTGCGCGACCCGCGCGAGAATCTCACCCGTCGCCGGATTGAGGACGGGGACAGACTGAGCCGAGCGGGCGGCAACCCGCCGGCCGTCGATCCAGAGCCCTTCGGAAACGTCATGACCGGCCATGGCAGGCCGATCATATCCTCAGGGCCGCCGGGTTTTCAGTGCTCGCCGGCGGGGTCCGGCGCCCAGCGATGGAAGAACGAGACCATCTCGGCCACCGAGAGCAGGCAGCTGGCGTTGCGGAACTCCCCGTCGAGCTGGGCGGCGACGAGCGAGCCGTCCGGCTCCACGATCGCCACGGCGGGAATGCCGCTCTCGACGGTCATGCCGTACTGCTCCATGAGGTCGATGTTGCGGTCCCGGTTCCCCACCGAGACCTTGACGACGACGAAACTGGGATCGACGATCGGTGAGACGAGGCGGTGGCTGAGGGCTTTTTTGAAGGCTTCGCAGTCCGGGCACCAGTCGGACCCGAAGACCACGGCGACTCGTTTTCCCTCTCCCGCCGCCTGGACTCGGGCGGCATCGATCGCGACACGGGCGTTCTCTTGATAAGTTGCAGTCTCCATGGCTGTAGAGTGTCGTCAACCGCTGATTTCGGGACGCTGAGAAGGTTGGCGGGGCGGCGACGGTCTAGAATGAGCGCCGCCATGCTGAAGCTCCATATCGTCCCCCCCGAGGGCCTGCCCTTCGATCATCCCTTTCAGGGGGACTCCATGGTGGTCGGCCGGGCGGCCGATGCCGATCTGACGCTCGCCGACCCTTTCCTCTCGCGCCGCCACTCGCGCTTCTACCGGGCCGGCTCCACCGTCTATATCGAGGATCTCGGCTCGCGCAACGGTACGCTGCTCAACGGCCAGAAGGTGCTGGAGCCCTCGCCTCTCGCCGTGGGGGACACCATCAAGATCAGCGGCAGCCTGCTGACCCTCCAGGAGGAGGCGCCCCCGGTCCACCGTGTCACCCAGGTCGACGACTTCCTGGAGGACGGCACGATCTTCAGGAACGCCGCCGAGGTCCTCGACCGCCAGCGCTCGGCGGACGCCGCTCAGGCTCAGGGCGAGGGCGGCCTGCGCCGCTACGCGGACCGGCTGAAGCTGCTCAACGAGATCCACCAGGCGCTCGGCCAGTCGCTCTCCCTGGAGGGGCTGCTGGGGCTGATCCTGGAGCGCGCGCTCGATCATCTGCGCCCGGATCGCGGCGCCATCCTGCTCAAGGAGGCCGATGGCGAGCTGCGGCCCGCGGCCATTCGCTCGACCACCGGCGACCTTGCCGAGATGCGCTTCTCGCGCAGCCTGGTGCGCGAGGTCACCGAGAAGAACATGGCGGCCCTGGTGCTCGACGCCCTCACGGACGTGCGTTTCGCCGAGGCGCCGAGCATCCTCTTCTCCGGCGTGCGCAGCCTGGTGGCGGCGCCGCTCCTGGGGCCGGAGGGGTCGCTGGGAATGATCGTCCTCGAATCCCGCTTGCAGGTGCGCCAGTTCGGGGAGGAGGACTTGGAGCTGCTGGTGTCCCTCGCCGCCGTGGCGGCTCTCCATCTGCGCAATCTGAGGCTGGTTCTGGAGGCCGAAGAGCGGCGCCGTCTGGAGGAGGAGCTGGCGCTCGCCCGCCGTATCCAGGTGGCCCTGCTGCCCAGCCAGCTGCCGGCGGTGGCAGGCTGGGAGCTCTACGGCGCCAACTTCCCATCCCGCGTGGTGTCGGGCGACTACTATGAGGTGGTGCCGCGGGCGGAGGACCGCGAGCTGGTGATGATGATCGCCGACGTCTCCGGCAAGGGGATGGCGGCCTCCCTCCTTACAGCCTCGCTGCAGGCCTTCTCCGCCGGCCCCATCGAGGACGGCCTGCCGCCGGACGAGATCTGCGTGCGCCTGTCGCGCCTGCTCTTCCGGCGGACGCCGCCCGAAAAGTTCGCCACCGCCTTCCTCGCCGTGCTGGAGACCGCCACCGGCCTCCTGCGCTACACCAACGCCGGGCACAATCCGAGCGTCATCGTGCGCGCCGGAGGGGAGGTCGAGGCGCTGGGCCCCACCGGCATTCCCCTGGGGCTTCTTCCCAGCGCGCGCTACCGGGCGGGCGAGACGACCCTGGCGCCCGGCGACCTCCTCGTGCTTTACACCGACGGCATCTCCGAGGCCGCGGACCCGGACGACGAGGAGTATGGCCTGGAGCGTATTCAAAAGATCTGCGCCCTCCACCGGAAGGAGCCCTGCCCCGAGCTGGCGGCGGCCCTGGAGCAGGATCTGGAAGCCTTCGCCCGTGGCGTGCCGTTCGCGGACGACCGGACGATCGTACTGGCCCGGCGCCTCTGACTCATGGCTTTCTCCGCCATCGCCGTCCTGCCCGCGGCGGGAGCCTCCCGCCGCATGGGCCGGCCGAAGCTCCTCCTCCCCTTTCGGGGCGCCCCGCTGGTGGCCTCGGTGGTGGGCGCCCTCCGAGGCGCCGGCGTGGTGGGTATCGTCCTCGTCACCGCGGCGCACGACGAGGAGCTGCGGGAGTGGGCGCGGCAGGCGGGAGTGGCCACGGCGGTCAACCCGGCGCCGGAGCGCGGCATGCTCTCCAGCATCCTGGAGGGAATCGCCGCCCTGGGCGGCGCGGACGTCCTCGCCCGGCGCGGCGACGTCCTCCTCGTCTCCCCCGCCGACCTCCCCCGGCTGGACGGGCGGTCCGTCGCCGAGCTGCTGCGGCGAATGGCCGAAACGGAAGCCCCGCTCGCCGTGCCCGTCTACCAGGGAAAGCGAGGGCATCCCCTGGCCCTCGGCCCTGCGCTGATCCCGGAGATCCTCCATCTCGATCCGGACATCGGCCTGAAACAGCTCCGCGACCGCCACGAGGCCGAGCTGCTGGAGGTTCCCGTGGACGATCCCGGCGTGGTGTGGGATGTCGATACTCCCGCCGACTATGAGAGGCTTGAAGGTCTGGGCTGACGCTTTCATTGCTCACACCCGTCAGGACTTGCTAGGATCAGCCCATGAACAAAGCGATCACGATTCGCCACTTGGACGACGACGCCTTCGAATGGATTGGCGAGCAGGCGGCCCATCGTGGTTTGGACGAAGAGACGCTCGTGATTCAGCTCATCCAGCGCGGCATCGACCTGGAGCAGAAGAAAAACAAGCTCACACCTCATCATGACCTCGACGCTCTGGCCGGCACCTGGACCGAAGAAGAGGCCGCCGAATTCGAGGAGGCGACCGAAGGTTTCCGCAGAGTGGAACCCGACCCTTGGCACTGACAGGCGTCATTCTCGACACCAACGCCTACAGCGCGTTCAAAAGGGCACGGCCCGAGGCGCTCGAAATCGTCCAATACGCGCCCCTTCTTTTTTTGAGCAGTGTCGTCATCGGTGAGCTTCTGGGTGGCTTCGCCGGCGGATCGAGGGAAGCAAGAAATCGAAAAGAGCTGGAAGTATTCTGCTCGTCGCCGAGAGTAAGGCGCGTACTGGTTGACGACCATACCGCCGAGCACTACGGTAGCGTCTACCAACAGCTCAGGCGCCGGGGTACCTTGATTCCCACCAACGATATCTGGATCGCTGCCTCCGCGATTCAGCATAATCTGGGGGTTTTCACCTACGATGGCCATTTCGCATACATTGAGGGGCTTTCCGTAGGTATGGGGCTGGAGGATTTTCTGTTCTGAGCGAAGAACCACGACGAAAACCCCTCGTCATCGCGCACCGAGGGGCCAGCGGCTACCGGCCCGAGCACACCCTGGAGGCTTACGAGCTCGCCATCACCATGGGCGCGGACTTCATCGAGCCCGACTTGGTGATCACCAGGGACGGCGTGCTCCTGGCGCGCCACGAGAGCGAGCTCTCGAAGACCACCGACGTGGCCGATCACCCGGAGCTCGCCGGGTACCACACCACGAAGTGGATCGACGGTCGCGAGGTCACCGGCTGGTTCGCCGAGGATCTCACCTTCGCCGAGATCACCACCCTGCGAGCCCGCGAGCGCCACCCGTTCCGCGGCCATGAGCACGACGGCCTCTTCAAGATTCCGACCTTCGACGAGGTGCTCGACCTCGCCATGAACCAGACCCGGGAGACCGGGCGGCCGATCGGCGTCTATCCCGAGACCAAGCACCCCAGCTACTTCCGGTCCCTCGGGCTCCCGCTGGAGGAGTCGCTGCTGGCGGCGCTGGAGGACAAAGGCAAGAGCGCGCCGCTCGTCCCCGTCTTCGTCCAGTCCTTCGAGATGGGCAACCTTCAGGCCATGCGCCGGCAGACGGACTTCCCTCTCATCCAGCTCCTGGACTTCCACGGCCAGCCGTGGGACCTCGCCGTGGCCGGCGACCCGCGCACCTACGACGACCTCGCCACACCTCGGGGCCTGGCCGCCATCGCCGGGTACGCCGCCGGCATCGGCCCCCACAAGCGGCGGATCGTTCCCGCCGGACCGGACGGCGAGCTTCTGCCTCCGACCTCCCTGGTGGCGGACGCGCACCGCGCGGGGCTCGCCGTTCATTCCTGGACCTTCCGCAGCGAGGAGCCGTTCCTCGCCGCCGGCTACGGGGGCCAGCCGGAGAAGGAGTACGAGCAGTTCTTCGACTTGGGAGTGGAGGGTGTGTTCAGCGATTTCGCGAGCGTCGCCGTGCATGTCCGCGACGCCTGGCTGAGGAGGCAAGCTTGAGCCCGCTGACCCTGGAAGATCTGCCCCCCGGCAATGATCTCGGTACGGCCCACGAGCGGGTCGTCTTCTGCCGCGACCCCGAGGCGGGGTACCGGGCCGTCATCGCCATTCACAGCACCGTGGCCGGCCCGGCCGTGGGCGGCACGCGGCTGTGGTCCTATCCGAACGAAGCGGACGCGGTGACCGACGCGCTGCGCCTCTCGCAGGGAATGACCTACAAGAACGCCCTGGCCGGCCTTCCGCTCGGCGGCGGCAAAGCCGTGATCCTCGCGGGCAGAGGGACCGAAAACAGACCGGACCGCGAGGCGATGCTGCGCGCTCACGGCCGCGCCATCGAGCGGCTGGGCGGCCTGTTCATGACCGCCGAAGACGTGGGCACGAGCCCCGAGGATATGGAGATCGTGCGCCGCGAGACCCGGCACGTCGCCGGTTTGCCGGGCGGCTCGGGCGATCCCTCGCCGCGCACGGCGCACGGGGTGGTGCGGGCGATGCGGGCCGCGGCTCTCCACCGCTGGGGATCGGACGAGCTGGCCGGGCGGACCGTGACGATTCAAGGTTGCGGGCATGTCGGCTACCACCTGGCCGTGGAGCTGAGCCGAATGGGAGTCTGGCTGCGGGTGAGCGACGTGGATCACGAGAAGATCTACCGGGTGACCACGACCACCGGCGCCGAGGGAATCCCGCCGGAGAAAATCCTCAGCGCCAAGGCGGACCTCTTCGCGCCCTGCGCCCTGGGAGGAATCCTCAACGCCGAGACGATTCCGCGACTGCGGGTGAAGATCGTCGCCGGCGCCGCCAACAACCAGCTCCGCGAGCCCGCCGACGGCGACCGGCTCCGCGAGCGAAAGATCCTCTACGCTCCCGACTACGTGGCCAACGCCGGCGGCGTGATCGGCGGCACTCCCGAGCTGCTGGGCTGGAGCGAGGAGGAGATCCCGGCGCGGATCGAGGGGATCTACGATACCCTGCTGGCCGTGCTCCGGCTGGCCGAGGCCGAGGGCGTCTCACCCCACGCCGCCGCCGACCGGCTCGCCGAGGAGCGCCTCGCCAGCCTGCGCCACGATGGGTCGCCAAAGGAGCTCCGCGAATGAGCCTCGAGGTCCGGAACGACGAAACGCAAAACAAGTTCTACGCGATGGTGGACGGCCGCGAGGCCCACATCGGCTACGCCCACACGGACGGCGTCTACGACCTGATGCACACCTTCGTGCCCGAGGAGCTGCGCGGCCACGGCGTCGCCGGAGAGCTCGTGCGGGCCGTTCTCGACCAGATCAAGGCCCAGGGGGCGAAGTTCTTCCCCACCTGCCCCTTCGTCCAGGCCTTCCTCAAGCAGCATCCCGAGTACCGGGAAGGCATGGCCCACCACTACGTTTAGGTGGGAACGGCGCAGGTCGAGAAGCTGAAGGCGTAGGCCCTCACCCCCGCCCGCGGGAACCGCAGGACAAGATGCCGCTGGCGGAAGACGGGCGAGTCCACCAGCCGTACCATGCGCCCGCGCTCCCACACCGCGAAGGTGCGGCCATCCCGCTCGACGACGTCGGCGCCGCGCTCCCCCGCCGGCACCGGCCCACCGTCCAGCTCGATCTCCAATTCGCCAGCCGGCTCCAGCACCAGGTTCACGCCGGAGGCCTCGCAGAGCAGGTCCATCTCCGCGCCCGGCTCGCGAGTCTCCAGGTACTCGGCCTCGTGATGCCAGAGGCCACGGACGCTGAACATCCCCGCCGGCGCCGGCCCTTCCGGCCGGGCGCGGTGACGCACGTCCTCCCCCGGCCGGTAGCCCTCGGGGGCGAGGAGCCTGCCGCGATGGAAGCCGAGGTGGGTTTCCCGGGTCGCCGGATGGCAGACGGCGCCCGGCCGGTCCTCGGCCCGCACCGGCGCGAGCAGCTCGGGCATCGGCCCGCCGTCTCCGGCCTCGCGCAGCAGGCGCTGAATCCACTCCTCCGTCTCGCCGTAGGCCCCCTCCCCAAAATGCTCGTAGCGCAGGTAGCCCCGGGCGTCGATCAGGTAGTGAGCCGGCCAGTAGTGATTGGCGAAGCGCAGCCAGGTACCGCGATTCTCGTCGAGGATCACCGGATAGGGGATTCCCTCCGCCCTCGCTGCCGCCGCCACCAGCTCCGGGTCGGCGGTGAAGTCCCACTCCGGCGTGTGGACCCCGACGATGACGAGGCCGCGCCCGGCGTAGCGCTCATGCCAGGCTTTGAGGTAGGGCAGGGTCCGCAGGCAGTTGACGCACGTCGACTCCCAGAAATCCACCAGCACCACCGCGCCGCGCGCGAAGGCGATGGAGACTTCCGGACCTTGGACCCACCGGCCGGGCGCCAGCTCGGGAGCGTGCAAGGGGATGGTGATCGGCGGCAAGGTTTCGGCAAGATTCCGCGTTGGTCCCGCGGCGTGGCGCCGGGCCTGGAGGCAGGCCCGGCGAGCTCGACGGAACGGTCTTATTGGACCGAGACGTTCATGTCGTAGGTGTTGCGCGTGTCGGAGTTGAGGTAGACCTGCCAGATGGCGAGGGCCGCCTTGCTGGAGGTGTTCGTCAGCCGGAGGGTCTCCCCGTCGTCTTCCGAGCGCGAGTTGAACACGGGGTCCCCGCCGCAGGTCGAGCCATAGAAGTCGAGGTCGATGTCGCCGTCGGCGTTCAGGAACGAGAGGTTGATCGTAATGGTCTTGTGCGCCGGTACGCTGATCTTGTACCAGTCGGTGTCAAAGGCCTTGACGATGCGGCCGCGCAGCGTCGTCCCCTTGGCGACGCCGCGGGCCTTGGAGCAGGAATCGTTCTGCTCCGAGCTGTCGTCCGACCCCGCTGACAGCAGAGACTTGATCCTCGGGTAGGTGGCCGCGAAGGCGCCATAGCAGTCGTACGTCTCGTTGCCGCAGCGCGAGGGGCCTCCCAGGAGCTGGCCGAAGAGCTGCTGCGTGTCCTCGCGGTAGACGCCCGAGCCGGAGGAGCCGCCTTCCGTCGGGCCGTCCGTCCAGCTGATGCGGACGAAGTTGGCGGCGTCGAAGCACGCCGAGCTCTCGTCCTTGAAGCCGAAGCTGATGCGCTTGAAATCCACCGACGGATGGTGGATGCACGCCGCGTCGGTGCCGTCGGGAATCCGCGCCGAGGTCCAGCCATCCCAGAACAGATCGTCCGGCAGGGCCCCCTCCACCATCAGCAGCGTGTAGTCGGAAGTGTCGCTGGTGGACTGCAGCGTCGCGCCCTCGGAGCGCGGCACGCTCTGGAGCGAAGGCGGATTGCCGTTGCAGCTTTGGGTCTGGTAGAACCAGAAGAACTCGGAGTTGGCCGCGTCCTGCGCCGTGCTGAGACAGTGGTGCGCCGTCAGGTAATTGGGTGTGAAGTCGGTCGCCTGGGTGTTGAGGAGCTGGCCGGTGCAGAAGCCCGTGCCTCCGGCTTCGAGGATCGCGATCACCGAGGAGGACCTGGACACGTCCGCCCACTCGGGGAAGCAGGTGACGTCGTTGTGGCAGTTGCCGGCGGCCTTGTTCCCCACCAGGCTCCGCGCCACCTTGTCCACCGGGTCGATATAGAGGTGCTGAAGGTTGTCCACGGCGAACGGTAGCTCGGCAGCGGCTCCGGCCGGAGCCAGGTACTCGATGCGCACCCGCTCGCCGAACAGGGTGCCGGTCCAGAAGTCGGCCCGCCGGCCTTGCGCTTCGGAGCCCTGGTAGCGCTCGGTGTAGCGCTCCGGATCGAAGGCCGGAAAACCGTTCTTGAGCGTGCCGCCGGCACCGGTCTTGTCGCCGGGGCTGTAGACCGCCAGCTCGGAGCCGGCCGGCAGATGCGCGTCCTTGAAGTGGAGACGGATGCCGATCGCCTCGGTCGCCACCACGTCGGCCACCCACAGCCTCGCGCCGCCTGCCACGTCGTACCAGTCGCCGTCGCCCACCGCCACCTTGACGCTACGGGCGATACCGAAGCGCGTGATCTTGGTCCAGTGCATCCGCTCGTTGAACGCGTCCTCCTTGAGCAGGGCGTCGCGGTCGACGGCCTTGAGCCGAACCTCAGGCACTGCGGCCAGAGGGATCCCCGCCCGCTCCGAGGGCAGGAGCCGGACCGCCTTCTCGGTCTTGAGGGTGCGGGCGGGCATCCTGGCGCCGAAGGTCTGGGGCGCCTGGAATTCAGGCGTGGCCGCCCATCCGGCGCTCACGCTGACGGCGGTCAGCCCGATCGACAACGACAGCCGGCCCGCCCAATGCCGCCTGCGGCTCATGAGACTGTCCATCCTGTTCTCCCTTTCGGTAGCTCACAGCTACGCGCGAAAAATTTCAAGGATTTTACCACGGGCTGGGGAGCGCCGGGCCGGGGGATGATTCCCGGCCCGGCCAGGGGCGTTTAGCGGATGGAAACCGTCTGGCTGTAGTAGTTGCGGGTGTCGGAGGCGAGGTATACCTTCCAGGAGAAGAAAGCCGGCTGGCCGGAGTTGTTGGTCCACTCGACGATCTCCTGGTTGTTCGCCGTCCGCGAGGTGGCCAGAGGCTCCGCGCCGCAGTCCGGGCCGAAGAGATCGAGGTCGACGTCGCCGTTGGCGTCGACGAAGCTCACCCGCACGGTGACGGTCTTGCCAGGCCGCACCTTGATCTTGTACCAGTCGGGATCGTTGACCTTGACGACCCGGTTCTTGAGCGTGCCGGTGTTGACGACGCGCGCCTGGGCGCAGGTGTTGTTGGGCTCCGAGGCGTCGTCCCAACCCCTTCTCAGCGGGTTCTTGACCTGCCTGTAGGTGGCGGCGAAGGCGCCATAGCAGTCGAACAGGTCGGGGGTGGTGGCGCCGCAGAACGAGGGGCCGCCGAGGAGCTGGCCGAAGAGCTGGTGGGTGTCAGCCCGGAAGATGCCCGAGCCCGAGGAGCCCGGCTCGGTGACGCCGTTCGTCCAGCTGACGCGGGCGAAGCTCGCGCTCGGGCAGGCGGAGCTCTCGTCCTTGAAGCCGAAGCTGATGCGCTTGAAGTCCGCTTCCGGGTGATGGATGCCCGCGGCATTGGTGCCGTCGGCCACCGGAGCCGCCGTCCAGCCGGACCAGAACAGGCCGGCGGGCAGGGCGCCCTCCACCATCATCAGGGTGAAGTCGGAGTTGGCGCTCGTGTTGACCATCGTCGCGCCTTCGGAGCGCGGCACGCTTTCGAGGCTCGGTGGCGTGCCGTTGCAGGTATCGGTCTGGTAGAACCAGAAGAACTCGCTGTTGCGGGCGTCCTGCTGCGAGCTGAGGCAATGGTGCGCGGTCAGGAAATAGGGGGTGAAGTCGCCCGACAGGTCGTCGAGGAGCTGGCCGGTGCAGAACTCGCTGCCGCCCGAGACGATGATGCCGAGACCCGCCACCGACTTGGCCTGGTTGGCCCACTCGGGAAAGCAGGTGACGTCGTTATGGCAGGGGCCGGCGTCGCGCTGGATCAGTCCCTTGGCCAGCAAGGCCACAGGGTCGAGGTAGACGTGCTGCAGGCTGTCCACCGCGAACGGCAGCTCCGAGGAGGCACCGGCCGGCGCCAGGTACTCGACGCGCGCCCGCTCGCCCGGCAGGGTGCCGCTCCAGAATTCGGTGCGCGCGGCTTCCGCCTCCGAGCCCTGATGAAGCTCGAGGTTGCGCTCCGGATCGAAGCCCGGGTAGCCATTCCTGAGGGTGCCGCCGGCACCGGACGAATCGGCGGCCGCGTAGACGGCCAGCTCGGCCCCCTCCGGCAGACGGACGTCCTTGAAGTGGAGGCGCAGGCCGAGGGCCTCGGCCGAGACGACGTCGCCCACCCACAGCCGCGCTCCCCCCCAACCTCATACCAGCTGCCGTTGGCGGCGGCGAGCTTGAGATCGCGGGCGATGGCGAAGCGCAGGAGCTTCGTCTGGCCCGACTGCTCTCGCTTCGCGTCCTCCTGGAGGACCTTGTCGCGGTCGATGGCCGGGAGGCGGACCTCGGACACCGTCCCGAGGACCATTCCCGCCTGCTCGGACGGCGCGAGCCGCTGGGGCTTGAGGGACTTGGCGACGTTTTGCGACGGCAAAGAGACGCCGAACGTCTGAGGCGCCTGCGAGCCGGCACCCGCCGGCGGCGTCGCCCAGCCGGCTCCCGCGCCGATCGCGGCCATCCCACCCAGAACGGCGGCGAAACGGATCGCCACCGCGAAACCTCCAAATTGACCTGACCTGGAACCCGAGAGTCTGTCCATCCCAATCTCCTCTTCCGTAGATGGCACTGTTGAAGGACGGAGCTACGACATGCTCTCATAGCATCTTGGAGATATTAGCACGGCGCTCCGGCAAGTCCGGAGGGCCCGAGCTATACTCCGGGAACCTTCATGGCCACCGACATCCGCGGCGCGACTGCGCTGCTCGCGGTCTTGCTTTTCTTTCCCGCCGCCGGGGCCACGCAGCCCAGCAAGGAGACGGCTGGGTCCCCGCTCTGGAAGTCGCGGCCGGGCGACGACCCTCGCTGGGCGAGCCCGACCCTCGACGACTCGGCCTGGAAGGGGGTACCCCTCCCCGCCACTTGGCGGCAGGAGGATTACACCGGCGTCGACGGCGAGGTCTGGTTCCGCCGGGTGGAGACCCTGGACGCAGCGGCGCGGCTCGCCGCCGGCCGCGGTGAGCTCGGCATCCTGCTCGGCCGCTCCACCCCCTTCGGCGCCTACCAGGTCTACGCCGCGGGCCGCCTCGCCGGCAGCTCCGGAGGGTGGCGGCTGAAGCTCCCCTTCAGCCGCGAAGAGGTCTTCCCCATTCCCCGGGAGGCGGTGGGCCGGGACGGCAGGCTGGCCCTGGCGCTGCGGGTGCGGCGGGTGGCCTGGGCCGCGGACGGGGCACCGACCGGCGCTCCGGTGGGCATGACCCTGACCCTGGGCGACTACCAGGCGCTGAAAGACAGAGCCGAGCTGACGTGGGACCGGGTTCTGCTGGCGGATCTTCCGCTGCTCCTGCTCGCCGTCCTCTTCCTGGTCGCGGCCCCTTATCACGTGGTGCTCTATCTTCGCCGCCGCAACCAGATCGAGCATCTCTGGTTCGGCCTTCTGGCCCTCTGTTTCGCCGCCAACACCTTCGCCAGCTCCTATTGGATCTACCAGCTCACCAGCCGGCACGACCTGGCGGTGCGCGTCAGCGATCTGACGGGGCACCTCGCCGCGCTGCTGGCGATCCAGTTCCTCTGGACCTTCTTCTCACGGCCCATCCCGCGGTGGCTGCGCGCCTATCAGATCTCCCACGGCGCGCTGGCCCTGTTCGTCGGCCTCTGGCCCGATCCCCGCATGGTGAACACCAGCGAAGGCATCCGCTATCTGTGGCTCCTGCCGCTGCTGGCGGCGTCGGTGGTCCTCATCGCCCACGAGGCCCGCGGGGGAGACGCCGAGGCCCGCATCATCTCATTGAGCAGTCTGGTGCTGGTCGCGGCGGTGCTCGTCGAGCTGGCCGGCCTGACCGTCCCACTGCCCTGGCGCGGCACCGTCTCGCTGCCTCCCTTCGGCTTCGCGGCGGTGTTGACGGCGATGGGCTACGCCCTCTCCAATCGCTTCCGGCGGGTCCACGACGAGCTCGACGGGCTGCGCTCCCACCTCGAGCAGCAGGTGTGCGAGCGCACCGCCGCGCTGCGGAAAGCGCAGGAGGGCGCCCTCGCCGCGAGCCGGGCCAAAAGTGAGTTCCTGGCCAACATGAGCCACGAGATCCGCACTCCGATGAGCGGCGTCATCGGCATGACCTCCCTGCTGCTGGACACCCGCCTCACGGCGAGGCAGCAGGACTACGTCGAGACCATCCGGACGAGCGGCGAAGCCCTGCTGGTGCTGATCAACGACATCCTTGACCTGTCCAAGATGGAGTCGGGGAAGGTGACGATCGAAAACGCGCCTTTCGAGCTCGCGGCGGTGATCGCGGAGAGCCTCGAGATGGTCGCTCCGCTGGCCGTCCGGCAAGGGCTCGCGCTGCATCGCGCCATCGCGCCCGGGACCCCGGAGGCCCTGGTGGGCGACGTCGCCCGCACCCGCCAGATCCTGGTCAACCTGCTGGGCAATGCCGTCAAGTTCACTCCTCAGGGCACGGTGCGGGTGTCGCTCTCCGCCCGCCGGTTGCCGGACGGTCGCTACGAGGCTCTCTTCGCCGTCGCCGACACGGGCATCGGCATTCCCAACGAAGAGCTTGACCGGCTGTTCGTCGACTTTCACCAGCTCGACGGCTCGCTGACCCGCAAGCACGGCGGCACGGGCCTTGGGCTCGCCATCAGCCGGCGGCTGACGGAGCTGATGGGAGGACGGATCTGGGCCGAGAGCACCCTCGGAGAGGGATCGACCTTCTACTTCACCCTCCCGGGCGAGGTCGCGGCCGCCCCCCTTGCCCGACCGGCCGCTTCCCTGCCACCGGGCCGCGAGCCGGCAGCCATGCCTCGGGACGGTCGTCCAGCCCCTGGATTGCGCATCCTGGTGGCCGAGGACCACCCCGTCAACCGGCAGGTCGTGCTGGGAATGCTCGGGCATCTCGGAGCTCGCGCCGACCTCGCCGCCAACGGCGTCGAAGTCCTGGAAGCGCTGCGGCGCCAGCCCTACGACCTGATCCTGATGGATGTCCAGATGCCCGAGATGGACGGCCTGGAGGCGACCCGCCGCATTCGCCTCCTGAGCGACGACCGCCACCAGCCCCGGATCGTCGCGATGACCGCCCACGCGATGGCCGGGGACCGGGAACGCTGCCTGGCGGGGGGTATGGACGGCTACCTCAGCAAGCCGGTGCAGATCACCGACCTCGCGGCCGAGCTCGCGGCGGCGAAACCCGTTTCCGCCGCCCCCGGGCCGGCGACGGCCGAGCCCCTCGACTTGCAAGTGCTGAACCGCTTGCGCGAGCTTTCGTTGGACGGCAGGAACATCCTGGGCGAGGTGGTCCAGACCTTCGCGACCAGCTCGACGGACGATCTCGCGACCCTGCGCCAGCTCGCCGCGGAAGGACGCTGGCGCGATGTGGAGACCACGGCGCACCGGCTCAAGGGCGGCAGCGGATGCGTCGGAGCCGTGCGGGTGGTGGCGGTGTGCGCCGCCGTCGAGGAGCGGGTACGCGCAGCCCGTACGGACGAGGTCGGCCCTCTGCTCACGCGCCTGGGTCAGGAGCTCGAGGCCGCGGGCGAGGCGCTCGATCGCGTGGTCCGGGGGAGCGCGTCATGATCGCTCCCCCCTACGAGCCGCCTCACCTCGGGCGCAACCGGCTCCTGTTCTATGCCGCCCTGGCGATGCTCGGGGCGTGGCTCGCCTGGGAGGCTGTCACCTGGCCGAATGTCGCCATGCTCGCGAGCCACCCCCCGGCGACGACGGCGTTCATCGAGCACTATCGGGGCTGGGGACTCTTCGCTCCCAAACCGAAGGTGGAGTGGAAGTGGATGCCCTACTCCCGCATCTCGCCCCACTTCAAGCGGGCGGTGCTCGCCGGCGAGGACCTGCGCTTCTTCGGCCACAACGGTTTCGACGACGAGGAGATCAAGGCCGCCCTCCAGGACGCCTGGGACGAGAAGGAGCTTCCCCGGGGGGCCTCGACGCTCACCCAGCAACTGGCCAGGAACCTCTGGCTCTCGCCGTCCTACAACCCGCTACGCAAGGTGAAGGAGGCGCTCCTCACCTACCAGCTCGAGCGAACCTTGAGCAAGCGGCGCATCCTGGAGATCTACCTGAACGTCGTGGAGCTCGGCCCCGGCATCTACGGCGCCGAGGCCGCCGCCCGCCACTACTTCGGCAAGGCCGCCGCCAATCTCACCGAGCGCCAGGCCGCCGAGCTGGCCGCCAGCCTGCCGGCGCCGAGGGTCTGGCACCCCGGCGGTACCAGCCGCGGCTACCGCGCCCACACCCGCACCGTCGTGCGGCGCATGGCCCGGGCCGGCTGGCTGTGGAACGAGATCTGAGCCAGTCAGGACAGTCGGCGCTGGACGCAACACACTACTTGCACTTCCACTTCGCGTGGCCTAGACTTTTGATGCCTTTCATCCAACTCTCGCTTTAGTTTAGTCAAGGCGTTGGGGAGCCACGGAACCCATGGGATCAAGAGTGGGGCTTCTATCAGTGGTCCGGCGATGGCCGGCGGATGTCGTACGTCGAAGCGCGGAAGGCGGCGCGACGAGGTGGGTGCCGGCGCTCGTTCGCAAGACGCTGGGCCTCTCAGGAGAGCCGCTCGATGCGCCGACGCGCGCGGCGGTGGAGTCGCGCTTCGGGCACGACTTCTCGCGCGTCCGCGTGCACACGGACGCGCGAGCCGGCGAATCGGCAGTGGAGCTGGGCGCGGACGCGTACGCCTTCGGCAACCACATCGTGTTCGCACCGGAGCGATTCGCGCCGAGCACGACCGCGGGCCTGCGCCTGCTGACGCACGAGCTCGGGCACGTCGTCAGCGAGCCGGCGCCGGCCGGGCCACCAATCGGAGTCGGGTCGGTGAACGATGGTGCGGAGCGGAACGCGGATGTCGCGGCGGACGCGGCGCTCGCCGGCCGCGCCGCGCCGCGGGCACCCGCGCAGACGGGCAGCGGTCAGGTGCGGCGTTCACTCACGGTGGTGGATTCGGGCAAGAAGCCGCCCGCCGCCGCCGGCACGGCACTGGCCACGAACGCGGCGCTGGCCGAATCGTGGCTGAACATGTTGTGCCCGACCGGAACGTGGAGCGTCGACGTGACCTCGGGCGTCGCCTCAACGCCCAACCGTGCCACGCTGTGCGGACCGACGCCGAGCGCGTCGAATCCGGTGTCGTGCAAGTGCCTGTGCGACGTGACCCAGAGCGGCGGCAACGACGTGAAGGTACGCGTGGCTGACAAGTTCAAGATCGGCGCGGAGGACGTCGATGTCGCGAAGTCGGGACAAGGAGCGACGTTGAATCCGGGCGCGGGTCGCACGGATTTCAATGTCGGGATCACCGGCCGGACCGCCAGCCTTCCCGGCGTCGGCGACACCAGCCCGATTTCGGGTTCGGGAGTGGCGCAGGGGATACGCGACCCACCGTGGCTGATCTTCGGGCATGAGGTCTGCGGCCACATCGGGACCGGAACCAGCGGGCACTATCAGACCGCCGGCGGCACCACAACCGCGGTCGATGTCGAGAATCGCATACGGCGCGAGCACTCGACCACCGCCGCCAGCCTCGGCATTCGAAAGGGCGACTTTCGCGCGGACGAGGACGCGGCCGGCAATAACAACGTCCGCTACGAGGGGTCGCTCATCATTCCCCTGCCGGGCGAGAAGGTACCGGCGCTGGCCAAACGGCTCGGCATCGCCAAGCCTGAGGGCAACATCTTCACGCTCGGCGGCGAATGGGTCCCGAAGTCCAGTTTCACGACCTACGACCCGAAGGACGGCGTCTTCGCCGTGAACGTCTTCTTTCACGACGTCATCAGCGGCGAAACACTGGCCGACGTCGCGCGCATCTGGGGAGTGAAGGAAGCGTCTCTCATCCGCGTCAACCCGAAACTTGCGAAGTCGACGGCAATTGCGGCCGGCGACCGGCTTCTCGTGCCCGCGTCGTAAGGGTCCTCCTCACTCACGGCGCCCAGGGCCCCGGGTTAGAATGCCCGCGCCCGATCCGGGCTGGACTGTGAGGAGAAACCATGCGCCTGTACGCTTTCGAAGGACTTCATTACACGCCCCAAGCCGGAGACCCGGCCGCCGCGGACACCGCGGGAGAATTGGCCGCCCCGCCTTACGATCAGATCAACGACACGCTGCGCGACCGCTTCCACGCCCAGTCGCCCCATCAGTTCGTCCATCTCAGCAAGCCGGTGGCCCCGGAAGGCGGCGACCCCTACCCGTTCGCCGCCGCCCTGCACCACAAGTGGCTGCGCGAGGGAGTCATCACCCGCGATCCGCGGCCGGCGGTCTACCCCTATGTCATCGAGCTTGGCGGTGGCGGCGAGCGCCTGGGCCTCCTCGGCCTCGTGCGCTACGAGGACCCGGCGGTGATCCGCCCGCACGAGCAGACGCTCGACAAGCCGCTGGCCGATCGCACGAAGCTGCTGGACGCCACGCGGGTGGACCTCGAGCCCGTGCTGCTGCTCTCCGAGGACCATGGACAGCTCGACGCCCTGCTGCGCGAGGACCTTCAGGGAGCGCAGGCGCTGGTACGCCACCGCGACGCCGACGGCCACCTCCACGTCCTTTACCGCATCGACGACCCCGGCCGCATCGAACGCTACCGCGACGTCCTCGACGTGCCGTCGGCGATCGCCGATGGCCACCACCGCTACAAGGTGGGCCAGCGCTTCGCGGCCGCGCACCACGCCGCCGGCGGCACCGCCGCCGCCGCCAAGCTCGCCGTCATCACCAGCCTCGACTCTCCCGCCTTGACGATCGACCCCATTCACCGGGCGTTCAAGGAGCCCGTCGACGTGGCGCGGCTGGCCGGCCTGCCATCGGCCGTGGAGCCGTTCACGGGCAAGAGCGGTCAGGAGCTCGCCGCCGCCGTGGCCGCCGCAACCCAACCCGCTTTGGGCGTCTGGGTGCTCGGCCGCGCGCCCGAGGTGTGGCGCTTCGATTCGCCGAAGCTGGGGGTGGAGATCTTCCAGGACGCGGTCCTCCCGGCTCTCGGCCTGCCGCCGGAGGCCTCCACCGACGGCACCGTGGTCTACCGCTCCGATCCCAGGGAGCTGTGGGACCAGGTGGCGGCCGGCGACCTGGGCACCGGCGTCTGGCTCCCCCCCATGCAGCCCGCGGCTTTCGCCGAGGCCATCGCCGGCGGCCAGATGCTGCCCGCCAAGTCGACCCGGTTCCTGCCCAAGGTGATGTCCGGCCTGGTGTGGGCGGATCACGATTCGAAGCTGCTCTAAACAAAAAAAACCGCCGGGCTGGCCGGCGGGTTCGGGGGTGAGACCCGTCCGGCAGGGCGCGAAGGCCATGCCGGACGGTTCAGCAAGAGCGCCTAGAAGGTCAGGCGGCGGGCCGAGATGCCCGGATGCGTGTTGCTGTCGGTGAAACCTTCCCAGGGAACCAGGACGGTCGAGCCGAAAACCGCGAGCGTGGTGCGCACCTGCGAGCCGATCGGCCGGCTGTTGATCTCCATCTCGTCGCCCTGGGCGTTGCCGAGCTTGTCGAGCTCGACGCCGAAGACGCCGATCGGGAAGGGATCTTTCCAGTCGGTCCAGGCGACCACGAAGTTGCCGTTCGCGAGCTGGGCCACGGCGGGCGCGATCTGCGTCGGGCCAAAGCCCTGGCTGACGCGCAGCTCGGGTCCGAGGAAGGAGCCGCCACCGCCCAGGAACTGCCCATAGATGTGGGCGTCCTTGGCCGTGGCTCCCTGGCCTTGCCAGACCACCAGCCAGCCGCCGCCTTTCACCGAGGACACCGCCGGGCGCCGCTGCAGGCCGGTCGTCGTGGAATTGACGAGGAACTCGCCGCCCCGGGGCGAAGCCGCCTTGTCGAACAGGCGGGCATAGACGCCCTGCGAGTCGCGGTCGGCCCCTTCCCAGGAGACCAGGAAGTTGCCCGACGCGTCGGCGGTGATCGCCGGATTGCCGCCCGGACCGGAGCTGATCTTCACCTCGGGACCGACAGCCTTGCTCTTCTCGGGACGGACGGCGCGGCCAAAGATGCCGGAGCCCGTCTGCCAGACCACGAAGGGATCCAGGCTGCCATTGCGCACGAGGATCTTGGGCTGGCTCTGATAGCCGACGACTGCCGCATTGAGGCGGGTCGGGGTGCCCTCTGGCGCCCCAGTGGCGGAGAACTTCTGCGCCACCACGTTGCGGTCGATCACCTGCCGGCTCTCGAAGAGGATGTCGGTGCTGACGTTGTCCCTCTCCTCGGTCCAGGCGACGACGAAACCGCCGCCGGGCAGGGAGGCCACGGCCGCGTCCTTGCGGACGACCTCGATGCCGTGCGCCGGCAGGCCCTGGAGCTTCACGTTGGCCACCAGGGGCAGCTCAGCGGAGAGGGCGTTGCCGTCGCTGTTGTAGAACCGGCCCCGCAGGCCATGCTGGTCATCCTCCCAGACCACCATTGCCGTGCCGTTGCCGCTGAAGGCGATCGCGGGATTGCGTAGTTGCGCGTTGGTGTCGCCATTGACCCGGAACTCGGCCCCCGCGAGCTGCGGCTGGCCCAGCATCGGGGCGGCCGTCGCGGTCAGCAGGACGAGAACCATCAGCCACCAGATAGGCTTCGATCTCATACCTCGTATCCTCCTTCGGGAAAGGAACTCGTACATCGGAACTGGCGGTGACTCTATGTCAGATTGCCATAGAAGTCAACGGCAAATCTCTCCAAACCGTTAAAGGAAGAGCAGGGCCACTCCGGCCACTGCCACCGCCGCGCCGGCCACGCCGCCGAAGCCGACGCGCTCCCGGCGCAGGAGGACGACCAGCGGAATGAGCAGGATGGGGGTGAGCGCCATGATGCTGGCCGCCACTCCCGCCACCGTGCGGTGAACGGCGTAGAGCGACAGGGAGACGCCGACGCAGGGGCCGAAGAAGGCGCCCACCGCGGCGAAGGAGAGAGCCCGGCCGTCGCGCAGCGCCGGCCGCATCCGCCGCCACCAGTGAAAGAGGAGGAAGAGCACGGCGTAGCCGGCGATGCCCGCCAGCACCCGCACCTGGGTGGCGGCCACGGCGTCGTAGTCACCCATGCCGAGCTTGCTCAGCACCAGCCCGCCGGCCTGGCCGAGGGCGCCGCAGAAGCCGAGGAAGACCCCGAGGATCGAGACGTGGCGGCCGGGTGGCCCGTCCTCCCCCCGGGCGGGCTTCTTGTCCAGGACGGCCCAGGCGATGCCGGTGACGGTGAGCGCCATTCCCAGCAGATCGCGCCCCTTGAGGGTCTCCCCCAGCAGCAGCCAGCCGATGATCGCGGTCAACGGCGGCGCGAGCGACATCATCAGCATCGAGAGCCGGGGGCCGATCATCAGGAAGGCCCGGAACAGGCAGAAATCGCCGAAGACGAAGCCGACGAGGCCGGAGACGGCGAGCCAGGCCCAGGTGCGGGGTGTCGCGTCCACGGGCAGCGGAATGCCCCGCAGGCCCCAGGCGAGGAGCGAGAGGAAGCCGAAGGCGAGAAGCAGCCGGATAGGATTGAGGACCAGGGCGCCCAGCCGGCGGGCGGCGACGTCGAAAGCCAGGGCCGAGAACGCCCAGCATCCCGCGGCGCCGAGAGCCGCCCACTGGCCGGCGACACCGGGGGTCACAAGGTCTCGACGAAGCGCAGCACCTCCGCCACCGCGGTGGCGAGGTTCTGGGTCTCCGTCCGTCCCGACGAGACGCGCGGCTTGAACGAGTGATCGCCGTCCTCCAGCCAGGCGATGCGGATGGCCGGCGACAGCCCATAGCCCGCGACCTCGTCCCGCGAGCCGAGAGCGTCGCGGGTGCCCTGCACGATCAGCGTCGGGGTACGCAGGCTCTTCAGATGGGCCGTGCGGAGCTTTTCCGGCGCGCCGGGCGGATGGAACGGGTAGCCGAGGCAGACCAGGCCGCGGGCGCCGGCTTCGTCGGCCACCAGGCTCGCGATGCGGCCGCCCAGCGACTTGCCGCCAATCACCAGCTGCGCGCCGCCGCCGAGGGAGGCGATGGCCTCGAGCCACGCCTCGCGCAGCACGGGCTCGCGGTCCGGCGGCCGCTTCTCGCCGTTCTCCCGCCGGCGGCGCATATAGGGCAGCTCGAAGCGCACCACCCGCAGGCCGCCCTCGGCGAGACCCGCGGCCATGGCATCCATGAAAGGCGAATCCATCGGCGCTCCGGCGCCATGGGCGAGCACGATCGTCGGGCCTTTCGGCCCATCGAGCAGGAAGTGGGGTTTTGCCATCGGCGGATTGTATGCGAGCGCGGGCCTTTGGCAACATGAACCGTTGACAGGCCGCGAAGCGGCGGTTTAGCCTCTAACCCTTGATTCCGACCTCGCGGCAATTGCAGGAGATCTCGCAGCTTCGCGAAGGCAGCCTCGTCGAGGTGCCCTTCGCGCCGCTGCTGCTCGCCCATGCCCAGCAGCGCCACACGCTGGTTCTGGAGGTGCGCCGCCGGCAGGTGTGGAAACGCATCCTGCTGGAGGACGGCGTGCCGGTCGACTGCCGCTCCAACCTGGCGCACGAGACCCTCGGCCGCTACATGGTGCTGGAAGGCAAGCTCAGCGAGGAGGAGTTCACCGCCTCGCTGTCGAAGTCGGCCGCCCGCGGCGTACCGATGGGCGAGGTGCTGCTGGAGAACGGGTTGGTCTCGGCCATGGACCTGTTCCGCATCCTGCAGCAGAACCTGGCCAAGAAGCTCCTCGACCTCTTCACCTGGAACGAGGGCGAGCTACGCTGGCTGGAGGAGGCGCCTCAGTCCGCGTCGTCGCTCAAGGTCAAGGTACCGCAACTCATTCTGACCGGTGTTACCCGCTTCGCTCCTCAAGAGCAGGTGGACATGGCGGTCGGCCCCCTGGTGGGCACGCGGCTGGTGCTCAATCCCCGCCCTCCCTTCCCCCTGGAGGAGATCCGCCTCAGTCCCCGGCAGGCGCAGCTTGCCGAGGCGCTACGGTCCGGGCGCCGGATGGGCGAGCTCGCCGAAGTGACCGGGCTGCCGGTGGACGAGATCACGCGCCTCCTCTACGCCCTCTGCATCCTCGGCGTCGCGGTCGCCGCGGACACGGTGCCGAAGGAGCTGATCGGCGCCGCGCCGCCGCTACGCCCACCGCTCGCGGCCACGGGGACGTTCCCGCTCCCTTCCCTCGCGGCGCCGGCGCCAGCCCCCGCTCCCGCCGAGCCGGAGAGGCCGCCGCCAACCCCGGCGGCCGCGAAAGCCGAGCCGGCCACCCCAACTCCCCAGGATCTGGAGCGGCGGCGCAACGAAATCATGCAGACCTACCTCTCCTACCGCCGGCAGGACGCCTTCGATCTCCTGGGCGTGCCGGAAGAGGCGACGGCCCAGGTGATCGACGAGAAGTTCCTCGCCTTCTCCCGCCGGTTCACGCCCTGGACCCTCGACCACCCGGACCTGGCGGCGATGGCGGAGCGGGCGCAAGATCTTTTCCTGGCCGGCGCCCGTGCCTACGGCGAGCTCTGTGACCGCGAGCAGCGCGGCACGCTCCTCTTCCGCCGCAAGACCCTGCGCGACGAGCGGGCGAAGAAGCCGGCGGCGAGCTTCGCCATCAAGACGGACCTCCTGGACGCGGAGGCCCAGTACAAAAAGGGCAAGGCGCTGCTCGAAGCGGACAAGCCCCGCGACGCCCTGGTGCTTCTCGAGTTCGCCGCCGACTGCGACCCGCAGAACGGGACCTACGCCGCCGAGACCGCCTGGTGCCGCTTCGTGGTCTCGTCGGCCTATGCCGACCGCTCGCTACGCGAGCTGACCGAAGCGTTGCGGATCGACCCCCACTGCGGTCTCGCGGAGCTCTATGCCGGCGAGATTCAAGGCCGGCTCGGCCACGCCGCCGAGGCCGAGGCCCATCTGCGGCGGGCCCTCAAGCTGATGAGCCCCGACCGCCGCCCCATCGATGCCCTCAAGGCCCTGATCGGCGAGCACAAACACGGATGAGTTGTCCCGCCTGGACGGGGGGAAGGCACCAGAGGAGCAGAGGGGATCTTGAGCTGGCTGCTGTGCTAGCATCGGTACCCTGAAGAAGAACGTCGGCTCAGCCGGGATCCCGGCGCCTGTTCGAGCCACCATCCCGAGATAGCGAGGAGGGGACGTGAAACAAGGTGAAGTCCTGATGAAAGAAAGGGAGCGCAAGAAGCTCTCCGCCGAAGAGATGGCCGAGAAGCTTGGCGTCTCCCCCGAAAAATATCGTGACGTCGAGGCCGGCAACTCGCCGGCCGAGCGTTGGGGGCCGGCCATCCGCGACCTGGCGGTGGCCCTCAACGTGCCCACCAGCCGGATGTTCGCACCCTCCGGCAAGTCCGCGGACACCCGGGCCGGCCAGGCCGGGGAGCTGATCCGCAAGCACCGGGAAGCCCGCCAACTCACCCCCGAGCAGGTGGCCGAGAAGACCGGCCTCACGCCTGAGGAGTACTCAGGGATCGAGTCCGGCAGCTCTGAGATCGAGGAGCTGGGCCCCTTCTTCCTGCGCTTCGCCGAGGTGATCGAGCAGCCGGTGTTCAACCTGTTCCACCCCTTCGGCCTGCCGTTCGAGAAGCTCACCCTCGACGACTACAAGTAGGGGCCTGTGGTAAAAAGCGGAGATCTCAAGGGAGATCTCCGCTGATGAATTCAATCCGCCGTTGCCCGAGCCTGCTCCTTCTCGCGATCGTCGCGCTGACTGCCGGCACGGCTGCGCACGCCGCCAAGCCAGCCCCCACAACAACCAAGCCGGCCCCCCCGCCGGTCGATCCGGCCCTCTTCAAGTCCCTGAAGTGGCGCGAGGTCGGCCCCTACCGGGGCGGCCGATCGGCGGCGGTCACCGGCATCCCCGGCGACCGCAACACCTATTACTTCGGAGCCACCGGCGGCGGCGTCTGGAAGACGACCGACGGCGGCCGTTCCTGGAAGAGCGTCTCCGACGGCACCTACGGCGGCTCGATCGGCGCCGTCGCCGTCTCCGAGTGGGACCCCAACGTCGTCTACGTGGGCGGCGGCGAGGTCACGGTGCGCGGCAACGTCTCCCACGGCGACGGCGTGTGGAAGTCCACCGACGCCGGCAAGACCTGGAAGCACTCCGGGCTCACCGACTCGCGGCACATCCCCCGCATCCGCATCCATCCCAAGAATCCCGACCTCGTCTACGCCGCCGTCCTCGGCCATCTCTTCGGCCCCAACGAGATGCGCGGCGTCTATCGCTCCAAGGACGGCGGCGCCCATTGGGACCGCGTCCTCTACGTCAACGACAAGGTGGGCGCCGTCGACCTCGTGATGGACCCGGTCAACCCGCGGGTGCTCTACGCCTCGATGTGGAACGTGCGCCGCACGCCCTACAGCCTGGAGAGCGGCGGCCCCGGCAGCGGCCTGTGGAAGTCCACCGACGGCGGCGACACCTGGAACGAGCTGAGCTTCAACACCGGCTTTCCCAAGGGGATCCTGGGGATCATCGGCGTCACCGTCTCGCCCTCCAATCCGGAGAACCTCTACGCCCTTATCGAGGCCAAGGAGGGGGGCGTCTACCGCTCGCGCGACGGCGGCAAGACCTGGGCGAAAACCAGCGGACATAGCGATCTGCGCCAGCGCGCCTGGTACTACAGCCGCATCTTCGCCGATCCCAAGGACGAGGAGGTGGTCTACGTGCCCAACGTCCAGTTCCACCGCTCCAAGGATGGCGGCCGCACCTTCACCACCATCCGCACGCCCCACGGCGATAACCACGATATGTGGATCGCCCCCGAAGATCCGCAGCGGATGATCGAGTCCAACGACGGCGGCGTCAACGTCTCCACCGACGGCGGCGTCACCTGGACGCCGCAGAGCAACCAGCCGACGGCCCAGTTCTACCGCGTCTCGACCGACACCCACTTCCCCTACCGCATCCTGGGCGCGCAGCAGGACAACTCGGCAGTGCGCATCCTCTCCCGCGGCAGCGGCGCGGGCATCGGCCCCGGCGATTGGAGCCCCACGGCCGGCGGCGAGAGCGGCTATATCGTGCCTGATCCCAAAAACTCCGACGTCGTCTTCGGCGGCTCCTACGGCGGCCTGCTGACCCGCCTCAACCACTCAACCGGCGAGATGCGCGACGTCAACCCCTGGCCGGACAACCCCATGGGCGCCGCGGCGGGCGACATCCAATACCGCTTCCAGTGGAACTTCCCCATCGTCTTCTCGCCCAACGACCCGGCCACCCTCTACGCCGCGGCCCAGGTGCTGTTCAAGAGCACCGACTCGGGGCAGAGCTGGACCGCCATCTCCGGCGACCTGACGCGCAACGACAAGACCCGCCTCGGCTCCTCCGGCGGCCCGATCACCAAGGACAACACCAGCGTCGAGTATTACGGCACGATCTTCGCCGTCGCGGAGTCCCCCCTGGAGCCGGGAACGATCTGGGCCGGCTCGGACGACGGCCTCATCCACGTCACCCGCGACGGCGGCAAGACCTGGAAGAACGTCACCCCCAAGGGAATCCCGGAGTGGATTCAGATCAACGCCATCGACGCCAGCCCGCACGACAAGGGCGCCGCCTACGTGGCGGCGACGATGTACAAATCCGACGACTTCCGTCCCTATCTCTACAAGACCGCCGACTACGGCGCCACCTGGCAACGCATCGATTCCGGCATTGATCCCGCCCACTTCACCCGCGTGGTGCGCGCCGACCCCACCCGCCGCGGCCTGCTCTACGCCGGCACCGAGCGGGGGGCCTACATCTCCTTCGACGACGGCGCCCGCTGGCAAGCCCTGCAGCTCAACCTGCCGCTGGTGCCCGTCGCCGACCTGACGGTGAAGGACGACGACCTCGTCGCCGCCACCCAGGGGAGAGGCTTCTGGGTGTTGGACGATCTCCAGCCGCTGCGCCAGGCGGTGGGCCCCAAGGCCGGCTCCGATCCGGCCGCCGCCAAGGCCTATCTCTATCCGGTTGCTCCCGCCCTCCGGCTGGGGTCCGCCTTCAGCTTCGGCAGGCCTCAGGGCGTGGGCACCAATCCGCCCAGCGGCGCCATCATCGACTACTACCTGAAGGAAGCGCCGCCGGCCGCGCAGGCCGGCAAGGTGAAGCTGGAGATCCTCGGCGCCGACGGCAAGGTGATCCAGACCTTCGCCGGCAAGCCCGCCGAAGAAGGCAAGGACAAGAAGGACCAGCCTGCGAAGCCGCCCGCCGCCGCCAAGGCCGAGGAGGCGAATCAGGACAAGGGCAAGGAAGTCGAGAAAGAGGAGAAAGATGAGAAGGAGGCGGCGGAAGGCGAGGAGGAGCAGCCGAAGATCCCCACCGAGGCCGGGCACAACCGCTTCGTCTGGGACCTGCGCTGGCCCGCCGCCGCCAAGTTCCCCGGCATGATCCTGTGGAGCGGCGACCCGGTGCAGCCCCTGGCCGTGCCGGGCCGCTACCAGGCCCGCCTCACCGCCGGCGGCGAGACGTTGACTCAACCCTTCGAGATCCGCAAGGACCCGCGCTCCTCCGCCACCCAGGCGGACCTGGACGCCCAGTTCCAGTTCCTCCAGGAGATCCACGCCAAGCTCACCGAGACCCACGACGCCATCCGCCGCATCCGCGACGTGCGGGCGCAGCTCCAGGAGATCGAGAAGCGGCTGGCCAAGGATGAGGCCCAGAAGCCCGTGGTGGCCGCCGCCAAGGACGTCGACAAGAAGATGACCGAGGTCGAGGAGGCGCTCTACCAGACCAAGAACCGTAGCGAGGAAGATCCGCTCAACTTCCCCATCAAGCTCGACGACAAGCTCAACTCCGTGGCCGACTCCGCCTCGCTGGGCGACAACCGCCCCACCGCCCAGGCCGTGGCGGTGAAGAACCAGGTCACGGCCTCAATCGACGCCCAGCTCGCCAAGCTGCGTACGATCTGGGACACCGACCTCGCCCGCCTCAATGGTCTGGCCAAGGAAAAAAGCGTTTCGGCGGTGATCCTTCCCCCACCTCGGCTAAAATGAGTCGCCAGGGCGGACCGGCGCCGTGCCGGTCCGCCGCACCGCTTGAGCCACTGGCACACGTCTTAACCCCGGGCGACATCCCAACACGAAAAAGAAATGACCGTCATCACGAGCACCACCCCGACCTATTCCTTGAGCGGCTGGGATCTTTCCGAGCTGCTGCCGGAGCCCAGCGAATCCATCTTCACCGCCTGGCTGACCGAAATCGACAACGCCGCCACCGCCTTCGAAGGCCGGCGCGCGAGCCTCGATCCCGGGATGGACCCGACGGAGCTCCTCGCCATCCTGCGCCAGTACGAGGCCCTGCTCAACCGCATCCAGGTGATCTCCGGCTATGCCTCGCTCTGGTTCTACTCCGACACCGGCAGCCAGGAGGCGCTGACTTTCCGCAACCGCGTACGGCAGGCGAGCACGGCGGTGAGCAACCGCATCCTCTTCTTCACCCTCTGGTGGCGCAGCCTGCCCGACGACGAGGCCTGGCGCCTGCTGCCGAGCGACTCCGAGCACGGCGGCGACTACCGGCACTACCTTCAGGATCTCCGGCGCTTCAAGCCGTTCACCCTCGACGAGAAGTCCGAGCAGATCATCAACACCAAGGACGAGAACGGCATCGGCGCCGTCATGACGCTCTACTCCATGCTCACCAACCGCCTGGAGTTCACGCTCGAGGTGGACGGCGAAACCCGGCGCCTCACCCGCGACGAGCTGATGAGCCACGCCTTCTCTCCCAAGGCGGAGCTGCGCTCCGCGGCCTACCAGGAGCTCTACCGGGTCTACGCCCAGGAAGCCAACATCCTGGGCCAGGTCTACGTCAACCGGGTGCGCGACTGGCACGACGAGCAGATCGGCGTGCGGGGCTACCCCTCCCCCATCTCCGTGCGCAACCTCGACAACGACATCCCTGATCGCGCCGTCGAGGTGCTGCTGGACGTCGCCCGGGAGAACGCCCCCCTCTTCCAGCGCTACTTCCGCATGAAGGCCGGCTGGCTGGGGCTCGAACGGCTTCGCCGCTACGATGTCTATGCCCCGCTTGCGACCTCGGACCGCAAGGTCGAGTACTCGAGCGCGGTGCGCTCGGTGCTGGAGACCTTCGAGGACTTCCATCCCGACTTTGCCACCCTGGCCAACAAAGTGTTCGCCGAGAACCATCTCGACAGCGAGATCCGCCGCGGCAAGCGGGGGGGAGCCTTCTGCTTCACCGTGCTGCCCAAGTACACGCCCTGGGTGCTGGTGAACTTCGCCGGCCGGGTGCGCGACGTCGCCACCCTGGCCCACGAGCTCGGCCACGCCATCCACAGCATGCTGGCCGGCGGCCATTCGAGCCTCACCCAGCACGCCTCGCTGCCGCTGGCCGAAACGGCCTCGGTGTTCGGCGAGATGCTGATGACCGACCGCCTGTTGCGCGAGGAGACCGATCCGCTGGCCCGCCGCGAGCTGCTGGCCGCGGCGGTGGACGACGTCTATGCCACCGTGCTGCGCCAGGCCTACTTCGTGCTCTTCGAGATCGAGGCCCACGCCGCCATCCGCGACGGCCGCTCCACCGAGGAGCTGTCGGACCTTTACATGGAGAAGCTGCGCGAGCAGTTCGGCGACAGCGTCGAGGTGGCCCCGGAGTTCCGCTACGAGTGGCTCTCCATTCCCCACATCTACCAGACGCCCTTCTATTGCTACGCCTACAGCTTCGGCCAGCTCCTGGTGCTCGCCCTCTACCGGCGGTTCCAGGAGCAGGGCGAAGCCTTCAAGCCCGGCTACCTGCGCCTGCTCTCCTACGGCGGCTCAGCCCGGCCGGAGCACATCCTCGCCGAAGTTGGCATCGACATGACCGACCGCTCCTTCTGGCAGGGCGGCTTCGACCTCGTCCGCGAGCGCATCGACGAGCTCGAAGGCATCAAGCTGTAAAGGCCGTGAAACGTTTCCCCTTTCGCCATCGTCTGGCTCTTTGAAACCGGACGAACCGGTTTGATCCAAGGAGAACGACAATGAACGGCAAGAAATTTTTCGGGATGGCGCTTCTGGCGGCGGGCCTGGTGGCAACGGCGCACCGGGCCACCGCGTCCGATCTCTGGCTGCACATCGACGTCAACGGCAAAGGTGACAAAACCGAGCAGGCCAACATCAACCTTCCCCTCTCGATGGTGCGCAACATGGCCCCCATGCTGGAGGAGAAGGGCCACGGCTCGCGGCGCCTCCACGTGCGGGACAAGGACCTCTCCGTGAGCGAGCTGCGCCGGGCCTGGCGCGAGATCGCGGAAGGCCCCGACGTCCACTACATCACCGTCAAGGACAAGGACTCCGACGTGCAGATCGGCAAGCAGGGCGACTACCTGCGCCTGAAGGCCAGGGACCGCGGCGAGCACGGCGAGGACGTCGACATCAAGGTTCCCCTCGACGTGGTGGCCGCCCTCTTCTCCAGCGACGGCGACGACCTCAACTTCAACGCCGCCCTCGAAGCTCTGGCCCGCCGCGGCGAGGGCGAGCTGCTGACCGTCAACGGCAACGACGAGAACGTGCGAATCTGGATCGACTCCCGCTCCGGCGGGAAGTAGCCCCCGCTTCGAGACCCTCCCCAAAGTAGAGACGCCCCGCGGGGAACCCCGCCGGGGCGTCTATTTGTCAGCGGCGTACTCCGCGATCCGAGTTTCCGCCCCAACAACCCCTCACCTCGCCAGCAGGAGGCGGAGGGCTTCCAGATCGACGGGCTTGACGAGGTGCGCGTCGAAGCCGGCTTCCAGAGCGCGGCGGCGGTCGTCGTCCTGCCCGTAGCCTGTCAAGGCGATGAGGAAGGTTGAGACGGTCTCGGGAGCCGCCCGGAGGGCACGGGCCACGGCATAGCCGTCCATGCCGGGCAGGCCGATGTCGCAGAGCACGACCTCCGGACGCAGGGTGCGGGCCTTCTCCAGACCGCCGGCGCCGTCGAAAGCCACCGCGACCTCGTGGCCGATGAGCTCGAGCAGCATCGCCAGGCTCTCGGCGGCGTCGACATGGTCCTCGATCAGCAGGCAACGGCGAGGGCGCGCGGAAGCGTCCGGGCGGATGTCTTCGTTCACTTGCAGCCTTCCTCTCCTCGCGGAGAATTCGATGGTGCCGGAGACGGGACTCGAACCCGTATACCCTCGCGGATGGGAGATTTTAAGTCTCCTGCGTCTGCCATTTCGCCACTCCGGCCCGGGCGGACGATTCTATCAGGGGAAGCCCTCGCGCTGTCGACATCTTTCGTTATCTTGGTACCATGGTACAGTTGGCCAAGGAGGACCTGAGCCATGAGTCCCGAGGGAGACAAGCTGCTCGTCGAGAGGGTACAGACCGGAGTGAGACTGGAAAAACGCCTGCTCAAGGTGCTGAAGGCGCTGGCCGAGCTCTGCGACCTGTCGCTGGGAGACCTGCTGGAGGGGATCGTCCTCCATGCCTTTGAAGGAAAGAGCCCCTTCAGCACCGAAACGCTTCAGCGGATCGCGGACCTGAAGAAAGTCTACGGCCTGGACCTGGACGCCACGGCCAGTCACCGCCTGGTGGAGAAATAAACCATGCCCGCAACGACCGCAATGCCTGGGATCACCGAGACTCTGACCGACGACGACTTCGTCGCCCGTTTCGAGGACACCACCTTGCCCAACTCCGCCTTCCACCACCGCGATCACGTCCGTCTGGCCTGGATCTACCTGCGGCGCCACTCGCCCCTCGAAGCCCTGACGCGCTTCGCCGAGGGTCTCCGCCGCTTCGCGACCGCCAACGGCCACCCGGGGCTCTACCACGAGACCATCACCTGGGCCTTCCTGCTGCTGATCCGCGAGCGGATGGAGCGCACCGAAGCGGGAAAAACGTGGGAGGATTTCGCGGCGTCCCACCCGGACCTGCTGACCTGGAAGCCCTCGGTGCTCGACCGCTATTACCAGCCGGGGACGCTCGGCTCGGAGCTGGCGCGGCGGGTGTTCGTGATGCCGGACCGGAGTGAGGCAGGGGGGAGGAAGAGAAGAGACCTTGGAGGCGACGAGCGGGATCGAACCGCTGAATAAGGGTTTTGCAGACCCTCGCCTTACCACTTGGCTACGTCGCCCTGAAAACGGGCAAGCCGCATTGCGCGGCCTTGAGGATTCTAGCAGATCGCGGAAAGTGCGTCCGCGGTCTCGAAGGTCACAATCTGGAACGTCTGGAGCGGGAAACGGGATTTGAACCCGCGACCCCAACCTTGGCAAGGTTGTGCTCTACCACTGAGCTATTCCCGCCCAACAAGCTCGCACAGGATAGTCATGGGAGGCGGGGCTGTCAAGACGGGACCCTTCTCCCCCACTCGGGAAAGCCTCCGGGCACACCCGTACGCCCTACCGGCTGCGCCGGGCGGGACCAGGGTTGTAGGGGAAGGCGTTCTTGATGAGCGTATAGCGCCAGCCCCCGCCCTCGCGGTCGAGGCCCAGGACGTCGAAGCGGCAGGGATCGTTGTGGCAACGGTGGGCGACGATGTAGAGGGAGGCCGCCCGGGAGAGGCGGCGCTGCTTGGTGAAGGTCACGGCCGCGATGGCGGGGCCGAAGCGGTCGCCGTCCCGCGCCTTGATCTCCAGGAAGCAGAGGACGGCGCCATCCCTTGCCACGACGTCGATCTCGCCGCCGTGGTTCACCAGGTTGCGCTGCAAGATCTCGTAGCCCTGGACCGCGAGCCAGGCCACGGCGTCGTCCTCCCCCACCCGTCCCCGCGCCCGGGCGTGAGGCTGGTCGCGGAAGTCGGCGCTCATGGGGGACCCAGGCTCACTTCCTCTTCCACCGCGTCCCCTGCGGCGTGTCCTCGAGCACGATCCCCCGCGCCGTCAGCTCGTCGCGGATGCGGTCGGAGGCGGCGAAGTCGCGGCGCTCGCGGGCGGCCTTACGGTCCTGGATCAGTTGCTCGATCTCGGCCGAATCGTCGTCTCCGGCTCCCGTCTCCCAGGCCGTGGCGTCGAGCACGCCCAGCACGCGGTCGACGTCCGCCAGGGCGTCCACCACCCGCGGCTTGTCCCCCTGGCCGATGCGCCCCTCCTCGATGGCCACGTTCACCTCCTTGACGAAGGCGAAGACGGCGGCGAGGGCCACGGCGATGTTGAGGTCCTCCGCCAGGCCGGCGGCGAAGTCGCGGCGCAGGCGGTCCGCGGCCTCGGCGAGGCGCCCGTCCGGATCGCCCTTCTCCGCCGCGTGGTGGAGGCGGAAGCGCATCTCGTCCACCCGCCGCAAGGCTCCCGCCGCGCCGTCCAGCGACTCGAAGGTGAAGTTGAGCTTCTGGCGGTAGTGAACCGAGAGGAAGAGGTAGCGCAGCGCCCGCGCCGAGTACCCCCGCTCCAGGAGCTGCGGCAGCGTATATTGGTTGCCCAGCGACTTGGACATCTTCTGCCCGTCCACCAGCAGGTGCTCGGAGTGCAGCCAGGTGCGGACGAACGGCTTGCCCGTGGCGCTCTCGCTCTGCGCGATCTCGTTCTCGTGATGGGGGAAGATGAGATCGACGCCGCCGCAGTGGAGGTCGAAGGTCTCGCCCAGCAGCTCCATGCTCATCGCCGAGCACTCGATGTGCCAGCCCGGCCGGCCCGGTCCCCAGGGCGACTCCCAGGAGGGCTCGTCGGGCTTGACGGCCTTCCAGAGGACGAAGTCGCGCACGTCCTCCTTGCCGTACTCGTCGGAGGCCACGCGCTCGCCCTGCCGGGCCTGGTCGAGGTCGAAGCCGGAGAGGCGGCCGTAGTCCGTATCCTTGCCAATGCTGAAGAACACGGAGCCGTCGCTGACGTAGGCGTAATCCTTCGCCACCAGCGTCTCGATCAGGCGAATCATCTGCGCCACGTGGTCGGTCGCCTTGGGAAAGTGCTCGACCCTCTCGATGTGCAGCGACTCCAGGTCCCGCAGGAAGGTCTGGATGAACGGCGTGGTGTACTCGGTGAGCGAGATGCCGGCCTTGTGGGCGCCCAGGATGGTCTTGTCGTCCACGTCGGTGAGGTTCATCACCTGGGTGACCTTGTAGCCGAGGTGGCGCAGGCTGCGCCGCAGCAGATCGCCGAAGCTGAAGGTGCGCAGGTTGCCGATGTGGACTTCGTTGTAGACGGTGGGGCCGCAGGTGTAGATGCGGACCTCGCCGGGGACGAGGGGGTTGAAGGCCTCGAGCTTGCGCCCGAGGGTGTTGAAGAGCACGAGCTCGGTCGTCATTTCTAGGGTTCGCTCAAGGGACGGGTAGGGTTGAATCGAATCAGCGGGTGACCTGCACGGAGCCGGCGAGCCAGGAGGTGCCGGCCAGGGTCTGACCCGAGGAGTTGAAGCCTGAGTTGCGGGCGAAGGCGAAGCTTCCCGTGCCGGCGGCGGTGGCGGTGAATTCGAGGGTCAGCAAGACGCCGGAGCCGTTGGCGCCGGGCACGGCCCCGAGATGCGAGCCGCCCACCACCAGCGTGCCCGGGGCGGAGACGGCGGCCTGCACGGAGCCCGAGGCACCCAGCAGGGGTCCCACAGTGGCGCGAGAGAAGGTTAGCTGGGCGCTCGGATAGGTGAGGTCGAAGGCCACACCGTACAGATCGGTGACCTGGCTCGCCCGCACTTCGAGGACCAGCGTCGTCGCCGTCGTCGCGGCGCCGGAGGCCAGAAAGACGGTGTTGCTCGCCGGCGCTCCCGCGGGAGAGAAGACGATGCCCGCCACCGGCGTCGGCGTCGGCGTGGGCTGGGTGGGGCCGCCTCCCCCGCCACCGCCGCCGCAGGCCGCCTGGGAGAGCAGGGAGGCGACGGCGAGGGCGGCGAGGAGGAGGAGGCCCGTAGTGACGCTGGCCCTTTTCGACCCCCTCAAGCGTGCACCTCGACCTCGTCGGCCAGCTTCTTGAGCTGACGCCGGACGCGTTCTTTCCGCAGGCCGCGCAGGTGGTCGGGGAAGAGGATGCCGTCCAGGTGGTCGATCTCGTGGCAGAGGGCGCGGGCATGGAAGCCCTCGGCCTGCAGCTCGAGGGGATGGCCCTCCAGATCCTGCGCCCGCACGGTGACGGAAACCGGGCGGTCCACCTTGTCGGTGATGCCAGGCAGCGACAGGCAGCCTTCGACATCGGAGTCCAGGCCCGAGCTCTCGACGACCTCGGGGTTGACCAGCACCGTCACCTGGGACGGGTCCTCCCCGATGGTGACGTCGACCACCGCGAGGCGCAGATCGACTCCCACCTGCGGCGCAGCGAGGCCGACGCCGGGGGCCGCGTGCATGGTCTCCACCATGTCCGCCGCCAGCTTCTTCACCTTGGCGTCGATCTCCATCACCGGGCGGCACTTCACCCGCAGGATGGGATCGGGATAGATGCGAATGGCAAGTATGGCCATCAGGATCCGCCCCGCAGGCGCCGCACGGAAGTCGCGACGTCGCGGTCGTTGTGCTGCTCGCGCAGCGTCTGAAGGAAACCGCGGGGATCGGGATTGCCGGTCAGGGCCTGCTCCAGTCCCGCGCGGGAAAGCTTCAACGCCACCAGGGGCTCGGTCACCCGGTAGCTGGCGGGCCAGGGAGTGCGCTCCAGGAAGGCTCCCTCGCCGAGCAGGTCGCCGGTGGTGAAGCTGCGCACCAGGATGCTGCGCCCGGCGTCGATCATCGCGGCCTCGACCAGCCCTGAGACGATCAACAGCAGGAAAGCCTCCTGGCTTCCCTCGCGGGCGAGCTCGGCGCCCCCGTCGAGGCGCACCATCTCCATGTTGGAAAACAGGCGCTTGAGCTGCTCGCCGGGCAGGTGCTGCACCAGGCTGCTGGAGGTGAGATAGCTCCACAGTCGCCGCAACTCCAGCATCGAGGTACCGGCCTCGACGCCCCCGGCCTTCTGCAATCCCTCCAGCGCCAGGGTGCGCACGTGCTCCAGATCCTTGTCGCGCTGGAACCTCTCGATGCGGCCGGCGAGCGACGCATCGAAGGGGGCCAGCTTCATGGCCTTCGAGAGCAGGGCGATGCCCTTCTCGTAGAAGCCGTCCTGGGCATACTCGTCGGCGACGAAGCCATACTCGTCCACCGCTCTCTCGAACTGCCTGAGCTGGGTATAGACCTCCGCCAGCTTCAGATGCGAATGAAGATCGTTGGAGTGGTCCTTGAGTCGCGCCCGCAGACGCTCCCCCGCCTCCTCGTACTGCTCGAGCACGATGAGGTCGTCAATGCTGTGCTCCTGGGACTCCGGCGGCTTCTTGCCGCCACCAAACCACTTGATCGCCACGCTTTGTTAGTCTCCGCACCGGAACCCGCCGTCGCCTTGGGGGACACCCGTGACGCCTGAGGTGGACACCGCGCCTGTCGAATGCGGCCCATTATAGCGAGGACTGGCTTTCCCGTGTGGAGCGGCGCCGGCAAGGAGAAACCCCCGCGCGCCCGGGGTACCGATGCCCCTGGCCGCGGAATTTATGCCCTGGAATGGAAGTTGCTATTTTGTGAAAATCGACCGGAAGGTAAACCGGGAGGCGGCATGACGCCGCTCTCCCCCTGGAGAAAACGATGAACACTCTCATCAAAACCGTTGTGCTCCGTCTGTCGCTGGTCACTGGGTTGCTCGCGGCCCTCGTGGTGCCCGCGGCGGCCCAGACGGCTGACCCGGCGGCTGAGACGGGAAGTTATGGATACCTGCGCGTCGTCGAAGGCAAAGCGACTCTGACCCCGGCCGACGGCGACAGCGCCGCCGCCGAGATCAACCAGCCGGTGCTCGCCGGCGACCATCTCTCGGTGCCCTCCCGCGGCCACGTCGAGATCATTCTCGCCGATCACAATGTGTTGCGCGTCGACGGCGGCAGCGAGCTCGTGATCGAGCGCCAGGCCGGGGAGACCAACCGCGACGATCAGGCGACGGTGATCCGCCTGCTCGAAGGCAACGTACAGCTCGCCGTCATCCAGGACTCGCTGGGCGATCAACTACCGCGCATCGACACCCCCAACGCCAAGATCTACATCAAAAACTACGGCGTCTATCGCCTGACCGCCCAGAGCGACGGCTTCAGCCAGGTCGTCGTGCGCCGCGGTACCGCCCAGGTCGTCACCCGCGGAGGTGACGAGACCGTGCGGGCCGACGAGGAGGCGGCGATCGAAAGCGGCGGCGACAGCGAGGAGGCGGGCATCGACGTCCGCCAGGCGAGCGGGTTCGACTCCCTGGAGCGCTGGGCGCGCCGCCTCGACGACGAGGCCGCCTCGGCCCTGCGGGCCAGCGACACCGAGGCCGGCGACGCCGGAGAGCTGGACGACAACCTGCGCTATCAGGCCTCGTCGCTCGCCAGCTACGGCTCGTGGGTCAGCGTGGAGGGTACGCGCTACTGGCGCCCGCGGGTCGAAGCCGGCTGGCGCCCCTACTGGCATGGCCGCTGGGCCTATACCCCCGCCGGGCTGACCTGGATCGCCTATGAGCCCTGGGGCTGGGTGCCCTTCCACTACGGCAGCTGGAACTTCCTCGACGGCTACGGCTGGGTGTGGCAGCCCGGGTACGTCTGGTCGCCGGCCTGGGTCTACTGGTACTGGGGGCCGAGCTACGTCGGCTGGTGCCCCACCGGCTTCTACACCCACTTCTACGGCGACCAGTTCGGCGCCGACTTCGGCTTCCGCTCCGGGGTGTACGGCTGGGCCGGGGGCGACTGGGGCCTCTTCGACCGCTGGAGCTTCGTGGGCTCCGGCTACTTCCGGGACGGCTACCGCGCCGGCTACCGCCGCGGCTACTGGGACGGCCGGCGCGACGTGCAGCGCTATGCCGTGCCCACCGACCACGTGCGGGGCCATGGCCTGGAGCGGGGAGTCATCACCACCGACACCAAGCCCCTGCGCCCCAACACCTGGATCGATCACGGCGCGGTGCTCCACGCCCTCGACGTCCATCCCAACGCGCCCAACGCGCCAGGAGCACGGGGACCCCGCCAGGGCCGCGGCACCGGCGCCGGCGGCCGCGAGATCCCGGACGTGACTCAGTTCATCGCCCGCAAACCGTTATCCACCGAGGGCGTGCAAACCGTGGGGACCCGCAACCCCGGGCACGGCCAGGACGGCACACCCTTCAAGCCCGCCACCCTCGGCAAGCCAGGCCGTGGCGGCCACGACGGCAATGGCCGCACTCCTGGCACCGGCGACCGCACCTGGACCCGGACCGGCACGACCGACGAAGCCCCGGGAGCCAGGCCGGGGAGCAAACCGGGCAGCCGGCCCGGCCGCGTGGTCATCGACGAGGGCAAACCCGGCCGCCCCGGCCGTCCGGCCCCCAACACCGACGGCGGCGCGCCCAGGCCCCGCGCCGGCTCCGGCGACAAGCCCGACCGCTCGCCGGTGGACACCAACGGCCGGCCGCCCCGGACCGACCGCCCGGCCGTGACCGACCGGCCTCCCACCAACGAGAACCGGCGGCCCCCGGTGGACGACAGCAAGCCCAGCTGGAAGCGTCCTGACGCGGATTCGCCCAAGCCGGACCGCGGCCCCGTCACGGAGAAGCCCAGGGTTGAGCGACGCGAGCCCGCGCCGCCCAAGGCTGAGCCGAGGCGGGAGCAGCCCGAAAGACCCGTCAGGGTCGAGCCGCGCCGGGAGCCCGAGCGGCCCAGGGTCGAGCCGAAGCCCGAGCCCAAGCGGGAGACCGAGAAGCCCAAGGAGAAGCCGCAACCGCCGCCGCCCACGCGGGGTAAGTAAGCGGCGCTGACTTTGCTCCCGGGGAAAGGCCCTCGCCTTTTGAGCGGTTTTCGCCGCCCCGGGAGACGCCCCACGGGGTAGCTGGCGCTACCCTGCGGGCGTCTCTACAGTGGGGTCGCACCGGTGTGGAAATTGGAACGCTGAGGCCTTTCCGGAAGGTCACCTGGTCGCCTCCTACGGGCGCCGTCGATCCGGATCACGTCGCCGGTTCGACCCCAATGTAGAGACGCCCGCAGGGTAGCGCCAGCTACCCCGTGGGGCGTCTCCGGATCGGCAATGACAGTCCAACCTGAAACCAATCCAACCGCGGCGGATCGAAGGTCCGAAATACCCAAGGCGACGTGATTCAGATCGGCGGCGCCCGACAAGTTAGCCCCGCTCCCGGGGCGCCGACGGGTCTTTCGGCTACAATTCCCCTCTCTCATGCGTGCATCGTTCCTGTTCCGCGTCCTCTTCATCCTCTACTGCGTCGAGGCGGGCACCTTCCTCGTCCTGTCACCCTGGAGCCCGATCTGGGATCGCACCCTGATCCAGATCCACGTCGAAACCCTGCGCCTCCTGTGTCTCCTGCCCCTGACCCGCGCCGCCGTCTCCGGCTTCGGGCTCATCCACCTGATCTGGGGAGCCCACGACCTCGACGAGCTGATCTTCCGGCGGAGAGTGCGTGCCCCTGACGTTTAGCCTGCTGGCCCTCAGCGACCGGCTCTCCCTCGAATCCACCGGCCTCGACATGACGGACTGGCTGCGCGCCCTCGCAGGAGCGGGGATCGGCGCCGTACAGATCCGTGAGAAGGATCTGGACGACGGCGCCCTCTACGATCTCACCCGCCTCGCTTGCTTGGCCCGGGAGTCGACGGTTTCGGCATCCACCCGCGTGCTGGTCAACGGCCGGCTCGACATCGCCCTGGCCGCCGGGGCCGACGGCGCTCACCTGCCGGCGGACGGCCTGCCCGCCGCTCCCCTCAGAGCCCGCTTCGGGACTCTTTTCGGAACAGACGTGCTGCTCGGCCGTTCGACCCATTCCATTCATGAGGTGGAGCAGGCGCGCGACGAGGGGGTGGACTACGTGGTTTTCGGTCCCGTCTACCCCACTCCCGGCAAGGGGGAGCCCACCGGGATCCCGGCGCTCGCCCAGGCCGTCCGCGCCGCCGGAGCCGGCGTTCCCGTCTTCGCCCTGGGAGGGGTTACACTAGAGCGACTCGGAGACGTGGCGGCAGCGGGAGCGGCAGGTGTGGCGGCGATCCGGTTGTTTCAGGATGCGGCCGCTCTGAGCGCCGTGGCGCGGGCCGCCCGCGAGAGCTTCGGCAAATCGTAAACTGACTCCCGGAGGACAATCCCAGCCATGGAAGCCGAAGATCTCCGATCCCGTGACGAGGGCCGCTGGCGCAAGCTGCGCTACCTGCTGGTCTCCGTCGGCGTGATCGTCCTCGACCAGTGGACCAAGTGGCTGGTGGAGCTCCATCTCCCCAACCACATGACGGAAACCCTGTTTCCCGGCCTCAACCTGACCCACGTGCGCAACGCCGGGGTGGCCTTCGGTCTCTTCTCCGACGGCGGCAACGGCTTGCTGCTCACCATCCTGGGCCTGGGCGCCCTGGCCGCCGTGGCCCTCTACTTCTGGTTCGCTCCCTCGCGCGACCGCTGGCTGCTGGTGGCGCTGGCCTTGGTCGTGGGGGGCGCCGTGGGTAATCTCATCGACCGCGTGACGAGCGGCGCCGTCACCGACTTCATCGACGTCTACGTGGGCACCCATCACTGGCCCTCGTTCAACGTCGCCGACAGCGCCATCTCGATCGGCATCGTGCTGATGGCCATCGACAGCTTCCGGCCGCACCACCGCGAGGTCCCCGCTCCCGCTCCGGCGGAGTGAAGTCCGGCCGCAGGGACGGAACACCCGGACCGCCTTCGAGCCGCGAAACGAAAAATCCCGCCAGACGCAGAAGCCGAGGCGGTCGAGGACCGGTTCGAGCCGCAGGTCGTCCGCCAGATCCTCGGCGTAGAGACCGACGGCGTCAGCCCCGGAGGCGAGCCGCTCCAGGCCGGCGGGAGAGGTGGGATAGGGGACGTCCCGGACCGCGCGCCCATTCCCGAAGTAGAGCCGGTCCCCATATCCCCAGAGCTGGACACCCGCGAAGGTCCGCACCGAGGCGTCGCCGGCCAGCGCACGGGCCGCCATCACCGATGGCATCGACTTGTCTTCCAGAAAGACGAGGCGCTCCAGGCCCCAGCCAACCGTCAGAACGAGGAGCGCCGCCGCCGCCCGGCGCCAGCCGCTCTCCCAGAGCTTCACCGCCCCGGCGGCGGCGAGGGCGCACAGAAAGGGAATGATCCCCTGGAGATAGCGCAGCTCCTTGTGGTGGATGCAAGAGAGAACGAGCAAGGGGAGCGCCACGAACAGCCAGGCCGGCAGGAATTGGCGGCGGCGCACCGCGATCCATAGCAGAGGCAACGCCGCGAGGCACCACCACCGGTGCAATCGCCACAGATACCAGTAGGCCGGCTGCACCGGGAACAGCGACGACGCCCGTCTTTCGATCAAGGTATAGCGAGCGAAGGCGGCGAGGGCGGCAAAAGGTTTACCCCAGGTCAGGGATTCATAAAGGCCCGACACCACGAGCACTCCAAGGACAAAACCTCCGCCCACGCGAAGCAGAGACAACCCCCGGGCTCGCCAGCCTAACCTGGACGACGCGGCGAGCCCCGCCACCGGCGCCAGGAAGATCGCCTCGCTGTAGCGAAACCCGAAGGCGAGGGCGATCAAGGCCCCGGCGAGCAGCTCCCGCGGGGCGAGCCGGCGCTGCGAGGACAACAGGAGAGCCGCGGCCAGCACACAGGAGGCCGCCACCACCCGGGGATAGGCCATGCTGCCGAACCCCAGGGGGATCCAGTGCAGGCCGTAGAGCGCCGCGGCGCAGAGGGCGACCGAGTCCTGCCGCGACCAGCGCCGTACCAGGAGAAAGAGCAGGTAGATGTTGAGCGTCGCGCAGAGAGCGAACGGCCACGCCCCAAACCACACCAGCGTCCGCGTGTCCGAGATGCCAAGGCTGTGCGCCACCCTGAGGACGGGTCCGATCAGGAGATCGGAGATCAGCGTATTGCGGATCGTCCAGGGGGTATAGCGCAGGCCGAGAGCGCGAAACCCCGCCTCGAGCATCTCGACGTCGTCGCCGGTGAAAAAGCCGAAGTAGAACCAGCCGAGAGCCAGCCGCAGCAGGGTGGTGGCGCCGAGAAGCGCGAGAAGAAGCCGGTGAGTCGGGGGCCGCTCCTGAAACATCAGCACATACCCTACACTGACCCGATGGATTGGCTGGTACCTCCCGAAACCGTAGGCGAGCGCCTGGACCGGCACGTGGCGACGCGGCTCGACATTCCCCGCAATCAGGTCCAGCACTGGATCGAGGCCGGGCTCGTGCGGCTCAATGGCCGGCCCGTCAAGCCCTCCGTCCCGGTGGCCTCGGGAGACCGCGTGGACTGCGAGCCGCCGGAGCCCAGGGAAGACCGGGTGCTCCCCGAGGCGGGCGAGCTGAGCCTCCTCTATGAGGATGCCGCCCTGGTGGTGCTCGACAAACCGGCGGGGCTCACCGTCCACCCCGGCGCCGGCCGGTCGACCGGCACCCTCGCCCATCGTCTGCTGGATAGATACCCCGAGATGGCCGGCGTCGGCGGCCCGGGCCGGCCCGGCATCGTCCACCGCCTGGACCTCGGGACGAGCGGAGTCCTGGTGGTGGCGCGCACGGCCGCCGCCTACACCCGCCTCGCCCGCGCCTTCGCGGCCCGCGAGGTCTCGAAGCGATATCTGGGCATCGCCTACGGCGCGCCCTCCCCCGCCACGGGAACGATCGAGGCCGCCATCGGCCGTCACCCCCAGAAGCGCATGGAGATGGCGGTCCGCCCCGGGGGCCGGCCCTCGAAGACCGGCTACCGGACGGTCGCCGCCAAGGCTGGAATCGCGCTCCTGGAAATGGACCTGGCGACGGGCCGCACCCACCAGATCCGCGTCCATCTCAAGCATCTCGGGCATCCCCTGGTAGGAGATCCTGTCTACGGCGAAGCCCGCTGGAAGGCCCTCCCCCGGCCGGTCCAAGCCACGCTGAGAGACTTTCCGCGGCCCGCCCTGCACGCCTGGAGGCTGGCCCTGAAGCACCCAGACACCGGCGAGCCCCTGAGCTTCGAGGCGCCGGTGCCGGCGGATCTTCGGGAGCTTTGGGAGGGAGTTACGGGGGAGGCGTTGCCGGCTGGGTAACGGCTACTCGGCTTTTTCCGTCTTCGGCGGCCCTTCTTTGGCCTTGGTCATCTCGATGCGGCCCTTGAAGAAGGCGCCTTCGGAGATGACGACGCGAGGGGCGGAGATGTTTCCTTCCAGGCCACCGGTGGCGAGGACTTCCACCCGGTCCGTCGCCAGGACGTCGCCCACCACACGGCCTCCGACCCTCACGACCGGCGCCGCGATGGGACCTTCGACGACGCCGTCCGCGCCGACGACGACAGGCGCGTCCACCCGTACCTGCCCCGCCACCTCGCCGTCGACGAGCACCTCGGTGGAGCCGCTGATCTCCCCTTGCAGGCGGGTACCGGCGGCGATGTGAGTGAGCCGGCGCCTCGGCGAAGAGGCGGATTCAGCGGGGCCTCCCGAGCTGGCGGCGGATTCGGCAGGGGTCTCGCGGCGAAAGATCGACATGGTCCCGGACGAGTCCGGCCCCCTTGGGAGCGTTTGGAGAGATTGGAGCGGGCAACGGGACTCGAACCCGCGACATCAAGCTTGGGAAGCTTGCACTCTACCAACTGAGTTATGCCCGCTCGCTGGAAAGCGCAGGGGGAAATCTAGCGGAGCGCCGCCGTGGGGTCAAGGGGTACCCCCCTCCGGCCTCCTGGGACCGACGAAGCCGGCGTCTCATGGCTTGGCCAATCCGGGCGAGACCTATATACTTCGCTTATGCATGGATCAGGGCGCAGCCGCGATGGCGTTGACCGCATCGAATCCCTCTACTTCTTCCCCGATCAGAGAGTCACCGAAGACGAGATCCGTCAGATCCTGCGCCAAGGCACCCCGGAGCAGCGCGCCTGGGTCGTCTCCCACCTGCTTCGCTACGCTCAGTGGGACGACATCTGGACATACGTCAGCCGTGACGAAGTGCGGGACATTTTCCCCGAGCTCGACCTGCCCGAGACCTTGCGCCAAGCCTGGGGCCGGATGCTGAAGATCGAAGCCCCCGTCGGCTAAAAGCCTCTGCCGCCCGGTGCCGCGGGCACGAACGCGACCTCGAAGAGCTTCGGCCACAGCTTGCCTGTGATGAGGAAGACCTTGCGCTGCGGGTCCCAGGCGATGCCGTTCAGGACGTCCGTCTTCTGCCGCTCCTCGGCCGTGAGCAGGCCCGACGCGTCGATCACCGCCGTCACCCGCCCGTTCGACGGATCGATCCGCAGGATCTCGTCGGTCTGCCAGACGTTGGCGTAGACCACGCCATCCACGCACTCCAGCTCGTTGAGCTCCAACACCCGCTCGCCCATGCGGTCGGCGCGGGTCACCGTCACCTCGCCAAGGAAGGCGAAGGTCTTCGGGTCGCGGAACGTGAGCTTGTCGGAGCCGTCCGTCATCACCAGCCGCTTGCCGTCCCAGCACAGCCCCCAGCCCTCGCCCTCGTAGGGCAGCTCGCCCGCGGGCGTGAAGCCGGCGAGCGTGTAGACGCGAGCCTTCTGCTCCTTCCAGGTGAGCTGGATCAGCCGGTCGTCCACCAGCGCCAGCCCCTCGGCGAAGAACTCGGAAGGGACGTCCACCTTGCGCTTCACCGCGCCCGAGACGGGGTCCACCTCTCGCAGGCTGGACGAGCCATAGAGCCCCGTGCTCTCGTAGAGCGAGCCCCCGTGGACGAGCAACCCTTGAGTGAACGCCGCCGGATCGTGGTGCCGCGTGGCGAGAACCTTCACCTTGAGGCGCTCGGGTGCTTGGGGCACGGCGGGGGTATTGGACTTGGCGGCGGCCGGTGCCGCCGAGGGCGCGGAAGATTCGGAGGACGGCGCGCCGGAACGCAGGGACCAGGTGAGGACGGCGGCGGCGAGGAGGGCGGCCATGATGGAGAGGATACTCCACGCTTTCCGCCCTACCGCCACGAGCACCCTCCCAGATCCCCGGGCTCCGAATCCGCGCCGCCGATGGGCTGGCCGGGCGGCGGCTGGATCGGCTCGGGGCGCTTGCCAGCCTCCGGTTGCGCGCGCTGGAGATAGCGGTTGATCTCGCCGGCCAGGAAGGCCCGCTGGGCAGCTTCGACGGAGTCCCCGCCACCCGTTGCGCCAAGCTTCTTGCCGAGGGAGCGAAGCGCACCCTCGACCCGCGAACGGACGCCCGGACCGGCTTGGGGATCGCTCGCGAGACCGATCAGACGGCGCACCACCACCCACTGCTCCGAGCGGCGGATCTCGGCCAGCCGCGGCGCCTTCGGAGGGGCGCCACCGAAGGTCTTGTCCTCCAGGCCCTTGATCACCTCCTCCAATCCCGGCAGGGACGGATCGCGGCGGTGGAAGTCCACCAAGCGGGCCGCCCGCTCCGGCCGTAGCAAAAACCGCACGGCCATGTCCGAAGCCGTGGCCGCCGCCGAGAGGGGATCGAAGGTGGGAGAGGTGAGGCCGGTGAACATCTCCTCGTTGGAGCGGTACTCGCCGGGACGCGGGAGCAGCAGGGCGATCACCGGCTCCGGCAGGTCGAGCGTCTCGGGCGACAGAACCTCCAGGACGGCCGCCAGGGCCCGGCGCTGAGCCGCCGCCGGCACAGGCTTCGACGGCGGCTGGCCATCACCTCGCAGAGCGTAGGTGTACTCCAGACCCCCGACCCACTTCGAAGCCGCCTCCAGCTCATAGCGATGATGGAAGTAGACGGGCACCAGCACCTCCTGCAACAGGGAGAGGGGCTGCCCCGGCGCGATGTTGTGCTCGCCGAAATGGGCGAGGGCGATGCGGCGTACCGCGAGCTCGTGCCTGAGCCCCCCGGCGCTATCGGCGCCGTTGTCCCCGCTGTTGTCCCAAAGATGCGCCAGCGGGCTCGCCGAGCCTTCGGGGCGCGCGTCCTGGTCGGTGAGATAGATCAGATGCCGGGCGAGGCCGTCGCGCGCGATCGCATCCAAGGCCTTCGCCTCGTCCGTTCCGGGCGGAAACTCGCTATAGCCGAAGCGAATCGCCTGGTCGTCCCACGCCCCCACGCCGACGCCATAGACCTTGGAGAAATCGAGCTTGCCCTCGGCCGAGATCCCCACCCTCGGCGCCGGGTAGTCCATCACCGAGGCGCGGCCGTAGGTCGAGGCGGCGAAATTGTGCGAGAGCCCCAGGCTGTGCCCCACCTCGTGAGCCCCGAGCTGGCGGATGCGGGCGAGGGAGAGCTGGATGGGATCGTCCGGCGCGCCCGTCCCTGTCTTGTCGACGCCGGCCAGGCCCTCGAAGATCAGGCGGTCCTGCCGCACGCGTAGCGAGCCCAGGGTGACGTGCCCCTTGAGGATCTCTCCCGTGCGCGGATCGATCACGCCACCGCCGTAGGACCAGCCCCGCGTGGAGCGGTGCACCCACTGCACGACGTTGTAGCGCACGTCGAGCGGATGGGCGTCCAACGGCAGCACCTTGACCTCGAAGGCGTCGACGAAGCCGGCCTTGTCGAAGGCCTCCTTCCACCAGCTCACGCCTTCGACCAGCGCGCTGCGTACCGGCTCGGGAGCGGCGTTGTCGATGTAGTAGACGATGGGCTTTTTCACCCGCGAACGGGCCGCCGTGGGATCGACCTTCTCCAGCCGGTGACGCGACAGCCAGCGGGTCTCGATCGGCTCGCCCAAGGGGGCCGCGTAGTTCAGGAACTCGATGCCGAAGTAGCCGGCGCGGGGATCGAAACGCCGCGGCTTGTAGCCACCATCGCCGAGATCCGGCAGGCGCACGAAAGAGTAGTGCTGCACCAAGGTGACGCTGCCCGCGACGGGAACGGTCTCGCGCACCAGCGGCCCGGGATCGGAGGATTGGTAGGTGAGCAGCACCTCGAACTCGTCGTTCTCGGGGAATGCCAGGCAGTCTTCGAGATCGGCGGCGCTGCGCTTGTCGTCCAGCGACCAGCTCCCCTGTCCGGCCGTCTTCATGCGGGCGGCGATACCGTGGGCATCGCGTACCAGGAAGGACGTGAAATCCACCAGTGCCCGGCCGTCCGGCTCCATGGCGGCGATCTCGCCGCCCCAGACGACCGAAGTGGCGAAGGACTCGCGCACCGCCTGCCGCTCGGCAGGATCTTCGGTGAGGGCGCGGAACCTGAGGTTGGGCATCTCCACGAGCACGCGCCCCCCCACCCGGCGCAGAGTGACGATCTCAGTATCGCCGCCCTGGCCGCGGTCGAGGCCCACCGGATTGGAGCCGAGCCCCGTGACCAGTCCCTCCTGGAAGAGGTAGCTTCCAACTTCCCCTCGCGGCCCCTTGGCGGGCGGCACCTCCAGCCAGATCCTCCCCCGCTGCCGGTCGGCGTAGAAGGTGAGGAGCCCCTCGCGCTTGTCGAGCCCCGCCGTGAGCTTGGCCATGCCGGGCAGCGGCCCATGGCCCTTCCCCTCCCTATCCTGCATGCCGTCCTCACCGTCAGGAGGCTGAGCCGGCGCGGCGGCGAGAGGTGCTACCCAGAGAAGAAAGCCAAGGAGGCAGGCGGCGGCGAGAGGCTTCACGAGAGGTGGATTCATGGTTTCCCCGCAGAAAGAGAAAAGGCCGTCGAAGGCGGGGGGGAGTTTACCATCGGGGCAAGGACACCAAGGGTGGGGAGATAGGGCATAGGCGCTAACTTAACGTGTCTCAGAGTTCCCCCGCCCAAGACCCTCACCCCTGCCCCTCTCCCGACCACCCCATCCCCCGCCCCGGGAGAGGGGTACCCCTGGGGCGCTCTTGCCTTGCTCCCTCTTCTCCCGGTGAGGGGGCGGAGGGGGTCGGGAGAAGAGGGCCGGGGTGATGAGGGTCTTGGGAGGGGGAACTTGCAGCAGAGTTAGCGCCTAGGGGGATCGGGAATTCCTCGTCCTTGGAGTCCGTGAAGTCCTGGAGTCCCTGGCTTTCAGCTCCCTGACCAAGCCCTCCGGCGCCCCGGCCGCCCTTGCCACTCTGGCGGTGATCGGCTATAAGCAAGAGTCATGCAGAGTCTGGCGATACCCCAGCATCCCGTTGAAACCACAGAAAAAAGCTTTGAATCGTTGGGGTTGAGCCACTCGATCCTGCGTTGCATCCGCTTGGTGGGTTTCGAGCATCCTACTCCCATCCAGGCCGCCGTCATTCCCGTGGCCCTCACCGGCTCGGACCTCGTCGGGCTGGCGGAGACCGGCTCCGGCAAGACGGCCGCCTTCACCATCCCCATTGCCGAGCGGCTGGCGAGCTCGCCGACCAAGTCGCTCAAGACAAGAGGCTTGATCCTCTCCCCCACCCGCGAGATCGCCCTCCAGACCCAGACCTTCCTCGACCTGTTCGGCGGCGACTACGGACTGCGCACGGCGTGCCTCATCGGCGGCGTGAAGATGGGGCCTCAGCACACGGCGCTGCGGCACAAGCCGCACATCATCGTGGCGACCCCGGGCCGGCTGCTCGACCACATGGAGCAGGGGACGGCCCGCCTCGGCGACGTCGACGTCCTGGTGCTGGACGAGGCGGACCACATGCTGGACATGGGCTTCCTGCCGCAGGTGCTGCGCATCCTCCAGCAGGTCCCCACCAAGCGGCAGACGCTGATGTTCTCGGCCACCATGCCGCCGCCCATCGAGCGGCTGGCCCAGCAGTTCATGTCGGAGCCGGTGCGGATCGACATCACCCCCAAGGGCGCGGCCACGGGGATCAGCCACCGCCTGTATCTGGTGGAGCCGGAGAACAAGAAGGCCTGCCTGCTCGCCCTGCTCAACCAGGAGCTGGGGAGCACGCTCGTCTTCATCCGCCGCAAGACGGACGCCGAGTGGCTCTCCCACGTGCTGGAGCGCGAGGGTCACCCGGTGGAGCGCATCCACTCCGACCTGTCCCAGGGGCAGAGGGTGCAGGCCCTCCAGGGCTTCCGCGAGGGCGAGCACCGCATCCTGGTGGCGACCGACATCGCCGCCCGCGGCCTCGACATCCCCCGCGTGCGCCACATCATCAACTTCGACCCGCCCGAGACGGTGGAGGACTACATCCACCGCGCCGGCCGCACGGCCCGCGGCACCGCCACCGGCATCGTCTCCACCCTCGCCTCCTGGATCGACAAGATGCGGATCAAGGAGATCGAGTCGACCCTGGGCGAAGAGCTCCCCCGCTGCACCGTCCCCGGCGTCGAGCCCTACGTCGAGATGAAGCCCCGCGTGAGCCTCAGCAGCCGGCGGGCGACTTTGAAGGTCAAGCGGCGGTAAGCGGCGCCGAAGACCGCCGGGCTATCATGTCTCCTCCCGCAGGCGAGGAGGAGACATGCATCCAAACGCAACGAAAGTCCAGGAAACGCTGGCGTCTCTCGGCGCCGCCGGTACCGTCGTGGAGCTTGACGCGAGTACGCGCACCGCCGGCGAGGCGGCGGCGGCGATCGGCACAACCGTGCCTCAAATCGTCAAGAGCCTGCTCTTTCTCCAGGGAGACGAGCCGGTGCTCGTCCTCGTTTCCGGCATCCACAGAGTCTCTCTTCCCAGGTTGGCAGAGCACCTTGGCGGCACCGTTCGCCGCGCCGATGCCGACACCGTGAAGCGGGCGACCGGCTTCGTGATCGGTGGAGTGCCGCCGGTGGGGCACCCGAAACCCCTGCGCGTCCTGATCGACCGCGCCTTGCTGGATCAGGCCGAGATCTGGGCTGCCGCGGGAACTCCTCACGCCGTCTTTCCCACAACTCCCGAAGAGTTGGTCCGCATCACGCACGGCGAAGTCGTCGCCGTGCGGGAGACGGGCGGGGAACGTTGACGGTCAGGCGGTTTTCAAAACCTCGGTAGAGGGACTCTCAAGCTCCCCCCGCCGCCGCCAGCAAAGATAGGCCACCACCGCGTAGAACAGGGTGATCCCGAGCCCGAACTCGGTCGTCCAGTACTCGGTCTTCCCACGGTTCACGGTCAGTGGATCGAAGACCTCCTGGAGGAAGAGGTTGTGGCTGGCGTGAAGGATCACCACGGTCCAGACGCTGCCGGAGCGCAGGCGCAGCCAGGCGAAACCCACCGAGGCCGCGGCGATGTCGAGGGTGAAGAAGAGGAGCGACCACCAGCGCGGCGCCGCGCTGTGGTAATCCCCGAAGAGAATCAAGGGGTAGTGATAGAGGACCCAGACGGCCCCGCTGATCGCCGCCGTCCCTCCGAAGCTCGTCACCTTCGCGAGCTCGGGGACGAGCAGGCCCCGCCATCCCAGCTCCTCGCCGAGGGCGTAGACGACGTTGATGAGGAACCCCACCGTCGCCAGCAGGAAGAGTGAGACCGGCAGAGGACGGCCTGACGTTGCACCCTTGAAGCCGCCGAGCCCCGTCAGCCACGTGATTCCGTAAACCAAAAGCCCGCCGGCGAGCGGGAGACAATAGCCCAACACCTGATAGCGCGTCTTCCCCCACCCCCAGCCGATGCCCCGCAGGTTCCCCTGATAGATCAGCCGCGTCGCGAGCCCCGCGACACCCGGGCACCACATCAGGCCCATCACCAGAAGACCTCCCACCTTGCCCCTGCCGGGCGACAGGATGAGGTAATAGAAGATCGAGCTCAGGGCAAAGGCCAGGAGCAGGTAGGTTAGGATCTTCTTCTTCGCGTCGTGATCCATGGTCGGCATGCCCCACGTACGAACGAAAGACGTGAAGGGTTTCGGAGACGTCAACGCGCGGGCTTCAAGACTTGTCGCTTGGCGATGACCACCCCGGTCAAATTTCCTTCTTCTTTACCTCCAGAAAAAGTGTGTAGATAGTCAAAGACCTCATCTTCAGACACTTTCACGACTTGACCGAGCTTGAGGCCGGGAGAGTCAGCCGGCTCGTTGCTCAAGATTCCACGAATCTCGCCTCCTTTCCAGGAGGTCACTTCCACCCACATCCACTCCTTTCCCCCATTCGACATCGGGAACGGAGACTTCAGCATGACGTATTCGCCGGGCGGCAGCCCGCGATTGAACGCCGCCTGAAGGGCGGGAAGCTTCGCACGCGCTCGCCGGCTGGCCGCCAGAAGCTCCTCGTCGTCCTCGATCTTCTGGGCTTCGTCTTCACCACCCAAGAATTCGTCCAGGGCGGCAACGAGCCGCGTGGGGAGATCCTCCCCTGGATAGCGATCGAAAGTTATGGCGACCAGCCGGTTCTCCGCGTCCCCCTTGGCGCGAGCTGCCTGCCGGAGGACGAGCCGGGCGACTCCGGTCCCGCCCTTCTTGATACTCTTCAGTTGCGGGTCCCGAACCCGCGCGTTGCGGATCTTCCGGAGGTCCAGGTCGAACCTGCCGCCCGGGCCGACAACCTGTCCTTCGGCCAGGGCTTGCGCCAGCAGATTGATGAGCAATCCGATGCTGTCGCTTTTCGACCATGAAGTGGGCTCGACGACGAGGTCGGGCAACCCTATCTTCGTCAGGCCTACGGAAACCGCGCGCACGTATTCGCCGTCCTGATAGGCGTGCACGACGAAGTACCTGGAGACCGACGGAACGTCCTCCGTCCAGGAATCAAGCCGCGTCTCGTCCCAGGTTGCCGGCGTGAAGGCCTCCCGGCTTTCGGCATCCCAGATCAGGCCGCCGGTCTCGTGCGCAAGCCGGCTGGTCAGGAGAGTGGCCGCCTTGAGGCCGTCCCAGGCGTGCTTCCCGCGATAGCCAAAGTCCAGCACCACAGCCTGATCCGTACGCGCCATGGCCTCGGCCTGCGCGGCATCGAGCCCATGGCCGTACCGTCGCAGGGAGTTGGCACTGGACAGCAGTAGGGAGGTCCGGGCGTCGGTCACTCTCGACACCGCAAGCGCCAGCCCCTCTTTGGGAACCTCCTGCTCCTTCACGCGTCTGAATGGGAAAGCCTTATCCTTCAGCAGAACCTCCAGCACAGCCATTGGATCCTGGAGCGGTCGCCCCGTAGAGTAAACAACAAACCGGTAGGCGATCCGATCTCCGAGCAAGGGGCCCGGCGGGATGGCGGCGCGCTCCTTGGCGCAGGAGACGAGCGACAGCGCGCCAATGGCGGCGAGAAGGACCCTGCGGAGGGATGGCATTGGGCTTATTCTAAGCCAACTCGGCCCTCGGGATCAGTCTGGATCGTTTTCGGCCGGCTCAGGCCGTCCGCTTGGCGTGGAGGATCACCCGGTGGCCGCTTTTCCGGCGGATCTGCGTCTATGCAGGGTGAAAACGAACGAGGCCGCTCAATTCGAGCCGGCCTCAATACAGGAGAGGAGGAGTCTGATGGGAGAAACCTTCATCGTGATCGAGGAAACGCAGTCGGCTGACGGGAAGACACAATTGAGGGCTGGGTCGGCAGCTTCTCGCGGGGATACCGTGACCTGGATCTTCAAGGGCAAGTTGGCAGAGCAAGATCTGAGGGTACGTAACAAACAGGACCACTCCATCATTTTCGCCACACGTCCCAGGCCAGGTGAGGTTAGCGATGTACCTTTCCCAATAAAGGGGATGGAGTCCCCAGAGAGGATGGAGCCTCCCTTCGAGTATGAGATCATCGATAGCAAAGGAGTACCGATTCCTTGGGCGAATGGGAGTGGCGAGTGCATAAAACACCCGGGGCCGCCCCACTAGTTCGCGACCTTGCGAGCGGTGTATTGATCGAGGAGGAGCCGGAACTTCGGGTCCTCCTCGTCAAGGGCGCGGAACTCGGGGATCGTGAACCACTCTCGCCTCAGTCCTTTCTCGAGAGCTCGCTCCATATAAAAATAGACTTGATTCGGTTTCCTCAAGATCGCGTAAAGCTGGGCCGCCTGATGGAGGATCTGAGCATCATCAGGCCTCCGCTTGAGCACTGCGTCGGCCAGGGCAGTGGCTTCGGCCTGTTGGCCAAGTCGCGCGAGGCATTGGACTTCCAGCAGGCTGTGCCATATATCTAACGGGTGCGGCGCGCCTGCGAACTCCACCGCGAGGGAGCGATAGACTTGTTTCGCTCCGGTCAACTCGCCCTGGGCTTCGAGAGTCTTCGCCAGATGGAAGCGGAGCCAAGGGTCGTCGGGTTTGAGGGCGAGAGCCCGGCGGTCAGCCGCAGCGGCGTCGGCGTGGTGACCGAGAAGATAATAGGTGCTGGCGAGATTCTTCAGAAGATACGACGCCGGATGGTTACGAGCCATCTTCTCGTAGAGCGCCGCGGCACGACGCAAGTCTCCATATCTTGTCTCCACGTCCGCCACTTCGTCCCACACGTATTGATTGTCCGGTTGCGCGGTCAGAAGATCTTCAAGACGCCTGCTGGCGCTGTCGCTCGAACCCAAACGAAATTCCAGTGTCGCCAGCGTCAGGATGTTGTGCCAGTTGGGCCGCCGCTCGGCGACCTCCCCCCGCAGGATGCGAGCCTCTTGAAGCTCTCCACGTGCCTCCAACAGGTCCGCCTTGGTCGTTTTCACGCGTGCGTCGCCCGGAGCCAGCTTTTCAAGCCGCGCGAGTGTTTCCGGCGCCCTATAGAGACGATGTCCCTCCAACTCAGCTTGGAGGCGGGCGAGCAGAGGTCGCGGATCATAAGGCGCAATCCTCTCGGCCTCCTTCGAATATTTGATGGCGCGATCCGTGTCCTCGAGCATACGGGCAACGCTTGCAGCCAGCACATAAGCCCCAATAAGACCGGGTGATGTTTGAGTCAGAGAGTCCAACCTGTCGAGATCGGACTTCCCGAGGCGCTCACCTTGGTTGAGCCGGCGTTCGAGCGCGATGTATACGGAATAGTCGTCAGGTTTCACGGCCCCGGGCGATCCCGGGCGGGGACCATGGCCGAAGTAAACCTCCTGGACGTGAGCCGCTACGCCCTCTGCAAGCTGATAGGAGTTCTCGAAGCCTCCCTGGACTTCGAAGGGTTTGGAATCTGCCAGGATCTTACCGTGGGGCTTGCGGCGATGAAGGGTGACTTGGCAGGAGTCTTTCCGGCAGTCTACCCGGGGAAGAATCACTTCATCCGCCTCACGCAGTCTCTTCCTCTCCACTTCTTTCCCTTCATTACGTTCCGGCGGATCGAGGAGCTGTAAGCCTTCCATGGAGGACAGAGCGGCAACGGTGGCTTCCATGACCTCCGAGCCAATGAAGGCGAAGTCCGGATCCCTCCCATCCGATCTCACAACCGGCTCGAGGACCGCGACCTGTAGCGTCGGTCCCGGTGCGGCTTGCCAATGCCGCCAGAAAACGAAGACCAGGATCACGAGGGCCGCTAGCGCTGCGGCGATCAGCCCCACCCGTAACGCCCTCCTCCGCGAGGGCCGGCGCCCCGGCGCCCTTCCCGATTCAAGGTCAGCGAGCAACTCCGCCGTATTCGGATAGCGCTCTGTACGGTCCTTGGCGAGCGCCCGGTCCACCACCCGGGCCAGTTCCGGCGGTACATCCGGCCGAACGCGTTCGAGAGGCTCGGGCTCCTGTGTCAGGATCGAGGAGACCAACGCCTCGATGCTCTCGCCTCCGAAGGGCCGCCGTCCGGCGACCATCTCATAGAGCATCACACCCAACGACCAGACGTCGGTGCGTCCGTCCACCGACTCGCCGCGGGCGTGCTCGGGTGACATGTAGGCGGGAGTCCCCCAACTGGCTCCGGTTCGGGTGAGAGAGACTTCGTCTCCCTCCAGCCGGGCGATGCCGAAATCGAGGATCTTCGCTTCGCCGCGCCGGGGAAGCATAACGTTGGCCGGCTTGATGTCGCGATGCACGATTCCGGCCTCGTGGGCACGCGCCAGGCCCCGCGCCACCTGAATCGCCACCTCCCGGGCCTCCGCGAGCGGCAGCGGACCGCGTCTGATCCTGTCCCGCAGGGTCTCGCCCTCGTAGAAGGACAGCACGATATACAACCGCCCTTCGCTCTCCCCTGCATCATGGACGGTGCAGAGATTGGGATGGTCGACCGCCGCCGCGGTCCGCGCCTCGCGGAGGAATCGCTCTTTCGCCCGGCGGTCGCGGCTGTACTCCGGCGGCAGGAGCTTGACGGCCACCCGGCGCCCGAGCTGTGTATCCTCCGCCTCGTAGACCGTCCCCATGCCACCGCCGCCGATTTCGCGGAGGAGCCGGTACCGCCCGACCTGGTGGCCGGCGAGATCCGCCGTCTCGCTTTCCTCTTCACCGGCAGCCTCGGCGAGCAGCTCCGGAGCTAGCTCGCTGGCCGTCACCCCCAGGAAAGCGCCGGCTTCGGCGTCGGCTGCCAGCAAAGCCTCCACCTCGGCGCGCAGCTCCGCGTCCCCGGAGCAGATCTCGTCGAGACAGGCGCTCCGCTCCTCGGGTGAAACGTCCAGGACCAGGTCGAGAATCGCCGAGATCCGCCGCCAGCGGTCCAAATCCATCGGCAGCCCCGGAGTCATGGCGCGGCCTGACCTCCGAGAGCCTGGAAGAGGAAGGATCGGGCCTTTCGCCAATCGCGCCTCACCGTCCTCTCCGAGGTCCCCATCACCTCGGCTGTCTCTTCCTCGGTGAGACCGGCGAAGAACCGCAGCTCGACGAGTTGGCTCAGCCGTCCGTCGAGAGCCGAGAGGGAGGTCAGGGCACGGTCGATGGAGAGAATCTCCACGGCGCGGGCCTCCGCATCCCGGTTCCCGCCGCCCAGCCGCAGCTCGTCGAAGGTGATGCGCACCTCGTCGCCGCCACGCTTCTTCGCCACGCGGCGGCGGGCAGCGTCCACCAGGATGTGGCGCATGGCGAGGGCCGCCACCGAGAAGAAGTGGGAGCGGTCGTCCCAGGTGGCGCCGCCGGTGTCCACCAGTCTCAGATAGGCCTCATGGACAAGGGCGGTCGTGGTGATCGTCTGCCCCTGCCGCCAGTGCCGGAGCTCCCGGCGCGCCATGGCGCGCAGCTCGTCGTACACCAGGGTGATCAGTCGCTGCGTGGCACGGCCATCCCCCTGCCGAGCCGCCGCGAGAAGGCCGGTGATCTCTCCTGTGACCGTCGAGCCGGGGGTCTGCCGATCCATGGGCTCCCAGAGTTTTTAAGGACTCCAGGAAGAATAGCCGCCGCCCGGCAGGAATTCAAGCCGGGCGGAAGCGCCGCGCCGTCAGTGCCAGCTCTAGAATGTGAACGAGGTCATCACAACCCAGCCGAACCGCCCTTCCTTCTTGAACCTCACCGCCGTCTCGCCGTCTGGAAGCTTCTGGCCTTCCTTCACGCCGTTACCAAGAACCTGGACGCTTGGATCGAACGAGAGGCCGACCCCTATGTTCACGCTAGAGGAAGCCTTGGCATCTTTTCGGAATCCCCACATGAACCCAAGGGCGAAGGCGTCTATGGGCTTGTTGTCGCTACCCTGCACGGCGACGAAAGGACCAAAGCCCCTGAGCAATGGATCGGGCATCAGGGGCTCTGCATCCAGCTTCCACTCCGGACAAATCGTTTCCTTGGTTTTCCCGTCGCGGTCCAGAGAAACTTGGGCGGCGCTCGGCGAGACCTTGCCCTCCTCCCTCCAAGTCGACATCTTCTTCTGATATTCGCGCCAGCAACTTGCTTTTTTGCCGATGAATACGTGCATCTCCAGGAACACCTGCGGACGGAAGTCGCCCTCTTCATCAACTCGTACAAGCATGTCCTTACCGACAACCGAGGCCTTCTCAACGGGAGTATCACCTCCGAAGCTTCCTGTCACGCCGACTCCGAGGCCCCACTTCAGTCCCAGAAAGTCCTTGGTGGCGGTTTCCGTTTCGCTGACCTTTGGAGCCTCAGCCTGCGCCGCTCCGTAGCCGCCGATCAGCACCATCAGGGCAAGTATCACGATCCGTTTCATTGTGATCCCTCCTTGTGCGGGATCTGGTTGGTTTGTTCCCGCATGCCTTGTAGGCGCAAAGTCCCGACAAAAGCGGCCATCCCACCGAGCGGCGGGCAAGCAGAACCAGGCCAGGCCATCGAGAGCCGGCTATCCAAGGGATGGAGGAATTACGGACTTCAGGCGGCGCGGGCTATGCCACCCGCCAGACTTCGCGGAAGAGGCGGCTGAAGTTGCCGCCGAGGATCTTCGCCACGCGGCTTTCGGAGTGGCCGCGGGCGAGCAGCAGGCCGGCGAGGGTCTCCAGCTTACGGGGGCCGTTGAGGTCCGGCAGGAAGGTGTAGACGTCCTCTTCCTCGCCGGGGGCGGAGATGCCGAGGCGGCGGCGGTTGGCGACGTCCTCGCGGTGGCGCTTCACGAACTCCGGCGTCAGCTCGATGCGCGACACCACGCCGTCGGAGCCGATGCCCACGTGATCCTCGCCGCAGACGTCCACGGCGTGCTCGACGTGCCGGATGAGATCCGTCGACGTGGGCTGGCCATGGGTGCGGAGGAACGGCATGAGGTAGATCCCAACCACTCCACCCCGCTTGGCGAGCAGGCGCAGCTCCTCGTCGGTCTTGTTGCGCGGCAGGTCGGTGAGGGCCGCGCAGCCGGCGTGGGTGATGGCCACGGGCTGCTTCGAGGACGTGATGCCATCCATCGTGGTGCGGTGGCCGCAGTGGCTGAGATCGATCAGCAGGCCCTGCTGGTTCATCGCCTCGACCACCTGCTGGCCGAAGCGGCTCAACCCCGCGTTGGAGGGCTCCAGGCAGCCGTCGCCCAGGAGATTACGCCGGTTGTAAGTGAGCTGAAGGATGCGCACGCCGAAGCGGCTGAAGATCTTGACGCGATTGACGTCCTCGCCGAGTGGCGTCGCGTCCTGAAAGCCGTAGATGATGCCCAGCCGGCCGCTCGCCTTGGCGCGATCGAGGTCCGCGGCCGACTTCACCTTCATCAGAAAGTCGGGATGGGCGTCGATCTCCCATTCCCAGAATCCGATCCGCTCGAAGGTATCCGCGAAGACGTCCGGACCGCCGCCCACGGCGCCGACGGTGAGGTTGACCGCCGTGACGCCCGAAGCATGAAGATCGGCGAGCTCAGCCGCGGAGAGGGAAGCGTCGTCCGCACCGGTGGAGCTGCTCCCGGGGGAGCCCAGGGCGTCGATGACGAGCGCCTTGTCATAGCCGGCCCAGCCCGCCTTGGCCTCGTCGGCGGCTCCAGCCGGAGAGATCTCCGCCGCTGCCAGCCTCGCCGGTACCGCCGCGCTCGCCACCGCCGCCGCCGAAAGCAGCAGGAACTCCCGCCGGTCGAAGGCCCGGCTGCGCATTCCACGGTCCAAAGGCGATCTCGGGTCGAACGGTGGGCTCCCCATGGCCCGGCCATTCTATGCGGGGCGGGAGCCAGAACGAGGGGTGGGTTGCAAAGAATCCGTAAAGATTCCCGCACCTCAGAGACCGGCCGGAGCGCCGATCCGCTCATAGATCCGCACCAGCCAGTTGCCCCGCTGGCCCGGGCCTCGGTGAGGCAGGTCGAAGGAGGCGACCTGCCGGTATCGCTCCCCCACTCCCGCCCAGAGATGGATCGCATAACCCTTGCCGAAGGGCCGGGTGCCATACTCCTGAGTGGTGCGGTTGCAGAGAAGGACGAGCTTCGGCTTCTCACGGTCGAGTCTAGCCAGGACTTCATTTTCGCCAGTATCGTCGAGCGCGCCGGGAAGAATCAGATTCTCCCGCAATGGGTTGCGGAGGCCGGTGATGAAATTGAAGAACCCGCTCTCCGGAAAGGAAACGATCGAGTCGCCGGGGGCCGTGTTCCGAGCCAGGTAGTCCAGGACTTCGGCGATCGCTTTCTCTTCCTGGGCTCGCAGCCGCAGAGCGCCCACTCGGGTTTCGAGGCGGACGATGCGCCCGTCGGCGTCGACGTCGTGCAACTGGTAGAGGAACAGCCCGCCGAGGAGCAGCAGGAGAAGGGCCAGACGCCGGCGGAAGGTGGAGGGAGCGGCCAGCCGGGGCGCCAACACGTCGAGCCCCAGAACGGCGGCGGTGGCCACCCCGCACGGCACCGCGAGGGATGCGTAGGCGACCATGTTCGGTCCCAGGTTGAATTTGAGCAGGACCCGGGAGGCCAGGACGGCGGCCAGCGAGAAAAGCAGGAAGCGGTCCCTGTCGACTCCGGCCAGCGGCCCGCGGACGAAGAGAAAAGCCGCGGCCAGCGGGGCGAGAACAGGCAGGGGTCTGAGGAGCGGGGGGAGACCCTTGCCTCCGCCCGTCACCATCTGCCAGGCGGCGATTCCCGCCAGCAAGAGCAAGAATTCGGCGACGATCCAAATCAGCCGCCGGGCCTCCGGAGCCTCATCCCCCGCTTGGCCGGCATGGGACGGCACCCACGCGAAAAGGGCCAGGAGCAATGCGCCAACGACCGCGCCCACGACCACGACTCGCAGGAAGAGGAACGGGTGCAGCAGCCCGGAGACCGATAGGTAATAATGGTTCCACTCCGGCGGTAGCGAACCCAGGTGAAGGAACGGCACCTCGCGCCGGAGGGTCTGCCAGGAGATCCCCGCAAACGCCGCGGCATAGATTGCCAGCGATGCCACGCCGGCACCGCCAACAACGAGCAACGAATCGCGGCCGCCCCGCCGCCAGTCGCGGGAGTGCAGTCCGGCGAGAAGGATGATCAGCGCCGTGGCACACCCCAGCTCCGGCCTCGACGTCACGGACAGGACGAGTCCCAGGGCGGCGAGGATCAGGTCGCGCCCGCGAGCCGGTTCGCGGCCGAAGCAAAGCACCGCCAGCAGGCTGCCGGCAAGACCGTAGAGATTGGCGAAGGTGTATGGGGAGACGAACGCTCCTCCATGCGGCGCACCGAGACAGATGGCCGCTGTCAGCGTCGTGGCAACGACCGCCGAGAGAACGCTCCCGGCTCGCACCGTCATCCGGAACAGCAGACCAAGGATCGCGAGGGAGAGCAGCAGCCCAACCCCCTCGAAGACAGCGAAGCGGTGACCCCCGCAGCGCAATGCGAGAGCTGTCAGCCAAGGTCCGGCCGGGCCATAGTTGTAGGAGACGTCGCGGTACAGCCTCTCGCCGGCCGCGAGCCGCGCCGGCACGTCCAATTCGTGGCCTGAGTCCACGAAGGGATTGATCCATCGCAGCCAGGAAAAGGCGAGCGAGGCGGTCCCGGCGGCGAGAGGAAGGAGAAGCGCAAGCAGAGCCTTACCTTGGCGAGAAAGCCTGGTGTGGTCGGCACGAGGGGTGTTTTCAATCAAGGACGGGTCGAAAGGTGGGCTCCCCATGGCGCGGCCATTCTATGCGCGGCGATGCGGCCGTTGCCGGCTCCCTCGTCGGAGGGACCGCCCCACGCTCCCCGGACGCCGCCCACTCCAGAATTCCGGGATTCATACACCAAAAAATGGAAAAAGGGTGTAGAGAAGCCTGGCCTATACACCAAAATCCAGAAAGGTGTGTATCCAGGCGTCTGGGGAAGGTGGGGACGGCCTCGGATACACCAAACTTCGAGAAAGTGGTGTATGAACAGCGCGCCCCAGGCCCCAAAACGGAAAAGGAGGAACCGAGGACGGCCGGCATACACAGACCGGAGGCAAAAGGGTGTATCCACGGGAGATTCTGTGTAGAGCGGGGGACAATCTGTGTATAAAAGAGGTTCCCCGGCCAAGATCCACGTCACCCCGGCCTCTTCTCCCGCTCCCGCCCAATCCCCAACACCGGGGGAAGAGGGAGAACAGCCTGCGTGGGACGATGAGGACAACCAGGAGGGTCGTAGAGAGGTCCGGTCTCCTCAGGGCAAGGCCCGAATCTCCCCGCCATGGGCTGGAGGCGGATCGGGCGGGATTCCCGCCTCGGGAGACGTCCGACGGCGTCGCACGGATTCCACCCCCTACAGCGGCAGCGTCACCATCACCTCCAGCCCGCCCTCCGGCCGGTTGCAGGCCGTCATGTCGCCGCCGTGCTCTTCGGCGATGCGGCGGGCGATGGGGAGGCCGAGGCCGGTGCCGGTGTCATGGGTCGAGAAGTAGGGATCGAAGATGCGTGAGAGGAGGTCGGGCGGGACGCCGGGGCCGGAGTCCTGGACGGCGATTCTCGCGAGGCCGCTCTGCTGGTCGACGCGCACCACCACCCGGCCGCCGCCGGAGCTGGCCCGCAGGGCATTTTCGATCAGGTTGCGCACCGCCCGGCCCAGCAGCTTGGCGTCGAAACGGACAGTCAGGGATTCCGTCTGGGAGGTGAAGTCCACCTCGACGCCGGGAGGGGGCGCCGCGCGGTAACCCTCCACCAGGTCCGCGACACTCGCCACCAGGTCCGCCGGCTTCGGATCGATCCGCGGGATGGAGCTATAGGCCGAGAACTCGGAGGCGATCGAGCGCAGCTCCTCCACCTGGCCGAGGATGTTGTTGGTGCACCGCTCGAACACCCGGTCGAAGTGCTCCGGATCGTGCTTGTACACCTCCATCATGTGCTCGGCGGAGAGGCGGATGGGAGTCAGCGGATTCTTGATCTCGTGGGCGATCATCCGCGCCATCTCGGCCCAGGCGAGGAGCCGCTGGCCGCGGAGGACCTCGGTGGCGTCCTCCACCACGAGCAGCGCCGACGGCTCGCCTGTTCCCGGCAGGGGAACCCAAACGAGCGACCACTCCAGCTCGCCTCCGCCACCTGCCCCCCGCAGCCGCACGGTCGAGCGCTCCATCTCGGTGCCCGCGGTGCGCAGGAAGGCGGCGATGGGTGCCAGGCGATCCGCGCGGTCGACGGCTTCCTGGAGGCTCTCCCCCACCGCGGTGCCCAGCAGCTCGGCGGCCACCCGGTTGTGCAACAGCACCCGGCGCTCGCGATCGACGGAGACGACACCGGAGGTAATGTTCTCCACCATCCGCTCCACCACCTGTTTCTCGCGGACGAGCCGCTCGCGGGCGTCGGCGATCTTGCGGGCCATCTCGTCCACCGCCTCCACCAGGGCGGCCAGCTCCAGCTCGGTAGGGGCGAGGTCGAGCGAGGGAGCACCGGCGGCGATGCGGCGAGTCCCCTCCACCAGTTGCATGAGCGGTCGGGTGAAGTTGCTGGCGAGGTGGCGCCCCACGGCCACCAGCAGGGCAAAGAGGCCCGCCGTCACCAGCAGACCGTGACGGCGCAGCTCGGCGAGCTGGCGGTCCGACTCCTCCTGCTGGGCGAGCAGCGGCATGGAAAGGAAGAGCCGGCCGCTGCCCAGGGGGCTTCCCGGCACCCGCAGCGGGGAGTACATCTCCAGATAGGTGGTATCGCCCACCCGGTTGGTACGCGAGGCGAGGCCGTAGCCGAGGAGCGACAGGCGGCGGTAGATCTCGCCGGGAATCCGCTTCGGCAGCAGGCCCGCCGTGAACAGCTCGTGGCGGCTGGAGGCATGGATGGCGCTCCCCCAGTAGAGGTTCACCTCATGGCGCACGACGCCCGAGAGGTCGATCAGCAACCGGTCGCCGAAGGCGGTATCGACGCCAAAGCCGGGCGGCAGGGTGAGCAGTTGCTGGGAGAGAAGCTGCTGCACGGAGCTCAGGGCCGCCTCCCCCGACGCCCGCTGATCGCGGCGCAGGCGCTCTCCCATCGAGCCCACCAGCACGAAGTACAGGGCCACGAGGGGAATGAGCAGAAGCACCGTGTAGATGAAGGTCAGGCGCTTGGAGTAGGAACGCCAGGTACGCCGGAGGAGATCGCGGAACGCCGCCCGCGGCAGGGCGAGGAGCAGGATGAAGGGCGCCGCCAGGGCGAGGAGCACCACCACGCCCACGCTCCAGTTGCCCATGCGCTCCAGGCCTCCGAGCGGATCGACGAGAGGCAGGTAGACGGCCTCCCAGCCCTGGCGCGACAGGCGGGCCCAGGCGCGGGCCGGGCCCGTGGGGGTCTCGACCACGGCATAAGCCGGCACTTCATGCGACCGTGCAAGGCTCGCGGGAAGCGGCGGGCCCTCCTCCCAGGGGGAGAGGACGGCCCGGCCATCCCGGCCGTAGAGCGAGTAGAGGGCCGGCTCGGCGATCTGCTCGGTCGAGCCGGCCACCGGCCCCCCCTTGAGCAGCCCCACATCCACCTCGGAGAGCCGCCGCCAGTCGTGCACCTCGAAGCCGGGCCGTGGCAGCAGCCAGTAGCGCAGCGTTCCCCAGGGCCTGCCGCCGAGCCGGAGCGGAGCCTCGCCGGAGATCAGGAAACCTTCCCACAGGGGTAGGCGGAGGTCCTCCCAGCGGCCAGGATCGGAGTCCACCATTCCCTTGTCGGTCAGCGGCATGCCGAACGAGAACGACGACACGGGACCGTCCGGCGTCTCCACCACCAGGGCGGAGAGGGAATGATGGCGAGCTAGGGGCGAGTCCTTCCACAGGGCGTAGGCAAGATCCTGACGCTCCAGGTTGATGGGAGAGCGGGGCGCCAGGTTCTGGAGATCGGACTTCAGGAAGTGGCCGCGCACCTCGCCGGCCACGGACGCGAGATCGGCTCGCGAGGGCGGAGCCAGACGGACCAGGAGCTCATCCCCGGCATAGTCGCGCAGAGCCAGACGGTAGGCGGTCTCCCAGGCACCGGCGGCGGCGAACGTCGAGACCAGGATCAACACCAGGAAGGCCATGCCCGTCTGCAACCGCCGGATGTCGAGCCAGATGGCGGTCACCGCGCCTCCAACAGTGAGCAGAATCGCCGCGGCGAGCGGCTGATCGCAGAGAGAGGCCCCGCCGATGAGAAGGGCCACGGCGATCCACGCCCAGCGCTTCCTGGGTACCGGCGACGGCCGGTCTCCCCGCCGGCCGGCGAGAACGAAAAGGCCGAAGGCCGCCCCGGCGAGTCCCAGCCGCAAGGCGAAAGCCTCGGGGGATACCACGATGTCGGCGCCCAGGTCGCGAGGGCTCAGGAGATGCTGGATCTCCCAGGCCGCGAAGAGCAGAGCCAGCACCGCGACACCCCCCTTCACGGGTCGTGGGATGCGCTCCCCTGCCAAGCTTGGGACCCGCAGGCTCAGGGCCGCGAGAGCCAGGCCGGTGAGCAACAGGCTCAGAGCCGTCGGCGAGACGGGGAAGGCTCCGCTCAGCGCGACCAGACCGCCCAGGACCAGGGGAGTGACCGGACGCGACGCGACCTCATCGACGTGGGGAAGCCCTCCGGGCAGCACGCTGCGCAGGCCGCGCACCACCGCCAGCGCCAGCAGCGCGAGGCCCAGCGCCACCCAGGCCACACGGTCCGCCAGGGGCCGTTCCCTGGGAGCGCTGGCGGCTACCCGCTCGACGATGAGCACCGGAGCCCCGGGAAGGGTCACGACGTCGGTGCCCGGCAAGGCCTGCGCGGGCGAATCGGCCAGGGCCCAGCGGGCGGTGCGGGCGGACGGAAACGGCAGCGCGTCCGTGCTGTAGCTCGCCCCGGCGCCGATGCGCCAGGGCCTGCGAGCCCCGTCCAGGGGACGGATGGCGAGGAGTGTGACCGCGCTGAAGCTGGCGCGATGATAGGAGCCGCTGCGGGGCAGCTCCTGGGGAAGCTCGTGCAGCAGGCCCTCTCCGGCCCAGGCCACGGGCACGCCGTCCGGATCGAGCAGGAGCAGAGTGCGCCGGCCCTTGCCGGTACCCTTTTCGATCGCCGCGAGCTTGCGGAAGGCCTCAAGGAGCGCCTGCGGCGTCTCCGCCGGGCCGCCCACGCTGCGCACCGCCGCGGCGGCCTCGTGCCTCAGATCCTCCCAGAGGCGCTGATACTCCCGCCGCGTCTCGCGTTTCCATTCGGCCCGCGAAGCCCGGTCACCACGGCTGAGGACCCAACCCGCCAGGAGAGAGATGACGGCCGCGGCCAGCAGAGGGCCGGCGATCAGCCTCTCTCGTGGACCCCGCATCCCGAGCCAGGCGAAAGCCAGAACGAGGACGGCGAGAGCGGACCAGGGAGTAGGAAGCAGGGGCGCCGCCAGGAGGGCGGCCACCAGCAGGATCTCGAGCAGAGCCCGCCCATTGGGCTCTCGGGGGACGCGGAGCGGTTCGCTCAACCGTGGCTTCACCGGGAATCGATCATCGGCAGGTCCACGCCGCGCTCGTGAGCGCAGGCGACGGCCTCCGGATAACCGGCGTCGGCGTGGCGAACCACCCCCATGCCGGGATCGCCGGTGAGGACCCGCTCCAGCCTCCTGGCCGCCTCGTCGGTGCCGTCGGCCACGATGACCATGCCGGCGTGGAGGGAGTAGCCGATACCCACGCCGCCGCCGTGATGGACGGAGACCCAGGTGGCGCCGTTGACCGCGTTCAAGAGGGCGTTGAGGATGGGCCAGTCGCCGATGGCGTCCGAGCCGTCGCGCATCGCCTCGGTCTCGCGGTTGGGCGAGGCCACGGAGCCGCAGTCCAGGTGATCGCGGCCGATGACGATGGGCGCCTTGACGCGGCCGGAGGCGACCAGCTCGTTGAACACCCGGCCAGCCTTCGCCCGCTCGCCGTAGCCAAGCCAGCAGATGCGCGCCGGCAGCCCTTGAAAGGCGACGCGCTCGCGGGCCATGCGAATCCATCGCGCCAGCGCGGCGTCGTGGGGAAACGTCTCGAGGATGGCCTCGTCGGTCGCGGCGAGATCCTCCGGATCACCCGAGAGCACGGCCCAGCGGAAGGGCCCCTTGCCCTCGCAGAACAGCGGCCGGATGAACAGCGGCACGAAGCCGCCGATGTCGAAGGCCCGCGACTCGCCCGCTTCGAGAGCCTGGCCGCGCAGGTTGTTGCCGTAGTCGAAAGTGACCGCCCCCCGCTCCTGGAGAGCGAGCATGGCCCGCACGTGAGCGGCCATGGAGGCCATCGAGCGGGCGATGTAGGCCTTGGGATCGGCCTCGCGCAGGCGTACTGCGTCCGCGAAGGAAAGGCCGTGGGGTACGTAGCCCTGGAGGGCGTCGTGCGCCGAGGTCTGGTCGGTGAGCACGTCGGGCACCAGACCGGTGGCGACCAGGTGCTCCAGCAGATCGACGGCGTTGGCCTCGACGGCGATGGAGACGGCCTCACGGCGGTCGCGGGCCTCGAGGGCCTGGGAGACGGCCGTGGGGATGTCCGGGGCCACGCGGTCGAGATAGCGGGTGGCGAGCCGGCGCTCGATGCGGCTGGGATCGACCTCCGCCACAAGGCAGACGCCCTCGTTCATGGTGACGGCGAGCGGCTGGGCACCGCCCATGCCACCCAGGCCGGCGGTGACGGTGAGCCGGCCGGCGAGAGAGCCGCCGAAGCGCTGGCGGGCGCACTCGGCGAGAGTCTCGTAGGTTCCTTGAAGGATGCCCTGGGTGCCGATATAGATCCAGGAGCCGGCGGTCATCTGCCCGTACATGGTGAGCCCCAGCCCCTCCAGGCGGCGGAACTCGTCCGCCGTGGCCCAATGGGGCACCAGCAGCGAGTTGGCGATCAATACCCGCGGCGCCTCGGCGTGAGTCTTGAACACCGCCACCGGCTTGCCGGACTGAACGAGGAGAGTCTCGTCGTTGCCGAGGCGCTTCAGGGTCGCCACGATCGCCTCGAAGCACTCCCAGTTGCGGGCCGCCTTCCCTGAGCCGCCATAGACGACCAGATCCTGGGGCCGCTCGGCGACCTCGGGATCAAGGTTGTTCATCAGCATCCGCAGAGCGGCCTCCTGCTGCCAACCGCGGCAGGAGATCTCCGTGCCCCGGGGAGAGCGCACGGTATGGGGACGGGCGGGCGGAGCGGAAACGGCGGTGGTGGTCGGGACCATGGTGGGTATTCTACTCGCGAGCGACGCCGGGAAAGCAAAGGAGACAAAGGACAATCAAGGACGACAAGGACGAACAAGGACACGGCACACCGCTTCGCTCCGGGAGGTACAATCCCAAAGGTGATCAACCTCCGTTCCGCCGGCATAGCCGCTCTCCTTTCCCTCTTTCACCCTGGCCTCCTCTCCGCCGCCACTCTCGGCGAGGAGACCGAGGCCTTCCTGAACGTCATTGCCGTGGCCGGCCGGGAGACTCCCGCGGCGGACTTCATCGCAGGCCGCCTGGCCGGTCTGCCCGTACAACGGGATGCCCTCGGAGACCTTGTTCTCTCCGTGGGATCGGGCGAGCCTCTGCGACTGGTGGCCTGCGCCCTCGGCGAGCCAGGGTTCATCGTCAGCGGCATCCGGGAGGATGGTTACCTCCGTGTGGTTCCAGCCGGCGCGGATCTCACCGGTGCCCTGTGGACGCAAGGCTTCCAGGGGCAGACGATGATGATCGGCGGCTCGCGCGGGTGGATGCCCGGAGCCGTGGCGCTCCCCTCCGTCCATCTTCAGCAGGGATCGGCGTCCCCGCCGGACCACCCTTTCCAGGTGGAGGACCTCTACGTCGACGTCGGCGCCGAGAACGCAGGGGAGGTTGCCGGTCTCGGGATCCGTCTGATGGACCCGGTGGCGTTGATCCGCCGGCCGATGCGTCTGGCCGGCGGTCTCCTGGCCGCGCCGGCCGCCGCCCAGAAGGGGGCGTGCACGGCGCTGGCGGACGCGGCGCGCAAGTACCGGCCGGGGCCAGGCTCGGGTACGGTCGTCTTCGCCTGGGTTGCCCATGATCTGCTCAACCGGGCTGGGCTGATTCACGTCATCCGCGAGAAAGGTCCTTTCCGGGAGATGGTCCTTCTCGATTCGGGCTTCGGCTGGGAGGGCAGCCGGAATAGCGGCTCACTCACCCCGAAGCCTCTCCCCGCTCCAGGAAGCGGCCCCATCCGATCCGGCGATCTTCCGCCAGCGCTCGCCGGACTGGCAGCCGCACCCCACTACGCAGCCGGCGGCGGCATGGCCGGCTCTCCGGATCTGAAGGGCGTCCAGTTGGGATTCCTCGGGCTCCCCGTCCGTTACGCAGGGACGCCCGTCGAGACGATCGCCGTGCGCGATGTGGAAGCTCTCTCCGCCGCGCTCCTTTCCGCCTTGGACGGATCTGCCTCGACCGCAGTCCCAGGACCGGCCCTCCCTTCGCCGCCAATGATCGTGGAAACCGGCGAGGGGCACGAAGTACCAGCCGCGTTGCTCCGTGAGCTGGTCGCCCGCTACGGGGTGAGCGGCGCCGAGGGGCCGGTTCGCGAGGAGATCCTCCGTCACCTGCCGACTTCGGCGAAGCCCGAGATCGACGCCCAAGGCAACGTAATCGTTACCGTAGGTAAGGCTGCGAGAGACCAGAAACCCATCCTCTTCGTCGCCCATCAGGACAAGGTCGGCCTCCGCGTCGAGGAGGTGCTGGCGGACGGACGCCTCCGCCTCGAGAAGCGAGGAGGTCTCATGTCCTCAGTCTGGGAGGCCCAGGCAGCCCTGGTCCACGGCGACCGGGGTCCTATTCCAGCGGTGTTCGTGCCTCGCGAGGACTGGCTCAAGGCCGAGCACTTTGCCCCGCCGGGCTCCCTCATCGCTGATCTCGGCGTCGCCTCCGCCAAGGAAGCCGAGGCTCTCGGCGTGCACGCCGGCAGCACCGTCACCATGCCGAAACGGATGTTTCGCCTCGGCCGCCATCGCGTCCTGGCCCGCGGCTTCGACGATCGCGTGGGTACGGCCGCCCTCCTCCTCGCCCTTGGGAGGATCGACCCGGCGAAGCTGAAGCGGCAGGTGATCTTCGCCTGGTCGGTCGGGGAAGAAGTAGGGCTCGACGGTGCCAAGATCCTGGCGGAAAGGTTCAAGGATCTGGCCGAGGTTCACGCTGTGGACACCTTCGTCTCCGCGGATTCACCCATTGAATCCAAGCGTTTCGCCGATACGCGGCTGGGCGCCGGACCGGTGCTCCGCGCCATGGACAACGGCTACCTCGCGCCCCGCGAGCTGATCGACCGCTTCCTCGGTCTCGCCGCCCGCCACCAGATCCCCGTGCAGGTGGGCTTCACCGGCGGTGCCACGGACGGCATGGCCTTCCTGGCGGACGGTCCCGCCATTCTCCCCTTCTCCTGGCCGGGCCGCTACTCCCACTCCCCCGTCGAGGTGGCGGATCTGCGGGATCTCGAAGCGCTGGTGGACCTGATCGTGGCCGCGGCGACGGAGTGAGTTGGAACCCGAAACGCATTTCAGTCGATCTGCATATACCTCGTTGACGCCCTCCGCAAACCCCCGCCGTTCTAGGGGTTGCAAGATTGGCGGCCGTTTTTCCGTCTTATATGTCTATGAGACCGAGAAAACGACCGAGCACGGTCGTGCCCGCCGGGCACGATCCCAGGTACAAGCGACTCTTCTCCCATCCTCAGGCGGTCGAGGATCTGCTGCGCGGCTTCCTGCGGGAAGGCTGGGCGGCAAGACTCGACCTTTCGACGCTGGAACGCGTCAGCAGCAGCTTCGTCAGCGCCGACCATCGAGAACGCCGGAGCGACCTCATTTGGCGAGTGCGTTGGCGCAACGAGTCCAGGGGCGACGTGTACCTCTACGTGCTCCTGGAGCTCCAGTCCACCTCTTACCCCTTCATGGCCGTGCGGTTGCTCACCTACATTGGCCTCCTCCTGGAGGAGGTCATCCGCAAAGAGAGGCTGGGCCCGGGAGACCGTCTTCCCGCCGTGCTGGCGCTGGTTCTCCACAGCGGCAAGCGGAGATGGTTGGCTCCCCTCGATCTCGCGAGCCTCTTCGAGGAGGTGCCTGCCAGCCTGAGGCGCTACCTGCCCCGCCTCCGTTACCTGCTGCTGGACGAGAATCGCCTGGACCTGGATCGACCTGAGCTTGCCGGCAACCGGGTGGCCTCTTTGTTCCGGATCGAGACCTGTGAAGAGGTCGCGAAAATCCCTCTCCTGACTCGGGATCTCGCGGCCCTTATATCCCCCGATGAGCCCGATCTCCGCCAGACGATCGGCGAATGGCTCTCTCATGTGCTGCGCCGAATCGCTCCCGGAGCTATAATCCCAGATGTCATCGACTTGGAGGACACCTCGATGCTGGAAGAGAACCTGATCGAGTGGGGTGAGAAGAAAAGGAAAGACGGTTTCCGCAAAGCTCTGCTCCGACTGTTGGAGAGCCGGTTCGGACCGCTCTCGGAAGAGATCCGTCATCGTGTCGAGGAGATCAAATCCGACCGGCGACTGGAGCGGCTGGCGGACAAGATCCTGACCGCGGGGTCCCTCCGCGAAATGGGCCTGTGAGGCTGGGCCTTCGACGCGCTCACACCTTCAGCCCATACCGCTCCATCTTGATCGCCAAGCCGTTTCGCGATAGCCCCAGCAGGCGGGCGGCCTGGGACTTGTTGCCGTTGGTGCGGCGCAGGGCCTCGCGAATGGCGCTCTGCTCGGTGCCGCTGACGAGGTGCTCCAGCTCCAGGTCGGAGGCGGCGTCCACCCGGGTGGTGGCCATCAGGGTGCCGTTGCGCACCCGCTCCGGCAGCAGGTTCACATCCACCGGTCCCTTGGCGGGCGCCATGTAGACGAGCTGGCGGGCGATGTTTTCCAGCTCCGCCAGGTTCCCCGGAAAGTCGTAGCTCAGCAGGGCGGACATCGCCTTGACGGTGATGCCCTGCATCCGCTTGCCGGTCTCGTGGCAGAAACGGTTGATGTAGGTTTGAATGAGGAGCGGCAGATCCTCCCGGCGGTCGCGCAGCGGCGGCACGTCGATGATGAACTGGGAGAGGCGGTAGGCGAGGTCCACCCGGAACAGGTCCCGCGCCACCACGGAATCCAGGAGCCCGCGGCTCCCCACCACCAGACGGACATCGACCTCGTGCGCCTCGTTGCTCCCCGAGGGCTCCACCGCCCCTGAGCGCAGGAAGCGGACGAGCCGGGCCTGAACCTCCATGGGAAGCTGCTCGACCTCGTCCAGGAACAGCGTGCCGCCATGCGCCAGCAGCAGCTTGCCCTCCCGCCGGACGGGGCCGCCCTTGCCCGCCACCTCGGCGCCGAAGAGATCCGCCTCGATCTGCAACGGCCGCGCGCCGCCACAGCTCGCGACGACGAACGGGCCGTGCCGCCGCAGACCCGAAAGGTGCAACGAGCGGGCGAGAAGGTCCTTGCCCACGCCCGGCTCGCCGGAGAGGAGCACGTGGACGGGAGGGTCGATCGCCGCCCGGAGCTGCTCCACGACCTGCTTCATGGCGAGCGAGCTGCCCACCACGAGGTTGGGATCGAGCGTAAGATCCTGCTGCCCCGGATGCCCCGGCAGAATGGGCTCGTACCACCCCACGTGGTGCACCAGCCCCAGCACCAGCAAGTGGCCCAGGGCGTTCAAGCTCGCCATCGGCGACCAATCCGGCTCCCGCGGCCGGAACCGGGGAAAGGCGACCATCATCGCGTAGCGCCGGTCCATGGCGCCGAACGTGAGATGGCAGATCCAGGCGGGCGTGCCGGCGAGATCGCCGTCGAAGCAGCGGCTCGCCTGCGGTGCGGTCTCGGCGGCACGATGACGAAGGATCTGCTCGAGCAGCGCCTCGCCGCTCGCCAGCCAGGCCTGGTCCGTCGACACCACCAGCTTGACGCCGGCGTTCTCCTGATCGCCCAGCAGGAGGAAGAGGGCACCGCCCCCGAAATCGCTCAGCACCTCCTCGACCAGCGCCTCCGAGGTGGTGCGGCTCTCGGCGTCGGCCAGTACCCACTCGCAGATCCGGTTGAGGTGCTCGATCATTCGCTTCGGGGTGATGCTCGGGGGCCCGATCGCCGCCACTGGATCGGAAGGCGGCGGCCTCTCCGGCCCCGGGACCACGTCCTCCACCAGCAGGGTCACAACGCCCAGCCGGATCTCGTCCAGCACCTCGAGCGATGCCTCCTTCACCTTATGGCCGCTCACCAGCAGGCCGCGGCGGCTGCCCAGATCCTCGATCCGCAACTGGAGGCCATCGTAGAGCAGCCGCGCGTGCCGCTGCGCCACCCCGGTATAGGGCAGGCAGATGTCGCACTCGGGCAGACTCCCGACGATGAGCTCACTGCGGTTGACGGGAAAGCGCCGGACACCATCGGGCGCATAGGCTACAAGTCTGAGCATGGGAGTGCCAGTCTATCGCACGCGGCCCCACCCCGGTCCCGGCCCGGTGGTGCTATCCTCCCGCCCCGTGAACGATCTCTTTCTGCGTACCTGTCGTGGCGAGGCCACGGAGCGCCGGCCGGTGTGGATCATGCGCCAGGCCGGGCGCTATCTCCCCGAATACCGGGCGATCCGCCAGAAGGTGGATTTCCTCACCCTGTGCAAGACTCCCGAGCTGGCCGCCGAGGTGACGATTCAGCCCGTCGACATTCTCGGCGTCGACGCCGCCATCCTCTTCGCCGACATCCTGCTGCCGCTTGAAGCCATGGGCGCCGAGCTCCAGTTCGTCAAGGGGGACGGCCCCAGCTTCCCCAACCCTGTGCGCACCCGCGAGGACATCGCCCGCCTGCGCACTCCGCAGGTGGACGAGACGCTCGGCTACGTCTTCGACGCCATGCGCCTGGTGCGCCGCGAGCTCGACGGCCGGGTGCCCCTGCTCGGCTTCGGCGGCACGCCGTGGACCCTCGCCGCCTATCTCGTCGAGGGCGGGGGCTCGAAGCACTTCGAGCACCTCCTGGCCTGGAGCTATGGCGATCCCGAGGGGCTCGCCGTGCTCCTCGACCGCATCGCCGAGACCTCGATCGCCTATCTCAAGGGCCAGATCGCCGCCGGTGCCCAGGCCTTGCAGCTCTTCGACACCTGGGGCGGCCTGATGGACCTGGAGCGCTGGCGCTCCGTCGCCCTGCCGCCGCTACGCAAGGTGGTGGACGCCCTGAAGGGAACGGTCCCCCTGATCTACTACATCAACGGCGGCGCCCACCTGCTGCCGGGGCTTGCCGAGCTGCCGGTGGACGTGCTCTCGGTCGACTGGCGGCTGCCCCTCTCGCAGGTGCGACGGGCGATCGGCTCCAACGGTCCCAAGGTGCTCCAGGGCAACCTCGATCCGGCGGCCCTGCTCGCTCCCATCCCGGAGATCGAGCGCCGCACCGCGAACCTCCTGCGGGAAGGCAGCGGCGGCCCCCACGTCGTCAACCTGGGCCACGGCATCCTGCCGATGATCCCGGTCGACCACGCGAGGGCGTTCGTGGAGGCCGTGAAAAAGGGGCAGTAGATAGGGGTCAGTGGTGCTTCGGCGCCACGGGCGTCTTCTTCGCGCCTTCGAGGCTCTTGTAGAGCGTTTCGATCCAGCCCTCGGTCTTGATGAAAGAGCTCCAGCTCTTCCACTCGTCGGGCAGCCCGGCGGCCTGGAGCTGCGTCAGGGTCTTGCCCGCCGCCTTCCCCTTGCGCACGACGGCCAGGGTCTCCACCAGCATGCGGTGGAACTTCTTCAAACCCGCGACGTCCGACAGCGGCCCGTGGCCGGGGATGATCTTCGCGTCGGCCGGGACCTGGGCCAGCACCTTGGACACGGCGTCGATCAGGCCCTGCACGCTGCCGCCGCTGTCCGTGTCGACGAACGGGAAGAGGCCGTTGAAGAAGTCGTCGCCCATGTGGACCACGTTGGACTTGGTGAAGAAGATGATGCTGTCGCCGTCCGTATGGCTGTGGGGAACGTGGACCGACTTGATCTCCTCGCCGTTGAAGTGTACGGAGACCGCGTCCGCGTAAGTCACCACAGGCAGGCCCGCCGCCGCCATCGGCTCCGTCTTGTTGCCCATGACCGTGGAACCGGCCTCCAGCCGCTTGCGCACGTTCTCGTGGGCGATGATCGTCGAGTCCACGCCGAAGACGGGATTGCTCCCCGTGTGATCGCCGTGGAAGTGGGTGTTGAGCACGAACCGGAGCTTGCCGGGGTTGATGCCCTTGAGGGCCTCCCGGATCTTGTCGGCCAGCGGCGCGAACTCGTCGTCCACGATCAGGACGCCGTCGGGGCCGGCCGAGACGCCGATGTTGCCGCCGGCACCTTGCAGCACGTAGATATTGCCGGAGACGGGGATGACTTTCATCTCCACCTTCGAGAAATCCCGGTCCTGGGCCCTCGCGGGCGTCACGCACATCACAAACGTGGCAGCCAGGGCCAGGAGCCCGGCGCTCTGCGCTCTCGTCATCGCATCCTCCTGAAGGAAAGAATGAGCTACGAGGCGGACTCTAGCACGCCTGGCGGGGCGAGTTGGCGGGCCACGCGACCCGCTGATGCGAGCCCACATCGTCACGATGGACGTGCCCACTCTTCGTCACTTCCCCTGAATGAACTCCCCGATGTCTCGCGACAGTTGCTCGAGCGAGCCCTGGTTGAGGTACATCATGTGCCCCGCCGGGTAGTTCCGGATCGTCACCCGCGCCGGGTCGATGCCGCTGTGGTGCAGCATGTAGGCGTTGGCGAAGTAGGCCGTCGCCAGGTCGTAATATCCGTTGGCGGTGAACACGCGCAACGCCTCGTTGTCCTTGGTGCCCTGCGCCAGGTCGCCGGTGACGTCGACGAAGCCGGCGAAAGCGCGGGCCGCGTTCCTTGGCCGCTTCCAGCTCTGGTTGGCCTCGCCGTTCTGGGGCAGGTAGGGCTCCTGGATGTCGGCGCCCAGATCATTGCGCAGGTACTGGTGGAAGAGCGAGACGTAGATCGGCCCCGTCTTGGCGTCGAAAGGATCGCTGTTGGGGGTCTCCGATGCGTTGTCGAGCTCCTTCTGCGCATACCGGCTGTCGAGGAAGCCCGTGGCCCTCCCCTCGTCGCGCAGCAACTCCTTGGCGAAGCGGGGCGCGTAGAGGCGCAGGTCGCTGTTGAGGATGTACTGCTTGGTAATGCCGGTATAGCGGTGCAGCTTGTCGGCGATCCGCCCCTTCTCCGCCTCTTGGAGCGAATCGCCGCGGAAGAGGGCCTGCATGTACTCGCCGGAGGCGAACTGCTCGACCTCGGTGAGCAGCGCCTGCAGGTTCGGCCAGGAATCCGGGAGCTTCTTGTGGTACCACGCCGTCGCGGCGAGCGTCGGCAGATGCGTGACGTAGGTGAGGTCGTTGCCGCCGGTGTTGAAGGGCAGGGCGCCCATGTTGATCGCCGGCGAGATGAGGATCACGCCGTTGAGGCCGATGTTCATCCGCCCCTGGAGCCGCGGCACGAGCAGCGAGCCGCGGATGCCGCCGTAGCTCTCGCCGAGAACGTACTTGGGAGAGTTCCAGCGGTCGTGCACGGTGAGGAAGGCGCGGATGAAGTCGGCCACGGAGTCGGCGTCCTCGTCGTAGCCCCAGAAGTCGGCGTCCTTCTTTTCGCCGAGCGAGCGGCTGAAGCCGGTGCCGATCGGATCGACCTCGACGAGGTCGGTGACGCGCAGCAGGCTCGACGGGTTGTCCTTCAGCCGGTAGGGCGGCGCGCCCGGGTCCTGCGCGTCGCTCGGGATGTCGATGCGCTTGGGGCCGACGAAACCGAGGTGCAGGAAGACCGAGGAGGAGCCCGGCCCGCCGTTGAAGAAGAACGTGATCGGCCGGTCCTCCTGCCGCTTCACACCCTCCGCGATGTAGGAGATCGTGAAGAAGCGCGCCGTGGGCTTGCCGTCGCGGTCCTTGAGGTCGATGTCCTCCGCCGTGGCCGTGTAGGGGATGTCCACCCCGCCGGCGGTGAAGCGGTGGTGGGTGAGGAACTTGCGGGGTGCGGCTGGCGCCGGAGCGGCCTTATCCCCGCCCTTGTCTCCCGGCGGTTTGTCGCCCTTGGGGGCGTCGTCAGCGCGGACGGCGGCGGTGGTCGAGACGAACAGGGTCAAAAGGATGGCGAGCGTCGCGTTGCGCATGCGTAGGATCTCCCTCATGGTGAGCCAGATACGCCAGGAAAGGGCGGAAGTTTCGGGCTTCGATCGATCCCGCCCCCAGGGCGGCACCTCTTCCGCCTCGCACTTTACTGCGACTGCAGGGCCTCGGCTGGATGGACAGCGGCCGCACGGTGCGCGGGTATCCAGCTCGCGAGGAACGCGACGACCAGGAGGGCCGCGGGGGTCGCGCTCAGCGTCACCAGATCCGTCGGACTCACGCCATAGAGCAACCCGCGTAGCAACTGCGAGCTGGCGAGCGCGCACAGCGTCCCGATCACGATGCCGACTCCCGCGAGGCGCAAGCCATGCAGCGAGACCATGCGGCTGATGTCAGCCGGTCGAGCACCGAGCGCCATGCGAATGCTGAGCTCGCGGCGGCGGATGCTGACGCTGTACGCCAGGATGCCGTACAAACCAACAGCTCCGAGGAGCAACGTCACCCCGCTGGCGATCGCGAGGAGCACGGCGAGCGCGCGAGCGCGTGCCGACGCGTCATGCACGAGCTGCCGCAGCGAGCCCTCGTCGTAGGTGGGGATGGTGGGATCGAGCGCAGCGACGATCCGGCGAACTGCCGACAAGGTCTCGCCCTCTCCAGCATCGGTGCGCACGACCAAAGAGAGCGCCGGCGGCGCGACGATGGGAAAGTACACGATCTCGCTCGGCGGCTGCTCAAGGCCGTCATAGCGCACGTCGCCCACCTCGCCGACGATGGTGTACCAGCGGTCACCTAGCGGGCGAACGCGCTTGCCAAGTGGGCTCCAGCCGGGCCAGTACCGCTTTGCGAACGCATGGCTCACGATCGCCTCGGCCACGGGACGGGTCGCATCCTGGGCGCCAAACGTCCGGCCGCGGAGCATCGGGATGCGCAGAGCCTGAAAATAAGGACCATCCACATACGCCACGGCGTGCTCGGTCCCGGCGGCGTTCGCCCGCGAAGGATCGTCGTCTTCCACATCGATCGCCGTATCGTGACGGTCGCCGCTGAGTGGCACCCAGTCCGTCAGTGCCACATCGCGCGCACCCGGGATGGCCTGCGCCTCGCGTTCCATGGCCTGGAAGAAATTCAGGCGCACGCCGCCGGAGGAGCTATACCTGGCGTAGGGCAGCAGAACCCGCGAGACAACGACGTGATCGGCTTCGAAACCGGGCCGCACATCGTGCAACCGAAGCAGGCTGCGCGTCATCAGCCCGGACAGAGTGACCAGCACGACGGCCAGCGCGATCTGCGCGACGACCAGAGCGTTACGTGCTCGTTGCGATACGCGGCCACCCGCCGGTCCGATCCCGGCCCCGCGAAGTACCTGGGCGATGGAGACACGGCGCGCGCGGAGGAGCGGGAGCACGCTCACGAACAGCGCGCAGAAAATGGTGATTCCCAACGCGAACAGCAGAACCGGGGCGTTGACTCCGACGTCTTCCAGACGCGGCAGCGCTAGCGTCGTTCCCGCGCTCCGCACCCCTCTCATGCTTGCCACAGCCAACAACACGCCGGCGCCACCGCCCAGCACGCTCAGCAGCAGGGATTCGCTTAAGCTGAGTGCGAGTACCCCGATGAAACCGGAGCCGACAGCTGCGCGCACGGCGAGCTCCATCTGCGCGCGCTCGGCACGGACGAGAAGCAGGCCGGCTACATTCGTGCAGGCGACGAGGAACACGAGCAGCACGCTGCCGAACACGAACCAGAGCAGCCGTGAAGGAGGGCCGACGATCGAATCCCGCAGCGACTGCACGTGGGGCGCGATGTTCGATTCCTGCCATTTGGCCGCGGCGGCGTCGCCTTGGAACGACTCGCCGGGGCTGGTCAGCACTCGCGCGAGGTCCGCCCGCGCCGCCTCGCTCGACCCGCCGCGTTTGAGCCGTCCGATGCCGATGAGATTGAGCGTGGCAGGATGCGTATGCCCCGGGTCGAGCGCCAGCGGCAACCAGAGCTCCACGTGGCGCGCGGGATACGCGAAACGCGGCGGCATGATTCCGACGATCGTGCGCGGAACGTCGTTCACGTCGATCCGCCGGCCGATGGCGTTGGGGTCACCGTGCAGGCGTTCCTGCCAGATGCGGTGCGAGAGGACGACCACCCGAGGGGCGCCGGGCCGGTCGGCGCCCGGGGCGAACGCCCTGCCGAGCGCGGGGGGAACGCCCACGACGTCGAAGAAGTTCGCCGTGACGCGCGCGCCACGGACGCGAACGGCGGTCTGCCCTGCCTCCGACGGGGCAAGGTCGCCATCGTCGAATCGCCACGCGGCCACACCGTCGAAGGCGCGCGTTTCACTCTGGTAGAGCATGACGATGGCGTCGGAGAGGTCTACCGTCGCGCGCCCGGCACTGCTGGTGGTATGCGTCAGCCGCAGGAGGCGGTCCGACTCCGGGTATGGCAGCGGCGCGAGCAGGATGCCATTCACGAGGCTGAACATGGCCGTCGTCATGCCGACGCCGAGCGCCAGCACGAGGACCACCGCTCCAGCGAAAGTCGGGGCACGCCGGAGGCGGCGCGCCGCGAACCGGAGCTCGGGCCGGGCAAGGAGTTGGCGCCAGTCAGACATTCTCGGGTCAGACACTCGCGTCGAGAGCCGACAGGTCAAGAGTCCGGAGGCGCGCGGGGTCGGCGAGGATGTCGATCGCAGCGATCCGCCCTTGCCGGACCGTGAAGCCGATGACGGAGAACACCCTTTCCGCGTGGCGGATCACGATCCCGGCGTCGCCGTTCACCCGCGCGGGCTGAGCGAGCCACCCCTCGGCGAGAACCGGAGCCCCAGGCCGATCACGTCCTGGGCGCCGCGCACCTCGCGCGACGCCATGGCGGTTCCGGCCGCCACCCGGCCGCGATCGAGCCGCAGCACGACGTCGGGGTCGAGCAGGGTGAGCAGGGCCTCGAAGTTGCCGCCGCGCGAGGCGGCGAGGAAGGCGTCGACCACCTCCCGCTGGCGGCGGGGAGGGGCATCGGGCGCCGTGGCCGTTCCCTGCACCCGCCGACGGGCGCGGCTCGCCAGTTGCCGGGCCGCGGCCGGGGTCCGCTCCACGATGGGAGCGATCTCCTCGAACGGGACGGCGAACAGGTCGTGCAGCACGAAGGCGAGCCGCTCGGCAGGGGCCAGCCGCTCGAGCACCACGAGCAGCGCGAGTCCGACCGCGTCGGCCAGCAGCGCCTGGTGCTCGGGGTCGCCGCCGTCCTCGCGCGCCACCACCGGATCGGGAACGTGGAAGCCCAGCGGCTCCTCGCGCCGGGCCTTGCGCGAGCGCAGCCGGTCGAGGCAGACGCGCGCCACCACCGTGGTCAGCCAGCCGCCCAGGTTCTCGACGCCCCCCTCGCCCGCACGGTCGAGCCGCAGCCACGCCTCCTGCACGGCGTCGTCCGCCTCGTCGAGCGAGCCCAGCATCCGGTAGGCCACCACCTGCAGGTGGCTCCTGTGCTCCTCGAACCGCTCGCTCGTTCCGGAATGCTCGTCCATTGGTCACATTCTCCTTTTCCGTTCCGTCCTAGGGGGTGACGAACGAAGGACGGCGGATGTGACGCGACGATTTACCATTTCAGATCAGGAGGTTTCTATCATGAAGGGACGCACGATCGGTTACTGGACGGCAACTGGGCTCACGGCCCTCGTCTTCGGCTCGGGAGGGATCTTCCAGCTCCTGGGGAACCCCGGCGCGGTGGCGGGGATCCGCAACCTCGGCTACCCCGCCCACTTCATCATTCTCCTCGGCGTCTGGAAGCTCCTCGGCACCCTGGCGGTGCTGGCGCCGCGCCTCCCCCGGCTCAAGGAATGGGCGTACGCCGGCATGGTCTTCGACCTCACGGCTGCCTCCGTGGCCCACGCGGCGGTGGGCGACCCCCTCGGCAACGTCGTGACACCGATCCTTCTGACGGGGATCGTCCTGGCCTCGTGGGCGCTTCGCCCCGGGGAGCGCAAACTCGCCGACGCGCCCCTCCGGCCGGCGACGATACCCATGGCGCGGATGGCGGAGTAGGATTGAAGGCGCTCGCGCGAAGCCACAGGATACGAGCTTTGAGCTCCGGGGGCCGGTTTCGCGCCGGCCCCGGACTCTTTAACGAGATCTGCTCTGTTTGGGTGGGCTATGGGCACCCACAGAAGATTGCTGTGTCGTAATACGACGTCGTGCAACCCTCGTGATAGCTGTAACCTTCACAATAGAAGTACTTCAAGCCACACTCCGGGCCGCCGGGAGACTGGCGATAATAAAACGCCCTCCAGACTTGATCTGGACTACAGATGTAACAGCCTAGTTCCGGATTACAGATGGAAGCCGCGAGATGTGGAGCACGGCCCAGGGTAGCAACAGCGGTCGCACTGAGCAGGAATGCGAGAATAAGCCTCTTCATGGTTGTTACTCCTTTCAGGCGGGGCAACTGTTGCCCTCTATTCTTAATGGTGCAAGGGACCTGCCGAACGGGACAGTCTGACGTTAAAAACTACCGCCGAAGCACGACACTGTTCTTCCCGTCCCCCCGAACCAGGAAAAGGGCGCAGATCGAGCGGCTAGCGTACGTGCTCAGTCAGTCTGTGAAGGAGAATCTGGTGGAGCGGGTCCGCCAGTGGCCCGGAGTGCAGTCGGCTGCCGCGCTGATCGACGGCACACCCCTCAGGGGCCATTGGATCGACCGGCGAGCACGATCGGCGGGGGCACTTGGTCCTTGACCGACACCGGGATCTGTCTCATGGAGAACAACAGCATCAACGAGAGCTTCCGCGGGACCTGCACCGCGCCCACGCACGACCCGTGGACCATGGACTGCATCGATATGTAACACCGCTTGGTCGTTGGGGGGCAGAGAACGGCGGGAGGAGGGTCCTCCCGCCGTGCGGGAAGGGACCGAAAGATCCAAAGGCCCAGAGGAGCTTGGTCAAGAGCGGGGGCGGGGGCACGGGCGGCCCACGGGGACCGCCCCTGCGGGCCACCGTCTCAGCAAGGGCTCGAGAACACGCACTTGTACCCGGAACGGCCGTCGTACTCCCAGGAACCGTCGACACACGTGGCGGACAGCAACTGGACCACGTTGTACGGAAAGCAGCAGGATCCGAAGTCGATCCAACCGTGTTGGCCGTCGGTGCACTCGGAGGCCCGGGCCTTGGGGCCGAGGGCCAGCGAGGTGAGGGTCAACGCGAAAACGAAGAGAACTGGGCGAAGCCTGCGCATGGTCTCCTTCCTTTCTCCCCCGCCGACAGCGGCCGGGGTGACGGAGCTACATCAAAGAAGGGTGAGCGCCGGGCGCTTTCGCGCGCCGGGCGGCATTCGCCTGGAGATGGAGACGTTGACGAGCGAGGTGGACCAGATCCTTCAGAAGCCGTGAGGGAACGCCGCCCCGAAGGCTTTGCCGGCGGCCGGCTCTCGGTAAGCAGGGAAAGCCTCTTTCCCTCCATCCCTCGTCTCGCGGTATCGATCCGACGCCTGCGATAAGGAGGGAAAGAGGCTTTCCCTGCGTCCCTGAAGGCGAGGGACGGCGGCTTCGAGACGCTGGACGGGCAGGGCGAGCCATGCGATCCATTGGGCGAGATGCCGGAAGGTTATGGGGTCTCGTCGCGGCATCCCCCGAGGCGTCGTCGGGAGAGGCCGTCTTCCTGGCGCGCTTGCGGCCCCGAAAGGCAGCTATCCCGAAGGCAGCGCTCACGTCGCCTCGTCTCGGGAATGCCGACCCTATAGATTTGATCGAGAAAGTAACTCTTATTCGATCGTTGCTCAAGATCAGGGGTCGCCGAGATGCCATGATTCCAGGCCTGCTGATGAGGAGTACGAGAAAGCGGGAGGAGGGTCCTCCCGCCGCGCGGGGAAACAAGGGACTTAAGACCGGCCGCTCAGAACTGCGCCAGAGGAACTGGTTCGTGACCTCGTGGTGGAACTGCACTTCGGAGGCCTTGATGAGGGTGCCGAGGCCCTTGGGGCAGCGTTCGGCCTGGGCCAGCTTGAGCTCGGCGAACTTGGCGTGCACCTCCTTATTCGGCGAAGAGGAGAATCAGATGGCTCTCGAAGTCACTGGCGCGACGCCACGAATCGTCCCGCCAAGCTGGAGGATCCCAAGGTAGAGACGCCCCATGGGGAACCCCGCGGGGCGTCTCCAACTCCCCAGAACCGAGGTGCCCAGAACCGAGGCGCCAGCCGTTTCGCAGCTGCCCGGACGGGGTGCTGCCCGGACGGGATGGGATGGGGTGCCAGCCGTTTCGCAGCCGTGCCCTCTCGCAGCCTGCGCACGCTATGGCGGCACAGTCTATTTTGGAGGTCTTCTAACTCCTTGCAAAATAGGCACTTACAGATCCTTGTAAGATGAAAGACCTTTTTCCCGTTTATAGAGGGTATGAGCCGACATCTGCGCTTCGTCCCCGAGGGCGGCGCCTTGGTCGAGGTTACATGCCGGACGATCCACGGAAGATTGCTTCTGCGACCCAGCCAGCAGCTCCATGAGATCGTCGTCGGAATCCTCGCCCGCGCCCAAAGAACCTTCCAAGTCCGTCTCTGCGGCTACTGCTTCGCCTCCAACCACTACCACCTCTTACTCGAAGTGGACTCGACCCAGCAACTCTCCGGGTTCATGGGCTACGTCAACTCAAACCTGGCCCGGGAAGGCGGCCGGCTCGCGGACTGGCGTGATAAGTTCTGGTCCCGACGCTATCAGGCTATTTTGGTGAGCACGGAGGAGGCCGCCCAGATCGAGCGCCTTCGATATGTCCTTGCGCATGGTCCGAAAGAGGGGCTGGTCGAGAGACCCGCCGATTGGCCGGGGCTCCATGTCGCGAAAGACCTCGTCGAAGGGCAAGCGATCGAGGGTTATTGGTTCGATCGCACACAAGAGTATGCAGCTCGCCGCAGGGGAGAGACCTTCGGCAGGCTTCGGTTCGCGACTCGTGAAACCCTCGTCCTCTCTCCTCTGCCTTGCTGGAAAGGCCTCTCCGAAGGCGCTTGGCGCAGCCGTGCCGCCGCCCTCGTCACCGAGATCGAAAGCGAATTCGCGGCGCAACGCGCCCAAACCGGGAGACAGCCTCTCGGCGTCTCCGCCATCCTCAGCCAGCACCCGCATGATCGTCCCCAGCGTTCGAAGAAATCTCCCGCTCCCTTCGTTCACGCAGCCAGCCGCCATGTCCGTCGCGAGCTTTACGACGCCTATCGCTGGTTTGTTGCTTCCTATCGAACCGCCGCCGAAAAGCTCCGAGCCGGCGACTTGACGGCCAGCTTCCCGGCGGGCAGTTTTCCGCCCGCCCTGCCTTTCGTCGCAGTGTAGGCCCAGCACCAATCGCCTTGTCAGGCGATGCTGCCCGCTTCTCCGCGGGTGGTTGGCCCGAAGTGTATCTGTTTGGCAGTGGCGAGGCGGCGAGCGCGCACACCGCCCCGATCACGATGCCGACTCCCGCGAGGCGCAAGCCCTGCAGCGCGACCATGCGGCTGAGGTCAGGCGGCTCCTAATGCCAGCCGTCTGGAGGGGCGCCGCAGCGAATCGGCTGGCACTTGGCGGGCACTTGGCGGCGGGGTGCTCGGGCGTGGCGTGACCAGATTGGCGAACTCCGTCCAGGTGCCGACGGTATTGCCGGTGCGAGTTCTCGGCATTCGAAGATCCTATTTCACCGCCGCCTTCGGTGCCATCCCCGGCGAGCTCGTGCTCGAAGATGAACGCGGGGAATCCGATGGCGGCGACATGCATCGGCGTTTTTCGCAGTCCACCCAGGACGACGTGCGGAGCCCCCCATTCGGGGGGGGGCCGAGTATGCTCCACTCAGGGAGTTGCAGTCTCACTGCTCTGACCGACTCGAGGCCCAGGCGTCCGCTACGGCGATCAGGTAGCGGGTCGGGCCGTGGTTATGGAGCAGGAAACCAGGAGCCCCGTGCTTGCTTCAAAGCCACGGCACGTGAGAAGCTACACCAGAATGCATCAGCCGTCAGCTGGAGGGCACCATGGCAGATCAAAACCCCCGATTCGACGTCTTCAAGTTCGTTGCCCTGCGCCCTCCGATGCCTCCATCGCAGGACGCGACTCTCTACAATTTCACGATTGACGATCGGCCACCGGCCGGCACTCCAGTCGCCCGCTTCCTGGCGCAGTTCACGACCGACAACGTGGCGACGTTGCCAACGAAGCTTAAGGACTTCATCGTCGCGCAGAAATACGACGTTCACTTCCCGCAGGCTGGCAACGATCTCGAACTCGATACGGTCTTGCACGCCGCGACGGGCGTGCCCAAGGCGACCATATCGATGGAGACGCTGACCGCGGCCATTGAAAGCGCGACCGGGCAGTCGCTGGCGGCGCTGTTCGGGTCGGACGCGGCGACGGGCATGCGCAACAGGTTGTGGGACTGCTACTACGCCTTCTACGTCCTCAGCCGCTTCGAAAGCCAGGATCTGGGCGCGCTGACGACCAATCTGCGTGTCTTCCATCTGCTGAACCTTCTCTTTCGCAAGCACGACGTGCCGGACGATGCGACGCTCCAGGACATCCTCAGCGCAACGCCGATCGTCGACAAGACCTTCACCACGCTTCCGCTGCCCCCGGCATCCGCTCCCTCCACCCCGGATGCTGCCGTGTCCGACGCGACCGCCAGTCGCTACAAGAGCCTCTGGACCGACCTCGCCAACATTACGCACGCCATCGCCGAGACGCGGATCGTACCGCTCGCCGCGACGGCGCAACGGGTCAGTAGCCATCTCTCGAAGCCCACCGCGGTCGTCGCCGCTCCGGCCCCGGCGCGCAGGCCAGCCTCACGCGTCGCTGCCGCGACGGCAGCCCGGGCCGCCGCAACCCAAACGACGATCAAGACACGGATCGCGGTCGAGCCCACGGCGTACGAGGCACTCGCGGCGCCAACCAAGGAGCTGCTCAAGGCCGTGCAGGTGCCGGCGGACAACTTCAGCCGCGCCGACGCCCTTTCACGGCTGAACGACCGGTTGCAGTCAGTGATGAGCAGCCTCAGCGCCATCGATGATCCCCGCTTGTTGAACTACGTTCCGCAGGAGGTGATGTCCATCGCCGGCGTCAACGTGCTCGTGAACCGGCTGAAACTGCAGGTACATCCGCCCTACTATCTGCCCCCGCTGCCGGCCAACGACAACGTACGAACCGAGATCCGCCCGCTTGGCATCGGCGACCTGAAGGTCGTCAAGCAGAAGCTCGTCAGCTATCAGCTCGGCGAGGTGGCGCACATCGAGAATGTCCTTCGCGGGGAGTACAAGGAGCGCAAGTACCGCACCCTGGATCGGACCGAGCAGACCCTCGACCTGACGACGGACACGACCGAGGACACGACCAAGGATACCCAGACCACCGAGCGGTTCGAGCTCAAGAAGGAGAGTGAGAACACGATCCAGGAGCAGATGAGCGTGCAGGCCGGCGTCACGGTATCGGGCTCCTACGGCATGGTGACGTTTGGTGCGCACGGGGACTTCGCCTACAGCACATCAAGCCAGCAGTCGAACAAGAGCTCGTCGAACTTCGCCCGCGAGGTGGTCGACCGGTCGGTCACGCGAATCCAGAAGAACGTGCGCCAGGAGCAGATCACCAAGCAGCTGCACGAGGTCGAAGAGGTCGACACGCACGGTCTCGACAACAAGGGGCAGCCCGACAACCTGACCGGCGTCTATCGCTGGGTGGACAAGTATTACGAGGCGCAGATCTACAACTACGGCAAGCGGATGATGTTCGAATTCGTCGTCCCGGAGCCGGCAGCATTCTACGGGTATGCGCAGACCCATCAACCGAAGACCGTGATACCGGCGCCGGCACTGCTGCCGGTCGGGCTCACGCATCGCGACATCACGGAGTACACCTATCAGGGGTACATCCGCGACTACCAGGTGCAGGGCTGCCTGCCACCACCGCCGCTCAGCAGGGTCACGAGCGCGACGATGTCATCGGACGCCAAGATCGAAGATGGCACGCCGTTGTCGAAGTCATCCAAGGACCTCGTCGTGCCGACCGGGTACCTGTGCGATTCGCTCGCCGTCAGCTTGTCGCTCGTCCATGCGCAGTACCCGCAATTCCGCCTCTCCGTGGGCGTCGACGACTTCTGGTACAGCGTCACGACGACGGGCGGCAGTGGCCGGGAAAAAATCGACTGGGCAAGTGGTTCGAGTGCGAGCTATGACGGCATCATTCCCGTGTCCGTCGACATGTACGACGTCAATTCCTATTTCGTGAACATCGTCGCCAACTGTGTACGAATGTCGGAGACCTACGAAACCTGGCAGATCCAGACCTTCGAAAAGATCATGGCGGCCTACCAGGCGCTCAAGGCTACCTATGACCAGCAGGTGGCAGCCCAGCAGACGCAGCAAGGGGTCGTCATCCATGGCCAGAATCCCGGTATCAACCGCAAGATCGAGCAGTTGGAGCTCAAGAAGGCGAGCGTCAAGCTGCTGATGGACACCTGGTCGTTCGGCGCGTTCAGCGCGATGAAGCAATCGGGCGACAACCCGCCGGATTTCGAACTCCACCAGGCGGTGCGCGAGGGCCAGACCATCCAGTTCTTCGAGCAGGCCTTCGAGTGGGAGAACCTCACCTACTTGTTTTACCCCTACTTCTGGGGCCGGCAGTCGCAGTGGATCGGAAAGATTACCAACTATGACGAGGATCCGCTCTTCACGCAGTTTCTGCAGGCAGGCTCGGCGCGGGTCGTCGTGCCGGTCCACCCGGCCTACAACGACGCCGTCATGTATTTCCTCGAGAACAACGGCGCGATCTGGAATGGCGGCCAGCCTCCGCGCCTCAACGACCCGATGTTCATCTCTCTCGCCGACGAGTTGCGCAATCTGACGGATGACCTCCAGGGGGCAACGCCCGAAGGCGACCCGTGGCAGGTGATCCTCCCGACGACGCTCGTCTACCTGCAGAAGGACGCCACGCTGCCGACGTTCCCATAGCCGCGGACGCATCCGACCGACGACTCATCCGGACCGGGAACTGGCCACGTGGACGCCGCCTTCTCGAAAGTTCAGGGCGCACGCCGCCTGCTGGTGCCGAACATCAACGCACAGACGCGGACGCTGCCTGCGTCTGTGGACCCGGATCTGGCGGACCCTGCGAAGGCAGTCCTCCTCGATGCCGAGGCGCCCGTACGTCGCCTGACGGACCCGCAGCTCTATGAGCTTCGCCTCACCGTAGACCCGGCGGAACGGGCGGCGCATCCCACGCTGCAGGCAACGGTGAGCGGTCTCGGAGCGCTGATGACGCTGGTCGATCAGAGCGGCCGGCCGCAGCCGAGCGGAGTGATCGACATCGCGGCGGCGTTCTCGGTCAGCACGAAGCTGCCGGCCAATCAGGTCGTATTCTTCGTCGAGGCGCGAACCTTCGAGAGCTCTCCCCTCATGCAGGGAATGCCCACGCCAGGGTTGATGGTGACCTATTCGGACGCGGGCACGAAACTCCAGGACGTCGTGCTGCCCGGCTTCGCGTCAGACCTGCTGCTCACCGGGGACCTGGAGACCCCGACGCGTCTCTATATTGCGGACACCGACGATACCCAGCCGACGGTACTCGACGTCGCCAGCGCCATGGCCGGATCCGGCGTGCCGATCGTCAAGGTCCCGGCCACTGTCTGCAACGGCGATACATGGCTGCAGGACCAGTTCCAGATCGCCACGACCTTCGATGACCAGTTCGCCCAGGTGAGCGTGGTCGTGCATCTGCCACGCATGCGAAGCAATTCCCGGCCCAGCGACGCGACGAGCAATCTGGCCATCTTTGCCGACATGCACTTTCCGTCCGTCGGCATTGGTGTCTTCAAGGACTTCTGGAAGACGACGCTCAGCGTGCCGGTCACGACCAGCACCGGCGCGGCGACCCAGTTGCAGCTCACGTTACGGGACACCAACCCAATCCTGACGGCGATGACGCGCGTGCACAGCCTCTGGTCGGAGATCTCGTCCCTCGTGCAGGCGCTGCAGGGTTCGAAAGCCGCGCCGAGCTGGCCGCCCGAGTTCTTCACGATGCGGCGGTCGCTCGGTGCGGACCTGAATGTTCTTCAGACTCGACCCATCGCGGACGCGCGGCTCCGTGGAATTCGCGATGCTGTGGCACGCGCGCTCCAGGCCAAGCTGGCCGCGGTCGACAAGCTGATGCCACTCGTTGGCACCCGGGTGCGGATCCTGGTGAATGGCGCCGCATTCGATCTCGACGAGGCGCAGATCAACAAGCTTTTTTCAGATGTCTCGAGCGTGCACTCGTCGACAAACTACGGCGGCAACATCGAAGTCAGCCCACCGACCAGTTCGGCCCCGTTCGGCAAGGTCGTCGTCGGCAGCGTCGTCGGCAAGGATCTCAGGTTCATGCTCGGGCAACTGGCACAGCAGACGTTCAGCCAGCCGTCCGTCGAGTTCAATACCAGCTGGCTGGGCGTCGGGCATGTCGATGAGATCGTCAGCTTCCTGCCGAGCAAGCTGTCGAGCACCGGTCCCTTCTGTATCGCCCGCGGCAGTCCGAGCCTCGGCCTGCGGCTCCTCGATGCGGTCAAGAGCGCGCGCGACGCCGGCACGCTGGTCACCCGGCTGTTCCGTGGCCGCAAGTGGGTCCACGAGGAGACGGCGTCGGCCGTGCAGTCGCTGCTGCCGCCATCGGCGTATCTGTTCCTCGTCGCACGGTTTGGCAAGTACGACCTTCAAGATTTCCAGGGGGTGCCGGGCACGATTATCCCGCCACCCCCGAGTGCCTACTTCGACGATCGTCGGTTCCTGATCCTGTTGCGCGGTAACATGGATCCGCGCGCCTACAACGCGAGCATGATCGTCGATGAGGTACTGGACATCTGCCGTGAGACGAATCGGACGATCGACGAGGTGTTCCTTGGCAGCAAACGCCAGTCGGCAAAGCTGGCGGACTACCCGCTGCTCCAGGGGTGCACAGCGCAGGAATTTTCGGAGATCGCGGACAATGGGCTGGACCCGGTCTTCAGTCAAGCGTTCGCGGGCGTACCGGTCATCCCGCTGCCGATGGTGTTCGACCGCGTGGATTCGTTCCTGACCGAACAGACGATGGCGTTAATCCCGGGACTGGTGAACTTGCAGCAATTCGGGCGCCTGGTGCTGCTGCCAAAACCCTACGGTCCGCGCATGCGACCGGCGGCGGCGGTCACGCTGCTCAAAGCCTTTCTATCGGGCCTCGATAGCGCTGTCTTGCCCACGACCCTCCGCGATGCCGCCCTCAAGAACCTGACGGCCGATGCTTTGCACCGGCGCGGGCTCGACGTCACCACTCACTGGACGAAAGCATGGGTGTACTCGATCGAGTTCGATGTGGCGTCCCTGAACAAGCTCGGCTGGACGAATGAGCCCGAGACGCTTAGCACAATTGCCGACCTCTTCCGGGACGGATTCGACGAATTCACCAACACGGCCCGTGACTACACCAAGAATGACACCAACGGCAATGGGGAACCCGCCCGCAAACAGTACAGGACAGACATCCAAACGATCAAGCAAAGGATCTTGACGGCCAACCCGGGCAAGTTCGACAGCCGGGACTATCCGGCGTCGAGCTCATGGGTCAAGATCGTCATTCCCGAGAACACGGTCGACCTTTTCGAGGTCTATACGCAGCTCGTGCTCGAGGGGCTGGGGCTCACGGTGAAGTTCGTTGACTCCTGGTTCTATCACACGCACGCGGGGGGAATTCATTGCGCGACCAACGTGATGCGAACCGTCGACGGCGCGAAGCTCAAGGCGGCAGCTGCGCGGTCGTCTGCAGCCTCGCCGTGACTCCAGCGGGAGCGGGCTCCTAGTCTGCCAACACGCAATGGCGGACGGAAATAGTGATCAAACCAGGTGGGCGACTGAGCAATCGGTCCTGTGCTTACGCCCCAGGACGACTAGAGGTGTCTCGGAGGTAGCGGACGTCCTAGCCTTCCACGTTACGGCTACTCGGTCGGATTCGGGTTTACCGCCCGCGTGAGGTATAGAGTGTCTTTGAAGCTCGACCTCTCCTCCAGGTACTCCGCAGCTCGCGCCACGCTCCCACCACTGCGCTGGTGGCAGTCACGAGCATCGCGGGCGGGAGGAGGGTCCTCCCGCCGTGCGGGGAAACGAGGCTCTTAAGACCGGCCGCTTTAGAACTGCGACCAGAGGAGCTGGTTCGTGACCTCGTGGTGGAACTGCACCTCGGAGGCCTTGATGAGGGTTCCCAGGGCCTTGGGGCAGCGTTCGGCCTGGGCCAGCTTGATCTCGGCGAGCTTGGCGTGCACCTCCTCCCCCATCACCTCCTGCATGAACCGGCTTCCCTTGAACAGCCGCATGGCGTCGTAGATGTTGTCCGGCAGGAAGCGGGTGCGCGGCCGCTTATCCGTCTCCTCCTCGCTCTGGGGACCTTCGAGACCGGTCTTGAGCAGGGTGTAGATAGCCATGTACGGGTTGGCGTCGGGAGCGATGGAGCGCACCTCGACGCGTGCCGAGCGCTCGTTGCCGAGGGGGATGCGCACCATGGAGCCGCGGTCGATGGCCGAGGCCTTGATCTGGTTGGGCGCCTCGAAGTGGGGATCGAGGCGGCGGTACGAGTTGACGCTGGAGTTGAGCACCAGACAGATGTCCGAGGCGCTGGCCAGGATACGGCCGATGAAGTCCCAGCCGGCGGCCGAGAGACCGTCCTTGCCGTCCTCCTCGTAGAAGAGATTGGTCGACTGGCGGGTCAGCGAGAGGTTGGTGTGCATGCCCGAGCCGTTGATGCCGGTTACCGGCTTGGGCAGGAAGCTCGCCGTCATCCCCAGGCGCGCCGCGACCTGCCGGGAGAGCAGCTTGTAGAGCTGCACCTGATCGGCGGCCACCGAGGCCTCGGTGTAGCTGTAGTTCATCTCGAACTGCGAGGGCGCCACCTCCGGGTGGTCCTTCTCGTTGGCGAAGCCCATGGCCCGCTGCACCTCGGCGGCGGTGTCGATGAACTGCCGCAGGGCGTCGCCCGGCAGCGAGTGGTAATAGCCGCCCGCGGAGATGAAATCGAAGCGGCCGGCCTCGTCGTAGGCGCGCTCGGCGTCGCGCCCCTGGAAAAGGAAGCCCTCGATCTCGTTGGCGGCGTGGGCGACCATGCCGTCCCAGGGCGGTCAGCGCCTGGGGGTGACGGCCGCACATCTCCACCGCCCGGCGCCGAGTTTTCTCCCGAGGTATTGCCATCGTCGTGCCATCGGGGTAGCCTGCTCGGCAGATCGCGAAGAATCCCGCGGCACATTGATCCACTTCTTGAGTGAGAGGTTGCTAGAATGAACAAGATAGCGTTGCTCTTCTTGGCCGTTCTCTGTCTGCCCACGGCCGCGTTTGCTGATCAGATCAGCTCGGTCGCGCCCCAGTCCTTCTTCGTGTTCGACGCCGAAGAGTCCATCACGGTCAGCGGAACCGGATTGACGGGAACCGACTCGACCGTGGTCGAGATCTCCGGCGAGGCGGGCGATTTCATGGTCGTGCCGACCTTGGCAAGCGCTACGTCGCTGTACGTCTGGGTACCGGACGAGGTGCTTAGCGCAGCCGGAAGGTACACGGTCACCGTGCTCGCGACGGACACCGGCGGGGCTGTCCGGCAGATCGGTCCAGGCACGTTTGGCATCATCGAGCGGCCGGCGGCCGGCCCGCCGCTGATCGGGCTGCCAGAGGTCGTCGTCGCCGAGGCGACGAGCCCGGCGGGGGCCATCGTCACCTTCGACGCGGGCGGGTTGAGTTCGGACGGCACCATCCTGAGCGCGGCGTGTGATCAAGCATCCGGCACGCTGTTTCCGCTGGGCACCACGCCCGTTCACTGCATGGTCTCGGACTCGTCCGGCAGTGCGGAGGGGGACCTGCTCGTCGTCGTCACCGATACGACGCGGCCCGTCGTCACGGTTCCGGCAGACATCGTCTCCCCCACGCCGGTTGTCACGTTCACCGCAACGGCCACGGACAACATCGACGGCGCTCTGCCGGTGGTTTGTGATCCGGCATCCGGATCGACGTTCGACCTCGGGGAAACGATCGTCAACTGTCGCGCCACGGACGGGCATGCCAACACCGGAACCGCCTCTTTCACGGTCGTCATCGGCGTTCCGCCGCCGACCCTCGACCTCCCGGCCGACTTCACCGTCGAAGCCACCGGGCCGGGCGGCGCAGTCGTGACGTACACAGTGAGCACCAGCCAGGGAGCGACGGTCGCTTGCGTGCCGCCGCCGGGCGCGACGTTCCCGCTGGGGACGACGACGGTCCAGTGCACCGCCACGGATACTTTCAACCAGACCACCACCGGCGCTTTCTTGGTGACCGTCGCCGACAGGACGCCGCCGGCGGTCACCAGCATCGTCGCTACGCCCTCAAACCTCTGGCCGCCCAATCACAAGATCGTCGCCGTGAGGGTCGCTGTGACGGCACGGGACGCAGCCGACGCGGCGCCGGTATCAAAGATCGTTACGGTCACGTCCAACCAGCCGATCAACGGCCCGGGAGACGGCAACACTGCATCCGATTGGGAGATCACCGGGCCTCTCACGCTCAATCTGCGTGCGGAACGCGCCAGTGGCGCCGACCGGCTGTACATGATCGAAGTGGTCACCACGGACTTCTCGGGAAACAGCACGACCAGCACAGTCGTCGTTTCGGTTGCTCATTAGCGGGTTGACACGGATGGGGGGCGCCCAGCCCCTCGCCACAGTATTCACGACACCGGCGTGTCGCATGCGGCGGCGAAGACGCACGGCGGGAGGAGGACCCTCCCGCCGTGCGGGGAAACGAGGTGCTGGGACCGGCCGCTCAGAACTGCGACCAGAGGAACTGGTTCGTGACCTCGTGGTGGAACTGCACCTCGGAGGCCTTGATGTGGGGTGCCGAGGGCCTTGAGGCAGCGTTTGCCGATCCGGGCTGTTGATAGAGTATAGACACCGGTATATACTTCTGTTATGAGCACACGGGCCAAGTTGTTCCAGAATGGTGGCAGCCAAGCAGTCCGCTTACCGAAGGAATGCCGGTTTCCCGAGGGTCAGCGGGAGGTAGTGGTTCGTCAAGAGGGCCGACGCGTCATCCTGGAGCCGGTCGAGGAGTGGTCGGAGGAGTTCCTTACCTGCCTCGGTGCTTGGTCTGGTGAGATCCCGCGCCCCCACAGGCGCCAGCGACTGACCTCGAGGATCCCTTCGCCTGAACCCTCAGTACATGCTCGACACAGACACCGTGAGCTTCGCGCTCCGGGGTGAGGGGAACGTTGCTCTGCATTTGCGCTAGCACCGGCCCTCCGAAGTGTGCATCAGCTCGATCACGCTGGCGGAGTTGCGCTACGGAGCCGATCTCAGACAGTCTCGGAAGCTCCATGCCCTGATCGCCACCTTTGTTCGAGACGTCGCCATTGCCCCGTTCGATCAGCTTGCCGCAGATCGTTTCGGCAGCCTCGCCGCTGATTTGTCTCGGCAAGGAACGCCGATTGGTGCCTATGACACTGTCATCGCGGCCCATGCGTTGACTCTCGGGCTGATCTTCGTAACCAACAACCTCAAGCACTTCAATCAGGTCCCGGGTCTCCAAACGGAGAACTGGGTCTAGCTCACCTCGTGTCTGTTTCAGGATAACCCCGTGCCGGAGCTCGCCAGGGAGATCAACCGCCGCTCGGGTTCGATCCCGATGATTCATTGCTAGCCATCCGATTGTCGGCCGAAAGGCTTGGTGCCGCGGCGGGAATGTCCCTGGCACCTTTTGCCGGAACTAAACAAACTCCCGGAAGGGAGAGGTGTCGGGAGTTGACAAGAGGACCTTCTAATGGAGGCACCTATTTGGAGGTGGATTTCCGAGTCGTTCTTCAAACTCAGCCCGTCGGACGGGATCAGCCTGAATAGCTTCGTAAAGTCTCTTAGTGAACCGAGGTAGGACCGAAGGGCAAGCGTAGCTGGACTGACCGAATCCAAATGAGCAATGTGCCCATCTAGATATCGGTTAATCCTTTGTCTCCTAGGCTATTGCTCAAAGAGGCGGACGCCCAATCTCGACTGGTTCCTGATGCCCATGGTCAACAGGATCGGGTATCGCCTTAGGTTCAGGGTCGCGCTGCGGACTAGGCCGTTCGCTATGCCCTGAGTGTGGCACGTCCGTGTGGGGCATAGGATCATGATCCCTACTTTTCTCGGGATGCAGCTGAGGCGCAGGCTGTGTTGCCTGTGTTTGGGGTTTCTGGCTAATCAAGGGCTCATGCCGTGGGCCATCAGCCGAGCGCTGAGCGTTTCGCAACTCTTGCTCCCTTAGTTTCCTTACCAGCCATTCCCACTTGGCCGCTCTTGCCTGATTCTCAAGCTCCGCCATCTTCGCATCGGCCCCTTCGATAAAAGCCGAGTAGATGGCAATCTCGGCGTTCAGGTCTTCAATCTCCCGTTCCACCTTTTGAAGGGTCTCTTGCGTGGTTTTCTCATTAAACAGCAAGTCTAAGGCCTTTTCTCCGGCGAGAGTACCCTGGATCATTTTGTCCAAACTTTCAAGAACAGCTCGGAGAGTACCGAGGCTAAAGATGCCTTTAAACCTGTCCCTGAAGGCCTGAGGCAATGCCTTCAGGTCCTTTTTCATCGCCTCTTTCAGATCTTCTTGTTCTTTCTTTTCTAAGGCTTCTCGTTCAGCAGTACGATCGATTAGTTTGTCACGGCGTTCCTTGACTGCATCCCTGATCCTTTCCAGCCTTTTCAGTTCACCGTCCCAATGACTTTTCGATGCCTCCAAACGAGCAAGAACAACTTCAATATCGCCCGCGGATGGAGCCGAAGCGAACAATGGTAGGCTGACGAGCATCAATACCACCAGCAGTATAACACAACTGAATCTAAAAGTCGGTTGCATGTGTATCTCCTTACCTTTAAGGTTCGTTACCTCATAGTCTCGGAGCTTTCAACATTCCGGAAGTGTTCCCAAACTCGTGACCAACGGCCCTGAGAGAGTTGTCCCCTTGGTCTTCACGCCTCCGTGGCAAGACACCATCTACTACTATGGCGACAAACATTAGAGACGGCGGCAAACATTCCCGAGCACAAGCGCGCGCGCCCTCCTTTGTTCTATACGTTGCAGCTCCCTCCCTTAGATTAGACCCCGGCAAGCCCCAGAATGAAACCGGCCAGGGAGTCGTCTAGCCTAGCCATGCGCACTTCTCTAGGCTTGGGTGGCTACACCTTCAAACGACGGAACAGGAGAAAGATTACCGACCGCTATTCCTGAGAGGCTGCCCACCAGAGACGCCCGTCAAAGGAGTAGCCAACACAAGAGGGGAGGATATGCGCGCTACACCACGAATCTGGCACCGAGATGAGCGCAGGAGAGGGAGGCAAAGGCGGACCGGATGCTGAGGGCGGCCGAGGAGGTGGGCTGGTCATTATGGCGCTGGAGCGACCGCTCTCGAAGCTGCCCGACAAAACCCTCACTCTGGTGACGGGAGGACCCGAGGAGCAGAGGGGCCGGGCACGTGGCTTTCCTGTAGCGATGTCAATGCGGGCCAGGGTGGGTGCGGAGGGTCTGGCGGCGATATCAGGGTGATCACAGCTTCCGAGGTTGGCATACCCGCCTTCGGGGAGTGTAGCGATGGGACCGCGGCGGTCGGAGGAGTCGCTGCAGGCGCCTCGATGGCGGGGATGGTGGAGAGGCGGCCACCTAGGCCTCGGTGTAGCTGTAGTTCATCTCAAGCTGCGAGGGCGCCACCTCCGGGTGGTCCTTCTCGTTGGCGAAGCCCATGGCCCGCTGCACCTCGGCCGCGGTGTCGATGAACTGCTGCAGGGAGTCGCCCGGCAGCGAATGGTAATAGCCGCCCGTGGAGATGAAGTCGAAGCGGCCGGCCTCGTGGTAGGCGCGCTCGGCGTCGCGCCCCTGGAAGAGGAAGCCTTCGATCTCGTTCGCGGCGTGGGCGACCATGCCGTCCTGGCTGTACAGCTTGTCGGCGTAACCCTTGAGCAGGGCTCGCATATCGGCGCTGTACGAGCTGCCGTCGCGCTCGCGGACATCGCCGAAGGCCAGCACCTTGCCTCAAAATGACCCTGGCACCTTTTCGTGGCACCTGTTTCTGCGTCCTACCGAGCCCGCGTCCAAGATGACCATTCTCTAGATTCCATCTCGGCGTTGCACGTCCTGCAAAGCTCGGCGAAGACAACTGGTAGCTCCTGTCGAAGCCAATCGTAGACGAGTGTCCGAAGAATTGATGGTATTCGCGGACCTGACCAGGAGGAATGGCTTCCGCTGATGTCGAGATACTGGTCGCTCGAGTAGAGGAGTCGATTGAGGCTCATATTTTTTTGCCACAACATTTCTATACCTGTACCCGCCTCGAGCCGAATAAATTTCTCGCCATCAACTTCTACCTCGAACCTCCACGAAGGATTCTGCGTTGTTGAAATGCCAACCTGATTCTCCGGCCTTGCAATGAATCGTGTTGACGGACCTGATCCTTCACAGACATAGATAGTTGCGCCATTCATCCAGCCTTCATTTCCTCTCTTGAGTCTCACTGCTAGTACTACTGTAAAAGGCTCGAATCGTATGCTCGGGAAATTGTGATATAGCGTAGGAAAGTTCTGTTTCGCAATTGAGATGAAAGACTCGAAAGCCATCGAGTACGCCCTTTCGAGAAAACGACAGACAGGGTCCATCGGCAGACCGCTACGAACCAAGCTCTCGTGTTCGTGAAAGACCTCATCTTCAAGAATCTCGATACCAGATGCCGCCAATGCTTCTAGAGCCTCTGTGACACGTTCATCCAAACTAAGCAGCCTGCCATTGCGAACGGGCTCCACGAGTTGCCGTACCTCAGCCTCGTCGAAATCGAGGTGATCTGCAATTTGGCGTTCCAAGATTTCCATATCTAGGTAGCTCAGATCCGCAGAGTAACTGAATGATCCATCTTCGTATTGCTCCACCGGGATCTCGCCGCTTGCGAGTTTCTCGGCCAATTGCTTCTCCCGGAAGTGCTCATAAAGCAGCATATACCTCAACCACCTCCTAACGACCTTAGATTCAAGTGGAAAAAGGTCCGGCTTCTGCCGAGGATACTTAGGAGGACGCCGGCGAACCTGTGACGGATGAGGCTCGCCAGAGTAACCGCAGGTCGACCGCGAAACTATGGCTGCAAGAGCTTCGGCGACCATCTTAGGATCACTCGACTCTCGCAGCTTACCCTGGTCCACGACTTTGCGTAGTTGGTGTCCGATAGCCTTATTGACTGTCCAGTCTATTGCATCACTGTCGGTGATTGCGAAAACTCCGATGATTTCATAGGCTCGATAAAAAGGAGGCAAGTTGGAGTCGTATAGCCGCCTGCCCAGAGTCGGTAGCAGCAGAATCTCTTCGTCACCGTCCTTTAGCTCTCGGAAGTTGCAGAAGCCGAGTTGGTCGGTGCCAGGAATGAAGGTGCCAACGTAACCTATCGGTCCACTAGTGTACGGCACAAAGCGGCTTCGTAGTGGAAGTAGGTGGGTCGAAAGGATAGCGTCATATGTATTTAAGATCCCTTCAACACGTCTCCTCGCAGCAGAATCTATCCAGCGCTGCTTCTCGGGGTTAGCATAGCGATAGAAGAATGCGAGCGCCTCCTGATGAACAGTGCAATCTGAGAGCGCAGCTAACATGTTCGCGAATTCATTCGTATCGGCACACTGCCATCGCCCTGAGTTAAAAACGACTATATAGTCTCGGAGCAGAGAAAAACAGAATGAAAGGCGCGCGCTCGGGCCTGCTGCCGCCCACTCAAGAATCTGAAACTCAATCAATTCATCTAGTGCGGTATCTGAGTAAGCGTTACCCGCGCACACAACAAGGTCGCCGTGCGATAGCCTTTCCTCACCTTGGGCGAATAGTGCATTGGCGAGGGAGGCGAGAAGCAGTCGCGCCGCTTTCGGATGCTTTAGGCGCGAGATCGCTTGATCGAGGTATTTTTCGAAGTAGTCGACTGAATCCAGGACAATGTGCTCGCCACCCCTTCTCTGGGCCACCTCGAAAAGCACTCGCATAAAGAACGGACTCTTTCTGGCTGCATCCAGGGCGGTATCCTCCCAGCCGCGGCCGACTCCGTAGAACTCTTGATATTTTCCCAGCGCCTCCCAAAACGCACTCTGCGACATCGGTTGAAGAACAAACCCGTTCACATCGTCAGTACTTCTGTACAGGTAGTCTTCAATCCCGGTAGACTCCCCTCGGGCCAAGGTGAAGTCGTTCCAGACTGTGGCCTTACAACTGACAACCAACCGAACATTAGATACGGCTGAGAGCCGCCGCGCAGTTGTTAGCAAGTCCTGCCGTCGACTTACGTATTCCCATTCGTCGATGCCGTCTATAACAATTAACAGCGGATCCTCCGAGGTGAACCGGGAAAGCCTTTGGATAAGACTGCCAGCAGAAAGATTCTCCGAGAAGGTCCAGCCAAAGTCTGATACGACAGCTTCAAGAATTGGTCCGTTGAGATTGATGCCTCTATAGAACAAGACAGGTTGATGATTCGCGGCTCGCATACGGACGAAATCACAAATGCAACACGTCTTGCCACCGCCGGAATCGCCTATAAGAGCGAAGATAACTTTCGAGCCGGAGAGAAATAGGCCAATGGCTCCGTCGAAATCCTTACTCCTAACGAACAGTTCAGGGATGAACTTGTGATTAGGCTCACTCTTCGAACCGAGAAGCGGCCTAATTTCTTCGTTTACCTGGGAACTCGTGAATGCCGCGAGGTTGGAACTCGACAGACCGAGGAAGTGGCTTGTCGCCTCTTCGACAAGCGCCTGTGGCAAAGCTATTGTGAAGTCGGAGCCGGGGGAGATCTCATCACCAGAAACTTCTTCCTTCGAAAGGGTGCTATAAAGCCGGAAGTCGTCCCCGTTAGTCAACAGGACGTAAGGAGCAATTGGACGCAAAAGGGACGCATAGCTGATCCCCTGGTCACGATCGTCGGTAGTTAGCTCTTCGCCCTGGCGCTTCGCTTCAACGAGGAACAGATTCTCTCCGCGGCGCTTAACAAGTACGTCAAGGACACCCGTCGCAGTTGATAGGCCAACCGTTTTTCTCCCAATCCGAACCGTGAACCTCTCCTCGAATGAGAGCTCGCTGAGGTCAAAGCCGAGTCGCTGTAGGAAGGGAACGAGGTAGCGATTCTTAACTGTCTCTTCGTTTAGGGGTTTTGACAAGCCCAGCTTCTCCGTTGTGTTTCGTCAATCATCGCCTCTGATCGCGTCACATTCGAGCGTATCCGCTCATGCAGCGGGAAGACCCACGGCGGGAGGACGGTCCTCCCGCCGTGCTGGGAAACGAACTGCCGGGACCGGCCGCTCAGAACTGCGACCAAAGGAGCTGGTTCGTGACCTCGTGGTGGAACTGCACCTCGGAGGCCTTGATGAGGGTGCCCAGGGCCTTGGGACAGCGTTCGGCCTGGGCCAGCTTGATCTCGGCGAACTTGCCGTGCACTTCCTCCCCCATCACCTCCTGCATGAACCGGCTTCCCTTGAACAGCCGGATGGCGTCGTAGATGTTGTCCGGCAGGAAGCGGGTGCGCGGCCGCTTGTCCGTCTCCTCCTCGCTCTGGGGACCTTCGAGCCCGGTCTTGAGCAGAGTGTAGATCGCGAGGTACGGGTTGGCGTCGGGAGCGATGGAGCGCACCTCGACGCGGGCCGAACGCTCGTTGCCGAGGGGGATGCGCACCATGGAGCCGCGGTCGATGGCCGAGGCTTTGATCTGGTTGGGCGCCTCGAAGTGCGGGTCGAGGCGGCGGTACGCGTTGACGCTCGAGTTGAGCACCAGGCAGATGTCCGAGGCGCTGGCCAGGATGCGGTCGATGAAGTCCCAGCCGGCGGCCGAGAGACCGTCCTTGCCGTCCTTCTCGTAGAAGAGATTGGTCGACTGGCGGGTCACCGAGAGGTTGGTGTGCATGCCCGATGCCGTTGACGCCGGTTACCGGCTTGGGCAGGAAGCTCGCCGTCATGTCCAGGCGCGCCGCGACCTGCCGGCAGAGCAGCTTGTAGAGCTGCACCTGGTCGGCGGCCGATCGAGGCCTCGGTGTAGCTGTAGTTCATCTCGAACTGCGAGGGCGCCACCTCCGGGTGGTCCTTCTCGTTGGCGAAGCCCATGGCCCGCTGCACCTCGGCGGCGGTGTCGATGAACTGCCGCAGGGCGTCGCCCGGCAGCGAGTGGTAGTAGCCGCCCGTGGAGATGAAGTCGAAGCGGCCGGTCTCGTGGTAGGCGCGCTCGGCGTCGCGCCCCTTGAAGAGGAAGCCTTCGATCTCGTTCGCGGCGTGGGAGACCATGCCGTCCTTGGCTGTACAGCTTGTCGGCGTAACGCCTTGAGCGCGAGCCCGCATGTCGGCGCTGTACGGGCGTGCCGTCGCGCTCGCGGACCTCGCCGAAGACCAGCACCTTGCCGGGGCCGAAGACGTCCGACGGCAGCCAGTAGAAGGCCGGCCAGTCGATCGCCAGTCGCAGGTCCGACTCCTGCTGCCGCGAGAAGCCGCGGATCGACGAGCCGTCGAAGGTCAGGTTGTCCGCCGACTTGAGCAGGAACTTCTTGTCATAGTCCAGCATGTGCAGCCGGCCTTCGAGGTCGGTGAAGCACACGGTGACCGCCTTGATGCGCTTCTCGTCGTTGAGATAGCGCATCCGCTGTTCGCGGACCACGTCGGCGGGCCGCCGGGCCAGCCGCTCCTCCTTGGCCTCGAGGTTCATCTCCTCCAACTGGTCGTAGGGGATCTCCAGAAAGTCGCGCAGCCCCGGATGCGAGGCGCGCGGCGCCGGCCGCGCCATCTCCTCCAGCTTCTCCGGGGTCATGGCGGTGAGCGCCTCGGCTCGGCTCGGCTCGGTTGGGTGCATGGTTTCCCTCCTTGGGTCGGCGTCCTGTCCTTTGGCCTAGATTCTACACGAACTAATTTAGTTGTCAACATGGTTAGGCTAAATATCCGTCGGTTTAGGCTAATTGCCAGACGGTAGAAGTCTGATGCTCCGGGACGCTGTTCTTGATGCGGAAGGCGGGGAGGAGGGAGTGGTTGCCTGGGGAGCGCCTAGTTTAGTTGGCTGTTACTATAGGAATGCGGGATTCCGTAGGGGCGGTCCTGCGTGGCCGCCCCTACGAAGAACGCGTCACTTCTGGAGTGACGAAGCACTAGTCGATCGGGCATTGGGCGGCGTAGCCCACTGCTCTACAGATCTTAGGGGGGCCCCAGTAGGGGCAACAGCGCGTGGGCGGCGGGCATTGACTGTCGCTGGTGCAGCCGTCGGTCATGAACGAAGGAGCGGGCACCAGATCGCTTGGGGTCTGGGTCTGACCGCCCGACAAGGTCGCCAGAAACTGCGCCACATCGGGTGCCGGGGCCGCCGCGTCCTTGGCGGTAGGCACCGCCACCGGCGGCGCCTGGGCCATGAGCTGCGTGAACGGAGCCAGGGCGAGGAGGGCCAGGAGGACGAGAATGGGCTTCTTCATGGGCTTCATCTCCTTGTTGACGGACCGGCAGGAAACCGGCCGTCTCCAAAGGAATAGGTGCTCCAACCGTCCTCTACCGCTCCCTGATCTCCCGCGCCTCTATAGCGGGTCCAACGTCTTGTAGGATCCCTTGTTGGATCGGCACGTGGCATTCGGAAGGACGGAGGTCGATCCAAAAGGAGCGAGACGATGGCGCGATACACCCGGCGGGCTCAGGTTCTCTTGACGGAGGTACAATTCCGGAGCCTCCAGACTTTGTCCGAAGCCGAAGAGAAGCCCCTCCCAACATAGGTCGCCTACTGGGTTAGTCCGACTACCCGCTCCTGCGTCGCCGAGGGAATGAGGGGGCCCTGGACCATCGCGCAGGCGCCGCCGGCTTCGACATCGCTGGAGACCTGCGACAACTCGCGGTCTCGTCCCACTGTAAGGGCATCGGGCCCGGAGCGCATCGTTCGCCTCCCGCTGGTGCATCTTCCAGGCTCGTGTCGCAGAGGGCGACCGGGGAGGCCGGCAGAATCGGTACGAGCATTCCGCTCGACCGATCGCAACAGCTCAAGAAGGAGAACCCAATGGCCTCATCCGAATCTTCATCGGCGGCCTCGACGACCGCAGCCTCGACCACCACGATGATTATCTGCCCTACCACACACAATGACTGGGATTGGCAAGTGCCCTTCGAGGTGTATTACAGCGATGGCGACCAGACGGAAAGCGTGAGCGGTATCCTCGATAATGTCACCACAATCTTCGCCGGAACTGAATCGCCCGACACGGATTTCTGCTTCTCCTACGCCGAGGTCGCTTTCCTGCGCCAGTATCTGAAGGATCATCACGACAAGGTCAAGGTGTTCCAGAACGCGGAAGGCCGCTTCTGCCTGCTCGGTGGAGGTATCACCACACCCGACAACCAGACGTCGCACGGCGAGGTGTTCATCCGGAAGTATCTCACCGGCCATGATTTCCTGAAGTCGGTCGGTCTGATCGACCAAGTCTTCTTCGTGGCCTGGCTGCCCGACGACTTCGGTCACGATCCGCAGCTTCCGGTGCTCATCGAGGCGCTTGGAATGAGCTCCATTGGTCTGTCGCGTATTCCCGGCTCGCCGCAGCCGACGCCCTGCTCCGACCAACTCGCCAATGATGCCGTCCGCACAACCGGTCTCAGCTTCTACTGGCCTGGGAACGACGGGTCGAAGGTGCTGACCCACTTCATGCCCGAGACCTACTACGGGATAACGAACGGTATTCAGAATGCTGCGTTGAAGACACCGGACGAAACAATGGCGGGGATGGAGGGGTTCCTCGCGGCCAATACCGGCGGCGTCGTCTGGCCCGGGGGAACCATCTTCGCTACACAGGGGGGTGACTGGCAGTTCCCGACCAGCTCGGCTTCCGGCGGCACGGCATTGGGCGCCTACAACTGGCAGAGTGCGATCAATGCCACGGTGACGTCCGGCGACCTTACCGCGACGAGCAGGCTCGGGACCTTCGCGGATTACTACAATGCGTTGATGGAGTCGCCGGGCGAGATCCCGTCCCTGGTGCTCTACGCCGAGAATTACTGGACAGGGTATTTCGCCAGCCGCCCGCAGCTCAAGATCGATCACTACAAGGCGGCGCAGTTGCTCCTCGGCGCGGAAGTGCTGGGATCGATCCTCGCGGTCTACGACGGGACCACCGGGCAGAAGCAGGGCGAGCTCTGGGAGGCGATCGCCAAGGGCTGGAATCTCCTCGTCCCCACCACCCACCACGACTACATCACCGGTACCTCGCCGGACTCGGTCTATGAGGTATCCAGCCCGCCAGCGGATCAGGTCTGGGATTCCTCGGGACAATTGCCCATGTCGACTCAGGCGCTCGCGCTGGCGGCCGATGCATTGAGCCTCGGGTTGGACCAACTGGCGAATGCCGCGGACGCCGCGCCGCAGCCGGGTGAGATTCCCATCGTGGTGTTCAATCAGATCGGGGGCGATTTCCCCGATACGGCGATCGTCGAGTTGTTCGACCCGAGCCAGGGAAGGACCGACTACCAAGTTCGGGTGGGCACGAGCGTGGGCCCGGTCCAGAGGAGCTCGGAGGGCATGCTGTTGTTCCAGGTCTCGCGAATGCGTTCGATGGCGTACCAGGTCGTCTATCTCGTGCCGCTGGGGCCTGCGGCCCCGCCGATGGAGCCGAAGCAAGCTGGAGGGGAATTCATGCTGACCAACGACCGTACGGTCGACCTCGTTCTTTCGCAGACCGATGGCTGGGCGATCACGCACCTGATGATCGATGGACAGAACTACGTCCAACAAGACGGCACCTACGCCAACCGGATCGGACTTTGGACGGACAGCGGAAACCTCTACCAGTTCGGGATGGAGTATCTGAACAATTGCACCCCGGGGAAGTTTTTTCACGCTTCTTTCCTGACGGGCGAGGAAGGCTACCTCGTCGAGTCCGGGCCGATTCGCTGGCGCTTCATTGGGCACCTGAAGGATGAGACGTCGGGAAATACCTACACGACCCAGTATGATCTGATTCGCGGAGAGACGCTGGTGCGCATCACGACGACGGGTGCCGCCCCCGATACCTCGCCGGGAGTGTCGGTGCTGGCCTCTTTCTCGATGCAGACGGCCGCGCAGGAGACGGGCAACACTCTAGAATACGGCACCTCCTATTACTGGGAGAACCGGAATCCGGAGCCATCCTGGCCTGGGCTGACGTTCCGCGCGAGCCGCGACTTCGCCCAGCTCGTCACTTCGACGGGGGATGGCGTGGCCGCCATCTATCACAACGGGATCCCTGCCTGGACCATCGATGGGACTATTTTACGCGGCTGCCTGCTCCGCAACGCCCCGGGGGGTCAGCGAGGGGCCAACGGCACGGATACCGATCCCCACACGCAGAGGTACACATTGGACGTAAAGGCCCAGCCGGCCGTGACCGGATATCCATTGAGGACGGCGCTCTACACTCATACGCCGCTGCATGCCGCGTTTGTCAACACGGCGGCGGAGGCGACGATGCCGGTGGCCCAGCAGCTCGCGAGCGTTGCCCAATCCAATGCGCTGCTCCGCGTCGCGAAAATCAATTCGCCTTCCGAAGCCGGTGGCCGCAACCTTATCCTGCGCATACAGCAGCAAGGCATGAGCGCGGAGCAGCTTGATATCGAGCTGCCGTTCCTCGCCAGCGGCGGCACGATCGTCTGGCCGACGATCGTAACCGCGCTTGAAACCATCCCCGAGAATCCCCCCGCCGTGACCCTGTCGGGAACGACGGCCTCATTCCTGGCCGACCGCGCGTTGTGGACGATGAGCGTCTCGATCACGTTAGAGACAACTCGGGTTGACTGACGCCGGAGCTCGCCTGAGATCTCTGGCACTTCTGGGCTGGATGCGGAAGATCCGCAAGTCCGGTTCGATGAGCGGCGGCGGGAAACAGAGCCAAGGTCGAGACTGAGGCACCGGCATCAGGGTGAAAGCCGCCGGAAACAGCGACTCCCTCGACCTACAGCCACCGCGCCGGCCACCGACTCTACCCCTATTCCTGGTTGCTGTGGGGCCGTTCCTCGATCTGCCGGAGCTCGTCCAGCAACTCCGAGAACCGGCTGGGCGTCCGGTATTCATTCCGCTTTTCCACGAAGAGCCGGGTGCGGTGGATGCGCGTCCGGTTGCGTTCCAGGAAGTCGGGACGCTCCTGGCAGAGGCGCACCACGGCGCTCAGACTGAAGAGAGCCAGCGCCTCATCCCGACTCTGGAAGCTGCGGCTCAGTTCCTGTTCCAGATCGTTCAACGGTTCAGTCTCGGCAAGCCCAATCTTCTCTTCGATCTGCTTTATGAGGCCGGCGATGATCCGCGGCGGCTCCGATCCTCCGTCGCGGGCAAGCCGGCCGATCAAGTTGTCCTGGAGTGCCTGACGCGTGGCGGGATCAAGCTCCGCGATCTGCTCGCGCGAAAGGCCTCGGCCGATGGCACCCTGCTGGATCAAGCGGCTCAGGGCTGATCGCCAGTTTTCCGCAGAACGCTCCCGGAGATCCTGGGGAGCTCTCTGGAGCAACGCCGCCAAGAGCTCAACAGCGTCGTTGCGCGCCTCTGGACCGAGCCTCTCCGAGGCGAAAGAGACGTCGACAAAGCTGCTCATTGCCTCGTCGAAGTCCTCCGCAAAGGGAGTAAAGAATTTGAGGAGCACACCTTTTTCCTGAAGTGTCCTCGACTGTGGCGAGGGAAGTAGCTGCAACCTTGCCTTTACATGTCCGAAAAGACCCGCGGGGCTCGCAGACCCGTGCCGCAGCAGATCTTCCACAATCTGGCACAAACCCGGACGCGGACGAACCTCGGCGGCCAGAGGGAGCCAGTCGATGCTCTGATCCCTTTCTTCGGAAAGGATCTCCAGGATCTGGCGCGCCAGAGCGACCAGCACCAGACTGTCGAGCTTATCCTGCTCCGCCCATCGCACGAGCCACTTCAGAAAGTCATTCCTGAATTGGGTCCCCACCGTCTGGCGAGCCTGGGCGTGAGCCAGGAGGATACGGATCTCGTGAGGCTCAAGAGCAAGATCTACGGGAGAAGGATCGAGAACGGAGAGTTGCAAGGAAGAGGACTGCGGAGGCTGCCGGAGGCGAGCCGCGACCCAGGTGCGGAGAAGCCTATCGACCGCTACGCTCGTGTAGGGCCGTAGAGCGAGAAGCGCATCCAGGAGCCGGCTACGGACCTCGGGATACCGGGTCTGGCACAGCCACCGCGCCAAAGGGCTCGGGCCGCTGCCGTCTCGAGAGCTCAGGAGCTTCACCTCCAAAGCCTCCAGCAACTCGCCGTTACGGCGTTCAAAAGGGATCCGTTCTGCCAGCCAACGGACGAGCTGAGCCATGCCGTACTCGTAGCAGCCAAAGGGAGAATCCTCGACTTGGACAAGGTCCGCGGCCAGAGTTTCGAACGTTCCATCCCCAATCCGCCGCACCAGATACTCGACGAAGAATCGGGCATCCAGCCCGGCGAATCTCCAAGCGCCCCGCAGGAGATCCTGCCGTTGCTCGAACAGGCGTCCCCCCTCGATCGGAAGCGTGAGCGCGGCGAGAGCCTCCCAGGGCACCTCGGCCGCCTCTCCCTTGACAGACTTGTCCTCCGCCCATTCCCAAGCCCGTTCCACCGCGCCGGGAGGAGGACAGCCGAACATCCATCCACGATTGATCTCCTGCAGGGTCGCCAGCAACTCGAATGACGAGTTTCTCTCCTCGGTGTCCGCGGGTTCCGGATTGAGCTCCAATTGCCCGAGAACCCGAGCCAGCCTCTCGCCTTGAAGACGTACGCCCATCCAGTCTTCGAGCCCGGGTGCTGCACGCCGGAGATACCGATAGCGGAAGGCACTTTCGATGCGCCACCCACGGGCTGGAGATTCGTTGACAAGTTGTCGTGACCAGAGCGACTCGGCCGCTTCCCGGTACAGCGACGGTCGTCGTTTCAGAATTCCATAAAAGCTAAGCGATAGCAATCTGTATTCCTCGGGAGTTGGCTGATCCCGTTCCGCCGCAGTAACACCATCATTGCCCCACGACGTTACCATCGTGGATAGATCCTCCAGCCGCCCAAAAAACGAGAGCATTGCGATCAGGCGGGACCGGATCTGCATGTCCTGGGTGGCCAGGCAGGAAAGACTGAGCCCATCGAAGAGCCTTCAGGAAGCGATCTGCCGCAGTCCGGCGAGCAAGGCTCGGCGACCGTTCCTCGCAAGGCAGCTGATCCTTGGGCAGCCTGGCCGCTTCGACTGCGAGGCGCGGCGCCACGATCATGAGCTTCAAGCTCAATAGAGCTGTTAGGACTCGAAGGTTCAAGAGCAGGACGGAGTCCAATGGATTCTGGCTGTCTTCGCGAGGCTGAAAATCGAGAAGAAAATATGTCAGCTCGCGGATTGGAGCCCAATGCTCCGGCGCCAACTGGATGCCAGGAGACTCGATATCGTCCATTCGGCAGATCTGCTTGAGCCACAAAACGAGCTCACGGAGCACGCTTCTCAGATCGGGAAGCGACTTCTGGTCCGCGAACACCCGCTCGGCACAAAGATAAAGAATTCTCCCCGCACCTCCCGTCCGCAGCGCCTCCAGGTCGGAGTCATCCGTGACTCCGACGAGCAGGCGCAGCGCGGAGAGGACGACGTCCTGAACGTCCGATTTCGCCGGCGCAGCCAGAAGCACGAGAGCCTCTCGCTTACGGCGCTGGGGCCAACGCGTTTGTTCCTTCTGGAACTCGAGCAGCGCATCCAGAACCCTCTGAATCCGCACCTGATCATCAAGTTCCTCTGTCTCGCCAGAGTACAGATCGATGATCTGAACCTGCCGCTTCTTCCAGAATTCGACTTCCGTCTTGCTGGCTCCGTGCTGAAGGGAAAAGGCCAACCTGGCTTTATCCCGCCCCAGCATGCTCAGAACTCGTTCGTTGATTGCCTGAAAAGCTGGATCATTCAGCCCAAAGCCGATGAACAGGACTGTCGATTGGACAAACGTCTGGGTAACGAATATTTGAACCCAGGGGTGCTTCTCCGCATAAGCGAGAAAGTCGCTGCCGGTCACCACGAGACCACTGGATTTCAACTTCAAGCAGCCATGCATCTTGATGATCCGGGGAGGACAACGTTTCGCAACGAGGTCCTGGCCATCCACGACGACCTGCGAATCGATGAACTGCTTGGCAAAAGCGCGTTCCAGGAGCGTATCGTAATTGGTCGTGATGATCTCCTCAAAATTGAGCCGGGTGATGATCTGATGCACGTGCCCGGGCTCGTGCTCCATGTCCTGAATGGCATTCCGCACGGTCTCAGTCAATGCAGCGCGGCCGAGCTTGGTCTCGAAATAGTCAGCGATTTTCAAGGGATCGGTATTCCCTTGAAGATCCTGATCGAGGTGCCCACGGAGCAGCTCGGCGAGCTCACGCCACCTCGGCATTCGATTGGGCTTGCCGTCCCGAGCCACGGCATTACAGGAGAGCCCCGCGCCCGCGAAGAGCACAACACTGCCGAACGCGATCTCCTGGGCAAGAAACCTGAGATATTTCCGTCCCGACTCACTGATGAAATTGAGCTCGTCGATGAGCTTGGTGGACATGATCACACTCCCAATGCCCGCAAAAGGACCGGGACATCCGGACCAACCTCCCTCTTCTCGATGATCTGATCCTCGCGAGCGCCGGCATCCATCATATCCTTCCGGTATTCAGGACTGTTCGCATAGCTCGTATAGAAGACGATCGGAACCAGGGCCTCTTTCTTCCGTCGCGCCCACTGCTTGATCCAGTCATAGATCTCAGTCCCTAAAGGGCTCATTCCAAAGTCGAGGATAACTCCCTGTGGCCGAAAACTCTCCAGAAGCGAGTCCAGCTCCTCCTGCCCTTCAATCCAACTCCGAAACTCCACCGTATGGAACAACCGAGACAAGTACAGGTCTAAGTTTTCGACAACACTGAAATCATCGTCAATCAGCAGGACTCTCACTCTTGCTCCTCTCGCGTCGCAGCCCCACCCTTCTGGCGGGGTAGATAAACAGTGAACGTTGCGCCATGACCCTCTGGGTTGTTCGCAACATGAATCCGGCCCGACAGCTTTTTGGCATAGAGCTGGGATACGTAGAGACCAAGGCCGAGCCCTTGAACACCCTGGGCTATCGGGGTGCTTCCGCGGAAGAATGGTTGGAACAAAAGACCCCACTCATTTCGTGGAATCCCAAGCCCTTCATCGCGCACCTTGATCTCTGCGCCCTTGCGCTGGACCTGGAGGTCGACATCGACACGGCTGCCCGCAGGGCTATATTTGATCGCGTTGCCAATAAGATTCAGGAGAATATCATAGACTTTGACCTCATCGGTCCAAAAAAGGGAAGCGCTCTCTTCTTCACTGTCCGGCCTGGCAAAAGCGATCTTGATCCTCTTTCCTTGGGCATCTTTCCGGAGCGTTCTGACCACCTCGTAGACGACCTTGGCCAGAGGCACGTTGTCGAAGGCGACTCCGGTCTCGCGGGCACTCAGACTGAGAATCCCGTCAATGATGCCGGTCATATGCCGCGATTGGCGCAGCAGCTCGATATATTTTTCCTGACGCTGAACCGGCTGGTCTTCCAAAAAGCCCATTCGCAACACTCCAAGATCCGACCTCATCTTGAAGACTGGTGCGGCCAGGTTGTGCGCGACGATCGAGAAAATCCGTCCCTTCATGGCGTCCTGACCGACGGAAGCTTGCCGGAAAGCCAGCGCTTGGAGGAGCAACGTCCAGGTCAGTTGGTTCAGATCAAAGCGCTCCAGGCCGGCTCTAGCTCCTTGATTCCACCCGAAAACATAGAACCCGAAGTGAGAAGTCGCCTCGGATACAATGGGAATTGGAACCACTCGCCAAATGAGGCTTTCCTCTGCATTCTTCAACCAGGCAAGAATTTTCTCCGCTTCCAACCGCTCAAACTTCTCCCAAGTGATCCAATCTGACGGAATCTCGAAAGGCTTCCCCTGAAGGTTACCTTCGGTAAGCACATATTGGTCCGGATCGTCTAATTGAACAAACACTCGGCTGCCCACCGTCCGCGTCTCTATACCTCGATAGATGAACAGCGCCCGTGTTGGCTCCGAAAAGAGTAGCAGGCGAGTAAAAAGGTTGGAAAACGCGGTGAACGTCAGCTCCTCCTCCTCCGCCACTCGCGCCATCGCTTCCACTGCATTCATCGGCGCTTTTGGCACCTCCCTAAGGAAGGTCTCAACGGTCTGGAACAGATCCTGCAGAAGATATTTGTTCTGTTCCTCGCTGAGGATCTGCTCCCATTGTTTGATCACGCGAGAGAACAGCCGTCGCTCCTGAAGGGCAAGGCTCTTTTGGATCTCACGGAATGATTCTCTGACCAACCGCCAAGCGGTTTGGACTCCATGGAAGTCTTCATACTTGAGACAACGCATCGGGTTTGCGTAGATGTCTGCGAATTTTTGTTCCCAATACCGGGCGACCTGCTCCAGGACTACGGTGAGCCCTGTGAGCTCTCTGTACGAGGAGAACGACGGGCATAAATCCGTCTTCGGCTTCCATGACAACGCAAGATTCTTCAAATCGTCCAGGTTCTGCACCTGAAGAATAGGAATGAGAGTCCTGAAGTAGAGTCCCAGATCCGCGAGGAACCCGGAAGGCGAGGAGGTCTGTTCCGTATAGGTCAGAATCTCTTCCAGGGTCGCGACCAGATCCGTCGCCGGAGAATGCGGGGCAAGTTGTCCTTCCAACTGAAGGCTCTTGGTCAGCATCGAAGCAGCCTGCCTCATCCGACCGGCTCTCTCCAGGCTCCATGACCCTACGGACGGCAGAGAAGAAGCCATCGCAGCACACTGCCCGATCAGAATCTGATCCATCTCACCGCGTACTTCCTCGTTTTGCAGGCGGTGCGACAGGTACAGTGGATCGAGAAGCCCTTCTCCAATCAGGAAACCGAAGAGCCGCCCGATCTGGAGAATGACGGGGTTGGGTCGATCGATGTGAATCAGACTTCGGTGACTTCGCAGCCAGCGCAGAAGCGCGTCCAGGAGCCAGCCCAGATCGTTGAGAGAAGCGGTGTCTCCACGCTGCAGAATTCCCTTCTGATCGATCCCGCTCCAGCCAAAGAGGAGGCGTTCGATATATTGCAGCGTCTTGAGCTGGAGGAGCTCGGTGAGAGTATCGAGAAAATGATGCAGGAGCTCATCGGCCGCTGCCAAAGGCTCCTCCTCGGACACTTCCGCGCCGAGAGAGACCCAGCGGCGCAGCATCGGCAGATCCTCGATATTGCGCAGGAAGGAACGGATCCAGAAGAGCCGCACTCTCCTGTTCTCGAGCGATCCGGGGGTCCCCCACTGCTCCTCGAGCTGGCGCACCAGACGGATCACGTCCAAATAGAGAGACCGATCGGCCAGGGCCTCGCGCAGGCCGGCAGATGGCTCGCCCTGCTGTCTCTCGCGCCCGGGAAAGTGGTTCTGGAACAGTCTCCGGAGAAGCGCCGTGGCGAGCCCCGTCGTACGGTCCGAGGTGTTCCCATCCTCCAGGAGGCGGCGGATCTCGGCCAGCGTATCCTGGACACGCGGCCCAGGGTAGCGCCGGCTCTGGCGGGCAAAACGGTGGCGGAGATGCCCTTCCTTCAAGGAATACGCGCGCCATCGCGAAAGGCGCTCCTCGCGCACGTCTTCGTCCAGCGCCCACAGCTCTTTGTCCATTCCTGCGAGGAGACGCCGCCGGCTGACCACGCGGAATCCCCGGAATTGATTCTCGAACGCGCAGGCGTAGACCCGGCCTTCGGCAAGATCGCTGTCTCCTTCGAGAGCCCGGCCGGTCACGAACTGGTCGATCTTCATCTTCGGCAGGTACACGGTCTCGAGATGCCGGCCGAGCACGTCCAGGATGTGCAGGTGCTCGTCATGCGAGCCGGCAACGATCAAGGGGGACTCGGGTGAGGCATCCCCCTCCGACACAGGAAGATGCTGGAGCGACTTCACAGCCTGCTCCGCTCGATAAGCCCAGTACAGGTGGAGGTCGACGAGCCTTCCTGCGGAAGAATCTTCCCGCGGGATGACCCAATATCCAACGACGATTCCATCCAGCCCGGACACGACAATCTGCCGGGGCGAGGACTCGGTGACGAGGAGGCTGGTCGCCGGCGTGTTGCCGATCCGGGTTTCAACCACGGAATCGAGCGTGCCCGGCTCTCGCCAATGCAGGAGGTGGAGCGAGCCTTGACTCGTGCAGGCGGCAACCAGGGCAATGTCCGCTCCATTCGGGCCTTGCACGACGAAAGATCGGAGATCCTGGGTCTCGGAGAATGCACCGCGGAGAATATCTTCCCCTCTCAGGTCCGCCAGAGGCTTGCTCCCTCCCCCGGTTGCCAGAAAGATCCTGCCTTCGGCATCTCCCCACAGAAATCGTTCGTCCTTCTCATCTGCTCCGGGAATTTCGCAAAAGCAGAGAGCGCGGGTCGAGGAGACATGGAGGGGCAGAGGCCGGAGCCTCAGGGTCGGATTCCGTGCAACCTTCTCCCAGGGAGCCAACAGATCGAAACGCGGCGCCAGCACCATTCCTCTTTGGGAAAACGACAGGATGACCTCGTCCTTCCAGAAGTGGATCGCCTGAACGTGTCCCCAGGAATTTTCGTTTCCGACCAGCCGCAGCGCACGTCCTGTCCCGTCGAGCAGCCAGAGGGTGCGCCGATAGGTCGTCACCAGGAAGCGCATGCTTTCGGGGGCAACGCTGTCGAAGGGGAGCCGGGAGCCGTCCGGCCCTCGCTGCGGGACCGCCGCGAACGCTTGGACCTCACCAAATTGATCCGCGGGATCGAAATCCTTCTGGAAGACGGGATCGTGACGCCGCGAGCAGAGGATCGAGCGATAGATCACCCGGTCGTCTTCCAGGCTCCGATCGCTGGAGTGCACCAGCTCGAGGTAGTCCGTCTCCTTCTCGGAGAAGCTACGCTGGTCGAGGACGTATTTGCGGATCGCCGTGATCGTTTCCTCGAGGTCCTCGCGCTTCTCCGGACGCAGCATCTGAAGCCGCCGGAGCGCCTGGATCATGTAGTGGGGAATTTCCCGGTCTTCGAAGTAGCCGATCCCATCCCAGATCAACAGCCGCAGGCGCCCCCATTGCTCCTCGCTTTGGCAGAGCCCCCCGAGCTCCGGAAGGATCTGGATCAGGCCGTTCTTTTCCCTGCGTTTCTGATCCGGCGCCAAGGCCTTCCGCTGCAGTTGCTCGAGGAGCTCGTCCACAGGCACGCTACCCACGAGGTCGCGGGCCACCCCGAGGGCCTGCTGGCGGACCTTCCACCGGATCGTGTACTGGTAGAAGCGCACCGTGTGGTCGCCCAGGCCGAGGACGACCGGAAGGGAGAGGCTCTCCAGGGGTGGCTCCGGCAGTGGCAGGGCGATGCCGTAGACGCGCTGCGGAAACGCGGCATCCTCGAAACCAGAGATCAGAGAAATCGGAGACGCGTTCTCGGGGACCTTCTTCGCATACGGAGCCAGCTCATCATCTTCCGGTTTCCGGACTCCCGAAGGACGAAAGATCCGGACCCTTCCTTCGAGTGTGGAGGCCATCAGACATTGCCAGTTTCCAAGGGAGACACTCGCCAGGTCGAGAATTTTGGACCGCAGCGTGGCGATCCGGGTCTCGGAGAGAGGCTGAGCCCCTTGCGCGGGATCGTCGCAGACGAGCACGACGTGTCGAAGCGTGGCACCGAAGACGCCCCGCTCGCGATACCGTCGCACCCAGCGGCCGGTTGCCTTGTCAAAGCAGCGGATGGACGACAGTGGCTCCAGCCATTCCATGACCGAGGCACGGCCCTGCCAGAGAGCCCTCTGCGGCTCGAGCAGGGCTGCGGTTACCCGGAAGCTCAGATCCGCCATCCGATTGAACCGGTACAAGTCACATCGATTGGTTGCCAGGTAGAGCTGATCGCCGTTGGCGCTATCGGCGCTGTCAGCGCCCCGGTCGATCGCCAGAGCCGTGACGCGGAATCCCAGGCTCTCCCGTCGAATCAGCCGAGGTATCGCTTCCGCGAGGGACCAGACGAGCAGATCGGTGCCGGCGGCAGCCCAGAGCGTATGCGCGACCGGATCGAACAGGAGTCTCCGGATCGGCTTGCTGCCTCCTTCGGGAAACCGAACGAGACCGTCTCCCTGCCATCCCGGCCTGGACACCTCGGCGAGCCGGGAAAGGCACGCTCCGCCACCCCGGGTCCCGACCACGACCGCCGGCTCGCCCTGCCAGGACACGATCCGGAGGATGTCAATCACATGGCGGATGTCGCTTCGATGAACCGAGGGGAGCTCATGCCAGGGGAGGTCAGCCGGGACACCGCTCGCAGGATCGAACGTCCCCGCGTACCAGCTGCCGAGCTTGTCTCCTGCCAGAACCAGGAGGCGGCCGGAATCGAGGAGATGGCAGGCGAGCCCCCGGATCTCGTGGCCTGCCGTCCCGAGAACCCTCCCCTCATCGAACCCTTTCCGGAAGGCGTGCTCCGCCAAATCGGTAAGCCTCTCCCAACGGGAGGAAAACGTATTCTCCCCGGAGCCCTCCTCCGCCAGCTCTTCGGCGCTCATAGAGTCCCCTATCCCGAAAAACGGCTCATCAGGAAAGTTACCCCGAAACTCTCTCGATGAGACAACCTTAGCGAAATTCTCTTGAAAAAGAAACCCTCTGCCCGGTGCCCAGCAGTGGGGCTCGGTCACTAGTTGGGCCGCGAAGGCTATCGGCCCGCTCCAGAACTTGTAGCTCTATCAGGATGTTTCTATGGAACTCCTCCAAAGCCAGCTCTCTGCTCTCGATCGACCTGGGATCGGTCTGGAAGATTCAACCGCTCACGTCTTCGGCTGGGCTCGGTTCCGTTGGGTGCATGGTTTTCCTTCTTGGATTAGCGCGCGGCATCTTGGGCTAGAGTCTGTGCTAACTAGTCTATCTAATTGTTAAGGTAGCTAGATTCAATATATGGCTATATATACTAGCGACGAATCTGACCCTATTGCCCTGCGCCGCCGAGGGACGGCGGAACTCGTCGCCGACCTGATCGCCGAGACGACTGAAGGACGTACCTGTCCGGATCCACGTCGACCCGCTCGGGCTCGAAGGCACCTGGCAGCTCGACCTTGCCGGCCCGAGCCTAGACCCAGCCGGCGCGCCGACAGGGCGAGCGTCCTGAAGGGAGAGATCTGCCAGCCGAAACGACTGGATGGGCCGCCAGTCTAGTTCTTGACGAGAATTGTGGATCAATGTACGATTTCTAAATTAACCCAAGCGCATAGAGGACTGGCGATGTGCCTTGTCCTCGCAACGCATTTTCTGACGCCATTCGGGCTAATCGAGGTTCTCACCCTATGAAATCGCGTTCGCGGAGTGCAGCGAAAGCCGGCAAGCTCAACCAGGTAAGGAAGAGTGCAGGGCGGGGGCAAGCTCCGCAGGGGCAGCATTCAGGGCGGGCTCACGAAGGAATTCAGGTCGCTCCTGATGGGGCTTCGCCCGAACAGGCTGAGCCCCTCCTCAACGGCTCTATTCGAGTCATCCTGACCTGGAACTTGTGCGAGCGGGCCTTTCTCGTCTCCGACGGCTCGCGCACCCAATATCCGCTCCTCCGCGGCAGTGGCGAGTTCGCCAAGTTTGTTCGGAATCTCGGTGAGCGATTCATCGAGAGCGGTTATTTCGTGCTCGATTCCGATAACAAGACCGAGCTCTCAAAGTCGTATGGCGCCGGCCTGATCAGCCAATACGCCGCCGAGTACGAGCTCAATGCGACCTTTCGAGTCAAAGAGGACAAGACCGCCAAGGATTTCCTGTCCGATCGTCTGCACGCGGAGTCGGTCGCCACATTCATGGCTACCTGGAAGGCTTGGCCGATCAAACGATTTCGAATCTCGCGCTACGGATTCTTGCAGGTGATTCTTGAGACCGAGGAGAAGGCCGAACCGGAACGATTCGTCTCCCGTACCGAGTTCCTCGGGCCGATCGAACTTCTCCATAAGTCCGTACGAATCGCCAAGCAGGAATCGGGGCACGACTGGGTAGGCCGACCCGAGCTCACGGTGACAGCTCAATGGGAAATCGTGGGGAGCCTTCTGTGGCGGATCATTGAGGCGATCGAAAGTCCGGGGATTCGAAAACAATTGGTCCACTTCGACCGCGACTATCGTTACGGTTGGAGAGAGAAGGAGCCTCACGCCGCAGGGACTTCTCTTCCGTTACGAACGGAATACACCATTCTCTGGATACGCGAAGTTGCACTCGGCAAGAGACTCATAGAACCGAAAGAGCTCACGAAAGTAAGACGCCGATTGATCGCGAGCCTGCTCGAGGAGGTTCCTTGGGTTGAGGGAGAGTCCTGGGAGATCTCGCCGCAGCGGCGGAGGACCATTCGGCGCATGCTTCGCCAAGATAAGGCGACCTGGAATGGAGAGTTGTGCCTGCTGTCGTTCGGAACCGCGGTCCTGACCACTCTTCATTCTCCCTGCATGGTTCTGCCTCGCGAGATCGACTACGGAAGCTATTGGAAAGTTGTCCTCCGCGTCATCGAGTACTTCGCAGAGCTGAGGCTGCTCGCATGGCTCGTCGAGCGGCAATCCGCCGACCTGTTCGAATACATGCTGCGCGACCTCGCGACAAAGGGCCGGCTTCGCACCTACGAAGAGCACGTCCGTTCGAGGGCCGCACTGTCCGGCTTGGCGAATCGGCTGCGGGTGGCGGCCTCGGCCGATACGATCGCCCAGAACGACGCGATTCTTCCCAAGGTCGAGCGCTTACGCGCGATCTTTGAGATCGGCCGATCCTTGGAGCACGCCGACCGCAACCTCTCGGCGGCACAGGATCTGATCACCAGCACGGAGAGCCAGCAGAACGAGAAGGGGATCCTGCTCCTGACTGCCGGCCTCGCGGGCTTCACGGCGATATTGATGGGCCTCGCCCTTCCAACCTATTTCGAACATTCGCATAAATTAGCTGAAAATGTCAGACTTCTGGATCTTCTCAGGCGGCGAATTCAGATCGAAAACCTGGTCTTCACCTGGGCCAATTTCTCGGTCCTCTTGACCGTTCTAGCCCTTCTGACGGCGGTGGTTTACGTGCTCAAGTTTCTCCGGGTCGGTCACCTGTTCTCTAACGTGGCTAAGTTTCTTGGGGTTGGTCACCGTCTGAAGAAGCTCGCCAATAAGATCAAGTTTTTTTATCGACGGGCTGGAACGGAGGCGATTCTGGCGAAGAACCCGCATGCAAAAGATCGATAATGTACATTATCTCTTAGGCTCCTGGGTTGCTCGTCCGGTCCCAAATGTCCCACTATCCGACACGCCGCGAGTTGGCGTCACGGAAAGCGTTCCACGAAATCGAGCACCCCTCGCCGCCCGCCTCCAAGTCAAGATCTAGACTATTCAGGTGTTGAATTAGCTCTCCCAAAGCCACCTTCATCTGGTCACACGCGTTGCGCGCTTCCGTCTCGGAGCCGAAGAATCATGTATGCGCCATCCAACCATAGACGCCGCACGTAATCGCAAACGGCGCCGTCGTACCGCCGGACTCGATGGTGATTCGACCGCCCTCGGCGTGCTCTTCGTCAAGCACAATCGTACCGTTCTCAGAACCGACCAATTCGAGACTTCTTCCCCATTGAAGACCTTCCAGGCTTCCACAGGATCGTTCGGCATTAGAAGCAATTCACCACACCCCCTCCAACCCGAAGCAAATTTTCTTGAGAACACTCGCACCATTTGTTGTCCTCGAACCTGCAACTGCCGCCCAGGTTGTTTTCCGTGAAAACGCAGGATTCAAACGAGCATTCGACGAAGCGGCAGCCAGTAAAAGCGACGCCCTGGAAGGTGCAATTCTCGAACTTGCACCCGGAGAGGAGAGCCGTATTTAAGTGTGACCAGTAAAAGGTTGTGCTGCTGAAAGTACAGCCCAAAAATGTGACATCGATGGTGACGGCAATGCTATCGCTCAATCGCTCGAACGTGCAAAACTCGAAGACGTGATCGCCGAACAGGTTGGGATCTTTGTAGGTGCTGTAATCGATGTCGTAAAACAGCTTCGCCGAGTCGATTTCGACCATTCGGGAGTGAACTCCTTTTTAGCTCATTCCAACGGGAGCTTACTCCCCAAAAGGCGCGGGCCACAAGGGGAGATTCCGCAGAGCGATGACGGCGCCCCTCCCCGGCCTACCCGCCCCCCGCGATACGCAGCAACTGGCCGGCGAGGCCCCCCAGCAGGTGCCCGACCTCGGGGAACTGGGTGGCGATGAGGCCGAGGATGGGGAGGCCCACGAAGGTGAAGGTCTTGGTGAAGAAGGTGCGGTCGAAGGTGACCTTGCCGGGGGTGGTGTTGCCGATGCGGCTCAGGGTCGCGTTGCGGTCCATCTGCACGAAGACCAGCAGCGTCAGGCCCACGGCCGTGGCCAGCGCGAGCCCGATCGCCAGGGAGACGAAGTGCCGGGGCTGGAAGGCGTAGGCGGTGACTCCCACCAGGGCCAGCACGCCGCTCGCCAGGGCACCGATCAGGCAACTACGCATGTGGGCGAAAACGTACCGCAGCCAGGCCGCCACCCGCAGGGCCACGAGCTGCCGCACCTCCGAGTCGCCGATGCGGCCGTCCAGGCCGCGGCAGACCTCGCCGAAGACCTCTTCCAAGCGGTTGCGGGCCTCGATCTCTCGCGGCGAGCCGGCGTCCGTCTCGTAACGGAAGACCTCCTTCATCAGGTCCTCCAGCGGTGCGGTGCCCTCCGGCAACCGGATCTTGCCCGCCGCGGCCAGGGCTTTGAGCCGGCGCGCCGACAGGATCAGCGTCCTGAAGGGGGGAATCTGCCAGCCGAACGACTGGATGGGCCGCCAGTCGAGGTCCTTGGCGATGGCCTCGAAGGCCTCCGCCACCCGCGGCGAGGCGTTGTCGAGCCGTTGCAGGATGCGTTGGGTCCAGACCCAGAGCCGGAAAAAACGGAAGTAGGAGAGTGCCGAGAGGGCCAGCGTCAGCACCAGGAAGAGGAGGAACAGCCTGCCGTAGCCCTTCGTCTCCGCCACCGGCTGCACGGTGGACCACAGCAGGGAGAGCGGCGGCAGGAAAGCCACCGCCGGCAGCAGCCACAGCCGGCGGTCGCAGGGACTGGTGTGCACCAGCAGGTCGTGGATCCTCGCGAGCACCGGCCCCGCCCCGAAGACCGCCGGATCGCCCAGGGCCTCCACCGGGCAGTCGGTGGCCTGCCGCGCCATCAGCCGCCGCCGCTTGAGCTCCCAGAGAATCCAGAGGTAGAGGCCCAAGCCCAGCATGGAGAGCGAGACCAGCGGCGACAGACCCGAGGAGAGGGCCCGCGCCCGCAGATGAAAGAGCTCCGTTTGGTCGCCCGGCATGCAGAGCCAGCGCAGGACGGCGCCGATCGCCACCAGCGCCACGACGCCGCCGAGGATCCAGGCGGCGGCCAGCGCCCGCGTCGTCCGCTCGTGAGCCACCCGCGCCGCAAAGCCCACCAGCAGGGCGTAGACCAGGGCGAGTGCCCCGAGATAGGCGATCTGCACCCACTGCCAGCTCACGACCCGGCCCTCCAGCGAGTGGCCGCGCGCCCACCAGGGCACGCTTCCCACCGCCAGCAGCAGGCCGGCGGCGAGCGCCAGGAGCATGGTGCCGGCGAGCAGTAGCAGGCGGGTCCGGACTTCGCGCTCCACACGGTCGCCCGCGACACGTTCCAGCAGCGCCGACCGCCACAGCCGCCAGGCGAGGCCCCCCAGTAGCAGGGCCACCAGCAGGATCTGGAGGTCGTCCTTGCCGGCGAAGCCGTTGCCCTCGCCCGAGTGGCGCTCCTCGGAGCCTGCGTCCGGCGGCCGGTCGCCACAGAGGCGCACCGGGTCGTCCGGCAGCGAGGCCCGCAGGCGCGCCACGGGCCATAGCGAGCCGTTGCCCACGGCCATGATCCAGGCCCGCGGGCGCACGGCCTGCCCCGTCAGCAGGTAGCGCACGGCCTCGTAGATCCCCTGCTGGAGCTCGCTGCCGAACTGCCGGCGCATGCGGCCGGCCACGGGCGATAGCGAAACCGGCTGCCAGGGCGAGCCCTCGCCAAGCAGCGGCGCGCTGGAGAAGACCAGCAGGCCGTCCATGGTCTGGGCGTACCTGGGGTGGGCGTAGAGGAGGCCGTTGTCGAAGGTGAAGAGAACGGCGTCGGGCACCCGCGCCCGCACCTGCTCGGCCAGGAACAGCTTGTCCTTGACGTCCGTCGCCAGGATGCCGACGTAGCGGATGCCTTCGCGGGTCAGGCCCTGCAACAGGTTCTCCAGCACCAACTGGTTGGTGGGAACGGTCAGGTCCGAGGTGAACGTCGGCACCAGGTCGGCGGGCTGGCCGGGATCGGTGAGGTCCAGCTCCACCACGTTCGTTTCGCTGCGCGGGGCGGGCTGCGCGCCGGCCTCGGCCTTGGCCTGCGCCGCCTTCTCCTTCTCCGTCACCGTCCGCAGCTCGGAGATGTGGCTGGGAAACGGCACCATGACCAGCGGCGCGTGCGTCCGCGAAGTCTTCTTCTTCGCTTGCTCGCTCTCCTCCGTCTCCAGCACGCCGCGGCCATACGCCGTGTCCGCCTCGACGAGCAAGGCGATGCGGTTCTCGTCCCAGCCCATATGGTCATGCAGGAAGCCCAGCGTCAGCTCGTGCAGCATCTCGTCGGGCAGCACGGTGCGGCAGAGAGGCACCCCCAGGCTCGCCAGCGGCTCTTCGACGTCCTTCCCTCCGGCCGTGGCGCTCCCGGTGGCGGCGGCGAAGGTTAGCGATGGCCGCCGCTGTTGCTCGCCTTCCCGTTCCCGCCAGGAGAGAAGCGACAGGCGCAGCGACTCGACCGAGCCGGAGAATGACGGGCCGAGCAGCGCCACTATGGGATCGCTCGCGGCCTCCTGCAAGACGGAGACGAGCTCCAGCGCCTCGCGGAAGGCGGCCTTCTGGATGCCGGCCTTGGGCGTCTCCCCCACCAGGAAGACGAGCGCCAGGCTGTGGCTGCCGTCCGCGTCCGTGCGGCGGAACAGCAGCAGCCCCGGCGCCACCTGGGCGCCGCCGCCGATGCGATTGGCGCCTTCGCTCGTCCATGGCAGCCAGACGCGATCCGCCAGGTACTCGGACTGGGCGAAGCCGCGCTGGATGGCCTCCAGGGCCTGATCGAGCCGCGGGTCCGGCGGCGCCGGCACCAGGGCCACCAGGAAGCGCAGGTCGTATTTCTGCAGGCGCGCCGCCTGCGCCACGTCGGCCACCAGCTTCTCCCGTTCCCCCTTCTCCCGCGGCGGCCGGCCCAGAAAGTCGCCCAGCAGCCGCACCAGCTCGCACCAGGGCGGGGGCGGCGACGCCACGGTCCCCTTGCACGAGAACGCCTCGCCTGCCGGCGCCGCCTCGGTAGAGGCCGGTGCCGGGTTGGCCGCGGGTGCCGGCCGGCTCGAGGGCGCAGTCTTTTCCGGCGCGCTCGCGGGCGCCAGCGCCAGACGGCCGGCGGGCAGGCCGACGATCAGGCCCAGGACCAGCACCAGCCAGGGAGGGACGTTCCTCATCAGAGTCGTTGGGCTGCGAATCTGATGAGGATGTTACCAGATGCTAAGAGGGGATCTCACTCATACCGCAAGGCTTCGATGGGGTCCAGCGCCGCCGCCCGGGAGGCCGGGTAGATCCCCGAGGCCAGCCCCACCACCATGGCGACGCCGGTCGACAGCAGGATGGACGAGCTGGTGACGATGGTCTCCCAGCCGGCCAGCGCCGCCACGCCGCGCGCCAGGGCCAGGCCGGCGACGATGCCCGTAAGGCCGCCGATGAGGCTGATGGCGAACGACTCGACGATGAACTGGAAGCGGATGTCACTACTCCTGGCCCCCACCGCCCGGCGGACGCCGATCTCCCGCGTCCGCTCCAGCACGGTCGCCAGCATGATGTTCATGATGCCGATGCCGCCCACCAGCAGCGAGATGCCGGCGATGGCGCCCATCACCATGTTGAACAACCGCTGCGTGCGCCGGCTCTCGGCCAGCAGCGCCTCGGGCACCACCAGCTCGTAGTCGGCGGCGCCGGCATGCAGCCGGTCGAGCAGCTCGCGGATCGAGCCCGACGCCTCCTCGCTGCTCACCCCCGTCTTCAGGCGCACGACGATCTCGTCGAGGGGCGAGCTCAGTGCCGGATGCTCGAACTTGCGCTCGGCCGTCGACACCGGCAGGTAGATCTCCCGCGAGGACCCGGCGGCCCCGCCCCCCTCGCCTCCCGGAGATGCCGCGCCTGCACCCGCCGCCCCGGGAGCGCTTGGACCACCCGGCCCGCCCGGAGATATCGCGGCGTCGTCCGCCAGCACCCCCACCACTTCCAGCCAGACGTCGTTCACCTTCACGAGCTGCCCCACGGCCGGCCCGAAGCCGAAGAGGTCACGGCGCACCGCCGGGCCGACGACGGCCACCTGGGCGTGCGTGGCGGCGTCCATCTCGTCGAGGAACCGGCCCTCGGCCACCCCCAGGTGCGCCAGCTCGCGATAGCGCGGGTCGACGCCGTAGACCGCGGCGCCGTCGCTCTTGCCGGTCGCCGACAGCACCTTGTAGGGATCGATGCGGATGCGCGGCGCCACCCGCTCGACGCCGGGCACCGCCTCGGCGATGGCCGAGGCGTCGCGCTGCGAGACGCCCAGCGACTTCTGCCGGACCTCCTGAGCCTCGTCGTCCTTGAGCGTCTTGGCGCGCACCAGCACGTTGCGCAGCCCCAGCCGCTCGATGGAGGCCATGGCCTGGCGCTCCGCTCCGGCGCCGATCGACATCATGGCGATTACGGCGCCGACGCCGAAGATCATGCCGAGCATGGTGAGGGCCGAGCGCAGCTTGTGCGCGGCCAGGTTGTCGAACGCGGAGTGGAAGGCTTCCTGGGGAGTCATTGGATGATGACGATGCCGCCGCCCCGCCGGCGCGAGGAGACCGGCGGCGCCTTGCGCGCGTTGTCCTTCTTCTCCGGCGGAGCGCCCGCCGGCCGCGTGGGATCGCGCATCGCAAGGACGTCCCCGGTACGGATACCGGAGTCCACCACCACCCGGCCGAGGGACGACGGGCCGAGCTTCACCTCGACCGGCACGAAGCCGTTGCCGCCAGTGCCGCCGGTGCCACCCCGGCTCTTGTCGTCCCGCCGGAAGACCACCGTGCGCCCCTCGCGGTCGAAGAGCGCCTGGCGCGGCACCAGCAGAGCGCCCTTGCGCTCCTCCAGGAAGAGCGTCGCCTGCACTCGCTGTCCGGGCTTCATCACCCGGGGGTCGGTGCGGTCGAGGGCGAGGGTGACGGCGAAATACTGCACCGGCGAGCCCTGAATGCGCGGCTTGGCGAGCGCGTCGACGCGGGCGATCCTGGCCGGCCAGGTGACGCCGGGGGCGGATTCGATCGTCACCAGCGCCTGCCGGCCGGGCGTCAGGCCGCCGGCATCCGCCTCCAGCACGTAGACCTCGGCCTGCATCTTCGCCAGGTCCGGGATCTCGGCCAGCGGCTGGCCGTTCCACACGTTGTCGCCCACCCGGGTGGTCTCTCCCCGCCAGTTGCGCTTGAGGATGAGGACGCCGTCGTGAGGCGCCGTCACGCTGAGCGCCTGGAGGGCGGCGCGGGCCTGGTCGATCTTGGCGCCGGCCTGGCGGATCTTGATCTGGAGCAGGGCCTCCTCGGTGCCCGAGAGCTTCCGCCGCGTCTGGCGGGTGGCCTGGGCGTGCCCCTCCCGCTGCTCGGCCAGCCCCTGGTCGATCTCGGACTCGATGATGTCGGCCCGGGAGAAGATCAGCGCGTCCTTCTTCTGGAACTTCTTGGCGTCGGCGAGCTCGAGGCGGGCCATCGCGGCGTCCTGCTCCAGCTTGCGCAGCTCGGCCGAGCCCTCGATCTGCTTCTTCTCCATCGCCAGCCGGTTCTCCCGCAGGTCGTCCCCGGCGTCGACCAGCCGCTTCTCGATGGCGCTGGGATCGAACCGGATGACCACGTCGCCCTGCTTCACCCGCGAGCCATCCGGAGCGACCCAGCCGATGCGGAAGGGTCCGGGCACACCGGTGGGAACGGAAACGGGCGTCGCCGTCACCGCCTGGAGGTTGCCCTGCGCCGGCACCCGGCGCGCGAAGTCCTCGGGCACGACGCGCAGCACCGGCACGCCGCCCGCCGTGGCATTGGAGCCCGGCCAGGGCAGGAACGCCGCCAGGGCCACCAGCAGGATGACCGCGCCGACGACGAGCGCCAGCCGAGCCTTGCGCACCGGCGGCTTCGGCCGGGGCGGCAGTTTGGCGGGCGGCCGCTGCCGCATGGGCCTCATCCGCCGCCGCCAGTGCCGGACAAATCGCGGCGCGAGATCATGTCGCCCTGCCGCAGGCCGCTCCTGATCTCCACCAGCCGGTCGTTGCGGCGGCCCAGCTCCGGGTGCACCGGCACGCTGCTCCAACCCGAGCGGCGGTAGATCACCGGGCCTTCGGGATGCGTGAACACCGCCTCGGCGGGTGCCACCAGGACGCGCGACGCGCGCTCGGTCTCCACCGTGCCGAGGAACCGCATCCCCGGGCTCATGCGCTGGGGATCGGTGCGGTCGAGGTCGATGGAGAGCTTCACGACCTTGAGCGGATTGACGTCCGAGCGGCTGCTGACGGCGCCGCCGATGAGCCGCACCCTGCCGGTGAAGACGTCGTCCGGATGCGAATCCAGCCGGAAGGTCACCCGCTGGCCGGCCGCCACGCGGCCCGCGTCGGCCTCGTCGACCTCGCCGTCGGCCTGCATCTGCCGCAGGTCCGGAATCTCCATCACCGCCTGGCCGCGCCAGCACGAGTCGCCGATCTTCTTCTTGCCACCGTTGTCGGTCACCGAATAGACCACCGTGCCGTCGCGGGGGGCGGGCACCATCATGCGGCGAATGGCATCCTCCATCTCCCGGACCCGGGCGGCGGCGCGGTCGCGGCGCTTGACGAGGGCGTCGACGTCGGTCGCCGCCTGGAGGTCCTCGAGCTTCACCTTGTCCTTGAGATAGGCGATCTCGCGGTTGGCGAGCGCCAGGTCCTCCCGCGACTTGGCGAGCTCCTTGGCGGCCACCAGGGCCGGCGGCACCTCCACCTTGAGGGCGGCGCGGCGCTGCCGGGCCTCGGCCTCCGCGAGCTGCAGGGCCGCGTCGCGGCGCGCCAGCTCGGCGCTGGTCTGGCGCTTCTCCAGCTCCTTCTGGGCCGAATCCCGCTGGGCCATCTTCTCCTGCAGCTTCTGCTGCAGCTCCGAGGAGTCGAAGCCGAGCACCGGCTGGCCGGCCTTGACCGGCGCTCCCTCGGGGGCCATGAAGGAGATCTTGTAGTCCCAGACCTCCTCGATCTGCGGCGGGCCGAGGCTCACCCCCTGCGTCGACGACAGGGTTCCCGAGACCGGCAGGCCGATCACCAGGTCCTCGCGCCGCACCTGCGTCCAGCCGGCGCCGGCCGAGGCGGCGGCCCGCGCGGACACCAGCCAGAAACCCAGAGCCAGAGCCACCAGCAGAGCGCCGCCGGCCGCGAAGCGGGCCAGCCGCCGCCGTCGCGGGCTCATCCGCTCCTCCCGCTACGCCCGCCGGAGCCGTCGCGGAGGCGCAGGCGGGTTCCCTCCGCGACGCCCGACTCCACCACGCACTCCAGCGCCCCGCACGCTCCGAGCCGGACCGGCGCGGCGGCGCCGCTCGCCAGCAGAGCCCGAGGGTTGCTGGTTGCCGCGAAGTCGAGTGCCGCCCGCGGCACCAGCAGGACGTTCCTGAGCTCCGCCCCCAGCACCTCGACCCGCACCGACATGCCCGGCCGCATGCGCCGACCGTCCGAGCGGTCGAGCTTGATGCGCACCGGGAAGTAGCGCAGCAAAGGGCTGCGGCGGGACTCGCGGGCGACCGGCGAGATGTCCGCCACCTTCCCCGTGAACACCTGATCGGGGTAGGCGTCGAGAGTGCAGAGCACCCCCATGCCGGGCTGGATGCGGCCGTCGTCGACGTCCGAGAGGCTCGCCTGCACGCTCATCGCCGAGAGGTCCGGCAGGGAGGCCACCGTCATGCCCACCCACACCGAGTCGCCCACCCGTATCTTCCGGCCCTCCCAAGGGTGATCGGCGATCAGCACCATGCCGGCCCGCGGGGCGCGCAGGGTGAGGGCGTCGATGGCCCCCTCGGCGGAATGGATCTCGCGCTGCGATTTCTCCAGCGCGATTTTCTTGACGCCGACGTCGCGGGCGCCGCCGCGGGTGGCGGCGTCGAGATCCTCCTGGGCCTTGGCGAGCTCGGTCTCGGCACGTTTCAGGGCGAGCTGGCGCTCCTGATACTCCCGTGGGGCGAGAAGCTCCCTCGGCACGGAGGCGGCGATCCTCGCCTTCTCCGCCTCCGAGCGGGCCTTCTCCACCGCGAACCGCTTATCGGCGGTGCCGGTCTTGGATTCGGCGGCCGTGCGCTGGAGCTCGCTGCCGGCATCCGACGCCGAGAGGCGTTTCTCCTCGAGGTCCGAGGCGAATTGCGAGTTGTCGAACTCCACCACCCGGTCGCCGGCGTTGACCAGGGTGCCGTCCTCGGCCAGCCAGCGGATCTGGAGCTGAAACTGGTTGGTGCGCGGCACGGAGAGCGGCTCACCCCGCTCGGCCTCCAGCTCGCCGGAGAGCAGCAGCCGCTGGCGCAACGTCCCGCGATGCGCCACGAGAGCCTCGCCGGTACCACCGGCATCGCCCCGCGCCGCGGCATGGGCTCCTTCGCCGGAGCACCCCGCGAGGGCGGTGATCGCGACGAGAAGGGATGCACCGAGCAGCAGGACGGGGAAGAATCGCAATTCCATCATTCCTTTTAAAGGAACGTATACGGCGGAGAATTCCTTGTCTAGCCCCTGGGACCGTTTCCATCGGGGCCAACTCAACGTAGCCCGAGAGTCCCCCCGCCCAAGACCCTCACCCCCTGGCCCCCTCTCCCGTCCCGGGGTGATGAGGGTCTTTATCGCCCGGCCGGGGCCGGGGTGGCGCCTCCGAAGTCGACCTTCGGAGCGGTGTCCGCTCCCGCTTGGGCCTGGAAGTACGGTTTGGGCTGGAAGCCGAACATCCCGGCGAAGAGCGCCGCCGGGAACTTGCGCACCCGGGTGTTGTACTCCTGCGCCACCTGGTTGAAGGAGCGGCGCTCGACGGCGATGCGGTTCTCCGTCCCTTCGAGCTGCACCATCAGGTCGCGGAAGCCGGCCACGGCCTTGAGGTCCGGGTAGCGCTCCACCACCACCATCAGGCGGGAGAGTGCCGAGGAGAGGCCGTCCTGGGCCTGCTGGAACTGCTGGAACTTCTGCGGATCGTTGAGGATCTGCTGCGTCGCCTGGGCGCTGACCTGGCCGACGCGGCTGCGCGCCTCCACCACCTGGGTCAGGGTCGACTGCTCGAAGTTGGCGGCGCCCTTGACGCTCGCCACGAGGTTCGGAATCAGGTCCGCCCGCCGCTGATAGACGTTCTGCACCTGCCCCCACTGCGCCTCCACCGCCTGCTCGGAGGTCACGAGGCCGTTGTAGGTGCTCATCGCGAACAAACCAACCAACACGACCGCCACCACGGCGGCGATCAGGCAGCCCATCTTGTTCATAGCTCTCTCCTTGTGGCGCCCCAGGTGGGCGCGCGCCGGGGATCTTATCGCGTCTGGCGATCCGTGGCGCCGCCGGGCGGTGATACGCGTGTCCCCAGCGGCTCATCGGGTACACTCAACGGCTCGTCGCGAGCACCCAACGGCTCGTTGAGGCCGCGCAACGGCTCGGCGGGTCCTCGCAACGCCCCGATGGGAGCACGCAACGCCTCGATGGGAGCACGCAACGTCCCGTTGAGTCCTCGCAACGCTTCGATGAGAGCACGCAATGCCTCGCGGAGCCCACGCAACGGCGCATTGTGAGGTCGCAACGCCACATTGCGAGCTCACAACGGCGCATTGTGAGGTCGCAATGCCAGATTGTGACCTCGCAAAGTGAGATTGCGAGGTCACAAAGCCGGATTGCAAGCTCACAAAGCCGGATTGTGTCCTCACAAAGCCAGATTGAGAGCTCGCAAAGTCGGATTGCGAGGTCGCAATGCCAGATTGTGACCTCGCAAAGTCAGATTGCGAGGTCGCAAAGCCGGATTGTGTCCTCGCAAAGTCAGATTGCGAGCTCACAAAGTCGGATTGCGAGGTCTCTTTGCGGCGATGCGAGGTCCCAACGACGCGTTGGGAGTGCTAGATTTCCCCCGTGAGGCCTTACCTGGAGCTGCTGCGCCACATCCTGGATCATGGCGTCGAGAAGTCCGACCGCACGGGCACCGGGACGCTCTCCGTCTTCGGCTACCAGATGCGGTTCGACCTCGCGGCGGGCTTTCCCCTCCTCACCACCAAGAAGCTCCACGTCCGCTCCATCCTCTACGAGCTGCTCTGGTTCCTGCGCGGCGACACCAACGTCGCCTGGCTGCACGAGCACGGGGTGACCATCTGGGACGAATGGGCGGACGCCGCCGGCGATCTCGGGCCCATCTACGGCGCCCAGTGGCGCTCGTGGCCGGCGCCCGACGGCGGCTCCATCGACCAGATCGCGCGCGTCGTGGAGCAGATCCGCAACCAACCGGACTCACGGCGCCACATCGTCAGCGCCTGGAACGTGGCCTTGATCGACGACATGGCCCTGCCGCCGTGCCATGCCCTGTTCCAGTTCTGGGTGGCCCGGGGCCGCCTCTCCTGCCAGCTCTACCAGCGTAGCGCCGACGTCTTTCTGGGCGTGCCCTTCAACATCGCCTCCTATGCCCTGCTGACCCTGATGGTAGCCCAGGCCACGGGTCTCGCGCCCGGCGACTTCGTCCACACCCTGGGCGACGCCCATCTCTACCTGAACCACCTGGAGCAGGCCCGCCTTCAGCTCACCCGCGAGCCCCGGCCGCTGCCGGCGATGACTCTCAATCCGGCGCGGACCTCCCTGTTCGATTTCCAGTACGAGGACTTCACCCTCGCCGGCTACGATCCCCACCCCGCGATCAAGGCGCCGATCGCCGTATGAGGATCACCCTCATCGCCGCCATGGCCGCCAACCGCGCGATCGGCATCGACAACCGCCTCCCCTGGCGGCTGCCCGCCGACCAGCGGCGTTTCAAGAGGCTGACGATGGGACACCCGATGATCATGGGCCGGCGGACCTTCGACTCCATCGGCGGCGTTCCCCTCCCCGGCCGGCCGACGGTCGTCGTCACCCGCGATCCTCGCTGGTCCGCCCCCGGCGTGGAGGCGGCCCATTCGGTCGACGAGGCGCTCGACAGGGTTCGGGGAGACGAGGTGTTCGTGGCGGGCGGCGAGGAGATCTTCCGCCGCGCCCTGCCGCGGGCGGACCGCCTTCAACTGACCCGGATCGACCGGGATTTCCCGGGCGACACCTTCTTTCCCGAGCTCGACGAGAGCGATTGGGAGATCGTCGAGAGGGAGGACCACGGCCCCACGGCCGAGACGCCTTTCTCCTACAGTTTTCTGGTGATGGACCGCAAGAAAGGTAGCCGATGACGCCGAAGCGTTCCCTGCCCTGGCTGCTGCCGCTGGTGGTGCTGGCCGGCCTGACCTGCTGCGCCCGCCGCGACTCCGCGCAGGGCCTCGAAGCCGGCACCCGCACCAGCAAGGTGCAGGTCTACGTGATCGCCCTGCAAGGCCACGACCCGGAAACGACTCCCGGCGCCCCGGCCGGCTGTGGCGGCAGAGCCGGCAGCGCCGTGCCCCTGGACGTCGACCTGCCGTCGCCCGCGCCAGCCCTGGAGGGTTCTCTTTCCGCCCTGCTCACGTTGCAGCGGAAGGCCGAGGCCAGAGACCTCTACAATGCCCTGGCCCACTCGCCGTTGAAGATCGACCGGATCGACCGCACCGGCCCCGAGGTCCGGGTTTATCTTTCCGGCTATATCGAGATCGGCGGCGCCTGCGACGGCACCCGCATCCTCACCCAGCTCACCAGGACGGCCCTCCAGTTCCACGACCTTCAGCATGCCCAGTTCTTCCTGGACGGCAAGCCGCTGCAGAGCGTGCTGTCGGGCACTGGGTAGAATGGCTGGGGGGCTACGCGAAAAGAAAAAGACGCCGCCGGACGTAGCGTGTGCCACGGCCGGCGGACGCGTAAAAGGGTGGAAGAGGGGAGAGTACCCTCCAGCACCCGGGGGAACTGGTTTGTTTAGAGCGGTTGTCTCGGTGGCGCCAAAGGACGCTTTCCGACGTCAAAACAGAAGTGCGGAACCCGATCAAAAGCGGGACAACGAAAGTTCCACTTCAGGCCGCGATCTCCTCCCGGAACCAGGAAGCGGTCCGCGCCAGCCCTTCGGCGAGGGAAAGGGGAGCCGGTACGGACAGCTCGCGCCTCACCCGGCTGGCATCGATGACGGAACGGCGCTGCTCGCCCGGCTTGCCGGGGCCGTGGAGGGCCTTGAGAGGGCTGTGGAGCGCGCGCGCCAGCTCCGCGTAGAGCTCGACGACGGTGGTCTCGACGCCGGTGCCAACGTTCCAGGTGTTGAAGCCGGGCTTCCCCACCGCCGCGAGGCTCGCCCGCGCGACGTCGGAGACGTGGACGTAGTCTCGGGTCTGGAGGCCGTCGCCGTTGATCGTCGGTGCCTCGCCGGCCAGTAGCTTCTTGAGGAAAATGGCCACCACTCCCGCCTCGCCGTGGGGGTTCTGCCGCTCGCCGTAAACGTTCGAGTAGCGCATGCAGGCGACGTCGAGCCCGTAGGACTGATGGTAGAAGTAGAGATAGCGCTCGAAGGCCAGCTTGGAGACCCCGTAGGGCGAAAGCGGGCGCGCCGGATGCTCCTCGGTGGCCGGGAAGACATCCTGCTCGCCGTAGATCGCGCCGCCGGTGGAGGCGAAGACGATCTGGCGCACGCCGCCCTGCCGCGCCGCCTCGGCCAGGTTGAGGCTGCCGAGGACGTTGACATCGGCGTCGAAGAGAGGGTCCTCGACCGACCGCCGCACGTCCATCTGCGCCGCGTAATGAAGAAGGACGTTGACCCCCGCCTCGCGCACCAGCGCCGCGGCCTGCGGGGAGCGGATATCCAGCACATGCAGCTCGGCGCCCGGCGGGACGTTCTCCCGCCGGCCACCGGCGAGGCTGTCGATGACCAGCACCCGGTCGCCCCGGGAGAGAAACGCGTCGGCGACATGGGAGCCGATGAACCCGGCTCCGCCGGTGATACAGACGGTCTGTTTCCCCTGTGTGGCACTCATGGCGCGGGGAGCTTACCGCAAGAGAGGGGCGTGGGGCAGCGTGGCAACGACCAGGAGGGTACGCGGCAGAAACGCCATCTTTTCAGCGAAGGACGTAGAGACGTTCCCAGCCCGTCCATGATGCCCTCCGCAGTCCGATAACGGCGGGACGTCTCCGAGGCGGCCATAACCTCCCGAAAAACGATGAACCTACGACGGGGCGATACGACCTCCTCGGAGATCCTTCCCCCGCCCAAGGGTTGGGGTTGATCGGTCGGGGTTCCCGCCTCGGAGACGTCCCGACGTTATTGGCCTGCGGTCGGTATCGTGAAACGGGCTGGGAACGTCTCTACGTTCTTCGCTGAAAGGCTTCGGGAGATTGGTCGCCCTGAAGACCCCTGTCAGACCTTCCGGGCCACCGCGATGATCCCCAGCCCTCGTCCGGGCATCAGGGCGTCGAGCCGCCGGAAGACCGGTACCAGGATGTTGAACACCTTGAGCTGGAAACGGCTGAAATGGCGCCGCTTGAGGAGCTTGCCGTTCAGGTACCAGCCGGGGATGCCGAAGTGGTTGAAGTCGCGCATCGACTCCAGCTCGAAGCCGGTGGCGCGCAGCTCCTCGGCGAGCGCCGGCTTCTCGTAGCGGCACCGGTGGCCCAGCACCTCGTCGAGGCTGGAGTACAGGCCCTGCCCCTGCGGCACGTAGAGAACCGCCCGGCCGCCGGGTGCGAGGGCGCTGTGGATATTGCGCAGGGAGATCAGCGGATCGCGCACGTGCTCCAGGACGTTGAGGCAGACCACCGTGTCGAACGCCTCCCGCCACTTCTCGAAGCACCCGGGGTCTTCGAGGTCGATGCGGTCCACCTGGAGGTAGGGCTTGCCCAGGGCGAGGTTCTTCAGATAGTCGAGGTACTGCGGGTTGATGTCGCTCGCCACGTAACGGTCGCGCGGCAGCAGCCAGGAGGTGATATTGCCGATGCCGGCGCCGATCTCCAGCACCCGGGCGCCGACGTGCGGAATGATGGCGTCGGCCATCCAGCGGTTGAAGTTGTTCGCCTTCTCCAGGCTGTGCAGGATGTGGGAGCCGTACTCGTCCTCGGCGTAGAGATCGTCGATCACGCTGTATTGAACCATGGTGCGTAAAGCCTTGAAGGCATCCTTGAAACCGATTTTCTTCCCCTCGCGGTAGGTGCGCCCCAGGTAGGAGATGGGCACCTCGAAGATGCGGCACTCCCGCTTGGCGACCTTGGCGGTGATCTCCGGCTCCATGGCGAAGTCGTTGGAGCGGATGGGGATCGACTTCAGCAACGGCGCCCGGAAGGCTTTGTAACAGGTCTCCATGTCCGTCAGGTTGAGGTCGGTGAACCAGTTGCTCAAGCCGGTGAGCAGCTTGTTGCCCAGGGTGTGGCGATGGTTGAGGACGCGGCGGCGCTCGCTGGGCAGGAACCGCGAGCCGTAGACGACGTCGGCGCCATCTTCCAGGAAGGGGCGGATGAGGCGCGGATAATCCCGAGGGTCGTACTCGAGGTCGGCGTCCTGGAAAAGGATGAGATCGCCCGTGGCCTCGGCGATGCCGCGGCGGATGGCCGAGCCCTTCCCCTGATTCCTCCCCTGCTCGAGAAGACGGATGCGGTCCGGATTATCGGTCGCGAGCTGGCGGAGGATCTCGAGGCTGCCGTCCTTCGAGCCGTCGTCGACGAGGAGCAGCTCCATCTCGCGGATCTCGGGCGCCGATACCGCGAGCACCCGGCGCACGAGCTCGCCGACCAGATAGCGCTCGTTGTACACCGGGATGACAACGCTCAGCTTGACCCCGGAAGGGTCCTTTCGTTCATTCACCAAGGGCTCCAACTCTCAAAGGCGGTGCATGATAGCACCGTGACGCTGCTTTCTCGCCCTGTCGCCCGCCGGGCCGCCCAGACCGCGTGCCTGCTCGGGGCCGCCGTGCTGGCGGTCTACGGCTTCACGCTCGGCTTCGGTTTCGTCTTCGACGACCACCTCCAGATCGAGCGCAACCCGTGGCTGCGCTCGCCCGACGGGCTGCGCCTCTTTCTCACCCGGCCCTTCTGGGGTTTCAACCGCGAGCAGGGCCCCTTGGGCTCCAACTATTACCGCCCCGTCTTCGGGGCGTTCGACTCGCTGCTGGCTCACATCTACGGGCTCGACCCCACCGCCTTCCACGCGGCCTCGGTGGCGCTGCACCTCGCGGTCTGCCTGCTGGTGGCCCTGGGAGCGAGCCGGCTGATGCGCTCGCCCGTGGCGGCGCTGGCGGCGGGACTCCTCTTCGCCGTCCATCCCGTCCACGCCGAGGCCGTGGCCTGGGTGGGCGGACAGCCGGACCTGTTGGCGGCGGGCTTCGCGCTGATCGCGGTGCTGGCGTATCTCGCGGGAAAAGACGGAGGGAAGGGATTCTGGATGGGACCGCCGGCGTATCTGCTGGCGTGTCTGGCCAAGGAGACGGGGGTGGCGACGGCGCTGGTCCTGGGGATTGTCGAGGCCACGGAATGGCGCCGGGACGGATCGCCGAGGCGGGCGGTGACTCGCCTGGCCCCTTATGGGGTGGTTCTGGCCGCCTATCTCGCGCTGCGCATTCACGCCCTGGGGAGCTTCGCGCCCAGGAACTACGGCGTCACCTCGTCGGCGGCGGGGGCGGGGGGATACGGCGGGGCGCTGCTCGCCCGGTACCTGGGGTTCCTCGTCGCGCCGTTTCCGGCGAAGGTGCTGGCCGTCGTGACGGTGCCGCCGCTCCTCTCGCTCGGCGCCCTGGCAGGGTTGGCGATGGCGCTGGCGGCCCTGGTTGGGCTGGCATTGACGGCCTGGAGGGGGACGGGACGGCGGGAGATCGTCCTGCCCCTCGCCTTCCTCTTCGCCTTCCTGCTGCCGGTGCTGCGGGCCGACGCCATCGGCGGCTCCAACTTCGCGGAGCGGTATCTCTACCTGCCGTCGGTGGGTTTCGCCTGGCTGGTAGGGCTGCTGGTGATCCGGCTCAGGCGGCGCCCAGTCCTCGCCGTGGCAGGGATCCTCGTAATCGCCGGCCTGGGATTGGCCGCCGCAGTGCGGGCGGCGATCTACCGGGACGACCGCGCCCTGTTTAGCGCCGCCGTGCGGGAGAACCCGGGATCGGAGATCGCCCACAACAACCTGGGGATGGCCCTCTACTCCCAGGGCCACCTCGAAGAGGCCGAGCGGGAGTACCGCGAGGCCCAGCGCCTGCTGCCGGCGGCGGTGGCGCCCCTGGCGAATCTCGCCGTACTGGAGGAGCGCCGGGGAGACCTCCCAGCAGCCAGGCGAGACTTCGAGGAGACCCTGCGCCGCCTGCCCACCCATGCCATCGCCGCCGTGCACCTCGCCCGCCTTTCCCGGGCCGCGGGAGACCGCGCCGGTGCCGCCCGCCGCCTCGACTCCCTCTTCGCCGCCGGCGGAGAGAGCTACGATGCACTGACCGAACGCGCCGGATATTGGCTGCAGGAGGGCCGGGCGGATAAGGCGGTGCCGCTGCTGGAGCGGGCGGTGCGGGAGTTTCCGGATCGGAGGGAGGCGGTGGAGATGCTGCGGGCGATTCAAGGGTATAGGCCAGCGAGACCCCGCCCGGGCGAAGTCGCCGAGGAGATAACTTTCTGATCATCCTGATCTGCCCCGTCCGCCACTGCGGCGCTCCCCTGGAACGCCGCGACCGGTCGCTTGTCTGCCCCCAGGGTCATGCCTTCGACCTCGCCCGCAGCGGCTACTGCAATCTGCTGCAGCCGCGGGACCGGCGGTCGAAGAACCCCGGGGATTCGCGCGCGGCGGCCGAGGCCCGGCGGCGGCTCCTCGACGCCGGCTATGGCGCGGCGCTGCTGGCGGCCCTGGAGGCGGAGGTCACCGCCCTCCGTTTGGGCGCCGCGGTGCTCGACGTCGGGTGCGGCGAGGGGCACTATCTGGGATCGCTGGCGGCGGCGGGGAACATCGAGGCGCACGGTCTGGACCTCTCGGCGCCTGCCGTCGAGATGGCGGCGCGGCGATATCCCGAGGTCACGTGGGTGGTGGCCAACGCCGACCGCTTCCTTCCCTATGCGGACGGGTCCTTCGACCTCGTCCTATCGCTGGACGCGCGGCTGAGCCCCGGGGAGATGCGGCGCGTGCTGGCGCCCGAGGGCCGGCTGCTGGTGGCGGTGCCGGCTCCCGATGACCTGGTGGAGCTGCGGGCGGCCGTGCTCGGCGAGGGGGTCTTGCGCGACCGGCTGGCGCGGGCCGCCGAGACGCTGGCGCCGGACTTCGTGATGGAGGACCGTCAGACCGTCCGCCAGACCGCCCTCCTGAATTCCGCCGCCCTGCGCGACGCCCTCGCCGCCACCTATCGCGGCGCCCGGCAGAGCCAGCAGGACCGCCTCGACGGAATCGCGGAGATGGAGGTGACGCTCGCCCATGATCTGGCCCGCTTCCGTTTCCGCGATACCATCGCCCCTCCGGCATGAAGCTCCCCTTCCGCCCCTCGCCGCTCGACTGGACTCAAAGCCGCTCCGCCATTCCACCGGATGGACCTCCAGGCCCGGTGGACGTCATCGTCCCCGTCTACGGCGCCGCGCCTGAGCTCGCCGCCTGCCTCGCGAGCCTTCGGCGCCACACGGACCTTGGAACCCACCGCCTCGTCCTGGTGGTCGACGGGCCGCAGGAGGACGCTGTGGAAGCGGTGGTCGAGAGCGCAAAGGAGGCCACGATCCTGCGCAATCCGTCCCGCCGGGGTTTCGTGGGGAGCGTCAATCGCGGCATGACAAGTTCGGACCGCGACGTCATCCTCCTGAACAGCGACACCGAGGTGACGGCCGGCTGGGTGGAAAAGCTCCAGGCGGCCGCCTGGTCCCATCCCGCCATCGCCACCGTGACGCCGTTCTCCAACAATGCCACCATCGCCTCCCTCCCCCGCGGCGCCGAGGTCAACGCCCTGCCCACCGGCTGGACGGTGGACGGTTTCGCCGCCCTGGTCGAGCGGGTGACCCTGCGCGAGCGTCCCCGCCTGCCCACCGGCGTCGGCGTCTGCCTCTACATCAAGAGGAAGGCCCTCGATCGGCTGGGCCTCTTCGACGAGGTGAATTTCGGCCTTGGCTACGGCGAGGAGAGCGAGTTCTGCTTCCGGGCGCTGAAGGCGGGGTTCCTCAACGTGCTGGACGACGCCACATTGATCTGGCACGCCGGCCAGCGCAGCTTCGGCGCTTCGCGCACGCCGCGGGTGCGGGCCGCCCACCGCGCCATGCGCCGCCTGCATCCCGAGTATCTCCCCACCATCGCCAGCTTCCTGCGGGTGGACCCCATCGCTTCCGCCCGCGAGCGGGTGACGGCCGCCCTGAGCCCACCGAGCCGGCCGGCCCGGGCCGGCCCGGGTCCGCGCCGCGTGGTCCATCTGGTCCACGGCTGGCCCCCCTGGAATTACGCCGGCACCGAGGTCTATGCCCGCCGTCTCGCCCTGAGCCAGGCGGCGTGGCGGGACGTCGCCGTCTATGCCCGCATCGCGGATCCGGAGCGGGAGCTGGGCGAGGCCCTGGAGGTGATCGACGGCGGGGTGCGCGTGCGGCTGGTGGTGAACAACTTCACCCAGCGCAACCCGCTGTCGCGCAACGCTCTCCACGACGGGCGGCTGGCGGCGGACTTCCGGCGCTTCCTGGCCGCGACCCGTCCGGACCTGATCCACGTGCACCATCTGGCCGGCCATGCCGCGACGCTGATGGGTGTCGCGGCCGAGCGCGGCGTGCCCGTCCTCTACCAGATCCAGGACTGGTGGGCCCCCTGCGCGCGGGCCAACCTGTTCGACGGGGGGCGGCGGCTCTGCTCCGGCCCGTCGCCGGCCCGGTGCTCGGCCTGCCTGCCGCTGACGGCCCTACCCCCGGCTCCCCTCCTCAACCGCCTTCTGCACGCCGCCCGGGCACGCCTGACCCGCCGGGAGATGCGCCGGGCGGACGCCTTCGTCATGGGCTCGCAGGCGCTGCGCGACAGCTTTCTCTCCCTCGGCTGGCTACGGCCGGGAGACGACGCCCGGGTCATCCCCTACGGCGTCGAACGACCGGCGGTCCTTCCCAAGCGCATTGGCGTTCCGGACCGGCCTCTGCGCTTCGGCTTCATCGGCTCTCTGCTGCCCCACAAGGGGGTCCACCTGGCGGTGGCGGCCTTCCGCGGCGTCGATCCCACCCTGGCGAACCTCACCGTCTGGGGCGATCCCCGCATCTCTCCGGCCTACCGGGCCGAGCTCGACTCCCTCGCCTCGCCGGCCGTGCGCTTCGCCGGCCGGTTCGAGGAGGAACGCCGGGGGGAGACCTTCGCCGGGCTCGACGTGCTGCTCGTCCCCTCCCTGGGGCTGGAGTCGTTCGGCCTCGTGGCCCGGGAGGCCCTGGCCGAGGGCGTGCCGGTGCTGGCCAGCCGCCGCGGCGCCCTGGCCGAGCTGTTCGCGGCCGGACCACCGTGCGGCGCCCTCTTCGATCCGGAAGCTCCGGGAGAGCTCGCGGCATGGATCGAGCGGCTGACCGACGATCCGGGGATCGTCGCCGGCTGGCGCGACGCCCAGCCGCCGGTCAAGGGCATGACGGAGCACGCGGAGGAGATCGAGGCGGTCTACGAGCGGCTTCTCGCGTCGAACGCCGCCGTAAACTTCTTTAGACTTTCGTCGACCGTATGAATGGCGGCGCTCGCTTCATGCGCACCGTCGACCACGGGCTTAAACCCAGGGCCGGACGGTTGATTTTTAAAATTATCTTGAATATAGTGGGCGAGTCTGGGCTCTAGATTCCAAGGCGGCTCTTCGAGGGCAGCATAGCCTTGGTTTGCGTTGCGTCGTCGACGCGGAGGATCGCTGACCATGAAAAGCAGAGCTATTGGGGTTTCGCTGTTGGGTCTGGGTGTGTGTCTGTTGCTTGCCCGGGCGGTGTCCGCCCAGAACTGCTGGACGGTCGGGGGCTCGACCGGAACCGTGGATGAAGAAAGTCTGAGCCAGGTATCCATGGACAATAGCGACCTGCAGGTGAGCAGTACGGCGCCGCTTCCCGCCACCGTGAAGGCCCGCTACGCAGTAACGGGCAGCTTCGCGGACGACGGTACCTCATCGAAATGTTTGGTCTTCTGGCTTCGGTACCGGGACAACGGCAGCCTTGGAGACGGCAGGGTCCAAGTGCTTCTCCAGCAGCAGTCCTTAGCCACCGGAGCCTTGAGCTCCATGCTGAGCTTCGATAGCAACAGTACAACCCAGGCGAGCGGCGTCCAGAAAATCAGGCTCTCGAACCCCTGTGGTCCAGGACAGGGTCTTAGCCTTGTGGATAACCTCTACTTCTTCGAGGTGACCCTCACTAAAAATGTAGCAAGCGCCAATCCTACCCTGGAGATGATCCAGGCTTGTGTCTACGAATTTTAATACTGAATGACTGAGCAGGCTCGGCGTTCGGCCTCTCCAGGATCTGGACGGCCGCAGTAGGTCGGCGGCGATCTGACGCGGGTTGCGACCTCCGGGGAGTAGCTTGACAACCCGCAAGCCGCCGAGGTGGCGGCCTTCCGCGGCGTCGATCCCGGGCGGGCGACCCTCACCGTCTGGGGCGACCCCCGCATCTCGCCGGCCTACCGGGCTGAGCTGGACTCCCTCGCCTCGGGTCGTGGCATGCATTAAAGTCTCCCGGTGCCCGCCCCCCTCGCCTGCACCATCATCGCGAACAACTACCTCGCGTACGCCCGGGCCTTCACCCGCTCGTTCCTGGAGCGCCACCCGGCGGGGTCCGTCCACGTGCTGGTCGTCGACCGTCCGCAGCCGGGCCATTGCTACGAGGACGAGCCCTTCGCCGTCACCTTCGCCGAGCAGCTCGGCATTCCGGGCTTCGCTCAACTTTCGTTCCGCTACTCGATCGTCGAGCTGTCGACGGCGGTCAAGCCCTGGTTCCTCCTCCACCTGCACCGCATCCTGGGCGCCGACCGGGTGTGCTACTTCGATCCCGACATCCTGATCTTCGGCGACCTCGGGGAGCTCTACGACCGCGTGGGACGCGCGGACGCCGTGCTCACGCCACACCTGACGGCGCCCCTCGACGACGAGAGGGTGCCGGGAGAGCGGGAGATCCTGCTCTCGGGCATCTACAACCTGGGTTTCCTCGGCCTGGCGTTCAACGAGCGCACCCTGGCATTCCTCGACTGGTGGAAGGAGAGGCTCTACCGCTGGTGCCTGCACGAGGTGGACAAAGGGTTGTTCGTCGACCAGCGCTGGATGGACCTCGCGCCCGCCTTTCTGCCGCGGGCGGAGATCCTGCACGATCCGGGCTACAACGTGGCCTACTGGAACCTGAGCCACCGCACCCTGGAGCGGCGCGACGGCGCCTGGTGGGTGAACGGCGCGCCGCTACGCTTCTTCCACTTCAGCGGCTACGACTTCAACCGGCCGAACCTCATTTCCAAATTCCAGAACCGCTACAGCTTCGAGGATCGGCCGGACGTCCTCCCCCTCTTCGAGCTCTACGGCGAGAGCGTCCGGGGGCAGGGACAGCAGGAGGTCCAGGACTACCCGTATGGGTACGGCCGCTTCGCCAACGGCGTCGCCATTCCGGACCTGGCACGCCGGGCTCTGCGGCGGGTCGATCCCGCGGGGGTACGCTGGCCTGACCCTTTCGACACCCTGGGACCCGACAGCTTCTTCGACTGGCTGCGCCAGCCGGTGGGCCGCGACGAGCCGATCCCCCTCCCCCGGCTCGCCCTGCTGCTTTGGGATCATCGCGAGGACCTCCAGCGCTTCTTCAGCCGGCCGTGGGCGGAGGACCGCATGGGCTTCGCCCGGTGGTTCGCGCAGCTCACCGCCAGCTCGCGGGAGATCGATCCGGTCTTCAGCGCCGGGCTCGAAGGCCCGATCCAGCGGGCGGATTCCCCGGCGGAGGCGGCGATGAGCCAGCTCGCTTCGCTGTTGAACCAGCCGGCGCGGGAGCCCGGCGAGCTGCGGGCCGCGGAGATCGCCTGGCTGACCGCCGACGCCGGCCACGATCCGCCGCGGCGCCCCCGGGTATCCCGGCTGGCCCTGGAGATCCACGGCCGGAGGGCCGACCTGCTGCGGGCGTACCCCGATCCGCTGGGCGCCGACCGCCTGCCGCTGGCGCTCTGGTTCGTCACCTTCGGGCGATACGAGTACAGGCTCCCCAATCCCGTGGTCCTGCCCGTGCTGCGCTTTCTGCCCTGGCGCCAGCAGGCCTGGGCGCGGTTGTGGTGGGAGCGCCAGAAGCGCCGGGACAAGGCGCGCGTTCAGGCTCCGGCGGTGCCACGGGGGTCCGCCGCGGACGGTTGGATTCAGCCGGCGGCGCGGGCCGCGGGTCCGGCGGGCTTCAACGTCATCGGCTGGTCCGCCGCACCCACCGGCGTCGGCGAGGCCTGCCGCGGCACCCTGGCGGCCCTGGAGCGAGCCGGCATCAGCGCGGCCCTCTGGCAGCTCGACGACCAACCGGCGGGCGGTGCGCCCGGGTTGACGGGCGCGGCTCAGGACGGGCTGCCCTACGAGGTGAGCCTCTACCACGTCAACGCCGACATGATGGAGACCGTCGCGAGCCGGCTCCCCCTCGGCTTCACCGCCGGCCGGCATCGCATCGGCTACTGGTTCTGGGAGCTGGCGCACTTCCCCATGGCATTTGCCCCGGCATTCCGCCACACTGACGAGGTGTGGGCTCCCAGCCGGTTCTGCCAGCAGGCGTTCCAGTCCCTCGCCACGGTCGAGGTGCGCTGGGTGCCGCCATGCGTCGTGCCCACCACCGCGGCGCCCGTCCGCCGCGACTCCCTGGGCATCGATGCCGGGAGCTTCGTCTTCTTCTTCGCCTTCGACGCCCTCTCGGTGCCGGAACGGAAAAACCCCGCCGGGCTGCTCGCCGCGTTCACCCAGGTGGCGCGGGGGAGCCGGCGGCCCGTCCACCTGCTCCTCAAGGTGAACCATGCGGAGACCGACCCTGGCTTCCTCGAGGATCTTCGGGGCCGTTGCGAGGGATTGCCCGTCACCCTTCTGACCGGCACCCTGAGCCGCGGCCAGCTCGACAGCCTCACCGCCGCCTGCGACGCCTACGTCTCGCTCCACCGCTCCGAGGGGCTCGGCCTGCCGCTCATCGAGGCGATGTATCTGGGCAAGCCGGTGATTGCCACCGGCTACGGCGGCGTCACCGATTTTCTCGACGAGGAGACCGGTTTCGTGGTGCGCCACGGCATGACCGCCCTCCAGCGCCCGGTGGGACCCTACCCGGCGGGGTCCGTCTGGGCCGAGCCGGACGTCGATCACGCCGCCGCGCTCATGCTGGCCCTGGCCGAGGCGCCCGAAGCCGCGGCGCCGAAGGTCGCGGCGGCCCGGCGCCGCGTGACGGAGCTCTACGCGCCCGAGGCCGCCGCCGGCCGCTTGCGCCGCGAGCTGGAACGCATTCGCCGGTCCCAGGGAGCCGCCGATGGCTGAGGGCCTGTCGCTGCGCACCGCCGGCCGGGTGCTGCGGGCCGAGGGCCTGCCGGCCCTGCGCGACCGTCTCTCCGACCGCTGGCGCGAGCGCCATCGGCGACTGTCGTTCGTGGCCTCCGGCAGCCCGCTGGGCCTGCCGGCGAACCCCGTGCTCAACCTTCTCTCCACGGCGCCCACACCCCGCCTCGGAGGCCTCCAGGCCCAGCTCCTCCTGCGCATCGAGAGCGAAGCCGGGCGCCGGCCTCTGGCTCTTCTCTACCCGGGAAACGGGGCCTGGCGGCTGGAGGTGGCGGCCGGCGGCCGGCGGCTCTCTCTCTCCCTCGACACTCTCGACGGCGGCGAGCCGCCCTCGCCGGTGGCCCTCGCCGAGGCCGCCTTCGAGCGGGCGGTGCTGCGCGCCGCCCGCGAGGTCGGAGCGCGGGCGCTGCACGTCGAGGGGCTCGCCGCCCTGCCGCTCGCCTCGCTGCTGGCCCTCCACGGCCAGGGGCTGGAGCTGGTGCTCTCGGTGCACGACTTCAGCCTCTTCTGCCCCCGGCCGCACCTGCTGGAGACCCCCGAGCTGCGCTTCTGCAACTACTCCCGCGATGCCTGGCGATGCGCCCGCTGCCTGGCGGCGGACTGGCCGCTGCCGCCGGACTTCCAAAAGGAGCGCCGGGCGCTCGCCCACCGGTTGCTGCTCGCCGCCGCCGCCGTCGTCTACCCCTCGGACTTCCTGCGTCGCCGGCATCTGGAGCTGTTCCCCGGCATTCCGCCCGAGCGGCAGCGGGTGGTCGAGCCGGTAGGCCCCCTGGCCGTGGAACCGCCACCGGCAGGCCATGGCATGCCGGTGCGCCACGTCGCCTACATCGGCAAGGTGCTGCCCCACAAGGGCGCCCTGGTCTTCGAGGAGGTGGTGCGCCGCATGGCCCCGGGTCTCCCCGGTCTGCGCTGGAGCGCCTACGGCGGCGGCGATCCCGAGCTGCTGCTACGGCTGCGGCGCCTCCCAGGGACGCGGGTGCGGGGTTACTACCGCTCGGGATCGCTGATCGATCACCTGCGGCGCGATCGCGTGGACCTCGCGCTGCTGCTGTCGATCGTTCCCGAGTCCTACAGCCTGGCGCTCTCGGAATGCCTGGCGGCCGGAGTGCCGGTGGCGGCCTTCGATCACGGTGCCATCGCCGAGCGCCTGCGCCGGCACGGCGGCGGCCTGCTGGTGGAGCCGGAAGCGGGAGCCGCCGGCATCGCCGCGGCGGTGGCGGCGAGGATCAACGGCCTGCGGATCCCCGGCGACACCGGGGTGAACGGCCCCCTCCCCACCGGCAGCGCCGTGGGCGGCGCCGCGCAGGCCTTCGCCGACCTCTACCGGGAGCTCGGGTTGTGCTGAGCGACCGCCGCGGGCGTGGGCGCGGGCGGATCGCCGAAGATTCGGCTGCCGAGGAGCCCCTTCTCCTGCATCTTGTAGCGCAGCAGCACACCCAGAACGGACAAGCCATAGAGAACGCTCGGGGCCAGGCCGATCTGGGAAGCCTCCGGAAAATAGCGGGTACGGATGGGGATCTCCCGAAACCGCATATTCTTCCATACTCCTTGCGCTATGATCTCCGTGTCGAAAACGAAGCCGTCGGAGTTGCTCTCCAGGTCGACGGTCTCCAGATAGCGCCGGCTATAGGCCCGCAGCCCCGAGTGATACTCCGAGAGGCAGGCACGGAAAGTAGCGTTGGCCACGGCGGTGAGAAAGAGATTTCCCAGGTACTTCCACTTCGGCATGCCACCCGCGAGCGGCTTGCCCATCATGCGGCTGCCGAAAACGGCGTCGCACTCGCCGGCCAGCAGGGGCGTTACCAGCTCCGGGACGACCGAGGGATCGTACTGATGATCGGGATGGACCATCACCACGACGTCCGCGCCACGGCCGAGGGCCTCCCGGTAGCAGGTCTTCTGATTACCGCCGTAACCCCGGTTCCGGGGATGGACGAGGACGTGCAGCCCGAGATTCCGGGCGACCTCCACCGTGCGGTCGCGGCTGGCATCGTCCACCACCACGACGTCGTCGACCCAATCCAGGGGCAAGTCCCGCCACGTGCGCTCCAGGGTCCGCTCGGCGTTGTAGGCCGGCATGACGACGCAGACCTTCTGGCTACGTTGCAGGGGATCGATCGGCAAAGACAAGGGAGCAGCTCCGGCGGTGCACCGCGATGCGGGGAGCTCGGAGTGTACCACCCATGAGCCGGGCTTTTTCCTATCCGGCCCGGGCTCATCACCGCGCTCTCACGGCCGCGGGCGAGGTCGAGCGCCTGGCCCGCGCGGCCTTGCGCGGCCTGCGCACCGGAGGTCTCGGCAGGCTCGGGCGACTCGGCAGATCGTGGCCGCACGCTGCGGAGCTGGCGCTGCCGCCGATGGACCTGGAGGCCACGCTCGGCGGCTCCAAGCCGCCCATCCTCTACCTGCCGGCGGTGGCCTGGCAGTACCGCTATCAGCGTCCGCAGCACCTGGCCGTGGCTCTCGCGCGGGCCGGCCACCCGGTGCTCTACGTCGACGGCTTCCTGCGCAGCCGCCTGTTGCCGGCCCGCCAGCTCACCCACGTGCAGGGCCGGGTGCACGTGCTGCGGGTGCGCGTGCCAGGGCGGCCGGACCCCTATCGCGAGCCCCTGTGCCCCGCCACCGCGGCGTGGCTCGCCGAGACCATCCTGGCCGGGCTGCACAACGAGCGGCCGCTGATGGTGCTGGTGCAGCTCCCCTTCTGGGCCGAGCTTGGCAGCGAGCTGGCCCGCCGGCTCGGCGTGCCCCTGGTCTACGACCGTATCGACCTGCACGCCGGCTTCCCCGGTGTGCCGGCGGGCATCGAGGCGGTGGAGGCGCGCCTGATCCGCACGGCGGACCTGGTGTGCGCCACCGCCGGCCTGCTGGCGGAGCGTCCACGGGACGCCGGCCCCATGGTGCTGCGGCTGCCCAACGGCGTCGATCTGGATGCCTTCCCGCCGCCGGCACCCCACGCGGCCCGAGGTGCCGGCGAGGCTGCCGCCCCGGTACGCGTGGGCTACGTCGGCGCCCTCGGGCCGTGGTTCGACGTCGACGCCGTGCAGGAGGCGGCATGCGTCCTGCACGGCTGGCACTTCCGCCTCGCGGGCAAAGTGGAAGACCCGGAGGTCGCCGGCTTGAGCGCGCTGCCCAACCTGGAGACGGTGGGCGAGATCCCCTTCGCCGAGGTACCCGGTTTCCTCGCCGGCCTCGACGTCGCTCTGGTGCCCTTCCGCGATCTGCCGCTCACCCGGGCGGTGGACCCGGTGAAGCTCTATGAGGCCCTGGCGACGGGCCTGCCCGTCGTGGCCCGTCGGCTGCCGGAGACGGAGCGCTGGAGCGAGCCGCTCGTCTACCTGTATGACGATCCCCAGGACTTCGTGCGCCAGTTGCGCCGGGCGGTGGCCGAGCACACCCCGGAGCTCGCCCAGGAGCGCCGCCGGGCGGCCGAGAGTGAAAGCTGGGACCACCGGGTGGCGGAGCTGCTCCACGCCGTGATCCCGCTGGCGGCGGCCGGACGCCGGCTCCAGCGGGCGTGACCGCAGTTTCCCATGCGCGCAATCCTCGTTCACCGTCTGGGTCCGCCCGAGGTTCTCGAGCTCGCCGACGTGCCACGTCCAGAACCGGGGCCTCACCAGGTCCTCGTCCACCTGCATGCGGCCGGCGTGAATTTTTCGGATACCGAGAGACGGCGGGGTCTATACAAGAACCTCACTCTGCCCTGGACTCCTGGGACCGAGGGCGCCGGGCAGGTAGTGGCCACAGGCCCGGAGACGGATTCCAACCTGGTCGGCCGGCGTGTCGCCTTCTGGGCCATGCCTCCGGCGGTGAGCGGGACGTACGCCGAGTACGCCGTCGCGCCTGCCGATGCGCTCTTCCTTCTGGGAGACGGCGTTGAATATGACCTGGGAGCCGCCCTGCCGGTGCAGGGGCTGACGGCGTACGGGCTGGCCTTCTTCGCGACCCGGCTCGTCCCCGGCTCCGTGGTTCTCATTCATGCCGCCGCGGGCGGAGTCGGCCAGATCCTCGTCCAGCTCGCCCGGCGGCAGGGTGCCCGCGTGCTCGGCACGGTGTCGAATCCCGAGAAGGCCGCCGCCGTGGAACGCCTGGGAGGAGAGGCCTTCCTCTACGGTCCGGATCTTCCGGAACGCATCGCGGCGGCCACCGGCGGCCGAGGCGTCGACCGGGTCTTCGACTCGGTCGGCAAGGCCACTCAAGCCCAGAGCCTCGCCGTGCTGGCTCCTTACGGCGAGCTCATCTACTTTGGCGAAGCGAGCGGCGCGCCCGACCCGGTCGATCCGGATCAGCTCTACAACCGCTGCCTCAAGGTCGGCGCCTTCGGCCTCTACATCGACGATCCTGCAACTTGGTCGGCCGCACGCCGGAATCTCCTGGCCTGGGTCGAGGCGGGTGAGCTCGAGATCTCGATCTCGCGGCGCTTCCCGCTGGCCGAAGCCGCCGAGGCGCACCGTCTCCTGGAAGACCGGGCGACGACCGGGAAGATGGTGCTTCTGCCGATGGCGGGCTGACCGCTTCTTCGCCAGCAGGACGGGCTCCCGCCACGCCCCCTGGGAGCGCTGGCGTCCCGCCGGCCGGCGGCCCAGTTTCGTGTACGAGTCGGCCGGCGTGTTAGGCTTCGCGCCTTTCCGAGAGACCATGACGCTCCACTCCAGCCGACTCGCGCTCACCCTGGGCGCCGCCGCCCTGCTCCTGACGCTCGGCATCTGGGTCAACACCGGGACTCTCGCACCCTATGGCGCCACCCTGAAGAGCCCCCTGATCTGGGAGCCCTGTCACTACCCGCTCAACATCGACAATCCGCACTTCAAGGCGACGTTCCTGATGCTCGACGGCGCTCCCCGCGGCCAATGGGAGTTCAGCGTCGTCTTGCGGCGCATCCTCTACCCGCTGCTCGCCTACCCCTTCATGAAGCTCCTGGGCTTCGGCGCCGGTGGGCTCGTCGTCAACGTCCTGATGGCCGTGGGATCGCTCGCCGTCTTCTGGCTGGCGCTACGCCGCCGGCTCGGGAGTGAGCCGCCGCTCGCCATCCTGGCGCTCCTCGCCACCTATCCGGGGTGGATGTACTGGGCCTGCCTCCCCTACTCCTACGCCACCATTGTCCCCTTGAGCCTCCTGTGCATGGTGCTCCTCTGGCGGGTCGAGACGCTCAACGGCTGGCACCACGCGCTTCTCGCCGGCTTCGCCATGGGCGTTCTGTTCACGGGCTACGATCTGCTGCCCTTCTTTGGCGTCGCGGGTGTCCTGCTCCTCCTCTGGCGGCGGCTCTGGGTACCTTGCACCGCCTTCGCCGTGGGCACGGTGATCCCCTCCCTCCTCACCTCGGCCGTCCTCTGGCAGGTCTACCGGGTGCCGTTCCGCAACGGCAATACCGAGGCCTACTACAAGGTGATCCGGAGCTACGTCCAGATCTCGAAGGTGGACCTCGGCGCCTGGTGGTACTGGCTGCGCGCGTTTCCCTGGGCGGTGAGGGACAACTACTTCTTCAGCAACTTTCTGTTCCTGCCCGTGCTCGTCCTGCTGGTCCTGGCGATCCTGGGCGTTCAGCGGCTCCGGAGCAGGACGATCGAGGGCGAGGTCCCCGTGCTGCGTCCAGCGGAGGTCTGCCTGGGGATCACGGCCGTGCTCCTCTTCCTCTTCCTGAACCTGGCCCCGCCCTATGGCGGCTGGCAACTGCGCGGCTCCTGGGTGCCCCGCCTCTACCAGCCGGTTTTCGTGGCCATGGTCAGCCTTCTGGCGGCGTTCTTCCAGACCCGCGCCAACCTGCTTCCCATGGCCATGCGGCGGGGGATCTGGACGGCTCTCGGCCTTGTCGTAGCCCTCCAAGCCTGGGTGGTCTTCGCTCCAGTGCTAGGGGCGCCCCAGCTCAGCGGCGAGATCTACCTTCGCTTCTACCATCATGCCTCGCGGCCCTTCTACGCCGACAATCTCAAGAAGCTGGGAACGCGGCCGGTGGGGTTCTGCCGCTGAACCTCAGTTCGCCATCGTGTACTCTTTCCGCCCATGACCGCCCTGCTTGACCGCCCTTCCCCGGCAGCTCCCGCGGAGCTTCCGCGCCTCGATCCGGCGGAGGATGCTTACCGCCGAGAGCGCATTGCCCACTGGGACGCGGTCGCCCGCCTCTGGGATCGCCGCTCGGGCCTCGCGGGGACGTATCACCGGCGCCTCGAACGGGTCTACCGCTACCAGGTGCCTCCCGGGCTGCGGGTGCTGGAGATCGGCTGTGGCCTGGGCGGCCTGCTCGCCGCCCTGGAGCCCGCCGCGGGGGTGGGAATCGATTTCTCGGGCGAGATGGTGCGGCGGGCGGCCGAACGCCATCCCGGCCTGCGCTTCCTCGTGGCCGACGCCCACGATCTCTCCGCGCTGACCGGCGAGACCTTCGACGTCGTCATCCTCTCCGACCTGATCAACGACGCCTGGGACGTGCAGCGGCTGCTGCGCCAAGTCGCGCCGCTCACCACGCGGCGGACGCGGGTGATCCTCAACTTCTACAGCCGCCTCTGGGAGATGCCACTCGCCCTCGCCCAGCGCCTGGGGCTCGCCCGGCCGTTCCTCCTCCAGAACTGGCTCACCGTGGGCGACGTCGAGAACCTGTTGCGGCTGGCCGGCTTCCAGACCATCCGCAAGACGCAGGAGGTGCTGCTGCCGTTGCCCATTCCGCTGCTGGCGCCGCTGTGCAACCGCGTCCTGGCCCGGCTGTGGCCCTTCCGGCATCTGTGCCTCAGCAATCTGGTGGTGGCCCGGCCGGCGCCCCAACTCCTCCCCGCGGAGCCCATCGTCTCCGTAGTCGTGCCGGCCCGCAATGAGGAAGGGAACATCGCCAACATCCTCGCGCGCACTCCGGAGATGGGCGCCGGCACGGAGCTGATCTTCGTCGAGGGGCACTCCACGGACAACACCTGGGAAGCCATCGGCCGCGAGATCGCGGCCCATCCCAAGCGGCGGACGGCGGCATTCCGCCAGTCCGGCAGGGGCAAGGGCGACGCCGTGCGCCTCGGCTTCGCGAAGGCGACAGGCGACGTGCTGATGATCCTCGACGCCGACCTCACCGTGCCGCCCGAGGATCTCCCCCGCTTCTACGAGGTGCTGCGCTCCGGCCAGGGCGAGTTCGTCAACGGCGTGCGCCTCGTCTACCCGATGGAAAAGGAGGCGATGCGCTTCGCCAACCTGCTGGGCAACAAGTTCTTCAGCCTCGCCTTCTCCTGGCTCCTGGGCCAGCGCATCAAGGACACGCTGTGCGGCACCAAGGTGCTGCGCCGGCCCGACTACGAGACCCTCGCCGCCAACCGCTCCTACTTCGGGGACTTCGACCCGTTCGGCGACTTCGACCTCCTGTTCGGCGCCGCCAAGCTCAGCCTGGAGATCGTCGAGGTGCCGGTGCGCTACCGCGAGCGCACCTACGGCACCACCAACATCCAGCGCTGGAGCCATGGCTGGCTGCTGCTCAAGATGTGCGCCTTCGCCGCCGGACGGATCAAGTTCATCTGATGCAACTCACCCGATCCAGAGTCATCGAGAGGGTATTTGGACCGGCACCTCCGCCCGGGCATAAATGCCGGGGCTATTGAGAGACGCCGGATGAATCCGGCTTCAAGTCCCCTTCAGGGGGCGCCTTTTACTAGCCCTGGCATTTATGCCCGGGCGGAGGCGACGGAACGCATACTTTCCGGCGACTCACTGAGGACGATTGATCCATGGGCACGCTCGCGCGCTGGCTCGCGCACCCGCTCACCCGCGGGCTCGACATCGACGATCCGCGCACCACCCATCTGCGCCGGCGGATCCTCGCCGAGAAGCGCTTCCTGCGCAGGATCTACGAGGAGTGGTACGAGACGCTCGCCGCCTCCCTGCCGGCGGGTGAGGGAGCGGTCCTGGAGCTCGGAGCCGGCGCCGGGTTCCTCGCGGACCATGTCCCAGGAGTGCTGCGCTCGGAGGTTCTTCTCAGCCCCGGGGTGGACGTGGTCCTGAACGGGCTGGATCTCCCGTTCGCCGCCGGGGCCCTGCGAGGCATCGTCATGACGAACGTCCTCCATCACCTACCGCGCCCCCTGCGCTTCTTTGCCGACGCGGCCCGCACGGTTCGCCCCGACGGCGTAATCGCGATGGTCGAGCCCTGGGTCACGGGATGGTCACGGCAGGTCTACACCCGGCTCCATCACGAGCCGTTCCTGCCTGAGGGAGATTGGGAGGCTCCGGCCGGCGGCCCCCTCTCGGGAGCGAACGGCGCCCTCCCCTGGATCCTCTTCGAGCGCGACCGCGAACGGTTCGAGCGCGAAGCACCGGCTTGGCGGGTGCGATCCATCACGCCCATCATGCCCTTTCGCTACCTCGTCTCCGGCGGTATCTCCCTGCGCAGCCTGGCGCCGGCCGCGAGCTACCCGCTCTGGCAGGGCTTCGAACGGGCGCTCACTCCGTGGTCCCGCCAGCTCGCGATGTTCGCTCACGTGGTTCTCGAACGGAGAGCGGAGTGCTGATTCACCGCGTGGGGAGAATCGTCACCCGGGTGCTCCTCTCTGACGCTTTGCGCGATCTTGCGCCAGCCCGCGCTCTCTACGCGCGTCTCTACCTGCTGGGCAAGCGCATTGCCGAGCGCCGCGAGCGGCGGTTCTTCCGCCAGGAGGTATCGCCCGGCATGGTGGTCTTCGACGTCGGAGCGAACATCGGCTTTTACACCAGTCTCTTCGCGGACCTCGTGGGCTCCACCGGCCGCGTCCACGCCTTCGAGCCGGACCCGCTGAGCTTCGGCATTCTGAAACATCGCACGGCCCGGCAAGGCAACGTCACGGCGACTCAAGCGGCGGTGGGTGATCGCTCGGGGTCCATCACCCTGTTCTGCAACCGCTCGAACCGCGCGGACAACCGCGTCCACGCCTCACTGGGCGAGGAGACCGCCGAGACGGTCGAGGTGCCGCTTACGACGCTGGACGACTACCGCGAAGCCGCCGGAATCGATCAAATCCACGCCGTCAAGATGGACATCCAGGGCGCCGAGGTGGCCGCCCTGCGGGGATTCCGGCGGACCTTGGAACGCATCCGGCCTCGCTGGCTGATGATCGAATTTTCCCCTGAGCACCTGCGCGCCGCCGGCTCGGGGCCGGAGGACTTCTGGGCGATCCTCGACGAGCTCGGCTACGAGCCCTGGGCGTTCGGCGGCGATGGAAAGCCTTTCCAAGTCGGGGATCGTGAGGCTTTCGCGCGGGGCTACGAGAAAGGCTATACGGACGTGTGGGCCCGGCGGAAAATGGTAAAGTCTTCCCCCTGAAAATGGCGATCGACATCCCCCGTTCCGCACGTATCTACGTCGCCGGTCACTGCGGTCTGGTCGGCTCGGCCGTCGTGCGCCGGCTGCGCCAGGAGGGCTTCGAGAACCTGCTTACCGCCAGCCGCGAGCAGCTCGACCTGCGCGACCAGGCGGCGGTGAACGACTGGTTCCGGGCCAACCGGCCGGAGTATGTCTTCCTCGTCGCCGGCACGGTCGGCGGCATCCTCGCCAACTCCACCCGGCCGGCGGAGTTCATCTACGACAACCTGATGATCCACGCGACCGTCGTGCAGGCCGCCTACCTCCACAGCGTGCGGCGGCTGCTCTACCTGGGGAGCTCCTGCATCTACCCCCGGGAGTGCCCGCAGCCGATCCGCGAGGAATATCTGCTTACCGGCCTGCTGGAGCCCACCAACGAGCCCTACGCCATCGCCAAGATCTCCGGCATCAAGCTCTGCCAGGCCTACCGCCGGCAGTATGGCTGCGACTTCATCTCGGCCATGCCGACGAACCTCTACGGGCCGCACGACAACTTCGACCTCCAGAGCTCGCACGTGCTGCCGGCGCTCATGCGCCGCTTTCACGAGGCACGGGCAAATGGCCAGGCCGAGGTGACGGTGTGGGGCACGGGCGCCCCCCGGCGCGAGCTTCTGCACGTCGACGACCTCGCCGACGCCTGCCTCTTCCTCATGCGCCACTACGAGGAGGACCAACACATCAACGTCGGCACCGGGGAGGACCTGAGCATCCGCGAGCTGGCCGAGACCCTCCGCGAAGTCGTGGACCCCGGCGTGCGGCTCGTCTTCGATCCCACCAAGCCGGACGGCATGCCCCGCAAGCTGCTCGACGTCAGCCGCCTGCACAACCTCGGCTGGCGCCACCGCATCGGGCTGCGCGAGGGGATCGAGAGCACCTACGCCTGGTTCCGGCAGTGCTACGAGGAGGCGATCCTGCCGGCGGCGGGGGCGTTTCCGTAGCCCCCCGCCTGGAAGGGCGTCCACGCCTCTCCCGCCAAAACCGCCGCGATGCGGCTCGCCGCCTGCCCGTCGCCATAGGGATTGACCGCGCGCGCCATCTCCAGCCAGGCGTCCGGTGAGACGATCAGCCGCGAAGCCTCCGCGACGATGCGCTCCGGGTCGGTGCCCACCAGCCGCGCCACGCCGGCCTCGATCCCCTCCGGCCGCTCGGTCGTATCCCGCAGCACCAGCACCGGCTTGCCGAAGGCCGGGGCCTCCTCCTGGAGGCCGCCGCTGTCGGTGAGGACGAAGCGGCAGCGCGCCAGCAGTCCTACCAGCTCGCGGTAGCCGAGGGGCTCGCACAGCTCCAGGTTGGCGAGCCCCGATAGCATCTCGACCGCCGGGCCGCGGACGTTCGGATTGCGGTGCACCGGATACTTCCAGACGACCTCGGGGAAGCTCTCCGCCAGCCGGCGCAGGGCGGCGAAGATGCCCCGCAGCAGGGCGCCGAAGCTCTCGCGGCGGTGGACGGTGACGAGCACCTCGGGCCGATCCTGAAGCTCCGGCGCCGCGAAATCCAGCGAGCGCAGGGCGTCGATCACCGTGTTGCCGACGACGTGGACCTGGCTCCGCTCGTGGCCCTCGGCCCGCAGCGCCTGACCCGCGCGCTCGGTGGGAGCGAAAAGGGCGGCGGCCAGCAGATCGATGATCCGCCGGTTCGCCTCCTCGGGAAACGGCTGGGCCAGGTTGCCCGTGCGCAGCCCGGCCTCCACGTGGCCCACTGGAACGCCGCGATGAAAGGCGGCCAGGGCGGCGCTCATCGCCGTGGTCGTATCGCCCTGCACCAGCAGCCAGTCGGGCCGGCGGTCGCGCAGTACCTCGTCGAGAGCGGCCAGGGACGAGGCCGCGAGACCGTTGAGCGTCTGATCGGGGGTCATCAGGCGCAGGTCCAGGTCGGGTCGCAGGCCGAAGAGCTCCTGCACCGGCTCCAGCAGCTCCCGGTGCTGCCCGGTGGTGACCGCCGTCACCGCGAAACGGTCCGGGCGCCGGCGCAAGGCCGAGATGACCGGGGCCATCTTGATGGCTTCAGGACGGGTGCCGTAGACGGCGAGGATCTGGAGGGGGCGGGAAGCCGCAAGTCCGGTCAAAATCGAATCTCCGCTTGTCAAGCCGGGCGCACTATACCGCCTCCCACCTCCACAGAAGATCGCCGGCATGAAATAATTACCAGGCACGGCCTTTGCTGACGTGGGTGGCCATGGTACGTTCGCCCGGCGGTGGCACATTGCGGAGAAGGGAGACAAGAGAGCGAGCATGTTCACGATGGCCTTGACATTCATTCAGTTCGGCGCCCAGCAGGGGCCAGGAATCTTCCGTTTCTTCTTCCAGGCGGGCCCGATGGCGAAGATCGTCCTCGGGATCCTGGTCCTCTTTTCTCTCGGCTCGTGGGCCATCGTCCTCGGCAAGCTGGTGCATTTCAGCCGCGCCGACCGGCAGAGCGAGAAGTTCATGGAGGCCTTCCATCGCAGCCAGCGCTTCAGCGAGGTCAACTCGGTGGCGAGCAAGCTCGGCGCCTCGCCCCTGGTCGGCATCTTCCAGGCGGGCTACGCCGAGATCGACAGCCAGATCAAGAACTCCCCCGAGCCGGAGCGGCCGGGCGAAAAGCGGGCCTACCGCATCAGCTCGATCACTGCCCTCGAACGGACCCTGGCGCGCGCCGTCAACGTCGAGCTGCAGACGGTGACCCGCTGGACGGGTTTCCTCGCCACCACCGCCGCCGCCGCGCCGTTCATCGGCCTTTTTGGCACCGTGTGGGGCATCATGCAGGCTTTCAACGACATCGGCCTCCAGGGCTCGACCTCGATCGTGGCGGTGGCCCCCGGCATCGCCGAGGCGCTGATCAACACCGCCGCCGGCCTCGCCGCCGCCATTCCGGCCCTCATCGCCTACAACTATTTCTCCCAGCACCTGCGCCGGCTGCGCACCCGGATGAACGACTTCGTGCTCGAGTTCCTCAACCTGGCCGAGCGGAACTTCACCTGATTCACCTCGGAGAGGTCTCACGATGGCTTTCAATCCAGGCGGGAATGGCGACGACGACGAGCCGGTGATGGCGGACATCAACGTCACGCCGCTGGTGGACGTGATGCTGGTGCTGCTGATCATCTTCATGATCGCCGCGCCCATGCTCCATCAGGGGGTCGAGGTGGCGCTGCCGAAGGCCAACGCCCAGAACCTGCCCTTACGTGTGCAGGACCCGCTGGTGATCTCCATCGACCGCAACGGCCGGGTGTACCTGAAGGAGAACGCGGTGGAGACCGAGGAGTTGGTGGCGCGGGTGAAAACCCAGATCGCCGCCCGCGGCGACGACACCGTGTTCCTCAAGGGGGACCGCGACGTGCCCTACGGCAAGGTGATCGAGGTGCTGGACCTGCTGCACCAGGGAGGGATCGTACACGTCGGCATGGTGACGGATCGCGGCGACCGCGGGAGGCGGGACCGCACGTGAGCCAGGCGGTCGACCGCATCCTGGCGCAACGTTCCCAGCGCGACAGCCGGGGGCCGGAAGCCCTGAGCCTCGGCCTCGCCGCCCTCCTCCACGGCGGCGCCATCACGCTCGCCCTGCTGCTGCCCCGGCTGGCGCCGGCTCCCCCGCCGATGAGCTTCGTGCCGGTGCAGATCATCCCCGCCGCCGCCCTCGGCGTGCGCCGGCCCGCCAGCCGGCCCAAGGCCGAGACGCCGGAGCCGCCCGCCCCGGAGCCGGTTCGCCCGGAGCCCGTAAAACCGGAGCCTCCCGCCAAGCCCGAGCCCAAACCGGAGCCGAAGCCCGACAAGATCGCCGCCAAGCCCCACGACGACGTGCCCACGCTGCCGGACCGTTCTCCGAAGAAGCCGGAGAAGCCCGTGAAGCCGGAAAAGCCGGCGCCTCCCGCTCCCCGCCCCGCCGCCACCGGCGGCACGGGGACGAACCCGGCGGGTACGGCTCCCCTGGGCACGCCCGGCGGCGATCCCGGGCGGCGCGGCTCGCCCACCGGCAATCCGCTCGGCACGTCCTCCTTCGGCTCGCAGATCGCCGGCCTCGACAATCCGGACTTCAAGTTCGGCTACTACCTCGACCAGCTCCTGTCGGCGATCGACGCCAAGTGGGCGCGCCCACCTCTCGGCGACAAGGTGGAGTGCACCATCGGCTTCCGTATCCAGCGCGACGGCAGCATCGCCGAGCTGACGGTGGCCCGCTCCTCGGGCTACAATTCGTTCGACCTGGCGGCGTTGCGCGCGGTGCAGAACGCCTCCCCGTTCCCGCCGTTGCCGCGGGCTTACCGGAACGACTCCCTGGGCGTCAACCTGATTGTCCGCTGATCAACCCGCTGACCGACGCGAGGTGTCATGAGATCGAGATCCGCCGCCCTGCCCCTCCTCCTCGTCATCCTGTTTCCGCTGGCCCTGGTGCTAGGCGCCGCCCAGCAGCCTCCGGCGCCTGCTCCCACGCCGGCGGCGACTCCGGGGCAGCAACCGGGCCAGGTGACCCTGGTGCTGCCCGGCAACGGCCAGCAGCGCCGGATCAAGCTCGCCTTCCCCGCCTTCAGCGGCCAGCCCGGGGGCAGCGCCGCCGCCGCTGCGGGCCGGGAGCTCGAGGAGACGGTACGCCGCGATCTTGACGCCTCGGGCTACTTCGAGATCCAGGGTCAGGACGTGCTCTCCGGCCTGCATCTGACCGGCGACGCGCAGAAAGACCTCCCCCTCTACAAGTCCACCGGCAACGAGGTGGTGCTGCTGGGCGAGGTCAAGAACGAGGAGGACCGGCTGGTGTTCGACGGCCGGGTGCTCGACGCCGCCAGCGGCCAGCCGGCGCTCGCCAAACGCTACCGCGGCCCCTACTCGGTCAGCCGGCGCATGGCTCACACCTTCGCCGACGAGGTCATCCGCACGCTGACCGGCAAGACCGGCATCGCCCTCTCGGCCATCGCCTACACCTCCGACCGCTCCGGCGCCAAGGAGATCTGGGTGATGGACTACGACGGAGCCAATCCGCGCAAGATCACCGGCCATCACTCGACCTCGATGTCGCCGGCCTGGAGCCCGGACGGCGCCTCGCTGGCGTACACCTCGTTCTTCAACGGGCCGCCCGCCCTCTACCTCGCGGACCTCGCGAGCGGCCGCAAGCGGCCGGTCGTCACCTCGGGCACGCTCAACACCAGCCCCAGCTTCTCGCCGGACGGCAAGCACATCGCCTTCGCCCGCTCGCTGGAGGGCAACGTCGAGATCTTCACCGCCGACACGGACGGCGTCAACCTGCGGCGGCTGACCAACTCGCCCGCCATCGACACCAACCCGGCATGGAGCCCCAAGGGCGCCAACATCGCCTTCACCTCCAGCCGCGCCGGCAACCCGCACATCTACCTGATGGACGCCGACGGGGCCAACCAGCGGCGCCTCACCTTCGACGGCACGTACAACGACGGCGCCGCCTGGAGCCCGGAGGGCGACCTGATCGCCTACGCCAGCCGGCGCGACGGCCAGTTCCAGATCGCCATCACCAACGTCGGCACGCTTGAGACCCAGGTGCTGACCTCCGGCCCGGGCGAGAACGAATCGCCCACCTTCTCGCCGGATGGCCGCAAAATCGCTTTCACCTCGCGGCGCAGCGGCCGCAAGCAGATCTATGTCATGGAACTCAACGGCGCCAACCAGCACCCCGTAACCACCGAGGGCAGCAACGACATGGCCGACTGGTCGCACGGCGCGCCGCCGCAGTGAACCTGGAATAATTCATCGCAATAAGCCGCCGAAAACGCGGAACTTTGATACAGTGGTCCGTGAATTGACAGCAGCACGACGAAGAAATCGAGGAGAACGCATGAATCGAAAGCTGATGGCCTGGATCGTGGTTCCGGCGCTGTTGACCGTTATGTACGGTTGCCCGAAGAAGAAGCCGAAGACGCCGCCCCCGGATCTCAACGTGGAGACGACGACGGTACCCGCGCCGGCGCCCCCCCCGCCGCCGCCCACGGACGTGGCGCCGCCCCCCACGCCGCCGGTGGTCGACAAAACCGAGGACCCGCTGCTCTCCGCCGACCTGCAGGTGGTCAACGAGGAGCTGCGCCGCCGCGGCTTCAGCCCGGACATCTACTTCGACTACGACGAGAGCAACCTCTCCGACGACACGCGCCAGAAGCTGTCGCGCAACGCCGACCTGCTCAAGAGCCAGCCGCAGTTCTCGATGACCATCGAGGGTCACGCCGACTCGCGCGGCACCAACGAGTACAACCTCGCCCTGGGCGAGCGCCGTGCCAACGCCGTGCGCGACTACCTCTCCTCTCTGGGAGTGGGCGCCCCCCGCATGCGCACCATTTCCTATGGTGAGGAGCGCCCGGTCTGCACCGAGGATGCGGAGAGCTGCTGGTCGCAGAACCGCCGCGTCCACATGATCATCACCGGCCGCGCCAACGTAGGCTGATATCGGCTGACGTCGGCTGAACTCGAGGTGACATGAAACCGCTACGCTCCGTCTATCTTGCCGTCTGCCTCGCGGTGGCCTTCGCCACCGCGGGGTGTGTCTCCTCGCAGGACATCCAGGGCCTGCAAACGCAGCTCACCGATATCCAGAAGCAGATGCTCCAGCTCCAGAAGCAGGCCGGGGAGGCCCCCAGCAAGCAGGAGGTCACCAACCTGCAATCGAGCGTCGGCCAGCAGATGCAGGGACTGCTGAAGACCGAAGCGGACATGCAGGTGAAGCTCCAGGACCTGTCGAGCCAGATCGAGGCCCTGCAGGCCAAGCTGGAGGACACCAACTACCGCCTGTCGCAGCTCTCGCAGCAGATCGCGACCACCAACCAGGAGCTGAAGAGCTTCCATCCGCCGGCGGCGGCGGTGCCGGCGCCCGACGGCAGCGCGACGGCCCCGCAGCAGCAGCAGCCCCCGCCGCCGGCAGGGGGAGGCGCCGATCCCAAGGCCCTCTACGACGCCGCCTACAACGACTTCCTCAAGAGCAACTACGACCTCTCGATGCGGGAGTTCCAGGAGTACCTGGCGAACTTCCCCAATACCGACCTGTCGGACAACGCCACCTACTGGATCGGCGAGGGCTACTACCGCCAGAAGCGTTTCCGCCAAGCCATCGAGCAGTATGACGCCGTACTAAGCAAGTTCCCGCGCAGCGACAAGACGGCGAGCGCCCTGCTCAAGAAGGGCTACGCCCACCTGGAGCTCGGCGAGCGGTCCCAGGGGATCGTTCAGCTCCAGCACGTCCTGCGGAACTACCCCACGAGCGACGAGGCCAACCTGGCGCGGGGCCGGCTGCGAGAGATGGGAGTCGACGTCCGGTAGCTTGACGCCGGATGGCCCGCGATGTTATAAACCCTTGCCGCACTGCGGTGCGGCTTCAGGGATTTTTCCCCTTACAACCCGAACCTTACGCAAGACCACGAAGGAACCATGGCGAATGGCGAATACCAAATCGGCTGAGAAGCGGAACCGTCAGAACCTCAAGGCGCGCGAGCGCAACCGCGCACAGCGTTCGCGCCTGCGCACGGCCATCAAGAGCCTTCGCTCGGTGGTGGCGGCCGGCGATACGGCCAAGGCGGCCGAGCTGCTGCCCGTGACCTTGGGCATCATCGACAAGATCGCCCAGAAGAAGGTCATTCACGCGAACACGGCGTCGCGTTACAAGTCCCGCCTCGCGAAGAAAGTCGCCGCCCTGGCGAAGTAGGGTCTCTCCCCTTCCTCAACCAGGCCAACAGGTCTCGCCGAGCGTCTCGCTCGGGGAGGCCGTGGTGTATTCAGGTCTCCCCACCTGAAACGAATTGCCCCTCCCGCGCGCCTGAACACACTGCGGTCCCCTGGTTTCTCATCGCGATCTCCGAAAAGGAGGGTAGACTGGAGTGGCCTTCCCGGCGACCCAGATCATGAGCGCGCAAACGGAGAGCGGTCTCCTCAGACTGGCGATTGCCAAGGGACTCCTGCGCTGGGAGGACCTCGACTCCGTTTCCGACCGTCTGCCCGACAGCTCGGGCAGCCTGGACGACTCGCTCCTTCACGGCCGCTGGATCCGCGCGCTCATCGACGCCGGCTTCCTGAGCTCCGGCGTCGTCGAGAGCCTCGCCGCGGAGCTCGAGCGCACGGGAGACGACCTCACGCCGGATCTGATGGCCGGCGCCAGCCCCTGGAGCCGCCCCCCCTCCTCCGCCTCCGGGCGATTCTTCAGCCAGAACGTCGTCTCCCCGGGCTCCGCCGAGGGGCTCGACCTCGCCCCCGAGTACCGATTCCTCAACGGTTGGAGCCGCTACCAGGTCGAGCGCCTGTTGGGCGCAGGCGGCATGGGCACGGTGTACAAAGCTTTCGATCCGACGCTCGGCCGCTACGTCGCCCTCAAGTTCCTGCACCGCAACGACGACGACCATACCCAGCGCTTCCTGCGCGAGGCGCGGGCCCAGGCGCGCATCGCGCACCCTCACGTCTGCCAGGTGCACGAGGTGGGCGAGGTCGAGGGCCGCCCGTACATTGCCATGCAGTACATCGACGGGAACAGCCTCGGGGACCTGTGCGAGGAGCTGACGGTCGAGACCAAGGTACGGCTCCTGCGCGACGTGGCGCGGGCCGTCCACGCCGCCCACAGGAATGGCCTCATCCACCGCGACCTCAAGCCGGGCAACATCCTGATGGCGCGGGATGAATCCGGCGCGCTCCATCCCTTCGTGGTGGACTTCGGCCTCGCCCAGGAGCAGGACGAGATCGCCCTCTCCCGTACCGGGATGATCAGCGGCACGCCGGCCTATATCTCCCCGGAGCAGGCGCAGGGCAAGCCGCTCGACAAGCGCACCGACGTCTACAGCCTGGGCGTCGTGCTCTACGAGCTGCTGGCCGGCTTTCCGCCGTTCAAGGGCTCCAATCTGGCCCGCATCCTCGTCCAGCTCGTGCAGGAGGACGCCAAGCCGCTGCGGCAGATCGATGCCGCCATCCCCGAGGATCTGGAGACCCTCGTCGCCAAATGCCTGGAGAAGGACCCGGCCCGGCGCTACGAGTCAGCCCGCGACCTCGCCGAGGACCTCGACCGCTTTCTGGAAGGCGATCCCATCCACGCCCGGCCGGCGGGCTGGCGTTACCGGGCGGGGAAACGCCTGCGCAAGAACAAGGCCCTGGCCGCCGTCTCCGTCGCCGCCGTGCTGGCCCTCGCGGTCCTCGGCGCCTGCAGCGTGCGCCAGCAGATGCGGGCGCGCGAACGGGCCGAGCTCGCCCAGCGCTTCGGGCAGCGCCTCGGCGAGCTCGAGAGCAGCATGATGTACGAGGCCTTCCTGCCCCGCCACGACATCACGCCCCACAAACAGCGGCTGCGCCTGGAGATGGACGCCATCGCCGGAGAGATGAAGCGGCTCGGCGAGATCGCGGTGGGCCCCGGCAACTTCGCCATCGGACAGGGCTACCTCGCGCTTCACCAGTACGAGACCGCCCGCATGCATCTCGAGCGGGCGTGGCAGGCCGGCGAGCGCAGTCCGGAGCTTGCGATCTCTCTGGGCCGGGCCCTCGCCGCCTCCTATGAGCGGACCCTCGCCGAAACCAACCTGCAGACGAGCGGCGAGGAGATCGACCGCAACTACCGGCGGCCGGCCCTCTCCTACCTTGCGCAAACGGCCAGGGACTCTCAAAGCTCGCCCTACACGCGGGCTCTCGTGGCCTATTTCGAGCGGCGGTATCCGGAAGCCGCCACCCAGGCGCACCAGGCCTACCTCCAGAAATCTCAGCTCCATGAGGCTGGAGAGCTGGAGGCGACCATCCATCTGACTCAGGGCAGCGATGCCGCCAAGGCGGGCCGCTACGAGGAGGCGCAGCGCTTTTTCGAGAGCGCCGGCCTATCCTACAGGCAGCTCATCCAACAGGCTCCCAGCGAGCCCGGCCTCTACGCGGGAGATTGTGACCGGCAGGTCCGTTCGATCTCCACCCGCATGGCGTCCCAGGACGTGCCCGAGAGCCAGGTGGCCGCGGCGGTCGCGGCCTGTGACCTGGCGCTGGCGGTCGACCCGGAGTTGGCCGATGCCCTGATTGTCAAAGCCTCGCTCTTCACGCGGCTGGGAGAGCAGAAGCTCAAGCGTGGAACCGATCCACAGGCCGAGCTGAGCGCGGCGATCAACCTCGCGGAACGAGCCGCCTCCCTGGACGCACACGACGTCCGCCCCTACGACAAGCTCACCTTCTCGCATCGCCTCCTGGCCCAGTGGCAGCTCGGCCGGGGCGTCGACCCGACGGGCGAGATCCAGAAGGGTATCGCCGCCGCCCGCCGCGCCGTGGAGATCCAACCGCGGCTGGCCTCTTCGCATCTTGGGCTGGGCACGGCGTATCTCGTTCTGGTGCACGATCAGCAGCGGCGCGGCGCCGATCCCCGCAAGGCGCTCGAACAGGCCGCCGCCTGCTATGAGAAGGCCATCTCTCTCGATCCCGGATTCCTGCTGGCCTACACCAACCTGGGCAACGCCTGGAAGTCCATGGCCGAGGTCCAGGTCGCGCAGGGCGTCGATCCCGGCAGCTCGGTGGGTAAGGCCATGGCGGCTTTCGAGCAGGCGGTGCATCTGAACCCACAATATGCGCCGGCTCACAACAACCTGGGCAACGTCCAGCTCACCTTGGGCGAATACCTGTTGACCCGGGGCAGCGATCCCCGCCAAGTCCTCACCGACGCCGCCCGCGACTACGAGCGCGCCCTCGCCATAAAACCCGACTACGGCTTGGCTCGCTTCAACCTCGGCTACACCTACCGCAGCTTGGCCGAGGGGCTGGTGGACCAGGGGCTGGACCCGGCGGCCGCCCTGGCCGCCGCGGACGCCGCCCTCGGTGAATATCTGCGCCTCAACGCGGACGATGCGGACGCTTTCCTGGAGCAGGCGCGCGTCCGGCTCGTCGCCGCCAAGTGGGACCTGAAGCGCAGGGTCGACCCGCGCTCCTCCCTGGGTCAGGCCGCGGCGGACCTCCAAAGGGCCGAGAAGGTCAACGCCAAGAATCCGGACGTCCTCTTCGCGCAAGCCCAGGTGGCGCGCTTCGAGGCCGAGACGGATTCTCCCCGGGCCGAGCCGAGCTTGCGGGAAGGGCTGAACCGGTTGGAGCGTGCCATCGCCATCAACCCCGGCGAGGGGCGGTACCTGGCTCTGCGAGGCCTCCTCCTCTACCGCACCGCCCGGCTGGGTGCGGATCCCGGCCACCGGCAGGAAGGCGCGCGTCAGGCCGTGGCCTCGCTTCAGGCTGCCCTCAAAGCCAACCCCCTGCTGGCCCGGGAGTATGGAGCCGTGCTGGCGGACGCCCGGCTGGACGCCGGGATGATAGGGCCTCCCCCGGTCAAGCTCTGACGCTCACTCCTCCGGATCGCCCTGCGGCAGAGCGCCTTCGGCGATCAGCCGGTCGACGAGCTTCTGCCGCTGGCTCTTCCGCTTCAGGCGCTTTTTCATGATGGCCGCCATGACAAGGAAGAAGACGACGGTGGCGGCGAGGGAGGCCTTGAGCTCGTAAGGAGTCTTGTCGAACTGACCGACGACGATGACGTAGACCACAGTCAGGAGACCGATGGCGGTGCTGGCGGTGTAGGCCTGAAGGGCCTGCAGCGTGTCGAGCCGCTCGAGCTCGGTCAGCCGCAGCTCTTGCCGGCGGTGATACGCGTGCAGATGGAGGAGCGCGAAGATGGCGAAAACCGCCGCAAACCCCAATCCGTAGATGGTCAACATCGGGGTGAGGTGCTCCGGCTGGATCGCCCGTTCGAGAGTGCCGTTCGGCAGCCGGACCATTTTTCCTTCTCCGAGAAGCCGGTTGATGATCGTACTGAAAAGAAACTTCAGGGGAAAAACGAAGAACAGCACCATGAACAGAAGAGCCCCGTTCAGGATGACCGTCGTGCGGTCCTCCATGCCGTACCGCCGAAAGAACGTGAACTGCCGGAACCAGAGCAGATAGAGGATGGTAAACGTAATGGCGAAGGAGAAGAAGCCTCGCATGGTCTCCAGTAGCTCGCCCGAGGTGCGGGGAACCTCCAGGGCCACGATCAGCAGGGTGATGGCAAAGCCGAAGACGGCGTCGCTCAAGCCCTCCAACCGGGAGATCTCGCGGCTGCGCCAGCGGAACTCGTGCCGTGCGGTGGTGGAGTGATGATCGATGAGCTTCTCACGCAGCATGGGACTCCTTCGCGGTCAGCGCCGCAGAACGCCGATCGCCTCCAGGTCGTTCAGGTACTCCACCACCTCGGCGAAAGGCAGCGGGCCGTAGATGGCGGAGAGGTCGTACCAGATCTGCTGCATCGCCCGCCGGCCGTCCACCAGGTTGAGGATCTCGTAGGCGTACTCGCCTCCCCCGCCCCACAGCCCCGTCCGCTTCAGCAAAGCCGGCGCCGCAATCCCTTTTGCCTCCGTATGATCCTGGAACCAGTTATAACCGAAACCGCCCATGGGACCCTTGGGATCGGGCGCGCGATGGTAGACGATCGTCATTCCGCGGTCGGGCCTCGCCGGCACCGGTCCGATCAGCCTCTCCAGCCCGGCGAGGAAAGCCGCCGCTTCCTTCTCCACGCCCGGCCCGGGCGAGGCGAAGCGGCGGATCGAATCCACCACCCCGGCCTCGTAGGCGAGGTGGAACCGCAGCAGATTCTCGGCCTCGGCGAGCTCGCCGCCGCGCCGCAGCCGGTCCGCCCGGGCCAGGGACTCCGCCGTGCGCTCCAGGCTCCCCCGCTTGATCTCCTGCCAGAGGGCCGGCACCTGGGCCGCATCGAGGCCCGCCAGGTAGTACGCGCTCGCGGCGCCCAGGAAGGCGGCGCGCTCCAGCTTGGTGGGATCGATATTGGCGACGCTGTCGGCGTGGGTGTGGATGTAGCGGTCCGGCCAATCGTTCAGGTAGATGGCCGGCACCCGGAACGAGCCCTCGCTCCACACCTCGTGATCGCTGCCCTCGGTGAAGTCGACGAATTCGGCCTGGAGCGCCCGCTTGCTCCCCTCGGGGTCCACCAGCGGATAGGGTGCGGCGCCGGTCGCCGCCAGGGCGTAGGACTGCTCGTTGACGAACCGCCCGAAGGCGGCCCCCACGTCGTTGACGAAGGTCGGCAGGCTCTTGGGCGAACGGGTGACGTGGAACACGGCCTTGGTGATCTCGGCGTCGCCGCCCACCATGTCCATATGGATCACGGCGAGCGCCCGGGCGACGAAGTCCGGCCGGGCGTTGAGCAAAGAGATCGTGCCCTCGATCTCCGGCGGCCAGACGAAGCGGATCGTCCGCCGGGGGGCGGCGAGCTTCCCTTCGCGGATCAGCTTCGCCAGGGTGCGGCCGGTCTCCAGAATGGAGGCGCAGCCGCTGGCGTTGTCGTTCGCCCCCGGCCGCTGGTGATCGAGATGGCAGGAGAGCACGATCTCGTGCGCGCGGTCCGCACCCGGGATCACCGCCGTCGCGATGCTGTACGCCCCGGGATGCTGGCCGGCGCGGACGCTCGCCCGCAGCCTTACCGGCTTGCCCCCAATCAACCCTTCCTGCCATGCCCGGGCCTGCTTCAGCGAGACCATGAAAGCGAAGGTCCTGGGCGCCGGGAAGGTGTTGAGATGCCCCCACCGCACCAGCGTCTCATCCTCCTTCCACCAAGCCGTCTGCTGATTCTGGGCGTAGGAGACGAGGCCGGCAGCGCCGAGCTTGTCGACCGCCAAGTCATAGGCGACTCCCGGCTGGGAGGAGATGAGCACCAGCTTGCCGCGCACGTCCTTCCCCTGATAATCCACCTCCGCCGTGCCGGCCCCCACGTCGACCAACTCGGCCGTCACCTCGCCGCTCGCGCTGTCCTGGGCGAGAACGATGGGCCGCGCCTCCCAGGAGGCCACGCGGTCGCCGTCCACCCAGGAGTCTCCCTCCTTTCGCTGCTCCCACAGCTCGGCGAAGTCCACGTCCCAGGCCGGGCGCGAGCGCTGGGTGCCATAGAAGATCGTGCCGTCGGCCGGCAGCTCGATCAGCTCCACCTCGGAGAGCCCATACTCCCTGGCCCGGTCTCGTACCCGCTCCGCCGCCGCCCGGAACCCCCGCGAGCCACGCATGCGGTGGAAGAGAGTGAGATCCTGAAGATTGCGCTTCGCCGCCGTCCCCGACACCTCGGAGGCCAAGGCGCGCACGGCCGGCTCGGGCAACAGGGGCGGCGGCGCGGTCGATTGGGCGGAGAGGGGCGAGGCGGCGAGGATCAACAGCACGGCCGCAGGCAGGGCAAACCTCTGAAGTCTCATGGCACCCCCTGAAGAGAATCCGCAGGGATGGTACCGTAGCCAGGTCGCCGCCGGAGCCTGGCTTGCGTGGTATTCTGTTCTCCGAGGCAGACACCATGGCGCAAAGCTCACTCAAAGTTCGAGATCTGGCCGAGCGGATCGAGTCCCTGGAACCGGAAGAACGGTTGGAGCTCCTACGGCGCGTGGTCACGCCTGAGTTGGAGCTTCGCCTGCTCGTCGAGGATCTTCAGCAAAAAGTCCCAGCCGCCGACCCTCGCACGCTCGCTCGAGACGTACAACGGATCGTTCGCGAGGTCCGCTCGAGGCGAAGGCTCTCCGCTGCTTCTCATACTCAGTAAGCGCCTTCGCAAACGCGAGCCAATAGTTGATGATCGGGCCCAGTCCCCGAGCTGTTCTCGACACGAACCTGGTGATCCGGATACTTATCTCCCCTTTCGGAGTGACGAGCCGGTTGTTGGTGGCTCTGACGGAGCGAGCTTTCGACTTCGTAACCTCCGAGACTCTCCTTGAGGAGCTCATCGATGTCCTGCGGTCGCCGCGCCTCCAGAAGTACGCACCTTTTTCCGACCAGGATCTACGACGAATCGTAGGAGTCCTGCGTCGCGTGGCATTGGTGGTCCCGGGTCACTATCAAGAGCTCGACAAAGTGCCGACCGATTTCAAGGACAACATGGTCGTCGGCTGCGCCCTGGAATCAGGAGCCGAGTACATCGTGACCGACGATCGTCGTGACCTTCTTCCGCTCAAAGTAATTCACTGTGCCGGCTATCGCCCGGTGCAGATTGTCAGCCCGCTCGCGTTCCTCCGGCTGCTGGGCCGCTGACGGTCAAAGATTGATCGCAGAGCCGGACAGGTTGTATCCTCGCGCCAACGGAGCAGAAACAATTCGAGGCCGCAACGAGGAGGATGACCCCCATGAGTCAGCCGAGACGAAGCCATCTTGTAATCATCGCGTTCATTACCGTCCTCACCGTCGCCTGGCCTGCCGTGGCGGCCGGCCAGAAACCGGCGTTACTGCCAGCCCATGCGACCGATGTGACGGCGGCCCGTCCCGGCCACAACACCTTCGACAACTTCGCCTGGCAGCTCTTCGTCGCCTTGAACTGGCCGGCCCGGAAGGACGGTAGGCCGGACCTGTCGAAAGTCATCGGCCAGGCCCCCGGCGCTCCCAGGGTCTGGGACTTCTTTGCCAACGCGGAGGATATCTTCCACAGCAGCAGCCTGTGCCCTGATCAGAAGGCGTCGCCGGACCTCAAGGTGCTTCGCATGTTCAGGGACACGACCAACTCGGGAACGGACGTGCAGGCGGGATCGAGCTGGCCCCTGGTGGACCAGGAGAAGAACTTCTCCCCGGTCGAGATCGTGGTCAACGACGTTCACCAGAGATATCTCGTCCGCAACGGCCTGACGACACCGGCCGGGCTGAAAAAGTACATCGAGCACAATACGATCGTCTTCCCGCAGGGCTCCATGGAGCTGAAAGCCGCCTGGCGCCTCTTCCCAGCCAACACCGATCCCACGATTCTGGCCCGATATCACACGAAAAAAGCGGTGATCTGCGTGGCGAGCCAGCAGAGTGAAAACGGTCAGCCCTTCTCGGTCGCGGGCACGGTGGGGCTCGTCGGCCTTCACATCGTCTACAAGACTCGCAACCAGCCGCGATGGATCTGGTCCACCTTCGAGCAGGTGGACAACGAAGAGGTCTCCTACAAACCTCTGCCGGGTCTCAAGCCGACCTTCAGCGACGGCACCAGCACCCAGGGTTGCACGGCCGAAACCAATCGTCCCCCGGCGCCAGTGCCTGCCTCCAAGGAGCTGTACAAGTGGGCCGCGACCCAGCCGACGGCCCATTCCTACAGCTCGACCCAGGCGGCAAGGTGCGCGAACGAACCGGCTTTGCCGGCGATGAACGCGAGGTACCAGGCCGCGCTGGCCGGCGTCCGCGGCGTCCCCAACTCTCCCTGGCAGTATTACCGGCTGGTCGCGACGCAATGGTTCGATGCGCGCGACCGGCTGCAGCCGAAGAACGGCGACGGGGTCGCGGTGTCGAGGAACTCGACGCTGGAAACGTATCTGATGGGCGATCAAACCATCGCCGGTCAGGTTCCCACGCTCGGCCCGGTGGTGTTCGACCCACCCAACTTCCCGCCGCCCAACAGCACGTTGACCGACACGATCCAGGCAACGATCACGGCCCAGAAACCGGCTGGGCCCTATACCTGGTCCAGTTGCGTGGTCTGCCACCAGTTGGCGGCCTATCAATTCGGTCCGGACCCCACGACGACGAAAGACCGGGTGATGACGGACTTCAGCTTCGTGTTCAGGTCCAACCTCACCGCCGGCGACGCTGCTCCCCCGAGTGAGAAGGACGGCGCCAAGAAGAACTGGCTCTCTACGAAGGGATCGCGGCGGAATTGAGATCGCTCTTACACTAACCGCATCTGCTCCGGCCGCCGAGATCCCAAGTCCGGCTCTCGTCTGCGGTCCAGCAGCGCCTCCTCGAGATCCGCCAGGAAAGGGGAGGCCCGGGTCTCCCGAGCCTCCCCTCGGAGGGTTCTCTGGCGACTGTAAAAGAGAAAGAGACGGGACTGGGCGCGCGTGATTCCCACGAAAAAGAGACGTCTCTCTTCCGCGAGGCCTGCCTCGGCGCCGGGCCAGGTCAGAGGGAGGAGACCGTCCTCGCAGCCGACGAGGAAGACGACGGGAAACTCCAGTCCCTTTGCGGCGTGGAGGGTGAGGAGGGAGACCCTTTCCGCTCGCGGGTCCCAGGTGTCGACCTCTTCCCCCAGGGCCGTCTCGGCGAGGAAGGCGTCGAGATCGTTTCCGGAGCGCAGGGCCAGGGGACGCAACAGCTCGGCGGCGGCAAGGAGGGCGGTGCGGTCCGCGGCGGCCAGATCCTTGGAGGAATCCAGGATCGCCTTTTCCAGACGCGCCTCGACGCTGCCCTCGGCCTGCTCCTGGAGGAGCGGCAAGAGAACTCGCACTCCCGCCTGCTCCGCCAGCGGCCGGTGGGAGCGCTTCTGGAAGGGAATGCCCGCGCGTCCCAGCGCCTCGATCAGCGGCGGAGCCTGGGCGTCCGTCCGGTAGAGGATCGCGATGTCGTCGAAGGAGAGGCCGTCCTCGGTGTCTCCGGCGCCCACCCGGCCGCTGTCGAAGGAGAAGGCGGAGGTGCCGCCCAGGAGCCGCTCCACGGTGTGGACCACGAGCTCCGCCTCGGCCCTCTCGCTCGCCGCCGCCTGGATGACGATCCTCTCCCCCGCCCCCTCTCGCACGGCGACCAGCCGACGGTCCGGCACCAGGCTCGCGGGACGAATGGCATTCATCGCCGCCTCGACCACCGTGCGGCTGGAGCGGTAGTTCCGGCTGAGATGGACCACCCGCGCCCTTGGCCAGTCCTCGCGGAAACGGAGGAAGAAACCCACGTCCGCGCCGCGAAAACCGTAGATCGATTGATCCGGATCGCCGATGGCACAGAGGTTGGCGTCCGGCGGCGCCAGCAGGCGGATCAAGGCGTATTGAAGAGGATCGACGTCCTGATACTCGTCGATCGAGATCCAGCGGAACCGATCCCGGTAGTCCGCCGCCAAGTCCGGCCTCGCCCGCAGCAACGCCAGGGGACGCAGGAGAAGATCGTCGAAGTCCACCAGACCGCGGCGGTCGAGCGCCTGCTCGTAGACGGCCGTCCGCCCTGCCAGCTCCGGGAAGACCTCCAGCTCGGGATCGACCGCCCGCCGGCAGCGGACACGGCCGATCTCCTCCAGGAGGCGTTCGGCTTTGGATGGCGAGAGATTGAACAGCTCGCGGGCGATCTCCGTCCGCTCGGCCGGAGTCGCCACCCGGAGCTCCGGGCCGCCCTGCTCGCGCAACATCGTCAATCCCAACCCATGGAAGGTCGCGACCAGGACGCGTCCCGCGGCCTCCCGCAACAGGACCGCCAGACGCTCCTCCATCTCCGCCGCCGCCCGCCGGCTGAAGGTGACCGCCAAACAGCTCTCCGGCGCCGCACCCCGTTCGGCGACCAGATGGGCGATGCGGTGCGTCAACGTCCGCGTCTTCCCCGTCCCCGGCCCGGCGACGATGAGGAGGGGGCCGTCCACGATCTCCGCCGCGATGCGCTGATCGGCGTCGAGGCCTGCCTGCGTGAATCTGCTGCCAGCCAATGTAGAGACGCCCCGTGGGGCGCCTCCGGCGAAGAGATCTCCGTCCCCGTTGACGGAAAAGTCTGGGGCGGATGGAACGGTCTTTTTGCTGGCTCCGTCGCCCTCCAAACCGTCCACGCCGGCTTGAAGTTCATGCCTCCGAGGAGACGCCCCGCGGGGTTCCCCACGGGGCGTCTCTACATTGGCTGGCAGCGGTGTCGATTTCTCCGACGGCCCGAACAGCATCGCCACCACGGACCTCTCCCGGATCTCCTCCGGCTCGAAGAGGCGGATCACCCCGTACTCGCCGTCGTAGCCCGCGTCGCGGCGGACGTTGCCGGCCCGCAGCCGGGTGAGCGCTTCGAGGAAGAGCGGGCTTCCCGCCTTGGCGATTTCTTCCAGGGGCAGGCGCTCCAGGATGTCCAGCTCCGGCCCCAGGCGCGCCACGAGCCGCGCGACGGACTGCTCGACGGTCTTGGAGTCGCTTCCCACGCCGTGGATCTCACCCAGTATCTCCGGCAGCGGCACGAGGCAGCGATAGGGATCGACCCGCGCCTGCCGGCCCTCGGTGGGCGCGTCCTCGGAGCGGTCGGCCAGCTCCTCCACCCGGTGCATCACGCCCACGGTGAGCGGCTTGCCGCAGGCCGGGCAGCGGCCCCCCAGATGCCGGGTCTCCGGCGGCTCCAGGCGGACGTTGCAGGCACGGTGGCCGTCCAGGTGATACTTCCCCTCCTCGGGAAAGAACTCCACCGTGCCGCCATAGCCCTCTCCCGTTTCGAGGGCGCGCCGGATCGCGAAGTAGTCGAGGTCGGTGTCGAAGGAGCAGGCCTCGCGGCCCAGCTTGGGCGGCGAATGGGCGTCCGAGTTGCTCACCAGGGTGAAGCGGTCGAGGCTCGATACGCGCCAGTTCATCGGCGGATCGGAGGAGAGCCCCGTTTCGACGGCGAAGATGTGGGGCGCGAGATCGCCATAGCACTCCTCCACCGAGTCGAAGCCGGACTTCGAGCCCAGCACGGCGAACCAGGGCGTCCACACATGGGCTGGCACGAGGTAGGCGTCCGGCCCGCTCTCCAGGGTGATCTCCAGCAGGTGGCGGGAGTCGAGCCCCAGGATCGGCCGGCCATCGGACGAGATGTTGCCGATCGCTCCCAGGCGCTCCCGGATGCGGCCCGCGGTCTCCAGGCTGGCGGCGTAGAGGAGATGGTGGATCTTCCGCGTCCGCTCGCCCTTCTTGTAGATGGTCGAGATCTCGACCTCCAGCAGGAAGCGGACGGGGCCATGGCACGAGGGCGGGAGCTGCCGGGCCACCTCGCGCTCGATCTCGGGCCGCAGCCGGAAGAGGCCCGGCTCGGCCGGCAGGAGCTTCGCGCGGATCTCCTCCCACCAGGCTGGATGCGTGAAGTCGCCGGTTCCCACCACGGTGATCCCCTTGCGCCTCGCCCAGAGGGCGAGATGCTCAAGATCCGCATCCCGGCTCGTGGCCCGGGAGTATTTGGAGTGAACGTGGAGATCGGCGTAGAAGCGCACGGCACGGAAGTACAGAACAAAGAGAACAGTACAACGGACTCTTTGTTCTGTCCAGCCATGACGCCCGGCAAGCTCCGGTTATGTCTTTCGAGTCCTGCCGGCGAAGCCTCCTCTGCCGGTCTATTGCGGCGCGAACCGCCGGACGAAGATCGCGCTCGGCTCCAGGTCGTCCACCTGGGCGGCCCAGGTGACGATCCAGGAGCTTCCCGCCGAGGCGACGCTGCCGGCGAAGGGCTCCAGGTAGCGGCCGCTGGCGGTGCTCGACAGATCCTCCGGCGGTCCCAGAGGCACATACTGGGCGTTGAAGAGCTCGATCTGAAGATTGCCTCGCGGCGGATCGCCCAGGATCTCGAACCAGAGCAGCAGCAGATTGCCCCGGGCGTCGGCCGCGACGGAGAGCGGGGCGAAGGTGCCGTCGTGAATCACTGCCGGAACCTCGGAATCCGACGCATGGCCGGCGGCGTCGAAGGAGCGCAGATAGAGCGTGTTGCCGAGCGTCCAGGCCACCGCGAAGCCGCCGCCGGGAGTCGCCGCCACGGCGTAGTCCACGCCGAGGATGGGTGCCGCCCCGTCCGGTCCCGCGGGCAGGGTGTTGATGTCGAAATCGATGCCCATGGGCTCGAAGGTGTCCTTGAACAGGCGCGCCCGCAGGACCGGCCGAGCCATGGCGTCCGGAGGCGAGACGGTGAGGGCTCGAACCACCCCCACGAAGCCGCCATTGGCGAGCGCCGTCACCGAAGGCGTTGGAGAATCCAGGGGCTCCACGTTGATGCGCCGCTCCAGCAGCGTCGGCACGCCGTTGGGCGACACTTTCCGCAGCTCGAAAGCCTTGAGAGCCGCCGCATAGTAGCCGCCGACGAGCCCATCGCCGGCGCTGAACCACATGTAAGAAAGGAAAGGCTTGCCCACCTTCAGGGGCTTCTTCCCCAGCACGGCACCCCGCGCATCCAGGTGGCGCGTGTAATAGGCCGGCGGCAGCGTTCCCGTGTCGTCCTTGATGTGCCAGAGCACGTCGTAGCCCTTGCCCGCCCGGATGATGCCGTCGGCCTCCGGCCAGAATCCCTCCCCTCCAAGCACGCGCTGCGCGGCGTCCGCCGGCAGGCCCGCGGCATTGAAATGACGCGCGAAGATGGAAGCGGGCTGGTTCCCCCCGGAGTCCCAGATGATCTCGAAGGCGTCGTCGCGTTGTACCGCCAGCTTGGGATTGTGGGGAAACTGATCGCCCGCGAGCGTGTCGACACGCACCTCCGGGCCGAGCGCCGCCGGCTGGGCCGCGGCTCCGCGGGGAGCCGCCACGCTCAGCCCTGAGGCGCCGAGAAGAAGCAAGAGAGCACGTCGGGGTCGGGTCATGAGCCTCTCCGGTTGAGCCATCACTGATCGAGGCCACGATACCGCATCGAAACCCGAAGCCCTTGAACGAACATTGGGCGTGATGGCGCGGTTCTTGCTCTTCTACACCTGCCGAGAGAGTTATACCCGATGCCATCCCATCGAGCCTCCATCTCCGGCACCGCCAAGCTCTACAAGGAAGAACTTATGAAAACAACACGCCTCCTGTTCCTCTCGCTGATCCTCCTGGGCGTTACCGCCGGGGCAGGGTTCGCCGCCACTTCGGTGTCGGCGGGGATCCACATCGGCCCTTCGGGCCAGGCCTCGGTGGACGTCGGCTTTTTCTACGACGACCTTGCAAGCTATGGAAACTGGGTCGAGCGGCCCAACTACGGCTGGGCCTGGAGGCCGCGGGCCGTGGCGAGCTCCTGGCGCCCCTATCAGGCCGGCCACTGGGTTTGGACCGATGAGGGCTGGACCTGGATTTCCGACGAGCCTTACGGCTGGGCGACCTATCACTACGGCCGCTGGTACGACGATCCCGACTACGGGTGGGAATGGATTCCGGGCAACGAATGGGCTCCGGCCTGGGTCGCCTGGCAGGAGAGTGACGACTATCTCGGCTGGGCTCCCCTGCCGCCGACGGTCGATTTCCGGCCCGGCATCGAGCTGAACGTCTCGCTCGGGTCTGACGCCTACCTCTTCGTGCCGGAGCGCCAGTTCCTGGCTCCACGGCTCAACGCCTACTTCGTGCCGCGAGCCGACTGCGAGAGGATCTACCGCTCCGGCCGCAACATCACGCGCTACAACGTCGTCGGCAACCGGGTGTTCAATCAAGGTGTCCAGGTCGACCGCCTCCAGCGGGTGGTGGGGCGCCCCGTCCCCCGCTACCAGATCGCCGATCTGAACGCCGACCAGCGTCACCAGGGAGCGCGGGTGGCCCAGAACCGGGTCGCCATCTTCCGTCCCCAGGTGGCGAAGGCGCAGGTGGCGCCGCCTCCCAGCCGCCCGATCGCCAAGCGCGCGGTGCTGACGGGAGCTGCCGCCACGGCCGCTGTCGCCGCCCATCGCGCGAACCGGGCCCCGGCCGCTGTCCAGGGGCAGCCGGCTCCGCAGGCCGCGGCACGCCAGCAGACGAAGGAAGAGCGCCGGCGGATCGCCCAGACGCCCCAGGCTCGGCAACCGCAGGCCACCACCCAGCCGGAAGCCAGCCAGCCGAGGAACCAGCAGCGCCAAGCCGAGCGGCAGGCCGCCCAGCAGCAGGGCGAGGAGCAAAAAGCCCAGCGCCAGGCGGCTCAGCAGCAGAGGAACCAGCAGCGCCAGGCGCAACGTGAGGCGGCCCAGCAGCAAGGGGAGCAGCAGAAGGCTCAACGCCAAGCGGCTCAGCAGCAACGGCAGGAGCAACGGCAGCAGCAGCGGCAGGAGGCTCAACAGCCGCGCCAGCAGCAACAGCGCGAGCGGCAAGCTCCCCCGCAGCGCGAGGCTCAACGGCAGCCCCCTCCGCAACCGAAGAACCAGGGCAAGCCTCCGGGCAAGCCCCGCGACGACAAGAAACCTCCGCAGCAATAATCTCCCTTGGTGGGGCCCGGCGATTCGCCGGGCCTTTTTTTATCCGGCACGGCCGTCCCCCAGCGGGCGCACCCCCGTCCTCTCCCCCGGTCTTCCCCCCTGATTCCCCTGGGAAATCAACCAGGCACGGTTCTTGCGATTAATCCACCCCGAGAGCAGTCGCGGTGCCCACCCTTGTACAACCTAACTCTGGCATCGCGGAACGCAACGAGGTGACTTATGAAAACTACACGGATCATGCTTCTCGCTGCCGTCCTCCTCGGCGCCCTGCCGGCGATGGGCTCCGCCGCGACCTCGATCTCGGCCGGGCTCCACATCGGACCCTCGGGCCGGGCCAACGTGGACGTCGGCTTCTTCTACGACGACCTTGCCTCCTACGGAAACTGGGTCCAGCGCCCGCGGTACGGCTGGGTCTGGAGGCCGAGGGCTGTCGCCGCATCGTGGCGCCCCTACCAGGCGGGCCACTGGGTGTGGACCGACCTCGGCTGGACCTGGGTCTCGGACGAGCCCTTCGGCTGGGCGACCTATCACTACGGCCGCTGGTATGACGACGCCGACTACGGCTGGAGCTGGGTCCCCGGCGACCAGTGGGCTCCGGCCTGGGTCGACTGGCAGGCGGGCAACGACTACGTCGGCTGGGCTCCCCTGCCGCCCTCGTACGACTACCGCCCGGGAGTGACCGTCTCCCTGGACCTCTCGCCTGACGCCTTCATCTTCGTGCCGGAGAACCGGTTCCTGGAGACGCGTCTCGTCGGCTTCGAGGCCCCGCGCTGGGAGTGTGACCGCATCTATCGCGGCAGCCGCAGCTTCACCCGCTACGACCGCTTCAACAATCAGGTCTTCAACGCCGGCTTCCCGGTCGACCGCGTGCAGCAGTGGACAGGCCGCCGCGTGCAGCGCTTCCAGGTCGGCGATCTGGGCTGGAACCAGCGGCATCAGGGCGGGCGGTTCGCGCAGAACCGGGTCGCCTTTTTCCGTCCGCAGGTCGAGAGAGCGCGAGTCGCCGAACCGTCCGCCCGTCCGCTAGCGCGCCGCGCGGTGCTGGCCGGAGCAGCCGCCACAGCCGCCGTCAACGCCCGCCACGCCTTCCGCGCCGCCCAGGCGAATCAGGTGAACCGCCAGCAGCAAGGGCTCCTGCGCCAGCAGCAGCGGGCGCAGCGCCAAGCCCAGGTGCAGGGTCAGGCATTGAGCCGCCAGCAGCTGCGCGCCCAGGGCCGCCAGCAGCGGCAACTGGCGCAGCAGCAGGCGCGCCTCCAGCAGCGGCAGGACCGAGGCCAGCGCCAGGCTCAGCGGCTGCAGCTCCAGCAGGGCCGTCAGCAGCAGAGGTTCCAGCGCCAGCAACAGCAACAGGCTCAACAGCAGGGCCGCCAGCAGATGCGGTTCCAGCGCCAGCAGCAACAGCAGGCCCTCCAGCAGGGCCGCCAGCAGCAGAGGTTCCAGCGCCAGCAGCAGATGCAGGCTCGCCGGCAGGAGCAGCAGCAGGGCCGGGCGATGCGCCAACAGCAGCAGCAGGCCCGGGCTCAGTGGCAGCAGCAGCGGCAGGCTCAAGCCCAACCGCAGCGTCAAATGCGGCAAGCCCAGCAGCAGGCCCGCCAGCAGGCTCGCCAGCAACGCCAGGGAAATCCGGGGCAGCAGGGCCAGGGCCGCAACCACGGCCGGCAGCGGCCTCCGCAGTAAAGCCGCTTTTCACTCTTCGGATGCAGAGGGAGCCCGGCCAGGTGGCCGGGCTCTTTTTCCATCTACCGCTCCCACGCCGAATCGGGCTAGAGTCCCGGCGGGCCGCTCCGGCGGCAAACCGAATAGGAGACTCAATCGATGCCGACCGATGCGGCGCTGCTCGCCGGTGTGCCTTTCTTCCAGTACCTGGACGACGAAGAGCGCGAGGTCCTCGCTCAGCAGCTCGAAGCCATGAGCCTCCCGGCGGGCCAGCTCGTCTTTCAGGTGAACGACCCGGGCGGCACGATGTTCGTCATCCGCCAGGGGAGCGTCGAGGTCTTCTTCAAGGACGACACCGGCGAGCGCATCGTGCTGGAGACGCCGGGGCCGGGCGAGGTGTTCGGCGAGCTCTCCTTCCTCGACGGCGGCGGGCGCAGCGCCTCCGTGCTGGTGGTCGAGGACCTCGAAGCGCTGGCGGTGGACCGCGACGACCTCGATCACCTGTTCCGCATTCACCCCGAGGCCGGGCTGGACGTCATCACGGCGATGGGCAACCGGCTGCGCCGCACCGTGCAGTTGCTGCGGCACACGGCATCGCGCAACGTCAACCTCGAAATGGAGGACCGGCGCTCGAAGGTCGAGAAGGCGGCGGACTGGATCGCCGCGTTCTCGGGCAGCATCGCCTTCCTGATGATCCACATCGTCGTCTTCGCCGTGTGGATCCTGCTCAACGTCGACTGGCTGCCCGGCTGGAAGCCCCCAATGTTCGATCCCTTCCCTTTCGGGCTGCTCACCATGGTGGTGTCGCTCGAAGCCATCATCCTCTCGGTCTTCGTGCTCCTCAGCCAGAACCGCCAGGCCTCGAAGGAGCGCATCCGGGGCGACATCGAGTACGAAGTCAATCTCAAGGCCGAGCTCGAGATCGCCCACCTGCACGAGAAGATGGACCGCCTGCACGGGGAAGCCCTGGGGCGTCTCGACGAAATCGGGCGGAGGATCAAGTCAGGACCCTGACCCGAACGAATCCATATTCATTGCCGCAGATTCATTCCCAATGAGCCAGGGTCCTGACGTATTCTTAACCGCCGAACCTAACGAACTACATTACGACAACTTCGAGTCTCCACAAGGCTGACGAAGCGGCCCTCTCTTGCCGTGGCCGCGTCAGAGCGGATACAGTCTTGGCTGAACCCGATGAGCGATTTGTCACCGGTCGTACCCGCGCCTTCGTCCGCTCTTCCCCTGGCGGAGCGAGACCTCCTGCCACCGCCTTGGGTCGGCGATCTGCTCGGTCAGGGCGGTCGTTTCCGTTTGGCGAGCGTGCGGGTGCCCGGCGTCACGGCGCTCAACCGGACGGCATTCCACGACGCCACCGTCCACGCCTACCAGCGGCTCGAAGCGGAGCTGCGCGGCGGCCAGGCGCTCCATCCTGTGCGGCTGTGGAATCACATCCCCGGCATCCACGACACCCTGGGCGACGGGCTGGACCGCTACCGGGTCTTCAACGCCGGCCGCTTCCAGGCCCTCTCCCAATGGTACGGCGGCAACGAGAGCTTCGACACCCGCGTCGCCTCGGCTTCGGGAATCGGTCATGACGGCGAGGATCTGGTCGTCCACTGCCTGGCCGCCGATCACCCCGGCCGGCCGGTGGCCAACCCGCGGCAGATCGCGCCCTACCGCTACTCGTGCAAGTTCGGTCCCAAGCCCCCCTGCTTCGCCCGCGCCACCGTGATCCACCCGGACGACGGCGCGCCGCTGGTGCTGGTCGGCGGCACCGCCAGCATCGTGGGCGAGGAATCCGTGCACCTGGGCGATCTCGCCCGGCAGATGGAGGAGACGCTCACCAACCTGACCGTCCTGCTGCATGAAGCCGCCGGCAAGCCGGCCCCGCTGGCCGGCTTTCGCGAGCTGCGGGTCTATCACCCGGACTTGAGGCAGCGCCGCGAGCTGTGCCTTCTGCTCGAGGAGGCCGTCGGCGGCCGGGTGCCCATCGAATGGGTGCGCGCCGACCTCTGCCGCAGCGAGCTCCTGGTCGAGATCGAAGGCGTCGCGGAGCTCGCCGTCTAGAGCCGGAGGCCCCGCTCGCTCCCCTACCCGCCGCTCGCCGCCGCCAGCCGCGGGGCGGGACCCATCGTGGGGCGCCGGCGTTCTCCCACCTGCTGGCGCCACATCGCGTAGTAAAGCCCCTTCTGCTCCACCAGCTCGTCATGGCGGCCGGACTCGACGATCCGCCCGTGCTCCAGGACGTGGATGGTGTCGGCATGGAGCACCGTCGACAGCCGGTGCGCGATGAGGATGGTGATCACCTGGCTCGACGCCACCTCGCGGATCGTCTCCGTGATCTCCTCCTCGGTCAGCGAGTCGAGCGAGGACGTCGCCTCGTCGAAGACCAGCAGGCGGGGCCGGCGCAGCAGCGCCCGCGCGATCGACAGCCGCTGCTTCTCGCCGCCGGAGACCTTGACGCCGCCCTCGCCGATCACCGTGTCCAGCCCGCGGTCGGCGCGCGCCAGCAGGCTGTCGCAGGCGGCCTTCCTCAGCACCTCCAGGCACTCGGCGTCGGTGGCCGCGGGATTGACGAACAGCAGGTTCTCACGGATCGAGCCCGAGAAGAGCTGCGTGTCCTGGGTCACGAAGCCGATCTGGCCCCGCAGCTCGTCGAGATCGAGGGCCGTGCCGGGCTTGCCGTTGTAGAGAATGCGCCCGCTCCTCGGGCCGTAGAGACCCACGAGCAGCTTGACGAGCGTCGTCTTGCCCGAGCCCGAGGGCCCCACGAAGGCCACCGTCTCGCCGCGCTCGACCTCGAAGGTAACGCCCGAGAGGGCCGGGGCCGAGGCGCTCTGATGGGTGAAGCTCACGTCCTCGAAGGCCAGGGTGTTGAGCTCCCCCAGGGCCAAGGGGCTCACGGGTTTCGCCTCGATTGGGATGTCGAGGATGGTCTGGAAGGTCTCGAGCGATGCCTCGGTCTCGCGGTAGGTGTTGATCACCGTCCCCAGCTCCTGGAGCGGCCCGAAGATGAAGAACGAGTAGATCCAGAGCGAGAAGAACTGCCCGATCGAGATCTTCTGCACGAAGATCAGGTAGAGCATCAGGAACAGGATCGAGGTGCGCAGGGCATTGACCGCCGTGCCCTGGATGAAGCTCAGGAAACGCAGCGAGCGCACCTTGCGCAGCTCCAGGCGCAGGATCTTGTCCGTCGTGGCGTTCAGCCGCCCGATCTCCTGGCGCGCCAGGCCCAGGCTCTTGACCAGCTCGATGTTGCGCAGCGACTCGGTGGTCGCCCCCGCCAGCGCCGTGGTCTCGGCGACGATCACCTTCTGGATCTTCTTGATCCGCCGCGACAGCACCGAGCTCAGGACTCCGAGCACCGGGATGGTGAGCAGGAAGACCGGCGCGATGATCCAGCTCACCGTGAAGGCGTAGACCATCACGAAAATCACCCCGACCAGCGTGGTGAACAGGGTGTTGACGGCCGTGCCGATGAGCTTTTCGACGTCGGCGCGCACCTTCTGGAGCTTGCCCAGCGTCTCGCCGCTCCTCTGATCCTCGAAGAGCTGGTAGGGCAGCTCCAGGGAGTGGCGCACGCCGTCCGAGTAGAGGTCCGCCCCCAGCCGCTGGGTGACGACGTTGACGAAGTAGTCCTGGAAGTTCTTGGCCACCCGCGAGACGAAGGCGGCGCCGACGGCCGCGGCAAGCAGCACGCTCACCCCGCGGAAGAACTGGCCGGTCGTGTACTCGCGGTAGCGGGTGGCGTACTGGTCGATGACGTGCCGGAAGATCAGCGGATCGAGCAGGGAAAAGATCTGGTTGACGGTGGCGAGAAGCAGCGCCAGGACGACGAGCGTCCAGTAGCGCCGCAGGTACGAGTAGAGGAGTCGCATGGCCCCTCAAGTCTACTGGATCGGCGAGGCGGCATGTCTGCGGGAAAGAAAACGGCCGGGCCCACTTAGGCCCGGCCGTCCTTCGTAGCCCTTCTGGAAGGCTTACAGCGAGTTGATGAAGGCGATGAGCTGGTTCTTCTGGGTGACGCTGAGCCCGAAGACGTAGTTCTGGATGACCGGCTCGGCCTCGTTGGTGTGACGCTGAATTGCGTCGTCCCGCGTGAAGCTGACGGTGTCGTGCATCAGGCGGTCACGGGTGCGCAGGCCCCACAGGGGCGGCGTGCGCAGCTTGGTGAGCGTCGACTGACCGCCGTTCTGAACGATGAAGTCACCGGTGCCCACGTCGTGCAGCAGGAAGTCGCTGTACGGATGGAAGATCTTGTCGCCGATCGCCGCCGGCACCGTGTACTTGCCGCCGTTGATCACGGAACCCGCCGGCATGGTGGTGATCGACGGGATGTGGCAGAGGGCGCAGCCGATCGAGGTGAACAGCGACTTGCCGGCCAGCACGTCCGAGGTGTTGGCTACCGCGGTGTCCGGCTGCGGGGCCTTGGTCGACCGCATGAAGCGGACGAAGGCGCCGACGTCGACGCCGAAGGGATCCGCCACCGTCGCATGGTCCTCAGGGTCGGCCACCGTGTCAAAAGCGGCGACGGAGACGCCGTTCGAGGTGTTCTCCGTGGGCAGCAGGGGGCTGGTGATGCCCATCTCGTTGAGATAGGCGTCGGCCGCGAAGGAAACCAGGCTGGAGTTCTGGTTCTTCCAGCCGAACCGCCCGATGCGGGTGGTGCCGGCCGGACCCTCGAGGACCGGAACGTTGATGATCTGGCCGCCGACGCCGAGCTGGGTGATCTGGTTGTTGCGGGTGTTGGTGAAGAAGGCGTCAGGGATCGCCTCGACGTAGGCGTCGCCCAGGATGCTGAGCGAGCTGCGGAAGTCCCGCACGTTGTCGGCGCCCGCGACGCGCTCCTGAATGGCGGCGTTGATGGCGCGGTCGTTGTTCAGCGAGCCGCCCGGCCGGTCGGTGAAAGTACTGCCGCTGAGGCGTCCCACCCGCAGCTCGGTGATCTGGCTGCTCGAGCCGGTCACCGGGGTCTGATGGCACTCGGAGCAGGCCTGGGCGTTGTACAGCGGGCCCAAACCGTCCGCGATCTCCTCGCGCTCCTCGAAGTTCGCCTTATCGAGGTCGAACTGTGCCTGCGGCTCAAAACCGTTGGTCAGGTTGTCGAAACCTGTCGGGGCTTCCGTGGCCACCACCGCGAACACCACGGGGGCCGCCAGCAGAAGCAACAATACGATGCCGTTGACCAGAAAGCGCTTACCCCACTTCGTCATCATGCTCCACTCCTCCTTCAACGTAAGGAACCGTCACTCTGGATTCGCATACAGCCGAACCCAGGGCCAAAACGCATTGGACCGTCCAAACCGCGGAGACAGAGCCAGCACAGGCTGCCAAATCTAAAAGAGGAGCGACTCTATAGAGCTATGTGCCTGCCGGCGGCCAAACCGAGCCGGCGGACAGCAACGACTTTCAAACGGAGGCTTTTGCTACAGGCTGAGTGCGGTGGAGGGGCGAAACCGGGACGAAAGGCGGAGGGAAAGACCGGCGGGAAAAAAGGGCGGGCCGGTTGCGCGTGCAGAGCCGGGCCCGCCGGGTCAAACGGGAAGTCCTGCTATCTACTGCTCGGCCGGATGGCCGTGACCTGGATGAGCCGCCTGGAGCTGCTGGAACTTCGTGAGCTGGTCCGGAGTCAGCAGGGCGCTGAATTTCGCCGTGAAGTCGTCGTGGAGAGCCTTGAGCTGCTGGCCGGTGGCGTGGGCGTCGATCGTCTTCTGGCCGATGTCGGCGGCGTCGGCGCTGCCGCCGTCGAGAAGGGCGTGGATCTCCTGCTTCTGCTGCCGGAGCTGCGCCACCAGGGGCTGAGCCTTGGCGGCCAGATCCTCATGGAGCTTCTTGGCGGCGGCCTGCTGGTCGGCCGTGAGGTTCAGAGCCTTGGCCAGGAACGCGGCGTGATGCTGCGTCATCCGGGCATGCTGGCTGGGATCACCGGCCGCCTTCCAGTGGCCACCGGCACCCGCCGCGAAGGCCGAGGCGCCCACCAGCAGGATGGCACCGAGGAAGAGTGCGAAAGTCCGTTTCATGGTGAAAGTCTCCTTTGTGGGACGGCGCGGGTTCCGCGACGCCCTCTAAAACGATGCCCAGCTTAGAGGGAGGCCGCCCCGAGAGTCTTCAGGACGCCGCAAGATCTTTGTAAGGAATGTAAAGCCGATTCAGCCGGTGAAGCGGTAGCCCCGCCGGTGGACGGTGAGGATGTACTCGGGGCGCGACGGGTTGCCTTCCAGCTTCTGGCGCAGCGAGGCCACGTGCACGTCGACGGTGCGGGTGGTCGGCATGGCGTCGTAGCCCCAGACCTTGTCCAGCAGCTCGTCGCGGGAGAGGAGAGCGCCGCGGTTCTGAATGAAGTAGGCGAGGAGCTTGAACTCCAGGGCCGAGAGGGTCACCGGCACGCCGCTCCGGAGCACCTCGGCGCGCCGGAAGTCCACCCGCACGTCGCCGAAGGCGTAGGTTCCCGCCGTACCGGAAGCCGGCGTGTGGGCGCGGCGGAAGAGGGCCTCGATGCGGGCCAGCAGCTCGATCATCTCGAACGGCTTGCTCACGTAGTCGTCGGCTCCGAGCTTCAGGCCCACCACGCGGTCCACCACCTGGTCGCGGGCGGTGAGCATGACGATGGGCACCTGGACCCCGCGGGAGCGCAGCTCGCGGCAGACCTCGAAGCCGTCCCGCCGCGGCAGCATGACGTCCAGGAGAATGAGATCGAAAGATCCCTCCAGGGCCCGCGCCAGCCCCTCCTCCCCATCTCCGGCGGTCTCCACCTGAAAGCCTTCGCTGAGCAGCCGGTCGGAGAGCGTGAGCACGAGGCTCGGCTCGTCCTCCACCAGCAGGATGCGCCGCCCGGCGGGCACTCCCGGGTAGGCAGGCCGCTCCGCGATCATGCCGGCTCCTCCACCGCCTGCACCTGCTCCGCGGCTTGAGCCGGCAGGGAGAGAGTGAAGGCGCTGCCGCCACTCCCGGCTGCCGCGGACGTGCCGGCGCCGCCGGTTGAGACCGTAACCCGGCCGCCGTGCGCCTCGGCGATGTGGTTCACCAGGCTCAGGCCCAGGCCGCTGCCGGGAATCCCTCCGGCCGCCGCGTCGCGGCCCCGGAAGAAAGGCTTGAAGAGGTGGGGCAGATCCTCGCGGCGGATCCCCGGTCCGCGATCCGAGACGGTGATCTCCACCTGCCCCGAGGCCCCCTGGCGAGCCCGCACGCCGATCCAGCCCGCCCGGCCGCCGTACTTGACGGCGTTCTCCACCAGGTTCTGCACCGCCCGCCGCAGGGCGGAGGGATCGGCCAGCACGAGGGGAAGATCGCGGTCGACGTCCTTCTCCACCTCGATGCTCTTCTCCTGCAGCAGCCAGCGGCAGTCCTGAAGCGCGCCGTCCACGATGTCGCGCACCTCCACCGGCCGCGGATGATAGACGCGGCGTCCCGATTGAATGCCGGCGAGCTCCAGGGCCTGCCCCACCATGTCGGAGAGGCGGCGCCCTTCGCTCTCGATGAGGTTGCCGTAGCGGCGCACCTGGCCGGGCTCGGCCACCACGCCCGCGGCGAGGTTCTGGCCGGCCGAGCGGATGGCCGTCAGCGGCGTGTTCAGCTCGTGGGTGACGCCGGCCACGAACTCGATCTGCAACCGGGCCAGGCGCTGCGCCCGCTGCGTCACCACCATCATCAGCCCCATGGTGGCCGCGAGCAGGGCGAGAATGCCCAGGCTGATGCCCAGGTTGCGCCGCCGCACGGCCGTCACGGCATCCTCCAGGGAGCCGTCGCGGTGCTTGAGCACCAGCCGCCAGGCGCCGCTCTCCCGCTCCCGCCGCCGGTCTCCGGAGGGAGAGGGGCCGCCCACGTGCGGCCGGGCCGGCGGGGAGATTCTCCCGTGGCTGCTGGCCGGGCCGTGCCCCGCCCACAGCGAGCGCAGCTCGTCGAAGGGCCGCAGCCGGTACATGTCGAGCCGCAGATCGCCGGCGCCGATGGCGGCCATCGGCACCTGGGGATCGGAGAGGAACACGGCCTTGCCGGAATCACTCTTGGACTCCACGGCGAGCGCGTACCCCGTGCCCTGGGCGGTCTCGAAGTACCGGCGGGTCAGGGCCGGAAAGATATCGCCGGTGATCATCCTCTGGTCCAGCCGCACCAGCAGATAGGAACCCGCCAGGGGATCCGGAGGCGCCTGGGCGTCCGGCGCCGAGGGCGATCCCGGCGTGGGAAAGAGGTTGATCACCAGACCGGGGATGTCCGCCGCCAGCGTCAGGCTTCGGGGGTCGAAGGGCGGGTCCCCCGGGCGGGTTGAGCGGGAGGCTTCCAGACGTTGGCGCAGCGCGGCGAGCTCGGGCGGCCAGGGACAGGCCACGAAGCGGTGCTCCGCCGGCCACAGCACCTCGAGCCCTGTTCCCCCATTGCCGCCACGGCTGCCGGGCCGGATGAGGAACACGTCGCGCACCAGGCGCGGATAGGGCGTCTCGGCGTTCCAGCGGTCATACTGGCGCAGCACGCGGGCGAGCCTCGCCTCGGGCGGCTCCATCGTCCCCGGACGGAAGTACAGGTAGGCCCGGGTCACCTCGCGGTCGAAGTCCTCGGTGAAATGGGAGCCGGCGATGATGAGGCTGGCCTTCATCCGGTGCCGCTCCATCTCGCTCACCTCGCCGATCCATCGCCATTGCAGGAGAGCGAGGACGGCCAGCAGCAGCACCATCACCGCCGCGATGGCGATGGGCAGACGTTGCGCCAGACTTCGGGATCTCATGATGTCTCAGTCTACCAGCCGCTCCGCCGCGTGAAAACGAGACTTTACATCCCTTACAAATTCCTTTCGTTTCCCTGAAGACTCAACTCCCGCCGCTGCCATAGCCTGCGGCCCATGACGAGACGGGCGAAGCGGCTGGAGTGGGCGATGGGGCTGGTGGCGTTGACGGCTTCGGCGGTGCTGCTCTCCGCCGCCGCCGGCGACCGCGCCGCCCCCCACCCCAGTCTGCAAGGAACCTGGAAGCTGAACGAGGACCTGACCGCCCGCATGCGCCAGGACGACAAGTCCCAGAACGATCTGGGCGGACCCCACGGCAGCGCAGGCCGTCACGGCGGCGCGGGCCGGCGCCGGGGTGGCGGCACGGCCGATGGGCGGCCCAGCAGCGATCCGGATGCGATGGGCGAATCGGAGAAGGAAGAGCGGCAGGGACCGCCGCCGTCGTTCGCGGCTCTCGACGTGCTGACCATCAGTCAGCAGGGCGATCAGCTGACGCTCACCGACAAGAGCGGCAACAGCCGGGTCGTCAAGACCGACGATCGCAAGAGCCGCGACGAGAAGGCGCCCGGCGGTCCCGTGGAGCTGAGGGCGAGCTGGGACAAGGACGGCATCCTCACCGTCGAGGTCAAGCCCGACAAGGGGCCGAAGCGGACGGAGTCCTACCTCGTCTCCAACGACGGCAAGCATCTCTACGTCACGCTGAGCCTCGAACGCAACGGCCACGACATGAAGATCCGCCGCGCCTACGACGCGGCGCAGGAAGAGAGGCCCCCGTCGGCGGATGGGGGCGAGGACGACGACCGCGAGGTCGTCGCGTAAGGACGCGTAAGGAATTGATATCCCCTGCGGCTCTCCAAGCCGCCGGGCTAGCGACGGTAAGCCCATTGCCGGGCTCAACCCAAGCCATTTCCCGCACGGTGCACGGGACTGGACTTACCGTCGGTGGCCCTGCGGCTCCAACCTGGAGTCCGCTTGAAGATGGCTGCAGGGTTTTTGCTGCACCCGGTGCCAGCCTCCTCGGAAGGGGAAGCTGGCACTGATTTTTTGGCTACGGCGATCGGCAACGGCCTCGTTTAACGAAGCAGTTTGAGCGCCGCTCGGTGCCGGCGATGGTGGTGAAGCGGTTACCCCCGTCCGCGCAGATGAGGTTGCCTTCCATGTTCGAAACCAGGGTATGTGGCAGAAGCTCCAGTGCACGAGGTCGCGGCCGAGAAGGGCGTCGCTGTTCTGGCCGTTCCCATCAAGGAAATGAAACTTCGCCAGCCACCGGTGGCCGCTCCCCTGGCCCATGAAGTCGAGAGTGCTGGTGGTTACCCAGGAACTGCGTCTCGGGGTCATCCGGATAACGCGACAGCGACCCCTTCTGCACGAAACTGCGTAGGCGTCCGTGGCTGCCCACCTGGGCGCTGAAGTCGAAGATGTCATCCCCGATGCCGAAAATGTCATTCTTCACCGTAACCTCGAAAGCGAAGGCGCTGCCCAGGCTCCGAGGGAGGAAGACAACCAGATGGTCATATTCGTCCGCGACTCGCGAAAGAAGGCCCTGGCGACGGCGAATGGTCGAAGACCGGGTTGCCGCGAAGCGCTCGGCGATGCCACTTTGAGGACGCCGGTGATGTAATCGACCAACTCCACCGGGCTGCTAAGCGCCGGGAGCCACTCCCACAACCGCCTCACGGGCGTCGATCTGGCCGAAGGCGAACGTGATCCGGCCGTTGGAGTAGAGCACGGCCTGAAAAGTGTTGTGATCGGTCTTCCTGAACTCCGGCACGTCGAGCCAGGTGGCCCTAACCCGCTCCCGCCAGTGGTAGAATGGCTGAAACTGTTTGAAGCCAAGGGGGAATCGCCAAAGTGGCAGACGAGAGGCCAGTCGAGCTGCTGGTGCAGATGGAAGCAAGTGGTGCGGACGCGGAGGAGGTGGACCTGTTGACCCGCGCCCTGTTGGCGGAGTTACGCGAGTTTCCCGTGGAGTCGGCCGAGTTCTCGGCGGCTGGCGAACCGCCCTTGGGTGCTAAATCGGCGGAAGCCTTGGCGCTCGGCGCGCTCGTCTTGAGCCTGCTTCCCAAGGTGCTCCCGAGCGTCGTCGCCTTCCTCCAGAGTTGGCTCAAACGAGGGGACGGCAAGAGCATCAAGATCAAGGCTTCGAACGGCAAGCGATCCTTCGAGGTGGAGCTCCCGTCCGGCGCCTTCAGCCACGAGGAGTTCAACGAGTTGCTCGCCACCCTAGGCGCCACCCCAGTAGATAGGCCCGCGGCGAGCCGGAAGGGGCCGTGAGCCGCAAGCTCGCTTTCCTGGTCGGCAACGGCAGGTACGAGGCGGCGCTGCCTCCTCTACAGAAGCCTGATGCCGACATCGCAGCCTTCGCCAGAGTTCTCAGCGAACCTACAATTGGCGGCTTTGATGAGGTCACTCCGCTCCTCGATTCCACGGGCGCCAAGGTACGCCGGGAGATCGCGCGCTTCCTCGCGGGTCGACACCACGATGACCTGTTGCTCCTCTATTTTTCAGGGCATGGCCTGCTCGACGATCGTGGGGCGCTACACCTGGCTGTCCAGGATACCGAACCGGATCTCCTAGCTGCGACCGCTGTTCCAGCGGCCTTCCTCACCGATGAAATGGACCGCTGTCGCTCGCGCCGGCAGATCCTGATTCTCGACTGCTGCTTCAGCGGCGCCTTCGGGCGCGGCGTCAAGGGGACTGCCAGCCAGCCCGGTGGCTGTCTTCAAGGGTAACGGGTTGGGCCGTGTTGTACTGACCGCGAGCGACTCGACCCAGTTCGCCTGGGAAGAGAGCTCGGCGGGAAGCCAAACAGAGACCTCCGTCTTTACCCGTCACCTCGTCAATGGCCTAGCGAGCGGCGAAGCGGACCTAGATCGCGATGGGCTCGTTACAGTAGACGAGCTCTACGACTATGTGTACGAACGCGTCGTCGCCGAGAACCCACGGCAGACTCCCGGGAAGTCGTCCTACAAACAGCAGGGCGATATTGTTCTGGCACGCAACCCAGCCTGGACCCGCCGGCTGCCCGACCTGCCGGTCGAATTGCGGAAGGCCTTGGAAAGTCACCTGGCTGCGGTACGAGAGGGCGCGGTTCGCGAGCTTTCACGCTTTATCAAAGGGAGCGATCCAGACTTGGCCGAGGCTGCGCGCAACGCGGCGGAGGTGGCGCAGGACGACGACAGCCGACGGGTGGCTGCGGCGGCTGCGGAGATCCTGGCGCCTGCTTTTTCGACTAAGACAGAAACGAATCTACTGCCAAACCGACCGGCAAGGCCGCAGCCAGCGACCACTCCAAAGGATGCCCAATCCAAGCTCGGAGAAAGTAAGACGGTCATCCCAACCCTGATGATCGGCATTGGCGGCACCGGAAAAGAAGTACTCCTGCGCCTCCGCCGCCGGCTTGTGGAGCGCTACGGCACTCTCTCCATATTGCCATTTCTCCAGTTCATGCATATCGACACGGACACCACGGTGGCGGCCCACGAGCAGTACAACCTGCGAGGAAGCGACGACCCCCTCGATCAGGAGGTCCGTTTCAAATCCATCGAGCGGATCGACCTCACCATCGACAGGATGGGCAAATTCGTCGAGCACATCAACAACTTTCCCCAGATCAGGCGCTGGTTTCCTAACGACTTCAAGATCGGAGGCCTCGGCAACCTGGGAGAGGGCGCCTGCCAAGTCCGGATGGCGAGCCGCCTCGGTTTTTTCCACGCCGACAACTTCCGAAGCATCGCCGGGCGCTTGGAGCAATGCAAGCGGCAACTCCGCGACGCGGCCATCCTACAGCGGTCGGCGAGACTCGGTTTCGAGTTCGCCCCCCAAGATATGAACGTCTTTGTCATTGCCTCCCTGGCCGGGGGTACGGGGAGTGGTACCTTCCTCGACATGGGCTTCCTCCTGCAGCTCTACTTCCCCCAAGCGGAGCGGGTGGGAATCTTGCTGCTGCCGGGCTTCTTCATCGACTACGCGGGTGGCGAGCGGATACGGGCCAACGGTTATGCCGCCCTCATGGAACTCAACTACTACTCATTAGGCCACTCCTTCCTCGCCGACTGGGGTGGCGGCCGCAGCGAGCATCTCCTGCCCCCCCCGTTCAGCACCACCTACTTGATCGACGGCTCCAACGAGGCCGGGTTGGTGATCGGCTCCTCGGGTAAGGAGTATGACGCCTATCGGATGGTTGCCGAGGTTCTTTTCCAGGACTACTCGACCGGCAAGTTCGCTGGAATAAAGCGGGCTACGCGCGCCAATCTGGTCAACTTCAATCGCAACGTTTACACTCACAATTTCCTCAACGAAGCCCTGCGCATGGGAAGCGGCCAAGGTCACAAAAACATCGGGGGCGACACCTACCCTACGAGCTTCGGTTCCTTTGGCTTGGCCATGATTTCCTTCCCTACAGACCGGATGCATAGCGCCTGCGCCTGCCGCCTAGCCTTGCAGATATTGGATTTTTGGCAGAAAAGATTGCTGGAAGATTCCCTAGACCGGCTATTCACCACCTTTCTTAGCGGCGAAGATGTCCAATTCGCCCAGGGACATTATGAGCGCCGCGATGGAGGCGGGGTGATTGAGCGCAAGGATGTAGAGGACGCCCTTCTGGTTTACGACTCCCGTGGCGCAGAGACCTTCATGAGCTATCTCTGGCGCAAGGCGCAGGCGGTTCTTTCCGACCTCGAAGCAGCTCCCAGCGGGCACAAGTACGTCCGCCTCGCGGAGCATCTCAATTGGATGGAGCAATTCTTTGCCAAGGAAGACTCCGAGAACCCCGAAGAATGGGGCGTAGGCATCCGCCAAGTCGAGGTCAATTTACGGGCCTATGTCGAGCGGGTGAAGACCGCCATCCAAAAACAGGCAGCGGAGCTGTCCAACAATCCGCAGTTTGGAGTGACCTATACCCTGGCCATACTGCGTGAGCTGAAAACCCTGCTGCGCAACGAGAATTTCTGGTATCTGCGCTATTTTGAGGACCAGATTTCCACTTGGCAGGACGCGGTGCACTACCACGGTCAGGCCCTCGACCAGCTCCAGATGGATATTGGCCGGCACGAAAAACAGCTTCTTTTTCGAGCCGACGATCTCAAGCACGATCTCGAGAAGCTGGTTGGCAATGCGGGGGCCACGGATCTGGGAGCTTTCTATAATTACTTCGTGGCACGGATCCGCAAGCACGTTGCCAAACGGGGCAAGCAGGCCTGTGAGGAGATCGACCAATTCCTGGGGCGGGACGACCCCACAGGAGATGGCTTAATCGGCAGCTACTACAGCCTGTCGGTAGGCCTCGAGAAACTCAAAGAACGGTTGAATGCCAAGGAACGGTACTTCGCCAGACCCGAGAAATCTGAGCTGATACTCAGCCTTTTCCGAGAGGGCGATGTCGAGGAGTGGTACGGGAACTGGGTCGGTGAGTCATCTCAGAGGACCGAAACCCTCAAACGGATCAGCAACCAGATACTCAACGAGATCTTCCACGTCGGGAGCATCGCGGCTGCTCTCACCCACATCCAGTGCACTCCGGCCGACGAGGTGGAGGCGCGCGTCCTGGAACAATGCAGAAAGTTCATCGTCAGCCGTGAGAAGCAGCCGGAAGCCCTGATCTTGCTGACTGACGGCAGCCGGTTCAATCCCAAGCAGCGGGAGGAGATGGTCCGACAGGCGTACCGGTTCAGCAAGGCCTGGCTGGCGCGCGGCGAACGCGGGCTCGAGCACACCGGTCTGCCTCCGGTCCGCCCCGATCAGCGACCCTGCCTCATCGGCATTGACGTCAGCAATGTCCCGCGACTCGAGGAGTTCAAAAAACTGGTCGGTGATATCCAGGCTCCTGGCGACACGCCGCCGAGCTTCCAGAACATAGGCGAGCAGAACAAAGGGATGATTGTCTTCTACAACGAACTCGCCGGGGTCCCAGCATTCTATCCCAGCTCGGTGACCGCTCCCCGCGGCCTGCGAGCTGCCTACGACCTCTATCCGGACAAGGAAAACCTCCACATCGACAAGAACTATCTCCAGTTCGGCGACCTCATCCCAAAGCAGTTAGAAGAAGCTCGGCGGTACGCGGACTCCCTGAAAGCGTTCGTCCTCGCCAGACTTCTTGGACTGTTTCGCGTCATGGAGGTCCAGGGCGACGGGGAGCATCCCACCTTCCACTACAGCTACAAGCGTTCTGAAGAGCTCTCGGTAGAAAGCGTGCTCCTGGGAGACGAACTGCACGCCGTGGACTATCTCTACCGTGATAAACGCAGCGAGCACCAAACCGACCGGCGAATCCTCCTCCAAATGGCGGAAAAGATCATCCAAACCTTGCGCGCACAGCGTATACTCTGGGTTTATGTTTTGCTTTTGGAGTTTTATCTCAAGAAGATCTATAATCCTCAGACGCTGACCGTGTTAGGAATTGACAATCTTCCGGTCACCCAGTACTCACCAGAGTACGCGGTCCTCGACATGTTCTGGTCCCGGCTTGCCCAGACGGTGGTCCCTGACCAATCAGAGCGTGAACAACTCAAGAGTATGCTACACTTGCATCGTGGCAGGCCCATGGAGGAGGAGTTGACCTATGAAGAGTTCCAGACGGCTCTCGCCCCTTACTGCAAAACCGCCGGCAAGTTCCAGGAGTACAACGCCGCCGCGAAAGCGCTCGATCAGCCAGAGTGGCTAGAGGTTCTCTCCCTGGATGTTAGTAAAGTTGACAAGGGCCGTCTCGCTCCCAAGCCGAGCGAGCGCCCCTGCCTCAACTGCGGCAAGTCGATCGATCGGCGTGCAATTTTCTGTATTCACTGCAAAAAGGCTATCGCCCGACACATCCCCTGCCCTCACTGTAAGGAACCCCGGGTCCCCGACGATCTCAAGTTCTGTTGGAGGTGCGGGCTCGAACTGCAGGAGGAGGAGAAGATCGAGTGCCCCCGCTGCTTTAGCTGGCGTGGCTATAAACGCGAGTTCCCCTGCCAGATCTGTGGCTTCGAGCTGACCTCCGAACAAATGGCCGCGGCGTATAACTCGGTTCCTGAGAGTAGGCACTCTTCGACGAAAAGCACTGGCAGCGAGCCATCGCAGGCCGCTCCCGTACCTGCAGCCAAAATTCAGTGTCCGACCTGTTATTCGATGGTCGAAGCAGGACCGCGTTGCTCGGTCTGCGCCGGCCTGCTGGAAATCAACTGAGTTGCGGCGTAAGAAAGAAACACCATACCCCGAACCGTGCTTGACCGGTTCCCGTTTCTCCTGTTCTACTTTGGGCCGTGGCACCAGTAGGTACCCTGTGAGCTTTTTGGTGCGTTAGGGTGTCGGTCGAAATTCATCAACAATACAATCTACCATCCGCCTCCTTCCACCCCAGCAATGACAGGACCCTACTGTGCCATGACTTCCCCCATGGCTGAGCCAAAGCATCGGCGGCTGCCCCAACACCTCCAACTCGCAGGTCGAGGATCGGTTTCGGCCGATAGATAGCCGGCTCGGGGTCAAGGGAGCCTCCCATCGCTATGTAGTGATGCCAGAGCTTCGCGCTCTCTTCCCACTCCTGCCAGTCATTCGGAACCAGTCCGCCTACTCGGGCTCGTAAAGGTACCCGATCGCGATTAGTTCGCGCGGTTCGTCATCGGCCAGTTTGCGGATGCTCGAGCTTGCCAAGGGTACCTCCGCGAGATCAGTCCCAACTTCATGCTAGCACGCACTGGCCGACGCCCCTTTGAGAAGTTTCCTGCCCCACCAGCCTCCGGCCAGCGACGGTAAGAAGGGGCCGTCGGTGGCCCTGCGGCTCCAACCTGGAGTCCGCTTGAAGATCGCTGCAGGGTTTTTGCTGCACCCGGTGCCAGCCTCCTCGCAAGAGGAAGCTGGCACTGATTTTTTGGCTACGGCTTCTCGCACTCCCCTTGAGCCGAAAACAGCGCCCAGCCGCTGGGCGCCAGGCAGGCGTTCGAATACTGACAGCAGTTGTGGGTGACCGGATCCTTGGCCCATGCCTGGACTCCCAGGGCCGGACACGAGCTGGACGGCGCCGTCTGCGGACAGCAGCAGGAGCCGTTCTCGCAGAGCTGGCGCAGAGTCCGCGCGACATCGGTCAGGGTCGACCCCAAAGGCAAGCCACCGGTGCCGCCGTCAAAGCCGCTGGGAGGCGGCATGGTACTGATCTTGACGTAGTAATCGCGAGCGCAGCCCGGGCAACTGGACTTGTCGTGGTAGTAGCACATGCCGAGATGGGTCGGGGCTCCCGGGCCGCTGAGGAAAGCCGCGGAGAGAATCTGGCTGTCCGTCATCGCCGCGCAGTTACTGATCAGGTTGCAGCAGTCCTGAGCGCCGCTGGCGCCAGCCCGGCTCCAGGCGATCAAGCTACAGAGCACGAAGGTCATCGCGATGAGCTTGGCAATCCTTGGGTTCATACACGTCTCCTGTCGAAAAAAAGGTTTCATTGCCGGTTCCATCTTGCGGGCCGCCCTGCTTAAAGGATTGCGCAAAGATCATGCCGGTCACATGCCGGTCCTTGATGGCGCGGCAAAACGTGCCGGGACCTGAGCTTTCCAGGCTTTGCCGGCGATGGATGGACCGGCCGCGGCCGGCCGGGTGGCGGCGGGCGGCCCGCCAGGGTGGCGGCCCGCGGCCAGGCAGTCGCTACGGCTCGATGCCCAGCTTCTTGAGGCGCCAGCGCAAGGTGCCGCGCTTGAGGCCGAGGAGGCGCGCGGCTTCGGACTGATTGCCGCCGGCCAGGCCCAGGACGCTGATGACGTGATCGCGCTCCACCTCTTCCAGCGTGCGGACGGCTGGAACCGGGGAGGCGCCGGGAGCGGAGGGGGACCCGGCGGCCACCGGCGGCGGCGGCGTGGCCGGTCCGTCGTCCAGCCCCGCCAGCTCCTCGCCCGGCGACAGCAGCACCAGCCGTTGCACGACGTTCTGAAGCTCGCGGACGTTACCGGGCCAGTCGTGCTCCAGGAGCCGCGCTAGAGTCGGCCGCGGGACGATACGCACCGACCTTCCGAGCTCGCGGTTGAAACGCTCGATGAAGTGATGAACCAGCAGCTCGACGTCCTGCCGCCGCTCGCGCAGGGGCGGCAGCCGGATCGGAAAGACGCTCAGCCGGTAGTAGAGGTCGGAGCGGAAGCGCCCGGCCCGCACCTCCTCCTCGAGATCGCGGTGGGTGGCGGCGACGACGCGCACGTCCGCCCGGCGGTCGGCCGTCTCCCCCACCCGCCGGAAGGTGCCGGTCTCCAGCAGACGCAGCAGGCGCACCTGGAGAGCGGCGGACGCCTCGCCGATCTCGTCGAGAAAGACGGTGCCGCCGCCAGCCGCCTCGAAGAGACCCTGCTTGTGCTCCAGGGCGCCCGAAAAGGCTCCCCGGCGATGGCCGAAGAGCTCGCTCTCCAGCAGGCTGTCCGGCAGAGCGCCGGCGTTCTGACCCAGGAGGCGGCTGCCCTTGCGCCCGCTGTTGAAGTGGATGGCGCGGGCCACCAGTTCCTTGCCGGTGCCGGTCTCGCCCTGGATCAGCACCGTGACTTCGCTCGCCGCCACCTGGCGAATGGCCTCACAGACCCGGTGCATGGCCGGGCTGCGGTAGAGGATGTTGTCGAAGTGGAACGACTCCTCGACCGAGCGCCGGAGGAGGAAATAGTCGTCCTGAAGGCGCTGGTACAGCCGGGCGTTGTCGAGCGCGATGGCCGCCTGGGAGCCGAAGGCGGCGAGGATTGACCGGTCCAGGCCGCGAACCCGGTGCTGGGGCGAGTCGGTGTCGAGATAGATCACGCCCAGGCTGCGCTCGCGGGTCTTCAGCGGAATGGCGAGCAGGGCCCGCAGGCCGAGCTCGACGATGCTGGCCTGCTCCCGGTATCCCGCGGCGAACGCGTCCTCGACGACGATGACCTCACCAGCCGCCAGGGCCCGCTCGGCGACGGAGCGGCTGACGGCCAGGTCTTCACCGGCGAGGTCCCCCTCCAGGTTCACGGCCAGCTCCACCCGCAGGCCTCCCCCCGCCTCGGCCAGCAGCACGGCGCCGCGGCCGGTACCGGTCAGCTCCAGCACATGGTGCAGGATACGCCGCAGCGCCGTGGCCAGGTCCAGAGTCGAGATCTCCTGGCTGATGGCGAGCAGGCGCTCCAGGGCCACGGCCTTGCGCCCCAGCCGCTCGACCCCTCGCCGCTGCGCCTCATCGAGAGACTCCAGAATCTCCATGCTCCTCCCTTTCGCAACCGTCAATCGTTCAGGCGGTCCATGAGCTCCAGGGCCGCCGTCACGCCGTGCTGCCGGCAGTAGCTCGCGCGCTGCCCGTCCTCCAGCGGCAGCAGGGTCTTCCTCAGCTCCGCCAGGCAGGCAGCCATGAGGACGTGAGCCTCGGTCGTCCGTCCCTCCTCCAGACGGCGGAGGGCCTCGCGATACCGTTCCTTCCAGGTTTCGGAGCCCACGGCGGGTGCGTCCTCCACCGTCGCGCCGGCCGCCGCGTCCCCGGTCCCACCCGGCGCCTCGCGCACCTCCGGCTCGCCGGCGTCAGCGTCTCCGAGCGCGGCCAGGGCCACGCCCAGCGCCTCCGCCGAAACCGGCCGGCCGCGGGGAGACCGGGAGAGCATCCCCTCGATCAACCGCGTCAGGGACGCGGGCAGATCCGGGCGCCATTGCCGTAGCGGTACCGGCTCGGCGGTCTGGATGATGGCCAGCAACGAGCCCTCGTCCCCGGCCTCGAAAGGCAGCCGCCCGGTCAGGGCCTCATAGCCCACCACTCCCAGCGAGTAGAGGTCCGAGCGCGCGTCCAGGGGCTGCCCCAGCAACTGCTCCGGGGGCATGTAGGCCAGGGTGCCGAGCAGAGCCGGGCGGCCGGTGAGCGTGTTCATGTCGCTCGCATGGGCCAGGCCGAAGTCCATCAGCCGCAGCCGCCGCCGCCAGCCGGCCGCGTCCGCCGGCAGCCCCGCTTCGGGCTCCAGCAGGAAGAGATTGTCGCTCTTGACGTCGCGATGCACGACGCCTCGGCGGTGCACATACCCCAGGGCGTCGCAGCACGCCGCCAGCAGGGCACGCACGGCATCGGGCGGCAAATGGCCCTGCTGCCGCACCAGCCGGCGCAACGGCACCCCCGCCAGCAGCTCCATGCTGATGTAGCCACGGCCGTCGGCCTCCCCGGTCTCGAACACCTTGACGACGTTCGGATGCTCCAGCCGGGCGAGGATCCGCCCTTCGCGCAGAAAACGGACGCGATGCTCCTCGTTGTCCGTCATCCAGGGGTGGAGGACCTTGAGCGCCACCGTCTTGCCCGTCACCACGTGGCGCGCGCGGTGGACCGCTCCCATGCCGCCCTCCCCCAGCAGCTCCTGCAGGCGATACGGTCCCAGATGACGTGAGCTGTGCCAGGCGTCGAGGCGGCGGCCGGAGACAGAGAGGAGGCCGAGGGCGCCGGCGAATGCCAGGAGCTCCAGGCCCTGGACGGACGGCCGGGCATCCGCAGCCAGACAGGCGGCGGTGAGCAGGTAGCCGCCGAGGAGCCCCGCCGCCAGCCCCCGGCGGCGCGCCAAGAGCCGGACCGCGGGACGGCGCCCCTCGGACCAGCGCCAGCCGAGGAGCATCAGGATCACCAGACCGAGCTTGACCCCCTCCAGCCGGGGATCGGCGGTGAGCCAGGCGCGCCGGGCCCAGCGCCAGCCGAGAACGAGCTGCCGCAGCCCGGGCGGGCTCTCGTCGACGTCGAGCGTGCGCCCGGGCACGACGCCGCGCTCCACCACCCGGCGGCCACCGGGGAAGGTCACCTCGACGTCGTAACGCCGCCGGGCGTCGACGCCGAAGTGCAGGGCGCTCACATTCTGCACGCCCGAGGGGTTGAAGCCCACGCCGAGCTGCTGGTGGCCACGCAGGAAGGCCGGCTCGCCGAGATGTCCCGCGGCGTAGATCCGCACCCTGGCCCCCACGGCCGGCCGGTTGCCGCGGTCGCCGTGCGGCCGCACCGTGAGGTACCCGGAGTCGTCCGCGAGATTCTCCAGCAGGTAGCTCTCCGCGGAGCTGGCGATATAGAGGTCGAGATCGCCGTCGCCATCCAGATCGGCGAGCAGGGCGGCATTGCCCGTGCGGTCCGTCAGGCCGAGCTCGGAGGCGATGTCGCGATAGTGGCCGTCCGCTCCGCGGGAGAACAGGCGGACCGTCCGGCGGCCGCCGCTCACCGTCTGCACGAGCACCTCGGGGTAGCCGTCGTGATCGAGATCGCCGGTGCTGCTGAGGGTGCTGGGTACCACCGGATCGTTCACCACCGGGTCGAACAGCGAGTCGTCGCGCCGGAAATGAGCCTTGCCGTTGCTGGAGTCGTTGAGGAAGACGTGGAGGCGGCCGCCCAGGAGCAGCAGGTCCAGGTCGCCGTCCCGGTCCAAATCCAGCAGGGCGCCCTGGAAGATCCTCCCCTCGCTCAAGGGAACGTCCAACCCCGAGCCGGCGGTGGCGTCTCGCAGCCTGCCTCCCTCGTTGATCAGCAGCGACAGCTCCCGGCCGCCCTGACCCAGCACGGCGTCGAGATCCATGTCGCCGTCCAGATCGCCCCACAGGGTGAACATCTCGAGGCCCTCGCTGCCGCTGGACACGGTGCCGAACCGGAACCGGCCGGCACCGTCGTTGAGGTAGACCTGGTGGATCTGCCGGACCGAGCCGACGCTGGCGATGTAGAGGTCCAGGTCGCCGTCGCCGTCCAGATCGACGAAGTCCGCCGAGTCGAAGCCGCCGAGCGGCCCTACGGCAAGGCGCTCGGGCGCGGCGAAGCGCAGCCCGCCCGCGTTGCGGTAGAGCCAGGCCGCGGCGGGGCTGCCGCTCATCACCAGCAGATCGAGGTCGCCGTCCCCGTCCACGTCGCCCCAGGCGGCGCTCTTGAGGATGGACAGAGGGGGTGCCGGCAGTCCGGGGACCTCGAAGAAGCCTTCCTCGCCGCGGTCCTCATAGAGATGGATCGAAGTCGGCTGCAGCGAGAACAGGTCGAGATCGCCATCCCCGTCGGCGTCCACCGCCGCGATCTGTTGCGCCGGCTGGCGGGACATCCGATACCGGTCCCGCAGCGAGGCGTCGCGCAGCAGGGGCCGGCCGCGGGGCGCGGAGCGCAGCAGCACGCCGTCGCCCACGATCCAGCCTTCCTCGGCGGAGGCCAGGGCCACGTCATAGAGGCTGGCGAGAGTGGGCGAGACCTGCGGCTGCCAAGAATGCCCGTCCCAGCGCAGAATGGTGCCGTACTCCCCCACCGCCCAGCCGTCGCCGGGCGACACCATGCGCAGGCCCAGCAGGTTGAAGGGACGGGGAGCGGTGAAGCGATGCCATCCGAAAGCGTCGAGCCGGGCGAGAAGCCCCCGGCTCCCCGCCACCCACAGACTGCCGTCGGCGGTGACGTCCAGGGCATAGAGATTCTCCGACCGCATCTTCGCCGGCACCGGCACCAGACGCCATCGTCCTTCGAGGTAATGAGCAACCAGGCCCTGGGCCCCCACCAGCCATCCCTCCTCCCGGCTCGCCATTCTCAAAGCCAGGATGTTCACTCCCCCGCGTTTCTTCTCTTCGAGGGGGAGGACCTCCGGCCGCCATCGGCCGCCCGTCCGGTGCAGCAGATTGCCGTTGTTGCCGCCGATCCACCCCTCCTCGGGCGAGACCATGGCCATCGCCTGGGGCCAGATCCCCGGCTTGACGACCTCCTCCTGCCAGCGCCGGCCGTCGTAGTGCCGGACGTGGAGCCCGGCATAGGTGGATTCGTCGGCGGGCGAATACGGGCAGAGCCAGAGGGTGCCGGCCGGATCGGCGGCGAGGACGAACGTGCGCGTGGCCTGGAACGGAGAGGACTCCCACTCGCCCTGGTGCAGGTGATAGAGCACGCCGCCGGGAGTGCCGGGAGGAGATCCGCCACCGATCCAGACCTCGCCTCGCGGCCCCAGGGCCAGCCGCGAGCGCCAATCGAGAAGGCCGAGCTCGCGGCGGTTCAGCGACCAGACGACTCCCGGCCGGGCCTCGGGGCTCGCTCCGGCGCCGCCGGCGAGGACCGTAAGACCGATCATTCCCGCGACGATCCCGAGGCCGGACCGGGACGCCGGGATTTTCACCAGGGTTGACGCCACAAGCTCTAAAGTACTACACAGACTCGCGGCCACCCCGTCCGTGCTCGTCTGTTCTGGCGCGCAGGCCCTCTACGGAATTAGAGGGCAGTGGCCGTTCATGGGCGTCAGGCAGGCCTTGTGGGTACAACCCGGAAAGGCGCAGGCCAGGCAGCACAGCTTGTCCGGCGGGCACTGGCTGTCATTGGTGCAACCGGTGCTGGTCTGGAGAAACACCGGCGCGGGCGGCATCAACTCAGCCGCGCCAGGGCCGCTCTGGCTGCCGGCGGAGCTGGCGGACAAAGTCGCCAGGAAGTCCGTGACCGTGGGGACCTGCGGATTCTCCGCCGTGGGTGCCGGCTGGGCCAAGCATGGGGCGATGCCGAGGATTACGACGAGAGCTGCCAGGAGGAGGGGGAGTTGCCAACGTCGGGAGGAGGGCTGCAAGGTTCGCATCTGGGTCTTTTACGCATTCTAGCATGAGCCCAATGGAGCGGCTGGCGCCAGAGCTACAGGGCAGAGCTCGCCGGAGGCCGTAGAGACGTCCCAGCCCGGTCCACGACACCCTTTGCAGGCGTGGATGTCGGGACTGTCTCGGGGGCGGGCACGGCGCCCGATCCACGCAAACCCTTCGGCGGGGCGCCGAGCGATTCAACTGAGCCGGGGCGAGCCGGCCGATACTACGGAAGGACCCTCCTTCAGGCCGCCCGGAGGGTAGCGCCAGCTACCCCGTGGGGCGTCTCAGGATCGGCAAGGACCGTCCAACCTGAAACCGATCCAACCGCGGCAGATCGAAGGTCCGAAATACCCAAGGCGACGTGATTCGGAGCGGCGGCGCCCGTAGGTGACGATCGGGTGGAGCATTTTCCCTCGTCCTCATTGTCCTTGCCGGGGTGATGAGGGGTCTTGGGGGCAGGTCCCATGGGTTGACACCCCCGCCAGGCTTTCCTACACTACCGACCGACCGGTAGAATTCTACCGGTCGGTCGGTATCGGAAAGGATTCAACCCTTGGCACGAGCGCCGGAGACAGGGTCGGACGTTCACCGGGAGCGGCACAGGACGGTGCTGGAGACCGCGGCCCGGCTGATCTGCGAGAAGGGGTATGAAGCGGCGTCGGTGCAGGACATCGCCGACGCCTGCGGGCTCACCAAGGCGGGGCTCTATTACTACATCCGCAGCAAGGAAGAGCTCCTCCTGGAGATCATGAGCTATGGGATGGACATCTTCGAGGAACGCGTTCTCCTCCAGGTGCTCAACATCGCCGATCCCGTCGAGCGCCTCAAGGCGTGCATGGAGAAGAACATCTTCCTGGTGACCGAGGGCTGGAGCAAGGAGGTCACCATCATCCTCCACGAGCACGAGACGCTCACCGGCGCCGCCCGGGCACAGATCAACGCCCGGAAGAAGCGGTATGTCCATTTCCTCGAAGCCTCATTCGAGGAAGCGGTCCGGGACGGGCGCATCCGCCCCATCGATCCGCGGGTGGCGGCGTTCTCGTTTCTCGGTCAGGTGCTCTGGATCTACAAATGGTTCCGGCCGGACGGCAAGATCCCCGCCGCTCAGCTCGCCCGCGAGATGCAGGACCTCTTCTTCGGCGGCCTGGAGATCGTGCCCATCAAGACCGCGAAGAAGCCGGTTGCCAAGAAGACCGCCAAGAGGAGGATCAGAACCGCATGAGACCGAATCGCGAAGTCGGGATCGCCGGCTATGGCGCCTATGTGCCGCGCCTGCGGGTGCGGACGGCCGATATCTCGAGCGCCTGGCGCTCGCGTAGCGCCGCCGCCCCCGCCGTGGCCGAGAAGTCTGTCCCCGGCCCCGACGAGGATGTGGTGACCATGGCCATCGAGGCCGCGCGCACGGCGCTCGACCGCGCCGGCACGGATCTCGACGACATCGGCGCCGTCTGGGTGGGCACGGAGTCGAAGCCCTACGCCGTGAAGCCTTCGGCCACCATCGTCGCCGAGGCCTTGGGAGTAACACCTCACGTCGTGGCCGCCGACATGGAGTTCGCCTGCAAGGCCGGCAGCGAGGCCATGCAGGCCGCCGTGGCCTTCGTGGGCTCCGGCATGGTGGAGGCCGCGCTCGCCATCGGCATGGATACCGCCCAATCCAAGCCCGGCGACGCCCTGGAGTACACCGCCGGCTGCGGCGGCGCCGCCTATCTCTTCTGCGAGGCCAGCAAGGCGATCGCGGTGGTCGAGGCCTCCATCTCTCACGTCACGGATACGCCGGACTTCTTCCGCCGCGAAACGGCCCACTACCCCGAGCACGGCAGCCGCTTCACGGGCGAGCCCTCGTACTTCCGCCACACGCTCGCCGCCTCGCGCAAGCTGCTGGCCGAGGTCGGGCGCGAAGCGAAAGACTTCGCCCACGCCGTGTTCCATCAGCCGGTTCCCAAGTTCGTGGAGAAGGCCGCGGCCGAGCTCGGCTTCACCCGCGAGCAATATAAAACCGGCCTCGTGGCGCCCCGCATGGGCAACGCCTACGCCGGCTCGTCGCTCCTCGGGCTCGCCGCCGTGCTCGACGTCGCCAAGCCGGGCGAGCGCATTTTCTTCTGCTCCTACGGCTCGGGCGCGGGGAGCGACGCCTTCTGCTTCCGGGTCACCGAGCGCATCGACGAGCGCCGCCGCGGCGCCACGGTCCTCAACTATCTCGACCGCCGCCGTGTCGTGGACGGCTACGGCCAATACCTGCGGCTGCGGGGAAAGATCAGGAGAGCGTAAACATCATGAACGACGTCTTCATCATCGGCGCCGGCCAAACCCCGGTGGCGGAGCACTGGGATCTCGGGCTGCGCGAGCTCGGCGCGATGGCCATTCGCAAGGCGATGGCGGACGCGGGAGTCGAGACCGTCGACGCCCTGTTCGTCGGCAACATGCTGGGCGGGGCCGTCAATGGTCAGGAGAACCTCGGAGCGCTGCTCGCCGACGCCGCCGATCTCCTTCCCGCCGAGGCCTGGAAGGTGGAGGCCGCCTGCGCCTCGGGGGGCGCCGCCGTGCGCGCCGCGGCCATGTCCGTGGCTGCGGGCGTCCATCAGGTGGTCGTCGCCATCGGCATCGAAAAGATGACCGATGCGGTGGGCGACAAGGTGGCGGCCGGCCTCGCCACGGCCTCCGACGGCGACTACGAGGCGAGCCACGGCCTTTCCTTCGTAGCCCTTTCCGCCTTGATGATGCGGCGCTACATGCACGAAGTGGGAGTGACCCGCGAGGACTTCGCCCCCTTCGCCGTCAACGCGCACAGGAACGCGGCGCTCAACGCCAACGCCATGTTTCGCGAGCCGATCTCCGCCGAAGCCTTCGCCCGCTCGCCCCTGGTGGCCGCGCCCATCGGCGTGCTCGACGCGGCGCCGGTGTGCGACGGCGCCGCGGCCGTCGTGATCTGTTCGAAAGAGTTCCTCCAATCGACACACAAGCCGGTGCGCATCGCCGCCGCCGCCGGTGCGACGGACACGATCGGCCTCGCCGGCCGTCCGGATCTGCTGACTCTCGGCGTGGCCAGGGTTTCCGCCGAAAGGGCTTACGCCGCCAGCGGCTTCGGCCCCAAGGACATCGATTTCTTCGAGGCGCACGACGCCTTCACCATCATCACCACCCTGTCGCTCGAAGCCTGCGGTTTCGCGCCTCGCGGCGAGGCGCTGAAGCGGGCCGCCCATGGTTGCTTCGGCACCGGCGGCTGCGTCCCCGTCTCGACCTTCGGCGGCTTGAAGGCGCGCGGGCACCCGGTGGGAGCCAGCGGCACCTACCAGATCGTCGAGGCCACCACGCAGTTGCGCGGCGAAGCCGGGCCGAACCAGGTGCCGGGCGCGCGGGTGGCGATGACGCAGTCGATCGGCGGGCATGGATCGATCGCGTTCGCACACATTTTGGAAGCGTAGGAAGGAGACCTGCCCATGGATCTACCCCGCTATCATCGCCTGACCGCTCCCTATTACCGGCTGGAGGGGCAGCGCTGCACGGCCTGCGGCGCCGTGCAGTTCCCTCCACGCACGGCGTGCGGTGCCTGCCGCGGCCTGGACCTCGCGACGCACCGGTTCTCGGGACGCGGCACCGTCTTCTCCTTCGCGGAGGTTGCCACGGCTCCGAAAGGGTTTTCGGGGCCCTACATGGTCGCGCTGGTGGACCTCGCGGAGGGCGTGCGGGTGACGGCGCAGCTCACGGACGTGGATCCGGAAGACGTCGAGATCGGCATGCCGGTCGAGATGGTGACCCGGCGAATTCAGGAAAAAGGACCGCAGGGCTATCTCGTCTACGGCTATAAGTTCCGGCCGGAGCTGGAAGTGAGGATGGCGTCATGAAACGGGCACGCTGGGTGGATCTCGCCGAGGCCGCCGCATCCGTGCCGGACGGCGCCTCCATCGCTCCGGGCGGCTTCATGCTGGGCCGGGCTCCCATGGCGCTGGTGTTCGAGCTGGTGCGTCAGCAGCGGCGCGGGCTGCACGTCATCTCCCTGCCCAATCCCCTGCCTGCCGAAATCCTCGTGGCGGCGGGAGCGGCTTCGAAAGTGGAGTTTCTCTTCGCCGCCATCACCCTGGCCAACAAGGTCCGCCCCATGCCGGTGCTCAAGCGCGCCATCGAAGGCGGGACGCTGGATTGGGCGGAGCACGACGGCTACCGCGTGGTGCAGCGTTTCCGCGCCGCCGCCATGGGCCTCCCCTTCCTGCCGGTGCCGGATGCGGACGCTTCGGCCGTCTCCCATCTCGATCCCCTGCCGCGGGTTTTCGATCCGTTCACCGGCGAGTCCGTCTGCGTCGAGCGCGCGTTCCATCCCGACGTCGCCTTGATCCATGCCCGCGCCGCGGACGAGGATGGCAACCTTTTCATCGAAGACCCTACGACCGACGTGCTGCTGGCCGGCGCCGCCCACCGCGTCGTCGCCACCGTCGAGGAGCGCGTGGCCCGGGTTCCCCGCGTCACCATTCCCGGTTTTCAGGTGGATCTGCTCGTCGAGGAGCCGCTGGGCGCCTACCCGACCGGCTGCGTGGGCCTCTACCCCGCCGACGCCGCGCATCTCGAGCGCTACCTCTCGCTCGCCGAACAGGGACGGGAGGCGGAGTATCTGGAGGACGTCATCCGCTCCTCCCGGCGCCAGGCCGAGCTGGCCAGGGAGGCGGCATGAGCACCCTGGCGGCTGCCACATCAGCGGAGACCGTCGTCGCCGCCATGGCGCGCGAGATCGAGGACGGCGCCGTCGTGGCGACCGGCGTGGCCTCGCCGCTCGCCATCCTGGCCATCGCCGTGGCCAAGGCGACCCATGCGCCGCGCATGACCTACATCGCCTGCGTCGGCTCGCTCGATCCTGAGATCTCCAAGCTCCACGCCTGCTCGGAAGACCTCGCGTATCTCGACGGCCGCTCCGGCGAGGTGAGCATTCCCGATCTTTTCGATCACGCGCGGCGGGGCCGCATCGACGTCATGTTCTTCGGCGCCGCCGAAGTGGACGGCGCGGGCGACACCAACCTCTCCGCCACCGGCTCGCTGGAGAAACCAACCACCAAATTTCCCGGCGTGGCCGGGGCCGCCACCCTGCGCCGCTGGGTGACGAAGCCCATTCTCGTCGTCGGCCGCCAGAGCCGGCGCAACCTGGTGCCGCGAGTGATGGTCGCCTCCACCAGCGACGTCAGCCGCCGCACCCGGCTGCTCACCGATCTCGGCGTCTTTTCGCTGGGCTGGCAGGGCGCGAAGCTCGTGGGGCGCCACGCCTGGGCCGCCACGGACCGCATCGCCGAGCGCACGGGTTTTCCTTTTCAGACCTCCGATCCGCTGCCCGTCACTCCCGTTCCCTCCCCTGAGTACCTGCGCGCCATTCGCCGCATCGACGCCGATGGCCTGCGCGACCGTCTGATCGGCTGAGGAGAAGACCTTATGCAAGCCATCGTTCTGCGAGCCTTCGGAGCCCCCTCCAACCTGCGGCAGGAAACCGTTCCCGACCCGACTCTGGGGGCCGGCGAGGTTCTCCTGCGCGTCGAGGCCTGCGGCGTCTGCCATCACGACGTGATCAATCGCCGGGGAAATCTGCCGCGCACGAGCGTGCCCGCCATCCTCGGGCACGAGGCGGCCGGCGAGGTGATCGCCATGGGCCCCGGCGTCGAAGGCTGGGCCGTGGGCGACCGGGCGGCGACGCTCCAGCGTCTCTCCTGTGGCGACTGCGCTCAATGCAATGCCGAGCGCAACAGCCTCTGCAAGAACGACACGCGTTTCTTCGGCGAGGAGATCCCGGGCGGCTACGCGGCCTACATGGCGGCGCCGGTCGCGGGGCTCGGCCGGGTGCCGGCGGGAGTTTCCTGGCCGGTGGCGGCCGTCACCTGCTGCACGACGGGCACCGCCGTCCACTGCCTGCGCACCCGGGGCCGATTGATTCCGGGAGAGACGGTGCTGATCACCGGTGCCAGCGGCGGCGTGGGCATGCAGGCCGTGCAACTCGCGCGTCACGACGGCGCCCGGGTGATCGCCGTCACCTCCAGCGCCGGAAAAGCGGAGGTTCTTTTCGAAGCCGGAGCCCACGAGGTGGTCGTCAGCCCCGGCCTCGATTTCGCGAAGGAAGTCCGCCGCGTCACCGACGGTCAGGGAGTCGATCTCGCCCTGGAGATCGTGGGCAGCCTCACCTTCGGCCAGACCCTCAAGTCGCTGGCACCCGGAGGCCGCTTGGTCACCGTGGGAAATCTGGAAACAGGAATCGTGGACCTGAACCCGGGCCTCGTGATCGTCAAGGAGCTGGAGATTCTGGGCGCCTACGCCACCACCCAGGCCGAGCTCAACGAATCCCTGCGCCTGGTCGAGACCGGAGCCATCCGCACCTGGGTCTCGGACGTCCTCCCCTTAACCGACGCCGCCCACGCCCATGACCGGCTGGAAAAAAGAGACGTCGCCGGCCGGCTGGTGCTCGCGCCGGTGCACTGATCGTTACCGATGCTCTGGTTTCTGTAGAGACGTTCCCAGCCCGTCCACGATGTCCTCCGCAGGCCGTGACAGGCGGGACGTCTCCGCAGCGGCGATACCGGCGAAAAATCCGATCCTCGGGCGTCGCGATTCCGTGTTATCGGATCAACCCCCGCGCCTACGTCGCCCCGCCACAGCGATTCGATAACCCGTCGATCATTTCCGCCGCGGAGACGTCCCGCCTGCCATGGCCTGCAAGCGTTTGCGTTAAGGGCTGGGAGCGTCTCTACACGCATGCCGGCGACTACGCGGGTCCCCGCACGATCCTGGCGGTCGTGACGATCTGCCCGACGTGCCTTTGCGTGTGCTCGGCAGCGTGGAAGAGCAGCCCCAGCACCGTCGAGGGCAACTGGAGACGCCCGACTCCGCGGGCTTCGAGCAGCGTCGACTCTGGCGTACCGCGGAGCTGCCCGAGGGCGCGCTCCACCTGACTCTCGAAAGCCGACGCGAGCTCGGCAGCCTGTGCCGGCGGCAATCCGGGAGCCGCCTCGGTATCGAGAACGGCTCTTTGCTCCGCCGAGAGCCCCTCACCTCGCGCATAGGTGAACAGCCGGTCCAGGCTGCCCGCCGCATGACGGACGTGAAACCCTACCGAAGCGGCCCCACCGGGACGAGCCCAGAGATCCGAGGCCGAAAGCGAACCTACCACGGCGCGCACTTCCTCCAGGGACTGGAGAAGCGAATGAGCCACGGGCTGTAGGAGGGGAAGAATGTCCGGGATGGGGCCGCGCATCCAGACTTCGGGTGGACTCAAGGCAGTCATGAAGGCCTTTTCCGGAGATCGATCAACCCTCCGGCTTCCCCGCCTCGCGTGCCCGTTTCAAAAAAACCTGGTAGAAACGATGCGAGTGGATCTCCGCCACGAACTCCTCGTGGGCGGTGAAGCTGCCGCCTCCACGGCGGCCTCGGTGCTGCCAGCGGTAGTGATGCCCGAGCTCGTGGGCCAGCACCTCGATGTAGTACCACAGGCTGAGAACCTCACGCGCCGGCCACGACACCTCGACGCCCTGCGCCGACACGTCGAGCTGGGCGAAGAAACGCCGCATCTCGGCCGCGAGCTTGACCGACGGGAAAAACTTCCAGGTCCACTGGAGGGGTAGTGAGTAGAGGATGATGCTCTTCTCGGCGCGCCGGTAGAGGGCGAACGGCTTTCCAACCTCGGGGGAGCTTCGCGGCCTCAATTCGATCCGGCTGAGGCCATGGAGGTACATGAGAGGCACCTCCCGCTTCAGCACACGCCGCAACATGGCGGCGGAAACCGGGTGGATATCCCCCGGCAGGGGCTTCCGCTCGATGATCCTGGGCAGGACCGGAGCCCCTTCTTCGTCCAGCTTGACGCGGCGCCGGGCCGCGGCGGCGGGTTGCTCGGTGCGGTAGCTTCTAGCCATGGGCGGCTGCGATTCCAGGAACTCGATGTACCATCATCCAAGAATGATATCTCATCGATTTTCAGCCGCCGTGACACGCATCCCGATTCTCCTGCTGGCTCTCCTCGCCGCGCTGCTCTCAGGCGCCACAGTCCTGAACGGCACTACCCCAACGCCCACCGCCGCCCCTGGGGCCGCGGCGGTCCGTCCCAACATCGTCTTCATTCTCACAGACGACCAGGAGCTGACTCTCGGCTCGCTCGACTTCATGCCGCGCACGCGGGCTCTCATCGCCGCCCAGGGAACGACGTTCGCCAGCCACTTCGTGCCGCTCTCGCTCTGCTGCCCGTCGCGCTCGACGATCCTCACCGGCCAGTATCCCCACAATCACCAGGTCTATACGAACTTCCCGCCGGACGGCGGCTACGAGCGCTTCGACGAGCTCGGCCACGAGTCGACGACGATGGCGACGGCGCTCCACGCCGCGGGCTATCGCACGGCCCTCTTCGGCAAGTATCTGAACGACTATCCGGGAACGGAGGATCCGTCGCACGTCCCGCCCGGATGGGACGAATGGGCGAGCCCCGTGGCGGGCAGCCCCTACGCCTCCTATCGCTACACGCTCAACGAGAACGGCAAAAGGGTCAAGTACGGTGGCACGGCGGCGGACTACATGACCGACGTGCTCTCAGGGAAGGCCACGGACTTCGTCCGCCGCACGGCGGGAACGGGCCAGCCGTTTTTCCTCTACCTGGCCACCTATGCGCCGCACCGGCCGTCCACCCCGGCGAGGCGCCACGCCAATCTCTTCCCGGGTCTCCAAGCCCCTCGCACACCGTCGTTCAACGAATCGAACGTCACCGACAAGCCCGCCCGCCTTCGCGCCATGCCCCGCCTCAAGGCCGGGCAGATCGCCGCCATCGATGCCCTCTACCGCAAGCAGCGGCAGGCGCTCCAGGGAGTGGACGAGGCGGTGGCGGCCCTGGTGCAGGCGCTTCAGGACTCGGGGCAGCTCGCCAACACCTACGTCGTCTTCACCTCCGACAATGGCTTCCACATGGGCCAGCACCGTCTGCAGCCCGGCAAATACACCCCGTACGAGACGGACGTCCACGTGCCGCTGATGATTCGCGGCCCCGGCGTGCCGGCGGGTACCACGGTGACGGCGCTGACGGCCAGCGTGGACATGGCGCCCACCTTCGCCGAGCTGGCGGGCGCCGTCCTGCCCCTCGCTCCCGACGGCCGCTCGCTCGCCCCCCTCTTACGCGGGCAGACGCCGGCCGGTTGGCGGCAGGCGGTCCTCCTGGAGCAGTTCGCCTTTCCGCCCGCGCCGCCCACCACCGGCGACTCGGTGCTCGAGCCCCTCGATCCGCAGGACGAGAAGGCCGTCACCAACTATCCCGCCCACGTGGGGCTGCGCACGGCGGACTTCAAGTTCGTGGAGTACGAAACGGGCGAACGCGAGGTCTATGATCTGCACGCCGATCCCGACGAGACCAACAACCTCCGCAACCGGCTTCCCCTCGACTGGCTGAACAGCCTCTCCGGCATCGCCCACGGTCTCAGCCACTGTGCCGGCGCGACCTGCCGGCAGCTCGAAGCGCAGACGGTGCCGCCGCTCCCAGGGGGCCGTTAGTCGAGTCTTCAAGCCTGACCGGAGCCCATGAAGATCCTCTACGCCCTGAGCCTCTGCCTCCTCCTCGCCGCCTGCGCGGCGTCACCTCCCCGGCCGGCCGTGGGCGCCCAACGGCCGCCCGACCTCGCCACCGGCTTCGCCGCGACGCTCGACGAGCTCCGCGTCAAGGCGCACATTCCGGGGCTCTCCGTCGCGATCGTCCAGGACGGCAAGGTGATCCTCGCCCGTGGGTTCGGCTTCGCGGACCTGGAGCAGCACCGGCCGGCGACGCCGGAGACGCCCTACAACATCGCCTCCGTCACCAAGCCCATCGCGGCCACGGTGGCGCTGAAACTGGTGGAGCTCGGCAAGCTCGACCTCGACCGGCCGATGACGACCTACCGCGGCTACACCGAGTTCTGCGACGACTTCCGCAAGGGCGGCGGCATCTTCTCCCGCGACCTCCATTGCGACAGCGAGCCCCTGACCCTGCGCAACCTTCTCTCGCACACCGTGACCGGCAAGGCGGGCGAGAGCTTCCGCTACAACCCGCCGATGTACTCCTGGGCCTCGCGTCCCATGGCGGAGATGACGGGCGAGCCCTTCTCGACCCTCGTCGAGCGCTACATCTTCGTTCCGGCGGGGATGAGCCGGTCCGCCCGCATCAACCGCAACCTGCCCCTGCGCGCCGACCTGGCGGAGGCGCTCGCCCGCCCCTACCATCTGGACGCGAACGGCGCCCCGGTGCGGTCCGCATATCCCGAGCCCCAGGGCGACGGTGCCGCGGGCGGAGTCGTCTCGACCGTGCTCGACATGGCGAAGCTCGACATCGCGCTCGACGCCGGCAAGCTCATATCCCCGGCCTCCGTCCGGCAGATGATGACCCCCATGCATACCGCGGCCGGCGCCGCCCTCCCCTACGGCCTGGGCTGGTTCATCCAGGACTACCGTGGTCACAAGCTCGTCTGGCACTCCGGCTTATGGGAGACGCAGTACTCCGCCCTCTACCTCAAGGTTCCCGACCGACACCTCACACTGATCCTGCTCGCCAACAGCGACGGCCTGTGGTGGAACAATCCGCTCGACAAGGCAGAAGTCGAGAAGTCGCCCATCGCGACGGCGTTCCTGGAGCGGTTCGTGGGGGAGTGAGGATTGGCGATCTCCGGCAATAGCACGCGGATCATGAAGCCGTGAACCGGAGGCCCTCGTCGTAGCGGGCTCGAAAGAGGTAGCCCAGCACTCGCCGAGCTAGCTCGGCGGTGGCCGCCTCCTGCTCGGCGGCTTCGTGGAAGAGCCGAAGCGCGCCCAGGGCCTCTCGGTGGACGCCTTTCGACTCGAAGACCTTGGATAGCTCCTTGGCCAGCACTTTGACCTCGGCTGTCCGGCCCTCCTCAAGAAGTAGCACCGCCTCCTCCAGCAGCGACAGCGCCACGTCATAGGCCATGTTGCGGTGGTCAAACTCCGTTCGCGCCTGCGCCAAGAGCCTGAGAGCCTCCTCTCGCCGGCCCAGGCCGGCGGCGATGCGCCCCTCCAACCAAATTCCACGGATCGTCCAGATCTCGTCCCCCCGCTCGACCGACCGTCTCCGTAGATCCCGGCCTAGCTCGGCGGCTTCGCGATACCGGCCCATGTGAGTGAGGCTGAGCGCCAGATTGTGATGGAGGCTGGCTCTCAGGCGATCGTCGCCGCCGCTCTCCACTCCAGGCCGCGCCTCCTGGAGGACCTCGACGGCGCGCTCGTACTCGCCCATGACTTCCAGGGTATGTCCCTTATTGAGGAGGTAGCGCTCCCGGCACCGCCCGACCCGAAGAGCCTCCTCCAACAAGGCCAAGGCCTCGTCGAACCGGCGCTGGTCTCGCCGCAGCGACGCTTCCAGGTCGAGCAGCCGGCCGGGATCGAGCACCGCGTCCGGATCGGAGCCGGCATGCCAAAGGCGCAGGGCCTTTTCGAGGACCGCGTCCGCCGCCTCGAGCTCGCCCGGCACTCGCAGGGAATTCGCGACGAATCCGAGCGCGTAGCCCTGGATTCTGTGGCGCCAGCCCTCCGGCCCCTGAACCTGCTCAGCGATCTCTTGCGCGAGCCGCGCCAGCGAGGCCGTTCGCCCGAGGTCGCGCCAAGTCTGGACCACCGACTCCTCGCACGCTCGCTCGGCCAGCGTCCAGGTCTGAAACTCCCGGGCCACCCGCACCACCGCGAGCTGCTGGTCTTCCGGAAGCTCCGCGAGGCGCCGCCAGAGCTCGGCGGTGCGTTGCCGGTCCTCAGCACGGGGGGCATCCTGCGGCAGCGGCAGGCGTAGCAGGCGCTGGAAGAAACCGGAGATCAGGGCCGTCAGCTCGGGGGCGATGGCCCCGGCTCCGTGCCCGGCCCGCTGCCTGGGCTGGCGCAGAGCGTCGGCGAGATCCAGGAGCTGCTCTCCGGCCGCGACCGTGAGGCCGGCTCCCAACTGCCCCATTCTCTGGAGGTGATCAAGGCTGGGATCGACCAGCCCCCCCTCATATTTCGCCACGAGGACGTGATGGATGCCCGTCCTCTTGCCGAAGGCGATCTGCGTCCTGCCGGAAAGAGCCCGGAACAGGCGCGACAACAAATTCCTTCGTCTCATCCTTTCCTCCACTAGCACGCCGCTGCGATTTTTCGCACGGCGCGTCTCACCTGAAGCACTATGAAGGTAAGCGCGGCCCGCGCGGACCCTGAAGGCTCGCAGCCGGTGCCGCGCAGGAAGGAACTCCGATGCGCCGATCTCTCGCCGCCCTTGCCGTGACCGCCTCTCTTCTGACCCCCGGGGCCAGCCAGGCTCCCCTGGGCTCGCTCTGGGGCTACCTCACCTCCCTCTGGAGCGGGGCCACCGCCGACGCAGGCCCCGGACTCGACCCCGACGGCAGGAACGCCGCACCCGCGCCCCAGCCAGCGCCGGATGCCGGCGCCGGGCTTGACCCCAACGGCTAGTAGCACCTGGCTCAGGACCTCGTGAACCGGAGGCCCTGGTCGTAGCGGGCTCGGAAGAGGTAGCCCAGCACCCGGCGGGCCAGCTCGGCCGTGGCCGCCTCCTGCTCGGCTGCATCCTTGAAGAGCTTGAGTGCGACCAGGGCCTCCCTGTGGATCCCTTTCGACTCGAAAACCTTGGATAGCTCCTTGGCCAGCCCCTTGACCTCGGCCGCCCGGCCCTCCTCCAGCAGCAGCACCGCCTCCTCCAGCAGTGCCAAGGCTACGTCATAAGACATGTTGCGCCGGTCAAACTCTGCCCGCGCCTGTGCCAGGAGACTGAGAGCCTCCTCTCGCCGGCCCAGGCCCGCGGCGATGCGCCCGTCCAACCAAATTCCACGGATCGTCCAGATCTCGTCCCCCCGCTCGACGGACCGTCTCCGTAGATCCCGGCCGAGCTTGGCGGCTTCGCGATAGCGGCCCAGGTGAGTCAGGCTCAGCGCCAGATTGTGATGGAGGCTGGCTCTCAGGCGATCGTCGCCGCCGCTCTCCACTCCAGGCTGCGCCGCCTGGAGGACCTCGACGGCGCGCTCGTACTCGCCCATGACCTCCAGGGTATGTCCCTTATTGAGGAGGTAGCGCTCCCGGCAGCGTCCGATCCGAAGGGCTTCCTCCAGAAGCGCCAGGGCCTCGTCGAACCGGCGCTGATCTCGGCGTAGCGACGCTTGCAGGTCGAGCAGCCGGCCGGGATCGAGAACCTCGTCCGGATCGGAGCCGGCATCCCAAAGGCGCAGAGCCTTCTCCAAGACCGCGTCCGCTGCCTCAAGGTCGCCCGGCACCCGCAGGGAATTCGCGACGTACCCGAGCGCGTAGCCCTGGATGCGGTTGCGCCAGACCTCCGGTCCTTGGACCTTCTCGGCGATCTCCTGCGCGAGCCGCGCCAGCGAGGCGGTGCGCTCGACGTCGCGCCAGGCCTGGACCACCGACTCCTCGCATACCCGCTCGGCCAGCGCAAAGGTTTGAAACTCCCGGGCCACCCGCACCACCGCGAGTTGCTGGTCTTCCGGAAGCTTCGCGAGCTTCGCCCACGACTCTCCGGCCTGCCAGCGGGCCGACTCAAGGTCGGCGGGCTGCGGGTAGGCATCCGGTGCCGGAGGCTCGCGGGACTTCAAGACGGCCTCGGAAAGAATCCGGCGGGAGAGCCGCGTGATGTCCAGGATGCATCTCTCCACCTCGTCGCGCTCGGCGACCGTGAGCTTCGTCTCCTTCTCCAGGGCCTCCAGGGCTTCGAGGCACCCGGTCACGACGGCGACCTCCGCCGGCCGGGCTTGCAGGCCGGCGAGCAGACGCTCGAAGAGATCCTGGACGGCCAGATCGCCTTTGCGGAGGTGATAGGAGATCGAATCCGCCACCAAGCCGGCCTTCGCGCCGACCTGTTTCTGAGACAGCCCCCGCCACAGGGCCAGCATCGAGACGAGCAGCGAGCGGAACGAGCGGATCATCGTGCCTCCCTCAAAAGATTGAGTGCCTTTCATAGATTGGAGTGCGTTGAGAGGCCAAAGCGTGACACGTCCGGGTGAGACTTCGCTCCTCTGGGGGTAACTCTCGCGGCGGCCTCTTCGCCAAATGTCGCCTCAGGACGGTATTCCGGAGGCTCATGATAGCAGAGGGATCGCTGCCTCTGCGCTACTACTGCAATCCCCCGGAAAGCTTGGAAGAAAGAGCTTCAAGATGGCCGCTTCCCAGCCACTATTCCTCTCGCAGTCCGCCGAGAGGAACCGAATGGAAACGCCCATGGAACATTTCCCAACTGCCGGAATCGAAGACTTCCTCGCCTGCCTCCTGCCTCGCGAGCAAAACCAGCTCGTCGTGAGGCACCTTCTCGCTCGCTGTCCAACCTACCTCAGTGAAGTCCAGTTAGCGCTGTACCCCGCCAAGGCCTCCTCGAAGAATGGGGCATTCCTCCTGCCGCGGCAGAGGAGTTTCTTTGCGAAGCCATCTCCTCGGTTCCTCCTGACCAATGGCTAGCCTGCTCAGCTCCCGCCTTGCTCTTGATCCAGACTGTGAAAATGAACCTTCGTTCGGGATCGTCGAGTATCCCGAAGTCGCGGCCTGGTGGGCGAATGAGCAAAGGAAGAAGAAGGAAGCATCGGCAGAGAGGCGCCGGGTGAAGCTCGGCCGGGAAGTCCTCAAGCTCGCCGTCGCGTGGCTCGGCGAAGAGGACAGAGACCGATTCGAGAGAGAGACGAGCTTGGCCTCCGAGGCAATGCTCAGAGACTGGAAACGGCGGGCACTCTATGCCTCGACATGGCCCGAGATCGTCGGCGCCAGCCCGGTCGAAGGGTTAAGGTTCGTCTCGTGCGAACGCCTCCTTGAGCATGCCATCGCCAGGCCTCTATTGTGTTGGTGCGTGTTGTTGCTGTTCATTCCAAGTCGAAACGAAGAGCTTGATTACGACCGAATCCGATTTGGTGCGCCGTGGGTCCAGGAGGGCTGGTCAGAATTAAGTCGTGTGGTAGACGAGCTTCGAAGGTATCGGCGAGCCCTGGTGAGCTGCAAGTCGGAGCGGCTCGCGCGAGGAATCGCCGCCACGGTCCATGAGAAACGGCTCGGTGCGTTCATCTACGGCCCTACCGGCGAGATGATGGGGTGACCTGTTGAGCCTAAATAAGGAGCGAACGCATGCGTAGTGCGACCAGTGCGAGCCATCCGACCGTGACCGAGCTCTCTGACGGTGTTATCAGCCTTATGAGCGGCATGAAACTACTCAGGCATGTTCTTGGGTGTGAAGAGTGTCGATTAGAGTACGCCAAGGCTATCAGGAGATTTTCCGACTGGTTTATTTTCGAGCTCTGGAGAGAGGAAGGGCTTTCTGAGAGGGTGGCGGAAGCGTTAGCAGGCGCGGGGATCTATGGTCTATCCGATTTTAAAGGCCGCAGGAAAAATCCCAGGAATAGGCCGAAAGGGCGCCCAGGAGATTCGAGCATTGCTAGAAAGCCACAAAGACGGTGTTTCGGATTAATGCGAAGACTTCCCGCATTGGTTGTCATTTTAGTCACGCGGGCAAGGGTTCGGATAGCCTAGAGGAGGAGTCACAGTCCATGAAAGTGCTTACGGCAAAAGTCACGAGCAGCGTCGAGTGCTCCCCCGCCGCCGCGGCACGGCGTCCGGGTCCCAGCCGAAACGTTCGAGATCGGTGCGGCCGTGGGCATTGAAGACCACGCCCTCCTCTTCCAGGAGATGGCGCTGATAGCCTTCCCTCACGCCGAGGTCGCCACGGCTGCTGACCTTGCCGCCCGCGTTGATCACCCGTTGCCAGGGGAGATCGGCGCCATCCGGCGCTTCCCGTAACGCCGTCCCCACCAGGCGCGCCCGCTTGGGCAGCCCCGCGAGAGCCGCCACCTGCCCGTAGGTGACGACCTTGCCGCGCGGCACGCGCCGGATGACGGCGTAGATCTTCTCGTAGGGATTACTCATACCATTCCTCAATCCTTTTTGATCTTCGCGAGCACCTCGGAGTCGGGATTGAAGATCAGGCTCCGCGGCTTCTCCGCAAAGGGCAGGGTCAAGGTTTTTTCCGGCTCGTCCACCATCACCCGCAGGCGCTCCGTCTTGCCGCCTCCGAAGTCCACGATGACGGGAACGGACATCTTGAATCCCGCGGGAACATCGGACTGGCGGACTTTGAGGGTGACGGGCCACTTGCCGCCGGCGTCCGGCGCGGTGCCGATCTGGTAGCTCCAGCGATAAGTGGGGATACCCGTGCCGTCCACCCACTCGTCGAAGAACCACGACCAGTCACCCGGAGCGCGGCGGGTCACGGCGTCCTGGAAGTCCTTCGTCGAGACGAAGCCGCCCTTGTGGGATGCCAGGAAGTCGCGCAGGATGTCGATAAAAGCCTGATCGCTCCGGGTCTGGTCGCGCAGCATGCCGCGCAGCATGTGGAGCACCAGCGCGCCCTTGGCATACACCTGGGACGAGTAGGCCGTGGGCACGTCGCCGGTGTTGGCCCGCCAGCCGTGACCGATGGGGCCAATGCGGTTGCCGTGCGCGTGATTGAGGCGGCTCACGTCCGGCCGGGCGAACTTGCTGAAGCTGGATTGAATGGAGCCGTTGAGCTCGTCGTCGTAGGCGCGGATGATCTCCTGGAAAAGCTTGGGACCGTCCTTCACCTTGGCCTCCACGAACATCATGGAGGAGTATTCGGCGAAGGCCTCGCCGAGCCACGCGTCGCGATAGGAGGCCGCCCCCACCTCCACTCCCCACCATTGGTGCGCCGCCTCGTGGCCGCGGAACAGCTCGGCCGCCCCCGGACCCAGGATTGAAAAGGTATATTCCGACAGCTCGATGAAGCCGTCGAAAGCCTGCCCGTGTCCGGCGTGGATGCCCGTGACGTAAACCGGCTCCGGGGGAAGCTTGATGCCGAAAAGATCCTGATAGAAGGCGAACGCGTGGCTCACGTCCTCGGCGACGTTGCGGAAGCTGTTCAGGCCGCCGACGTTGGCCCGCGAGCCAAAGCCGATGACGTCCGGCACGCCCGGAGCCTGAACCTTTTCCTCACGGAAATGATCGGCGAAAGAAAAGGTGAGCATCTTCACGGGGTGATCCACGATCCAGACGGAGGTCGTGGTCTTGCCGTCGTCGCGGTCGCCCGCCTCGTCCCGCCGGCCCATGGCGCGGACCTCGAACTTCTTGCGCACCGTCAGCTCCAGGCGCGCCGTGTGGGAGTCGGAGAGGATGGTCTCGTCGCCATCCGTTCCGGGATACCAGTCGCGGCCCGGGGCGTAATTACGGAGATCGACCTCGTAGGCGAAATCCAGCCGGCGCTCCTCGCCGCGGACGAGGGGACGGTCGAGCAACACGACGAGCGAGGCGTCGTAGATGCGGCCGTCGAGCCCGTTGCTGCGGTCACCGATGTGATCGCGCAGAAGGGGTAGCGGCTTGCCGTTCTCGCTGACCGACGCCACCTTCGCATAGTTATCGAGCACGAAGAGCACGGCCCGGTCGCCGTCGTGTTGCGGGATGAAGCGCACGCCGATCTGAAACCGCGCCTTCATCCAGTCCTTGTCGCGCCCGCCCTGGGTGAGATCGGCCTTGACGTCCACGTGCTGAATGTCGATGGCCGGGCTCCACTTGCTGTTGGGCCGGCCTCGGGAGTCGCGGTCGGCGGGCCGGTCGAGCGCGACCCAGACCTCCTCGGAGGGAAAGGCGGTGTTGAAGGACAGCAGCCGGATCTCCTCCAGCCGCTGCGCGTCGTAGTCATAGGTCAACCAGCCGAAATCGCCGGTCTTCATGTCCGCCCGCAGATAGCGGTCGTGCGGGTTCAGCAGGGCCTGAACGATGCGCGAGTCGACATCCAGGAAGCGCTGGGTGAGCCACTGCAGGTGGCGCTCCCGGGCGAGCTTATTGACCTCGAATGCCCTGGGCGCCGGAAGGTCGATCCCCTTGAAAGGGAGCTCCCCCGCTGTGCGCAGCACCAGGGAGGAGAAAGGCTCGTCGATGCCCGCGAGCTCCGGCTTCTGGGCGAACCGGCGAAGCTGGGCCAGCTCGATCGGGTCCGGCACCGCCATCTGGAACCGCCCCTTCCCGTCGAACACGAAGCCGGTCACCAAGCCCGTGGACGTCGGCTCCTCCAGCCAGATCCGTCCCGACTCCAGAGTCCACGAGCCCCCCTCGTCGCTCCACCGGATGCCCCCCGCCGGCACGACGATGGGCTCGCCGCGGAAGCGCCAGCGCTGAAGCACGTCGTAGTCCGCCTTGGCGGATTCGGGGGTCTGGGCGAGGCAGGGAGAGGTGAGGGATAGGAGGAGGGGGATCAGCAGCAGCAGGCGACGGAGAAGCATCGGGGCATTGTATGTGCTCCCCTGCCCGGTTCGGTCTTCCCTAGGAGAATGCGCGGCAGAAACGCCATCTTTTCAGCGAAGGACGTAGAGACCTGCTGGCCCAGAGCCCCCCGGCGAGCGGGGGAAGCCTCTCCCGAGTTGGGGAACCCTTCGAAGCGCTTGAGCGAGGAGGGGGAGGGCTCTCCCGAGTGGGGGAAGGCCTCCCCCAGTCGGGATTGCGACAAATCGAGTGGGGGAAGCGTTGCCCAAGTCGGGATTGCGTCCAATCGAGTGGGGCGGGCTCTCCCCAACTCGGGGGAGCCTTTCCCCAAGTCGAAAAACGGTTCCCCCACTCGGGGAGAGGAGAAACGGGATCAGAAGAAGACCGCGGCGCAGAAGGGTCTCTACAAGGACTGGCAAACAGCGCCAGCCCCAGGCTCCTACATGCCTTTGCCCCTTCGGGGCACCATGCAGTCCCACCGTCCTGTCCTGGTCAATCCAACAGTCGCCCTTGTAAATCCTTCCTTGCTCCCGGGGGAAGGCCCTCGCCTTCTGAACGGTTTTCGCCGCCTCGGAGACGCCCCACGGGGTAGCTGGCGCTACCCTCCGGGCGTCTCTACAGTGGGGGACGAACTGGCGACGTGATCCGGATCGGCGGCGCCCGTAGGAGGAGATCAGGTGACCCTTCAGAAAGGCCTCAGCGTTCTAATTTCCACACCGATACGACCCCAATGTAGAGACGCCCGCGGGGTAGCGCCAGCTACCCCGTGGGGCGTCTCAGGAATCGGGAACGCCGGTCTAATCTAAAAGGAATCCTCCGCGGCAGACCGAAGCGAGGTCGCTCGGGCGCGGAGCCGCAAGGTCAGCGCTTTACCCGCCCCACCCCTCCTCCTCGAAAAACGGCATGGCCGCCGTTTCCGGATGGGCTAGATCCGCAGCCAGCAGGGCGACTCCGATTGGGCCTTTATAGAGGCTGTCCTCGCGTTCAGAACCTTTTCCGATCTCGAGAGAGGCTCGGTTGGCGAGGTCGCGGGCACGGACCAGCCATTCAACGCCGCCCCCGTTACGGTAATAGTTGAGGAGGGCGTAGGCGCGGCCCCCGAGGCCGCAGCAGAGGCTGCCGTTGCCTTCCGGCGATTCCCAGGCGTTGATCGCGGCGGCTTCGGCGAGGGCTAGCCAGCGGGGGTCCTTCAGCTCGCGGTGAGCCAGGGTCCAGAGGAAGACGAAGCCGGCGCTGCCGTTGCACCAGCCGGGCATGGAGCCGGCGTTTCTCTTGTGATCCTCCTCCACTCCGTACCAGGGCCAGCGAAGGCCACGGCCCCACGGCTGCGCGGTGGCCGCGAGCTCGGCGAGGCGCTCTGGGAGCCGGGGCGGACGCGGGGTTCCGGAGGCACGGCACCATTGCAGGCTCGCATAGAGATAGCCGGCCCAGCCGTGGGCGATTCCCAGATTCGCCAGGCGGTCGCAGCGGGCGATGGGAGCTTGGGCGTCCAGCTCCTTCCAGAGATCCGAGAGGAGGCTGTCGCCCAGAGCGGTCAGCTCTTTGCGCGCTTCGGCGTTGGCGTCTCCCGACAACGTATCCAGGAGGAGGGAGGCGGCGAGCAGGACTCCCGAGCGGCCGAGGGTCAGGTCGAGGTTTTCGCAAGGTTTTCGCGCCCCGGCGAGGAAGGCGGCGACGGCTTCGCGCTGCAATCCCCCATCCCCCTGCGCATGGGAGACGAGCGCCTGCACGCAAAAAAGGCCGTTGGCGGTGTGGTACGGCGAGACGCGGCCCACGATCTCCGGCCCCAGCTCCAGCGCCGGGTTGTAGAAGGAATCCTCCCGATCCACATCGTGTAGCGCCCGCGTGGACCACAGGTCGGCGAGGGAGAGCAGGGCCGCGTCCTCCCGCGTCTGCGCCAGCCGCAGGCACGCGAGGGCGATGCCGGCGGCGCCGAACTTGATCGAGCCCCGGGGGGCCTCGGGCAGGCCCTCGGCGAGCAGCGGGCTTTCGAGACCGATCCGCTGGAGCACCCGGGCCAGCAGGGCGTCGACCGGCGACGGGCCTGAAGGATTGCGCGCCGGCTCAGCGGGTGTTGCAACATGATCGAGAGCCTCGGCGAGGGCGGCGAGCGAGGCGAAGCGCCCCGCCGCATCCTTGGCGAGCGAGCGGGCCAGGAGGGTCTCGGTCTCCGGCCAGGGCTCGAGGCCCCGGGCGGCGAAGGTGAGCGGCGGCTCCTCGGCGATCTGGCGGAACATCTCGGTTTTTTCGAGCGAGAAATCGCGGGAGTGGACTCCCGCCGCCAACTGGTAGAGCAAGGCGGCGACGCCATACTGCTCGCCCTCGGGGGTCGCGTCCGGCGGCGCGACGCCGGCCTGCACGGTCAGGGCGTACTCGGGCTCGAAGTAGAAGGCGACACCGCCGCGCCAGATGCGGTCCAGGGGAGCCGGCAGGCCCTCCCAGCGCGCGATGCCGAAGTCGATGAGGCGGACGCCGCCGTCCGCCGCCACCAGCACGTTGCGGGGATGAACGTCGCCATGGATCACGCCGCGCTCGTGGAGGCCCGCGTAGGCATGGGCGATGGCGCGGCAGAGGGCCAGCAGACCGGCCCGGTCTCCCGTCCGCCGCAGCTCCTCGGCGGCGGTGACGGCGTCCACTCCGGCCAGCCACTCGATGGCGAGATACCGCCGCCCGTCGATCTCGCCCGAGGCCAGCAGGCGTGGGGCGCCATCGCCGTCAAGGTGCTCCAGGATGGCGGCCTCGCGCTCGAAGAGACCGGTCTTGCCGGCCGAGGCTGGACGCTCGATCTTGAGGGCGGCGAATTGATCGGTCCGGTCCAGACCGCGCACCTGGTACAGCTCCGTATCCTCCAGCCCCTGCACGCACTCCACGACCTCGAAGCCGGCGATCTCGTCGCCGGGAAGCAGGGTCGGGTGGATGCTCTCGGCCCCCGCGTCCCCCTCGGCCACCAGGAAGCCGGAGCCCACGAGCCCCTGCAGGAGCGGGTACGCCTGCTCCAGGGTCTCTTCGGGATCGACCTCGCGCGCCAGGCTGTAGCGCAGGACGGCCTCGACGATGGTGCGCGGCGATTTGAACTCGCCGATCAGCGCCGCGGCCTGGGCGTCGACGACACGCGAGGGCCGGCGCGAGCGGGGACGGGTGACGGCATAGTCCCCCTCCTCACAGCGGAGCTGGCCGCGCAGCTCCTCCGACAGGTCGGCGACCGGAACCAGGAGGACGTCGGGAGGAAGGAGCAGGGAATCCGTGATGGCCATTCTGAAATCTCCTATGCCTCGCGAAAGAGCGTTCCGCCCGGAGTCCAGGAATCGGTGTCCACACCCTCCAGGCGCAGGCGTTCGAGGGCGAAGCGCCAGGGCTCGGCGCCCGGTGCTTCGGATTTCTTCCCGGAGAGGAGGGCCATCGCCAGCCGGTGCGTGAGCCACAGGCGCCAGCTTTCGCGCCCGCTCCACCGCGAGTCCGCGGGCGGATCGACACCCCACGACAGCAGCCCCTCGGCGCCGATCTCCGAGGTGAAGGGAACGCCCTGGGCCGGGGTGCCGTCGAGGCGCTCGGTCAAGGCTTCGGCCGCCGCCGCGAGCCGCTCGAAGCTGGGGAAGTAGGCGACCATCTTGTCGGGGCGCAGGAGACCGGCGGCGTCGGTGCCGATCTTGAACTGCGGGGCGCGGGTCGCGGCCAGGGCGTCGAGGATACGGCCGAAACCGTCCGCCAGGGCCTCGGGAGCGGGGCTGACGTAGAGCTTCCAGGTGGCGCCGTTCGCCGCCAACCGTCCCCCGTCATCCTTTCCGCGCCGCCGCCAGCTCAGCCAGGAGTCCGAGGGTCCGCTGCGCGACCAGCTCCGGTCGAGGAGCCGGCGGTGCGGGCCGCCCGCGCCGATGCCGAGATGGCGCTCGACGGCGGCGGCGTCCGGAAGCAGGCGCTTCCAGGCCGGAGTGAGCGGCCGGCGGTTGTAGCCATAGAGACGCAGCGACAGCCGCAGGGGATCGGTGAGGGCGAGCGACTGGCCGTAGCGCAAAGCGGCTCGCGAAAGCTCCGCGAGCCGGCCGCCGCCTCCCCGCGCCTCGCCGCTTCCCTCCTCCCAGAGCAAATCGAAGGCCGTGGCGCCGGAGACGAAGGCGCCATCCCTCGCGATCTCCAGCACGCCATCCGCCACGAGCTGGGCCGCCACGCGCGCCGCGCCTTCGCCGGAGAGGAGACGGACGTACCCCGGCAGGCGGCCGGGCTCGCGCAGGGTGAGGAACAGCAGGGCCGTATCGCGATCCACGGACTTGAGGTTCCCGGAAGACGGGGCGGCGGGCCGCAGGACGCCATAGAAACCGGGCTCTTTTTCGAGGCTCGCGAGAGCCTTCCGAAGGTCCGGCTCCAGACGGTCGAACAGCACCAGCTCGTAGGCCGGATTGGCGCGCAGGTCGCGCCCGAGGATCTCCTGCTCGCGGATTTTCTGCATGACGGCTCCCAGAGACACGGGGTCCGGCGGCGCCCCGGGGAGCGCCGCCGGAGGGTCGACTTTACTTCAGGTTTGCCTTCTGAGCCTGCACCTCTTTGAGTGCCGACTGCAGCTTGGACTCGACGGCCTCGGCCTCGGCGCGCGTGCGGAGCCCGCCTCCTCCCCGGAGCACCTTCTCCTGGGCATCCACGTGCTCGAGGGCCGTGTGCAGAGCCTGTTTGAGGGTGGCCAGATCCGACACCAGATCCCCGGGATTGACGTCGATGACGGTCCCGCCGCAGCCCCAGATCGTTCCGCCGCAATCGGTGAAGGGAGGACGGGTGCCGAGCTCGCAGGCGACGTACGTATTGCCCTTGCAGGTCGCCAGCGGGCACAGCTTGAAGGTGGGGATGCGGCAGAGATAGCTCGGGTTCGGACAGGCCGTACCCAGGTAGCAGGTGTAGAACTTGATGTTCGCCTCGGGAACGACGTCGACGATCAGATCGCTGAATCTGAAGCTCATGGGGCCTCCTCCCGGCGGAGCCGGGCTTGCGGGCAGGGCACCGTGCCTTGCCACCGGCCGCCGGGACTTGAGGGAAGCGGCGGCCGTTGGTTAGAGGCGCTCGGAGAGATATCGACGTTACAACAAGTCTCCAATCAATGGATCGCCGAGGTCCCGCGCGAAGACGAGCAGCCCGTTCGCGGGAATGACGATACGCGCCGAGGCCGGACAGCCCTGGAGAGGCGGACCGCCCGCGGTGACGCCTCCACCGTTGCCTGCGGTCTGAGGGTTGTAGGAAGGATTCTCGGAGCCGTCCCCCGGCAGGCTGTCATAGGCGTCGCTGTTGAAGACCTCGTGCCAGAAGCCGCCCACCGGGAACGGCAGCGGATAGCTCCAGTGCGTCGTCTCGCTCAGGGTAACGACGACGATCACGTCGCGTCCCACTCCCTCGACCCAGCGCTGGAAGGCCAGGACACGGTCCGCGTTGTGATTGAAGTAGGCGTTGAGCCCCTCGCCCCGCAGCGCCGGGTGGCGATGGCGCAGCCGGCAGAGCTCACGGGTGAAGCGCAGGAAATCCCGCATCGGCCCCGGGAAGTCGAGGCCGGACCAATGGATCAGCAGGTCGGCGCGATCCGGATCGTTGTGCCACGGCTTGTCTTCGAGAAACTCCTCGCCCATGAACAGCATCGGGATGCCGGGGGCGGTCAGCAGCAGTCCGGTCGCCACCCGCGAGCGGCTGCGCGCCAGCCAGTCGCGGCGGTCGTCCCAATGGGCGAGGGCTGGGATGCGCGGCTCTATCTTCGACGGATCGTCGCGGTCGCCATCCACCAGGTCGTGATTTTCCAGGTGCGTGACGGCCTGCCAGGAGGCGGGGAAACCGTCCGGCCGGTGGAGAGCCCCACGCAGGACGTCGAGGTCGACGAAGGCGGACTGGCCGCCGGCCGCCGCGGCGATCGTATCGCGCACGGTCCTGCGCAAGCCGTCGTGCAGCGCGGCATCGAAGCCCAAACCCCAGGGCACGGGAAGGACGGCGGTGGCGCGGTCGTCGTTCCAATACTCGGCGAGGTGAAGGGCGCCGGGCTGGTGAGCGTGCAGCTCCGCCGTCAGCTCGCGGCAGAAAGCGCCGCCGTCGTTGTCGCGGATGACGCTCACCTCGTCGTAGCGGAAACCGTCGGCGTGATACTCGTCGAGAAAAAGGCGCGCGTTGTCGAGCAGGAACCGCCGCACCTCGGGCCTTTGAAAATCGAAGATCCGCCCTCCGGCCCAGCCATCGCCGCCGAGGAAGTAGCTGTCCGCATCCCACCAATCCCGGTTGTGGGGCCAGTCGAAAAAGCGCAGGCTCTCGGCGTCGAAGGGGCCGCCGGCATGGTTGTAGACGACGTCGAGGATCACCGCCACGCCATAGACGTGGAACAGATCGATCATCGCCTTGAGCTGATTGCCCTGGCTGTAGAGATCCTCGGCGCGCAGCTCGGGCCGGCCTTTCCCACGCAGCAGGGCGTTGATCCGTTCGACGTATGGACCCAGCTCTTCGGGGCGAAGACAGTAGTCGGTTTCCGGCGAAAAGAAATCCGTATTGTTGTAGCCGCGGCTGAACAGCCCCTGCCACTCGACCACGGGCAGCGGCTGCACGGCGTTGACGCCCAGCTCCACGAGATATTCGAGACGTCCGAGCACGTCGAGAAACTTGCTCACCCGGCCGAGGCGGATATCCCGGCCGTCTTCGCCCACCGCGTAGAACACGCCGATGTGAAATTGGTAGAGGATGAGATCGCTGAACGCCGGCGGGTGGAACCCCTCGTCGTGCCACGGATAATCATTCGATCCGCGGACGATGCAGTCGACCTCCGGGTAGCCGCCCAGCTCGAGCTCGCGGGCCCGGGGATCACGCTTGAAGCCCTCGCCGCCCGGCCCCACCGTCCAGAAACGGTAGAGCGAGCCCTCGGTCACGCCGGGAAAGAAGCCGGCCCACCAACCACCCTCATCGCGAACGAGACGATGATCCTCTCCCGGTCTCTGTGCTTCGCTCTCCGGCGCGCCGGGCTGGCGCCACACGACATAGACGGCCTCGGCGGCCGGCGCCCACACCTTGAACGTGGCACCGCCGGGAACGAGCTGCGCGCCCGGCGGCGTGTCCGGAGTGACGTGGTGCTGAGAGGAGGGCATGAAGCAGATTATAGGTGTGGACCGCCCTCCTTCCGGGGACCCAGACCCTCATCATCGGTGCTTCCATTTTGCAGTCAGGGGTGTCAGAATGCAGGCATGAGTGTGCAGATCACCATTCGCGACGTGCCAGATGCGGTGAGGGATGAGCTTTCTGCGCGGGCAGCCCTCTTGGGCAAGTCGATGCAGGAATACCTGCGCGCCGAGTTGGAGCGTCTGGCAGGACGCCCGCCGGTCGAGAAGCTGCTCGAGCGGATCCGGGAGCGCAAAGCGACGGCAGGAACCAGGCTCTCCCCGGAAGAGATCCTGGCCAGCCGTGATGCAGACCGCCGGTGAGTGCGGTTGTCGATGCCTCGCTCCTGGTCGCCGCGATGTCGGATGCCGGCGCGGAAGGACGGTGGGCTGAGGACTTGCTACAAGCCGGCGGCTTGGTCGCGCCCCATCTGGCTCTAGCGGAGGCCACGAATATCCTTCGCCGGTTCGAGCTCGAAGGCCGGCTCGGGCGGATGGAAGCCGGCGCCGCCGCCCGTGATCTTCTCCTGTTGGACCTTGAGCTGGTGCCCTTCACGCCCTTCGCGGAACGAGTCTGGGAGTTGCGGGCCAACGTCACGAGCTACGACGCCTGGTACGTCGCGGTGGCTGAACAATTCGACCTTCCCCTGGCGACGCTCGACCGCCGCCTTGCCAGAGCCACCGGCCCTCGTTGCCGTTTCCTTCTGCCATCCTTGGCTGAGGCTGCCGGCTTATAGGACGAAGTGGGCCAGCGGGCGCCCGCACCAGAGGCGCCCTTAAAGAAGATTCCACGAGCGATGAGCCACCTATGGGGCGACCGTGGCGGGCAGTTAATTAAGGTCAGCTACGGAGGCACGCCCACGGCGTTGAACGCATCCCTCACCGCCCAGCCTGGCTGGGGGATGCGGCCGAAGAGATCCAGGGCCGCCCGACCCATGGCGTATCGGGCCTGCTTGAAGGTCGAGGTGCTGGTCAGGTAGTAGCGAAGGCCCTGATACCAGATGCGACCAGCGGCGTCGTACCCCAGTCCCCCCACCACCACGGTGGAGCGGCCGCGGGGATGCTGACCACCGGTCGCCATCAGCTTGAAAGCGAGGTTGGCGATGCCCGAGTTGCGATGCACGCCGCCGAAGTCATTGTTCGAATTGCAGGACGAAGCCGGGGGCACACGGCTGGGATACCAGTCGCTGGAGCGGCCGTCGCGGGCGGGATCGTCCAGATATCGCAGGGCGTCGCCAGGAATGGACGGCGTCCAGATGTCTTCCGCGAACTTCCAGACGGCCGGCGAGCTCACGCCTTGATAGTACGCCGTGGCCACGGACGCCATGATGTCGGACGTGGCTTCGTTCAAAGCCCCGGGCTCGTTGCAGTAGTTCAGCTTGGCCGTCGTCGCCGTAACGCCGTGCGTGGTCTCGTGGACCACGAGATCGAAGGCCTGGCACAGCGGGCTGGTATGGGTAACGTCGCCGTCGCCACAGATTATCTGACCGTTGTTGTAGTTCGCGTCGCTGTAGTTGACTCCCCAGTGAGCCGTGGCGTTCATCCGGGCGCCGTGGCCGTCGAATGAATCGCGATGGAAGAAGCTCCAATAAAACTGGTAGGTCGAGCCGAGGTTGTTGTAGAGGCCGTCGATGATGGCATCGCCGGTGGCCGCCGCACCCTCCCGCCGTGCCAGGGTGGGGCCGGGGATGCGCGTCGTATGGTTGCCGTTGTACACCTGACGGTACAGGGCGGAGTGAGTGAGGGCGTGAAATTCGAGCACCACTCCGTTACCGCCGTCGACGTAGACCAGCTCGTCCACCGGGCTTCCCGCCTCGGACCCCGAGACCTCGACCTCGTAGGCCAGGTGCAACGCGCCGCCGCCGTCCACGAAGTAGATCAGCTGCGGAGCCCCAACGACCTGGTCGTCCAGGGGGCGTGCCGCCCCGGCGATCGACGTGGCGCTGGCCGGGGTGATCGAAGGCGTCGAGCTCAGGACCTCGCTGGCCCGTGGGTCGCCGAAGACCGCATAAAGATTTCCCGCCGTATCGGCGTGGGCCGTGAAGTCTCCGCCGACCACCAGCAGTCCGTTCTTGCGCTGGTCGAAACGGACGTGGAGGTTGCCCACATCGTCCGCCTCCGGCTCGGCACGGGGCAGGAGATCGCCCGCGGCCACTCCGGCCACGGGTCCCACCGCCGCCGCGAAGTCCGCGGCCGAGCGCGTCCCGCCCACGACGGCGAGCTGATCGTTCGTCCAGACACCGCTCCCCGGTGCCGGCTGCGGCATCGGATCCGGCGTGGGGGTCGGAGTGGGAGTCGGCGAGGGAGTCGGAGCGGGCGCGGGTGCCGAAGGCGAGGAAGTATCTGAAGTGGAGCCTGCCACGACGGCCCGAGCTGGGCTGACGGACAGGACCCCAAGCAGAACAAGACATACGACGGCAGCCCAGAGACAGACCTTGAGCGAATGGTTCATGCCACCTCCTGATCGGTAAAGAGACGTCCTGCCTCCTTGAGTGTCTGTCAGGAGAGCCAGCGGGACGAGGCCGGGAAAAGAAAAGGGGGCGCCCGGATCAGGCGCCCCCAAGGGGAAGGTCCGTCGAGATCGCCTACACGCCGTACAGCGTGACCGGCACGCCGGCCTCTTCGCGCACCCGGGTCAGGTACTCGAGCTGCGAGGGCAGCGTCGAGACGAGCCGCTGGGTCTTCTCCTTCATGGCCCGGAAGGCGCGGTGGGCGCCGGCCGGATCGATGTGGTCGAGGGCCGGCAGGCTCTGCTCGGGCTGATAGTTGAGGCCGAGCAGCATCACCGAGTACGAGTAGGACTCGAAGCCGTGGAAGGACGGGTTGATGTTGCGGGCGTTCGGCAGCCGCTTCTTCCACAGCGCGAAGCGATCCTCGAGCGAATCGGGGAGCTTGAGGCTCTTGGTGGCGCGCCAGAACTCGGTGTCGTTGCGGTCGGTCGTGCGGTAGTGGAGGATGAGGAAGTCGCGCACGCCGTCGATGGCCTCGCCGACCACCTTGTTGTAGCTCTTCGCCGTCTCCTCCTCGATATGGTCGCCGGGGAGATGGTTCACCAGCTCCTCGATGCCGTTCTGGATGAAGAAGATGCCCGTCGACTCCAGGGGCTCGACGAAGCCGCTCGACAAGCCGATGGCGACGCAGTTCTTCACCCAGGAGTTGCGGCAGCGGCCGATCCGCATGGCGACGTGGTTGGGCGTGATGCCTTCGGCCTTGGGGCCGAGATAGGCGCGGAACTCCGCCTCCGCCGCCTCGGGAGTGGTGAACTTGCTGGAGTAGACGTAGCCCGTGCCGTCGCGGCCATAGAGCGGAATGTTCCACACCCAGCCGTTGGTCAGCGCGGTGGCCGTGGTGTAGGGCTGAATGCCGTCCTTCTCCACGTCGCGGGGGATCTGCAGCGCGATGGCGCGGTCGTTCAGCAACGATTCGGAGAACGAGATGAACGGCTCGCCGAGGGTCTTGTTGATCAGCAGGCCGCGGAAGCCGGTGCAGTCGACGAACAGGTCGCCCTCGATGTTGCCGTGTTCGTTGGTGACCAGATGGCTGATGCTGCCGTCCTCCCGCAGCTTGATCTCGGCGACGTCGTCGACGACCTGATTGACGCCGCGCTGCTTGCCGTAGTTGGCGAGGAACTTGGCCAGCAGGCCGGCGTCGAACTGGTAGGCGTAGGGATACTGGACCTTGTGCTCGGCCAGGATGTTCTTCTTGCCGCGGATGTCCACCGAGAAGTAGTCCTGGACCTTGTCGTCGAAGACGCGGCCATCATGGAACCGGGGCGAGCGCTTGGCCTCGCACATCGCGGGAATGGTGAAGCAGGCTTCGTCGAAGGCCTCCTCGTGCCGCTTGAGCTTGAGCCACCACTCGCCCATGTTGAAGCCGTCCACGACCTCATAGCGCTGGAAGGGATGGTAGAAGTGGCCGCCCTCGGCCCGCCAGTTGACGAATTTGATGGCCAGCTTGTAAGTGGCGTTGCAGCTCGGCATCCAGTCGGACTCGTCGAGCCCGAGGAAGTCGAAGAAGAGCTTGACGGTGCTGAAGGTCGCCTCGCCGACGCCCACGGTCTTGATGTTGGCCGACTCGATGAGGGTGATGTCCATGCTCGGCAGGGCCTTCTTCAGATGCGATGCCGTCATCCAGCCCGCGGTTCCGCCCCCGACGATTACAATCTTCTTAGCCATTGCTGTTTCCCCCGAAAAAGGCAATTGATTCCCGCGCGCGCCGCTTGCCCCCGGGTCGCGGGACCCACCCGGAAGGGGTGAGATATCTGTCAGGTGCAGCGAGATCCAGAATAAGGGACAAGTCTGCGAGAGCTAAACGCCCGGAGGCACCCGCCTACGGCTTGCGGGCCACGACGGCGAAGAACTCGTGCGGCTGGTTGAGGCGCATGGCCAGCGGCTTGGAGGCATTTTCAGCGCGATCGACCTCGGGCATCAGCCGCACCTGGACGTCCGTGAAGCCGGCCGCGGCGAGGATTTGGGGAAACTTCCGCCGGTTGCCCGGGCCCTTCAAGGGGAGCGCGTCGTCGAAGCCGCCGTCATAGCCCGCGCGCAGCTTGCGCTCGATTGCCCAGAGGTTCTTGAACCGGGTCACCGCCACCAGGAGATGCCCGAGAAAGCGCTTGACGCGATAGGCGGGGGGATTGTCGAACCAGTCGCCGTCGATCACCACCACGAGGCCGCCGGGTTTGAGCACCCGCTTCCAGTCGGCCACGGCCTTCTCCGGCCGCGGCAGCGTCCAGAGGACGTTGCGGTTGACGAGGACGTCGAAGGAGGCATCCGCCTCCGGTACCAGCTCCGCGTCGCCCACCGCGAACTCGGCGTTGAGCCCGCGCTCCGCCCCGTTGCGCCGCGCCTGCTCCACCATGCCGGGCGAGAGGTCCAGGCCCTTGACGCGATGGCCCATCTCGGAGAGCAGCAGAGCCAGGAAACCGGTGCCGGTGCCGACATCCAGAACCGTCTTGGACGGCTCCCCCACCGTGCGGGAGAGAAAGCCCGTCCACCCATCCTTCTGCAGGCGGTTGCGAATACCCTGTATCCGCTCGAAGCCCTCGCTTCGTCCATCCCAGTAGCCGGCAATCGTCTTCTTCAGCGGGTCCGCGGACGCTTCCATGATCTCCTCCAAGACTCCAGGCCACCCGGCTCAAAGCGGGGGGCGGCAGAGTATAGCAGCCCGAGGGAGAGCCTACGTGCCGGACTCGGTACGCTCGGTGGGGGCGCAGGTGGAGGGCTCGCCGCCGGTGGGAAGCAGCTTGATCTCCAGACGGCGGCTCTGGCCGGCGTAGAGGCGGATGCCCCGGCAGGTCACCGGAGCATAGCCCTCCATCGTCGCCCCGCCGATGTAGACGCCCGAGGGAAGGGCGTCGAACTTGAAGGTGCCGTCGGTGCCCGAAACCACGCTCTTGGGCTTGTCCTCTCCAGCCTTGAGCATCGACACCGCCGCTCCGGGCAGCGGCTTTCCCTGGGCGTCCGTGACGAGGCCCGCCACGTCGCCGGGAGGCGCCGGCTCCTTATGGGGAGCGGCGGCGGCGGTCCGCGGGGTTGAGGAAACGATCACGGCTGCCAGGATCGCGGCGCCGAGCAGGAGGAAAAGGGAACGGGAACGGACTGCGGCCATATCGGTCTCCTTCGACAAGCAGGCGCTTTCTTGGTCCAGCCTGATTTTGTCAGATCCTAGACCTCTCCAGCCCGCGCCGCAAATCCGCCCCCCTCAGCAAGTCCTCAATCACCCTCTCGTCAAGGCGCCTTTTTCCTGGCCTCCGCCTTGGGCTCGGTCACCTCGAGCAGACGGTTGGCCGCGATCGGCCCGGCGACGGTCTGCGACTGGCCGGAAGGCCAGGTCACCTCGATCCGGTCGGCCTTCTCCGCCGGGCCCAGGCCGAAGTAGAGCGGCAGGATGCTGTGCGAGAGGTAGCCGGAGCTGCCGTCCATCACCTTGGTGAGCACCCGGGAGCCGGCGTGGACCTTGACCATGGCGCCGAGGCCGTTGCGGTTCGAAACGGTTCCGGTCAGATGGACCTTCAGCCAGTGGATCTTGCGCTTCTGCGCGAGGTCGCTGATGAGCACCCGCGGCTCGGAGTTGAACTCGTTGGTCACGATGTCCAGATCGCCGTCGCCGTCGAGGTCGAAGATCGCGGCCGACCGGGTGCCCAGGGTGCCGGTGACGGTGAACTTCCCCGTCTTGCCTTTGCAATGCGGGTGATCCTTGTCCTCTCCCGAGCAGTCGAGGGTGAACCAGGTCTTGCGGGTGAGGCCGCCGCGCCGCGGCTCGACGCCGAGCAGCGAGGCGCTGTCCAGGAAGCCCTCGCCCTGATTGTTGAGCAGCACGGAGTTGACGCCGTAGCGGAAGGGGAAGTTCATGCTGGAGGTGATCACCACGTCGTCCCAGCCGTCCGCGTTCAGGTCGTCGACGCTCACTCCCCAGGGCCAGAAGTTCTCCAGGTTCAGCGCGTCCGACATCTCGGCGAACTTGCCGCCGCCGAGGTTGTGGAAAAAGGAGTTGCCGAAGATGTTGTTGGCCGCGCCCTGGTAGACCGGGAGGTCCTCGGCCGGCGGGAACTTGAGCTTCTCGTCCGCCGGCGCGACGTCGTAGCCCACCATGTCCGAGTGCATGTCGGTGATCAGGAGGTCCATGCGGCCGTCGTTGTCGAAGTCGAAGCTCTTGATCCCCATGGCGCCCCACGAGGTCTTGGGGAAATACTGGACCGTCTTGTCGGCGAACCCTTTACCGCCCTGGTTCTCCCAGTAGTGGTTGTCGCCCTGCATGTTGAGGATGTAGAGGTCGGGCCAGCCGTCCTCGTTGAAGTCGCAGATCGAGGCGTCGCCGCTCCAGCCGCCGTCGCGCAACCCCATGGCCGCCGAGACGTCGGCGAAACGGTTCCCTCCCTCGTTGTGGTAAAGGACGCTGTACTCCGTGCGCTCCGGGAACGTGTGCCCCTTGAAGGCGTCCTCGTAGGCGATGTAGTAGCCGCCCTTGCCTTTCGCCTCCGTCGTGTACTTGCCGACGTTGACCAGCAGCAGGTCGAGCCGGCCGTCGCGGTCGTAGTCGAAGAAGACGGCCGCGGAGGAGTGGCCCACGTAGCCGAGGCCCGACGTCTTCGTGATGTCCTTGAAGTGCCCCTTGCCGTCGTTCTCGAACAGGACGTTGCCGCCGCGCACCGTGGTGACGTAGAGATCCTGGTCGCCGTCGTTGTCGATGTCGGCGAAGGTGGCGGTGACGGAGATCCTGTCGGACACGGCGACGCCGGCCTGGGCCGTGATGTCGCGAAACTTGCCGTTGCCCAGGTTCTTCCACAGCTCGTTGCCGCCGAGCTGGCTGGTGAAATAGACGTCGGGCAGGCCGTCGCCGTCCACGTCCGCCACGGCGATGCCGTTGCCGTGATCGTAATGGGCGGCCTTGTAGGTCTTGCCGGCGTCGTCGACGATCATGTGGACGAAGGTGATGCCGCTTTCCGGCAGCCGGTCGGTGAAGCGGAAGTCGTGGTCGACCTTGAAGCGGCCCACCGAGGCCTTCTCGGCCACGCCACGGGCCTCCAGGGTGTCGGCGCCGGAGTCGACCGGCGGCACGTTGATCACCGATCCGCCTGAGGCCGGGGTGCCTGGCGGGAGCGGCGGAACCGCGTGCTCGTGCGACTGGAAACCGAAAAGAGGAATCACGAGCGCCAGAAGGGCGAGAAACGAGCGTCGGGGCGTGGGGATCATGGAGGCTCCTCCAGAGGGTTCGCCGAGAAAGGCGGAAGATTAGCACCCAATCCCGTGCCCGGCACAAGCGCTGTCCCGGCCCTCCAGCTCTCCCGCGGCACCCGTAGGCGCCAACTTACCGTGCCTCAGAGGTTCCCCCGCCCAAAGGCCCCTCACTCCCCCAACCCCTCTCTCCCATCGCCCTCCCCCCGACCGGGGAGAGAGGGGAGCGCCAAAAAAGGCGGAGTTGCTCTTGGCTGTTCTCCCTCTTCTCCCGGTTGGGGGGAGGGCGATGGGAGAAGAGGGCCGGGGTGATGAGGGGATTGGGTGGGGGAAACTCCGAGGTAAAGTTAGCGCCTATGCCCTCCGCCCGTTCCCTGAAGCTCAGCGTCGTGATCCCCTGCCTGAACGCGGGGGCGACGCTCGGCGTTCAGCTCGCGGCCCTGGCAGGCCAAACCTGGGAGGGCGAGTGGGAAGTGATCGTCGCGGATAACGGCTCCACGGACGGCTCGCAGGCGATCGTCGAGAGCTACCGGAGCCGTCTTCCGGACTTGAAGCTCGTGGACGCCTCGGACCGCCGGGGCCAAGCCCACGCCCGCAACCTCGGCGCCGCGGCAGCCACCGGCGACGCCTTCCTCTTCTGCGACGCCGACGACGAGGTGGCCCCGGGCTGGCTCGCCGCCTTAGGCCGCGAGCTCGCGAAGCACGATTTCGTGGCCTGCCGGTATGACAATGAAAAGCTGAACCCCGTCTGGGTGCGGCGCACGCATCTCAATCCCCAGAAGGACGGCCTGACGTCCTACGACTATCCGCCCTTCCTCCCCCATGCCGGTGGCGGCGGCCTGGGGGTGACCCGCCGGGCGCACGAGGCCGTGAACGGGTTCGACGAGACCCTGCCGGCCCTGGAGGACACGGACTACTGCTGGCGCCTTCAGTTGGCGGGCTTCCAGCTCCACTTCGCGCCGGACGCCGTAGTGAACATCCGACACCGGGGAGACCTCGGCGGCATCTATCGCCAAGGCGTGAGCTACGGCCTTCACAACGTCCTGATCTACCAGCGCTACCAGGGCCGCGGCATGCCCCGCCTGGGCTGGCTGCCCGGAGTCCGGAAGTGGCTCAGCCTGATCCTGAGGACGCCCCTGCTGCTGCTCAGCCGCGAGGGACGGGCGCGCTGGATGTGGCAGCTCGGCTGGCGGGTGGGGCGGATTCAGGGGTGCTTCCGCTACAAGGTGGTGGCGCCGTGACAGGGCTCCGGTGTTGCGGGCGCGAGCCCTCTAGTATCCTTCTCTCTATAATCCTTCCCTCATGACCGCTTGGGCGCTCGATCTGGGGACGACCAACTGTGGTGTTGCTTGCTGGGAGGAGGCCCCCGGCCGGCCCCGCCTCATCGAGCTGCCCGCGGTCTGCCGCAAGCTCGACGGCCAGGATCCGCTGGAGGCGCCGCGGCTGGTGCCGTCGGCCGTCCATCTCCTGGAGAAACCAGGCTTTCTCGACCGCCTGGGACGCTGGCCCCCCTTGGAGCGGCGGCTCTTCCTCGGCCGGCGGGCGCTCATCGGGCGGGCGGCTCTCCAGCGCAACGAGGGCACGGTCTATCCGTCGTTCGTGCCCACCTTCAAGCCCGCCCTGAGCGAGGAGTCGCTGCGTCCGCTGGCGCGGGTGGGCCGGGAGAGCGTCACCGCCCGCGACGCCGCGCATGCCTTCCTGCGCGAGCTGCTGTGCGAGGTGAGGCGGGCGACCGGGCACCGCGTGCGGGATCTGGTGGTGACGTCGCCGGTGACGGCGTTCGAAACCTACCGCGCGGAAGTCCAGCAGGTGCTGCGCCAACTGGGCGTACGCCGGGTGCGGTTCATCGACGAGCCGGTGGCGGCGGCGCTCGGCTATGGGATCAGCTTGAACCAGGAGCGGACCGTCCTCGTGGTGGACGTGGGCGGCGGCACGATGCACGCCGTCCTCGTCCGCCTCTCGCCGCAAGGCGCGGTCAGCGGGCAGGCGAACGTGCTCGCCAAGCGGGGACGGACGATCGGGGGCAACGCCGTCGACGGCTGGGTGCTGGACGACCTCTGCCGCCAGATGGGCCATCCCCTCTCCGGCGACGACGACGAGGTCTCCCGCCTGTGGCGGCGGCTGATGCTCGCCGAGGCCTGCCGGGTCAAGGAGGCGGTTTTCTTTCAGCCGGAAGAGGCCTTCCTGATGAGCCCGGAGAGGAGCTCCCTCCTGCCGGCGGCGCCGCGCCAGGGCGCCGGGTCGAACGGGTTCGTCGCGCTCACCCGCGACCGCCTGCGCGAGATCCTCGACGAGCAGGGCTTCTACCGCAGCCTCTCGGCCTCGGTGGACGAGGTCCTGGAGCAGGCAGGCGTGTCCGTGGAGGGGGTCGACGACGTGTTGCTGGTGGGTGGCTCGACGCTCCTGCCCGGCGTCTTCTCCTGGTTCGAGGAGCGTTTCGAGCGGCGGCGGGTGCGCGCCTGGCAGCCCTTCGAGGCGGTCGCCTTCGGCGCCGCATGCTTCGCCGGCAACCGGATGGACGCCTTGGACTTCATCGTCCACGACTACGCCTTCGTCACTCACGACCCGAAAACGGGCCAGGCCCAGCACACCGTCATCGTGCCGCGGGGGACGCGCTTCCCCACCTCCCCGGAGCTGTGGAAGCGGCAGCTGGTCCCCACCTGTGCGCTCGGCGAGCCGGAAAACCTGTTCAAGCTCCTCATCTGCGAGGTCTCGCGTTCCGACGGCGATCCGCGGCGCTTCGTCTGGGATGCGGCCGGCGACGTGCACAAGGTGGGCGGAGCCTCCGGCGACGGCGAGGTCGTCGTGCCGCTCAACGCGGCGAGCCCCACCCTTGGCTACCTCGATCCGCCACACTCGCCGCGCGACCGCCGCCCCGCCTCGAAATCGCCTTCGGCGTCAACGCCGAGCGCTGGTTGATGGCCACCGTCCGGGACCTCCTCACACAGCGCGAGCTGATGCATGAAGAGCCCGTCGTGCGGCTGGTGTGAGGAGGCGCGATGTGGGAAATGATCGTCGGCCTGTCCCTCGCCTCCCTGTACGGCGGCGGCATGGCCTTGCTCTTATCCCATCTCGACCGCAAAGACCTGCGACGCTGGCAGGAGGTTGTGAAGTCTCAGGGCCTGCAGGTTGAGAAGACCTCCAAACCCTTCCGGCGGGTTCGTTTCGAAGCCCGCGACGGACCGCTGGAGGTGAGGGTCCTGACTTCCCGGCGGCACTCCGGCTACAGCCGCGAGATCCTGGTCGCCATCCCGGGGCCGCCGGGTTTTTCCAGCATCCACATCCGGCGCGAAGCGTCCAAGCCCGTCAGAGCGCACGGGATCGAGATCGGCGACGAGTCCTTCGACGAGGCGTTCTACGTCATGGGGCCGTTGCGGCTTCTCACCGTACTGCTGGACGTGGAGGTGCGCCAACTGCTGATGATAGCGAGCTCCGAGAGCAAGGATCTGGAGATCGTTCAAGGCGTGCTGCGGGTAGGCACGGTCGGAGGCGCGGTCGCCAACCTGCTGCCGGTCCTCCTCGACATCGCCCGGCGTTGCGCACAACCCTTGGATGCGGCGCAACGGTTGGCCGGCAACGCCCTCGGGGATCCCGACGCAGGAGTCCGGATTCGCAACATCCTCCTCCTGGCGCGTGACTTCCCCGGCGAGCCGGCGACCCTAGAGACGCTCCGTGCCGCCTGCGCGGACAAGAACACGCAGGTCAGGCTACGGGCGGCCAAGGGGCTGGGCGCCGAAGGCCATGCGATTCTCCTGGAGCTGGCAGAGAGCACCGGGGACGACGCCATCAGCGCAGAGGCGGTCTCCCTCATGGGCCGGGATTTGCCGGTCGAGCGGATGCGAGCCCTTCTCGTCCAGGCCCTGCGCCGGCGCCTGCACCAGACGGCCCGCGCCTGCCTGGAGGCGTTCGGTGGAAGCACGGCCTCTGAGGACGTCGATACGTTGGTGAAGGTCATGGCGCGCGAACACAGCGAGCTCGCCGCCGCCGCCGCCACAGCCCTGGGGAGGACCGGCAGCCCTGCCGCCGAGCCGCCGCTGCTCCAGGCTCTCCAGCGCGAGACGAGGGATCTCCAGGTGGCGGCGGCCAATGCGCTGGCACGTGTCGGCACGACGGTCTCGGTCCTGCCGCTCAAGGAAGCCGCCGAGCGGTCCGCCCACGACCCCGCCCTCCTCAAAGCCGCGCGCCAGGCCATCGCCGAGATCCAGCTCCGGCTCCCCGGAGCCTCCCCCGGCCAGCTCTCGCTCGCCGGCACCGAAGCAGGCCAGTTGTCCCTGGCACCAACCGAAGCCGGACAACTCTCGCTCACGGAGGATCCGGCCGGCCGGCTTTCGCTTGGCGGTGAGACGGGGTAAACCCCCGCCGGCAAGGCTCTGGGACTCGGTATGTTGGGATTGACCGTCACGATCGGCACTCTGATAGCCGCCGGAGGCCTTTGGCGGCTAACCGACCACCTGAGCCGCCGCAGGCGCCTGGAGGCCTGGAAGCGCACCGCGGCGTCTCGCGGCCTGGAGATGGAGGAGGTCTCGCACGACTCGGCACGGCAACTGAAGCTCGTGACACGAGCCGGACCCCTGGAGGTACGCATCGAAGAGGTTCGCGGCTTCATGCGCAGCCTTCAGGTCGTCGTCGTGGCTCCGGCGCTGGCGGATTTCTCAGACGTGAGAATCCGTCGCGGGCTCCCGAAGGCTTTTCCGGGGGTGCGGGAGTTCGAGGTTGGAGACAAGCTCTTCGACTGGCTATTCGACCTCGGGGGGCCGCCGCGGCACCTGTGCGCGCTGCTCGATGCGAAGGCACGAGCCCTACTCTTAGTGACCGGCAAGTGCCGGCTGGAAATCGTGGCCGGCGAGATTCGGGGGCAGACGTCCGACAGCCAACTTTATGAAGCCCTGCCCCGCCTCCTCGACCTCGGCCAGCTATTCTCGCAACCCAGGGACGTCACCCTCTGCCTGCTGGAGAACGCCCGCCACGACCCCAAGTTCGAAGTCCGGCTCCAGAACCTGCTCCTCCTGGTCCGTGAATTTCCTGGCACTCCGGCCATCGTCGAGGAGCTCCGCCGGGCCTGCTCGGACTCGAGCCCCCGGATCCGGCTGTGGGCAGCCAGGGAATTGGGCGCCGAAGGCCACGACGTCCTCAGGCAACTTGCCGCGAGCCAGGAGGACGACGACTGCAGCGCGCGGGCCGTCTCGGCCCTGGGCCTGGAGCTGCCGTTCGAGGATGCGAGAGCGATCCTCGGCCAGTCCGTGCAAGGGCGCCACCTCCAAACGGCCTTTGCCTGCCTGGAGGTGCTCGGCCGCTACGGCACCGCGACGGCCATCGATGACCTTGTAAGAGTGATGACAGAGGAGAGGGAGGAGTTGGCCGTCGCCGCGGTCTGGGCCCTGGGAAGGACCGGAAACGCGGCCGCCGAGCTGCCGCTGATCGAGGCTCTCCAGCGCGGAATCCTGGAGGCCCAGGTGGCCGCGGCGAACGGGCTGGGCCGGATCGGATCGGCCGCGGCGGTGCTGCCGCTCAAGGAAATCGCCAAGCGATTCGGCCTCGACCCCGCTCTCCTCACAGCCGCGCGCCAGGCCATCGCCGAGATCCAGCTCCGGCTCCCCGGAGCCTCCCCCGGCCAGCTCTCGCTCGCGGGCACCGAAGCGGGCCAGTTGTCCCTGGCGCCAACCGAGGCAGGCCAACTGTCGCTCGCGGAGGATCCGGCCGGCCGGCTTTCGCTCGACGGTGCTACCCTTCCGCCGCGATGCGAACTCTCGTCGCCGGGACGAAGCGATGGCAAACCCTGAGTCTCGCGTAACGATCCACATGGCGGCGAGCCTCGACGGCTTCATCGCGCGCAAGGACGGGCGCGTCGACTGGCTCGAAACCGCCGACGAATTCGCGGACGGGGACAGCCTGGACTCAGGGTCCGTCGAGGCGTTCCTCGAGACGATCGACTGCTACGTGATGGGATCGCGAACCTACGAGACCGCGCTTCGTTTCGAAGCCCAGGGGTTCGGGTGGGCATACGGGGACAAACCCACCTTCGTCCTCACGAGCCGCGATCTGCCCCGGACCCGGGATACCGTCGAACTCTACTCCGGCGATCTCGCGCAACTCGTGAACGGGCACCTGCGGCCCAGGTTCCATTCCATCTGGTTTGTTGGAGGCGGTATGGTCTCCGCCCAATGTCTTCGTCTCGGGCTGGCCGACGAGATCCGCTATTCGATCCTGCCAGTCTTGATCGGTGATGGGATCCCATTCTTCGAGAACCTCGACAGCGACGTCGCCCTCCATCTCGCGGAGGTCAAAGCCTACAAGAGCGGCATGGTGGAGCTTCGTTACGAGGTGCGAAGACATCGCGGCGAGCCAGGGAATACCGAATAGGTTCCAGACTCTTCTTAAAACTAAGCTAACCGGCCGTGCCGGCGCCGCCGCAGGACACGGTCCGGTTGAGCGAGGGGTTAGGCACACTGCATGGCCCAAGCATGGTAACGAAACGGACACGCTTTGCATGCAGGTGGCTATAGGCTTGCTTCGGGTGACCTGTGGAGATGAGAAACTATCCGTCCGGTCCGCGATTCTTGAATCGAGTTATAAAAAACATAGCAATGAAAGCTACGGCGAAGGTTAGGGCGATCAGGCTTGCTTCGCCGCTACGAAAATAGCTGACCGCCACCGCAGCCAACGCCAAGAAGGCCGCAAAGAGCCACAATAGGTAGAACTTGCGACTAGCTGGATTAACCACAGGGCCCTCCTGTTAAGTGGTGCCCAACTTACTCTTAACTTATCTACCAAATCCTTACCGACTCAGCCTCAACTCCCCACCGGAATCCTTCAGGCCTGGGTATCTTTCTGATTCTTTGGAGTCCTGGGGATCATAGGACGGTTCCTAAACCTCGTCAATGCCCTGGACCCCGAGCACCCCGAGCCGCTCCCGGCATCGACACCGATGGGCCGACACGATACCGGTCCGTAGAGACGCCCCAGCCCCGCTACGATACCTTCTCATCCACCCCAACGTCGGGGCGTCTCCCCCTTGCGAGGCGACGGACGGTTCCTTCCCGAAACGGTCGGGTCGACCTGGATCTTGGGGAACGGTCCCACCAGGTAGGAACCCGTATCGGCCTGCGGGAGTACGCGGAAACCCTGTCGCCCGCGATCCGTCGTCCGGGTACCACACCTATCGCGGCCCTTCAACGCTCGCCTATCTATCGCGGGGCGTAGAGAACGGCGGCCGCGCCCTTCGCGCCTTCCCACAACACGAAAGAGGTACCGCTCGCAGGGTTGAAGGCGAATGCACGGATCAACGACGCGCCGTCAGTCTTTACGAGACCCTTGAGAGGGACTCCGTCGCTCGGGGTCAGGCGATTGCCGGCGGCATCAAAAGCGGAGAAGCGAATCTCGGAACGGAGACCCGATCTGACTTTATAACGCTCCCAGGCGATCCGCAGCACGCCGTCGTCAACGGAGCCAAAGACCGGACCCTCGTACACGTTGTCGGGTGACGAGGTCAGGTCGGCGGCCGTCACCCCCTTCGCGGGCCAGAGTAGGCGGCCATCCGCGGCCAGCCGCTGCAAGACCAGATGGACCCCGCCGCCGAAGTCAAACGGAAAAGTGATGACTGCGACGACGGCACCGCCGTCTGGATGAACGAACAGCTCGTAGAGCTGCTGAGGCGGCCGGCTCGGAAACACCGCTACGCCTTCGCCCCACATTCTCTCGCCGGCAGCGTTCATCCGCTGCGCGGTCACGTGGTTCAAGTCGGTGCCTTCCGGCAGGCGACCGCTGCGGCCGTCGAAGGCGAGGATGGCGCCGCCGGCGCCATCCGATACCGCGGAGATCACTGGCGTGGTCAAAGCGCACCCGTTGTCGCAGGGGAAGTGGTTCTTGAAGAGGGTCGTACCGTCGTCACCCCAGTGGCGGACGCCGTCCGGCCCCAGCCGCTGCCCGCGGAGAAAGACCTTGGGCGAAACCGGGGAGAGCCAATCCCAATCCCGCCAGAAGACGAGCAGCCCACCGTCTCCCGCGGCTACGGCCTTGGGTTCCTCCGCGAACAGGGGTGACAGACTGCCCCTGGCCCCTCCGGTGTCCCAGAGCCGTTGACCCTCCGGACTGAAGCGCTGACAGTAGAAAGCGCTTTGCTCCAGATCCGAAGCAGCACGGACAAAGCAGACGAAGCCGCCGCCGTCGGAGCTCGCGAGCAGGAAGGGATCGAACTGGTCCTCTCTGCCGGCCACGGGGGCCGCATACGTGCCCGCCCCCCAGCGCGGATCGCCGTGGCCGTCGAGCCACTGCACGAGGATGCGGCTGTTGTCCTGGCCGATGGGGCGGCGCACGGCGACGAGAACGCCGTCTCGTGCATGGGCCACGACCACGGCCTCCGATCCCGCCACCGGGGCCGTGGCTACGGCGCGTCCCGGCGCGCCGAAGGCGACGGTGCCGTTGCTGTCGACGTACTGGAGGAACGCGGTCCTCCCTTGCGTCCACACCGCGGCAAAGCGACCATCGGGCAGGAAGGCGGCGCTCTGGGAGAAGCGAACGTTCCCTGGCCGTGTTGCGAGACGAACGGGGCGGACTTGCGCGGCTCCGGCGCCGGCGAGCGATGCCGCGAAGAGATGAGCAAGGAGGACGACGCGCAGGAACGGTTTCATGGCGATGGGCACTTTGACGGATGGCTACCTTTTCGGCTCATACCGGCGTCCGCCACCCTGCCTCCATCATTTGGTAAGGGGCCGCATTGCGTGAGCCTACCTCCGATGGAGTGGGTTCGCAACTATCCTCTTCAACCGGCCCTTCACCCGGTGATCAAGGCGCGGTTCGGTGTCGCCGACGAGAGCGAGGACGCGCGAATCGTCGCCGTCGGAGACCGCCTGGCCATCGTGACCGAGCAATCCTTGGGTCTCCGCCCGCGGCTCGTCAATCGGCAAGGCGCGGACGTCTACACTCCGCGCGACCTCGCGCCCACGACCGACACCTTGTACGACTTTGCGCTGGCCAGCGACGGCGAGCAGGGCGTCGTCGTCGCCTGGGTCACGAGTGTCCTCGTGGGTGGGGAGCTCAAGGCGCAGGCTTTCGACGCCTCCGGGCAGCCACGGAGCCAACCCGTTCTCATCGCGCGGGGATTGCACGACGCTGCTTCCCCTCACGTCGCGGCGGGTGGAGGGAAGTTCGTTGTGGGCTGGTCGGAGCAGCGACCGAACAGCCTGGAGCTGAGAGTATTCTCGCTCGCGGGCAAGCGCCTCGGTGCGCCGCGCCTGCCGCGGGCGACAGGGCCTCCCCAGCTCAGAATCCTGACGCTCACCAATCTGGTGGCCGCCCCGCGGGGTGCCATGGTCGTCTGGAACACGTTGAAGGGTGACCTCTTCGCGGCTCGCTTTGAATGGGATTGGAAAGGGACGACGCCAAGCCTGTCCCTGCCCGCGGATCCGCTTGGCGAACGGCTGTTCGGCCGTATCGCCACCAATGGAAACGGCGATTGGGCCGCGGCCTGGAAGGAGATCTCGGCCTCCTCAGCTCCCTTGGCGACCAACGAGGCGCGGACGTTCAGCGACCGCTAGGAGTGTGCGCGGCAGCACACCACAGTCTCAGCGAAGAAGGATCGTGGGCGGTCCGCACCTCACTCTTCACCACGATCCTTACGCTGTTGCTCTGGATCACGATAGCCAACCCGATGTTTATATCCCGCGCTGGTTTCGCGGTTGCTGCGGAGCTTGTTCAGGCTCAGGAGACTTGCGATAACAACCACTATAAGCACAATAGTCGCTATCCCACTATAGCCAGCTCGATACACCAACAGAACAGCTGCTCCTCCACTGATCATAAGCACAATAGCGCGTAGCAACAGCCGCGTCTCAAAGCGTTCAAAGGCTGTCGGCTGGCGCAGACCTTGGCGTACCCTATCGATGATGCTCAACACAGGGAGCGTTGCCAGCGATAGCATCGCCACAAGTGCCAGATAGGCGCCTGCATGCCAAGCGGCGAAGGCACCGAGCCACAAAACGCCGCAGAAAACACAGGTACCAATCAGTTCTGCGGCAGTGGACTGGTTCCGCATCGTCACTAGCCTCTCGGAGCGTGAAGAATACGTGCCAGGGCCCAGAGGACGATCTTCGAATCCGGCGGCGCCTGGTCGAGGAGCCATCCGACGTTGTCGGCCATGCTCTCGTCGCGGGAGACGGTGCCGGAATCGCGCTGGGCCGTCAGGTGCTCGAAGACGTTGCGGGCCGCGACATCTCTCTGGGCCGCCGGAATCGGGCTGACCGTGCCATTGACCTCGGCGGCGGCGGCCTTCTGAGCCGTCGACAGGTCCTGGCCCGCCTGCGCGCCGTACCCGGGCCCGGCCCTGGCGACGAGGAGCAGCGACAACGACAGCATCGCGACGGCTTTCATTCGGCTCGTCTCCTTTCGAGAGGGTCGGCTCGGGTTGGCGATTTTACTCTGTGCTACCCTTCCGCCGCGATGCGAATTCTCGTCACCGGACACGATGGTTATATCGGCAGCGTCATGGTGCCGATGCTGCGCGCGGCGGGGCATGAGGTGGTCGGCTTCGACTCCGACTTCTTCGAGCCCTGCCTGCTGGCCGGCTGGCCCGCGCAGCCGCCCGTCCCAGCGATCCGCAAGGATCTGCGGCAAGCCGAGCGGCGGGATCTGGAGGGCTTCGCGGCGGTGCTCCACCTCGCCGGCTTGTCCAACGATCCCCTGGGCAATCTCGACTCGACGCTGACCTACGACATCAACGACGCCGCCTCGATCCGCTTCGCCCAGCTGGCCAAGGAGGCCGGCGTCGAGCGCTTCCTCTTCTCCTCGTCGTGCAGCACCTACGGAGCGGCCGGCGACGACTTCCTCGACGAGTCGGCGGCGTTCAATCCCGTCACTCCCTACGGCGTCTCCAAGGTGCGCCTGGAGCAGCAGCTCGCCGAGCTGGCGGACGACCGCTTCAGCCCCACCTACCTGCGCAACGCCACGGCTTACGGCGTCTCTCCCCGGCTGCGGGTGGACCTGGTGCTCAACAACCTCGTGGGCTACGCCGTCACCACCGGCCAGATCCACATGATGAGCGACGGCACGCCATGGCGGCCCATCGTCCACATCGAAGACATCGGCCGCGCCTTCCTCGCCGCCCTGGAGGCGCCGCGCGAATTGGTGCACGACCAAGCCTTCAACGTCGGCCGCACGGCGGAGAACTATCGCATCCGGGAGCTGGCCGAGATCGTCGCCGAGACCGTGCCCGGCTGCGAGATCACCTACGCCAAAGACGCCGGCCCCGATCTGCGGTGCTACAGGGTGGACTGCGGCAAGATCGAGCGGGTCCTCCCGGCCTATCAGCCGCAGTGGAACGCCCGGCTGGGCGCCCGCGAGCTGTATGACGCGTACCGGAAGGCCGGCCTGACGAAAGAGGAGTTCCTCGGCCCCCGCTTCATCCGCCTGAAGCGGATTCAGGAGCTGCAGGCCGAAGGCCGGCTGGACGCCGCCCTCAACTGGCAGGCGCCCGTTTCTGCTTGAAGATCCTTACCACCCACGTCCCCTTGCGGTTCGTGATCGCCGTCTCTTCGAGCAGGTCATAGACCTCGCCGAGGCGCCGGGCGATCACGTCCGCCCGGCGGGAGCGGAAGGTCGAGACCACGAAGCAGCCGCCGTCGGTCAGATAGGGCTCGTAGCGCCGCACCGAGCCCACGGGATCGTTGAAGTAGTAGACGCACTCATTGAACACCACGGCGTCGAAACGGCCGGTGGGAACCCAGGTCTCTGCGTCCGCGGCGGCGAAGGTGGTGCGCTCGTCCACGCGCGGCGCGGCCTGGGCGATGGCGGCCTCGGAGAGGTCGATCCCCTGGTACCGGGCGTAGCCGAAGGGGGCCAGATGATCGCGCAGGAGGCCCTCGCCGCCGCCGACGTCGAGCACCGAGCCGCCGGGCTTCAGGTGATGGAGGTAGCCCGCGATGACGCTGTAACGGGCGAGCTCGTCCAGGCCGCGCATGAACTCCCAGCCGCCGCCGCTGTACTGCTGCTCCCAGACGTCCTTCGTCACCGGCGCGTCGCCGCGGCCGGTCGCCAGCTCCCAGGCATGGACCCGCGCCGCGAGACGCTCGGAGCCAGGAAAACGCCGCCCGAAGAGGAGCTTGTAATACAGGATGTAGACCGGCTTGAACGCCCGGCGGCTTAAGCCTCGCAGTGGCTCCATGGAGCCATCCTATCGCGGGAAAAAGCGCTCCATCCGCGTAAGGTATAGAGAAATGCAAACTTGGATTGCATCAGCCTTTCAAACCCCGTACTATGTCATCAGGTCATATGCCGTTCGTTGTTCCAAGAACCGGAGGCCAAGCCGATCTCGTCCAGGCTTGCCTCGCAGCTCAAGGAGGCCTTTGTAATGCACAAGAGGTTCGCCGCCAGTCTCGTCCTCACCGCTCTCGCCGCCGGGCCGTTGCAGGCCGCTCCCGTCTGGGTGCCGGTCACCGGCTTGCAGGGAACCGGAGGACGCACCCTTGCCACCAAAGTCTGGATCTCCAACTACGCCGGGCAGACGCAGTCCTACTCGACCTTGTTCCGGCAGGCGGATGGCGTGGTCGTGGACGACGACATCCAAGGCAACGTGCCGGGCGAGCGGGCGGTGTACTTCAACAAGGCTTCCGCGGGTGAGCAAACGGGGCTGCTCGAGGTCGAGGCGGCGGACATGCAGGTCGATGCCTGGATTCAGACCTCCCGGGGCCGGCGGACGTTCTTCACCCGGGTGCCGGTGATCTCGGCGGACGTCCGGACCGAGGGCGGCGCCACGGCATTCCTCAATGGCCTGGACCGTAACCTCACTAAGATCGGGCTGGTGAATCTGGGCGCCGAGGCGGCGCGCTGCGACGTCGACTTCCTGAACGCCGACGGCAACCTCGCCGCCGCCAGCGCCACGGTGGTGGTGACGGCGGGCACCCTGCAGCAGTTCGACGACGCGCTCGGCGTGCTGCCGGCGGACCACGCCGTCACCGCCCAGGTCTCCTGCACCCAGGCGTTCTATGCCTACGCCGTGGCGGTGAACAAGGCGACCTCCGAGGTCTCCTTCGCGACGCCCGAGAGCGCCATGGCCCTCAAGGCCGCGGTCAAGGCGCCGAAGACGTCCGTCGATTCCAAGGGGACGATCGTCTTCAACGCTCCCGGCCTGCTGCACAAGGCGTCCAAGCAGAAAGAGAAGGGAACGATTCGCATTCCGGTGCAGCAGGCGCTGGCCCTGCGGCAGATGACCATCGACTGGGACGTGACCCCCGGGCCCTGGAGCACCAAGAACCGGGCGGGCGCTCACGCCCTCATCTGGCTGTACCGCGGCAAGTTCCGCGGCAACACCGTGGCCAACGTCAACTTTTACGGCCCGAACGGGAATTTCGTGAAGGTCAACCAGAACATCGACCTGCCGAAGGGCGCCAACACCAACGCCTCGGGCGGCCTGCAACTGGCGCAGGGCAAGGTCTACCACTTCCACTACGTCTACGACATGCCCTCCCAGTCGGTCGTCGTCAGCGTGTCCCAGGACGGCCATACCCTCAAGACCATCCGGCTGGCGTCCTCGGCGACCAACGGCACGCTCACCGTGCCGGCTGCCGGGATGATCAGCGAGTTCGGCCACTACAGCACCCAGAAGGGACCCGAGGTGCCGACCTGGGGCTGGAGCTACAGCAACCTGCGGGTGGAGATGGTCCAGAAGTAGAAACACGCAAGACCGGATCGTGACGCCGGCCCTATTGCTGGTTGCGGCCTGTGAACCTCACGAGCGTAGCGCCGGCGAACGCCATGAGCACCGGCGTCGAGGCGAAGCGATAGCGCTCCTGCGGGTTGTACAACAGGTTCAGCACCAGCGTGAGATAGACGACCCAGAGCACCAACGGCCAGGTGCGGCGATCTCGAAGGGTGAGCACGATGCCGAGGGCGCCGAGAGCCAGGGACAGGAGATAGACGCCGTTGAGCCAATCGCTGGCCAAACGCTCGCCGCAAGGCGAGAGGGGCGCCCCGTGATCGGTCAAGTACTCATCATAGAAGGGCGCGAAGAAGAAGCGCAGATTGTGACCGAAGCGGTGGAGAGTGGCGCCCGGCTCGCGCAGCAAGCGACCTAGGCCATGCCACACGATCTCGCCGCTGCGACGCGACAGCGAGCCGTCACGGTTCACGGTCTTGAGCCGCTGGCGCATGATGCGATTCCACCCCGGCTTGTCGAAGTCGATGCCATCGACCCGCACGTACTTCGGGTCCGGGTTGAAGAGCAGGAAGTTGAACACCGAGACGTCTTCGATCGGCATCGGCGCCTCGTAGAGAATCGAGTTGCGTACCATCCAGGGAATCACCAGGATGGCGAGCCCGCCGACGAGCGCCAGCGCCGGGACCAGGCCGCGCTTGCCGCGAGCGACGATCAGCCCCACGGCCGCGAGGGGAACGAAGTAGAGCGGATCGGAACGCACCAGACAGGCAAGGCCGAGCAGCGCCCCGGCGGTCGCGGCCAAGCGCCAGGAGGTGCGGTCGATCGCCCACGTGAGCGCCGCCAGACCGGCCAGCAGAAAAAACAGGTAGAGCGGCTCGCGTACGATCCACGCGGCGCTCACGATCGCCTCCGGAAAAACCGCCAGCAGCCCACCGGCGATCCAGGCGGCGCAACGGCCGAAGAGCGGCCGTGCCACGAGGTAGGCCGCTCCTACCGTCAAGGTGGTGACCACCGCCTGAGCGCGCCCCACGAAGAGCAGATCGTCGGGGGCCAGGCATTCGAGCGCGGCCAGGAAAGCGTAGTAGCCGGGCGCTCGCATCCAGCTCGCCCACGCATGCCATCTCGTGCTCGCCCAGAACGGCGCCTCGCCCGAGGCAAGCAGACCCGCGCCGTGCAGGTAGCCACCACTGTCCTGCCACCCCTGGCCGATCGCCTCCAGGTTGAGCTGGAGCCAACCGAAGCGCAATGCCGCGGCGACAAGCATCAGAATGGCGAGGTCGATGGCGGTGGTCCAACGGCCAATCGGGCGGCGCGGCAGCCACCAGAGGGCGACGGCGATGAGGCCGAGGCCCAGCACCGCGCAGGTGATCTCGAACGGGAGGAGCCCGCAATCACTGAGCGAAGGGACGTCCGGCGCAACGTCCTCCGGTATGCCCGGCCGAGCCACGCCAGCGGCGGCGCCGAGCGTTGCCAGACCCACCACCCATGCGCCCATTCGCCTTCACTTCCCCCGAGAGGACTTCACGCCCGCTCAGGCTATCGATTTAAAAAGATGAAACAAATTCCATGGAGCTTCTGCACGCTACACCGATTCCCTGGTACTCGTCAATGTCATTGCTACTGTGAGGCTGGGAGCCTGGGGTGATGAAGGGGGCAGGCGACGCCCCTGAGATTTTTCTTGAGGGAATTCAGCCTAAGTACCCACCGCACAAAGCGATTTCAGTCTTGCTTGGGCGCCGGGTCTGCGCTATCATGCATAAGTTTCAATTCGTAGGTCCAAACCGCGAAGCCACGCGGGAAGGAGATGTCTTGCATTGGTAGCACGCTTCGCAGGAGGTGAAGTGCCATGAAAAGAGCGTCGAGAGCCTTCTTGAGCCGTTTCGTATTGCCGCTTCTGGGGCTGCTGGGAATCGCCGGGCCAGCCTTCGCGGGCACCGTCTACATTCCCATTCCCGATCCCGGGGGCCTGAACGGCAGCGCCAGCTCGGTGAAGATCTGGCTGAGCAATCCCGGAACGGCGCAGGCCACCGTCACCAATACCTTCCTGGAGGCCGACACGAACGGCACCCAGCGCAGCGGGCCAGGGACGCCGAGCACCCTCGCGCCGGGCCAGACCATCCTCTTCAGCGGCGCCGGCATTACGGGCAAGGCAGGGCTGCTGGAGATTGCCACCAGCTCCGCGGACGTGGCGATCAATGCCCGGCTGACCTCGCTGGGCAAGGGAGGCCTGTTCGCCTACTCCGAGCTGCCGGTGATCTCCTCCGCCAACCTCTTCGCGAGCGGCAAGACGGCCACGCTTCAGGGCCTGGGACGCGATACCCAGACGGGCGACGTCTCCAGTCTCGGGATCGTCAACCTCGGCCAGCAGGCGGCGCAGTGCACGGCCAAGGTCTTCCGCGCCGACGGCTCGCAGATCGCCTCGCCGGTGTCGCTCCCGCTCAAGCCGCTCTCCTTCCTCTACTTCTCGGACACGCTGGGCATTCTCAACGAGCTCAACGCCGTGGATGTGCGGGTGCAGGTGACCTGCAACCAGGCGTTCTACATCTATGGCACGTTCTTCTCGGGAGCCACGTCGCAGCTCCTGTTCCTGAACCCTGCCTCGGCGGGCTCGTCGCTCACGGCTCCGGGCGGAGCCCCGCCGCCGCCACCACCCCCTCCTCCTCCCCCACCGCCGCCGCCGCCCACCGTCACCGGCAACGTCTTCCAGGTCCAAGGCCTGTTTCACACGCCGTCCGTGGGCCATGAGAAGCAGCAGTATCTGATCGGTCTCAACCGGGCCATCACCTCGAAGAAGGTGATCGTGGACCTGGACGTCATTCCCGGTGCCTGGAACCTCGCCAAACAGAATGCCAATCACGCTCTCATCTGGCTGTACCGCGGCAAGTTCCGCAGCAACACGATCGCCAACGTCAATGCCTTCGGGCCTCCCCGGCTCTCGCTGAAGATGAACGAGAACCTCGACCTGCCGCAGGGCGGCGTCGCGGCGAAGGACGTTCCGGTTCCCTGGGAAAAGGGCACGCTGTACCACCTTCACTACGTCTACGATTTCGCGGCGAACTCGATCACCTGCGATCTCACGGCGGGAGGCCGGACGGTGAAGAGCATGGCGATGAATGGCACCTCGGCGCAGAAGGCGATCTCCATCCCCACCCAGGGCATGACGGTGGAGTTCGGCCACTACGCCAACCAGTCCGGACCGGAGGTCGCCAGCTACGGCTGGCAGTATCTCAACCTGAGAATCGAGTTCGTGCCGCAGTAGGAGCGGGTTTCAGAGTCCGGGCAAGCCCGGGGCCGGTGATTCTTCCGGGGCCGCCTGCCGGCCCCGGCGCTTTCGGGCCGGGGCCGGCTCCTCCCAGGACACCGGAGGCGGGGCCGGCAGGTTGGCCGGCGGCGGCAGCAGGTACGGCGAGTCGGCCCGCAGCCAGAAGTTGCCCACCTTCTTGTAGCCATATTTCGGCATCACTTCCGTCGGCATCCCGAGCTCCTTCTTGATGCCCCAGATCTGGAAGAAGCCGTCGGGCCTCTGCTCCTCGAGCAGACGGATCTCGTCGTACTTGTCGTGCCCCGGAACGAACGAATCGTAGTTGTCCTCGTCGACCGGATGAATGGGCAGCCGCCGCGCGATCACGCGGTCGTTGTAGCCCAGAATGTCAATCATCCGATAGCTCGTGAAATAGGCGGGAATGCCCGCCCAGGCCGTGGCCACCGTGGCCTGGGGTTTCAGGAGCCTCCGGAAGACGAGCGTCTGCCAGACCACCAGGCGCTGGCTCTCGACGAGCGGTGGCCTCTGCGTCACCAAAAAATTAGCCCAGTTGTCGTCCGCCTTTTCCGAGAGCCACAGGCCATTGGCGGACAGCAGCGCCGCGGCGGTCAGCGCGGCGACGGCGAAGTCCTGCGCCGGCGAGCCGCCGGGTCTTGCGTCCGTCTCCCGGCGCCGGTGCCAGGCGGCCAGAGCCTGATTGAGCAGAGAGCTCAGCAGCACGAAGAGCAGCGGCATGACGAACACCACGAAACGGTTGGCCCGCACGTTGATGTCCTTCTCCCAGACGTCGCCCCCGACGTAGACGCTGTAGGCGAAGTAGAGGGCGACCACGCCTGCCGGCAGCGCCAGGCGCCGGTGCCGCGCCAGAGTCGCCGCCGTGCCCAGCCCCGCCAGCAGGACGAGGACGAGATGAGCGCGAAGGAAGACCCCCATCAGCGCCAGGCCGCGCAGCAGCCGCACGAGGAGAGGAATGCCGTAGAGCTTCAGGTAATAGGTGTTGGGCAGGACGTCGTGGAAGTAGAACCAGCGGAAGAGGCCATAGGCGAGCGAGACGCCGGCGAAGACGGCGAGCCCGGCGAGCCAGCTGCGACGGCCGCCCGGGCGCAGGCCGCCCCGCGCGAGGAGATACACCTGCACCGCCACCACCAGCAGCAGCATGTCCATGCGCAGCAGGAAGGCCGCCGCGCACACCAGCCAGAGCAGCAGGTGGCGGTCCCTCCCCGAGTGGACGGCGGCGAGCGAGAGGTGCACCGCGAGCACCGTCAGCAGGGCCTGGAGGCCGCTCTCCATGCCCACCAGCGACCAATAGGCGAGGGGATAGTAAAAGGCCGTGAGCACGGCGGCGGGGAGCCAGTGGCGGGCCTCGCCCTCGGAGAAATGATCGAGAACCAGCCGGCGCACCACGGCCACCGTGCCTCCCAGACAGAGCAGCGACAGGAGCTGGACCGGCAGGCTCATATCGCGCGGCGGCAGAGGCAGGGCGTTGATGGGGATCATCAGGAGCGTCCACAGCGGGTGCGTGAAGCCCTCCACCGGCTCGCCCCACCGCGCCCAGTTGAGGCCGTGCCCGTAGACCAGGTTGCGGGCGTAGGCCATGGAGATCATCGCGTCGTCGAACAGGCAGAAGAACCGCCGCCCGTCGAGATTGAACGAGGTGCGGTAAATGACCCACCCGCCCCAGGCCGCGAGGAGAAGCAGGAGAGCCCATAGCGCCCAGGGAAATGTCCTGGGGCGGCGGGAAGGAGAGTCCGGTTCGTGGGTGGTCATAGGTCGGTATCCGCCTCGGAAGGCGCCGTATTGTTCCACAAGTCGGGCGGGCCCGGGGGAAGGACCCTGGAAGTGCTACCATTCACGCGGGGAAAACTCGATCATCAAAGGGAAAATCCTTTCAGTCCCCTGGAGGTCCGGTCCATGAAAAGAATGCTCCTTGGTGGTCTCACCCTGCTGGCCGCGGCTCTGCCGGCCGCGGCGGGAAACCTCTATATCCCCCTGCTCGACCGCGACGGCGCGGGCGCCAGCCACCAGCGCACGGAGGTCTGGATCGCCAACCCCGCCGGCCAGGCGCACAATTTCAAGCCGACCTTCCTGCCCACCGGGACCAGCGGCGTAGCCCTCTCCGGCACCGGGACCGCGGCGACGGTCCTCGGCGGACGCACGGGAAAGCTCATCGGCGTGACCGCGCCCGGCCAGTTCGGCCTGCTGGAGATCGCAGCCGACACCGACATTCAAGTCGAAGCCCGCCTCGCCAACACGCTGGGAGCCGGCTCGTCCTCCTACACCGAGGTCCCCGTCATCACCTCGGCCAACGTGGTTCCGGCCGCCTCCAAGGCCAACCTGCTGGGCCTTGCCCGGTCGAGCGGCGGGTTCTATACCGACCTCGGGGTGGTGAACCTGGACCGTCAGGCTTCCGCCACCTGCTCCGTCTCCGTCTTCCGCGCCGACGGCACCCAGGTCTCCGGCACCGCGACCATCACCGTCGAGGCCCTGTCGATGCGCCACTTCGGCGACGCCCTGGGACTTCTGGGGGAGACCGATCTCCTGGACGCCCGCGCCCAGGTCACCTGCGACAAAGCGTTCTATCCCTACGCCGCGGTGTTCAATCCGGTCGCCGGCAGCCTCCTGTTCACGACTCCCACGGGCTCCGGCGCCTCGACTCTCGGCACCGGGAACACGCCACCGCCGCCGGGCAACTCCGTCATCTTCACGCTCAACGGCCTGTTTCACACGCCCACCCCCGGCCATGAGATCAAGCAGCTCGTCGTGCAGGTGCCCCAGGCCCTCTCGCTGCGCGGCATGATCATCGACTGGGATGTCACTCCGGCCGCCTTCACCGCCGGGCACGAAGCCGAGAACCACGCCCTGATCTGGGTCTACCGCGGCAAGAACCGGTCCAACACCATCGCCAACATGAACGCCTTCGGTCCCGCGCGCAGCACGGTCAAGAACACCTCGAACGTGGACCTCTCGCCGCCAGCCGTCACCGCCCAGGAGACGTCGATGGCGTTCCAGCAGGGAACGCTGTACCACATTCACTATGTCTATGACGCCGAGCATGCCACGATCACGACCACCGTCTCAGCGGGCGGCGTGCCGGCGGCGACGATGACCCAGAACGCGACGGCCAGGAACAGCATCCTGACCATCCCCGCCATCGGCTTCAACGTCCAGTTCGGCAATACCGCCGCCCAGGCCACCGCTCACGAGTGGCCCACCTACGGCTGGCAGTACGCCAACCTGCGGATCGAAATGGTGCCGTACTAGGGAAAGTAGACTGAGCGCCTTGGCAACAAGGCGCTCAGAGCCTATCCACCCACTATGCCCACCCTTCCCCTCGATCTCTCACCCTGCGTAGTCGTGGTGAAAACCCCGGTCGCCGACCGCCGAGGCGAGCCGGGGCGTCTGGCTCACGCCGGCAGCGCCCAGCAGCTTCTGGCGGCGGCGCAGACGCATGAGCAGACGCTCGCGGAGGTTGGCAGGGTCCTCACTGAGCGTGGTATCTCCTGGCGCCAGGAGCGGGTGGACTCGCTGGGCGCACCGGCCCGGCGGGCGATCGCCGGAGCGCGGCTGGTGGTTTCTGTCGGGGGCGACGGCACCCTTCTGACGTCCTCGCATTGGGTACGTGACGGCTACCTGCTGGGCGTCAACTCCGCACCCAGCGACAGCGTCGGCTACTTCTCCCTGGCGAGGCGGGAGACCTTCGCGGCAACGCTCGATCAGATCCTCCAGGGAACGTTGCGCCCGCTCTCCGTTGCCCGGCTCGGCGTCACCCTCGACGGCCGGCGGCTTCCCGAATCCGCGCTCAACGACATCCTCGCCGTCCATGAGCACCCGGCCGCCACCAGCCGTTACGTGCTGGGATTGGGAGACAAGACGGAGGAGCACCGCAGCTCCGGCCTGTGGATCGCGGGGCCGGCCGGCTCGACGGCAGGGATCGCCTCGGCGGGAGGCCGCCGCATGCCGCTGCTCTCGCGGCGCATCCAGTTCCGCGCCCGCGAGCTCTATCGCGCGCCCGGCCGCATCTACACGATGGCGAGCGGCTTCGTCGCTCCGGGCGAAGCGCTCCTGGTCGAATCGCGGATGGAAGACGGCTGGCTCTTCCTCGACGGCGCCCGCACCAGCTACCGCTTCCCCTTTGGCGCCAAGGCCGAGGTGCGCGTCTCACCGGAGCCCCTCCACCTGTACACCGATCCTTCGCGCTGGGCGGCCCCGCGACCCCCGGGGCCATGAAGGGGCGGCCTCAAGGCCGCCCCTTCAGTGACGAGCTCAATGAACGAAGGTGATCACCGGCTCGCTGTTGACCTGCGTGCAGGTCTTGGAAAGGAGCTGGCAAAGGTCGACGCGGCGGCGGTCGATGTCGTTGAAGTTGTGCTGGATGCCGCAGAAATCGGTCACATTGCTGATGCCGGTCAGGAAGCCCGAGAGCGTCGAAGGGGCGCCCGCGGCCCGGGGCTCGACCATTTTGAAGATGGTCCCCGTCTCCGTCGCTCCGTGGCAGCCGCTGCAAGTGTTGACGGAGAAGGCGAAGCGCGCGTTGGGATCGGTGATCGAAGTGCAGACCGGGGTCGGCCCGTCCCAGCCCAGTTGCAGGTTGTGCGGCGCCGCGCCGCCGCGGAACGGAGCGCCGCTCCAGATCAGCGGCACCACGTAGTTGTCGGCCAGGATGGCCGCGGCGTTGGTGTTGACATAGGTCGAGATCGCTCGCGTCTGCTGCAAGCTGAAGGCCGGCGTCTGGGCGACGGTACCCTCGGTTAGCGGTAGCGGGGTGCCCGCGGTCACTACGCTGGTGCTCAGCTTGAACTCGCGCAGCTCCCAGGGGAAGGTGAGCTGAATCTCATTGGTGCGGACCTGATTGATGGAACTACCGTTCGGCTTGCCGGGCGAGGTGCCGATAATGGCGAAACGGTCGGTAACAGACTGTAGCGCCGCGTTGTAGTCCGGCCCGAAGGTGTGAGGACCGAGGCCGTGCCAGAGGTTCGCCCACGCGAGCACGGCGGTGCAGTCGGCAGCGTCGAGCCCATACTCGAAGATCACCAGGAACTGGGTCGGATTGCCGCTCGCATCGAGCAGGTCATACACGAAGCGGCCTTCACCGGCCGTGGTGCCCCCCGAGTAGCCCGCGTTCTCCCGCAGGTCGAGCCGGGCCACGATCGCCAGCAGTCGGAAGGGCGCCTTCTTCATGTCGAGCGTCGAGCCGCCGCTCGCCGCGAGCCAGGGATTGATGACGACCGACTGGATGTTGAGACGCTTCGGCACCAAGTCGCTGTTGATGGTCTGGTCGGTGGACCAGGAATGGAGCCAGTTGAGCGTGAAAGCCGACAGCTTGGCCGGGTCGGTCGTACCGGCGAGCGATGCGATGCGGGTGCCGAACGTCCAGGCGCCCTGGGTGGCGGGAGGGGGCGGAGTCGGCGACGAGATGCAGGGTCCCCAGGTCGTCCGCAGGCAGTCGTCCACCACGGAGACGTCGGTGACGAACAGCTCCTTGGTGGGAATGACCGTGCAGGCCGACTGCAACGGCAGGGTCGAGACGTCGCGGCTTGTGCGCACGGCGGCTTGCTGATCCGGCGTGCCGGTCTCCGTGCGTGTGGCCGTGAGGCTACCGGTCGCCCCGAAGGCGAACAGGGACCCTCCCAGGATGATGACGAACAGGGCCAGGAAGACTCTCGGGCTCAGGTGTGGGCGAAGACGGCTCATGCTTCCTCCTTTCAGGCGGCTGAATGTGCGTCCTCAAGACAAGGTGCTTCTCCGAACGCTTAGCGAGCCGCTTGCGCATGCGCTGGAACTCGCTCGCGCCTTTTTCGCGCAAACGGCTCAGACCGGACCGGCCTGAAGGGCCGTGATCCTTAAGCCCAGGGCACCGCCCTGGGTTGCGGGATTTGGATGTTGCGGCCTGAAGGGCCGCGTTATGAGAGCGGAGTGGCCACACAATCGGCGGCACGTCGAAACCGATATCGCGCCCCGTTGGGGCGCACGGGGTGGTTGGGTCGATCCGTACCCAGCCCGTTGGACTGGGCTGAGGAATCTCGGACCTTTGGTCCGAAAAAACGGCAGGAAATCTTTAGACAACCCCTAAGTCACGCTCGGAGAAGCGCTCCCGCGTCTCGCGCCAGATCTTCCAGCGTTCCTGTGGCCGCAGGGCCCCGGCGAACGGGCTTGAATGGCGTAGCTCGACCGCCAATTCGCTGCGTTCTCCAGGATGGCCGCGATCGAGGCTACATCGCCTTTCAGGATCTCCTCCCATTTCTTGACGTAGAAGCGGTCACGTTCGCTGGAAGCCAACCATGCCTGAACTCGCTGGCGCGCATTTTCGAGGACCTCGGGATGGTCTTGCAGGCGCTCGGCGATGGCCCGATGGTAGGCCACGCTTCTTTCTTCTCCCAGCCGGTGTAGATCCATAAGAAAAAAGACAGTAACACACGCAACACCTGAGCGCAGACCGCGACGGCCTCGCTCTTTAGGCCTTGACCAAAGGGCAGAAGAACTCGATTTCCATATCCCGGAGACGCAAGGCGAAGGGGCGGTCCATGGTAACGACGGTCGCACCCGATCGCCGGGCCAGAACGGCGTACATCATGTCGTAGACGCTGTGCTGGTGCCGGGTCGCGGAGACCAGCGCCTCCGATGCCAGCGCGCGATCGAGGATGAGGTTGTCAGGGAGGCCCATGCACTCCTCGAATCGGGTGACCGCCTGGTCGAGGCTGAGCTCTCCCGCCTGAACGTACTTTCGGAGTGAGCTCGCGACCTCGCAGCAGAAGAGGTCCGGCGCCGTAACGATCGCAGCTTCTTCGAGTTTCGCGGCCAGATACGCTGCGTGCGGACCGTTCAAGACGAGGTGGACGGCACCGGAGGCGTCGAGGACAACGCGGGCCATCAACGCTCCCGGTCTTCGCGGATGAGATCCTCGGGAGAGCGGGACAGGGTCAGAGGCGGCTCGGTCTCGATCCTCTTCTTCAACTCCTTCAGAACCTCGAGCCGCCGTTCCCTTGCCGTCAGTTCGGGGATACGCCGCAGCTCCACGATTGCCTGCTGCGCGAGGCTTCGGTGCTCGGTCTGGGCGCGATACGCCAGCGCTTCGTAGACATCGTCGGGTAAATCACGGATCTGTAGGGATGGCATCGGCTGACCTCCTCTTTCATCATAGTGCATGCGTTTTGATGGCGCAACTAGAGCTGAAGCGCAGACCATTCAGCTCGCGAAGAACCGCCGGAAAGGCCGCCAATACCGCCCCACCAACGCCCCGCCCGCCAGCGCCGCCGCCAGCACCGAGGCCCCGAAGCGCATCCACGATCCCGCCGGGTAGAGCCAGGCGGCCAGGAAGAAGAAGGGTAGCGGGATGAGGTAGAGCTGGGCGAGGTCGGCCAGCAGGGTCTTGAAGCGGGGGCCGAAGACACGCGCCACCTCCCAGGCCATCAGGAGGTTTCCCACCAACAGATAGTTCGCGGCTCCCATCCCCGGCGCTCCCCAGCGCTGGATGAACCAGACGCCGAAGCCCACCAGGGAGACGAGGTTGAGCACTTCGATCAGAATCCATTGCCGGTCGCGATGCTCGGCCTTGAGCATCTCGCCGCCGAGAATGGTGAATTGATCGAAGAAGGGGATGAAGGAGAGGGTCCGCAGAATCGGCGCGGCGGGCAGCCAGGTGGGGCCGGCCAGGATCAGGAGCACCCGTTCCGCGTTGAAGAACAGGAAGTAACTTGCCAGGAGCTGAATTCCCAGGAGCTGGATGGTGCTCAGACGGAAGAACTCCACGAATCGCACGCGATCGTTCAGATACTCGACGAGCGTAGGGAAAAGCGCGCGGGGATAGGCGAGCGTCGCGACCAGGAACACCAGCATGTAGGACTTGGTGTAGAGGCCCACCGTGGCCGTATCGAGAAATCCGTTGACGATGAAGGCGTCGATGTACGTGACGAGTTGCAGGGTGATCCAGATCAGAAAAAGGGAGAAGCTGCGGCGCAGAAGGTCTCGCAGGATCTCCCATTCGACTCGGAGCGGCACCCTCCCCCACGCCTTCCACCAGGAGTACGCGGCGAGGAGGGCGGCACCGGCGAGATCGCCGTAGATCAGGCTCCAAACTCCCCAGCCGCGCAGCGCCAGGCTCACGGAGACCACGGCGATGATCGCGCCGCGCCAGATCTCGGGAGCAACCAGATTTCCGATTGTCAGCTCCCGCTCGAAGAACGCCTTCGGCACCACGGCCAGGCCGTCGAGGAAGATCCAGAGGGCAAAGACCCGCAATACCGCCGGGAGCTCGGGCTGGAGATGGCCAAAGATCGATGCCGACCCCAGGAGAATCAAGCTGAGCCCGGCACCGGAGATCGCCGTAAAGGCGAAGACGGTGCCGTAGGGCCGCCGCGGGTCCCGTACCAGGTGGTAGGGCAGCCCGAGATCGCGGACCGCCGAGGCCACGGTCACGATGCGCAGGGCGAGCTCGTAGACGCCGTGGCCTTCCGGAAGGATCAGCCGCAACAGGGCCAGCTTGGCCCCGAAAGTCACCGCCAGACGGGCGAATTGGATCGCGTAGGAGGCGAAGGTGGAGCGCAGGATGCGCTGCTCGGTCGTGCCCCCCTCACCGGGAAAGGGGGAGACAGGGTCTAGAGGAGATTCGCCCATCGCGCCCACCGCTCGGTGAGGTCCATTCCCGTCGCGAAGTCGAAGGCTGGCTGATAGCCCAGGAGGCGCTTCGCCTTGTCGATACGGACGCGGGTTCTGGCCTGGAAGAAACCGATCATCTTCGGCGGGAGCGGATGGATGGGAAGCTCGCGGGACGGGGGCGCCGGGGGCCGGCCGCCGCCGGCCATCTTCGCTTTGATCTTCTGCTGCATGCTTTCGGGGAGAATCGTGCTCGCCATCTCCCGTAGCCAGATCCCCTCGCGTGTGTTCTGAACGCGCTCACGGATGTCCTGCTCGCCTTTGAGAATGCGCAGGCCCTCGCCGATCAGACGCGGCTGCTCCCGCTTCCACGCCCGCCAGTGCTCCAGGGCTTCGGCCGGCGTCATGTCCACGGTCCGACATTCGTCTCCCAGCATCTTTTCGAAACAACCGAACATCTCGCGCCAGGTGATCGCTTCTTCGCCACAAACGAGAAAGGCCTCCCCCACCGCTTCGTCCTGGGTGGCCGCGAGGAGCATGGCGCTCACCAGATCGTCCACATAGACGGGGTTCGCCATGCCGTCGCCGCCATTGATCAGGATCTGCCGGCCGGCTTTGAGGCTGCGCAGCACGGCCTCCGTCCACACGCCTCCCCACGGACCGTAGACGGCGGTGGGTTGAATCACGGCGACAGGAAGGGCTCCGGAACGGGAGAAGTCCAGGGCCAGGCGTTCGGCTGCCAGCTTGCTGTCCGAATAAGGGTTGCCAAAGCGGCGGCGAGGAGCGGTCTCGTCGAGATCGCCGTCCCCCGTCTGGCCGTAGACCATGAGGGTGCTCAGGCAGACCGCCCGCCGCGCTTTCGCGTTCCGGGCCGCTTCCAGAAGCCGGCGGGTGCCTTCGGTGTTGATCCAGGCGCGGTGTTTCTGGCTGCCGGAGGTGCCGTAGGCGCAGTGGAAGACGAAATCGCAGCCTTGCGCCGCGGTCGCGAGGTCTCCGGGATTGGTGACGTCGCCGCGAATCACCGTCACTGGAAAGCGCACGAGTCGGGAGGCCGCGGCAACGTTGCGCACCAGGGCGCGAACGTGGGCGCCATGCTCCAGGACGAGACGCTCGGCGAGCCGGCCGCCGATGAAGCCCGTGGCGCCGGTGATCAGTACGGTGCGGCCGGTGAGGCTCACTTCCGCTCTCCGGAACCCGTGGGGACCGCCGACCACGGCAGCTCCAGCGGCTGGCGGCGGGCGTAGCACTCTTCGATCAGCGCCTGGGAGCGGCGCCCCTCGCGGCCGGGAACATGAGGCTCGCGCCCCTCGCGGATGGCGGCGGCGAAGTCGTCGATCTGGCGGACGAAGGCTTCCAGGAAATCGACGCCGGAGCCCTCCGTCCGCCGTGCCCGGCCGTCGAGGGCGACCTCGCGGTCCTTGAGGAGGAGGCGGATCGACGGGTCAGGATCCCAGATCCCCACCTCCAGGCTGGCCCGCTCGCCCTCGAAGAGACAGGTGTTGGCGAGGTTGCGGGTGCGACTGATTTCCACAGTCCCCGTCACCGTCCCAGTGTCTCCGGAGCGAAGAGCGAGGAGGAGCTCGCAGTCGGACTCAATGCCTCCCTGGGCGTCGTCGCGGTACTCGAGGTCCGTCCAGTCGCCCAGCCACCAGAGGAGGAGATCGAGGACATGGACGCCGAAGTCGGCGAGCACGCCGCCTCCTGCCGTCTCCTTCTTCAGAAGAAAGTCCGTGGCGAAGGGCCAGCGAGGGATCACGCCCTGGTGCATCTCGAAGCGCTGGATCTTCCCCAGCAAGCCATCGCGCAAGAGATTGCGGACGAAGAGCGAGGAGTCGAAGAAGCGGAACTCCAGCCCCACGGCGAGCACGGCCCGGCCCGCCTCGGCGGCGGCGATCATCGCGTCGCACTCCCCGACGTTCAGCGCCATGGGCTTCTCCACCAGCACGTGGACGCCCTGGCGCAGCAGGTCGATCGAGACCGGAGCGTGGAGGCTGTTGGGCAGGGCGACGATGGCGGCGTCCACCCGGCCTGGGAGCGACCGGATGTCGGTGGCCGTCTCGGGAACGCCGAAGCGGGCCGCTAGATCGCGAGCCCGGCCCGGGTCGGCATCCACGAGCACCACGGCCTCGGCGTTCTGGCAGAGGGAGAGCGCCGGCAGGTGGTGGATGGCGGCGACGGCGCCACAGCCCACCACGGCAAGGCGCAATTTGAGTTCGTTGTCTTCCATTCGTCTGGGGCTCTTAAGTCCGGCGAGCGGCGGGCGGCGGATGGGGGGGCTATGTTGCCAGCCAGTTCTCTTTGTGGATCTTGGGTAGTGCCTCGAAGTCACGATCGGTTGTCAAGACCTTCAGCCCCATCTGGTAAGCCAGCGCGGCGATCATCGTGTCCACCTGAGAAAGGACTCGCCCCTTTTTACGAAGTTCTTGACGAAACTCTCCGTAGTAGCGAGCCGTTTCCTGGTCCAGGGGCCAGATGCTCACATAGCGAAACAGGCGCCGCAGATTCTCGCGGTATTCGTCAGGGCGACGAACCTGCTGGATACCGGTCTCGATCTCACAGAGTACCGGGATGCAGATGCCGAACCTCGCTCCAGCGATGCGGGCCTGTTCGATTTTCAGTCGTACGGGAGAGTTGCGTGTGACAGCACTACCCAGATGGTTGGCGTCAAGAAGAAAGGCGTCCCTCAAGCAAGACCCCACGCCCGTCGCACCTGCTCCTTCGACCCCCTCCTCTCTTCTTCGAGGGCTGCAAGGAATCGTTCGTGCTCGTCTTCAGGGATCATTTCAGCGGCGGCTGCAATTTCCCGCGACCAAGCTCTGATCTCCTCAGCGGCGATCTTTGGTTCTGCGACATCGATGACCAACGGCTGTCCTTCTGCCCAGGTCTCCGGAAGGTCTTCGGTCGGTTGAATCAACCCGTCTTTGAGAATCGCTCTCACCATGCGGATCTCCTTGTCTCCAAGGAAAGAGTAGCACGGCCCTGGACGTGCTCGCGGATCGCCGCCGCGAGCTGGTCCGGAGTGCCGATGTCGCGGTAGGAACCGCCAGGGAACTCGATCCCCTCCACATGGAGGCCGGCCGTCACAGCTGCCGACACCACGGCTCCGATCTGGAGCTCGGCCTCCCCGGCCTCGGTCGCCGGAGCGGTCCGTACCGCCTCCCGTAGAAAGCGGCTGAAGGCAGGTCCCCAGACGGCGATCAGCCAGTTGTACCGGAGCGTCGTGCTCGCAGGGCGGATCTCCACGCGGATCACCCGGCCGTCCGGCGCCAGCTCGACCATGTCGGTCGTCTGGCACCGCTCCGCGGGGAACATCCCGAGAACGAGATCGGCCCCCGTCGCCGCCTGCCGCTCGATCAGCCGGGCGTAGGCGTCGACAGGCTGGAAGATCACATCCGGAAAGCCGAGGGCGACGATGGCGGTCTCGACGAAGGGGAAAGCGCGATCCAGGGTCTCGGGGACACTTCGGGAGCCTGGGATCGAGAGATAGGCGAGGTCCACGTCCGCCATCTCGCCGGTGCCGAAGTAGCGGGGAACGTCCCACTTCGACTCATGGAGAACCATGAAGATCCGCCGCACGCCCCCAGCCCGGAAGCGCTCCAACAGATAGTGACCGGCGACCTTGGGGACCGGGCCGGACTGCGTCTCCCGGAACCCTATCGGCAGCAGCTCCTTGCTGCACGGCAGAGGCCCCAGCCGGACGGCACGGCCGGCAGCGGGAATGAGACCGATGAGGGGGAGGTAGGTCAAGAACTTAGAGCCAGTTTTCCGTACGAACGAGAGCCTTGGCATCCTTGTCAGCTTCTGCGAGTGCCGTCTCAAGGCGACCAAAGTCGTCAGGCGGAATGGCAACGGCGAGGACATCAATATCGCGCGACCATGTATCCAGATCGCTCAGCTCTTGATGCTCAAGCGGCTTATCTTGTTCCTCGGTGACCCTGGTCATGAGCGCCCTATTGAAAGCGGCCTTAGCGTACCATGGTCCCTTGGGGCCGGTAGGTTCGGCACCTCTCCAGTCTAGGAGGGTGTGTGGAAAGGGTGCCCCGTCGCAACTCCCACCTTCGCCCGGGCATAAATGCCGGGGCTATGAACAGCGCCCCCTGAAGGGGACTTAAAGCCGGATTCATCCGGCGTCAGGCCTAGCCCTGGCATTTATGCCCGGGCGGGGATGAGCGTCGCTATCGAACTTTCCAAACACCCTCTAAGCCCCTCTAAGCCTGTTTTTTCGTAGAATACTGACCGGGCACGCCATGCGAACCACCTCAAGAGATCCGCAAAAGATTCCCAACGAGATCCACGAGCCGACGCGGGAGTCTCTGAAGGACAAGCCCTTCGTGGGGCTGTGGAGGGACCGAAAGGACATGCAAGACAGCTCCGAGTGGGTCCGCACGACTCGACAGCTAGAATGGACTCGCCGTTGAAAGAACCCTCTCGCGCTCTCTCTCCACCGACCAACACCGCCGAGACCTACGGCTATCTCACCCGCAAGGAGGCCGACATGGCCTTCAAGCGGCGGGCTTGGACGATCTTCGAGTGGCTGGGGCCCACGGACGGCCAGACGATCCTCGACTGCGGGTGCGGGCGCGGGTTTTATCTCAAAATGCTGCGCCACTTGGGGACCGCCCGGCTGTTCGGGATCGACCTGGAGCTCCCCTATCTCCGGAAGGCGCGGCGTAACACCACCGATCTGCCGGCCGTGCTGGTGGGTAACGCCTCGATCTACGATCTCCCCTTCCCGGACGAAACCTTCGACGCCGTCCTTCTCTCGGAGATCCTGGAGCACGTCGACCGGGACGTGGATGCCCTCCGCGAGGTTCGCCGGGTGCTCAAACCCGGCGGGCTCGCCCTCCTCACCGTCCCCCACGCCGACTATCCCTTCTGGTGGGACCCGATCAACAAGACGCTCGAGACGCTCTTCGGCACCCACATCGGCCGCGGACCGCTGGCCGGAATCTGGGCCTTCCACGTCCGCCTCTATACGCCGAAGAAGCTGCGCGACGCGGCGCTGGCGGCGGGGTTCCAGGTCGAGGAGGAGCGCTCCTTCACCCATTACAGCTTCCCCTTCGTCCACAACCTTCTCTATGGCCTGGGCAAGCCGCTCCTCGAATCGGGTCTCTTCGGACGCGGCCTCGCCGACGTGGCCGACCGCGGCAGCTTCGACCGCGACGGCGGCAACCCGCTTCACCCCGTGAACCTGGGACTGCGAACGCTAAGCTGGATCGACCGCCGGAACTCGATGAACGAGCCGCCGGGGCGCTCGACGGTCAATCTGTGTTTGAAGGCGCGGAAGAGATCGCCCTAGCCCGCGCCCTGGTCAACGAAGGCGATCTCGTCCGCAGGCTTCCGAAGCGCGATCAGTTGGGGGGTACTCCCCTCCCCGAGACCGTCGAGGTCGATCTGTGCGCATCCCAGATGGAACGCGGTCTCGACACTGCCGCCGAAGGCGAGAGCCTGATAGAACGCGGCGGAAAAACTGCTCGCCGCCTGGTCGCCGATCGCGGACGACATACCGACCACGCAGTCGATGTACTTGGCGATCTCCTCGGCCTGATCCCGGGAGTAGCAGGCGTTCAGCACGACGCAACGGATCTGATTTCTGAAGACCGCGAGGATACGGGCGATCACACTGCCCGAAATTTTCCTCACTTGCCCGGTCTCATCCTCCAGGCTGATTCCGTCCGCCGAGCCGTGACCGCTGAACTGGAGGATGTGGGGCCGGTGGCGCAACAGGGCAGCCTGTAAATCCGAAGGACGGACGGCGAGATGCTGGCGAAACTCGAAGCGGTCCCGGAACTCCGCCTGCCGCAACGCGAGGTCGATCTCCCTGACCTCGATATCGAGACGTAACGCCTGCTGTCCCTCCGGGCTCGCTCCCAGGAACAGGATGCGCACGGCTGGACTATTCGCCGCCGCCGGCGCTTCGGCAAGCGCGGAGGGAGTCTCGGCCGGCGGAGCCGGCACGTTCGCCATGTGGGCGCCGCCGTGAAGATCGCGGCCTACGATAATGCCGGAGTTGCGGTTGCCGCTGATCGTGGTGCGTGAGCCGGGTTCTGACTTTCTACTCTTGGGATCATCCGTTGCCATGTTTCTCCTCCTTCGGCAGTCCTCTTTTCAAGCGAGATCCGAGAATCTTCTGCAAGGGGTTTTGAGGGACGGGGATCTGTTGGATCTGCTTCGAGATGGAATCGATCTTCTCCTGGATCTGATTCAACGGTTCAGCCAGATCAAGATCGGTCTCCTCGGCAGGCGTCTCCTCGGGGATCACCACCTCCGGCTCTTCCGCCGGCGGGCTCATCGCCCGCTGCCGCCGCATCGTCTTGGCCAGAGAAGGCGTCAGGATATCCGGGGGTATGAACACGGGCCGAGATCGTGCGTGGACCCCATCTTTGCCAGCCTCAGACTCTTTCTTGAGAAAATCCAGATATCGCCGCAGCCAGCGCATCCTCCGGGCCGCCGTCGCAGAGTCCTCGGCCGCCCTTTTCGCCGCCGCGGTTGCCTTCCCGCCGGGAGGCGTCGCGAACAGATCTCTCGCATCCGCGACTTTCGGCAGCCCTCCGATCGCCCTCTGGCGAAGTTTCCCAAACGGGCCGGAGGACGCTCTCTCAACTTTCGCCAGCGCTTCTTGCCGCCGCTTGATCTTCGCCAGCCGGTCCTTCTCCATCTGGGCCCACGCCTGCCGCAACAGGTCATCCCACCGGTGAATCGCCAACCGGAAGGGGGCGGCCCGCCGCTGTTGCAGCGCCACCGTGTCATCTAAGGGCAACGGCTCTCGGTCGATCGAATTCCACCACTGCCTGCCAGCCCACACCAGAGAACAGATGATGATCGCGACGAGCGCGGCCCTTCGCAAACGGAACAGGCTCAGGGCGATCCTGACCGCACGGGAGAGGCGCCGCATCTCCTGATCGTCGCCGGTACTCCAGCGGTCGAGAAGGGCATTGGCCCGCGGTGGGCCGCCCGCCACCTGCAATGCCTCGGGCGAGGATTTGGCACTATCGAGCTCAATCACTTCGGCCATGACCGCCAGAAGCAGAGACCGCACCCGGCGGCGAAGAGGAGCGATGAGAAAGACTATGAGGTAGCCCAAAGGGTGCAGACGGCGCAACCGGCGAGGGTCCTCGGCCACGCGCAGGGCGGCTCTCGGTGCCGGGACGCGGTTTCTCTCCTGCCCGCCGCCGACGATCGCCTCCCGCCGCTCCAGGTCCGTGGCGGCGAAGGCCGCGAACGTCTGGGTGGCGATCTGGCGGGCAACCCGATGCCCCCCACCGCGAAGCCAGGAGTAGAGGGATGTCTCAATCAGGGTGAGTGGACGCGAGGTGCGTGTCCAAATCTGATAGGTTCGTCCTCCGCTCTCGATTTCCCCATCTCCACCACTGAGTTGCTCGCGCTGCTTGAGGTAGGCCCGGACGAAAACGGAGACGACGTTCCCTCTCTCGGACAGGGCGACCTGTGAGATCACATCCATCAGCAGCGGTGCGACGAGATCGAAGTCGTGCAGTCCGAGCAGTCCCGTCGCCATCAGCACGTTGGTGCGCACAAAGGGATGAGACTCCGCGGTCAGCAAGGAGCGCAATTCCGAGAGGATCTGTTGCGGAGTGAGCAATGGCAACCCGGGATCGCAGCGGACGTAGCCATACGCGAGAGCTACGGCGGACAGCAGCAGCTCGCGAAACGTGATCGTCAGATCCTCCGAGGGCCGGGGGTCCTGGGCGCGGACCAGGATCCGCCAGCCGTCGATCACGCGGACGGCGTCTACGGGGCGAATCGAATAAGCCATGGCGATGCCGAAAGCGATGGCATTCATCTGCTCCTGATCCTGGCTGAGCCGGTCGCGTAGCAACGGTTCGAGCTGCTTCGGATGTGAGGCCGCTGCCAATGGCAGGGTCAGCTCCAGGACCCGCTGACGGACCGCGGGATGGGTGTCGACAACGATTTTTTCGAGCAGCCTGCCAAGCTCAGGCGCCAGCTCGTTGGGTGGATCGTATTGGAGGGCATAGCCCACGGCGAGGACCACTGTCGCGCGGATCGCGGCCAGGGGATCTCCCCCTTTTTCTTTCCGCTGCTCGAGAGCCTTGGGAGGAGTGGTGCGGCTGCCGGCGGCCCACCAGTCCTGGAGCACCTGGAAAAGCCTTGCATGGTGGCCCTGCCCACGCCAGGCGGCGAGCGCTTTGGCGACCACGGTCTGGACGCCGGCCGAGCCGTCGACGGCGAGTTCCAGAAACGAGGCCTCGACGGCTTCAAAGGAAAGCAGACCCACCTGACTCAGCGATTCGACGACGGACCTTTGAAGCTGCGCGACACGGCGTGGCGAGCTGCACAGCTCACGCTTCGACCCTTGGGTGAACCGCAGCCTGCCGGCATCGTCCGAGGGTTTCTTCTTGAATTTCCTCAATCGCCGGCGAGCCCGCTTCCAAAGTGGATGCTCTTCGATGGAAGGAGCCATCTGGGCCAGCTGAGCCGCCCACGGCGGAGCGATTTCGTCGCTCGTTTCCGTCTTTTCCTCCGGAGCGGCCTCGGTGGGAGAAAACTGCTGGATCAAGCGCGTCATCGCCGGCACGACGGCCAGGAGCCGCCGCCTCTGGAGCTCCCAGGCGGCCTGAAGGATCGCATTCCGGTTCTGCCGCGAGGTGGTCTCGATCCGCGTCCCGTCCTCGCCCGCCTCCGCCAGATGAAAGTAGGCGCTCAGGCGTGTGAGATCCCGGTAATCGAAGGTCGGGAGATTGGGGTCGGTTCGCCGCCAGGCCTCATCCACCAGATACTCCACGGCGGCGAAAATCTGATCGTCGGGTAAGCCATCGAAGAGGACGAGCCCCAACGCGAGCAGCTGATCGGCGCGTTCGAGATGCTGATACCACCGGAAGATCGCCAGGCGATCACCGCCGAGCTGGTCGAGCTGGGTGAGCAGAGCGCCGGGCGATGCCTCCTCCGTCTGCAACCAATCGGCAAAACGCCGGATCCGGTCGGGCTGCTTGAGGCGGGCCGACACCTCCTCCAAAGTGAGCCCTTGAGCCAGCAGAGAACCGGTCTGCAAATCGCGAGGCAGCCAGCCGGGAAGCCGGCCGTTCTGCGCCTTGAGCGCCTTCAGCAGGGTTTCGGCAAGGAAAGCGCGGCCATAATAGGTTTCCCAGGAGATCTCATGCCACAGGCGTTCTTCCGGCGACTCGCTGCGAATCCCCCACTCGGCCTTGGTGCCATCGGTCGTGATCACCGTGTAGTTGCGGCGGGCGTTCAGCAGCCGGCTGAGCTCGGTCAGCCGGTGCCCGATGTGGTGCGGCAATACCTGAGGCAACAGCAGAATGGTCGTGGCCGTCTCATGAAAAGCGGTCTCGATCTTCTGTGGATCGGAGCTGCGGTACCACTCCCGAACCCGTACCTCGCCGGATAGCTTCTGGCCGAGAAGCCACGCGAGGTGCCGCGCCACCATGGTCTTATCGTCGAAGTCCTGCCCGGCCAGAACGATCAGACGGTCTTTCTCCAGGGCTCGGGCGAGCTCCCGAGCCTTCGGGGTGGTGGTCCAGGCCGGCGGCTCGACAGCCTCGAGATCGGGCTCGAAGAAGAGCGTTTCCTGGACCACGTACTGGTCGCCCAGGTAGAGGTCTCGCCCAGCGATGTACCCCTCGTTGACGTTGTCCGAGATCTGGGTGAGCTCGCTCATACCGGCGCGTCTCCCTTGGATACCCCGGTAGACACGAAGAGGCGAGTTTTGTTTGGAGCTCCCTAGAGAGGCTCGACGGAGGGGCTGGGCTCCGTCACGGAGCGGCGGGCACTCACCGCGTACCGCGCGAAAAGCTCCTCGTACCGTGCCATCGTCTCATCCACCGAAAAATGCTGGAGGATCTCGGCCTCCGGCTTCACGAAGCGCGCTCGGTCACGGAGGATCTCCACGATGGCCTCGCCCAGGGCCTGCCAATCGTCACGGGGGACGATCTTCCCCATGCCGGTAACTTGGACTGGGACGCGGCCGCCGGGGGTGTCCGTCATCACCACCGGGGTGCCGCAGAGCATGGCTTCCACCTGCACGAGCGCAAAACACTCGGTATCGCTCGGCAGGGCCACGAGGTCGCAGGCGGCGTAGAAATCCGCCATCTCCTGGGGCGTGGGGACGACTCCAAGGAAGACGAGCTGTTCGCGATAGCGCTCCACCAGATCCTGGTGACGAGGCCAGTAGGTCTCGTAAGGAATCTGGTGCTGGCCGGCGAAGACCACCCGGGCCTTGGGAAACGCGCGGTTCACCACTTCCAGGGAGTGAATCAGCAGGTCCGGCCTCTTCTCCTCGACGAAGCGGCCGGCGAAGCCGAGGATCGGGCCGCCGTCCGGCGACCAGGTACGGCGCAACTCGCGCACCCGCTCCGGGTTCGGCCTCGGGACGTCGACGAAGGGAGGGATGACCACGACCTTCTCCAGATACGGGCTGAGATAGGAGGAATGGCGGGCGTAGTCCTCCGTGTGGCAGACGAGGGCCGGCGCCGCGCTCGCCATGAAACGGTAGAGGCAGAGCATCGTGGCCGTGATGAACCGGTTGAAGGCGCCGGCCGGCAGGACCAGGTCACCGTGATGGGTGACGACGATCTTGCGGCCCGACCACCGCGCCGCGAGGCTCACCAGGGCCGTTTCCAGGATCGGCGTGTGGAGGCTCACGACATCGTGCTCGCGGACGAGGCGGAGAATCGCCCGTGGGTAGCCGGGCATCACCATGCCCCGGCTGATGGCGATGGGCAGGGGCTTCAGACGGACCACCCGCACGCCGTTCTCGACCGATTCTCCCAACGGGGTCCGCGGTGAGTGGTGGGCGCAGAGCACGGTGACGCGATGGCCCCGGGCCGCCAAACCCTCGGCGAGTTGCTGGACGTAGAGGGTCAGGCCGGTGCGGTGCGGCACGTAGTACAGCAGGCAGATGAGAATGCCGGGCTTGCCGTCTCGATCTTGCTGCATGGTCGGGGATGGCTGCACGGGGAGAGCCGCATGCTAGCATCCGCCCCCGAAACCGGACAACTCCGGGCGACCCGCCCCCTGGTACTCCATGGACTCCTCCCCTTCCAGCACTGCCATCAAATCACCACCGCGCTGGATCGGGCTGGCCCTCGCCGCCGTCCTCCTTGCTAGCTTCGCCGTGCGGACGTGGGACGCCAGCTTCGGGCTCTACGCCGGACGCCACTTCGACGAGCGGTTCACCTTCAAGAACGTCTCGGCCATCCTCAAGCATGGCGAGCTCAAACCCCGGCATGCCTTCTACCTCAGCCTCTCGTATCTGCCGCAGACGGCGGTGCTGGCGGCGAGCGACGGTCTCTACCGGATGACGGACCGCCCCATCTTCTCGATCTTCGGCGAGTCCAGGGACGGCAACTCCCCCACCGCCTACTGGCTGGCGCGGATGGTCAACGTCGTCTACGGCACGTTGAGCCTGTGGGTCCTGTTCCTCATCGGCCGCCGCCTCTACTCCCCCGAGGTGGGGCTGCTGGCGGCCGCGGTGCTGGCGGCGGTCCCCCGCCACCTCACGAGCTCGGCGGAGTTCAAGCCGGACATCCTCGTCATCCTGCTGACCCTGGTCACCTTCCACTGGACCCTCTCCGCCGCCTCCCGGCCTGCCCTGGGCCGTTTCCTGCGCGTGGGCCTGGGCGTGGGGCTCGCCGTCTCGACCAAGTACACGGGGATCGCCGGTGCCATCCCCATCACCGCCGCCGTGCTCAAGAACGGCTGGCGCGACCGCAGGCAGTGGCTGTGGCTGGTGCTGGCGGGCCTGACCTCGATCCTCACTTTTCTGATCCTCAATCCGTTTCTGGACGTGGTCTTTCAGTTCATTCCCATCCTGGTGAAGGGCTACGCGGACAAGGGAGTGACCGAGAAGAGCAACCACTGGGTCGTCTTCGAGCGCCAGGTGGACTTCCTGATCCGGAATCACGGGCCGGTCGTGGCCGTCTTTCTGCTGCTGGGCCTCGTCGGGCTGCTGTGGCGAACCTACCGGCCGGCTCCGGAGGATTCCGAGGAGAGGCGGCTCGGCTCGATGCTGATCCTCTCCATCCTTCTCGGCTACTCCGTGATCCACGCGCTGGGGATGACCCTCTTCCGCAGCCAGAACTATCTGCCGGTGGTGCCCTTCTCCTCGCTCGCGGCGGCATGGGCGATGGTGGAGACGTGGCGCCTGCTCGCTCGCCGCATCCCCCGCCTGAGCTGGCCGCCGCTGGCCGCCCTCCTGGGGCTCGGCGTTTGCGGAGTCCTGGTGGCGCAGGAGGCGAGCGTCGTCTACTCCCGGGTGGTACCCACGAGCTTCTCGGCGGTCAACGACGCGCTGCTCTCCGGCCTGGAGCCCCCGGGCCTTCGCCACGTGGTCTTCGAGTCCTCCCTGGGACGCTTCGACTGGGGCGAGTCGTCCCGCCGGCCTATCCTGAGCCCGGTGGATCGCCTGGCTGGACAGAACCCGCGTTTCCTGGATCTGGCGGACGTGGAGATCTTTCCCAGCCACCAGACCGAGGGGCCGGACGCCGCCTTCTACCGCGACCGCCTGGGCCGTGTTCCCACAGGCCAGGTTGAGACTATGGATCACGTATTCCTGCGCCGCCGGGGGGAGGCGGTGACGGTGATCCGCCATCCGTGGGAGCTCGAAAGCGAGACCGAGATCGGCCTGACTCGACCTGCCAACGGAGATCTCGTGGGCCTCTTGCCGGCCGGGCGCTTCCAGCCGGGGGACGTCCTCTCCGTCCAGCTCGTGGTGCCGAAGACGGCGGCGGACGAGGATCTCTACTCCGCGCGTCTCGTTCCTGGGGACCAGACGATCCGTCTCGGCGAGACCGGCCGGCATCGCAGCCGGTTCTTCCGCACCAGCCCCCGGTTCGAACTGGCTGCCGGGGAGGGCGAGATACGCCTCGCCGCCGACCCCGAGGACTCGCCCGGCGACTTCCGACTCACGATCTACCGCTGGCGCCCGGCGGCGCCGGCCCCGGCGAGCCCTTGAAGAGATCGACGGGCCTGCTCGGCGGGAGTGTCCTGCTGCTGGTGACGCTCAACGTCGCCAACGCGCTGCACTTCGCCTTCCACATCGCCATGGCGCGGATGCTCGGCCCCGCGGGCTATGGCGCGCTGGCGGCGCTGCTCGCCATCCTCTACGTGCTGAACGTCTTCGCCGAGTCGGTGCAGACGATCCTCGCCCGCTACGCCTCCCGCGAGCCGGACCCCGGCCGGCTGCACGACCTCCTTCGCCGGGCTCTGCGCAAGGGCGGCCGGGCGACGCTCGCGATGACGGCGGTGTTCCTGGTGGCGGCGGTCCCGTTGGGGCGCTGGCTGCGCATCCCCTATCCCCTGATGGCCCTCTTCTCCCTCTCCATGATCGGCGTGGGCCTGCTGCCGATCCACCGCGGCGCCCTTCAGGGCTGGAAGCGGTTCCGGGCGCTGGGCGAGAACATGATCTGGGAGGTGCTGGCGAAGCTCATCCTCGGCGTGGGGCTGGTGTGGATCGGCGCCCGGGAGTATGGCGCCGTGGCGGGGGTGAGCGTGGGCTTCTGCGTCGCCTTCGCCCTCTCCCGCCTCCCCCTGCGGGACGTCTACCGCACGCCGGCTTCGCGAGCCGAGGCGCCGGACCTCTATCAATACAGCCTGCCGGTATTCGTGGTGACGGCGACGGTGATGGGCTTCTACAGTCTGGACGTGCTGCTGGCCCGCGCCTTTTTCCCCGACGCCGTGGCCGGCGGCTACGCGGTGGCGTCGTTCCTGGGCAAGTCGGTCCTCCTGGGCACGGCACCGGTGACCAAGGCCATGTTCCCGCTCTCCGCCGAAGCCGCCGAAAGGCGGGACGGCGGCTCCCGGCGGCTCCTCGCCGACACGCTCGGAATTCTTGCCGCCTGCGTCACTCCCGTCCTCCTCGCCTTCGCCTTCATTCCGGAGGTCCTCGTACGCGGGATGGGAGGCAAGAGCTACCAGGGAGCGGCGGAGCTGGTGCTTCCCCTGGGAATCGCCATGGTGCTCATGGCCTTCAGCAACGCCCTGCTGCTCTACCGCCTGTCGACGGGCGGATTGAGGTTCTGGGCGGCGCTACCGGTCCTGATCCCCCTGGAGGCGGCGGCCTTGGCCGTGTTTCGGAGCTCGGCGCTGGAGCTCGCGTGGACGGTGGCGGCGATGAACGTCGTGTTCCTGGCGGTGGCGATGGGGCTCACGGCTGTGCCAGCTTCACGACTCCCCCACCCTCTCCCGGCAACCTCTCGGTAGAGAGGGAGCTTTAGGCGAGGCCCATCTCTTCGAGAGAGTGGGCGGTCAGGACCCGCTTGGCGAGTTGAGTCAGGCGCTGGAGCGAGCTGATGTCCTCGACCTGACGGCGCGCGCTTTCCGGGAGAGGTCCGAACCTCTCGGCGAGCAGCGACAGGAGGATCTCCCGAGCTCCTTCTCCGCGGCCCTTGGCTTCCCCTTTGGCTTCCCCTTTGGCTTCCAGCTTCTCAGACCACAACAGTGCCATGGCTTGAACCTCCCTGTTCTCTTTCCGGGCACGCAGAGCCTCGAGCTCTACCGCCTCCTCGTCCGTCAATTGTAGATAGTTTTCGACGCAGTTGACCAGCAGGTAGGAATCGAATCGGTCCCGAAGCTTTGCGATCCGCCGTAGACAGGCCATCTTCAGCTCGGTGCGGCTCAGAGCCCCGGGGTCCATCAGAGCCGCGAAGGCCCACGCCAGAGGCTCTGGTCGGGCCAGGTACTCCGCGGCGCTGCAGCCGGCCAGACCGAAGGAGACGTATCGAAACCCCGGAAAATCCTGACCGAGGTCGTTCTCCCAAGACTTCAGGCAGCCGCCTGGACGGCCACGCTTGAGATTCATCAAGATCGTTAGCACCGGCGTGTTGTGGCGGGCCAGGATCTGGTTGCGGTAGCGCCAGAGGCGCTCCTCCATGTCCGGGCTCGCCCGGGCCTCGACCTCGACGTGGACCATGAGGAGCCGTCCGTCGAGGGTGCGGACCCGGACGAGCAGGTCGAGCTCTCGTCGCCGGCCGCGTGGACCTCCCTCGAACAGCTCCTTGTCGAGAAACTCGGGGGACGACAGGTCCAGACGGTCCACCATCTCGGGGACGACGAGGCGCAGGAAGTCGTCGAGATAAGCGTGCAGCAGTTGCTTGAAGATCTTGTCGTGTTGGTTGGCCATAGGCGATCCCGGGACCGAGATCGCCGTCCAATCGGCGCTCTCCCTCCGTCTATATAAACGGAAAAAAGAGGTCTCATCTTGCAACCCCCCGCCGGATATAGGTTTGCGAGCGGGGTTTTGGGCTATTCAAGAGGTGACTGAAAAGACTTGCGGCCTAATGTCTACCGCTTCCCGCCCGCCACATACCCCAGCGACCGCAGCTCCTCCTCCTGCTTCGGCGTGAGCTTGGGCTGCTTGCCGACGCTGCTGCCCGGGACGATCTCGTTGCCGTTGGCGGCCAGCCAGGCGTTCTTGAGCTGGCGGGCGAGACGCTGGATCGTCGGCCGGTCCTCCACCTTGACCGTGCCCTGCGGCGTCCAGCGCCAGAGGGAGAGCTGAGGCGGATCGGCGGCTAAGCCGGTCAGCGGCAGGACCGTGGCGAACTGTTTTTGCAGGCGGCCGAAGATGGCGTCGGCGGGCTCGGCGAGAGGCGGCTGGACCTGGCCGCCGATCCCCACGTACTTGGCGCGGAAGAAGTCCGGCTCCGGCTTGCCGAAGTGGCTCTCCCAGAGGAGCTGGAGGTCGCCGTCCACCAGGGAGAAGCGGTTGACGGCGTTGCCGAGGTAGAGCTCGGAGAGGGCGCCCTTGTCGAACGGCTCGAAAAAGCTCGGCGCCGTGAACGGCTCGGGCGTGCCGCCGGCCGCCGTGATGAGCGTCGGCCCCACCCGGATGGTGGCTACCCGGTGGCCGGGCTGGATGGCGAGCTTGCGCTGGAACCCCTTGGGCAGCTTGATGACCAGCGGCACCTCCACCAGCACGTGCCCGAGATTGCCGCCATGCGCGATCTGGCCATTCTCCTTGAACTCCTCACCGTGGTCGGCGGTGACGACGAGGAGCGTCTTGTCCCACTGGCCGCTACGCTTCAGCGCTTCCAGCATGCGGTTCAGCATGGTGTCGGCGAAGGCGGCGTTGAGCTTGTACATGGCCCGGAAGAGCCGCTCCTTGTCCGCCGGCAGGGGAATGGCCGGATCGGCGTAGATCTCGAGATCCAGCGGCTTGAGCTGGTGCGGCATGTCGGGAGGGATCTCGTCGAGCCGGTCGAGGAGGGGATCGCGCCGGATGTAGGGAGCGTGCGGCGGCAGGATGTGGATCCAGACGAACTCGCGGCCCCCCTTGAGCTGCTCGAGGCCCGCGACCGCCCGCTTCCCCTCCTTGAGGTACTGGAACAGGTCGAAACCCTGGGAGTAACCGAACTGGGCTTCCAGCCAGTGGTTGGAACGGAAGGCCGAGGTCTTGTAGCCCGCCTTCTTGAGCGACTCGGGAAGGGTGACGAAACGATCGTCGAGCACCGCCCGGTCATTGGCCCAGCTCTGCGCCCGCCAGGGCTGGAAGCCGGTGAAGAGGGCCGCCATGGAGGGGACGGTCCAGCTCGACGGCGAGATCGCGCGGCCGGCATAGTCCGCCTGTTTGGCCAGGGCGCTCAGGGCCGGCATGACCTTGGGTGGGCCCCCCAGGGCGCCCACCATGTCGGCTCGCAGGGCGTCGATGGTGATGAGCACGATGGGGCCCTCGTGAGGCGGCGGCCCCCGGTGGCAGGCCACGGGCAGGATGCTCAGAAGGGCGAGCGTCCCCAGGACGGCCAGGGTGCCGGCGAAGGAGCGGCGATTCAGGATTCGTCGAAGCAAGCGTGTTCCTCTCGTCCCGGGCGGCGGGTCCGGGAACTGCGGTAGGATACTCCACGTGCGCGGATCGTCTGTTCGCCTGCTGAGGGGATCTCTCTGTCTCCTCTTCTTCTACGGATCACTCGCCGCAGCCGTTGCCCAGGAAGATCCGGTCCAGGCCGCCCGTGAGGGCCTGGTCCTGATCCCCCAGGGGGCGTCGGCCCGGCTCGAGCTGCCCGGCGGCGGAACCCTGTCCCTGAGCCTGCCGGAACGGGCCGAGGTCTCCTCCCTCGCCGCCACGGATGGCGGCTGGGTGGCGGCCGGCAGCTTTCCCGACGCCACAGGGCGCCAGCGCCTCTTCCTGCTGACCGGGAACGACAAGAGCTTCCGCTCGCTCCCCGAACCTCCCGGTCAGGCCGCTTCCCAGCGCCGTGGACCGGTGCTCCTGGTGGATGGCGGCCGCCTCGCCGGTCTCGCCTGGCTCGAAGGGGACAGCATCCGCTCCCTCGCCGTCCACGCTTCTGCCTGGACCGGCAAGACCTGGCAGGCTCCTCAGGTCGTCTCCCATCCCGGCCCAGGGAGCCAGCTCGCATTGACCGGCGCCGTGCTGGCCGGCGGCTCCTGGCTGCTCGCCTGGAGCGCCTTCGACGGCACCGCCGACGAGATCGTCTGGAGCGAGCGAGTGGGTGCGAGCTGGCTGCCCGTGAGCCGGCTCTCCGCTCCGAACCAGGTGCCCGACATCACGCCTGCCCTCACCGCCACGGCCGGAGGCGGCGCGCTGATCGCCTGGAGCCGCTTCGATGGCCATGGCTACCAAATGCGGATGGCCCGCTTCGAGCGCGGAGCCTGGAGCGGCGAGCACGCCGCCGGTCCCTCGGGCTCCCTCTATCCCTCGTTCCTGGGCTCGCCGGACCGTCCCCGCCTTCTCTACCTGGAGGCCGGACCTCGTTCCTGGGCCGTCCTCGATATGGACGCTGAGGGTAAGGCACTGGCGAAAGCTTCCCTCGCCTCACCGTCGCGGTCGCTGAGCCGCCCGATCGTCGATGCACTCCCGGCGGGCAACGGCAGCGTGCGCCTGCGCTGGCCCGGCGAGAAGCAGCAGGGCACGGCGCCCCTGGAAAGAGTCCCTTGAATCTCTCACAGCGCTCCTCCCTCGTCGTCGTAGCAGGGCTGATCCTCGGCCTGATCCCCTCTTGGGCCGGGGCTCAGACGACGCCGCGCAAGTACCTGTGTTTCGGCGACAGCATCACCGAAGGGCGGGGCGACGATCCGACCCGGGCGGCCCTGGGCTATCCACCGCGCCTCCAGGTGCTGCTGCAAACGGCGGGCGTCAGCGCCATGGTCGTCAACCACGGCCTTGGCGGCGAGCGGACCCCCGACGCTCTCAGCCGCATCGACAGCGTGATCGCCGAGGGAGTGCCGGGCGACTTCCTGCTTCTGATGGAGGGGACGAACGACATCTCGCGCTCCTTCTCCCCTGAATCCACCATCTTCAACCTCGACGAAATGGCCCGGCGGGCCGAGGTGAAGGGCCTGCTGGCGCTCCACGCCACGGTCGTCCCCCGAAAGCCGGACTCCAAGGTGGACGCCGACAACATCCTGAACGACGCCTTGAACGGGCGCATCCGCAACCTCGCGGGCGTGCGCCAGCGACGGGAGGCCGATCCCTACGAGGTGTTCCGCGCCGCCCCCAACACATTCAGCCTGTATGTGTTGGTCCCGGACGATCCGGTAGGCCATCCCAACTCGGCGGGCTACGACCTCATGGCGCGGGTCTTCTTCAACGCCCTCCAGGGGATCGACACCGTGCCGCCCGTCACAGGAATCATGAGTCCCACCAACGGTGCGAAGGGCGTGGCCGCGAGCACGCAGATCAACGTCGACGTCTGGGACTTCGGGACAGGGATCGACCTCGCGAACACTTTCTTGTTGGTCAACGGTACGGTGACCTCCGTGGTGCCCACCGGCAACCCGGTGCGGGCCCGGCTGAGCTATGTGCCGCCGGCGCCGTTGTCCGGAATCGTCAGCGTCGGCCTGCGCTCCCGCGACTTCGCGACGCCCCCCAACACGGTGGACCGGGAGATCATCCGTTTCACCGTCGCGGGCTTCGGCAATCTTCAGGGAGACCTGAACCTGGACAATCGGGTGGACGGAGCCGACCTCGTGATCTTCGCCCTCCACTTCGGCGCCGTGCGCGGCGACACCGCCTACTCCGCCACCGCCGACATCAATGCCGACGGCAGGATCGACGGGCTGGACTTGGCGATCCTGGCCTCGAACTTCGGCAAGTCGGTGACTCCGTAATCTTCAGGGAAGGGCGGCTTACTCGGCGATGATTTCGCCGGCCGAGGAGGCGACGGCGGCGCGGCGTAACCAAAGACTCAGCCGTTCGAGTTCCTGGCAGCCCAGGATCTCCTGCTTCAGCGCCGGGCTCACGGCGAGGTCACGGGCAGCCAGGATCTCGAGGATGCTTTCCGCCTTGCCTCGTGCCTCTCCCTTGGCTTGTCCTTTGGCCTCTCCCTTGGCTTCCGCCTCGGCTTCGCGCTTCCGGAGCACAGGGTTGCCCTTGGCGAGGAGGGCCTCTGCCACGGCGTTGTCAGCCACGGCGGCATCGAGCAGAGCCGCCACAGCCAGCGGTGCCACCAGACAGCGGTCTTCGATCGATGAGCCGGCTTCCAGAGGTTGCCAGCGCTGATCCTCGGCGGACCACTCGCAGACCTGCGGACGCTTGAGAAAAACCCCAAAGATTCGGCGGACCCCGCGCCGTTGCATCTCGACGGCCTTCTTCGTCGCTTTCCGTTCGCTCTGCGTAGAGACCACCTCGAAGGCGATCTCCTCCAGGCTGCGCGCACCGGTCGCAGGATCGACCGCTTCCTTATAGAGACAGGTATCGCTGGCAAAATCCGACTTTTCACCGAAGCGAGTCAGGAGGTCCGACGCCGTTATGTAACCGGAGGCCACGTGAGCCCGCACGACATAGTCGAGATCGCATTGCCGGGTCGCGTGGGGCGGCGAGGCGGGGGGTGCCACCATCCGGCGGCCATCAATGATCTCGTCCCTCGTCAGCTCCGGTACGACCAGATGATCGTCAATCCGAGGGAAGGAGCCCCGGCCGGGCAGGTACATGGAGCCATCTGAAGCTCCCGGTGCTTTGAGACTGTAGACCGAGCGTTTTTCGTCCATCTTTGGAATCATAGCACTCTAGTTCGCGTACCCCAGGGCCTTCAGCGCTCGCTCGTTCTCGTCGTTGACCTCTTCCTCACCCCCCTCGGCCCGGGCGCGGCGCATCCAGCCGGCCAGCTCTTTGCGCAGGCGGCGGACCTCCTCGGGCTTCTCGGCGGCGAGGTTGCGGGTCTCCAGGGGATCGTCCTTTAGATTGTAGAGCTCGAAGCCGCCGGTCGTGGAGGTCGCGGCCCGCGAGCGCTTGCCGCCGGAGTTGAAGACCAGCTTCCAGATCCCGTCCTGCACGCTGTGGTAGAGATCTGGTTTGCGCCCGGCCTCGGAGAAGGATTCCTGGAAATCCTGGGCGCCCGTCTGGGTCCCCCGCAGGAGGGGCCAGAGGCTGCGCCCTTCGAGCCCCTCCACCTTCCGCCCCGGCGCGATGAGGTCCTTGAGCGTCGGATAGAGGTCCACTAGCTCCACGGGCTGATTCACCCGGCGGCCGGCGGGCAGGCCGTTCATCAGGAAAACCATTGGCACGTGGGCCGTGGTGTTGTAGGGCAGCGGCCCGTGCTCGAACCAGGAGTTGTGCTCTCCCAACTCCTCGCCATGATCGGCGGTGACGATCACCAGGCTGTCCTCCAGCAGGCCGAGCGCGCGCATCTCGTCCAGCAGCTTTTGAATGTAGGTATCGGCCACCCGCACGTTGGCGTCGTACTGGGCGACGTAGTACTTGAGGTCGGTGTGGCCGTCGAGCGTGTACCCCTTGTTGACGACCTTCTGCGGCACCTCCTGATCGCCGTGGAACATCGAGTCGCCCAGGAAAGGATTGGCGGAGCCGTCCGTCAACATGTAGGGCGCGTGGGTGTCCGAGTAGTGGAACCAGGCGAAGAGACGGTCCGCCTTGGCGTACTTCTTGAGCAGCGGCACGGCCAAACTGTTGACCTTCGGCGCGCTCGCCAGGGGGCGGAACAGCTTGGGATCGTCCGGGAACTCGCCGGTTCCCCAGGTCTCCGCAAGCTCGTCAAAGCCCCGGCTCCAGCCGAACTTGGAAGACACCACGGCGTTCGAGACGACGCCCACCGTCGTGAAGCCGCTCTCCTTGAATAGCACCGGCAGCGTCACATACTTCTCGGGCACCCGCACCGCCGCCTTATGGGTGATGCCGGTGGTATGCGGGTACAAGCCGGTGAACATCGAAGCAAACGAGCTCCCCGTCTTCGGCCACTGGCAGATCGCGCGATCGAACGTCACCCCGGTCGCGGCCAGCTTCTGAAGGTTGGGAGACGTAGCCCGGTCATAGCCGTAGAGGCTCATGTGGTCGGCCCGGAGGGTGTCCACCGTGATGAGGAAGATGTGACGGGGAACGTGGAGCCCGGCCGCCGTGCCGCCACCCTGTTTTTCGCTGTGGCAGGCGATGAAAGCGATAAAGACGACCAGGACGAGGCAGAACTTCTTGGAGAGCTTGAATGGAATCATGAGAGATGCGGCCTGAAGGGGGAGATGGTACTACAGGCGCCGGGAGGGCTTGGCCCTCCTCACTCTCCCCAATCCCAGGTATCGAAATCTCGCCAGGAGAGGATTGTGCCTTTGCTGCGCTCCTGCGTTTCGGCGCCGCCGTAGACGACGACTCGTCCGGCGATGTGGGGCGCCGGCTTCGCGGTGAGAGCATCGGCGAAACGGTCGAACGCGGTGAAGTGGTCGCTGGAGGGGGTCTGTCCCGACTTGGCCTCCAATAGCACGAGATCGACCCCCTTCTCCAGGATCAGGTCGATCTCCAGACCGTTGCGGTCGCGATAGAAGGAGAGCCGCGGCCGGCGGCCTCGGTGGAGATGAGCCTTGGCGACCTCGGCCACGACCCAGGTCTCGAAGAGGGCTCCCCGCAACGGGTGCGTCTCGAGCTGGCGGGGGTTCTCGATGTTGAGCAGGCTCGCCACCAGCCCGGTATCATAGAAGTAGAGTTTGGGCGCTTTGATGAGGCGCTTGCCGATGTTGGCGAAAAACGGCGGCAGCCGGAAGGCGATGTAGCTCGCCTCCAACACGGAGAGCCAGCTTCGCGCCGTCGGCTGGGAGATACCGCAGTCGCTCGCCAGCGACGCCAGATTGAGGATTTGCCCCGTGCGGCTGGCGCAGAGCCGCAGGAAGGTCTGGAATAGCAGCAGATCTCCCACCTGGACGAGCTGCCGGACGTCACGCTCGACGTAGGTGGCGACATAGTCGCCCAGCCACTCGTGAGCGGGCAGATGCCGCTCGTAGATCCGTGGGTAGCCGCCCTGCCACAGGATCGTATTGAGATCTTCCGGCGGATCGGGAAAGCGCCGGATCTCCGCCAGGGAAAGCGGCAGCAGCTCCGTCAACGTCGTGCGGCCGGCGAGGGACTGGGTCACGCCGCCGACCAGCGCGAGGTTCTGGGATCCCGTGAGGAGAAACCGGCCGGGCGTCGGATCTTCGTCCACCAGTCCTTGCAGATACGAGAAGATCTGCGGCACCCGCTGCACCTCGTCAAGGACGCAGCCGCCCTGGTAACGGGCGAAGAAAGCGACGGGGTCCTCCTCGGCGAACTCCCTCTGAGCCGGGTTCTCCAGGGACACATACGGCAGCTTGGGGAAGGCCATGCGGCTGAGAGTCGTCTTGCCCGACTGGCGTGGCCCGGTCAGAGTGAGGACCGGATAGCGCGTGGCCAAGTCGAGGAGACGAGGCTGGAGGAGTCGCTCGATCACGGAGGCAGACTATCAGAATCGGGCAGATTCAAAATTCAACTTTCAATCTGCCCGATTTCGGCAAGGGGACAGCGACTCCCTCGACCTACAGACACTGCGCCCGCCGTCGACTATGCTAACCTGTTTATTTAGACCCAACCTGGCATCTACAATCCTTTTCATCGAGGAGAGCCAAATGAGGAAGTACGTCAAGAAGCTCCGACTCCACCGAGAGACCCTGCACAATCTGTCCGGGGACAATCTTCGGGAAGTGGTTGGTGGGATTGAGCCAACGGTGGATAGGCGAACTTGCCCAGGCTGGACTCAAGCCTACGCCACCTGCGACTGCAGTTTTCCGACTAGCTTTGCTTGCTGCGGATAAGTAGCGCGTCGCTCCGTGGAGGCGCTGGCCGACTGTGAAGTCGAGCGTCTGGCACCCGTTGCTCGATGGCAACCTCGCGGTCCGGGCCTGGGAGGCGGTGAACGCCGTCGCCCAGGCTCTCGGAACCTGGATCCCTGGAGATCCCCGCGAACATCACGCCGACGGTTGGTTGGACCGCGTCGTCTCCCTGGGCGGCGGCACCCCGGGCCAGGCGCTCTTCTATGGTTATCTCTTCAGGACCGCGGGGGCCGAACGCCATGCCGCGCGGGCGCGACAGCTCTTAGACCAGGCGGTCGAGGCCCTCGCCATGGCCCCGACCCACCCGGCCCTCTATTCCGGTTTCACGGGCGTCGCCTGGGCCGCGGAGCACCTGGGCTGCCTGCTGGACGGCGAGGACGAGCAGGAGGCGAGCGGAGCCGAAGACGCGGACATGGGCGAGGAGGTCGACCAGGCTCTCCTTACGGCGCTCGATCGCTTCTCCTGGGCGGGCCACTACGACCTCATGAGCGGGCTCGTCGGTTTCGGCGTCTATGCCATGGAGCGCTTCCCCCGCCCATCGGCCGTGCGCTGCCTGGAGGCCATCATCGACCGGCTGGACGAGAGCGCCGAGAGGAACGGGCAGGGGATCACCTGGTTCAGGCCCCCCGAGGTCCTGGCCGGCGCCGGCTGGGAGCGTACGCCCTACGGCTATTACGACCTGGGGGTGGCGCACGGTGTCCCCGGCATCATCGCCCTGCTGGCCGACGCCTGCCGCCTGGGAGTCCGGCAAGACCGGGCGCGCCCCCTGCTCGACGGCGCGGTGCGCTGGCTGGCGCTGCAGCCTCTCGCAGGGCAGAGGGGGGCCTGCTACCCCTCCCGGGTCGGCCCAGGCATCGAAGCGAAGCCCTCGCGGCTCGCCTGGTGCTATGGCGATCCAGGGGTTGCTGCGACCCTCCTCTACGCCGCCCGCGCCGTCGGGATGAAGGAGTGGGAGGACATGGCGCTGGCGATCGCCGCCCATGCGGCCAGCGCAGCGCCGGAAGATGCCGGCGTGCAGGGCATGGGACTGTGCCACGGCACTCTCGGGCTCGCCCACCTGTACAACCGCATCTACCAGGCCGGCGGGGACGAGCTGTTCGCGGACGCCGCGCGCCTGTGGTACCGGCTGGGGCTTGAGATGCACAAGCCGGAAGGTGGCGCCGAGGGCACCGAGGCCCGGGTGGCCGCCCAGGACTGGCAGGCGCTCTGGGCGGCGGACGCCGGTTTCCTGACTGGTGCCGCAGGCATTGGCCTGGCGCTGCTCGCCGCCGTCACCTCGGTCGAGCCGAAGTGGGATCGCCTCCTGCTGGTCGCGATCCCACCGGAGCAAAGGCCCTGATTAGAGCCTTCGGATGCTCCGGCCTCCCTTGACGAGACGGTCCCCCAGCACATACCGTCCAGGTAGTAGTAGTCAAGCGGTACGTTTGGTTCACGGGTCAAGAACAGCTCTCGCCCACCGCCGGGAGGCGCCGAAAGAGCGATGGAGCCGAGGTGGCAGAGTCTCCGGCAGGCACGGAACGAGGTACGCGACTCCTGTCCCCTCCCCACTTCTCGCCCTCCGCAAACAGCGGCCAAACCCTTCCAGGCCGCCACCCCCAATCACTCCTTGGCGCGTGGCGTAGGTCACCAACTCACCGGGAACGACGGCGTACGTCGAGCTCTACAGCTTGCTCGCCAAGTGAGGGTTGTGATGCGTTATCATCAGAGGCGACGGAGGTACTGATGCCGCGAATTTCGTTCGACATGGCCGAGGACATCCATCCCGCCACCGAGCTCTCGTTTCGAGGTGAGGCTCTCCTCCGGCGGGTACAGGAGACAAGGCGTCCGATCGTCCTCACGCAGGAGGGGAAGGGAGCAGCCGTTCTGGTGGATGTCGCCAGTTTTCAGTCCTTGATCGAGGAGCTCGACCTTCTGCGGGACGTTCACCGAGGTTTGGCAGACGTCGAAGCGGGGCGTGTCGTCTCCCAGGAAGACGCACGCGCACGCCTCATGGCTCGATACTCCTGAGCGATGGCTTGGCGCATCGTCTGGTCGGACTCGGCTGGCGGCGCCAAGCAGCGAATACCCATATCGGTCAGCGGAGCGCTTTCTATAAACATTGCCGCAGGCTCAGACGGCCAACGGACCCAAGTTCACCGGCGTGGGGCCGCACGCGACACCCTAACAGTCAGGGACCCGGTAAATTGGGGCCCCACGTCCGGTGCAGCACAGAGTTAGGCCGCCAGTTGAGCGGAGTCGCATCGCGGCCGCGGCTCGGTCAAGTCGGCGCTTTCTATCAGCTCACGCAACAACTCGTCATCGCTCGGCATACCCGGTATTGTCCTACGAAAGAGGCCCGTTATGGTTCGTTGACACTCCGTCCCTGCAACTGCTTGTCAGGTGGGGTTATCGATGAGCTCGACAGGTTCGAAGGAAAGCCCTCTCCACTTGGCCTCCAGCACAATCCGGCTGAACCGCTGCGAAACGAGCACCAGGCGGAAGGCGCTTCCGCCGCTCCCGAACCACTCATGACTCTTCACGACGTCGGGTGCTGCAGCCAGCGCTGAGCGATCGAAGCGGAGCGGCCCACGGTGTTCCAGGTTGTGGGACCGGAGCGGCCGGCTGACGCATCCGGCCACTTTCTCCAGATGATACCGCGGTGTGAACGGCTGAACGAGGGTTGGGACTGGATCGTGACGCCGCCCTACTTCGTGGATCTACTTCCGCACGTCCCGGTCCACTCCGCGCACGAACTGGTAGAGCCCAAGGCAGGCGAGCAGCAGGACTCCAGAGAGGATCGCAGCGGGCAGCACGCCTTCGCGATGGCCTGCGAGGAAGCCTTCCAGGGTGGCGGTGAGCAGCCACATCTGGACGATCAGGAGGATGGCGATGAGGGCGAGGGCGCCGTCGATGACCGTCAGGCCCCGGCGCTGGGGCGGATGCTCAGGCGTCATGATCAGGAAGCCTCCGTCTGGAGATCGACGCCGGTGGCCACGAGCTGGTCGCCCCGGCGTTCGAGGACGATGCGGGGGAGCGGCCGCTGGGGAGGGCCCTGGAGCACGCGGCCGTCCCGCACGGAGAAGAACCCCTCGTGGCACGGGCATTCGAGGCGTCCCTTGCCGGGCGCGTAGTAGACGGCGCAGGAGAGGTGGGTACACTTCTGGCTGTAGGCCACGAGCTCCGACTCTGAATGTCGCACCAGGATGCAGGGGTCCTCGGGACCGGGATAGCGGAAGAGCCGGGTGCCGCCGACGGGAATCTCGCTCATCTCTCTCAGCGAGGCGACCGGCCGCACGGGCCAGGACGGCTTGCCCGTGAGCCAGCTCCGGACGAGGATCCACAGGTTGCCCACGAACATGCCGGCGCTGGTGAGCACCAGGAACTTGGCGAACTGCCGGCGGTTGACGTACCGCTCGTCGGCCGCGAAGATCGACACCTCCTCGCGCCAGAGCGGGTCTTTCGAGCTCCGCGGGGGATTCATGGCTCAGTCTCCTCGGGTTCCTCGGGCTCCCACAGATAATCGGCGACGTCCACCGCCAGCGCGGTCTCCCCCGCCGGCAGCATCATGTACACCTTGGTCGTGACGGTCTGGTTGCCGAACTGGAAGACGTTGCCCGGCTTCTCCCGCCGCTCGCGGGCGATGCGCTCCGGCGGCACGTAGGCAAGCGCCTGGCTCGGGCAGACCGTGGCGCACATCGGCCGCTTGCCCACCGACGTGCGGTCGTAGCACATGTCGCACTTCATCATCTGCTCGAGCTTCGGCATCATCTTGGGAATGCCGAACGGGCAGGCCAGCACGCAGTTGGAGCAGGCGATGCAGCGCGGCTTCAGCGACGACTGCACGACGCCGTCCTCGCCCTTTCTTGATGGCGTCCGCCGGGCAGACCTGCGGCGCAGGTGGGATCGTCGCAGTGCATGCAGATCGCCGGCACGGTCGCGATGCTGTTCGGACGGTCGATGAAGTCGAAATTGATCATGGGCACCCCGCTGTGGGTGTCGCACTCGGCGCAGGCATTGAGGCACGCCTGGCAGCCGATGCAGCGCGTCGGGGTCGATGTAGAACTCGTAGCCGAACATCAGGCCCCCTCCCTCAGCACACGCAGGCCCTGGCCGGGCAGCTCCCTCACCCAGTCCGGCGGTCCGGCGGCTTTGGTGAGCGAACAGGCCGAGACCTTGAACTCCGGGATCTTGCTGCGCGGATCGAGCGTGCGGTGGGTCAGGCGGTTGGCGCTTCGGCCGCCCGGGCCAGTGATAGGGGATGAAGACCGTGTCCGGCCGGATCGTCCGCACCACCATCGCCTGCAGGGTGATCTCGTCGCGCCGGGTGCGTGATGGTCACCCAGTCGCCGTCGGCAAGGCCGTGCGTCGCCGCCAGCCGCGGATGGATCTCCAGCCGGGGCTCAGGGATATTGGTCGACCAGCGCGCCGATGCGGCGGGTCTGCGTGCCCGAGAGGTACTGGCTCACCACCCGGCCGGTGGTGAGGTAGATCGGGAAACTCCTCGTCCGACCGGATCGCCGCTCTCGCGCCACTCGGTGACCATGAACCGCGCCTTGCCGTCCGGGATGGAAGAACCGGCCGCCTTCGAAGAGGCGCGGCGTGCCCGGATGGTCCAGCGTCGGGCAGGGCCAGAAGACGCCCATCTGGCGGTCGATCTTCTCGTAGGTGATGCCGTAATAGTCGGCGATGGCCGCCCTGCGACGCCTCCCGCAGCTCCTCGAAGATCTCCCGCGGCGAGCGGTAGGGGAAAAACCTTTCCTTTGCCCAGCCGGCGGGCGAGGTCGCAGATGATCTCGCGAGTCCTGCCAGGCGTTGCCGGGCGGCTCGACGGCCTTGCTGGATGTGGATGCACCCGCCCCTCGGCGCTCGCCGACGACGCCTTCTTCCTCCTCCTGGAGGCTGCCGGCGAGCACGACGTCGGCGTGCTGCGGCCGTCTCGGAGAGGAAGAAGTCGATGACGCCGAAGAACTCGAGCTTCTCCAGCGCCTCGCGGGTGAAGTTGGCGTCCGGCAGCGAGACCAGCGGGTTGAAGCAGATCGAGAGCAGCCCCTTGATCTCGCCGCGGTGGATCGCCTCCATGATCTCGACGGCGCGAGTAGCCCGGCCTGGGGAATCTCCTCCGGCGCGATGCCCCACACCCGGGCGACGTGCTCGCGGGCCGCCGGATCGGCGATGGAGCGCTGGCCGGGCAGCTGATCGCACTTCTGGCCGTGCTCGCGCCCGCCCTGGCCGTTGCCCTGGCCGGTGATCATGATGCAGCCCGCGCCTTCGCGGCCGATGTTGCCGGTGGCGAGCGCGAGGTTGATCATCGCCAGGCAGTTCTCGACGCCCTTGGACTGGTGCTCCAGCCCGCGGGCGTGCATGCAGCGATCGGCCCGGTCAGCCTCGCCGATCCAATGCGCCGCCTTTTCGATCGCATCGGGCGGCACGCCGGTCACTCCGCGCCGCCGTCGCGGATCGTAGGCCTCGACGCGATTCGCGCCACCTCCTCGAAACCGGTGGTGTGCTCCGCGATGAAGGCGCGGTCCTGCAGGCCATCGCGAAGGATCACGTGCAGCATCCCCATCAGCAGCGCCAGGTCCGTTCCCGGGCGCACCGGCAGATACAGATCGGCGTTGCGCGTGATGGGGGTCATGCGCGGATCGGCGACGATCAGCCGGCCGCCGTGGTCGCGGCAGCGCCAGATGTAGTCGGTGGTGATGGGCGCGCACTCGCCGATGTTGGCGCCGATGACGAACAGCCACCTCCGCCTTGGGGATGTCGCTCCACGGGTTGGGCGAGCGGTCGACGCCGAAGGCCAGCTTGTAGGCCGTGCCGGCCGAGACCATGCACAGGCGGCCGTTGTAGTCGATGTGGCGGGTGCCCAGCGCGACGCGCGCGAACTTGCCGAGGAGATAGGACTTCTCGGTGGTGAGCGAGGCGCCGCCGTAGACCGCCACGGCATCCTTGCCGTACTTCTCCTGGATCTCCGCAGGCGGCGGCGGTGAAATCGAGCGCCTCGTCCCACGTCGCCTTGCGGAAGCCCTCGGGCGTGCGCAGGAGCGGATCGAGCAGCCGGTCGGGATGGCCGTTCTGCAGGTAGCGCTTCACGCCCTTCGGGCAGAGCATGCCGCGATTGAAAGGGAACTCCTCCCAGGGCTCGAAGCCGATCACCTGGTTGTCGCGCACCTTGAGCTGGATGCCGCACTGCTGGCCGCAGAAGCAGCAGTGGGTCTTCACCAGCCGATCGATGGGAAGCTCCCGCTGAGATTCCCAGCCGCCCGGGGGCTCATAGGAAGGATGGGGGCCGTAGAGCCGCCTCAGCTCGGCGTCGGGAAGGGGACGTTCAGCCACGGGCTTCCTCCTTCAGCCGGAGCTGGGCGCCGGCGAGCGTCTTGCGCTTGCAGGCCGGGCAGAGCTCCTGCCAATGGCCTTTGGAGAGCTGATAATCGAAACCGAGCTGGGTCAGGCCCAGCTTCAGGTCGTCGACGTGCATCCGCGAGGCGAAACGCTCGCCGCAGCGGGCGCAGGCCGCTCCCTCGCCCTGCCTCGCCCGCCTGCTGGTAGAGCTTGACGCCGAGCTGTGCCGGCCGCTGGAAGATGTGGAAGAACTTGCCGAACGGAAGGAAGAGCAGCGCCGCGATCACCGTGATGGCGTGGAGAATGGCGAGAAAGCTGTAGAAGCTGCCCGCGCAGCCAGAGCTGACGAAGCGGTGAGGGCGAGCCCCGTCACCGAGATGGCGAAGAGCAGGATCAGCGGGAGGAAGTCGCATGCCGAAGTCCTGCACGGCCCGGGCGCCCTGGTCGCGCATCCGCCGCCAGAGCGAGAGGGCGATGCCGGCCAGCACCAGGACGGCCGCCATATCCAGCCCGTGAAACAGCAGCCACGAGACGGCGGTGCGGATGCGGAACGAGCCCGTGGGGAAGCCGAAGAGGTAGGTGACGTAGGTCATCTGGTCCTGCCGGCCAGGCTGCCGAAGTGGATCCAGCCGAAGACCAGGGGGAAGGTGATGGCCACCGCCAGCAGGCAGCCCCAGAAGAGGAGCTGGTGCATCCACCAGCGCAGGGCGCGAGCGGCGGCGGATGAAACGTCTGGCGCCAGGAGCTGCGTCCAGATCAGGGGGACCAGCCCCGCCAGGCTGCGGAAGATCCCTCGTTGCCGCAAGAGGCTCCCAGCCGCGGTCGCCAGTAGATCCGCGTCGGCGGCTTCTCCAGCCAGACGTAGTAGTGGTAGGCGACGCCCCAGGTGGCGAAGACCACGGCGAAGGTGTAGATCACCAGCGCCGGGTCGAAGTTCTGCAGGTTGCGCGAGCCCACGACGATGGCGGCGACGAGCATCCCCGTCCACAGCGTCGCCCAGGCGCCGGCCCGCACGCGTTCGCCCGTCCGGCGCGAGCTCCGGCGGCAGCGCCACCTCCAGCGCCTCCTGACGGGTGACGAAACACGTGGTGATTGAGCCAGGCGAGGAACAGCGAGAGCGCCGGCGAGCAGCACGAACCCCGGCCAGAGGACGCCGATGCGGTCGCGGAAGAAGCCGAGCAGCAGCGGCGGGAAGAAGCCGCCGAGCCCGCCCATGGCTCCCACCAGTCCTGTGACGGTCGCCGGTCTCCTTCGGGAAGTACTCCGGGACCAGCTTGAACACCGCGCCGTTTCCCAGGCCCAGCAGCGCCGCGCAGCCCAGCGCGCCGACGCGTGAACGGCAGCATCGACGGCCAGGCGAGCAGCAGGGCGAACGGCACGACGCCCAGGAACACGCCGGCCAATACCCGCGCGCCGCCGATGCGGTCCGCGAGCCAGCCGCCCAGCGGGACGCATGAGAGTGGCCAGCACCACGAAGCCGGCGGTCCGGAACCCGGCGTCGGCGGGCGTCAGGCCGAACTGGTCCTTGAGGAGCGTCGGCAGGTAGATCGAGAAGGCGACGAAGCCGCCGAAGGTGAGGAAGTAGAAAAGCGGAGAGCACCCAGGCGAGCCGCTCGCGGGTGAGCACGCGCAGCATGTCGCCGATTCCCTTGGGTCGGGCCGCCACCGGCGCGTTTCGCGCCAGCAGGCCGAAGACCACTCCCCAGACCACCAGCAGCACCGCCATGCCGCGGAACACCGGCTGCCAGCCGACCCGCGCCGCGAGCAGAGGGCCCAGGAACACCGCCGCCGATTGGCCCGATGTTTCCCAGCCCATAGACGCCCAGCGCCGAACCCTGGCGCTCGGGCGCCGTCCAGCGCGAGACGAAGCCGACGCCCACGGGGAACGACGAGCCGGCGATCCCCAGGAAGAAGGCAACGGCCACCAGCATCCGGTAACTTCCCGCCATGGGCACCAGCCAGGCGGGGACGGCCACCAGCAGCATCAGGATGGTGAAGACGCTCCGGCCCCCGAAGCGGTCGGCGAGCATGCCCACGGGCAGCCGTGCCAGCGAGCCCAGGAGGACGGGAATCGCCACCAGGAGCGCCGTCTGCGTGGCGGTGAGCGCGAACATCTCCCGGAAGCGCGGCGCGAAGGCGGAGACCAGCCCCCAGGCCGCGAAGCAGACGGCGAACGACAGGGTGCCGAGCGCCAGAGGGCGGGCATTGGACGGAGCTGGATTCGAGCTCATCGGGTTTCTCCTCGTACCGGCGGAAACCTAACTCAAGAGCATCGTATCGCGAGCCACCCTGAAGGGTGGGTGGGCCGTGTTAACCTCGCTCCCTGCCGCATGCCTCCCCTTCGCATCCACCCTGGAAACCCCCGCTACTTCCAGGACGCCGCCGGCCGGGCCGTCTACCTGGCGGGCTCGCACCACTGGGACAACCTCGTCGACAACGGCGAGCGCCCCGGCGGGTTCGACTTCGAGGGCTACCTGGACTCACTCGTCTCCTGGGGCCACAACGTCATCCGCCTGTGGGTGCACGAGGCCTGGCTCCACAACCTTTCGCCGCGCCCCTGGCTGCGCACCGGTCCCGGGCTGGCGCTCGACGGCCTCCCCTGCTTCGATCTCACCCGCTTCGATCCCGAGTACTTCGCCCGTCTGCGCTGGCGGGTGCTGCGCGCCGCGGAGCGGGGCCTCTACGTCTCCGTGATGCTGTTCAATGGCTGGTCGATCCACAACAAGGGCGAGGGCAACCCCTGGGACCGCCATCCCCTCAACCGGCGCAACAACGTCAACGGCGCCGACGGCGATCCGGACGGCCGAGGCGACGGCACCGATTCCCACACGCTTCGCATCCCGTCAGTCCTCCGGCTTCAGGAGCGGTATGTGCGGAAGGTGGTGGAGACGGTCGGCGACCTGGATTCGGTCCTCTGGGAGATCTCGAACGAAAGCCCTGGCACCTCGCGGGAGTGGCAAACTCACTGGATCAGCTTCCTGAAAGGTCTGGAGGCGGCGCGCGGCCAGAGCCACCCGGTAGGAATGACGTTCGCCTTTCCGGGGGGCCGCAACGAGGATCTCTTCCGCGGCCCGGCGGACTGGATCTCCCCGGGTAACCGCGGCGGCTGGCGGCGCTCCCCTCCCCCAGCGGACGGCGCCAAGGTGGTGCTCGTGGACACCGATCATCTCTGGGGGATCGGCGGCGACCGCGCCTGGGTGTGGAAGACCTTCCTGCGCGGCCACCACATCCTCTACATGGACCCGCTCGACGGCGACCCCATCCGGGAGGCCGCCCGCCAAGCGATGGGCGACACCGTCCGCTGGTCGCGGCGGCTCAACCTGGAAGCGTGCTGGCCACGGGTCAACCTCTGCTCGTCCGGCTACGCCCTGGCGAACAAGCGCCCCGGAGAGCTGCTCGCCTGGCTCCCCCGAGGGCGGGGATGGTTCCGCCTCGGCTGGCTCCCGGGGTTGCTGCGCCTTGAATGGTTCGATCCCGTGAAGGGCCGGTCGATGGATGGCGGCACGATCACGGGCGGCGGGCTGCGCCGGCTCTCGGCGCCCTGGCGAGGGGAGGCGGTCGCCTACCTGCGCAGGGCGCCGTAGCAGCTCCGCCGTTCTACTGCTCGTAGCCCTCGACGATCTTCGGGTCCCGGACCTTTGCCTTGTCGGGGTCCTCACCAAACTCGCGCCGCGCCCGCCGCTGCCGCAGGAGATCCCAGCACTGGTCGAGCTCGACCTGGAGCGCCTGATGGCGCTGGTGGTCGTCGGGAGAGTGGTCGCTCTTGCCGTCGAGCTGATGCTCCTCGTCGACGAGGTGCTGAATGCGATGCAGAATGCTCTGGTCGTCCATGGGTACCTCCGTGGTCTATGGGTATCCGGGTGCGAAAAACCCCGGGCTGGATTCGCGGCAAGCCCTATGCTTGAATCGCGCCAATGCAAACCGCCGCACCGAAGGTCGCCGCCGTCGTCGTCAACTATAACGGCAAGGACGTCACGAAGCAGGCCGTCGAGAGCCTGCGGCGGATGACCTATCCCAACTTCGACCTCGTCGTCCTCGACAACGCCTCGACGGACGGCTCCCCCGAGGCTCTCGCCCGAGACTTTCCGGATCTCCTCCAGGTACGGGTCGAGGTCAACCGCGGCAGCTCCTCCGGCTACGCCGCCGGCTTCCGCTGGGCCTTCGAGCACGGCTACGACTACGTCCTGCTGCTCAACAACGACATCGAGGTCGAGCCGGAGATGCTGGCGGAATTGGTGAAGGCGGCCGAGTCCGACCCCAGGATCGGCTGCGTCGGGCCTAAATGCTACTTCCACGGCGACCGCCGGAGGCTCTGGTCGGCCGGCGGCATCCTACGATTCCGCGAGTCGATCACCCGCGAGCGGGGCTATGGGGAGATCGACCGCGGCCAATACGAGCAGGACGCGGACGTGGATTACGTGAACGGCTGCGCCATCCTCATCCGCCGCGCCGCCGCCGAGGCCGCGGGAAGCTGGGACGATCTCTTCTTCATCTGCGTCGACGACGCGGACTTCTGTACGAGGGTGAAGCGCCAGGGCTTTCGCTGCGTCTACGCGCACCGGGCGGTGCTTTACCACATGGTGGCCTACACGACGGGGGGTTACAGCGCCAACCGCAACTTCCAGTTCGGCCGCAGCGGCGCCATCTACGTCCGGCGCTACGCCAATCCCTGGAACTGGCTCACCTGGCTCGCCTTCACCGCCGCAGCCCTGCCCGTCGCCTGGCTGCGAGAGGCTCGCAAGGGGAACCAGGCGGCTGCCGTGGCGAAGCTGAAGGGGATTCGGGAGGGGATACGGATTCCCATTCCGCCGCCGCCGCGGCTCACACCACCTGCTTGAGCCAGTCCAACCGCGACCGCTGGTACCAGTGCCAGCGCACCGGCCGGCCCAGGCGCATCAGCTCGGGGACGGTGACGAACCGGTAGCGGTCCCCCAGGACCTTGAGGATGCGCTCGACGGCGGCGAGGGTGGGCCGCCGGTCGCGGTACCGCTCCTCGGTCGTCGTGTAGAGCGTGTCGTGGAAGAGGACGATGCTCCCCCGCCGCATCCGGCGGTAGATGCGGGCCAGCATCACCTCCGGGGGATCGTCCCGCCAATCCTCGGCGATCACGTCCCAGCAGACGACCTTCAATCCCAGCGCGAGAGCGTCGAGACGCGAGCCCAGGCTCTGCTCGCCGTAAGGCGGCCGGAAGAGCCCGGAGGCGTGAGGTCCCAGCACCTCCTGCGTCCACGCGAGCTGCCGGCGCCGGAAGCGTCCCTTGAGCGACGGCAGCGAGAGGTGGTCCCAGGTGTGGTTGCCCAGGGCATGGCCGGCCGCAGCCATCCGCTCGATCAGCTCGGGATGCCGGCGCGCGCTCTTCCCCACCACGAAAAACGTTGCCTTCGCCCCATACCGGTCCAGGAGATCGAGGAGCGGCGGCGTGTCCTCCGGATGGGGACCGTCGTCGAAGGTGAGGGCGAGGACGGGCTCGGCCGTGGAGACGCGGATCACCGTGCCGAGAAGGAAGGCGCTCTCGGAGAGCCCGCGCTTGACCGCCGCCTTGAGCCACGGCAGGGCTCCCCGGGGCGGGGAACCCATCACCAGCGCGTCGCGTTCGTTCGGAGTCACTCCCAATCCGTCCTACCTCGAGCATCAACCCATTTTTCAAGCTCGACGATCAACTCCCTACCTCTGTGAAAGCCTCGCTGCATGATGAGTGCGAGAGTTTCCCGAGCCCTCTGAAGCTCCTCCCGATCCATTTCCTTAAGGAGATTCGGAGAGACCAGGCGGATCGTGGCGATCCGGCCGTCCGGCCACTCGATCACGCCGCCTTTGGGATGGTCCCTATAACCCCGCAGCCGAAGGTAAAGGGCCGCCGCCTCGGCCTCCCGCTCTCCAGAGATGGCGAGTACGACGTCAATGTCTCTCGTAGTCCGAGGTTCAGTGCGAAGAGTTACGGCAAAGCCGCCAACGAGCGCCCACTTCAAGCCCCCACTATCGAGGTCGGCAGCCAACCGGGTCAGGGCCTTCTGGAGGCGAGTCACCAGTTGGGGGCCCGGCTCTATGACTCTGAGGAACCAGGATTGACGTACTGCCGTTTCTCTGCCCAGGCTGCGAAACGCTGCCGAATCTCTGCTTCACTCGCAGTCGGATGACGTCGGCGTAGGTTCTGCCGCATCACATCCTCGGTGAACTGGCAGAGGTCGAAGGTGTCGCGGGCGCGGGCCAGGATCTTGGGATCTCGAATCGGCTCCATGAGCCTATTTTACCTCTTCTAGGCTCAAACTACATCCCCGCCGGAACGAGATCCGCCGGCGGCTTGTAGACCAGTCCCTCCCGGTCCTCGGGAGGATTCGGATCGTAGAGACGGATGACCTCCTCGGGGACCGGCGACAAATCCGAGGCCCGCCGCAGCTCGAAGAGGGTGGTACCCGTGCAGTGGCGGTCGAGGCTCGGCGCGCCGCCCTGGGAGGCAAGCTCGTCGAGATGGGCGGTGCGGAAATCGATGCTGAAGCGGGAGCGTCCCGACGTGTTGGGCACCGTCGAATGCAGATGGGCTCCCGAGAAGAGGATCAGACCTCCCGGCGGGCAGACGACGCGGACCTCCGGTTCCAGATCCAGCGGCTCCAGAGACTTGGGCTGCTTGCGCGTGTCCGCCTTGACCTCCTTGGCGGCGTTGGCGCGGCCGGTCTTGTTCCACTGATAGTGGTTGTACTCGCCCGAGCTGTTCTCGACCGGCTCGTTCCAGTACCTCGGATGGAACGCGAACGAGCTTTCCGACTCGAAGGGATAGACCGGCAGCCACCAGTTGAGCTGGCACGGGGGCGAGGAGTACCAGATGTCGCGATGGGGATGGAGGATATAGGCGACGCCGGCCGTCAGATATCCGCCGCTCGTGGCCACCCGCATGCGGGGAACGTCGAAGTACGTCTTGTCCATATCCGCCCCGAGATCGCGAAGAAGATCGAGCAGCAGCTCAAGAGTCCGCGGATGGTGAATGAACCGGGGCTTGAGAGGCCCGACGATCTCGACGAACTTCTCGACCGGCAGGCTCTCCTGGGCATGCTCGGGATCGAGAGGGCTGAACGCCTCCGCGATCAGCTCCCGGGCGTGCTCCGTGAGCGCCCGGGTGCTCGGGCGCGGCGAGTAGACGAAGACGTCACCGCTGTAGAGGCGGCGACGGCGCTCCTCATCGGGGAGGTGAGAATCGAAATAGATCGTGGTCATCAAAAGACCTCAGAGGAAGCCAAACTGTTCTCGAACTCTACTATCAAGTTTTTCCCGCGGTGAAACCCGCGCTCGGCAATCAGCTTCAGAGTAGCCCGAGCTTCCTCGAAATCCTCAGGCTTCATGCGTCGCCGTAAGGATTGGCAATCCTCCTGATCCTTAGGCCTGCCAGCGAGAATCTTCAACGCATAAAGATGACCGCTCCTGACGACAGGAACAGCGACCCTGGGCATTACCTGCATGACCTCTGCGGAGCGGACGATTTCGGGTTCTACTCCCGAGGAGGCGAACATGAGGTCCACAACGAGACCGTCAAACTCATCTCCCTCCTCTCTTTCCTCCCCTGGAACCAGTAGGCGAACCGTTGCCAGGCGGCCGACATCCTTCTGCTCCATCACTCCCTTGTTCGGAACCTCGAAGTAGCCCCGGGATCTCATCGCCAGGACGATTTTTTCGGCTTCTCGATCTCCCGAGACTGCGATCGCCACGTCCAAGTCTCTCGTAGTCCTCGGCTCTGCTCGCGCGGCTACAGCCAGACCGCCGATGGCGGCCCATCGAAGCCCAAGAACTTTGAGATCGGATTCGAGCCGGGTCAAGGCTCGTGCGAGACGAATCACCGATCCGATCCGGTGACTTCGACGAGAGGTTTGAAGGGAGTCGTGTCGTAGTTTGGGTCCTTCCGCAGCCAGGCGAGGAGTCGGCGCTCAATCTGGCGCTCACTCTCCTCCGGGAACCAGCGGCGCAGGTTTTGGCGCATCATCACTTCGGCAGCCTCGTAGAGGTCGAACATGAGACGCACCCGAGCGAGAACTCCAGGATCGCTGATCGGTTCCATGTCTCTCATTCTACTCTGTTTCTGGTCTTCCTACGACCTATTGCGCTACACTCCGCCCCCGTGAGCCGCACCGTCAATCTGGCCCTTGCGTCGGTCACGGCGTTCTTCCTGCTGTTCCCGCTGACGCTCGGCAAGCCCGGCCTGCCGACCCACCTCAAGGCGGACGAGGCGGGATACTACCTGGCCGCCCTCAGCCTCGCCCATGACCACGACCTGCGAGTGGAGCCCAAGGACGTGGACCGGGCGTTTCAGGAGTTCCACTACGGCCCGACCGGCAATGTGATCCTGCTGTCCGACGACGGGTGGCGCACCGTCTACTTCGCCAAGCCCTACCTCTACTCGCTCTTCGCCGCTCCCTTCGCCTGGAAGCTCGGGGCCAACGGCCTCGTCTTCTTCAACATGCTGATGACGATGGCGATGGTGTGGATGGGCTACTTCTATCTCCGGCGATTCAACCCGCCGGAGGTGGCCGCCCTGTTCTCGGCGTCGTTCTTCCTGCTGAGCGTGGGCTTCTCCTACGTCTTCTGGCTTCAGCCCGAGATCTTCAACAGCTTCTCCATCGCCGCGTGCCTGTTCTTCGGCCTGCCACGGAAGGACGAGGCAGGCCTCCCGGATCTTCGCCGGGAGACCCTCTTCGCTGCGACCTCGGGCGCCGTGCTGGTGCTCGCCGTCTACAACAAGCCGATGTTCGCGGCCATCGGGCTCGTCCCCCTCTGGATCTACTTCCGGGACCGGCGATGGAAGACGGCCGGCGTCTGGCTCCTCGGGGCCATCCTGGGAATGGGCGCGGCCTGCGGGCTCGCCATCGCGCTCACGGGTCATCCCTCCGCTTACCTGGGCGCCAAGCAGCGGCAGGGCGTCACGCTCTGCGAGCCGGGGAAGGTACCGCTGACTCCGGAGGCCGCCAAGACTCCGACTCCTCCCCCGGCAGCGCCAGCCCCCGCAGTCATTGCTGTCGCGTACAAGGCTCCGGTCGCCACGCCCGCGGCCGCCGCAGACCCGGTGACCAATTCGACCACCGGCAACTCGTGGACGTGGCTGATCCGCAAGCCGGACATCACCCTTTACGAGTTGGCCGAGAACGTCACCTACTTTCTCATCGGCCGCCACACGGGGATGCTCGTCTACACCCCGTTCGCGGGGCTCGCCGTGCTCTTCTTCCTCCTTTCCGGCACGGGACGCCGCACCTCGGAGCGCTGGCTGCTGCTCGGCCTGCTGGCGGCCGTGGCCCTCTCGTTCCTGGTGTTCATCGCCTGGAACTGGCAGGGGGGCGGCGGCTTCGTGGGCAACCGCTACTTCATCAGCGCCATCCCCGGCTTCCTCTTCCTGGTGACGGAGATCCGGCCGCGCTGGCTCGTCGTCCTGGGGTACGCCACGGCGGGGCTCTTCCTCGGTCCCCTCCTCTTCACGCCGTTCGGGGCCGCCGTGCCGGAGCCCACGCTGCAGTCCCACGTGCGGGGCCTGCCCTACCGCTTCCTACCCCTGGAGCTGTCGCTGAAGAACGTGCCGGGCTACGAGCACGTGCCGCTGGGCGACGTGCGGATCGTGGGGCGGAAGGACGTCTTCGTCCCCATCGGCGACCCGATGTGGGTGGCCGGCGCCGCGCGGGTGGAGCTCTACCTGATCGCCGATCACCCGCTGCCGAAGATGATCTTCCAGGTGAGCAGCCTCGCCCCGAACAACCGCATCGGGCTGGCTCTCGGCGGCCAGCGCCAGGTGCTGGACTTTGGGACGGAGCAGGACTCCCGGCGCGTCACTTTCGACGCGGTGAAGCCCTACCGGGTCCGCCATCAGACCTTCGCCACTTTCTGGGTCTACCGCCTCGTGGTGACCTCGCGCACCGGCAGCATCCAGCACTGGACGCGGGAGTATCCGCCGAGCTCCTGCCCCTACTACGTCCAGGACGACCGGTCGAGCGAGAACTTCTTCGCCGGCGCCGGCATCTCCTACCTGGGCTCGGGGGCGCAGCTCGACGCCGACGTCTACGAGGTCGAATGGGGGAAGACGGAGGCACCGGCGCAGGTCCACGCGGGCGAGAAATTCTCGATCCTCACCCGGCTGGTGAACCGTAGCGCCCAGCCCTGGACGGCGGAGGGCTCGGCGCGGGTGAACCTCGCCTATCACTGGCTCGACGAGAGCGGCACGGTGCTGGAGAAGGACGGCCTGCGGAGTCCTCTCCCCTGGCCCGTGGCGCCCGGCGTGCCGATCGAGGTGCGGCAGAAGGTGATTGCCCCGAAGACGCCGGGCCGCTACATCCTGGAGCTGGATCCGGTCTTCGAGACCGTGGCCTGGTTCGGGGAGAAGAACGGCGGCAAGACGCAGCGCCTCCCCGTCGAAGTGCTGCCGCCCGGCCCGGTCATCTCAACCGTGGAGACTCCAAGTGTTAGATGAACTGCGGGAGGACACCCGCCGGCTGCTGGAGATCAAGACCAAGCCCTTCCCCTGGTACGTCGTCGAGTCGCTGCTCTTCGAGACCGGCTATCAGGCGGTGGTCCTCCACCGCATCGCGCACTGGTTCAAGAAGCAGGGGATTCCCGTCCTCGGCCCGCTGATCGCGCGCTATTGCCAGTTCCTCACCGGCGTGGACATTGCTCCGGGCGCCGAAATCGGCTCAGGGCTGCGGATCAGCCATGGCACGGGCCTCGTGATCGGCGGCTACGCGAAGCTCGGCCGGGGCGCGCTTCTCCTCCACGGCGTCACCATCGGCTCGCCGCATCCCGGCAAGGTCGAGAAGATGCCGGTGATCGGCGACAACGTCTTCATCGGAGCGGGAGCGAAGGTGATCGGCGACATCACGATCGGCGACGACGTCTTCATCGGCGTCAACGCCATCGTCGCCGTGGACGTCCCCAGTGGCAGCCGCGTGCTGTGCACGGCGGGGATCGAAGTGGCGCCGCGGCGGGATTTAGAGCCGCCAGCGCAATGAATTAGACCGCAACGCATCCACTGGATGCGGCCTTCACAGGACCAAAGACCGCAGCAAGAGCTTCCATCGCCGCAGAGAGAACTTCTCCTGCGGCTTTAAAGGCCTATTTCGCCGCGACAAAGACCTTTTAGACCGCAATAACTCCAGGGAACACCGCATTCCCCCCTCTCATCTTTTCCTGATGACCGAAAAACACCGCAACCAAAGGCTTCATGCCTCTCTTCTTCGCTTGACTTGCGGTCAAATCTCCATAGTAGACCGCAATATTTCCATAATTGACTGCAACTAAACGGTATTATACCGCCACGACGACTCGAAATGCCGCAGAACTTCCCTGCCTGTTGCGGCAATCCCTATAAATAACCGCAACGAACTCTTGAAGCCCGCAATAAGTACCCTCCACGAGAGACGCCGATGCTTTGATCTCCTCTCCGAAGGAGTAAAGACCGCAAAGAGGCCTTCCTAGATTCCACGGAAGACATCAGTTGCGGTCTTCACTCGTGCTATCCTTCCGCGAAGAGCTTCGATCGCCGCCTTTCGTCCTTTCCTTGCAGTGAAGAGGGCCTTGGTTGCGGTGTATTGGAGAGAGAAGCCCGCAATCTAGATATTCCCACTGCCCTGCGGAGGTTTTGCGATGAGCTCGAAACGTTCGGTTGCGGAGATTTTGGCTTCCCTGGAAGGCCGGGAAGTTTTCCACGGGGAGCGGGAAGCTTTCCATGCGGGCCAGGAGGTCCATCACCGCGACCAGCGGGCCGTTCACGTAGCCGAATTAGAGAAAGTCCGGCATCGGCTGGCAGCCTTTCGGGAAGCGGCGGCCTCCGCCGTCGAGATCGTCGAGCAGCCTGTAGAGGGAAGAGTGGAGACGGTGGCGACCGTATCGCCGGAGGCGATGTCGAAACTTTCCGGCCGGCTGATTCCGAGCCGGATCGTCCGGGCCGTCATCGCCAGCCTGCCCGCCGACGAGCCCTTCGGCCCCACCCTCGTGGCGAGCGAGACCAACCGGCGGCATGCCGGCACCCTGAGGAGGCCCCTCGACACCCGCACGATCTCGGACATTCTGCGCCGCATGCGCGCCGAGGGCCTCCTCCACCTCGTGCAAGGGGGCAAGGCCTTCCACGAGGCCCTGTATGCCAAGGGGCCGCGGAAGCGGGCCTGACTCCGGCCGGCTACGCGCCTTGAGGCGTCTCCGCCGCCTCCAGCAACCCCTTCATCCCCCGAAGCGACAAAATCGCCTGCTCCCTGGCGCCGTGCTCCACGGGCTCGGCGGCGTAGGCGGCCTGGACGTAGAGGTCGGTCAGGCTCCTCGCCGGGTCTTCGAGGCGGCGCAGGTGCCTCGGGAGTACTTGCAGCAGCTCGTAGGGCGTGGTCCTCTCGGACCGGGGATGACCGAGGAAGTTTAGGAGGGCGAGGAACCGCTGGTACGCGGCGAGCACGGCCTCGCGGGGCGGCAAGGCGTCGAGGTCTTCGAGATCGGCGAGGGGATCGGGTCCAACCTCCTCTTTGGCCTTCCGCGGCGGACGGGTGAACAGGCCGGCGAGCCGGGCCAGCAGGGCGCGCAGGCGGCCGGTCAGTCTTCCCCACCAATCTCCGAATCCTCCGAGATGAGGCCACAACCGCAGCAGGGCCCACAGGCCGGCGAGGATCATGACGAGGACGAGCGGCACGATCAGCCATTTCGACAGCAATCCCAGGAGGTTGAGCATGGCGGCGGCCGGGCCTCCCAGGACGGCGGCGGCCTGGGAGGATCGGCCCTCGCCGCGGGGACTTTGCCGGCGCCCCTGACTCCCAGTCTCACCCTGGCTCTCCCGGGGCGGCCGTTGGCCGAGCTTGTCGATCTTGTCGCTCGTCTGATAGCCGCGGTCCTTCTCCTCGCCTTCGCCTTTTGCCGTGGGCGGACGCAAACGTCCGCTGCCCTGGAAGTGAACACCGGGCATCGCCAGGGAAGCGATCAACACGACCAGCAGAAGGGCTCCGGCCAAGGCCAGACGTTTGGGCACGACGCCCGCGACAACGTGCGCGCCGGCCCGCTCGGCGCGGCGCAGGGTATCCAGGGCCGAGCCGGCGGCGAGGACCACTCCAGTCGCGAAGAGGAAGATGACGACCGCGGCCTGCGCCCGCACGCCGGTCTGGGGCGCGGCGTTGAGGAGGACGGGCTCCCCCAGGGCAAAGGCGAGAAGGGCGAGGCCGGCCAGACGAGCCACGGCGACGGACGGGTTCCGCGGCACGGGCCGTGGCTTCTCCTGGTCCAAAAACTGACGGAATGGGCCGGACTGCCCAGTCTCCTGCTCTCGTTGCCGCTGCCAGGCCTCCATCCGCAGACGCTCCAGGCCGTAGAGGCGCGGCCCCGGTTGCGACGGCCGGTCCGCCTCGGGGCTCAGTCCCCGGGTCACTCCGGTGGCGAAGCGCCAGACGGCGGCGATGATGAGCAGGTTGGCGAGCCGCTCGCCGGCCGAAGCCGAGTGATCCTCCCAGGGGGCCACCAGCATCACGAGAACCGTGGCGCCAAGCAGGGACACGGTGTAGCACCCCTGGAGATCGGCGTCCCCCATGACTCCCTGGTAGCGGTAGCGCTCGATGAGCACCGTGGCCACCGCGAAGCAGAAGCCGATCCACTTGAGCGACGGCCCGCCACCCAGGAAGGCCGAGCGGACGTCCACCAGATAGAACAGCAGGGAGGTCACCATGGCGATGACGGCGGCCGGCACCACCGCGTGATGCGTGAAATGGGTAAAGAGAGACCCCAAGGAGTCGAACCCGCCGCTCTCGTCGCGCCCGTTCACAGCGCGGCCACCCCAGGTTTTCCAGGTCGGAGTCGTCGCGCACCGGGTAGATGGGGACGCTCGGCGGCAGATCGGCGGCGTCCGCTTCCTGCCCGGGCTTGTGAATCCACACCACGCCCGCCTCGAAGCCCGAGCGCCGCAGCCCGGAGAGCACGGCTCCCAGGCCGGCACCGAGGTTGGGCGTGATGACGAGGACGACCAGGGAGCGCGGCAGGCGAGGCAGCTCGGAGTCGAGAAGCTCGGGGAGCGAGAGGCCCGGAGCGAGAGCCAGCCGCGCCAGGGCGTGCCCCAGCTGCTCCCGCTGCCGGCGGCCCCGGCCGGGCGCCAGCTCGACGGGCCGGAAGGCGGAGATCCGCCGGCGGGAGCCGAGATCCTCCAGGGCGTCCTCCAGACGGCGGAAGCTGCCGCCCGTCCAGTCGGACGGATAGCGCTCGGCCGCGTCGCCGCCGTTCGACAGCAGGGCGACGGACTGTCCGCCCCCGAGAACGAGATCGGCGATGGAGGCCGCCGCCGTCACCGCGAGCTCCAAGGTGGGATCGCTCTCCGTCTCTCCTCCCGACGGCGCCGGCCAGGCGGCCTTCCCCATCTCCACGGCGAGCAGGATGCCCTGAAGGACCGCCGGCTCATAGAGCTTCACCTGCAGGCGCCCCGAGCGCGCGGTGGCCCGCCAATGGATGCGGCGCAGGCTGTCCCCCGGCTGGTGATCGCGCAGGCCGAGGAAGCGGGAGGGATCCTCGAACAGGCTTCGGCGCCGGGGCACCTCGTGGACGGGCCGGTGACCCAGGGGCTGCCCCTGGCCGAGGGGCACGACGCGAGGGAGCACGGTGATGAAGCGCACCTCCGGGTCCACCCAGAAGCGCCGCACCAGGCCAAAGGGATCGCTCGCTTCGATCACCGCCGGCCCGATGCGGAACAGGCCCCGGCGCGTGGTGTGGAGAACGCAGGCGGAGCGCAGGATTCCGTCGCCGCCCAGGGTCTCGAAGCCGCAGGCCGCGCCCTCGACATCCAGCCCGGACTCGACCTCGTCGCGCCAGAAGAGCCAGAGAGCCGGCAGCGGCTTGCGATTACGGAGCACGATCCGCGACTCGATCGACTCGCCCAGCTCCAGCGTCTCCGGTATCTCCGAGAACTCCATCTCATACCGGCCCAGGCTGCGCCGCACCTCCAGGCCCAGGAGGCTGGCGGCCGGCAGCAGAGCCGCAACTCCCAGGGTTGCGAGGGACACCACGGCGGCATAGAGGAAAAAGCCGGCCGAGAAGAAGGAGAGAAGGAGGGCAATCGCCGCGGCCGTCAGCCCCCAGCGTAGCGCCTGGCGCCGCCGCAGGTCCCGGATTTCGCGGCGGACCTCCCCGGCCGGAGGGTCCGCCGCGGCCGTGGCGATCATCGCACGGGGGTGAAGTGACTGGTGAACGCGGCCGGGCCGGGATCGATGATCGGTGCCGGCACCAGGGCGACGGCCTGATCCACCACCTGCTGCACGGTGCGCTTGGAGAGGCGACCCTCCGTGCCAAGGATCACCCGGTGGTAGAAGATCGAGGGATAGAGGCGTTTGACGTCGTCGGGCAGCACGAAGCTGCGGCCGGCGAGGGCGGCGCGGGCCTGGCAGACGCGGTAGAGCCCCTGCGTGGCGCGCGGCCCGGCGCCCAGCGCCAACTCCTTCGAGCCGCGGGTGGCCGCCGTCACCTGCACGATGTAGCGCCGCACCTCGGGATGGACGTGCACCTCGCGGATCTCCTCCTGAAGCTTCGCCAGCACCTCCAGGCTCAGCACCGGCACCACCCCGTCCAGCGGATCGCCGCGCTCCCCCATCTCCAGCATCTTCTCTTCCGCCCGCAGGCCGGGATAGCCGATGGAGAGGCGCATCAGGAAGCGGTCGAGCTGGGCCTCGGGAAGCGGGAAGGTCCCCTCGTGCTCCACCGGGTTCTGGGTGGCGATGACGAAGAACGGGCGCTTGAGCAGGTAGGTGTTGTTGTCCACGCTCACCTGGCGCTCGGCCATGCATTCGAGCAGGGCGGCCTGGGCGCGCGGGAGTGGCGCGATTGACCTCGTCCGCCAGCAGGATCTGGGTGAACACCGGGCCGGGGCGGAACTCGAACTCCCCCGTCCGTTGATTGAAGACGCTGGAGCCGGTGACGTCGCCGGGAAGGAGGTCCGGAGTGCACTGCAAGCGGCGGAAGCCGCCGCCGAGAGTGCGGGCCAGGGCCTTGGCCAGGAGGGTCTTGGCGGTGCCGGGCACGTCCTCCAGGAGGAGGTGCCCCTCGGCCAGAAGGCAGGCGAGCACCAGCTCCAGCACCGCCCGCTTGCCGAAGATCACCGTCTCAAGCTGCTGAAGGACCGCCTCGGCGGCCTGCTGGACCTGTTTCAAGCTTCGCCTCTCCTCCCGGAAGGTGGTACAGAGGAATCTGGAACAACTCTACAGGTTTACGGGTGGGGAGGGGGGTTCGTTGCAGCGCTCGCGGCGGCTTGCGGCTTGGGCTAGCCATGTATAAATTGGACCATGCGGCATCGAGGAGGCGAGTCATGACGACCAAGGTGCAGAAGTGGGGCAACAGTCAGGGAATCCGGTTTCCTCTGAGACTCATGCAAGAAGCCAACATCGCCGTTGGCGACGAGGTGGAGGTGACGGTTCAGCAAGGGCGAATCATTGTCATGCCGTCCGAGCGTATCCGAGGCAGGTATCGACTCGAGGATCTCGTCGCTCGGATGCCCGAGGACTACGAGCCGTCCGAAGAGGATTGGGGTCCTCCGGTGGGCCTTGAGGTCTGGTAGCTGGATATGGGTTGCAGGTTCCCCAGGGCTCGCGCCCTGGGCTAGGAGTCTGTCGCCCTCCGGGCTGGTCTCACGCCTTTGGGCCGTATGCCTGGACCGTTGCGGTTCCTGGCTTTGGACTGAGGAAGTCCGGGAGGACTTCGACGAGCCCTTCGATCAGCCGCTCCGCCCAGGCCGAACCCGCACTTCCGTCACCTCGGCAGTGCGTGGCAGGGAGAGAGCATTGAGGACCACGGCGGCCACGTCCTGGGGTCGCAGGAAGCGGTCGGGATCGTAGGGCTTGCCCTCGAAGCGATGGACCTCCTCCTGCATGGCGGTTGCGGTACGGCCCGGGAAGACTGTGATCACCCGCACGCCTTGCGGATGGACCTCCTCCCGCAGGCCGTCGGCGAGGGCCCGCAGGGCGTGCTTGGAGGCGGCGTAGGCGGCCCAGCCGGCTCGGGCGGGCTGGAAGCCGGCGCCTGAGTTGATGAACACCACATTGCCCTGGCGGGCGATCAGGGAAGGCAGCAGGGCCTGGGTGAGGAGGTAGGGCGAGCGGACATTGACCCGGTAGAGGCGGTCGAGGTCCTCCACCGGCGCCGTGGCCACGAGGCCGCCGGCGAAGTAGCCGATGCTGTGGATCAGGAGGTCGACGCCGCCGAACACCTCCGCAGCCCGTTCCCCCAAGGCGTGGATGGGGTCGTCGTCGGTGAGATCGGCGGCGAAGGTCTCGACTCTCGGGGAGAAATCCCGGGCCCTTTCGGCGACCAGGTCGAGCCGCTCGGCGCTCCACCCCGCGAGGAGGAGACGGGCGCCTTCCCGCGCCAAGCCGACGGCGATGGCCTCGCCGATGCCGCCGCTGGCGCCGGTGACCACCGCGACCTTGCCCATAAGCTCGGGAGTCATCCGTCCACCTCCCGCAGCAGGTCCGCCGCCAGCAGGGCGTCCGCCGCCTCGCGGAGTCGCCGCGAAGCTCAGCTTCGAGCGCTCGGCGATGTCGAGAAGAGAGTGGCTGCCGTCCGACTGGTTGAGCACCCAGAGCAGGGCGAGCTCGCGGGCGCGGCCGGCGTCGTCGCCGCCGATGGTTCGGTACAAGCCGCGGCGGCCAAGCTGCGGCTCGCACTTGAGGTTTTGATTGAGATACCGGCGGTTGCCTTCGAGCACGTCCACCACATTTAGATAGGTGCGCAGCGAGGCGGCGAGCGCGTCGGATTGGACGAACGCGAGGTCGTCCGCCGAGGTGTGGTACTCCGGATAGCGCCCCCAAGGCGTGCGGGTGAGGGAGCCCACGGGCAGGTCGAAGCCGGGGGAGCAGTACTGGCGCTCGTCGTAGCCGAAGGGGACGAACTCCTCGACGCCGAAGGGCTCTCCGGAGGCTTCCAGCACCGTCTTCACTACGCGGTCGATCTCCGCGTTCCCCTTGCCGGCTCCGCTTGTAGTGAAATTCTCCGGGGTCTCCCAGGTTGGCTGCCACGAGGCCGTGGGCGATACGACCGGCGCGCTCTTCGTTGCGGGCGAGCCAGGTGATGCTGCCGATCGTGCCGGGGATGAAGAGGAAGCGGTACCCGTACCGCCGCCGCGGCCGGGCCGCCAGCTCGCGGACGAGCCAGGTCATGACGGCGATGCCTGAGAGGTTGTCGTTGGCGAGGGACGGATGGCAGACGTGGGTCGAGAGGAGCACCTCCCGCTCTTCGTCTCCCGGCAGGAAGCATTCGCCGTAGGTCAGCGATCCGTCCGCCAGGGTCGAGTCGATGGAGACCTCATACTCCCCTTCGGGCAGCGCTTCGAGCTGGCGGTGGGCCAGGCAGAAGCCCCACGCCTCCTTGTAGTAGGAGGTGCGATAGGGGATCAAGTCCGGCTTGAACGGCAGGGTGAAGAGGTGCGGCCGCAGCTCTGAGAGGGGCATCCGCGCGTCGATGGGGACGCTGTAGTTGAGGACGTGGAGGTTCGATTCCTGGAAGTCCACCACTTTGCGGCCTGAAGGGTCCTTGATCCATGCGTCCCGGATGTTCCACTCGCGCGGCACCGTCCAGTCGAAGACCTGGGTACCCGTGGGAACTTCGTGAACGGTCAGCGGGATGCGCTCGGCGATCATCGCCAGGGTGCGGCGGACGCCGTCGCCCGTAATACTGCGGCAGATAGGGAACGCCTCGGCGATGAAGGCGTGCATTTCTTCGCCCAGCATCAGGACTCCCTCACCGAACAACGGCAGCTTCCGATCCTTCTCCGACATCACCGTCACCGGCTCCGGCCAGGGGATCGCGAACGCCGGATCATCCCAACGATATCCACGGGCGGCCTCGGGAACGTAGCGCTCGGAAATCTGGTAGGAAACCTCGGTTCCATCCTCCAAGGTCTGGAAACCGTGAGCCATTCCCTTCGGAATGTAGAGCTGATTTCCCGCGTCCGCCGAGAGGACGATCGCGAAATGGTTTCTGAAGGTGGGCGAGCCGGGCCGCAGATCCACGATTACGTCCCAGAGAGCGCCGCGGGTGACCCGCACGAGCTTGACCTCTTCATGGGGAGCGATCTGGAAATGGAGGCCGCGGAGGGTTCCGCGACGGTAATTGAAGGAGACGCTGCACTGATCCACCTTCGGTCTCCAGACCCCGCTCCGCGAAGTCGCCGCGGCTGTAGGTACGGGCGAAGAAGCCCCGCTCGTCCTCGAAGCGCTTCGGCTCCAGGACCCAGGCGCCGGGCAGCGGGGTCTCACGGAAAATCATGCGAGAATCTTTACCTCGGGGATGGCCACGACGAAGCGGCCTCCCCAGGAGCGGACGTCCGCCATCTGCTCCATGATCTCCTCTTTCAGGTTCCAGGGCAGGATGAGGACGTAGTCCGGCCGCGTCTCGCGCAGGCGGTTCGGTCCGTGGATGGGCACGCGGGAGCCGGGCAGGAAGCGGCCCTGCTTGTGGGGGCTGCGGTCCACCGTGAAGTCGAGGAAATCGGTGCGCACGCCGCAGTAGTTGAGCAGCGTGTTCCCCTTGGCCGGCGCGCCGTAGCCGGCGATCGACTTCCCCTCTTCCTTGGCCTGAATCAGGAAGCGCAGAAAACCCCGCTTGACCCTGCGGACGCGCTCGGCGAAAGAGCGATAGATCTCCAGGCTCGAAAACCCGTCCGCCGCCTCCCCGACCAGGATCTCGATCACCCGCTGCTCTATCCGTTTCTCCTCGTCCATGTGACCCGCAAAGACGCGCAGCGATCCACCGTGGGTGGGCAGCTCCTCGACGTCGAAGATCGACAGGCCGTGGGCCGCGAAGACCCGGCGCACCGCGGAGAGGGAGAAGTAGGAGTAGTGCTCGTGGTAGATGGTGTCGAACTGGTCCTCGGCCATCAACCGCACGAGATGGGGAAACTCCATCGTCAGCACGCCGTTGGGGGCGAGAAGCAGCTTCAGCCCGGCGACGAAGTCGTTGAGGTCCGGCACGTGGGCGAGGACGTTGTTGCCCACCAGCAGGTCGGCCCGGGTGCCGGCCTCCACCAGCTCGCGGGCCGTGGCCTCGCCGAAGAACTTCACCAGGGTGGGGATGCCCGCCGCCTCCGCCGCCGCGGCCACGTTGCCCGCCGGCTCTATGCCCATCACGGGAATCCCCCGCTCGGCGAACCAGCGCAGCAGGTAGCCGTCGTTGCTGGCCACTTCGATCACTTTGTGGCTGGCGTCGAGGCCTAAGCGTTTCACCATGGCCGCGGCGTAGGTCTCGGCATGGCGCAGCCAGCTCTCGGAGTACGAGGAGAAGTAGGCGTAGTCGGAGAAGATCGCCTCCGGCCGCTCCTCCTCCGGAAGCTGCACCAGGTAGCATTTGCCACAGACGTAGACGCAGAGCGGGAGGAACGCCTCGGGCTTGCGCAGATCCTCCGGCTCCAGGTAGGAGTTGGCGAGAGGCTGCGCGCCGAGGTCCACGAAGACCTCGGACAGGCGGGCGCCGCAGAAGCGGCAGGCCAGGCCTGGCTGGATGATCGAGGAGCTCACCACTTCTTCCACGGCGTCTCCCCACGCTTCCACAAGTCATTGAGATGGAGATAGTCGCGGTAGGTGTCCATGGGATGCCAGAAACCCTCGTGGAGATAGACCGAGAGCTGGCCGTCGCGGGCCAGGTTGCGCAGCGGCTTCTGCTCCAGGAAAAGATTGGGATCGTCGTCCAGGTAGTTGAAGACCTCGCGCTGGAAGACGAAGAAGCCGCCGCTGACGACGCCCTCGGCCGTGGGCTTCTCGTCGAATTCCACGGCCCTGGGGCCGTCAATGCGGATCTCGCCGTAGCGCGAGGTGGGGTGCACGCCGGTGACGGTGGCGATGCGCCCCTGCGACCAGTGGAAGTCGAGCAGGGCGTCGACGTCCACGTCGCTCACGGCGTCGCCGTAGGTGAAGCAGAAGGTCTCGGCGTCGAGGTACCGGCGCACCTTCCAGAGCCGGGCGCCGGTCGCCGTCTCGGCTCCCGTCTCGGCGCAGGTGACCCGCCAGCTCTCGAAGCCGTCCTGGTTGTGCACCTCCAGCGGCCGGCTGCCGTCCATGGTCACCGTGAAGTCGCAGTGCATCTCCTTGTAGCGCAGGAAAAATTGCTTGATCTCCCAGCCCTTGTAGCCGAGGCAGAGGAGGAAGCGGTCGAGCCCGTGGGCGCCGTAGGACTTCATGATGTGCCAGAGAATCGGCTGCGGGCCGATCTCCACCATGGGTTTCGGCCGGTACTCGGTCTCCTCGCGCAGCCGGGTGCCCTTGCCTCCGCAGAGGATCACCACCGGCATATCGTGCTTCGCAGGCCTGCTCATTCGGCTCCTTCGCGGGTTTCGCAGTCAGGGTCCACGGCGATTCTATCTACAGGATGTAGCCAAGGGCTCGCAGCTTGTCGATCTCCCGCTCGTTCATCGATTCGTCGCGGCTGCCATGGAGCAGGCCCGGCGACAGGCCGAGGCCCCGGTACGTGGGCACGGTCCTCACGGGATGAGCCCGCACGAAGGCGGGGTCGAGCGATTCCAGGAGGATCTTTCCCTCGGCGTCCGACGGCACGGGCAGGCCCAGGAGATAGAGCACCGTGGGATAGATGTCGTAGATGGTCGCCCCGTCGAGCACCTTGCCGCTCTTTACCGGCCCGCCCCGCATGAGCAGGATTCCCGGCGGTCCGTGAAAGTGCTGGCTGTAGAGCTTGTCGACGATCGTCGGGCTGTGGCCGTGGTCCGAGACCACGATCACCACCGTGTCCGGCCCGACCTGGGCGAGCAGGCGGGCCAGGAAGGCGTCGAAGTCGCGATAGACGCCGGGGATGCGGTCGTGGTTCGCCGACAGCTTGGCGGCGGTGCCGAAGAAGTGGTCGGGCTGATACCACTTCCAGTACCAGTGCTGGTAGGCGTCCGGCTGGTGGGTGTAGAGGTTGACGAGCTTGGGTTGGGGATGCTCCGCGAGCATCTTCATCAGCACGCCGGACTGCCACTTGAAGTCGCCACCCGCGAGGGTGGGCCGCAGCGCGCGAAAGAGCGCCACGTTCCGGGGCTGGGCGAACAGGTCGAGGTACTGCGAAGGGTGGGAGGCGTACTCGTCGAAGCCGTAGGAGAAGAACCAGCTCTCCGGGCGCGACGGTTTCAGGGCCGGAAAGGAGTAGAAGTAGGCGTCCGTCAGGCCGATCGAGAGCCCCGCCCGGTCGGCGATCTCCCAGAGGGGAGGCGAGGCCTTGAGGGAGAAGCGATCGACGGGCACCTGCTCCGCCAAGCCCAGAGGCGAGACGAGGTCCGCCAGCTCCTTGAAGAAGATGCGGTGGACCGGGAAGATGCCGGCCGAGGCCAAGCCCGGAAAACGGATGCGGTAGAAGTCCAGCACGCCGTGCCGGTTCGGCGTGTCGCCGGTGTAGATCGAGGCCCAGATCACGGCCGAGTTGGATTGGTGAATGGTGGCGAGGTCGGCGGTCGAGCCGCTCTTCACCATACCGGCGAAGGCGGGCAGGCTCCCCTTCTCCATCATCGGCTGGATGACCCGCCAGTCCGCGCCGTCCAGCCCCACGAGGACGACCTTGAGGCCGGTCTCCGCCACGGCGAGCTTCGGCGGCGGCAGGACCTGCCGCTTCGCGGTACCCAGGTACAGGGGCGCCGCGGCGTGAACCGCCACCGCCAGCAGCGCCAGCGTCGCCGCGATCCAGCCCAGCCAGCCCCGCCGGTTGAAGGACGCCAGCAGGCGGAACAATCCCCACGAGGCCACGGAAACTCCGGCGGCGATCGCCGCGGCCAGCAGCGCCAGCACGGCCGCCATGCCCCAGGCGCCCGTGGGATGAAACGGTGCCTCGTCGTAGGTCAGCCCATAGAGAGCGGCCACTTCCCAGAAAAAGAGGTTGTAGACGAAGAGGCTGGCGCCCAAGCCCCGCCGCTCCAGGCTCTCGGGCCGCGAGAACGGCCAGACGGCCACGGTGGCTCCCACGAAGAACGCGGCGCTCCACAGGCCGTAGAGCAGGCCGAAGAAGAAGAGGATGAGCAGCGCGTCGCGCGACGAGCCCACGTGGTTGTGGACGACGTGCAGCAGCGACAGGACCGCGCCGTAGAGCAGCGCTCCGTAAAGGAAGCCGCCGGCACAGGCATCTCGCAGGGCTCGAAGTCTCATGAAAGTCTGGATCGGAATGAGCGGAGCGGCAGGCCCTTAAGGAACCGCGAGAAGCTAGCAGACGGGACCTATTCCATCAACTGGTGATAGCCCGTCGTCGTCTCCATGGCGGGCGGCACACCCAACTCCTCCAGGAGGATGGCGCACAGCTTGTCATACTGCCGGCGCACGAGGTCGCGCCGGCCCTGCTGAGCATAGAGGCGCATCACCGCGAGGTGCACCCGTTCGACGAGCGGGTCCTCCACCAGGATGGTGCGGTAGGCGTCCAGGGCGTCGCCCGGCTTCTCCAGCCGGACGTACAGATCCCCCAGATCGCGCAGCAGCTCCAGGTAGGAGCGCTGGAAGGACTCTCTGCGGGCGGCGACCCAGCCCTCGTAATAGCCCTGGAGGAAGGGGCCACGGTAGAGCTTCCAGGCCCGCTGCCGGGAGTCGATGGAGGCTTCGAGCTCATCGCGGCTCTCCCGCTCCTTCCCCTCTTCCACCAGCCGGCTGAAGTCGAGAACGTCCACCTGCCAGGTGACCTCCGGGCTGAGCCGGTAAAAGCCGCCGCGGAACAGGAGGGGCGTCGGAAAATCCCCTCCCTTGCGCCCGCCCTCCAGCGCCCGGCGCAGATGGCTGAGGGTGGGGTGGAAGTTGCGCTCGATGGTGCGCTCCCCCTCGATGGGCCAGACGGCCTCGATCAACTCCTCGCGGCCCGCCTGAAGGCCGGGCGAGGAGGCGAGGTAGGCCAGCACCTGAAAGGACCGGCGCAGCCGGCAGTCGAGATCGCGCTCGCCGTCCTCATCCCGCTGGCGGGCGAGCGGGCTGCCCAGCAGGCCGAGGACATAGGATGGACGGCCGGGCGAATCGCTCCCCTTGCTCTCCGGAGCGGGCGGCAGCGGCGTGATCGCCGGGCGCGAGATCCGCTGCCGGCGCCGGCGGCGCTCGCGCTCCAGCAGACCGGCGAGGAGGTGCGGCAGCCGGTCGCGGTCCGGGCCCTCGACCCAGAACCCGAGAGCGTCGATCAGACGCCAGGCGTCGTCGGCGCCCTCACCGTCGTCCGGCCGCTCCGCCGGAGCATCGAGCAGCAGCTCGCCCTCCTCCCGCGGCAGAGCGTCCAGCACCTCCTGGCGCAGGAAGAGGCGCACGGCCGGCAGATCCAGCAGGGCCTCCGTCCCGGCACCTTCGAGCCCCGCGGCACCCGCCGCTTCGAGGGCGAGCCGCAGCGGCCGGTACCAGCCGTCCGTGGCCTCCCACAGGCCGCGGGCGAGGAGCGGCGACGGCTGGCCGCCGGTGACGAGATGACAGAGGGAAGCGACCTCTTCCGGATCGAGCAGCAGCTCCTGGGGAGACACTACGCTCAGCGGAATCGTCGCGGGAAATCGCCGGCCGGCGACGAAGATCAGCCGCTGCCCGGGGTTGAGCCAGCGCTCGGCCGCGGCCAGCCGCTCGGCCGGCGGCTCCCCGGCAGCCACCAGCCAGCGGACTCCTTCCTCATGAGCCGCTTCCAGGGATTCGCGCAAAGCCGCTTCGCCGGCTTCCGTCTCCAACACGGCGAGAGGAAGCCCCCGAGCCCGCCGGCCCTGGCGGGCGAGGAAGGCCTCGACGAGGGCCGGCGCGCCGCATCCAGGCCAGCCCCAGAGCTGGACGAGCGGCGATTCGCGGGACTCGATCCCACGCAGCAACCGCTCGACCTGGGGAAAAAGATGGTAGGGCTCGAAGCTCATGCGTAAGACGTCAGGAGTTGCGACGGTCCGTCAGGCGCGCGTCCGTCGTCTCGTCCGCCGCCAGCAGCTCCCGGGAGAGAGCCGCCAGGCAGCGGTTGGTGACCTTGCCGATGCTCGACGGCTGGTAACCGAGCAGGGCCGCGACCTCCGGCAGGTCATACCCCAGACGGAAACGGAGGCGCAGCAGCCGCCGGCACCGCTTGGGCAATCGGTCGATGAGGTTCTCCAGATCACAGAGAAGGTCTCGCCTCTCCTGCGGCGTCGCGACGGGCTCCGAGAGCCACTCCAGAATCGTGGCGTCCACCGCCGAGTAGATCTTACGCCGGGTTGCCCGCCAATACATCAGGCAGTGCCGTTTCACCGTGCCGAACAGCCACTTCTCAGGATCCTGGACCCGCTCCCACTGGTAGAGCAGCGCGAGGAGGGACTGCTGGAGGATATCCTCCGCGTCCTCACTGGGTATGCGGTGATACGCGAGAACCCGCTTCAGCTTGGGTTCGACCGCCTTCAGGAAATTCTCGAAGGAGGCGGTGTTCTCGGTTGGGGCCGGGCTGAGCATTCAGGCCAGGGAAGAAAAATGGTGTAATCCCAACTTAACACCCTTCTCAAAAGCCGTCCAGCTTATAGCCAGTTTCACATACCTACCAAGATCCGGGGGAGCTCCTCGTTCAGCCGGACCGCAGGAAGTCGCGGACCAGCTGCATATCCTCCCAGGTGGGGCGCTTGAGAGCAGGATTTCGCAGCAGAGCCGCGGGGTGGTAGGTGACCATGGTGGAAATGCCCTGAACCTGGAACCACTGCCCACGCAGTCTCCCGATGGGAGAATCGTCGCCCAGCAGGGCCTGGGCCGCCACCTTGCCGAGAGCGACGAGGACCCGGGGACGCACGAGCGCGATCTGCTTGTCCAGGTAGCCACGGCAGGCGGTCACTTCGTCCGGCTGGGGATCGCGGTTGCCCGGCGGGCGGCACTTCACCACGTTGGCGATGTAGACCTCGTCGCGGGTCTTCTCGATCGCCTGGATGATGCGGTTGAGGAGCTCGCCGGCGGCGCCCACGAACGGCAGCCCCTGACGGTCCTCCTCGGCACCCGGCCCCTCGCCCACGAACATCAGCTCGGCGGCGGGGTTGCCCGAACCGAACACGACCTTCGTCCGCCCCTCGCTCAGCCGGCAGCGGGTGCAGCCGGCAGCGGCAGCCGCCAGGGCCGCCAGCTCGGCGGCTCGCCCCGCGGCCTCGCCGTTCAAGGGCAGAGGAGCCGCCGGCACAACGTCTAGCGCCGGCCGCGGTGGCGGCGCCACGGGGGCGCGCGCCGGGGCCCGGTTCGAATCGACGTAAAGATCGCCGTAGCCCATCTCACCCAGATAGGAGAGGAGACCGGCGAGCGCGGGTTGCAGAGGAGGTCTCACGATGGCGGCAGCATAGCCGTGAAAAGGTCGAAGAGCGAGGCCGCGAGCTCGGCCTTGGGCCGGCGCGAGAGGAAGACCGGCTCGCCCTGGCGGCGGAAGACGGTGACCTCGTTGGCCTCGCTCCCAAAGGCGATGTCGCGACGCGAGACGTCGTTGGCGACCAGGAAATCGGCCCCCTTGCGCTCCAGCTTGCCTCGGGCGTGGCGGTCGAGGTTCCCGGTCTCGGCGGCGAAGCCCACCAGCACCGCCCGCGGCGCCAGGGCCCGCAGGCCGGCGAGGATGTCGGGGTTCTCCTCCAGCTCGATGGCCGCGGGAAGCCCCTCTTCTTTCTTGATCTTGCCGGGAGCGATCGTCCGCGGCCGGAAATCGGCCACCGCCGCGGTCATGACGATGAGATCCGCGGCCGGGGCCTGCTCCCGGACGGCCCCTTCCATCTCGCGGGCGGTGACCACGTCGACGCGTTGAACGCCGGAGGGTGAGGCGAGCGCCACCGGGCCGGCCACCAGCACCACCCGGGCGCCCCGGCGGACGGCCTCGGCGGCGAGGGCGAACCCCATCTTGCCGCTCGACCGGTTGCCCAGGAAGCGGACGGGATCGAGCGGCTCGTGCGTGGGGCCGGCGGTGACCAGCACCGTGCGCCCGGCGAGCGGACCGAGGCCGGCGGCGGCCTCCACCGCCTCGACGATCGCCTCCGGCTCGACCATCCGCCCCATCCCCACCTCTCCCGAGGCGAGAGGCCCCTCGACCGGGCCGGCGAACCATACGCCGCGGCCTCGCAAGGCAGCGGCATGCTGCTGCGTCGTGGGCTTCTGCCACATGGAGGAGTGCATGGCGGGCGCGACCACCAGAGGTCCGGTGAAGGCGAGAGCCGTGGTGGTGAGGAAATCGTCCGCGAGACCCAGCGCCAGCCGCGCCAGCACGTGCGTGGTCGCCGGAGCGACGCACAGTACCTCGGCCCAGGCGGCCGCCGCGATGTGCGCCTCCTCACCCGTGGCGCCAGGACCCCCGGAGGCCAGGTACTCCTCCTGATACACCGGACGGCCCGAGAGCACTTCCAGCGTGAGGGGGGCGACGAAAGAGACGGCGCTGCGGGTGAGCGCGCAGCGCACCTCGTGCCCCCGCGCCCGGAGGCGGCGCACCAGCTCGGCGGATTTGTAGGCGGCGATGCCGCCGCTGACGCCGAGCAGGACTCTCAAGGGAGATCGGCTCCTAGTGCACTTCCGCGGCTTGAGTCTCTTCGGCGGCCGGCGCCTCCTCCGGCTCCGGCACGGGGGGCGGACCGTAACCCCAGTCGACGAGCTTGTTGTCGAGCTCCTCCAGCGCAATCCGGGTCGGCTTGCGCTTGCCGGCCTCGACCTTGGGGCGGGCGCCCCGCATGAGCTGCTCGGCCCGGCTGGCGGCGACGAGCACCCGACGGAACTTGCTGTCCATCGTCGGCTTCGGCTTCTCTTCCATCGAAAGTCTCTCCTTGGCGGCGATCCGGAAAAATCCGGATTGCCGCCGGTCGAATAGATCTAGCACGAGGGGGTACCCCGGTCTTGAAAGTCTCGCAGAATCTCCTGCACCCGGGCCTGCATTCGCTCTCGCCGGTGGCGCTTCGCGAGGATGATGGCCACCAGCACCTCGGCGGCGCGGCGGGCGTCGTCATTGATGATAACATAATGATACCGATCGTAACGCTTCATCTCGCGCATCGATGCCGCCAGGCGCCGGGCGATGGTCGCCTCGTCGTCCTTGCCCCGCAACCGCAGCCGGGTCTCCAGATCCTCGTAGCTGGGAGGCATGACGAAGATGCCGTGCGCTTCGGGGTGGCCGGCGAGAACCCGGTCCGCCCCCTGGACGTCGATGTCGAGCACCACGTCGAGCCCATCCTCCAGCCGTGGGAAGACCTCGTCGCGCGAGGTGCCGTAGTAATTGTCGTGCACCTGCGCCCACTCGAGGAAGGAGCCGGCGGCGATCATCGACTGGAAGGCGGCCAGGTCGACGAAGTGGTAGTCCCGGCCGTCCGTCTCGCCGTCGCGGGGCTGTCGGGTGGTGTGGCTCACGGAGAAAGCCAGGCCGCCGAAGCCGTTGAGGCCTCCCGACATCAGACTTTGAATGAGGGTCGTCTTCCCCGTGCCGGAGGGCGCGGAAAGAATGAACAGCTCGCCGGGACGCATCGATTCCTTCAAAAGTTGTGGAAAGGAGGGTGCTGCTCTCGACCCATCGTATCACTACTCCACGTTCTGCACCTGCTCGCGGATCTGCTCGCAGAGGACCTTGGCGTCGAGCACGGAGCGGGTCATCTCGGCGTTGCGGCACTTGGCGCCCAGCGTGTTGAGCTCGCGGAAGATCTCCTGGGTGAGGAAGTCGAGGCGCTTGCCGGCCGCGGCGGTCTCGCGGGTGACGCCCCGGAAGTGCTCCAGGTGGGAACGCAGGCGGTCGATCTCCTCGCTGACGTCGCTGCGGTCCACCAGCAGGGCCACCTCCTGGGCGAGCCGGGCCTCGTCGAGAGTCTGCGCGCCCAGGAGCTCGGCAAGTCTCCGGCGCAGAGCCGTGGCGATCTCCTCCCGCACCGAGCCGCGCAGGGCGTCTAGCCGGTCCACCGCCTCCTGAATGCCTTTCAGCTTCTCCTCCATGGCGAGGATCAGGCTGGCGCCCTCGGTTTCGCGGCTGGCCACGAGCTGGGTGATCGCGTCGCGGGCGACGCCGAGCAGCAGCTCGCCGTCCTCCTCGCCCCACTCCTCCCGCTCCAGCTCGACGCGAAACGCCTCGGGGAGCCGCAGGAGATCGCCCGCCGCGAGCCCGCGCTCCACCAGTCCCGCCTCGACGAGCTGATGGATGGCCGTATGGGCCTCCCGGATCACCCCCATGTGAACCTGGACGGTCGCCTTGCGCTCCGCCACCGAGCGCACCTCCACCCGCGCCTCCAGCCGGCCGCGGGCCACCTCCCGGGCGATGAGGTCGCGCAGTGCCGCCTCGCTCGCCCGCAGATCCTCGCCCAGCCGGAGCTGAAGATCGAGAAACCGGTGGTTCACCGCCCGCAGGCTCACCGTCACACCATGCCGGGCATTCTCCCCCGACGCCTCCCCGTAACCGGTCATGCTGCGCATCGCTCATTCTCCTTTGGCAAATCGCTCTGCTGACTCTTCCGCCCGATCCAGCCGGCGCTTCAGCTCGGCCGCCGCCTCGCCGAGATCTCCCCGGCGCGGGACGGCGAGGGGCTCGCCGTAGACGAAGTGTACGGTCGAAAATGGCAGGGGGATGAGGAAACGGTCCCAGGAACGGAGCCGCTTCGCCCGGCTTGCCGCCACGGCCACGGGCACGATGGGCTGCCCCGTCGAGGCGGCGGCCAGGATCACCCCGGGCTGGACTTCGCTCGCCGGGCCTCGCGGACCGTCCGGCGTGAAGGCGATGTCCCAGCCTTCTCCCGCCTTGCGCAGCAGCGAACGCATGCCCGCGATACCTCCACGGCTGCTCGAGCCCCGGGAGGAGTCGATCCCCAGCCGGGCGACGGTGCGGGCGATCAGCTCGCCGTCGCCGCTCTGGCTCACCAGCACCGAGATCCGCCGGCCGCGATACGCATAGGGCATCAACAGAAGATGCCGGTGCCAGAAGCCGAGGATGAATCGCTGGTCCCCAAGCTCCCACTCGCGCACGCGCTCATCGCCGTGGTGACGCAGTCGCACCGTGCTCCTCAGCAGCCTGATGAACCAGGCGGCGAGGAACGAGACGATCCCAGCGGGCGGGCTCACACTCGGAATTGGAGGTCGAACAAACGCTTGTACGAGCCGCCGAGGGCCAGCAGCTCGCGATGGGAGCCCTCTTCCACGATGCGCCCCGCCTCGACCACCACGATGCGGTCCGCCCTCGTGACGGTCGAAAGGCGGTGGGCGATGACCAGCGTCGAGCGCCCCTGCATCAGGTTGTAGAGGGCCTTCTGCACCAGGGCCTCGGACTCGCTGTCGAGATGCGAGGTCGCCTCGTCGAGAATCAGGATGGGGGCGTTCTTGAGCAGCGCGCGGGCGATCGCCAGCCGCTGCCGCTGCCCGCCCGAGAGGCGCACGCCCGCCTCGCCGATCACCGTGTCGTAACCCCTGGGGAGCTGCATGATGAACTCGTCGGCATAGGCCGCCGCGGCCGCCTCCCGCACCCGCTCCAGCGGCAGGTCCAGGCGGCCATAGGCGATGTTGTTGCGGATTGAGTCGTTGAACAGCACCGTGTCCTGGGTGACGATGCCGATCAGCGCGCGCAGGCTCTTGAGCTTGAGGTCGCGAATGTCCACGCCGTCGATGCTCAGCCGGCCCTCGTTGGGGTCGAAGAAACGCGGCACGAGGTTGACCAGCGTCGACTTGCCCGCCCCGGACGGCCCCACCAGCGCCACGATTTCGCCGGCCCGGATGGAGATCGAGACGTCGCGCAGCACCGGCCGCTCCTCGTACGAGAAAGAGACCTTCTCGTAGGCGACGGACTCGCGCACCGTGGTGATCTCGCGCGCCCCGGGACGCTCCTGGATGTCGTCCGGAATGTCCATCAGCCGCGCCACCCGCTGCCCCGAGGCCATGGCCTCCTGCAGGATGAGGTTCACCTTGTTGAGCTTGCGGATGGGATCGTAGAGCATCAGCAGCGTGGTGAGGAACTGCACCAGCTCCGGGGCCGACAGCTCGCCGGCGCGAATCGACTTGCCGGCGTAGATCAGCAGGCCCGCGGCGCCCACCACGGCGAGCGACTCGACCACCGGGCCGGCGGAGTTGGCCAGCATCTGCGCCCAGAGATTCACCCGCAGATGCCGGCGGGTGGCCTCGCGGAAGCGGGTCATCTCGAACTCTTCCATGCCGAAGGCCTTCACCACCCGGTGGCCGCGCACGCCCTCGGTCATCAGGCTCGCGAGGTCGGCCATGCGCTCCTGGCTGCGATGGCTCGTCCGCCGCATCCCCTTGCCGAAGCGGATGATGGGATAGAGCAGCACCGGCGCCGCCACCAGCGAGATCAACGCCAGCCGGAAGTGAGTCGACAGCAGCAGGGCCAGCAGGGCGACCAGGGTGAAGGACTGCTGGAACAGGTCGAGGAGCCGGTTGGCGACGGCGTTCTGCATCAGCGCCACGTCGTTGATGACGCGCGCCACCAGCTCTCCGGACGGATGCTCGGCGTGGAAGCGGCTCGACTGCTGGAGGATGCGCCGGTAGAGGTCGTTGCGGACATCGGTCGTCACTCCCAGGCCGATGTGCTGGAAGGCGTAGCCCGAGATGAAGTCGGCGAGCGATCGCAACAGGAAGACCAGCACGAAGAGGATCGGGACGAAGTAGACGACGTTGCCGCGGTCGATCCCCAGGTGCCGCTTCAGCGACTCGTAGCTGCTGTCGATCTGGTGCGCGAGGTTGAGCCGCTTCTTGAGATCGCCGAGGGAGCCGTGCTCCGGCCGCTTCGCTCCGGAGTCCGCCGGAGCCGAGGTGATGGCCCCCAGGGGGCCGGGCATGGAGTCACCGGCGAGGAGCACCTCGCCGAAGATCGGCTTGATCAGCGCCGCGGTGCCCGCCGTGGCCGCGGCATAGACGAGGATGCCGGCGGCGGCCAGGACCGCCCAGCCCGTGTAGCCGCGCAGATAGTGCCAGAAGAAGGACGACATCTTCCTCACTGGGCGACCTCCGCGAGCATCATCTCCGCCACCTCTCCCGCCGCCCGGCCGCTGGCGCCACCCACCCCGAGCCGGCCGCGCACCTCGGCGAGCGCCGTCCGCATCTCCTGGCGCGCCGCCCCGTCGGTCAACAGGCGGACCGCCTCGGCGGCGATCCGCTCGGGGTTGGCCTGCCCCTGAATCAGCTCGGGCACCACCCGCCGCCCCAGCACCAGATTGACGAGGGCGACGTTGGGCAGCCGCACCAGCAGACGGGCCAGAAGGTAGGTCCAGCTCGCCAGCCGGTAGACCACGATCATCGGAGTGCCCAGCAGGCCCACCTCCAGCGTCGCCGTGCCCGAGGCACAGAGCGCCAGGTGAGAGTCGGCCACGGCGGCGAAGCGGTCGCTCTCGACGATCGCCACCGTCAGGCCCGAGAGCTCCACGGCCTCGTCCAGCAGCTCGCGGGGCACCGTCGGCGCGCGGATGATCCGCGCTTCGATGGGCAGCAGGCCGGCCAGCCGCCCCACCGCCGCGAGCAGATTGGGCAGCAGGGCCTCCACCTCGCTCAGCCGTGAGCCGGGCAGAAGGGCGACGCGGAACGGGCCGTTGTTTCCTGTCTCCTCGCCGCGGTCCCAGACCTGGGGCAGGACCGGCACCTCGTCGACGAGCGGGTGGCCGACATGGATCACGTCCACCCCGTGGCTGCGATAGAAGTCCACCTCGAAGGGGAAGAGCACCAGCATGCGGTCCACCAGGCGGGCGATGGTCTTGACCCGGCCCTTGCGCCAGGCCCAGACCTGGGGGCTGATGTAGTAGACGACTCCCAAGCCGCGCTCCTTGAGCTGGCGGGCGAGGCGGAGGTTGAAGTCGGGAAAATCGATCAGCACGGCGAGCGCCGGGCGGCGGCGGTCCACCTCGTGGAGGAGGTCGGCGAAGACCTCGCGGATACGCGGCAACACCTTGAGCACCTCGGTGATGCCCACCACCGAAACCTCGGAGCTGTGGGCCACGGACTGCAGGCCCGCGGCCCGCATCTCGTCGCCGCCGAGGCCGAAGGCGGCGAGGCCTGGCACGCGCTGCCGCAGCTCCGAGATCAACCGCGCACCGTGGAGGTCGCCCGAGGCTTCGCCGGCGACCACCAGCAGCTCGCGGGGATTCGATCGCATGCGCCGGCTCAGGGAATGGGTGCCGGCGGCCCTGAGGGGAAGGGATACATCAGCCACGCCACCAGCAGGCCGCCTCCCACCATGCCGAGGAAGATCTGAAGGAAGAGCTTGACCTGCTCCCGGCGGTCGCGGCGCCAGAGAAGAGTGAAGAACAGGCTCACGATCAGAGCGTAGGTCACCATCAGGAGGAAATGGCTGAGCATGAGGTCACTCCTTCTTGCCGCGGACGATGTCCCACGCGTCGAGCACCAGCAACAGGTTCATCAGCCCCGCCGTGAGCAGGAAGGCGGTGCCGTACTCGTAACCCGCCCCCATGATGTTCCCCTGGTAGTGGAGGCCGTAGCGCAGGAGGAAGTACGGAAAGCCCACGCCCATGGAGCCGAGCGTCGCCAGGATGGTGAGCGGCTGACCGGGAACGACCATGTAGAGGTTGCCCTCCAGCTTGCAGCCGAGGATCAGCGAGGTGATGACCAGCACGAAGAAGGCCAGCCCCCGCGTGTACCGCTTCAGATAGATGTGGCCCAGCCCCGGCACCAGCCAGGCCGAGAGCACCGCCACCACCGGGTTTCCCTGCGGCCGGGCGGCCGGCGGCGCCTGCTGCCCCGCGGGAATGCTGCCGGAATCGGCCAATCAGTCCTCCTCTCGCGCGAAAAGCGCCCGCAGGCGCTCGCGGGAATGGCGCAGGTCCTCGGGCACGAGCCGGACCTCCGCCAGCACCGTCATGAAATTCGTATCCCCGGTCCAGCGGGGGACGAGATGAAAATGGAAGTGCCCCGGCACTCCCGCGCCGGCCGGCTTGCCGATGTTCATCCCCAGGTTGAAGCCATGGGGCTGGTAGGCCGCGGTCAGCACCCGCTGGGTGGAAAGCACCAGCGGCCAGAATTCAGCCTGCGCCTCCGGCCCGCTCTCCTGCGGCGAGGCCAGATGCTCCAGGGGCGCCACCATCAGGTGGCCGTTCGAGTAGGGATGGAGGTTCAGCATGACCAGATGATGCCGGGCCTTGAAGACCACAAGACCGTCCGGATCGTCCGGCTGGCGCCCCGCGGCACAGAAGAAACACTCCGAATCCGTGGGATTCGCGGTGATATAGGAGTACCTCCAGGGAGTGAAGAGCTGTTCCATCCAGGGTCCGAAGAAACGGCGGACGCTCCGTTCAGGAAGCGTCCGGCCGGTTCAGCACTCGTCGTTGAGAAGCTCCCTCAGCTCCTTGCCCGGCTTGAAGTAAGGGATCCGCTTGGGCGGAACCTTCACCTTGTCGCCGGTCTTGGGGTTGCGGCCGGTGCGCGCTCCGCGATGCCGTATGCGGAAGCTGCCGAAACCGCGCAGCTCGATCTTCTCTCCATCCTTCAGCGAATCGACAATGCTGTCGAACACCGTGTTGACGATGATCTCCGCGTGCTTCTTGGTGAGTTGAGTGGTGCGGGCGACCTCCTCCACCAGCTCGGCCTTGGTCATCCCGTCCTTCAAGGGCACCGTCATCTCCCACCCCTTTTCTCTCATGGACACGGCGGCGCCCCTGCCTTCCTGGAAGGAGCTTACCGCCGTCCCGGGTCCCAAGAGCTACTCCTCCGCTTCCTCGTCGGACTCCGATTCCTTGTCAGCCTCGGGCTTCTTGCCGGCTTCATCGCCGCCCTTGGCGACGACGGAAGCCTGCAGCTCCGCGAGCTCCTCCTCGGTCGGTTGCGACACACCCCGCATCGAGAGGCCGACCTTCTTCTCCTCTTCCTCGATGCGCAGGATGCGCGTGCGCACCCAGTCGCCCACCTTGAAGTGCTCCTCCAGCTTGGCGCCGGCGGGCACGTCGATCTCGCTGATGTGGGCCAAGCCCTCGAGACCGTTGTAGATGTCAATGAAGAGGCCGAAGTCGGTGACGTTCACCACCCGGCCGTCGAGAGTATCGCCCGGGCGGTGACGCTCGGCGAAGTCCTCCCACTCGTTGGGCATGAACTCCTTGATGGAGAGCGAGACGCGCTGGTTCTCGACGTCGATGTTGGTGATCCGCGCCTTGACCGTGTCGCCCTTCTTGAGCACCTCGCTGGGATGCTTGACCCGCTTGGTCCAGCTCATGTCGGAGACGTGGATCAGGCCGTCGATGCCGTCGGTGATCTCGACGAAGGCGCCGAACTCGGTGAGGTTGCGCACCTTGCCCTCGATGACGCTGCCCTCGGGGTGGCTGTCCTCCAGCTCCTCCCACGGATTGCGCTCGGTCTGCCGCAGGGACAGGCTGATGCGCCGCTGATCCATGTCGAGCTCGGAGACGATCGCCTCCACCTCGTCGCCTACTTCCAGGATCTTGGCCGGGTTGACGACCTTCTTGGTCCACGACATCTCGCTGACGTGAATGAGGCCCTCGACACCTTCCTCGATCTCCACGAAAGCGCCGTAGTCGACGATCGAGACGACGCGGCCCTTCACGCGGGAGCCGATGGGGTACTTCTTGTCCACCAGCGTCCAGGGATCGTCGGAGCGCTGCTTGTAGCCCAGGGAGACGCGCTCGGTCTCGGGGTCGAACTTGAGCACCACCACCTCGACCTCGTCGCCCACCGAGAAGTGCTCCGAGGGGTGGTTGACCCGGCCCCAGGAGATGTCGGTGATGTGCAGCAGGCCGTCGATGCCGCCGAGGTCGATGAACACACCGTAGTCGGTGATGTTCTTCACCGTTCCCCGCAGGCGAGCGCCCTCCTCCAGCCGCTTCAGAGTCTCGGCCTTCTTCTTCACCAGCTCGGTCTCGAGCACGGCCTTGCGCGACAGGACGATGTTGTTGCGCCGGCGATCGAGGCTGATCACCTTGAACTCCAGCTCCTGGCCGCGCAGCGACTCCAGATTCTTGACCGGCTTGATGTCCACCAGCGACCCAGGCAGGAAGGCGCGCAGGCCCACATCCACCGTCAGACCGCCCTTGATGCGGTCGGTGATGCGGCCCTTGATCACGCGGCCATCCTTGTAGGCCCGCTCCACCTCGGTCCAACGCCGCATGCGCAGCGCCTTGGAGTACGAGAGCAGCACGTGCCCCTCCAGGTCCTCGGTCTTCTCGAGCAGGACGTCGACCTCCTCACCGACCTTGACGGACAGCTCGCCGCCACGGTCCGTGAACTCCTCGATGGGGATCAAGCCTTCCGACTTGTACCCCACGTCGACGATCACTGAGTTGGACGTGACGCCGATGATGCGTCCTGTCACGATCTCACCCTCGGTGAGATTGCGCATGCTCTCGTCGTACAGCTCGAGGAGCTTGCGGTACTCCTCCGAGTCCCGCTCATCCTCGGACTCAGCCGTCATCAACGACTGGTCCTCGAGTTCTTCACTGGCCGGCATAATGAAAACGTTCCTCCTTGGGCTTGGATTCAGGCGCTCAGCCTGTCTTCCCCCACGGCCGTGGGGGTGTCGAGCTCTACTTAAGTCATTGAGAACTCGGGCCTTCGAGTATAGGGGGGGCAGGAGCCGGTGTCAATCCGCGCTGAAACGCCCGTCCCGCGGGGTTTCAGCGCGCCTGGCACCCTCATTGCAGAAGATTCTGAGCGAAGATTGGCGAGGACCGTCCCCGCCAGCGTTCCTCTCCAGGGAACCGCCCACAAGGAAGACAGCAGGAGGGTAGCACCTATGAAACGTCAGATCTTCACGCTCCTCATGGCCCTCGGGCTCGTCACGGCGACCGGCCTGTTTGCCCAGACCGGCGGCGGTACGGGCAGTACGAGCACCACCGGCACGGCCGGCAGCACCACCTCGGGCACCGGCAGCACCAGTGGCACCATGGGCACCAGCGGCACGATGGGCACCACGACCGGCACGACCAGCCCGACGACAGGCACCACCGGAACGGCCGGCACCACCGGAACGGTGGACAATACCAACCCGCAGACCAACCCGACACTCAACCCGAACACTGCCGTCGACCGCCGGAATGGCACCGTGACCGGCACCACGACGGGCACGACCACGGGTACCGGAACGACCACGGGCACCGTCAACGGCACGACGACGGGCACGACCACCGGCACCATGGGAACCACGACCGGAACGACCGGGACCTACAACAGCACGACGGGGACCTACAATGGCACCACGACCGGCGGCGCCGCGGTAGGTACCACCGGCACTGCCACCGGCTCCTATAACGGCACCACGAGCAGTGGGGCTACGACCGGCACCACCGGCTCCTATGACAGCAGCACCACCACAGAGAGCACCACGACGACCGGCACGGGGAGCCAGCGCATGCCGAACACGGCGAGCGACATGCCGCTCGTCGGCCTGATCGGCGCGCTCTCCCTGGCGGGCGCCCTCGCCCTGAAGGCGAGCCGCTAACCGAGCCTAGACTAGGGGTGCGAGACTGGCGAGCGACGCCTCGATCTCAGCCCGCACCCCCTCGTCCCGTTCTTCCTCCAGCGCCTTCTCCAGACCGCGCCGCGCCTCCGCGCCGCCGATCCTCCCCAGCGCCCACGCGGCGTGACCGCGCACCACAGCCTCTCCCTCTCCCATCGCCTCCACGAGAGGCCCGATGTAGCGCGAATCCAGCCGGTTGCCCATCGCCACGGCAGCATTCCTTTGCAGCCCCTCGAGCTTGGCCCGCTTCATGGGGCTCCTCCGGAAGCGCTCGACGTACTCGCCCCGAGGAAGGCTCAGGAGCCGCTCCAGGGTGAGCTCGCCGCGCTGGGGCGGCAGCTCCATCTCGGGATGGACCGCCGCGGCCGGCTCCGAGTTCCAGGGGCAGACCTCCTGGCAGACGTCGCAACCGAAGACCCACCCACCCACCATCCGCCGCGCCTCGGCAGGGAGAGGCCCCCGGTGCTCGATCGTCCAATAGGAGATGCACCGGTTGCTGTCCAACCGGTAGGGCTCGGGGAGGGCACCCGTGGGACAGGCGTCAAGGCACAGGGTGCAGCTCCCGCAGAGATCGGCGAGCGGCTGATCCGGCGCCAGATCGAGCGACAGAAACAGCTCGCCGAGGAGGAACCACGAGCCGCCCTCCGGGTGGAGCAGCATGGTGTTCTTTCCCACCGCCCCCAGCCCGGCCCGGGCGGCGAGCTCGCGCTCCAGCACCGGGCCGGTATCTACATAGCGGCGCGTCTCGCACTCCGGGAACGCCTCGCGGACCCGAAGCTCCAGAGCACGCAGCCGCTCCCCCATCACCTCGTGGTAGTCCTCGCCTCGGGCATAGCGGGCCACCCGGCGCCAGAGATCCCCCTTCGGCTCTGGCTGCCGCTCGCCATCCTCTAGATGTAGAGGGTGGTACTGGAGGGCCACGCAGAGGACGCTCCGTGCTCCCGGGAAGATCCGGGACGGATCGAGCCGCGCCTCCAACCGCCGCCCCAGGTACGACATCCCCGCCTGGTCCCCCCGGTCGAGCCACTGCACCAAGGCTTCGCCATGCTCCAGAGGATCGAGCAATGCCACGCCGGCGCGGTCGAACCCGGCTTCGAGGGCCCAGGACTTGAGGAGATCGGCGGTGGCGCGGGGGTTCATGGGGGTAGGATAGCCTTGACTATCCCAAGCCGTTCCGAGATCGTCTGAACCAGCCCTTTCTCAAGGCGCGGCGACCTTGAAATTCCTCACACCGAGCTTGCGGCGCCTCTCACCAGGTTTGTGGCGAATCAGCCAGGCTTGAGGCGAGCCGTCTATAGCTTGCAGCGCCTCGCGTCAGGCTTGTCGATCCTCGTTCCGGCCTTGGGCCTGCCCCTTCCAAACTTGTGGCGAGTCGTTTCGACCTCGCGTCCTCTCGGCACAAGCTCGGCTCGGCTCGCCTCAAGCCTGGATCTCCCGGGCCAAGGCTGGGACGAGGCATCTCAAGATTGCCACCCTTCTCGCCAAGTCTGCCGCCGTGTTGGCGAAGTTTGCGGAGGGGTGCCGCGAGTTTGCGACATCCCATGACAAGCTTGGAGGAGGCCGAGCCAAGTGTGCCGGCTCCGCCCAAACCCGGCACACGGCCCGGCAAGCTTGGCTCGCGGCGCCGCAAACGCCAAACGACCCGGCTGAAGGTTGAAGTTGGACGCCCCGAAGGAGGTTGGTCGTGAAGGAAGGTTCCGAGAGCCTGGACGAGAAGGAGATCGACGCGCGGTTGGGGGAGATCGAGCCGCCGATCGCTCGCGAGGTGCTGCTGGATCTCCTCGCCGGCGAAATTTCCGCGGTCATCGCCCTGTCGCGTCTGATTCTCGCCCTGGGATGGCCTTCCGAGGTGGCGGATCTCCTCGCGGAGGTCGCGCAACATTGGGGAAGGCCGCTTCATCCAGCTCTTCGTGAGACGGCACGTCTGCTTCAGGACCACCGCGAGGGGTGCGAAGAGGTGGCGCTCATGCTCCGGGAGCACCCGGAGCCCGCCGTTTCGACGGCTCCGTCAGAGGACGTGATCGCCGCCAACCGCACCTTCTTCGACCGCTCCGTGACCCGTAGCGAGATGGCGAGCGTCGCGGCCTACTCCCTGGGAGATCCGAAGATCCTGGCCAAGGCGACCCGCGAGGTGGTGGCCCTCCTCGCCAGATGGGATCTTCTCGGACCGGACCGCAGAACCCTGGAGATCGGCTGCGGCATCGGCCGCATGCAGGAGGCTCTGGCCCCCCGGGTCGCCGAAGCGCACGGCGTCGACATCTCGCCGCGGATGCTCGACGCGGCACGCAAGCGCTGCGCCGGCCTCCCCAACGTCCACCTCACCCTCGGCACCGGGTGCGACCTCGCCGCCTTCGGCGACGAGAGCATGGACCTGGTCTACGCCGTGGACTCCTTTCCCTACATCGTCCAGGCCGGCCCCGCCTTGGCCGAGGCCCACTTCCACGAAGCAGCCCGGGTCCTGCGGCCCGGCGGCGACTTCGTGATCTTCAACTACTCCTACCGCGACACCCTGAAGGCCGACCGCCGGGACGTCCACCGCCTCGCCCACGCTGCGGGCCTCAGCGTCATGGTAGCCGGCTCTCAGCCGTTCAAGTTCTGGGACGGCATCGCGTTCCGGATGCGGCGACCCCAATAGTCTTTGGGTGTAAGATCTTCTCAGAGGAGAGAGCCGGCCATGGCCCAGAGGACGATCGAGATTGTTGAGCTCAACCAACAGCTCAGTAGCCATATCCAGGAGGTCCAAGAAGGGGCGACTCTGGTCATCACGGACGGAGGGAAGCCGGTTGCACGGCTTCTACCCTTCACCGGTCAGAAAAAGCCAGCTACACGACCGGCGAACGCGACCGCCGACGCTTCGATCGACGAGAAGCTGAAAAAGCTCGTCGAATCCGGTGTCATCTCCTGGAGTGGCAACAAGCCGGCTCGTGAGATACCGACCTTCAAAGTTCGAGGTCCGAAAACCGTCGCGGAGATGCTGCTCGAGGATCGGGATTGATCTGCTATCTGGACTCCAGCGCTCTGGTCAAGCGCTACTTGACCGAATCCGGTTCATTACAGACTCGCGAGCTCATCGGAAACGCGGATGCACTCGGAACCGCCGTAATCAGCCGAACCGAGATCATCTCGGCTTTGAGAAAAGCGGTTCGGCTTGGAGCAATCCCTCTGGAAGAAGCCGAGGTAGCTCGTCGGCTTCTGCAGATCGATTGGCGGGACTTCGCGCGGATTGCCATCTCGGAGCATCTCATCGACCGGGCCTCCGACCTGGCTTGGATGCACGGGTTACGTGGCTACGATTCGGTCCAACTCGCTGCTGCCGTGACTTGGCAAGAAGACCTGGGGATTCCCGTGACTCTGGCCACGTTCGACGGGCAGCTCTGGGAAGCCGCAGCCCGCGTTGGCTTGAAGCCGTACCCTCCAGAATCACCCCGAATCCGCTAGACTTCCCTCTCGTGGCTGTTCCACCGCGCCGCAACTTTTCACTGCAAGAGGAGAAAGACGAGATGGCCGACTGGGTCGAAGAGGGCGATGTCGCCCCTGATTTCACCCTTCCTTCCGACGACGGCGGGAAGGTCAAGCTGTCCGATCTCCGCGGCAAGCCCGTGGTGCTTTATTTCTATCCCCAGGACGACACGCCCGGCTGCACCAAGGAGGCCTGCGCCTTCCGCGACCGCACGGCCGACCTGAAGGCCACGGGTGCCGTCGTGCTCGGCGTCTCTCCCGACGACGTGGCGAGCCACGGCGAGTTCCGCGACAAGTACAGCCTCAACTTCCCCCTGCTCGCCGATACCGATCACCAGGTGGCGGAGCGCTACGGCGCGTGGCGGGAGAAGAACATGTACGGCAAGATCTCCATGGGCATCCAGCGCTCCACCTTCCTCATCGACCGCGACGGCAAAATCCGCAAGGCCTGGAAGAGGGTCAGCGTCGACGGGCATGACGAACAGGTGCTCGCGGCCCTCGGAACGCTGTAAGCTTCCCGCCGATTTTCGGATCTTCAGGGCGGGCCGCTCGCGGCTCGCCCTTCCCTTCAGTGATCCGCGAGAAAGGTCTCCCGATGGAACTATTTCAGCAACTGGTCGAGATGGGCCACGAGCGGGTGCTCGTCTGCTCGAACCCCGAGGTGGGGCTCAAGGCCATCATCGCCGTCCATTCGACCGTCCTCGGTCCGGGGTTGGGCGGAGTGCGGATGTGGCCCTACGGCAGCACCGACGAGGCGATCACCGACGTCCTTCGCCTCTCCCGCGGCATGACTTACAAAGCCGCGGCGGCGGGCTTGAACCTCGGCGGCGGCAAGGCCGTCATCGTCGGCGATCCCAAGAAGGACAAGACGGAGGCCCTTCTGCGCGCCTTCGGCCGCTACGTCGAGTCCCTGAACGGCCTCTACATCACCGCCGAGGATGTCGGCACGGACATCGACGACATGGAGGTCATTCAGCACGAGACGCGCTGGGTCACCGGCGTCTCGCCCGAGCAGGGGGGTGGCGGCGATCCCTCGCCGGTCACCGCCTTCGGCGTCCTCCAGGGGATTCAGGCGGCCGTGGCCTTCCACTTCGGCGACGGCACCCTCCAGGGGCGGTCGGTGGCGGTGCAGGGCCTCGGCAACGTCGGCTACAACCTGGCGCGGTTCCTGCGCGAGGCGGGAGCCAAGGTCTTCGCGGCCGACATCAATCCGGGGGCCACGGACCGCGCCCGCGAGGAGCTCGGCGTCGAGGTCGTCCCCACGAGCGAGATCCTGGAGGTGCCGTGCGACGTCTTGGCCCCCTGCGCCCTGGGCGCGGCGCTCAACGACGAGTCGATCCCCCGGCTGCGTTGCCAGATCGTGGCCGGAGCCGCCAACAACCAGCTCGCCGACGAGCGGCGCCACGGGCAGGAGCTGCACAACCGGGGCATCCTTTACGCGCCCGACTTCGTGATCAACGCCGGCGGCCTGATCAGCGTCTACAGCGAGCTCGTCGGCTACAATCGCGACACGGCCATGCGTCTGGCCCGTGGCATTTACGCCAACATGGCCCGCCTCTTCGAGATCTCGCGAGCCCAGTCGATACCCACGGCCCTGGCCGCCGACCGCCTGGCCGAGGACCGGATCGCCCGGGTGAAGGCTCTCGGCGGACAGCACTGGGTGCGGTCCGTGCGGCGGCGCGGCGCGGCCGAAGTCTAAGGAGAGCTCATGAGGATCCGGACCCAGCTCCACGTCCCCTCCATGCTGGTTGCGCTGGCCGCCTTGGCGGCTCCTGCGTACGCCGCCTCCCCGATCTGCGATGGCACGACGGCCCTGACGCTGATCGGGATGGACACGGCGGCCGGACGGACGCTGTTCGCCGTCCCGCCTGCCGGAGACAGCCAGGCCTCGTGGATCGTCGAGCTGGATGGCCAGGGGAGCGAGGCGCGGGTCTATCCGGACGATCCGAAGGGGCGTTTCGGCGGATCGGTGGGCCCCGGGCCGGTGGTCGCCGCCCGCCCCTGCGGTGCTTCCTGCCTTCAGCCGGTGCAATGGAAGGACGGCACCTGGGAGCCGCTCGGCGACAGCGTCGTGGCTCCCGCGGCCTCGACCTTCAGCGCCACCTACGACCGCACCGGCGCCCCCTGGGTTCTGCTTTATGCCCATGGGGCCCAAGCGGGGCAGCTCAAGGCCTGGGCCTTCCGCCTGGACAACCGGTCGTGGCAGAAACGGGGTGCCTCCGAGGTGGCAGCGGTGGGCGAGCCTCAGGCTCTCCCCGCGCCGCAAAGGAAGGACGGCATCCTCACCGGCACCGGCCTCTTCTCCGCGTCAGGGCCACCGGAAGCCTGGGTGACGGGCCTGCCCAGCGTCACGGCGGCCCGCCGCGGCCAGCTCATCGCCCTCACCGGAACCTCCACCGCGTACGTCTCGGGCGATGGTGTGGTCTACCTTTCGGACAACTCAGGCAAATCCTGGCGCCGCTCCACCTGGACGCCCTGGGGAGCCCAGGACACGGTGGGCATCTGGCGGCAGGGAAAGGACTACTGGGTGGACGCGCCCGCCGGCGACCATCGCGGCGCCCTCCGGCTCGCCTGGTTCGACCACCGGGTGCCCAAAAACGAAGTGCTCGTCCTCACCCGTCTGGGCACCGCCGGAGAGTGGCTCCGCCTGACCGATTTCCCCGCCAATGTGAAGACGAAAAGCGACGAGCATCTGCCGGTGACGCAGGTGCTCGTGCCTCAGGGGGATACCTGGATTCTCCTCTCCGGCTGCGCCGCGACCGCCGAAGGCTCCGGCTTGGTGCTCCGGGTCTTCGACGGCAAGGCGCTGTCGGCGCCGAAGTTCCTGACGCTGAAAGCGCCTGGCAACCCATAGGGGTCGGCTTCAGGCCCGGGCGCCCGCCGTGGCCTGCGCCGGGATGCGCAGCTTCTGGCCGGGATAGATGTGGTCGGCGTCCTTGAGCATCGGCCGGTTGGCCTCCAGGATGCGGTTGTACTGATTGGCATCGCCGTAGAAATGCTTGGAGATCTTCGACAGGGTGTCGCCCGACTGGACGTCGTAATACTGGGCCTCCGGCTCCTGGCGCAGAACCTGGAGCTGGTCGTCGACCTTGGCGATACCCACCGAGTTGCCGGCCAGCAGCACGATCTTCTCCCGCTGCTCCTGGGTGTCCACCTTGCCCGTCAGCGTCGCCTTGTCGCCGTCCACCTGGACGTTGAAGCTCTCGGCCTTGAGGCCCATCTGCTGGACCAGATTGGTGATCGCGGCGGTCTTCTTATGGTTCTCGAGCGCCTGCACGTCCTGCGCGGACGGACCCTGTGCCACCTGCGGCGGGGCCGCCTTGGGATCTTCGTGGCCGATGTTGAGCTTGTGCCCCACGTCCTTGATGAAATCGATCAGACCCATGCTGTACTCCTTTCGCTCGTTCGAGCGGGTTGGTCTTGAGTGACGGCACCGATGCGTGCGTGCCGCAAGACCTGACTTGCAAGACCGCTGCCGAAGTCAGCCGCCCGCTTCGATCGCGCGCGCCATCCGCTCCACGACCTCGTCGATTGAGAGGTCGGAGGAGTCGATGAGGATGTAGGAGTCGTCCATCGTCAGCGGGGAGTCGGGACGGGTGCTGTCGCGGTGGTCGCGGCGGCTGATCTCTTCCTCCACGTCCGAGTAGACGACGGGCCGCCCCGCGGCCCGGATCTCCTCGAACCGGCGGCGGAAGCGGACGTCGGCGCGGGCGTCGAGGTAGAACTTGTGGGGAGTTTCGGGAAAGACCCGGGAGCCGATGTCCCGCCCTTCGAGCACGGCTCCGAACTGGGAGGCCGCCTCGCGCTGGAGGAGCACCATGCGCTGGCGCACCTCGGGGTAGACGGCGATCGTGGAGGTCGCCTCCCCCACCTCGGGCGTGCGGATGCGGGACTCGACCGGCTGGCCGTCCAGCAGCACCTCGAAGCTGCCGTCCGGGCGCCGCCCCAGGCGCACGTCGGCGGCCTCGGAGAGAGCGATCACCGCCGCGTGGTCGAGAGGATCGGCGCCGCCCTCCAGCACCTTGAGGCCGATCGCCCGGTACATGGCGCCGGTGTCGAGGAAGGGCACCCCCAGCCGCTCGGCCAGACGCCGGGCCGCCGTGCTCTTGCCCACTCCCGAGGGCCCGTCGATGGCCACGATCAGGGGCGCCGTCATCGCCGGCCCTGGCGCGGCTTGGGAGCGGTACGACCGCCCTTCGAAGCCGCCTTGCGGGCACCGGCCCGCTTGACGCTTCCGGGCTTGGGAGCCGCGCGTTTCGCCGCCGGCTTGCGGGCCGCCGCCCGGCGCGGCGGTGCTGCCGGACTCTTTGCCGGTGCCGCCGCCTTCCGGGCCGGCGTCCTCTTTTCGGCGGGCTTCCTCTCGGCCGGCCGGCCGGTGGACTTGAGGAGGCGGTGCACCTCCTGCTCGGTCAGCGAGCGCAGAGCGCCCACGGGCAGCTTGCTGTCGCGCAGGGTGCCGATGGCGACCCGGCGCAGCTTCAGCACGCCATGGCCGATGTTGAAGAACATCTCGCGGATCTGCCGGGTGCGCCCCTCGGTGAGCTCGACGACCCACCACGAGTTGTCGCCGTCGGACTCGGATTTGCGGCGCGCTCCCGCCACCTTGAAGGGAGCGCGCGCGGTGATCTTCGCCGGCGCCGTGCGCCGGCCGTCGAGGACCATGCCGGTGCGCAGCTTCTCGAGCTGGGCCTCGGTGGGCAGTCCCTTCACCTTGACCTCGTAGGTCTTGACGCTGCCGTAGCGCGGATGGGCCACCCGCTGAGCGAACTCGCCATCGTCGGTGAGCAGCAGGAGGCCCTCGGTGTTGAAGTCGAGGCGCCCCACCGGCACCAGGGCCTTGCGCATGCCCGGCGGCACGAAGTCGATCACCGTGGGCCGGCCTTCGGGATCCGTGACGGTGGACATCACCCCCTTCGGCTTGTTGAGCACGAAGTAGTGATGCTCCTGGAGCGGCTGGACTCGACGGGAATCGACCTTGATGGCGTCGCGCTCGGGATCGGCCTTGTCTCCCAGCTCCGCCACTTTGCCGTTGATGGTGACGCGGCCTTCCAGAATCAGCTCCTCGGCCTTGCGGCGGGAGGTGGCGATGCCGGCCCGGGCCAGGATCTTCTGCAGTCGGTCTTCGCTCATGAGTCCTCCACCGGCAGGGAATCCTGCCGTTCCTCCATCTCGGCCACCTCGCGGAGGAACTGCTCTTCGCTGTCCCTGACGGCCGGCACCTCGTCCTCGGACTCCTGAGGCAGCCCCGCCAGCTCGGCGAGGCCGGCCACGGCGGAGGCGTCGCCGCTGCCGAACGTCTCCTCGAACTCCTCGAGCGGAGGAAGGTCCTTCAGGCTGTTGAGCCCGAAGTGGACCAGGAACTCCCGCGTCGAGCCGTAGAGGAAGGGCTTGCCGACCACCTCCTTGCGGCCGACGATGCGGACCATGCGCCGTTCGAGCAGGGTCTTGACGACGCCCGCCGGGTTGACGCCCCGCAGCTCCTGGATCTCAGGTCCCGTGATGGGCTGCCGGTAGGCGATGATCGCCAGCGTCTCCAGAGCCGCCATCGATAGCTTGTTGCCGCCGGAGACGTCGAAGAAGCGGCGCAGCCAGCCCACCACCTCGGGACGCGTGGCGAGGCGCACGCCGCCGCCCACGTCCTCCACCAGCACCCCCCGGCCGCCGCCTCCACCCGTGCCTTCGCCATCGCCAGCCGAGTAGCGGGCCAACACGGTCTCCAGGGCCTCCGCGGCAAGCTCCCTCTCGTCCTCGTGGAACAGCTCCAGCAGCTTCGTGCGCGGCACGGGCTCCGAAGAGACGAAGAGAATGGCCTCGATGGCCGCCTCCATGTCGCTGCGCTCCGTCATGAGCCTAACGCCTCCCGATCGACGTCACCCAGCTCCCGCGTGGTGCGGTAGAGGAGGATGTCGCCGGCTTCCGTCTGATGAATACGTACCAGGTTGAGGCGCGCCAGCTCCAGCACCGCGAGGAACACGGCGATCGCCTCGGCCCGGCAGCTGCGATCCTTGAGATCGGCCACCAGGTCGAAGGGCCGGCCGGCGTCGAGGATGCCCAGCAGGCGGTCGAACTGGCCACGCACCGAATACTCTTCGAGGGAGAGCTGGAGCGGCGCCGGATGCTCCTTCTCGTAGCGCACGAGCGCGGCCTTGAAGGCTCCCATGAGGTCGAACAGCGAGACCTCGCCGAGGTCCACCACCTGCTCCTCGTCCTCCGGCGCCGCCGGCAGCGGCTGCGGACGGCGGGTCCAGATGCCCATGCGAAGGCGGTCCACCTCGGCCAGCGACTGCGCCATCTCCTTGAGCCGGCGGTACTCCAGCAGCCGCTCGACGAGCTCCTGGCGGGGATCTTCCTCGGGCTCGTTCTCCTTGCCCGGCGGACGCGGCAGCAGCATCTTGGACTTGATGTGGATCAACAGCGCCGCTTCGTAGATGTACTCGCCGGCGATGTCGAGGTTCAGCTCCTCCATCAGGCCGAGATAGGCGTGGAACTGATCGCAGATCGTCGCCACCGGGATGTCCGTGATGTCCACCCGGTTGAGCTTGATGAGGTGCAGCAGCAGATCGAGCGGCCCCTCGAAGATCGGCAGGTGGACCCGCCACGCCGCCGGAAGAGGACCCTCGGAGGGCTCGCCGCCCTCAGCCTCCCCCTCGTCGAGGACTTCAGGGGGAACCTCAGGGATCTCCTCGATCGGCAGGTCGGGGATCTCCTCGCTCATTCCGCGACCTTCTCCGCCGCGCCGGCCATCGCCTTGCGGATTTCCTTCTGGTAATCCAGACCCATGGCATCGCGCACCTGCTCCATCGTCTCGGCCGTGCGCTCGCGCGCCTTCCGCGAGCCCTCCAGGAGGATGTCGTAGATCGTGTCGCGGTCGCGCAGCAGCTCCTCGCGGCGCCGGCGCATGGGCTCCAGGTAGTCGATGAGGGTCTGCGCCAGCAGCTTCTTGTCGTCGACGCAGCCGATGGTGGCCGCCCGGCAGTCGCAGGCCACCCGCTCCTGCACCTCGGGGGTGGACACCAGCTTGTGGAAGTCATACAGGTTGCAGACCTCGGGGCGGCCGGGATCGCTGCGCCTCAAACGCTGCGGATCGGTGAACATCTGCATGCACTTCTTGCGGATCTCGTCGGGTGAATCGGAGAGGTTGATGGCGTTGCCGTAGGACTTCGACATCTTGCGGCCGTCGATGCCCGGCACCTTGGGGGTGGGCGTGAACAGCGCCCGCGGCTCGGGGAAGATCTCGCGCTGATAGAGGTAGTTGAAGCGGCGCACGATCTCGCGGCTGATCTCCAGGTGGCTCGCCTGGTCCTCCCCCACCGGCACGAAGTGGGCGCGGTAGACGGCGATGTCCACCGTCTGCAGTACGGGGTAGCCGAGAAAGCCGTAGGTGTGGAGATCCTTGTTCTCGATCTGCTGGATCTGCTCCTTATAGGTGGGAACGCGCTCCAGCCAGCCGAGCGGCGTGATCATCGACATCAGCAGATGCAGCTCGGCGTGATCCGGCACCATCGACTGGATGAAGATCGTCGACTTCTCCGGATCGAGCCCGGCGGCGATCCAGTCGGTCACCATCTCCAGGGTGTTGGCGGCGGTCTGCGAGGGATCGGCGTAGTCGGTGGTCAGCGCGTGCCAGTCGGCCGCGAAGTAGTAGCAGCGATAGTCGTCCTGCAAGCCGATCCAGTTCTTGAGGGCACCGAAGTAGTTCCCCAGGTGGATCTTGCCCGTCGAGCGCATGCCCGAGAGCACGGTCTTCTGTTCGGTCACTTCTCGTGTCCCCCTTCTCAGGAGAGATTGATCACTACGGCCAGCAGGCCATAGAAAGGAAACCCCAGCAGGAACACCAAGGCCAGTCCGGCCGGAACCCCGATGATAAAGCCATAGGGACCGGCGGCGGCAAGCCGGGCGGCCCAGTCGGGCGGCAACAGGCGCAACGCGATCTGGCCGCCGTCGAGCGGCGGCAGGGGGACGAGCTGAAAGGCCGCCACGAAGGTGTTGATAGCGGCCATCCGTACCAGGAAGAACATGACGGGGAACGCCGCCAGCTTCTCCGCTCCCGGCGTGTAGACCAGGGAGCCCATGGCCGCCTGCCGCGCGTCTCCCCCCAGCGCATGGATGCTCACGATGAGCGCCACGACGGCGGCCCCGGAGAGCAGGAAGTTCGCCACCGGCCCGGCGAGCGCCACGAGGATGCCGTCCCATCCCGGCCGGCGCAGGTTCGCGTCCACCACGGGCAGGGGCCGTCCCCAGCCGAAGACGGGGACGGGAAAGCTGAAAGCCAGAAGCATGGCCGGGAACAGCAGCGAGCCCAGGACGTCGAAGTGGCGCAGCGGATTAAGGCTGGTGCCGCCAAGCCCGCTCGCCGTGGGATCTCCGCGCAGCGCCGCCATCCAGGCCTGGGCCGCGCCGTGCACGGAGACGGCGAGCAGCAGCAGCAGGATCTGCACCGCGGCGATGAAGACGGGGGTCAACTCGCGGCCACCCTCGCCGGAGGAGCGGCCAGACGGCGGTCCACGCTCTCCATCAGGCGCTCGTTCTCGGTCAGGGCCCGGTTCTCTTTCCACAGGGCATAAGCTTGAGAGGCAATGGCCAGATAGAAGAGGACGTGGTGGATCCATCTCGAAAGAGAGCCGGTGGCCACGCCGCCGCCCACGATGAAGGTCGCCATCACCAGCGCCATGGCCAGCATCAGCGAGGGGTAGGATTCGTTCTTGAAGCGCTTGGTCTCCTCGATGATGTCGGGATCGAGGCCGTTCTCCCGTACCGCGTCCTTGATCGCCTTGCCGGTGCCGATCAGGTAGAACATGATCCAGCAGTGGGAGAACAGCAGCAGCAGGCTCGACGCGAGCGCGATGAGCACGTGACGCGGCATGTTGGCGGCATCGACGGGGCCGTGCAGCATGTAGCCGGCGACGGCGGCGGCGATGAGGCCGAGGGTCGACAAGGCGCCGACGATCAGCAGGGCTCGTCCCATCATTCAGGCAATCCTCCAAAGTCCTCGCTTGCAAAATCATCCGAGGCGAGCACCGCCTCCCGCCAGAGCGTTACCGCCATTGAAGGACGAAAACGCTCCTCCACGCGGCGCCGTCCAGCCTCGCCCCGGCGCCGCGCCTCCAGCGGCCGCGCCAGAACGTCCTCCAAAGCCCGGCCGAGAGCCCGCGGATCTTCCGGCGGCACCAGCCAGCCGGTCTCTCCGTCCACGACCACCTCGGGAATTCCCGAGACGGCGCTCGACACCACCGGCACCCCCGCCGCCATCGCCTCCAGCACCACCAGCGGCATCCCCTCGTAGATCGAGGGCACCACCAGGGCAGCGGCCCCAGCCAGCAGCAGCCGCACCCGCCCGGCGTCACAGTTGCCGAGGAAGGTCACCGCCTTCCCCAGCTCCAACTCGCTCACCCGCCGCTCCAGCGATCCCCGGTGCTCGCCGTTTCCGGCGATCCGCAGCTCTACATTGCGGGCATCGCGGACATCACGTAGCGCCTCCAGCAACACCTCGACGCCCTTGCGGATGCGCAGACGGCCGACGAAGAGCAGATATCCCGGCTCTCCCTCGGAGGTCTCCGAAGACACGGGCTCCACGACCAAGCCGCCTGTGACGTTGGGGATCACCCCCACGGCGTCCACCCGGTAGTCGCGGCGGATCTCGGCGGCGGTGACCTCGCTGGGCGCCAGAACCAGGTCGGCGGCCCGGGCGGTGAGGCGGCCGAGGAGAACTTGCAGCGGACCCTTCAACCAGCGGAAACGCAGCTCGACGGCTCCCGGCCGGCCCAGCACCCGTCCCTCGGCCACCAAGGGACGGACCGCCCGCAGCTCCTCGACGTAGCTCACCTGTTGGAGGGCCACCAGCAGGGGGCGCGGCGCGAGATGCGCTCTGGTGGCCTTCACCAGCAGGGCCGCCAGCGCACCGTCCGACTCGTGCACCTGCACGACGTGAGGCCGGAAGCGGCGCAACGCCCGCCAGACCGCCGGCACCACCAGAAGGGGAAAGAACACCTTGGGTCCGGCGGCTCCACCGGGCCCCCGGCCCAACACCTCTACCTGGTCCCCATGCTCCCGCAGGCCGGCCGCCAACTGTAGCACCTGTTCGCCGACGCCGGAAACGTCCCGGGGCGGCAGGGTGTTGGCGATCATCAGGACTCGCATGCCCCCGCCTTCTCCAGAACCTGATCCGCGAGCGCCCGCCGCGCGGGCTCATCCAGCCGGTCGAGGAGCTCCCGGGCGTCGTCCCGCGCCTTCACCAGCCAGTCCCAATCCTCAGGCAGTCGCGCCATCCGCAAGGGCGCCAAGCCGGCTTGGCGGGTCCCCAGCACGTCGCCCGGCCCGCGCAGCAGGAGGTCCCGCTCGGCGATCTCGAAGCCATCCTGGGTGGAGGCGAACACCGCCAGGCGCTCCCTCCCCGCCGCCGTCAATCTTCCATGGATGGCCACACAGACGGAGGCCCCGCTCCCCCGCCCCACCCGGCCCCGGAGCTGGTGAAGCTGGGCGAGGCCGAAGCGCTCGGCACTCTCGATGACCATCCACGTCGCCTCGGGCACGTCGACCCCCACCTCGATGACGGTCGTCGCCACCAGCACCCGCACCTCACCGGCGGCGAAGGCCCGCATCGTCCGCTCGCGCTCGGCGGCCGGCAGGCGGCCATGGAGAACGGCCACCGGGAACCCCACCAGCGCCTCCCGTACTTGGGCCTCGACCTTCTCCAGGGAAGCGGGCCCCGAGGTCCCGCTTTCTTCGATGTGCGGGGCCACGACGTAGGCCCTGGCTCCGGCTGACACAGCTTCGCGCAAGCGGCGGTAGATCTGAGGACGAACACGGGCAGGCACCACCTCCGTGCGCACCGGCGTGCGGCCGGGGGGCATTTCGTCCAGGGTGGAAACGGGGAGATCTCCCCAGGCCGTGAGAGCCAGGGAGCGGGGGATGGGGGTCGCCGTCATCACCAGCACGTCCGGCCTCTCACCCTTGCGCCGCAGCAGCTCGCGCTGGGCGACCCCGAAACGGTGCTGCTCGTCGATTACCGCGAGGCCCAGACCGGGAATCTCCACCCCCTCCTGAATGAGGGCGTGCGTACCCACCACGAGCTGCGCCTCGCCGGAGGCGATGCGGGCCTTCAGCGCCGCGTCCGCCGTGCCGCCGGTCAGCAGCACCGTGCGATAGCGGCCGCCCAGCAACCGCACAAGGCTCTGATAATGCTGCTCGGCCAGAAGCTCGGTGGGGGCCATGAAGGCGCCCTGGAAGCCGCTCTCCATCACCAGAGCCAGGGCGAGAGCGGCCACCGCCGTCTTGCCGCTCCCCACGTCCCCCTGCAGCAGGCGGTGCATGGGATGAGGAGCGCCGAGATCGGCGGCGATCTCGCCAAAGACCCTCTCCTGCGCCGCGGTGAGTGGGAAGGGAAGGCTCCGCCGCACTGTCCGTAGCGCCTGCGCTCCCAGCCGGTAGCGCCGCGTCCGGGGCTCGCGCTGCTCCCGCTCGCGCCGCAGGGCGAGAGCCACCTGCATCTCCAGCAGCTCGCCGTAGACGAGCCGGTGATGGGCCGGCGTGCGGCGGGCGTTCAGGGCCTCGAGATCCTCTTCCCGGGGCCGGTGAAGGCTTTCCAACGCCTCGCCAAGAGCCGGCAGGCCGTGGTGCTCCAGCAGGTCCACCGGGAGCGTTTCCGGCATCCGCCGCAAATCCACGTCCGACAGGAGGGAGTCCATCAGCCGCCGCGGGAGGGCGGGCCCCAGCGGCTTCAGGGCCGGGTATACGGGGGCGATGCGGGCGCTATGAACCGCTCCCTCCACCCGCTCGCACGAGGGGTTCATCAGCTCGAGCCCGCCGCCCTTCGCCTCGCGGACCGGCCCGTGCAGCAGGTGCTCCTCATCCCCCTTGGCTTGCTCGGCCAGATACGGACGGTTGAACCAGACCACGGGCAGCCGGCCCGTCGCGTCCTCGACGAACCCCCGCACCAGGCTGAATGTCTGCCGGCCGCGCCGGCGGGTGCGGATGCGCCGCAGCCCTGCCAGCCGGCCACGGAAGGTAGCCGCCGCGCCGGCAGTCGCGCTTGCCACGGGAGTCACCGTGCGCCGATCCTCATAACGAAAGGGAAGATGATGCAGCAGCAGATCGCCAACCGTGCTGATCCCTGCCGCGGCGAGAGCTTGGGCGCGCGCCGGCCCCACTCCGCGTACCTGGGCGAGAGGAGCCGCGAGATCCAGGACTCTACGCGCCCTCGAAACGCAGGATCACCACGCCGAACCGCACCTCGTCGCCCGGGCGGATCTCGGCGGGAACGCCGGTCTCCAGGCGCTTGCCGTTCAGGAACGTGCTGTTCATGGTGCCGATCTCCTCGCCGAAGAAGAACTTGCCGCCCCGGCGGTAGATCTTGGAGTGGCGGCGGCTCACCGAGCGCTGGTTGTCCACCGGCGTGAGGTCGACGTCGGGGTAGATGCCGGTCACCGGGTCCTTGCGGCCGATGGTGGTCTCCGGGCCGTTGGAGAGCGGGAACTCCATCCCCGAGGGAACGTGGATCAGTTTTTCCGGCCCCTCGGCCACCACCTGCGCCACCGGCCGAGGCATCTCCCGGGAAGCCGTGACCTTGGTCCCCAGGAACGACTTCAGCATCTCGTCCGTCTCGCGCAGCCGCCGGGAGAGCTTGCGCATCATGCGCACGGCGATCTCCGGGTTGCCCTGGAGGAGCTGATCGAAGGTGGAACCGTTGATCTGCAGAATGCGGATGTCGGTCAGCGCCCGCGCCGAGGCGGCCCGGGGGAGGTCCTCCAGCACGGACATCTCGCCGAAGAAGTCCCCCTTCTCCAGCACGGCGAGAACCTGCTCGTCCTCGCCGACGACGTTGAGGATTTCCACCTTCCCCTCGTTGATGATGTACATCTCGGTGCCCAGGTCGCCCTCCTGGAAGATGTACTCCCCCGCCTTGTGCTCGGAGGTATAGCCCTTCCTGGGCGCACCCGGCCCGGGGGGGCCCGCATTGCTGGTGGTCTTGAAAACTGTATTGGCCATCGGACCCTTATCCCTCACCGAGTACGAGCCGGCCGGTTTCCCCGTCCAACCGCGCCATGCTTCCCAAGGGGAGCGTACGGTTCGGCGGCACATGACCGCTCGCCAGCCCCACGCCCAGAGGCCAGGAGTAGCGGGCAAGGCTATCGGCGATCTGCGCCGGCCAATCCACCGCCTCACGCCCAGGCTCCGGGGACTCTCCGAGGTGGCCGACGATCATGCCCGCGATGTTTTCCAGAGTACCCGACAGTCCTAAGTGGGTCAACATGCGATCGATCCGGTAGGGCGGCTCGTTGATGTCCTCCCAGAAGACGACGGCGCCCGCGAGATCAGCAGCAAAAGGCGTACCCAGGGTCGAGGTCAGCAGGCTCAGGCAGCCGCCCAGCAATACTCCCCGGGCGTTGCCGGGCCGGAGAACCTTGAACGGCAGGGGCGCCGGCTCCTGGCCGGCGAGCGCGCCCAGGAACGAGGCCTCGTCCTCGGGCGACATCCCCCGCGCCAGGTCCACCGCCACCATGGGGCCATGGAAGGCCACCAGCCCCAGCCGGCGCACCACCTCCAGCAGGAAGGGAGTCAGATCGGAGAAGCCCATGTAAGCCCGGGGCCGGCGGGCGAGGAGATCCCAGTCGAGGCCGGGGAGGATGCGCAGCACGCCATGGCCGCCACGGGCGAAGAGGATGACCGGCAGATCGGGATCGGCCGCCAAACGGTGGAAGGCGGCGAGACGCTCGGCGTCGCTGCCGGCGAACAAGCCGTGCCGCATCAGGAGGTTGTCCGCCAGCACCGGCTCGAAGCCCAGACGCTTCAGCGCCGCCACCCCCGCTTCGAGACGGCCGGGGTCGACGGGACCGGACAGGGCGGCCACCCCGACCCGGTCGCCGGGACCGGCTGGAGGCGGGAGTTGAGCGGGAAGAATCAAAGCGCCGGAGAGCTCCGTAAGCCGAGTTCTGTATCCCCGGCGCCGAAGCGCAGGGTAGTGGTCATTCCTCTGGGACCGGCGTTGCCGCCGGCCTCAAGCAACCTACCCGGAAACGGCCTCGCGCCCGGCGAACCGGACACGAAGGCGGGACGGGCAACCCGCTGATCCGTTCCCCTATTTGGTCTTGCTCCGCAGGGGGTTTACCAAGCCTCGTCCGTCACCGGCCGAGCGGTGCGCTCTTACCGCACCGTTTCACCCTTACCGGACTCCCGAAGGCGCCCGGCGGTCTATTCTCTGTTGCACTTTCCGTCGCGTCGCCGCGCCTCGTCGTTAGCGAGCCTGCCGCCCGTGGGAGCTCGGACTTTCCTCTCCGCGCCGGCTTTTGAAGACCGTGCGGAGCGACCACCTGGAGCTCTCCAGCGGGGTCATTGTACCCCACACGCCCCGCGCCGGCTCCATCACCGGAGCCGCGGGTTTGGCTGCGGCCACGGCACGTCGATCTCTTCGTCAGGGTTCAGGACCTCGACCTCCGGCACCTCCCGAATCCTGCGCCGGGCACCCGTCGAGGGCGACTCGGCGTCGGTGGAGGCAGGCCGCAGAGCCTCCCCCGCCGCCAGGCGCGAGCGCACCTGCGCCAGGAGGGGCGGCAGCTCCGGGTCCCGCGATCCCAGCTTCACGGCCCTCTCCAGGTTCTCGGCGGCCACCCGCAGCCAACGCGAGTTCTTGGCCTGCAACGTGCCGAGCAGGGCGCAATACTCAGGCCGGCTGTCGTCGGCCCGCACGGCTTGCTGGAGAAGCTCGATGGCCAGGTGATAGTCATGGCGGGCCACCAGCTCCATCGCCCGCTGGTAGTAGCCCTGCGCCACGCCCCTCACTTCCTCCCGGCGCTGCTCCGCCCCGGCTCCGAAGGCGGCGGCTCCCCAGGCCCCCGGGTCGAGATCGCGGTCGTAGACCTTGCGCCGGTCGATCTGGATGAGCGTGAGGTAGGCCAGGGTGAGCCGCTCGAAGAGCATCTCCAGCACCCCTTCCCGGCCGGCGAGCCCGAGGCGGCCGGCATTGGCGGGGTGTACCAGCCGGGCGATCTGATCGTAGGCTTCGTGCACCTCCTGCGCCCTGGCCGTCGAGGGGATGCTCAGGAGGTTATAGAAGTTGGCCTCCCCCACGTCGCGCAGCATTCCCGCCACCCGCTGCCGGTGGGTCTCCGGATCCAGGTTCGGCGGCAGATCCGCCAGCCTGCGACCAATCCGGTCCAGGAAAAGCCGGAGCTCTTCGTCCGTCGGGCGCTGCGCCGTGCTGCTTCGATTCTCCATGCGATCACCAACATTCTATCGCGCAAAGCTGCGACCGCGAATCTTTCTCCTCGGAAATCCACAATTTTTTCGTATTATCCGCACGATGCGCTGGAAGCACTGGACCGCTGGACTCGCCCTCCTGATCCTCGCCACCGCCGTTCGTTTGCCGGTCATCAAGGCCGGACTGCCCTACATGAGCTACGTGGACGAAGGGCACGTCCTCCATCACGTGCTCCACCTCCTGGTGAAACGGACCTGGGAGCCGGACAACTACAGCTACGGCTCCCTGCCCTTCTACCTGATCGCCGGGACCACTCTCGCCTGGTCCCCCGTCTACACGGCCATCCACGGTCACCCTCTCGCCAACGACCTCGCGTCCAGTCCTTTTCAGTACTACGACATCGTGGAGCCGGTGGACCTCCTGGTCATCGGGCGGCTGGTGACGCTGGCCTTCTCCCTCGGCGTCGTGGCGCTCGCCGGTCTGCTGGCCCGGCGTCTCGCCGGCGCGCCAGCCGGCCTCTTCGCCGCCGGGCTCGCCGCTCTGGTCCCCGCCCTCGTCGCCCGCAGCTCCATCGTCAACATCAACCCCATGGTGGCCTTCTTTACTCTGGCGGCCCTCTTCTTCGCCGAGGGAGCAAGAGACGGCAGCCGGCCGCGACGCGATGCCGCCCTGGCGGGAGCGATGATGGGCCTGGGCGCGGCGACCAAGTACCCGGCCGTCCTGGTCTGCCTGCCGGTGGCGCTGGCCATCGTCCTCGCCTCCGCGGCCTGGCCTGAAAAGCTCCGGCGCCTCCTCCTCGCGGGCGGCGCCGCCCTCACCGCCCTGCTTCTCGCCATGCCGGCCCTCGTGCTGCGGCCGGCCAACGTCATGGCGGCGGCACACGAGATGTCGCGGACCTATGGCACGCAGGAGATCGGAGGCTACTGGGATCAGGCCGTACACCGGGCCGAGTGGGACTTGCCGCTGGAGCACCCCGAGCTGGGATTCGTCTTCCTTGTCCTCGCCGCGGGCGGGACCGTCGTGGCGCTACGCGACCCCCGGTGGTCGCGGTCCGCCTGGGGCTGGCTGCTGTTCGCCGCCGCCACGGGCCTTCTCGTGGCGCCCTATAAATTCCGCGCCTTCCGCAACCTCCTGGCCCTCGTTCCTCTCGGCTGCGTGCTCGCCGCCCTCCTCTACGCCGGCCTTCGCCGCCGGCTCTCCCGGCCATTTCGCCGAGTATGGCTGGATCTGGCCGCGGCGCTGCTGCCGGTGGTTCTTTTCGCGCCCGCCGTCTACCGGTACTCCACCGCCCAATTCCGCCTGGAGGACTCACGGACGGCCGCCGTGAGTTGGCTCGCCCGCCATGTCCGGCCGGACGAGCGCATTCTGGTCTCCGAAGAGCTGGCCTTCCTGCCGGGCCGCCTCGACCGCCTCCCCAACGAGACGGCGGTGCGGCCGTGGGAGAAGGCCTGGAACCGCATCTGGAACCGACGCTTCCAATACCTCGTGCTGGGCGAGGTCACCACTCCCGATGGGCAACTCTGGATTCTGCCGTCCATGCGCGAGTGGATCTTCCAGAACTACCGGCTGGAAGCGACGTTCGGCTCCGAGAGAATCCTGCCCGGCCCCTTCGTCCTGAAAGGCAACCGGCAGATCATCTACATCCTGAGGCGGATTCCCCCGCCCACGTAAGATCGGCTCAGATCGGGGCGTCGCCGGGGACCGGCGGAGCCGCTGGAGCCTCCGCGTGGAGCTGCGCGAAAATGCGCCGGCCCACAGCCGGCCCCAGAGCTTTCTGGAGATCTTCCAGGCTGGCTTCCTTCACGCCCTGAGGGCTGCCGAAAGTCCGGACCAGCAGCTTGCGGCGGCGCGGACCGACGCCGGCCAGCTCGTCCAGCCGGCTGTGCAGGGTGCGGGCGGAGCGCCGGGCGCGGTGGCGGGAGACGGCGAAGCGGTGGGCCTCGTCGCGAATCTCCTGGAGTAGCCGCAGGCCCGCGTCGTCCCGTCCCAGCCGGAGGGGCTCCGGCAGCCCGGGGGTATAGATCTCCTCCTCCCGCTTGGCCAGCGAGCAGATGGACGTCTCCTCCACCCCCAGCTCGGCGAGAGCCGCGAGCGCGGAGTTGAGCTGGCCCCGGCCACCGTCGATCAGGATCAGGTCGGGCATCGCGCCGGTCTCCTCCAGCACCCGCTTGTAGCGCCGCTCGACCGCCTGCCGCATCGAAGCGAAGTCGTCCGGCTGCGTGAGGTCACGGATGTTGAAGCTGCGGTAGTCGCTCTTGCGCATCCGCCCCTCTTCCCACACCACCATCGAGGCCACCGTCTCGCCGCCCTGGAAGTGGGAGATGTCGAAGCCCTCGATGCGCCGCGGCGGCTCCTCCAGACCGAGGTGGCGCTCCAGGGCCGTGGCTCCGGGCGCCACCTTGAGCCCCCGGAACCGCCGCTTGTGGGCCAGCTCCGCGTTGTGCATGGCGAGCGCCACCCGGTCGGCTTTCGGCCCCCGCGAGGGCATGCGCAGATAGACCCTCTCGCCCTTCCGCTCCGACAGCCAGTCGATCAGCGCCTCCTCGCCGTCGATCGCCACCGGCAGGTGGATCTCCTTGGGGATGAACGTCGTGCGGTCGTAGACCTGGGGCAGCACCTCGGAGAGCAGGAACTCCGGGGTGACGTGGCCCACGCCTTCCCAGAACAGCTCCCGGCGGTCGAGCACCTGGCCGCCCCGCATGATCAGCGAGGCCACGGCCGCGTTGCCGCCGGAGATGTGGAAGCCGTAGACGTCGAGATCCTCGTCCTCCACCGACGACAGCTTGCGCCGCTGGCTGATGGCCTCGACCTCGGCGAGCGTGTCTCGGAGGTGGGCCGCCCGCTCGTAGTCCTCGGCCTCGGCGGCCTCCCACATCTCCCGCTTCAGCCGCTTGGACAGCTGGTCGTTGCGTCCGGCGAGGAACAGCCGCGCCTCGGCCACCGCCTCGTCGTACGTTTGCTTGGTGGTCAGCCCGGCGACGCAGGGCCCCAGGCAGCGGTGCATGTCGTGGTACAGGCACGGCCGCTCCAGAGAGCCGTCGATCTCGATGCGGCAGACGCGGATCTGAAACAACTTCTGGACCAGCTTGATGGCCTTGCGCGCCAGCCCACCCGGCAGGAACGGCCCGAAGTACTCGGCGCCGTCGTCGCGGATGCGGCGAGTGAAGGCGATGCGGGGATATTCGTCCTGCAGGGTGATGCGGAGATAGGGGTACGTCTTGTCGTCCCGCAACAGGATGTTGTAACGGGGTTTCTTCTTCTTGATCCAGTTGTTTTCGAGCAGCAGGGCCTCGGACTCGGAGTCGGTGACGACGAACTCCAGGTCCACGGCCTCCGCCATCATCACGGCCAGCCGCGGCTCGTGATCGCGCGACAGGTACGACGTCACCCGCTTGCGCAGCGACTTCGCCTTGCCGACGTACAGCACCTTCCCCCCGGCATCCTTGAAGATGTAGATGCCGGGCTTGTCGGGAAGCTCGCGAATGCGCTGGGAAAGGTGCTCGTGATCCGGCATGGCGTCCCCGTGGGGACAACAGGATAGCGTGACCGGGTATGCCTGGCTACCTGGCGGGCAGCTCCTTGAGAAAAGCCTCCAGATACCCACCCCACACCGCCGGCAGGGAGTGCGTGCCATGCCCCCGCGTCTCGTCGCTGATGGGGATCAGCACATACTTCCCATGCTTGACGCGGGGCATCAGCTTCTCGATCAGCCCCAGCTCGGGCGGATTGACCTGGTCGTCCGCCGAGTTGATGGCGAGGACGGACGCCGCGATCGTCTCCAGGTCCTTCGACGGATCGTACTCCCGCGAGGCGTCGAAGGCGTAGAGAGCGTCATTGGCGTCCAGGCTCGCCGCCCGGCGCGCCATCTGCTCGACGAGGAAGGCGTCCGCCTGATCGCGGGTGGGCGCCGTCTTCTGCCACTGGAGAGGACTGCTCGTCATCATCAGAAAGATGTGCAGAAAGCCCATCATTCCCTGCCGCGGCGGGGTCTTGTACTCGCCGTGCCGCCATTCCGGATCGTTCTGAATAGAATCCATGGCCATCCTGCGCATCATCCGGTTGCGGCCGGCGATCTGGGTCGGCACGCTCGCCAGCGGCACGAGGCCGTCCATGAAAGCGGGGTACTTCTCCCCCCAGACCCACGCATGCATGCCGCCCATGGAGGTACCCATGACGAGGAACAGATGGTTGACTTTGAGCCCCTCGGTGAGCAGCCGGTACTGCGCGTTCACCATGTCGTCATAGGTGTAGCGGGGGAAGCGCATGCGGAGACCGTCGCTCGGCTTGCTCGACTGGCCATGGCCGATGCCGTCCGGCAGGATGATGAAATACCTCGTCGCGTCGAGGAACTGGCCCGGACCGAAGAGCTTGCCGGCGAAGGTCTCCGAAATGAAGTTGCCGCCCGAGCCTGTGGTGCCGTGGAGGATGAGCACGGCGTTGCGCGTCACCCCCTGGGCATCGCGCACCGGATGGCCGATCGTCCGATAGTGGAGCTTCAGCTCCGGCAGCGTCTCGCCGGTGCCGAAGCGGAAATCATGAAGGACGAAGTCATTCTCGACCGGGTCGGGATAGGCCGCGGCGGCCACCGGTATCGCCGCCACGGCGAACAGGCTCAAGGCGATCAGGACAAGAGAGATCCGAGACCTTACCATCATGGTTTCCTCCAGAGCGGCCTATCATTCCACGATCCGTCCGGCGCAGCCCATCCGAGAGCAGGAGGGGTATAGTCTGCAACCATGAAACGGCGGCTCCTGATCCTGGAGGACGAGGCGGCCATCCTGAGCGCCCTCGAACGCTTCTTCATCGCCAAGGGCTACGCCGTCGACGCGGTCGCCGAGCCGGCGCAGGCGGAGGTGTTCCTGTCGTCCCGCTCCTACGACGCCCTCGTCACCGACCTCCGGCTGGGAGACAGCCAGAGCACCGAAGGTCTCGATATCGTCACCCTCATCCGCGAGCGCTGCCCGGCCGCCAAGATCGTCGTGCTCACCGCCTACGGCTCCCCCGACGTCGAGCAGGAAGCCCGCCGCCGCGGCGTCCACGCCTTCCTGCACAAGCCCGTCCCCCTCGCCGACATCGCGGCCGAGCTGCACACGCTGCTGGCGAACGCCTGAGCAAGGCCCGGCGAGAGCGCCTTTTCAGGCCGCTCCCGACAGCGGCAGGTCCAGCGTCAGAAGCGCCCCCCCTTCCGGCAGGTTCCCGGCCCGGATGCGCCCGCGGTGCTCCTCCACCACGCGCTGCACGATCGACAGGCCGAGGCCCGTGCCGCCGCGGCGGCGGGTGAAGAAGGGGTTGAAGACTTGCGGCAGGTCCCCTTCCTTGAAACCGCGGCCTGAGTCTTTGAAGAGGCTGCGCACCCAGGCTCCCCCGTCCTCTTCCCATGGCATCGTCTCGACCACCACCTCGCCGCCGCGCGGGGTGTGCTGGATGGCGTTCTGGATAAGGTTGGTGAGCGCCATGGCAAGGCGGCGGCGGATCATTCCCACCGGCACTTCGCCGGCGGCGAAGCGGGCGATGAGGCGTACGCCGCGCGCCTCGGCGAGGGCTCCACAGTCGGCGACGGACTGGTTGAGGAGCTCATGGAGGGAACCGGCGGTGAGCGTGCGGCCGAGTGGCTTGCCGTATTCCAGCAACTCGGACATCAGCTCGCTCAGCCGCGTCGTCGGCTCGCGCAGGGTCTCGAGGGCGCGGCGGACCTCCTCGTCGCCGACGCTCGCGACCAGCGCTTCGAGCGTCGCGGAAATGGCGAAGAGCGGATTGCGCACCTCATGGGCCAGGCTGCCCACCAGGTGGCCGAGAGCGCCCATCACCTGCAGACGGGCGCGCTCCTCCTCGGCGCGCCGGCGCTCGGTGACATCGCGGAAGCTCCAAACCCGGCCGACGCCCCGGCCGCCGATGCGCTGTGGCTGTGAATACCGTTCGAACACCCGGCCATCCTTGAATTCGAGGACGTCCTGGCTCTCGGCCTCCGGCTGCGCGTAGAGCTCCCGCACCCGGGCGACGAAGAGCTCCGGGTAGAGGAGCTGATCGAGCACGGCGGCGACCGCCCGCTCGTCGTCCCGGCTCTCCGTCACCTCCTCCGGCAGCCGCCACATCTCGGCGAAGCGGTGGTTGAAAGCGACGATCTTGCCGCCCTCGTCGACCACGAGAAGGCCGTCGGCGGTCGATTCGAGAGTGGCCTGGACGAGGGAGAGCGACTGCCGGAGCGCGGCGTTGGCCTGCATCAGCTCCTGCGAGCTCAAATCCATGGAGCGCTCCAGCATCGCCCGGTCGTCGTCGGACTGCCGGTAGGCCGCGTCGACGGCGTCGACGAACGGCTTCAAGTCCGCCGGAATCTTCTCCAGGCTGCCGAAATGGCGCCGGATCTGCCGCGCGAGGAGACTGTGCCGGCCGCTCATGCTCACGGCTCCGCGAGGGTGGTGATGGTCATCGTCTGATTGTGCAGCTCGCACCGCGCGCTCGGCGTGAACGGGGAGATCTCGCCATAGGAATAGAAACCGGCCAACACCGCGCCGCGACCCAGCACCTCGCGAACCGCCTCGACTTCCTCTTCCACGCGCTGGCCGAGGACCAGCTTGCGGCCGACGCAACTGACCAGGAGCGCCAGCTCGGGGGAAACCGCGCCGCAGCTCGTCCGGGCGGCGCCCGCCGCTCCGTCGATGAGGCGGTCGAAGTTGGCCCGCATCAAGCGGGCGTACGTGCCCACCGGCATGTCGCCGGCGAACGTCATGCTGCTCTCCTCCTCGCTCACCCCCAGGATCGTGCGCACCAGCGGCGTATCCCCCGGCTCCGTCCGCAGGCTCAACGGAAAGAGCAGCGCGCTCGCCGGCAGATCCGCGGCATGCGGTCCGAGATAGGTCTTGTACAGCTCCAGGGCCGACCGGCCGTCGAGCTCGTAGAGCACGTTCCCCTGCGAGCGGGTGATCAGCCGCTCGGGACCAAACGCATCCCAACCGCCCAGAGACGAGTAGCCGACCTGCAGAGCCGGACCGTAGAAGCCGAGCGCGCCCGCGGTGCCCGCCGCGGGCTCGCCGCCGCAAACCACCAGGGTCTCACGGAAGCGCGGGCCATCGCCCGACAAGCCCCCGGTTACCGTCACCCCGTGCGGCAGGCTGCCCGCGAGACCCCTCACCAGGGCGCTGCCGTTGACGTGCAGCCCGTCGGTGACGACGAAGACGTGGACCAGCCCCTCCGGGTCGAGCGCCGCGGCCAGGCGCTCGCCCGCCCGGAAGCTGTCCTCCAGGTCCGCGGTACAGACGCCGACGATCCGCGTCGCCTTGAAGCGGACCGCGGTGACGACCAGGGAATCGTCGGAGACCTGGGTGCCGTAGATGTCCCCCGCCGTCGAGCAACCGAAGCGGAAGGCGCCGGGATAGGCCGCGCACGCCTCCTCATAGGGTCCCGGCTCGCGCAGCCGGCCCGTGGCGCCAAACACGAGCAGGAGATCGGCGTCCGCCGCCGCCCTCCCGGGTCGCCGGGGCTCCCAGCCACCACCCACCGTCCAGCGAAATTGATCGATCCTCAACGCTCACCCCGAACCACCCCGCAAAAGCGGTGGCCCCAGCCGCAAAGTTTCATGCAACTCTAAGAAAAATTTGTGGATTCCAGGGTACCACGAAAGGCGGACAGGCGGCGCTCCATCAGGCGGTCAGGTGGCGGATCATGAGGGTGCGGGCTGCGGGCCGAGAGGCTTCCGCTCTGGCGCCACGAAGCGCGCCAGAATGGGACCCGCCACGGCGAGCAACAGCACATAGGCCGCCGACAATGGACCCAGCCGGGGCTCCAGGCCGGCGCTCACGCCAAGTCCCGCGATGACGATGGAAAACTCGCCGCGCGCCACCAGGGCGGCTCCGGCCCGCCAGCGGCCAGGTCCCTCGATCCCTGCCCGGCGCGCCGCCAGCCAGCCGGTGAGCAGCTTGGTCAAGGCCGTCACGGCGCCCAGCGCCGCCGCCAGGGGCAGCACCTTGGGCAGGCTCGCCGGATCGATCTCCAGGCCGAAAAAGAAGAAGAACGTGGCGGCGAACAAATCGCGCAAGGGCGCGAGCATCCGGTGCGCCCGCTTGACGATCGCTCCAGTCAGCGCGATACCTACCAGGAAGGCTCCCACCGCCGCCGACACTTGAAGCTTCTGCGCCACACCCGCCACCAACAGGACGAGGCCGAAAGTGCTGAGCAGGATGATCTCGTCGGACTGGTGCGAGACCGCGCGGCTGATCGCCTTGTCGAACCGCAGGGCGACGAACAGCACCACTCCCACCGTGGCAAGAGCGATCAGGATGGACACCACACCCTCCCGCCATCCGCGGCCCACAAGCAACACGGAGACGAGAGGCAGGTACAATGCCATGGCCAGATCTTCCAGCACCAGCACGGAAAGAATCGCCGGCGTTTCCGGATTGTTCATCCGCCCCAGCTCCCCGAGGACCTTGGCGATCACTCCGGAGGAGGAGATCCACGTCACGCCGCCCAGCAGCACGGCGGCGAGCGTTCCCCATCCCAGCAGGAATCCGGCGAGGAGACCGGGCAGGAAATTGAGCGCGAAATCCGCCAGGCCCGAGGGCAGCCCCGTCCGCAAGCTCGCCCCGAGTTCTTCGCCCGTGTACTCCAGCCCGAGCATGAACAGCAGCAGCACAACGCCGATCTCAGCGCCGATGTGCACGAACTCCTGGCTGACGTTGAGCGGCAACAGCCCGCCGTTGCCGAACGCGAGCCCCGCCAACAGATAGAGCGGAATGGCCGAAAATCCCCACCGGCTCGCAAGGCGAGCCAGCACCGCGAGGCCGACGATCGCCGCGCCCAGCTCGATGAATATCCGCGAGATGTTGCTCGTTGCGGCGAGGGCGATCAGCATCGGCAGACTATATCCTCAGCTCCTTTCACTCCCCGCCTCCCTGGCCGTCCGCGAAAGCCTCGCTCAGGATTCGGGCGAGCCGGGCACGACGGAACGGCGCGAGGAGGGGCTCCAGGTCTCGTTCGGCGAGGAGCGGAGGAGGAGATGGGGCCGCCCTCAGGATCGTCGCAGGCACGGGGAAAAATTGATCGATCGTCTCCTCGGGGGCGCTCTGCGCCTCCTCCATGCGGCGTTCGGGCGAGGTCAAGAGCTGGTAGGCGCGGTGGATGCGCGCGAACTGCTGAGGGGCCAGCTCGGGCGGGTAGCGGCGCACCAGCTTGCGATAGGCGCGGGTAATCTCTTCGGCCGTGGCCATGGCCGGCAATCCCAGGACGGCATGCGGAATCTCCAAGCTCTGCTCCTCAGCCGATCACGGAAAATCAAACCCGAGTTGAGGGGCGCGGCTACGCTGACGAGGCTTCTTTTTTTTCGGCGATGAGCGGCGGCGAGGGCGATCACGCTCTCGCCTCAGGGTCTCGTCGCGGTGGATCGCCGCCAAGTTCTCCGTGAGAGCTCGGCGGCCCTCCTCCCCGATCCCGGGAGAGGCGAGGAGCTGCTGGACTTTTCTCTTCAGCCGCTGGAGAGCGTCATCGTCAGCGGCGATGGCGAGCACCGGCACGATAGGACCCCAGAGCTGCCACCGGTCGTCGAGACGGTCGATCGCCGCCTGAGCGAGGCCGTGAAAAGCGACCTTCACACCCTGCGGTGTCCAGGGGCTGAGAGTCTTCTCCTGCACGTGGAGGGCGGCGAGGATGCCTTCACAGCCGGAAGAGCCGGCCAGGAACCCGGCAAGCCGCTTCTCCGCCGCCGCCAGGTCCGGCCGCCAGCAGTCGACGGTCAGCTCGATGGCGGCGAAGCCGATCGTTCCTCCCAGGGCCGGCCGCAGAAGCTCCAGCGATACGCGGGCGCCGGTACATGTCCGGCGTGCCGACTCGGGATCTCCCTCGGCCTCGAAGGCTGCCATACACAGGACCTCGGCGAGTACGTCGCCCACCTCCCGGCCCATGAGCTCCGCGACCTGCGCCCAAGCCACGGCGGAAAACAGCGTCTTCAGCTTGTCGAGGATCCGAGCCAGGCGCCGAGGCCCTTCCTGAGCGATCTGGATCAACAGGCGCTGCTCGACCGGCCCATTGCCCGCCTTTGCCCCGCCCATAGGACCGAGATGAGATTCCAAGGCGCGGAGCAGGCGGGGAGCGTCGGCGGCAATGGCCCCGGCCACACCCGCGATCAGCAGGCCGGAGTCGCCGGGCTGATGCTCCAGCAACGAGAGAGCCGCCTCCGCCGTGTGGTCGCAGAAGCCGGCGACCTCGCAGAGCTCGAACAGCTCGTCGCGCAACACCCGCGCCACCTCGGCCCGCTGCTCCGGCGGAAAGCGCCGGCCGGTCTCGGCCGCCATCTCTCCCAGACGGACGAGGATGTCGTGGGCCGAGAGCCCGGTGAGACCCGGCACCCAGTCTTCGTCGTCCTGGTCTCCTCCCTCCTTGAAGCGCCGGCGCCCCGCCCACAGCTCCAGGCTCCAGAGGGCCGCCAGGTCTCCGGCGCTTACGGCGCCGCGACCGCGCGACCGGAGCAGGCGGATCAGCTCTTCGTAGCGACCCGATGCCAGGAGCTGCTGCGCCTGAGCTCGCTGGCGCAGATCGGCGAGCCCCCCGTCCCCCAAGCCCACGTCGTAGGCCAGAAGCTTCGGCTCGGCGGCATAGAGGGCGGCGAGCCCCGCCGGTCCCTCCCGCGCCGCCACTCCTTCCAGCACGCTCCGCCACCGCATCCGCACCGCATGATGGAGAGGCGCGAGCAGGGGTTGCTCGGAGGCGCCGAGCGCCGCCGGCCGCGACCCCAGGTCGCGGAGCCAGAGGATGACCGCCTGGCTCCCCCTCGCCTCGAGACCCTCGAGTGCGGCGAGCAGCGACAAGCACTGATCGGCGGCGGCGAAGAAGCGGCGGAGTTCAGGAGCCTCCGGCCTCTCCACCGGAGCCAGGGTCCGCAGGGTTTGGAGAACCCGGGCCAGGGCCTCGCGATCCGCCAGGGTCGGTGCGAAGCCCCGCGTTTCCAGGTTCTGAAGAGCGGCGAACAGCTCCTCCACCGCTCCCAGGTAGGGATCGTCACCCTGAGGCGGGTCCGGCGCGTCCCGAGCCAGGCTCTGAAGCTCCGCGAGGAAACGGGTAGGCAAGGCACCGGCGGCAGCCGCCATCCGCGAACGGGCCGCGTCGAGCCGGCCCGCCGCCAGCTCCAGCACACCCTCGCCCAAAATCGCCAGAGGCCGCAAGGGACCGCTCCGGCGCAGAGAACGAAGGACGCGCTCCAGCCGGCCGAGGTCGCCATCGGCCAGGCTCTGCCGTACGGCGCGGTCGGCCAACTCCAACCACTGCGAGGCGAATGACGAGCCCTCGAGACCAGCGACCTCCCCGGCGGCGTGGACGAGGACCTCGTCGTCGACGCCCCGCCGGTATAGCTCCTCGAGGCGCGTCAGGGCCAAATCCTGGCGTTTCTGCTGCTTCTTGAGACTCCGCTTCTTGGCGCTCACGGCCGGACCGCGGCCTCCTCGGCCTCTTCCAATAGCTCCAGAAGCTCCTCCTCGGCCGGATCGACATCGTCCGGGCTGGCCTCCGGAACCGCCAGAATTTCCTCGTAGGATTCCGCCGCTGCCGCGAGACGCTCCTTCAGCTCGCCGGGCGGCAGGCCCGCTACCAGCACCCGGGCCTTGCGCAGGATATAGTTCTCGACCGCTCCGGGAGCTCCAGGGCTGCCCGTCGGCGCTGCCTCGCGCCGGCGGGTGGAGAGCGTCACCTCCTGCCGGTTGTCGGTACCCTTCTGTTGGACGGTCACGCCGATGACGCCGTCGAGGTCGTAGCGGAACTCCACCAGTATCTGACTGCCGGCGGGGGCCGGCAGGAGCTTGAACGAGAAGTTGCCGATCCGGGTGTTCTCGCTGCAGCGGGGGCTCTCGCCCTGATAGACCTCAATCTCCACGGCCTTCTGATCGTCCAGCAGGGTCCGGAACCCTTCGGACCGGGTCACCGGCACCTGTGTGTTGCGGCGGATGATGGTGGAAAAATGGTTGGCCCCTCGCCCCCAGAGGCCGCCCTCCTCGTGGCCCAGGCTCTTGATGCCCAGAGAGTGGGCCGCCACGTCCACCAGAATGTGATCGAACACCTCACCGGCCAGGATCGCCCCCTGCACGGCGGCTCCCAGGGCCACGCAAAGAGCGGGATCGACGGCGTGCTCGACCGGACAGGAAAAGCGCTCCGAGAGCAGCTCCCTTACCCGTGGGATGTGCGTGGAGCCTCCCACCAGGATCACGAGATCGATGTCCTTCGCCGCCAGACGGGCCTCGGTCAACGCCCGGTCCACCTCCGCGAGGGTACCGGCGAGCAGATCGTCGATCAACGCCTCGAAGCTCAGCCGGCTCACCTCTAGATCGAGGTGAACGCCACCCAGCAGAGCCTCCTCCATCACCCGGGTATAAGGATGGGTGGAGAGATCGATCTTCGCCCGCTCGGCGGCGTCCTCCAGGCGCGCGCGGAGCCGCAGATCGTCGGGAAGGTCGCGGCCCGTCCGCTCGCGCAGTTGGGTGGCCAGATGCTCCGCCAGCAGCCGGTCGAAATCGTCGCCGCCGAGCTGGTTGTTGCCGCCGCTCGCCCGCACCTCGTTGATACCGCCGCCGATCTCCACCACCGACACGTCGAACGTGCCGCCCCCGAGGTCATAGACTAGAACTCGCTGGATATCAGACCCGGCACGGCCGGAAATGGAGCCGGCCGCCGGAGCCAGCTCCAGGGGTCCCGCCGCCCGTGGCACGATTTTGCGGGCCACCAGGCGGTCGTAGACGAGCGCCGCCGCGGTGGGCTCGTTGAGGATGCGGACCACATCCAGGCCGGCCAGCTCCCCGGCCCGCAGAGTGGCGCGGCGTTGGGCGTCGCCGAAGTAGGCCGGCACGGTGACCACGGCCCGTTCCACCGGCTCGCCGAGCGCCGCCTCGCCCATGGCCTTTAGATAACGGAGGATCTCGGCCGAGATCTCCTCGGGTAGCAGCTCCCGGTCTCCCAGGCGCAGGGGCGCCGTCTCGCCCATGCGGCGCTTGACCGAGCGCACCGTCCAGGCCGGCTCCAGCACCTGGCGGTTCCGGGCTCTCCGCCCCACCAGGAAGCGGTGCGTCTGGCGGTCGAGGCCAACCACGGAGGGGACGATGGGATCGCCGTCGATGGCGATCACCCGCGGTCCTCCGGGCTCCATCACGGCCAGACAGGAGTTGGTGGTTCCCAGATCGATGCCGAATATCCTCTTCGTCGTCTCGTGCGTCATGGATCTCCTCAATATCTCCTCAATAGTGGTCATCGGGCTCATCGTGGCGGTTGACGACGACCCGCGCGGGGCGCACCACCCGTTCTCCCATGCGGTAGCCGGGGAGGATCTCCTCCACCACCCAGCCGTCTGGAAGATCGGGCCGGTGCGCGATGCCACAGGCCTCGTGCCAGCGGTCGTCGAAGCGTCGGTGTTGGGCGGCAATGGCCTCCAGCCCCAGTGAATGCTGGAGGTTGCGCACTCGCACCTGGAGGAGGGAAAGACCTTCGCGCAGGGATCCGGGGGCGTTCTCAGCCGGGCCGCCCGTCGCAGGGCCTTCCGTCTGCGCCAGGCGGAGGAGTTGGAGCACCGCCTGATCCATCTCCAGGAGCGCCCTCACCTGGGCGGAGCTCGGCAGGGACGACAGAGGAACGGCTTTCTCTGCGGCCCCGGAAAGCCCACCGACCGCCTCCTCCACCCGTGCCTGGAACAGCTCCTGGGCGTGCCCCTGGCGGAGCACCGCCTTGCGCAGCAGGCTCAGCTCCCTGCCCAGGGCCTCCAGCAACGCGGTATCCGGGGCCTCCTGGGCTTCGGCTGCGATCGTTTCCCGCGGGTTGAAGTACAAGCGCCCCTCCTCCTCGTCGTCTCCGAGCTGATCTTATACTCGGAAAACGTGTCAAGGGAAGGGTGCTCCTCACCCGCCGTCGTCGCTGGAGATAGTGATCTTCCGTCAGCCCGTGACGGTCAGGCTCTCACCGGCGGCCGACCACCGATCGGCAGGGTGACGAGAAAGCGGGTATCGCCGGGGCGCGACTCCAGCCTCATCTCCCCCCCATGCCGGCCCACCACGATGCGGCGGGCGATGTCCAGGCCCAGGCCCGTGCCCTCCCCCATCGGCTTGGTGGTGAAGAAAGGCTCCCAGATCCGCGCCGCGAGATCCGCGGGAATGCCCGGTCCATCGTCCGCGATGGTCACTTCGACCTTGCCGTCGACGCGCCGGGTGCCCACCGTCACGTTTCCGCCATCCCCGGCGGCATCGAAGGCGTTGTCGAGCAGATTGGTCCAGACCTGATTGAGCTCGCCGGGAAAGGCCTGAATGGTGGGGAGCTGAGGATCGTAGTCGCGCTTCACTTTCACGTGCTTGACCTTCGCCTTGTGGCCGAGCATCGTGAGAGTGCTGTCGAGAGAGCGATGGAGGTCCGTCTCCGTCTTCTCGGTCAGCTCGCGATCCATGTGCGAGTACTCCTTGATCGCTCCAACCAACCCGGAGATCCGGCGCGTCGCGTTCTCCATCTCACCCAGCACGAGATGCAGGGCAATGCCCGACTCCACCCAGGCGAGCGCCGCCGGCAGCACCTCTCCGGGAATCCCCACCGCGAAGGTATCGAGATCCTCCGCCGTCATGCCGGCTGCCACGAAGGTGGGAGCGAGCCGCCAGGCGTCCTTCACCTGACGATCCTCCATCCAGTCCGTCACGGCGCTCTCGCGATCCGACTGCTCGATCGGGTCGAGCGTCATGCCGCCGGTGCCGGCCAGCCCGGTGCCCTGCTCGGACGTCGCGTGCAGGCGGCAGAGCATCACCATCTGATCGGGCTCGACTCCCTGGCGGATCAGACCCGAGGTCAGCGCCGGCAGGGCGGCGACGCGCTCCCGCAGCTCGGCGATGGAGCGCCCCAGGGCCGAGGCCGGGTTGTTGAGCTCGTGCGCCAGCCCCGCCGACAGCTTGCCCAGCGAGAGCAGCTTCTCGTTCTGCTGCTCGACGCGGGTCGTCTCGCGGGCCCGGTCGGTCATCACGCCGATCAGCCGAGGCTCCAGCACGGGAATGGCGGCCAGCATGGCTCCGAATTGATCCACCGAGATCGCGGCGATGCGGGTGGGTCCGACGGCGCGGACGGTGCTGATCCAGGTGCGCATGCGCGAGAAGGGGAGGACCCCGGTGATCTCGCCGGCCCTGGCGACGAAGACTCGGGAGGTATCGCCGCCCTTTTCGCGCCGCCCCATCATCTCGCCCGAGAGGATGATGGACATGCGGTCCGCCGGCTCGCCCTCGCGGGAGATCAGCTCGCCGTCTTCGAGATGAAGCTCCTCGGCATGCCCGGCCAGCCACTCGATCTCCCCATCCGCCAGGTCGGCCAGCAGCGGTATGCCCCGCAGAGCCTGACGCAGCGGCTCCTCCCCCACCCTTCCAGTCTCTCCCGTCGTCTCGTCCATCGTGGCTCCGTCCTCGGCGTGTCCGGGCTGTGGTTTCAGCTCTTCCCTATGCAAACCCGGCCGGCCGGCCGGTGAATTTCCGCCGGGATATACTGGACCGATGAAAGGAAAGATCTGCCTCGTAACCGGTGCGACGGCCGGAATCGGCCGGGCGACGGCGGTGGGCCTCGCGCGGCAAGGCGCTCTCGTCGTGATCACCGGCCGCGATGCGGCCCGTACCCAGGAGACCTTGGAGGCGATTCGAAACGAGACGGGGAACCGTCAGGTGGAATCGCTGCTGGCGGATTTCTCGTCCCAGGCGGAGGTCCGCCGGCTCGCGGCGGAATTCCGCGCCAGATACGGCCGTCTGGACGTGCTGCTCAACAACGCCGGCGCCGTCTTCATGGAGCGTGGAGTGACCGTGGACGGCTTCGAGAGGACGTGGGCGGTCAACCACCTCGCGAGCTTCCTGCTGACCCTGGAGCTGCTGGACCTGATCAAGGCCAGCGCGCCCGCCCGCATCGTGAACGTCTCTTCGGCCATGCATACCGGCCGGACGCTCGATCCCGACAAAGTCCGGGAAGAAAAAATCTACGGCATCAGCGGCTATGGGCAGTCCAAGCTGGCCAACGTCCTCTTCACCTACGCCCTGGCCCGCCGCCTGAAGGGGACGGGCGTCACCGCCAACTGCCTGCATCCGGGAGTGGTGTCAACCAGCCTGATGAAGCCCAAAGGCAGCCTGGTGGCCAAGGTGGTGATGGGCTTGATGCAGCCCTTCCTCACCACGCCGGAGAAGGGAGCCGCGACCTCCCTCTACCTGGCCTCGTCACCCAACGTGGAAGGAGTAAACGGTAAATACTTCATCAAGTGTAAAGCCGTCCCCTCCTCGCCTGTCAGTTATGACGAGACTCTTCAGGAAAGGCTCTGGGAGCTCAGCCTGCGGCAGACGGGGCGGAGCGATTGAAGCTTGACGGGAGCACGGCGATACGGTTTACTGTCTCTATGAAGGCGACGATCGAAATCCCAGATGAGCTCTATCGCCTCGTCAAAGCCAAGAGCGCGCGAGAGAGGCGGGCTGTCCGCGAAGTAACCGTAGAGCTCTACCAGCGCTATGTCGGACCAGACAAGGTGCCTGAGCTCGCGGCCCGCCAAGCTGCGGCGGCCCCGAGCCCGCGGGAAGGACGAGCAGTTCCGTCCTGGTTCGGAGTCCTTGGAAAAACCGCTAGTGCTGTGACACAGCACGGTATGGACACGATCCGTGAAAGCATCGCCCGAGGCGTTGCTCGGGATCGTGACCGGTGACCGTCGGCCTCGACACCTCCATTCTCTTACGAGTGCTGACAGGCGAGCCTCACGACCAAGCTCTGGTGGCCCTGGACTACCTTTTGGAGCGTGCACAAGCAGGGGATCGAGTTCTCGTCTCCGACTGGGTCCTTGCAGAGGCTTATTACGCCCTCCAGCATCACTATGGAGCTTCAAAGAAAGACACCCTGGCTGCCCTGGGTGATTTCCTTGCCAGTCCGGGAATCGAGGGAACGGGTGATGTTGCAGCGGTTCTCGCTACTCCAAACCTGGAATCTGCAAAGCCAGGATTCATTGACCGTGTGATCCACCGAAACTATCTCCACTCTGGCGCCGATGAAGTGGCGACTTTCGAGAAGGCCGCCGTCAAGCTACCTCACGTTCGCGTTCTCACGCCGTAAACGTAGACACCTGCCGGGCGTCTATACGCCCGGCTCCATTCAAAAAATCCCTGGTACATCTTGCTCGGGTTCGGGGGTAGCCTCGCGAAGATCAAGCACTCGTCCATTCGGCACCCGCGCCAGCCAGGCCGCAAGGATCTCCCGAGCGTGAGCCTCGTCGCGCGCGGCAATTCCGCAATGGGGATCGGCCGGCGCAACGTGATCGTCATGTATGTGCCCCACCGTGCCTTCGCTACACTCCTTGCAGAGGATTCTCGTGCTTGTCGACCAATCCTCGGCTGCACCGCCGGAGTCTTCGGCGATCGATGAAAGAATCTCCACATCACTCTTGGCAGCTTGCAGCTCCGCGACGAAAGTCACGAACGCAGAAGGCTGGAGACATGCCAGTGCGTCGAACACGGGGACTTGCCGTTCTCCCAGCATGCGGTAACCATTCGCAGCGCCGTCGTGCAGCAACAAGTCGCCCCAGTGATGACCGGAGCTCGGGAGCGGCACGCTGATCAGGACGGCCCGGGCGGGATCGAGCCGCCGAGACCAGACCACTTCCCCCTCGGACAGTCGAATCGGGACGTGGCCGAGCTCCATTTCGATCGGGCCTTCACCAGAAGGAATGGACATCCCAAAACTCTGCCAAGCGCGGCGGGCGACATCCCACCGACCGAGGGCCGTGGCTGCAATCCCTGCGTTCCACCAGGAGGCCTCGTCGGAAGGATCGAGCTCGGCAGAGCGCAGGTTGCAGTCGAGCGAGGCCTCCCAGTTCCCACGGTACTTCTGCATCAGCCCGAGGTTGTACCAGGGCACGGCCCATTTCGGCTTGGCCGCCGCGGCCGCTCGATACGCAACCTCCGCCTCGATGTACCAACCTTTGGCCGAGAGCTCCTGTCCTTTGTCGTTGAGTCGCTGAGCCTTCGAAGAGATCATGTTCGCCCTCGTGCTGGTCAAGAATTATTTGACCTAAGAACAACGTGCCGAGCTCATGGTTTCTGCCCTTCGCACGCGGACTCAAGCTTCGCGATGGCGCTGGCCAGAGGCCGCCACAGGCGCGCCAGCGCGCGCAGGCCTACGATCAGAACATACACCAGCAAGCCAAAGCCTGCGACGAGGAGAGCTTTACTGTCCATATAGAGACCCATGACGAACACGGCGATCGCAGGCCCCAGCCACACCAACTGGTCGACAGCGCTACGTGCCGCATACCGCCGGCAGAGCGCGAGGGCTTGCTTCTCCTCTTCCTTCAAGTCGGGACTTGGCATTAGGGGTAGGTGACGAAGAAGACAGGAACGTTTCACCGGTGGCGGGGGCCTCCACACCCGTCCAGGGCGAGCGGGGGAAGCTTGGGGCGAGTAGGGCGAAGGCTCTCGGGGAAAGCTTCCCCGAGTGGGGAGAACTCCACCCCCAGTTGGGGAGAGACAATCCCCAGTTGGGGAAGCCTCGCCCAACTCAAAAAAGCTCTCCCCCACTCGCCCCGAGCCTTCCCCCACTCGGGGAAGGCCCGTACCGCTCGCCCGAGGCCGGTCTCTAGGGCTCATCCAACGACGAACCCTCCTACTCCGTATACTGGAAGATACATCTTCAATGGAGGAAGGGATGGCCTCGAAGATCGGACGCCTCGGCTTGTGGCTCGCGGTGGGTGTTGCCCTCCTGGGAGCTGTTGTCTTGGCGTGGGCTGGCTGGCCGGTTCCGCCTCCGGGGAGGATGGTCGACGTGGGGGGCTTCCGGCTTCATCTGGTCTGTGAGGGGGCGGGCTCGCCAACCGTGATTCTGGACTCGGGGAGCGGCGACTCGTGGCTCTCCTGGTTCCGGGTGCAGCCGGAGATCGCCAGGACGACCCGGGTCTGCTCTTTCGACCGGGCGGGTATCGGGTACAGCGATCCGGGACCCCAGCCGCGCAGCCGGCGGCGTAGCGTCGAGGAGCTTCGGACGCTTCTCGCCCGCGCCGGCGTTCCTCCTCCTTATATCCTGGTCGGCCACTCGTTCGGCGGGCTCGACGTGCGGCTCTTCGCGGCACTTCACCCGGAGGATGTCGCCGGACTGGTGCTCGTCGAGTCCTCCCATGAGGACCACTGGGCGCAGGCTCCCCATGAGTTCTGGCTGAAGCATCAGGAGGCAATGAAGGAGGACCGGCTCCTCGCCGAGAAGGCGGAGCACGGCGAGGCGATGGCCCCGATCTCCAGCATTCCAGGGCTGCCTTGGAAGGCGCGGCGCCAGCTCGCCGTGGTCTCCCGCCGGCCAGCCTGGTACCGGGCGACCGTCGAGGAGTCGGACATCGCCGAAGCCAGCCCGCGCGAATTCGCGGGGCTCCCCCGACAGCTCGACGTTCCCCTGATCGTCCTCTCCGCCGGCAGCCGGCAGCGGCCACCTTCGAGGCCGTTGGAGCTTCATCAACGCTGGGTCCGGATCGCCGGTGAGCTGCAGGATGATCTCGCAGCTCGCTCGCGGAATTCACGCCACGTCACGGTCCCGGGAGCCGGACACGCCATCCAGTGGGACCAACCCAAAGCCGTGATCGACGCGGTGATGTCTCTGGTGGATCAGCTCAGGAGGAAATAGCTTGAAGGGGCTCGGGTGGGCGACCTCGGGGCCGCCCACCCGGCGAGGTTTCTAGCAGAGAGCCGTGGGACCACAGTCCTGCTTGCAGGTGGGGTTGCCGCAAACGCTGCCGCTGATGCCGCCGTTCACGAACACCGCGTCCTTATCCTCCAGGCTCCGGAGAGTTTCCTTGGCCAGCACCAGCTTCTTGATTTGCTTTTTCATGACTGCTCTTCCTTCCTTTGATGGCCGCCTTCATTGGCTGCCTTGGCCAGAATAACGAAGCGAATCGAGGATTCCCCTCACTGGATTTTGAGGCGGAGACGCCGTGAGATTCAGGGCCATGCGGATGTAACATTCCACCTGTCCGCGGCGCCTAAGAGGTGGGGGAGAGACTATGTCGAACCGCCGACCGAAGAGGAATGTCAGAGCCGTCCGGCGCGGCTCCTCGCGTAGCGCTTCCGATCATCGCTATGTCCTTCAGTTCGTGGGGGCGATCTTCCTCTTGGCGGCTTTTCTCATAATGTTCCCGACGGTGCGAACCCTCTACAGATGGTGGAACCGCTCCCACTACATCCAGACGCAGGTGGAGGTTGTCGCGCGGCCTTTTCAGGGCATGCGGCGAATTTGGGTTCGCGTGCTCTCCAGCGGCGAGGAGTTGGAGATCCAGCCGGCCGATTTCGACGAGCTTCAGGAGGGGCAGGCGATCACGAAGGCGAAAGCAGAGCGAGGCCAGCGCTTCTCCGCCTGGTACAACCCGCAGGCCCACGCGCGCTTCGGCCTCCGGCTCTATGACCAGCGGCTCGTATCCGTTCAGCGCCACCCGACTCTCGTCACCGACTCCGAGCTTTTGGCCTGCCTTGCCGGCACTCTCACGCTGGCCCTCGTGGGCGGTTTTCTTTTCAGAGCACCGTATCGCAAAACTTAAGGACGCGCCGCCGGTTTCGAAGAGGGTCCGAGAACGGTGCGGAAGGCCGCCGGCGCCGAGGCGATGTAGATGGTGCCATGGTGCTCGTCCGGCATGGGCCGGTAGAACCAGACGAGGCCCGCGGGGGCTCCCGTCCGCAGCGTGCCGGCCAGCAGCTGGGTGCCCGCCTTGATGTCCTCTTCGTCGGCGTGGGTGAGATACAGGGTCTTGCGCAGGTTGGGCTCTGCTTTCAGCCGGTCGGCGGCGCCGCGAACGAGGGAAAAATCGTTCCACCAGACGCTCGGGCTGAAGGCGATATAGATATCGAAAAGATCAGGTTCGAGTAGAAACGTTTCCACGATGAACAGACCGGCCAGCGATTCGCCGACGATCGCGGTCTCCTCCGCGGGGTGATAGCGCGAGCGGACCTCCGGCATCAGCTCCTCGCGAATGAACTGCCGGAAGGCTGCCGAGCCGCCGACGTGAACGGCGATCTTCTTGTCCTTTTCCTCCTGGGTAGGACCCGTCATGTCGCGCCGGCGCTCGGTGTTCTCGATGCCCACTACAAGGAATGGCCGCATCGTCCCTTCGGTCACGAGCGCCTGCACGGTCTCGGTGACATGGGGAAAATCCTCGGCCATGCCGCCGTCCGGCATGTACAGCACCGGGAAACGGGTACCTCCGTGCTGCTCGTAGCCGGGCGGCGTGTAGACGTTGATGCGCCGCGTTTCATGGAGCACCTTGGAGTCGATGGTGAAGGATTGCGGCGGCGTTTCCGCGGAGAGGACCGTAGACAGGCAGAGCGCCAGCCAGCAAAACAATGTCTTCATAGGTTTGACCTCACCCCGCGTAAATCTGCAACTCCCGGAGCTCGCGGATCTGATCCCGCAGGGTCGCCGCCTCTTCGAACTCCAGGCGCTTGGAGGCAGCTTTCATCTCTTTTTCCAGCCGGCTGATGCGCTCGGCGAGGGGGAGATCGACGTCGCCCGCAAGCTCGGAGAGGCGGGTGGGACCGGCGGAGTAGAGATCGAGATTGCTCATTGCCACCAGCGGGTTGTGGATGTCCTTCAGGATGGTCGCCGGCTCGATGCCGTGCTCCTCGTTGTAGAGGCCCTGCCGGATGCGGCGGCGCTCGGTCTCGTCGAGCGCCTTCTTCATCGAGTCCGTGCGGCGGTCGGCGTAGAAGATCACCCGGCCGTTAACGTTGCGGGCGGCGCGGCCGGAGGTCTGGATCAGCGAGGTCTCGCTGCGCAGGAAGCCCTCCTTGTCGGCGTCCAGGATGGCCACGAGGGAGACCTCCGGGAGGTCCAGCCCCTCGCGCAGCAGGTTGATGCCCACCAGCACGTCGAACTCGCCGCGGCGCAGGCTGGTGATGATCTCCACCCTCTCCAGGGTCTCGATGTCGCTGTGCATGTAGCGCACCTTCATGCCGAGCTCGGTGAGGTACTGCGTCAGCTCTTCGGCCATGCGCTTGGTGAGGGTCGTTACCAGCACCCGCTCTTTCTTGCCCACGATCTTGCGGACCTCGGCCATGAGGTCGTCCACCTGGCCCTGCGCCGGGCGGATCTCGATCACCGGGTCCAGCAGGCCCGTGGGACGGATGAGCTGCTCGACGATGACGCCGCCCGTGCGCTCCAACTCCCACGGAGCCGGGGTGGCCGAGACGTAGATGCGTTGCCCCATGCGGGCGTCGAACTCGTCGTAGGTGAGCGGCCGGTTGTCCAGCGCCGAGGGGAGACGGAAGCCGAAATCCACCAGGGTCTGCTTGCGGGAGCGGTCGCCATGGTACATGCCCCGCACCTGGGGGATGGACTGGTGGCTCTCGTCGACCACCAGCAGGAAGTCGTCCGGGAAGTAGTCGAAGAGGGTCGGCGGCGGCTCTCCCGGGGCGCGGCCGGAGAGGTGGCGCGAGTAGTTCTCGATGCCGTGGCAGTAGCCGATCTCCTTGAGCATCTCGAGGTCGAAGCGGGTGCGCTGCTCCAGCCGCTGGCGCTCCAGGAGCTTGCCCTGGGCCTCGAGCTCGTCGAGACGCACCACCAGCTCGGCCTTGATGCCGTCGATGGCGCTCTCCAGCTTGTCCTTGGGCGTGACGTAGTGGGTCTTGGGGTAGATGGCGATGCGCTCCACCTCCTGGAGGACGTTGCCGCGCAGGACGTCGAAGCGGGTAATGCGCTCGATCTCGTCGCCGAAGTACTCCACCCGCACGCCCACGTCCTCGTAGGCGGGGACGATCTCCAGCACGTCGCCGCGCACCCGGAAGCTGCCGTGGAAGAGGTCGAGCTGAGTGCGCTGGTACTGCATGTTGACCAGCCGCTGGAGGGCGGGCTCCATGCCCTCGTTGTCGCCCCGGCTGAAGAACTGGAGCATGCCGAAGAACGCCTCGGGCGCGCCGAGACCGTAGATGCAGGAGACGGAGGCGACGATGATGACGTCCCGGCGCTCGAACAGTACCTTGGTGGCGCGCAGGCGGAGCCGGTCGATCTCCTCGTTGATGCTGGTCTCTTTCTCGATATAGGTGTCGGTCGCCGGGACGTAGGCCTCCGGCTGGTAGTAGTCGTAATAGGAGACGAAGTACTCGACGGCGTTATGGGGAAAGAAGCTGCGGAACTCCTGGAAGAGCTGCGCGGCGAGCGTCTTGTTGTGGGAGAGGATTAGCGTGGGCCGGTTCACGGCCTCGATGACTTTGGCGATGGTGAACGTCTTGCCCGAGCCGGTCACCCCGAGCAGGATCTGCTCCTTGTCGCCCCGGTCGAGGCCCTCGGTGAGCTGGCGAATAGCCTCGGGCTGGTCGCCCTGAGGCGTGAAACGCGAAACGATTTCGAAAGCGGCCATGGAGGGGATTGTATCGCGGCGGAGAAGCCTCTCCCCCAACCAAACGGTTCACCCCACCGGAACCGACGTGGTGCCGCCGGGACGATGCGTTCCAATTGGGACCGTTGGCGCCGATCCGGAGACGCCCCCATCGGGGGTTCCCCCCGAAACAGGGCGTCTCTACATTTTTGGGGATTGCCGCCGAGGCGGCCCCTACGTCGTCGTCCCCGACATCGGTGTAACCACCGGAGTCGGGCTCGGTGTTGGCGTCGGAGCCGCGGGCGGCGAGGCTCCCGCCGGTGCCGTCCCCTTCCCCGCGACATCCTCCAGGGAGCGGGTGAAGTCCACGATGTCCTGCCGGGTGACGCTGGAGCCCTTGCGGGTGATCTCGATGATCTTGAACTGGAGCGGCTGCAGGCGCTCAGGAGGAACTTTGCCGTCCTGAATGCCCTTGCGCACATCGGCGAAAGCCTGCTGAAGATTGGCCTTCTCCTCCGGGGTCACGTCCTTGGGGAGCTGCACCAGGAGGTTGTTCTCCATCTGCTGGAGCGACCACTGAAAGAGGGCCACGGCATGAGTGCCGACATAGTAGATGCCGCCCAGCACGGCGATGGCGCCGACCAGGACGACGATGACGCAGCCGACGACCAGCGGCTTGCTGCAACCTCCGCTTCCCGGGGGGATCGGGCGGGGCGTGGGATTGAACGGAGACGCTGGCGGGGGCGGGGACTGCGGTTCCATTCGGTCCTCCGGGGTACCGGTAAGAGTGCTGGCTTGAGCGTCTTTCTATCACCGCCGGGCCGCGGCGGACAAGCCGGCGGACTTGTCCAGGCCTATAATGCGGGGCATGGAGTACGAACCCCTGCCGCCACGCCCCTCCCGCCTCGACCCGCCCGAACAGCCCCAGGGACGCAGCCTTCTGCGCTGGACGTGGCCGGTGCTGCTGGCGCTCGTCGTGGGGGCGGTCAGCGGCGTCGCCATCGCCGCCGCAATTCACGTGCCGCGGGTGGAGGCGATGGGCTCCTTCACGCCGAACCTGGTGACCCAGCTCCTCGACCGCAACGGCCACGCCTTCGCCACCTTCGCCCGCGAGCGGCGGGTGATGCTGAAGGAAAGCGAGATGCCGCAGATCATGCAGAACGCGGTGCTCGCCTCGGAGGACGCCAACTTCTTCCGTCACGGCGGCATCGACGCCATGGGCATCGCCCGGGCCGCCGTCACCGACCTGCGCGCCGGCCGGGTGGTGGAGGGTGCTTCGACGATCAGCATGCAACTCGCCCGCATCCGCTTCCTCACCCGCGACCGCGTCTGGAAGCGCAAGATCGAGGAGGCCTTCCTGGCCGTCGAGCTGGAGAAGAACTACAGCAAGCCGCAGATCCTCACCCTCTACCTGAACCTGGTGAACCTCGGCCACGGCAACTACGGCGTCGAGGCCGCCTCCCGCTATTACTTCGACAAGCCGGCCGCGAAGCTGACGCTGCCCGAGGCCGCCATGCTCGCCGGCATCATCCCGGCACCCAGCCGCTTCAGCCCCTACCGCACGCCGGAGGTGGTGCACAAGAACCGCGACCGAGTGCTGCGCCGCATGCTGGAGGAGAAGTTCATCAACCAGCAGCAGTACCAGCAGGCTCTCGACACACCGCTGCTGGTGGCCCCGCAGCAGGCCGAGGAGAGCTTCGCGCCCTACTTCGCGGAGGACATCCGCAAACGCCTGGAAACGGACTACGGCGCCACCACGCTCTACGGCGGCGGCCTCCAGGTGCAGACCACCCTGGACCCGCAGATGCAGCGGGCGGCCGAGGCCGCCATTCACTCCGGCCTTGTCAAGCTTGACCACCGCCGCGGCTGGCGCGGCCCGATCTCGACCCTGGAGGCCGCGGACCTGGAGAAGGAGGTGCTGCCCACCTGGAACCAGGGCAAACCGGTGGTGGGCCGGTGGTATCAGGGCCTCGTGCTGGAGTCCGGTCCCAAGGAAGCGCGGGTGAAGATCGGCAAGGAGGTCTACTTCCTGGGGCCGGAGGGTATCGTCTGGACCAACCGCAAGCAGCCTTCCGATCTGCTGAAGCGGGGAGCCGTGGCCTGGTTCCGCTTCGAGGTGCCGGAAGCGCCGAAGCCGAAGGGGGGCAAGACGCCCGCGGCGCCGCCAGCGGCGGCTCCGGCCGCCGCGCCTCGCCTGATGCTGGAGCAGCAGCCGGTCATGGAAGGCGCCGCCATCATCATCGAGCAGCAGACGGGCGCCGTGCGCGCCATGGTCGGCGGCTGGGACTTCGACCGCAACAAGTTCAACCGCGCCACGCAGGCCAAGCGGCAGGTGGGCTCCTCGTTCAAGCCGTTCGTCTACGGCGCCGCCCTGGAAGCGGGCTGGACCCCGGCCGACACGCTGCTCGACGCGCCCACCGCCTTCACCGGCGCGGACGGAAGACTTAGCTACAGGCCCGAGAACTACTACCACAAGCACGCCGGCATCGTGACCCTGCGCCGGGCCCTGGAGCAGTCGATCAACGTGCCGGCCGTCAAGCTGCTGGACCTGATCAGCGGCAAGCGGGTGGTGGACTTCGCCCACCGCTGCGGCATCCTGACGCCGCTGCCGACCTGGCCCTCGATCGCCCTCGGCTCGGCCGACCTTATCCCCATGGAGGTGGCCGCCGCCTATGCCACCATCGCCAACCAGGGCACCCACATCGAGCCCTACACGATCGAGAAGGTGACGACGCCGGACGGCCAGGTATTGGTGCAGCACTTCCCCGCCACCTACAGCGCCGTCACCCCGCCCGTCGCCTACGTGCTCGCCCACATGATGGAGGGCGTCGTCGATCACGGCACAGCCTATGCCATCCACGATCTGCCGATCGACATCGCGGGCAAGACGGGCACCACGGACGACTACTCGGACGCCTGGTTCGTGGGCTTCACGCCGCGCTACACCATTCTCACCTGGGTGGGCTACGACGTGAAGCGCTCGCTGGGCGCGGGCATGAGCGGCGCCGTGGCGGCGCTGCCCATGTGGCGGACGATCGCCGAACGCGGCCTCGCGGACGGCTGGCTGCAGAAGGACGAGACCTTCCAGGTGCCTCCGGGCGTGGCCTTCAAGGACATCGAGTACTACAGCGGCCTGCTGGGCGGCCAGGGTACCCGCACGCTGAAGGAAGCCTTCGTCACAGGCACCGAGCCGAACCGGCAGTACAGCGCGCAATGGTCCACCATCGCGAGCCTCCCCTGGTACCAGCAGAAGGCCTTCTACATTCCGAAGGAAAAAGAGGCGATGCCGGCCAAAGACGGCCAGGGAACCCCGCAACCGCCCTCCAGCCCCGGCCCGCAGGACGGGCCCAGCCAGGAGCCGCCGCCGCCGTAGGGGCTACTGTCCCTTCCGCCCCACCATCCCGAAGTCCTGGCAGCCGAACAGCAGGTCGTCCAGCCGGTCGCGCAGGCGGTTGACCTGGTCGGCGAGGGGCCTCTGCTCGGCCGGCAGCTTGGCGAGGTCGATCTCGGGGAGGCGGTCGGCCACGGCGAAGGGGCGCAGGTCGAGCCGCTCGACGGGATCGAAGCCGGCGAGCTCGTACATCAGCTTCAGGCTCTCCGGGTGGACGGGGCGCACGTGGGTGGGGTCGAGCCAGAAGTTGCGCGCCGCGACGACGACGGAGAGCGGATTGGGCGTCTCCAGGATCAGCACGCCGCCGGGCCGCAGGGCGCGATACGCGAGGCGGACCAGCCGGTCGAGCGCGTCGGGAGGCAGGTGCTCGATGACGTGGAAGGAGACGACACCTCCCAGGCTCCCCTCCTCCACGGCCGCCAGCACGGCGAAGAGATCGCCGACCTCGGCGGCAAGCCCGCGGGCCTGACAGAGCTCCACCATGCGGGCGCTCGAATCCACGCCGCGGCCGGCGAACCCCCACTCCCGCAGCAGGGCCAAGGCCTCGCCCCTGCCGCAGCCGAGGTCGAGCACGGCGGAGCCGGCGGGCAGGTCCTTGAAGAACGGCCGGTAGGCCGCGATGCGCTCGTGGATCTCCTCTTCGGTCCCGCGATAGCGGCGCTCCAGCTCCAGATAGCCATGCTCCTCGTGGGCGCGGGCAACGGTTTCAGCAGGAGTTCCTGGAGGAACCGCCTCAACAGCCGCCAAGGCGCCGCCGAGGCTGCCCAGCAGATCCCGCGTCTCCCGGCGGTAGCGGTCCAGCTTCTGGTCGGCGCGGGCGAAGAGGGCATCGTTGTGCCGCATGATCTCGTGCAGGCCCGTGGCGTCGAGGGCCTCCTGATACTCGATGCGTCGCTGGTGCTCGGCGCGGGCGATCTCCAAGCGCTCCAGGTGCTCCAGCAGGATGAGGTTGAAGGTGCGCTGGCGCTCCCAGAGATCGTTCTGGGGAAGCTTGACGAGGGGCCGGAACAGGCGTTTGAAACCGACGACGAGCCGGCCGAGCAGGCCGCGGTGGCTGCGGATGGGGAACGGTTGATCCCCGGACCACAACCATCGCCAGTCGGACAGATCGCGCGTGGGATGCTCGACGAGGAAATCGCCGAGGGACGGGGCGCGGCGCTCGGGATGATCGTCGGGAAGACCGGGACTTTCGAGTCCGCTCGACATCCTTGGATCCGCGCCCCGGGGTACAGCCTTTTACTCTGCCGCCACCACCGAAACGGTCACCTCGGCGACCACCTCGGGATGGAGCTCGACGCGGACCGGGTGATCGCCGAGGGCCTTGATGCCTCCCTCGAGATCGATACGCCGGCGGTCGACGGTGAAACCCTTCTTTTCCAGCAGATCCGCCACGTCGCCGGCGGTGACCGAGCCGTAGAGCGTGCCGGTGTCGCCGACCCGCTTGGGGATCTCGAGCCGCAGGCCGGAGAGCTTGGCGGCGATCTCGGCCGCGGCGTCGCGCTCCTTGGCGTGCTGGGCGTCGATCTTGGTGCGCTGCTGCTCGAAGTACTTGATGTTCGCGTGGCTCGCCTCCAGGGCCATGCCCTGGGGCACCAGGTAGTTCCGCCCGAATCCGGGCTTGACGTCCACCACCTCGCCCCGCTTGCCGAGGTGGCGCTGATCGCTGAGCAAAATGACTCTCAAGCGTAGGCCTCCTAGTCCGTGGTGAACGGGATCAACGCCAGATGGCGCGCCCGCTTGATGGCCTGCTGCAAGGGGCGTTGGTGGTTGGCACAGGTACCCGAGATCCGGCGAGGCAGGATCTTCGAGCGCTCGGGAATGAACTGCTGGAGCAGCTTGACGTCTTTGTAGTCGATGTAGTCGATCTTGTCGGCGCAGAACTTACAGACCTTCCGCCGCCGGAAGAAGACTTTTCTCGCGCGTGCCATGGCTTAGATATCCTCCTCGTCCGCGCCGATTCCGGCGAGCGGGCCGATCTCGTGCTCTTCCCTCGGGGTGGCCGGAGCCGTGCCGTCGGCCGGCTGGCGGCGGGCCGCCCGCTTGAGGGCCTCGTCGGTGCGCACCGTCAGGTAGCGCAGGATCTTCTCGTTCTGGCGCATACGGTGCTCCACCTCGGGCAGCGCCGTTTTGCCGACTTCGCTGGAGACGTAGAACAGGACGTACTTGCCCTCGTTCAGCTTGTCGATCGTGAAGGCGAGCTTGCGCCGGCCCCAGTTCTCCTCGGCGGTGATGGTGGAGCCGCCGGCGGTGATCATGTTGCGGTATTCGGCGGTCATGGCCACGACGTCCTCATCGGAGACGCGTGGGTCGACCACGAACATCAGCTCATAGGTGCGCATTGGTGCGGCGATCCTCCCTATGGACTTGGTCGGTCCCGCTTCATTGCGGAACAGAGAGGTTGACGAACGGCGGCGCCGGGGTCCGGCCCGCCAGATGACAGGGACGCAGATTGTACACGGTTGCGCGGAAATGGCAAGAGAAGGACTACCCGTTGAACTTCCCCATCGCCGCGTCCGCCCCTTCCCGCAGCCAGACCTCGACGGCGTCGGCGGCGCGGAGGATCATGGCCCCGGTCTCCTCCCGCTCGTCCTCGGCGAAGGCGGAGAGGACGAAGTCCGCCAGCTCCTCGCCGGGCGGCCGGGTGTCGCCCAGGGGCGCGACGCCGAGGCGCAGCCGGGGCACCTCGGCGGTGCGCAGGCTCTCCAGGATGCTCTCCAGGCCACGGTGGCCCGCCGGACTGCCGGAACGGCGCAGCCGCAGCTTGCCCAGCGGCAGGTTGACCTCGTCATAGACCACCAGCACGCTCGCGGGATCGAGCTCGTAGCGCTCGACGAAGCAGTGGGCGGCGTGGCCGCTACGGTTCATGTAGGTCTGCGGCTTGGCCAGCAGAATGGCATCGCCCTCGCCAACGATATCGTTGGCGTGGGCCGTCAAAGCGTTGCACTCCAGCCGGTCTAGGGCGAGGTGCCAGCGCCGGGCGAGCTCCTCGACCACCCGAAAGCCCACGTTGTGGCGGGTGTCGCGGTACTGCTCGCCCGGGTTGCCGAGCCCCAGGATGAGGCGCGCCATGCGGGAAGGCGGCGAGGCTTACGCCTCGGCCTTGGTCTTCTTGATGACCTCGGGCTCCGCCGTGGCCTCGGCGGGCTCCGCCTCCAGCTTGCCGTGGCCGACGGAGACGATCACCTTCTCGGGCTCGTCGAGCAGCACGACGCCGTCGGGAATCTTGAGCTCCCGGGCCTCGAAGTGCTGGCCGATGTGCAGGTTGGTGACGTCGGCCTCGAGGTGCTTCGGGATGTCGCCCGGCAGGCACTCGACGTGGACCTCGCGGGTGACGAAGTCGAGCAGGCCGCCGTCGACCTTGACGCCCACCGAAGTGCCCACCAGCTCGACCGGCACCGCGACCTTCACCTTCTGGTCCATCAGCACGCGCTGGAAGTCGATGTGGATCACCTGCCGGCTCAGCGGATCGATCTGCATGTTGCGGATCATGGCGTGCCGCTCTTTGTCGCCGAGCTTGAGCAGGAAGATCGGGTTCTCGCCGGCGTGGCCTTTCATGGTGTCGACCAGGGTCTTGCGGTCGACCTCGATCGACACGCTCTCCTTGCCGCCGCCGTAGACGACGGCGGGAATCTTGCCGCGGCCACGCGACCGCCGGTTGGCGTTTTTCCCGGTCTCTTCCCGGGGCTGGACTTCGATGTTCATGGTTTCAGACATGGGGGGTTCCTCTTCTTCTTCTATTTTTCCGGCGGAGCTAGACGAACAGAGAGCTCACGGAGCTGTTTTCGTGGATCCGGCGGATGGCCTCGCCGAGCAGGGACGCGACCGAGTATGGCCGCAGCTTCGGCAGGCGGGCGAGCTTGTCGTCCACCGGGGTCGTGTTGGTGATGAGCACCAGCTCCAGGGGCGACTTGGCGATGCGGTCCAGCGCCGGCCCGGAGAGAATGCCGTGGACGCCCGCGGCGAAGACCCGGTTGGCCCCCTCCTTCTTCAGCGCGTCCACCGTCTTGGTGAGAGTGCCGGCGGTGTCGATGATGTCGTCCACGATCAGGCAGTTACAGCCGGCGACGTCGCCGATGACGTGCATGATCTCGGCCTCGTTGGGTGCCGTGCGCCGCTTGTCGACGATGGCGAGCCCGGATTCCAGACGCTTGGCGATGGCCCGCGCCCGCTCGACGCCGCCGGCATCGGGCGAGACGACGACGAGGTCCGGGATCTTCAGCTCGCGCACCGCGTCCAGAATGACGGGCGCCGCGAACAGATGGTCCACCGGCACGTCGAAGAAGCCCTGGATCTGGTCGGCGTGGAGGTCCATGGTCAGCACGCGGTCGGCGCCGGCGCGGGAGATGAGATCGGCCACCAGCTTGGCGGTGATCGGCACCCGCGGCTTGTCCTTCTTGTCCTGCCGCGCGTAGCCGTAGTAGGGGATGACGGCCGTCACCCGCGACGCCGAGGAACGCTTGAAGCTGTCGAGCAGGATGAGCAGCTCCATCAGGTTCTCGTTGACCGGATTGCACGTCGGCTGCACGACGAAGATGTCGGAGCCGCGCACGTTCTCCTCGATCTGGCAGAAGGTCTCCCCATCCGAAAAGTTGAAGGAGGAGACCTTGCCCGGCGTCAGGTTCAGGTACTCGCAGATCTCCTGCACCAGCGCCGGATGGGCGCGTCCGCCGAAAATTTTCAGCTCACCGGCCATAGTTCCTCTCTGCAAACGCCCCCTCTGCAAAACGACCTACCCTCGCGATCTCGCCGCGAAGCTCAACGCGCGACGGTGACATGGAGCCCTGCTGGTCCGCGGATCTGGTTGGGGCGGGAGGATTCGAACCTCCGAGTGCCAGATCCAAAGTCTGGTGCCTTACCGCTTGGCGACGCCCCAGTGTCTCGGTATTTTCCCGTCCGGGCGGCGACTCCGCAACTCCTTGCCGGCGGGCAGGCGCCGGCGCTGAAGCGCACCTTCCCAACGCCCGGGTACCAGGAGCCCCCCAAGGAAAACCTATGCGGCCTACACGGACCAGAAGGAGTCGCTGAGGTGGATCTCCTCGACTTCCTCCAGGGTCTTGTCCGCGGCGGCAATCGCATGCCCCTCCGGCGCGGCGCCCTCGAGCGATCCCCCGGGACCGGCGGGCCGCTGCGCCCGCTCTCCGCGGTTCGCCGGCGGATCTCCCCGCTCCCCGAGAACCCGATCATACTCGGCCAACACCTTTTCCTCGATCGTCCGCCGCGTTTCGTTGTTCAAGGGATGGGCTACATCCTTGAACTCTCCGTTCTTCTTCTTCCGACTCGGCATGCTGATGAAAAGCCCGTCTCGTCCCTGAATGATCTTGATGTCGTTGACCATGAAGCACTGGTCAAATACGATCGAGACGAACGCCTTGAGCTTCTCCTCTTGAATCGGAAAGACCTTGACCTCTGTAATCTCCATTTTCGATGTCCTCTCCGGGTCATCCCTGATCGGACCTCCGCGTGTGCGACGACGCGACCCGACGGCCTCGCCCTTCGCCCACAGGTCGCGGCGGCCACTCCCCCCAAACCCAGAACGCCGGGCCGAAGCCCGTCGCGCCCCGGAGGGGCCGCACTATACACGCGTCGGCATCAATCGGCGCATTATATACTGGCTGGGACTTCCCGGTAGCACCGTGAGGAGACTTTGGCCCGTAGCAGCTCCCACTTGCACAATTTCGAGGGCACGCCACCATCAACCGCGGCCCCTTATGCTAAAGACGAGGCGCAGGCGTGTCAAATCCGGGCGCGTCTACTCCTCGCTCCCCGGCAGATCCGGCTCCCCACAGGGCGTTTTCTTGTAGTCCGCGGGCACCGGGAGCCGCGCCGGCTCGCGGTCGAGGTCCTCGTGCAGCACCTCCCGCCAGCGCACCTGCACCTCCCGCTCGCGGTCGGAGAGAATGGCCCAGTCGTCGCGGCGCATCCACCAGACTTTCGGCGTGCTGCCCTCCGAGAGCGTCCAGCTCAGCACCAGCCCCCCCTCACCCAGGGCGCCGGTCCAGCGCCGCTCGGCGGCATCCTTGTAGTCGAACTCCCTGCCTCGGGGCTGCGCCGTCGGCGAGTCGGACGCCGGCTCCCCGGGCACCCGGCCCATGAGCAGCGACGGCAGCGACAGCAGGGGAAAGGGGCCGAGCGGGACCCCGGAGACGTCGAACCGGCCCTCGAACTGGCAGTAGCTCCGGCTGTGGTGGTTGAGCCAGAGGCCATCGGCGTTGTTGACGTCGAGGCTCCACAGCGAACGCCCCAGGGGATCGGAGGCCTGGATCTGATACCGGGCGGGCGACACGAGGCGCAGGGTGACCTTGAAGGAACCCTCCCCTTCCGGGCCCGAGTAGCTCACCCGGTACAGCCGTTGCGAGCCGTAGGCCTCCTGCGGCATCTGCCAGGGCAGGAGCGCGCGCGGCGGCGCAGGACGGGAAACAACAGGAGCCGGCGCCGGTTTGGAGGCACAGCCGGCGGCCACCAACGGCAGGAGCAGAAGGCACAGCCTCAGCGCGGCCCTGACCGCCTCAGGAGCGCGGCTTCTTGTCGAGATCACCGAGCTTGCGCCGCACCTGCTCCGTATTGGTTCCTTCGAGGTCGAGCGACCGCTTGTAGGCCTGGCGAGCCCTCTCCGTCTGCCCCAACGCCACATAGACATCTCCCAGGTGCTCTTGCAGCGTTGCGTCCTCGGGGTCCAGGCGGGCCGCCCGCTCCAGCATCCCCCGCGCCTGATCGGTGCGGCCCAAACGGAAATAGGTCCAGCCCAGGGAATCGACATAGGCTCCATTGTCGGGGTCGAGCGTCACGGCCCGGCTCACCAGCGATAAAGCCTCTTCCAGATTCATGCCTGCCTCGGCGAAGGTGTAGCCGAGATAGTTCATGGCGGCGTGAAACTCGGGATCGAGCTTGAGCACGCGGCGGAACTCCGCCACCGCGCGGTCCCGCTGCCCCGTGCGTTCGTAGGCCGCGCCCAGCAGGAAGCCGTTGGCCAGCTGGTCCGGATGCGCCGCCGCCAGCTTCTCCAGGATCGGGATCGACTCCTGGTAGTGCTCCGTCCGCTGGTAGGACTGCGCCGCCGCCAGAGCCGTGGCATCGTCGCCCGCGGCGAGCTCGGCCAGCTCGCGCTGCGCCTCGGCGTCGCGGCCGGCCCGGAAGAGGATCTCGGCGCGGCGGCCGGCGAGGGCCGGAGTCTTCTTCTCCTTGTCGAGCAGGGCCAGGGCCTCGTCGTAGCGCTTGGCCCGTCCCCAGGCGTCGGCCTGGAACAGCACGGCCGTCGTGTGCGCCGGCGCATCGGTCGAGGCCAGCAGGGGCCGCAGCAGCTCGCTCACCTGGTCCCACTGCTTGCCGTCGAGCGCGATCTGCGCCGCCTCCAGCCGCACCTCCCGCGACTCCTCGGCCTTGCCGTCCTTGGTCAGCACGTCGGAGAGGTCGGTCAGGGTCCGCTCGGCGTCCGCCCTGCGGCCCGCCCGCTGCTGGAGCTTGGCGACGGCCATGGCGAGGCCGATGTCCTTCGGCTGGCTCTCGCGCACTTTCGAGATCAGGGCGAGCGCCTCGGCGGTAGCCCCCTGGGCGGTGAGGATCAGCCCCTTGAGCAGGAGGGCAGGCTGGTTGTCGCCCTTGTCTCCTCCCTTGTCCCCCCCTTGGCGGCCGCCAGCGGTTCGATCCGCTTCAGCGCCTCGTCGAGCTGGCCGCTCTGGTAGAGCGCCCAGGCGTACTGGCGCTGGTAGCGCGGGTCCGCCCGCGCCTCCTCGGGAGCGGCCTGCAGCGTCTCGAACACGGCCTTGGCGTCGCCGCGCCGGCTCTGCATGTCGGCCAGGCTGAGCCGCGCCTCCAGCGAGCCGGGATCGAAGGAGAGGATGTCGCGCAGCGCCTTCTCCGCCTCCTGCGGCTTGTTGGCCCGCACCAGCGACTCCACCAGCAGGGCGTAGGCCATGCGCTGCTGCGGCACGTTGTTCACCAGCTCCTGGAAGACGGCCGCCGCCTTGTCCGGCTGATTCTGATCGAGATAGATGCGGCCCAGGGTCATGAACGTCTGGGCGTCCGTGCGGTCCCGCTTGCGCACCTCTTCCAGCGCGTCGCGGGCGGTGGCGAGCGCCGCGGGATCGACCGCCGCCAGATCGATGTAGACGTCGCCCGCCGCCCGCAGCACGTCGAGGTTGGCGGGCGCCAGCCGGCGCGCCTCGGCGATCTTCTCTCCCGCCTTGCGCAGCGATTCGTCGCGCTGCGCGGGATTGCGGGCATACTGCGCCATGCGCGCCAGGAGCTGCGCGTGCTCGACGTAGATGTAGGCCGTCTGGGTCGATTCCGGGGTGGCCAGCTTCTCGGCCTGCTCATAGGCGGCCAGGGCATCGTTGATCGAGCCCTCGACGGCCAGCAGCTTGCCGAGCGTGAACTGGTACGAGGCCGCGGCACCGGCCGCGATATCCGCGACGGGGGCGGCGGTCAGCTGAGAGGGAGAGAGGGCCAGGCAGGCGGCGAAAGCCGCGGAGGACAAGCGCTTCACCCCTGAAGGATAGCAGCGCACCACGGCGCTTTACAAGGCTATAGAGGCCCACCTATAATGGCGCCCTTGCGCTTAAGTAGCGGAAAGTGAACAAGTTAACCTGATGGCGAAGCTCGGACAGCTCTTGGTGGCGCGCGGTTGGATCACCGTCCAGCAACTTACCCGTGCCCTGAAGAACCAGAATGTGGCCGGCGGGCGCCTCGGCACCTGCCTTCTGGAGATGGATGCCCTGAGCGAGGAGCTGCTGCTCAAAGGGCTCTCGGAGCAGCACGGCGTGCCCGCCGCCGGGCCCGACGATCTGCGGGGCGTGCCCGACGAGGTGCTGGAGCTGATTCCCGACAAGCTCGCCCGGCGCCTGCGCTGCGTTCCCTTCCGGCTGGAGGGCAGCCGGCTCGACCTGGCGGTGACCGATCCCCGCAATCTCTCGGCCCAGGACGAGATCGCCTTCGCCTCCGGCAAGCGGGTGAAGGTCTTCGTCGCCCCGGAGATCCGTATCCTCGAAGCCCTGGAGAAGTACTACCGCGAGGAGTGCCCGTCGCGCTTCGGCAACGTGCTCGACCGCCTCAACCGTGCCCGCTTCCTCTGGGACAAGCCCGCCCCGGCGGCGCAGCCCGAGATCACCCAGCCGGTGCTGCACAGCCCGTTCGACACGCCGGTGGCGATCAAGATGCCTCCTCACCTGCCGGAGCTGACGCCGCTCGCGGCAAGCCCGGCGCCGAGGCCGGCAGCGATGGCGGCGGTCCTGGCCGAAGAGCCGGCGCCGGAGATCGCCCCTCCGCCCGCGGCCACCCCGCCGGAGGCGGCTCCCATGCCTCTGATACCGAAACCGGCTCCCCTGCCGCGCGCCAAGTCCGTCTCCCTGACTCCCGAGGAGCGGGTCGAGCTCGGCGCCTTCTCCTGGGTGGAGCCGGCCACCGGCAGTGCCGGCCAGGCGCCCATCACCCTGGACGAGGCCACGGCGGCGCTCGCCAAGGCGGCGGATCTGGACCACGTGGGCGACATCCTCCTCGGCTTCCTCGGTCGCATCTACCGGCGGGCGGCCCTCTTCCACGTCACCCGCGACCGCGTCGCCGGCTGGCGCATCCACGGCCTGGGAATCGACCGCGAAGCCTTCTCCCAGTTCTCCGTCGGCTTCGATCAGCCGTCGCTGTTCCTCAATCTGCGCCAGGGCAGCAGCCTCTATCTCGGTCCCCTGCCGCCCATGCCCGCTCACCGCCAGCTCGCCCGCACCTGGGGTGGCGATCTGCCCCGCGATTGCGTCATGCTGCCGGTGCACGTCAAGGACCGCATGGTCCTGGTGCTCTATGCCGACGGCGCCACCGGCGGCACGGTCTCGCTGCCCCTGCTCCAGCAACTCACCGCCGCCGCCACCGCCGCCGTCGAGCGCTGCATCATCGCCCGCAAGCGCAGCGAGCCCAAATGAACCCGAGCTGCGATAACGTTTCCTTTTGTTGACACTTCTCGACACCGGTTGTTAGACTCGCCCCCGCTTCGGAGCTGCAATGATCAAGTCGGACATCGTCGACCGCGTCGCGGAAATCACAGACGTTCCCCGGGTGAAGGCGGCGCAGGCCGTCGACACCATCATCGAGGCTATGAAGACGGCGCTCTGCGAAGGCAAGCGCATCGAGCTTCGCGGCTTCGGAGTCTTTCAGGTCCGCGACCGCAAAAAGGGCGTGGGACGCAATCCCAAGACCGGCGTCGAGGTGGCCATCTCCCCCGGCAAGACGGTGCGGTTCAAGCCCGGCAAGGACCTGAAGAATCTCTGACCCCGGTACTGACCTCAACACTGAGCAGGGCCCTCCCTGGCCGGTCATCGAGCTGCTGCCGGCGGCTGGCCCGGCGGGTGACGTCTACACCGCCGCCGCCCCACCGCCGGACCGCCCGCGCTACGGCCGCGCCCTCCTCCTCCTGGCCCTGACCTTCTTCACCACCACGACGCTCGGGCCGATCATGGTCCAGCTCAGCCGCACCGACATGACGGCGCGCAGCGAGCCGCTTCTCTGGCCCTCCGTGATCCTGCGGGTCTGGAGCGACCCCGAGCTGCTGCGGATGGGTCTCCTCTTCTCGATCCCCGCCTTGACGATCCTTCTGGCCCACGAGATGGGGCACTACGTCGCCTGCCGGTTCTACGGGATCCCGAGCACGCTCCCCTACTTCCTGCCGCTGCCGCTCAACTTCGGCACCCTCGGCGCCTTCATCCGCATCAAGGCCCCGGTCCAAACCAAGCAGGAGCTTTTCGACATGGGGATCGCCGGGCCCATCGCCGGCTTCCTGGCGCTGATCCCCTTCCTGCTCTGGGGGGTCGCCCACTCCGAGCCCGCCCGCCTTCTGCTGGCGTCACCCGGCGCCGACGAGGCCATCACTCCGGTGCTCTACCTGCCGGGCCGCTGCCTCGCGATCGTGCTGGCCACCTGGCTGTTCCACGGCCGGCTCGCACCGGGAATGATCCTCAATCTCCACCCCGTGGCGCTGGCGGCATGGCTCGGCCTGCTGGCCACCTCGATCAACCTCCTGCCGCTGGGACAGCTCGACGGCGGCCACGTGCTCTACGCCGCCACCGGCCGCCTCCAGCGGCGTCTGGCGCTGCCGCTCTGGATCGCGCTGGGGCTGATGGGCTACCTCTGGCTGGGCTGGCTCGTCTGGTGCGCGATCATCCTGGTGATCGGCCTCTTCCACCCGCCGGTCTGGGACGAGACGTTGCCCCTCGATCCCCTCCGGCGGAAGCTGGCCTGGATCGCCCTGGTCCTGCTGGTGCTCTCCTTCATGCCGGCGCCGCTCGCGGTCGTGGCGGTGCGCTGATCCTCAGAAGTCGGCCACCAGCGTCACCGGCCCGTCGTTGACCAGGGCCACCTCCATCATCGCCCGGAAGCGGCCGGTCTCCACCCGGAAGCCGCGGCCGCGCAGCTCGGCCACCAGGGCGTCCACCAGCGGCTCGGCCTCGGCGGGGGGCGCGGCGCGGTCGAAGGAGGGGCGCCGGCCCCGGGCGACCGAGCCGGCGAGCGTGAACTGGGAGACGATCAGGAAGGCTCCCCCCACGGTGGCGAGGTCGAGGTTCATCTTGCCCGCCTCGTCCTCGAAGACGCGCAGGCCGGCCAGCTTCTCGGCGGCGGCGCGCACCTGTTCAGGCCCGTCCCCGCGCTCGATTCCCACCAGGACGAGGAGCCCCCGGCCGATCTCCCCGACCGTCTCTCCCCCCACTTTCACCGAGGCCGCCGAAACTCGTTGTAAGACGAGACGCATTTTTTCCGTTTATATAGAGAGGAGAAATTTTCCGCGCATCCGCTTGCCTGGATCGCCGGACCCGGCGCTCGGGTCCCCGGCACGGATGTGATACCGTAACCGATTCAAGACCAGAGGAGAAACGCACGCATGGTCAACAAAGTGATCCTGATCGGCAATCTCGGCCGCGACCCCGAGGTGCGATCGACCCCCTCGGGGCAGCCGAACGCCAAGTTCACGCTGGCCACCAGCCGCCGCTGGCGGGACAAGAACGGCCAGAAGCAGGAGCAGACCGAGTGGCACCAGATCGTCGTCTGGGGCAAGCAGGCGGAGATCGCCGGCCAGTATCTCACCAAGGGCAAGCAGATCTACCTGGAAGGGCGGATCCAGACCAGCTCCTGGGACGACAAGCAGACGGGTGAGAAGAAGTACCGCACCGAGATCATCTGCGACAACTTCCAGATGCTCGGCTCGCGCGGCGGCGGCGGCGAGTTCGAGTCGCACGGCCCGTCCGCCTCGGCCTCCTCCTCCTCGCCCTCGCAGGGTCCCTCGTACGACGAGGGCGGCTTCGGCGAGCCCGAGGACGACGACATCCCGTTCTAGGGCTCACCGCAAAGCGACCCAAGGGACATCAGGGACTTCAGGGACGGGGCTTTCCCGTTCTTGAAGTCCTTTTTCTTTGGGGCCCTGCTCGCAACGTTCCCCCCGCCTGAGCCGTAAGAAACAACAGAAACACTTTGGCTTCGCCCTCTGGTGCTCCTTGAAAGGAGACTTCCTCATGTCCGTACTTCGACGATTCCTTTCTTCAGCTCTTCTCCTCGCGGGGGTCCTGGCCCTCGCGCTCCCGGCTTCACAGGCCGCCGCCGCGCCAAGGTGGACCGCGATCGGACCTTTTGGGGGATTCCCGGAAAACCTGACGCTGGACCCCACCAACTCCAAGGTCCTCTACGCCACCAGCTTCTTGCAGGGGGCCTTCAGAACCTTGGACGGCGGCGTGACGTGGACCCCCATTCAGGGCCTTCGGAGCCTCGGCAACGTGGCCGTCGATCCCTCGCGCCCCTCCACGCTCTACCTTTCCGTCGGCACACCGGACCAGATTCTGAAGAGCCTCGACCGCGGCGCTCATTGGGCGCCCGCCCACGGCGGCCTGCCTCCCGGAGATGGCACCGGCCTGATCGCCGTCGATCCCGCCAAGCCGTCCCGGATCTACGCGGCCGTCGGGAGCGGCGTTTGGCACAGCCGCGACGGAGGCGCCACCTGGCAGGCGGCACGCCAACCGCTGCCAGCAGTCCTGCCGGGCGGGGTCCAGATGCTCGTCGCCGCCGCACGGCCCGCCGGTACCGTCTTCGCGGGCACTCCCTCCGGCCTGTACCAAAGCACGGACGGCGGCGATTCCTGGAAGCTGGCGGGCTCCCGCCTGCCTGTCGGGGACGTCCTGGCCGTGGCCGTGGCGCCGTCCGATCCGCGGACCGTCTGGGTGAGCCTGCGCGAAGCCGGCCTCTATCTCAGCCAGGACGGCGGCACCACCTGGCGGCCGTCGGCGGCTCAGCCCGCGGACAGCGTGGTCATCTCCCTGGCCATCTCCAGCCGCTCGGCCCGCACCGTCTGGGCCGGCACCCTGCAGGATGGACTCTTCCGCTCCGGCGACCAAGGCGCCCATTGGGTCCACACGGGCCCGTCGTACGAGACCATTTTCCACCTCGTCACCGGAGGCCGCGACCTCTACGTGGGCCTGTATCCCGGACCCGACCTGAGCGATCGGGGGGGAGTTCTCGCCAGCAGCAACGAAGGGAAAACCTGGCAGGTGCGCAACCAGGGCTTCGCCAATCTCGAAGCTGACGATGTGGCGGTCGACGCCGCCGATCCCCGCAACCTGTGGGCCGCGATGGGAGACAACAGCCTGTTTCGAAGCACCAACCGGGGAGCGGCCTGGGTCTTTCCCCGGCAGCCGCTTGTACACGGGTCGCCGTCCTCGAACGCCGGTGTCGCGTTGTCGGCGGATGGCGCCGCGGTCTACGCCGTGGCCGATGACGGGCTCTGGCTCAGCGAGAACCAGGGAGACTCCTGGAGCCAGGTCTCGCCATCCCCTTCAGGCGCTTCCCTCGTCCGTACCCATCCGCGGGACCCAGCGACCGTCTACGCGGGCGACCGGACGAAGCTTTACGTGAGCCCCGACAAGGGATCGAGCTGGCAGCCGCTGAACGTGGAATTCACCTGCGCGCTCACCGATCTCGCCGTCGCTCCCTCCGAGCCCACGACCCTCTACGCCGCCGGGGCCTTTCTCGGGCCCCCCACTGAAGGCAACTGCTTGATCAGGTCTCACTTCTCGCTCTTCCGCAGCACCGACGGGGGGGTGAGCTGGACCCGGATCAACCCGGGCCTCCCGGCCATCGTCGAGGCGGTGACGGTCGCCGTCGATCCCCGGAATTCGCGGACGATCTACGTGCCCAGCGGCACCGCGGTGTGGAGGAGCACGGACGGCGGCGACACCTGGGCCTCCTTCAACGTCGCCCCGCCCGCCATCGTCGGCACCGTGGCGGTCTCGCCCGTGTCCGGCACCGTATGGGCCGCCACCTTCGACGCACGGGTGTTCGCCAGCCATGATGGCGGCGTGACCTGGCAGCCCACGGGCGGGCCCCAGGCCTACATCATCCGCCGCCTGATCCCCGACCCGCTCGATCCCAACCGCCTGTATGCCGCCACCTGGGGCGGCGTGTGGGTTCTCCAATAAGGAGACTGCGCCATGAACCGCCTGCTCCTCCTTACCGCCGCCCTCACCCTCCTGGCCTCGCCGCTCGCGGCCGCCCCACACTGGGCCCCAATCGGCCCCTACGGAGGCCGCGTCGACACCCTCACCGCCGACCCGTCCGCGCCCCAGATGGTCTATGCGACCGCCACCGGCCAGGGCTCGTTCAAGAGCACGGATGCCGGCGCCACCTGGAACCACATCCACATCGGCCCCGTCAGCGGCAACGTGGCGGTGGACCCTGTCCAGCCCACGACGATCTATCAAGCCTTGAGTCTCAACCAGGTCTTGAAGAGCACCGACGGCGGCGCCACCTGGCGCGCGTCGAGCCGGGGCCTCGCCCAGGCCATGATCGCGGTCACCGCCGTGGACCCTGCCAGGCACACCCGCGTCTTCGTGGCGGGCAACGGCGTCTGGCGCAGCCTCGACGGCGGGATCTCCTGGAACCTCGCCCGGCAGGGCCTGCCGAAGGGCTTCGCCGGTCTGGTCGACGCTCTGGCCGTCGCCCCCAGCCCTGCCGGAACCCTGTACGCGGCCACCAACTCCGGGGTCTTCAAGAGCCTCGACGCGGGAAGCTCCTGGGCGCCCGCCCGCCAGGGCCTGCCGTCGGGCAAAGTGCTGACGCTGGCGCTGGCCCCCGCCAACCCGCGGATCCTCTGGGCCAGCCTGCTCCTGGGCGGCGTCTTCCGCAGCACCGACGGCGGCGCGTCCTGGAGCGCGACGGCCGATCATCCGCCAGGCATCGTGATCTCGCTCGCCGTTGACCCCGGCGACCCTTCGAAGGCGACGGCCGGCACCTTTGACCATGGCCTCTACCGCACGACCGACGCCGGAGCCCACTGGACGCCGGAAGGCCCCCGCGCCACCGCGGAGGTGCCGGCCGTGGCGGCCACGGCCGCCAACCTCTTCGCCAGCGTCGTCCCCGATTTCCTCGATCCCGGCGGCGTGTTGGCCAGCAGCGACGGCGGTGCCACCTGGCAACCTCGCAACACCGGCCTCCACGCCCTCACGGCCTTCGACCTGGCCATCGATCCCCACCATCCGGAAAGCCTGTGGGCCGCGGCCGGCGCCACGGGCCTCTATCACAGCAGCTCGGGCGGTCTGAATTGGGATCTCTCCGCCCAGCCGCCGGCGCCTCCCTTCGACCCCCTCTCTCCGCCCTTCACCCTCGGCGCGGCGTTCTCGGCCGACGGCGTCCACCTCTACGCGGTGTTCGACTTCGAGCTCTGGGGGAGCGAAGACGCCGGAGCCTCCTGGCGGGTCCTGCTGGGATCGCCGATGACACCCGACTCTTTCATCGCTTCGGTGCGCACCCACGCCGCCGACGCCTCCACCCTGTATGCCCGAAGTTTCCACACGACCTACGGCAGCCACGACTCCGGCGCCACCTGGCAGACGGTGGGCCGCCCCGGCTTCCGCTGCGCCATCGCCGACCTCGCCCTCGCGCCTTCCGCGCCGGCGACGCTCTACGCGCTGGGCAGCAACTCCCCCGGCATTACCAGTTGCGTCGTTGTCGACAGCATTTCCCGCAGCGCGGACGGCGGCGCCTCCTGGACGAAGGCGGACGCCGGACTCAAGGGCACGATCTTCTCCCTGGCCGTCGACCCGCTCGACGCGCGGACCGTCTACGCCCAGACCTCCCGAGGCCTGATGAAGAGCACCGATGGCGGCGTCATCTGGTCGCGAGCCGGCAAGTCGACGAGCGGCGAGCTGCTCTTCTCGGCCGACGGCGGCACTCTCTGGGAAGCCCGAGGCACCCAGGTGTTCGCCAGCCACGACGGCGGCGCGACCTGGCAGGCGCTCAGCGGTCCCCCGACCGTCATCCTGCGCCTGATCGCCGATCCCACCAGCCCCGGCCGCCTCTATGCCGCCACTCCGGGTGGCGTGTGGGTCTTCCTCCAATAAGGAGACTTCGCCTTGAACTCCCTGCTCAGAATCGTCGTGCCCGCCCTCGCCCTCCTGGCCTCGCCGCTCGCGGCCGCTCCGCACTGGGTCCCGCTCGGTCCCTACGGCGGCTTCGTCGACACTCTCACCGTCGATCCGGTGCAACCGCGGGTGCTCTACGCCACCGCCGGCCGTCAGGGCAGCTTCCGGAGCGCCGACGGCGGCGCCTCCTGGAGCCTCATCCACTTCGGCTACGCCAGCGGCAACGTGGCGGTGGACCCTTCCCTGCGCACGACGATCTACCAGTCGCTCGATTTCAAGCAGGTGTTGAAGAGCACGGACGGCGGCGCCTCCTGGCGCTCGTCGGGTCAGGGCCTCCCCAACGCCAATCTCACCTTGCTCGCCGTGGACCCCGCCAAGCGCAACCGTATCTATGCGGCGACCAACGGCGTGTGGCACAGCCTCGACGGCGGCCTCTCGTGGCAGGGCCCCCACCGGACGCTGCCGCAGGGCGGCGCGCGCCACGTCGTGGCCCTGGCCGTCCCCCGGCGGCCCGCCGGCACCGTCTATATCGCGACGGACGCCGGGTTCTTCCGGAGCGCCGATGCGGGCGACTCCTGGAAGCCAGCCGGCCGGGGCCTGCCGCCGGGTCCGGTGGCGGCGCTGGCGATGGCGCCCGCCAACTCACAGCTCCTCTGGGCTTCCGTCGGCAGGACCGTCTTCCACAGCTCGAACGGCGGCGCCACCTGGAGACCGGCCGCCGGCCTGCCCTCCGAAGCCGGAATCGTGAGCTCCCTCGCCGTGGCCCCGGCCAATCCATCCGCGGTATGGGTGGGGACGTTCAACCACGGCGTCTATCGCACGGCCGACGGCGGGGCTCACTGGACGCCCGCCGGCCCCCGGACCGCCCCCGGCGTCGCGGCCGTGGTGGCCACGGCAGCCACCGTCTATGCCGTCGTCATCCCCGCCTTCCGCGAGCCCGGCGGCGTGCTCGCCAGCGGCGACGGGGGCGGCACCTGGCAGCCGCGCAACAGCGGTCTCTTCGCCCTCGAAGCTCTCGACGTGGCCATCGATCCCCACCATCCGGAGAGGCTCTGGGCGGCGGCCTACGGCGCCGGCCTCTATCGCAGCACGGTGGGCGGGCAGGTGTGGGAGGTTCCCACCCAATCGCCGGCTCCCTTCTCCGATTCGCCTGTCCAGGTCACCCACGTCGCGTTCTCCGCCGACGGCGCCCTCCTGGATACCGTGTTCAACGACTTTCTCTGGACCAGCGACAACGCCGGCGCCTCCTGGCACCTCGCGCTGGGACCCAATACGGCCCCGGCGGCCTTCGTCACCTTCCTGCTCACCCACCCCGTGGACGCCGTGGCCCTCTACGCCGGGTCCTGGGGTGGACGGCGCCTCTTCGCCAGCCACGACTCCGGAGCCACCTGGCAGCCCCTGGAGCCGGGGTTCGATTGCGCCTTCAACGCCCTCGCCGTCGCTCCCTCGGCGCCCGCGACGCTCTACGCCGGCGGGACCCTTAACACCAACTCCTCTTTCGACTGCCACCTCACCCGCGCCGCCCTGTTCCGCAGCACGGACGGCGGCGCCACCTGGACGAGGGCGGACACGGGCCTGGCGGGCGACGGCGTTCTCTCCCTGGCTGTCGATCCGCTCGACCCGCGGACCCTCTATGCGCAGAGCGGCGGCCGCTTCGGCAACTCGACCGGAGTGTCGAAGAGCCTGAACGGGGGCGGCACCTGGTCAGCGCTCGCCTCTCCCCTGCTTGAGAATCTCGTGTTCTCGGCCGGCGGTGGCACCCTCTGGGGAAACCAGGGCGCCCAGGTCTTCGCCAGCCACGACGGCGGCGCGAGTTGGCAGTCCGTGGGCGGACCCGCGGTCTTCGACGTCGACCGCCTCATCCCCGATCCGGTCGATCCCGACCGCCTCTACGCCGCGACCTCGGGCGGCGTCTGGGTCCTCCAATAAGGAGACTTCACCATGAATCGCCTGCTCGTACTCTCCGTGCTCGCCATGCTCGCGATTATCATCCTGGCCTCGCCGCCGCTCGCGGCCGCTCCACACTGGGTCCCGCTCGGTCCTTACGGCGGCTTCGTCGAAACTCTCACCGTCGATCCGGTTCAACCCCAGGTGCTCTATGCCACCGCCGACCTTCAGGGCACCTTCAAGAGCGTCGACGGCGGCTCCTCCTGGACCTCGATCCACGCCGGCATCGCCAGCGGCAACGTCGCCGTCGACCCTTCCCGGCGCACGACGATCTACCAGTCGTTCAACTTCAAACAGGTGCTGAAGAGCACCGACGGCGGCGCCACCTGGAGCTCGTCGAACCGGGGGCTTCCCAACTTCGTGGTCGGCGTGATCGCCGTGGACCCCGCGAAGCACACCCGGGTCTACGTGGCGAGCGACGGCGTGTGGCACAGCCTCGACGGCGGCTTCTCGTGGCAGAGGTCGCGCCGGCCGTTCCCGGAGGGAACCGCGCGCCACATCCTGGCCTTGGCCGTCGCCCGCCGCCCCGCCGGCACCGTCTACGCGGCCACCGGCGCCGGGGTCTTCAAGAGCGTCGACGCGGGCGACACGTGGAAGCCCGCGAGCCGGGGACTGCCGGCGGGCGAGGTGACGACGCTGGCGATGGCGCCCTCCAATCCACAAATCCTCTGGGCCAGCGCCGGCCAGGCGGTTTTCCGCAGCACGAACGGCGGCGCCACCTGGAGCCCGACCTCCGGGGTGCTGGCGGCGGCCGACAACGTGATCTCCCTCACCGTGGCGCCGGGCGATCCGGCGGCGGCGTGGGTGGGGACGTTCGACCACGGCGTCTACCGCACGACCGACGCCGGGGCGCACTGGACGCCGGCCGGCCCGCGGGTCACGTCACGCGTGCCCGCCCTGGCGGCCACCACCTCCACCCTCTACGCCGGCGTCTTCCCCGGCTTGCACGATCCGGGCGGCGTGCTCGCCAGCGTCGACGGGGGCGGCACCTGGCAGCCGCGCGACACCGGCCTCTTCGCTCTCGAAACCCCGGCGGTGGCGATCGACCCCCATCATCCGGAAGTCCTCTGGGCGGCGGCCGGCGGCGCGGGTCTCTATCGCAGCACCGTGGGAGGCCGGGTGTGGGACTTCCCCACCCAACCCCCCGCGACCGCCGATTCCTTCCTCTTTCCGGGCTTAAGCGACGTGGCGCTCTCGGCCGACGGCGCCGTCCTCTACACCCTGTTCAACCTGGCCCTCTGGAGGAGCGACGATGCCAGCGCCTCCTGGCAGCTCTCGCTGGGAACGGCCGCGCCGCCTTTCTCCTCCCCGGTCTTCTTCGTCCTGCCCCATCCCGCGGAGCCCTCCTCCGCGTATGCCTGGAACACGCCAAACCTCTACGCCAGCCGCGACTCCGGCGCCACCTGGCAGAGGTTGAGCCCTTCCGGTTTCACCTGCGTCTTAGACGCCCTGGCGGTGGCCCCCTCGGCGCCTGCCACGCTCTACGCGGGCGGCGCCGACCCCGGGTCCTTTGGCTGCCGAAACTCCCACTCCTCGCTGGCCCGCAGCGAGGACGGCGGAGCCACATGGACGGCGGCGGACGGCGGGCTGGGAGGCGTGAACGTCATCTCCCTGGCGGTGGACCCGCTCGATCCGCGGATCCTCTACGCCCAGACCCAGGAGGCTTTCGTCACCCCAGCCGGCGTGTGGAAAAGCACCGACGGTGGCGCCACCTGGCTGCGTACCGGCAATCTCACCGCCGACAAGCTGGTCTTCGCGACGGGCGGCGGCACGCTCTGGGGCATCCAGGGCAACCAGGTCTTCGCGAGCCACGACGGCGCCGCGAGCTGGCAGCCCGTGGGAGGGGCCCGGGCCTTCACCATCGCCCGCCTCGTCCCCGACCCGGCCGACCCCGGCCGCCTCTACGCCGCGACCTCGGGAGGCATCTGGGTTCTGGAGCCGTAGGGCTCCGGCGTGGTAAAATGGCAGGCCTGATTTCCGTTGTTGATCGCCGGCTGGAGCAGTGACCCTGCCGGGCTCCTCCTCCCCCGCCGGTTCCAGAGGGGTAGAAGAAAGAGGGCCTGCCCCTGGCGAGCGGGAGACTCGCGCCCATGAGCGTCGTGGAGAACATCACGCCGGAGCCGCCCCTGTGGCGCCGCGTCTGGAGCGCACCGGAGCAGGAGATCTCCAGTGCCGGCTTCGGCGGCGAGCTGCTGGTGGCGGGATTTCGCCTGCTGATCCTGGTCGTCCTCCTCTTCTTTCCCCTGCGCGAGCTCTTCCTGCAGGGGCAGCAGGGGAGCGACGTCTTCTCCCTGCTCACCCGCAAGAGGGGGAGTGACATCATCGCCCTGCTCACGGCCACGACCGTGGGGCTGGGGCTCGCGCTCGTCATCTACTCCGCCACCAGCCGCCGCTGGGGCCGTGCCTGGATCGGCTTCGCCAGCAGCCTGCTCGACGTCAGCCTGGTGAGCGCCGTGCTCACCATCTCGCTGATCCTCGGCCGCCCCCACGAGGCGACGAACAACCTCGCGATCTTCCCCGTCTACTTCCTGGCCATCGCGGCCACCAGCCTGCGCTACGACGCCCGCATCTGCCTGCTCTCGGGCGCCCTGGCTCTCGCCGAGTATCTGGCCATCGTCGTCTATGCCGACTGGCGGTGGAACCTCAACTCGGCGGCTTTCGCCCCCTACGTCTACGGCATGTTCCACTGGAGCACCCAGCTCTGGCGGATGGCCCAGCTCGTGGGCGCCACGGCCCTCGCCGCCACGCTCGTCGTGCGCTCGCGGGAGCTGCGCCTGCTCTCCACCCGCGACCGCTTCACCGGCCTGCTCAACCGCGCCGTCTTCAACGAGCAGCTCGAGCGCGAGGTCGCCTTCGCCCGCCGCGAGGACGGCCGCTTCGCCGTGGCGATGATCGACATCGATCATTTCAAGAAGTTCAACGACACCTACGGCCACGCCGGAGGCGACGAGGCCCTGCGCTCGGTGGCGATGACGTTGCGCGAGTCCTGCCGGGCGACCGACGTCGTGGCGCGCTACGGCGGCGAGGAGTTCGCCCTCGTCCTGCCGGGGGTGATGAGCGCCCGCGCCTCGGACCTCCTGGAGCGCATCCGCCGGGTGCTGGCGGTCAAGCCGATTCACCTGCCCAACCGTTCCAAGCCGGTGAGCCTGACGGTGAGCGTCGGCGTCGCCCTCTGGCCCGACGACGGCCAGAACGCCGCCGAGATCCTGCGCTGCGCCGACCAGCGCCTCTATCAGGCCAAGTCCCAGGGAAGAGACCGGGTCATCGGCCCCATCCCCGGCCGCCACCTCCTCACCGCGGAGCAGCGTGCCCAGGCCGCCCAGGACGACACGGTCTCCATGCCGGTCCTGCCGCGGGATTAGGGGCCCCCCGCCCCATATAATCCCCGGCATGCACCGTTCCCTGAGCTGGGCCGCCCTCGCCCTGCTCCTGGCGGCGACGCTGGTGGGGGCGGTGACCTTCGACCGGCGGAGCTGGCCGGGGCTGGTGGGCGACGAAGCCACCTACCTCATGCAGGCCCAGAGCCTGGCCTGGGATTTCGACCTGCGCTACTCGCGGGCCGACTACGACCGTTTCGTCGAGCAGTGGGGAGTCAAGCCCGACGGCCTGATCCTCCAGAGCGCCGACGGCGGACGCACGCTGACCTACAGCAAGCCCGCCTCCTACGCCGCCTGGATCGCCCCCTTCCTGCGCCTCTCCCCCACGCGGGGCGCCTCGATCGCCAACGCCCTCCTCCTGGCGCTCGCCACGATCGCCGCGGCATCCACCCTGAGCCGCCGCCTCGGCCCCGCCGCGCCCCTCTGGGTGGCCGCCTGGGTCTACGCCTCCGTCGCCTTCGCATACGTCTTCTGGGTTCACTCCGACCTGTTCCTGATGTGCCTGACGGCGATCGCCCTCGCCCTCGCCTACGGTGCGCCGCGCGATGGCGAGAGCGCGGAAACGCCCGGCCGGGCCGTCCCGCGCTGGCTCGCGGTAGGCGCTCTGCTGGGACTGGTCCTCATGTCGCGCCCGTTCTACGGCACCCTCCTCCTGCCCGCCGCGCTGGCGGTGCCGAGAGGCCGGCGGATTCCGGGGATCGCCGCACTGGTGATGGGAGCCGTGCTGATCGTCCTCGCCTCCGGCCTCGCCAACCTGGCGGACGCGGACGCCCTGACTCCCTACAGCGGCCATCGCCAGAGCTTCGACACCAAAACCGGCTTCCCCGAGGTGGATCTGCCGGCCGATTCCTGGGCGGGGCAGATCGCCCAGCGGGGCGACCACACCTGGCGGGCGCAGGTGAATTTCGACCGTGTCCAGACGGCCTGGAACGTCCTCTACTTCTTCGTCGGCCGGCACGTCGGCATCCTTCCCTACTTCCTGCCGCTGCTGCTGGGCCTCGCGGCCTTCCGGCGGGGCGAGGGGCGGGGGATGCTGATCCTGGCCGCCCTGGGCGCGGCCTTCTGCTTTCTGCTCATCCGGCCGTTCAACTTCTACGGCGGCGGCGGAGCCCTGGCCAACCGCTACTTCCTCCCCCTCTACCCGGCCTTCTGGTTCGCCGCCGGCCGCCCGCCGGCCCGGGCCTCCTGGGCCGTGGCGATCGCGATCCTGGCGACGCCGTTCCTCCTGCCTCTCTGGATGCACTCCGAGAACTACCTGCTCGCGCCCGAAGGCGGCTACTCGTACGTCTCGCACTCCGCGCAGCGGTTCCTCCCCTACGAGACGACGCTCTCGCACCTGAAGCCCGCGAGCCAGGAGGACTTCGTCCACAACGCCATGTGGATCAAACTGCTGACCCCGAGCCTGCGACCGAAGAAAGAGGGAGAAACCTTCACCGCGATCGAGATGGACGAGTCCGGACAAGGCCAGGTCCTGATCGGCAGCCCCGCGCCGCTGGACGGCGTCGAGCTCGACGTCCTCCCGCCCCTGCCGAAGCACCTGGACATCGACGGAGGTGAAAGAGTGACCGCCATGCCTCTGCCCGGAGGCGTCGCCGGCAACCTCCTCCACTTCGCCCACCCGAGGGCCGCGCACCGCATGTGGTGGTCGGACGATCCTTTCTACCTCTATCAGCTTCGCCTCGAAGCCCCGAAGGGAAAAGGCTTCACTTTCACGCTGCACCCCAAGAGCACACCCCCTGGGAGCGCCGGCGTCCCGCCGGCCTGACCAACCAGCTTTTTCTTTTCATCCCTCGCCCACCATGCGTAAAAAACTAGCCCTCTCCGCCGTCTCCCTCCTCCTCACCCTGCTCGTCGCCGAAGCCGCGCTGCGGATCGTGGGAATCGGCTCCGCCGGCCGCGGCTCCTCCTGGTTCGCGGGAGGCAACCATCCCCGCTACCTCTTCCAGGCGGACGCGGAGAGCGGCTACACCCTGCGTCCCGGCTTTCGCGGCGAGGAGATCGCCCCCGGCAAGGAGTTCGACGTGCCCGCCGTCGTGGACGCCCAAGGCCTGCGCGACCAGCCGCACACCGCGCCGGCCCAGCCCGCCGTGCTGACCGTAGGCGATTCCATGACCTTCGGAGAAGGCGTCCCCGCCGGCAGCACCTTCTCGGCCGTCATCGAAAAGGAGGCCGGAGTGCGCGTCTACGACGGCGGCGTCCCCGGCTACAGCAGCCGGCAGATGGTCGCCCGCCTGCGCCACCTCCTGCCCGCGCTGCATCCCGCCGTGGTGGTGATGACCCTCTCCCCCCTCTGGGACCGCCAGCGCTGCGCCACCCCCTTCGTCTACCGCGACGGCTACATCGTGGCCCAGAGCTACGCCGACCGCCTCGAGCTGATCGGCGGCAACCTCTACCTGCAAGAGACGAGGCTGCCCGTCCTGGGCACCGCGACCGCGCACCTCAAAGCGCACTCCAACCTGCTGCGTCTGGCCATCCCCGCCCTCGCGAACGGAGCCAGGAAGATCTTTCTTCGCCCCGAGAAAGAGGGCCCTCCCACCGCCGAGGACTACGAGCCCACCGTCCAGGATCTCGCCGAAGCCCGCCGCCTGACCGAATCGCAGGGTGGCCGCTTCCTGGCCCTCCTGGTCGACGACCGGGGCCCCGACTACCGCCGCGACCGCCTCGCCGTCCAGGAAAGATTGAAAACCCTGGGAATCCCCTTCGTCGCCGCCCAGGATCTCCTCCCCGGAGCGGACTGGAAGCGCCTGAGCTATCCGAGAGACACCCACTGGAACCTAGCCGGCCACGAGGCCGTGGGCAAGGCGTTGGCGCCGAGGATCAAGGAGATGGCGGCGGGACGCTGACGCCAGAACCCTTCCTCCAAGGCGCCAACCGAAACCCAACCACACCGGCTCGACCCCAATGTAGAGACGCCCCGTTTCCGGGGGAACTCCGGATGGGGGCGTCTCCGAAGCGGCGACGATCCCCCAGATACCGAAAACGCCCCGCGGAAACATCACCCTTCCCATAACCCCCGGGTAGACCTCTCACCACCTGATAGAATTCCGCCAGCACAATCAGCCACTCACCAGGAGTGCAAATGCCCCCCACCAACCTCTCCTCCACCCTCCCAGGCACCTGGAAGCTCGAATCCCGGATCGACGTCACGGCCTCAGGCGAGCGCCGTCCGGAGACCTCGCTGGGCGAAGATCCCATGGCCTTGCTCATCTACGACCGCGCCGGTCACTTCGCAGCCCAATTCATGAAGCGCGACCGGTCCGTCGTGATACCGGATGCACCAGGCGGCGTGAAGAACAACAGCCGCGCGCAAGGCGGATATGACGCGTACTTCGGAACCTACACAATCGACGATGAGAACGGCACCGTCACTCAAAGACTTCTCGGCGCGTTGTCCCAGGAGAACGTCGGCTCCGTGCTGACGCGTGCCATGGAGGTACGACAGGACAAGCTCATCATCCGAATCGAGACCAATCACGCCGACGGAACCGCCGTGACTCGAACGTTGACATGGAATCGTGTGGGATAAACCCGATCAGCGCACAGGAGCCCAAATGTCCATCTCGACCCGACACGACCCCTTTCCGGTGAAGGACCCCTACCACGGTATCTACGCCCACGGCGTCGAGACACGCGCCGGCGCGAGGATGCTCCATATCTCTGGGCAGGTTGGAGAGTCGCCAGAAGGGGTATTACCGGCTGATTTCGCCGGCCAGTGCCGGCAAGCGCTCTTAAACCTGGACTCCGTCCTGCGCGAAGCCAAGATGTCCCTGCGCGACATCGTGAAGATGACTTTCTATCTCGTGCGGCGCGAGGATATGAGCACCTTGGTCGAGGTACGCAAGGAGCTGCTAGATGGTGTCCGGCCTGCAGTCACCACGTTGTTTGTCTCCGGCCTCGTCGGCCCGGCGTGGCTCGTTGAGATCGAGGCGGTGGCTTGTGCGGAGTGAGGGGCTTAAACTTGGATCAGGCCGATAAGTTCAGAAAAAAGTGGCATCCGCATCGATGATTTCCCGAAACGTAAATCTCTGCTTACACTGTGGCGCAGTAGCCGCCGCGCTCGAAATCTGTCCCGACTGCAGCAAACCCTTTGATCCCGAGCGCTTCATTTTAATACGGCGCACCGCTGAGCACGCCGTGAGATACGGCTATCACTATAGGAAGCTCTATGAGACTGAGGGATTAGATCGTCGTTATAACCTAGAAATTTCAGAACTTTGGACATTTGTCGGTATTGCAGTCTCAAGCGGGATTCTCGGTAATGCAGCGTACGACCTCGTAAAAACAGTTGCCTCGCGAATTATCGACACTTCTGGGCAATATTTCAACCGCCCAGAACATGACGTCGTTTCACGCACCCTAATCGACCAAGATAGGTTCAATGAGTTTTACACCTATGTCGAGCAGTTCCTAGCTGGCAACCCAGATCTCCCAACCAGTCTTCGAGATGCACTCATCGAAGAAATTGTTGCTGACGAGGTTGCACAAGCTACCACCGATGCCATCAGAAGCCGGCATGTCGGAGATCAGTTGCTTTCAGGGCGAGAGGAGGCGCGCCTAATTGAGGAGATTGCAAGGCGCTCACTAGAGGCTCAACGCGCGGTACAGCGCAGGCTAACCGTGCGTCTTCAAGATGCGACGTTCATCGACCTCTGGAGCGACGTCAAAAAGACCACAAATGATTGAACGCGATTTCAGCCGCCGAAAACACTCAATCCGTTTCGCTGACGCCGCCCCGGCGCTCAGCGATCTCTCGCTCGAGGTCGTCCCAGTCCAGCAAAGGTTCCCCGGAGGCCACGATACGCTTGCGCAGCTCCCAGAGCCGGCGGCCGAGCGGAGTTTTCGGCTGGAGGTCCTTGTCCACAGGGATTGGTGACCGCTCGGCGGTGTCTCCCATCATCAATCCTCTTCGCGGACGCCTCCCCGACGCTCAGCGATCTCCCGCTCCAGGCCATCCCAATCCAGCGGAATTCCACCGGCTCGCAGGTATTCCTGGCGAGCATTGAACAGGAGCTGGTCGAGGTCTGCCCTGAACCTCTCTTCTGGTGTCATCTCGGAAGACTGCTCTTTTTCGTCACCGTCCACGGCCAGGAAAGGCTCTCCCGAACGCAGGAACTCCTGGCGAGCCCTCCAAAGGGACTCCCCAAGCTTTGTCCTGGGCTGGTATCCCTTCTCTAACTCCCGGCGGGCTGCGATCTCTTCTTCAACGCTTCGAGCTCGTTTGCTCTGTGCCATAACGGCTAAATTCTATCCAGAAAAGACGCCAGCACCAAGCGGTCGCCTTTGTCCGCGACAAACCGCTCCCTCTTCTCCCGGTCGGGGGGAGGGCGATGGGAGAAGAGGGCCGGGGTGATGAGGGGCCAACTGCAAGGCATCTGCCTCGCCGGGAGAGATAGAGACGGCGGAACACCGTCCTCTACCGGCAAGACGGCCCAACGGGCCGTGATCCCTGAGCCCAGGGCAACGCCCTGGGTTGGCAGGCGGTCATGATTTCATGCGGCCTGAAGGGCCGCGTTCATCGGCGAGCGTAGGCAAACGTTATCACGCCCCTTCAGGGCGAGGGTGTTCATTGTGTTCGGTTCCCAGGCCGTTGGCCTGGGCTGAGGAATCACGCACCTTTGGCGCGGGCGAACGACCGAATCGTGGGCGAAATCGGCAGGATCGATCGTTCATCCACCAGTCCTTCCGCCGCCGAACGCCTCCTTCAAATCCGATCCCCGTCGCCGCTCCGGAGACGCCCCACGGGGTAGCTGTCGCTACCCTCTGGGCGTCTCTACCTTGGGGGCGAGGTTCTCTCAGACCGGCGTTCATTGCCGCGACAAACCACTCCCTCTTCTCCCCGATCCAGGGAAGCCCGGGTCATCCCGGAACGCCTCGCCGCCCCGGCTATACACAGATTCCCCCAAGTCATACACAGATTCCTTCCCGGATACACTCTTTTACTGAAGATCTGTGTATCCGACGCCGAAATCGAGCGGGGTTGCTCTTCAGGAACGCCGGGGAGGCGATTCCATACACCAATACGCCGTCAACCTGTGTATAAAAAGGCTCCGGCGGCCTCTCCCACCCTCTCTATACACAGATTAGCGGCTTTTCAGTGTATAGCGGGCGCGGGGATACACCACGGGACGGCAACTTGGTGTATAGAATCGAGTCGAGCGCATAGGGCCCGGCGAAATCTAGCGCAATCCTGGCCCCCCCTTTCGGTAATGCCTAGCCCCGTCTCACCGCGCCTTGTACAGCGTCACCAGACCATCCGTCCCCCGCCACACCACGTCATACCCCATCGCCAACTGATCCAGCACCTTCCGCACCGCCGGCTCCCCGAGCCGGTCCTGCCGCAGGCCCCAGATCAGGACGTAGTCCACCTTCCCTCCCGTCTGCTGCCGGTAGGCAAGGATCTGCGCGCGGGGCGGCTGCTGCTCGATGCCCAGCAGGCCCACGGAGAGGTGGACGTAGGGGTTCAGCTCCGGACGGTAGTAGATCGGGAAGTAGTCCTCGTTCGCCTCGTACAGCGAAAGATCCACCAGCCGCTTCTCCGCCCCGATGTAGCCCCCCGCGTGGAGGAAGGGCTCAGTGCGGAAGGCGAGCTCGCGGCCGTTGGGCTGCTCGCCGTAGTTGGAGTAGGAGAGGTAGAGGAAGGTGTGGTCCGGCTCGATGTGCTGGCCGGCCTCGGCGATCTCCGCCAGATGCCGGTCGATGATCGCGTAGGCCCTGGCGTAGACGAAGAGGAAGAGCACCGCGAGAGTTGCCGCGACGGCCTGAATCCCGAGCCGCCGCCTCGCCGAATGATCGAAGGCGCCGAGCCAGAGGATCAGGGCCAGGAAGGGGAACAGGAGGAGCCGGTGGTTCACGAAGCCGCCGCCGGAGATCTCGCTGGGCGCCAGGAAGTAGGCCGCCAGGAAGACCAGGACGACGAGGAGATGGCCGTCCCGCGCTTCCAGCGGACGGCTCCCCCGCTGTCTCAGGCAGAGGAGAGTACTGATGTAGAACAGCAGGGCCAGCGCCGCCGCCAGGGGTGGCGTCCAGTGGCTGAGCGAGGCCAGCGAGTAGAGCGCCGCCAGGTGCCTGATCTTCACCCACAAGGGAAGGAAATCGATCTTCGAGCCCATCCTCTTGCCCAGGAAAGCGGCCATGAGGATCACCGCCGGAAGCAGCGCCAGCAGCGGCGCGAGGAGCCAGCGGCGAAGGCCGGTCCATAGCGATCCCTGCCCGGCCCGAAGATCCAGGAGAAGGCGCCAGCCGGCCAGCGTCAGCAGGGCGGCCACCGTCATCACCAGGGTCACGGGATGGCAGAAGTACACCCAGAGGATGAGGAGCGCCAAGCCCCCGGTCTTCCAGGGCGTCATCCGCTCGCCATGCCGCAGCCAGTAGCCGGCGGTGAAGAAGAAGGCCGGCAGGCTGAAGCAGAAGTTGAAGAACCCCATGTGCAGCGTGTAGTTGTAGATAAAGGGGAAGGAGAGGACGGCGAGGAATCCCGACCGCCGGTCGATTCCTCGAAGCGCGTAGCGCACCGAAACGGGAAACAGGACCGCGTAGGCGGTGAGCAGCATCTTCTCCGCCAGCGGCACCGTGAGGAGGCGGAGAACGCGGTTCATCAGAAAGAAGATGAAGCCGTTGGGCAGCGCCTCCCGGTTGAGCACGTAATACTGCCGCAGCAGCTCCGAGCCCGGCCGGTCGAACTGGCGCAGGATGAAGGCCAGCGCCTGATGTCCCGGGCCGTCCTGGGTCGGGACGAAGCGGAACGCCCAGATCAGGGCCACGTGCAGGACGAGGAGGACCCCGAAGAGGAGGCCCTCGCCGGTGATCCGGCGTCGGGGAGCGGCGGAGGGCTTGGACATGAGGGGGGATGGTATCGCAGGGGCGGATTTTCCTCCCCCTCTCCGCTGTTTCCCTCTCCGACATGAATGCCACGACGAAGCTCTACGCCGCCCCTGCCCTGGCCCTCCTCCTCGCCGCCTGCTCCGGCTCGACCCAGCCGACGACTCCCCGGACTCCAACGCGGGCGACCGCGAAGGGACCCGCGAGACCCGCCGCTCCGATCCCGGCGGCCCCAGTCGTCCGTGCGGCGAAACCGGCTGAGCCGGCGCCGACGGTGAAGGTGGTGAGCGAGTCCGTTCAGGACCCGCACTCCTACGCCCGGCCCCAGGAGGCCACGGTCGACCATCTCAAGCTCGACCTGTCGGTCGACTTCCAGGCCCGCCGGCTCACGGGCCGCGCCAGCCTGCGGGTGAAGAACAAGCTCGGCGTGGACCATCTCATTCTCGACACCCGGGATCTGGACATCCGGCGCGTGACCCTCGACGACGGCAAGGCCGAGGCGAAGTGGAGCCTGGGCCCCCCGGCGACACCGGACAAGCTCCTGGGCCAGGCGCTCGACATCCAGATCGCGCCCGGCACGGCCTGGGTGAACGTCGACTACTCGACACGCCCGGAAGCCGCGGCCCTCCAGTGGCTCACTCCCGCGCAGGCCGGCAGCCCCTCGCCGCTCCTCTTCACGCAGTCCGAGTCCATCCTGGCCCGCACCTGGGTCCCCTGTCAGGACTCCCCCGGCGTGCGCATGACCTATGAGGCGACGGTCAGAACGCCGCCCTCGCTGATGGCCGTCATGAGCGCCGAGAACCCCACCAAGAAGACCATGGACGGCGTCTACCGTTTCCGCATGCCGCAGGCGATCCCCTCCTACCTGCTGGCCCTGGCCGTGGGCGACCTCGAGTTCCGGCCGCTCGGGACGAACAGCGGCGTCTACGCCCTCCCCTCCGTCGCCGAGCGCGCCGCCTGGGAGCTGGCGGACACGCCGAAGATGATCGCCGCCGCCGAGGCCCTCTACGGTCCTTACAAGTGGGGGCGGTACGACATTCTCATCCTCCCCGCGAGCTACCCCTACGGCGGCATGGAGAATCCGCGGCTGACCTTCGCGACGCCCACCATTCTGGCCGGCGACCGGTCGCTCGTCTCCCTGGTGGCCCACGAGCTGGCGCACTCCTGGTCCGGCAACCTGGTGACCAACGCCACCTGGAACGATTTCTGGCTGAACGAGGGCTTCACCACCTACTTCGAGGGGCGGATCATGGAGGCCGTCTACGGCCGCCCCTACTTCGACATGCTGGCCGTGCTCGGCCGCCAGGATCTCGCCGACGCCTTCCAGGAGCTGGGGGCCACGAGCCCCGACACGCAGCTCTACCTCAACCTCGCCGGCCGCGATCCCGACGAGAGCGCGGGCGACGTGGCCTACGAGAAGGGCGCCCTCTTCCTGCGCACTCTGGAGGCCTCGGTGGGCCGCGAGAAGTTCGACCGCTTCCTGCGCACCTACTTCGACACCTTCGCCTTCCAGTCCATGGACTCCGCCCGCTTCGTCCAATATCTGAAGCAGAATCTTCTCGGCGGCGACGAGGCCCAGGCGAAGAGCCTCCAGATCGACGCCTGGGTCTACTCCCCCGGCCTCCCCGCCAACGCGATCGAGCCCCGCTCCGCGGCCTTCGCCCCCGTCGATCAGGCCGTCAAATCCTTCGGCGGCGGCGCGCCCGCGTCGCAGATCGCGACGACCGGCTGGACCACGCATCACTGGGTACACTTCCTCCAGACGCTCCCCACGCCCCTCGACAAAGCAAAGATGGCCGACCTCGACGCCACCTTCCACTTCAGCGACTCGGGCAACAGCGAGATCCTGAGCGTCTGGCTGATCAAAGTCGTGCAGGGCAAGTACGACCCCGCCTACCCCGCCCTCGAGCGTTTCCTCACCACCGTGGGCCGGCGCAAGTACCTGAAGCCGATCTACACCGAGCTGGCGAAGACCCCGGAAGGCGCGGAGATGGGATTGAGGATCTACGAGAAAGCCCGGCCGGGCTACCACTCCGTGTCGCAGGTCACGGTGGATCAGATTCTGGGGTGGCGGGGGTAGGGGACCGCTTCATCAGCCCGGCCCTCTTCTCCCGGGCCCTCCCACCCCCCACACCGGGAGAAGAGGGAGGGCAACGCGAAACCGCCTCGCATGCCTTCCCCTCTCCCGGGCCGGGAGAGGGGGCTAGGGGGTGAGGGTCTTGGGCGAGGGGAACTGCGGCCTGCGACGCCCCCTACTTCGGCAACGCCTCCACCAGCGACTGCACCGCCGCGGCCGACTTGTCGAGCTGCGCCTGCTCCTCGGGCGAAAGCTCCAGTTGAATGACGCCCTCCATGCCGCCGCGCCCGAGCGTGCAGGGCACGCCGATGAAGAGTCCCTGGTGGCCGTACTCACCCTGGAGGTAGACGGCGCAGGGGAGGATCTTCTTCTTGTCGTGAAGGATCGCCGCCACCATCTCGTAGGAGGAGGCCCCCGGCGCATAGTAGGCGGAGCCCGTCTTGTAGTAGTTGACGATCTCGGCGCCGCCGTTCTTGGTGCGGTCGTTGATCTTGTCGATCGTCTCCGCGTCCAGGAGCTGCGGCAGGGGAATGCCGTTGACCGTGGCGTAGCGGGGCAGCGGCACCATGGTGTCGCCATGGCCGCCGAGCACGAAGGCGTCGACGTCCTCCACCGAGACGTTGAGCTTCTCGGCGATGAACCAGCGCATGCGGGCCGCGTCGAGCACGCCGGCCATGCCGATCACCCGCTCGCGGGGGAAGCCGGAAACGCGCCGGGCCACCTCGCACATGGCGTCGAGCGGGTTGGTGACGATGATGAGAATGGTCTCGGGCGAGCGCGCCACGAGCTGCCACACCACATGGGTGACGATCTCGGTGTTCTTCGCCAGCAGGTCGTCGCGGCTCATGCCGGGCTTGCGGGCGAGGCCGGCGGTGACGACGCAGACCTGCGAGCCGGCGGTGGCGTCGTAGTCGCCGCCGCCCGTGATGCGGGCGTTGAAGCCCAGCACCGGGGCCGACTCCATCATATCCAGAGCCTTGCCGGTGGCGAGCTCGGCGGCGACGTCGATCATGACCACGTCGGCCAGATCGGCCTGAGCGATCAATTGGGCACAGGTGGCGCCGACGTTGCCGGCGCCCACCACGGTGACTTTGTAGCGCATCGAAGGATTCTCCTAAAGGTTCTCGAGGATCGCGCCCGCGAACGCCGAGGTACCGAGGAGGGTCGCCCCCGCCATCTGCCGCTCGAGATCGTAGGTGACCCGCTTCTGCTCGATGGTCTTGGCGAGCGCCCGTTCGATGGCGTCGCCCGCTTCGCCCCAGCCCAGCCAGCGCAGCATCATGACGCCGGAGAGGATCAGCGAGCCGGGGTTGATCTTGTCCTGGTCGGCATACTTGGGCGCCGTGCCGTGGGTGGCTTCGAAAACGGCGAAACCATCCCCCTCGTTGCTGCCGGGAGCGATGCCGAGGCCGCCCACCTGGGCCGCCAGGGCGTCGGAGAGATAGTCGCCGTTGAGGTTGGTGGTGGCGAGGATGTCGTACTCCTCGGGGCGCAGCAGCACCTGCTGGAAGGTGGAGTCCGCGATGCGGTCCTTGATGACGATCTTCCCTTCGGGCGCCTTGCCGCCGTGCGTGCTCCAGACCTCGTCCTCGGTGACGGTGTGGTCGCCGAACTCCTCGCGTGCCACCTCGTATCCCCAGTCCTTGAAAGCCCCCTCGGTGAACTTCATGATGTTGCCCTTGTGCACCAGGGTGACGCTCTTGCGGCCGTAGGCGATGGCGTACTGAAGGGCCTTGCGCACCAGCCGCTTGCTGCCGGTCTCGGAGATGGGTTTGATGCCGAGGCCGCTGTCCGGCCGCACCTTCTTGCCAAGGCCGGCGAGGAACTCGATGAGCTTCTTCGCCTCGTCCGAACCTGCTTTCCACTCGATGCCGGCGTAGACGTCCTCCGTATTCTCACGGAAGACGATCATGTCCACCTTCTCGGGATGCTTGACCGGCGACGGCACGCCCGGGTAGTAGCGCACGGGGCGCACGCAGGTATAGAGGTCGAGGATCTGGCGCAGGCTGACGTTGAGGCTGCGGATACCGCCGCCGACGGGAGTCGTCAGCGGGCCCTTGATGGCGATCCGGTAGTGCTGGATGGCGTCGAGAGTGTCCTGGGGGAGCCACTCCCCCTTCCGGTTGTAGGCCTTCTCGCCCGCCAGCACCTCGAACCACTCGATGGAGCGCGCGCCCTTGTACGTCTTCTCCACCGCGCCGTCGAGCACCCGGCGGGTGGCCTTCCAAATATCCGGCCCGGTGCCGTCCCCCTCGATGAAGGGGATGACGGGGTGATCCGGAACCTGCAGACGGCGATCCGCGGCGTTCCAGGTGATCTCCTGGCCGTTCGCGGGCGGTGTCAAGTCATTGAATGTCCTGGCCACGGCCGGGCTCCTCCTGGGGATATGAGAGCTGAAAGGCGCCGCTGAGTGGGGCGCGGGAGAACGCTATCACAGGCAAGACGCGCAAGGCTCATGAGCTCGGGAGCCGCTGGACGGAGGACATAGAGACGTTCCCAGCCCGTCCACGAGATCGACCGCAGTCCCTTGCAGGCGGGACGTCTCAGAGGCGGCCACGACCTCCTGAACGACGAGGATCTATGACGGGGCGATGGCGTCTCTCGCCGCTCCCAGGTTTCCTCGCCAATCAGTGTCCTGAGCCTCTCGGCCGTTTACCGTAGCGAGAGATCTCGTCGTGGGTCACTACGTCGATAAAGAGGATCACTCCCTCTTCAAGTCGGAAGACAATTCCGTCTCCGCTGTTGATCCGCGCCTCCAGAAAATACTTGTCGGGCTGGATCGGCTTGACTCTCAGGCCCGGGGAAAAAGTTTGCTTGATGAGCGCTATAGTGGCACCGTCGCAGGCCGCTTGACGCTCGGCACTGAGCTTTGCGTAGCTCTCCTTCCATGAGTCTGACCACCGAGCGGAAAGGAAAGTCTGCTTGCGAGCCATCCGGAGCTCAGCGCCGCGTCTTCAAGCTATCGAGAAATGCCTGAGCCTGTTCCGGAGTCTCGGTGCGTGTGGCCCGTCCCAAGGCGAAATCCTCCTCAGCCCTGGCGATCCGCGCCTGCATCTCTGGATGATGAAACCAGAGCTGATCGTTGGGTACGAGAGTAGCCGGAACGAGCTCGAACGTCCCTCTCTCAGTGCGCTCCAAGAGAATAAAGTCCCCAGCCGCCACGCCAAGCGCTTGGCGGACTTCTTCCGGGAAGGTGGTTCGCCCCTTCTTGTCGAGGGTCAGGAAAGTCGTTGTGGTAGCCACAGAGGGAGAGTACCACTTTCCCTCAAGACCCGGAAGCTCCCCCGCCAGTTTCTCCCTCTTCTCCCGGTCTGTGTGAGCGCGCCCCGTGGGGCTGAGTGCCTGCGCGTCAGGAAGATGCTGGACGGAGGACGTAGAGACGTGCCTCCCGAGCATTCCCGGAAAGCCTCTTTCAGGGAGGACAGATCAGCGGAATCGCCTCCCGCTTGTTGCGGCGATAGACGTTGAAATCCGTTCGGTCCACTGTGATGACGCTGTGCCGTGGATAGATCTCGCTCATGCGAATCAGGCAGAGATCCGCCAGATCCGGCTTCCGGTCGGAATAACGGTCCGCCAGCACCGCAAGCTGACCTAGTTGAGACCGGCAATCGAAGGCAAGCTCGACCAGCCCCTCCGTCACCATGGAAAACACGAGCGGGACGTTCTGGAGATGAAAGGCCGTCTCGGCCAGCACCGCCTCGCAAGTGAGCAAAGGCTCAGTGACTTCCCTCGCGAGGCTGACAGCCCAGGAATGGTAGATGTCGTTTCGATTGGCGAAGGCGACGAGAAAGCCAGTGTCGGCGATCCCCTTCACGAGCGCGAAAAGCCCTTGCGGCGGGACAAGTCCTCCGGTCCGTCCACCGCTCCGGCCAAGTGTAGAAATCCCTGGCCCTCGCCGCTCGCCATGGCCTTCTCCAACTGGTCACGGACGAGCTTGCCCTGGGACACACCGCTCCGCGCCGCAGCCACTTCGAGCCAAGCGGCCAACTCTTCACTGAGGCGAACTGAGATTGTATGACCCATCGGACGAAGTGTAACACCATTCTGGCATCAGCAGGATGGAGCCAACGGCTCATTGGATCAATCGGACGCTTCATCGGATGCATCCAACGGCTCATCGACGGTCCGACGCTGCGTTGGATCAATCGGACGACACGTCGTCGGGAGACAATGCTCCGTTGGATGCTCCGACGGCTCCTCGGAAAGTCCGACGCTCCGTTGGATGGAGCCGACGTCACATCGGATCGATCGGACGCTTCATCGGCTGCATCCAACGGCTCATCGACAGTCCGACGCTGCGTTGGATCGATCCGACGACACGTCGTAGGGAGACAATGCTCCGTTGGATGCTCCGACGAATCATCGGAAAGTCCGACGCTCCATTGGATCGGTCCGACGTGACGAGGGAAGGAGACAACGCTCCATTGGCTGCGTCCAACGGCTCATCGGAAAGTCCGACGCTCCGTTGGAGAGTCCGACGTCACGCCGGATGGATCCGACGTTCCATCGGATGCATCAGACGGCTCACCCAGGCGCCGACAGGCGCTACGGCGAGAGCGACGAAAGAACGCATCCTTCGAATCTAGTCGGCCACCACCACGCAAGGACGGCCACGGCCTCCAGAGGCCGCGCGGCAACTTTTGCTACTCTGAAGGACCCATGCGTGACCTCGCCGTCCTCCTCCTTCTCTTCCTCATGGCCTTCTTCCCCACCGCCGCCAGCGCCGATATCCGTCAGGAGTTGTCGCAGCTCATCAACCGGGAGCGGCAGAAGGCCGGCGCGCCTCCCCTCAGCCTCTCCCCGGCTCTTGGACAGGTGGCCCAGTGGCACGCCGGGGAGATCGCCCGCCGCGGCAAGTCGCTGCGGCTCCCCTCCGGCAACAAGGAGGTCGTGGGCGAGCGTATGAAGCAGGCGGGCTACGACGCCCACGAGTGGGCCGAGAGCCTCCAGGCCGCCACGGGCGACGCCAACAGAATTCTGCGCAACCTGCGAGAGGGCGATGCCGGGATCTGGCGCAAGCTCCTCGATCCGCAGTTCCGGGATCTCGGAATCGGCCTTGACCGCCTGGACGGCGTTCCCCTCTACGTCGTCCTCTACGCCGTACCCGCGGCCGAGCACTTCAGCCGCCAGACTCAGGGGCTCGGTGACCTCGCCAAGATGCGCGCCGCCATGCTCGCCGCCGTCAACGCCGAGCGCAAGCGCGCCGGATCGCCGCCCTTGACCGAGAATATCCGGCTCGACGTGGCCGCCCAGCGCCACGCCGCGGACATGCTGGCCCGCAACTACTTCGCCCATGAGAGTCCCGAGAAGCACACGGTGCGCGAGCGCGCGAAGGACGCCGGTTATGAGTGGCGGGCAATCGGCGAGAACATCGCCGAAGGGCAGACCTCCCTCGCGGAGGTGATGACCACCTGGATGCACAGCCCGGGGCACCGCCGCAACATCCTCGACCGCGACTTCAAGGAGCTCGGCGCCGGCCTCGCGCTCGGCAAGAGCGGCGGCAGGTATCGGGTGGAGTGGGTACAGACGTTCGGAACGCGGCGGTAAAACTTCCGCCTCAGTGGACCTGCCCCATCCGCCGCCGGGCCTCGACCAGCAGCTTCTCGACGGCCTCGGTGTCCGGAGCTTCGGGCTCCAGGTCAAGGTAGCGCTCCAGGTCGTCGATCCCCCGGTGGGGATCGCCCCAGCGCAGGCAGAGAAGGCCGCGGTCGCGGCGGGCGCCGACATCGTCGGGGTCGAGCAGCACGACGCGGTCCAGTACCCCGATCACCCGCAGCGGCTCGCTGCGGTTCAGGTAGATCCCCCGCAGGTTGTTGAGCATGCGCACCAGGATCTGCCGCGGGGTCGATGGCTTCAGCAGGCGGGAGTCGAAGGGCAGGGAGCCGCCGCTCAACTGCTCCAGCATCTGCCGGCAGTCCCCTTCGGTCAGCAGCCGGCCGTCGTCGAACGGGTCCAGCAGGAGGCACGAGTGGACGGCGTGCCGCAGCAGGAAGTGGCCGGGGAAGCCCACTCCCACCAGCGGCACCCCCGCCCGCCGGCCCACCTCCATGTAGACCAGGGCCAGGGTGATGGGGATGCCCAGCCGGCGCTCCAGCACCTCGTTCAGGAAGCTGTTGCGGGGGTCGTAGTAGTCCACCTCGTTGCCCCGCAGCCCGACCTCGCCGGAGAGGAAGCCGGCCAGCAGCTCGACCCGGCCGAGGTCGGTCGATACCCCGCTCAGGCGGGAGCGCAGGCACTCGCCCATCTCATCCAATCGGGCGAGCCAGGGAGCCGGCTCGACCCCCGGCTGCTCCTCGGCCGCGATCCACAGGGCGGCCTCCGCGAGGTCGATGCGCTCGTCGGGAAGGCCGGCGATGGCCGCGAAGCGATGGCGGGGCGATTCCATATCCATGACGATACGGGGAACACTTCGATCCCCCGGAGAATTCTCTCCGCCAGGCTACGGACCCGGTTCCATGGCTAGAGCTGAAGTCGCGTCTCCCCCCAGATCATCGTGCCGGAGACCGGGTCGCGAAGAGTGAACACCAGCCGCTGGCCGCCATGTGCAAGGGGAAAGCTGACCTTGAAATGGGCCGTGCCGTCCATTGCCACGATCGGCTCGGGCGCCAGGTGAACGGGAGTGTCCGGGAACCGCGTTCGGGCGCCGGAGTCGACATCGGTCTGCACGGTGAGCACGAGATCGGTGACGGGCCGTCCTTCCCGGCGGGCGGCGAAAGAGGCCAGGGGGATCGTCAGGAGGAAGGGAACCCGCTGGCTGCCCAAGGACTGTTTTCTCGGTGGACCGGCCAGCACGCCGAGCTTCCTGGCCGCCGGGTCGCCGCCGAAAAAGAGGACGTCCTCGGCGTTGACCCGGGCCCGGGAGGCCGGGGAAAAGTCGGCGAAGCTGCGGCGCGAGCGCACCTTGAGCCCGGGCCGGCTCATTTCCAACTGAATGCGGTGGCTGCGGTCGTCGCCCGTCCAGTGCGGCGTGAAGCTCAGCCAGTAGTAGGCGCTCGTATCCTCCAGGGCGCGCGGCAGCGCCTCGAGACGGGCGCTGTCGATCGAGGCCTTGCCGCCCGTGGCCCTCGCCATCACCTCCAGGGTGTATTCGGCGTTCGACTCCCAGGTGTCTTTCATCTGTCCCACGGGGCTGGATCCCTGGTAGCTGGCGTCGTTGGCGAGAAACGTCGTGTCCACTCCCGTGACATCCACCGGGTAGAGGGTGTAGCCCAGCCGGTTGGCCTCGCCGATCACCGGCACGGCGACCGAGAGCGTGGGCCAGCCGCCCGAAAGCAGGAGCATGATCTTGCGCCCCGGAGCGTTGGCGAAAGCCCGCAAGGTCGCGGTGACGGCGGTGGAAACGCGGGCCATGCCCCCCGAGGTCGGCGGATCCATCAGACTGAGTATCGGCACTCCACTCGGCTTCACGGCGCCATTGACCTGTGGATCGCTGGGGCCGCCCTCGCCGAGGGCCTCTTCGACCGCGGCCAGGAAGTCTGCGTCGTCCTGGGCCCTTCGCCGCGCCCCGACCGTCGCAACGCCATTCGCCGGGCGGAGCTGGGCCTTGGCGAGCACGGCGGCCAGAGCGCCGTGGTCGCTCGTCCAGTCGCAGAGCACGGCCATCCGGCTGCCGTCAAAAGCCACCACCGCCACCCGGTCCGTCGCCTCGAGCTGCCCGAGCTGAGTCGCGAGCTTCCTGAGCACGACGTCGCGATGGGTCTTGACCGCAAAGCTCTCGTCGATGAACACCACCAGGCTCCGCCCCTGGGGCGGTGCGGCGGTCTCCGGGGATCCCGCGGTGCCGGCCGGGCCGGCGCTCGCGGCGACGAGCCCACCCTTCTCTCCGCCAATCTCCGCGAAGGAGTCGATCGGCGTCTCCCGGCCGTCCACCCGCAGCCGGAAGTCCTTCGCCGTCAAGCCGGAAACGCGCTGGCCGCCGCGGTCGGTCACCACCGCCTCGACATTGACCACGCGCACGTCGATCGAGGAGCTGAAGGTTTCGGGAACAGGAGCCGGCGGCTGCGCCGCCAACCGCAGAGCGCCGGTGAGAAAAACAGGTAGAACCAAACCCGCGAGACGGCTGGTAGTCGAGTCCATCGTGCCCTCCATTCTTCATGGGCAACCCGCTGAGGTGCAACCAGAGCTTCGTGCTGTGCTTGCGGAACTCGCAAGAGTAATGCCGGGGGGCCGCCAGCGCCTACCCCCAGCCTGCCGAGAGCTTCCCGAGCTGTTGGCAGGGGCCGGGGCCGAGCTGTGAAGCGGACGGAATCGCTCTGCAAAGAGGACGTTGCGACACGGAGGCGAACCCTGGAGCTCCCTTGAGCCTACCCAAGTCTTAGTGCTGCCATGTCAAGTTACTCAGTCTCGGCTCTTTTCATTTCCGCCAGTCCGCGCTAGTCTTCTCTCAAGGCTGAGCGCCAGGCACGCAGGTCTTGGAATGCCCGGTCCGGGGATCTGGTTACTCTGAGGTACGAGACCGCAAGCCAACGAGGCGGTGCGGTCGGCAAGGAGACTTGAGATGAACGAACGACTGACTCTTCCTGTCCTTCCGCTGAGGGATTTCGTCCTTTTCCCCGGTGTCACGGCACCGATCAACGCCGGCAAGCCGGCCACTCTTCGGGCTATTGAAGCTGCTTTGAAGACTCCGGACCGCCTCGTCTTCGCGGTGTCGCAGCGGGAGGAGGGCCAGGAGGTTACCCCCGAATCGCTGCACACGATAGGCACCGTGGCCCGTATCGGCCAGCTCCAGCGGGGCCTCGCGGGCATGCAGCTCCTGCTGCACGGCGAGCACCGGGGTATCGCGATGAGAGTCACCGAGCAGAACGGCCATTTCGTGGCCGTGCTGCGTGAAGCCGAGGAGATGCAGCCTCTCAACACGCAGGACCCCGCCTTCGTGGGTCTCTTCCGCGAGCTGCGGGAGCGGGCCGGCGAGCTAGGCATGAAGTCCGGGCTTCCCGAGGAGGTCGTGCAGCAGGTTCTCGAAGGCGTCGACGATCCGGGCCGCCTCGCCGACCTCGTCGCCGGCTACACCGACGTCACCAAGGCGCAGCGCCAGAGCCTGCTCGAGACCCTGTCGGTCGAGGAGCGGATGCGCCGCGTGCTGATCCACGTCCAGCGCCAGCTCAGCGTGCTGGAGGCCCAGCAGGACATCAAGAGCAAGGTGCAGGAGGAGCTGGGCGACCGCCAGCGTGAGATGTTCCTGCGCGAGCAGCTCAAGGCCATCCAGAAAGAGCTGGGCGAGGGCGAGGGCGGCAACGAGACCGACGAGCTGCGCGAGAAGCTCGCCAAGCTCGACCTTCCCGAAGAGGCCCGCAAGGAAGTGGACCGCGAGCTCGGACGCCTCGCCCGCATGGGCCGCGAGGCCATGGAAGGGCAGGTCATCCGCACCTACCTGGAGGCCATCGCCGAGCTGCCCTGGAACACCCGCAGCGACGAGCATCTGGACATCCCCAAGGCCGCCGAGATCCTGGAGACGGACCACTACGCCCTGGGCGATGTGAAGGATCGCGTGCTGGAGTTCCTGGCCGTGCGCCAGCTCCGGCAGGACGACGCCGACACGCTCAAGGCCGAGCAGGAGGCCGAGGCCCGCGAGGATGGCGAGATCAACGAGACCTTCGAGACCGACGAGATCCCGGCGATCGGCAAGGAAGCGGTGCCCGGCAATTCCGACGACAAGATGGCCAAGGGCCCGATCCTTCTCTTCGTCGGCCCTCCCGGCGTCGGCAAGACCTCGGTCGCCAAGTCCATCGCCCGCTCCATGGGGCGCAAGTACGTCCGCATCTCGCTCGGCGGCGTGCGCGACGAGGCCGACATCCGGGGCCACCGGCGTACCTACGTCGGCGCCATGGCCGGCCGCATCATCCAGGGGATGAAGCACGCCGGCACCAAGAACCCGGTCTTCCTCCTCGACGAGGTCGACAAGCTGGGCGTCTCCTTCCAGGGCGATCCGGCGAGCGCTCTCCTCGAGGTTCTCGATCCGGCGCAGAACGACAGCTTCACCGATCACTACATCGGCGTGCCGTTCGACCTCTCGGAGGTGCTGTTCATCGCCACGGCGAACTTCATCCAGAACATCCCGGGGCCGCTGCTCGACCGCATGGAGGTGGTGGAGTTCTCCGGCTATACCGAGCGCGAGAAGCTGACCATCGCCCAGCGGTACCTGGTGCCGCGGCAGCTCAAGGAGAACGGCCTCAGCCTGGACCGCATCGCCATCACCGACGAGGCCCTGGCGGAGATGATCAGCGGCTACACCCGGGAGGCCGGCGTGCGGCAGCTCGAACGCCAGATCGGCAAGGTGGGCCGCAAGGTGGCCCGCAAGATCGCCGGCCGCGAGGCCGAGCGGGTGGACGTCGACTCGACCAAGGTGCGCGAGCTCCTGGGCCGGCCCAAGGTCCACCCCGAGCAGGCGGCCCGCGCCGACCAGGTGGGAGTCGCCACCGGCATGTACTACACCCCGATGGGCGGCGACATCATGTTCGTCGAGGCGTCGACCATGAAGGGGAAGGGCGAGCTGGTGCTCACCGGCCAGCTCGGCGACGTGATGAAGGAGTCCGCCCGGGCCGCCTGGACCTATGCCCGGTCGCACGCCGAGTCGCTGGGCATTCCGGGCGAGTGCTTCGAGCGCGATCTGCACATCCACGTCCCCGCGGGCGCCATTCCCAAGGATGGTCCCTCGGCCGGCGTGGCGCTGGCGACCGCCATGGTCTCGGCCCTCTCGGGCCGGCCGGCGCGGCACGACATCGCCATTACGGGTGAGATCACGCTCTCCGGTCGCGTGCTGCCCATCGGCGGCGTCAAGGAGAAGGTGCTCGGCGCGGTGCGCAGCGGCATCAACGAGATCCTGGTGCCGAAGGACAACGAGGCCGACCTCGACGACCTCCCGACGGAGGTGCGCGACAACCTCAAGATCCACCTCGCCGGAGATCTGGGCGATGCCCTCGCCCTCACCCTGCGGGGCGCCTCCTACCGCGAGGGACGCCTGCTCTTCGAGACGCCCCTCGAGGCCTCCACGTTCTCCCAGGTCCCGCATTAACCGAGGGATCTGAGTTTATATACAAAAGGCCGCCGCCTCCCGGGAGGCGGCGGCCTTTTTCTTTTGGCTTGAGCGGGACTACAGGGTCCAGGAAACGCCGGCGGCGATTTCGCGGCCGGAGAGGTCGATCTTGCCGAGGCTGTCGAAGTCCTTGTTGAGGTCGTCGTCGACGCGGGTCCAGCGCCCCTCGGCGAAGAGGTTGACACGGCGGGAGATCGGCACTTCCAGGCCGACCACGCCGAAGTAGCCGAAGGCGGTGCCGTCCGCCTTGAAGTCCGCCGAGAAGATCTCGCGGTTGGTGGTGTTGAGGTCGACGAAGTCACCTGACTCCTTCAGACGCCACGGGTAGACGCCGCCACCGGCGCCGATGTAGGGCTGGATGGGGGCATTGCGCGGCGCCAGGTGGATCAGCAGGCCGGCGGTCAGCGAAGCGATGTCGAGCGTCGTATCGTGCCGGATGCGGTCGTTGAAGTTGTCCGCGAAGTGGCGGTAGGAGTTGGTGGTGGTTCCCCGGTAGACGGAGCCCGAGAACATCAAAGCGAGCGGGCCGTTGAGGGGCAGAAGGTAGTCGATGCCGAAGTCGGGGGCCTGGAAATCGCGCGTGGAGGAGTTGGTGAAGTCTGTACGGATGCCATCCCAGTAGGACGAGTCGCCCTCCGGCTGGAAGGCGCCGACGCGCAGGCGGAACTCGCCGTCCCAGTTGGAGCCGTAGGCATGATGGCGGTACTGGGCGGAGGCCGGCAGGGCCGCGACGGCCAGAAGCCCGAACAGGGCGAAGATGACGGGGGTTTTGGAAGTCATAGCTCTCTCCTTTTCAAACCTGCACCCATTCTAAGAGCAACCTGGATGCCAGGTGCCGCTTCCCCCTCCCAGACCACGTTTACCGCGGGGCTCCACTGTAACCCTCGCCATACACCTGTCAGTTACCCGGGGAACGTGCCGGTGTCTCCCTTGCCGCAAAGGTTGCCCTGGTTGTTATGGTAGGTGTGCGAAAAGCCCGTGGCGGTGTCGGTCACCGTCAGGTCGTACTGCACGTCCGAAAGGGCGCCGTAGAACACCCAGAACTTGCCATTGACCGTCCGGGCGTCGATCACCTTCACCACCAGCTCGATGTTGGCCGCATCGAAGAACCAGAACAGGCCGCTGACGTCGTTGAGGGGCACGGGGGTACCCTCGCCGCTGCCGGCGCCGAAGCCGGGAACCGTCCAGTGGACGGTCGCCTGGAAGCGGCCGCCCAGGAGACAGAGGGCGCCCGGCGCGCAGGTGCCGTCCGCAGCGGTCACCGGGGCCGCCGTGGACGGGCTCCCGGACGCCGCGAAGGCGTTGACGTCCCCTCGGCCGCAGAGGTTTCCCGGATCGTTGTGGTAGGTGCGGCTGTCACCGGTCTGGGTGTCGGCGACGGTGATCCAGTACTCCTGGTCGGAGAGGCCGCCGTAGTAGGTCCAGAAGAAGCCGTTGAGGCCGCGGCCGTCGATCATCTTCACGATCAGCTCGATATTCGAGGCGCCGAAAAACCAGAACAGGCCGGTCTGGTCCGACTGCGGCACGGCCGTGCCGTTGCCGGTCGCGGTACTGGTGCGCCAGCGGGTGGAGACGCGGAACCGGTTGCCCTGAAGGCAGAGGATCTGCGGCCCGACCACGCAGGGTCCGGCGGGAAGGTCGACGGCGGTGGCGCTCGCCTCGTTGGAGAAGGCCGAGCTGCCGGCGGGGTTCACGGCACGGATGCGGAAGGTGTAGGGCACGTTGGGAGTGCGCCCGTCGACGACGAAGGTATTGACGTGCGGATCGACCGGGAGGGCCACCGTGATGTTGCCGCGGTCGGGCCAGTTCATGTCGATGACGAATCCCGTCTCGTTGCTCGAATTGTTCCGCCAGTCGAGACGGATCATGAAGTTCAGGCCCGCGTTGGGGTCGGGATTGAAAATCTGGACAGCCGTGAGGTTCGACGGCGCCGCCGGCGGCTGGAGGGCGGCCGGGGTCGTGGCGCTCGCCAGGTTGGAGTACGGCGAAGAAAGCGTGTTGCGGGCCTGTACGCGGAAGGTGTAGAGGGTTCCCGCCTTGAGGCCGGCGATCGTCGCCGAAGTGACGTTGGCGCCCGGGTTCGCGACGACGGCGAAGGCCCCCGTGGACTTCATCTCCACCCGGTAGGCCGTTTCGTTGCCGGCATTGTCGGTCCAGGCGAGCTGGATCGAGGTCGTCGAAGCCGGGGTGGCCACCAGGTTGGTGGGGGCGGCCGGCGCGGTGGCTTGCGGCGGGTCCGCGCCCGGGTACAGGGTCAGGATGCCGGCGCGGTCGTCGTCGTTCAAGCGGGCGCCACGTTCGTCGGCATGGGCGTTGGCGCGCATGATGGCGTCGTCCTGAAGCGAGCCGGCGATGCAGTCGCCGCTGCGGGCGTCGCCGCAGGAGTGGCCAAGGCCGAGGGTGTGGCCGAGCTCGTGGGTGAAGACCTGCTCCGCCCGCTTGGGAGTGTTGAACCAGCAGCCGACGCCGTCGTTGGTGATGATGTCGCCTTCGACGACCTGGCTGACGCCGCTCGCCGTCGAGTGGCTCCAGGTGCCGCCAAGCGCCAGAACGCCGCTGCCACGGCCGGGGCTGACGCAGGTGAAGGTGCCGTCGACCTCGTTGTTGGGGTCTTCGAAGATCAGGGAGTTGAGGCCATCGGTGTGCTGGAAGCCGGCGGTGCTCGCGGTCGTGCCGTCGAAACGGTACTTGATGTTGGTGGCCGGATCGTTGTCCCAGGCCGCGAGGGCGTTCTGAAACTCCGAGACGCCGCCGTCGTCGAGGCCCGGCTGGCCGGAGGCCTCAATGCGCCAGCCCACGGCGGTGCCGCTGTCGAACTGGCTCCAGCGCTGCTTTCTGCCGCCGAGATAGGTGAACTTCTCCTGGAGGCCCCGCACCTGGGAGGCCGGAAGCGAGACGAAGTAGTCGGCGTTGCGCTTCAGGCCGGCCGCGCGGTCGGCCAGCCAGTTGGCGAAGCGTCCGGAGTCGCGGACGGAGTCCTGCGCGGCCTTCGCGCCGCCGGTGGATACGTCCTGCAAGTCCTCCAGATCGCGGACGGCCACCGTCTGGCCGCCGGCCGCCTGCATCTCATGGAAGGCGCCGAGAGCCAGGTGGAGGGGCCCGTAGGAGCCGTCGCTTCGGGGGACGAGGAAGAGCACCGCGCGCTCAGCCGTCTGGAAGGCCGGCGCGCCCCAGATCGTCAGATGGGCGCCCTTCTCGTCGTCGCCGCCGAGCACCTGGACCACGACGGTGCCGGACACCCTGCCTTTCAAGGCACGCTCGACCCGCACCCGGTAGTCGGTGGCCGGGCGGCCGTGCGCGGGAGCCGAGCCGAGGACGGTGCCCTCGATCACCACGGGTGCCTGGTCGAAAAGATCTTCGTCGGTCCCCACCACCACGGTCGTGGCGGCGGCAGGAAGGGCTGTCAAGGCGAGCAGGATGAGCATCAAGAGGGAGAGACGCTTTGACATCGGTACAGCTCCTACAAGGGGTCGACTTGGGAAAGTCCAAGAAAAAGATCGCCAACTCCCTCCTAAAGCGCGGCCCAAGGGGGAGACATTCCCCTTTCTACCCGGCTCCTGGCTTAAACTTCTTTCAAGGGAGAAGATATGAGACAACGCAATGGGTGGGTGAGAACCCTGGGAGTCCTCATCGTGGCCGTGCTCGCCGTGGCCTCGGCTCAGGCTCAGGCGCCGAGCCCGGTGGCGCCTGTCTCCGTCACCGAGCGGCTCGTCCACGTCGTGAAGCTGTGGGGCCAGATCCGCTATCTCCACCCCTGGCTGGCCTACAAGGACGTGGACTGGGACGCCGCCCTGGTGAACGCCCTGCCCAGGGTCCGCGCCGCCGCGACGCCCGAGCAGTACGCCGCCGCCGTCCAGGGCATGCTGGACGCCCTCGGCGATCCGGCCACCCGGGTGCGCAAGTCGACCCCTGAGCCGGAGCCGGCGAAGGGCGAGCCTCCCGCGCCCTTCCAGTGGGTCGAGGACGGAGTGCTCTCCGTCTATCTGCGATCTGACGTGGCTCGCGACTTCACGGACCAAGGGAGAGTGCAGAAGGCGCTGACGGTGGAGTTGCCGAAGGCGAAGGCGGTGGTGGTCGACCTGCGCGCCCGGCCCGGCGAGAGCTATCAGCCCGAGTCCGCCCTGCGTGGGCTCGACGCTCTCCTCATCAGCCGCCCGCTACGGCTGCCGGCGCATCGCTACCTCGTGCACTCGGGGTACCGCGGCCAGACGTTCCTGGGCTCGGGCGGCTACTTCTCCGGCTTCATGAGCCTGATGGCGGACGAGCTCGCGCCAGTGGCCGGCTCGACGCCCAAGCGCGTGGTCTTCCTGGTCAACCAGGGAACCGAGGTGCCCCCCGTGGCCTTGGCGCTCCAGGCGGCCGGTGACGGCGCCATCGTGGCCATGGGCAGGATTGCCGGCGACAGCGCCTCCGGCCAGCACCCCGTGGATCTGGGCGAAGGTTACGAGGCACTGATGCGGACAACCGAGATCGTCCCCTTCCCGGGCTGGAAGGGTATCCACGCCGACGCCGAGGTGCCGGAGGCCAGCTCGGCGGACGCGGCGTTGTCCGCCGCCCTCCACTTGGCGAAGGAGCCGGCGCCGGCCGCCGCCGCCTCGGCGGCTGCATCCCAGACCGTGCTGCCGGAGGCCCTCTGGCGTCCTGACAAGCCCTATCCCGAAATGAAGGACCCCTCGCCGGACTACCGGCTACTGGCCGTGGCCCGGATGTGGAACGTCATCCATTTCTTCTATCCCTACAAGCACCTCATCGGCGACTGGGACGCCGTGCTCCCCGAGTCGATCGTCAAGATGGAGGCCTCCAGGGGCGCCCGCGGCTATGCCCTCGCCCTGGCGGCGATGGCCGCTCGCGTGACCGACGGACACACCGGTGTCTCCGGCCTCCCTGAGCTCGACCGGTTCTTCGGCGAAGCGCCGGCCCCGGTCGGCGTCCGATGGCTCGCGGACTCCTGCGTGATCACCCTGGTGCGCGACGATCCGGCGGTAAAGGCCACGGGCGTCGCGGTGGGCGACGTGGTGCTGAGCGTGGACGGCAAGAGCATGGCGGAGAGGTTAAGCGAGCTCGAGCCCTACGTGACCTCCTCCACCGACGTCGCCCGGCGGACCAGGCTCTGCGGCTTTGCCCTCTTCGGCCCCAAGGACTCCACGGCTGTCCTCGCCCTGCGCGGCCGGGAGGGCACCAAGGAGGTGAAGCTGCCGCGCGGGCCGTGGGAGCGAATCAGGCCCGGGGAGGTCGTCCGCGTCCTGCCCGGCAATCTCGGCTATGTCGACCTGACCCGGCTGACGGTGCCCGAGGTGGACGGCATGTTCGAGACGCTCAAGGCGACTCGCGGCATCGTCTTCGACATGCGCGGCTATCCCCGCGGCACGGCGTGGTCCATCGCCCCGCGCATCAACACCCGCGGCGCGACCTATGGCGCCACCTTCCGGCGAGCCGAGGTCTCGGCGGCCTTCGACGCCGACCTCGCGGAGACCGGGTTCCAATTCTCCCAGCCGCTGCCCGTCTCCTCCAAGTGGAAGTACACGGGCAAGACGGTGATGCTGATCGACGAGCGGGCCATCAGCCAATCCGAGCACAGCGGCCTCTTCTACGAGGCGGCCAACGGCACGAAGTTCGTGGGCACCCCCTCGGCCGGAGCCAACGGCGACGTCACCGACCTGACCCTGCCCGGCGGCGCCAGGATGTTCTTCACCGGCCACGACGTGCGCCACGCCGACGGCCGCCAGCTCCAGCGCATCGGCCTGGTGCCGGACGTCCTCGTCGCACCCACCCTCCAGGGCCTGCGCGACGGCAAGGACGAGGTGCTCGACCGGGCGATGGAGGTGCTCAATCAGGAGCTGGGGGCTCCGGGGGCGGCACGATCACCCGCAGATCCCCGACGCGCTTCCGGAAGAGGAGAGGAGACCTCAGGGTACTGACCTCGCCGTCGAAGGCGACCGGGATCGCCCGCGTCTGCCGCACGTCGACCTTGAACTCGCGCAGCTTCCAGTCCTCGACGCTCTTGGTCCGCTTGACGTCGCGGAACAACCCGGCGAGCGCGAGGCCGAAAAGGGCGAGCCGGCTGCCGGTGTGGGCGACATAGACACAGAGGAATCCGTCGCCCTCCAGGCGATCGGGGGCGCCATGATCCAAGGCGCTCATCCGGTACTCGCTGTTGCCGACGAAAAGAACCTCGGTCTTCCGGTCGACCTGCCAGTCTCCGGACGAGACCTTCAGATCGAGCGGCGAGAGCTTCGGCATCAGCCTGAACGTGGCAACGGCCATCGCCACCCACTTGTTGAGCTTGGAGTGCCGCATCTCCTGGTCGCGCGCCTGGACGATGGGCGGGTAGAACCCGATCGACGAGTTGTTGAGGAAGATCTCGCCGTTGACCTCGCCGACGTCAATGGCGCGGGCGGTCCCTTCCGCGATCACCTGGACGGCACCCTCGATATCGCCGGGGATCTTCAGGTTCGAGGCGAAGTGGTTCAGCGTGCCGAGCGGCAGCACTCCCAGCGGAACATCGCCGCCGATCAGCACGGCGGCCACGCTACGGAGGGTGCCGTCCCCGCCACCCGCCACCACCACCTCGGCTCCCCCTTTCATGGCCTCGCGAGCGGCGTCCGGAATCCGCCGTCCCGGAATGAACCGGACGTCCGCCTCGACTCCAACTTTTTGAAACATCTCCCGCAGGCTTTCGGCGGTCAGCTTCTTCTTTTTGACCGTCCCCGAGCCGCGATTCACCAGTACCGTCACACGCATCGTCTCCGTCTCGCTTTCCGAAACCTCGTTCGCAGGGGAACAAGCAATCGGCGGACCATGTTTAGATTCCCTACATGCCGTTCGCCGCGATTCTCCTTCTTCTCCTCGCCGCCCAGGCTACGGACAGCCTCTCCACCGTGGGGCCTCCGTCGCCGGATCAGGTGCGCCAGGAGTTCCTCGCCCGCCTGAACGAGGAACGGTCCACGGCCGGAGCCCGGCCGCTCGTCCTGGCGGAGCCCTTGAACCGGGTGGCGCAGCAGAATGCCGAAGAGGTGCGCGATGCCGGGGGCGCCGTCCACTATGACGAGCAGGCCATCCCCCGCATCCACCAACGGCTGCGCAAGGTGGGCTACGTCGCCCACGGCTGGCACCAGGAGTTCGCGGCGGCGCCGGGCAATGCGGCCGAGGTGCTGGCGTGGATCCGGAGCGATCTGCCGGCGAGCTATCAGGCCCTCCTCGAGCCCAACTACCAGGAGCTGGGCGTCGGGATCAGCAATCTGAAGGGTTCTCCCCTCTATACTTTCTTCCTGGCCTGGCGAGAGAGCGAGTCGTTCGCCCGGGAGACGGCGCCCTTAAGCAATCTGGAGAGGGTGCGCGCCGAGATGCTCGACCGGGTGAACGCCGAGCGCGCCGCGGCCGGTGCTCCCCCGCTGCGACCCGATCCGCGGCTCGACGCCGCCGCCCAACGCCACGCAGAGGACATGCTGGTGCGCTCCTACTACAACCACATCTCGCCCGACGGCTCGAGCCCCGCCAGCCGCACCCGCAAAGGCGGCTACGCCGGCCGCATCGTGGGAGAGAACATCGCGCGCGGACCGCTCGCCGTCCAGGAAGTGGTGAACAACTGGATGGCCAGCTCCGAGCACCGCCGCAACCTCCTCCTCCCCGCCTTCACGCACCTCGGCGTGGGAGTCGCCGTCGGCCGCAATGCCGCCATGGGGGATACGGTGGTCTGGGTGCAGGATTTCGGGAGCCCGGGAGGGCCATGAAAGATTCCCAAGAGCACGTCCCCATTCTGATCGCCGGCGGTGGCACGGTCGGCTTGTCGGCCGCGCTTTTCCTCGCCCATCACGGCGTGCCGGCCCTGGCCGTCGAGCGGCGGGCGGCCCTCTCGATCCACCCCCGGGCTCTCGGCATCGGCGTCCGCACGGTCGAGATCTTCCGGGAGCTGGGCCTCGACGATGAAGTGCGGGCCGCCGGCGGACGATTGACGCCCGGCGTCGGGCGGATCACGGTCAAGACCCTGGCCAGCGCCGACTGGACCACCTTTTCGTCGGGAGCTGCGCTGGGGATCGATCCGGGAGCGAGCCTGAGCCCCGTCCAAGGCGGCCGATGCAGTCAGGACCTCCTCGACGAGATCCTGCTCCGTGCCGCGCGGGACCGGGGAGCCGAGGTCCGCTTCGGCACCGAGGTGATCGCCATCGAACAAGACGACGCGGGCGTGACGGCGACGGTGGCCCAAAGGGACGGCGACCGGCCTTCGATGCCTTACCCGATGCGAGCCGACTATCTCATTGTCGCCGACGGCTCCGGCGGTCTCCTGCGCGAGGCTCTCGGCATCCCCTCCACGGGGCCGGGGCTGCTCGGGGGACCGATCGTCAACATCCTCTTCCGGGCGGACCTGCGGAGCCTCACCCAGGGGCACGAGCTTCTTCTCTGCATCATCAAGAACGCCGAGCTGAGGCCGGGATTGTTGATGGCCATCGACGGCCATGACCGCTGGGTCCTCCACGTTCCCTACGATCCGGAGAAGGGAGAGACCGCGGAAGACTTTACTCCGGAGCACTGCCGCGACATCGTGGCCCGCGCCGCGCTCGGCGTGCCGGAGCTGCCCGTGGAGATCCTCAGCGTCCTGCCCTGGCGCGTCACCGGCCGCCTCGCGGAACGCTTTCGCGAAGGGCGCATCTTCCTGGCCGGGGACGCCGCCCACGTGGTGCCGCCGCTGGGAGGCTTCGGCCTGAACACCGGGATCGCGGACGCGCACAACCTGGCCTGGAAGCTGGCGATGACCCTTCGCGGCGAGGCCGGCCCTGCCCTGCTCGACAGCTACGACGCCGAGCGCCGGCCCGTCGCCCGCTTCGTCCTGGAGCAATCGATGCTCCGCCTCAAGAGGCCGGACCTTCACTGGGATCCGTCCCGCACCGCCGAGCGGGAAGAGCTGGGCATCGCCAACGACGCCGTGGTCCACCTTGGAACCCGTTACGGAGCGCAACCGGCGCCTTCAGTCCATGATCTCGCGAGGAATCTCGACGGCTCCCCCGGCTCGCGCGTACCGCACGCCTGGCTGGAGCAGGCTGGCCGGCGCCTCTCGACCCTCGACCTCGTCGGCCCCGGCTTCGCTCTCCTCTCAGGTCCCGCCGCCCAGGACTGGTGCGTCGCGGCCCGGGTCATTGCGGCACGCCTGGGCCTCGACCTGAAAGCCTTCCGCATCGCCCCCGACGGCGACGCAAGAGACACGGAAGGAACGTGGACCGATACCGCAGGCGTGGGAGACCACGGCGCCCTGCTCGTCCGGCCGGACGGTTTCGTGGCCTGGCGGACGCGGGAGGCGGCGAGGGATGGGGAGGCGGTGTTGGAGGGTGTGCTGCGCGGGATTTGCGGTTACGAAGTCTGAGCGGGTGTCTCAAAATAGTTGACGACGACGCCTATGGCGCCAGGGATTTCAATCCCTGGTGATGTAGGCGTGGCTGTCGCTCCTTTTGAGTCACCCTCTAAGACCCTCTAAGACCCTCTAAGACCAGCTAAGCCGCAATCAAGACACCCACTAAGAGATCAGCTCTTTCGAGACCATCTCCCCTCTACGCCTTTCGGCATAGGCAACCTCTCCGGCAGCAGCAGTACAATCCCGCCTCGCAAAGGAGACTCCATGATCCCGAATCCCCGGCTGCGCCTTGCCCTTCTGTCCCTGCTGGCTGCCCTGCTCGCCCTTCCCCCAGCTCGCGGAGAGGAGCCCACGCCGAAACGGACGGAGGGCGATCTCGCCATGGCCGATGGCGCCAAGATCCACTACATCGAAGCCGGCCATGGCTCCGCCATCGTGTTCATTCCGGGTTGGACGATCCCGGCGGAGATCTGGGAGCCCCAGATCGCCCACTTCTCCAAGTCCCACCGCGTCGTGGCGTTCGATCCCCGGAGCCAGGGCCGGTCGTCCAGGACGGCTGACAGCGGATTTCCGGCCGCCCGCGCCCGCGATCTCGATTCCATCCTCGACCAGCTCCACCTGGCGCCCGCGACCCTCGTCTGCTGGTCCATGGCGGTCTCGGAGTGCCTGCGCTACGTCGATCTCTTCGGCACCGCCAAGATCTCCGCCCTGGTGCTCGTGGACGGCTTCGGCGGCGACGCGATCCCGCCGGAGAGGATGGCAGGCATGGTGAAATTTATCGGCGGGATGCAGCAGGACCGGAGGAAGTTCACCGACGGCTTCATCCGCTCCATGTACCGCAAGCCGCAGAGCGAGGAGTACTTGAAGAAGATGATCGACGCCTCGCTCGCCACCCCGGCCGATACCGCGGTAGCGCTCCAGGTGGGGGTTCTCAACCAGGACAACAGCAAGATCTTCGGGAAGATCGACAAGCCGACCCTTCTCGCCGTCGCGACCGCCGGGCTCATGGATTTCTTCAAGAAGATGCAGGCCGCCATCCCCGGCTCGAAGCTGGAGGTCTTCGACGCGGGCCACGCCCTGTTCGTGGACGACGCCGATCATTTCAATCAGGTCGTGGATGATTTTCTGGCGGCGATGAAACCCACAGGCGGCGGGAAGTGAGCGCCCCCACGGCGACTCATCGCGCCGATGTCTGACCCGCTCCCCACCGTCATCCTCGGCGCCGGAGCCGCCGGGCTGATGGCGGCGATCTTCGCGGCCGGACGAGGACGGCGGGTCGTGGTGCTCGAACGGACCCGGGACGGCGGGCGCAAGATCCTCGTCAGCGGCGGCGGGCGGTGCAACATCCTGCCGTCCGTGGCCGAGGCCTCGCGATTCGTCACCGACTCCTCGCCCAATACGCTGCGCAAGATCCTCACTTCCTGGCCGCTCGACGAGCAGCGGCGTTTCTTCGAGGACGAGGCGGGGATTCCCCTGGCGCTGGAGCCTGAGACCGGCAAGCTCTTCCCCGCCTCCAACAGCGCGCGCCAAATCCGCGATCAGCTCCTCGCCCTGGCCCGCCGACGGGGCGCGGAGATCCGCTTCGACGCCCTGGTGACGGACCTCCTGCCGCCGGACGGCTCGGAACCGTGGAGGATCCGGCTTCAGAAATGCGAAGAGATCGCCGCAGTGGCCGTCGTCGTCGCCACCGGCGGCCTCTCCCTGCCGGGCACGGGGAGCGACGGCACGGGCCTCGGCATCGTCCGCCGGCTGGGCCACACGATCCACGAGACCTATCCGGCCCTCACGCCGCTGACCCTGGACCCGCCGCGCTACGCCCCGCTCGCGGGGATCTCGCGCACGGTGACCCTCCGCGTACCGGGTGGCAAGCACACCTTCTCCACCCAGAACGGCTTCCTCTTCACGCACCGCGGCTACAGCGGCCCGGCCGTGCTGGACGTCTCGCACCTCGCCGTGCGCTCCCGGCTGGCGGGCGGACCGCAGCAGCCGATCCGCGTGCAGTGGACCCCGCTGGACGCCGGAGCCTGGAATCGCCTGCTGCGGGAGACCCCCGGCACCGCCTTCGGGCTCCTCCGCCGCCACCTTCCGGACCGGCTGGCCGAGGCCCTCCTCGCCGACGCGGGCGTCGAGGCCGACCGTGCCCTCCCCCAGCTTCGCCGCGACGAGCGCCGCCGCCTCGTCGAGGCCCTCGCCGACCATCCCCTCCCCTGGACGGGCGACGAGGGCTACCCCAAGGCCGAGGTCACCGGCGGCGGCGTGGCTCTCTCGGAAATCGATCCCCGCACCCTGGAGAGCCGCCTCCACCCCGGCCTCTTCCTCTGCGGTGAAATCCTCGACGCCTTCGGCCCCATCGGCGGCCACAACTTTCTCTGGGCCTGGGCCACGGGACGGGCGGCGGGGCTGGGCGCGGGTTCGAAATAAGTCCTTCCTTTCCCATACACTTCTCCCAGAACCCAGGAGGAGCCCCCCATGACATCTCCCAGCTTCCGCAGACGTGTCGCCCTCACACTGGCAGCCGCGATCCTCACTGCCGGCTTCGGCGCCCGTCCCGTCTCGGCTCGCACGGCGAAGCCACCTCTCCATGGCCGCCACTGGATGGCGGTCACCGGCAAGCCCCTGGCGGCGACCGCCGGGGCCATGATGTTCCAGAAGGGCGGCAACGCCGTCGACGCGACCTGCGCCATGCTCGCCGCCGTCTGCACCATGTGGGACACGCTCGGCTGGGGCGGCGAGACCCAGGCCCTGATCTGGAATCCCAAGACGGGCAAGGTGATCGCCATCGACGCGCTGGGCGTCGCCCCGACGGGAGCGACTCCCGAGTTCTTCCACGCCAAGGGCATGGAGTATCCGCCCGAGTACGGCCCCCTGGCCGCGGTGACGCCCGGCACTCCCGGCGGCCTGCTGGTGATGCTCGCCGAATATGGCAAATTGAGCCTCGCGGACGTCCTCGGACCGGCCCTTCAAATGGCCGATGGCTATCCGATCGAGGCGCAGCTCGCCAACACGATCGAGCGAGAGAAGGCGCACATCAAGGAGTGGCCCGCCTCGCGCGCCACCCTGCTCCCCCACCTTGGAGAGAAGTGGGAGGCGCCTCACGCCGGCGAGGTGTTCCGCCAGCCGGACCTTCTCGCGACGCTGCGCAAGCTCGTGGAAGCCGAGCGCCAAGCCCTCGCCGCCGGCAAGAGCCGCAAAGACGCGATCCTCGCCGGCTATGACCGCTTCTACAAGGGCGACATCGCCGCCGAGCTCGCCCGCGGCACCCGCGAGCAGGGCGGCCTCATCACCCCGGAGGATCTGGCGCGCTGGCAGGTGCGTATCGAAGAGCCGGTCAAGACCAACTACAAGGGGACCGATGTCTACAAGCTCACGAGCTGGACGCAAGGGCCGGCGATGCTCCAGTCGCTCAACCTCCTCGAGCCCATGGACCTGCGTGGCATGGGCTTCAACAGCGCCCGCTATATCCACACGATCTATCAGGTGATGAACCTCGCCTTCGCGGACCGCGACTTCTACTATGGCGATCCCTACTTCCCGCCCGAGCAGCCGCTCCAGACTCTCCTCTCCAAAGGCTACGCCGACGCGCGGCGCAAGGAGATCGACTGGAAACGCAACAATCCGGCGGTGAAGCCCGGAGATCCTTACGCGTTCGCGGGGAAGGAAAACCCTTACAAGAGCCTGCTGGAAAAATGGGGAACGCCTGGCGCGGCGAAGAAATATACGCAGCCGCAAAATTCCTCCATGACCTTCGACGAGAGCTTCCGCGCCGGCACCACCTCCATCATCGCCGCCGACGAAGAAGGCTGGGTCGTCTCCGCCACGCCGAGCGGCGGCTGGACCCCCGCCTTCATCGCCGGCCACACGGGCGTGGGCCTCTCGCAAAGGATGCAGAGCTTCGTGCTCGACGAGGCGCAGAGCCCCTTCAACGTCCTGATGCCCGGCAAGAAGCCGCGCGTGACCCTCACGCCAACCTTGGCCGTGAAGGACGGCAAGCCCTGGCTGGCCGCCGCCGTACAGGGAGGAGACACCCAGGATCAGAACCTCCTGCAGCTCTTCCTCGACATCACGGAGTTCGGCATGACCGTCCAGGAGGCGACCGAAGCCCCCAACATCAACAGCTACCAGATGCACAGCTCCTTCGGAAACCACGAGTCCATCCCCGGAAGAATCACCGTCCACGCCAGCACACCCCCGTGGGTACGGCAGGAGCTCCAGAAGATGGGCTACAAGGTCGAAGCCGAAGACCGAACCTCCGGCCCCATCAACGCCATCCTCCTCGACCACGAGCACGGAACCCTCTGGGGAGGCTCCAGCGACTATGGGGAGGATTATGGGATTGGGTGGTGAGGGGGAAACGTTCCTCCCCGTCCTTGCATTAGAATAGGGGGTATCGCTGTTGAGGCCGGCTTCTGCCGGCCGCTGAAAGGAGAACGCCGTGCGCAAGTCCTTCCTTCGTCTGTCTTTCCTCTGGCTGGCTCTCGCCGTGGCCCTGGCCGCCTCCCCCTTGGTGGCCGCCGACGAGCCGGGACTGCTCGCCGGGGGCCTGGGGCGTGGCAGCCTGCCGGCGGACTCGATCGCGCCGGCACAGCTCCAGAAGATCCAGACGACGATCGCGGCCTATGAGAAGCGGAAGGCGACGCTCGGAAAGCGCGCCAAGGAGACGGTCCCGTTCCTCTATCCATACTTCCCGCAGTCCGGCATGCTCGGCCGCGACCTCTATATCTCCAATTTCACCGATCAGAACGCCCTCGCCGGCACCACCGCCATCCAGGACTGGGATTGCTCCGACTACACCTACGACGGCCACCAGGGCCACGATTCCCTGATCCGCAGCTTTCGCGAGCAAGCCATTGGCGTGCCGGTCTTTGCCGTGCTCGACGGCGTCGTGGTGGACACTCACGACGGCGAGCCGGACATGAACACGGTGTGGGACGCCAACAATCAGGCCAACTACGTCCTTATCGATCACGGCAGCGGCTACATCGTCTGGTACTTCCACTTTCGGAACGGCAGCGTGGCGGTTTCCCCGGGGCAGACAGTGACAGCTGGGACGCAGATCGGTCTCACCGGCAGCAGCGGGTTGAGCAACTGGCCGCACCTCCACTTCGAGACCCGGAAGGGCCGTGGCTGGGTCGAGCCTTCGGCCGGCCCCTGCCATCCGGGAGACAGTCTCTGGGTCGATCAGCCGCCCGTCGACCGGGATTTCTACGTCGCCGACTTTTATTTGACTCCCGGCGTCATCTCGGTCCCCGACCGCTTGAGCCTGTTGCTCGACACACCGGCGCGCACGGCAACCTTTCTTCGTGGAGCGCAGACCGTGGGCGTGCGAGTGGACATGCGCAATCTCCCCGTGGGCTCAACGTTCGAGCTCCGAACGCTCAATCCGCGCGGTCAGCAGGTGGTCGACCGCCAGGGATCGTTCAATAACAACGCCGTGTTCGAGCTTGCCTGGGTGATCAACTCCTTCAACGTCAATCTGGATCTGCCGGGAACGTGGCGGGTTCAAATCCTGATCAATGACGACATGGCCGTCGACGCGCCCTTCAAGGTCGTCACCAACTCCCGGCAGATTGCCAACCGCGCTCCCAACAAGATCACCGCGCACTTGTTACCGCCGCACCCTGTCGAGGGGCAGGCTCTGACCTGCCAGGTCCAGAGCTCCCTCATCCTGCGCGACCCCGATTTCGACATCGTGAGCTATCGCTACGAATGGCGGGTCAACGGCCATCTCGTGCGCACCGTCACCAGCGCGGGCTTGACCGACCTCCTGGCCTCCGGCGTGGCCACCCCCGGGGACAAGGTGAGCTGCCGCGTCACGCCGACGGACGGCAAGAAGGCCGGGCCGGCGGCGAACGTGAATGGATAGACGGGCCTAACTAATCCGAACGCAGGGCTACCATCGGGTCCACCTGGGTGGCCCGATGGCCGGGCACCCAGGCCGCGACGAGCGACACCGCACCGAGAGCGACAGCCACGGCCGCGAAGGTCGCGGGGTCGGTCGCCGGTACGCCGAAGAGGAGGCTCGCCATCACCCGGGTGGCTCCGAAGGCCAGAGCGAGGCCCGCGAAGAGGCCGGCGCCCGCCAGCGCTCCGGCCTCCCTCAGCACCATCCACAGAACCGAACCGGGCATGGCGCCGAGGGCCATGCGCAGACCCATCTCCCGAGTCCTCTGGGACACGGAGTAGGAAGTGATGCCAAAGATGCCGACCGCCGCGAGGGCCAGGGCCAGGACGGCGAAGGCCCCCAGCAACGCCATGTTGAAGCGCTGGCCGGCCACGGACTCGGTGACCACCTGCTCCATGGTGGCGAGCTTCTCGACCGGCTGGTCCGGGTCGACCGCGTGGACGGCCCGCCGGACATCGCCGAACAGGTCCTTGGGATCGCCGCCCCTGGTGCGCACCACGAGGCTCATCTCACTGCTCGGGCTCTGGGCGAGGGGCAGGTAGAACTGCGGCCGTGGATCGATTCGCAGCCCCGAGTGGCGGACGTTTCGCACCACCCCGACGACGGTGACCCACCGCGCCTCTTTGTCTTCAGGCCGGTTCAGGTTGAACCGCTTGCCCACGGGATCGGCGCCCGGCCAGTAGGCGTGGGCCATGACCTCGTCGATCACCGTGACCCGCGCCGCCTTCGAGGTATCGTGAGCGTCGAACAGGCGGCCTTTCAGGAGCTGGATGCCGAGCGCCGGGAAGTATCCGGGCGTGGCCGACCGCCGGTCCGCCAGCGGCTCCTTGCCCCGCTCGGGCAACGGACGTCCCTCGATGTACATGAGTGAGATGTTTTCAGATCCCCTCAACGGGAGACTGGAGACGCCGCCCACCGCCGCGACTCCGGGCAGCGCGCTCAGGCGTTCAAGCACCGCGTCGAAAAACCCGTTCAGGCGCGCCCCGCTGTCATATTTCGCTTCGGGAAGGAGCACGTCCAGGGCGAGCACGCCGCGGGGCCGGAAGCCCGGGTCGACGGCCGTAAGCCGCCAGAAGCTGCGAACCAGAAGTCCGGCTCCCACCACCAGCAATACCGCGAGGGCCGTTTCGGCCACGACCAGCACACCCCGCGTGCGACGGCCACCCGCCGTGCCACTACCCGCCCGGGTACCGTCGCGCAGCGTGCCGGAAAGGTTGGGCCGCGTGCTGTGGAGAGTAGGCGCGAGCCCCGCCACGATACCCGCCAGCAGCGTCAGCCCCAGCGTGAAGAGGAGCACCGGAACATTCAAGGCAAATCCGCCGGAGCGCGCGAGGCTCGGAGGCAGCCAGACGGCGAACGCCCGCAACGTCCAGAGAGCGCCCAGAGCCCCAAGAGAGCCGCCGGCGAGCGACAAGACCAGGCTCTCGGTGAGGAGCTGGCGCGCCATGCGGCCGCGCGCGGCTCCCAGAGCGGTGCGGATGGCGACTTCCTTCTCCCGCGAGGCCGCCTGGGCCAGCAGGAGGTTGGTGACGTTGACGCAGGCGATGAGCAGCACGACGCCCACCGCGCCGAGGAGGATGAGCAGGGCCGGCCGCACGTCGCCCACGAGCTGCTCGCGTAGCGGTATCAACTTGGCGCGCCATCCCTTGTCGAGAGGGTTGGCCTGTTCGAGACGGTCCGAGATGCCGGCCATTTCCGCCGTGGCGGAAGCGAGGCTCGCCCCTGTCCGCAGCCGGCCGATGCCGGCATAGCTGTGGTTGTCGCGGTCCTGCCGGTCCTTGGGGTTCAGAGCGGTAGGCATCCAGACGTCCGGCTCGGGAGCAAAGCCAAAGCCGTTGGGCATCTCGGCGCCGCGCGGGAACGCGAAGCCGGCGGGCATGACGCCCACCACGGTCAACGGCTGGCCGCCCAGGCCCACGGTCCTGCCGATCACTTTGGGGTCGCCGCCGAACCGGCGCTGCCAGAGCTTGTGGGAAAGCACCACCGTGGTGGCCTTCCCCTGCTCGTCGTCCGTCGGCAGGAGCGTACGCCCAGCCTCGGCGGGCGTGCCCAGCAGGCTGAAGAAGTCGCCCGAAACCGAGACCGCGCCGAGCAGCTCGGGCTCGCCCTGACCGGTGAGGCTGACCCGGCCCGAGTTGAAGATCGCGAGCTTGTCGAGGGTCCGACTCTGGCGCTGCCAGTCGGCGAACATGCCGGGCGAGATCGGCAGCTTGTCGGGCAGGCCGGCAGCCTTGGCGAGAGTCGGGTTCGAGCACCACGCCATCACCAGCCGCTCCGGCTGCAGGAATGGCAGGTGGCCCAGCAGCACCGAGTCGACGACCGTGAACAAAGCCGTATTGGCGCCAATCCCCAGCGCCAGAGTCAGCACCGCCACCGCCGTGAAAGCCGGCCGGCGCGCGAGCGTCCGCAGAGCGTAGCGAAGGTCTTGTAGCAGAGTCTCCATGGGTGGGCTCCCCCTCCTGGCAGGAGACTACGAGAGCGGGCGGGGGAACGTTTCAAGCCGGGCTTGCTTAGGTTTTCTGTGGTACCGCCCGACCCTCTTCACCTGAAAAGGTCAGCAAGCGCGCAGGTGAAGCCAGGAAGCACGTCTCCTCCCGAGAGGACGTCCCCTTTCCGCAGAATGCGAACGTCCTTGGGAGACCGGTAGACGTGGACGGCAGAGAGGCCAGGATAAAGAAGCCAGACGGCGCGGGTGCCGGCGGCCAACCAGTCGCCGACCCGCTCCTGGACCGAGTCGGCCGACTCGCTGGGAGAGACGACCTCGACGGCGAGGTCAGGAGGGAGCGGCCAGAACTTCTTCGGCGGCCCAGCCCCCATCCGCTCTTTGGAGACGAACGCGGCGTCGGGCGCCCGGACCGTATCGGGATTTCGGTCGACGAGGAATCCGGTCTCGGCGGCACAGACCACCCCAAGGTCGTGGGCTTCGACGAAGGCCAGCAGCCGGGATCCGATCCGCATCGCGACGACGCCGTGCTCTCCTCCGGCTGGGCACATCCGCACCACCTCCCCTTGAACGAGCTCGGACCTCACGTCGTGCAGATCGAGGGAGAAGAACTCGTCAGCGGTCAAGGGTCGAACGATTGGATGGATCATGGTTTCGCCCCTCCCTTCTAGCTTGGCCTAGTCTACCAGGGAAAATCGCCCCTGCCGAGAACCGCACCAGACCAGACAGCCCGGCCCGGCATCAGCCGGAGCAGGGCGGTCAAGAGAGGCGTCCGGATACCGCGCCTAGTTGCGAAGGCAGACGCAGTTCACGTAATCGTACTCGGCGCAATAGCCGTCATTGTGGCACTGCGCGATGCAACTGCAGGTCGTACCGTCCCAACTGTCGCCGTTGGCATAGCAGGCGTTCTCTTCGTTGGGATCGCAGACCGGCGGCGGTGGCGGAGGGGGTGGCGGCGACGAGAGCCAGCCATGTCCCGGATAACACTGCTTCGTGCCGCCGTCGAGCGTGCAGACGTAATCCTGGGTGCCGTCACAGGGAACGTCCGCGCAGGTATGGGCGGGACGGCCGAGCAGGTAGCCCCAGGAGGTCTTCGCCTCGCAGGTGCCGCAACCGCCGCACCACTGCCGCTCGCAGCCCGCGGGGGCCCACTCGTAGTCAGGTCCCGCGAAGGACCCGGCGAGATAAGGATGCTGGCGGGCATAGATCATCCGGCCCGGACCGCTGGAGAAGCTCGCACGGTCACCCGCCGAATGGCAGGTGTCGCAGCCGCCGGTGTCGTAGCTGCACTCGGTGCTCGACGGATGATTCCAGTCGTAATCCTGATCGATCTCCATGATGTTGTAGTCCACGACGCCGTTGACGCCGGTCCGATAGACGGGTGGTGTCGAGTAAGCGCGGCTGGAGCTCCAGAACTGGTTCTGCCCTCGCGGATGGCCATATGCCGTCTCGTCGCTCATGTCGAAGGGAGGGTGGGGGCCGGCTCCGTCGCCGCTGGGCTTCCAGTAGTTGTTGCCGTTTTGATCGATGGTCATGACGTAGCCATAGTTGGCGTAGAGCATGGCCGTGTGAAGGGTATTGTCCATGGAAACGTAGATGCGGTGGTAATCCATGCCGCCGCAGGCGTTGCTCCCCGCCTGGTCGCCGAGGATGGCGTAGCAACCATTCACGTGATCCAAAGGCGTGGTGTAGTCCGACAGCACGGAGACCTGAAGCCGGTGCGTGAGGGTCAGGAAGGAGCCCTTGGCCGAGCAGCTCATCGTCTGCCAGGCCTGACAAACATCGGGCTGTCCATTGCGCGCGGCCCAGTCGGAGAAAAGCCGGTCGCGGTTGGCGCTCAACGAGCGGCTGTACGGGGTATTGGTAAACCGGCCGCGATACCGCTCGTCGTTGACGAACGACCGGATCACCGAGTCGTAGTCGGCATTGGGAAGGCCCGCGTTGAGAACGTTCACGTAGGTGTCCCAGGCAGGCAGCGGCATCCGCCAGTACCGCCGATAGGCGGCGTCCACGAGAGCCTGGTTGTAGTCAGCGGTGTTGCGGGCGCTGGGGTCCAGCCGGCGGCGGCCGTACGGATCGCGGCTCTGTTCGAGATTGATCAGCTCGTCCGAGAAGAAGAAGGCTCGCGCCACGTCGATTCGCTTCTGGGCGACGCAGGTCGCGTCCGCACCGCACTGCGTGATCTGGCCGGCCCAGAACGCCGCGCCGCCGGCATCGGCGGTCCGTTCCAGAAAATCGAGGTAGTGCTGCTTGACGAAGTAATCCGCATCGTCGATCGGGTTGGCCGCCAGGGCGGGAGCGGCGCTGAGGGGTATGAGGGCGAGAAGAACGGCATGCAGGGCATGCCTGTAGAGCTTCGAGATCATCCTGGAGTCTCCTTATACGAAGGTTTGGCGGCCGAATCCCACACGTCTTCCCGGCGAAGAACACAGTTCTTCCTTCACGGAGCACGACGCTTCGCCAGGGGAAATTCGTTGCCTTGGGTTTATCTACGCTGCTCGAAGTTGAGTAAAGTCCGAGCGCTTGCCACAACCATTCGCATCTAAGATAAATTTCAAGGCCGCGCGGAAGAGACCGATTTCGCCCGGCAGCGCAAGCCCCCAATCATCACTTCTCGTAGGGTTGCTCGGTCTTCAGGGCGGGGATCATCTTGTAATGTTTCTTGTTGAAGGTACAGAGAACGGCGGACCTGCTCAAGGCGCAGGCGGCAATCAGGGAATCCAGCAGACCCAGCCCATGGGAAAGGTGATAGGCCGTGAAGTCGGACAGAGCACGAACGCTATCGGCCTCGCTCAACCAGACCACCGGCAAGGGAGCCACGAGCTTCAGTGCTTGCCGGACCTGCCGGGCATCCTGAGCATCCTGGATCAGCTCCATGATCACCAGGGCTGGCACCGACGGGGCTTCCGGCAGAGAAGAGAACCAGTGAACGGCTGGGGAGTATCCCCGCTGGACGTCGATCAGGATGTCGGTGTCCAGCAGATACACGATCAGGCACCGCGGCGACGGTCCGCCCGCTCCCGAAGACGGCGAGCATGCGCCGGGCTATCCGCGATCTCAGGACGGGTGCCAATCAAATTCTCTCGTCTCCAGTACGTGACCAGGTCTGTTCCGGTCCGGGGGAGAGCTTCGGCCGAACGCCGCACCCGGAGGAGTTGCAGCGTATATTCGGACAGCGACAGCCCCAGGTGTTCAGCCTCGGTCACCAGCTCTGTCTTAAGTTCCTCAGGTAGCTCGATACTGAGAGTCATGCTTTTCTCCCCGGACGCCACTTCGCGGAAACAAGTCTACACCCGTTAGACGAGGCCGGCGAGAACGCTGGTCCGTCCGGCGCGGCAGCGCTCGGGCTCTGTCAAAAGGCCTCCGCATGCTACACTCCCGCGCTCGCTTCCCTAGAAGTCCCTGGGAAGGTCGAGGGGCTCTTTCGTGTTCACCACGAAGGAATCTCCCCGCCGGGCAATCCGCCCGGCCGAGCCTGGAGCGCCAAGCACCCATGGATACGCTGACCGACGCGGTTTCCCGACGGCGGACCTTCGCCATCATCTCGCACCCCGACGCGGGCAAGACGACCCTCACCGAGAAGCTGCTGCTGTTCGGCGGCGCCATCCAGCTGGCCGGCGCCGTCAAGGCCCGGGGCGAGGCCCGGCGCGCCCGCTCGGACTGGATGAAGGTCGAGCAGGAGCGCGGCATCTCCGTCGCCTCCTCCGTCATGACCTTCGAGTACGAGGGCTGCACCTTCAACCTGCTGGACACCCCCGGCCACGAGGACTTCAGCGAGGACACCTACCGCACCCTCACCGCCGTCGACTCGGCCGTCATGGTCATCGACGCCGCCAAGGGGATCGAGACGCAGACCCGCAAGCTGTTCGAGGTCTGCCGGCTGCGCAACGTGCCGATCATCACCTTCATCAACAAGCTCGACCGCGAGGGGCGCGATCCGTTCGACCTGATGAGCGAGATCGAGCAGGACCTCCAGCTCCACGTCACGCCGGCCGCCTGGCCCATCGGCATGGGCCACAACTTCCTCGGCTGCTACGACCTTCTCCACGAGCGGCTGATCCTGCTCGCCAAGGGCCGCAATCAGGTGGTCACCGAGGGCGAGGTCTGCCAGGGGCTCGACGATCCCAAGCTGGACGCCCGCCTGCCCGCCACCTCCGTCGCTCGGTTGCGCGAGGAGGTGGAGATGGCCCGCGGCCTCTGCCCACCCTTCGAGATCGAGGCCTACACGGAGGGGCACCTGACGCCGGTCTTCTTCGGCAGCGCGATCAACAACTTCGGCGTCCGCGAGCTGCTCCAGGGGCTCGTGGAGCTGGCGCCACCGCCGCGCCGGCAGTCGGCGGTGACGCGCGAGGTCGAGCCCACCGAGCCGAACGTCTCGGGCTTCGTCTTCAAGATCCAGGCGAACATGGATCCCAAGCACCGCGATCGCGTCGCCTTCGTGCGCCTCTGCTCCGGCCGCTTCGAGCGCGGCATGAAGCTCCTCCACGTGCGTTCCGGCAAGACCCTGCCGATCCACAACCCCATGCTCTTCCTGGCCCGCGAGCGCGAGCTGGCCGAGGAGGCTTTCGCCGGGGACATTCTCGGCATCCCCAATCATGGCAACCTGCGCATCGGCGACGCGCTCACCGAGGGCGAGGAGCTGCGCTTCACGGGCATCCCCAGCTTCGCGCCCGAGCTGCTCAAGAAGGTGCGCCCGGAAGACCCCATGAGGGCCAAGCACCTCGGCCGGGCCCTTCTCCAGCTCGCCGAGGAGGGAGCGGCCCAGGTCTTCCGGCCCAACTTCGGCAACGACTGGATCGTCGGCGTCGCCGGCGCGCTGCAGTTCGACGTGCTCGCCGATCGCATCCGCACCGAGTACAACATCCCCGTGCACTTCGAGGGTACGACCCTCTACACCGCCCGCTGGATCGAAGCGCCGGACCACCTCGCCCTCAAGAAGTTCACCAACGCCAACAACGCCGCCATGGCCGAGGACCACAACGGCTCGCCGGTGTTTCTGGCTCGCAATGCCTGGCACCTGAAAACCACGGGCGAGGAGTGGCCCGGGCTGAAGTTTCTGAAAACCAAAGAGCAAGTGCAGTAGATCTCGAATCCTGCGGGGCGGGAATCGAGAAGGTAGAGCCGGAGGGCTACCTCCGGCTCATGAGCTCGCAGTTAGCCGAGGAGGAGGTCCTCAGCAATAGCACTGGAGCTGGTTGACGTCGCCGATCTGGCTCTCGTCGCTGATCTCCGCGCCACCTGAAGCGCTCTCGAGGGCCTTGTCATCGAGCTCATCGACCTCGACATGATCGGCGGCGTTGTTCTCCTTCGCTAGATCCTTCTTCTTGTCGTCGCTCATGACCATTCTCCTTTTGCCACTTACGGCTGATAGATCGGCGGGAGATCATCCCCCGCCGAGGCAAGGTTTACGGAGATGAACCCGCTGAGGCCGCTTGGGTTGCTTCTCCTAAAAGGACGCGCTTCTTCTTCGAGCCAGCACCTTCCACCATCTCCAGGAGGTCTTTCTTGATCGACGCGCGCAGTGGCGTGCATGGCGATTCGTTGAGATCAATGCGGACGAGGGGGCAATAAACGCCCTGGCAGGCGGCAAGCATCACGCACTTCTTGCACTTTCCATCCTCTTCAAAGGCCGGCTCGGTCCACATCGCGAACTTGTCCTTGTCCACGATCAGCTCACCGGTCTCCGTCAACTGGCCCACGACGTTACGGTCGTTCTTGTCGAGATCGACCGTGCACTTCATGAGCTTGCCGGTCGCACCCACCACGAAGTTGTAGGGCCGAGCCGCGTAGCAGACCTGGGAGCCCAATCCACGGAGGCTGGAGATCTCGTCGCTCAACTTCAATCCCCGTTTGCGGGCCGCCTTCTTCATCTCGCGCTCCAGGTCGGCGACCTCTTCGGTGCCGCACACGCTGAGCTGATCGTCGTTGGCGCCGCCCCACTTGCCGACCGAGCGGAAGCGGATACGGAACCGGGGATCCCGGCCGAACTCACGCTCGACCATGTCGAGAAACTCGGGATGCTTCGGGTAGTTCTGCTGGTCGAAGTTGAACCGGATGTTGACCCTGAAGTCCTCCGTCCGCGGCAGCATGGCCCGCAGATTATCGAGGATCGTGTCGAACGTCCCCTGCCCGTCGCGGCTCGGGCGGTTGCGGTCATGATCCTCCGGGTTGCCGTCGATCGTGATCTGGAATTGCTCGACTTTCCAGGCGAGGAGCTTCGTCGCCACCTCCGGCGTCAAGAGGTAGCCGTTCGTCGTCATCTGACTGGCGAACGAGAGGTTGTATTTTTCCGCGGCTTCGATGAAAAAGGGCCCGAGATCCTCGATCGCCTGAAAACCGTAGAGCGGCTCGCCACCGAACCAGTTGACAGAGATATATTTGAGGCTGCCCGCCCGCTTTTCGACGAGTCTCTTGATGCCCTCGCGAACCCAGGGCCTCATCGTGCCCCGCAGGAAGTCCTCGTAGCAGTACGTGCACCTGAAATTGCAATCTTCCGAAGCGAGGAGGATAAGCTGCAGCACGTCGGTCCGGTATTGCTCCTGGCCGAATCCGAGTTGAATCCGCCGCAGCTCGTTGGTCCCCTGGCGCACCAGGAACCCCCGGTCGTAAAGATACTTGACGATGCCCTCGAGCTTTCCTGAAAAGCCCTTCTGGCTGAGCAGAGCGGCAATCTTCTGGCGTTTGTCGGCGCCGAAGACGCTCATGCTTCCGGTATAGCTGTTCCACAGGACGAGCCGGCCATCTTCGGCCACCGACCGAATGTTATAACGGGAAGGAACCAGAAGAGGAAGAGCGCTCTCGCCCGCTGGTTCCGGCTTCACCTCCGGCTGCGAGTCGTGCGGAGACTGTGGGAGGATCTGGAAGCGGTCGCTGAGGCCGAGAGTCATGGATGAAATCTCCTTTATGTACCTTCAAACTCTCTCCAGGCTAAGCCAGGATAAACGACTACTCTCAATGAGTCAACACCCTTTCGGGGGGTGCTTAACTCTTCCTATCGCCGTGCTCCAATCCAGGCATAATTCCAGCCTCCCTCTGTGCCAAGGATTTCAGAATGGGCCACATGTCTTTATAGGAGCACATGGCGCCTCTCCCCATTTTGCCGGTCGCGGCGGAGTAGCCGGCCCCTGCCGGCAGGATCACCGCGCCGTCCTCTTTCAGCCTTTCGAGATTGCGGCGAACCGCCGGGTGTCTCCACATCTCCTCCTCCATGGCCGGAGCAAAAGCCGTGGGACAAGTGGCTGAAAGGTAGCAGTGGGCAAGCAGGGTGTCCGCCGAGCCGTTGGCGCAGCGCGATAGCGTCGTTGCGCTCGCCGGAGCAATCAGATAAAGGCCGAGATCCGCCACCAGAACGGGGGGCGAGACCATCGGCCGCGCATCCGTCCAGGAGTCGACGTGCACCGGCAGGCAGAAGAGCGCCTCCAGGGCCTGGGGGCTGACAAACCGGGCCGCGCTGGGAGTCATGACGATCCGCAGCTCCTCGACTTCCTTCTCCGCGAGCAGGCTCGCCAGATACGAGTGGATGCCCAGAACTCCGATTGAACCGCTGATGCCGACGAGAACCTTCATGTTGAAACCCTTTAGAGAATCTGTTCAGACCGCAGCAGTCACCCCCGATGAAACGGTTTGAGCCATGACGCCGGACGGCATCCGGGAATTGGCGCCCCCGAGAAACGGCCGGAATGGAATCGGCACGCCGGGCCACTTCTGAGATTCGCGAAGAATCCTTTCCTGCAAGCGCAGCGAGGCCGGCTCACTCAACACCTGACAAAGTTTCAGCAGGTCGATCATGGAGGAGTACCAGACTGCCTGAAAGCCCGGCCGCCGCCCGGTCGGCAGAAATCCGAGGAGCCTCTGCAGGTACTCGTCCCACTCCTTCTGATGAAAAGCTTTCTTGACCAGGACCCAGAGCCTGAACTGCTCGTTCAGCACTCCCGGCCGAGCCCTGTAGTCGCCGACCTGAATGTTCCGCAGGAAGATCGTCTCCAGCTCGCCCTGGTCATCGGAGAGGGCGAGGACGACGTCGCCCGCGACCTGCGGTACGAGCAGGCGGCGGATGGCCGGAGGCGTACGGGATATGAACTCTGCCCCGCGCCACGAATGATGGACCGGCAACGTGTCGATGAAGCCTTCGACGTAAGCGAGGATTTGACCCGCGAGCGCCATGGCTCGCTTCGGCTCTCCCGAGCGCAGATCGATCCGCATCAGGTTCTGAGCCAACTGCAGCCTGTGCATCTCCACCAGGATGAAATCAGCATCGTCGCTTTCCAGCTCCAGGTCGGCGTCCATGGCGCTGAGAACCCGGGCCCGCGCGACGTCGAACTCCCCGCGTTTGTACTCGAAATAGGCATGGGCAGCTTCGAGAGGGGCCTTGGCCAGGAGCATGGCTCGCCGGCAGCTCGCGGCTTGGGCCAGCTCGTCCCAAGCGCGGCCGAACCGTTCGGAGGCCTCGTCCAGGCGGCCCTCGCGGGCCAGGCGCAGGCCCTCGATGCTCGCGCGCCAGATCCTGCAGACGGTGATGCGCCGCTCAACGGGCAGCTTGAGAGAAACGACCTGTTTGAGGAGAAAATCGAAGGCGGGAGCCCGGTACTCACGGGCAGCTGGTTGGCCTAGAAGACCCTTCCGATAGGCCCTGAAAAGCTCCTCTACCAGCGAATCGTCCATCTACAGCACCAACCTTTGCCCTTGCCCTAAGCCGCACTGCACGGGGGCACTCGAACCGTCTTTCAGCTTAGTCAACAGCTTCTTTGATGTCAATCCTGAAATAGCCCGCGAGGGCTCGGCGGGGCGAGAGCCCGTGCAGGAAGGCTAATCTTTGCCCGGAATCGCTGGCGATCCCTGAAAGCCGCGCCGACAGGCGTATGATGGCCGGCCAGGGTGGTCCTCTCCCCGGCCTGCCCTTCTCCCACGAGGAGAATGCATGGCAGTCAGGACAGAGCTCAGGATCGTCGTTCCCATCCTCCTCTTCGCCCTGACGTTGCCTGCCGCCGCCCGGCCTCCTGCGGCCGCCTCCTCCCGCTTGGCGAAGATCGCCGATCCCGTGGTTCAGGATGCCATGGGCCTCCACAACACCCCAGGACTGATGCTCGCCGTGGTCGAGAATGGACAGCTGGTTCTCCAGAAAGGGTACGGCGTGCGCTCGCTACCTTCAGGCACGGTACCGGGAGCCGACACGGTCTTCGCCATCGGCTCCATCTCGAAAGCGATCACCGCCGTCGGCACGATGCTGCTGGTACAGGACGGCAAGCTGAAGCTGAACGATCCCGCGGCGAAATACCTCTCCGGACTGCCCGAGAGCTGGCGTCGTATCACCGTCCGGCAGTTCATGACCCACACCAGCGGCATTCCCCGGATCACCGGCGCTCCCACTTTCGCCACCGCCCTGAAGCGAGCAGCCGTCATGCCCTTGAAGTTCAAGCCCGGCTCCGATCAGGAGTACAACAACTTCAACTTCGCGGTGATCGGCAAGGTCGTCGAGGCGATCAGCGGTCAGCCGTACCTCGATTTCATGCAGCGTCGGGTCTTCGTCCCGCTGCACATGGACTCGACGGGTGTGGGAGTTGGAAGCAGCGACCGGGCTACAGGCTACGTGGCGGGAGCCGGTGGGCTGCATTCAGCCGCGCCGGATTTTACGGCGGGTGACTACGGCGTCCCCGCGGGTGGGCTGGAATCGTCCGCCGCCGACCTGCTGAAGCTCGAAGCGGCCCTGCGCGAGGGGCGCCTCCTGCAACCGGACGCCACCTGCCAGATGTGGACCCCCGCCGTCCCACCCGGCACCCACTATGCCTGGAACTTCACTCCCGGCTGGCAGCGGCGAGTCTCCAACGGCACCCTGGTAATCGCCAAGAACGGCGCGGTGACGGGCTTCACCAGCATGATCCAGATGGTGCCGAGCCGCGGCGAGGCGGTAATCCTGCTGTGGAACCTCAAGCACCGCGGCAACGACTTCTGGACCGCCAGCGCGCAGCTCCTCCATCGCGCCTTCGGTATTCCCCTGCCCGCGCCAGGCGATGGCGGCGGCGAATAAAAAAGTTTATCGCAAGCCAAAAGCGCCAAGCCGGAACCGGCCGTCCTGGCGCCTCGGAGAACCGTTTCCTGCCTCGTGCTACTCCGTCGTGCCGTACGGTACGCAGTCGGTGGCGCAGGCGACGTAGGCGTAACAGCTATTGCTGTAGACGACTCCATTCGAGCAGATCACCGGCTGGTAGACGTCGAGGCAATAGACGTGGTGGTTGCAGATGGCCAGCGCCTTCGACGGCGCGGGGATGCCCAGAGCGCCAACCATCATCACGGCGGCAAACAAGAGCTTCAGAGAAGCTTTCTTCATTTCAAGACTCCTTTCAAGGGTGAATGAGAAGCCAAGGAGCTCCAGAAGGGGGCTTGGGCAGTCTCATTCATGTATTGTAATGAATCTTTCCCGAAGATGACAGGCTTTGCGTGCAAGCCGGGTCGTTGCCGGGCTGTACCCGTGATACCCTTTGACTGTTAACAAAGACTCTGACAACTCCCCCGGCCGGCGTGGTTGATCCCCAAGCAACCGATGAAAACTTGAGACCAAGGAGAGATGATGGCCAACGATCCCGAGACCCCTCCCAAGGACCTGCACATCTCCATCACCGAGCTCCACTCCGCGGTGAGCGCCCTGTCCGACAAGCTGGACAAGCAGCTCACCATTCCGCGTCCCGTCTGCGCCGAATGCTCCTGCGGCCCCTGCTCGAACTGCTCGGTGTGTCACGTCTGCACCATCTGCCATGCCTGCACTGTCTGCCACGTTTGCCAGGTCTGCCACGTCTGCCAGGTCTGTGGCCCTTGTCAGGTTCAGCACCTCCAGCCGATGTGTACTCCCTGTACGAACTGCGTCCAGTGCGTTCAGTGTGCTCACACGATGTGCACCCCCTGCGCGGCTCAATGCACGCCGTGCGCGGCTCAGTGCACTCCCTGCGCGCAGTGCGCTCAGTGCTTCAAGTGCGCCCAGTGCGGCTGAACCGCGGGCGCGGTCCGGGCGTGCCATAATCCGCCCGGATCGCCTCCGCGCGCAGGCCCACAGCAGGCGTCGATTCAAGGCAACGAAAAACTCGGCTACGCCGGCCCGGTTTCCGTTCGAGACTTTCGAGATCCATGACCCGAATCCGCCTGAGCCCATCCGCCAGCGTCACCCCCACCACCGCGGGCGTCGTCCTGCGCTCCGACCTGGGCGCCTTCCAGCTCGACGGCGTGGACGTCCGCCTCTTCGTGACCGAGATGCTGCCCCTCCTCGACGGCAGCCGCGACGCCGAGGGGGTGGCCGACGCATTACCTCGAACCTCGCGAGCGAGCGTCGTGGGCTTCCTCGGGCTGCTGCGGCAGCGGGGCCTGATCGAGGACGTCCCCGAGCTTCCGGACGCGGCCTCCGAGGCCCGGCAGGTACAGGAACGGTTCTTCCAGAAATGCGGGCTTGGCCCCGGCGAAGGCACCGCCCGGTTGCGGGCGGCCCGCGTGATCGTGGCCGGCCTCGAACCGTGGGGAGCGGTGGCGGCCCAGGAGCTCGCGGCGGCCGGCGCCGGCGCCCTCCACCTCCTGGACGACCAGTTTGTAACGGCGGGCGACCTGCTCGCCGTGCGCGCCTGGGACGCCTCCCATCTCGGCCAGCCCCGGCGCGAGGCCTTGAAGGCCGCGATCATGAGGGTGGCGCCCGACTGCACGGTGACGACGGGTCCACTCGCTCCTCTGGACGGCGGCGAGATCGAGATCGAGGAAGGACCCTGGGATCTCGTCCTCACCGGCCTTACCGCCGATGACCTCTTTCTCCTCACGCGGCTGGCCCGCTTCGCCCAAGGGGCGGGCCTGCGCTCCGTCTACGCCCACCTCGACGGCGTCGAGGCCTGGATCGGCCCCGCCGTGGTGCCGGGCGAGACGGCCTGCTGGAACTGCTTCCGCCTGCGCCGGCTGGCCAACTCCGGCTTCGAGACCACGGCGCACGAGGTCGACGGCTCGCTGCTCGCCGCTCCGGCGCCGCCGCGGGCAAGGGGGTATCTCGCGCCCATGGCCCCGGTCGCCGGCCAGCTTCTGGCGCTGGAGACCGTCAAGCTGCTGACCGGCTACACCGCGTCGCGCCTGCCCGGCCGCTTCCTCGTCCAGAACCTGGTGAGCGGCGAGAGCACCTGGCACGGCGTCGTCCGTATGCCCTGGTGCGAGCTGTGCGGCGGGGCCGCCGCCGCGGTGTCAGCGAATCCCGGTGGCGTCGTGCCGGACGGCGGCTCGGGGGACGGCGGCACCGGCGAAGGCACCGGCTCGGGGGCCGGCCTGCGCTCCGTGCGCGATGCCGAGGGGTTGCGCGAGCTGCTCTCCGGATGGGTGGACGAACGGGTCGGCGTCATCCGCTCGCTGGTTACCGCCCAGGGCAGCGCCGCCGACGCCGGCCTGGAGCTGCCGGTGGCGGCCACGGCCTACTTTTCGAGCTATACGGAGGGACGGCTGCGGCACGTCCACGATCCGCAGGTCGCCTCCGGCAAAGGGCTCACCGCCGTCGACGCCCTCATCGGCGCCGTGGGCGAGGCGATCGAGCGCTACTCCGCCGCCCGCTATCGGCGGGAGGATCTCCGCCTGGCCTCCTGGAACGGCCTCGGAGAGGAGGGCTTCGACCCTCGCCAGCTCTGCCTCTACGGCGAAGAGCAATACCGCGAGCCGGGTTTCCCCTTCGCGCCCTTCGATCCGGACCGTCCCATCCACTGGCTGCGCGGCTCCTGGCTGGGCAGCGGCGAGCCGGTGTGGGTGCCGGCCCTCACATCCTTCTTCAACTTCATGGCCGATCCCGGCGAGCACTTCTGCCAGGTCTCCTCCAACGGCCTCGCGGCCGGCGGCGGCCACGAGGACGCCGCGCTGCGCGCCCTCTTCGAGCTGGTCGAGCGCGACGCCTTCATGCTCACCTGGCTCTGCCGGCTTCCCGCCCGGCGGATCCACACCGACGGTGCCCTGGAGCCCGGAGTGGCCGAGATCGTGCGCCAGCTCGCCGAGCGCGGTGCCGCCGTGGAGCTCTACCGTCTCGACGCCGGCACCGGCATCCCCACCGCCCTCTGCCTCGGCATCGGCGACGGCGAGCGCTGGCCGGCCGTCACCGTGGCGCTCGCCTGCCACACCGACCTGCGGACGGCGGTGCGCAAGGCGATCCTGGAGCAGGGGCACGTCGGCCCCTACATCCAGCGCCTGATGCGCGAGAGCAAGGTGCCGGCTACTCCCGAAGAGGTATTGTCGCTGGAGGATCACGCGCTCTACTACGTGAAACCCGATCGGCTCGGGGCCTTCGATTTCATCCGCCGGCCCGGCGGCAACGAGGACGCCGTCGTTCTGGCCGATGTACCCCAGGCGCCGCCGCCCACCGCCGCGAGCTGCGCCGAGCGTCTGAGCGCCGCCGGGTTGCGGGTGGCGATCGCCGACGTCACCTCGCCCGACGTGACGGCAAGCCCCTTCCGCGTCGCCCGCGCCCTGGGCACCAACATGCAGCCCATCCATTTCGGCGAGCGCTTCCGCCGGCTGGCCAACCCCCGCCTCCAGGCGCACCTGCCGGCGGGCGGCGTCAATCCCGATCCCCATCCCGTGGCCTGAAGAATCTCCCATGGCCAGGACCCGCGAGCCGGACCTCGCCCGCCTCTACCACCTGAACTCCTCGAACGTCCGGGTGAAGCTGCCGGACCTCTCGGTGGAGATGGATCACAAACCCGCGAGGCGGCGGGTGTACCTGGGCTCCGAAAGAACGCCGCTGCCCGGGCGCGACTTCGCCCTGCCGCCGCTCACCCTCGGCGAGGCGCTCGCGCGGCGGCGATCGGTACGCAGCTTCGCACTATCGCCGTTGCCGCTCGAAACCCTGGGTCGCCTGCTCTACGCGAGCTACGGCATTCAGGGGAGCCGGCTGATCGAGGGGCAGGTCGTGCCCGAGCGGCCGGCGCCTTCGGGGGGCGGGCTCTATCCGCTGGAGCTCTACGTCGCGGCGCAGGAGGTGGCGGGGCTCGCCGACGGCCTCTATCACTACGACGCCTGGGCCCACGAGCTGGAGCTGCGCCGGAAGGGCACATACCATGCCCAGCTCGCCGGCATGACCCTGGGCCAGGAGATGCTGCGCGACGCCAACCTGGTGATCTGCATCACGGCGATTTTCGAGCGTACACAATGGAAATATGGCCCTCGCGGCTACCGCTACGTCTGGCTGGAGGCCGGGCACGTGGGACAAAACCTTTATCTTGTGGCCGACGCCCTCGGCCTCGGGCCGGTCACCATCGGTGGCTTCTTCGACTCCGAGATGAACCGTCTTTTCGAGCTGCCGGAGGGTGAGGAGGAGGCCATCTACCTCTTCTGCGCCGGCCAGCCCCGGACCTGAAATCATGCGAGTCCTCGTCTGCGGCACCCGCTACGGCTCCGCCTACGTGAACGCGCTCTGGGGGCACGACGCCGGCCTGCACCTGGTGGGAATCGTCGCCCGTGGCAGCGACCGCTCGCGCGAGCTCGCCGCCCGGTATGGCGTGCCGCTCTACCGGGCCGAGAGCGAGGTACCGAGGGGCGGAGTCGATGCCGTGTGCGTTGCGGTTCCGGGGGCGGCGGGGACGAAGCTGGCGATGGATTTCCTGCGGCGCGGCGTGCACGTCCTCGCGGAGCACCCGATGGAGCCGCAGGACCTGGAGGCGGCGCTCGCCGAGGCCCGGAGCCGCGGCCTCGTCTACCACCTCAACGCGCACTTCGCGGACCTCGAAACCGTGTGGCCCTTCTTCGCCGTCTGTGCCCGAGCGACGGAGCCCCCCCTCTTCCTCACCGCCGCCACCAACCCGCGAGCCCTCTACTCCTGCCTCGACCTCGTAGGCCGGGCGCTGGGAGGCCTCTCGCCCTTCGAGATTCACGGCTCCCTGACCGGCGATGGTCCCCTGGCCGCCGTCCACGGCACCGCCGCGGGAGTCCCCTTCGCCCTCCAGTGCCAGACGGCCCTCACCGAACGCGACGACGGCACCGAGACCTGGGTCAGCCACCGCGTGGCCCTGACCTGGGAAACCGGCACCCTCCATCTCGTGGAAGCCGCCGGTCCCGTGCTCTGGGCGCCGGTGGCAGGACCGGTCGAGGAGCTGCCGCCCCCCGAGGCCGCCGCCATCTTCGCCAAGCCCGCCTGGAGCCTCCTCTCCCCGCCCCAGCCGCCCACCCTGAGGGAGCACCTCGCCGATCACCGTGATCGAGCCAATCGCTTGGCCCTCCGCCGCCTCGCCGCCGAGGTGAGGACGGGGTATCGTGCCCCGGAGCAGGCGGCGGAGCACCTGCTGGGTGTCAGCCGTGCATGGCGGCAGGTTTGCGATGCCGCGGGGCTGCGGGGTCAACCTTGACCGAGGGAGCTCCTGCATGGTACTACCAAGACAAGGAGGTACTACCAATTCCATGACATTCTCAACTCTTACCCGCAAAGGCCAAATCACCATTCCCAAGACCCTGCGCGATCGGCTTGGGCTTCACCTTGGTGATCGGATCACCTTCCAGCTACGGGGGGAAGAGATCGTCTTGAAGCCGGTGCATCGCACCATCCTCGACCTCGAAGGATCAGTACAGCCTAAAAGCCGACCCGAGGATTTCAGCGGCATCCGTCGCCAGGTTGCCGTAGCACGGGGCCGCGCGCGAGTCGAAAAGTCCAATGCGTAGAGTGTTTGTAGATACCAACGTCTTCCTACGCTTCCTCACTCGCGACGATCCCGCCAAAGCTGACAAGGCGCGCCGGCTTTTTGCTTCTGCCGTGGCAGGAGAGCTGGTCGTGGAGACCAGCCTGCTTGTGATCGCCGAGATCGTATGGACGTTGGAATCGTTTTATGGCTTGTCGCATGCCGAAGTGGCAGACCGCGTCAGCATCATCCTTGCCACTCCGAATCTTGAGTGTCCGCACAAGGACCTGCTTCTCGAATCCTTGCTTGCTTACACTGAACGCAATGTCGATTTCATTGACGCTTACCATGCCGTCTTCCTCGGCCAGCGTTCTGACGTCTCTCTCGCAACATTCGATCGCAAGCACTTTCGCCGCTTTCCTGATCTCGACTTGATTGACCTTTGATTACAGTGACGTAACCTGCCTAGGGGCTTTGGCCCGGTGTGGCGGTCAGGTTGTGTCCTATCGTGGGCATCGAAGAGAGAGTCTCGCCTCCGTCGTCACGGAGGTTGGTGACTCGCGTCGCCGTTGGTGCCCACGCCGGCCCAAGGGGCCGTGATTCCTAAGCCCAGGCCAACGGCCTGGGTTTGGAGATGATCCGCAGATGCGGCCTGAAGGGTCGCGCTACCCCATCGACGTCGAGTCGTCTGCTACGACAAACAGTAGATCTGGGATGAGGCAGAGGTCCGTGGTGCGGGGGCCAATTATCGCGCCCCGTTGGGGCGTAGATTAGGACCTGTCACGAAATAGCCTAGTCGCCTCTCGGAAACCTCACCGCCGGCCCAACGGGTCGGGAGATCCCAGCCCAGGGCTGAGGCCGGAGGCCGATGCCCTGGGGAAAAGAGCGCACCATCCTTGCGGCCTGAAAGGTCGCGAGAAGCTTGCACTCTTGTCTCTGCCTGCACGGACTCGACCACCTGGTTTCGCAATCCCGACACTCACGCCGGACCACGGGTCTCGCAGCCTTTCAGGCCGCACCGCATGGTTAATCTTTCAACCCAGGGCATCGGCCTCCGGCCTCAGCCCTGGGCTCCGTTCTCCCGGCCCGTTGGGCCGGCCGCCGATGACGGGCAGGAGCGACCCACGAGTTCCGAACGAGGTCTCCGCCAGTACCTACGGCGGCTTGCCGTAGCCGTACGGTGCCACGCCGCACCGATCCAGCGCTCCGTCGGATGCTTACGACGGTTCGTCATTCCGTACACGCGCTTGACGGAAAATGTGCGATGTGGTGGGGTTGCAGGCTTAGAATCGTGCCCGTCCCACTAAAAGGAGAGTCGAATGAAAAGAAACCTGAATAACCTCAAGCTGGCCACTGAAACCCTGCGGGACCTCGAAACATCCAAGGTGACGGCTGGACAGGACTCCACTCCAACCGTGAACGACCTGACCTGCGCTGCTTGTGGATTGCAGACGGCCGATGGCCCGACCCCAGGCACTCCAGCTTTCGGGGGATAGTGATGACAAAAATCGACACGAGTCCAAGTCCCGAGGCCATCGCGGAAGAGATCGCGAAGCTCCAGGGCACCTGGAAGCAGATCGCCTGCGAAAAGGATGGCCTGCCGGATGCTGTTGACGAGTTCGGCCGGGAGCCCACGTCGACCTTCGTGGACGACACGTATGTCGTGACGCTCGCCGACGGCACCATCGCCATCAAGGGGACCTTCAAGCTCGATCCCACTCAGGTGCCCAAGACGATCGATTGGACGGATACCTTCGGCGCGGAAGCGGGGCAGACCTTCCTGGCGATCTACTCCCTGGAAGGCGACCGCCTGGTTTTCTGTGCCGCGGACGACGGTCAGGAGCGACCCACCGAGCTCCGAACGGGGCCGGGGCAAGTCCTGCGGGTCAACCAGCGGCTAATCTCCTAAGGCTCCCGCATCAGTTGCAGGCCGGCTTCGAGGAGCTGTGACTCCTCCCACCGCTGCCGGGTCGCGGCCTGGACGATCCGGCCCTCGCGATCGAGCACGTAGGCTTCGATCTGGTGGCGGTTGACCAACCCCGACTCGCCGTAGTTGACTCCGAGCTCGAAGAAGGCGCGCAAGGGAGCAAGGTCCCCCACCGTTCGGAGCAGGCGATGGTTCTCGCCGGTTCTCGATCCCCAGCTTCGCGCGTACTGGACCAGCCGCGGCGGCAGGTCGTACAGGGGGTCGTAGGTGATCGCCGCCGTCCGAATCGAGTCGCCGAGACCCGCGGATTCCAGACGCTGCTGCAACCGGCCGAGCCTGGAGATCGTCAGAGGACACTTGGTCGGGTTGTCGCATCGCGTGTAGAAGAAGACGACGATGGACGGTCGTCCGATGAAGAAGTCGCGGAAGGTCAGCAACTCGCCGGACTGGTCCTGCAGGACGAGCTCGGTGACGTCCGGCGGCGCGGACCTGGGCGCCTCGAAGAGCTGGCGCGCAGGCCCACAGCACTCAGCCGCCTCGATCCGCTCGTCGCGCTGGATCGCCGCCATCGCTTCGTCGAGCCGGGCTGCCGTGCGCGGACCGGGCTCCTGCGCTCGCAGCTCCTGCAAACGAGGAAGCGCCTGCTCCCCTGCCCTGCCCAGCCAGCCGATCGTGCGTATCACCTCCGCCACGGCCGTGGTCGGCTCGCCCTCGGAGCCATAACCGCCGTAACTATCGATGCGGACCGTGTCGTCGCGGTGCCGGATGTAGAACAACGCCGACAGCAGCGGCGCCACGAAGGCGGCCGAGGGCTCGGGATGGTTTCTCAGCACGCACGCCGCGACGGCGGTGAGCCAGGCTTCGTGCGGACTCTCCAACTCCTCCAGGACGAAAGGCAGGGCGGCCATCGGGAGCGCGTGGTGCCCCAGCGCGAGCAACAACGCCCCGCGCATGCGAACGACCGCGGCCGTTCCCACGCCGTCGTACACCGGATGACGTTCGTCGAGCAGATCAAGAAAAGCCTGGGTATAGGCGCTGTCGCCACGGCCCGCCTCGACGAGGCGCTTCAGGTCGGCCTCGCAGCGCACGACGGGAGAGGCGGGAACCGTCTCGACCGCGCCGCCTCCGCAGCAGCAACAGCTATCGGGGGGCTGGCTCACGCCGGACTCGGACGAGCGCCCCAATGTGCTTTGCCAGCGCGGATTCGTTACCCGCAGCGGCCAGCGCGGGCTCGTTATCGGAGACAGCCTCCAGCTGCGGGCTCCCGGCCGCCTGCAGAAGCTCTGGGGCCAGGTTATTGAGCGCCGTCGCCGCCAGCTTACGGACGGGAAGGCTCTGCGAGCTGTCCGCGAGCCTCGCCCTGAACCCTTCGACCGATCCAGGGTCGCCGGCAAGGATCTTCATCGCCTGCAGAAGAGCCGCCTCGTCCGGAGGATCGTTGGCCACCGATCGTGCCACGCCAACCGCATCGGCGTGCGGATCGTTGCTCAGCAGCCGAAGCGCCTGGTCGGGAGCAACGAGAGCCAGGCCCGGTTCTCGAAGGCCCGCGAGCAACTTCTCCTGGGTGGACCGGTCCCCTTCCTGGGTGAGCACCTCGAGCGCCGCCGCCCGCAACTCGGGCTCGCTCACTGCTCGCCGCAGAGCGTCGAGGAAGATTGGACGCCACTCCGCGAAGGTGGGGCTCGAAATGGCGAGCAGCTTCAAGAGTCCCAGCGCCGCCAACCGCACCGACGGCTCCTCATTGGGATCGGCGAGCCGCTGGAGCGGCGCAACGTGCGCCGTGCGCGGATCCTCCCCGCGGACGTGCCGGCCTAGCGCCGTCGCGCGCGACTCGGGGTGGGCCGCGTCCAGGAGCTCCGGCACACTCTCGGCCTCGGCCGGCGTACTCTCCTGGGTGACCTGCTGTTCGAGTTGGCGGCGATAGTCTTTGATGCTGATGCTCATAGCGTGTCCTCGTTCATCAGGTGAGCTCAAACGGGACGACATCGTATCCAAAGCCGATCCGGGCCGCGGCCGAGGAATGCCCCTGGTAGTCGATCACGCCGCGGATCGTCGGCTGTGCCCCGGGCGCGGCCGTCGTGGGGGACGATGCCAGGGGACCGCCCGGAGCGAAATTCGGGCGGGGAGGTGTCGTGACGCCATTCCAAGGCCAGGTGGAATCGTCGAGGCGGCGGCCGTCCTGGTCCTCACCTTCGTAAACCTCCACGACGTCAGGATCTGTACGGTGCTTGAGCCATTGCCAGAGCGCCCAAAGCCGGTCCACGTTCGCGTGGAGCATGAAGAACAACGGGTCCTTCGCGGCGGTGTGGATCGACGAGAGCGAGCCGACGAAGGAGACGTGCGCGGCACCGTGCGGCGACCCTTCCATCTGGATGAATGCGGTGTAGAAATCTCCGAGCGCGAGCGTCGACGCCTCCGAGAGCACGGGAAACCCCGGTGGGCCTGGAGCCGGCCTCGTCAGCGTGTTGAAGATCGCGCTACGGCTGATTCCCGGCACCCCGTCCGTGATCCACCCACCGAACGGGTGCCCCGGATCGAAAACGACCTCGCGCGGGGGATCGCTCAACGTCACCCGCGCCGTAGTGCCCATGAAGTCGCCACGGAACAGGTTCGGCGCCGGTTGGTCGAAGCGCCAGTAGTGGAGCGACACCGCCGCATCGATGGCTTGCAACTCGCGCTCGAAGTCGAGCAGCAGCGTCCTGTGCCAGGGCAGGAAGTGCGGCCCGCCATGCTCCTCGTCATTAGCCGCTCTGACGTGCATGTCGCGGAAATCCTGATAGAGCCCGCTACCCCCTGCGTTGAGCTTCGCCAGGGCTTCGAGAAAGCGATCCCGTTCTCGGGGCAGCAACGTGTTCGCATTCTTGCGCAGGCGAACCATCAGCGGCACCGTGAGGGTGGCACCGTTGCCGGTTGCGATCAGCAGGCAGTCACCCTCGTCGACGCTGGGTGCCTGCCATTTGCCGCCCAGCCCAAAATCCACCCAACCGCCGTCGGCCGGCAGCGTCAACTGGAGGGTGGGGCTGGATGGCGCTGCAGGGGAGGTGTAGAACACAGCCTCGCCGCCGCCGGCTTGCGCGGGCTGGCTGCGTAGCGTGACCGGCAACGGGCCGGCGGCAGGCGTCTGGCGGATTCGGCACGGCGAGGGCGCATAGGCGATATAGCGCGCTTCCGGCGCCGCGGAGCCATTGATTTCGATCTCGAGCGGCATACCCTGATCTCCAGTCATCGATCATACAGCAAACCGGCTACAGACATCGCGACAGGCTCACCACACCCGGCAGGCGTTCTCCCGCACCATCTTCGACTTCGGCGCGCAGTTGTAGGCCTTCTGGAACTCGGGCATGTTGGCGAAAACGCCGTTGACGCGATAGAGCCCCGGCGAGTGGGGATCGGTCTGCACTCGCAGCTTGGCGCCCTGGTCCGTGGAGGTCTGGCACCAGCTTTGAGCCCAGCCCAGGAACAGCCGCTGCTCGGCGGTGAAGCCGTCGCGCAACGCCGGCCGCGTGCCCTTGAGCGTGTCCTCCAGCGCCATGTAGGCGATGCGCACGCCGCCGTTGTCGGCGGTGTTCTCGCCCAGGGTGAGGCGGCCGTTCAGGTGCACGTCGCCGGCGACGGTGAACTCCGAGTACTCGTCGGCGATGCAGGTGGCGCGCTTCTCGAACTCCTTGGCGTCCTGCTCGGTCCACCAGTCGGCGAGATTTCCCTTGGCGTCGAACTTCCGGCCCTGATCGTCGAAGCCGTGCGTCAGCTCGTGGCCGATGACGGAGCCGATGCCGCCGAAGTTCAGGGCATCGTCGGCGGAGGCGTCGAAGAACGGCGGCTGGAGGATGCCGGCCGGAAAGTTGATGTTGTTCTCGAACGGGCTGTAGTTCGCGTTCACCGTCGGCGGTGTCATCGTCCACTCCGAGGGGTCCACCTTCTTGCCGATCCGCGCCTTCTGGCGCGCCTCCTCGAAGCTCACGGCGCGCTCGGCGTTGCCGAAGGCGTCGTTGCGGTCGACCTTGACCTTCGAGTAGTCCCGCCAGTGATCGGGATAGCCGATCTTGTTGGCGATGGCGGCGCGCTTCTCGAGCGCCTTCTTCTTGGTGGTCTCCGTCATCCAGCTCAGGTCGCGGATGTCGCGGTCGAGAGCGGCCTCGATCGCCGCCACCATCTTCGACATGCGCGCCTTGGCCTCCGGCCCGAACTTCGCCTCCACGTAGCGCTGGCCCAGCGCCTCGCCGAGCTGCCGGTTGGTGAGCTCGACGCACCGCTTCCAGCGCGGCCGGAGCTCCAGAATTCCCGACAGGGTCTTATCGAAGAAATTGAAGTTCTCGTTGACGAAACCCGCGGACAGAAGAGGAGCGGCCTCGTGGATCGACTGCCACCGCAGATAGGTTTTCCAATCGTCGAGGCTCCGCGCCTCGAGCGTCTCGTCGAGGCCCTTGAAGAAGTCCGGCCAGCCGACGTTGACCTCGGTGAAGGCCGGGGCCTCCGTGGCACTGAAGTACGCGGCCCAGTCGAAATGGGGAGCCAGCGCGCCCAGCTCCTTGCGGGTCATCCTGTGGTCGCGGTTGGCGGGGTCGCGCCGCTTGACGCGGTCGAGCGACGCCTTGGCCAAGGCAGTCTCGATGTCGAGCACCGTCTGGGCATCCTTGGCCGCCGCCGCCGCGGTTTCACCCGCCAGCTCGAACATCTTCTGAACATGGGCGGGAAACTGCTTGCGGATGTCGGTGAACCGCGCCTCGTCCTTCAGGTAGTAGTCGCGGTCGGGCAGCGAGAGCCCGCTTTGATCCACCGCCGCGAGGCGGATGGTGGCGTTCTTGAAGTCGGCCTGGGCACCGAAGCGGAAAAGCGCCGAGACGCCGTCCGAGTGCAGGCGCGCCACGATCGGCGCGATCTCCGCCTTCGTCTTGAGGGCGGCGATGCGGTCGAGCTGCGGCTGCAGGGGACGGAGGCCCTTCGACTCGATGCCGGTCTCATCCATGCAGGCGGCGTAATAGTCGCCAATCTTCTGGTCGAGGGCCCCGCGCTTCGGATCGGGCTTCGCGGCTTTTTCGAGGATCTCGCGCAGGATGACCTGGTTGCGCTCCGACACCTCGTCGAGGCGGCCGTAGCGGGAGCGGTCCGCCGGCACCGGGTTTTTCTTCACCCAGCCGCCGCAGGCGAACTGGTAGAAATCGTCACACGGGTTGACCGCTCGGTCGAGACTGGACAAATCGATGCCCGGCACGGTGCGGGGCAGGTTCGAGTCGGTCAGGTCCGGGGTCGCCTGGCCGGCCGGCGGAGCCGGTGCCTGGGCCTGGACGGGGAGGGTCAGCGCCGGCAGAACGACGAGCGCGGCGAACAAGGCGGCAAGGCAAAGGGTGTGGCGCATCGGCTCTCCTCTGAGATGGTCTCGGCGTGAAGTTCTCCCCACGGCGATACGTCATATCCGAAACAGGGCGGACGGGCAAGTGGCGGGACGCCGGGATCGTCGTCAATCGTGTCAAGATCGCCCGCATGAACGCCCCCATGAATGGCGCCCTCGACCGCGAGCACGTCGCCACCGTCTACGAGCTGATCAAGCCCTATATCCGGGTCACGCCCGTCGTCGAAGTGAACGGAGCGGACTTCGGGCTGGAGCCGTTTTCCCTGACGCTCAAGCTGGAGCCTCTCCAGCACGCCGGCTCCTTCAAGACGCGCGGCGCGTTCACCCACCTGCTGACCCGCGAGGTCCCCGCGGCCGGAGTGGTCGCCGCCTCGGGGGGCAACCACGGCGCCGCCGTCGCCTATGCCGCGATGCGGCTGGGCCACCCGGCCAAGATCTTCGTTCCCACCATCTCCTCGACCGCCAAGGTCGACCGCATCCGCGGCTACGGAGCGGAGCTGACCCTCGTCGGCGAGCGCTATGCCGAGGCGCTGGCCGCAAGCGAGGATTGGGCGGCGCGGACCGGCGCGCTCCCGGTGCACGCCTTCGACGAGCTCGAGACGCTCCTCGGGCAGGCGACGATGGGTCTGGAGCTCGCGGCCCAGGCGCCCGGCCTGGATACCGTCCTCGCGGCCGTCGGCGGCGGCGGCCTGCTCGGCGGCATCGCCGCCTGGTACGCCGGCGAGGGTATTCGGAAGGTGCGCGTGATCGGCGTCGAGCCGGAGGGCGCGCCGACGCTGACGGCGGCGCTCGCGGCCGGCGAGCCCGTGGATGCCCCGGCCGGCAGCATCGCCGCCGACTCCCTCGCGCCACGCCGCGTGGGTGAGCTGATGTTCCCCATCGCACGCGACCACGTCGACCGCGTGGTGCTGGTGAGCGACGGAGCGATCCGCCGCGCCCAGCGGGCCCTCTGGGAGCAGTTGCGGGTGGTCGCCGAGCCGGGCGGCGCGGCGGCCTTCGCGGCGGTCCTCGGAGGCTCCTACCGGCCGGCTCCGGGAGAGCGGGTGGGAGTCGTCGTCAGCGGCGGCAACACCACCCCCGAGGCGTTCGGAAAAGCGCTCGCCGAAAACACATAAAATGGCGAAGGGATCCACATGAACGAGCCCTCGATCGGAAAACCCCTCGAACGCGTCGACGGCCACGCCAAGGTAACCGGTGCGGCCCGCTATGCCGCCGAGCACGATCAGCCGAACCAGGCCTACGCCGTCATCGTCGGCGGCACGATCGGCCTCGGCCGGATTCTCGAATTCGAAGACGGAACGGCGGCGGCATCGCCGGGAGTGCTCGCGATCCTCAGTCCCGGGAACGCACCGCGCCTGGAGTATCGCGAGCACCGCACCGGCATCGATCCCGCCATCGGCGAACGCCTGCATGTGTTGCAGGACGATGAGGTTCGATTCTTCGGGCAGCCGGTGGCGGTCGTGATCGCCGAGACGATCGAGCAGGCAAGGCATGCCGCCTCTCTGCTGAAAATCCAATACGAAGAGCAGACGCCCATCGTGCGGATCGACGATCCCGAAGGGGAGGCCATCGTCCCCGAAGCGGCCTTGAAGGCCGGCGGCCGGATTCAGGCGGATCGCGCCCGGGGCGATGCCGACGCCGCTTTCGCCGCGGCCCCGGTGCGCCTCGAAGCCCGCTACGGGATCGCGCGGGAAAATCACAACCCCATGGAGCCGCACGCCACGATCGCCGCCTGGAACGGCGATCGATTGACGGTGTGGAGCAAGAGCCAGTACGTGGTCGCCGAGGCCGCCGAGATCGCGGCGATCTTCGGCCTGCCCGAGGACCATGTGCTGGTGATCTCTCCCTACGTCGGCGGCGCGTTCGGCACCAGCCTGCGGACCTGGCCGCATGTGGCGCTGGCGGCGCTCGCCGCGCGGCACGTGAAGCGGCCGGTCAAGCTCGTGCTCACCCGCCGCCAGATGTTCCATACCACCGGTCACCGGCCGCGCAGCCTCCAGAGGATCGCGCTGGGCGCCGCCCAGGACGGCCGCCTCGCCGCCATGATTCACGAGGGAACGGGCGAGACCTCGCGCTACGAGCAGTTCGTCGAAGCGCTGACCTCGATCTCCACTTTTCTCTACTCGTGCCCCAACGTGCGCACGCGCTACCGGCTGGTGCCGCTCGACACCGGCACTCCGACCTTCATGCGCGGCCCGGGCGAGGCGAGCGGCATCTTCGCGCTGGAGAGCGCCATGGACGAGCTCGCCTTCGCGCTCGGCATCGATCCCATCGAGCTGCGGCTGCGCAACGAGCCGTCGATCGACGAGGATAAAAACCTTCCTTTCTCCAGCCGTTCGCTCCGTGAATGCTACGCGCTCGGAGCCTCGCGCTTCGGCTGGGAGCGCCGCGACCCGCGCCCCCGCTCCATGCGCGACGGCCGCCTGCTCGTCGGTTGGGGGATGGCCTCCGCCAGCTATCCCGCGAACCAGGGAGCGGCGAGCGCCCGCGTGCGCCTGCTGGCGGACGGCACCGCCGAGGTGGAGGCTGCCGCCAGCGACATGGGACCGGGCACCTACACCTCCATGACGCAGGTGGCGGCCGATGCGCTGGGCCTCGCGACGACGCGGGTCCGCTTCCGCCTGGGCCAGTCCGACCTGCCTCCAACCCCACCCCATGGCGGCTCGATGACCATGGCCTCCGTGGGATCGGCGGTGCGGGCCGCCTGCCTCGCGGCCCGCGAAAAGGCGGGCGGCACGAATTATCAAGAGATCATCGCCCGCCGCGGCGGCGAGCCGGTCGAGGCCGAGGCCTCCTGCGCCCCGAGCGCGGAACGGCAGGGTTTTTCCCTGCATGCCTTCGGCGCCGTGTTCGCGGAGGTGGCCGTGGATCCTGACCTCTGCACGGTGCGGGTACGGCGCGCGGTGGGAGCGTACGGCGCCGGCCGCATCATCAATCCGCGGTTGGCGCGGAGCCAGTGCATCGGCGGCATGGTGGGCGGCATCGGCATGGCGCTCATGGAGGAAACGGTTCTCGACGAACGGGACGGCCAGCCGGTCAACGCCTCGCTGGGCGACTACCTCGTGCCCGTGAACCTGGACGCCGGCACGCTCGAAGCCGTGTTCGTCTACGAGGACGATCCGCACGTCAATCCCCTGGGCGTCAAAGGGCTGGGAGAGATCGCGCTCATCGGCATGGCCCCGGCCATCGCCAACGCGGTGTTCCATGCCACGGGGCGCAGGGTGCGCGACCTTCCGATCACGATCGAATCGTTGTTGTCAGAGTCAGAAAGCGGAAGCACGGCATGAATCCATAGACATAACTCTCCCTTTCTTTTTGAGCTTTCTGGTATAGTGTTCCTTTCCACTCCAGCGCCTCGTGCGATGTCTGCACGAAGATCGAGGAGAAAAGGATGCACGCCCGTCGCAGAACTTTTCCGCTCCTCCTGCTTGCCTTCCTGGCCTTCTTGGCGGGCGTCCAACGCGCCCAGGCAGCTACGGTCGACCTGGTGGTCACCATTGTCAGCGACCAGCCGGCCTACATGTCCTTCGATCCCGAGCACTTCACCGTCACGATCTCCAACAACGGCCCGGCGACCGCCACCAGCGTCGCCCTCGCCGTGAATCATCCGCTGGCGGACATCCCCTTCGAGGTCAGCGCCACCTGTCAGGCCGTGGCCGGTCCCAATCCCAACGGTCCCGCGGTCTGCCCCATCGGATCGGGGACGGCTCCGTCGCCGGCCTTCACCCGTTCGGGAACGCTGCTCCTGGTGACGATCCCTTCCATTCCCAGCCAGAGCGCGGCGGTGGTGCAGTTCGACAACCAATCCCGCTGCCCCCCGAGGACCGGTTCTCCCACCGGGCAGGAGTCGCGGTGCTTCGGCGCGCCGGCGGGGAACTACCCCATCACGGCGACCGTCGTCGCCGCCGAGTCCGATGCGCTGGGTCCGACCAACACCGCCACCACCAATATCTTTCTCTATCCGCCGGTGATCGAGTACAAGGTTGCCATTACGAGCTTCCCCGCCACCGCGGCACCCGGCACGATCGCGGACTTCGATTTCGAGGTGCAGAGCACGGGTGACCAACCTTCCGACAAGCTCAGGCTCATGGCGACGATTCAGGGGCAGACGGGAACCATGCTGCCGCTGACCGCCACCAACAATCCCTATGGCTCCGGCGGCTCGACGTTGCCCAATACCGCTCTGCAATCCATCGATTGTCTGTCCACCGTGCTGGGAAGCTATCCTCCCGGCTCGGTGTTCCCCAGCTTCCCCAACGTTCCAGCGCCTTGGCAGGCTTGTCCGACGACGGGCCTGATTCCCATTCCGGTGCCGTCGAGCCCGACCAATACGTCGCCCGCCACGGGATTTCCCAGCAGCGATTTCCTGGACAATCTACCGGGGATTCTCGCCGCGCCCTCGGCGGGAGGCGTGATGAGGTTCAGGGCCCACGTCCTGGTGGGCGATCCCGTCTGTGTAGGCGCGCCGGACAGCGGCGACCGGGACCTGGTGTTCACCTTCAGCATCACCGGCCTGCCCGAGACCAAGCTGGGAGCGACTCCCCTGGACAATACGGCCACCGTCACGACCCACGTGCCCGGCGTCTGCAAAGTGGCCGATATTCAGCTCGTCACCAGCGGCACGCCGCCCAGCTTCAACGTCAACGGCAGCGGCGTCGGCACCTGGACGCACAACGTCACGGTGACCAACCTCAGCTCCGGTGGTACCGCCGGTACGGCCACGAACGTGCCGGTGAGCTTCGAGCACCACCAGTTCACCTTCACCGAGACGCAGGGCCCGCTGACGTGCACCTCCGTGCCCGCGAGCCTCTGTCCGCCCCTGACCGGCGGCGTTGGCAACAGCGGCGGATTCTCGTTCAATACGACGATCGCTTCGCTGCCACCCCTGGCGACCGTCACGTTTTCGCAACTGGTCACCGAGACCCGGACCACCTGCTGGTGGTCGGGTAGCTCGGCGCTCATCAACCTGAGAGGTCTTGCGAATCCGTCGCCCGCGCTCTTCGATCCCAACTACAGCCCCACGACGCCGCCCCAGCCTCCGGACTTCACCCTGGGCGTCAATACCTACTTTGGCAACAACGGCCAGCAGACGGTCGTGTCGGCCGGCGGCCTCACTCCCTGCCCCGGCGGCGGCGGCGGCAGCCCGCCTCCCGGCATCACCGTCGTCAAGTCCGGCCCCTTCGCGTCCGCCGCGGACGCCAACGCCGGCACACCGCTGATCGGTCAAACTCCCGGCACCTTCCTGCCCGATGCGACGACGGTCTGGTACAAAGTCGTGGTGACGAACACCAACAACAGCGTGCCGTTGTCGCTTGGAGACGTTTTCGACAACAACTCCTTCGTGAGCGGCGTCAACGCGGCGCCTCCCTCAGGCTTTACCCACACGGGAAACACCCTCGCGAGCTGGGGCATCACCTGCGTCGCATCCCCCGCGACCGAGACCTGTCACGAGCTCGCGACGACCGCCATTCCCAGTGGCTACAATTATCAGCTCACCCTTGGCTACGATCCCGCGCAGCACGGCGGCGACACGCAGGTGTCGCTGGCGCCGGCGGCGACCTTGACGTACCTCGTTCCATACACCACGCCGACGCACACCAACAAATGCCAGCCGCCCATGCTGACCACCAACACCGTGTCGGGATCGTTCGTCGACGCCCTGGGTGGAAATCAGACGACCACTCCAAGTTTTGTAAATCAATATCTCGGCACGCCCATGTGCACGCCCGGTGTGCTGGACATCCAGAAGACGGTCCTGCCGCCCGCGATGGCGGGAAACCCGGGCAGCATCCCGCTGAGCGGTCTCATTACTTATGACGTCACCCTGACCAATACGTCCGCGACGGCAACCTTGGACATCCCGCACTTCGTCGACACGCCCGCTTCTTCCGGGGGCGTCACCATCACTTTTGTCAGCATTACCTGTACCGTGCTCGGCGGCGGCGCGAAATGCCCGACGACGCCGGTGATCCCGGGAGTCAAGACTCCGGCCGTCGGGAGCCCTACGCCGCTCCCCGATCCCTTCGACGTCGACCACGAGTGGGGATTTGTCGGCAACAACACGTTCCCGCCCAACAGCTCGCTCAAGTTCACGATCACCATACAACTGAGCAATCCGACGAGGGATTTCAACTTCATCACCAACAACGCGATGTTTTCGGGCGAGAACGATCCCCAGGGTTGGGTTCCGAAGACCGCTTTCGCGCTCATCCTGCCTCCCCGTGCGCCTGAGCTCAGCCTGCAGAAAAAAGTCTCGACGCAGATCGCCGGGGCGAACACCCTGGTGACCTATACGGTGACCATCACGAACATCGGTTCCGCCCCCGCCAACGGCGCCGTGTTCACCGATCCGCTGCCCGCGGCGCTCCTGGCGTCCAACCCCGCCGGCTACAGCAATACGACGTGCACCGATATCACCAGCCAGAATTTCGTGCCCACACCCAAGGGGACGGTGGTCTGCCCGAGCATCACCAGCACGCCCGCGGGCCTGACCGCGACGATCGCGACCTTCGGTCCCAACACCGCCTTGCAGCTCACCTATCAGGCCCTGATGCCGTCGGCGACGGTGTCGATCGACAACCTGGCCTCGGTGACCGCGCCGACGATCAATGGCCTCAGCTTCGGTGTCGGTACAGCCCAGTCCCGCCAGAACGTGCAGGTGATCGCGGCCCCCCTCGGCCCTCCGGACATTCCCACGCTTTCGGAGTGGGGGTTGATGCTGCTGGCGGCCCTCCTGGCGCTGCTTGGAATCGCGGCGGTGCGGCGGTGATAGACTCGCGGCCTCGACAGGCGCGGAGCCATGCCGTCCGAAACCTCCAGAGATCCGCAGCGCCGGGTCACACCCTTTCGCAAGCCCAACAGGCTCGAAGCGGGCCAGGCCGCGCTGGCCCGCGGCGCCTGGCAGGAGGCACGATACACCTTCGATTCGGTCCTCCTCGGCGGGGATAGCCCGGAGGCGCTCGAAGGCCTGGGGCTGGCCGCCTGGTGGCTGGATCTCGCCGACGTCGTCTTCTCCTCGCGCGAACGGGCCTATCGTCTGTATCGCGAGCGCGGAGACGTGGCCGCGGCGGCGCGGATCGCCGTGTGGATCGGTTGGGACTACTCGGCATTTCGCGGCGAGCAGGCCGTCGCGAACGGCTGGATCCAGCGCGCGCACCAGTTGCTGGACGGTCTGGACGAGCTGCCGGAGCATGCGTGGCTGGCGGTGCGCGAGGGAGTCTTCGCGCTGCTCGAAGACGCGGATCCCGAACGGGCCCGCGCTCTCGCCGCTGGCGCGATCCGTATCGGCCGCGCGACCGGCGCGGTCGACTACGAGATGATCGGGCGCGCCCTGCACGGCTTCGTGCGCGTCGTCGCCGGCGAGGTCGCGGAGGGCATGCGGGAGCTCGACGGCGTCAACGCCGCCGTGCTGGCGGGAGAGATCGCCGATCCGATCGCCATCGGCCTCTCCTGCTGTTACCTCGTCAACGCCTGCGAGCGCGTGCGCGACGGCGACCGTGCCGTTCAATGGTGCGACCGTCTCAAGGGATTCTGCTCGACCTGGGGATTACGGCCGTTGCTGGCCGTGTGCCGCACGCAGTACGCCTCGGTGTGCCTTTGGCGGGGGGCTTGGTCGGAGGCCGAGGAGGAGCTGACCGCGGCCACGGAGGAGCTGGCCGCCAGCCGGCCGGCGATGGCCGGCGAGGGCAACGCCCGGCTCGGACACCTCCGCCGCCTGCAAGGCCGGCTCGACGAGGCGGCGGCGCTCTTCGATCTGGCGGGGCACCATCCCATCGCCGCGCTCGGCCGCGCCGCCCTGGCGATCGACCGCGGCGATCCCGGCCGCGCCCAGGATCTGGCCGAGCGCTATCTGCGCCATCTGTCCCCATCCAATCACACCGAGCGCGCGCCAGGCCTGGAGCTGCTCGTGCGCGCCAGTACCGAAAGGGGAGCGCTGGACGGCGCGCGGAATGCCCTTGCCGAGCTCGCGGGAATCGCCGCGCAGATGGACACGGCACCGCTGCGTGCCTCGGTCAGCCTGGCGGCCGGGTGGCTGGCCGTCGCCGAGGGCCAGGCCGACGCCGCACGCCGCCATTTCGAGGATTCGGTCGATTGGTTTCAACGCAGCGGCGCACCGTACGAGACCGCGCGAACCCGCATCGAGCTGGCGCGGGTGCTGGGCGAGCTCGGCCAGCCGGACGCCGCTCGCGACGAGCTGCGACGCGCCACGGCCGTGCTGACCGGGATGAGCGCCGCGCTCGATCTCTCCCGGGCTCGGCGGCTGGAGGGCCAGCTCTCCCAGAGCCCGAAAGAGCACGCCGGCCGGGCGAGAGTGGGCGGGCTTTCACGCCGCGAGCTGGAGGTCGTCCGCCTGATCGCGGCGGGGCTGGGCAATCAGGCCATCGCCGAACAGCTCGGCATCAGCGAGCACACCGTCCACCGGCACGTCGCGAACGTTCTCGACCGGCTCGACGTGCCCTCGCGGTCGGCGGCGGTCGCGCGAGCGGCACAACTGGGCCTGCTCGTCCACGATTGATTCGGTCGAATTCGCCATGGCCCGTTCGGGCCATTCATCATCCGCAAATCCTGTCAGGGATATGACCCGATCCGGCGACGCGCTCGCCAGAACGCGGCGCTACAATCCGGAACACCGGCCGGATCCCCCGGCCAACGCCAAACAACTCACACCGCCAAGGAGATCCCTCATGGTGAAAGCTTCCAAACTATGGACCGGCGCCGTTCTGGCCGCTGCCCTCGGCGGCACGATGGCTCTCGCCCAGGGACACGTCATGCAGTCGCCCGCGGAAACCAAGTGGGGGCCGGCGCCGCCCGTGCTGCCCAAGGGCGCCCAGATCGCGGTCCTCGCCGGCGATCCGACGAAGGCCGTGGCCTATACCGTCCGCCTGAAGTTCCCCGCCAACTATGCCATCCCCGCGCACTCGCATCCCACCGATGAGAACGTGGCCGTCGTCTCGGGCGCGCTCTATATGGGAATGGGCGACAAGCTGGACAAAAAGGCCGGGCACGCACTGGGAGCCGGAAGCTTCGCCCTCATGCCGGCCAATGCGAACCATTACGCCTACACCAAGGGGACGACGACCATCCTGCTCTATGGCCAAGGCCCGGTCGAGTTCAAGTACGTCAACCCGGCCGACGATCCCCGCAACGCAAAGAAGTAGACCACTCCCCGCCGCTTACCCCACCTCCCCACTCCGCCGTGAGTGGGACGAATCCTTCTTAAGGGGCGTGCCGAGCGCGCGCCCTCTTTTTGTGTCTCCAGCCACCCGCCGCCTTGTGATACGGTGCGGCACGGCATGAAAGTGATCATTTTCGGGGCCACTGGCATGGTCGGGGAAGGCGTCCTGCGGGAGTGCCTGGAGGACGCCCGGGTGCAGTCGGTGCTGGTGGTGGGACGCAGCCGGCTCCGCCTGACCGCTCCGAAAATCCAGGAGATCCTCCACACCGATTTTTTCGACTTCAAGCCCATCCAATCGCAATTCGCCGGCTACGACGCCTGCTTCTTCTGCCTCGGAGTTTCGGCGGCGGGAATGAGCGAGGACGCCTATCACCGCCTGACCTACGAAGTGACCCTGGCCGCCGCCGAGGCCCTGGTCGCGGTGAGCCCGAACCTGACCTTCTGTTACGTTTCCGGAGAGGGAACCGACAGCACGGAGCACGGCCGCATCATGTGGGCGCGGGTGAAAGGCAAAACCGAGAACGCCCTTCTCCGCATGCCCTTCAAGGCGGCCTACATGTTCCGGCCGGGGTACATCCAACCGCTCAAAGGGGTCCGGTCGAAAACGGGTTGGTACCAGGCGATCTACAACGTTCTGGGCCCCGCCTACCCCATCCTTCGCCGCCTCGCGCCGAAATACGTCACGACCACGGTGAACGTCGGACGCGCGATGATCCAGGTGGCCGCGAATGGTGCCGCGCAGAAGATCTTGAGCACGAGGGACATCAACGGGCTGGCCGCCATAGGGCAAATCCAACCAGCATAAAGCGCCGGAGGTGATTTCGATGGGCGGCTGTCTATTCTGGTTTCTGACCCCTTTGGGGGCGTTCGTTGACCATCCACTCCTGGCTCTCCTGCCAGGCGCCGTTTTCCTTGTCTACTACCTGGTTCGCCGCCTGGCCGCCGAGACACCGGGCGAACGGAGGCAGGTGCTCTGGAGCCTCTTCGCGGGCATCGTCTGGTTTCTCTACACGTTCTATGAGATCGCCATGAACGAATGGTCCAAGACCGTCTCCGGTCCCATTCGGATCGACCTCGTTCTTGTGGCGCCGTTTCTCTTTCTGCTCACGGCGGTGGCCGTTGGGATGGCCGTCTCGTTCGAGACCGGGTGGCGCGGCGTGAGGGTGCAGCCCGTTCCCAATCCCTACTCACGCCAGCGGGACCGCGCTTTCGCCATCCGCATCGCGATCCTTATCGCCAGCTTTCCGGTCCTCGAGCTTCTGGTGATGCTCAGCCTCGGAGATCGCGACCTCCGAAACAAGATCGTCGTCCTCCTCCTGGTTCTCGCCCTTTCGGTTTTTCTGGTCCTTGGGCACCAGTGGGCAAAGTGGCTCCTCATCCTGTGGCTCGTCTACAGCGCTCTATTCAGCGCCATTGGATGGTCGAGCCTGCTTTCGGTGAGCAGGCCGGGACTCGCGATTTTCCGGTGGTGGGACCTCGCCGCCACGGTGCTCGCCGTCAGCCTCCTCGTGGTCCTTCTGGTCTCCAGGAGCCTGAGAGATCACCTGCTCGCCAGCGCTCAATCCAGATCCGGATCCGGCCCTTCGCTCACTGGTCGCCTCCCGAAGCAGAGCCCTGACAGCTTCATCCGCCAGGACAGCCCTCGCGCTCCCGGCGGAGACGGTCGACGTTCTCCTGAGTGACGCGCTCGCGAGCCGCCTGGGCCTCGGAGACACCGATCTCGGTTCTGCTTTGCCGGGCTTGACACCGGCGGAAGAAGCTCCCTACACTGCCGCCACCGAAATCGGATTTCGTCGTCTTTAGCAGTAACAGCAGCAGGAATTCGGAATTCCGGCACCCATGAGGGCGTCTGCCCAAGGAGCCCGACAAGGGAAAAGGATCATGGCCAAGAAGACGGATCCGACCAAGAAGAAGAAGGCCAAGCAGAAGTCGCGGCGGCACGGAGAACAGTTCCAGGAGTGGAGGACGGTCGCCAGCGGTACGGCCGCCAACGCCTCGGATCTGCCGGGAACGGAGGCCCAGCGAGTGGCCCTGGAGGACGTGATCGCCGAGGTGGACAAGCTCCTCGCCGAACAGGCCGTCCTTCAGGCGAGCAAGCAAGCGGTCTCGCAGCGCCTGAAGATCTTGATCAACCAGGGCGGAAAGCTCTCCACGGTGCTGAGGGTGGTCGTCAAGCAGCGCTACGGCCACGGCAACGACAAGCTGGTGGAGTTCGGAATCAAGCCGCTCCGGAGCCGTCCCAGGCCCACAGTGGTGCCGCCCACGGAGCCGCTTCCCGAGGAGGGGACTCCGGACCACCTCGCCATCCCGCTCAGCAGCGAGTAGCGCTTTCCTGGGGGCGTGCCGGGCGAAGGCCCCCTTCTCTTGTCTCCACGCCCCCTGACCTCACCCCCTTGCAGCATGCCACCGCGGCCACACGGCGTCGCATTGGAACCGCCCATCGCGACGTTGGGACCTCCCAGCGTGACGTTGGGACCTCCCATTCTTACGACGGGATCTCCCACCACACCGATGGGACCTCCCGTTGTGACGATGGGACCTCCCGCTGCGTGGGTGGGACTTCCCATCAAGCGGATGGGTCCTCCCACTTCATCAATGGGACCTCCCATTCTGACGCTGGGACCTCCCAGCACGGCGATGGGATCTCCCAGCGTAACGTTGGGACCTCCCATCCTGCCGACGGGATCTCCCATTAGGACGTTGTGATCTCCCGCTGCGAGATTGGGAAGTCCCATCGCGCCGATGGGACTTCCCATCTTGACCGCGGGACCTCCCATTGGGACGTTGGGAGTGCCCTGCGAGCCGTTGAATGGGTCCAATGAGCCAAGGAGTGTGTCCCATGAGGCATTGGGTAGGTCCATTGGACCGTTGTGTGTGTTCAATGAGGCGTTGGACCTGTCCAGTGGGCCGTTGGGTGAACGGGCACCGCGGATAGCCGCTCACTCGCAGATGTAAGGATCACACTTTACTTTGCAGCGTGCTTCCGCTCATGGATGGCCTCACGGAGCAGAGCCGTGACGGCACCACTCCTGGCGGCGGCAACGTCGCGGAGCTTGACGTGTCGAAGCTCCTTGCCGGTCCCTTCGAGAAGACCCTCCGGATCCGCCAACGACGCGCCGTGATAGAAGCCGAGATTCACGTGGGAGCCTTGCACGCCGATATAGGCATAGTGCTCGGTCATCTTTTTCGGCCCGACGCCGTAGCTCGCGATCCTGTGCTTCGGCCACACGATCTCGACAAAGTCCTCATGCAGGGAAACGATGAGATGGCGTAGCGCCTCGCAGAACGGCCGAAGCTCTGGCTTGGCGTCGACGAGAATGTCTTCGAACGTGCCGTGGGTCTCGTTGGTGGCCATTAGCATCCTCCCCAGCGACGTGACCGAACTGCTCCGGCATCAGCATAACGGATACCGGCGAGATCATCAATGCAGCGGACACATCGTTCGAGTCTGCCAATCCAGTCGCCCGCCGGCTCCTCTGGGCCGCCACCCTCTTCTCTATCGATCTCCTTTGTTCTTGTCTAGTGTAATCAACATGTTAGCTCGCTCGGCTGGCGGTTCTTTCTGAACTGCCAGATTTTTTGTTTTTTCCTTTTCATCTGCCGCCGTAGCGATGTCCCCGAGATTCTCTATTCCGGCCCTGATTGAGCAGGCATCGTCGTAGAATCTCGCATCTGCCAATGCATTCATCAATGAATACTTAGGCGTTCCTCGACGCGCGAGGATCGCTGTCTTTCGCTTGGTCCGTTCCGCTGAAATCGCTGCCTCCAAGGCCTGAAAAGTCTTGTCGGCATAGAATTGCGAGTCAAAATTCGAGTTAGCCTTTCCCACCAACAGGTTGATGCCATCGAGAGCAGCGGAGATCCCAGGAGCGGCAACTACCGTGCCGGCGCTTGCCGCGCTCGCCAAGTCACCTATGTACTTGCTGGCTAGATCGAAAGTTGAGCGGATGGCGTAGGCTCGGCTAAGGAAGTTGGAGCAATTGTAATCAGAGAGTCCCAGAAGGAGATCAAGGGTGGCATCTCGTAGAGCTGAGCCAGCCTGATCCTCAGGCAACTTGTTGACGAGCTTCGTCACATCCGCGGAGATATAGTGGCATTCTTCATTGGGAGCAAATTTTGACGTAGAGACTTTGTAGTTGACGTCAGCGACCCGAGCGCAGTGAAGGGTGACTAAGTCTTTCAGTTGGCCCTCCGGCTTGAAATCCTCAACCGTGAAATGACTAGCTGGCTGCGAGCGGAGGTGTGTGCTGGTGGATGCGCAACCAGAGAGTAGGAGAGTAAGAATAGGAAGCAAGGTCACAACCAGTGTACGGATCAGCCGCATGGAATGTCTCCCCTTGGATGCCTCGGTAAGAGTTCACTCTCCATAGACGGACTCGCCGAATAATTTCCAACCCGCTCCGAGAACTCGCTCTCAGCAAGAGATCCAGCCTCCTACTACACGATCATCCGAACCTCCGGCGATCCATCCTGCGTAAACGGCACCGTCACCTGAAAGGTGTGCTCGCCGGGCTGGAGGCGCCAGCGGGTGGTGAGGGATAGTCGACGGTCTGGTAAGGACGGCTGTCGACTACCAGCCGACTTGGCGGCAGGCGGGTCGACGACGACGGAAGGGCCATCGTTCGGCGGTCTTCTGCCGCCCCTTCGAGCACACCTTCCGCAGGCTCACACCACGAGCCCGGAGGGCGGCAGACCCGTAGCCCAGGGCGAGAGCCCTGGGATAGAGAGAACCCCGAACCGATTGGCGCCCTGCCAAGGGCGCTTTTTCTACCTCGGCGGCCCGCCCAGAAAAAGCGCCCTTGGCAGGGCGGCGGGAAGGGTGTGGGTGTTTCCGGTCCCAGGGCTCGCGCCCTGGGCTACGGGTCTGCCGCCCTCCGGGCTGGTCTCGACGCCTTTGAGCCGCGCACCCCGGGCTTGTGCGGCCCCCTGCCCTTGGACCGAGGAAGTCCGGGAGAGTTGGTGCAGGTATTCTGTGACGAGCCCTAATCGAGGACGTCCGCAAGGCTCGCTGCGACGTTCGAAGGTCTCGCAACGGTCGCGAAGCGCTTGACCCATTCCGTGAGGTGTTGTTCATCTGCTGCTGCAATGCGATCACGGGTGGCTTGGTCGACCGGACCGAACCGCGTTTCAAGCACCAGGAGCAGAACTTCGGCCATTCCTTCCCGCAGGCCTTCCTTCCTGGCTTGCTCCAGGCCTAGCTGCCGGCCTTCCTCCCGCACTTTCTCGTTCCAGGAGTCAATTCGTTCGGCGAGCATCGGTTCAAACTCCCTTACAAGGTGGGGAAAAATCTCTCCCAAGAGAATTTTACCCCAAAAGGATGCCTACCAGATAACGTGCAGCGGATTCTCAGGCCCAACGTGGAGAAAAAGCGCCCTTGGCAGGGCGGCGGGAAGGGTGTGGGTGTTTCCGGTCCCAGGGCTCTCGCCCTGGGCTATGGGTCTGCCGCCCTCCGGGCTGGTCTCGACGCCTTTGAGCCGCGTACCCAGACTGATGCGGCCCTGTCTTGGACCGAGGAGGTCAGGGGACTTGGATGTCTGTGACGAGTCCTAACCGAAGACGTCCGCAAGGCTCGCAGCCGTCGCCAAGCGCTTGCCCCATTTCACGAGGTGCTGGGTATCGGCTGCGGCAATTCGATCACGGGTGGCTTGGTCGACCGGACCGAACCGCGTTTCAAGAACTAGGAGTAGAATCTTGGCCTCTCCTTGCTGCAGGCCTTGCTGCAGGCCTTGCTGCAGGCCTTGCTGTTGGCCTTCCTGCCAGCCTTCCTGTCGCACTTTCTCGTTCCAGGAGTCAATTCGTTCGGCGAGCATCGGTTCAAACTCCTTTAGCGTCAGGCCTTGGGGGATCTCGGCCGGAGTCAGCCCAAGGCGCGGGAAAATCAACTCTCGGAGCCAGCCCACGAACGCACGATAAAGCTCCGGCTCCTCGTCAAACTTTACGTGCTCTTTAAGACGCTCGACTCCAACGCGGACGTCCTGCCAGCTTGCGCTCCGTTCCAGATGGAACAGGTCGGCCACGGGACTATCCTTCTTCGCAAGCTCCTCTTCCCCGTACGCCGCTTCGTGGACCAGCTTGTACCGCAAGTGCGGCACGTACGCCTCGGCCGAGGAATCGAAGCGCTCGATCAGCTCGGCCAGATCCAGCGGCGTCCCCCACGCAGCAAGACCATTGTAGAGCACGACGGGGATCACCTGCGGCAACCGGCCCGACGGCGCCAGCCGGCCCTCGGCGATCAGGTGCTCGTAGAACAGGCCCGTATAGGTCATCAGGCGCACCGGCATGTAGCGATCCGGCCGGGACTGGAACTCCAGGAGCACGTAGACGTAGACCGGATCGCCCGTATCCCGCCGCCGGAACTTCCAGATGACGTCGCTCTCCCGGCTTCGCCTCGTCTCGGAGACGAAGGAGGCGTTGACCCGCTCGGCCGAGGCGAAGTCGATCAGCTCGACCCAGGTCTCGCCGATCATCTCGCGCAGAAGGTCGCACACCATGCGGGCGTGCGAGAAGAAGAGGCGGTAACTGATGTCGTGTTGTCCCAAGAGAATTTATCCTCGGGAGGAAGCCTACCAGATAACGTGCGGGCGAATTCCTACTGCACAATCACCCGCACCTCCGGCGACCCATCCGGCGTAAACGGCACCCGCACCTGGAAGGTGTGCTCGCCGGGCTGTAGGCGCCAGCGGGTGGCGTAGGGGTAGTCCACGGTCTGGTAGGGACGGCCGTCGACGTACCAGACGACCTGGCGGACAGGAGGATCGACGACGACGGTGAGGGCCACGGTGGAGAGATCCAGCGGCGTCTCGGGGTCTCGCAGCAGGCGGACTTTGTGCTCGGGCGAGGTGATGTGCAGCCTTACGGGGCGGTTGACGGCGAGCACGGGTCCAGTGGGGCTGGCGGCGAGTCCAGTGGGCGGGGCCTGGCCGGGGTGCAGGAAGCTGACTTCGTCCGGCGGGTGCGGCAGGGCCGTGGCGATCTGCCAGGCGGCGTAGCGCGGCGGCAGGGCGACGAAGGTGCGGACCTCAATTTCGGAGCGCGGGGTGTCCGCCGTGGCGAGGAGACCGTTGCGGCGGTCGATGGCTCGGAGCTGGTGGACGGTGCAGTCGTCCGTGGGCTCCTCCCCTGGGCGGAACCACTCCAGGAAGACCTGATCGCAGGCGTCGCCGGCCCGGGCGCCGGTCAGGGCGCAGACTCGCACCGGCCGGTAACCCCGGGGCGGCGGGAAGGAAAGGTCGTCGAGCCCGTCCAGTTGGTCGCGATGGAGGACGGAGAGAATCTGCTGCACCAGCTCCGCCGCCGAAAGGTAGCCGCTCAGCCGGTTCATCGGCCGGAAGGCGGGGTGCCCCACCCAGACGCCCACAAGGTAGCGATTGGACCAGACCACGGCCCAGGCGTCGCGGAAGGAGGTCGAGGTGCCCGTCTTCACCGCCACGGGAAAGCGGTACTCCTCCGAGCCCATGCGCGGAAAGGTGGGCAGGCGCGCCTGCGGATCGGAGAGGAAGAGCGCGATCTGCCGCGCCGTCTCCTCGGAGACGACACGCCTCTGGGCCGGCAGCTCCTGCCCGGGATGCCAGCGGAAGCCGGAGGTGCGGCCGTCGCCAGCCAGCACCAGATAGGCCTTCACCATCTCCTCCAGCGTCACCGGCAGGCCGCCGATGGCGAGGCCCAATCCATAATGCTCGGACGGAATGCTGCCGTCGGTCAGGCCCAGATCGCGGAAGAGGCCGTAGCCCTGCTCCATGCCGAGCCTTGCCAGGAGATCGACCGCCGGCACGTTGCGCGAGTTGGCGAGGGCGACACGCGGCAGCAGGGGACCGAGGAACAGGTCGTCGGCGTTGGTGATGCCACCCGGGCCGCGTTCGAGATCGTCGAGGATGGTCGACGGACGGATGACGCCACGGTCGAGCGCCAGCGCGTAAAGAAAAGGTTTCAAAGCGCTGCCGGCCGAGCGGCGGATGCGCGTGTAATCGATCGCACCGGACGTGCCGGGATCGAAGTAGCCCGCCGAGCCCACCCAGGCACGCACCTCGCGGCTCGGCAGATCGATCACGATCGCCGCCGCGTTGCCCGCGCCGCGGTCCGCCCAGGCGCGCACGGCGCGGTCGGTCAGACCGGAGACCTGCCGCTGAAGGTCGAGGTCGAGCGTGGTCTGCACCAGCGGTTCGAGACGCTTCCGTTTCGACTCTTCGGTGAGCAGCGCGTCGAGACGGAGAACGGCGTGCAGCGACTCCTCCGCGCGCCGGCCCTTCCAGGGAATGGAGAGCGATGTGAGCTGGCGCTGGCTGAGCTCCAGCTCCGCGGCGGAGAGGACGCCCTGCGCGGCGAGGGACCGCAGCGCCCGCTGGCCACGCTCGATCGCCCGCAATCGGCCGGCCGGCGAGTAGACGTTCATCTTCCCCGGGGCCTGGGGAATGCCGGCCAGGAAGGCGATCTCGGCCCAGCTCAGGTCGTCGACCGGCTTGTCGAAGTAGCGCCGGGCGGCGTAGGCGATGCCGTGGATGCGGTTGCCGTAGGGAACGATCCGCAGGTAGTGGCGGAGGATCTCCTGCCTGCCATAGCGCTGCGTGAGAAAGACGGCGGTGAGTGCCTCCGTAGCCTTGCGCAGGTAGCCGCGCGAGCCCGGCGACTGCATGCGGGCGATCTGCATCGCGAGCGTCGAGGCTCCGGAGACCCGATGCCGGCGCCGAAAATTCTGGAGCACCGCCCGCGCCACCGCCCGTGGATCGACGCCCGGATGCGAATCGAAGTGCCGGTCCTCCAGCGCCAGGGTGGCCGCGATGACCCGCGGCGGCAGCGTCTCGACGGGCCAGTACCCCAGCTCGCCCTCCGCCGGTGCGCCGACCTCGCCGAGGAAACGGGCCTGGCGGTCGCGCAAGAGAAACGTGGGCGACGGCGCCTCCAGCCGGGCATGGAACACGGCGACGAGGAACAGGACCGCGCAGACGAGCTGGACGGCCACCCCCAGCCCGGCCAGGGCGTAAAGAGCGAAGCGCCGCCGGTCCACACCCTGAAAACGACGGCGCAGCCGGCGGCGATAGAGACGGTATAGGGCCCTACCCTGCAACTACTTCTCCTTCCGCACGACCTCGACGCGGGCTCCGGCGGAGCCTCCGGTCACCGCGCCGTCGTACATCATTTCGGCCCGGGCGGCGGGCTGGATGAAGGTTCCTTCGGTGGTCGCCCGGGTGCGGAAGTAGAAATCGAACGTGCCCTTGGGCAGGGTGTTGTAGTAGTAGCCGACCTGATCGTCCAGGAAAGCCACGTAGGTCGCCTTGAGGGTCGGGCCGCTGCTCGGCCGGGCCTCGGGCGGTGCGGTCGCCAGCGCCGGGTTGAGCGGCTCCAGGCCGGCCGCGAGGGGAATTACGACGGCCACGAAGTTGCGGTCCTTGGGGTTGACGACCCGCAGGTGCTCCTCGATCACGTCGCCGATGGCGAAGCGCACGGTCTTGCCCGGCTCGGCGAGGGGGATGCGCTCCGGCGGCGCGCCGGAGACCACCCTCACCATCTCGCGGGTGACCACGAAGCCGTCGGACACCGGCGCCACCCTCGCCCCGTCGCCCGCCGGCAGGTAGCGGGTCTCGACCCGCACCAGCACGGGTTTTCCGGTCCCGGATTGCACGGTAACGCTGCCGGCGCCTCCGGCCTCGGCGTCGGAGCCGACGAGGTAGCCGACGGGCGCGTCCGGCCCGAGGCTCACCGGCTGCGCCGCTCCACCGCCGAGCTTCACCTGCAACGCCCGTTGGCTGCTGCCGGCGTAGGGCGGCTGGAGGAGCTCGCCCAGCGCGAGAAGCGCCGCGGCGTTGGCGTTGGTGGTGCCCCAGCCGTCGTCCCGGCCTAGAGTGACGAGGGCGTCGATCAGGAGCTGAAGCTTCGGGTTCTTGCCGTCCTTGCGGACCAGGGCGCGGGCCACCTCGGCCACGGTGCGGGTCTCGGTCGGCAGGATGAGGCCGTTGCGCGCCGTCGCCGTCTCCTGCAATCCGCCGTAGATCTCCTTGCCCTGATAGAGGCGCAGCACGACGCCGCTCCAGATCTTGTCCGCCAGCGCGGCGGTGGACGGCGAGGACGTGTCACCCCCCCGGGCGAACGACTGGAGCACCTCGGCCACCGCTTCCAGATCGAGGAACTGGGCCTTGCGCGCCAGCTCGGCGGCATAGGCGGGATCGAACTTGCCGGCGGCGGCCAGGGCGGCCAGGGCCCAGCAGCGCTCGGTGAACGCCTCGCCGTCGATGAAGTTGCCGTAGTCGGAGCGCAGCGACTGCTCCAGCGAGCGGGTGAGGGTCGACATCAGCTTGTCGTCCACCCGGAAGCCGGCGCCCTTCGCCTCGACCATGAACTGCACTACCCAGGCCGTCAGGCTCACATAGCCCGGCGAGCCCGGCCAGTAGGCGACGAGGCCGTGCGGATCGATCACCTGCGGAATCCACTGCAGTGTGTCGTCAACGGCTCTCTTCATCCGTGCGTCGTCCCCCTGTTGATGCAGCAGGGCACGGAAGCGCTTCAGGGCCATCTCGGCGCGCGCCTGGCTGAGACGCTGCTCGGTGCAGCCGTACGGATACTGATTGAAGAAGTCGAGGCCGGCCGCCATGCGCACCAGCGCCGCCTGATCCGAGACCAGGACGGACCGACGAATCGAGCCCGGCCGCGCCGGCTCGGGGATGGCGGGGATCGCCAGCGCGCCGCCCGCTCCCAGCTCCTTCATCATGCGCACGAGCACCGGCCGCCGGTCCTCGCGCACCGGCAGCTTCACCTCGAAGGCGTCGCTCGCGCCGTCGCCGTTGCGCTGCACGCCGAAGGTGAAGCCGACCTCGTTGTAGGCCAGGGTGCCGTCCGCCTTGAAGGGTGGCGTCGGCACGCTCACCGGGAACTCCAGGCGCTCCGGCTGGGCCGTCCAGGTGAAGGTCTTCTTCGCCGGGCCGCCGAGCTCGATGCCCTGCACCCGGACCTCCGCCTGACCCGGCCCCAGGTCGCCCTCGACGATGCGGCCGATGCCCGAAGCGAGGAAGCGGTCGCCCGGCCGCACGAAGCGCGGCAGGGCCGGCTGGATCACGACCGGCAGGCGGACGGCGATCTGGCTGGTGCCGACGCCGAAGCGGTCGGGTCCCGAGGCCGCCTTCGCGCGGATCTTGAAGACCGTGATGTCGTCCGGCAGCTCGACGGTCACCTTCGTCGTACCGTCCGGACCGATCTGGATATTCGGGTTGAAGTACGGCACGGCCTTGAAGTTGCGGCGCACGGTGGCGCGGTCGAGCAGGCTCCCCTCCCCCGCTCCGCCCTGGTCGCCGCCCGGGTTCTCGGCGAACGGCAGGAAGCCGAAAACGAGGTTGCGCGTGTCGCGCACGACGAGATGCGAGAAGACCTTGGTGATGAAGTCCGGCAGCGGATCGAGCCGCTGCTCCTTGCCCAGCGCCAGCACGGCCTGATCCACCAGCCAGAGCGTGACCTCGCCCGGCCGCGGCTTCCCCTGGGGATCGCGGAGGTCGATCTGGATCTCGATCTTCTGACCCGGCCGGGCCTTCTCCGGATGGGTGAGCTTGACGTCCACCCGGTTGGCCACAGGCTCGACCTTGAGCCAGGTGGTGGCCGCGACCGTCGCCGGCTTGCCCAAGTCGGTGCTGTTGCCCGGCTGCGGGCCGGTGCCGGGGACGCGGCCCCGCATCAGCACGAAGTGCACGGGGATGCGCGGCGCCCAGTTGCCGCGGATCGGCAGGTTGAAGGTCGCGGCGCCACCCTGGACGTTGACCCACTCGTAGCGGTTGCCTTCCGGCGCCTCGATCACCGCCAGCGCCTCGCCCTTCTGGAACGGGCTCTGGAGGACGAGGGCCGCCGTCTCGCCGGGCGCGTAGGAAGCCTTATCGCCCGTCACGGTGAAGATGCCCGCGGGCGGCTTGGTCCAGGTCACGGCCTGATCGCCGCCGGCATAGAGGTCCACCGTCACCACCTGGGTGCGGCCCAGGCGGTCGCTGGCCTCGATCTCGACGATGTAGACGCCGGAGCGCGGAATGGCGAAGGGCACGGTCACGGCGTCGGCGCCGCTCTTGATCTTCGTCTCCGTCACCTTCTCGTCCACGACGTCGGTGATGTAGCGCGCGACGCCGTCCGAAAAATCGCTCGCCCGCAGGTGGGAGTGCCACTGCCGCTGGAGCAGGCGGACCTTCACCTCCATGCCGGCGACGGGCTTGTCGTCGAGGCCGACGACCAGGACCTCCGGGCGGATCTGGGTGGCCCGCTCCAGGAAGCGCGGCACCTTGAGGCCGAGCACGAAGGGCGGCAGGGCGACGATGGAGCGGGTGGCGGTGACCGTCTGGTCGTCGGCGCCGGTGACGGTCGCCTCCACCACGTAGCTGCGCGGCTGCGCCGTGGGCTCGATGGCCGGGTTGAGGACGAGCTTCGCCGAGCCCTCGGCGTCGGTCGTGTCCTGCTTTTCGAGGCGCGGCGTCGAGGTGAAGGTCGAGCTGCGCGAGAAGCGGCCATCCGAGGAGTAGAGGAAGCCGGAGCGGCGCTTCGGCGTCCAGGTGTAGGGGAACTGCGTCACCCGCCAGGCGACGGGCCGGCTCGTCACCTTGCCGCCCGCGTAGTAGATGCCGGTCAGGCCCACCTTGAACTCCCGGTCCAGCGGCACGCGGTCCGGCGCGTCGAGCCGCACCTCGAAGCGCGGCAGGCGGTAGGCCTCCATGCGCCAGGAGACCGAGCCGTAGGAGGTGCCGTCCTTGTCCTCGAAGCGCGCCGAGAAGACGCCGGTCGGCAGCTTCTCCTCCTTGAAGAACTTGTAGAAGGAGCCGGCGGCCGTGACCTCCATCGGATAACGCCAGACGAGGTCGCCCGGCCCCTGCACGATCAAGCGACCGGTGAGGCGCGCGGGCGTCAGCTCGCCCTTCTCGCGACGGCGCAGGTAGCCTTTGATGTGGACGCCGTCGTCCGGCCGGTAGACCGGACGCTCGGTGAACAGGTGGCACAACGTCTCGGCCTGCGGCCCGCGGAAGTCGAGATTCTCGAACGCCCAGCCCAGCCAGCTCTGGTGCGACGGCGACCACTGGCCGTCCGCGTAGCCGTCCGGCGCGTGGCCGGGATCGAGGACGAGGACGTCCTTGCCGTTCTCCACGACGATCCGCCGCACGTTCTCCGTGACGCCGTCCGTAGGGCCGGGGGGGTTCCAGGTGACGCGGCCGGCGGCATCGGTGGTGCCCTGGAAGAAGGTCGTCCAGGTCGCGGGGTTCCTTCCCTCCTGGCGCGAGCCCTCGACACGCACCTTGGCGCCACCCACCGGCAGCGAGGTGGAGAGGGAATTCACCGAGAAGACCGCGGCCTTCGGCTCCTCGGCCACGGTGAGCGTCAGGTCGGTGACCTGGACGCGGATCCAGGAGCGGACGCTGGAGCGGTCGAGCCGGCGCAGGCCGATCAGGTAGGTGCCCGGCGACCCGGCCGGGGCCAGCTTGTCGAGATGGGGACCGAGATCGAGGCCGAAGCGGGCGGAGCTGCCTTCGCGGCGCAGCGGCAGGGTCACCAGCGTCGAGACGGGCGGCGAGCCGAGCGTCTGGAGGTGCAGGGCCAGCTCCGACGTGGACACGTTGCGCTCCGCCGCCTTCCACGGCGCGGGCTCCTCGCCGGGGCCGGGGGGCCGCTTGGACTCGTCCACCGTCACCGGGCTGTCCGGAAACGGCCAGAGCGAACGGTCGAGCGGATCGATGGGATAGAGGCGCAGGTCGAGCCGCTCGTCGCCCCGTCCTTCGATGGGCGCCATGCGGGGGCCGAAGCGCTCGACGAGGCCCTGGCTCGCGCTCCAGCGCAGGTAGCTCTCGCGCTGCGGGAAGACGAGGAAGGTCTCGGTGGCGCCACGCAGGTCGAGCCGCCGGCCGTGGTTGTCGACGACGGTCGAGGCGGCGAGACCCGGCGCCAGGGAGACGCGGTACAGCGTTTCGCGCTGGAAGCCGCCGGAGACGAGGAGCTGGCGGCCTGAGACCTCGAACTCCAGATTGGCGACGGAGGGCTCGAAGCGCACGAGGTTGCGCCCTTCGAGCGGCCCGAGGTTGGCCGGCGTCGCGGAAAGCTCGACCACCACCTGCTTGTCGTCCGGGCCACAACGCAGGGCCTGCTCGCGGCCATAGCGCGTGCCCGCGGCGGTGACCGGCACGCGGGAGCCGGAGCAGCCCAGGGAGATCACGCGGAACGGCTCGGCGGTCGAGAAGGCAAGGTCGAGCGACGAGGCGGGCGAGGCCTCGCCCAGCGAGAGCCGGAAGTGGAGGACGGCCTTCGAGCCCAGGGGGATCGGTGTGGCGAGCGTCACGACGTACGGCGCCGGATCGTTCCTCTCCTTGCGGTCCAGCGCCTTGATCTGGAAGTCGCGGGCGGTGATCCAGCGCGGCTCCGAGCTTGCGCTCCCCGCACCACGGGCGACTCCCGGCAGTGGCCGGACCTCGATCGACAGCATGCGGCCCAGCGTCGCCGGATCGAGCGGCTCGGGGAACACGAGGGTGATCGACTTGATCGGGTCCGCGACCTCCTCGTTCTCGGCCGGCAGCGTCTTCGACGGCGGCGAGATGAGCGTGTCCAGAGTCGTAGCCGCAGGTCCGATCGTGAAGTTGAAACGCTGGAGCGGCGGCCAGGGCTCGGCGGGCTTGAACTGGAGCGTGCGGGCGTCCACCCAGGCCCAGGCTCCGGGATGGGCGGGCGCCATCTTGACGAAGCGCTCGGGGTGATCCTCGGGGCCGGGCTTGCCGGCTTTGTCGCCGCGCGGGTCCTGAGTGAAGAAGATCGTCACCGGGTCCCAACGCCGCAGGAAGCGGTCGGGCACGACGACGGGGCCGGAGCGCTTTGCAGCCGGCTTCGCGGTCGCCTTGGGCGGAGCCGTGACAGGCGCCACGGCCCGGGGGCCGGCCAGCAGAGACAGACAGATCCAGACGGCACCCGCGATGCGGTGCCGAGCAATCGACGACAGGCGGCTCATGGTTGGCTCCCGGGAACGCTCTCCGGGGCTTCCTCGGCCCCGGCTTCTTGCAGGTACTGGCGAATCACATCGGCGGGCGGCCCCATGTCGGGCAGGGCCAGCCCGGCGAGAGCGGGCCGCGCCTTGACCGGTGCCGAGGCCGCGGGCGAGCTCAGGGACAGCAGGTAGTCGCCCGGCGCCAGCTCCGGCATGCGCACCACGCCGCCCTCGGCCTTGGCTTCCAGGCGATGGCCGCCGCGGTCGTACAGCTCGATCTCGACGACATCGGAGCTGGCGTGCGCGCCCACTCCGATCGGCCCCTTGCGCTCGACGTGGAAGGAGAACCAGCGGCTGCCGCCGGCCGGCAGCAGCACCTCGGGCCCGAGACCCTCGCCGATGGCCGTCACCGGCGTCTCGGTGATCTCGGCGACCCCCGATAGCATCGCGCCGGCGAGGGACCGCAGGCCGAGCCGCGACTCGCCGGCCGGCAGGAAGGCGTCCAGACGGCCGGCCTCCGCGTGTACCTCGACCTCGTCAGGGCTGGAGTCCGGACGATGGATCAACGTCGCCAGCGGCACCGCCGTACGCAGGTGGAGCACGCGCGGGCCGGAGCCGGCGAACGCCAGATCGGCGAAGCGGCCGGAGAGCGGCACGCTCGCGGGCAGCGCCACCTTCACGGGCGCCGGGTGCTGACCGGATGGCCACAAGGAGGCCGTCTCGTCCTCCGCTCCACCCAGCCACGCGAGCAGCAGCCCCGGCCCGTGACGTACGAGGGCCACGCCGCCGCGCCCGGCCGGCACGTCCGCGCCGCGCGTCACCGTGCCATCACGGCTCAGGAGGATGACTTCGGAGCCCGCTCCCCGTACGTGAAGTGTCGTGGCGGTCGGCCGGGTCACCTCGGGAAGGACGATCCGCAACGTGCCGGCGCGGTCGAGCGAACGCTCGAACGGCGGACCCGAGGAGAGCGACTGCGCCTCCTCCGTGCCGTCGCGCGGCAGCAGCTCGACGCTGTAGGGATCAGAACCCGGACCCGTGTGGAGAATCGTCAACCGGTCCGAAGCGCCGTCGTCCAACAGCTCCTCGAACGGCGCGCCCCCCTGCCAGTGGGTGCTCACGACCGTATCCCCTCGCGACAGCACGGCGACGGTGGACTCGCCGAGCGCCAGGCGTAGCTTGCGCGGACCGTTCGGCAGATCGAGCCGGCGGGCCGCGACGCCTTCGAGATGTCCGTCGAGGACGCCCCAGGCCGCTGTTTCAGGCTTGACCGCCGGAAAGCGAACAGTCGCGAGGCGAAGCTCCTCGGTGCCCTCGGCCTCGCCCGCCTGCCAGACGCGAGCGACGGGATGCTTCGGAGCCAGGGCCACGGAGACCGCCGTGCGCGGACCCACCGCCATGGCTGTGGCCGCGGGGCCGGTTCCCTTCGAGTCTTCTCCGCTCTCCCCCACGCGCACGCCGGGCTGGCCGGAGGGCGAGGTGGCGAGGGCGAGCACGGGGCCGCCCTCTCCCTTCCCTTCCGCCAGATCCGCCGTCACCGCCGCGCCAGCTGGCACCGGGAACTGTGCGCCCGCGTCGAGGCCGGTGGGCACGGTCACCCTCTCTGCCTTCACCGGCCGCGAGCCCTTGCCGTCCCGCACCAGCCAGAAACGCTCGCCGGGCGACGAGAGCACCGCGCCGCCCGCCACGCCCAGTGCGGCCAGCGGCGTGCCGGCAGCGCCGGAGCCGCGAAGGTCCCGCGCCGCCTCGCCGACGTCGGCGAAACGGAAGACGCCGGGGCGGTCGAGAGCGACCACACCGGCCGCCAAGGGCGGATCGAAGCTCGCCACCGCCGGGAGATGACCGCCGTTACGCAGCTCCTTCTCGCTCAGTCGCGGCGCCACAATCGCCGCCGCCGAGAGCCGCACCGGCGTCTCGTGGCGGTCCAGGGACCACAGGCGCAGCCGGTACGACTCGCCCTTGCCACTCAACGGGATCTCCAGGTGAGCCTCGCGGGCGATCGAGGTGCCGACCGTCCGCCAGACCTTTCCATCCAAGGTCTCGACGGAGAGCCCGAGACTGTCCTTCGAGCGCGCCGCCACCAGCAGGAGGTCGGCCTTCGCACCGACCGGCAGCGGCCGCAGCAGCACGTCGCTGCCGAGCTGGAGGTTGTCGCGGATGGGGAGCGGCGCCCCCGCCTTCTCCGCTGTCCTCTCCAATTCGGCGGGAGTCCGCATGGCGACCCGTACCTCCGTGGTCTTCACGCCCACGGGCTCGACGCGCAGCGTGTAGCGGCCCGGCGCCAGGCGCTGGAAGAGGAGGAAGTTCCAGTCGTCCGGCCGGTCGTCGTTCTCGGCCACGGCGCGGCCGTCCGCGTCGAGCAGGCGGGCCCGCACGTCGACCGGGGCGATCGAGGTAAGCTCCACGAGGCCCTCGCGGCCCACCGCGATCTGCACCTCGCCGGGCGCCGTGATCTTGCGCTCCAGCCCGGTCACCAGCTCCTCCGAATGCACCGTCACCTTGTAGTGGACGCGGCTATTGCGCCGCGAGCACTCGGCGGCGAGCTGATAGCGGCCGGGCTCCAGCTCGCCCTTCCAGGCGCGGCCCGGAGGCACGAAGCCGATCTCGGTTCCTGGAGCATCAAGCTGGGTGATGCGGCCCTGCATCTCGTCCGTCAGCTCGACCGCGGCGTGCACCTTGGCCGGCACCTCGAACCGCCAGAGATCGGGAGGCCGCGGCGCGCCCTCGATCAATCCCTCCGGTCCCTCCGGCTCCACCCAGACGTGCTCCACCTGGACCTCGAGAGGCAGCTTGTGCGGGCCGTGGCCCTTGAATTCGGGCGATACCGGCTTCTCTTCCAGCAGCACCAGGGCACGGGCGTCCACCGGCTGCGGCAGGAGGACGAAGCGATAGGCGCCGGGCTCCAGCCACTGGTCCAGATCCGCCGGGGTGTTCGGCCTCAGCAACGGCCAGCCGTCGGCGTCCTCGAAGCGGCAGAGGAACTTGAAGCCGAGCCCCAGGGCGCGCAGTATGTACCGGCCCTCCTCGGTGACGACGACGCGGAAGACGACGGCCTGGCCGGCGGGAAGGGTAAAGTGAGCGGGCATGCCGGCGCGCAGCTCGCCGCCGTCGGAGAGTTGGGTGGCCGCGAGGGTCAGCCCGGCGTGGCCGGCCGACTTCCCCAGCGCCTCCACCGTCACCTGGTAGTCGCCCTCCCGCAGGTACTGCTGGACGAGGAAGTTGCGGCCGACGCCGTTCCGCGTGTCGCGGCGCAGCGAAGGCACCGTGCGGGTGCGCAGCGTGCCGGCGGTGGCGAGGAGGCCGGTCGAGCGCACGGCATAGAGGCCGGGCTTCTCGGCCTGCACCAGCCAGGTGCTCTGCTGGCCGCGTTCGAGGTCGAAGAAGCGCGGCGCGCCCGTTCCCAACACCGGCAGCTTCGGCAGGGCGTTGAGGGCCGCGTCGGGCAGCGGCGGCAGGGGCGTCGTGGCCTGGAGCGACAAGGGCTCCACCCACAGCGAATAGCTCACCGTATTCAGGCGGTCGTGGCGCACGGCGACTTTGTGATCGCCGGCCGCGACCTCGGCCTGCGGCGACCAGCCGCCGCCATCCACCGCCACGTCGAGCCGCGTGCCGTCGTCCGGCTCGGCGCGCAGGGTGCCCGCCTCGGAGACGTGGAACGGGATCTCGAACGGCTCTCCCGGCTTCTGGGCCACGGGCAGCGGCTGATCCAGACTGACCGGCCAGGGGCGCACCACCAGGCCGGCGACCACGCCCGGCTGATGATTGAAGTACGCGGTGTAGCTGTGCGAGGACTCCAGCGTCAGCGGCGCGAAGCGGACGGCGGCCTGCACCGGCTGGGGCGGCACGATCATCTCGTCGCCCGCCTTGCCTCCCGGACGCAGGGTGAGGAGAAGAATCCCCTTCTTCTGCGGCTGGAGGGTGAGCACGTAGTAGCCGGCGTCGAGGTTCCAGGAAGAGCTCGCGCCCTGCCACTCGGGGGGGGCGTAGCCCTTCGGCTTGGAGAGCAGGAACGGCTCGACCCGCGCCCGGGCGCCGGCGCCGCTCGTCACCACCTTGTAGGTGCCGGTCTCCTTGATCTCCACGAAGAGCGTCAGCTCCTCCAGGAAGTTGAAACGCCGCGACCACCCCGTGTGCGAGTCGAGAGGAATCGCCGCGGCCGCCAGGAAGCGTTGCTTGCCGCTCGGCGGCTGATCGGCGACCAGCGCCGTGGCGTCCACGGAGTCCACGGCGGCGCCGGCGTGGATGCTCGACACCCAGTACGTGCCGGAGCGGCTGAACGAGTAGAGGTCCCGCTGCTCGAAGTGCTGAAGGATGTACGACTGGCCCGGCGTCCCGGACACCGTGGCCACGAGCTCCCAGCCTTGAGGAGCGGAAGGCTTCGCGGTCTCGGCGGGAGCCTCCGTTTCTTCGGCGGCTTCGGCCGTCTCCGGCGCCGCCTCGGCCTGCGGCTCGCCTTCGGCGTCTCCCTCGCCCTCGCCCGAAGGCGCCTGCTCCATGGCGGCCCCTTCATCCCCGGTGCCCTCCGCCACCGTCTCCTCCGCTTGCGCCGGCGCCTCGGCGGGCGCTTCCGCCTGCGAGGCCGCGGACTCCTCGGCGTTGGCGGTGTTGGCCTCGTGGGAGACCGTCTCATCCGCGGGGATCTCCGGCTCCTGGAAATCGTTCGCCGGCTTGGCCTCGGCACGCAGTTGAGCGAGCGGCGGCACGGACTCCTTGGTCACGGCGCTCATGCTGGTGGCCGCCTGCCGCTCGTAGTGACTGCCGCCGCGCAGCCAGCCGGAGGCCAGGGTGACGGGCCGGGCCTCGGGCAGCTCGACGAGGAAGAAGTTGACGTTGTCGGGCAGGCGGAAATGGTCCTCGCCGAACGGGCTCACGACATAGCGCCGCCGGCCGGAGTCCGGCAGCTTCGGCTCCCCCCAGCGCAGATAGAACGGATGCTCGTCCGCCCCCGCGGCCCACGGTTGGGCGATGCCGCCGTAGGCCGTCAACAGATAGAGGCCGGGCTCGAGCACCGAGGCGATGCGGCAGCGCTGGAGCGGCTGGCCGATGACCGGCTGAATCTGGTTGCACCGGGGAGTGACGCCTTCGAGCCAGGAGCCGTCGCGCCACAGGCGCAGATCGGCCAGATTGCGGCCGGCGGCTTCGAGGCGCACGCCGCGGCGCTCGCCCACTTCCAGCCAGTAGGAGACCTGCTCCAGGTCGTCCAGGCTCTCCTGGACCAGGCGAGTTTCGAGCAGGCGCGGAACCGGTCCGCCGGCCCGCCGTTCGAGGACGCTCCGCGCCGTCACCTTCACCTTGCCGGTGCCCTTCACCGCGCTCTGGACCTTTACCAGGTACTGGCCGCGGTCGAGGAACAGGTCGAGCCGGCCGCTCTCCGTGCCGGCCACGCCCGCCTTGCCGAGCGAGCCCGCCATGCGGTCGACCAGCTCGACGGAGCTGCCCTGCGCGTTCTCGGCGCGTAGCGAGTAGCGGCCGAAGCGGTCCACCGTGAGCAACGCCTTCTGCTCGCCGGTCGCCGGCAGCTCGGAGGCGCTCAAGGTGACCTTGGGCGTATCCGGAGCCGGAGCCTTGGGAGCCGCCGCCGGAGACGATCTCAGGAGTGCCGGCGGAGCCGGAGCCGGAGGCGCGCCGAGGGTGACCCCGGAGGTCAGGGGAAGGAGGAGAAGAGTCAGGGAGGCCGCCAGGAGGATGCGGAACAAGCCGTCGGCCTGCACGCTCCCCTCACCTGCACTAGGCCTCTCTGACCGCTGCGTCGGCGCGGCCACTCTTTGTCTGGGCATGGGATTCCTTCTGGTCTGCCCAAAGAGTGTATCTCAGAGGGAATCCATTTCGTAGGGGGGCTGTCGTCAATCCCCCACCGCGCGCCGGCGCCGGGCGCCGAGCTCGCCGTTCCACCAGCAGAGAGGCCCCAGCAGGACGTAGGCGAAGCCGGGGAGGCCGAAGCGCAGGCCCACCTGGGCTGCCGCCAGGCCGATCGACAGCAGGCCGACGGCGACGAAGATCAGATAATGACGGCACCAGATGCGCACGTCGATGCGCTCGACCGCGTCGAGATCGAGAGCGTCCCGGCGTCCCCAGGCATGCGCGTAGAGCAGCGACAGGCAGGCGAAGACGGCCACGAATCCGAGGCCGTAGATCATCATCAGCGACGACAGCTCGCCGCTGCCCTGGATCATCGCGGCGCGCTTCTCCGGCTCCGGCCCGGCGCCGAGGAACTGGTTGATGAAGACGGTGAACAGGAACTTCAGCGGATAGACGTAGAAAAGCACCACGAAGAGGAGCACGGAGTTGAGGATCACCGTGCGCGTGTCCTGCAGGCCGTAGCGGCGGAAGAAGCCGTTGTGGGCCGCCCAGATGAGGATCAGCATCGCGAAGGTCAGGCCGAAGGCGATGAAGCCCCGCAGGTTGGCGACCAGCTCCGGATAGGTGCGCGGCACCTCCAGGGAGACCACCAGCAGCGTCGCCGCGAAGGCGAACACCGCGTCGCTGAACGCCTCCAGCCGCGTCACCTCGTGCCCCCGGGGCTTGCGATGCTCTTCGGGCGGCCGGTTTGCGGGGTGTGGGCGCATGGTGGAAACCAAAGGAGGACGGGGCTCATCCTATCCTCCCTCGGGCTGGCGGCGCGAGTCCCCTGACGAAGACGGCGACGAGTGCGTCATCAGCGTTGTCTACATCCGCGCCTTCAAAGAGGGCTGGATGATCACCAGCGACCGCGCTTACCCTCAGCTATACACCATCCCGAACTGATTCTGAGCATAGGCAGCGACCAGCTGCTGATAATCGGTTACCGGCGCAATTTGGGCCGGTATCAGGTTCGTCGCTTGCGTAATGGCGTCGGCCGCGTTTGATGCCGCCTGCGTGTAAAGCAGGTAGCCGGCACACAGTGCACCCGTACGGTCGGTTCCCTGGGAACAGTGGAAGTAGATCGCCAGCGGAGTGTCACTGGCTGTAGTAAAGAGAGCATCGAGGTTCGCGACTGCGGCGTCGAAGCCGTAACCGCTGGTCCACGAAGGTGTGGGGGATCCGCTGCTCCAGGTCGGAACGAGGTACGTCTCCCAAGACGAATCCGTTGGCGTCGAGTCCTGCTGTGTCTCGAGCGGCCACCACATCAGCGTCGCGGCAGGAGTGGCTCCATTGTCCGTGTTCGATATTGAGCTACCGTATTGGACCGTGGGATTCCACGAGGAGTCGTTGGCGTAGGGTGGATATCCCGAGCTGAAAGGTAGGCCGGACGAGGCTACGCCAAACGTGGAAAGCTCGTCGGTGAGCCACGTCCCCTCACTCAGGTAGGTGTTGTCGAGAATGATAATGTCCAGCAGGTTGTAGGCGCCCAGCGAGAAGCTGCTGCCGAGCGACGACTGCAGAGCCGTCTGCAAGCCGCCATACGACCATTCCAACGACGAGTTCAGCGGGAAGTTGCCCCGGATGAGAAGGTTCGCTCCATTGGCCACCACTCCCACACGACTGGGGTCGAAGGTCGGTGGTGGATAGGGCGGCTGTGATGTGCTGGCCATAGATTTCTCCATTCTTTTCCAAAAGCAACCGCCATGATTGGCAGGTTGCGTGAAGTCGTCCTATCCGTCATCGCCGTAGGCTGATTGACGAGAGGATTGCCTGCACCGGTTTGATCGATCTCATAATTCTTTGCCCTCAGCCGAGCTCGGATATCGCAAGGGCTGTGCCAGGCGCCCGTCACAGGAAAAACCATCGCAAAAGCGTCCAAACCTACCGTCCCGACGCTCTCCCCTGCCGTCGGACGGTACCGTCCGACGGTCGATGAAACGTCGGAACGATGAGCTTTCCCGCGTTCTCTGTGGTTTCTCCTCCGAGTGGAGCGTGGCACGGCGCTTGCCTTTCCATCCGAAGATCAAGTCGTCGCGACAGTCAAAAGAAGCCTTTTGATGGCGAACGACTTGATATCCCTGGATGCCCCAGGAATCTGACGAAAAAAGGAGAGATCCATGGCTACGACAAGGATTCAAGTGACGGCTGTCGACAACGAGCTCTATCTCATTGCGTTGAACGCCGCCAGCAACGGCAGCTCGGAGATCTGCCACATCATGGGCAACAGCCCGCCGAATCTCGCCATCGTTCCCCAGGCGGTTCTGCCGCCGGGTTCGTACACGCTCGTCATGGTCGGGATCAACTGGGGCGGTCCGCAGGCCTTCCAGGTCATCTTGACCACCGACGGCGTGAACTCCACGTTCACCGCCCCCACGAGTGGCCCTGTGGGCGCGAACTGGACCCAGGCAGTGCCGATCACCGTTTAGAAGGTCAGAGCACGGGTTCGACGCTCCCCACCGTCGGACGGTACCGTCCGACGGTCGCCGCGCGACAGCGACAAGCAGCCCGTCAGGGACGCCGGCCTGGAATGACTTATGCTATGGATCGATTCCGAACGCGAAAAAGAAAGGATGGTGGATCGTGACCGAGCCAGTTCTGAGCTATCACAGGATCGACGTGGAATTCAATCCGGAGGCTATTGGAAATCCCGACATCGACATTTTTACTTTCACAAGAGAGGATGGCTTGCCATTACCCGACAAAAGTATCAAAGTGGATCCGGGAATCGGCATGATCATTTTCAAGCTCAGCACCAAGCCGCCTGCCGACGGTCCTCCGCCTTTTCCTCAAGCTACGTTTCAGACGTATCCAATCCAGTGGCTCGAGGCCATCGAAGGGGGCGTCAACAACGGCGCCAATTCCGGCCAGCCAACCTTGACGCCTGGAATGTTCGTGGTGCAGCGAATCGGCGACAATATCTTGACGCTCATTGATTACAACTCAAACCCGAGCGACGATCCGTTCGACATGCACCACTGGTTCAACCTCGTGGTGCTCTACCAAGGCCAGACTTACGGCTCGGACCCCGTGATCGTCAACCAGCCGCCGGACACTTAGGAGTCTTCGATCAGCGACCGGCCGTGCCGCGGGTTTCGATCAACTTGCGGAAGGCCGGATCTTTCCGTAAAGGCTCGAACCAGGGAAGAGAGAACCAGCGCCGATCGAAGCCGCTGGCCAGGGCACGTTCGGCGCTGGCGAGGGCCGAGGCGGCGTCGCCGATCACGGCGTAGACCAGCGATGCCTCGAAGGCGAGCTCCGGGTTGTCCGGAGCGGCCACGACAGCCTGCTGCATGCTGGCGGCGGCCTCGGGTGCTTTGCCCAAATGGGCTTGAGCCTGAGCTTTGATCGAAAGTGCCTGCCAGAAGCCCGGCGCGGGATCCTGCGCGACCAGCTCGAGGACGCGCCGGTACAGGGCCTCCGCCTCGGTCCGCCGTCCCCGCAAGGCCTCGGCATCGGCCAGGTTCAGGGCCACCGAGGCATTTTGGGGTGCCAGAACGCCGGCCTGCCGGAAGCTCGCGGCCGACTCGGCATAGCGGCCCAGGAGAAGTTGGGCGACACCGAGGTTGGAGAGCTCGGCAAAACCCGGACGGCGCCGGATCAAGCCGGCGTACAACTCGGCGGCCCGGGCCGGGTTCCCGAATCCCAACTCGAGCTGGGCGAGCAGCGTCTCACCACCAGGATATCCGGGAAGCCGCCGCAGCAAGTCCTCCAAGGTTCCCCTGGCGGCCGGGATCTCGCCCAGACGCATCTCCAGATTGGCGAGATCCATAAGGAACTTGGCGGAAGGACGGCGCTCGGCGGCGGCCCGCAGCAGTTGCAGCGCCTGCCGCCGGTCTCCCTTCTGCTCGCTCAGCAGCGCACGCCGGTTCAAGGTCCAGACGTCACCGGGCAGGAGACGATCCAACTCGCTCAGAGCGTTCTCGGCTTCGCTCAGCCGGCCCGCGGGTAGAGCGATGCCTACCAGGACCGACAGGGGCAGGGGATCGCCGGGCGCCAGAGCCCGAGCCTGGGCGATCAGGCCGAGCGAGCGGTCGAGATCGCCGGGGTCGCGGGTGTCGAAGAAGCGGCGCCCCGCCAACCTGGCTTCCAGCACGTAGGCGTCGAGGAACAGGGGCGAGCCCGTCCGGATACGGCTCAGCTCGGCAAACAGCGGTTCCAGGTCGGACGGCCGTTCTTCCTCCCACGTCCGCTGCACGTGCAGGAAGCGTTCGTAGTCTTCAGCGCGAACCTGGAGTCGCGGAGCCTCCGGACGGACCTTGAAACCGTGATAGCCAAGCTTGAGGTAGGTAGCCGTCGCGATATCCAGGAGGCGAAGGTCGTCCAGCGGCACGTCGAAGGTCTGGACGGCGAGGAGCCTGCCGTCGCTGCCGCGCTGGCGGCGCAGCACGGCTTGGCACTGGCGGGCCTGGCAGTCAAGGGTCGCGGTCAGCACCTCTTCAGCCGCCAGCAGCTTTGCCAGACGCTGCACGGTAGGAGCCGGTTCGCCGGGCTCCGGAGCGCCTGGGGGGAGCGCGGCGATTCCCTCCAGCGAAGTGAGCGCCCGCAGGGAGGCTGCCTGGAGAGCCGCGGCGGCCAGGGCCACGTCCTCGCGTCCGGCCCCGAGACCGATCTCCGGGCGGGCCACGGCGACATACAGCGGCCCCGGCGGCGGGCTCGGTGAGCTTGGCAGGCGCAGCCGCCAGACCAGGAAGACCCCTAGGGCCGCCAGCAGGGCGAGGCTCGCGACGAGCGGCAGGCGACGGAGACGGAGGCCGCGGTAGGGAGTGACGGAGACCGGCCGGCTGGAGCCGGGCTCCAGGGCCGCGGCGGGCGGCAAGGGATGAGGGGCATAGTAGGGAGCGAAGGAGACTGTTTTCTCGGCCTCGGGCGCCGGTGCCTTCGCGGCTCCCGCTTCCCCTGTCCTGGACTCGATGCGGGCGAGCGCTTCGCCGGCGCTTCGCGGCCGGCGGGCGGCGTCCTTCTCCAGCAGGGAGTCGATCAGCGCCGAGAGGGGCTCGGGAACCTCGGGAGCCAACTCGCGGACGGGCGTCTGGAGGTGGGTGCAGACCCGGCTCAGAGTCGCGATCGGCGTCGCGGCCTGGAACGGGGAGATGCCGGTTGCTGCTTCGTAGAGCAAGACCCCGAGGGAGAAGAGGTCTGACCTGGGATCGAGGGCGAGGCCGTTGGCCTGCTCCGGGGACATGGCGCGATAGGTGCCGAGAACCCCGGCGGTGCCGAGGGTGCCGGGCACGGTCTCGCCCGGCGGCGCGCCGGGCGCGGGCGCATAGAGCTTGGCGAGGCCGAAGTCCAGAACGAGGGCATGGCCGGACAGCGCGAGCACGACGTTCTCGGCTTTGAGGTCGCGATGCAGCAGGCCCGCCGAGTGCGCCGCCTCCAGGGCTCCCAGGACGTCCACCGCCAAGGCGGCGACCTGCGACGGCGGCAGCGGCCCCTCGCGCAGCCGCTGGGCGAGCGTGGGACCTTCGACGTACTGCAGGACGAGCCAGTCGCCGGCCGCCGTTTCGAGGAGATCGTAAATGCGTACGATGGCGGGATGGTCGAGCTGGGCCACCGCCCGCGCCTCGCGCCGGAAGCGCCGGCGCAGCAGGTCGCCCGCCACCTCCGGCCGGATCTGCTTGAGGGCCACGCGGCGCTCCAGCCGCTCGTCCCAGGCGGCATAGACGACGCCCATGCCGCCGGTGCCGAGCTTCCTCTCCAGACGGTAGGGGCCGATCCGCTCGGGTTCCATCGGTCAATGGTTTCCGAGCTCGGTGCGCCGGATCTTGAGACCATGAGGGGAGACGCCGAGCGCGTCCGCCGCCGCGTCGAGATCCCCGCCGGAACGCTCCAGGGCCGCGGCGATCTCGTCGCGGCTCAGGTCACCGGCCTTGCGGATCCCCCCATGGCGCTCCACCAGGGCATAGAGGGAGGTGCGAGAGACGCGCAGGCGGCCGGCGGCACCCGCGAGGTTCCAGCGACTGGCGCGCAAGGCGGCGACCAGCTCGTCGTCCGAGATCTCCGAGGCCGGGCGGTATTCGGCGCGGGCGGCGGGCGCCTTGGACGGCGGCCCATGGCTACCCGTCACCGGAGAGCGCTCTTCGCCGGCGGCCGGACCGCGGAGCGCCATCTCCACCGCCGGGGGCAGCTCGGCCTGCTCGGAGTCCTGACAGCCCACGGCGAGGTGGCGGGCGACGTTGCGCAGCTCGCGCACATTGCCAGGCCAGTCGTGGTGGGCCAGGCGCGCCACCAGACCCGCCGGCAGCCACGGCCGGCCGTGCGGGCCAGGGTCATCGAGGAGGCTCTCCCGGCCCAAGGCCGCGAGCTCCTGCCGCAGGAAGCTCACGAGCAGGCGGCCGACGTCGTCCCGGCGCTCGCGCAGGGGCGGCAGACGGATCTCGAAGCCGCGCAGGCGATGGAGCAGAGGCGCCCGGAACCTCCCCTGGGTGACGGCGGCCTCGAGGTCGGCGTCGGTGGCGGCCACGATGCGGACGTCGACCCGCAGCGGCGCCTCGGACCCGACCGGCTGGATCTCGCCGTTCTCCAGCGCCCGCAGCAGCAGCACCTGCACCTCCGCCGGCGCCTCGCCGACCTCGTCCAGGAACAGAGTGCCGGTGTTGGCACGCTCGAAGTGACCCGCCCGCCGCCGGTCGGCGCCGGTGAAGGCGCCGCGCGCCGCACCGAAGAGCTCCGAGGCGGCGAGCGCCGGCGGAACCGCTCCCAGATTGAGCGCGAGATAGGGCCGATCCCGGCGGGAACCGGCGGTGTGGATCGCCATGGCCACGAGCTCCTTGCCGGTGCCGGTCTCGCCGCGCAGCAGGACCGGTGCGGCGGTCGCGGCGGCTCGCCGGATCTCGCGGCACAAAAAGACCAGGGCGGCGCTGTCGCCGATCAGACCGAAGCGCTCGGGCTCGCGGGGCATCACGGGCAGGAGATGGAAGAGCAACGCCACGCGATCGGCGAGAAGGATGACGACGCCGCGCTCGAGCTGGGAGGCCGGGATCTCGCCCTCCGCATCCGCCCCAAGGAGCTCGATCCGGCCGCCACCGCTCTCGGCCGTGATCCGGATCGAGCCCGGCTGCTCTCCCGGGGAGAGGTGGAACGGTCTCCGGCTCAAATGAGGATCGGCCAGCGGGCGCCCCTCCATCTCGCCAGGCTGCGCGAACAGCGGCGAGAGCCGCGACAGTGGAACCGCCCGCCCGGAGCCCAGGGCCGGCAGCAGGACGCGCTCCCCCACGCGCCGCGGGTCCGGATGCGCCAGGACGGTGAGCGCGGGGACCCGAAGCTCCGGAGGGCACACCTGCTCGAAGGCATGGGCCTCGGTCGAAGCGTTCAGCTCCCGCTGCCAATCACTCCGGGAGAACGACATGGATAGAGCGGAGTCTAGAGACAGCTCCGTCGCAAAGCAAGAAGGACGAACGCTTCCTATCCCTGTCGTCCCTGGTGTCCTTGCCGTCCCTGGGTCAGCTCTCCCCCACCGCCGCCCTGCGCCGCAGCACGCTGAGCAGCGAGGCGAAGGTCGCGAGGGCCATGGGGCCGATGAAGATTCCCAGCAGGCCGAAGGTGGCGAGGCCGCCGAAGACGCCGAGGAAGACGACGACGGTGCTCAGCTCCTCGGCACCACGGATGAGCAAGGGCCGCAGCACGTTGTCGCAGAGGAACGAGGTCACCACCGTTCCCCACACCAGAAGGAAGATGGCGGCCCCGTGATGGCCGGTGGTCCACAGCCAGACACCGCCCGGCAGCCAGACGATCGCCGAGCCCCCGATGGGCAACAGCGACAGCACCGCCATCGTCGCCCCGGCGAGGACCGGCGAGCCCAGACCCGCGAGCCACCAGCCGATGCCGCCGAAGGTCCCCTGAATCAGGGCCAGGAGCAGCGAGCCGCGGAAGATGGCCCGCACCATCTTGCCCAGCGAATGCCGCACCTCCCGGCGCCCCGCCGCGTCGGTGGGCAGCAGATCGAGCGCCGCCGAGCTCAGCGCCTCGTCGTCGTGGAAGAAGAAGAACAGCAGAAACAGCGTGGTGAAGAAGGTGAGGAGCGCGTCGAAGAAGCCGAGCACCAGGCTGCCGCTCGCCGCGGCGACGAACGCCGAGGCCCGTGTCACGGAGTCGGCGGCGAACTTCTGGAAATCGGCGGGCTCGATGCCGAGGCGGGTCTTCGCGGCGTCGAGCAGCCGGGCCGCCTCGGGCATGGCGACGACGTCGGAGAATGAGGAGATGTTGCGGCTGTGCAGGACGTCCACGAGCTGGCCGGCGGCTTTCACGGCCTGGGCTGTCAGGACGCCGACGAAAAGCCCCGCCGGCAATAGCACGACGAGCCCGATCGCCACTGTGAGGAGTCCCGCCGCCAGCGCCCGCCGCTTCGGCATGCGGCGGGCCAGAGCCTGCCAGGGCGCCTCGAAGACCACCGCCAGCACCACCGCCCAGGCGAGCGCCGCGAAGAACGGCTTGAGCACCTCGAACACGAGGTAGCCGACGCCGAACAGGGCGACGAGGAAAAAGAGGATGCGGTAGACCTGCCGCTCCCGGTCCGGCGTCATGGATTCCATGGCGGTATCCTATGCTGTACCGCCAGCCGGGTGGGCCTTTGCCCTTACAAACCCACGCAGACGAACGGCGCCCAGTAGTAGGGAGCGCGAAAGGGGCGCTCAGCGGGCTCTTCGAGAGCGAGGCGAAGGACTGCGCCACCACCACCCCGGCCCTGGAGCATTTCCAGCAGCTCCTCGGTGGTCGCATCCCGAAGCCAGAGTTGAGCTCGCCGCAAGGCGGCGGTGGGAGTCATCGCTCCCACGCCCGTGGCTGGCTCTCTGGTCAGATGCTCATAGAAACGGATCATCAAGAGGGTTGTGGAAAGGTCGTCCACCTCCCAGAGGCTCCCCACCACTCCCGGCACGCCGGCTTGCAGGAACACCGCGGGAAGGCCGACGGCCTCGTCCGGCGCGCGCTTGGACTCGATGATGGCGCTCTCACACGCGGACAGCACACTGAGGCGGGCCGACGGCCTCCCCGCTTCCGCCAGCGGTTGACCGTCGAGCAAGTCGCGGACGGTCAACCGTTCACCATGAGCCAGCACGACGCCGGTCTCGAGGGGGTGGTCCGGATCGAACCGGCCATGGCAGGCCAGATGGAGATAGCCCGCGCTCCAGAGCGCCTCCACCACCTCCCGGCGGACCGCCTCCTCCCCGGTGAGAAGCCGCGAGCGCCCGGCGAAGGCTGCCGCGATCACCGTCACCTCGGTGGCGGCGAACTCCAGGGGAAGGAGGCCTTCGGGCAGGGGCAGCGGGTTGCCCACCGCCAGGAGGTCCCGCGCCGGACGTGTCCCCGCAAGCCGCACCAGCGCGTGACCGAGAGCCCGCGCCGAGGGGACCTGGGAAACCTCCACCTCGTCCAGCAGACAGACCTCTCCCCCATCGAGCGGATAGGGAGCCGCATGGATTGGCAAGAGGCCAAGGCGGTCGCCCAGGATGAGCATCACGCCGGGGTCTCCATGCTGGCGTAGCCGGGCGGCTAGGGGGGCTGCGAAACCCACCCCCAGCCGCGACAGCCTGCCGAGGCGCTCCCGTAAGTAATCCCTGCCACCGCCAAGCCCGCCGGCCTCGTCGAGCTCGTAGACTATCGAGTCGAGATCCGCCTCCCTGAAGGTATCGGCCCAAACGGCCTCCAGCTCCCCTTGTGGGCGCAAGAGCAAAACCAGGCTGCCCAGAGGGGTGGTGATGAGGTACGCAAGAGGCCGGCCCAAGCTACGGGCTACGGCGCGGATTCCCAGGGCGTCGAGGCCCTCCGGCAGGAAATCGGGCTCCACCGACCGCAGAGCCTCGACGATCCGCGCCAGCTCTTCACGCGCTGCGCGGAGGTCGACCAGGACGGATGAGAGCTGCCGCGCTCCGGGGAGCCCGGCCTCCCGGGCCTCCGTCTCCAGAAAGCGGATCCTTTCCACAGCGCGGCGAAACGTGATTCGCTGCTCTTCCGGGAGGCGCCCGAGCAAGGCCTCGTTGCGCGACAAGGCCTCGGCCAGCGACCGCGTCTTCCAACGCTCCAGCAGCTCCACGGCCCCCCAGATCTCGCCGGTCCTCGCCAGGCAGTAGGTGGCCCGCGGCACCAGGTCTCGATTCTCTCCGAGCTCGAAGCTCCGTCCTTCGGGGGTCACCCCGCTCTGGTACAGAATCTCGGCGGCCTGCAACGCCTCGCCGTAGGCCTGCGCCGCGTCTTTCCAGCTCCCTTCGGAGAAAAAGAGGTTTCCAAGATTTCGCCGGAGGCGTCGGAAATCGACCGGCAGCGACTCCGCCGTCACGACCTGTAAGGCCTCCTGGAAGGCCGCCACCGCGCGGGCTCGGTTCTCCTCACGGCCGCCGTGGAGCCGCCGCGTATAGATCAGTCCCAGGGTATTGAGCGTCCCGGCCCAATCCACAGGCATTGAACGGCGAGTTCTCACTTCGAGCGCTTCGCGGCAGGCGGCGAGCGCACGTTCCAGATTCTCCTCCCGGTCGCCCAGACCACGGCTCAGATAGGCGCTGGCCAGGTTGCTCTTGACCCCGGACCACTCCAGAGGATCGTCCTGGCGGGTGAGCGATTCCAAGGCTCCTTCGTAAGCCTCGATCGCCGCCTCCGAGTTGCTCACGGAATTGCCCAGGAGCCGCAAGTGCCAGGCGTTTCCCAGATTGCTGAGGGTCTGCCCCCACAGGCGAGGCGCCGCATCGCGCGTCCGAACGGAGAGCGCCTGCTGAAAGCATGAGATCGCCTTCTCCAGGTTCGCGGCGCGCCCCTCCCGCTCCCGGTCCAGGTAGACGAGCCCGAGATTGTTGAGCGTGTCGGCCCACTCGTAAGGGGTGACTTCCGGAGTGAGCACCTCCAGGGCGCCGCGGGACACGGCGAGCGCCTCTTCGAGGTTCTCCGCGCGGTTGTCGCGCATCCGCCAGAGGAGAAGCAGGCCGAGATTGCTCATCAGCCGCGCCCACTCGAACGGCATGGCCTCCCGCGTCTGGATCTCCAAGGCCTGACGGCACGCCTCAATGGCGTCCTCGACGTTTCTGGCCCGGTCCCCCAACGCCCGCCGAACATGTGCCACGGCCAGATCGACCATCGCGTACGACCAGACCAGCGGCCGCTTCCGGCGGTCCACAACCTTCAGGACCTCGCGACAGCCCCGGATGGCCTCCTCCAGATTGTCGCTCGGGTCTCCCAGGACCCGCTGGAGAAGCGCGGCGGAAAGGTCCGTCCGCGTCGCCGCCCATTCGTAAGGCAGAGATTCCCGTGTCAGTACCTCCAGGGCCTTGTGGTACATCCGGATCGCGGTCTCGACGTTCTTCGCTCTCAACCCCAGGATGCGCTCACGGTAGACATTGGCGAGTTGGCTGAGGGTCTCAGCCCAGGCGAAAGGGTTGGCGGCTCGTTTCTGAAATCCAAGCGCCCTCGTCAGGGCGGTGATCGCCCTTTCCTGGTTCTCCGCTCGGGAGCCATGCACCCGATTGTCCAGGGCTGTGCCGAGGTTGCTCTGGAGTTGTGCCCAGAGATCGGGAAAGTCTTCCTGGCGCACCACCGCAAGACCGCTCTCGCAGGCTTCGATCGCACGCTCCAGACTCTCTCCCCGATCCCAGGTGTTGCGGTCGATCCACGCGATGGCCAGATTGAGCTGCGCGGTCCCCCAATCGCCCGGATAGCGCTCCCGGGCCAGCTTCCGCAGGACCCGGCGATACAGCCGGATCGCCACCTCCACGTCCCGCGCCCGGCCCGAGTGCGACCTTTCGCGGTGGGCATTGCCGAGATTGATCAGGGCCCGTGCCCAAGCCTCGGGATGGCTTTCGAAAGAGAGGACGGAGAGAGCCTTCCGAAACATCTCGATCGCCCCGGTCAGATCCTCCGGGCCACCGGCCGGCGGCTCCAGTTGGATTGTTCCCAGATTGGTCAGCCCCAGCGCCCACTCCTCCCACATCTCCTCCCGGGCATAGATCTCCACGGCTTCCTGAAAGCGCTCCGCCGCCTCTGCCAGATTGCGCAACCGGTCGCCTCCAGGCCGTTCACAAAGAGTTTTGCCCAGATTGTTCAACACGCTGGCCCGGACTGCCGGCGCAGCCTCTTCCGTCCCACGGGCGAGAATCTCGTGATAGATCGCGAGGGCCTCCTCCATGTTGTCCTCGTGCCGGCCCACAATCCGTTCGGTATAGAGGAGCGCCCGATTGTTCATTGTGGCGATCCAGCTCTCGGGCCCGTTCTCGTAGTGAAACCGTTCGAGGGCGCGTTCATACGCGGCGAGAGCCCGTTCCAGGTTCTCGCTCCGGTCGCCCAGGGAGCGCCCGGCGTAGGAAGAGGCGAGCTCCAGAGTCAATCCCACCCAGGTGGCGGGATCGGCATCGAAAGAGGTCTCCGCCAGCTCCCCTTCGCAGGCGGCGATCATCCGCTCGCGGAAGGCCGCCTCGATTCCGATCCGCCGGCACTCCAGGAGGAACCGCCTCTCCTCCGTCAGATGGGCGGCCAGATCCGGATCGTCGCCGTGCCTCTCGATCTCGGCCGCCAGGAGAAACAGGACTTCGTCGCCCAGCATCTCGGGATGGTCTTCCAGGATCTCGCGGGCGTCGTCCCATGAATCGGCCGCGAGAAAGTGGCTCAGGAGATCCGGGTTACCCTCTTCCATTCCTTGCACGCTACAATAAGAGGACACCTCCCGCAGCTTTCCGATTGGAGGATCTCGCGGCCCGGGCCGAGCATCATGATCTCCGCCTATTTCCTCGAAGCCCTGCTCGACCTCTGGGACGACCTGCCGTCTCTCGTGGGGTTCGAGGCCTGGCAAACCCTCTGCGGCCAGATCGAGCGGCTCTTCGGGGAGCTTCGAGCCGCGGCCACCGACGAGGAGCGGAGCGTCCGCGCGAGCGAGGTCGCCCTCCTGTTCCAAGGTCATCCCGCGGCGCAGAGACGACTGCGCAAAGCGCTCCACCAGATCCGCCACGAGCGGGGAGCGGGAGACGTCCCCGTCCTGGACTGGCCGGAGGAGATCGCGTCCCTCGACCGCCTCCTCCATCCGCGAACCGCCACCCGCTACACCCACGTCCTCGCTCCCCGCCGGGCTGAGCTGGGAGCCTGGCAGGCCGTCACCGTGCGGCTGACCCTGGGACCGGAAACCCTCGCGAGCCTCCCGCTGGCCGTCAAGGAAGCGCGCACGGTCGTGGTGTCTCTGCTCCCTGTCTCGGAGGGCGTCGAGATTGGAGAGACCGCCGTGGGGACGCTCGATATCGCCGCCGGCCAGGATACGAGACCTCTCGCGTTCCTCTTCCGGGGACTCGCGCCAGGCTCGCAGAGAATGCTCCTCGCCTTCCAGCAGGAGGAACGGCCGGTCGGCGAGGTGCCGGTGCTCGTCGAGGTCGTCCGAGAGGCCTTTGTGGACGAGCCCGAGCGGCAGATCCAGGGCCCGGTCTTCGCGGACCGCCCCATACCCCAGCCGGTGGACCTCGAGATCGAGGTGCTCCTGGAGCCGCGGGACGGCAAGACTCGCCTGAAGTATGTCCTCCACTCTCCCAGCCAAGCCGTGGACTTCTACCACTTCCCGATCAACGGCCCTGAGATCGTGGGCAAAGCCGAGGACTTTCAGGCGGCGCTGCTGGCTAAGATCGAAGGCCCTCCAGGCCGGCTTCGACGTGGACGGCTCGGCGCTCCTCCTGGCCGAGACTCAATCCAAGCTCGCAGGGATCGGCCGCAACCTGTGGGACGAGATCTTCTCGCCCGAAATGCGCCAGGCCTACCGGGAGTTCCACGCCGGCGTGCGGACGATCCAGATCACCAGCGAGGAGCCCTACATCCCCTGGGAGATGATCAAGCCCTACGACGACGACGGCCCGGGGGAGCCGCTCGATCACGACTTCCTTGCCTGCAAGTTCCAGCTCACCCGCTGGCTGGCCGGGCGCAAACCCCCGGCGGCGGTCGTCCGCGCCGGCCAGCTCGTCTGCATCGAGGCCGGGAAATCGCCGGGGCTGGCGCCGCTGCGCAACGCGGCCGAAGAGCGGGCCACCCTCGTGGACCTGGCCCGCGCCCATGGCCTTGAAGACAAGAGCCCCAAAGAGGCCACGTTCCTGGCCATCGGAGCGCTTCTAGAGCAAGGGACGGTAGGGATTTTCCATGTCGTCGCCCATGGCGACTTCACCCCGGCACAGCCGAACGAATCGAGCTTCCGTCTCGAAGATGGCAGCTCCTTCCGTGCCGAGGATCTCCAGGGGCCGGTCAAGACCGGAGTGCGCAAGGCGCGGCCCCTCGTCTTCCTCAACTCCTGCCGGGTCGGGAGCCAGGGGTGGGCGCTGACCGGATTGGGCGGCTGGGCTCGACGCTGGGTCGAGCACTGCGGCTGCGGAGCCTTTCTCGGCCCTTTATGGTCCGTCAGTGACCGGCTCGCCTTCGAGTTCGCGAAGACCTTCTACGGAGCGCTGGAGCGCGGCGAAACCTTCGGCGCCGCCGCCCAGGAGGCCCGCCAAACCCTGGCCAAGCTGGCGCCGGCCCGGCCCACCTGGCTCGCGTACAGCGTGTATGGACATCCGAATGGAAGATTGATTCTTTCGGCGCCGGAGGCGGGGAGGCTGCTTGACTGAAACGATCCCAGCCTTGGGCGAGCTGAAGCTACGAATCCTTCTCGAGACTCGCGAGGGCCACACACGCCTGAAATACGAGATCTCCTCACGAGAGGCCGGTTTCACCGACTGGCCGATCCAGGGGCCGGCTCTACTTGGCAGCCCAGAGGATTTCTGCGTTGACCTCCTGCGCCGGATGGAGGACTTGGGGGCCGGCCGTGGCGTGGGTGGAGAGGTTCTCCTGCAAGACGAGGTCGTAAGAAAACTTGCCAACCTGGGCCGGGAGCTCTACCAGACGCTCTTCCCACCGGAGATGCGGCAGGCCTATCGAATATTCCGCAAGAGCGTCCATACCGTGAGCATCATTTCCGACGAGCCCTGGATCCCCTGGGAGATGATCAAGGCCTATGACGATAGTGAGCCGGAGCTCATCGACGACGATTTCCTTTGCGTCCAGTTCCAGGTCACCCGCTGGCTGTCGGGAAAGACCGCGGCGCCAACTGAAATCGCGATTCCCAGGCTTGCCTGCGTCATGGTCCCTTCCAGCCTGCCCAGTGCGGCAGCCGAAAGCAGACGGGTCAGAGATCTCGCCAGAGCTCATTCGGAAACTCGTGATGTCAGCCCTGAATCCCCGACGTGGGAGGCGGTCGTCAAGCTGTTGGAAGGTGGAGGGATCGGCCTCCTTCATTTTGTGGGGCACGGCGACTTCGACCGCGCCCGGCCCAACCAGTCGGCGATCCCCCTGGCAGATGGCCGCGCCCTCCTGCCGGAAGATCTCCAGGGCACTGTGCGCACCCAACTGCGGCGGGACCGCCCCTTCGTCTTCCTCAACGCGTGCCGGGTCGGTCAACAGAGCTGGGCGCTGACAGGGCTGGGCGGCTGGGCCCATCGTTGGATCCAGGAGTGTGGTTGCAGCGGTTTCATCGGCCCCCATTGGGCGGTGAGAGACTCCGGGGCCCTTGAATTCGCCACCGCGTTTTACGACGCGATCGAGCGCGGCGAGACTTTTGGCCAAGCCTCTCGCACGGCGCGCCTGGCGGCCCGGGCCAACCGTCCCGCCGATCCCACCTGGCTCGCCTACGCTGTCTACGCCAATCCCCTCGGGTCGTTGCGATTTCCCGACACGCCCCTCAAGCGCAAGACCTTCGAAGAGTTCGTTCATGCGGTCGAATCGGAGAGAGCTTCGCGTAGCACCCAAGTGACGGAGGAGAAACACCAGGCAGCGGCCCCTGAAGCTTTGCACCGGGAGATAGCACCGGCGTCCGCCAACGGGCTCCATCACCCAGCTTCCTTTGAGCGGTTCTCCTCCACGAAGAGCGAATCCGTTTCTGGACCCTCAGAGCCTGCTCCGGCGCCTGAGACCAAGGCGCCGTTGACCTCTTCAAACCTAAGAATCAAGCAGAAATTCACTGATCGCGACCGGGACCGCTTCGTAGAAGAAACCTTCGACTACACCGCAGACTTCTTCGAAAGCTCCTTAGGGGAGCTTCAGCAACATTATCCGAACATCGAAGGCATATTTCGCCGGGTCGATCGGAATCGCTTCGAGTCGGCCGTTTACAGAGAAGGGAAGAAGGAAAACTCCTGCCGAATCTGGATTTCTAGAGGCTCTATGGGCATGGGCGACATTGCTTATGCGGACCAGGGCTCCTGGGGTGACAACTCGTATGGTGAGTCTTTGACAGCCCAAGACGATGGTTATTCTTTACTCCTTCGCCCACTCGGCCTGCGAACATTGGGCTCATCGAATCAAAAGCCCTTGACCCGACCCGAAGCAGCGGAATTCCTCTGGGCCATGCTCATCAAGCCTCTACAGTAAGCCAGAGTGCTTTCAGCCTCGAACCGCTCAGACCCCAAGAAAAACAAACGGCGCCCAGTGATAATAAGCGGAGTAGGGGCGGCTCTCCGGCTCCTCCAAAAGGAAGAGAATCTCTCCGTCGGCAATGATATTGGGTTCCAGGGCCGCGCTGCCACGTCTCGCCAACTCTCGTTGCTCGCGGAAGAATCGGAGCAGCTCGCCGGCCTTGACATCCCGTAACCAAAGCTGTGCCAGACGCAGCGCTCGGGCAGGCGGCAGCGGCTTCTCAACGCACCCGCGCAGGTGGAGCTCATAGAAACGCGCCATCAGCAGAGCGGTCGAGAGATCGTCCACGTTCCAGAGGCAGGCTACGACGCCTGGCACGCCGCTACGCATGAAGCCGGCAGGTAACCCGATCACCTCGTCAGGAGTATTTTGAAACTCGTGGACCGCCGTCTGGCAGGCGGACAATACGACCAGGCGCGGCGGCCGGGGCACTCGCAGTGCCATGAGATCTCTCAGCTCCAGCTTCTCTCCTTGCGCCAGGAGAAGATAAGAGCCCAGGACGTCCCACCCTTCGAACCCACCATGGCAGGCCAGGTGGAGATGGGTGACCTGGCCGTACATGCGAAAGAAAGCCTCTCGCGTTGCCTCCTCGCAAACGGCAATCTGACGGGCGCCGGGGGGAAAGAGGTCCGCGATCCGGCTCAGCTCGGTACGAGCATATTGCAGCGGCCGCGGATCGGGTCGAGGTTCGGCGAGCCCGCCCAGGGAAGGAGAGGTTTCGCTCTCCAGAGCCACCCGCGCCGCCGCGAGAACCCGCGCCGCCGGTGCATAGGCAACGTCCTGCTCGTCGAGCCAACAAAGCCGCCGCCCGTCCACCCAGTAGGGAGCGGCATGGAGCGGCAGCAGGGAGAGCTTGCCTCCCGGGATGAGGACCACGGACTCGACTCCGCGACCGCGCAGCCGGCCGGCGAGCGGACCGATCAGATCTCGTCCCAGCTCCGCAAGGACGTCTCCCAGAGCTAGCTCCAGCCCATCCGTCGAGACCAGTTGTCCCTGGAGATATCCCTCCGTTACCTGCCGGCCGTCGGGCATTCCCAGCAGACGATCGAGCGCCCGCGGGGTCAGGCTCTCCACCCACAGCGAGAACACCTGAATGGATGGGTTTTGAGGATCAGCGACGAGGCAGAGCGCCATGCCTCCAAAGCGGGTGACCACAAGATAGGCCAATGCGCCGCCAGACGGTACCTCCGCGGCGATCTCTTCGAAGCCCGGAAGACCGTCCCGGTCGCGCAGGGCTTCGCCGAGCCCCCGGGCGCGGGCGCGCTCAGCAGTGGCCACGGCCTCTTCCAGGCGGCCGGCGCGCATCTGGACGAAGGCGCTACGCCACGCCAGGTCGCCGGTCTCGCCCAGCTCCAGATCCCGGCTCTGCGGAGCCAGAGAGGAACGGTACAGGGACTCGGCGGCCCGAAGGGCAAGCCGGTAGGCGGCATCCGCCTCATCCCACCGGCCCTCATCCGCCAGCAGGTCTCCCATTTGGGAAGCGGTCATCCGGCAATCGTGGGGCAAGCTGTCGAGAGAGCGCACGTCGAGGGCGGCGCGGAACGCGGCCAAGGCCTTTCGAACGTTCTGGGTCCGCCGGCCGCGGAGCCTCTCGGAATAGATCCGGCCGAGATTGTGCAGGGTCGCCGCCCACTCCACCGGAGCGTCGGCGCGCCGTTGAAGCCTCAACGCCCTCCGGGTATCGCGTAAGGCGGCTTCCAGGTTCTCGCCCCGGTCGCCTCGTTCCCGTTGCAACCAGGCGGTACCCAGATTGGTCAGGACGCGAGCACGCTCCCGGGCCGGTACACGGCGCAGGACTCTCAACGCCGCGCGGTAAACCTGGATGGCGGCTTCCACATTTTCCGCCCGATCGCCGTGAATCCGCAATATCAAGGAGATCCCGACGAGCATGAGCGCGAGCCCCCTTTCGGCCACATCGCCGCGCCGCATCAAGGCAACCGCCCGGAGCCCGAGCTGAATGGAGCGCTCCAGGTTCTCCCCTTGATCGTCCTGCAGACGCTCCTGATACGCGGAGGTGAGGTGAATCAGGGTGACGGTCCGCTCCGCCGCGGGAGCGCCGCGCTCCTGCTCCTCCAGAGCCTGATTCAGGAGGTCGATGGACCTCTCCAGGTTTCCGGCCCGGTCGCCACGCGTCAGGTCGCGATAGGCGATCGCCAGGTGCACCATGGTGCGGGCCCATTGGTAGCCTCGATTTTCCCGGGTTCGAATCTCGAGCAGCCGTTCGAAAAGGTCAATGGCAGTTTCGAGATTCTCGGAACGGTCACCGCGCGGACGGGCGAGGAAGGCCGTGCCGAGGGCGTCCATGGCCCCTTCCCGGAGGGCAGGCTCACCCTCCCGGGAGGCGATCTCCAGCGCCTCCGTGGCCGCCGCGATCGCCTGCTCGAAATTCTCCTCGCGGTCGCCGCGGATTCGGTCCTGCAAGATTTCCGAGATCCCCAGGAGGGCCCGCGAACGGCCGATTGAATCTCCCCCTTCCGTTACGATTTCGAGCGCCTCCGACGCCAGGGTCAGGGCTCGTTCCTTGTTATCGGCCTGACGGCCGCGAATCCGTTGCTGATAAACAAGGGAGAGGTTGAGCCGAAGCGAGGCCCACCTCTCCGGGTCCACCTCACGAGGCCGCAACCGCATGGCCTCCCGGTACGCGCGGAGGGCCCGCTCCAGGTTGTCCGACCGGTCGCCTCGCCCCCGAGCCCGATAGGTGGCGCCAAGATTGACCAGCACCCCCGCACGGTCGAAAGGGGCTGTACGTGGGTCTAGAGCCGTGAGGGCTTGATGGAAGTAACCGAGGGCGCGCTCCAGGTTCGTCTCTCGCCTGCCCCGGATCCGGTTGGCCCAGGCCGTCCCCAGACTCGACAGGGTGGTCGCCCAGTCATGGGGAAACTGGGAGCGAGTGAAGACCGTCAGGGCTTGCCGAAGAGTTTGAATTCCCTTTTCGATGTTCTCCACGGGATCGCCATGCCACCGGCTCAGATAGGCCACGCCCAGGTTGACCGTCAGGTCGGCCCACTGATCGGGATCGAGACGGCGGGTAATGACACGCCGGGACTCCTGAAAGGCGGCGATCGCTCGGTCCAGATCCTCACCGGGATCTCCTCCCCGGCGAAAGAGCAGGCAGATGCCCAGGTTCGCCAGAGTGGAAGCCCAGGATTTGGGCTCTGTTCGGTGGGAAAAGACCTCGAGAGCCAACTCGTACTCCCGAATGGCCCGATCGAGGTTCTCCTCCGGATCGCCCGCCGAGCGCATCCCGAAGACCTTGCCGAGGCTCAGGTGAAGGGCCGCCCACCCGAGCGAATTCTCTTCGCGCCGGGTTGCAGTGAGCGCAGCCTCGTACTCTGCGATGGCGCTCTCCTCGCTGTCAGAGCCCATGTCACGCCCCCAAGAAGATAAATGGTGCCCAGTGATAGGGGGACAAAAAGGGCCGGCTTTCCGGCTCCTCTAAGGCGAAACGACTGAGCCCGGCAGCGATGGCACTTGCCTCCAGGCTCGGACTTCTGTTCGTCAATCGGCGCCGCTGGTCCTGAAAAAATGCTATCAGCTCCCCGGCAGTGACATCCCGCAACCAAAGTTGGGAAAGGCGGAGCGCGCGGGCGGGATTCAGGGGGCCTGCGCCAACCCCACGGAGATGGAGGTCATAGAAGCGGACCATCAAGAGAGCTGTCGAGAGGTCATCGACCTGCCAGAGTGTCCCGATTACACCGGGGACGCCAGCTTGGAGAAAAACCGAGGTCATCCCGATTGCCTCGTCTGGAAGGCGGTCCACGTCCGTCATCGCGGTCTGGCAGGCGGAAAGGACGGCCAGCCGTGTGCAAGCGAGTGATTGACCGGTGAGGATCTCTCGGAGGGAAAGGGCTTCTCCGCCAGCCAGCAGCAGGAACGAGGCAAATGGGTCGTCCGGCACAAAGCTGCCGTGACAGGCGAGATGAACGTGAGTGGCTGCAGGCAACTCATCCAGCAGGGATCTCTTCGTAGCCTGTTCTCCGAAGAGCAGATGGGATGCCCCAAGGGGAAATCCCTGACTCACAAGAGTAAGCTCGCCGCGAGCGAACGCAAGAGGACCACTCCCGCCGGATTCAGCAGGGCCGCCGACTCCGACAAGCCGCGGCGCTGTGGCTGTAAGTGAGTGCAGCGCGTCCTCGGCCACCGCCAACAATCGCGCGGACGGCATGTATACGACATCGATCTCGTCCAAAAGCGTCGCCTGATCAGCCCCGCCCCGGAAAGGTACAGCGTGCAGCGGCAAGAGCGACAGGGGTCCGCAGGGGATCAGAACAGCTCGTTTCACATCACGCTTCCTCAAAATGGCGGCGAAAGGCGCAACCAGTTCTCTGAGGCAGCGTAAAGTTTCGAAGGTTGTGGCGTCGCGCGGTCCTTCAGGTAATCTCCACACTGCAAGGAGTCTCTCCAGATCCGAAGAAGAAAAAGAATCTATCCAGAGCACCTTCACAGTTGGAACGCTGCGACGCGAACCCGCGAGCACCAGCACCTGTCCTCCAGCGGGAGTCACATTGATATAAACGATAGCGAGCCCAGGTCGAATGCGCTCGGTTATTCGAGAAATATCAGGCGTTACCAGAAAATCCGAATGTCCTGCGAAGAGGCGGATCTCAGCGATGACCGCATCGAGATCCATTCGGGCCTGTCGGGCTTCAGCGCGCAGAGGCTCGAGACCGCGGCGTTCCACGAGGCCGCGCAATGCAGCAGGGTGATACCCTCTCTCCTGAAGCTCCACCGCTCGCACTCGGCCAGCAGCCTCAGTATAGCGTTCACACAGAGGCGAATTCTTTCGTCGGATCTCTTCCAAATCCACGCGGTCGCGCGCGAGTCCTTCTCCGATTTCCTGAGCTCGTCCTCTCTCCAGGATAACAGCAGCCTCCCTCCGCCGTCCCGCCCGAGCGATTACGTACGCAGCGTGGCGATACAGATCGGGGAAGACGCTCAACTCTGCCTCGCGGCTACTTGCCAGCAGCGACGCTCGGTAGAGGCGCTCTGATGCGCGGATTGCAAGCCGGTAGGCGCGGGCCGCGGCCTGCCACTGAGCCGCTTGTAAGTAGACCTCGCCGAGATTTCGCGCGGTACGTCGGCACTCGAAGGGTAAAAGCTCCGGATTATGAATCTCCAAGGCAGCCTCATACGACTCTGCCGCCTTGCGCAGATTGGACGCCCGGCTTCCTCGGCGCCGCTTCCCAAAAGCCTCGCCCAGATTGAACTGGACCAGGGCCCAGTCTATAGGCATGGCGCGCCGGGTCATCACCCGCAGTGCCCTTCGGTACGCGGCGATGGCCTTCTGGAGATTTGCATCAGGGTCACCCATCAAGCGATCTTCGTAGGCAGTCCCCAGGTTGAGTGTTGCTTCCGCCGAAGCCAACGGCAGCGAATGGCGGCCCACCCTATTCAATATTCGACGATAAGTCTTGATGGCTAGTTCGATTCCATCGGCTCTCTTCATGCCACGGGGATCCTGGTACGCCGCGCCAAGGTTGAGCATGGTCTCGGCCCACTCGTACAAAAAAGCATTAGGCTGTCGGACTGAAAGAGCACTTTGAAATGCCTCTATCGCTCGGCCCAGATTCTCGACAGGGTCGCCTAGGACTCTTTCCGAGTAGGCCACGCCGACACTGGTCATAGCCGTTGACCATTCTAAAGGAAAAAAATTTTTCCCTAGGACGCTTAGGGACTTTTCGTAGGCTTCAATCGACTCTTCGCAATTACCCGATCGATCTTCGCGGACACGGACTAGCAGGGCATTACCCAGATTGTTCATTGTCTCGCCCCAGTCACCAGGCGTCGAAGCTACCGAAAAAACCTCGAGTGCTCGCCGGAAGCAAGCAATTGCCTCTTCAAGGTGAGCTGATCTATCCTGTAAACGACTCTCTAGACAGTTACCGAGCATCTGTTGAGCTCGTGCCCAATCGACCGGAAATTCTTCCCGCGAGAGGACTTCCAGCGCCTGACGGCAAAGATCCGATGCCACTTCGAGATTCCGCTCCTTGTTGCCATAGGTCCGATCCGCATAGGCGTCAGCCAGTTGAACAAGAATCCTTGCCCTGGCCAGCGGTCTCGCTGACGACGCTTGCGCCCCGAGGACGCGACGGAAACATCGAACCGCATTCTCAACGCTCTTAGGACGATCACGTTCCATATAGGCCAACCCCAGAAGGGTCGTGGACTCGACCCACTCCTCGAACCCAGAGCTGCGGCGTAACACCTTGAGGACTGCTCGCAGATATTGGATTGCTTGTTCGACGTTGCGCTTCCGGCTCCCGTAAAATCGATTTAGGAGACATCGCGCCAACACGATGGTCGTTTCGGCCCAAGAACCGAGGCAGTCTCTCCTTTCGCCAGATCGTTATTGCACGAAGGAGAGCTCTGATTGCCTCCTCGAGGTCACCATGGGCTCCATCCATCCTGTCAAGGAGCCGTTCTCCCAGCAGGCTTTGGGCTCTGGCCCATTCCTGTGGATCGCGGCGGCGAGACAAGGTCGATAGAGCTTGGCGTGTAACAATCACCGCCTCTTCACGAGAGACCGAATCGGTACGCAGCGCCAGAACAATTCCAAGATTGCACATCGCGGAAGACCATTGGACCGGCTTGCCGACCGGACTAATTACTTTAAGAACGGCACGGTAAAGAGAGATGGCTTCCTTGAGGTTCTCTTCTGATGGCGACCTATCCACGAGGGCATTCGCCAGGTTGACGGTCGTCGCAGCCCAACCGCCAGGGTTCGAGTCACGCTTCCGAACTGTGAGCGCCTGCCGACAGGCATCGACCGCAAAGGAAAGATTCTCCTCCGGGACTCCCTGATGCCGGCTCCGAAAAGCGGTTCCAAGATTCGTCTGAACAGCTGCCCAGATCTCTGGCATCTGGGCGGGGTGAATGACGCCGAGGAGCTGCTGATAAACAAAAAGCGCCTCCTCGATATTATCGCCAGGATTACCTCGAATACGGTCAAGCAGAGCCTTTCCCAGATTCATCATCGTATCTATCCACTCTCTCAGGGTTGTCCCCGGCGATTGGATCTCCAACGCCCTACGGTAGGCAGCAATTGCTCTTTCGCCGTGAACCGCGGCATCCCCAATCTGACGATCCAGCAGGAGATCGCCCATCGCGGACATGAGCCGTGCCCACAAGAGGGGCTCGGATTCGCGCGAGATGAGGCGTAGGGCTCGGCGGAGACAGCGTAGCCCCTGCTCGACGTTTTCTATCTGGCTTCCCCGGCTCCTCTCTGCGTACGCCAGCCCCAAATTCAGTTCTGTTTCCGCCCTCTCAATCCGCTCGTCCGGGCGCCAAGCATCTAGGGCATGGCGATAGGCTATGATTGCTTCTTCCTGATCGCGCTCGTCACAGCCAGGCGCGAGGATGAGACTATTTCCGAGCTCATCCTGAACCATGGCCCAGAGACGCTGGTCTTTTCGGCGGGAAATTCGGGAGAGAGCCTGCCGACAGAGAGCTACGCGCTGTGGCAGATCGTCCACCGGCCAAGCGCGCTCAATTTCTTGAAGTAGCCCCTGAAGCTCAGGGTCCATCAAAGTATCCTCCTCATCTGATTCCTCAGCCGGAGACTGACCTCTCCCTTCCTGGCCCTGGCAGAACAGGCGAGCGTAGGTTCCGTCTGAGGAACGCTCGGTAGTCAGTTTAGCTCAGCGCCGCCCGCCGAGACAGTCGAGGCGGCACCATCCTTTTCTTTCCTCTGCCCGTCACCTATAATAGACGACACTTCTGGCTTCGAGTCTCTTGATTGTTGACGAACGTTGCCGGATCGCCGTTCACCGTGCTCGACGAGGTGGGGTAGGAGACAGTACAACTCTCGCAAAAGTTTGGAGAACGCATGGACCCGAGATACCTCCTCGCAGCCCTCCTCGGCATTTGGGACGAGTTGCCGTTTCTCCTCGGTATGGAAGCCTGGTCGGATCTCTATAGGAAGCTGGAGCCACTGGTTCGGGAGCTTCGGGAGGCGGAATCCGAGGACGCACGGGATTTCGCCGGTGCTGACGTAGTCGCCGCCTTCAGCGAATTTCCTGTCGCCCGACAACGCCTTCGACGGGCTGTCGAATATATCCACACGGAACGCAGTGGAAACGATCTCTCCTATACTGCACCTTCCTGGGAACGACTGCTCGCCGGGTTGGAAGCCTTCGTCCATCCGAAGATCGCCACCCGGTACACCGATATCCTCGCTCCCCGCCGCGTCCAGCGCGGTAAACGGGGAACCGTTACCATTACCCTCACCGTCGGTCCCGAAGCGACCAGCCGGGAGAGCGCGGCTCTCGGCATCAGGACTGCACGATCCGTCGACATCTCCCTACGTGCCCTCTCTCCAGGTCTTAAGATCGTCTCTGCCCCTGTGCGCAAGCTGTGGGTCCGGCCTGACGCAGACTCTCCGCCGATCTCGTTCGTTTTCAAGGGTAACCAACTCGGCCGCCAGACGCTTTGTCTCGATTTTTTCCAAGGAGGGCGGCGTGCCGGTAGCGTCGAGCTACCTGTGGAGGTGATCCGAGAAGTCCCGGTGGATGAAGATGTCCACGATGTGGCGGGTCCCGCCTTCGGCGATGAACGACATGTTCCCCAACCAATCGATCTGGAGATCGTTGTCTCTGTCAAGCGCCGAGGCGGCGTTACCCTCTTGGGCTACACCCTCCATTCACCGAGCCGGATCGCCCGTCTCCATCACAAATCCCTGGAAGGCCCCGAGCTTCTCGTGAGCCCAGAGGAATACCGCGCTGCGCTAATGGCCAAGCTCGAGAACCTTCAGAAGGGACTGGATATAGATGGCCGCCAGCTCTTCTCCTCCGAGATCGAAGATAAGCTCGCAGGTATCGGACATGACCTTTATCATGAGCTGTTCACGGAGCCGATGAAGCTGGAGTACCGCCGGTACCGGACGAATGTCCGAACGATCCAGCTCACGACGGCAGATCCATGGATTCCATGGGAGATCATCAAACCCTATGACGACACGGATCCTGACCTGACACTGCGAGTGGATGACGATTTCCTCGGCTGCCAATTTCAGCTCACGCGGTGGCTGTCAGGATCTCGGGTCCCGTCGGGCGAAGTGCGGGCGACGCAACTCGCCTGTATCGAAGCGGGAGATGTTCCCAGGGCCAAGCGCCTCCCCTATGCCGAGGCGGAACGTAAGGTGCTGTCCGATCTCGCCGTTTCTCACGGCCTTAGAGACACTTCTCCGAAGACGGCCGACTTTGAGCATCTGAATCGCCTCCTAGCCGAAGGAGGAAATCAGATCCTACATTTCGTCGCTCACGGAGACTTCGTGTCGATGTCGGCGGACGAATCTGGCATCCTGCTCGTCGACGACCGGATGTTCCGCACCAGCGATCTCCATGGACCTCTCGCGACGCGCCTGAGCGAAGATTGTCCCCTCGTCTTCCTTAACGCCTGCCGGGTCGGTCAGCAGGGCTGGTCCCTGGCAGGACTAGGCGGCTGGGCGAACCGCTGGATACGTCACTGCGGATGCGGTGCCCTCGTGGCCCCTTTCTGGGTCGTGAGTGACCGCTTGGCGTTCGAAGTTGCCAAGGTTTTTTATTCGACCCTGGAAGAGAACGGAACCTTCGGAGAAGCGGCCCAGAAAGCGCGTCTCCGGGCGCGCGCGATGCGTCCGGACAGCCCTACCTGGCTAGCCTATGCCTTCTATGCACACCCTAACGGCCGATTGACCTTCGTGCCAATTGTGGCTACCGAGGAAGTGCGGGATCGCCCGATAGACAATGACTAGCAGCTTTGAGAAACGCCTGCGCGCCAGCCGAAGCTCACCCAGAGATTCACCTCCGAGGTGACAGAAAGTGCCCTATCTCTACTCCAATGGTGTCCGGCCTCGGCCGGTCGCGGCGCTACCCCACCTGGAGGAGGCTGGGAGCAGAGAGAAGTGATGAGCCCTCACTCCCACTCTGCTAAAGTACCCCTCTCCCACACCCCACCCCATGAACGACTCCTCCCCCCGCTGGCACCAGATCGCTCCTTCGGAGTTTCCCTGGGAGCGCGAGGCCCTCGCGTTCATTCGCCAGGAGCTTCCGGAGCAGGAGCCCTATCAGGCTTGGGCCAACCTGGAGTTCGTGGGGGAGGATGGCTCCATTCAGGAGGTCGATCTCCTCGTTCTCTCCCCCAAGGGGCTCTTCCTCGTCGAGATCAAGAGCTGGCCGGGGGTGCTCTCGGGCGATGCCAACACCTGGACTCTCGAACGCGACGGCCGGTCCCAGACGTTCGACAGCCCCCTCCTTCTCGCCAACCGCAAGGCCCGCAAGCTCGCCTCTCTCCTCAAACGGCAGAAGGCCGCCCGCGGGGCTCAGTTCCCCTATGTCGAGCCGCTCGTCTTCCTCTCCCATCCGGCGCTCCAGCTCAAGCTCACCGGCACGGCTCGCCAGGGCGTGTATCTGCGCGACCGGCCGGCGGAAGGATCGTCTCCGGCCCGTCCGGGCATCCGGGCCGCTCTCATGCGCCTCGATCCCTCCGCTCCGTTCCAGCCCGGCAAGGTCCACGTCTACCGCCAGGTCGCCCTGACGGTGGTGAAGGCCATTGAGCAAGCCGGCATCCGGCCCAGCCAGCGCGCCCGCCGCGTCGGCGACTTCCTCCTCGAGGAGCTGCTGTTCACGGGACCCCAGTATCAGGACTGGCTCGCTCACCATACGTCGCTGCCGAAGATCCGCCGCCGGGTGCGCCTCTACCCTCTCGCCAACACCACGGGCGCCGAGGCCCGCGCCCAGATCGAGCGCGCCGCCCGCCGCGAGCTGGAGGCCCTGGAGCCCCTCTCCCATCCGGGCGTGCTCTCGCCCCAGCAGTTCACCCAGAGCGAGCTCGGCCCCGCCCTCGTCTTCGACTACGATCCGAGCTCCCTGCGGCTCGATCACTATCTGGCCAAGACGGCTCTCGGCTTTCAGGACCGCCTCGCGCTCGTGCGCCAGGTCGCCGAGACCCTTCGCTATGTCCACGAGAAGCGCGTCTTCCATCGCGCCCTCTCGCCGCAGAGCATCCTCGTGCGGAATCCGGATGCCCCCCAGCCCGAGCTGAAGATCTTCAACTGGCAGACCGCCGCCCACGATCCCAACGCCACCAGCCAGAGCGGCCTCTCCGGCACCGCGCACCTCGATCCTTTGGTGGACGACGCCTCCCAGGTCTACCTCGCCCCCGAGGCCCTCACCGTGCCCGACGCCTCGCCGGAGACCCTCGACGTCTTCTCCCTCGGCGCGCTCGCCTATCTGATCTTCTCCGGCAAGCCGCCCGCCGGCTCCGTCTTCGAGCTCCACGAGCTCCTGCGCACCGGCAAAGGGCTCCAGCTCGCCGCCGGCCTCGACGGCGCCAATCCGCATCTCGCCGATCTCGTGCAGCTCGCCACGCATCCCGTGGTCGGCGAGCGTATCGCCTCCGTTGCCGACTTCCTTGGCTTTCTTGACATCGTGGAAGGGGAGATAGCCCGCCCGGAGGAGGAGCCCGTCGAGGACCCGACCGCGGCCCATGCCGGCGATCTCCTCCCCGGCGGCTTCCGCGTCAAGAACCGCCTGGGCAAGGGCTCGACCGCCGTCGTCTTCCTCGTCGAGCGCGACGGCCGGCCGCAGGTGCTCAAGCTCGCTCTGGACGCCCAGGCGGATGAGCGCCTTCAGGCCGAGGCCGAGATCCTGCGCCGCCTCTCTCATCCGCGCATCGTCTCCCTGCAGGACGAGTTGCGCGTCGGCCCCCGCCTCGGCCTCCTTCTTCCCCATGCCGAAGACGGCTCCCTGGCGCAGCGCCTGCGCACCGAAGGCCGCCTGCAACTGGAGTTCCTCCAGCGCTGGGGCGAGGACTTGCTGCAAGCCGTGGATTATCTCGAGCGCACCGGCGTGCCCCATCGCGACATCAAGCCGGACAACCTGGGGATCGCCAAGGCCGGCCGCAACGACGAGCGCCATCTCGTCCTCTTCGACTTCTCCCTCTCCCGCACGCCGGCCGAGAACATCTTCGCCGGCACCCGGCCCTATCTCGACCCCTTCCTGCGCCAGCGCAAGCCGCGCCGCTGGGACCTTCAGGCCGAGCGCTTCGCCGCCGCCGTCACCCTCTACGAGATGGCCACCGGCGCCCTTCCCCGCTGGGGCGACGGCCAGAGCGATCCGGGGATGATCGACGAGGAGGTCCATCAGGACTCCGAGCTGCTCGACGCCGTCGTGCGCCAATCCCTGGCGGCCTTCTTCCGCCAAGCCCTGCGCCGCGCCCCGAAGCAGCGTTTCGACAACGCCGAGGAGATGCTGGCCGCCTGGCGCCGCGCCTTCGAGCAGGCCGACCGTCCAGTCACCACCGTCAGCGCCGAGGAGCAGCCGGACGAGTTGCGCCGAGCCTGCGAGATCGCCACCCTCGAAACCTCCATCAGCTTGCTCCACCTCTCCACCCGCGCCGTCAACGCCCTCGACCGCGCCCAGGTGGTCACCGTCGGCGATCTCCTGCGCCTCCCCGCCTCCCGCGTCAGCCACATGCGCGGCGTGGGCAGCAAGACCCGCAAAGAGCTGCTGGAGGCCATCCGTCTCCTCGCCGACCGCCTCGGCCGTCCCGCCCCGACGGCGGCCGTCGAGACCGAATCCCCCGCGGCCAACGGCACGACCACCCCCGCGATCACCAGCGTCGACCTGCTATTGCGCCAGATCCTCCCCGCCGATGCCAAAGCGACCGGGGAGCGCCGCGCTTTGGAAAGTCTTTTTGGATTGGGGCCGGCCGATGCGAGATCTCCCGCCTGGCCCAGCCAGTCCGATGTCGCCGAAGCCCTCGGCCTCACCCGTGCCCGCATCAGTCAGGTTTTGATCAAGGCCCGCCAGCGATGGGCGCGCAATGCGAACCTCTCCGTGTTGCGCGACGACGTCGTCCGTCTCCTCGAAAGCCATGCCGGAGCCATGACGTCGCGCGAGCTTTCCACAGCCCTACTGGCGATTCGCGGCTCGGCCCAGGAGGAGCCTCTGCGCACCCTTCATGCGGCCGCGGCCCTGCGCGCCGCCACCGAGGCCGAAGAGAGCCAGAAGGGGGGAGCCCGCTGGCGCATCCGCCGCGGCGGGGACCGCATCTCCTTCGCCCTCACCCAGATGGAAGGCGGCGCCGAGGGCGAGGCCCTGCTCGACTACGTCAACGCCCTCGGCCGCGCCGCCGACTCCCTCGCCGCGAACGACCCGCTCCCCTCGCCCCAGCGCGCCCTGGAAACCTTGCAGGCCGTGCCTCAGCCCAGTCCCGTGCCGATGAGCCCGGAGCGCCTTTTGCGCCTCGCCACGGCGGCCTCCACCACCGCGGCCCTCTCCAGCCGCCTCGAGATCTACCCCCGTGACCTCGCCCCCGAACGGGCCCTCCGCCTCGCCTCCGGCAGCCTGCTCGGCGCTCGCGAGCTCTCCGTCGAGACCGTCCGTTCCCGCGTCCAGAGCCGCTATCCGGAAGCTCCCGAGCTTCCCGGCCGGCCTCGCCTCGACGACCTCCTGCGCCAGGTCGGCCTCGAATGGGAGCCCGGTGCCCTCAAAGGCCAGGGTGGATACAAGTTCCCCGAGACCGTCGCGTCCACCTTATCCTCGACCCTTCTCCCCGGCCTGCGCACCACCGCGAGCCCCGGGACCTCCCCGGGCTCCTCCCCCGGCGGCGAGCTCCCCTCGGCCGCCGTGGACATCCGGCTCTTCGAGGACCGCCTTCAGCGCGCCGCCCGCGAAGGCGCCTTCCTCGCTCTCTTCGTGGACGAGACGTCCCTGCCCGTCGCCGAAGCCGCCCTCGCCCGACGCTTCCCCGTCGAAGTCGAAGGCGTCAGTCTCGAAGCGGCCTGGCTCGACGCCATGCACCGCCTCGCCGCCGAAAACCGTGTGGAATGGGAGCGCGTCCTGCTCTCCGACGCCGAGCCCGCGAGCCATCCTGACTCCAAGATCCTCCACGCCTTCGTCAGCCAGGCGCTCAAGCCCGTCGAAGCCCGCCTCTCCACCTCGGACCGCACCGTTCTACTCACCCGTCCGGGTCTGCTCGCCCGCTATGGCCAGATGAGCCTTCTCGAGCGCCTGCGCGACCGGGTCACCCGGCGTCCGTCCCCCGGCGAGCCGGGCCTCCACGGGCTCTGGCTCCTCGTCCCGTCATCCGGTACCATCGACGGCGCCCCGGTCACCGTCCTGCCGGGCCAATCCGTCCGCATTCCCGAAGCCTGGCTCTACGCCAACTCCGCGCAAGATTGATCCATCCTGGGAGCCGTCCCCATTGATCGAAGCCCCTCGCCTCCTCGCCGACTGCCAGCGCCTGGTGCGCACCCTCGAAGACGACCTGCGCGAGCGCCTCACCGAACACCCCGATCTCGACGGTCCCGTCCGCGCCGAGTACGAGAAGGCCAAAGAGCGTGGGCGCACCGGCCAGAGCTACACCGCCTGGCGCGACGAATACCTCACGCAGGTCGCCGTCCACTGGGTGCTCGCCGCGGTCTTCCTCCGCTTTCTGGAGGACAACGGCCTTCTCCCTGAGCCCTTGATTTCCGGCCCCGGCGCGCGTCTCGCGGAAGCGCGGGATCGCCAGGAGCGCTTCTTCACCCGACAGCCCGCCGCCTCCGATCGCGACTACCTCCTCGACAGCTTCCGGGAGGTCCGCGGACTGCCGGCCTTGAAATCCCTGTTCGACGAGCGTCACAACCCCCTCTTCCAGCTCGGCATCTCGGCGGACGGCGCCAAGGCCCTCCTCGCTCTCTTTCGGAAGCTCGATCCCGCGAGCGGCGCCTTAGTTCATGACTTCGTCGATCCGGACTGGAACACCCGCTTTCTCGGCGATCTGTATCAGGATCTATCCGAAGCGGCGCGCAAGCGTTACGCCCTGCTGCAGACGCCCGAGTTCGTGGAGGAGTTCATCCTCGACCGGACTCTGGAGCCGGCCATGGACGAGATTGGCTATGCGAACGTCAATATGATAGATCCCGCCTGTGGCTCGGGTCACTTCGTGCTCGGCGCGTTCCACCGCATCTTCGCGCGCTCCCAGAAGGCAGAGCCGGGGATTGACGATCGCAAGCTGGTCCTTCGCGCCCTCCAGCAGGTGGCCGGAGTCGACGCCAACCCCTTCGCGATCGCGATCGCGCGATTCCGGCTGCTCGTCGCGGCGTTGAAGGTCTCTGGACTGCGGCGGATGATTGACGCTCCGAATTTCCAGTTGAATCTTGCGACGGGTGACAGTCTGCTTTTCGGAGAACGTCTTGGCGGTCCGACTCGCGGAAGCCAGATTCCTCTCGTTGGCGAGGATAGACTTCGCTATGTTTACGAGACGGAGGACGCTGCGGCTGCGCATCAGCTCCTTAGCCAGCGATACACTGTAGTCGCGGGAAACCCGCCGTACATCACACCGCGAGATTCTGAACAGAACAAAGCTTATCGAGCCAGATTTGGCTCGTGTTTTCGACAGTATCCGCTAGCCTTGCCTTTCACAGAACGCTTCTTCGACCTTGCCGCAATTGTGGGGCCAGGGAGCCATTCGGGTTGGGTAGGCCTAATTACAGCCAATAGCTTTATGAAGCGAGAATTTGGAAAGGAACTGATTGAAACGTACTTCCCTCGATGGGATTTGACTCATATAATAGATACCTCTGGAGCCTACATCCCGGGCCACGGAACTTCTACGGTGATATTGATAGGCAGAAATAGAAACCCTGTCGCAGACACGGTACGAGTAGTAATGGGAATACAAGGAGAAGTTGATACCCCCCTCGATCCCTCGAAGGGCCTTGTTTGGTCAGCGATTCTCGCGTTTATCGATAAGCCGAAGTCAGAGAGCCCTCTAATTAGCGTGGCCGACATGTCTCGCAGTCGTTTACACGCACATCCCTGGAGTATCGCAGGCGGCGGTGCCTCGGAGCTAAAGGAGCTCATAGATGATTCCACGGAGGTCAAACTTCGTGACATCGCTGACGATATGGGCTTTGGTGCCGTCACGCGCGAAGATGAGGCTTTCATGATATCGAGCGAGGTAGCCCTCCGCAAGGGCATTTCCTCTTGCAGTTTACGTCCCTTAATTGCCGGAGAGGATGTACGTGATTGGGAAATCATCGAGCAGGTCGGCGCCATCTGGCCATACAACGCAGAAACTCTTGAGGCAGAGGCTACGGCGGCCGTCACTTACTTTCTTTGGCCTTGGCGCCTACAACTTGCCGACAGAGTCGCCTATGGACTTACTCAGCTAGAACGTGGCCTCTCGTGGTTTGAATATTCTATGTTTTTTCGCAATCGATACAGATCCCCTCTTTCGCTGGCATTTGCCGAGGTTGCTACTCACAACCACTTTGTCTTCGATCAAGGGCAAAAGATATTCAACAGAACCGCACCTTTGATTAAGCTGCCTGAGAAAGCAACCGAGAGTGACCACCTTGATCTTCTTGGAATCCTTAATAGCTCCGTAGCCTGTTTCTGGCTTCGACAGGTCTGTTTTCCAAAGGGTGGAGATCACGTAGGCACGGAAGGCGCTCGGGTTCGCAAGACACTCTGGGAGGAACGTTTCGCCTTCAACACGTCTAACCTCGCAGATTTTCCGGTTAGCAGCCAGAAACCAACTTCTCTGGCGCTCGAACTAATGAAACTCGCGCGACAGCACACAGCGACCTTACCCAGAAATCTCGTCAAATCGGAACTCCCTAGCAAACCTATGCTTCATGAAGCCCGGGATTCACATGATCAGTTCACCAGGAAAATGATCGCCCTCCAAGAAGAGCTGGACTGGCAGGTCTACCGCTTTTACGGCCTCCTCGAAGATCCCCTGGAGCTCGATCCCGACGCCGCCCCCGAAGTCGAGCTCGGAGAGAGACCCTTCGAGATCGCCCTGGCCCGCCGCATGGCCGCAGGAGAGATCGAGACGAAATGGTTCGAGAGGCACGGCTCGACGCCCATCACCGAGATTCCCGAGCGCTGGCCCGAGCCCTACCGTCTATTGATCGAGAAACGTCTGAAGGCGATCGAGGAGAATCCCTGGATTCGCCTGATCGAGCAGCCGGAGTACAAGCGACGCTGGAACCGCGAGCCCTGGGAGGAGCAGGAGAAGAGAGCCCTGCGCGACTGGCTCCTAGATCGCCTGGAGGACCCCCGCTACTGGCCCGAGCCACGCGTCACCAGCACCGGACGCCTGGCGGACCGGCTGCGGCAGGACGACGACTTCCGGCAGGTCGCCGCCCTCTACAAGGGACGCGACGACTTCGACTGGACCGCCCTGGTGACCGAGCTGACCCTGGACGAGGCCGTGCCCTTCCTCGCCGTGCAACGCTACACCGACGCCGGCCTGCGCAAGCGCGCCGAGTGGGAGGAGACCTGGCGCCTTCAGCGCCTGGAGGACGCGATCGACGCCCGCACAGGGCTGCCGGAGGGAGACCCGCAACGGCTGACGGAGGACGAGGCCAAGGCGACGAAGGCCCGGGAGGTGGGGGTGATTCCCGTGCCGCCGCGCTATGCCTCGGCCGACTTCCGCAAGACGCCCTACTGGCGCCTGAGGGGCAAGCTGGACGTCCCCAAGGAGCGCTTCGTGAGCTATCCCGGCCTGGAAAGGGGGGCCGATACCTCCCCCGTGATCGGCTGGGCGGGCTGGAACCATCTCCAGCAGGCGCAGGCGCTCGGCACCGCCCTCCACGAGCTGAGGGAGAACGAGGGCTGGCAGGCCGACCGCCTCGCCCCGATCCTCGCCGGCCTGCTGGAGCTGCTCCCCTGGCTGCGCCAGTGGCACAACGATCCCGACCCCGCCCACGGAGGCACCCGCCTCGGCGACTTCTTCGCCGGCTTCGTGGAGGAGGAGGCCAGATCCCTGGGCCTCACCCGGGAAGCCCTGGAGACCTGGAAGCCCCAGGAAGGACCCCGGAGAGGACGGAAGGCGCGAAGCGCCTGACGGGGGCGGCTGCTTCAGCTCAAGCGGCCGATGCTTCAGCTCAAGCGGCCGATGCTTCAGCTCAAGCAGCCGATGCTTCAGCTCAAGCAGCCGGTGCTTCATATAGAGCGGTCAATGCTTCATATAAAGCAGTCAGTGCTTCGGCTCAAGCAGTCATTGCTCAAGCTCCAGCGCTCGGTGCTCAAGCTCCAGCAGTCGATGCTCCGGCCCAACGGGCCGGGAGAACGGAGCCCAGGGTTGAGGCCGCAGGCCGATGCCCTGGGTGAAGAGATCGACAACTCGGTGCGGCCTGAAGGGCCGCGAGACCGTTGGCCCGACGGTTGAGGGACGCGGTTACGAGGCTCTCGCGGCCCTTCAGGCCGCCGGTATGGGGGCGTCCATTTTCCCAGGGCATCGGCCTCCGGCCTTAGCCCTGGGCTGGGCTCTCCCGGCCCGTTGGGTCGGTGGGGACGGTTTCCCACAGGCTTGCAGGGTTCAGACTCCCCTCCGGATTCGGGATGGCGTACTCCTCCCTGACCGGATGAGGCCCAGTGGGCCTACCTTACCTCGCGCCCTTCTTCAGCCAAGCCGCCAGATCCGCGAGGGAGCCGGATGGAGCCGAGGGCGTCGTGGCCTGCTTCGAGGAGCGCCGCCATGTGACGGGACCGTTGAAATGATTGTGCCCCACGCAATCGACAAGGTCGATGGTGCCGTTGATCTGAGCCGGCGCCAGGTTCTCGGCAATACCGTCTCCGGTCAACGAGCTGCAACCGCCATCCCCCAGGGTCCACGACATCTGGAGGTTCACGTCCACGGAGCCGCTGATTGGAGCCGTGAGTCCTCCCAGCGAGAAGGTTCCTGAGAGCCGGCGGCCGTTCTGGCTCAGGTTGAGCTCCGGATGGACGACCGAGCCGTTCGCCGACCAATCCCCAACCCATTTCCCGGCCACCTGAGGCAGCGACGACGGAGACGTGGGGTCATGACCAGGACCACAGGCCAGGCTCGTCATTGCCACGATGATCCCGAAGACCAGCCACTTGCGCATGATGTCTCCCTCCCTCTGAGTCGTCGTCAAAGCCGAGCTCTGCGCTGCCGTTCGACCCTATGAGACGGACGCCGGGGGAAAAATCCCGGGGAGGGGGGCGCCTGGCGGCTGACGGACCAACCGGCCGTCTTCGATGCACTGCCGGCGGATACGAAGTCAGAGCTGTGGAGAACCCACCTGACGCAGTATCTGGAACAGCATCCCACTCTCGACAAAACCAGGACCGAGTTGGTGAATCAGGCCATCGAATTCATCTCTCGGCCGACGACGTTCTCGACGCCGCACTCGGATCCGCTGTGGGATCTCCTGGTCGGACAGACGACCAAGCAGCTCGAGAAGAAGTTCCGGGCTGTGTTCGGAAAGAATGAGGCGGACGCCATCGTGGGCCGATTGACTCCCGAGAACCAGTCCTCGCTTCGGGTCATGGAGATGGACGCCACCGGTTCCAAGGCCAGCCTGCAGTGCAGTTGCAGCACTCTGTCGGACTGGTGCGGTCCCAGTCCCTACCGGTGCTATGTCAACAATCCAACCTGCGCCCAGACCACTGGCTGTGGCACGTTGTTTCAATACACCTGCAACGGCACCTGCCAGAACCGTTCCTGAAGCCTGAACGGCACCCGGCTCGCGGCCGGGTGCCCCTTCCTCACAGAGGCCGCATGCTTCATCACCCTTCATCGAAGGACGTAGAGACGTTCCCAGCCCGTTCACGACACCGCCCGTAGATCCATGATGTCGGGACGTCTCCAGCGGCGGGAAACCCCCACCCGATCCACAACCTCTGACGGGGTGACGCGGGACCTTGCGTCTGTGCAATCTGGGAGAGCGAAGAGGCGGCATCGCCCGTTCCCGGTCATCGTTGTTCTGAAGGTCGTTCCCGCCGCGGAGACGTCCCGCCGTTATGGGCCTGCGGAGAGCGACGTGGACGGGCTGGGAGCGTCTCTACGTCCTTCGATGGAGCCTTGACGCCCCAGCAGCCGGCGCTTCAGCTCAAGCCGGTCAGTGCTCCAGATGGGTGCGTCGAAACGCAGCTGCCTCGACCGCGTCACCCCAGCCCGGAGGGCGGCAGACCCGTAGCCCAGGCCGCAAGCCCTGGGTGGCGAGAGGCCGACGAATCGGCTGAGCCTCCCGCCAACAGGAAGCGAAAACAGCGGAGTTAGTTGCCGGCGGGACGCCGGCGCTCCCAGGGGGCCCGGTTGGAGCGTTTTTGCTTTGCTCCCTCTTCTCCCGGTGTATGGGGGGGGGAGGCTGGGAGAAGAGGGCCGGGGTGATGAGGGGGCGGTGGGAGAGGGCTGAGGACCGGGAGAGGCGGGGTCTTTCGCGGGAAACGCCCCTTCCTCCTCTCCCGACATATAATTTCCGCGTTCACTGCCAGCGCTGGGCCGCATCGACTCGCGGGGGTGGAGTGGCTCGCGCTGGTAGAGTTTTGGCGTTCGCAGGAAGGGAGATGCATGGCGAGATTGATCCGGGAGCTGATCGAGGTCCCCGAGCGGGTGCACAAGGGGGACTTCGTCCTCAGGCTCTCCGAAGGGGTGGAGCACCCGGCGGAGACGCTCGGCCAGTATGTCGTGACCGAGCAGCTTCGCGGCTGCTTTCAACAGGCCCTGGAGCTGGTGCACCGGGCCGTCTCCGGACGGCGGTCGATGGGCGCCTATCTCCATGGCAGCTTCGGCAGCGGCAAGAGCCACTTCATGGCCGTGCTACACCTGCTGCTCCAGCACAACCCGGAGGCGCGGTCGATCCCGGAGCTGGCGCCGGTGGTGGCCAAACTCTCCTGGACGGAGGGCAAGAGGTTCCTTCTCGTTCCCTACCACCTGCTGGGCGCCAACAGCCTGGAGCAGGCGGTGCTCGGCCATTATGTGGAGTACGTGAGAGCCCTCCATCCGGAGGCGCCGCTGCCCGCGGTCTACGAGGCCGAGGGGCTGTTCGCCAATGCCGAGAGCCTGCGGGCGGACCTCGGGGACGAAAAGTTCTTCGCCCGCCTCAACAGCGGCAAGGAGAGCCAGGGAGGCGGATGGGGAACCTTCGCCACCGGCGCCTGGGACGCCGAGGGCATGACCGCGGCCATGGCCGCCGGACCCAACGACGACCGCCGGCTGGACCTGGTGAGCGATCTCGTCACCCAGCTCCTTCCCGCCTTTCAGAGCCTGGCGGCGAACCGGGGGGAGTCCTTCATCTCCCTCGACCGCGGCCTCTCGGTGATCTCGAAGCACGCCCGGAAGCTGGGGTACGACGGGCTGGTGCTCTTTCTCGACGAGCTGGTGCTGTGGCTCGCGAGCCGCGTGGCGGACATGAGCTTCATTTCCCGCGAGGCCTCGAAGGTGGCGAAGCTGGTGGAGTCGGAGACGCCGGACCGGCCGGTGCCGATCATCAGCTTCATCGCCCGGCAGAGGGACCTTCGCGAGCTGGTGGGCGAGCATCTGCCCGGAGCGGAAAAGCTCAGCTTCTCCGACAATCTCAAGTACTCCGAGGGCCGTTTCGACACCATCACCCTGGAGGACCGCAACCTGCCGGCCATCGCCGAGCAGCGGCTGCTCAAGCCACGCTCCGAGGCGGCCCGGCGCGAGATCGACGCGGCGTTCGCGGAGACCCGGAAGGTGCGCACGGAGGTCATGGCCGCGCTGCTGGGGCGGGAGGGCGATCCGGAGTCGTTCCGCGGCGTCTACCCCTTCAGCCCCGCCCTGGTGCAAGCCCTGGTGGCGATCTCCTCGGTGTTGCAGCGCGAGCGCACGGCTCTGCGCGTCATGCTCCAGCTCCTGGTGGACCAGCGGGACACGCTGCAGGTGGGCGATCTCGTGCCGCTCGGCGATCTGTTCGACGTCATCGCCGAGGGGGACGAGCCGTTCACGGAGGAGATGCGCCTCCACTTCGGGCAGGCCCGGCGCCTCTATCACCAGAAGCTGCTGCCGCTGCTGGAACGCCAGCACAAGATGACGCTGGAGGAGGTTCGCGCCCGGCCCCATGACGATCCCGCGTCCATCGCCTTCCGCGGCGACGACCGGCTGCTCAAAACCCTTCTATTGGCGGCGCTGACGCCGGACGTGGAGGCTTTTCAGGGGATGAACGCCGCGCGGCTGGCGGCGCTCAATCACGGCAGCATCCGCTCGCCCATTCCCGGCGCCGAGTCGAAGGAGGTGCTGCGCCGGTGCCGAACCTGGGCCTCCCAGGTGGGAGAGATCAAGATCGGAGACGACTCCGGCAATCCGTCGATCACTCTCCAGCTCACGGGTGTGGACATCGAGGGCATTCTGGAGAAGGCCAAGTCGATCGACAACGACGGCAATCGCAAGGTGACAATCCGCAGCCTGCTGCGCGCCGCGCTGGGCCTCGAAGCCTCGCAGGACGCCGCCCTGATCCCCTCCCACGGCTTTCTGTGGCGGGGCACGCCGCGCCAGGTCGAGGTGGTGTTCGCCAATGTCCGCGAGCTGCCCCGCGACTCCTTCCTCCCCCGCGCGGGCGGCGACGACTGGAAGGTGATCATCGATCTGCCGTTCGACTCCGGCGGCCATACGGCCAAGGACGACCTGGCGAAGTTGGAGGAGGTGCGAGCCCAGGAGCCGGACACGCCCACCTTCTGCTGGCTGCCGGCGTTCTTCAATCACGACTCGCTGGGCGATCTCGGCAAGTACGTCACCCTCGATTACCTGCTGACCGGCGAGCGCTTCGGCGATCATGCCTCGCACCTCGCGGCCGTCGATCAGGCTTCGGCGCGGGCCTTGATGGACAATCAGCGCAGCCAGCTCAAGCAGCGGCTGATCTCTTGCCTGGAGGCCGCCTACGGGGTCGGCAACACGCCCGGGCTGGTGGACTCGTCGCACGAGCTCGCCGACCGCTTCCAGTCGCTGGACCGCCGGTTCGAGCCCCGGCCCCCCGCCGCCACCAACCTGCGGGAGGCCCTGGAGAACCTGCTGGAGCAAATTCAGGCCTACCGCTTCCCCCGTCATCCGGATTTCGGGAAGGCCGAGATCAAGACGAAAGGTCTCAAGCAGGTACTGGACGTGGCGTTGCGGGCCGCCCACGCACCCCAGGGGCGCATCGAGGTCGAAAAGGACCTGCGGGCGGTCCTGCGGCAGATCGCCAACCCGCTGGACCTGGGCGAGATGCACGAGGCGGTCTTCCTGCTCTCCGACCGCTGGCGCCATCACCTGACGCGGGCCGCCGCCACGATCGCCGGAGCGGGCCAGGCCGTCACCGTCGGCCGGCTGCGGGCCGAGCTCGACAAACCGGAGCGGCTCGGGCTGATGCCCGAAGTGCAGGACCTGCTGATCCTCGTCTTCGCCGAGCAGACGAACCGCTCGTTCTTCCGCAACGGCGGTCCGTACACTCCCGGCTGGGGAGAGCTCAAGGACGACCTGGAGCTGCGAGAGCAGAGATTGCCGGACGAGGGAACCTGGAGCATGGCGCGGGACCGGGCGGCCTCGCTCTTCGGTCTCACCCCCTCCTCCTTCCTCTCAGCCTCGAACGTCAGCAGGCTGCGGGAGGAGCTGAAGCAGGCGGCCGAGGGACTACGCGGGCCGGTCTCGGATCTCGTGGGGGTCTTGCGGACCTGGATGGAGAGCTTCGGCGTGCCGCTCACGGCTCCCCGCCTGCGCACCGCCGAGGCGCTGCTCACCCTGGCGGAGGATCTCCACGCTGCGAAGCCCGAGACGACGCTGGAGACGCTGGCCCGGGCGACGCTCGCCACGACGCCGGAGGCCATGGGCCATGCGGGACCGAAGGCGAAAGAGGTGATGACGGCCCTGCGCAACACGCAGTTGCCGATGCTGGCCAGCCTCGGGCAGGTCGGGGATGAATGGCGCCCACAGGCTGGGGAGATCCTCGACCGGCTGCGCGACGCTCTGGGCCGGGACGAGCTCGCGGTGAGCTTGAAGCCCGTGCTCGATCGCGCCGTGGCGGAGGGCGCGGCCCTCCTCGTCCGCACGACCCAATCCACCCGGAGGCCCGAGCCGGCCCCGCAGCCGGAGCCGCCGAGACCCGGGGTGACGCGGCCGGGGTGGAGGGTGATTGAGCGCGAGTCGCGCGAGGGGCTCGACGCGGAGACGGCGGAGGCCCTTTTCCGGGAGCTGGAAGCCCGGCTGGCGAAGGGCGAGCGCCGGCTGCGGCTCGAATGGACTCTCGAAGGACGGTCGGACGAGTAGATGACCTCTCCGGCCACGATCAGCCTCCTGCAAGTGAAGGTGGCTCAGATCCGCAAGAAGTATCCGAACGATCCCCGCCCCATCGGCTTCCGCCTGATGGCACCGTGGACTGGGCCCGCGACACTGCGAGTGGACGGCGAGGACATCCCCACCCTCTACTGCCCATCGCCGCTGGCCTTCCGCGCCGGGCTAGTCGAGCATGAAGGCTCGTCCGTCATACTGCTCACCGACCGCAAGCCGCAGGAGCTGGGTGTGGACGTTCTCATGCGACTGGTCAAGCGGGATCTCATCACGCTGGACTCCAGGCAGGTGCTGAGGGAGCGACTCGGCATCCGGCAGATCGATCCACGGTTGTGGGACCTGAAGTGGCTGCCGGATCTTCTGCTCGCTCTCAGCGAGGAGGCCTTCCCCCAGCCGGCCGGCCAGGCGCTGGACGCGGACGAAGTCTGGCAGGCGCTCCTGAAGCTCCAGGGCTTCTCCGATCCAAGGCCTGATCTGCGGACCGTGCTGGAGTGGGCGGCGGCCGGAGCGAACCCCTTTCTGAGCCTGCCGGCCGAGGCGCGGCCCGACTACGCGGAGCGGCTCGCCGAATCGGCCGGCGAGGCGACGGCGGCCATCCTCCATCTCGTCGAGGCCGGCCACGCCGGCGAGGCCGTGGCCGGTGGGCTGGTCTGCGATCTGCTGTTTCCCCCTGCGGGAACGACCGAGGCCGATCCCGGCATCGCCCGGGCCGTGGTGCGTTTCGAGGAGCGGCGCCTCGGCGGGTTGAGCCTCTCGCCGCGGGCCGGCAGGGCCTGGGCCGTGGCCGCGGGCGAGCTGGTGCGCGGGCAGCTCCTTTCCGGCGGGGAGAGCGCTGTGTCCAACGGGCTCACCCAGGCGCAACGTCTGTTCGAGGAGCTGCGGATCGAGGAGCTGGCCAAAGAGCACAGCGCCTGGCTCCCAACGGCCTTCGCCCGCCGGGTGAGACGCTTCGCCGAAGCCGTGGCGCGGTGGCTCGACGCGCCGGACGCTCCAGGCCTTCAGGGGATGGCCGAGCTCGCCGCGGACGTGCGGCGCCACGAGCTGGCGTCGATCCGCAAGACGGATGGGGAGGCCGTGGAGATGATCCTGCGGCTCTGCCGCTGGCTTTCGATCTCCAGGCTCCAGGCCCCGGCCGGATCGTTCGCGGACGCCGCGGATTCCTATGCGCGGGAAGGCTCCTTCGCCGATCTCGCGCGCACGGTGCTGGCCGATCTCCAGAACCTCACGGAGCCCCTGGCCCCGGGAGTGCGCGACCGCCTGCTGGGCGCCGTGACGGACCAGCGGGAGAAACAGGCCCGGCGTTTCGCCGAGCTGCTGGCGCAGTGGTCCGAAGCGCCCACGGCCACGGACGCCCTGGTGCCTGTCGAGTCCCTGCTCGACCGCGTGGTAGCCCCGCTCGCCGCCGCCGGCTCCGTGCTCCTGCTGGTGCTCGACGGCCTGAGCTTCGCCGTGTTCCGCGAGCTCGCGGCCGATCTCGCGAGGCGGGGATGGGACGAGATGCGGCCCCGGGAAGCCGCCACGCGTTTCTGCGGCGTCAGCCTGCTGCCGAGCGTCACCCAGGCCAGCCGCACCAGCCTCTTCTGCGGCGAGCGGCGGACGGGGACCGCGGCGACAGAGTCCCAGGGCTTCGCCGCCCACCCCGGCCTGCGGGCCCAGGGAGCCGCGAACCTTCCCCCCATCCTCTTCCATAAGGACGATCTCCGGGGCGAGGGGGCCGGGCTGTCCGACAAGGTGAAGAGCGAGATCGAACGCGCGACCCAGCGGGTCGTGGGCGTCGTCCTCAACGTGGTGGACGATCAGCTGCCCAAGGGGCACCAGCTCATGCCGCGCTGGAAGGTGGAGGACGTCCGGTACCTCGGCGATCTCCTGCAAGCCGCGCTGGAGGTGGGACGGACGATCGTCGTCACCGCCGACCACGGCCACATGGTGGAGAGGGACACGGTGCTACGCCGGCACGAAGGCGGAGGCGCGCGATATCGCCCCGCGGGGCCGGCCGGCGGGCGCGTGGCCGAAGGCGAGATCCAGGTGCGCGGGCCGCGGGTGCTGCTGGGCGACGAGCGGGGCCTCGTTCTCGCCTGGAGCGAGAGGCTGCGCTACACGGCCATCCAGAGCGGCTATCACGGCGGCGTCTCGCCCCAGGAGGTGCTGGTGCCCGTCTCTGTCTGGGTGGCCGCCGGCGGCGATCTTCCGGGGTGGAAGTCCGCGACGGACGAGCCGGCCTGGTGGCGGGACGGGGTTCAGCCCGCAGCGGCGGCCTCGGTGGTACCGGCGGTGCCCGCATCCGGAAAGAGCCGGCCCAAGGCCGCGCCGGCCGGTCAGGGCGTCCTGTTCGCGGAGATCCCGGCGGCCCTGCCGGCCGCGGTAACGCCGGGAACCCCGGTCGAGCCCTGGCTCGCGGCGCTCTTCGCCTCGCCGGCCTACCGGGAGCAGAAGAGCCGGGCGGCGCGCCAGAGCCTGGCGGACGAGAGGGTGGCGGAGGTGCTCGCCGCCCTGGCCCGCCAAGGCGGCGGCATGACGCCCGCGGCCCTCGCCCGCCAGCTCGAGATCCCCCTCTCCCGGATGCACGGCCTGCTCGCCGCCCTCCAGCGGCTGCTCAACGTCGAGGGCTTCGCCGTCCTCGTCTTCGAGCCGGAGTCTGACAAGGTAACCTTTGACCGCGCCCTTCTCGGCAAGCAGTTCCTGGGCGGCGAGGGGCGACAAGGTTGAACGTCAGCCCCCAGCGGCGACAGGAGATCCTCGACGCCCTGCGGCGCGGCACCGTGCCGCACCGCGGGCTCGACCTGCTGGCCGTGGGGCTCGACCGTTTCGAGGTCTCCGCCGGCCAGGAGTTGGAGAGGGCCGAGGGGGGCGCGGGCGTCTTCAAGGCCCTGCGCGGCGAGTACGGCAGCGGCAAGACCTTCTTCGCCCGCTGGCTCTGCGAAAGGGCCAAGCGGCAGGGCTTCGCCACGGCGGAGGTGCAGATCTCCGAGACCGAAACCCCGCTCCACCGGCTGGAGACGGTCTACCGGCGGATGATTGAGCGCCTCTCCACCGCCTCGCAGCTCTCCGGGGCCCTGCGCGGCGTCGTGGACGCCTGGTTCTACACCCTGGAGCAGGACGTGCTGGCCGGAGGCGACGTCGACGAGCGCGACGCCGCGGCCCTCCTCGCCTGCAGCCAGGAGCTGATGGAGCGCCGGCTGGCGGACATCTCGAAGAGCGCTCCGGCCTTCGCCGCCGCCCTGCGCGGCTACCGGGAAGCCCTGGCCGCCGGGGATCGAGAGACCGCCGAAGGGCTCCTGGCCTGGATCGGCGGCCAGCCCAACGTCGCGGCAGGCGTCAAGCGCGGGGCGGGCATCAAAGGCGAGATCGATCACTTCGCCGCCCTGAGCTTCCTTCAAGGGCTGCTGGTGGTGCTGCGCGACTCGGGGCATCCCGGGCTCGTGCTCGTCCTCGACGAGGTGGAGACTCTCCAGAGAGTGCGCGGCGACGTGCGCGACAAGGGTCTCAACGCCCTGCGTCAGCTCCTCGACGAGATCGACGCCGCCCGCTTCCCCGGCCTCTACCTCCTGGTGACGGGTACGCCCGCCTTCTTCGACGGCCCCATGGGTGTGCAGCGCCTGCCGCCCCTCGCCCAGCGTCTCCAGGTGGACTTCGCGACCGACGCGCGTTTCGACAACCCGCGGGCCGTGCAGATCCGCCTGCGCAACTTCGACCTCCAGGGTCTCTCCGAGCTGGGACGGCGGGTGCGGGACCTCTTCGCCGAAGGGCTGACCGAGGCGTCCGCCGTGGAAAGGCTCCACCGCCTGGCCTCCGACGAGTATCTCGACGTCCTGGCCCGCGCCGTGACCGGCGAGCTGGGAGGCAAGGTGGGCATCGCGCCTCGCCTCTTCCTCAAGAAGCTCGTCGCCGATGTGCTCGACCGCATCGAGCAGCACCCGGATTTCGATCCCCGCCAGCACTACGCGCCCACCGTCACAGCCAGCGAGCTGACCCGCGAGGAGCAGGGCGCCAGAGGCGCGTTGGGGCCGGACGACCTGGAGCTGGAGGTGTGAGCGCCTTCGACCTCCTCCATCCCGCCCTGCAGCATCACATCGTCAACAGCCTTGGCTGGCGGACCCTGCGGCCGCTTCAGGAGAAGAGCATCGAGCCGGTGCTGGCCGGGGGCCACGCCCTCCTGGTGGCGCCGACGGCGGGCGGCAAGACCGAGGCGGCGATCTTCCCCCTGCTCTCCCGCCTGTTGAGCGAGGAGTGGAGCGGTCTCTCGATTCTCTACATCTGTCCCCTGCGGGCGCTGCTCAACAACCTGGAAGCCCGGCTCTCCGGCTACCTGGGCCTCCTGGGCCGGCGCGCCGCGCTGTGGCATGGCGACGTGGGCCAGGGCGCGAGACGGGAGATCCAGCGCGATCCGCCGGAACTGCTGCTGACCACGCCGGAGTCGCTGGAGGTGATGCTCGTCTCGCGGGGAATCGATCACGAGCGACTGTTCCGCGGGCTCCAGGCGGTGGTGATCGACGAGCTTCACGCCTTCGCCGGAGACGATCGCGGCTGGCACCTGCTCTCCATGATCGAAAGGATTTCGCGGGTGGCCGGGCGAGACCTGCAACGCATCGGCCTCTCGGCGACCCTCGGCAATCCGGAGGCCCTGCTGGGCTGGCTCGCCGGCTCCTCGTTGAGACCCCGCGCCGTCGTGTCGCCGGAGCCGGGGCTGGCCGCGGGAGCTGCGGAAGCGGACGTTCAGATTGATTTCGTGGGCACCCTCGACAACGCCGCGCAAGTGCTCTCGCGACTCTACCGAGGCGAGAAAAGGCTGGTCTTCTGCGACAGCCGCTCGCGGGTCGAGGACCTGGCCTTCCGCCTGCGGGAGCTGAGCGTGCCGACGCACGTCTCCCACGGCTCCCTGGGCGTCGAGGAGAGGCGGCGGTCGGAGCAGGCCTTCGCCGAGGCGAGGGACTGCGTGATCGTGGCCACCAGCACCTTGGAGTTGGGGATCGACGTTGGGGATCTCGACCGCGTGATCCAGATCGAGGCGCCCGGGACGGTCTCCAGCTTCCTCCAGCGATTGGGGCGCACGGGGAGGCGTCCCGAAAGCCGGCGCAACCTCCTCTTCCTGACCACGACGCCGGAGACCCTGCTGCGGGCGGTGGCGATCGACCTGCTGTGGAGCGAGGGCTTTGTCGAGCCGGTGGTGCCGCCGGTCCTCCCCTTTCACATCTACGCGCAGCAGCTCCTGGCCCTGGTGCACCAGCTCGCGGGGCTGCCGAGGGGGGCGGAGGCGGACTGGCTCGACCGCATGCCGGGCTTCGCCGCCTTGCCGGCTGGGGACCGGAAAAGGGTGCTCAAGTATCTGGAGCGGGAGGGCTACCTGCACGAGGATTCAGGAATTCTGGGGCTGGGCGCCGAGAGCGACAGGCGGTTCCGTGGCAAGGGTTTTCTGGAGCTGCTCTCCGTGTTCGATACGCCGCCGTTGATCCGCATCCTGCATGGCCGCAAAGAGCTGGGCTCCGTGGACGAGACCACCTTTCAGCTCGCAGAAGAGGAGGGAGCCGCCACCGTGTTGTTACTGGGCGGCAGGAGCTGGCGGGCGGTGCACGTGGACTGGTCGAAAAGAGAGGCCTACGTCGAGCCCATCGACCTCCCCGGCCGCTCCCTCTGGCTAGGAGACGGAGTCCCCCTGAGCTACGACCTCTGCCAGGCGCAGAAAAGGGTGCTCCTGGGCCAGGGCCGAAACGAGCCCCTGACCCGCCGGGCGCGAGCGAGATTGGACGAGCTGCGGGCCGAGTTCCCCTGTCTCACCCCAGACTCCACCGCCCTGGAAAGGCTCGCCCCCACCCGCACCCGCTGGTGGACCTTCGCCGGCCTAAAAGCCAACGCCACCCTAGCCGACCACCTGAACGCCAAAGGCTGCCCCGTCGCTTCACGGGACAATCTCTCCCTGACCTTCGAGACCACGTCAGGAGTCCTCCCCCTCCAGCAGAACCTGCCCAACCCCGAGGAAGCCGAAAGCCTGCGGCCCACCAGCCTGGCGCTGGAGGCCCTGGAGTCGCTGAAGTTTGCGTTCTGTACGCCGACGGAGCTGTGTATGGAATCGCTGGAGGGGCGTTTGGGGGATTCGCGGGGGGTGGTTGGGGTGGTGGGCGGGAGCGTTTCCATCAAGCCCCTCGAAACGCCAGGATCGCGCTCCGGGTCTGCGGAGGACACCAATTCGAGCTGAGCATCGAGGTGAGCAGCGGCGAATTGGCTCCCTCAACCCGCCGGATCGAAAGGGCGAGCGGGCGGATGTTACGGGCAGGAAGATTCGGGCCATCTCCGACAAGCCGGGGCAGGAAGGCCTTGTCAACTCTTGCCAAGGCTGAAAGCAGATCGATCAACTCGGACTCGCCGACGCTGAGACGGTTCAAGTTCTCAATTCCCCCTAGCGCCCGCTGGGCGGCTCCTTGAAGGAGATCCGCAATCTCAGGTCTCTCCAACTGGGCCAAGACCTTCAGCGCGTGAACCAAAGCTCCAGCCACCCCTTTCTCCATTTTCCCATTCTCCCGACCCGATGTTAGACCCGCCATGTGTTCAGCAACCCTGAGGGGAACCTGCTTCTCGGTATAGACCCAACCGGCAACAACGTCACAAAGCTTCTGAAGCGTCGTGGTATTCGTCTCACCGGCCAAGCTGTCGCATAAAAGGACAAGGTGGCCAGGCGCAATTTTGCCATTTGCTCCCTGAATCGCGGTGACCACGTCCATCAGGTGATCTCGAACCCCGGGGACCGGGCTCGCAGCCAAGGAAAGGAGATCGGTCACGGCGGGAAGGGTCCCTGTCCACAAGACCCTGGCAAGAGCGTTGGATGCCGCGAGCGCCACGCCTTTGGAGCGGCTGAGCGAGAGGGCAACCAGTCGCGAAACAGCCTCCTTGGACTCGCTGGCCCGCGGAGCGTAGGCATCGATCAGCATGTATTCGAAGCTGACCCGGCCGGGTTGATGGCTCGCCAAAACCTCGATCTCCGGGGCGAGCTCGAGACGAGACTCTGGGGTGATCTCGCCGAAAACCCTTTTCGCCAAGCGATCCTCTTGTTTTTCCAAGAGAGACCGAAGGCTTACCAGGAAGGCGCTCCAAGTTTCCTCATCGGCATCAGCCACCGAAGCGAAAACCTCCAAAGCCTCTTCGGGGCGGCGCTCGGCCTGGGGCCGAAGCCAATGAGCGAGGTCCCTTCGCGCTCGGCTTCCGGCCCGTTGGGACAGCTCTCGAACCAATGTGGCCAGCGAGCCAATCCTCCCGGCGGGGAGGTTCTCAGGAGGCAACGCCGCCAGGACGCCGCAAACCTGGTCTGCCTGTCCGAGCTCGACCATCTCCTCGAGAGCGTTCGTGTCGCTGCGCGGTGAACGAGCGTCGGACGAAAAGAGATCGCGAGCGATTCTCTCAACGAGCAGTCTATCCTGCGGGAAGAGTCGCGCCACCGCCCTCGCGTGGAAGGAGATCCACGGCTCCGGCACCGTGCGATACAGAATCTCGCTCCTTCCTTCCGGAGTCTCCTCGGCGGCGGCTCCTTCGGCACGCAGCCTCTGTTCGAGCAGTGCGATCAGCTCAGGCTTGAGCCGGCGCTCCGGCGGACGCTCCAGAAGAAAGTGAACAAATTCCGCCCTCCGCTGCTCGTCCATGGGCGCGGCGCCGAAAAGATCAATCACCGCCGCTCTTCCCTTTTCGCCAAAATCCAGGTAACGATCCCGAAGAAGCTGGAGGGCCTCGGGATCGGAGCCAGCCTTCAATGCGGGTAGGCTGGCCCGCAGGAGCTGTCCCATGATCTCCGCCATCTCCTCCCGTCGCTCTGTCTTTTCGAGCCTCTCATCCAGTGCCTTCATAAGTGCGCGCAACCGCTCTGCCAGCGGTTTTTGATCGCGCGCCAAGAGTGAGCCTGCCGTCGTCGCGGCCAAGACGGCAGCCTCCCGGGCTCCGGCCCGAAGCAGAGTCTCCACAACCATCCAGGCGTCCTCCAGAAAACGCGAGGGCGCATCCTCGGCAGCCGAGCCAAGGATCTTCTGGTACTCCGCGCCAAGAGTGAGAGAGCGCTCGAGAAGGTCTTTGAGAGATCCCGGTTCGGCTCGGCTGAGGGTCGCAAAGCTTACCGTGCGGAACCCCGCCAGACTCTCCAGGGGAAGGCGGGCAACGCTCGCCGAGAAAGCCTCCGGCTCCACCATCACCAGGAGCTGGCGCAAGACAGGCCACCAGTGCAGCGCCGCTCCATCGTCTTGAGAGCTGACAGCGCCAACGATCCGTTCTCGCTCCGCAGCCCCCGAACGAGTCGCCAGCCAACGTGCCATCGCATATTCGAGAAAGGTCTGGTGGAAGAATCGCACCCGTCCGGCGGACTGCGCCTTCAAAATGCCTTCGCTGAATAACTCATCCCGGGCATTCGCCAACGAGACGGAAGCTTCGAGGTGGAGATCCGGCTCTGCGATCCAGTCATGAACCTCCTGGTGCCACTCTTCCAACACGCGCTGCGCGATTCGCAGGCAGATCGCCGGCTTCTCGAGCACCACGGGGGAGCCCGGGCCATACTCGCGGCTTCGGGCGACCTTTTCGTCCCAGTAGCGTTCATACAGCTCGCTGACCGTCAAATCGCGCGGAAGGTCTCCCTCCTCACCAAAGACCTCACAGAGCATGGCCAGAAGCAGCGGGTTGCTCGTGATCCTTCGGAGCGATCTGCTGTCCGCCGAGAGCGACTTGAGCTTCTCGACAAAGGCCAGCCCCTTCAGCGTTCCGCGCAGCCACGGGTTTTTCTCGATGAAAGCCTCTGCGGCCGCGGTGATCTCTCCCTCCGTGAAAACTGGCAGCGTATAGCGGTCGACCCGGTCAGCGACTTGCGGAATTCGCCCGGTTGGAGGCTCAAGGAGCTGATACTCGTGATCACGGCAGGTAAAAACCACCGTGGTCGAGGTCTCACCAAGCAGGAAGAGAGCGCGCTGCAGGTGCGGTACGATGCCGGGCTCCAGGACGAGATCCAGGGTATCGATCAAGAGGACCCCGGGGCCGGGAAGACTCAGCCTTGCTGCAAGCTCCTCGATGGAGACCGCCGAACCGCAGGCCGAGCGGCCGAGGGCGAGCGGAAAATCCTGAGGAGCTGCCAGGGAGAGCTCACCGCTGTCGATCAACGCGAGCCAAGGAAGGTCGTCCTGCCGGAGGGCATCATAGATCTCGCCGAGCACGGTGCTCTTGCCGAAACCGGCGGAAGCGATGATGGGAATGATGCGGCCCCTCGCCCGAGCGACGCTCTCGCGAATCGCCGGGAGATACTTCTCGCGCACCTCCCAGCGCGAGATACGCGGCAGTACGTAAGGTTCCAGACCTCTGCGAACGCGCTCGGCATTCCCGCGTACGGCTTCAGCGTGGATTTCGTGGCTCCTGAAATCTTTCTCCGCCGGTCGCCCAGGCTCTGGGCGGACTGCGAGGGCCAGGCCCTCGGCGATCCTCGGGTTCTCCTGGGATTCGGGTTTCTCCGGTCTCGCCACGCTTTCGGCACCGAAGGTCATCCGCGCATTGGGATTTCCGTAAACCGCGTAAGCCAGCCAGTTGGGCCGGCCTGCATCCAACTTGCGGACGGCGTGCCGCGCGGCCAGAGACGCCTCGCCAAGTGTCTTCCCCTTCTCCAGATCCTCATAGAGGACACGCGCGAACTCGTTCGCCGCACTGGCTTTCACCAGCCAGTGCGGACCGACGAAGGCTCCGCACTGACAGAGTTCCACCCAGGCGTGCGCCCAGCCGTCGAGGCCTGCCAGTGACCAGCCCTGGCGCGCGACCCGGCAGGCGTTGAAGACGACGAAAGGGCGGTCATCGCGCATCCGGGTCCGGATTGGACCGGCCAAGTTTCGCGCCCGGAAAGGCCGGTCCGTCAGGACGATCTTGGCCTCGGCCGGGCTCCCCTCCATGAAGTCGCCGTGACCCATGAAGTGATAGAGATCGATCCCGCCCTTTTTGAACAGACTCTCGACATCCGCGAACGCCGACCCGGAGGGGCTCGCATCCTCGACACCTGGGTAACGGTGGGCGAGGCCGGCGAGCAAATCCCGTTCCGTGAGATTCTTCGACTGGTCGGGGCTCGCTTTGCTTCCGCTAATACAAGCCAGGCGACGCACGGGAAAGACAGGCCGTGGCGACGTTGCTCCTGACAACCAGCGAGTGAGCTGAAACCGCATGCAGAGAAAGTCATCGTCAATGACGTCCGCGCGATCGCTGTCGTCGTAGGGCTTTACCAGCTCCCAGGGAATGGCGGCTTCCGTCGAGGTGATCTGGAGCTTGTCCACTTTGCGGAAGCGGCGATAATGAGCCTTCATTTCGAACGAGAAGAGTGCTTCATAAAGCCAGCGTCCCAGACTCACCAGCTCATCGGCGGCTTCCTTCAGCAGGAGCTGCTGACCCTCGACGTCGAAACCTTCATGGAGCTTTTCGATCTGATCGAAGAATTGGCGACCGAAGACCTCGGGAGCCATTCCAAGCTCGGGGCCGCGAACCTTCAGGAAATTAAACCCTGCCGAGGGCGAATGTAGCTGGTACATCAGAACGTTCCTGCCGGCGGAGGGTTCGATCCAAACGTGTATTTCCAGGGCGGAAGACTCGGCAGTCGATGGCTCCATGTCTGAGCTCTCCAGGGGCGCAGGCGGCTCGGGAGTCACTTCCGCTCGCGCCCATTCCCGCCCATCCGGTCCCATGATGTGATCCTCGTAGACCAGGCAGCCGGTTTCGACGGCAAAACGAGCCAGGGCGTAGTAGGCGGTGCTCCCAGGCTCACGGAGCAGAAGCCCTGCGTCGATGCGAGCCAGAGCTTCGGCGGCGGCGCGAGCTATTCGGTGGGCTTCGGTTTCCAGAAGCTGGTCCTCATCGTCGTCCGCATCGGGTGCATCCCGCAGGAGGCGGACCAGAGCTTCCACCGCCCCGTGGTATTGCAACTTCCCGAGAGCGGCGCAGGCCAACTCCCTTACGAATGTGCTGGCCTCTGTTTCGAGGCAGAGCTCGACCAGCCGCGGGCCGACGGAAGGACCGGCATCCTCTGCGTGAGCCGCCGCTTCCAACGCCAGATCTCCTTCCGGGTCGCGCAACGCGAGCAGAACCTGCTCGACGGCTACTGTCGTCAGCCAATGGCCTTCCGGGGCATCGGCATAGCGCCTCGCCGCCGCGAGCCCGGCGCGCAAGGCGAACGCCCTCTCTTCGGAAGGCTTGGACTCGTCTCCGATCCGCAGGGCCAGCCAGCCGGCGTCGTCCGGCCGGGCGCGGCCTTGAAAGACTTCCAGAGCCGCACAGCGGACTTCCTCGTCCGGATCGTCCGCCGCTGCCACCAGCCCCTCGAAGACTCCGGGACCCGAGGCCTCGGCGAGAGCCCAGGCCGCGGCGCGGCGGATTTCCGGCGCCTCGCTGGCCAGGAGGCCCACGATCAGCTCGGCCCCACGGTGGATTGGTATTTCGGCCAACGCATCGAGAATCGGCACGATCAAGGGATCGTCTTCCCGCCGGCGGGCGATCTCGTCGAGCAGGGCGTCCCGTGCCGGCGCGTCGCGCATCTCGCCGAGAGCGCGAACCGCGGAACGCTGCACGATCCCGTCCGTCCATTCGAGCATCGCCACAAGCCCTGCGGTCGCCTCCCCACCTCCAATTCTTCCGAGAGAGCGCGCCACCTCTTCGGTCAGGGGCGGCTCGTCCGTGGCGATCCGCCGCAAAAGGTTGAGGGAATCGCGGTCCCTTGCATATCCCAGAGCCCGCACCGCCAACCGGCGAGCTTCGAGGCTCCGGCTGGGGTCGGCAGCGGCTTCGCGGAGCCGATCCCGGCTTTTGCTGTCGATCCTGACGTGGAGTTGTGTCGCCGCTACGGCACCCTTCTGGTCATCATCGCTGAGGATCTGATCCACCAGGGCGTGCGAAGCCGCGGGGTTCCGAACCCGGGTGAGGGCCCGTTGAAGACGGGCGCGGACGCGTGGGGCCGTTGCCTGGATCGTCTCCTCGGCACGCCGTACGAAGCCGGCGGCGTCGAGCTCCGCATAAGCTTCGACCCAGATCCGGCTGGCGGAGATCCGTTCGATGAACGGCCACAGGAGATCCCGCAGGTCGCGGCCCAGGAGGCCCGTCCCGCCGTCCTTCGCGCCTGTAGCCGCAACCCAGCGAGCGAGCCGGGCCAGGACGATTCCAAAGCGATCGGGTCTCGCCGCCAAGCCCGACATCTCACGCCAGAAAGCATCGCGCAACGGACCGGGCTGGGCCGCGAGAAAGTGGAAGACCTCCTGCCAGGTCGCATCGTGAACATGCGCGTGCAGCCGCTGCGTCGCCCGTTCCGGCGGCTCGTGCTCCAGGGCGCCTGCGGCCAGATACTCCTGAAAGGTGGCGTGGAGAAAGTAATGGGTGTCGTCGCCCGTCCCAAGCTGGCTCAGCAGGCGCGAGGGTTTGAGATAGAGGGGCAGGAGATCCGGATCGCTGCCGCTGCCGGCCACGTCCGTCGCCCCGAAAACGAAGCGCGGTGCGCCGGGCGCCTCGTCCAGCAGCCAGAGCGCCAGTCTCTCGATCTGCCGTTGGCGGTCCGAGCCAATGGGCGCACTCGGGTACCGCTCTTCATGGTGCGCGTAGATGAGACGAATCGTCTGCTCGTAGAGCGCAGCCCGGGTCGCCGGCAGATCGAGCCCCTCCCGGCGCTGGGACTGGTGAGCGATGACGCACAGCAGGGTGAGCAGGAAGGGGTTGCGCGCCAGCCGCCGGAGGTCAGGGTGCAGGTCCAGATGGCGCAACAAAGCCTCCGCCTGCCCGGGCTTGCCGGTGCTATGAAACCAGCGACGGATCAATGCATCCGTGCTGTCGGGAGCCAGATTGGAGACCTCGTAAACACGCGAGGCCGCCAGCCGGGCGGGAAAGGCGGCGGGCCGGGAGGTGACCAGCACGGAAAACCCATAGGCAAGATCCTTCAGCTCTACGAGCAGCAGCTCGCGCTCCTCGACCGGCACCTCGTCCCAACCGTCGAGCAACACCAGCACTTTTTCCCGCCAAGTCCCCGTCATCTCGTTCAGGGCCTGGATCCAGAGACTCCTCTGCTCCGGCTGACGCACTCCGCACTCCACGAGGGCAAAGCGGAGCAGACCGGCCTCGCCTCCGTCCCGGCGCCAGAAGACATATCGGCGGAGAGGCACGAAGAGCGGTAGCAGATAGCGGGAACCGGGCTGCTGAATGAGGCGGCGGGCAATCCATTTGAGGAGGGTGGTCTTGCCGCTCCCCGGCGGCCCGATGAAGGCAGCGACGCCGGAAATCCTCTCAAGGATGAGCGCCAGCGGCTCGGCCCGCCAGCGCTGCTCCTCGTAGCGCTGATCGAGCAGGCTCCGCAGGCTCTCCAATCCGGCGAGCACCGGCCACTCCTCCGGGTCCAGCAACTGGAGGTCGACCCAGACCTCGTCGAGCGGCAGCGGGCTCATGTTGGGCAACGGCGCCTCGACCGTGGCCCACCAGGGATCGTGCAGCAGTCGGCGAGGCCAGGTCTCCAGGAGGGGCCGGAGCTCGAGCCGCAAGGCAAGGTCCTCCGGTGGCGCTGCCGCTCCGAAGGCTTCAACCGCCCCGGCGGTGGCCGGGATCTCCCGCAGCATGGGCTCGACCACGGCGCGCCAGCGCCGCGAGGTCTCGTCCGGTCCCGGGTGGTGAGATTCCGGCAGACGCACCGCCGCCAGGAGCTCGCGCGGAGACCGTGGCTGCTCGTCTCCAAGCAGGGCATGCCAAACCTCCGCCATCCGTTCTGGTGGGACGCCCTCCAATCCCAGCCGGCGAGCGAGGTACGAGGTTTTCGCGGACGTCGAAGAGCTCGCAGAGAGAGGGAAACGCCGGTCGCCCCAGATCAGCTCATCGCCGCGAAGGGCCACGGGCAGACCATCCTCCGGACGGCTGAGGATCTGCAACAGCGACGAGACGAGGCTTTCAGCGGTCATCAGGACGCGCCCGCGCGGCTCGGAGTGATGGCTGCGGGTCTACTGCTTAAACTACTGCATCTGGGCTTCGGCCGCCACCTCGCTCAGCTCGGCCCCTACACCCATTCAGCAACCACCGTGTCTTTTCTCGACGGCCACCGGTTTCATGCCGGTTGGGTCCTGGAGCCTCTTCGAGGGAAGAACGCATGACGGCACACGTACGGCCGGCGGACTTGGTGATGCAGGTCAAGACCGTGAGCGAGCACGGCAGGACGCGGCTGATCTACACCTTAGACTCTCCAACCGGCCGTGCCCCCTTTTCCCACCAGGAAATCACAGGGCCTTCTCTCCTGGGGCGGCCCGAAGAATATCAGGCTCGTCTCCGGCAGAAGATCGAACAGCTGGGAAAGCGTCTGGACGTCGACGACTCTCCTCTCCTGCAAGCGGACATCGAACGCAAGCTCGCCAGTCTGGGCCACGATCTCTGGCGGGAGCTCCTCCCTTCGGAGATTCACCACGCCTATCGGGACATCCGCGACTCCGTCCGTTCCTGGATGATCATCTCCGACGAGCCCTGGATCCCCTGGGAGCTGATCAAACCCTACGAGGACAACATTTCGGGAGACACCTTCGACGATGAGTTCCTGGCCTGCCGGTTTGAGCTGACGCGCTGGCTAGCCGGCAAGAAACGGCCGGCTCCGGAGATCGTCGTCCACCGCCTCGTTGCCCTGCGAACGGCAATGGATCTGCCACACGCGAACGAGGAGCTGAGCCTGCTGAAGGCCCTCGCACAGTCTACTCCGGGGCTTCAGATCTCAACGACTCTCGGTTCGGCGGGCGATCTTCTGGGCTTTCTCGAGGACAATGAAGTCGATCTTATCCACTTTACAGGCCATGGCCTCCATAGCGCCGAACAGGCGGATGAATCCGGAGTTCCCTTCCCCGATGGCAGCGTCCTTCGCCCTTCCGATCTTGGAGGATCTGTAGCCACCGGCATCGGCCGCTCGCGCCCCCTGATATTCCTGAACGCCTGCTGGGGCGGACAGCAGGGATGGTCCTGGACCCGTCTCGGCGGCTGGGCGGCCCGCTGGGTGGGTGTCTGCGGCTGCGGGGCCTTCATCGCGCCATTGTGGCCTGCCCGGGACAAAGCCGCCCTCGCCTTCGCCGAGACGTTCTACGCCGCCCTCGTCCAGGGCGCAACGCTTGGTCAAGCCGCGCTCGAAGCGAGACGGCATCTGCGTGAGGCGCGGCCGGGTGACCCCTCGGCCCTGGCCTATGCGGTCTATGGCCATCCCAATGCCTGCCTGAGGCTCGGCGGGAGCGCCGCGGATACGGAGGGCTACCATGAGCCTCCCCCGCTGGTCTTTCGGAAACCACGGCCGAGCACGGAAAGCGCCAGACGATCCTCCGCTCCGCTTCGCTCCCGTAAAGCATGGGCGGCAACCTTGCTGCTGGCTGGCCTGCTGGTGGCCCTCGCAACGCTTCGGTTTCCCGGGCTCTGGAAGTCCCCTGGATCAACGAATCAGAAATCCCTGCCAGCGGAGACCCCGGTGCAGCACATCCAGCCGACACCTACGCCGACTCCCGCACCTCCTCCCCCACCCCCTGATGTGACCAAGGCCGGCGGCATCACGTTCGAGATCGTCGGAGGCTCTGGAACGCTGAAATCCACTCTGAAGCAGGCCCTGAAAAAAGCAGCCGCACCTCTCGCCGATAACGGCATCTCGGGATGGACCGTGCATCTCGCGATGGCCTCGCCTCAGATCACATCGATCGAGGACGGCCAGAAGTCCTGCCGGCTCGTCGCACAGGGGCGCGCCCGGCGGCCGGGGGCGTCCCTCGACCTGGGAAGCGTACCCGCCGTCAACACGCAGACCGACTCGGCGACGGCCTGTGACGCAGCCGCCGAAACCCTGGCGGACGCCGTCGTCTATCAACTCGTCAACTCGATCAGAAAGGGGAATTCATGAAACGCAAGAAATGGATAGGCTACTCCCTGGGCATCGCCCTCTTACTGGCTTTCGCCGCTTCGGCGCAGGCTCAGGAAACGAACGCGCCTAAACCAGCCGCAACAACACAGGAGCTGACCGCGGCACCTCAAGAGGCTAATTTCACGGTGACGGGCAAATTTACCGCCCAGCGTCGGCCGCGGGTGACTGTGTTCGAGTTCGAAAACACCAACACGGAGGCCAGGAACTCGCGCTACGGCTCCTCCGTCGAGGCCATGCTGGTGACATTCCTGAAGCGCAAGAGCCAGTTTGTCGTCGTCGATCGTCACGACAGTACCTTGAAACGCCTGCTCGAAGAGAAGAAACGGGCTCAGCACGGACAGACCCAAAGCAGACCGGGCGACACGAGCGATCGGGCATTGCTGGAAAAACTCGATGCCTACATCCTCGGCAGCGTCACCCTGCTCACTGTGAATGAAACGACTCCCAGTTCATCAAAGCCCACGGTCTCCGACTCCGCCGACGCCACGCCGCAGACTCGAGAAGAAATCCGGCAACAGATCACGGGGCCCCGTATTGAAATCGATGCCAAGCTCCTCTCCCGGTTCGACGGCCGCATCATCGCCGCCGCCCAACGCCGCGGTCCCGTGGCCTGCTTGCGCTCCATCGTCGAGCGGCTCGGCATTGCGCTCGAACAGGAATTCCTCCGCCCTTACTACGGCAAGCTGCGCGTCAATCTGAAAGAGCCTGAGAACGCCCGCTTCTTCCTTACTCCCATCCTGCTCGACAACGCGCTCGACGAGGAGAAACCTCCCGTCGAACATAGCGCCTCCGTGAGGATTGGCAAGGAGTTTGACAAGGTCGTGCCCTGGTCGACGGACCCCACCACGTACACGATCGACAGCCTGTTGAGCGGCTGGTATTCGCTGCGACTCGAACGCCCCGGCTATGAGGGGACCGGCGTGGAAAATGCCCGCTGGGTGGTAAAGAATTTCTTCGGTGAGCTTGAGGTGTACGATAGCGTCACCAAAAAGCGTTGGAATCCGGCCGACTCTGGAGAGGGCAGATTCGTGGTACACGTCGATCCCCTCAAGACGGAGCCCCTCAATGGCGATCCGGAGGGCCGGAATTTCGTCCTGCGCAGGCTGAGCGGCTCGCTTAAGCCTCTCGTGAAGCGTCAATACCTCGACAAGGATTTTTCCCAGGCGCCTCGGCGCGCGGTCCTGATGGGGGGGCTAAAGATCGAGTTGAACCACGTCGAGAAGCCCGAGCAGTATTCGGACGATCCAAAGTGCGGTTACTTCGACGAACAGCTTCCCCATACCTCGGACTTTGGCCGCACCTACGTTGCCTCCGGTGAGATGTTCGACTTCGACAAGTTCAAAGGAGGCGAGCTGATCATCGAAGACTACAAGGGAGAAACCATTCCCGTCGGCGCCTATCAGATGGCTTTTTGGGAGCCGTACTACAACCGTCCGGAAGTCGAGGTCACGGTGCAAGACCGAGATCAGGCCAAACCGGCGAAAACCACCCTCGTGCGCGAAACTCTTTCTTTGGAAATGGAAGCGACCGGCCCAAGACCCGCCAGCCACGGGATCCTCGAAGGTCACGATACCCACCATCGCGTCGAATTTCCTCTCGACTTCAGAAGGCCCAAGGAGCAGGCCAGCCTCCCGGTCGACACCTATATAGCCTCGACGAACATCTCCGGCCTCGACGGCTGGGAGCGCGGCTTCGAGCTGCTTCCCCCGAGCAAGTTGGCTCCTGTTTTCGACACGTCGAGCGAAAAGAATAAACTGAAGCTAATCCCCCCCGCAGACGCCAAACCCGTTCTTCCTCCGCCTCCCCTTCTGAAAGTCAAGACCCGACTGGGCCTTGGCGGGCGCCTCTCCGTCTTCAGCCGCCCGCCCGATCCACTCGCGGCCGACGTCTATATCGACCACGACCTATTGAAGATCGTCAACCTCTTGCTCTACGGCCAGGAAGAGCGCCCCGACGAACTGCAGCAGAGGGGTTTCTTCTACTCTCTCTTTCACTTCTTCTCGCCCTCTCCGAAAGGCGGATCGGAAACTAAATCCCCGAACTTAGCGAATGCCGCGCCGCTGCTCTTGTTCCCGCATGATCCGGACGCGCTCCGCAAGCTCCTCGCCCAACACCTGGAGGTGATCGATCTTCTCGTCCTCGACCCGCGCGACATGGCACAGCTCCGCCAGTCCCGAGAGGTCTCTGCGATCGTCCAACGATATGTCGAAACAGGCGGGGCGCTCTTTGGATTCGTTTCCGAGACCGGAGACTACCAGAACGTAATTGGCGCACCGCTCAGCCTCGAATCCAAGAGCCACAAGACCAAGCTTTTCGAAATCACTCAGGGCGACGTGAAGGGCATCGTCCCATCCTTTGAGAAGAGGGTGAAAGTCAAGTCCAGAAGGGCCTTACCCGAGGTTGGTAAATTCGCACCAGGCAATTCCTGGCGGGTGATCGCCTTTACCCAAGGCCGTACCTATCCACGTCTCATCGAGCGGGGCAAGCGGGAAGCCGGGGGTTACGTCGCGCTCTGGCTTGATGACCCTGCTTCTTATTACGGGCCCTTGGGAGGGACCGTGGCGGAGGTCGAGGAGACCCGTCAGAAGGTTGAAGAACGCGTCCTCGACTGGGCGCATTTCCTGATGTACCGCCGCTACGACAAATCCGGCGAGCGGGCTCGGCCCGCAGCCGCGGCTCTTCTACGCTAAGCCTGCTGAGTCCGGCCGGCCTCCGGGAGGGGGCCGGCCGGTTTCCCTCACACGCCACTCCCTGCCTCACCCTTCGCGGGCCACACCACCCGTGCATTCGGGTGGGCATAGACGCTATAGGCCAGCCAGGTCGGATTGGAGGGCGAAGCATCCCGCACGACCTGGCGCGCCTTCCGGGCAGCCTCGCCGATTGTTTTTCGCTTTGCCAGCTCGTCGTAGAAAGTCTCGGCCATGAGCCCGGCCATGCCGGTGCCCACCACCCAAAGGGGGCCGATGAAGGAGCCGCACCGGCACCTCTCCACCCAGGCCGAGACCCAACCGCCGAGCCGGGTCAGCTCCCAGCCCTGCCGGCCGGCGTGGCATGCATTGAGGAAGACGAGCGGCCGGTCGGCACGGAGAAGGGTCTGGCGGCGGCCGTGCAGGTCCTCGGCGCGCAGGGTCGTCTGATTCGCGAGCAGCAGGGCCGCCTCGCCGATCCGGGCAGGATCCGCCTCGCCATGCGTGGCAAAGTGAAGGAGTTGGTGGCCGCCGGCATCGAGCAGAGCGGTGACGGTGTCGCGCGTCACCGGTTGCGGGCTGTCGACCACGAGACCGGGCCGAGCTGCAGCAAGGCCGGCAAAGTAGCGACGCTCGCTCGGGGCTCCTTCGGCCTTAGGATCGGCGAACGCATCTACCAGGCCGACCTTGAAAACCCGGACTTCGCCCTGCGGAGTTGACTCCCCCGCGAGCCAGCGAGTCATTTGAAACTGAATGCAGAGGAAGTCGTCGTCGACCACCGGCGTCACATCGTCGTCATAGGGCTTGACGAGCTCCCAGGGAATCCACGGCTCGTCCGAGGTGACTTGCAAAGTGCGCACCGCGCCGCGGACCCGGCGGTAGAGCTCGCGCACGGGTTTGGGGATGAGCTCGCGGAAGAGAGTGTGACCGAGAGCCTCGAACTTGTCGCTCACCTCGGCGCTGAAGAGAATTCCCCCATCCGTATCCAGCCCCCGTTTGAGTGTCTCCAGCCTCTCCAGGAGCTGCTGAAAGTAGTTCTGTGCGGGGGCCGCGAGCTTGAAGGGGTCAAACCCGAGATAATGAACGTCGAGACTTCCGGCGGGAGAATGGAACACGTACCGCAGGGTTGGGGGATCTGCCTCGTAGACGACGCGAATATCCAGGTCCGCCGGCGGAACGTAAACGCCTCCGAGATCCAGGCCACTCTGAACCGACCGCTGTTCCTCGGAAGCGACCTCCTGGGCTACGATCTCGATCTCCACACGGACGGTGCCCACCAGGGCGCCCGACTGGCGAAAGTCCAGCCGCACGGGCCGCAAACCTTCGCGGAGGGCGCGGATGCGAAACGCGATCGGTTCGCTGTCCGCCTCCGGCTCCACCGCGAGGCTACGGACGGAGGCGCCGAAGATCTCAAAGTCCTCGGCCCCGGCATGGCAGTGCACCTCTACCGGCGGGTCGGGGCTGAGCTCGAGCCGGCGGGCCTCGACGCTCTCGGAGTTGGGAGCCAGGGAGAGCCCGACGGTTATGGCGCCGAGGCTCCTCCGTTGCAGACGACGGGGGGCGCTGATGTCGGTGTAGCGGGTCACCGTGGGTGGACGCAGGCGCTGCTCGATGCCGGGGCCCAGCTCCTCCCATTCCGGCAACGGAGTCTCCGGCCCCGGATCGCCCTGGCCGCGATTTCCGCGATCCGTCCCCAGGAGATCCCGAACCTCCTTGAGGCGCCGCCGTACCGCGTCGTGCTCGCAAAGCAGGTCGATGAGATCCACGACGAGCCAGTCGCGGTTCACCGGGTCGGGGCAGGACTCGATCTGCACCAACAGATCACGACACCGCGGAAAGAGGTCGCTCCAGACCGGCCCGAGCCGCGATGGCAGCTCGGGCCAGATCCAAAGCAAGGCTTGCAGGTTTCTGCGCGGCTCGGCGGAGATCATTTCAGGCTCCCAGGAAGACAAACGGTGCCCAGGCCGAGGGCTCCCCGAAGGGCCTCTCCTGGAGGTCGTACAAGATGAAACGCGCGACGGCGCCCGCGGCCACGGCTGCGAGCGGATGCCCACGGGGTTCCTGCCGGTAGAGGCGAGCCCACTCGAGCAGCTCGGCTGCGGTCGCGTCGCGTAGCCACCGCTGGGCGCGTCTCAAGGCGCGGGCTGGCTTCAGCTCTCCCCGCGATCCGTCAGCCTCGAGAACCTCCCAGAAGCGGACCATGAGGAGGAGAGTCGCCAGGTCGTCCGTCCGCCAGAGGCTGCCGATCACTCCCGGGACGCCGGCCTGAAGGATGCCCGCGGGGAGGCCCAGAACCTCGTCGGGCAGATTCTCGGCCTCGGCCACCGCGGTGCGGCAAGCCGAGAGGACCACTAGGCGTGCCGCAGGGAACGGCGGGCGGCCCAGGATCTCCCGCAGGGTGATCTCCCCGCCGGCGAGATGGAGAGCCGAACGCAGGGGATCCTGGGCGTCGAACTCGCCGTGGCAACCCAGGTGGATCCGGGCGGCGGCCGGTGCGGCGGCGAGGAAGGCCTCCCTCGTCGCCTCTTCGCGATAGAGCGTCCTGCATGCGCCGGAAGGGAAGAGCGCGGCCACGGCTCCGAGCTCTGCCTCGGCGCCGGGCAGCGGTGGCAGCCCGGCGGGAGGCGGCAGCGGATTGCCCACGCCAACCAGGTCTAAGGTTGATACAGGGCGGGACGCCAACGCGGCGCGAGCCGCATTCAGCACCCCGGCCGAGGGAGTGTAGGAAATCTCGAATTCGTCGAGCAGGTCGCGTTCCTCCCCGGGAGCGCCGTACCGGGCGGCGTGGAGGGGCAGGAGCCCAAGGGGACCGCAGGCGATCAGGACCACCGACTCCGCCCGCAGCTCGCGGAGCCGAGCCGCCAGCGGACCGAGGAGCGCCTCGCCGAGATGCGCCAGGAGCCCAGGCAGGGCAGCAGGGTCCCACGGCACCTCGAGCTCGATCGATCGCAGCGGGCAGACGAGAGACTCCACCGGCGGGGTCTCACTCCCGCCGGCGACGATCAGGCCCAGGCTGCCCACGGGCGTCGCCGACAGATAAATGAGGGGCTGGCCGGTCCGGGCGGCGCGCAGGATCTCCGCGAGATCCGGCTCGCGCAGGAAGTCGCCGTGACCGGGTAGCGAGCGGATGCGGGAGGTCGCGGCGTCAAGCTCCATCCGCGCCTGCCGCTTGGAATCGCGGAGCCCCTCTCCGAGGGGCTGGGCGCCTCCGGTCCGCCAGCCGGGCCCCTCCAGCCGCTCCTCCGCCTCCAAGGCGCGGAGACGGCTGGCGGCCTCCCGAAAAAGCCCGTAGATTGTGGGATCGAGGGCCGCGACCTCCGCCAGCCCGGCCTGGTCGCGAGCCAGAGCCGCGCTCAGGTTGCGGGCCCTCCCCCGCTCCAGCGTCACCGCGGCTTCCTCGACGAGCCCGGCGCGGACGAGGCAGAAAGCGGCGTTGCGATAGAGGTCGGGAGCGGCGGCGAGCTCCTCCGCCTGGCTGGTCCAAAGGAGAGAGGATTGATAGAGGACCTCCGCCGCCTGCAAGGCGGTGCGATACGCATCGACGGCCTCAGCCCACCGCTCCTCCGCGAACAGCAGGGCACCGAGCAGGGAGGCCACTCGGCGGCAGTCGCCGGGAAGGGACTCCGGGCGCATCACCTCCAGCGCCGAGCGATAGGAGCGGACGGCATCGGCAGCGTTGTCCCGCCACTCTCCCCGAAGCCGCTGCGAGCAGGCGAAGCCGAGGTTGGCGTGAACGAAGGCCCAGGCTGCGGGGACCGACTCGCGATGAAGGACCTCGAGCGCCGCCCGGCCGGCCTCGAGCGCCTCTTCGAGATTCTCTCCTCGGTCGCCGCGCAGGCGATAGGTGAGCGTCGCGCCCAGGTTGAGCATCGTGAGCGCCCAGTCCACCGGCGCCGCCTCGCGGGTCCGCACCTCCAGGGCTCCGCGGTAGCAGGCGATCGCCCGCTCCAGGTTCTCGGCCCGCTCCCCCGCCACCCGCCGGGAGTATGCCGATCCGAGGTTGACCATCGCCGTGGCCCAGTCCGCCGGCAGCGCCTCTTTCGTCTGGATCTCCAAGGCCCCTTCAAAAGTGGCGATCGCCTCCTCCAGGTTGGCTGCAGGCTCGCCGTGGATACGCTGCAGGTACGCGGTCCCGAGGTTCATGAGAGCCACGGCATGGTCGGCCGGGGCCGCCTCGGGCGTCCAGACCTCCAGGGCACGCCGGTAGGCGGCGATGGCATCCTCGAGATTGCCGGCGCGGTCGCCGCGGAGCCGCCGCGACAGGACGATCCCCAGGTTCATCTGGACGGCGCCCCATTCCAGGGGGAGCACATCGCGCGTCCGCACCTTCAGAGACTGCTCGAAGCAGGTGATCGCCGCCTCCAGGTTCTCCACCGGATCGCCCAGGGTGCGGTTGCGCCAGGCCATTCCCAGGTTGAGCATCGAAGACGCCCATTCCCGCGGCAAGGCCTCGCGCGTCCGGACCTCCAGAGCCTCCTTAAGGAGGCGGATCGCCTCCTCCAGGTTGTCCGCCCGGTCCCCGCGAACCCGGTTCACGTACATCACGCCAAGATTCGACATCGTCCCGGCCCACTCCGCCGGCGCCGTCTCTCGCGTCCTCACCTCCAGCGCCCGGCAAAGGCAGGCGATGGCCTCCTCGAGGTTCTCGGCCCGCTCCCCCCGGACCCGCACTCCGAAGGCGTTGCCCAGCGCTTCCTGGGCCGCGGCCCACTGGCGCGGGGAGGCCTCGCGCGTCCTCACCTCCAGCGCCTCGCGGTAGCAGGCGATGGCTCGTTCCAGATTCTTCGCTCGCGGACCCAGGAGCCGATGGAACAAAGCGTTTCCGAGACCCATCTGAGCCGTGGCCCGGTAGTCGGGCGTCTCCTCCAGCGTCAGGACCTCCAAAGCTCGCTCAAAGCAGCCGATGGCCTGCTCCAGATTGTCCCGACGCTCGCCGGCGACACGGTCCTCCCAAATGGCCCCGAGGTTCAGTTGGGCGACGGCCCAGGTCACCGGGTCCGCTTCGCGGCGCAGCACGGCCAGAACCCCGAGATAGCCTTGGATGGCGTGCTCCAGATTCTCACGCCGGTCGCCCTCAATGCGATCCGAGAAGGCGGCGGCCAGGTTCATCTGTCGGAGGGCCCAGTCCGCGGGCGCGCTCTCGGGACTGACCGCCTGCAGCGAGGCCTCGTAGTGGGAGATGGCCTCCTCCAGGTTCCGGGCGCGATCTCCCTGAACCCTCTGCTGAAACGCGATGCCCAGATTGAGCCGCAAGGCGCCTCGAAGCCAGGTCGAGAGCCCCGGAAGGGCAAGGGCTGCGTCGCAGGCGGCGATCGCCCGTTCCAGGTTCTCGCTCCGGTCTCCTTGCATCCGGTCGCGATAGGAGCTGCTGAGGTTGAGGAGCGTCTCGGCCGTCTCGACCGGCAGCGTTGCGACGGTGAACATAGCGAGAGCGGCCTCGCCGCAGCTGATCGCCCGCTCCAGGGAGTCCGCCCGGCTTCCCCGAAGGTATTGATTGAAAGCCGCCGCCAAGTCCATGTGGGTCATCGCCCATTCGTAGGGAGTCTCCTCGCGGGTGAAGACCTTCAGCGCGGAATAGTAAGCGACAAGAGCCCGCTCCACGTTTTCACCCTGGTCGTCGCCGGTCCGATCGAGCCAGGCATTGCCCAGGTTGACCTGGTCGCAAGCCCAGTCGAAGGGCTGCGCCTCACGGGAGAGTCCCGCGAGCCGGCGCAGACAGACCTCGACCGGATCCTCTGGGGGAATCATGATGCCTCGGATGGCCCGAACACGAGCCGGCCATTGACGTGCGCATAGAATGTATACGCCAACCAGGTGGGAATGCCTGGCGCAATAGCATGGACCCTCACACGTGCCTCCTGAACTGCTCGCCCCAAGGTTTCCCCGCGACCAAGGGCCGCATAGAATGTCGCTGCAAATTCGTAAGCGTGACTGTCTTTGATGCTCGACATCGGGTATAGAAGGGCTCCGCAGCCACAATCCTCAACCCAGCTGCGCACCCAGTCCACACTCTCGCTATTGAAGTTGAAAAAGACGAGCGGACGGTCACGTCGAATCTGTGTCGCCCGCGGGCCATGGAGGTCTTCAGGCCGAAAATCACGATCTACAAAAGGTCCGGCAAAGTGGAAGATCTGCGAACCTCCACTATCCAAGAGGTCTTCAAAAGCTGCTACGGTAGCCTCAGTTGGACTCACGTCATCGGCCCGTGATTGTTTGCCCGCAAAGGAACAAAGTAGCTCTTTCTCGTCCAGAGAGCGCGGATAGATTTCGCTCCCAAGGAAGGCAAATCTTTGAATCCGCATCTCTTGGCTCGGTTCCCCTGCTCCCGAGAGCCAACGAGTCAACGGAAATTGAAGTCCGAGGAAATTGTCGTCGATGATGTCGCTCAGGTCGCTATCATCATAGGGCTTGATCAGTTCCCAAGGCGTCCAAGGCTCGTCTGTGATAAACATCAAAGAGCGACCGTGCCTTCGAAATAGACGATAGACATGCTTCAGCTCAGGTGGAAAGAGATCACGGTAAAGTTTCCGTCCGATTCCATCCAGCGCGCCTTCGATTTCTTTCAAAAGAAGCGGCATGCCGGCAGCGTCAAAGCCCCTGTGCAATCTCTTGATCCTGTCGATCAAGCCGAGCAACTCCGCCTTGCTCATCGTTGAACCGGTGAATCTAGGATTCTTTAATTCAAGCGCCCTTGAAGGAGAACTTAGGGTAAATTCGAGACACGCTTTGCCATCTTGGAAGATTGTGCGGGTACAGATCTTAAGATCCGGAGGAGCGGCGACTGCGGCGTTTGCTGAGGTCATGGATTCGACATCTGCCTCTAGGCGGGGGCTCGAGTATTCCTTTTGGCTCGTGGCAAACGGGTGAGCGAAGGCAGTATAGGCGAGCCACGAGGGATCTCCTGGAAACAAATCACGAATGCGAAACCGGGCCTGGCGTAGCGCCTCGGCGATCGGCTCGCCGCCGAGAAATCGCCGGTAGAACTCCTTGGCAAAGACTGAAGCAGCACGGTCATCCACGGACCAGAGGGTGCCAAGAAACGCTCCTGCCCCGGCGTGCAGGAATGCATGTGCCCAACCGCCGAGCCCTGTCAAAGAGAAGCCACATTCCCCTGTCTCACAGGCGTTCAAGAACACAAACGCTTGCCGTGGCTCCAGGCTCCCACCGTGAGCTTTGATATCTTCGGGATGTAGTTGGTCGCCATCGAGAAGCTGAAAAATCATACGGTCGGGATCTGTGGCATCGGCCGAGCCGTGGCCACAGAAGTGCCACGCATCGTGCTCTCCTGCTTGCAGGGCCTCGATCACCTTTTGGTAAACTGGCACGATCTCTCGCACACGCCGCCCCGATCCAGCCAATGCCAGAATGTCTTCTCTCTCGGTCTGTGACTCAGGAAGCTCTGAATCCCGCGGAACGACGAGGGCGATATCGCGAACCGGCAGCTTTAGGCTCCCGGTCATAGCGATTAGCCAGCGCGTGACCGCAAAGGCTTCACATAAATACTTGCCGGATTCCCATCCGCCCGTTGGCTTTCGGTGCTTTAGCTTCATCAGCTCCCATGGTATTTTAGGCTCATCCGAGATGATCTGGACTGTCTCGGCTAGCCCTAAAAGAGACCACAATCTATCCTGTAGTGCTGAAGGAAGCTGGTCGAAGAGGTTGGTTCCGATGCTCTCAAGTCGGCGCTTTGCTTGCTCGGTACCAGATTTTCCCTGCTGTGCTAGAACCCACAGTTCGTCCATAGCTTTTTTCAAGGCTGCGGCATAGGTATCTGGGTCCATGTATGTACCAGGAGGCAGAAAGTACTCTTGAAACGTCGGGCCAAAAGCTGGTTCTCGTACCAAAATTTGAAAAGTCAATGGCGACTGTTTGCGAATAAAGAACCGCACGTCGGGATCTAGGTTGATCATAAGTTAATCCTGTGGACTCGCTGGTATTTAGAAAGGGATTGGCAGAATCGGCGACTTTCGGCGCGGACTCCGAAAAAATATCTTCCAATTGGTTCTGCTTGATAAGCAGTATCGACGCCCTATAGCGGGCTTGCCCGAGAGGGAGCAAGTTCGGAGGAACGGCGTTGGGCTTCCAGTGTTCGCTGGAGCCTGTCCAGGTCTTCGCCATATCTTCTTGTCTGTCCTTCCGCCTTCAGTGCGAGTCCCTCACATCCATTCGCAACGTCTTCTTATCTTCCAGATTCACCAGTTCCACCCGCCGGTTTGCAGTGCGACCCTCCTGGGTCTCGTTGGAGGTCAAGGGGTAGGTGTCGGCAAGACCTATCGGGATCAACCGCGACTCCTGGATGTGGCAGCGATGGACGAGAAAGCGTTCCACGACCTCGGACCGCCGTAGCGAAAGGGCGACGCGGGCGGCATTGCTACCGCCTTCGACGCTGTCCGTGTTCCCTTCGATCCGGATGCGGGCCCTGGCGAGGGGCTCGTCCTGTAACGCTCTGGCCACATTCAGGAGCTGCTCTTCGGCCGCTTTGCCCAGCTCCGTATCTTCAGGGCGGAAACCGAGTTGGAGGGGAAGGCGGGGACCTTCGTAGCGTGAGTGGCCGCGCTCTTGCGGCCGGCTGAGGATCTCCAGGAGCTCGTCCACCGTGTAGCGGTTCCGTCTGGCAGAGACGCTTTGCCCCAGCAGATCCTCGAGATCGAAGACGAGCGCCCCGGCCTCCCGAAGCACGGCAGGATCGATTGTGGCTGATGAGCCTTTCGCCAACTCGGCGAAGCGGCGAAACTCCGAGCGGACTTCGATCGAGAATTTCGGGCCATAGGCCTTGAATAGGTCTTGGGCATACACGTAATGCGCGCTCGCCTCCTCCGGATCGGCAGCGATGCAGGCGCGGAAAGCGTCCGCCGCCAAGGCCCATTGCCCCTGTCGATCGAGCGCCAGTCCCCGCTCACAGCCCGAGCGATCATGGGCCGGGTCGAGCTTCCGAGCCCGGCGGAAGAGAGCCGCCGCGTCGGCCGAGGCCTTGCGGCTGGCGAGTACCGAACCGACGAGGAAGCGCGCTTCCGCGCAGGCCCGGAAGCCGTGTTCAGCGACTCTTAACCCCTCCAGACTCAGGAGAAACAGGATCAAAAGAAAGGTGATCGAAACGAGGACGGATCTGTTCTTCGTCATGTGTTACTCCCAGACGCACCGGAAGCCGCCGTCGGGCGCGCACAGCCGGGCGTCTTCCACGGCGGCCTTGTCCGTCGAGCACTCTTGGTAGGTGGAAAAGTACGATCCGCCGAGAGTGGCCCGCTTCGTCCCTGAAGCGTCGGCGCACCACTCCCAGACGTTGCCGCTCAGGTTGAAGACCCCCTCCCTCGTCTGTCCACCGGGGAAGGCGTTGACCGGTGCCGTCTCCGGAAAGCCGTCCCGGAATCCCGGCAAGTACGCCCCGTCGCGTTGAGGCCCCGTGCAATCCGCATCACAGAAATTGAGTGGTGCCGAGCTTGCGGTCACTTGGGTATCTCCCCAGGGGTAACGCCTCTCTGCCGTATGGGCAGCTTGCTGCCACTCCTTCTGGGTCGGCAGTCGCCCTCCATTCCACTTACAGAAGGCCTCGGCGGCATACCACGAGACCCGGGTGACCGGGTGGTTGGCGAGTCCGGGCGGGAATTCGTCCCATGAAATCCAGTTCCGCAGGTAGTCGCCGTCGTGCAAGGCTGCCGGGATCTTTCCCCGGCGCCACTTCGGCTTGGCGAGAACGAACTCGAGGAAATCGCGCTGGGCAACCTCGTACCGGCTGATCTGGATCTTGCCGACCCGCACGCGTTCGAGGGCAGGTTTCGCTAGGCTGCCGAAGGGCCAGGGAAATCCCCGGAGGACGAAAAAAAGAAGCACGATCACGATCGGTCCAGCAAGAAGCCCCAGGAAGCGGAGTGAGCGTAGCGGCTGCCAACGGGGGAGGGCCATCGCAGGACGGATCGGAGAGGAAGGGGTATCCGTGGCACGCCGGGCCAGCCGATCGAAGATCCGGCCATCGGAGACGCGCGTAAAGAGGACCGGAATGGCCCACTCAAGAGTGCCAGGACTCGTGGTGTAGATCGCCTGACGTCCTTCGGTCACCGCCGCGTCGACCGGATCGCCGGCCGCCAGGCGGAGATGGAGGGTACGACTGAAGGCGATGGCTGCCAAGTCCGAGATGGGGAGTTGCATGGCTACCACCGCGGGGATCCCCGCCATGACCAGGGCCGTGGCAACCCCGGCGAACGGATCGAGCCCTTCCCCGCCCCGGCCCGTCTTACAAGCGTTGAGGACGACGAGCCGGAGAGTCTTGAAGTCCTTGAGCAGAGTGGCCAGGGCTTCACCCGACACCTCACCCGAAGGGGAATCGAGCTTGCCGTCGCTCGCCCCGAAGAAGAGCAAGCCGTCTCCCGTGCTCGGGTCCAGCCCTCCGTGACCCATGAAATGGAGGACGTGGAACGGGCTCGCGAGAAGAGCCTCCCGGAGAGCCTCCGCCATGGGTTCTTCGAGAAACTTCACCTCCACCTGCGGGCTACCGCCCCACGCGGCCTCGATCTCCCGCCGCTCCCGTACAAGGTCCAAAGGCGCAAGGCCGGGAGCATCCGCGATCACCACGAGAATGCGCAGAACCGAGGGAAGCGGAAGAACGCTCGCCGGACGCGCCACTTCGAGATAGCGGACGACCGGGGTCAGCCGGCTCAAGGCAAGGAAGTCCCGAATGTCGGGCTGATAGAGGAGCTCCCAGGGGAGGCTGTGCAGGAAAGCCGCCCCCAAAGGCTCCGACTCCAACCGGAAACGAAGTTGGAGCCGGAGACCGCGTTCCGGAGTCACACCCAGACTTCGAGCCCACAAGCCCCCCACCTGACCGGAGAACAAGGCCGAAAAGAGAGTCTCGCCGATCCGGAATGGGGCAGGCGGAGCCTCTCCTCCGGCCGGGCCGACGTCACGCATGAGGCCGGCGCGCAGCCAAGCCCATTCTCCCGGTGTCCACGGCAGAGAGAAAGAGCCGCCTCCCTCCCCGGCCGGAGACTGAAGGACCCGCAGATTGACCTTGCCGTCCCGTTCAGGACCGACCTGGACGATGAAATCCTCGTAGTCGATTCGCGGTCCCCCCTGGAGGCCAGCCGCCTCAACAAAATCACAGCACTCCGTGTCCTCCATTCTATGCGACCTCACGCAGACGCGGGAGGCTTGGCACGGGCATGTTCATCTGGGCTAAACTAGAGCACATTCATGTCGTCTTCCCGAAGCCCATGGGTCCTGCTGGGATTGGCCAGCCTGCTGGGGATCGCCGCCGCAGCGGGGCTCTGGCGCCACAGGGCATCCCATGTGGGCGCGGTTCCTCAAACCAAGGGGGTACAGCCAGTGAGCACTGAGGTCCACTTCCGAGACGAGGTACGCCAGCTAGAGCCGAAGATCCCGATCGAGAGGGAGCTCAAGGGAGGAGAGGGGGATCGCTACGAGGTCGTTCTTCAGGCAGGGCAGTACGTGCACCTCGTGGCCGATCAGCGGGGGATCGACGTCACCCTCCGATTGAAGGCGCCGGACGGGACCACCGTTCTCGAGGTCGACAGCCCGACGGGTAACACGGGCCCGGAGCAGGTCTTCGCGATCCCAGAGGTCTCGGGCACCTTTCGCGCGGAGGTCTTCTCGTCTGATGGGGCAGCCCCGGTCGGGCACTATGAGGTCAAGCTCGATCCGCTACGGGCTGCGAGCGATACGGACCGTAAGCACGTCCAAGCCTACAAACTCTTTGCGGAAGGCGATCTCTTGATTCAACTAGGAGATCTCGACGCCAAGAAAAGGTCACTGCCGAAGTTTGAAAATGCCCTGACTCTCTGGCGCACATTCGACAATCGCGAATGGGTAGCCGTGAGTCTTTCCAGGATTGGATGGGCTCACCAGGATCTGGGAGAGAAAGACAAGGCCTTGGCCGCTTTGCGAGAAGCCCTACCCTTGCTCCAGATCTTGGGCAATCGCTTCGAGGAAGGTAGGGTGCTCACTAGGACTGGCACGATCGAGTTGGAAACCGGGCGCACCCAGGATGCCATCGAGCTCCAACTCAAAGCGCTTACGATCTTCCGCGACATCGGCAGAGTCGGCCTGGAAGCCAGTACGCTTAACAGTCTGGGCGCCGCTTACGATGTCGCCGGTGAGATGCAGAAAGGACTCGACGCCTATCGCTTGGCCCTGGATAGGGCCAAAGCTGCCGGAGACCGCCCCAAAGAAGAAGCTTCAGCACTGAGGGGAATTGGCGAGGTTTTACTAAACCTGGGAAAACTCGAATCAGCCATGGACTCCTTGAGGCAGGCCCTCGCCTCTTTCCGCCAGCGACAGTCCCAACAGCGGGATGCCGCCCACACCCTGAGTCGCATGGCAGGGATCAGCCTGCGCCTCGGCGGCCTGGACGATGCCCTGTCACAACTTCAAGAAGCCTTGGAGATCCAGCAGAAGATAGACGATAAAGACGGCCAGGTAGTGACGCTGAACAGCGTGGGAACCGTCCATCTTCTCAAAAAGGAGACGGCACAGGCGGGAGACTTCTACACCCAAGCCCTCGATCTCGCTAGAAGAACGAATAAACCTTTTGATGAGGCGATATCGCTCCTCAACCTCGGCCGGTATCGATTTGAGACCGGCGACTATCACGAAGCCCTGCGCCTCCACGAGCAGGCTGCGGCCCTCTTTCAGGCGATCCACTTCAAGCGCGGCGAGGTCTCAACACTTTACGGAAGCGCTCGCGCTCTACATGCACTGGGCGACTATGCAGAGGCCCGAGAGCGCCTCGAGAAAGTAGTCGAGGGTGTCGAGACATTGCGAGGAGAATCTCAGGGAGAGGATCTACGGAGTGCCTTCTACGCAAGCAAACAGAACTACCTTGACCTCCACATTGACGTGCTCATGCATCTGCATGCGCAATATCCCGACTCCGACTTTGACGCGCAGGCATTGGCCCTGAACGAGAGACGCAGGGCGCGCAGCCTGCTCGATGTCCTCTCGGCACCAAGAAAGGAGATCGAGAAGGGGGCGGATCCTGCGCTCCTCGCAAGAGCCTCGCGGGTTCGGCAAAAGATCAACGTCAGCGTGGCTCGGCTCACGACCGACCACGGAGAACGAACTGCCGCAGAGCTCGCCACCATCGAAGAGCGCCAGCGTGCACTGCTTCTGGAGCTCGCTGAGATCGATGCACAGCTACGCGGTCGTAAGCCTGAGCCTGTCTCCATGACCCGGCCGCAACCTCTGATGGTTTCCGACATGCAAAAGCTAGTCGGAAAATGGGGCCTGCTGCTCGTCTACTCGCTGGGAGAGGAGAGGAGCTTCCTTTGGTGCTTGGAGAGCGATGGGAAGGTGGCGAGCTACTCTCTTCCATCGCGGGCGTTCTTGGAAGAAACTGCGAGGCAGGTACGGACCGCCTGGAGCCGCCGAGGTGGCGAACGCGGTGCCAGCGTGCGTTGGGCTGCGCGGCTTAGTCGAGAGATCCTGGGACCTGTCGCGCAGAAATTGGGGAACAAGCGCCTCCTCATCGTCGCGGACGGAGTCCTCGAAACGCTGCCATTCGCGGCCCTGCCTGATCCCCGAGCCCTCTCGGGAAACTCGGACCAGGATGGGACAGCCGAGCCGCTCGTAGTGCAGAATGAGGTCGTCCATCTGCCTTCAGTCGCAACTTTGGTAGCGCTGCGTAACAAGCAAGGGCTTGCTCCTCCCCCTTCATGGCTCGGCATCGTTGCCGACCCGGTCTTCACAGCGGATGACTCCAGAGTTAAAGGTGGGATCCTTCCTACCCAGCCGAGTGGTACCGTTAGCTCAAGTCTGGCACGGGCCGCAGAGGATCTCGGTATCAATCGCTTCGAGCGGCTGCCCTACACTCAAGTTGAAGCGGAGGCGATTGCGAAGCTTGTTCCAAACTCAAGTCGAGTCGTTCTTGGCTTCGAGGCGAGCCGCGAATTCGTGGAGAGCAGGGAGCTCAAGCGCTATCGCATCCTGCACTTCGCGACTCACGGGCTGCTCAACTCGCAGCACCCCGAGCTCTCCGGCCTCGTTCTCTCCTTGGTAGATTCCCAGGGAAACCCCCGTGAGGAAGGCTTTCTCCTCGCCCATGAGATCAGCCGCCTCGACCTACCTGCCCAACTGGTCGTCCTGAGCGCCTGCCAGACAGGCCTCGGCCACGAGGTGCGCGGGGAGGGACTGGTCAGCCTCACGCGAAGCTTCCTGTCGGCGGGCGTACCTCGGGTAATCGTCAGCCTGTGGAATGTCAACGACCAAGCGACTTCCGTGCTCATGACGCGGTTCTATCGCGGCATGATCATAAAGGGTCTTCCTCCCTCTTCAGCTCTACGTTGTGCGCAACTTTCCATGCGCAGCCAGAAAGAGTGGAGCTCGCCTTATTATTGGGCTCCCTTCATTTTCCAGGGGGAGTGGCGTACACGCAACGCCTCCGGCGGACCCCCGATAGGAACAGACGCCGTGCCTAGCAAACCGCCACCCGTTTCAGACACCGATTTCCCGCCCCCGGGAACCGATGACCCGCCGCCGCCATGCCCGGATCTGACGTGAGATGTAAGCGAGGTGATTGAATGAGTGAAAGGATGGTCTTCAACGGTATCGACGCCCGGACGGGTCTCTACCTACCCACCTCGAAAACCGAGGAGGAATTCGCACGCAAAATCCGTGACCAGCCGCTCGGGCCGGCACAGTTACGCTTGACCCGCTGGTGGATCGAGCGTTACGGAATCGACGATCCAAACCGTGCGCCCGTGCAGGACGTCGACCCTCTGAAGATATCCTCGGCGGGATGGGGAGTGATCTTCGCTCCTGGGATCACTCCTGAGATCGAGAGCGCTCTCAAGCCGCTTCTCGATCACCGCAGAAATGAGGCAGGGCCCTACTTCAAGACCTACCGTTTTCAAACAGGTCAGTCGAAAGACGATTTTCTTGCCTTTTACAAAGCCGGCCTCGGCCCGGCTGACCCGAAGAACGTACCCTATTATCTGCTGATCGTCGGCAGTCCCCAGGAGATTCCGTTTCGCTTCCAGTACGAGCTCGACGTCCAGTATGCGGTGGGGCGGATCCACTTCGAGACAACCGAAGACTATGCGGCTTACGCCAACAACGTCGTGGAGGCAGAAAGGGCCGTGGCTGCCGGCAATGCGCTGCCACTGAAGCAGGTTACCCTTTTCGGAGTCCGTACGGAAGGAGACCTGGCGACCGAACGCTCGACGGATGAGTTGATCAAGCCGCTGGCGGCAATGCTTCCCAAGGACCGGCCGGACTGGCCGCTGCAGATCGTTACCGCCGAGCAGGCCACCAAGGCGAAGCTGTCGCGGATTTTGGGAGGCGGCGAAACTCCTGCCGTTCTGCTGACCTCGAGCCACGGTGTGGTTTTTCCTCTCGACGATTCACGCCAGAGCTCCGACCAGGGCGCTCTTTTGTGCCAGGACTGGCCCGGTGTAGGCAAGCCAGCCCTGCCTGCGCACTACTTCGCGGGTGACGATCTGGCCAAGGAGGCGAACCTCAGGGGCCTGATCGCCTTCCACTTCGCCTGCTACAGCGGCGGCACACCCCAGACCAGCAACTTTGCTCTCGACGATTCTCCGCTGAGCGTGCCCCAGCCGGTCGCGCCCCGGCCCTTCGTCTCGCACTTGGCCCAACGACTTCTCGGCCATCCGCAGGGCGCGCTCGCCGTCGTCGGACATGTCGACCGGGCCTGGACCACCTCCTTCAGCGGATCGGAGCAGGGCCAGGTCCAGATCTTCGAGAATGCCTTCAAACGCCTGCTGGATGGGCATCCTCTCGGCTCCGCCATGGAGTTTTTCAACCAGCGGTACGGGGAACTTGCGGTCACCTACTCCGAGCTTTCTCAGGATCGGGAGGCCCTACTCGATGTGGATGCCGGTCGGTTCGCGCACGTCTACCGAAGCAACAACGACGCCAAAAATTTCGTCGTGCTGGGGGATCCAGCCGTCAAGGCGACCTATCGCACAGGGAGCTGACGGGACCTACAGTAAGAACATCCGTGAAACCTACCAACTTTCATGACGACTCCGTCCGCCAAATCGCTCTATGCTTGGCGCGGCCTCATGGCCCACCTCCACGCGACGGGAGATTGGCCCCGGCTCTTCAATCTCCTCGAGACGAAGCCGTTCCTCGCGGGTCAAGCGGAGGCGCTTGGCGGCTTCCAGGCATCCGGTGGCGATCTCGAGACCTATGCCCTTCCGGCGGCGATCGAGGCCCCGGATTGGCAGCGTTTCCTCCACTATGCCGCTCTCGCCCTGAACCTCCGGGGCCTGGCCGAGGATCTCGCCGAGCCGGCGATCCTGCGGGCCCTGGCCCTACACGGCGATACGTCTCTCCGCCTCGCTCTGGACGCCGCCGGCCGGCTCACTAATCCCTTCAGGCAAGCTAGGGCGCTCTCCGCCGTCGCAGCCGGATGCGAGGAGGGTCTGGCACGCGAGGACGTGCTGCGCCAGCTCGAAGGCCGGCTCGATGATCTGGCGCGGGAGGCGACCGCAGAGGCTCAGCATGGCGAGATCCTCGCTGCCATTGCCTGGGAGGCCGGCCCCGACTTGCAGCCCCGGTGGACGGCGTGGATCGACCGGCTCGCCTCCGGCCAAGGTACGCAGGTCTGGCGAGCCGTGGCGGAGGCGTGGCTGCGGCAGGACGATCCCCTCGCACCGGGGCTGTGGAACGCTCTGGCGGCTCTCGGTGAACCCTCCCAGATCCTGGCCTTCGTCCCCATTGGGCTGGGAGCCATGGACCTCAAAGAACCGGTCGAGATCCTCCTGCGCCTGGAAGCCCTGCTTTCCGATCCCTTGGACCGGCAGCGCGCCGGCGCAACCCTGCTCGGCAAGCTCGCCTGTCAGCATCCGGAGAGGGCTTGTGCCGCATGGGAAGAGTGGAGCGCTCGTTCTCCCTTCGACTGGTCCACGGAGCTGCTCGATCGTGGGCGAAAAGTCGTCAGCCGGTTGGAGCCACAACGCATTGAGCAAATCGTCGCATCGATCGAAGATCCCTCGGTTCGCGCCGCGCTCCGGGTCGTGGTCCTGGAAACCCGACGCACCGCCGAAGCCGCATCGACTGCCCTGACCGAGTTGCGGAACGTGCCGGACGGACCGGTGAAGCTCCATTGGAGCCTTCGCTATCTGAGCGCCCGCCCCGTGAAGCCGGAGTACGAGGTCCGGCGGCAGGTCATCGCCACCGGCCGCTATCTTCACGCCATCGGCTTTACCGCCGAAATCCTTGACGTGACTCGTTGGCTCGACCTCGTAGCGCTCCATCTGCCGGATCAGATCAGCAATCAGCTCGACTGTGTCCTGTGGTCGCCGGCGTTCACTCCGGAAAGGGTTTTGTCTCTTGCCGGCGCGGCTACGCAGGAGGTGATCCTCAATCTTCTGCTCGAGCGCGCCGAGCGTTGTGCAGCGGCTCTATCCGCCACCGAAGCCGAGGGATTCGTTCTGCGCAAAAATTTGATGATCCGTGCCACCTGCCGCCTGTGTGAGCTCACCGGCAGCCTGAACGGTCTCGCTCGCGTCTCCGCGAGGCTCCTGCCAGAGGAAGAGGATGAGCTTCGCTCGCAGTTGGCACCACGGCTGGCGAAGTCCCCAGAACGCTCGCCACTCGTGGCCGAGGTCTGCGACGGGATCGGTGATCGCCGCCTTAAGCTCGTCACGATTCTGCAGAGCACGCCCGCGATTTCCCCCAAGACCCTGGAGCCGGCAAACCTGTACGCGGCGCTCGCACGGATCGAGAGCCTTCAAGACGAGTGCCACGGCCTCATGGCTCTCTTGAATACGCCATCCGATCCGCGCGATCTGATCCAGCGTCTCGTCCTCCCAATCCGCGATCCCCTCATCCGGACGCGGACCTTGCTCCGCCTAGCCTATCATACCCTGGAGTTCGAGATCGCCCGCCACGACCATCCCGATCGTCTGGCTCCTTTGGAGCTCGTGCGTTGGTTGATCACTACGGAGACCGACGACGAGCTCGCCTCTCTGACGCCCGAGATCGCGGCGTTGGGAGCCGGAGCCGGCGGAAAGCGAGCGACTGCGGAGATCCAGGAAGCTGCCCGGCAACTTGCCGCACTGGAGACCGTTGACTGGCCGGTACGCCGCGAAGCTCTGGAAGTCCTGCTGGCCCGCGTAGTTGTCCGCCTCCCACCTTCCGAGGCGGCGAAGGCCCTTGTCACCATCCTGCGCCTCCCCGTCCAGCTCCGGCCCGAGACAGCCCGGCAGGCTCTCCGGCAGCGGTGGCTCGAAATTCTTCCTTTCATCGCCGCCGCCATGGACCGCCTGCCGGACAAGTATCTGGGAATGGTCCGGCGTGTCCTTCAGGAAAGCCTGCGCGGTTTCAGCTCGGATACGGCTCTGTCGAGAGTCCTTTCTCTCTGCCTCGCCACGGCGACGGAACGAGAGGCGATCGCCGATTCGATCAGCACCGCCGGCAGCTTCGAGCTTCCGGCCCTGGCCTATCTCCTTACCAAACACTCACCGCACCTCGTTCCCGGGATAGTCAAGCAGCTTCCCACTCCGGAAGGTGCACGACTGGCGTTGCGCTTGATTCGTCACGGCTGGCTGCAGGAGGACAGGGCTCGGGCGCTCCTGCCCTGTCTTGCCGGCGATGGGGACAGAGCCGAGGCGGAGATCTGGTGCGGGCCGGAAAAGGGAGACGAGGCCGCCTGGACCGAGAGGGCTGCTCTCTGGACCGCCGACGAGGCGGCTTCCCCTTCCGATCCTCCTATCCAACCGCTGCTCGCCCGTCTTTGGGACACTCCCGACCTCTGGCGGACAGCTCTCGCCTGGGGCGTGAAGGACGCTCTGCAAAGAGGCCGCCCCCAAGGGGAAGCAGTCTTGCGGACCTGGCTCCACGCCCATCTCGCCCCAAGCCCGGGACGCGGCCGGCCGCAGGGCCTCGACGATGCGGCAAGCGCTGAGAAGGCCATCGGCTTGGCGCTACGGCTCGGTCCGGAGGGGAGCGCACACTGAACGCCATAGCCGATCCGCGGATGCAACGCCTGCAGGAGATCGCGAGCCGCTGGCCTCGATTCGCTTGGGATTATCGCGGACTCTCGCGGTGGCTCAGCTTCGATGAGAGCTATTGGACCGCCATCCTGGCCGTCGGGTTGCTCTTCTCCACGGCCTATCTCGACATCCTGCTCCGGGCTCCCGGCGAAGGCCCTCTTCCGATCGTCGGCCAGCTCGGCGGCTCTCCCGCGGGGCGCATCCTTCTGATAGCTCTCGTTCTTTTCAACACCTGGATCATCGACCGCCTGCTGGTGGCGAGGACACCTTCGGGCCTGCGAGAGGTCCCCTGGGTCCGCATGACGCGGGTGATCCTCGCTGGCATTCCCTTGCTGGGCCTGGCCGTCATTCCCCTCTGGCAGCGACTTACCCGGACCCCTCCTTTGTGGGCGTTCGCGGCACGGCCGAAAACAGTCCTCGATCTGGAAAAGAACTTGCCGGCAAGGCTCGGACCGAGAAGCTTCCTGACGACGATGGATACCCGTCTCCGATCCTGGTCTCAACGTCTCGTCCCTCAGATCGCCTGGCTCGTCGGGTGCCAGATCGCCCCTTGGTTCTCGGGGCTCTACCTTCTAGGCCGAGGCCGGTCCCTGACCGCGATCGTCGTGTGCATCTTTCTGCACGTAGCCGGCGCCAGCGCTGCTCTGGCTCACTCCAGGATTCGCGGCTCGCTGCTCCAGATGACTCCGGGCCGGGCGCTGACTTTCCGCCTCTTGCCGCTCAGCCTGCTCCTGCCCGTTCCCTTCTCGTTGCTTCCGCTGCTCCTCTGGCTCCCGGCCTCGGAGGACAGAAGGGAAGACAAGGGAGTTATCCAGACCCTCTACCACACACGGGCCGCCCGCCGGCACCCTCTCGCCGCCACCGGGAGGCCAAGACAGGAGGAGATCCTCGGCGAGACCGAGCAACGCCGGAGCCAAGCCGTCGCGGGGAAGATCTTCCTGCTCTTCTTCGAGAGCGCGGCTCTCTCCCGGCTGATGGCGGCCTTCGGGTTCTTTCTCCTTCCCGTCTGGGTCCTGCCTGGCTCACTGTTTCTTCTTCTGCTGGCCCTCTCGGTGCTCCCGGGAGTCGTGCTGCTCCTGGCCGGAACGGCGGGCCGGAGCCACGAGCGATTTCCGCGCCTCGCCGCACTGACCCGCCATCCCTCCGGCACCTCCCTGGCCTTGGTCCCGCCAGTCTTCCTGTTGGGTACTTTGAGCGGTGTCCTGGATGCATTGGCGCAAAGAGGCACCCTGGCAGATCTTCTCTTGATGATCGGTCTCCTGAGCGCCAGCGTCACGCTCCTGGCCGCGATGTGGTCCTTCGTCCTCAGTCTCTTCTTCGGCACACCCGAGCGTCCGTATACGGGAAGGATCGCAATGCTCTTCCTATTTCTAATTCCAGCCGCTCTTTCTCCGGTCCTGGCCCGGCCGCCGATCTTTCTGGGGATCGTGACCTTCGGTGCCCTGGCGAGCCCAGTTGCGGGAATCGTGATCGCCGCCCGATGGCTGGCGCCGTTTCGGCTCCGCGACCTGAAAGATCCAGGCCTGCCCACGTCCTTGCGGACGCTATTGCGAGCCATCGCTCTCACAGCGGTCCTGCCCCTCGGGGGATTGGCTCTCCCGTGGTGGGGTCAGGTGCGTCACCGGCGTGGACCGGAGCTCGACCGCTGGGCCGCGCGGCTTCGGGAGACGACGGCATGAGCGCCGATCCTCGCGCCACCCGTGCCGCCGAAGTCTGGCGCCGGCACCGTCCCACCGGCCGCGACACGAGTGGACGGAGCTTCTGGACCCACGTGAGTTTCGAGACAGCAGCCTTCGTGGCGGCGATGGTCCTCCTGATCCTGCAAATGCTCCTCGAACCCGCGCTCTGGTGGAGCTGGCCTCCCTGGCGCGACTCCCGTGAGCTTTGGGGGCGGATCGCCCTTGGGCTCCTTGCCTTCGCGCCGGTCTCGGGTGTGCTCCTGGAGCGCTATCTCACCCATCGGACGCCTCCCGGGCGAGCGTTACGGCGCGGACTCCATCTCGCTTTCTGGCTTCTCGGTAGTCTCCCCCTGGCAGTTTTTTTTCTGATCCCGCTTGCACGGCGCTGGATGAACGGTTCGTCAACCTGGGTATTGCGTCCCACGGCCGCATGCCTGGATCTGGATGCCGCTCCAGAACCTTTGCCACGCAGCTCTCGATGGCTTTGGGCAAACCGCTCGGGAGTCTTCGGAATCTGGCTGACGGTCACCGGAGTCCTCCTGCCCTTCGCCGGATGCATGTGGCTGGCCGCGGCCGGCGGACGAAAGATCATTCTTGTCGTCTGCATCGCCCTCCACCTCGCCCAGGCCGGCTGCCTGGCGATCTATGCCAAGTCGGATCTCCGCTTCTCGCAACAGTCACGACGTACCCTGCGGCTGGTACCCTGGCTCTGCCTGCTGCCGCAACCTGTGCCATTCGTTGCGATGGCTCTTTGGGCAGACATCGGAGCTCCTTACCAGAAAACTCTGACACGGAGTGTCTACGGGCAGGCCGGGAGTGTGCGCCGGCATTCGCAATGGCTCGATCTGCGGCTGGCTTTACGGCAATGGTGGCAGAGCGGCTCCTGGTCGGAGAGGTGGACCCGGCCTCAGGGCCTGGAGCTTCCGCAACGCAACGGAAGGGCGGAGGCAACCCGGGGGACCTGGATGCGGGCCAAAGCCCTGCTGCTCCCACTTGAGGCCAGCCTTGCGATCGGATGGCTGGTTGCGCGCGGCTCGAGGCCCGAGCCGGGCTACGATCCGATCCAGGATCCGGCGCTACGCCCTTGGCTGGTGGTCACCCTTATCCTGGCTGCGCTCGGCTCCTTGCAGGCGGTGGCCGGCAGCCTGGCCCGTTTCCTGCGCCTGCGGCACCCGACGCCCCTGGGTCCGCCCGCCGTGGGCCTGTACCTTTTCGTCACCCAGGCCGGGCTGGCCTTTGCTCTGCTGGCAGGCCCTCTGGCCGCCCACGAAAGATTCCGCGAGCTCGCCCTGATTGTCGGACTCTTCTCCGCCCTCGCGGCGATGTGTTTCGTTCTCTTCACGATGTTGTCCAACCTTGCCTCCCAGGTCTCCGTATCCCCCTCTGCGATGGCGGCCTGGTCCGTGAGCTTTCTGATCCTGCCCTTGCTGCCTTTGGCTCTGGCCCTGCGGCCAAGACTGGCCCCCGCCGGCCTGGGGCTCGCTTTGCTGGTTCCTGTGGTGGACACCGCGATCGGAGCGTGGGCTCTCCCTTGGCTGCTCTATCCGTTCAGACGGCTGGATGTCTTCGATCGGGGAATGGAAATAGGGGTGAGGATGCGCCTCGCCTTCGTGATGTTCGTTGCCTTGCTGCCCTTGGGCGGGCTCCTGTTGCCGGCGGCTCCAGCGGTAAAGCTCTCTACCGCCGAACCTTCACCCCCAACTGAACGAGACGCGGCGACCCGAGGGTCTCGACCGGCGTGCGTCCGGTGACCACTTTCCGGTCGAACAGGTTCTCTGCGGAGAGGAAAACGTCCAGATGACGCCCAAAGGGGCGGTGCAGGGAGAGATCGGCCACGGCGTAGCCACTCAGCGGGAGCTGATTGAGGTCGTCGTCGAACTGCCGGCCGGCCCAACGGCCCTGGAGAAGGATGGCGACCGGTCCCGCGAAGGCGATTCCCAGAGAGCCCTGATTCAGCGGTACCTGCGGCACGCGCAGGCCGTTGCGGTCGACGCGCGAGTCCGTGTAGAGATAGGAGGCCTGGATCTCCCAGCGCGATGATCGCGAGGGGCGCAGGCGCAGCTCGGCCTCGACGCCCTCGGCGGTCACCCGATCCAGGTTCTGCCTCTGGCGGGTGATGCCCTGCGGCGTGACCGCCAGGGTGACATTGCCCACCGCGCCGTCGATCCGGTTGCGGAAGAGGTTCAAGCGGGCGAAGAGACCGGACGAAGGGGTGAGATCGGCACCGATCTCGGCCCCGGTCAGGGTCTCCTCGCGCAGATCGGCGTTGGCGAGGGTCACGACGTTGCCTACCTGGAAGGGACGGTAGAGCTCGTTGAGGGTCGGTGCCCGGAACCCACGGTAAGCCGAGCCGCGGACGGTGAGCGCATCGGTGGCGCGGAAGGCGGCGCCGAGCCGAGGGTTGAAGCTCGTCCGCGTGGTGCTGCTCGCCCACAGGTCGAGCCGCGCTCCCGCCAGGAGGTCGAGCCGGGGCGTGACGCCGAAGGTTTGCTGCACGTAGAGGCCGCCAAGGGTCTGATCCTGATCGTCCCAGGAGGCGCGGCGCAGGTCGGCGCCGGCCAGCAGGCCGCCGGAGGATCGCCAGGCGGTTGAGGCTCCGAAGCCGGTGGTCTCGAAGTCCTGTTTGGCGGTGAGAAACTCCCGGGAGCGGTCCGGCAGCACACGCGAGAAGGTGCTGCGGAAGCGTTGCGTCTGGCCGAAGGCATCCCACTGCCAGTGCTCGCCGGCCCAGCCCGCCTGGAGCGCTTGCAGGCTGGTGTCGTTCACCTGGAGCGCCGTGCCGTTGCCCCGCTCCTCGCGGAAGGCGTTGACTCCCAGATGGTAGCCGCCCCAGGTGACGCGGCCGAGGAGGGTGCCGAAGCCGACCGTCGACGGCCGGTCCACGGCGCCCCGGTTCTCCGGCGAGAGGACGAAGAAGCCTCTGGTGCGGAAGGCGCGTCCGGCGAGGGTGTAGCCCCAGTTTCCGCTTGGTGCGGCATCGCTGGCGAAGACCTCGGCGTCGCCGGTCCGGCGGTCGCCGCCGCGCGCGGTCACTTCCAGGGTGCCGGGCCGCGGCGGGCGCGGCAGGAGCTGGATCGCCCCGCCCATGGCCGCGCTGCCGTAGAGCTGCGAGAGGGCGCCGCGCGCCACCTCGACGGATTCGAGACTGGAGAGCGGCAACCGGTTCCAGTAGACCCAGCCGCCGAAGGGGTCGTTGAGCGGCACGCCATCGAAGAGCACCAGCGTGCGGCTGGCGCCGCTGGGGCCAAGGCCGCGCAGGGAGACGCCCTGCGAGGTTGGATGCGCGGTGAGGCTGCTCGATCGCCGCAGCAGGCTGAAGCCCGGAATCTGCCGGAGCTGATCGTCGAGCGTCTGCCCGGGCGAGCGGTCGAGGTCCTCGCGGCTGAGGACGGAGGTCGGAGCGACGGCATCCGTCAGGCGCTCCTCGCTACGCGAAGCGGTGACGACGAGGGTGTCGCCGAAGGATGGCGGAGGCGCTGGAGCGGCCGCCTGTGCCAGAAGAGCCGCGAGGAACAAAACTGAGGCGTCCATACGCGGAGCTTACCGCCCGATCACCACGCCCCACGCCCCCTTCCCCGCCAGGATGGTCGCGATCACCTTGAGCGTCGCCGTGTCGATGACCGAGACGTCGCCGCTCAGGCCGTTGGCGGTGTAGAGCCGCCGACCGTCGCGGGTGACGTCGATTCCCCAGGGGCGCTTGCCCACCGGAATCGTGGAGGTCAGCGTCTCGGTGGCGGCGTCGATCACGGAGACCGAGTTGCCGTGGCCGTTGGCGACGTAGATGCGGCGGCCATCCGGAGAGACGACGACGCCCACGGGCTTGGAGCGCGGCGGCAGCTTGATGGTGCGCAGCACTTGGTGATGGACGGCGTCGATCACAGCCATCGTGCCGCCGACCTCGGCGGTGACGTAGGCCCGCTTGCCGTCCGGCGAGAAGGCCGCGACGCGCGGGCGGGGATCGACGAGGAAGGTCGTGACGACCTGCAGCGTGCGGGTGTCGATCACCGAGACGGTGTTGCTCGTCTCGGCCGTCACGTAGACCCAGCGCCCGTTCGGGCTCAGGGCCACGCCCTCGGGCTCGATGCCCACCACCAGCGAAGCGATCACCTTGTTCTTACTGACGTCGGTCACCGTCGCCGTGCCCGCGTCCTCGTTCGCGGAGAAGAGGCGGGAGCCGTCACGGGTGACGACGAAGCGCTCGGGATCGGTGCCGACATCGAAGCGCTGAATCTCCTTGAACGTCTTCGCATCGAGCGCCACGACGGCGTCCGCGGGTCCCTTCGCGAGATGCTCGAGGTCGCTCAGGGCAATGTAAAGGCGCTTGCCGTCGGCGGTGAGCTGGATGCCCCGCGGCCGGGCGCCGACCGGAGTCATCGCGACCGTCGAGACGACCTGGTTGGTGGCGGTGTCGAGGATCGTGATCGTGCCGGCGACCTCGTTGGTGACGTAGGCGAGCGGAGCCGCGACGGCAGGCAGGGCGCCGAAGAGAAGGAGGAGGAAGGCCCAGACTTTCATTCCGGCTCCACCTGATCCACGAGCTTTCCCTGCCCATCCACCAGGTAGACCGGCTGGACCAGGTGGCCGTCGCGGGGATCGAAGCTCAGCATCATCCCCTTGTGGCCGTCGAGGCGCAGGTCGCCGATCCTCTCCCTTGGATCGCCGCCCGGATAGCGCAGGGCCAGCTCGACGGCGCACTTCACCGCCACCCAGCCGTGCCAGGAGCGCTCGTCCATGGGCTGGCCGAAGCGGCGCCGAAAGCGGACGTTGAGCTCCTCGGCGCCGAACTTCATCAGGCCGGAGTGCCAGTCGGCGACGCGCAGATCCTTGGGGTCCTTGAAGCTATCGAGGGCCCGTCGCCGGAAAGCCGGGCTGGAGGTCACATCCCAGGCCAGTCCCGAGGATGGCGTTGGCGTTGCGGCCGCCAGGAACACCGCCTTCGTCCCCTCCGTCGGGGGTTCGAGACCGATCAGCGCGAAGCTGGAGATAGGTCCGGACGTGATCTCGACGTGCAGCAGCTCGCCCACACGATGCGCCTCGTCGAGGCCGAGGCTCGCTCCCCGCCCTTCGGGAGTCTCGGGATCGAGGAGGAGACCCAGGGAGACTCCGCGAGCCGGCTGCGCAAAGGACAGCCGGCCAGCCCCGGCGAGCGCTCCCGCCGCGAGGAGGGAGCGCAGAAAGTCGCGGCGATGGATCGTCATGCCTGTTTCTCCTTGGGCTCGCTTGCCCGCAGCAGTATCTCGCTCCGGGTGCGGGCCACCCGCCGCTCCGCCTCCCGCAGCCAGGCCGCGAACAGCCCGAGCCCGAGGACGATGAAGACCACTCCGGCGGGGATCCACATGATGAGGCCGGCGAGCTGCTGGTCTTCGAGTGGCGAGAGCCCCCAGCGGCTCGTGCGCGCCTCGTAAATGGGGTACCACAGGCGCGGGGCCATGGTCAGCAGCGCTCCGAGGACGCCGCTGTGCAGGGAGGTGAGGAAGACGTAGACCACGGCGGCGCCATAGCCCAGCCGCCCGAACCGACCGTGGATCAGCGACCACCAGAAGAGGACGGAGCTGAGGAAGAAGCTCAGGTGCTGAAGCGAGTGGATGAATTCATCGTCCAGCGTCGCCTGATAGAGGCTCGGCAGGTGCCAGATCCACAGCGCCAGGCCGTGGATCAGGAAGACGGCGAACGGCGCGGTCAGCCGGCGCCATGTCGTCGCGAAGGCCGGGTTCCGCGTCCACTCCGCCGCCACGTCCCGGCCGGCCGGCGGCAGCGCCCACAGAAACGGCGCCAACGGCCGGCCGAGGACCATCAGCGGCGCGGCGACCAGGATCAGCAGCTCGTGCTGCACCATGTGGGCTGAGAACAGAATGCCACCCAGGGCGTCAACCGGCGAGAGCAGCGCCACGATCAGCGCCAGCCAGCCGGCCGCGAAGCAGAGCGCCTCCCAGCGCCTGATCCCCTGCCCCACCCCGGCCCGCCGCCAGAGCCGGGCGAGGCCGGCGGCGTAGAGAGCTCCCGAGAGCGCCAGCAAAGCGATCGTGAATGGTTCCCACGACCACCAGGAGAGGATGGTGCCGGTTTCGAGATGATGCCCGGCATGGAGGAGCATGGCCACCATCAGTCGCAGACCCGCAGCAGCAGAGGAGGTACCGCGAAGGCCAGGATCGCGAGCGCGAAGCCGAGGCACATCCAGAAGCCGGCCATGGCCATGAAGCGGCGGCGAGTGTCCCGGATGTCGCCCTTCTCGCTCGATCCCTCCGGCTGTTGCCGCCACCGGCGCCAGCCGATCGCCGCGCCGATCCCTGCGATTCCCAAGGTGCCCAGGGCCACGAGGTAGAGGAGAAGAGGGCGCCCCAGCCAGCAGGCGGTGGCAGCCGTCATGTAGCTGACCTGCTCGGCCAGCACCCAGGCCAGCGGGCCGGCGAGCACCGCCATCCAGAGCACCACGTCCCGTTTTTCGGGACGATGCGTGCTGAGCTCTTCGGTGCGGCCGGCCATCAGCGAATCCTCAAGCCCCGCGGGTGCCCAGCAGCCCCGGGTCCAGGTAGAAGATGCAGTAGAAGAGCACCCAGCAGGCGACGACGAAGTACCAGTACATGCTGTTCAGGCGGAGGTCGTCCATCAGCTTGTCCTCGACCGGCCCGCGGGTCAGCACGGTGATGAAGAGAAGATTTTCCACGATGCCGGTGAGGACGTGCAGCGTGTGGAGCCCCATCGTCACCCAGACCAGCGAGCCGTAGGCATGGCTGTCCCAGCGGAAGGTGAGGTGAGCCATGATGGAGATTCGCAGGCCCAGGAAGGCGACGAACAGCACGGTCGACACGATCAGCCAGAGGCGGATCTTCGGCAGATCCTCGCGCTCCGCCGCCTGCGCCGCGAGGTGCATGGGGACGATGCTGAGGAGCAGAATCGCGAGGTTGAGGGAGGTGATCCCGAGGCCCGGATGGAGCACTCCAGGCGGCGGCCAGACGTAGGCGCCGCCGCGCAGATAGAAGTAGCTCGCCGCCATGAGGGCGAACATCGTCCCCTCGATGCACATGACACCGGTGACTCCCCACCACAGCGGGTCCCGTTGGCCGAAGGCGGTGGTGGGCAGCTCCGAGACGTCAATCGAAGGAGGCCGCTTCATGACTTCTCCTTGAGAACCTTATGTCCCTGGTCGCCGCGCGGCCAGAACCAGGCGATGAGCGCCACCGCGACAGGCACCGCGCCGATCGGCAGGCCCCAGGGGGTGAAGATGCCGACGATGAACGTCACCCCCACGCCGAGCGAGAGAATGAAGGGCCAGAGCGTGGGACCGGGAGACACCTGGCGATGGTCCGGCTCGGCGTCCATCAGGTGGGTGATGAGGAACTCGCGACGGTCGCTGCGCAGGCCGGTGATTACCGGATGCTGGTCGTGCCAGAGCCACCGGGGCGAGCGTCCGCTCACCGTGGGCAAAAACTGGAAGTTGTAGGGCGGCGGAGGCGAGGAGACCGACCACTCCAGGGTGTCCGATCCCCAGGGATCGTTGCCGGCCGGCTCCCCGCGCCGCAGGCAGACGATGCCGTTGAGCACGTAAACCAGCACGCCTGAGCCTAGGACGAACGCTCCCACCGTGGACAGCAGGTTCAGGCTCCCCCATCCGGTGCCCGGCAGGTAGGTGTAGACCCGGCGCGGCATGCCTTCGAGCCCCAGGATGTGCTGGGGGAAGAAGGTGACCTGGAAACCCACGAAGACCACTGCGAAAGAGATCCTTCCCCACGTCTCGGACAGCATCCGGCCGGTGATCTTGGGGAACCAGTAGAACAGGCCGCCGAGGAGCGGGAAGACGGCGCCGCCGATCAGCACGTAATGGAAATGGGCGACGACGAAGAAGGTGTCGTGAACCTGAAGGTTGAGCGGCACGGCGGCGAGCATCACGCCCGTCAGGCCGCCGATCACGAAGGTGAAGAGGAAGCCGAGCACGATAGAGCAGCGGCGTCTTGAAACGGAGATGCCCGCCCCAGAGGGTCGCGATCCAGCAGAAGATCTGCGTTCCGGTCGGGATGGCGATCATGATGCTCGCCGCGGTGAAGAAGCTCGCGCCGAGTTGCGGCAGGCCGGTGGCGAACATGTGGTGCACCCAGAGGCCGAAGCCGATGAAGCCGGTCGCCACCAGCGAGAGCACCAGGGCCATGTAGCCGAAGACCTCGCGGCGAGTGAACGGCGCGAGGATCGAGGAGACGATCCCCGTCGCCGGAATGAAGATGATGTAGACCTCCGGATGGCCGAAGAACCAGAAGAGGTGCTGCCAGAGCAGGGCGTCCCCGCCCTCCGCCGGGTTGAAGAAATGGGTATCGATCAGGCGGTCGAGGGCCAGCATGAGGCTCGACAGCATCACCGCCGGCATCGCGAAGACCACCATGAACGAGGTCACCAGCATCGCCCACACGTAGAGCGGGATGCGGTTGAGCGACATTCCCGGCGCCCGCTGCTTGAAAATGGTGGTGATGAGGTTGACCGCCACCGCGAGCGACGAGATCTCGGTGAAAGTGATCATCTGCGCCCAGACGTCCACCCGCTTGCCGGGGCTGAACTGCGGCCCTGAAAGCGGCACGTAGGCGAACCAGCCGGCGTCGGGCCCGGTGTTGAGGAAGAAGGCGGCGTAGAGGAACAGGCCGCCGATCAGGTAGACGTAGTAGGAGAAGGCGTTCAGCCGCGGGAAGGCGAGGTTGCGCGTGCCGACCATCAGCGGCACCAGGTAGACGCCGAGCCCGTGCATCATCGGCACGGCGAAGAGGAACATCATCGTCGAGCCGTGGGTGGTGAACACCTGGTTGTAGAGGTCGGGGCCGAGAAAGCGGTTCTCCGGCCGCGCGAGCTGGACGCGCATCATCAGCGCCTCGATGCCGCCGAAGGCGAAGAAGATCAAGGCGGTGACGATGTAGCGCACGCCGATCTTCGTGTGGTCCACCTCGGCGAGCCAGCCGCGGAGGCCGGAGGCGTACTTCCACGTCCGTTCGAGGAGCCGCCGGTCCTCGGCGGCGGCCGCGTCGGCGACGGCCTCCTCGTCCGGCACCAGCTCCCGGTCCAGCGGCTCGGCGTTCAGCTCCCTCATCGCAGGCTCTCCAGATAGGCCACGACGGCTTGCAGGTCGCCGGGGGCGAGGCTGTTGGCCGGCATCTGGTTGCCGGGCTTGACCGCCTGGGGATCGACGATCCAGGCGCCGAGGTTCGCGGCGGTGTTCGGCAGCATCGCGGCGGCGAGGGTGCGACGGCTGCCGAGGTGCGTCAGGTCGGGTCCCAGGCTGCCGGAGGCCGTCGTTCCCCCGATGGTGTGGCACAGGGCGCAGGGGGCTGACTCGAAGACCTGCCGCCCGCGCTGCTCGATCGGGTTTACCGGCGGCGGCGGGGTCCGGAGCCGGGCGGCGTACCAGGCGGCGTACTGCTTCGGCGGATCGGCGATCACCAGCAACCCCATGTGGGCGTGCTGATGGCCGCAGAACTCGGCGCAGAGGCCGCGATAGACCCCCGGGCGGTCCGCCTGGATCCAGAGTTGCGAATCGTGCCCCGGGAATGAGGTCGCGCTTGCCGTGCAGGCTGGGAACCCAGAAGCTGTGGATGACGTCGGCCGACGCCAGGTGGAGCAGGACGGGCCGCCCGGCGGGGATGTGGATCTCGTTGGCGGTGTGGACGATGTGGCGACGGCTGTGGGTCCTGGTACTCCACCTCCCACCACCACTGGTGGCCGGTGATCTTGATGACGGCCGCCTGGGGCGCGTGAAGCGAGGCCACGGCACGGCCCGTCGCGAAGCTCGCGAACAGCAGGACGAACAGGATGACGATCGTCAGGCCGACCGCGCCGGCCACGGCCCGGGTCATCCAGAGGCGCGAGCGGGGCGCCACCGGGCCGGGCAGCCCCGTGGAGTCGGGCCGCCGCGTGACGGCGACGACAGCCGCCGCCATCACCAGCACGAAGACGGCCGAGCAGACCCAGAACATCAGCCACCAGAGATGGCCGATGCGGGCCGCCTCGATGCCGTGCGCGTGCAAGGCGGAGTGATAGCCGATGGCGTTCATCCCGGCGTTCATCCCGGATGACTCGCCTGGGCCGGCCGTGGCGTCTTGCGCGGCATCGCCTGCTCGGAGGGGTGCGGGAAGAGCTCGTCGTTGCGGGTGGGGCGCTCCGGCTTCGGCACCTGGCCCGAGAGCGTGCGCACGTAGGCCGTGATCATCCAGACCTGGCCGTCCGGGATGTGGCCGCCGTAGGAGGGCATGCCGTTCGGGCGCCCCTGGACGATGGTGTCGTGGATGTTCTGGCCGCTGCCGCCGTAGATCCACTGCTCGTCCATCAGCGGCGGCCCGATGCCGCCGCCGCCGTGAAAATGGCAGCCGACGCAGTTGAACTGCTCGTAGAGCCGTTTCCCCTGGCTGATGGCCCAGGCGTTGCCTTCGTAGGGGCCGCTCGCCGCCTGCTTGGGCAGGGCCGCGCCCGGCTGGAGGCTGACCTGCCGCACAGGCTCGGGCCGGGCGCTCTCCGAGGCCGGCGCGTGGAAGCTCCGCGTCTCCCGCGGACAGCCGGCGAGCGCCAGAGCCAGCAGGATGGAAACCGGGAAAAGATGGCGTCGCATCGATCGTTTACACTCCCACCCGTGGAATCCCATAGCGATTCAGCAGGGCGTCGATCTCCGGCTGCCGCCGCTCGATGAACGATTCGAGCTCGGCGTGCCGCTGGTCGTCGCCCCGCCGCGTCGCCATCGAGACGTCGAAGACGAACGGGAGGAACGGCCGGTCGATCTGCGGCGATACCGGCACCAGCGCCAGCGGTACTCCCTGGCGCGGGGCGAAGTAGCCGGCGAGCGGCCCCCAGACGACGGCCACGTCGACGTCGCCATGCGCCACCGCCTCGACGATGCGGGCCGGCGGAGTGGGCTGGGAGTAGTCGCCGTAGACGGAGTAGCCCGCGACGTTGTCGATCATTCCGCGATTTGCGAGGGCATGGGCCGGCGGCGAGTTGGTGCCGTCGTCGCCGATCATCTGCACGCCGATGCGCAACCTGTGCAGGGCCGCGTCGTCGAAGGAGCGCACCGCGATCCCGCGGTCCCGCCGGGACACGAAGACGTAGGTCGACCGGTAGTAGGGCCGCGTCGTCGCAGGCCAGCTCGACGCTGCTCGGCAGGCCCATCACGCACGTCGCAGGTCGCCCGCCTTCAGCGTGTTGCGGATGAAGCCGCGGCGCTGCGGCCACCAGGTGTAGCGCACGGTGGCGTGAAGGTCGCGGGCCACCAGCTCGGCGAGCCGGTTCTCGAAGCCTTCCAGCCCGCGGTTCGAGAACGGAAGGTTGTTCGGATCGGCGCACACCCGCAGCTCGTGCGGAAGCCGGGGCGGCGGCATTCGCGGCCCTGACCCCAGCACGCGACCGTCAGGACGAGCGAGCGCCAGCGAGGGCCAGCTCTCTATGGAAGCGCGAACACATACAGCTCCCCTCCCGGTCGAATGCTGCGGCAGATCCCCCATGGCGCCGGCGAAGCCGAGGGCGCCGGTCGCGTCGCGCGGATCGAGCTCGCCGGCGACCACGGCGCCGGCCCAGCCGCCGACGCCGGAGAGGATGGCGACGTACTGCTTGCCGTCCGGCCCGCGATAGGTGACCGGCTGGCCGATGATCCCGGAGCCGGTCTTGAACTTCCAGAGCGGGTTGCCGGTGTGGGCGTCGACCGCCTTGAACCAGCCCTCCATCGTGCCGTAGAAGACGACGTCGCCGGCCGTGGCCAAGGCGCCGCTCCAGACCGGGAAATTCTCCTTGATCTGCCAGCGCGGCTTGTGCGCCGCGAGGTCCCAGGCGGTGAAGACGCCGCGGTTGCCGCCGGGACCGGCGTACATCTTCACGTTGGCGCCCACGAACGGCGTGCCGGCGATGTAGTTGGCCTCCATGCCCTCGAAGTCCATGCAGAGGTTGTTGTGCGGGATGTAGAGCAGCCCCGTGCGCGGCGAGAAGGCGGAGGGCTGCCAGTCCTTCGCGCCCGGCGCGGCCGGGCAGATCGTCGCGGACCGTCTTGCCGGCGCCGGTCCGCTTCGCCTCGACGTCGCGCAGGTGCGCCCGGTCTTCAGATCGACGCCGGTGCGTGGAGTTGATGTAGGCGAACGGCGTCGGCCGAGAGCACCTCGCCGGTCGCGCGGTCCAGGACGTAGAGATAGCCGTTGCGGTCGGGATGGAGGAGGACCTTGCGCGGACTGCCCGTCGACGTTCAGGTCGAGCAGCACGTTCTCGTTGACGCCGTCGTAGTCGAAGAGGTCGTGCGGGCTCAACTGGTAGAACCAGCGCGCCTCGCCGGTGTCGGCGTCGCGGGCGAAGATGCCGCACGTCCACTTGTTGTCGCCGGGGCGCTGATCGGGGTTCCAGGGGCCGGGGTTGCCGGTGCCGTAATAGATCAGGTTGAGCTCGGGATCGTAGGAGATCCAGCCCCACACCGTGCCGCCGCCGATCTTCCAGGCGTCCGGCGGCCAGGTCGTGACGCCGAGATCCTTGCCGCGGTCCATGGCGTAGAAGGGCTTGAAGTCCGGGCCGATCAGCACGTCCGCGTCGGGACCGGTGCTGAAGGCCTTCCAGGCGATCTTGCCGGTCGCCGCATCGAGCGCCGTCAGCCAGCCGCGGACGCCGAACTCGCCGCCGCTGTTGCCGACCAGCACCTTGCCCTTGACCACCAGCGGCGCCATGGTGATCGATCTCGCCTTTGTTGATGTCGCCGAGCGGCGTGCGCCAGACCTCCTTGCCGGTCTCCGCGTCCACGGCGACCGTCTGGCCGTCGAGCGTGTTGTAGAAAATCTTCCCGCCGAAATAGCTCGCACCGCGATTTACCTGATCGCAGCAGGCGACTCCTTGAGCCGCCGCATCCGACCGGCGGCTTGTAGACCCACTTCGCCGCCGCCCGAATTCGCCAGATCGAGCGCATAGAGATAGTTGGGGAACGGCGTGACCACGTACATCGTGCCGCCGACGACGAGCGGCGCCGCCTCTTGCCCGCGCGTGCTGCCGGTCGAGAAGGTCCAGGCGACCTTGAGGGTCCCCACGTTGCGGGCGTTGATCTCCCCGAGCTCGCTGAAGCGGGTGCTGGCGTAGCTCTTCGCCGGCATCAGCCACTGGCCGTCGTCGGCGATGCCCACAGCGCTCCGTGCTCCCGACAGCCCGGCCCTGCGGGCGGGTTCCGCCTTTGGGATCGCCTTCTCGGTCCTGGTCTGGCAGCCTGAGAAGGTCAAACCCAAGAACAGGAGGGTCCCGGAGACGGACGCTTTGATTCCTTGCACGTTTTGCATCGGAACGATCTTCAAGCAGCTCGTTTCGATTCCGGGGTTGCGGCGGCCGCCGGATCCTCAGGGGTCACTCCAAGGATCTCCTTGATGCGGGCCAGGGCCGCCGTCTCATTTCCCCGGCGCAGCAGGGTGAGCACGTCGGAGTCAATGAGCCTGTACCAAAGAGTGCGCTGGGTCTCAAAGTCCGGCCAGCGGCGGGCGAGGGGGTCGCGCAACGCTCCAGCAATCTCCAGGAAGCGGGCGTGCTCATCGCCGAGCTCGGACTCCAGCCGCTGACGCAGGCGTTCGGCGAGCGCCGGGGCCTTGTCGCCTGTCGAGATCGCCACGGCCAGCTCACCGCGGCGGATGACCTCCGGAGCGATGAAGTCACAATGCGGGCTATCGTTCAGGGTATTTACGAGCACATTGCGACCCCGCGTTTCCTCCCAGACGGAATCGGTCACCACGGGCGACTGGCCTACGACCAGGACGAGAAACGCCGTTCTCAAGTCCCCCCGGCGATAGCGCCGGTCGACGAGGCCGATGCGCCCAGCCATCGCCAACTCGCCGAGACCGGGGGTGATCTCCGGAGCCACCACCGTGACCTGCGCCTCGACCGACAGCAGGCTACGCACTTGGGCTTCCGCCAGGCCACAGCCGCCGAGAACGACGCAGTGGCGTCCTGTCAAACTCAGGTAGACCGGATAGAGCTGCATGGGAGCCAACCTCCAAAGAGCTTCAATTGAACCTCATCGCCAACAAAGCATTCCGCGAAGAAAGGCGCGGCCGGCTCGGTCCGAGCCCCGTCGCGTCTTCCAGGAACACGCTGAAGCAAAAAGTGGACCATCGTTCTCGTCTGGCAGGACTTTTTGACGAGCGAGGGGGGAGTAGCCCGGCGGCCGCATAGAAAGAGGGCTCCTCCGCGTTGCCGCGAAGGAGCCCTGTCTTTTTTGGATTTCCCTTTGTAGAACCGGGAAGAGCTGTCTAGCCGCCGTGCTGCCGGCGGTCGTTGCCGTGGCCACGGTTGCCCTCGCCACGGCTCTGGCCCCGGCCGGCGTCGTTACGATACTGCTGACGCTGGGGCGGAGCCTGCCGCTGCGGCTGGACCTGCTGCTGCCGCTGCTGATACTGCTGCTGACGCTGCTGCGGCTGAGCGCGCTCGAACGAACGCTGGCGGGTAGCCTGATCCTGCTGCCACCGCTGCTGCCGCTGGCCGTTGTTCTGCTGCTGACGCTCGGCGTTGTACTGCTGCTGGCGCTGAGCGTTGTTCTGCTGCCACTGCTGGCGGTTGAGCTGCTGACGCTGAGCGTTGAGCTGCTGCTGGCGGTCCGCCTGGCCCCGTCCGTTGTCGAACGAGCGCTGCCGGGTGGCCGGGTCCTGCTGCTGCCAACGCTGGCCGTTGCGACCCGTGCGGTCGCCGCGGAAGCCCTGGCCCTGCTGCGCGGCATCGCCCTGACGGCGGGTCCACGCATCGGTGCGCTGAGCGTTCCGTCCACCGCCCTGGCGATCCTGACGGTTCTGGCGGTTCATCTGGGCGAAGTTCCGCTGGCGGTCCGGGTGCTCGTTGCGGAACTGGCCCGCGGTCACCACCGAGCGCCGGGCGCCGGCGCGGTCCATCGGCGAACCCCGCCAGCTACGGCTCACCTGCGGACGGAAGAACGCGACGCGGTTGCCGTCGACCTGATAGCCGCGGCCCCGGAAGCCGTCCAGCCCGGCCAGCCGGTAGCGCGGCACGTCGTGGTAGTACCGGCGGACGTGCTCGAAGGCGATCCCGCGGTTGAAGTAGTGGCCGCCGTAGTACCGGTAGCTGGTGCAGTTGCGGGTGTAGCCGAAGAACGAGCTCACCCGGACCCAGGGCACGAAGAAGTCGAACAGGTCCACGGAGAGGAAGGAGCGGACCGGCACGAAGAGGTACGCCGAGGGCGCGATGCCGTAGGCGTAGTTGGCGTAGCCATAGCCGCCGTCAACCCCGTAGCCGCCGCCGTAGACCGGGCTGCTCTCATAGCGCTCGTTGTCGTCATAGGCCGGACCGTCCTCATAGCCCTGACCGTCGTTGTCGTACGCGGGAGCCTGGTCGTCGTACCCCGGAGCGTTGTCGTACCCGGGGCCGTTATTGTAACCAGGAGCGTTGTCGGGCCCCGGGGTGTAGCTGGCGTTCACGTTGGCGCCGGGGGGCAGCGGAGCCCAGCCGACGTAGTCGTTGCCTTCCTGCCAGGAGACCCAGGCCGGAGCCCAGTCGTTGCCCGGCACCCAGGCCCAGCCGATCTCAGGGTCCTGATACCAGCGGCCATAGTGGTAGGTCGCCCAGCCGTAGGGCTCGTCGGTGAGCCAGGTCCAACCCTCGTCGCTCCAGACCCAGTGACCGGCCTGATAGGGGCGCCAGCTCGCGGACACGTCGCGCGGAGTCCAGACCCACCCGTAGCTCGGGCGCTCGATCCAGTTTCCATAGGAGGCGAGACTGTCGTAGAAAAAGCCGAGGTCGACGGAGGCATGACCCCGTCCCACCTGGACCCCCGCGCCCACCGAAAGCTGGGCGGAGGCCACTCCGGCGCTGACGCCTAGGAGGAGAAGGGCGAAGAGTACGTTGCGTGCGATTTTCATGAAGTTACCTCGCCGTTGTTTGGGTGTCCGCACGTGGCAGGATCCCCGGATTTGGGGATTCTCAGCGCGGTCGCATCTCTATTGGGCAAAGGCCGTGCCAACCCCATTTCCCCAGGGGAATTTCACCCTTTGAACCCTGGAGAGGACGGTCGTGGGGTCTGGAGCGGACGGCCGTCCAAGGAGCCCTGTCCACGGCGAGCTCGACCGACTCTTTGCCCTGCTTGACAGTGGAATCCGCGTCATCCAGTATTCGTCCGTCCGATGGACGCACCCCGCCGCTCGTTGCACCCTCGCATCGCCACGATGAGACCCCGCATCGCCACGATGAGACCCCGCAACGCCTCGTTGTGACCTCGCAATGCCACGTTGTAACCTCGCAATCCGGGAATGTGAGCTCGCAATCTCACTTTGTGAGCTCGCAATCTGGCTTTGTGACCTCGCAATCCGACTTTGTGACCTCGCAATGAGCCATTGCGACCTCACATCGAGACGTTGCGTGCTCGCAATGAGCCGTTGCGACCCCACATCGAGACGTTGTGTGCCTCCATCGAGCCATTGCGCGGGTTCATCGAGCCATTGCGTGGGCTCCGCGAGGCGTTGGGTGCCTTCAAGGAGCCGTTGAGTGCCCCCAAGGAGGCGTTGGGTGCGCCCATCGGCGCGTTGAGTGCGCGCCGTCCGAGGCCTTGCTGAAGCTCGGGAACCTGGATATGATCTCAAGAACCTGAAGAATGAGGGAGATACACAAGACCGCAGGGAACCCCGACCCGAACTACCGGTTGAGTCGCCAAGGTCTCGCATCACTCCCACGGAAAGGCTGAGACCCCCATGGAGCGACCCCGATAGTGGACCAGGCGACCCATAACAAGATTGTCTCCTTCCTCTGGGGCATCGCGGATGACGTGCTCCGCGACCTCTTCAAGCGCGGCAAGTACCCTGACGTCATCCTGCCGATGTGCGTCATCCGGCGCATGGATGCCGTGCTCGAGCCGACCAAACAGAAGGTGCTCGACACCAAGAGGATGCTCGACAAGGCGCGCATCACCGCGCAGAGCGAAGCGCTCTGCACCGCCGCCGGCCAGGCCTTCTACAACACCTCGAAGTTCACCCTGCGCGACCTGAAGTCCCGCGGCAGCCAGCAACAGCTCCTCGCCGACTTCCAGGACTACCTTGATGGCTTCTCGCCCAATGTTCAGGACCTTCTGCCCTATACGCCCGATGCGTGGATCAAGGAAGACGCCACCAAGGTTGGCTACGAGGTGAGCTTCACCCGCCACTTCTACAAACCGCAGCCTCTGCGCACGCTGGAGAAGATCAGCGCGGAGATTCTGGCCGTCGAGAAGGAAGCCGAAGGGCTGTTGGATGGCTTGCTGAAGGTGGGGACACATTCGTGACGAGAGCGAAAAAGCGGACCAGCGCAGCCGTCGCCAAATCGAGACAACTCGCGCCTGTGGCCAAGGCGAATGCGGCCACCGATTCCGTGGCTCTTTTGGCCGATCTACGGGCTCTCATCCAGTCCGCCCGCCAGCGGATCGCGGCAGTCGCCAACTCTACCTATACGCAGCTTTGCTGGCAGGTGGGGCGACGTCTGCTCAAGGAAAATCTCCAGGCGGGGCGTGCAGCTTACGGAAAGCAGATTCTTGCGACAGCGTCGCAAGAATTGACGGCAGAGTTCGGCGCGGGGTTCACCTATACTGCCCTCACCCGGATGGCCCGGCTCGCCGAATGGATAACGGAGGACCAGATCCTTGCGTCACTGTCGCAAGAATTGAGCTGGAGCCACTTCGTCGAGCTGCTCCCGATCAAGGACCCGCTCGCCCGCGACTTTTACGCAGAGCTGTGCCGCATCGAGCGTTGGGATGTGCGAACGCTACGCCAGAAGATCGGCAGTCTCTTGTTCGAGCGCACCGCACTCTCGAGAAGACCGAAGGCTGTCGTTTCCGCGGAGATCGCCAATCTGCGCAACGGCCACATGACTCCCGACCTCGTCTTTCGCGACCCGTACCTTCTCGACCTCCTGGGACTCACGGGGGCATACAGCGAGCGCGATCTCGAGAGCGCTATCCTGCGCGAGATCGAGGGCGTCCTGCTGGAGTTGGGCACTGGTTTCGCGTTCGTCGCCCGGCAGAAGCGCATGAGCGTCGGCAAGGACGATTTTTATCTCGACCTGCTCTTCTTCCACCGGCACCTCCGTAGGCTGATTGCCGTCGAGTTGAAACTTGAGTCCTTCCAGCCCGCGCATGTTGGCCAGATGGAGTTGTACCTGCGCTGGCTGGACAAGCACGAGCGCGCTTCCGGGGAGGAGGCCCCGATTGGACTCATCCTCTGCGCCTCCGCGGATGCAGAGCAAGTGGAGTTGCTTCAGCTCAATGCCAAATCCATCCGCGTCAGCGAGTATCTCACGGAGCTGCCACCGCTGCCGCTGCTGCGCGCCCGCCTGCATGAGGCGATAGAACACGCCAGGGAGCAGGCCGCGAGGCGGCTTCCCAACCCGGAAGGGTCACGATGAGTACCTACGACGTCACTTTCCGGGCAATCCTTAGCTTCACTCAGGGCATACAGGATCTTCAGCAGCGGGCTGCGCGACAATACAAGCCGGTAGTTGACGGCATCCTAAGCACCCGCAGCCGCGATATCCCGCACATCGAGAACACGCTGGATGGCCTGCTCGACTTCTGCGGCTACGAACCCGTGCTGGAGATGTACAAGCAGCTCTGCCGTCACTATTGGAACATCGACCCTGCGGCCACGGCCTACTACATCAATTCCTACCGCGAATATTGGGACAGCGTTGAGTAGGCAGACCGTAATCGCCGGCCTCAAACCATACCGGAATATAACGAGCCATTCCCACCATGGACTGCTACACCGATCGCCTTGTGCTAATAATTGAAGGTTTACTGAATGAAATCTTTGACGGAGGAAAGGCATGAAGGACGCGCAGAAACCGGATCACGTCAGCCTCATGATTCTAGTGAATAGGCTTCGTGAGGGCCGTTTTGTCATTCCCGATTTCCAACGCGAGTTTGAATGGAAGCCTTGGGACATTAGCGAGCTAATGCGCTCCATCTTCCTCGACTATTTCATCGGCAGCCTGTTGCTTTGGAAAGGAAAAAAAGACAACTTCGAGTCCCTCGCCTGCGAGCCCATCTATGGCTTTCAGGGTCCAGGTGCTCCCGAACACATTGTGCTGGACGGGCAGCAGCGCCTTACCGCCATGTACTACGCGTTTATGGCACCGAATGTCCCAGCTCCTAGCCGTGCCAATCGCTTCCTCTATTTCATCCGCGTTGATCGTTTTATGGAAGAGGCGTACGACGAAGCTTTCGAGTACGACTGGACACGCACTGGGGAGAAAACGCTAGAGACCGATGCAGAACAGTTTGAAAGGCACAAATTCCCTCTTGCCGTCGTCGGGCGAGGTGACCGGTCCATAGTGAGGTGGTCACAAGGTTATGAGGAGTACTGGGAGTCTAGAGAAGCTCTGGCGCTGCAAGCTGGAGACGAGGCTGGCGCCGAAGCCGCTCGGCTGCACGCCGAGAACGCTCGGCTGTTTGACAAACACCTTGAAGGAATTACGCAGCAGTTTCAGATTTCATACATAGAGCTTGACCAGGAGTTGGAGCTCGACAAAGTCTGCGACATCTTCACCCAGATCAATAGCCGAGGTATCCGTCTCGATGTCTTTGATCTGATCAATGCACTCCTCAAGCCAAAGGGACTTCAGCTCAAGCACCTATGGCGCGAAGCGGCTCCAAGCCTAGACTTCGTCGAGACCGAGCGAATGAATGTCTACATCCTTCAGGTGATGTCGATCCTTCGCCAAGCCTACTGCTCACCCAAATATCTCTACTATCTCCTTCCGGGCCAGGAGAAGAAGGTCCGCGACGTAGACGGCTCGCTACGCAAGGAGGTATTGGTTCGTGACATTGCTGAATTCGAGCAGCGGTGGGTCGAGGCAGTCGAAGCACTTCGTCGGGCGATTGGCCTCCTCCGCCATCCGCAGGAATTTGGTGCCATTTCATCGCAGTACCTCCCTTATGTCTCGATCCTTCCAGCCTTCGCGGCACTGCAGGCTACGGCCCGGACGCAACCAGCGATCCGCCAGCTCGACGCTCAGCGCAAGATCCGCCACTGGTATTGGGCCAGCGTTTTTACCAATCGTTATTCAGGATCAGTGGAATCCACCAGCTCGCGCGATTTCTTGGACGTGAAGACATGGTTCGAGGACGACGTAGCCGAGCCGGCGCTCATAGGTGAGTTTCGAGGACGCTTTAAGGCACTTGACCTCCGGCGGGAGACCAAGCGTGGAAGCTCGGTTTACAATGGCATTTTCAACCTTCTTGTGCTCCGGAGTCCTCGTGACTGGATGGCCGGCACAGTTCCGCAGTTCGGCGATCTCGATGATCACCATATCGTGCCTAAGAGCTGGGGAAAAGATCACCGCCTCGGCAACACCATCGACTCAATTCTGAACCGAACACCACTAACAGCTGACACGAATCGAAGGGTTATCAACGACCGTTTGCCTAACGAGTACCTGCCGGAGCTGATTGCAGCAAATGGCGAACCCGCCGTGCGGGCAATCCTCGAATCGCATTTCATTTCCCCTACAGCTTTCGACATCCTACGCCAAGCCTCTTTCGGTCCAGACGACTTCGAGGCCTTCCTTGCCGAACGACAGCGCACGATTCAGGACGCGATCGAGGATCTACTGGTCAAGGAACGTCTCGACCTACCCCCGCGACTGCGCGAGCTGGACGCCCTTATCGAGGCCGTGGAACTAACCCTCCGGCGGACAATTGCCAAGGCTTTGGACGGTGAGGCAGCTCGGCTTCCGTCTCATGTGCTTCAGAGGATCGACGAGCGTCTACAAGCGGCCGCCAAAAAGAATGCTGCTCTCGATCTGAGCTATTACCAGACGCTGATCGGCAGGCTTGAGTATGCGGACCTGCGCGAGATTCAGGATGCAATCTTGAGTAAATCGAGCTGGCCTCTTTTTCAGCAGCGCTTCGCTAATAAGGAGATCCTCGCCAAGAGATTCGACCAGCTCGCCGAGCTTCGCAATAGCATTCGTCACAGCAGGGCCGTTGATGAGGTCACTCGGAAGGAAGGCGAGGCAGCGCTGCTTTGGTTCAAGCAGGTGCTCGAGAAATGATCGCCGGGAGCGGAATCCTCGACATGATCGCGCTATGCCGCGAGGCCGGGCTCCCAGGACCGGAGTTCAGGCAGGAGGGCGGCGAGTTCGTCCAGACTCTCTGGCGGCCCGAGCCGGCGGAAGCTCTTGAGGATGGGACCGGACAAGTCACCGGACAAGTCACCGGACAAGTCACCGGACAAGTCACCGGACAAGTCGAGAGCGCGGATGATGAGCTCTCGGCGGAGGTGCAGCGTCACCTGCGTGCGATCACGGGCGAGATGGCGCGCCGCGACATCCAGAAACGGCTGGGGCTAACGCAGAGAGAGCATTTCTACGATGCCTACCTGACGCCAGCAATCGCGGCCGGTCTGATTGAGAGAACCGCACCAGACAAACCGACGAGCCGGCTCCAACGCTACCGGCTCACCGAGAAGGGGCGAGCGTGGCTGGCCGCCCAGCGCGAGGACAGTCAAGCCAAGTGAGACGCTGATAACTCTTGGCTCGTCCGCCGCCAGCGACTTCACATTGGCCATACTCCTCCCCCGCCAAATGGCTATTGCCGCCGCCCTCTCCCCAGGCCACACTCGCCCGGCAGGGCGCCGGCCCGTTCCGGGCGGCGCTGAACCGACAGGGGGGACGAGCATGGAGGCGGAGCGCGGGTTTGATTTTCTGGAAGGACAGTGGGACGCCGTCTGCCGGGTTCCCTCGGAGGCGGGTTGGGTGGAGGCGCCGGGCAGCCTGTCTGTTTCGCGGACGCTCGACGGACTGGTCTTCGTCGAGATGTTCGAGGGGATCTATCACGGCGGCGCCTTGAAGGGCCTCGGCCTGCGGGTGTTCAATCGCGAGACGCGCGAATGGGAGCACACGTGGACCGATACCTTGGAGCCGGGCCACTTCCACGTGTGGAAGGGCGTCTTTCAGGACGGGGCGATCGAGTCCTTCGCAGAGTGGACCGAGGAGGGCGGCAAGCCGGTCCGGTCGCGCCTCACGTGGTCGGCGATCACGCGGGACTCCGCGCACTGGGAGAGCGCACGGTCCACCGACTGCGGAACGACGTGGCAGCTCCACTGGGTGATCGACTGGCGGCGGAGGGCTGAATCATGAGGGGCGCCTTTCTCGCGGGGTGCCTGGCCGTTCTCCTGCTGCCCTTCCAGGGAATCGCCCAGCAGAATTCAGCACGGGATGGGCAACACGATTTCGACTTCGAGATCGGCACCTGGAAAACCCATCTGAAGCGGCTCCTGCATCCCTTGACGGGCTCCACAACCTGGGTCGAGTACGAGGGAACCAGCGTCGTGCGAAAAGTCTGGGATGGCCGCGCCAATCTGGTGGAGCTCGTGGCCGACGGCCCGGCGGGCCACTTCGAGGGCCTGAACCTGCGCCTCTACAACCCCCAATCCCATCAGTGGAGCCTCAACTTCGCCAGCAGCGGCGGCGGCACCGTGAGCCAGCCCACGATTGGCGAGTTCAAGAACGGCCGCGGCGAGTTCCTCGATCAGGAGCCCTTCAACGGCCGGGCCATCCTGGTGCGCTTCGTCATCTCGGACATCACCGCGACCTCCTGCCGCTTCGAACAGGCCTTCTCGGACGACGGAGGCAAGACCTGGGAGGTCAACTGGATCGCGACGGATACTCGAGTGAAGGACGCCACGAAGCTCTGACCCCGATCCATCCTCGCGCGATCGCCTCATGGATCGCCTCCCCCCCGAGAGCCTCCCCCTCGACCCCCTCTCCCATCGCCCGCCCCCCGACCCGGGGAGAGGGGAGCGCCAAAAAGGGCAGCCTTGTTCTTGGCTGTTCTCCCTCGATCCCAAACCCGAGAATCGGGGGGCGTTGCCAACACCCACCCCAATTTGGTTAGAATAAAGCTTGAAAGCGAAGAACAAAAAAGGGATGGCCCACGAACGTTGCTTCGGGCCTCGAAAGAGACATGCTCATAGTTGAATCCATGAGTGCCAGCGGCCCCAGGTCTCAGGAAGTCCAGGCGACGACCGTCCGGGCCAAAAATCGCGAGCGAGGCCTCGCGCCGGTGCCGGCCGGGGAGGAGTCCGCGCGCCAAGGCGTCACTCTCGAGGTCCTGGACGGGCCCATGGACGGCTCGCTTCTGGCTGGGACGTTCGACCGCATCACGATAGGACGCAATCCGGGCAATGACCTGGAGCTGCACTCGGACCGCTCTGTGTCCGGAGATCACGCCATCCTCCGCCGGACACAGGACGGTACCGGCTGGCTGCTGGAGGAGATTCGTAGCACCAATGGTACCTGGATCGACGGCCGGCGTCTCAACGCCGGCGAGGTCGTGCCGCTGACCGGCGACTTCATGACCGGGCACACGGTGATCCAGCTCTCCGCCGGCGCCGCGGCCGAGAGCTTCCTGCCCGAGGCTCAAGTTCTCCACGACGAGACGGCACGGCTGGCCGCCCATTTCGCCCCGGAGACGGCGGAGGGCTACGGCGCCGCGGTGGCCCTGGCCTCGGGCGAGCTCAAGCCCTTTCTCGGCGATCGCCACTTCTTTCTCGGCCTGGTGACCATGAACCCCTCCCTGAGCGTGCTGGCACGCAATCAGGGTCCCATCCCGCCTCGTTTTCTTGCCGAGACGCTACGGCGCAACGAGTACTGGAACGGTTCCCAGGCCTGGATCAACCGCCAGCTCCGGGCCCTGGCGATCGAGGTCGGGTCGCTGTTCAAGGACGACCTCACCCCCACTCCCCGCCTGCTACGCCTGCTGCTGGCCGCCGAGGAAGCGGCGAAGCAGGCGGACATGACGCTCATCCGGCCCGAGGACGTGCTGCGGGCGTTCTTCGCCGGGCCGTCCAACCGGCCGCGCGACCTGCTGTCGCGGGAGGGAATCGAGGCCGAGAGCCTGCTGCCCCTGCTCGGTCAGGCCGCGGCCGGGCGCGGAGGAACCCCAAAGGGCCCCTCCGAGCCGGTGCGGGTTTCGAGCGGCGAGCCCGCCCTCGACGTTCGCGCTCAGGAGATGGCTCGCGGCCTCTACGGCGTGGCCGCTCTCTACCAGCTCGCCGCCGCCGAGGACCGCCATGACGCCATGCGCCAGTTCGTCGTGCAGGAGATCGCCCAGATCCCCGGAGAGGGACGCCCCCGCCTGCTGCGCCAGGTGCAGAGGCTCTTCCCCGTGACGGCCGGCCCGGCGGTCGATCTGTCCTTGGCGGCCTCCCCCGAACGGACAGGGAAACGCAAGAAGGCGGCGCTGATGGAGGCTCCCCCGCCGGCCCCCGTGGGTGGCGTGCCCTGGCGCGCCGTCCTGGAAGGCCAGGGCCGGGAGGAGGCGCTGGCCGGCCTCGCTCCCGAAGACCGCGCCGCGGCCGAGCTCTTCACTGATCTCTACTCCTTCTCCACCGCGCTCGAACGCTTCATCGTCAGCATCGTGCAGAACCTCCGCTCGCCCGGCACGGGCACGGAGACGCTCCAGTTGCCCGGAGCGCGCACCTCGATCTCCCGCCACGCCCGCGATCTGGTGGCGGGCAAGTCGCCGCGCCGCGAGACCCTCAGGGACTACCTCTCGACCGTCGAGACCTGGCTCGTCGCCGCCGTGGCGGCCTATCACGAAGGCGCGGACCTCTGGTTCAAGGAGTTCTGGCACAAGGTGAGCCCGGCTGCCATCGAGTCCCGCCTCGCCGAGGAGAACAAGAAGAAGCGCCTAGGCTTCGGCATGATTGACTCCCTCGAATTCTGGAACCGCTACAAGGAACGCGTGCGCACCATCAGCCCCGACCTGGTCTCGGACGAGATCCTCCACATCGTGAGGCGGCGGGTCGACGAGCAGTATAATCAGTTGTACGAAAGGAGAAAGCCTTGATCAAGCGATCGCTTCCCGTCCTGTGCGGCGGGGCTGCCCTGCTGGCGTTCCTCGCGGGCTGCGCCGGCCCCGCGTCGCTGCGCTTCCGCTGCGAGCCGCAGATCAACGACGGCCTGCTGCTCACCGTCGATCTCATCCAGGTCAACGACTCGGAGGTTCCCCAGATCCGCCAGGCCGGGGACCAGTGGTTCTACTCCGATCTGCGGCGCCAGCTCGAGCCCCGCACCCGCACTGTCGCCGTCCAGGGCGGCTGCGACACGACGGTGAAGCTGCCATCGCGCAAGGGGTACAACACCCTGGCCGTGATCTCGGACTTCAAGTCCGGCAGCGGCTCGACGAGCAGCGTGCAGTTCCGCCAGAAGGCCGAGTGGGAGGGCAAGAGCCTCCAGCTCCGCATCCAGGGCAGCACTCTGACCATCCAGGAAGGCCGCTGAAGCCGTGGGCAGGTTTCCCGAGGTCCACTGGTCGGAGGGGATGTTCCTCCGGCCGCAGCATTTCCAGATGTTCTCCCGCCAGCTCGGAGGGATGGTGGCCGATGTCTGGCGCCGCACTCAGCCCTTCCTCTGGGGGTTCTCCGATCTCGAGATCGCGGACGACGCCCTGGAGACCTTCTCGTTCGCCCTGCGCCGCTGCGAGGCCGTGCTGCGCGACGGCACATGGGTGCAATTCCCCACCAATCTGCGGGTGAACCCGCGCGATTTCAAGGACGCCCTGAACGCCTCGGACGGCCGGTTGCCCGTCTATCTCGCCATCCCCCTGCTGCGCGAGGGCGAGGCCAACACCACCGGGCTCGACGGCGGCACGGCCGGCCTCGATCTGCGCTACCAGGTGGAACCGGTGGAGGCAGCGGACGAGAACCTCGGCGGCCCCACGCGTCCGGTCGAGATCCGCAAGCTGAGCGGCCGGCTGCTGTTCGGCGACGAGAGCCTCGAAGGCTACGAGACCCTGCCCGTGGCCCTCCTCCAGCGCGCCGGTTACGGCTCGAACGCGCCGGTGCTGGCGACGGACTTCATTCCGCCGCTGCTCAACATCTCCGCCTGGCCCGACCTCGTCAAGCTGAGCGAATCGATCGTCCACCGCGTCGAGGCCAAGCACCGCTACCTGCGCGCCGAGGTGGCCGAAGGGCGGATCGTCCTCGACACCGAGGGGTCGGGCGGCTGGCAGCCGGTGCTCAAGCTCCAGATCGTCGGCAGCTTCCTCCAGGTGCTGCGGCAGCTCACGGCCTCGCCGGGCATCCATCCGTTCCAGCTTTACCTGGAGCTGACGCGGCTGGCGGGCGAGCTGTCGATCTTCGAGGACGACGGCGACGCCCTGAACGTGCAGCTCTACGACCACGACCGCCTGGGCGAGTGCTTCCATGCCATCGCCTACATCCTGGAGCGCTTGCTGGAGCGCATCCTCTCGGGCCGCTTCATCCGCGTCGAGTTCAAGCTGGAGGGGGACATCCTGATCGCCCGCCTGCGCGACGAATGGCTGACCCGCGAGGCCGTCACCTATCTCTGCATCGAGAGCGACCTCTCGGACCGCGAGATCCTCTCGCGCATCGAGACGGCCAAGATCGGCGCCTCCGGGGACCTGCAGCTCCTCAAGCAGAGACGCTTGTTCGGTCTCGACATCGAATTGCTGAAACGGACCCCCGGCGGCCTGCCGGCGCGCGAGAACCTCCACTACTTCTCGATCGCCAAGGAGGGCCCCTATTGGGACGGCGTGGCTCGCGCCCGTGAGATGGCGATTTCGGGCGGCGTCGATCCGCGGCTGCGTTTCAGCCTCTTCATCGTCCTCAAGCCGGAGCGCGAAGATACGCCGGGCCGGCGCTGATTCTCTTACGGGAGATGGTGATGGAAAACAGCAAAAGTTATACGACCGAGCTCTTCCGCCTGGCCTCGCCCCTTTTTCTCTTTCTGGTCTCCTTCCGCCGCAAGGTCCAGAAGGGATATCCGGTGAGCGAGGCCATGGTGCTGGGAGATCTCGAGGAATTGTTCGTCAAGATGGACCGCAAGGCGCGCACCGACGTCCGGCTCGAGTCCCTGTATGAAAAGGCGAAGTATCCGCTGGTCGTCCTCGCCGACGAGATCCTGCTCCATTCCGATTGGGAGCACACCGCCTCCTGGGAGAAGGATCATCTGCTGGAGGAGAAGTACTTCCACACCAACATCGGCGGCGACAAGATCTTCAACCTCGCGAGCGAGCTGCGCTACGAGGAGGTGGAGATGGCGGCGATCCTGTTCACCGCCATCGCACTGGGCGTACGCGGCACCTATCACCGCAAGCCCGACAAGCTGGCCGAGATCCGCAGCAAGCTCTATCGCCAGATGAGCGAGTACCTCGCCGACTCGCAGCACCAGTTGACGCCCGCCGCCTACCACGTCACGCCCAAGCAGGCGCGCAAGATCTCGCCGGCCGTCACGCTCGCCCGGGTGGCCATCGTCGGCGTCGGGTTGCTCGCCCTCTACTGGGTGCTCTCCTGGGGCCTGTGGAGGGGTGCCGTGCAGGGCCTGCACACCATCGTCGATTCATTTTCCACTCAGGGGAGCGCGCTATGAACGAGCTGCTGTCGGTACTGCGCGCCATCCCGCGGCCGGCCCGCTGGCTGACCACCTTCTTTCTCCTTTCGGGCGTCGCCTACGCCGTCGGCCGCATGCTGGGCCTCGGCAGCCGGTCGTGGATTCCGGCCGTGGTGGTGCTGGCCTTCTGCTTCATCTACTGGCTGATCGAGACCCTGCGCAAGGGATCGGAAAAGAAAAAGTCCCGCGAGTTCGAAGGCAGCCTGGGGCTCCACTCCCGCAAGTCCGAGGTGGGTAAGGAGGAGATCCGGGAGGCCCTGGCCGAGCTCTCCGAGAAGTGGCAGACGTCGGTGATCCAGCTGCGCGAGGCGGGGATGTCGATCTACTCGCTCCCCTGGTACCTGCTGATCGGCGAGCCGCAATCGGGCAAGAGCACGACGCTCAAGAATTCGGGGCTGGAGTTCCCCGTCGGCGCCGATGCGCTGTCCGGCTCCGGCGGCACCCGCAACTGCGACTGGTGGTTCTCGAACGAGGCGGTGATCCTCGACACGGCCGGCCGCTTCACTTTCCAGGAGGAGAGCGCCCCCGACCAGCAGGAGTGGTCGACCTTCCTCAAGCTGCTGCGCCGCCACCGCAAGTACTGCCCCATTAACGGCGCCATCGTGGTGATTCCCGCCACCAGCCTGGTCGAGGACCCGGCCGACGAGCAGGAGCGCAAGGCGAAGAACATCCGCCAGAAGATGCTCCACCTCCAGAAGGTTCTGGAGATCCGCTTCCCCATCTTCATCCTGATCACCAAGGCCGACCGCATCCTCGGCTTCACGGAGTTTTTCTCGAAGCTCGACCCGGTGGATCAGCGCCAGCTCTTCGGCTGGTCGAATCCCGGCGCGCCCGAGGAGGGCTGGGACCTGAAAGCCTTCTCCGGCGTGTTCGACGAGATCGTGGACCGCGCCCACAAGCAGCGGGTGCGCTTCCTCAAGGACGAGGAGAACGTGCAGCTGGCCGACAAGCTCTTCGTCTTCCCCGAGGAGCTGGAGGCGCTCAAGGAGCCTCTCGCCAACTACTTCCAGACCCTTTTCGCCACCTCCCGCTACGAGGAGCCCTTCCTCTTCCGCGGCTTCTACCTGACGAGCGGCGTGCAGCAGGGGCGCCCCATCGCCCGCGCCTGCCGCGACCTGCTGCGCGTGCAGGTGGGCGATCCGCAGGCCGTGCTGGAGGATCTGGAGCAGGTGTTCCACAAGTCGCGGGCCTTCTTCATCCGCGACTTCTACGAGAAGAAGCTGTTCCCCGAGCAGGGCCTCGTCGCCCGCACCCGCGCCGCGATGAAGAAGGACCAGAAGTACCGCTGGGTGATGTACGGGCTCGCCGGCACGCTCGGGGCCCTGACCTTGCTGCTGTTGATCTTCGGCTCGATCAATCTCTTCCGGGTGGTCAAGCCGGTCAGCGACTCCGCTCAGGCCACGAGCCGCTGCCTGGGACTCGATCCCAAGGACAAGACGCCCTGCGGCGTCGGAGAGGCCTATGGCCTGGTGCAGAAGTTCGAGGAGCAGAAGCGGAACGTGAGCGAGGCGAAGTGGACCCTGCGCACTTTCCTGCGCAGCGCCGACCGCAACGAGATCAGCACCGAGCTGATCCCCAAGATCCAGGCGCAGCTCTTCGAGCGCAACGTCCTATCTCCTCTGTTGACGTCCTTCGCGGCCCGCACCCAGAGCCCGAAGCTCTGGGACGAGCACGTGAAGGACTACGAGAGCTTCCGCGACGGCTTCGCGCAGCTCCTGCGCTTCAAGCGGCTCCAGGGGGCAACGGCCACGGAAGATCTGGCTCCCATCCGCAACGGCCTGGGGATCGCTCCGCTCCTCGCTTTCTGCAAGGCGACGCCGGGACTCGATCCCCAGGGAGGGGAGATCGACAACTGGCTGAAGACGGCGGACGTCAATCTCGACCAGGCGGACAAGATCTTCCGTGCCGCCATGGCCACTCACCCGGAGCTGACGCATCTCAAGATGCCGGACCCCGCCGGTCCGCATCAGGCCTTCCGGGAGTACTGGACGATTCACAACGTCGCCCGCTGGGACGCGCTGACCGACGAGTACCTGCGTACCTACAAGGAGGCCTACGAGCAGATGCTGGGGCTCTCTCCGGTGGCGCCTCCCCCGGTGGTGGCCACGCCGGTCGTGGCCTCGCTGCCGCCCGGGACCCCGCAAAACCCGCAGATCCTGCCGGCGGCGTTTCAGACCGGCGCCACGCCGCCACCCGTGGCCAGCCCCCCCGCCCCAGGGGCCGCCGCCCAGGCTCCCCTGCCGGCTGGGGCGAGCGCCGTCCTGAGCCGCTTCGCCGAGCTGTCGCAACGCTTCGCCGACAACTACACCAGGGGCGAGGCCCACATGAAGACGGACCCGCAACCCCCGGGAGCCAACCGTCCCGGAGCGGATTTCAAGGCCTGGGACGCCAACTGCGTGCAGGACTACAACGGCCTGCTGCAGCTCGGGGTGCTGGCCAACGTCACGCCCACGGACGCCGCCAACTACTGCCACACGATCCCCGCGCAGTGGACGACGCTGAAAGGGGCACGGGATCAGTACCGCTATCTCTTCACGGAGAAGACCCCGAAGACTCCGATGACCTGGTCCCCGGACGCCGCCCGCGTCAAGGAACCGCTGGTCGCCCTCGGCACCTTCGCTTCCCCGCAACAGGTGACGGCGGACCAGCAGGCGTTCCAGAAGCAGCTTGCCGATCAGACCGGAGCCCAGCAGCGCTTGAACGCGGTCAATACGACCTATCAGGGTGCGTTGCAGCGCGGCCAAGCCGCCAGCGGCGCCCTCGCGGCCCTGGCGGGCGGAAGCGCTCCGGCAGCTCCTCCTCCGGCAGCGCCCGCGGCGCCGGGGGCTCCACCGGCGGCTCCGCCTCCCGCGCCGGTACTGGCCCAACCCGTTGCCGGGGAATTCCGCCTCGCACAGGGAATTCCTCGCGCCCAGGAGATCGCGTCCCTGGCCGTAGCTCTCCGGGTACTGGCGCCCGCCGCCGGGTTCTTCACCTCACCCCAGGCGCTCGGCTGCACGACCTGCTACAACTCCCAGCACGCCGAGGACCACATTCCGCCGGCCAGCGAGCTGGTCCAGTTCGCCAAGAACAACCTCAAGTCCGCCATCCAGCAGGACGCCGAGATCGGCGGCTACGTCGAGAAGATCAATCAGGTGGAGTACGCCTATCTCGACGGCTATATCAACCAGCAGCGCTTTGGCGGCGCCGCCGGAGGCGGTGGGGGTGGCGGGGCCGGGGGCGAAAGCTTCGTGGTTCCGGCCCGGGCCGCCCAGGCCGCCGCGTGGCGGGATTACGTACGCGCCCTGCGGAGCTGGCAGCCGGTGCTGGAGAAGCCCGGGGGCGGCGGGGGCGGAGGCGGCGCGGTGGTGCCCATCGTTCCGGCCAACGGGCTCACGGTGGAGGCCTTGCAACGGTATGCGGCCCGCAATGACAGCCTCAAGCCGCTCCTCGACCGGTTCCAGGTGCGCAGCCAGTCCGTGGCGGCGGCGGCCGCCGCCGCGGCGGCACGACCGGCCCCCAAGGTCTCCCCGGACCTCGCGACCGCCGGCCAGATCTTCCAGCACTGCGTCGCGGGCCTGGATGAGGACCCCCTGAAAGCCTGGCGCCAGCTCGCCCAGGCCCAGGACCGGGACGACGTCTCCCTCAACAACTTCCACGCCTTCAGCACCAATCTGCGCCTGCGGGGCAACCCCAGCGCGGCCCGCATGATCGAGGTCGAGAACAAGGGCGCGGCCCTCCTCTCGCAGGCCATTCGCCCCACCTTCCTGGATCACCTCAAGGGACTCTGGAGCATCGCCGGGAGCTGCTGCGGCGATCGCTATCCCTTCATCTCCCGCGCCCGGCTGCTGGGCCAGCAGGAAAGCTATCAGCGCGGCCCCTCGTCCGGCGGCATCTGGGCTCCCCCGGGCCGCGACACGGCTCAGCGCGCGTCCACCGACGCCATGCAGCTCGAGACGGTGACCCTGGACGCTCTCGACCGCCTCTTCTTCGCCGGCGGCAGCCTGGACAGCCTGTACACCGACTTCGTCCTCGACCCCATCGTCGAAGGGCGGGAGAAGGCCATCGATTTCGTGGGCGCGGGCCGGGAGCGCCTGCGCGTGCTGCGGCAGTGGCAGCGCTTCGTCTACGGCGACGGCCGCACCTCGGCGGCGCAGCAGGTCAAGGTCAAGCTGCTCTCCGGCGCCAACACCGCGCCGCGCATCTTCATCGGCGAGCGGATGGGCCAGATCGACCTCTTCGGCCCCAACGCCGTGCGACCCTCGACCGACGCCGCCCGCGTCCGCATCCTCAACATGCCGCTGCTGATGGAGAACCGTCCGGTCACCATCATCGGCCGCAACGAGGACAAGGGCGGTGGCTGGTCGGGCATCCTCAACCTGCGGGGCGGGCCGCTCAAGATCCCCTACTTCCTCCATCTCGCGAGCGACGGCCGGCCGCGGGAGGGCGGCAAGATCTGGACGGTGCACCTGCAGCTCCCTGACTATCAGCAACCGCAGCAGCGGCTGGAAGGGGTGTTCGAGTTCACCTTCGAGCGCCCGCTTCCCGAGATCATTCCGGGAGCCACGATCGATGGCCTCTAAATCCGACGAGGACGGCCCCTCTTTCCTCGCCGCCGTCGGCAGCCTGTTCGGCACGGGCCCCAGGATCGCCAAGCCGTCCTGGTCGGCGTACGGCAAGCTCCCCATCTATCGGGACTTCCTGCGCCACGGCCTCGCCGCGCCCGAGGCCCAGGCCTTCCGCCAGTGGCTCGATCGCGGCTTCAGCCGCCATTGGGACGAGGACGAGGTCTGCCGCTCCCACACCATCGAGCCTCACGCCTTCTCGCTCAGCTTCGACGGGCTGGCGCGCCGGCTGGCAGGCTGCCTTTGGAATAGCCACGATCACGGCGAGCTACGCAGCTTCCCATTCACTCTCTTCGTCTCCCTGCCGGCGAGCGGCGGCACCGGCGACCTGTCGGTGCTTCGCGCCCTGGAGGAGGTAGCGCAGAGCGCCGGAGCGCTACGCCGCTCGCTCGACGCCGCCACCGACGTCCAGGCCTTCTACCAGCGCATGCGGGAGAGCGCCCTGACCCTCCACATGGAGCGCGACAAGACGCTCGTGCCGCGCCTCGAAAAGGAGACGCAAGGAGTCACCGTCCGCGCCTTCGCCGAATCGCTCTACGGCGAGAATGCCGCCGCCCTGTGGCCGGCCCTGATCGCCTATCTGGACCGCCGCCGCTCCGCCTCGCGCACCCGCGACCGCGACGCCGCCACTCCGCCTCTCGCCTGCCGGCTGCCGGTCTCCCCCCTGCTGACGGCCATCCTTCAGGCCGAGGTGTGGAGCGCCTTCATCCTCGGGTCCGGCGCCAAGGGCAAGGAGCCTCTCAACGTGCTGCTGCCCTGGAAGGGAGATCCGGAGGGGGGCATCGTCATCCTGGAGCGCAACCTCCGGCCCGACGACGTCTTTGCCTTCCACCCCTCGCCTCCGCACTACGATTTCCTGGAGGATTTGCGCCGCGCGGTGCCGGGCGCGGCCGAGCCTCTCTCCCCAGAGAGCTGGGACCTTCCTCTCTCCTCCCTTCTACAGTCCGGCGCGGCGCGCCCGCCGAGAGGATGACTCTATGCCCCACGTGCTGGCCGCCGACTTCGACAAATGCCGTGACCGCTTCCCCGGGGACGCCCCGTTCGGAACGGACATCACACAGGAGCCGGTCTTCGAGAACCTCAAGGCCGAGGTGCTCAAGCTCACGGCTCTCAGCTCGATCGAAGGCGGAGTGGACTGGAAGAGTGTCAAGGCGTGGAGCCTCGACATCCTCACCTCCAAGTCGAAAGACCTCACGGTCGGGTGCTATCTCGCCCTCGCCCTCTTCGTCCTCGACGGCTACGGCGGTCTCTCCGATGGGATCGCGATCCTTCAGAAGTACATCCAGGACGATTGGGACGGCGTGTTTCCGGCCGCCGCCCGGCCCCGCAAGCGAGTGTCCACGCTGGAGTGGCTGGTCACCAAACGGCTGCCGGAGTTCATCGAAACCAAGAAGCCGGAGCCCTTCGAGGTGGCGCTGCTCGCCCCCTTGAGCGAGCAGCTTGCGGCATTCCAGGAGGGCGTGAAGCAGCGCCTGCTGCTCGAGACGCCGTCGTTCTCGGACCTGAACTCGGCTCTCGCGACCTACTTCGAAGATCTCAAAGCCTTGCCGGTGCCGGGCAACGGATCGGCCGCTCCCGCTGTCTCGAGTGGCGGAGATACCGCACCGGTTCAGCCCCAGCCTGTCGGGACTCGCGCCCCGGAGCCGGCCGCAGACATCGCGCCCGGCACGCCGGCCGACGAGATCGTGGGCCGCATCCGCGCTCTCATTCCGGCGTTGCGCGAGGCCGATCTCCCCTCACCGGTTCCGTATCGCGTCCTGCGGTCGCTGAAGTGGGACAGCGTGTTGGCCCCGCCGAGCCTAGATCCCAACGCCTCCACTCCGAGCACCACCCGCATCCAACCGCCAAGCACGCAACGGCGGGCATCGCTGGAGACCCAACTCACCGCCGCCAACTGGCTCGCGTTGCTCAACGCCAGCGAGGCCGCGTTCCAGGAGGGGCTCGGGACTTTCTGGCTCGACCTCCAGCGGTACACGGCGCTGGCGCTCGAAGGGCTTGGGCATGCCACAGCGGCGGAGGCCGTGAAGGAAGAGGTCGCGCGCTTTGTCACCCGGCTCGAAGCCCTGCCCACCTTCTACTTCGCCGAGCGTACAGTAGCGACTGATCCCAGGCGTCCCGCCGAGCGCTCCGTCGAGCGCACGCCGTTCGCCTCCGAGGAAACACGACAGTGGCTCAGAACCTTGAAGGAGACCGAGGGCGGCGAGCCGGCGCAGGCCGTCTTCCTTCCGGCGGCGCGGGCCGTGGAGTCCGCCGAGCCGTCGCTCTCTCCGGCGGACTCCCGGGCGGCCCAGGATCTTCTCACCAAGCAGCAGCCGGCCAAGGCGTTCGACCTCCTCCAAACCGCGGTCGAGAAGGCGCCCAATCAGCGCTCGCGGTTCCGCACCCGCCTCGCCGCCGCGCGCCTCTGTTTCCAGGCCAATCAGGTTTCCTGGGCGCGCTCCCTGCTGGAGACGCTGCTCGAAGAGAGCGAACATTTCCACTTCGAGGACTGGGAACCGGAGACCGCTAGCGACCTCTATCAGCTTCTCGCGCTGTGCTACTCGAAACCCGCGAAAAAAGGCGGTCCTCAAGATCCTGAAGCCGCCCGCGTTCAGATCGAAACCCTTCGCCGCAAGCTCTTCCGGCTCGACATGCGAGCGGCTGCGGCGCTGGAAGAAGCCCTAAAGCCTTAAGCCAACGTCATGAAAGATCTATTCAGCGACCGACCTATTACGTCGGAAGATAGCGATCGTTTCGAACGCTATTCCTTCGCCAAGAACTTAGCTCGCGCCCTATGCCTCCCTCCCCGAGGCGCAGGCTTTGTCGTTGCAATTGAAGGCGGCTGGGGAACAGGTAAAACATCAATTTTAAACTTGGTAGAAACATTTCTCCAGACGGAAGATCCACCTCCGCTTATAACCCGTTTCGATCCATGGCTTCTAAGCGGGTCAAAATCACTCATTGAGTCATTCCTGGTTCAATTCGCAGCCACATTAGGCAAAGTTCCGCGATCGGAAAAAGCTGTACGGGCCGTGCAGCGGGTTCTGAAATTTGCTCAACTGCTTGGCCCTGTCAAACTAATACCGGGAGCCGAGCCTTGGGGCTCGATCGTCCAAAAAGTCCTCGAGTCCATAGGAGAATCCACAAATGCAGTAGCTGAACTAACTAGGCTGGACCTGCATGCCAAGAAAGAAGAAATCGCCGAAAGTATCAGAGAATTGAATCGCCCTGTCGTAGTAATGATTGATGACATCGACCGACTCGAGCCTATAGAAATAAGGCAGATTTTCCAATTAGTCAAAGCAGTGGCTGATTTCGAACGGGTATCTTACCTATTAGCCTACGATTCCGGCCCAGTGTATAAGGCGCTTTCCTACGAGAATACTTATGACGGACGCCTATTTGCCGAAAAAATAGTTCAGGTCGCATATACCATCCCTCAAATCAGCCTTGAGCAGTTAAGGTCATTTCTGAATGATAGGCTCCAGTCTTTTTCCTTAGAATACCATATCGAGCTAGAACAATTCGAAAGAGATCGCTTAGATAGCGGACTAAAAAGGGGTGGCGCAACCCGCGCCTTGAGAAACGTCCGCGATGTCTCTAGGCTCGTGAATCGCCTAAGAATCAGCGTCCCTTCTACTCGCGGAGAAGTCAACTTTGCCGATATTGTAGTCTTGGAGGCACTAGCTATTCGCTTTCCAGACATCATGAAATATATCCGGCAGTACCCACAAAACTTCATTTTGACCGAACGACACTTCCTTGAAACGAAAGGAGCTGAGAGCGCTGCAATCTTTCCCGAAACGAGCGAATTGAAAAAAAGATTGTCTAACGAAGTCAAGGAAGAAGAACACGAGTTGCTTCTACGATTGCTAGAATTTCTATTCCCTATCTTTTCCGAGCAATCTCTTCAAGTAGATACCAAGGACGATTACGAACGCGAGCTGAGAATCTGTACTCGTGACTCTTTATTCAAGTTTCTGGCCAGCGGTCGAATCGAGGGCGTCTTCTCTGCCCGCGATGCTCACGCATTCTTGGAAAGCCAAGAGAAGCGACTTGATTTCGTTGACCTTATAAACACCAGAGGAGATTGGAGCCGATGGCTCAGTTGGACGGAAAGCTTCATTGAGTCGTCCACAATTGAATCGCCCGGCCATCTTGCCGAGCTGCTAATAGAGACAGTTTTTCAGACTGCCAAACGGAATTCAGATGAAGGCAGAAGGCTCTTGGCAATCGTTGATTCTTTTGCCTCAACCGCCATTCTTTACGTGAGCGATTCCGATGCTGAAACTATGTTCCTTATACTTGCAACGAACTCAAAGTGTCTTTCTCTAGGACTACCCCTGCTAAATAAAGCTACCGAATATACCCTCGATAACTTTCAGCCTTCCCGCAAAAGGCTCTTACGGGATCTTTCGATTGGCTACGACGGAATCAGATTATGGCTAGAGGAAGTTCGCCGCAAAGCTCAATATCCTCGTTCACTACTAGAAGAACTCGAGGCAATCAAAATCTTGGCTTACTGGAAGCAGTCAGGGGAAGTTGGCGAAAAAGAAGTCTTTGACTTCATGAGTCGCGTTTTTGCTTCCAATTCAATCTTCGATGCCTTTCTTAACTGTATTTACCCAGGCATTAATCTCCAGCTCTTAGATATAATTGTTCCGCATCCCGGCGAATTTCGAGCCCTCTGCGAGAATCATCGCGATCGTGAGTCTTTCAGAAAAGAGTTCTGGGATTATTTAGCAGGACCGAGGCCAGACAGATCAGATTATTAGTCCGCTTTGATCTTATTACGACTTGGAATCACAGAGATCGGGGCCCTCGGGGCGGAGGCTGCCAAGAAATACAGATTCCGACACCTCTTCCCAACCCACGCCGGCCTGTTCGCACTCCTTCGCAAGACGCGCGAGGAGTTCCTCTCGAAGATCCTTGCGAACAAGGCTGATAACCGCCCAATCTCCGTCGTGGCCCGGAACCATCAGGCCGCGAATTCCAGGGATGGAAGACAGGTCCGCGAGAGCCAGTGTTGCCCGACGAAAGAGATGCAACTCGTGCTCACCAAGATGCGGCGGAGAAGATTCCGGAGAGGTTAGAAGGACGGTCTGGAATCCCATATGCCAGAGATGGGGCGTGAACAACCGGCTCGCCACCTCTGGAACGCCGATGCTTGTCAAGAGCAGGGGTGGCTCCTTGCGGGCGAGCCGCCGTGCGGATGCCCAGAAGCCCGAGCCCTCCAGAGAGCGGACCGACGCGCCGTCGCTCCGGCTCGTCCAGCCGCTACCAGGAGTAACGTTTCCTTCCTGCAGGAATGTCAGATTGAAGCTGGGGCACAACGCACGCGCCATGAGGAGTGCGATGGGTTCGAACCCTCCGCCCGCGTCCACTGGATCGACCCGAAGCCTCCAACCTACCAGCAAAGTGGCGCGTTCTCCAGGAACCCGCAGAGGAAGTCTCAAGTAATCATTCTCTGGGTCCCTGACGACGACTAGGCCCTCCAGGTTGTCCAGGTCTAGCGCGGCTTCCCTGTAGACCAAGCGAGCCTCTCACCGGCCTGTTTCGGGAACAGGCTCGAAATACGTTTCTTCAACTTGATCGTAGATCTGACCTCCCGCTTCCGAGCCGTAATAGTAGCCGCCAACTCCTCCAAACATACAGCCGGCGAAACCTCCGGCAGTTGCTCCAATCGCGTTACCGATACCCGGCACCGCTGTGCCTATCGCGAATCCACCTTCTGCTCCCACAGCTCCACCCACCTCGCAGCCGGCCCAGGCTCCTGCCCAACCCGTGGCCACTTGGGCCACTCTACGGATGCGTTTCTTGGCGACGACGATGGAATAAATATCCGTAGCCGCCCCCAGAACGAGAAAAGCCCTGCCCGCATACTTAAAATACTTCGCGCTCTTAAAAAGGGCTTCCTCAGCTGCGCCCACCGAAGTGTGGTCCTGCACACCGAAGTGTTCGTACGTCCCTTTTTGGTTCCAATGGTAATCGGTTTGCCCGCCGATCTTTGGGTTCGGCCCATAGTCAAGGCGCAGAACACGCTTTCCGTCAGCGCTCTGGATGAAAAGACTCGACGTTGTCTTGCCCTTGAAATTCCTGGGGTTCAGCTCGATCGCAAGGCCGCCGGTGCCCGGAATAGGAATGCGAATGACAGAGCCCATCCCGATTCCGACCGACCCCGAGGAGATGATCTGCTCGCTGTCCACTGGGACTGGCTGGTGTAGAGGGGTCGGTCTCACGGACGGAGCGGAGGATTGGGCTTGAGCTCGAAGTTTGAAAGTCCTTGAGGGTGGCCCGAGTGGCTGAGTGACTCCGGGTGTCTCTGTGCGCTGGCGCGAAGCAACACCGTTTCCGAGATTGTGCCTGAGCGGTCGCATGAGCTTCCTCTCCTCAAAATTCTGTTAGGTGAGGAGTATTCTCTCATAGAAGGTCACTTCCGTACTCGATCCGTAGGAATCCTCTCCTGTTGCTCCTTATCCTCCCCCTCATCCTCCAAAAGCTCCGCGATCAGCGCCTGCACCTCGACGTTCACAGCCTGACGGTGGAAGAGGATCGCGTGGAGGCGCCTCAGGAGGTCCTCGCCTTCGGCTTGGACCTCGTCGAGGTGGGCGCCGGGATTCGCCTCGTTGAAGCCGTAGGCGCCGCCTCGCTCGGGGGTGAGGCCGAAGCCGGGGCCTCGGCCCACGAGACGCAGGGCGAAGAGGAGCGCGCTCGTCCAGATCTCCTCGGGTATCGAGCTCGGGCGGCCAGGACCACGATCCGTCTCGCGATGGAAGAGGTTGGCCTTGGCGAGACGCTGCGGCTCGGCGGCCAGCATGGCGGAGAGCGCCTCTTCGGCGGTGCGGCGGGCGCCCCGCACCCCCTGACTCGCCCCCTGAGGCACGGCTTCGATCAGGGGTTCGAGCGCCGAGAGCGTCTGCCCGTCGTTCACCAGCAGGATGCGCAGGAGCAGGACTCCCAAGGAGTAGATGTCCTCCGGCGCGCTCAGCGCGGGGTAGATCTTGTAGCGCACCCCGGGGACCCGGAAGCCGCCGGCCCGGCCCAATCGCTGGGCGAGCGCCGCATCGAGCTCCAGGGGCTCCGTCGTGATCGCCATCTCCACACTCTCGGGGGCTGAGCGGGGGTCGAGACGGGCCGTCGCCGTGCGGCCCGGGCCGAACGGATCGCGCGGCCAGGCAAGCTGGATCCAGTCGCGCGGCGTCGGCGGCGGGAAAAAACCGTGAGGATCGAGCAGCTTCCCCTCGATCCGCCAACGATTCCCCTTCTCCGCCGCCACGCGCTCGATAAGCAGCTCGCCCACGGCCGGGCTCGCCAGGCGCGCCGAGCGGACCGCCTGGGAAGCGAACGGCGTTCGGGGATCGCGGGGCGGCAGCGGCACCTGGAGATCCGGGCCGAGAATGGCGAGACGCGCAGGCGATGCCCCCAGCAGCTTCACCCGGAAGCTCCACAGGACCGGCAGGAATCCCGCCTGCAGTCCGGGCTCCACCACCAGATGTCCCGGCTGGAGGTCGAGATGCGGCCGGCCCAGCAGGCCGTAGTGCCGGCGCAACGCCGCGACGATCTGCAGGAACGCCGTGAGCTTGAGGGCCAGAATCTCGATGGCGTCGATCCCCGAGCCCTCGGCGGCGAAGAGGAGGCCCGGCCCTCCGTCTCCCGCGCTGGCCGGCTCTCCTCCTCCACCGAGACGCGCGATGAAATCGTCGAAACCCACCGGCGCCATCCGCGTCACGAGGTACGGCGCGTCGTGCAGATTGAACACCGTCCAACCCGGCGGCGGGGCGGCTCCCTTCTTCCCCGTAGCGGCCACCGACGCCGGTGGTGGCAGGTCCGTCCGCGCCGGATCCGCCCGCTCGAGCGCGGCCTCATACTCGCGGCGCAGATCCTCCAGCGTGCCCACATCTTTCAGCCCCCGCGCCTCCGCCGCCGTCCCCACCCAGAACTTGGAGGGCTCCGCGCACGCCGGGCAGACCAGAAACCGCGCCGAGGTCGCCGAGTAGAGCGGCAGGCCCGCGGCGGCCAGCCGCGTGTCGTCCCGGCAGGTACGCAGCGGCCCGAAGCAAGACGGACAGGGAATGCGGAACAGCTTCCCCGAGGTGGCACAGAACAGGGTCGGAGGCAGCAGCCCGGCCTCTCCGGCCTCGGCCGGCGCGATGAGCTCCGGGAACTGCGCGGGCGCGGCGAGCAGCTTCAGAAGGTCCTGACGCGTCGCGGCCCACTCCGCTTCGACCGCCAGATTCGAGGGCGGCTCCTCGTCGGGGAACGCCGGCTCGCCCGGCTCATCGCCCGGCAGCTCGACGACCAGACGGTCGAGGACGGCGCCGGTCTCGCTGGCCAGCACGGCGAGATAGGCCCGGACCCCGGCGTCCCGGCCGGCGGCGCGCAGGAACGGGTCCGCACCCGCCTCGCCCCCCTCGGCCCGCAGGAGCTGGACCGCGAAGGGCGCGGACCCAAGCGGCAGCAGACGGACCCGGGAGCTCGAAGGAGGAAGAGGAGGCGCCATGCGTCACTCAGCGGGGAACGGCGCTGCCCAGAACCAGATCGACCTCGCCGCCGGAGATCCGGAAGCTCGGCCGCAGCCGGGCGATGACTTCCCAGATCTGCGGATCTTCGGCATGAGGCTGCACCTCGACCTCGATCGCCGGAGCCGGCTGGACCGCCTCCGTCCCAGGCTCAGGCGATGGCGTGGGTTCAACCGCCGGCCCGGCTTCCGGCTGCGTGCCCGCCAGGAAGTCGAGCAGCCCCTCCTCGAACCGGCGTTTCACCTCGTCCGCCGCCAAGCCGCCGCCCGTCTCGCGGGCCAGATCCTGAAGCGCATGGGCCGCCGCCCCGGCGAAGGCCTGATACGGCAGAGTCGCCACCATGGCGGCGTTGCGCGTGGCGCCGTCCTGCAGGTAGCGCTTCGGCGCGTGCAGCGTGGGGACGGATGGAATGTAGGCGGCGGTCTCTCCCCGGATCGCCGTCAGGGGCGCGAGGCCGAGCGTGGAAAGCTCCAGGACCTTGGCATCGGGCAGCAGCACCTCCACAGGCGTCTGGGCGCCATCGGCTACACCGACGAGATCCTCGAGCCGCGCCGTCTCTCCGGCGATCGGGAAGCGGACCCCGCCCGCCGCGAAGCTCCGCGCCAGGACCGCCGCGAGGGCATAGGCTCCCGAGCCCCAGAGCGGCTGGCCGGTGCCGCCGCCGCCCCAGGCGCCGCGCAGCAGGAGGCGGTTGGCCGCGAGGCAGAGCCAGAGCGAGGCGTCCTCCAGCCGCAGGCCGTTCCACTTCGCGTACTCCGGCCCCTGGAGCTTGCGCACCAGATCCGGCAGACCGGCGAGGAGCCGCGCCTGGCGCAGCCCCCAGAACGGCGCGCCCACGGCGCCCAGGAACGGCACGCGCAGGCTCTCGCCCATGCGGCCGGCATGACGCAACGCCTCGACGTCGGCCGGGGTACGGTCGAACTCGTAGCCAAGGACCACGGCCGACAGGGGGACTTCGGAGGTGCCGCCGTGCTCGGCGGGAAAGACCTGCTCGAAGAAGGCGTCGAGGAACGCCTCCTTGGGCGCCGCGAGGATCTCGACGTGGACATCAGGATGCGCCCCGGCGCGCGCCGCGAGGAACGCCAGGCTCCGCCAGTCCGCCTCCAACGCCCGGAAGGGCTCGGCCTGAAGGATCTCGGCCACCTGCGCGGCCTGCGCGGAAACCGCCGGGCGGCCGTCCGCCCCGGGTACCTCCACCTGGGCCAGCAACGAATCGAGAGCGCTGGCTCCGGCCGCCGCCGTCGGAGCCGTCGCGGCCGGAGCCGCCACGACCGGGAGCTGCGCCGCGATCGCATCGGGATGGAAATCTTCCAGGCGCTGGAACCGGAGCGAGACCGCGAGATCCCGGGAGCCCGAGCCCAGGCGGTTGGGCACCACGAGCGAGAGCGTGGGCGCCACCGCCGCGAGCGCCGCATCCTCTCCGCCGGCCCCCGGCGCCACCGCGAAAGGTCCGGCCTCACGGCCCGCCGCCAGATCGGCGATGACAAGAAGACGCAACGCCGCGCCACGCCGGCTCCGCACGTCTGAGCGCTGGAGGGTCTGTCCCGTCATCGAAACCTCCCGGTTGTGCAACGGCAAAACGAACGGTTCGATGATATGAACTTCACCCCGCCAAAGTCCAGGTTGACCTTCCGGCTTGTTTGGTTATATGCTGGAGTCATAGCAAAAACAGCAGGGGCCCCGAGGGCTCGGACGAGCCTCCGGAGCGTCAGCGTAGATGCGGAATGGCCTGGTCTGACAGGAGGTTTTGGCATGGCCCGCAACAGGAGCTTCCAGAACGAGATCCCGCCCTCGCGGGTCAACATCCGCTACGTCAAGAAGACGGACGGAGCCCAGGAAAAGATAGAGCTGCCGCTCAAGCTCCTACTACTTGGGGATTACAATCTGCGCCCCGATTCAACGCCGCTCGATGAGAGAAAAAAGATAAGTGTCAATAAGGACAACTTCGACGACGTCCTGCGGGAGCAGAAGCTCAGGCTCACGATGAACGTGCCGAACCGTCTGACGGGGCAGGGCGACGACGAGCTCAAGGTGCAGCTCGATCTCGATTCGATGAAGGCCTTCAATCCGGACGAGATCGTGCGGCGGGTGCCGGAGCTGGCCCGGATGCTCGAGATCCGCGAGCTGCTCACCGACCTCAAGGCGCGGGTGATCACCAACCGCGACTTCCGGCAGGCCCTGGAGAAGATCGTCAAGGACAAGGACCAGTTGCATGCCATCACCGCGGAGCTAGACCGTATCGCTCCCATGCCCGACGTGATGGCCGGCTCTGCCGGCCCGGATGACAAAAAGATTTGATCCGAGACCTATGGACCAGGCTTCGAAAGGGTAGACAACCTATGGCCGAGCAACAAGAGGCTGTCAAAGCGGCGCGGGAGACGGTAACCGAGGAGCATTCGGCCCTCGATTCCCTGCTCGCGAAAGTCGACCTGTCCCACGCGGCGGAAGCGGGGGGCGGGCAGGAAGCGGTGATCAAGAACAGGCTCTCCCAGGCCCTGACGACGCTCATTCACATGGCGATCAAGCCGGGTGAGGTGGAGCGGGTCGACAAGGCGCTGGTCGACAGCGCCATCGCCGAGCTCGATCGCCGGATCAGCGATCAGGTCAATGCCATCCTCCACCAGGAGGAGTTCCAGAAGCTGGAGGCCTCCTGGCGCGGGCTCAAGTTCCTGGTGGACCGCACGGAGTTCCGGCGTAACATCAAGCTGGAGATCCTGAACGTCTCGAAGGAGGACCTCGCGGCCGACTTCGAAGACGTGCCTGAGCCGATTCAGTCGGGGCTCTTCAAGCATGTCTACGTGCAGGAGTACGACCAGCCGGGCGGCCAGCCGATCGGCGCCATCATCGGCAACTACGAGTTCGAGAACCGGCCGCCGGACATGGGCCTGCTGCGCAACCTGTCGAAGATCGCCGCCGCCTGCCACGCGCCGTTCATCGGCGGCGTCGGCGAGAGGTTCTTCGGCAAGAAGATCGAGGAGATCCCCCGCCTGCCGGACATGGCACCGATCTTCGACACGGCCGAGTACACCTCCTGGCGCTCCTTCCGCGACTCGGAAGACTCCCGCTACGTCGGGCTCACCTTCCCCCGCTTCCTGCTGCGGCTCCCCTATGGCCAGGAGACGGTGCCGGTCAAGAGCTTCCATTTCGAGGAGGAGGCCGGCGGCGAGAGTCACCGCAACTACCTGTGGGGCAATGCCACCTTCGCTTTCGCCTCGACCCTGACCCGCAGCTTCTCCGACCACGGCTGGTGCGTGAACATCCGCGGTCCGCAGTCGGGCGGCCTGATCGAGGATCTGCCGCTCCATCACTACGAGGCGGCCGGCGAGACGGCGACCAAGATCCCCACCGAGATCCTGATCTCCGACCGCCGCGAGTTCGAGCTCTCGGAGCTCGGCTTCATTCCGCTCTCGTTCTACAAGAACAACGACTTCGCCTGCTTCTTCTCGGCCAACTCGACGCAGAAGGCCAAGAAATACCTGACCGACGATGCCACCGCCAACAGCCGGCTCTCCGCGCGGCTCCCCTATCTCTTCCTGGTCAGCCGCCTGGCGCATTACCTCAAGGTGATTCAGCGCGAGAACATCGGCGCCGCCAAGGAGAAGGACGATCTGCAGCGGGAGCTCGAGATCTGGATCAACACCCTGGTGACCGAGATGAAGGAGCCGGGCGTGGAGGCGAAAGCCAAGTATCCGCTCTCCGCCGCCCAGATCAAGGTCACGGACATCGCCGACAACCCGGGCTTCTACAACGTCGAGATGCTGGTACGGCCCCATTTCCAGATCGAAGGGGTCGACGTCAACCTGTCGCTCGTTTCCCGTCTTCCCAAGGGCAAGAAAGGGAAGTAATCCGAAGGAAGTAATCCGCAAGACGTTTCACAAGGAGGATTGAGATGCCGCTTCCCGCGTATATGGAGATCGATGGAATCCAGGGCTCCTGCGAAGTGCAGGGCCGTACCGGCAACCTCGAGATCGTGGGGTTCAATCACCAAGTCCACATGCCGACCGACCGCAAGGACGGCTCGGCCACCGGCACCCGGGTGCACAGCGACCTCGTGATCACCAAGAACTACGACAAGGCCTCGCCCACGCTGTATCAGTACCTCTGCAACGGCAAGGTCATTCCGTCGGCCAAGCTCAAGTGGTACCGGATCGACGATCAGGGGGTCGAGAAGGAGTACTTCAACCACGTGCTCCAGGAGGCGCGGATCACCGCCATCCGGCCCTACATGCCGGACGTCGACAATCCGGCCAACGAGCAGTACAAGCACATGGAGGAGGTCTCCTTCCGGTACGAGAAGATCACCTGGAAGTTCCTCGACGGCAACGTCGAGTTCCAGGACTCCTGGAAAGAGGGTAGGTAGTCGTCCCCTTTCGGCGGGTCACTGCGAGAGGTGGGACGGATGGCCTGGCGATCCACGGACGACGGATTCCTCGAGCGGATGCTCGCTTCCCTTCCCGGCGGCCCCAAATCGCCGATCCGTTGGGTCGGCGATCCCGTTCGTACCCACCTCGCCCTGCTGCTCAACACCCGGCAGGGCGCGCTCAAAAACCTGCCGGACTACGGCCTGCCCGACGTGTCGTCCTTCTACTCGGACTATCCGGCGTCGCTGGGTGAGCTGCGGGTGCTGATCGAGCGGCTGGTCAAGAAGTACGAGCCTCGCCTGCTCTCCCCCCGCGTCCAGCTCGTGGAGAAGGACACCCGGGAGTTCCGCGCCTCCTTCCTCATCACCGGCGAGATCGAGGAGGACGACGGCACGACCCGAGTGCAGTACCGCACCACGATTTCGAGCAGCGGCCACGCCGCCATGAGCTCGGACCTCGACGAAGCCTAACGCGGGACGCACCATGCCGGAGCCCAATCGCCTCTATGAGGAAGAGCTCAACTACCTGGTCGAGGCGGGACGGGAGTACGCCCGGCTCCATCCCGAGCGGGCCAAGTTCCTCTCCCTGAGCGACGCGCGGTCGCGCGATCCGCACGTCGAGCGGCTCGTCGAGTCGTTCGCCTTCCTCACCGGCAACGTGCGCCAGAAGCTCGAGGACGACTTTCCCGAGCTGACCCACGCGCTGCTCGACCTCGTGTGGCCCCACCACCTGCGTCCCATCCCGTCGATGGCGATCCTGGAGCTGCACCCCAAGAAGGGGATGGTGCGCGAGCGCCAGCTCATTCCCCGCGGCCTCCTGGTGGACTCGGCGCGGACCTCGCAGGAGGTTCCCTGCCGGTTCCACACCGCCTACGACGTCGAGATGCAGCCCATCCATCTCGCCGAGGCGGGAGTGATCGCCGACGCGGCCGGCCGGCCACGCCTGCGCCTGCGCTTCGAGCTGGTGGAGGGCGCCGACGCCGCCCGCCTGCGCATCGACCGTCTGCGCATCCACCTCGCGGGCGAGCCCGCCGCGGCCTTCGGCCTCTACCAGATCCTGCGCCGGCAGGTCGATTCCATCGTGCTGAGCTGGGGCAAGGACGGCAAGCGGCTACTTCCGGAAGGGTCCGTCCGTCCGGTGGGTTTCGCCGAGGACGAGGAGGTCCTCCCCTACCCGACGACGAGCTTTCCGGGCTTCCGGCTCCTCTCCGAGTACTTCTGCTTCCCGGAGAAGTTCCTGTTCCTCGACTTCATGGGCCTGGGAGCCATTCCTCTCGCTCCCCGCGACGCGGGGTTCGAGCTCGAGATCCGCTTCCGCGGCTCGGTGCCGGACACCTTTCACCCCACGGCGGAGAACTTCCGGCTCCACGCCACCCCCATCGTCAACACATTCCCGCGCGACGGCGAGCCGATCACCGTCTCCCAGCTCAAGGTCAAGCACCGGGTGCTGGGCGACTTCACCCATCCGGAAGCCTACGAGGTGATCTCGGTCGACGGCGTCGAGGCCCTGCGCCAGTCGGACGGCGCCCGCCTGCGCCGGCCGCCCTTCTTCTCGTTCGATCACGACAGCGGCGTCCGCGGCAGCGGCACCGGCGCAGGGACCGGTGAGGCCGGCGCTCCGGCCGCGGACGGCGTCTACTACCACGTCACCCAGAAGCGGTCGATCGCCGGCGTCTGGCTCACCTACCTCTCCCTCATCTCCTCGGCCAAGGGCCTCCTGCCCGCCGAGGAGGTGCTGTCGCTCAGCCTGACCTGCACCAACGGCCGGCTGTGCCGGGAGGTGGGCATCGGCGACATCAAGGGCTATGGCGGCGAGAAGCTCGACTTCGCCACCTTCCGCAACCTCACCCGGCCCACGGAGCCGATCTACCCGCGCCTCGGCGCGGGCACCGAATGGCGGTTCGTCTCGCAGATGGCGCTCAACCTCCTGTCGCTCTCCGATCCCTCGGCGTTCCGCGCCCTGCTGGCCCTCTACGACGCGGGCGAGCAGCCGGCCAACCGCCGGCGCATCGAGAGCATCCTGGAGGCGAAGCTCGCGCCCCGCGAGATCCTCGATCGCGGCGCCCCCATCCGCGGCACGGCCTTCAGCCTCACCGTCGAGGAGACCCACTTCGACGACTTTGGAGACCTGCTGCTGTTCAGCGACGTCCTGAGCGAGTTCCTCTCCCTCTACAGCGGGATCAACTCGTTCACCGAGCTCACCATCACCCAGTCCCCCTCCGGGGCGGTCCTCCAATGCCCGGCGAAACGCGGCCAGCAGAGCTCGATCTGAAGCGGAAGATGCTCGAAGAGGGCTACCTCTTCGACTTCTTCCAGCTCATCCACCTGCTGGAGACCTGGCTCGGGCGGCCGGTTCTTATCGGCCGCGGCGGTCCTCACCGCGCCGAGGCCCTGCGCCTGCAGCCGGACCCTTCGCTCACCTTCTCCCCCGCCGACGTGCGCCGGGTCGAGGAGCCCACCGAGGCGGACCGCGGCGAGCGGGACGAGGACAAGCGCCGGCCGGTGCCCTGGGAGTACCGGATCGTCGTCAACTTCATGGGGCTCTATGGCGTCGCCTCGCCGACCCCCGTCTATCTCTCCGAGCTCATCGGGTTCACCGACGTGGACGCCGGCGAGCTCACCGATTTCCTCGACCTGTTCAATCACCGCATCCTCTCGCTCTTCTATCGCGCCTGGCTCAAGTACCGCTATCCCTGGCGCTACGAGCCCGGCGGGCTGGACGAGGTCTCGGGCCATCTGCTCTCCTTCATCGGCCTGGCCGATCCGGCGGTGCGCGCCAAAACCGGCCTGCCCACCTCGCGGCTGCTGCGCTACCTGGGCCTCCTCTCCCTGCGCACCCGGCCGCCCGTCGGCTTGAAGCTCATGATCTCCGACCACTTCGGCGGCGTCCGGACGCGGGTCGAGGAGCGGATGTTCCGCTGGGTGACGATCCCGCCCGAAGGGCGCAACCGGCTCGGCGCGGCCAACTCGACCCTGGGGGTGGACGTCTCGGTGGGCGAGCGCGTCCCCGACCGGGCGGGGAAGTTCCGCCTCTCGATGGGGCCCCTCCATTTCGAGGAGTACCTGAGCTTCCTCCCCGACCGGGCGAAGTTCCGCGAGGCCTGCCTGCTCTCCCGACTCTGGGTGGGTGAGCGTTTCGACTTCGACGTCGAGCTGGTGATACGGCGCGAGGAGATTCCCGAGATGCGGATGGCCGAGGGTTCCATCGCCCGGCTCGGCTGGACGAGCTGGGTCACCTCCAGCCCCGGCCTCACGGCCGATCCACACGTCGTTTTCGCCGGAGCCCGGCTCGCAGGCAAGACTGGAGAAACCGCCGCATGATCACCACCGACGTCCGTTCGCTGCTCGCCAGGGCCAACCCGCACGTGACCCGCCATCTCGAGGGGGCCGCCGGCTTCACCATCGCCCGCACCCATTACGAGGTGACGCTGGAGCATCTCTTCCTGAAGCTCCTGGAGGACGGCCGGGGCGATCTGCCGCGCATCCTCCGCCACTTCGACGTGGACGCGGGCGCCTTCCAGTCGCGGCTGCTGACGACGCTCGAAGACTTCCGCGCCGGCAACTCCGGCCGCCCCGTGTTCTCGCCGCTGCTGCTCGACTCCCTGGAACGGGCCTTCCTGGTGGGCGCCGTCGAGTATGGCCAAGAGGCCATCCGCTCCGGCACCGTGCTCGCCTCCACCCTCTCGACGCGCGGCGGCTCGCCCCTCCAGTCGTACCTGGACCTGCTGAGCGCCGTCTCCGCCGACGAGCTGCGCCGCGACTTCGCCTCCATCGTCGACGGCTCCGAGGAGGACCGCCCGGCGACCGGCCGCTTCTCCGCGCCGCGAGCCGGCGTGGCGGCGGCCGCCGCCGGCACCGGCGCTCTCAACCCCGAGAGCGCCCTCGCCCAGTTCACCCTCGACTTCACGGCCGAGGCGCGGGACGGCAAGATCGATCCCGTCTACGGCCGCGACGACGAGATCCGCCAGGTGATCGACATCCTCACCCGGCGGCGGAAGAACAACCCCATCCTCGTCGGCGAGGCGGGCGTCGGCAAGACGGCCCTCGTCGAGGGCCTGGCCCTGCGCATCGTGTCCGGAGACGTGCCCGAGCCGCTGCGGGGAGTGGAGATCCGCGGCCTCGACCTCGGCCTCCTCCAGGCCGGCGCCGGGGTCAAGGGCGAGTTCGAGAACCGCCTGAAGTCGGTGATCGCCGAGATCAAGGAGTCCGCGACGCCGATCGTCATCTTCATCGACGAGGCCCACACCCTGATCGGCGCCGGCGGCTCGGCCGGCCAGAGCGACGCCGCCAACCTGCTCAAACCCGCTCTCGCCCGCGGCGAGCTGCGCACGATCGCCGCCACCACCTGGTCCGAGTACAAGAAGTACTTCGAGAAGGACCCCGCCCTGGCCCGCCGCTTCCAGCTCGTCAAGGTCGAGGAGCCGGCCGAGGAGCGGGCCACCACCATGCTGCGCGGCGTCAAGGAGAAGTTCGAGGAGGCCCATGGCGTGCGCATTCTCGACACCGCCGTGCTCGCCGCCGTGCGCCTCTCCGAGCGCTTCATCTCCGGCCGCCAGCTCCCCGACAAGGCGGTGGACCTGCTCGACACCTCGGCCGCCCGCGTCCGTATCGGCCTCACCGGCCGCCCCGCCTCCGTCGAGGGCCTGGAGCGCCGCATCCAGCACGCCGAGATCGCCGTCGCCGCCAAGAAGCGCGACGTCGAAGGCGGCAGCGTTCAGGACGACGGCGAGATCGAGCGCATCACGGCCGAGATCGAGACCCTGCGCGGCGAGCTCGAAACCCTGCGCGCCCACTGGGAGACCGAGCGCGCCGCCGTCGCCGAAGTACGGGCGGCCCGGAATGGTGGCAAGGACTCCAAAGACGAAAAGGACGAGACGCCGGAGACCGGCGAGGCCGAAAGCGTGGCGCCTGATCCCGAGCGGCTGGCCAAGGCTCTTGCCGCCCTCGCCGAGGTCCAGAGCAAGCAGACGCTCATTCCGCTGGAGGTCACTCCGGACGTGGTGGCCGCCGTCGTCTCCGACTGGACAGGCATCCCCGCCGGCAAGATGCTGCGCGATCAGGCGCGGCTCGCCCTGGAGCTCGAAGCCGCCCTGGCGGCGCGGGTGATGGGCCAGAACCCGGGCCTTGGAGCCGTCGCCCAGCGCCTGCGGGCGGCGCGGGCCGGGCTCGGCAATCCGTCGACGCCCCAAGGCGTCTTCCTCCTCGTCGGCCCCTCGGGCGTGGGCAAGACGGAGACCGCCCTCGCCCTGGCCGATCTTCTCTACGGCGGCGAGCGGTTCCTCACCACCATCAACATGTCCGAGTACATGGAGGCGCACACCGTCTCCCGGCTCATCGGCTCGCCGCCCGGCTACGTGGGCTTCGGCGAGGGCGGCATCCTCACCGAGGCGGTGCGCCAGCGCCCCTACAGCGTCGTGCTGCTCGACGAGGTCGAAAAGTCCCACCCCGACGTCATGAACCTCTTCTACCAGGTCTTCGACAAGGGGACCCTGGCTGACGGCGAAGGGCGGGAGATCGATTTCAAGAACACCGTCGTCATCATGACCAGCAACCTGGGCGACGACGACATCGTTTCCATGTGTGCCTCGCCCGACGTCGTGCCCGAAGCGGACGAGCTCGTCGAGGCTCTGCGCCCGCGCCTTCGCGAGCGCTTCAAGCCGGCCCTTCTGGCGCGCATGACCATCGTTCCCTTCTATCCGCTGTCGCCGGCCGTGCTGCGCGGCATCGTCGATCTGAAGCTCGGCAAAATCGTCCGCCGCATGGCCGGCAACGCACGCATCGACTTCTCCTACACACCGGCCGTGGCGGATTGGATCTCCGCCCGTTGCACCGTCGAGGAGACCGGGGCCCGCAACATCGACCACGTCATCCAGTCCGCGGTGCTGACCGGCGTCTCCACCGAGATCCTCGGCCGCATGGCGCGCGAGGAGCCCATCCGCTCCGTCCGCCTCGACGTAGGCGAGGCCGGGGACCTGGTTCACGTCCTCGAATAAGCGCCCTTTCGAGAGAGAGATCGGAGAATTCGCATGGCCCAGGTTTTAGCCGACACCGCTCAATACGAAGTCACCATCGGGGGGCAGCTCTTCGAGGTGCTCACCTTTCACGCCCACGAGGAGATGTCGCACCTCTTCCGCTACAGCTTCACCCTGCGCTGCGACGATCCGCAGATCGACGTCAAGGGGCTCGTGCGCAAGACGGCGAGGATCAAGCTCGCCTGGGAGCAGAAGGAAAAGTGGTGGTACGGCATGGTGGCCAGCGCCTCGCAGATCAACGCCGGCCTGCCGGACCTCACCAAGGAAGATCACGAGTATGGCGAGTACGCCATCGAGGTCGTGCCTCACTACTGGATGCTCACCCAGAAGACCAACTGCAAGATCTACCAGTTCATGAGCGCGGCGGACATCATCCGGGGCGTGCTCGATCATCGCGGCATGGCCGGCAAGTACAAAATGAAGCTCACCAAGGACTACGCCGTCCGCGAGTTCTGCGTGCAATATCGCGAGACCGACTTCGCCTTCCTCTCCCGGCTGATGGAAGAGGAAGGAATGTTCTACTTCTTCCACCACGACCCGGAGCTGCCGCCGGACGTCCTCATCATCACCGACGACGCCAGCCAGTACAGCGTCTGCTATCCGGACAAGAAGGTGGAGTTCATCAAGGGGACCGGCGTTCTCTCGGGGTCGGACGAGTATCTCTCCTCCCTCACCTATGAGGAGAACGCCTACACCGGCCAGGTTGGCTACCGCGACTTCAACTATCGCGAGCCCAAGAAGCCGCCGACCAAGGTGATCGCCAATGCGCCGGACAACGGCGACTACCCCGTCTACGACTACCATACCGAGCGCTACCGCGAAGATCCTCGCGGCCAGTTCCTGGCGCGGATGGCCGTCGAGGCCCAGGCCGCGATGCGCAAGACGATCTCGGCCGCCGGCAACTTCCGCTCGCTGGGCGCCGGGCACATCTTCACCCTGGAGAAAGCCTATCGCGCCGATCTGAACGGCCCCTGGGTGATCGTCTCGGCGAGCTTCAGCGCCAGCCAGCAAGGAGGCGGCGTGGACTATTCCGTCTCCTTCACCGCCATCCCCGCGGACCGCACCTTCCGCGCCCTGCCGCGCACGCCGCAGCCGTCGCTCAACATGCAGACCGCCTACGTCGTGGGTCCGCCCGGCGCGCCCATCTACATGGACGATTATGGCCGCGCCAAGGTCCAGTTCCACTGGGACCTTGACCATCAATACGATCCCGACAGCTCCTGCTGGATCCGCGTCGCCCAGCCCTACGCCGGCATGGACCAGGACAGCGGCGACAAGCACGGCTTCCAATGGCACCCCCTGGTGGGAGACGAAGTCGTCGTCGACTTCCTCGAAGGCGACCCCGACAATCCGATCATCGTCGGCAGCGTCTACAACTACATCAACATGCAGCCCATCAAGCCGGACCAGCTCATCAGGAGCGAGATCCGCTCCCCCTATCAGCACCTCCTGGCGTTCGACGACAAGCACAAGTACATCCAAATCAACACGCCCTATCCGCACACCTTGCGGATGGATGACCCGGGGAAGTACACGCACCTGACGACCGAGTACCAGAACGCTCTTCGGATGCAGGACCCGCACAAGAAGTACGACCACGTCCCGAGCGTCACGCTGGAGACCGGCGGTGCCGAAGTGATCAAACTGGAGGACGGCAAGCAGGAGGCCTATGGCAACAACATCAAGACCTCAACGGCGGACGGCCACTTCATCCACCTGGCGGACGGTGCCATCGCGAAAGGAATCACCGCCTTCACGAAGATGAAGAACAAAGTGGTCCTGGACGACAAAGAGAAGAACATCACCGTCAGGACCACCAACGGCCACCAGATCCTGATGGACGATGCAAACGAGACGATCGTTGTTACTAGTAAGGACAAGCACCGTATTGAGATCAATGATAAGAAGAAGTACATCGCCGTGGCCGATGAGTCGGGAAAGCACCGATTCACGATCGACATCGCCAACGAGTTGCTCACCATTGCCACGGATACGGGATCGATCGCGATCCTGGCTCCCAAGGGGCAGGTGAGGATCGACGCGGACTCGGTGGCCGTTACAGCCAAAAACAGCGTCAGCGTTGATTGCGCCATAATGTCCACAAAGGCCAGCGATCAGGTGACCGTGGAGGCACCGCAGGTCAAGACAGAGGGTAATTCGATTCATGAGAAAGCTGCCGCTGATATCAAAATGGAGGCAGTGAACATTACGTCCAAGGCGACTGCGCAGAATCAGACCGAAGGAGGCGAGGTAAGCTCCGAGGCCAGCGGCACCAACACGATCAAGGGCTTCTTCGTGAAAATCAATTGAAACGAACTAACACTCCTTACTGCACCTTCGAGGTTCCCGATGACTGGCGACCCTCTCCCCCTTTTGACTTCATCGGGCCGGTCACGGGAGGAGTTTTGGCTGTCCGCGCTACAGAGCGCCTTCTGGGAAGCACCATGACCGCTGAAGCTTACGCAAGACGCCAGAAGGAAATGCTTCCCGCCATATATGATGAGTTTGAGCTCATCCAGGAGGGTCGCCACGAGTCTGATGGTCCAGGCGACGGCTATTCCTTGGGGTTTCGCTTTCGAGACGACGCGGACGAGAAACTCGTAGCCAAAACGATCTATCTCACCTGGGGTCCTATCGTCGGCGAATTGCTCCTCCTTTGTCCTCACGCGGCTCGCCGGGACAGGGACCGCTTGTTCAGCGCCGTCGAAAAGAGCTTTGCCCTCAGGTCGGTGGAATTCCTTCCGAGGGAGAACAAAGGCCCTCTGCTCGGGGAGCTTCCTCCGATCAATTCAGCCTCTGCGCCGTCGCTGCCGAAGTACCCTTTGGCCTGTGTGGCACTCCCTACGCCTCAAGGTTGGACCGCCGCATCCAGTGAAAATGGGGAGATTGTGTTCTCCAAGGGTGGCACTGAGATCCGACTGCAGCGTAGCCTGTATCATGGCGCCCGGTCCGACGCCTGGTCTCGGGAGAGGCTCGAGCAGCTTCGGGCTTCCGGGAGTCTCATACTCGGATTCGAGCAGGGTCAGTGCTCACGCGGCCCTTATACCGCCCTACTGTTCGACGAGAGGGCACTCGCCCGAACCTGGAAGACCTCCGGTGACCATCAAACCCTGGAGTTGTTTCTCGCCGATCAGCAGCCCCTCCTCTGGATACTTCGTGCTCCGCAAGCGAGCTTCCCCGAGTCCCGTTCCGACCTTGAACAGTTGATCGCCGCAACCAGCTTTCTACCCTCTGCCCAGTGGGAGACCCGCCTGGCAGAGCCGTGGATCAAAACCACCCTGCGGGGGCCGTGGCGCCCGGAAGGGGCTGGGCTTTATCTGTGCACCTCTGGATCGCCTTTGCTACTGCAGGTGGACTGTCGAGAGAAGAGCCCTTCTCTCGACAAGATCCAAAGCACTTGCAACACGGATGCATTCCGCAAATCTTATGGCGTAGAGACCGTTCTCTCCGCTTCGGAAGCGAAGGGCCTCTGGAAGGACCGCGACGCTTTTCGGTTCTCCCTTGATGGCCTCTCCGCCGACTATGCGCCGGTGAGCCTCCGCGCCGGTTTGTTTTTATCGGATCGGCTCTTGTACAGCGTCGTCGTCAAGGGTAGGGAATCGCGCACGGTTGATGCCCTTCATCTGGAGTTGCTTGAAGGGCTCAGATTTCCGGCGCGCTAGTTCAGTAGAGAGTTGCTTCCTGGATAAACAATCATGTTCAAGCTTCGTCCAGAGCACACCGCGGCTTTCCGCAAGCAGGCCTACCGCCGGACTCTGGCCCAGAGTTTCCGGCGCTCGGGCCTCGAGGCCGATGCTGAGGACCCTTCCACAGAAGACTTGCTGGTTCGTGACCCCAAGGGTCGGCAAGCGCGAGTCACGTTTGATTCCCAGGGATTCATCAGCGGTACGGAAAGCCCTTCGGGCCGGTCCTGGCAGTTAGAAAACGATTCCAAGGGCCGTATGCTCGGATTCACCAATTCCGCTGGATTGCATTCCACATTCGAGCGGAATTCGCAGGGCCAGGTTACCAACCTCTCGCAGGGCGGCCGGAGCCTGATGGGCCTGGAGTACGATCCGAAAGGCCTCCTGACCCAAGTCTCCTACCCCGATCGAACCGCCAGATCGCTGTCGTATGACCCGGCTGGGCGGATTACGACGATGGGCGATCGCCGGGGAAACACCGAAGGATTTGAGTATGATTTCGAAGGCTTGCTGACCGCCATCACCGACGGCAATGGCAATCGGACGCAGTTCCAATACGGCGGCTGGGACCGGCCGGAGAAAACTCTCTACGCCGATGGCAGTAGCGAGTCCTACCGGTACAACCCGGCGGGACTCCCTGAGCAAATCCTCTCCGGGTCGGAGTTCTTTGCCGCGATTGAATACAACCCCCAGGGACGACCGGCCAAGATCACCTACAGTGACGACGAAGAGGTCACCTTTACCTACAACGAGAAGGGCTCGATCGTTGAAGCCAAGAACCCCGAGATCGAGATCGGGTACCAGTACGACGAACAGAATCGAGTGGTCCTCGAGAAGCAGGGCGATGACATCGTTCAATATTTCTATGACCAAGCCGGCTCACTCGTCGGGATGACGTATCCGACAGGAGAGCGAATCGAATTCTCGTATGACGAGGATCTGCGGCTGGCCGCGGTCAAGGACTGGAATGGTGGACTTCAACGCTATAGCTACGGCTCAGACGATCTGTCGCTTCAAGTATCCTTGCCTGGTGGCCTAAAAAAGCTCATTAGCTCCGAAGTGACGGGCCTTCCTTCTTCAATTGTAGTTACTCACGGACCAAGTAGCGGCGGCGAGTTGTTCTCATTCAAGTACGATTATGACGCCGAGAATCGTGTGCGCCGGTTCAGCGATTCTCAGTTTGGCCCCCGCGACTATATCTACGATCCGGAGAGCCAACTAACTGAGGTGCGTTCCGAGAGACCCGAGTTCAACGAGGCTTTCACCTATGATAGAGCCGGGAATCGAATCCGCGCCAATGGTGCCGGCGGTATATTCAATACGCTCAACCAGTTGATGCGCCAAGGGGGAAGTCCATGCCGTTATGATGCTCGGGGCAATTTGGCGGCGCTCTCCTCTGCTGGAGGGGAATGGCACTACCACTACAACGGCCGCAATTTTCTAGTCTTGGCCGAAGGTCCCGAAGGTCAAAGCGTCACTTTTGGCTATGATGCCTTCGGTCGCCGTCTTTGGAAGCATTCCACTAACTCCGAAGTACAATATATATGGGCCGGTGAGCGACTTCTGCGCGAGGTGACGCATATTGGCTCTCGCACCAGCATCCGCGACTACCTTTATTTTCCTGGGAGTTGCGTACCTCTAGCAACGCGATTGGACGGCCATGTGTATTTGTATCACACAGATCGCCTGGGCACTCCCCGGCGCCTTACTGATGAGAACGGGGCGGTGGTATGGTCGGCGGACTATGCCGCTTTTGGAGAGACTCACATCCAAGTGGAAGCGATTTCCAACGCGCTGCGCTTCCCTGGGCAATATTTCGATCAGGAAACCGGCCTTCACTACAACAGATTTCGTTACTATTCCACGAGTTTCGGACGTTACATTTCCCGAGATCCTATTAGCTTTCTGAGTGGACCCAACTTCTATACCTATGCACACAATGATCCCATCAACAGCTTTGACACTTTAGGGCTTTCATTTTGGAGTACCGTTCTTACGATTGCCGGCGCGATCGTCGCAGCTATCGTAGTTGCCGAATTGGTGACCGTTCTAGCACCGGTGTTGGTGGCCGCTGGCCTAGGCGTTGAGGCCGCTGCGGGGGTGACTGGGATTGCCTCTACTCTTCTCAGTGGTACTGCCGCCGTAGCAGCCGGATTTGGATTGAATGAAGGCTTGACTAACGGATGGAACTTTTCCTGCGTTTGGGAAAAAGTGAAGCGAGGGGCTAAGATTGGCGCGTCGGCATCTCTTGCTTTTATCTTTCTTCCTGCGGGTATTCTCGCTGATGCCGCGGCTGGGGCTTTAGCCTATGAAGCAAATTGGGCTACTGACCCCGACCCTAATGCCAAGTGGAATCTGGATGATTTTGAAGAATGGGTAGCACTTTCGATAACCCTGGGCTTTCTCCTGAGACCTTTCGTTCCTAAGCAGGCTACTCGACTGGGCTCGCAAGTCGCCACGGAGACTGAAGAGGCGGCGAAGCAGACGACTGTTCTCGGGCACGGACCTGCATACACTGAGTTGGGCAATAAAATTGGAGCCAACTATTTAGATATACCTCCAGAAGAATGGGGCGCAATGTCAGCCTCGGAAAAGTGGGCTACTAATCAAAAATTTCTTGACGACATGATTGCACGCGGAGATAACGTCGTCTTAGCGACCAAAGCGAGCACAGCTGAGCCTGGAAGCTTCTACGCAAAAGAGCTTGAGTACCTCGCAGGCAAGGGTTATCGTGTTTCTGACGACGGAATGAGTCTTATCGCACCAGAGAGGTAGAATTATGAATGAGGCAAACAGCTTGGCAGCTAGCTGGTCCTCCGAACTACTGAACGCCGGACTATCGCGAGCAAAATTGACAGGAGTACAATACGATAGAGTCTCAGGTTATGGTGAAGCCGTTTTTCGTACCGGCCTTATTTTGCTCAAGATAAGCAGGGAACGCGGACAGGACTTTCTCGAAGTCGGATCAGCAAATAAGCCAGGAGAGTTTTTCCGATTTGACGATGTTTGCGTCGCATTTGGTTGGCGATCGATAGAAGAAATTATGGTGCGTCAGGAACCCATTCCTTTGCATGCAGAGCTTTCGGAACTGAGGCAGCGACTTCCAAGTCTCGAGAACGCATTTTCAGAGGCTTACTTCCGTGAGACGCGAGACAAGATAGAGGCCGCGGCCGATAAGCGAGAGAGTGCATTCCTAGAGAAGTTACGGCGCCTTGCTGAGCTACATGCGTCGGCCTCGAAAGGCAGGACTTCGTAAAGATCTCAGCAGAGAGCGCCCCCTATTGGCTGACAGATTTTTTTAACAAAAAAGCTTCTCTTGGGCTTCGCCCGCTGATTCCGAAAGCTAGAATTGGGCCTAAGAATTTGTCTAGTTCCTCGTCGGTGCATGCCAAAAGAAAGGACGTAAGGATCCTTGGGTCGTAGTATCGGAAGTAAACATCTTCATCCTCCGGATCCTTAACGACCAGAAACTTTCGGAGGTGGCTGCGAAGCGTCGGTAGGTCCGCAGTCGCTGCCAGGAAAATACCCCAAGGCTCCTCCCAGACGGTAGCTTCCAACCAAGCCAGGAGTCCCCGACCGACTTTCACGGCATAAGGCGCAGTCTTGAGGAGATCCTCGTTCGTCGTCCGGTAGAGGCAAAGCACCGTTTCGGGGGCCAGACTACCAACTTTGGTTTGAATGGGTGGTGAGCCGCAGGCATCGAGGACGGCATACAGTTTGCCTTCGGCTGCCAACCTCTCCAGATCGGTCAGAGACACCGGCAACCTTTTGATTCCACCCGGCATGCTCAACGCCTTCAGTTAGCCCATTCGGACCAGAGCCGCCCCATGGGATTTCGCCGACTCCATGCAATGGCCGGGAGGGGCGCCATTTCCAGATCCGATGAGCACCGAATCGCAGCCTACAACAATCCGCCCGCCGTGAACGGTCATGTCGCCTACTCGGGCCGCGGGGCTTCCGGCGATCAGCACCCTGGAAGCCCCCGGCGGAGCGATGGCATCTGGGGGGCCGGTGCAAACCGCAATGTCACCTACCCGTGCCGCCGGCAGGCCCCCAATCAGGACCGTGGGCGCGCCAGGCATGCTGATCGGTCCGCCGACGTGGGGTACGAGCACCGTCACCTGCGGACAAGTGTGCATGTCGGTGAGTCTTGCCGCGGGCATTCCCATGTCTTCCTCAGCTTCCGGTATCTACCCACACAATTATAGTACCTTCTTCTTGGGACTGCTATCGAGCACCAAAAGGTGAGTTCAAGGGCGAGCGCTTGGCTGGATTCAGCGTTCAACCCGTTCCGCGGCAGGAAACACGTGAAGATGTCGGTGGGCTCCGCGACGTCGTGGCCGGAGCCGGCGGCAAATCCCCGGGCGCAGGTCTTCTTCTTCGAGGGCAGCGCCTCGCTCCCCCGAGACATCGTTCCCTCACCTCAGGAAGACTCGCCGCTGTCCCCATGCAACGGAAAAACGTAAGGAGGGCACGCCACGCTCCCTCCGTACACTATGACGCCGTACGCAGGGCACATGATGCTCCCTCTTAAACGCGGGACGCCGTACGCAGGGCACGGCAGGTGCCCTCCTTACGCTGTGACGTTAAACGCAGGGCACGCTATGCTCCCCCTTAAACATGGAACGCCGTACGCGGGGCACGATACGTGCCCTCCGTTTGCTGTGACTTCGTAGGGAGGGCACGTCATGCGCCCTCTTAAACGCGAGACTCCGTACCAAGGGCACGGCATGCTCCCTCCTTACGATCTGACGCGGTATGCAGGGCACGCCATGCTCCCTCCTTATGCTGTGACGTTGTACGCAGGGCAGGCTACGCTCCCTCTGAAATACGGAACGTCGCAGGGAGGGCGCGCTACGTGCCCTCCGTAGTGCGTGACGTCGCACTCAGGGCACGTCATGCTCCCTCTTAAGCATGAGACGCCGTACGTGGGGCACGTCACGTGCCCTCCTTACGGTGAGACGTTGTCCGCGGACAGAAGTCTGCTTTCCCGGGACGATGAAGCGTCGCACGGAGGTGGCGAAGCCTCATACGGAGAGTGGGTTACGTTGTCCCCGTACCGCGTTCCGGCGTGGCCTGAGCCTGAGAGGCTAACTGGAAAACGGATTCCTCCGGGTGCCCGCGCGGCGTCTGGAGATCGGAGCCAATGTCGCCGCCTCGGAGACGCCCCACGGGGTTCCCCGTGGGCGTCTCTACATTGGCTGGAACCGATGACGTGATTCGGGAGATGCTTTTGATACGGAGCGCCATCGTTCTTCGACGGTCAGGAAAGGCGCCTTCGTTCCAAATTCATCCGCCGGTACGTCCCCCATGTAGAGACGCCCCGTGGGGAACCCCGCGGGGCGTCTCAGGATCGGGAAGCCGTCCCACAGGCCGATTGACACCCCGTCCGCCGTCCGGATACGCTGGACGAGCTAACTTCTGACAGTTGAACGCTAAAGCGGCCAGGCGCCATGCTCCAGCAGCAGATCGAAGGGAAGTACGAGCTCCTCGGACAGCTCGAGGACGAGGGCGGGGCGGAGGTGTACAAGATCCGACACCTCTTCCTGGAAGAGGTGCGCCTGATCAAGGTCGTCCATCCCCCGAGCCTCGCGATGACGGCCGAGGTCACGGAGGCGTTCCTGCGCGAGGCGCGGGCCGTCATCAAGCTGCGGCATCCCAATATTGCCCAGCTCCATGACTTCACGATCGACGAGGAGGGGGTCGCTTACATCGTCACCGAGCTCATCGAGGGTCTGACTCTCGAGGAGGCGCTCTGGAAGGAACAGGAGCCGCCGCCCGTGCCGCTGACGCTCACCATCGCCCAGCAGGCGCTGCGGGCGCTCGGGTATCTCCACCGGGCCGGGCGGGTTCATCGTGACGTCTCCCCCGACAAGCTGATGCTCTCCCGCGACGTGGACGGCCGGGCGCTCGTCAAATGGGTGGGCCTCGGCACCGCCCAGATCCTCGACGCGGGCGAGGGCTCCCCCGCCGGAACGGGGATGTTCCCGGCCCGGCCTCGCTACGCCTCGCCCGAGCAGTTCGGCGGCGGCGGCCAGGAGGCGGTCGACGCGCGCAGCGACATCTATTCGTTCGGGGTGGTCCTCTATGAGCTGTTGACCGGCAAGTCCCCGATCGCCGGACACGATCCGTTCTCGCTGATGGCGGGCCATCTATCGTCTCCGCCACGCCCGTTCGCCGAGACCGATCCGGAGGGACGCGTCCCCGCCGAGGTGCGCGAGGTGGTCCTGCGCACCCTGGCCAAGAAGCCGGAGGCGCGGGTCGCGAGCGCCGACGAGCTCGTCCGCCTGCTGGCCATGCTGCAGGACCCGCTGGCCGACGATCGCGGCGGCGAGTATCTCGACCGCATCCTCAAGTACGCGCGCCAGAGGACGGCGGTGATCACGCCGCCGCCTTCCAGACCGGCGCCTCCCCCGATCGCCGCTCCCAAGGCCGTTCCCCCGAAGAAGTCCCCGGCGTCTCCGATCCCGGTTCCCATCCCTGTCACCGTCCCTGTTCCCCCTAGCCCAGCCCCCGTGCCCATGCGCCCGGCGGAGCCTGAGCCGAGCTTCCTCTCGGAGCCCGAGACGGAGCCGGTTCTGGATCATGGGATGGAGATGGTGCCCGTTCCGGAAAGCACGGGCAAGACGAGCCTCGATTGGGATCCGATCCTGCCGGCCGCCGCTCCACCGCCACCTGCTCCGGTGGCGGCCGAGCCGTCGGAACGGCCGCCGGGGCCGAACAAGACCCTGCTGGCGGTGGGCGCCGTACTCCTCGCGGCCATCTTCGTAGGAGGAGGATGGTGGCTGGGCGGCTCCCACAAATCCGCGGAGCCTTCGAGCCCGGCGACCTCCGCGACTCCCGCGGTCACGCCGGCTCCCACGCCTCCTCCCACGGAGACGGTCGAGGTGCCAGGCAAGACGGCCGCGCCTCCGGTCCTGCCGAAACGGCCGAAGCCGGCGCCCGTGAAACCGCTGGTGATCACGCCGTTCCCTCCACAGCCCGAGCCCCAGGCCGCCGTCGTGAAGACTCCGGCGCCCGCTCCGCCTCTCCCCAGGCCCGCGGTCGTCGAGGCGCCCCCGAAGGAGACGGTCGCCAAGCCGCCGGAGCCTCCGGGGAGGGGACGGTTGATCGTGGGCGGGCCGGGCGTCGAGGCGGCCGAGGTCGGCTCTCTGGGGGTGCCGGTCTATCCCGAGAGTGCCCGAGGAACCGGTAAGAAGCCCTCGATCAAGGTGGCCGTGCTGGTGGACGAGAACGGTAACGTGGCGCAGGTACGGCTCCTGGAGGGCGATCCCTCCGGGCTGGGCTTCAACGAGGCCGCCCTGGCAGCCGCACGCAGGACCCGATTCCTGCCCGCCACCAAGGATGGCGTGCCCGGCAGGTCGTGGACGGACGTGATGTTCGACTTCGTGGATCCGGGAAAGTAGGCCCTCGCTTTCCAGCCATCCTCTAAGGTAGACTTAAGGGGTTCAAGAACTACAATCGAACTAGGAAGGGGATGAGCTATGGGTTGGAGACCCGGAGATTCCTTCAAGGCGTTGAGCACACAATCGGTGAAGCACGCGGGGATCGTGCCAGGATCGGGAGGCGAGGTCACGTCCATCCTGGGCGCCAAGGTCTCGTTCGTTCTCGAACGCGGCGGCGCCGACGCCACCTTGATTCAAGCGCACAGCAGCCTCACGAATTTCGGCGAGAACTTCGCCGCGGACAAATCGAAGGAGACCGCCCGGAGGTCCTTTCGGGACGCGCGGGTCTATCCCAAGGAGTTCCCGAAAGACTTCCTGAAGAAGTAGGCTCGTGGCCATTCTCCACGAGCACATCGAGGGCAAGTACGAGATTCTCGGCAAGCTCCGGGAAGGGGGGATGGGTGCGGTCTACAAGGTGCGCCACCGCCTCCTCGACGAGATCCGCGTCGTCAAGGTTCTCCATCCTCGCCTGACCGTCACTCCAGAGCTGAGCGAGCGCTTTCTGCGCGAGGCGCGGCTGGCCATCCAGCTCCGGCATCCCAACATCGCGCAGCTCCACGATTTCTCCGTTGCCGAGGACGGCAGCGCCTTCATCATCATGGAGTTCATCGACGGGGTGACCCTGGAGGGCATCCGGATCAGGACGGGGCCGCCGCCGGTGGGCCTGGGCCTGGAGATCGGCCGGCAGTCGTTGCGGGCGCTGGGTCTCCTCCACCGCCGGGGGCTCCTCCACCGCGACATCTCGCCGGACAATCTGATGCTGACCCGGGATGCGGAGGGGAGCCCCCTGGTCAAGCTGATCGACCTGGGGATCGCCAAGGTCCTCAAGGGTGACGGCAGCGGGCTGACCTCGGAGGGGCTGTTCCTCGGCAAGCCGCGCTACGCCTCGCCCGAGCAGTTCGGTCTCGAGGGCAGCCTGGGAGTCGACGCGCGTAGCGACCTCTACTCCTTCGCCATCGTGCTCTATGAGCTGCTGACCGGCGTCTGCCCGATTCGGGGCCGCGATGCGTCGTCCTACATGGCGAGCCACCTGTTCCGGGAGCCCGTCGATTTCGCCGAGAGCGATCCCTACGACAAGCTGCCCCTGGATCTGCGGGAGATCCTGCTGCGTGCCCTGGCCAGAAATCCGGAGGACCGATTCGCGAGCGCCGAGGATCTCGGCGGCGCCCTGGCGGAGGTCCAGATCCGGTTCCCATTCACGCCGGCCCATCTGAACGCCGCCCTGCGCGCGGAGGACGAGCCGGTTGAGCCTCCCAAGCCGGGCTCCACGCAGGACAAGCTGAACCGGCAGTTCGCCGGCCCGACTCCCGTGGCAACGGTGCGGAGCACGCCAGTGCGGGAGCCGACCGTGGTCCTGCCGGGAGCCGCGTTCTCTTCTCTCGACGACACCGCCGTCGCTCCTGGCCTCCGAGAACCTCCACCGCCGGCTACGCCCGAGCCGGCGCCCGTCGTTCCGCCGCCGGAGGAACCGCCACCGGAGCGCCCGAAGAAGCGCGGTGCTTTTCCCGTCGTGGTCGTGGCCGTGCTCGTCCTGCCGATTCTGGGAGGGCTGGGGTTCTGGTGGCGGTCACAGCCGGACGCCGCAGCCCGGCCGGCTCCTGTGCCCGTCCAGCTCGCCGCTTCAGCTCCGTCGCCTGTTGTGGAGACTCCTTTTCAGCGTGCCACGGAGACGCCTGCACCTCCTCCACCGATTCCCTTGAAGCCAGCCGAGACCGTGCCCGTCGCGGCTGTTCCGGTGGCCACACCCACGCCGCGTGCTGCACCACCCAAGGCCTCTCCTCCTCCTCCCACAAAAAGGGCTCCGGCGCCGCAGACACCTCCTGCTCCCAAGCCCACGACGCAGTTTCAGGAGGCTGCGGTACCTCCGGTGGAAATCCGGGAAGCCAACGTTCCTGCTCCACATCAGCCAGCTCCACTTCCTTTACCTGAGCCGCCCAAGCCCGAGCCCACGCAGCAGCAGGCGGAGAGAGCTCCGGCTCCAGTTGCCGACACCCTTCCGCCTCGGCTCCTCTCCGAGGCGACGCCGGTGTTTCCGGACGTGGCGCGGAAAACCCCGTGCTATGCACGGATCGTGGTCCGAATGCTGATCGCCGAGACGGGCGAGATCTCTGAGGCCCGAATCAAGGAGGCCTCCCTGGAGGACGGCAAGCCGACAGACGCCGGTAAGTCGCGGCGCCTCGCACCGTTGCTGCACGCGTTCGCGGAAGCCGCCCTGGAGGCGGCCCGCAAGTCGCGGTTCAGGCCAGCCACGCGTACCAACGGGGCGCCGGTCAAGGCTTGGGTCGATCTAAAATTTGAGTTTGGAAAAAAGCCCAATTCCTACGCTCTCTAGCCCCCGTCCTTACCGCCGAAAATCGCCTTGAAGAACCCCTTCCGCTTCATCTTGAGCGGACGCTCGGCGCTGCCGAGCTGGCCGGTGTGGCCTGACTGATCGGTCGCCGTGGCGTAGAAGTCGATGTCCTTGTTCTGATGAAGGTCCGGCGTGACCTCCATCTCCCAGTCCGCGCCTGAGAGGTGACGCAAGGCGATCTTCTGGTACGAGCCTCCCTCGGGCCGCGCCCAACCTTCCGCGCTCTTGACGGCGTAGTCGTCGCTGATCTGCAAGGGAATTTTCGCAGACTTCCCTTTCTCGTACTCGGTCAAGGGTTTTGTGCCTTGCTTCACGGTGGGCGGGAGGTGGTCGAGATCGGCGAACTGTTTTTCCAGTCGCGTCCGCATCTCCTGGAAGCGCTGCGCGTAGCGCCGGGTCGGCTTGACGCCGGCCAGCAACTGCAGGCCTTCGGTCGGCTTCGCCTTTTCGGTCCGGCCGGCGGAGGCGAGCAGCGACTCCATCTCCTGATCGGACTTCTTCTCGGCGGCGATGCGCTCCACCCGCGCCGCGAGCCCCGAGCGCTCCGGCCAGGCTTGGCGCAGCCCTTCCAAGTGAGAGGCTGCCGCGTCGTACTGACCGGCTTCGATGGCGGTGTCCACCTCGCCTTCGATAGCGCTCGCCGCCCTCTCCCGTTGCTCGCCGGCATGGGTGGCGCGCGGGAGCTCCTGGAGCAGGGAGCCGGCCAGATGGATCACCTCCAGTGAGTTTCCCGCCTTCTGGGCGCGCGAGAGCTTGGCGTCGGTCTCGATCGCCCGGCGGGCCCGCGCCAGATTCTTCTGGACCTCGGCCGGCAGGGCGGCCTCATCCGCCGCCGGCACGGAGTTGACGGCGAAGCGCAGCAGGCGCAGATCCGCCGTCTCCAAGGCCTTGGATAGACTCGCGGCCAGCGCCTCCCGCTTCAAAGGCGCCAGCGCATCGACGAGCCGCTGGTAGCGCTCGAGCTCGTCGGGACGGAACGCCGCCTGATCCTGAGGAGTAATGGCGTCGATCGCAACCTTGATCGCCTTGAGGTCGCCCGCGCCCAAGGCCAACTCGCCCTGCGCGATCTGGGGATGGACCGGGGCCGGCGTCGGGGCCGGCTGCGCGACCGGCGTCGGCACGGGCTTCGCCACCGGCTTGGCAACCGGGCGGGGTTTGGGGGCGGGCCGCGAGGCGAACCAGGCGATCGAGAGCCCCATCAGCAGGAGGACGAAGGCTCCCATCCCCGCTCCGATCCAGAGCCGGCCGCGGCCCGGCGACTTCGGCCATGGGACCGGAACAGGTGCCGGCGCCGCCGGTATTGCGGGTACCACCGGTATCTCCGGCAACTCCGGCAGGGACGGAGACGTGACCTGCGCCTCGGGGATGACCGGGTCCGGAATCACCGGAGCCACCGGAGCCGCCACCGGTGGGGGCGGCTCCGGGGGAGGAGGCAGATCGGGCCGTTGAATCAGGACCGTGGAAGAAGTGGGCGTCCGGAGCTGGGATGGCGGCGCAGGGGGGATGAACTCCACCGCACGGGTCTGCTCGCCTTCATCTTCCAGTTCCGGAACCGCCGCCGGCGACTTGGCGGCCGGGGGGCGATAGACGGGAATCTCCACGGTCGGCGTCCGCTTCGAGGTCTTCGCGGCCTTCGAGGTCTTCGCGGGCGCCGGCGGAGCCTCCGCTTTGGGCGGAGCCGGAACGGCCGCGGGCTCGGCTGCCGCCGGTTCGGCCGTATCGCGAGCGATCACGATGCGCGCCGTGCCTCCGGCAGCAGGGGGAGGACTCTCGGGTTTCTTCAGGAGCATCGTGCCCGTGGGGACCTGCAAGAGAGTGGTGGGCATCTCCGGAGGTTTCGCCGGCTCCAGCCGGATCGCCTGGGTCCCCGAGGACTCCGACACTCCGGTCCATTCCATCCTCTCCGTCCTCGGCGTTGCCGAGGGTGGGGTGAACATCGTCGTGGGCTGCTCGCGCCTGCGCCCGGTCTGCCCGAAGAGAGCCAGACGCAGCACGCGCCGGACCTCCGCATAGGTGGGGAGAATGCCTTCGGGATCGCCCCGCAATGCGGCTTCGATGAGGGTGCGAAGCGCCTCGAAATCCTCCAGCTCGGCGACCGCCTCGCGGGGGACTCCGATCCTGCCCTCCGGCGTGGCGGTCACGCCCAACATCCGGCAGGCGAGAGTGCCAAAGCCGCGCAGGTCGTCCCGGTAGGCTTCCGAGGCGGACGGAACCGTTTCCGAGCGTAGAGCCGGGCTGCCCAGGCCCAGAATCTTCACCTGCTCGCCGTCCGGCCCGGGCGCGACGAGGAGGTTCGCCGCCCGCAGGTTGCCGCTGGAGAGCCCCTGCCGGGCCATGGCCTCGAGGCCATCCACCACCAGCAGAAGCAGGGAGAGCACCCGGGTGGGCGACGAGCCGGCGAAGTCCTCGAAGCTGGAGCCGTGGAGGAACTCGGTGACCAGGAAGGCGCTACCCGCGGTGGTGAAGCCGAAGTCCAGGACGCGGGGCAGGCTCGGATGATGAAGGGCCTGCAAGGAACGGCAGACGGCGAGGAACCGCTCCCGCTGGTCCTCGGCCTCGGCGTCGTCGCTGTTGATCAGCTTGACCGCGACCGTCTCGCCCGACTGAATGTCGGTGCCGCGAAAAACGCTTCCCGCATCGCTCGCCGAAACCAACTTGTCCAGCCGGTATCGCTCGGTGATCCGTCGTAGCTCGCTCATTCGTAGAAGTACCGGGTGAAGGCTACCCGATTCTAACTAAAAACTGGGCCTTACGACCGGATCGACGGGATTCAGCGGCGCGAGAGACCCTCCAGCAGGCTGGCCAGGGCGGGATTGCCGGGGTCGAGCTCCACCGCCTGGCGCAGCTTGCGCGTGGCGCGATCGGGGTGGCCGGCCTCGATCAGGGCCTCCGCCTCGCCGCGGAGAGTCTCGGCGCGCGCCTTGCGCTGGAGGGCGTCCAGCAGCTCCCAGCGCTCGCGCAGGGCCGGCGCTCCCCCGAACGTGCCGACCGCTCCCGGCAGGAGGCGCGCGGCCCCCGTCAGGTCTCTCTGCTCCAGACAGGCATCGATCGCGGCGAGCGCCGAGGCGAGCTCGCTCTCGCGGTGCGTCTCCTCGTCACGGCGCCGCAGCTCGGTCTCGATCTCCTGAATGAGCGCCTGGACCTCCGGATGGCCGGGCAGGAGGCGCCCTGCTTCTCGCAAACCGCCCAAGGCCGCCTCGATCTCGCCGCCGGAGATGAGATCGCGGGACTTCTTCACCAGGACCGCCACCCGCTCCTCCACCTTGCGGTGTCTCAGGCTCTCGATGCGCTCCCAGCGCTCGCGCAGGAGAGCTGTATCGCCAAAGACGGTGACGATTCCGGGCAGCAGCCGGGCGGCGCCCTCGGGATCTTCCTGATCCAGGCAGGCGTCGATCGACGCGAGCGCGGCGGCGAGCTGCCGCGCTCGCCGGGCCTCCTCGGCGGCAAGCTCCCGGGCACGCCGGGCCTCTTCCGCGGCGGCCTCTTCGGCTTGCCGGGCCTCCTCGGCTCGCCTCTCTTCCTCGGCGCGCTTGGCCTCTGCGACTCGCTTTGCTTCCTCGGCGCGTTTGGCTTCCTCGGCTCGCTTGACCTCCTCGGCTCTCCTGTCTTCCTCGGCGCGTTTGGATTCCTCGGTTCGCTTGGCTTCTTCGGCGCGCTTGGCTTCCTCGGCGCGCTTGGCCTCCTCGGCTCGCCTGGCCTCTTCCGCGGCGAGTTGCTGGACTCGCCGGGCTTCTTCGGCGGCCAGCTCTTCAGCTCTGCGGGCTTCCTCGTCCCGGCGGCGCTGCCCGGCCGCGATGTCCGCCACGAGGGCCTGCGCCGCGGCGTTCTCCGCATCGAGCGTGAAGACTCGCCGGGCCCCTTCCGAGGCTCCCTCCAGATCTCCCCCCTCGTAGCGGGCGCGAGCGCTCTCGATCAGCGCCGCGATCTCCGAAGCGATCTCCGCCTCACGCGCCGCCTGCCGCAAATCCTCGAGGCGGACTCGCAGGCGCCGCAGGATCTCCACCTCGCCATGGGAGGCGATGGAGTCCTCCAGGAGAGAAGCGGCCTTCGCGAGGTCTCCCTCCGCCAGCCGGGCCTCGATCGAGGCCACGGCGGCGGCAAGCCGCGCCATCCTCCGGACTTCCTCGTCCTGACGGCGCTTCTCGATCTCCAGGCGGAGCCTCTCGGCTTCCCGGCGGCGCTTGTCGGTCTCGACCTCTTTCACCAGAGCGCGGGCCGCGGCGTTCTCTGCGTCCAGCGCGAAGACTTGGCCCACCGTTTCCAGAGCGCCATCGAGATCGTCCGCTTTCCGGCGGCCGCGGGCCGTCTCCAGGAGGGCCGCGATCTCCGCCTGCCGAGCCGCTTCCCGTGCCTGCGCCTGCGCCGCCTCCACCGCGAGCCGCTCGGCGCGGCGGCGAGCTTCGAGATTCTGCCTGCGAAGCTCACCGAGCTTCTGGTGAAGAACCGCGAACTCCTCCTGCTCGCCGTAACTCGCCTCCGCCGCGTAGAGCTGCATCTCCGCGCCGCGGAAATCGGACCGCGCGAAGGCGGCTTCGATCTCCTCCCGGACGCCGGCGACGTCGCGAGCCCGCCGGTGCTCCCGGGCAGCCGGTTCCACCTTCGCGAGCAGGGCCGCGATCCCGTGATTGCCGGGAGCCAGCGCCTTGCCTCTCTGCAGGCGTTCGAGGGCGCCCTCGAAGTCGCGGTCCGCGAAAAGCCCCTCCGCTTCTTTCAGCAGGGTCTGAACGCGCAGCTCCAGCTCGCGAGAACGACGCTGCTGGATCCGCCCCCGGAGCTCGCCGAGCTCCGGCTGCTCGCCGAAACTGTCGATCGCCCACTGGATCTCGGTCTCCGCCGTGAGGAGATCGCCACGCTGAATATGGCGTTCGATGGTTGCCACGGCCTCCTCGACCCCACGACGGGAGGGACTGGACGCTCGCGTCGTGCCGGCCGGATTGCCTCGCGAGCGAGAGGGGGTCGTGCCGAGACTGAACTGGAAGTCCAGCCGGTCCTGCGTGCTGCCGGGAGGAATCGACATGCGCACCGTGCCGGTGGGCAGCCGCGTGAGGGCCCTCTTGAGGTCACCCTCGGCGACGTCACCCGGGGACCGCAGAGCATTGAGGGCACCCCCGAGCTCCCGGGCGCTCGCGAAGCGATCGGCGGGATCTTTGGCCAGAGTCCTGAGGACCAGCTTGCGCAGCTCGAGGGGGACGTGTCCGGCGGGATCGCTCTCGGCGAAGTCGAGCGGCGGCCGGAAGAGGTGGCCGGCGATCATCGAGGAGTGATCGCGGCCGGTGATGGGGTACTTGCCGGTCAACAACTCGTAGAAGACGATGCCGAAGGAGTAGAGATCCCCGCGGGCGTCGACACTGGCGGCGCCCTCCGACCCGAACTGCTCCGGCGGGGAGTAGCGGACCTTGCCGAGAAAGATCCCGGTGCCGGTGAGATTGCCGGCCTCGGCGCCGGCGTCGACGACCTTGGCGATTCCTAGGTCGATGAGCTTGATCAGGGGACGGCCGTCGACGTCCTCGGTGAGCATCAGGTTGTCCGGAGAGATGTCGCGGTGGACGAAGCCCTTCTCGTGCAGGCAGGTCAGGGCCCGGAGGGACTGCTGCGCGATGTCCAGGGCGAGGCCGAGAGGAGGAGGTCCGGCATTGCGCTGCATCTCCTCCAGCGTCATGCCGTCGATGAACTCCATGACGATGAAGGCGGTGCCGTCCTCGTCGTCAATGGTGAAGTCGATGAGGTGGGCGATGTTGGGGTGGCGCAGTTTGATGGCGAGCTTGGCCTCGCGCTGGAACCGGGCCTTGAACTCTTCGTCGGCCACGAGCTGCGGGCGCATCATCTTGATGACCCGCACGTCGTCGAGCAGCCGGTGCCGTACCTTGTAGACGGCACCCATCCCTCCCTCACCGAGCTTCTCGAGGATCTCGTACTTGCCTTCGATCCTCCTCAGAGGGATGGCACTCACTGCACCTGCTCCTCCTGCCTTCGTGCTTCAGAGACTAGGGAAGGAGCAGGGTACCACAGGCGGGGGGTGGGGCCAAGGCGGGGAGCCCCCTCAGGCCCCCTCAGACTCCTCTTCTAGGCCCGAAGGGTCGACAGCATGTAGCCTGGGGCTGGCGCTTTTTGCCAGCCCCAGGACCCACATCCCCACAGTTCCGTAAGCCCCGAAGGGGCGACGGCAGTTCCTCGTCCTCAGCAAGGGCCGCCGCCGCCCCTTCGGGGCTTAAAGACTTGTTGGGTCATGTCTCCCTGGGGCTGGCAAAAAGCGCCAGCCCCAGGCTACATGCCTTTGCCCCTTCGGGGCAGTAAGGTCTGACAAAGTAGAAGTTAACGGGGACCCCGCATCCCTCCTCTTGAGTAGCTGATGGATCGTGGTACAGTTCATGTATTCGCGCCCAGTCACAGGGAGGTGTTCAGATGCGTTCTGCACAAATGGGGATTTGTCTATTCATCACGGGGTCCTGCGCCCTGGCGCTCGGCTCAGGCCTAGCGCAGGCACAGCAGAAAACACAACCTCGATCCAAGGAGCCGCCGGTATTCGGCGAAACCGTCGAAGTTCGGGCGGTCAACGTCGAGGCGGTTGTCACCGACAAGGACGGCAACCGGGTCACTGGCCTGAAATCAAGCGACTTCCGCCTCAAGGTGGATGGCAAACCGGTACCGGTCGACTACTTCTCCGAGATTCTCGGCGGTCAGTCCGTAGCCCCTCCGCCGGCCTCGGCCGGGGAAGCGGCACCGGCCGACGTACCGGGGATGGCGCCTGGTAGCTCGGTAGGAACCTCCTACTTGGTCTTCGTAGACGACTACTTTCCCATCAAGAAGCACCGCGATGAGGTGCTCAGGTCGATCAAGAACGACCTCTCCCATCTGGGCCCGGAAGACCGGATGGCGATTGTCGCCTTCAATGGTGGTCGTCTTGCCCTGCTCTCCAACTGGTCGCAGTCGAAAGCCGCGCTGAGCCAAGCTTTCGACCAGGCGATGGCCAGAGGGACATACGGCATCAATCGGGTTAACGAGCTCGATCGATTCAACCGCGATCAGGGCTTCGGTTCCATTTCGACGGACAATAGCTCGAACCGTGTTCAGAGCGATGGAATCTCGCTTCCCGTTTCCGGTCTAAGCCCGTCGGAAACTGCCTATAGCGATACCATCTTTCGGCAAGTTCAAGGCGTGGTGGATGCCGCGGCGCGGACGTTGCGTACCTTCGCTTCGCCCCCTGGGCGCAAAGTGATGCTCTTGCTGGACGGCGGGTGGCCTTTCTCGATCGAGGAATTCATCGGCAATAAGAACCGGAATCCAACATCACGGGAGTCCAAGGCTGGCGAATCTTTACTTCACAATCTCAGCAGCACGGCCAACCTGCTCGGCTACACGATCTATCCCATTGACGTCCCTGGGAGTGCGGCGATCTCCAGCAACGCCTCGATCGAAAGCTCGATCAGGTATACCCTCGACTTCATAGCCCAGGCGACCGGTGGCAAAGCCCTGAGTAACAGCAATCGGATTGCGGCTCTCGCCCAGGTCGCCGCCGACACACGCTCTTACTACTGGCTCGGATTCTCACCCACCTGGGGGCACAACGACGCCAGGCACAGAGTGGAAGTCAGCGTCGCCGGCAAGCCGGGGCTCAAGGTGCGCTCCCGGGAAAACTTCCTCGACCTCTCCAAAAAGTCTGAAATTTCGATGCGGGTCGAAAGCGCGCTGCTCTTCGGCAATATCCCCGGCAGCATCGCCCTGCCGATGCGCGTCGGCACACCGAAGAAAACTCTGAAAGGTACGGTGGTCCCTATCACCCTCGGGCTGCCGGCGGACGTGGTGACTCTTGTCCAGGTAGGCAAGAAATATGCCGCACACGCCGAGCTCCGCTTCGCGGCCTCGGACGAGAATGGCAACGCTTCGCAGATTCCCGTCCTGCCTCTCGACATCTCGTCCGATCATCCGGCCAATCCGGGTGGTTATATCAAGTTCGAGACCAAAATCACTCTGTGGGGACGTGCGAATCATCTGGTTGCGACGGTCTACGATCCGATCAGCGACAAGCTCGCCACAGCCGAGGCGGATCTGAAGCCATAATGAACAAGCTGCGTTTCTGAGGCGGGGGCGGCAACGGGAGGACGGCCTAAGACCGTCCTCCCTGACCTCGACTAGAACCGGAACACGCTGGAGAGGGAGGCGGTGTCGGTGAGTTTCGAGTGGTCGTAGCCGGCGTCGAGCTGGAACTTCTCTCCGAAGACGAAGCCCAGGCCGGCAGAGAAATGAATCTGGCTCTCACCGGGCCGGAAAAGGGCGGCAGTGACCTTTGCTGCATCAAATTCGTCACTCATAGGCTCACCTTGGAAGTGAATCTTATGATCCGGGTCGTACCAACTCCCGAAGCGGAGGGCGACCGGATATTTCATTCTCGCAATGATGTACTCGAAACCGAGGTGGGTCTCGCTAGCGTCATCAATCCTGAGCCGCTTGGCGGCAGCTCTATAAGCCAGAGCAACCGGGGTATTATCATCTGGGTTATAAAAAATATTAACGTTATTCTCCGTCAAATCTGAATATTTGACTCTGTCGTAGTCCACGGTAATGGTCCAGGCATCCGTGGGCCGATAGGAAATCCCGAGCCCATAGACATCGGGTGTTTTGAACTTGGCCTTTTGTCGAGCTACTTCCCTAACAGATGGGATAGCCACGGAGTTGGTGGCGGTAAAATCAAACCTTGGTCCCTTCCGATAGACTCCTCCCAAATTGACCTTACTGCTCATCTTCCAGAGGAACCCCATACTGAACGTCGTGTCTTTTTCATCGCTGTTCTGATTTTGAAAATTCACCAACGTAGCGTAATCGGGCGCAGTGTAGCGATTAGTAACGGAATTGAGATTCAAAGAGTAAGACGACACATCGGCACCTACAGACAGAGTGTCCGTGAATCGCAATGCACCTGCGACGCCTAAATTAATGATCTTAAGATCCATGCTCGAATTTATCGGGCGTAACCTCCCACCGGAGTTACCGACGAAGGCACCCTGCGTCTTGAAGGACGTCTGAAAGTTTGCGACTTCATGCCGATACACGGCGAGAGCCCAGCGCTCTCGGGGATATACGAAGGAAGCGTAAGAGAAGCCGTTCGTACTGTCTTTGGAAGTACCTTCGCGCAAACCCGAGATCGTGTCGGTACCTTGATTTGTCGGCGTTCCGAAAGCGTGGCCGCGGTCCGTGAACTTATTTTCGAAGCTCCAGTGACGCCCCTCGATCGAAACCTCCGGTTTGGAAAGGACCGTCAAACCGGCCGGGTTCGTGTACGCCGCCGTGGCGTCGTCGGCGAGACCCAGGAACGCTCCCCCCAAGCCTAAGCTGCGGGCACCGGGTGTCGAGAAATTGAACTGTATCCCCGCGTTGACCTCAGCATTCGTCTGCGCGACCCCAGCCCCTCCTAACAGCAGGAAGCACGCGGCCAGAAGCACAACAATCTTCTCTGCGATCCGTGTCCTCATCTCATCTCTCCTCTGCAACATTTAATGGTTATGTTCCTTGACTTCCAGCTTCAGGCCATCGAATTCGGGAAACTCCCGATCTCCGTCCGTAATCTCGTTGTGACTTGCGGAAAGCTCCAGAGCGTCGGCAACGCACTGCCAATGACCCAGGGCGGCTTGCGCGCGAGCGATCTCGAAATAGGGCAGGTAGCTCCGAAACCACATTCCGTAGATTCTTGCCTTCCGCTGCGAGTCCTCCTTCCGGCCCACCGAGTCCAGGAAGGCGTCGAGCGCCCTCTCCGCGTCGCCGCGTTTTGCAAGCTCCAGCCCCAACTCGTAATGAAAGTACCAGGGAGCGGTACTGGAGTGGGCGTCCGGCGACAGGTGGCACTGCGTCAGCACGTTCCGCCGGAGCTGCTCGTACTCCTGATCGGAGAGCTTTCGCGGCTCAACCCTAGAAGAGACTCCTTCCTGGGGTTTTTGTTGAGCGACAGGGATCTCTTGGATCGACTTATCGAGATCGATACTCTTGCCTAAGACTCGATTTTCTCTCGGGAGAGCTTGTTTCACGCTGAAGAACGACAAAAGCAAGAGAAGAAACACTCCGGGTTTCAAGTTAGGTTCCTCCCAACTCATCGCGCATGACCTGGTCGTGATCGGGCACGATTCCCTGGAGGAGTCGCGGATCAGCCTCGGCCTGTACGATTTACTTTCTTTATTATACCACCCTTCCCGCGAACGCAAGCCCGCCCTTGCGACAGTTGAAAAGAGCAATATACCCAACGATCTAGGTGCGTTGCCCGGCCCGTAAGAAAGGACGAGCACGGACTGTCAGGGACGGCAAGGACAGCAAGATGTCGGCTTGGGTGGAGAGAGCAGTCCTCTATCCCACGGTTCGGAAAAACTCCGCGAAGCGGGGAGAGAACACCTTCGAGTCTGGGGAGAGCCGGGCATCCAGCTTCCGGCAGGCGCGGACGTTGTCCCGCGCCTGCTCCCGGAGCTTGGAGTCCTTTTCTCCCGCTTGAAGGAAGAGAGAGTAGCGGGCCGCGGCGAGGAGCAGATTCCCCGTGAGATTGGCCTTGCGATCTTGGAAGGCCGACGCGGCGAGCGTGCGGACGACCTCCTGATAATCGCCACGGAGGTAGGCACGGGCGGCGGCTCGCAGCTCGGCGGGCGGGCCGGAGGTGTCGCCCTGAGCCCTTAGCAGTGCATCCTGCAAGCGGGAGGTCGCGGCCGGGATGTCCTTCTGAAGACGATCGAGATCCGCGACCGGAGCCGTGGGGCCTACCGCTGCGGCCCGGCGGAGGATTTCGCGCAGGCCGGCCTGCTGCGCCTTGAGATCCGCGGCGGGATTGGCCACTCGGGCCGACTGATCGAGGATCTTGCGGGCGTCCGCCGCGGCGCGGTCGATCTGCCGCTTCAGATCCTGGCGGCGGGCCTGCTCCTGGTTCTCGGCTTCCTTTTGCGTGGCGGCCAGCCGGGCGGTCTCGGCCTTCGCGGTCTCCTGCTGCTGGCGCCGGGTTTCCTCCTCACGGGCCAGCTTGTCCGCCGACTCCTTGTCCCGGGCCTGCCGGATCTGCGCCTGCCTCCGGTCCAGCCGGCCGATCAGCGATTCGAAGCTCTGACGGGCCTGGGAGGCGAGCCGGCCGGCTTCCTGGAGATCGGAGAGCTGCTTCTGTCCCCGCCCCCGGTCGAGCCGGGAACGGGCCGTGCCGAGCTGCTCCGCCGCCTGAGTCTCCCCGGCCTGGGCGGACTCCTGCTTCCAGGGCTCGGCGAAATCCGGGATGTTGCGGCGCTGGGCGACCTGCGCCTGGACCTCCGCCGCTTTCTGGATCTCGGCCTCGGCCTCCCGCGTGGCCCGGGCGAGAACGGCGGGATCCGGACCAGCCGGCGCGGCGGGCACCGGGGCGGACGGTTTGGACGAGCCGAGCTTCTGGCGGCAGGCCTCCTTGCCCTGGACGAGCTTCTTGTAGCCGCCGCTGCCCTGGACGGCGCCCTGCTTCTCGGACTCCTGCCACTGCGAGAGAGCGCCCTCACAGTCCCCAGTCTGGAGGAGGGCAAGGCCCAGGTAGTAGTGAGGCAGGTAGCTCTCGAACCGCATGCCGTAGAGCTTGACGGACTCCCCCTCCTGGGGATTTTCGCCGATGGCCTGCCGCATCCAGCGCGCGACCTCCCCCCACTCATTGCGGTCGAAGGCGGCCATCCCCTTGCGGTAGCTCTCCTTGTAGTCGGCGTGGAGATCCGTCGCCCAGCCGCCGAGGGCCAGGAGGAGCAGGGCGAGGATACGGAGCTTCTTTACCATCCCAGGCTCCGGAAAAGCTCTTCCTCCGAAACGGCGCCGAAGTCGGCGACGCTTCGTACCTCGGCGCCGGTGAGCACCTCGGCGCTCAGGGACACGGGCTTGGGGGAGCTCGGATTGCGCAGGGTGATGGTGTAGCGGCCCGGCGGCAGGGAGAGGACGAGAGGCGTGAATCTCTGGGCGCCAAGAAGCCGCGGCTGGCCCCTCCCGTCGACGACCTGAACGACCTCTCCCCAGGGCACGGCGTCGAGCACGAGGGTGCCGGCCGCCGGCGCCGAGGCGGGAACGGGCGCTGGAGTCGCCGGGCCTGGGGTGGCCTCCACGGCCGACGCGGGACTCTCCCGATGACGCCCAAGGAAGAGGACGAGGGCGATGACGACCAGCAGGGCTCCGGCGGCCACGGACACCCACAGCTTCCAGGGCGCCCTGGAGGGAAGGGCCGCTCGCGGGGGTGCCAAGGGCTCGGGGAGCTTTTCAGGTCTAGCCTCGGCGGGCTTCGTCTTCGGGGGCGGCTCGACTTTCGCCTGGGGCGCTGGATCCCTCCGCGGCACCGGCTCCGGCGGGATGGGCTTTGCCGCTACGGGAGCGGGCGGGAGGGACTCCGGCTCAGGAGGCCGCTCCTCCGCCTGGCGCCGCAGGCTTTCGAGCCGGGTCCGCAGCTCGGGCAGGGGGCCGCGGTCACCATGGGCGACGGCGGTCTTTTCGAGCAGCCGGGCCGCTTCGGTGAGCTCGCGGCGCTGAAGGTGACCCTCCAGGGTGGCGGCGGCGAGCTCCAGCTCTGCGGCCCGGCGCTTCTCTTCCCGCTGCCAGCGCTGGGCGGTCTGGATCTCCTGGGTGAGGGTCCTGACCTCCGAGTGGCTGGGAGCCAGATCCGTGGCGCGGCGCAGCTCGGCCAGCGCGTCGTCGAACCTCTCTTCTCCGGCGAGCCGGCGGGCGCTCGCGAGATGTGCCCTGATCTTCTCCGCGAGATCCCGGCGCCGCAGCTCGGCGAGCCGCTCATGGAGGGGGGAGAGCACCTCTTGGCCCCCGAAGCTGGCCTCCGCGCCGTAGAGCAGCGTTTCGGCGGCCCGATAATCCTTCGTATCCAGCGCCGCCTCGATGCCGGCGACGGCCGCGGCCAGCTCGCGGTCCCGCTCCCGGTCCTCGTTGCGCTGCTGGATGGCCTGCTCGGTTTGTTCACGGAGGCTCCCGAGGTCCGGATTGCGCGGATCGAGAGCCTGCGCCTCCTGGAGATGCTCGAGAGCGGCGCCGAGATCGCCGGAGCCGAAAAGGGCGCGGGCCTGCTGAAGGAGATCCCTCGCCTGGCGCTCGGCCTCGCGAAGCTTCACCTCCTGGAGGTTGTCCCGCAGGGTCCGCAGCGCCGGCTGCTCGCCGTAGGTATCCACGGCCCAGCGCAGCTCGGCTTCGGCGGTGAGGAGCTCGCCCTGCTGGAGCTGCAGGCCGATGGTCCCCGCGACCTCACGTACGGCCTTGGATTCGGTGGGCGGGGGCGGAACGATCTCCAGCAGGCTGCCCGCCGACGGCGTGGGGGCGAGGTTGAAGTTCTCGTCCAGACGCTCCTGGGTGCTCCCGGGATCGAGGAGGGAGGCGGCTCCCGCCCGGATGAACGGCCGCGTCAGGAGGCGATTCAGATCCGAGGCGTCGACGTCGGAGGAAACCCGGAAGGCGGCGAGGGCGCGGGACAGCTCCTGAGCGGTGGCGAACCGCTCCTCGGGCGTCTTGGCGAGGGTCTTGAGGACCACCTCACGGAGACCTTCCGGGACACGCCCCTGGGGATCGGTATCCGCGAAGCCGAGCGGCGGCCGGAACAGATGACCGGCGATCAGCGAGGCGTGATCGCGGCCCTGGATGGGGTAGCGCCCGGTCAGCAGCTCGTAGAGCACGACGCCGAAGGAGTAGAGGTCGCCCCGGGCGTCGACCATCGCGGCGCCGTCGGAGCCGAACTGCTCGGGCGGCGAGTAGCGGATCTTGCCGAGGAACGTGCCGGTCTGGGTGAGGTGGGTCTCCCGGCCCACGCCCAGGATCTTGGCGATTCCCAGATCGATCAGCTTCACCAGCGGCTGGCCGTCCGTGTCCGCGGTCAGCATGAGGTTGTCGGGCGAGATGTCGCGATGGATGAAGCCCTTGTCATGGAGATAGCCGAGCGCCCGCAGCGACTGCTGGGCCGTCTCCAGGGCGAAGCCGAGGGGCGGCGGCCCATGGAGCGTGACCACCTCCTCCAGGGTCATGCCGTCGATGAACTCCATGACGATGAAAGCCGTGCCGTCGTCATCCACCGTGAAGTCGTAGAGCTGGGCGATGTTGGGATGGCGCAGCTTGATGGCGAGCCGCGCCTCGCGCGCGAAGCGGGTTTTGAGCTCTTCGTCCTCCACGAGCTGCTGGCGCATCAGCTTGATGACGCGGATCTCGTCGAGCAGGCGATGGCGCACCTTGTAGATGGCGCCCATCCCGCCTTCCCGGAGCTTCTCCAGGATCTCGTACTTGCCTTCGATGCGTTGCAGGGGGAGAGCTGACATGGGATTTTAGTCCGTCGGTCCGGGAGGCTTGGCGAGCCGGGCCTTCTGGCGCAGGCTCTCCAGCCGGGAACGCAGCCTCGGGAGGGGCTCCTGATCGCCGAAGTCGGCCTTCGCCTTCTCCAGCAGCTCGGCCGCCGTGGCCAGGTCGGCGTGGTCGAGGCGCAGCTCGATGGTGGTGACCGCCAACAGCAGCTCGGCGGCCCGCCGCTTCTCCTCCTTCTGCCAGCGCAGGGCGGTGCGGTCCGCCAGGGCCGCGGCCTGCGTCTCGGCCTCGGCCTTGGCCGCCTTCAGCATCTGCTCCAGTCGTTCCCACAGCTCCCGCAGGGGAGCGACGGCGCCTACCCGGGCGACGGCCTGGTCCAAGAGCTCTCCGGCGGTCTCGAGCTCGCCACGGTCCAGGGAGTCACGGATCCCGGCGACCGCGGCATTCAGCATCTGGGTCCTCCGGGCTTCGCGGCGTATCGCGTTCAGGCGCTCCCGCAGGTCTTCGAGAGCCTCCTCGCCGTGGACGGCCTCGGCCTTGTCCAGCAGCTCCCCCGCCGCGTCGAGGGCGCCCTTGGCGAGGCGATCCTCGATTTTCTTGACCTCGCGGGCTCTCTGCTGATCGCGCCGCTTCTCCTCGCGCTTGCGCTCGGAGGTCTCCTCGATCTCCGCGATCAGGGCCCCCACCCCGGGTTCCGCCGGATCGAGCCGCGCGGCCCGGCGCAGCTCCTTGAGGGCGCCCTTGAGGTCGTCGCGGGCGACGAGCTCGCGGGCGGCGGCCACCAGCGCCGCCACCTCGTCGCAACGCTTCAGCCCGGCATCGATCTCGGCGATCATCAGGGCCGCCTCACGGCTCTCCGTATCGAGGCGCCGGGCCTTCAGAGCCTCGGCCAGGGCGCCGCGGAGATCCCGCGCCGCAGCCAGCCGGCGGGCGTTTTCGAGATGAGCCCCCACCTTCTCGCCGAGGGCCCGGCGCTGCTGCTCGGCGATGCGCTCATAGAGGGGGGCAAAGCTCTCCTGCTGGCCCAGGCTGGCCTCGGCGGCGTAGAGCAGCGTCTCGGCGACGCGGAAATCCCCCTTCTCCAGAGTGGCCTCGATCCGGGTCAAGGCAGCGGACAGCTCGCCCTTCCTGGTCTCCACCGGCGGCTCGGTGGAATACACCGCCGTCTCTTGAAGGACGGGCGGCGTCAGTGCAAGCAGGCTCCCGGGGGAGGGAGTCGAGGCGAGATCGAAGTTCTGGTCCAGCCGGCCCTGGGTGCTGCCGGGAGGCAGATCATGGAAGGTGGAGGCGGAAGTCTCGGCGCGCACGAACGGCGGCGTGAGCAGCTTCCTGAGGTCCTTTTCGTCCACGTCCGAGGGGGTCCTGAAACCCGTGAGGACACGCGACAGCTCCTGAGCGCCGGCAAAACGGTCCTCGGGCTTTTTCTCGAGCATCTTGAGGACGACCTTCCGCAGGCCGTCCGGCACCCGGCCCGTGGGATCGGTCTCGGCGAAATCGAGCGGCGGCCGAAACAGATGGCCGGCGATCAGCGAGGAAGGGTCCCGGCCGTTGATGGGGAACCGCGCGGTGAGCAGCTCGTAAAAGACGACCCCGAAAGAGTAGAGATCGGCCCGGGCATCGACCGAGGCCCCGTCCGCCCCGAACTGCTCGGGCGGGGCATAGCGGAGCTTGCCGAGAAAAGTGCCGCTTTGGGTGAGCTGGCTCTCGCCGGCGGCGGCGTTCAGGGTTTTGGCGATCCCGAGGTCGATCAGCTTGATCAGGGGCTGGCCTTCCGTGTCCTCGGTCAGCATGAGGTTGTCCGGCGAGATGTCGCGATGGACGAACCCTCGCAGGTGGAGATAGCCGAGCGCCCGGAGCGCCTGCTGCGCGATCTCCAGCGTGAAGCCCAGGGGAGGAGGACCGTGGAAAGAGAGCACGTCCTCCAGGGTCAGGCCGTCGATGTACTCCATGACGATGAAGGCGGTGCCGTCGTCGTCGACGGTGAAGTCATAGAGCTGGGCGATGTTGGGGTGCCTCAGCTTGATGGCGAGACGAGCCTCGCGCAAGAACCGCGCCTTGAGCTCCGGGTCCTCCACGAGTTGCTGGCGCATGAGCTTGATGACTCGGATCTCGTCCAGAAGCCGGTGGCGGACCTTGTAGATCGCACCCATCCCCCCTTCCCGAAGCTTCTCCAGGATTTCGTACTTGCCTTCGATTCGCCTCAGGGGGATGGCGGACACCGGCCCTACCCTTCCAGCTTGCAATGGTGGTTTAGAACAGGCTATGCAAGCGGAAGGAATCTGTCAACCAAGAAGCCCTGCCTGGGTCCTGCCTGGGGCCACAGGCTTATAGCTGCTGGCATATATGCCCGAGCGGAGGTGTTTACACCCCTGCCGAGGGGGTGAACCTCGCCGGGTTGCCTGAGGGAAAGGCCCCCACCAAGGCGTTGTACAAAACCGTGGCCCGCAGCTCGCGACCGGCCAGGCCACAGCGTAGTCACCCTTGCTGAAGGGTTCGGCACTTTTGAGGCGTGGCACAACACCGGTCACTTTGACGAGCGCGGATCCGGCGCCATGGAGCGATATGCCGCGGAACGAAACGATCCCTGAAATTCTGGAGACGCGGGCGACGGAACAGGGCGAGCGCCCGGCCTACGTCTTCCTGTCCTACGGCGAGACCGGCGTGGCCGAGGAGCCGCTCACCTACGCGGAGCTCGATGCCCGGGCCCGGTCGATCGGCGCCTCGTTGCAGGCGGCGGGCGCCGGCGGCGAGCGCGTCGCCCTGCTGCTGCCTCCGGGGCCGGACTTCATCGTCTCCTTCTTCGGCTGCCTCTATGCGGGCGCCGTCGCCGTTCCTGCCCTGCCGCCGCGTCCTCGCGGTGCCGATCCGCGCCTTCAAGCGATCTGCCGCGACGCCCGCGCGCGAGTGGTGCTGGCCGCCGCCGATAAGCTGACGGCCCTGGAGAGCGCCGCCGCAGGGATCCCCGAGCTCGCCGCCGCCCTCCGGATGGCTCCTGCCCCGAAGGGAGGAACAGGTTGGCAGAGGCCGGACGTGGGGCCGGAGGCGCTCGCGTTCCTCCAGTACACCTCGGGCTCGACCGCGTCCCCCAAAGGGGTCATGGTCAGCCACGGCAATCTCCTGCACAACGAGGAGCTGATCCGCCTTGCGTTCGTGCAGTCGCCCGAGTCCGTGGTGCTGGGCTGGCTGCCGCTCTACCACGACATGGGATTGATCGGCACGGTGTTGCAGCCGCTCTACACCGGGGCGGTCAGCTACCTGATGACCCCGGGGGCCTTTCTGCAGCGGCCGGCGCGCTGGCTGGAGGCCATCTCGCGCTACCGCGCGACGACCAGCGGTGGCCCCAACTTCGCCTACGACCTGTGCGTGCGCAAGGTGGGAGCGGCGGAGCGGAAAAGCCTCGACCTCTCCTCCTGGGAGGTGGCGTTCAACGGCGCCGAGCCGGTGCGGGCCGGCACGCTGCGGCGCTTCGCCGAGGCGTTCGCGCCCTGCGGCTTCCGCGCCTCGGCGTTTCGCCCTTGCTATGGCCTCGCCGAGGCGACGCTGCTCGTCTCGGGATGGCGCCAGGAGGGGGAGGAGCCCCGGGTGCTCGCGCTCGACGCGGACGCCCTGGAACGGCACAAGGCGGAAGACGCCGGAGAGAGCGCCAAGGTTCGCGAGCTGGTGGGCTGTGGAGCGGGGATGCAGACCGTCCTAGCCGTCGATCCGGAGTCGGGCGAGCCCCTTCCGCCCGGCCGCGTCGGCGAGATCTGGGTGGCCGGCCCGAGCGTCGCCCAGGGGTACTGGCAGCGGCCGGAGGAGACGGCGGCGACGTTCGGCGCCCATCTCGCCGACGGCACCGGCCCTTTCCTGCGCACCGGAGACCTCGGCTTCGTCTCCGACGGCGAGGTGTTCCTCACCGGCCGCCTCAAGGACCTGATCATCCTGCGGGGCAGGAATCACTATCCGCAGGACCTGGAGCTGACCGCCGAGCGTGGCCACGCCGATCTGCGCGCCGGCGGGGGCGCGGCCTTCGCGGTGGAGACCGACGGGGGGGCGGGCGAGGAGCGGCTGGTGATCGTCCACGAGGTGGAGCGCCGGGCGGTGGCCGGGCTGGACGCCGGAAAGGCCGAGGCGATCGCCGCAGCGGTGCGCCAGGCGATCGCCGGGGAGCATGAGGTGAGCGTCGCGGAGGTGGTGCTGATCCGGCCGGAGACGCTGCCCCGGACCTCCAGCGGCAAGGTACGGCGGCGCGCCTGCCGCGATCTGTATCTCCAGGAAGGGCTGCGCATTCTCGGCGCGAGCCGCCTCTCCACTATCTCCGAGGACGTCGCCGCGGACGAGGGATCGCCCGATTGGCTTCGCCTCGCCTTCGCCGCTGCGGCGCGGATCGATCCGGAGCGGATCGATGCGGATCTTCCGCTCTCCGCCCTGGGGCTGGATTCGCTGGCGGCCGTGGAGCTGAAGCAGACGCTGGAGGAGACGGCCGGCGTCTCCCTGCCCCTGTCGGACCTGCTGGAGGGGATGACCCTGCGCGAGCTGGAGCGGCGGGTGGCCTCCCAAGACCCTCATCACCCCGGCCCTCTTCTCCCGACCACCCCATCCCCCTCCCCGGGAGAAGAGGGAGAACAGCCGGGCGAGCACCCACTCTCCTGGAACCAGCGCTCGCTCTGGTTCCTCCATTGCCTGGCGCCGGAGAGCTCCGCCTACAACATCGCAGGCGCGGCGCGGCTTGGATCTGTCTCCTCGCAAGCCCTGGGCCGCGCTCTTCAGGGGCTGGTGGACCGCCACCCCATGCTGCGCGCCACGTTCGCCGAGACGCCGGGCGGGCCGGTGCAGCGGGTGGCCGAGCGGGGCGAGGCGGCCTTCGAGATCGTGGACGCGGCCGGCTGGAGCGACGCGGAGGTGGAGGCGCGGCTGCACGCGGCGGCCTATCGTCCGTTCGACCTCGGGGCCGGGCCTCTCCTGCGGGCGGTCCTGCTGCGGCGCGGCGGCGAGGCCTTCCTCGCCCTCGCCGTGCACCACGTCGCGGCCGACTTCTGGTCGATGGCGGTGCTGGCCCGCGAGCTTGGCGTACTCGTGGCCGGAGAGACCCTGCCCCCTCCGGCGGCCCTGTACACCGACTTCGCCCGCCGGCAGGAGCGGATGCTGGAAGGCCCCGAGGGCGAGCGGTTGTGGAAGCACTGGAGGGAGCGCCTGGCCGGCGTGCCGCAGCTCGACCTGCCCACCGACCGGCCGCGCGGTCCGGTGCGATCGCTACGCGGCGGCGCGCTGACTCTCCCTCCCTCGCCGGAGCGGTCGGAGGCGGTCCACCGGCTCGCCGCCACCCATGGCTCGACGCCCTTCGTCGCGCTGCTCGCCGCCTGGCAGGCCGTGCTCTCCCGCTGGAGCGGCCAGGAAGAATTCCTCGCCGGCGCGCCCATGGCCGGCCGGTTCGCCCGCGAGTGGTCCGAGGTGGTTGGGTACTTCGTCAATCTGGTTCCCCTGAAGGCCGGCCTTGCGGGTGATCCGGAGGTCCGCGAGCTGATGGCGCGGACACGCGGCACCGTGCTCGACGCGCTGGCGCACCAGGATTTCCCCTTCGCTCTGCTCACCGAGCGCTTGCAGCCCGAGCGCGATCCCAGCCGGCCGCCGCTGGTCGCGGCCATGCTGACCTTCGAGAAGGCCCCGGCGCCGGAGCTTGCCGGCCTCGCGGCCTTCGCCGTGGGCGTGCCGGGAGTCCGGCTCGATCTCGGCGGGCTGGCCCTGGAGTCGCTCCCCCTCGCGCCGCCCGCCGCCCAGCTCGACCTTTCCCTGACGGCGGCCGAGTGGGCCGAGGGGCTCGCCGTGTCGCTGCAATGGGACGCCAATCTGTTCGACGAGACGACCGCCGGGCGTCTGCTGGATCACTTCGACCGCCTGCTCGCGGGGATGGCGGCCGGGGCGATTGGAACCGTCGCCGAGCTGCCGATGCTGGCCGCCGGGGAGCGCGACCAGATCCTGCTCACCTGGAGCGGCGCGGAGAATTCACCAGCCGGGACCGGCTGCCTGCACGAGCTGTTCGAGGCCCAGGCGGCGCGCACTCCGCAAGCTACGGCTCTGATCGTGGGAGAGGAGCGCTGGACCTATGACGAGCTGAACCGCCGGGCCAACCGGCTGGCCCATCGCCTGCGGCGGCTCGGCGCCGGCCCGGAGCAGCGCGTAGGCGTCCTGATGGGGCGCTCGGGAGAGCTGATCGCGGCGCTCCTGGGTGTCCTCAAGGCGGGAGCCGCCTACGTGCCGCTCGATCCGGCCTATCCCGCCGATTGGCTGGCCTTCGCGAAGGAGGACGCTCGGATCAACCTCCTGCTGACCGAGGAAGACGCCGCCGACGACGACGCGGGCGAGCCCGAGGAGAACCCGGAGCCGCTGGCGGCCCCTGGCAACCTCGCCTACGTGATGTACACGTCCGGCTCGACGGGACGCCCCAAGGGTGTCGCCATCGAGCACCGCGCGCCGGTCGAACGGATGCTCTGGGCGCGCGCGGCCTTCCCCGCGGAGGCCCTCGCCGGGGTGCTGGCCGCGACCTCGATCTGCTTCGATCTCTCGGTCTTCGAAATCTTTGCGCCCCTCTCCTGGGGCGGGACGGCGATCCTGGCGAACAACGCCTTGGCCCTGCCGACACTGCCCGCCCGGGGCGAGGTGACGCTGGTCAACACGGTCCCCTCCGCGATGGCCGAACTGGCGGCGGGAGAGCTGCCGACGGCGCTGCGCACGGTGAACCTGGCCGGCGAGGCACTGGCGCCGGAGCTCGCGGAGCGCATCTACCTCCACCCGCGGATCGAACGGGTCTGGAATCTCTATGGACCGACGGAGGACGCCACCTACTCGACCGGTGTACGAGTCGAGCGGGGCGCCACGCGGGTGAGCATCGGCCGGCCCCTCCCCGGCACCCGGGCCTACGTGCTGGACGCGCGGCTCCAGCCGGTCCCAGGCGGCGTGCCCGGCGAGCTGTTCCTGGCCGGGGCCGGCGGGGCGCGGAGCTACCTCGGCCGTCCGGACCTGACGGCGGAGAGGTTCCTCCCCGATCCTTTCGGGGCGATGCCCGGAGGGCGCCTCTACCGCACCGGCGACCTGGCCCGCTGGCTCGCTTCGGGCGAGCTGGAGCACCTGGGCCGGCTCGATCACCAGGTCAAAGTGCGCGGCTTCCGCATCGAGCTGGGAGAGATCGAAGCGGCCCTCCTCACCTACCCCGAGGTCCGGCAGGCGGCGGTGACGGTGCGCGAGATCGCGGGGAGCAAGGCCCTGGTGGCCTATGTCGCCGGAGAGGAACCGGGTCCTGCCGCGGCCGGGCTGCGCGATCACCTGCGCCGGAGGCTACCGGAGCCCATGGTTCCGGCGTTCTTCGTCCTGCTCCCGGCGCTGCCCCTGACTCCCAGCGGCAAGGCGGACAGGAAGGCCCTGCCGGCGCCGGAGCGCGCCGAAGGAAACTACCAGGCGCCAGGAACCCCGGTCGAAGAGCTTCTCGCCGGCCTCTGGGCCGAGGTGCTCGGGCTGGAGAGGGTCGGGATGGACGGCCACTTCTTCGAGCTGGGCGGCCACTCGCTGCTGGCGACCCGGGTGATATCGCGCCTGCGCGGCACCTTAGGGGTCGAGGTACCTCTGCGCGACCTCTTCGCGGCGCCGCGGCTGGCGGACTTCGTGGCCCGGGTCGAAGCGGCGCGGCGGACCGGCACGGTGCCACCTGCTCCGCCTCTGCTCGCGGTGCCGCGCGAGGGGGCACCGCCTCTGTCGTTTGCGCAACAGCGGCTCTGGTTCATCGCCCAGCTCGAACCGGACAGCCCGCTCTACAACATGCCCGGAGCGCTACGGATCGAGGGGCCGCTGGACGGCGCGGTGCTGGCCCATAGCCTCGGGGAGATCGTGCGCCGGCACGAGGCGCTACGTACGGTCTTCGCGGCGACGGAGGGCGCGCCGGTGCAGGTGATCCTGCCGGCCGAGCCCTTCCCGCTGCCCGTGGTGGATCTCGCGGGACTGCCGGAGAGAGCGCGCGAGGCGCTGGCCGCCACCCTGATCCGCGAGGAGGCCGCCCGCCCGTTCGATCTCGCCCACGGTCCACTGCTGCGCGGCCTGCTGCTGCGCCTCGCCGCGCGGGACCACACCGTCCTCCTCACCCTGCACCATATCGCCGGGGACGGCTGGTCCCTGGGGCTCCTGGTGCGCGAGGTCGCGGCCCTCTACCCGGCCTTCGCCGCGGGAAGGCCCTCGCCCCTGCCCGAGCTGCCGGTGCAGTACGCGGACTACTCGCTCTGGCAGCGCTCCTGGCTGCAGGGCGAGGTTCTGGAGCGTGAGATCGACTGGTGGCGCCACCAGCTCGCCGGGCTGCCGCCGCTGCTGGAGCTGCCCACCGACCGCTCCCGGCCCGCGGTGCAGAGCCATAAGGGCGCCACGCGGCCGGTGCGGCTGCCGGCCGAATGGGCGCGGCAAGCCGAGGAGATTGCGCGGCAAGAAGGAGCGACGCTCTTCATGGTTCTCCTGGCCGGCTTCCAGGCCCTGCTGGCGCGCATCAGCGGGCAGGATGATCTGGCCGTGGGCACTCCCGTCGCCGGACGCAACCGGGTGGAGACCGAAGGATTGATCGGGTTCTTCGTCAACACCCTGGTCCTGCGCGGCGGCCTGGCGGGCACACCCACTTTCGGAGAGCTGCTCGGCCGGGTACGCGAGACCGCATTGGCGGCCTATCTGCACCAGGACGTGCCGTTCGAGAAACTGGTCGAGGAGCTGGCCCCCGAGAGGAACCTCGCCCATGCTCCCGTGATCCAGGCGATGCTCGTCCTCCAGAACGCTCCCTTCCAAAGCTTGGAGATCCCGGAATTGAGCCTGCGGCCGGCCGGCGTGGAAACGGCGACGGCGAAGCTCGATCTCACGCTGACCCTGGAGGAGAGGGACGGCGGGCTGATCGGGACGGTCGAGTACGCCACGGATCTGTTCGACGCCACGACCGTCGACCGGCTGGTCGCGAGCTTCGGGCGGCTGCTGGCGGCGGCGGTGACCGGGCCGGAGCTGCGGGCCGAGGAGCTGCCGCTGCTTGGCGAGGCGGAGAGGCAGCAACTTCTGGAATGGGGGGCGATCCGCGAGGAGATTCCCGCGGCCTCGACCCTTCACGACCGTTTCGCGGCGCGCGCCCGGCAGTTCCCCGTGGCCCCGGCCCTCACCTGCGGCGACCAGACGTTGACCTACGGCGAGCTGAATCGGCGGTCCAATCAACTGGCCCGCTGGCTGCGTGATCGAGGCGCGGGCCCGGAGAGCCGCGTCGGTCTGTCTCTGGACCGTTCCGCGGACCTCGTGGTGGGCATCCTGGGCGTCTTCAAGGCCGGAGCGGCCTACGTGCCGCTCGATCCTGGATCGCCGAAGGAGCGGCTGGCCTTCGTTTTGGAGGACGCGAACATCGGGATCGTCGTGGGGGCCGAGGAGATTGCAGGACTGGAAGGGCTCCCAGACGGCGATCTCGAACCTGTCGCAGACGCGTCGAGCCTGGCCTACGTGATCTACACCTCGGGCTCCACGGGAAATCCCAAGGGCACGCTCATCACCCACGCCAACGTTACGCGGCTCTTCGACGCCACCAAGGGTTGGTTCGGGTTCGACGAGAAAGACGTGTGGACGCTGTTCCACTCCTACGCCTTCGACTTCTCCGTCTGGGAGATCTGGGGCGCCCTGCTCTACGGCGGCCGGCTGGTGATCGTGCCCTGGGAGGTGAGCCGCGCGCCGGAGACCTTCCTGGAACTGCTCGGCCGCGAGCGGGTCACGGTGCTCAACCAGACACCCTCCGCCTTCGCCCAGATCGCGCGGACGGAAGCGTCTCTACCTGATTTGCGGCTGGTGATCTTCGGCGGCGAGGCCCTCGATCCGGCGAGCCTGGAGCCCTGGTTCGCGCGCCACGGCGATGAGCGGCCACGCCTCGTCAACATGTACGGCATCACCGAGACGACGGTCCACGTCACCTACCGGCCGCTGCGCGCCACTGACACGCGTAGCGTCATCGGCGTGCCCATCCCCGACCTATCCCTCGCCGTGATGGACCGCAGCTTCAGGCCGGCTCCCATCGGCGTGCCGGGCGAGTTGGTGGTGGGCGGCGCCGGGCTAGCCCGAGGGTACCTGGGCCGGCCCGAGCTGACGGCGGAGCGCTTCGTGCCGGACCCGGACGGCGGGCGGCTCTACCGGTCGGGAGACCTGGGGCGCTACCTCCCCAACGGCGACGTGGAGTACCTCGGCCGGCTCGATCACCAGGTGAAGATTCGTGGCTTCCGCATTGAGTTGGGCGAGATCGAGGCGGCGCTGGCGTTGGCCGGAGCCCGCCAGGCCGTGGTGGTGGTGGTGCACGGAGATGCGGAAAACCGGCGGCTCGTCGCCTATGTCGTCGGCGATGCCCCCGTCGAGGAGCTGCGCCAGTCCCTGCGGGAGCGGCTGCCGGACTACATGGTGCCGGTCGCCTTTGTGACGCTCGACGCGCTGCCCCTCACTTCCAACGGCAAGGTGGACAGGAGGGCCCTGCCCGCTCCGGAGCAGCCCGGCGCGGGGAAGGAGTACGTGGCGCCGCGCACTCGCGAGGAGGAAATCCTGGCAGCGGTGTGGGCGCAGGTCCTGCGGCTGCCCCGGGTGGGGGTGAACGACAACTTCTTCGAGCTGGGCGGCGACTCGATCCTCTCCGTCCAGATCGCGGCCCGGGCTCGTCAGGCCGGCCTGCTCCTATCCACGCGGCAGGTCTTCGAGCACCAGACCGTGGCCGATCTCGCCCGCCACGCCAAGGCCGCGGAGACTCCTGCCGATTTCCCCAAAGCCGGGCTCGACGCGCAGAGCTTCACCAAGCTGGCGTCGGTGCTCCCGGATCTGAAGAACGTCGAGGATGTCTACCCGCTTTCGCCGGCCCAGAACGGCATGCTGTTCCACAGCCTGATGGCGCCCGAGTCCGGTGTCTACGTCACCCAGGTCGCCTGCACCCTGCCGGCGGACCTCGATCCCGGGCTCTTCCGGCAGGCCTGGGAGAGGCTCGTCGAACGCCACGGGATCCTGCGCACGGCCTTCCTCTGGGAAGGTCTCGATGCGCCCCTGCAAGTCGTCCGCAAGCAGGTCTCCATTCCCTGGCGGGAGCTGGACTGGCGCGGCCTCCCCGCGGAGGAGGGGCAACGCCGCTTCGAAGATCTGCGGCAGGGCGACCGGCACGCTCCCCTGCCCCTCGACAGCGCGCCGCTGATCCGCTTCTCCCTGATCCGCCTCGACCGCGAGCTGGAGTTCCTCTGGACCTCTCACCATCTGCTGCTGGACGGCTGGTCGCTTCCCCTCCTGCTCCAGGAGCTGGGTTCCATCTACGCGGCGCTACGCGAGGGGCGGGAGCCCGTCCTACCCCCCACGCCACCGTTCAGCGACTACATCGCCTGGCTCCGGAGTCAGGACATGTCGCGGGCGGAGCCGTTCTGGCGCGAGGAGCTTGCGGGGTTCACCGCCCCCAACTCTCTGGGAGCCCTCAGCACCGCTCCTCCGGCGGGAGCGGCAGGAGCTTCCGGCGACGCCGAGCACGAGGTCCGGCTCTCCCGCGAGGTCACCTCGCGGCTCCAGGCCCTGGCGGCGCGGCACAAAGTGACCCTGCCCACCGTCACTCTCGGGGCCTGGGCCGTGCTTCTCAGCCGCTACAGCGGCCAGGAGGACGTCGTCTTCGGCAGCGCGGTCTCCGGCCGTCCGGAAGCTCTGCCCGGGGTCGAGACCATGGTCGGCATGTTCATCAACACCCTGCCGGTGAGGGCGCGAGTGAACGGCGACGAGCCCCTGGCGGCCTGGCTGCAAGGCCTCCAGGAGCGCCAGCTGGCCCGGCAGGATTTCGAGGCCACTCCGCTTTCCCAGATCCAGCGCTGGAGCACGGTACCCGCCGGCTCACCGCTCTTTGAGACGCTCTACGTGTTCGAGAACTACCCCAATGCCACGGACGACGCGCCCGGCGGCCTGCGGCTCACCAACCTGCACAGCTTCGAGAGCACCAACTACCCCCTCACCCTGACCCTCACGGCGGCCGACCAGGTGTCTCTCCACCTGACGTCGGACCGCGCCCGGATCAATGCGGATGCGGCGGCACGCCTGATTCAACACCTCGCCACCCTGCTTGGCGGAATGGCCGAAGGCGGCGAGCTGAGCCTGCTCACCGCCGCTGAGAGCCGGCAGATGCTCGGCGAGTGGAACGACACGCGGGTCGAGGGGCTCGCGGAGGGTTGTCTGCATCACGACGTCGCGGCACAGGCGGCGCGGACGCCCAACGCCATAGCCCTCGAGACGGGAGCCGAGCGCTGGACGTACCGCCGCCTGATCGGCAGCGCCCGTCTTCTCGCCCGCCACCTCCGGGAGCTGGGCGTCGGCCCGGACTCGATCGTCGGCCTTTGCACCGAGCGCTCGCCGGCCATGGTCGTGGGCATGCTGGCGGTCCTCGAAGCCGGCGGCGCCTGGCTGCCGCTCGATCCCGCCAATCCGCCCGAGCGGCTGGCCTTCATGCTCGACGACGCGGAGGCCCGGGTGCTGCTGATCCAGGAGACTCTCGTCGACCGGGTGCCCGCCGAGGGAAGCCACACGGTTCTCCTCGACGACCGCTGGGATGCGGGCGAGGACATGGGGCAACCTCTGGGAATCGACGTTACTCCGAGCAACCTCGCCTATGTCATCTACACCTCGGGCTCGACCGGCCAGCCAAAAGGGGCGATGCTGACCCACCGGGGGATCTGCAACCGGTTGCGCTGGGCGAAGCAGGCCTACAGGCTCGACGAACGGGACGCCTTCCTCCAGAAGGCCTCGATCGGTTTCGACGTTTCGGTCTGGGAGTGCTTCGCTCCTCTGATCAGCGGGGCACGGCTGGTGCTGAGCGAGCCGGGCCGGCAGGGCGAGGGCGCGTACTTGGTGGGCGCCATCCGCGAGCATGGCATCACCCTCATCGACTTCGTCCCCTCCATGCTGGCCGCATTCCTCGCCGAGGAGGACGTGGAGACCTGCGTCTCGCTACGCCAGATCGTCGCGGGGGGCGAGGCTCTCACTCCCGAGCTGCGCGACCGGGCGCTGGCCCGCCTGCCGGTTCCCCTGGACAACACGTACGGGCCGACCGAGATCACGATCGATACGACGCGCTGGGTCTGCGCGCCGGGCGCGCCCGGACAATCGCCGGACCGCGTGCCGATCGGCCGGCCGATCGCCAACAGCCGGCTGTACGTCGTGGACGCGAAGCTACTGCCGGCGCCGGCCGGGGTGGCCGGCGAGTTGCTGGTGGGAGGAGCGGGTGTCGCGCGCGGCTATCTGCGCCGGCCCGGCCTGACCGCCGAGCGTTTCGTGCCCGATCCGTTCGGGGACCAGCCCGGCGAGAGGCTGTACCGCACAGGCGATCTCGTCCGCTGGCTGCCCGACGGCTCCCTCGACTTCCTGGGCCGGCTGGACCACCAGGTCAAGATCCGCGGCTTCCGCGTCGAGCTGGGAGAGATCGAGGCCGCGCTCGCCGCGCTGCCCGGCGTCCGTGAGGCGGTGGTGGTGGTGCGCGAGGAGGCGGGAGACCGGCGTCTGGTGGCCTACGTTGTCGGCGAGACGGGCGAGGTCAGCGCTGAAGCGCTACGCCCCTCTTTACGGGAACAACTCCGCGAGCGGTTGCCGGACCACATGGTGCCGGCGGTCTTCGTGACGCTCGCGGCGCTTCCCCTCACGGTCAACGGCAAGGTGGATCGCAAAGCCCTGCCGGCGCCTGAGCTGCCCGGCAGCGAGGAGACCTACGTGGCGCCGCGCACCCGCGAGGAGGAGATCCTGGCGGCGGTGTGGGCGCAGGTCCTGCGTCTGCCCCGCGTGGGAGTGGACGACAATTTCTTCGAGCTTGGCGGCGATTCCATTCTCTCCGTCCAGATCGTGGCCCGGGCGCGCCAAGCCGGCCTGGGCTTCACCGTGCGGCAGCTCTTCGAGCACCAGACCGTGGCCGGGCTCGCCCATCACGTCACGGCCATGGACTCCACCGTGGCCACCCCTGCCGGGCAGGGGCCGGTGGCGGGCGAGGTGTCGCTCACCCCGATCCAGCGCTGGTTCTTCGCCGAGGGCTTCGCGGACCCGCACCACTTCAACCACGCCCTGCTGCTGGAGCCGCGCGAGCCTCTCGCCCCCGCCCCCCTGGACAGGGCCATGGCCTCCGTCGTGGAGCACCACGACGCTCTGCGCATGCGATTTGCCGTCGACGGCTCGCGTCAGGAGAACGCGCCGGCCGAGCCGATGACGCCTTTTTACCAGGTCGACCTTTCGGGCTTGCCGGCGCCTCGCCGGGACGAGGCCTTCGAGCGCGCAGCCGGGGAACTTCAGGCCGGCTTCGACCTCTCGGCCGGGCCTCTCACCCGCCTGTGTCTCTTCAATGGACAGCCGGCGCGGCTGCTCTGGGTCACCCACCACCTGGTGGTGGACGGCGTCTCCTGGCGCCTTCTGCTGGAGGATCTGGAAGGAGCGTACCGGCAGGCCGCGCAGGGGCTGCTCCCCATCCTGCCGCCCAAGACCACCTCGTTCCAGGAGTGGGCTCGCCGCCTGACCGCGTACGCCGGCTCGGAGGAGCTGGCCCGCGAGCTGGATTTCTGGCGCGAGACGGCCCGGATTCCCGTGCCCCGCCTGCCGGTGGATTTCGCCGCCGAAGAGGATCTCGTAGGTGACGAGGCTATGGTTGATTTCGAGCTCACCGCCGAAGAAACGTCGGACCTGCTCCAGACCCTGCCTTCGGTCTACCACAGCCGCATCGACGACGCGCTGCTCAGCGCCCTGGCGCGGGCTCTCTCGGGCTGGACCGGCTCGCCTCGTCTGCGGGTCGATCTGGAGGGGCACGGCCGCGAGCCGATCTCTGATGATCTCGACGTCTCGCGCACGGTGGGCTGGTTCACCTCCCAGTACCCGGTCGTTCTGGAGGCGGGCGGCGTGGGTCCCGGCGAGGCCTTGTTAAACGCCAAGGAGCGCCTGCGCGCCGTGCCGGGCCGCGGCATCGGCTACGGTCTGCTGTGCTATCTCGGGAACGCGGAGGCGGCTCAGGCGGCCGACATCAGCTTCAACTATCTCGGCCAGGCCGACGCCGCCTCCGGGGAGCGCTCTCTGTTCCGGGCCTCTCCGGCCGCCGCCGGCCCCAGCCGGAGCCCACGCGGCCACCGCACCCATCCGCTGGAGATCGTCGGCCTCGTCACCGAGGGGCGGCTGCGGATCACCCTGGCCTACGGCTCGCGGACGTACGCCCAAGAGACCGCGGAGCGGCTGGCCGCGGACTACGCAAACGCGCTGCGCCAACTGCTCGGGCAGAGCCGGGAGAGCGAGGAGGTCTTCACGGCTTCCGACTTCCCCAAGGCGAGGCTCGATGCCCGCAATTTTGACAAATTGGCGGCTCTTCTCGCCGAGTCCGACTGAACCACAGCAAAGAACCAAGCATCATGAAGAACGTTGAAGACATCTATCCCCTCGCACCGCTCCAGAGCGGCATGCTGTTCCATAGCCTGATGGCACCCGAGTCCGGGGTCTACGTCAACCAGGTCACCTGCACCCTGCCGGCGGATCTCGACTCCCGGCTCTTCCGGCAAGCCTGGGAGAGGCTCGTCCAGCGCCACGGCGTGCTGCGCACGGCCTTTCTCTGGGACGGCCTCGACGAGCCTCTGCAGGTCGTCCGCAAGACCGTCTCCCTCCCCTGGCAGGAGCTGGACTGGCGCGGCCTTCCCGAGGAGGCGCAGAAGCGCCGGATCGAAGAGCTGCGGCACGACGACCGGCACGCTCCCCTGCCCCTGAACAAGGCGCCGCTGATGCGGTTCTCCCTGATCCGCCTCGACGGCGAGGTGGAATTCATCTGGACCTCCCACCACCTGCTGCTGGACGGCTGGTCGCTCCCCCTTCTCGTCCGGGAGCTGGTCGCGGTCTACACGGCGCTGCGAGAGGGACGGGAGCCGGTGCTGCTTCCGGCGCGGCCGTTCGGCGACTACATCGCCTGGCTCCAGAAGCAGGATGGATCGCGGGCCGAGCCCTTCTGGCGACGGGAGCTCGCGGGATTTACCGCTCCCAACTCCCTGGGCCTCGCTCCCCCGGCAGGGGCCGGGAGGGCCGCCGGCCATGCCGAGCACGGAATCCAGCTCTCCCGCGAGCTCACAGCGAGGCTTCAGGCGCTGGCGACGCGGCACAAGCTGACCCTGCAAACCGTCACCCTCGGGGCCTGGGCCGTGCTCGTCAGCCGCTACAGCGGCCAGGAGGACGTGGTCTTCGGCGGCGTGGTCTCCGGCCGGCCGGCCGCTCTGCCCGGAGTCGAAACCATGGTCGGCATGTTCGTCAACACCCTGCCGGTGCGGGTACGGGTGGACGACGCAATGCCCCTGGCCGAGTGGCTGCAACGCCTCCAGGCGCGCCAGCTCGCCCGGCGGGAGCTCGAGCACACCCCGCTGTCCGAGATCCAGCGCTGGAGCGAGGTACCCGCCGGCTCGCCACTGTTCGAAACCCTCTACGTGTTCGAGAACTATCCCGATGCCGGAGGCGCGGGTTCCGGCGGCCTTCGGATCGGCAACCTGCGCAGCTTCGAGAGCACCAACTATCCGCTCACCCTGATCCTCACGGCCGCGGACCGGATTTCCTTGCAGTTGTCGTACGACCGGGCCCGGGTCGATGAGGATGTGGCGCCACGCCTGCTCCAACACCTCGCCACGCTGCTCGCCGGCATGGCCGAGGCGGTGCTGCCGGCCGCGGAGCTGCCGCTGCTGGCGCCCGCCGAGCTCCATCAGTTGTGGTTCGAGTGGAACGAGACCCTCCCTTCAGCCACGGTTCCGCTCATCGAGAGCTTCGAAAGCTGGGTGGACCGCACGCCGGACGCCACCGCCCTGCTCGCGCCGGGAGCGTCCCTGTCGTACGCCGAGCTCGACCGCCGTGCCAACCAGCTCGCCCGCCATCTGCGTTCGCGCGGAGTGGCGGTCGACTCCCGGGTCGGCCTGTGCGTCGAGCGGTCGCCCGCGATGATCGTCGCCGTCCTGGGCATCCTCAAGGCGGGAGCCGCCTACGTGCCCCTCGACCCGGCCTATCCGCGCGAGCGTCTCGCCTTCATGATGGAAGATGCCCGCCTTCCCGTGCTCCTCACCGAAGAGCGGCTGCAAGGCTCGTTGCCGGAGAATGCGGCTCCGGTCGTCCTGCGCCTGGACGCGGACTGGAGCGAGATCGCCCGTGCCGGCGACCGGCGTCTGCCGGTCCAGGCCGTGCCCGAGAGCCTGGCCTACGTCATCTACACCTCGGGCTCGACCGGCAGGCCGAAGGGGGTGATGATCCACCACCAGGGATGGAGCAACCTGGCGGACGCCCAACGGCGTCTCTTCGGCCTCAAGCCTGGAGACCGCGTGCTGCAGCTCGCATCGCTCAGCTTCGACGCCTCGGCCTGGGAGATCTCCATGACGCTCACCGCCGGCGCGACTCTGGTGCTGGGGCCCCGCGAACGGCTGCTGGTCAGAGAAGAGCTGACGGCGCTGCTCCAGGACTGCACCGTCGCCACCGTGCCGCCTTCCGTCCTCGCGACTCTCTCGCCGGAAGAGCTGCCCGGCCTGGCGACCCTGATCGTGGCGGGGGAGGCCTGTCCCCTGGAGTTGGCGCGCCGCTGGTCGGCCGGGAAACGGTTCTTCAACGCCTACGGCCCGACCGAGGCCTCGATCTGTGCCACGGCGCAGCTCTACACCGGTGGAGAGCGCCTGCCGATCGGCCGGCCGATCCACGGGGTGAAGGCCTATGTGCTCGACGGCCGCGGCCGTCCGGTTCCGGTGGGGGTCGCGGGAGAGCTCTGCGTGGGCGGTCCGGGGTTGGCGCGGGGTTATTTGAACCTGCCGGAGCGGACGGCCGCGAGCTTCGTCCCGCACCCGCTCGCCACCTTCCCTGGTGAACGGCTTTACCGCACGGGAGACCTCTGCCGCCAGCGTCGCGACGGAGAGATCGAGTTCCTCGGCCGGCTGGACCATCAGGTCAAGATCCGCGGCCTGCGCATCGAGCTGGGGGAGATCGAGGCGGTTCTCGCCCGCCAGCCGGGAGTGCGGGAGGCGGTGGTGGTGGCTCGATCGGACGGATCCGTCGGATCGCCAGGCGACCGCCGGCTGGTCGCCTATGTGGCCGGCGAGGTCTCCGCCGAGGCTCTGCGCACGGCCCTGCGCGAGAAGCTTCCGGACTACATGGTGCCGGCCGTCTTCGTGATCCTCGAATCCCTGCCCCTCAGCCCCAACGGCAAGGTGGACCGGAAGGCCCTGCCGGCTCCAGGACGGCCAGGCGGCGAAGAGGGTCAGCCGGCGCCGCGCACGCCGGTCGAAGAGCTGGTGGCCGGCATCTGGGCCGAGCTTCTCGGGCTCGAACGGATCGGAGCGGACGGCAACTTCTTCGAGCTGGGCGGCCACTCGCTGCTGGCGACGCAGGTGATGTCGCGCCTGCGCCAGGCCTTCGGCGTCGAGATCCCGCTCCACGACATCTTCGAGGCGCCCCGGCTGGCGGACCTCGCCGTCCGGGTCGAGACGGCGCTGAGGAGCGGCGCGCCCGTATCCGCTCCGCCTCTCCTGCCGGTGCGGCGCGAGGGGGACCTGCCCCTGTCGTTCGCCCAGGAGCGGCTCTGGTTCGTCGATCAGCTCGAACCGGGCAGCCCGCTCTACAACGTGGCGGCGGCCTTGCGCGCTGAAGGGCCGCTCGACGCCGGCGTGCTGGCGCTCACGCTCGGCGAGATCGCGCGGCGGCACGAAGCCCTGCGCACGGTCTTCGCCGCGCGGGGCGGCGCGCCGGTGCAGGTGATCGTGCCGCCTGCGCCCTTCGGGTTGCCCGTCGTGGACCTGTCGGGGCTGCCGGAGAACGCAAGAGAAACACTGGCTCCGGCCTTGGCCAATGAAGAAGCCGGCCGTCCGTTCGATCTCGCTCGCGGCCCGCTGCTGCGCGGTCTGCTGGTGCGCCTCGCCGAGCGGGACCACGCCGTCCTGCTGACGATGCATCACATCGCGAGCGACGGCTGGTCCATGGGCGTCCTGGTGCGCGAGGTCGCCGCGCTCTACCCGGCCTTCGCCGCGGGCCGGCCCTCGCCCCTGCCTGCACTGCCGGTGCAGTACGCGGACTTCGCCCTCTGGCAGCGCTCCTGGCTGCGCGGCGAGGTCCTGGAGCAGGAGATCGACTGGTGGCGCCGCCAGCTCGCTGGCCTGCCCCCCCTACTGGAGCTGCCCACGGACCGGCCTCGGCCCGCGGTGCAACGCTACAAGGGCGCGGAGCGGCCGGTGCGGCTGCCGGCCGGGTGGGCCCGGCAGGCCGGGGCTCTTGCCCGGCGCGAGGGAGCGACGCTCTTCATGGTCCTCCTGGCCGCCTTCCAGTCCCTGCTGGCGCGGCACAGCGGGCAGGACGATCTGGCTGTGGGCACTCCCGTCGCCGGCCGCAACCGGGTGGAGATCGAGGGCCTGATCGGGTTCTTCGTTAATACCCTGGTCCTGCGGGGAGATCTGGCGGGCACACCCACCTTCCGCGAGCTGCTCGGCCGGGTGCGCGAGACGGCCCTCGCCGCCTATCTGCACCAGGACGTGCCGTTCGAGAAGCTGGTCGAGGAGCTGGCGCCCGAGAGGAGCCTCGCCCACGCCCCCCTGTTCCAGGTGGTGCTCGTCCTCCAGAACGCTCCCGTCGGAACCCTGGAGATCGAAGCCTTGAGCCTGCGGCCGGTCGATGTGAAAGCAACGACGGCGAAGTTCGATCTCACGCTGACCCTGGAGGAGAGGGATGGCGAGCTCAGCGGCACGCTGGAGCACGCCACCGATCTGTTCGACGCCACGACCGTCGACCGGCTGCTCGCGGGCTTCGAGCGGCTGCTGGCGGCGGCGGTGGCCGGGCCAGATCTGCGGACCGCGGAGCTGCCACTGCTCGGCGACGCGGAGCGGCGGCAGCTCCTGGAGTGGGGAGCGATCCGGGAAGAGATTCCCGCGACCTCGACGCTCCACAGCCGGTTCACAACGCGAGCCCGTCAGACTCCGGAGGCCCCGGCTCTCACCTGCGGCGACCGGACGGTGACCTACGGCGAGTTGGACCGGCGATCCAATCAACTGGCCTTCTGGCTGCGCCGGCAGGGTGCCGGTCCCGAGAGCCGCGTGGGCCTGAGCCTGGACCGGTCCGTGGACCTCGTGGTGGGCATCCTGGGTGTGCTCAAGGCCGGAGCCGCCTATGTGCCGCTCGATCCCGCCTCACCGCCCGAGCGGCTGGCCTTCGTCCTGGAGGACGCGGAGATCTGGATTGTCGTGGGAGCGGAGGAGATCGAACGATCGCAGAGTCTGCCGGACGGTGATGTGGAATCTGTCGCAGACGCGTCGAGTCTCGCCTACGTGATCTACACCTCGGGCTCCACGGGACTACCCAAGGGCACGCTCATCACCCACGCCAACGTCACGCGTCTCTTCGACGCCACGGACGATTGGTTCGGCTTCGGCGAGCGGGACGTGTGGGCGCTGTTCCACTCCTACACCTTCGATTTTTCGGTCTGGGAGATCTGGGGAGCCCTGCTCTACGGCGGCCGGCTGGTGATCGTGCCCTGGGAGGTGAGCCGTTCCCCCGAGCTGTTTCTGGAGCTGCTCGACCGCGAGCGGGTCACGGTGCTCAACCAGACCCCTTCCGCCTTCGCCCAGATCGCGCGAACGGAAGCGCCTCTGCCGGACCTGCGAGTGGTGATCTTCGGCGGCGAGGCGCTCGACCCGGCGAGCCTGGAGCCGTGGTTCGCGCGTCGTGGCGACGAGCGGCCCCGGCTGGTCAACATGTACGGCATCACCGAGACGACGGTCCACGTCACCTACAGGCCGCTGCGAGCGACGGATACGCGCAGCGTCATCGGTGTGCCAATCCCCGACCTTTCCCTCGGCGTGCTGGATCGCAACCTGAGCCCGGCCCCCATCGGCGTGCCGGGCGAGCTTGTGGTCGGCGGCGCTGGCCTCGCCCGGGGCTATCTCGGACGGCCCGGGCTGACGGCGGAGCGCTTCGTTCCGGACACGCGAGGCGAGCGGCTCTACCGCTCGGGCGACCTCGGACGGTTCCTCCCCAACGGCGATGTGGAGTACCTCGGCCGGCTCGATCACCAGGTGAAGATCCGCGGCTTCCGCATCGAGCTGGGAGAGATCGAGGCCGCGCTGATGCTGGCCGGAGCCCGCCAAGGCGTGGTGGTCGTGTGGGACGATGCAGGAGACCGGCGGCTCGTCGCCTACATCGTTGGTGACGTCAGTGCCGAAGCGCTGCGACAGTCCCTGCGCGAGCGGCTGCCGGACTACATGGTGCCCGCCGCCTTCGTATCGCTCGACGCGTTGCCCCTCACCTCGAACGGCAAAGTGGACCGGAAAGCCCTGCCGGCTCCAGAGCAGACCGGTGGCGGCGAGGGCTATCTCGCGCCGCGCACGCCTGTCGAAGAGGTTCTGGCCGGCATCTGGGCCGACCTCCTCGGGCTCGAACGGGTTGGAGCGGACGGCAACTTCTTCGACCTGGGCGGACATTCCCTGCTGGCGACGCAGGTGATGTCGCGCCTGCGCCAGGCCTTCGGCGTCGAGATGCCGCTACGCGATCTCTTCGCGACCCCGGTGCTGGCCGACCTCGCCGCCCGGGTCGAAGCGGTGCGCCGGGCCGGCGCGCAGGCGCTCACCCCGCCTCTGATGCCGGTGCCGCGCGACCGGGACCTGCCCCTGTCGTTCGCTCAAGCGCGCCTCTGGTTCATCGATCAGCTCGAACCGGGGAGCCCGATCTACAACGTTCCGGCAGCCCTGCGCGTCGCGGGTCCGCTCGACGCCGCGGTGCTCGCCCGTGCCTTAAGCGAGATCGTGCGCCGCCACGAAGCCTTGCGCACCGTCTTCGCCGCGCCGCGGGGCACGCCGGTGCAAGGGATCCAGCCCGCTGAGCCCTTCGATCTGCCGATCGTGGATCTGTCGACGATGCCGGAGAGCGAGCGCGAGGCGCAGGCCTTCACCCTGATCCGTGAAGAGGCCGTCCGCCCGTTCGATCTCGCCCACGGACCGATGCTGCGCGGCCTGCTGGTACGGCTGACAGAGCGTGACCACGCCGTCGCCCTGACCCTTCACCACATCGCGAGCGACGGCTGGTCCTTGGGTGTCCTGGTGCGCGAGATCGCCACGCTCTACCCCGCCTTCGCCGCGGGCCGCCCGTCGCCCTTGCCCGAGCTGCCGGTGCAGTACGCGGACTTCGCGGTCTGGCAGCATTCCTGGCTGCGCGGTGAGGTCCTGGAGCGGGAGATCGACTGGTGGCGCCACCAGCTCGCCGGCCTGCCGCCCCTCCTGGAGCTGCCCACCGACCGACCCCGGCCCGCGACGCAGAGCTTCCGCGGCGCCACCCGGCCGGTGGGGCTGCCGGCCGGGTGGCGCCGGGAGCTGGAGGCTCTTGCCCGGCGCGAGGGCGCGACGCTCTTCATGGTTCTCCTGGCCGGCTTCCAGGCCCTTCTCTCGCGCCTGAGCGGGCAGGATGATCTCGCCGTCGGCACTCCCATCGCCGGACGCAACCGGGTGGAGACCGAGGGATTGATCGGCTTCTTCGTCAACACCCTGGTGCTGCGGGGAGACCTGGCGGGAGATCCCACCTTCCGCGAGCTTCTCGGCAGGGTGCGCGAGACCGCCTTGGCCGCCTATCTGCACCAGGACGTGCCGTTCGAAAAGCTGGTCGAGGAGCTTGCCCCCGAAAGGAGCCGCGTCCACGCCCCCCTGTTCCAGACGGTGCTCGTGCTGCAGAACGCTCCCGTCGCGAGCCTGGAGATCGAGACCTTGAGCCTGCGGCCGGTCGACGTGGAGGCGGCGACGGCGAAGTTCGATCTCACGCTCAATCTCTCGGAGCACGACGGCGGGCTCCTGGGCTTCGTCGAGTACGCCACCGATCTGTTCGACGCCACGACGGTCGACCGCGTGATCGCGGGCTTCGCGCGGCTGCTGGCCGCGGCGGTGGAGTACCCGGAGCTGCGGACCGTGGAGCTGCCGCTGCTCGGCGCGGCGGAGCGCCAGCAGCTTCTGGAATGGGGGGCGATCCGGCAGGAGATACCGGCGTCCTCGACGCTCCACGGCCGTTTCGCCACCCAAGCCCGGCAGACCCCTGAGGCCCCGGCCCTGACCTGCGGCGATCTGACGGTCACCTACGGCGATCTCGACCGGCGCTCCAATCGGCTGGCCCGCTGGCTGCGCGATCAGGGCGCTGGCCCTGAGAGCCGCGTGGGCTTGAGCCTGGAGCGTTCCATGGATCTTGTGGTGGGCATCCTGGGCGTGCTCAAGGCCGGAGCGGCGTATGTGCCGCTCGATCCCGGAGCGCCTAGGGAGCGGCTGGCCTTCGTCCTGGAGGACGCGGAGATCCGGATCGTGGTCGGAGCCGAGGAGATCCAGCACACGGAGGGGCTGCCGGACGGCGAGCTCGAACCTATCGCAGACGCGTCCAGCCTCGCCTATGTGATCTACACCTCGGGCTCCACGGGACGCCCCAAGGGCACCCTCATCACCCACGCCAACGTCACGCGGCTCTTCGACGCCACGCAGGACTGGTTCGGCTTCGGCGAGCGGGACGTGTGGACGCTGTTCCACTCGTATACCTTCGACTTCTCCGTCTGGGAGATCTGGGGCGCCCTGCTCTACGGCGGCCGGCTGGTGATCGTGCCCTGGGAGGTCAGCCGCTCGCCCGAGCAGTTCCTGGACCTGCTCGGCCGCGAGCGGGTCACCGTGCTCAACCAGACGCCCTCCGCCTTCGCCCAGATCGCTCAGACGGAAGAAGCCTTGCCAGATTTGCGGCTGGTGATCTTCGGCGGCGAGGCCCTCGACCCGGCGAGCCTGGAGCCCTGGTTCGCGCGCCATGGCGATGAGCGGCCTCGGCTGGTCAACATGTACGGCATCACCGAGACGACGGTCCACGTCACCTACAGGCCGCTGCGCGCGACTGATGTCCACGACGATCACCGCAGCGTCATCGGCGTTCCCATCCCGGACCTGTCGCTCGGCGTGATGGACCGGAGCTTCAGGCCGGCCCCCATCGGCGTGCCGGGCGAGCTGGTGGTCGGCGGCGCCGGGCTCGCCCGGGGCTATCTGGGCCGGCCCGAGCTGACGGCGGAACGCTTCGTGCCGGACACGCTGGGAGAACGGCTCTACCGTTCGGGTGACCTGGGACGGTTCCTCCCCAACGGCGACGTGGAGTACCTCGGCCGGCTGGATCACCAAGTGAAGATCCGCGGCTTCCGCATCGAGTTGGGAGAGATCGAGGCCGCTTTGGTGCTGGCCGGAGCCCGCCAAGCCGTGGCCGTGGTACGCGAAGAGGCGGGAGACAAGAGGCTGGTCGCCTATGTCGTCAGCGATGTAGCCGTCGAAGCGCTGCGCCAGTCGCTGCGCGAGCGGCTGCCGGACTACATGGTGCCGGCCGCCTTCGTGAGGCTCGACGCGTTGCCCCTGACCTCGAACGGCAAGATCGACAGAAAAGCCCTGCCCACCCCGGAGCAGCCCGAGGCGCGAGAGGGATATATGGCGCCGCGCACGCCGGCCGAGGAGGTTCTCGCCGGCATCTGGGCCGACGTCCTCGGGCTTGAACGGACTGGGGCGGACGACGACTTCTTCGACCTGGGCGGACACTCCTTGTTGGCGACGCAGGTGACGTCGCGTCTGCGCCAGGCCTTCGGCGTCGAGATGCCGCTGCGCGACCTCTTCGAGGCGCCGGTGCTGGCGGACCTCGCCGCCCGGGTCGAGGCGGCGCGGCGGACCGGCACGGTCGCGCCCGCTCCGCCGCTCCTGCCGGTGCCACGGGACGAGACCTTGCCTCTGTCGTTCGCTCAAACGCGGCTCTGGTTCATCGACCAGGTCCAACCGGGCAGCCCGCTGTACAACGTTGCGGTGGCGCTGCGCGTCGAAGGGGCGCTCGACGCCGCGGTGCTGGCCCGTTGCTTCGGCGAGATCGTACGCCGCCACGAGGCGTTGCGCACGGTCTTCACCGCGCGTCAGGGTACGCCGGTGCAGGTAATCCAGCCGGCCGAACCCTTCGGGTTGACCGTCGTGGACCTGTCGGGGCTGCCGGAGGATGCAAGGGAAACACTGACCCTGGCCCTGGCCGGTGAAGAGGCCGGCCGCCCGTTCGATCTCGCCCGCGGTCCGCTGCTGCGCGGCCTGCTGCTACGCCTCGGTGAGCGTGACCAGGCTGCCCTGCTGACCCTGCACCACATCGCCAGCGACGGCTGGTCCTTGGGGTGCCTGGTGCGCGAGGTCGCGGCGCTCTATCCGGCCTTCGCCGCGGGCCAGCCGTCGCCTTTGCCGGAACTGCCGGTGCAGTACGCGGACTTCGCCGTCTGGCAACGCTCCTGGCTGCGCGGCGAGGTCCTGGAGCAGGAGATCGCCTTCTGGCGGCAGAATCTCGCTGGGCTGCCGCCGCTCCTGGAGCTGCCCACCGACCACCCCCGGCCCGCCGTGCTGAGCCACCGTGGTGCCACCCGGACGGTGCGCCTGCCGGCCACCCTCGTCCGGCAGGCCGAGGTCCTGGGCCGGCGCGAGGGAGCGACGCTCTTCATGGTGCTCCTCGCCGGCTTCCAAGCTCTGCTGGCGCGCGCCAGCGGGCAGGACGATCTTGCTGTGGGCACTCCCGTGGCCGGCCGCAACCGGGTGGAGATCGAGGGGCTGATCGGGTTCTTCGCCAATACCCTGGTGCTGCGCGGCGACCTGACCGGCGCGCCGACGTTCCGCGAGCTCCTCGGCCGGGTGCGCGAGACCTCGCTCGACGCCTGGCTGCACCAGGACGTGCCCTTCGAAAGGCTCGTCGAAGAGCTCGCCGCCGAGCGCAGCCTCGCCTACACCCCCCTGTTCCAGGTGATGCTCGCGCTGCAGGCGCCGTTGGGAAAGCTGGAGATCGAAGACCTGCGCCTGCGGCCGTTCGATGTGGCGGGAACGACGGCGAAGCTCGACCTCGCGGTGAGCTTCGTGCAGCTCGACGGTGTCCTGGAGGGAGCGCTCGAATACGCCACCGCCCTCTTCGATGCCACAACCATGGACCGGCTGATCGCCGGCTTCGAACGGTTGCTCGCGGCGGCCCTCGCGGCTCCGGACCTGCAGGCCGCCGAGCTGCCCCTCCTCTCCTCCGGCGAACGCCAGCAACTTCTCACAGAGTGGAACGACACGGGAGAGACGAGCTGGCAGGGAGCCGTGACGTCCCTGGTGGAGCGCTGGGTCCAGGAACGGCCGGACGCCGCGGCGGTGGTGGACGCGGCGGGCTCCACGCTGACTTACGGCGACCTCGGCGAGCGCGCCGGCCGGCTGGCCGGCTTCCTGTGCGGCTTGGACGTAGGCCCGGAATCCATCGTGGCCGTGCTGATGGAGCGCTCGGCCGATCTGCTGATCGCCCAATTTGGCGTCCTCAAGGCCGGCGCGGCCTACCTCTCCCTCGATCCCGCCCACCCCGCCGAGCGCCTCGCCTTCATGCTTGAAGAGACGGCGGCCCCGGTGGTGCTGACCCAAGAGTCCCTCCTGCCTTTGCTGGCCGGATCGCGGGCGCGGATCGTCTGCCTGGACAGTCTGGACGGTGACCGCGAGGAGATCGCCCTCGCTCCCCTGCTGCCGGCCCTCACGGTGGAGCCGGAGCAGCTCGCCTACGTGCTCTACACCTCCGGCTCGACCGGACGGCCCAAGGGAGTGCAGGTCCCGCACCGCGGGCTGCTCAACTTGGTACGCTGGGACCTGCGCGCCCACGGCACGGGTCCGGGAGACCACCGCACCCAGGTGGCGAGCCTCGGTTTCGACGCTTCGGTCTGGGAGATCTGGGCCTGTCTGGCCTCCGGGGCGACCCTCCATCTGCCCCCGGCGGAATTGCGGCTGGACCCGGCGCGGCTGGCCGCCTGGATGGCGGAGCGTGGCATCACCGTCTCCTTCCTTCCCACCCCGCTAGCCGAGGCGCTCCTGGCCGGCGGGGCGCCGGCGATCCCTTCCCTGCGCCGGCTGCTGGTGGGTGGCGACCGCCTGCTCGGCCGTCCGGAACCGGGGAGCGGCTTCACCCTCATCAACCACTACGGCCCGGCGGAGGCATCGGTGGTGACCAGCGCCGGCCCGGTGCCACCGCGCGACCGCGGCGAGGGCGTCACGTTGGGCCGGCCGATCGACGGCCTGCGGGTCCATGTGCTGGACCGGACTCTGCAGCCGGTACCGCCGGGGGTCGCAGGAGAGCTTTGGGTGGGCGGACCCTCCCTGGCCCGCGGCTACCTGGGAGACCCCGGCCGCACCGCGGAGCGGTTCCTGCCCGATGCCTGGGGGGTGGGGACAGGCGAGCGGCTGTACCGCACGGGAGACCTCTGCCGCTACCGCGTCGACGGCGAGATCGAGTTCCTCGGCCGGGTGGACCAGCAGGTGAAGATCCGCGGCCAGCGCATCGAGCCCGGCGAGATCGAGGCGGCGCTGCTGGCTCTGCCCGGAGTCCGCGAGGCGGTGGTGATCGTTCGAGACGGCCAACTGGTCGCCTACGTGGTGGGTGACGCCATAGGCCGCTCCCTCCAGGAGCAACTGCGCGAGCGGCTGCCCAACGCCATGGTGCCCTCGGCGGTCGTGCCGCTCGCGGCGTTGCCGCTGACGCCCAACGGCAAGGTGGACCGCAAGGCCCTGCCGGCGCCTGCCCCGGTCTCCCGCGACCTATCCCCCGAGGCGGACCGCAGCGCGCTCGAAGACGCCCTGGCCGGCATCTGGTGCGAGGCTCTGGAGGTACCGCGGGTCGGCACCGGGGAGAACTTCTTCGACCTGGGCGGCCACTCGCTGCTGCTCCCCCAGGTGCAAGCACGGCTGCGCGACCGGCTGGGACGGGAGGTCAGCCTGCTGGATCTCCTCACCCACACCACGGTCCGTTCCCTGGCGCGCCACCTGGAGCCCGGCCTGGCGACGCCCAAGCCCATAAGGCCTCGCGCCGCCGGATCGCAGACGTCCGGCGCCATCGCCATCGTCGGCCTCGCCGGCCGCTTCCCCGGGGCCTCCGGCGTGGCGGGCCTGTGGGCCAACCTGCGCGACGGCGTCGCCTCGATCGCCCGCTTCAGCGACGAGGAGCTGGCCGCCGCCGGCGTCCCCCCGGAGCTGCGGCGCGATCCCCGCTATGTGCCGGCCGCCGGAGTGCTCGACGGGGTGGAGCTGTTCGACGCCGGCTTCTTCGGCTACAACCCGCGCGAGGCCGAGTTGCTCGATCCCCAGCAGCGCATCTTCCTCGAATGCGCCTGGGAGGCCCTGGAAGACGCCGGCTACGACTCCCTGCGCGTGCCGGGGCCGGTCGGCGTGTTCGCCAGCCTGGGGTTCAGCCGCTACCTGCACCAGATCGTCACCAGCGCCGGGCCCGAGATGAGCGGGCTCGATCTCCTGCTGGGCAACGACAAGGACTTCCTCGCCACCCGCGTCTCCTACAAGCTGGACCTCTCGGGTCCAAGCCTGACCGTCCAGACGGCCTGCTCCAGCTCTCTGATGGCGGTCCACCTGGCGAGTCAGAACCTCCGGCTCGGCGCCTGCGACATGGCGCTCGCCGGCGGTGTCTCCATCGCCCTGCCGCAGGGCGCCGGCTATCTCTACGAAGAGGGGGGCATCGCCTCCCCCGACGGCTACTGCCGCGCCTTCGACGAGGCGGCGCGCGGCGCGGTGGGAGGCAGTGGCACCGGCATCGTCGTGCTCAAGCGGCTCGAAGACGCGCTGGCGCACGGCGACACCATCCACGCCGTCCTCCTCGGCTCGGCGGCCAACAACGACGGCGGCTCCGGCAAGGCGGGCTACACCGCGCCGAGCATCGCCGGGCAGGCGGCGGTCATCTCGGCGGCGCTGGCCGACGCCGGGGTCTCCGCGGAGAGCATCGCCTATGTCGAGGCGCACGGCACCGCGACTCCCCTCGGCGATCCCATCGAGGTCGCCGCCCTCAATATCGCCTTCAAAGGGGCCTTCAAAGGGGCCTTCCGCCGGGAGACCGGCCGCACGGGGTTCTGCCTCCTCGGCTCGGTGAAAACCAACGTCGGCCACCTCGACGCCGCCGCCGGCGTCACCGGCCTGATCAAGACCGTGCTCGCCCTGGAGCACCGCCAGATTCCGCCCAGCCTGCACTTCAAGGCGCCGAACCCCGCCATCGACTTCGCCGCGGGCCCGTTCCGGGTGGCCGACCGCCTGACCGACTGGACCGCCAACGGCGAGCCCCGCCGCGCCGGAGTGAGCGCCTTCGGCATCGGCGGCACCAACGTGCACGCGGTGCTCGAAGAGGCGCCTCCCGCGGCACAATCCGATCCGTCGCGTCCCTGGCAGGTGCTGCTGCTCTCGGCGCGCACGCCCGCGGCCCTCGAACGAATGACGGACGCCCTCGCCGAGCGCCTGGAGAAGGACGCGGCCTTGAGCCTCGCCGACGCCGCTTACACCCTGCGCGTGGGCCGGCGGCCTTTCTCGCACCGGCGCGCGGTGCTGGCGGCGACGCGCGAGGAGGCCGTGGCGGCACTGCGGGAGCGGGATCCGCAACGGGTGTGGAGCGCCGCGGCCCGGGACGCGGGACGCCGCGGCATCGCCTTCCTGCTTCCCGGGGTCGGCGATCAATATCCCGGCCTCGCCCGCGGCCTCTACCAGGACGAGCCGGTGTTCCGCCAGGAGATCGATCGCTGCGCCGAGCTGCTCCTGCCGCACCTCGGGCTCGACCTGCGCGAGGCGCTGTTCGCCGCCGGCGAACCGGCGGAGGCTCCCAGAGGCTTGGACCTGCGCGCCCTGCTCAAGCGCAGCGCCCTCCCGGAAACGCCCGCGCGGGCACTCCTCCGCGAGACCCGCATCGCCCAGCCGGCGATGTTCGCGGTGGGCTACGCTCTCGCCCGGCTGTGGATGAGCTGGGGCGTGCGGCCGGCGGCCCTCCTCGGCTACAGCCTTGGCGAGTACACGGCGGCCTGCCTGGCCGGCGTGATGGAGCTTCCCGGCGCCCTGGCCCTGGTGGCCCGGCGCGCCCGGCTGATCGGCGAGCTGCCGCCGGGTGCCCTGCTGGCGGTGCCGCTGGCGGAGGAGGAGACGCGGGCTCGGCTGTCTCCGGAGCTCTCCCTCGCCGCGGTCAACGCCCCGGCGGTATCGGTGGTAGCCGGCCCCCCCGAGGCCATCGCCGGCCTGGAGCGACGGCTCGCCGCGGAGGGGCTCCCCTGCCGCCGGTTGCAGGCGGATCAGGCCTTCCACTCCTGGATGATGCAGCCGGTCGCCGCCGAGCTGCGGGAGCTGCTCTCCGCCATCCCCCTGGCACCGCCGCGCATCCCCTACCTCTCGAACGTCACGGGGACCTGGATCTCCCCCGCCCAGGCCACCGATCCGGACTACTGGCTGCGCCATCTCGTCTCGCCCGTCCGCTTCGCCGATGGCGTCGCCGAGCTGTGGCGCGAGTCAGGACGGGTACTGCTGGAGATGGGTCCCGGCCAGACTCTGGGCAGCCTGGCCCTCCAGCAGATGCCCGAGAACGCTGCCGGCACCGTGCTCTCCTCACTGCGCCACGAGCTCGACCGGCAGCCGGACACGACGGTCCTGCTCCAGGCCCTGGGCCGCCTCTGGCTCTCCGGCGCGGAGATCGACTGGGCCGGTTTCCATGTCGGCGAGCGGCGGCGCAGGGTGTCGCTGCCGGCGTATCCGTTCGAGCGGCAGCGGTATTGGATCGAGCCACGGATTGAGCAGACGGCGTCCCCCGGCATCCTCCTGCTGCCGGAAGGGGCGGACCCGGCCTGGGCCGCCGCCCTGGAAGCGCGCGGCGTCCGGGTGGTGGCCCTCCCCGCCGGCCCGCCCACGCCCGAGGCCCTCGACGCGCTTCTCGGTCTGAAGCCTCGGCCTGTCACGGACATCGCCTCCCCCGACATTCCCGCGAGCACCGGCCACGTCCGGCCCGGCATCGACACCCCCTACGAGGAGCCGCGCACCGAGACCGAACGGCGGCTCGCCGCGATCTGGGGAGACCTGCTCGGCATCGACCGCGTGGGCGCCCACGACAGCTTCTTCGCCCTCGGCGGCCACTCGCTGCTGGGTCTCCAGCTCGTCTCGCGCCTCCAAGCCGGGTTCGGCGTCGAGCTGCCCCTGCGCACCCTCTTCGAGGCGCCCACCGTGGCCGCTCTCGCGACGGAGATCGCGACCGAGATGCAGCGCCGGGGCGAAACGGCGAGCGCGCCTCCTCCCCTCGTCCGGACATCCAGACAGGGTCCCCTGCCCCTGTCGTTCGCCCAACAGCGGCTCTGGTTCGTCGATCAGCTCGAACCGGGCACGCCGATCTACAACCTGGCCCTGGCGCTTCGCGTCGAAGGACCGCTCGACGCCGCCGTGCTGCGGCGTTCCTTAAGGGAGATCGCGCGCCGCCACGAGGCCGTGCGCACCGTCTTCGTCCTGGAGGGAGACTCGCCGGTGCAGGTGATCCTGCCGCCGGCTCCCTTCTCCCTGCCGCTGGTGGATCTGTCCGGCCTGCCGGAGCCCGCGCGCGAGGCGGCGGCTCTTGCCCTGACCGTGGACGAGGCCGGCCGGCCGTTCGATCTCGCCCGCGACCTGAAGCTGCGCGGCCTTCTGCTGCGCCTGGCCGTAGAGAACTACACCGTCGCCCTCACCACTCACCACGTGGCGAGCGACGGCTGGTCGATGGGCATCCTGGTGCGCGAGGTGACGGCGCTCTACGCCGCGTTCGCCCAGGGCGATTCCTCGCCTCTGCCGGAGCTGCCGGTGCAGTACGCGGACTTCGCCGTCTGGCAGCGCTCCTGGCTGCACGGAGAGGTTCTGGAGCGGGAGATCGACTGGTGGCGCGGCCAACTCGCCGGCCTGCCGCCCCTCCTGGAGCTGCCCACCGACCGGCCGCGTCCAGCGGTGCAGAGCTTCCGCGGCGGAGAGCGCCCGGTGCGCCTGCCCGCCGGGCTCACCCGGCAGGCCGAGGCCCTGAGCCGGAGCGAGGGAGCCACTCTCTTCATGGTGCTGATGGCCGCCTTCCAGGCCCTGCTGGCCCGCTACAGCGGCCAGGTCGACCTCATGGTCGGCATCCCGGTGGCCGGGCGCAACCGGGTGGAGCTGGAGGGACTGATCGGGTTCTTCGTCAACAACCTGATCCTGCGCGGCGACCTGACGGGCCATCCCACCTTCCGCGAGCTGCTCGGCCGGGTGCGCGAGACCGAGCTTGCCGCCCAGGCCCACCAGGACGTGCCGTTCGAAAGGCTGGTCGAGGAGCTGACGACCGAGAGGAGCCTCGCCCACTCTCCCCTGGTGCAGGTGATGTTCGCCCTGCAGAACACTCCCGGCGGCAGCCTGGAGGTCCAGGACTTGCGGCTGCGGCCGGTGAGCCAGGAGGCGACGTCGGCGAAGTTCGATCTCACGCTCAACCTGGAAGAGCATGACGGCGAGCTCAGCGGCACGGTCGAGTACGCCGCCGATCTCTACGACGTCGCGACCATCGACCGGCTGATCGGGCACTTCGAGCGCCTGCTCTCCGGTCTGGTCGAGCAGGCGGACCGCCGCGTCGCGGAGGCGGATCTGCTCACCCCCGCCGAGGCCCGCCAGCTCGCGAGCTGGAACGCCACGGCCCGGGAGTACCCACAAGCCGCCATCCACGAGCTGTTCGCCGGGCAGGCGGAGCGCTCGCCGGACGCCGTCGCCGTGGCGTTCGGTAGCCGCGAGCTCACCTATGGGGAGATCGCCCGCCGCTCGCGCCAGCTGGCGCGCCGGCTGCGCCGCTCGGGCGTTGGTCCCGCCTCGATCGTGAGCCTCTGCGCCGAGAGCCTGCCGGAGCTGGTGGTGGGGATGCTGGGCATCCTCACGGCGGGAGGCGCCTACATGCCCCTCGACCTTGCCCACCCACGAGAGCGGCTCGACTTCATGCTGGAGGACACCGGCGCCGCCGTGCTGGTCGCGGAGGAAGGCTTGGCCGGCAGGCTCCCCAATCGTGAGGGCCTCCGCGTCGAGTGGCTGGACCGCGAGGAGGCCCTTGAGGAGGTGAGCACCGCGAGCCTCTCCTCGCCCGGCGACCCCGCCTGCATTATCTACACCTCCGGCTCGACGGGCCGGCCGAAGGGGGTCGTCGTGCCCCACCGCGCCGTCGTCCGCCTGGTGCGCGACACCGACTACATTTCCCTCGGCCCGGAAGACCGGGTGGCGCAGACCTCGAACAGCGCCTTCGACGCCGCCACCTTCGAGATCTGGGGCGCCCTGCTCAACGGCGCCCGGCTGGTGGGCCTGGAGCGCGAGACGATCCTCTCCCCCAGTCTCCTGAGCGCCGCGCTGGGCCGCGAGGGCGTCAACGTGCTGTTCCTCACCACCGCCCTGTTCAACCAGATGGCCCGCGAGGTGCCGGGAGCGTTCGCCCCGCTACGCGTGCTGCTCTTCGGCGGCGAGAGGGTCGATCCCGAGACGGTCCGCATGGTCTTGCGCGACGGGCCGCCCCGGCATCTGCTCCACGTCTACGGCCCCACAGAGACGACGACCTACGCCACCTGGCAGCGGGTGGAAGAGGTCCCGCCGGGGAAGACCGTGCCCATCGGCAAGCCGCTTGCCAACGGCACGCTCCACGTCCTGACGCCGGAGCTCAGTCCCCAGCCGGTGGGAGTGCCGGGCGATCTCTACCTCGGCGGCGACGGCGTGGCCCACGGCTATCACGACCGGCCGGAGCTGACCGCCGAGCGGTTCGTGCCCGACCCCTTCGGTCCGCATCCGGGTGCCCGGCTCTACCGGACGGGCGACCTCGTCCGCCAGCGGCCGGACGGCGCCGTGGAGTTCCTCGGCCGCCTGGACGGCCAGGTCAAGATCCGCGGCTTCCGCATCGAGCCCGGAGAGATCGAGGCGGCCCTCTCGGCGCTGCCCGGAGTCCGCGAGGCCGTGGTGCTGGCGCGCGAGGATGCAGGAGGCTTGCGGCTGATCGCCTATGTCACCGGTGAGGTCTCCACTGAGGCCTTGCGAGCGGGTTTGCACGAGCGGCTGCCGGACTACATGGTGCCGGCCGTCTTCGTGACTCTCGACGCCCTGCCCCTCACCCCCAACGGCAAGGTGGACCGCAAGGCCCTGCCGGAGCCGGGAGGGCCGAGCGGCCCCGAGACCTTCCTCGCCCCGCGCACGCCGACCGAAGAGGTCGTGGCCGGCCTCTGGGCCGAGCTTCTCGGCCTCGAACGGGTCGGGGCGGACGGCAACTTCTTCGAGCTGGGTGGCCACTCGCTGCTGGCGGCGCGGGTGATCTCGCGCCTGCGCGCCGCCCTCGGCGTCGAGCTGCCGGTGCGCGACCTCTTCGAGGCCCCGACGGTAGCCGGCCTCGCCGCCCGGGTCGAAGCGGCCCGCCGCGCCGGCGCGGCGGCGGTCCTTCCCCCGCTCCTGCCGGCGCCGCGGCAGGGAGAACTACTGCCCCTGTCGTTCGCTCAAGCCCGGCTGTGGTTCATCGACCAGCTCGAGCCCGGCACCCCGCTCTACAACATACCGCTGGCGCTGCGCGTCGCGGGGCCGCTCGATCCCGCCGTGCTCGTTCGCTGCCTAGAAGAGATCGTGCGCCGCCACGAGGCCCTGCGCACCGTCTTCGCCCTGCGCGGGGACTCAGCCGTGCAGGTGATCGAAACCCCGGCTCCCTTCGCCCTGCCGCTCGTGGACCTCTCGGCTCTGCCGGAGCCCGCCCGCGAGCCGGCGGCTCTCGCCCTGGCCGTCGAAGAGGCCGGCCGACCGTTCGATCTCGCCCGCGACCTGAAGCTGCGCGGCCTGTTGCTGCGCTTCTCAGCCGAGGACCATGCCGTCGCGCTCACCCTGCACCACATCGCGAGCGACGGCTGGTCGATGGGCATCCTCGTGGGCGAGGTGACGGCCCTCTACGCCGCCTTCGCTTCAGGGCAGCCCTCACCCCTGCCGGCATTGCCCGTGCAGTACGCGGACTTCGCCGTCTGGCAGCGTTCCTGGCTGCGCGGCGAGGTGTTGGAGCAGGAGATCGGCTGGTGGGCCGGTAAGCTCGCGGGCCTGCCGCCCCTCCTGGAGCTGCCCACCGACCGGCCGCGCCCCGCGGCGCAGAGCTATCGCGGCTCTACTCGGCCCGTGTGTCTCCCCGCCGGTCTCGCCCGCCAGGCCGAGGCTCTCGGCCGGCGCGAGGGCACGACGCTCTTCATGGTGCTGCTGGCCGGCTTCCAGTCCCTTCTCTCGCGAATCAGCAATCAGGACGACCTCGCGGTGGGCTCCCCCATGGCCGGGCGAGACCGGATGGAGACCGAGGGATTGATGGGCTTCTTCGTCAACACCCTGGTGATGCGGGGAGACCTGGCGGGCGAGCCCACCTTCGGCGAACTGCTGGGCCGGACGCGCGAAACCGCCTTGGCCGCCTATCTCCACCAGGATGTGCCGTTCGAGAAGCTGGTCGAGGAGCTGGCCCCCGAGCGGAGCCTCGCCCACGCTCCCCTGTTCCAGGCGATGCTCGTCCTTCAGAACGCTCCCGCCGGCAGCCTGGAGTTCGCGGATCTGCATCTGCGGCCGATGGGCGACACGGGGACGACGGCGAAGTTCGATCTCACGCTCAACCTCTCGGAGCACGAAGGCGAGATTCTCGGCTCCGTCGAGTACGCCACCGACCTGTTTGACGCCGCCACCATCGACCGGTGGGTCCAGCAGTACGGAAGGCTGCTGACCGCGGCCGTATCGGCGCCTGAGCTGCGGGCTGCGGAGCTGCCCCTGCTCTCCCCGGCGGAACGCCACCAGGCGATCGCCGAATTCAATGACACGGTGGCGGCGGTGGGCGAGGTCCTCGTCCACGACCTCCTGGCGGCCCAGGCTGCCCGGTCTCCCGAGCTGCCAGCCCTCCTTCACGGCTGGGAGCGGCTGACGCACGGCGAGCTGGCCGCTCGCTCCGGCCGCCTCGCCGCCCACCTCCGGGCTCTCGGCGTGGGGCCCGATGTCCTCGTGGCCCTGTATCTCGAGCGCTCGGTCGACTTGGTCGTGGCCCTGCTCGCCGTGCTGAAGGCGGGCGGCGCCTACCTGCCGCTCGAGACCTCCCTGCCGGCCCAGCGCCTGGCGTTCCTGCTCGACGACTCCCGCACTCCCCTTCTGCTCACTCGGACGGGGCTGCTGCCCGCGATACCCTCAGGCGCCTCGGGCGCTTCCCGCGTCGTCTGCCTTGATGACCTCGACCATCTGCCGGAGATCGCCGACGCCGCGCCGGTCGCGCGGCCAACCGCCGACAACCTCGCCTATGTGCTCTACACCTCGGGCTCGACCGGCCAGCCCAAGGGCGTCGCCGTCACCCACCGCGGGCTCTCGAACTACCTGCTCTGGGCGGCGGAGGCCTATCCGGCGGGCGAGGGGCGGGGTGCCCCGGTCCACTCGCCGGTGAGCTTCGACCTGACGGTGACCAGCCTCTTCCTGCCGCTCCTCGCCGGCCGCTGCGTCGAGCTGGTGCCCGAGGCGGGGGGAATCGAGGGGCTGGCCGCGGCGCTCGCCGAGGGCGGCTTCGGGCTGGTGAAGCTCACCCCCGCCCACCTGGATATCCTCCAGCGGCTGCTGCCGCCCGAGCGCGCCGCCGGCTGCGCGAGCGCCTTCGTCATAGGCGGCGAGACGCTCTCCGCCGAGCAGCTCGCCTTCTGGCGCCTCCACGCTCCGGACCTGCGCCTGATCAACGAGTACGGCCCCACGGAGACGGTGGTCGGGTGTTGCACGTACGAGGTTCCGCTGTCGCTGCCGAAGGCGGGGCCGGTCGCCATCGGCCGCCCGATCGCCAATACCCGGATTCTGCTCCTGGACCCGTGGCTGTCGCCGGTCCCGGCCGGGGTGACGGGTGAGATCTACATCGGCGGCCCGGGAGTCTGCCGCGGCTATCTCCACCGGCCGGACCTGACGGCCGAGAGGCTCGTTCCGGACCCCTTTGCAACGGGAGGCGAGCGGCTCTACCGGACGGGCGATCTCGGCCGCCGCCTGCCCGACGGGACGATCGAGTTCCTGGGCCGCACGGATCATCAGGTCAAGATCCGCGGCTTCCGCATCGAGCTGGGCGAGATCGAGGGGGCGCTGCTCTCCCTGCCCGGAGTCCGCGAGGCCGCCGTGCTGGCGCGCTCCGGCGGCCTGGTCGCCTATGTGGTTGGCGACGCCCCGGCCAGCGCTCTCCGCGAGGCCTTGAGCGAGCGGCTGCCCGACTACATGATCCCCACCGCCTTCGTAGCGCTCCCGGCGCTGCCGCTCACCGCCAACGGCAAGGTGGACCGCGAGGCCCTGCCGACGCCCGAGCGCCAGAGCGCTCCCGAGTCGTACACGGCACCGCGCACGCCGGTCGAGGAGGTCCTCGCCGGCCTCTGGGCCGGGCTCCTCGGGCTCGACCGGGTTGGAGCGCACGACCATTTCTTCGCGCTGGGTGGCCACTCGCTGCTGGCCACGCAGGTGATGTCGCGTCTGCGTGCCACCTTCGGTATCGAAATGCCCCTGCGTGACCTCTTCGAGGCCCCGACGGTCGCCGGTCTCGCCGCCCGGGTCGAAGCGGCGCGCCGCACCGGCGCCGGCTTAACGGTTCCCCCGCTCCGGCCGGTGCCGCGGCAGGGCTCGCTCCCCCTGTCGTTCGCCCAACAGCGGCTGTGGCTCATCGATCAGCTCGCACCGGGCAGCCCCCTCTACAACCTGGCCGTGGCGCTGCGCATCGAGGGGCCTCTGGACGCCGCCGTGCTCACCCGCAGCCTAAGCGAGATCGTGCGCCGCCACGAGGCGCTGCGCACGGTCTTCGAGACGGTCGAGGGCAAGCCGGTCCAGGTGATCGTACCCGCCGGGCCCTTCGACTTGCGCGTCGTGGACCTCTCAGGACTGCCGGAGCCCGAGCGCGAGACGGCGGCCCTCGCCCTGGCCGCCGAGGAGGCCGCCCGGCCCTTCGATCTCGCCCACGATCCGATGCTGCGCGGCGTGCTGCTGCGTCTCGCCGAAGGGGACCACGTCGCCGTGCTGGCCCAGCACCACATCGCGAGTGACGGCTGGTCGATGGGCATCCTGGTGCGCGAGGTCGCCGCTCTCTACGAGGCCTTCGCCTCCGGCCAGCCGTCGCCCCTGCCTGCACTGCCGGTGCAGTATGCCGACTTCGCCGTGTGGCAGCACTCCTGGCTGCGCGGCGAGGTCCTGAAGAACGAGATCGACTGGTGGCGCAACCAGCTCGCCGACCTGCCCCCTCTTCTGGAGCTGCCCACCGACCGGCCGCGCCCCGCGGCGCAGAGCTTCCGCGGCGCCACCCGTCCGGTGCGCCTGCCCGCCGAGCGGTTCCGGCAGGCCGATGCCCTCGGCCGGCAGGAAGGCGCGACGCTCTTCATGGTTCTCCTCGCCGCCTTTCAGGCCCTTCTCGGCCGCTTCAGCGGGCAGGACGACCTCGCCGTGGGCACTCCCGTCGCCGGGCGCAACCGGGTGGAAACCGAGGACCTGATCGGGTTCTTCGTCAACACTTTGGTGCTGCGGGGCGATCTGGCCGGCGTCCCCACCTTCCGCGAGCTGCTGGCCCAAGCGCGCGAGACGGCGCTCGCCGCCTATCTGCATCAGGACGTGCCGTTCGAAAAGCTGGTCGAGGAGCTGGCGCCCGAAAGGAGCCTCGCCCATACCCCTCTGTTCCAGGCCATGCTCATCCTCCAGAACGCTCCCGCCGGAAGCCTGGAGCTCGAGAGCTTGCGGTTGCGGCCGGTGGAGATGGAAGCGACGACGTCGAAGTTCGATCTCACGCTCAGCCTGTCGGAGGACGACGGCGAGCTTCTGGGGAGGGTCGAGTACGCCACCGACCTGTTCGACGCCGCCACCGTCGACCGCCTGATCGCGGGCTTCGAAAGGCTGCTCGCCGGCCTCGCCGAAGAGCCGGAGCGCCGCGCCGGAGAAGTCGTCCTGCTCAACCAGGCGGAAGCCCTCCAGCTCCAGGCCTGGAATGACACCGCCGTCGCCTATCTCCTCGATCGCCCGCTCCATGCCTGGATCGAGGACCAGGCCGCCCGCACTCCCGAGGCCGTGGCGATCACCTTCGAAACGGAGGAAATGACCTACGGCGAGCTCGACCGGCGGGCCAACCGTCTGGCGCACCGCCTCCAGGCCCTCGGCTGCGGTCCGGAGAGCCGCGTCGGCGTGCTCCTGGAGCGCTCCTGCGAGCTGCTCGTCGCCCTCCTCGGCATCCTCAAGGCAGGGTCTGCCTATGTTCCCCTCGATCCCGATCACCCGGCGGACCGCCTCGCCTTCCAGGATCGCGACGCCCGCCTTCGCCTCATCGTGACTCACGACGGCCTGGCCGATCGCCTGCCGGGCGCGGAGGACCGCATGCTGTTCCTGGAGCACGGCGAGCCGGTCGATACCAATCTTCCGGACGGCCCGCTCTCGGTGCCGGTCAACCCCGACAACCCGGCCTACGTGCTCTACACCTCCGGCTCCACGGGCCGGCCCAAGGGCGCCGTGATCTCCCACCGCGCCATCGTCAACCGGCTGCTCTGGATGCAGGACGCCCTGCAACTCTCCGCCGCCGACCGGGTGCTCCAGAAGACCCCGTTCAGCTTCGACGTCTCGGTTTGGGAGCTGTTCTGGCCGCTGATGACCGGCGCCCGGCTGGCCGTCGCCATCCCCGGCGGCCACCGCGACAACGCCTACCTGGCGCGCGTCATCGCCGAGGAGGGGATCACGGTGCTGCACTTCGTCCCCTCCATGCTCCAGCTCTTCCTGGAGGAGCCCGGCAGCGAAGACTGCCGTTCCCTGCGCGACGTGGTATGCAGCGGCGAGGCCCTCTCCGCCGAGCTCGCCCGGCGCTTCGCCGCCCGCCTCGGCCACGCCCGCCTGCACAACCTCTACGGCCCCACCGAGGCCGCGGTGGACGTCACCTCCTGGGTCTATGACGCCGCAACTCGCGAGAGCTTCCGGAGCGGCGTCCCCATCGGGCGCCCCATCGCCAACACCCGCATCCATCTGCTCGACCGCAACCTGCTGCCGGTGCCGGTGGGAGTCCCCGGCGAGCTGTTCATCGCCGGGGTCAACCTGGCGCGCGGCTACGTCGAGCGCCCCGATCTCACCGCCGAGCGCTTCCTGCCGGACCCCGAGGGAGAAATACCCGGCGAGCGCGCCTACCGCACCGGTGACCTGGCGCGCTGGCGCGCCGACGGCGCCATCGAGTACCTTGGCCGCCTGGACCACCAAGTCAAGATCCGCGGCGTCCGCATCGAGCTGGGCGAGATCGAAGCGGCGCTGACCGCCCTGCCCGGAGTCCGCGAGGCGGTCGCAGTCGTTCGTGAGGATCGCTCCGAAAAGCGCCTCGTCGCCTACGTGGTCGGCGACGTTCCGGTCGAAGAGCTGCGCCAGGCCCTGCGCGAGCGCTTGCCGGAGGCCATGGTGCCCTCCCTCTTCGTGCCGCTCGCGATGCTTCCGCTCACCGCCAACGGCAAGCTGGACCGCAAGGCCCTGCCCACTCCCAAGCCGCGTAGCGCGAGAGAGGGGCTCCGTGGCGCCCCGCACCCGCGAGGAGGAGATCCTGGCGGCCGTCTGGGCCGAGATCCTGCGCCTGCCGCGGGTGGGAGTGACCGACAACTTCTTCGATCTGGGCGGCGACTCCATTCTCTCCGTCCAGATCGTGGCCCGGGCGCGCCAGGCCGGCCTGAGCTTCACCATGCGGCAGATCTTCGAACACCAGACGGTGGAAAGCCTCGCCCGCCACGCCACGGCCACGGAGAACGCCGCCGTCCATGCCGAGCAGGGGCCGGTGACGGGTGAGGTGCCGCTCACCCCGATCCAGCGCTGGTTCTTCGAGCAGGGCTTCGCCGACCCCCACCACTTCAACCAGGCCCTGCTGCTGGAGACGCTGGAGCCCCTCAACCCGGCCACCCTGGAAACGGCCATGGCCGCCATCCTGGAGCACCATGACGCCCTGCGCCTGCGCTTCGATCTCCAAGAGAGCGGCTGGCATCAGGAGAACACGCCGGCCGAGCCGGTGACGCCCTTCCACCAGGTCGACCTTTCCGCCCTGCCGGCCACTCGCCGGGACAAGGCCTTCGACAAGGCCGCCGCCGCGATCCAGGCCGGCTTCGATCTGCCGGCCGGGCCGCTCACCCGCCTCGGCCTGTTCTCCATGGGTACTGGACCGTCGCGGCTGCTCTGGGTGGCCCATCACCTCGTGGTGGACGGAGTCTCCTGGCGCGTGCTGCTGGAGGATCTCGAATCGGCCTACCGGCAGGCCGCGCAAGGGCTGCTCATTGCCCTGCCCCCCAAGACCACCTCGTTCCAGGAGTGGGCTCGCCGCTTGGCCGGACCTGCCGCGCAGACTAGCTCGGAGGTCCGGGAGACGGCCCGTCTCCCCATCGACTTCCCCTCGGCCCGCGATCTCGTGGGCGACGAGGCCTCCGTCTCCTTCGAGCTCACCGCCGAAGAGACCACGGACCTGCTCCAGACCCTGCCGTCGGCGTTCCAAAGCCGCATCGACGACGCGCTGCTCAGCTCCCTGGCGCGAGCCCTGTCAGGCTGGACCGGCTCGCCGCGCCTGTGGGTGGATCTGGAAGGACACGGCCGCGATGCGGTCTCCAGCGATGCCGGCGACGACCTCGACGTCTCGCGCACCGTGGGCTGGTTCACCTCCCTGAACTCGGTCGTTCTGGAGAAAGGCGACGCGAGTCCCGTCGACGCCCTGGTGAGCGCCAGGGAGCGGTTGCGCGCCGCGCCGCGCCACGCCGAGATCCTGTTCAACTATCTTGGCCAGTTGGGCGCCGGCTCCGGAGAGTCCTCCCTGCTCCAGGCGTCTTCGGCCTCCCCCGGCCCCAGCCGGAGCCCGCGTGCCCAGCGCTCCCACCCGTTGGAGATCGTCGGCCTGGTGGCCGAGGGCCGCCTCCGCATCACCCTGACCTACGGCTCGCGCAGGTACCGCCGGGAGACCGCCGAGCGCCTGGCCGCGGACTACGCCGGCGCCTTGCGGCAACTGATCCGGCACGGCCGGGAGAGCGGGAACGTTGTCACGCCCTCCGACTCCTGGTCGCCGCTGGTGCCGATCCAGCCCCTCGGGGAGCGGACGCCGCTCTTCTGCGTCCATCCGCTCGGGGGAGAGGTTCTTTGCTACTACCAGCTCGCCCGCCAGCTCGGCACCGGCCAGCCGGTCTACGGCCTCCAGGGGCGCCCCCTCGCGAGGCTGGATGCGGCACAGCGGGTCACGATCGAAGAGACGGCGGCCGAGTATCTCGAAGCCGTGCGGAGCCTGCAGCCCACCGGCCCCTACCTCCTGGCCGGCTGGTCCTTCGGCGCGATCGTCGCGTTCGAGATGGCGCGGCAGCTCAACCGTGCCGGAGACGAGGTGGCGCTGCTCGCCATCCTGGATCAGCCGGTCTCGCCGGGCGACGAAACCGCGGAGGTCGACACCGCCTCCGTCATCGCCGAAATCCTCTCGCATCGCGCCCGCGGCGAGGGCCGGACCCTGAATCTCGACGCGGACGCCCTGCGCGGCCTGCCCCTCGACGCCCAGCTCGCGAAGGCCCTTGAGCTCCTCGGAGGCCAGGAGGCGCTCGGACCGGGCTTCGACCTGCCGCTGCTGCGCAATCTGACCTTGGGCTACGCCTCCCGGGCGACGGCCGTCGAGCGCTACCGTGCCTCCACCTATCCGGGAAGAATCACCCTGCTGAGGGCGAAAAGCGTCGACGCGGCCGCCCTCCGCGAAGTGGCCCCGCAACGGCGGCGGATCTTCGAGGACTCCACCCTCGGCTGGGGAGCCGTCGCGGAGGGCGGCGTCGAGATCCACACCGTCCCCGGCAACCACCAGACGATCGTCGAAGCGCCCCATGTGGAGGCCCTCGCCAAGGTCCTCGAAGCCTGCATCGAGCGCGCCGAGGTCCACAGCCTGGCCGACAGCTCGGCCCGGTGAGGACACGCCAGAAATCCAGCAAGGACGACCCGGGCTTTACTGCAACCGGGCTTACCGCAACACCACCGGGCGCGCCAGCACGGTGCCCCGATTGCCGTCCCGCAGCGTGATCTCCACGCCGTCCGCCTTGCCCTCCAGCGACGCACGGTCCAGGGTCAGCACGTAATGGCCGGAGATCGTCTTCGCTAGAATCTCTGTCGCCTGACCCGGCAGGCGGAAGGTCTTGAGATACATCCCGCCGGTCGCTTCCGCGATCCCTTCGAGGCCGACCTCCAGGGAGTGCGAATCGGCGCTGGTGGTGTCGAGCACGAAGACCGAGGCGTGGGCGGCTCGCAGGGCTCGCACGGCGGGTTTGTAGGCGGGCGTCATCCGCACTCGGTCGGTGCTGAAGCGGCCGAGGCCATACCCCAGGAAGATCATCGTCTTCTCGCCGTGCAGGGGCTCCATGGCCCTGCCCACAACCTCCAGCGCCCGCTCCGGGGACGCCGCGGCGAGGGCGTTCGCGCGGTCGAAGTGCTCCGCCAGGGAGACGGGATCGCCGGGGGCGATCTCGGCGGCGCCCGGCTCCTCGCTGTACAGCATGGCCTGGTCGAGGGCCGCGTGGATGGCGTCGCGGTCGGCCGTGAAGTCCTGCCAGAATTTGAGATGCGAGTCGTAGGAGACGACGGCGGCCCGGTCGCCCAGCTGGAGCGTCTCTAGGAGCTGGCGGGTGAAGGGCCGCATGCGGAGCTGACCGCTGATGCGGATCGGCGTCAGGTCGGCCTGGACGAAGAAGACGACGAGCTTGCCTGCGGAGGGTGGAGCCGGAGCCGCCGGATTCCCGGCTTCGGGGGCCGGCACCGGTTGGGCCTGGGGGACAGGTGGAACGGCAACCTCCGCGGCGCCCTCGCCCTCCCAGTCGAGACCCGCCACGGGGATCTCCCGCTTCCCCACCCGCACCCGGAAATCCTCCGGCTTGAGGCCCAGGAGGGGGCGCCCCCAGGTGTCCACCGCCCGCACCACGACGGTGACCATGGAAACGTCGATCTCGCCGGAGAACGAGGTCGCGGCCTTGTCGTCCTGGGCCACCGCCGGGGAGCCGAGCCCGAGGAGACCGCTCACCAGAAGCATCGCCGCGGCAATGCGAAACATGGCGGTCAGTGTAGCATCCAACGTGTGCCCTCCCATACCTCCAGGATCTTTCGCGTCCTCTTGCAGTACCCCGCCGTGCGCATCCTCGCCACAGCCGCCGGGGAGACGCCGTGCCATCTCGTGGGGGGGTGCCTGCGCGACCGCGCCCTCGGGCTGACGAGCCACGACATCGACGCCGTGGTGGCCGGGCGGGGTCAGGAGATCGCGGAGCGGGTGGCGGCGGCGCTGCCGGCCCGCTTCGTCCTCCTCGGCGGCAAGGACTTCGCGGCCTACCGGCTGGTGGGCCAGGACGTGGAGGTCGACCTCTGGGACCGCGCCGGCATGTCTTTCCACGAAGACCTCGCCCGCCGCGACTTCACCGTCAACTCCTTCGCCCTCGATTTGAAGGACGGGCTTGTCGCCGATCCCTTCGACGGCTTGGGGGATCTCGCCCGTCGCCTTCTGCGGGCCACCACGCCAGCGAGCTTCACGGGCGATCCGCTGCGCGTGCTGCGCCTGCCCCGCATGCTGCTGCGCCTGCCCGGCTTCGCGGCCGATCCCGAAACCTTCCTGCTCGCCCGCGCCTCGTCGGCCCACTTGGTGGACGTGGCCGCCGAGCGGGTACGCGACGAGCTCGCCATCCTCTTCGAGCATCCGGACGCCCACCGCGGTCTCGCGATCCTCGTCGCCCTGGATCTCTATCCCGGTCTCTGGCTCGGGTCTCCCGGCGAGCCGGGCCGGCCCGGCGGCGCGGTGACGGAGCTCGAAGCTCTCCTGGAGCGCTGCCAGGAGCTGGGTCAGCTCGAACCCGAAGCCGCCGCGGGAGTGGTTCTCCGCCCCGCCCGGCTCGCCGCCACCTTCGCCCATCTGCCAATGCGGGGTGGACGCGGTCCCCAAGATTTCCTGGAGCTGTTCCGTGACGCCGGCTATGTGACGAGGCAGTCCGCCGCCGAGGTGGCGTTGCTGCTGGGGGAAGAGGAGATGCCCGGAGACGATCTCGGCCGGCGCCGCTTCCTGCACCGCACCGGCCGCCTCTGGGCGACGGTGGCGGTCTCGCTGGGAGCGCGGACGGCGGATCTCCCCGGCTGGCGCGCCCGGCTGCGTCCCCTCGTGGATCTCGCGCGGAGGGAAGGCGCCACGATCCTCGATCCGCCCCGCCTGCTGAGCGGCGAGGAGGTGCAGGCGATCCTGGGAATCGCCCCCGGGCCGGAGATCGGCCGTGCCCTCGCGGCGGTGCGGCAGGCGCAGGTGGAGGGGCGGGTGCGGACGCGGGAGGAGGCGGTGGGGGTGGTGGAGAAAGAACGCGGTAGCGGTCTTCAGCCCCGAAGGGACAGCCCTACCGGAAAATCCCCGACTTCGGCGGCGCCGCGGGCTCGCCGCCGCCCATCAGCCTCTGGTTGAGGTCCTTGATGCGCTCCATCAGCTTGTCAATCTTCTCCTGGGCCTCCTGGCGCAGACGGGCGTAATCGCCTTTCAGGCGCTCGCGCTCGGTGCCGAGGTCCGCCTGGCGGGTCTTCAGCTCCTCGATCTGCTCGTCGCGCTGGTGGATGGCCTGGCGCAGCTCGTTCATCTGCTCTTCCTTCTCGGCGAGCTTGAGCTTGACCTTCTCCTCCTGCTCCTCATAGAGGCGCTTGAACTGCTGGAGCTCGGTGATCTGCGAAAAATCGGACGTGGTGGGGCTCAATTCGCCTCCCTTCTCCTCGATCAGAGGGAACATCTTGCGTAGCTTGAGGGACAGGTCCTCCGGATCGGACGACTGCCGCATCGCCTCGGCGTAGGTGATGGTGCCGTGGACGAGCAGTGCCAGCAGCGACTGGTTCATCGACTGCATCCGGTAGTAGCCCACGGAGGACTCGACCTCCTCGAGCAGGCCGCTGGTTTCGCCATCCTCGACCATGCGGTTGATCTTCGGGGACGCCCGCATGATCTCCAGCGCCGCCACCCGGCCCTCCCCGTCCGCCCGCTCCACCAGCTTCATGGAGACGACGCCCTTCAAGATCTGCGCGAGCTGGGCCCGCACCTGCCCCTGCTGGTCGGAGGGAAAGGTGTCGAGGATGCGGTCGATGGTCTGGGTGGCACTGTTGGTGTGGAGGGTCGAGAAGACGAGGTGGCCCGTCTCGGCGGCGGTGATCACCGTCGATACGGTTTCCGGGTCCCGCATCTCGCCGACCATGATGACGTCCGGGTCCTGCCGCATGGCGTTGCGCAGGGCCTCGGAGAACGCTCCGGTATCAGTGCCGACCTCGCGCTGGGAGATCGACGCCATGTCGTCGGTGAACAGGAACTCCATCGGGTCCTCGATGGTGATCACGTGCACCGGCCGGTGGGTGGTGATGTAACGGATGAGCGCCGCGAGCGAGGTGGACTTGCCGCTGCCGGTGGGGCCGGTGATCAGCACCAGCCCCATGGGCATGTCGCAGAACTCGAGCAGCACCGGCGGCAGCTCCAGATCCTCGAGGCTCTTGATCTGGTAGGGGATGCGCCGGAAGCAGGCCGCGATGTTGCCGCGCTGCATATAGATGTTGCAGCGGAAGCGGGCGAGGCCGCGCACCCCATAGCCGGTGTCCACCGACATCTTCTCTTCGAGCTTGGCCTTCTGCCGCGGCGAGAGGATGCCCAGGAGCATCTCGGTGAGCTCTTCCGGCTTGAGCGGCGGCGCCTCGATGGGCAGCAACCGGCCGTTGATGCGCAGCAAGGGCGGCCGTGTCGGCTTCAGATGAAGGTCCGACGCGCCCTTGTCGGTCATGAACTTCAGGAGTCGATCAAGATCCATGATGTGGCCGGCATTGTACAGCAGGAAGAACACGGACTCACACGGACGAACAGGGACCCTCACGGACCGGCACGGTGAAAGTCCCTGAAGGTCCCTGGAAGTCGGCGTCGTCCGTGTTCTTCCTAGAACTTCCGCATCAGCCCCACCACCACGCCCTGCACCCGCACGTCCTTGGCGGGAACGCGGAAGGGCTGCATGGTGGGGTTGGCGGGCTGCAGGCGGACGACGGGGCCTTCGGGGTAGAAGCGCTTGAGGGTGGCCTCCTCGTTGACCAGCGCCACCACCATCTCCCCGGGCTCGGCCGCCTCGCGGCGCAGCACGATGACGTAGTCGCCGTCGTGGATCCCCTCCTCGATCATCGACTCGCCGACCACGCGCAGGACGTAATGGTCGCCGCCGCGCGCGCTCAGCAGATGGCCGGGCACCGTCACCCGGTCGTTGCCGGAGAGGGCCTCGATGGGGCGCCCGGCGGCGATCCGGCCGAAGTACGGCAGGTCGCGCTCCGACGTCTCCGCTCCCGGAATGGCGCGGATCAGCTCGATGCCCCGTTTCTGATTCCAGTCCCGGCGCAGGAAGCCCTTCTGCTGCAGGAGCTTCAGATGCTTGTACGCCGTGCCGTAGGAGGAGAACCCGAAACGCTCGCAGATCTCCCGATGGGTGGGGGCGATACCGCGTTCCTTGCGGTACTCCTGAATGAACTCCAGAATCTGTTTCTGCCGCTCGGTGAGGTAGGACATGGTGCAAGTATAGCGGTAACGTAGCGTAATGCAAGCGGTGGGGGTGGAAGACACCACGGACCCCCACGCCTTGACACCCTCCACACCCCTCCGTACACTGCCGCAACGCTGGCCCTACCGCCCGCTTTTCTTCTGTGTCCGCTTACCAATGACTTCAGCCCCACCCGATCTCGATCTCCCCTTCCAATATCACCGGCTCGCCAATGGGCTCCGCGTCGTGCTTCACCGCAACGCCGCGCTTCCTCTGGTCGCCGTCAACCTCTGGTATCACGTCGGCTCGAAGAACGAGCGGCCGGGGCGCACCGGCTTCGCCCATCTGTTCGAGCACATGCTCTTCCAGGGCAGCGAGCACGTCGGCACGCACGACCACTTCCGCCTCCTGCAGCAGGTGGGCGGGGTCGCCAACGGCTCCACCTGGTACGACCGTACCAACTACTACGAGACGCTGCCCTCGCACCAGCTCGACCTCGGTCTGTGGCTGGAGTCGGACCGCATGGGGTTCTTCCTCCCCGCCCTGACCCAGGAGAACCTGGACACGCAGCGCGACGTGGTGATGAACGAGCGCCGGCAGCGCATCGAGAACCAGCCCTATGGCCTGGCCGGAGAGCGCCTCCACGAGCTGCTCTACCCGGCGGACCATCCCTATCACTGGCCGGTGATCGGCTACATGGACGACATCGCCGCCGCCACCCTGGAGGACGTGCAGGCCTTCTTCCGCACCTACTACACGCCGAGCAACGCGGTGCTGACGCTGGCGGGCGACTTCGACCCGGAGGCCGCCCTGGACCGGGTGGAGGCCTGGTTCGGGGAGATCCCCGCCGGGCCGCCGGTGCCGCCGGTGATCGTTCCTCCCGGGAACCGGACCGGCGAGCGCCGCGAGGTGCTGCCGGACGACGTGCGCCTCCCCCGGATCTACATCGGCTTCCGCGCCCCGGCCTACGGCGAGCGCGCCTGGTACGCCGCGGACATGCTCTCGGCCGTGCTCACCGGCGGCAAGTCGAGCCCGATGTACCGCGACCTCGTCTACGACCGCCAGATCGCCCAGGACGTCGGCGCCTCCGTCTCCCCCTATGAAAAAGGCGGCACGTTCATGATGGTGGCGACCGCCCGGCCGGGCGTCGAGATCGAGACGCTGGAGAAGGCGCTGCTGGATCACCTCGCCGCCGCGGCCGCCACGCTGCCCGACCCCGCCGAGCTCGCGCGGGCCCGCAACCGCATGCTCACCGACACCTACAGCAGCCTGCAGAAGCTGGACGGCGTGGCCGACCTCTTCTCGCAGTTCGCCACCTACTTCGACGATCCCGGCGGCGTCACCGCGGAGGCCGGCCGCTATCTCCAGATCGAGCCGGAAGAGATGGTGGAGGTCGCGGCGTCGCACCTGACGGAAAACGAGCGCGTGGTGTTGCAGGTCGTGCCACGAGAGACGAATTGAAGGTGCCCCTCATGGCCGCCCTGCCTCCAACGCCTTCCGGCATCGACCGCTCGGCCCCTCCCCAGGCGGGGGAGATCAAGCCCTTCCGGTTTCCCCACTTCCTGCGCGCGCGGCTGCCCAACGGCCTCGCCGTGCTGGCGGCCCGCCACTCGGAGCTGCCGCTGGTCAGCATGGAGCTGTTGATGCCGGCGGGCGGTCAGTATGACCCTGAGGAGCAGTCGGGCCTCGCCTCGCTCACCGCCGCCGTTCTCGACGAGGGGACCCGGACGCTCTCGGCCATGGAGATCGCCGCCTCCGCCGAGCGCCTGGGCGGCTACTTCGCCACCGGCGCCGACTGGGACGTGGGCTTCCTCGCCACCGGCCTGCTGGCACAGAACCGCGCCGACGCCCTGGAGCTGCTGGCCGACGTCGCCTTCCACCCCACCTTTCCCGTCGAGGAGGTGGAGCGCATCCAACGCCAGCGCCTGACCGAGATCCTGCGCCGGACCCAGGATCCCTCGGCCCTCGCCGACGACCGCTTCCTGCGCGTACTCTATGACGGCACCTCCTATGCCCACCCGCTGATCGGCGAGGAGGGAAGCCTGACGGCCCTCGGCCCCGAGGCCCTGGCGGAGTTCTACCAGCGGCACTACGGGCTCGACGGCGCGGCGCTGATCGCGGTGGGGGACTTCGATCCGGAAGAGCTGATGCGCGAGGCCGAGAAGGCCTTCGGCACCGGCGGCCCGCTGACGCCGCCGGCTCCCCCGCCGCTGATCCTGCCGCCCGCGCGGACGGGGATCTCGGTGCACATCGTCGACCGCGCCGGCGCCGCGCAGACCGAGCTGCGGATCGGCCATCCGGGTGTCTCCCGCAGCCACCCGGACTACCCGGCACTCGTCGTCTTCAACGGTCTGCTGGGCGGCAAGTTCACCAGCCGCATCAACCTCAACCTGCGCGAGCGGCACGGCTACACCTACGGCGCCTCCAGCCGCTTCTCCGGGCGGATGGGGCCCGGCCCCTTCACGGTCAACGCCGCGGTGGCGACGGAATCGACGGGAGCGGCGGCGCGCGAGGTCCTCTTCGAGCTGCGCCGCATCCGCGAGTCGCTGGTCGAGCCGGAGGAGCTGACGGAGACGCAGAGCTACCTGGTGGGCGTGTTCCCCTACACGATGCAGACCATCGGCGACCTCGCCAAGCGGCTGGAGACCCTCGCCGTCTTCGGCCTGCCCGACGACTACTATACCCACCACCTGGAGCGCATCACCGGCGTCACCCGGGAGGACATCCTGGACGTGGCGCGCCGGCACGTCGATCCGGAGCGCGTGGCCATCGTGGCGGTGGGTCCCGCCGAGGCCCTGGAGCCGCAGCTTCAGGAGTTGGGGCCGGTGACGGTGTGGTCCCCCCAGGGCGAGCCGCAGCTCGTCTGAATCACCCTCGAAGCGTTTTACCGCAGGTTGGCGTCGACTTTGCCGTCGGCGGAGAGCTGGACCTCTAGGTTGCGGGAGCCGCCGCCCTGGAAGTTGCCGTTCATGGGCTTGACGATGGCAGCCCGGCCCGTGGGGGTGACGGACACGCGGATCGAACTCGCCACCGCGGGAACCTCGACCGACTTGCCAGCCTCGCGCTGCTGTACGGACTTGCGCAAGCCGAGGAAACCGCCGCGGCTGGCCTCGATAGGGAGACGCGCATCCTCCTTGTCGTTCACGTAGACGATCACCACGCCGCCGTCCGGGAAGTCGCAGACGAAATGGACGTGGAGGGTGGCCGTGGTGGCCGCGGGCTGCGCCGGAGTGTTCCTCGTCACGCTGGTGACCGGGATGACCGGCGTCGTTGCCGCCATCGTCGGGTTCGGCTGCGGTTCGCGCGGGGTCTGCGCCAGCTTCTGCTGCTTGGCGCGGAGCTGGAGGGATTGGGCCCTGGCCAGAAGCTTCTTGGCTTCCAGGTTGGCGGGGTCGATCATCAACGCCGCCTGCGCCCCCGTGATCGCGGCGTCGTAGCGCTTGGCGGCGAGGCTCCGCTGGGCGAAGTCCATCCGCGCATCGAGATTGGGCGCGGCCGGCGTAGGTGAAGCGGCAGGCGTCGCCGAGGCGGCAGGAGTGGCGGCTGGCGGCGGCACGGGGATCGGCGCCGCGGGCCGGGCCGGCGTGACCGCGGCGGGGCGATCCTCCGGCTGCCGGGCCGCTCCCCGCTGCCAGAGCAGGAACCCGCCCCCGGCCAGGACGCCGAAGAGGACGACCAGCCCGGCCACCAGGAGCATCTGCGAATTCGAGCTCCGCGCCGCGGCCCTGGGCAGCGGCGGCGGCTTCAGCACCGGAACCTCGGCCGTGGCGTTGGTGTCCTCCAGGTCCGGAGCGGACAGCACCGGCGGGGTAAGCGTTCCCCCGGTCCCTCCAGTTCCTCCCGTCGAGCCGCTCGCGTCGCCTGTCCCAGTTGAGTCGGGGGCTGGCGGCGGCGGTATGACCGGCGGGACGGCCGCAGGCGGAGGGGGAGGTGGCACCGGTACGGGCGGCCTAAGCTGAACCGGCGGCGGCGCGGCGGGCTCCTTGCGCCAGCGGCTGAACAAGGACGGCTTGGCGGCGCCCGGAGGCGGCACCGGCGCCGCCGTCGTCCCGGCGGCAGCCGGCTTCGGCGGCGGGGGCGGCAGCACCATGGTGGAGGCGAGGCTCTGCGTCTCGTTGAGGTCGCTGCTCTGGTGCTCCGCCTCGACCAGGCGGCGCAGGTCGTCCACCATGTCGCGCGCCCGCTGGTAGCGGCGGGCCGGGTCCTTCTCCAGCGCCCGGTTGAGGATCGGCTCCAGGCCCGGCGCCAGGTTCTTCACGAACTCCTGGGGCGGCGTGAAGTGGTCGTAGACGATGCGGTGGCTCACCACCGTCAGGTTCTCGCCCGAGAAGGGCTTGTGGCGGGTGAGCATCTCATAGAGCACGACGCCGAGCGAGAAGAGGTCGGCCCGGTGGTCCACCTCCTTGCCCTGGATCTGCTCGGGCGCCATGTAGTTGGGCGTCCCCAGCAGCTGCCCCTCCTGGGTGAGGTTCGAGCTGTCGAGCCGCGCGATGCCGAAGTCGGTGATCTTCACCTTGTTGTCGGCGGTGATGAGGATGTTCGCCGGCTTGACGTCGCGGTGCACCACCCGGTTCGAGTGCGCGTAGTCGAGGGCGTCGCCGATCTGCGCGATGGCGTCCAGCACGAAGCTGAGCGATAGCGGCTGATCGCCCTGCAGCAGCAGCTTGAGGTTGGTGCCCCGCACATATTCCATCGCGATGAAGGCCAAGCCCTCCTCGCCACCCTCCACCACGTCATGGATGGTGACGATATTGGGGTGGGTGAGAATGCCGGCGCTCTGCGCCTCGCGCAGGAAGCGGATGCGGAACTGCTCCATCTCCGAGTCGCGGACGGAGTAGCCGATGCGAAAGGTCTTGAGCGCCACCAGCCGGCCGATCAGGGGGTCCCGGGCCAGGTAGACGACACCCATGGCTCCCTTGCCGATCTCGTCGGTAATTTCGTAGCGGCCTAGTTTGGTCGGGGACATCGGGGTCAATGGCAGCATGGCAGAGAGCTTTCGCGAGGTTGAATTCTAGGCCGGACCGAGGTCCCAGGTCAAACTGGAAAGGGCTGGAAAGCCCTGGTATTTTTAGGGTTTAGGGGGCGGACCGGAGGCGGCGCGGGAAGTTTTGCTTGTGGTATATTTGCCGCCCCTTGATCGCTCTTTGCCCCCTGAAGGAGGTTCAGGATGCAGGTGGATAGCCCGGAAAAGCTCCGTAATGTAGCTGTCGCAGGACACAACGACACCGGTAAGACCACGCTCGTCAGCTCGCTGCTCTATGCCGGTGGCGTGACGACCCGCATGCACCGGGTCGAGGACGGCAACACGTTCACCGACTTCGACCACGAGGAGACCGAGCGCAAGATCTCGATCGGTCTGGCTCCCTGTTTCGTCCCCTGGCAACAGCACAAGGTCAACCTGCTCGACTGTCCCGGGTATGGCATCTTCTTCACCGAGACCCGGGCCGGCCTGCGGGCCGCCGACGCCGTCGTGCTCTGCATCAACGGCGTCTCGGGCGTCGAGGTCAACACCGAGCGGGTGTGGAGCTACGCCGCCGAGATCGAGCTGCCGCTGCTGATCAGCATGACCAAGATGGACCGCGAGCGCGCCGACTTCGGGCGCACTCTCGGCTCGCTGCAGCAGCGCTTCGGCCGTCAGATCCTGCCCCTCCAAGTGCCCATCGGCCTGGAGGCGGGCTTCACCGGCGTCGTCGATCTGATCACCCTCAAGGCCTGGCGCTTCACCCGCGATGGCAATGGCAAGGGGACCCCGGCGGAGATTCCGCCCGAGCTCGCCGACGAGGTGGAGACCCACCGTTCCCGGCTCGTCGAGGCGGTGGCGGAGACCGACGATCAGCTCATGGAAGGGTTCTTCGAGAGCGGCACCCTGTCGCAGGAGAGCCTGGAGAACGGCCTGCGCCAGGCGGTGGCGCACCGCCAGATCTTCCCCGTCACCCTCACGGCCGGCGGCCATGGCATCGGCATGTCGACGCTGCTCGACACCCTGCTCGCGCTCGTCCCCTCGCCGGCCGGCCGGGAGCACTTCCCGGCCAAGAACGTCGGCGGCGACGACGTGACCCTCAAGGCCGACGCCGCCGGCACGCCGGCGGCCCTGGTGTTCAAGACGCTCTCCGACCCATTCACCGGCAAGATCTCCATCCTGCGCGTCGTCTCCGGCACCCTGTCGTCGGACACCTCGGTCTACAACCCCCGTACCGAGGAGTCGGAGCGCATCGGCCACATCATGCTGCTCCAGGGCAAGCAGGGGACCAACGTGCAGAAGGTCGTGGCGGGCGACATCGTCGGCGTCGCCAAGCTCAAGAACACCGTCACCGGCGACACCCTGTGCTCCAAGGAGCGCCCGGTACGCATCGGTTGGATCGACATCCCCGAGGCGGCCATGACCTTCGCCGTCGAGCCGAAGTCCAAGGGCGACGAGGAGAAGATCGGCGACGCCCTCCACCGGCTCATCGACGAGGACCCCAGCCTGCACGCCGGCCGCGACGCCGAGACGCACGAGCACCTGCTCTCGGGCACCGGCCAGCTCCATATCGAGATCGCCGTCGCCAAGCTGAAGCACCGCTACCACGTCGACCTCTTCCTGCATCCGCCCAAGGTGCCCTACCGCGAGACCATCCTCAGGCCCGCGGACGGCCACGGCCGGCACAAGAAGCAGACGGGCGGCCGCGGCCAGTTCGCCGACTGCCGTATCAAGATCGAGCCGCTGCCGCGCGGCGAGGACTTCGCCTTCGCCGACGAGATCTTCGGCGGCGCCATCCCCAACAACTACCGCCCGGCGGTGGAAAAGGGGATTCAGGATGCCCGGCGCCGCGGCTTCCTCGCCGGCTACCCGATGGTCGACTTCAAGGTGCGGCTGCTCGACGGCCAGTACCACGACGTCGACTCCTCGGAGATGGCGTTCAAGATCGCCGGCTCGCTGGCCTACAAGGACGCCATGGCCAATGCCAAGCCCACCATCCTGGAACCGGTGATGAAGGTGGAGATCAACACCACCGAGGAGTTCATGGGCGACATCATGGGCGACCTCTCGCACCGCCGCGGCCGGCCGCAGGGCATGGACGCCGTCAACGGCCACCAGGTGATCAAGGCCGTGGTGCCGATGTCCGAGATGCTGGACTACGACCGCCACCTGACCGCCATGACGCAAGGACGATCCAGCTTCCACATGGAGTTCTCGCACTACGAGGAAGTCCCCAAGCTCGTGCAGGACAAGCTGATCGCCGAGTACCAGAAGCACCGCAAGGAAGAGCAGGAATAAGAGCAGAAGTAAAGGAGACCGACCCTTGATTCAAGTCAGCCAAGTGCGAGCCGGCATGTGCATTCTCTTCGAGAACGACGTCTGCCGGGTCATGAACGTTCATCACGTCACGCCGGGGAACTGGCGCGGCTTCGTCCAGGTGCGCATGCGCAGCCTGAAGAGCGGCAACAGCTTCGAGCATCGCTTCGGCTCGACCGAGAAGGTCGACCGCGCCATCCTCGAAACCCACCAGATGGAGTACCTGTACTCCGAGCCCTCGGCCCACTACTTCATGAACCAGGAGACCTACGAGCAGATCTCCATGGACAACGAGACGCTGGGCGACACCATGCAGTACCTGCTGCCCAACACCGTCATCCAGGTCGACTTCTACGACGACAAGCCGGTCGGCATCGAGCTGCCGAACACCGTCAGCCTGGAAGTGGTGGAGACCGAGCCGAGCATGAAGGGCGCGACGGCCAGCGCCTCCTACAAGCCGGCGAAGATGGAGACCGGGCTGGTCGTCATGGTGCCGCCCTTCATCGAACCGGGCACCAAGATTTTGATTGACACGCGCGAGAACAAGTATCTAAGCCGGGGGTAAGCGCCTTAGCTTGAAGATCTCGGCCTTTTTCCCTGAAACCAGGATCGGCCAGCCCTCCACCAGCTCCAGCGCGGGCACGGATTCCAGCAGCGGCGGCAGGAAATCCGCCCGCGCCAGGAGGAGCACCAGCAGCCCTCCCGGCGCCAGTACCCGGCTCAGCTCGCACAGCACCTCGCGGTAGAACGCCTCCGGCCCGCCCGCCAGCTCCTGGAAGAGCCCCCAGGGCGGATCGGTGACGATCTTGTGGATGGAGCCGTCTTCATAGCGGGAGAGCTGGCACGCGTCTCCCTGGCGCACCACCACCCGCCGCTTGAGGTCTCCCTCCTTCACCTTCACCTTGAGCTTCTCCACCAGATCCGCGTCGAGATCGCTCGCCAGCACGAGGCCGCGGGGGAACTGGGTCGCCCGGGTGAGGGGAATCGCTCCCGAGCCGCAGAAGGGGTCGAGCATCAGCTCGCCCTCCCGCGGCTCGGAGAGCCAGCAGAGCATCCAGGCGAGCTCGGGCCGCAGCGCTCCCTTGTCGAGCACCTTCTCGGCGGCGGCGTGGCGGGTCAGCCGCAGCAGCAGGAAGCCGTGCCCCTCGCTACGGTAGGAGAGCCAGATTTCGTGATCCGGCCGGCCGCGATGGGGCCGCAGCCGGCCGGAGGCCGCGATCCGCGCTTCGACCTTCTCCAGCAGCTCGCGGTCGACGGCGGTCAGCACGTTGCTCCACGAGGTGACGAGCCGGAAGGTGCCTTTGAGCTGGCGCGGGAGGCGGCCGGCGAGGTCGCCGTCCCGCAGCGCCATCGAGAGCATCTCGTCGAGGACGTCCTCTCTCCTCTCCGCTCCCAGGCCGGGAAACGTCTTGAGCACCAGGAAGGAGTTGTTGAAGAACGGCAGCGCGCGGACGGCGGCGGCGTCCCGGCTGCTCTGATAGGTCAGCAGGCCGTCGAGATCCAGCTCGACGCGGACGCCCGGCAGCCGCTCTTCGAGGGCGCGCCGGACGGGGCCACCGAGCCCGGCGGCGAAGGTCGATAGATAGGACGTCATGGCGGCGCATACAATACCGCCATGGAACCCAATACCTTCGTTCTCGGCGTCACCTGGCTGGTGGTCTTCATCTTCTCGACCACGCTCCACGAAGCGGGGCACGCCCTGGCCGCTTTGAAGCTGGGAGACCCGACCGCCTACGAAGGCGGGCAGGTCTCCCTGAACCCCTGGCCGCACATCCGCCGCGAGCCGCTGGGGATGGTGATCGTTCCCATCGCCTCCTTCGCCCTCAACGGCTGGATGATGGGCTGGGCGAGCGCCCCCTACAATCCGGAGTGGGCCCACCGGTATCCGAAACGCGCCGCCCTGATGGCCGCCGCGGGACCGGCCGCCAATCTCCTGCTGGTGCTGATCTCCGGCCTCGCCATCCGCATCGGCATGCTGGCCGGAGTCTTCGAAGCGCCCGACGTCGCCAACTTCACCGCCATCACCGCCGGGATCGGTCCGAGCTGGCAGGCGGCCGCCGCCCCGCTCTCCATCCTCTTTTCCCTCAACCTGGTTCTCTTCGCCTTCAACCTTCTCCCGCTTCCCCCGCTCGACGGCAGCGCCATCCTTCCCGGCTTCATGAGCGACGAAACGGCCGCCCGTTTCCACGCCTTCCTGCACCAGCCCATGTTCTCCCTCCTCGGCCTCGTCGCCGCCTGGAGGGTCTTCCCCTACATCTCGGATCCGTTGCAGACCCTGGCGCTCAACCTGCTCTATCCGGGGGCGGGGTACCACTCCTAGAACAGCCCGACCACCTTGCCGCTGTCGTCGATGTCGATGCGGCAGGCCGAGGGCACCTTGGGCAGGCCCGGCATGGTCATCATGTCGCCGCAGATCATCACCACGAACTCGGCGCCCGCGGAGAGGCGCACCTCGCGCACGTGGACCGCGTGGTCCACGGGTGCGCCGCGCCGCTGCGGGTCGGTCGAGAACGAATACTGGGTCTTGGCCACACAGACGGGATAGTGCCCGAAGCCGTCCTCCTGCAAGCGGGCGATCTGCTCGCGCACCTTGGCCTCGGCGTTGACGTATGAGGCGCGGTAGACCTTGGTGGCGATCTTCCCAATCTTCTCCCACAGCGGATCGGCGTCCTCGTAGACGAACTTGACGCTCGGGGCCCGCTCGCAGAGCTCGATGACGATCCTGGCCAGGTCCGTCGCACCCCTGCCGCCTTCGGCCCAGTGGTTGGCGACGGCCACCGGCACTCTCTTCTGTGCCATGCGCGACTCGACGAGCGCCAGCTCGGCGGCGGTGTCGGAGGAGAAACGGTTGATCGCCACCACGCATGGGATGCCAAAGTGCTGCGTCACGTTCTCGACGTGGCGTTCGAGGTTGGCGAGGCCGGCCTCCAGAGCCTCGTGGTTTTCCTGGGTGAGGTTCTTGACCTCCACGCCGCCGTGGTACTTGAGGGCGCGGATGGTGGCGACGACCACGGAGGCGGCCGGCTTCAGCCCGGCCTTGCGGCACTTGATGTCGACGAACTTCTCGCCGCCGAGATCGGCCCCGAAGCCGGCCTCGGTGACCACGTAGTCGGCGAGCTTCAGCGCCGTGCGGGTCGAGATCACCGAGTTGCAGCCGTGGGCGATATTGGCGAAGGGGCCGCCGTGGACGAAGGCGGGGTTGTTCTCCAAGGTCTGCACCAGGTTGGGCTTGATGGCGTCCTTGAGCAGCACCGTCATGGCGCCCTGGGCGCCGAGGTCGCGGGCGGTCACCGCCTGACGCTCGCGGGTGCGGCCGACGATGATGTTGCCCAGGCGCTGCTTGAGGTCGGCGAGCGAGCTTGAGAGGCAGAGGATGGCCATCACCTCGGAGGCGGCGACGATGTCGAAGCCGTCCTCGCGAGGGTAGCCGTTGCCCACGCCGCCGAGGCTGATGACGATGTCGCGTAGCGCCCGGTCGTTCATGTCGGCCACCCGCCGCCAGGTGATCCGCCGCACGTCGAGGACGGGCTCGAGCCCCCAGTGCAGGTGATTGTCCAGCATCGCCGACAACAGGTTGTTGGCGAGGGCGATGGCGCCGAAGTCGCCGGTGAAGTGGAGGTTGATGTCCTCCATGGGAACGACCTGCGCGTAGCCGCCGCCGGCCGCGCCCCCTTTCATGCCGAACACCGGCCCGAGCGACGGCTCGCGCAGGCAGATCGCCGTCTTCTTGCCGAGGAGGCTCAGCGCGTCGCCGAGGCCGACGGTGGTGGTGGTCTTGCCCTCGCCGGCCGGCGTCGGCGTCATCGCCGTCACCAGGATCAGCTTGCCGTCGGGCCGGTCCGCCAGGCTGTCGACGTAGTCGAGCGACAGCTTGGCCTTGGTGTGGCCGTAGAGTTCGAGGCTCTCTTCGGGGATTTCGAGCTTGGCAGCGATGTTGGTGATGCGGTCGAGCCTGGCCTGCTGTGCGATTTCGATGTCGGACGCCATGTGCCGCGGTCCCCTCCTCAGGTCAAAATGCACGGGCGACCAAGTCCGCCGGGCGCCCCGGAAGATAGCATTGCGGGGGCGGCCGCGAGGAGAATCAGAAGGGTACGAACGCCGCGGGCGATCCCGGCCACTCCGGCATCGCCGCCGCCAGGGCGATCCGGATCGCCCGCTCGATGACCTCGCGCACCGGCCCGAAACGCCGTAGCGTGGCGAGATCCTCGGCGGAGAGGGCGCGGACGAAGGCCGCGCCACGGAAGCCGGCGGCGAGCTCCTCCGGGGTGCCGAGGTTGTCGGGAGGGGCGGCGATCGCCGGTACGGAGCTCGCCAGCTCGATGGCGAAGAGGGCGACCGAGGCGTGATCGCCGCCTTCGAGATCCCGGCCCAGCGTCACCAGGTCGACGGCGCCGTGAAACACCGTCGAGCGTGGCAGCTTCCGGCGCATCTCGTCGATCCCCATGCCGCGGGCGTTGAAGTCGAAGTTGACGATCTCGACGCCGAGGCCGGCGAGGTCCGCGGCGATGGGCCGGATGGCGCCGCAGCAGTGCAGGCAGACGGCGGCGGGCGTCAGCCGCCGCAGCCGCGACAGCAGCGTGCGCAGCCGGGGCCGCAGATGGGTGCGGAAGTCCACGTCCGAGAGGAACATGCCCCCCTCGTAGCCGTAGTCGTCGCCGTAGATCACCACGTCCGGAGGCGCCGGCAGCCTGATCAGCATGTGGTGGTAGGCGCCTTCGATCGTCTCCAGGGACCAGTCGAGCAGCGCCGACGCCACCCGCCCGTTGCCGGTGAGATCCTCCAGGAACCGCCAGCCGTTGCGCAGGTTGAAGCACATTTCGAGCAGCCCCGGGCAGGGTGCGTCCGCGATCACGATCCGGTCCAGGACATCAGGCTCCACGACTTGCGTGCGGCCGGGCCACACCGGCCGCGGATGGCGCGCGACCTCGCTCAGAGTAGCCTTCTCCAGAGGATGGCGAAGGGGCGCCGGCCCGCCCTCGGCGATCAGCCAGTCGACACCGAAGAGGTCGGTGAACTCGCCGCCCTCTCCCCCGGACGAAGAAGGCGGCGGGAAGACCAGGCCGGCCCGGGCGAAGTCCGAGCCCAGCCGGGCACAGTCGGCGGCGCTCAAGGGAAGAGTGGGGATGACCGGGTGGGCGAAAGCGTTGCCGGCTTCGAGCTCCGGCAAGGCGGACGCGCAGACGCCGGTCAGCGTCGAGGTGCCGAGGTCCACGAGCAGGCCCTCCTCCACTCCGGAGTCGTGGCCCTGGAGGAGGCTCGTGAAACGGTGACGCGCACTCATGGCTACGTTGATGCCTTGCAAGAAACCGGCCGAGCGGCCGCCCTCATCTTCGCCGCCGCCCTCGCGCTCCGGGTCGCCCTGCGCGACGTCACAAGGGAAAAAGGAGCTGCAGAAGTGAGGGGATTCCCCCAGAGCTTTCGTTGTCCGAGGATGCGCGGCGGCTCACTTCATCGTTCTTTCAGCACCTCTATAAGTGGGAAGAGCGAAGTGAGCCCGCTTTCCTACGAAATTTTCCATCGATCTCTGGAGCGGAGATGGGACCTGCCGCCCGGAAGGCTTTTCCCTCGTGGTCCCACAACTGGTTAGAAGGAGAACGAAATGCACAAGAACATCGACGTGGTCCGTGCCTGGCGTGACGAGGAGTACCGCAATAGCCTCACCGAGCAGGAGCAGGCCAGCCTGCCCGAGAGCCCGGCCGGCCTGGCGATGGTGGACGACACCGCTCTGCGCAGCGCCACCGGCGCTGTGACCCTTCACTGCGGCGGCACGACCTTCGTGGATTCGTGCGTCAAGCCCGGCCAGCAGTGCCCGTAAGCTTCCCCTGACGACACCGGGCGGACGGGCCTCCGGGTCCGTCCGCCCTTTACCCTCACTCCCCCAAACGAAATGGCCATGGCGATGGATGAGATCTTCGACGCCTCGGACTGGTTCGAGGCTCTGACGCTCGCGGAACGCGCGGCCCTCCTGGGCGCCGGCCTCGACGCGCCCCCTCCCCCGGAGGCGCTCGAACGCGCGGCGCGCAAGATGAGCCGCTGGCGTCGCGAAACGGAGCTGCTCGACGACGGCCTCTTCGCCGAGCGCCTCGCCCTCGACGGCTTGACGCCGGAGCGTTTCCTGCGCCTCCTGGCCGAGCCCGCGGCCGGCCTGCGGCAGCGAGCGGGTGGCCGCCCCGCCTGGCTGCAGCCCCTGGCGCAAGCTTTCTCTCAAGACCCTAGTCCTCTCCCCTCGAACGGGGAGGAGGGGCTCGGCGTACTGGAGCTGCTGCGCCCGCTGATTGGCGGCGCCTACTCCCGCGTCCTCGCCGAGCTACGGCGACTCGCGGCCGAGGTCCCGAGCCTCGTCGATCCCGAGCCCGTCGCCAGCGCGCTCCTGGAGACGCTTATCCGGCGGCTCCGCTGGGCGAGCGAGAGAGCCCTGGCCCTGGAGCTCCACGTCAGCCGCCTCGAGGGCAAGCTGCAAGGAGAGACTCCGGAGGAACGCTTCCACAGCTTCGCCGAAACGTTACGCCAGCCCGGCCCCGCCCTGGAGATCCTCCGGCGCTACCCGGTCCTCGCCCGCGACGCCTGCCGGCTGGCCGGGCAATGGGTCGAGACGAGCCTGGAGATGATGGCGCGTTTCGCGGCGGACCACGACGAGATCAGCCGCCGCCTCCACCACCCGGGAGCCGGAACGGAGCCTGGGCCCGTGGTCAGCGTGCGGACCGGCCTCAGCGACCGCCATGATGGAGGGCGCTCCGTGGCGATTCTCACTTTCGCCTCGGGGTCGAGCCTCGTCTACAAGCCCAAGTCCCTGGCCATCGATCACCACCTCCGGATCCTGATCGCCAGGATCAACGACTGGGGAGGCGGCCCGCCGCTGCGTTGCCCGGCCGTCGTGGACCGCGGCGGCTACGGCTGGATGGAGCACGTCGCCGCCCGCCCCTGCGAGACACCGGAGGAGGTGGAGCGCTTCCACGAGCGGCAGGGCGCCTGGCTCGCCCTGTTCTATGGGCTGGAGGCCACCGACTTCCATCATGAGAACCTGATCGCCGAGGGTGAGCATCCGGTGCCCATCGATCTCGAGACCCTGTTCCAGCCGGCCCTCCCCACGCCATCGGCCGGCGGCGTGGGGCACATCCCAACCGCCCATACCGTCCTCAACAGCGGTCTGCTGCCACGGCGGTTCTGGGCCACCGCCGAGCAGGCCGGGCTCGACCTGAGCGGCATGGGAGCGACGGGAGGCCAGAGGATCGCGACCAGGCGGATCACCGGCGACGGCACGGACCAGATGCGCTGGGCCGGCCACGAGACACAGCTGCCCGCTGGACCCAACCTTCCCACCCTGCGCGGCGAGCCCGTGGCCTTGTGGGAGCATGGCGAGGCCGTGCTGCGCGGCTTCCGCTCGATGTACCGGCGGCTCTGGCAGCATCGCGACGAGCTTCTCGCGCCTGGAGGACCGCTCTCCCCCTTCGCCGGCCTGCCGATCCGCGCCCTGCTGCGCGGCACCAACGTCTACGCCCATCTGCTGCACGTAGGCAACCACCCCGACTATCTCCAGAACGCGCTCGACCGCGACCGTCTCGTCGACCGGCTCTGGCTGGACGCGGTGGCATATCCACCGCTACGGCGGGCGGTGAAGGCCGAGCACGAGGATCTGACCGCCGGCGATGTGCCCCGCTTCGAAACCCTGACCACTTCGGCCGATCTTCTTCACGCTGGAGGCCGCCGGGCCGAGGATTTCTTCGCCACTCCGGGTCTGGAGTGCGTCCACTCCCGCCTGCGGGCGATGAACGAGGACGACCTCGAACGGCAGAGCTGGCTCGTGCAGGCCGCCATCGAGGCCACCCGCGCTCTCGACGAGCCCTGGGTCAGGACGCCGGCCGGCCTGCCCGAGGCGGACCGGGCCGAGCCGGAGCGTTTCCTGCGGATGGCCCGCCAGATCGGCGACCGCCTGGCCCGGCAGGCCGTCGAGCAGGGTGAGCTCGTGACCTGGTTCCACCTCGACCTGCGCCCCGACGGCTGGCTCCTGGAGCCGATGCCGGTCGATCTCTACAAGGGCCTCTGTGGCGTCGCCCTCTTTCTCGCCCACCTCGGGCGGCTGTCGGGGGAGGAGCGCTACGAACGGCTCGCCCGGCTTGCCCTCCACACCGTCCGGCGGCGGATCGCGGCCGACCCCGCGGCCCTGGTCCACCTCGGCGCCTACAGCGGCTGGGGCGGGCTCCTCTACACCCTCACCCACCTGGGCCTGCTGTGGGACGAGCCCGCATGGCTCGACGAAGCGGCAAGCCTGGCACCCCGAATCGTGCCCGGCATCGAGAGCGACGAGGTCTTCGACCTCCTCGGCGGCTCCGCCGGAGCCGTCGCCTCTCTCCTCGCCCTCCATCGGCACCGTCCCCACGCCGGCCTCCTGGAGATCGCGGTCCGCTGCGGCGAGCGCCTCCTCGCCCGATCCGCCATGGAGGAGCGCGGTTTTGGTTGGCCGCCTCCTTCGGAGCTGGGCCGCCAGCCGCTCACCGGCTTCAGCCACGGCACGGCCGGCATCGCCTGGGCCCTCGCCCGGCTGGCCCACGTCAGCGGCGACGAGCGGTTCCGCGGAGCGGCGCGAGGCGCCCTGCGCTACGAACGGAGCTGGTTCTCGCCCCCGCACGACAACTGGCCCGACCTGCGCGAGAACCGCGAAACGGCGGCGGGCCCCGCCTATCTCCACGCCTGGTGCCACGGCGCGCCGGGAATCGGCCTCGGGCGCCTCGGCACCCTGCCCTATCTGGACGACCCGGAGATGATCGAAGAGATCCGGGCCGCGGTGCGCAGTACCATGGCGGAAGGCTTCGGCTTCAACCAGTCTCTCTGTCACGGCGACCTGGGGAACCTCGAGCTCGTGCGGGAGGCCGGACGGGTCCTGGGGGACGCCGGGTTGGCGGACGAAGCCGGCCGGCTGGCCGCCCGCATCCTCACCCGCATCGAAGAGGATGGCCCACGCTGCGGCGCCAACGTCCGGACCGAGGTTCCCGGCCTCATGACCGGCCTCGCGGGGATAGGCTACGGACTGCTCCGCGCCGCCTGGCCGGACCGCGTGCCCTGCGTGCTGCTGCTGGAAACGCCTGGCTGAGTAACCCGAACCCTGAATCGCGGGATCAACCTGTCAAGCCGGACGACAAGGCGTCGTCCGCCATTCCAGGAGATTTTTCGCGATGAGCCTGCTTCCCCTCCCGACGATTACCAAACCCTCCGGCACCGTGCGCGGTTCTCTGCCGGCCAGCAAGACCGCCTATGACAACCTCACGACCGCCAAGCGCAACCTGGCTTTCCAGGCGGTGCGCTCGCGGCTGGCCTCACCGCAACAACTGGTCAACATCAGGATCTCACCCCAGACCTCGACCGGCCTGAGCCGGGTCGCCACCGCCGACTTCCTCCCCAATGCCTCGCTGACCACGGCGCCCGTCGCCCTCGACGCCGTGGCTCCCGATGCCACCGACCAGGATCTGGACCGGCTTCCCGACAAGCTCGAGCGCCGGCTCGCCAACGCGTTCACGCCGTTCTACTTCGTGTCCGCGGGAGATCCCGACGTCTTCGCCACCTTCAAGGACCAAACGACTCTCGCCATCGCCTCCCTCGCTCAGGCGACACCCCCGGTAAGCCACTACCGGGTGACTCCGCTGGGCATCAAAAACGGCATCGGCTACCTGCAGATCGACTACCTCACGGTGTGGAACCGCGACGAGGGCCTCTCCGTCTCGACGCTCTGCACGGTCCTGCTTCCCGCCCTGGGCCTCTCCATCGACGGCCTTGGCTCGCACGACTTCGACGAGGAGCGCTCGGCCGTGCTGGTGGGCGCGCCGGCCACGGGCGGCAACTACGCGACCGACGCCGCCTCCTATAAGGCCTATGACTTCTACCTCGCGGCGCACGAGGGCGTCCTGCCTTTCGATCACAGCGCCTATATCTCGCCCACCAGCCCCGTGCCCGCCGGCAACCATGTCGTCCTCGGTCTCTCCCGAACCAAGCACAGCACGTATCCTTTCAATCCCGACAGGTTCCCCATCTTCCGCCCGGAGATCATCGCCGCCGCCTTCGCCGCCATCGACGCCGCCTTTGCCCAGGGTGCCATCGACGACACCACCTACGCGGCCCTGCTCTACGCCGCGACCACCGTGTTCTTCGAGTGCGCCGTGGAGCGGTTCACGGATCAGGGAGGCGTCTACGCCGGAACGCGCACCAACGTCGGCGAGCTGACCAAGCCGATCAACGGCTGCTCCTGGATCAACGATCCGCGCATCCGCGCGAAGCTCACTCCGACCTTGTGGAGAGTCTGAAGATTGGGGGCCGCGCCGGCCCGAATCTGCTCTACACTGCCGCCGGATGATCCTGCATGAGTGACCCTGTCCTTCCCCTCGTGGCCGAGGCGGCCCCGGCTGCGCGCCCGCGCAGCCTGTGGACGAACCTCGATTTCGTGAAGCTGTGGACCGGGCAGACGATTTCGGAGCTCGGCTCACGCATCACCCGCGAGGGAATCCCCCTCGCCGCCGTGCTCGTGCTGCACGCGGGCACCATCCAGATGGGATTTCTCTCCGCTCTCGGCGGCGCGGCGGTGCTGGTGTTCGGGCTGGTGGCGGGCGTCTGGGTGGACCGGCTGCGCCGCCGGCCGATCCTCATCGCCGCCGATCTCGGACGCGCGGCGATCCTCGTCTCCGTTCCCGCCGCCGCCATCGCCGGAATCCTCTCGATGGGACAGCTCTATGCGGTCGCCGCGCTGGCGGGAATCCTGACGGTGTTCTTCGACGTCGCCTATCAGTCGTACCTCCCCGCGCTCGTCGCCCGCGAGCAGATCCTCGAAGGCAACAGCAAGCTGGCGCTCAGCAGCTCGATCGCGGAGATCGCCGGGCCGGGATTGACAGGCATTCTGGTACAGCTCATCACGGCGCCGATCGCCATTCTCTTCGACGCGATTTCCTTTCTGTTCTCGGCGCTGATGGTGTTGCTGATCCGCAAGCCGGAGCCACCGGCTGAGCCTCGCGAGCCGGAGCACCTGGTGACGGAGACGCTGGCCGGCGTGCGTTTCATTTTCCGCGAGCCGACGCTGCGAGCGCTCGGCCTGCGCTCGGCGACGACATTCTTTTTCATGGGATTTTTCGGGCCGCTCTACGTGCTGTACGCGATCCAGATCCTGCACCTGCGCCCGGCGCTCCTCGGCGTCGTGATCGCCATGGGCGGCGTGGGCGCCATGGTGGGCTCCGTCGTGGCCCCTCGCATCGTGGAGCGCTTCGGGCTCGGCCGCACCTTCATCGTCGCCTCGCTCGTCCAGGGGCTCACCAACCTGCTCATCCCACTGGCTGGACTGGTGGGCACCCCTGGAACCCTCCAGGTGCTCGCGGTCGCCTGCCTGATGGTGCCGCAGCTCTTCGGCGACATGGCCTTCATGGTCTACGGCATCAACGAGATCACCCTGCGCCAGACGGTGGCGCCCGAGCACGTCCTGGGCCGGGTCAACGCCGGCATGCAGCTCCTGGCGAGGGGAATCTGGCCCATCGGCTCGCTGGCCGGAGGCTTTCTCGCCGCAGCCCTCGGAGTGCGCGCCACCCTCGCGCTGGCAGCGGCGGGGGTCGTGATGTCGACGCTGTGGCTTGTGTTGTCGCCGCTGCGGCGGGTGCGGTAGGGCTAGGCTTGCAGGGCCTCTATGGGTCTTTTCACCAGATACAGCGCCGCCGTGCTCACCAGCGTTCCGGCGATGAGGGCCACGAGATACAGGCCCAGCGGTTGCACGGCGTGGGGGATCAGCAGAACGAAGATTCCGCCGTGGGGCACCATGAGGCGAACTCCGGCGGCGAGCGAGATCGCTCCCGTTACCGCGGAGCCTGCCATCAGACAGGGAATCACCCTGAGCGGATCTTTGGCGGCAAAGGGAATGGCTCCCTCGGTGACGAAGGAGATTCCCAGCACGATGGCGGCCTTGCTGGCGTCGCGCTCTTCCTGATTGAAACGGTTTTTGAACAGCGTTGCTGCGAGCCCCAGGGCCAGCGGCGGCGTCATGCCGGCCGCCATTACCGCCGCCATGGGGCCGTAGACTTTCGAGGCCAGCAGGCCCACCGCAAAGGTATAGGCCGCCTTGTTCAGCGGTCCTCCCATGTCGAAGGCCATCATCGCTCCCAGCAGGATCCCCAGCACCACGGCGCTCGTTTCCTGCATGCCGTTGAGCCAGGCGGTCAGCGCCAGCAGCGCCGTCTTGACCGGCGGGCCGACGACGAAAATCATGATCAGTCCCACGATCAGCGTCGAGAGCAACGGCAGGATCAGCACAGGCTTCAGCCCTTGAAGGTTCTGCGGCAGGTTGATGCGATCGTTCATGATCTTCGTCACGTAGCCCGCCAGGAACCCCGCCACGATACCGCCCAAAAATCCCGCGCCCAGGCTCGTCGCCAGCATGCCTCCGATCAATCCCGGAGTCAGGCCCGGGCGGTCCGCGATCGAGTAGGCGATGAAGGCCGCGAGCACCGGGACGTAGAGATGAAACGCCGTGCCGCCGCCGATCTGCATCAGCGCCCAGGCGAGCGTGCCTTCTTTATCCGCGGCGTTGAGGCCGCCGATCGCGAAGGCCAGCGCGATCAGCAAGCCTCCCGCGACGACCAGCGGCAACATATAGGAGACGCCGGTCATCAGGTGTTTGTAAGGACCGGTTCGCGTGGAGGATTTCACTGGCTGGCGCGATTTCACCGCCATGGCCGGCTCCGGCAGCGCCAGGGCTTCTTTGATCAGTCCCTGCCCATCGTGAAGCGCCGCCTTGGTCGAGGTCTGCACCAGGCGCTTGCCGGCGAAGCGCGCCGTGTCCACGTAGGCATCGGCGGCGATGATCGCGGCATCGGCGCGCTCGATCTCTTCCGGAGTCAGCAGGCTTTTCGCGCCCACCGAGCCCTGCGTTTCGACCCGGATGGTGTGGCCCAGAGCCGCCGCCGACTTCTTCAACGCCTCGGCGGCCATGAAAGTGTGAGCAATCCCCGTCGGGCAAGACGTCACGCCGACGAGGAAGCGGCTGGCCGGCTCCGGCTCGGCCTGTTGCACGGGAGCCGGGATCACCTCCGTGGCCTCGACGGACTCGGTCAGCTCGGCCAGGGCGTTTTCGATCACGGCTCGGGTCTTGCGAATGGCATCGCTGACCGGCACGGCGACCATGGGCTTGCCGGCGAAGCGCTCCATGTCGACGGCGATGTCCGAGGCCACGATCACCACGTCCGCCGCGGCGATATCCTGGGCCGAAAGGAGATTTTTCACGCCTTCGGACCCTTGCGTCTCCACCATGATGCCGTGCCCCATCCCGACGGCGATCTTCTTCAAAGCCTCGGCGGCCATGAAAGTGTGCGCCACGCCCGTCGGGCAGCCGGTGATTGCAACGATCTTCGCCATGATGATTTCTCCCCCCCGGATGCCGGCTGGTGATCCCGCTGTCAGCTCATCTGAACGATTCGATCTCGACTCTCCGCGTCAGCGCCCGGAACTCGATCGGCGCCTCGATGCCCGAGCCGATCCGGGTGACGGCGTAGGCACCGCTACCGGAGGCCAGCCGCGCCACTTCCTCCAGCGGTAGATCGTGGATCAACCCGTAGACCATGCCGCCCACCATCGCGTCGCCGGCCCCCACCGTGCTACGCACCTCCACCTTGGGGGGCAGGGCCAGAAACGCGTGATCGCGATCCACGAAAACCGCACCATTGCCGCCCATCGACACCACCGCCAGCCGGATGCCGTGCTTCAACAAGCCCAGGGCCGCGGCGCGCGCCGAGTAGGACGTATCGAGCGGCCGGCCCATCAACTGGCCCAGCTCCTCGGCGTTGGGTTTGATCACGTCCGGCCGGCTCGCGAGCGCCGCTTCGAGCGGCGGGCCGCTGGTGTCCAGCACCACCCGGCCGCCCTTGCCGTGGATCGCCTCGATCAGGCGGGCGTAGATGTCCTCCGGCAGGCCGGGCGGCACGCTGCCGCTGAGCACGAACCAGCGCCCGGCCTCGGTCAGCGCGGCCACGCGCTCGAAGAGACCGGCGACGTCCTCGGGGGTCGGCGTGATCCCGGGAAAGTTGATGTCCGTCGTCTCCCGCGTCTGGTCGTCCACCACTTTGAGTCCGACCCGCGTCGAGCCGGCGATGCGGACGAAGCGATCCGCGATCTTCTTGCGCGCGAAAAACGTTTCGAACACGGCGGCATTCTCGGCGCCCAGGAATCCCGTCGCGATCGTCTCCACCCCGAGATCGGCGAGGACGCAGGCGACGTTCACGCCCTTGCCACCCGCGTCGGAGCGGCTCGCGACCACCCGGTTCACCCGGCCCGCGGCAAAACCGGGAATAGTCAACGTCTGATCGATCGCCGGGTTGAGGGTGACCGTCACCACGGGCATGGCAACAGGTATCACGATCCGGCCCTCGCTCTCCCTTTCACCAAATCGCGCACGGCCTCGGCGCTCTCGCAGGCCAGCGCCCGCCGGGCCAGGCTCTGGGCATCCTTCATGGAGATGCTACGGACGCGGGCCTTGATCGCCGCGATACTGGGAATGCTGACGCTCAGCTCGGTCACGCCGAGTCCGATGAGGATCACCGCGCCCAGGGGATCGCCCGCCACGCCGCCGCAGACGCCGACCCAAGTGTCCTTGCCGGCCGCCGCCCGCACCGTTTGATCGATCATCCTGAGCACTGCCGGGTGCAGCCCGTCCGCCTGGCGGGCCAGTTGCGGATGGCCGCGGTCCATGGCCAGCACGTACTGCGTCAGATCGTTGGTACCGATCGAAAAGAAATCGGCATGCGCCGCGAGCTCGGGTGCCATGATCACCGCCGAGGGCACTTCGATCATGATGCCGGTCTCCAGCCGCGCGGCGTCCAGCTCCTGCCGCACGCTCTCGGTGATCGCCTGGGCGTCCCGCAGGTCCGCGACGGTGGCGATCATCGGATACATGATCTTTACCGGCCCATGCGCGGCGGCGCGGAAGATCGCCCGCAACTGGGTGCGGAACAGATCAGGATAGGCCAGGCAGAGCCGGATACCGCGCACGCCCAGAAATGGGTTTTCTTCGGCCGGCATGTCGAGGTACGGCACGGCCTTGTCGCCGCCGATGTCCAGCGTGCGCACGATCAACGGCAGGCCGTGCAGGGCGTCGACCGCCAGCTTGTAGGCCTCATACTGCTCGTCTTCCGAAGGCGGCGTCTCCCGTTCGAGAAACAGGAACTCGCTGCGCATCAGGCCGATGCCTTCCCCACCGGCCTCCACCGCATGGGCGGCCTCCTTCGCGAGACCGGTGTTGGCCACCACTTCGATGCGCACGCCGTCGGTGGTGATCGCCGGCTCATAGCGCGTCCTATGCTCGGCGTCGCGCAGATTGGCGAGCGAGCTCTGCGCCTCGCGAGCCGCGTGGATATCCTCTTCGCTGGGGCCGATATAGAGCACGCCATTGTCGCCGTCGAGCACCGCAATAGCGCCTTCGGGCTGATGCGTCACCACGGGGCCGACGCCCACCACGGCGGGAATCCCCAGGGAACGCGCGATGATCGCCGCGTGCGAGGTCGGGCCGCCGCCGGCCGTGCAGAAGCCGAGGACGTGTGCCGGGTCCAGGCTCGCGGCGTCGGAGGGCGTCAGATCCTCAGCCAGCAGGATGACGGGCTCCTTCGAAAGGTGCGAAGCCTCCTCGCCGACCTCGACGGTACCCGCCAGCCGGCGCAGCACCCGGGTGCCCACGTCCCGCAGGTCCGTGGCCCGGGCGGCCAGCAGCGGATCATCCACGGTCTGCAGCGACTCCACTGCCGCCTCGATCGTCTGCTGCCAGGCCCAGCCGGCGCTCTCGCCCTCCGCGATGTGTTTCTCGGCCGGGGCGATCAGATCGGGATCGGCCAGGAACTCCGCATGAGCGAGAAAGATGGCGGCGCCCGCCTTCCCCGACTTCTCCTTGACGTCCAGATACAGGTCGTGAAGCTCGGCCCGCGCCGTGGCGATCGCCTCGCGCAACCGCTCGTGCTCTCGCGCAGGGTCCTTGGCGGACCGCTCGACCACCATGGTGCAGCGCCGCAGCAGACGCACCGGCCCGATCGCGAGCCCGGGAGACGCGGCCAGCCCAGGGATGGTCGTGGCCACGGAGCGCGGCGACCAGCCGTGGGTGGGGCCGGCGACGACGATCTCCTCCTCTTCGACCTCTTCGATCACCAGCTTGAGCGCCGCCAGTGCCGCCTCGGCGTCCGGCCCCTGGGCCGAGATCATCACCTTACCGTTCGTCTTGACCCCGAGGCTCAAAAGAGCGGCCAGGCTCTTGCCGTTGGCCCTCTTGGCGCCGTGGCGCACGCTGACGTCGGCCGCGAAACCCTTGGCGATCTCGACGAACGCCGTGGCTGGCCGCGCGTGCAGGCCGTGCGCTCCGGCCACCGTGGCGGAGACCGAGCGCCCGAAGTCGCCCGCTTCGCCGGACCGCATCGGAGCCTCGGCGCGTGGGGCGCTGAGGGCGGCGACGATCTCCCCCGAATCGAGGGTGACGGCGAGCCGCGCGACCATCTCGTCGTCGTACAGCAGACCGGTGAGATTGCTGAGGATGTCGAGATGCTCGTCGGACCGGGCGGCAATGCCGACGATGATCTTCGCCATCTCGCCCGGCTGCCAGACGACCCCGCCGGGCACCTGGAGCACGGCGATGCCGGTGCGCAGGATCATCCCCCGGTCCTTGGGCAGACCGTGGGGAATGGCGACGCCCTTGCCGAGGTACGTATTGGCCACCTGCTCGCGGGCCAGCATGCTGTCGGCATAGCCCGCCTCGATGAATCCGGAGCGCACGAGGAGGTCGGCGACCATCCGGATGGCTTGTTCCTTCGACTCGGCCTGAGCTCCGACCTGGGTGTTCGCGGATTCTAGCTGGAGCATGTCGGCCCTCCCTGACCTCTTGGCTCTTCCGCCCGGGAGGCGGAAGAGCATCCGCAGGGAGTCTACCCCACGGCAGGCTCGGCGCCGGACCGGCTGGCCGGACGGAGCTTCCGAATCAGAGCGGCTTGACGTACCGGAGGGTCTCGGGAGAGTACCCGAGGTGCTCATAGACTTTTCGAGCGTGGCCATTGCCCTCGAAGACGTTCAGGGTGAGCTTGGTGAATCCATGCTCCCTTCCCCACGCCTCCCCGGCAGCCATCAGTACCCGGCCGGCGCCCTGCCCCTCCGCCGCCTCGGCGACCGCCAGCATGCCGACGTGTCCTTGCTGTGTCTGCGTGAAGTAGTCCTCCTCCGTCTCGAGGAAGATGAAGCCCAGGGGATGGCCCTGGGAATCCTCCGCGACGAGCAGCCTGGAGCCGGCGTCACCGGATTCCAGGAAAGCACGGAGAGTGCGTACCTCGCCAGCCACGATCTCCTGGCGAGACCGCCAGGGAGGAGTCGGAAAGCCACCGCCAAGACGCTCGGCGGTCTTCAGGACGAACGCCTGATCTTCGGGGCCGGCCTCTCGAACCGTGATCCGCGGAGATTCCGTCTTCATGGCACCCCCTCCCTGGATCCGGCCGCGTCTCGCGAGTCCAGGCCCAGAGGTTCGCCGATCGATGCGTAGAGGCGTTGAAGCTCCATGAGGTCCACGGCATGGAGGTCGAGGTGGCCGCAGTCAACACACACATTGGCCGAAACAAAGCTACGCACGGGTCTGCCCAGGCCGGAGGAAGAGGGTAATTCCACGTTCACGGGGTGGGACAAGAATCCACCGAGAGAAACCACGCGAATACCGCGAAGGAGGCGCTTGGACCCACAGGAACGGCAAGTCAGATTCATCGTCTTCTCCGTCTAAGGACTGACGCTTCCCTCCTACCGAATCTCGAAGACGCCCTCGACCTCAACCGCGACGTTGTCAGCAACGCCGCTCTCGAGCCTGGCGAGTTGCTCGGAGATGGTGGCGGCTAAAAGAGTCTTGATAGCGACTCTCTGGCTATTTGTTGGCGAGTGCAGTAGGGGAAGAAGTCTTTTCAGGACCTGCCGATAGCTTCTGAGTCTGGGGCCAACACCAATTTCTCTGGATGCTCCTTCTGCAATTCCATGAGATAAGCCACCAAACGATAGGGGTCGTGTCCGAATTGCTCTGAGATCTGGTGACGCACCTCGCGAATCGCCGCAAGCTCTTCATCGCCTTGGTCGACTGAAACATCAAATTCCGGGCTCATGATTTTCTCCTAGTAGCTCCAAAGGAGTCACCAGCACAGGCACATACAAGCCGAGCAGGTTGTTCACTCGGCGAATGTGGCCATACTTATTGGCGTTCGCCAAGTGCTGACAATTCCATGTTACCAGAAACTCGCACTTGTGGTATGACGCCACGGCCAGGTGAAGCGCGTCGAAGGAGGGATCGGCAGGCATGAGCCGGTGCCGGACGTAGGCTTCGACGATCTCCGCCACCGCCGGCGTGATCTCAAGAAGCGGAAGGCCCTGAGCGAGCGCAAGTGCAGCCTCTCGGCTTGGATACACTCCCCTCCGCAGCTCAAGAAGAACTGCATCGCTTGTCACCAGTGTGTACCGCTCGTTCCCGACAGGCCACCAGCGGCGAGTCCAAGAGCGGCGGGCTAGAGCTTCAGCTCCTGAGCGTGTCGTATGGTAGAAGCTCGGTATAGTTGTCTCGACATAGACTTGGGCTTTCGACATGCCAAGAAGATACCGCACTCCCTACCCTCCCAGACGAACGCCAGGTGAAGCTTCCGGCAGTACTAAGAACCGCGAACCACGGCCGCGGGGATTCCTTTTATGACGCCCCAGCCTACCGGACCTCGAAGACACCCTCAACCTCCACCGCGACGTTGTAGGGTAGCGCCGCCACGCCGACCGCCATCCGCGTATGGCGTCCCACGTCGCCAAAGACCTCCATGAAGAGGTCCGAGGCGCCGTTGACCACCTGGGACTGGCCGAAGAAGTCCGGCGTCGAGTTCACGTAGCCCGAGAGCCTGACGCACTGAACAACCCGTCCGAGATCGCCGTCGACCGCCACCTGAAGCAGGGCAAGGACGTTGAGCGCGCAGAGGCGAGCCGCCTGCTGCCCCTCCGCGACGTCGAACTCGGCTCCCAGCTTGCCGATGAACCGCCGCTCGCCGTTCCACTGGCTGAGCTGGCCGGTGACGAATACCAGGTTGCCCGTCTGAATGAACGGCACATAGGTCGCACCCGGCTTGCTCGGCTCCGGGAGCTCGATGTTGAGCCGGGCGAGGCGCTCGGCGATGGTTTCTGGCATTAGGGTCTCCTTGCAGATGTGCTGCTCAGTGTACCGTGACAGATCGCCCGAGCGAGATGACTGCCTCGAAGGGGCAAAGGCATGTAGCCAGGGGCTGGCGGCTTTTTGCCAGCCCCTGGTGAAGGGAGACAAGAATCACATAGCCCTGAAAGGGCGACGGCGGCGTGTGTCAGCTGCCGCCGCCCCTTCGGGGCTGGAACTGGGGATTCTGCTTATTCCGGGGGCTCCGCTTCGCTACACCCCCGGCTACATGCCTAAGCTCCTTCGGAGCAAACAAGGATCAGTCTCCAATCCCCTACAGCGACTGGATAATCTCCAGCAGAGACATCCGTCGCGGCGCCGGCATCTCGGCGTCCCCTTTCAACGTCCGCCAGAGAATGCGATTGAACAGCTCATCCGGAGACGAGTCCGGAGATCGCAGATCGAGCAGCGCCGACTCCTTCGCCGCCGGGCCGTTCGCGGGATTGGTCTCCGTCAGTGGCACCCCGGGCACCAGCGCCTGATAGGGCGTGAGATCCGGCTTCTCCGTGAACAGCTCGCGCAGAGGACGGCCGAAGTGATCGAACTGGGAGAGCGATCCCAGACCCAGAATCTCCTCGATCGTCGCCAGGACGTCCGTCGTGTTCGCGAAACGATGCACCACGCTGGCACGGCTGTACGGCGAGATCACCAGGAGCACGGAGCGGTGTGAATCCACGTGATCCGGCCCGGCCTGCGCGTCGTCCTCCAGGACGAACACCGCCGTCGAGCGCCAGAACTGCGTCTTGCTGAGCGCTTCCACGATGCGGCCGAGCGCGAGATCGTTGTCGGCCATGCAGGCTCGCGGCGTGGGCAGGCCGGGCCGCGCTCCCGCCGTGTGATCGTTCGGCAGATGCAGGATCTCCAGCGCCGGCATGCGACCGCTCTTCACGAAGCCCTGAAGATCCGAGATCCAGACGTCGGCCCGGCGCTGGTCCTGAACGCTCATATCGAACGCGGGATACTCCTTGCTGGTGAAGGGCGCGATCTTCTTCTTCTGCGACCGCGTCGAGCCGTTTTCGAAGACTCCATACTCGCCGTAGACGCGCAGGCTCTTCCCCTTGCGCAGGGCGGAGTCCCAAAGGAAACCGCTCGCCGGCTCGTCCGTCTCCCCTTCGTCCGGAGGCTGCGGCCGGCGGTCGGAGTAGCTCGAAGGCGTCGTCTTCTCCCCGTAATCGGTCACGTATCCCGACATGGACCAGGGATGACCCTGATTGCTCACCTCGGCGTTGGTGAAAAAGCGATCGAACAGGCCGAACCGCTCGGCGAGCGCATGATGGTTGGGCGACACCTCGCGGGGAAAAAACTGAAGCGAGGTATCGCCATCGCCCTGCGGCAGATCGCTGAGAACCTGATCGTAGGTGCGGTTCTCCTTGAGGATATAGACGACGTGCCGTATCGGCGGATACCGGGGTGCCTGGCGCGGCCGGCCCCAGCCGTTGTTGATCGCCACGCGCCGCGTGAGCGCCTTCAGATCTTTAAGCTCCGCGAGAGGAATCACCGACAGGGTGCCGTTGATCTGGCCCAGAGAATAATCTTTCGAATCCTTGGGCAGCTTCAACAGGGGCTGCACCATGCCGGGGTTGGGTCCCGTGCCCCGCCCCTTCGCATTGAGCACCAGGAGCGAATCCCCCACCACCAGCACGCTGCTCGGGTACCACCCCGTAGGGATGCGCCCCTGGAGGCGGTCCTTCCCCTTGGCGGTAGTAACGCCCGAAGCAGCCGCCGACAAGCCGAAGACCGCCACGGCGTTGCTGTCCGCTTCGGCCACGAACAGAGTCTTGCCGTCCTTGGAGAGGACCAGGGCGTTCGGAGTGCTGCCCTCGGAGGGACCGGCGGGAGGTGGATCGGCGAGCGTCCGGATCACCCGCATCCGCTTGGTGTCCACCACGGCGATCCGGTCCGTGCTGGCCGAGGCGACGAAGAGACGGGTGCCGGCCGCGTTGAGCAGGAGCGCCGAGGGGTGACGGCCGACCTCGATCCGGCGGACGGCGGCGAGAGCGCCTGTCCGGTCGGGACGGAAAACGGCCACGTGCCGCTCGCCCCAGGCCGACACGTAGACCGTGCCGTCCGGCGCGACGGCCACGCCGTAGGGGCTGTGACCCACCGGCAGCCTCTGCCCGACTTGGCCCCCGGGCAGATCGAGCACCGCGAGAGTGTCCCCCACGTTCTCGGCCAGGTAGAGCTTGCGCTTGTCGGGTGACAGGGCCATGCCGGCCGGATACCGGGTCGCCTCCTTCCCCGCCACCCTGGGAGCCAGCACGAGGTTTCCCTGCACCGACATCGCACCGTCCTTGAGACCGTAGCGCACGATCTGATCCTCATCGCCGCCGGAGGCGTACAGACCGCCGTCCGCCGCGAATGCGAGGCCCAGGAAAGCGGCCTTTTGAGGAAGCGTCTGCAACACCTGCCCCGTCCGGGGATCGACCACCTGCAATCCCTGCTCGCGCCAGCCGCTGAGCAGCACGGCGAGCCGGTCGCCTGCGGGAGAAAGCGCCATCCCCAGCGGCAGGCTGCCGAGGTCGAACGATTGACCCGCGGGGTCGAGATGCAGGCCCGTCGGGAGGAGGGACTGCTCGCGCAGGGTCTTGGGGCCGGCATCGAAAGCGAGGCCTGGAGAGGCTGCAGCTAGAACGAGGGCGAGACACATCCCCGCCCTTGGGAGCCTAGAAGACATAGCCCACCGAAGCGCGCACGGCGTAGCCGTTTCCCAGACTGCGGGGCGCCGGGCTCGTCTGGGTGTTCGAGTGAATGCGGAAGACGGGGCCTCCGGCGAGCGTCGCCAGCAGCCGGTGATCGGGCCGCGCCCAGTGCAGGGACGGCCCCGCCAGGACTCTCGCTCCGCCTTCGGCCTCGTCCGGCTCCCAGAGGGCCTCGAGATCCTGCCCTACGACCTCGGCGCCGAAGGAGAACCCCTTGCCGAGAAGCCGCGAGGCCGCCAAAGTCACGATCGTGTCCAGACTATCCCGGCCGGCGGCAAAGGCTTTCTCGAACCGGAGATCCCCGAGCAGCCGCGTCGAGCTCAGGCGCCGCTCGCCCACCAGCCTGCCGATCCACACCGAGGCGCCGGTCTCCTCACGGCGATAGCCCGTCCCCGCCGCCAGATGAAAGCCGGACGTGGATTCCGGCAGCAGGTCAACCAGAGCCTCGGTCGTGAAAGTGGTGCGGGAGGTGCCGGCCGGCGAGTCCGCGAAGCCGACGTCACCGACCAGGAAGACCCGGCGCGCCACCCGGGCTTCGAAGCCCATCCGGCTGCCGAAGCCGTCGCGGGCCACGGTCTCCGGAGTGGAATCGGCGAACGCCGGCTCGAAGAACACCAGAGCGCCGTCCCGTTCCCAGGACGCGGGCGACGACACGAAGGCGAAGGGCCGGTCCTGAGCCGACACGGCGAACGGCCACAGAATCGAGAGGGCGGAGAGCAGGAGACCACACCGGATTCGCTGGTTCATCGGAGATCCTCGCTGGAAAGCTGTCAAAGCTAAGAGGATTATGCCAGATCGAAGGATCAGCGCCACTTGCCTCTTTGTATCCACAAGGATACAATGCCTCGGTGTACCAACTCGGGAACTCGATCAGGACCAGGAGTAAGTCATGGCGACCAAGTTCTCAGAATTCGACACCAGCGCGTATCTGGACAATGAAGAGGTGATCGCCGAGTACCTGACGGCGGCCCTCGAGGATGCCAATCCCGAGGTTTTCCTGGCGGCGATTGGCCACGTCGCCAAGGCACGGGGAATGAGCGCCATCGCCAAGAGATCGGGGCTTGGGCGAGAGAGCTTGTACAAGGCTTTGTCGCCCGGCGCCAAGCCGCGATACGACACCGTGCTCAAGGTGCTCCACAGTCTCGGCGTGAAGCTGACGGTCACCGCTTGACCGTTTGGCATCAAGGGAGAGAACGCCGTGCAGAGCACCATGATGGATTTTCCGCTGACGGTTCAGCACATCTTCCGCCACGGGCGCAAGATCTACGGCAACAGCCAGGTCGTCACCTGGACGGGCGCGGAGCCTCGCCGGGCGAGCTTCGGGCTTGTCGCCGATCGCGCCGAGCGTCTTGCGGCTGCCTTGAAGCGGCTCGGTGTGGGCGACGGCGACCGTGTCGGCACTCTGCAATGGAACAACCAGGAGCATCTCGAAGCCTACATGGCCGTGCCCTGCATGGGGGCGGTGCTGCACACGCTCAACCTGCGGCTGTTTTCCGATCAGCTCGCCTTCATCATCAACCACGCGGAGGACAAGGTCGTCATCGTCGACGATTCGCTGATCCCGGTCCTCGCCAAAGTGAAAGACCAGTTGAAGACCGTCGAGCACATCATCGTCGCGGGCTCCGGCGACGCCTCGGCCCTCGGCGACGGCGTGCTCCGCTATGAGGACTTGATCGCCGCCGAGGCCCCCGGGTTCGGGTGGCCGGATCTCGACGAACGCTCCGCCGCCGCGATGTGCTACACCACCGGCACGACCGGCGATCCGAAAGGGGTCGTCTATTCCCACCGCTCGATTTACCTGCATACGTTCGGTATAGGCCAGGCCTCGGCGATCCCGATCACGGAGAAGGACCGCATCCTGGCCATCGTGCCGATGTTCCACGCGCTGTCGTGGGGGCTGCCCTATCTCGGCTGGTCGTGCGGCGCGGACTTCGTGATGCCCGGCCCCTTCCTCCACGCGGAACCGCTGGCCCGGATGATCGCTTCCGAGCGGGTGACGTACTCAGCGGCCGTGCCGGCGATCTGGAACGATGTGCTGCGCTTCGTGGAGCAGCACGAAACCGATCTCTCGTCCCTGAAGATCGTCAAGGCCGGCGGCGCCGCGGTGCCTCTCTCCCTCATCGAACGGTTCCACGAGAAGACCGGAATCTGGATCACGCAAGGCTGGGGGATGACCGAGACCTCGCCGGTCGCCGCTCTCTCCTGGCCGCCGCGTGGCGCCACCGAGGACGAGCAGGCCACCTGGCGCGCGAAGACGGGACGCGCCTTCGCCGGAGTCGAGATGCGCCTGACGGACGATCAAGGAAACGAGCTGCCGTGGGACGGCCAGTCAGTCGGCGAGATCGAGGTGCGCGGTCCCTGGGTCACCGCCTCGTATTATAAGAATCCATCACCGGAGCGCTTCCACGACGGCTGGCTGCGCACCGGCGACGTGGGCACCATGGACGAGAAAGGTTTCGCCCAGATCACCGATCGCGCGAAGGACGTCATCAAGTCCGGCGGCGAGTGGATCTCATCCGTGGATCTTGAAAACAAGCTCATGGGGCACTCCGACGTCGTCGAAGCCGCGGTGATCGGCGTGCCCGACCCCACCTGGGACGAACGCCCTCTCGCCTGCGTCGTGCTGAAGGAAGAAGCCGCGAAAGACGCCGAGGCCCTGCGTGGTTTCCTCTGCGGCAAGGTCGCCGCGTGGTGGCTGCCCGAGCGCTGGGCGTTCATCCCGGCGGTGCCGCGGACCTCGGTGGGCAAGTTCGATAAAAAGGTTTTGCGGACACGGTATGCGGAGGGCGAGTTGGAGGTTGTGGAGCTCGCGGGAGCGAAACGAAGCTGAGATCGCGCGAGCCCTTTGCAGCCAATGTAGAGACGCCCCGTGGGGAAACCCCGCGGGGCGTCTCTGTCGAAGGGTTGACCTCACCGTTTCTGACCGTCTTGAAAAGGATATTCGTTGGCTTTCAAACCACCCAGATGGCTGTGAGGTCATCGCTCCGAGGAGACGCCCCGCGGGGTTCCCCACGGGGCGTCTCTACATTGGCTGGCGGCAGCCTTGCGGGGGCGAGCGAATTCGCCTTGGCAGCGACATCGGGGATTCCCGAGGAGCAATAGGTAGCACAGTCAGAAACGGAAGATCTTGCGCATCTGGAGGCAGTGAAAGGCCTGGGGAGTCCATTTCACCAGCCGGTCGCGCAGCCAGCAGGCCGGAGCCGCCTCCCACTGGCCGATCCAGCCGAGATGGAAGGCGCGCCGGCCGATGCCCGCGGTACGTGGCCGGCGCAGCGCTTCATAGCGCCGCAGGGCGGCCGTCGGGTCCGGGTTCGCGCCCAGGCATTCCGCGAGGATCACCGCGTCCTCGATCGCCAGGCAGGCGCCCTGGCCGAGGTTCGGGGTCAGCGGGTGGGCGGCGTCGCCCAGCAGGGTGACCCTCCCCTCTCCCCAGCGGCAGACGGGATGGCGATGGAGGATGTCGGTGCGCAGGATTTCGTTTTCTGGCGTCGCCTCAAGGAGCTCGCGGATCGGCGCGTGCCAGCCGCCGAAAGTACGCAGTAAGGAGTCGCGCAGGGCACCGGGCTCGTCCCGCCCGCCGCGAGGCGCGTTGCTGGTGGCGTACCAATAGACCCGGCCGTGGCCGATGGGAACGATGCCGAACCGGTGGCCGCGGCCCCAGGTCTCGGAGCTGCCGGCGGGACGTGGCGCGAAGTCTTCCGCCGTGACGGCCCGCCAGGCCGTATAGCCGGCATAGCGCGGCTCGCCATCGCCCAAGAGCTGTTCGCGAATATGAGAATGCAGACCGTCGGCGCCCACGAGGACCGAGCCCTCCACCCGCTCGCCGCCGCGCAATCGAAGCGTCACGCCGTCCGGCCGGGCCTCGTAGCCCACGCAGTCGCAGCCGGCGTGGACGCCCTCGCCGCCGAGCGCCTGGAGGAGCACGCCCTGAAGCGCGGCACGATGAAGCGAGAGAAAGGGAACGTCGATCCCAAGCTCGCGAGGGCGCAGGCATGCCAGCAAGGTGCCGCCCGAGGTCCGCAGCTCCAGCCGCTCCTCGATGCAGCCGGCCGCCGTGACGGCGCCGTCGAGCCCGATCCGCCGCAGGGCGAGCACGGCGTTGGGCTCGATGGCGATCCCCGCGCCCAGCTCGCGGATCTCCGCCGTCCGCTCGAACACCTGGACATCGAAACCCGCGAGGCGCAGGGCGATGGCGGCCGTCAAGCCGCCGATACCGCCTCCCGCGATCAGGATCGGGCCTTCCAAGTCCTACCGCTTCCCCACCACCCGGAATGGATAGCCCCCGATCTCCGCCGCCGCGCCGTCCGTCTTCACCCCTTCCAGCCGCAGCCGGTACTCACCCGGAGTAAAGAAGGTCGCGGGAAACGCGACCATCACCGTCTCCAGGGCGTTCGGTTTGAGTCCCGCCTTCTGGAAAACGGTCACGCCCGACCGGGTGAGCGTCACGCTGTAGGTCTCGAAGCTCGCGCCGGCTCCGGGATCGACGGCCAGGGCTACAAGGTCGCCGGCCTTGGCGAGATCGATCGTCGTAGCGGGCTCTCCGGGGCCGCGAACGGCGGTGAGGAGCGCGACGGAGAGATTCGCCACGGAGGCCGCGATGCCTTTCGGAGCTTCGGGCGTCTTGGCCTGGGCCAGCTTCGCTTCCAGCTCGCGGCGACGGGCGTCGCTGTCGACGTAGAGCTTCTGGATTCTCGCGGCGTCCCTCTCCAGGGCCCTCTCGCGATCCGACATGGCGGCCAGGGTCTCCTCCGACCTCGCCGCTTCCCTGAGAGACCATAGGGACTGCCAGGGCTCCCAGGCCGAAGACGACGAGCAGGGCGGCGAGAGCCAGGCCCCACTGGGCCAGCCGGCCGCGCCGGGCGAGCCAGGCGAAGACGCCGGCCCGCACCACCGCCTGCACAGCCACAGCCTGGGCGACGTCCTCGGCCACCATCGTTTTCAGGCCGCGCTGGAAGCCCCGCGCCAGCTCGACTTGCTCGGTGCATTCGGGGCAGCCGAGGAAGTGCTCCTCGAAGCGGGCCTCCTCGTCGGGCGGCAGCGAGCCCTGGTGATAGCGCTCGACGAGGCCGCCTTCCGCGATGTAGTCGTGATCCATCCCTGTCACCCCCCGGCCCCTCGGAGCATCCCTCTCCAGAGTGTGATCAGGAAGAGAATTATCGCACCCTCCACCGCGGAGAAGCCTTTTCCGCCCGCCCGCTCCAGGAACAGCTCCTTGTAGCGCTGGCGGGCGCGGTGCAGGACGCGGTTGAACTGCAGGCTGGTGAGGCCGTGATCGGCGGCGATGCGGTCCTTGTCCTCTTCGGCGATGTAGAAGCGCAGGAGGATCTCGCGGTCGCGCTCGTTGCCCAGCTCGCGGATGACGTGGCGGACGAAGGCGGCGTTCTCGCTCTCCAGCAGCCCGCTCAGAGGGCTTTCGCTGGGGGCTACGGCGAGGTCCACGGCCTCGCTGTCCGCCTCGGTCTTGCGGCGGGTGGCCTTGCGGTAGTGCTCGATGGCCAGGCTGCGGGCGATCTGGGCGAGGAAGCCGGGGAGCTTGGCCGGCTCCCGCAGCTCACCGCGCCGCAGCTTTTCGAGGACGAGGCGGAAGGTGTCCTGAAAGAGATCCTCGGCCTCGGGCCGGCCGTTGGTGTGGCGGTCGAGGAGGATCGCCACACCGCGGCCATAGATCTCGACCACCCGCTCTTCAGCGCGCCGGTCTCCGGCCTGAATTCTGGCGGCCAGAGCTTCCGGATGGTCGCTTGCGGGGTCGAGAGCTGTGCCGTCGCTGGCCAGAAGCCGGTTCCTGATTGGGAGACCGGCGGATTCTAGCATGGGGTTTCTTCAGAAGCCGCCCGGCGTGCCGCTGCCTCCCCAGACTCCCACCTGGTCCGGATCGCCGTAGACGGTGCAGCCGAAGACGTAGGGATAGAACCCCAGGTCGATCTGGTCATCGCGGAAGACCTCCGCCAGCGCGATGTTGATGTTGAGCTCCTTGGGCAGCGGATCCCCATAAGGCCCGTGCCACCGGAGCTGCTCGCCGATCAGCGACAGGAAGGGCCCCGACTCCCCACTGGAGAAGATCACCTGGTCTTCCGTGCCGAGCAGGGCGAACCCCACCTTGACCACATAGTCCGTGCTGCAGAGGAAGGGAGCCTTGGCGCCGTGCATCGCCGTTCCAATCTCGATCGAGCGGAGGTTTTCGAGCACCTCTCCCGGTTGGGCAAGAGGGCCGGTGGCGAAGTTGATCGGCCAGGTGCCGATGAAGGAGCTGACGTTCATGATCTGCCTCCTTTGGAGCGTTCAGTTACAGCAGGTTAGTGGAACGGCGGACTTGAAAATCGCATCCTCCCTTATTGCCAGTCGCCCTGGAGGACGAAGCCGGCCCAGAAGTAGGGATCGCGCCAGCGCCGCTCCTGGCTCAGGGAGAGCTGGGCGGCGCGCAGGGCCGCGGCCGGCCGCAGGTGCTCCTGCCAGAGGGCGCGATAGAAGCGGGTCATCAGTGCCGCCGTCGCCTGGTCCTCCACCTGCCATAGGCTCGCCAACGACCCGGGGCGCTCCGGCGTAGAGAAAGCCCCGGGTGAGGCCGAGCAGACCCTCGCCCCGCACCTCCTTGCCCAGCGCCGTACGGCAGCCGGAAAGCACCACGAGATCGGCGTTGAGACGCAGGTTGTAGATGTCGCGCAGGTGGAGGAAACCCGCCTGCGGCTGGCCCGCGCGGTCCACCATGGAGAGCGCCAGCCCCGAGAGCGCCGGATGCTCGGCGTCGATGACCCCGTGGGTGGCGAAGTGCACGATGCGGTAGCCGCTCAGCCGGTCGCTCAGGGCCTCGGCGCGGCTGGCATCGAAGTCCAGGGCGACGCGAGCCTCGGACGGCGGCACCAGGGCGGCGATCGCCTCCGCCTCCAGCCGGGAACCCGGGAGGCGCTCGAAGACCGGGGCGTCCCCGTCTCCTCCCCTCGTGACGGTCGCCTTGGCGCGGACCGAGGCCAGACGAGTGAGCCGGGGATCGTTGGGATCGAAGACCGGGATCCGCGAGTACGATGAGACGTTTGGGGGCCGGAGGCCGGCTCTCCAGCACCTGACGCTGGATCGCCAGGGCCGAGACGGACGGCAGGTAGACGATCTCGTGACGCTGGGAGGAGGGGTACGGAAGCGGCGTCCGGCAGGGCGCCGAAGGGGACATACTCGAGCGCGCCATCGGGCACGATGACCAAACGCTGGCGATCCAGCCGTCCGGCGATGGGTCCCAGCAGCATGCGGCCGAGGGCCTCGCCGTCCGAAGCCTGACGGGCACGGCCGGCGGGATCGTGCACGCTCAGGTCCTCGTGGTACCGCCGCGCCGCCGCCTCCAGCACGGCGCGGCCGGGCAGCTCGAAGCTCTCGACGGATTTCGCGGTCACGGCCCAGAGGGTCGTGCGGACCTCGCCCAGGGAGTAGGTGAGCAGGAGGCTCTCCGCATCGAGCAGGGCCTGGATCGCGGGTACGCCCAGCGGCCGCGGCTGCACCAGGGCGGCGTAGGCGGGGCCGTGCTCGCGGATCTCGGCTTCGAGGACGTCGAGATCGCGGAGGATGGCGTCACGGTCCTCTTCCAGAGCCGCCTTTTCATCCGGGGTGGCCGGACGCTGCCGCAGGGCGCGCTCGGCCTTGGCGCTCAACCGCCGCAACAGGGCGGCCCGGCGTTCCAGCAGCCTGGGCTCCGCTCCCTGGCGGATGTCCACGCCGGCCTCGGCGAGCAGCTCGAGGAGGGTGCGCGCCCTTGCTCGCTCGCGTGGCCGCCAGGGCCGTGCGGTCGAAACCGGCGGCCGGCGTGGCGCGGTGGGCCTCCATCAAGAGGTCGATCTCCATCTCGTAGGCGTCATGGGTGAAGGCCGAGTAGGAGGCGCGCAGGTCCGGGCCGCCGATCCGGGTGCGCAGCGTCTCGACGAGAGCGAGCGCCGCCTCGGCGTGGGCGCGGGCCTCGCCGGCCGCTCCGAGCCGGCGCTGCGCCCGGGCCATGGCGAGCTCCGTCTTCATCTCGCCCGCCCGGTAGCTTGCCAAGCGCGCCAGCTCCAGGGCTTGGCGCAGGCTCTCCATCCCCTTGGCGGGATCGCCGAGCGCGGTGCAGGCGTCGCCCCGGCTGGAAAGGGCTTCGACTTCGTCGGCCAGGGACCCGGTGGCGCCGAGCAGCTCGACGGCACGGTCGAAAGTGGCGAGGGCCGAGGCGGAGTCCCGCGAGCGCCAGGGAGGCGCGGCCCAGCTCGGTCGAGGTGAATCCCTCCCCGAAGCGGTCGATTGCCGGCGCGATAGAGCGCCAGAGCCTGCCGGGCAAAGTCCTGCGCTTCCCGCGGCCGGCCCAGAATCCGGTTGACCTGCCCCAGGGCTGTCAGCGTCGTGGCCTCGCCTTTCGCATCGCCCACCTCGCGGCGCAATCGCAGGGCCTGCTCGAAGTACGAGAGTGCCCGCTCGGGCTCGCCCAGACTCTGGTAGACCAGCCCGAGATTGTGGAGGACGTTCGCCTGCCAGCGCCGGTCGTCCAGGGCGCGGAACGCCTCCAGCGCCTGGCCGAAGTGGGCGGTGGCCTCCTGGTAGTCGCCCAGCGTGTAACCCAGCAGGCCGAGATGGTTCAGGGTGCGCGCCTCTCCACCCCGGTCGGCGGTGGCCCGCATGCGTTCGAGGGCCTGCTGAAAACGGTCCCGGGCCTGATCGGGCTCGCCGAGAACGTCGTAGACCCGGCCGACGCTGAGCAGCGCCGAGCCTTCCAGCCCTTGGGCCATCACCTGGTGCAGCACCGGCAGGGCCCGGTCGTAGCAGGCGAGGCCGGCCCGCAGCTCGCCGCGCGAGAGATCCATCAGGCAGAGGTTGCTCAGCGCGACGCCCTCGCCGTAGCGGTCGCCGCTCTCGCGCTGAAGGGCGAGGGCCTTCTCGAACGCGGCCTTGCCCTCGGCGCTCTCGCCCAGCAGCCAGCGGTCGAGGCCGATCTCGTTCCAGGTGGCGCCCTCCCAGCGCCGGTCGCCCTGCGCCTGCCAGAGGGGGACCACTTCCAGGCCCCAGGCGAGGGCTTGGCGCGTGTCGTTGGTCAGCCGCGCGAGGACGGCCAGGGCGTAGAGCGACCGCGCCTCCTGTGGATGGTCACTGATCGCCCGCCACTCCTCCAAAGCCTGCCGGTGCCCGGCGATGGCCGCCCGCCGTGCTTCGGGCGTCCCCTCCAGGTAGGAGACCCCCGCCCGAGTCACCGCCCGCTCGGCAGCGAGGCGATGGCGGTCATCCGCGGGAATCTCCGCGACTCGGATCTCATAGCGGCCAACCGGCGCCCCAGGCTCGCGGGAGCGCACCCTGACGAGGTAGAGGCCCGCCACCTCCGGCTCCACGAGCGCCGTCTCCGGACCCTGGCGATCGAGAGGGCTGTCGACGGCGGCGAGGCGCTTGCCGTCGGGGCCTGAGATCTCCAGGATTACGTCGATCCCCCGCTGCTCGACGGCGATCCGCCAAGCCCCCTGGGCCGGAAGCTCGACCTGATAGACCTGGGATTGACCGGCGGCCAGCTCGCTCTCGACCGGGACGCCAGGGAGAAGAGAGGAAGGAGATGAGGCCGGCGCCGCGGCAAGCAGGGTTGCACCGAGGAGCCCCGAGGCGAGGGGGCGCAGGATCGGCCGGAGGCAGCGCGGATGGAAGGTCACGGGACGGCCGATGATATACCTTGCCAATGATCCGCAAAGCCACCCTCGCCCTGGCCCTCGCCAGCTTCGCTCTCGCCGGCTGCGCCGCGCAGCTCGGACCCCGGACGATTCCCCACGCGCGCGCCGACTACGGGGCGGCCCTCGTGCACTCGTGGGACAAGCAGCTCCTGCTGAACCTGGTACGCCTGCGCTATCGGGACAATCCGCTGTTCCTGGAGGTGGGCCAGGTGGTCACCCACTACTCCGTGGCGGCGGGGGCCAACGCCTCCGCCCAGGTGACGGCGAAGGGGAGCGACACCCTGGAGTCCTCGCTGGGAGCCAATCTCTCCTATGCCGAGGAGCCCACCATCACCTACGCGCCCCTCCAGGGCGACGACTTCGTGGCGCGGCTCCTCTCGCCCATCTCGCCCGCCAACCTGGTGCTCCTCTCGCAGTCGGGCTGGAGCATCGAGCGCCTGCTCCTGTGCTGCGTGCAGAAGATCAACGGTCTGCGCAACGCCACCGGCGCCGCCGGCCCGACGCCGGACTACGCGCCGCCGTTCGCCGAGTTCCACAGCCTCGCGAAGCTGCTGCGCAAGCTCCAGATCGCGGGCCTCATCGAGGCGTCCGTGGCCGAGGACGGCAAGTCCGTCTCGCTGCTCTTCAACGTCGCGCCTCCCGGTCCGCTGGCCGACCAGAGCGCGGAGGCCCGCAAGCTGCTGGGGATCGATGGCGACATCACGACGCTGCGCATCACTCCGGCGAGCATCCGCAAGGGGAAGGACGAGGTCGCCGTCGCCGGCCGCTCCCTGCTCTCCGTGCTGTTCTATTTTTCCCAGGCGGTCGAGGTGCCGGCCGAGGACGAGAAGGCCGGCCGGGTGACGGTGACCCTCAAGGAGGACGGCAAGCGCTTCGACTGGCTGGAGGCCACGGGCAACCTCATGCGCGTTCGAAGCGCCGCCGCGCAGCCGGCCAGCGCAGCCGTCAAGGTCCGCTATCGCGGCTCCTGGTTCTACATCGCGGACGACGATCTGAACTCGAAAACCACCTTCAACCTCCTCACCTACCTCTTCGCCCTCAAGGCCGGCAGCCACCAGATCAAGGAGCCGCTGCTGACGCTGGGGATTCAGTAGCCAGCGCTTACGACTTGATCCCCCCGCGGGCGTGGAGGGCCAGGATCTCCGGCACCGACAGCATCTGGCGGTTACGGCTCTGGGCCTCGCGAATGAAATCGCCGTCCACCCCGTGGACGCGCAGGGCGATGACGTCATCCGCGCCGACACGGGGATACACCTGAACGACCCCGTGCAGCCATTCGGGGGTGACGTCGTGATTACGCAGCTCCACAAGGCGGAAAGCTGGAAGAGGACCGTACAGAGTCTCGTGAATGCCTTTGGCCCAGACCGGGTCGACGTCATGCCGGTACAGCTCGATCAGCTCCCCGGTCCCCAGATCGGCATAGCCAGCGGCCTGCATGCCGCGGACGAACCCGGGAGTGACTCCCTGGCTTCTGAGCTCGATCAGGCGCTGAACGGGCGGCTCCCTGCGTCCCATCAGGTCCCGGGTGAACCCTTCCCAACCGTTGAGCTTCTCCCGCGGATACGCCACGAGGCCCAGATCTTTCATTTCGCGCGCGTAACCCGAAGGCACGTCGTAGACGGCGAGCTCCAGAAGGTCGGAGCTGGTGAACGGCACTGCGACGTTGCGCGCGAACTGCGGGTTGGGACGGAAGGTCACGGCCCCCCGTCCCCGCCCGCCCTCGAAGCTTCCCTGGAAGCTGAAGGTGCCCGAATCGCGGCGCAGCTCGAAACGGGTGGAGGGACCCTGGGTGAAGCCGGCGAGCTGGCTCACGGCGTAGCTGTCCACAGAGGTAAAGTGGCTCAACGGACCTTTGCGTACCTTCACCTCGAGCCGAACCTGATCGCCCTGAAGCTCTCCCGACCAACTGCCGGCGATGTCGGTGGCCGGGACGTCCCGGCTTTCCCGCACCACGGCGGTGCGGGCACAGGCGAGTTGGAGTCCCAGGAAGGCCGGCAGCAGCGCCAGGGCGAGGAGGCCGGCCGCCCAGGAGCGGCGGGCGGAACGGCGCGGGGGGGAGCCCACCAGCCGCCGGATACGGTCGGTCAGCGAGCCCCCGTCAGCGGCCAGAGCCAGGCCGGATGGGGCGGAGCGTAGACCTTCGAGATCCGCCAAGGCCCGCGCGTAGCCCAGCCGGTCGCCGCAGATCGCCACGGCGAGATCATCGCAACAGATCTCGCGCTCGCGGCGCACCTGGGCCGAAACCCACCAGACCGCCGGGTGATAGAAAAGAAGGGTTTCGATCGCCGCCTGAAAAAGGTTGACCAGATAGTCGTGCCGCCGCACGTGGGCCAGCTCATGGGCCAGGATGGCTTCGAGCTGCTTCGGTGACAGGCCTGCCAGCGTGCTGGCAGGTACCAGGAGCACCGGCCGCAGAACGCCCACAACCGAGGGCACGGAGACGGCGGCGGACTGGAGAAGGATTACGGCGCGATCGATCCGCAACCGCCGGCAAAGGTCTCGCACCATCGCCTCCAGCCGCTCTCCGGGCGCCCGGCCTTGGCGAGAAAGCTTGCGCGCCACACGCCAGCCTCCGAGGTGATAGACGGAGAGGACGGCTACGCCGGCCAGCCAGAGGCTCAAGATCCAGGGCAGGACGGGAGAGGCGGGCGAGAGAATAGCGGCTGAGAGCCCCTCATCACCCCGGCCCTCTTCTCCCGGCCTCCCCGCTGTCAGCAAGGGGCCGCCGGGAGAAGAGGGAGAGATTGGTCCAAGAAGAGAAGGCCCGGCGAAGGTCGTTGCCGGCGAGCTCGCGAGGCGGATCGCGGTTGCGACCGGCAGCGCCGCCATCAGGAAAAGAAAGCTCGCCGCCACGATATAGCGGACGCTGGCCCGGCTTTTCTTCAGCAGGCTCAGGGAACCGGCGGCAACCAAACCCACGAGTGCGCCCTGCCAGAGGAAATGGACGAGGGCCCAGGCCACGGACGCAGTGATCGTCGCGTTCATCTCAGATTTCCTTTCCTCAGCGGTCGAGCCGGCCGCGAATCTTCAGCTCCACGAGCTCGTCGGCGGAGAGCTTGCCGTAGCGGCCCACGGCCTGCTTGATGAAGGCGCCGTTCACGCCATGAATGCGGAACTCCACGAGCCGGTCCGCCGGCACATTTGCGTAGCCGGCAGCTGCCAGCCCTTTGACGAACTCGGGTGACACGCCGTGAATACGAAACTCCACCAGCCGGTCCGCCGGCAAGTTCTGATAGCCCGCCTCTGCCAGAGCATGAACGAGCTCCGGCGAGACACCGTGGATTCGGAACTCCACCAGCTTGTCGGCTGGCAGATTCTTGTAGCCGTCCGCCATCATGGAGCGGATGAATCCCGGGCTCACGCCGTGGATGCGGAACTCCACCAGCTTGTCGAGCGAGGCGTCGCGATACCCGAGGTCGTGGATCTCGCGGACGAACGAGAGAGAGACGTCGTGAGTCGCCATTTCCAGAAGGCGATCCTCCGTCATCTTGTAGCCCATCGCCGCCATGTCGCGGATGTAGCCGGGGTTGCCGGTGAAGGTGAAGAAGCCGGTGCCCTGATCGCCTTTGAGCTTCCCTTCGAAACGGAAGGTTCCGGCATCCCGGCGCAGCTCGAAGTGCACGTCGGGGCCGCCGGCGAGACCGGGGAGGTCTTTCGCGGCGTAGGTCTCTCCGTTCGACCAGGTGTGGTGGCCGCCGCCCCAGCTCATCGACATATTGAGCTGGATCTTGTCGCCCTTGCGCTCCGCGGACCAGGTGCCCTGGCGCGAGTCGGCGGGAGCCTGATTCTCCTCGCCGGCCGAGGCGCTGGCCGCCATGTCGCCCGGGCTCGCGGCGCCACGGGCGAAGTTGAAAGTCAACCCGGCGGGAAGAAGCGACAGGGCGACGACGCCGGCCATCCAGGAGCGGCGGGGCCGGGGCGTTGGAGCGCCCACCAGCCGGCGGATGCGGTCCAGCAGCGAGCCGCCATCCGCGGCCATGGCGAGGCGCGGCGAGGGCGCGCGCAATCCTTCGAGATCCGCCAGGGCGCGGGCGTAGCCGAGCCGGTCGCCGCAGATCGCCACGGCCATGTCGTCGCAGCAGTTCTCCCGCTCGCGCCGCATCTGGGAGGAGACCCACCACACGGCCGGGTGATAGAAAAGAAGGGTTTCCACAGCCGCCTGCAACAGATTGATCAGATAATCGTGCCGCCGCACATGGGCCAGCTCATGGGCGAGAACCGCTTCGAGCTGCTGAGGGGAGAGGCCTGCAAGAGCGCTGGCGGGAACCAGGATCACCGGCCGCAGCCAGCCGATCACCGCCGGCACCGGCACGGCCGCGGACTCCAGAAGCTTCACGGCGCGGGCAATGCCCAGCCGGCGCGCCAGAGAGCGCACCGTCGTCTCCACGTCGCCGTCGAGAAGATTGCCGGTCCGCGTCAGCCGCCGCGTCTGGAGGAAACCGCCGAGGTGATAGATCGACAGGAAGCCGACGCCAGCCAGCCAGACGTTGAGGACCCAGGGAAGAAAAGGAGAGGGAATCGCGGCTGAAAGACCCTCATCACCCCGGCCCTCTTCTCCCGCCCCCTCCACACCCCCCACACCGGGAGAAGAGGGAGAGGTGTGTCCAAGAAGAGAGGATCCAGCGAAGGCCGTCGAGGGCGAGGCGGCGAGGCGCACGGCCGTCGCGACAGGCAGCGCAACCATTAGAAGGAGCGCACCGGCGGCCACGGCGTAGCGCACGGCGGCGGAGCCTTTTTTCAGAAGGCTCAAGGCCGCCGCGGCGGCGAGGCCCACGAGAGCGCCCTGCCAGAGAAAGTGAACCAGCGCCCAGGCGATCGCCTGAACCGCGGGGGTTGCCCACAACATCTCGGTGCCGCTCATTTCGTCTCTCCTTCGAGCCGATCCAACAGTTCACGGATCTCCGCCAGCTCCTCCGGTTTCGCAGGCCGGGAGGAGAGGGCACGCAGGACAAGCCGGCTGGCCGAGCCTTCGAACGCCCGGTCGAGGAGATCCCCGACGAGCTGCGTCTGAGTCTGCTCCTCCGGCAACCCCGTCATGTAGAGATGGGCGCGCTGCGACTCGTCGCGAGTCACCAGCCCCTTCTCCGTCATGATCTGAAGCTGCTTCAGGGTCGTGGTGTAGCCGGTGGGAGCCCGGCGCGCAAGCTCCTCATGAACCTCCTTGACAGTGCTCGGGCCGCGGCGCCACAGCACCCGGAGGATCGACAGCTCGGCGTCGGTGGGACGGGGAAGGTCAGCCATGGAGAGACGATATACGAAGGTCGTCGTACTGTCAACGATGAGTTTCGTACTTCGTGGGGCGGGGGGCCAACTTAACGTGTCTGAGAGGTCCGCCCGCCCAAAACCCTCATCACCCCGGCCCTCTTCTCCCGACCGCCCCAATCCCCCTCCCCGGGAGAAGAGGGAGAACAGCCTGCGGGGACATGAGGACGAGGGAAAGGCCCCAACCGAGTTCCCCTCTCCGGGCGGGGTTGGGGTGGTCGGGAGACGAGGACGCGAGGGGAGCCAGACAGAATGCGGTAGCGGTCTTCAGCCCCGAAGGGGCGGCAGCATGTAGCCCGGGGCTGGCGGCTTTTTGCCAGCCCCGGGTCATGGGACCCCGCACACCCGAAAAGCCCCGAAGGGGCGGCAGCGGCCGTTCGTGGAGAGGTGACCGTAGCGCCGAAGACCCCCTCATCACCCCGACCCTCTTCTCCCGTCGCCCTCCCCCCAACCGGGAGAAGAGGGAGCCAGACAAGGTGAGAACTCCGCGATCGATTTTCGACGTCTCGGAAAGGCGCCATCGTTCCCTAATCCACGCCGGCACCTCCCCAATGTAGCGCCTCAACCGGCCTGGGGCCGGACAATGGCCGGGAAGAAAGAGGGTACTTTCTTGAGAGAGACGCCCAGAGGGTAGCGCAAGCTACCCCGTGGGGCGTCTCAGAATCGGGAATGATGCTGGCAACACCACAACCCACGGCGGCGCGAGGTCTTCGTTTTCGTGGTCCGTCCTGAACCGCAATCCCACCGTCCTGATCTGGTCAATTCCAACTGCGTCATTCAATGTTGAGGGAGCAGAGGTCAACGTTTCTATGTCGCAATCCCACCGTCCTGATCTGGTCAATTCCAACGACGAGTTCATGTACGTGACCACCGGTGAAGCCGAGGCCGAGAAAGTCGCAATCCCACCATATGAACTGGTCCCAATCCCACCGTCCTGATCTGGTCAATTCCAACGTCCGCCACTGCCGAATCTGCCTTTGGGTACGTTCAGAAGTCGCAATCCCACCGTCCTGATCTGGTCAATTCCAACGGACCGTTCTGGTCGAGCACAGCCTCGAGTGCGTTAGGTCGCAATCCCACCATCCTGATCTGGTCAATTCCAACAAAGCCTCAAAGCCATCATCCTCGACAATGTTCCGGAATGGCTGTCGCAATCCCACCGTCCTGATCTGGTCAGTTCCAACTACGTTGGACGCCTCACCGCCAAATGGCCCGACGCTGTTGTCGCAATCCCACCATCCTGATCTGGTCAATTTCAACATCTCGAAGAACTCGAGGTCATGAATCTGCAGGCCGCCGACTTCAAGTCGCAATCCACCATCCTGATCTGGTCAATTCCCACGATCAACGTGGACGGCCGGACGAGCTACGTGCTCGGGTCGCAATCCCATCCTCCTGATCTGGTCAATAAATTCCAACGCACACGAACTTCTTGGTGAACTTCGACGTCGCCCCCCTGTCGCAATCCCACCGTCCTGATCTGGTCAAGTCCAACTACAGCAACAAGCTCATCCGCATCGTGCAGTTCACCCACAAGAAGTCGCAATCCCACCATCCTGATCTGGTCAATTCCAACCGCGTGACCGTGACTACGACCGCACCTCCCGACGCAACCAAGAAGACGCAATCCCACCGTCCTGATCTGGTCAATTCCAACAAAATCGTGGTGGACAACAAAGCAAGGTGTAGACATTTCGTCACATCCCACCGCCGTCCGGATCTGGTCAATTCCCATGCGCCCCTTCTGCTCGTGTGCATTCCCATAGGCACCAGGGCGATGGGAAAAGAGGGTTGGGGTGATGAGGGGTCTTCGGCGCTACGGTCACCTCTTCGCGAACGGCCGCTGCCGCCCCTTCGGGGCTAAAGACCGCTACCGTCCTGATCTGGTCAATTCCCACGCCACCTACGTGCGCCGCTTGAACCGCTACCAAGCCCTTGGGTCGCAATCCCACCGTCCTGATCTGGTCAATTCCTACGCACCGAGAACTACGTGGACTTCGTGTTTGCCGAGCCAGAGTCGCAATCCCACAGTCCTGATCTGGTCAATTCCCACCGGGGCCAATTTTGATGTAGTGCTGGAGGTCAAGCTGTCGCAATCCCACCATCCTGATCTGGTCAGTTCCAACAGAACGAACGCCTCGACGCCCTCGTGAAGGAAGCCACGTCGCAATCCCACCGCCCTGATCTGGTCAATTCCAACGGAGTGACGACCGGCTGGTGCCATTCCTTTGGCGTAAGAAAGTCGCAATCCCATCGGCCTGATCTGGTCAATTTCAACGGAACATGCTGATGAATGTCGCCACGGCAGCGTTGTGGACGTCGCAATCCCACCGTCCTGACCTGGTCAATTCCAACAACGATGTGGTGCATTTCGACGAGACCAACGAGGTCGGCGACTGCAAGGTCGCAATCCCACCGTCCTGAACTGGTCAATTTCTACGTGTCGGGCTGGCTCGACCTTAGCGGCTGCACCGTCCTGTCGCAATCCCACTATCCTGATCTGGTCAATCCAACGAGAGGCGGGTAAGTACGATACCAACGGCGTGAGCATCTAGTCGCAATCCCACCGTCCTGATCTAGTCAATTCCAACAGTTTGGGGCTATCAATTCGCCGAGGCTGAACACGAGCAGTCGCAATCCCACCATCCTGATCTGGTCAATTCCAACGGGAATTCCCTTCAACTGGGACCTACAAGATGTCGGCAAAGCCGCTGTCGCAATCCCACCGTCCTGATCTGGTCAATTCCAACCGCCGTGCAGTTCAATGGCAACGTCGATCAGTCCGTCGCGTCGCAATCCCACCGGCCTGATCTGGTCAATTCCAACTATAGCTGTCACACGTGGCTGACCTGTCTCAGGGGACCCACGCAGTCGCAATCCCACCGGCCTGATCTGGTCAATTCCAACAAGGTCAACGAATTGGCCGTGAGTAGCTTCAACAGAAGTCGCAATCCCACCGTCCTGATCTGGTCAATTCCAACCAAGGCGAGCTTCACCACGTCGATCGCGAAAGGGGACGTTGTCGCAATCCAACCATCCTGATCTGGTCAATTCCAACGATCCCCTATGTGCGTTACCACCGAGAAAGCTGAGAAGTCGCAATCCCACCGTCCTGATCTGGTCAATTCCAACGCGAACATCTACCTCAACAACCTCGCGATCGCAAAGTCGCAATCCCACCATCCTGATCTGGTCAAATCCAACGGTCATCCATAGGCAGTGGCCATCCACCATCCCGCAGAGGTCGCAATCCCACCGTCCTGATCTGGTCGATTCCAACCTGAACTTTACCCGTGAAGCCTGCATCAACGATCCGGTGCTGTCGCAATCCCACCATCCTGATCTGGTCAATTCCAACAGTCGCGCTTTCGCTGACGCCCTCATTCACCTATCTTTTGGTCGCAATCCCACCGCCCTGATCTGGTCAATTCCAACTCGGTGGAATCCACGGCGACATGACCAAGGGCCACGAAGAAGTCGCAATCCCACCATTCTGATCTGGTCAATTCCCATCACCTCCTGGAACTCCGCAGGGAGCTCGCCCGGCTGGACGTCGCAATCCCACCGTCCTTATCTGGTCAATTCCAACCATTCCGACGGGGAAAGCCTACCACGCCCCTGTTCACTGGTCGCAATCCCACCATCCTGATCTGGTCAATCCCAACGCTCGAAGCGGCCATCCGGGCCGGTGCTCCGCAGAAGTCGCAATCCCAAGGTCCTGATCTGGTCAATTCGAACTGAGCGCGCCCATGGCAATGGACCTGTACTGCTGGCTGTCGCAATCCCACCGTCCTGATCTGGTCAATTCCAACAATGTGGGGCACCGCAACCATCGCCATAGTGCCTGGGGAGTCTCAATCCCACCGTTCTGATCTGGTCATTCCAACGCACATCCTCCAGTTCTTCGCCTATGACCACCTGCCGCCGTCGCAATCCCACCATCCTGATCTGGTCAATTCCAACGGCTCCTCGTGCAAGTCGAAAAGGGTGAAGCTGGCTGCGTCGCAATCCCACCGTCCTGATCTGGTCAATTCCAACTTCTTGTTGTCGCAATGCCGTCTTTCGCCGCCAGAAAGTCGCAATCCCACCATCCTGATCTGGTCAGTTCCAACATTGGCTCTGGACGCCGGACGGCGTCGGTCTCGCACAGAAGTCGCAATCCCACCATCGTGATCTGGTCAGTTCCAACTGCCGCGCGGATATTTGACCTCCAGATGTTACCGGGCCAGAAGTCGCAATCCCACCATCGTGATCTGGTCAATTCCAACGGCCTGCTGATGGCGACGGCCTTGAAGGTGAAGAGTGCCAGAAAGTCGCAATCCCACCATCGTGATCTGGTCAATTCCAACATATGCGAGATGGCTGACTTGAGCATGGTCTTCCAATCCAGTCGCAATCCCACCATCGTGATCTGGTCAATTCCAACGGCTTCGTCGAGCTGTCGAACACGGTCCAAGCGGGCGGCTGGTTGTCGCAATCCCACCATCCTGATCTGGTCAATTCCAACACCGACAACCGGATCGAAGAGGGTACGCGCCATTCCTGTCGCAATCCCACCATCCTGATCTGGTCAATTCCAACTGTCGCCCTTGCAACCCCTTCCGTTGGAGCCACTTAGGACCCCCTTCGCCGTTACCCCCTTTGAAGGGGCCTTTTCCAAGCCTCCGGGCCTGGCTTTCGGCGCCGTTTTCATGGCGGTAACCCGCCTTTCCTCTGAGCTTTACGGTCTCCGCCGTTACCCCTGTGCCATTTTGGCGATTTGGGGCCGGCATGCTTCTTTCCTGGCATGAATCTTTCCTGCGTACTCGTGTTGATGACGCCCAGGGAGGCTTAAAGCCCTCCGTGCTGATCAGGGATGACCTCGACCGGGGCGTCCGATCGCCGTGAGTCAGTTGTCAAAGAGCGGCAGAGAGAAGACTGTGGAATTCTACCATGTCGCGGGAGCCTGCGACGGCGCGCGAGGTCTTCGTGATCGTGATCCGCGCCGCCTGGGCGGGGGCCGGTCTTGATTGGCGCCCGGGATCGCTCGCCCTGGCCGGAATCTCGGGATTCCCACTCTTCCGCCCTGCCGATACACCAAAAACCGAGGAAAGGGTGTATGAAAATCCGCCGCATACACTACAAACCCTCAAATCTGTGTATTGCAGCGTCCAGGAGTGTGGGGACGGGCTTCGGATACACCAAAACAGGAGAAGTTGGTGTAGGAACGCCGTCTCCCGAGCCGGGCAGCTTCGGAGGAGTGCGGAAATACGGCTTCCATACACAGGGGGAGGGCCTGATGGTGTATTGGCAGGGGATTCTGTGTAGAGCGGACGCAATTCTGTGTATTCCTGGGGGAGGAGAGGATCTCCTTCTCCTCCCCCATCCCTCCCTGCGACAGGCATGTCTCCTCAATCCGCCGCCCAGGGAGGGATCGAGGAGACTCTGCGTCTTCGCGTGACCTCCCCGCAACTGTACCCGGCGGGCGCTCCGAGCCAAAGTTCGCGCCTATGAGTACAATCCCCCTCCCATGTGGAAACCCGGCGACCGCGTCACCCATCGATTTCATGCCGAGCTCGGCCCCGGCCGGATCACGGAGATCCAGGGCCGGAGCCTGCGCGTCGAGTTTCCGGACGCCAACCAGACCCTGAGCTTCGCGGCGGGGACGGACGCCCTGCTGCCGCTGAGCGTCCAGCCGGGGGGCAAGGCTCGCCTGGAGGGGACGAACGAGATCGTCGTCGTCGAGTCCTGCGAGGAGGGAACCTGCCTGCTGGCCGACGGCCGCGAGGTGCCTTTCGACTCGCTGTGGCCGCTGCCGGCGGAGGTCTCTCCCGTGGAGCGCCTGGCGCGCGGCAACGTCGACGGCTTCGAGGACTTCGCCAACCGGCTGGACGGCTTGCGCCTCCAGCGCATCCGCCAGGCCGGCGGCCTCGGCTCGTTCCTCGGCGGGCGCATCCAGATCTTCCCCCATCAGCTCTACGTGGCGGAACGCGCCTGCCATAGCGATCCCGTGCGCTGGCTGCTGGCCGACGAGGTGGGGCTGGGCAAGACGGTCGAGGCCTGTCTCATCCTCAACCGGCTCCTCCACACGGGCCGCGCCAAACGCACCCTGATCGTGGCTCCCGAGACGCTCGTCCTCCAATGGCTGGGCGAGCTGTGGCGCAAGTATCACCAGGTCTTCGTGATGCTCGACGACAAGCGCCTTACCGACGTCGCCAAGGACTACGGCGAGGACTTCAATCCCTTCGACGTCCACCGGCAGGCGATCGTCGGTCTCGAGACCCTGACGCGCCGCCGCCGGCTCACCGAGCAGGCCGTGGCGGCGGGGATCGACCTTCTGGTGGTGGACGAGGCCCATCACCTCAGGCGGCCCAAGGGGCACCCCGGCACGGAGCCCTACCGCGCCGTGGCCCCCATCGCCGCGGGCGGCCGGCACGTGCTGCTGCTCACCGCCACCCCGCTGGAGGACGACGCCCACGGCTTTTTCCGCCTGCTCCAGCTCCTGCGGCCCGAGGAGTTTCCCGAGGAGGAGACCTTCGACGAGCGGCTGGCCCGGCGCGAGCCGCTGCCGCCCTGCACCAGCTCGACGCGGCGGGTGGACATCGGCGGCCTGCCGCCCCGGGTGCCGGTGCCGGTCGAAGTGACGGCGGCGGATTGGGAGCCGGTGGATCGCCTGGTGCGGCATCTGCGCTCCCAGCCGGTGGAGAACGCCGTGGCACGGAGGCGCAAGCTGGACCGGGTGTTTCGCGGCCTCGCCTCGCCTGCCTCCCTGCTCGCGGGCTTGAGCCGGGAGGAGGCGGAAACCGCCACGCTCGCCACGGAGGCCCGCGACCAGGACCCGCGCGTGCGCTGGCTGGCCGAGCAGGCGGCCCGCTGGGTGGGGCCGGAGGAGAAGACGCTCGTCTTCGTGGCCCATCGCGAGACGCTGGACGTGCTCAAAGCCGTCGTCGAGCGCACAGGCCGGCGGGCCGGCATCTTCCATGAGGATCTCTCGCCGGAGCGGCGGGACATCGAGGTCGCCCAGTTCCGCCTTCCGGAGGGGCCGTCGCTCCTGCTCTCGACCGAGGCCGGCGGCGAGGGCCGGAACTTCCAGTTCTGCCGCCGGCTGGTGCTGTTCGACCTGCCCTGGAACCCGGGGGTCGTGGAGCAGCGCATCGGCCGGCTGGACCGCATCGGCCGCACGATTCCCACGGAGATCGTCTACTTCCGGCCGGAGACGGGATTCGGCCGCGCCGTGGCGGATCTCTACGAGGCCATCGGCCTGTTTCGCGAGCCGCTCGGCGGCCTGGAGCGCGAGCTGCGCCACGTGGCCCAGGCGGTGGAAAAGGAGGCCGTCGAGGGGCCGGCGGAGGTCGATCCGGCGGTCTTCCGGGCCGTGCTGCAGGAGGCCCAGGCCGCCCACGACCGGGTGCAGAATGCCGCCTTCCACGAGCTGCACCGCGATCCGTACCGGCCGGAGATGGCGGCGGAGATTCTCTCCCGCGTGCCGCCGGAGCTCGACGCGCTCAACGAGAGCATCGTCGTGCGGGCCGCCTCGCGCTTCGGATTCGAGGTCGACGCCCAGAGCGGCGAGCGCACGTGGCTGATCGAGTTCGGCGGCGAGGCGCTGGTGGACCATTTTCCGGGAGTGCCGCTCGGCACCGCGTTCCTCGGCACCTTCAGCCGGGAGCGGGCGGTCGACGAGGAGACGCTCGACTTCTTCTCCTCGGGCCATCCGCTGGTCGAGGGCATCCTGGTCGAGCTGGAAGAGGGGCCGCGAGGCCGCGTGGCCCTGTTCCAGATCGCCGGCGAGGACGGCGACGAGGAGGTCTTCGCCCTGATGGCCGTCTACAGCGAGGGCACGGAGTGGCGCGCCGTCGTGGTGGATGCCAAGGGAGCGCTGCGCCCCGACCTCGCCGGCCGTCTCACCCGCGAGCCCATCGTCCCCGAGCCCATCGAGGTCAAGAAGTGGGTCAACCAGGCGAGCTGGAGCAAGGCCATCCGCCGCATGGCCGACCTTCTTCCCAAGGGCGCCAAGCCCCAGGCCGTGGCAGGGTTCCGGGTGCGGCGGCGGGGGTGAGGGGCTAGCCTGACGTGGCTGAGAAGTTCCCCCGCCCAAGACCCTCATCACCCCGGCCCTCTTCTCCCGACCTCCCCAACCGCCACCCCGGGAGAAGAGGGAGAACAGCCTGCGGGGACCTGAGGACGAGGGAAATGCTCCAACCGAGTACCCCTCTCCCGGGGCGGGGGTTGGGGTGGTCGGGAGAGGGGCAGGGGTGAGGGTCTTCGGGTGGGGGAACCTCTCAGACCGGGCGCGGCTTGCGTGATAGCTTCTTGAGCCTGTCAACCTTCAGGAGAGATTCCATGAATCGCGCCGTCCGTTCGCTCGCGCTGCTGGTCTCCTTGCTGTTCGTTCTGGCCTCGTTCGCCGGCGCCGCCGTTCCTGCGAAGCCGCGCCTGGTCGTGCTGATCTCCATCGATCAATTCCGCGCCGACTATCAGACGCGATTCGCGGATCTCTACCTGCCGCCGGTCACCAAGGGCGGACCGGGCGGCTTCCGGTACCTCATGGAGCGCGGGGCGTTTCACACCGACGCGCATCACGATCACTTCCCGCTCTACACGGGGCCCGGCCACTCCATCCACTTCACGGGCTCGACGCCCTACAAGTCCGGCATCGTGGGCAACGACTGGTTCGACCGGGAAGACCTCAAGCGCAGCCGCTACTGCGTGGAAGATCCCAACAGCCCGCTGGTGCCGCCGTCCACCAAATCCGGCGTCTCGCCCGTCACCCTGCGGGTCACCACCGTGGGCGACGAGCTCAAGATGGCGACCGGCAATCAGGCCAAGGTCTGGGGTCTGGCGTTCAAGGACCGCGCCGCCGTGCTCATGGCCGGGCACCTGGCGGACGGCGTCCTATGGTTCGACGATCAGACCGGCTCCTGGATCTCCAGCCGCTACTACCGCAAGGACGGCACGCTACCGCCGTGGGTCACGGAGTGGAACGCCCAGAAGAAGATCGACGCCTTCTTCGGCAAGCATTGGACGCTCTCCGTCAAGCCCGAGGCGCTGAAGCGGCTGTGGACCCCAGCCAACAAGTACGTCGGCAATCCCTCCGGGCTGGGCAAGACCTTCGGCCCCGAGGGGCACCCGATCGACGGCGGCCTCAAGGCGCCCGGACCGGCCTTCTACAAGGCCTTCACCACGACTCCCTTCGGCAACGAATACGTGCTGGAGACGGCCCGCGAGCTGATCCGCCGCGAGGGCCTGGGCCGGGACGCGATTCCCGACATCCTGGCCATCAATCTCTCCTCCAACGATTACATCGGGCATTCCTATGGCCCGGACAGCGCCGAGGTGCTGGATGCCGCCATGCAGACCGACAAGTCGCTCAGCCGCTTCTTCCAGTTCCTGGCCAAGGCGATCCCCGGGGGGCTCGCGAACGTGACCCTCGTGGTGACCGCCGATCACGGCGTCTCCCCCATCGCGGCGGAAGCGAAGGAGGCGGGCATGCCGGCGGGCAGCTACTATGAGGATCCCATCGGCAAGGCCGTCGAGGCGGCCCTGGTGGCCGAGCTCGGACCCGGCCCCTGGAGCAAGGCGCTGGTCGAGTCCAATTTCTACCTCGACCTGGAGGCGCTCAAGGCCAAGGGGATTCCCGCCGCCCGCGCCGAGGAGATCGCCGCGGCGGCCTTCCGTGCCCAGCCGGGGATCTACACGGCCTACACGCGCACCCAGATCCTGGAAGGCAGGATGCTCGATAACGACGTCGCGCGGCGGGTCTCGCGCAGCTTCCATCCGAAGGTCTCCGGCGACGTGGTGATCGTGCCCGAGCCCTACTGGATGCCGGGCTACTCGTCGCCAGCCACCGGCACCACGCACGGCTCGCCCTACGCCTACGACACCTCGGTGCCAATGCTGTTCGCCGGCTTCGGCATCAAGCCGGGCCGCTACACGCAGAGGGTTTCGACGCTTGACACGGCGCCCACGCTCTCGGACATCCTCGGCATCCTCCAGCCCAGCGGCAGTGAAGGGAAGATCCTGACGCACGCGCGGAAGTAGGCGGAGACCGGCAGGTCAGCCGAACAGCCCGAGCTGCTCCACCTGCCCGGGCCGCCGGAAGGCGGCCGAGGACAGCTCGCGCCGTGGCTGATCGAGGCCGTAGCGCCGCTTGAAGGTCTCGAAGGTGGCGCGGATCTGCTCGGCGTAGATGCCCTCGCCCCGCATGCGGCTGCCGAAACGTGGATCGTTCATCTTGCCGCCCCGCAGATCGCGGATGCGGTTGAGCACCTTCTCCTTGCGGTCCGGAAAGTGGCGCTCCACCCACTCCTCGAAGAGGCCGGCGACGGCGCCGGGCAGGCGCATTACCACGTAGCCCGCGTTGCGGGCTCCCGCGTTGGCGGCGGCCTCCAGGATCTTCGCCGTCTCATGGTCCGTGATCGCCGGCACGATGGGCGCCACCATGACTCCCACGGGGATGCCCGCCGCCGCCAGACGCTCGATCGCCTTCAGGCGCTCGCGGGGATGCGAGGCGCGGGGCTCCATCTTCCGCGCCAGGTCGCCGTCCAGGGTGGTGATCGAGAGGTGGACGCAGACGGCGCCGTGCTCATTGAGCTCCTGGAGGTAATCGATGTCCCGGGTGACGAGCTCGTTCTTGGTGATGATGCCGACCGGCTGGCGGAACTCCGCCAGCACGGCGAGGCAGCGCCGGGTGATCTCCAGCTTGCGCTCGACCGGCTGATACGGGTCCGTCACGCCGCTCATGACGAGAACCTGGGGCTCCCACTTGCGCGAGGACAGCTCCTTGCGCAGAAGCTCGGCGGCGTCCTCCTTCACCAGGATGCGGGTCTCGAAGTCGAGCCCCGCCGAGAAGCCCAGGTACTCGTGGGTGGGCCGGGCGTAGCAATAGATGCACCCGTGCTCGCAGCCCCGGTAGGGATTGACCGAGGCCTCGAAGCCCACGTCCGGGCTGTCGTTGCGGCTGATCACGGAGCGGGAGGTGTCCCGCAGCAGCTCGGTCGCGACGCGATCCGGACCCGGGATCTCCGGGTCCCTCTCGATCGAGATCGTCTCGAAGCGATTGGTGGGGTTGAGGGCCGCCCCGCGGCCCTTCGGCGCCATCTCCATGGCGTAAGTATAGCGCAAGTTGAGGTGGGATTCTGCCTGTTAGCTCCTCCGAAGGCCCGAATCAATCGTGCGATGAGTGGCCATCCACTCGCGCAAGGCGTCGTCCATGCGAGTCTGCCAGCCCGCCCCCGTGGACTTGAAGTACTCTACAACCTCCGGGCTGTATCGAACGGAAAGCAGAACTTTTCGCGCCTTCGAGCCCAAGCCGCGACCACGGCGATCCAACGCCTTCCGCACCGCTGGGAGACCGCCCCCCTTCACCACGACTGCGTCATTCCAGAAGGCTTTCACCTCGACTGGGTCATTCGGGTCGTAAGGCGTATCCTCGTCGATCTCGATGGCCTCATCAGGGAGGGCGCGAAGCCGTTCGAGGTTACTTCCCAAGGGCTTGCCAGTAGTATTTCTCTTCATGTTTCACAGCCTTCCGGACAGAGATGAGATGCGGGGCCTTGGGCCGGTCCACCCACACCATGACAACCACCACTCCGTGGAACAGCCCGAGTGTCCGTAGGCGTTGCTCGCCATAACCTTCTCGGGTGTCCTCGGACGTCACCGTCGGACCATCGAAAACGACAGCACAATCAGCAAAATCTATATCGTGCTGCCTCAGGTTCACCTCGCGCTTGGACTCGTCCCAGGTGAACACCTAAACAGTGTAGCTACAAAATAACCAAGGGTCAAGTAAACTCATGGGGCCCCATGGGGCCCGCTCCCCTCCACCTTGACAACTCCAAGCCCACGGAGCCAGGATGCCTGTGAATCTGGTCAACAGCTTGCAGGAGGTCCGTCCTCGTGCGCATCGTCCTCATCTCCCCCAAAGGCCCGCTTTACCGGCACCGTGGCGGTATCTTCAAGAAGTCCCTGCGCTACATGCCTCTGACGCTCACCACCCTGGCGGCGCTGGTGCCGGCGGAGCTGGAGGCGGAGATCCGGCTGATCGACGAGGGGATCGAGGATGTCGATCCCGCCGCCATCGAGGCGGACCTGGTGGGATTGACGGTCATCACCGGTACGGCGCCGCGGTCCTACGAGCTCGCTGCCAGGTTTCGGGAACGGGGCATCGCCGTGGTGCTCGGGGGCCCTCACGTCACCCTGATTCCGGAGGACGCCCAACCTCACGCCGACGCCATCGTCGTGGGCTTCGCCGAGGAGAGCTGGCCCGAGCTGCTGCGCGATTTCGCGGCCGGCGGCCTGCGCCCGCGGTACGACCAGCGCCCGGGGCTTTCGCTCGCCGGCCTCCCGTTTCCCCGCCGCGACCTGCTGCCCCGCAAACGGTTCCTCACCGACAACGTCTTCGAGGCCACCCGCGGCTGCGTTCACAAGTGCGACTTCTGCGTCGTCCCCGCGGCCTGGGGGCAGAGGCCTTATCAGAAGCCGGTCGAGGACGTGGTCGCCGACATCCGGCAGATGAAGGCGCGCAAGCTCATCTTCGTCGATCTCAATCTGATCTCGGACCGCCACTACGCGGCGGAGCTCTTTACAGCTTTGATTCCCCTCAAAGTCCAGTGGTACGGCCTCACGACCGTCCTGCTGGGCGATGATCCGCACCTTCTTTCGCTCGCCCAGAAAAGCGGCTGCAAGGGGATCCTGATGGGCCTCGAATCGATCTCACGGCAGAACCTGCGGGACTCGAAGAAAGGTTTCAACTCGCCGGAGCGCTACAAGGAGCTGGTGGCAACCCTTCACCGCCACGGCATCGCCCTCCAGGGCTGCTTCGTCTTCGGTCTGGACCATGACACCCCGGAGATCTTCCTGGAGACGGCCCGTTTCGCCGTCGAGGCGCGGATCGATCTCCCCCGCTTCGCCGTGGTGACGCCTTTCCCCGGCACGGCTCTGTTCCACCGCCTGGAGCGGGAGGGACGCATCCTCACCCGCAACTGGGAGCTCTACGACGGCCAGCACGTCGTCTTCCAGCCTTCCCACATGAGCGTCGAGCAGCTTCAGCAGGGGATCGAGACGGCCTGGAAGCACGCCTACAGCGCGCCGTCCATCTGGAAGCGGCTCAAGGCCAGCCCCAGCCCTTTGCCGGTGCGGATCGGCACCAATCTCGGCTACCGCTTTTACGCCCACAATCTGCACCGCTTCTACAACTGCGACTGGATTCTCGGGCTCGGCCGCGAGCGGAATGCGGCATGAGAGTGACCCTCGTCCACCCGTGTATCGGCCGGCGCGCGGGCGACAGCTCGTACATCCGCACCTGGCAGATGGAGCCGCTGCCGCCGGCCCTCATCGCCGGGCTGACGCCGCCGGACGTGGAGGTGCGGTTCCATGACGACCGCATGGAGAGGATGCCCTTCGACGAGCCCACGGACCTCGTGGCGCTCTCCGTCGAGACCTACACGGCCCGCCGGGCCTACCAGATCGCCTCGGAGTACCGGCGGCGCGGCGTGCCGGTCGTCATGGGCGGCTTTCACGCCAGCCTCTGCCCGGACGAAGTGGCCACCTACGCCGACTCCGTGGTGGTGGGCGAGGCCGAGATCCTGTGGCCGGAGGTGATTGACGATTATCGCCACGGCACTCCTAAAAAGATGTACCGCCAGACGGGCCGCCCCTCGCTCGCCGGAGCGCGGCCGGACCGCCGGATCTTCGCGGGCAAGCGCTACCTGCCCGTCGGGCTGGTGGAGGCCGGCCGCGGCTGTCATTTCAAATGCGATTTCTGCGCCGTGCAGACGGTGTTCGGCGCCACCCAGACCCGGCGTCCGGCGGATGAGATCCTCGCCGAGGTCGCCGCCTTAAAGGGCTCGAAGGGGCTGATCTTCTTCGTCGACGACAACATCACCTCCAACATGGAGCAGGCCAAGGAATTTTTCCGCGCCCTCATCCCCCTCAAGGTGCGCTGGGTGAGCCAGGCGAGCATCAACGCCGCTCACGACGAGGAGTTTCTCGACCTGCTGCGGCGCAGCGGCTGCATGGGCGTGCTCATCGGTTTCGAAACCCTGAACCCGGAGAACCTCCGGACGATGAACAAAGGTTTCAACACCATGCGGGGCGGCTACGGGAAGGCCCTGGAAAACTTGCGGAAGCATGACATCCGCCTCTACGGCACGTTCATCTTTGGTTACGATCACGACACGCCGGAGGATTTCCAGCGCACCGTCGAGTTCGCCCGCGAGCACGGTTTCTACATCGCGGCGTTCAATCATCTGACGCCCTTCCCCGGCACCCCGCTCTACCGCCGGTTGCAGGCGGAGGGGAAGCTCCTCTACGAGTCCTGGTGGCTCGACGAAAACTACAGCTACAACAAGGTTCCCTTCCGCCCGGCGAGAATGTCGGCCGAGGAGGTGGAGCACGGGTGCGTCGAGGCGCGGCGCAGCTTCTACTCGTGGCCGAGCATCCTGCGGCGCTCGGTCGATACGGTGAACCGCTCGGATTTCTTCATGTTCCGCAACTTCTTCCTGATCAATCACCTCCACCGCGCCGACGTGGACGGGCGCAATCACTTTCCGCTGGGAGAGGAGGACTGGTCCGGACCTCTGCTGCGCGCCGATTGATCCGCGCCGGCGGAATGGTCGTCGAGGAGGCCACCGCGGAGGACGACCCGGAGCTGCGCCGGCTGTTGCGGGACAACCCCATGGAGGGCGAGATCCGCGTTTCCCTGGAGCGCGAGCCGAACGTCTTCCTCGCCGCGGCGGTGGAGGGTGAGCCACACCGCACCATCGTCGCGCGGAACCCTCAAGGCGGCATCGTGGGAATGGGCAGCCGCTCGGTGTGGAACGCCTTCGTCAACGGCGAGCCCTGCCGCCTCGGCTATCTCTCGCAGCTCCGGGTGGACCGCGACCACCGTGGACGAAAGCGGCTGATCCGCCTGCTGTCATCCGGCTACGATCTCATCCGCTCGTTTCGCAATCCGGAAGAAATGCCGTTCGATCTCACCAGCATCGTCGCCGACAACGACGTCGCCCGCCGCCTGCTGGGCGCCGGCCTGCCGGGTCTCCCCAGGTATCAGGAGATCGAGGAGTGGACGACGCTCATCGTGCCCACGACCTCCCGGCCGCGGCGGACGAAGGGAGTGCGGATCGAGCGGGGAACGCCGGAGAGATTGGGAGAGATCGCCGCCTGCCTGGAGCGCAACCGCCGCCGCTACCAGCTCGCTCCTCGCTTTTCGGCGGCGGATCTCCAGTCGCCGGAACGCAGCCGCGGGCTCTCGCCGGGCGATTTCTTTCTCGCCGTGGTAGATACCCAGGTCGTGGGCACCCTCGCACTGTGGGACCAGAGCGGCTTCAAGCAGGTCGTCGTTCGCGGCTATGCGCCGCGACTCGCCCGCTGGCGGCCGTGGATGAACGGCCTGGCCCCCCTGCTCGGCACGCCCCGCCTGCCGGCCTCGGGAAAGGCCCTTCCCCACGCCTACCTCTCCCATCTCGCGGTGGATGAGGACGATCCCGAGATCTTCGGCGCCCTGGTGGAGGCGGCCTACGCCGAGGCCCGGGCGCGACGATACGTCTACGTGGTGACCGGGCTCGCGGCGCGCCATCCCTGGCGATCCTGGCTGGAAAAGCGCTTCAAGCCGCGCGCCTATGCGAGCATCCTCTACACAGTACTCTGGGAGAATCAGACCGTTCTGGACGGCCGAATGCCCCACGTCGAGGTGGCCCTGCTGTGACCGGCCGGCTGGTGGCTCGCGAGGAGCTGACGACGGAGGATCAGGACGCGCTGTTCGCCCTCCTCTCCGCTCATTTTCAAGGAGTGAGCCCGGAGCGCTTCGCCGCGGACCTCGCCGAGAAGAATTGGATTCTGCTCCTGGAGGAGGACGGCCGGCTGCGTGGCTTCTCCACCCTGCGGATCTACGAAACGGCGGGGCCCGGCGGCGAGCCGCTGACCGTGGTCTACTCGGGAGACACCATCGTCGAGCAGGGGGCCTGGGCCACGGCGGCTCTGCCCAAGGCCTGGATCGCCGCCATCCGCGCCTTGCGCGAGCGTCACCCGCGAGGCCGCCTTCTCTGGCTGCTCCTCACCTCGGGCTTCCGCACCTATCGCTTTCTGCCCGTCTTCTGGCGGGACTTCTGGCCTCGGCCGGAATCCGAGACACCGCAGGAGGTCCAAGCGCTCATCGATCATCTCGCCCGGGAGCGCTTCGGCCCCCTGTTCGACGCGGCGGCCGGCGTCGTCCGCTTCCCCCAGCCCCAAGTCCTCCGCGAGGGGCTCGACGCCATTCCCCAAGGCCGGCTCGCCGATCCCCACGTCGCGTTCTTCCTGGAGCGAAACCCCGGCTGGACACAAGGGGACGAGCTCGTCTGCCTCACCGGGCTGACCGAAGACAACCTCACCCCCGCGGGTCGCCGGATGTGGCGCCAGGGGCGCGTCACCCTCACGGCGAAGCCGGCGTGAAGACGCTCCCCTGGCTCGCCGCCAACGCGGGCGGATGGTGGCGGTTCCGCGCCGCCCTCAATCAGCCTGAGACAACCCAGGCGGCGATCCTCCGGCGGTACCTTTCGGCGAATGCCGGGACGGCCTTCGGCAAGGCCCACGGCTTCGCCGCCATCCGCACCGCCCGGGAGTTTCAGGACCGGGTTCCCCTGGCGGGATACGCGGAGATGGAACCCTGGATCTCGCGTATCGCCCAGGGAGACACGGCGGTGCTGACACGGTCCCCCGTGCGCACCCTGGAGGTGACGAGCGGCTCGTCCGCGGCGGCTAAACACATTCCCTACACGGCGACGATGCAGGCCGAGATCCGCCGTGCGATCGCCCCCTGGATATTCGATCTCTACCTTCACCGCCCCCGGCTGGCGCTCGGCTGCGCATACTGGTCGATCAGCCCGATCCAACTGGACGAGGAGGAAAGCGGAGGATTCGTGAAGGTCGGGTTCGAGGAGGACGCAGAGTATCTGGGTGGATTTTGGAAGCGACTCGTGGACTCGACCCTCGCCGTGCCGGGCGCCGTGCGCTTCCTGCGGGACGTGGATGCGTTCCGCTACGCCACCCTTCTCTTCCTGCTGCGGCGCCCGGACCTGACGTTGATCTCCGTCTGGCACCCGAGCTTTCTAATGTTGTTGATGGCGGCGCTGCCGGCGTTCTGGAATGACCTGCTGAGGGACGTGGAAAAGGGAACGAAGATCGTGGGAAGGACATTGCGGCCTCTACCGGGGCGAGCGGCGGAGCTGCGGCGCCTCGCTCCGGACGCTCCGGCTCGCCTCTGGCCACGGCTGGGATTGATCAGTTGCTGGGGAGACGCCCACGCAGCCCTCCATCTCGACGAGCTGCGGAGGACCTTCCCCGGAGTGGAGATCCAGCCCAAGGGGCTGCTGGCGACGGAGGCGTTCGTGACGATTCCGTTCGATGGCCGGACGCCGCTCGCGATCCGCTCTCACTTCTTCGAGTTCCTGCCCGAAGGCGGGACCGAACGGCCCCGGCTGTCCCATGAGCTCGAGCCTGGAGGCACCTATTCAGTAGTGGCTACGACAGGCGGCGGCCTCTACCGCTACAAGCTGGAGGACCGGGTGGAGGTGAACGGCTTCGCCGGGCGCACGCCATCGCTCAGGTTCCTGGGCCGGGAGGGACACGTCTCCGACCTGCGCGGCGAGAAGCTGCACGAGAGCTTCGTGGCCAGTGCCCTCGCCCGAGCCTTCCGCCGGCTCGGCGCCGCTCCCCGCTTCGCGATGCTGGCGCCGGACGAGGACTCTTCAAGCCCGCCGCGGTATGTCCTGTATGTGGAAAGTGAAGGCCCGGTTCCTCGCCTGGCGGCCGTCGTCGAGGACGAGCTGGAAGCCAATCCGCACTACCGGGCCTGCGTGGCCTTGGGGCAGCTGGCGCCGGCGGCAATCTTCCACATCGCGGGCGCGGCCTTCCCCCTCTATCTGGAGAAATGCCGCGAGCGGGGACAGCGGCTGGGGGACATCAAACCTCTCGCACTGTCGCCCGCCGCGGGATGGCGCGACGTTTTTCCGGGCTCCCTGGAACTTTTTCGGGAAGGATCGGTCTGAAGATCGTGTTGTCGCTCTTCAAACAGACCGTCCTCCTTCAGGTCTGAGGTGAACCGGATCGTGCAGCACGCCTCGCTCAACGCCGCACCCAGAGAGCCCTTGCTGGCTTGGCCGGGAATGGCCAGCCTCAAGCTGACGGTCCCCCTCTCGTACCTGTTCTCGAAGATCTTCTTATCGGTCTACGGCGGCACCAGCCTGCTCGCGGGATTGCGCCGCATCCGCCCCGACTTCCACTTCGCCTGGGAGCTGCGCCTGCCCTTCCTGCCCTGGCTCTCGGTGGTCTACCTCACCGTTCCCCTGCTCCTGCTGCTGACGCCCTTCATCCTGCGGACGTGGCGCTCGTTCACGCCGTTCTTCCTGGCTCTCACGGCCGAGACGCTGGCCGCCGGCGTCGTCTACCTGAGCGTCCCCATGGTGCAGGCCTATCCGCCACGGGTGGCATCCGGCATTGGAGGCGCCATCTTCCACCTCGCGGACCGGATGAACCTTCAGTACAACGAGTTCCCGTCGCTCCACATCGCCTTCGCGGTGACGGCGGCGATCGTCTTCGGCCTGCGCTGCGGCCCCCTGGGAAGGATCCTCTTCACGCTGTGGACCGCCGGGGTGGCCGTCTCGACGCTCTTCCTGCACGAGCACCACACCCTCGACCTCGCCTCGGGAGCCGTGCTCGGGCTGCTGGGAGTCGCCGTCGTCTGGCGCCGCACGTCGCGGGATGGCGTGCTCGAATCCCTGCGCATCGAGGCGCTCTGCCTGCGGGAATTCGCCGGGGCCGTCCGCCACCATCCCCGCGAGCTGAGGACGCTCTTCGCCCGCTACAAGATTCAGCGCGCGCTTGCCCAGCCCGCGGTCCGGACGGACGGCGACGTCCGTCCGCTGCGTCCTGCCTGAGGGGAATCGTCTCCACCCCGCGTTCTTCAGGGGTCAGGCGGCGTTCCTGCCGCCTCGCCGCTACGAAGCTTCAAGCTTCTGGAGTCATCGCCATGGACATCCTTGCCCTGATCCTCGACCGGGTTACCGCCAACCACAATCAGACCCTGATCGTGCCGGCCTCCCGGTAGAGTCGCCATGCGGCCGATCGAGTCCCTCGGCTTGCTCGCCAGCCGCGAGCGCGACCAGGGCCGGTACCCGCAGGCCGAAGATCTCTTCCGCCGCGCTCTCGCGTCGACGGAGGAGACCTTCGGACCGGACGATCCCCGGATGGCCATCCTGCTCAACGATCTGGGCATCCTGCGCAAGCTCCAGGGCCGCTACGACGAAGCCGAGCCGCTCTACCGCCGGGCTCTGGCGATCCTGGAAAGGACTTATGGCGAGGATCATCTGGCGACCGCGAGCCTCTGGCACAACCTGGGAGGCCTGGAGCACGCCCGCGGCAATGCCCCGCGCGGCGAGCCGTTCGCGCGGCGCTCGGTCGCGATCCGTGAGAAGGCGCTGGGGCCTGACCATCCCGAGACCGCCGCCGACAAGGCCGCACTCGCCGCTCTCCTCGATGCCCAGGGGAAGATCGGAGAGGCCGAAGAGCTCTACACGCATGTGCTCGCCGTCTTCGAACGCGTCCACGGCCCGGTGCACTACGAGATCGCGGTCAACCTGAACAACCTGGCCGCCATCCGCCAGGCCCAGGGAGATACCGCCGAAGCCGAGCGCCTCTACCGCCGCGCCGTCGAGATCAAGGAGACCGTTCTGGGGCCGGACCACCCCGACCTCGGCCTCACCCTTCACAACCTCGCCACCCTCCTCGCCGCCGCCCGCCCTGATGACCCCACCGAGGCCGCCGCCCTCTACGGCCGCGCCCTGGACATCTTCGAACGTGCCCTCGGCCCGGATCACCCGCACACCGCGATCTGCCGCGACGGCGCCGCCGGAGTGCGGGCTCTGGATTAGTCAGAGGTCCAACCGTTGTTGCCGGGCTCTGGCCGACGCATATCGCACAGGCTTGTCGAGCTTGTTGACTCGGCCTTCGGCTTCAGCCCGCTTGATCCAGTCGTTCATCTGAGGCTTGCTCACATCGATCTGTTGCAGCAACTCATCCAAGGTCACCGGAGATTTGGAGGTAAGAGCTTCGAGCCGACGGATGAAAAGCTCATAAAAGCTAAGGCGGTCAACTGCCACCGGCGGCTCGAGCTTGCCTCCATTTGCACCAGGTCGGGGCCCAGGAGCGCTGGCCGTAATCGAGTTAATCTGCTCCTGAGATGCCAGAGAGCCGACGGCCAGATTTTCAGCGGGTAGCCATCGTGCCCCCATCTTGATCAGGGCGGCGTTTCCTGACTCTGGATCGCCATGTTTCTTGACCCATAACGGTACCCATCCATACTTCAAGTTCTCAATGGCGCCGTTCCAGGTGCCGCCTTTCTCCTTGCTGGTGGATACCACGATTCCTGCATCGGAGAGGCAGTAGACATATTTGTTGCGTGCCATCGCATTGCCGACGTCGAAGCCTGCCTCCGGATTGAACGAGGAGACGAGCACCAGATTCTTCCCCATTAATCCCTTGCGAAATTTTGCGGAAGTCGCGACACGTAACAAGCTGTCAGCCAGGACTCCGGTCACAGTGCCTTCTTTATCGAGCGCTCCCAGCATCGCTGCTTCATCCACTCCACGCGCCCCCCCGGAAACGACAGAGTAGCCTTGCGACGCGATCTCTGCTCCGAGGCAAGAGGTATCGGCAAGATCCTCTTCTCCAGCAGCTCGCGAGCCGACCACGGCGATTCCACCGCGATCGAGCAGTTGCCGCTCGCCGCAGCCGAACAGCACGGGCGGCGCATCGAGCTTCAAACGCTTCTTGAGACGTGCAGGGTAGTCTGAGTCTGATCGCGTCATCACCCAAAGTCCTGCCCGATACCACTTTTCCAACGCCAGACCCAACGCCGCGGAGCGCCCCAGCAGATCTCGAATGCGAGTCGGTGTTACGGAAGGGTCCAACCAACCCTTCAGGTAGTCCAGGGGATCACCGCTAGCCAGCAATGCCTCAGGAGACTTATTCTGGTCTTTGAGCCAAGCGGCGAAGCGCCCCCACTCGGTCGGAGTGAGCGGCTTGGCTTCTCCCTTCGCAGGTTTCGTGAACCAAGCCGTCATCAGCAGTATGGCCTGAGCTTGAGTGCTGACGTTCATATTCAATCTCCCGCGCTGGTCGTCGCCAGTGCCACCGGCCAGACCGGACCGCTACCTGCTTGGCGAAGCAAGGCAGCGATTACCGTCATCGTCCAGCCTGAGTCCGTGATGTCGTCAACGAGCAACACCGGCCCAGATGGAATGACCTCGCGAACGCTGAAAACTCTGTCGAGGTTACTACATTGATGAAAGCGATTCTGCTCTAGTTTCTGCGGCTGGTTGTCAAGCACCTTGCTAATCGCGGACACGAAGGGTAATCCGAGTCGCTGGGCCAACCGGCGCGCAAATTCCGGAACAAGCTCAGGGCGCTTGTGCGACGGGACGCAGGTTACCCATGTGGGCGGCGGATCCGGGCACCAGCGATCCCGAACCATCTCCGCGACAGCTCCCACCAGCTCATCGCGGAACCGACCCGCATGTTTGTCATCAGCGATCAGACGCCCCCAACCAGCGTCACCCCAGCGAGAGAGAATCTTTCCGGTCTCGGCGCGCAGGTTCTGGGGCAGATTGCCTTGGAATCCATACCCGGGAAATGCACCTCTAGCCACCTGGACCTTGGGTTTCAAGGTCAAGTCGGTTCGTTTGAGGTATAGGGATGCGTCAATGGCCGCAAGATCGCTGAAGGTTTCATCGATCACAGGCCGGCCCAGGCAGCGAGCGCACTTTCCACACGGCTGCGGATCTGTGTCGTCCAGAGCACGCGCCAGGAACATCATCAGACACTCTCGCGTATCGAGGTAGTCTCGGACCTCCCGCCACTCCTCTTCGCGCTGGTGAGTCAGCCGCTCGATTCGAGCCTGATCCATTTCATACGGTACAGGAGTTCTCAGCCACCGAGAGCCGTCCTTCAAGACCGGTGAGGGGTTGTCAACGGAGAGAAACTTTAAGACTTTTTTGATCTGCCCATCGCGCAGGTTTACGGCTTTCTCGATCTCCTGCACGGTCAGTCCGTCGCTCTCCTCCAATGCTTCCAGGATCGCCTTCACATGGGGCGCGTCGGGGAATGCGCTGCCGCGGAAGTAGTCCTGGATCTCTGCATCTTCCCGCCCCGACATCAGCATGCCCACCGCATAATCGATGGCACGGCCTGCGCGCCCGACCTGCTGGTAATAGGCTACGATCGAGCCCGGGGCCTGATAGTGGACGACGAAACCCAGGTCCGGTTTGTCGTAACCCATGCTCAGAGCGGTCGTAGCAACGAGGACCTTGATCTCATTATTGAGCAGTAGCCCTTCGAGATGCTGCCGGTAGTCATCGGAGTCAAGGTTGGAATCAAGCTCTTCCTCGACGCCACTATAGTAGGCGCGGGTCGTAATTCCCCTCTGATTCAACCATCCCGCGACTTGTTTGGCATCACGCTTAGTCAGGGTATAGATTATGCCGGTGCCGGGCAGCTCCGGCACATGCTCAGCCAGCCACGCCAGCCGCGCCGCTTGGTCCGGCAGGCGGATCGTCTGCAAGGCGAGAGTGTCCCGCATCAACGAGCCACGCTGGACCTGTATGTCTCCCAGTTGAGCCACTATATCGTTCAAAACCCGATCGTTCGCCGTGGCCGTGGTGCCGAGCACCGGAATATTGACCGGCATACGCTGGAGGACATTCACCAGCCGCCGGTAATCAGGACGGAAGTCGTGGCCCCAGTCCGAGATGCAGTGCGCTTCATCCACCACCAGGAGACCAATCCGGTTCGCCGTCGGTAACAAGACGTCCTGCACGAACTCATCGTTCGCCAAGCGTTCCGGAGAAATCAGGACCGCGTCCACCTCGTCCTGCTGGATGCTTCGGGTGAGACGCGTCCACTCGTCTTTATTGGTCGAGTTGATGGTCACTGCCCGAAGACCTAGCCTCTCGGCCGCTTCGATTTGATTGCGCATCAGGGCGAGCAGGGGTGAGACGATGAGCGTCGGCCCTGTACCCCGGTCGCGAAGAATGCGGGTAGCGATGAAATAGACCGAACTCTTCCCCCAGCCGGTGCGTTGAACGACCAGCAACTTCTCGCGCCGATTCACCAGCGCGTCGATCGCTTCCCACTGCCCATCTCGGAACTCGACGTTCGGATCCTGCAACGCCTGCCGAAGCATCTCTCGGCAGGTGTCAGCGTCCGTCATGCGCGTCGTCCCCATGTCCCCTTGATCCTACACCGGCCGGCACGCCCGCTTCAGCCAGAGGGGTGGGGCTACTGTCGGCCAGCCACAGGACGAGCTTCCGCCGCCACCGCCGACCCCACCGGCACCACGCCGCTCGATACCACCTGCAGCTTCCAGCCTTCGGCGCGGGTCTTGTCGAGGTTGGTGTGGCCGGCGACGAAGAAGAGGCGCGAGGTGTCCGGGCCGGTGGGCGTCGAGCAGAAGCGGTCCTGGAGATAGAAGGGCGGCATGGCCTGGTAGTAGAGCGTCACCCGCACGCTCGCCGGCTGGACGCCGAGCAGGTCCGCCAGGGGAACCGCGTAGATCAGCGCGTCCCCTCCCCCGCCCCGGCCGCCCTCGGCCTTCGGCATGTACCAGGGATCGTTCACCTCTCCACCCTTTCCGTCCGGCAGGTTGGGCAGGATGTCGTGAATCAGATCCTCCGAGCTCAGCTTGGGGCTCCCCAGCCCGTCCTTGCGGGCGAGCTCCAGCGTCGGCGTCCAGCCGCGGGGAAGCAGGCGATTGTCTTTGATCACATGGGCCAGCGAGAGGAAGCTCGTCGTCAGCCGTCCCCTCGCGTCCCGCACCAGCTCCTGGTAGATCTGCGCCTGGTCCTGGCGTGTGATGGTCTGGTAGTGCGGCTGGATCTTCTGCTCCGCCGGGGTCTTGGGCCGGCACTCGCTGTTCCACATGAACTCGCCGGCGATGGGCTTGCCGGCGGAGTCCACCAGCACTCCCGTCGAATTCGCCCGCCCGGAGACCCACAGCGCGTTGCCGTTCGCGTCCAATACTTCGAAGGTGAGGAAGACGCGGCGGAAGCCCACGCCCGAGGGGAACTTGTGCCCTACCAGGCTCTCCACCTGAACGTCCGCCACGAGCTGGTCCTTGACGATCTGGACCTTCGTGACCGACGCCTTCGCCGTCGCCGTGTCCGCCTGCTGGATCATGGAGTTGAAGGTCGTCTCCAGCGGTGCGACACCCTTGCCGCCGAGCATCGGGTCCTGAACGCGGATGCCCAGGATGTCCGGGAACTGCTGGGCGAACTTGTTGAAGAAGGTGTTGAGCCCCACCAGCGAATGCCGGCCGAAGGGCGAGCGGGGCGTGAGATCGATGTCCTTCTGTGACAGACGGTTCTCCGTCTGCGGCATGTTGCTCGCCTCCTGAATGGAGGCGATCTTGAAGCTCAGCGGCTGCGGCCCGCCGGGGTACGACGAGCTCATGTGGCAGTCCTGGCACGACCGGGGCGTCGGTCCGTCGTCGCGGAAGTCGCTGAACACCCACTCGGGATAGGTGGCCTGCTCGATGATGATCTTGGGCTTTTTCGCTCCGCGGGGCACGAACGGCTTGTCGCCATCGAACACCGGCAGCACCACGCTGTGACAGCTGCCGCAGACCTTCGACGAGCGCACCAGCGGGTACTCCACCGGCTTCGCGCCCAGGGTGTGGTCCATCGGCACCTGCTGCGGTCCGTCGAAGGGGCCGTGGAGCACGTCCGCCGCGCCGACCTTGAAGTCGCCCGTGAAAGTGGGACCGGTGGGCGCCTTGTCGTCGATCTCGATGTGGTGGCAGGTGGCGCAGGAGACGCCGTCGCGGGCGAGGCCGCCGTATTTCGCGTCCTTCTTCTGCGACTCTGTTCTGGCCTGGAAGGGAATCGCCTTCACCATCTCGCGAGTAAAGAGCTGCCGCGGCACGATGGGCTGCGAGTTTTTGTCCAGGCCCAGCAGGGCCGTGTTGTTGCAGACCTCGTTGCCGCGCTTCGGGTCCTTGAACTGATCCAGGCAATATTGCCTCTGCCCCATCACGCCATGGCAGTGCAGGCAGAGGTCGGGAGCGATCTTGGCCAGGGCGGGGTGCGCCTTCTGCTCCGTTTCGAGCTGCGAGAAGAAGACGGGATCGCGCCCGGCGAGCCCCATCGGCGAGCCGCGCCACTCGCCATACTGGGCGAGGTCGAGGAGCTTGGTGTACGCCGGCTGTCCGATCTGCTGGAGCGTCATGTCGTAGTGCAGACCGGTCGAGCCCGCGGCGTGGCAGCCGACGCACTGGTCCGAGGTGAGGAAGAGGGGCGGCCCGTCCGGTCCCGAGAAGAGGTGGTCGTAGACCTCGGGCGGCATGTAGAGGCCGGTGATCTCCTTGGGGCTCGGCTGGACGACGACCCTGGCGCCGAACGTCGTCAGGAACTCGGGCGAGTACTGGGAGAACGGCTGGCTGACCCGATTCACGTCCGGGTTCGGCCAGGGCACGTGGTTCCACAGCAGCCGCGAGCTCTCGGCCTTCGCCTTCAGATCCTGCTCGGGCTCGAACCGCTCGTGGGCCGAGATCGTCTCCACCGCCGGCTGCTTGGGCTCGCCGACGATGGGCGGCTGGTCCTGATACAGGAACTTGATGAACGTGTCCGGATCGCCCAGGACGTTGTTAACGCTGGAAAACGTCGATTCGTCCCGCGCCGAGGCGTGGCAGTTGAGGCAGTAGTAGCCGAAGCCCATCCAGGGATAGGGCAGGTTGACCGGCGGCGGCCAGTCGAGCTGTGAGGCCTCGGTCGCCTGCGGGTCCCACGAGCCCCAGTACCATCCGTCCTTCGAGCCCCGGCTGTCGCGCACCATCAGGGCGATCATGTTCGACTCCCCCGGGGGGATGGACGGGTCCTGAAGACGCTGCTCCGTGGTGTTGCCATACATCAGCTTGAGGATCATGGCGCCGTCGGCGATCGGGCGGACGGGGTCCCTGCCGTCCAGCTTGCAGGTGGGGCAGGCCTTGCGGCACTCCGCGACCTGCCGGCGCTCGTGCGCTCCATCCTGCTCGCACATCCAGCGGAAGACGTCCGGCGAGTAGTAGATGACGACCGTGTTGTGAGTGCCGAGCGTGCTGGTGATCCAGGAAGGCATATGGGGATCGCCACCCAGGGCCGCCAAGGTGGGGCCGGTCGGCCGGATCTGCTTGTCGTGGTGCCAATTCATGACGCGGTAGCACCCCGCCCTGAGGAACCGGCCCACGATGCGCTCGTACTCGGACTTGGCGAAGGGAAACTCGCTGGGCAGCGGCAGAGGGCGCGAGCAGATGTCCGCCGGGGGAGCCGGCACCGCAGGCTGCGCCTCCTGAGCCGCCCGCACCGGAGGGTCCGGCCGCAGAACAAAAAACGCCAAGGCGAATACCACGACAGGAACGATCAGGGACCACGAGGCCCGCTTGGAGCTCATCGGCACATCTCCTCGAACTGAGTTTGTTCAGCGGGAAGGAGGATAGCACCGGGGAGCGAGTGGACTCTAGACGTGATCTGCACTACACTGTGGTGCATGAAGACCGAGGTCTATAGTTGGCGTCTCTCTCCGCATCTGAAGAGCGATTTGCAGGACGCTGCACGCGCGGAGCAGAAGAGCCTTTCGGATCTCCTTGAGGAGATCACCAAGGATTGGCTTCAGCGCACCCGCAATCGGAGCGAGGACGAGGAAGAACGTCAACGACGCTTGCATGAAGAAGCGACGAAGTTCTTCGGCACGATCGATGGAGGGCCGGATCTAGCGGAGTCCGCCAGGTCCGAAGTGCGAGCGAGGATCGCACGACGGCATGGTCGATAGACCGCGGGGCCTTATCGATACCGGCGCCATCCTGGCCCTGTTGAATCGCGGCGACAAGTGGCATCGGCTCTGCGCCGAGTCCTTCCCCACCCTTCAGCTCCCTTTGGCGACCTCCGCCGCGGTCCTTGCCGAGGTCTTTCATCTGCTTCCTCGCTCCTCGGATCTTTCTCCCGCTTGGAGTTTTCTGCGCTCCGGTGCGGTGACCGTTCTACCCATCACGGACGACGATCTTCCCGAGCTCGCCACTTTGATGCTGAGATATCAGGACCGACCGATGGACTTCGTCGATGCCACTCTCGTCCATCTTGCGAGACGGGAAGCACTCACGACGATCTTCACGGTCGACCATGACGACTTCGAGACCTACCGGATCGAGGGGAAGCGCCGGTTTCGGATCGTTCCCGATCGCTCGGCTTAAGCCCTCTTTCCATACCAAACCCGCCGAAACGCCTCGTACCCCATGGGCGGACGGTCGCCGCGGTAGTTGTCCTCGCAGTCGACGACGACGCAGGTCTCGGTGCCTCCGAACTTCGGTCCCCTCAAGCCCCGGCCGACGATCTGCTCGTAGAGGACGCGGCTGACGGTGGGGCGGGCCATCACGACGTGGGTCACCCTCGGGGCGTCGAAGCCCGTGGTCAGCACCTCGCAGTTGCAGAGCACCCGCAGCTCGCCCTGTTTGAACTCGCTCACCACTTGGCGGCGGGTCACGTCGCGGGTAACGCCGCTGACCACGGCCGCCGGCACTCCCGCCTGCCGCAGCAGGAAGGCCATGCATTCGGCATCCCTCACGCTGGGACCGAAGTAGAGGATGAGGTGGTCCGGGTTCCGCGCCAGCGGCAGCAGGTGATGGAAGACCACCAGCCGCCGGGGCGTGTTGTCCGTACGGATGGCGAGCACCCGGTCCAGCCGCTCCAGCTCCTGCTCGGAGAGGAGCGCCGAGGCCGGCGGGTTCGGCAGCCGGATGGTGGTCGGCGTGCGCAGGGTCACGAAGACCGGCCGCGCCAGCACGCCCATCTCCTGGAGGGTGATCCGCGGGCTCTCGCCCAGGGTACGGACCGGCTCGACGAGGCGATGGAAGATCTCCTTCAGCTCCCGCGTCCCCTCCTCGGGATCGTCGCCCAGATATTCCATGCGGAAGGGCGTCGCCGTGAGCCCCACGACCGACACCGGCCGCTCGCCCGGCGCCAGGGTCTCCAGAATCCGCCGGTAGGAGGGAGCGGCGGCCCGGTGCGCCTCGTCCACCACGATCAGTCCGAGGGCCGCCACCAGATCCGCCAGCACTGCGTCGCTCCCCCGGATTTTGCCGTCCAGGAGGTTGAGCAGCCTTTGCGGCGTCGTCACCAGCACGCTCGGCCGCTGGAGCGCTTGCCTCAGCGTCGGATGATGGGCGAGGAGATCTTGAGTGTGCGATCCCCAGAAGCGGACGAGCGTAGTGGGGACAACGTCCTCCTGCGACTCCCACACCTGCCGGAAGCAGGCGCAGGCCTGCTCGCACAGCTCCTCGGTGTGGGCGAGCCAGAGCGCGGCGCCGCGGTCGGCCAGCTCGCGGTCCCGGTCATAGCGGTCGAACATCCAGTACGCGATGCTCTCCACCGCCACCCGCGTCTTGCCGCTCCCCGTGGGCAAGGCCACGATGCAACGCCGGCCGATGGGCTCCTGAAGCGTTTCCAGCACGCCGCGCTGGACCTCCTTCTGGAAAGGCTGCAATGGCTGAAGGCGAAAACGCCCTTCCAGATATTCGAGATCCGGCGGCGACTCCGGCGTGGGCACGCCGGCCAGCTCCGGCGGAAACCCCACCCGCTCCACGAAATCGTTGGCCGAAGGCTTGCCGGGATGCCAGCGGCGCGGCCAATCGACTGCGCCGGCAGCCTTGGCGACCGCCTGCCGCACCCGTGGGTCCCCGAACAGATCCACTCCGTTCTGGAGCACGAGAGCCGTGGCAAGCTCCCGCTTGGTGCCGCGCCGGTCCACGCCTTCTGTCTCCTTGCGGGCCTGTCGGAGCGTATACAAGAGGTGGCCGAGGAGCTCCTCGAGCTCGGCGTGCTGGAGCAGCTCGGCGAGGCGCTCGACGGACCGCTCCTCCCAGTCCGCGCGCAGCAGGACGGGGGTCCCCGCTGTCTCCTCCGGCAGCCGTCCCCGCCGACGCCGGGCCTGGAAGCCGCCCGTACCCTGAGGGCCCAGCTCGATCTCCGGATGATTGGCGAGCCGCCGCTGAAGCTCGCGGTACTCCTCCTCGCCGAGCCCCCACGCCTCGCGGATCTCGTCCTTGGTCAGACCTCCGGTGTCGAGGACGGTGCGGGTGACTTCGGAGGGGATGGATAGATCCAAGATCGCGTCCATGAGGAATCCGGTGGCATCCTATCGCGATTTTCAGCCGCCCCAAAGCCGTACCCGCTGCTCGGCGGCCGCTTCGGGAAGCGGCCGGCGCCGCTCTCTCCTGAGGACACCGGTGTCACGGCGCGAGGTCAATGGGGGCCGAGGAAGCTTCCCTTGTCAATCCGTGTCAGCCCCTTCTGACACTTTTTGGAGGAGTGTCAGAAACACGAAATTGAGAGCCGTTCTTTCGCTTTGACACACCGAATGCCCGGTTGAGACACCCTTTCCCAGCGGAAACCCAGGTGGCACGCCGATTGCGGAATGATTCTCTTGAAGTTGTAGTGTCTCTTACATAGCGCTGACAAGGAACCGCCGCCATGGAGGCGTGGTGGCGGGAACCTGAGGAGGGGTCAAATGACGACTCAGATCGAAAGATTGGGAGTGGACCAACAGGTTCGCAGAGTCCCTCCCACCCCCCATGGCTATCCTCTGGTCGGGGCGCTGCCCCGCATGCTGCCGAATCCCGCCCGATTCTGTACTCGGATGATGCTCGAATATAATGATCTCGTACGCCTCGACCTAGGATTCGGGTCGATCTACCTTGTGACTTTGCCCGATCATATTCACCACGTCATGGTGGCGAACCATGACAATTATTGGAAGGGTGACGTGTTCGAGCGCACCCGCTTCCTTTTCGGCAATGGCCTGGTGGTCAACGAGGGAGATAGCTGGCGCCGCCAGCGGCACCTCATGCAGCCGGCATTCGCCCACAAGCGCGTGGCGGGCCTCGTGCCGATCATGACCGAGGTCGTGAACCAGCGGCTCGCCCAATGGGAGGAGCCGAGCGCGGCGGGCGATCCGCTCGAGATCGGCCGGGAGATGATGTCCCTCACCCTCGGGATCATCGTCAAGACGATGTTCAGCCTGAGCATCGACAGCCGCGAGCTGAGGGTCATGGCGGAATGCTTCAGCACCGCCCTGGAACAGATCACCACCCGCATGGCCACCTACTTCCTGCCCGAGTGGGTCCCCCTGCCCCACCAGCACGCCAGCAAGGAAGCGGTCGCCACCCTTGACGCCATGGTCTTCCGCATCATCAAGGAACGCCGGCAGAGCGGTGAGGACATGGAAGATCTGCTCGGCATGCTGCTCGCCGCGAAGGACGAGGAGACGGGCCAGGGCATGAGCGACCGGGAGATCCGCGACGAGGTCATGGTCACCCTGTTCGGCGGCTACGAGGCCACGGCCGACGCCCTGACCTGGACCTGGCATCTTCTCGACGAGCACCCGGGCGTGGACGAAACCATGCGCGAGGAGCTGGCGACGGTGCTCGGCGGCCGTACCCCGACCTTCGAGGACCTGATGCGCCTCACCTACACCTCGCAGGTCGCCCAGGAGTCGATGCGCCTCTACCCGCCCTTCTGGTTCTACAACCGGACGGCTCGCGGCGAGGACGAGATCAATGGCTACCGGATTCCGGCGGGTGCACAGATGTTGATCGTCCCGTATGCGACCCACCGGCACCCGGACTACTGGAAAGTGCCCGAGGCCTTCCATCCGGAGCGTTTCGAGCCCTCCCAGGTCGCCGGCCGGCCGCGCCACGCCTACGTCCCGTTCGGCACGGGCCCGCGGATGTGCGTCGGCCGTCACCTCGCGATGATGGAGATGCAGCTCATCCTCGCCATGGTGGCGCAACGCTTCCGTCCGCGCCTCGCCCCCGGCTGGTTCGTGGTCCCCCAGGTGGGGACCTCGCTACGGGCCAAAGGCGGAATGTGGATGATTCCCGACGCCGCCTGAAGAGAAGCTCCGGTTGAATTGCCTACGGCCTCACCTCCTCCACCAGGTTGGCGGGGAGGTGAGGCCTGAATCGCGCTCCGGGGCGGTCGATCCTACTGGGCTTCGCAGAACCTGAAATCGCAGCGGCAACTGTCGGTGCAGCTAAACTCGTCGCAAGTATAGTGATAGGGACAAGAGCCGCACGTCTGGGCGCAGTCCAGCTCGCCCCAGTAACAATTTAGAGAGCAGCAGACGCCAGCAGAGCACCAAGTGGTGGTGCCGTCGCAGGTGACGTGCCCCTGATCGCCCGTACCCGTGCAGTCGCGGTCCGCGGCCGAGCAACTATTGCCCGAGCAGCTCACGGGGGTCCCACCGTCACAGAGCGCCGTGGTACTACAGGGGGGACAAGCTTGAGAACACGAGGTCGTGACGCCGTCGCAGGTGACGTGCCCCTGCACGCCCGCTGCACAGTTGCGGTTCGCGGTCGCGCAACTGGTGCTTCCCGAGCAACTCACGGAGCTCCCACTGCCGCAGAGCGCCGTGGCGCTACAGGGACAGGTCCCGGGACACCAGGTCGTGACGCCATCACAGGTGACGTGCCCCTGCTCGGGGCAGTTGCGGTCCGCGGCCGAGCAACTGGTGACAGCGCTGTTGCTCGTGCAGCTCACGGTGACGCCGCCACCGCAGGCTGCCGTAGCGCCACAGAGCGCCTTCTCCCAACCCGCGGACGGATGCTTCACGGGGGCCGCCGGAGCCTTCGGAGCCCGCGACGCGAGCGAGGCCAGGAACACCCGGTCCGCGGCGTTCAGCTCCTGCACACCTTGCCGTCGCGGGCCCTCCGCGAAAACTGGAGATACGAGAAAGCCGAGAGCAGACAGAGCCAGGGTCAACCCGAACACCATCCTCTTCATGAGATCTCCTTTCTGGGGCATGAAGCTCGTTTTCTTCCACACTGTAGCGAATATACCATAGTTCTACATTAGGCCGGGTGAGCAGGGGCGAGCTCCATGCCGCACCCGACTCCACTCGCTTGACGGGACATTGGTGAATACCGGAAACATCCCAGGACTTACGGCAGTCTGCTCGCTTTCCGGCCGGACGGGCACCTTGGAAGATGTAGGCAGTTCCCCGAATTCCCGGGGACGGAAAGGAAAAAGATGTCGAAGAAGAACGGAGTCCTCGCCGCGCTCGTCCTCGCTACCCTCGGCCTGATCGCTTCCTCATCCGGTTTGCTCGCCCAGACGCCGCAGGCCCCGGTTGCCGCCATTGCGGCACCTCAGACGACCGCCCCGGCTCCGGCGCTCGAGGTTCTCCAGTTGCCCGCATCGCTCCTGCAGACCCCCGCGGCCACCCCCGCCAGCACCACCAACGTGATCGACATTCTGAGCGGCGGCTCCACGAACGTGACCTGCCAGTGCACCGTCAATGCGCAGTGCGGTAGCGGCAACGCCTGCTGCTGGTTGCCAAAGCGCAACTGCGGCATCTGCTGCTAAGTACTCCGCAGCGTTTCGCGATTTCCACTTCGTAAAGGCTGAAGAAAAAGGGGCGTGGCCCGTTTGCCACGCCCCTGAGGCTCGCCGTCAGGCTGGTCCTGCCTTTTAGATCAAGGCCGGCTGCCCGGATCCGCCGGATCGCTATGAGCGTGGCGCTCGTCGCCGTCCCAGAAGCCGTCGCCGTCGCGGTCCACGCCGAGACGCTCGCCGGAGCCGGGCGGCACGCAGGTGAAGGTCACGGGGTGTCCGGAGCTCCTGGCCAGAGCCCGCAAGGCCGCGTCGGTGATGGGCGCCTGCGTGCGCCGGTCTTTCCTGAACAGGCCCGATCCCACGTAGAGGAAACCGGCCTCCTCGTCGTCGACGCGGGTCTTGGCGATGAGATCACATTCCCCCGCGTCCGCACGCTGGCGCAGGATGTCGATGCGAGCGCCCACCGCCGCCGAGCTCGCGGCCGTGAGTGTGGCCTGCTGGCCCACGACCGGCGCCAGGTTGGTGGGGAATGCCAGGATGAACGCCTCGAGCTGCCGTCGCTGGAGTTCCCCCTGCGGTCCTTCGGGGATGCTGTCGCTGTTGGGCCCATTGAATATCTCCGAGAAGCTGACCCCATGCACGAAGCGGAACACCGTATCCAGGCTCCCGTCGTTGAGGAACCCGTAACCCCGCACCTGATCTCCCTTGAAACCATTGTCGCCGCCGAGGAATCCGGGATTCTCGGGATTCCCGAACTTCCCGACCTTCTGATAAAGGTTGCGCAGGTGGGGCGCCTTGAAGAGTTGTGGATTGAAGTCGAAGCTCCCGCGGCTGTTCGAGCCGAAGAGCCCGGGCGCCGCGGTGCCTGGATTGGCCTTCGGGTCGATCGTGTGGCAACCCGTGCAGGTGAGGACGGCGCCGTTGAATTCCGGAGCCGACGGGATGCCGCAGTTGACGGTGTCGAAGAGCTTGCGCCCGGCCTCCTGATCCGGCGTGAGCACGTTGTCGATCCGCCGGTTGGGGTTCGGCGGATAGGTGAGCTGGAGGATGAAGTCGGTGAACGCCCCCATATCCGTCTGCGAGAGGACCGCGTGGCGCCCGAGCAGGTCGGGAAACGCGCCATTGAACTGTGCGAACGCCGCGCGCTCGTCGAACGTCCCGCCGTCCGGCTGTTGGCTCGGCGCGGAGTTGCCGCCGGTGCGGTCGCCGCGCCAGTGCATCGGGCCATGGTTGGCCATGCCGCGCAGGCTCTGCGTCGCCATCGGGCCCTTCATCGGATGAAAGATAGGCTCCATGGGCTGCCCGGTGACGATGTTGACGAGCGTGCTGTTGAAGGGGCCGGGGTTATCGATCACTTTTCCGTCCGGATTGCCGAGATCCCAGGCCAGGCTGTCGAGATCGCCGAAGGCGTGGCAGCTCGCGCAAGCGGAGTCGCCATGGCTCGACGTGAACCTGGCGTCATAGAGGAACCGGCGGCCGGTCACGACGCTCGGCGGCTCCGGGTTGTGCATCTGAACGTGCGCCGCTTCCGCCCGCCTTCCCGTGTCGACGACCGAGATCCCGTTGTCGAAACGCGTCATCACGTAGAGCTGCCCGCGATCCTCGTCGAGGACGAGGCCGGTGGGACCGCCGCCGCTCACCGCGATGTGGTTCGCGCTGCTCGGCACGAACGTATTGTTCTCGAGCTGCGCCGTGGAGAAAACCCCCACCTTGCCGGACCCCAGGGCCGCGACATAGAGGGTCGAGCCATTGCCGGTCACCGCCATGCCCTGTGGAAAGGCGAGGGACCGGTCGTTCTCGGCGTTCGGGATCGCCGCGCAGCAGTGGTTGTAGTCGATGTGCTTGTTGAGGTGCCTCGCCGCCACGCCGCCCCCGGGTGAGAGCACGGTGATGCGGCTCTCGTGCAGGTGGCCGCGCAGGCTGTGTCCGGCGAAGGTTCCCGGGCCCTCGAACCGGTCGAGGTTGTTCGCCTCGGTGTTGGCGACATAAACCTTGCCATTCACGGGATTGACGGCCATCGTGTACAGGACGGTGCCCACGCCCTGGAAGAAGCCGCCCGCTCCGGCAAGCTGGCGCGGCGGGTTGGCCATGGCGTCGAGGACGAACACGTCCTTGTCGGGCAATGAGAATTTCACGAACTGGTCGCGGGAGCGGCCGAGCGAGTCGACCCAGTGAGTGCCGTTCCACTTGACGATCTCCCCGACCTCGGGCGCGGGGCGGCCCTCGGCGTTGGCGGCAGGTCCCGCGACGCCGTCCGCACCGAAGCCATCCGGAATCGAGGTTTCAGGGATCGAGGTGGTCCGGTTGCCGGTATGGAAGCCCGCGGCATAGACGCGGGTGCCGTCGGGCGTCACCGCGAGAGCGCGCGGAGTGTCCGTGAAGAGGGTGACGATAGAGAGCGGCGTACCGCCGAGTCCGCCGGAATTGCTGCCGAGCCCATCCGCGTCGAACACCCAGACGTCCGCGCGACCCACGCCCGGCGTCGTGAATTGGGGATCGAAGGGGAGATTCTGGCCCCGGTGAGCCGTGGTGATGAATGCCCGCTTGCGCCCCGGTCCGGCGAAGACGATATCGCGCGGCTCGTCGCCCACGAGGAGCGTGCGCTCGACCTGTCCGGTCAGATCGCCGCCGTGATCGTCGTCGAGCTCGACGATGCTCACGCTGTCCGAGAGGTGGTTGACCACCCAGACCTCGTGATTCGACCGGACCGCGACGGCGACGGGCTCGACGCCCACCGGGATGGAAGCGGTGTGGACGAGCCCATTGTCGCGGATGCGGAAGACCTCGAGGCGGTTGTCTGGGGTGTTGACGGCGAACAGGTGCTGCTTGTCCGGAGACATGGCGAGCGGGCGCACCTGCCCGCTCTCGAAGAGCGTGTACGGCGAAGAGGCCTTGCCCGACTTGAGGCTCTGGACCTTCGTATCGGCCGATGCCTCGGAAGGCCGGCTCACATAGAGCGCTGCCAGGAACGCGAACGCCACGAACGCCATGAGAAAAATCACCCAGCCGCGGTAACGGTGTTGCGGACCCATAACGATTCCTCCTCTTTGGATTGTTGAGCTCGCTGCCAAAGGGAAGAACGCTCCCTCGGCCGGCTTTCCCTCACCTCTTGATGGAGTACGAGGACGGTCGGGGGCTCACTCCAAAGAGGATCGAAGAGGCTGGAAAAAGGGCGGTGCCCCTCCCCCGAGGACCGTACGGCAGCCTGGGGGAGGGGAAAGAGAGGGCTGAAGCTCAGGGTTCCTGGCAGAGAGCGCAGGTGGTGCAATGCTGACAGCCGTTGCTGAGGTGGCAGGTCGTGTAGCTTTTTTCCACGCCCCGCATTCCAAGCGGCAGCGGCAGCAAGGATACAGGTTTTTCCAGATGCTTTCCGAAAGACCTGGGTGGTTGCCCGCCCAGGCGCACGACGCCACGGTCTACTTCTGTGACCGCTTCATTGACAAGCGCAGCAGCCGCACCTGGGAGAGGCCCTCGCCACCATGAGCCGCAACTCTTCGGAGCCGGGCCACGCGACCCTCAGGTCAGGCTCAACCGAGCTGCATGTCCGCCGCGAACTGCTGCTCGACGATCTCGTGGATCTTCGGAATCGCCGATTCCTCGACGCGGCCCGCGAGCGCGAGGGGGAGCAGCGCGAGGTCGACGGCGTCACGGACCACCGGCAGCCGGAGGATCACCTGGCGCGCCATCTCCCGATCGGCGCCCGGGCCTCGGAGGCGGTAGGTGGCCGCGATGGAGCTGCCGCAGATCAGCTTGTAGAGGAGCGGAGGATCGTCCAGGTAGTCCGTCAGCTTCGGCGCGCAGTCGACGAGCTCGGCGACGCTGTCGAGGAACGTGTTGAAGTCGACGATCGTGCGGATGTGCTTGCTCTGCGCGAAGGCCATCTCCTCGCGCGCGAGGTCCTCCGCGATCCGCTGCTCCAGGTCCGGACGGGCGGGGAGCTCGCGCTTGCCGCTGCACAGCAGGGCGAAGTACCGCGAGATCATCTCGGAACAGGCCGGCACACCACCGTTGAACGGACGGGTCCAGCCGATCAGGGCCAGGCGAGGTCCGAGGTCCGGGTGGAAGGCGTGTTTGAACAGTCCGCGCACGTCCTTGACCTCGATCCCGCCGAGCCACTGCGCCGGAATCGAGCTCTCCTCGTAGCCGGTGCAGCACATGACCACGTCTGCTTCGACGTGCTCGCCATTGGTAAAATGAACTGTATTCCCCTCGAGACGGGCGACGCCGTGGGGGATGTGATGGATCTTCCCGTTCAGCAGATTCGCGACGAAGTCGTCATTTTTCTGGAGGGACTTGCCGGTGAATCCCGCCTTGATGAACCACTCGCTGATCAGTTGCCTCTGGGCATCGCCTGAGTCCAGGTCCGCCTGGACGCGCTGACCGTAATACTGCTGCATGCTCTGCCGCGGAGCCCAACCCAGCAGCCGGGTCGTGTAGCCGTCGTTCGTCGCGCTCCCGCCATACGGAAAACGTGAGATGAGAAGCGGATAGCTCCGCAACGCCAGATGGCAGGCCGAGGCCACCTCGGAGATCTGGCTCGTGACGTCCGCGGACGTCTCGCCCATTCCGACGCACACGACCCGCTTGCCGCGGAAGGGCTCCGCGCCCTTGTACTTCGCGGTGTGCGTGATCTCTCCGTGGAACGTCTCGGCGCCGGGGAGATCCGGCATACGCGGCGCTTCGGCACGGAAGGCGCCACGGCAGATCGCGACGGCGTCGAAGCGGTCGCGGACCCTCTTACCCCCTTGCGTGGATTCGACGGCGAACGAACCGTCCGCTTCGCGGCTCACCGTCTCGACCGCGCAGTTGAGACGGATGTGCGGGTCGAGCCCGAATCGCCGGCGAAAGCGCCCGAGATAGCCGGCGTACTCCTGACGCCGCCAATGCCGGCGCTCCTCCTCCAGCGGCGGAGGAAAGGACGAATAGGCCATGAAGTATTGCGAGACCGTGAGCTGCATCGGGTCGTAGGCCACACCCGTCGTAAACACCCCTCCCGGAACGTTCTCGCGCTCGAAGCAGACCGCGCTGTGGCCCTCCTCCAGGACCTCCTTGAGCACGGCGAGACCGGACACCCCGGCACCGACGACGCACACTCGCAACTTTTTTGCTTCCATGGCGCTCGCTGCCCCCATATTGGTCAGCCGCCGAAAGTGCCCGGCGAGAATCTCCCCGCAGGATCCGCGATGTATTTCACGGTGTCAAGCAGCGTAAACTCCGGAGCTCATGATCTGCCTGCCACAACGAATCGACTGACGCCATGATGATTCATCTGCTCGACGGCACGTATGAGCTGTTCCGCCATTACTATGGCCGGCGCCGCTTCGAGAAGGACAAGCCCGCTACGTTCGGAGCGGTGACCGGCGTGCTGCATACGGTGCTGGAGATGATCGAGAAGGGGGCGACGCACCTCGGCGTGGCGACCGACCACGTCATCGAGTCCTTCCGCAACCGTCTCTGGCCCGGCTACAAGACGTCGCAGGGAGTCGAGCGCGCGCTCCTCGCGCAGTTCCACCCGCTGGAAGAGGCCCTCGCCGCCATGGGCGTCGCCGTCTGGCCCATGGTCGAGCTCGAGGCGGACGACGCGCTCGCCTCCGCCGCCTTTCTCGCCGCGGCCGACGAAAGTGTTCAGAAGGTCTGCATCTGGACCCCTGACAAGGATCTGGCGCAGTGCGTCCGCGAGGACCGGGTGGTGCAGGTCGACCGCCGGGGGAACAAGATTTTCACCGCGGAAGGAATCCGCGAGAAGTTCGGGGTCGACCCCATCCTCATCCCCGATTATCTGGCCCTCGTCGGCGACGCCGCGGATGGGTATCCCGGCATTCCTGGAATCGGTCCCAAGACGGCGGCACAGCTCCTCAACCGCTACGGCCTCATCGAGAGCTTCCCTTCCAACGTCCTGCGGGACCGCGATCTGGCGCTACGGTTCAAGGACCTGGCGACGCTCCGGACCAACGCGCCCCTCTTCGGCGACGTCGATGAGCTCCGCTGGCGCGGCCCCACCCCCGCCTTCCACGCCTGCGTGGAGCAACTCGGAGACGCTCGCCTGCTGCAGCGCTGCCTCAGCGCCCCGGTCGCGTAGCTGGTCTGCCCACTTCTTCTCTCGCCATCATCAGAACACGACTTGACAAGTCTAGACTTGACATAACACGTCTTGCGACATAAGCTCTGTTTTCAGAGCCACTTATGTCAAACTTCATCGGCAGGCAAGACGAGCTTGGCTTCCTGAATCGGGCCTATGACGCTCCCGGAAGCGCTCTCATCCCGCTCTACGGCCGGCGGCGGGTGGGCAAGAGCGAGCTCATTCTCCAGTTCCTGAAGGACCGCCCTGGCATCTACTTCCTCGGCAAACAGGCGCCGGCGGCCATGCAGATCCAGGAGTTCCTGACCGAGGCCGCCACGATTCTGGAAGAACCCCTCCTCGCCGGCCTCGCCACCGAGAGCTGGTCCGAGGCTCTAGATGCCGTCGTCTCGCGCTGGAGATCAGACCGCAAGCTTGTCCTCGCCCTGGACGAGTTTCAATGGAGCGTGGCGGCGTCTCCGGAGCTGCCCTCGGTGCTGCAAGAGAAGTGGGACCGTACGTGGCGGCACGCCGGCAACGTCGTCCTGATTCTCTGCGGCTCCTACATCGGTTTCATGGAGCGGGAAGTTCTGGGCAAGAAGAGCCCCCTCTTCGGCCGGAGGACGGGCCAGATCCATCTGCGTCCCTTCGGCTACCGCGAAGCCGCCGGCTTCCACCCCGGCTACTCGCGCATCGACCAGGCCCGCACGTACTTCCTCTGCGGCGGCGTGCCCCTCTACCTGCGGCGGTTCTCCGACAGCCGCTCGATCGAGGCCAATCTCGCCGCCGAGATGCTGGACGAGTACGCCCCCCTCTACCGCGAGGCCGACTTCCTGCTGCGGGAAGAGCTGCGCGAGGTCACTCTCTACTACGCCATCCTCACCGCCCTGGCCGCCGGGCACACCACCGTGCACGCCATCGCCAAGCAGGCCGGTCAGGACCCCCGCGCCCTCTCCTACTACCTGCAACAGCTCCAGGAGCTGGGCTACGTCGAAAGGCGCTATCCCCTGACCGGCGAGCCCCCCTCGGCGCGCTCCGTCCACTACGACCTGTCGGACCCCCTGCTGCGCTTCTGGTTCCGCTTCATCTTCCCGAGCACCAGCTACATCCGCCACATGGGTGCCGACCGGGCGCTGAAAGACCTCATCCGTCCCCACCTGGACTCCTGGTTCGGCCAATCGTTCGAGCGCCTCTGCCGGGAAGCTCTCCCCTGGCTCTATCTAAAGGAAGGGGTCACTGCCGCCTTCGAAGTCGGCCAGTACTGGTCCAAGACCACCCAGATCGACGTCGTCGGTCTGCGCGACGACGGCTGGACCGACCTAGGCGAGAGCAAATGGGGAACCGTCCGCTCTCCCAAGGCCGTCGAGCAGGAGCTCGAAAAGAAGGTGCAGGAGTTCCCCAACTCCCGAGGAGCGACGATCGGGCGCAGGATCTTCACCCGGCAGAAGCCCAAGGCGGCAGGTACCTCGACCGGGACTCGCTGGCACGGGTTGGAAGACCTCTACACCTGAATCACGTCATCGCCAAGCGAAATCGGGTCCGTAGAGACGTTCCCAGCCCGTCCACGACCTTGGCAGGCCCACAACGGCGGGACGTCTCCGGAGCGGCAAGGCCGATGCGGGTTGCGTCGCCTGGCCGGGGCACGAAGCCAGCCCTGTTTTCTTCTTCCAACGCCTGCGCGGATGGTGGTAGCGTTCTGACACGCCGCCCGGGACATCACGCTGGACGGCGATCTCCTATGGCTGGCGGCCCAACCTGAGAGTCGAGACCGACAACCAGACCTACATGTCTTGCCGTCCGAAGCTCATGAAGGCAATCTGAATGGCTACCCTGACGGTCCGTCTGTCCGACGAGAAGCATGAGAGTCTTCGTCAATTGGCCGAGCGCCGCAAGATCAGCATGAACAAGCTGATGGAAGAGCTCTCGACCGTCGCCCTGACTGAGTTCGACGTCGAGATGCGCTTCCGAGCACGGGCGGCTCTCGGCTCCCGCGAGGAAGGCCTGAAGCTGCTCGACCTTCTCGACAAAGAGCCGTAGCCTCGTGGGGCGGTCCCCTTGCTGCGTTTCTGGTTTCGCTTCATCTTCCCGAGCACCAGCTACATCCGCCACATGGGAGCGGACCGGGCCCTGAAAGACCTCATCCGTCCTCATCTCGATCCCGACTTCGGCCAGTGCTTCGAGAGCCTCTGCCGGGAAGCCCTCCCCTGGCTCTATCGAAAGGAAGGGCCCACCGCCGCCTTCGAAGTCGGCCAGTACGGGTCCAAGCCGCCCAGATCGACGTCGTCGCCTGCGCGACGATGGCTGGACCGACCTCGGCGAGCGCAATAGGGAACCGTCCGCTCCCCGAGGGGGTCAAACAGGAACTCGAAAAGAAATGCAGGGGTAGGGACGCCGATCGGGCGGCGGATCTTCCCCCGCCAGGCACCCAAGGCGGCGGGCATGTCCGTTGGGGTTCGGTGGCAAGAGGTGGAAAACCTATATCTCTGAGCCTGCCAGGCGGCTGCCCACGAAACCTTGCCAACACCTGCTCCGGCAGGCCGATATCATATCGGCGCAGAAGTTGGAGGAAAAAAGAGTCGGCTTCGTGGTTCCATCAGGCACCCAACCCGCGCCGATGCTTCGCTGTCGTTCCAACTGAGAAAAAAGGTCCGCTCCAGGTTGCGCGGCCTCAGACAACAACGACTACGCAATCATGCTCCTTTAAGGCCTGCGGTAAGACGCCCGAAAATTCTCCCATCCAGCCGCTCAAACTTACCATCCTCCAACATCCGAAAGGGTCTATGAGGAGAGAGAGATTCTCGACAAGGAAGCCATATCCATCTACTGGAATCCTTTAGGCCTGGCAGCCTTTTCAAGAATTCACGAGCTGGAGAGCCATCTTGATACGCCTTAATCGATAGCAATGCACCAGAATAGCCATCCATTATCGCACTTCCAACGATTTCTTCCCCCTTCTTTAGCGTCAACAGGTAGACACGATTCTCACTCCAAGTCCATGTTACCAGCGTCGGGTCATCAGGCTCTGCCCCATCCAGGATATGATCAGCAAGAGTTCCAGGCGCATATGCTCCATAGGCACTCAACCATTTACGGCAAAGTTCGACAGCCGAGCTAGATATGATCAATCCAGTGGGATCTCTAACTGGCAAAAATGAAGGAGGCTCCACCGTCCCAGGACTTCCAGCCGACGAAACTCCAGAAGCCATTATCGCTATATACTTCTCAACATCACCCAGGCAGACTTTTCCAAACGCCTTTATCCAGCCACTTGGATAGCAAAGCGATTGATGAGAATCGCCAAGATCAGGGCATCTATCCTGATCAGAATGAGTTTCTTCGGGTGGATTGTTGAGAGGTTCTGGGTCATAGAACCAAATTCTCAAAAGCTTATAAGTGCCCGAAGCGACGTCCACTTCCAAATCGACCTGATTGATGGTTACCCAATGCGATTCATCGTAAAGAGCAACGGCAGGCGCGACCGCTCCCGTAGCTCCTACAGCACCGACTATATAACCGGTCACGACTGGCTCCTTATCCTCTTCGACGAGTTTGAATCGCCGCACGACTGCTTGTGGGACGTGATCGTTCAAAACGGCCGTCAAGCGGTACGGGTCGATTTCCCACGGCATAATGCTTCCATTGCGAGCCTCGTCATGCAAGCTCTCCTCTCGCAGACCACCGACTTTCACCCCCATATCGGCATCTGAAAGCATAGTAAGCGCAGCCGCCGCTCCGCAAAAACCGCCAGCCTCTTGGGCATGATAAATACTTCCCGCTGACTTATATTGACGCATGGAGCCTCCTTAGAATTTCTCAGAGTGAAGATTCAGTCGCATGCACTGAACTTGCCTCAACCCCGCGCCACCGCGCGAATTAACAGGCACCGGAATTGGCAAGGAAACTCCTTCCAGACCTTTCTTCACTCGCTTTTTAGATTTCTCATCAAACAACTCGAAAAACCATCTGAAATCTTTATCCCTTCTTTTTCTCGAAAATTTTTCATCTGTATCATTTCCAGTTTGAGGCTCAAGAGAATCGCCGCAGAAATTTCCGATCGTAACATCAACATCCTTATCTTGTGTTCCAAAGCGAAGAGTCTGCGGCGCAGCCTTTGGATTATCTAGATCCGTCGCTATGACGCTAACACTCTCAACGTCAACAAATTTTAAAGCTACCTTATGGGAAAGAGGCATTACATAGCGACTTGCTCCTAAGGTTTTTGCGATATCAAAATCTATTTGCTTTTTCAAGTCCGCCGTAGATAATTCACCTTTCGTAAGAAGGGCGCGTGCCGCTATTAGGCCGAGGGAGCCAGCATCTTGACGCCAGCGGTTATCTAGTTTAATTTTTAGGGAATCGCCTACAAGCTCTTTGATATGGCAACCCCAATTGAAGTCGTTCACGCTAGCATCCTCCATAGTATCACTAAATGGTCCCTGCACTACTTTAAAATCGTTAAGCTTGGCTTTGGTTTCCACAATCTCAAAAGAGATCTGTTTCCGCGAAAAAAACCACCGCAAATCTAACCCTGGAGATAAGCTACCGCAGCTTTCTAGATCATCAGATCTGAAAAGCATGACCGGAAAGTGGCGCCGCAGCCTACGCTCATCCAGAGCCTTTCTACCGAGATTAGCTTGGGTTGGCATAGCATCAACCATCAAAATCATCATCTTTTTTGGCGGCTTTGCTGGATCTCCAAGCTCTGCATCGGGCACATAGGCGCAAAGACCTGAAAAAAATGCACGAAACGTTCCCATGATTTTGCTCTCCTTGTATTAGAATATATCTATTGAACCGCGCCAAAAATGTTGAAGGCTGCCCAAACCCTAGGACTATCTCCTGCTTCTATGGAGTCTATTTGTACACCTTGCAATGCCTCGTCTCCGTTCTGTCCAGCAATAAACCGACGATGAAAGTTGACAAGTAATGTGCGCGAACTCTGATCTGGAATTTGCCAACGAGTTGCCACTACGCTGGCAACACCTGCGGCGAGAAGAGAGCCAGCAAATCCAGGAAGGCCTTCGCGAATAGCTCCCCCGGCAGGAGATGTCTCACACGCCGATAGTATAAAAAGTTCGATATGTCTAAGGTCGATCTGAATTAATTCTCTCACATGAACAGCCGACTCCGAATCGCTATTCCGATCCGCTGCCAAGAACAACACTGAAGCCATAGGATCTTCTTTAGAAAAAGACGAATGACCAGCAAAGTGGACCGCATCGGACTCCGTCAGGGCTTTAAAAAACGCGCCACGAGTAGCCCTCTCCCTTTTTAAAATTGTTTTTCGCGCATAGAGCGCTGCTACTTCATCGGCTTCTGATTCGGCGCCCTGGAGGTCCGTGAGAGTAGGGTAACGCCTTCGATCTGGCCTGGGGTTACCAATCACTGCCAGATTGAGCCTCTTAGCTTGTCTACGACCAGCGACACCAGAAAGCCTATGGGACTCAATAAAGCGAGATGCGGCTGGCTCATATACAATGATCCGATCTTCGATTAGGAATCGACTCCTATTAGTGTCCCATAAAGCAGCAAAGGGGATTTGCTCCAAAGAGCGATCCGGCACTACAATCCATCGACTTGCCATTGGAGCGCGAATCAATACAGGTCTAGCTAGCGTCTCAAACAAAACAGCCGACTCGCGCCGAAAGGATTCAGCGTTGTCAGGCCCCCGCAGGTCGACTATTAGCTTCTCAATAAGATGATCCAAACGCTTGCCATTCAGCTCCACCGAGGTGAAATCAACAAATTCACCATGTATGACCCACAGTAAGATTCTGTTGCGAAGTAGGGCAAATTCTACAAGGGCGTCACCAGGTTGAAGATATCGTTGAATCGAGACATACCGGATGCCGGTAGTTTTACCATCCTTAGCGTATTCCAGCATGCTGAAGGCCGACTCTGGGTCATGTCTCTGTACCGCCTGTAACTCAATCGTCTCGTCAAAGACTGATTGCCATTGCTTGCGGTAAGCAGCTCGCGCCCCAGGCTCGTCGATGGAACTGGCTCCTGATTCATGCAACCCAATCGCCGTCCTCAGATCGTGTTCAGCCTCGGCGGTCTGATTTGTAAGCAAAAGCACTCGAGCTCGAACGAGTCGAGCGAGTGCCGCAAGATTAGAACTCTTGATTTTATCGTAGTAGTCAACAGCCAAAGAAATCTCTTCGGTCAAACTCTTTGCTGTAGCGGCGTCGGCAAACTCTCCTGCTGCTAAGCCAGCATCGGCTTCAAATCGTTTCCGGGTGGGAGTATCTGTAATACTTGCGATATGATTTTTCGCCTCGCGGATGTCCGCCCAGGCTAAGTCAAGATAACCGAGAGCAAAAAGGTCTCTGCTTCTGCCAAGAAGCGCCTCGGCGACGGTAGCAGTTTTTCCTATTCGTCTTGATACTTCGAAATCCTCAGAATGAAAGTATCTAGCAACCGTCGGGAGCCCCGAAGAGACGAGTTGGTCTGCAGCGTCGGCTAAAACATTATGAAGTCTTACCGAGGAGGGAAAGGAACTCAGTTGGGCGAGAGCTATCGTTCTCGCTGCCCATGCCTGACGTTCCTCTCCAAGGTATCGCAGGTTCTCTGCAATTAGCGCCTGTACTGCCCCGATGTTTTCTAACTCCCCGAGTCTTTCGAATTCGCTTAGAGCAGAATGGTAGTTCTGTATCGCTTGGCTATATTCCGAGCGCACGAGCATGATCAGTCCCAGCGACCAAAAGACCCGTCCACGCAACGCAGAGTATTGATAGATGTTGGGAGAAGAGAGCAACGTACCGAGTTTTGCCTCGGCGGCTAGGTTGTGCCCTAGATAGTAGTTCGTTCCTGCCAGCCAAAAGTCGGCCCAAAGCATTGCCGAGGAGCTGCCTGTGGAGGCGAAGACCTTGCGAGCCTGTGAAAGGAGAGGTAATGCCTTCTGAGGCTGAAGATTTTGATAAGCCCTGAGACCTTTTTCAAGAGAAAGATAAGCCTCCGCAAGTTGGATTCCTTTATCTCTCGTCTCTGCGCTTTCAATCTCCTGGATTGCGTCGGAAGCGGAGCGCTCGCCGTTAAGACGCAGTAGCGCCGCCGCTATCCGTTTACCGATCCTCGATTCTCTGGAGGCGCCTTCCATATCACCTGAAATACGTGCCTTAGCCCAACGGATAAGGATTTCCTCCTGAACTAGCATCCGTGAGGGTTGAGGATACCGGGCAACCAAGCTAGCGATATTCCCACCCTCTCCGGCCTCCGCGGCTTTTTGGAGCACGAAGCTATCAAGTCTCCAGTACTCTTCAAGAGACGTTCTCTCGATTGACGCCAAATGACTCCGTGCAGTCTCAGTCCAAGGTCCATCTTCCTTCAAGTCTATATAACTGTCCCACGCCTCGCGTGCTTGGCTTATCAGAGAGAGCCGTTCCAGAATAAGGGCGCGATTGAAGAGAGCTTCCTTAAGATTTGGTTGAAAATTAAGACATCGCTCCACAGCATCTAGGCCAAGAATCAGGCTGTAGGAGTCCCCCTGAGCCGCTCTAGCGAGATCGACTACGGCAAGATCATTTAGCAACGAGACTTCGGATGGGCTTCGAAAAAGGCCTTGCTCAAGGAGTCTTGCAGCAGTTAGAGGCTTACCATCCAATAGCGCGAGAAGAGCCTGATCAATCACAATCGCGGGTGAAGTCGCGCCATCCGCTTCCAGTGCAATTTTCCGAGCATCTAGCGCGTGGACGGAGGGACTTGCTGTTGTTTCGTCTTCGAACTTCAGCGTACTACCATTGACCCATCTACCGGGAACTTGCCGTGTAGACCGGAAGGCTGGGTCTCGCTGTTTAGTGGCGAGAACAATCTGACTCCGCAAACCAAGGGCTCGGAAGGTAGGTCCACCCACTACTTGTGCAAGAGATACACTCAAGCCCAAGGCTGCAAAGCTCCATAACACAGATTTCCGCACGGTCACCTCATGGAAGAGCTGAAACAGAGGTCTATTATCTCCATAAGAGAGGGATAGGGGAATCAAATAGCCGAGTGGCAATGTCATCTTCAACTCTCCTTCACTTCTCTTGACGAACCATCTTCCCAAGTTCCGAGTTCCTTCCTTCAGCGACTACCCCCCATGGGAGAACAGAGGCTCAGCAAGTTCTTTGGACTGAATTCCCGGGATAGTCCGCCCCTGGCCTCACTACCTCTTTGTCTGAGACCTACCCCGCCCCCTCAGCGAAGCGGTATACAATGCCCCCCACTAGGCCTCCGCCGGAGCCACTCACGACACGACATCAATGGCCACCCTCCCCTCCTCCTCTGACGGACTCCCTCCCGACCAGTTCTTCCTTGGGCACTTGAAGCTCATTGAGGAGGTGATCTCCCATGCCTGCCGGCGGTCTCACCTGAATCGGGAGGACGCCGAGGACTTTGCGGGCCAGGTGCACTGCAAGCTCATTGAGGACAACTACTTGGTGCTACGGAAGTTCCAGGGCCGGAGCAGCCCCAAGACGTACCTTACCGTGGTGATCAACAACCTGCTGCTCGACTTTCAGGACAGCAAGTGGGGTAAGTTCCGAGCGTCCGCCGAGGCGTTGCGGCTAGGGCCGGTCGCGATCCGGCTGGAGCGGCTCCTGGTGCGGGACGGGTACACTTTCGACGAGGCCTGCGGCATTCTCCAGACCAACGAGAAGGTACATGCCTCTGTTGCCGAGTTGGCCGAGCTCAGGGCTAAGCTTCCGCCACGGACCGGCCGGCACTTCGCGGGTGAAGAACAGCTTCAGTCGGAACCTGACACGGCTCCCAGGCCCGACGAGCGGCTTGAGGATAAGGAGAAGGAGGGGGCAAAACGGCGGGTCTACATGGCCCAGCGGCGCGCCCTCCTTACACTCCCCAAAGAAGATCAGCTCCTCGTACGGATGCGGATGGAGTTCTCGGTGGCCCAGATCTCCCGGGTTCGGGGGATCGAGCAGAAGCCTCTCTACCGCCGACTGGAGAAGATCTACAAGGAGTTGCGGAAGGCGATGGAGCGCGAAGGAATCCGGCGGCAGGATGTGGAGGGCCTCCTCGATTCCATGGCACCCGAGGACTGGGACTTCTAGGCGCGCCTATGCGAATCGGGGTAATATCTTATAGATGTCCGTCTAAGAGGTAGGGCGGAATCTAGGCGGATCTACTAATATGCAGGAACTTGCACGCATTCAAGAAACAAATCCTCCGATCGGGAGTTGCCCGACAGCGGAGGATCTCGCCGCCTACATCGACGGCGCTCTCGACTGGAAGGAAGCCGCGGAGGTTACTCGCCACCTGGCAGACTGTGAGGACTGCTACGCTGTCTACTCCGGTGCGGTGAGGTTCCAGTTGGACTCCGAGTCTGAAGCCTTCACGGGGCCCAAACAGCCCGTCCCATTCTCCATGGGCAAGAGAGCACTACCCCGGTGGCTGCCAATTGCCGCTCTCCTAGTGGTCGGAGTTGGGGCCGGGAGCACGTACTTGGAGCTTTTCGCTCCTCTTCCTTCGCTCTTCACCGCGGAAGTGACGGCACCGGTCCCCGCCAGTCAGGATCAAAATCTCTGGCTCGGCCCGACGATGCGTGGAGGGGGAAGCGAAGAAGAGATGAAGCTGAAGGAGGGGTCCTTCAAGATGGGGGTCCAACTCGTGAACCTCCAGATGAGCCTCAAGGCAGGGAAGCCCGAGGACGCCCAGAACGTCATCGCCTACATCATCGGGCTACTTCGGTCGCAGTCCTTCACGAAGGATCTCGAGGACGGCTACTCAAAGATCACCATCGCCTTAGCGAACGGCCGGAAGGCGGCCGACCTCGTTTCCGAGGCGTCGCGGCTGGCAGGGCTGTCGCGGGACGTGTTCGAAGCCTCGTCCCTCGACCTGGGCCAATGGGTGGAAGCCGGCCGTCTCGCCTCCGCCACCAATGACCCGACGTTCTTCAGACTGTCGGATGGCCGGAGCTTCCTGCGCCGCAGCCTCTGGCGGGACCGGATTGGCCTCGCGAGCCTGGAACTGCCCAAGGCCCAGGAGAGTCGCGGTAACCTCAAGGCCATCTATGAGATCAGCGGGAAGAGCACGCTCCGGCCCTCGGACTTTGCCGAGTTGCAGAGTCACTTCAGGAAGATCCTCGACGCCAACTACCCGCAGTAAACTACAGCTCCTCTACCGAGCCGACGGTTTTTACTCCTTGTTTCGTCCTGAAACAATGGGTTGCTCCGTTTTCCTGAGTTGTTTTTCCTTGAAACAATGATTCAGGCGCGGAAACATTGGTTTTCGCCGAGAAACAATGCTTTGACGCCCAGAAACAATGTTGGGAGGAAAAAACAATGTTGGGAGCCCCAAAACAATATTGGAAACCTCACAACATTGTTGGGAGCAAAAAACACATTGTTGGGAGCCTCAAAACAATGTCGGAAGACTCCCAACATTGTTTTTGCGGTTTTTTCAATGTTGCTGGGGAAAAAGATGTGAATCTGGCTATTTTGGCATGAAGTCCGGACTTCGAACTCGATCCAGGTCTAACCGAGGCTGTGTTTCAGCTTCCCAGAGCCGGGCGAGATCCTCGACTTGCCGCAAAACATTCTCCCTCTTCTCCTTGAGCTGGGCGGCGAGGCGGCGGCGGGTTCTCAGGAGGAGGTAGGCTCTCGACTCTTTCCAGAAGGCGGCGCGCTGGTCGTTGAAGAGGAGCGCTCCGTAGGCGGTGAAGGGGGCGGTCAAGGTGAGGGCGGTGCCCACCCAACCTCCCAGATAGTGCCCCGCCAGGACTCCTTCGGCGATCCAGGTCAGGGGGAACAGGAAGAAGGAGCCGAGGACCTTCAGGGTGGCCGTCTGGTCCGGATGGTCGTTCACCCTCTTCACGATCGCTCCCACCAAGCGGTAGACGGGCCAGGTCAGGACCGCTCCCACAATCGCCACGGGCAGGTGGATGAGCATGCGCACCAGGCTCCTCACGACGAAGCGGACGGCGGGGGGCAGGCGGTAGGCGGCTCCCACCTGGTCGTCCCGCAGGTCGAAGGCGTGGAGGAGGGCGTCGTACTCGCGGACGGCTTCGACCACGGCGGCGGTGCGCTCGGGGTGGCGGTCCCGCAGGTCCCGGTAGCCGGCCAGGAAGGTGCGGCGGACGGCGACACTCTCGGAGAGCCTCCCCCGTCCGGGCGCCTCGGGGTGCCGGCGGTGGTAGAGGTCCGCGGCTCTCGCGGCGAGCCGGGCGTCCTCCCAGGTGTTGTAGTTGAGGGTGACGTCCTTCAAGGCCGCGTCGATGCGGGCGGTGAGGGCGCGGAAGGCCGCCACCGAGTCCCGCGCGGCCAAGTCGACTTCCGGCGCCGGGTCGACCGGCTCCCCCACCTGGACGAGAGCGCGGGAGCGGAAGGCCTGCTTGGCGTCGAAGAGCAGGCCCACGGGCACGATGCGGACATCCAGACCGGCATACTTCTGTTCGGCTTCGAGGACGATGCGGGCGGCGCCCGTCTTGAGCGGCTTCAGGGTGGGATCGTTGTGGCTCGTCCCCTCCGGAAACAGGGCGAGCGCTCCTCCCCTCGCGAGCAGGTGGTGGGAGCGGTCGAAGGTCTCCATGTTGCGGGACATGTCCGAGCCCTCGTCCTGCCGGCGGTAGACGGGGATGGCGCCCGCGAGCTTGAGGAACGGCCGGAGGGGCAGGATCTTCCACAGGGTGCTCTTGCTCAGGAAGCGGGGCAACACCGGCAGCGGCCCCAGCAGCAACAGGGGATCGATGAGCCCGTTGACGTGGTTCGCCACCAGCACCAGGGGACGGTCGCGAGGAATGCGCTCCTCCCCCACCACCTCCACCTCGCGGAAGAAGACCTTGAGGATCAGGCGGGAGACGCCACGCATGAGGCGGTCGGCGGGGGCGAGGTCGGGCATCGCGAAGGGGTCTCTCCAGGGCGAAAACGCCTTCACCCTGGCCGATCCCGGCCGCCATGTCAATCCAAACGGTCCTCCTGGCCCGGTCCAGCCGTCCATCGACACCATGGAAGAGTGAGCAAGGTTCTTCAAACTGAGCTGTGCTACCCTCGACAGCGCGAAATTTAACGGTCCGGCTATCGGGACCTGCATAGGAGATGAGCCATGTCTGTCGCCACGCCCCAAGCCCCGAAGAAGAGTCCGCTGGATACCGCCGCCAACATCGCGATCATTCTCGTCTGTGCGATCGCCGCCGTGGTGCTGGTCCGCAACCAGTTCTTCCCAGCGCGCCCGGCCGGAGGGCCGCCACAGGTCGAGAAGGGAGAGCAGTTCGCGGCCCTGAAGGGAGCCGTACCCGCCGGCGCTAGCCGCGCTCTCGTGGTGGCGGTCTCGCCCACATGTCACTACTGCAACGACAGCCTCCCCTTCTACAAGCACCTCGTCGACGAGCGCAACTCGAAGGGCTCGGCGGTGAAGTTCATCGCCGCCGTGCCGAGCGAGGACTCCAAAGCCCCGGAAACCGCGAAGTTCACCAGCGCCGGCGTGACGCCGGACAACGTCGTCCACCTCGACTTCAGCACCATCAAAGTGCCCGGCACGCCCACCCTCCTGCTGGTGGACAACAACGGCAAGGTGCTGAACGTCTGGGTCGGCAAGCTGGATGAGGGTAGCGAGAAGGAAGTTTTGAAGGTGCTGTAAGGGGGCGGGCCCTTCTTTTGGCCCGTCGGCTGCCATTGTAGAGACGCCCCACGGGTACCCCGTGGGGCGTCTCCGACGAAGCGTCGTCCTCTCCCGCTCCCGAACGGCCTGCAACGGGATATTCGTTGGTCTTCAGACCTTTCAGGCAGCTTTACGGATCTGCCTCCGAGGAGACGCCCCGCGGGGTTCCCCACGAGGCGTCTCTACAGGGGCTGGCAGCGGTAACGCGTCTTCCAGAGGAATCGCCGATCAGGCATTAAGCTCTGCGGCCCGGCAACAGGCCTACCACTCCACCTGCAACCCCAGCTCCACCACCCGGTTGGCGGGGATCTGGAAGAAGTCGGTGAAGCGCTGGGCGTTTCGTCCCATGCGGACGAAGAGACGCTTGCGCCAGAGGGCCATGCCTTTGGAGTTGCAGGGTAGCAAGGTGGTGCGGCCCACGAAGAAGGAGGTCTTCATCATGTCGAGTTCCAGGCCGTCCTGCCGCGCGCAGTCCAGCACGTCTTGCGCCCGTGGCTCCTGCATGAAGCCGTAGCGGGCGGTCAGCCGGTAGAAGCCCTTGTCCAGCTCTTCGACCACCACCCGGTCGTCCTCGGAGAGGATGGGCACCTCCTCCGTCATCACCTGCATGAGGATGACCTGCTCGTGGAGCACGCGGTTGTGCTTGAAGTTGTGGAGCAAGGCGGTGGGCGTCGAGTCCGGGCTGGTGGTGAGGAAGACGGCCGTGCCCTGCACCCGGACCGGCCTTCCCGGCTCCAGGCTGCGGATGAGCTCCGAGAGCGGCAGGGCCCCCTCCGCGAGGGTCTCGGCGACGAGCTCCCGGCCCTGCTTCCAGGTGTTCATCAGCAGATAGACGATGCCGGCCACCAGCAGCGGGAACCAGCCGCCGTGGGGGATCTTCACCAGGTTGGCGCCGAAGAAGGAGAGGTCCAGCACCAGGAACGAGCTCATGATCAGGCTCGCCCGCGCGATGCTCCAGCCCCACTTCTCCCGCGCCACCACGTAGGCGAGGAGGGTCGTGATCACCATCGTCGTGGTCACCGCCATGCCATACGCCGCCGCCAGCCGGCTCGAGTTCCCGAAGCCGAGCACCAGGCCGATGGTCGCCACCATCAGCACCCAGTTGATGTTGGGAATGTAAATCTGCCCAGCCTCCCGCTCCGAGGTATGGACGATCTCCACCCGCGGGTAGTAGCCGAGCTGCACGGCCTGGAGGGTGAGCGAGAAGGCCCCCGAGATCACGGCCTGCGAAGCGATCACCGTCGCGACCGTGGAGAGCACGACCAGCGGGTAGAGCGCCCACGGCGGAGCGAGGTTGTAGAACGGGTGCTCCAGACCCTTGGGATTCGAGAGGATCAGCGCCGACTGGCCGAAGTAGTTGAGCAGCAGGGCCGGCAGCGCCAAGCCAAACCAGGCGAAACGGATGGGCCGGCGGCCGAAGTGCCCCATGTCGGCATAGAGAGCCTCGCCGCCCGTCGCCACCAGGAAAACCGACCCCAGCACCAGGAACCCGCGCAGGCCGTCATGAAGAAAGAGCCGTAGCGCGTGCACCGGGTTGATGGCGGCGAGCACCCGGGGCTCGCGGATGATCCAGTGCAGGCCCAGCACCGCGAGGGTGAGGAACCACAGCACCATTACCGGGCCGAACAAGGCGCCGATCTTGCTCGTGCCCCGCCGCTGGATCACGAACAGACCGATGAGGATGACGATGGTGATCGGCTGGACGTAGGGCTTGAAGAAGGAGGTCGCCACTTCGAGCCCCTCGACGGCGGAGAGCACGGAGATGGCGGGCGTGATCATGCCGTCGCCATAGAGCAGCGCGGCACCGAAGAGCCCGAGGGCGATCAGCACCCACCGCTTGGTCGCCCGGGTGCGGATGAGCGACATCAGGGCGAGGATTCCGCCCTCGCCCCGGTTGTCGGCCCGCATGACGAAGACCAGGTACTTGATGGAAATGACGATGATCAGCGACCAGAAGATCAGCGACATCACGCCCAACACGTTGAGCTCCGTCGGCTTCACGGAGTGGGGGCCGAAGAAGCACTCGCGCAGAGCGTAGAGAGGGCTGGTGCCGATGTCGCCGTAGACGACGCCGAGCGCCCCCACGGCGAGGCCGAGGAGGCGTCGAGGGCTTTTTGAGGCTTTCTCAGGATCTTCTGTCGACACCTTCCATGCCCTCTCCACCCCCTCTTTCAGCCAGAGATCCCTTGGGATCCGGCCTCAGGCCCTCGCCATGGCCTCGATGTTGATCGTGCTTTCGGCGAGCTTGGTCAGCGACTTGTCCGCGTCGCCCTCTTCGTCGAGCGTCTGCTGGAGGAGCTTGGCGGCGTCGGTCTCGCCCATCTCCTGGGCCCAGGTGCGCACCGTGCCATAGCCCGCCATCTCATAGTGCTCCACCCGCTGGGCGGCGGCGATGAGGGCGGCGTCCATGACGTCGTCGTCCATGTCCTCGGCCATCACTTCCTTGCCTTCCTCGAGCAGCCCTTCCATGGCCTTGCACTTCTTGGCGCGGGCCGGCTTGCCGAGCCCCTCGAAGATGCGCTCCAGCCGTTCCACGTGGACCTTGGTGACTTCGAGGTGCTCCTGAAAAGCGTTCTTCAACTCCGGGTGCGTCGCCTTCTTCACCATCTTCGGGAGGGCCTGGAGAATCTGCTTCTCGGCACTGTACAAGTCCTTCAGTTCTTCCACGTAGAGCTTTTTCAGCGAGTCAACTTCCATGGGTGCGCTCCTTTTTCCTTGCAACAGGCTCCATTGCCCGCCGAAAGGCAGAGCAAGAGGGATGCCACGGAAAAAAGTGAGAGCTCAGTGCACTTCGCCCATCAGCCGTTTGATCGGCGGGATGAGGACGACGGCGATCAGCGTGCAGACAAAGCAGACGCCGGCCACCGAGCCGAAGATCCAGGGCAACGGGAACTTCTCGAACTGCCCGGCCACCTGGCCGCCGACGAAATTGCCGAGCGAGGTGGCGAGGAACCAGATGCCCAGCATCTGGCTGACGACCCGCTGCGGCGCGAGCTTGGTCATCGCCGAAAGGCCCACCGGGCTCAGGCACAGCTCGCCGATCGTGTGGAGAAGATACACGGTGAGGAGCCACATCGGGCTGACCCGGCCGCCGGCCGGCCCCGAGGAGAGGGCCGCGCCCACCATCACCAGGAAGCCCGCGCCCACGAAGAACAGGCCGTAGGAGAACTTTCCCGGCGTCGAAGGCTCGCGCTTGCGGCGCCCGAGGGCCACCCAGATCCAGGCGAAGACGGGCGCCAGAATCCAGATGAAGGCGGAGTTGGCGGCCTGCAGCCAGCTCGCCGGATACGGGATGCCGAAGATCGTGTTGCTGGTGAAGCGCTGGGCGAAGAGGTTGAGCGTCGAGCCCGCCTGCTCGAAGGCGGACCAGAACAGGATGGCGAAGATGAAGAACAGCAGGATCGCCCAGAGATGCTTGCGCTCCTGGGGAGTCCACTTCTGGCTGAACAGGAAGGCGAAGTAGACGATGGGGATCAGCAGCAGCGAGTAGCCGACGTACTTGGTCACGTCGGCGACAGAGACCCGCACCAGCACCGCGACCAGAACCAGGACGGCGAAGATGCCGAGTCCGATCAGCAGGTTCCGCCGGTCTCTGGACCGGGCTCCCGGATCGCCGGCCGTCGCCGGATCGACGCCGATCGTGCCCAGGTGGCGCCCGCCGAGAACGTACTGAACGAGCCCCAGGGTCATGCCCACGGCCGCGGCGCCGAAGCCCCAGTGCCAACTGTTCGCTGGGTTGACGCCGTGGCTCGCGAGGAAGCCGCGGAACTGGGTGCTCTGCGCCAGGAAGCCGCAGACCAGCGGAGCGATGAAGGCGCCCAGGTTGATCCCCATGTAGAAGATCGAGAAGCCGGCGTCGCGCCGCGCGTCCTCCTGGGTGTAGAGGCCGCCGACCATGGAGCTGATGTTCGGCTTCAGCAGGCCCGTGCCGGTGACGATCAGGGCCAGGCCCAGGAAGAAGAACCCGAGGCCGTGAAAGATCAGGCTGATGTGCCCCATGGCGATGATGATGCCGCCGAGCAGCACCGAGCGCCGCTGGCCGAGGAGGCGGTCGGCGATCCAGCCGCCGGGCAGCGCCGTCAGGTAGACCAGGGCCGTATAGAGGCCATAGATGGGACCCGCCTTGGCCGCGTCCCAGCCCAGCCCGCCCTCCGTCACCGCCGCCGTCATGAAGAGGAGGAGCAGGGCGCGCATGCCGTAGTAGCTGAAGCGCTCCCACATCTCGGTGAAGAAGAGGGTCGAGAGGCCGCGGGGATGGCCGAAGAAGCTTCGGTCGGCGGCGGAGTTTCCCACAGCAGGTGAGTTGATCATTTGGCGGGGAGCTTACCGCAGCCGGTGCGCTGCGGGAAGGCCCAGGAATACCCCCAAAGCCCAGCGTTCTTCTTCAGGCGAGGTCCCCCGCCCAAGACCCTCACCCCCTAGCCCCCTCTCCCGTCCCGGGAGAGGGGGAAGGCATGCGAGGCCGTTTCGTGTTGCCCTCCCTCTTCTCCCGGGGAGGGGAATGGGGTGGTCGGGAGAAGAGGGCCGGGGTGATGAGGGGGCTTGAGGAGGGGGCTCCCCGATGCACCCCCGCCCCCCAGGAATACCCCCTCCTCCCCGCCTCGTTGTTCCGGTTTGAGAACCGGAGGCCCCAGAACCCCATGCCACATCCCACGCAGCGCTTCAGGCCCCTTGCCCTGCTCGCCGTCCTTGTCGTGATGTTTGCCGGCCTCGCCGCCGCGCAGCCGGCGCTGGCCCGCCCGCGGACGATCCTCGACGACGCCGAGTTCCGCTCCGAGGCGCAGGCCGGCCTCGACAAGCTCTACGACATGGATTTCAATGGCGCCGACGCCCTGTTCGCAGGCATCTCGAAGCGCTACCCGGATCATCCGGTCGGCCCCTTCCTGGAGGCCCTCTCGCCGTGGTGGCAGATCCAGGTCAACATCCTGGACGAGTCGCGGGACGCCGCCTTCCTCAAGGCCATGGACGAGGTCCTCGACCGCTGCAAGCACCGCCTGAAGAAGGACCCGCAGGATCTCGACGGCCTGTTCTTCGAGGCGGGCGCCCACGCCCTGCGCGGCCGCCTCTACGCCGACCGCGGCTCGTACTTCCGGGCCGCCCGCGACGGCCAGAAGGCGCTGAGCTCGCTGCAGGAGGTCCACAAACGCGATCCGCAGAACCCCGATCTGCTGCTGGGCGTCGGCCTCTTCGACTACCTGGCGGACGTGGTGCCCAGGCAGCACCCCTTCCTGCGGGTCTTCACCAGCTTCTTCCCCAAGGGCAGCCGCGAGCGGGGGCTCGCCGAGCTCGAGCAGGCCGCCGAGAAGGGACAGTTCGTCTCCACCGAGGCGGCCTTCTCCCTGCTCCAGATCTACTTCGTGTTCGAGGACGACTACGCGACCTCGCTCCACTACGCCCGTCTGCTGCGTGACCGCTATCCCGACAACTCCCTTTTCCACGTCTACGAGGGGCGCTCCTTCGCCCGCCTGAACCTTTGGGACGACGCGCGGCGGAGCCTTCAGGAGGTGGCGGACCGGCAGGCCGCGGGGAAGCCCGGCTACCGGGGCGATGTGGCCGAGCAGGCCCTCTATCTTCTCTCCCGCGACGCCGTGCGCCGCCGGCAGTACAACGAAGCGCTCGAGCTTCTCCAAAGGCTGGAGCGCCAGCCGCCGCATGGCCGGGAGGAGAGCGTCTACAAGACCCTCGGCCGGCTCTACCGCGGCATGGCCCTCGACGGCCTCGGCCAGCGCGAGGAGGCGCTGCGCTACTACAAGCTGGTGCGGTCGGCCAAGGGGCCGGACTCGGCGCGGGAGATCGCCAAGAACCTGATCAAGAATCCCTATCCCTCGGGATAGGCGGCAGGCGCCGGAGGCTCCGGCGGCACGGGGCGCCGCCAGAAGAAGAAGATCAACGCTCCGGCCACCAGGGCGATGGCTCCGGCGATGAGGTTCTTGGCCTCCGCGCTGGCCGCGAACACCACGCAGAGAATCGCCGCGGCGATGGGGATCAACGGCCCCCCGGGCAAGCGCACGGCGGGCTCCTTCGCGAGCTTGCGGCGCAGCACCGGCACCGCGAGAGCCGTGCCGAAGTAGGTGGCGAGCCGGGCCACGGCCGAGAGGGTGGCGAGCGCCTCGAACGAGCCGGTGAAGGCCAGCGGCAGGGCGATGGCCGTCTGCGTCAGCACGGCGACCCAGGGGGTGCGGTACTTCGGATGCAGGTCCGTGAGGATGCGCGGGCCGAAGCCGTCCTTCGCCAGCGCCCAGAGGTAGCGGGGGCCGGAGAGGACGGTGTTGCTGTTCGTCCCCAGGATCGAGATGGCGCCGCCGATGGTCATCAGCAGGCCTCCCCAGCTCCCGAGGAAGCGCTGCGCGGCATCGGCGAGCGGCGTCTGGGACGCGACGACGCCCGGCAGGGTGCCGAGGGCCACCCACTGCACGCCCGTGTAGACCAGGGTGACGATGACGATCTGCACGATCAGCGCGAAGGGCACGTCCCGCCGCGGGTTCTTGAACTCCCCCGCCGGCGCGGCCGTGTTCTCGAACCCGGCGTAGGCGAAGAGCAGGAGGAGCACAGCGTCGCCCATGTGCCCCGGATGAGTGGCCTGGACGGACTTCGCGAGGCCCGGCGAGACGTAGAAGATGCCCACGAAGATGAAGATCAGCAGCGGCAGCGTCTTGGTGATCGCCAGAAACACCGCCGTGCGCACTCCGGACTTGACGCCCACGACGTTGATGGCGGTGAGGGCCAGGACCGGCAGCAGGATCGAGAGCGCCCGGCCCGCTCCGAGGTTGGCCGCCGGCCAGAGGTAGCCCAGGGCGCGGGCGAAGCCCACGGAGAGGGAGGCCACGGAGGAGACCCGGGCGAGCCAGGTCATCCAACCGACCTCGAACCCCACCAGCTCGCCGAACGCCTCCTTGGTATAAACGTAGGCGCTGCCGGGGCGGTCGAAATAGCTCCCCGCCTCCGCGAAGCAGAGCACCAGCAGGAGGACGGCGAAGCCGGCCAGCACCACCGCGCCGACGCTCAGATAGCCGAGGAACCCGGCCGCCGCGGCCGGCAGCAGGTAGACGCCGCTGCCGATGACGTCGTTGACCGAGAAGCCGACGATCTCCCAGCGCGAGACCGCCCGACGAAACCCGGGGCCCGGCACGGCGGGGGGCGGAGTGGAGTCGATCAAGGCAGGAGATGGTATCACCGCCGCGGGTCTGAAACCCCGTGCTACAGTCGCACGCGATGGATTGGGAACCCCTGATCGCGGCGGCCACGGCGGCCCGCGCCCACGCCTACGCCCCGTACAGCCACTTCGAGGTCGGCGCCGCCCTGTTGATGGAGGACGGCTCCATCCATGCCGCGGCCAACGTCGAGAACTGCATCCCGGCCCTCGCCATCTGCGCCGAGCGCAACGCCATGGCCGGGGCCGCCTCGGCGGGGCTGCGACGGCCGCAGGCCGTGGTCGTGATCGCCGACCTGGCTCCGCCCGCCGCGCCCTGCGGCCTCTGCCGCCAGACCCTCGCCGAGTTCACCCGCGATCTCCCGATCCTGCTCGTCAATCTCCAGGGAGACCGGGAGCAGACGACGCTGGCGCAGCTTCTGCCGCGGGCGTTTTCGTTGCCGGGGTAGATCCTCTTCCACTCCTTGGGCCGGCGAGGGTGTCTACCGCCAGCCTTCTTTTCGCACTACTCTTACAGGCTGAAATTCCTACGGAGGGTCGTACCACCGAATGGAAGCTACCGGTTCGCTCCCGGCACCGGATCCCGGGGCTTTGCCTGGCGATCTCGCTGCCGCCCTGGCTCCGTTGGTCGAGCGCGTCTACGCCCTTCTGCCTCGTCTACAGGCGAGCGATGGAGGGACTCTGCTGGCGGTCTTCGACTCGGGCCCCGGCCAGCTCGGCTCGCCGCGGGTAGGCCAGGTGGCCGGCTGGATCGCCCTGGCGCGCCGGGCCCGGGCGGCCGGGCTCCGCTTCCTCTGGGGAATCCTGCAGGAGCCCGGGGAGGAGCCGACCGCGGGCACGTCCGCCGAGGATCTCCGCCGCCTGCTGAGCTCGCGCACCCCGCATGAGGCCGGCGGCGAGCAGCTCGCGGCTTGGCGCGAGAGGCTGAAGGCGGACTCAGGAGTGGTGGAAGCCTGGCTGATCGGCCCGCCGCGCCTGGGCTCCTCTCCTCCCCTGCCGGGCGCCTCCCGCCTTCAGATCTGGGACGATCTCACCCCAGGCGCGCGGCGCATCGGCGTCACCCTCTACTCCGGCTCCGAGATCGCGGCCCGCGATTTTCTCGACCTGCCGGACGAAACCGACTGTGCCAGCCTGCTGCGCCTCGCTCCCTCGCCGCCCGGGTTCGCCTTGAGCTCCACCGGCGAAATAGACATCGTGCCCGAGCGGCCCTTCAATCCCTTGGAGAGCGGCGAAAGACGGCTCCGAATCCCCGTCGGCCGCACTCCGGATCCCTGGGAGCCGGCGAACCCGTCTCCCGGCGAGCCCGCCCGGAAGAGCCGGCGATTCTTCCACCGGCTGAAAGTCCGCACGGCTCTGACGGCGCGCTTCTCGCGCGTGATCAGCCGCCACCACGCGGCCTATCTGCGGCGGCTGAAGGAGATGTTCGAGAGCGGCGATTTCGAGACGGCCCTTCACTATGCCGTGCCTCTGGGGATGCCGGCCACGGCGGCCGGGCCCATGCGCCTTCCCCTGCGGCCCCTGTCGCCGCGCTCGGAGCTGCGCATCCGTCCGGAAGTCTCTCAGCCGTGGTTCTCCTCCGGCATCTCCCCCGAGGTCTATGGCGAGCTGCGCCGGCTCTACCGCGAGGCCTTCCGGCGGATGGAGTCCCAGGAGCGGATCGAAGAGGCCGCTTTTCTGCTCGCCGAGGTTCTCCACTCCCACGAGGAGGCGGTGGGATTCCTGGAGCGCCACGGCCGATTCCTTCTCGCCGCCGAGATGGCCGAGGCCCGGCACCTGCCGCCGGGGCTGGTCGTGCGGCAGTGGCTGCTGGCCGGAAATCGGGAGCGCGCCCTGCGCATCGCCCGCCGCTCGGGCGATTTCGCCGACGCCGTCACCCGTCTGGAGCGCAGCCGCCAACCCGAGCAAGCCCACGAGCTGCGACGGCTGTGGGCCCAGGGGCTGGCCGGACGAGGCGATTACGCCGCCGCCGTCGAAGCCCTGTGGCCGCTGGAGAGCGACCGTCCCCGGGCACTCTCGTGGATGGACCGCGCCATCGAGCAGGGGGGAGTCCCCGCCGGCCGCATGCTGGCGCGCAAAGCGGCCCTGGAGGTGGAACCGTTCGAGAAGGTCCGCGATCTGTCCCTGGCGCTGCTCGAAAGCTGGCGCGCGGAGGGCGCGGCGGCCCGCCTGGCGTTCGCCGACACCCTGCGGCGCGGACCTCGTACGCCGGCGACCCAATCGCTGGCCCGGGTCGCCGTGCGGGCCCTGGCCCGCGACTCCGGCCGGCTGGGGGCTCGCCTGAAGCCGGCGGCGCTACGCCAGCTCGTGACATTCGCGGGCGATGCGGCCCTCAAGATGGACGCTCCGGCCCTGCCGCTGCAGCCGCGCGAGCCGTGGATCTCCAACACGAAGATCTGGCGAGTGGAGATCACGGCCCGCGACGGCGGCACCCGACCAGCCCACGACGCCGCCTTCCTGCCCAACGGACTCACCGCCGTGGCCCTGGGCGAGGCGGGGGTATGGCTGATGTCCCGCGACGGCCGGACGGTGGCCGAGCTCGATCCGCCGGCCCACCGCCTGGTGGTTTCCGATTACGGCGATCGGGCCGTGGCCCTGGCCAGGCGCGGCGAGGTCTGGCGCGCGAACCGGATCGATTTCGTCAGCCGCACCGCCGAGGACTGGCGCGACGTCCGCCTCGAAACCTTCGCCTCCAGCTTCGACGGCAGCCTCTGGTTCGTGACGGATCCCAACGGCCTGACGGCCGTCGACACCGACGCCGAAGGCTTCGACGGCGCCTGGGGCACGCCCTTGCCGGGGCCGGTTCTGATGATTTCCCGCTCCCCCACGCACTGCTCGCTGCTGGTGGACTCCGGCGAGCCGGAGATCTGGACCTACGAGCTGCCCAGCCTCACCCTGCGGGGCCGCGAGCCCGTGCCGGCCCGGGGGCTTCTCGCCTCCCGCTGCCTGGGACTCTCGCCGGAGGGGCGCCTTCTCGAGCCGCCCGCCGCTCTCCTGCCCCCCGGCTCGAAGCCGCTCCCGCCGAGCGCCGCGGGAGACTGGATCGCCTACCCCGTCCACACCAAGTCCGGCATCCTGATTCACCTCCTCCACCGCCCGAGCGGCGGCGTGAGGGCCGAGGTCGTTCTCGAAAGATCAACCCGCGTCACCCTCCACCTCACCCCGCAGACCCTCACCCTGGCGGACGACCGCGGCCGGGTGCTGGTGCTCGATCTGGAGTACGGGCAGATGCGGCGGGATTTGCGGTTGTAGAGGGCGCTTCGGAGAAGAAGTGCACCTCATCGTGTACCATCTCATAGGTAGAAGGAGAGCCACGATGATCACGACCGAGCTGAGAGTTGAGCTTCCGTCGAGCCTCTCGCAGGAAGAAGCCAAGCTGCTTCTTGCCGTCAAGCTCTTCGAGGTAGGTAAGGTCTCGTTAGGTCAAGCGGCCAAGATGGCGGAGCTCACGAAGCGGACCTTCATGGAGATCCTGGGCCGCTATGGGGTTCCTATCTTCAATTACAACCCGGAGGAGCTGAGGGCCGAGGTCGACGTTTGAAGGAACCGGTCGTCGTCGACAGTACATGCCTGATCGGCTTGGACATGATCGGACGTTTGGATCGGAAGGCCCGCGATGTGGCTTTCCGCATGGGCCTCAAGGTCATTGGCACCGTCGGAATCCTGATCCGCGCCAAACGCGCGGGCCTCATTCCATGGCTCAAGCCTCTGATGAACGATTTGGCGGACAAAGGCTTCCGCCTCAGCGAAGACCTCAAGCGCGAAGCCCTGCTTCTCGCAGGGGAATAGTGGGAATGGAAGCCCACGGCGACACCCTCAGAAACCAGCTCGGCTTCAGCGGCCCTGGCCGGTGGCTGCCGTGGATCAGTATCGTGATCTACGGCCTCTCCAGCTACATAGGTCTTCGTCTGAGCGAGGACTTTCATTTCGGTCCTCCGGGCGACGAGCGGCCTTGGTACTTCCTGCGGAGTGACTTCGTCGCCGGCGCCAGCATGGCGGTGGGTATGGCGGTTTGCCTGGTGATCGCCCATTTGGCCCGCAAGCGCTACCCGACTAACGCGGCCGCCCTGCTGTACATGAGCATTCTTTGGAGCGGCGGCTCCGCATGGAAGGCCACCGTGATCTGGATGGGCAGTCACGAGCTCATGAATCCGACTCTCGCCACCACGCGATGGCCCACCTTCGAAGCCTATTTCAGAGATCCTGTGATCTGGGCCGGGCAGATTCTGATCTTGGGTGGGGTCTTTCTATTCGGCAAGCGCGCGTTAAGGAAGGCCGGCTGAACGCAGGCTACGCGGGAACCTCGCCGAACCGCATCCAGCCTTCCTCTTCCTTTCCTCTACGGCTTCTTCTGAGCCTTCTCGAGCTCCTCTTTGCGGGCCCGAATCATCTCCTGGAGCTCCGGCGTGTGCTTCTGCGCGATCTCCATGCCGATCTGCGCGCCCTGTTGCGCCAGACTGGGCATCGTGGTCAGGGCTTTCCGCCCCGTCGGCGTCTTGTAGAACGCGGTCAGCTCGCGAAGCTCGGACTCGGTAAACGCGTTCATGTAGAGGTCCGTCATCTTCGGTCCCACGGCGTCCTTCGTGAGGTACTTCGCCACCCAGCCCTGGAGAACGTCGAGGTAGGGTGCGAGCGCGGGATTGCTGTGGACCTGGGCATCGAGCATGGCATTCGCTCCCGCCATCATGATCTTCTCCAGGTCCATCGTGTTGAGCAGCTCCGCCGCCGCCTGCCGGTGACTCTCCGGCTCCGCGCCCCAGACTGCCAGGGGGGCGAGACCGAGAACCAGAAGAATCATCAACATCTGTCTTTTCATCGCAAAACTCCTTGGCGCCCGGAAGACGCTGGCCGTGCCAGGATGGGATGAGGTTACCCGGAGATTATAGGGCCGCCGCCAGCTCTTCCGCCGTCTTCACCTTGAGATCGGCCACCACGCCTTCCAGCTTCTCCGGCCGCGGGAAGCCCCATTCGACGAGAGCGAAGGCGCAGCAGGCGTTGTGGGCGGTCTCGGCGTCGACCCAGGTATCTCCCACCAGGAGGAGGCGCTCGACGGGGACTCCCAGCCGGCCGGCCAGGATGTGCAGGCCGGCGGGGTCCGGCTTGCGGGTGGGGAGACTGTCGCCTCCCAGGATCTCGCGGAAGAAGCCGGTCAGGCCCAATCCGTCCAGGATCTTGCGCGAGAAGGCCTCTCCCTTGTTGCTCAGCAGAGCCAGGGGATAGCGGCGGGCCAGCTCGGCCAGCAGGGCCTCGATACCGGGATAAGCCCTGGTGGCGTTCAGGCAGACCTCGTCGTAATACCCGAGGTATTTCTTCAGGTTTTGATCGATCTCATCCGGGGAGAACCCAGGGCCGAGGGCCCTCTCCACCAGCAGGCGGGCGCCCTCCCCCACCATCGTCACCACAACCTCCAGGGTGAGGGACGGCAAGCCCAGCTCGCCGCGCATCCTGTTGATGGCAGTCGTGATGTCGCGCCGGGAGTCGATCAGGGTCCCGTCGAGGTCGAAGACGATCGCCGCGGGCTGGAGCATTCCTCGCCGTCAGTCCTCGACGAACTCGGCCAGGACGCGTTCCTTCAGCACCCCGGCCTCGAAGCCACGGTCGAGCAGGAGCTGCACGGCCTTGCGGCCGGTCTTGCCGTAATCCCGCGTCCAGTCGTTGACGTACATGCCCACGAAACGGTCCGAGCGCTCGGGATCGTCCTCAAGGCCGCGGGCGTAGCGCGTGGCATAACCCAGCGCCTCCTGCCGGTGATCCAAGCCGTAGTTGATGCTCTCCGTCAGCAGTCGGCAGAGACGGCTCTTCAGCTCGGGGTCGAGATCGCGCTTGATGCCGTTGCCGCCCAGCGGCAGGGGCAGGCCGGTCTCACCCTTCCACCACTCCCCGAGGTCCACGACCTTGCGCAGACCGAGGTCGCCATAGGTGAGCTGACCCTCGTGGATGACCACGCCGGCATCCATCTCGCCGGACTCCACGACGTCGAGGATCTTGTCGAAAGGTACGATCGTGGTGGTAACGTCAGGCTGCCAGAGACGCAACGCCAGATGCGCGGTGGTGAGCTCGCCGGGGATGGCGATCTTGAGCCCCGGCAGGTCGGAGCGGCCGAGCGGCCGGCGCGACACTACGACGGGGCCGTAACCGTCGCCGAAGCTCGCGCCCGAGGGCATGATCTGGTAGCGGTCGGCGAGATGGGCGTAACCATGGAAGGAGAGGGCCGTGATCTCGTACGTCCCCTGGAAGGCGGCCTGGTTCAGGCTCTCGATATCCTGGAGGACGTGGCGAATCTCCAATCCTTCGATGTCCAGCACGCCCTGGGTCAGGGCGTAGAACATGAAAGCGTCGTCTGAATCCGGGCTATGGGCAATACGGATGATGGTCGGTGTCTGGGTGTCCGTCATGGCCCGGGAGGGTATCAGAATCCAGGACACCCGCGCCCCCGGAGGAGCCTGGACCGCCGTCCACCCAGGAGGACGGAATCGCGGGCTCGAAATTGGCCTCGTCGAGGAGGCCCTTTGTTTTCAACGTTTCCCAGAGGTGGCACGGCCTTTGAAGACATCTTCTTCATCCGAGAGGGGCGCGTTTCCGAGCCCCGGCCACTTCAAATTCAGCCCAGGAGGCTAAAACCATGAAGACCAGGACAAGTCAATTCGCCAAGATTTCCGGAGCCGCCCTCCTCCTCACCGCCAGCTTGGCCCTGCCGGCGCTCGCCCAGCGACACCGTTGGGACGGCTGGGAGCGCGGGCGCGGCAACGGCGCCTTCGAACTCGACGGCACGTACATTGGGCAGGAACAGGGCTGCGCGCTCATCCGCGAGCACAATGGCCACGTCATTCCCTTGCTGGGCAACCCCGGCGACCTGGAGAGGGGCGACCATCTCCTCTTCAGCGGCCAACTTCAGGGCCGTAGCGCCTGCGGTCCTGCCTTCCGCGTCGCCCAAGTGAAGCGGCTATGGGCTGACGGCAGCCATCGCTACGTCATCTACGACAGCCGTCGCGACGGCGGGTACGTGGCGCGCAACGGCTGGTGGGACCGCTACAACCGCGACCATCACGGCCGCCGTCACTAAAAGTCTCTCCTCGTGACTGTCGCAAAAAAAAGGGCGCCCCGGAGGGCGCCCTTTTTACGTGCCCATGATCGCCTCGTTAGCCAGGCCATGCTAAGCTTATTTTTGAGCAACGGCTTCTCATCGACGGCCTGGAGACCTCAGCATGCCTCTAGCTTTTCGAACCCGCTGGCCAATCCCACTCCTGTTCATCCTCTCGCTTGCTTTGGCCACGCACTCCGCTGAGGCGGTGCCGCCATGCACTTCGACAACCTCGATTCCACAGTGGCAATGCTGGGAGCAAACGATTGCCGGCGACGCCGCTTTCTCGGCCGGAAACCCCTACAGAGATCTTACGCTCCGAATTCATTTCGTCTCGCAGTCGGGCTTTGCTTTCGACCAGGATGCATACTGGGTTGGAGACGCGACACATTCTCTCTTCAAGGTTCGCGCTGCTCTTCCCGTCGGTACTCTTACTCCTATGCCCTCCGGCAACTGGACCTGGTCGATCGCAAGTTGTTCGGGGACCACCGGCGGCAAATCGTGCGCAAGCGGCGTCACCTGGACCCCACCCACCGGGCCGATCACGATCACCGCGTCAACCTCAGGTCCCCAGATCTATGCGCGAGGGTTCCTCAAACAGTTTGGATTCGTAACACCGACCACATACTCCCTTTCCCAGCTCCTCTACGACGACTATTCTTCCTTTTTCTGGGCCGCCGACACCGCCTGGGCAGGACCTGGGAAAGAAGCCGCAAGCTCGACTGGCGATTGGACCAGTTACATCACTGACCGAGCGGGCAAACAGTTCCACGGGCTGCTGATCGCACCGGCGGCCCTGACGCCGGCCGCCAGCGTCTTTGACATTACAGGGAATTGCACGGATCCTATTCCGAACAGTTGCTCCACACCCAAACCGGCATTTTGGGATGCTTTTGACAACGAAATTCTAGCCGCCAATCAGAAGGATCTGGTCCCGCTGATTGCCGGCCTCGTCGATCCACTGGACCTCGGCACGTCGAATGTCCCCGGTTCCTACCCCAAGCAGGCGAACGCCATCGCTTTCGCCCGCTATCTCGCCGCGCGGATGGCGGGGTTCGCCGTCCTCTATTCACCGGGATTCGACGACAGTCAGGTTGCGACGACCGCAGACGTTCCCGCCGTGGCCCTCCAGCAGGTGATGAACGCGGTGGGCCAGGCCGTACACCAAGCCGACTCCAGACGTCCCCTCACTAATCATCTGAGTGGAAATTCCACCTGCACCGACTACGAAAACCTCCGAAACTCCGGCTGGATGACGTTCTTTCTCTTCCAGAGCGGCCATGCCTTGAACCAGAACGGGACTCCTGGAACGAGTTGTCTGGGGTACCTTAGTACCGAGACGCGGGTCAATGCCGCGACGCGGCGGGCCCGGCAGATGCCCTGGACGCTCTATAGCAGTACAGCACAACCGTCCCTGCCCAGCTACAACGGCGAGGGGCCCTACGACATGCCGGACAACGACTGCAAAACGACCTTCGGCTGCGCGACCTACGACCCGAACTATGCGGCCGATATCGTTGACTTTCGCTACCATGTCCGGCAAGCTGCCTACCTGAGCAGCCTGTCGGGCGCCTATGGCTTTACCTATGGCGTCGATCCGATCGGCAAGTGGAATAGCCCCATGATGCATACGAGCCGACCCTCCGCCACCGACATTGGCAAGCTCTACAGTTTGTTTCGCATGAGCCCCAATCTGTCCGCCCACCTTGACTGGATTGCCAACCAGGCTCCTGACCCGAACAATGACGCCAAGAAAATGGCGCTCGCATCGGATGGGGGAAGCCTTGTTCTGGCCTACGTGCCAGCGTTTCGGGTATCAGGTAACCAGAGAGACCAGATCCAGATCAGCACAAGTGGTCTTCCAAGCCTGAGTTGCAGTGGTTGGACCTTTACCTGGGAGCATGCGCAGGATCTTGTGTCAGACAGTTCTCCCGTCGGTTGCACGGGTACAAATCCGATCACCGTCACTGCACCAGATCCAAAGCTCGCCTGCACCTCTCCCTATACTGAATGCGATTGGGTCCTGCAGATAAAAAGAACCTCCTCGCCCTCGTCGACGGCACAGTTCGCTCCCTCGGCTCCGGACCTCGACATCTGGGCCGACGTTAGCCCTGGGGATGGCACATCTGCAATCTATGCCAGGCGTGCAGGCAGTGGTCTTACACCAATTCTAGTTAGCCCCTCGGGCCTTGCCTTTCAGCAGGCGCCAAGCCTGGCCCGGGTGCCCGGTGGATTCTTTGCCGTCTGGAACGCCGATGGTCTTGACGGGAGCCTCTTTGGTGTCTTCTCTCAACGTTTGGACGGCAACGGCCAACCTATAGGCCCCAGGCGCCAGGTGAACACCACGACCGAGGAGGACCAGAGAGATCCTGCTCTTGATTCCGACCCTCTCGGCAATACTCTGATGGCCTGGATGAGCTACGGTCAAGACGGCGATCGCGGAGGTATCTTCGGTCGGCTCCTCAATTCGACAGGGAATCCGGTCTCAACTGAATTCCAGATCAACGCAATCACGGCGGGCCATCAGGAGCTACCCCAGGTTGCTGCACTGCCAGGAGGAGCGTTTGCCGTGGCTTGGCAGACAACGCCTATGGGTTCTATGAGCGGTGCCCTCAGCTTCCGGGTCTTCTCAAACGCCGGCCATTCGTTAACCGGTGAGATCCGAATCCCTGTCTTACCAGGAAGGTTCGCGAGACTGGTGGATCTGGCGCCTACCCCGGAAGGCAGGATTCAAATCAGGTGGGGACTAGACAACCCTCAAGGCGGCCTCCTTGGGCTATTCGCTCAGAGCTTCAACTTGGCGGGTCTGTCGGCGGGACCTGCAGTGAGCCTGCCATGAAGAATTTGTGGAAGGGCCTTGCCTTTGCGGCGTTTTTCATCTTGTCCTCCGCCGCTAAAGCCCAGACACCTTTGGGGCCGGAGATCATTCCGGCCGATACCCAACTCGAGACCTTCGAGCAATTCGGGGCCGACCTGGCCTGCACCGAGGACTCTGTCTGTGCGCTCGTCTGGGCTTCCTACAACTCAGATGGGCACTCCAACCATGACCTGCAATGGGGCCGAACCCTCTCTCCCTTGGGCCAGCTCTCGCCTAACCTCCTGCTACGCGACGGAGACGGCATCTCAGCCGCAGTCAATGTCTTGCCCCAAGGGCAGGGTTTCGCTTTCCTCCAAAGCAAGACTTATCCGAATGGGCAGAAACCGACTCTTCGCCTCTATGATGAGCGTCTGGAACCTGTCACCGATTTCCTCATTCGCCCCCTTCATGAGCCTAGTCAATACGGGGATCCATTTTCGTACCCTGGAGGAGGAATCGCGGCGGCTGTCATCCCTGGCGGATTGGTCGAGCTGACAGATGGGATTGATCTTCCAACGCCTCCTGATAGTTGTTTTTCCTGCCAGTTTGGCCTCTACCTCTACTTCGTCGACGAGCAGGGTGGCAACCTCCAAGGCCGCGTGCATGTGAGTGAAGATCCTGCGAGCTTCGAAGGCACCGGTTTGCACGGTCTCACCGTCGACGGTCTCGGCAACGTCATCGTCGCGCTCTCCCGGCCCTACACCCTTCTGAACCAGGATGACAGCGGTGTGTTCGTACGCCGGTTTTCCTCGACGGGTGAACCCCTCGGACCGGAGGTCCAGGTCAATCAGGACCAATCGCTGCCTATGGCTTTTCCGTCGGTCGCCGCCTCGCCTGACGGAGAGTTCCTCGTCGTGTGGCAGACGGCTGTTCTCGACAATGACAACATTGGCGGTGTCTACGCTCGCCGGTTCGGCAGTGACGGCGAGCCCCTTGGGCCGCAGTTTCAAATCAGCCGCTCAGTGAAGTTCGAGCGCGATCCCCAGGTCGTCGCCGACGGCCAGGGCAACTATTTTGTGTTTTGGGACAGCTTCGACGCGGGCCACGGCTCCGACGTCCGAGGCCGCCTCTATCGCCACGACGGTACGCCGGTGGCCAGCGAGATGGTGCTCAACCAAGTGACCGACGACGACCAGGAGGGCACCTCCGCAGCCTTCGCGCCCAACGGCACGCTCCTGGTGAGTTGGCAGAGCCACAGCGCTAGCCAAACGAACGGCGAGGCTGTAATTCCAGTGGTCCGCCGCTTCGCCGCTTCGCCGGGCCAGGAGATCTGTGCCATCGCGGGGCCGCAGATCCTCTGCGACCTTGGCCGTACCGGCGGACCGACGGAGCTCAACCTCAACCGGGGCGGCCGGCCGGGCGAGGTGACTCTCTTCGGCGATGTCGACGACGACGGGCGCGACGACGTGTGCACCTGGTACAAGGGCCTGCTCCGTTGCGATCTCTCCCATGAAGGCTCTCCCCACTGGCGGGAAAGGCTCGGCTCGCCCGGCGATATCCCCTTGCTCGCCGACGTGAACGGCGATGGAAAGACGGACGCCTGCGTACGCAGCCGCAACCTGCTGCTCTGCGACACCGCTCACAACGGCCAGATGGACTTCCGGGTGGTCTTCGGCCGGGGGGATGAAACTCCGCTCCTCGGAGATCTGGACGGGGACCGCAAGGCGGACCTCTGCCTGGTCCGCAACGGCGTTTGGGACTGCCGGTTGTCCAAGACCGGAGAGATCCTCCACTTCCGCTTCGGCCGCGCCGGCGACTCCCCGGCCTTGGGCGACGCCGACCGCGACGGGCGAGCGGATCCCTGCCTGCTACGCGCGGGCCGGCTCACCTGCAGCACGGCGCATCACGGCGTCGGGGACTATCAGCTCGGTCTGGAAGTCCCCGGGAATTCGCGCCTGCTGTTCGGCAATCTGGATGGACTCTGAGCGTGCAGCCAGATACAGTTTGATCGCGTGAGTCAGGCCGCACACACGGAGAGAACCATGGGCGCAGTACAGGCCCCCAAGGGGGCGACCGGCAAAGCCGGGCGATCCACAGCGAAGCCGGACCTCCTCGCGGGCGGCAACCCACAGATCGCGAAGGCTGACGGCGACTCCCCCGTGCAGGCCTACATCGCGGCCATGCCGGGCTGGAAAAGCGACGTCGGGCGCCGCCTCGACACGCTCATCGCAAGCACGGTCCCCGGCGTGCGCAAGGCGGTCAAATGGAACTCGCCCTTCTATGGCATCGACGGCCAGGGTTGGTTCCTCAGCTTCCATACCTTCACGAGCTACGTCAAGGTGACCTTCTTCCAAGGCACGTCGCTGCGACCCGCTCCATCCGGAGGCAAGGCCAAGGACGCTCGCTGGATCGACATCCACGAGGGCGATCTCGACGAGGAGCAGATGGCGGCCTGGATCCGGCAGGCGGCCGCCCTGCCCGGCTGGGGTAAGTCGTAGGCGGCGCGTCCCAAAAGAAAAATAACCGCATGAGGTGCAAACGACATGAATAAGAGCGCAACGACCGAGGGCGGCTCCCCTTCTCAGCGGATCGACGCAAGGATCAAGGAGCTGGACGACTGGAGGGGCAAGACGCTCTCCCATGTCCGTACGCTCATCAAACAGGCTGACCCTGAGGTGGTCGAGGAGTGGAAGTGGAGAGTTCCCGTCTGGTCTCACGATGGAATCATCTGCACCGGCGAGACGTACAAGAGCGCCGTGAAGCTGACTTTCGCCAAAGGCGCTTCGCTCAAGGACCCTTCAGGACTCTTCAACTCCAGCCTTGAAGGCAACACCCGGCGCGCGATCGATATCCATGAGGGAGATGAAATCGATGAGGCTGCCTTCAAGACGCTCATACGCGCCGCCGCGGCCCTGAACAAGTCATCGGCTTGAACGACGGTGGTCGGCCCTCTACTCGTACTGAATGAACCCCGGCGCCATGATGCCGGCGGGATCGAACTTCTTCTTGGCTTCGAGGATGCGCGGCCAGCGGTCGCCGAAGTGGGCGGCCCACTTCTCCGCCGTGTCGAAGGTGATGAAGCCGGAGAGATAGCGCTTGCCGCCGTAGTGGATGGAGAGCTCGCTCGCCATGTCCAGCTGGGCCAGGGCGCGATCCAGGAAGCGCGCCGGCACGCCGGGGAGGATTCCCCAGCCCATGACGAAGTCGCCGTCGGGATGCATGAACAGGGGTACGTCGGAGGTGAGGGTGTAGGCCGGCCAGAGAAGGATGTGGCCACCCGGTCCCAGCACCTGGGGCGGTGTCTGGAAGAGAATCCCTTCGATGAACTCCCGCGAGGTGTCCCAGGGGAGGGTCGTCTCCATCCAGGGGTGGGCCATGTCCCAGTAGCCGCTGCGGCGCCAGAGCTCGAAGACGGGGTCCATGCGGTTGCAGAACTCGTGCTGGCTGAAGTCCTCGGTATGGACGTGGCGGTACGGCGAGAGACCCTTGAGCGTCGCGGTATCGTCCGGCTCCTCTCCAGGATTGAATTCGACCGTCAGGTGCAGCGGATAGAACCAGGCGGCGAAGGTCTGCATCCCCTCGCCCAGCTCCATGCCCTCGCCGATCTTCTTGATGCCCTGGAGGCAGGGAGTGCACCACGACTCCAGGGAGGAGAAGGTGGAATTGCCCGGGTCCATCACCCGCTTGACGTCCTCCATCAGCGTGCCGAGGTCGTCGTAGAGCAGGAAGTACTTGCGCACCACGCTCTTCGCCCGGCGCAGACGGACGGTGGCCCGGGTGATCACCCCGAACTGCCCGAGGCCGCAGCGCACGACATCGAAGAGATCGCGGTTGTGCTCGCGTGAGCAGGTGACGATCTCACCCGTGCCGGTGACCACCTCCAGCTCGGTGACGTTGTCCGCCTGCGTGCCGTAGCGGAAGCTGGCGACGCCGAGGCCCGCCATCGAGAGAGTGCCGGAGATCTGCACGCCGAGGTTGTTGGTGAGGACGCGGGGGACCAGCCCCTTCTCCAGGCTGGCCGCCACGAGGTCGCGCCAGACGACGCCGCAGTCGACCGTCGCGGTCTCCGCCGCCTCGTCGATCTCGTGGATGACGCTCAGCGAGGAGGTGTCCAGCAAGACCCCGCCGTCGCTGGTCGCCTGGCCGCTCTGGGTGTGGGCCTGGCCGCGGGGAACGACGGGAATCCCACGCTCGCGACAGAAGCGGACGACCTCGGCGATCTCGGCCGTCGAGGTGCAGGTTGCCACGGCGGCCGGCAGACGATCGACCTTGCGGCCGAAGTCGGAGCGGTAGCGGGACCGGGTCTCCTCGTCCAGATGGATGCGGTCTCCCAGGCTGGCCTTGAGCTCGGCGAGGGCTTCGGCGGTGGAAAGCGATTGCGGCGAATGAACGGTCATATCGATGTCTCCTGCAGGATCTTGAAAGGTCGTGTTCGGCGTCAAGGCCTCCGCGATTCCCTCTGTGACCGCGCGGCGGTCACCGGGGAGGAGGCGGCGGGAGGGGAATCTCCGGGACCTCGATCTCGGGGGCCGGGCGCGATTTCTCTCCAGGTCTCAAGGGCTTCAGCGGGCCCTGGTTGGTCTGGCCGGCGATCGACGCCGGCAGCACGGTCTTGTAGCCGGCGCGGATCCAGGCGTCGATGCCGCCGTCCATCAGGATGGCGTTCTCGAAGCCACTGGATCGCAGATCGGCGACGCCCTCGGCACCGCAGGGGTCGGCCCGGCAGTAGACCAGGAACGTCTCGGTGCGGTAGGCGCTGATCTCCAGCAACCGGTAGGGCAGCCGGTCGACGGGGATGTTGCGGGACCGCCGCAGGTGGCCGCTCTCGCCGTTGTACTCCCCCGGCTTGCGCAGGTCGAGGATCAGCATCTCGGGGTTGTCCCGGATCAGCTCGTAGGCTACCGGCGGGCTCAGCTTGCGGTACGGGTCGGCCTTGCGGGTCCCACGGTGAAAGTAGGAGCAGCCGCCCAGCAGCAGAACGGCCAGGAGGAGAGGGAGGAAACGAGCTTTCATTCCTTGGTCAACGCTCCGCGGAGATGGCCGATTCCACCGATTCATAGGTGGGGAACAGCGTGTCCAGACGGGCCACGTGCAGGAGCTTGCGGATGCGGTCGGAGGGCTTGACGAGGATCAGCTCCCGTTTCGAGTTGCGGAAGCGCCCGAGGTAGCCCACCAGCTCGCCGATGCCCGTCGAGTCGATGAAGTTGATCTTGGAGAAGTCGATGATGACGTGCCCGTGATCGTCGGAGAGGGTGCGCTCCAGGGTCTGGGCGAAAAACTGCGCGCTCTCCCCGAGCTTGATGACACCTTCCACGTTGAGAAGGGTGAATCCATCCAGATGGCGTTTTTCGACGATCATCGTCAGGCCGTAAGCGGTCTTTTAGTCTAGCACGGCCGGGCGAGGCAAACGTACTCTCCCACCGCCAGCTCGCGGCCAGCGAGGCCCAGCGGAGAGAGATAGCGCTGCCGCAGCTCCGCGGCGCCGGCCAGATCCAGCAGCTCGAAGCCCCGCTCCGCGAGGTACGCCGGCAGGTGCCGGCGGCCGATGCCCCAGGTGAAAGGCTCCCCCACCTTCTCCAGCCAGGGGCGGACGAAGGGGCTGGCCCCCGGGAAGTTGATCCGCCCGTCCGCCTGCGGCTCCAGGAAGGTGAAGGCGAACCGGCTGCCGGCGCCGGCGTGCTCGCGCAGGAAGGCGAAGAGGGCATCCATCTCCCCGGCTTGCAGGTACATGGTCAGCCCCTCGGCGATGAGGAAGGTGTCCGCCTCCTCGCGGTACTCCGGCAGGGCCGCCAGCACCTCCCGGGGCGCCGAGCGCGCGAGGTCCAGGGTCACCAGCTTCAGATTGCCCCCCAGCTCGCCCCAGCGGGCGAGAGCCCGGCGCTTCGCCGCCTGGGTGGCGGGATGGTCGGTCTCCACGCACAGGACGTCGGGAAGCTCGCGGTGGAGGCGCAGGGCGAGACTGTCGAACCCCGCTCCCAGCACCAGGAGCTGACGGGCGTGGCGGGCGCCATCGGCGAGGGCCTGCCGGGCGGCGTCCTCGATGTAGCGCTTGCGCACGGCGTAGTGGAGGGAGATGCCGGGGATGACGAAACGCTCCAGGAAGAAGGCGGCCGAGCGCACCAGGCTTGACCCCGCCGCCCGCCAGCGCAGATGGGCGAGCCAGGCGGGGTCGATCTCCTCCAGGAACCGGCGGGCCGCCTCGACGGCCTCCGGCGGCGCCAGCGCCGAAGCTCGCGGGTCACGGGCCAGCAGGATCGTCGAGCGGAGGATGAGCAGCGCCGTGGTGCTGGGCCGGCCTTCTTTCACGACGATTCGCAGAAATTAAGAGCTTGACTTGTAAGCTCTCGCACACCATAGAATAGTCCAAGCAGCATCAACGATTAAAAAGGAGGCCAGCTTTGAGAACACGCGAGCAGGCTATATGCACCCTTACGGCAGCGGCCCTGGCGGTCACGGCCTTCGCGGCGGCGCCGCCGGCGGGGGCTCTGGACATCAACGGTTTCTTGCCGGAACGAGGGCACGTCGACGTCGCTCTCTCCTACACCAGTGAGAGCTACGAGAAGTTTTGGGTGGGAACGACCAAAGTTCACGATCCGGGGGTCGGAGACGTGGACATCAAGAGCACCTCCCTCTGGATGCAGTGGGGCCTGCTGGACGACCTCGCCCTGGTCGCCAACCTTCCCTACGTCGACGACAGCACCAACGGTCTCGCGCACTTCAAGGACAGCGGCTTGCAGGACCTTTCGGTGCTCTTCAAGTACCGCTTCCTCTCGTCCGGGCCCAACCGTCTGGTCGGCGGCCTCGGCGTGAGCACGCCGGCTTCGAGCTATGAGGGCAACCTGCCGGTCACCCGTGGACACGACACCACCAACGTCCTCTTCCGGCTGGTCTACCAGTACCAGGCCGAGCATTTCTATTTCTCCCAGCAGGTGGGATACGACCTGAGCAACAAGGACGCGCCGGACAGCTATCCTCTCTACACGGAGGCCGGTTTCACCGCCGGCCCCGTCACCTACTCGGGGTTCTACTCGCGGCGGATCGGCAACAGCGGCACCGACATCGGCGATCCGAACTTCACCTTCCCCAGCAATCGGCAGGAGTACTCCCGGCTGGGCGCCAAGATCTACGGCCGGATCAACGATCGCGTGGGGCTCTCCGCGGCTTATTACGACACCCTCGACGGCCGCAACGTCGGCGACAGCCACGGCTTCTCCGGCGGCGTGGTCCTGCGGTTCTGAATCTGTTGACCCCCGCCTGGCGAGGAGGACTTGCCCGCCAGGCGCCGCTTCCCTTTACAGGCCCTATGGGCTCGTCGGAAACCCCACCATCTCGCCACGCTCGGGGTCCCACACCTTGAGGCGGAAGCTGGTCACGACGTCGCGCCAGCCCAGGGTGGTCCGCGGTGGATCGCGCAGCTCCGGAATCTCCTGCATCGCCTCGGGCAGGCGGTAGAACGGAATACGAGGGTTCAGGTGGTGCACGTGGTGGAACCCGATGTTGCCGAGGAACCATCGCGCCACCGGCCCCATTTCGATGAAGGCCGACGAGTGCAGGGCCGAGGCCGCGTACGTCCACTCGTGACGGCCGCGGATCTCGACCTCGGGGAAGTTGTGCTGCACGTAGAAGATGTAGGACCCCACGGCGGAGGCGATGACCAGCGGCAGGATGATGGCGAACACCATCACCCCGACACCGCCCAGCCGCCAGGCGGTCGCCAGCAGCAGCAGGTGGAGAACGAGCGCGACGCCCGAGTCGAAGTTCTGCCGGGGGTGGCGCAGGAAGGGGCGCAGGCACATGCCGGAGAGGAAGACCGTGCCATATCCCGCCGCGATAGTGAGCGGATGGCGGGTCAAGCGGTAGTAGAGGCGCTGCCGGCCGGACATGCGCCGCCACTGCCCCGTGGTTACCACCGGGTAGGAGCCGATGTGCGAGCCGGCGATGCGGGCGGTGTGGAGGTGGTGGTAGTTGTGCGTCTCCCGCCAGATGCGGGGCGGGTTGAGTGACAGGATGCCGAACAGGCGGTAGAGGGCCGAGGCGAGCCGCGAGCCGCCCAGCAGCGAGCCGTGCATGTAGTCGTGGAAGAGGACGAAGCAGCGGACGACCAGCAATCCCGCGAAGACGGAGAGGAGCGCCCGGGCCCAGGTCGCGCCGATGAGCACGATCGCGGCGATCGTCGCGGCGAGCAGCGAGAAGGCCACCAGGGTGTGGCGCCAGCTCGCCGCCCGGTCCTCGCCGATGAACGGGCGGGTCGCGAGGATCAGGGCGCGCTCGGAGCGCTCCGGCGGTTGCGTCCGTGGCAAGGCTGGCGCCAGGGGATCCATCGTCGTCTCGAGAAGGCTCATGCCTCAGTGTGTCACCTTGTCGCCTCCAGGGGAATCCTCCCCCTCGGGAGCGGTCTCCGGCAGGTACCGCGCGGGCAGCAGGGCGGCGATCCTGGACATGATGACGCGGGTGGTCTCATCCAGGGTCGAGACGTCCAGGGCCTGGGAGTCCAGCGTGATGGGATCTCCCAGGCTGAGATGGACCTCCGCGCGCCCGAACCGCTTCCAGGCGGGCCAGATCCCCTCCGTGCCCCACACCGCCGCGGGGATCAGCGGCGCGCCGGTCTTGGCCGCGAGATAGGCGACGCCGTTCTTGCCCTCCTGGAGCTTGCCGTCCGGGCTGCGGGTGCCCTCGATCGCCACGGCCACGCAGCCGCCCTCTTCGATCACCTCGACGAGGGCGCGCATCGCCGCCCGGTCCATCTGGCCCCGGCGAATGAAGATCGCGCCCGTGGCGATCATCACCGGCCCGAAGAAGAAATGGCGCCGGAGCCGGTCCGCGGCCATCGGGCGCACCCGGCGAGGCAGCATGGCGAGCACCATGGGCCCGTCGAAGTAGCTCAGATGATTGACGGCGAGGATCGCCGGCCCCTGCCGTGGACACGCATCCAGATTCGCCGTCTTGGGGTGGCTCAGCGTCAGGAAGAGGAAGCGGATGATTCCCTGCACCAGATCGTAGAGCAGGGGGCGGAGCTTCGGTGAGTACCGCCGGGGGCTGCCTGCCGGAGACTCGGTCGCGGTCACGCCACCTGGCTCTGGATCGCGGCCACCAGGTCCCGCGCGCTGGTCATGTCCATCAGGAAGTCGTCGGTGAAGGCGATGCCGAGGCGCTTTTCGAGGCGATCCACCAGCTCCAGGGTGGTGATGGAGTCGAGCCCCAGCGAGTCCAGATCCTCCGGGCTCTTCACTTTGCGGAATTCCGCGGCACGGGACGGGGCCACGGCCTCCAGCCCCTTCCGGATCTGATCGAGAATCTCTTCGGTCGTCACTGCGCCTCCTTGACCGGGCGAAGCCGGGTACGAATCCGTGTCCACAGGGAACGGGCCATCTGCCGGGCCAGATCGATGAAACGGCCGCGCGAGGCGGTCATGCGCGAGCCCGCCGCTCCCAGCTCGCCGCACAGGTACATCTCCCGGGTCTTGCGGCGCTGCACCTTGCCCGACGACGTCTTCGGCAGGTGGTTCTTGCCCAGCAGCACGACGTCGTCGGGCGCCAGCCCCGTCTCTCCCTGCACCACCCGCTTGATCTCCTTGATCAGGGCCCCCGCGGCGTCCGCCGTGATCTCAGGGATCGAAGTTTCGAGGACGATCACCACGAGCTCGGAGTCCTCGCCAGGAACCGAGAAGGCCACCACGTTGCCCTGGCGCACGCCGGGCAGCTTGCCGGCCGGCCATTCCAGGGACTGGGGATGGTAGTTACGGCCATGATAGATGATGAGGTCCTTGATGCGGCCGGTGACGTAGACGTGGCCGTCGAGCACATAGCCCAGATCGCCCGTATAGAGCCAGCCGTCGCGGAACGCCGCCCGGGTGGCCGGCTCGTTGCGGAAGTAGCCGGAGGAAACCGACGGGCCGCCGAACAGGATCTCCCCTTCGGCGCCGTTCGGAAGGAAGAGGCCCTCCTTGCCGGCGATGACCACCTGGTGGCCGGGGATCGGCACGCCGCAGGCCACATGCGTGAGGGACGGCTGGCCGTCCCGCGGCGGCGCGGCGAGGCCCTTGCCGCGAAAGGTGGCGGCGTCGACGACGTTGACCCGCAGCCCCTCGCTCATGGGGGTGAGCGAGGCGGCCAGCGTGCCCTCCGCGCAGCCGTAGCCCGGGCGCACGAGGTCCGGCTGGAGGCCGGTGGCGGGCGAGAAATGCCGCGAGAAGGCGCGGATCGTTTCCGCGTGGACCGGCTCGCCGCCGCAGCCGAGAACCTTCAGGCAGGAGAGGTCCCAGCGGGCGAGGTGCTCGGGCGTCGAGCGGCGGGCCACCAGCCCATAGGCGAAGTTCGGCCCGAAGGAGATCGTGGCGCGATGGCGGTGGATGGTCTCCATCCAGACCGTGGGATCGCGCAGGAACCGCAGGGTCGGGATGAAGACGACCGAGACGCCGAAGCACAGCGGCGCGACGACGAAGCCGATCAGGCCCATGTCGTGGTAGAGGGGCAGCCAGGTGACGCCGGAGTCCGTCCGCGGGTCGGCCTGGAGGCCGCCGGAGCCGAGAATCCCCTCGCTGTTGGCGATCAGGCCGCGATGGCTGATCATCACCCCCTTCGAATCCGCCGTGGAGCCCGAGGTGTACTGCAGGAAGGCGAGATCGTCGGGCTCGAGCTCGGGGAAGACGGGAGCTAGGTACACCCGCTCCAGGTGCTTGTCCGTGATGAGCGTTTCGAGCGAGGGGACCTCGCCCACGAGCGTCCAGAGGATGCTCTCCAGCCGCCGCGACACGAAGAGCACGCGCGCCTGGCAGGACTCCAGCAACTGGCCGATCCGCGTGCTGTAGGCGGCGAAGTTGCCGAGCCCCAGGGGGGGATAGAACGGCACCGGGACGACCCCCACCCGCAGGCAGGCGAGGAAGGTGAGCACGAAGTCCTCGGGCTCGATGACCACCATGCCGAGGCGGTCGCCCTTGCGCAGCCCGAGCGCTTGCAGGGCCCCGGCCCGCCGGGCGGTCTCCTCGGCGACCTGGACGAAGGAGTAGAACGTCTCCTCGCCCTTCAGATCCTGGAAGGTGCAGCCGTGGGTGGGCCAGAGCGCGGCAGCCCGCACGACCGCGTCGGCCATCGTACGGTAATCCAGAGGGCGCGTGGCGTCCTTCTGGGAGAGGCTCTGCACCTCTGCTTCTAGAATCGGCGGGCTCATCCAAGGTCTCTTGACCCTGGAGAGTACACCGGAGCCGCCGGAAGGGGCAATCGGAGAAGTATCGGTATCAGCACTTTCGAGACAGCCTCTCAGACCGAGGCGTCCCGGAAGGCCCGGAGAATCATGTTGATGCGGGTCTGATAGCCGGGCCCCTGCGCCTTGAACCAATCAAGCACGTCCTGGTCAATGCGCAGCGAGACCGAACCTTTAGGAGGAGCCGCCTTCAGACCATGTCGCTTGATCACCCTCACAACGTGCTGCAAGTCCAGCTCAGGATGCTCCGCCGTGAGGACGATGTCCTCCTCTTTCATCGACCGGACTCGTGCCCAGTCCGTTTTAGAGGTTTTCGAGGAGGAAGGCCGCTTCCCGCTTTGTGGCGTTGCGGAACGAGATGATTCGGATTTCATCTTCAGTCTCCGTGTGAACGATGGAAACCGCTAGGCCGCGAAGAAGACCGAAGCTGAGAAGGCGCTGCTCCCCGTATGCCAGACGGCTGTCTTCAACGGTACAAGTGGGCCCAGCGAAAACTTCTGAGGCATCGGCAAAGTCAAGGCCATGCTTCCTGAGATTGGCGGCCCTTTTCGCCTCATCCCAGGTAAACCGCATCTACAGAGTGTACATACAGCGCCGTCGCCGGCGCAAGTCGACAGAGAGCTGCCCTTGGGCGAACGGTCGGCCTTAGAAGATGTCCGCCAGCCGTTGCCCCCCGCCTCCGGCGCGGTCGAACACCCAGGGCTCGAAGCCTCTCTCCGTGTCGAAACCCAGGGTGATCACCCGGTTGCCGAGGATCGCCAGGGAAGGTGCCGGCAGGGGGACGTTGGTGTCGAAGGGCTCTGCCAGATCGGAGTCGCTCAGGCGGCGCGTGCCTCCGGAAGTGCCGTCGCTGGCCCACAGCTCGATGCCGTGCGTGGGGTCCTGGCCGTAGAAGTAGACCTCGCCTCCCGCGGCGGAGAGCCTGGCCGGGAGGCCGCAGGCTCCTGGGCAGAGATCGGTCACCCGCCGGGTTCCGGCCGCCGTGCCGTCGGAAACGAAGAGCTCCCGGCCCGCGACCGGATCCTCGGCCTGGAAGAAGACCCGCCCTCCCGCCGCCACGAGGAAGGCCGCGTCGGGCTCGGGGAACCCAGAGCAGGAGCCTGGACAGAGATCCGCCACCATCGTGGTCGTACGAGCCGTGCCGCGGCTGCTCCAGAGCTCGCTGCCGTGGACACCGTCCGAGGCGACGAGGAAGATCCTGTCGCCGATCGTCGCCGCGCCCGGGGAATCGGACGAAAGCGCGGGAGACACGATCCCCGTCCCCCGCCGGGTACCGTCGGAAACCCATAACGTCTCACTCTGCGCGCCGGCGCGAGCCAGGAAGTACACCTTGTCACCGGCGGTGCTCAGGAAGACGTGGACCTCCAGGCCAGGATCGGCGGGAGGGCCGAAAATGGGCACGGTCCCAGCCACGCTGCCATCGCTCGACCAGAGCTGGTGACCGCTCAGGAAGACGAGCCGGCGCGCCGACGGCTGGGCGGAGAACACGTAATCCGGAAGCGAAGCGAGGCGCCGGGTCGAGGCGGCCGTGCCGCCGGTGCGCCATACGGCCCAGTGGTCATAGGTCGTCAGGCCAAACTGGGGATGCGGCGTGGCGGTGAAGAAATAAAGCCAGCCCTGGGAGCTGGCAGCCACCAGGGGCACGTCCTTGACCTTCGGCAGCGAAACCGAGCGGCGGGTGCCCGCCGCCGTGCCGTTGCTGGTCCACAGCTCGAGGACGTTGGTGGCCGAGTAGCGGAAGAACTGGAGCTTGCCGCCAACGATCGCCCAGGGGAAGGGAAAATCGTCGAGGCTGGGAGCGAAGATCCCGTCCGTCACTAGTGGAAACGTCGTCGCCGGGGTGCCCACCGTGCGCCAGAGCGAGTATCCGGATTGTTCCTGCACGAACCAGAGGAAGGAGGAGCCCACGAGCCCTACCGTGGCAGCAGGAGGAGCCTCATCGGTGAGCCGGACCGTGCCGGCCGGCGTCCCGTCGGTCGCCCACACCGAGGCGTTGGAAGAGAGGTCGCGAGCGAAGAACACCACCCGGTTGCCGACCTTGGTGAAACCGAAAGGGTTGGAGCTGGAGCTCGACAGGGTCTCACCCGAGAGCGGCAGCACAACGACTACGAACAAGGCCAGGACGAGTTGGGCAACGAACCGAGGGCGCTCCATGATGGGCTCCTTTTTGCAGAGCATCTCTCTCCCCGCCTCAATCGTTTGAATTCTACAACTTCTTCGCATCGAGAGCTTGTCCGGCCTTGGGTCGATCCAGTCCAGACGTATTGTCAACGTATATACGCCGTGATAGATTGAAGAGCGATGAAGGAGCAGCAGATCCGTGACCGGCTTCAAAGAGACCGTCCCATGGAGACGATCAGCATCCGGATGCCTGAGGATGTCCTGCAAGATCTCAAGCGCGTGGCGCCGCTTCTGGGCTTCTCGGGATATCAGCCGCTCATCCGCGCCTACATCGGACAGGGGCTGAGGCAGGACCTCGAGCGGCTCGATCGAACTCCGGGGGTCGAGAGGCTGGTGGAGAGCCTTCGCCAACAGGGCGTCGACGAAGAGGTGATCAACGCTGCCGTCGCCGAGATGAGATCGACCTGATTCATGTGCGACGACGACACTTTCGACTCCTTGTCGGCTCCGCAGGAGCTCTCGGCGGGCGACTTGGCGACGGCCTACGTCAGTTATCTCGGCACGGGTGATGACGACTTGGGATGGTCCAGCAACTGGGCCTTCGATCTCTGTCTCGACGGACGGTGGCCCGATGTGTGGCGGGTTCTGCAAGCCATCCTGGAGCTCCCTGAGCCGTTGCCCACCAAAGTCCTGGCTGTCGTCGCGGCCGGCATGCTCGAAGACCTTCTGAAAAACGCCGGGGAGGAGTACATCGACCGCGTGGAGACCCTAGCGCGAGACAACGCGACCTTCGGCCGCATGCTCACGGGCGTCTGGTCCTCGCAGATCCCGAGCCCGGTCTGGGAACGGGTCGCGCGGTTCTGTAGGAGCTTTCCCGTTCCTTTGGATCAACCGTACAGATATTGAACCACAGACCTGAGCCGGTCTCGTTTTCTACTACCTTGCAGGACCCTTGGTCCAATGTCTGGGAGATTTTCACAATGGGCCGGAGCGTTTTCTCAATGGGTTCGGCGGCAAACCCATTGCACGAAGGATTTTTTCGATAGGTTGGCAGATTTTTCCAATGGGTCGATAAATTTCCCGATGGGTTGAGCGATTTTCCTGATGCAAAAACGATTTTCCCAATGGGTCCAGCGATTTTCCCGATGCGGAAACGATTTTTCCCATGGGTTCAGCGCTGCAACCGATGGAAAAGCCAGTCTACCCCCCCTTCACCGCCGGCTGCTGCCCCACTCCCGGCACGGTGCGGAATTTGACCGGCTTCAGCGGCTTCAGGCCCGCTTCGCGCTGCCAGCCGGCCATCTCTTCGAAGGACCAGGTGCCGGAACGGCTGGTGACGGCGAAGTAGAGGTCGAGGAGAGCGCCGATCTGGCCGGCTTCGTCCGGCGAGGCGGGGCGGTACAGCTCCTGGATGACGAAGATGCCGCCGGGACGCAGGGCCCTCGCGATCCGCTTCGCCAGCGCGCGGTTGGTGGCCTCGTCGAAGTGGTGGACGAGGCTGGAGACGAGGATCACGTCCCAGGCTTCGGTGCCCAGATCGTCCGTGAGGGCGTTGCCGGCGCGGTGGATCACGCGCTCCCCCATTCCGGCCAGCAGGGGCGCCACGTGCTCGATAGCTTCGGCCAGTTCCAGGACGACCGCCCGCAACCCCGGGTGCCGGCGACAGATCGCCACGGAGAGCAGGCCGTGCGCACCTCCGATATCCAACAGGTCCCTGGCGCCCTTCGGCAGCACTGCGGAACGCTACGCGGCGGCGACGCCAGACGCATGCTCGCCGATACCTCGGAAGCGGCCTACGTCTCGTGGCTGGACCGGCGACGGTGGGCCGACGTGGCCAATTCGCCGCCCGATCCGGCGCAGCAGAACATTCCGACGAGGACCTCCTCGCCTCAGTAAGTTCTTTGGCTACCATTGCTCGCCGGTTTATATGGTCCACTGCGCAACCATATCCACAACCGCCCTCATTGAAACCCCATACTCTTCGACGCCCATAGAGGAATGTACAAAAACTTCCTGAAGATGAATGCCGTACTGCTGAAGTTCTTTTCGGTACCGAGCAAGAATAGCTTTTCCATCAATGAGCTTCCAAGGAACCTCTTCTCTCGCGACAGGATCCAACCACTCGGTCCGAATAAAGGAATCTAGCCGGCGCTCGGCCTCCCTCATCCCGTCAGGAAATGCCCTTCGAATCCAGGGCATATTATACTGTCGAATCTTGGCAGGCAGCTCGTCTAATTGTTCCCTACACCATTCTATTATAATTCTATTCGCTAGATTCGCCAATCCGTTTCTCACGCACAGATCAGCCGGGATCTTGTCATGTCCGCAGACATTAACAGCGCGCTCCAGCAATGCTGGATCAACGAGGAATGCCTCGCGGTTTCTGCGTTCCGAGACGAATAGCGATAACCCCTTTTGTGAGGCTGTGCGGGTGACGTACTCGAGTCCCTCGTCACTCAAAAGGTCTCGATCCCTCACATGAGCAACTTTAATCCCGCTTGGCAAAATGTTACCTAGAATACTCTGAACGTATTCCAGCCTTGATACGATACTGTCACTAGAGCCATCGGTTGCAACAGTCTGCACCAATTTTCTGCGTGTATCCCAATCGCTAAGAATCTTCCGACCAAGGATGTCAAGATGTACCTCATCTTCCCGCCCTTCCATCAAGAGAACGCGCCGAGTCCGCAGTATCTCCGCAAGCTCCACGTGATCCGGCCAAATTCCGGCTGCTGAAAGCGTATCTTGAAGCAAGGCAGCATTGGGAAATTTTGTGGCTTTTGTCTGCTGACTATCGACCACCCTGATGTTCTCAAGCTCAGTCTCACGAAGGAAGGTCTCAGAATGAGAAGCCATAATCACTTGAAGATCTTCCTCCTCAGCAAACTTCCTCAGAAGAGAGAGGAATGACCTCTGCAAACCGCCATGCATGTGTGCATCAGGCTCATCAAGAAGAAGCAAAGGAGAAGGATTCTGGAGCGTGTGCACCAGTATTTGAAGAACTTGCAAGAACCCAGAGCCGGCGCTGACAAAATCTAATGGTATACGAGTATTCGGTTCGGCGTATGCTGCCCTGAGAAACTCGGTTTCTTTTTCTGAAAACGGAACGTCTAGCGATGTAACTTTGAATTCGGTGCGAACGAGCTCCCTAAGCCGAGCAATACCTTCATCGTTTCCCTTGAGACGCAGCAACATATTTCGAAGGACTTCGTTGTGGTGCCCACTGCTTAGTAGTTCTTCCAGCCGAGCGTTGACGGCGAGAAGTTCCTTGGTAACTACCCCGAAAAAACCTGGGATATAGAGAGGTACACGCGCAATGGCGTCGAACTGAGACACCTCAAGAGTCGGAGGCGTAGGACGCTCAGGCTCCACTGCCATCAAAATTGAGTACGCAGAATAAATCCTGAAGGAAAGAGCAAGGCCATTCCCCAACCTGCCGCTCAACACAATTCCTATTGATTTCTTATTCGGCGTGGTACCTTGATATACCAATTCGCGGAGGTCGTGAGCAGGGATTAGGCGAAACTCCGTGAAGGGCATAACGGCCTTCTTGAAATAGACCGTGCCTGATTCTCTGCGGCCGCATACGCTGATACACCAAAAGAAAAGGCGAATAGCTTGAAGAATTGTTGTCTTTCCAGAGCTATTCGCTCCTACGAGCAGAGTTGTTCCGTCAAAGTCGATCTCGAATTTCTTGAACGTTTTAAAACGCTCTAAGGATAGACTACGAAGGCCCCCACTTGAGGAAGAAACCTTCGCTTGTCCTTCATCCCGCGGGCTCAGATTGAAAAGAGGTAGTTGCTCGATAGGCATGAAGCTCTCCTCACTTTAACTATATCCTACCCCGCCTTCACCGCCGCCTGCTGCCCCACTCCCGGCACAGTGCGGAACTTGACCGGCTTCCGCGGCTCCAGGCCCGCTTCGCGCTGCCAGCCGGCCATCTCTTCGAAGGACCAGGTTCCCGAGCGGCTGGTGACGGCGAAGTAGAGGTCGAGGAGGGCGCCGATCTGGCCGGCTTCGTTCGGCGAGGCGGGGCGGTACATCTCCTGGATGATGAAGACGCCGCCAGGACGCAAAGCCCTCGCGATCCGCTTCGCCAGGGCGCGGTTGGTGGCCTCGTCGAAATGGTGGACGAGGCTGGAGACGAAAATCACGTCCCAGGTTTCGGTGCCCAGATCGTCCGTGAGAGCATTGCCGGCGCGGTGGACCACGCGGTCCCCCAGTCCCTCCCGGGCCAGCAGGGGCGCGGCGTGCTCGATGGCCTCGGCCAACTCCAGGACGACCGCGCGCAGCTCCGGGTGCCGGCGGCAGATCGCCACGGAGAGCAAGCCGTGCGCGCCGCCGATGTCCAAGAGGTCCCTGGCGCCTTTCGGCACCGGGGTCCGGCGTCCCACCTCCGGAGCCCAGGCGGAGGCGGCGGAGCGCATCCCCCGCTGGTAGAGGCCCCATTGCTCGCAGGTGAGCACGCCGTGGAAGTCGAGCGGCCGGCCGGTCCGCACGAACTCGCCGATGTGCTCCAAGTGGTCCCACTCCAGGAGCTGGAACACCAGCTTGTCTCCCAGAGACTGGGCGGAGTCCGCCAGCAGCCACTTGCGAGCCATGGGTGACAGGGAGTAACGGCCGGACTCGAAGCGCAGGTACTCGCAGCCGGTGAGGGCGTCCAGCAGCTTGCGGGTGGCCCGCGGCTCGCTCTCGCAGCGGGCGGCCAGCTCTTCCGCGGCGAGCGGCCCGCCCCTCAGGGCTTCGAAGACGCCCAGCCGCGTTCCCTCCATCACCGTCCGCGCCAGCAGCATGGCGACGTGAGTGTCGAGCAACGGCTGGGGTAGCAGGCCCAGCTTCGCCGCGATCCATTCGACAGGGTTCTGGGGGATCCCTCCCAGCTTCATGACGCTCGGGCTACCGCCGGCCTTCCATGAACCGCCGCAGGGCGCGGTTGACCAGCACGGGATCGCCGGCGGCTTCGGGGGCGAAGGCGACTCCCACGGTGTCCCCCTCCCGCCAGGAGACGCTGCCGTTGACGTCCAGGATCGTCGCCTCGCCGGGCCGGCCGAGCCGGAAACGGAGGGGCACTCCCGTCTGCCAGCTCGCCGGCACGCCGGAGAGGCCGACGCCGCCGAGGGAGAGGTTCTCCAGCATCACCGACAGCCGCGCGCCGTCCGGCAGCTCGAGCACCGCGGGAACGCCCAGGCGGATGCGCACGTCCCGCTGGCCGGCGAGCCCCAGCAGGGCGGAGACGTTCATGCCGTGACGGCGGATCACCTCGGCGCGCAGCTTGAGCTCCAGGGCTGGGTTGTCGCGCAGCAGCTCGATGAGGTCGGGCTTCTCCACCCGCAGCAGCACGGCGGGGGCCGCCGTGCGGGCCGAGGCATAGCGCCGGGCCTTGTCGTTGAGCAGGCCCATCTCGCCGAAGAAGCCGCCGGATTCCAGACGAGCCATGACCTGCTGGGGTTTACCCTGCTCGTCGCGGAAGACGGTCACCAGACCTTCCTTGACGATGTAGAAGGCGTCGACCGGATCGCCCTCGCGAAAGATCAGCTCGTAGGCCGGATGATGCTCGACGATCGCGACGGCCGCCACACGCGCGAGCTGAACGTCGTCGAGATCCTTGAAGAGGGCGACCCTCCGCAGGAAATCGTTCAAGCCGGGAACCTCCATACCCTCATCCATCCAGCTCCTTGACCAGGCTCTCCAGGCGACCGCGCTCGCCGGCGTCCGATTCCAGGTTGAGGGCGCGGCGGAAGCAGCGCAGGGCTCCCGCCTTGTCGTCCAGCTCATACAGATAGATGGCGCCCGTAGTCTTCCACAGGTCGGCCCGGTTGGGGGCGATGCGCAGCAGCTGCTCGTAGAGCTGCGCGGACTCTTTGAAACGTTTGAGATCGTAGGCGGTGCGGGCGGCGTTCTCGACCGGCACCGGGTTGGCGGGAGCGCGGCGGGCGGCCTCGTGGAAGTCGAGGAGGGCCGGCTCGAGGCTGCCGCTCTCGGCGCGGCCGATGCCGCGCTCCAGGTAGATCTCGGGCTCGTGGGCGCCGGCCCGCAGGGCGGTGTCGAGGATCGCCAGCGCCTCCTTGCGGTCGCCGCGCTGGCGCAGCATGCGCGACAGGTTGGTGGCCGCCACCGCCTGCGCCGGTTCGAGGGTCAGGGCGCGGCGGTACTCCCGTTCCGCCTCCTGCTTCTTGCCGAGATCGAGCAGGCAGCCGGCGGCGTCGGTGATCGGCACGGCGTTGAGGTCGTTCTCCTTCTGGGCGCGCTGAAAGAGCGCCAGGGCGGACTCCGTACGGCCGGTCTGGCGCAGGCAGAAGCCGGCGAGGCTCAGAGCCGGGAAGTTGTGCGGATCTTTCTTGACGATCGCCTGCAGGTCCGGCAGTGCCGTGGCGCACTTGCCCTCCTGCACGCTCTGGGTGATGCGGTGGAGATCGCGGGCGAGACCCGCCATCGCCCGCGGATCGGGCAGGCTGGCCGTCACCGGGCCTTCGGCGGCGCCGCCGAGATAGCCGAGGCTGGCGAGCTGCCGGCGCTGCTCGTCGTTGAGCACGTTCTCGGGACGCACGGGAGTGTCGAGCTTCTCGCCCTGCGCCTTCAGAAACGCCACCATCTTGCCGTCCCAGGTGCGCGCCGACTGGCCTTGCGTGGGCGCCAGGTCGCGGCTCTCGCCGGGGTCCGCCGTCAGGTCGTAGAGACTGCTCTTCGGCGCCTTGAGGTAGAGGAAGCGGTCGTTGGCGAGCGAGCGCAACGGGTACCACTTGTAGGCGAAGAAGGGGAGGAAGCTCTCGGTGTAGGTCTGGCGGGAGCAGTCCGCCCCCGCGGCTCCTCCGGGCACCGGCAGGAGGCTGCTGCCGTCGAGCCCGGACACCGCGCCCGCGCCGGCCAGGCCGAGAAGGGTCGGAGCGATGTCGACGGTGCGCACCAGGCAGTCGCTCACTTTGGCCGCGGGCACGCCCGGGCCGGCGAGAATCAGCGGCACCCGCCGGGCGGCCTTGTTGAGCAGCAGGCCGTGGGTGGCCTCGCCGTGCTCTCCGAGCATCTCGCCGTGGTCTCCCACCGCCAGCACGTCGGTCGCCGCCGGCAGCTTTTTCAGCAGCTCGCCGATCTGCTCGTCCATGAAGGCGATCTCGCCGTCATAGAGGCGATGGGGACCCTTGGCGGCGTCGGCGAAACGGGTGGGCGGCCGGTACTCCTCGTGCGGATCGTAGTAGTGAACCCAGAGGAAGAACGGCGGCTTCAGGCCGGCCATTGCTTTCAGGGCGGCGCTTGTGGTAGCGTCCGCCGTCCTTTCCGAAACCAGAGTCCCCTGGGCATAGCCGGTGCCCAGATCGTCGTCGTAGATCCGAAACCCGTGGTCCAGGCCCTGCCGCCGCGCCAGCACCACGGCCGAGACCACCGCCGCCGTGTCGTAGCCCCGGGCCGCCAGCCGTTTGGCGAGCGTCTCGACCTTGGGGGCCAGCACGAAGGTGCCGTTGTCGCGCACGCCGTGATGGGGCGGGAAGAGGCCGGTGAGGATCGTCGCGTGGCTGGGGAGGGTGATGGGGGCGGCGGTGTCGCAACGGACGAAGCGGGTGCCGCGGGCCGCCAGGGCGTCGAGGTTGGGAGTATGAGCGTCTTTGTATCCCCAGGCGCCCAGATGGTCGGCCCGGGTGGTGTCCATCGTGATGAGGACGATATTGGGAGGAGTGCGGGGCTGCGTGCGCTTCGCCGGCTCCGGAGCCGCAGGATGACTGGCCGCCAGAGCGGCGGCGAGACCGGCTCCGGCGAGGGCGAGACCACCAAATGAAACGAGTTGAAAAAAAGTGGATCGCTTTTGACGGGGGCGAGCACTCTGACTGTAGGTGGTCATCGACAACATGTCCTGCTGTTTAAGAGACATCTTGACTCCCTGGTCTTCGGATCGGGGGGCGAGTATAGCAGCCGAAGTAGATCTGGCCCGGTGATTTGTCGGTTGGGGAGGAGGTCCTCCCTCGCCGTGTGGTAACTGGAGGTTTGTACCTCCCTTTCGCCGTTCCCCTAGGAGGGGGGACCATTTCATGAAGGCAAAATCCTGTCTCTCGCCCAAGGTGTGTCTCACGCTGTTGCTGTTGTTGAGCCTCGTCGCGATCCCGGCCTCGGCCCAGGTCGCCAAACAGGGCAATGATGTCCTGTCCTCCATGGCATTCGTCCACGACAAGCTGCAGCAGTCGCAGCCCTTCGAGCCCATGGACACCGCCCAGAGCCTCGTCGCCCCGACCCTGCAGAATGGTTGGGCGGCCTTCGTCATCGGCGCCAATCCCTCGTGGAAGGCCGCGGTGGACCATCGGTCCGGCCTGCTCGCCTTCGCCGAGGGCGGCAACATCGCCTGGGTGCCTGGGCGCGGCAACTCTCTCACCAACGCCAACATCTCCAGCGTCCTGGCCGGCCGTACCAAGCCGGACATGGCCGTCCTCGACACCATCGCCCGCAACTACATGAAGAGCGTCGCGGGCATGATGGGTGTCGACCCGGCCAACCTGGTCCTCAACGCGGGCCGCTCGGGCCAGCCGGCCGGCCACGTCTGGTTCGTGGACTATGACCTCGTCCTCGGCGGCATGACCGTCGAAGGCGCGCGCGTCGTCTTCCGCGTCAACAACGGCAACCTGATCCAGTTCGGCACCGAGAACATCCCCGTCGCGGGGACGGTCGTGCCGTCCGGCAAGCTCTCCCAGTCTCAGGCCCTGGCCGCCGTCTCGAAGTTCGTCGGCGGCTTCAGCGTCTCCGACACCTTCCGCGACAACGGCAGCCAGCACCTGCTGCCGGCCAACATCCCGAACAACGGCTTCGCCGACGGCTTCAAGTTCGGTGCGGGCCGCGGCCTGGTCAAGGTCTGGCAGTTCATCTTCCATCGCGACGGCGTGATGGGCACCTGGCGGGCCCGGGTCGACGCGGCCACGGGCGAGATGCTCGAGCTCGTCGACATCAACGACTACGCCCAGGCGCAGGTCAGCGGCGGCACCTACCTGAACTCGCCGACCACCGGCTCCGAAGTGGTGCGGCCGACGCCGTTCACCAACGTCTCCTCCGGCGGCTTCAGCAACTCGGGCGGCGTCTACAACTTCACCAGCGGCACGGTGACCTCGTCCATGTCCGGCCAGTTCGTGAAGATCACCGACACCTGCGGCGCCATCTCGCAGGCTTCGGACGCCTCCGGCAACATCGCCTTCGGCACCTCCACGGGCACCGACTGCGTGACGCCGGGCCACGGCGGAGCGGGCAACACCCACTCCTCCCGCGAGCAGTTCTACCAGGTCAACCGCATCAAGGAAGTGGTCAAGGGCTGGCTGCCCGCCAACACCTGGCTCAACACGGTGCTGACGGTCAACGTCAACCTGAACCAGACCTGCAACGCCTACTGGAACGGCAGCACCCTGAACTTCTTCAAGTCGGGCGGCGGCTGCGCCAACACCGGTGAAATCGCCGGCGTTTCGCTGCACGAGTTCGGCCACGGCATCGACCAGAACGACGGCACCGGCACCGCGCCCGACGGCGCCACCGGCGAGTCCTACGGCGACACCACGTCGATCATCGCCCTGCACACCTCCTGCCTCGGCGCCGGCTTCCTCTCCGGCAACTGCTCCGGCTATGGCGACGCCTGTTCCTCCTGCACGGGTGTGCGCGAGGCCGACTTCGCCAAGCACGCTTCCGGCACCGCGGCCACGGCGCTCAACTTCATCAAGGTGCACTGCCCCGCCGGCTCCGGCGGCACGGGCCCCTGCGGCAAGGAAGTCCACTGCGAGTCGTACGTGCCCACCGAGACGATCTGGGACTTCGCCAACCGCGACCTGCCCGGCGCCGGCACCGGCCCGGCCTGGACGACCCTCGACCGCCTGTGGTACCTCTCCCGCAACACGGCCACCAGCGCCTTCTCCTGCACGGCCGGCACCTTCGCCTCGAACGGCTGCGGCACGGGCTCGCTGTGGAAGACCATGCGCGCCGTGGACGACGATGACGGCAACCTGACCAACGGCACGCCGCACGGCGGCGCGCTCTTCGCCGCCTTCAACCGTCACGCCATCGCCTGCACCACCGACACCGGCGCCTCGACGACGTTCTCCGGCTGCACCCCGCCGGCCACGCCGACCCTCACCGTCACCCCCGGCAGCAACGCGGCCGCCCTCTCCTGGACGGCTTCCGGCTCGGCGGTCTACGACGTGTTCCGCAACGAGCAGGGCTGCAACGCCGGCTTCACCAAGATCTCGCCCAACCCCGCCACAACCGCCACGTCGCTGGCCGACAACGTGCTGTCCAACGGCCTCACCTACTTCTACCAGGTGACCGCCTTCCCGAGCGGCAACGAGGCTTGCGCCTCGGCGCCCTCGGCCTGCATCTCGGTCACGCCGAGCCCGATCACCACCCCTGACTTCACGATCGCGGCCGCGCCGAGCGCGGTCTCCGTCGTGCAGGGCTCGACCGGCACCTCCACGGTCACGACCGCGGTCTCCGGCGGCTTCAACGCCGCCATCTCGCTGTCGGCCTCCGGTCTGCCCGCGGGTGTGACCGCTTCCTTCAGCACGAACCCGATCGGCGCGCCCGGCGCCGGCTCCTCCGTGGTGACCTTCACCGCGTCCGCGTCCGCCACCCTGGGGACTTCGACGGTCACCATCACGGGCACCGGCGGCAGCGTCACCCACACCACCACGGTCAGCCTGACCGTTACCAGCGTCCCGACCCCGAACTTCACCATCGTCGCCGCGCCGAGCTCGGTGTCGATCGCGAAGGGCTCCACGGGCACCTCGACGATCACGACCGCCGTCTCCGGCGGCTTCAACTCCGCCATCTCGCTGTCGGCCTCCGGCCTGCCGGCGGGCGTGACTGCTTCCTTCAGCACCAACCCGATCGCCGCGCCCGGCGCCGGCTCCTCCGTGATGACCCTCACCGTCGCCTCGACCGCGACCGCCGGCACCTCGACGATCACCGTCACCGGCACCGGCGGCACCATCACCCACACCACCACGGTCACCCTGACGGTGACCGGCGGCACGCTCCAGCTCATCGTCAACCCGGGCTTCGAGACGGGCACCGCGGCGCCGTGGACGGCCACCGCGGGCGTCGTCGACAACTCCGCCGGTGAGGCGGCCCACTCCGGAGCGTGGAAGGCGTGGCTCAATGGCTACGGCGTGACCCACACCGACAGCCTCCTCCAGACGGTGACGATCCCCTCGGGCATCACCAGCGCGACCCTCGCCTTCTGGCTCCACATCGACTCGGCCGAGACGACCACCGTCACCGCGTTCGATACCCTGAAGGTGCAGATCCGCAACACCTCGGGCACGGTGCTCTCGACCCTCGGCACCTTCTCCAACCTGAACAAGGCCACGGGCTTCACGCAGAGGAGCTTCAACGTGCTCTCGTTCGCGGGTCAGACCGTCCAGGTCTTCCTCGTCGGCGTGGAGGACAGCTCGCTGCAGACCTCCTTCGTGGTCGACGACTTCACCCTGAACGTCAACTAACTCAAAACACCACAATTGCGTAACACCGGCGCCCCCCTCCCTCAGGAGGGGGGCGTTTGTTTTTTGGGACCGCTTTCGCCGCCTCGAGGCACCTTATTGGTTAGGCCGTATCGATCGCTGGCCCCATTTTCGAGAAGGAGAGAAAGCACATGCGCAGGCTGTCCTTGTTGGTTGGAGTACTGTCGCTCTCGCTGGCTGCAAACGTGGCGTTCGCCGCTCCCCGCCCCACGGCCGAATGGCCGTCCGCCGCCAAGCAGCTGCGGCAATCCCGAGTCGAGCCGGGCACCGCCCTGGAGGCCCTGATCCTCAACAATCAGGACTTCAAAATGCTCCGCGTCGGAGAAGCGAACGACCAGATCCCGGTGCCGCTGTGGCTGCGCGTCTACTGGCGCAAGGCTCATCCGGAGTCCAATTACTCCGCGGCCGATCCGACGGGCGGCTACCCGCACGTCCTCAAGGAGGTCTATGAGTGGATGGTCACCCATCAGGACCTGCGGCCGAGCTCCGCGGACGAGCCCAAGGCTGCGTCCCTCGATGCCGACGCCGATGCCCTGGGGGTGATCACCGGCGCGAGCACGGTCGGCACCAACGTCCGGACCTCCGGAGCCCAGACCTCCCCACGCAGCGAGTCGGACATCCGGATCAACTACTGGAACCCGCTGAAGGTCATCGCAGCCTCCAACAACATCAGCGCCAGCGGCCAGCAGTCCCAGTTCTACTCCAGTGACGGCGGCGCGAGCTGGGGACAGAGCTTCCTGCCGCTCACTAGCACCGACGCCTTCCACTCCGATCCGGCCGTCGACTGGACGTCGGACGGCACGGCGTGGTCGACGACCATCGGCATCAAGGGCAATACGCTCAAGATGCGCGCCTACAAGTCGACCAACGGCGGCCAGACCTGGACCTTCGACAACACCTTCTCGGGCACCCAGAAGAACACCGACAAGGAGCTGATGTGGGTGGATCACAGCGCCACCTCGCCGTTCAAGGACTACATCTACGCCTGCTGGCACAACGGCAACCCGGCCTTCGCCAACCGGCGCAACGGCCCGGCGGGCTCGTGGCTGGCCACCCCGGTGCAGGTGAGCAGCACCGAGTCCACCGGCACGGCCATCGGCTGCGACGTCAAGACCAACAGCGCCGGCGACGCCTTCGTTTTCTGGCCGACCACCGGCAACAGCAGGATCGTGGTCGCCAAGTCGGTCAACGGCGGCACCACCTGGCCCACCCGGACCGTCGTCGCCACCACCTTCGACAGCTATGACATCGGCATTCCGGCCATGGCCAACCGCCGCGCCCTGATCTACACCTCGGGCGGCGCCTACAAGACGGCCGCCATCGACAACGTCTACGCCACCTGGACGGACCAGACCGGCGTCGCCGGCTGTAACACGCCGGCCAACGAGCCGGGCACCAACGCCGCCTCGGCCTGCAAGAGCCGCATCTGGTTCGCCCGCTCCACCAACGGCGGCACCACCTGGGGCGCGCCGGTGATGATCAACAACCAGGCCTCGAAGAACGATCAGTTCAACCAGTGGATGGGCGTCGACGAGACCACCGGCCGCATCGCCGTCATGTACTACGACACGGTCAACGACGCCACCCGCAAGAAGACCGACGTCTGGTACCAGACCTCGATCGACAACGGCGCCACCTGGAGCGCCGCCGTCAAGATCACCACGGGCATGACCGACGAGACGATCGCCGGCGCCGACTCCGGCAACCAGTACGGCGACTACAACAGCCTGTCGATCTTCGCCAACCAGATCTTCCCCTCCTGGACCGACCGCAGGAGCGGCGGCAAGGAAGAGATCTGGACCGCGCCGGTCATCGAGCCGTAAAGCAGCCGGTCACAGGCGCTCGGAGAGCAGCTCGAGGGTGCGGGCGAGGTCGGGCTGGACCGACAGGACCGGCAGCAGCGGGTCCTGCCGGCGGTGGAGCAGACGCTGCGGCACGGTCTTCAGGTTGAAATCGCGCAGATCCAGCTTTGTATTCACCTCGCTCCAGTCGAGAGGGGTCGAGACCGTGGCGCCGGGCTTCGGACGCACCGCGTAGGGCGCGGCCAGCAGCTTGCCACGGCCGTTCTGAAGGGCATCGACATAGACCCGGCCACCGCGCGCCGGAATGGCCCGGGCGGTGGTGGCGAGGGCCGGCAGGCGCACAACGATCACCCGCGCCAGCAGCTCGGCGAGCTGGCGGGTCTGGTCGTGCGTGAACAGGCCGCCCATCGGCAACAGCACGTGCAGGCCGCTGCCGCCGCTGGTCTTGACGAAAGACTCGATGGCGATCTCGCCGCACAGCTCGCGGATGGCGCGGGCGATCTCCACGACGTGGAGGAAGGGAGCGGTCTTGGGATCGAGGTCCAGGATGCACCAGTCGGGCCGGTCGAGCGACCCGATCCGGCTCGCCCAGACATGGAAGGGAATGGCGCCCAGGTTCACCAGGTAGAGCAGCGAGTCCACGTCGTCGCAGAGAAAGTAGTCGATGTCGCGTTCCGAGCCTCCGGCATGGATCGTCACCGTCCGTACCCGGCCGGCGGCGGTGGCCGGAGCGTTCTTCTGGTAGAACGACTTGCCGGCGATGCCGTCGGGATAGCGGTCGAGCACCAGGGGGCGGTCGCGCAGGAAGGGGAGCATGGCCGGCGCCGCGGCCCGGTAATACTCCACGAGATCCCCCTTGGTGTAGTCCTCCGCCGGCCAGAAGACCTTGCCGAGATTGGTGAAGACCACGGGGCCAGGCGATTCGGAAACCGTAGAGACCGGAGGCTCCGGAGAGATCTCCGGAGCCTCCTTCTCCTCGACCTCCTCGAGCTCGCCGCCCCCTTCCTCTCCCGGCCGCAGGCACTCCTCCACCGTCTTGTCGTCGCGCAGGCGCAGGAAGACGGGGTGGCGCAGGTTGCCGCCCCGGGTCCACTCCTTGTAGCGGACCTCGACGACGACCTCGGGCTCCACCCAGGCGACGCCTCGGGCGGAAGGGACGGCCAGGGGAGGGGTCGCCCGGCGCGCCGGCTCCAGCCGGGCGCGGATCTCCCGCGAGCTCTCCTGGTTGAAGCCGGAGCCCACGGTGCCCGCGTAGACCAGCGCTCCCGCCGCGTCGCGGACGGCAAGGTGGAGGTTTCTGAGGCCTGAGCGCGAGCCTGGGACGGGCTCGAAACCCACCACCGCGAAGTCGGAGGTCCGGTCGACCCGGACCTTGAGCCAGTCCGCCGAGTAGCCGGGGCGATAGGGAGAGTCCGCCCGCTTGGCGACGATCCCCTCGAGACCCATGGCGGCCACGGCGGCGTACAGATCCTCCCCCCGCTCGGGGATCTCGTCGGAAAGGCGGATCGTCCCGGGCTCCTGCCCCGACCCCGCGGACAGCAGCCGGCGCAATAGCGCCCGCCGCGCCGTGAACGGCAGGGGCCGCAGGTCGAAGCCTTCGCAGGCCAGCAGATCGAAGGCGAAGAAGGTGGCCGGCATGGCCGCGGCCGCATGCTCGGCGTCGATCACGCGGGTGCGCAGGCCGCGGCGCTGGAGGCTCTGGAAGTCGGGCTTGCCCGCCGCGTCGAGCACCACGGCCTCGCCGTCGAGGATCAGTCCGGCGAGCGGCAGGGCGGCGACGGCACGGGCGATCTCCGGGAGGATGCGGGTGGCGTCGTGGCCGCTCTTGTAGACAAGCCGGGCCTCGCCGCCGCCGCCCGCGGCCACGACGCGAAAGCCGTCGTACTTGAGCTCGAAGACCCAGCCTGCCTGGCTGAAAGGGCGCTCCCGCGTCTGCGGCTTCATGACCTTCAAGGCCGAGGCCTCGACCACCGCCTCCGGCGCGCCGAGACGCGCGAGCTCGGCGCGCAGCTCGCGGCCGAGGCCGGAGGCTCCGGATTTTTTCTTGACGTTCGATCGCAAACGAAGAAAAGTCTCGTTAAAGATGAAATAAGTGACCGGAGGCGAGGATCTTGAAAATTCGTTATCTCTTTGTAAAACAATGCGCCGGCGGCTCCGGTTGAATGGTATATTACGCCCTATGAGCGCCCGACCCTTCGCCTCCGGAATGATTTCCTTCGGCCTCGTTTCCATCCCGGTGAAGCTTTATTCCACGGGGGAAAGCGCGGCTGGCATTCAACTCAACATGTTGCACAAGAAATGCGGTTCCCGAGTCAAGCAACAATATTACTGTCCAGTCGACAACGAGGTCGTTGGACGCGAGGATATTGTTAAGGGTTATGAGTACTCGAAGAACCAATATGTCCTCTTTACGGAAGAGGAGCTCAAGGCGCTGACGCCGGAGCCGACCAACGCCGTCGAGATCACCGAGTTCGTGCCGCTCGAGCGGGTGGACCCGGTCTACTACGAGAAGTCCTACTACCTGGGGCCCGACAAAGGCGGCGACCGCCCCTACCTCCTGCTGGCCGAAGCCATGAAGCGGACGGGCCGCGCGGCTCTCGCGCGCTACTCGGCGCGCGGCAAGGACCAGTTCGTGCTGCTGCGGCCCTTCGAGACCGGCCTCGTCATGCAGCAGCTGCGCTACGCCGACGAGCTGCGCTCCTTCGACGAGGTGCCGGTGGGCACGGCGGAGGTCAAGGAGCCGGAGATCAAGCTCGCCATCCAGCTCATCGAGCAGATCGCCACCGACACCTTTAAGCCCGAGGAGTACGAGGACAAGCAGCGCCAGCAGGTGCGCTCGCTGATCGAGCGCAAGGTGCAGGGCGAGGAGATCACCGCGGCGCCCGTCGAGGCGCCCAAGGCGCAGGTCATCGACCTGATGGCGGCGCTCAAGGCGAGCCTCGCCGCCGCGGGCAAGGCACCGGCCGCGGCGCCGCCGGTCTCGCTCGCCGACCGCAAACCGGCCCGCAGGTCGCCGCGCACCGAAGCCGAGGCCGCTCCCGCCGAGCTGGAAGCGGTCAAGAGAAAAAGCTCAAAGAGGTAAGGCGTCCGGGGTACACTGAGGACGATGAACCGGTCCTCCGCCCTCAGTCCGCCGGGCGCAGTGGAGCGTCCGGCCCCACCCAGCGGCTACTCGACCAAGGACGTCGCGGCACTGCTCAGCCTCTCGGCCGCGCAGGTCCGCTCCTACGTCCGTGCCGGGTTCCTGTCCCCACGGCAGGGGCCGCGGGGCGAGTATTACTTCTCCTTCCAGGATCTCGTCCTGCTGCGCACGGCCAAGGGGCTCCTCGCCGCCTGCGTGCCGCAGCGGCGTATTCACCTAGCCCTTCAGAAGCTGCGCGAGCAGCTGCCGGAGGGCCGGTCGCTCTCCGGCGTCCGCATCTCCGCCGAGGGGCACCACGTGGTGGTGCGGGACGGCCGGGACCTGTGGAACCCCGAGTCGGGGCAGGCGCTCTTCGACTTCGAGCTGGCCGAGCTGGCGCGCGAGGCCTCGACCCTGCCCTTGCGCACACCGGCGCGGCCGGCTCCCCCGGCGCTGGCGCCCTCGGCGAAACCGGAAACGGCCGAGGCCTGGTTCGAGCGCGGCAGTGACCTGGAGTACGACGACGCTCCCGAGGAGGCGATGGCCGCCTACCGCCACGCCCTGGAGCTCGACGCGAGCCTTCCCGACGCCCACCTCAACCTTGGCCGACTGCTGCACGAGCAGGGCGAGACGACCGAAGCCGAGAGCCATTACCGCCAGGCGCTCGCCGTTCGCCCGGACGACGCCACCGCCGCCTACAACCTCGGCGTGGCCTTGCAGGACCTCGGCCGCCTGGTCGACGCCGCCAAGGCCTATGAGACCGCGCTCGTCAGCGAGCCCGGCTACGCCGACGCCCATTACAACCTGGCCGGTATCTACGAGAAGCTGGGAGAGAAGGAATCGGCCTTCCGGCACCTCAGCACCTACCGCCGGCTGATCCAGGCTTAGCGAACCCCCGGCGCGATATATTGCCGCGCCATGGACAACCTTCACCGCCGCTGCATCCTCGCCTTCGCCCTCGGCCTTTTGGCCGTTTCCGGAACCGCCCTCGCCATCGAAGGGAAGTGGACTCCCGGGCAGATCTTGGAGCTCGATCCCCAATGGCTGCGCGAGCAGGGCCTCGAGATCACTCCGGAGACCCTGTGGAGCCGCGACGGCGGCGGGCTGCTGGAGGCCGCCGTACGGATTGGCGGCTGCTCGGCCGGCTTCATCTCCCCGAGCGGGCTGCTGATCACCAACCATCACTGCGCCTTCAGCATCCTGCAACAGCACTCGACGCCGCGGCGGGACCTCATCACCCACGGCTTCCTCGCCCACCAACCGGCCGACGAGCTCCCCGGCTCCGGGATCCGCGCCACCATCCCCCACCGCGTCACCGACGTCACGGCCGCGATCGAAGCCGCGGTGCCCGCCGGAGCGGACGATCTGAAGCGGTTTCAGGCCATCGAGCGCAAGAAGAAGGAGCTGGTGGCGGCCTGCGAGCGCGAGGAGAACCGCCGCTGCGAGGTGGCGGCTTTCGACGGCGGCGTGCGCTATCTGCTCAACGAGAGCCTGGAGTATCCGGACGTGCGGCTGGTCTACGCGCCGCCGCGCGCCGTCGGCGAGTACGGCGGCGAGGTGGACAACTGGAGCTGGCCCCGCCACACCGGCGACTTCGCCCTGCTGCGCGTCTACTCCGCGCCGGACGGCTCGCCCGCCGCCCGGGCCGAGGCCAACGTCCCCTATCACCCGAAGCACTCCTTCTCCGTCGCGGCGGCAGGCGTCGAGCCGGACGGCTTCGTGATGCTGGTGGGCTACCCGGGCCGGACGTTCCGCTCCTTCATCGCCGCCGAGATGGCCGAGCGGGCGCAGCGCTTCTACCCCGGGATGAGCACGCTCTACCGCGCCTGGCTCGACGTCATGGAAGCGGCGTCGGCCCAGGACGAGACGGCACGCATCGCCCTCGCCGACCGCATCAAGGGGCTCGAGAACAACGAGAAGAACGCCCGTGGCCAGGTGGCCGGCATCCGTCGCGGCCACATCCTGGAGCACAAGGCCGAGAACGAGAGGGCGATCGCCGCCTGGGCCGCCCGGCAACCCGAGCAGCGGGACGCCGTGGCGGCGCGCGACGAGCTCGCCCGCCTGGTGGCCGAGCGGAGCCGCACCTGGGACCGCGATTTCCTTCTCGACCAATGGCGCCGCGGGTCCAAGCCGCTCGAGCTCGCCCTGGTGCTGGCGCGATGGGCCGGCGAGAAGGCGAAGCCCGACCTCGAACGCGAGCCGGACTACCAGGAGCGCAACCGCAACATCCTGCGCGAGAGGCTGGAGCGGGATCAGAAACGCCTGCACCTGCCCACCGACGCGGCCCTGCTGGCGGACCTCCTCGCCCGTCTCGCCAATTTGCCGGCCGCCCCGGCGGGCAACCGGGTGCCGGCCGTGGAGACCTTCGCCGGTGGAGCCCGGGACCGCGCGGCCCTGCGTCCCAAGGTGGACGAGATGCTCGCTCACACCAGGGTCACCGACCTGGCGGAGCGCAAGAAGATGTTCGACGAGAGCGCGGAGCAGCTCCGGGCCCGGCACGATCCGCTCCTCGACCTCGCCTTCAGCCTCGACGCCGAGCTGCGAGCCCTCAAGGAGCGCAACGACCGTTTCGACGGCGCGGTCTCGCGGCTGCGCCCGCGCTGGCAGCGGGCGGTGATGGCTCACGCCGGCAAGCCGGTCGCCCCGGACGCCAACGGCACCCTGCGCGTGACGCTCGGCCACGTGCAGGGCTACAGCCCCCACGACGGCGTGTGGATGCGCCCGCAGACCACCCTCGCCGGTGTCATGGAGAAGAACACCGGCGAGGAGCCCTTCGCCGCGCCGCCGGCCCTGCTGGCCGCCGCGCTCCAGGGACCGCAGAGCCGCTGGGCCGCCGCCGGCCTGAAAGACGTTCCGGTCGATTTTCTCGCCGACGCCGACACCACGGGAGGCAACTCGGGAAGCCCCGTGCTCAATCGCAAGGGGGAGCTGGTGGGAGTCAATTTCGACCGCGTCTGGGAGAACGTCGCCAACGACTTCGGCTACGACCCCGACGTGGCCCGCAACGTCAGCGTCGACATCCGCTATCTGCTGTGGATGCTGGAAGCCCTGGACGGCGACGCGGCCAGGCCGCTGCTGGAAGAGATGGGAGTGGCGGGAAAGACTCCATAGAGTGCGCCTCTCAACCCAGCGGCGCCGGGGTCCGCACCAGCGGGATGGCGAGCGCCGCCAGCCGCCGGAAGCCCCGGGTCTCCGCATCGTGGCGCACCGCCGCGAGCAGGACGTCGCCGGCGGGGTCTCTCCTTTCGCGCTGAATCTGCGCCAGGGCGAGGCGGGCTTCCAGCCCGGAGGCGATGAACCCGCTCCTCTCCGCCTCCGCGATCGCGCGCCGCAGGTCGCGTAGCGCCTCGGCGGCGTGGCCACCGGCGGCATCAATGCGGGCCAGGGGGGCCGCCATCTCGATGCGGAGCTTCAGATCCTCGCTCTCGCCGAGCCGCGACCGCGCCTCCCTGGCCGCCTGAGAAGCCTCCGCCCTCGCGCCCTGAGCCAGGAGGGCCTCGCTCAGCACCGCCAGCGCCAGAGCTTCTCCGCCGTCCATCCCGCGTCCCCGGTACCAGGACGCCACCTCCCGGGCCAGCCTCGAGGCGTCGGCAGGGCGGCCCGCCGCCAGCTCCAGACGGGCCAGGTCCAGGCGCACCTCCGTCGCCTGCAGGTTCCCGCCCAGCCCGGCGCTGACGCCGAGAGCCTCCTGGAACGACTTGCGGGCACCGTCCAGATCGCCTGCCGCGAAGCCGGACCATCCCAGGTTTCGCAGCGCCGCGGCGACCAGGGACCGCGCGCCGAGCTCCTTGGCGACGCGGAGCTGATCCGCGCCGAGGTCGTGCGCCGCGGCGAGATCGCCGCGGTCGTAGGCCAGCCGGGCCTGCAAGCCCAGAAGACGGGCCACCCCGAGCTTGTCGTGGATCTGGCGTTTCGCCCCCAGGGCTTGAGCCGAGTGCTGCCAGGCGCCACGGAGGTCGCCGCGCCGCGCCGACAGGTCGACCGATCTGACGAGAGCCGCGGTGGAGAGATGCGACTCTCCCGCGGGGTGGAAGAGGCTGAGAGCCTGTTCGTGGCGGCTGCGCGCTCCGGCGAGGTCGCCTTGCAGCGCCAGGATGTCCCCCAGGTGGTCCAGGCTCTGCGCCTGTACCGCCAAATGGGCCATCGATTGCCCGAGCCGCAACGCGCCCTCGAACTGGCTACGGGCACCCGCGAGGTCGCCCTGCTCGCACATCACCTCGCCCAGGCGGTTCTGAGCCTGCGTTTGCATCAGGCGGTCGCCGATCTCGACGTACCAGGAGCGGGCCTGCTCCAGTTGGAGACGGGCTTCACTCAGCTCGCCGCGATCCGAATGTACGTCGGACAGGGAGAGGAGCTGGGCCGCGATGCCGACGCCGCTGCCGGCGTGCTGGGCGATGCTCAGGGCCTCCTGGTTCGCCTTCTCGGCGCCCTCGAGATCGCCGAGGCTCCTGAGCGCCAGGGCCTCGTTGGCCAGGGCCATTCCCACCTGCCACTGGTGGCCGGCCTTGCGCGCCAGACCGAGAGCCTCGCTGAACAGGCTCAGCGCCTGCGGCGCCCGGCCCATCTTCACCAGCGCATCGCCCTGGAAGATGAGGGCGCGGGAGACGAGGACCTTCTGCCCCATCACCCGGCCTTTGGCCGCCGCGGCCTCGGCCGAGCGCAGCTGCGTGGCGAGGTCCGACAGACGCCGGGCATTGCGCGTCTCGACGAGGTCGATGCGCGGATCGTCTCCCGCCGGCGGCGGCAGCCGGCGCAACGCCGCGACGGTGGCCGCCGACTCCGCACCGTGGCCGCCCGCGGTCTGGCTGTCGGCGAGCTGCAGCCCGTACTCGATCTCGTCCGGGAAGAAGGTCCACAGAGAGCGATAGGTCTCGGCGGCCCGGTCCCACTGCCTGCCGGCCAGATAGAGCCGCGCCTCGATGGCCAGCCGCTCCTCCCGCGACAACGACGTGGCGAGCTCCGTGGCCCGGCGCGCTTCGGCCTCCGCCTTGGCGTCGTAGCCCAGGCCCGCCCAGGCCTGGGACAGGGCCGAGTGGATCACCGCCGAGCCCGGATCCGCGGTCTCGGCCTTTTGCAGCAACACCAGCGCCCCCGGAGGATCGAAGGCCCGCAGCCGCTGCAATCCTTCGTTGTACAGGCGCGTCGACCCGGCGCTCTTCGGCTGGAGGGCGCGGGCCTGCCGCGCCTGCTCGGGCGACAACGCCGCGATGCCCAGCGACTCGCGCAGGTGCGTGCCGGCCCGCGACACCAGATCGAACAGCCCCGACTCGGTGCCGACCTCGGCCACCGAAACCAGCGTCTCAGCCTCGGGAGCCCGAACCACACGCAGGTCGAGGCGGATCTTGCCGCCGATCGGCAGATAGGTGCCGAGGACGACCCGATCGGCTCCCAGCACGGCGTGCAGCCGCTCGAGGTCGCCCCGGCGGAGGCTGCCATCGTCCTGGAAGGAGAGGGATTTCTGAGCCTGCGCCACCGTCTCTCCCCGAAGGATTCGCACCTTCCCACCCGCCGCCAGCTCCGTGGCGAGCATCGTGGGCAGCGCCGACTGGAGCCAACCCGTTTCGGCTTTCGGCGACAGGCTCCGGAAATCGAGCACCACGACGGAAAGCCGGGGCGCCGCCGCCGCGGCCGGCGTGGCCAACCGGCCGCGGCGAAAGTGGAGAAATCCCAGGAGGCCCGCGCCCAGAAGGCCCACAACGAGCAGCGCCGCCCAGCGCCGGGCGTGGGATCGCCGCCGGATCTCGATCACCGCGGGCGGCTCCGCGAGCGGTACGGAGACTACCGCGACGGCCGGCGAGGGCGGCTCCGCAACCGCAGCCGCGGACACCGCTGCTTCCGGAGCCGGTATCGTGGGTAACGCCGGTTCCGGCGGCGGGGCCGGGGGAAGGGAGACCCTGGGAAAGATGCCGGTGGCGGCGCGTTCGATCCGGCGGACCTCGCCCGCGAAGGAGTACCCCCGGCCCGACACGGTCGTCACATAGCGGGAGCCGTCGGCTTTCTCGCCGAGGATCTTGCGCAGGGCGAAGATGTTCTGCGTCAGGTTGGCTTCGCTGACCTGGACGCCTCCCCAGACCTGCTCGATCAGCTCCGTCTTCTCCACCACCTCGCCCGGCTGGGCGAGAAGGACGATGAGGATCGAGAGAGCTTTCGGCGAGATCTGCTGAGGCTCGTCGCCGCGCAGCAGGACACGGCGGACCGGATCGACGAAGAAATCGTCGAACTCGTAGCAGTCCCTGTCGTCGGAACGAAAAGACATCCGGTTTGCGTCAGCCTGATCCACCGGTCTGGTGAAGCGGAAACAGCGGGGTGGCGGATGGCTTCAGTCTACCGCAGACGGAAGCCAAGCGCGCTTGGGCGACGAAGCCGGCTTCGAGTCACCCCAGAGGCGAAGGCCGCGGCGCCTCCGGGACGGCGAGCACCGCCAGCCGCCGGAAACCTCGGGTCTCCGCATCGCGGCGTACCGCCGCGAGCAGGACTTCGCCGGCCGGATCTCGCATCTGGCGTTGAAGCTGCGCCAGGGCCAGGCGCGCCTCCAGGCCAGGGGCGACGAGCCCGGTCCGCTCCGCGTCGGCGATCGCCTGCCGCAGGTCGCGCAACGCCTCCGCGGTGTGGCCGCCGGCGGCACGGATGCGAGCCAGGGGAGCGGCCATCTCGATCCGCAGCTTCACGTCCTCGCCGGTGCCCCACCGCGACCGGGCCTCCAGGGCCGCCTGAGCGGCCTCCACCCGCGAGCCCTGAGCGAGGAGGGCCTCGCCCAGCGCGGCCAGCGCCAGCGCCTCCGCGCCCTCCATCCTGCGTTCCCGGTACCAGGACGCGACCTCTTGGGCCCGCTTCGACGCCTCGGCGGGGCGGCGCGCCGCCAGGGCCAGGCGGGCCAGATCGAGGCGGATTTCCGTCGCCTGGAGGTTGCCGCCCAGCGCGGAGCTGATGTCGAGAGCCTCCTGAAGCGACCGGCGGGCGGCGTCCAGTTCGCCCGCGGCGAGAGCGGCCCGCCCCAGGTTCTGCAGGGCGCCGGCGGCGAGCGCCCGCGCGCCGGTCTCCCGCGCCAGGCGGAGCTGCTCCTCACCGAGGTTCCGGGAGCCCGCGAGGTCGCCCCGATCGTAGGCCAGCCGTGCCCGCGAGCCGAGGATGCGCGCCACGCCGAGCTTGTCGCCGGCCCGGCGCTTCGCCGCCAGGGCCTGGGTCGAGCGCTCCCAGGCGGTATGGAGATCCCCGAGCCGTGCCGACAGATCCGCCAGCTCGGTGAGAGCCGAGGCGGCGAGATTGGCGTCGCCCGCGCGCTGGAAGATCGTGAGGGCCGCCTCGTGCCGGCTCCGCGCCCCGGCGACGTCGCCCTGCAGCGCCAGGACGTTGCCCAGATTGTTGAGGGACTCGGCCTCCATGGGCTTGTTGGCCATGGACTGGCCGAGCCGTAGCGCCCCTTCGAGCCGCTCCCTGCCTCCCGCCAGGTCGCCCTGGGCACACAGGACCTCCCCCAGGCGGTCGAGGATCATCTTCTGCACGACGCGGCCGTCGATCTCCAGCGCCCAATGCTGGGACTCCTCGAAGAGCCGGCGGGCCTTGGCGAGCTCGCCCCGCTGCCGCTGCACCTCGGCGAGGTTGTAAAGCTGGGCCGCGATGCCGACGCCGCTGCCGGTGCGCCGGGCGATGTCCAGGGCCTCCTGCCCGGCCTTCTCCGCGCCGTCGAGATCGCCCAGGTTCTTGCGGGCGATCGCGAGATTGGCCAGGGCCATACCCACCTGCCACTGATGGCCCGCCTGCTGCGCGAGGTCCACGGATTCGCCGAACAGACCCAGAGATTCCTGGATGCGGCCCATCTTCTCCAGCGCGACACCCTGGTAGATCAGAGCCCGGGAGACCACCAGGGTCTGGCCTGACTTGCGGCCCTTGGCCACCGCCGCCCCGGCAGCCCGAAGCTCGGTGGCGAAGTCCGACAGGTACAGGGCGTTGAGTGCCTCGGCGAGATCGATGCGCGGGTCGCGGCCCGCTGGACCCGGGAGCCGGCGCAGGGCCGCGATGGTGGCCGCCGCCTCCGTGCCGTGGCCGCCCGTCGTCAGACTGTCGGTGAGCTGCAGACCATAGTCGATCTCATCCGGGAAGAAGGTCCAGAGCGAGCGGTAGGTCTCGGCGGCCCGGTCCCACTGCTTGCTCACCTGATAAAGCCGCGCCTCGATGGCCAGCCGCTCCTCGCGAGACAGCGAGGCGGACAGCTCCGCGGCCTGGCGCGCCTCGGCCTCGGCCCGGGCGTCGTAGCCCAAGCCACTCCACGCCTGGGACAGGGCCGAGTGGATCACCGCCGAGCCGGCATCGGCTTGCACGGCCCTTTGCAGCAAAGCCAGGGCCCCGGGCGGATCGAAGGCCCCCAGCCGCAGCAGCCCCTCGTTGTACAACCGTGTGGTCTCGGCGCTCTTCGGCTGGAGGGCCCGAGCCTGCCGCGCCTGCTCGGGCGAAAGCGCCGCCATGCCCAGCGACTCGCGCAGGCGCGCACCGGCCCGCGACACCAGGTCGAACAGCCCCGACTCGGTGCCCGCCTCGGCCACCGAGGCCAGGACGTCGGCCTCGGGCACGCGGACGACCCGGAGATTGAGGAGAATCTTGTCCCCCACGTGGACATAAGTGCCCAGGACGGCGCGATCGGCTCCCAGCACGGCGTGCAGACGCTCGAGGTCACCCCGGCGCAGGCTGCCGTCCTCCTGAAAGGAGAGGGACCGCTGGGCCTGGACCACCGGTTCTCCCCGGAGAACCCGCAGCTTGCCGCCCGCCGCCAGCTCGGTGATGAGCATCGCGGGCAGAGCCGACTGGAGCCAACCGGCCTCGGTGCTCGGCGAAGGGCTCCGGAAATCGAGCACCACGACGGTGGAACGGACCTTCGCCGCCGGGACGGAGGCGGCAACCATCGGGTCCCGGCGATCGTGAAAATGAAGGAACCCCAGGAGAACCGAGCCCAGGAGGCCCAGGACGAGCAGCGCCGCCCAAAGCCGGCGATGCGACCGAGGCCGCGCGCCGGCCGGCGCGGATGGACCGGGCGAGCCCGCGACCGGCACCGAGGACGGCGCCGTGGCGGTGGACGGCCGCGGGGACGGGGGGAAGGCGAGGGCGGGAAACACGCCCGTGGCGGCGCGCTCGATCCGGCGGATCTCGCCCGCGAAGGAGTACCCCCGGCCCGGCACGGTCACGATGTAACGGGATTCGTTGGCCTTCTCGCCGAGGATCTTGCGCAGGGCGAAAATGTTTTGCGTCAGGTTGGCTTCACTGACATGGGAGCGGCCCCAGACCATCTCGATCAGGTCCGGCTTCTCCACCACCTTGCCCGGCTGCGCCAGAAGGGCGATGAGAATCGACAGCGCCTTCGGCGAAACCTGCAACGGTTCATCGCCGCGCAACAGGACACGACGGATAGGATCGACGAAGAAATCGTCGAACTCGTAGCAACTCTTGTCCTCGGAACGAAAAGCCATCCGGTTTGCGTCAGCTCAAGCTCAACCCAGCCCCGGCCGGGTGATGGTAAGAGAACATCGGGTTCGGCACAGCTTACAGTAAACAGGCGCTTGCGCGCTTACTTCCCTCCCGGCAAACCGCCCATGGCATCGAGCAGACCGCCCTCGAGGTTGGGAAACTTGCGCCGGTAGTCTTCCCGGCTGCGCTCGATCACCTCGCAGGCCTCGGCCCGGCCGTAGACACCGGCGATCTCGACCGGCTCGTGCTCGGCCCCGGGCGGCCGCTTGTAGGTGAGGAAGTAGTGCTTGAGCCGGTTGATCAGGGCTTCCGGGAGGTCGCCGATCTCCCGCGCATGTCCGTAGGCCGCGTCGCCCTTGAGCACGGCGATGATCTTGTCGTCCGCCTCGCCGCGGTCGATCAGGCGCAGCCCGCCCAGGGGAAGCGCCTGCAGCAGGAAGTCGCCGTGCGAGAACGCCTTCTCGGAGAGGACGCAGATGTCCATGGGATCGCCGTCACCCTGGAGCGTCGGCAGGTCCGTGTGGGCCTGCGAGAAGGACGCGACCTGGTCGCCGCAGAAGGTGCGGGGAATGAAGCCGTAGAGGGTGGGACAGACGTTCGAGAACAGTTGCGGACGGTCCACCTTGAGAATGCCGCTGCCCTTGTCGATCTCGTACTTGACCGTGTCGGAGGGAACGAGCTCGATGTAGGCCGTCACCACGTTGGGGGCGTCGGGCCCGGCGGACACGCCGTGCCAGGGGTGAGCCTTGAAAAGGAGCCCGAGCAGCTCCCAGGTGCGTTCCCGGTTCGTTTCGTCCATGTCGCAACCCTCCCTGGAATCCTATTATGATCCTTCCCATTATGCGGTGGCTCGCGGTCTGGCTTCTCCTGACCGGCGTCTACTTCGCCGGCCAGCTCGTGACACAGCTGCTGACCGGCGGCGGCTGGAGGTACGGCCGCGAGAGCCTGGCCCACCTCGCCACCGTCCCCCTCATCCAGGTGGTGTCGCTGCGCGTCGTCGCCCTGGTTCGGCGCGATCGGCGGCGGCGCCGCGCGAGTCCGCCTCCGCCGCCGGCTGCTGAAAAATCCGCCAGTCGTCCAGACGCAGGGCCGTAAGCTCCCGCCCCCAGGCACAGCCGGTATCGAGGCCCGCGAGGCCGCCGCCGACCTTCAGTCCCAGGGCGGCCCAGTGGCCGAAGATCACGGTGAGCCCGGCACTGCGCCGGCCGGGCACGGCGAACCAGGGGAGGCAGCCGCGGGGCGCCGCGCCGGGCGGTCCGCTGAAGCCGGCGCACATGCGGCCCGTGGCATCCAGGCTGCGCAGTCTCGCGAAGCCCGCCAGGGCCGCCCGCGCCCGTTCCGGTCCGCCGAGCCCCTCTTTCCAGCGCTCCGCCGTCCGCTCCTCGATGGACGCGAGGAGCTTCGCGGCCCCATCGCCCCGCAGGCGCTCCCCCACGTCGCGCGCCAGCCGCTCGGCCTGCCGCGGGCTCCAGGCCGGGAAGAGTCCGGCGTGGACCATGAGCGTCTCGCCCTCGCGGTGAATCAGCGCCCGGCTCCGTAGCCAGGCCAGGAGATCGTCGCGGTCGGGCGCCGCGAGGACCTCGTCCAGGGAATCGCGCTTCCTCGCCGCGCCCACGCCGGCGGCACGGGCCAGGAGATGAAGATCGTGGTTGCCCAGCACGGCGACGACCCGGTCGCCCATCTCCACGGCCCAGCGCAGCACCTCCAGCGAGCTGGGGCCCCGGTTGACCAGGTCGCCCACCAGCCAGAGGCGATCCTCCCGGGGATCGAACGCGATACGGCCCAGGAGGCCCTGGAGGGTCTCGAAGCAGCCGTGGATATCGCCGATCGCGTAGGTGGCCATGGAACGCAAGCTCGCGGCAGATCATAGATGCAACCCGCCCGCCAGAGTCGCGATGCCGGCCGAGCCCCGGGACAGGAGAGGCGTTTTACTCCAGAGGGCGGCCGAGGACTTCCGAGATCGCCGAGATCGACGGCGAGAAAAAGAAGCCGCCGCCGGTCGGAATGACCCATTCCTTGGCCAGCTCGAGAGTCACGCGGGGCTTGCCGATGGGGGGAACATCGAAGAAACGGTGCCGCTGCTGCTCTTCGGACCCCTGGCCGATGATCGGGTCCACCCCCCCTCCCGCGTTCGGGTTGCGAGAGTGGTTGGCCCAGTTCGTCTGCAGGAAGGCGAACTGGTTCTCGATCGAGGTCTGGTAGCTGACGAAGATCAGCCCGCGTTGGGGAGAGATCTCGCCCGCCGCGAGGGCGGCAGGCCCCAGGGCGGCGCTCGCCTCTCCGGCGTACGGGGGACCGAACGGAATTCCTCGCCGCAAGATGAGGCGGGTCAGTACGTCCTGGCTGTTCCCCTGCTCGGTGATGGTGTCGCGGGGGTTCACCTTGCGCACATGCGCCGAGAGCGGGCAATCAGTCCCCGATTGATCCCGTTTCGAAAGTGTAAATGTATCCCCGGAGTACCCGGCCTCGGGCTTCAGCGAGAGCGGCGGCGGCGAGCTCTCGGCGAATTGAAAATAATTGTTTGCAAACCCGTCGTTGCCCAGCTCCTCATTCTCGGCCGCGGCCGAACGCGGCAGAGGAGATCCTCCCGGCCACCGGCCGACCATCTTCGCGGCGAGCATCTTCGGAGTCATCCCCTCGAATCCAGGCATGGCGGCAAGGCGCGTGGCTTCCGCGACGACGAAGTCCTGGAAGGCTTTGACATCCTGGCGAAGGCGCCTGAAAACCAGGTATGAGCCGTTCCTTGCCCAGGCCGGGCAGCTCATCATGACCTCCTTGAGCGGTTTTCGCGCGTCGTTTCGGCTCTGTGGCTTGTAACCGAAGACGAACTGGCCGGGCCAGACGAGAGGCTGCCCAGGCCGGGCAAACTCGGGCTTCGTCGGGTCCGTCTGAGGCGAGGCCACGGGATCGATCAGCCGGGGCGTTACATACTTCATTGGCGAGCGACGGAGCAAACCGCGGATTCCCGGTTGCGAGATGCCGTCCTTGAATCCGAAGTGCTCGTGCCCGGTCAGAGGCGCCGGTAACGTATTGCCTCCTTCCTCCCAGACGACGCGCAGGGCGGCGCTGATCGGAGCGCCGGTGGCTGGGTCCACGGCCTGAGTGAGGCTCGCCTTGAGCTGCGCGACTCTTTCGGCAAGCGCCGCCGGGCTGTCGCTCGCCACGAGGACCAGAATGTCCGCCGCGCTCCGGAGCCCGCCGACAACCCACTGGTTGGGGTGCCCTTCGGCGGCCTCATCCGTCGGGTCACCCAAATCGCTGGAGGTCTCGGCGAGCCCCGCCTGGAAGAATGAATCCGTGAACTCGGTGACTTCCTCAGCCGAGGTCAAGCTCTCCAGCGCGGCGCGGGAAAACGCGATATTCATCCAGGTCGCGCAAAGCCCTTGAGGATCGCGGCCCAGCCTTGCCTGCAGCGCCCGGAACAACTCGTTGAAGCGATGAACCTCGCTGAGCGAGCTGATCTGTGGAGCGAGGGCCCGCAGCCATGCCTTGACCGCCGAAACCACCGGCTTTCCCGCCTGGCCGGCTGCGTCCTTCTCGATGCGGAGAAAGAGGAAGACCTGGTGGTCCTTGTTGAAGCCGGCGATGATGTTCCCTTGAATCTCATGGCCCGCGAGCAGCTCTTCGGCCGTCGAGTCATCAGGCGCTTCTGGCATGGCTCTGACTCCTAAGGTTCCGCGATGCGTACACGGGTCGGCAGCTTCAGAGCGTGAGTGGCCACGGCCTCCGCGTGGGCCATACCAAAACCAGCAGGAGCCGGAGGAGCCGGCTGTACACCGCAGGCGAAGCTGGGATTGTTGGACCCTCCCTGGCTGCTGGCGAGCCCCAGCAACCCAACGCTGATCTTTTCCGCGAGCTGCCCGCCGAATTCGATCGCACGGGTACCGATCTTGATGTCTCCCACGACGAAGCCTTCCGCCGCGGGGACTTCGAAGACGAGGTGCAGCCCCATCGCGGGCTGGTTCGGGCCGGGAGAAGGCTTGCCCCGGCGCAGGGTCCAGTAGTTTCCCACCGGGGAGCCATTCGGCTTCTTCATACCGGTGCTGTTCCAGCCGGTGATGTAGAGGGCCACTGGATTGCGCAGAGAGATCGCATCGCCATCGCGGGCCAGCCCGTTCACATCGGCGCCAATCTTCGGGTCGCTGGCGCGGCCGGCCTCGCCATAGCCGGAGCACTTGATGAGCTCATCCGCATCGGTAATCACGGTTCCGCCAGCTCGTTGCCGAAGAATGCAGGCCTGCGCGGCAATCATGACTTCGGCAAAAAGATTGTTGTTGGGTTGAATGAGATGAACCGCGCCGTGCCGCAGGTTCCACTTGTTTTTGGGCCGGTACTTGCCGCCGACGATCAGGTCGCCCAAAACCACTTCCACCTGATGAGCGGGATCGACCAGACTCTTATAGACCGAGAGTAGCTTGGCGGGGTCCGTCTTGGCCAGAAACTGATAGTACTGCGTGGTCTCGCAGGTGAAGCTGACGCGTGTGATCTTACCGTTCTTGCGTATGACATGCCACTCGAGGTACTCGTCCATGAACTGTTCCCGGGCATTGGCACCGGTTTCCGCCGTGCGCCAGGCCTTGACCGGATCTGTCGGGAACTGATCCTTGACGAGCTTCGGAAACCCCGGCCACTCGATGAGCGCCTCGCTGAAAGGTTCGACGGTTTCGGTGAGCACCGGGTTATAGAATTGACTCGTCAGCCCCGGAAAACCCTCGTCATACGCCACTCCGTCGTCAAAATACCCCGAGACCTCGGAGCTCCAGGCATTGCGCTGCTGCTCGGTCGTGAAGTCGTCGAGAAAGGCCGGCGGATCGAACCGTTGGTATCTCATGACGCGATTCCTTTCTATCAGCGTTTCAAGGCCGCCTCAACATAGCGGCCTGCCCCCACCGTCGTCAAGGTTGCCGTTCAAAGCCCCCGGCTCCAGACTGTCTTGGACGACCCCACTCCCGCTTTTCCCGCCCATGGCTTGAAGATCGAAGCATCGAAGAGTAGCATTAGGCAAATTTCAGGAGATCTCCCTATGAAAGCTCCGCGGAAGTGCTGCTCGAAGCTCGGTCTGTCCTCACTCAACGGTGGATTCATCGCCGCGGCGGTGCTCCTCCTGATGGCGGCCGGCTCGCCGGCCGGCGCCGTCAATTCCAATCTCCATCTGGGCAAGACGGTGTCCAGCGCGAGCGACGCGCCCGTGCTCGGCCTCACCCTGGCGGTGGACCGGAGCTCCGCGATCCCCCGCGACACCCTGACCTATACGGCCGTGGTGAGCAACGCCGGCTCGGTGCTCGGCATGGCGGGGGACCTCACGGTCCAGAACACGGACGCGACCACCGCCACCGTGGCCTCCTATTTCGACGCCGTGGCGACCACCGCCATCTCGCATTGCGGCGCCGGGAGCCCCAACGACGGCCAGAACACGTCGCAGTGGGCCCCGCTGGCCGGCACGGCCGTCGCCGCCGATGGCTACACGCCGGTGCAGGCGTCGCCGATCGCCAACGGGCTCCGCCTGACGGCGACTCCGGTCCCGGCCAGCGGCGTCGTCTACCCGGCGAGCGGCGACCCTATCCTGGGCACCCGGATCGCCCCCGGAGCGATTGCCACCTGGCACTACACGGCGACGATCGCGCTGACCCCGGCGCAGACCCTCTTCCTGCTCGACCCGGCCCAGGTGTCACGCATCCGCAACACCTTCCACGCCGAGCCGGTGCCCCGCGACCAGGGCGGCCAGGGGTCGCCCGCGACCCTCAACGTCGACTTCTGCCAGCAGCTCTTCGGCGCCGGCCCCTCGGGCACGGTGAGCAACGTCACGGTGACGGTCACGCCGCCCGGAGCCGCACCGATCACCCTGGGGCCCTCGGCCTATCCCGGCCTCGCGTCGCTGGCGCCGGGAGCCTCGGTGACCCTCACCGTGCCGTCCGTGATTCCCTTCACCGGCGGCCGGCAGGCGGGTGAGAGCGACGCCGGCTACCTCGCGCGCCTGGCGACGATCGAGGGCGCCCGGCTGGTGGGCACGGCCACCGCGGCCGGCACCGGCACCTACGGCGCGGTCAGCGCGCCGCCGGCCACCTCGACGCCGACGATCGAGCATCTGCCCATCGTGAGGATCGTCAAGAGCGGCCCGGCCACGGCCGACGCCGGCACCACGGCCTCGTATCCGCTGGCGCTCACCAACAGCGGCGGCGCCACGGCGAGCGGGCTGGCGGTGGCCGACAGCGTGGCGGGCGGCGGCACGGGCACGGTGACCGGCGTCCCGGCCTCGCTGGGCCCCGGCGGCAGCGCCGCGGCCGCGGCCGCGTTCGCCATCCCGCCGGGCCAGCCGGACGGCCCGCTCACCGACTCGGCCGCGGTGACCTGGCGGGACGCCAACGGCGATCTCTATGGCCCGGCCGCCAGCTCGTTCACCACCCAGGTGCGGGCGGTCTCGACCACCCCGGTGGCGACGATCAGCAGCGGCCCGGTCGAGGGGAACTTCTTCTTCAAGAGTGGAACGCAGACCTTCTTCGGCGCCAAGCCGGGGGACACGCCGGCCTTCCACCAGACCTTCCCGACGATCGACTTCAACCCGCCGGACGGAGTCATCAACCACAACGTCTCGGGCGTCGGCCCGACGACGCGGCCGTTCACCGACGTCACCACGGACGGGGTGGGCAACTTCGCCGGCACCATCGTGGCCCAGGGCAACGGCCTCCAGGCGGGCGTGGGCACACTGTCGTCGTTCGACGCCGTCTTCACCTCGTCGTTCGTGGTGGCCAAGGCCGGGGACGTGACGTTCAACGTCCTGGCCAACGACGGCTTCCTGCTGGGCATCGGCGGCGGCGCCACGCGCGTCAGCGGCGCCTACGAGAACGCGCCGGCCTCCAACCAGTCGCCGTTCCAGGGCTATCCGCTGGTGGGGGCGTGGAACCAGTCGAGCGGCGGCAGCGTCGGCACCTACCCGGTGACGGTCCACTTCCCGGCCCCGGGGGTCTACCCCTACGAGCTCGACTACTTCGACTGCTGCGGCCAGCCGCTCTCGCTCACCCTCGCGGTGGCGAAGTTCAACGAGGACACCGCGCCGCTCTCGGTCTACGTGGGCTACGCCGACGGCCTGCGGCCGGCGGGGAGCATCTTCCCCTTCCCGTGGCAAGGGTCGCCCGGCGTCACCTTCCTGGGCAGCGGCGCCACCGCCTTCGACGCGGGCGCCATCCGCTTCGACAACAACTCCGACAACCCCATCGTTTTCGAGGACGTCTCCCTCGACATCGGCCCCTTCCGCTGGGACCTCTGGGGCAACCACGTCGTGGTGGCGCCGCACGGCATCACGATCCTCACGCAGACGAACGGCGAGAACTTCGACACCTCGGATGCGCCGATCACCTGCCAGCCGACGGGCTACATCCCGAAGATCCACGTCATCCAGGCCGGGGTCACGACCACCTACGAGGACACCCAGCAGATCCTCAACACCAAGGGGATCGACCCCGCCAACTGCGGCGGCGGCAACGAGTCGCACGCCTGGGAGCGCATCGGCGGCGGCGGCGCGACGATCAACGTGCCGCTCCCGCCCGCGGTGACGCTGTCGCTCACCCCCGCCACGAGCCCGGCCAAGACCGTGGGCGGCACGCAGACGCTGAGCGTGGCCGTCCTCGACATCGCGGGCCAGCCGGTGCCCAACCTCGAGGTGGACCTCGGCGTCTTCGGCGCCAACACGCGGACGCTCCACGCCACCACGGACGCCGGCGGCTTCGCCACCACCTCCTACACCGGCCTGATCGCGGGCACTGACACGATCACGGCGACGGCCTTCGTCAGCGGCCTCCGCGCGGTCTCGAACGCCCTCAGCATCGCCTGGACGATCCCCGTCCCCGGCGGCGGGGGAGGGACGGGCGGCGGCACCGGCGGCACTCCGGAGCAGGCGCCGCCGGTCATCGCGCCGCCGTCGCCGGCCGACGGTACCGTGGTGACCAAGCCGGTCGACGTCACCACGACCATGACGGCGCCCACCGGCGAGTCGATCGCCTCCTGGAGCGTCACCGCCACGGGCGCCCACGGCGGCACGATCACCCTGGCGAGCGGCACGGGAGCGCCGCCGGCGACGCTGGCGGTCTTCGATCCCACGGTGCTGCCCAACGACGCCTACACGATCACGGTGACGGGCACCACGACCGCCGGCGGCGCGCAGACCGCCTCCACCACGGTGGTGGTGCAGGGCAACCTGAAGCCCGGCCGCTACATCACCACCTACCAGGACGCGGTCCTGCCGGTCGACGGCTTCCAGATCGGCCTGCGGCGGGTCTACGACAGCATCGACGTGGCCCCGCGCGAGCTGGGCTTCAACTGGCACCTGAGCCTGAGCGATTTCCGGACCGCCTCCAACGGCGCCCTCGGCAACGGCGGCTGGTCGGCGGCGCCGAGCCGGTGCTCGCTCTTCTTCTGCGAGTACGTCTACCGCTCGACGGCGCCGCACGCGGTCACCGTCACCTATCCGGACGGCCACCAGGAGATCTTCGACTTCACCCCCGCCGGCGGCGTCGGGCCCTTCTACTGGCTGGGGAGCTCCGCCTTCACCGCCCGCCCCGGCACCGGCACCACCTCGACGCTGCAGGTCGACGGCGACACCACGGTGATGTATGGGTTCGACGGCACCCTCCACTACTTCGCCGGCGACGTCTACAACCCCACCCGCTTCGTGCTGACCACCCAGGCGAAGCAGGTGTTCCACCTCGATGCCGCCACCGGTCTGGTCGCGGAGGTGGACCGCAACGGCAACACGGTGACGATCGACGAGGCGGGCATCCACGCCTCGAACGGGGCCTCGATCGACTTCGCGCGGGACGCCGCCGGCCGCATCCGGACGGCGACTCTGCCGGGCGGCCACGTCATCACCTACGCCTACACGCCGGCCGGCGACCTCGCGAGCGTGACCTATCCGAACGGCACGGTCATCGCTCATTCCTATGACGGTAACCACCTGCTGCTCGGCTCGACCGGCGACGGCGGCCAGGCGTTCAGCCGGCAGCGCTATGACGCCAAGGGGCGGCTGGTCGAGATCATCGACGGGGAGGGGCACGCCACCCAGATCGCCAACGACGTGGCCGGGCAGCGGCAGATCCTCACCTCCCCCTCGGGCCGGCTGACCACGATCGATACTTTCGACGACCGCGGCGATCTGATCCGCAAGGACCTCGTGGGCGACGGGCGGACGATCACCACGACCTCGACCTACGACGCTCTCGGACGGCTGCTCAGCACGACCGATCCGCTCGGAAATACGACATCGAGAACGTACGACGATCTCGGGCACGTCCTCACCTGGACGGATGCCGAGGGCCACACGACCCTCTTTACCTACACGCCCGAAGGGCTGATCCAGAGCCAGGTCCAGCCCGACGGCACGACGGTCTCTTTGCTGACCTACGACGCGCGGGGCAACGTCATCACGCAGCGGCGGGCCGACGGCTCGGAGGTCCATCTCACCCACGACGCCAAGGGACACCTCGCCAGCAAGACCGACGCGAGCGGACGCACCCTGACCTACACCTACGACGCGATGGGACACCTGGCATCGGTCACCGACCCGTTCGGCAAAGTCTCCCGGGTCGCCGTCGACGCCAACGGGCTGGTGATGTCGATCACCGATCCTTTGGGCGGCACCACGTCGCTCTCCTACGACGGCGACGGCAACCTGCTGTCGATCGCCGGCGCGCTCGGCAACGCGCTCCGTTACACCTACGACTCTCACGACAACATCACGTCGGTGACCGACCCGTTCGGCGCCGTCGAGACCAACGTCTACGACAACGCCGGCCGCCTGATCTCCCACGTCAACCGGACCGGCGAGACGATCACCTATGGCTACGACGCCGACGGCCGCTTGATCTCGAAGACGCTGCCCGGCGACGCCACCACCGTGGCGTATAACGCCTTCGGCGACGCGACCTCGGTGGTCAACCGTTCCGCCCGGCTCACTCTCGGCTACGACGACGTCGGCAATCTGGTCTCGGCGATCAGCGCCGGCACGCCGGCCTCGCCGCAGCCGACCGTCACCCATACCTACACCTACGATCGGGTGGGCAACCGCCAGAGCGTCACCGGTCCGGCGGGTACCGTTCGCTACGGCTTCGACCAAGATCTGCGGCTGCGGACGGTCACCGACCCGGCGAACGGCATCTTCCAGTTCGGCTACGACCCCCTCAACCGGGTGATCTCGTTGACCCGGCCGAACGGCGTCGCCGATTCGCTGGCCTATACGCCGAGCAGCGAGCTGCTCAGCCGCGACTCGACCCTCGGCTCCCTGCTGGTCAACCGCGCCGCCTACGGCTACGACGGCTCCGGACGCCGCACCTCGCGGACGGACGTCAACGGCACCTCGACCTTCTCCTATGACGACCTCGGCCAGTTGCTCTCGGCGACGCACCCGGCGGCGAGCGGCCTGGCGAACGAGAGCTACACCTACGACCTGGCCGGCAACCGCACCTCTTCGGCCGGCGCTCCCACCGGCGCCTGGGTCTACGACCGCGACCGGCTGATCCAGGACGGCGCGGCTACCTACACCTACGACGCCGAGGGGAACCGGCAAACACGCACCGATCGGGGGACCGGCGGGATCACCCGCTATACCTGGGACGCCGAGCACCGGCTGACCGGCGTCAGCTTCCCCGACGGCAGCTCCGAGAGCTTCCGCTACGACCCGCTCGGCCGCCGGATCGAGATCGCGCACGGGAGCCAGGCCACCCGCTATTCGTACGACGGCCCCGCGCTCGACGCTGAGTACGAGGCCACGAACGCGCTGGTCGCCACCTACCTCCATGCCCCGTCCCCGGACGCGGTCCTGGAGTCGACGCGGGGAGGACAACGCTTCTACCACCACGTGGACGGCCTGGGCAGCGCCACGGCGATCACCGACCAGACCGGCAACGTGGTCTCGCGCTACGTCTACGACGCCTTCGGCAACCAGCGGGTCACCGGCAGCGCCGTCAATCCATTCACCTTCACAGGCCGTGAGCTCGACGCGGCCACGGGCCTCTACTACTACCGCCTCCGCACCTACGACCCGCAGGCCGGCCGCTTCCTCTCCGAGGATCCGCTCCCCGCGGCCAATCCCTATCCCTACGTCTCCAACAACCCGGTCAGCCTCATCGACCCCAGCGGCGCCCAGGACTCGATCGAATACGCCGAGCTGAGCGCCGAGGACGCCGCGCTTTTCGAGGCGGGTGAAGCGAACGTCGATGTTTACTACGCCGTCGAAGTGGACGAGGCGAGCATCGAAAGGTGCTACTTTGGCATCACCAAGAACTTCGCTCGCCGCCAGGCGCAGCACGGCGATCGTTTCGTTCTGATCAAGAATCTCAATCTGCAGCTCACCCGCAACCAGGCCCGCGTCGTCGAGCAGACGCTGATCGAAGAGTACGGAGGGGCGCAGTCGACCATTGGCAATCTCGGGCAGCTGACCAACAAGATCAACAGTATCGCCGGCGGCAGCTCGCTCTGGAACGTCGGCCTCAAGGTGCTTGAGTCCTTCGTCGACATCAGCACTGTTCTTGCGACCGTGGACGCCGCCATACCGTGCTCTCCGGCTCCATGAGCTCACAGGATGGCCGTGCCCTCGACGAGTTGGACGAGGCCGGCCGTCTTCATCGCCCGGCGCCGGTCGACCGGGTCACTTTCGGCGATCTGGCGGCGCCCGTGCCGCACGGTCGAGTCGACGGCCGGAGATTGGTCCCCATCGAGAGCGTCCAGGCGGGTGACGAGCAGGTCTTCGCCGCTCGATTGCCGCGCCGCTACGGCGAGCCGGTGATCGACCTCGACCGGCTCGCTGATTTTCCCTCGGTGCGCTCGATCGTCGCCTCGACGGCCGTCCGTGCCAGCCGGGTCCTTCCGAGGATCGAGGAGCTCTTGCTCCTCAGCCGCACCCCCGTTCCCGATACGCGAACCCTCCAGGGGCTCTCGGGGCTGGCGCGGCTCTGGGCGGGAAGAGCGCCCGCCGATCGTCGCCTTGCGGCCGGAGCGCTGTCTCCGACGGCCCTGCGCGAGCTCGGGGTCAACCGGACGGTGCTCCCCGGCGGCCCCGCGGAGCTCTCAGGGCTCGTTGAGCTGCGCCACCTGGTGCTCAACCATTGCACGCCCAAGGACAGCCTGCAGCCGCTCGCCGGGCTCGTCAGGCTTACACGCTTGCGCGCGGACGCGCCGGGCGGGTGGCCGGCGCTCTCCGCCTGCACGGCTCTCGAAGAGGTCTATGCGATCCGGCCGCGGCTCTCCAACCTTCGCGCGCTCCGTACGTGGACGCGTCTCCACAGTCTCGTGCTCACCGGCTCAGGGGTGCGTGGACTGGCCGGGATCGAAGCCTTCACGGACCTCGAACGGCTGAAGCTCATCGCCTTGAAGATCGACGATCTCTCGCCGCTTGCGTACCTCTCCCAGCTCGTCGACCTCGAGCTCAGCGGCCTTGAGCGTCTTCACGATCTGGGACCGCTGGCCGGCCTGCCTTCCCTTCGCCAACTGGTCATCGCGCGCGTCGGTGGAGAGCACCGGGACATCGTCCACATCGACTCCCTGCGGCCCCTCGCCGAGGCCCGCTCTCTAGAGCAGATAGGTCTGCACGGCGCGATCGTCGACGACGGCGACCTCGCGCCGCTCGCCGGCCTCCCGGCCCTCCGGCGCGTCGAGGTGTTCGGCGACCTCGGAAGCGCCGTGGCGGCCCTGCGCCGGGCCCGCCCCGACGTCGAGGTGATCTGGCGGGAAGGGACCCGGCCCTCTCCCGGAGTGCAGGCCGGCCCGGTCTTCCTGCACCCGGCGGACGAGAAGATCCCCCTCTGGTGGCTGCGCGAGGACCTCACCGGTCTGCTCCAGGCGTCCACCAACGCCGACGCCGAGGATCGTCTCCGGGCCGCCCTCGCCGCCGAGGATGCGCCGCTCCTCGCCCGCCTGGATTTTGACACCGAGGCGGACGCCGTCACCGTCGAGGCGAAGAGCGAGGACGATCTCCGCGCCGTCGCCAAGGCCATCGAGCGGCTCGCCCGGCCCCGGGGCTTGTGATGCTTCCCCCATGACACACGACGAACACGAACAACACTAAGCGGCGGCTGGAAGGGAAGCTGACCGGGGAAGACGGCGTCGCCGTCGAGCGAAGAGACACGGGCAAGCAGCCGGCGCGCTACAAGAAGGCGGTAGCGAACACTACGCCGAGCGCAGCGTGAGGCCTGGCTGCCATGATGAGACACGAATGCCGTTCGTGCATCACGACGGAAGGCCCGTGAGTCACAGCTCGACCGGTAGGAGTCACGGCTCCCGGTCGAGCTGTGATGGCTGACGGTCAAGTTGTGATGCCTGACGGACAAGCTGTGATGGCTGACGGTCGAGCTGTGATGCCTCGTGGTCAAGCCGTGATGCCTCGTGGTCAAGCTGTGATGCTTGGCGGTCAAGCTGTGATGGCTCGCGGACGAGCTGTGATGGCTGGCGATCGAGCTGTGATGCCTGGCGGACAAGCTATGCTGCCTCGCGGTCGAGCTGTGATGGCTCATGGTCGAGCTGTGATGCCTGAAGGTTCAGCAGTGATGTCTGAACGCTGAGCAGCGTTGCCTGAAGGCTGAGTCGTGATGCCGGCCCGGATGGCGGCAGTGACTCTCGCGGAGACGGCAGCGGCGCTCCTGGCCAGGCGTTCGGCTTGGCCAGGAGGTTCGAACACAAACCCCGCTTGAGCCCTACGCCTCGCCGCCGGAGTCCGGTCCGTCCAACTGGCGCACCTCGCACTCGAGATCCCACTCCTCGCCGTGGACCCTGAGGAACTGCCGGGTGTACTCGATCGCCTCGTCCCTCGACTTCGCTTCGAGGATCGCGTAGCCGCCAATGACCTCCTTGGTCTCAGTGAACGGCCCGTCGATCGTCGACAGCTTGCCACCGCGCAGGCGCACACGCACGCCTTCGGAGGTCGGCCGCAGCCCGGCGGTGTCGATCAATACGCCCGCCTGGGTCATCTCCTCCATCAGCCTGCCCATATCGGCCATCAGTCGCTCGGTGGGCGCCTTGGCCGTCTTCTCGTCAATCCGGATCATCGAGAGGAATCGCATGCGGTCTTGTCTCCTTGTTGTCGTTTGCGAGTCGCGGGGCCGCCAGAGTCTCCAGCGTTCAGAACCCGCTCCTAACCCTACGACGAACGAAGGCCGGCCAATTCGACAAAGCCGTCGGACATTTCCCGCAGATGGAGGCTCCCTCTGAAAGCCGGAGCCTTGCCTACACGTGTAGTTGTAAGGTGAGAGCGCGTTTTTCCGTTTTTAGTAGGTATGCCCAGAAAACTTCGCTTCGTTCCCCACGCCCGGACCCTCATCTCCATCACCTGCCGCGCCGTCCAGGGACGCTTCCTGTTCCGGCCCGGACCGCAGCTCAACAGCCTCGTCCTCGGCGTGCTCGGCCGAGCCCAGCGCCGTTACGAGACCACGATTTCGGCTGTGTCCGTGCTCTCGAGTCACTTCCACCTCCTGCTGGTCGTCGACGACGCCAAAGAACCTGCCGCCTTTATGAGGTACCTGAAGTCGAAACTTGCCCGCGAGGTCAACCGCTTGACGGGCTGGCGCGGTCCCGTCTTCGACCGGCGCTACGAGATGACCGTCGTCACCGGCGAAGACGCCGCCCAGATCGAGCGACTCAAGTACGTCCTCAGCCAGTCCGTCAAGGAGAATTTGGTCGAGCACCTTCGGGAGTGGCCCGGCGTCCATTGCGTGGAGGCACTGCTCGAGGGCAAGCCGCTGACGGGCCATTGGTTCGACCGCACCCAGGAGTTCGCCGCCCGCCTGCGAGGAAAGGACGTCGGCCCGATGCGGTACGCGACCGTCGAAACGGTGACCTTCTCCCCCATCCCTTGCTGGGCGCATCTGTCGCCGGAGCGCTATCGAGCCCGCATCGCGGCTCTGGTCGAGACCATCGAAACCGAAGCGGCCCGGGAAAGAGAGTGCACCGGCGCCTCCGTGCTGGGCGTCAAGGCGATTCTGGCACGCGATCCCCTACACCGCCCGTCCGCTCTCGCCCGTTCACCAGCCCCCCGCGTCCACGCCGCCACCAAGGCCGCGCGAAAAGCCTTCTATGAAATCTACACAGCTTTCGTCGGCGCCTTCCGCGAGGCGTCCGAAAGGCTGCGTCGAGGCGACCGCTACGCGCCCTTCCCCTGCGGCAGCTTCCCGCCGGCCCTGCCCTTCGTGGCGGGATAGCGGACCGCCAAGCGCTCTTTGACAGCCTTACCGCCCGCTGGAGGGCCATCGTTGCGAGCCTGAGGCTCGTGGAGGGGGAAGGTGCGCCCGGGCAGGGGAAGAAACGGCCTCGGCAGGGGTAGAAGCAAGCACCGACGGCTAGCAAGCCCTCCATTCCGAGGTAGCCTAGGCGATCCTCCCACGAATCGGGTAGGCCCGGCCGGTTGCCCGACCGGGCCCCCCACAGATCCGGACGTGCGGATTTCCCGCATCCGGCTCCTCGTGGCACGGCTTCGCTACGCGACTCAGATGGCATGGACGATCCGAGGGCGTGGCAGCGGGTAGGTGACGAGGAGGCGGTTGAACCGCTCCCAAGTCATCCTCGCCTTCTGCGACCTTCGATTCAGCCATTTGCGCCATTCCCGCGTGACCTGCCGATGGAAGTTGCTCAAGGACCGGTAGTTGCCTGTAATCCCGTAGTAGGCATAGTGCCCACGCAGGCTTAACGACAGCCGGCGTTGTTGCCACGGCACAGACTCATGTCGCCAGCGGCGACACCACTGCCGGACTTTGGACAACGACTGGGTCAATCGACTCGCGGCCGTTTTGCGCTTGACCACCCAGTTGCCTTTGCGGCTCCTGCCCCAGTAGTGCGTGAACCCAAGGAAAGTAAATGCCCCCGGCCCATCGAATCGAGCCGGCTTCTCCTTGTCTGGCGGTATTTGGAAGTGCACCAGCCGGGTCTTTTCGGGATGAAGTCGCAAACCGTAACGAGCAACTCGTTTCGGCAAGACTTCCTCCACACGACGGGCATCCTTTTCAGCAGCGAAGACGATCAACAGATCGTCCGCGTAGCGGATCAGGACCGCCCGTCCTCCAAGACGGGGCTTGACCTCTTCCTCAAACCACCGATCCACCACTTCATGCAGGTAAAGGTTGGCCAACAAAGGGGAGATGACACCGCCTTGCGGTGTCCCCGTGACTGGATGCATCAGACGCCCCTCTTCCAGCACACCCGCCTGCAGCCACTTGCCGATTGCCCGACGGATCACGCCGTCGCGTACCCTACGGTCCAGGAAGGATCTTAGATGGCCATGGTCCAACTCATCGAAGAAACTCCGGATGTCCACCTCTAGCACCCACCCACCACCCATCCCCATCAGTTCCTGCCAGAGATCACGTAGCGCCTCGTGAGCCGAGCGACCCGGTCGAAAACCGTACGAGCAGGCCAGAAAGTCCTCCTCGTAGATGGCCTCCAGCACCATCGCCACGGCACGCTGTAGCACCTTGTCCTCGAAGCTGGGAATCCCGATTGGGCGGGTCTGCGACCCGGTTCCTTTCGGAATGTGGACCCGTTTGACCGGCGGTGCTCGGTACTGGCCCGACTTGAAGCGGTCGAGGAGCGACCGGAGGTTGGCCCCCAGATGCTCCGCATACTGCTCGGCGGTCTGGCCATCTACACCCACCGCTCCATCCTTACGGGTCCGGGAATAGGCTTCCTGAAGCCAGTGCTCGTCGATGTAATGAGCCAGGCTCAAGAACGAACGCTCCGGATCTTCCCTCGCCAATCGTGCTATCCGACGGAGTCGCGTTGAGATGCTTCCGAGATTCGGTGATCCCGACATCTATCCCCCCATTCGGTTCCGTGCCCCGGAGCCTCCTTCCCTCCACCGGGTCCCTCGGGGCGGTTCCCCGGCTTCACAGGTACTATTCGGCTCTCTGACTTCCCACCATCCATCCGACCGGGCTCGGTTACCCTTGTCCCAGTCGTACCGCCTGTGCGTCCGCCTGGTTTCGCTCTTGCTGCCTGTGGACGTCCCCTAGCCGCAAGCCAGGATCTTTGGTCAGCCGGGACCCTCACCGGCGCTTTCTTCGGCGGAAATGGCGGGATCTCCCAGGTTCCTGGAGCAACCCCCATAGTCGTATGCCGTACTCTCTGACCCCGGTCGAGCTCCTCGTGTCAGGCCATTTCGACACAGGAGTGCTGCCGCCCTTTGAGCATACGTGGACGACCTCGACGACACGAGCCTTTCGGGGCTCCATCGCACGGCCTCCGACCTCGCTGTCTACGCTTCGCAGGCGCCCTTACGGGATAGGCCCACGCAAGACTCGCTTCCGGCTGGTGGCCAACCTTTGCCGGGCAGGATTCACACCTGCCGGGTTCCATCTGAAAGGTTTCCGCTTTGTCAGCTACTGCCTACATCGCTTCCCCCTTTCCCAGGCTTGGCCTGGCGCACATGCCCTGGCTCCTTATTCTGGACCTGGTTCGCTGCAGGAATCAGACCCGCCTCTCCCGCAGGCTCGACGCGTTCACGGCCGTGGGAACGTTCTGCCGCACCTCGGCGAGCCGGGCGAGCGTGTACGCGCCCACCGCCATCGCGAGATCCCGGACGGCGATGTCGAACAGGCCCAGGGTGACGAGATTGACCGCGACTGAAGCGGCCAGAGTTATTCCGCTCTACCACCCGCGCGAACGCCAATACCGGGTGCCTTACCCTCCTGTAAAACACCATCACGCACTACCAATTCGCCATTTACCAGCACGTAACAAACACCATCCGAAAACCGCGTCGGATTTTCAAAGTCTGCTCTATCGACAACGCGAGTCGCATCGAAAACCGCAATATCTGCGTCAGCTCCAACTCTCAGCCGTCCTTTTTTCCGCATCTGCGCCGAGACCACTTCAAGCCGCCGAGCCGGCATAAGTGAACATTTTCTAACAGCTTCCATCAAACTCATGATTTTCTCCTCGCGGACATATTTCCCGAGAACCCGGGCGTAGGTCCCGGCACTGCGGGGATGCCCCTTCCCATCAAGAATTCTCCCATCGCTCGCGATCATGACAAGCGAGTGAGTGATGGCCGCTCGCAGATTCTCCTCAGTGTTGCCAAAGATAACTACGCGACCGCCTTCGCTACGACGTTGCTCAAACGTCTGAGCCGTCAAGCGCTCCCCAGTCTCCACCCACATCAAATCTGAATAATCAGCCCCCAACGCCTCCTGCCAACCTGCGTCAAAGAGAGAAGATTCGAGAGATGAAGCACCAGCGATGTATGGGTAGGCGTCTGTTGTAACATCCACCCCATGACGCCGAGCGCCTTCAATCAAGCGTAGCGCCTCAGATGACCGCTTTTGAGCCATGCTATTAATATGCATAACATGAACCGGAGCACCCGCTACAGCTGAATTGGCTATCACCTCCTGCAGGGCCTCAAAAATGCGAGAAACGCCGTAGCGCATGTGAACAAAAATGGGCCTTCCTCTCGTTCCTGCTAAATGGAATAGTTCCAAAATCTCGCCGTGAGTAGCGGTTGGGGTATAGGCTAAGCCAAAACCGATCCCTAGAGCACCTTCACCCAAACCTCTCCTTACTTCAGCTAGGATTGAACTTCGCTCCTCCTCCGTTGCGCTGCGACTCATCGCTGCATCACGGGGCAAATAGGTACCTGTATCCCCCATTACAGCCATTCTCGCAGGAATGTGACCTGCACTTGCACCGAAGTTAATGAGGGTGCGTCCTTCCCGAGCAGCGTACCACTCCCGGACTGGAGCGGCTCCGAACTCGAGCTCGAGCGCTGTAGTTACTCCGTCCATAGCCTGGCAGCAATAGTTCTCTGTAGTTTGGCCATGGGAGTTCAGATCGATAAACCCCGGCGTAACGACCAACCCAGCTACATCAAGCTCCACTTCTCCTCGCAGGTCCTGCGAGGAGATAGCTGAAATACTACGTCCCAAAATCCCAACATTGCATAGTTCATCCCGTCCCGACTCCGGATCGAGAACTCGACCACCCAGAAGAACTATATCGAATTTCTTCATTTAGTTAGGGCTCATATCCGGCCATCTGCCTGCGGTCCACTGTTTCACTCGGGTCAATCTCTTATGCGAGCATCACCACCATCGGTCGACTTAGTTGAACAACCAGCGGATTCGCTGTCAACATATCGCTGCCAGAGAGCAGCATGAGGAAACTCGCAAAAATCTCGATCATTCATATCTAACTCCGATATCTTCTTCTTCCATTCGGAATATAAGCCGGAAATGTGAACAAGCTTCTTTTCCCCACCAATTTTTTTCCCTGAAGCACCGCAAGGCCATCCCGTAATCAACAAAAGCCACGAGTTTGGAAAAAACCTAACTGCTTTTAGCCAATTAAATGCCCCGTCGTCGTCCTTTGGCTCCAGGGATTCAAAAAATGTAATATCATCGCGAACTTTAGTTCTAGTCAGGCGATCCGACATGAGAAATGTTGGGACCGTCTCAGTTCCAAGAAGAAAGAGATATATTAGGTTCTCTATCTCACATTCAAATCTATCTAAAACCTGAGATGTTATGATTACCCGGCTCATAAACATTGGAAGCTCCGCTTTTGTAACCTGGTGATTATCCATGAGGTCTTTACAAACACCCTCACAAGCCTTAAAATGCGGATAAAGCTTGCGGCCTGCCTCAGCAATCTCGCGGATTACCTTCACAATTCGAGGCTGATCGTTATTGCCTTGTAAACTTTCATGCCTTAACTCCCCGAACTCACTGATCAACTGCTCTTTGGCCTTTTGGGCACACCAACGAACTGTCTCCTCAGCCGAGTATGGAAAAAAGAAGACGACTCGCTCCTCCTTCCTACTTAGCTGCCCCAGTCGGTCGTTGAGTGAGCGAGAGTAGTCAAAAGGCTCTACGTGCTCCAAGGCTCGTGTCAGGAGCGCCGGCTGAGCTGCATGAACCGTAATGCCGAGATCTACACACTTTCTGTCTTGAGTCTGCTCGTAAGGACACGGCGTAGGCGTCTTTGTTAGTGGTAGAAGACAAGGTGTATGAGAATTGGTCAGCGGGAATCCGCCTTTTAAAATTCGCTCCACAAAACCTTGATTGTCTAAAAGCGCCTTCACCAGAGCAGACGGTGCCAGGGCAGCAGCAAGCCGATACTTATCATCCTTGGTGACCCGTCCGAAATCACTGATACCGCGGATCGTAAGGAAGGGAACGCCTAGGTCGCGACAAACCTTGCCGACAGCATAAGCTTCCATCTCGAATACCGTGATGTCGGCTGCGGGAAACTGCACACGAACTGTCGCCTGATACTTTTCGCTTGCGACGACAAGTTCACCAGAGCCTACATCTGCTGACAATGCCCTTAGATCGTTTTGCGGCCACTCCTGAGGAGGGAAGTTAAAGCTACGCTGCCACTCATCCTTCCCCAAATCATGCCAGCTCTTAGCAATTTTCTTCCACTCCTCCCCCCTACCCACGTCCCGGACGAAACCGGCGAGGACTTCATCCGGGCCTAAGGGAGGCACTGCCCTAATTCGAGGGGAATCAGCACCAACTATTTTGCCATACGAGCAATAGTAGATGCTGTTGTTGTACGCCACATCACCCAAGTTAAACCCTTTTCCTTGGTGAGTCGAATACCCTCTAAATTTTTGGCCTGCAGCGATTCCAAGAAGAAGAACGTTCTTGGGCCTATAGGTCTGAAGCAAAGGAGCGGTTTTTATCGCTGCGACTACGCTACCCATTCCATGGAAAGAAAATAACCCAATTGACAGACCGCTTGAATGCAACATCCATCTTAGATTCTCTCCGCTCGCTACCGTAGCACCTTTAAACCATCTCTGGCACGCCCATTCCTCATCCTCAAGAGGCGTGATTATAAGTAGATCAAGTGGTTTCATTGCTATCATTGTTCGCATGCTCCTTATTGCGATCGCGGCGAGAAAGAACTTCAAGGCGCCCAGCCCGTAGTTCGCCTATCCGCGTGCAACTTGCCTCTGCCCAGGCTCGGCTGTGAGTAACCACGAGTATCGCGCACTCCTCGGCGCGAACGAAGGCAAAAAGCAATGAGTCGGCCAATTCACTATATTGTTCATCGAGAGAGGAAAGGTGTTCATCCAACAAGAGTACCGTGGGATGCCCAAGAACTGCAAGCAACAGGGAAAGGAACTGCCTCTGTCCTCCTGACAAGAGGCGCGCCGGGTGATTTCGATGAAAATCAAGAAACTTTGAGGAGTCGGGCGAGAATACAAAAATATCTTCGATCGCGGATGCGGGAGAAACGCGACGCAACCGGAGTCTCCGATTCCTGCTCTGAGCAACGGCAATTAATTCGCCCACTGTCAGGTCAATCGCCAATCCCTTATAGCTTTCTTGGTGGACTCGGCCCATCTTACGATAGCGCCGATGTGGCTCTAATCGGATGAGATTTTCCCCTCCAAGTTCGACGCTGCCGGCGTCCGGACAGGTTTCACCCCCAATAATGTTCAGAAGAGTGGTTTTACCTGAGCCATTTGGCCCCATAAGCGCCATGACTTCTTGAGCCCTAAGCAAGAGGCTAACTTCCTGTAGCACAACTAGCCGCTCTCCCGAGGGCTGATCAAAACTCTTGCTAATTCGGATAATGTTAAGCAAGCAGCGCCTCTCCGTCGGCCCTGGCCGAGAAAGCGAGAAGTGTTATCGCAATTACACCCGTGGCCAACTTCACATCTGTGGGCGAGATTCCTACCGAAAGCGCTATTCCGACGGCAGACTCATAAGAGATTATACCTATCGGCACCGCGCATATTTGGCGATAAAGCGAGGCTCGACCACAAATCGACTCACCTATAATAATTGAGGCGATTCCAATGATGACTGTTCCAGTGCCCAAGGAGACATCAGCGAAGCCATAGATCGCTGCGAGCAGACTTCCCGCCAGCGAGACCAGCGACCCTGCCAAGGCGACAAGGAACACCCGATAAGCTTCCACATTTTTTCCTACTGATCTAAGAAACGCAGGCGAAGAACCTGTTGAGCGCAATGCCGAGCCAAATTCCGTCGAAAAAAACCAATACGCTGCGCCAATTATACTCGATGCACCGATGGCGAGAATTGAAAGTGTGATGCCTCTGGGGTAGGGCTTCCACCATGGGACGTTGAAAAGAGGTTGATTGGGAGTACCAAGAATCCTAAGATTAAGGCTATACAGAATTGTTAGCACAAGGACGCTCGCCAAGAGAGGATTAATGCGGAGTCTTGTAGCTATAGTTGACGTGATAAAACCGGCTAAACCTCCGACCACTATGGCACCGATAATACAAAAGGCAAATGGTAAACCTATCAGAGCCAGCTTAACAAAAGCTATCCCACCCAGCGTGAACACCCCGTCAACGGATAGATCAGGAAACCCAGCTAAGCGAAAGGTTATAACCGCCGCAAGCGTTACCAAGCTAAGAATACTGGCGATTTCTAGCGCAGAGACTAACTGGTTCATCGTCTACGCCCGCCGATAAGCCTACCGCCACAGCCACCACAGGCACAATGAAACGGCATAGGAATCTCGTCTTCTGTATGTCCGTAGTCACAAGTTAACTCGGCTCCTGGCGAAATAGTCGCAATTGAAAATAGCATTAACTTATTGTTACTAAAACAGATTCGAGCGTTAGGCCTGCAAGAGTGATTGACCCACCGCATAACAATAGGATCATCAACATGATCCCGGGGTCCTCGCTGGATTGTGCCACGCGCTGAAAACGGAAAGACCGCTAACTCATCGGGTATATAGAGAATATGATCAAGAGGGAAGGCCCGGAGAGAAAACACCCCCCGACCGTTAATTGGCGAAGGCCTAATCGCGAACAGACATAGCGACACATTACGCACCAAAAGGTTCGACTGCTCAATGCATTGAAGGTTCAATTCGTCGCCTTCTCAGAGATGACATCGTAAACTTGCTTGGCCTGCTTAATCACGCTGGCAGGGAGCTCAACTCCCATAAGCTTCGCGGCAAGACGGTTTACGTACACATCTCCCCCACTAGTGTAAGCAACCGGCAGTTCTGAGATTTTTTTGCCCTGCCGAATTTCTCTAACAAGCCTCGCGGTCTCTAGTCCTACGGAATGATAGTTTTGACCAATTGCTGCAATGGCTCCGCGCTGTACAGATGAATAGTCTCCCGCGAAGAATGGGATTTTCTGCTCGATGCAGAAATTTACAATTGCTGGTAGCCCTGAGGTAACAGTCACGTCATTTGCTGTATATATTAAATCTACCTTTCCCGTTAAAGCGGCGAGAGCTTGCCCAATCTCACTCGTAGCGTGAACTGGCTTTACCAAAACTTGATAGCCACGCAAGGCGGCTTCTCTTTGCAAGATTGGCATTGTCACCGCAGAACTTGGATCACCTGGGTCCTGGACCACGCCGATGACTTTGGCTCTCGGAAGGATCGTTCGAATCAAATCGAGCTGACTTGCCACCGGCCAGAGATCACTAACGCCTGTGATATGGCCTTCAGGATGGTTAGGGTTTTGCAAAAGATGGGCCGAAACTGGATCGGTCACCGCGGCGAATATGATGTCATGGTCAGGCACCATATTGACCACCGCCTGCGCTGTTCCTGTAAAGATTGGTACATACACTTGCACGCCTTTATCTTTGAAGCTCGCGACGATCTGAGGTATCGTCGTCTTTTCGCCGTTTGCGTTTGCAACCAAAACGACAACCGCTTTTGAATCTTTCCCGAGACCATCCTTGATCCCGTTCGTGATATCCGATACTGCAATGTGCTGCATCGGCTCAATCACGCCAATCAAGGTTCTTGAATCTGACCTCGGCCCATACAGCGTCACAACAACGCCCAATGCCGCAAGTACAACGACGAGCACAAGTCCAATCCAGATATATTTGCGTTGCATGCGATCGCCTTCCTTAAAGTCTGGAACTTTCCGGTTAATGGGCTAAAGACTATAAGTCGCGCTACGCCATAGTGGGGTACCCTATCGCAGGGGAAGGGGTCCCTTCTGCTTGGTCACCTCTATCTCTTCTAACAGCGTGCCCTCGGGGCCATGCATAGGCATAAGTACAATGGGAGTGTTCCAAATGACTGCCTTGTTGTCAAGTTAGCAAAGGGCTTCGGATTTCCTCGCCTAAGACGAACTCCTCTCCCTTGGGAGCCGGCCGGGGCGGCGCGAGGGTCGTCCTCGTTCCACGGGATCTCCAAACGATTCGATACGGCGAGCTTGGAGGGGGGGGCCTTGGCCTCCACCTCGCTCTGAGCGAAGTCCCGGATATCCGGGTCAAGATCCGCAGGGCTGCAGGACTTCAGCCGGTTCCAGACACACAACTCCTGCTACATGACCCTTGGCCACTGAGACGGAGAAAAAGTCGAGGTGGGAAGTGGAGACGTGCTGGTGGATCTCGGCTTCCCGGATAGCGCACTCGTAGTCTCTCGAAAGGGCACCTGGGAGCCACCTTAGGCTGACTTACACTTGCGAGGGAGGATACGAATGGTGCCCAGGACCGGAATCGAACCAGTGACACCGTGATTTTCAGTCACGTGCTCTACCAACTGAGCTACCTGGGCACAGGGAGCCTGGCGGCTCCGAGGGAGGGAGAGTATCCCAGAGGGATAGGGCCACGTCAAGAGGCGGCGGGCCGCAGGGGGCGGGGACGCGGCTCGCCCTTCTCCACCAGGGAGCGGAGGCGGCCTCTTTCCTCTTCCTTCAGCTCCAGGAGACGGTGGCCGGCCCTCTCGCACCAGACGGGCATGTCCTCCCGGATGCCGGGGTCGTCTCCCAGGATCTCCAGGAGGTCCCCGGTCCGCAGCTTGCGCATCTCCCTTGCCGCCAGGAGGATCGGCAGGGGACAGAGGGTGCCGGTGACGTCCAGGAAGTGCCGGTTTGAAGACAATCAGTACCTCTCGCGCATCTTTCGCGGCCAGCGGGCACGCCGAAGTTGTCGGTAGAATAGGCGGAGATGCACCCCACAATATATACCCGACTCGCAATAAGCTCGTTCTTCCTCGTCTGCGTCTCCGCGATGCCCGCCGCTGCCTGGACGCCGGCCACGCAGGTGACCATCGCCCGCGAGGCGGCCCGGCTCTCCCCGCCCGATCTCTACCGCCAGATCGACAAACACCGCCGCGCCTATGCCGAGGGGGTCAACGCCCCGTTCGCGGAGACGGATGCCAGCCGCCACTCCCAGAACCCGGACGGCTCGGGCCATCTCAATCGCGCCGCCCTCGACGCCGCGGACGCCGCCATCCTTGCCATTCGCGGCCATCAGCCGTTCGAGGAGGTCGTCCGCCGGCTCGGCGTGGTCTCCCACTTCGTGGCCGACGCCAACAATCCCCTCGCCTCCTCCGCCGCGGACCCGGACGAGGTGCGCTACTTCGGGGACTACTTCCGCTATATAGAGACGGCCGAGCCGCGATTTCCCCTGGTCTTCTATGGTGTTCCTACCAACTCGGACGGCCGGGGTATCGCCTCGATGCTCGACGCCGCCCTGCGCCGCGGCCGGCAGCTCTACCCGATGATCGGCCGCGAGTACCGGCGCATCCACTTCGGCTCAGGGCTCGGCGTGTTCGACGACCGCTCGACGGCCTTCGGCGTGGGCTCCGTCGCCTTCAGCCACGCCGTGACGGACGTCACCCTGGTGCTGCGGTATATTTGGCTCGCGGCGGGCGGCATCGACGACCGCGCTCATCTGCCGGCCGGGGGAACGCGTCTGATGGTCCTGCCCCGGACGGCCCGCTGAATCCATCCGAAGGAGAAGACCCCGAATGCTACCGGCACGACGTGCCTTGATTTCTGTCTACGACAAGCGGGGGCTCGAGGAGCTGGCCCGCGGCCTTTCCCGCCTCGGCATCGAGATCGTGTCGACGGGCGGCACGCTCAAGTTCCTGGAGGAGAGAGGGATTGCCGTCACCGGCGTCTCCCGCATCACCGGTTTTCCGGAGATCCTGGACGGCCGGGTGAAGACGCTCCACCCCAAGGTACACGGCGGCATCCTCGCCAACCGGGCGGTGCCGGAGCACCTGGAGTCCCTCGACACCCACGGCATCGACCGCATCGACGTGGTGGTGGTGAACCTCTACCCGTTTCGTGAGACGGTGGCCCGGGGCGCCTCGTTCGAGGAGACGATCGAGATGATCGACGTCGGCGGCCCCACGATGGTGCGCGCCGCCGCCAAGAACGCCGGCGGCGTGGCGGTGGTGGTCGACCCGGCGGACTATTCCCGGGTGCTGGCCTCTCTGGAGGAGACCGGAGGCGTGGTGCCCGAGCGCATGCGGCGGGAGCTGGCGTTGAAGGCGTTCCGGGAGACGGCGGGCTACGACGCGGCGATCTCGGAGTGGCTCGCCGCGCAGGAGGGACAGTCAGCGGCGGACGGCTTCCCCGAGCGGAGGACGCTGGAGCTCAAGCGGGAGATGGTGCTGCGCTACGGCGAGAACCCCCACCAGAGCGGAGCGGTCTTTCGGGTCGAGGGGAGGGCCGGAGTGTTCGGCGGCTTCTCCGCTCTTCAGGGCAAGGAGCTCTCCTGGAACAACCTGCTGGACGCCGACGCCGCCCGCAAGATGGCGGGGATGTTCGAGCCATCCCAGGAGGCGGGGGTGGTCATCGTGAAGCACAACAACCCCTGCGGCATCGGCCGGGGGGCGGACTTGGTGGAGGCCTACCGCCGCGCGGTGGCCACCGATCCCGTGTCGGCCTTCGGCTCCGTGATCGCCCTCAATCGCGAGGCGGACGGCGATCTGGCCGCGGCGATGGCCGACCTCTTCGTGGAGGTGCTGCTGGCGCCGGGCTTCTCGGCCGAGGCCCGCGAGCGCTTCGCGGCGAAGAAGAACCTGCGGCTCATCGAGTGTCCGCTGTACCGGCCTGAGGTGGGAGAGATTGAGCTGCGGGCGCTGGACGGCGGCTTCCTCGCCCAGCCGCCGGACGGCTATCGGGACGACACCGCAAGCTGGACCTGCCCGACGAAGCGACAACCGACCGCCGAGGAAAGGCGGGCCCTCGAATTCGCCTGGAAGATCGTGCGCTACGTGAAGTCGAACGCCATCGTGGTCGCCAACGGGGACCAGACAGTGGGAGTGGGCGCCGGCCAGATGAGCCGGGTGGACTCCTGCCGGCTGGCCGTCGAGAAGGCGCAGCTCCCCGTGGCGGGGACCGTGGCCGCCTCGGACGCTTTCTTCCCCTTCCGCGATGGCCTGGACGTGCTCATCAAAGCCGGAGTGACGGCGGTCGTCCAGCCCGGCGGCAGCAAGCGCGACGACGAGGCGATCGCGGCGGCGGACGAGGCCGGAGTGGCGATGTTGTTTACGGGGGTGAGGCATTTCCGGCATTGAGGAAGCTTTCTTCCCCATCCCCTGTTCCAACACGACATGGGAGACCTGACGATGAAACGAGCCCCGATCCTCCTTCTTTCCATCCTTTCTGTATTCCTGGCGGGCCGCATTACCGCTCAGACGGCTCCGGCGGCTCCTGAGGTCGATCCGTGGGCGTCTTTGAAGACGGTGCGGCAGAGCCTGGTGGCGGCGGGGCCGACGGGGGCCAGCTTCGTTCAGACGTACATTCCCGCCGGGTTCACCTCCGGCGAGAAGGAGAACGGCAAGCTCGCCCTCGCCCTTCCGGACTGCCTACGGTGGGACTACACGGCGCCCTATCCCAAGAGCTTCCTGATCTGCGGCGGCGTGCTCCACGCCTGGAACGAGGAGGACAAGACGGGCCGGCGCTACCGCGTGGACCGCAAGAAGGAGCCCGGCCTGGACCTGCTGCTCCTCGGCGTCGACGAGCTCAAGGACCGCTACAAGGCCACCGGCAAGGCCGTGGACGGCGGCCGGGTGGAGATCGCATTATTCCCCAAGGAAAGCTCTCCCAAGGAGAAGGGGAAGACGTCGGAGCTGACGGACGCCACGCTGACGGTCGACCCGTCGACCAAGCGGGTGACCGGCATCGCCTACCACGACCGGGAGGGCAACCTGACGCGGTTCGACATCGCCGGCTATGAGGATCTCCCCCGCCAGGGCCGCTTCACCCCGCCGGCCGGCATCAAGTGGGAGGAGCAGTAGAGGCCGCCTTTCCGTATAATGGCCCTCATTCCGGGACACGACCGGATCGCTCTCAGAGACTGACCGCCATGGCCGCCGCCGAGAACTCCTTCGACATCGTCTCCACCGTGGACCTCCAGGAGGTCCGCAACGCCGTGCAGCAGGCGGAGAAGGAGATCGCCAACCGCTATGACCTCAAGAAGGCGGCTGCCGAGCTCAAGCTGGAAGGCGAGGAGATCGTGCTGGAGACGTCCGACAACTACACCCTCCAGCAGGCGACCGACGTGCTGCAGACCAAGATGGTCAAGCGCGGCATTCACTTGAAGTCTCTGCGCTACGGCAAGATCGAGCCGGCCAGCGGCGGCCGCGCCCGGCAGAAGATCACGCTCCAGCAGGGCATCCCCATCGAGACGGCGAAGAAGATCGTGGCCGAGATCAAGACTCGCAAGCTCAAGGTGCAGGCCGCCATCCAGGGGGACACGGTGCGCGTCTCCGGCAAGAACCGCGACGACCTGCAGACGGTCATCGCGATGCTCAAGGGCCTGGATCTCGACGTTCCCCTCACCTTCTCCAACTACCGTTCCCAATAATCGCTCTCAATAATCGCTCCCAGTAACCTGTCAACGATGAAATCCAGAGTATCGATCTTCCGAGCCCTCCTACTCAGTCTCGCGGGCATGGCATGCCTGATGATCGCGGCGGCGCCGGCACGGGCGGCGCGCTACGACGACGGCGAGCGGATTCAAGTCACCGGCATCGTGCTCGACGCCCAGGGGCAGCCGCTCTCCGGCGTGCGCGTGGTGTTCGAGAGCAGCCGCACCTACTTCAGCATCCGCGAGCTCCACCGCACGGCGGACAAGGACGTCCGGAAGGTGACGGCGACGACGGACGCCGCGGGCCAGTACACCATCACCTGGCCGTGGGACCGCTACTTCAATCACTTCGAGGTCGCGGTCGGCGTGCCGGTGCGGGTCAAGACGGGCGAGAAGCTGGAGGAGCTGGCCCGCCAGGACGTCACCCGCCGGGTGCTCGCGGGCAGCCCGGCCGTGGTGGCGGTGACGGTCGAGAACCGCCAGTTCATCGACCATCTCCGGGAGCTTCTGGCCTCGATCAAGACGGACGATCAGCGCCGGGTCTACGAGGAGATGGGCAAGCCCGACCGCGTGCGCAACGTCCAGTATCCCGGGTATCTGGAATCCTCGTGGTGGTACTTCGAGAGCGGCAAGGTCTACCGCTTCCGCGATGGCCGTCTGGAGCAGGTGGTCCCCTTCGATCCGGTGCGTGGCCTTTGAACCCCCTCCGCCAGAAAAGGACCGAACCGTTGCCCAATCAGCCGCTCGTCAATCCCCACCCCGCACCCTCGGAGACGGCAACGGTGGCCGGGGCGGCCGGCAGCCGCACCGCTCAGGCCGGCCGCTTCATCGATCTCGTGGCGGACCAGCTGGTCGCCACCGAGGCGGTCTTCCGTCATCACCTCGGCTCGGACGTCCCCTTCATCCACATGGCCGGCGAGTACATCTCGCAGGGCGGCGGCAAGCGGGTGCGCCCGGCCCTGCTCCTGCTCGCCGCCCGGCTGCTGGGGCACGAGGGCGACGAGGCGGTGACCTACGCCGCGGTGGTGGAGCTCATTCACACGGCGACGCTGATCCACGACGACATCATCGACCACGCCACCCTGCGCCGCGGCCAGACGACGCTCAATCATCTCTGGGGCAACAACCTCACGGTGCTGCTGGGCGACTGGATCTATACCAAGGCGATGCAGATGGCGCTGTCGCACGGCCAGATCGAGGTCGTGCAGCGGCTCTGCCAGGCGACGCTCAAGATGACGGAGGGCGAACTGCTGGCCTATCAGCGGCTGGGCGCGCCGGACCTGACGATCGAGGAGTACTTCGAGATCATCGACCGCAAGACGGCCCACCTCTTCGCCGCCGCCTGCTCGCTTCCCAGCCTCATCCCGCCCCACCGGCCCGAGGCCGGGCAGGTGCTGACGCGCTACGGCCGTTCGCTCGGCATCTGCTTCCAGCTCGTGGACGACCTGCTCGACTTCACCGCCCGCGAGAGCGACCTCGGCAAGGCCGTGCTCTCCGACCTCAAGGAGGGCAAGCTGACGCTCCCCCTCATCCTCCTGCTGCCCCGGGTGGAGCCGGCCGAGCGGCGGCTGGTCGAGCAGGTGCTGGAGGACCGCAGCTTCAGCCGGGTCTCGGCACAGCAGATCCTCGACCTGGTGCGCGCCGAGGGGACCCTCGAGGAGGTCACCGGCATGGCCGAGGAGTACGCGGCCGAAGCGAAGCGGGCGCTAGAGTTCTTTCCGCCCGGCGACGCCCGCGAAGCGCTGGAGTTTGCCCCAGACTTCGTCCTCCACCGGCGTTCGTAGCGGCGGCGGCACGATCCCCAGCACTCCCCGGTTGTCCCGGGCCGCGGGCGGTGGCACCCCGCCGGCCTGCACGGGCAACACCGCCATCGAAGCCGGCGGCACCAGCCCCAGGATCAAGGCGTAACGGAAGCGGCGCGGGCGGGCGTCCAGCCAATCGCGCCGGCCGGGCGCCATGAGGATGGACGCCGTGGGGCTGGAGCGCAGCGGATCGGGCGGCGAATCGCCCGTGAAGAGCAGGGCCTTCCGCATCTCCGCCGGGTCCGCCACCGGTACCGTCCCAGTCAGCTCCAGGGAAACGTAGCCCGTCACCTCCCGTCCCCAGTCATAGAGGACGGGCGAGCCCGGGGGCCGGCCGGCCGGTGCGGGCAGCACGGGAGGCTGGGGTGTGGCCGAGACCGCCGCCACGGGCGAGCCGGCGGTCTCCCCGAAAGGGGGCTTGAGCGGCCCGAGCCGCGGCCGGCCCCAGCGGCCCATGGGTGGGTAGCCCCAGCAGTAGGCCGGCACGCCGCGGCCGAGCGGCAGCCAGCCGCGCTCCAGGCCCAGCTCATAGTTGAGGAAGAGCCGCCAGCGGTCGTCGGTGGCCACCAGCGTGCGGCCGCCGCCGTCCACCAGGCTGGCCAGGAGGCCGCCGGCGCCGCGGGCGCTGCGCACCTCGGCCATCAGGCGGTTGGCACCCGGCCGCAGGAAGGGGGCGGCCTCGTAGACGTCCAGCACGGCTCCGGGCTGAAAGGCGCCGGCGCCGAGCCGCCGGCCGTTCAGGGTGAGGACGTACTCCTCGTCCGCCGTCACCAGCAGCCGCGCGGAGGCCGGCGGCGCCGCGAGGTCGAAGTCGCGCAGCATGTAGAAGACGGCGGGCTGGTGATCGTCCCAGTCGGTGTCCTTCCAGATCCACCGCGCTCCGGCCGTGGGCAGGCCGCGCGTCCGGGCCCCCGGCATCGCCCGCGCCGCCAGAGCGAGAACGAGGACGACGAGCGAGGTGAGAAGGGCGATGGCGCCCCAGCGGCGCCGGCGACGCCGGCGGAAGAGCGGTCGAACGGCGGGCGGCACAGGGGGACTGTATACGAATCCGCGCCGCAATTCCGTGCCAGGGGTGTCCCGCTTCGCAGCTCCCCCTACACTTCAATGGGTGGAACCGGTTCTGACAGTAGGCGTTGGCGATCGTGGGCGCCGGCGAACCCCGCCGATTCCAGACCCACATTGATATGTAACTTGTTTTTTGAAGAGGAGAGAGTCATGAAGCTGATCCGCACGTCCGTCGTTACGTTGGTGACCGTCGCCGTTCTTGCCATGGCCGTTCCCGCACAAGCCCAAGTGATTGAAAAGACACAGCCGTCCCTCCATTCGCAGGGCGGGGCCTGGCTGGATCTCGCGGTGACCTGGCTGGTCGGGCTGACCGGCAACGAGCCGGCCAGCAGGATTATGGCGAAGACGACTACCGGTACAGGTACTGGCGCTGGTACCGGCACTGGTCTGACCCCCGTGAAAGTTCCCATGACAGGGGGGTGCATCGATCCCCTGGGCTTGGGGAGGTGCAATCTCTGACCGGCCTGCCCTGATCGCGGGGCGGCAAGAAGGCCGCCCCGCCCGCCGGGCTCAAAGGCGTTATATAGTTTTATGATGGGAGGAAGCAATGTCGAACGGGCATCCGAGTAACGAGGACCTGAATCTCTTCTTGTCCCGGCCCGCGAATACGGCGCGCAATGGACGCGTGGTGCGCCACCTGCTGGCTGAATGCCCGGCCTGCAGGGAGCACCTGCGCCAGATCGGCTGGCCGGAGGCACGGCTGGAGAGGCTCCTGCAGATCTCCAGCTCGGAATTGGGAACCACGGAGGGAATGGGCTTCTCTTCCGCCGCGACCCAAAGCTATGACGACGCTTTCGGCAAGGCTGAGCGGTCGCTCGAAGCCTTCTTCGCTCCGGTGCAGCCGCTGGAAGAGGCCCCCGAGCACCTGCTTGCCGAATTGGAGCGTTTGAACCCCGAAGAGCGGAGCCGCCGCGCGGGGAGCGACCCGCGGTTCGCCAGACCGCAGTTCGTGCACTTCCTCATCGACCGCAGCCATGCCGTTCGCTACCAGGCGCCCGAGGATATGCTGCACCTCGCCGGTCTGGCCCGAGCGGCCGCGGACGCCTGCATCGCGGAATCCGCGGGCGGCGAGCTGCGGCTTGCCGATCTCAGGGCCTGGGCCTGGGGACACTACGGCAACTCGTTGCGCGTCTGTGGGCAGCTCCGGGAAGCCGAGAAGGCCCTCACCCTCGCGGCGGCCTTGCGCAAGGACGGTACCGGCGACCCGCCACTACGCGCCCGGTTGCTCGAGCAGATGGCCTCGCTCAACACGTTCCAGCGCCGGTTCGAGATCGCGGTTTCCCTGGCTGAGGAGGCGGGACAGATCTATCGCGATCTCGGCGAAGGTCACCGCCTGGCGAGCTCGCTCGTCCACAAGGCGATCGCGGCCCTCTACTCCGGCGAGACAGAGAATGCGATTGATATTTTCAACCGCGCCATTCCGCTCATAGACTACGAGGAGGATCCGCACCTTCTCCTCGCGGCTTGCCTCAACCTGGTCCATTCCTACATCGACCTCGACCGACCCGAGCAGGCGCTGTCCATCTACTCCGAGACCCAGGATCTCTACAAGGAGTTCAGCGACAGCCTCATCCAACTCCGGGTCGGCTGGCAGGAAGGGCGGCTTCTGCGAGACCTGGGCCACCTGCCGGCGGCCGAGAGGTCACTCCTGCAAGCTCGCTCCGGCTTCATGGAGCGCGGGCTCATGTACGAGGTCGCCGTAGTGTCCCTCGACCTCGCGGCCGTCTACGTCAAGATGCGTTCCGTTGAAGAGGTGCGGCAGATCGTCGCCGCGGCCGTGCCCATCTTCCGGGCTCTCGGCGTCGACCGGGAGGCCCTCGCTTCCCTGTTGCAGCTTCAGCAGGTCGCGGACCAGGAGCAGGAGGCTCTCGACCTCATCCGTTTCCTCAACGCGCGCATCGAGCCGTTCTCCCAACGGAGACCTGGCCGATAGCCACGACCCGAGGCCGGCGGGCCCTGACCGGCCGCCGGCCTCACTCCTTCTCTCTCCTGCCGTGCGAACCTCGTCTCCAGCCTTTTTTCGGCTCCGGGTCAACCATTGTCCCGTTTACCAAGGTCAAAGCACCTTATTTGATAGAGCCGTACATGTTGAAGGTTGGAATCTCGCGAGTGGCAGGATCTTTCTTCCTGCCGAAGTCTCGCTCAATGGAGAGAGGAGAGCTGGTCATGCATTACCGTACATTCCGTTCCCTCATCACCCTGGTTGTCGCGCTTGCAATTCTTCTTGCCGTGCCAGTCCCGGCCGGCGCCCGCGGTCCCGAGTCGCCGCGGACCACCCTGGCAGCGGCGGAAAGCTGGATGAGCGTAGCGCTCGGCTGGCTTCAGAACGCCCTGGAAGTACATCGCCCGGCGAGCCGTCACCATGTCCCGACCGTGATTCAGCAGAAGGAAACGTCCACCGGCTCCGCCTCGGGCGGATCCTGCATCGATCCAGCGGGCGATCGCTATCCGCCCCCCTGCATTCGGGGCTAGGCGTCGAGTCCAGCCGGCTGGCTTGTCTCAATTCTTTTGATTTTTGAGGTTTGGGAGGTACCCCATGTTCGATGATCATCCGACTGTACGAGATTTCGAAGGGTTCCTGGGGAGCCTCTCCCGGCCCGCCGGCCCGGCCCGTAATCCACAGATCCTGCGCCACCTGCTCGCGGAATGCCCGGAGTGCCGGGCCCGCCTCGATACCCTCGGTTGGAGCCAGGAACGGCTGAGTCTTCTGACCTCGCGGGATGGCGATTCGTTGCGCCAAGAAGCCGCGGTCACCAAGGCCGGGAGCGGCTACGACTACCAGCACGCCTTCGTCGCGGCGGACCGCGCCGTCGCCGCCCTGCTGACTCAGGAAAAGCCGGAGGAGACCCCGGCCGACGCCCTGATGGCCGAGCTGCTGGAGGTTCCCACGAAGCGTCAGGCCCAGCACATGACCGGCAAGAGCCGGTTCGGTTCCCCGGCCTTCGTTCGCCTGCTGATCCAACAGAGCCACGAAGCCCGCTACCGCAATCCGGACCAGATGCTGCACCTGGCCAGCCTGGCTCGGCTCGCCGCCGAGATCTGCTCGCCCGAGCAGTCGGGCAATGCGTTGCGGCTCTCCGACCTCCAGACCCGCGCCTGGGGCCAGTACGGCAACGCCTTGCGCGTCTGCGGCAAACCGCGGGAGGCCGAGGAGGCGTTCGTCACCGCGCAGGCCCTCCGGCAGATGGGCACCGGAGATCCCGCGCTACGGGCCTGGCTGTTCGGAAGAATTACGCCGCTCTACCTCGTCCGCGAGCGCTACCAGGACGCCGTCGAGCTGTCCGAGCAGGCGGCCCAGATCTACCACGATCTCGGCGAGGACCACCTGCTGGCCGGCACGCTGGTGCAGAAGGCCATCGCCTGCATCTACTCCGGAGAGACGGCGGTCGCCATACGCACTCTCAACCAGGCCATTGCGCTCATCGACCACGACGAGGATCCGCATCTCCTGCTGGCCGCCTGCCACAACCTCATCCGCTGCTACATCGACCTCGGCCGGCCGGATCAGGCCCTCCAGCTCTACTCCGAGACGCGGGACCTCTACCATGAGCTCGACGACCCCCTCATCCTCCTGCGGGCGCTCTGGCAGGAAGGCCAGCTGCTGCGCGATCTCGGCCATTTGCGGGCCGCGGAAACGGCCCTGCTGCGCTCTCGCAAGGGCTTCGTCGAAAGCAACCTGATCTATGAAGTGGCGCTCGTCTCGCTCGACCTCGCCTCGGTCTACGTCAAGCTCGGGCTGATCGACGATCTGAAGGACACCGTGGCGACGACACTGCCGGTCTTCCGCTCCCTGCGGGTGGAGCAGAAGACGATCGCGTCGCTGCTGCAGCTCCAGCACGTGGCGGATCAGGAGTGCCAGGCCCTGGAGCTGATCCGTTCCCTGAGCTCCCGGATCGAGCCCATGCCCCGCCGTTCGGCCGCCCGGTGAGGCGGCCGTTCAGGTCTTGCCGCGCTCGTCCTTCCACTGCCGCCGGCGGGCGACGGCGCTCTTGACCGCACGCAGGCTCTGGTCGAACCGGCGGTCGAGCGTCCGCTGGCTCAAAGCCAGGTTGCCCGGCTCTGTCTTGCGCGCCCCGGTTTCGCCGGCCGGCGAGGACGCCCCAGGCTCGAAGCCATACAGCCAGGCAAAGAAATCGGGAGGAGTGGTGTTGAGCAGGGGAAGCACTTCGAGGACATCCTCGAAGCCCAGCCGCAGCCGGCCGTCCAGCAGGTCGCGCAACCGCCCGTCTCCCCAGCCGAGCGTCCGCTCCACCGATTCCAGAGGCGCTCCGCTCTGGACGATCAGCTCTCGCAACAAACCCGCGATGCGGCGTTCTTCAGGATGTGAAGCCATTGCTGATACCGATCTTCTAAACATAATAACAGATACTCAATTGCATGGCCAGAGATGCTGGCTCGCCTCGCGGCAAGCATACTCCCTTTCGGGGCTCATATAGAATTTCCCCAATGTTTCGGAAACTCTTCGCTCTTCCCATCCATGACGCGGTCCGCGGCCTCGACCGCTGCCTGGATTCGGGCGCCCGTGGACTGGCGCTCGCGGCCCTCGGCCTGTTCGCCGGCTGGTGGCTCTATGTTCCCCTGCACGAGCTTCTGCACGCCGCCGCCTGCCGGCTCACGGGCGGCCAGGTCTCGCGCCTGGAGATCGAGGCGCTCTACGGCGGCACCCTGCTGGCTCGCGTGTTCCCCTTCGTGGTGCCGGCGAGCGACTACGCCGGGAGGCTGTCGGGGTTCGACACCCGCGGCAACGACCTCATCTACCTGGCGACCGACCTGGGGCCTTTCATCCTCACGCTCTTCCCGGGCGTATGGGCGCTGCGGCGGGCCGCGGCGGCGGGGCGGCCCCTCCCTTTCGGGCTGTCTCTTCCCTTCGCCCTGGCGCCCTTCCTCTCGCTCACCGGGGACGCCTACGAGATCGGCTCCATCCTGGTGACCCGGCTGCCGCCCTGGGCCGCGCCCGCCGTTCGCGAGCTGTTGCGGGGAGACGACCTGGGCAAGAAGATCTCGGCCCTCGCGGAGGTGACCGGGAAGGGCGGCGCCCCCTGGGGAGGCGCCGTTCTGGCGGCCGCCACCGGCGTGCTCTGGGCCTTCGTGACCTACGGGCTGGGGAGCGCGGTGGCGCGAGGGCTCGGCCAGGGCGCCGTACAGAGCCCGCGCGGCCCCGTTCTCACCGCGCCGCCCCCTTAGGCGGAGGCGGTCAGCCGCTCCCAGTCACTGTCGGGAGCGTCCGTGGAGATGGAGAGACCGCCGTCCGAGCCGACGAAGATCGGGTCCTTCACCACCTTCACCTTGCCGCCGCCCACGGACTGAAGCTCCTGCTCCAGACGCGGCCCGAGGCCGCGGATGAGGCCGGTGCCGCCGGAGAGGACGACATTGTTGCGCACCTTCTCCTGGTACTCCGGCTGCACGCGCGACAGCAGATCGAGCATCGACTCGGAGAGCGAAGGCAGAATGCTCTCGCAAGCCTGCTGCATCTCGCGGGTGATGTCGAGCTGGGTCGGCTTGCCGTTGACCGGGGCGGTGACGACGACGGGGGTCTTCGTGGTGCCCACGAAGCTCCCCTCCTCCTTCCAGGTACGGACCATGTGGATGGAGAACCGGGCCTCCGGGAAGCGCTCGCGGGTGAGGCGCATGAGCTGATCGTCGACGAAGTCGCCCGCCTGGGTGAGCGTGCGCTGATCCTCCTCGGTGGGCAGGCGGCCGTTCATGACGCAGAAGTCGGTGGTGCCGGCGCCGATGTCGATGATCATGGTGTGCAGCAGAGCTTCGAGGCCATAGGCCACGGCGAAGGGCTCGGAGACGATCATCAGGCTGTCGACGGCGTCCTGAAGCGCCTTGCGGACCTGCTGCTTGTTGACCCGCAGCGCCTCGGCCGGGACGCCGACCACGGCGCGGACCTTCATGCCGTTGCGCGACTCGCGGTCGGCGCCGACCAGCGACAACAGGTGCCAGAGCAGCTCGCGCACGGCGGCCTCGTCCTTCTCCGAGCCGTCCTTGATCAGTCCCTGCTCCAGCGGGCGGTGGAGGTCCAGCATGGAGCGGTTGTCCAGCGCTTCGCGGCCGATGAGGACGGGTTTCTTCAGCACCTTGCGGGCCACCATGTCGAGCGGCCAGCCGACATAGCTCTCCACCACGTGGCGCTGACCGTTGGACGCCGAGATGGAGCTCCGCGACGTGCCGAGGTCGATCCCCACGTGGAGAACCTCTTTCTTTTCACTCATTGGATCGGATTTCCTTTCTCGCCGGCCCACGTCACCTCCGGAGGGCCCTCGACGACACCCGCATAGCCGCGGATACCTTTCGCCAGGGCCTCGGCGATGTACTGCCGGTACAGCGGTTTGGTCAGCAGCCGGGCCTCGTCCTCGTTGGACATGGAGGAGACCTCGGCCAGGATGGCAGGCATTTCCGTGGAGAGCAGCACGATGAACGGCGCCGCCTTGACGCCGCGGTCCGCCACCTCGGGGCTGAGCTTGCCCAGGGACTGGAAGAGCGCGCCCTGCACCACCTGGGCGAGCTTGCGGGACTTGTCCTGCCGCACGCCGGCATAGATGCGGTCGAGGAGATGGCGCATGTCCGCCAGGGAGTAGCCGGACTCGAGGTTTTCCGACGCCGCCAGCCGGGTCAGGTAGGGATCGTCGGTGGGGCCCAGGTAGTAGGTTTCCACTCCCCGCGAGCGCCGGTTCTGGATCCAGTTGAGGTGGATCGAAACGAAGATGTCGGCCCCCGCCTGGTTGGCCAGCGTCCCCCGCTGCTCCAGCGAGACGTCGCGGTCGCTCTCGCGGGTCATCACCACCTGAAGCTGCTTGGCGAGCAGGCGCCGCAGCCGGATGGCGATGTCGAGCGTCAGATCCTTTTCCAGCACTCCCTGCGGCGTTCGGGTGCCGACGCTCGCGCCGCCGTGCCCGGCGTCGATGACGACCCGGCGCACGGCGAGGGGGAAGATCGCGGCGTCCACGGGCTCTGGAGGGGTCAGACTGGCGAAGGCGGACTCGTTCGCCGGGGTCTGGGGAGACCTCGCCGGCAAGGCGGGGCGCGCCGGAATCCTGGACAACGCCAGGGTGGAAGCGGCGGCCGACGCCGGGCGGGGCTCAGCGAGCGTCGAGAGCCATCGCGTGGAGCCGAAGAGGGCGACGGAGAGGAGCGCCAGGGCGGCGAACCGCAGGCTGAGCCGCAAGGTATCCCACCGCCGCTGCCTGGGACGCGGCCGACGGCCGGCGATCAGGTCGACGTTCTGCTCCACCAGATCCCTCAGGAGCTGGCGCTTGATGCGGTCCACGTTGGCCACGGCGTGCTTCACTTCGTCCCAGCGAATTTCAGGGGCATGAATTGTACACCAGGCGCCGGCGGACGGCGGCGCCCGCCTGTTGCCTCTATTGCTTCCGCAGGTGGATGCGCAGCCGGTTCTCCCCTTCCTCGACGCCGGTGACGGTCACCTTCGGGCCGGCGAGGTCGAGGACGATGTGGAGCTCGTCGCCGGCGTGGAGGCCGGTGCGCACCTGCAACACCTCCGGCGTTCCCACCGCCAGGCGTGCCGCCGGGGCCGGGCGCTTGATGCCGGTGATGCGGATCAGCTCGCGCGGCGGGTTGCCCTCGAGGCGCGAGCGCGCATAGCTGCGCGAGCGGATGGCGCCGTTGCCCCAGAGAATGATGTCGGTGCCGCCGAAGGCTTTCTCGAAAGTGATCTTCTCCACCCCCGTGGCGGCCGGGCCGGTATCCTCCTTCACGGCGGGCAGCGGCGCCGGCTTCTCGCTCTGCGGCTTGGGAGCCTGCGCCTGCACGGCTGCCGGGGCCGGTGTGGCCGCCTTCGCCACCCTGACGACCGGAGCGGGCGTGGGAGCCGGAGGCAGCGTGGGCGCGGCGACAGGAGTCTTGGCGGGGGTGACCGCGGGCCGGGCCGCGCTCGCCTGAGTCACGGGCGCGGTCCCCGGCACGGCCGGCAGGGATGGCGTGCCGGCTGGATCGGCGGATTGGGCCGCCGCCGGCATGCCGGGTGCCGGGGAGCCTGAAGGCGCGAGTCGCGACCGCGGACGTCCCGGCCGGGGCCGCGCGGGCGCCGCCTGGGCCACAGTCTCGGCGTCCTCGTCACCGCCCAGACCGGCAAGGCCGAGCAGCGTGTCGCGGAACAGAAATGCTCCCGCCGCCAGCGCCACCAGCACGCCCACCAGGATCCACGGCAGGGCCCGGCGGGGCGAGCGCGGTGGGTCAGGCTCCAGGACGGCGCCGAAGAGCGGACCCGCCGCGGGGTGACCGGGGGACGGGACGGGCTCCTCGCCGCCGGCCGCCAGCTCGGAGAAAGAGTCCTTCGGCAGCGCCTGGCGCGCCTTCATCCAATCGTCCTGCGTCGCCAGCGGCGCCGCGTAGGGCGATGGGTCGAAGCCGCCCTCCTCGTCCAGGGCCGGCAGCCAGGCCTCGGCGTCCGGGACGGGCTCCCGCGATGGCGGGGGTAAGGACGAGAGGACCGGAGGCGGCGTAGACGGAGACGCCGTGACGGGCGGCCTCGCCGGGGACGAAGGCGGCGGCGTGGGTGTCGGGTCGAAGCGCAGCTGCGGCAGACTGGTGCGCGGCGCGGAGCCCCCCGAAGGTACGGGCGACGGCAAGAACGGAGCCAAGCCCGGTGAGGGCGGCACGACCGGCTGGGCTGCCTGGGCTGGTGGCGGCGGCGGAATGGGATCCGGGGGGCCCTGGGTGACGTCGAACGGCGTGCCCCCCTGCTGGATGTGATGGTCGACCATGCGGTAGATGAGCTCCTTGCTTCCCTGGCTCAGCTCCTGGAAACGCAGGCCCATGCCCGCCGGCCGCGCGGGACCCTCGTCCTCGGTCCGCGTCCACACCACCTCGCCGCGCCCACGGATCAGCTCGAAGCCATCGCCGAGCCGGAACTCGAACTCCAGGACGGTGCCCGCCGGCTGCGGCGTGCGGGTACGAATGAACATGCCGCCCGGCGAGACGTTGGCGGAAAAGTCGCTGAGGAAGCCGCTGAAGCGGTCGAACTTGAACTGCACGCGCGTCTCCAGGGGGACGCGGCGCGAATCGCGGGGAATATTGGAGTAATCGACCATGCGGGGAGCGATCATAGCAGCAACGAAACGCAAGCCGAAAGACAATTCGCTTGGCCGGGGTTTGTGGTAGAAAGGCTGGCGAGGCACCGGCGGCTCTCCCCGGCTCCCCACGCTCCAGCCGGCCGAAAGCGCCCCACCCTAGCGTCTCTTCTCTTTCGGAGGAACCCCATGAGCACGACCGTGCTGGAAGGCCACGCCGCGACCGCGGACCTCATTGCGCTCGAAGAGCGGTACGGGGCCCACAACTACCACCCTCTCGACGTCGTCGTGAGCCGGGCGGAGGGCGTCTGGGTTTGGGACGTCGAGGGCCGCAAGTACCTCGATTTCCTCGCCGCCTACTCGGCGGTGAACCAGGGCCACTGCCACCCCGCGATCCTCCAGGCCATGGTGGAGCAGGCCCACCGTGTGACTCTCACCTCGCGAGCCTTCCGCAGCGATCAGCTCGGCCCCTTCTACCAGCAGATCTGCGACCTCTCCGGCTTCCAGCGGTTCCTGCCCATGAACACCGGCGCCGAAGCGGTGGAGACGGCCCTCAAGACGGCCCGCAAGTGGGCCTACAAGGTCAAAGGCGTGGCGGAGGGGAAGGCCGAGATCATTGCCTTCAGCAACAACTTCCACGGCCGCACCATCACCATCGTCAGCTTCTCGACCGAGGCGGACTACCGGGACGGCTTCGGCCCCTTCACCCCCGGCTTCCGCGTCCTCCCTTACGGCGACGCCGAGGCCGTGGAAAAGGCGATGCACGAGAACGTCGCGGCCGTCCTCGTCGAGCCCATCCAGGGCGAGGCGGGCATCGTCATGCCGCCGGCCGGCTACCTCAAGCGGCTGCGGGAGATCACTCAAGCGCACAACGCCCTGCTCGTCGCCGACGAGATCCAGTCCGGCCTCGGCCGCACCGGCAAGCTCTTCGCCTACGAGCACGAGGGCATCCGGCCCGACATCGTGATCGTCGGCAAGGCTCTGTCGGGCGGCTTCTACCCGGTCTCCGGCATCCTCGCCGACGAAGCGGTGATGAATGTCTTCAAACCCGGCGAGCACGGCTCGACCTACGGCGGCAACCCCATGGCCGCGGCGGTGGCCCAGGCCGCCCTGCGCGTGCTGGTGGAAGAGAAGATGGTCGAGCGGTCCGCCGAGCTCGGTCCCTACTTCCTGGAGCGCCTGCGCGGGATCCAGTCGAAGCACATCAAGGAGGTCCGGGGCCTCGGGCTCTGGATCGGCATCGAGCTGCACGCGCAAGCCGGCGGCGCCCGCCGCTTCTGCGAGGCATTACAGCAGGAGGGGCTCCTCTGCAAGGAGACCCACGAGCACGTCATCCGCATCGCACCCCCCCTGGTCATCAAGAAAGACGAGATCGACTGGGCCGTGGAGCGACTGGAGAAGGTTCTGACGACGGTGTAAAAAGCCGCCAAGGACTGGGGCGGCGGGTTACCCGGAAATAACAAGCGGGGAGCGGCGAATCTCTCGCCCTCCCCGCCTTTACAGCCCGTTACAGAAAGTTATGCTCGCTTGCCTCGATTTGCTTAGCGGCCCGGAGTCGGGGTCGGGGTCGGGGCGGGCTTGACGGTCTTCTTGTGGTGCCGGCGGTGGTGGGTCTTCTTCTTGGTGGTGGTGGTGGTCTTGGCGGGGGCGGGGGCCGATTCAGCCGGCGGAGCTACGGCCGGAGTCGGGGTCGGGGCCGGGGGAGCAGCGAAAGCGGCGGTCGAAATAGCGAGGCAGAGGGTCGCAAAAAAAGCAGTCTTACGCACTTGGGATTCTCCCTGTTTGGACCGAAGATCATCCTCGTTCCGCGGCGTATGATAGTGCATCCGGCATTCAGTGCGAAGACCCTCGGAGCTTCCAGCCAGAAAAACAACTACCCCGCCGCCAGCGACGCGGCTCGCCGGGCCGCCCCAAGCAGCGCCGCGCGGTCGTTGAGGATGACGCGCACCGGTATCCTTTCCAGGAAGGCGGCGAAACGCCCCTTGGCGCGGAAGGTCTCGCGGAACAGACCGTCCGACAGACGGGGCAGGATCTTCGGCGCGATGCCGCCGCCCAGCCAGACGCCACCGGTGGCGGTGCCCAGAAGGGCGACGTTGCCGGCGACGGCGCCGTAGACCGCGACGAAGATCTCCAGAGCGCGAAAACAGAGAGGGCAGCCGCCGGCAGGGCCCGGCAGGCCGGCTTCGCCGATCACCCGGGCGGGGTCCAGCCCGGAGGTCAGGCTCTCACGCACCCGCGGGCTCTCCGGCAGCTTCACCACGTCGCGCAGATACATGTAGATGTTGAACAGGCCGGGACCCGAAAGCACGCGCTCGACGCTCACCCGGCCGAAACGCTCCCGCAGGTGGCGCAGGAGCCCGATCTCCTCCTCGACGCGGGGAGCGAAGTCCACATGCCCGCCTTCCGAGGGGACGGGCACCCAGCGATCGCCGATACGCGGGATGAAGGCCGTACCCAGGCCGGTGCCGGCGGCGACCAGGGCGCGGTTGCCCTCGCGGCCCGGCGCCTCGGGCACTCCGGCCTGGAGGACGGCCACCTCGCCGGCCCCCAGCTCGGGGATTCCCTCGGCCGTGGCCACCAGATCGTTGATCAGCGACACCACGGGCACCTTGGCCTCCCGGGCCAGCACGGCGCCGTCCACGACCCAGGCGAGGTTGGGGGTGCTCACCCGGTTGTCCACCACCGGGCCGGCGATGCCGAAGCAGGCCGCCCGAATGCCGCCCACGACCGGCGGCCCGGCCGCCAGGAAAGCCAGGACCACACCCTCCAGGCCGGGATGGTCCGGGCTGCGGTACTGAGCGGAGCGCACGAGCCGGAGGCTGCCCTCGACCTCCTCGAAGAGGCCGAGGTTGCTCTTGGTACCCCCCACGTCGCCGGCCAGGATCATCTGGGTCAGCCGGCACCTTCCACGGCCCGCCGGAGGGCGGCGAGTCCCTCGGCGTCCTTCTGCCCAAGCTGGATGCGCAGGACGGTACGCTTGCGCTTCTCCAGGGCCTGGCGGTCACCTTCGGCCTGGGCGCCGATCAGGGTACCGAAGGTGTAGGAGGTCTCGGGCACGGCCAGATCCTCCGCGGGCTGGTCGACGATCTGCAGGAAACGGCAGCGGTCCGTGCCGCCCTTGTGCAGCTGTCCCGTGGAGTGCAGGAAGCGGGGTCCGTAGCCAAGGGTGACGGCGAGCTTCGTCCTGGCGTGGAGGGCGGCCTGGAGGGCGGCGAGGGCCGCGGTGGTCTCCGGCCGCGGCGGCAGGTAGGCATGAATGCCAAGGTAGTCGCCCGCCTTGGCGCCCGCCAACCACTCGGCGACGGCGGCATCGAGCCCCTTGCCGCCGGCGGCGACGGCCCGGCCGCCGGTCTTGAGCTTACCCGCCGCGGCCTTCTTCATCGCCTCGTTGGCGAGAGTTTTTGCGAGCTGAACGTCGGGCTGATCGAACGGGTTCTCGCCCAGGATGGAGCCGGCGGCGGCCGTCGCCACCTCCCAGCGGAACATCTCGGCACCGAGATCGTAGCGGTCGGAGAGCTTGAAGCGGCCCACCGGGTGGCCGGCGCCCTCGAGGTCTTCGAGGCGCTTCTCGATCTCGGAGATGTCGTCGCCCTGGAGCAGCAGAGCGGCGAAGAAGCGGTCGTCGCCGTAGGCTTCCGGCGGCCCCAGCGGCTCGCCGGCCACCGGTACGATGCCCCGGCGCTCGCCGCCGGCCAGAATGGTCTTGCCCGTGCTCTCGGCGATGAGCTGCTCGATCCACTCAGGGAAGGTCTCCAGGGAGTGGGAGGTGACGAAGGTGACCTTGTCGCGGCCGGCCAGGGCCAACTCGCCGAGGGTCGCTCCGAGCCGCAGGCCCGCGTTGTCCAGGGCGGCCACGGTGCCGGCACAGGCCTCGGCCATGGCACGGCCGCGCGCGAGCAGCTTGCCGGTATCGACGCCGAGGATGGCCGCGGGTACCAGGCCGAACGGGGTGAGGGCGCTGTAGCGGCCGCCCACGTCGTCCGGTGCATTGAAGACCTCGCGAAAGCCGTGCTCGCGGGCCAGACTCTGGAGAGGCGTGCCGGGATCGGTCACCGCCACGAAGTGCTTTCCCCGCTCGGCGACGCCGGCGAGCTGCTCCCAGAAGTACTGGAAGAAGGAGAGCATCTCGGTAGTGGTGCCCGACTTGCTCGACACCACGAAGAGGGTCCTCTCCGGGTCGAGGCGGCCCCTGAGCGCCCGCACGGCGTCGGGGTGCGTGCTGTCGAGGACGGTGACCGCCGGATGGCCGAAGGCGGGACCGAACGTGCGCGAGTAGACCTCGGGGGCGAGGCTCGAGCCGCCCATGCCCAGCACCACGGCGTCGCGGAAGCCTTCCTGCGCGACCTCGCGGGCAAAGCGCGCCAGCCGCTGCACCTCGGCCGTCATCGTCTGCGGCAAGCCGAGCCAGCCCAGACGGTTGGTCAGCTCCGGAATCGGCTCCGGAGACCAGAGTGTGTAGTCCTTCTCCCAAAGCCGCCTGCCGAAGGCCTCCTCCTGCCAATGCGCGAGCCGCGCCTCGACCGCGGCGGTGTAGCTTCCCAACCGAAGATCTCCTCTTTCACTCATCTCGTCTCCTTCCTTCAGCGTCCCTACCTTATCGCGTTCCCGGCGACAAGCGTTCCTGAAGAGGGCCGTGCTACGATCCCCGGGCGAGAAAGGGAGCGATGCGGAGAGCACTCAAATTCGGTCTGGCCGTCCCCCTGTTGCTCCTGGCGGCCGGCTGTGGCGCCAAGGGGCGGGACTACACGGTGAGGGCCCTGGTGGTGCAGGCCCCCGACGCCAAGAATACGGCCGGAACCAGCCTGTACCTCTACCATGAGCCCATCGACGACTGGGTGGGCCGGGACGGCAAACGGGACGGCATGGACACCATGGCCATGCCTTTTCCGGTGGCCGGCGGCGTCCCGCTCGCGGGAGTCGCGGCCAACGATAAGGTCGAGGTCACGTTGCACGTCGACTGGACGGCCGACCGGGCCATCGAGATCACCAGGCTCCGCAAGCTTCCCGCCGACACCCGGCTCGTCTTCCGCTCGGCCCGGCCCGGGCGTTGAGCCTTCAGCTACTCGATTCGATCGTAAGGAGAAACTCTGATGCCAGTACGGAAAGCGAATGCGGTCTGGGAAGGAAGCCTCAAAGAGGGGCACGGCACGGTGAAGCTGGGCAGCGGCGCCTTCGAGGGCCAGTACTCGTTCAGCTCGCGCTTTGAAGAGGGGACGGGCACCAACCCCGAGGAGCTGATCGGCGCCGCGCATGCCGGCTGCTTCTCGATGGCCCTCACCGCCGGCCTCGGCCGTGGCGGGATCAATGCCACGCGCGTCGCCACCACCGCCAAGGTGCACCTGGAAAAGGTGGGTGAAGGTTTCAAGATCACCCGCATCGAGCTTGAAAACGAGTCCGTGGTGCCCGGCATCGACGACGCCACCTTCCAGGAGTACGCCCGCAAGGCCAAGGAAGGGTGCCCGGTCTCCCAGGCCTTGGGCGGTGTCGAGATCACGCTCAACGCCCACCTCGCCAGCTGAGAGCTTGTTCTCTCTCGATACGCCCTCCGCGGGGGCCTCGGTCCCCGCGGCACCGGCCTTTCCAAGATATAGCCGAAGCTCTATTTTTCTTCTTGACTTCTCTCTTTTAGGCCCATACCCTCCCAGTAGACTTACCCACGCCTGAGAAGGAGTTGTTTCATGGTCTGGAAGAAAAGCGACGATCCCCCGGCCCATCATCCCGAACCGACACCCGCGGTACCGCCGCGTCCCGCCGCGCCCGCGCCATCGCCCGCGCAGGCCGCGGCCCCCGGCGGCAGCCACGAGCCACCCAAGCGGATGGATCGCGCCACCATCGGCGCGTCGATCTTCATCAAGGGCGATCTTTCCGGCGAGGAAGATCTGGTGATCGAAGGCCGCGTCGAGGGCAAGGTTGATTTGAAGCAGAACAACGTCACGGTGGGTAAGAACGGCAAGGTGAAAGCCGACGTCTGGGGCCGCGTGGTGACCATCGAGGGGGAGGTGACGGGAAATGTCTTCGCCCGCGAGCAGGCGATCCTGCGGCAGTCGGGAGCGATCAACGGCAACATCCAGGCGCCGCGGGTGATCCTCGAAGACGGCTCGCGCTTCAAGGGCAGCATCGACATGGAAGCTCCGAAGGACCTGGGCGGAGCGAACCGGGACCGGGAGAGCCGGCCTGAGCCGAGCCGCCTGGAGCCGAACCGGCCTGAAGTGGCGGGAGTGAAGGCCAGCGCCTGATGAGCTGGTTTTCACCCCGCGGCTCCGGCCCGCGCAAAGAGCAGCAGGGCCGGGTGCAGACCCTCGCCGAGCCTGAAGTCCACCGCTCCCTTGCGCTCGCGGCGCTGTTCGAGGACATCCGCGGGCGCAAGGTGCAGGTGCTGGACCTCGGGCCGGCCCTCGGCTCCAACGTCGAGTTCCTCTCGCAGTTTGGCTGCAAGCTTTATATCGAAGATCTTTACGCCGCTCTCTCGACGCGCGAGCCGTCGGGAGACGGCGACCTCGCCGGCCCCGAGTTCTTCGCCGATTTCCTCGCCATCCCGGAGGAGACCCGCTTCGACGTCATCTTCGCCTGGGACCTGTTCAACTATCTTCAGCGCAAAGAGCTCATTCACTTCGCCGCGCATCTGCGCCGCCACTGCGACCGCGGCGCGCGGCTCTTCGCGCTGATGTCCATCCTCAAGACGATGCCGGCCCAGCCCTTTCGCTTCAAGATCCAGGACGAGCAGCACCTGATCTACGAGCGGCGCACCGCGGCCGAGCGCCCGTCGCCGCGTTATGCCCCGCTGGAGATCACCGACATCTTCAAGGGGTTCCGCGTCGACCGCTCGTTCCTGCTGCGGCACGGCATTCAGGAGTTCCTGCTGGTCAAGGATTAGGTAGCCCGCTGCCCCGATTTGACACTCCCCGCCGCCTGGGCCAGGATGCGGAAATGCCTTCCGTGAATCCGAGCCCTCGCCGCGCGGCCCTGGTCGTCGCTCACCCCGGGCACGAGCTGCGGGTCCACCGCTGGCTTGAGCTGAACCGGCCCGTCGTCTTCGTCCTCACCGACGGCTCCGGCACTCACGGCATCTCGCGGCTCGGCTCCTCCACCGCCGTGCTCGGCCAGGCGGGGGCCACGGCGGGCTCGATCTATGGCCGCCTTTCCGACCGCGAGCTCTACCGGGCGATCCTCGGTGGAGACCTCGGCTTGTTCACCGCCCTCGCGGACGAGCTCGCTCAAGGCCTTGCGGACCTGGACGTCGTGGCAGGGGATGCCGTCGAGGGGTACAACCCCGGGCACGATGTCTGCCGGTTGCTGCTCAATGCCGCCGTGCGGCGCCTGGAGAGGAAGGGACGGCGGATCGCCAACTTCGATTTTCCCCTCGTCGGGGCGCCGGACGACTGCCCGGCGGAGGATCTCTCCGGGTCCCTGCGCCTGGATCTCGACGACGAGTCACTTCACCGCAAGCTGGAGGCGGCGGGGACGTACCCCGAGCTCGCCGGCGAGGTGGAGGCGGCTCTCGCCGCCCACGGCAGCCACCGTTTCCGCGTCGAGTGCCTGCGGCCGGTGCGCTACGGGCTGGACATCGCCCCCCTCTTCTCTCATCCGCCGTTCTATGAAACCCACGGCGAGAAGCGGGTGGCCCTGGGACTCTATGGCCAGGTGATCCGTTTCCAGGAGCATCTCGCGCCGCTGGCGGCGGAGTTGGAGCGCCACGTGGAGGAGGAGAGCCGGCAGGCGTGCGCGTCCTGTTGACCAACGGCGCCCTCGTCAACCGGGCGGGCTCCGAGCTGTATCTGGTCGAGGTGGCCACCCGGCTCCTCGCTCTCGGCCACTCTCCGGTGGTCTACAGCCCTCTGCTTGGACCCCTGGCCACCGAGCTGCGGGCGGCCACCATTCCGGTGGTGGACGACCTCGCCGCCATCGCCGAGCCGCCGGACGTCATTCACGGCCAGCACCACCTGCCGGCGATGGCGGCGCTGCTCCACTTTTCAGGCGTGCCGGCCGTGTTCGTCAGCCATGGCTGGGCCCCCTGGGAGGAGGCGCCGCCGCGCTTCCCGCGTATCCGTCACTACGTGGCGGTCGACTACACGACTCGGGAACGGCTGGTCTCCGAGGCCGGCATTGCGCCGGAGCGCGTGGAGGTGATCCTCAACTTCGTGGACCTCGGGCGCTTCCAGCCCCGCCCTCCCCTTCCCGTCCAGCCGCGGCGAGCCCTCGTCCTCAGCAACCAGGCGAGCGAGGGCACCTATCTTCCCGTGGTGCGCGAGGCCTGCTCACGCCTGGGAATCGAGCTCGACGTGGCCGGCGTGGCCGCGGGCAAGCCGGCGGCACACCCGGAGACGCTCCTGCCTGGCTTCGACGTCGTCTTCGCCAAAGGCCGCTCGGCGCTCGAAGCCATGGCCGTGGGCGCGGCGGTGGTGCTCTGCGACCAGGCCGGGGCGGGACCGCTGGTGACGCCGGAAAATTTCGACCGTCTCCGCCTCCTCAACTTCGGCATCCGGACCCTGCGCGAGCCGGTGACGCCGGACGTCCTGGAACGGGAGATCCGGCGTTACGATCCAGCCGATGCGGCCGAGGTCTCGCGGCGGCTCCGCGCCGAAGCAGGTCTCGAACCGGCCGTGGACCGTCTCGTCGCCGTTTACGAGAGAGTGGTCGCCGATCACCGCGCCAGCGGACCGGCGCCGGCCGGCGAGGAGGGCCGGGCGGCCGCGTCGTATCTGCACTGGCTGGATCCGCACCTTCAGGCGCGAAGCAGCCTGCTGGAGCGGACCCGGCTGGCCGCCGAGGTAGAGATGCTCCACCGCGACCTGACGGCTCTCCAGGCAACCGCCACCACTCAGGCGCAAAACAGTCTGGCGGAGCGCACCCGGCTGGCCGCCGAGGTGGAGACGCTCCGCCGCGAACTGACGACTCTCCAGGGAACCGCCACCTGGCGCTTGCGGGATCGGCTGATTCGCACGCCTCTTCTCAGGCTGTACCGCGCTCTGCGGCGCTGAGGCGCGCCGCCGCCCGCAGCAGCGCGCACACGGTCTTGCCGTCGTAAATCTCGCCGCGGGTGGCTTTCTCCACGGCCTCGGCCAACGGCAGGCGCTCCAGGGAGAGCACCTCGTCGTCCTCCAGGGCCTGCTTCGCCGGTTCGAGCCCGGTGGCGAGGAAGAGCCAGATCTTCTCGTCGGTGAAGCCGGGCGTCGTCCAGATCCAGCCCAGGGGCTCCAGCTTTGCCGGGTGGAAGCCGGTCTCTTCCGCCAGCTCGCGCGCGGCACAGGCCTCCGGCGTCTCGCCCGGGTCGAGCTTGCCGGCGGGGATCTCCAGGAGAAAGCCGCCGGTGGCGTAACGGTACTGGCGGATGAGGAGCACGGTGCCGTCCGCCGCCAGGGGCACCACGGCGGCGGCACCCACGTGGCGGATCATCTCGAAGTCCATCTCCTTGCCGTTGGGCAGGCGCACCCGGTCGAGGTCCAGCTTCACCGTGTTGCCGCGAAAAATCTCGCGGCTCCCCAGCCGCTCGCCTTCGGGACGCCCGCCGCGGCTCATTCGCGCACGCCTTCCTTTTCGGGCACCATCTGGGCTTCCTTATAGCCGGCCGGAATCTCGAAGCTGCTCGCCGGCACGGAGGCGCTGGTCTCGAGCTGCGTCACCTCCATGGAGCTGTGCGAGGTGGTCACCTTGCCGCTCTTCGAATCGGTGTTGGTGGTGACGGTGACCGTCTTCAGCGGGTAGCCCTGGAGCTTGTACTTCTCCGCCGAGATCAGGCGGTCGAAGTCGGCGTTGCCGGTCCGCGGCGGCTCGGCCCGCAGCCAGACGCCCATTCCGGGATCCACCAGCTTCGTGGTCGTCCAGAAGTCCTGCTCGGTCACCACGGCGCTCGACCGGCCCATGCCGAGCACCTTCACCGTCGTGGTGTAGGAAGTGCGGTACTTGGTGTGATGGGCGGCCACGCCGGCCACCGTGCCGCCATCCTCGTCCAGGAGTTTCTCGACCTTGGGCTCGGAGAACTGGATCTTCAGCAGCGGCCCCATACCGTTCATGACGGTGCCCACGGCGCCCAGCATGGCGCTGAGGTCCATCACGCCGTAGGTCTTCTCCTCGGGATTGACCAGATAGAGGGTCTTGCCGCCGTCCTTGGTGAGCAGGTAGGTGCCCTTCTGGGTGGCCGGGCTGGGATTCGTGGACTCCTTGAACTCCACCCGCGCCTTCTCGCCGGCGACCCAGCCTTCCACCTGCACCTCGCTGTCCCGTCCGCGAGGACCTTCCGATTTCGTCGTGGATTTGTAGTGGATGCCGGCGAAAGCCGGCGCGGCGGCCACGAAGAGCGCGGCGCCAAGAACGATCGAGCTGGTCTTTCTCAAAGTTGACTCCTCCTTCAGGGCGGCCATGATGCCGCATCGAGTGGGGGCAGGCAAGCCCGGTGGTAGGCGAAGACGCGGGCCAGGAAGTTTTCGCACAGCCACGGATCGCGGAGCCGACCCTCCTCCTCCACCGGCAGGTCCGGCAGCCGGCGGAGGAGCTCCTGGGCGAAGATCCCGCGGCCGTCCTGCGCGGGCGCGCCTGTCGCCGGATATACCTTCACCCGCTCCATTCCGCACGACGGCGAGTCCTTCTTGAGCACGTAGCCGTCGAGGCCCAGGGCGGCCAAAGCCTCCACCCGGCGGCGGGAGAACTCGCGCATCGCATCCGTGAGGTCGTCTCCCGTGCTCGGCATCAAGAGCCGCACGCCGCCGCCGATGCGCTCCAGGCGGATCGCCGGCCGCGGCACGCCCATCCCGATCTCCACCTCCGGGCAGACCGGCACCCACTCCACGAATGGGCCGAAGGTGCCGACGAGGAAATCGTCCCGCTTGTGGCCGCCGTTGTAGCGCACCTCCTGGCCCAGCAGGCAGGAGGAGATGCCGATGCGCACCTTGGACGGGGCCGACGAAACGTTCATTTCCAAAGCGTACAGCACTGAGCAGGCCGTCGAGGTCTCCGGTAGGATTGCAGAAATCTGATTTTCAGACTACTCTCGGCGAATGAGCCACAGAGTGACGGCGACCGAGGCCGCGCGAAATTTCTCCGAGCTTCTCAACCGGGTCCGTTTCGCTCGGGAGACCTTCGTGATCCTCCGCGGCGGAGAGGCCATCGGCCAGTTGGCTCCGGTCGAGTCCGCCAAAACTCCGACTCTGCGCGATCTCGTCAGGTTCTTGAAGGAAACCGAGCCGCCCGACGATCAGTTCGGCAAGGATCTGGAAGCGATTCAGGCAGAGCAGCCTCCTGTCGGTGACTCTCCTTGGCGCTCCTGATCGATACCAGCATCTTCATCGCCATGGAGCGATCTGGAGGAGATCTTTCAGACCTTCTTCAGGAGCTTGGAGATGAGCCCGTGGCTCTCTCGGCGATCACGGCCTCGGAGCTTCTTCATGGCGTCCACCGAGCCGACAGCGCCGTGCGCCGCAGCCGCCGGGAAGGATTCGTTGAAAAGGTTCTGGCGACCTTTCCGATCATCCCCTTCACCGTTGAAATAGCGCGAATCCACTCCCGGATTTGGGCCGACCTCCAGGCGGAAGGTGCGGTGATCGGTGCCCACGATCTTCTGATCGCAGCGACCGCCCTCGCAGAGGACAGGACCGTGGCGACCGGAAATCCACGCCACTTCGGCAGGATCCCTGGCTTGAAGGTCTTGGTCAGGTAAAGGGATACGCCTCTACCCCTTCGCCTCGTACCAGCTCGACCCCCACCCCACTTCGACCTCCAGGGGTACGGCGAGGCTGGCGACGCCTTCCATCTCCTTCTTCACCAGGGCCGCGACAGCCTCGGCGTCCTTCTCCGGGACCTCCAGCACCAGCTCGTCGTGGACGGTCAGCAGGAGGTGACTGCCGGGGAACTCCTCTCTCACCCGGCGGTCGATCGCGATCATGGCAATCTTCAGGAGGTCCGCGGCGGTGCCCTGGATGCGGGCGTTGATCGCCATGCGGCGGGCGTTTTCCCGCAGGTTCCAGTTCTTGCTCTGGATGTCCGGCAGCCAGCGCACCCGGCCGTAGAGGGTCGTGACCTTCCCCTCCTTCTCGGCGCTCGCCTGCGTCTCCTCGACGTAGCGGCGGACTCCGGGATACCGGTCCAGATACGCCTTGATGAACTTGTCCGCCTCCTTGGACGGAATGCCCAGGGCCTGGGAGAGGCCGAAGGCGCTCATGCCGTAGAGGATGCCGAAGTTGATCGTCTTTGCCGCCCGCCGCTGCTCCGAGGTCACCAGGTCCGGCGAGGAGCTGAAGATGATGGCCGCCGTGGCGCGGTGGATGTCCTCACCGGCCAGAAAGGCGCGGATCAGCTCCGCCTCCTCGGCGATGTGGGCCAGGATGCGCAGCTCGATCTGACTGTAGTCCGCCACCAGGAGGACGTAGCCCGGCGGCGCGATGAAGGCCTTGCGGATGCGCTGCCCGAGCTCGGTGCGCACGGGGATGTTCTGAAGGTTGGGGTTGGCCGAGGAGAGCCGGCCCGTGGCCGCCACCGCCTGGTTGAAACGGGTGTGGAGACGTCCGTCCGGGGCTACCAGGGCGGGCAGGGCGTCCACGTAGGTGGATTTGAGCTTGGTGAGCTCGCGCCAGCGCAGGAGGCTCTGGGCGATGGGGAAACCCCGTACGGCCAGCTCTTCGAGGATCTCGGCGCCCGTCGAGTAGCTCTTCGTCTTCTGGGTGCGCTTCAGCACGGGCAGGCCCATGTGCTCGAAGAGGACGACGCCGAGCTGCTGCGGCGAGCCCAGGTTGAACCGCTCGCCGGCCTGCTGATAGATGCTCTCCTCCAACGTTTCGATCTCCTGACCCAGCTCCTCGGACATCCGCTTGAGGTAGTCGACGTCGAGCAGGATTCCCGTCTCCTCCATCCCCAGGAGCACCGGGACGAGGGGGACCTCGATCTCGTCGTAGACCTTGGCGAGGGGGCTCACCTCCAGCTCGCGGCGCATCGCGCCGGTGAGGCGGCGGGCCATGAGCACCTGCTCGCCGGCGTAGGCCGCGAGACGCGAGTCGCCCACCGCCGGCTCCTGGCCGCGGTCCCAGCCCACGTCCTTGGGGGTCAGGGGCTTGCGCGCCAGCCGCTCCAGCGCCAGCTCGTCCAGCGAGTGGCCGTGGACGGAGGGCTTCAGGAGGTACGAGACCAGCATGGTGTCGAACAGCGCCGCCCGGCAGAGCGGACCTTTGGGGCAGACGCGCAGAACCTCCTTGAGGTTGTGGCCGGCGAGCCGGGTTCCGGGATCGGCCAGCCAGCGGTCGAGCGAGGCGAGCGCCGCCGCCCTCATGCCGTCGCGGCGAAAGTCGGCGTAGACGGCCGAGCTCCCCTCGTCCCCGGCGGTCACCGCCAGCGCCAGCGGCGGCTCTTCGCCCAGCACCGCCACATGAACCTCTCCCGAGAGGCCGGCCGTCGCCGCGTTCCACGCCTCGGGCGTCGCCGCCTCCTCGGCCACCGGCATCTCCTCACCCCCGGCCGCGGCGCCGCCGCCCAGGGCGTCCGCCGGCCCCAGCTCCTCGACCAGGGAGAAGAACTCCAGCTCGGTGAACAGCTTGCGCAGGGCGTCCGTGTCCGGCGGATCGTGGTGCAGGGCCTCGGGGTCGAAGGAGATCTCGACGTTGGTGTGAATCGTCGTCAGCTCTTTCGACAGCCGGGCCTGCGCCTCGTTGGCGAGCAGCCCCTCGCGATAGGCCTTGCGGGTGAGCTCGCCGGCCCGCGCCAGCAGCTCGTCGAGCGAGCCGTACTCCTGGATGAGCGCCTTCGCGCCCTTCTCGCCAATGCCCGGCACGCCGGGGATGTTGTCGATCGAGTCGCCCATCAGGGCGAGGACGTCCACCACCTTCTCCGGCGGCACGCCGAAGTCCTCCGTCACCTCCTGGGGGCCATACAGCTTGTTGCGGCCCGTGTGGTACAGGGAGACGCGGGGCTCGACGAGCTGCATGAGATCCTTGTCCGCCGACACCAGGACGACGTCGTAGCCCGCCTCCGCCGCCCGGCAGGAGAGGGTCCCCAGCACGTCGTCCGCCTCGAAGCCCGCCAGCTCCAGAATGGGGATGCGATAGGCCTCCAGCACCCGGCGGATCCAGGGGAGCTGGCTCGCCAGATCCTCGGGCATGGGCCGGCGGTTGGCCTTGTAGTCCTCGTACTTCTCGTTGCGGAAGGTCTTGCCCACGTCGAGCGCCACCCCCACCAATTCAGGGTTCTCCTCGCGCAGGAGCTTGCGCAGCATCTGGACGAAGCCATAGACGGCGTTCGTCGGCTCGCCCCGCGAGTTGGAGAGGTTGCGGATGGCATAGAAAGCTCGGAAGATGTTCGAGTAGCCGTCGATCAGGAACAGACGGGAGCGGTCGCTGCGCGGGGAGTCGGGGCTCGTCTCGGCCATGGCGGGGACATTCTAGAGGAACACGGACTTAACAAGGACTTACACGGACGAACACGCATTCAAAAACCGCCGCCCGGCTTTGTGACCGTCCATGTGAGTCCTTGTCCGGCCGTGTTCAGGCCACCTTGGCACGAGTCTGGCAACCTGAACCTTGCCAATGAACCACCGACCCAAGGAGAACAGGCAATGCAAGTGATGGGGCTTCTGTCGTGGATCGTGTTCGGGCTGATCGCCGGAGCCGTCGCCAAGTTCCTCATGCCGGGGCGAGACCCGGGTGGCTGCATCATCACCATCATCGTCGGCATCGTCGGTGCCGTGCTGGGCGGCTTCCTGGCCACCCAGCTCGGCTTTGGCGGCATCTCCGGCTTCGACCTGCGAAGCTTTTTCATCGCCGTCCTCGGCTCGATCGTCCTGCTGCTTCTGTGGCGGATGATTAGCGGACGAAGAAGATAGCCCTCCGCCCGGCTGGGCCTTCAGTCCCCGGCCGGGCTTCGCCGCGCCTGAGCCAGCAGGTGGCCCGCCTCCGGCAGGATCAACGTCTCCATGGCCAGCGACACCGCCTTCGGCGAGCCGGGCAGGAGGAACACCGCCCGGCCGCCGATCAGGCCCGCGGCGGCTCGGCTGAGCATGGCCGCGGCACCCACCTGATTGTAGGAGAGCATCCGGAACAGCTCGCCGAACCCTTCGATCCGCAGATCGAAGAGGGGCTCGACCGCCTCCAGCGTGAGATCGCGAGGCGAAAAGCCGGTGCCGCCGGTGGCCACCACGACGTCGACCCCGGGGAGAGCCAGCAGATTCCGCAAGCCGGCGCGGATGGCTGCCACATCGTCGCGGACAAGCGTAGAATCCTCGACACGGTGGCCCGCTGCTTCAGTCATTTCGCGGATTGTACGACCGCCGGTGTCGTTCTCAGGACGCCGGCTGTCGCTCACCGTGAGCACGCCGAAGCCCAGGGGGGCGGAAGCGAATTGGCGATGCTGCTCGGCGCTCATAGGTTCTTTTCAAAGACTAGCATAGTGTCCGGTTTTGGGACGGATGATTCCCGCGAGTGAACAAAACCGGCCCGTGAAAGAACACTTAAGTTTATACGCTGCATGCACTTACGTCGCGTGAAACCTTGGCACGCGCGGTGCGTAGAGTGACGGGAGAGAAAACAGCTTATGGGCATGGATATACCTCGCAGTGGACAAGCACAGAAGCGCCGTCTCCGGCGGACGGTCTTCATTGTGGCAGGGCTGGCGGTGGTCCTCCTGATCACCGTCTTCCTGCGCCGGCTGGAGCCGGCGGCGCCGACGGTGGCGGCGGAGACCCTGCTGATCGATCAGGTCAAGCGCGGAGAGATGCTGCGGCAGGTGCGCGGCCCGGGCACCCTGGTGCCGGTGGACGTGCGCTGGATCTCGGCACCGGTCGAAGGGCGCGTGGAGCGCATTCCGGCGCTGCCCGGCGTGACGGTGAAAGCGGACACGGTCCTGCTGGAGATGACGGATCCGACGGTGGAGCAGAACGCTCTCGAGGCCGAGTCGCAGCTCAAGGCGGCGCAGGCCGACTACGACAACCTGAAGGCGAAGCTGGAGAGCGATCTGCTCGCCCAGCAGGCCTCGGTCACCTCGGCGCAGTCGGCCGCCGACCAGGCCAAGCTGCAGGTGGAGGCCGACGAGCGGCTGGCGAAGGACGGCCTGATTCCCGAGCTCAACTTCAAGCTGTCGCGCCTCAAGTTCGACCAGCTCTTCAAACAGGCCAAGACCGAGGTCGACCGCTTCCAGCAGAGCAAGCGCTCGTCGGACGCCCAGCTCGCCGCTCAGCGGGCGCGCGTCGACCAGTTCCGCGGCACCTACGAGCTGAAGCGGCGGCAGGTGGAGGACCTCAAGGTGCGGGCCGGTATCAACGGCGTGCTCCAGGAGCTTCCCGTGCAGGTGGGCCAGCGGGTGACGCCGGGAACGGTCCTCGCCAAGGTGGCGCGGCCGGAGACCCTGAAGGCCGAGCTCAAGGTCCCCGAGGTGCAGGCCAAGGACGTGCTGCCGGGCCAGAAGGCCTTGATCGACACCCGCAACGGCGAGCCCGTGGCAGGTCATGTCCTCCGGGTCGCCCCGTCGGCGCAGGATGGCACGGTGATCGTGGACGTGGCCCTGGACGGCGCGCTGCCCCCGGGCGCCCGGCCGGACATCTCGGTCGACGGCACGATCGAGATCGAACGGCTGCCCAATGTGCTCTACGTCAACCGGCCCGCCTACGGCTCGGCCAACAGCAAGATCGAGATGTTCAAGCTGACCGCGGACGGCAAATGGGCGGAGCGGGTGCCCGTGGAGCTGGGGCGCGTCTCAGTCAATACGGTGGAGATCCTCAAGGGTCTGCAGGTCGGCGACAAGGTGATCCTGTCGGACACTTCGGCGCAGGACGGCTACAACAAAATTCGTTTGAACTGAAACCAAGTGCCTGCCGTCGAACCGGCGGCTGAAGTATCAAGGGGGAAACCGATGAGTACGAATTCCGAGGCGCTGATCAGCCTGGACGGAGTGACCAAGGTCTTCATGACCGACGAGGTCGAGACGCACGCCCTCTCCGGCATCCACATGGAGATCCGCAACGGCGAATACGTCTCCATCGCCGGGCCCTCGGGCTGCGGCAAGACCACACTGCTCTCCATTCTGGGCCTGCTCGATACGCCCAGCGACGGCAAATACTGCCTGAACACCAAGCAGGTGGCCGACCTTTCCTTCTCGGAGCGGGCTCGCATCCGCAACCGGGAGATCGGTTTCATCTTCCAGGCCTTCAACCTGATCGGCGATCTCACGGTCTACGAGAACGTCGAGCTTCCCCTCACCTACCGCGGCATGGCCGCCAAGGAGCGGCGGGAGCGGGTGCAGGTGGCTCTCGAGCGGGTCGGCATGTCGCATCGCATGAAGCACTACCCCTCGCAGCTCTCCGGCGGTCAGCAGCAGCGTGTGGCCGTGGCCCGCGCGGTGGTCGGCAAGCCGTCGATCCTGCTCGCCGACGAGCCCACCGGCAACCTCGACTCGCGCAACAGCGAGTCGGTGATGGAGCTGCTGGAGGAACTGCACAAGGAAGGGGCGACCATCTGCATGGTCACCCACGACCCGCGTTTCGCCCGCTACGCCCAGCGCACCATTCACCTCTTCGACGGCCGTGTCGTCGAGGAGGAGACGGGCGCCCAGCGCGAGGCCGAGAAGCGGGAGCTCGCGCAGAGCGGATTTGAAGTGGCTTGACAGGAAATAGGTACCCCGCCCAGCGTGGGCGGGTGATGTTCGCGCGCCTTTGAAGGCTGCCGCCCCGATTGCGGCAGCCCTTTTTTTATGCCCCGCCGGAGGCGCTCTATACTTGCTGGCGATGAGCAGCATCTTCTCGAAACCCTGCGTCCTCATCGCGGATGACCTGCTGGAGGTCCGCGAGGCGTTGCGGCTGTTGCTCAAGGCCGAGGGGTTCGACACCGTGACCGCCGCCTCGCCGGCCGAAATCCTCGAGGCCGTCACCAGCCGGGACCTCGACACGGTTTTGATGGACCTCAACTACACCCGAGACACCACCTCGGGCCGCGAGGGGATCGAGTTGCTGGCGCGCCTGCGGGCGCTCGACGCCACCCTGCCGGTCGTGGTGATGACCGCCTGGGCCAACGTCGGCCTGGCCGTCGAGGCCATGCGCCATGGGGCCCGCGACTTCGTCGAAAAACCGTGGGACAACGCCCGGCTGGTCTCCATTCTGCGCACCCAGGTCGATCTGCGCCGGGCCCTGCGCCGCGGCGAGCGCCTGGAGGCCGAGAACGAGCTGCTGCGGGGGCCCGCCGAACCCACCCTGATCGCCGAAGCGCCCGCGATGCTGCCGGTGATGGAGCTCATCGCCCGCGTCGGTCCGTCGGAAGCCAACGTCCTCGTCACCGGCGAGAACGGCACCGGCAAGGGGGTGGTGGCCCGCGCCCTCCACGGCGTCTCGGCCCGCAGCGAGATTCCCATGGTGACGGTGAACACCGGCGGCCTCTCGGAAGCGGTCTTCGAGAGCGAGCTGTTCGGCCATGTCCGCGGCGCCTTCACCGATGCCAAGACCGACCGCGTCGGCCGCTTCGAGCTGGCCGACGGCGGCACCCTGTTCCTCGACGAGATCGCCAACATCTCGCTCGCCCAGCAGGCCAAGCTCCTGCGCGTCCTGGAGACGGGCGAGTTCGAGCGCCTGGGCTCCTCGAAGACCCGCACCGCCAACGTGCGCGTCTTCTCCGCCACCAACGCCGACCTGCGCGAGGAGGTGGCCGCCGGCCGCTTCCGGCAGGACCTCCTGTTCCGCCTCAACACGGTGGAGATCCGCCTGCCGCCTCTGCGCGAGCGCCAGGCGGATATCCTCCTGCTGGCCAAGCATTTCCTGGCCCAGCATGCCATGCGCTACCGCCGAAAGACCCTGCGCGGCTTCGAGGAGGGCGCGCGCAACGCCCTGCTGGCGCACCCCTGGCCCGGCAACGTACGCGAGCTCGACCACGCCGTCGAGCGGGGGGTGCTGATGGGCCGTAGCGACTGGGTGGGGATTCAGGATCTGGGGCTCGAGCCGGTCGCCGCCCCCGCCGCCCCGGCGCGGCTGGAGGATCTCCCGCTCGAGGACGTGGAGAAGGTGCTCATTCAGAAGGCGCTCGCCCGCCATGGCAACGTCAGTCAGGCGGCGCAGGCGCTGGGGCTCTCCCGCAGCTCCCTCTACCGCCGGCTGGAAAAGTATGGCCTCTGAGCCCGGGGAGACGCTGCGGCGGCGGCCGCGCCGCTTCGCCTTCCGCGGCCTCTTCCGGCGCGTCCGGCCGGCCCTCGCCTTCGAGGACCGCGTTCTCCTCCTGGCCCTCGGCACCGGCCTGCCCGGCGCCGCCCTGTCCCTGATCTTCGTGTTCCACGACGATCACAGCCCCAAGCTGCGCGTGACGGTGACGCTGTTCGTCCTCTATTTCTGGGGCTGGTTCGCCTTCAGGCTGCGCGACAAGGTGGTGAGGCCGCTGCAGACCCTAGCCAACCTCCTCTCGGCGCTACGCGAGGGGGATTTCTCCCAACGCGCCCATCCGCCCCTGGAGGCGGATGCCCTGGCGCAGGTGGTGGACGAGATCAATGCCATCGGCGAGCTGCTGCGCGAGCAGCGGCTGGGGGCGGTGGAGGCGGCGGCCCTGCTCAACCGCGTCGTCGCGGAGGTGGACGTGGCGGTGTTCGCTTTCGACGACTCCAGCAAGCTGCGACTGGTCAACCGTGCCGGCGAGCGCCTGCTGGGCGAGTCGAGCGAGCGGCTCGTCGGCCGGACCGAGGACGAGCTGGGGCTCGCGGACCTCCTCGAAAGCAAGCTGCCCCCCATCCTCTCCCGCACGTTCGCCAGCGGACCGGGACGCTGGGAAGTGCGCAGCACCACCTTCCGGGAGGGCGGCCTGCCGCACCGGCTGCTGGTGATCTCCGATCTGTCGCGCACCCTGCGCGAGGAGGAGCGGCAGGCCTGGAAGCGCCTCATCCGGGTGCTGGGCCACGAGCTCAACAACTCGCTGGCGCCGATTCACTCCATGGCCTCGACCCTGGCCAGCCTGCTGACCCGGGAGCCGGCGCCCGAGGACTGGAAAGAGGACATGGGGCGCGGCCTGGAAGTGATCGGCAACCGCTCGGAGGCGCTGATCCGTTTCATGGCGGCGTATGCCCGTCTCGCCCGCCTTCCCCCCCCGCACCCCACCTCCTGCGAGCTGTCCCGCCTCATCCACCGCAGCGCCGCCCTGGAGACGCGCCTCCCCGTCTTCGTCGAGCGCGGCCCCGAGGTGACCCTGGAAGCGGACCCGGACCAGATCGAGCAGCTCCTCATCAACCTGATCCGCAATGCCGTGGACGCCTCCCTGATGACCGGCGGCAGCGTCGGGGTGGGCTGGCGGCGCAATGGCACGCACGTCGAGGTGAGGGTGGAGGACGAAGGCCCCGGCCTCTCGAACACCGAAAACCTCTTCGTTCCCTTCTACACCACGAAGCCCGGAGGCACGGGCATCGGCCTCGCCCTCTCCCGGCAGATCGCCGAGGCCCACGGCGGCACCCTCACCCTGGAGAACCGCACTCCCGACCCCGGCTGCGAGGCGCTGTTGCGGCTGCCGCTGTAACTTACTTCAGATACTCCAGAAGCTGTTTCGCCGTGCCGGCATCCGCGTCGTTGGGAGCCATCTGGAGGAAGGTCTGGAGGTGCTCCTTGGCTCGCGCCTTCCTGGCCGGGTCCTTGTCGTCCTTGGCGTAGGTCAGTCCCAGGACATAGTGGGCCTTGGCGAATTTGGGCTCGGCGGGCGAGATCTCCACCACCTTCTCGAACCAGACCGCGGCTTCGTCGTACTTGCCCGTCCGCGTCAGCTCGGCGCCCTCGTTGAAGTAGCGCACGGCGGTGCCCTCTCCCTTGGGATCGGCCAGCGTCAGGGCATCCAACGTTGCCCGGGCCTTCTCGTTGTCGCCCGTGGCCTTGAGCGCGTCGTAACGGGCCCGCAGGCCGCGGGGATCGCTCGGCTTCAAGGCCAGGTAGCGGTCCGCCGCCGTCAGCGCCTCGGGGTTGCGGCCCAGCTCCAGGTAGAGATCGGCGAGAGCACCGTCGGCCTCGGCCAGATTGGGGTCCAGGGCGGCGGCCTGCTCGAACTTCGGGGCCGCGCCGGCCAGGTTGTTGGACTTCAGCAGGGTGACCCCTTCGTTGTAGGCGGCGATGGCCTTGTCGTTGCCCGACAGCTCCTTGGGGGCCGCCGCCGCCGGCTGGTCCTTGACCAGGGTGTAGCTGACGCGCATCGTGTCCTCGAGCTTGGGCTTGAGCGGCCCCTCGAAGGGCTTGTAGCCGGGCTTTTCGAGGCGGATCTGGTACTCCTGGGTCGCGTCGAGGATGAGCAGCATGAACTGCCCCTTCTTGTCGCTGACCTTCTCCAGCTTGTAGCCGGTGCCCTTGCGGGTGAGGGTCGCCTTCACGCCCTCGATGGGCGCGTTGGCTTCATCCAGCACCGTGCCGACGATTCTTCCCTCGCCGGCGGCCTGGAGCGACGCGGCGAGGCTCAGGGCGATGAGCGCGGACAGCGCTACGCGACGGATGGCTTTCATGAGTCGATCCCTGCCTTTCTTTCGGGTGTCCAAGAATCAGGCGCCGATTCTAGGAGATCGCGCCGCGTTTCTCCATCGGGACGAGTCCCATGCAATCTCCCCGCCGGCCGGTCTGATACGATTCGGCCCTCGAAAGGGAGGGTTACCCATGCTGGCCGAACGCATTCCCGCCATCCAGTCCGCTCTGGCCGAGGCCGGCCTCGACGGCTGGTTCTTCGCCTGCTTCCAGCTCAACGATCCCGTCGGCCTCGATCTCCTGGGGCTCTCCGGCGAGGGCAAGCTCGTCACCCGCCGCTGCTATTACCTGATCCCCCGGGTGGGCGAGCCGCGGAAGCTCGTCCATGACCTCGAGCCCGCCATGCTCGACCATCTGCCCGGCTCGAAGTCCTCCTACACCACCTGGCAGAAGAACCGCGAGGAGCTGACGAAGCTGGTCTCGGGCCATAAGCGCCTCGCCGCCCAGTACAGCCCCAACAACGAGCTGCCCTCCATCTCGCGCCTCGACGCCGGCACCGCCGAGCTGGTGCGCGCCGCCGGGGTGGAGCTGGTCTCCGCCGCCGACCTCGCGCAGGCGTTCGCCGCCACCTGGAGCGATGAGCAGCTCGCCGGTCACCGGCGCGCCAACGTCCACCTGCACCGCATCGCCCTCGAAGCCTTCGCCCGCGTCGGCGCCTCCCTGCGCAAGGGGGACGAGATCGACGAGTATGCCGTGCAGCGCTTCATCCTCGACGCCTTCGACCAGGTGGGCCTGTGGGCCGAGTCGGACCCCATCGTCGGAGTCAACGCCCACAGCGCCGATCCCCACTACCAGCCCGGCCCGGACAAATCCGCGGTCATCCGCGCCGGCGACTTCCTGCTCATCGACCTGTGGGCCAAGGAGAAGACGGCGGGGAGCGTCTACGCCGACATCACCTGGGTGGGAGTCTGCGCCGCCTCCCCCGCCGACCGCCATCAGGAGGTCTTCTCCATCGTGGCCGCGGCCCGGGACGCCGGCTGGGAGCTGGTGCGCGGCCGCTATCCCCATACGCCGGTGCGCGGCTTCGAGGTGGACGACGCCACCCGCGGAGTGATCCAGAAAGCGGGCTACGGCGACTACTTCATCCATCGCACGGGCCACTCGATCGGCATCACCGACCACGGCCAGGGCGCCAACATGGACAACCTGGAGACCCACGATACCCGCCAGCTCCTGGCGATGACGGGCTTCTCCATCGAGCCCGGAATCTATCTGCCGGGCGACTTCGGAGTGCGTAGCGAGATCAACGTCGCCTTGACGGCGGACGCCGCCGAGATCACCGGCGCCGAGCCGCAGCGCGAGCTGTTGCGCTTGCTGGCGTAAGTCCTGGCGCGCGATGAACCCGCCGGACCGCCCTCCTTCGCGACCCTCCCCCCTCCAGTCGCTGCTCGGCACCGGCCCCCAGGGGCGGGAGGGGGAAGACTGGCGGGCCGACTCCCTCTCGCGCAGCCGTCACAGCCGGCTCGACGCCGAGGTCAGCCGGCCTACCCAGGACTTCGACGAAGAGAAGGCGGCGGCACTGTGCGCCGACATCGCCCGCGCCGTCCTGGGCGACTTCGCGCCGGCCCTCCTGCTCCTCCCCGCAACCGAGCGCCGGCGGGCCCAGGCCCTCCTCGCCTATGCCCACACCCTCTTCGACTTCGCCCGCCAGCACGGGGTCGAGGGCGAGCGGCTGGCGCAGATCAACCGCTGGGAGTGGACGCTCGAAACGGCTCTCTCGGGGCAACCCGTGGGGCAGCCCATCTTCCTGCGCATGGCGCGGGAGAACGAGCGCCGGCGCTGGCCCGTCGACGCGCTCGACGAGCTCGCCGCCTGCGCCCGGCGGCGGGCTCTCCGTCGCCAGCCGGCCACGGTGGCCGACGCCGAGGTGGAGGCCCTGAGCCTGGGGCGGAGCGTCGCCGCCGCCCTGCTGGAGAAAAGCCTCAACGCGGAGATCGACGGCCTGGCCAGCGCCCTCGTCCGCCTCTGGTCGCTCCAGCACCTGGGAGATGAAGTGGACCGGCGCCGCTGCCCGCTGCCGTCCGCCGAGGTTCCCGAGGCCGACGCCGGCCAGTGGGACCGCACCCAGCTCATGACGGCGGCCCGCCGGGAGTGCGAACGCCTCCGCGGCCGTCTGCTCAAGGCGCCGCGCGGTCTCGGGGATCTCCCCCCCGGCTACCGCCGAGCCGCCGTCTTCGCCCTCCTGGGCGCCCTGCGCCTCCTGACGGAGATCGAAGACTCCGGCCGCGACCTCCTCGCCTCCCCACCCAAGCTGGCCTTGAGCTCCCGGCTGGGATTCCTGCTGCGGGCGCGGTGGTTTGGCTGGTAGGACGCGGCAGGCGGTTCACCGGACGATACCCGGCGATGACCGAGGACTTCGGCGAAGCGCCTCCAACAATCGTCGATGACACTTGCGTCACTTCTAATGTTAGATTAGAATCCTCCTTCCTGTATCCCATAACGTCCCGCACTCGATCAGGAGGAACCTATGTTCAGTGAACGTAAGCTACTGATTGCCTTCGGCCTCGCCTCTTTCGTCGTCGCGACCGCGACGGCCCAATCGCCCCCTCCTCCAGGCCCGCTGCCGGTCTCGGCCACAGATGTCGATCCGGTCACCGACCTTGCCGGCGCGCTCATCCTGCCCTCCTCAGGCGGTAGTGGCACCCTCTATTCGACCGGGGGCGATCAGGGCAACGTTCTCAGCTCGCTCGGCGCCACCGGCTCCGGTGGCACCTATACAGCCACCATCAACGGCGCTACCGTGACGTTCAACGTGATCACCGCGGCACTGCCCTATATGTTCCTTCCACCCGGCGACATTGTTTGCTCCAACAGCGTGGTTCGCGTCTACAAGAACGCCCAGTGCACGAACGTCAGCGTTGCCCACTCCATGGGCTGCACGACGCTAGGTACCGGCGGAGTGACGGAGACGTGGACGGCGTCCAACAAGTGCTTGAAGGGGAGCGCATACTGTACCGAAGTCAATCAAGTCTACTGGACTCGTTATACCTGGAATGACCACGCCTGCACGAGTCTCTCTGGCATTACCACCGGCAACGATTTCATCTGCCACTGAGCCTCCTCCGTCGTGTCCGTCCCGTCCGGCTCGGCGCGAGGCAACCGCTGAGCCGGTTTCTTCGGGGGTAGGATTGAAGCCGGAGAGCCCGGAAGGTGCCGCAGCCTGGCCAGAAATGACGCAACCTAAGCATCGATGACGCAGCGTAAGGATAGGCTGCGGCATCTAAGGATAGGTTGCATCACCGATCCTTACACTGCGTCAGATAGCGATAAAATGCGTCATTCTATCCATCGGTGACGCATCCTATTCTTATATGATGCAGCCTATCGGTAGATGCCGCAGCCTATCCTTATATGACTCAACATAAGGATCGGTGACGCAGCATATCGGGAGATGCCGCAACATAAGCATCGATGAGCCATCGGATGGATATTTTGGGAGCCGCCAGCGGATTTGCCGCAGCCGGCCAGGCGGCGTAGGAGGCTCTCTCTCTATTTCACGACGGACGTTGCGATGTTCGGACTGCTCGGATTGACCGCCAACGTCCGTGTACTGGGGACAACCACGAGATCCATGTCCTCCATGGGGATGGCTCCGAGCAGGACCTGGGTGCCGAGCACCAAGGCTCCGACAAACCCCACGCGGTTACCAAAGCGGATCTCGATCGGGCCAACATAAGGCAGGAGCCTCCGGCTGTCGTCCGCGAGCGTCGCCTCCTTCTTGTCGATCTCCTCCAGCTCCAACTGGATCCGCACGTGCTCCGGGATGCACAAGTGCAGCGACCCCGTGTCCGCCAAGGCCGCAACCTTGACCGGCGCGAGGTCTGGCTTCCTGGGATTGCGAAGCGTCACGTCGGCGTTTACCAAGCCCATGGGGACAGCATATATGATTCGCTCCCTGAAACAGGCTCGCCGGCATCGCCCCGTCACAGGTCGTCGTCCTTCGGGAGGGCGTGCCCGCCCCGGAGACGTCCCGCCGTTATAGACCTGCGGAAGGTGTCGTGGACGGGCTGGGAGCGTCTCTACGTCCTTCGCTGAAAGGTGATCCCCGATGAGAATCCGCCAGCTCGCCGCCGTCGTTCTGCTCGCGCTCGCCGCGCCGCTCGCCGCCGAGGAAGCTTCCGGCACGCAGGAGCCGATCAGCCCCGACCGGCCGGATTTCACCGACGGCCCCCTGCTGGTGGTCCCGCACCATCTTCAGCTCGAGACCGGGTACACCTATGCGCGCACCGGCTCCGAGAAGGCGCAGACCCTGGGCGAGATCCTGTTGCGCTACGCCCTCGACGACCGCTGGGAGGCCCGGCTGGGCCTGAATTCCTATGACTGGATCGACAGCGGCGTGCCCGGCGAGCGGCGGATCTCGGGAGCTGAAGATCCCTTTGTCGAGGTCAAGATCCGGCTCAACGATGCGGACGCGAAGAATCGCGCCCCGGGAGTCCCGGCGCTGGGCCTGCTCGTCCAGACTACCGTCCCCGTGGGGAGCCGTGCTCTGACCAGCGACGTCTGGCAGCCCGCGGCCACCCTCGCACTCCATTGGGACCTGCCCGCCGACTGGTCGCTCGAAAGCAACGTGGGCTACTCCAGGGCCGCGGACGGGGACCGGCGGTTCGACCAGCTCTTCGCCAGCGCTTCAGCCAGCTTTCAGCTCAACGAAAAACTGGGCGGCTTTCTGGAGGGTTACATCCTCTCCAAGGAGAGCGCGGACGGCTCCGCCACTCATTTCGCCGACACCGGCCTCAGCTATCTGATCTCGAAAGACCTGGCGGTCGACGTTCACGTCGGCAAGGGACTCGACAAACCCCATCCCAACTGGTTCGCCGGCCTGGGCGCCTCCGTCCGCTGGTGAGGCTTGGCGCCCCTCAGTAGCTCTCCCCCGGCTGCAGGACGATCAGCTCGCAGGTGACGCCGAGGTCGCCGAGTGCTTTGCGCAGCATCTCCGGCGTGCCGGTGAGGGCCGGGAAGGTTCCCCAGTGGACGGGGATCACCTTGCGCACGCCGAGGTAGCGGCAAGCCCGGGCCGCCTGGCCGGGGTCCATGGTGAAGAGGTCGCCGATGGGCAGGAAGGCCAGCTCGGGCCGGTACATCTCGCCGAACATTTGCATGTCGGAGAACAGAGCGGTGTCGCCCGAGTGGTAGAAAGTGTAGCCGCCCGGAAGCTTGACGACGTAGCCGGCGGCCGAGCCACCATAGAGGATCTGGTCGCCGTCGCTGATGCCGCAGGAGTGGTCGGCGCGGACCATGGTGACGTTCAGGCCCAGCACCTCCTGGCAGCCGCCCAGGTTCATCCCGGAGCAGTTCTCGACCCCCTTGCCCGTCAGCCATTGACAGGTCTCGAAGTTCGCCACGACCTTCTTCGGCCGGTGCTGCTTGCACAGGGCCACGGCGTCGCCGATGTGGTCGAAGTGCGCATGGGTACAGAGGACGGCGTCGACGCGGTCGAGCTTTTTCAACGCCTTGGGGCAGGCGGGATTCCCCTGTACCCACGGGTCGATGAGCACCACCTCGCCGCCCGGAAGCTCGCAGAGGACGGTGGCGTGGCCGACAAAGGTGAACTTCGGACGCGGGTGTGTGCTCATGGTCTCTCCCCCCTCATGCGTTCGGGCCGATTCTATCCCGATGGCGATAGGATTCGGCGGTCATGAGCCCTCTTCCCCTCGATCTCATCGCCGTTCCCTGGGACGTCGAGCGCGGCGATACCGGCGCGGCGCGGGCGCCCGGCGAGCTGGCGGTCCGCGGCTTCCCGGCGCGGCTGCGGGCGACCGGCCGGGAGGTCCGCGAGATCACCGTCCCCTCCCTCAAGGAAGGATCGCCCAAGGCGGAGTCGGTCGCCGAGATCGGCCGCGGCATCGCTCGCGCCGTGGCCCAGGCGCGCGCTCAGGAACGCTTCCCCCTCGTCCTCTCCGGCGGCTGCCTGGCCTCCGTGGGCGTCGTCGCCGGATTGCAGAGCGGCGGCACCATTGACCCCGGGGTCGTGTGGATCGACGCGCATGGCGACTTCAACACCCTGGAATCGAGCCTCAGCGGCTATTGGGATGGAATGGCCCTGGCCGCGGTCTGCGGCCTGAGCCTGGCGGATCTCCGCGACGCCATCGGCCTGAAGCCCCTGGCCGTGGACCTTGCCATCCATCTGGCGGGGCGGGCGTTCGATCCGCTGGAGACCGCCAACATCCGCCGGCACGGGCTGGAGCTCGTCGCCGTGAACGAGATCGCCAGCCCGGAGGTCCGGGAACGGATCCGACGCCGCTCCGGAGCCGGCGGCTGGTATCTCCACGTCGATCTCGACGGCCTCGATCCCCGGGACGCCCCCGCCGTGGGATTCTCCGAGCCCGAGGGCGTTCGCCTGGACGACCTGCTGGAAGCGCTGAGCCCGTTCCCGCCCCCGGCGGCCATGACCTTCTCCGCCCTGAGCTTCGACGGTGCTGGTGACGAGGAGGCGGAGCGCACGATCGCCGCCTGCCTGCGGCTCGCCGAGGCATTCGCCAGAAAAGCAAAAAGCGGCCCCCCGTGAAAAGGGGCCGCTCGTGGAACGACTCGCGGCGGCCCTTGGGAGGACCGCCGCAAATCGGGGTGATGGTCAGACTTGGAACTGCTTGAAGAAGTTGTCGCGCAGCTTGGCGTTGAATTCGTGGTCCGTCAGACGGTAGTAGATGGTCTGCGCATCACGGCGCGGAGCCACCAGCCCGTAGGCCTTCAGCTTCGCCAGGTGCTGGGAGACGGCCGAAACCGACACCCCGAGCATCTCCGCCAGGTCGCACACGCAAAGCTCCTTCATGTTCTCGAGCAGATAGAGGAGCTTGAGCCGGGTCGAATTCCCGGCGAGGTTCATCAGCTCCGCCGCCTCCTCGATGTCCGGAGTCCCTTCCAGGTTCTGCCGGATCTGGGCCATTTCCTTCGATGACATGTTCGGCGCCTCACCTTTCATTGCCTTACCTCCATGTTTCATACAATCATATAACTACCTTGCACCCCCCGGCGGTGCACCCACCGGACGGATTACAAGCCCTGGAAACTGTCCTTCTCGCTTCTGAACAGAGCTCGATTTCTCACAGCGCTGTTGAACGTTCTCGATTATACTCAGGTCTATTCCCGAAATCTAGCGGCAGGTGGCAACTTTCTTTACGGATTTGTCCCGCTTTGCCGCCCAACCACACCTTAAAGGCTCAAAACAAGGGTCTTCCGTCATTCATTCCTCTTTCAAGCGAAGTCTCGGGGGCGCTCAGACGCGCATCTCCCGTCCTTTCCAGCTCACCATGCGCCCTCGGCGGCGGTCCACGGAGGCCAGGGCGATGACGCCGGCGAGGGCCAGGGCGTCCAGGGGATAGAGGAACCCCCAGGCCGCCCGGTGGCCGCCGCCGGCCCTCAGCAGCATCGAAGCCGCGGCACCGGCAGTCCATAGTAGAGTGGCCTCAACTGCTAAATCTGTGACAGTTGCCGCCACAATCGCCGCGACCGGCAGCACCAGCACGGCGAGCGCGAGCGCCACGGTCCGCGGGTTGGGGCTCAGCAGGCCGGCCAGGTTGCGCCGCCAGCCCCGGAAGGCCTCTCCCCAGCCCTGATACATGCGCACCCGCAGACCGTCCGTGCGAAAGAAGCCGGTGCGGAAGCCGCCGGCGCGCAGGCGGGCGGCGACGGCGATGTCGTCGAGGGGCACGAAGCGCACCGTCTCGAATCCTCCGCAGGCCTCCCAAGCCTCCCGCCGCAGCAGGATGAACTGGCCGTTGGCCACGGCGGGCCCTCGACCGGCGGCGGCCTCTCCCCAGTCGCCGAGAAGCGCGTCCAGCAGGGCGAAGACGGGCGGAATCAGCAGGTTCTCTCCCAGCCCGCGGACCTCCTGCACTCCGGCCAGGGAGATGGCATCGAGCCCATGGTCCGCCGCCGCGGCGTGGGCGCGGGCCAGAAGATCGGGCGCGTGACGGGTGTCGGCATCCGTCGACAGCAGCCACGGGGTGGCAACTCCCTGCGCTCCCGCCCAGAGGGCGTGGACCTTACCCCGCCAGCCCGCCGGCAGCGGACCCGCCTCGAGCACGGTGAGGCGCGGCTCGTCGGCGGCCCGGTCAGCGGCCAGCTCACCCGAGCCGTCCGTCGAGCCGTCGTCGATCACCCGCACGAGCGGGCATGCAGACTGAGCCATAAGCGTTTCCACACAATCTATTACGTTGTGGAGCTCGTTTCGGATGGGTAGCAGGACTGTGGTCCCCGGAGCGGGGAGCCGGGGCAGGGAGAGCACCGGAGCCTGCCGCCGCCGCTCCTGCGTGCGCAACGCCAGGGCGAGAAGGCCCGTGGCAATCAGGAGGGAGGCGGCGAAGGCGAGTGTCAAACGGAGTCTCGTAGCGGTGGCTAGGCGCCGACTCTCGTGCCGAGCTCCCTCTCCACCTCGCCGGGTTGAGGGAAGCGTCCCGACTGTTTCTTGGAGAAGATCAGCTCGTCGCCGACGGTGATCTCGAAGACTCCACCACGGCTCTTGATCAACTGGGGGGTGATGCCGAACTGCTTCTCGATCTCAGCCGCCAGACCGGCGGCGCGGGGATAGTAGTTTCAAGCGGTGCAGTACTCGATGGAGACATGACCGGGCATACAGCGCCCTCCTTTCGGTGCCCATTATAGCCGGGTCTGTATCCGTACCTACCTACGCCAGGTCCGCCTCGTACCAGCACTGCTGCCCGGCGGACTCCTCCACCGAGACGGCCAGGGCCGCCACCGGCGAGCCCACCAGGTGGGGCGCCAGATCGTGCCAGAGCATGCGCGCCAGCAGCTCGATGGAGGTGTTGGGCAGTGGCAGCACCAGGGTATCCGCCGCCGGGAACCGGTAGGAGCGCTCGCCGCAGAGCACGTCGACGGACTCTCCCTGCCGCGACCAGGAGAGACGCCCGCTCTCCCCCGGAATCAAGGTGCGGCTGTCCAGCCGGGCGCAGAGGGCCCGGAGCTCCCGCTTGAAGAGGTTGATGTCGAACAGCAAACCCTCAGGGTCCAGATCCGCGCCGGAGACTTCCACCCGCACCCGGTAGTTGTGGCCATGGAGAAGCTCGGCGCTGCCGTCGGCGAACAGGGTGAAATGGGCGGAGGAGAACTTGAAGTCTTCCTTGGCGAGGACCATGCGGTAGCGGACCATGGCGCGCATTCTATGACGCACCGTTAGAATGGCGCCGCTTTCGACACCACCCTGGAGATCCCTATGACAACCCAGCGCTCCCGGAAGGCCCGCCTGCTCCTCGTCGTCCTCCTCGTTCTCGCGGCCCTCCCGAGCCTCGCCGAGCGCGAGCCCTTCGCTGCGGAGGGCACGCCGCCGCGGTATATGCCGGCGCGGCGGTACGACCTCCAGCACCTGAAGCTCGACCTCGCCTTCGATTGGGACGCCAGGAGCGTCGCCGGCACCGCCACCCATACCTTGACGCCCCTGCTGCCGGGGCTCGACTCCCTGATCTTCCATGCCGCCGGGCTGGAAATTCACACGGTGCGCGTCAACGACGCCGAGCGCCCCTTCGCGCTCGACCCGCAGGCCCAGACCCTGACCGTCAAGCTGGACCGGGCCTACGGCCCCGCGGACCGTATCGAGGCCGTCGTCGACTACAGCGCCCATCCGGCGGCCGGCCTCTACTTCGTGGGTCCGGACAAGGCGTATCCCAACAAACCCCGGCAGATCTACTCGCAGGGCGAAGCGGACCTCAATCGTTTCTGGTTCCCGGCCTGGGATTCCCCCAACGACCGCACCACGACGGAAGTGATCGCCACCGTGAAGTCTCCCCTGATGGTGGTGAGCAACGGCAAGCTCGTCGAGGTGAAGGATCTCCCCGACGGCCGGCGGACCTGGCACTGGAGCATGGAGGTTCCCCACTCCACCTATCTCCTCTCGGTCGCCATCGGCGACTTCGCCAAGGTCTCCGACCCGTGGAACGGGATACCCGTCGACTACTACGTCCCCAAGGGTCCCAAAGCCGAGGAGGAGGCCCGGCGTTCCTTCGCCATGACGCCCGCCGTGCTCGATTTCTTCTCGAAGGTGACCGGCCATCCCTACCCCTACGCCAAGTACTCCCAGGCCGTGGTCATCGACTACATGTGGGGAGGCATGGAGAACATCTCCGCCACCACCCAGACCTCCCGTACCCTGCACGACGCCCGGGCCGCCCTCGACGTCACCAGCGAGGATCTGGTGGCGCACGAGGCCGCCCACCAGTGGTTCGGCGACCTCGTCACCTGTGAGGACTGGAGCAACGCCTGGCTCAACGAGGGCTTCGCCGACTACTTCACGGCCCTCTTCGCGGGGCACGCCCACGGCCAGGACGAGCTCGACGCCCAACTCGACGAGTATCGCCGGAGCTATCTCCGGGAGGACGCCAACCGCTACCGGCGCCCCATCGTCACCCGCCGCTACGCCGACTCCTTCGCGATGTTCGACGGCCACACCTACGCCAAGGGAGCGCTGGTGCTGCACATGGCCCACTTCCTCCTCGGCGACGAGGGTTGGTGGAAGGGCATCCGCTCCTATCTCGACCGCTTCGCCGGGCACACGGTGGTGACGCACGACCTCCAGGAGGCGCTGGAGGACGCGACCGGCGCCTCCCTCGGACCGCTCTTCGATCAATACGTCTACGGCGCCGGTCATCCGGAGCTCAAGGTCCGCTGGGACTGGCAGCCGGAAACCCACCAGGTGCACCTGGAGATCCGCCAGACCCAGGAGCTGACCGCCGAGACGGGCCTCTTCTCCTTCCCCCTGGAGGTTGCCCTGATCGGCGAGAAGGCCACCGGGATCAGCCGCCTGCCGGTGGCCGCCCGGGCTCTTCAGGATCTCTATCTGCCCAGCGACGAGCGGCCACGCACCGTGGTCCTCGATCCGAAGGGCTGGATTCTCAAGAAGGTCGATTTCGACAAGCCGGCCAGCGAGTGGGCGATCCAGCTTGCCACCGCCAAAGAGCTCCCGGCCCGGCTGGAGGCCCTTCGCGCCCTGGGCGGCCTCGGCGGCGCCGAAGCGGTCGCGGCCCTCGGCCGCGCCCTGCGCGAGGAGCCCTTCCACGTCTCCCGCCAGGAAGCCGCGAAGGCCCTGGGAGAAGCCGGCGGCGACGCGGCGCTTGAGGCTCTGCGTCCCGGCTTGACGGACAAGGACAGCCGGGTGCGCACCGACGCCCTCGAAGCCCTGCAGGGCTTCCCCACTCACACCGAGCTCATCCCGCAATTACGCCGGGCCCTGGAGACCGAGGAGAGCTACTACGCGCGCGCGGCGGCGGCCACGGCCCTCGGCGCTTTCGAGAGCCGCCGCGAGGACGTGGCTCCGGTGCTCGTCGCGGCCCTGGAGCAGAACAGCTTCCGGGAGGTGGTACGCGTCGCGGCTCTCAAGGCCCTGGGCAAGCTCGATCCCGACCGCGCCTTCGCCCCCGCCCAACGGTTCGCCACCTATGGGGCGCCCATCGACAGCCGGCGACAGGCCCTGAGCACCCTGGCGGAGATCGGCGGCAAGAGCACGCGGCGGCGCGAGGAGGTCCGCAAGATCCTCGTCAGCTACCTCGACGATCCCAGCTACACGGCGAGGGAAGGCGTCTACAGCGCCATCGGCGCCCTGGGCGATCCCGCCGCCATCCCCGCCGTCGAGCGCCGGGGCCGGCTGGAGCCGGAACCCCGCCAACGGCTCCACGCCGAAAAGGCCGTGCGCGATCTGCGGAAAAAGAAGAGCGAAGCGGCGGGGAAGGACGAAAAAGCGCTACGCGACCGTCTGGAGCAGCTCGAGCGCGAGTCGGACGTGCTGAAGGAGCGGGTGCGGGTGCTGGAGGAGACGAAAGGCGGGAAGGGGTAGACCGAAACATGGGCGCGCGCCCCTCCCCTTTTACCCCCCCGGACAGGAGCGCGCGCCGAAACTCTAGATTCGCCTTGCTGGATTGGTTCAATCCTAGGCTCGGAAGATTACGATTCACATTACGCGCGGATTTGGCTCACTCCTCCGGCCTGACCCGGTTCGGCTTGAGCCGCGCCGCCCGTGCCGCCAGATCCGCCAGCTCGGCCACCTTCTCATTGCCGGGAAACTGCGGAGCCACCTCCTGGAGTCGCCGGGTCACGTCGTCCAGGGCGGCCTGCTTCGCCCACGGCTTACCTCCGAGGATCTCCGCCAGCTCGGCCACCAGCGTGGTCAAACGCAGGGCCGGCGAGGCCTGCTCCCAGGACGGCACGAAGTCCAGGAAACCCGCCCGGCAAAAGCTCTCCGTGGTGGCACCTCTCCCGGGCGCCTGATAGCGCAAGAGAATCGTCGCGACCGGCTGCTCCCAATGAGGGGTGTTCTTCCGCAGCTCGATCTCATACAGGGCGGCGCCCAGCAGCCGGTAGCGGGCCACGACCACGGAGTTGAATTCCACCCGCGCCTTGGCATTGCGGAGGATGGTCCCCTGCCGCGCCTTGATGTTGAACCGCAGCAGCCGGTACTCAGGCCCCTGGGAGAAAGGGGACGGCGAGCCTTCGGCGCGGATCGCGAAGTCCCCGTGGACCGGCGCGGGACCGTCATAGTCGGCGAAGGCGCTCAACCACTCCTCGGCCCGCACCGAGGCCGGGTCGGGCAGCCGTCCTTCCATCAGGACGCGTCGAGCCTCGGCATACGAGGCCGTGTCGACGCCCAGCCCAAACGTAGAAATCGGGTGGATGGTCGCATCCACGAAGGGGGTGGACCCTGTCAGCTCGAAACGGGTAGCGGAGCTCTTCCCCATCTTCTGGTCCTTCTCTTTCTTGAGCAGCCCCTGCATCTGGCTCAATAAGGGCCGATCCTCCGCCTTCTGCCGCGGAGCCTGGCTTTCCGCGACTGCCGCTGGAGCCGCTGGAGCCGCACCGACGGTGCCTCCCGCGGCGGCGGCCGCAAAAGGTTTCTCGTCGTCCCGTTCCACCCGCGCGGCGGCGCCTCTGGAAGAAACAGGCGGTGCGGGTTGATTCTGCGGCTCCTGCATCGGCTTCGAAGGTTGCTGCACCCTCTGCTTATCCACCGAGATGTAACCGAGGTCTTGCAGCTTCCGCCGGTCCTCCGGTTCGAGTTTCGGTGCCGGAGCGGGGGCCACCTCAAGCACCTTGGGCGCCTCGGCCAACCTGGCCGCCGGTGCTTCGCCGAGCGACTCGTCCGCTTTCGAGGCAGGAGGCGGCGGTGGGGCCGGCACCGCGGGAGCGGCGGGAGCGGCAGGAGGCGGCGCCTTGGCCGCCACGCTTCGCGGCGCGGCGGGATGCGACTCGACCTTCAGGCCCTCCGCCCCTCTGAACTCCCACGTCCGCATCCCGATGATCCCGGCTCCGACGCCCACAAGGAGCGACGCGGCGATCGCGATCGGCCACCGTGACCTGGGCACGAAGCTCCGGCTCACCGTGCCGGGAACCGCCGTGCCGACGCGGATCTCCTGGGGGATCTCGGCCTTGATCTTCTCCAGCAGCCCGGCCGGCGGCTCGAAGCTTTCGCTCTCGGCCATCTCCCTTGCGATATCGCGCTCGTTCAGCCTGCTCATGGGATGTCCTCCTCTTCGAGCGCCAAGGCCAGCCGCCCCAGCGCCCGCTTCAGGCGCTTGCGGATGGCCACCGTCGTAACTCCCTCGTGGCGGGCGACCTCCTTGACCGGCAGATCGCCCCAGAAGAGCGCCGTCACCGTGAACCGCAGCTCCTCCGGCAGGCTGAGAACGGCGCGCCGCAGCCGGCCACCGGCGGCGACCCGGTCGACCTCGTCGTCGGCGGCGGGCGCGGGATCCCGCACGACCGCCTCGTGCCGCTCTTCCAGGGGCACGAGCCGGCGGGGCCGGCGCAGATGGTTCAGGAAAGTCGTATAGGCGATGCGGAACAGCCAGGTGGAGAACTGGGACCGGCCGTTGAAGCTCGGCAGCGCGTCCCACGCCTTGCGGTAGGTCTCCTGCGTGAGATCCGCCGCCAGGTCCGGGTCGCCGCAGAGCCTGCGTTGCAGGGAAAACACCCCGCGATAGGTCCGCTCCACGAGCTCCTCGGCCGCCGACCGGTCGCCCGCGGCCAGCGCGGCCAGCAGCCGCCCTTCCCGAGCTCCATCGGGCCGTTCCCGCATATCGCCGCTCCAGGGGCCTGTCGAGACTGCGGTGGTTAGAGTGCTCATCCTACCTGCTTGGACACTCTGATTTCGAGAAAGGAAACCGGGGAGAGCAGGAGAAGCCGGCGCTAGCCCTTCCGGAGGCGGCTCAGCTCCGCTTCCAGAACACGGATTCGCTCTTCGGCGGCCAGCCGTGCGGCGGCCTCCTGGCGGTGGGCCACTTCGAGCTCTTCCCGCCACAGGATAGGCTCGCCGGTGATCACGTCCACCAGCCGCAGCCGCTGGCCCTCGCGTTTGAACCAGAGACCCGTCGTCTGGCTGCGTAGCGAGCCGTCCGCCTCCAGCGGGATGGGCTGATAGCTTCCCCGCATCAGCCGGAAACCCTGGAGTGGAGGTCGCAGGTACTCCCCGAAGGGATCGAAGAGCACGAATTCTTTGATCCCCAGCCTTTCGTAGAGCGGCTTCTTGACGTCCCGATCCTTACGCTGGGTCTTCTTCGACGTCACCTCGACGGCCAGGGCGGGAGGACCCTCCTGCCAGAGCAGATAGTTCGGCCGGTCCCACTTTCTGACGCCCTTGGCCAGCAGAACGTCCGGCGCCACCCGGGCTTTGGGGTTGCCCTTCTCGTAGAAGAAGTAGAGATTGCCGCCCACCCAGACGTCCTGGACCTCGGCATAGCGGCCAGCCAGGCCGAAGATGACGTCGACCATCACCTGCATGTGCTGAGGTGTTTCGGCCATGGGCTGGCCGTCGGAGGTGGGGTATTCGATCTCCTGCTTCTCGCGCGGGAGGACGCTCATCCGTGCCTGCCTTTCCCCAACGGGTCGCGGGATCAGATCATGGAAACCCGTCGTGACGCAACTCGTCGGTGTCTATCGTAGCATGGCCGCAGAAGCCTCGGGAAGCTGAGGCAGTGCCTGCGCGAGTGGGCCCAGGGAGTCAGTACGGCTCGTTGTGCCGATCCCGCAAGGTAGATCGCTGAGGATTTGGGTTTGCTGACCGTCCAAAGCGCCATCTCAACCGCCCGCTTCGGATCGGCCGGCTTCACGTCGCCGGCCTGCAAAAGGCCCTTCTCTCCCAGCCAGTCCCTCAACGGCGGTGCCTTCCCTTCCCAACCCAGGGCGATATCGACCTTCGGGGAGTCACTCCAGACCCAATTCTCCAGCTCCGGAGCGATCACGATGGCGGCTGCGCGAGCTTCCCAGCCGTTATCGAAGAGCCTCTTTTCGAGATCGGACTCCAGCTTGGAGCGCTCCTCCGATTCCTGGCCGCATCCGTCGTGGTCAAGCAAGACCAGTGTGCGTTCGTACTGGCTCGCGAAGGGTCTCAGGAAATCATGGGCACGCAGGAGGCATCCCGGATCGCGCTCCGGGTGCACGTAGAGATCGAAGGCCACCTGCCGGATCTTGAGAGACCGGAAGCGCGACAGCAGCCCCTTCAGGGAAAATTCCATGTCCTTGTCGGCAACGAGGAGGATGAGGTCTTTCCGGATCAGATCCGCGCTCATCCCAGGACTCCGGCGGCGAACAGCGTCCCCAGAGTCGTCTCGTGCTTCCAGGACTGCAACGCCGGATGCTCGCTCCCCCGGATGATGTCCGTGGCACCCTCCTGCGTCTTGGAAAAGCAGAGGATCTGCTCGGCCTCGACCGTGCTCAGGATCACCGGCGAGTGGGTCGCCATGAGGACCTGCGCGTTGTAGACCGAGGACAGCGACTGCGTCATGGTCTCGATCGCCCGGGGATGGATCCCGTTCTCGGGCTCTTCGATGAGGTAGATCCCCTTGAAGTCCTCCAGATAGGCAAGCAAGGTGAGTGCCAGCATCCTCAGAGTGCCGTCGGAAGCCATCCAGGAGGGAATCTCGAGACCCTCGTCGTACACGAGCATGAGGTAGCGGTGCCGGTCCTCGGGACGCTCGACCGTCTTGATGTCCTGCAGATCCGGAAAGGCGGTCTGAAGGTGGGCGATCCACTGCCGGAAACGATCGGGCGAACGCTGCCGCAGATCAGCGACAACCCATGGTAGATTGGACCCGTCCGATCTGAAACCCTGACCTTGCCCAGGTGAGCTTGCCTTACGGATCAGGAGACTGTTCAGCTCCAATTGCTGGACCCCGGCGGTCAGCAGGTCCCGGAGCCAAGTGCTGATGGGAAACTTCGATTCATCGGCCGGCATGTTGCCGAGAGCCGAGCGTCGAGGACCCAACTTGAAGGCGGGGACCCAACCCTTTCGGGTCTGCTCAGAGGTCTCCGAATAGAAGTTGTCGTTCCCTCCTTTCACCTTATGGATAACCGTCCGCGAAGCTCCAGAGCTCTTGAGGAGAATCGTGCTAGGCACCCGTGGACGGTAGGAGGGCTCGGTCTTGGATAACAGCTTAGCCAGCCTACTCGTATTCAAACCGAGACGCTCTATCCTGACTGTTTCATCATCCAGTCCCAATTCTTGAGTTTCGGGATCGATGCCGATGGCTACCTCGTATCGGACAGTGACGAACTTTGCCCTACGTAAGGGTTCAGGTATGGCTGCCTCGATCGCCAGCTCGAACTTGGTTCCTTCGCCACGCCACACGAGATCGTAGAAATTCTGCGTCCTCTCCTCGATTGCCGCATCGGGACCATCCGACACCAACCGCCCTAGGAACGCAATCACGTCAAGGAAGGTCGTCTTGCCGCTTGCGTTCGGTCCGACTAGGACATGGAACGGATCGAGAGGCTGGCGGATGTAGCGGAGACAGCGATATCCCAGGGCTTCGATCCGCGTAATCATGATGCGGGGATCATAACTGCTTCCGGCCGACTAGCTCTTTCGAAGGCGGCGAGTTGGGCTGCGCGACCCGCGCGACGCGTCGCGCGACCGGCCGGATCCGCGAGGCGACCCGTCTCTCGGGTGCCGCGACCCGCGGGGCGGGTTGCGTGACCCGTGGGTCAAGTGACGTGACCCGTGGGTCAAGAGTCCCGACCCGTGGGTCAAGAGTCCCGACCCGTGGGTCAAGAGTTCCGACCCTTGGGTCAAGAGTTCCGACCCGTGGGTCAAGAGTTCCGACCCGTGGGTCAAGAGTTCCGACCCGTGGGTCAAGAGTTCCGACCCGTGGGTCAAGAGTCCTGACCCGTGGGTCAAGAGTCCCGACCTCACCCCGCAACCACCCCCGCCCGCGAATGCCCTATCGCCGTGGCGATCGCCCGCGCCATTGTGCGGTGGACGGCGATCTGGTCGCGGTGCTCGCGGATGCCGGAGCGGGCCAGGACTCGGAGCGGCTGGGCCTGAACTCCTCCCAGCACCACGAACATGCCGAGCTGGTGCAGGCGGGAGATCGCCGATTCGAGGCTGACCAGGCCCGTGCCGTCCATCACCGGCACCGAGGAGAGGTCGAGCACGACGACGCTCACTCCCGTGGGCACCCGCTGAAGCGCGCTCATCGCCTTCTGCGCCGCGCCGAAGAAGAGGGGCCCGGCCACCTCGTAGATCAGCACGTCCTTCGGCAGCCCCTGGGTGGCGATGGGGTGCTGATCCACCAGGCGGACGTTCGAGACCTCCGCCATGCGCCGCATGAAGAGGAGCGCCGCCAGCACCACGCCCACCGTCACCGACACCACCATGTCGAAGATCACCGTCAATCCGAAACAGAGCAGCAGCACGACGACGTCGCTGCGCGGCGCCACCCGCATCGCATGCGTGAAGTGCTTCACCTCGCTCATGTTCCAGGCCACGATGAGCAGCAGCGCGGCGAGCGATGCCATGGGCAGATAGTTCAGGACCGGCGCCAGCAGCAGCACCGAGAGCAGCACGAAGCCGGAGTGAAAGATGGCCGCCAGCGGCGAGCGGGCGCCCGAGCGGACGTTGGTGGCCGTGCGCGCCAGGGCGCCCGTGGCCGCGATGCCGCCGAAGAAGGGCGCCACGATGTTGCCGATCCCCTGCGCCACCAGCTCGGCGTCCGGATCGTGGGAGCCGCCCGTCATGCCGTCCGCCACCACGGCCGAGAGCAGCGACTCGATGGCCCCCAGCATGGCGATGGCGAAGGCCGAGGGCACCAAGGCGCGGATGAGTCCGAATGAGAGGCCGAGGGGATGCCCGTCCGGTCCCGGCAGGTGCCAGGGGAGCCCCGGCATGGGGGGACGCTGGGGGATGCCTTCCAAAAACCGGCTGTGGATGGTCGCCACCGAGAAGTCCGGGAACCAGAGGGTGAGCACGTACGCGAGGACGCCGGCCAGACCCAGGGCGATCAGCGGCCCCGGCACCTTGCGCGTCACCCGCGGCCAGAGAAGGAGAATGGCCAGGGTGAACAGGCCGATAGCGAGATCCTGCCAGCGCAGAGTGGGAAGCGCCCGCGCCAGCGCTCCCACCTTCTCCAGGTAGGTCTCGGGCATCTTCGCCACCGAGAGTCCGAGGAAGTCCTTGAGCTGCAACGTGGCGATCACCACGGCGATGCCCGCCGTGAAACCCGTGGTCACCGGATAGGGGACGAACTGAATGAGGCTCCCCAGCTTGCCCGCCCCCATGGCCACGAGCAGGAGGCCCGCCATGAGCGTCGCGAGGATCAAACCTCCCAGGCCGAACTTGGCGGAGATCGGAGCCAGGAGCACCACGAAGGCCGCCGTGGGACCCGAGACCTGCACCATGGAGCCGCCCAGGGCCGCGACGACGCTCCCGGCGACGATCGCCGTGTAGAGGCCATACTGCGGCGCGACTCCCGAAGCCACCGCCAGCGCCATGGAGAGCGGCAGCGCCACGATACCCACCACGACGCCCGCCAGCACGTCCGCCCGCAGGTCGGCCCGGCTGTAGCCGTGACGCAGGCGCGCGAGCAGCGCCGTACCGAGCTTCAGGCGCCAGAAAGGGACAGCCGTCCCCGGAAGGGCTTCGTAACGGCGGGGCATATTGGCTTTCTAATCGATCTCACGCACGCCCACCCGCCGCCACAGGAAGTAGACGGGGATGCCGGTGAGCACGAAGAGCAGCCCCGGCCAGGTGGTCTGCGTGCGGTACACCAGCAACGCGATCACCACCAGGGCCGCCCCCCCGATATAGAACAGCGGCACGAACGGATAGCCCCAGACCCGGTAGGGGCGCTCGGCGTCCGGCTGCTTGCGCCGCAGGATGAAGAGGCCGATCAGGGTGAAAATATAGAAGAGCAGCACGGCGAAGACCACGTACTCCAGCAGGTTGGTGTACAGGTTGCCGTACTGCGGCGCGCCCGTCGCCTTGTCGAGAATCAACGCTCCGGAGGGATCGCGCAACCGGGTGCGTGGAATCACCAGCAGCCCCGCCCAGAGGCACTGGATGCCAAGCCCCGTTCCGGGCACCCGCCAGCGGTTGAGGCGGCCGGCGGCCCGGAAGAAAAGGCCGTCCCGGGCCATGGCGTAGTAGACCCTGGCACCGGCGAGGATGAGCCCGTTGTTGCAGCCGAAGGTCGAGATCATGATCGCCACCGCCATGATCGACGCTCCCCCGCCGCCGAGGATCGCCTCCAGCGCCGCCGTGCCCACCCGGTCCTCGGGCGCCCCGCGGATGGCCGCGAGCGGCAGCGTCACCAGGTAGGCCACATTGGCCAGCACGTAGAGCAGGCTCACCAGCCCCACCCCGGCCGCCAGCGCCAGCGGCAGGTTGCGCCGTGGGTTACGGATCTCCGCCGCCGCGAAGGTGACGTCGTTCCACGCGCTGGCCGAGAAGAGCGGGCCGACGAGGGCGATGAGGAACACGGTCAGCAGGGCCAGCCCGCCCTGCTGCGCCGAGATCGGCGAGACCGGCAACAGGTCCGGCGTGATGGTGACGGTGTCGCGCGGCGTCCACAGTGCAGGGAACGAGGAGAAGTTGGCCGCCAGCGCCACGGCCTTGCTCCCCACCAGGAGGCCGAGCCCGATCAGACCGGCGAGCGCCAGGGTCTTCACCGCCGTCAGGACGTTCTGGATCACCTTGCCCGTCCGCAGGCCGAAGGTGTTGACGAGGCTCAAGGCCACGATGAGCAGGATGGCTATGAGCTGCTGCACCGAGAGGCTGACGGCGTAGCCGGGCGAGAGGTCGATGGGCTTGATCAGGAACGCCGAGGACGAGATGCCCGGCGCGATCACGCCCAGGAAGCGGGCGAAGGCGACGGCCACGGCGGCGATGGTGCCCGTCTGGATCACCAGGAAGAACGTCCAGCCGTAGAGGAACCCCAAAAGCGGCGAGTACGCTTCCCGCAGGAAGACGTACTGCCCGCCCACCCGCGGCATCATGGCCGCCAGCTCGCCGAAGGAGAGCGCCGCCGCCATCACCAGGAGCCCGCTGACGACCCAGGCCGCGAGCAGCCACCCCCCCGAGCCCAACTGCCGCGCCATGTTGGCCGAGACGATGAAGATGCCGGAGCCGATCATCGACCCGGTGACGAGCATCACCGAGTCGAGCAGCCCCAATTCGCGCACGAACCCCTGCGCGCCTCGGTCTTCCAGGACGGAGGTGTCGGCCATAGAGGCGACAAAGATAGAGGAAGGAGGGAGGGGTTGTCACGCGTAGGGAGGTGCTCTCCCGAGGGAAGGCCCTCGCCTTATGAGCGGTTTTCGCCGCCTCGGAGACGCCCCACGGGGTAGCTGGCGCTACCCTCCGGGCGTCTCTACAGTGGGGGCGAACCGGCGACGTGATCCAGATCGGCGGCGCCCGTAGGAGGCGACCAGGTGACTTTCCGGAAAGGCCTCAGCGTTCCAATTTCCACACCGGTACGACCCCAATGTAGAGACGCCCGCAGGGTAGCGCCAGCTACCCCGTGGGGCGTCTCAGGATCGGCAATGACCGCCCAACCTGAAACCAATCCAACCGCGGCAGATCGAAGGTCCGAATCCCCATCCTCGGGTTCTCACATCCCCCTTCGTCCCTCAGTACAACGGCTGCAGGAACGACGAAAACAGCTCCGCGATCCGCTGCTCGGGACCGCGCCTCTTCCAGCTCTCATAGGTGACCTCGCGGCAGTGCTTCGCGTCCTCCGCGAAGGTGGCTTCCATCCGCGCTCCGAAGTCGCGGTCGTAGAAGGAGAGGCTGTCCTCGTTGTTCTGGAGCAGCGAGCGGGCGTCGAAGTTGATCGAGCCGACGGTGCTGAAGATGCCGTCGACGACGGCGTTCTTGTTGTGCATCATCGTCCGGTTGTACTCCAGGATGCGGACGCCGGCCTTGAGCAGCTCGCCGTAGTGGAGCCGCGAGGCCATGCGCAGGAGCGGCATGTCGATGTGCCGGCCGGGGACCATGACCCGCACGTCGACGCCGCGCTTCGCCGCCCGGATGAGCGCCGCGCGGATCTGCGCGTCGGGGACGAAGTAGGCGTTCTGAATGTGGATCGACTTGCGGGCCGACTCGATCGCCACGAAGTAGAACATCGCCGCGAGGGAGGACGAGTCGCCGCGCGACACCTTGATCCCCTGACCCAGGATGTCTCCCGCCGGCTCGATGCGCGGATAGAACTTGTCGCCCGCCAGGATCTCGCCGGTCGTGTACGTCCAATCCTCGCCGAAGATCGCCTGCATCTGCGCCGAGACCGGGCCGGTGGCCCGCACCATCATGTCCCGCCACTCCTTCGGGTTGCGGGCGTCCCCGAGCCAGTTGTCGGCGATGCAGAAGCCGCCGGTGAAGCTGATGTTGCCGTCGACCACCAGGATCTTGCGGTGCGTCCGCCGGCCGATCTTGTACAGGCTCCACAGCCGGATGGGATGGAACACGTAGACCTTGGCGCCCGCCTTGCGCATGCGGTCGAGAATCGGTCCGGAATGGCTGCTGCCCGTGGCATCGACCATCACCCGCACCTCGACGCCCCGCCGCGCGGCGGCCATCAGCGCTTCGGCGACGATCTCGCCGGCCTTGTCGTTCTTGAAGATGTAGGACTCGAGATCGACCGTCACCTTGGCGTTGCGAATCGTCTCGGTCATCGCGGAAAAGATGGCATCGCCGTTGTTCAGGATCTCGACGCGGTTGCCCCCCACCATCGCGTTGCCAAAAGCATCGAGCGAGCGACGGAAGGCGTCGTCCTCCACGGCGGAGGGGTGGTCATACTGATAGAAGCTCCGCTTGTCGACCGAGAGCATCGTGCAGCCGCACGCCGCCAGGGCGAAGACCGTCAGGACAAGGCGGCGTCCCAGCCGGATGAGGCGATTCCAGACCGGCGGCTGGAGCGGCAGCGATAGGGTCGGCATCACCATATTTCGCAATGCAAGGAGCGTGCTCGCCCCAGGCTCCTAGCCGAGCGCCGGCTTGGCCACGAGCTGAACCAGGACCTCCATATGGCCGGTCTGGGGGAAAAGATCGATGAAGGCCAGATGCTCGATGCGATACGAGTCCGCGAGCTCATGGAGGTCGCGGGCCAGGGCCGCCGGGTGGCAGGAGACGTAGGTGATGCGCGCCGGCCGGCGCAGCAGCAGGGCGTGGCGCACGTCCTTGGACAGCCCACCCCGCGGCGGATCCACCACCACCCGGTCCACCTGCTCCGGCATGTCGCGCACCCAGGTCTCGACGGCCTTGTTGAGCGCCTCGACATTGGTCACCCGGTTGCGCTTGACGGTCATGCGGCCGAAGCGCGCCGCGATCTGATCGCCTTCGACGGCGATCACTTGGCGGTACCGGGTCGACAACGGCAGGGTGAACAGCCCGACTCCCGAGTAGAGGTCCACCGCCGTCTCCCCTTCCCAGGGGCCGACCACCGCCTGCACCAGCTTCGGCAGGAGACCACGATGGGCCTGGAAGAAGCAGCGCGAATCGTAGAAGTACGTGAAGTCCCCCACCTTGGTGGAGACCTCGCCCTGTTGCAGGCCCTTGACCACGGGGGAGACGCTGACGACGCCGCTATCCCCCACCGCGAGGTCCAGCCGTTTCGGCGCATCCGCCGCCTGCGGGCTCAAAAGCGAAGGCAGCTCGGCGAGGAAAGCCTCCAGCTCCGGCACCAGCAGTGGGCAGCGGGTGACGGGGATCACCTCGTTGGTCCCCCGGGCGTGATAGCCGACAAGCACGGCGCCGGTCAGCGGATCGATCGCGGTGTGGACCTGAGTCCGCAGACGGTAGTGCCAGGGCTCGCCGGTAATCAGCTCGGGATCGTGCGGCATCGCGATCTTGCCGATGTGCTCGAGAGTTTCCTTCACCGCTCCGGCCTTGAGCAGCACCTGGGTGAGGTCGTCCAGATGCTGGAGGTCGCAGATGCTGGAGCGCGAGAGCTCCGGCACGGGATCGGGCCGGCGCGCCGGCCCCGCCTCCAGGATCTCCACGATCTCCGCCCGGCCGTAGTCCGGCCGCCGTTCCACGATGCGCACTTTCAGGAGATCGCCCGGAGCCGAGCGGGCGATGAAGATCGGAATACCTTCCCAGCGGCCCAGTCCGTCGCCGCCGGCCACCAGCTTCTCCACCCGCAGCTCCAGAACGTCGACGCCCGCCAGCCGTGCTCCAGGAGCGATCCGGGGCGGAGCCTGAGGCACCGGCACCAGCAGGGAAACCGGAGGAGGAGCCGGCATTTCGGGGGTCCGCCGGGTGTCCGTGATGATCCCGAAGGCTTTCGGCGGCCGGCGCGAGTCGTCCTTGCGAGGACCGTCCCGCCTGGGAGCGCCGGGACGGAATGGACGGTCGGAGCGGGGAGGAGCCCCGGAACGGGGCGGGCGAGGGCCGCTCGGCCGCCGGTCGCCGGCGGGACCACGGCGTTCCTCGGGACCCCGGCTCTCGGCGGGGCGGCCCGAGCTCGGACGGCCCGCACCGGGACGGCCACCTCCAGGACGGCCACCACTGGGACGGCCTCCGCCCGGAGGGCCACCGGCCGGACGGCGCGGACCTTCCGGACCTCTGCCGCCGCCGGGTCCCCGCGGCGGGCCGCCCGGAGCGCGGCCGCCTCCCGGTCCACGGGGGGCTCCGCCGGCGCCGCGTCCGCCTGGGGGCCGTTCCGATCCTCCCGGTCCTCCTTGTCGTCCTCTCATCCAGCCGTTCCCTCCACCAGGATATGAATGCGTGACGCCAGCTCCGGCAGGCGCCGGTCCACCTCGGCACGCAGCTCTTCCACGCGGAAGCGGCGGGAGAGGTGATGCAGGACGATCGCCTCGTTGCGGAACCGCTCCGCATGTTGCGCGATGTCGCCCAGATGGAGGTGCTTGAAGCGCTCCCCCTTGTCGGTATGCTCCTCGCCGACGAAGGTGCACTCCACCATCAGCACCTTGCTGCCGAAGATCCGCGGCTCGCGGTCGAAGATCGCCGGCCCGGTATCCGCGCAGTAGGAAAGCCAGATGTCCTCCACCGACTCCGAGGTGTCGACGCCGCGCGCCCTCAAGTCGATGAGCTCCTCCCGGGTACTGCCGGCGAAAGCAGGCGCCAGGCGCCGCCGGCTGCGCCAGAGGTGGTAGCCCAGCGTCGGCACCACGTGGTACGTGGCGAACGCTTCGATGTGCAATCCCCGCCCCACCTCCACCCGGTCGCCGGGGACCAGGGGCAGCAGCTCGTAGCGGTAGCGGGCGTTCTCCATCCTCTCGGCGGCGGCGATGAAATCGCCCAGGGGCTCGACGACCTCCGCCGGACAGAACACCCGGGTGTGAACCAGCCGGTGGAGAGAGCGCTGCGAGAGGACGAAGGGAAGCCCCATCGCGTGGTCGAGGTGGCCGTGGCTGAGAAAAACGTCCTGCGCCCCCGCCAGCTGCGTCGCCCCGCGCCCCACGTCGAGCGCGAGCCCAGGAGGATGGATGCGGAACCAGTTGTCGTCGCCGGCCCGCGAAAACCCCTCGATCCGCAGATCCCCGAAACGCAGCTCGACGGGGCGCATATCAGACCGAGAGGGATGATCCCGAGCAGCAGACCCGTATCCGGAATCCGGATTCAGATCTCCCGGTACAGCCAGCGGTTGAGGGTGGAGATCCGGGTGTTGACGCTCTCCCAGTCCGGCTCGATGAGCCACAGCGCCGCGGCCACCGAGGAGAGCAGGGAGTTGCCGTCCTGCGGCGTGAAGCAGAAGCCGTACACCTCGCGCTTGTGCCGCACCGCGAGCGTCGGCGTCACCAGCACGGTCTGCGACAGGATGCGGCCGTAGTAGCCGTGGTCGCGGCCGAAGCTGAAGATCTGGTTGGCGAAGCGCTTGTCCGTCAAGGCCACCAGCGGGTTGTTGCGCAGCCGCTGCTTCACCTCGTCCAGCGTGATGTCGCGCTTGAGGTCGAGGTTGAACCAGATGGAGTGCATGTACTGGGTGTTGAGCTTGACGGCGCTGGAGAAGAGGTTGAGATCGAGGTCCAGCGTCTCGAACACGTGATGGGCGTCGCGCGCGTGGTGGGTGCCGAAGTCCGGGTCGTCGTGCTTGCCGACGTTGGGGGCCGGCACGAAGCTGTCCGACTGCGAGATGTCGTTCGACCGCCGCATGCAGACGAAGGTGCCGCGCTCGAGGCAGAAATCCCGGCCGCCGTCGTGGCAGATCGTCTTGACGAGCGTCGAGATGTTGTGGGTGTTGCAGGAGACGATCTGGAGGAAGCGATCCTCGCCGGGCACCAGGACGTCCTCGTTGATGCCGCGAGCGTAGGGCTTGCCGAAATCGAACTCGCTCCCTTGGGCGAGGAAGCCCTTGGGGCCGGTGAGGTTCTCGTAGAACTTCTCCTTGTTCTCGTTGCCCGCCGGCGTGCAGTCGACGATCACCGTCGCCCGTTCCAGCGCCTCGCGCGACTCGAAGCTCACCTCGTGCCCCATCTTCTCGAACTCGCCCCGCACATCCTCGTCGACCGCCAGCTTGGCGCCGCGGCGGATGAGGTGGTTCAGCTTGGCGCGGTCGGAAGCGAGCGGGGTACGCTTGTGGAAGGTGACCTCGTCGATCCCCATCCGGTCCCGAAAGTCAGTGAACAATCCGAGCAGGGGCTCGCCAATCGTGCCCGTGCCCACGACGTGGACGATCTTCTTCATGGTTCCCTCACGAGAATATCGGTAGATCCAGCGAAACGAAGGAGTAAGAAGCCGCTCCGACGGCTCCGGGTGAGAGTAGCACAGGGGCGTGCGGTGCACGCCCCGCGCCCATTTATTGTAAAGTGTCTATATGGAGCCTCTACTCCTCCGCCGTGCCATCCCCGATCTCGCCGTGCTTGCCGCCGCCCCGCCACTCAGGATCGCGCCGGGCGAAGGAATCGAGCTCTCTTGGCACTTCCACGAGGGTACGGGTGACGTTGGGATCGCAGACGCCGTTCTCGCACTCGTAGGTATAGACGTTCCATTCTTCCCTCCGGCCGAAGCTGGCGAGAGTCTGGTAAGTGTTGCAGTTGCCGCATTTGACTGAAATATTGCGGATGTTGATCTCGTCGGACATGTCCTACCTCCTGGCGGGCATTGTCCCACGGTGGTCCGAGATTTGCACAAACTGAGCCCGTTATGAGAGTCACCGGTCCACGCCGGCTTGGAGCCGTCCTTCTCCTGGGGGCTAGCCTCCTGCCCGTAGCCGCCCCACCGGGGGCGACGGCGCAGACACCACCGCAGCCGCCGGCCACGCAGGCGCCCGCCTCCTCGTTTCAGGACTCGGTGTCGGTCGGCCTGGTGCTGGTGCCGGTCGTCGTCCGCGCCGGCGCGGGGTTCGCGAAGAATCTCGACCGCAAGGACTTCCGTCTGCTGATCGACGGCAAGCCGGTGCCCATCGAGAGCTTCGAGCGCCGCTCCGACGCTCCGGCGAGCGTCGTGATCCTGCAGGATCTCTCCGGCAGCATGGCCTCCGGCGGCAAGCTGGAGGAGAGCCGCAACGTCGTCCGTTTCTTCCTCTCCCGGGAGCTGCCGGGCGACGAATTCTCTCTCGCCACCTTCGCCAGCGAGGGGTTGCAGATCGACGTGCCCTTCACCACCAACACGGCAACGCTGAACGAGGCCATCGCCGGCTGGGAGGCCTATGGCACCACCGCGCTTCACGATGCCGTGGCCCGCATGCCCCAGATCTCGCTCGAAGGGCACAACCCCAAGCGCTTCGCGGTGCTGGTGACGGACGGCGTCGACAACGCCAGCCGGCTGACGCCGGAGGAGGCGCGGGCCGTCGTCCAGGAGGCGCAGTTGCCTACCTACGTCCTGGGGCTGGAGGCGGGCAACCCCTACGAGCTCTCGACCGAGGGCAGGAAGGTCTACCGCTACGCCGACGTGCTCAACCTTCTGGCGGCCATGACGGGCGGCCGCTATTACTCGATCAACGGCGCCGAGGATCTTCAGAAAGCCTTGACCGCCATCCTCGACGATGTACGCCACCAATATGTCCTCGGGTTCTCGACCGGCGACGGAGCCGTCAAGTTCCACAAGCTCGAAGTCCAGGTCGAAGGCAAGGATCGCCGCACCGTCGTTTTCCGGCGCGGTTACAAAGGAACGCCTCCCGCGGGAACCCGCGCGGGAGGTTAAATCGCGGAGACCGTCTCCCCGGAGACGATCTCCCTGCTCAAGGAGATATCTACCATGACCAGCAAACCGTATGTCGTGGCTCTCGCGCTCGCTACCGTCATCGCCGGCACCACCGGCTGCGCGACCAAGAAGTACGTCAAGACCGAGACCGGAGCGGTCAATACCCGGGTCGACGAGGTGCAGGGACAGGTCGAGCAGACCCAGACCCGGCTCAACACCCACGAGACGAAGCTCGGCCAGCACGATCAGCAGATCGGCGATCTCTCGAAGACCGCCCAGGAGGCGCTCGACCGCGCCCAGCAGGCCGGCAAGCTCGCCCAGGGCAAGTTCCTCTATGAGACCGTGCTGACCGACGAGAAGGTGAAGTTCGGCTTCGACACCTCCGACCTGGGGCCCGAGGCCCAGGCGGCCATCGACGAGTTCGCCGCCAAGATCAAGGCAGACAACCAGAACGTCTACGTCGAGATCCAGGGCCACACCGACAACGTCGGCTCGGTGAAGTACAACGAGGAGCTGGGGCTGCTGCGGGCCGAGTCCGTGCGACGCTACCTCAACCAGAAGCACGGCTTCCCGCTCCACAAAATCAACGTCATCTCCTACGGCGAGACCGTACCGGTGTCGGACAACAACACCCGCACCGGGCGCTCGCAGAACCGGCGCGTGGCGCTGGTGGTCTTGCAGTAGGCACCGCGCCTAGCCTTCGCCCGGTGCCGCTTCCTCGATTCGCTCCGCGATCCACTGAGGAATCGGCACCGAGCGCAGCCCTTCCGGCCCGTCCAGCTCACAGCAGGCACAGGTGGTGCGCCCCCGCGCCACGGCCTTTCCCTCGCGGGCGATCTCGAAGCCATAGGTCAGCGACTTCGTCCCCTTGCGCAGCACCGTCAGGTGGACCTCCAACTCGTCGCCGAAGCGGGTGGCTGACAAGTACTCGCAGGAGACCGCGACGCGCGGGAACGTCATCTCCCGCTCGCCCTCCCGCCACTGCACGCGGGCGCCGAGAGCCGCCAGGAAGGCGTGCTCGGCGTTCTCCATGAAGACCAGATAGCGGGAGAAATGCATGATCCCGCTCATGTCGGTATCGACGAACTCCACCCTGCGGCGAAAACGGATCTCGTGCATGCTTGCCCTCCGGGCGGGGAGTCTATCGCCCTCAGATGCCGTTATAGTTCGCCGCCATGCCGTACGTCCTCGCCCTCGACCAGGGAACCACCAGCTCGCGGGCCATCGTCTTCGACGACTCCGGCTCGGCCGTCGCCATGGCCCAGCGCGAGATCCAGCAGATCTTTCCCCGCCCCGGCTGGGTGGAGCACGATCCCCAGGAGATCTGGGACTCGCAGCTCGCCACGGCGCGCGAGGCCCTGGCGCGGGCGGGCATCGCCGCCGGCGACGTGGCGGCGCTCGGCATCACCAATCAACGCGAGACGACGATCGTCTGGGACCGCCGAACCGGCCTGCCGCTCGCCAACGCCATCGTCTGGCAGGACCGCCGCACGGCCGGCGCCTGCGACCGGCTGAAGGGGGCGGGCCTCGAGAGCCTCTTTCGCGAGCGCACGGGGCTGGTGCTCGATCCCTACTTCTCCGGCACCAAGCTCGCATGGCTCCTCGAAGAGATTCCCGGCGCCCGCGACGCCGCCGAGGCCGGGCGCCTCGCCTTCGGCACCGTCGATTCCTGGCTGTTGTGGAACCTCACGGGAGGGGCCGCCGGAGGACGCCACGCCACGGACGTCACCAACGCCTCCCGCACCCTGCTCTGGAACCTCCACACCGGGGAGTGGGACGAGGAGCTGCTCGCCGCCCTCGATATTCCCAGAGAGCTGCTCCCCGAGGTCCTCTCCTCCAGCGAGGTCTACGGCGAGACGGCCGCCGGCCTCCTCGGCGCCCCAATTCCCATTGCCGGTATCGCGGGCGACCAGCAGGCCGCGCTCTTCGGCCAAGCCTGCCTCGCCCCGGGCATGGTGAAGAACACCTACGGCACCGGCTGCTTCCTCCTGATGAATACGGGCGACCGCCCCATCTCCTCGCGCCACGAGCTGATCACCACCCCGGCCTGGAAGCTGGCGGGGAGCACCGCCTATGCGCTGGAAGGGAGCGTCTTCATGGCCGGCGCCGTGGTGCAGTGGCTGCGCGACGGCCTGGGGCTCATCCGCTCGGCGGCGGAGATCGAGGCCCTGGCGGCCAGCGTGCCCGACGTCGGCGGCGTCGTCCTGGTGCCCGCCTTCACCGGTCTCGGCGCTCCCCACTGGGACGCCTATGCCCGCGGCGCCCTCCTGGGCATCACCCGCGGCACCACCGCCGCCCATATCGCCCGCGCCGCCCTGGAGGGGATCGCCTTTCAGGTGGCGGACGTGCTCTCCGCCATGGAGGCGGACTCCGGCCTCCCCACCGCCGAGCTGCGGGTGGACGGCGGCGCCACCGTCAACAACCTCCTGATGCAGATCCAGGCCGATCTGACGGGCGTGCCCGTCGTCCGCCCGCGGGTGCAGGAGACGACCTCCCTCGGCGCCGCCTATCTCGCCGGTCTCGCCACGGGCGTGTGGAACGGCACGGACGAGATCTCCGACCGCTGGCAGGTGGAGCGGACCTTCGAGCCGGCCCTCGACGCCGGGGCCGCGGCCGAGCGGCGAGCCCGCTGGAGCCGGGCGGTGGAGCGGGCCCGCGGCTGGGAGGAGGAAGCTCCCTAGGAAGGTGTCTCAAAGTGATTGACGACGACGCCTATGTCGCCGTGCATGCCCATCTCCTTGATCCCTTGTTGTAATCCCCCAGTAAGGTTGGCTCCTCCACTCTCAGGCGTAGCCCGGTAGTTCATCACGAGTCAAGCGGATTCCGGCCTCGGGCGGCCAGGCTCTTCGCCTTTCCCAATGGCCACCTCCCGAACGGGAGAAGGGCAGCGGGGTCCGTCCGGCTCGAACTTGAGGAGAAAAGCCTATGTGTGCTTTGAGTCTTTACCTTCGTACCGGCCGCTGGCTCGCCATCGCCGCCTTTTTGGCGGTGCTTGGCCTGCCGGCTCCCGGCTTCGCCCTCACCTGCGCTCGAACCCTCACGGCGGACGTCGTGGCCTTCGACCAGGTCTTCTTCTGGAACCGGCTGGGCGCCGTCGAGCCGCAGGGAATGATGTTCGCCCTGCGCCGGGACGTGGTGCCCATAACGGGCACCGCGCTTTCGCCCGGCAACGTGCGGGTGCGGTCCGAGAAGCGGCCCCGCCCCATGGTGCTGCGGATGAACGTGGGCGACTGCCTCCAGATCAACTTTCAGAACTTTCTCGCCAATGCCGTGGTGGACCAGGAGCAGCCCGCCACGCGCTGGGCGTCGGTCCACGTCTCCGGCATGCAGGTGGTGGGCGGCATCGGTAGCGACGGGAGCAACGTCGGCACCAACGTCTCCAGCCTCGTGCCGCCCGGCGGCTCCGCCGTCTACACCCTCTACGGCGACAAGGAGGGAGAGCACGTGCTCAACAGCGGCGGCGCCACCACCGGCGGCGAGGGGGACGGCGGCCAGATCAACTCCGGCCTCTTCGGGGCGCTGATCGTCGAGCCCGCGGGCTCCCGCTGGTACCGCAGCCAGGTGACCCGCGCCGACCTCGCGGTCGCCACCACCGGCACCACGGCCTATGGCCAGCCGACGCTCAACTACGAGGCCCGCTTCCCCGCCGGCCACCCGCGCGCCGGCCAGCTCGTCCTCGACATGCTGGACGGCACCCAGGTGGTGGCCACCGATCTGACGGCCATCATCGCCGGCTCGACGCCGGACTCCGGCGCCTACGGCTGGTACCCGGCCGGAACCTTCCCCGTCAACGTCACCTATCCCCAGCGCGAGCAGCCGTTCCGGGAGTTCACCATCATCTACCACGACGAGGTCGGTGCCGTGCAGGCCTTCCCGCAGTTCGAGGACAAGGTGCTCTCCCACACCTTGCAGAGCGGGCGCGATGCCTTCGCCATCAACTACGGCACCGCCGGCGTGGGCGCCGAGGTGCTCGCCAACCGCATCGGCGTGGGTCCCATGCGGGGCTGCACGGAATGCAAGTTCGAGGAGTTCTTTCTCACCTCCTGGGCGGTAGGCGATCCGGCCATGGTGGTGGATGTACCGGCCAATGCTCCCTGCACGGTGCAGAACATCCGCGACACGGCCCTGCCGCCGTCCGGAACGATGGGCTGCACTCCGACGCCGGGCGCCAAGGCCACCAAGGCCTTCTACGCCGACGATCCGTCGAACGTCTATCACTCCTACCTGCGGGACCACACCAAGTTCCGCGTCCTCCACGGCGGCTCGAAGGAGCACCACATCCACCATTTGCACGCCCACCAGTGGCTCTTCTCGGCCGACAGCGACAAGTCGTCCTACCTCGACAGCCAAGCGCTCGGACCCGGTTCCTCGTTCACCGGCGACATCGTGCACGAAGGCAGCGGCAACAAGAACCTGACGCCGGGCGACTCCATCTTCCACTGCCACTTCTACCCCCACTTCGCCCAGGGCATGTGGTCGCTCTGGCGGGTGCACGACGTGTTTGAAGATGGCACGCAGCTCGACACGAATGGCCGGCCGGCCGCCGGCGCGCGCGCCCTGCCGGACGGCGAGATCGCCGCCGGCACCCCGATTCCGGCCCTGGTTCCCCTGCCCGGCAAGCCGATGGCGCCGATGCCGGGAGCCGCCGTGGCCATCGTGGGCGGCCAGCCCCAGATCACCGGCGCGGGCAACCCCGGCTTCCCCTTCTTCGTCCCCGGCTCGGCGGGCCACCGGCCCCCCCATCCGCCGCTCGACACCATCACCGACGGCGGCCTGCCGCGCCACATCATCACCGGCGGCACCTTCAACGAGGCCCACACCCGCCTCGACTTCCACAAGACGCTGCTGACCGCCGTGGCCACGGCGATTCCCGAGACCGGCTCGGCCGTCGAGCTGCAGGCCATGGCCTATCACGCGGTGCGCGAGCACCCGAGCTGCACGCCCGCCGGTCTTTGCGACGGCGGCAACAGCGGGCCGGTCAAGTTCCTCACCAACGGCCGCCCGGCCATCGCCGGCGCGCCCTTCGCCGATCCCTGCATCGACGCCGCCGGCACCCCGATGGGCAATGCCCGGCTGTACAAAGCCGCGGACATCCAGACCGACGTCAAGCTCAACAAGGCCGGCTGGCACCTCCCGCAGCAGCGCTTCCTCTCGCTGTGGCAGGACGTGGCGAGCTACCTCAGCCCGGCCGGCGGCGGCGCGGCCAAACCGCCGGAGCCGCTGTTCTTCCGCGCCAACACCGGCGACTGCATTCAGTATCAGCTCACCAACCTGGTGCCCAACGAGTACGCGCTCGACGACTTCCAGGTGCGCACCCCCACCGACGTGCTGGGCCAGCACATCCATCTCGTGAAGTTCGACGTCACCTCCTCCGACGGCGCCGGCAATGGCTGGAACTACGAGGACGGCTCGTTCGGCCCCGGCGAGGTGGTGGAGCGCATCAACGCCATCCGCGCCCAGAACGGCTGCGCCGCGGGCGATGCGAGAAATGGCACCTTCGCCTGCCCGGTGGCCCAGCCGCATCCATTCTTCGGCGCCGGCCCCGGCAACTCCTTTCTCGGCGCCCAGACCACCGTGCAGCGCTGGTACGTCGATCCGGTGCTCGACAACCAGGGCAATGACCGCACCCTGCGCACCGTCTTCACCCATGACCACTTCGGTCCCTCGACCCACCAGCAGACGGGCCTCTACGCCGGCCTGGTGGTGGAGCCCGCGGGCTCGACCTGGAAGCATGGCGAGACCAACGCTGCCTTCTACACCCGGGCCGACGGCGGCCCCACCTCCTGGCAGGCGATCATCGATCCGCCGGGCGCCGGCGACGACTACCGCGAGTTCATGATCGAGTTCGCCGACTACCAGCTCGCCTACACCGCCGAGAGCACCGGCTTCCCCGACCCGACCCACGTCATCAATCCGCCGGTGCGCGACGACATCGGCCTTCCCGACCTGCTGCAGAAGGCGGCCGTCTGTCCAGGCGGCGCTCCACTGCCCTGCCCGGAGCTGATCTCCTCCACCGACGACGGCACCATGTCCGTCAACTACCGCAACGAGCCGCTGTCGATGCGCATGCGCAACCCGGCGACCAACGCGCAGGCAGGCGACCTCGCCTCCGCCTTCTCCTCGTCGATCGTGCGCTCGGACACGTCGTTCAACGTCCAGCCCACGTTCTACGCGCCGCTGACCGGCGACGTCCAGGACAAGGATCCCTACACCCCCCTGCTGCGCGCCTATGAGAACGACCGCGTGCAGATCCGCGTCCTGGTCGGCGCTCACGAGGAGGGGCACAACTTCAGCATCCATGGGATGAAGTGGCTCTCCGAGCCGTCCGATCCCAACTCCGGCTGGCGCGGCAGCCAGATGATGGGCATTTCCGAGCACTTCGAGTTCATCGTGCCGCAGCTGATCAAAAACTCGACCGGCCCTTATGTCGACCGGCTGTGGTCGGCGGGCTCCTCGACGGACGACTACTGGAACGGCATCTGGGGACTCTTCCGGACTTACTCCAACACCCGGCCGGACCTCGCGGCCCTGCCCAGCAACCCCAATGGCCGCTCGGCCCTCGATCCCGGTACCGTTGGCGCCTGGGACTTCTCATGCCCGAAGGACGCACCGGTCCGCGCTCTCGACGTGACGGCGATCGAAGCCTTCAAGTCCCTGCCGGGCGCCAAGATCATCTACAACTCCCGCACCGACGGCTCCTACGGGCCGCTCTCCCACGTCTACGGCATGATGTTCGCCCGCACCAGCGACCTGGTGGCCGCGACCAACCCGCCGCAGCTCGCGGCCGGCGTGCCCGTCGAGCCCCTGGTGCTGCGCGCCCGAGCCGGCGAGTGCATCCAGATCACCGTGCGCAATGGCTTCGGCGAGACGCCTAAGACCCCCACCGGCTACAGCACCCTGCCAATGCTGGTGGAAGGCTTCAACAACAACGACCTCAGGCCGTCGCCCAACGTCGGCCTATCGCCGCAGCTCCTCTACTACGACGTCAGCCGTTACGACGGCGCCAACATCGGCGGCAACTCCACCCAGACGATCGCCATCAACGGCGCCGCCAAGACCTACCAGTGGTACGCCGGCGACGTGCAGATCAACGCCGACGGCAGCGTCACCGCGACGCCCGTCGAGTTCGGCGCCACCAACCTCCTTCCCCCCGACCCGCTGATGCACGTCGCCACCGGCCTCTTCGGCTCCCTCATCATCGAGCCGGCGGACGCCACCTGGACCGAGGACACCGCCACCCGCACCGCCGCCACCGTGACCTCGGCCACGGCGGGCACCTTCCGGGAATTCGTCGTCATGATGCAGAACGACGTCAACCTGCAGTCGGGTTCGCCGGCGACGCCGGTCAAGAACCTCGGGGGCCTGGATGATCCCGAGGACAGCGGCCAGAAGGCGATCAACTACCGCACCGAGCCCTTCTGGAAGCGGCTCCAGTACGCGCCCGAGACGGTGCCGCAAATCACCCGCACCTTCGACTACCACAACATCCTCTCCAACACCCAGGTGGGTGGCGACCCGAAGACGCCGATCTTCAGCGTTGGAGCCGGCGTGCCCGTACGCATCCGCCTGCTGCAGGCCGGTGGCCACAGCCGCAACGGCGTCTTCACCGTCTACGGCCACGTCTGGGACCGGGAGCCTTACACCAACAACTCCACCCGCATCGGCCCGAACCCCCTGTCGCCCTGGGAAGGGGCTCACATGGGAGTCGGTCCCACCAACCACTTCGACCTCAGGCTGCGCAACGGAGCCGGCGGAGCCGGCGCGGCCACCGGCGACTTCCTCTTCCGCGACCAGACGGGACCGGGGCTCGACGGCGGCCTCTGGGGCATCCTGCGAGTCGTGCCGTAAGCCTCCCGCGAGTGCCCTCACCCCCACAAGCCCCCTCTCCCGGCCCGGGAGAGGGGGAAGGCATGCGAGGCCGTTTCGTGCGGCCGGCTCAGCCGGGCCGGTTGCGCCCCGAGGTAGATTTCTGCGTGGCAATATGCTAAAACCTTGGCCAACTTCCGACGTCGATTGCCGGGAATGACGGGGAAGCGCTGTCCTCTGCTCGGTTCGTGACCGGGCAAGGGCGAGCGCTTGCCGGCGGGGAAACCTCCAGCGGAGGCTTTCTCGGTGCCGGGCCTCGGACCTCGGGATCGACGTCGACTCGTGATCGGAGCGCCTGTGGAGCAAGAGTTACCCATCATCCAGATTCGCAACTGCCTTCTGGTGAGCATTCAGACCGAGCTCCACGACCGGCTCGCTCTGGATCTCCAGGATTCGCTGATGGCCCGCGTGCGGCTCGTCAACGCCCGGGGGGTGATCCTGGACGTCTCGGCGGTGGAGGTGATCGACAGCTACATCACCCGCATCCTGAACGACATCGGCAAGTCGGTACGCTTCATGGGGGCCGAGTGCTTCATCGTCGGCATCCGTCCCGCGGTGGCGATGACCTTGATCGAGATGGGCGTCGAGCTCGATTCGGTCCACACCGCGCTCAACCTGGATCTCGCCCTGGAGAGGCTCGAGCTACTGTGAAAACCGTCGAGAAAGAGGTCGGGGCGATCCTCGCGGGGACGATCTCGTCGATCACCCAGCGGAGCATCTTCAACCGCCTGGGCGGCCTCGCCACGACTCCGATCCACCAGCTCAGTCCGGGGGACCGGGCCACCATCCTTTCCGAGCTCGAGAACTCGGTGCGCCTCTTCGCGCGCAGCAACAGCTCGCAGCTCATCGCCTCGATCGCCAAAGCGCTGACCTCGGATGGCAGCACGCCCTTGGGCGTGGCGAGCGGCGGCGGCGGCGGCGCCACGGTGACGGCCCTGCCGTCACCCCGCAAGCTTCCCATCGAGCAGGAGAAGGACATTGCCACCGCCCGGCTGGAAGCGTGGAGCGAGGCGGTGCGCATCGGCCTCTCCAAGTTCGCTTCGGTGAAGGTGGCGACGGCGGTCTCCGAGCTCGCCCGCAACATCATTTTCTATGCCGGCAACGGCACCGTCGAATTGCGCTCCCTCAAGGACGACCGAGGGGTGATCGGCCTGCAGATCATCGCCACCGACCAGGGTCCGGGTATCCCGAACGCGAAGCTCGAGGAGATCTGGGCCGGCACCTATAAATCACAGCGCGGAATGGGCAAGGGTCTGGTCGCGGTCAAGAAACTGGTGGACGTCTTCCATCTCGACACGCGCCCCGGTATCGGCACCACCGTGACCTGCGTGTTCAAGGGGGAGCGTTGAAAACCGGTGGATTCAGCCGCCCGTACAAAGGGCTTTCGATCTGTGGCGACAGTTTCGTGATCGAGGAGCGCGACGGGACCGTGCTGACCGCGGTGGTCGACGGGCTCGGCCATGGCTACGAGTCGTCGGTGGCCGCCGAGCGCGCCTCCGAGGTCATCCGCGACCTCGCCGACAGGTCGGTGGAGACCATCCTCAGGCGCTGCCACGAGGAGCTGCGCGTCACCCGCGGCGCCGCCATCGGCGTGCTCAAGGTGGACGCGCAAGGCGCGGGCGAGTTCTGCGGCATCGGCAACATCGAGGTGCAGTCGCTCAGCGGCCTGCCCCCCAGCATCTTCTGCCTGGCCGGCATCGTGGGCCACAACCTGCGCTCGTTCAAGGTGATGAGCGTGACCATGAAGCCCGGCGACATCTACTGCCTGATGAGCGACGGCGTCTCGACGCGGGGCAACCTGAAATCGTGCCTGCCCGGACCGCCGGAAACGGTGGCGCGCCGCATCGTCGATCAGTGGGGCCGGGAGCACGACGACGCCACCGCCCTCATCCTCGGCTTCGGCGAGCCGGCCCTGCTGGCCGATTCCACCGGCCTGCCCTGGGCCGCCCGGCCCAGCGAAGTGAAAGTGAAGTAATGCAGCTCGTTCTCTTTTGATTGGAGGATTCTCTTTTATGGCAGCGTTGCGCGACGAACGGACCAACCCGGCGAACTCGATCGCCGGCAAGCACGTCACTTACTTCGAGGAGCCGGACATCATCTTCATGAGCTTCGGCGGCAGCGCCTCGACGGAGGATTCCCTCGAGCTGCTCCGGCGCCAGATGGACTTCTCCAAGGGCAGGAACATCCTGTTCTTTCTCATCGACGCCGAGAAGCTCGACAACATCGCTCCCGAGGGACGCCGGGCCGTCGCCGAGACTCTGAAGGAGATTCCGCTGCGCGGCATGGCCGTCATCAAGGCGCCGCTCAAGGCCAAGGTCGTCACCAAGCTGGTGATCACCGCCATCAACCTGTTCCGCCGGGATTCGAACCTGAATCCGATCGCCTTCTTCGATACCGAGGACGAAGGCCGTCAATGGATCGCCTCCCGACGTACAATGTTTGCGAAATAACTTTTGCGTAGTAAGCCTGTCCAACGAGAAAGGGTATGGCGAGGAAAAAAGGTATGGACCAGACCGAAGTGCCCCACGTCAACGTCGCATCCAGCCGACTCCAGTCGGTGATCGAGGCGCTGTCCTATGCGAGCGTCGACGAGTTCGACTCGTGTCTCGCCTTGCTGCAGCTCTCCAATGAAAAGGACGAGTTCTCCGAGCTGGAAACCGCCTTTTCCATCTTCGTCCGCGAGCTCGGCGAGGCGAAGTCCGAGCTCAACCGGGCGCTCACCCAGCAGGAGGCCGCCAACCGCGAGCTGGAAGCCAAGCTCGAGACCATCGAGATGCAGCAGGCCGCCATCCGCGAGCTCTCCACTCCCATCATCGAGGTGTGGGCCGGCGTGCTCTGCCTGCCCGTGGTGGGCGTCGTCGACAGCCAGCGCAGCGCCGAGATGACCGAGACGCTGCTCGAGACCATCGTCGCCAAGCAGGCCCGCATGGCCATCGTGGACATCACCGGCATCGACGTGATGGATACCAAGACGGCCGACCATTTCATCAAGATGGCCCGCGCCGTGCGCCTCCTGGGTGCCGAGTGCATCGTCAGCGGCATCAATCCGGGGATCGCGCAGACCCTCACCCACATCGGCGTCGACCTCACCGGCGTGCGAACCCTGCGCAGCCTGCGCGATGCCCTGCAGCTCTACCTGCGCGAGACGGAGCAGCTCGTGGTGCAGCAGAAATCTCACTTCGCCCGCCGGGACAGCGAGATCTAGCGGGTGCTCCGGGAGCTTTCCCGAAGCCCGGAGGGCAGGCAGTTGAGCGGGAAGGCGTTCCCCATTCGGGGCCGGAGCGAGGTCGTGGTGGTGAGCAGTCACGCCGGGCGGATGGCGCGCGAGTTCGGCCTCGACTCCCGCCGTGCCGGGGAGCTGGCCATCGTCGTCTCCGAGCTGGCCTCGAACATCGTCAAGCACGGGATCCGGGGAGAGATCATCCTGACCCTCGATCCCGACTCCCCTCCCCATGGCGAGATCACCGTCGAAGCCCACGATGTCGGCCCCCCCATCCGGGACCTCAAGCTGGCGATGATCGACGGCAACGACGACCGGGGGCCCATCGATCCCGCCCTCTATCTGCGCCGCGGCGGCATCGGCACCGGCCTCGGCGCCGTCGCCCGCCTCGCCGACCGCCTCGAATACCGTGACGAAGAGGACGGCAAGACGATCACGGCGCGGTTTTACCGGTAAGTCAACGCCTGCTTCAACGCCCGCGGCGCCAGCTCCAACTCTCCAGCCAAAAGGTTCCCGCGGGAACACGAATACTATCGAATCGCCGCCTCCGCCCCGGCATTTATGCCCGGGCGGAGGTGCCATGTCGAGATGTCTTCACCCCCGGGCCGTCGTCGCCCGCGCCAGGGCTGCCTTGAGCTTCTCGACGTCCACCGGCTTGACGAGGTGCTCCAGGAAGCCGGCTTCCCGGCTACGGCGCAGATCGTCCTCCATGCCGTAGCCGCTGACGGCGATTCCTTTGAGGCCATACTGATCGCGCAGGCCGCTCATGAGATCGAAACCGGTGCCGTCCGGCAGACCCAGGTCGCTCACCACGAGGTCGAACTCGCGGCTTGCGGCGAGCGCCCGAGCGGAACGCAGATCGACGGCGGTGTTCACCTCGTGGCCCGCGATCTCGAGCAGCGCGGCCATCACCTCCAGCGTCGGCGGGTGATCCTCCACCAGGAGGAGCCGCAGGCCCCGCGAGCCACCGTCCGAGGGGGCGGCAACCTCCTCCGGGAGGGACTGCGCGACCGTCGCCAGCGTCACGGTGAAAGTGGCCCCATGCCCCCGGCCGGCGCTGACGCCCGTGAGCAGGCCGCTGTGCTGGTCGACCAGGGCCTTGGAGATGGCGAGCCCCAGGCCAAGGCCCCCGAAGCTCCTCGTCACCGTGGGATCACCCTGCTCGAAGGCGTTGAACAGGCGCGGCAGGACCTCGGGATCGATGCCGACACCGGCGTCGATCACCTGGACCCGGATCTTTCCGGGCTCGGGATTGCCGGTGCGCACCGTAATACGGCCGCCGGCCTGCGTGAACTTGACGGCGTTCTTCACCAGGTTCCAGAACACCTGCCGCAGCCGGCCGGGATCGGCCCAGACGTACTGCTCCTCCGCGCTGGCGTGAACGTGGATCTCGATCTGCTTGCTCTGGGCCTCCTCGCCGCAGATCTCCACCACGTGCTGCAGGACCTCGTGGACGCCGACGACCTCGAAGTGGAGGGAGAGCTTGCCGCGGGTGATGCGGGTGAGGTCCAGCAGGTCGTCGATCAACTTCGCTTCCAGCTCGACATTGCGCTGGATCATCCGCAGGTCGGTGCGCAGCTTGGCAGGCAGCTCGGGCGTCGCGGCGAGGGCGGCGACGCGCAGCAGGACGGGGGTCAGCGGCGTGCGCAGCTCGTGGCTCAGCGCGGCCAGGAAGCTGTCCTTCGCCCGGCTGGCGGCCTCGGCCCGGCTGTAGAGGCGGGCGTTGTCGATGGCGAGAGCGGCGCGGGCCGCCAGCTCCTCGGCGAGCTCCAGGTCCGCCGGTCCCAGGGGACGCCGGGACTCGGCGGTGGCGACGAGCAGGGTACCCAGGGTCTCTCCCCGGGCCGCCATGGGCACGGTGAGGAACGAGCGGGGAGAGAGTCTCTGATAGATTTCGAACAGCGGACCGTTGTCGGCGATCGGCGCGGCCACCTCGGGAGCGACGTCAGGGACCAGCTCGCTGCGGCCGGTGCTCATCGTGCGCCAAACGAAGCTCGAAGGGCTCACGGACGAGGCCCGGTAGACCTCGCCCAAGGTCTGCAACAGGATCTCCTTGGCGGGCTCCGCATGGCGCCAGGCGACCGGCAGCAACGTTCCGTCCTCCTGCACCGCGAAAACCAGGGCGTAGTCCCCGAGCCGCGGCACGGCCAGCTCGACCAGGCTCCGCAGAGTCTCCTCCGGGTCGAGCGACTCCGAGAAGACGCGCCCTGCTTCCGCCAGCAGCGCCACGCGCCCCTCCGCTCGCTTGCGCTCCGTCAGATCCAGCGCGAAGCCCACGATCTCACCCGAAGGCGGCAGGAGCGCCGCGCCGAACAGCACGGCGAGACGGGTTCCGTCGGCCCGCGACAGCTCCTTTTCGTAGGGGATACAGGAACCCGTCGCCATCAGATCGACGATCGCCCGCTGATCCGCTTCCTCCCATCCCGAGGGAGTGATCTCCACCCAGTTGAGCTCGCCCCGCTCCAGCGCCTCGCGGCTGTGGCCCAGCATGTCCAGAAAAACGTCGTTGGCGTTGGTGATCCGCGCGTCGCGGTCCGCGTAGAGGATGCCGGCCGGCAGGTGCCGGAGCACGGAATGGAGGAGCGGCAGCTCGGCATCGAGCCGGGGAGCACGGCCACGGGAATGGCCGATCCATCGAAGGAAGAATCGCAACACAAGAGATCGCCTCGGGACCTAAGGGGGGCTCCCGAGAGGGCGACTATAGCAGAGGGTCCATGGGTGTCAGTCCCTCGCCAGTACCTCGCCGTGAACGTTGATCAGCGCCCGGCGAGCCTTCTTGGGTAGCTTCAGCTTGACGTCCACCGGCGCCGTCGCCTCGCCAACCAGGGGCAGCATGCCCACCCGCGCCGTCTCGTTCTTGCCGAACTCCACGTAGATGGGGACGAGAGCACGGAAATCCTTCGACACTCCTTCCTGCCGGATGGTGCCGTGGATGCGGGTCTCCTCCCCCGCCGGCTCCACCTTGAGATCCGCCGCGTAGCGGGGCACGTCCGTGCCATAGACCCACTGCTTGAAAAACCAGTCCATCTTGCCGTCGCCCGAGGCGTTCATGGCCGGAACCATGTGACGCTCCACGACCTTCTGGAAGTCCGCGGTGGAGGCGAACTTACCGCCATAGGTCGAGGTGTAGTCCTTCATCATGGCGATGAACCGGGCGTCCGGCTCCTTCGACCCGCCGTCGAACATCAGCATGCGCAGCATGTGAAGTACATAACCACCCTTGGGATAGATCAGTCCGCCGGCGGACGGAGTGCGCAAAGTGAAAAGCCTCCAACCCTGGGTAATAGGCCCGGCCTCGTAGGGCGGCACGGCGTTGCCTGGCCGCTTCTCCAGGATCTCTTTTCGCCGCTCGCGCCAGAACCGGTCGTATTGGGTCCAGTTCTTGGTGTGCTGCACGGCGAGCGCCGCGGAGAACTCCGCGAAGCCTTCCTCCAGCCACTGGTCGCGGTAGGTCTGGGCGCCCACCAAGTGACCCCACCATTGGTGCGCGAACTCATGAAAACCCACCTCGTCGACGAAGTCGTTGGCGAGCACCAGGCCGAGCCTCTGCCGCTGCGTGCCGTCCAGGAACGAGATGTAGGGCAGGAAGATGAGCGACGGCCACGATTGCCCGAAGGCGAAGTCGGACTGCTGCGTGATCGCGACGTTGGTCTGCGGCAACGGTCCGAAGTAGGCGGTGAAGAGACGGGCGGAGTTCAGGCCGTCCGACAGGGAGGCCTCCGCCAGCCGGCCCGTATTGACCTTGCCCAGGCTCTGCCTCGGCGCCCCGCCCTCGTCATCGATCTGGCCGATCGCCTCGCCGCTCATGGCGGAATTGATCTCCCGGATGATATTGGGAGTCCCTGGGTTGGTGTAGACCTCGACGTCGATCCTGCTCGTCTCGTCCGTCTTCTCGATCTTCTTGAACTGACCGTAATTGAAGCCGGCCACCTGGATGGGATGATCGGTCTTCCAGTGGGAAACGGTCTGCTTGCCTTCCGTCCGTTCCTCGACGCGCTTGCCGACGGAAACGATGCTGTTGCCGGCGGGAAAGCGGTACGTCAGATCGAAAAGGGCCGGATCGGAGAAGATCCCGACGTTGGGGTACCAGCTTTCCCGGGATCCTACGTAATAGTTCTTGTCGCCGCCGTCGATGAGAACCTTGTCTCCCTTATAGGCGAGACGAAGCAGCACGGTGGCTCCCTTGGGCAGCGGCTCGGGGAACACCACCGCGGCGTTGGCGTCCTCCTTGTCGGCTTCCTGGATGAATGGGAGGGGCTTCCATGCGGGCTCGGTGCCGGCGGTCTCCAACGCAAAGGAGCCCTCCTTGAGGCGTAACGTAGACGCCAGGAGCACAGGCAGGACCCGCACACCGGACACCAGTGTCTTGAACCGCATCGTCGTGGTGCCGGCCAAGTCGGCATCCTTCTCCACCACCGTGTCCACCGTGTAGTCGATGGCATCGGTGAGGCGCTTCTCGGGGCTCTTGCGCTTGCGGTCCACTTCGGCCTGGCGGTCGCATTCATACCAGAGACCACCGCGGTTGGTATCGGCCACGAGGAAGACCGTGTCCTCCTCGCCCAGGCGGGCGAAAAGACCGAGGGCCTCGGCGCCGTCGGGGTCCACGGCCGCCAGGGCGGGGGGAACCTTCTTACCTTCGATGAGGGCCATGAAGACGCCGCTCATCAGACCCGGATTGTTGAGCAGGTCCTTGAGCAGCCGCACGTGGAAATTGAGCTTGAAATCCTTTCGCTGCCGTTTGAGGTATCGCTCATAGACGTCGGTGGCATGGGGATCAGGCGGGCCGGTGCGCACCGACGCATGAAGCTGGATCTCCTGGGCCGTGTCGTCGGCGAACAGCAGGACGAGATCGTCGAACTGATCGGTGAGGGTCTCGAACCCCTTGTCCGCGTTGGACGAGAGGGCGAGTTGCCGGCGCTCGTTCTCCGTCGCCGGGCTCAGCCGGTAGCTGCCGTGGCCGGTGAACACCGCTCCCACCGTGCGTCCACCCACCGGCTTCAGGAAGTGGAACGTCCCGGAGTCGAACTGGAACTTGAAGACGTCCCGCTCCAGCACCAGGCCGCTCACCGGCACCGTGCGGCCATCCGGCCGGGCGTTGCGCAGCTCGGTGTACGAGGGATCGGTAGCGGCCGGGAGGGCGGCCGGGAGGAGGAGCAGGAGAGCCGGTATGAGCAGACCGAGCCGAATCGAGAATCGACGCACGGTGAGAACCTCCTGAATAATTTTCTAGAATTCTACTAGGGTCACGCCCGGCAGGTCAATGGACCCGGCCAGGTGGCGGGCTCATGGTACGATCGGCTGGAGACGAGAAGCCTTCCATGATCCCAAGAATCCGCCAGATCCAGATCCAGAACTACAAGAGCATCGAGCGGGCGGTCGTCGATCTCGAGCCGTTCACTGTGCTGGTCGGTCCCAACGGAGCGGGCAAGAGCAACTTCATTGATGCCTTGGCCTTTGTGCAGGACTGCCTGTCGCAGTCGGTCGAGACTGCTTGGGACCGGCACGGAGACTCGGAGATTCCCACCCGGCAGCAAGAGAATTCCGTCTCCTTTGGCTTCCGATTGCTATTCGATCTCTCTGAGCTAATCAGAGTGGACTACGCATTCGAAATCCTTGTCCAGGGAGTCGAGCTCACGGTCAATCATGAGCGCTGTGTCGTTCAAGGAAGCGAGACTGGTCAAGCCGTTTTCGAGGTTGTTCAAGGGCGCTTTGTGCAAGAGATCCCTGGAATCCGGCCTCTGCTGGCCTCCGGCCGTCTGGCCCTGTTCGCAGCCTCCGCGGTCGCCGAATTCAGGCCAGTCTACGAATTTCTTACCTCCATCCGTCGCTATTCGATTGACCTGACTCAGCTCCGACAGTGGCAGAAATTGGATTCCGGCGAGGTCCTGAAGCCCGACGGCAGCAACGCGGCGTCGGTTCTCAGCCACCTCTACGGACTTTCTAAACAGGGCCAGGATGAGGAAGAGCGATACAGGCGACTCGGCTCTCTACTCTCCCATGTCGTACCAGGCCTGCTCGCCGTCAAGCCTGTCAGCGATGGAGCGGGCCGCGCTACCATTCAATTTCTGCAGGAACTAGAGGCAAATGCGCCCGAGACTTTCTCTTCTCAAGAGATGTCCGATGGAACCCTGCGAGTTTTGGGCTTGCTACTCGCCCTCTATCAACCGCATCACCCGTCCGTACTGCTGATCGAAGAGCCTGAAAACCACCTCCATTCTCCTGCGGTGGAGATCCTGACTCAAGCCCTGTTGGATGCGGCGCATGACCAGCAAGTATTGATTACGACTCATAGCGCTGATCTCCTGGATTTCAAGGAGTTTTCATCTCAGCAAATTCGAGTAGTATCCCGAGGTCAAGGCAGAACTGTCGTCGCCCCTATAGCTCAGAGCAGCCGGCAGGCAGTCGTGGACCGGCTCTCCACTCCCGGCGAGTTGCTGCGAATCAATGAGCTCGATCAGGATGTCGTCGCGGCGGATCGGGCATCAGCGCAGATCGATCTCTTTGGCAACACGCCTCCCTCATGACGCAGAAGATCCTCCCGATCGTCGAGGGAGAATCCGAGGTCGGAGGCCTTCCAGTGCTCCTTCGGCGGCTGCTTCAGCGGCTTGAAAGACCCGAAGTTCTGGTCGACAAGCCCTTCCGGGTGAAACGGCTGAAGGTCGTAAAGGCCGGAGAGTTGGAGCACTCTTTGACTCTGGGGCTCCGGACACGAGAAGCCATCACGATGGTCCTGGTAGTTCTGGACTCGGACGACGATGAGCCGTCCGGCCTGGAGCAAACCTTGCTCGCGAGATGCCGGGAGGTCATGTCACTCCCAATAGGAGTCGTTCTTGCGCAACGAGAGCTCGAGGCCTGGTTTCTGGGTAGCAAGGACTCCCTCCGGGGAATCTGCGGAATCCGGGCCAACGCCAACGCTCCGATGAGCCCGGAGACGATCCGCGGAGCAAAGGAACGCCTGACGAGCAACATGATTGGTAACCGCAGATATGTCGAAGTGGACGACCTGCCCGTCATGGCAGCCAAGATGAATCTCGACCTGGCGCTCCAGCGTTGCTCCTCCTTCCGGAGGCTGCTCTCCGAGTTGGAGCGCCTTCTGGCCGAGATTGCCTGAAAGATCGACCTGCCTCATCGCACGTCGTAGGCGTCCGTCTTCTTGCCCTGCAGATATTTGTCCATCCAGGCCAGGATGTGCCGCAGGCGCTCGATGCGGTGCCAGGGCTGGCCCGAGCGGGAGAGCTCGTGGCTTTCACCCGGGAAGCGCACCATCACCACGGGCTTCTTCAGGTACTTGAGGGCACGGAACATCTGCTCGCCGCCGGCGCTGGGCGGCGTACGGTAGTCGGCCTCGCCCTCGATCAGCATCAGCGGGGTGGTGATCTTCGCCGCGTAGGTGATCGGCGAGCGGCGGGCGAAGTCCTGCGGGTCCTCCCAGGGCGCGCCGCGGAACCAGCCGAACCGGAACTGGGAGAAGTCCGCCGTGTACCAAAAGTCGGACCAGCTCGCGATCGAGCGCTGGGAAGCCGCCGCGGCGAAGCGGTCCGTCTGGGTGACGATCCAGTTGGTGAGGATGCCGCCGCCGCTGCCGCCCGTCACCCCCAGCCGCTTGGGATCGGCAACGCCCCGCTTCACCATCTCGTCGACGCCCGCCAGCAGATCCTTGGCGTCGTCGCCCGGAAACTCGTACTGAATGACGTTGCCGAAATCCTCGCCGTAGGAGGAGCTGCCGCGGGGGTTCGGATAGATCACGACGTAGCCCCTGGCCGCCATCCACTGCATCTCGTGGAAGAAGGTGTAGCCGTAAGCCGAGTGGGGACCGCCATGGATGTTGAGGATCAGCGGGTACTTCTTCCTGGGATCGAAGTCCGCCGGCTTCTGGACGAAGGCGTGGATCTCCTTGCCGTCGAAGCTCTTGTAGGTGATCTCCTCGGGCGGCGTCAGCTCGAGATGGGAGAACAGCTCCTGGTTGGGCCGGGCGATGAGCGTCAGCTTGCCCGACGCGGTGTCGAGCGAGTAGAGGTCGTCGAGCACCGTCGGCATGGAGAGCACGAGGGCGATGCGCGAGCCGTCCGCCGACGCCGAGTAGGAGACCACCTCCTGATCGCCGTGGGTGAGGGGCTGGATGGCGCCGGTCGCCACGTCGATACGCGACAGGTTGGCCCTTCCCCGCTCGGACGCATTGACGTAGAGGGATCGCCCGTCCCGGCTCCAGACGATGGGCGTCGGGCTGCCTCCCCGCGGCGGATGCTGATCGGACCCGATGCCCTGGTTGATCTCGCCGTCGTAGCTCGCCGTCAGGTTGCGGGGCTCGCTGCCGGGCGCGGTGCCGATCACGAACAGGTCGGTCTCCTCGTACGAGCGCGGCTTGTCGGGATTGATGAAACCGGTCTGGGCGACCCAGCGGCCGTCGGGGGACAGGGAGTAGTCGTCGACCTGACCGTTGAACTTGTACACCTGCCGGGGCTCGCCGCCGCCGGCCGGCATGGCGAAGAGGTTGCCCTGGGGAGCCTCGTAGTACGGCTCCTTGAGACGGATGGCGCCGAAGTACAGCAGGGTGCCATCCGGCGACCAGGCCGGATCTCCTTCGTTCAATTCGCCGGAGGTGAGCTGCTTCGGCTCCGGCGCCTTCGCGCCATCGTCGGGAACCGCGACGGACCAGATGTGGCCCGGACGGCTGGTGTCGCCGTAGCCGCCGCCGTTGAAGCGATAGACCGCGCGGGTGATCACACGGACGTCGCTCTCGCGGTCCTCGTCGCCCTTCTCGCCTTTCTCGTCCTTGACGCTCTTGTCTTTGTCCTTCCCGTCCTTCGCCTCCTTCTCCTTCTGCGCCCGCCACTTCTTGAGATCCTTCTCGTTGGCGGTGCTCTCGAACGCGATCGTCCGGCCATCCGGCGACCAGACGGGATTGCCCGCTCCCTTCGGCAGGCTGGTCAGCGCCACGGCCTCGCCGCCCCGCGTCGAGATCAGATAGATCTGAGGGCCGTCCTTCTCTTTCTCCTTTTCGGGAACGCGCACGAAGGCGATCCGGGTGCCGTCCGGAGACCAGCGGGGCGACGCGTCATGCGGCCCGCTGGTGAACGGCCGCGCCGGTGAGCTGCCATCCGCCGGAACGATCCAGAGAGCCGTGTCGTAGCCCTCCTTCTTCTCGTTGACGGTGACGCGGACATAGACGACCTGCTTGCCGTCCGACGAGATGCGGGGATCGGCGGTCCAGACGAACTTGAACAGGTCCGTCTCGGCGATGGGGCGTTTGTCCGCGGCGGGCAGGGTGCGCGGAATCGCGAGGGCGAGGAGAGTGAACAGGACTGCCGCAGCGCGGCGAGGACGAAGAATCGAGGGCATAAGGCTCCTCCAGAGTTGGGGGACAACTCTACCGCTACGGAATCGCGAACGGGAGATTGCAGCGAGTGCGATTCCTCCCTCCCCCAGAGTCCCAGGGGAGGAAGGAGTGGGCGCGCGGGTCAGGGGAAAAGGCTTTTAGACCGGGCAGATGCCATGCGTTGGGCACCAGTGGAAGACGCCATCGCACTCCACGTAGCACTTGTTCACCTTGAAGCAGTCGTTGTTGGTCGACGTGCACGTCACCGAACCGCTCGGTGAACAGGTCGCCGTGACGGTGCAGCTCGCCGGGCAGGGGGTGCAGGAGGTGGTCACGCCGTCGGCAGTACAAGAACCTTGTTGACCGCTCGAGCAGTTGGAGTCGACGGCGCTGCAGGAGGCACCCGAGCAGCTTACCGTGGAGCCGTTCCAGCAGTGGGCGACGCAGTCCGCCTTGGGGGTGATGCGCGGGCGCCTGGCGGCGTCCTGGGGCTGCGTTGAAGTGCCAGGGTCCGGCGCGGGCGCGAAGATCGCGGCCCAAGCAACCGCTGCCGGATCGGCGGGACCGGCGGCCAGTGCCGGCAAGGCACAGAAAGCCAGAGCGAGCCCAGTGAATCCAAGAAGCAATCTTCTCTTCATCTTCCATCCTCCTTAAAAGGAAGATGATTCTACCTTGCTTCTTTAAGGACGGGAAGGTGAGTCGTGGGGCCGCGGTTATGCAGCCAATTCGCGAGCATGCAGGATTTCGCGCCGATGCAATGGGCGAACCTCTGCTGCTTCGAGCGTCTCGACCGCTACCGTCTCACCCTCTCCTGTAATGAATTCGACCTCGACCGCCTCACCATCCCGATAGCAGTGCACGACCGTGCCCACGTCACCTGCCTCAAGACCATAAGCCGGCAGAGCCCTGCGAAGCACAACCATGTCTAAATCGCTGATCATCTCTTTGCCTCCTTGGCGGGGTAGGCTGTCACGAAGCGAGGACCGTCATCGCCAGGTTCCACGATCCAGACCGTTCGCAGATTGATGATCGTGCCTCTGGGCGTCATCAAGACACCCTCAACGACGTATTTCGTACCGTGAGCTGACGCCACCTCCTGGAGGACCACTCCCTCCATCGCGATGGCAAGGAGCCCCCGCTCCAAGAGCTCGACTTTATCATCGCTGTATCCATGCGCTCTGAAGAACCTCGCCTTCTCCTTGCCGAGAGCATGCGTTTCGGAGAGAAGGTAGCCACTGAGTTTCTCTGGCGGGACGGACGCCTTCTCCCAATTGGGTAACAGCATGGCGATCCTCAACCGGGCCGAGTCACCATGCAGGTGCTCGTGAGCTTCGCCACCGTCCGCCCCTGGGCGTCCACGATCTCGCACTCCGTGTAGCCGGTGCTGCGGCCCCGGTGGGCGACCCTGCCGGTCGCGATCAGCCGGCCCTCTTTGACGGCTCGCAGGTAGTTCGCCGAGAGCTGAACGGTGGTGAACCCCTCCCCGTCCTCCAGGGTCGCGGCAAACGCCGTTCCCATGGCCAGGTCGGCCAGGTCGCAGAGGATGCCCCCGTGAACGGTCCCCATCGGGTTGTGGTGCCGAGCCCCGGCGTCGAGCTCCAGGCGGATGACGCCGTCCTCGAAGCCGGCGATGCGGATGCCGACGAGCGAGGCCACAGGCGGCGGCTCGGACTCTCCCGCCAGCCAGGACTGGATGATCTTTTGATAGACGGTCACGACCCGGATTCTACCGCCACCCGCGAGCGAAGCCGAGCGAGCCCCTGGACCGAGGCTCCGAACTCCTCGCGGGCCGTCGTGAGACGGTCGCGCTCGGCGCGGACGAAGCGGGTGTAGGGGCCGATCGCTTCGTCGATGCGCCGCAGGCTGCTCTCGATCTCGCGGTCGAACTGGGCGGTGAGGGAGCCTACGAGTTGCTCGCGCATGGCGGCGATCTTCTGCCGCAGATCCTTCTTGGCGTCTCCCCGCCGGTTGGGGATGATGAAGAGGCCGAGGATGGCGACGGCGCTGGCGGCCAGGATGCCGGTGAAGTCCGCCATGGCGCCGACGGCGATGTGGGTGAGAATCGCTCCCAGCCCCAGCGCTCCGACCTCGGCCAGCGCCGTGCCCGCCACGGCCACCTGCACCGAGTCCGCCAGGCGCGACGATTCGCGCTCGCGGTCGTAGGTCTCGACCGACCGCTGGGCGGCGCGGCCGACGCTGTCGAGCAGGCGCGTGCGGTCGAAGTCGAAGCTGCGGCCCACCTGCCCCACGATGCGGTCCGCGTGCTCCTGCCGGCGCCGGGCCAGGTGCTCGGTCACCGCCTGCCACTGCCGCAGGTCCGCGTTCACCAGCCAGTCGATGATCTCCGTCACCCGCCGCTCCACGCGCTGGGGAAGATCGGCCACCACCACGCGCTCGAAGTCGGCCCGCATCTTCGACTTGTTGACGAGGTCGAAGACCCGGGTGATGCGCATGGTGTCGTCGAAGAAGGTCATGCCGCGGTTCTCGAACTCGTGGAGCACGACGTCGACGTCGGCCAGGCGGAAGCGGAACTCGCGCTGCATGTCCTCTTTATAGAGAGCCATCTGGCGCTCGATGTCCTCAATGGCGGTGAAGTCCTCCTTCAGCAGGCCCAGCCGCCCCTCGCAAACTTCCAGGTACTTCCCCGCCAGGTGCTCGCCGACGCCCAGGGGATTCAGCAGCTTCAGGCGCACCCGCTCCTGCTCGTCGAGGGTGCCGACGATGTATTGCTCCAGGGCTTCAAAGCGGCTGCGGGCGAGAAGGGCACCGTCGCCGGACTCCTTGGCCCGCAGGGCCAGCCGGGCGGCGACGGGAAAGATCTCCGGATCGGCGCCCAGGAGGGTGCGGGCGTTCTCGTTCACGAACGCCACGACGCGGGCCGCCTCCTCCTCCGTCTCCAGGATGTCGATCTTGTTGATCACCACCACGATCTTCTTGCCCCAGTCGCGGATCCCTGAGAGGAAGGCCCGCTCGCTCTCGGTGAACGGGCGGTCCGCGGAGGTGACGAAGAGGACCATGTCCGAGCGGGGGACGAACTCGCGGGTGATCGCCTCGTGCTCGCGGTGGATGGCGTTGGTGCCGGGGGTGTCGACGATGTTGATGTCGCGCAGCAGATCCACCGGCGCGGTGATGACGTCGAGCGCCGATTCGAGGGGGATGCGCTCCACGGCGGGGCCGTACTTGACGACGTGGACGCGGGTGGTGGTGGGAGTGACGCCCTCCTCCAGCACCCGGCTCCCCAGCAGAGCGTTGATGAACGCGCTCTTGCCGGCGTTGAACTCGCCCGCGACGACGAGCAGGAACAGCTCGTCGAGCTGCAGGGCAGACTGCTTGAGGGTCTCCTGGTCCTCCGTCGCCGCGTCGAACCGCGCCAGAGCCTGCTGCAGATCGGCCAGCAGCCGGCGGTTCTCCGCCAGTAGCTCGTCCTGATTCTTGTTGAGGATACGGCGCAGCATGGGCTCTCTTCCCGGTCGGGAAAACATAGCACGGGGCGTGCCGGGGGGCGGATGCGATACCCTGTCGTCGGAAAACACGATGCCGTACTGGAAGCTCTTCTACCATCTGGTCTGGGCGACCCGGTACCGTGAGCGCGTCATCGCGCTCACGATCGAGCCGGTCATCCACGATCTGCTGCGAACCAAGGCCGCGAGTCTCGGAGCGACCGTGTTTGCCCTGAACGGCATGGAGGACCACATCCACCTCGTGGTCTCGGTCCCTCCGAAGCTGGCCCTCGCCGACTTTATCGGCAAGGTCAAAGGCGCGGCTTCCGCGACGTTCAATAAAACCGGCCTCCTGGACCGCCCGCTGTATTGGCAGGAGGAGTATGGCATCCTCTCGTTCGACCAGAAGCGGCTGCCCCGTTACGTTTCCTATGTCGAGAACCAGAAGGCCCACCATGCACGGGCCGAGCTCATCCAGGTACTGGAACGGACCGGAGAGGGCACGAAGAAGCCCCCACCCGAGGATGAATCGTAAAGACAAGCCTGGAGCCACGCCGGCTTTCTTGAAGTCCCCTTCAGGGGGCGCCGTCAACTAGCCCCGGCATTTATGCCCGGGCGGGGCCGCCGGAACGGCGAACGTTGGAGAACGGGATGATGATCCCGGCCAAGAGGATGAGTGCCCCTCATCGCCTGCGTCGCGATGTCTTTCTTATCGTCTCACCACCACCTCCGCCCGGGCATAAATGCCGGGGCTAGTCAATAGCGCCCCCTGAAGGGGACTTCAAGAGGGTCCGTCGTATAAGCTCCCCCGCACACGCCGACGCCAGGGGAGCACTCTTTGACCACCGCACCCACCCAGCCGCCCAAGAGACCCGGCACCTTCCAGAGCCTCGGCCAGGCGTTCACGTCGTGGCGGACGGCTTCGGTGACGTTGATGTCGTTCGCCTCGGGGATGCCCCTGGGGCTGATCTGGGTGGCGATTCCGGACTGGATGCGCAAGTCGGGGGTGGACATCCGGGTCGTGGGCCTGTTCACCCTGGCTCAGGCTCCCTGGACGTTCAAGTTCCTGTGGTCGCCGCTGATGGACCGCTTCGTGCCGCCTCTCGGACGACGCCGAGGCTGGGCCGCCATCGCGCAGATCGCCCTGTTCTTCGGCGCCCTCTGTCTCGCCGGGCTCGGCAATCATCCGCAGACGCCCTGGGTGGTGGGCGCCGTCGCCCTCGCCATGGCGTTCGCGGGCGCCACCCAGGACATCGCCGTCGACGCCTACGCCGTGGACGTCCTGCGGCCGGACGAGCAGGCGGTGGCGGCGGGAGCGCGCAACGCATTGTGGCGCCTCGGCTATCAGCTCGCCGGCAGCATCTCCATCTGGCTCGCCGGGATGTGGGGATGGCAGACGGTCAACGTCTTCCTGGCCTGCCTCTACCTGCCGATGCTGATCGTGCTCTGGAAGGCCCCGGACCCGCAGGATGCCGCCATCGCTCCGCGGACCTTGAAGGAGGCCGTCTGGTACCCGTTCCTCGGCTTCCTATCTCGCCACCGCGCGCTCGAGATCCTCGCCTTCGTCCTTCTTTACAAGCTGGCGGACAACCTCGTGCAGGCGCTGCAACGCCCGTTCCTCATCGACAAGGGGTACAGCGACTTCGACCGCGGCTTCGTGCTGTTCGTCATCGGCCTGGTGGTCAACGTCGTGGGCACGTTCATCGGCGGCATCCTCACCCGGCCGCTGGGGCTGGGCCGGGCGCTGTGGGTCTTCGGCTTCATCCAGATCTTCGCCAACGCCGGCTATGCCATCCTCGCCCACCAGCCGGGGCCGAACCGGCCGATGATGTGGGCGGCCTTCAGCTTCGAGACCCTGGCGAGCAGCCTCGCGAGCGGCGCCTTCCTGGTGCTGCTCATGCGCATGACCCAGAAGCGCTTCTCGGCGACGCAATATGCCCTGTTCTCCAGCCTCTTCGGACTGCCGCGCATCGTCTCCGGCCCCATCTGCGGTTTCCTCGTCCATGCCATCGGCTGGGAGGCGTTCTTCTGGGCGACGCTGCCGACCGGCATTCCGGGCTTGATCCTGCTGGCCCGCTTCGTCCCCTTCACCGCCCGCGAGCCGGAGTTCAAGGTGGAGCCGCCGCGCATCCGCGAGCCGCTCACCGCCGGCACTCTCGCCTTGAAGGGGCTTCTGGGCGGAGTCGTGGGAGTTGCCTTCGGCGCCTTCACGGTGGCGCTGATGAGCGCCCTCGAAGCGGCGAAGAAGGGCGGCGGCTTCGATCTGCTGACGCCTTTAGCGGCGCTCGCGGCACCGCAGGGCAACTCGGGGTGGCTCACGCTGCTGGGGCTGGTGATCTTCGGCGCCGTGTGCGGCCTGCTTACGGCCGCGATCGTAGCGGCCCGGCACGGTGCGGGCCAGGAGCTTGCATCAGAGCTGGGCGACTCCTGAGGAGGAAACGCCAATGCCCCTGTACCGCTCACGCAAACACAAAATGATCGCCGGAGTCTGCGGCGGGATCGCCGACTGGCTCGGCTGGGATCCCACCCTGACGCGGATCGGTTACGTCGTCGTCTCCATCGTCTCGGCCGCCTTCCCCGGGCTCCTCGCCTACATCGTGCTGTGGATCGTGATGCCCAAGGAGGCCGGATGACCCCTTCGATCACTCCTCAGGTTCTCAATGGCGCCACTCCCGCTTCGTCGCGCGCGGAGATGGACGCGGCGGTAGCTGACCTCCAGGCGAGCAAGAGCGCCTGGACGGCCGTCCAGCCCACGGAACGCCGGTCCCTGCTCACCGAGCTGTCGCACGGCTTCGCCGCGGTGGCGGAACGCTGGGCGGCGCTGGGGATCGAAGCCGAGGGTCTCGACCCCGAGCATCCCGGCTCCGGCGAGGAGGCGCTGGTGGGGCCGTACTTCATCCTGCGTAACCTGCGCCTGCTGCGCGAGTCGCTGCTGGACATCGAGACCCACGGCCGGCCGCGCATTCCGGGCTCCGTACGCACCCGTCCGGACGGCCAGGTCGTCGCCCGCATCTTTCCCCTCGACCTCTATGACCGCGTTTTCTATGCGGGCGTCACCGCCGACGTCTGGATGGAGCCGGGAGTCACTGAGAAGAGCCTCCCTGAGACCCAGGCCGTCGCGTACCACGCACAGGTTCGGCAGGGCAAAGTCGCGCTGGTCCTGGCGGGGGGCAACGTCTCCTCGATCGGTCCGATGGACGCTCTCTACAAACTCTTCGTCGAGGACCAGGTGGTGCTGCTCAAGGCCCACCCGGTCAACGCCTTTCTGGGGCCGCTCCTGGAGGAGGCGTTCCGGCCGCTCGCCGAGCGCGGCTTCTTCCGCGTCGTCTACGGCGGCGCCGAAGAGGGAGCCTACCTCTGCGCTCATTCCGGGGTGGACGAGATCCACATCACCGGCTCGGACAAGACCTACGAGGCGATCGTCTTCGGACCCGGCGCGGAGGGCGAGCGCCGCAAGGCGGCGAACGAGCCGGTGATCTCCAAGCGGTTCACGGCCGAGCTCGGCAACGTCAGCGGGGTCATCGTAGTGCCGGGCCCGTGGAGCGAGGGCGACCTCGCCTACCATGCTCAGAACCTGGCGACGATGCTCACCAACAACGCCGGCTTCAACTGCAACGCCGGCCGGGTGATCGTGCAGCACGCCGCCTGGCCGCAGCGCCAGGCCCTGCTCGCCAAGACCCGCGAGGTGCTGGCCGAGGTGCCGGTGCGGCGGGCGTACTACCCCGGCGCCGCCGGCCGTTTCGAGACTTTTCTCGCCGCTCATCCGGACACCGCCGAGACCTTCGGCACCCGCTCCGGGGATAAGCTACCCTGGGTGCTGATCCCCGGCCTCGACCCGGCGAAGAAGGACGACGTCTGCTTCACGACGGAAGCCTTCTGCGGCATCTTCGGCGAGACCGCCCTGGAGGCGACGACGGTCCCCGAGTACGTGGACAAGGCCGTGGCCTTCTGCAACGGCACCCTCTGGGGAACGCTCAACGTGACGCTGATCGTCCACCCCGAGTCGATGCGGGACCCGGACGTGGCCCGCGCCGTCGAACGCGCCATCGCCAACCTGCGCTACGGCACGGTCTCCGTCAATCACTGGGCGGCCGTAGGCTACGGCCTGGTGGTGACGCCGTGGGGCGGCTTCCCGGGCGCGACGGCGCAGGACATCAAGTCCGGCACCGGCTGGGTACACAACACGCTGATGTTCGACCGCATCCAGAAGACCGTCGTCCGGGCGCCCTTCCGGGTCTATCCCAAGCCCATCTGGTTCGCCACCCACAAGACGGCGCACCTGCTCGCGCCCAAGCTGAGCCAGTTCGAAGCGGCGCCGTCGCTCGCCAAGCTGCCGGGAATCCTGGCGCTCGCGATGCGGGGGTAGCCGCGACTTGAAGCCGCTTACTCCCCGGCCGAGACCAACGCCGGAGACGAAGAGGACGTCACCGCGATCTGCTCCACCGGCCGCTCGTCCTTGCAGCCGTAGACGAAGACCCGCGTGCCCTTCGGCACCATGCGCGGCAGGCGCTCGGAGGCGAACATGGGGACCCGGATGCAGCCGTGGCTCGCCGGGTAGGCCGGGACGCTCAGGCTGCCGTGGATGGCGATGCCGCCCACGATGTACAACGGGTTGTACATTTCGCCGAGTGGGCTGGTCTTCCAGCCCGCGGCCGTCGAGAAGACCTCCAGATGTCCGCAGGGCGTGATGGCGTGAGTCTCCGGATAGCCGTTCTGATGGAAGGTCTTACCGCTGCCCGAGGAGACGGGGAGGATGTTGCCGACCTTCCCCTCGCCGTCCACCAGGAAGAGCACCTGGCGGGCGAGGTCGACCTCGATGTGCGGTCCGCTCATTTCGCGCGGCCGGGGCGGCGCCGCCATGAAGAGAGCGTTGTACTCCGCCCGGGTGAGCGCTCCCGTGGCCTTGGCGTGCTCGACCTTCTGGAAGGCGATGAGGCCCTGGCGGCTCACCGCGTCCCACACGCCGTCGATGGGTCCCGTCCAATAGCCGAGAGTGGCGAGCCGCTGCTCGGCGGCGCGGACCTCAGACTTGGCGAGGAGGCTCTTGCTGGCTGGACCGGCGGCCTGAACTGGGAGCGCGAGGGCGGCGAGAGAGACAGCGAGAAGAACTGCACGAACAACGAGGCGGCGGTGCGATGACATTGGAGTAACCCCTTTCACCCCCGCACGTTGCCTGGGGTGGGCGGACCGCTCGGAACAATTCCCTTTACAGCCCGCTTTGAGGCTCTAGCAAAAGCAGCGCCAACAGCGCCGCCCGTTCCGGCATGCGGTCGACCAGCACGTGCTCGTGGAGGGCGTGGGCGCCATCCCCCACGGCTCCGAGGCCGTCCAGGGTGGGGACGAAGCGGCTGGTGAGGCTGCCGTCGGAGGCGCCGCCGGCCGTGCCTTCGGCGAGCGGAATCCCCAACGCCTCGTCTGCTTCACGACGGAGGCCTTCTGCGGCATCTTCGGCGAGACGGCCCTGGAGGCCACGACGGTCCCTGAGTACGTGGACAATGCCGTGGCCGAAGTCCCCGCTTCTATCCTGGACAGAAGGCAGGGCGTGTACTGTCACTCCTTGGCGCATTCCCACACTGCTGTATGCCTATCGGATCGTTATTGCAGGTTTCATAGCAAATGCAGTTCTGCCAATCACATATCAACACATCGAACCTCAGGAACGGTCGACACTTGGAACAGGCGAAGGGGCCCTCGCACCGTTCCACGCAGCAACTGTAGGATTCATCAGCGGAGTCAAGACACGTGTTGTAATGACCGTCGCAGGAATCGGTACAAGTCGTCTGCGCAGTGGCGGGCACAGCGTGAAGGAGGGAAATCGTTACCAGCACGATCAACGTTCTGGGCTGCATGAGACTCTCCTTTCGGGGCCTATAGCTTACCTACTGTAGCATGACCACAAATCCTCCGATGCTCGTACCACGACAAAAACGGGGCTCTCCATCCCTCCATGAGTGAGAGCCCAAGCCGCCCCAGCCTGGAGGCTTAGGCGTGCCTGTCGGCGCGGCGATCGATCTCCTCCTCGGAGATCGGCGAGCCGCTGTTCGGCGGCGCGGATCTCAGGCTTGGTGAGGAGGCTCTTGCTGGCTGGACCGGCGGCCTGGAGAGGGAAGGTTGGGCTTGGCTACGTCTAACGCAATCTTTCAGCCAGCCAGAGATTCACCAGCGTCTCGAAGATGCCGGAAGCCGACTCCTTATCTCTATCTCTATCGCTACTCATCCTCTACGCGGGCTCCAATAAAAGCAGCGCCAACAACGCCGCCCGCTCGGGCATGCGGTCGACCAGCACGTGCTCGTGCAGAGCGTGGGCGCCGTCGCCCACGGCTCCGAGGCCGTCCAGGGTGGGGACGAAGCGGCTGGTGAGGCTGCCGTCCGAGGCGCCGCCAGCCGTGCCTTCGGCGAGGTGAATCCCCAGCGCCTCCGCGTTGCGGCAGGCGGCTTCCCAGAGGATGCGGTTGCCGGGCGTCGCCTCGAGGGGAGGCCGGTCGATGCCGCCGACGATTTCGAGCGCGGTGCCCGGCGTCGACGGCTCAAGACCCTGAACCGTGCGCTCCAGCCGGACCGCGTCCTCCGTGGCCAGCACCCGAATGTCCAGCTCCGCCCGCGCCTCGGGCGCCACGACGTTGGCCCGCAGGCCGCCGGCGACGACGCCGACGTTGACCGTGATCCCCCGCTCGGGATCGGCCAGCTCGTAGAGACGCTGAATCACCCGGGAGAGCTCCAGGATGGCGCTCGCCCCTTTCTCCGGATCGAGCCCGGAGTGGGCCGCGCGGCCGGTGATCCTGATCGTGAAGCGCAGCGAGCCCTTGCGCCGGGTCTTGAGCTTGCCTTCCGGCCCGAGCGAGGGCTCCAGCACGAAGACCCGCCGCATGCGCCGCGCCACCCGCTCCAGCCGCGGGATTGATTCGAGGCTGCCGATCTCCTCGTCGGAGTCGATGAAGAAAGCGGGCGTCACCTCGGGGGTGAACTCCAACTCGCGCAAGGCCCGCAGGGCGAAGATCCCCTGCACCAGCCCGGCCTTCATGTCGTAGACGCCGGGTCCGGTGAGCTTTCCATCCGACACCGCGACGGGCATGCTCTCGAGGCTCCCTTTGGACCACACGGTGTCGCAGTGGCCGAGCAGGAGCTGCGCCGGCGCGCCCTGCCGGCGCTCGCGCGGCACGGCCCAGAGCTGCCCGCCGGTCTGCCGGCCGGGGAGCCGGCGGATGCGGAAGCCCGCGGCTTCCAGCTCGGCGGTGAGACGGTGGAAGACCGGCTCCTGCGAGGCCGCGTCGAGCGACGGCGACTCCAGACGGGCGAGGTCCAGGAGGAGGGCGGCCATCGCCTCCGTTTGAGCACGGAGGTGGGCCAGAACTTGCCGCGCCATCTGCTGAACAATAACGGACACGCTGGCGGCGCCTACTCTCCCGACGCCGCGGGGCGGGCGGGCGCCGCCTCGTCGTCGAGGCCGCGCCAGGTCTCCTCGCTCTCGTCGAAGATGGGCAGCGAGGGCATGCGGCCACGGGCGGCGTTGATGTGCCAACCCCAGAGGAGGGCCCACTTGAGGTAGGTGCCATAGGACTGGAGCATGCAGAAGACGAGGCCGTGCATGCCGTCGAGGATGCCGAGCTGAAAGATGTAGGTGCGGAAGAAGCGCCAGATGGAGCGCCCGAAGATCTCCAGGAAGCCGGACTTCTTGCGCTCCTTCCAGTTCTGCGCCGCGCCCCAGAAGCTGTACTTCTCGATCCGCCGGATGTACTCGTCCAGCGAGTCGGCCATGTAGTGCTCCATGGGGTTGCGCAGCACCGGCGCCGGCCCGCGGGTGATCATGTCGGCGTGCACCCGGCGGTTGGGATAGCGGGCCGAGCCGTTGCGCACCAGCCGCACCACCTGGTCGTGCTGCCAGCCGGAGAAGCGGATGACGCGGTCGAGGAAGTAGACCCGCCGGTTGATGGTGTAGGCCTCATGCTTCGGCCCCGCCGCCAGCAGCTCCTCGATCTCCCGTTGCAGCGCGGGCGTGCAGCGCTCGTCGGCGTCGTAGATGAGGATCCAGTCGTTGGTCACCTGGTCCATGGCCCAGTTCTTCTGCGACGCCGAGCCGAAGTAGGTGCGCTGGAAGAAGCGGACCTTGTCGTAGCCGCGGCAGATCTCGGGCGTGCGGTCGGTCGAGAAGGAGTCGACCACCAGGATCTCGTCGCACCAGAGGAGTGACTCGATGCACGCGGCGATGTTCGCCTCCTCGTTGAAGGTGGTGACGATCGCCGACACGGCGGGTCGGGACGATGGTGATTTGGCTCGCGCGGACATACGGGTCTCCTCGGTTTCCCTCGGACAGGAACCGGCGTGCAAGCCTATCAGAGGGCCTGCTAGAATCCCCCGGATCTCAAACGCCAGTCTTTGGGGAGGATCTGTGCGCTCGTACGTAGTTTTTCTGGTGCTGCTGGTGGTGAAGCTCTTCTCGCGCATCTTCTACCGCCTCGAAGTACAGCGGATCGGCGAGGTGCCGCCCGAGCCGTGGCGGCATATCCGCCTGACGGCCATCCTCAATCACACCAGCCTTTACGAGGCTCTCTTCACCGCCGCCTGCCCCAATCACTTTCTCTGGCGCCTCGCCCGTCACGGCGTCGTCCCCATCGCCGAGAAGACGGCGAAGCGGGCCGTGGTGGGCCGTTTCTATGGCCTGGTGGCGGCGCGGGTCATCTCCATCACCCGCGAGCGCGACGAAACCTGGAGCCAGGTGCTGCGGCAGATCGACCCTGACGCCATGGTGATGCTCCTGCCCGAGGGGCGGATGAAGCGGGCCAGCGGCTTCGACGCCCAGGGCAAGCCGATGACGGTGCGCGGCGGCGTCGCCGACATCCTGGAGGCCTCCAGCGACGGACGGATGCTCATTGCCTACAGCGGCGGCCTGCATCATGTGCACACCCCCGGCGAACGCTTTCCCCGCCTGTTCAAGACCATCCGGCTGGGGCTGGAGGTGGTGGACATCGCCCAGTACCGGGCGGCGCGCCTCGCCGAAGGCGGCGCCAAGGGGTTCCGCCGGGCCGTGGTCAACGATCTCGAAGCCCGGCGCGACCAGATCTGCCCGCCCCTGGAGGCACTGAACTCGCGGTGACCGTAACGCCCGAGGCCGGACGACAGCCAGAGAGGGAGGGGAGAAGGGGAGGCTGAAATGGAACGGCTCGCGCGCAAAATCTTCAATCTTGCAGGTGACGAACGCGCCTTCCAGAGCTCGCTGGCCGGCGTGCCCGATGGCCCGATGCGGCGGCGGATGGAGGCGATCGCCCGCGGCTTCAGCGAAGGGTTCCACGCCGCGCTGGAAGAGCCCCGGGCCTCGCCGCTCGCCGCTCGATTGGCGCAGGGAGAGCTGGAGCTTCAGGTCTTCGCCTACGAGGGCGCCGGCCTGGGCCTCGCCCTGCTGGACGCGGCGACGCCCTGGCGGCGCCACCGCCTGCGGGACTTCATCGCCGGAGCGGGCTCGCCTCAGGCCTACATGCTCTACGTCGGCGCCGGCTGGCTCCTGGGCCGGCTGCCGGTGTCGCAGCGGTGGTTCCTGTCCGGCTTGGATCCTATCTTGCGCTGGCTCGCCTTCGACGGCCTGGGTTTCCACGAAGCCTTCTTCCACCGGCGCCGGATCGTCGAGCGTACCCGGGCGCCACGCCGGATCTCCCGCTCCGCCCTGCGGTCCTTCGATGCCGGTGTCGGCCGCCGCCTGTGGCTCATCCCGAGGCCGGACGCCTCCTACATCGCGCCGCTCGTCGCCGCCTTCCCCACCGGCCGCCATGGCGACTTGTGGACCGGCGTGGGCGAGGCCTGCGCCATGGCTGGCGGCCGCGACGGGGCGGCCATCGAGGAGGTCCGCAGGGCCGCCGGCCCCTATGCTCCGCACCTCTCCCTCGGCGCGTGCTTCGCCGCCGAGGCGCGCGCGCGCGCCGGCATTCCGTCTCCCTACACCGATCTCGCCTGCCGGCGGCTCTGCCGGATGGACAGCGCCGACGCCGCCGCGGTGGCCCGCGTGACCATGGAGGATCTGCCGCCGGACGGCGAGACCCCCGCCTTCGAGGTCTGGCGCGAACGGGTGCGGGAGCGATTTCGCCACCCGGCACTCGCGGGTCTACCCGGGAAAGAAGGGAAAATGTAAAATCTCTTCACTCGATCCGGCTCGCCTGAGACCGTCCAAGGCACTCAAGATAGAGAGGCCAGGATGACGACGACTGAAAACAGCACGACCTCGTTGCCGGTAACCCGGGACCCGGCGCGCCCCGCCGGCTTCGCCGCGGGCGTCCGGCGCGCGCTGTTCGGCATCGACCCGACGGACACCTCGTTCGCCCGCCGCGGCTTTCATGGCGAGCCCGGCCCCGTGCTTGACCGTCTGGAACGGGTGGGCCAAACCTTCGTCCAGGGGTATCACGCCGCCCTGGCGGAGGAGCGGCCGGCTCCTCTGGCCGAGCGGATCGACACCGAGGTGGAGCGCGACTTCCGCGGCTTTGCCTACGAGGGCGCCGGCATGGCCCTCGCCCTGCTCGACACCGTGATTCCCGGCCGCCGCTCGCGGCGCGACCGCCTAGCCCGCTTCCTTGCCGGGCCGGGGGACGCCCACACCTACATCGTCCACGTCGGCGCCGGCTGGGTGATGGCCCGCATTCCGGTCTCTCCCGAGCGCTACCTCGCCCGCCTGGCGGACCCGCTGCTGCGCTGGCTGGCCCTCGACGGCTACGGATTCCACGAAGGCTTCTTCCATGCGCCCAAGTCGGTCGTAGGGCAGCGAGTGCCGCGGCGGCTGCGCGGCTACCTGCGCCGGGGGTTCGATCAGGGCCTCGGCCGCAGCCTGTGGTTCGTCGACGGCGCCGACGTGGAGCGCCTGCCGCGGACGATCGCCGCGTTCCCCACTTCCCGGCAGCCCGATCTCTGGGGCGGCCTCGGCCTTGCCTGCGGCTACGCGGGAGGCCGCACGCAAGCGGAGGTCGAGTCGCTGCTGGCGGCCGCTGGTCCCCACGCTTCCCAACTGGCTCAAGGGGTGTCCTTCGCCGCCAAGGCGAGGCAGAAAGCCGGCAATCTGACTCCCCAGACCGAGCTGGCCTGCCGGGTGGTCTGGGGCCTCCCGGCGGCGGCCGTCGCCGCGGTGAGCGACGAGGCCCTCCAAGATCTCCCCCCCGACCGACCCGGCGAGCCGGCCTTCGAGGTCTGGCGGCGGCGGATCCAAGACGTTTTTTCAAGGAGGCTTGCATGAGTGAACGGCCCGGCACGCCCGGTGAGCAATCGTTCCTGCGCCGCAACGCGACCCGGCTCCTGGCCCTGGTGCTGATTGCCGCCCTCTTCGGGTTCGCGCGCCTGCCGACGCTGCCCGACTCGGAGCGGCAAGCGCTCGCCGGGCACTTCGCCTTCGCCCGCACGCCGCTGGCGACGCCCGCCGGCCTGCGCCTCGACCGCGTCGTGCGCAGCGTTCATCCCGGTCTCAAGGACATCGAGTCCTGGATCTCCACCGTCGGCGCCGGCGTGGCGCTCAACGACATCGACGGCGACGGGCTGCCCAACGACCTCTGCTCGGTGGACACGCGCATCGACAAGGTGCTGGTGCAGCCGGCTCCCGGCACGGGCGCCCGCTATCCGCTCTTCGTGCTCGACCCGTCGCCTCTCCACTACGACGCGCGGGTGATGGCGCCCATGGGCTGCCTGCCGGGCGACTTCAACGAGGACGGCCGGATGGACCTGGTGGTCTACTACTGGGGCCGGCCGCCGGTCATCTTCCTGCATCGCGATGACGACGGTCCGCTCTCCTCCGCCTCCTTCCGGCCGTTGGACGTGGCGCCGGGCACCGAGATCTGGAACACCAACGCCCTCACCAGCGCCGACGTCGACGGCGACGGCCATCTCGACCTCATCGCCGGCAACTACTTCCCCGACGGCATGCGGGTGCTCGACGCCAAGGCGACGGACGGCGCCCACATGCACCGCTCCATGTCGCGCTCGGAGAACGGCGGCAAGAACCGCCTGCTGCTATGGAAGAGCGGCACCGCCGGCCCCGAGCCGACGGTGGAGTTCACGGACGTGGACAACGCCTTCGACGCCAAGACCGCCTACTCGTGGACGCTCGCCGCCGGCGCCGCCGACCTCGACGGCGACCTGCTGCCCGAGATCTACTTCGGCAACGACTTCGGCAACGACCGCCTGCTGCACAACCTCTCCACACCCGGCCATCCACGCTTCGAGGCCCTGGAGGGGCGCAAGACCTTCACCACTCCCTCCTCCAAGGTGCTGGGGCACGACTCGTTCAAGGGCATGGGGGTCGACTTCGCCGACGTCAACGGCGATGGCATTCCGGACATCTACGTGAGCAACATCGCCCAGAACTACGCCCTGGAGGAGAGCCACTTCGTGTGGGTGAGCACGGGCGACCTCAAGAGCATGCGCCGGGGTGTGGCACCCTATGCCGACCAGGGCGAGACGATGGGCCTGTCGCGTAGCGGCTGGGGCTGGGACGCCCGCTTCGCGGACTTCGACAACAACGGCGTGCCCGAGGCGCTGCAGGCGGTGGGCTTCCTGCGCGGCGAGCGCAACCGCTGGCCGGAGCTCCACGAGCTGGCCATGGGTAACGACAACAACATGCTCCACCCCGGGGCCTGGCCTCACTTCCATCCGGGGGACGACCTCTCCGGCCACCTGCACGACCCGTTCTTCGTGCGCGCCAAGGACGGCCGTTACTACGACCTGGCGGCGGACATCGGGCTGGAGGAGGAGCACATCAGCCGCGGCATCGCCATCGCCGACGTGGACGGCGACGGCCGCCTCGACTTCGCCCTCGCCAACCAGTGGGAGACCTCCTACTTCTTCCGCAACGACAGCCACCACGCCGGGGCTTTCCTGGAGCTGCTGCCGCGGCTGCCCGTGACCAACGCCGCGGGGAGGACGCGGCCGGCGATCGGCGCCGAGGTCACCGTCACTCTGCCGGACGGCCACCGCATGGTGGCCCAGGTGGACGGCGGCAGCGGCCACTCGGGCAAGCGGGCGCCGGAGGTCCACTTCGGCCTCGGTCCCTTAAGCCCCACCACCCCGCTACGGGTGGACGTGCGCTGGCGCGACGGCCAGGGCCGGCCGCGGGCGACGACGCTACGGCTGACTCCCGGACGGCACGGCTTCGTGCTCGGAGCGCCGGAGCTCCAGATCCCCCAGACCCTGGCGGCCAGGGACCTTCAGAAACCGGCGGCACCCCCCGCGGCCACCGCGTCCAAGGGAAAGGCGGTTTGAGATATGCCTGAGATGGCAGGGCAGAAAAAGGACATGCGCCTGGCGGCGCTGCGGCGGTTCGCCACCGCCATCACCATCCTCAACATCCTGGGCCACACGGTGCTCGGCTTCGAGCAGTCGCTGGCGACGCCGTTCACCGCCGTGCTCGTCGCCTACGCGAGCGAGATTCTGCTCGAGCTCGTGGAGTCGTGGCGGCTCGGCCGCCGGCCGCGCTTCCTGGGAGGATTCGTCAAGCTCGCCGACTTTCTCCTCTCGGCCCACATCACGGGCCTCGCGGTCGCCATGCTGCTCTATGCCAACGATCGGCTGCTGCCCATCGCCTTCGCCGCCGCCACCGCCATCGGCTCGAAGTACCTGTTCCGGGTGGGGACGAACGGCGCCAGCCGCCATGTCTTCAACCCGTCGAACCTGGGGATCACGGCGACGCTGCTGGCCTTCGCCTGGGTGGGCATCGCCCAGCCCTACATGTTCACCGAGAACCTGCCGGGCCCCTGGGCCTGGGCGCTGCCAGCCCTCATCATCTGCTCGGGCTCGTTCCTCAACACGGTGTTCACCCGCCGGGTACCGCTGATCCTCGCCTGGCTGGGCGGCTTCGTGCTGCAGGCGGCCATCCGGCACTTCGCGTTCGGCAACCTCTTCCTGCCCTCGCTCAACCCGATGACCGGCGTCGCCTTCCTGCTCTTCACCTTCTACATGGTGACCGACCCGGCGACGACGCCGGTGACGCGGCGCGGGCAGATCGCCTTCGGCCTGTCGATGGCGGCGGCCTATGGCATCCTGATGTCCTTCCACGTCGTCTTCGGACTGTTCTTCGGCCTCAGCGCGGTGTGCGCGGGCCGCGGCGCGATCCTCTACCTCAAGGCCCTGGCGGCGCAGCGAGCCGAGGCCCGGATGAAGGTTCCCGTCGCGGCGGAGGCATGAGGGTGGGAGACGGCATCGCCGGTATCGCCATCGTCGGGATGGCCTGCCGCTATCCCGATGCCGCGTCCCCGGCCGAGCTGTGGGAGAACGTGCTCGCCCGCCGGCGTGCCTTCCGGCGGGTGCCCCCCGAGCGGCTGCGCCTCGCCGACTATCCCGACCGCCGGCCCGGCGATCCGGACAGCCTGCATCTCGTCGAGGCCGCCGTGCTCGACGGCTGGGAGTTCGACCGCGTGCGCTTCCGCGTCGCGGGCACCACCTTCCGCGCCACCGACCTCGCCCACTGGCTGGCCCTCGACGTCGCCGCCCAGGCCCTGGCCGACGCCGGCTTCCCGGACGCCGAGGGGCTGCCGCGGGACATGACCGGCGTGCTGCTCGGCAACACGCTCACCGGCGAGTTCTCGCGCTCGCACCTGATGCGCCTGCGCTGGCCCTACGTGCGCCGTACGCTCGCCGCCTCCCTGGCCGCCGAGGGTTGGGACGCGGCCAAGGCCGAGGGCTTCCTCGTCCGCCTGGAACCGGCCTACAAGGCGCCCTTCCCCGAACCGATGGAGGAGTCGCTCGCCGGCGGCCTCTCGAACACCATCGCCGGGCGCATCTGCAACCATTTCGACCTGCACGGCGGCGGCTACGTGCTCGACGGCGCCTGCGCCTCGTCGCTGCTGGCGGTGGCCAACGCCTGCTCGTCCCTGGTGGCGGGCGATCTCGACGTGGCGCTCGCCGGCGGCGTCGATCTCTCGCTCGATCCCTTCGAGTTGGTGGGCTTCTCCCGCACCGGCGCCCTGGCTCAGGAGGAGATGCGGGTGTTCGACTCCCGCTCCTCCGGCTTCTTCCCCGGCGAGGGCTGCGGCTTCGTGGTGCTGATGCGCGAAGAGGATGCCGCGCGCCTCGGCTGCCGGGTGTGGGCGGTGATCCGCGGCTGGGGCATCTCCTCCGACGGCCACGGCGGCATCAGCCGGCCCGAGCCGGCCGGGCAGCGCATGGCCCTGGGCAGGGCCTACCGCCGCGCCGGCTTCGGCATGGAGACCGTCGGCTACTTCGAGGGCCACGGCACCGGCACCGCGGTGGGCGACGCGGCGGAGCTGGCCGCGCTTTCGGGCGCCCGCCGCGAGGCCGGCTCCCGGGAGCCGCTGGCCAACAGCGCGGTCGTCGGCTCCCTCAAGGCCAACATCGGCCACACCAAGGCCGCGGCAGGCGTCGCCGGGCTGATCAAGGCCACGCTCGCCGTCCACCACCAGATCCTGCCGCCCAACACCGGCTGCGACGAGCCGCACGCCGAGCTCAAGGGCGACGGCGCGGTGCTGCGCGTCCAGGAGCAGGGCGAGCCCTGGCCCGCCGGCCAGCCCTTGCGCGCCGCCGTCTCCGCCATGGGCTTCGGCGGCATCAACTCCCACGTCGTGCTCGAAGGCACGGCCGAGGCGACGGAGGCGCGACGCCGTTCGCTCAGCCGCCAGGAGCGGCAGCTGCTGGCCTCCTGGCAGGACGCCGAGCTGCTGCTGCTCGCCGCCCCGAATGCCGCCGCCCTCGCCGAGCAGGCCGAGCGCCTCGCCGCGGTGGCGGCGCGCGCCTCGCGGGCCGAGCTCGCCGACCTCGCCGCCGAGCTGCGGCGGCGGCTGGTGCCGGGCGCGGCCCGGGCCTCGGTGGTGGCCGCCAAGCCCGCCGAAGCCGCCGACGGCCTGCGCCGTCTCGCCGGCTGGCTGCGGCAGGGCGAGACCTCGCGGCTGGATCTTCGCCACGGTGTCTTCCTGGGCATCGGCCGGCAGGAGCGGCGCATCGGCTTCCTCTTCCCGGGTCAGGGCTCGCCGTCGCACCTCGGCGGCGGCATCCTGCGCCGCCGATTCGAGGAGCTCGAGGCGATCTATGGCTCAGCCGGGCTCGAGCCGCAAGCGGACTGGGCCGATCCAACCAACACCGCGATCGCCCAGCCGGCCATTCTCGCCCACACGCTCGCCGGCCTCTCGCTGCTCGACCGCCTCGGCCTGCGCGCCGCCGTGGCCGTGGGCCACAGCCTTGGCGAGATCGCCGCCCTGCACTGGGCCGGAGCCTTCGGCGCCGCCGACGCCCTCAGCCTCGCCCGGGCGCGCGGCCAGGCCATGGCGGACCTCCCCGGAGACCCCGGAGGCGCCATGGCGAGCCTGGGAGCCGATCCCGCCGTGGCCGAGGAGATCCTCGCCGCGGGCGGACCCTTCGGAGCCGTGATCGCCGCCTACAACGGCCCCCGCCGCACGGTGATCTCGGGTCCCGCGGCGGCGGTGGACGCCGCCGCCGAGCGCGCCCGGGACCGCGGCCTCGCGGTGACGCGGCTGCGGGTCTCCCACGCCTTCCACTCCCCGTTGGTGGCGGGCGCCGTTCCCCGCATCGCCGCCGAGCTCGACACCCTGGCGCCCCGCCCCCTGAGCCGTCCCGTGGCCTCGACCGTCACCGGCGGCTGGCTCGGTCCCGACGACGACCTGCGGCAGCTGCTGCTCTCTCAGATCACCTCTCCCGTGCGCTTCGCCCAGGCCCTCGCCACGGCGGCGGAGCGGGTGGACCTGTGGATCGAGGTCGGACCCGGGCGCGCCCTCTCGGAGCTGGCCGGCGAGGCGCTGGCGGCCAACGCCACAGCGGTACCTCCGGTGCCGGTCATCGCGCTCGACGCGGGCGGCCCCTCCATCGCCGGACTGCTCAAGGCCGCGGGAGCCGCCTTCGCCCTCGGTACGCCGCTCGACACGGCGGTCCTCTTCGAGGGCCGCTTCACGCGGCCGTTCGATCCCGACCGGGTGCCGAAGTTCCTGGTCAACCCGTGCGAGCTGGCGCCGCTCCCCGCGGAGGACTCGCCCGAGCTGTCGATTCCTGTGGAGCCGGCGTTTCCGGCCGAGCCGGTTTCCCCGGTCTCCAGTCATTCCGACCCGCCCCTGCCATCGGCGATTCCGGCGAGCGCCCTCGACCTCGTGCGCCTTTTGGTGGCCGAGCGGGCGGAGCTGCCGGCCGAGGCGGTGCGCGACGACAGCCGCCTGCTCTCGGACCTCCATCTCAACTCCATCTCCGTGGGCCAGCTCGTGGTGGAGGCCTCGCGCCGGCTGGGCCTGCGCCCGCCCGCCTCGCCCACCGACTACGCCCGCGCCACCGTCGGGGAGGTCGCCGAGATCCTGGAGCAGCAGGCCGCGCAGGGGGAAGGCGCCGGCCTAGAGGCCGCGCCGCCGGGCGTGGACTCCTGGGTGCGTGCCTTCACCGTCGGCCTCGTCCCCCGCGAGCGGCCCCGGGACCGCTCGGCCGCCGCGGACGAGGCGCCGGGAAATTGGACGATCATCGCCCCCGAGGGGCATCCGCTCGCCGCCGCCCTGGCCGGCCGCCTGCCCGGCGACGGCGTCGCCCTGCTGATGCCGATCGAGGTCGAGCGCTGCCATGCCGGGCTGCTCCTGGAGGGCGCCCATGCCGTGCTCGCGGCGCCGCCCACGGTGCGGGTCCTCCTCGTCCACCAGGGCGGCGTGGGCGGCGCCTTCGCCCGCACCCTGCGGCTGGAGATCCCCAGCGCCACGGCGTGCATCGTGCGGGTGCCGTTCGCCCATCCCCGCGCCGTGGACTGGGCGGTCGCCGAGATGCTGGCGGCGACCACCGGCGGCGGCAGCTTCGCGGAGAGCCACTATGACGAGGCGGGCCGGCGCAGCGTGCCGATGCTGCGCCTCCTGGAGCCGGTCGCCCCTGGCCCCCTGCCCCTGGGACCGGAGGACGTGCTGCTGGTCACCGGCGGCGGCAAGGGGATCGCGGCCGAATGCGCCCTCGATCTCGCCAAGGCGAGCGGCGCCCGCCTGGCCCTCTTCGGCCGCTCCCTGCCGGAGTCGGACGCCGAGCTGGCGGCCAACCTGGAACGCATGGCGGCGGCCGGCGTGCGCGCCCTCTATCTCTCGGCCGATGTCGCCGACCCGGTCGCCGTGTTCACGGCGGTGGGCCGCGTCCAGGCGGAGCTCGGCCCCATCACCGCCTTCCTCCACGGCGCCGGCGCCAACTCTCCCCGGCGGCTCGCGGACCTCGACGAAGAGGCGCTGACGCGCACCCTGGCGCCCAAAGTGGCCGGCTTCTTCCACGTCCTGGCCGCCATCGATCCCGGCCGCCTGCGGCTGCTGGTGACCTTCGGCTCGATCATCGCCCGCATCGGCCTCGCGGGCGAGGCCGACTACGCCGTGGCCAACGAGTGGCTGGCCCGGGGCACCGAGAACATCGCCCGAGAGCTGCCCGATTGCCGCTGCCTGGCCCTCGAATGGTCGGTGTGGAGCGGCACCGGCATGGGCGAACGGCTGGGAACGCTGGAGAGCCTACGCGCTCAAGGCATCTCCGCCATTCCGGCGGAGACCGGCCTGGCCATGCTGCGCGAGCTGATCCGCCGCCCCCGGGTCTTGAACGGCGTGGACGGCGCCAACGGCGTGGCCGATCCCGTCGCCGTGGTGGTCACCGGCCGCTTCGGCGAGCCGCCCACCCTGGAGGTCGAGCGCCCGGAGCTGCCGTTGCTGCGCTACCTGGAGAAGGTGCGGGTGCACGTCCCCGGCGTCGAGCTGGTGGTGGACTCCGAGATCTCGGCGGACACCGATCCCCACCTCGCCGATCACGTCTTCCACGGCGAGCCGCTGTTCGCCGCCGTGCTGGGAATGGAGGCGATGGCGCAGGCCGCCATGGCGGTTCTGGGAAAAACCGGGACGGACGAGATTCCCAGCTTCGAGGACGTCGTCTTCCAGCGCCCCGTCGCCGTGCCTCCCGGCCGCTCCACGACGATTCGCGTCGCCGCCCTGGTGCGCGGACCGGGAGTGGTAGAGGTGGTGCTGCGCGATGCGTCGACCGGCTTCGCCGCCGATCACTTCCGCGCCGTCTGCCGCTTCGGCGCCACCGCCTCCGGGACGAATGAGCCAGGGCCCAGCCTCCTCGCGGCCTTCCGCGGCGACGCCCGGCTCCCCTTCGAACCGGCGAGCGACCTCTATGGCGGCGTCCTCTTCCATCAGGGCCGCTTCCGCCGCGTCGAAGGCTACCGCCGGCTGAAGGCCACCGAGTGCCTGGCCGACATCTCGCCGGACGGCTCGACCGCCTGGTTCGGCCGCTACCTGCCGGACCGCCTCATCCTCGGCGATCCGGGGGCGCGCGACGCCGCCATTCACGGCATCCAGGCCTGCATTCCCCACTCGACTCTGCTCCCCACGGGGGTGGATCGCGTGGTGACCCTGGGCCTCGCCGCCGACGTCCCCCTCATCCTCGCCGCCCGCGAGCGCAGCCGCCACGGCGACGACTTCGTCTACGACCTCGAGCTGGTGGACGCCCAGGGCCGGCTGCGGGAGCGCTGGGAGGGCCTGCGGCTCAAGGCGGTCGACCGTATCGCGCCGCCGGAGAGCTGGACCGCCGCGCTGCTCGGCCCCCATGTCGAGCGCCGGCTGCAGGAGATCCTGCCGGGGTCCGGCGTGCGGGTTTCCGTGTCTCCCAACGGCCATGCTCCCGAGGAGGAGGGAGCGAGCCGGAACGCCATCTTCGCCCTGCTCGGCGCCGGGGAGCCGCACCGCCGGCCCGACGGCAAGCCCGAGGCGGACGGCGGCCAGGTCTCCATCTCCCATGCCGGCTCCCTGATGCTCGCGGTGGCCCGCAATGCTCCCGGCGTTCGCGTGGGCTGCGACCTGGAGCCGGTGGCAGCCCGCCCGGAGGAGGTCTGGCGGGGGCTGCTGGGTCCGGATCGATTCCAGCTCGCCGAGCTGATCGCCCGCGAGCGGGGCGAGAGCCGGGACGCCGCGGCCACCCGCGTCTGGGCGGCGGCGGAGAGCCTGGCCAAGGCCGGCATTCCCCACGGCGCGCCGCTGACCCTGGAGAGCGGCGGCGATGTCAGGAGGGAAGACGGCTGGCTCGTCCTGCGGTCCGGCGCTCTGCGCATCGGCTCCCTGCTGGCACCGGTGCGTGAGCTGGCCGGTCCGGCGGCCCTGGCGGTGCTCATCGATCCCGGTGATGCCGGAGCTCCCGCCGAGATGCCCGCTTGAAGTTCTACGAGTACCGCCACGTCGTGGGCTTCGAGGAGACCAATCTCGTCGGCAACGTCTACTACGTCAACCCCCTGCGCTGGCAGGGGCGCTGCCGCGAGATGTTCCTGCGCGACAACGCGCCGGAGGTTCTGGCGGAGCTCGCCGAAGGGCTGGCGCTCGCCACCGTCCGCATCTCGTGCGATTATCTCGCCGAGCTTTTCGCCTTCGACCAGGTGGCCGTCCGCATGCGCCTGGGCGGCGTGATGCAGAACCGCATCACCCTGCTCTTCGAGTACTGGCGCGTGGCGGCGGTCGGCACCGAGGGCAGCACCGAGGGTAATGCGGGCGAAGAGCTGATCGCTCGCGGCGAGCAGGTGGTGGCCTGCATGCGGCGGGAAGGGGACAAGACGGTTCCCACCGCCATCCCGGTCGCGTTGCGCGAAGCCTTGAAGCCTTACGCCTGATGGCCTGATGATCGACACCTGGCTCAACCGCCTCGCCGAGGCGTCCATGGCCCGGCCCCGCCGCGCCATCGCCGCCATGAGCCTCGTCACCCTGGCGATGGCCCCCGGCCTCCTGCGCCTCCAGCTGCGCACCGATGGCCATGCCCTGATGCCGGTCGACGACCCGGCCATTCTCTACGACGCCGAGGTGCGCGATCACTTCCACCTGCGCGATCCGATCGTCGTGCTCGTCGAGTCCTCGCGTCCGGAGGGGATCTACAACCCCGAGACCCTGCGCCAGGTGCGCGATCTCTCGGCGGCCCTCGCCCGCCTGCCGGGCGTCGGCCCCGGCGAGGTGATGAGCCTCGCCACCGAGCACCGGGACCGGGTCTACCCGGGAACCCTCAACTTCCGGCCCTATCTCGATCCCCTGCCCGACACGCCGGAGCTCCTGGAGACGCTGCGCGGCGACGTCGCCGCCGCCGCGATCCTCAAGGGTACCCTGGTGTCGGCGGACGGCAAGGCGGCGGCCATCTTCGTCGGCGCCCCCAACTCGTCGGCCAGCGAAGCCAATGCCGATCGCACCGTCCTCTACCGCGCCATCCTCAAGACGGTCAAACCGTTCGCCTCGCCCGCCGGCCGCATCGTCGTGGCCGGCGCGCCGGTCGCCGAGTCGCTGCTCGGCACCCACATCCTGGAAGATCTGACCCTGCTGGTGCCGCTCGCCCTGATCGTCATCGCCCTCGCCTGCTGGTGGGGCTGCCGCCGGGTGTGGTCGCTCCCCGTGGTGCTGCCGAAGATGGCGGCGTCGCTGATCTGGACCTTCGGGCTCATGGGCTGGCTCGGCGTGCCGGTCTACCTGACCACGGCGGTGCTGCCGGTCGTGCTCATCACCGCCTTCCTGGCCGACGAGCTCCACCTGGTGTGGCACTACCAGCAGATCCTCGCCCAGAGACCGCCGGGCGAAGTGGCCCATATGCCGGCGCTGCACCAGGCCGTGGCCGAGATGTCGCGGCCCATCGTGCTCGTCTCGCTCACCACCGTCGCCGGCTTCTTCTCCTTCTCCCCCTCGACCATCATCCCGGTGCAGTCCTTCAGCCTGTTCTCCAGCCTGGCCGTCCTCTTCTGCCTGATCTGGACTTTCACCGTAGCCCCCGCGACGCTCGCCCTCATCCCCGGCGAACGCCTGATGCGCCGGGGTTCCTCGGTCCTCGACGGCCATGTGCTGGTGCGCGTGCTCTCCCCGCTGCTCGCCCGCCGCCGCGCCACGCTGGCGGTGCTCGGCCTTGCGACCCTCATCCTCGGCTGCGGCCTCGCCCGCCTGCGGGTGCAGGACAGCTGGATCGACGGCTTCGCGGCGAGCAGCCCGTTCCGCAAGGCCAACGACGAGGTCAACGCCAAGCTGCTGGGCACCCATGTTCTCCTCGCCCACGTGGCCGTGAAACCGCCGCCGGGACCGATCCCCGAAGGCAACGAGCGCAAAGGTCCCTTGCTCGATCCGGCGGCGCTCCAGGCCCTCGGCCGCTTCGAGGACTTCCTGCGCGCCCAGCCGAACGTCGGCGGCGTCCTCGGCCCCTACACGCACCTGACGACCGTCTCCTACCTCTGGCAGGCGCGGCGGGAGGAGTACCGCCGCCTGCCGGCGCAGCCCGCCGGCATCGAGCACCTGATCCAGCTCTTCGACGACGCCCGTAGCCCCCTGCGCCGGCGCCAGGTGATCGACGACAGTCTCTCCCGCACCGTGGTCTCCATCTATCTGAAGGAGGCGGACTACCGGGGAGTCGCGAAGCTGATGGCGGCCGTCCGCGCCTATGAGCGGACCCATCTCGCCCCCCTGGGAATGCGGGTCGGTTTCGCGGGCGACGTCGCCGTCAGCCAGGCGATGATCCCGGCGATCGTGCGCACCCAGGTCTACTCGCTGCTCCTGGCCCTGGTGGGCTGCTGGGCGGTGATCGCCCTGCTCTACCGCTCCGCCGTCACCGGCCTGTGGGCGGTGGTGCCCGCCTGCGTCGCCGTGCTCTGGGTCTTCGGGCTCATGGGCTGGCTGAACGTTCCCCTCGGGGTCGCCACCTCCATGTTCTGCGCCATCACCCTGGGGATCGGCGTCGACTACGCCATCCATTACGTGGAGCGCTACGGGGTCGCCCAGAAAGCCGGGCATCCCCGGCCGGACCTCAAGGCCCTGGAGGAGACCGGCCCCGCCATCGCCATCGACTCCGGCGCCATCGCCCTGGGCTTCGCCCTGCTCGCCATCTCCCAGGTGCCGGCCAACGAACGGCTAGGCCTGCTGGTGGGGATCGCCCTGGTCTCGAGCTCGCTGCTCACCCTGGTGGGGCTGGCCGCGCTGCTGCCGCTGGTCCGCGGGACGATCCGCGGAACGTAATGCTTTCCCTGGCCCGCTTCGCCCTGCGGCGGCCCAAGCTGGTCCTGCTCCTGGCCGGGCTGGGCACGGCGATTCTCGTCGCCGGGCTCTTCCGGCTGGAGATCCGCACCGACGGCGCGGCCCTCTATCCGCAGGGCGATGCCGTGGTGGAGCGGACACTCGCCGACCGCCGGCGGTTCGCCGAGCCGCAGCAGGTCATCGTGCTCGCCACGTCGCGCCGGGGCGGCCCCCTCCTCGCCTCCCCCGCCGGGTTCCGCTGGATCGCCAGCACCCACGCCGCCCTCCAGGCGCTGCCGTCCGCCCAAAGCCTCGGCGTGCGCTCGCTCGCCAACCTCATCGAGCCGCCGGCCGGGGCCACGCTCATGATCCGCAGCTTCCTCGACGACGTTCCCGGCGACCCCAAGGGCCTGGCGGATCTGACGAACCGGCTCGACCGCTTCCCGCCCGTCCGCGGCCTCTACATCTCGCCCGACGGCCGCACGGCGCCGTTCTACTTCTTCCTGGCTCCGGGAGCCGACCGCCGGCAGGTGATCCACGAGCTCGAGACTTGGCGAGCCAGCCGGAAGGACTCTCCTTTCGACCTGCGGATCACCGGCCCGGTGGCGGCCGAGGCCGTGCTGGGCGAGGTGGTGCTGCGGGACCTTTCCCGCCTGGTGCCCCTGATGGTCGCCGCCGTCGCGCTGCTCCTGGTCTTCACGCTGCGCACGCCGGCCGGCGTGCTGGTGCCGCTGGCTCAGGTGCTCGCCACCCTGGTCTGGACGGTCGGCCTGATGGGCTGGGCCGGCGTACCCGTGACGCTGGTGACCACCATCCTCCCCGTGCTGCTGATGGCGATGGCGATGACCGACGAGGTCCACCTCCTCGAACGGATTCACAACCGGCTGGGGGCCGCGCCCGCCTTCCTCGCCCCGCGCGAGCGACTGATCCGCGTCACCGGCGACGCTTACTCCGACCTTCTGGCGCCCCTCGTCCTCACCTCGCTCACCACGGCGTTCGGTTTCTTCTCCTTCGCCGGCTCGGCCATGAAGCCGCTGCGCGACTTCGGGATTTTCGCCGGCACCGGCCTGATGCTCGGCATGGTCTTCACCTTCACCCTGGTGCCGGCGCTGATCGCCACCCTTCCCCCGGCCTGGAGCGAGCGCCGCGGCAGCCACCGCAACGGGGACGGCCATGGCGGTCAGCCATCCATGCCGGCCTGGGAGCGGTTCGTGGCGGGCCATAGCCGCGCCTTCGCCGCCGCCGGGGTGCTCCTCGTGGCCGCCGCCCTGCCCGGGCTCGCCCGGCTGAGCGTGCAGGACTCATGGGTCGACAACTTCGATCCCCGCTCGCCGCTGGTGACCGCCGAGCGGGACTTCAACCGCGCCTTCTGGGGGAGCTACCGCCTGGACGTCGTCCTCGAAGGCGACCGGCGCCGTTTCTGGACGCCCCAGGGGGCCGCGCTGCTCGAAGACGTCGACCGTCTCGCCCGCCAGGCGCCGCACGTGGGCGGCGTCCTCAGCCCGCTGCTCTTCCTGGAGGGCGGCGCCCGCGTGAACGGCTTCCGGATGCCTCTCTCGGCTCTGAGGCCCCGCGAGGTCGAGCAGGCCGGCACCATCATCGAGATTCTCAGTCTCCGCCTCGATCTCCGGCAGTACCTGACGCAGCATGCTTCCGCCGCCCGGGTCCGCCTCTTCGTGCGCAATGCCGACTTCACCCGCGGCCGCGCGCTGCGCGACTTCCTGACGCCGCGGCTGGCGGCCCTCGCCGCCCGCCATGGCGTCCGCGCTCACCTCTCGGGCGACGTGCCGGCGGGCCTCGCGGTGGTGGAGGCCATCGTCGGCAACCAGCTCAGCTCCATCGGCTGGACGGCGGCGCTGATCGCCGTCACCCTGCTCATCGCCTTCCGCAGCCCGCGCTGGACGGCGGTGGTCATGGCCCCCATCCTCGCCGCCACCCTGCTGCTGTTCGGGGCCCTGGGCTATGCCGGCCTGCCGCTGGGGATCGCCACCAGCATGTTCGCGGCGCTCACCCTGGGCGCCGGCGTCGACTTCGCCCTCCACTACTGCTACGCCTACCGGCGCGAGCGGCGGGCCGGCCGCGACCACGACGGCGCCGTGCTCGCCACCGTGGCCACGGCCGGGCGCGGCGTGCTGTGGAACGCCCTGGTGCTCGCCTTCGGCTTCCTGGTGCTCGCCTTCTCCACCATCAAGCCCAATGCCAGCCTGGGGCTGCTGCTGGCGGCGGCCATGGCGGTCTCCTACGGGGCGACGGTGGTGTTCCTGCCGGAGCTGCTGCGGCGCTGGGGACAGAGCTGAAGGCGGAGGAGAACGGAAGTCGCCGGCCGGCGAAACCTTACTTGCGCCGGCGGGACTTCGCCGGGGACTTTTTCGCCGATTTGCCGGCCAGCTCCCTGTCGATCTCGGAGTTGATCTCGCCTCCCATGAGGATGGCGAAGGCCGTGAAGTAGAACCACACCAGCAGCAGAATGACCGCCCCGAGCGAGCCATAGGCCGTGGTGTAGGAGCGGAAGTAGACCAGGTAGATCCGCAGGCCATAGCAGGCCAGGAGCCAGAGGCCGACGCCGGCCACCCCTCCCGGAGTCACCCAGTGGCGGTTCGCCTTCTTCCCTTGATTCGGAGCGAAGTTATAGACCATCTCGAAGGAGATCACCAGAAAGAAAAGGATCAGGGGCCAGCGCACGAAGACGTGCCACACCGCATAGAAGACGGCGCCAAACCCCACACGGTTGGCCAGGGCCTCGCCAATGCTGCCACCGGAGAAGATGAGCGTCAGGGCGATGACGACGAGCAGGGAGAAGGCGAGCGTGAGGGCGAGCGCCACGATCCGCCGCCACCACCAGCGCCGCGTCTCCTTCAAGCCATACGCGTGATTCAGGGTCCGCGAGACGGCCAGCATGCCGTTCGAGGCCACCCACAGGGCCGCCACCAGCGACAGGGAAAGCTTGGCGCTATTGCGGGCCTTCGTGATCTCGTCGAGCGTGCCGCGCAGCAGCGTCGTGACGTCGCGGCTCGGCGTAAAACGGGCGAGGAGGCGAAAGAGGTCCGCCCTCATCCCGGTGTAGGCGTCGGCATAGCCCAGCAGCGTGGTGAGGAACAGCAGGAGCGGGAAGACGGAGAACAGGAAGAAGTACGCCAGCTCCGCGCACCGCGCCAGCAGCTCGTCCTCATAGATCTGCCGCCACAGCCGGACACCCAACTCCCGCCACCGCAGGCCGGCGCGAGTCCAGAGCGTCATGGAGAGCCTTCTCCGCATGGGGAGAGAGTAGCAGGCGGTGATAAAGTTCCTCCCGTTTCGCGGGAGGCAACGAGAGGACCCCAGAGAATGAATCGCCAGCAAGCCGAAGCCCGGATCGCCAAGCTCCAGACCGCGATCCGCCATCACGACTATCTCTATTACGTCGAGGACCGGCCGGAGGTCTCCGACGCGGAGTACGACAAGCAGTATCGCGAGCTCGTCGCCCTGGAAGGTGAGTTCCCCGACCTCGTCAGCGAGGACTCGCCCACCCAGCGCGTGGCCGGCAAGCCGCTCGACAGCTTCCCCACCGTCGAGCACGCCGCGCCCATGCTGTCGCTGGAGTCCGACCAGGACGAGGGGGTTCTGCGCCGCTTCGACGAACGGCTGCGCAAGGGCCTGGGACCGGACTTCCCGGTCGAGTACATGTTCGAGCCGAAGCTCGACGGCCTCTCCGTCGAGCTGGTCTACCAGGACGGCGTTCTCCTCCAGGCCTCGACCCGCGGCGACGGCCGCAAGGGCGAGGGGATCACCGCCAACGTCCGCACCATCACCAGCGTCCCCCTGCGCCTGCGCGAGGGGCGTCACCCGATCCCGAAGCACCTCGCCGTGCGGGGCGAGATCATCATGCTCGCGAGAACCTTCGACAAGCTCAACGAGCAACTGATCTCCGAGGGCAAGGAGCCGTTCTCCAACCCGCGCAACGCCGCCGCGGGCTCCGTGCGCCAGCTCGACCCGCAGATGACCGCCGCCCGCCCCCTCCACCTCTACGTCTACGACATCCTGGCCTCCGACCCGATCCCGGGGATCGACTCGCAGTGGGAGGTTCTCGCCTCCCTGAAGGCCTGGGGCCTGAAGGTCAACGAGCGCATCCGCACGGGCAAGACGCTGGAGGATATCCAGGCCTACCACGCCGAGATCGAGTCGCAGCGGGACGACCTCGGCTACGAGATCGACGGCGTCGTCATCAAGCTCAACGACCTCGCGGCCCGCGAGACCCTCGGCTGGACCTCCCGCCATCCGCGCTGGGCCTTCGCCTACAAGTTCCCGCCGCGCAAGGAGGTCACCCGTATCCTCTCGATCCTCCCCTCGGTCGGGCGCACGGGAGTGGTCACGCCGGTCGCCATCATGCTGCCGGTCGAGCTCGGCGGCGTCACCGTCGCCCGCGCCACCCTGCACAACCGCGAGGAGGTGGCGAGGAAGGACGTACGCGAGGGCGACCGCGTCCGCGTCCAGAGGGCGGGGGACGTGATCCCGCAGGTCATCGAAAGGATCGAGGAGCCGGACCGCGAACGCGCCCCCGAGTGGCGCATGCCCGCCGACTGTCCCTCCTGCGGCACGGCGCTGATCGAGCGCGGCCCCTTCACCGTCTGCCCCAACAGCTTCGAGTGCCCGGCCCAACTCGCCGGCCGCATCGTCCACTTCGCCTCCCGCGACGCCCTGGACGTCGAGGGCCTGGGCGACGAGACCTCCAAGATCTTCGTGGCCAGGGGGCTCGTGCACCAGCTTCCCCAGCTCTTCGATCTCAAGGCCGAGCAGCTCATGGAGCTCGAAGGTTTCGCCCAGAAGAGCGCCACCAACCTCGTCAACGCCCTGAAGAAGGCGTCGCACGTCGAGCATCCGCGCTTCCTCTATGGCTTGGGCATCCCCGAGGTAGGTGTGTCCGTGGCGCGCGACCTAGCCCGGCACTTCGGCACCTTCGCCGGCCTGCGGGCGGCGGACGAGGCCGCGCTCCAGGAGGTCTCCGGCGTCGGCCCCCGCATGGCCGAGCAGATCACGGCCTTCTTCCGCGAACCGCACAACGCCGAGGTGCTCGACGCGCTGCTGACGAAAGTCGAATTGATCGAGACCGCGCCCGCCGAGCCGTCCGCCGCGACCTCGGCGTCCGTATTACCGCTAGCGGGCCAGAAGTGGGTCTTCACCGGCGGCCTGACCCACCTCACCCGCCGCGATGCCCAGGAGAAGATCGAGGCCCTGGGCGCTCGTACCACCGGCTCCGTGAGCAAATCCACCACCGTCGTGGTGATCGGCGAGGACGCCGGCTCCAAGGCGGACGACGCTCAGAAGCTGGGGATCAGGACGATGAACGAGGACGAGCTGCTGGCCTTCCTGCGCGGGAACGGGATCGACGTCTGACCTGTTTTCATCGATGCAGCAGGCCGGGCCGTCCGGCCGCCCCGACAGACACCAAAAAGGGGACTCCCATGAAGTTTGCCATCGCCGTATTCGCCCTCGCCCTGACCGCGGCCGGGATCGCCCTGGCCGCCGCGCCGGCAAAGGCCGCGAAAGGAACCAGCGCAGTGATCGAAAAGATCGTCAAGACCGACGAAGAGTGGAAGAAGATCCTTACCCCTGAGCAATACAACGTGCTTCGCCACGAGGGCACGGAGCGGGCCTTCACCAGCCCGCTCAACAAGATCCACGAGAAGGGCACCTTCGTTTGCGCCGCCTGCGGCCTGACGCTCTTCTCCTCCGACACCAAGTTCGACTCCGGCACCGGCTGGCCGAGCTTCTTCGCGCCGATCGACCCGGCGCACGTCACCACCAAGACGGACCGCAGCTTCTTCATGGACCGCACCGAGGTGCGCTGCGCCCGCTGCGGCGGCCACCTCGGCCACGTCTTCCCCGACGGCCCCAAGCCCACCGGCCTGCGCTACTGCATGAACGGCGTGGCGATGAAGTTCGAGCCGGCGAAGTAAGGCCTTCACCTGCCCCATAGGCGTAGCTTTGACGCCTTGGAGCCTCCCCCACCCAAAAGCCCTCACCCCCTAACCCCCTCTCCCGCCCCGGGAGAGGGGGAAGGCATGCGAGGCCGTTTCGAATCGCCCTCCCTCTTCTCCCGGGGTGGCGGTTGGGGCGGTCGGGAGAAGAGGGCCGGGGTGATGAGGGTCTTCCGGCGTCTCGATGCCGTTCTTCCCCGCCAACGCCAGCCCCGCCGCCCGCCACGCCTCCAGCCCCTCGCGCAGCCACAGCAGATTGGTAAACCCGGCCCGCGCCAGCTTGGCCGCCGCGTCGCGACTGCGGATGCATCCCCGGCCGTAGCAGTAGAGGACTATGGGCGCCCGCGCCGCCTTGGCCTGCGGCCACTTCTCCTCCACCACCTTGTCGAGGGTCGAGTCCTCCGAGTAGGCGGGGAAGTTGAAGGACCCGGGAATGTGGTCGAGCCTGAAGTCGTACGCCTCCCGCAGATCGAGCACCACGACCGATTGAGCTATCTTGTCCGGCAGGCCGGGATTTTCCGCCTCCAGAAGCCTATCGACCTCGGGAGCGCCCACGATGCGCACCACGGGGTTCGCCGGATCCTTGGACCACTTGCCGAAGCCTCCGGGAAACACGCGCACGGGAATTCCCACGCACCGCAGCAGCAGGTACCCGAGCCCCGGTTGGAGATCCGCCGGCCCCTCCCCATAGAGCACAAATTCGGCCTTGGGATCGATCTTCGTCGCCTCGCGGGGCCCCAACGTTTTGAGCGTCTTCCACATCGCCGCGGCGGCTTGGCGGTCCCGGGGGCGCCAACGCCGGAAATCGAACGGCAGGGCGTGCGGAACGTGCCCCGCCGCGAACCGCTCCGGCGCCTCATACTCCTTTTCCATCCAGATCCCCTCATCCCGGAGATCGAGAAGCTCCACGCCCTTCTCCCCGAGCTGCGCTCGCATCCATGCCACATCCGCACCGGCCGACTCCGAGGCGCGCGCCGTGAACGTCCGCGCTGCCCGCGTCGAGGGCCCCACTTCCATCCGTCTCTTCGCCTTACCTTCAAGCACCTTTACATTTTTCAATCCCGCCCACTCCAGCAGCCAGAACGCCTCCCCCACCTCGGTGCCATCCTCCCCCGTCACAACCACCGTCTCGTCCCCGGCAAGGCCTGCCTTCCCAAGCTCCCGCTGAACGCACTCAACCCCCGATGTCACACACTCCGGCGCCACCGCGAGCCGCGCCGCTCCTGGCAGATGGCCGGCCGCGAAGGAAGCCTCCGGCCGAACGTCGACCGGGGCGGCGTGATGCTTCAGGACCCAGGCGGTGGAAACGAGGATCTCCGGCGCAGCCGCCAGGGAGCCGGATGAAAGAAAAAGGAGAAGAACTGAGAGGATTACGCCCCATGTTCCTGCCCCGAAGGGGCGACGGCATGTAGCCTGGGGCTGGCGCCCCTTCGGGCCTGGAGATTCAGGTCGGCACCTCATCAGAGCATCTGCGAAGGATTCGCCGTAATTTTCCCGTTTCCAGGGGATCGTACAACGATTCCTAAGACTCGCCAACGCCGTGAGGCCACAATCGGACGATCAGCACTGGGATCTGGATGGAGCCGGATCGTCCCGCCACGGAGTAACCTGACCGCCTTTCGCCTCGTATACGTCTATTAAGGAGGTGTCATGCCCCGTAAACCGTCCATCCGCCCTCTCCTGCTCGCCGCCGCCCTGGTTCTCGCATCGCTGAGGGCCTCCGCCGCGGTCCCGGCGTCCCGGGAAACGCCGAAAGTCTCCACCTTCGGCAAGTACTCGGGCTACTCCGAGGCCGTCTACGACGGCTGGGTCCGCAGCTCGCGCTATGTGACGGCGCGGGATGGGACGCGGCTGGCGGTCGACGTCTTCCGGCCCACACGGCACGGCAAGGTGGCCACGGAGAAGCTGCCGGTGGTCTGGACGCACCACCGCTATCAACGTGCCCAGCGGGAGAAAGGGAAGGTGTACACGATCGTGGACTCCTTCCCATGGCTTAAAGATGTGCTCCGGCATGGCTATGTGGTCGCCGCCGTCGACGCACGGGGAAGCGGCGCGTCGTTCGGCAAGTTCGAGGGGATGTTCAGCACCCACGAAACGGACGACGCCTACGACGTCACCGAGTGGCTCGGGACGCAGCCATGGTCCAACGGCAAGGTCGGGATGTACGGGCGGTCCTACCTGTCGTTCACCCAATACCTCGCCGCCAGCCGCAAGCCGCCCCATCTCAAGGCCATCTTCCCCGAGGTCGGCGGGACGGACATGTATGAGCTGATCTATCGCGGCGGCATCTATCACGGCCCGTTCATCGAGATGTGGAGCAAGATCGTGCGCGAGCTGGACGTGGACAAACCGGCTCTCCCCGTGGACGAGGACAAGAACGGCGCTCTGCTCAAAGCCGCGGTCGAGCAGCACAAAGCCAATCGCAACGCGGCCGACCTCTACGCGGCCCTGCCCTTTCGCGACAGCGCCGACGCGTCGTCCGGGGTGCGGGTTTTCCGCGATTGGACACCCATCACCTTTCTGAAAGAGATCCAGGAGTCAGCGATCCCCGTCTATCTTCTCGACGGTTGGTACGACCGCTACGTGCGGGACGAAGCGATCCTCTTCAACAACCTGGACAATCCGAAGCGGCTCACGATCGGCCCGTGGACTCACACGCAGAACGACCGCCTCGACTTCGGCGCCGAGCACCTGCGGTGGTGGGATTACTGGTTGAAGGGAATCGACAACGGCATCATGAAAGAAGATCCCGTCCACTATTTCGTGATCGGTGCGCCGAAGGCTACGGAGTGGAGGTCCGCGAAGGTGTGGCCGCTGCCTACAGAGCGGCGGACGAAGTACTGGCTTGGAGCGAAAACCCTGGCAACGGCGGCGCCCACGGAAAACGGCGCGAAGGACGAATTCACGGTGGACTACTCGGCCGCGGTCTCACCCGATCCGCGATGGACCCTCGGGCATACCTTTCCGGAGCTTTCCGCCCACGACGCCAACGGGCTCACCTGGACGACGCCTCCGCTCTCCGCCGCCGTGGAAGTGACGGGCCACCCGATAGCCCACCTCTGGGTCTCGTCCTCAACGCCGGACGCCGACGTGTTCGTGTACTTGGAGGACATCAATGAAAAGGGCAAGTCGCGCTATGTCTCCGAAGGGATGCTCCGCGCCTCGAACCGAGCCACCGCCGATCCCGGCTACAACCTGCTCGGCCTCCCCTACCACCGGGGCCTCAAGTCCGACCAGGCACCGCTGACTCCCGGAGAGCCCGTGGAACTGGTGATCGACCTCTACCCCACCTCGACCCTCTTCGCCCCCGGCCACCGCATCCGCGTCACCGTGACCGGCGCCGACAAGGCCAACGCCCGCACCCCGCGGCAGACGCCGCCGCCCCGGCTGACGGTGTGGCGGGAGGCGGGGCGGGCGTCGTGGGTGGAATTGCCGGTGATCCCGGCGGAGAGGTAGGTGGCTATTCCGTCAGATCCGGCTCGCTGTAGCGCTCCAGGAGCGCACCTTCACGGCCCTGTGTTCCTGCCCCGAGGGGGCAAAGGCATGTAGCCAGGGGCTGGCGCTTTTTGCCAGCCCCTGGTAAACGTGACCGCACAAAACTTTGAAGCCCCAACGGGGCGACGGCAGTTTTACTGCGCACGACAAGCTGCCGTCGCCCCTTCGGGGCTATCGGAAATGGAAAGGCTTGTGGGTCCAGGGGCTGGCAAAAAGCGCCAGCCCCTGGCTACGTGCTGTCTACCCTTCGGGCCTGAGCATCTTCAGACATCTCCTATCGGAGATGCCAAGCGTGTGAAGTCTTCGACGACATAGCGCCCATACCGGTCCTTGACGTACTCAGTCCGCGTTCCCGTTTGGCGATTAGTGCGAGTACCATTGAACCAGATGCTGCGACGCCCTATATTCTTCCCGGTCTTGTTTTGGACGGCCTCTTGGATGAACTCTTCAGAAGTCATTAGCCACGTGGTGTCCAAACGCTCGGAGTAAAAACGAACCAATAGTCCGCACGATGCTCATGCGTGATTCCGGCGAAGAGGCAAGCATCACCTAGCTTGACAGTACTTGACCGCGCCTTGATCTGCACGAGAGCAATTGAACCGTCTTGTCTTCTAACAATGGTGTCGACTGCATGGTCATCCACAAGTGGAACGTAGATGTCCATGCCTTCTTTGAGCATGCGACCGATAATCCAGTACTCGATGCGCTTGCCAAAACCTGCGGAGTGCCGGAAGGATGTAGCCATAACGAGCTAAATTCCTCTTTGAAAGCGTCAGAGCATCTGCCGATGTCTGCCAATTTTACGGATTGAACCGGTTCCAATAAGACGGCTTCACTCCGTCAAATCCGGCTCCCCATACCGCTCCACGATGGCTTTGCGCACCTGATCGCGCAACTGGATTCCCGCGTGCCAGCCGGCGCCTTCGGGATGGACCGGGGGGCACACGGTCACCGTCACCTTGCCCCGGCGGATCAGCCATTCGCCGCCACGTAGGATGGAACGGGTGCCGCGGATCACCATGGGGACGACCGGCACGCCCGCGTCGACGGCCACGGCGAAGGTGCCCATGCGGAAGGGGAGGAGGCCTGGGTAGCGCCGGAAGGTGCCTTCGGGGAAGATGGCCAGCGACTGGCCGGCTGCGATGGCGTCGAGCGCCTTTCGCGTCTCGCCCGCGCTCTGGGCGGTGTCGAAGCGCTCGACGAAGAGGGTCCCCAGCCGTCTGAGGAAGGTCCCTGAAATGAAGTTCCCTTCCAGCTCCCTTTTCACGACGAAGGAGTACTCCGGCGGCAGCAGCGCGGTGAGTATCATACCGTCGAGGTAGCTTGCGTGATTGGAGGCCACGATTCGCGGCCCGTCCGTCTTCAGATTTTCCGCGCCTTCGAGACGGAGGGGAATGCCGGCGCCAGCGAAGAGGATGCGGCCCACCCACTGCGCCACCCGCCGCCGCCGGGCGAGCCCCGGCGTCAGCACCACGGCGAACCAGGCCGGCACGACAATCAGGGCCAGAACGCCATAGGCCCACAGAGCGTAGATCCCGGCTCCCAGCGCACGGACGCGGCGGGCCGCCTGCGCCTTGAAGCCCGAGAGCGCCAGCCTCGCGATCTGCCAGCCGAGCGCCCCGCCGCCGCGCTCCACTTTGCCGGACTCGTAGAGCTCCCGCGCCGAGGAGCGGCGGATCTTGCCGCTGGAGGTCTTGGGCACGCCGTGCGCCGGCACCAGGGCCACCACGTCGGCGGGCGCGCCCAGGAGGTCGACGGTCACGTCCTGCACGGCCTGCCGTAGCGTCTCCAGCGCGGCGGCATCCCGCTCGCGCGTCTCCGCCATGACGACCAGACGCTCGGTGCCCGTCTTCGGATCGGGGCTGCCGAACACGGCCACGCAGCCTTTGCGGATGCCCGGCACCTCGCCCACCGCTCCTTCGAGCTCATGCGGATAGAGGTTGCGCCCGCCGCGGATGATGATGTCCTTGACGCGGCCGGTGATGTAGACCTCGCCCGAGGCCACGTAAGCGCGGTCGCCCGAGTCCCGCCAGTCGCCGTGCACCAGCTTGGCCGTGGCCTCCGGATTCTTGAAGTAGCCGGCGCTGGCCGACGGTCCCTTGAACTCCAGCCGCCCCTCACGGCGCTCCTCCACCTCGTGGCCGCCCTCGTCCACGATGCGGACCTCGTGGCCGGAGAGGGGAAAGCCGCAGGAGATGAACCGCAGGGCGTGCGGATCGTCCGCACCCACGGGCACCGCCTCGCCGGTGCTCTGGAAGGCCTCGCGATCCACCACGTCGATCAACGGCGGCCGGCCCAGGGGCGGGAAGGCCACGGCGAGGGAGCTTTCGGCCAGGCCGTAGACGGGCGAGAGGGCGCCCGGGCTGAAGCCGTAGGGCGTGAAACGGTCGATGAAGCGCCGCACGGCCTCCGGGCTCACCGGCTCGGCGCCGTTGAGCGCCATGCGCCAGGAGGAGAGGTCGAGCCCCTCGATCTGCTTGTCGGGAATCTTGTTGACGCACAGCTCGTAGGCGAAATTCGGGGCCGCCGAAAGCGTGCCGCGATGGTTCTGGATCTCCTTGAGCCAGCGCACGGGCCGAGCCAGGAAGGTCAGCGGCGACATGAGGATCAAGGGGACCCCGAAGTAGAGGCTCCCCATCCAGCAGCCGATCAGCCCCATGTCGTGGTAGAGCGGCAGCCAGCTCACGATGACGTCGTCCGGCCGCACGTCGGCGCCCTTCTGAATGGCGCGCAGGTTGGCCAGCAGGTTGGCGTGGGTGAGCATCACGCCCTTGGGGTTGCCGGTGCTGCCGGAGGTGAACTGCAGGAAGGCGAGATCGCTCTCCTTCACGTTGACCGCCGGCCTCACGAAAGCGGTGTCGTTCACCGCCTCCAGCTCGTCGACGGTGACCACTTTGCGCAGCACCGGGAGTTGGGCGCGTAAAAGCCGGGCGAGGGTGAGCACCTGGTCGAAGGTGATGAGTACCTCGGCCCCGGCGGTCTGGAGGATTCCCGCCTGCCGGCGCAGATGGTCCTCGACCTGGCTGCGCCGGGCCGGCGGGTAGAGGGGCACGGGGACGCCGCCCGCGAGTTGGACGCCGAAGAACGCCGCGAAGTATTCAAGACCGGTGGGCAGCATGATCCCCACCGCCTGGCCGGGCGCCACGTCGAGGCGGGCGAGGCCGGAGGCTACGGCCCGCGAGCGGGAGAGAAGGCCGGCGTAGGTCAGCTCCTGCGGGGCGCCATCGCCCGGCAGAAAGAGGACGTGGCGGCGGTCCGGAGTACGCTGGGCGTGCCACTCCAGCACTTCGACGAGAGTACGGGTGCGGTCCGGCGCCGCCTCGGCCGCGGCCAGAGGCTCGGCGATCCGGAGCTCCGCACCCTCGCCGGCGGCCGGATGACCCGAGAGCAGGGCTTGAAGGAGATCGCGGGGAGTTTCGGCCGAGGCCAGAACCTCCTCGGGCAGGCGGACGCCGAAGCTCCTCTCCAGGCGGCCCAGCAGCTCGACGCGGCCCAGGCTGTCCAGCCCGAGATCGCGCTCCAGCGAGGATTCAAGAGTCAGCGAACGGCCGCGGCGCCCCGGCTGAAGCTCGCGGGCGAGCGTCTCGGCGATCTCCAGCACGGCCTCGGGGGACGGAGGCTCGGAAGGCGCGGCTGGGGTCGGTTCCGGAAGCATGGCGAGCCTTTGACGGTATCCGGGACCGGGGAGAAAGACAAGGCATTCCCGTCCTCCTTTCAAAGGTGATACAAAAGGGGGGAACTTACATACGAGGAGATAACATGTCAGTAGCCAAGGTCATCGAAATCAGCTCGCAGTCGCCCACCAGCTTCGACGACGCCATCCGCGAGGGGATCACCCGCGCCAGCAAGACGGTGAAGAACATCAAGAGCGCCTGGATCCAGGAGCAGCAGGTCGTGGTGGAAGACTCCAAGATCGTCGCCTACCGCGTCGACATGAAACTGACCTTCCTGCTCAACGACTAGGGCCCGGCGCGGTTATGATGGGCGCCGCGGGGAAACCTGCCGGGGCGTTCGTCACCACCGCCTTCCGCCCCGAACGTTCCAGCGCAGATCAGCACCTCATGGAGGCGGGGCGATGTTCTTCCTGACATCGATCGTGGACCGGCCCGTCGAGGGCAAGACCGGCGAGCCCATCGGGCGCATCGAGGACGTCATCGTGCGCATGGGCGACGACCGCTATCCGCCCATCAGCGGCCTCGTGGTGCGCGATGGCCGCCGCCGCTTCTTCGTCTCCGCCAATCTCCTGCAGAGGCTCAACGGCTCGGCCCGGCTGTCCTCGTCGACGGTCGATCTCCAGAATTTCAGCCGCCGGGCCGGCGAGGTGCTGCTGCGCCGCGACGTGCTCGACCATCAGCTCATCGACATCACGGGCCGGCGGATCGTCCGCGTCAACGACGTGCAGCTCACCGAGATCGAAGGCGGCTACCGCGTCGTGGGAGTGGACATCAGCCCCCGGGCTCTGCTGCGGCGGCTGGGTCCCCGCGCCCTGGCCGGCAGGCTCGCCGGACGCCACATCGTCAACTGGGCAGACGTCCAATACCTCGCCAGCACCGCCCCGGTGCAGCTCAAGGTCTCCTACGACCGCCTGGCCGAGCTTCACCCGGTGGATCTCGCCCGCATCGTCGACGCCCTCTCCTACCGCGAGAGCGCCGAAATCGTCGCCGCCCTCGACGACGAGACCGCCGCCGAGACTCTGGAAGAAGTCAGCGACGAGCGGGTGGCCGATCTGCTCGAGGGCATGGACCAGGAGCGCGCCGCCGACATCCTCGAGGAGATGGCGCCCGGCGCCGCCGCCGACGCCCTGGAGGATCTCGACGAAGAGGTCGCCGAGCAGCTCCTGGCGCGCATGGAGCCCGAGGAGGCGGCGGACGTCCAGGCGCTGCTCGAATACGACGAGGACAGCGCCGGCCGCATCATGACCACCGACTTCGTGCGCGTTCTCGAAAACACGACCGTCGGCGAGGCCCTGACCCTCATCCGCTCGCTCGAAGAGGTCCCCGATCCGCTGCTGGCGGTGTATGTCGTGGCGGTGGACGACCCGGGCATCCTGCGCGGTCTGGTGCGCCTGCGCACGCTCATCCTCAGCGATCCGGCGACGCCGGTGACCGAGGTGATGGACGAGGATCTCCCCACCGTCACTCCGGAAGATCCCGCCGAGAGCGCCGCGCACATCCTCGCCGAGTACAACCTCCTCGCCGTGCCGGTGCTCGACGAGGAGCGGCACCTGCTGGGCATCGTGACGGTCGACGACGCGCTCGCCGTGCTGCTGCCCGAGATCTGGCAACGCCGGGGCGGCCGGAACTTCGCTTGATGCGCAAGCGCCTCTGGCCTTATCTGCTGGCCCTCGGGCCCGGGCTGCTGGCCGCCAGTGCCGGCAACGACGCCGGCGGTATCGCCACCTACGCTTCGGCCGGCGCCTCCTACGGGTACGGCCTGCTGTGGGCCATGGTGGTGGTCACCGTCTGCGTCGGCGTCGTTCAGGAGATGAGCGCCCGCATGGGGGCCGTCACCGGCAAGGGGTTCTCGGACCTGGTGCGCGAGACGTTCACCCTGCGCCAGACGGCCCTCATCCTGCTCACCCTGCTGATCGCCAACCTGGGAATCATCGTCTCCGAATTCATCGGCGTCGCCGCGGCGGCGGAGCTGTTCGGAGTCAGCCGCTACGTCGCCGTGCCGGCCGCCGCCATCTTCGTATGGCTGCTGATCACCCGCAGCTCCTACGGCTGGGTGGAGAAGATCTTCCTCTTCCTCACCCTGGCCTTCCTGTCCTACATCGGCGCCGCCTTCCTGGCCAGGCCGGACTGGAGCCAGGTGCTGAGCCAGACGATCGCTCCCCATCCGCGGCTGGAGTTCGGCTATCTCAACCTGCTCGTGGCGCTCATCGGCACCACGATCTCGCCCTACATGCAGCTCTACATCCAGTCCTCGGTGGTCGAGAAGGGCGTCACTCCCGAGGAGTATCGCTACACGCGATTCGACGTCATCGTGGGGACCGTCTCGGCGGGTGTCGTCGCGGTGTTCATCATCATCGCCACCGCGGCGGCCCTGTATCCGCGGCACATCGCGGTGGACACCGCGGCGGCCGCGGCCCGCGCCTTGGAACCGGTCGCCGGCCACTACGCCGAGGCGCTTTTCGCCATCGGCCTGCTGGGGGCTTCGCTGCTGGCGGCGGGGGTGCTGCCGCTCGCCACCACCTACATGCTGAGCGAGGCCCTGGGGTTCGAGCGCGGCGTCTCGCACTCGTGGGAGGAGGCGCCCATCTTCATGGGCACGTTCACCGGCCTCATCGTGCTGGGCGCGGGCATCGCCCTCATTCCCGGCCTGCCGCTCATCCAGGTCCTGGTCGGCGTCTACGTGCTCAACGGCCTGCTGCTGCCCGTCGAGCTCTTCGCCATCCTACGGCTGATCAACGACCCCGAGATCATGGGCGCCCACGTCAACGGCAAGCTCTACAACCTCGTCGCCTGGGCCATCGCCATCGTCGTCAGCCTGCTGTCGCTGGCGCTGATCGTGATGACGGTGGTGGGGTGGTTCAAATAGTGGGTCAGCCCTTCACCACCCCCAGAGGCACCAGCCGGGCCACCTTGCGGGCCAGGCCGGCGTTGTGGACGACGTCCACCACGCGGTCCACGTCCTTGTAGGCGTGGGGGGCCTCTTCGGCGAGCTCGCCGGCGGAGGCACAGCGGACGATGATCCCCTTGTCCTCCAGCGCCTTGCGCACCTCGTTGCCCTTCTGTACCTTCTTCGCGGCCGTGCGGCTCATGGCCCGGCCGGCGCCGTGGCAGGTGCTGCCGAAGGAGAGGCCGAGCCCTTCGTCGGTGCCCACCAGCACATAGGAGGCCGTGCCCATGCTGCCCGGAATCAGCACCGGCTGCCCGACGCCGCGATAGGCCTCGGGCGTCTCCGGATGCGAGGGCCCGAAGGCCCGGGTGGCGCCCTTGCGATGGACGAGCAGATCCTCGCCGCCGTGGCGCTCCAGCTTGGCCATGTTGTGGGCCACGTCGTAGATCAGCGTCAGACCGCCGTCCTGCTCGCCCAGGACGCGGCGGAAGACCTCGCGGGCCGCGTAGGTGATGGCCTGCCGGTTGGAAAAGGCGAAGTTGGCCGCCGCGCACATGGCGCCGAAGTACTTCTGCCCCTCGGGCGAGGCGAAGGGCGCGCAGGCCAGCTCGCGGTCCGGAAGCTCGATGCCGTGGCGCGCCATCACCGCGTCCATGCCGCGCACGTAGTCCGTGCAAACCTGGTGGCCGAGGCCGCGGGAGCCGGTGTGAATGAGCACCGTGAGCTGACCCTTCCACAGCCCCAGGAGCTCGGCCGCCGCCTCATCGAAGATGCGATCCACCTTCTGCACCTCGACGAAGTGGTTGCCGGAGCCGATCGAGCCGAGCTGGCCGCCACCCCGCTGCCGGGCCCGCTCGGAGACGGCGCCCGGGTCGGCGGCCCGTAGCGAGCCGCCACCCTCGATCGCGGCGAGATCCTCGACCGTGGCGAGGCCGCGCTCCGCGAGAAAGGAGCAGCCCTCTCCCAGGACCCGGTCGAGCTCGGCGGCGTTGAAGCGGAGGTGGCTCCCCTTGCCCATGCCCGAAGGGATCGACCGGGCGAGATCGCTGACGAGCGGCTCCAGCCGGTTCTTCACCTGGCCGTGCCCCACCTCGGCGGCCAGGAGGCGCACGCCGCAGTTGATGTCATAGCCCACGCCACCCGGAGAGATGATGCCGTCACTGGCGCGGAAGGCGGCCACTCCGCCCACGGGAAACCCGTAGCCCTCGTGCGCGTCGGGCATGGCGTGGGCGAAGCCGGCGATCCCGGGCAGGGTGGCGACGTTGACGATCTGCAGCAGCGTGCGGTCGCGGGCGATCTGTCGCCACAGCTCTTCGTCCGCCCAGACGTGGATGGGCACACGCATGTCCGCGCGGGCCGAGGCCGGCACCTCCACCAGATTCGGGCTCACACGGTGAGCCTGAGCGGGCAGATCTCCGGACTTCGGTTCCTGATCGGTTCCCTGTTTCGCTTCGTGACTCATACGTCGAAGATGACCTCCGCCCGGAAGAGGCCGTCGCGCTCCTCCACCCGCAAGCCATGAAAAGTCGCCGCCTTGACGACCGAAGGCGGCTCCGCCACCGGCACTCCCCGTACCTCGGCCCGCAGAAACGTGGATGAAGCTTCCTCCACCTCGAGCTCCGCCGGTACCCACTGCTCCGTTTCGGCCACGAAGAGAATCTCGTTGAGCCAGTTCACCAGCAGCGCCTCGCGATCGACGGCGGTGACCTCCAGCGTTCGAGCCGGCCCGGAGACCGCCGCCGGCTCGCCTCGCAGCATCAGCAAACCCAGTGCCCGCCCCGCCTCGGCGGCCAGCCCTGCCAGCGAGTCCGCCTCGACCTCGAGCTGCACCTCCGAGGTGTGGTCCACCCAGCGGTGATCTCTCATCGGTGCCTGCTCAGCGCGCCACCGCCGCCCCTGCACGCCGCTGCTCGACCCAGGTATTGACGTTCTTCTCCAGCACGCCGAGCGGCACCGAGCCGCTGCCGAGCACCACGTCGTGGAAATCGCGCAGGTCGAAACGCGGCCCCAGAGCCTGCTCGGCTCGCCGGCGCAGCTCCTTGATCTTCAGCTCTCCCAGCTTGTACGCCAGGGCCTGGCCCGGCCACGAGATATAGCGGTCCACCTCGGTCTCCACTTCGTGCAGAGGCAGCGCCGTGTGCGAGCCGAGGTAGTCCAGGGCCTGCTGGCGCGTCCAGCCCTTGGCATGCACTCCGGTATCCACCACGAGCCGACAGGCGCGCCACATCTCGTAGCTGAGCCGGCCGAAATTGCTGTAGGCGTCGGTGTAGACGCCGGCCTCCTGCCCCAGCCACTCCGAGTAGAGCCCCCAGCCTTCGCCGAAGGCCGAGATGTAGGAGTAGCGGCGGAAGTCCGGCAGATCGCTCAGCTCGCGGCTGATCGCGATCTGCAGATGGTGGCCCGGCACCGCCTCGTGCAGCGTCAAGGCTTCGAGGTTGTAGAGCGGCCGGGTTTCCACCTTGTAGATGTTCACCCAATAGATGCCCGGCTGAGTGCTCCCCTGGGGCGACTCCACGTAGCGGCCGGAGGTGTACTTGGGAGCGATCGCATCCGGCACCGGCTGCACGGTGTAGGGCAGGCGCGGCAGCGTCTTGAACAGGCTCGGCAGCTTGCCGTCGATCGTCTTGGCGATCCAGGCCGCGCGCTCCAGCAGCGCCTGCGGCGTCTTGGCGTAGAAGCGGGGATCGGTGCGCAGAAACTGGACGAAGGCGGCGAAATCTCCCTGGAAGCCGGTCTGCTTCATCACCGCGTCCATCTCCTTCGAGATGCGGTCGACCTCGGCGAGTCCGATCTTGTGAATCTCTTCGGGAGAGAGGCTCAGCGTCGTGTAGTGACGGATCTGCTGCGCATAGAAAGCACTGCCGTTGGGCAGGTCCGCCGCGGCGATCGTCGTGCGCGTGCCCGGCAGGTACTCCTTGCGATAGAAGTCCAGGAATTTCCGGTAGCCGGGTATGGCGTCCTCGGCCACCGCCTGCCGCCCTTCCCGGCGCAGGCGCTCGCGGTCCGCCTCGGGGATCGTCGAGGGGAAGCGCTCGAACGGCTTCCAGAAGCCGCTCTTCTCGGGAGTCTCGACGATGTAAGGCGTGATCGAGCTTTCGAAACCGTTCAGCACCGCCCGCGGGACGGTCAGGCCGCGCTTGAGCCCCAGGCGCATCTGCTCGATCTCCTGGTCCACGTACCGCCGCCAGGCCCGCAGCCGGCTGATGTAGTTGTCATAGCCCTTCACCGTGGCCAGCGGGACGACCTCCGGCAGCCGGGAAAAGTCGGAGTGGAAGCCTGAGTCGGCATTGAACGGCAACTGATCCTCGCCCAGCTCCCAGGAGGCGATCCCATCGGCGAGCTGGTCGTGAAAGATGTCGTAGTTGACCCCGTCCAGGCTGGACAGCCTGCCGCGGTCGATGGCCGCAAGCTCGGCCAGGAAGGCCTTGCCGGCCGCCGCCCGGCGGGCGAGGTCCGCCGTGGAAATCTCGGGAAGCCGGTCGTCGTACTCGTGCCGCCCCACCGTCGTGGCGAAAATGGGATCTTCCTTCAGCCGGTACTCCCACTCGCGGTGGAAAAGATCGTGAAGGCGAGCCGCCTCATCCGCCGCGCGAACGGGCGCCGGCAGGCAGGCAAGGCCGAGACAGAGGAGCGGCAGGAGAGGCTTGAGAGAATTCATGGAGTGTCCCTCGGGAGAGTCGGTTGATCGGCGCGGCTGAGTCTACTTCAAAGAGGCGACCACAACCTACACTACTCCTTGGGAGCCGAGCCCGAGGGCTCGTGAACATCGCGATCCTTCTCCTGGGCGATGCACCCCACGAACAACTGAGTGTCCGGGTGCAGCCCATGGCCTCGGGGGAGAATCAGTTGGCTGCCATTTCTATAACTCCCAGGCGGGTCGGGAAGCAGTTATTACCACCTATTAGAGGGAAATCTGTGCGAGGAATCGGAAGGTCATCACTTGTGCTCGCCGCCCGAGAGTCCGGCGAGCTCGCCTTATTTGCAGATGAGGCAATCAGTTCATAGTACCACTTAAAATCGCGATCACGGCGCGGATTTCCCACAGGGGCGGTTATTCTCTTGCACGTGTTTACAATCTTCAGAGAAACTGTCTGAATAGCTGTCGACGCAGGCGTCAAATCCATCTCCATAGACCCTGATCCGTTAAAAGACTTTAAGAGAACCTTCGCCTTGTCGAGTTGGCTAAGGGTGACAACCACTTCATGTGCCACCTGTACATCCGGCCTCGCGGGATTAAGATGCCACTTGTTTCTCGCAGGAACAAAACCAATCGAGCCTTTCTCCAGCTCAAGCTGTGCAACGACGGGAGCCTTCGGCGCAGAGGAAACCATATCAGGATCAGGAACGCCCGGATAGCCTGAGTCTTCGAAATTGATTAGGCCAACATTTTCAGGCGTAGCAATCGGCAGCGGCAGAGGTATCGGCAGGTTCTGCAAACCTCCTTCTTGGACAAAGCTTACTCTATACCCCTTAAGGGGAAACCTCGTTAATCCCAGCTCGATGTAACTCTCGTGAGGGCACAACGGCTCGTCGTCGGCAGCATTTCTGTCCACGTCCGTGCTGGGCATCAATACAAGGACACGGGGGCCTGTTCCTCGGCTGTTCTCTACGAAAGCACAGATACCGGTGATCGTAATTTTTAGATCAAACATAGCTCCTCCCAGATTGAAAGTGGTTATCGAAGTCCGCCGACCACCTGAAAACCAGCCCAGTGCTTCGGCGAACGGGTTGATGAACGAACATCGTGAATCGCAGAGAGCTGCGCTTCACGTAGCGCCTGCGCTGCATCTCCTGACTCAAGGAAGCAGCGGTGAAAATCGGCAGAGAGGTGGCCCCCTGCTTTGTCATCGATATCCCACAGCGTAGCCACTACCGCCGACGCACCAGCCTCGAGGAAAGGCTTCGCCAAGCCTGAGAGGCCTCCAATCCGCCTGCTCGTGGCAGCGGATGTGTGACAGGCCGTAAGAACGACGAGCCGGAGCCGATGAAAACGCAAGGACGCGAGGTCCCTCGCCAGGATGGTTCCGCGGTCGGACGACTCCGAGGCAGCGACGAGATATGAGTCCTCGGGTGTCCTGGGATTGAAGACTGCATGGCCCGCAAATCCGAAAACTTCGTGACGATCGATCTCCGCGAGCAGACGCGAGCGAGTCGCGTCGCGACCTGAGAGGATCAGAGGATTGGCATAGAGACCCTGAACTTCTGCGACTTCAGCGGCTGCTCCGGGCAAGTCCACAAACGGGAAGAGCTGCCTGTCGAACATCGGATTGCTGACCAATAGGGCGCTCCAATGCTTCCGGTCACGAGGGCTGCTCTGTGAGAGGCGTGCAAGATATAGCGCCGCGCTCGGGGCAACACTCAAAGCGCGCTCCTCCACCAGATAGCGACCAGTTCGCGGATTCCTGAGTGCTGCAAACGGAACACCATTGAGAGATCTGTCTGGAACGAAGACCAGTTGCACGGAGCCAGGCAGATCCTCGATCAGCGGAGGAATCAACACGGAATAGAGACTCGCAGAGGCTGCGGCAATTGCCGGCTCTGAGCTACTGCGAACCGCTCTCACGAAGTCCGCCACTTGGGCTGCGAATGCTTCGGAAGCGATTCTCCGCTCGATAAATTCGATGCCACTACGCCGCAGCGTCCAGACCAACTGCCGGTCTCCGGACAAGGCGTACTCAACAACCGCAATGTCGGGCGGAATCAGGCGCGGATCGAGAGATCGAGCCGCCTCTGAGGCAATCTTGTCCGTCGGGCGAACCCCATCCAACTCAGGTACTGTGCGGGCTTGCTCAGCAATTGCGAGCGCACGACGGGGATCACGCCGACGGTCGGCCTGAAGCAAGATCATTTCGTCAAACAAGCTCTGTGCGGCCTCAGAGAAAGACTGGCGGAAGACTGGAGCGCTGATCGCTTCACGCTCATCCTCGAACGAAGCGAGTGCCGCGGCGAGATCAGCTTCAGCCTCAGTTTCGAGCCCGAGGCCAAGGTATGCCCGCGCCCGGGTCAATCTGCAAAGAATCTCTTCCGCAGGCCTACCCTCATCACGAAAAGCATCGACGGCGCGGGTGAGCAGCACGACTGCAGCCCGCGGCTCGCCCTGGAGCCGAATTTCGCCTTCGGTGCGGTCGATGTCCGATGCCGTCGTCGCACGTGTGACCTCACTAGCACCGAGGGCATTGACAGCACGGGACTCGGCGATATCGCGTAGTGCCTCGCTGTGCCGGCCGAGCGCGGCGAGAATTCGACCGCGCCGGTAGAGGGACTCGGCAATCATGAAGGGGTCTCGAGTTTGGCGGGCGACCTCAACGCCCTCCTCTTGGAAGACCTTCGCCGCGGGTTGCTGTCCGTTACGGAGCAGGTCATCCGCAGCTTCCCAGAACAGGTTATGGAGTTGGCGGCCCGGAGGCAAGGCGGTCAGGGCGGCCAATGCTCGATAACGGTAAGCCCATGCTGGCTCGTCCTGTCCCAGAAGCTTGAGGCCCTCAGCGCTCATACTTTCCATTGTCAGCTCGTTGTAGACCTCGTGGGCTTTCTCGAATGCGGCCTCTGCCTCCCGATAGTAGCCGAGCGCTTCAGTCAGCCTTCCCTGGCGTCCGCGGATCAATCCCATACCCCAGGAGATGCGTCCGTAGAGCGCCGGGTATAGTCGGTCGACCTGCTTGGCAAGAGTGGCAAAGATCTGGAACGCGGGCCCGTAGTGATGGCGCGACAGCTCGACACCAGCGACACCACAGTCCGCCCACAACACCATTAGACTACCAGCCCGAGAGAATTCCCTACGTGCCTCCGCGAATTGAGAGCCCGCCGCCTCAACCGAGAGATCGCGAAAGAGTCGGGTCGCAGCTCCAAAGGCGGCATGCGCGCGCGCCAGTCGGTCCCTGGTAAGCGAGTCCTGGGCCTGATCAATCTCCGAAACTGCACGCGAGACCATCCTGTCGCCGCCGATCTCAGCCAGAGCCTCACCGATTTTGCGGGCTGCATCGAGAGATCTCTCGGCAGCTGGCAACTTACCCGTATTCCAATCCTCGCCCCATCGCACGAGAAGCTCGTTCATAGCCTGCTCTCGCGCCGCTTGGGGAGAAGCCGCCACGAGGCGGAGCACCGCTTTCTTGTCGCCGCTAGAAGCAGCCGCAGCTAGAGCCGACCGTTCATCTACGCCGAATCCGGCGTATTGCGCGCCGCGAGAGAGACTGTCGATATGGCGGACTGCTTCTCGCGACCATCCTGAGTCGGGGTCAATTGCTCGATACCGTTTCCAAGCCTCCCTGGCCTGGCTCTTCAGGTGGAGACGTTCGAGAATCAGAGCGCGATTGAAGAGCGCCTCGGGTAGTGATGGATCTTCTGTGACCGCACGCTCCACGGTGTTGAGCGCCCGCACTAAATCATAGGGAGCGCGGTCGCGACACGCCCGCTCAGCATACGCGGCGGCGAGGTCGCTCAGGGCTTGAGTGTTGCCCTTCCCTCGCGCCGCCCTCTCAAGATTCTGTATCGCGCGAGAAGTGCCTTGGTCTGTGTCTGTGACGAGGTCGGTGATCGCAGTTGCCCGAAGTCGGACAGACGCACTTCCAGCCTGCTTCGAGATCGTGGAAATAGCCCGAGCCACAGCTTGCGGGCGTGGGCGCTCCGGCCGACACTGCGTACACTCCGAGTCCGTAGTTGAGGAAGATTGGCAAGGTGCATAGGTGAAACCGCCAGTCAGCCTTAATTCCAGCGGTCGCCGACCTCCCAGCGCTGCAACAAGGGGGGCGAGACGCTCTCGGTCTGAGGCCACCTTGTTACAGCCGACCGTGCTCATCAGAGCTCCAGCGCCGTAGACCATGACCAAGAGCCGGGAGAGGCTCGGCATCGGCAAGCTCACGCCTCCCCTAAGGGCCAGTGCTGACTGTGAGCTATTAGATCCAGAGATGAGGTATTGCTGATGACCTCACGCATTCTCCAAGTCCCGCCTTAGCTCTTCTTCAGTCAGACGGAAATTCGGGCTACCGTAGTCGGCGAGCTTGGTAAGGAAGAGAAGGCGGGGAATTCCGGCGAGACGCGCGGCAGTACTAGAGGAGAGCCGTTCCATTTCGAAGAGCTTGACCGCGGCGGCCATCCGCAGTTCCTCGCCCAGTCTTTCGGGCGAGACCCGTACGGCAAGCAACAAATCCTCGGGGATCTCCAGAACGATCTGGCTCATCGCAGGCTCCTTGGCTCTCGCTGGGTCAGGGCCCTATTCTACAGTCTCGCGCCTTTCTTCTCACCACCCCTGGGCGCCGATCAACGGCACGAAGCGCACGGGTCCGAGAACCTCGCGGACCGTGCAGCCCTCCGCCCGGCGACGCACCCGCACGAGATCCTGGTTGCGCGGGTCCGGTCCGATGGGGATCACCAGCCGGCCACCCTCGGCAAGCTGATCGAGAAGGGCTGGAGGAACGTCGGGACCGCCCGCCGCCACCACGATCGCGTCGTACGGCGCGTGCTCGGACCATCCCAGCGTACCGTCACTCTGATGGATATGGACGTTGGAGTATCCGAGCCGCAGCAGACGCTCCTCGGCATCCCGGGCGAGCGACTCATGCCGCTCGACGGCGTAGACCTCCCTGCCGAGATGCGAGAGCACGGCGGCCGCATACCCCGATCCCGCGCCGATCTCGAGAACCTTGTCCTGCGGCCGAATCTCCAGCGCCTCGGCCATGAGCGCCACGACGTAGGGCTGGGAGATCGTCTGCTCTTCGGCGATGGGCAGGGGCGAATCGTCGTAAGCAAACTCCGCGAGACGCTCGGAAACGAACGCCTCCCGGGGGATCGCCCGCATCGTCTCCAGCACGCGTGGGTCTCTCACGCCGCGACCGGCGATCTGACGATCGACCATCTGGTTGCGCTGGGCTTGAAAGTCGAGGACGGTCATAGGAAAAGCGGCACCTTCAGCCATCAAGAATGACTGCAGCAATCGTACCGTCTTCTGCTCCGGGTTCGGCAGGGATCATCCGCCCAAACCACCGCGGCCATCCCTCCAGCCCCACCCAGGCCAGCGCCAGATAACTGAAGAAGGTCACCGGCACGGTCTTGGTGAAGCCCGGCCACAGGCGCTCGAGCGCCCAGAGCAGCAGGCCGGCCAGGAGGGTCAGGAGGAAGAGCCCGCCGGCCACGATCAGCGCGCGTCCTGTGGCGGTCTTGGGCGGCGTGAAATCCCCCCTGGCGATGAGCGCTCCCACCAGCAGGCCGCAGGGCAGCGGGTCCACGCCCAGGAAGGCCAAGCCCAGGCCCGCCACCAAGGCGAAGGGTGCCCACAGGTGGCGGCGGGGCCAGTCCAGGGGAACCGTCCAGGCGCCCGCCACCCAGGCGAAGAGGGCGCCGAGGAGGAAGCCTCCCCCCACGTCCTCCGGCAGGTGCACGCCGAGGTAGAGCCGCGAAAGCCCCACGCCGAGCGTCAGCAGCAGCGCCGCCGCCCAGAGCAACATCGCCTTGCGATGATGGCGGTGGTGGAAGGCGAGGGACAGGTAGAAGGTCGCCGCGTTCATGCTGTGGCCGCTGGGGAATCCGGCCCCACCGCCGGTGCGCCGCGCCGAGTCCGTGGCGAGGGTGGAGTCCACCTCGTAGGGCCGCTGGGTGCCGAAGGCGAGCTTCAAGGCATGATTGGCGAGGATCGACACCGCGAAGACGACGCCCAGCCGGCGGGCGAAGCGGGGATCGACCAGCCAGGAGTAGACGAACAGGACGATCCAGAGCCAGGCACCCGTCCCCAGGCCGGTGAAGGCGAGGAAGAAGGGGTGGACTCCGGGGCCGAAAAACGATTGGATGGCGCGAACGGCGTGCATGGCGGGGAAATTCGGCATGCATCTTGCGTTCCCGGTTGGGCGAGAAGGAGGTTCTCATGGCGCGCGCGATCTGGAAAGGCAGCATCAGCTTTGGACTCGTCAACATCCCGGTGGGCCTCTACTCGGCCGAATCGCGGGATGACATCAGCTTCAAACTGCTGGACCGCAAGACGAAGTCGCCCATCCACTACAAACGGGTGAGCGAGGAGAGCGGCAAGGAGGTCCCCTGGGACGAGACCGTCCGCGGCTATGAGGTGGCCAAGGGGAAGTACGTCGTGCTCACCGATCAGGATCTGAAACGGGCGGCGCCCGAGGCCACGCAGACGATCGACATCCAGGGCTTCGTGGACCTCGAGGACATCAGCACCCTGTACTTCGACAAGCCCTACTTCCTGGCGCCGGACTCGAAGGGCAGCAAGGCCTACGCGCTGCTGCGCGAGACCCTGCGCCGCACCGCCAAGGTGGGCATCGCCAAGGTGGTGATCCGCACCCGGCAGTATCTGGCCGCCGTCGTCGCCCGCGGCGAGAGCGACGTTCTCACCCTGGAGCTGATGCGCTACGCTCACGAGCTGCGCGACCCCGAGGATCTCGACGTGCCGCGCGGCAAGAGCGGCGTCTCCGAGGAGGAGCTGCAGGTGGCCATCCGCCTGGTGGAAGGCATGGAAGAGGCCTGGGACCCCGATCAGTACAAGGACGACTACCGCAGCGACCTGATGAAGCTGATCGAGGAACGGGCGGACTCCGGCGAGCTCGAAGGCTCGACCGCACCGGTCCCCAAGGCCGAGGCGGCCGGCGCCAAGGTCGTGGACTTGATGGCCATGCTGAAGCAAAGCCTCGACGCCGGCCCCCGCAAGCCCGCCAAGAAGGCGCCGGCCCGGACCTCCAAAAAGGCTCCCGCCAAGACCGCGGCGAAGTCGCCGAAGAAAACCGCCAAGAAATCGGCGGCGAAGAAGCATGCCGCCAAGCGCAAGAGCGCCTGAGGAACCTCCGCCATGGCTCTCGAAGAGTACCGGCGCAAGCGCGATTTCAAGGCCACTCCCGAGCCCTCGGGAGCGGCTAAAGGGAAAAAGAAGAAAGGCAAGGCGAAGGGGCTCTCCTTCGTCATTCAGAAGCACGCCGCCTCCCGCCTGCACTACGACTTCCGGCTGGAGATGGAAGGGGTGTTGCGGAGCTGGGCCGTGCCCAAGGGGCCGAGCCTCGATCCGGGGGAAAAGCGCCTCGCCGTGCACGTCGAGGATCACCCGATCGACTACGGGGGATTCGAGGGGATCATTCCCAAGGGCCAGTATGGCGGCGGCACCGTGCTGCTGTGGGACCGCGGCACCTGGGCGCCTCAGGAGGGCGAGGGCGATCCTGTCGAGGGGTATCGCAAGGGCAAGCTCAAGTTCGAGCTCGACGGCGAGAAGCTCAAGGGCGGCTGGACCCTGGTGCGCATGCACGGCCGCCAGGGCGGAGAGAACGGCGAGAACTGGCTCCTCATCAAGGAGAACGACGCCACCGCCCAGGTCGGCAGCGGCGACGCCATCGTCCAGGAACGGCAGGAGAGCGTCGACTCGGGGAAGGACATCGAGGAGATCGCGGCCGAGCCCGATCGGGTGTGGCAGTCGAACAAGGCCGAGAAGGCCGGCAAAGCGGCGAAGAAAGCAAAAAAAGATCGGACGGCTCCGTCCGATCGAACCGATCCGTCCGATCAAGCGATGAAACTCGCCCCGGCTGCGATCCCCGGCGCCAAGAAGGCGAAGATGCCGGCGACGATCAAGCCGGAGCTGGCGACCCTGGTGGACGCGGTGCCGGCCGGCGACGAATGGATTCACGAGATCAAGTACGACGGCTACCGCGCCCTTTGCCATCTCGAAGACGGAGAGGCGCGCCTCATCACCCGGCAGGGCAACGACTGGACGGACCGCTTCACTCCGGTGGCCCGCGCGGCCGAGGCCCTCCCCGCCCGCCAGGCGATCCTCGACGGCGAGGTGGTGGTGCTGGAGGCCAACGGCATCTCCAGCTTCCAGGCGCTTCAGAACGCCTTGTCGGAGGATCGAGGAGGGGACCTCGTCTACTTCGTCTTCGATCTGCTCTACCTGGACGGCTACGACCTGCGGACGGCTCCCCTCTCGGCACGCAAAGAAGCTCTCGGGAAGCTCATGGAAGGTCAATCCGGAGTCGTGCGCTTCGGCGACCACGTGGAGGCCGGCGGCGAGGGCTTCTACAAGCAGGCCTGCGACTTCGGCCTGGAGGGAATCGTCTGCAAGCGCGGCGACCTCCCCTACCGCACCGGCCGCACCAAGGACTGGCTGAAGGTGAAGTGCCTGAAGCGCCAGGAGTTCGTCATCGTCGGCTTCACCGATCCGGAAGGCTCGCGGGCCGGCTTCGGCGCCCTGCTGCTCGCCGTCCACGACGGCAAGGACCTCGTCTATGCCGGCAAGGTGGGCACCGGCTATTCCCAGCGCACGCTGCTCGATCTGCGCCGCAAGATGGACAAGCTCGCCGTGGACAAGCCCGCCTTCAAGAACCCACCGCGCGGCGCCGAGGCGCGGCGCAGCCACTGGGTGAAGCCGCGGCTCGTGGCCGAGGTGGCCTTCAGCGAATGGACCCGGGAGGGAATCCTGCGCCACTCCGCCTTCCAGGGGCTGCGCGAGGACAAGAAGCCGGCCGATGTGGTGCGCGAGCGTCCCAAGGAGCTGCCCGCGGAAGCGGAGCCAAAGACAAAGAAAGCGGCGAAAAAGCCGGCGGGGAAAAAAAATAGCTCGGTGAAGAGGAAGAAAGGTCCCAAGCCCGCCGTGCTGCCGGCGCCCGAGGAGGCCGCCGCACCGGGGCGCAGCCGGAAGCCTGAGCTGTTGATGTCAGGAGTGCGTTTCTCCAATCCCGATAAAATTCTTTTTCCCGGCGTGGAGGTGACCAAACGCGAGCTCGGCGTCTACTACAGCCGCATCGCGGAGTGGATGCTGCCCCTGGTCGCCGACCGGCCTCTCTCGCTCGTGCGTTGCCCCGAGGGGCAGACCGGCCAGTGCTTCTTTCAGAAGCACGTCAACGATCAGTTTCCCAAAGAGGTGAAGCGCGTCGAGATCGAGGAGGGCGGCTCGACCGTGCTCTACGGCGCCGTCGACTCCATTGAGGGAATCCTCTCGCTGGTACAGATGGGCGTGCTCGAAATCCACCTCTGGGGCTCGCACCGCGGCAAGGTCGAGCAGCCGGACTACGTGGTGTTCGATCTCGATCCCGACGAGGGGCTGGCCTGGGAGAAGGTGGTGGAAGGCGCCCTCACCACCCGCGATTTCCTCGCGGAGCTGGGCCTGCAAACCTACCTCAAGACGACCGGCGGCAAGGGGCTCCACGTCGTGCTGCCGCTCACGCCGCGCGCCGATTGGGACGAGGTGAAGGCCTTCGCCAAGGCGATTGCCGAGGCCCTGGCGGCGGCCGAGCCCAAGAAGTACACGTCCAAGCTGCCCAAAGCCGACCGTAAAGGTAAGGTTTTCATCGATTACCTGCGAAACGGCCGCGGCGCCACCTCGATCGCGCCGTTTTCTACCCGCGCCCGCTCCGGCGCCCCCGTCTCCGCTCCTCTTTTCTGGGAGGAGCTCGAAGGCGACGTGCGGGCCAACACCTTCACGGTGCGCAATCTCCCTGAGCGCCTCGAAGGCCTGCCCGGCGATCCGTGGGAGGGCTTCACGAAGGTTCGCCAGACGATTACGAAACTGAAAGCACGGACATAGCCCGGACCTGCGGCTTGCTCTTCCGCTAAACACATTCCCCCCAAAGCGGGTCTTCCCCCGGAACGAGCCAGTTTTTCGGACCTGGCGCGGACTGTGCACTACCCTCTTTCTGGGAGGATGCGATGAGCAGCAAAGCAAAGTCAACCTTTTATTTCCTGGTTCTGGCGGCACTCGCGGGGCTTACCGGTTGCGCGGGCGAAAAAGAAACCTTTTTCGCTCCCCGCTCGCAGCCGCTGCCTCCCCAGGTCCGCCAGGCCCTGCGCGATGCGGTGCTGAGCCATCCGGAGCTCGCCTCCCTGCACGATCATCAAGAGACCGCCGGTGCGTGGCACAACCTCCAGAACTTCTATAGCAAGCGCGACTACCGGCCCGCATGGTCCACCAACGCCGGCCCGAGCCGGCAGGCCGCGGCGCTGATCGCCGCCATCCCCTCGCTCGCCGCCGAGGGGCTGGACACCCAACGCTACTCCGTGTCGCGCCTGACGGCGCTGGCCCAGGAGGTGCGCAACGCCAAATCCTTCGACGATCCCGACTCCCAGCGCCGGCTGGCCGATCTCGACGTCGAGCTGACCTATACGTATCTCACCCTCGTCGAGGACCTCGCCGCCGGCAGCCTCCAGCCCGAGAAGCTCAACATCGAGTGGACCGTCAAGCGGCCTGCCGCCGGAGCAGGCTCCCTGGCGCCTGGCCTGGAGGCCGCGCTCGCCGCGAAGACCCCCGGCGAGATGCTCAAGAACCTGCGCTCCATGACCCCGCGCCAGAAAGGTTACCAGCGCCTCACCCAGGCCCTGGCCACCTACCGGGCGATCGCCGCCCGCGGCGGCTGGGGAACCGTGCCGGCCGGCCCGCCCCTGAAGACGGGGGACAGCGGCCCCCGCGTCGCCGCGCTGCGCGCCCGCCTCTCCGCCTCGGACGACCTCGCGGCTGCGCCGGTCACTCCCGGCTCCCCCGCTTTAGACACCTACGACGAGACCGTCGCCGCCGCCGTTTCCCACTTCCAGCGCCGGCACGGCCTGGAGCCGACGGGCAAGGCGGGCGACGAGACGCTCGCCGAGCTCAACGTGCCGGTCGCGGACCGCATCCGCCAGATCGAGGTCAACCAGGAGCGCTGGCGCTGGATGCCCGCCTCCCTGGGCGACCGCTACATCGTGGTGAACATTCCGGACTTCCACCTCGACGTGGTGGACGACGGCCAGGTGCCCCTCTCCATGCGGGTGGTCGTGGGCAAGGCCAAGAGCCACACCCCGATCTTCAGCAGCCGCATGGCGTACCTTCAGCTCAACCCCGAGTGGAACCTGCCGGACGACATCGCCGCCCACGAGATCGCGCCCAAACTCGCCTCCGACCCAGGCTACCTGGCGCGCCACGACATGGAGCTGATCCGGGGCTGGGGCGGCAAGGAAGAGGCCGTGAGCCCGGCCTCCGTCGACCTCTCGAAGCTCGGCAAGGGCTCGCCCTACCGGCTGCGCCAGCGGTCCGGAGCGGACAATCCGCTGGGGCAGGTGAAGTTCGTGTTCCCCAACCCGTTCGACGTCTACCTGCACGGCACCACGAGCCCGCATCTCTTCGCCCGTTCCGTGCGCAGCTTCAGCCACGGCTGCGTGCGCCTGGAAAAGCCTCAGGACCTCGCGGCCTACCTCCTCAAGGACGACCCGAAGTGGACGCCGGAGACGATCGAGGCCGCGATTGCCACGGGCGAGCACAAGACGGTCTCCCTGCCCAAGCCGATCCCCGTCTACATTCTCTACTGGACGGCGTGGGTGGACGTCGACGGCACCGTCGAGCTGCGCCGGGACCTCTACGGCCATGACGCCACCGTAGTGAAGGCGCTGGCCCACGAGCCGCCGGTGTGGATCGAACGCAAGGCGCTGCGGGAAGAAGTGATCGCGGCGAAGTGACTCAGTCCGGCATCGGCTCGGGCCGGGTTCCCCGGCCTTCGCGCCCATCCACCCAGCTCTTGACCAGCGTGGCGAAGAGGATCACCCCGCCGCCGGCGAGCGAGCCGGCGCCGGGCCGCTCGCCATGGACGAACCAGGCCCAGATGGGGTTGAGCACCGGCTCCAGCATGAGCAGCAGCGAGGCCTCGAAGGCCCGCACTCTCTCGAGCCCCCGCAGCAGGAAGAGGTAGGCGATGGCGATCTGGAAAATGCCCAGGTAGCCCAGGATCATCCAGTCCGTGGGCCGGCTCGCCAGGACGGGCAGGGCCAGAGGCAGGCAGATCAAGGCCGCGAAGACGTTCCCCCAGAAGGCCGAGGCCGGCGCCCACGAGCCGCCGCTCCCGGCGTCCGCATGTTTCCCCAGATCGCGCAGCCCCATGAGCGTGAGCGCCCAGGTAAGCCCCGAGGCCAGAGCCAGGACGTTGCCGAGGGGCGGGTTGGGCGCCGTGACCGAAACCGGATCGGAGCTCACGAAGACGATCCCGAGCCCCACGGCGAGGGCCGCCATATAGACGAGGTCGCGCGCCCGCACGGACTCCTTGAGCAGCCATGGCGAGAGCAGCAGCACGTAGAGCGGGGCCGTCGACTGGAGGTAGATCGCCGCCGCCGCCGTCGTCAGCTTGGTGGAGAGCACGAAGAGGATCATGGTGGCGGCGTAGGCGAGCCCCACGGCCAGCACCCGCGGGCTGGGCCGCCGCCGCACCTCGCGCACCAGCACCAGCAGGGCGAGCGCCGCCAGCGCCGACCGGAAGCTCGCCACCTGCCAGCCCGTCAAGTGCACGGCTTTGATCGCCGCCCCGCCCGACGAGAACAGCGCCGCCGCCGCCAGCACCTTGAGGCGCGCGGCGAGGGGCGTGGGCTGAGCGTCGGAGGGCAGAGGCATGGTGGAGGGGGATCTTAAAACAATAGTTAGTAGGCCGGCGGGACGCCGGCGCTCCCAGGGGCGCGCGTCCGGGCTGTCTTCCTGGGAGCGCCGGCGTCCCGCCGGCCGGCTTACTCCGTCTTTTTTCTTGCCCTCGCCCCCCGCCTGAGCTAGCCTGTCAGTGGACCTCAGGAAAGGACCCGGCCGCCGAGATGTCTGAGCCGCAACGCAAAATATTCGTTCTCGATACCTCCGTCGTTCTGTACGACTTCAATGCCCTTCAGAACTTCCAGGAGCACGACGTCGCCATCCCCATCACGGTGCTGGAGGAGCTGGACCAGTTCAAGAAGGGGAACTCGGTCCTCAATCTCCAGGCCCGCGAGTTCATCCGCCAGCTCGACAAGCTGTCGAGCCACAACATGCTGCACGAGTGGATTCCCCTCGACGGGCCCGCCCACGGCAACTTCCGGGTGGTCACCGAGGAGAGCGGCACGGTCGACGCGGGCGAGGTCTTCGGCTCGCGCAAGGCCGACCACCGCATCCTCAACACCGTCCTCCATCTCGCCCAGAGCCATCCGGACCGCCGGGTCATCCTGGTCACCAAGGACGTCAACCTCCGCCTCAAGGCGCGGGCCCTCAACCTGCCGGCCGAGGACTATGAGACGGTCAAGATCAAGGATCTCGACCACCTCCCCAAGGGGAAGAACGAGGTCGAGATCGCCGAGGGCTCGACCATCGACCGCCTCTATCAGGACGAGTGGCTGCCGGTCGAGGCGGTGCTCGACGCCCGGCCGCCGGGCAATCAATATTTCATCCTCAGGAGCGGCTCGAAGTCCGCCCTCGCCTACTACAACCCCCGCACCGACCGCATCGAGCGGGTGGTCAAGCCCATCGCCTACGGCATCTCGCCGCGCAACGCCGAGCAGACCTTCGCGCTGCACGCCGTGCTGAACCTCGACGTGCCCCTGGTCTCCCTCTCGGGCGCCGCCGGCACCGGCAAGACGCTCCTCGCCCTCGCCGGCTCGCTCGAGCAGCGCCGGCACTTCCGCCAGATCTATCTCGCGCGGCCCATCGTGCCCCTCTCCAACCGCGACATCGGCTTCCTGCCGGGGGACGTCAACTCGAAGATCAACCCCTTCATGCAGCCGCTGTGGGACAACCTGGGGATCATCAAGAACCAGTTCGACGAGAAGGAGCGGGAGTACAAGAAGGTGGACGAGATGGTGGAGACCGAGAAGCTCCACATCGTCCCCCTCGCCTACATCCGCGGGCGCAGCCTCGCCAACGTCATCTTCATCGTCGACGAGGCCCAGAACCTCACCCCCCACGAGGTGAAGACCATCATCACCCGGGCCGGCGAGCGCACCAAGATCGTGCTGACGGGCGACATCTTCCAGATCGACACCCCCTATCTCGACGCCCACAGCAACGGCCTCTCCTACCTGATCGACCGTCTGCGGGGCAATCCGCTGTACGCTCACGTCAATCTGGAAAAAGGCGAACGCTCGGCGCTCGCGAACCTCGCGAGCACGATGCTCTAAGCCGCCCCGCGATGTCAGTACTGCCCTCGACTGGAGACCGATTGGAGATTTTCAAGATCTTCGGCTTCGAAGCCGCGCACTATCTGCCCAACGTTCCCGCCACGCACAAGTGCCGCCGCATGCACGGCCACTCCTTCCGCGTCGAGGTCTACGTCTCGGGCGCGGTGGACCCGGCGACCGGCTGGGTGATGGACTTCGCCGACCTCAAGGCCTTCCTCGACCCGCTGGAGGACCGGCTCGACCACCGCGTGCTCAACGATATCGAGGGGCTCGAAAACCCCACCAGCGAGAACCTCGCCCGCTGGATCTGGGACGAGCTGAAGCCGAACCTGCCGGGCCTCTCGCAGCTCGTGGTGCGGGAGACTTGTACCGCCGGCTGTATTTACCGCGGGGAGCGCGGGGACTGAGCCATGGCGATGGAGCCCGAGAGCGAGCCCCAGACCCCCGGCACGCTCTACGTCGTGGCGACGCCGATCGGCAATCCGGAGGACATGTCGCCGCACGCCGAGCGAATCTTGAGCGAAGTGAGCCTCATCGCGGCGGAGGACACCCGGGTGACCCGCCGCCTGCTGGCGCAGCGGGGCCTGGACAAGCAGCCCATGCTGAGTTTCCACGACCACAACGAGCAGCAGCGCACACGGGAGATTCTGCGCAAGCTCCAGGATGGCCGCGACGTCGCCCTGGTGAGCGACGCCGGCACGCCGCTGATCAGCGATCCCGGCTACCGCCTCGTCCGGGCGGCGGCGGAGGCGGGGCTGCGCGTCGTGGCCGTGCCGGGCCCAAGCGCGGTAATCGCGGCGCTCTCGCTCTCCGGCATGGCGACGGACCGCTTCCTGGTGCTGGGCTTCCTCCACCGGCGCTCGGCCAAGCGCCGCACGACGCTCGAGGAGCTGCGCCGCGAGCGCTCGACCCTGGTGCTCTTCGAGGCTCCCCACCGGATGATCGAAACGCTGGAGGACCTGGAGGCCGTCCTCGGCGACCGCCAGGTGGTGCTGGCGCGCAACCTCACCAAGCCGCACGAGCAGGTGCTGCGCGGCCGGGCCTCGCAGGTGCGCGCCATCCTCGCGGCCCAGGAGTTCGTGGCCGGCGAGCTGACCCTGGTCGTCGAGGGCGCGGGCGATCCGGACGGCGAGACGTGGCCTGAGGCCGTAGAGCGCGCCATCGAACGCCTGCTAGCCGAGGGCCTGCCCCCCAGCCAGGTGCAGAGCATCGTCAGCGACGTCTTCGAGCTGAACCGCAAGAGCGTGTACCAGTACATATTGGGGAAAGTGCGGGCGCCCATGTAAAGGCCCGTCTTTTGCTACTCTCCCCTCCCATGGACGAGATTCGACCCGAAAAATCACCCGGCCCACCGCCCGCCGAGGAGAAGCAGGCGGCGGCGGAGGCGGGCCAGGCGCCGCGGTGGGGCAAGGGCACCGAGCAGGCCGAGGATGGCCACTTCCTCGAAGGGCCGAAATCCCGCTCGTCCGAATTGCGCCGGCTGCTGCGCATCGGCATGGACTTCATCCGCGGCTTCCGCGGCCTGCACTTCGTGGGGCCGTGCGTCACCGTCTTCGGCTCCGCCCGTTTCCAGCAGGAGCACCGCTACTACGAGATGGCCCGGGAGATGGGCCGCCGCCTGGGCCGCGCCGGCTTCACCACCCTCACGGGCGGCGGACCGGGGATCATGGAGGCCGCCAACCGCGGCGCCCGCGATGTGAAAGCGCGCTCGATCGGCTGCAACATCATCCTGCCCAAAGAGCAGAAGCCGAACCCCTACCTCGACCGCTGGGTGGAGTTCCGCTACTTCTTCGTCCGCAAGGTGATGCTGGTCAAGTACTCCTACGCCTTCGTGGTCTTCCCCGGCGGCTTCGGCACCATGGACGAGATCTTCGAGTGCGCGACACTCATTCAGACGGGCAAGATCCGCAACTTCCCCCTCATCCTCATGGGCACCGACTACTGGAAGCCGCTGCAGGAGTTCATCTGCCACGGCATGGTGGGCGAGGCCACGATCCTGCCGGCGGACTGCGACCGGCTGCTGTTCACCGATTCCCTGGACGAGGCGATGGAGCGTATCCTCACCGCCGCCACCAAGGAGTTCGGCCTCGTCTGGCAGCCCTCGGCGAAGTGGTACTTCGGCGAATCTGAAATGGCAAAGGCAAAATAAATGTCGACCCTCAAACCCATCTTTCTGCTGGCCGACAGCCAACTCCTGTTCTGGCGCGACGAGGAGGGCCATCGCTTCCTCGACCGGGCGCGGGCGCTGTACGACGCCGAGGCCGGCGGCCGCGCGCCGCTGGCCGCCTATCTCGGCGCCTCGAACGGCGATCTGCCGGAGTTCTACGACCTGTTCGTGGGCGCCATGGCCGAGATCGGCATCCGCTCCGGCGACTGCCTCCATATTCCCTCCCGGCCCGGCCCGAAAGAGCTGGAGTTCCTCGCGGACGCCGACCTCATCCTTCTGGCCGGCGGCGACGTGCAGCGGGGATGGCGGGAATTCGAGGCGTCGGGCGTCAAGGACAAGATCATGGAGCGCTACTACGCCGGCGCCATCCTCATCGGCGTTTCAGCCGGCGCCGTGCAGCTCGGCCTCAAGGGCTGGAGCGAGGACGAGGTCTTCGACACCTTCCGGCTGGTGCCATTCGTCGTCGACGTGCACGACGAGCCGTCGTGGTCCGGCCTGACGCGCGTTCTCCCCAAGGCGGGCGAGCTGGCGCGGGGCTTCGGCATCCCCTCTGGCGGCGGCGCCCTCTACCATCCGGATTACTCGGTGGAGCCGGTGCGCCACACGCTGACGGAAATGGAGCTGACCGAAAGCGGGCTGCGCCAGGCCCTGCTCTTCCCCGGCGGCGGCAAGGACGAGGAGGGCGCGGAGCCGCGGCGGGTCCTCTCCCAGGACGAGATCGTCCAGCGGGCGCTGCGGGATCTCGGCGAACCCGGCGCGCCGGACCCGCCGGACGAGCCCGGCGATCCCGTCAATTGAACCCGGTGATCTCCCTTGAAGAATCCGCGATGAAGCTCTATGCGCTGGGGGATCTGCACCTCCGCTACGAAGTGACGCGCCGCGCGCTGCAGGAGCTGCCCGCGCATCCGGACGACTGGCTCATCCTGGCGGGCGACGTCGGCGAGACCGAGGCGCACCTGCGCTTCGCCCTCGCCATCGTCACCCGCCGCTTCGCCCGCGTCCTCTGGGTGCCCGGCAACCACGACCTGTGGACCCTGCCCACGGAGCCGGACCACCTGCGGGGCGTGGCCAAGTACGAGCGCCTGGTCGCCCTCTGCCGCGAGCACGGCGTGCTGACGCCCGAGGACCCCTACGTCACCTGGCCGGGGGATGGTTCCGGGAATGGGCCCGGCAAGGGGCCGGGGCATATTCTGGCCCCCACCTTCGTGCTCTATGACTACTCCTTCCGGCCGGACTCGGTGCCCGTCGAGCAGGCGCTGGAGTGGGCGGCCGAGGAGAACCTCCTGTGCTCCGACGAGGTGCTCCTCCACCCCGATCCCTTCGCCTCGAAGATCGACTGGTGCCATGAGCGGGTGCGCCTCACCGAGCCTCGGCTGGCCGAGGCGGCAGGCCGCGCGCCGCTCATCCTCATCAACCACTTTCCCTTGCGCCAGGACCTCGCCATCCTGCCGCGCATCCCCCGCTTCTCCATCTGGTGCGGCACCCGGCTCACCGACGACTGGCATCTGCGCTTCCGCGCCGAGGCCGTGGTCTACGGCCACCTCCACATCCGCGCCACCCACCACCGCGACGGCGTGCGCTTCGAGGAGAGCTCCCTGGGCTATCCCCAGAACTGGGACACCGGCCGCGGCATCGAGCCTTACCTGCGCCAGATCCTCCCCCACCCCGAAGGCACCGCCTCCAAGCCGCCGCGGTCGTCGCATCCGGATTATTAAGAGCACGGGTCTGCTCAGATTGCCGCCATAGTGGAATTGATGCATGATGACTGAAAAAGGAGAGCATCATGCCCAAGCTCCGCCGCCGGCTCCTGACCGCTCCGGTCTTCGCAGTTGCCCTGGCACTTGCCCTGGCCCTGGCGCTCTCCGCCTCCCTTGCCGCCGCGCCCCGCTGGACGGCTCTCGGGCCGTACGGCGGCTTGGTGGACCGGCTCACCGTCGATCCCGCCGACGCCCGGGTGCTCTATGCCAGGGCTGACGCCGCGGGCGTCTTCAAGAGCGCCGATGCCGGCGCCTCCTGGAGTCTGATCCAGCCGGGCCTCTACTTCTCCGGCGTCGCGGTGGACCCCTCCCGGCACACGACGATCTATCAGACCAACCTCCTCGGCTTCCTGTGGAAGAGCCTCGACGGCGGCGCCCACTGGACTCAATCGGCCCTACCTTTCTTCGCCCGAGGGGGCGGCGAGGTGACCGTGGACCCCGCCAAGCCCGCCCGGCTCTACCTGGCGACCTTCAACGGCGTCTGGCGCAGCTCCGACGGCGGCGCCACTTGGAGCCCGGGCCTGCACCCTCTGACGAACCAGTTCGTCTGGGCCGTCGTGGCCCTTCCCCGCCCCGCCGGTACGGTCTTCGCGGCGACCCAGAGCGGCCTCGTCAAGAGTGTGGACGCGGGAGACTCCTGGAAACCGGTGACCAAGGGGCTGCCCGCGGGCGCCGTCACGGCCCTGGCGAGGGCCACGGTGGCGGGGACGCTCTGGGCGAACGTCGAGCCGGCCGGCATCTTTCGCAGCACCGACAACGGCGCCTCCTGGCGCCCGACGGCCAGCCTCGGAGTGTCCACTCAGAGGGGGGTCCTGGCCGCCGACCCCAACTCCGCCAAGAAGGCCTGGATCGGCACCGTCTCGAAAGGCGCCTTCCGCACCACCGACGCCGGCACCCACTGGACCGCGGTCGGCCCGCGGCCCAACACCACCTTCCAGGCCCTGGCGTTCGGGGGCTCCACCCTCTATGCCGGCGTGATCCCCACCGGGGTCAATATCGGTGTTCTCGCCAGCCCGAACGGCGGAGCCGCATGGCAACCGCGCAACCGCGGCCTGACCGCCCTCGAGGTCAAGGATCTGGCGATCGATCCCGGCGACCCGCGAATCCTCTGGGCGGCCGCGGCCGGCGCGGGCCTCTTCCGCAGCCTGGACGGCGGGCTGAGCTGGGCCCTGCCGCCCCAGCCGTCGTCTCCCGCTCCCGACGACTTCCTGACCTTGGATACAGCCCGCTTCGCGGCGGACGGCTCCGCTCTCTACACCACGATCGAAGACAAGCTCTGGAAAACCGTGAACCAGGGCGCCTCCTGGCGCGCCGGGGGGGATGGACCACCGCCGTTCTTCGTCGTCGATCCCGTGCCCGATCCACGGGGCGCTGCCACGATCTACAGCCTCGGAGGCCCGTCGCGCCTCAACGTCAGCCAGGACGCCGGGGAGACCTGGCAGAACCTGGCTCTCCCTTTCACCTGTGAAGTGAGCCGCATCGTCGTCTCCTCGTCGGTGCCGACGACGCTCTATGTGGCCGGGGTCGACGAGCCGTGCAGCTCCGCGCCCTCCACCCTCCATCGCAGCACGGATGGGGGCGCTCATTGGACCCGGGCCGATCAAGGCGTGACCTGGCGTCTGGAATCCCTGGCGGTCGATCCGGCCGACCCGCAACTCCTCTACGCCGGCAGCGACCAGGGAAGCTGGAGGTCCACCGACGGCGGCGGCACCTGGACCGCGTTCGACACCGGGTTGCGCTCCCAGAGCTCCATCATTCTCGTTCTCGCCGTCTCGCCCGTGGACGGCACCGTCTGGGCGGCCCTCGGCTCCCAGGTCGCCGTCAGCCGCGACGGGGGAGTGACCTGGAAGCCGGCCGGCGGGCCGCCGGTCATTGAGATCGACCGCCTGTTCCCAGATCTCACGAATCCCAACCGCCTTTTCGCTGCCACGACGGGTGGCGTCTGGGTGCTGGACGACGTGGCTCCCTGAAGCCTTTCGGGCCGCGAGGTCAGGGGATGTTCAGCCGGCACCGGCACTGGATTTCGCCAGTCGGCTGGCAGACACTGCCCAGGTCATAGCAGTGCTTGTCCTTGTGGGTGACAGGGTCAACTCCGCACGCCGTGCCGACAGAGCGCGTTTGACAAATGAAGTCACTGCAGGAGCCACACGGCGGAGGGGTCGTCGCGAACTTCGGGGCCGGGACCAGGGAGTCCGTCGTGGCCAGCCCGGGCTCGACCGACTGGTTCAGGCTGCACAGGAAAGCCGCCGGAAGGGCCGGCGTCGAGGCCGCCGCCGGGGGAGCGTTCACGGCAGGAGTCGTGGCGGCATTCACGGAAGAGATTCCCACCGCACTCAGGATCAGGACGAGCACACCGAGGATCAGACTGGCTTTGGACTTCATCGTGGCCTCCATTTCGTTAGTAATTCTTGGCATCTACCTTTGATGGTGTTGACCGGAGGTGGAAGCGCGCCCTGATAGGGCCTGCCGGAAGCTCCGAGACTCGGCGCCGCTCCGGAGACGCAGCCGGTCGCGCAGAGTTTCTGTGAGCGTCACCCACCCGAATCGCGTCGACGGTTCCCAGCCAATGTAGAGACGCCCCGCGGGGTACCCCGTGGGGCGTCTCCGGAGGGGCGATGCCGCCTCAAATCGCAACGTCTTCACGAGGGCACACCGAAGTCTCTCGCGATCCCCGCCCTCCTGTAGGGTGCGGTCGGCGATCCCTACAGGTGGCTGAATTGACCTGCGGAGCCCGCCTCGCCCCCGTGGGGGCGTCGGCTAGGCCTTACCTGGAAGCGCCGCCTCCGCTCGACGGATTGCATGAGCACATGATAAGCGATCCGACAATCTCTTCAGTCTAAGCCCATCGAACATCAATCTCTTCAGTCTAAGCCCATCGAACATCAATCTCTTCAGTCTAAGCCCATCGAACATCAATCTCTTCAGTCTAAGCCCATCGAACATCAATCTCTTCAGTCTAAGCCCATCGAACATCAATCTCTTCAGTCTAAGCCCATCGAACATCAATCTCTTCAGTCTAAGCCCATCGAACATCAATCTCTTCAGGCTAAGTCCATCGAACATCAATCTCTTCAGGCTAAGTCCATCGAACATCAATCTCCTCAGGCTAAGATCATCAGATCAATATCGATAGATAGAGCGATCAACAGCTTGTCGCTTCGACTTCAGATCTTCTGCGCGATAAATCGTAAGTCATTGCAAACAATCAATTAAGTGGCGCCGTAGTGAGACTCGAACCCACCCGCAGTTCGTCGCCGCCGTCTCGGCCGCCACGTCACCGAAGTTACCTCTTGACAGTTGCTCGCCGATTGATCGATACTCATTTCTTCCAAGCAAGAGGGCACACTCTTGGTGCCCGGCGCTCCCAGTTAATCAGACTCAACGCAAAATGGAACCGACTCCAAGAAGGAGGGTGTTGCCATGAGGAGGAACGGAAGCCTCTGCCGGATGCCCGGTGACGGCGGGGGCGGTAAGCGGGACAAGTAAGAGGGGTCGGCTACCTGTAAAACCTTGACGGGGAGTGACAGGTAGCGCGGCCAGTCGGGCAGCATTTTGCTCGGGACGGTTCCAAGGTCCAATCCCCTGGGCCGTCTCCATTTACGGGGTAGTAGCCAAACGGCTAAAGGCGGTGTCCCTGCAAGGCACGAATCCGGGTTCGATCCCCGGCTACCCCTTTCCGTCCACCACACATTCTAAGTGTGTATTACGTCCGGGTCAAACTCCGGTTCAGACGGATCACGAACGCCTTCAGCCGATGAAGCCGGCCTACGGCTCCTCGGCTCGAATTGGTGAAGCAAAGTATCGCTTCGCCAAAGCCAGATAGCGAGCGTCACTCTTGTTCGCCGGCTTGAACTTGCCGCGCCAGCGCTGAGAAAAGGAGGCATCCTCGGATTCTTCCGAGATGGTCAGCTTCGGTTTCATGGCTTCACGAGTATACCTGCGCATCCCTCGTCCTGGGTCTCCGGTCACTCTACAGTGCGCCCGACGATTGTTCCTCGGGACTCCGAGACGACATGGCCGCCCCGGAGACGCCCCACGGGGTACCCCGTGGGCGTCTCTACATTGGGGGCGTACCGGCGAGGAAGTGGGAACGATGGCGCCTCTCCCAACCCGCGGGAACCGATCGCACTCCCAGTCGGCCACGAGCGCCACCCACCCGAATAGCGTCAACGGTTCCCCGTCACTGAATCCCGAGAAGGAGCGGCGTGGGCCCGCCGAACTCCGGGCTCCTCCCGGACGATTCGCGGCGGCGCACGAGCTGGCGCGAGCCGTTCCCGAGCCAAGAGCAGCTCTTCCCGATCAGAGGGCAGCCGTGGCCCCGATGAGGGCAGCCGTGGCCCCGATCGGGGCAGTGTTGGCCCTCATTTGGGCAGCAGCGGCCCCAATCGGGGCAGCTCTGGCCCCAATAGGGGCTGCTGTCGCCCTCATTTGGGCAGCTGTAGCCCAAATCGGGGCAGCGATGGCCCCGATGAGGGCAACCGCTGCCCTCAGTTGGGCAACACTGGCCCCGATCGGGGCAGTCGTGGCCCTTACTTGGGCATCCGTAGCCCCAATCGGGGCAGCCACTGCCCTCATTGGGGCCGCCGTGGCCCAACTGAGGGCCAACGCTGCCCTGTCTTCGGGGGAGACTGCTCTCTGCTCCGGAACGGCCCCTCACTCCGCCGGCTTCACCCCGATCGCCTCGTACACCTTCGCGGTGTCGAACATCACTCCACCCCGGATGGTGAGGACGACGCGGCGGAGGTCGGCGATGTGGGTGGCGGGGTCGCCGTCGACCAGGATGAGGTCGGCGAGCTTGCCGGGGGCGATGGTGCCGAGATCTTTGTCGCGGTGCATGACGCGGGCGGGGATGAGGGTGGCGGCGCGCAGGGCGTCCGGGGCGGAGAGGCCGGCCGTCACGTAGTCTTCGAGCTCACGGTGAAGGAAGAAGCCGGCGATCGAGTCGGTGCCCGCCACGATCGGGATGCCGGTGTCGTGCAGGGCACGGACCAGGGCGAGCGTGGCCTTGTACGCGGCCCGGTAGCGAGCGTCCATCTCCGGCGTGCGCTGCACGTTGCCGGTCAGCAGAGCGCGCCGCACCTGGAGAGGCAGGCGGGCGGCGACCGGAGCGGCGGCGGGATTGATCTCTCCCTGGCGGGCGGCGAACAGGCCTTCGTAGATGTTGACCGTGGGATCGATCACCGTCCCCTTCTCCTTCAGCAGCCGCAGGAAGGCCAGCACGGGCGGAGACTTGAGATCCAGCTCGCCAGCGTGCTCGCCTACGGCGGTGAAGCGCGCCAGGGTGCGGGTGTCCACTCCATCCAGGAAGTTCAAGAAGAGGAAGTTGGTGTGCTGGATCTCGTCGAAGCCTTCGCGCACGGCCTGCTCGGCTTTCATGCCGTACGGGATGTGCCCCGAAACGCGCAGGCCGAGCTCGTGGGCGCGGGCGACGATCCCCGGCACCAGCTTCGGATCGAGGGAGCTGTAGATCTTGATCTGGACGCAGCCCGCGGCAGCATACCGATTCACGAGGGCCAGGGCCTCGGCGTCGGTCGCGGCCAGCATTTTGGTGGGCGCGGCGTAGGGGCCAGGACCTTCGATGACGCACGCCATGAGGACGCGCGGGCCCGCGGCTTCGCCGGAATCCCAGCGGCGGCGCAGCTCCAGCAGCGTATCGAGGTCGTTGCCCATGTCGCGAGCCGTGGTGACGCCGGCCGCGATGTCCAGCAGGCCGTCGTGCGCCTCCAGATGCTCATGCATGTCCCACAGGCCGGGAAGGAGGGCCTTGCCCCGGGCCTCCACGATCTCGGCGCCCGGCGGCACCGGCACCTCGCCGTCCCTGCCCACGGCGCGGATGCGGTCGCCGGAGAGGACGACGGTGGTGCCCGGCAGGGACTTCCCCGTCTCCGGGTCGAACAGGCGGGCGCCACGGATGGCGAGCTCACCCTTGGGGCGCCTCCCCAGACGGGAGGCGAGGCTCCGTTCCCATTCCAGCGCCACCTTGCCCTGTTCGGCGATAAGAGACGGGAGGACGCTCTCCCACCCCTCGCGGACGGCGGAGACGAAGCCGTCGTAGCGCGCGAAGAAGAGACCCTTCTCATCCATCCACGCGTAGGCCGGAGTGAAGCCGAGGCCGGAGATGGCATAGAGGCGGACGGTGCGGGATTCCTTGCCGGCCGTCACCTTCGCCTCACCCACGGGGGCGATGCGGGCTTCGCCCTCAGGCAGCAGGGGAAGGCGGCCGCCGTCGGCGCGCAGCAGGGCCGCGGCCAGCAGGCCGAACTCCAGATCCACCTCGCTCGGGATGTAGAACGCGGGGCCGGCCGGCGCCGCCTCCCCGCGTCCGGAGGAGTTGCTCCACACGGCCCGGCCGCCCTTGCGCTCGTAGCGGTCCTCCACCGGGTTCTTCCAATAGTCGACGCCGGTGACGTGCGCGTCAACCGGCAGTCCTCCGTCGTCGAACCTCATCTCGGCGACGAGGCTCTGACCACGCCCGCGGTCACTGACGTCGAAAGTGAGATGGTGGACGCCGCCCGCATCGCCCCGGAAGACGACGCGGCCGGCCTGGCGGGTGGAAAAGAACACCGTGTACCGCGTCTCCTCCCCCGGCGCCAGACGGATGCTGGGCCAGGGGGCGGCCGCCGTCCGGCTGGTACAGGCGAGAGCCAGAAGGACGGCGAGGCGGGCGATGCGCATGGAGAATCCTCTTAATTTCGGATAGGGGACCTCTCTGGATTTACCGGATCGGCTGCACCGCGAGGGCCTGATACAAAGCCGCCGGATCGTACACCACGCCGTCCTTGATCGTAAGAACCACCCGGCGGATGTCGCCGATGCGGACCGTGGGATCGCCATCCACCAGAATGAAATCGGCCAGCTTGCCCGGCGCGACCGAGCCGAGATCCTGGTCCCGCTTCATCACCCGCGCCGGAACGAGGGTGGCGGCCCGCAGGGCGTCGACGGGCGAGAAACCGGCGTCGACGTAGAGCTCGAGCTCGCGGTGGAGGGAGAAGCCGCAGAGGGCGTCGGTGCCCGCGACAATGGGCACTCCGGCTTTGTGGAGGGCGAACACCAGGTTCTCCATGGCGCGGAAGGAGTCGTGGTAGCGCTGCTCGTGACCCGCCGGGGCGGTGAGGCCACCGCCCACGAAGCCGCGTTGCACGGTGGGTGGAAAGCGGTCGACCACCGAGGCGTAGGTAGGTCCAACCGCGTTGGCCGGCGCCATGTAGAGCGCCTCGAAGGTGGCGAGGGTGACGTCCAGATCGGTGCCGCGCTCCTTGAGCAGGGCGATGAAGCTCTTCACCTTGTCCGAATTCAGGTCCAGCTCGGCGGAGTGCTCGCCCACCTCGGTGAAACGGGCGGGAGTGCGGGTGTCGATCTTGCGGTCGAGGAAGTTGAGCTCGAGGAAGTTGACGTGCTGGATCTCGTCGAAGCCGGCGCGCACCGCCTCTTCGGCGATCATGCCGTTGGGAATGTGGCCCGAGACGCGCAAGCCTTTCTCGTGAGCCCGCTTGACGATCGCCGGCACCAGCTTGGGATCGAGCGAGCTGTAGAGCTTGACCTGCACGTAGCCCATGGCCGCGTAGCGGTCCACCCAGTCGAGCGCGTCCTTTTCCGTGCTCACCAGCACCTTGGTGGGGCCGGCGAAGGGGCCGGGGCCGTCCATGAAGCCGGCCATGAGGACACGGGGCCCCACGGCGTCGCCGTTCTCCCAGCGCCGCTTCAGGTCCTGGAGCTTGTCGATGTCGTTGGCCATGTCGCGCACGGTGGTGACGCCGGCCGCCATGTTGAGCAGGCCGTCGTCGTCGCCCAGATGGGTGTGCATGTCCCACAAGCCCGGCAGGAGGGCCTTGCCCTTGGCGTCGATGACTTCCGCCGGCTCGGCTCCCGCCGGGGCCGCCACCTCGCCGTCGTGCCCCACGGCCTGGATGCGGTTGCCGGCGACGACGACGGTGGTCTCGGGTGTGAGCTTGCCGGACTCGGGATCGAACAACCGGGCGTGCTGAATGACGAGGGCACCCTTGGGATGATGGGCCAGCTTCGCGGCTAGCGTCTTCAGGCGCGCGGCCTCGGCGGCGTCCTGCGCCTTGGTGAGCTCGGGAATCACACTGTCCCAGCCTTCGGGAAAGATGGCGCCCCAACCCTGGATGCCGGCGACCAGATGATGGTCGGAGTCCAGCCACTCGTAGCCCGGGCTGAAGCCGAGGCCGGAAACCGCGTAGAGGTTCGCGGTCCGCTCCTTGCCGCCGGCCTGGACCTTCCGGGAATCGAGCTTCTCGACGCGGGCCTCGCCGGCGGGCAGCAGGGGCAGCCGGCCGCCCGGAGCGGCGAGAAGGGCGCGGGTCAGCAGCTCGAACTCCATGGGCGGCCCGTTGAGGCCGAGGTAGAAGGCCGGGCCGGTGACTTGGCGCGTGGCGTTCTCCGCCGCGTTCTTCCAGGTGGCCTTGCCCGCTTTGAGATCGAACCGCTCGTCCACCGGCACCTTCCAGTAGTCGTGGCCGGTGATGTGCTCCGACACCGGGATGCCTCCGGGTCCGAGGCGGAACCGCGTCTCGGTCTTCGGTCCCCGGCCGCGGTCGTTGAACTCGAAGGTGGAGACCATCTCGCCGCCCGGCTCGGTATGGCTCGTCAGAGAGCCGGCCTTGTTGCCGGAGAGCAGGAGGGTGTAGCGGGTCTCCTGAGGAGCCGCGTGGGCAGGGACGGTCAGGGCGGCAAGGGTCAACAGGGCTGGGATGACATGGACACGGGCTTGGATCATAGGGTTTCTCCAGGGAGCGAAAAGCTTGCGGATTATACGGTTGGGGGGGACGGGGGTTTCGGGGAGGGTGGAGGGGCCGGGAGAAGAGGGAGAACAGCCAGCAGGTCCGCACCTGCGGCGCCTGAAGGAAGGGAATTGCGGTGCGCACCTCCGCCCGGGCATAAATGCCGGGGCTAGTTGAGGACGCCGGATGAATCCGGCTTCAAGTCCCCTTCAGGGGGCGCCATTCACTAGCCCAGGCATTTATGCCCGGGCGGGGCCGGCAAGGCGATAACGATGGCTCACTGGGGGCCAGGGAGGGGCCGGGGTAATGAGGGTCTTGGTGGCGGGCGCTTCCGAGGCGTCGCGCTACCGTCCTCGGTATATCCTCCCAAAGCATGGCGACAGCGAAAACTGCGACCTCCCCGGCCCCCGCTCCGGAGCCCGCCCCCCCATCCTGGCTCGCCGGCCGGGAGTGGCTCCTCTTCCTCATACCGGTGCTCGCGGTGGCCGCGTCGCTCAGCATGGGCTATCTCTGGAACGAGGACTTCTGGTGGTACCTCACCTCCGGCCAATACCTCCTCAAGATCCAGCACTTCCCCAGCGCCGACCCGTTCCTCTACACCGCCGGCAAGGGCCTCGCCTGGGTGTATCACTCCTGGCTCTGGACGGTGCTGATCGCCCTCGTGCACCGCGTGGCGGGGCTCGGCGGCGTGGTGGTGTTCCAGAGTCTCGTCGGTCTGGGCTTGTGCATCCTGATCTACACGACCGGCAAAGTGGACCGCTACGGACTGGTGAACGCTCTCGCGGTGACGCTCTTCCTCGCCACCCTGGGCGAGCGGCTCTGCGGCAAGTCCGAGATGGCCAGCTGGCTGCTGCTGGCGGTCTTCTACCGGCTTCTCGATACGGAAAAACCCTTCACCTGGAAGCGCGGCGCCGTGCTCGGCGGCTTGCAGGTGCTGTGGGCGAACCTCCACGGCGGCTATCCGCTCGGCATCGCCGTGGCGCTCTGCTTCAGCGTGGGCGGCTGGATCGAAACGAAATTCGGCGCCAGGAAGGGGGAAGCCGGAGCTTCCCGCTTTCCGCCGCTGTGGTTTCCGGCGTTGCTGCTGCTCCTCGCCGTCGCGGACCCCTGGCTGTACCGGGAGCGCCTGGAACCCTTCGCGCTCCTTTCAGGTTCGCGGTCGATCCAGCCGGTGGGAGAGGCGGGGAATCTCCTGATCTCGGAATGGCAGAGCCCGTTCAAGGCGGCGGCGGTCGATCCCGTTCCGCTATGGCACTATGGGCTCGCCGTCGTGGCCGGCCTCGCCAGCTTCATCGCCGCCAGGCGATGGCCCCTGCCGCGGGTCCTCTTCCTGCTCGGCATGGCGGGGCTCGGCGCCACGGCCGTCCGCCACCTGCCGGGAGTGGCACTGAGCGCCGCCCTGGTGCTGATCGCCAACCTCCACGGGCGGCCAGCCCGCAAGCCGGCACCGCTGCCCAAACTGCCCAAGAAGCTGCGCAAGGGGCAGGCGCCCCGCAAGACCATCCCGTGGCCCTACCTCACGGCCTGCGCCCTCGTCGCCCTCGGCCTGCTCGGCGCCGCCTTGGGGTTGCAGATCGCTCGTCCGGGATTCGAGGGCGGGCAGAGCGAATCAACCGGCTTCTTCACCATGCGGCCGGCGATCTCCTGCCCGCGGGCCGCGTCCTTCATCGAAGATCACAATCTTCCGGGCCCCATCTTCAACGATTTTCAGATGGGCGCCTATCTGACCTACCGGCTGTTTCCCAAATACCGCCTGTTCATCGACAGCCGGGTGCTGGACCCCAATCTCGTGACGCGCTATACGGAGATGAAGAGCTCGCCCGCGCTGTGGAAGCAGGAGGAGGAGCGCTATGGCTTCCGGACCGTCATCCTGGGCAGCTTCTCCAAGATGATGAGCTCCCCGCTGGGACAGGTCCTCCTCCACGACCCGCGCTGGCATCTCGTCTACCTGGACCCGCTCGCCGTCATCTTCGTCAAGGACGATCCGAGCTCCACCACGGCACAGCTCGATCCCCTGACGCCCGAGAGCCGGCGGGTGCCGTTCGTCGCCCCGGCGAGCTTCGTGGCTCCCCTGCCGCTGCTGCAGCGAGTCTTCCTGCACGATTTTCCGGCCAATAATCTTGTCGAGTATCTGAGGCAGCTCGGGCAGCTCGGGCGGCCGGGGGATGTGATCGAGCTCGCCACCCAGGCCCTCCGGAGCATGCCGGAGCATCCCCTCCTCTATCGCCGGCGGTGTGAGGGCCAGCTGGCCCTGGGCAACTTCCCCGCGGCGCTCGACGACTGCGCGAGCGCTTACCGGCGCCTCTCCGACGATCCCCAGATGGCGGCTCTCTACGCCATGGTCCTGAGCCGGAACGAGAGGAGGGGAGACGCGATCGGCGTCCTCGACCAAGCCTTGCGGGACCACCCGGACGACGGGTTACTGAACCAGGTCCGGAGAAGCCTGCGATAGGCTACTTCCCGGCTTTCCCCAGGTCCAGACCCAGCTTCAGCTTGACCTTGTCGAGCGGAATCTCGCCGTGACGGGTCAGCGGCACCTTGACGTCGCCCAGCACGGGCACGGCGAAGCGGAACTCGGCGTCGAGGTCGTAGAACGGCTTCGCGCTGGAGGTCAGGCCCTTGACGATACGCAGGAGGTCCGAGTAGCCCACCGTCATCGGCAGCTCGACGGCGCTCGGTCCGGCGGCGATCTCGATGCGTTCGTCGTGCCTTCCTTCCAGCATGGGCTTGCCGTTGAGGCGCAGCTTGTAGCCGATGCCGTCGAGCACCATGCCGCGGCTGTTGGGGTTGTCCACCTGGAAGTGGAAGACGAGGTCGGCCCCGGCGAGCGAGACGCCGGAAAGCTGGACGTCTTCGAGTATCACCTTGGGCGGGTGCGCGAGGTTCTGGTAGACGGCGCAGCCGGTGAGCAGCAGCAGGACTGCGGGGACGGAAAGGAAGTACGGGCGAAGGGAGGAACGGCTCATGGTGGCTACGTTACCACTCGACCCGCAGCTTCAGCTTCTGGTCCCGTTTCTTGTCGCGATAGAAGAGGAACCCCTCGCGCCGGCCATGCAGATAGAGGTCGCGGAGGATCTCCACGTCCCTGCGGCAGTAGGCCTCGACCAGGTCGAGCCGGCCCTCGCGCACCCATTCGAGGGACTGGAGGCCGTCGGCGGACTTGGGGCAGCCCAGGGTCTCCATCGCCAGATGACCCATGCCCACCCGGAAGCCGAGACGGTGGTGGACGTCCTCCAGCAGGTCGAGGGTGGGCAGCAGGCGGGCGAAGTCCTCGCCCGTGTAGCCGGAGAGGACGCGGTAGTCGAAGCGCCGGATGTTGTACCCGATGACCAGGGTCGCCGCGCGCAGGGCCGCCACCAGGTCGTGCACGCCGGTCTCGGGATAGATCTCGAAGCGCCCCTCCTCCAGATGGCAAAGCACGCCGATGGCCACACCCATGCGGTGGGCCTTGTCCCACCCGCCCACGTCGGCCGCCGAGCGCAGGGTCTCGATATCGAAGAGGATGGTGCGCGAGCCCTCCTCCCCCGGCGCCGGAAACTTCTGCCGGCGAAGGGGAGCGAGCGCGTTCTGGAAGATCGCCGGCTCGGCCACGATGGGCACGTGGTCCGTGCGGCGCGGGATGTTGTTGAGATGCGGGTGGCGGTGGCCGGGGCCTTCGAGAACCTCACCCCCTAACCCAGCAGGCGCTAACTTTGCCTCAGCGTCCCCTCGCCCAAGACCCTCATCACCCCGGCCCTCTTCTCCCAGCCTCCCCCCCGTCCGCCGGGAGAAGAGGGAGGGCAACACGAAACTGCCTCGCATGCCTTCCCCCTCTCCCGGGACGGGAGAGGGGGTTAGGGGGTGAGGGTCCTGGGCGGGGGGCAGCCCGAGCGGCGGCAAAGCCTCCATCGGCTCCATCACCTCATCCGTCGCCAAAGCCACCACCACCTTCTCACCCCAGGCCACCACCGGCTCCTCCCGCCCCAGCAGCAGCCGCAGCACCCGCGCCGCGCCGCCCTTGTCGAGCGGCCGGTTGCCGTTGCCGCACTTGGGGGACTGCACGCAGGAGGGGCAGCCCTTCTCACAGGGGCAGGTCTCCAGCAGCAGGAGGACGCGGCCCAGGAGGTCCGGCAGATCCTGGAAGCCGCGGGCGGCGATACCCACGCCGCCGGGGTGGCCGTCGTAGATGAAGACGGCGCCCGTGCCGAGCTGCGGGTGATTGGGATAGGAGATGCCGCCGATATCGCCGCGGTCACAAAGCGCCAGGATGGGGAAGAGCGAGATACCCGTGTGCTCCGCGGCGTGGAGCGAGCCGAGGAAGTGCTCGCCCTGCCGGCGCAGCGTCTCTTCGATCGCCCGCGGCGCCGCCCACCACAGTCCCACGGACTCGAACATCACAGGCGGCAGATCGAGCGGCGTCTGGTCCAGCGTCTCCTGGCCGTGGATGCGCTTGCGCTCGAAGCCCACCACCCGCTCGGTGACCTTGACGCGGCCCATCCAGCCCTGGAGGGGGCCGTCCATCCGCTCCTCCAGCACCTCCAGGATCTCCGTCTCCTTCTCCGTCAGCGGCGTCGTGAAGTAGTCGACATCCGCGGCCGTGGCGATCACCCGCCGCTTCTCCTGCTCCAGCTCCTCCACCAGGTATTGCCGCCCCGCATGGAGGTAGACGGCGCCCGGGTGGCACTCGTGGAGCACCCGTATGCCGTCGACCGTACCGATCGTCCGGCCATCGGCGACGATGGCGAAGGTCTCCCCCGTCCCCCGCAGGTTGACCGAGCGCTGAGGCCGGCGGCGAAGCGAGAAGATCTCATCCCCCTCGGCGGCGGCGAGCAGATGCCCCTGGCGCAGCAGGGTATCGATGCGGCCCGTGTGGCGCTCGGTGTAGACGGCGTCCTCGCTCCCCAGCGGCATTTCCGCGGCGGCGCAGACGAGATGAGCACGGGAGACCGGATCGTTCACCGGGTCCACGATCAGCCGCTCGCAGGGGCGCTCCAGGAACTGCTCGGGATGATCGAGGAAGTACTGGTCCAGCGCGTCGGGCATCGCCACCATGGCGGTGAGCGACTCGCGGGTGACTCCGCCATCGCCCCCGCCGCGCCCCACCCGCCCGGAGCGCTGCCAGGTCGCCATCATGCTTCCCGGATAGCCGACGAGGATGCAGGCGTCGAGGCCGCCGACGTCGATCCCCATCTCCAGGGCCGAGGTGGAGATGACGCCATCGAGCTTGCCGTCGAAGAGGGCGCGCTCGATGCGCCGCCGCTCCTCGGTGAGGAAGCCGGCGCGGTAGGAGGCCACCCGCGAGGCGATGCCGGGCTCCTGGCGGCGCAGCCACGAGTACATCAGCTCGGTGATCCGGCGGGCCTTGGTGAAGACGATGGTCTTCAGCCCTGAGTTGATCAGCCGCACGAAGAGCTGGAGCGCCGTCGTGTAGGGGCTCGCCTCCGGCCGGAAGAGGAGGAGATGGCGGCCCTCGCGCGCCGCGCCGGACTCGGTGATCCAGTGGAACTTCCGGCCCGTGAGCGTCTCGGCGAACTCGCCCGCGTTGGCCGCCGTAGCCGAGGAGGCGATGATCACCGGATTGCCGCCCACCGAGCGGCAGAGGCGCAGGAAGCGTTGCAGCACATGATGGAAGTGGCTGCCGAAGATGCCACGATAGCTATGGAGCTCGTCGAGCACGATCCAGCGCAGATCCGCCATGAACGGTCCCCAGGCGGTCCAGTTGCCGAGGATGCCCAGGTGGAGCATGTCCGGATTGGAGATCACCACGCGGGGAAAATTCTTGCGGATGGCCGTGCGCTTGGCCGTCGGGGTATCGCCGTCGTAGATCTCGCAGCCGGCGACCTCGGGCGAGAGCCCCGCGAGCTCGGCGAGGCGGGCGAACTTGCCCCGCTGATCCTGCCCCAGGGCCTTCAGGGGAAACAGGAACAGGGCGTGCCCCGGGCCGCCGCGAACCGCCTCTTCGAGCGGCGGCACCTGGAAGATGAGCGACTTGCCGGACGCCGTGGGCGTCGTCACCAGGACGTTCTCGCCCCGGCGCACGGCGGCGATACCCTCCGCCTGATGGCGCCACAGCCGGTGGACGCCCCCCTGGGCCAAAGCGCGGGCGACCGGCTCGGCCAGCGGCGGGTCCAGCTCACCCCAAGCCGTCTCGCTCCCCGGCAGATAGGCCGTATACAGAAGCTGAGCCGCGAGCTTCGAGTCGTCCCGCAGGCCGTCGACGAGCGGGGCCAGATCGGAGGAAGGAGGGAGAACCGCGAAGCTGGCGTTACGGGGCATTACCGCCTGATGGTAGCACGAGGGAGCCGGCGCCAAGAGGGCCACTTCGGAGCGGGCACCCCTGGGAGCGCTGGCGTCCCGCCGGCCCGCTTACTTCGCTTTCAAGACCTTAGGCGAGGCCCATCTCTTCGAGGGAGTGGGCGGTCAGGACCCGTTTGGCGAGCTTGGTCAGGCGCTGAAGCGAGCTGATCTCCTCAACCTGGCGGCGGGCGCCTTCCGGAAGAGGCCCAAACCTCTCTGCGAGCTGCAATAGGAGGATCTCCCGAATGCCCTTGGCTTCCCCTTTGGCTTCCAGCTTCTCGGACCACGTCAGCGCCATGGCTTGAACCTCCCTGTTTCCGGGAGCGCAGAGCCTTGAGCTCCACCGCCTCCTCGGCAGTCAATTGTAGATAATTTTCGACGCAGTTGACCAGCAGGAAGGAATCGAACCGTTCCCGTAGCCCGGCGATCCGCCGCAGGCAGGCCATCTTCAGCTCGGGGCGGCTCAGAGAGCCGGGGCCCATCAGGGCGGCAAAGGCCCAGGCCAGGGGCTCTGGACAAGCCAGGTACTCCGCGGCCTGGCAGCCGGCGAGGCCGAAGGAGACGTATCGGAACCCTGGAAAGTCCGGACCGAGGTTGCTCTCCCGGATCTTCAAGAAGACACCGGGCCGGCCCCGCTTCAGGTAGAGCACGATCGTCAGTACCGGTGTGTCGTAACGAGCCTGGATCTGGTTGGAGTAGCGCCAGAGACGCTCCCCCATTCCTCGCCTCGCCCGCGCCTCGATCTCGACGTGGATCAAGAGGGGCAATCCCTTGACAGTACGGACCCGGACGAGCAGGTCGAGCTCCCGTCTGTGGCCGGGCGGACCTCCGGCGAAGAGCTCCTTGTCGAGAAACTCGAGGGACGACAGGTCCAGCCGGTCGTACGTCTCGGGGACGACGAGGCGCAGGAAGTCGCCGAGAAAAGCGTGCAGCAGTTGCTTGAAGATCTTGTCGTGTTGGTTGGCCATGGGCGATCCCGGGACCGAGACCGCCGTCCAATCGGCGCTCTCCCTCCGTCTATATAAACGGAAAAAAGAGGTCTCATCTTGCAACCCCCCGCCGGATATAGGTTTGCGAGGGGGGTTTTGGACTATTGAAGAGATGACTGAAAACCGCCGCCGCCCTGGGAGCGCCGGCGCTCCCAGGGTTGCTGCGTCAACAGGGCCACGCGCACGGAAGGCTGAGAATAGAATCCCGAAGAGACCGCGGGGCCGACCCGCAAGGAGACACCTTGAACCTGGCAATCGTCAGCATCCACGGTATGGGATCGCAGCCGAAGGACTTCGCGGCCGCGATGCAGCAGGAGCTCCGGCAGCGCTATGCCGGCCCAAGCGACCTCGTCTTCGACTCCATCCACTGGGCGCCTGTCCTCACTGGCTCCGAGGACACGCTGTGGAGCAAAGTCAGCGGGAGCTATGACCTCGATTTCGTCAAGCTCCGCCGCTTCGTCCTGAACGCCCTGGGAGATTCCATCGCTTATCAGCCGCTCAAATCCAGCGCGGACCCCAAGGTCAAAGACGTCTACCGGCTGATCCATGAGGAGGTGGGCAACACTCTTCAGCGGATCGCGCAAAAGGCGGGGGGCGACGCTCCGCTGGTGATCATCGCCCACTCTCTGGGATCCGTGATCATCTCCAACTACCTCTGGGACTTGTGGAAATCGTCGTCGAGCGAGAACCCGCCGCAAAAACCCCAAACACCCCTGGAGAGAGGAGAGACGCTGGCCGGGTTCGTCACCTTCGGCTCGCCCATCGCTCTCTGGTCACTGCGGTACGCCGATCTTGGCGAGCCGATCCCATTCCCCCACTCCAAGCTGGCCACCAACTATCCCAAGACGCCCGGCCGATGGATCAACTTCTTCGACCAGGACGACATCCTCGGCTACCCGCTCAAGGGGATCAATCCGAAATACAAAAAAGTGGTGACTGAGGACCGCCAGATCTCCGTCGGCAACCTGTTCACGGGCTGGAACCCGTCCGCCCATATGGAGTACTGGACGGACGACGACTTCACCAAGCCAGTCGCCAGCCTGCTGGCCCAGATCGCAAGGGAGACGCAGCCGTAAGAGCGTAGCACGGGGAAGCGGGTCCAGACGGTCCACTTCGGAGCGGGCACCCCTGGGAGCGCGCCGGCGTCCCAGGGGTTGCTGCTTCAACAGGGCGACGCGGCGCAGACGATTCGCGTGCAGGAGGGATTCAGGCGAGGCCCATCTCTTCGAGGGAGTGGGCAGTCAGGACCCGTTTGGCGAGCCTCGTCAGGCGCTGGAGCGAGCTGATCTCCTCGACCTGCCGGCGGGCGCCTTCCGGAAGAGGCCCGAACCTCTCGGCGAGCAGCAAGAGGAGGATCTTTCGAACGCCATTGGCTTCCAGCTTCTCGGACCACGTCATGGCCATGGTATGAACCTCCCTATTCTCTTTCCGGGAGCTCAGAGCTTTGAGCTCCACCGCCTCCTCGGCAGTCAATTGTAGATAATTTTCGACGCAGTTGACCAGCAGGACGGAATCGAACCGTCCCCGGAGCCCGGAGATCCTCCGTAGGCAGGCCACCTTCAGCTCGGCGCGGCTCAGAGTTCCAGGTTGCATCAGAGCCGCCAAGGCCCATGCCAAGGGCTCAGGGCGGGCCAGGTACTCCGCGGCCTGGCAGCCGGCGAGGCCGAAGGAGACGTATCGGAACCCTGGAAAGTCCGGACCGAGGTTGCTCTCCCGGATCTTCAAGAAGACACCGGGCCGGCCCCGCTTCAGGTAGAGCACGATCGTCAGCACCGGGGTGTCGTAGCGGGCCAGGATCTGGTTGCGATAGCGCCAGAGACGCTCCCCCATTCCCCGGGTCGCCCGCGCCTCGATCTCGACGTGGATCAAGAGGGGCAATCCCTTGACAGTACGGACCCGGACGAGCAGGTCGAGCTCCCGTCTTCGGCCGTGCGGACCTCCGGCGAAGAGCTCCTTGTCGAGAAACTCGATGGACGACAGGTCCAGCCGGTCGAACGTCTCGGGGACGACGAGGCGCAGAAAGTCGTCGAGAAACGCGTGCAGCAGTTGCTTGAAGATCTTGTCGTGTTGGTTGGCCATGGGCGATCCCGGGACCGAGATCGCCGTCCAATCGGCGCTCTCCCTCCGCCTATATAAACGGAAAAAAGAGGTCTCATCTTGCAACCCCCCGCCGGATATAGGTTTGCGAGGGGGGGGGTTGGGCTATTCAAGAGGTGACTGAAAAGTCCGCCGCCCTCTTCTCCCAGGACCTACAACTGCGCCAGCAGCTCCCGCCGCTTCACCTCGAACTCCTCCTTGGAGATCAATCCATCGTCGAGGAGCGCCTTGAGCTGGCGCAGGCGCTCGGCTCCGGAGGGACCGGCGGCCATGAGGGCGGGACCGCCGGGGCCGCCGGCGCGATACTGCTCGGCGGCGACCATGATCGTCCGCTTGAGCTCCAAGGGATTGGCGATGTTGTGGAAGCGGCTGACGCCCGTGTCGCTGGCGGTGTCGATCTCCACGTCGCCGTAGCTCAGCAGGCGGCCCCAGAGCGACTGCCGGTGCTCGATGTTGTTGATCTTGTCGAGCCGCGTGTCCATGGAGCTCTTGGCGAGGATCCCCGTCTGCAGGATGACCCGGTGATTGGTCACGATCAGCTCGTAGGAGCGCAGACGGAACAACCGCCAGGCGAGGACGAGCCCCAGGATCACGGCCAGCAGACCGCCGACGATCGTTGCCGGAGGGCTCTGGAGCCCGAACCAGGCGAAGATCGTGAACGCCAGGACCACGGCGACCAACGCCACCAGCGGCGCCTGGGTGAGGCGGGTGACGTGGGCCCGATAGAGGATCTCTTCGCCGGGCTGGAGATGGTCCTGGAGGCTCATCGCGTTCCTTCCGCTTCAGTGAGCGGGAGCGCCCGGACCCGCCTGCTTGAAGTCCTTCGGCACGTCGAAGAGGGTGGCCGCGACGTCCTGCTGGACGATCGCGGACAGGTCCGCGGTGACCGCCTGCTTGCCGTTGACGTAGCTGACGGTGCGCACCGGCACGCCGCGCGGCGACCCGGTCTCCAGGCCGAATCCGGACGGCGAGCCGGTGCTCGCGGCGAGCCGCTCGGCCATCGACCTGAGGGCCACGGCATCGGCCGCGTCGATCCCCAGGCTCTTGGGATCGGCGAGCCAGACCTCCCGCGCCTTCTCGCCGCGCAGGACGACCTCGTACTCGTCCGCCGTGAAGCCGTTCACCGTCACTCCGGAGGCGACCTTCTTGTACTCGGCGGGAACCGCCGGGCCGCCGAAGAGGCCGTGGCGCTCCGAGCCCGCCTTCATGTTGTCGAGGATCATCTGCTTGCGGGCCGGCGTCAGATCCTTGCGGCCCATCACCTTCTTGGTGGCCGCCGACTGCTGCGCCGCCGCCGAGGCCCCGGCCGGCATCTCGGACCAGGTCTTCTTCGCCGGATCGAGGATCTGCAGGCTGCCATTGGCGGTGTGATAGAGGACGACTTGCTTCGAGGCCCCGCTCCCCGCCTCGAAGCGGAGCTTGCCGCCATCCAGATAGACCTTGTTGTCGGAGCTGCCCTGGGAGGATTGCTCCTTCAGGGTGATTACGGTGCCCGCCGACAGGACGGCGGGAAGAGAGAGGGCCAGCAACATACAAAACAGAGCTCGACGAACGTTCATGGTGAGGATCTCCACAGCGAAAAAGGTTCGCTGACGTCAGATGCTACCCCACTCACCGCTGAAAGGCGTACGACACCTTGAGGAACACCTCACGGCCCGTGGGCTCCAGGCGGTCGTCCGGCGACAGGGCGCGCTCGTCCCCCAGCCCCAGGAAGAGCACGGTCTGCCAGTTGATCTTGTAGGCGAAGAGAGCCGAGCCGCTGAACGACTCCGCGCGCCCGTCCTGCTGCGTCACCTCGGTCCGCTGGCCGATCAGCCGCAGGAAGGCGCGCGAGGAGAAGGTGTAAGTGGCCTTCAGCCGGGCCACGTCGGCGGTGAACAGACGCTCGCTCTTGGACCCTGAGCCGGTGGGCGAGACGTCGAGCCAGCGGCGGCTGCCGTTGAGCACCAGGGCTAGGTGGTCGGTGGGGCGCACCGTACCCTGGAGTGCCACCGTGCCGCCTGTCCCCAGCCGCAGGCCGGCGATGTCCACGTCGTCGCCCAGGGTCACGTCGAGCTCCACGCCGCCGACCGCCTGCGAGGGGCTCAACGACAGTGTCCCCACAACGTAGTGGACGTCGAACAGCCGGTTGCCCGCCAGCACCCGGTCGCTGCGCCCCTCGATCTCGAGGAAGCTATTCAGGGCCCCCTCGAAATCGATCCCCGGGGCAAGGCGCCGCAGCACCAGGCCGCCGCCATCCGTCGCCTCCAGGTTGCGGATGCGGAAGTAGGGACGGATGCGGCGCACCAGACCGCTCTCCGGACGGGCCGTCCAGCCCACGATCGCCGTGACGTCGCGGATCCCGACCTGGGGCAGAAAGCCGAGATCGGCCCGGAAGGCGTCGCCGATGTCCTGCAGCTGCAGCAGCCAGTCCCAGGTCTTGGAGCTGTGGCTCCAGATCCCGAAGGCGGCATGAGATGCGAGGCGGCGGCCGTCCCACTCGGCGGCGAGGCCGGGACGGTTGGGGGTCTGCGTGTCCGCGTACAGAAACTGGCCGCGGATGGTGTCCGAATCCGTGGGCCGCCACTCGAAGTCCGGGCCGAAGACGCGGTTGTGGCCGCCGCCTTCGACCTCTTTATCGGTGAGGAGGAAGCTCGCGAACGAGGTGCCGAAGTCACGCCGGCCGCGGCCGATCAGGATCCGGGAGGCGAAATCCTGATCCGCCAGGCCTGACGTCTGCACCCCCGGCAGGATGACGCTGCCGCCGCCCCGGTCCTCAGTGGCGAGAACGGTGTAGCGCGTGCCCTCGATCTGGCCGGTGGCGCGCAGCCCCCAGCGCGGCGACGTAATGGTGCGGGTGTAGACGGCCTGAAGAGGGGTCGCGAAGAGGTCGAGCCCCTCTAGGAAGAACGGCCGCTTCTCGGGGAAGAAGAGGGCGAAGCGCTGATTGGTGGAGATCTGGGCCACGTCGGACTCGACCTGCGAGAAGTCCGGGTTCAGCGTAACGTCGACGGCCGTGACGGCGTTGGGGGTCCACTTGCCGTCGAAGCCGCCATCCCAGTTGACGCCGCTTCCCTGAAGCCGGCCGCCGGGACCGCCCTCCGCCGCCTGATCGAGCTTGCCCGTGGCATAGGGGGCGAGAACGAAGTGATCGCCGGAGGGCAGCCCGGCGAGACCCACGATCTTCTGCGCGTGGCAGATGAAGCAACTCGACTCGCGCGGCAGCTTGACGTTGAACATCTGGTACCGGAAGTCGCGGGGACGGTTACGGTAGAGCAGGACGTTCCAGGTCTGGGGATCGGCCTTGTTGTAGCGCAGCGAGGAAAAAGGGACGCGGATCTCCAGCCGCCAGCCGTCCGGGCCGATGCGGGCCGCCGAATCCCAGTAGAAGTCCGGCGAGTTGTCCTCGCCGCTGACGTCGCTGCTGATGGCGTCGTACTGAATGCCGCGGGGATTGGCCAGGAACATCGCGGCCGTCTTGCCGTCGTTCTGGGTGTCCAGGATGATGCCGCCGTAGTCCGTGTAGCTCGGCGTCTCGTCGTGATCGCCATAGGGGGCGCGGATCTCCTTCGGATTGGGGTCCGAGAAGTCGAAGGCGGCGTAGAAGAAGTGGTCGTCGTAGGTCAGCCAGGCGACCGTCTTCACCTTCGGCGGCACGCTGTCGCCCGGGTTCGTCTCGTAGAACGTGTCGATGCGCACGGCGCCCTTCCAGCCCGGATCGTCCAGACTGCCGTCCACCTCGATGGGACCGGCGGCCCGGGTGATGTGGATCGGCTCGGAGTCGTCCGCGGCCAGGGAGCGAGCGGACAAGGGCGGCAGAGCGAGGCCCAGGAGGCCCAGGGACACGGCGAAGAGGGTGCGGACACGCGATGATTCGACCATTGCGGAACTCAGTACGACCAGGGTCGTCCAAGGGTTGCAGCCGGCGGGGTAAAAACCTGTAAAACGGAGGACGGATGGCGAACAAGCGTTATGCTCCCCCTCCGAACTTCTGGAGCCAACAGTCTTGAGTGAAATCCAAGCCGTGCTGACGGCGCTCGAAAACGCGCCGGCCCTTCTCGCCTCGCTGATCCAGGCGATTCCCGAGCCCCTGCGCCGGCGCCGGCCGGCTCCGGCCAAGTGGTCCGCCCATGAGCATCTGTGTCATGTGACGTCCCTGGAGCTGCGATTCCGGGCTCGCCTGGAGAGGATGCTCGCGGAGGACGATCCGGAGGTCGAACCCCTTTCCCCCGCGCCCGAGGACCAGACCGGGGCTCTGCTCCGCCTGGACCTCGACGAGGCGCTCGCCGCCTTCACCCGCGACCGGGGCGAGCTCGCGGCCCTCCTGCGCGAGCTGCCCGAAGAGGGGTGGAAACGCCGGGCGCAGCATCCGGACTACGAGTCCTACAACGTCTTCGTCCTCGCGCGGCACATGGTCGTGCACGACATGCTCCACGGCTACCGGATCGAGGAAACGCTCCATCGCCGCGAGTGGCCGGACGAAATTCCCGAGGCGCCGCCCGAGCCGGTGCATCCGGTCGTCGAGGAAGGCATCTCCGGCTCCCTCGCCGGAATGAAGACGGGCGAGGTGAACGTCCTGGGTCCTTTCGCCGTTCCGGGCCTCGCGCCGCGCCTCATCCGCGTCTACCTGCCCCGGGGCTACGATCCGGCGCAGCCTCACTTCGGCCTCTATCTCTTCGACGGCCAGAACGACTTCGACGACCCGCCGTCCTTCTCCGGCGGCTGGTTCGCCCACGAGGCGGTTGAGAAGTTGGCCAGGACGAAACGGCCGGTGCCGGTGGTCATCGGTATCGACCACGGCGGCCCGCAGCGGATTTTCGAGCTCTCCCCCTTCGCCGTCGAGGAGCAGAACGGCAAGCTGGAGATCCTGCTCGACTGGATCACCGGTCACCTGATGCCGGCGCTGACGGCGGAGCTCAACCTCGTACCCGGACCGTTCGGAGCGGTGATCGGCGGCTCGTCGATGGGCGGGCTCGCCGCCTTCTGGAGCCACTTCCGCCACCCCGAGGCCTTCGGCGGCTCGCTGGTGATGTCCCCCTCCTTCTGGCTCTCGAACCAGGCCATCTTCGCCGACATCGCCGCCCGGCCCAACCCCGACGTCTCCCGCCTCTACCTCGACGCCGGAGCCCGGGAGGATCGGGGCCGGGTGGTCGAAGCCGTCAAGACCATGGCCGAGCACCTGGTGGGCCGCGGCTACGACTCCGACCGCCTCATGTGGCGGGCCGACGCCCGAGGCACCCACAGCGAATCGAGCTGGCGGCGGCGGCTGCCGGCCGCGCTGCGGTTCATGTACCGGAGAGGATGAAAACATGCCTGGAAAAGTCTTCCTCACCCTGCTCCTCACCCTCACCGCCGCCGCGCAGGCCCAGCTCACTCCCGAACGGGCTCTCGACCGGCGGGGGATCGCGGATCTTCGCCTCTCTCCCGACGGCAACCGGCTGGCCTTCACGGTCTCGGAGCCGCCCAAGGGCGACACGCGCAATACGGACATCTGGATGCTCGACCTGCGGACGAAGGAGGTCCGGCGGTTCGCCACGTCGCCCAAGGGGGACCGCTCTCCCAACTGGTCGCCGGACGGCAAGCGCCTCGCCTTCCTCTCGAACCGCGAGGACAAGACGCAGATCTACGTCATGCCCGTCGACGGCGGCGAGGCCGTGGCGCTGACCAAGGGGAAAATGGCCGTCGAGTCGTTCAACTGGTCGCCGGACGGCCGCCAGATCTCCTTCCTCGCCACCGAGCCGAAGAGCGAGGCCGAGGAGAAGCGGGAGAAGGACAAGGACGACGCCCGCGTGGTTGACCGGGACGACAAGCGCACCCGCCTCTGGGTCGCCGATGCCACCTCGGGCGAGGCGCGCCAGGTGACCTCCGCCCCCTGGCAGGTGCAGGAGGCCCACTGGGCGCCCGACGGCAGCCGCCTCTACGTGATCGCCACCGACAAGCCGGGATCGGACCGCTGGCTCGACCGTCTCTGCGCGGTGAGCCTCGCCGACGGCGCCGTCTATCCCCTCGCCTCCCCCAAGGGACCGATCGGTTTGCTGCGCGTGTCGCCCGATGGCAAGTGGCTCGCCTACCTGGGCTCCCGTCTGGACGGTCCCTCTCCCCACGACCTGATCGTTCAGCCCGTCGACGGCTCGGCGCCCCGCAACCTGACCGGCACCTCGATCGACCTGTCCATTCAGACGTACGCCTGGCGGTCGGACGGCTCGCTGCTCGTCGAGGCCGAGGCCGGCTTCGAGAGCAGGCTCTATGAGGTCACGCTCGACGGCAAGGCAAAGCCGCGGGCACCCCTCTCCGCGCATCCGGGGGATTTCGCGCTCTCCCCGTCCGGTGCTCTCGCCTTCGTGGGACAGAAGACGACCGCCGCGCCCGAGGTCTGGCTCGCGGCGCCCGGCTCCAGCCCGCAGCCCGTGACGACGCTCAACGCCGCCTGGAAGGACGTCCCCCTGATCGCGCCCGAGATCCTCAAGTACCGGTCGTTCGACGGCATGGAGATCGAGGCCGCCCTCCTCCGGCCGTCGGGCCTCGCCGCCGGCACCCGGGTGCCTCTCGTCGTGCTCGTCCACGGCGGTCCCACCGGACGCTGGAACGACGCCTTCAACCCCTGGAGCCAGCTCCTCGCCAGCCGCGGCTACGCCGTGCTGATGCCCAACGTGCGCGGCTCCACCGGCTACGGGCACAAGTTCATCGAGGTGAACCGGGCGGACTGGGGAGGCGGAGATTTCAAGGACGTCATGGCCGGCGTCGACCACCTGATCCAGACCGGTCTCGCCGATCCGGGAAAGCTCGGCATCGGCGGCTGGTCCTACGGCGGCTACATGTCCGCCTGGGCCATCACGCAGACCGACCGCTTCAAGGCCGCGGTCGTGGGCGCCGGCATGTCCGACCTCGCCACCGAGTTCGGCACCGAGATCGACTCCGCCTACGACGAGTGGTTCTACGGCCTCCCCTGGGAGAGCCGGGAGAAGTTCCAGGCGGGCTCCCCCATGACCTATATCCAGCACGCGAAGACCCCGGCGCTCATCCTCCAGGGCGAGGAGGACGTGGTTGACCCCGTGAGCCAGGCGCAGCCGCTCTACCGCGCCCTGAAGCGGTTGGGAGTTCCCAGCGATTTCGTGCTCTATCCCCGCGCCGGCCACGGCCTGCGGGAGGAGAAGCACGTCCTGGACTCCTGGCGCCGGGTCGTCGCCTGGTTCGATCTCTATCTCAAAGGCATTCAACCGACCGGCGGGTGATACGCCGTGCTCGCCCCGACCCAGGTGCGCTGCTTGTTGAAGTCGACGCCCATCATCTTCCCCTTGCTCAGGCGCACGAGGTTGTTGATGAGCCGGGGACGGTCCTTCCAGACGAACATCATGCGGATCTCCGCCTTCGCGGGATCGTCCAGGGTCTCGATCACCGGGGCGTAGTCCACCTTGCGTTGCAGGATGAAGTCCTGGGGATTCGGTCCCACCTGGATGGAGCGCAGGCGCTCCGCGCTCGGGCCGATCTCCACGCCCAGGCCGGCGAAGGAGTAGAGCGGCTTCAGGACGTAGCTCTCCAGGTCCGCCGGCAGCTCCTTGAGATCGCTCACGAACGAGGTGGGCGGGCAGTAGCGGCTATGGATGAACGGCAGCGAGAACTTGCTGATCTTGAGATACCAGTTCGGATGCCCCACCCAGGTGACGTCCAGCTCGCGGCTGAAGATGTGCGATAGATCGAGGCCCTTGCGTTCGACCTCGTCGAAGATCACCCGGTTGTAGATCCGCTGAATGGGCACCTCGCGCCCGCCCTCGGTGTAGAACAGCCGGCCGCCGCGCTCGATCACCTTCGTGGCGCAGACCGTCCGGATCCCCAGCATCCGGTCGGTAACGTGGAAGTCGATGCGCGTCTTCTGCTGCTCCGGCTCGATCTCCAGCAACACGACGTTCTCCGGATCACAATCGGCCACGATGACCTCGCGCAGGGCATCCGGGTACGTCTCGGAGGTCAAACCGCCGAAGTAGGGTTCCCAGTCCGGGGGAATGGCGGGAAAGTTGGCCCGGAACCCCTTCTCCAGCAGCCACTGGAAGCCATAGAGCGAGGGGAAACCCTGGAGTTCGATGAGCCGCGGCGTCACCTCGCCGTTCTCTCCCAGGGCCAGGGCAAAATCGATCTGGAGGAAAACCCAGTGCCCCTCGTCGCCGGGCACGAAGAGGTGAGGCGGCACCGCCCGGACCGCCTCCTTGAGATAGGCCGGAGTGGAGACAGCCTCCAGGATCTCCGTCGAGGCCGTCACCAGCTCGCGGGTGAGGGCCTCGGGAAGGAAGATGGGCGTCTCGCCGATCCGGAAGCCCGCCGGGCCACCCCCGCCGGCCTCCAGGTCGCGAAGCAGGCCCGCATAGCGTTCGGGGGTGAACTCGGTGTTGTAGGCGCGGCGGATGTCAGGAACCATGGCGGCGGATTCTACTGCATGGCCTCAATCCTTCGGCAGCGGCGGCGGGCCGTCGGGGATGTAGCCCTTGTAGACGACGCCCTTGGTGCTGGCCTCGAACTCGCCGCGGATCTCCGCGCGCCTGGCCGGCTGCTCGAAGAGGTCGACCATGGTGGCGGCGAGCACCTTGGAGGCGTACGTCAGCCCTTTGTGGCCGATGGACATGCCGCCGCTCGCCGCCACCGGCCAGGCGTGCCAGGGAGAGTCGAGCGGCGCCGTGACCACCGAGACGTGGAGCACCGGCACGTTCCAGCTCACGTCGGCGACGTCCGTCGAGCCGCCCTCCGGGCCTCCCGGATGCTCGTTCAGGGGCTTGACCGCGCCGCTTAGGCCCTTCTCCGCGACGTGGGTCTCGCGCTGGATCGTCTTCGCGAACTCCTGCTCCTCCGCCGTGTAGGTGATCGGGCCCACCCACTCCATGTTGCTCTGGAGGAGGCGCTCGCCGGCCTGATTGACCAGCATCTCGTAGTCGCCGGACTGGACGCGCAGCCTGGCTTCGACGTCGGCGGAGAGGCCGGCTCCCTGCGCCATCTTGCGCACCCGCTCCATCAGCTCGTCGACCGAGGCGTGCTTCGTGTCCCGCACCCAGACCCAGACCTTGGCGTGGTCCGGCACGACGTTCGGCACGTCGCCGCCGTCGGTGATGACGTAGTGCATGCGGACGGTGGGCCGCACGTGCTCGCGCATCATGTTGAGGGAGTGGGTGAAGATCTCCAGGCCGTCGAGCGCGCTGCGGCCATTCCAAGGATCGAAAGCGGCGTGGGCCGTCTTGCCATGGAACTCGACGACGAAGTCCACCATCGCCTGCGTGCTCTGGGTGTCGGCCTTGGTCTCGTCGGAAGGATGCCAGGCGAGCACCACGTCGACGTCCTTGAACAGTCCCTCGCGCACCATGTAAAGCTTGCCGCCCACGGCCTCCTCGGCCGGCGTGCCATAGAAGCGCACCGTCCCCTGAAGCTTGCCGGCCGCGATGAGCTCCTTGACGGCCACCGCCGCCCCCAGGCTCGCGGCCCCGAACAGGTTGTGCCCGCATCCATGCCCCGGAGCCCCCGCCGTCACCGGCTCCTTCGTCGGCTGCGCCTTCTGGGAGATCCCCGGCAGAGCGTCATACTCGCCAAGCACGACGATGACGGGCTTGCCGGACCCATAGCTCGCCACGAAAGCCGTGGGCATCCCCGCCACCCCGCGCTCCACCTTGAACCCCTGAGCCTCCGCATAGTCCGCCAGCACCTTGGACGACCGCTTCTCCTTGAGAGCCGTCTCCGCGAACCCCCAAACCTGGTTCGCCAGATCCACAAGCTGAGGCCGCTGGCGCTCCACGGAGGCGACGGCGGCCACCTTGTTGGGGCCGGCCTTGGGGGCGGGGGCGGCAGCGGGCTTGGCCGCGGCGCGGGCCAGCGCAGGCAGAAGGAAGAGACAGACGCAGAGAACGGACGCGGATCGGCGGCGGATCATCAGGGCTCCCCTTTGGGACGGACGGTTGAGGCGGGGATCATACCTCGCCGTTGTCCTACAATGCTCCGATGCTCACCAAGCTCGCCTTCCAGAACTTCAAGTCGTGGCGGGATACCGGAGATGTCCGCCTGGCGCCACTCACCGCGCTGTTCGGCAGCAACAGCTCTGGAAAGACCAGCGTTCTCCAGATGCTTCTCCTGCTCAAGCAGACCACTGAATCCTCCGACCGGACCCAGGTGCTGAACCTCGGGGACGATCGTAGCCCGGTCGACCTGGGCACTTTCCAGGATGTCCTGTTCGGTCATGATCTCAAGAATCCGATGGAAGTGAGCATGGATTGGAACCTGCCTCGCAGCCTCGAGATCGCGGACCCGGCCCGCAAGAGTGGCGTTCTCTTCAAAGACGACGCCATCGGGTTCTCGACCGCCATCGCGTGGCAGGCCAACGGGGAGCCGGGTCTGGGCCGGCCAGTCGTCAAGGAGATGAAGTATCTCTTCTCCGACGAGACGTTTGGAATGACCCTGGCAAGTGGCAAAAAGTTGGAGTACGACCTCGAGACCAGCTTCAAATTTCTCCGCGCTCCGAGGCGACTGTGGAAGTTGCCGCCGCCGGCCAAGTGCTACGGTTTCCCCGACCAGGTGCGGGTCTACTATCAAAACGCGAGCTTCCTCTCCGACCTCGAGTTGCAATTCGAAGAGCTGTTCGGGCGCGTCTTCTATCTCGGGCCTTTGCGGGAGTACCCGAAACGCCAATATTCCTGGGCCGGCGCACAGCCCGCGGACATGGGCCGGCGCGGGGAAAGAGTCGTGGATGCATTGCTCGCCTCCCGCGAGACGGGCGTGAAGCTCTCCCGCGGCAAGGGGAAGAAGCGCCAGACGGTCGAAGAACGCGTCGCTGAATGGCTCAAGAAGCTTGGACTGATCGACTCGTTTCACGTACGCCCCATCACCAAGGACGGAAGACTCTTCCAGGTCTGGGTGCGGCGAGATCCCAAGGCGGCCGAGGTCCTGATCACGGACGTAGGCTTCGGTGTGTCGCAGATCCTCCCCGTAATTACCCTGTGTTACTACGCCCCAGAAGGATCAACTCTCCTGCTCGAGCAGCCGGAGATCCATCTCCACCCTAAAGTCCAGGCGGGGCTTGCGGACGTGCTCGTCGATGCGATGAAGACCAGGAATATCCAGATCATCCTGGAGAGTCACAGCGAGCACCTGCTGCGCCGCCTGCAACGCCGCGTCGCGGACGAAACGATCCAGCCGGAGCAGGCGGCCCTCTACTTCTGCTCCACGGAGACCGGTGAGTCGCGCCTGACGCCGTTGGATCTGGACCCATTCGGAAACATCAAGAACTGGCCGAAGGACTTCTTCGGTGACGAGTTCGGCGAGATCGCCGCCATGAGTCAGGCCGCACTGGAGCGAAAGAAGAAGGGGGCCAGGTGAGGGCGGCTATCGTGATGGATACGAACGTCGCCGTCGTCGCAAATGGCAAAGCACCTCAGGCAGGCAATCAGTGCGTGGAGACCTGCGTCACCACACTGATCGCGCTGCGAGACCATCATCGGGTGCTCTTGGACGAGCAGGGCCTGATTCTCGACGAATATCGCCGGCACCTCTCACCCTCAGGTCAACCCGGACCCGGCGACGCGTTCTTCAAGTGGCTGTGGGACAACCAAGGCCATCTGGATCATTGCCGGCAGATTCCCATTACGCCTGTGAGAGGCACACGGGTCTTCGAAGAGTTCCCGGACGATCCTGAGCTTGCGCGCTTCGACCGCGAGGACCGAAAGTTCGTCGCAGTCGTGATCGCCAGTGAGGAGCAGCCGCCCATCCTCAATGCCTCGGATACCGACTGGTGGGATCATCGAGAAGCGTTGAAGCGGCACGGGGTGGAGATTCGGTTCTTGTGCCCGGAGTTGATGAAGGGGAAAGGGTGAGGGTCATCATTGTCATGACACGGCAATGACCGGCTTGCCCGAGCCGTAGCTCGCCACGAAAGCCGTCGGCATCCCCGCCACCCCGCGCTCCACCTTGAACCCCTGAGCCTCCGCATAGTCCGCCAGTACCTTGGCCGACTTCTTCTCCTTGAGAGCCGTCTCCGCAAACCCCCAAACCTGGTTCGCCAGATCCACAAGCTGAGGCCGCTGGCGCTCGACCGAGGCGACGGCGGCCTGCTTGTTCGGGCCGGCCTTGGGAGCGGGCGGTGCGGTTGGCTTGGCAGCGGCACGGGCGAGGCCCGGGAGGGCCAGGAGACAGACGGAGAGGCAGAGAACGGACGCGAATCGGCGGCGGATCATCGGGGGCTCCCCTTTGGGACGGACGGTTGAGGTGGGGATCATATCTCTCTTGGGAGCCGCGGGCGAAACGAGGGCGGCGTTCCGAGAACCTGGAATGACTTCACGACTCAGACAGGTGACAAGGGCGTGAAATCTGCGGCAACGTCCGTCTAACAAGGCCAATAGAGTCGTGGCTGCCTCGCGAGGCCTCACTCTGAGATCAGATAATGGGCTTGAGCGTGAGACGCCGCTCTGTCCAAAATCTCTGACGAGCGGCATACCGCCCACGGAGGAAAATCTTCAATGAGAGACAGATACCTAATCATCAAAGGACTATTGGCGGCTACGATTTTGTTTGGATCGCAGCCCGGAGCATTCGCTGCCGAGCAACTCTTCCGCGCCAGCAAGGAGGCGCTGCCATCCAGTAAAGAAATTGGCGTGATCCGTAGCCGTCCCGTGCAAGTGAACTTCGACTCACTCATGGGCCAAGCCATGGCCTTCGATGGCGGTGCGAAGTCCAAGCCGCTGGAGCTGAATCTGTTTCCTGACCGATCCTACAACGCCATTCTGGATCACGTCAGCAAGGAGATTCCTGTGAATTTCTCCTGGATCGGGAAGCTTGAAGGCATGAAGGATAGCCAAGTTGTGTTTGTCATTGGCGGCGGAAATCTAACAGGAAGCATCTCCACGGGCTCGGAAAATTATCGCGTGAGGACCGTCGGTGGCGCTCAGATCGTAGAGCAGATCAACGTGGCGGCATTCCCCAGAGAAGCCGACCCTATTCCCGTGACTCCGAAACCAGGCGCACCTACTGCCGATTTGTCAGGTGCGGTGGATGATGGATCCACGTTCGACCTCCTGGTGGTCTACACCCCTGCCGCGCGGGATGCCGCAGGCGGAACCGGTGCCATCCAAAATCTCATCACCCTGGGAGTTAGCGAAACCAATCTGGCATACTCCAACAGCGTGATCATCCCGCGGCTACATCTAGTTCAGACCATTGAAGTCAACTATGTCGAGGCGGCTAACATCAATATCGATCTTGACCGGCTCTCCAATCCCGCTGACGGATTCCTCGACGATGTCCAAGCCCTACGCGACAGATACAAGGCCGATCTGGTGCAGCTCGTTGTCAGCAAGCCATTGGGAGGCTGCGGGATCGCATACCTGATGGAAGGTGACAGCAATAGTTCCTTCAGCGAATCAGCTTTCAGCGTAACTCCCCAGGGTTGCATCAGCCCCAACTACTCATTCGGACATGAGCTCGGCCATAACATGGGCTGCAACCACGCACCAGCCGATCCTACTGGTCTCGGAGCCTTTCCCTTCTCTTTCGGCTTCAAAGACATTTTGAACCGATTTCGAACGATAATGGCCTACGACTGCACCCCCTCATGCCCGCGCATCCTCCACTTCTCCAATCCTTCCGTCTTCTACATGGGTCTTCCAACCGGCACAACCTCCCAAAACAATGCCCAGACGATCAATAACGTTCGGAAGCTTATTGCCAACTTCCGCAGCTCCCGCTGAGTCTCCTGGTCGGCGAGCTGTAGGTATCACCCCCGGTAATCAGGTCGAAGCAAATCAAACTGCAGGTCGGCTGCGTCAACAAATAGGGGCGGTCTGCCGACGAGACAGGTTCCGGTTTTGCGTGAGATGGACGCAGGCCGCGTACAGGCGTTGTGATGCTGGGTCAGAGATGGGAATTCGGGAGATCGGTCCGTCTCTGTGTGAGACCAAGCTCCGAGCGGCACAACCGTCACCGCGCGGGCTTTCCGACAAATCTATTTCCCGGGAGGACTCATGAGACAACAGCTCAAGCTCTACTTTTTCTTCGCTCTACTCGTTTTGATTGCCTTACCCAGCGGAGCCCAGTCCAGGTGCCCCTCCGACACGGTAGCGAAAGGAGAATTCCTCGTCGACTTGGCCAATGGCGGACTCGTTGGCAAAACCTCGTTCAAACTGAGTGACAAGGTCCGCATTGTCTTCATCAACCGCAACCCATTCCTCCGCTATGACGTCAAGGTCGAAAGCTCTGAGGTGACAAACCCTGCCCTAACCACCTTCACAGGTCTGTTTGATTTATTTTCCTTACTTAAAACCCCCGGCAATGCCCCGGTAGCCACTGCCCCGCCAGCCGGCCAGCCCGCGGCGGCTGACCAAGCCAAAACTAATCCTAAGGACGACTGCTGGAATGACGTGGCGAAAGCAGAGGAATTCCTCAACGAGGCGGTCAAAAACCTCCGGCAACTAGACCAGTCCGGTACGGAGCTTGAGTTCCGGCTCTCGACTCTCAAAAGTGTTTTTTCCGCAAGCCAAGAGGTATTGGAAAGCCCGACAATTACCTGTGAAGCGCTCCAGCGTACCGGCGAACGCCTGCAGAAGGCAGTCCAGATAGCGGACCTTGACAAGCACTGGAGTGCCTACAGTGCCGCCTACAACAGCCTCTTCTCTCCGGACGCTTCGGGTTCCAACCTCGCCGGAAATATAGATCGCGCATTGGCAACCGCCGATGCAAGCTGCAAGGATAAGAAGTCAGACCCGAACGCCCGCGAACTGCTGGCAATCCTTAAAAGCAACAGAACCAGCCTTCTCAGCGACGCCCGTACGCAAGAGCTATCCAAGCAGAAGACTGTCCTGGGAACCACAATCAGAGACATCAGCTCCAAGAATACCGAAATCGCGACGATACTCGCCGAGCCGACAAACTTCACTATCAAGCGTGATATCGGCCCGTTCGATGATCTGACAGACGTAAAGGTCTCCGTACGTACCAGGAAGGTGGCCGACAAGGACTTCGCCAAGGATGCGGATTTCAGCTTCACTCTGAATTTTGGCGGATCCAGTCGATTCACTCTATCGCTTGGTATTGCGGCCACTAACCTCCATACTCCCGAGTACGAAGCGGTCCAGGGTTTTCCGCCCGATGCAAACGGCAAGCCCTCCACTACTCCAGCCTCGGTCGTCGGCCTCAAAGACAACTCTAATCAGCGCATCACACCCATGCTCATGCTCAATACCCGACTCACTCAAGGAAGCGGCCTGTTTTCCGGACTTCACTTCTCCTTCGGAATCTCCGGAAAAGTGGATAACAAGGGTACCGATGTCGAATATCTCTCTGGCATCTCGTTCGGATTCGCCGAAAATAGGGCATTTCTGACATTGGGAGCCTATAACGGCCGCGTTCAGAAATTGAACCAGGGATTCTCGGTCGGCAGCCCGCTAGGCACTGTGCCCCAACCGCCTGTGCATAAGGACCGTTCCTGGAGCCCAATGATCGCCGTGTCCTTCAAGGCCAGGTAGAGGTTGCGAGCACCGACCCGGGTACTCCGGTTGTCTCACTAGCTTCAACTCCGCATGCTCCTGCTCCACCAAGGTTAATCCCTTGGCGGAGCAGGCTTCACCAGCAGGCCCTTGGGCTCTGGGTTCTTCAGCACCTCGACGATCGGTTGCCAAGAAGGGCGATGATGGCGGCGAGCTTCTCCGGCGGCTCGTTGTGGCGTCCCCCACCCTCCCGTCCTCAGTCGCAGCACCCCGTCCGAACAATCGACGGCGGGCACGTATCCGTGCAGCCGACGTCGCTGCAGCCGGCGAAGCAGGAGAGCAGGCAGGACTTGTTGAGTGTGTCCTCCCCCGCGCCGGCCGCTCCTTCCAGGTGGTGGTTGGAGAGATTCGCCAGGGTCTCGCGGTGGAGGGTGAGCTTGAGCGTCTTCTTCTTCATCGGGAATCTCCTTTCAAGCCGCCGGCGGGAGGCCCGCGGCGATTACACGAATGGCGGACAGCCGCCCCGGAAGGGCTTGAAGCAGGCCCTCCCACAGTCGGGCTGGCCACAGGCCGGGCAGCAGAGCTGACCCTTGGGGCAATCGTCGCTGGTCGCACAGCTCGCGGTGGCCTGCGCCGCTGGCACCTTCGGCGCCTGGGCGAGGCTCTGGGTCAGGGCCAGCGCTCCGCAGAGGGCGGTCAGCAGCAGGACTCGGGCTCCACGGCGCTTGGCAGATGAGGAGCTGTCGGATGTGGGGCGCATGTCGGATTCCTCCTTGATGGGTCGTTCACTCAAGAAGGTGCCTGTCCAGGCCGATCGCGAGACATGGGAGACGTAGACGAGCGGCGCCGGGAGGCTGGCGCCGCTTTTTGAGCTCAGGGCGGCGGAGCGATCAGCCGCAGAGGGTGGTCGCGGTGAAGGGCGAGGCTCCGAGGCGGAGGACCCAGTCGGCCGTCTCGCCCGAGGACGGCGGTGTCGTGGGCGCGTCGCACTTGTAGATGGTGCTGATCCCCTGCCGCAGGCAGGTGGCCGTGGTGATCGCTCCCGAGCGGGGATCGATCCACTCCTTGGTCCAGGTGTCGAAGCTGGAGAAGCCCGAGGTCTCGATCTTGAACGTGAAGTTCCTGGCCGCGTTCGGCATGTAGGCGACCGCGAACTGGTTGTTGACGTCCCGCGCCAGCACCAAGGCGAGGTCGTCCGTCCACGGGCTGCCCGTGCTGGGGTCGGTCACGTTCGCGATGAGGCTGGGGTCCGAGACGAGCTGCTGCCAGGCCGGAAGGCTGCGGAAGGCCTTGCACAGGGTCTGCATCTGGCCATTCGACGGACGGGCGAGCCCTGTCGTGGGCGTCGTCGTGGGTGCATTGATGCCCCAGTTGAAGATGCCTTCGACACCGAAGGTGTAGCCGAGCGCTCCGGACAGCAGGGAGTAATAGCCCGTCTGCCGCGCGCGGTGGGCGGTGAAGTTGGTGCCTCCGAGCGAGTTCGCACAGGCGGCGCCGTCGTAGATCGACTCGCCGTTGACGATCGGCTTGGGGTTGCCGCTGAGGTCCGTCTGGCTCCAGAGATGGATCGGCATGGTGCGCGCCCGGTTGGTGACCTTGAGGATCTGGTCGGACAAACTGCTTCCATTACAGCCCGGACCGCTCTGGTAGAGCTCGAAGTCAAGCCAGGTCTCGTCGATGAAGGGGTCCATCAGCGTCACGTCCATGCTGCCGGCGAAGTGGTTGGTCACCAGGTGCCGGGAGGAGGTGGTCTTGACCTGCTGGCCCACGAACTTGATGCGGCAGGTCATGTCGTTCGTGCCCGTCGTGCAAGACGAGAGCGAGGTCGAGCCCGGAGCCCGGTCGAAGCCGGGAGAGAAGATCGCGAACTCACCGCCGAGCCGCGCCACGACGTTGCGGGCGTTGACCTGCAGGTCGGGCGTCGTCGGGTAGGAGGCGCTGCTCTCGATGATCCGCTCCGCGAGGCCCACCACCAGCACCACGAGGCCCTGGCCGTTGGCATAGCGGACTTTCTGCTCGAAGTTCTGCCAGTACGCCGGGTTCCATTGCGAGCAGGGGTTGGGGATGGCCGTGCCGCAGCTCCGGCCGGAGAGAGAAAGCTGGGTGAAGGGCGTCTGCGAGGAGCCCTGCGCGTCCGTCGGCTGGTCGCCGCTCGGCGGGCTCATGTAGTCCACGGGCAGCGCGAGCTGGATCACGGTGAAGCCCTTGGCCTTGCGGTCCGCGACGTAGTTTTCCCACTCCTGGGCCGGAGCGCCGATGAGGGCCGACTTGGCGCGGATGGAGGCGTTCCAGGCCGTGTCGCCGAGCCAGAAGAAGGGCGTGCCGTCGTCGTTGACGAGGTAGCGATAGGCGTTCGATCCGCTGGTGTTGACCTTGAGGAAGCCATGGCTGAAGAGGACGTGGCCGCCGGTCGACGGGGTGACGTTGACGCTCAAGGGCGTCGACTGGTTGAGGACCGCGTCGGTATTGCAGCCGCCGCCGGTGCAGGTCGACGTCCACGTCCAGACCCAGGGCGAGGCGCCGGGCGCGGTGGGAAAGGCGGTGCGAGCCCGGAAGACGTTCTTGGTGCCGTTCAGTCCGTCCCAGAAACCGTTGACCACGATCGGGGACAGGCCCGATCCAGCGGGCGGCGTGAAGGTCACTTGAAGCTGGACGTCGTACGACGGATTGACGTAGCTCTGGGAGGTCTCGAAGACGCCTTCCCAGATCCGCCAGGTCTTGACGTCGGTCTGGTTCGTCACCTGGGCCTGGGCGCGGCCGGCCAGGAGGACGAGGCTTAGGGCAGGGAGAAGGAGCCGCAGGAGGCGTCCGTGATTCGAGTTTCGCAGTTTGTGAGTCCGATTCATGTCGTATTCCTCAAAGTTGAACTGTGGACTCTGGTAAACCTCCCTTCTAAGATACGGAATTCCCGCAACGGCTTAATCGATGTCCCCTCACCCGATCCGCGGGACCCTTGCCCTCATGTCCCGCCCTCATGTCTTAGAGGATAATAGAGCCGGGCCTCTTGCAGAGCCCGGACGAAAGAGTATTCTCTCCCTCCGAGGAACAACCATGGCAGACATCAACGAAACCAACTCCGAAACCCCTCAGAGCGCGGGGGGCCCGCTCACGGCGATCCCCCCGCACACCCCCGGCATCCCCGAGACTGATGAACGGCCCGCCCCTGCCGAGGAGGCGGCGCCATCCCTGCCCACCGAAGAGCCCGTCGAGGTCATCCTTCCCGGCGAAGCGGTCGTCACGCCCGGCGAAGAGGTCACCCTGGGGGAAGAGGTCACGCCCGGCGAGGACGTCAACCTGGGCGAGGAGGTGAACCTCGGCGACGAGATCCACCTCGAATCTCATCTCGGCGAACGGATGGCCGTCACCGAGACCCCTGAGAAGGAAGACCGGCCCGCCGGAGGCCCCAAGGTCAGCCCCGAGCAGCTCGAAGCCAACCTGGCGCGCAAGGAGGAGTTGTGCGTCCGCGCCGAGGCCCTCAGTGAGTCCGAGGAGTGGAAGGCCACCGCCGGGGCCATCAAGGCCCTCCAGGCGGAATGGAAGACCGTCGGACCGGTGCCCAAGGAGCGGTCGACGGAGCTCTGGGAGCGCTTCCGCAAGGCCGGCAACCGCTTCTTCGAGCGCCGTCAGGCCCACTTCCAGGACCGCCAGCGGGAGCTGGAGGAGAACCTCCAGAAGAAGGAGGCCCTCTGCGTCCAGGCCGAGGAGATCTGCTCCTCGACGGAATGGAAGACGACGGGCGAGGCCATCAAGGCCCTCCAGGCGCAGTGGAAGGAGATCGGTCCCGTCCCCCGCGATCAGGCCGAGTCCATCTGGCAGCGCTTCCGCAAGGCCAACGATCAGTTCTTCGAGAGCCGCCAGGTCCACTACGAGCAGGTGGAGAAGGAGAGCAAGGAGAACATCCGCAAGAAGGAGGATCTCTGCCGGCGGGCCGAGGAGCTCTGCACCTCCACGAGCTTCAAGGAGACCGGCGAGGCCCTGAAGGCCCTCCAGGCCGAGTGGAAGGCCGTCGGGCCGGTGCCGAAGCAGAAGTCCGAGGCCCTCTGGAAGCGCTTCCGGGGCTCGATGGACCAGTTCTTCGCGCGCCGCACGGCGTGGTACGAGGAGCGTGAAAAGGACCGCGAGCAGCGCAAGAACGAGCTCAAGGAGCGCCTCCAGGAGACGAGGACCTACAAGCAGGAGCAGCTCGATCGGCTGCGGGAGTCGATCGGCCGCGATGACGAAAACCTCACCCGCTGGCGTACCCGTCTCGAAGGCTTGCGCCCTGGCCCGCACGCCGACGAGACCCGCGCCGAGCTCGACGGCAAGATCGCCGAGGTCGACGCCCGCGTCGCCACGAAGCGGTCGCGCATCGTGGAGCTCGAGAAGGACATTTCGGAGATCGAGGCGAAGCTGTAGGGGCTCTCCCCCTACACGTTCCGCGTCGCGATCGCCGGCGGCACCTGGGCTCCGCGCAGGGCGGGGCCCAGCGCCGCTCCGATCCCGAGGATCCAGAGCCCCAGGGCCCCGGCCGCCACCACGGCCGGGCTCAGGCGCGCTCCCGCCACCCAGGTGACGATGCCGAAGTTGAGGGCGTAGGCGAGGCCCGCTCCGAGGACGATGCCGAGGCTCGTCACCATCCAGTTTTCCAGCAGGAAGTGACGGACGATGGCCGCCCGATCCGCTCCCAGGGCGCGGCGGGTGCCGATCTGCTTGCGGCGCTCGCCCACGGAGAAGGAGGTCAGCCCCACGATCCCCAGGGCCGTGACCAGCACCAGCAAGGCCATGACGCCATTGAGCGACGCCACCAGGATGCGGTCGCGGCCATGGAACTCGGTGCGGTCGTCGGCCAGGGTCCGCGTTTTGATGAGGCGTCCCTTCTCCACTCCCAGCAGCGCCTTCTCGAGCTGCGGCAGCAGGCGCCCGGGATCTCCTTCCGTGCGGACGAGATATTGCGAGCCCCGGTCGAAGTCCACCGACCGGGCCGGCTGGAACACCACCCGTTCGTCGACGTTGCCGAACGGGTTGTAGTAGCGGTCGACGATCCCTACGATGAGGTAGTGCTGGGAGTCGTCGGCGGTGCCGATCTGCTTGCCCACGGCGTCGCCGCCGGGATAGAAACGATCGGCCAGCACACGGCTCACGACGACCGGCTGGACCTCCGTCGGGGGCGCATTGGCGCCGCGGTCGTACTCGGCCTCGGTGAATCCCCTCCCCGCGGCGATCGAGAGGCCCAGCGTCTCGAAGATGCCGGGGTCTACGCTGCAGATCTGCGTCTGCACCGGCTCGCCGCGGGTGCCGGGCACACGCATGGAGGTGATGCTGCCACTGCTCTGCCAGGGCCGCAAACTGGTATGAGACACGGCGCGCACGCCGGGCACCGCGCGCAGGGCACGGCGGTCCTGATCCACCAGCGGATCGAGCACGGTCTGCTGCCGCAGGTGATCGTCGAACGGATTGGCCTGGAGCACGGCGATGTGCTCGTCGTCGAAGCCGGAAGGACGGGCGAGCTTGGCGCGCGTATCCAGGATGAGGCTCAGGCAGTTGGCCACGATGGCGAGAGTCAAGGCCACCTCGGCCACGATGAGGATGACCCGCGCCCGGTTGCGCAGGAGAGATCGAAAGATCGGTCCGAATTGCATGGCGGTTCTCCAAAGCGGCTACTGGGTCTTGAGATGACGGGCGGGCGGGATGGCGCAGATCCGCCACGCGGGGTAGACGCCGGCGATGGCTCCGGCCACGAGCGCCAGCCCCACGGCGGCGAAGACCATGGGCAGGTCGAGCCGGAAGAAGGCCACGCCCTCCGGGCCGTCGCCATAGACGCGGTTGAGCACGGCGAGCCCGGCCAGCGACAGCAACACGCCGAGAAGGCCGCCGGCCAGCCCCATCAGCTCGCACTCCACGAGATGCTGGACGAAGATCGTCGCGCGGCTGGCTCCCAGCGCCCGCCGCACCCCGACGGTGGCGGCGCGGGCCAGGAACTTGCCGAGAAACAGACCGATCAGGTTGAGCGCCGCGACCACCAGGAAGAGCAGCGAGATGGCGGCGAGCGCCTTGGTCTGCGGCGGCACCACCTTCATCTCCTCCATCAGGTCGAGCATGGAGGTCACCCGGTTGTTGGCGGGATGGGGAAAGCGGCCGAGCTTCTTCTGCTCGGCAACGTAGGCGTCGACGAAATGCTTGTAGTCCTGCACCTGCCGCGCCTGCGGAAGCTCGGCCCAGAAGCCTACAAAAATCATCTCGTTCAGCATCAGTTGCGAGGCGTAGGGGAGCTTGTCCTCTCCCGGCAGCGGAGTCCGCCAGCTCATCGAGATCTCGTGGGGCTGAAGCTCCATGGGCCCGGCCAGGGCGAGAGGAAGGAAGATCTCTTCCGGCGCGCCCAGAGGGTCGCCGAACAGGCCGAAGGCCCGCACCCTGGGACGCCAGGTCCCGAGCACCCCCACGACCCGCACCGGATGGTTCTCCAGCCGGATCGTGCGGCCGACGCTGTTGGCGCCGCCGAACAACCGGTCGTTGAGCGCCGAGCTGATCACCGCCACGGACTCCGGCCGCGCATCGGCCTCACGGCTCCAGGGTCCGCCATAACGGAACGGCACGGCGAACATGGGAAAGAAGTCCGCCGTGGTCAGGCGGAGATCCTTGCTGAAGGGACGCGCGCCCCCCTCGGGGAAGACGTTCGCCCGCGACTGGAAGCTGGCCGTGCTGCGTACCGGGATGCGGCTCTTGAGCAGCTCCAGCGTGTCGCGATACGTGATCAAGGGTGGCGGCTTACGCAGGAAGGGATCGTCCGCCACTCCCCACGAGTTCATGCGGACGTAGTAAAGGGAATCGCTCTTGCCCGGCACAGGATCGCGGGCCAGCACGTGATAGGCGGTGATGAAAGTCGTCGAGACTCCCACGCCGAGGGCGATGCCGAGGACGATGAGAAAGGAGAGCATCGGATTGCGCCGGATGCTCTTCCAAGCGAGGCGGGTGTTGTAGAGCAACATTGCCGTTTTCCTCCGCTCGCTTTTCAGACCGCGGCCCGGGCCGGCACCGGCTGGGGGCGGTTCAGGGGGAAAGGCGCGATGCGCTCCAGGTCCACCATGCGGCCGTCCGCGATATGGAGCTGGCGGTGGGCCCGTGCCGCGTGCTCGGGGTTGTGGGTCACCATGATGATGGTGGTGCCCGCCTCGTTGACCTGATCGAGAATGTCCATGATCTCCCGCGCCATCCCTGAATCCAGGTTGCCCGTGGGCTCGTCCGCCAGGATCAGCTTGGGATCGCCGGCCAGCACCCGGGCGATGGCCACCCGCTGCTGCTGGCCGCCCGAAAGCTGGGACGGCAGATGATGCAGGCGCGACGACAGCCCGACCTGGGCGATCGCCCGCTCGATGCGCTCCTTCCTCTCCTTCGCTTTCAAGCCGCGATAGCGCAGCGGAACGTCCACGTTGTCGAAGACGTCGAGATCGGGGATCAGGTTGAAGCTCTGGAAGATGAAACCGATCTTTTCATTGCGGATGCGGGACATCTCGCGATCCGAAAGCCGCGACACGTCGAGACCGTCCAGCCAGTATTTCCCCTGCTCGAAGCCGTCCAGCAGGCCGGAAACGTTGAGGAACGTCGTCTTGCCCGACCCCGAGGGACCGGTGAGAGTGACGAACTCCCCCTCCTCCACTTCCAGCGTGAAATCCCGCAACGCCCGGGTCTCCACCATTCCCGTGCGATAGATCTTGGTGACGTTTTCCATTTTCAGCATGACGGTCTCCTATTTTCGAACCAAGACGGTTTTAGCGCCATTGAATTGATCCATCTCGGAGAGGAGCACCTGCTCGCCCTCCTTCAAACCCTCGACGATCTCCACCTCGGACACGCTCGTCGCTCCGACTTTGATCGGCCGCAGGGACGCCAGGCCGTCCGCCAGCACGTAGACTCGCCGGCCGCCGCCGCCCTCCAGGAACGGACCGCGGGGTACCTTGAGGACGTTGGGGCGTTTTTCGAAGACGAGCCGCACGGCGACACGCAGGCTCTGCCGCAGACCCTCGGGCGTGCCGCCCTTGAATTTGATCCGCCCCTGCACCTGGCCGGCCTGCACCTCGGGCGACACCGCCGTCAGCTCGGCCGGGTAGTCCTTGCCGCCGTAGCTCACCACGGCGGGCGTGCCGGGCGCCGACTCCTCGGCGTAGGTCTCGGGGATCTGCGCCTCCACCTCGAACTGCGAGAGGTCCACGACGGAGAGAATGGAGGCGTTGAGCGCTACGGCGTCGCGGTTCTGAACGTCGATGGTGGCGACCATGCCGTCGAACGGCGCCCGCAGGGAGAGCTCCCCCACCCGCCGCTCGAGATCGGCCACGACCAGGCGCTGGCGGTCGATCTGGCGCCGGCGGTCCTGAACCTCGAAGTCCCGCGCCTCGCGGCTGAGCTTGCCGCCACCCTCCGCCTGCTCCAGCTCCACCTCGGCCACCCGCACGGCGTCCTTGGCGCGCTCGTAGTCCACCTGGTTGAGGAGGCCGTCGGCGCGCAGCTTCTCCGCCCGGTCGAGATCGCGATGGGTGGAGTCCAGGAGCACGCGCCGGAGCTTCAGCGTCTGCTCGTCACCCTGGTTCTGCTGCCGGGTCGAGAGGTCCGTGCGCGACAGCTCGGACTCCAGCGACTCCAGGCGCGACCGCTCCTGCTTGAGGGAGCTCTCGAGATCCGGGCTGGCGAGTGTGGCGAGCACCTGCCCCGCCTTCACCGACTGGCCGGGCTTGACGGCCAGGCTGACGATCCCCTGCGTCGGGCTGTACAGCTTGGGATGATTGGCGGCCACCACGCGTCCCTGGGCGGCGACGTCCCGCTCCAGATCGCCGCGCACCACGGTCGCGATCTGCAACCGCGAAAGGTCCACCGACTGCTCCGCCCGCGACCACCGCCGCATGGCGGGCCAAAGCAGGCCAACCGCGACGGCCAGCACCCCGGCCGCCGCCAGCCACATCAGGGTCTTCCGGGAGATCCCGGGTCCCTTGGTTAGTATCTGGTCCATCGAATCGGTCTCTTGGATCATAGCGACAGCCTTGGAGAGCAACCGGTGTGCCACCGGCGTCCGCCAGGATAAATCGCTCAAGATCAAAGACTTAGGAGGACCGGACTACTGTCCGCGGAGAAGCGGGGTTGACAGATGTCCGGCCGGGAGGCGGACAAGTGTCCGGGGCACCGCGTTTTGAAGATGCATAGATAACTGCCTATAATTTTGAAGGTTACGCAGCTTCAAACGCTTCGGCGGAACGACAATCAAGGAGGAACCTATGACCCTGACGACATGCAATCCACAAAGGACCCGCATCAAGCCGGCGGCCTCGATTTCAATGTTGCTGGCCGGAGCCCTGAGTCTGGCCCTCTCGGCCCGGCCTGCGCCGGCCCTGGACCTGACCAAGCCCAGCGTGGAATCTCAACACAGCTATATCGTCGTCCTCGACGAACAGGCCGTGGGCTTGACCGGCGAAGGCAGGGCGAACAAGAAGCTGACCGTCGATCTCACGAGCCGGCTGATGCGCGACGTCTCGGCCAAGAGCGGAATCCGCCCTCGCGCGGTCCTCAGCCACCTCGGCATGTTCGTCGCCGACGCCACGCGGAGCGAGGCGAAGCTCCTGGCGCGCCTGCCGGGCGTCTCGCTCGTCGAGGAGGACGTCCTGGCGAGCCCGAGCGCTCTCCCGAGTTGCTTCAGCCCCACCACCTTTCCGCTGGCCAACAGCTACGACCCCACGTCACCCCAGTCGATCCAGTGCTGGGATCCGCAGTTGAGCTGCATCGACAGTTGGGCTCTGGACCGGATCGACCAACGCAGCGGCAGCGAGGCCGCGCACACCCTGGACAGCAAGTTCTACTTCGGCGCGCGCGGCAATGGAGTGCACATCTACCTCGTCGATACGGGCCTCGTCGCGACCCACAGCGAATTCGCGCTCACGGGGGGCGGCACGCGCGTCGGCAACGGCATCAACTTCGCGATCCCCGGCCAATGCCGTCCCAACTCCATTACCTGTGGAGATCGACCGAGTTGGGACACCTATGACGGCAGCGGTCATGGGACCCTCGTCGCGAGCGTCGCCGCCGGCCGCCGGTTCGGCGTCGCGAAGTCGGCCATCGTTCACCCGGTCCGCATTGGGAACGACAACGGTGCATCCTGGACGTCCTGGGCGGTCCTGGGCCTTGACTGGGTCGCCGCCAATGCCTCTCTGCCGGCCGTCGTCAACCTCAGTTACAACTTCCCCAAGTCCGCCGGAGATACCACGGGCCTCGATCAGGCGGTCACGCGCCTGATCAACAACTATGGCATTCCCGTCGTCAACTCCGCCGGCAATTCCAGCACCGCGGCGAGCGCCTTCAGCCCGACCTCCATTCCCGAAGTCATCGTCGCCGGCGGAATGGATTGGAACAACTACGTCTATAGCAACTCCAACTGGGGACCGGAGATCGATCTGTACGCTCCGGCGGTCGACATTCTTGGCGCCATGGCCTCTTCAGGGCAGTCCTATGAGTGCATCGGCACCGGCACGTCGTTCGCGGCCCCTCTCGTCGTAGGCGTCGTGGCGCAGTACCTCCAGAACAACCCGACGGCAACTCCAGCCGCCATCCAGACCCTTCTCATCTCCAAGGCAACCACGTCGGCCGTCATGGGCAACTTGAACGGTTCCCCGAACCGGCTTCTCTTCACCGACTTCTAGGAGGGCGCGCGGCGGAAGGCCTTGAGGTCCTTGTTTGGTCCAAAAACAAGGGCCGCACGAGCCCGGGCACGCTGCCCAAAGGCGTCAAGACCAGCCCGGAGGGCGGCAGACCCATAGCCCAGGCCGCAAGCCCTGGGACCGGCAATCCCACCCTTACCATCAGCCCTGCCAAGGGCGCCTTTTCTCTCGTTGGGCGGCTCGCCGAGGTAGAAAAAGCGCCCTTGGCAGGGCGCCAATCGATTCGGTGGTCGGCTCGATCCCAGGGCTCGCGCCCTGGGCCAAGAGTCTGCCGCCCTCCGGGCTCGCGGTGTGGGCGATTCCGGCGGAGGATTGTGGGGTAGAATTCACCCTGAAGGAGAGCACGATGAGCGCGGTACAGCTGGACATTCCCGAGCAGACACTAATCAGCCTCAAGACCGATGCCGAGTCCTTCGCTCAGTATCTCAAGCTGTTGGCTGCCGTAAAGCTTTTTGAGCTTGGAAAGCTGTCCTCAGGCGGAGCTGCCCAACTGGCAGGGCTGGCGCGGGTCGAGTTCCTGCTGGGGCTGCGACACTTCCAGGTTTCGCCCTTCCAAATGACGGAGGAAGAGTTGCGCCAGGACATCCTCAATGCCTGACCGACTCGTCGTCTGCAACACCTCACCACTCCTCTATCTCCATCAAATCGGGCAGCTCGACCTGCTGCGCGATCTTTATGGCCAAGTACAGATTCCGATGGCCGTGCGGACTGAGTTGGAAGCCGGGAAGGCACAAGGAATCTCCGTTCCTGACGTTGAGGGGACGGAATGGCTGGATGTGCGGCCCCTCCGTGATTCCTCCCTGCTGCCCGTGGTCATCGATCTGGGACCAGGCGAGGCGGAGGCCATAGCTCTGGCGTTGACGGCGCCGGCTAGTTTACTCATTCTGGACGATGCTCTGGGGCGTAGAATCGCTCGCCTGAACGGTCTGACCTGCACTGGTACTCTCGGCGTGCTCATCAAGGCCAAAGAACGAGGACTCCTGCCTTTCGTCACTCCAGTTATCGAGGAGCTGAGGCAGACAACGATCTATCTGACGTCGTTCCTAATCAAAAGTGTGCTTGAGGAAGCCGGCGAAGGTTGACTGGAACGCAAGGCCGCCCCCCTACTCCCACCCCAGAAACCGCGAAAAAGCCCCCATCAACCTCTGCTGATCCTCCTCTCCTCGAGTCGCCACGAAGAGGGTGTCCTCTCCTGAAATCGTACCCACGACTTCGGGGAGGTTGGCGCTGTCGATGGCGAAGGCTACGACTCGGGCGGCGCCGGGGCTGGTCACGATCACCAGGAGGTTATTGCCGGAGGGGCGCACCCGCTGCACGAAGCCGGCGATGTCCGGGAAGGTGCCGTCCTTCACCGGCTGCCAGGCCTTCAGGACGTAGCGCCCCTTCACCCGGTGGATGCTCAGATCCCGCAGGTCGCGGCTGATGCTCGACTGCGTCGCCTCGATCCCCCGCTCCCGCAGCAGCTCCTGGAGCTGCGTCTGACTGCGGATCGACCGGTTGTCCATGACGATGTTCGCCAGGATCGCCCGGCGCTTCTCTCGGATTTCTCGCATAGTTGCCATGCATGGATTACGGCAGAAAGCTGGAACTTTTGTCAAGAGACCCCTTGACAGGTGACTTCGGATCATGCACGATCTTCCCGTCAAGCCGTTTGCGGAACGAAGATGAGGCGATTCTCAGGCAGTCCATGGCGGTGTTATGCGCTGCATCACAGGAGAGAATCACCCAGGGGATCCGGAGAGATTCAAGTTTCCGGCGCCACTTTCGGTGCCGGATTACGAGCCGAGAGGCTCAGGAGGAGTACGACAATGGCTACGAAGAGAGAAACGACGGACGCGGGAGTGGTGGGCAGTCTTCAGCGGTTTCAGGGCAAGCTGGAAGCGAACAGCGCGGACCTGCCCCATCTGGAGGCGCCCCGGGCCCAACTCCGGGCGATGCTGGCCCGGTTCGAGGAGCTCAGCAAGGAGCAGGGCGCCATGAGGGCCGGCAAGCAGCAGGCGTCGAAGGAGATGCGGACGATCGTCACCGAAGGGCAGCGGTTGGGCAACGGCATGCGCCGGATGGTCCAGATCCACTACGGCACCCGCTCGGAGAAGCTCACCGAGTTCGACCTGCAGCCGTTCCGGGGGCGCAAGGCCAAGGCACCGGTCCAGGAGACGCCGGAAACACCCGCTCCCGCACCGCATCCGATTACCGCCGCCTGATCCTGCTTGGCGGCTTCTGTACTGTCCGATTCGAGGGGCGTGCTTCCGGCACGCCCCTCTTTTTGTCGCCGCGGAGCGAAATCCGTCGAAACGGCGCGTCATCTCCCCCTGACAAGGCTCCGTCGTCTTCTTCCAGCGTGACGTGGAACTTTCCAACGGGTCGTCGGAAGTTCCGACGGAGCCTTGGAACTTCCCAACAGAGCCTTGGATTCTTCCAACGGCTCATCGGAATCTCCGACGGAGCGTTGGATCTTTCCAATGGAGCGTTGGACTCTTCCAACAGGCCATCGGACATTCCGACGAGTCGTTGGACCATTCCAACGGGTCCTTGGAACTTCCGACGGGACGTTGGAACTTTCCAAAGGAACGTTGGATTCTTCCAACGGGTCGTCGGAGATTCCGGCGGGGCGTTGGAATCTCCCAACGCTCCCTTGGATTCTTTCAACGGGTCATCGGAACTTCCGACGGAGCGTTGGAATCTTCCAATGGAGCCTTGGAATCTCCGACGAAGGGTTGGATGCTTCCAACGTGACGTTGGAAGCATCCAACCTTCTCCCGCCCTACAGATCCACGGTGTGTCCGTCCGGGGTGAAGATGCCTTTGCTGGTGATCTTCACCTTGGTGCCGTCGAAGCGGGTGAGGCTGAAGGACCAGTCCTTCTCGTGGTAGTCGTGGCGTTGCTTGCGGAGGATGAAGAGGGCGACCTTCTCGCCCAGTGCGATCGACTGCTGGTAGTCGCTGCGCCAGTGGACGCCCGCCATGTTGCGCGCGATGGCGATGTTGGCGGCCACCTTGTTGAGCTCGCCGCCGACGGTGAGGCTGCCGGCGTCCGGCCCGGTGTAATCCACCAAGGCCGTACCGTCGGCGTTCGGCACCTGGGGTGTGATTTTCAGGTCGCTAACCAGGAACGCGTCTTCGTCGAACCAGGCCTTGAGGATCGTCACGCAGGCTCCGGCGACGGTCGCATGGCCTGCACCGTAGGCGGGATGCGTGGGGCTCCCCTCCGGGAAGGCCATGGGAAGAAGGTAAGAATCGAATCTGGGGTTCGCGCGCGTCCGCTTCAGGGCCTCGGAACTCAGGATTTGGGGGTGGATGGGGTAGTCCCGCTTGGTGCCGCCGACTCCCTCCAGCTTGACCTGGATCAGCCCGCCGTACTCCTCAGGCCGGAGCCGGCGGTGCACGAACCACTTCTGCCACCAGACCGCCTTGAGCGCCCGCGTCGCGACCTCGGTGACGAGGCTCAGGATGTGCGGACCGCCGAAGGTGCCGAAGCCGATCTGCGTCTTGGAATCCGGGTGCGGCGGCAGGTACGGGTTGCCGGCGTCGAACGGCGCGCCGCTGTCGAGGAGGATCAGGCAGGCGTCGAGGTAAGCCTGGTACAGGGCATCCACGTGGACCCACTGTCCGAAGTCGCGCATGTTGCGGATGTAGCGCGGCGTGGGATCGAAGGCATCCTTGGTCGCCGGGGTGCCGCCGTTCTGAACGAAGAGCCAGTCGTCGAACTTGGTGAGGTAGTCCTTGTCGGGGAGGACCGTCTGCATCTTCTGGACGATCGTCAGCGCGCCGTAGCCGATGTCGTGGAGGAGGTACTGTGAGAGGAGGGGACCGGCGAGGTCTCCCGCTTCGCAGCCGCGGAAGATCGTCTGCGGCGTCACGTTGCCGCCAATCTTCGGGCCGGTGAAGTCCGTGAGGCCCGAGAGCTCCGCGGCGGCGGCGGCCACGTCCGGGTTGGAGTCGAACTGGGTGAACGGCACGTCGCGCAACAGGGCCATCCAGTAGAGCTCGACGCCCTCGGCGGCCTCTTCGGCGGAGTCGAGGCTCGGAGCGGCGAGAATCTTGAGATCCCTCGGATCGGGCCCCTCCTGATCGGTCGCCAGGCCCGCCTGAGGATTGGTCAGCTTGCGGCCGAGCCCCAGGGTGATCTTGTCGAAGTCCTTCTCCTTCTCCACGGCGTGCAGAAGGGTCTTGTACGCATCGCGATTCACCTCGCCGAACTCGTCGTGAGGGAGCCCCTTGCTGAAGTTGCCGATGTAGTTGAGCTTGCCGTCCGGCCCCTTGAAGCGGTCTTCGTCGCCGTTGCTCCCCGTCTTGGTGATCTTCGTGGGGGTGCACTGGTGGGTGTCGGCCGGCGCCGGCGCGGCTTCAGCGGTTGCGGTCGGCAGGGGACGGGGTCTCCGGGGGCGCGGGTGCTCGTCGAGCGGCTGCTGAGCTGTCGTCTGATCCTCTCCCTGATTTTTCTGGGCCATAGAATAGGTCTCCCATGGAGAGTGGCGATCCGGGGGTGGATGCCTCCCTGCTCTCTATATGACGGACGCGGTCAAAATATTTCAGCTTTCAAACAAGGCCCTCATCATCCAGCTCCCTTCGCAAAGGGCTACAATCCCCGCGAATCCTATCGACTCGAGGAGGCTTGCCGATGATCGAGAAGCTGAACCGCCGCGACTTCATCCTCGCGGGGGCCGCCGCCGGACTGACGGCTGCCGCTCCGCGGGGCTTGCTGGGGCAGGCTCCGGCCGTGATCGCCCCGAAGAACGCCAGGCCGGTCGTCATCTCCTCGGCCAACGGCAACGTCTTCAAGAACGGCGGCGACGTGACCGGCGTCCAGAAGGCGTTCGGGATGATCGTTCAGGGGTCCGACGTGCTCGACGCCCTGGTCGCCGGGGTGAACATCCTGGAGCTCGATCCGGCGGAGGACAGCGTCGGCTATGGCGGGCTGCCGAACGCCGAGGGCGTCGTGCAGCTCGACTCGTGCTGCATGCACGGGCCGCGGCGGCAGGCGGGCGGGGTGGCGGCGCTCGAAGGTGTGCGCACGCCGTCGCTCGTCGCCAAGGCGGTCCTGGAGCAGACGGATCATCACCTCCTGGTCGGTAAGGGCGCGCAGGACTTCGCCCGCAACATGGGGTTCAAGATCGAGGACGATCTCAACACCGAGAACTCCCGCCGGCTGTGGCTCGACTGGAAGCGCCGGGTGGACCCGGGCCACTATCTCGATCCCCAGAAGCGCGCCGAGGCGGGCCATCAGGCGGCGCTGCAGATGGTCCGCGAGGGTCTCATCCGTAGCGAGCATCTCTGGGGCACGATCAACTGCGACGGCATCAACGCCAAGGGGGAGATCTGCGGCGTGACGACGACCAGCGGCCTCTCCTGGAAGATCCCGGGCCGCGTGGGCGACTCGCCGATCCTCGGCGCCGGCCTCTACGTGGACGGCGAGATCGGCGCCGCCGGCTCGACCGGCCGGGGCGAGGCCAACCTCTACAATCTCTCCTCTTTCCTCATCGTCGAGGCCCTGCGCCGCGGCGCCCACCCCAAGGACGCGGGCATGGAGGCGCTCAAGCGCGTCGTCGCGAACACGGTCGAGAAGCGCCTGCTCAACGACCGCGGACGGCCGGCCTTCGATCTCCAGTTCTACATCCTGAACAAGCGGGGAGAGTACGCGGGCGTCTCCATGTATGCCTCGCACTATGCGGTGTGCACGGAGAAGGGGCCGGAGACGCTGCCGACGGAGGCGATGTTCGAGGGGAAGGCGTAGCGGCGGGCGCCAGGGTTCTAAAACCCAGCAGCACCAGCAGCCTTGGGTCCCCACCGCGCACAGGGGCTACAATGCCCGGCACCGATGATTGAGACGCTGAACCGCCGCGACCTCGCTCTCCCGAGATCCGCTTCGAGGGTTCTGCTCCCCATCCTCCTGGTCCTGCTCACCGGCGCCGCGAAGCCCATCGCAACCGCTCCCGCTCCCCCGCGCCGCATCCTCCTCATCTCGATCGACACGCTGCGCGCGGACGCCCTCTCCTGCTACCGGCCGCAGACGCCGGGGACTCCAGCTCTCGACGCGCTGGCCGGCGATTCCGTGGTCTTCCGCCAGGCCCGCTCCGCCGCTCCGTGGACGCTGCCCGCCATGACCTCGGCGATGACCGGCGTGTCTCCCCAGGTGCATCTCGCCACCGGGCTCGGAGACCGGGCGCCGGACCGTTTGACGACGATCGCCGAGGCTTTGCGGCGGGCGGGGTACCGGACGGCGGCCCTGGTGTCGAGCCCGCTGCTCAGCCGGGCCGCCCATCTCGATCAGGGTTTTCAGGAGTACACGTCGTTCCCCGCCGAGGCGGGAATGACTGGGGCAAGGCCGGCCGATCCGGATCGGCTCGCGGGCCTGGCCTCCCGGTGGCTGCGGGGAAAAGAGAAGGAGAAGCTCTTTCTCTGGGTCCACTTCTACGATCCCCACACTCCCTACGAGCCGCCGGCCGTCTATCTCCAGGGACAAGAGCCGCCGCCCGGAATGCGGCGAGACCTCACGGTCGAGGAGGAGTTGGCGATCCGCCTGCGCCAGCGCGATCCGGCGACGGCCGAGCGGGAGTGGATCCGCCAGCTCTACCGGGCCGAGGTCCGCTGGGTGGACGCCGCCGTGGGCTCCCTGATCGCGGAGCTGAAACGGTCCGGCCATTACGAGGACACGCTGATCGTCCTTCTCTCGGACCACGGCGACGAGCTCTGGGAGCACGGCCGGGTGGGTCACGGCCACTCTCTCTATGAGGAGCTCCTTCGCGTCCCCTTGCTCGTCAAGCTCCCTGGAGATCCCGGAGGACATCGGCGCGGCGACGTGGCCACACCCGTCTCGACCGCGAGCCTCGCCGCCACCCTCCTGGATCTCGCCGGCAGCCCACTGCCCTCCCGCTACCCCGCGGCTCCCTCCCTGGCTCCCTGGCTGCGCGGCGAGACCGTCCTCCCCTCTTCGCTGCTGAGCACGGGCGTGCAGCGGATCGAGGAGCAGGAGGCCATCCTCTTCGGCGGCTTCAAGCTCATCCGCTGGGAGAGGAGCGGCCGGCAGGAGCTGTACGACCTCGCCCACGACCCGGAAGAGACCAGGGACCTCGCCGCATCCACTCCCCGGAAGGTCAAGGAAGGCGGGCTGCTCCTCGATCGCATGGATGCGGAGAGCAATCGCGCCCGCAAGGAGCTGGGACTCCATCGCGAGCGGATTCCGCTCGATCCCGAGGCGGTGAAGAGGCTGCGGGCACTGGGGTACGCACAGTGACACTCCCGAATCACCCGTCCATAAATCCGGACACGTGTCCATCTCTTTGAACCCCAAGTCCCTGTCCCCCAGGGACTTGCCTCTCGTACCTTCCCTGGAATCATCCTTGCGTAGTCCCTCGCCATGTTCCTCCGCTCCCCTCGATTCCTGCTGGGCATCGCCCTGTTGGCGGTGGCCCGCATCCCCGCTCACGCGGCCGGGATCGTCGTCGAGGGCGTGGTCTGGAGCACCGACGTCTACGGAGCTCCGGGAGCCCGGGTGGAGCTGCGGCCGGTCGTCCCGCGATATCAGGAGGGTCTGGCGGAGCTGGAGGAGGTGCGTGGAAACGAACCGGCGCCGGTCGCACGGGTGGGTACCGATCGCATGGGCCGGTTCCGGCTGAGCGTTCCGAAGGCGGGCCTCTGGCGGCTGGTCGCCGTGGCGGACGGCTTCGTCCCCATGGAGATCGCCGCCCTTCCCATCCTGGAGGAGATCAGCCTGCCGCCGGTCACCCTGCGGCTGGACGCCGGCCTCAGGGTGCGGGTCGTGGACCCGGACGGAAACCCGGTGCCCGGAGCCCAGGTTCTCGGGAAGACGGGAAAACCGGAGCTCTGGGGAGACTCGGACTGGCAGCCGGTGCGGCGGGTGGCGATGACGGGCGTGGAGGGGACGCTCCGCCTGGCCCGCGCCACCCTCGAGCCCCTCCTCCTGTGGGCCGAGAGGCCGGGTTTCCCCGCGCAGGGCGAGGTTCTCGCGGAGGGATGCGAGATCGTTCTGCGGCTGCAACCGGGAGTGGCGAGGCTCCTGGTGGCGCTGGACTCCGAGGGGCATCCGCTGCCAGGGGCCCTGTTCCGCGATCCCCGGTCCTCGCTCGCCCTCGGCCACTTCGACGGCCAGCATCCGCTGACGCTGGCGGCGCCGGCCACCGGGCTCTGGGATCTCCGCGTGGAGCTCGCCGACGGACGGACGATGTCGTTCCGCACCACCGAGGCGCAGCGGCCGGCGGGAGCCTCCCCCATTCCCCTGCGCTTCTCCGTGGCGGTGCCCCTGACCGGCCGCATTCTTGACGGGGCCGACGGCGCCGGCGCGGCCGGCCATCGCCCGCTGGCCGGCGCGCTCGTCTGGTCCGGCGGCAACTCCGGCGGCATCACCCGGACCGACGCGGCGGGGATCTACCGGCTCGCCGCTCAAGTCGCCGGCAGCCGCGTCGATCTCCGGGCCGCGGCGGCCGGCCACCGACCCGGCCAGCTCAAGGTCGCGCTCCCTTCCCGGTCATCCGAGAAGCCCCGCCGGGCTCCGGATCTCCCTCTCGTCCCCGCTCTGGTCCCGGCCATCGCCGGCGTTGTGGTGGACGAGGCCGCAAAGCCGCTCGCCAACGCCGAGCTTCGCCTGGTCAGGCCCGAGATGGACCGGCGCTGGAACGCCGAGGAGCCGCGGCTCGCCCGATCCTCGGCGGACGGGTCCTTCCGGATCGCTCCGCTTCAGGCCGGTGGACTCTATCTATTGACGGCGAGCAGGCCGGGTTTCGCGCCGCGGACCCTGGCCGTGCCGGCTACCTTGCCGCCGCGGAGCCGGAGCCCGATCCGCGTGGCCCTGAGCCGGGGCCGGACGGTTTCCGGCCTGGTTCTCGACCCGCGGCAGCGGCCCATCCCGGGAGCCACGGTGAAGCTGGCGGACGGACGGCCCAACTCGTCCTTCGAGAGCGAGCCGGAGCTCGGGCCGTTCCGCGCGGAGACCGATGCCGGCGGCCGCTTCCAGGTTCCGGGCCTGCCCGCGGGCGTCTTCGAGCTGCGCATCGAAGGCCCGGAGCTGGCGCCCCTGCGGGCCCGGTTGATCTCAGTGCCCAAGGGGGAGAGTCCGGTGGACCTGGGCACCTTCACCCTGGAGGGGCGGACGCGGATCAGTGGGTGGATCGTCGATCCCGGCGGCCGGCCGGTGGAAGGCGCCCAGATCTGGGTGGTGCCCGAGGAGTCCAACTTGATCACCCTGCCGGAACGCCAGGCGGGGCCTGCCGTGGTGACCGGCCGGGACGGCCACTTCGAGCTGCGGGACCGGTCCCTGGGCGATCGCGAAAAGCTGCGGGTCTGCCGCAAGGGCTTTCTACTGGCGGAGTTTCAGGCCCAGGACCCGGCGGCCGGCGAGCCCCAGATCGCGCTCACTCCTTCCACCCGGATCGCCGGAAGAGTGATGAGCGCCGGCGGCGAGCCCCTCACCGGAATGACCGTCTCGGCCTCCCTTTCCGGTGAGACAGAGGACTTCGTCGTGCCGGAGCCGTCCTGCCCGTTCGACGTCACGGCGATCACCAACGCCGAGGGGCGCTTCGTCCTCGAGCTGAAAAACCCTGGCCATTACGACGTGACCGCGTCGGGCGCCGGTTATATCCTCGGAGAACAGAATTACGTCGTCCCCCCGGAAGGGCTGGACGGAATCGAGCTCCGGCTGGAGGGTGGGACGGTGGTCTCCGGCCACGTTTCAGATCCGGAAGGCCGAGCGGTCGCCGGGGTCTCGATCGTCCTCTCAAGCGCCCGGAGTTACAGCCAGGCCCACAGCGACAGCAGGGGAGACTACCTTCTCGAAGGAGTCTACCCAGGAGACAATGTGCTCGAGTGGGAGCATCCGGATTTCGAGGCGGCTTCCCAGAGGGTCGAGATTCCGGACACACCCTACCGGCTGAGCTTCACGCTGCCCAACCCCAGATCGCGCCTGGAAGCCCGCGGCCGGGTGACCGACCTGGACGGTGTGCCGATCGAGGGTGTGATCGTCGAGGGCTCCGCCAACAGAACGGCAACCCTGGCCGACGGATCGTTCGCGGTGCGGGTGGACAAGGGGGCCGTGACGCTCTTCGCCGAAAAGGAAGGATTCGCGGTGGCGACGCTCGGCATCAAGGTGGAGAATCGCTCGCTCGACGGCCTGGAGCTACGCCTCGGCCACGGGTTGATCCTCAGAGGCCGCGTTCTGGGCGTCGATCCCGCGGCCGTGCTGGAGAGCTCAATTTCGGTGACTACCCACTACGGGCGTGAAATCCTGGCCCCCCTCGACTCCGCCGGCCGGTTCGAGGTTCACGATCTTCCATCGGGAGAATGGCTCCTGCTCGCCCAGGCTGGCAACCGCGAGGCCTGGGGGCATGTCACACCCCCGCCGGGCCAGACAGAGGTCGTGCACGACCTGGAATTCGTCCCCGTCTCCGAGGTCTGGGGGAGGATCACCGGACCCGGGGGAGAGCTGGTTGCGAAGGCCAGCATCCAGCTCACCGGCGGTGACGGCACGACCTTTCACGCTCAGGCCCGGGTCGATGGATCGTTCACGCTCGAAGTGCCCGACGGGACCTATACTCCGTCCGCCTCGGCAATGGGCTACTCCGGCCTGGCGGCGGATCATCCGGTCGTCGTGGCGGGAGCGCCGGTAGGGAACGTCGAGCTCCAGCTCGCCCGGGACGAGGATCTCAGCGCGCACAAGCCTTGAAGGGCGAGGCGCGGCGGCAGCCGCGCCCCGCGAAGCCCGTCTCTACCGCCGCCGGCGCGGACCGTAGAAGCGCGACTCGTCATAGGCTTCGCCGGCGTAGAAGTCCTGATCCGGAGCCGGAGACCAGCGCGGGTCCCAGCGCTGGCGCACGCCGGTCTCGTAGTCGCGGTGGAACGCCTGGTGATCGTAGGCGGGCAGCACAGCCGCGTCGTGGGCGTCCATGCCGTCGAGATAGACGCGCTTGTGGTCCTCGTCCAGCCGGGCGAAGCCGATGGGCGCCAGCACGTGATGCCCCACGGCCTTCCCCTCGTCGTTCACGGCGGGCGGCGGCCCGGCCATACCCGGCACGACGGGAGCGTTGGCGAGGAGACCGTGGTCGAGCTCGACATCCAGGTAGCGGACGCGCTCGGCGGCGGTGTCCACGAGAAGGTCATGAACTTTGCCGATCGTCCGGCCGTCGCGGCCGATCAGCGGCCAGCCGCGGACGTCGGGATCCTCCTTGACGACCTGGTAGTCCTTGAGGTGCATGAGGGGAGCGATGGGCGGAGTGCCGGGAGCCACGGGGTCCAGGGTGGCCGCGCCGGTCCGGGCGGAAGGAGCGTCGTCGTGTCGCATGGTTGGCCTCCTGTCTTCCGTCAGGCGCACCGGGCGCTGGGGATGTAGATCGGGTGGGATTCAAGGACGAGGACGTGAGCCGGCGCCATCAAGGCCGTGTGATCGACGTCCTGCTGATGTCCGCGGTTGCGCATCGAGACGACGACCGCGACGATGGCCGCGAGCACGACCAGAGCGAGCACGATCGCCCATACGGGTATACCCTTTTTTCTATCGATTCTCTCGACTCGGATCTCAGCCATGGAAGGATCCTCCTTGGGCCGGGCAGGCAGTCCGCCAAGGGGTATCCGCGCTGTCGCTTTCGAGTCCACCAACCCCCAGGCGGAAGGGCCGCAGGCCCGGCTGCGGTCCCTGAGGGGTGGGCATTGCAAGGATCGGGCCTGGGAAAGATCTGGCGATAGAACACCGCCGGATTTCTCATGCCAAGCGGGTAGATTCGAAGTTCGGCATTTGGTAGCATAGAGAATCCCGAGAAACTACGACTAAGAGGTAAATGACAATGAGCCTAATTACTCCACCCATGCGAATACCGGTCTTTGTGTCATGCCCATCAAATCTAAGCCCTAGCCAGGAAAAGAGTGCCCGAATTATCCTCGGGCTAATTGAAAGCAATAAGCTTGAATGGCGCGCACTCGGCCGAACCGACTACGCGCGCAATCTTCCACTACGAGAGGTATTGAGGATGATCAAGCATTGTTCCGGCGGAGTTGTTTTGGGCTTTGAGCAGTACCACTTTCCCGCCGGCGGCATTCTGCGACGCGGGTCCAAGGCCGTGGAAGCTGTCAAGGACCCGATGATCCTGCCGACTGCATGGAATAATCTAGAAGCCGGCGCCCTGTTTAGCCAAAACATTCCAATAATGATTTTTAAGGAACAGGGAATCACGGGCGGAATTTTTGATATTGGCACGACTGAAGTTTTCGTCCATCCAATGCCGAATCAGCGAATGACCAAAAAAAATCGCGAAGCCTTGGATACCGTGTTTCAGAAATTTTCATCTGAGGTTAGAAGGCATTATTATGGAGAATGAAAAAACTGTATACTTGCCAGAGCCATTGGATACGACAGAAATTGAGCTTCCCTCCTCAATTATGGCCTTAGTAGAGTTATTGGCCAAGAATGCTCACGATATCTGGGCTCGAGAACGTATTGCTCAGGGTTGGGTACATGGATCTAACCGTTGCGACATTCGCAAAGAACATCCTTGCCTCATTCATTACAATGAATTATCTGAGGAAGAAAAGGAGTGCGATCGCAAGTTGGCCATTTACACCCTTAGGGCAGTACTTGCACTGGGATATAGCATTGAGAAGGCCACCAGGTCCTAGTTCTAAGCATAATCAACAGAGCTGACCTACCTGATTCGGGCATAAAATCGCAAAGCATGCGGGCCTCCCTTCTCCGTCTCTACCTAGCCGCCGCCCCTGGAGACATGGACGGCGAACGCGCCGTTCTTGAAGGCCTCGTCCTCCCCGAGCTGCGCGCACGGCTGCAAGGTCAGGGAATCGAGATCGTGCTCGTCGATCCCGCGCAGGCGACGGGGGAGGCTTGGGATCTTGCTCGGCGATTTCAGGAGATCGAGGGGTGCCAGATCTTACTTGGGTTGCTGGGGGAACGATATGGCGGGGCTCCCACGAAGGTTCCTCTCTCTCTGGTCCTGGATCAGCCCTGGATCGCGGAAGATCCTGGCCGGAGCGTGCTGGAGGTTGAGATCCTTCAAGGTGCTCTTCGCGAGCCTGAGAGGCGGACGAGCTTCTTCTATTTTCGGAATCCTCGGTTTCCTTCCATGGTCCCCGAGGCGGTGCGGAGCCGCTTCCTGCCGGAAAACGACGACGCCGTGGCTCGGCTGGAGAGCCTCAAGGAACGCATTCGGTTTTCGGAAAGGCCGCTCTTTGACGGGTATCCCTGCGGGTGGAGCGAGGGGTTGGACCGGGCTTCGCGGCTCGACACGTTCGCGGAGCAGGTCTTTGGGGATCTTTGGAGCTCGATTCAGGAACTGACTCGGGCGGCTAAGGCAATCCCCGTCTCGGTACCTTCCACTCCGGAGCCCGAGATTCCCGCCACCGTCCACGCCGTTCCCGAAAAGCCTCTGCCTCCCTTCGATCCGAACGCTACGATCCTCGCGTTTTCCGGCGCACAGGTTCCTCTGCCGCAACCGAATATCCAGGACGACGCGACGAGGGCAGACATCGCTCCGCCCTCACCTCTCCCGCCCGCGGCGGCAATGGCCCCACCTCCACCAGCGATGCCATCGTCACCGGCCCCGGCAAGGCGCGGGATGAGACCGTGGTTCGCCATCGCAGCCACGATCGCGATGACCGTCCTTGGAATCGGACTGTTCGCTCGGTCCCGGACTGCTACGCGTACAGTCTCAATTCCGAGAGGCGTTGCGATTCAGCCCCATGTCGACCCGCCCGCTGTCCCGACCATCACTCCCGAAGCCTGGAAGCGCCTCGCCACGGCTTGCCGGCTCGGTTCCGCCGCGGCCCAGTCGATACCCACCAGAGCCCCTGCCGGATCGCCGATGGTTCAGGTTTTAGCGTCGACGGACTGGATCGACGCTAGCCACATCCTCTCCCGATACTCCAGCCGCCATGGCTTTCTGCTGCCACAGGAAGAGAATGGCCAAGCCGTCTGCACGGTGGTGATCGGACCCTTCCCTTCTCAGGAAGCCGCCTCACGGGTGGCGGCCGAGCTCCGGATGTCCGAGGGCACGGACGCCAAGGTGGTGCCGTTTCCCGGCTTCATCCGGTGAAGCCGGGACGAGGAAGCCTTACTTCGCGGCCACCCGGGTCAAATGGAAGTCGTTGGAGCCCCGCTTTTCGCCGCCGGAGTAGAAGGACCAGGAGGCGTCGAATTTGTCCCTGCTGGTGAAGCCGAGCTTGGCGTCGTGAACGTGGTTGTCCTTGCCGGAATCGAAGCCGTTGCCGCCATCGAAGTTGAACACCAGCTCTTTGAGGCTCGATTTGCCCGTATCGAGCTTGAACTGGGGCCGGTTCCCCAAGAAGCAATAGTGAGTCGCCAGCACGTCGCTGCCCTGCACGTAATAGAGAGTCATCATCTCGTGCTCGGTGCCTGGGAAGAGGACCTCCGTCACCACATGGCCGTTGACGCTGATCTTGTAGGTCACGGTCGCCGGCGCGTTGTCCGCCCCCGTCGTACCGGTCCATGTGCCAGCCAGCGACTTGAGCATGTGAAAGGCGGTGCGGGCGTCGATCCTCTCCGAGATGGTCTCCGGCTCCCGAGCCTGGGCGTAGACGGCGGGGATTGCCAGGGAGGCCAAAGCCGCCGCGGCAAACCAGCAGAGCGTGATTCTCTTCATGTTCGTTCTTCCTTTCCAGGGGTCATGAATCTCAAGAGGCGGTTCTCGGGAGACTCGGGGCCTCCTGCCGTCAAGCCGTCGAAAGCCCCGAACACCTTCACCGGTCCCTTCGTGCCGGGCAGCGCGGCGGCCTTCACTGCGGCGAAACCGTCCAGGCAGGTGTGGAGGTACGTCCGGAACCGGGCTTTGGTGGGATCGTAGCGCTCGAACGTCCCCTTGACCAGAGCCGAGGCGAACGATGGAACGGCGGGGGAGGGGAAGCGGTCCCCGGAGTCCCGGGGGCCGGCGTCGGACTCCATATCCACTCACTATAAGCTGGACAACGTTCTCTCCAGAGCAGTAGATTCGCATTGCTTGACGTTCCGCCGGCTTCCGCGTAGACTCCTCTGCAGATTCGTTGATGCAAATACTTGCAACATCTTACCTCCAAAGGGGTCCTCATGACGCGCTCACGGGTTAGAAACCTAACACTTGCAGCCGCAGCCGCGACTCTCGTTGTCGGCGTCGGCTATGCCCTCACGCAGCAAACGCTTCCGTCGGACGCGGGAAGCACCTGTGCCACCGGTGCCAATTCGCTCACCGCCACGGAGTTCAACACGTGGTTCGATTCGGGTGCCGTTACGTTGAATGGAGCGGTGAAGCCCGCCAACAGCGTGCTCTTCCCCGACATACCCAACTGCACCTTCTACAAGTGGTCCGAGCAGATGTTCCTCTGGCTGACGTCGCCGGCCCCGCCGAGGTATGGCAGCGGAGGGTTGATCATGAACACGTCGGCGTTCTATGACGTGTCGCTTCCCGACGGCGGGCAGAGGCATTTCGTGCCGCATACCGCCGGCCTGATCCGGGCCTTCAACTTGCGCACGGCCCAGAAGGGCATGCTCGACCTGCCCGTCGTCCTGGAGCAGAAGACGCTGAGGATCCTCGAGATCATGCCTCCGGTACTGTCTGTGGCGGGCAGGCAAGTGGTGGCGGACCAGAACGGCAATGAGTTGGAAGTCGGCAGCGCGCGATTCTCGAGCACCAGCGGGCCAGTCCTGCTGGATGTCAGCGGCAGGGTGATTCAGGGGCCGCGGGCCCTGATGCGGTCGAAGAATGACGACAAGGTGCGGGATTTCGAGAAGAAGCTCGCCCGGATCGACAACTTCGACCGAACCGAATTGGTGCAGAAGGTCTCCCTCGACGACAGGTCGGTCGTGCTTCTCGATCTGTTCGGAAACTTCCCGGCCACCGAGCAGGGACAGGCGGACGGCGGAGTGCTGATGGCGCAGAACGGCTCCTTGGTCTACTACTCGCTGATGGTGAACAACGTCTTCGCCCTATACCGCACCATGCAGGGCGCCACCGTTCCGGCCGGAACGAAGTTCCCGTTGACCCAAACCGATCTCAACGCCATCACCGCTTTTGCCGCCTTGCACGGCCAGCCGACCGTCATCGACTCAGAGGCGCTGGCTATTGAAATCAAGACGTCGTGGATCGAGGCGTCAAGCCTGGCGGATGCGTCCCAGTTCATTCAAATGAAGGCGGTCGTGCCCACCTACGACAAAACCAACCCCGACGATTGGGTGCCCAACGGAACGACGACCACAACCCTGGCGATGGTCGGGATGCACATCGTGGGCAGCACCGGGTCGACGAACCTCGCGAACACCAACCATGGTCATCCAGAGATGCTGTGGGCTACGTTCGAACACCTGAGCAATGGCCCCGCGGCGACGTACAACTATGCCAAGACGCCGAGCGGGACCGGCACGGTCACGCAAAACACGACGGGCGATTGGCTGTTTTGCGCGAATGGAGCTGGCGCTCCATTCAATGAGAAGCGCCTTAAAATGGGCGGCCTCGCCTTCGACCATGTCGTGTCGAATCTACCTCTCCACATCGGCCCCGCCAACGTCCTGAGAACGATGCCTTTTGGACTGCTCGGCACCAGCTCCACCGGGAACGCCGAGGTCATCAGCATCAACAATAAGGTTCGGTCGCTTCTCGATCCCGCCGACGTGAGAAAGAACTACTTCCACGAAGGCACCACCTGGACGATCTTCGGGGGCGATACCTTTCCGGTGAGCAACCAGGTGGGAACCAACAAGCTGGAAAACACGACCATGGAAACGTTCAACCAGGGAGCCAACTGCTTCAGTTGTCACGGCTCGAACACGACTGCCGTGAGCCACGTGTTCGATGACACGGCCCCGCTGTTCTAGCCTGAGCTGACCCGGAGGAGTAGACCGAAGGGGTCAAGAAAGACTTCAGGGACAGCAGGGACGTCAAGGACTCAAGGACCGGAAAAGCCGGCCTCGCGGTATGCTCCGTGTCCTTGATGTCTTTGATGTCCCTGCTGTCCTTGCTTCCAGAGACTCTCCGACAGGAGGTCCCCTTTGGCCGAACATCCGTCCGCGGCATCCGCCGAATCTTCGCTCTCCAGGGCGTTCGCCCTGATCCAGGTTCTCGCCCTCAACGCGGTTCCCCTCTACGGCGTCTACGTCCTCGGCTGGTCGTGGGGAACGGTGCTCGTCCTCTACTGGTGCGAGACGTTGATGGGCACGTTCTTCATCACGCTACGCATGCTCCTCCACCGGCGGCTGACGCACAAGCGGGGCTACTACCGTCCGCAGCTCGGCATCAAGCAGAACGACAAGCCCTTCCGCGCCTTTCTCCCCGAGTTCATTTTCGGCTCCCTGGCCTTCAACCTGGCCCACGGCCTCTTCCTCGGGGTGATTCTCGGCCTGATGCTGAAGGACCGGCCCGATGTCGCCGTACACTTTTCGTCGCTGCGCAAGGGGCTCGCCGCGATGGCGTTCATCATGGTCGGGAGCTTCGCGATCGACTGCCAGAACCTGCGCAACCGACCCTTCGCCTGGATCCGCGCTCTGGCCCAGCGTTCGATGGGGCGGACGATCGTGGTCCATCTCGCGATCGTCTTCGGAATGGCCGCCCTGATGTTCTTCGACATCCAGAAGGCGCCCTTCGTCGTCTTCGCCGCCCTCAAGCTTCTCCTCGAGCTGGGCGGTATCTCCGAGGCGAAGAAGACGTCGAAGGAGGCCCCGGCCTGGGCCGCGAAGATCGGCGGCATCGTGCCCGGCGGCGAGGAGGGGTTCAGGAAGCAGTATCGGGACGAGGTGGGGCGCGAGGAGCGGCTGGCGGCGGAGGATGAGGAGGAGGTGGGGTAGATCAGCCTCTTCGAGGCTCCCAAGGCGCAGCAACCCGAGGCACGGCGTTATCCGCCTCTTTCGAGGCCGGAAACTGCCGTCGCGTGTGTAGTGCGGGAAGGCGAAAAGGCGCTGTCAGCGCCTGCATGACAGGCCGGTATCGTGAATGCCGCTGAGCGACTGCGTCAACAGTCCGCTCGAGCGGTTGGGGTTGGGCGCCACTGCGTTGATCGCCCGAAGTCCGCCCCTTCGGCACTCAGTCGTTCTGGTCATTTAATGGCAAGAATCGGCTGAGCAGCCCGGAGTAGGTAGCTCCGTACAGCTCGAACGCTTCGTTCACTTCCTGGAGGTGGCAGCCGCCAGCTTCTCGCTGAGCCAGACGTTGATCAGGGTCTCGGCTCTCACCCCTTGCTTTACAGCGTAGGCGGAAACCTTCCTGGCCAAGTCCGGCTCGAGGGCGGTGAGGAAAATCCGCCGATCGATCTTCACGTCGACATCGACTTCCTGGGTCTGGTCGGCGTAATCCGCAAGGTCATGGGCGTCCCAGAACTCGGCGGCCTCTGCGAGGGTTGCAAACCCGGCAGGGATCGGGTCACGGTCGCGTGATTTACTTTTTGCCATAGAGTCTCTTCTCACTGCTAGTGGCATCTCGGGCCGAGACGATTAACGCCTCCCGAGTCCTCTTATGCACAAAAAAGACGATCAGATGACGCCCGGCTAACGTTCTTCCTACTCCAGCGTAGAGATCCTCACCCTGAACCTTACCGGCTTCGATCCTGCGAATCCGAGCCTTCTGGGTCAGCGCCTCTTCCACCTCATCAGGTTCCACGCCATGCTTGCGCTGTAGCTTGTCAACGATCTCTTCGAGCCAGACGAATCCGGTGATCTTCATCGGCCTAGGAGAGTCTACTCCTACCCCAACCGCTTCCGGAAATGCTCCCGCCACGCCGCCGGCAGGGCTTCCAACTCCACCACACGGCGCAGGAGGTCCGGATCGGGCCGGGCGTTCCGGTCCGCGTAGAGGTGGACGATGTCCGTGACGGAGACATGGCGCTCGTCCTCGTGGATGCGCTCGAAGGGGTCGCCGGCAGCGAGCTCGCCCTCTTGGGCCACTGAGAGGTAGAAGCCGGGGCGGGCGCTCTGGAGGAAGTCGTCGACGATGCCGTCGAGGTCGAACTTCAGGGCCAGCTTGAAGCAGGGAGTGCGGGGCTGGGAGACGATGAATTCGGCCGTGCCGGCGCGGAAGCGGTCACCGATGTGGATCTCGTCCTCCCACCAGCCCTCGGTGGTGAGGTTCTCGCCGAAGGCGCCCCAGGTGAGATCGGGGAGGTTCAGCTCCTGCCGCCAGAAGGGGTAGTGCTCGGACGGATAGGCATACACCGCCTTGTGGATACCGCCGTGGACCGAGAGATCGGCCTGGCGATCGCCATCCAGGTTGAGCCGGCGCACGGCGATCCGGCCGGCGACGGACTCCTTGAAGATGCCGGTCATGATGCGCCGGCCTCGCCACTCCACGGGCCTTGGGAGCCCCACGTTCACCGAGACGATCTTCATCGCGACCTCCAAGGGGAGACGATATCTCAGGAGGCCGAAGGAAGCTCGCCGGTGAGTTAGGATGCGACCCAATGTCAGGCCCTCGACTCGCCCGACTCGCCGACCTGGAAGCCGTTCTGGCGCTCCACCGGGACTTCTTCGCGGAGGATCACTATCCCTTCCACGAGGAGGAGACGCGGGCGAACCTCGCCCTGCTACTGAGAGATCCCAGCCTGGGTCGGGTCCTCGTCCTTGAGGAGGACGGGGTCCCGGCCGGCTACCTCGTCCTCACCTTCGGCTTCAGCCTGGAGTTCAGCGGCCGGAATGCCCTGGTGGACGAGCTGTACGTGGCCCCCGGGCACCGAGGCCACGGCCATGGCACCAGGGCACTGGCCGCGGCCGAGGAGCTGTGCCGCGAGCTTGGAATCCGCGCCATCCACCTCGTCGTCGAGCGCTATAAAGAGGCCGCCCAGGCGCTCTACCTCCGGGCGGGGTTCGTCGCCTACGAACGCAACGTGATGTCGAAGTCCCTCGACTAGACCTTCGCCCCCGCAGCTACCAGCATCTCCACCAACGAATCCTGCTTGCCGGCTTGGGCGTGGCGGACGAGGGGAATGCCGTGCGGTCCCTTGAGGGCCACGACCTTGGGATCGTCCGCCAGGAACGCTTTCAGGATCTCGGTCTTGCCCAGCATGGTGGCGCAGAAGACGTCCATGCGCGCGCCGTGGGCGAGCAGGTACTCGGCGATGGGCTTGTTGCCCATGTGCGAGGCGCCGCCGAGGGCGGTCTCCCAATCTCCCCCGCCCCAGTCCCAGGTGGCGTTGATCAGGGCAGGCTGCACGGCGAGCATCGCCTTCACCTTGTCCAGATCGACGTGGCCGGCGATGACGAACTCGCGGACCTGGTCGGCATCCAGTCGAGGTCCCCGGTCGGGGATCTTGTTCGGGGACGGTTGCGGCGGGGCGGGTTGTTGCTGAGCCAGCAGGGCAGAGCTTCCAGCGGTTACTCCCAGAATAGTTCCGGCGGCCATGAGGGCTCCTCCTTTCAGGACGTGTCTGCGGGACAGGGTCATGGGGCTTTCCTCCTTCGCCGCTCATCGTAGAGAGAACACCCAGACCGCCGCATGTGGCGCCGGGAATAGACGGAGACTATGCCTTCCGGCCTATGCGGCGCGTAGGAGCGGGGCGCTATCATCGATCCAGATGAGCGCGACGGACGAGACTCGCGAGCACCACCGGCTCCTGCACTGGGGCGGGTTGGCGGCGTGGCTCGGCGTGGGCCTGCCGGTCTGGATTCAGCTCTCGACGGTGACGCCCGGGAGATTCGCCATTTGGCTTCCCGCATGGCTGCTTTTCGCCGCCGCCTTCTGGAGGACGGCGGGCGACCGGAAGATCCCGAGGAACCTCGGGCTGGCGCTGCTGGCGTTCCAGGCCGCCTGCGTGATTATCGTCGTCGGCTTCCTCTGCACCGGCTACGAGGGGACGCTCCTCGTCCTGGTGGCCATGCAGCTCGCCTCGCGGATTTCCCGCCGGGCGGGGCTCGCATGGATCGGGGCGCAGACCCTCCTCCTGGGAGTCGCCATCGGCATTCATTGGTCGCCCAAGCCGGCCTTCCTGCTGGTGCCGCCCTATCTGGGGTTCCAGATCCTGGCCTTCCTCGTCTTCGTAGCGCTGGAGCGGGAGGCCCGGGGACGGGAGGAGCTGGCGCGCACCAACGCGGAGCTGCGCTCGGCGCGCGAGCTGCTGGCCCAGAGCAGCCGGGCGGCCGAGCGGCTGCGCATCGCCCGCGAGCTGCACGATGCCGTGGGGCATCGCCTGGTGGCCCTGTCGCTCAACCTGGAGGTCGCCTCCCATCAGGTCGAAGGCCCGGCGCTGGAGCCCATTCAGGTGGCGCAGTCGCTCAACCGGCAAGTGCTGACGGACATCGGCGAGATCGTGGACACCCTGGGCCGCGTCCAGCGGCTCGACCTGCGAGGGGCGCTGGAGGCGATGACCGGGGAGATTCCGCGGCCGCGCGTCCATCTCCAATTGCCAGACGACCTCAGAGTCGAGGATGCCGGCGTCGCTCATCTGCTCCTGCGCTGCTGCCAGGAGATCGTCACCAACGCGGCCAAGCACGCCGGGGCGGAGAACCTGTGGCTCGATATCACCCAGGAGGACGGCGCCATTGAGGTGCGGGCGCGGGATGACGGGCATGGAGCAGAGGAAGTGGCCGCCGGCCGAGGTCTCGCCGGCATGCGCGAGCGGCTGGAGAGTGCCGGCGGAAAGCTGGAGATCTCCACCCGGCCGGGGATGGGCTTCGCCGTGGCCGCCCTGGTGCCCTTACGGAGGGGGACGTGACAATTCCTTCCCTGCGCGTCCTGATCGCCGAGGACGAAAATCTGGTGCGGCAGGGCATCCGCAAGCTCCTGGAGCTGGATTCCCGCATCGAGATCACCGCCGAGGCCGGGGACGGCGAGGAGGCCCTGCGGCTCATCGCGGAGACGAAGCCGGACGTCGTTCTCCTCGACGTGCGCATGCCCCGGCTGGACGGCCTGGGAGTGCTGCGAGCGCTCCAATCCAAGCCGGACGCGCCGCCCTGCCTGGTGCTGACCACCTTCGCCGATCGCGACCTGGTGCTGGAGACGATCCGCGAAGGCGCGAAAGGATTTCTGCGGAAGGACGTCTCTCTCTCGCAGCTCGTGGGGGCCATCGAGACCCTGGCTACGGGCGGCACCTGTCTCCAGCCGGCGGTGACGGAATCGCTATTGCGGGGCCTGCACGCCAGCACCTCTCTGGCATCGCCGGCCCCGGCGATGATGGAGACCCTGACACCCCGCGAGATCGAAGTCCTCCGCCTCCTAGCCGCCGCCTACACGAACCGAGAGATTGCCGAAGCCCTCGGCACCGCCGAGGGTACGGTGAAGATCCACGTTTCGAACATCCTGGGCAAGCTCGGGGCGAGGGACCGCACGCAGGCGGTGTTGCGGTCTTTGGAGATGGGGTTGGTGTAGGGGTCAGTCAGGCCGAGCCGTCAGAGATCTTGCGAGGAGCTTGTTCTGCCTCCTCAGATTGAAACGCTGGATCGTCGCAGAATGAAGGTCTTTCCAGGACGTTACGGCTGACGGAGGTAGCGTCATTCAACAACGTTCCGAAACTCTCGAACCGCACCTCAAGAGCCAAGTCGAACGCCTTCGCCAAGCGGCGTAAAGTTGTCAGGCTCCAACCCGAGTAGCTCGCCTGCTCCATGGCCGAAATCCTGGACTGTTTCATGCCGGCGCGTTCAGCCAGCGCTTCCTGACTCCAGCCGCGCTGAAGACGGAGTGCCTTGATCTGGAGAGCAATTGAAGAATTTAGGAAAATTTCAGCGTAATCGTGCCGCGCTTCCGGATCCTGGAATTCGTTTCGCAAGGATTCCTTCGCGGTGATCATTGAGAGCCTCCCATCTTATGAAGAGTGGAACGTCGCCGCCGGCCACGATTTTCCAAGATCTCGTCCAAACGCTCGGACGATTTTGAATCTTTCAGCAACGGTCTCTCTTTATCGTCCTTCTTTTCCACGCGTTCAAGATAGGTCAACACTTCCGATTTCCCAGCAGGGAACATCGCCCGTTCGGGAGGAGCACTCTCCCCAGCCGATGCCCGGGCGCGGCTCAGCTCCTGGTGCTCCTGCCGGCTGAGCTCCGGACCGATGCAGCAACGAGGACGGAGCGCTACACTCCCATTCACCTTGGAGTAGTAGATGTTGGACATTCCCTTCTTGAAGATGAGCGTGCCCACAGCCATCTCGTAATCGACGCCTTCAAGCTGAATCAGGAGGGCCCTGAGTTGGCGCTGCTGACGCGATTCAAGGACCCAACCCGCGAGCACCGGCTCCCCCCTGCCATCCACCCACTCATAGACTATCACAATTTTCTGATCTCCAGGGATCGAGAAGGCCCAAAAGGGCCGGGCATGTCTATTGAAAACCGGAGAAGACGCGGCATTTCTACCGGAAACGAGCGTCTCAAGGCAAACCCGACCGCCCCACCCCTGCAACTCCCCCGCCCCCAATTGCGTACGGATATACTCAGGGCTAGCGCCGGTCCCACGGATTCGCCTGTCCGGGCGGGATCTTGCGCGAACCTCGGGAGGGTTGAGATTGGCCAAGGATCGCGTCACGGGCCGGGATGTCATCCTCGCCATCGGCGAGAACATGGGGCAGAGCCTCGAGCCGCTGGTGACGAAGACCATCGCGCCCAGCCTCTATCAGGTGTATCTCCATCCGGACGACTACGACCACCTGCGGACGCTGTTCGGAGAGCTCGAGTCGGAGGCCAAGGCCCTGCTCGACGGCGAGCTCGAACGGCTCAACCGCGGCTCGTCGCCCGCCTTCTCCCGCATCCTGCGCAAGAAGGATGCGGCTCCGGCAGCCCCGAAGTTCGTCAGCGCCGAGGGGAAGTGGACCATCCGCTTCCAGGAGGACCCCAACGGCACGCTGAACCCGGGCGACCTCGAGGTGGTCTCCGAGTTCGCACGGCCTCCCGAGGCCGCATTCGGGGCGGGTTCCAAGACCCACCGCATCTCGACCACCCGGAAGTTCGGCCAGCCGCAGATGACGACCAAGCGCGACACGACGGCGGTCGTGAGCACACCCGGTACGGTCGACTCTCAGGCCGCGGCCCTCGCCCGGCTCGTCTATCAGGACGATCGCGGCAAGCACACCTTCCTTATGACGAAGGACGAAATCGTCATCGGCCGCCAGGCGCCGGACGTCTGGGCCGATCTCTCACTCGATACATCGCTCGACGTCTCCCGCGAGCATGCACGGCTGAAGCGCACGCCCGAGGGCAATTTCCGCATCAAGGATCTTTCCAAGCTGGGCACCACGGTCAACGGCACACCACTCCCCCGCAGCTTGGAGCCCGCCGAGGCCAAGGGGCAGGACGTCGGCCAATGGATGGACCTGCCGGACAAGGCCCGCATCGGCCTCGCGGGAGTGATCTACCTGGACTTCGAGAGGACGGCCGGCGCGTGACGGCGCTCTACTTCGCCCGCTGGGCCTTCCTGGTGGCCCTTCTCGTGCTGGTCGCCACGATTGCCATCCTCGCCGCCCGGGAGAAACGCTAAGTGGCCGCCGCCAAGCGCATTCTGGCCGCGGCCCTTTCGGATTCCGGCCGGGAGCGGGAGAACAACGAGGACCGCGTGCTCTGCGATTCGGAACGGGGGATCTACGCCGTGATCGACGGCGTAGGCGGCGAGTCGGGCGGCGAGATCGCGGCCCAGACGGCGCTCGAAATCCTCCAGGCTCGGCTGTCGCGCCGCACGACCGACGCCTCCCGTCTCATCCGCGAGGCCATCGCGCTCGCCAACAAGCAGATCTGGGAGCGGGCGCAAGCCAATCCCGCGCTCGCCGGCATGGCCTGCGTCCTCACCGTGGCGGTGGTGGACGACGGCCAGGCCACTATCGGCCACGTGGGCGACAGCCGCCTCTACCTACTGCGCGCGGGCGAAATCCGCAAGATTACCAAGGACCACTCTCCCATTGGCTCCCGCGAGGACGTGGGCGAGATCTCCGAGGCCGAGGCGATGAGCCACCCGCGGCGCAACGAGATCTTCCGGGACGTCGGCTCCGCCCCGCATGAGCCGGACGAGGAGGGGTTCATCGACGTCACCCGCATCACCTTCGCGCCGGACGCCGCGCTGCTGATCTGCAGCGACGGCCTCTCGGACCTGGTGACCTCGGGCGCCATTCTTTCGATCGCCGAAGCCCGGGCGGACGATCCGCGCCAAGCCGTGAAGGATCTCATCGCCGCCGCCAACGCCGCGGGCGGCAAGGACAACGTCTCGGCGGTGCTGGTGGAGGGTGAGCGCTACGCCGCGAGCGTCAAGGCCGCCCAAACCGCGGACGCTGGAGACTCGACGGCCGCGACGGGGAAGGCGCGGCCGGACCTTCGCCGCTCCCAGCACGCTCCCTCCAGCTCCCGGATGGGCTGGCTGTGGGCGGCCTTCGCCAGCCGTCCGGCGTTCCTTCTCTATGGCCTCGTCCTCGGCGCCTTCGCCTTGGCCGCTCTGGGGCAGAGCGGGCTCCTCCCGGTGGGCAGCCGGGGGACGTCGGGCGGCGAGGTGGTGCGCGTCGGGGTCGGCGACGGCGGCACAGGCACCATCACGGAGGCGCTGGCCAAGGCCCAGCCGGGGCAGATGATCGAGGTGGCCCCGGGCGAGTACCGCGAGACGATCCAGCTCCGCTCCGGGATCGACCTGGTGAGCCGCGTGCCGCGGGGCGCCGTGATCCTGCCGCCCGTGGGGAGCGCCGTGCCGGCCATCTCGGCCCAGGGGGTCGACGAGGCCGTCCTCTCCGGCTTCCGCATCGCCGGAGATCCGCGGACGCCGCTTCAGGTCGGGCTGCGGCTGGCGGACTCCAGCGTCGAGGTGCAGGGAGTCGAGATCACCGGTGCCGCCACAGCCGGCATCGCCATCTCGGGCGACGACCGCTCGACGGTGCGCGCCAGCTTCCTGCACGACAACCCCGGCGGCGGCGTGCTCATCGCGGGTAACGCCGCCCCCACTCTGCTCAACAACCTCATCTTCCGCAATGGCCGGACGCCGGGCGCCGCGCGGCCGGGGGTCGAGGTGCGCGACACGGCGCGGCCGGTCCTCGCCGAGAACCGTTTCGAAGGCAACGGCGGCGGCGGCGTGGTGCTGCCCTCGCCGGAGCGAAGCGACGAGATCTTCGCCTGGAGCTCCTTCGTTCCCGCCTCGCGAGCCGACGCGGTGTGTGTGGCGGCTCCTTCTCCAGTCCCTCAGACGCCTCCGGCGACCCCGCAGCCCGTTCGTCCCACCCGTCCGGGAGCGGGGCGGACTCCGTGACGATGCTTGCGGCGCACCAGGTCGGCCGGTTCGAGCTGCGCGACTTCCTCGGTCGCGGGGCGATCGGCGACGTCTACCTGGCGTGGGACCCGGATGCCGGCCGCGAGGTCGCGCTCAAGGTCGTGCGCGCCAACCGCGCCGATCCGGAGATGCTCGAAGCCGAGAAGAACGGCGTCTCGCTCCAGGAGCAGATCTCCCGCGTGGCGCCGCAGGTGGCGGCGGTCTACGAGTGGGGGCAGGACGGCGACTTCTTCTGGGTGGACATGGAGTACGTCGCCGGCACCGACCTGTCGCAGGTGCTCTCGCGCGGCGCTCTCGATCAGGACCGGGCGGCCGGCATCGCCCTCCAGCTCTGCGCCATGCTGGAGACCTGCCACCAGTTCTCGGCGGACATGGGCGGCCGCAAGGTCTACGGCATCGTCCACGGCGACATCAAGCCGGAGAACATCCGCCTTCAGGAGGGCGACCGCGTGCGGGTGCTGGACTTCGGCATCGCCAAGCATCTGTCGCAGACCCGGCGGTTCACCGTCAACCTCTTCGGCAGCCTCCCTTACACGCCACCGGAACGGCTGGACCGCGGCGGCGTCGACCGCCACTCCGACCTCTGGGCGCTGGGCGTCGTCCTCTATCTGATGGTGGCGGGTTACTCACCCTTCGACGGCGGCGATCCGGAGGAGGTCGAGGGGAAGATCCGCTCCGGCAAGCCGCCGGAGCCGCTGCCCCCGGACATCTCCCCCGGTCTACGCCGGATCATCGAACGCAGCCTGTGCTTCGACGTCGTCCGGCGCTACGCCACGGCGGCGGAGATGGGTACGGACCTCGCCGCCTGGAGCGAGGGCAAGCCGCTGCCCAGCGAGGCGCTCCGGCCCGAGACCGCTCCGGAGGCCCGGGACGCCCGCGAGGATCTGAACACCACCCGCCGCACCCGCATGCCGCTCGACGACTCGGGCTCCTTCCGTTCGTCGGAAACGACTCGCACGGTGACTCCGCTCGGAGAGACGTCGCCCCTCCCGAGCCCTCTGGCCTTTCCTGTCGCCTCGGTGCCGGCCGTGGCCCTGGAGGTTCCGGCCTCCGAGCCGCCGCCGGCTCCGCCGCCTTCCAAGGCGCCGCGCTGGCCGGTTCAGCTCACCGTCATCCTGCTGGCCGCCGTCGCCGGCCTCGCCTCCCAGATGTGGGTGCGTAGCGAGGCGGGCGGCATCCGCCACGATCTCGCGACGGAGGCCTCGCCCGACCTCGACGCCTTGTGGTCGCGTTATCACCGCATCGCGCCGTTCGGCCTGCCGGGATCGGGTCTCTCCGACGTGCGCCAGGACCTCAAGGAGTCGCTCGTCAAATCGGCGGACCGGATCCTCGCGACCTACCGGGGCGATTCGCCGTCGACCACCAAGCCCGGCTGGCAGAAGGCTCACGACCGGCTGAAGGAAGCGGTGGACGTCGACTACAACGACAAATCGGCGCGGGCCAAGATGCTCTACACGCAGGGGCATCTCGACCGCATCGACTCGCAAGGCCTGCGCGCCCAGGGGAAGCGCAAGGAGGCGCAGGACAAGCTTCAGGACGCCGTCTACGAGCTCGAGGAGTCGGCGAAGCTGGCGCCGGAGTGGCCCGATCCATATCTGGGGCTCGCCCGGGTCTACTCCTACGAGGAGTCCAACCTGCCGAAGCTGGAGGAGGTCCTGAACCAGCTCTCGCGCCGCAACTATCCGTTGGGGCGGCGGGAGAGGGCCATGCTGGCGGACGCTCACCGGCTCCAGGGCCAGCAATTCCAGACGCATGCGGTGGCGGCGCGGGATACCGAGCCGGAACGCGATCTGCTGATCAGCGCCAAGGACCATTACGCTCAGGCCGTCGATCTCTACCGCGACATCGCCTCCTACGCCGAAGCGAAGGCGAACCGCGCCGCGGTCGAGGCCCAGATCGAGCTGATCGACGACCGGCTGTCAGAGCTGGGAATGGAAACGCCGTGACGGGGACCCTGAACGCATGCCGGTGACCCGCAGCACGGCCGCCGATCGCCAGAGCCGCGCCGGCTCCCCAGAGGGAGGCGGGGGTTTCCGCATTCCGCCGATGCCGGGAATGCCCGGGACTCCCGGAGGCTCGGCCCGCAATCTCGAGGCCATGCTGCTCGCCGCCGCCGCGCTCGTCGTCCTCCTCGGCGTGGCTCTGGTCTATCTGGCGACCGTCAAGCAACTCGACGGCTTCGAGCAGCGGCTTAGCCTCGGCGAGGCGGTGGATCTCAACTCCCTGCGCGGGGAGGACCAGCTCCTGCCCGTGCTCGACGCCTTCGACAGCTCGGCCGAGCGGTCGTTCGTGGCCGGGGAGATCTGGAAGCGCGCCCACCTGGGGAAGATTCCCAATGTCGGCGAGCTGGCACGCGTCCGCGTTCCCGCCTCCGATATCGAGAACGACCGCCGCCTCACCGGCTTCCGCGACCGGCTCACGGTCGCCAAGCAGCGGGCGGGCGGCGAGGTCCCCTCGCTCAACCTCCTGACTCTGGCCCAACTGCGCAAGGTCAAGCCGCGGCTGGTGGTGCGCACGCCGGGCCAGTTCCGCTCCTCCTACTGGCTGTGGACGGGCCTTTTCTTCCTGTCGTTCGCCGCCGTTCACGGCGTCTGGCGGTACCGGCGCTTCCAGGGTGATCCGCTCCTGCTGCCCATCGCCCTGCTGCTCACCGGGCTGGGGCTGGCGGTGATGACGAGCGTGCGCGATCCGCTGCGCGACCTGCCGCTCTACCTGACCTTCATTCAGGGCGTGGTGGGGGGCTGCGTCCTGCTCGCCGCCGGCAGCCTGATCGATTACGAGCGCTCGCCCCTGCGGCGCATGAGCTATCTGCCGCTGTTCACCGCCTTCTTCCTCTCGGTGATCCTCATCCTCTTCGGCAGCGGCCCGGAGGGCAGCGACGCCAAGGTGAACCTGCTGGGCGTGCAGCCGGTGGAGGCGATCAAGATCCTCATCGTCCTCTTCCTGGCCGGCTACTTCTTCGACCGCTGGGAGTTCCTACGCGAGCTGCCGGAAACTCGCAACCTGCCGGGGTCTCTCGCCCGGCTGGGCATTCCCAAGCTCGAATATTTCGCGCCGCCCGTCCTCGCCATCTGCCTGGTGCTGGCCTTCTTCTTCCTGCAACGGGACCTGGGGCCGGCGCTCGTCCTCGCCATCCTGTTTCTCAGCCTCTACTGCATCGCCCGCGGCCAGGCCTGGATGGCGGTGGTGGGCATCGCGGCGATCGTCGTCGCCTTCTGGATCGGCTTCAAGCTCGGCTTCCCCAAGACGGTGACCGGCCGGCTCGAAATGTGGATGTCGCCGTGGGACAACGGGTTCCGCGGCGGCGATCACCTGGCGCAGTCGCTATGGGCCATGGCCGGCGGCGCCCTCTCCGGCACCGGCCTGGGGCTCGGGCAGCCGCAGCGCGTGCCCGCCGTCCACACCGACCTCGTGCTGGCCGCAGTGGGCGAGGAGCTGGGCTTCCTGGGCCTGCTGGCCGTCATCGCGCTCTACGTCGTGCTGGCGGTGCGCGGCTTCCGCGCCGCCTACCGGGCCCAGGGCGTCTACAGCTTCTTCCTGGCCCTGGGGCTCACGATCCTGGTGGCCCTCCAGATCCTGCTCATCGCCGGCGGCATCGTGGGAGTGCTTCCCCTCTCGGGCGTCGTCTCGCCGTTCCTCAGCTCCGGACGCTCGGCGATGTTCGCCAACTTCCTGATCCTCGGCATGCTGGCCGCCGTCTCCGCCCATCCCGGAGGTCCGGAGTCGTCGCGGCGTTTCCAGGGACCGGCGAAGTGGACGGCCATCGCCTTCGGCATCGTGCTCCTCGCCATCCTCGGCAAGGCGGCGCAGGTGCAGGTAGTCTCGGCGGACAAGTTCCTCGCCCGCGGCGCCCTGACGCTCCAGGGCGACGCGAAACGCCGCTATGAGTACAACCCCCGCCTGGTGGACATCGCCCAGAGCATCCCCCGCGGCAGCATCATGGACAGAAACGGCGTGCTGCTCGCGAGCAGCGATCCGGCCGAGCTCGAGCAGGGCCGGGCCATCCTGGAACGGCTGGGAGCGACGCTGCCGCCGGCTCCGCTGCGCCCGGAGAAAGGCGCTCGCTTCTACCCGTTCGGCGGCAAAACCTTCCACCTGCTGGGCGACCTCAACAACCGGGTGAACTGGGGAGCGCCCAACACCTCGTATGCCGAGCGTGACTCGCGCATCCGCCTTCAGGGCTATGACGACTTCGCGGGCGTGGTGGAGATCCAACAGCCGGACGGCAGCAAGACGCGGGAGATCCAGCTCGACTACAGCGAGCTGATTCCCCTGCTGCGCTACCGCTGGCGGCCGGACTACCCGCCGGTGCGGCGCATTCTCGACCGCAATCGATCCCTGCGCCTGGCCATCGACGTGCGGTTGCAGCTCAAGGCCGCCGAGGTACTGGAGCGCTACGCGCGGCAGGCGGGCTTCGGCGGCGCGGCGGTGGTGATGGACGCCGTCACCGGCGAGCTCCTGGCCTCGGCGAGCTACCCGTGGCCGGCGCGGCAATCGCAGGCGGCGCCGAGCACCGATGCCCAGGCCGCCAACGAGCTCATCGACCGGGCGCGCTATGGCATCTATCCGCCCGGCTCCACCTTCAAGGTGGTCACCGCCATGGCGGCCCTGCGCAAGGATCCGGGCCTCGCCGCCAAGACCTTCGAGTGCAAGCTGCTGCAAGACAACCGGGTGGGCAACAACGTGCGCGGCTTTGGCAAGGCCATCCGCGACGACCCCACGGACCGGACGCCGCATGGTCAGGTGAACCTCGACAAGGGGCTGGTGGTCTCCTGCAACGCCTTCTTCGCTCAGCTCGGCACCTACGAGGTGGGGCCGGAGGCGCTGCTCGAAACGGCGAAGAAGCTCGGCATCTCCGTCGCCAAGCCGAGTACGGCGGCGCAGCTCAAGGCCGCCCTGCCCCAGGCCTCCTACGGCCAGGGCCAGGTGGTGGCGACGCCGCTCCAGATGACCCGGGTGGCGGCGACGCTGGCGAGCGGCGGCAACATGCCGGAGGGGCGCTGGGTGATCGACGAGAGCAACACGCGGCGGGCCGCGCCGGTGCCGGTGCTGTCGCCCGATCTCGCGCGCAGCCTCGCGGGCTCGCTGCGCCGGGTGGTGACGGAAGGCACGGGCGCCCGCTATCTCTCCGGCATCCAGCCCGCCATCGCCGGCAAGACGGGAACGGCGGAGGTCAAGGACAAGGGCTCCCACTCCTGGTTCATCGGCTTCGCTCCGTACGACGCGCAGACCGGCCGCAAGATCGCGTTCGGTGTCATCATCGAGCACGGCGGCTACGGCGGCCGGCTGGCCGCGCCGGCGGCGGGCGAGATCGTGAAGACCGCCTCGGACCTCGGAGATCTGCGTGCCGAGGCGCCGCAGCCCTCTCAGACACCTCCTCCTTCGCAAAGGCCAAAACCATGAATGACTTCCTGGGCAAGATGCGCGACTGGCTCAAGCCCTGGATGAAGGGCACCTCGCCGCTGGAGATCCGGCGGGCGATCCTCGACGACGTCGAGAGCCGCGTGATCGCCGTCGGCGGCGGCAAGCGGGTGTTTCCGTTCAACCGGCTACGCGTCCACCTGCTCGCTCCCGAGCCGCAGGTGCGCACGGAGCTGGAGGCCGTGGTCCGCGAAGGATGGAATCTCAAGGACGAGGTTCCGGCCCGGTTGCGGGAGCGCGACTGCCCGGTGCCGCCGGGCCTGGAGGTGGACGTCGCCTTCGACGAGGCCGCGAGCCCCAACTTCGCCGACCGCCGTTTCTGGGTGGAGTACACGAAGATCGAGGCCGCTCCCACCCCCGAAGCCGCTGCCGCTCCCCGGCCCGCCCTGGAGGTCACGGTGCTCAAGGGCACGGCCACCCAGCACGTCTACGAGCTCGACGGCGAGCGGATCTACCTCGGCCGGCTGGACGAGGTGGTGGACTCGGACGGCCGGGTGCGGCGGCGCAACGACGTCGCCTTCCGTGAGGAGGGCGAGATCAACCACACCGTCTCCCGCGAGCATGCCCGCCTCGCCTGGGACGCGGCGAGCGGCGGCTACTGGCTGCGCGCCGAGCAGAACGCCTCGGGCACCCGCATCTACCGCACGGGAAAGACCATCGACGTCAGCGCCCACGACCGCCGAGGCGTGCGGGTGCAGTCCGGCGACGAAGTCCACCTCGGGCGCGCGGTGGTGAAAATAACTTTCAGATAGCCGCCGTAAAACCTTTGTAAACGGAAGGGAACGCCACCGCCCGCCCGCCGGCTTTGCTCTAGACTTTCCGTCACCATGAACCTGCCGCCGGTCCTCAAGCGCTACACCCAGTGGCTCGGCTTCACCGCCGTGCTGATCCCGCTGCTCGTGCTGCTGGCGCTTCAGTACCGCTCGCTCGCCCGCCTCGACCAGACCTCCGCCCTGGTGCACAAGGCCGTGCTCAACAACTTCCTGGAGGGGGTTTCCAAGGACGTCGACTACTTCTACCGCAACAACGCCGAGCGCGTGCTCGACCTGCCGGCCTCGGTGTTCACGCAGCACCAGCTCGCCAAGGCGGCGTCCCACTTCAAGAAGAAGGGGGTCGAGGGGGTCAAGCGGCTGTTCGTGGTGAGCTTTCAGGATGGCGACGACCGTCCGCGCTACTTCTACCCGTCCTGTGAGACCTTCCAGCCGCCCCCCTGGTCGCCGGAGCTGACCGCCGTCTACGTCGCCAGCTCGCCGTGGCGGCTCCTCGCCATGAAGGGAGCCCGGGTCGAGCGCGTGCGGCTGACGGTCGAGGAGAAGGACCCCGCCTACCGCATCCTCCTCTACCCCATCACCGACGACGCCTCGAAGCTCGTGGGGCTGGCCGGCATGGTGCTCGACGAGGACTACTTCCGCGCCCACGTGCTGCCTTTGGCGGTCAGCCGGTCGCTCGCCGATTTCGACTCCGGCGAGCTCGCGCCTCTCGTCTCCGTGACCGACGCCAAGGGGCGGACCGTCTACTCGACCGGCCCGCCGCACAACCGGCGCATGGAGGCGGAAAAGCCGTTCTCGCTGGTCTTCACCGACTGGACGATCGGCCTCGCCAGCCGGCACGCGACGCCGGCCGCGATGACGCGGCGCAGCTTCCTGCTCAACGTCGGCCTCTCCGCCGCCCTCGCCGCGGTGCTCCTGGGCGGCGTGCTCCTCACCCTGCGCACCTCATCGCGCGAGATGAAGCTGTCGCGGATGAAGAACGAGTTCGTCTCCAACGTCTCCCACGAGCTGCGTACTCCTCTCGCCTCGATCCGCGTCTTCGCCGAGCTGCTGCGCCTCGGCCGGGTGGAGACTCCGGAGAAGACCCGCGAGTACGGCGAGTACATCGAAACCGAGAGCCGGCGCCTCTCCCAGCTCATCAACAACATCCTGGACTTCGCCAGCATCGAGTCCGGGCGCAAGACCTATCACTTCGAGCGCTGCGACGTGCGCGAGGTGGTCTGCGAGACGCTCAAGACCTTCGGCGTGCGCCTGCGCCAGAGCGGTTTCAACATTCACCTCGAAGGCGCGGACATCCCGCTGCCGCCGGCCCGCATCGACGCCGGCGCGGTGGCGCAGTCCCTCTCCAACCTGCTCGACAACGCCGTCAAGTACTCGAACGGCAAGACGGACGTCACCGTCGCCCTGCGCCGCGATGGCGACTGGATCGTAGTCGCCGTCACCGACCAGGGAATCGGCATTCCGCGCGACGAGCAGCGCAAGATCTTCGACCGCTTCCATCGCGTGAGCACCGGCCTGGTGCACGACGTCAAGGGCAGCGGCCTGGGGCTCTCGATCGTCCGCCATATCGTCGACGCCCACCGCGGCCGGGTGACGGTCGAAAGCCGGCCCGGCGAGGGGAGCACGTTCTCCATCCACCTCCCCGTCGAGGTGCCCGAAACCGCGAGCTCAACCACCGCCGCAACCCAGGAAGCACTCCTCTCGAGATCCGAATGAGCGCGCGCGTCCTGATCGTCGAAGACGACGAGGCCATGTCCGTCGCCCTGCGCGACGGCTTCCAGTACGAGGGCTACGCGGTGACCCTGGCGCGCGACGGCGAGGCCGGCCTGGAGATGGCGATGGCGGCGACCGATCCGCCGGACCTCATCCTGCTCGACGTGATGCTGCCCAAGATGACGGGGCTCGACATCTGCAAGCAGCTCAGGAGCGGCGGCCACGGCGTGCCGATCATCATGCTCACCGCCCGCGGCCAGGAGATCGACAAGGTGCTGGGCCTGAAGCTCGGCGCCGACGACTACATCACCAAGCCCTTCGGCTTCATGGAGCTGCTGGCCCGCGCCGAGGCCGTGCTGCGCCGGTCCCGCAGCCCCATCCCGCCCGCCGGGCCGCTGGAGACCTACCGCTTCGGCGACGTGGCCATCGATTTCCGCCGCCACGAGGCGCACAAGGGGGGCGAGGCCATCGATCTCTCGCCCCGCGAGTTCCAGCTCCTCGCCTACTTCATTCAGCACCGGGGAGAGATCGTCACCCGCGAGACCCTCCTCGACACGGTGTGGGACTACAACGCCATCCCCTTCACCCGCACCGTGGACATGCACATCGCCAAGCTGCGCAAGAAGGTCGAGGACAACCCGGCGGACCCCAAGCACGTCATCACCGTGCACCGCCTGGGCTACAAGTTCACCGGCTGAGCCAGCCTCCCCAACCCCGGCTGTCCGGCCGGTTCCTCTCTCAAGTCACCCCCTTGCAGGGCCGTTACGGACCTCCGGAACCGGCGATGGCTCCTTTCCGCGAGCTTGCGACACTAAAGAAAGAGAAAGACTCCTTGGAGGCTCCGCAAGCCATGCCAGTCCAATCTGAGGGTTCAACGGATGAAACGGAGCCTTCTGTCACACAATAGCCCCAGAAACCCGACACAGTTTCCCCGCGGGCGCGGCGGCCAATGGAGGCTTCCGGCCGGCCCTCGGAAAGGAGGGATTGCGATGCTTCACTTCAATGTTCGACGCCTCACAGCCGCCGTCGCCCTCGTCCTGGTCCTCGCCGCCGCTCCCGCGCTGGCGGCTCCCGGACCTCGTCCACACGCCACCCCACCGCCCGTCGCCAGCCTTTCGCTGCTCGAGAAGCTACTGGACTGGCTGGGCTTCCCCGCTGCCGAGAGCCTGCCCGGCCTGCGCGGCGTGTCCGAGAAGACCACGACTACGCCCCCCCCCACCAGTGGTACCACGGATACAAAAACTACCCTGAACCGGGGAGCCATGATCGACCCGAATGGCTGAGGCTTCGACCCGTTCCCGGAGGAATTATCTCCTCCGGGAACCACGCCTTGCGCCGGGCAAGCGGATCTGTGCGATAATTCTGAGGATCTTTTGATTTTCTCTTGGGAGGGTTCATGGCTGAAGGGAATCCGGGTGCCAGCCACCCGAGCACGGGCGAGCTGGAGCGCCTTCTCCTAGGTGATTTGTCCGCAAGCCAGGCAGCCCCTCTGGTCTCTCATCTCATTCGCGGTTGCGCCCTGTGCAGGGCGAAGATGGCGCCCCTGGCTGCCACCGTACTCGGCTCCGGCCGTAGCCGCCCCGAGCTGGCCCAGGATCAAGAGTCTCAATACGATTTCCCACTGTTCAAAGCGTTTGCGAACGCTCGCCGGTACGCCAGTACCATGGCCCGCGAAGGCTCTGGAGCCGACCGCGAGCCCAGCCTCAGGGAGGTGCCCAGCCTCGGGGCTCTCACCGAGACGGATCGTGCGTCGCGCGACCGGTCGCGGTGCGAGGCTCTCATGGAACGGTGCCGGGCACTGCGCGCCAGCGATCTGGAAACGATGGTGTTGACGGCCGAGCTCGCCGTGTCGCTGGCCGAACACCTTGGCGCCGCAGCCATGGGAGACCCGGCAGTCGCCGATCTGCAAGCCCGGGCCTGGGCTGAGCTCGGCAATGCGCGCCGGGTAGCCGACGATTTCGCGGGAGCCGCGTCTGATCTGGTCCGCGCCATGGAGAAGGCCGGGCGCGGCAGTGGCGATCCCCTGCTCCTGGCTCGCCTCATGGACCTCACCGCTTCCCTCTACAAAGACCAACGCCGATTCGCCGAGGCTCGCCGCCTGCTCGACCTCGTCCATGCGATCTATGAGCAAGAGGGTGACGTCAACGGAACGGCTCGCGCTCTCATCAGCATGGGCATATCCGCCGGCTACGCTTTCGAGATCGAGGAATCGATCCACCTCCTGACCCGCGGGATCGCGCTCCTTGATGGCCGCGACCCCAAGCTCATGACGATCGCCATCCACAACCTGATCTGGTGTCTCGTTGAGTACGGCAGGCCGCAGCAGGCTCACCAGGTTTTCGTACAGAGCAAAATTCTTTTCACCCGTCACGCCGGGCCCCTCGAAGTGGTGAAGTCCCAGTGGCTGGAGGGCCGAATCGCGGCGGGAACCGGCAACGACGCTCTGGCCGAAGCGAAGCTTCTTGAGGCGCGAGCCCAGTTCGACAAGGCTCATCTATCTTACGAGGTTGCGTTGGTGTCCCTCGATTTGGCGGCTCTCTGGCTGAAGGCGGGCCGGACCGCGGAGATCCGCAAGCTCATCGACCAGACGATTACGATCTTCCAGACCCGCAAGATACGTCGCGAGGCCCTGGGGATGCTGCTCGTCCTTCGCGATGCCCTGCGGCAGGAGCGTGCAACCGAGGCACTGCTACGCACCGTAGCCGCGGACCTGCTGCGGCTCGAAGAGTCACCGGCATCGAAGAGCGAGGCGCGAAGCTAGAGCTTCTCAATCTCCCGTCCGCGAGGGACTCCTGCCCTCGCGATGCCTCTCGCTCCGATCCTCCCCATTGCCCGGCGAGCTCGGGGGAGCCGGCTCCGGCGGCTCAGCCATGGCCGCGCGTACGGCGCTCCGGATCAGCGTCTCCAGCCCCTGAGGGTCCAGAGCCGGCGCCGGTTGCGCCGGCCGGGGGCCGAAGCCCAGCTGCTGGAAGCGGCGGAGAAACTCCTCCATCACCACCGCGTCCGTCGCCGGCCGGTTCTCCGGATAGAGAGTCTGGAAGAAGACCGAGGGCTCCACCTCCAGGGACCGCAGGATCGCAATGATGTGCCGCAGCTTCAGCTCCATCCTGCCGGTCAGCACCTGGCTGACGTACCCCGGCCCGGCCCCGAGCTTCTGGTCCAGATCCTTGCGGGTCAGCCCCGCGGCCTGCATGACGGTCTCCAGCAGCTTCGTCGCCCGCCTAACCTCATCATCAATTGTCATGGCCATCTTGGTAGTATACCGCATTAAAGAATTCCGCGAAATAGACAGACATTGATTGGCACAGGTCGATTTGCAAGTATCGAGAACTTTCAGGCTCGCCTGGGAACCCAGAAGCTCAGCTTCACTCGACGGCTGTGGGCATGGCGAGGACCTCGCGCAGGAGGTCCTCGCCGATCACTTCCCGCCGCCAGCCCAGGAGCTCCCGCGGCAGGCGGGGGTCGGCCTTCCCCACCGTCAGCCGCATCAGAGCCTCGAGGACCCGGCGGGAGGCCAGAACCTCAGGCGGGATTTCGAGGGCCGCCGCCTTCTCTCGGATCCGGTCGCGGAGGCGGATCTCGAGGTCGCGCACCGCGAGGGACGGCGGCTTGCCGGAGAGCCGGGCGGTAAGCTCCGCCTCCGGCCGGTCCGCCGCCGCCTCGATGAGCCGCAGCCAGACGGCGCCGTCGCGAGCCGCCTGCCGGGGTTCGCAGGACGGCAGCCGCTCGAGGTCCTTGGCGTCCTTCGGCCGCCGGCTGGCCAGGGCGAGAAGCAGGTCGTCCTTGACCACGAAGCTCCTGGGCAGATCGCGGCGACGGGCCTCGCGGTCGCGCCAGGCCGCCAGCGCCTGAAGCGCGGCGAGCTGCCGGCGATCGAGCCGGCCAGCCCCTTTGACCTTCAGGTACGCCGCTTCGGAATCCTCCGCGAACCGCGAGGTATCCACCAGGGCTCCGGAATCCTCGAAAGCCCAGGTCAGACGGCCGAGCTCGCCCAAACCGGCCGTGAGCTTCTCGTAGAGGGGAATCAGATAGGCCACGTCCATGGCGGCGTAGGCGAGCTGCGCGGCGGAGAGCGGGCGGGCGAGCCAGTCCGTTCTGGTTTCCTCCTTGGAGAGCTCGACACCCAGGTAGGCGGCGACGATCTTCTGGTAGCTGAGGAACGCACCCGCACCTGCCAGCGCGCCCGCGATCTGAGTGTCGAACAGCGGCTCCGGAACGACGCCGAGCGCGCGGTAGAAGACCTCCATGTCCTCGCTCGCCGAGTGTAGGATCTTGATCCCCGGCGAACGAAAAACCTCAATCAGGGGCGAAAGATCGCGAGCCGCCAGCGGATCGACCAGCCAGGACGTGCGGCCGTCGGAGACCTGAATCAGCCCCAGACGATGGAAGAAGGTGTTGGTGCGGATGAACTCGGTATCGAGGCCCACGAGCGGCGAGCCGGCCCACTGCCGCGCGGCGCGGGCCAGGGCCTCGTCGGTATCGATGGGAATGAACGCCCGGGGGTCTGCCGTCATGGGCGGGATTGTACCGGAGGACCAAAAAATCGGCGCCGCCCCCCTCGCGGGAGAGCGGCGCCGGGGCGCCGGGGCTCACAGCAGCTTCACGACCCGCTCGGCGAGGCCGCCCTCGCCGAGCACCACGGTGAGGTTGGCCTTCTCGCTCACCTTCTCCAGCACCTCCAGCTCGCGCAGCCGCATCAGGGTCGGGTTCGACTCGAAGATGCGCGCCGTGTTCGCCTGCGAGCGGATGGCCGCCGTCTCCTCGCGCCGGGTGACCAGGGTGGCCTCCGCGGCCTTGCGGGCCTCGGTCACCCGGTTGAGGATGTCCTTCATCTCGCCCGGCAGGATGATGTCGCGGATGCCCACGGCTTTCACCTCCAGGCCGAAGCCCGCCACCGCACCCCGCAGGGACTCGTCGAGCTGGCGGGCGACGCCGTCCTTGTCGGCCAGCAGCACGTCCAGCTCGCGGGTACCCACCACCGCCCGCAGCGCGAGCTGCGTCTGCCGGTAGAGCGCCTGCACGAAGTCGTCGACCTCGCCCACCGCCTTCAGCGGATCGACGACCCGGTAGGTGACGAGAGCATTGAGGCGCAGCGTCACCTTGTCGGCGGTCATGATCTCCTGGCCCGAAACGTCGGCCGCCCGCTCGCGCAGGTCGACCGGCAGCACCTTCACCAGTCCCTCACCCCGCCAGAAGGCATGGACGCCCGGCCCCAGGGTCGCCACGTGCCGGCCGTCCTGAAACACCAGGCCGACCCAGCCGGCGGCGACGACCGCGCTCTCGATCAGCTCGCGGGCACCGCGAGCCATCAGGATCAAGGGCAGCTCGGGATGCTCGAAACGTACCGTGCGGCTGTCCACCACCTCGGTGCGCACCTCGTGGAACGCCGTCCACAGCGCGTGCAGGCCCGGGCCGCGCACCGACTCGACGCGGCCGTCCACCCACACCAGAGCCCGCTCGTGGTCCTTGAGGTCCAGCACCAGAGTCTGGCCGGCGAGGGCGCCCGAGCGCACGATCACCTCCAGGTCGCGGTGCTCGAACACAACCTGCCGCACCGAAACCTTTTCAACCGTATAACGGCCGAGCGGATCGAAGATCAGATGGCGGCCGGGCATCAGCAGCCGCTCGAAAACACCGCGATGGAACAGGAGGCCCCGCTCGTGCTCGCGGATATCCGTCCAATTCATGGGAAACATTGCACACCTCCTACCTTGAAGACATTGGAACGATCTCCGGAATGACGGCACACCGGCTCCGCCACACCTCCGGCGCGGGGCACGCTTGAGGACCCGCCGACTCCGTCCTGGCGCCACGGCGAAACCTGATCGAAAGACCCAGGTTCGTCGCCGCGGCGTTGCGGCGTTTGGGCGAGCCCGGTATCCGCGGGTCGCAAAGCGCTTTCATCTGTTGCCGGTCCGTCGACAACCCGGCCGGCCGGCGGTTCGCACGGGACCGCCATCCCGGAGACCTGCTAAAGTGCCACTTCCGTGGCTGCGATTGGAGTGGGATTCGAACCCACGACAGTCGAGTTATCAGCTCGATGCTCTACCTTTGAGCTATCCACTATCAGGGACCTTTCCCCCCGCGGCGGTAGAAACCGTACACGGAATACACGCTCTCCAATCGCTCGCGCGAGGCGCGTGCACCGCCGGAGCCGAAGGGTTTCCAGTCAAAACCGGGCTGTCAACCCGGAGATCAAAATTTTCCTGGCCCTGAAAAGCCAAAAAGCCTTCCGGGGCTCATCACCCAGGAAGGCTTCGTGTGAAGCCGCTTCGAAAAGCTTTCCTAGGGTGCCGTTCCCTTCCCGGAACGGGGCTCGTTCGCCGGAATGAATCCGGTTAAGGATTCGCTACCGGTTCTGAGCAGGCAATCGTTAGTGAGGAAAGCTTGTGATTTCATGGTCGGCCTCGTCAGGTTCATTAAGGGAGGCGGAGTGTAGCAGAACGGAAAGGGTTGTCAAGCCCCCTGCGAGAAAAAACTTCTCGCAGTTTCCCAGCAAGATCCGGGTGGATCGGGACCCGGCCTTCCGCTATATTTTCCGCCATGACGTCCCATGAGCTCTCCTTCGACCTGGAGCTTCCGCCCGCCTATCCCACGGCGCGGGTGCTCACCTACCTGGGCCGGGATCCCAAGAGCCTGACCGCGCGGGTCGACGGGGAAAACTTCGCGATCGCCCTCTGGATCGGCGGCGTGCCGGCTCTGCTGCGCGTAGGCCTCAGCCCCAAAAACGCCCGCGCCACCCTGGAAGCCCAGGCTCCCCTGCCGGGGGACGCCGAGATCCAGGCCCGCGACCAGCTCTGGCGGCTCCTGGGGCTCAACCGCGATCCGGCGCCGTTCGAGCGCCAGATCTCCGCCTCCCGCAAGCTGGCGCCGCTGATCGCCGGCCGCAAGGGCTGGCGCATTCTTCAGACGCCCGACGCCTTCGACGGCCTGACGTGGGCGATCCTCGGCCAGCAGATCAACCTGCCCTTCGCCTTCAGTCTTCGCCGCCGGCTGGTGGAGCGCGCCGGCACCCCCGCTCCCGGCGGCCTCTTCGCGCCTCCCCGCCCCGCGGCCGTGGCGGCGCTGGAGGTCGATGAGCTGGCGACCTTCCAGTTCTCCCGGCGCAAGGCGGAGTACCTGACCGGCGTCGCCCGGCGGATCGTCGCCAGCGAGCTCGACCTCGACCGGCTGGCCACGGCGCCCGCCGAAGAGGTGGAAGCCGCCCTCCTCGCCGTGCGCGGCCTCGGCCCCTGGAGCGCCCACTACGTGATGATGCGGGCCTTCGGCTTCGAGGACTGCGTGCCGGTGGGCGACTCCGGCCTGGTGCGCGGCCTCATGAAGTTCTTCTCCCTCGCCGAGCGGCCGGACGCCGCCGCGACGCGCGAGCTCATGCGGCCCTTCGCTCCCTACCGGAGCTGGGCCACTTTCCACCTCTGGCAAACCCTGGGAGACGAAGCATGAACTGGTACACCACCACCGTCGACAGTCCCTGCGGTCCCCTGATCTGCGTCGTCGACGAGGACGGCGCGGTGGTCCGCATCGCCTTCGGCCACGGCCGGGACGCGCAGAAGATCGAGAACGAGAAGGCGGCGATTCCCATGACCGAGGACGCCGGCCGCACCGCTGAGGTCCGGCGCCAGCTCGACGAGTACTTTGCCGGGCAGCGCGAGGACTTCGATCTCGTCCTGGCGCCGCGCGGCACGCCCTTCGAGCTCTCCGTCTGGGAGGAGCTGCGCCGCATCCCCTTCGGCGAGACCCGCAGCTACGCCGACGTCGCCCGCGCGCTCGGCAAGCCCGCGGCCACCCGGGCCGTCGGCCGCGCCAACGGCGCCAATCCCATCCCCATCGTCGTCCCCTGCCACCGCGTGATCGGCTCGAACGGCTCCCTCACCGGCTTCGGCGGCGGGCTGGCAGCGAAGGCCCGGCTCCTGGAGCTCGAAGGACGATCGCTGCCGTTCTCTATCTAGGAAGGCTCAAGGCCCCGGGATCGCCGAGGTATCTCCGACGCTCCCGAACTTCCCCTGCGGGTTGTGGTAGGTCTTCACCGCGCCGGTCACCGTGTCGGTGATGGTCAGCGTGTACTCCAGGTTGGAGAGCGCGCCGTAGAAGACCCAGAAATGGTTGTTGAAGGTGCGGGCGTCCAGCACCTTGATGATCACCTCGATGTTGTTCGCCGAGGTGAACCAGAAGTAGCCCGTGTCGGCGCTCAGCGGCACGGCCGTGCCCACGCCGGTGTGGCCCCTGCCGTCGTTCCAGGCCAGCTGGACGCGGAAGCGGGAGGCGCTGAGGCAGAGTGCGTTCGGACCCGCGGCGCAGGTGGCCTTGGTCAACGCGGTGAGATCACTCGCATCAGTCCCGAGACCGCTGATGTCGCTGAGATCGCTGAGATCGCCGGCATCCCCCAGGTCGATGAGGCCGCCCTCGACGTCCGGCGCGACCGCCGCTCCGCCCGCCGGAGCCGGGAAGGCCGTGGTGTCGCCGACGCTCGCGAACTGGCCGGAGGGGTTCGAGTAGGTCTTCACCTTCCCGGTCACGGTGTCGGTGACGGTCAGGGTGTATTCGAGATTGGAAAGGGCGCCGTAGAAGACCCAGAAGCTGCCGTTGAGAGTGCGGCCGTCCAGCACCTTCACCATCAGCTCGACGTTCGCCGGATCGGTGAACCAGAAGTAGCCGGTATCGCCCGAGAGCGACACCGCCTGCGCGGCGCCGCCGAGGGCTCCGGCCTTCCAGGTGACCTGGACGCGGAAGCGGTTGCCCGCGACGCAGAGGATCGAGCCCGACGTGCAGCTCCCGGTGACGTTCGCCGTCGCCGCGGCCACGCCGTCCACGTTCAGCGAGTAGCTCCCCGGGCCCATCTCCAGCAGCCCGCTGGGCTGCAGTCCGTTGATACCGCCGATCGACGCGCCGCCGCCGGTCCAGGCGTAGGCGAGAAGCGAATTCGACGGCGCCGTCGCGCCCGCGCCCACCGCGTTCGGCGAGGGAACGACCACCAGGGCTCCCTCGTGCGGGTTGAAGATCCGCGTATTGGGCGTCGCGATACTGCCCCGCGCCTGCATGAGGGAGTTGAGTTGGCTGGCGTTGGCGCCGAAGGGCGCGCGAACGCCGTCACCGTAGACCAGGTCACCGTAGGCCACGGGGTTGAAGCGATTGCCGTCGTAGATCTCACGGGTCTGGGGTCCGGAGACGTTGTTCACGTCGAGGATGTCCAGACCGTCCTGACCGCTGAAGGTGGAGCCGGAGATCACGCCCGTCACATCGCGCGACAGGGCTGGATTGTTGTCGGGAGTGGCGAGGATCGAGGCGCCGCGGGACTGCGACTCCGGCGAGGCGGCCCCGCTGCCGACCCGGTTGCGATAGAAGCGGCTGTTGCTGATCGTCATGTTCGAGCCCGTGTTCAGGATGGCTCCGCCCCAGAAGACCGCCGAGTTGCGCGCGAAGGTCGTACGGACGATCTTCGCCGTCGACTCCTGCTGCAGGCTGATGGCGCCGCCCTGGGACCCGGGCCCCGTGGCATCCGAGTCGATGATCATGGAGTCTTCCAGATCGAGATCGACCAGATTGGCGGCGATGGCGCCGCCGGAGCCGTTGCCGTCCGCCACCGCCGTCGTCACGTTACAGTCCGAGAGCACCGAGCCGTGGATCACCAACTGCGCCCGGTTGTCGGCGAGGCTGCCGGACAGCGGCACCCCGGTGCCGCCGTACATCCGCGCCGTGTCGCCGCTGACCAGCAGGCAGGCGCCGGAGGCGGATTGCGTCTGTACCTCGGGACCGCCCTGGATCAGCGAGCCATTGATCACCAGCCGGGCCGAGCGCCGGTTGATGGCGCCGCCCTGCGTCGAGGCGTCGGGGAAGTCGGGAGAGACGGCCGAGATCGCGCCGCCCGCCTTGCCCGCCGGCTTGGCCTGGGTGGACTGGTTGCCGCGCAGCACCGAGCCGTCGATCTCCACCACAGCCCGGTAGTTGTCGATCGCGCCGCCGAGGTCCGCCCGGTTGAGCACCAGCAGCGACTGCTGGATCACCACGTTGGTCAGATCCTCGGCGTGAATGGCGCCGCCGGTGGTGAAATCGGAGATGCCGCAACAGGCATCCGACACCGCCTGGTTGGCCTGGAAAGTGGAGCCGCCGATCTGGAGCGAAGAGCCCAGGCTCCACGTCCCGATGGCATAGATGGCGCCGCCCACGAAGCCCGCCTCGTTGTTCGCGAACCGGGTACCGAAGACATTCACCGTGGCGTCGAGCACATAGATGGCCCCGCCGGCGGAGTTGGGCTGGTGCCCGGGAAGATTGACGCGGTTGCGCAGGAACTCCCCCCCCTGTACGGAGACTATGGAAGAGGCGCGCGCGACGAGAGCGCCACCCCAGTTGGGAGCCGAATTGTCGCGGAAAGACGAATTGACGAAGGTGGCGCTCGAGTTGTCCAACACTCCCACGGCCCCGCCGCCGGTCGCCGGCAATCCGGAGCGGTTGCCCACGAAGGCGCAGTTGTGGAACTCGGCGTGGGCGCGGGTCAGGGTCACTCCGCCAGCGGAGCTGATGTCCGTGGTGAAACCGTTCTGAAAGGTGATGTTCTCGAAAACGACCAACTGGCCGGGGTTTTGAACGATGCGTACCAAGCTGCGGCTGCCCCCGCCGTCGAGCGCCACTCCCGCCCCGGCCGCGGCCCGAATGATGAAGCTCTTGCGGGCATTCGCGTTCTTGATCGAGAAGCCGTCGCCAGGCGTGGCATACGTCCCCGCCGCGATCTCGATGGCGCCTCCGGCGCTCACCGATTGAATGGCCGCGTCGAGAGTCGCGGCGTCCTGAGGAACACGAACCAGATTGGCGGCCAGCAGCGGCGAAAGGCTTCCAGAGACAGCCATGGCCAGCGCGAGAGACAGCATTCGCATCGAAGACTCCTTCTTATCCCCGAAGTTACGACCACCTCCGGGCGGCACGACCAGCCGAGGATTTGTATCTGAACTTTAGCATAACTCCCAGTCTCGGTCAGTCCGTTTGCACCGGCTCCTCCATGGGAGTACCATCACAAACATGGCCGTTTCTCCAGGCCCTCGCGCCTCCACCGCGGCCCAAAGATCTCGTAGATCTGGTGCCCTCCACCTTCCGTTCCGGAAGGAAGAGACACCCGTATGCGCGGCTGGCCAAGGCCCTGGGACTGAAAACGGTCATCCTACCCGCGTGCGGGCCTCGCGGAGTGCAATCCCGCAGGTTCCGCCGCACGTCCCTCTTGTCGCCGCGCCGTCCTCTGGCGCGGCCGTACCGGTCCCCGGGCCGGTCCGGGCCTGCTCCTGGTTGCCTGGACCGGTCGCCGCGCCCGCGGCGATTCCGGGGGCCGGTTTATTCAACCTTCATTTCCCCTGAGAGCTTCCCGGTATGACGCACCCTGTCCTGCTTCGCCTGTCGTTGCTATCCCTCGTCCTGATACCGCCGGGCCTCGCCGCGGCCGCTCCACCCGCTACGCCGCCGGCCACCGTGCCAGCCGCCAGCGCCGAGCAGCAGCAGACTGAAGCGGAGAAGCAGGAGAAGGCCAACGCCGAGAAGCAGAAGAAGGATGCCGCCGAAAAGCAAAAAAAAATCGACATCGAGAAGCAGAAGCAGACCGTGGTCGGCATCCGCCGGCTCGGCACGGCCCTCTACAGTTGGTTGACCGACCAGCTCGAGGCCACCGTCGCCGAGCAGGAGGCCGAAAAGCAAGCCGGGAACGGCAACGAGGAGACGCCGCCGCCCGGCAACGCCGAGGACACCCAGGCGAAGACCCACGATATCCAGGCCAACCCCCTGACCTCCCGCGACGATCTCGAAGAATTTCTCGTCCCCGAGTACATCGCGGCGATCCCGGAGACCGACGGCTGGGGCAACCCCTACGAAGTGCGGATCAACACGGATAATTTGATGGCCAAGACCGTCATCAGCATCCGCAGTCCCGGCCGCAAGGGCTATTACAGCGGCGACGTCTACAAGGTGGAGCCTTTCAATCCCGCCGAGGTCGACCAGGACATCGTCTGGGCCGATGGCTACTTCGTCCGCTGGCCGGAATCAGGAGCACCCAAACCGCTTCCAGCTCCTCCCCCTGTACATCAGTAGGCGGGAGGATCGGCCGCCAGCCCCCTGGCCTCCAGAATCAGCCGCGTCTTCAAATCGAAGTACCCCTGCTCCAGCCCCACCGGATAACGGTGGGGATTGACGAAGCGCTTGACCCCGCCGTGGAAGCGGGCGAGCTGCTCCGTCACCCGTCGGCGGATCGCCTCCAGGCCCGGCGGATCGTAGATCCGCCGCCCCTGGCGGAAGACCGGCACCAGCAGATCCTCCCCTGTGGCGTCCGGCGGAATCGTCTTGCGCCGCGTCATGTCCAGGGGATCGACCATGACCGGCATGTTCGGCGAGGGTGGCAACCCGCTCGGCTCGTCCCAGATCAAATCGCCGATGAGCTCGCCGTGGTGCGAGTACCGCCGCACCTGCTGCAAGCCCGGATTCGTCGTCTTCACCGCCTGCTCCGAGAGCTTCACCTTGTACTGCCAGGGTCCGCCGGAATCGCGCACCGCCGACAACTTATAGACGCCGCCCAGGGCTGGATCGCCGAAGGCCACCACCAGGCGCGTGCCCACGCCCCAGACGCCGATCTCCGCCCCCTGCTCGCGCTTCAGGCTGGCGATGACCTCCTCGTCCAACTCGTTGCTGGCGAGGATCGAGGCCTTGGGGAACCCGGCCTCGTCGAGGATCTTCCGCGCCTCCCGGCTCAGATAGGCGAGGTCTCCCGAGTCCAGCCGGATGCCAATCATCTCGTGCCCCTGGGCGCGGAGCTTCCGGCCCACCTCCACGGCGTGGCGCACCCCCTCCAGCGAGTCGAACGTGTCCACCAGGAACACACAGTTGTTGGGCAGCGCCCGAGCGTAGGCCTCGAACGCCTCCAGCTCCGAGCCGAAGGCGAGCACCCAGGAGTGGGCGTGAGTGCCCTTCACCGGAATGCCGAAGACCTTCCCCGCCAGCAGGTTCGACGTGCCGTCGCAGCCTCCGGCATAGGCGGCCCGGGAGGCGGCGAGCCCGCCGTCGATCCCCTGCGCGCGGCGCAGCCCGAACTCGACGATCGGATCGTCCCCGGCGGCCAGGCGCATCCGCGCCGCCTTGGTGGCGACCAGTGTCTGAAAATTCACCAGATTGAGGAGCGGCGTCTCCAGAAGCTGGGCTGCCAGGATCGGGCCGGTTACCCGCAGCAGCGGCTCCTGGGCGAAGATCACCGTCCCTTCGGGCACGGCGTCGAGATCGCAGCGGAACGACAGGCCCCGCAGGTGTTCGAGGAAGCCACGCTCGAAGAGGGGGGCGCCGTCGTTACCCTCCAGAGTGCCCAGATAGTCGAGGTCGTCGTCGCGGAAGCGGAGGTTCTCCACGTACTCCACGGCCAGGGCGAGGCCGCACGCCACGGCGAACCCGCCGCCGAAGGGGTTCTTGCGGAAGGAGAGATGAAACGCCGCCTCCCTCTCCGCCGTGCCCTCCTTCCAGTGGGCGTAGGCCATGGTGAGCTGATACAGGTCGTTGACGAGCGCCAAAGAATCCTTGTAGACGCGACCGAGTACGCTCAAGAAGGCCTCCTGAAGGTTCCAACGCTCCATTGGAAGATTCCAACGCCTCGTCGGAGGATCGGATGCTTCGTCGGAGTTTCCAACGGCTCGTCGGAGTTTCCAACGTCACGTTGGAAGGCTCCAAAGCTTCGCCGGAGAAATCCAATACTCCGTTGGAAGAAGCCAACGGCTCGTCGGAGAGTCCGAGGGCCCATTGGGAGGTTCCAACGCCTCGTCGGAGTTTCCAACATCTCGTCGGAAAGTTCCAACGCTTCGCCGGAGAGTCGAAGCTCCGTTGGAAGGAGCCAACGGCTCGTCAGAGAGTCCGATATTATGTCGGAAGCTTCCAACGTCACGCTGGAAAGTTCCGACTCTTCGTTGCAGAGCCCGATGCTCCGTCGGAAGCTTCCAACGTCACGCTGGAAGTTCCGACGCTTCGTTGGAGAGTCCGATGCTCCGTCGGCAGCTTCCAACGTCACGTCGGAGGTTCCGATACTCCGTTGGAAGGAGCCAACGTGGCGCCGGAAGGTTACAGCGGGGCGTTGCGGTCCAGAGTACTAAGATTCCCGCCATCATGAGCCACGCCCGCCGCCTCCCCATCGTCGCCGTAATTGGCTCCGGCGCTCCGGACCACGGCAACCCCGGCTTGTCCGAGGCCATCGGCCGCCTGATCGCGGAGATGGGCTACCACCTCCTCACCGGAGGCGGCCGAGGCGTGATGGCGGACGCCTCCCGCAGCTTCACCTCCGTGCCGGACCGCGCCGGCCTCGCCCTCGGCATCATCCCACGATCCGCCACCGGCGACGAAGAGAAAGAAGGCTACCCCAATCCCTGGGTCGAGCTCCCCATCCGCACCCACCTCGCCGGCCACCTCGGCCCCGACGGCGAAGACAGCCGCAATCCCATCAACATCCTCACCGCCTGGAGAATCATCGCCCTCCCCGGCAACGAGGGAACGCGAGCGGAGATCCGGCTGGCGGTACGGTACGGACGACCGGTGCTGGCGGTGACGGATGAGGGGCGGGAGAGAGAGAAGGAGGGATTCCTCGATTTCCTACGGGAGATGGGGGTGGAGCACCAAGCGGTGCGGCGGGAGGGGGGCGGGTGGGATTTGGGGGTGGTGCGGGGGTTTCTCCAGAGGGAAGCCCTGGTATCTGGTTGAGTTGCCCTATAATAGTCCGATGAAATTTGAGTGGGACCGGGGGAAGGCGACCGCCAACCTACAAAGACACGGCGTCCCATTCGAAGAAGCCACTTCCGTGTTCTACGATCCTTTGGCGACCACCCTTCCGGATCCTGACCACTCTGTAGGTGAGGTCAGGCTCATCACCTTCGGCTATTCCTCCCAAGAGCGCCTCTTGGCAGTCGCGCATACAGAGCGGGCCGACGCGATTCGCCTCATCAGCGCGCGAGTAGCCACCGCTCGAGAAAAGAAACGCTATGAAACACAAACCCCTCGTTGAAGACGACGATCTCCGTGCCGAGTACGACTTCGACTTCTCCAAAGGAGAGAGAGGCCGCTACTACAAGAGACTGCTGAAAGAGGGCTCGAATATCGTAGTCCTGGAGCCGGACATCGCCGAGGCCTTTCCTGACTCTGCAGCGGTCAATTCGGCGCTCCGGTCACTCCTGGAATTTGCGCGGTTATCCACAAACCTGACACGGCCTTCGCCTGGACATAGTAAGAAGCGCGTATCGAGCTGACGGCCTGGAGCAGCGATGGAGGACGCCTCACCTTCGTGCCGGACCGTACCGGCCTCGCTCTGGGCATTATCCCACTATCCGCCGCCGGCGACGAAGAGAAAGAAGGCTACCCCAATCCCTGGGTCGAGTTCCCCATCCGCACCCACCTCGCCGGCCGCCTCTGCCCCGACGGCGAAGATAGCCGTAACCCACAGGAAGCGGGCCGGCGGCATGATCGGGAAGGCCGATCCTCGCAGTAACTACTAGCGGTTAGGGAGTCGGGCCCCGACTTTGATCACCAAGGCCTAGCATCAGAACATGCTCGATCCTCGTCAACACCTGACTATTGCCGCCGATTAGAGACAGACGTATGATCTCACCCAGCCCGAAGACTGAGAAATGACTGCTAGGACACGAATATCAGTCTGCTGGCAGGCACTTCGCCGAGCCCGTTTAGGTGTTAAGGGTCGGCAGAAAGACCAGAATGGCGCATTCTATGTCGCGGAGAGGCGTTTGGGTCATTTCGGGCAAGCAGTATCACTCAAAAAATTTGGTGATCGAGCACTTGCGCCAATCGATTCTTCCCGGTTACCAGAACAGTGACTCTACCTAACATTCACCTGCCGTTGGACTTCCGCGACTTTGTCAAGGATTTGGTTCCAGGCACTCTGCTCTTCCTAGTTCTTGCATCGCTATTAGGTACCCAATCCGCTTCTGGATCGATCCTGTTAGCCTTTATCGATTTTCTCAAGCTGGGACTTGTTCTTACAATCATTACCGGGCTTTTTTATCTTTGGCGTTCTAAAGGAGTCGGGATCCTCATGCCAACGCTATTTGCGACGTTCATTCGCGCAGGAGGTCGACTGACACCCGTTGTTTTCGCTAGCCAGATTGCATATACCGTGACAGTGCCAGGCGCATGGGCCGGAGACCTAAGTCTGCCGCCGCTGGACTCGCCTGCCGGCCGGACTGGCGCTGCGCTTGGTGCCTATTACTGCATAATTTATTTCTCGGAACTCTCGGCGTCGCTCGGCTTTCCTCCCGGCCTAAGAGAGCGGCAACGCCTTCCGGCTATAGCCTATTTTGCGTGGCAGGGACGTTTACTCGGTGGGGTTGCGATGCTCATAACGGCAGCGCGACCACGGCTTGAACTATATGGCATTCCTGTTCTGTTGTCGGTGTGTGTGTATTCGACACTCGTAATTCATGTAATTTCAAGAAAGACAAAAAAGACATTTAATGACTACCCAGTAGTCGAAGGAGTGACGCCCAATTTAATGGGCGCACTTACACCTTACGCCATACACGTGACAGATATACATTTGGTAGCCGAAGGCGAGAAGCGCATCGAGGGTGGCAGCGATGGTATCAGAAGGCTCGGAGAATTGGCGCAAGCATTAAGGCGGAGTCCACCAACGCTGCTCCTAATTACCGGCGATCTCACCGACCGCGGTAGCTCCTACGAATACAATATTGCAATGGAGCTACTTAGGCCATTGCGAGACGCCGTTGGAACTAAGATCTTACTAGCTCCGGGCAATCATGATCTAGGTACAGCCTACAGCGCAACAAATCATATTGTTGTCTTATCCAATGCCAGGTATACGTTAGCGAGCCGAGAGGGCATTGATGGTTTACTCTTAGTGCGCTATCTGGAGGTGGCCGCAGGACTGTATCCTAGACTCCGAGCCTGCAACGGCCGGACGTTGAAGAATCAGCTGTCCGAATGGAGGACGCGTGACGCACGATTCGAAAAGGTAGTCGCTCGGATAAGGCATTGTAAGCGAGCGATGTCCGCCAATTCCCTCTCTTCCGACCTCAGGCTAATTTGTAACAAATTTTACCACCTGGCCCGAAGGGGAGTTGGGACCGCCTAATTCGAAACCCTAGTGAATTTCGCAAGATTTTTCTTGGTTCCTGGTATTCGACAAAATGGTATGATTTATTTCCGCTGAGCGCGAGTCTCGCCGATGAGTCCACGGAAGTTTTCATACTGAACTCGATATCGCCCGAACTAACACTGGGCGGCAGTGCGTGGGGTGAACTAGGCATGCCTCAGATCGCGCGCTTACGTAGGATGATTAAGAAAAGCAAAGCTCAACGCATTATCATCCTCATCCACCACCCACCCTTCAGGTGGAATGACGAGGCTGTTCCGAGACTAAGTTGGGGCGATCAACAGAGATGGGGTTTCCTAGCATTCGACCCAAGTGACGTACAGACCTTCTTAGGCTTACTCAGGGAAACGGTAGCCACTAAAGAGGTGTTCTTGTTTTGTGGCCACCGCCACGGGTTTAGGGCGAATGCGACTGACGTGCCTGTTCCCCGATGTGGAACCTATGAGGGTATAGTCGTAGCAGAGGGAGCCGCTTTGACTGACGCAGGGACTGCCGTGCTCGCCGTAGTAATGGGCGAGAGCCATTTGGAATTTCAAACTATTATACCCGCGAGTGGCTGAACTCGTGCACGGAAGTGCGGCCACAATGCTTAACGAACCCACTAGAGGAGCGGCCGGGTATCTACAGATTGAGGGGATTCGCTTGCCGGCAGCGGCTCGAGGTTTGGGCGTACAGGATCGAGGGCACTAGTCTGTGACCATGGATCTAAAAGACCGTTGAAAGGGTAAATCCAGGCTTGGCAAGGGAACGTAGAACAGATAGTAAACTTCAGGTGGCATAGAAGGGAGCAATCGTGGCCAACAGCGAAAATTACTTTGCACTCCGGATCGCTACTCTCAACTCAATCGGATACTGCGAGACCGTAGCAGTCATTTCCTACGTGGACCCTCGACTGTCGTCTCATGTGCTCTATGGCGCACGGATTTACACATACGGTTACTTCGCTATATTTCTTGGCCTGCCACTTTTCATCGTCACCTACGCCATGTTGCGGGCTCGCCGAGGACGGGCGTGGCAATGTTTTGGCTCTTGCTTTCCGATATTAATCACATCTGCCATTGCAATGCCTGTGTTTCGCCCAGAAGTTCCACATGGAAATCTCACGATGTGGACGTTGACATTCTCAGCCAGTGCAATGATCGCAGCATGGCTTCGAAACTCTGGGCCGAACCTCGCATTTGTTAGCAACCCAAAGATTCCCTTGCAAGCCCGTCTTGAAGGCCTGAAAAGCATGCTGGCAATATGGCAAACCTTGACACTTGGCACAGGCGCCGCTGTGCTGGGTGCCCTTGTACCTTGGGGGCTTGCTATCCTCCATAATAACGACGCGATTGTAACCAAAGAGAGCGAACGATTTATCCTGAACTCGGCTTCTATTTTTCAATTCGGCACCGTAGCTCTTGCGCTCCTAATTGGACCAGTACGAGAATGCATAGCGCAAGTCTTGGCCATCGGCGCTATGTTTTCCGCAATTAGGGAATAGACAGTTGAATTCCAACGAGGGTGCCACCGTCTTCGTAGAAGTCTATGACGATCGCATCGAGGTGAGAAGCCCGGGCGGCTGCCGATCTCGGCCGCAAGAGCGTGCGGCGCAACGCCCTCATCGCCGATCTGCTTCACCGCATCTCCTTCATCGAGAAGGCCGGAACGGGCATCAAGCGGATGCGGGAGGCAGCTCGTGAGCAGGGCTGCCCAAAGCCAACCTTCACCGAGGACGGCTTCTTCACGGCTGTCTTCTTTCCCGATCCTGACGTCAGGGCCCAGATTGTGGCCCAACCTGAAGAAGTTACCGGGGAAGTACCGAGGGAGTACCCCGGAAGTCACCCCGGAAGTCGCCTTACTGGCGGTGCTCAAAGGCGAGCTCGATCGGCGAGCCCTTCAGGACGCCCTGGGCCTTAAAAGCGAGGAGCATTTCCGTAAAGCTTATCTACTCCCGGCCCTCAAATCTGGCTTGATCGAAATGACCTTCCCCGACAAGCCGCGCAGCTCGAAGCAGCGCTATAGGATCACCCCGCGGGGAAAAAGAGTCTTGAAGAAGCACCGAGAGGAAAAACAACTGAACCTCGGGACGAAGTACACCCGAGTCGAGTACGAGCGGCGGTTTCTGGTTTCACCGCAGGCGGAGTGGCGCAGCACCGTCGAGCCTTACTCGAAGAGCTTCGAGGACAAGTATCTCCAGAGCTCCAGACTTCGGCTGAGGGTTCTCACCGACTCGGATACCGGACAGCGGATCAAGCCTCCGGTGTACGCAGGGCGTGAGGTCACCGAGGACCTCTTTTTCACCGGTGGGAACCCTTGCCGGACGACGCGTGCTAACCTCCTCTGTGCCAGGTGGACCTGCTCCTCGGCGGCGTTCGCCCTCAAGGCGCCGCCCGAGGCGGCGATCTAGGGAGATGATGAAGCAGTCCGATCTCGAAATCCTGCTCCAGGAAGGCGAAGGCACGACCCTGGAGTTCAAAGAGAGCCTGTCGGCGTCCTTTGCCCGCGAGGTGGTAGCTCTGGCGAATACGCTGGGCGGCAGAATCCTGCTGGGAGTGCGTGACGATGGTACCGTGGCCGGAATCCGGGATTCGAACCTGTTGCGCGGACGCATTCAGGATTTCGCCCGCAACTGCGATCCGTCGGTTCAGGTGATCGTCGAGAAGGTCGGTACCGTCATAGTCGTTACGGTGCGCGAGAACGGCACCAAGCCGGTGCAATGCAGCGACGGGTTCTTCTGGCGCCAGGGGGCGACAAGCCAGAAGCTCAGCCGCGACGAGATCCGAGACTTTTTCCGCACTGAGGGAGCGATCCGCTTCGACCGCTCCCTCTGCCCCAAGTTTCGCTACCCCCAGGACTTCGACCGCGACAAGTACAAGGCGTGGCTCGCCCTGAGCACCATCAGCGGCCGGCCTCGCACCGAGGACGTCCTGGTGAATATCGAGGCTGCCGAGCGCTCTGGAGGGAAGATCCTCTTCCGCAATGCCGGAGTGCTCTTCTTCGCAAAGAACGTCCGGCGCTTCTTCAACCAGGCCTACATCACCTGCCTGCTCGCGAAGGGCACCGACAAGGTGCACCTTCTGGATCGCAAGGACTTCGCGAATGGCGTGGTCGCCGACATTGAGGAGAGCCTGCGCTTCATCGAGCGCAACACCCGCACCGCCTACCGGATCGAACGCCTGCAACGCGACGAGATCCCCGAGTACCCCGTCGCCGCTCTGCGCGAGGCGATCACCAACGCCGTGATGCACCGGGACTGGTTCAACGAGGGTGCCAACGTCTTCGTGGAGATCTACGACGATCGCATCGAGGTGAGTAGCCCGGGCGGCCTGCCGAAAGGGATGCGGCCTGCCGATCTCGGCTGCAAGAGCGTGCGGCGCAACGCCCTCATCGCCGATCTGCTTCACCGCATCTCCTTCATCGAGAAGGCGGGAACCGGCATCAAGCGGATGCGGGAGGCGGCCCGCGAGCAAGGCTGCCCAGAGCCAGCCTTCACCGAGGACGGCTTCTTCACGGCCGTCTTCTTTCCCGATCCTGAGGTCAGGGCCCAGATTGGGGCCCCACCGGAGGAAGCCGCCCCGGAAGTTATCGAAGCTACCGGGGAAGTACCGGGGAAGTACCGGGGAAGTACCACGGAAGTCACCACGGAAGTCACCACGGAAGTCACCACGGAAGTCGCCTTGCTGGCGGTGCTCAAGGGCGAACTCGATCGGCGAGCCCTTCAGGATGCCCTGGGCCTTAAAAACGAGGAGCATTTCCGCAAGGCCTATCTACTCCCAGCCCTCAAATCTGGCTTGGTCGAAATGACCCTTCCCGACAAGCCGCGCAGCTCGAAGCAGCGCTATAGGATCACCCCGCGAGGAAAAAGAGTTTTGAAAAAGCACCGAGAGGACAACAACTGAACTTCGAGGAAACGAAGTACACCCGAGTCGAGTACGAGCGGCGGTTCCTCGTGTCACCGCAGGCGGACTGGCGTAGCGCCGTCGAGCCTTACTCGAAGAGCTTCGAGGACAAGTACCTTCAGAATTCAAGACTTCGGCTGCGGGTTCTCACTGACTCGGACTCCGGACGGCGGACCATCAAGCTGACGAAGAAATTCGAGTCGGATTCGCCTTACTTCCAGAGGATCGGCCGGATTCTCCTATCGCCGGGCGAGTACGAGGTTTTCGATGCCCTGCCAGGAGATCGCCTCCAGAAAACCCGCCACTACCATGTCCATCAGGGCCGAGTGTTTTCGATCGATGTTTTCGAGGGCAAGCTCGAAGGGCTGGTCTTGTGCGAAACCGAAACGGAGGGGCTCGAAGATCTCATGTCCATCCAGCCTCCCGCGTACGTGAGGTATGAGGTCACCGAAGACCCCTTTTTCACCGGTGGAAACCTGTGCAGGACGACTCGCTCCGAGCTTCTGCGCAAGCTTTCGGCGTTGGCCTGAGCCTCCCTCCGATACATTCATTCATGTCAATATCTATAGTTCGATCCGAATCTCACGGGCTGACTTCAATTCGACGCGGTTCTTGAAGTACACTACTCCCTGTGACCCCATGGAATCGGTCCAGGGCTCGGCGCACGGCCGCCGAGACGGGAATCGTCCTGGCCTTCGCCGGGGCGGCGTGGCTTCTTTATCATCCGGTCCTCCGGCTCTGGTGGATGTATGACGACTTTTATCATCTGCACCACGTGCTCACCGGCAGGCCCTGGTGGTATCTCTTCGACGCCTCGGAATTTCACAAGCTGGCCGGAAAGGTCTTAACTCCGCTTCTGTACTTTTCCCTGGATCTTGACCGGCGCGTTTTCGGGCTCGACCCTCACGCCTTCTATATCCATCACCTGCTGGTCCTTTCCTGCTGTCCGGCGGCGCTTTACGGCGTCCTGCGGCTCTGGCTTCCCCGCCTCTGGGCGGGTGTGGGCGCGTGGATTTTTCTAATCGGGCCGGTGATTGCTTCGCTCGTGACTCTCCTCATGGTCCGCCACTACATCGAGGTCATTCTCCTCGCCACGCTTGCCGTCGCCGCCTGGGGCATGGCATTGCGGCAGCCACCTGGAGCGGCGGCGTGGCGGCTGGCCGCGCTTTCGGCCGCGCTCTATTTCGCCGCCGCCATGGCGAAGGAAAACGCGGTACCGCTGCCCCTGCTCCTTCTCCTGCTGCCCGACCCCACCGGTGCGCCCGCCACGAAACTGGCGGCGAGGCTGCGCCTCGCGCTGCCGCACGCTCTGGCCCTCGCCCTCTATCTGGTGATTCGCTACGCGGTCCACGGCACGCTGCTGGCAGGGTATGGGTTCGCCGTGACGCCCGGCAATCTGCCCTGGCTCGCCCTGACGCTGCCGGCCAAGACCGGCGCCGAGCTCGTAGCGGGCCGCTTCTCGCCGGCGGCCGTCGCGCTCGCCGCCGCTCTGATCGCCGGAATCCTGGCGCTCCTCGTCCTGAAGGGACGCCGGGCGGCTCTTCCGCTGGGGTTCGCGCTGGTGGCGGCCATGCTGCCGGTCCTGCCGGTCTCCACTCGCATGGAGCCGCGTTACGCGGTACCTGCCTGGATCGCCGTGTGCGTGGCCTTCGCCGCCGGTTGCAAGGCGCTGAACGAGGGAGGAAGCCGGACAAGGCGCCGGGCCGCCACCGTTCTGGCCGCGGCGGCCTGCCTCGCGGGCCTCGGCTTGAACCTGCAGGATTGGAGCCTCCGCTTTGCCCGGCTCCAACGCATGAGCGCCGAGAACCGGTTTCTCTTCACCATGAACGAGGGAGATCTGCTGCGCCAGCCGCTCACTCTGGCCGCTTCGCTATGGGAGCTGCGCTGGATGAGGGAGTCCGTCTTTCAGCAGGCCCGCGGGGGAGCCTGGTTCCAGGACGACCTGTATCTCTGCATCCACCCCGAGCTCCTGGGACGGGTGTGGGGTTATGATTCCGCCGCGAACCGCATGGCGGACATCACCGCGCAGATCCCGCGGAGGAGAGCTAGATACTGCTCGGCGATCCGCACGCAGGCGCCGTTGCGCGCGACCACTCGCGTTTCAGGCGGCGCCCTCTTCTGGGAGCTCGGCCCCTACGCCGAGGGTAGTTACTGGTTCATCGTGAACGACGGTGTCGTCGCTCTGGAGATGCCGCGCCGCGCCGGGTTCGAGGCCAAGGGGATGGCGGCGCTGCCGGTGCGAATCAAATACGTATCCCCCACCGGATGGATCACCTATTCGCCCGAGCTCAGGCTCGTGCTCGCGGACGGCTCGCACCTCGACTGGTCGCGCCGGGCAGGAGATCCATGGGGCGCTGGCGGCGAGGCACCGTCTCTGTTAACCCGCAATGGCCAACGAGGATCGCCTCACTCCCCTTTGCATTGAAGAGGGGATCGCTACTTTTACAGGCAAGATTACATAGCATGGGCGATAGCGCTCGGCACCGGCATCAAGCGTTCGCTCGGGCGCCGCGGGAACTGCGCAGGAAAATCCGTTCATTACGATCGCGGTGGGTAATATAAAACGGTACTCGTGGAACCGGGCCGTCACGGCGCCCCGAAAAAGGGGGCGCCGTGACGGAGGGACTCCGTGCCAGCCGCTAGTGCTGCGACTTGACGAGCTGTGCCGTGGCGGTGCGGGTGAGCGTGCCACCGGTGCCGGTGACGGTGAAGGTGTAGGTTCCGCGCTTGGTCGACTGACTGACCGTGAGAGTGAGGGTGGAGGTGGCCCCGGCCGCCGGGTTCGGGCTGAAGCTGCCGGTGGTGCCGGAGGGGAGGCCGGCAACCGACAAGGTGACCGGACTGGCGAAGCCGTTGATGCGGGTGATCGTCACCGTGTAGGAGGCCGTTCCACCGGTGCGCGGCACGGTCACCGCGGCCGGGCTGATCGCGAGCGTGAAGTTGGGCGTTCCGGTCGGAGTCGCCGAGGCCTCCGGCGAGTTGCCCGATTCGCAGGTCGCGCTGTTGGCGGCCCGCACGACGTAGAAGTAGGTCGTGCCGCCGGTCACCGCGGTGTCGGTGAAGGCCGTGCCCGTGGCCGTGCCCACCTGGGTGTAGGGGCCGCCCGTGACGGTGGAGCGCAGCACGTGGTACTCGCTGGCGCCGGCCACCGAGGACCATGCGAGCGCCACGCTGCCGATGCCCGCCGTCGCCGTCAGGCTGGCCGGGGCGGTTGCGGGAGGCACGCAGGGCCCGCTCACGGGAATGACGGCGACGCAGGCCGAAGGCGCCGAAGCGCAGGCCTCGTTGCCCGTGGGGAAGGAAGTCATCTGGTAGTAGTAGGTGATGCCGTTGGCGACGTTGGCGTCGGCGAGCGAGGTCGCCGAGGTGCCGCTGGCGATCTTGGTGAATCCGGCGTTGCAGCCGGTCTCGTTGCGGAAGACGTCGTAGACCGCCGCGCCCGAGGCGGTCCAGGAGAGCGCGACCGAGTTGTCGCCGGGGGTCGCGGTCAGGGCCGGCGTCGCCGGCGAGGCGCAGCCGGCGAAGCTGATGCTGGCCCCGGGATCGGTGGTGCAGGCGATGCCGTGGCGGTTGAAAGCGGCGAACAAGGCGCCGCCGTGGGGGGTGCCGTTCGTCAGGTTGCCGTCATCGTCGTCCACCGCGCGCATCACCTTCCACCAGTTCCCCGCGCTGCAGCCGTCCGAGGTGAAGGTCGTGCCGGTGTGGCAGGTGAACGAGCTGACGGCGGTGTTGCGGGAGAGATACCAAAGACGGTCGAGGATGGTCCATGCCGGGCCGGTGCCGGCGCCCGGCAGGTCGCGGTTGGCGAAGTCCCAGACCGCCTCGGAGGGGACGTAGGACTCGCAGTGCACCTCGCGGCCGCAGGGGCCGGAGCCGAAGCCGCAGTGCACCTGGGTGAAGTTGGCCGCCGTCGCCGGCGTGTTCGAGACGTGCTTGGCGAAGTCGATGTCGCGCACGCCCGTGCAGGCGGTGCAGGCATCGCCGTAGCCGCTGCAGTTGCCGCCCAGGAAGCCTGGTCCGACGCAGGAGCTGTGGAGGGCGATGGTGGCGGTGAGGTCGGCGTAGGACTCGCCGGTGCCGCCTTCCGGCGCGGTACCGGTGCCATCGTTCTGGTCGAGGCCGTGGCCGTACTCATGGAGCGACACGCCGGCGATCTCACCGGTATTGCCGCAGCCACCCCCCGACTTGAAGAAGTTGAGCGTGGCGCCATTCCAGTAGGCGTTGCAGGTCTGGTTCAGGTTGACGTTGACCGTGAGCTGCTGATTGAGCCAGGTATTCGCGGGAAGCCAGCCGCGGCCGACCTCCTTGATGCGGTTCACCTGGTAGAACTGCTCGCGAGCGGAGTGGGTGTTGCCCGCGCCGCCGATGCCGGGGGTGACGCAGTCCGTGCCGCCGGAGACGCCGAAGGCGAGATCGCCGCCGGTGCCCGCCGCCAGGGAAATGGCGCCGCAGGTGTCGGAAATCCTGACGAACTGGCCGGCCAGGGTCGAGGTGAGCGCTCCGCCCCCGAAGCTGTAGAGGCCCGCAGAGTTGGCGAAGCCGCCGGTCGACAGGTTGGCGTAGGGCATCGGCCGCAAGATCTCAGGCCCGGTGGTGGGCGAGTTCTGGAAGATGCCGCCGGTCGCCTGGGCGTAATCGTTGACGTCGGAGAGCTCCAGAACCTCGCCGGTGGCGGCGTCGACCCGGGCGCGCCAGGTGCCGACGACGCCGTCGCGATGGAAGGTGAGCTGCCAGACCTTGGCCAGGCCGCGGCCACTTCCGAAATCGAAGCCGGCCGTACGCGGGCTCGCGACGTTGGCCGGCAGCAGGTGGAGGCTGCCGCCGTCGAGGAAGGTGTCGCCCGAGCCGAAGCCGCCGATGTAGCTGGCGACGGCCGCCGCCGCCTGGTCGCGGGTGATGCGGGCCGGCGGCACGACAGCGCCGGGCGCCGGCAGGTTCTCGCTGCCGAACTGGATCAGGTTGCCGTTGTTGACGCGGAAGACGACGCGGGCCCCCTCGACGACCATGCCCTCCTTGACGAGGTCGAAGTCGACGAACCAGAGGTGACCCGCGGGCTGGCCCGAGCGGCCGGAGCTCAGCGTCAGCGAGGCGGGATCGGTCCCGATCATATGGGCGATCCGAGGCAGGTAGCCGCGGGCGATCGATTCCAGCGCGCCGAGGTCGAGGCGGGTGGCGCCCGGCTTCAGAAAACCGGCGATGTCGCCCTGGGTCAGGGAGTTGCCACGGCCGGGGACCCAGGCGACCTTGCCGCCCTCGGCGAAGGCGATCAGACCGCTGCGCGGGTCGACCGACGGTTGCCACTCGATCGGAGTGGTCAGCCGGAAGGCCGCCCAGGCATTCTGAATGTCGGCGGTCACGCTGCCCCGCACGTTGTCGAGCGGCTCGAGGGGCTGCGACGGCGCCAGGCGGTCGCTCTGGAAAATAAGGCTGGTGAGAGAGTCGTTTCCCGGCTTGACGACTTGGGCCTGGGCTGCTCCAGCCAGGAAACCGAAGACCGCCAGGAGAGGCAACAGAGCGTGGGGCAGGATGGAACGAGGTCTTGACAGCATCAGTCCACCTCCTTTGGACGCACGACGGGTTTCAGGGGCGCGGCGCACGGGGAAACGCCCCGGACGTTCGCTATGCTCCCCTGGGGTTCAGCTATCGCTACTTAATAGGTGCTTGATAGCCAAAAAAGCGAGCCGGCCTGGCCCTCGGGGGCTCAAGGCCGGCTGCGAGTCACGCCGGGTGGTTAGAACTTCCGCCAGTACCCGATCAGGATCAGATAGTCGGCGAAGGCCGCGTCGCCATGCCGGCCGGGAACCAGCCGGTCGGGGACGCTCCGCGTCCGGTTGCGGTACTCGGCGATCGGCACCTGCAGCGAGAAGGTGTGCGCCCCGCGCGAGTAGCTCACTCCCGGTTCGACCGAGACGGCGTAGCCCGGCCGCCGGAAGCCGTCGCTGCCGCCGACCAGATCCTCCACCGGCACGCCCTCGACGCGACCGCCCAGGCTGGCGCCAAACCCCTTCCAGCTCGCATTGGAGTAACTGAAGCCGAGGCGCGCCAGATACTGGTCGGCGACCGACATGATGTCTTCACCCAGGCCGTTGCGATAGGTCTTCACGCCGTTCTCGTTGCTGGGGTTGAGCAGGTATGTGCCCGAGGCGTAGAGCGCGAAGCCGCTGTGGGCGATGCGCTGGAAGGCCTGGAAATCGAGGATGGCGCCAAAACCACCGTCGCCCGGCTGGATCGACTGATCAACGGTCTCGATGGTGTTGACGCGTTGACCGCTGACGATCCTCGTCCGGGTATCGACAACGCTGTACTGGCCGGTGGGAATCTTGATGCCGAGCCCCAGCGAGATGTTGCCGTCGGGATGGTCCCTGGGGTGCCAGAGCAGGCGCCGCCCCGTAACGGTGATGTCGCCGACGCCGTTGGAGTGCGTGATGGTGCGGTCGACGACGACGTTATTGGCGTCGCGGCTGAGCGGGCTCGACCTCTGGGCGATCAGGTACGGGATGCCGACCGAAACGCTCCAGATGTCGCTCGCGTTGTAGCGGATGCCGATCTCCGCCTGATGGATCTTGTTGATGACCTGGCTGCCGTCCTCAGCGCGGTTCTCCTGCTCCTCGGAGCCCACGAAGTGACGGAAGGAGCGCTGATAGCGCCAGCTCGTCGAGACCTGCCATTTGTTCGGACCGGTGTAGCCGTCGTCCACGCCAAGCACGGGCGCGTCCAGTCGCGCGGCCACTCACCCCTGAGACCAGGCATGACGGGGTACGCCGACGAACAGGGCCGCGAACGCCAGTCCTGCGATGAGAACGCGATGCGGCCGGAGCGGGTTATAGAGCATAGCTGTCTCCTCCCTCGGATTCGGATGCGATTTCACAGCCCGTGAGCTGGGCTGCTTGACGGAGTTTGTCCGAGTTTATTGGAGAGCCCAGTACTAACGAAATTGGTACCGGGATCTATTTTGGATCTAGCGAATTTCTCCTGCCGTCAACGCTTGATCTCGATCTGCACAATGGCGGCGACATCGTTTCGCTTGAGCGCCGCGTCGACGGGCTTGCGTTTGTACTCGTCGATCAGGCCGATCTTGAGCTCGATGTGCTCAGCCACTTCGGCCCCGAGCGCCACATCGAAGTGGTAGTAGGCGTCGGAGGTGTCGCTCGTCTTCCAGAGGGCGAAGGCGCTCTCGGTGAAGCTCGCCGATTTCGAGATCTTCCAGAGGAGGTTTTCTCCCAGCCGCACCGCGCCGGAGCTGGTGCGCTCGTGGCCCGTATCCTTTTCGATGATCGCCCCGCCTCCCAGATCGGCGGAGAGCTCCCGCTCCTTCGTCTTGAGCAACCAGACGCCGACGCCGGCGGTGGGAGCGAAGAGGCCGTCGATCTCCTTGAAGCGGTCCCTCAGGAACTGGAGGTCTCCAAACGCGAACCAGCGGGGGCGGAAGGCATACTCGTCGCGCAGGTGGGCGGAGGTGCGGTCGACGGTGCTGACGCCCTCTTCGCTGTTGCGCAGATAGAAGGCATCGGCCTTGACGACGTTCTTCGTCCGCGGGTCGTACTGCAGGGCGAGCGCGAGGTTGAAGCTGCGGGTGCTGCTGTTGCCGCTGGTGAAGGTGAAGCCGGCCGCGAGCTTGCCGGTGAGATCCTTGGGCTTCTCTTTCTTGTCGTCCCCCTCCGGCTCCTTCGGCTTGCCCTCCGCCTCCTGGGCGAGAGCATCGCCGGCGGGCTTGTCCGCCGCGCCCGCGGCCGGCGGCTCGGGAGGCCGAGGGGTCTGGGCCTGGGCCAGGTTCAAGGTTGCGATCATGACCACCACGGCGATATACGTCGTGCTTCTTGGGTTCACGGCTCACTCTCCCTTGGGGCTGCGTTTGGACCTGCGGCCCTGAGTACAGGCAATTCCGGTGCCAGAGCCGGTTCAGCGCAGGGTGTAAAGGAAGGCCGCGATATCCCGGCCGTCCTGCTCGGGAATGTCCATGTCGGGCATCACGGAGCCGGGCTGGAGCCCCTGGGGATCGCGAATCCAGCGGATCATGTTTTTCGCCTCGTTAGGCACTTTGCCGGCCAGGATCTCTTTCCGGGCGATGCCCTCCAGGGACGGCCCGATCGTGCCGTCCAGGGCGACGCCGGGAATGGCGTGGCACGAGACGCAGCCGTAGCGCTGGACGAGCCCTTTGCCCCGCGCCGGATCGCCGCCCGTCATCGCCGCCGCCTGTTGCTCGACGCTCTGGCGGCAGCCACAGAGCAGGGAGGCCAGCAGCAAAATCCCAAAGACCGGGATTCTCAGGGCCGGCATGGCGGGCCTTTCTCATAGACGGCCAGGGCGCCATTGATCCCGGCGAGACGGCCCGGGCTCTCGCTCTCGGCCCGGCTGGCGGCGGTACGCTGCCAGGTGGCGGCCTCGTCGCAGCGGCCGAGCTCCGCCAAGGCCAGGGCGATGGTCTCGGCGTGGAAGGCGGCGGGCTGCGTCTGCCAGACGGCGAGGGCGAGCTTGAGGGCGTGCTCGCCGTCGCGCACGGACTTGTCCGGACAGGCGGCCAGCAGGCGGGCCGCGGCGTGAGCGAGGAGGCCGCTGGCGGGCATCAGGCCGAGCGCCTCGTCCAATCTTTGCCGGGCCTCGGCGTAGCGGCCGAGGCGCACCAGGGTCTCGGCCTCTCCCAGCCGGGCGGCCTCGTCGCCGGGCGCCAGCTCGACCGCCTTGCGAACCTGCGCCAGCGCCTCAGGAAGCTTGCCGCCGTCGCGCAGCACCTTCGCCAGCAGGCGCCGGGCCTCGGCGTCATCCGGCCGGCCGGTCACGGCGGCCTCGAGGTGAACGCGGGCTTCCTCCGGCACGCCGCCATCCGCCAGCAGAGAGCCCAGATTGAAATGGGCCGTGAAGTTGGACGGCTCGAGGCGCAGAGCCTCGCGGAACTGCTCCATCGCCCCGCTTCGGTCGCCCGCGGGGACCAGCACCGAGCCGAGATCGACCCGCGCCTCGACGCTCTCGGGCCGCACGGCCAGGGCACGGCGAAACTCCTGGGCGGCGTCCTGGTAGCGGCCGGCCTGGGCTGCCACCCGGCCGCGCATCACCGCCACCCGTTCTCCCACCCGCAGGCTCGCGACGCCGTCGAGCAGGGGGTCGGGGGCGCGCAGCCCCACGGCTCCCGCTTTCGCCAGGTGCTCCTCCGCCTTGGCCCTGTCGCCCAGGCCGCGATACGCCATGGCGAGGGGCACGTGCAGCCGGCTCGCGTCGGGCACCGCGGCCAGGGCGGCTTCCAGGTGCTCGGCGGCGGCGCGGAAATCCCGCCGGGCGAGCGCCACCTGGCCCAGGAGTGAGTGGGCCGCGGCGGCCGTCGCCGGGAAGGCCAGGGCTTTGCGCAGGGCCGCCTCCGCCTCGTCGAGCCGCCCCTGCGGGAGGCGGATCTCCCCCAGATGGAAGTTGCCGGCCGCGGCCGCGGCCGGTGAGGGTGCCAGCGCCAGGGCCTTGCCGAACGCCGCCGCGCCCTCGTCGAGCCGGCCGGCGGCCTGCTGCGCCGCGCCGAGCAGATACGGCCACCGGAAATTCTGGGGATCGAGGGGCGAGGCGTGCTGAAAACAGTCCGCCGCCGCGTCGTTGAAGCCATAGGCGAGATAGGCCTGTCCGAGGTCCCCGTAGGAGCCGGCACTCGCCGCCTGCGCGGTGAGCAGGCGCTGCATCTCGCCGAGCTGGCTCGCCACCGCGCTCTCCAGGCCCGAGAGGTCCGGATATCGGAGGGGACCCGCCTCCGGCGTGGCGAGGAGAAACAACAAGAGGATCATTTCGGCCCTCCCGGCGCCGGCTGCGCCTTGCCCGTGCCGCGCAGCAGCCTGGTGTAGGAGCGCAGGGGTGGCGGCGGGAAGGACTCCGTAAGACCGTCCGGCCAGACGACGCGTACCTCCATCACCTCTGGCGCCTCCCCCAGTCCGATCAGCACCCGGGGATCGCTCGCCGAGGCGTAGCTGCCGTCCGTGGCGGACCGGCGCCAGAGCGGCGGCGCGCCCTTGCGCAGCACCTCGATCCGAGCGCCCAGGAGATCCCGTTCCCCCTTGGCCCCGGCCGGCTTGCCCACCAGCCGCAGGCCGAGCCACGGACGGTGGCTCCCCGTTTCATTGATGAGCAACCGGACGGGCGAGTCCGTGTCCACGACGACGATGTCGGTATCGCCGTCATTGTCCACGTCGCCGAAGGCCGCGCCGCGGGAGACCCGGGGCGTACGGAAGGCCGCGCCGGCCTCGGGACCCATCTCCGTGAAACGGCAGCCGCCCTGATTCCGGAAGAGCTGATCCGGCTGCGCGTAGGGGAAAAGATCGCCTTTGGCCCACTGGGCGCCGTTCAGGTTCACGGCGCCGTTGAAGGCCGCGAGATCGAGCCAGCCGTCGTTGTCGAAGTCGATCCAGGCCGTGCCGAACCCCGTGTAGGGGAGGCTCGGCGCTCCCAGGCCGGAGCGGGCGGTGGCATCCTCGAACAGCCCGCCGCCCTGGTTCAGATAGAGGGTATTGGTCTCACCCGTCAGGTGGGTGATGAACAGGTCGTCCCGGCCGTCGCCGTTGCAGTCGCCAAGAGCGATCCCCATCCCTGCCTCGGGTTTTCCCGCGGCGTTCACGGCCACGCCGGCCAGCAGCCCGTCCTCCTTGAAAGTGAAGTCCTTCTGGTTGAGCCAGAGAAAGCTGGGGCTGCCGTCGTTGGCGACGAAGAGGTCCGGCCAGCCGTCGCCGTCGAGATCCCCGGCCACCACGCCGAGCCCCGGGCCCGCCTTGCGGCCGATGCCCGACTTGAGGGAAACGTCCTCAAAGGTCCCGTTGCCCCGGTTGCGTAGCAGCCGGCTGGTCAGCGGCGGGAACGCCTGCGGCCCGCAGTAGTCGCGGCGGCTGCTGGGAGCGTAGCACCGGACGTTGTTCTGAACGGACGAGTCGACGTAGTTGAGGACGAACAGGTCGAGCCAGCCGTCGCGGTCGAGATCGGCGAACGTGGCCCCGGCGCTCCATCGCGGATCGTCAACTCCGGCGGCAGCCGTGACGTCGGTGAAGGTGCCGTCGCCGTTGTTGTGCCAGAGCTGGTTCGAGCCGTAGTTGGCGAGGTAGAGATCCATCCAGCCGTCGTTGTCGTAGTCGCCGGTCGCGACTCCCATCCCGAAACCGGTGGCCCGGATGCCGCTCGCCGCGGTGACGTCCACGAATCGCGGCATGGGGTTTCGCCCCTGGGGAGTAATGAGGTCATTGCGAAACAGCCGGCCCCAGCTCTCCGGCCCCTGCTTCCCGGCCGCGCCAGGCGCCAGGGAATGCCCCTGGACGACGAAGACGTCGAGGTCGCCGTCGTTGTCGTAGTCGAACAGGGCCACCCCGCCGCCCATGATCTCCGGAAAGTAGAGCCCGCCGGTGCGACCGCTGGCATAGGTGAAAACGAGGCCCCAGTCCGCGGCGCGATCGACGAAGAGGTCGGGGGGCGCGGCCTGGAGCGTCGAAGGGGAAAGAACCAAGGACATCAAGGACAACAGGGACGACAAGGACTTCAAAAGCGCCCCCCTCATGCCCGAACGGGAACCGCCTTTTCGACCGCCATCTCCGCCGCCGCCTTGAACCGGCGCACGATCTCCCCCGCCGGCTCGACCTTCTCGATTCCCTCGACGCTCTTGCCGGCCTGGAGGAAATCCCGATAGGAGAACGAGCGCACGGAGGAGCGCTTCAGCTTCCAGAGCGACTGGAGGGCGTAGATCGTCCGCATCCAGTGCTTGGTCTTGCGGCCCTTCAGCATCCAGCGGGCGAGGGGGCCGGCCTTGGTCCCCGTTCTTTCGATGTAGGGCGTGCGGATCACGGACACCGGGACGCCCGTGATGCGCTCCGTCAGCACGACGTCGTCCGCATGCGACTCGACGATGGCCCGCTTGTAGTCCGCGTGGGCCGTGCACTCCGTGGTGGCGATGAAGCGGGTGCCCATCTGCACGGCGGCGTAGCCCATCCCGAGGGCGCGGACGAAATCCTCCTCGTCGCCGATGCCCCCGGCACAGACGACCGGCACGCCGAGGCCGGAAAGCTCGGCGATGAGCTCCTCGGCGCTCTTCTCTCCCGCGTGGCCGCCGGCCCGGTTGTTGACCGCGATCAGCCCATCCACGCCGGCTTCGAGCCCCTTCATCGCCCACTTCCGCTCGGTGACGTCGTGATAGACGAAGCCGCCGGCGGCGTGGGCCTTCTCCACCACCCAGCGGGGATTGCCGAGCGAGGTGACGAAGAAGCGGATGCCCTCCTCGATGGCCACGTCGACGAAGCGCTTCATGCGCTCCTGGTAGACCTTGGAGGACTTCTCGACGATGACGTTCATGCCCACGGGCCTGGACGTCAGGCCGCGGATCAGCTTCAGCCCGGCGCCAAACTCGTGGCCATGGACGTAGACCAGGGAGAGGGGCTGAATGACGCCGATGCCGCCGGCCTCCGAGACGGCGGCCACCAGCTCCAGATTGCTGCACGGGTACATGGCGCCGCAGATCAGCGGCACCTCGACGCCGAGCTGGCGGGTAACCGAGGTTTCGAGGAGAGGCATCTACCGCTCCACCTTCACGCCGCGCCAGAAGGCGATGTAGTCCTTGATGTTGGCCGCCGCCGGCTTGGGGTCCGGGTAGTACCAGGCGGTGTCCTTCCCCTCGACGCCGTCGACGGCGACCGTGTAGTAGCTCGCCGTCCCTTTCCAGCCGCAGACGGTATGGGTGGAGCTGGGCTTCAGATACTCGGCGCGCACCGTCTCCGGAGGGAAGTAGACGTTCCCCTCCACCAGCTCGAACTTGTCCGTCTCCGCGATGACCGTTCCGTTCCAGATGGCCCTTGGCATGCGCGCCATGTTAGCCCAATGTTCCCCCGGAAGGCCGGCCGGGAGGAGCCCCCTGTTATGCTTGTTTGAGAGACTATGGGACCTTACGGAGAGAACGAGCCATGATGTCCTTCCGCGGAGCGAAGCTCGCGGAGACCCAACTCCCGCTTGGGACAGTCTGGCTTCTGGAGTCTCTGGCTGAGTCGAAGGGCCGCCAGGCGTTCTTCGAGCAGCAGTCTCCGCAAATCCTCAAGGCCCTCCATGAGCTCGCTCTCGTGGAGAGTACCGAATCCTCCAATCGGATCGAAGGCGTGACGGTCGACGCTGGCCGGCTACGCCCCCTGGTCCTCGGAAACACTCGACCCCGCGACCGGTCGGAGGAGGAAATTGTCGGCTATCGCAAGGCGCTGAGCTGGATCCATGCACATCACGAGAAGATCCCCATCGAGGCGAACACATTCCTACGTCTTCATGCCTTGGCACAGGGCGGCACGAGCGGGGACGCCGGCTACTGGAAGCAGTCGGCCAACGACATCGTCGAGGTCTATCCCGATGGCCGTCGGGAGGTGCGCTTTCGACCCGTTGCGCCGGATCAGGTACCTGGCGCGGTCGACGAGCTCTGCATCGCCTACCATCACGCGCTCGACCAGCTCAAGGTCACGCCCCTTCTGGCGGTGGCCTGCCTGGTGATTGACTTCCTCTGTATCCACCCCTTTCGGGACGGCAACGGCCGCGTCTCCCGTCTGCTGACCCTTCTCGCCATCTACCATCAAGGCCACCAGGTGGGGCGCTACATCAGCCACGAACGGATCGTAGAGGAAACCAAGGAGAGCTACTACGAGGTCCTGAAGGCAAGCTCTCTCGGGTGGCACGAGGGGCGGCACGACTTCATGCCATGGTTCAACTATCTGCTGTCCACTCAGCGCATGGCCTACCGGGAACTCGAGGAACGGGCTGCCCGCGAACGGCCTGCCCATGGCGCCAAGGCTGACCTGGTTTCCTACGCCCTGGAGCACGTGCCGAGTCCCTTCGCCATCGCCGACGTCGAGCGCCTTTGCCCCAGCGTGAGCCGAGAGATGATTCGGGTAGTCATGAACCGATGGCGAAAGGAAGGACGCCTTGAGAGTCTGGGGAGGGGTCGGGACGCCCGCTGGCGACGCACCCAAGGGTAATGCGTAATACGCCTTTAATGTGGTAACAAATGTAGTAATGGAGCGGGCGACGCATGTTGGACGAGCCCCTGACCCGCCTGTCCTCAACCCGGTACAATGCCTACGGGGAGGGCCACACCGTGGATCGAGACCAGCTTCTGGACCGTTACCGCCAGACCCGCAATCTGAGCGTCGAGCTTTGCCGGCCTTTGCGGCCGGAGGATTACCGCATTCAGTCGATGCCGGACGTGAGCCCGCCTTGGTGGAACCTGGGGCATACGTCCTGGTTCTTCGCCAAGAACATCCTCGAGCCGTTCGGCCTCTACTCGGAGGACGACGCCCGGCTGGAGTTCGTCATGAACTCCTACTACGAGTCGCTTGGCCCCCGCATCCGGCGCGATCATCGCGGGCTCGTCACCCGGCCCTCCAATGACGAGGTCTTCCAGTTCCGCGCGTCCGTGGACCAGCGCGTCGAGACGCTCCTCGGTTCCGCCGAGGGCGAGAATCTCGACCGTCTGCGATTCCTGATCACCACCGGTGTCCAGCACGAGCAGCAGCATCAGGAGCTGCTGGTGACGGAGATCAAGCACATCCTGGGCAGCAACGTGCCGGAGCTGCGGGAGGCGTACCGGCCCGCCGTGCCCGGAGGCTCGTCCAAGGTCCTCGATCTCCAGTTCGTCCCCTTCGCGGGCGGCCTTCAGGAGTTCGGCAACGTCGACGGCGGCTGGTGCTGGGACAACGAGATGCCCATCCACAAAGCCTGGCTGGAAGGCTTCGCCCTCGCCAACCGCCTCGTCACCAACGGCGAGTATCTGGAGTTCATGGCCGATGGTGGCTACCACAATCCCCTCCTCTGGCTCTCCAACGGCTGGGCCAAGGTGAAAGAGATGGGCTGGGAGGCTCCTCTGTACTGGGAGCAGCAGGACGACCGTTGGCGGGTCTGGACCCTCTCCGGCGTCCAAGACGTCGATCCGAACGAGCCGGTCGCGCACGTGGGCTTCTACGAGGCGGACGCCTTCGCGCGCTGGAAATCGGCTCGCCTCCCCACCGAACGGGAGTGGGAGCACGCCGCCCGCGTCGCCGGGTTCCCCGGCTTGGGAGGCAACTTCCTCGATACCGGCGCCCTCCATCCCCGGCCCGCCCATGAGAACGGCACGGACCTCCTCCAGATGGGTGGCGACCTCTGGGAGTGGACCTCCAATCACTACGAGCCCTACCCCGGATACCGCCCCTTCGAAGGCCCCCTCGTGGAGTACAACGGCAAGTTCATGGATAACGTCCGCGTCCTGCGCGGCGGCTCCTGTGCCACGCCTGAGAACCATATCCGCGCCAGCTACCGCAACTTCTGGGCGGGAGATACCCGGTTCCAGTTCACTGGCATCCGGCTGGCGAAGGATGCGACCTCAGCCTAGCTCCCGCATCCTCACCGCCACCCCGCGCAGATCCTCCACGAGCTGAGCCCGCGCCTCCCGCCTCATGGCCTCCTCCGGCATCCGGAGGATGGCCGAGGGGTGGATGGTGGCGGTGAGCCAGGGCGCCCATTGGGTCTCGAAGAACTTGCCCCTCTCCTGGGTGACCTTGAACTTCGCGCCCATCAGCGCCTGGGCGGCCGTGGCTCCCAGGCAGACGACGATCCGCGGCTTGACCAGGGCGAGCTCGGCTTCCAGCCAGGGACGGCAGGCTCTGATTTCCCCGGCGTTCGGCTTGGCGTGAATACGCCTGTTTCCACGGGGCTCCCACTTGAAGTGCTTGACGACGTTGGTGACGTAGACCTCTTCGCGGTCGATTCCGGCCTCGATCAGGACCTCGTCCAGCACCTTTCCGGCCGGCCCCACGAAGGGTTGGCCGGCGAGATCCTCCTGGTCTCCCGGCTGCTCGCCGATGAAGAAGACGGTGGCGTTCCGGGGTCCCTCTCCCATCACCGCCTGGGTCGCGTGCTTGTAGAGATCGCAAGCCGTGCAACCCTGGGCGGCCTGGTCCAGGCTGGCGTGGGACAGTTTTTCGGGGATGAGCTCACGGGCGGAAGGTCGAGTCTCGGTTAGCATGGCGTATCGTAAATACAAGAAATATGCCTGACTCACCGCCTCTCGGCCGGAGAGAGAAACTTTCTTCGAATTCCACGACGGGATCGGCGGGCGAATGGCGCATCCCCTGACAGGGAGGTCTTACCCATCCGGGTGATCCGGTGTGGGCGTCCATCGAGGAGAGAGAAGATGAAAAAGCTCGGCCGCAAGCTCGCACTTCACCGGGAAACTCTCAGCACTCTGCAGAGCGATCACCTGGAGAAGGTGGCCGGTGGCAGGACGCAGGGGCCCACCTGCGCCTTCAGTTGCGACCCCAACACGGTGATCGGGTGCATCACCGCCCGTGACACCTGCGATTGTCCGTAGGCTTTCCCACCCCGGGAGAGACCTTGCCTCACGGCCCGGCCGGGTCCTTCCCGGCCGGACCGCTCCACCTCCGTTTCCCTCTCCGGCGTTGACACCCCCCCGCCCTTCGCTTTAGATTAGGCCGTGCACCCCAACGCGTCCCCAGCCCTTCCCACCGTCACCGGCGGAACGGGTATCGTGGGCGCCATCCCGGCCCGCTACGGGTCGACACGCCTCCCAGGAAAGCCGCTGCTCCCGATCGCCGGAAGGCCGATGATCGAGCACGTCTACACCCGGGTGGCGAGCGCCCGCGGGCTGGACCGGGTGGTGGTGCTGACGGACGACGAACGGATCGCCCGGGCCGTGGAAGCCTTCGGCGGCGAGTGGGAAATGACACCCGCCGACTGCGCCAGCGGCACGGACCGCATCGCCTGGGCCGCTCGCGGCTGGAGCAACCGGACGGTGCGGGCGGTGATCAACATCCAGGGGGACGAGCCGCTGATCGACCCGGAGGACGTCTCCCGCATCGCCGAGCACCTGGCGGCGATGCCGGGCGACCCGGTGGTGACGCTCGCGACGCCCGCGAGCCCCGAGGAGATGGTGAACCCGAACGCCGTCAAGGTGGTACTGACGCGCGACGGCTCGGCGCTCTACTTCAGCCGCTCGCCAATCCCCTATCCCCGCAACGAGGGGGGGGGCGCGCCACTGAAGCACCTGGGGCTCTACGGCTACCAGCGCGAGGCCCTGATGCGCCTGGCCGCGCTCGCGCCGACGCCGCTGGAACGCAGCGAGTCGCTGGAGCAGCTGCGGGCGCTGGAGAACGGAATTCCGATCCGCGTCCTCGTCGTGGACCGCGGATCGCAAGGGGTGGATACGGCTGAGGATCTGGAGCGGGTTGAAGGCATTCTGCAAGCTTCCTTAAAGACTTGACGGAAACCAAGGAGACACGCCAATGGCGACCAAGTTCATTTTCATCACCGGCGGAGTCGTTTCCTCCCTGGGCAAGGGGGTGGCCGCGGCCTCCGTCGGAGCCATCCTGGAGGCCCGGGGCTTCTCCGTGACGCTGATGAAGTTCGATCCGTACATCAACGTCGATCCGGGGACCATGTCCCCCTATCAGCACGGCGAGGTGTTCGTCACCGACGACGGCGCCGAGACCGACCTCGACCTCGGCCACTATGAGCGCTTCACCCACACCCGCGCCACCAAGCGCCACAACTACACCACGGGCAAGATCTACGAGTCGGTGATCAACAAGGAGCGCCGGGGCGACTACCTGGGCAAGACCGTGCAGGTCATTCCCCACATCACCGACGAGATCAAGGAGGGGCTGCGCCGGGTGGCCGACAATCACGACGTGGTCATCGTCGAGATCGGCGGCACGGTGGGCGATATCGAGTCGCTGCCTTTCCTCGAGGCCATCCGCCAGTTCCGCCAGGAGCTGGGCCGCGGCAACGCCGTCAACATCCATCTGACCCTGGTGCCCTACATCGCCGCCGCCGAGGAGCTGAAGACCAAGCCCACCCAGCACTCGGTGCGCGAGCTGCGGGAGATCGGCATCTCGGCGGACATCGTCCTCTGCCGCGTGGACCGCGCGCTGCCCGAGGAAATGAAGAAGAAGATCGCCCTCTTCTGCAACGTCGACCCACGGCAGGTGATCGCCGCCCGCGACGTCTCCACGATCTACGAGGTGCCCCTGATGTTCTGCAGCGAAGGCTTGGACGACATCGTCCTCGAGCTGCTGAACCTCCCCCATTACGACCGCGACATGTCGCGCTGGGAGAGCCTGGTGGCGCGCGTCAAGAACCCCAAGCACAAGGTGCGGGTAGGGATCGTCGGCAAGTACGTGGAGTTCCCCGACGCCTACAAGAGCCTCAACGAGGCCCTCATCCACGGCGGCATCGCCAACGACGCCAAGGTCGAGCTGGTCTACGTCGACGCCGAGGAGGTGGAGACCGGCAACTGGCCGCGCGAGATGTTCGAGGTGGACGCCCTGCTGGTGCCCATCGGCTTCGGCCGCAGGGGAACGGACGGGAAGATCCGCGCCATCCGCTACGCCCGCGAGCACAAGGTGCCCTTCTTCGGCATCTGCCTGGGAATGCAGTGCATGACGATCGAGTACGCGAGGAACGTCTGCGGCATCAAGGACGCCACCTCCTCCGAGTTCGACCCGGACACCGAGCACGCCGTCATCTACAAGCTGCGCGACCTGCTCGGCGTCGAGGAGCTGGGCGGCACCATGCGCCTGGGCGCCTACCCCTGCAAGCTCAAGGAGGGCACGCTCGCCCGCAAGATCTACGGCACGGCCGAGATCAGCGAGCGCCACCGCCATCGCTACGAGGTCAACCAGAAGTATCTGCAGACGCTCACCGAGCACGGCCTCGTGATCTCCGGCCTCTCGCCGGACGGCAAGTTCGTGGAGATGGTCGAGCTGCCGGACCACCCGTGGTACCTGGGCTGCCAGTTCCACCCCGAGTACAAGTCGAAGCCCACGGAGCCTCACCCGCTCTTCGTCTCCTACATCGCGGCGGCGCTCGCCTTCCGGCAGCGGCGGGAGAGGGGAGAGACGGTCGAGCTGCCCGAGGCGCTCAAGGCACCGGCGCCCCAGCGCATCCTCTCCGAAGGCCCGGCCACGACGGTGGCCGAGGAGCCCGCGGAGCTGCCGTCCGAGATCCAGGTGCAGGGCTGATGACGGTACCGCCGGTGGAGCTGGCACCGGGCGTGGCGATCGGCGGAGGCTCCTTCCCCATCATCGCGGGCCCCTGTGTCATCGAGAACGAGGACCTGGTCGTCGAGATGTCCCACACCCTGGCCGCGATGGCCGAGCGGCTGGGCCTCTCCCTGATCTTCAAGTCCTCTTTCGACAAGGCGAACCGCAGCTCGATCGGCAGCTTCCGCGGACCCGGCCTCGCCGAGGGGCTGCGCGTGCTCGCGGTCGTCAAGGCCGAGACCGGCCTGCCCGTGCTCACCGACGTTCACGAGCCCGAGCAGTGCGCCACGGCGGCCACGGTCTGCGACGTGCTCCAGATCCCCGCCTTCCTCTGCCGGCAGACCGACCTCGTGGTGGCCGCCGCACGCACGGGCCGGGCGCTCAACATCAAGAAGGGCCAGTTCATGGCGCCGGACGACATGCTCCGTATCGTCGACAAGGCCCGCGGCACGGGCAACGACAGGGTGACGGTGACCGAGCGCGGCGTCTCTTTCGGCTACCACAACCTGGTGGTGGACATGCGCAGCTTCGCCATGCTCCACGACGACGGCATTCCCGTGATCTATGACGTCACCCACTCGCTCCAGCTCCCCGGCGGCGGCGCGGAGAGCGGCGGCGCGAGGCGGTTCGCCGAGCCTCTGGCGCGGGCCGCCGTGGCCGCGGGCGCGGACGGGCTGTTCCTGGAGGTTCATCCGGACCCGGAGCATGCCCTGTCGGACAGCGCCGTGCAGCTCGATCCCGACCGGGCGGAGGCGCTGCTGCGCTCGGCGATGACGGTACGGAAAGCGCTATGAAGCCCCGCGACGTTGCCCGTGAGGTCCTGGAGACCGAAGCTGCCGCGATTCGCGGCTTGATCCCGCAGCTCGACGAGCGCTTCGACCGCGCGGTGGCGCTGCTTCAGGCCTGCACCGGCCGCGTCGTCTGTACTGGGATGGGCAAGAGCGGCCTCATCCTCAAGAAGATCGCCGCGACGCTCGCCTCGACAGGCACGCCGGCCTTCTTCCTCCATCCCGCCGAGGCGGTGCACGGCGATCTCGGCATGATCGTGCCGGGCGACGTGGTGTTGGCCGCATCCTACTCCGGCACCACGGAGGAGCTGCTGCGGCTGGTGGAGACCCTGAAGCGCCTGGGCATCCCGCTCGTGGTGATGACGACCAGCTCCACCTCGCCGCTCGCCCGCCACGCGGACATCCATCTGCCGGTGGCAATCGATCGCGAGGCCTGTCCCCTGAACCTGGCGCCCACGGCCTCGACCACGGCGACCCTGGCGCTGGGCGATGCCCTGGCCATGGCCCTGCTCGAAGCCCGGGGGTTCACCCGCGAGGACTTCGCCCTGCTCCACCCGGCCGGCCAGCTCGGCAAGCGGCTGCTCAAGGTCGAGCAGCTCATGCACTCGGGCGACGCGCTGCCCAAGGTGACGACCGAGACGCCCATGCGCGAGGCGATCTACGAGATGTCGAAGAAGGGGCTGGGGATCACCGCTGTGGTCGAGGGCGAGGACCGCCTCGCCGGCTGCATCTCCGACGGCGACCTGCGCCGCCTCCTGCAGGAGGACGACGGCACCATCCTCGGCCACACCGCGGGCGAGCGCATGAAACGCCATCCGCGGACCATCCGTAGCGGCGAGCTCGCCGCCGCGGCCCTCAAGATCATGGAGGACAACCGCATCACCTCCCTCTTCGTCTGCGACGAAGCCGGACGGCTCGAAGGCGTGGTCCATCTCCACGACCTGTGGGGCCTGGAGCTTTTCTAAACCTCATGATCGACGATCAGGATCTCGCCCGGCGCGCCCGGGATCTGGACTGGCTGCTGCTTGACGTCGACGGCGTGCTCACCGACGGCAGGCTCTACTATGGCGCCGAAGGCGAGCAGTGGAAGGTCTTCCACGTCCACGACGGCGTCGGCCTGAAGCTGGCCAAGGACGCGGGGCTCAAGGTGGGGATCCTCTCCGGCCGTGGCAACGCCGCCCTGGAAGCGCGGTCACGGGAGCTAGGCCTCGACGCCGTCGTCGAAGGCCGCCACGACAAGGACGCCGCCTTCACCGAGTTCCTCGCCCAACACGGCACCACCGCCGAGAAGGTGGCCTACATTGGCGACGACATCCTCGACCTGCCCGTCCTGCGCCGCTGCGGCCTCTCCTTCACACCCGCCGACGGAGCGCTGGAAGTGCGAGAGCGGGTGCACCGGGTGCTCACCCGGCCCGGTGGCCACGCGGCCGTCCGTGAGATGTGCGAGCTGATCCTCCGCGCCCGGGGGGACTGGGACAAGGCCGTCGCCCACCTCCTGGCGGACTGGTAGAGGAATGCCGCGCCGGAAGAAGAGCCGCTTCCGGGCCTGGCTGGAGCCGGCTCTCCTCAACGCCGGTCTGCGGCTCTTCACCGCCACCCTGGGCCGCCTTCCCTGGACGACCGCGCAGCGGGTGGGCCGGGCGATCGGCTCGCTCGGCTGGACCCTCTCGCGCCGCGACCGCCGGCGCACCCTGGATCATCTCGCGCTCGCCTTCCCGGAGATGCCGGAGGCGAACCGCCGCCGCCTGGGCCGCGATTGCTACCGCCATCACGGCACGACCCTGGGGGAATGTCTCCATCTCTTCCATCGCGACTGCGCCTTCGTGACATCGGTGGCGGAGGTGCGCGGCTGGGAGGAGATCGAAAAGGCGAGGGAAGCAGGCAAGGCGCTCCTCCTCTTCACCGGCCACTGCGGCAACTGGGAGCTGCTCGGAGCCGCCGTCAACTGCCGCGGCCTGGGAATGGCGGTGGTGGCCCGGCCGCTCGACGAGCCCATTCAGCAGCGCCTGTTGACGGGCTTGAGGGAGCGCTTCGGCACGCCCTCCATCGCCCGTGGCAGCGAAGGCGCCGCGCGCCAGCTCCTCGCGACCCTCCGGCGCGGCGGCGCGCTCGGCATGCTGATCGATCAGGACACCAAGATCGACGGCGTCTGGGTTCCCTTCTTCGGCCGTCCTGCCTTCACCCCCGTGGGAGCCGCCAAGATCGCCCTGCGCCAGAACACCGCCGTGATTCCCATCTTCATCGAGCGCCTCGAGAACGGCCACCACGTCGTGAACCTCCAGCCGGCCCTCGATCTGCCGGACGATCCCACCGAAGCGACGGCTTTGATGACCGAGAAGATCGAAGAGCAGGTGCGGCGCAGGCCCGAGCAGTGGGTGTGGATGCACCGGCGCTGGCGGCGGCAGCCGGAAGGCACCGTGTTAGGATGACCGCATGGCCTCCGAACCCCATCAGCGGCTCTCCTTTCAGGAATATCTCGCCCTTGAGCGAGACTCCGAGATGCGGCATGAGTATCTCGACGGCGAGATGTTCGCGATGGCCGGAGCGGGCCGGAAGCAGAACCGAATCGTTCTGAACCTCGGTAGCGGCCTGGACTCGGCGCTGGAGGAACGAGGGTGCGACGTTTTCGTCACCGAGATGCGAGTCCTGACCCCCGATAGTAAATTCTTCACCTATCCGGACGTCGTCGCGGTCTGTGGCGAGCCGCGATTCGCCGATACCGAGGTCGACACCCTCCTGAACCCGGACGTGATCATCGAGGTTCTCTCCCCTTCCACCGAGGACTACGACCGCGGGCCGAAGTTTGCCCACTACCGGTCGATTCCCTCTCTCAAAGAGTACGTGCTGGTGTCCCAGCATCGGGTCCGGGTGGAGCACTACTTGAGACAGACGACCGGCAACTGGCTGTCACTGGCCGAGTTGGACGATTTTGGACAGACGTTGGAGTTGCAATCCGTCGGCTGCCGTCTGTCGCTCGCCGCTATCTACAGACGGGTCTTCAAACTTATGCCCGGTGACGGCCGCCCGCTGGCGGCAATGCTACGATAAACCCCATGGCTTCCGAACCCCGGCCGCGGCTCTCTATTCAGGAATATCTCGCCCTTGAGCGAGACTCCGAGATACGGCATGAGTATCTCGACGGCGAGATGTTCGCCATGTCTGGCGCGACCTATGAACATAACGTAGTCGCCGGCAACATCTTCGGACTCCTCTGGACTCAGCTCAGAGGGAAGGCTTGCAGAGCCCTCCAGGAGACCATGCGGGTGCGGACCCCGACCGACTTTGTCGCCTACCCCGATGTCGTCGCCCTGTGTGGGGAACGGAAATTCGACAACTCGAAGCTCGACACGCTGCTCAATCCAGCGCTGATCGTCGAGGTTCTCTCGCCTTCCACCGAAGCTTACGACCGCGGGACGAAGCTCCCCCACTACAAGTTCATTCCCTCTCTCTCCGATTGCCTCCTCGTAGCCCAGGACCGAGTCCGCATCGAGCATTACCAAAGGCAGGGAAACATCTGGCGGTTGATGGAGTTGGACTCACCTACCCAGACGATCGAGTTGCCGGCGATCGGCTGCCGCTTGGCGCTCGCGGAAGTTTACGAGCAGGCCTTCTCAGAATAAGAGGGGCTTAGGGCTCGTCACGAAACAACCTATCCATGCCCGAATTTCTAAAGCCACGCTCTTCCGGGCCCGAAAATTCGGTAATTGTATAACTTATTTTGTGACAGGCCCTTAGGGTGCCGGTGAGCCGACGAGTTCTTCGACTGCGCTACGGAACGACGGTGGATCGAGGGCAGGGTAGCGGTAGAGGTCCGGCTCGATGGCGGTGAAGAGACGCAGCAACTCGCGTCTTTCGATGAGCCCCCGGTGCAACATCTCCTGAACGTCGAGAAGGTCTTTGACGTGATTCCGCTCCAGCTTGGCAAGGGCCTGGGAGTAGAAGTCGTAGTGAAGGAAGGAGAGGCGCCGGATCTGGTCGATGAAGACGGAGCGCTCACGCCAGGCAGGCAACTCCGGGATGAACTGGTCTGGCGACGCCAGCTCGACGTTGATGGAGAGCTTCTCCTTGAGAACCGGAATCGCCCGAAGCAGTTCGTCCGAGTCCGGCACCAACTTCAGATCGATGTCCACCGTCGTGCTCCGCCAACCGAGCAGGACGGCGCTCACTCCGCCGGTGAAATAGACGCGGCTGGTGGTCTCGGAAGCCTGAGCCAGGGCCTCCATGAGCCGCCGAATGCTACCGGCGTCCGTTAGCTCACGCACTCGGCCGCTCGCTCGAAGCTGACCAGCCGCCGCAGCAGCGCGTTGTAGCGGCTGTGCGCGGCGTTGCCGTGAGCAGCTGCGAGGAGCCGATAGAGGCGATGCTCGGGGAGATCGTCGGAAGGCTGGACGACGGGAACTTCGATGGCCAGCCGGCGGAGCCGCGGACCGCCGGTTAGCACGAGGAGGGCCGGAACCGACTCGACGCCGCGTTGCAGGTCGGCGAGCCCTTGGCGCACGAGATCGCCGCCCGGGAGAGCCTCATAGTCAAACGCTTCAGCCACGGCGGAATGGTACCACTGTGGGCGGCGCCGTCCCCGCTTCAGATCTCCAGGAACTCCCTGTCGAGCTCCTCCTCGTCCAGATCCACCACCGGGATTCCTGACTTGCCGGCCAGCAGGAGGAAATCGACTCGGGTCATCCCGCAAAGCTCCGCCGCCTTTCCCGACAGCCGGCCCTGCTCGAAGAGCTTCAGGACCTCGGAGAGCTCTTCACCCGGCTCTTCTTGAGCCACCCCTACTCCATCCACCCCCGATACTCCTCCCCCCGAGCCGCCGCTCGCTGCCGGCGGAACCTTGCGGCGACGAAGGCTCCGGCGATCCCCAGCACGTAGAGAGCGCAGGCCGGGACGGCGAAGATGCAGAGGTTCACGATGTCCGGAGTGGGTGTGATGATCGCGGCCACGATGAAGATGACCACGATGGCGTGACGGAAGTACTTCAGCAGGAACTTCGGCGTCACCACCCCGAGCATCGCCAGGATCATCACGAAGACCGGCAGCTCGAACATCAGGCCCAGGCCGAAGATCACCGTCATCAGGAATCCGAAGTAGGTGTCCGCGGTGATCACCGGATTCAAATCCTGGCCGATCCCGAGGAAGAACTTCGCCGCCGCCGGGAAGGCGACGTAGTAGCCGAAGGCGCCGCCGGAGAGGAAGAAGAAGGTGGTGGCCAGCACGAAAGGCAGGGCCATCCTCTTTTCCTTCTGGTAGAGGCCGGGAGCCACGAACGTCCAGATCTGGTACAGCAGGAACGGCGATGACAGGAAGATCGCCGTCAACGCCGCCATCTTGAAGTACAGGATGAACGGATCGGACAGCGCCAGGTAGGAGAGCTTCAGGGCGGGAGCCACCCTGTGCAGCGGCACCATGAGGAACCGGAAGATCTCGCGGTAGTAGGCCCAGCACGGCCAGAAGGCCACGGCGAAGAACATCACCGACCAGAGGATGCGCTTGCGCAGCTCCTCCAGATGCTCCATGAGCGACATTCTCTGCAGCTCTTCCTCCGTGGGAGGAGGCACAGGCCGCGGCGAGGACGTGGTCATCGGGAGATCGGTCGGAAAGGACGGAGGAGAGCCCGGACGCGGTTACGAGACGTGATCCTCGGGCGGGAGGGCCACGGGCACGATGTCCGGCTCCGCCGCGGGGCCCGGCACGGACGCGCGCCGGCTGCGAGCCTCGGTCAGGGGCGGGGCCTCGACCGGCCGCTCCATTGCGGATTCCGGCGAGTCCATCTCCAGCCGGCGGGGCCGGAGCTGCGGCGGCCCCGGAGTCTCCTCCAGCGCCAGCTCGGTGTTCACGGACCGTTTGAGCTCGTTCGTCGCCTTGCGGAACTCCGCCATGCCCTTGCCCAGCGTGCGGCCGATCTCCGGCAGCTTCTTGGGACCGAAGATCAGCAGGGCGAGGACGAGGATGAAGGCGATTTCAGGCAGACCCAGTGAACCCATGCGACCCTCCGAGGGCCGATCATCGGGCCGGAGTGCCCGCAAAGTCAAGGGACGAACCGGGAAGCAAGGGGCTCCCCCCGGTGTTACACTCTGATTATGAGACGTACATGGCGCATTGCAGCGATCGGCCTCTTCCTTCTCGCACTGACCCTCGGCGGGTTGCTGGGTGACCGGCTCCTTGCCGTCACCGACGAGACTCGCGATTCGCTGCGCCTCTACACCGAGCTGGTGAATGTGGCGCACGACCGGTACGGAGCCAACGTCACCTACCGCGACATCGTCTACTCCTCGGTCAACGGCATGCTTCGCGCCCTCGACCCCCATACCAACTTCCTGAGCCCCGAGGCTTATGAAGGAATGCGGGAAAAGCAGCAGACCAGCTTCTACGGTCTGGGCATCCTGGTGGGCGTGCGCAACGGGCAGCTCACCGTCATCTCCCCCCTCGAAGGGACGCCGGCCTCGCGGCTGGGCATCCAGGCGGGCGACGTCATCAGCACCATCGAGGGCGAGGCCACCGACAGCATGTCGCTCGACGAGGCGGTCGGCAAGCTCAAGGGCCCCAAGGGCACGCAGGTCAAGATCACCATCTCCCGGCGCGGGCTCGAGCAGCCTCTCCCCATGTCGGTGACCCGGGCGGAGATCCCGCAGACCACCGTGCGGCAGAGCTACATGCTGAACCCGACGACGGGCTACATCCAGCTCACCGAGTTCGCTCGCGGCACCGGCCACGAGATGGCCGAGGCGCTGGACAAGCTGCGCAAGCAGGGCATGAAGCAGGTCGTGGTCGACCTGCGCAACAACGGCGGCGGCCTGCTCGATCAGGCCATCGAGGTCGCCGACCAGTTCCTGCCCGAGGACAGCATGATCGTGCAGACCAAGGGCCGCACCCGCGACTCGTTCCAGAACTACAAGGCGAGCGGCAAGTACCCGGCGCTCAACGTGCCGGTGGTGGTGCTGGTCAACGAGGGCACGGCTTCGGCCTCCGAGATCTTCTCCGGCGCTCTTCAGGACCACGACCGCGGCTTGGTGGTGGGTACCCCGAGCTGGGGCAAGGGCCTCGTGCAGACGGTGTACAACCTCTCCTATGGAGCGGGCCTGGCGCTCACCACCGCCAAGTACTACACCCCGGCGGGCCGGCTGATCCAGCGCGACTACAGCTCCTACTATGACTACTACACCCACGCCGACGCCGGCTCCCCCGAGCTGCGCGGCAAGCCGGTGGACGCCAAGGAGGTGTTCCACACCGACCTCGGCCGCACGGTCTACGGCGGCGGCGGCATCACACCGGACGTCATCCTCAAGGAGGACGAGCAGTCGCCCTTCGAGCAGTTCATGCTGGCCCGCAACGCCTTCCTCAACTTCGCCGTCGACTACGGCAGCCGCAACAAGCTGACGAAGGATTGGAATCCGGACGCGAACAAGGTGCTCGACGAGCTCGGCCGCTGGCTGGTGAAGGAGAAGCTGGCGACGCAGGAAGAGGTCGACAAGAACCTCAGCCAGAAGGACATCCGCGACTACGCCATGCTCCAGATCCGCGCCGAGGTGGCCAATGCCACGTCCGGCCAGGAAGCGCGCCACCGGGTGCTCGCGGGCGGCGACAAGCAGCTCCAGCAGGCCCTCGGCCTCTTCGACCGCGCCAGCACCATGCTGGCCCAGCGCCGCGAGCTGGCGCCGAAGGTCCAGCAGGGCACGCAGACGAAGGGCAAGCTGTAGGGCTCACCTCGCTCCACCAGGCGGCGCCACCCCCAGGGGCCGGCGCCGCCGAATCTCCTCTCAGTCTCCAAAACCACCCCGTCGACTGACAGGATCTTGCAATAACACCCCGTTCGGCTGGCAAAGATCCTCTCCGTCGGCAAATAACACCCCGTCGGCTGAAGAAAATGTAGAGACGCCCCGTTGCGGGGGGAACCCCCGCTGGGGGCGTCTCCGGCGGAGGATCGCCATTGCCGTTACGGGAACGGTCTGGGCGGCGTTTCCGGTGGCCTTCAGGTCTTCCAGATGGGCTGGAGGATCGTCGCTTCGAGGAGACGCCCCGCGGGGTTCCCCACGGGGCGTCTCTACAGTGTGGGGGGCGGCGGTACCGCGTTTTCCGGCGGATGCGCCGATCGGGCGGTTGGCTTTCTGCGGACAGCAGGCGGGCAGGGCCGGGGTGATGAGGGCCTTCGCCGGATCGACAACATCCCCGAATCGCGCTGAACCTTCGCCCGCCCCCTACTCCTCCATCCGCGCCACGTCCACCTCTTCGAAGTACGTCGAGGGCACCAGCACCTCGCGCGGCTTGCTGCCCTGGGCGGGGCCGAGCAGGCCGTCGCGCTCCATCATGTCGATGAGGCGGGCGGCGCGGGAGAAGCCGACGCGCATGCGGCGCTGGAGGAAGCTGGCGGAGGCCTGGCGTTCAGCCACCACGAGGCGGGCGGCCTCATCATAGAGGTCGTCGTCGTTGTCGCCGCCGCCCCCGTGACCGCCCTCCGCTTCGTCCGCCTTGAGAACGTCCGGATCGAGCTCCGGCTTGCCGAGCTTCTTGAGCCAGCGGATGAGCCCCGCCGTTTCCTGCTCGGAGATGTAGGCGCCGTGCAGACGCATGACTCGCGACGAGCCCGGCGGCATCATCAGCATGTCGCCCTTGCCCAGGAGCTTCTCCGAGCCCACCTGGTCGAGGATGGTGCGCGAGTCGTGGCGGCTCGCCGTGGCGAAGGAGATACGGCACGGGAAGTTGGCCTTGATGGTGCCGGTGAGCACGTCCACCGACGGCCGCTGGGTGGCCACGATCAGGTGGATGCCCACGGCGCGGGCCATCTGCGCGAGACGCGCGATCGAGGTCTCGACGTCCGCCGAGGCCACCATCATCAGGTCGGCCAGCTCGTCGATCACCACCACGTAGTAGGGCATGGGCTTCAGATCGGCCGCCGTGAACAGGCCGTCGCCGGCGTCGGAGAGCGACAGACGCTTCTGCGTCTCGGGGTCCGAGATGGCGCGGTTGTAATAGCCGATCGAGCGCACGTGCACCTCGGCCAGCAGCCGGTAGCGGCGCTCCATCTCGGCCACGGCCCAGCGCAGGGCGTTGGCCGCCTTCTTCGGGTCCACCACCACCTCGCACTTGAGGTGCGGGATGTCGGCGTAGACGCCCAGCTCGATCCGCTTGGGATCGATGAAGATGAACTGCACCTCGTCGCGCGTCGCCTTGTAGAGGATCGAGGTGATCATGCTCTGCAGGCCCACGCTCTTGCCGGCGCCCGTGGCACCGGCCACCAGCAGGTGGGGCATGGTGGCGAGGTCGGCGTAGTAGGGCTCGCCGTAGATGTCCGTGCCGAGCGCCATGGTGAGCACCGAAGGCGACTTCTTGAACCGCTCGTCCGCCAACAGCGTGCCGAGGCGGATGATGCTGCGCTCCTTGTTGGGCACCTCGATGCCCAGCGTCGAGCGGCCGGACATGCGGTCGATGCGCACCGACTCGGCGCGCAGGGCGAGCGCCAGATCGTCCTGAAGGTTGACCACCTGGCTGACCTTGACGCCCGGCGCCGGCTGCAACTCGTAGACGGTGATCACCGGACCGGGATTGATGGCCTCGATCGTCCCCTCGACGCCGAACTCGGCGCAACGGCTGCGGATCGCCTCGCCCAGCCGCATCAGCGCCGCCTGATCCTGAACCCCCTGGCCGTCGCTCATCTGCAACAGGTTGACCGGCGGCAGCGTGCCGGGAGCGATTTCGCCCACGAACGGCAGCTCCTTCTGAGGCACGGGCACGGGCGTCGCCTGGCGGGGCCTGGGAGGCGGTGTCACGTAGACCGAGCCGAGGGACGACGGAACCGGCATGGATCCGGAGTCCGAGGGCTTCACCGGCGGCGCGGCGAACGGGAAGTCCTCATCCAGCTCGCGGGGACCCTGGGGCAACTCCGGGGCGCTCACGCGGCGCACGGCGAAGTCGGCCTCTCCCTTCTTCTCCGTCACCCGCGGGCGCAGGGGAAGATCGAGGCGGTCCGGAGGCGGCGCTCCGACGGTGACGCCGGCGGCGGCCATCGACGGCCGGTGGGACTCCGGCGGCGGCGGCGCGTTCTTCTGCTTCTCCTCGGCCACCCGCTGGAGGTGCTTGGTGATCACCCGGCGCCGGTTGCGCTCCTTCTCCCGCCGCTCGTGGCGTCGCTCGCGGGCGAGGACCCCGTTCTGCCAGACCTGCTTCAAGCGGTCGCGCCACGAGGCGAGGACGTCGCCCAGCGTCGACTGCACCCCGAGAGCGAGGCCGCAGGAGACGGCCACCCCCAGCACCACCAGCGTACCGGGAAGATTGAGACGCGACTCCAGCAGCTCCGTCAGCAGGACGCCGAAGGCGCCGCCCGCGGCCACCGAGCCGTCCAGCCAGTTGATGCGGCCGAAGCCGATGTGAAGCAGAGCCGGCACCGAGGCCAGCAGCAGCACCGCGCCGAAACCCCGTCCCACCACCTTCGGAGCGTCCTTGCGCCGCAGCCGCCGCCACCCCGCCATCAGCAGAAACAGGGGGATGAGCAGGCAGGTGAGACCGAAGAAGCCGAACGCCAGGGCGCTGATGTGGGCACCGACGGAGCCGATCCAGTTGTGCGCGTGAACCCCGTCCTCGGGTACTCGGTGCAGCAGACTGGGATCCTGCGGATGGTGCGACCCCAGGCTCAGGACCAGGAAGATGCCGGCGGCCAGCAGGAGAATGCCGAGGATCTCGCTCCCCTTCTCCGGGGAGAGAGTCGGCCGCTCGGGGCTCTGGCTCTTCTTGCGAACGATGGCGACGACCATAGGCGTGATCTAGAAGTTGGTTGAAGGGTTGGCTCTCAAGTAGCCATAAAGTCTAGCACAATGAGAGATGAGGGGACGGAGGCATCCACCCAGGGCCCTTCCTCAGAGTCTCCCGGCGTCCTTCCCTGCGCAGACCCTCATCACCCCGGCCCTCTTCTCCCGGCTTCCCTCCGCCCGCCGGGAGAAGAGGGAGAACAGCCGGAGAGCTCCATGGCGAGTTCGTGGATCTTCCGAGGCCCGGCAGAAACGCCATCCTTTCAGCGAAGGACGTAGAGACGTTCCCAGCCCGTCCACGACGCCCTGCGCAGTCCAATAACGGCGGGACGTCTCCGCCGCGGCCACAACCACCCGAAGACCAACGAACCTACGACGGGGCGATATCGCCGCTTGGCGCTCCCGGTTCCGCGATACAAAATCCCTCCCCCCGCCATGTGTTCGGGTTCATCGGGCCGGGATTCCCGCCTCGGAGACGTCCCGACGTTATGGGCCTGCGGTCGGTATCGTGAAACGGGCTGGGAGCGTCTCTACCCCTTCAAGCATCGGTCGCCTGCTCTGGAGCGTTGCTATACTCCCCGCCTCAGCCCAAGTGGCTTCCCTACCTCTTAGCTCGGAGGATCCGAAGGATGGAAACCTCAATCGAGAAGCTCGTCGCCATCTTGTTCCTGGTCACCGGCCTGTCCCACATCCTCCAGCCGCGGGTCTGGGCAGAGTTCTTCATCATGATTCGCGAAAAGGGAGAGGCCGGCAGCTTTCTCAACGGCCTGGTGCATTTCCCCCTGGGCGCGTTCATCGTCTCATTCCATAACGTCTGGCACGGATTGCCCCTGGTGGTCACCCTCATCGGCTGGGGCCTGGTACTCAAGAGCCTCATCTACCTGACCTATCCGAAGCACGGGGTGAAAATGCTGGGGCGCATCTCCGTCGAGAAATCCCGAGAGTTCGTGGCCGCCGGCGTCTTCGCGATCGCGATTAGCGGGCTGAGCCTGGCCTCGTGGCTCGGGAGGTAGGCAAAAACCAGGACAGCACCCATTACGCGGCACTGCCTGGTCGATCTAGGGGCACGGGAAGAACGAAATAGCAGTCCCGGAGGGGACAAGCGTCGGTAGCCAGGGATTTCAATCCCTGGCGGCAGCGACGTCGCAGTCTCCCCTTTTGAGACACCCTCTCAGACCACACCATGAGCCGCATCGCCCTCGTCCGCCACGCCCGCTCCGCGCACGTCCACACCGGCTGGATCGATACCGCGGGTTTCCGCACGTGGCGATCGGCCTATGAGGCCGCCGGCATCGTCGAGGGCGAGCGGGCTCCCGCCGATCTCGAGCGGCTGGCGGCATCGGCCGGCTTGGTGCTCTCCAGCGACGCGCCGCGGGCAACGGCCTCGGCGCGGCTGCTGGCGCCTGGGCGCGAGATCGTCGTCTCCCCTCTGTTGCGCGAGCTCGACCTCGAAGGCCCGGATCTCGGTGGGCTTTCTCTCCCGCTCGCGGGGTGGGCCCTCGCCGTCGGCGTGCGGATGCTTGTCCTGGCTCTCCGCCGGCAGTATCCTTCCGCACCCGAGGTCGCTCGCGTCGAGACAACGGCGGCATGGCTGGAGGAACTCTCCGTTCAACACCCTCTGGTCGTCGTCGTCACCCACGCGTCGTTTCGGCGGCAACTCTCCCGCCGCCTCGCGCTGAAGGGCTGGCAGGCCGAACCCGGCCGCCGCTCCTTGCAGCCTTGGAGTACATGGCTCTTCGGACGGCCTGCCGTCACGTCGCGAGATTGAACGCACATTTCGCGGCGATGAGAGTTCCCATCGCGGCACTGGATGGACCCATCGCCGCTTGGTTGACTCCCATCGCCGCAATGGACAGTCTCTTCGCGGTGTTGTGTCCTCTCATCGCCGCGTGATCCCCTCTCAGCACCGCAAAAGACCATCTCCACCTCTCACAGCCCCTTCTCTTCACCGCAAAATGATCCTTCAACCCAACGATGGATCCATCTTTTGCGGTAAACGCTCCTTCTTTCCCTGCGAAAAGACGTTCTTTCGTCGCGACGAGTCCATCAATCGCCGCGTAATACACGTCCATCGTTACGACGAGCGTGTCCACTCAGCCATTACGCACTCTCTTTGCGACGTTGGTAGCACGCAATGCCGCAAAGAGTCTTCTCCGGAACAGAATGGGTCGTGTTATCTTCACATTGAGACCATCATTTGCCGCAAACTGCGCATCGATTGCCGCATGAAGCCTACTTCTTGCGGTAAAAGGAATGCCAAGTCCCGCGTCACGAGGGCGTTATGGCCCTGGGAGGAGAGAGATCATGAGCTCGGAGATGTCCGTCGCAAGAGTCCTGGCCAAGCTGGAGGCGCGGGCCGCGGTGCACCGGGAGCAGCAGGCCTTCCATGCTCAGAAGGAGGCGCAACATCGTGAGCAGAGGGAGCGGCACGAAGCCGAGCTCGCGAAGGTGAATGCAAATCTGGAGACCTTCCGGTTCGCCGCGGCGACGGCGGTGGACCTCGCCACGCAGCCGGCGGTGGAGACTCCCTCCTCCACCTCTCTCGACATCGAGTCCGGTTGGGGCCGGCTCATGGTCAGCCGGATGATTCGCGCCGTCGTCGAGAGCCAGGTCTTCGGTGGCGAGCCCTTCGGCGGGTCCGATGTCGCCGAGGAGGCCAACAAGCGCTTCGCCGACCGCCTCGGCCGGCGCATCGACAGCCGCGCCGCCGGGGACGTCCTGCGCCGCATGAGATTGGAAAAACGCATCCACCTCGTCCGCGCGGGGCTACCGCACTACGAAGCCCTGTATGGACTGGGAGCGCGGCCCCTGGATTGAGAGGCCCTGCCGCGCCTGACCCGACGCTGTCACGCCTTCGCCTTCGCGCGTACCCTTATTGTTGAAAGCGTATTGACGCGCCTGCTGCCAGAGCAGCAGGCCGCTTCTCTTGCAAAGGAGACGCTCATGGCGAAGCACTGTTCATTCAACGGGAGCACGATCCTCGGGATCGCCGTGCTCTGCATTCTGACGGCAGGCACGGTGGCGGTCGGCCAGACGACGCAGCCGGCGCCCCCGAAAACGGAGGCGCTGACGGCGACGACAACGCCCCCGCCCCCCGGCCCGTGCCCCACTCGCGCCGAGGCCTCGGCGGACTTCCAGGCGGGGATGACCGCCAGCCAGGTCATGGCGCTGTACCCCGGCTGCAACTGGCCGATACCGACGCCCTGGTCGCCGCTGCCGGCCGCCCAGGAATGGAATCCCAGCTATCCCGTCCCCGGGCCGCCGATGAAGTGGATCGACAACAACGGCAACACCAACTGGGAGGGCTTCGACTCCTGCGGCTACCATCCGCAAAACAAGGTTTTCTCCTGCGTCCTGGAGATCCGGCAGACCAATCAGTACTGGGGTTTCCCGGAGTGGGTGAAATTCTGTATCGATTACTCCGACGGCCTGGGCTTCACGCCCGTCGACATGGATTTCGTCACGGTGAGGAACGAGCCTTTCAACCAGGCGCCGATCTGGTACTTCGCCGTCAATGGCGACGCCGACGCCCGCATGGCGGCACTCGCCTTGAACGGCCGCACCTACGTGGCCCGCGCGGCCCTCTCCTGGCTCTTCCCGCCGGTGAGCTGCAACGCGCCTTTCCTGTGGGGCAACACGGTCACGTTCCGTATCCGGCTCGATTGAGGCAGGCAGGCCCCCTTACTTCGCGACGGGCACGCTGACCAACACAGTGCTCAGCGCCGGCAGATGCCACTTGAGCTGACCGGTCTCCGTCACGATGGCCGGGGCGCTTCCCACCAGGGGCTGGAGGGTCGCCGTCCCCGGCGGCAGAAGGCCGGCGAGGTCCACGGCGACGTCTTTCGCCTCGCCGGCGAGGTTCACTCCCACGAGGATCGTCTCGCCCGAGGCCACCTTGGCCATCACGAGCTGATCGCGCTCCGCCAGCAGGGGGATGCGCCCTCCCCGCGACAGGGCCGGATGGGCGCGGCGGGTCTCCAGGGCTTTGCGGAACTGGCTCTCCAAATCCTCGTTCAGGTTCTTCCAGGGCATCGGGATGCGGCCGGCGTCGACGAAGCCGGTCTTGGGTGAGCCGTTGGCGAGGCCCGTCTCGGTGCCGTAGAAAAATTCGATGGGACCGGAGAGGCTGGCCAGAAAGGTCACGGCCGCCGTCAGGCGCTGCGGCTTGTCGGTCCAGGAGAGGAACCGCGACAGGTTGTGGTTGTCGAGAAAACGCGTGGGGTGGGTACCGGGCCCATAGATCGCCTCCGTCTGCTGCAGCCAGCTTTCGAGGTCGACCGCCGGGTTCCCTTTGGCGAAGACGTCGGTGAGGACGCTCTGCATGGGAAAGTCGAACAGCGAGTCGAGCTGGGTTTTGCCGTTGAGAGCGGCGAAGTAGGTGGCAATGTCCCGGGCGTTGGCCTCGGGTCCTTGCTGGTCGATCCAGGCCTCCCCCACCAGGAAGGCGCCGGGCCTGGCCTTCTTGACCTCGCCGTAGAGCTCGGCCCAGAAATCGTGGGGCACGCCGCGGACGTAGTCGAGGCGCAGGCCGTCGACGTCGAATTTGGTGAGCCAGAAGAGGGCGGCGTTCTTCAGGAACTGGCGGGTGGGCGCGTGGTCGAAATCCCAGTAGCGGTAGCCGGCCCCCCAGCTGTCCCACAGCTTCTCGGCCTCCTGCCGGCCGGTGGTGGAGCGCGGGCGCAGCTTGTCGGGATCGCCCTCGCCGCGGTCGTAGCCGGAGCTGGCGTGGTTGAGGGGGACGTCGAGGATCACCTTGATCCCCCGGCCGTGGAGGTCCGCCACGAGCTTGTGGAAGAGGTCGAGCGACGCCACCGGATCGTTGGGCACGGCCACGGCGGGCGCGATCCGGAAGTAGTTGGTGACGTCGTAACCGTGGGACGATTTGGCGGCGAAGACCGGCGACAGCCAGACGGCGTTGGCTCCCAGCTTCTGGATGTACTCGGCGTGCGCGAGAATGCCCTGGAGGTCGCCGCCGGCGTAGTTGGGATGCTTCCAGCCGGAGATCTCGCCGTCGTTCGACGGCGTGCCGTTGGCGAACATGTCGACCATGATGTGGTAGATCGTCCAGTCGTCGAACGGCCCCGCCTCCGGGGTCTCCGCGCCCACCCCCACCGCCGCGTCGCGGTCCTTGCCGCGGCCCGCCTCGATGCGCGCGACACCCGCAGGCACCCCCTTGAGCTTGACGCGCGACGTTTCGCCCAAAGAGGCGCCTTCCGTCCCGGTCGCCTCGGCGGTCACCGCCTGGCCGTCCGCCCAGAAGGTGAGGGAGCCCGGAGTCTTCGCCCCCTTGCCCGCGATCACCGCCGTCCATTCCCCCGGCGCGCCGGAGGGCCGCAGGGAGACGAAGCGCAGGCTCTGGGCGCCGGAGGGCGCCGTGCCGGCGAGGACCGTCAGAAAGGCGAAGAGGAGGAGGGGGCGTGGAAGGCGATGGGAGGTGGCCATGGGTGGGGATTGTAGCGCTCCCCTACTCCACGAACTCCAACACCAGCTCCGCCCACATCTTGCCGGCGATGCCGTCCCGCGTCGCCGGGAAGAACCGTGTCTTCTTCGCCGCCGCCAGGGCCGCCTCCTCGAAGCCGAGGCCGGACTTGTCGCCTTCGCGGATCTGAACGTCGGTCACCTGGCCGGTCTCGTCCACCAGCACGGCGAGGCGGATGGTGACCTTCTTGCCCGTTCCCTTCGCGGCCGCCGGATAGGAGTAGGAGGCCAGGCTCTTGACCTCGGGCTCCTCGACGTTCGGTTGGCTCCGGCGGATCAGGTCCCCCGCCTGCATGGGCTCCAGGGGCGCCGGAGGAGCCTTGGGCTCCAGCGCAACGGGCTTGGTCCTGGTGGCCGGGCCCGGCTTTCCCTCCCCGACGCGGGGAGTGGGCTCCCGGGGAGTCTGGGCCGCCGGCAGAGCGGCGGGAGCCGGCGTGGGGACGGGAGGAGCGGCGGCCGGTTCGGGGGATGCTACGGGAACCGGCGGGGTCGCCGGGGCCGGCGCGGCGGTCCCCTTGACGGGCCGCTGCACCAGCCAGAAGCCCAGGGCCGTGAGAAGCAGCAAGGCCCCGGCGGCCGCGATCCATAGGGGCTTGCGGGAAGTCGGCGCCGAAGCCGCGGACGCGCGGACGCGCGGAGGAGGGGCCGGAGCCAGGGATACCTCGGCGGGCGTCTTCACGGATTCGAGGGCCGGACGCACACGCATGGGGCGGGAGGCCCAGGTGGAGTCGAGATCCTCGGGCGCGACGAGACGACGGGTGGGATCGGGCCGCGCAACGGCAGGCGTGGGCACCGAAGGCGGCGGCACCGGCTCGGCCTCGGTGCGCAGCGTGGGCTGACCGGCGAGCTGATCGGTGACAAGGCCGGTGACGAGGCCGGCGGCGGGCGTCGGCACGATGTCGAACTGATAGTTGAGATGGTCCTGGGTGGAACCGGGCGGCTCGGCCGCCGGCACCTCTCCGGGCGCCAGCGGCAGCAGGACGCGCCAGACCGCCGAGGTCTCTTCCCGGGTGAGGGGAAAACGGTCCTGGAGCATCGTCAGCTCCCAGATGAGCTCCTCGGAGCTCGCCTGCCGCTCCTCGGGCTTCTTGGCCAGCGACTTGAGAACGAGGGCCCGCAGCTCGGCGGGCACCCGTTCGGAGGGATCCGTCTCCGCGAAGTCGAGAGGCGGGCGAAACAGGTGGCCGGCCATCAGGGCCGCCGGCTCGCTGCCCGCCACGGGGCAGCGGCCGGTCAGCAGCTCGTAGAGCACGACGCCGAAGGAGTAGAGGTCGCTGCGCTCGTCGAAGCCCCCGCCGCCGAACCGCTCCGGCGAGCCGTACCGCGGCTTGCCCAGGAAGACGCCGGTGGTGGTGAGGCCGTCCTGCCCCTCCAGGGTCTTGGCGATGCCCAGGTCGATCAGCTTGACCAGCGGATTGCCGTCCACGTCGCGGGTGAGCATCAGGTTGTCGGGCGAGACGTCGCGGTGGACGATCTTGTGCCGGTGGAGGTAGCCAAGGGCCTTGAGCGACTGGCGGGCGATCTCCAGGGTGAGGGCGACGGGCGGCGGCCCGTAGCCGTTGAGAACCTCCAGGAGGTTCCAGCCGTCGATGTACTCCATGACGATGAAGGCCTGGCCGTCGCCGCCCACCGCGAAGTCGTGCAGCACCGCCACGTTCGGATGGCGCAGCTTGATCGCCGACCTGGCCTCGGTCAGGAAGCGGTCCGCCGCCTCCTGCCCGGCAGCTCCTTGGGAACGAATGACCTTGACGACGCGCACCTCGTCCAGCAGGCGATGGCGGACCTTGTAGATGGACCCCATCCCACCCTCGCGCAGCTTGGCGAGGATCTCGTACTTGCCGTCGATCTGCTCGTTCAGAAGGGCCACGCCGCTCCCGCCTTGTCGAAAGGTCAGCCTGCCAGGGAAAAAGGAACCAGAATAGTAGCAGGAACCCGGCGGCTGGCACTGAACGCCATTCCGTTCCGACATTTCAGCCGGCGTTCGCCGACATTCGCCGACGTTCGCCGACATTTCAGCCGACATTGCGGAGCCCCGCCTCCAGCCCGTACCTCCTGGGCCACCGGCCGGGCATGCTGGTTGCTATTTACGCTAAACAGAAACCGCAGGCGCTCTTAACTTAGAAGGAGGAGAGCATGTCCAAGCAGCTGATTGCTGCTCTCGCTGGAGTGGTCCTCGGCGCGTTCCTCGCCCGGTCCGCTGCCACGGCGCAGGCTGAGAGGCCCACGTGCCCACTTTCCGTGCTCACCGTCTCGGGGCAGAAGGTTCAAGCTCACTGCCGAACCAGCTCCCCGTCGGGATTCAACACCTACGCGATTCCGACGGCGAGCTCCGCGTTTGGCGATCGCGCGGACTACTTGCTGGAGGTTCTGTTAGCTACCGGGGAGACTCACAAACCAGCCCTGGACTTCCGTTACTTTCCGTCCGCAACCGACTCGTTCTACGACCATATCCCTGGCCCGGCGTTCGGCTGCTCGACAACCGACTGCCGGCCGGCGGAGGCGGCCTTCCTCAGAGCGCCGGTCCACGCCTGGGTAGGCCTCGGTCCCTATGGCGCGGAGGCGCGGATCATCGTCCCGGGCTCCGGCGCGCCCTGTCCGGATCTGGTCGTGAACGGAGTCATCGCGCGACACATGGTCCCGCGCCGGTCGCCCGAGGAGTGCCCCGAGGGCTTCGCGGTCACGGTTTGCGCGGCGCCCATCCCGGATTACGCCACCACCGCGAAGATCGGCGAGGTCGCACTGCCCCTGCCTCCCCACCGGATTCAGAAAATCGTGATCCTCGGCGACACCGGCTGCCGGCTCAAGGGCGACCACTGTTCACCGGCGGGCGCGGCCTGCCGGGCCAACTGCGAGGCCACCAGCATTCAGGCCTGTAACGATTCGGCCGCCTGGCCGTTTGCCAGCGTCGCGGCGATGGCGGCCCTGAGCCAGCCCGACCTGGTCATCCACGTCGGCGACTACAGCTACCGGGAGGCTCGCTGTCCACCCGGCAACCCGGCCTGCGCCGGCAGCCCCTGGGGCGACAACTGGCCTTCCTGGAGAGCGGATTTCTTCGATCCCGCCGCGCCGCTCCTCGCCGCCGCCCCGTGGGTGTTCGTGCGCGGCAATCACGAGGATTGCAGCCGCGCCCATAGAGGCTGGTTCTACTTCCTCGATCCTGGCGGCTATCCGGATGCCTGCAACGACGATCCCGCGCTCTATTCGGTCAACCTGCCGGACCTGCAGCTGCTGGTGCTCAACACATCGAGCGCCGGCTCGGCGCCAGCGAGCCACTATACGGCCGCGTTCCAGGACGTGAGAACGCTCGCCACGCGATACGACGCCACGTGGCTCCTCTCGCACCATCCCGTGTGGGCGTTCCTCAAGGATTCGGTCAATGGCCTGGTCCCCATGACGCCGGTGCTCCAGAGCGCGCTAGGCAGTTACCCTCTGCCTCCAAACATCAAATTTACCGTCGCCGGGCACATCCACGTCTTCGAGCTTCTGGGCTACGCGCAGCAACCGGGCTTCTGGTGGCGGCCTCCTGGCGGCGTGTTCGGCATGGGCGGCACCGCCCTCGATGATCCGACCGTCACTGAGCCGGAGCTCATGAACCAGACGATCCAGTACGGCACGGTCAACAAGGCCAAGACGGCCGCCAAGTTCGGCTACGCCGTGGCTGAGCGCGACGGCAGTGAAAACGGCTGGAAGCTCACCGCTTACAGCCCGAAAGGACAGCTCCTCGCGGTTTGCTCGTTCGATGGCATGGACTTGTCCTGCCCGCCGCCGGGACCGTAAAGGTAAGACAAATCGTACGCAGCGCACTCATCCATCGTCAGCGTTTCTAAATCGAAAGGGAGAAAATCATGCCAAAGTATTTACCCGCCGTCCTCGTCGCGATCGCCCTCGCCACCTTTCCCGCCATGGCGAACGCAGAGGCTTTCCTCTGCAGGCTCAACGAGGTCGCCGTCTGGCCGACACGCATCCACATTCGCTGCGTGGACTCCCCCACCAGCGCGGCGGGAGTCATATTTTTCGCCGTCCCGACATCCTCATCCGACAATGCCAGCCGCTTCCTGCAGGTGGCGCTCGCCGCGCTGAAGAGCCCGGATGCGAATCTGTTGGTGATCTTCGACGCGCCGGACCACAGCGGCGACAGCTTCGGCTGCGCCTACGTCAACTGCCGGTACGCCTCCGCGATCTTGATCCAGCCGCCGCCGGTCCTGCCGTAGGCCGCGGTCTATTGGGAGTTCCCGCAAAGGCGGGAGCTCCCCTTCCAACTTGCGCTCGCGGCGCTAGGAAGGAGGTGCCGCTACGGCCGGGATCGCCGGAGCCGTCGGGAAGACGTAGCCTTCCCACTCCCACGGCGTCACCGTATCGCCCATGATCTTCTCGAGGAGGGGGCGGAAAGCCCGCTCGCCATTGTCGCTGTTGGTCAACAGAATCATGCAGGCCTGGCGGTCCGTGAAGCAGATCATGTAGTTCTGCGCGCCGTCACCATGCCCTTCCTTGAAGAACGCCGGCCCGAAGGGAGTGCGGGTGAGCAGGCCCCAGCCCACGCCGTACGCCAGGCCCACGGCAGCGCCCTCGGTTCCCTCGGGCTCGCCGGCGACGGAAAACTGGTGCAGCGACCGGAGCTGGATGAACGGCCGCAACATCTCCTTGCGGGTCCCGGGCTTGAGGATCTTTCCGGCCATCAGGGCGGAGGCGAAACGCGCGAGATCCTCGGCGCTCGTGGTCATCGAGCCGGCGCCGCGCGCCGGGAACCTCTTGGTCTGCGAGTGGAACTTCCCGGCCTCGTCATACCGGTCGGCGACGTTGGCGGCGAACTCGAGACGGTAGATCAGGCCGGTGCGCGCCATCCCCAGAGGCGTGAACAGCGCTTCCTGCATCAGCTGATCGAGCGTCCGGCCTTTTTGCTGCTCGATGACGAACTGCACCAGATTGATGCCCTCGCCCGAGTACTGGAACCTCGTTCCCGGCGCGAAGTGCAGGTGCATCTTCTTGTCGGGCTCCATAAAGGCGAAGTTGAAGAGCCCCGACGTGTGCGCCAGCAGCATCCGCGGCGTCACCGCCGGCCAGCCGGGGTCCGCCACGATCACCGAGCCCGATTCGCGATAGGCCTCGTAGCTGTCGAGCGGCTTGGGCAGCTGCTTCGCCACCGGCACGTCGAGCGAAAATTCGCCGCGTTCGACGAGCTGCATGACGTAGGCGCCGAAGACGCCCTTGGTGATCGAGGCGGCCCAGGTCGTCGTCTCGCGATCCATCGGCAGGGTGGGCTCGACGCGGCGCAGGCCGTAGGCCGCGCTCCAGACGAGACGCCCGCGATCGAGCATGGCGATCTGCGCGCCGGTGACGTGGGCCGCCTCCAGCGTCTTGCGGGCGAACGCGTCCGCCTCGGCGACCGCGATCGTGCCGCCGTCCAGCCGGCGCAGCCGTGCGGGCGCCGGGGATCGGGGCAAGGCGGTGCACGACACCTCCGCGAGGAGAGCGCCGAGCATCAGGGGCATGAGGAAGCGCGCGCGAGGCCTGATCACGCGAAAAGGCTACCACGCTCAAACCGCTCAGGTCAGGCCGCCGCGCCCGCGAAACGCAGCCGCGGATTGCGCCGGGCCCGCCGCAGGTAGGTGGCGATCTCGTCCAGGAGAATGGGCGTGGTCTCGTCGAGCTCGGCCGCGCGCTGGAAGACGGCGAGGGCGGCGGCGGCTTGGCGGTGGACGTCCTGCGAGAGGAAGACGGCGAGCATGCCGGCGGCGAGCTCGCGCACCTCGGCGGCTCGGCCCTGCCGCAGATAGAGCTGGGCAAGGTCGAGGGTCACCATCGCGGCGTCGTAGCCGTGCCCTTCGGTGAGGCAGCCCTGCCGCACCTCGACGAAGGCCTGCTCGGCTTCGGCGAGATAGTCCAGGCGGGCGGCGATGCGGCCGCCCAGCCAGGCGAGGCGCAGCTCGGTCCGGGCGTCGGAGGACTCGCCGTGGGCGTGGAGGAGGCGCTCGAGCTGCTGCAGGGCCTCTTCGCTGCGACCGCTGTCGTTGAGGAACCAGGCGAGATTGTGGCGCGCCCACTGCACCAGCCGCGGATCGCGCTCCCAGTCCACCAGGGCGAGGCCCTTGCGGAGCTGGCGGATGGCCTCCTCGGGACCGCCGGCCTGACCGAGGAAGGATCCCTGGCTGATCAACGCCCTCCCCTTGCGGTGCGACTCGCGAAGGTCGTCGTAGATGTCGATCACCGCCTCCAGCAACTCGGCGGCCTGCTCGAAGCGCCCCTGGTCGCCGAGCAGGGACGCCCGGAGGTCGAGGATGCGGGCCTCCTCCAGCGGATCGGCCGAGCCGCTTTCGGCGTGGCGCTCGGCCTCGAGGAGGGCCTCCTCGGCGCCGGCAAGATCGAAGGCGATGCGGCGGGCGTTGCCAAGGTAGGCCCAGGCCCGCGCCCGCAGGTCCATCACCACGGACGAGCCATAGTACCCGGCGTCGAGCTGGCCGGTGAGCAGGAGGCTCAAGCCGGCGAGCTCCATCGCCTCGGCGGCGGCGTGGAACCCCGCCTCGAAGCTCGCGTCGATCAGCAGCTCGCAGACCGCCAGGGTCTGAAAGCGTCCGGCCTGGCAAACCAGGGATCGCCGCTGGGGCGCCGGGTAGCTCAGCAGCTCCGCCACCAGGGGAGGCGCCGCGAGACGCTCTTCCTTCACCTCGGCGAGCCGCCGCTCCAGCCGAGCGAAGAGCCCCGGCTGGAGGAAACCAGCCTGCTCCTCCGCGGGCGGCGCGCCCAGAGGTGACGGGTTCATCGTCGACAGCAGATCGTCCACTTCCCGCTGGCAGACCCGGCAGCCGGAGAGCAGATGGCTCTCGACCCAGCCCTCCTCAGCCAGCGTGGCGCCGGCAAGAGAGTACCTTTCGAGAACCTTCCGGTCGGGGTGACTGGCATCCATCCGATGCTCCTCCAGCGGCAACCAGGGGGCGATCCACCAAGGACCCCACCCTTCCAATCCAGACACCGCGGCTCACGGAAACGAGTGTCCTCTATCTCTAGTTGCTTCTGAGGCGAAAAAAGTGACACCGGCGAGCAATCTCGCCGGTGCCGGGGAAGATTCGGCGCTGCTAGCCGTTGGGGTCCACGACGCCGCCGACGCAGCCGAAGAGCCGCAGCAGGAAGTGGAAGATCCCTTCCGGGGCGGTCCGCTCGGAGCCGTCGACGGTGGCGCCACTGATTCCGGTGCGGGCGTGGGACGGGGAGACGCAGGTCAACGCGAGGGCGACGGACAGGAGCAGAGCCACGACGGCTCTCCGAGAGGTTCCGGGCTGGCTGAACGAGTTGGACGGCTTGATGATCATGTGGATCCCTCCAGGCAGGCGGAATCGGACGGTCACCACGACCGCGGCTGTGCCTGCCCTCTATCTTCAAGGTGCCGTTTCATCGTGGGACGGAACACTGAAGAACGAGCTTGGGCAAGAAAAGGCGAAGGGGACCGGTTTCCCGGTCCCCTCGATTCTGGCGCGCGGCGCAAGCCGCGGTATGGAAGGTTGGTACCGCGGGGCGAGTATCCGCCGTGGGACCCCCGTTAACCGGCGGCGGACGCGCGCCGGTGGAGCCCCGGTAGGGAGTGGGCCGCCTCGCAGCGGCCCGGAAGGACAATTATACACGAGTGCGCATGTTTATGGAACAGAAGTTTACACAGACTTTTCTTACGGGGGCTGGCCCGGCGCCAGAGCCCCCCGCCTGATACATTCGCCAGCCATGGCGGAGCGACGGCGAGGCCGGCTGAAAAAACTGCGGGAGTGGGCTCGCTCGCTGGACTTCGCCCTCGCCAAGCGCTTCGGCCTCGCCAGCCGGGAAGACCGTCTCTTCTTCATCCTCATCGTCGTCGTGGGAGTCGTCGGCGGCCTCCTGGGGCTCGCCACCGACCGCTGCATCGCCCTCGTCCAGACGCTGCTCTGGGAGGGGCGCACGGGGGACTTCCTCCAGGTCGTGGCCAGGGTTCCCCGCTGGCTGGTGGTGGTGGCCCCGGCCTGCGGCGGCGCCCTGGTGGGCCTGATCCTCTGGCTGGGCCGGCGGCGCTCGCGCGGCGAGGCGGGCGGCGAGGGCATGGCGATGCTCATCGAGGCCGTGGCCCTGACCGGCGGCAAGATCGCGCCGCGGCCGGTGCTGATCAACGCCCTGGCGGCGCTCGTCACCGTCGGCAGCGGCGGCTCGCTCGGCCGCGAGGGGCCGATGATCCGCCTGGGCGCCATGATCTCCTCCTGGATGGGCCAGCGCCTGGAGCTGCCGGCCCACAAGCTCAAGATCCTCGTCGGCTGCGGCGCCGCGGCCGGCCTCGCGGCGACCTACAACATCCCGATCGGCGGCACGCTGTTCGCCATGGAGGTGATCCTCGGCAATTTCGCCCTGGAGATCTTCGGCCCCATCGTCGCCTCCTCGGTGATCGCCACCCTCATCGCCCGCTCCCTGGTGGGCAACGCGCCGCTCTACGCCACACCCGACTACGTCATGACGAGCGGCTGGGAGATGCTGCTCTACGCCGCGCTGGGCCTGGTGGGAGCCGGCGCCTCGCTGGTCTTCATGACCGGGGTGAGCTGGGGCGGGGCGGTGTTCAAGCGATTGGGGAAGATGCGGCTTCTCCCCCGGCCCTACCAGCCGGTGGTGGGAATGGCCCTGCTGGGCCTGATCGGCCTCTGGATGCCATACGCCCTGGGGCGCGGCGTCGGCACCATCAATCTGGCCCTCACCGGCCAGCTCAAGATCCCCGAGCGGCTGGGCGAAGCCCCCGTGCTCACCATCCTCTTCCTGCTGGAAATCGCCCTGACGAAGCTGGTGGCGACCTCGCTCACCCGCGGCAGCGGCGGCGCGGGCGGCCTCTTCACGCCCTCCCTCGCCTTCGGCGCCCTGGTCGGCGGCGCCTTCGGCACCTGGGCGCACTGGGCGTTCCCGCACACCGCCTCGCCCTACGGCGCCTATGCCGCCGTGGGCATGGCCGCCGTCATGGCGGGCACCAGCCACGCGCCGATCAGCGCCATCCTCATCCTCTTCGAGTTCACCGGCAACTACGACATGATCCTGCCCGTCATGGTGGCCTCCATCCTCTCGGGCACCCTCGCCAAGCGGGTGCGTCCCCACTCCATCTACACAGAGTCGTTGCGGGGCCGGGGGATCGATCTGCCCTCGCGCATGGAGGAGGCGGTGCTGGCCGGCCTCAAGGCCGGGGACCTGATGCGCCCCGACACCACCCTGCTGCGCCCGGCCGACCGCTACGGCGACGTGGTGAAGAAGTTTCTCTCCACCCGCCGCCAGCGCCTCTTCGTGGTGGACGGCGACGGCCGTCTCGTGGGGGCCATCTCGCTGCACGACATCAAGAGCGCCCTGGAGCAGCCCGAGCTGCTGACGGCCGTGGTGGCGCTCGACCTGATGGCGCCGGTGGACCGGGCCATCCATCAGGAGGAGCGCCTGCACCGGGCCACGGAGTACTTCGCCCACAGCGACTTCGAGCGCCTGCCCGTGGTGGATGCCGGGGGCTGCTTCCTCGGCCTGCTGGCCAAAAGGGATCTGCTGGCGGTCTATGCCCAGGAGGTGCTGGGCCGGCCGGCGATGCTCGCCACCTTCGTCTCCGGCCAGGAGTCGCACGCCAGCCGGCAGTACGTGGACATTCCCCCAGACTTCTCGCTGCGCCTGGTGCCGGTGCCTCCCGGCCTGGTGGGCAAGACGCTGGCCGAGGCCCGCCTGCCGCAGACGCTGGGCTCGCGGGTGATCGAGATCAAGCGCCAGGGCCCCCTCGGCGAGGAGCCGGTGATCCCCACCGCCGAGACGACGCTCCAGGCGGGCGACCTCCTCCTGCTCCTCGGCCCAACCGCCAAGCTGGAGACCCTCTCCAAGGGGAGCCTTGCGGAAGAGGCCCTGGCGCAGCATCAAGCGGAGGCGGAGTGAGCGAACCTGCCGTTCCAATGTCGGCCGGCCTCTGCGCCACCTGCGAGCACCTGCGCCTCCAGGCCTCGAAGACGAGCGTCTTCGTGCGCTGCGGGCTGGCGGAGGTGGATGCGCGGTTCGCTAAGTATCCCCCGCTACCGGTGCGGGTGTGCGGGGGGTACTCAGGCAAGACCGGAGGCCTGGCCGACCCCTAAACGCTGGGTGGAGTATGATTACCCTATGAAGCAGGCCCTGGTGAGCTTCCCCGAGGATCTGAAGGCGGATCTTGAACGTTTGGCCCGCAATGAAGGGCGATCGGAAGAAGACCTGATCTTGGAAGGCGTCCGCCACGTCATCCAGGCCCACGAGTCGCCAGCGCCTCGGATTCCTTTGTTCTTCAGCGAAGATCCCACCCTTGCAGAGCGCTCCGACGAGCTCCTCAGAGGCTTCGGAGAGCGTTGATCCTGATCGACACAAGCGGGCTTCTGGCGTGGATCGACGGGAGTCAGCGCGATCACGAGCAGGTCGCCACGGCGATGAAGTCGATATCGCCGCCCTACTTCCTCTCCCCATTCATTCTCGCCGAGACCGACTACCTTCTGGCCACCAAAGTCGGATTCAAGTCGGAGTGCGCGTTCTTGGACGAGGTCAGTCGTGGGGTTTATCGGCTGGAGTCCTTTGCCGCCTCTGACGTGCGCCGTGCCTTGGCGGTCCTGGAGCAGTTCAAAGATCTGGACATCGGGGTCGCCGATGCTTCTATCGTGGTTCTTGCGGAGCGTTACCGCGTCGCTGACGTTCTGACGCTCGACGCAAGGCATTTCCGGCCGCTCCGGCATTCGGGAAACAAGCCGTTCCGTCTCATTCCAGCAGATGTCTTAAGCGAACCGCGTTGAGCGTAGGTATTCATGCGCTGCAGCCTTGAGGAGCCGGACTCGCGGTTGCCGAAGTACCCCGACTAGGCACGTATTGTGACCGTGCTCAACTGCTTTCATCGCCTAAACCACGTCGACATCAAGAGCGCCCTGGAGCAGCCCGAGCTGCTGACAGCCGTGGTGGCGCTCGACCTGATGGCGCCGGTGGACCGCGCCATCCACCACGACGAGCGCCTGCACCGGGCAACGGAGTACTTCGCCCACAGCGACTTCGAGCGCCTCCCGGTGGTGGACGGCGAGGGCCGCGTCTCGGCCTCTCTCCCAGCCTCCCGAACATCCCAGCGTTGCGGATCTACGGGCAGGTCCTTCAGTTGGCAAGAGCCCGACTTCTGCCTCTCTTTCACTGGCTGGGCAAGAGAGGTATAGTTGCCTCGCCATGGAGATGAAAGTTCAGGTGATCGAGGAGCGGTGTTCGAACGCTCAGCCGGCGCTCAACGAGGATACCTGTCTTTCGGAGGGTTTGCAGGTCCTCTTGCGCGTCTTGCCATTTCTCGATCTTACCGATCAATCGCAATGGAGTGCTCCTATCGAGGATCCTGACGGGTACTTCCGAGCCGTCTTCCGTGCGTAGGCTCGTTCGGGTCTTCGAGCCGACTTGGCAGGACCGGTCTGCTTGGGTCCAAAGACAAGGGTCGCACCCGTCCTGATATGCGGCCCAAAGGCGTCGAGGCCAGCCCGGAGGGCGGCAGACCCCTCCATACAGCTTTTCTGGCGCGCAGGCTGGGGACAAGAAGCGGAGTTAGTGGGCCGGCGGGACGCCGGCGCTCCCAGGGGTGCCTGGCCGTAGGGCCTTCGCTTGCTCCCTCTTCTCCCGGACGGCGAGTGGAGGCCGGGCGAAGAGGACCGGGTTGACGAGGGTCGTCTTTGACACCACCTCCCCTTCCAAGCTATTCTCCCTCCTGCATTACGAGCGGTCCGGCTTTCAGCCGGGCTCGGCAACCTGGGACGGACACCCAAGGTGCCCTCTCGCTCACGACGAGCGAGGATGCGGTCGCCCCTGGTGACAATTAAGTGTCCGGAGCGGATAGCCCGTCTCGTGATGCTTACGAGCCGGGCTTTTTGTTTGCCCGGCGCCTTTTGGGAGGAGAGACCCCGTGAGCGATCCGCTCTTCGACGTACCGGTTCCGCCCCGCCCCGCCGATGTGGAGGAGCGCACGGCGCGCCTTTTGGCCGCCCTCGCATCCCGCGTCCTGGTGCTCGACGGCGCGACCGGCACCGCGCTGCAAGCCGCGCAACTGACCGCCGACGACTTCGGAGGCCCCGAGCTCGAAGGCTGCAACGAATACCTGTGCGTCACCCGTCCGGACGTGGTGCAGGGCATCAGCGACGGCTACCTCGCGGCCGGCGCCGACATCGTGGAGACCGATTCCTTCGGCGGCACGCCCCTGGTGCTCGCCGAGTACGGCCTCGCGGACCAGGCCTTTGAGCTCAACCGCCTCTCGGCCGCGCTCGCCCGCGCCGCCTGCGCGATTCATGAGACGCCCGAGAAGCCTCGCTTCGTCTGCGGCTCCATGGGACCCACGACCAAGGCCATCTCGGTGACCGGCGGCATCACCTTCGAGGGTTTGATCGAGAACTTCCGCGTCCAGGCCCTGGGGCTGATGGCGGGCGGCGCCGACTACCTGCTGCTCGAGACCCAGCAGGACACGCGCAACGTCAAAGCCGGCCTCATCGGCATCGAGCGCGCCTTCGCCCAGGCCGGCTGGAAGATCCAGGTCGCCGTCTCGGCCACCATCGAGACCACCGGCACCATGCTGGCCGGCCAGGACGCCGAGGCCCTCGCCGTCTCCCTGCTCCATGCCGACCTTCTCTATGTCGGCCTCAACTGCGCCACCGGCCCGGAGCTGATGACCGACCACGTGCGCACCCTCTCCGAGATCTGCCGCACCCGCGTGGCCTGCGTGCCCAACGCCGGCCTGCCCAACGAGGAGGGGAAGTATACGGAGGGGCCGGAGGTCTTCGAACGCGTCTTCACCCGCTTCCTCGACGCCGGCTGGCTCAACCTCGTGGGCGGCTGCTGCGGCACCACCTCCGCTCACGTCACCGCCCTGTCGCACCTCGCCGAGGGACGCAAGCCGCGGCCCATCCCCTTCCATCGCCGCTCGATGATCTCCGGCCTCGAAGCCGCCGAGCTCTCCGACGAGCAGCGGCCGGTGATGGTGGGCGAGCGCACCAACGTGCTCGGCAGCCGCAAGTTCAAGCAGCTCATCCAGGCCGGCCAGCAGGAGGCCGCCGCCGAGGTGGGCCGGGCGCAGGTGAAGGCCGGCGCCCAGATCCTCGACATCTGCCTCCAGGACCCGGACCGCCCCGAGATGGAGGACATGGAGGCCTTCCTCGAGCGGCTGACCCGCCTGGTCAAGGTGCCGCTGATGATCGACTCGACGGACGCCGCCGTCATGGAGCGGGCGCTCACCTGGTGTCAGGGCAAGTCGATCCTCAACTCCATCAACCTGGAGGACGGCCGCGGCCGCTTCGAGAAGGTCGTCCCCCTGGCCCGGCGTTTCGGCTCCGCGATGGTCGTCGGGTTGATCGACGAAAAGGGCATGGCCGTCGACGTCGAACGCAAGGTGGAGGTGGCGCGGCGCACGTACCACATCCTCGTCGAGGAGATGGGCGTCAAGCCGGAGGACATCTGGTGGGACCCGCTGGTCTTCCCCTGCGGCACCGGCGACGCCGCCTATCTCGGCTCGGCGGCGCAGACCATCGAGGGCGTGCGAGCCGTCAAGGAGCTGTTCCCGGACTCGAAGACCATCCTGGGGATCTCCAACGTCAGCTTCGGCCTGCCCAACGCCGGCCGCGAGGTGCTGAACTCCGTCTTCCTCTATCACTGCACCAAGGCCGGGCTCGACGCCGCCATCGTCAACACCGAGAAGCTGGCGCGCTACGCCGACATCCCGCAGGAGGAGCGGGAGCTCGCCGAGGCGCTGATCTTCCTGCCGCTGGGCGACATCGAGGCCGGCAACCGCGCCGTCGAGACCTTCACCGCCCACTTCCGCGGCAGGACCTCCGCCGCCGGCCAGCCACGCGCCGAGCTGCCGCTCGAACAGCGCCTCGCCCGGGCCGTCGTCGAGGGGAGCAAGACGGGCCTGGAGGACGATCTCGCTCTGGCGCTCGCCGACGAGCGCTGGCCCACAGCCCTGGAGATCATCAACGGTCCCCTGATGGTCGGCATGGCCGAGGTCGGCCGGCTGTTCAACGACAACCAGCTCATCGTCGCCGAGGTGCTGCAGAGCGCCGAGGTGATGAAGGCCGCCGTGGCCTTCCTGGAGCCGCACATGGAGAAGTCCGTCGACGGCACCTCGTCCTCCCGCGGCAAGATCCTCCTCGCGACCGTCAAGGGGGACGTCCACGACATCGGCAAGAACCTGGTGGACATCGTGCTCTCGAACAACGGCTTCGAGGTGGTGAACCTGGGGATCAAGATCCCTTCCGAAAGGCTGATCCAGGCTGTGCGCGACCACAAGCCGGACATCATCGGCCTCTCCGGCCTGCTGGTGAAGAGCGCCCAGCAGATGGTGCTCACCGCCGGCGACCTGGCGGCCGTGGGAATCGACACGCCGCTGCTGGTGGGCGGCGCGGCCCTCACCCGCCGCTTTACCCACCGCAAGATCGCCCAGGCCTATACCGGCCTCTGTACCTACGCCAAGGACGCGATGGCGGGCCTCAAGCTGGTGGAGCGGCTGACGGACCCGGCGGCGCGCCCGGACCTCGCCCAGGAGGTGGCAAACCTGATCGCGGCCGACACCGCCGAGGCCGCCGTGGAGCCGGGCGAGGCCGCCGATCCGGGCCGGGGCGCCGCGGCCGAGGTACGGCGCGACATCCCCGTGCCGGCGCCGCCGGACCTCGACCGGCACGTCGCCGAGCTCGATCTCGACAAGGTGTGGGAGTACCTGAACCCGCAGATGATCTACGGCAAGCACCTGGGCCTCAAGGGCTCGGTGAAGCGCCTGCGGGAGGAGGGGGACGAGAAGCTCGCCAAGCTCGAACGGATCATGGACGGGCTCAAGGACCTGGCCCGCCAGGGCGCCATGCAGGCGAGAGCCGTCTGGCGCTTCTTCCCCGCCGAGGCGGAGGGCAACAAGGTGACCCTGCGCGATCCCGAGACGGGCGAGCCGGTCGCCGCCTGGACTTTCCCCCGCCAGAACCGGGACGGCGGTCTCTGCATCGCCGACTACATTCTCCCCGGCGATCACGTCGCCCTCTTCGTCACCACGGCGGGAGGAGGGATTCGGGAGCGGGTGGAGGCCTGGAAGAGCCAGGGTGAGTACCTGAAGAGCCACGCCTTCGCGTCCCTCGCCCTGGAGACGGCCGAAGCCGCCGCCGAGTGGCTCCACGCCTGCCTGCGCAAGCGCTGGGGATTCCCGGATTCGGAGAACCTGCCGCTGGAGGAGAAGCTCTCCGCGCACTACCGCGGCAAGCGCTACAGCTTCGGCTACCCCGCCTGCCCCGACCTCGCCTTCCAGCGCGACCTCTTCCACGCCCTGCGCCCTGAGGGAATCGGCGTCGAGCTCACCGAGGGCGACATGATGGAGCCGGAGGCGAGCGTGTCCGCGCTGGTGTTCCACCATCCGGATGCGCGGTATTTCGGGACGTAGGGGGTCCCCGTTCCGCAGTGCGGACCTTTCATTTGCAGCCGGCGTCCTGAAAAGGACGACGCCGGCCCTTTTTTTACGTCCCCGGACTTCTCTGGAGCACGTACGCGGTGTGGGGCACCGGAGTGGCCGCGATGTCCTGGGGCGTCGTGTTCTTGATCATCACGCCGTGTATGAATTCGATCCCAATCTTCGAGTAGCAGTGCTGGACCATGGCCGAGCAGTAGAGGGCCCCCTCCCGGGCGAGGAAGTTCTCCTTGCCGCGCATCGTCGGCCGGTGGAGCGCCAGGAGCGTGCCCATGAGCTCGCGCAGGGAGTAACGAGCCAGGCCCGAGAGCAGATCGAGCCCTTCCGTCATCACCAGGCGCACCTGCTCCTCGGTGAGCCCGAAGTCCAGGATCGCGAGGTTGGGATAGGCGGTCTCGTCGACATACTTCGAGGCCCGGTTCTCCTGCACGCCCAGGCGGATCTGTTTGCGGTGGATCTCGAGATCCGACTCCAGCAGCCAGTTGTGCCCGTCGATGCGCCGGCCGCTGCACAGAAAGGCATGGGACCACAGGCTCCGTGCCCTCTCCTCGATGATCCTGCGCTGCATCTTGCGGATCGTCCGCTCGATCAGAGCGCTGCCACCAGCCAGCCCCACCCGGGCCGGGGCCGCGTAGCGCTCGAGGAACTCCTCGTTGGACAGATCGGTGATTTCGACGATTGGCATGGTTGAGTCTCAGTGCCCCGGCTTCTTCGCCGCGGGCGCCCTGCGCAGCGCGGCCGCCGCCTCGACGACGTCGCGGGCCTGGCAGACGAGCTCCGGGGAGGCGTGGAACTCGTCGTTGCAGATCTTGTAGCGGATGGCCTTGGCGGCGGCGATCCTCTCGGCTTCCGGCCAGGCGATGTCGGCCGTCAGGTACTCCACGGCCCTGGCGTTGCTCGCCTCCTGCTGGTACTTCGGCTTGCTCATCACCACCGCCCGGCCGTCCACCCAGAGCGTCAGGCCGTTGCAGTGCGCATACCGCGCCTTGTTGCTGTTGCCCAGCACGGTGAACGACACGGAGCCGGGCTCGTCCGAGGTCCAGATGAACAGGGGATCGAAGGTGTCGGGCTCGGGTTTGAGCTTGGTCTTCAGGACCACCACCCCGGTCGTTTTGTCGTCCTCCCGCAGGCTCTGGCCTTTATGGCACTGCGGAGTCTCCTGGGCCAGCACGGGGAGAGCGGTGAGGAGCAGCGCCAGCGTGAAAACGACTCGGCTCATCCGGAAGATCCTCCTGGAGGGTCGCCACGGACGGGAGCGCTCGGGAGACCTGCTTTGCCATAACGCGGCGGCGAGGCGCGGCGATTCCGGAGGCGCCTCCGGAGTCTTGGCCCCGATCTTGCCTAAGAATGGGGTAGGCCTTGGAACTTCTTGAGGTAAAACGACATGCACCAAGGACGCTACAGAAGTCTTGCCGATCCCGAAACCCTTCGGCAGTTCATTGCCAACTTGCGCGAGGGGATCTATATCACCACCCAGGAGGGGGAAATCCTGGACGCCAACCCGGCCTGCGTGGAAATCTTCGGCGCCTCGTCGCTGGAGGAGCTGAAGCGTTTTCGCGTGCAGGATCTCTATGCCGAGCCCGAGCGGCGGAGCGAGGAGACGTACCGCCTGGCCCGCGACGGAATGGTGCGCGAGTATGAGCTCGTGCTGCGAAGACCCGACGGCCTGGAGCGCACGGTGCTCGACACCTGCAGCTCCATCGAGGATCCCGAGACGGGCGAGGTGCTCTATCACGGCATCCTGGTAGATATTACCCACCGCAAGCTACTGGAGACCCGCTTCCACGAGCAGAGCCTGCGCGATCCCCTGACCGGCTGCTTCAACCGCCGGTTCCTCAAGGAGGTCGAGAAGAAGCTGGGCGCCCTCGACACCTGGGGCGCCATCGTGGTGGACGTGGACAACTTCAAGGAGCTCAACGACTCCTACGGCCACCAGAAGGGGGACAAGGTGCTGGTGCGCATCAGCCGCTTCCTGATGCAGAACGCCCGTGCCGAGGACGCCGTGGTGCGCATGGGCGGCGACGAGTTCCTCCTGCTGCTGCTGGGTGCCTCGGCGCGCTTCGTGGCCGAGGTGGGGCAGCGGCTGCGGGACACCGCCGGCGCGCAGGGGCTCGCTCCGTTCTCCCTGGGCTGGGCCAACCGCCACGGCACCGAGAGCCTGGAGCGCACCATCGATCACGCCGACCGCGAGCTCCTCCAGATCCGTCTCTTCGAGCGCCGCAATCGCCAGAAGCGGGTCCGCGGCATGCGCCGACGTCTGGAGGAGGACGTGATCGGTAACTAGGCGTGTGGCCGCCTCGCTTCAACCGCCCTGCGACTTCGAGCTCCGCTGCAGGCGCAGATCCTGAATCGTGCGCGCACGCTGGGTGGCCGCATGGGCGGGAGCCGTGGAGAAGTTTGTGAACTGCAAGGTCACGGTCGCGCCGGGATTGGGATAGGTCGTATCGATCCCGCTTGGCGACAGGTTCCCGTTGACGCTGAGGGACCAATAAAAGTTCCCACCGGTCTGGAGGCCATTGATGCTTTCGAGCTCATAGCCGAGGAAGCCGGGGAACTGCGCCGATTGACTGTAGCCAAAATATTCAAGCGTGTACAGGAAGGGGTCGGGCTGAGCGGCCGTCTGGTTGAGGATGTACGCCTGCTCCAAGAGCTCCTGAACGGTCACCTGCCAAGTGAAGGGAACTTGGTAACTGAAAAGTTGATTGTTGTTGTCATCGAAGGCTTCGATCGTAACCGGAGACGCCCCGTTCGCCATATTTCCTCCCTTGCCAAGATAATGTACAGGAGCTGATTACGCTGGAAGACCGACCGGCTGTCAAGCTATTAGGATGTTTTCTATCCGGCTATTCGTATCGCAACGCGCCGATCGGGTCATCCTCCCTGCTACCATAGGCGGGTGTCCCGGTTCCGCCACGAAGGAGGGCCCATGGCGCTTCTGCACGGATCGTTCGAAGAGAAGTACGAGGTGCTGGCTCGTCTCCGGCAGGGTGGGATGGGCGCGGTCTACAAGGTACGGCATCGCCTGCTGGACGAGCTGCGGGCGATCAAGGTCATCCGCTCCTGGGCGGTGGGCAACGAGGAGGCGGCGGCCCGCTTCCTTCAGGAGGCGCGGGTGGCGAGCCGCCTGCGCCACCCCAACCTCGCGGTGCTCTACGACTTCGCGGTGGACGCCGAGGGCGGCGCCTATCTGGTGAGCGAGCTCATCGAGGGTTGGACGTTCCGCGAGATCCTCCAGCGCCACGGCCCGCCGCCCCTGGCGCTGGGTCTGGAGATGGCCCGCCAGTCGCTCAAGGCCCTGGGCGCCCTCCACCGCAGCCGCATCGTCCACCGCGACGTCGCGCCGGACAACCTGATGCTCACCCGCGACGCCGACGGCCTCCCGCTCGTCAAGCTCATCGATCTCGGCATCGCCAAGGCGCTCGAAGAGGGCGTCGGCGCCACGGAGTCCGGCTTCTTCCTGGGCAAGCCCCGCTACGCCTCGCCCGAGCAGTTCAGCGCCGGCCCGGCGGACGAGCGTAGCGATCTCTACTCCTTCGGCGTCGTGCTCTACGAGCTGCTGACAGGCCATTGTCCCGTCTCCGGCCACGATCCGCTGTCGCTGATGGCGGGTCACCTCGAACGGCCTCCCCTCGGCTTCGAGATCAGCGATCCGGAGGAGAAGATCCCTCCCGATCTGCGGAAGATCCTGCTGGACGCCCTGGAAAAGCGGCCGGAGGACCGCATTCCGTCGGCCGCGGAGTTCGCCGCGGCCATCGCCGGAATCCAGGCGCGGTACCCGGTGGACAAGACGGAGGTGGACGCCTTGTTCGCGGTGCCGGTGGTGACGGCAGCCACGGTGCCGGACGACACGACGGGCGTTCACGATCCCGAGGACCTTCATCGCACCAAGCGCACCGAGGCGCCCCGTGACGGCGACGGCGGCGAGACCTCGCCGGGGCTCTACCTGCGCTCTGCCGAGGCGGAGCCCGCAAGCTCGGCGACGGTCGACGACATCACCTGGGGCACCGCCCCGCCGCCGTCGCCGGCGGGGCCGGAGAGCTCTCCCCTCCTCTTCCGTCTGGCCCTCGCCATAGCCGCCGTGCTGCTCGTGCTCGTCGTCGCCCGGACGCTCTGGCAGCCCGGCGCGGAGCCGCGGGCCAAGGCCCCGCAAGTCGCCGTGGCGGTCCACGCGCCGGCTCCCTCGCCGGTCGTTCCTCCACAGGCCTCACCCGCTCCGGTCGCTCCCAAGCCGGTCGTCCCCGAACCGGTGCCGGTGCCTGCCGCGACGACCGCGACGACGGAGCTGCCGCGCATCGCGGAGGACGCCCCGAAAGTCATTGAAGCCGAGGAGGCTCCCGTTCCAGCTCCGGCGCACGCGCGGAAACCCCGCTCGCCGCGGCGGAAACCCGCTCCGGCGGCCCGGCTGGCTGCCCTGAAAAGAAAGCCATCACCCACCCCGAACCGGCTGGCCTCCGCCCCTCCCGTCGCCCTCGCCCGGCGTGCTCCCCGGGTCTGGGAGGAGGGCACCCAGTCACCGGACCTGCTCAAGCCGGGTCCCGGCGTCGAGGAGCCGGTGCCGCTCAGCCTCCCCCGCTTCTCCTATCCGAGCGCCGCTCACGGCACCGGCGTACGGGCGGACGTGCGCCTCGCCCTGCTGGTGGACGAGCGTGGGAAGGTCATCGAGGCCCGTGTCCGCGAGGGCGCTCCCCCGAACCTGGGCTTCGCCGAAACGGCGATCGCCGCCGCCAAGCGCATCTCCTTCCAACCCGCCACCCGCCACGAGGTGCCGGGGAAGATGTGGACGGAAATGATCCTGGAGTTCGCCGAGTAGACGGGATAGCATGCGCCCCGTCTCAGCCCCGAGAAGGCTGAAGGAAGGAAACCGTGGATTTTTCCCTGACCGACGAGCAGCGCGCCATCCAGGAGACCGCGCGGGAGTTCGCCCGCCGCGAGGTCGACCCCATCGTCGACGAGTTCGACGAGTCGCAGAAGTTTCCCCGTGAAGTGATCCGGAAGGCCGGCGAGCTCGGCTTCCTCGGCATCCTCTTCCCCGAAGAGTACGGCGGCGCCGGCTTGGGCTATGTCGAATACGTCATCGTCGTCACCGAGCTGTCGCGCGTCGACCCCTCGGTCGGCATCAGCATCGCCGCGCACAACTCGCTGTGCACCAACCACATCTTCAAGTTCGGCAACGAGGAGCAGCGCCGCCGCTGGGTGACGCCGCTCGCCAAAGGCGAGAAGATCGGCGCCTGGAGCCTCACCGAGCCCGGCGCCGGCTCGGACGCCGCCGGCACCCGCACCCGCGCCGAGAGGGTCGAGGGGGGCTGGCTCCTCAACGGTTCCAAGACCTTCACCACCCACGGCAGCGTCGGCGACATCTGCGTCGTCTTCGCCGTCACCGATGCCGGCGGAACGCGGGGCCGCAACATCTCGGCCTTCGCGCTCGACAAGGGCATGGAGGGATTCCGCCCGGGCAAGAAGGAGAACAAGCTGGGCATCCGCGCCTCGGACACCGCCGAGGTGGTGATGGAGAACTGCTTCGTCTCCGAGGACCGGCTGCTGGGCGACGTCGGCGAAGGGTTCAAGCAGGCCCTGACCATCCTGGACGGCGGCCGCATCTCGATCGCCGCCCTGGGGCTGGGCACGGCCATGGGCGCCTTCGACACCGCCCTCGCCTACGCCAAGGTACGGGAGCAGTTCGGCAAGCCCATCGCCACATTCCAGGCCATCCAGTTCGCCCTGGCGGAGATGGCGGTGCGCGTCGCCGCCGCCGAGGCCCTCACCTTCGCCGCCGCCGAGGCCATGGACCGCGGCCAGCGGGTGAGCCGCCTGGCCTCCGAGGCCAAGCTCTACGCCGGCGAGGCCGCCGTGTTCTGCTCCGAGCGCGGCGTCCAGATCCACGGCGGCTACGGCTTCGTCAAGGACTACCGGGCGGAGAAGTACTACCGCGACGCCAAGATCTGCACCATCGGCGAGGGGACGAGCGAGATCCAGCGGCTGGTCATCGCGCGGCAGCTGCTGCAGGGGAAGTGATGCGGCCCCGCCACACCGGCGCCAGGGATGTCTCCGCCGCTCTGGACGAGCTGGTGCCGCGCGTGCTGGCGCGCCAGCCGCGGGCGCTGGGGCGCGCGATCTCCATGCTGGAGGACGGCGGCGAGGGGCAGCGCGAGCTCATCCGCCGGGTCTACGCCGAGACGGGCAAGGCGCGGGTGGTGGGCATCACCGGGCCTCCCGGCGCCGGCAAGAGCACGCTGGTGGACCGCGTCACCCGCCTCTGCCGCAAGCGCGGGCAGACGGTGGCGGTGATCGCCGTCGATCCCACCAGCCCGTTCACCGGCGGCGCCCTGCTCGGCGACCGCATCCGCATGCAGGGCCACTACACCGACCCGGGAGTCTTCATCCGCTCGATGGCCACCCGCGGCGCCATGGGCGGCCTCGCCCGCGCCTCCCGCGATGCCGTCGACCTGTTGGACGCCGCCGGCTTCGACTGGGTGCTGGTGGAGACCGTGGGCGTCGGCCAGGACGAGGTCGACGTGGTGCGCACGGTGGATACCGTGGCCGTGGTCACGGTGCCCGGCATGGGCGACGACATTCAGGCCATCAAGGCGGGCATCCTGGAAATCGCCGACGTCTTCGTCATCAACAAGGCGGACCGCGACGGGGTCGAGCGCACGGTGCGCGATCTGGAGATGATGCTGTCGCTCGGCGAGCACGGCGCCTGGATTCCCCCCATCCTGAAGACGGTGGCCGCCCGCGAGGAGGGGATCGACCGCATGCTCGACGCCATCGAGCGCCACCGCGAGTTCCTCCACGCGAGCGGCGAGATCGAGCGCCGGCGCCTCTCCCACCTGCGGCTGCGGGTGGAGACGATCCTCAAGGAGCGGGTGGTGGCGGCGGCGGACCGCGTGCTGGGAGTGGACCGCGAGGTGGAACGGGGGCACCGGCAGCGGCTGGATCCCTACCGCGTGGCCGACCGGCTGTTCTCCGGCGTGCTGGAGGACGCCCGCGTGGAGACCGGCCCCGCCGGCCTGACCGAGGAGCGCATGGCATGATCGAGCGCATCGGCCACATCGGCATCGCCGTGCGCTCCATCGCCGAGGCGCGGGGGCTCTACGAGGCGCTCGGAATGGCCGTCGTGTCGATCGAGGAGGTGCCGCACGAGGGCGTGCGGGTGGCGATGCTCGCCTGCGGCGAGTCGCACATCGAGCTGCTGGAGCCGCTGTCCGACGACTCCATCATCGCCAAGTTCCTGAAAAAGCGGGGACCCGGTATCCACCATCTCTGCCTCGCGAGCAGCGACGTGCGCGCCGACGACGCCCGCCTGCGCGAGGGCGGCTACCAGGTGCTGCGCCCCGAGCCCACTCGCGGCGCGGGCGGCTGCTGGGTGCAGTTCGTCCATCCCAAGAGCGCCGGCGGCGTGCTGATCGAGCTGTCCGGGATGGGGGAAGAGGAGCACGGCTCATGACCATCGGTCCCGGCTCGCTGGTGATCGTCCATCTCGTGAATCCCACGGAGAAGTTCTGGGGGGTCTTGCAGGAGCTGGGAGTGGCGGGCGTAATGCTGCGCGGCCTCAACGTCTCCAGCTTCGACGACTGGATGGCGCAGGCGATGCGGCCCGGCGAGCAGTCGCTGGGCCTCTCCACCATGTTCGTTCCCCTTTTCCGGGTGGAACGGATCTTCCTCGACGAAGCGGTGGGCGAGGTGGAGAGCTACCGCCAGCGGTTCCAGGGCCGGGTGGGTGTGGCGGTCGAGCGGTATCTGGGGCTGGAGGCGGTGGCGGCGGGGGGCGAGGAGTCGTCGGAAGTGCCCTCCTGACTTCCCGCCCGGGTGAATTACAAGCTAGCGCCGGTCGTTGAGGTTGACGACCTTGCCTTCCTCTTCGTCGTCCTCGGCGGCGGCGTTCGGAGCCGCGAGCCCCGAGTGGTCGAGCCCCATGACGCCGAAGATGTGATCGCGCAGGCGCCGGCACTCCGGATTGTCCATGTCGCGCGGCCGGGGGATGTCCACCGTCACGATGTCGCGGATGCGGGAGGGCCGCTTGCCCATCACCACCACGCGGTCGGCGAGCTGCACCGCCTCCTCGACGTCGTGGGTGACGAACATGACCGTCTTGCGCTCGCGCTGCCAGATCTGCGTCACCTCGGCCCGCAACCGCAGGCGGGTCAGGTAGTCGAGGGCGCCGAAGGGCTCGTCCATGAACAGCACGTCCGGCTCGGCGGCCAGAGCTCGGGCGATCTCCACCCGCTGCCGCATGCCGCCGGAGAGCTCCCGCGGGTAGGTCTTGCCGAAACCGGTGAGGCCCACCATCTCGACGTAGTGGTCCACCAGCTTGGCCCGTTCCGCCGGGTTCGGCCGCTTGACGCCGAAGCCGACGTTGTCCTCCACGTTGAGCCAGGGGAAGACCCCGTTCTCCTGGAAGATGAAGATGTACCGCGGGTCGGGCTCCATCACCACCTTGTCCTCGATGCAGACGCTGCCGCTCGTCGCCTGGAGGAAGCCACCGGCGATGTTCAGCAGGGTCGACTTGCCGCAACCCGAGGGGCCGACGATGCAGACGAACTCGCCGTCGAGGATGTCGAGGTTGATGTCCTCCAGAACGTGGACGTCGGGCTTCGCCTTGTCCGGGCTCTTGAAGGTCATCCAGAGGTCACGGACGGCGATTTTGGCACGCGGCATGCGGCGCTCCGTCGAGTGTGGGTTCATATGCATGATCATGTCTCAATTTCTCCCCCAAAAGTAAGACTCCAGGTCCTGCAAGCGAACAGCCCTTCCGGTCCATCATCGGCTCAGGCCCCAGCGGACCTCGTCCAGCGTCTCCATGCGACGCACCAGGAAGTCGAGCCCCAGGCCGATGAGGCCGATCATGGCCATGCCGGCGACCACCAGGTCGTAGCGCTTGCCGGCGTTGCGGGCGTCGATGATCAGATAGCCGAGCCCCGAGTTGACGGCGATCATCTCGGCGGCCACCACCACCAGCCAGGCCACACCCAGGGCGAGGCGCAGGCCGGTGAGAATCTGCGGCAGGGCGGCCGGCAGCACCACCTTCTTGAACAGCTCGAGCCCACCGATGCCGAAGTTGCGGGCGGCGCGGATGTAGACGAGCTGGATGTTCTGCACCGCGGCCATGGCGGCGACGGTAATGGGGAACAGGCTGGCGAGGAAGATGAGGAAGATCGGCGCGGCGTCGCTCACCCCGAACCACAGGATGGCGACCGGAATCCAGGCGATGGGCGAGATCGGCCGCAGCACTTGAATGGCCGGGTTCAGGGCCATGCGGAAGCGGGTGAACCAGCCCATCAGCAACCCCAGGGGAATGCCGACGAACACCGCGGCCAGGTAACCGGTCGCCACCCGGAACAGCGAGGCCACGACGTACTTGAAGAGCACGCCCTGGCGGGCCAGCTCCCAGGTGCCGGTGAGCACCTGGCGCGGCGTGGGGAAGATGTCGCTCCCTGTCCATTTGACGGCGAAATGCCAGACGACCACGAACCCGAAGGCCACGGCCAGCGGCAAGAGCACGGACTCCAGCTTGGCTCTCATTTCCCCTCCCAAAGATAAGGACCGACTCCGGTGGTGTTTTCCGAAAAACGAGGATCCGCGTAGGCCTCGTAAGCAACCGGTTTGGGAATGATGTGCGCCTCCAGGGCGAGGGCCGCGATGTACTCGAACTCCTTCCTCGCCATGCGCAGGTTGCCATAGGTCACCCGGTCCGGCGGCTTGCTGAGCACGAAGCGCAGGAGCCGCGGGTCCTGGTTGTAATATTGGGTGGCCACGGCATCGGCCGCCTTCATGCGGTGGTCCATGCCACCCTCCAGCCACAGGCCGCTCTTGGCGATGCCGGTCACCAGGTCCTGGACCTTGTCCGGATGCTCTTTGATGAACGTCTCGTTGGCCACCATGACGCAGGAGATGAAGTTGGGCCACAGCTCCTTGGCCTGGTACAGCACCCGGCCGTAGCCGTCGAGCTCGGTCTGGGCCATGAAGGGCTCGCCCGAGATGATGGCGTCGACGGCCTTGGCGTAGAGGGCGGCCGGCATGTCCGGCGGCGGCATCTCCACGAGCTCGATATCCTTCAGCGTCATGCCACGATCTTTGAGAGCCTTGAAAATCATCAGGAACTGGTTTGAGAACCGGTTCGGCACGGCCACCCGCTTGCCCCGCAGGTCTTTGAAGTCGTAGATCGTCGAGTCCTTGCGCACCATCAGGGCCGAGCCGTCGCGGTGCCCCAGGTAGACGATCTTCACCGGCACCCCCTGCTGGCGCAGGGCGATGGCCATGGGCGCCAGCATGAACGTCGCCGGCGTCAATCCGGAAATGTGCGCTTCTTTCAATTCGGGCCAGCCATGGAACCTCACGGGTTCGAACAACCCCTTGCCGCCGGTGTTCTTACGCAACCAGTCGGAAACGGGGCACGTGAGGTGTCACGTCACGGGCAGGAAACCGACCCGGAACCGGGCCTCCTCCACCACCGCCTTCTTCTTCAGCCCCACGAACTGCAGCGGGTCGAACCCCAGGTTCAGCCACGCATGCATCAGCGTGAGCACGGCCGTCGCCAGCACGGTGCCCAGAACCACCTTTTTCAGACTGCTCATCTCAGCGACACCCCCAGGAATGGACAGAGACCGCCCTGCCGGAAAAACGAGCCGGATAACCTCTCACAGGATAGCGTTTCGGAACGACGCTAGGAAGGTGCGGACAACCAGAGGATGTGGGACAAGAAGCTGCCCGGCGGTCTTCGCCGGGCAGTGGGGGGGCGGGCTTCAGCCCTCTGGCTTCGCGGGACCGGCCCAGGCATACTCGGCGGCTCCCGCCGTCAGCTCCGAGAAACGGGGATCGGCATACTCCTCGAACGCCATGTGGCGCTTCAGCACCCCGGCCTTGAAGGCCAGGTCCGCGATCTCCTGGAAGTCGCCTTGAGCCAGCCGCAGCTTGTCGTAGCGCACCCGGTCCGGCGGCTTGCTGAGCACGAAGCGCAGCAGGCGCGGGTCCTGGTGGTAGTAGCCGGTGGCCACCGCCTGGGCGGCGGCCATGCGGTGGTCCATGCCGCCCTCCAGCCACAGGCCGCTCTTGGCGATGCCATTCACCAACTGCTGCACCCATTGGGGATGCTCGTCGATGGCCTTCTGGGAGACCACCAGCACGCAGGAGATGAAGTTGGGCCAGATGTCCTTGGCCTGGTAGAGCACTCGGCCGTAGCCGTCCATCTCGGTCTGCGCCATGAAGGGCTCACCCGAGGTGACGGCGTCCACCGCCTTGGAGTACAGGGACGCCGGCATGTCGGGCGGCGGCATCTCGACCATCTCGACGTCCTTGAGGCTCATGCCCTCGGCCGCCAGAGCCTTGAGCAGCAGCAGGTACTGGTTGGAGAAGCGGTTGGGCACCGCCACCCGCTTGCCCTTGAGATCGCGCACGCTCCAAATGCTCGATCCCTTCTGCACCATCAGCGCCGTGCCGTCGCGATGGCCGAGGTAGACGATCTTGAGCGGCACACCCTGCTCACGCAGCGCCATGGCCATGGGCGCCAACATGAAAGTGGCGGGGAGGTAGCCCGAAATGAGCGACTCCTTGATCTCCGGAAAGGCGTTGAACCGCACGGGTTCGTAGAACCCCTTGCCGACCGTGTTCTTGTTGACCCAGTCGGTGACGGGGCACGTGAGGTGTCACGTCACGGGGAGGAAGCCGACCCGGAAGCGGTTCTCCTCCGCCACCTTCACCGTCTTCTTGAGACCCAGGATCTGGGCCGGATCCATCCCCAGGTTCAGCCAGCCGTGCAGGCCGGCGAGCACGACGTTGAACCCCACCGCCGCCAGCGCGATCTTTCCAAGCTTGTTCATGACCGGATCTCCCTTGGAAGGAGGAGTGTCGTCGAACGATTGTATCGTGACAAGAGCTATTGCAAGGCACGGAAGGGTCGGCTAAGGTGCCAGGGATGACGACGGACGGCGAGGATTCCGGAGAGCCGCCCGAGCTTGGAATCACACCGGCCGATCTATCGCACGAAGTCGAGTCGTTCGTGCGCCGCCAGGAGCGCCGGCGGCGGCTGGTGCCCCGCGCGGCGCTCGTCGGCCTGATCGCCGGCTTGGTCGCCGTCGCCTTCCGGCGCTCGCTCGAGGAAGCCGAAGGGCTGCGCGCCGCCCTGCTGGCATTCGCCCATGCGCACGGCGGCACGGGTTTCGCGGTGCTGGTGCTGGCCAGTGCGCTGACTGCCGGTCTCGCGCTGTGGCTGGTGCAGAGTCTGGCTCCCGAAGCCGCGGGCAGCGGCATTCCTCATCTGAAGGCCGTGCTTCACCGCTTGCGCGGCATGCGCTGGTGGCGCGTTCTGCCGGTGAAGTTCGCCAGCGGCGTGCTTGCCATCGGCAGCGGGCTGGCGCTGGGGCGCGAGGGGCCCACGGTGCAGATGGGCGGCGCCATCGGACAGATGTGCTCGCGCTGGCTCAAGGTCAACCCGCGAGAGCGCCAGGCGCTGATCGCCGCCGGTGCCGGTGCGGGCCTCGCCGCCGCTTTCAACGCGCCGCTCGCCGGGGTGCTGTTCGTGCTGGAGGAGCTGCAGGGCGATTTCGCCCCCGGCGTGCTCACCGCCTCCTTCGTGGCCTCCATCACCGCCGACCTGGTCACCCGCTTCCTCTTTGGCCAGTCGCCGCAGTTCCACCTCGCCGACATGGCCGCGCCGGCGCTGTCCAGCCTGCCGCTTTTCCTGCTGATCGGCGTGGTCTGCGGCCTGTTGGGCGTAGCGTTCAATCGCGCGCTGCTCGGCAGCCTGAATCTCTTCGCCCACACCGCCCGATGGCCGCGAGGAACGGCCGGGCTCGCGGTCGGCGCGGCGATCGGAACGCTCGGGTGGTTTCTGCCGGGAACCCTGGGGGGCGGCGCGCACATGGTCGAGCATTCCCTCGCCGGCGACTTCGGCCTCGGCGCCCTCGCCGGCTTTCTCGCCCTGCGTTTCGCCATGACCATGGCGAGCTATGGCTGCGGCACGGCCGGCGGCATCTTCGCGCCCTTGCTGGTGATCGGCGCCCAGGCCGGCCTGATCACCGGGCTCCTCTGCCGCCCGTGGCTGGCAACCGGAGTCCCCACCGAAGCGTTCGCCGTGATCGGCATGGCGGCGCTCTTCACCGCGGTGGTGAGAGCGCCGCTCACCGGCATCGTGCTGCTGCTCGAGATGACGGCGAACTATGCCTTCATGCTGCCGTTGCTCGCCGCCTCCTTCACCGCCTATGGCATTGCCAACCTGCTCGGCGACGAACCCATTTACGAGGCTTTGCTGGAGAGGGACGTCCTGCGCGGCCAGGACTCGCCGGAGCTCGAGGGCACGCTCATGGTGGACCTTACGGTCCGTCCCGGCGCGCCGTTCGACGGCCGCCGTATCGAGGATCTGGGCCTGCCCTCCGGCTGCCTGATCATCGCCGTGCGCCGGGGTCTTCGCTCCACGGTGCCGCACCGCGACATGGAGCTCAAAGCCGGCGACCGGATCAGCGCCGTGGTGTCACCGGAAGCCGCCGCCGCGGCCATCCTGCTCCGCAAGGGCACGCAAGGATAGCGGCGGGGCGGCTGTGCTGCCTACATCTTGGTGAAGGTGAGGCGGGCCACGGGCTGGGGCTTGCCATCCTTGAGGAAGTGCTTGCTCAGGTTGAGGGTCGTGGGTTTCTTGGGGTTGTTGTCCTTGTCGTCGGCCAGATAGGTCGTGCCGTCATCTCCCCCGGAGTCCCAGGCGCTGACGTCGACGGTCTTGCTGGCCACCCAGGCGCCGTTCTCCATCAGGTTGACGTCGACGCCGGCAAACCAGTCCGGGCTGGGGGCGATCATCGCCACCAGGGACGCCATCGGGTGGGCGTCGTCCACCGTCATCTCCATGGAGGAGGTCTTGGTGAAATCCTTGAGCGGATCGGACTCGGAGAGCGTCAGCCCGTTGCCGGCGGCGATCGCGGCCTTGATTTCGTCGTCCAGAGGGCTGTGCTTGCCCTCTTCCGAGAGGTGCTCCAGGCCCGGGGTGGGCAGCTTGCCCTCGGCGAAGATCTGGTAGCTCGCGTTGTGCGCGGTGCCGATCATGCCGGAGAAGTGGGGCTTGTGGATCAGCGAGGTGTCGGGGTACTCGAAGGGGAAGCTGGCCTTGGTCCACAGCGGGGTGAGCTCGACGCGGTACTTCACCGGGCCGGCCTTCGGCGTCGCCATATCGGCGGCCGGCGTGGCGGCGGCGGGGGTTTCGGCAGGGGGCGCGGCGGCCTCGGTGTCCGCGCTCTTCGCCTTGCACGCGCCGATGGAAAGAGCGGCCAGGGCCGTCAGCATCATCATCGTCAACAACTTGGGTCGTTGCATGGGTTGCTCCTTAGGGTTAATGAAGCGTTGGATGCCTTCGAGGGATAAAGGTTTCAGGGTTTCGAGATCATCTGGGGGAAAAGCCGCCGGGCGGCACCATCCGCCAGCCCCTCTCCCGCAGCGATATGAGAAGACCGGCGCCGTCGCGGGCGATCGCCCCCGGGTGGCTGCCGGCGGGAAGCTTCCAGATCCCGGCCAGCGTTGGCAGACCCGAGCCGTCCAGGTGGAACCGGAGGACCGCGGGTTGCGAGCCGGCGCGGACGACGTCCAGCTCATCACCCGCAACGGCCACGTCCATGGCTGGCCGAGCCTCCCGGTCACGCGCCAGCAGGAAGGGTTTCCTGGGATTGGACACGTCCACGACGCCCAGGCCGCCGCCGTCGGCAACGTACACACGGTCGCCACGCCAGGCTGCCACCAACGGGAAATGCGCGGGCTTGAAACCGCCCGCCGTGAAGCCGGCGTCCTTCAATCGGAGCTGTCCCAAAGGCAGGAAACCCAACGGCTGGCGTTGAACCTCGGCGAGGGTGACGGCGAACTCCGGACCATAGAGATGAGTGGAGACCGCCGCCATCCGGCCATCCGCGCGCAGGGCGACGTCGGGCTGCCCGCGGCCGAGGTCCGCGGCGATCACGTTCGAGCCGAAATGACCGCCGGGGCCGACCTCCCGCAGAGTGAGCCGCGAGGTGCCGCCGGACACGATCACTGCTCCCGCCGCCGCCGACACCCCCGAGAATGGCCCCACCGGCACCGGCACGATCGCGCCGGACGGCGAGGGACGGCCTGGCTCGGCCAGCGAATACGTCATCAGATGTCCCGGCGGCGTGGCGTCCAGAGCGAACAGCCAGCCGCCGGCGACGGCCAGGTCGTCGACGCGGTCGGCCGGGGCCACGGGCGCCACGAGCCGCAGCCGCCTTTGCGCCGCCAGGTCGACGACCTCAATGCCCTCGGCCCCGGCCGCCACATAGGCAAAACCGCCGGCGACGACGACCTGGGTGCGGGCCGAAGCCGCCGCGACGGGGTAGTGCCAGGCGTTCCAGCCCAGCGCGAGCCAGCGATGCCCGAGGAGGGCCGCCAGGCCCAGGGCCACGACGCAGATCAGGACGATCGTTCTTGTTTCAGGTCTCACGGGGCATCTTACGGCGCTGAACCGTGCAGTGGTTTTAGCGCCCCGCCCCCGGTTGAGAGCGCCCGCCTAGAACTGCACGTTGCGCACGAAGAACGACTGGAGGTCGGTCTTCTTGGAGGCCAGCTCCGAGGCCTGCTCGGGCGTCAGCACGAACTGGCCGGCCCGCTCCCGGCTGGGCATGGTCAGCAGCAGCTCGAGAGCGCCGATCTTGCCGGGAAAGCGGTCACGCACCCGCAGCAGGGCGTTGGCGGCGGCGCCCAGGGCCTTGAAGACGCTGCCCTCGGAGTTGGTGGTGATGTTGAGCAGCGGCCGGTCGCCCTGCGTCCCCTCGAAGATCTCGACCTCCTCGAGGCCCTGGGCGCGGAAGGACTGCTGCAGCTCCGAGGCGACCTCGGCATTGGCATAGGGCTTCTGGGGCAGGGTCAGGAGGTCGTTGAAACCCGCATTGGTCTTCGACAAGCGGCCCGGCGTCGCCTCGTTCTTGTCGCGGCGCGCCGCCGGCAGGTCACGCGGGACGGCCCCTCGGGCCTGGATGAGCTCGCCCAGGGTGCGGTCCTTCGACGACTTGCCGGTGGGAGCAGGGCCCACATCCCGCGGCGAGCCGGGCAGGACGACGGCCTTGCCGTAGCCGTCGCGGTTGGCCTCCTCGGTCCTGGCGACGTCGACCTGATCCAGCGGCAGGAACGACTGCGCGCCGCTGAGCAGGATGATGATCGCCTTGCCCTTTTCGACCCTGTACTTCTCCTTGGCCGGAATCGTGCTGCCATCCTTCAGGTAGACCAGATAGCCGCTGGCGGCGAAGGCGGCCGAAGCCAGAAGGCCGAGCAGGGCCAGGGCGCCGGAGCGCAGGTACCGGGGTGTCCGCATGCCGTATCTCCTCAGGAACGAAAGTCTCGGCCGCCATGATACCCTGTCGCGCACTTCGCGGCACGCCTTCTTGCCGCCGCTTAAAGAAGAATCGATCTTGAAGAACCCCGCGCTCCAACCCGGCCTGCTGCTGCTCGAAGACGGCACCGTCTTCGAGGCCGAGGCCGTATCGCCCGGCACCCGCTTCGGCGAGGTGGTGTTCAACACCTCGATGACCGGCTACCAGGAGGTGCTCACCGATCCGTCCTATCGCGGCCAGATCGTGGTGATGACCCAGCCGCACATCGGCAACTACGGCACCACGGCCGAGGTGGCGGAGTCGCTCCAGCCGTGGGTCGAGGGATTCATCGCCCGCCAGTTCACCGTCCGTCCCTCGGGCGCCTCGCCGGAGGAGAGCCTGGTGACCTACCTGCGACGCCACGGCGTGCCCGCCCTCCAGGGGCTGGACACGCGGGCCCTGGTGCGGCGGCTGCGGGAGCAGGGGGCGCTGCGGGGAGTCATCACCACCGAGCGCTCGGACGTCGCCGCCCTCAGCGCCGAGCTGGCCGACTTCCCCACCATGGCCGGCCGCGCCCTGGTGGACGAGGTCACCTGCGCCGCGCCCTGGGAGATGCCGGCGGTGGGCGAGGAGCGGCGGCACCTCGCGGTGTATGACTTCGGGGTGAAGACGAACATCCTGCGCTCGCTCACCCGACGCGGCGCCCGGCTGACGATCTTGCCGGCGCGCACGAGCGCGAGCGCCGTGCGGGCACTGGGCGTCGACGGCGTGGTGCTCTCGAACGGCCCGGGCGATCCCGAGCCGCTGACGGAGATCGTCGGCAACGTCCGCGAGCTGCTGGCGGCGGACCTGCCCATCTTCGGCATCTGCCTTGGCCATCAGCTCCTGGGGCTCGCCTTCGGCGGCCGGACGTTCAAGCTCAAGTTCGGCCATCACGGCGGCAACCAGCCGGTGCGCGACATCCCCACGGGCAAGGTGGCGATCACCAGCCAGAACCATGGCTTCGCCGTCGATCCCGCGTCGCTGCCCGCCTTCTGCAAGGTCACCCAGGTGAACCTGAACGACGGCACGGTGGAGGGCTTCGCCGCCGAGGGCCGGCCCGTCTACTCGGTGCAGTATCACCCGGAGGCCGCGCCCGGCCCCCACGAGGCCGCGGTCCTCTTCGACCGCTTCCTGGACGCCGCCACCCGCCGGTGAAGCCCGCGCCGCAAGACCCACTCCTCTCCGGCCCGCTGCCCTGGCTCATCGCCTGGCGGTTCCTGCGCGGCCGCCGCAGCCGCCTGCTGGACGGCACGGCGCGGGCGGCCCTGCTCTCGATCGCGCTCGGCGTCACCGCCATGGTGATCGCCATGGCGCTGATGACCGGGTACCGCGAGGATCTCCAGAACAAGCTGGTGCGGGGCAACGCGGCCGTGATCGCCTATCCGGTGGGCGGCAACGCCGGCCTGTCGGCGGCCAAGCGGCAGCGCCTGCTGGGCATCCGCGGCGTCAAGCGTATCGGCCGCGTCGCCTATGGGCAGGGCTCGCTCTCAAGCTCCGGCTGGCCGGAGGGGCGGGAGATCGTGCTGCGCGGCATCGATCCCGGCGGCGGTCAGCTCTCGGCCACCGCCCGGCAGCTCCGCCCGGGGCCGGACGGCCTCCCCGGCGCCGTGCTCGGCAAGGACCTGGCGGACAAGCTCGCGGTCCATCCGGGCGACATCCTCCGCTTGGTGGCCCTGGGCTTCCAGGAGGGGCGGCCCCGCTTCCACTACCAGAGCCTGCGCGTCTCTGGCACCTTCGCGACCGGCTTCGCCGAGTTCGACCGCAGCTGGGTGCTCCTCGACCGCCCCCTGGTGGAGTCGCTGATGGGCGGCCAGGTCTCCGTCGACCTGCTGGAGCTGACCGTGGCCGAGGCCGACGAGGCGCCCCGCATCGCCGCCGCGGCGACCCAGGTGCTGGCGCCGGACTTCGTGGTCACCGACTGGCGGCAGCTCAACCGCGAGCTGTTCACCGCCCTGAAGCTCCAGCAGGTGGTGCTCTTCTTCGTGCTCGGCCTGATCGTGCTGGTCTCCACCTTCAACGTCGCCTCGACGCTGGTGGTGCTGGTGCGGGAGCGCATGCGCGACATCGGCCTGCTGGGCGCGCTGGGCTTGGCGCCGGCGGAGCTGCGCTCGGTCTTCCTCATCTACGGCGGCTTCCTGGGAACGCTGGGGACGCTGCTGGGCGTCGCCGCCGGTTCAGCCATCTGCTGGGTGCTCACCACCTTCGAGCTGATCCACTTCGACGCCGAGGTGGCGGCGATCTACTTCATCAGCTCGGTGCCCTTCCGCGTGACGCCACTCGATCTCCTGGAGGTCGTGGGCTTCGCCCTGCTGGTCACCCTGAACGCCTGCTCGGTGCCCGCCCGGAGGGCGGCGCGGGTGGACCCGTCGTCGGCGTTGCGGTACGAGTAGAGCCTACGCCGACACGCTCTCGTTGCGCTCGCCCGACATGATCCGCCAGCCGATGACCTTCTCGTCGATCTCGCGCAGGCGGCCGGCGACGAGACGGCAGAGGAGCTGCAGGAACTCCAGGGCGGCGTGGGGGTCCATCGCCAGGATCTCCCGCACCGTGCCCTGGTCGAGCGCCAGCACGGTCAGCGGCCCGGCGTGGGCCTTGGCGTCCGCCGAGCGCGGCTCGCCGTCGATCAGCGACATCTCGCCGAAGAAGTCGCCCCTTTCGAGGACGGCGAGGGCCTCCTCGCCGGCGCCGGGGATGAACTTCGAGATCACCACCCGGCCTTCCAGCACGACGTACATCTCCGAGCCCTCGTCCCCCTCCTGGAAGAGGTAGGCTCCGGCGGCGAAGCGCTTCTCCTTGGAGAAGGTGGCGAGCGTCATCAGCTCGCGGCGGTTGAGCCCCTGCTCGCGGAAGAGGCGGATCTTGTCCGACGGCTCGACCGTGACGCTCGCCGCCGCTCCCGTGGGCTGCTTGCGCAGGCGCAGGAAGCTCTCGGGCAGCGACTCGTCCGAGAAGAACGTCTTGAGCTGGTCGTTGGCGGCCCGCAGCTTCCTCGCCAGGCTGTGCCATAGAGCCCAGTAGATCTGCACTCCCATCTCGGGTGACGCCTCGACGAGGCTGTCCAGTACCTGCGGATCGAGGCGGAAGACCTGGCTGACGGCGCCCGCCATGGAGTCGGAGCTCCGCTCGTGAGCGGTGAGAAAACCGCCCTCGCCGAAGAACTCCCCCGATTCCACCGAGCCGAGAGTGAAGGTGCCGTAGGTCGTGGTGCGCTGAAGGTTGATCTCCCCCCGCTCCAGCACGTAGAGCTCGCGCCCGTTGCTGCGGTGGGCATAGACCAGGCCGCCGATGTCGTACTCCTCTTCCCGCACCGCCTGGGTGAGGCGGAAGATCAGCTCGTCCGAGAAGTGGGCCAGCGGCTTGAGCCGGCGCAGCCGGGCGGCGAGCTCGATCTGCCCGCCGGTCTCGCGGCGCGGCGGCGGCGGCGCCGAAATGCTGAGGTTGGCGCCCGGCAGCCCCCCCTGCTCGAGGAAGCGCTCGCGGTGCCACTCCAGCCGGTCGAAGGCGGTGTGCACGATCTCCTCGCGCTCACGGAAGAGGCGGGAGAGCTCGCGGTTGCCCCAGCCGAGGATCTGCTTCAGCGTCTGGATGCGCCGCCGCAGCCGCCGTACCCCCTCCTCGTCGCCGTCGTTGAGCAACAGGAAGGCCTGCACCGTGGCGCCGAGCGCCGGCTCGAACTGCTTGCGCTCGAACTCGGCGCGGCCGAGGTTCTCCGCCGTCTCGCGGTCGAACGGGTTGTAGCGCAGGGCGCGGGTGAACTCCTCGGCGGCGCCGTCGAAGTCGCGGCGGCGGAAGAGGAGCCGGGCATGGAGCTTGTGATTGGCCGGGTTCGCCAGGTCGTTGGCCTTGGCCACCTCGATGCACTCGACGGCGCGGGCGTTCTCCCCCTTCTCGGCGTAGAGATGAGCGAGCCCCAGGAAGTGCGAGGCATCGATGGCGTTGCGCCGGAAACCCTCCCGCAACAGATCGCGCAGGCTGCGCGAGCTGCCCCCGCTGTGCTGCTGCTGGCGCTTGCGCACCTCGGCCAGTCCCAGCTTGACGCTCAAGCTCTTGGGATCGAGCCGCAGGGCGACCATCAGCAGATCGGCCGCCTCCTCGTGACGCCCGCTCTCGCTGAACCGGCGTGCCAGATCGGTCAGCTCCTGAACCTCGCGTTGGGACGGGGAACTCTGCGGGTCACTCATGCAACGCCATCCTCTAGTTGAAGCAAAGGGCCGTCAGTCTACCATGCCGAGACCTCTTGAATCCCGGCTAATCTTTATGTACATTTCCCTATTATCTTACTCCAAGCCTGGAGGAGCTGCTTCGAGATGGCCGTAAGCACGGATCTGCTCACTACGCTGCGACGGGGCATCGACTGCTGCCGCCGGGGGGACTGGAACGAGGGTCTCCGCCACCTGGGGCAGATCGCCGAGAAGGGGGACACCGGCCTGCCGGGGATCTATTACTCGTACCTGGGCTACGGCATAGCCCTGCGGGAGAAACGGGTCCGCGAGGGGCTCCAGCTCTGCCGCCACTCCGTGAAGGTGGAGTTCTACCAGGCGGACAACTACCACAACCTGGCCCGCACCTGCGTGCTGGCCCGCCAGCGCTCGGCCGCCGTCCGCGCCGTGCTCGACGGGCTGAAGATCGACCCGCACCATTCGGGTCTCCTGGTCGTCCGCAAGGAGCTGGGGATCCGCAGCCGGCCGGTCCTCCCCTTCCTCGACCGCGGGCACGCGATCAACCAGTTCCTCGGCCGCCTGCGCCACGCCATTCGCGGCTGAGCAGGCGGCGAGTGGGGCGGCCCCGTTATGCCTCTACAGGGTTCAAGATGGCAAGGCCCTCCGCAGCGGCCGCAGCCAGGAGATGGCGGTCGGAGCACGCGAAGCGGACCTCCAGCCCTTCCTGGTGCAAGAGCAGGGCGCTCGCAAGATGAACCGCATCAGCGCCCCGGAGGGGATGGTGCTTGCAGAGCCCGGGCACAAGCTTGAGCACTGCCGCTCCCACTGGAACCTGCTTGAGCTCTTCCCAATCGTTGGCGAAGCCTTGCCGGAGTTGCTCAAGCTCGGCGTCCACCAGAAGCTCTTCTCTTCTTCGGCGAGCGAACGTCGCGTGGATTTCGGCAAAGGCCAACACCGAAACAGCCACGGGCTCTCCCTGCCCCGCGGCCTCGCGCATTCGCTCTGAGCCGGGCTCAGCAATATAGAGCTTGACCAGGGCGCTGGTGTCGAGAAAAAGTATCAACGCCGGTCTTCGCTGACCATCTCCGAAGCGAGTTTGCCTCGGTTCGGGACTGTGGGACCTTGAAAAGCCTTTCGCTCGGCTCGCCGAGGCAGCGTGACCAGACCGCGGGACTCCAGATCAGCCAACCGCTGTTGTTCTGTCACCTCCGGAAGCTCGGAGAGTGGGACCAAGGCAGCCACAGGGCGGCCGTCTCGCAGCACGACGATCCGCTCACCGGTCGCGGCTCGCTGCAAGTAGCTGGAAAGCTGGTCCTTCAAGACTCGGGTGCTCACGGTGGACATGATTGCCTCCTGTGGCCATTGTAGCCGCACCTGAGCAGCGGGAACAAGGGAGAGCCTGAAGCCATCCGCGAAGCCGCCGCCTTCCGGTATCCTCTTCGCCCCATGGCGAAATTGCCCAAGCCAACCACCACCGTCCCCCGCGTCCCCGCTGCCACCGCCCGGCGCCTGCTGCTGGGCGCTCAAGGCCTGCTCGACGATCCGCGCCGCAAGGCGACGCCGCTGGCCCTCTATGACCTGATCGCCCGCATGGGCTTCGTGCAGATCGACTCGATCAACGTCGTCGCCCGGGCCCATCATCTGACCCTCGCCTCCCGCCTCCAGAGCTACCGGCCCGCCCTCCTGGAGCGGCTGCTGGAGCGCGAGCGCGTGCTCTTCGAGCACTGGACGCACGACGCCTCGGCCATCCCCACCGTCTGGTACCCGCAGTGGAAGCCGCGCTTCGAGCGCTACCGGGAAAAGGTGCTGGAGCATCCCTGGTGGCTGGAGCGCGTGGGGCCGGACCCGCACGTCCTGTTCGATCACGTGCGCGAGCGCATCATCCGGGAAGGCCCGCTGATGACCAAGGACTTCGAGGACGAGCGGCCCGCCGGCACGGACAAGACCTGGTGGGGCTGGAAACCCCACAAGGCCGCCCTGGAGTACCTGTGGCGCACGGGCGAGCTGGCGATCGCCAGACGGATCAACTTCCACAAAGTCTACGACCTCGCCGAACGCGTGCTGCCGGCCGGCCACGCCGCGCCGCCGCCCAGCAAGAAGGAGCATCTCGACTGGGCCTGCCGCACCGCCCTGGAGCGGCTGGGAGTCGCCACGGCCTACGAGCTCGCCAGCTTCTGGCGCGCCATCTCCCTGGGGGAAGCACGCGCCTGGGGTGAGAAAGCCGCGGCGCGGGGCGAGATCGCCGAGGTCGATGTTGAGGCGGAGGACGGCTCCGGACCGCGGCGGGCCTGGGCCGTTCCCGACTGGCGGGAGCAAGCCGCCTCGCTTCCCCCGGCGCCGCCGCGGGTGCGCCTGCTCTCGCCCTTCGACCCCATCCTGCGCGACCGCAAGCGGACGCTACGCCTCTTCAACTTCGACTACCACTTCGAGGCCTTCGTGCCGGGTCCCAAGCGCCAGCACGGCTACTACGTGCTGCCGATCCTGGAAGGCGACCGCCTCGTGGGCCGGCTGGATCCCAAGCTCCACCGCGAGAAGGGCTTGCTGGAGATCAAGGGCCTGTGGTGGGAGCCGGGAGTGCGCGCGGGCCAAGGCCGGCAGGCGGCGCTGGAGGCGGCCGTCGAGCGCCTGGCGCGGCTCACGGGAGCGGCGGAGTGGACGCTCGCCCCGCCCGCTCCAGGGCCCGCTGCATGAGCAGCTCCTGGCTGGAGCGCGGCTCCTCGCCGGCGAGCGGCTGGCGCTGGATGTAGGTGCCGTCGGACTGCATGTCCCACGCCTTGCAGTTGTCCGCGAGCTGGAGATCGAGGATGGCCTGGACCTCCTCCTTGAGCTTCGGGTCCTCCACCGGCACCGCCGCCTCCACCCGGGCGTCCAGATTGCGCGTCATCCAGTCCGCCGAGCCGAGGTAGTACTCGGGCTCGCCGCCATTGCCGAAGCAGAAGATCCGCGCGTGCTCCAGGTAGCGCCCGACGATCGAGATGACGCGGATCGTCTCGCTGCGCCCCGGCAGCCCCGGGCTCAGGCGGCAGATGCCCCGCACGATGAGGTCGATCTCCACCCCCGCCGCCGAGGCGTCGTAGAGGGCGTCGATGATCTGCCGGTCGTCCAGCGCGTTCATCTTGGCGACGATGCGCCCGCCGCGCCCGGCCTGCTGGTGCTCCACCTCGCGGGCGATCATCTCCAGGAAGCGGCGGCGCATGGTGATGGGCGCCACCAGCAGCTTCTGGAACTGCGGCTGGTAGACGAAGCCGGTGAGCATGTTGAAGAGCTGCGCCACGTCCTGCGCCAGCGCCTCGTCGCAGGAGAAGAGGCCGAGGTCGGTGTAGAGCTTCGCCGTCTCGGGGTTGTAGTTGCCGGTCGCGATGTGGGTGTAGCACCGCAAGGCGTCTCTTTCCTGGCGCACCACGAGGGCGATCTTGGCGTGGGTCTTCAGGCCCACGATGCCGTAGCAGACGTGGGCGCCCACCTTCTCCAGCGCCTCGGCCCACTCGATGTTGGCCGCCTCGTCGAACCGCGCCTTGATCTCCACCGTCACCGCGATCTGCTTGCGGGCCTCGGCGGCGCGGATGAGCGCCTGCATGTTCGGCGAGTCGGCGGAGGTGCGGTAGAGCGTCTGCTTGATGGCCAGCACGGCAGGGTCCACCACCGCCGCCTCGATGAAGCGCTGGGTGCTGTTGGCGAAGGAGTCGTAGGGGTGGTGGACCAGGATGTCGCCCGCGGCGATGGCGCCGAAGACCTCCGCCTCGTCCCCGGTCTCGGCGTGGAAACGGGGATGGACCACCGGCACCCAGGGGCGGTAGCGCAGCGACGGCAGGGGGACGGAGGTCGCCAGCGACATCAGGTCCTTGAGCGCCAGCGGCCCCTCGACCTCGAAGATCTCCGGTTCGCCGACCTCGAGCTCCTCGCCCAGGAAGTCGCTCATCCACCGCGACATCCCCTTCGCCGCCTCCAGCCGCACCACGGTGGCGAAGCGGCGCTCCTGGAGCTCCTCCTGAATGGCTTCCAGCAGATCCTCCGCCGTCTCCTCGTTGCGCTGCACGTCGGCGTTGCGGGTCACCCGGAAGGGGCGGGACTCGACGATCTCGACCCCTGGAAAGAGCCGGTCGAGATGATGGGAGATGACGTCCTCCACCGGTACGAAGCGCAGCGCCCGGTCGCGCGGCTCGGGCACCTGCACCCAGCGCGGCAGGATGTGCGGCGCCTTGATGCGGGCGAAGCGCGGCGTATCGTCGCCCGGCAGGCGGATGGAGACGCCGAGCGAGAGGCTGACGTTGGAGATGAAGGGGAACGGATGCGCCGGGTCCACCGCCAGCGGCGTCAGGATGGGGAACATCCGGCGGTCGAACTCCCCCGCCAGGTGACGCTTCTCGCTCGCCTTGAGCTCGCCCCAGGGGACGATCTCCAGCCCATGCTGGCGCAGGGCCGGCAGCAGCTCGTCCTTGAGCAGCCGCCGCTGGCGCGACACCAGGGGCCGCACCGCGGCATTGATCGCGGCGAGCTGCTGGCGCGGCGTACCGCCGCTGTCCGGCCCCAGCTCGCGGACGTTGCTCGCCAGCTGCTGCTTCAAGCCGCCCACCCGCTTCATGAAGAACTCGTCGAGGTTGGAGTCGAAGATGGCGATGAACTTGAGCCGCTCCAACAGGGGATTGTCCGGATCTTCCGCCTCCCGCAGCACCCGGGCGTTGAACTCCAGCCAGGAGAGCTCGCGGTTGAGGAGGTTGGGATTTTCGGTGCGCTCGATCCGGTCGATCCGTTCTTCGAGGCGCTCGGGACGCATGGGATTGGGCTCTGTCACTACGAAATCTTGCCACAACCGGGCAAGACCGCGCCATGACAGCCGTGTGACGAACGCGCGCAGGGCGCAGCCGGCCTCGGAGCCATCCTCTACAATCGCCTCATGAGCTCGCTGCCGGCCGTCGTCGTCCAGCCCTTGACGTTCCCCGTTTCCGGGACCGCGCCCGGTCTCGCCGCCGTCCCCACCCGCGAGCGCCTGGCGGCGATCGACATCGGCTCGAACTCGTTCCACATGGTGGTGGCCGAGGTGGGCGCGAGCGGCGGCTATCGCCTGCTGGGCCGCGAGCGAGAGATGGTGCGCCTGGGCAAGACCGGCTTCGGCGACGGCGCCCTCTCCGAGGCCGCCATGCAGGACGGCCTGGAGACCCTCGCCAAGATGACCACCCTCGCCCGGCTCAAGGGGGCGGAGCGGGTGGTGGCCGTCGCCACCAGCGCCGTGCGCGAGGCGGCCAACGGCGCCGACTTCCTCGCCCGCGTCAAGGCCCACACCGGCCTCGACGTGCAGCTCCTCACCGGCGTCGAGGAAGGCGAGCTGATCTACCGCGCCGTGCGCGAGGTGGTGGACCTCGGGCCGGGGTCCGCCGCCGTGGCGGACATCGGCGGCGGCAGCACGGAGTGGATCGCCACCCGCGGCGGCGAGGTCGATCAGGTGGTGAGCCTCACCCTCGGTTCCCTGCGCTGCGCCGGGGAGCTGAAGGGCGATCCGCCCACCGGCGCCTCGCTCGACCGCCTGCGCCGCAGGATCGCTCGCCGCGTCACCGAGAGCGTGCCCCGCGGGCCGGTGGAAAAGCTCGTGGCCACTTCCGGCACGGCGGTCTGCTGCGCCGACCTCGTGGATTTCTTCGCCGGCCGGCCCTGGAAGGAGCTCGCCTCCGGCCTGCGCGAGGTGCGCGGCAAGGACCTCGGCCAGCTCGTCGAACGGCTGCGCCCCATGAAGCGGCGCCAGATCGCCGCCCTGCCGCCGGTGGGCGGCCCGCGCTCCGAGAGCCTGCTGGCCGGCGCCGTGCTGCTCCAGGAGCTGGTGGAGCACGCCGGCGTCGACCGCTTCCAGGTGTCGGACCGCGCCCTGCGCGAGGGCCTGGTGCTGGCGGCCCTCGGCCAGCCCGTGCCCGCCCTCGGCGGGCCGGAGGACCTGCGGCGGCGCCAGGTGCTGCGCGTCGCCGAGCGGGCGGACACCGTCTACCGCCACAACCTGCAGACGGCCCGCCTCGCCACCCGCCTCTTCGACGTCACCGCCTCGCTCCACGGCCTCGGCAGCCGCGAGCGGGAGTGGCTGGAATATGCCGCCCTGCTCCACGACATCGGCTACTCCATCCACTACCGCGGCCATCACAAGCACGCCTACTACCTCATCTCCAACGCCGTGCTCGACGCCTTCGACCCGCGGGAGATCGAGATCATCGCCCACGTCGCCCGCTATCACCGCGGCGCCACCCCCCAAGGGAGCCACCCCACCCTCGCCGCGCTCAAGCCCTGGCAGCAGCGGATCATCCGCAAGCTGGCCGCCCTGCTGCGCGTCGCCGATGCCCTGGACCGCACTCACGCCTCGCGCGTCGAGGAAATCTACGGCTCCATCCGCACCCGCGCCCGCGGCCGGCTGACCCTCGAAATCGTGTCGCGCTACGACGTGGATCTCGAGCTCGAAGCGGCCGGCGAGCATGGCAAGTTTTTTGAAAGAACCTTCGGCTGTACGCTTCGCCTGCGGCAGGGCCTGGAAGCGGCCGCGGGCTGAAGAGTATGATTTTCTACAGTGTGTTGTAAGAACCTCACGCTCTGTCCGTTCTGCGGCGAAAATCTCCTCCACTCCGGGTAAATTACGGTGTCACAAAGAGTTAACACGATTCTCACACCGCCCTCACACGCTCTTCTGTGGAAAACTCTCCAATCTCGCCTTCCAAACGCCGAACGGCGTTCGCCGTAAATCCTACAAACTCAATGAAATCAGGGACTTGGCTCACGTTGCACAGTGGCTTGGTCAAAGAGGGGAAAGGCCCGGAAACACGGCCTCTCCGTGGGCTTTTGGGGCACTTTTCCACAGGATTTTCCGCATCGTTTGTGGAAGACTCTTATGATAGCCTCCGGTCAATGGCACGAGAGAGAATTCTGGTCATCGAGGACGAGCCCGACATCGCCGAGGTGTTGCAGTACAACCTCGAGAAGGAGGGTTTCACGGTGGAAGTGGCGAGGCGGGGAGACACCGGCTTCGAGGCCTTGCGGCGCGAGCCGGCCGACCTCGTGGTGCTCGATCTCATGCTTCCCGGCGTCGACGGCCTGGAGCTGACCCGGATGCTCAAACGGGACGCCGCCACGGCGCGCCTGCCCATCGTCATGCTCACCGCCCGCGGCGACGAGCTGGACCGCATCGTCGGCCTGGAGCTGGGCGCCGACGACTACATCAGCAAGCCCTTCAGCCCCCGCGAGGTGGTGCTGCGGGTCAAGGCGGTGCTGCGCCGCCGCTACCCCGAGGAGGCCGCCACCGACCTCCTGGAGGTGGGCGGCATTCAGCTCGACGTCGGCGGCCACCAGCTCCGGGTCAAGGGCCACGAGATGCCGCTGACGGCCACCGAGTTCCGCCTGCTGCGCCTGCTCATGGAGCGCGGCGGCCGGGTGCAGACACGGGGGCAGCTGCTCTCCGACGTCTGGGGTTACGCCGAGGACATCGACAGCCGGACGGTGGACACCCACATCCGGCGCCTGCGCCGCAAGCTCGGCCCCGAGGCCGACCGCATCGAAACCGTCATCGGTGTTGGATACCGGCTGAGGCCCTGACCCGCCATGCGGCGCCTGGGCCTGCCACCCAAGCTGCGGCTCGCACCCCTGTGGCCGGCCCTGGCGGCCCTCGCCGTCGGCGGCGCCTTCCTCTGGTTCCTGCTTCCCGGCCTCTTCGAGCGCGCGGCCTCGGTGCAGCTCTTCGACACCCTGCGCATCCTCACCCCCATCGTCGAGCGGCGGGTGGCCGAGACGCCCGCCGGTGTCAGCGGCGGCGGCGCCGGCAGCCCGGGCGCCGCTCAGGACTTCAAGCTCTGGGTGCGCAAGCTCGCCGCCGACAGCGGCCTGCGGGTGACCGTCATCCGCGGCGACGGAGTGGTGATCGCCGACAGCACCGTGCCGCCGGAGCGGGTCTCCGCGATGGAGAATCATCGCCGCCGGCCCGAGGTGCGCGAGGCCCTGGCCCGCGGCTCGGGGATGTCCGTGCGCACCAGCGCCACCACCGGCGACACCTACGTCTACGCCGCCCAGACCCTGGCCGGCGGCCCCCGGGGCGAGCCCTACATTCTGCGCCTGGCCGAGCCGCTGGAGCAGCTCCAGGCGCTCCAGGGCCGCCTCGCCACCTCCCTGGCGCTCGCCGCCCTGGTGGCGGCTTTGGCGATCCTCGTCACCTCCCTGTGGCTCGACCGCCGGCTCTTCCAGCCCCTCTCGCGCCTCATCGCCGGCGCGCGGGACATCGCCGCCGGCCGCGCCTCCCGCGTTCCGGTGCCGGACGAGGACGAGCTCGCGGCCCTCGCCCTGGCCCTCAACCGCCTGGCCGCCACCGCCGAGGAGCAGTTCGAAGTCGTGCGCAAGGAGCGGGACCAGCTCCAGCAGATCCTCGCCAGCATGTCCGAAGGCGTCCTGGTCGTCGGGCCGGACGGCCGCGCGCTGATGATCAACCCCGCCTTCTACCGTCTCTTCGACCTGGCGGGCGACTTCACCGGCCGGCCCGTGCTGGAGATCATCCGCCACCCCGGGTTCGCCCGCCTGATCGAGGCCACCCTGCGGGAAGGGGAGCCGCGGAGCGCCCAGATCGAGCTCGCCGCTCCCGAGCGCCGCACGCTCCTGCTGGCCAGCTCGCCGATCACGCTGAACGGTCACCAGGGCGCCGTGGTGGCCACCCGCGACACGACGGACCTCACCCGCGTCGCCGACATGCGCCGGGACTTCGTGGCCAACGTCTCCCACGAGCTCAAGACGCCGCTCGCCGCCATCCGCGGCTTCGCGGAGACCCTGCGCGACGGCGCCCTGGACGAGCCCGCCGTCGCCCGCCGTTTCACCGAGAGAATCGTCAGCCAATGCCGGCGCCTGCAGGAGCTGCTGGACGATCTGCTCACCCTCTCCCGCCTGGAAGGCGTGGCTCCGGCGCTGGAGCGCGAGCCCGTCGCGCTCGCCGCCGTCGTCCACCGCGCCGTCGAGCTGATCGCCGCCGCAGCCCGCGAGAAAAAGGTGACGATCGAGGTCGAGACCGGCGATGAGCCGCTGCCCCCCGTGCTGGGAGATCCCGACGGCCTGGAGCGCCTGGTCCTCAACCTCCTCGACAATGCCATCAAGTACAACCGTCCCGAAGGCCGCATCACCGTCCGCCTCTCCCGCACGGACGGCGAAGCCCTGCTCGAAGTGACCGACACCGGCATCGGCATTCCCCCCGACTCCATCCCCCGCCTCTTCGAACGCTTCTACCGCGTGGACAAGGGAAGGGCCCGCGAAGAGGGCGGCACCGGCCTCGGCCTCGCCATCGTCAAGCACGTCGCCCAGACCCACGGCGGCCAGGTCGAAGTCGAAAGCCACGCCGGCCAGGGCTCGACCTTCCGGGTGCGGCTGCCGTTGGGGCGGTGAGGGAGATGTACAAGGCTATACCCAAAGCGGTATAATGCCTTGTGGCTCGACCCCCGACGACCCAGGAAAGGCCTCTCCATTGGGTCGGTTCGGCGAAGAAAGACTTGCTGGCTTTTCCTGACGACGTGGTGGATGACCTTGGATATGCCCTGAGCGTCGTCCAGCACGGCGGTACCCCACCTTCCGCCAAAGCGTGGAAGGGTGAAGGGGCGGGAGTCCTCGAGTTAGTTGAAGAGCACCGTGGCGATGCGTTCAGGGCGGTCTACACGGTGCGCTTTGAGAAGGCGATCTATGTCCTGCACTGCTTCCAGAAGAAGTCGCCATCGGGCGTGCGCACGGCCAAGCAGGATGTCATCCTGATCCATGACCGCCTGAAAACAGCACAAAGCGACTACGAGGTGCGCTATGCGAGAAAAGAAGACTGAGACGGATACGGTGGATGCGGGCAGCGGTGACGTGCTGGTGGATCTTGGCTTCCGCGATGCCGATGAGCGGAAGCTACGCGTGCAGCTCGCGATGCAGCTCAACGAGTTGCTCGCGGCGCGCCGTTTGACGCAGGCGCGTGCCGCGCAGTTGTTCGGCATTCCGCAGCCTCACGTCTCGGAGCTGAAAAACTACAAGCTGAACCGCTTCTCCTCCGAGCGGCTGCTGCGCTTCGTCACCCTCCTCGATCGCGATGTCGAGATCATCATCCGGCCGAAGGCCAAGGGACACGCGGCGGGAGTCGTGTCCGTCTTGGTCGCAACCTGAGCGCCATCATGAAGGCCGCAACTCGTGTGACCAGCAAGGACTCCACCGCTGCCCTGGCTCATCGCCTGGCGGTTCCTGCGTGGCCGCCGCAGCCGCCTGCTGGACGGCACGGCCCGGACGGCCCTCCTCTCGACCGCCCTCGGCGTCACCGCCATGGTGATCGCCATGGCGCTGATGACCGGGTACCGCGAGGATCTCCAGAACAAACTAGGTGCTAACCAACGGCCCGACTCGCTGCCAGCGCTTATCGGCTTCGATTTCGGCCTTGTGCTCAGCTTCGAGGTCCGCGAGGGGGTCCCGCGGGAAATCCTTCAAACAGCCATAGAGGGTGTCGTCGCCCGCACGATCCGCTTTCCCGCTGCGCTCCGCGAGAAGATTACAGCCGACGCAGAGCGGTGTGGGCGAAGTTTCGACGGACAGGTGATTGCCTTGCTGCGCCGGCACTATGGGGAAGATGTCGACATCGCTCCCACCCCCGCCGAGATCCTCGCGCTGGCAGCGGCCAGCCTTGCAGATGTCCCAGCCGCGGAGCTGCGCTCACTCACCCGAAAACTCCAAGAGACGGAAAGTTGAGCGGATGGAGAACGAGCCTGTCGTACTCGATACCGACACCTTGTCCGAATTGAGCCGCGGCCACCCTGTCGTCAGAGAGCGCGCACTCGCGTACCTGGCTGGCTTCGGACGCTTGACGATAACCGCGATAACGGTATTCGAACGCTTGCGAGGGTATCGCCTTGCGCTTCGCGATGGAAAGCCGTTTGAGCGGCAGCTCCAGGCCTTCGAGGCGCTCGTAGCCAACTGCATTGTTCTACCCTTCGATCAAGAAGCAGCGAGTGTTTTTCTGCCGGACTGCGACGCGGAGCTCGCCTACGTTGCTTCCGCCAAGCGCTTCACGCCCTCCATGGTGCGCAATGCCCGGCGTGCCATGAGACGCCTCAGGAGGAGGGCGTTCAATACTCGCATCTTCCACCCAATGGGTTCGTAGTAGGCCTCAAGGATCACATCCGTCTCCGAATCCCCATGAGGCACGAGGATGCTGTCCACGATAAAGTCCCGCAACATCTTGCTGATTCCCCAGGTGTCTTCGGGAAAAGCCGTGGAGAATCGTTCTCCTGGGACGTAGTCGACCACCTCTTCCACACAACTGCCTTTCCTTCCCTCCAGGATCGAGCACCGGTACTTCACGCCAATCGCCCTCGTGCTCTGCCCTGATAGGAGATCAACCTTCCCGACCTCCGCATGGTACTTGGGAATCAGGGAGATGTCGTCGACGATCGCCCAGATCCGGTCCCGTGAGGCCCTGATCCTCATTGACGTTCTCCACTGAAAGCGCCCTTTCATAGAGGCCACGCAATCTTCACCGGAACCCGGCATTGTCAAACGCCATACTTTTTACGAAGTTTCTCGATGTCGGCCGACGCCTCGACCCACTCTTCGGAGTACCCGCAACGCGAACAGAGGAAACGAGTGACCTTGACACTGGAGAAGATCGTCTGGCCCACTGGAATGTTGTTCCCAGCACCGTAACCACCCGTCATTCCAGGAATCCGGATCACTTCTCTTGATTCGCACTTCGGGCAAGTTCCAGTCGTCTTCAAGCTCGTCCTCCTAGCCGGCCAATGTGTCGGCGGTGGGCAGTAGTATGGTTAACAGAGGCGCATCGCCTACGTCGCCTCTGCGGCCACGCAATCCTTCACCGGAACCGATAGCATATAGAATATAGATACGCTACACCGATTCCCGACTCCTCGTCAATATCGATACCTGCTATGAGACAACCTGACCGTCACGCCGGGCCAAAGGTCCGTGATCCTTAAGCCCAGGCCAACGGCCTGGGTTACGCCATTACCACCGAAGGCGCCCCAACGGGGCGCGATAATCGCCCCCGCAAAACGGGCCGTCGCCACCTGCTCAACCTCATTGTCAAAATCCCAGGACGAAGATATCGCGACCCTTCAGGCCGCATCTGCGCATCGGCTTCCAACCCAGGCCGTTGGCCTGGGCTTAGGGATCACGGCCCCTTGGGCCGGCGCGCCACCAACGTCCGCGCGATTCACCTATCTCCACCAAAAAGGGCGAGTGCCCGGGGCCGCTGGGGGTGCGAGCGTTCAGCTCACGAACTGCGATCACTCGTTCTGCGCGACCTGCTCCGCCTGCAGTGCCTGTCCGAACACCTGCCTCTGCTAGAAGACTGCCCACCGGGGCCGCAGGAAGCGCGCTTCCCCGGTCCCGGCGACCCTAGGGCCGGGGTAATGAGGGTCTTAGAGGGTGTCTCAAAAGTGGTTGACGATGACGCCTGCGTCGCCAGGGATTGAAATCACCTGGCTACCCTCTATAGTCCCTACGACACGGGAGGGACGAAATAGCAGTCCCGGAAGGGACAAGCGTCGGTAGCCAGGGATTTCAATCCCTGGCGGCAGCGACGTCGCAGTCTCCCCTTTTGAGACACCCTCTTACGCCCCCGCCCCCAACGCCGCCCGCACCCGATCCGGCGTCATCGGCAACCGGTAAATCCGCTTGCCGGTGGCGTCGAAGACGGCGTTCGCCACCGCGGCTCCCAGGGGGACGATCGCGGGCTCCCCCGCTCCTTGGGGCTCGACCGCGTCGTTTTTCACCAGCACGGTCTCGATCTTCGGCAGCGCCGAGAAGCGCGGCAGGTGATAGCTGTCGAAGCCCTGGTCGAGGACCTTGCCGCCATGGAAGCGGAGCTCTTCGCTCAGCACGTAGCCGAGCCCCATGGTGATGCACCCCTCCATCTGCACCCTGGCGCCATTGGGATTGATCACGATTCCCATGTCCTGCGCCGCCACCACCCGCGCGACTTTGATCACTCCCGTGGACGCGTCGACCGTCACCTCGGCGATCAGGGCCACGTAGGTCCCGGCGTCGATACCGCAGGCGATTCCGCGGCCCTTTCCGGAGCCGGCGCCCGCGGGCGCCTTGGCGCTCTTCCAGCCGAAAGCGTCCGCCGCCGCCTGGAGCACCCGCCGCATGCGCGCATCGGAGGTGTTGCGCAGGCGGAATTCGAGAGGATCGACGCCGGCCGCCGCCGCCATGAGATCGATCTGCGACTCGCCCGCGAAGACGTTCATGCGGGCGCCCGGCGCGCGCCACGGTCCGGTGGCGAACGGATGGATGCCGTTGCCGCCATGCTGACCGTAGTTGACGTCGCCGAAAGCCCGCAGGCGGGCGTTGGGAACGTCGTAGAAAAGGGCCGCGCCGCGATCGCCGGCGGCGTAGACGGCGTAGTCCCAGAGGGTGATCTTGCCCTTGGCGTCGACCGCCGACGCGACCTTCACCACCGCCGCCGGATCGAAGGTGTCGTAGAAGAACTCTTCCGCGCGGTTCCAGGCCACCTGCACCGGCTGGCCCGTCGCGACCGCCAGCCGCGCCGCCTCGATCGCCTGCCGGCCGCCGCTCTTGCCGCCGAAACCGCCGCCGAGATAAGGCGTAATGACGCGCACTTTCTGGGTATCGACCTTCAACGCCTGGGCGATCTGGTCACGCAGCGGGAACGGGGTCTGGGTCGACGCCCAGACGGTGACCCGGCCGTCCTTCGGCTCGGCGGTGGCGGTGTGCGGCTCCATCGGAGCGTGCGCGACGTACCCCTTGCGGTAGGACGACTCGAAAACGTGGGAGGCCGCGGTCCGCGCGGCCGCGACGTCGCCGCGCCGGTCTTTCTCGTCGGCGTGGGTCGCCGTTTTCTCGACGTGGTCGAAGATGCTCTCGGGGTCGAGGTCCAGGGTCTCCGTCTTCCATTCGGCCTTCACCTCGGCGAGCGCCGCCGCGGCGGCCTCGGGATCGGCGTGCAGACACGCCACGAGACCGTCGGGACCGTCGAGACCGTCGAGATTACCGAGCTTGACGACCTTCACGCCCGGGCGCTGCTCGGCGGCGGCGGTGTCCGCCTTCAAGAGGGTCGCGCCGTGCGACGGCGGGCGCAGGATGTGGGCATAGAGCATCCCCGGCACCCGCACGTCGCCGGCGTACTTGGCGGCGCCGGTCACCTTCTCCCGGCCGTCGAACCGGCGCGGCGATTTCCCCATCACCTGGAACTCGGCCACCGAGCGGAGAACCGCTTTCTCGCCGACCAGCCGGGCGATCTTCCGGCCCTTCGCGAGCTCGGCGTACGTCACCTTGCGGCTCGGATCGCTCTTCACCGACACGACGCCGTTGTCGATTCGGAGGTCGGCCTTCGCGGCTCCCAGCCTGGCCGCCGCCAGGTTGAGCAGGACGGCGCGCGCCTCCGCGGCGGCGGCACGCAGGACCGGCCCGAACATGCGGGTGGTGAGCGATCCGAAGGTCCCCATGTCCCACGGACAGAGATCGGTGTCGCCGAGCACCATGTCGATCGACTCGAGCGCCACGCCCAGCTCCTCGGCCGCCATCTGCGCCTGCGAGGTGAGGACCCCCTGTCCCATTTCGATCTTGCCGGAGAAGACGGTGACCCGGCCGTTCCCGCCGATCAGCAGGTAGGCGTTCAGATCCTCGGGGTACATCCGCCGCCGCTCCTGCGCGAAGAGCTCGGCCGGTCCCAGCGTCACCAGCACGGCGATGCCGCCGCCCACCATCTTCAGGAACTGGCGGCGATCGAGACCGCGCGATGCTTCCCGTTCCAAGCTCAATACGGGACTCAGCACCGGGCTCATGGCTTGCCTCCTTTCGCCCGCGCGACGGCTTCGACGGCATCGAGAATCCGGGTGTGCGCGCCGCACCGGCAGAGGTTGTGCTCCAGCCGTACGGCGATCGCCTCGCGGCTGGGCGCCGGATCCTCGTGGAGGAGGGCGGAGGCCGTGAGGATCATTCCCGGCGTACAGTAGCCGCACTGGAATCCGTCGTGTTCGAGGAAGGCCTGCTGCAGAGGATGAAGCGCGCCGTCGTGCGCCAGGCCCTCGATCGTCGTGACCTCGCGATTGCGCACTTCGCTGAGCGGAGTGATGCAGGAGCGGACGGTCTCGCCGTCCACGAGCACCGTGCAGGCGCCGCAGATTCCGGCGCCGCAGCCGAACTTGGCGCCGGTCAGCCCCAGGTCGGTGCGCAGCACCCAGAGGAGCTTGCGGCTGTCGTCCGTGTCGAGGGAGGTGGGGCGGCCATTCAGGCGGAAAGGAACCGGCGCTTTCATGCGGTGAAGTTTACGCCGGAATGACCCGCTTCGCCTCGTCACACCGTTGACGAGGATTTGTCACAACCCCGCGGCCCTTGAGGAGTTAAGATCCTCAGGCGAAAGGAAACACTCTTCATGGAACGACGACTGGACCAGGATCTCGATCGCGTACGCCAGATGCTGCTGAAGATGGGCGGCATGGTGGAGGGGATGGTCGCCAAGGCGACCCAGTCCCTGCTCGACCGCAACAACCAACTGAGCACCGACGTGATCGAGGGCGACAACGAGGTCGACCGCCTGGAGATCGAGATCGATGAGCTGTGCCATCTCATCCTCGGCACCAAGCAGCCGACGGCGGTGGACCTGCGCTTCCTGGTGGCGGTGATGAAGATCAACAGCGACCTCGAACGCATCGGCGACTCGGCGGTGAACATCGCCCAGTCCGTCCTGCAGCTCAACGAAGTGCCGCCGCTCAAGCCCTACATCGACCTGCCGCGCCTCTCCCTGCTCGTGCAGGACATGGTGCGCCGCAGCCTCGACGCCTTCGTGCGCCGCGACGCCCGCCTCGCCACCGACGTCTGCGAGTCCGACGACGCGGTGGACGGCCTCTACAAGCAGCTCTTCCGCGAGCTCCTCACCTACATGATCGAGGACCCGAAGACGGTCAGCCGCGCCCTGCACCTGCTGCTCATCTCGCGCAACATGGAGCGCATCGCCGACCATGCCACCAACATCGCCGAGGACGTCATCTACTACGTCGAAGGCCGCGACATCCGCCACTCCCATGCCGGTGAGGACGCCGTCCGCAAGGCGGGATAGAACACCGTGAGCGAGTCCCGGCGCTTCAAAGTCCTGTTCCTCTGCACCGGCAACTCCGCCCGCAGCATCCTCGGCGAGTACCTGCTGCGCAAGACGGACCCGCGGCGCTTCGAGTCCTTCAGCGCCGGCTCCCATCCCCAGGGCAAGGTTCATCCCCTGGCCCTGCGCCTGCTCCAGGAGGTCTACCAGATCGACGCGAGCGACGCCCGCAGCAAGTCCTGGGAAGAGTACAAGGACGTCCCCTTCGACTTCGTCATCACCGTCTGCGACAACGCCCGCGAAAGCTGCCCCTACTGGCCCGGCCAGCCCATCGTCGCCCACTGGGGCCTCCCCGACCCGGCGCATTTCGAAGGCCCCGAGGCCGAGCACTACGCGCTCTTCAAAGAAGCCGGCCGCGTCCTCGCCCGTCGCGTCGAGCTCTTCCGCAGCCTCCCCCTCGAAAAGCTGGACCGCCTGAAGATCGAGCATCTCACCCGCGAGATCGGCGAGAGCACGCCCGTCGAGGCGTAGGGCACACTCGAAAGGGACCTCTTATCGTAGAGACGCCCCGCGGGGAACCCCGTGGGGCGTCTCGGAGCGGCGCTATCGCCGGCAGTCTCCAGAAGCTCCTCGGAAACGAGACGGCCGGCAGAACCACCCCCCGCCCCGTTATACACTCCGCCCAGCCATGGCGATGACCATCCATCAATTCATCCAGCGCTGGGAAAGAGTCGCCCTCACCGAGCGGTCGGCCTCGCATCAACACTTCCTCGACCTCTGCGAAGTCCTCGGCCATCCCAAACCGGTCGAGATGGACCCGGAGGGCGAAACCTTCACCTTCGAGAAGGGTGCCGCCAAGTATGGAGGCGGCTCCGGCTGGGCTGACGTCTGGAAGCGCGGCTTCTTCGCCTGGGAGTACAAACGCCGCCACGCCGACCTCGCCGCCGCCTATGGCCAGCTCCTACGCTACCGCGAGGCCCTCGAAAACCCTCCCCTCCTCGTGGTGTGCGACATGGACCGCATCGTCGTCCACACCAACTTCACCAACCGGCCGGCCCTCGTCCACGACATTCCTCTCAAGGATCTCGCCAAGCCGGAGAACCTGGAGATCGTCCGCGCGGTCTTCTTCGATCCGGAAAGGCTCATTCCCGGCGTCACCCGCCAAGCCATCACTCAGGACGCCGCCAGCAAGATTGGGGATATCGCCAAAACCATGCGCGCGCGGGGTCTGGAATCCCACGATGTCGCTCGTTTCCTCGACCGTGTCGTCTTTGCGCTCTTCGCTGAATATGTAAACCTCCTCCCCGATAAGATCTTCACCCGCCTCCTCAAGAACAGCGCTGACCGGCCTGAGGTCTTCGCCCGGCTGGTCCGCGACCTGTTCCAGGCAATGGCGACCGGCGGGTTCCTGGGGGTCGAGCTCATCCGCCACTTCAACGGCAACCTCTTCACGGATGGCCCCATCCTCACGCCAACCCGGGACGAGCTGAAAGAGATCCGCAAGGCGGCCAAGCTGGACTGGAGCGCCATTGATCCCTCGGTCTTCGGCACCCTCTTCGAGCGCGGCATGGACCCGGACAAGCGCTCGCAGCTGGGCGCGCATTACACCAGCCGCGAGGACATCGAGACCCTGGTTGATCCCGTCGTGGTGCAGCCCCTCCGCCGCGATTGGGCCGAGGTCCGGCGCGTGGTCGAGACCCTCCTGGCGACCGGCAAGAAAGCCCCCTCGGAGAAGGAGCGTGGAAAGGTTCCCGAGGGAGGGCTCCAGGGACCCGCCCTGCGTAAGGCCCGGGTCGAGGCGGATCTCATCCTGCGCCGCTTCTGGGAGCGCCTGGGCCGGGTTCAGGTTCTCGATCCGGCCTGCGGCTCCGGCAATTTCCTCTATGTAACGCTCCAGAAGCTTAAAGATCTTGAGAAAGAAGTGATCCTCTACTCCATGTTCCAGGGCTTCCCCGCCTTCATTCCCCACGTCGGCCCCTGGCAGCTCCACGGCATCGAGATCAATCCCTACGCCTTCGAGTTGGCACAGATGAGCGTCTGGATCGGCTATCTCCAGTGGATCCGCAACAACGGCTTCGGCGAGCCGGAAGATCCTGTCCTGCGGCCGATGGATACGTTTGAGTGCAAAGACGCGATTCTGGATCTTTCGGATCCGGAGAATCCTAAGGAGCCTGAGTGGCCGAAGGTGGATTTCATCGTGGGCAATCCGCCGTTTCTGGGTGGTAAGAAGCTGCGGGGGGGATTGGGAGACGAGTACGTGGAACAGCTCTTTGGACTTTGGAGTCGCCGTGTTGCCGCCGAAGCGGACCTCTGTTGCTACTGGTTCGAGAAAGCACGCCAGCAGATCGCGAATGGCGCGTGCTCAAGAGCCGGCCTGCTAGCCACCCAGGGAGTCCGCGGTGGCGCCAATCGGGAAGTCTTGAATCGAATCAAGGAAAGCGGGGACATCTTCTTCGCGGAGAGCGATCGCAATTGGGTACTGGACGGAGCGATCGTCCATGTCTCGATGGTGGGATTCGATGAAGGCTCGGAACAAGTTCGCCGCCTCGACGGCACACCCGTGAGTGAGATTCATTCTACTCTTACGGCAGCAGCAAACTTCGCCATTGCGAAAAGATTAGCAGAAACTTCAGGCCTTGCATTCATGGGAGTTACTCCCTCCGGTCCCTTCGTGATCTCGGATGAGGAAGCAAGGGAAATACTCGCTCAACCGAATCCGGCCGGTGTTCCGAACTCTGATGTGCTGCGGCTCTGGCTGAACGGCGATGATCTGACTGGCCGGTCGAGGGGAGTTTGGGTCATAGATTTCAACGGCTTCGGCTCGCTCAGCGATGTTGCAGTTTTCGAAGCTCCCTTGCGTCTCGTGGAAACGCACGTCAAAACCGCCCGCGCCTCCTATCGTACAGGCGGCAAGCGGTTCTGGCGATTTGAAAGACACCGGCCGGCAATGCGCAAAGCCATCGAAAAGCATGCCCGATTCCTGGGCACCACGACGGTTTCCAAGTTTCGCCCCTTCGTCTGGCTCGGCGCGCCGGTGCTTCCCGATCATCAGTTAATCGTGTTCGCGCGATCGGACGACTATTTTTTCGGAGTCCTCCATTCCCGGTTGCATGAGGTCTGGTCTCTGGTTCAGGGCACCCAGGTCCGCGAAAGGGAAAGCGGCTTCCGCTACACCCCAACCACAACCTTCGAGACCTTTCCCTTTCCACGTCCCACCCCGGACCAGGAAGCCGCCATCGCCGCCACCGCCAAGGAGCTGGACGATCTGCGAAACCGCTGGCTGAATCCACCAGAGTGGACCCGGGAAGAGATCCTGGAGTTCCCTGGCTCCGTGAATGGACCGTGGGCCCGCTATCTCCACGATCCAGACGCCAGAGGAATCGGGACGGTTCGCTATCCGCGGCTCGTGCCGAAGGACGACGAGACGGCAGAGCATCTCAAGAAGCGGACGCTCACCAACCTCTACAACCAGCGCCCCACCTGGCTGGACCTCGCCCACCGTAAGCTCGACGAGGCCGTCTTCGCCGCCTATGGCTGGGACCTCGGGATCTCCGACGAGGAGATCCTGGAGCGCCTCCTCGCTCTCAACCTGGAACGCGCCGCCGAAGAGACGCCGACGCCGGCCTCCTGAGCCGGCGGATAGACGGCCGGACCCGCGAATCCAATGTCCTGACCCGTCTCTCGCGCGACCGGACCCCAGTCGGGAGGTAGCGGACCCACGGGTCAAGCTACGTGACCCGAGGGTCAAGGCTCCCGACCCTTGGGTCAAGACGCACGACCCTTGGGTTGAGTCACACAAACCTTGGGTTGAATCACACAAACCTCGGGTTGAATCACACAAACCTCGGGTTGAGTCACACAACCCCCGGGTCGAGACACACAACCCCCGGGTCCTGGCACGCGACCCGCGGGTCCGTTGACGGAATTCGCGGGCCCGGCGACTCACGAGTCGAGCGCGACAGGCTTCACCCAGTGCCGCCGGAAGTATTCCCGCATCCGGGTGAACACTGAGTCCATCCGGCGTTGCGCCAAAGAGTCCTGGAAGACCAGCCACGCCGAGAGCGCATAACTATGGAGCCCCCAGCTCTTGAGGACCGGATAGCATTGCTCCACGAGATCGGCCGCCCTCTGCGGCTCGCCCTTGAAGACGAGCAGCTCCGCGAGGTCGATCGAGAGGAGCACGAGCTCGTGATGTAGATCCCTGGCCTGAAACTCCTCCCAAAGCTGCTTGTAGATGTCCTCGGCCTCCTCCAGCTCCCCGAGGTTGCGGGCGATCCGCCCCTCCAGCCAGTGGAGACGGAGCTGGGTCCACTCGTCCGGAAACTGCTTGTAGAGAGGGCGGGCCCGGTCCAGCACGGCGAGAGCCTCCTCCGGCCGGCCGCTGTCGTTCAAGAAGAGAGCAAGGTCATGCTGAGCGCACAGGTCGAGCCGGGGCTCTTTGGTCGCGTCGATCAGGGCAAGCCCTCGCCGGATGTGCACCAACGCCCGTTCGGGCTCGATGTACCCGATGGAATTCCCCATCTTGAGGAGCGTACGACCCTGCTGATGCTTGTCGCCCACGCGTCCATACAGCTCCAGAGCTTCTTCAAGCGCGGCCTCCGCCGTCTCAAACTCGCCCATATCCCGCATATACGCGGATTCGAGGCTGAGGATATACGCCGCCTCCACCGGCTCACCTGTACCCTCCTCGGAGATCCTCCAAGCTTCGTTGAAAGCCCGGCGCGAGCCCTCGAAATCGGACGCGAGACGCTTGACGTTGCCAAGGTCGGCCCACGCGGCGGCCCGCAGGTCCGCCACCCGCTTCGCACCCACGACCTCCGGATCGAGATGCTCCGCGACCACGATGGCGAGACGCACGATGTCGACCGCCTCCGCCGGCTCCGTGCGCATGTACAAGCGGCTCGCTTCCAGCAGGCGGACGTAGAGGCCCCAGTTTTGATACCGCGTGTCATTCTCCACAACCGCGAAGCGCACCTGCGGTTGCAGAGGAGCCAAGGCCGCCCACTGACCCCAGCCGCGAAGCTTTTCCACCGCCAGCCTCTGCTCCTGGGCGGTGGCAAACTCCAGAGCCCGCTGGAAGGCCTCGTCATAATCGCCAGGCTCGCGTCCCCCTGACGCCCCGGAATAGGGGCCCGCTCTCAGGGCGCTCTCCAGACATCGCGGGCACCCGCTCAACAGATGCCGCACCACCTGGCGCACTTCCTCCCGCGTCGCCTCGCCGCGGAGAAACCGGTCCAGCAGTTCCCTCTCCACATGTCCGCCGGTCATGAACTCCTCCCCTCTTGTCTTCTGCTTGCGCGTACTCTAGCATGCATCAGGAGCTGAAAGAGGGAACAAAAAACGCCGGACGATGCCGGCGAATACTTCGCGCTGCTGGAACCGTCTAGCTGTGACCGTCCGGATCCATACCGGGGCCGGAGTCAGTTCCCGGAACGGTAGACGTGAGACCGTCCGGGTCCATGCCGGCACGCGAGTCGGCTTTGGTGGAGATGCCGGGAAGAAGGGTCTTCTGAATCTCGGAGACGGCGTGCCAGACCCAGGCGACGAAGCCGCGGCCCTGCTGCCGGGCCGGCGCCTTCTCCGCCGCACCGGCGGGAGACGCAAGGGGGACGAGGAGGAACAAGGAGAGGACGATGCTGCGCAACCAGGCACTTCGGGCCATAAACGCCTCCAAGCAAGGCCATCCCAACTCCGCCCCCCTATTGAGGCAGCGCGGATGGTCTCCACCCTCTAACAGTGCCACGGACCTGCCCAGGGTTGTTCTTGAGAATTTTCTGCAGCCTTGTCACGCGAAGGCGGTTTGAAGCACCATGAGGGGAAAGGAATCAATAACTTCCCGGAAAAGGATACCGCCGAGAGAGCGCCGGATGCTTCGTACGAGCAGCTACACGATCTACGTCGATCTTCCCGGCAGCCAGGACGAGATGCTCCTGGTCCACACCTATACCGGAGCCTTTGACCGCGTGTCGCGCCGGGTCGCCACCTACGTGAGATCGCTGGAGGCCGGGCGGCCCCCGAAGCCGCTGTACGGCGATTGGACCCCGGAGGCTGCCGTCGATGGCAGGGTCAGGCCGCCCACGGACGAGACGATCGAAGTGCTTTCCCAGCGCGGATACCTGACCTCGATGACCGGCCAAGAGGAAGAGGAGTTCTTCTCCCGGTATGTGGACAAGCTCCATGGCTTGTACCTGAAGCGCTGGCCCTCCTACCTCTTCATGCCGACCTACGACTGCAATCTGCGCTGTGCCTATTGCTTCCAGGACCACATGCGCACCGATGGCCGCTTTGGCCATCTCCTGAAGCGGATGCCGCTCGCCATGGTCGACCGGATCTTCGGCGCGATGCCCAGGATCGAGGCCCTTCACGGCATCCCGCCGGAGGCGAGCCCGCAAATGGACATCGGCTTTTTCGGCGGCGAGCCTCTTCTGGCCGCCAACCGGCCGGTCGTCGAGCACGTCATCCGCCGGGGACGCGACCGCGGAGAGGCCAAATTCTGGGCGATCTCGAACGGTACCGAGCTCGACGCCTATGAGGATCTTCTGAGCCCCGATCAGTTGGGCAGCGTCCAGATCACGCTGGACGGCCCGCCGCGCGAGCACGACCGGCGGCGCGTCTACGCGGACGGACGGGGTTCCTGGGATCGCATCGCCGCCAACATCTCCATGGCCCTGGACCGCGGCGTCATGGTCCTGATTCGCACCAACGTCGACCGAAACAACATCGGCGGCTTGGCGGAGCTCGCCGAGGAGCTCATCCGGCACGGCTGGGTCCGCTATCCCAACTTCGGCTCGCAGGTCGCGCCGATCCGCGCCTCCAACGACCACACGGACGCCGGAGAAACTCTCGACACCTGGGAGCTGGATCAACGGTTGACGGCGATGCGAAGCGCCAATCCCGACCTGGAGATCCTGGGCCGTGTCGATGATTCTCTCCGCCACCAGGCCCGTCGCATCTTTTCCCACCGCGGCCTTCCCGCTTTCAAGCCCAGCTTCTGCTCGGCACACACAGGGATGTACATCTTCGATGGCTTCGGCGACATCTACGCGTGCTGGGAAAAAACAGGGGACGAGAAGCTCCGGATCGGCCACGTCGACGAAGGCTCCGAGGTCCAATTCAGCTTCGATCTTCGAGCCCTCTGGCAGGGCCGCACCGTGGCCTCGAATCCGGTGTGCCTCAAGTGCCGTTACAATCTGTTTTGTGGCGGTGGCTGCGCGGTCCTCGCGGCAGGCCATTCGGGTGGCGACTTCTACCGGAACTATTGCGACGGCTATGCCCACCGCTTTCGAGCGGCCGTCGCGGATGCCTATCAGGACCACTCCAGCGGCAAGGCGTTCCAGGACAAGCCGGACGCCTTTTGTGATCTCTAATCTTTGGCTGCCAGCATTCCAAAGGAGGAGCGATGAAGAAAAGGAAGAAGGACAAGGCGCCGATCTCAGAAATCGTCAGCCTCAACGAGGCGCTTTTCAGCCTGGAAGCCGGGAACCTGCAGATCGAAGGGTTCGACCGCCGGCTGGAGCTTGCCGTCGCGGCCGCCGATAACTTTGTCTGTGACACCTTTACCTGTAGCACCTACAATGGCTCGTGTGGCTCCTTCTCCTGTGGAACGTTCAAGATCACGCCCTGATTCGCCCTGATTCGCCCGGAACCGCCAGGGACTGAAAGCTGAATGCCGGACCTCGCTCGACTTCGCAGCTTGCCGAGCCCTCGCCGTCAATCCTGGCTCGCGTCCCTGATCGTCGCCAGCCTGACTTTGGGCATCAGCGCCACCTCGACGGTGGGCAGCGTCGCCCAGGGAGTGCTTCTTCGCCCCTTGCCATTCCACTCGCCTGAGCAGCTCGTCGTGGTCGGCGAGGTTCTGAAGGCGAACCCGGGTATGTGGGAGGTCTCTTCCTATCCGGACTATCTCGACTGGGCGGCGCGCAACCACGTCTTTTCGAGCCTGGCGATCTCCCGCCCCTGGTCTCCCATCCTCAAGCGGCCGGGCGAGCCGGTCCGGCTCCCGGGCGCCGAGGTTTCCGCGGACTTCTGCTCCCTGCTGGGACTTCAGACGGCGCTCGGACGGCTCCTTGGACCGGGTGATTTCCGGCCCGCGGCCGAGCCGGCGGTCGTCCTCAGCCACCGGCTGTGGCAGCAACAGTTCGGCGGCAACCCTCAGCTCGTCGGAAAAACAATTCTTATCGACGGGACCTTGAGCACCGTCGTCGGCATCCTGCGAGCCGGCAATGCCTTGGCGGAGCCCGTGGTCATCGGCGACGTCGAAATCCTGAAGCCTCTGGCGATGGGCGCCAAGGATCCCTATGGGGGCCGTGGCGTCCGTGCGATGCGGGTGCTCGGCCGCCTGCGGACGGGCGTCAGCCGGCAGCAGGCTCAGAACGAAATGTCATCGCTCGCCCGCGTCTTGTCGGCCGAGCATCCCGAGACCAACCGGGACGCCACGGTGCGGGTCGAGCTCCTGCCCGATGTCGTGGTCGCAGCCAGCCGGCCCATCCTGCTGGCGCTGCTCGGAGCGGCGGGCCTGCTGCTGCTCATCTCCTGCGTCAACGCGGCCAACATGCGGCTCGTCCAGCTCATCGCTCAGAGGCGAAACCTCGCCCTTCGCTCAGCCCTGGGAGCCAACCGGCTGCGGCTGTTCCGCCATCTGCTCATGGAAAGCCTGCCGCGGGTGACCTTGGCTTCCGTGCTCGCCGGGCTTCTCACCTGGTGGTCCTGGGACACACTCACCGCCCGCCTGCCTCCCGCCGTCGTCCGTCTCACGGGATTGACGCTCGACGCCACCGCGCTGGCGGTCACGATCATGGTCTCGCTGTTCGCACTGCTTCTGGTCGACCTGCTGCCGTTCCTGGAGCTGCGGCGGCTCCCCTTGACCGCCGTGCTCGCCGAGACCTCCGCGGCGGCCGGGGAATCCGGGTCCATCCGAATCGTGCGCAACCTCCTCGTCGCCGCGGAGCTCGCCTTCTCGCTGGCGCTGCTGGTCGGCGGCGGGCTGCTGGGGCGCAGTCTCATCCGCCTGTCCAGCGTGGATCTCGGATTCCGTCCCGAACGCGTCCTGACCATGCCGGTCGAGCTGACCTCCGCCGCCTACGCGGAACCGCAAAGGGCGCGGGCCTTCTTCTCCACGCTTCTCCGCGAATTGGAGCACCGGCCGGGGATCCGCTCGGCGGCCGTGGTGGTCAACCTCCCGCTCAAAGCGGGAAGCAATATGTCCACCGGCCTGGCCCTGCAACCCGGGGCCAATCTCGATTGGCAAATCGATTTGAACGGCATCAGCAAGGGTTATTTCTCCTCTTTGGGCATCCCCCTGCTCCAGGGACGTGACTTCTCACTCCAGGAGACCGAGGACGACCAGCATGCGGTCGTCATTCTCAGCGCGTCCGCCGCGCGCAAGCTGTGGCCCTCCGGAAACCCCCTGGGCAGGCGCGTCATTCTCGATTGGATGAACCCGATTCCCCGCGAGGTCGTGGGCATCGTCGGGGACGTCCGGGAAAGCAGCCCGGACTCGCCGCCACACCCCGAAGCCTACCTGCCCTATCCGCACCTTTTCTTCGGCACCGCCAGCCTGGTGGTCCATACCGCGATCGATCCTCTCCGAGTGGCCGGCGAGCTCCGTGGCCAGGTCAGGGGCCTGGACAAGGACATTCCGATCGGGACGATCATTCCCTTGGAAGATCTCGCCGTCTCGCGAATCTCCAAACCCATCACCGACACTCGCATTCTGACCACCTTCGCCGTGGCGGGTTTGCTCCTCGCCATGATCGGAGTCTATGGCGTGACGTCCTTCGCCGTCTCCCAGCGGCAACGCGATATCGGCCTCCGGATCGCGCTGGGCGCGCAGCGGCGCGACGTGGTCCTGGAAATCCTGGCCCAGAACGCTGGCTGGGTCTGCCTTGGCCTGCTCCTCGGGCTCGCCGGCGGCTACCTGCTGTCGCAATTGCTGGCGAGCGTTCTCTTCGAGATCGGGCCGCAGGACCCCTGGACCTTCACCGCCATGGCGCTTCTCTCGCTGACCGTCACCCTGGTCGCCACCTACCTGCCGGCGCGAAAAGCCTCACAGATCGATCCGGTCCGAGTTCTCGGCGAAGGCTGAACCGCCTGGCCCCAGACGGTGCGAGAGACGGCCCGGGGAGCTTCCGCGGGCATCTCGATATGTCTATTCGTTAAATTTCACGCTCTCTGTCCCGCTTCGTCCTCCTCCCTCACCCTTGGTTATTAGAGGAAGCGATTCTCCTCCGCTTGTCGCGAGAAGCCATACCTTCGACGGTACTCGGGGCGCGTGAGGGAATGAAGCCATTGAGTCTCTCATTGGGAAGGGAGGATCTCCATGCTCAAGAACCCGCTGGCTGCCCGCTGGCCGTCAAGTCTCGCCCTGCTGCTCCTGGCCTCCGCGGCAATCGCCGCGCCCGTGCCGCCGGACCTCGCGGACAGGGCCGATCTCACGAAGACGCGGGCCGTCGTCGAGATCACCAGTCAGGACGGCGTTTGCTACTGGAGTGTTTCGGGCGACGACCTGATTCGGATGCCGGTGAAGAACGATCGATTCGCTGCGATCCTCCTTTCGGCCAAGTTCGAAAACGATCAGGTCGCCGTCTCCCTGGCCGGCGAACGGGAGCCTCTGGATACCCTCCTGCTCGGGCGCTACTCGCTGTCCCTCGCGGAGCGCGACGGCCGATCCGTGGCGGTCGATGAGATCCAGAGCAAAAAGACCGAGGCCTGGCAGCTCAAGATCTTGAAGCCGGGGACCGGCAAGGCATTGCCCGGCTGCTGCGGCTGCCCCCTCGTCAAACTCCAGTGCTGCCCGCATGTAGGAAAATGCCTCGACTGCGGCACCTGCGGCACCTGTTGCGGTTGATTGAAGCTCGCCGGGGCTGACGCGCGGGTATCGGCTCATGGCGGGTGGCTTTTCCGATCTCCTGGGCGCGGTGCGCGGTCTCCTGCGCAGTCGCACCGTCCTGATCCTCGCCTTGTCCAACCTGGCACTCGGTATCGGGACGAGCGCGGCCATGCTCAGCCTGCTCGACGTGCTGGTCTTTCGTTCCCCGGCGCACGTCGAGGAGGCCGGGAGTCTCCGGCGGATTTACATCACCGACACGTTCCCGGAAATGGGAGATTTCACCCAGAGTGAAACCTCCTATCCCGTTTTTCGGGATCTCGAGAGGGTGGGGTCGTTCGCCGCTCTCGGAGCCTTCTTCTCCCCCAGCATCTCCATGGGACGAGGCGCGGACGCCAGAAAGGTCCACGCGGTGCTGGCGACACCGGGTTTTCTCCGCCTGCTGGGAGTGAAACCCGAGCTCGGCCGGCTCTTCTCGGACTCCGAGGGCCAGCCGGGCCACGCGGGCGATGTCGCCCTGCTGAGCGATAACCTCTGGAGCCACGCCTTCGGCCGCTCGGCGGACGTGCTCGGCCGGCAGGTTCGATCCGGCCATGACAGTTACACGATCGTGGGAGTTCTGCCTCCCGGCTTTACCGGCGTCGATCTCGAAGCCGCGGACCTCTGGTTGCCGATGAACGCGGCCGCTCGTTTCGCCGGCCCTGAATTCGCCACTTCGCGAGGCATCCTCTTTCTGGAGATCGTGGGGCGGTTGCGGCCGAGAACGGCGCCGGAGACCGCGGCCCGGGAAGCGACGGCCGTCCTCCGCAACGGGGCGGCGGCAGCCGGAGATCCCCGACCGGCCGCGCGGGTAAGCCTCGGGCCGATCCAGCGCGCCCGGGGACCCGAGATGCCGGCCGCCGTCAAGGTCACGGCCTGGCTCTCCGGCCTCTCGTGGATCGTGCTGCTCATCTCCTGCGCCAACGTGGCGAGCCTGCTGCTCCTGCGCGGCCTCGACCGCCGCCGCGAGCTCGCGATGCGCGTGGCCCTCGGCGCGCGGCGAAGCCGCCTCGCCCGCCTGCTGCTCTACGAGGGGCTCGTGCTGGCCACGCTGGGCGCCGTGGCGGCGCTCGTCGTCTTCGTGTGGATGAGCACGCTCCTGCAGCGCGTCGTTCTGCCCGAGGCGGCGGTACGGATCGGAGCCCTGGACCTGCGCACCGCCGGCATCGTCGCGGTCCTGGCGATGGCGGCCGGGCTCCTCTCAGGAGCGGTGCCGGCCCTCTGGGCGGCGCGGGACCTCAAGGCGTCGATCGGCGGCGGAGTCCGGGAGGGAATGCCGGGGCGCTCGCGTTGGCCGTCCGTCCTGGCCGCGGGGCAGATCGCCCTTACCTTCGTGCTGCTGGTGGGCGCGGGAGAGCTCGCCCGCAGCCTGTTCAATGCGCTCCATCTGGACCTTGGGATGGACGCGGACCGCGTGATCGTGGCGACGATCGATCGCACCACGTCGGAATACACCCAGGCCCGGGTGGCCGAGATCTTCCGCCGGGCTCAGGAGCGCGTCCGGCGCCTGCCCGGGGTGCGTGGCGCCAGCCTCGCCAACACGGTTCCGTTCGAAAGCAGCATGGCGGGCGCGCTCTCCGTGCCGGGCCTCGAACGGTTGCCCAGAATTTCGACCGGCGGACCTTACATCAACGCCATCTCGGAGGATTTTTTCGCGACGACCGGCACGCCCGTGCTGCGAGGCCGCCCTTTCACGGCGCAGGACCGGGCGGGCGCCGCGCCCGTTGCGATCGTCAACCAGACCATGGCCAAACTGCTCTGGCCCGGCCGGGACGCCTTGAGCCAATGTCTCCAGATCGGCGGCAAGGCAGCGTCCTGCTCGACGGTCGTCGGAGTCGTCAAGGACGCCCGCCGTTCCGATCTGCAAGAGGCGCCGACGATGCAGTATTACGTCCCCTTCGGCCAGGCCCGCAAGCTCACCGCCAGGGCGCTCTTCGTGAGGGCTCAGGTGGACCCGGCTCGCCTGCTGGGCGCGGTGAGGCGAGAGATGCAAGCCGCCGAGCCGGACCTCCCCTTCGTGGAAGTACGCACCCTGGCCGGCCTCCTGGCGCCGCAGATTCACCCTTGGCGCATGGGAGCCGCCGTCCTCACCCTCTTCGGCCTCCTGGCGATCCTGCTTGCCATCGCCGGCCTCTACGGAGTGATCGCCCACTCCCTGGCGAGGCGCCGGTACGAGCTCGCCGTGAGAGCCGCCCTTGGGGCCCAATGGCGGGACCTCCGCTGGCTGGCTCTGCGCCAAGGCCTGGGGATCGGCCTCGCCGGAGCCGCCGCCGGCCTGTTCCTGACCCTGAGCACCACCCACCTCATCCAGCCCCTCCTCTTCCACGTCTCCGCCGGGGACCCGCTGCTGCTGGCGGCGGCAGCCGTGATCGTCCTCCTCCTCGCGCTGCTCGCCAGCTACGGCCCCAGCCGGCGGGTGCGGCGGCTGGATCCGAATGTGGCGTTGCGGGTGGAGTGAGGAGTCGGCCGCGGCGAGCCAGCCGCTACCAGCACTATAGAGCAAAGCGCAGATCTACTTAGGTGACTGAACATAGCCCAGCTATCCATGAGAAAACACGCGCAACTGGAGAATGAACGGACTGAAAAAGCCAGGGGTTCGAGCTCTGCGATTCGCGGTCCTGCTCCTCTTTCCCTTGCTCTCGCTCCCGCCCACGCCCAGCCTGCCCCGGCAGCGCGGAATCATGGTGAAAAGAGCAAGATTGTCATAGAAAAGAATCACCAAGTATGGGAAGCTTTTCCGTAGCTGCTCCGAGGCGCGCCAAGCGCCTCCAGGGGTGGCTGGAATGAATACACGGAAAGGAGAGCTCACCATGCGCAAAATTCTCTCTCTCAGCCTCGGACTGGCGCTCGGTCTCCTCGGCCTGGCTGTCGCCACACCCCTGCGGGCGGAGTCCACAATCACCTGCCCTTCCGGAACCATCGACGCCCTGGATTGGCTCACCCTCGACTCGGACCTCCGCACGTCCCAACACATGGTCGGCGGCTTACCGCTGTGGACCGTCATGTGGACTGACAAGTTCTGGTGGCTCAAGACGTCCAACGGCGACACGTGGGACGTTTTCCTCTACGACTCCCAGATGATCTACCTCTGGCTCACCGAGGAAAGCTGGAACCACCCGTTCAACTACAAGCGAAACAGCAGCAACACCAACTTCCCCGCGGTTCCGCGTTGCGTGACACCCGGCTATCCGGGAAACACCATCGCCATCTCCAATACCGGCTATCGTACGGCCACCAACTGCGTCGAGGGAGCGGTGCAAAATCTGGGCAAGGCGGTGATGGAATGGTGGGGACCCTACACGGCGGGCAATCCCGGCATCGAGCAGGGCCTGCGTCCCGCGGTGGGCGGTCAGATCCCCAACAACACGCCGGTCTATGCCCTGAGCTATCGCTGGGGTTGCGACAACTCCTACAACAACTGCTCGAATAAGGAGGAATATATCGTGGCGCAGCGCTACGGCTTGGTGGAGTACAACTTCTGGAACCTCAGCGGCGGCCAGTACGTCCTGGCCTCCTCCGTCCAGTACAACGCCCTGGCCTCGGGAGCCACCACGCCTTACTTCCCCTGCTTCTAGACGCACTCGGCGGGCCCGGCCCCTCACGCCGGGCCTTCCTTCGTAGACTACTCTCCGATCATCCCCAAGGCATCTTCTACTACCTTTTGCCCGGCACCACGATATGGATTTCCCCCGGCCGGTCCGGCTCGAACCGCCGAGCCTCGGTCACTTCGCCGTCGCGGAAGACGACCTGGATGCAGAGGAACGAGGCCGTGGCCGGCATGTCGACGTCGGTCTTCTCGGTCTTCCCGGCCGGCCTGGTGAGGTCGGTCCACGAGTCGAAGGGAAATCTCTGATCGAGATCGCAGGTGCCGAAGGAGTAGCGGATCTCGCGGAAGGTGGCCTTATAGCTCAGGAGAAAGTCGAAGAGAGCCTGCACGCCGCGGTCGCCTTCCTTGTCAAACTCGACCCAGGGAATCTCGCTCTCGAGGGTCTCCTTGATGTTGCGCAGAATCTCGGCCCCGGGATCGAACCAGAGGGCATAGGGGCCCGACTCGACGCCTTTCCAGTCGACGAGCTTCACGTCGATGCGGTGCCGGCCCGGCGTAACCCACAGCGGGTCCAGGTCGTCGACCTCCAGGGAAGGGGACCTCTCGCCGGCGAGGAGGTTGATTTCCGGATCGCGGCCGGTGGACCGCCATTCAGCGGCCGGGGCGAGGCGGTAGCGGATGTCGCGCACGGCGTGCCGCGCGGCGAGCTGGAACCTGAGTATCCAGCCTTGGTTCGAATGCTGGCCGCGCAGTGTGACGGGCCCGGGAGGACCGGGCGGAGCCGCCGGGGTCGTCGCGGCCGCCGCCGGCTCCGGTGCGATGTCCGCGGGCTCGGCCGGCGGCAGGTACTCGTAGAAGCGGCGTGGCTCCGTCGTCTCCCCGTCGCGATAGACGAGCTGGACGCAGGCGAAACGGGTCGTCTCCGGCACCTTCTCGTAATACTTTTCGGCGTCAGGCGGCGTCGACAGAGGATAACGCCGGTCGAGGACGCAGGAATCCAGCGAGTAACGGATCTCCCGTAGCTCCTCTTTGGCGCCGACCAGAGTGGTGAAATGGAGAAAACCCTCCTTCCTGTCATTGAAGTCGAGCTTGACCCAGTCGTTCGCCGCCTTCGCGAGATCCTTCTTCTGGGCGAGGAGCTTCTCGGCCTGAGGGTCGAGGAGCCAGGAGAAGGTATAGGTGCCCAACGCCTTGCCGTCGAGGTCGTAAGCTTCCACCTCGAAGCGGTATTTACCTGGATGGAGCTGCCCCAGGTCGACCGCCAAGTCGGAGTCCGCGATGTTCCAGGAGGCATTGGGCGCGTCCGCGAGGCGGCAACGGATCTCGGCGATTTTCTCGCGGGAGGCGGGACGGAAGTGGAGCAGCAGGTGACTTCCCTGGGTCCAGGGCATCACGTTGAGCGGGATGGATGCCGCGACCCGTTTCGCGGCCGCCTTGGGCAGCGAGGGGGGCCGCGCCGGCGTGCCGCGCGCCGCGAACAGCTTCTGAATGCGCGGATCGCGCAGGAGAGGCTCGTACGGCTCGACCGCCCCGGCTTTCACCGGGATCGCCAGGGGACGGAATAAGAGTTGCAAAACGATGTGGCGATCGCCGTCCACGGCGGCATTGAGGGTGGGATAGGAGATGGCCCTCTCGGAGCCCGGCAGGAGGACGATGCCGCCATAGAGCGGCCGGCCGTCGACGCTCACCACGAAGCCGCGCTCGTCGAGGACCGTGTTCAGGTCTTCGCTCGACCACAGGTTCGTGGCCTCGCGCAGCCATACCGGCAGGCGGCCGGGGAGCGCCCGCACGGCGGCGAGCAGCCGCGGAGCGACCTCGGGACGCAGGACGATCCGCAGGGTCTCCGGGTCATAGGCCACCACGTCGCGCTCGTCGAGGAGCAGCAGCGGATCGCCGGCAGCCCCCTGGAGGCGCGGCCAGTCGGGCTCCCAGGTATCGCGCAGACCGAGGCCCTTCCTGTCCTGGCGCAGGAAGGCGAGTTGGAACCGCGGCCCCGGAATGCCGGCGGACCGGCCCGCATCCTTGGGCGCCGGAGCAGCGGCCGGCTCGCCCGGACGCGGACCTACGGTCAAGAGAACCAACACAACGGCGGCGAGAGTCGGGGTCCGCATCGGTATCCTCCTTGAAGAAGCCTGTCTTATAGACACGGAGGAGACTACCGAGGTCTAGAAGCGGCCCGGAACGACTCGGCGGCTCTTGAGAACCAGCTCCGCTTCGCTATGGAGTGCCATCATAGTCGCCCAGGCCGTTCTTTGCCGGTCCCTGCTACTCGCAGATCGAAGGGCAGTACGCGCCGGGCGCGATATAGCTTGGATTGCAGCAGCGATTCATCCAGTCCCAGGTGTAGGTGCAATACGAGTTGGTCCGGCTCGTACACCAACTGGGAGCCACACCCCCAACCGCCTGAGCGGTTGGAACGGCGAGCAGGGAAGCACAGAGAACCACCAGGGCCGCACCGAGCTTCATGAGACTGATTACGCGCACTAGACTCTCCTTTCAGGATCAAAGAGGAGCATTGGCCCCCCTGAAGACAAGGGTGCGAGCAGGAGTGGTTGCTGAGCCGGCCCTGGGGCGGGAACGGCTCGGCTTGCCGGCACCGCCGGGCTCCCCTCTACGTATCCGGCGCGAACCGCCGCGGCTCGGTCACTTCGCCGTCGCGGAAGACGAATTGGACGCAGACGAACGAGGTCTTGGCCGGCATGTCGACGTAGCCTTTTTTCTCGGTCATCTTGGGCGGTTGGGTGAGGTCGGTCCACGGATCGAAGGGGAACTTCCGATCGAGGTCGCAGGTATCGAAGGAGTAGCGGATCTCGCGGAAGGCATCCTTATAGCTTAGAAGGGGGAAAAAGATTTGGGCCTGGCCGAGGTGACCGGAAAACGTGGCCCACGGGATCTCTTCCCCGCGCAGATTCTCCTTGGCATCGAGCAGGACCTCGGCCGCGGGATCGAACCATAGGGCGTAGGGGCCCGACTCGCCCCCTTTCCAGTCGACGAGCTTCACGTCGACGCGGTGCCGGCCGGGTGTGACGCGCAGCGGGTCCACCGCGACCTCCGTGGAGGGGGACCGCTGGCCGGAGAGGAGATTGATCTCCGAATCGGTGCCGGTGGACCGCCATTCGGAGTCCGGAGCGAAGCGGTAGCGGATGTCGCGCACGGTGTGCCGCGCCGCGATTTGGAAGTTGAATAGCCAGCCGATGTTCGAGCGCTGGGTGTGCAGGGTGACGGGCGCGGGACCGGGTAGAGGGGCCGGGCTCCCGGCCACCGCCGGCTCCGGCGTACCGGCCGGCGGCGGCAGAGGATTGTAGAAGCGCCGCGGCTCGGTCGTCTCTCCATCGCGATAGACGAGTTGGACGCAGGCGAAACCGACCGTCTTCGGCACATTCTCGTAAAGCTTGTCGCCGCCGATCCCGTGAGGGCTCGCACCCGGAGCCGGCGGCGACAGGGGAAAACGCCGGTCGAGGGCGCAGGAATCCAGGGAGTAACGGACCTCCCGCAGCGCCTCCTTATAGCTGACCAAGTGGGCGAAATAGAGGGTTTTCTCCTTCCACTCCTCGCGGTCGCCGAGCTCGACCCAGCCATTCGCCGTCTCCGTCAGAATCTTCTTCCGGAAACGAAGCTCCTCGTCTTGCGGATCGAGGAAGAAGGAATAGGTGCCCAACGCCGCGCCGTCGAGGCCGAAAACTTCCACCTCGACACGGTGGTGGCCCGGGGTGCCCAGGTCAGCCCCCAGATCGGAGTCGGCGACGATCCATGGAGAATCGGACGGGTCCGCGAGCCGGCAACGGATCTCGGCGATCTTCTCGCGGGAGGCGGGACGGAAGTAGAGCTTCATACGGCCGTTCAACGGCCAGGGCATCACGTTGAGGGGAATGGATGCCGCGACCCGTTTCGCGGGCGCCTTGGGCCGCGAGGGAGGGTGCTCCGGCGTGCCGCGCGCCGCGAACAGCTTCTGAAGGCGCGGATCACGGAGGAGGCGCTCGTACGGCTCGACCGCCCCGGCTTTCACCGGGATCGCAAGGGCCGGGAAAGAGAGGTGCAGCACGATGTGGCGGTCGCCGTCCATGGCGGCGTCGAGGGTGGGATAGTGGATGATCCGCTCGGTGCCCCTCAGGACGATGCCGCCGTAGAGCGGCCGGCCGTCGAGGCTCACCACGAAGCCGCGCTCATCGAGGACCATGTTCAGCTCGCCGGTCGACCACAGGGCCTTGAGCTTGCGCGGCCACTCCGGCAGGCCGGGGAGCGCCTGCACGGCGGCGAGCAGCCGTGGAGTGACCGCGGGACGCAGGACGATCCGCAGGGTCTCCGCGTCATAGGCCACCACGTCGCGCTCGTCGAGGAGCAGCAGGGGATTTGCGGCAGCCGCCTGGAGGCGCGGCCAGTCGGCCTCCCAGGCATTGCTCAGACCGAGGCTCTGAGAGTCCTGGCGCAGAAACGCGATCTGGAACCGCGGCGCCGGCGTGCCGGCGGACCGGCCCGGACGCGGACCGCCGATCAAGAGAACCAGCGCAACAGCGGCGAGAGTCGGGGTCCGCATCAATTTTCTCCTTGCAAGAGCCCCCAGTATAGACACCGGACGCGAAGCGGGTTTCCCCTTGCCAAGTCCCCATCCGCATGGTACACAGGAACTTCGGTCGTCCAAGGCGGACGACTCGGGCAGGCCGGTCCACCCGGGCTTTCGCTTGAGAAATCCGCCTCGCAGCCCAGTCCTGTCCGCTTGAGGTCAAGGAGGTTGTGGATGAATCCTACCCGCAGGGACTTCCTGAAACTCGGAGTTGTCGGAGGTGTCGGTACCACGGTCCTGGGCTTCGGCTTCGACCTGGCTCCCGCCTACGCCGAGATGCGCCAGCTCAAGATCGCGCGCGCCACCGAGACCCGGTCGACGTGCCCCTACTGCTCCGTGAGCTGCGGCGTGATCATTTACACGCTGGGCGACAAGGCCAAGAACGTCACGCCCCAGGTGGTCCACGTCGAGGGCGACCCGGACCACCCGATCAATCGCGGCACGCTCTGCCCCAAGGGCTCCTCGCTCCAGCAGGACATCCTCAACCCGCGGCGCCTGATGAAGCCGCAGGTGCGGCGGCCCGGCTCGGATCACTGGGAGGACATCGGGTGGGACACCGCCATCGACGAGATCGGCCACTGGGTGAAGAAGACCCGCGACGCCACCTTCGTCGAAAAGGACGACAAGGGCGTGACCGTCAACCGCTGCGAGGGCATCGCCTTCATCGGCGGCTGCACGGACACCAACGAGTTCAACTATCTGGTCGTCAAGATCGATGCGCAGCCTGGGGGTCTGCTACCTGGAAAACCAGGCCCGAGTCTGACACGGCCCCACGGTCTCAAGTTTGGGACCATCATTCGGACGCGGGGCGATGACCAATGGCTGGATCGACATCAAGAACACCGACATGATGTTGATCATGGGTGGCAATCCCGCCGAGAACCACCCCTGCGGCTTCAAGTGGGCGATCGAAGCAAAGAAAGTCCGCAACGCCAAGATGATCGTGGTGGATCCGCGCTTCACGCGCACGGCGGCCACCGCCGACCTCTTCCTCCAGATCCGCGCCGGCGCCGACATCGCCTTCCTCGGCGGCCTGATCCACTACGCCATCGAGAACAACCGCATCGCCAAGGACTACATCGTCAACTACACGAACGCCGCCTTCATCGTGAAGGAAGGTTTCAAGCTGCCGGAGGACGGCCTCTACTCCGGGTTCGACGCCGCCAACGCAGACCTACGACAAGTCGACCTGGAACTACGAGGAGGGCGGCAACGTCGGGCCGATTCCCGCGGTGACCACGAAGCCCGCGCCCCGCGCGCCGGGGGTGACGGCCGTTGCGGCCACCGCGGCGGCCTCACCCAGCGGCACGAGCGGCGCCGCCCATCCCGCGAACGCCGCCGCGGCAGCCAAGCCGGCGGAGAAATCGGCTCCGAAGGTCGCGGCCGGCGGTGGCAAGGGCGGGGCTGCCGTCGCGCCCTACACCCTGGGCGCCGGCGCGGTACCCGGGGCCTCGGCCGCTCCACCGCCCCCGAGCCTGCCGGCCAACGTCGCCTACGACCTCTCGCTCCAGCATCCCCGCTGCGTCTTCCAGCTGCTCAAGAAGCAGTACTCGCGCTACACGCCGGAGATGGTCGAGCGCATCACCGGCATCCCCAAGGACCAGTTCCTGAAGGCCGCCGACCTCTTCACTTCCGTCCGCAAGGACGGCGACATGAAGAAGGCCGCCACCATCATCTACGCGGTGGGCTGGACGCAGCACTCCTTCGGCACGCAGATCATCCGCACCGCGGCCATCCTGCAGATGCTGCTGGGCAACGTCGGCCGCGCCGGCGGCGGCGTCAACGCCCTGCGCGGCCATTCGAACATTCAGGGCGCCACCGACATGGCCGGCATCTTCGACAACCTGCCCGGCTATCTCAAGGTGCCGACTCCCGCGGACGCCGACTTCGCGGCCTACACGCACCGCATCACGCCGAGCGCCTCGAAGCCCGACCGAGTGGGACTCGTTCAACTATTGGTCGAACACGCCCAAGTTCGCCGTCTCGCTCCTCAAAGCGATGTACGGCGACGCGGCGAAGAAGGAGAACGACTGGGCCTTCCACTACCTGCCGAAAATCGACCGCAACTACTCCTGGGCCAACATCTGGGACAACATGTACCGCGGCAAGATCAAGGGCATGTTCGCCTTCGGCATGAACGGCGTCGCCATCGGCCCGGATTCGCAAAAGAACATCGACGCGCTGAAGAAGGCGGACTGGCTGGTGGTCGGCGAGATCTATCCGGACGAGACCAGCGAGTTCTGGAAGTCGCCGGGCATCTCCACGGACGAGATGAAGCAGATCCACACCACGGTCTACCGCCTGCCCTGCGCGGGGTTCGCCGAGAAGGACGGCACGTTCGACCAACTCCGCGCGCTGGCTGCAGTGGAAGAACGCCGCCCTGCCGCCGCCCGGCCAGGCGCGACTGGATCAGGACATCCTCGCGCAGATCTTCCTCAGGGTGCGCGAGCTCTACAAGAAGGAGGGCGGCAAATTCCCCGACCCGATCCTGAACGCTCACCTGGACCTACACCGACCCGCAGCATCCGTCGCTCTCCGAGGTCGCCAAGGAGATCAACGGCAAGGCGCTGACCGATCTTGAAGATCCCGATCTCCAAGCAGCAGATCAAGGCCGGCCAGCAGCTGCCCGGCTTCGCCTGGCTGCAAGGACGACGGCACCACCGCCTGCGGCAACTGGCTCTACTGCGGCTCCTTGACCGAGGCCGGCAACCAGATGGCGCGCCGCGGGACGGAGGACCCGTCCGGCCTGGGCATCTATCCAGAACTGGGCGTGGTCGTGGCCGGCCAACCGCCGCGTGCTCTACAACCGCGCCTCCTGCGATCCCGGCCGGCAAGCCGTGGGACCCGGACCGGCGGCAGGTCTGGTGGAGCGAGCCGGCGCAGAAGTGGGTCGGCAACGACGTTCCCGACTTCAAGGTGGACTCGCCGCCCACGGATCACATGGGCCCGTTCATCATGAATCCGGAAGGCGTCGGCCGCATCTTCGCGCCGCTCGCCGCCTTCGCCGACGGACCGTTCCCGGAGCACTACGAGCCCATCGAGAGCCCCGTCGAAAAACCCGTTCCATCCCAACCAGTCGAACAACCCGGTGGTCAAGAAGTTCACCACGGACCGGGACAAGTACGCCAAGGCCGGCGAAGGGTTCAACATCGTCTGCACCACCTACCGCCTGACCGAGCACTACCACTACTGGACCAAGAACAATCCGATGAACGTGCAGCTCATGCCCGAGCCGTTCGTCGAGATCCCGGCCGAGCTGGCGGACGTACCTGGGGATCAAGGGCGGCGACAAGGTGAAGGTGACCAGCGCGCGAAGCCACTACATCGCCAAGGCCATCGTCACCAGCCGCATCAAGCCGATGACGATCGACGGCAAGAAGGTCTACCAGATCGGCATTCCGATCCATTGGGGCTTCCGCGGCATCGCCGAGGACGAAGGCAAGAACGCGCTGACGTCTGACCAACCTGCTGTCGCCGACCGTCATCGATCCCAACGCCTACACGCCCGAGTTCAAGGGCTTCCTGGTCAAGCTGGAGAAGGCTTAGGGGGAACCGCATGAGCCAAGCCACATCTGGAAATCCGCCGGATCTCCGGCCACGCCGGAACCGTTCCCGGCGCCGGTCTGAAGCGCGGACCTCGAGGTCGCCAAGCTGATCGACACCACCACCTGCATCGGCTGCAAGGCCTGCGAGGTCGCCTGCATGGAGTGGAACGAGCCTCCCCTTCAGCGACACCACGTTTCAAAACAGCTACCAGACCATGCCGGAGACGGCATGGAACTACTGGAACCTGATCAAGTTCAACGAGTACGAGCCCGAAGGCGACGGCTACGCATGATGCTGCTGATGCGCAAGGACCAGTGCATGCACTGCGAGGAGCCGGGCTGCCTGGCCGCCTGCCCCGCCGACGGCGCCATCGTGCAATATGCCAACGGCATCGTCGATTTCCAGCAGGACCAGTGCATCGGCTGCGGCTACTGCGTCACCGGCTGCCCCTTCAACATTCCGAAGTTCAACCCGAAATCGCAAAAGGTGTTCAAGTGCACGCTCTGCGTCGGACCGCGTCAGCGAGGGGCTGGAGCCCGCCTGCATCAAGGCCTGCCCCACCGGCTGCCTGCACTTCGGCACCAAGGACGAGATGAAGGAGCTCGGCGAGAGCCGCGCCAGGCAGCTGCGCGAGCAGTCGGGCTTCGCGCAACGCCGGAGTCTACGATCCCGCAGGGCGTCGGCGGCACCCACGTCATCTACGTGCTGCACGACATCACCAAGCCCGGAGACCTACGGCGGCCTGCCGAGCAACCCGCGCGTCCCCTGGACGGTGTGGCTGTGGAAGCGGCCGCTCAAGTGGCTCGGCAACCTCGCCATGGTCGGCGGCCTGATCGGCGTGTTCGTCCACTACCTGCGCTTCGGACCGAAGACCATCGAGGAGGACCACGACGTTCCGAATCCGGGGGAAAAGCCATGAGAGACGAATCGCACGTCCTGCCGAACGGGCGCATCCAACGGTACACGTTTCGCGAGCGGCTCATGCATTGGGTGGCGGGGTTCTCCTATCTGTACCTCCTGATCACCGGCCTGGCCTTCTGGTCTCCCTGGCTGTTCGGGCTCACCGGGATCACCGGCGGGCCCACGATCTCGCGCCTGCTCCATCCCTGGGTCGGCGTCGTCTTCTTCCTGGCAACGGTTTGGATGTATGGCATCTGGAGCGCGCAGATGCGCGAATCGCCGGGCGACAAGGCGTGGTGGCGCTCGATCAAGCATTACATCCGCAACGAGGACAGTCAGGTTCCCGACGAGGAGCGGTTCAACCCTGGCCAGAAGCTCCTCTTCTGGGGATTCTTCTGGTGCGGGCTCGTGCTGCTGCTCACCGGCATCGTCCTCTGGATCCCCGAGTGGATTCCGTGGAGCCTGCGATTCCTGCGGCTGATCGCCGTGATCGTGCATCCCATCGCCGCGTTGTTCACGATCGCCCTGTTCATCATCCACGTCTACATGGGCACGGCGGTCGAGCGGGGCGCCTTCTCGTCGATCGTTCGCGGCGACGTGTCGCGCACCTGGGCTCAACGATTCCATCGCGCCTGGTACGAGCAGGTCGTCCGGCAGTCTCCGAACCGGAATGAGCCGCGATAAGTGGGACCAGCGTGTCCGGCGAGCGACCGAGCTCGCTGGACGGTTTCCTTTCGCCGCCGAGGGCCTGCGCTTCTACGAGCACATCGCGAGCTTTCAGAAATCGCTCTACACCAACCTCGCCGCCGGCAACAGCGGCGCGAAGAGAGAACGCCCGGCCGGCTCGCTTCGCGACGAGCTCGAGCTGTTCCTTCTCCTCCCCTGGTTCGCGTCGTTTCTTTCATTCATCCAGGAGATCGCGCCGGCTCCGCTCGTGCAGTCGGCCGAGGCGTTGAACGACGCGGGAACCGCGCGCTGGGAAGAGGTGCTGGATGACTTCTGGCGGGCGGGCGCGTCCGCCAATCCGACCGCGCTCGATCCCACCGAGGAGCTGATCGCCTGGGCGTTTCTGCAGCCCTACGCCGAGCACCTCGCCAGCCACAGCCTGCAGCCGGAGATCCACGACACGCCTTTTTTCTGCCCGGTCTGCTCCGGCAGGCCGCAGGTCGGCGTCCTGCGCCCCATGGGGGACGGCGGCAAGCGCTCGCTGATCTGTTCGCTCTGTGCCACGGAGTGGGACTTCCGGCGCATCATCTGCCCCGCCTGCGGCGAGGAGGACGTCGAAAAACTCCCCGTCTACATCGCCGAGGAGCATCCCCACGTCCGCGTCGAAGCCTGCGACACCTGCCGTTACTACATCAAGACGATCGACATGACGAAAGACGGCCGGGCCGTCCCCGTCGTCGACGAGCTGGCCGCCATCCCCCAGAGCCTGTGGGCTGCGGAGCACGAGTACACGAAGGTGAGCACGAATCTGCTGGGGATTTGAGGGCGCCTACTCCTCCACCAGGGCCTCCATAGGCGAGATTCGCGCCGCGCGGTCCGACGGCAGCATGCAGGCGGCCAGCGAGACCGCACCCAATAGGACGGCGACCCCGACGAGAGTCGCGGCGTCCAGAGCCGGCACGTGATATAGGACGGCCTGCATCGCCTTACCCGTCAGCCAGGCGCCGGCGAGGCCTAGGACCATGCCGGCGGCCAGCAGCCGCAGGGCGAGGGTGACGAACTGGCGGCGGATCTGCTCCGGCTGGGCGCCCAGGGCCATGCGCAGGCCGATCTCGCGGCGGCGCTGCGCCACGGCGTAGCTCAACAAGCCGTAGGTGCCGATGGCGGTGAGCAGCAGGGCGATGCCGGAGAAGAGGCCCGCCAGCAAGGCCGGCGAGCGGCGTGCGACGAGGCTGTCGGCGATGCGAGTATCCATCGGCCGCAAATCGTTCACCGGCACTTCGGGATCGATCGTGCGGACGACTTTCTGCAAAGTGGCCCCGAGGGACTCCGAGAGCCGGGCCGTGCGGACAACCACGAAGAAGCTGTGATCGAAGCGATGACCGAAGGGATAATAGATCGCACCCTGCGCCTCGTCCTCGACGAGCCCCGCCTGTTTCACCGCGCCGACGACGCCGACGATCGTGTAGGCGTCGGCATCGTTTTTCGTTTCCGAGCCCCCCTCGAAGACGCGCTGGCCGATCGCACCGCCTCGTGGCCCGCCTCTCGGCCAATACCGATGCGCGAAATCCTCATCGATCACGCAGACGCGTTCGGCGCGGCGAGAATCGGCGGCATTCAGGAATCGGCCTTCGCGCAGCGAAAAGCCCAGAGCGTTGAAATAGTCGCCGCCGACGCTGTAAGCGTAGAACCCGTGCAGCGACTCCCCGGGCTGTAGCCGAAAACCTTTCACCGTGGCGGCGCTCTTGTTGCTGACGCCGCTCAAGGGCACGTTGGTCACCACGCCGGCGGACTGCACGCCCGGCTGGCGGCCGAGCTCCTCGGTGAGCCTTTCGGTGAAGGCGGTCAGCGCCGCCGCGTCCGGATAGTTTTTTCCCGGCAGGGAGATGTGGCCGCTCAAAACGTTTTCGGGCTGAAAGCCGGGAGAGATCGCCATGATCTTCCTGAGGCTGACGCCGAGCAGACCGGTGCCCACCAGCAGCATGAAGGCCAGGGAGATCTGGGCGACGATGAAGCCGTGGCGCAGACCCTGCGCCGCCCGGCTGGACGTGGTACCGCGAGACTCTCCCTGGAGCCCGGGGGCCGAATGGCCGCGCAGGCTGAACCAGGCGACGGGAATTCCGATCGCAAAGCCAAGAATGATCGCTCCGAGCAACGCGGCCCACGCCAGCCGCGCATCGAAGGCGATGTGCGCACCCAGAGGCAGACGATCGATACCCAGCACATCCAGCAGGCGGATGCCGCCCGCCCCGAGGATCAAACCGAAAAGGCCACCGGTCATTGTGAGCAACGTGGTCTCCACCAGCACGCCGCTCACGATGTGGCGCCGGCTCGCGCCGATCGCCTGGCGGACGGCCAGCTCCTTGACGCGGCCGTTGGCGCGGATCAGGAAAAGGTTGATCAGGTTCACGGCGCCGATGAGCAGCAGGAACAGCGCTCCCGCCTGGACCATCAGCAAGGTGGGCCGGATCGGGGCGACGTGATTGGCATGGAGGGGCACGACGATCGAGCGGAAACCCGCGTCGGCCATCATCTTGGCGTCGGGACCATTCACGGCCATGGCGGCGTTATGCGCGTCGATCTGCGCCTGGGCCTCGGCGAGCGTGACGCCGGGCTTGAGCCGCGCGATCATGTGAGAGGTTCCGGAATGCCGCTGCTGGGGCGTGCGGTCCTCGGGGCTCGACGGGAGCGGAAAGTAGATCCGCGCCTTGGAGGAAAGAAAGCTGAACGAAGGAGGCAGAACTCCCACCACGGTCCTGTCGAAACCATTTACGCGGATCTTGCGTCCGATCGCGAGGGGATCGCCGTTGAGGCGCTGCCGCCAATAGGTGTCCGTAAGGATCGCCACGCCGTCGTTGGACGGCAAGGTTTCCGCTTCGGTGAAGGCGCGCCCCATCGCGGGCCCAAGCCCCAGGGTGGCGAAGAAGTCCGGCGACACGCGCGTGACCTGCTCCAGCTCCGTCGAGCCGGTCTCGCCGACGATCGCGGTGCCGTCGCGGAAAGCGGCAAGCGCCGAGAAAGCCCCGATCTGTCCCCGGCGCTCGTAGTAGTTCGGCAGCGAGCAGCCGTCGTTGGGAACTCCGGCTTTCGGATACGTGTTGAACACGCTCACCAGTCGCCCGGAGTCGGGAAATGGCAGCGGCACGAGCAGAATCGAATCGACGACGGCGAAGACGGTCAGGTTGGCGCCGATGCAGAGCGCGAGGGTCGCCAGGGCGGTCGCCGTGAAGGCCGGCGTCTTGCGCAACAGGCGGGCCGCATAGCGCAGGTCCCGGCGTAGCTCGTCGAGCCAGCGCAGGCCGCGCGCCTCGCGGCAATCCTCCTTGACATTGTCGAGGCTGCCGAACTCCTTGCGCGCCCGGCGCGCCGCCTCGTCCGGCGGCACGCCCGAGCTCACGAGATCGTTCGTGTACTGCTCGATATGGAAACGCATCTCCTCCGCCATCTCGTCCTCGAAATCGCGGCGACGCAGGAGGGGCCGGAGCGCGGGGCTCAAGGTTCGCGACATGTCACACCTCGTCCGGCGTGGTGCCCATGGCCGCGGCGATCGCCGACACCAGGCGGTTCCAGCTCGCGGTTTCCTCGCGCAGCCGGCGGCGGCCTTCGGCGGACACGGTGTAATACTTCGCCTTGCGGTTGTTCTCGCTCTGGCCCCACTCGGCGACGATGAGCCCCTGCTGCTCCAGCCGGTAGAGCGCCGGATACAGTGACCCTTGAGGAATATCGAGCGCCTCACCGGAGATCTGGCGGATGCGCAGCAGCACGCCATACCCGTGCAGCGGTTTCAGGGAAACCGCCTTGAGAATCAGCATGTCCAGCGTACCGGGTAAAAGCTCCGCGTTCTTAGCCATTGCGTCCCTCCTCCTAGCCCGACTAGGAGTGTGACGCACTCTCTCCTAGTCTGTCAAGGGGAGAGGATAAGAATTGAAGCCGCTCCCCTGGAAAACACCCTCCAATAATGTAGAGACGCCCACAGGGTAGCGCGAGCTACCCCGTGGGGCGTCTCCGGCGCGGCGACAAAGGCTTTATATAGGCCGAACCTTCCCCGTCGGTTCGTCGCCCCGCTGACACGCTGTGATGAATCGGTTTGTCCTCTCCGCCTCGGAGACGCCCCACGGGGTAGCTGGCGCTACCCTGTGGGCGTCTCTACATTGGCTGGCACCGTTCGAGAGATTCAAGCCGTCGGGTTGTTCCTGAGCGAGCGGAGCGCATCTGGAGTAATCTCACTTGGTGAACCTCAAGAACTTCGTCAGAATCTTCGCGCTGCTTTTGGTTATCGCCGGCGTCTCCGCGGAAGATTGGGTGTGCGCCGGAGAACCCAAGCCCACCCCCATCGTCTCCGGCCGGGTCCTCGATCCGCAGGGCCAGCCCGCTTCGGGAGCGACCGTCCACTTGATCGCTCATCGGAGGTTCGGCCCAGGGACGGCGAAGACCGGCAAGGACGGCGCCTTCTCTTTTCCGGTCAAAGCCGGGGGAATCTACCGGCTGGCGGCTGAGAAGGAGGGATTCGGAGCGGCGCGCCGGACCATGCCCCTGCGGATCCACGGTTCCATGCCGGGTATCAAGCTCCGCCTCAACCGGCCGGCCACTCTTTCCGGCCGCGTCGTCGGGCTCACCGCCAAAGAGCTGGCCGGTCTCTCGCTGACGCTCGGGGATCAGCATGAGGGGGCGAGCGGTACGTTGAAGGTCGAGGCCGACGGCCGCTACCGCGTCATCGATCTGCCGCCCGGGGACAGCCGCCTCGATGCCCGGGCCGGTGTCCGGTTCGCCCAGGCCATGGTGACCGTTGCCGAGGGCGATACGAAAACCCTCGACGTCGTCTTTGCACCCCTCACGCCCGTGAGAGGCCGGGTGCTCGGGCCGGATGGAGCCCCGGTGGCTGGAGCGCAGGTCATCTGCCCGGGGTCGGCCTACGACCAGGGAGATACCAATTCCGGGAGAGACGGCCGCTTCGTTTCCCTGGCTCCCAAGGAATGTACCGCGGTCTGGGCTCGCTCTCGTGAAGATGCGCCGGCCTCCGCGCCAATCAACGTGGCGGCCGGACCGGTCGACGGGGTCGCGATCCACTTGCAGCCGAGCCGCACCTTGACCGGGCGGCTCCTCGGCCTGCAGGATCCGGACTGCAAGCTCACTCTTTTCGCGGAAGGCGCCGGCCCGTTCGTCATCGAAGGCCACGTGGACGCTCCCGGACATTACGCGGCTCCAGGGATCGGCACCGGCACCTGGACCCTCGTCGCGACCTGCGGCAAACAGTCCGCGTCGGGTTCGGTGCAGATCCCCTCCGGGAAGACCGCTCCCACTCTCGATCTTGATTTCGCTCCCGGTTCGCTGGTCCTCTCCGGACGGTTGCTGGGAGAGCCTGGAGCGCAGTACGAGGTGACCCTCGAGCAGACCTTCGCCCCGGCCGCCGAGCTCGGCCGAGTCGAAGTGGCGAGCGGCGGCACCTTCCGCTTCGCAAATATACGGCCCGGAACCTACGTGGTCTACGTACTGGAGCCGGACCTTCCCTCAGACAGCATGTATCGCCCGCCTGTCCGCCGCGACGGTCAGGAGATTTTCTATACAGGGGACTCGTACGAGTCGATCGGCCAGATGGAAGTCGATCTGAAGGCCGACCGCGAGGTGACGCTCGATGTTCGGGAGAAGGGGCGGGGCGGGGTGCCGAAAGGCTGAAGGCGTTATCGAGCAGCAACTCACCCGACTTTTACCAATCGGGCAGCTCGCCTGGCTGGAGCGTGGAGGCGTGATAAAAAGCGCCGTCGAATCGGGCACCTGCCATCTGTGCCCCACCGAACTTCGTCGCACACAGTGCCGCCTCGGTGAAGTCTGCCCCTGACAGATCGGCCCCCGTGAAGTCGCACGTCTTGACGTTGGCCGCGCGGAACCTGGCACCCCTGAGGCTGGCCCCGCGAAAGCTCGCGAAGATAAAGGACCGCGACAAGTCGATGCCGTCCAGCCGAGCCCCGCTGAGATCATCGTCAGGGTCCATGTCGAGCTCGGACTCGGCGAAGTCCCGCTCCCCCTGCGCGTAGCGATCCAGAAGCTCGCGAAAGCTCGTCGCTGGCCCCATCGGTATGTCTCCCGCCCGCCTGTCGCCAAACCTCAGCAGCCCGCCCGCCGAGATGAGCCCCGAGGTTACCATGAGGCGCCGCCGAGGCCGAACTCCCCTTCGCGACATCCACCGCTGGCGCTTAAACTCGTGATCCATGGTGCGAGCCATCCAAAACCGGCATTCCTACTCGTCGTGCATCCACAAACTTTTCCGCCGCGCCGAGAATCTTCTCGCTCCGCCGGCATAGCCTCCGGCTCTGCCAACGAACTTCCCGCGGCGCCCAGAAGCTTGGAGGTTGACGGGGCGAGCTTCTTCGCGCTCCGGAGAGGAGGGAACGCGACCTTCCCTACTCTCCCGGCCACCGGAGAGAAGGGAACGTCGTCTTCCCTGCTCTCAGATTCTCCGGAGAGGAGGGAACGCGATCTTACCTCCTCTCCTTTCCCAGGGAGAGCAGGGAACGCGCCGTTCCCCGCTCTCATTTCGCCGGGAGAGCAGGGAAGGAGGCGTTCCCCCGACTTCTCGTCTTCAGAAGAGTAGGGAACGTCATCTTCCCTCCTCTCCCGCGCGCTGAAGTGGAGGGAACGTGGCGTTCCCTGCTCTCCGGCCGCCCGGGGAGCAGGAAAGACGAGGTTTTCTCCTCTCCGCTTCGCCGGGAAGGGTTCGGGTGACGGGGAATTCTTGCCGGCGCCGCCGGAAGGACGAAAGGTGGCGCGATGCGCTTCGCGGCGGCCCGGGAAGGTTCTCCACGGCCGGCGAACCTTTCAGCGACTCGCTGGAAGTCTCTGGCGCGGCAGCGCTCGGCTTTTTAGCGGCGCGCGCACGCTTCAGGCCACGGAAGGGCTTGATCCCAAGCTCGACGAGCTTTTCGCTGCCCCGATGAGACCGGCGTGAGAGAGGAAGATTAGCGGTGATGCGTTGGCGACCGGAAGGCTACTCACGCGAGATCTCCCGGGCGAGCTGTTCGAGATCCACATGGAAGACGTCGACCTCTTCGCGGGCGAGAGACATCAAGAAGTCCGTACGGTCCAAGCCGGCGACCGCTGCCGCCCACTCCTGGGAGACTAGACCCTTCGAGTACCAGCGAATCGCCGCTGCCAGACGGACGTCTTGCTGGACCTCAGTCGGGGACCGCCTCAGAATCTCGTAGACCTCGTCGGGGAGCTCGATGGTCATTGTGGTCATCAGTTTCTCCGCAGGTCACCCTACCCATGATGCCAGGCCACCTGCACCATCAACGACTTGCTGACTCCGGGGTGGCTCGCCTTCTCCAGTAGCGGGTAGGAGAGAGTGCTCCCGAGGTCGAGCTCCAGGCCAGAGCGGAGATGGATGAGCCCGATGCTGAGGCCCAGGAAGCCGTCGCCAATCTTGCCGGGCGTGCCCTGGCCACGGGCGGTGCTGAGGTCGAAACCCGGGCCCGTCAGGCGGGCGTCGAAGTCCCCCGCCGGGAGGGGCCACCCGACGACGAGCCGCGGGGCGAGCGACCAGGAGGAACCCAGGGGGCGCGTGTACTGGGCTCCGAGGTAGGGCAACACGAAGTTCACGTCGCTGCTGTGGTCCAGGACTCCCGTGACCCCGGCGTCGCGGCCGGCGAGGATGCGGTAGTCCATCTGGTAGTTCTTGATCTCCAGATGGTCGTAGAGGAGGCCGCCGGTGAGGGTCCAGCGGCGGTCGGCCCCGACGGGCGAGAGCTCGCGGATGAAGGCGCCTCCGATCCCCCAGTGGCGGTAATCGCCTCGGGCGTTCGAGAACTCGGCGGTCTGCGGCAGGTCGAGCGGGAGGTTGTGGAAGAAGAAGGGGCGCAGCACCTGCCGGCCCGTGTCCCCCGAGACCTTCATCGAGTCGTAGAAGCCCAGTACGGAGACGCCCCAGGTGTCCGAGAGGCCACGGCCGACGTTGAAGGCCACCATCGGGCCGCTGATGTGCAGGAACTCCGCGTCGGCCTGGGCGTAGCCGGCCTGGAGAGTCTGCTGCCATTTCCCGGCCTCCATGCGGTTGGCGAGGAACGGCAGGGCGTTGTAGCGCGCGTCCTGCCCGGCCTCGGGCAGGTGCTCGGCGATGAAGTGGACGTCCTCGCTGGCCGCCCGGACGGGAACGGCGCCGAGGATCAGGCAAGGAAGCAGGGCAAGGATCGTCTTGGCGTTCATGGCGCTATGGTATCGCGCCAGAGGAAGGCTGCCTACGCAGTTTGGACAGGCTCCTGGTACAGCCCGAGCACGTTCCCATCCGGATCGGCGAAGCGTGCCGTCATCTCGGGGGCATCCACGCCGATCGGCTGAACGATGCGTCCCCCGTGGGCGGTGACGGCCTCGACGGTCGCCGTCAGGCTGTCGACCATGATGTAGAGAAGGAGCCCCGGATTGGGAGAGGAGGGCCGGCCGGTCACCCAGGAGCCGCTCACCTGGCCGACCGCGTCATCGAATGCGGTGGCTCCGTCACCGCGGCGCCGGGTCTGCCAGCCGAAGATTCCCTGATAGAAGCTGACGGAGCGATCGATGTCGATCGTGGGTATCTCGAGATAGCAGATCTTACCGTTTGCCATGGTCGGTCCCTCCTCGGATCATGAAGCGTAATCGAAGACCCAGTCCGCCGGCAAATGATTTTCAGCGAAGGACGTAGAGACGTTCCCAGCCCGTCCACGACGCCCTCGGCAGATCTATAACGTCGGGACGTCTCGGCAGCGGGGACGGCCTGCCGAAATACGCCGACCTACGGCGGGGCGATGCCGCTTCTCTGCGCTCTGGGTTTCTCAAACGTTGGGACCTGAATCCCCCCGCCGTAGGTTGGGGATGATCGGGCCGGATTCCCGCCTCGGAGACGTCCCGACGTTATAGGCTGCGGAGGGCGTCGTGGACGGGCTGGGAGCGTCTCTACGCGCTCCGCCGAGGGTTTTTCTGAGGCGCAGGCGCCCTACCCGAACCGGCCCGTAATGTAGTCCTCGGTCTGCTTCTTCATCGGGTTGATGAAGATCTTCTCGGTGGGGCCGTACTCGATCAGCTCGCCGAGGTAGAGGAAGGCGGTGAGGTCGGAGACTCGGGAGGCTTGCTGCATGTTGTGGGTGACGATGACCTGGGTGTATTGGGTCTTCAGGTCCTGCATCAGCTCCTCGACGCGCGCCGTGGCGATGGGATCGAGGGCCGAGCAGGGCTCGTCGAGCAGGATCACCTCGGGCTCGACGGCGATGGCGCGGGCGATGCAGAGACGCTGCTGCTGGCCGCCGGACATGCCCAGCGCGCTCTCGTCCAGACGGTCTTTCACCTCGTCCCAGAGGGCCGCGCCGCGCAGGCTCTTCTCCACGATGTCGTCCAGATCCCTTTTCTTGTTGATCCCCTGGATGCGGCAGCCGTAGGCCACGTTCTCGTAGATCGACTTGGGAAACGGGTTCGACTTCTGGAACACCATGCCGATCCTCTTGCGCAGGGCGTTGATGTCCAGACGCGGATCGTAGATGCTGCCGTCCTCGAAGCGGATGTCGCCTTCGACGCGGACGCCGTCGATCAGGTCGTTGAGACGGTTGATGCAGCGCAGCAGCGTCGACTTGCCGCAGCCCGAAGGGCCGATGAAGGCCGTGATCTGCTTCTCGGGAATGTCGAGCGAGATTTTATTGAGCGCCTTTTTCTCGCCATACCAGAGCGACAGATCCTCAATGCGCAGGATCGGATTCTCGACCTTCGGATGCGTCGCCGGATCGATGACGGCGGCGGCGGGAGCCGGCGGGGCGGCGAGCTGAGTCTCGGTCATGGTTGTCTCTTCTCTTTAAACCGCGCTGCCCGCGTACTTGCGGCGCAGATGGTTGCGCAGGGCGATGGCCACCAGGTTCATCAGCGTCACCACCACGATCAGCAGCAGGGCGGTGGCGAACACCAGCGGCGTCGTGGCCTCGACGTTCGGGCTCTGGAAGGCAAGATCGAAAATGTGGAAACCCAGGGCCATGAACTTCCGTTCGGGGTGAAGAAAGGGCGCCCTGCCGTCGAGCGGCAGGGTGGGCGCCAGCTTCACCATGCCCACGATCATCAGCGGCGCCACCTCGCCGGCCGCCCGCGCCATGGCGAGGATCATGCCGGTGAGAATGCCCGGCGCCGCCGCCGGCACCACGACCCGCCGGATGGTTTCGAACTTGGTGGCGCCCAGCGCCAGCGAACCCTCGCGCACGATGCGGGGCACCGCCGCCAGCCCCTCCTCCGCCGCCACGATCACCACCGGCACCGTCAGCAGCGCGAGCGTGAGGGCCGCCCAGAAGATGCCGCCCGTGCCGAAGGTGGGCGTGGGCAGCGACTCAGGAAAGAAAAGGCGATCGATCGAGCCGCCGAGCAGGTAGACGAAGAAGCCGAGGCCGAACATGCCGAAGACGATGGACGGCACGCCCGCCAGGTTGTTGACGGCGATGCGCACCAGCCGCACCAGAAAACCCTGCTTGGCGTACTCCCGCAGGTAGAGGGCGGCGAGCACGCCGAGCGGCGCCACGGCGAAGGACATGAGAAAGACCATCATCACCGTGCCAAAGATGGCGGGAAAGATGCCGCCTTCGGTGTTGGACTCGCGCGGATCGTCCCAGATGAACTCCCCCATCCGGCCGGCGTAGACGCGGAGCTTGGAAAAGGTTCCCATCTCGTTGGGGCGCAGGGCGTGGAGCACCGTGCCGACCGGCATTTCCTTCGTCTGGCCGTCGGCCGTGCGCATCACCAGGGTCTCGGCCGCGAAGCGCTCGCGCAAGGTGGTGAGCCGCGCCGCCAGGCGATCGTAGACGGCCTGGCGCTCGGCGATCTCGCCGTCCAGGGCGGCTTTGCGGCGCGACCGCTCAGCCGCCGGCAATTTTTCGAGGTCGAGCTTGCGCTCGGCGAGCCGCAGCTTCTCGATGTCGTAGTTGACGTCGCCGATCCCGCCCTTTTCCAGGTCGTGGATCTGATGGAGCTCGCGGGTCTTCCGGGCATGGAGGGAGGCGAAGGCTTTCCACACCGCCTTGGGTCCCGAGGCCAGCACCTTCCCCTGGCCGCGCAACTCCATCATGGTGCCGTAGAAGTTTCCCCACTCCAGGCGCTCGAGGAGCACGGCGCCCGCCGGACGCGAGCGCGCGGCGATATCTTTAGAATCGATCCATACGAAGTCGAGGCCGCCCACGTCGCGGTTGCCGATCTTCATGCGGATGCGGTCGATGGCCGCTTCGGCGGTGTCGGCAGGCTGGCCGGCGACGGCCTTCACCTTCGCCACTTTTTCGATCTCCCAGATTTCGCCGAGGATCTTGTGGCCGTCCTTCAGATCCATCTCCACCAGATTCCGCTGCCAGAAGTAGCTCATGCCGTTCCAGGCCAGCAGGGTCAGGATGGCGACGACCAGCAGCAGGTTGAAGGCCAGGGCGCCGCCGCACAGCCAGGTCAGCGCCTTGCCCACGGTCTCGGTGCGGCCTTGGCGGCGCCCGAAAAGGGACGTAACGCGGGCCGCACGGCCGGCGAGGCCGCCGGCGACGGTACCGGGGATTGGCTGGGAAGCGACGGTCATCTTGGCAGGCTCCCTCATCAGAGCTGAGAATATCGCTCCCGCAGCCGTTGCCGCACGAGCTCCGCCACGGTGTTGATGATGAACGTGATGACGAACAGCAAGAGCCCCGCCAGAAACAGGGTGCGATAGAGGCTGCCGCCCTGCGGCGCCTCGGGGATCTCCACCGCGATGTTGGCCGAGAGGGTGCGGAAGCCGTTGAACGGGTTCCAGCTCATGATCGGCGTGTTGCCGGTGGCCATGAGAACGATCATCGTTTCGCCCACGGCGCGGCCGAAGCCGATCATGATGGCGGAGAAGATGCCGGGCGACGCGGTGGGAAAAACCACGCGGGTCACCGTCTGCCAGCGGTCGGCGCCCAGCGCGAGCGAGCCCGCGACGAGGTTCTGGGGCACATTCGAGAAGGCGTCCTCGGCGATGGCGAAGATGATGGGGATGACCGCGAAGCCCATGGCGAGCCCCACCACCACGGCGTTGCGCTGATCGAAGCCGAGGCCCGTGGCCTTCAGCAGCCACGATTGGAAATCGCCCGCGAAAGCCAGCTTTTCGAAGCCGCGCGACAAGCCGATGCAAGCCCAGATGGCCGCCGCCAGCGCGACGATGAACAGAAAGACTTCGGTGCCGACCGGGAAACGGTTGCGGAAGGCCCGCGGCAACGCGTTCCACAGAAATCCGGTGAGCAGGATGGCCAGGGGTAATACGATCAAGGCCAGGATGAGGGCCGGCACCGCCTTCTCGATGCGCGGCGCGAGCCACAGGCCGGCCAGAAAACCGAGCACCACGCTGGGCAGCGAGGCCATGATCTCGATCACCGGCTTGAGATAGCGCTTGTACGCCGGGTGCATGAACTGCGAGGTGTACATGGCGCCGAAGACGCCCAGGGGAATGGCGAGGAGCAGCGAGTAGAAAGTCCCCTTGAGCGTGCCCGCCATCAGTGGCACGAGCGAGAGCTTGGGCTCGAGATCGTTCGAGGCGCCGCTCGATTGCCAGACGTACTGCGGCTCGCTGTAGCCCTCGTACCAGACTTTGCCGAACAGGGAGCCGAAGGTCACCTCGGGATGGGGATTGTGAATGTCCAGCTCCGCGATCTCTCCCCCTGTCCCGGCGATGAAAGCGCCGTCCGCCTTCGGGGCATAGAACATGGCCGTCGCATCCGCCAGCGGCGAGGTTCCCGTCCACAGGGTGCGGCCGGCGGTGGAATAGAAGAGGCCGAGCTGATGGCCGCTCACGGCGAGGAAGCTCTTGTCACGCTGCGAAGGCGCGATCCCCCGCACGGCGCCGGGCTGGCGGGGAAACTCGTGGATGCGTTCGAGCCGCTGCGAGTCGTCCGATTGCCGCACGGCGAACCACACGGAGAGATTGCCGTTGCCTTGCCCTACGGCGAGGGACTTGCCACCCAGCAGCAGGTTCAGCGCCGTCACCGGCGCGCCGGCATTCGCCACCTTCAGCTCTCCCGGCTGCGCGCCGTCGAGCGGCCACCAGAGCAGCTCGCCGCCCGCGGTGCCGGCGTAGAGGTTGTGCTGCTGCGGATCGATCACCAGGGCGGTCACCTTGCCGGGCACGGCGATCTCGGCTCGGCTCAGCGCCTCGCTGGTCTCGCCCGTCATCTCATTCTTTTCCGTCGCCCGCCGCACGACAGCCAGCTTGCCGCTGTTCATCACGGCGGCGGCCATGGCGGCGCCCTGGTCGTCGATCTGCGCGGCGAAGGGACCGAGAGAATGATGCTCGGGATCGAGCTCCAGGAAGGCGGGCGGCGTCATGTCCGGCGTCACCACCCGGTCGCTGCCCTCAAAGGTGACGGTGAACTCCATCTTCTTGAGCAGGACGCGGCCATCGCTGGTGGCGGCGGCGAAGGCGCGGCTCTGGGCCGGCACGGTCATGCCGGTTAGAAAGGGTTTTGCGGCGGAGCCTCCCACGGCCGCCGCCAGCACGTCGGAGCTGTAGACCTCCTTGCCGTCGTCCAGCCGCACCACCCGGGCGATGCCGTGCTCGTCCAGCGTGGCCACGTGGGTGCGGTGCTCGTCGGCCAGCATGGCACCGATTCTTCCGGCACCAGCGCCGGCGCCCGGCGCGGTCACCCGGCGTACCGCCGTCACTTTGGCCGGCAGCAACAGCGGCACGACTTCGATCACAATGAAAATCAGAATGCCCAGAATGCTGGCGATGATGGCGATGCCGCCCGCCGACACCACCCAGCGGGCGAGACGGTCCGCCACCAGCCGCCGGCGAGGCGTCTCGCGGCTGCGGTCGCGCACCCGGAGACGGGTTTCCGCCGGTTCCGTGGACATCGGGCTGGCCCCTTTCTCCGGGTTCGCCATCCGCTTACTGGAGCTTCGCCAGCTCCTCCTGGACGATCTTGTGGGTCAGCGGAATGAAGCCGTCCTTGACGACCGTCTCCTGACCCTGCTGCGAGAGGACGAACTTGAGGAACTCGCGGACGAGAGGATCGAAAGGTTTGTTCGGCGCCTTGTTGACGTACACGTAGAGGAAGCGCGACAGCGGGTACTTGCCGGTGATCACGTTCTCCGGGCTGTCGTCGATGCAGGCGCCGGCCTTGGCGGATACGGGCACGGCCCGCACGCCCGAGGTCTTGTAGCCGATGCCGCTGTAGCCGATCGCGTACTTGTCCTCGGTGACGCCCTGCACCACCGAGGCGCTGCCCGGCTGCTCCTTCACCGTGGCCTTGTAGTCGCCCTTGCAGAGCGCGTGCTCCTTGAAGTAGCCATAGGTACCGGAGGCGGAGTTGCGGCCGTAGAGGCTGATCGGCTGGCCGGCCCAGGCGCCGGTCACTCCCGCGTCGGCCCACTTGGCGATGGCCTTGCCGCCGCAGGCGCGGCCCTGCGAGAAGATGCCGTCGAGCTGCTGCATGGAGAGGCACTTGACGGGGTTGTCCTTGTTGACGAAGACGCCGATGCCGTCGACCGCGACGCGCACCGCCGTCGGCTTGTAGCCGTACTTCTTCTCGAAGGCGTCGATCTCCTCGGACTTCATGGTGCGGCTCATGGGGCCGAGCTGCGAGGTGCCCTGAATGAGGGAGGGCGGCGCCGTCGTCGAGCCCTTGCCCTCGATCTGGATGCGGATGTTGGGATACTCCTTCTTATAGCCCTCGGCCCAGAAGGTCATCAGGTTGTTGAGCGTATCCGAGCCCACCGAGCTCAGGTTCCCCGACACGCCGCTCGTCTTGGCGTAGGCGGGAATCCCTCCTTCGACCTTCACGGCCTGGGCCGACAGCATGCTCCCGCCCACCGTCACGGCCAATGCCAGTGCCAGGGGAGTCACCTTGCGATTGCGGATCATCGATCTCTCCTTATCGTCAGCTTGAACAGGTGCAAGTTGGAGCGGAGCGGCTCATCATCCAGCGGTCATCCCGCGGCCATCCCGCGACCCAGACTCTGGCAGGAGGGTTTGGCAGCCGGCCTACCGCCGTGTGACAGCGGCGTGACAACGCCGCCGCTTACTTCTACAATCCAGCAAATTCCACCCTCTTCCAGTCTGAGAACGGGCTGTCGCAGGGCTGTCACAAAGCCGTCGCGGGCTCGCACACCACCATCCCTATGCTCACCGGCAAACGAGTTGGCACGCGACAAACCCTTAATTGAAATCCCATGAAAAGGAGAGCAGGATGCGCAGAACCGCTCTAATGAAGGCAGGCCTTCTGGCGCTTGTCTTGGCGCTATCGGTCGCCTCCGTCGCCGTGGCGCAGGTGACGGGTTTGTACTATCAGGAGGTTGAGAAGGACGGCCGCGTGTACGTCTTCAATACCCCGGAACGTTACCAGTCGTGGCAGTCCTCCGGCGACATCGGCACCGCGATCACCCTGGTCGGCCGCGGCGCCGGCGGCGAGACGCTGGTCGCCGAGAACGAGACCGCGATGGATCTCTATCTGTTCAAGCACAACCTGCCCGCCTACGATAGGCCGACGCCGAAGCCGGTGAAGGCCGCCGACTACCCGGCCACCAAGCTCGGCATCCGCGTCTACGCCGACGTGAGCTCGAAGGAGAACAAGGACGACGCCACGGGCAAGAAGAGCAGCGACAGCGGCGAGGGTATCGACGTCAAGCGCACTTATTTCACCTTCACCCACCAGTTCGACAAGGTCTGGTCCGCCCAGTTCCAGTCTGACATCGGCGACATTGGCGCCCGGCGCTACGACGTGTTCGTGAAAAAGGCCTACGTCCAGGCCGCCATCGACCCGCGGTTCACCGTTCGCCTCGGCGCCGCGGACACTCCGTTCATTCCCTTCGCGGAGGCGACCTACGGCCTGCGTTACGTCGAACAGGTGATCACCGACCGCCTCAGCTTCGGCACCTCGGCCGAGTGGGGACTCCACGTGCTCGGCAACAACCCGCTCTGGGGTTATCAATTCACCGTCGGCAACGGCAAGGGCTACAGCAACCCGACGCGCACCAAGAGCGTCGACTTCGAAGGGCGCGTCTCCGTCACCCCGGTGACCGGCCTGGTCCTCGCCGTCGGCGGCTACAGCGGCAAGCTCGGCAACGACACGGATGCGGTGCCGGCCCTGCACACCGCCACCCGCGCCGACGCCCTGGCTTCCTACAGCACCGATTTCTTCAAGATCGGCGGCCAGTATTTCCAGGCGGACAACTGGCGCAACGTCGCCACGGTCGCCACCGACAAGGCCGACGGCTTCTCCGGCTGGGGCCAGATCAACTTCAATCCCGAGTGGTCCATCTTCGGCCGCTACGACACCGCCAAGCCCAGCAAGGACCTGAAGCCGGGCCTCAAGGAAACCTATTACAACGCCGGCGTGCAGTGGACGCTCAACAAGGCGTTCGCCGCCTCGCTGGTCTACAAGTACGACGAGGTCAAGGGCGGCACGTTCTCAACCGGCGACGCCGGCTCGACCGGCTCGGTGAACGCGAACAGCAAGGGCAAATTCTCGGAGATCGGCGTCTACACGGTCTACAACTTCTAGGCACGCCGGTCGCCTTCTCGATACGGGGGTGCCGTTTGGACTCGCCGGCGGCATCCCTCTTTTTTATCTACCCGAAGCCGAGAGACTCGAACGATGAATCGCCGGGCGAGATCTCGATACCGATACCAGCCAATGTAGAGACGCCCCACGGGGAACCCCGTGGGGCGTCTCCGTCGAAGGGTCGCATTCGCCGTTTCCGAAACGGTTTGGAGCGGTGATTTCCTGGGTCTTCAGAGCATCCAGGTGGGTTTGAAGATCGTCGCTCCGAGGAGACGCCCCGCGGGGTTCCCCGCGGGGCGTCTCTACAATGGCAGCCGACGGGTCAAAACGGTGAACGTCAGATCCTTACCCGCAGAAACGCCATCCACGAAAACGGCGTGTCGCCGTAATCCAGGTTCAGCTCCCGGGGCACCCGGGCCACGCTGCCGAGAATACCCAGGCCGCCACGGAAGCTGTCGATTCGCACGCCGTCCCAGATATAGCCGAGGGATACCTTTCCCACGTTGAACACCGAGCCGCCGCTGCCGTGATCGCCGAGCTCGTCGTTCTGCTGCTGCTCGGCCCGTGCGAAGACGGTATTGCGATCGTCGAGGGTGACGGCGGACTCCAGCAGGAAGCTGTTCGTGCTATGGCCCGGATTCCGGTCGTTGCGGCCCCACGCGAAAATGGTTTGAAGGTTGCGCTCGCCGAGGGAACGATTCAGCATCGCGGACGCCGTGGTGCGGTCGACGTCGATCTCCGGCTCCAGTTGCTCGGGGCTGTGGACGTGCCCGCGGCTCACCTGGAAGGACCAGTCGGGCGAGGGGTTCCACGTCGCCCGTAGCGACCAGGAGTCCATCTTGGGGCTCTCGATATTGTTGCGGTTCTGGTCCGGCTCGCGGCCGGTGAAGACCGAGCCCTCGAGCTTGACACCCTCATGAATCCAGCCCAGGGTGGCGACGCCGAAGGTGACGTGGGTCGAGTCGAGCCAGTGGTGGCCGAGCGGCGCCTCCGGGTTGTCCATGCCCGAAAAGCGGTGCATGAAGGTCGGGGGACCCAGGGCCGGCTCGCCCGGCAGGCCGAAGTAGGCGAAGACGGAGCTGTGATCTTTCGCCGGCCCCACGGGGAGGCTATAGCTGGCGGAAAGCTCCATGAACCGGTCGTGCGGGTGCTGGCGGTCGACGAGCGGCGTGACGCCATTGGCCGTCTCGCCGGTCTGCAACAGTAGCGGATAGCCCTCGCGGCCGATGGTCGTGGGCTCGGCCGAGAGCATCGCCCGCAGGCCCAGGCGGCCGGGGCCGAGGTCCCGCGTGGCCATGCCCATCAACATGTTCTCGCTGAAGGTCTTCGAGTCTCCCCGGGGACCGCCCTGGCGGTCATAGATCAGGTTGGCGAAACCGTGCGTCATGAGATGCCAGCCGTTCGCCATGGTGTGAATTCCCGTGTGAGGAGTGGACTCCGGCTGCCAGGCCGTGCCCGAAGCCTCGCGGGACATGCCGTAGGGGCCGAGCATGCCCGGCATGTCGTGCATGTCATGCATGGAGTGATCCATCCCCGGCATGTCCTTCATGTCCATGCCCTTCATGTCTTTGTTGTCTTGTGTGCCCTCCCGTGGGTGGTGATGCTCCTGCTGAGCCCGGAGAGGCACGGTGATGCAAAGAGCAAGCGTAAGAGAGCTGAAAATCTGGACAATCCGCATCATGACCCGCCACCCCCTGAGAAAAATGCCTGGAAACCTCACCTCCGCCCGGGCATAAATGCCAGGGCTAGTCACAGCGCCCCCTGAAGGGGACTTCAAGAAGTTATCATCGACGCCCTCTGATCGTCTGCTAGCATCATTCCTGGCCATGGACCTCCACCTCACCCTCACGTTCGTCATTCTCGGTGGGGCCGTGGCGCTCTTCCTGAGCGACAAGGTGCGGCCGGATCTCGTGGCGCTCCTCGTCGCGGTCGCGCTCGGCACGACCGGCGTGCTGACCTCCGAGGAGACCTTCTCCGGCTTCAGCCGCTCGGCCGTCATCACCCTGCTCGCAATTTTCATGCTGGCGGCGGGGCTGGAGCGCACGGGCGTGACGCGCCGGGTGGGCAACCTGCTGGTGCGGGTCGCCGGACAGGGCGAGGTGCGGCAGATCGTCGTGGTGATGATCGCCGGGGCGTTCCTGTCGCTGTTCATGAACAACATCGCCGCGGCGGCGGTGCTGCTGCCGGCCGTCTCGGGCGCCTCGCACCGGGCGGGAGTCAACCCCGCGCGGCTGCTGATGCCCCTCGCCTTCGCCACCATCCTGGGCGGCATGGCGACCCTGCTCACCACCACCAACATCGTCGTCAGCAGCCTGCTGCGCGACCAGAAGCTGGCGGGCTACGGCCTGCTGGACTTCGCGCCCCTGGGCCTGCCCATCGTGGCGGCGGGCATCCTCTACATGGCGCTGTGGGGCCGGCGGCAGCTCCCCGACCGCTCGCCGGCCCAGGTGCTGGCGGACATCCACCGCCGCGAGGCGGATCTGGCCGAGATCTATCACCTGGGGGAGCGGCTGATCCGGGCCGGCGTGCCGCCGGGCTCGCCGCTCGCCGGCAAGACCCTGGCGGACACCCGCTTCCGCGAGACCTACGGCTTCAGCGTCCTGGCCATCGAGCGCGAGGGGCGCGTGGTGCAGGCGCCGCCGCCGGGCAGCGTCATCCTGGCGGAGGACGTCCTGCTGCTGAGCGGCAAGCCGGAGAAGCTCGCCGAAGAGGATGGGCTCGAGCTCCTGCCCGCCCGCGACTGGCGCGAGCGCGATCTCGAATCGAAATCCGTGGCGGTGGTGGAGGCGGTGCTCTCTCCCCGCTCGGCGCTGATCGGCCAGACCCTGCGCGAGGCCCTCTTCCGCGAACGCTACGGCATGAGCGTGATCGCCCTCTGGCGGGCCGGCCGGCCGGTACGCACGGGTCTCACCGATCTCCCCCTGGAGCTCGGCGACGGCCTTCTCCTTCAGGGCGAGCGCAGCCGGCTGCCCGTGCTGCGCGCCGAGCCCGACCTGATCGTGCTCGCCGAGCCGGCGCGCGAGGCGGAGCCGGCGACGGGCAAGGGACGGCTGGCCCTGGCGATCATGGCGATCTCCCTGGGCCTCGCCGCCTCGGGCTACTTCGAGGTGGGCGAGGTGATGCTCGGCGGCGCGCTGATCATGGTCGTCGCCCGCATCCTGACGATGGACCAGGCCTACCGGGCCGTGGACTTCAAGAGCGTCGTGCTGGTGGCGGGGATGCTGCCGCTGGGCACCGCCATGGTCAAGACGGGCGCTGCGGCGCTGCTCACCGACAAGCTTCTCCACCTGCTGGGAGCCGGGGGTCCGAGACTGCTGCTGGCCGGCCTCGTGGCCCTCGCGATTCTGCTCACGCAGGCGATGAACGGCGCCGCCGTGGCCACGGTCATCGCGCCCATCGCCATTCAGACGGCGCAGCGCACGGGCGCGGACCCGCGGGCTATGGTCATGGGCGTGGCCCTCGCGACGTCGATCGCATTTCTCACGCCGCTGGGCCACCCGGTCAACATCCTGGTGATGGGACCCGGCGGCTACCGCTTCCGCGACTACTTCAAGGTCGGCCTGCCGCTGACGCTGCTGCTCTACGCGCTCATCATCGTCCTGCTGCCGCTTTTCTGGCGGCTGACGCCTGGCTGAGCGGCGGTCACTTGTAGCCGGCGTTCATCAGCCAGCGGGCGTTCTTCTGGTAGCCGTCCGCGCTCGCGTTCTCGAAGCCGAGGGAGTCGGCGACCCGGTTGATGATGTTGAACAGCGCGCAGACGTGGACGGCGTCCTCGATCTCCTCGTCGGAGAGACCCGCCGCCCGCAGGGGCACGGCGTCGCCCGGGCCGATGTCCGCCGGCTGGAGGGTCAGCTTCTCCAGGAAGCCGAGCATCGCCCGCAGCTTCTCGGGAATGGGCGCCGTGCGGTAGTCCGCCAGCACCGTCTGAATCAAATCGTCCTTGCTCTTCTCGCCATGGGCCATCGACGCGACCGCGCCGTGCTGGTCCCGTCAGAAGACGCAGGCGTTGCAGCTCGAGGTGAAGGAGGCGAAGAGCTCGCGCTCCCAAACACTCCACGACGAGGGCCCGCGCAGAACGGCCTGAATCCACTGGCTGTAACTTTTACCAAAGAGCTCCGGGCGGTACATCATGGTGCGGACGACGTCCGGCAGCCGCGTCCGCACGCGCAGGCCCATGATGGGAAAGAGCAGGCGCTTGATCCCCTGCCCGCGCCTCACGCTCTCCAGCCTCATCGCCCGCCTCCCCGCAGAATGGAAAGCCCGCGCTCCAGGCGGGCCAGCCCGGCCCCCACCGCCGTGGCGACGGAGACCTCGAAGATCTCGTCCTCGGACCACTCCCGGCCCAGAGCCGCGATGTCCTCGTCCGTGATCCGCCAGGCGTGGAGGGCGACCGAGTCGACGTACTCCCGTAGAGACTCGGGAATCTCTTCAGAGTTGTCCCCGGAAACGGGTCCGCCGCCGAGAGCCGACGCCCGGGCCGCCACGGCTCGCCGCAGGGACCGCTCCGTCACACCCTGGCTCTCCAGCACGGCACGGCGCTGGTTCTCCACCTGCTCGTCGTAGCGTCCCATTCCGTCCTCCGTGGGTGACAACCCGGGAATTACATAGCTGTCTGGAAATATACTACGCCAGCTCGGCCCGCGACGACGCCGAGGCCCCCCGCCGCCAGACATCCGACGACGGTGACCGCCAGGTTCAGGGAGCCCATCAGCCAGTCGTTCTGCTGCAGATATTGAAGGGTCTCGTAGTTGAACGACGAGTAGGTGGTGAAGCCGCCCATCACGCCGACGGTGAGCGTCAGGCGCAGAGTGGGCGACACCAGGTTCGTGGCCAGCGAGACCTGCATGATCAGCCCGAGCAGGAACGAGCCGATCACGTTGACCGCCAGCGTGCCCCAGGGAAAGCCCGTCCCCGCGGTACGCAGCAGCCAGGCCGACATCAGGTAGCGGGCGCCGGTGCCCACCGCGCCCCCGAGACAGATCCAGAGAAACCGCGCCATCACACCTCCCCGGAAATTCGCCGGGCCTCATTCTACTTTGCGCCAGCCGTGGTAACCTCCCCGGCCGCAGTGTTCCTGTTGATGAAACCCTCCGATCAGCGCGTCGAGCGATTCCTGGCTCAACAGCGGAGCCGCACCTTCTCGTATCGCGAGGTCGGCCACTCCCGCCGGGGAGCGCCGGCCGGCTACAGGACCGACCACAACCGGGTGCGCCTCGGCGAGGGGCGGGCCACTTTCGCCCGCGCCGTGGAGGCCCTGAGGAGCTGGAAGATGTTCGGCCTCGGCTGGGTCGCCACCTTTCCCGCTGCGGCTCCGATCGAGCCCGGCACGACGGTGGCGGTACGGGTACGGCATCTGGGCTTCTGGTCGCTCAACGCCTGCCGGGTGGTCTACCGCATCGACGAGGAGGGGCCGATCGTCCGCTTCGGATTCGCCTACGGGACCCTGCCGGATCATGGCGAGCGGGGCGAGGAGCGCTTCACCGTCGAGTGGCATCACGAGGACAACTCGGTGTGGTTCGACCTCTTCGCATTCTCGCGGCCGAACCTGCCGCTGGCGCGGTTCGGGTACCCCCTCACCCGCCTGCTCCAGAAGCGGTTCGCCCGCGACGCGAAGCGGGCGATGGCCGTGGCCGCCGCGGCCCACTGGCCCGCGGCGCCGGCCAAAGACGCGAAAGACCCCGAATGAATCTCGCCTATCAGACCTGGGAGAACCATCCGCTCCTCACCGCCCTCGGCCTCACCTCCGGGCGCCTCGCCGCGGTGAACCTCGACATTCACGCCGAGGACGAGATGCTCCTCCACTATCTCAACCTCCACCCCGGCAACCGGGACCAGGCCCTTGTCCTCTATTTCGACTCGGGGCGTCGCATTTGGGGGACGATGGCGTCCATTCTGCGCTGGCGTTTCGGTACCTTGCCGGCCAACTTCCAGCTCTTGGACTTCGCCAGCGGCTATGGCCGGGTGACCCGTTTCGCGATGCTCGACATCCCGCCCGAGAGCTTCTGGGTGTCGGACATCTACGCGGGCGGCGTCCGCTTCCAGGAGGCGGCCTTCGGCGTCCACGGCCTCGTCTCGCACGCCGACCCGGAGCAGCTCGCCTGCGCCGAGACCTTCGACGCGATCCTCGTCTCCTCCCTCTTCACCCACCTGCCCGAGGCCACCTTCCGCTCCTGGCTGCGCCGGCTGTGGGGGATGCTGCGGCCGGGAGGCGTCCTCGTCTTCAGCGTCCACGACCGCGACATCATGCTCCCCGGCCGGGGCATTCCGCCCAGCGGCATCCAGTTCGACGCGCACAGCGAGAGCGGCTCGCTCTCCTCCGAGCAGTACGGCACCACGTGGGTGAACGAGGGGTTCGTCCGCCGCATGGTGGGCGAGGTCGCCCCCGGCAGCTCCGTGCATCGCCTGCCCCGCGGGCTGCTGCGCTTCCAGGACCTCTACGTGGTGGTGCCCGAGGCGGACGCCGATTTCTCACGTCTGAAACTGGACGAAGAGCCCGAAGGGTTCGTGGAGCACTGCTCGCTGGCCGGCGGCGAGCTGCGTCTCGCCGGCTGGGTGGTGGATCGCACGCGCCGCGCCCCGCCCCGCGAAGTGCGGATGATCGTGAACGAGGAGATCGTCGCCACCGCCCGCGGCGGCGACTTCAAGCCACGGCCGGACGCCGGCGTCCTCTTTCCCTACGAGACGGTGGACGTGACCGGCTGGCAACTGGCCGCTACGCTCGCGCAGGAATCCACGGTGGCCGGGCCGGCGACGGCGACGGTGGCGGTCGACGTGGTGGACGCCGAAGGTGGCATCTCGCGCCTCTACGAGGACACGGTCCCCGCCGCCCTTCTGCGCTCCTCCCGGCTCGACGGCCATGCGCTGGGTGTGCGGGTGCGGCAGCTCCAGGAGGAGGGCGACTTCCTCCGCGCCCGCATCGCGGGCATGGAGGCGAGCCGTTTCTGGAAGCTGCGCAAGGCGTGGTTCCGGGTGAAGCGCGGCCTCGGCCTCACCCGGGAAATGTAAATCCTACGCGGACCGCCGGTCCCGCGTCTCGATCAGCAGCCCGGCGGCGCCCAGCACCAGACCCACGACGATCAGCGCCAGCCCCACGAGAGACCGGGAGTGATCCGCGGCCAGGGCATCGCCCGCCTGGCTCATGAGCGTGCCGAGCCCGGCGCTGTGGGGAATGGTGAAGAGCCCGCAGGCCGTCAGCAGGAAACCGAGGGATGCGACCTTGAGGGTCCAGGGCGTCACCCGGGGCCGGCCCAGGCCATGGCCGATGGTGCTGCGGGTGTAGCCGTAGGCGCTGTAGATGGCGAAGCCCAGCACCAGCCAGCCCACGAACCGCCACCAGGAGGCCGGCGGCAGGTAGTACATGAGGAAGATGCAGGAGGCCGCTCCCAGCAGCGGCAGCAGGTACGGCCCCAAAGGCACCCGGAAGGGCCGGTGGGCGTTGGGGTTGGTATGGCGCAGGATGGGCACGCCGACGCACACCAGCACGAAGGCGAAGAGGGTACCGATGTTGGTCAGGTCCACCATCTCGTCGATGCTGGCGAAGGCCGCGACACCGCCCACCAGGACGCCGGTGAGGATGGTGGTGACGTGCGGCGTGCGGTACTTCGGGTGCACGCGGGCGAACGACTGGGGAAGCAGGCCGTCGCGCGCCATGGAGAAGAAGATGCGCGGCTGGCCGAGCTGGAAGACCAGGAGCACCGCCGTGTGGGCGATCACCGAGCCGAGGGCGACGAGGCCGATGACCCACTTCTGCTGGCCCCCCATCACGTAGGCGAGCGCCATGGTGAGGGGCTCGGCCTGCTCGGTCGCCAGCTTCTGCTTCAGCACGGCATAGGGCATGATGCCGGTGAACACCGCCGCCACGCCGATATAGAGAATGGTGCAGATGACCAGCGAGGCGATGATGCCGATGGGCAGGTTGCGGCCCGGGTTGCGCGTCTCCTCCGACACCGTCGAGACGGCATCGAAGCCGATATAGGCGAAGAAGACGACCGCGGCGCCCGCGAACGTGCCCTTCCATCCATTGGGCTGGAAGGGGTGCCAGTTGGTCGTCACCGTGGCCGGGGTGACGTACTTGAGCGCCACCACCACGAAGAACAGCAGGACGATGATCTTGATCATCACCATGACGGCGTTGAAGCGGGCCGACTCGCGGATGCCCACCACCAGGACGATGGTGATCAGCGCCACGATGAGGAACGCCAGCAGGTTGAAGACGATCGGCACGCTGAAGACGTGGGGCGCGTTGGCCAGGATCTCGGGCGTATGGGCCGCGGTGCGGAAGTCCGTGGATAGCCACAGGGGAAAGTGAATGCCGATGCTGTCGAGCAGGGTACGGAAGTAGTTGGCCCAGCTGATGGCCACCGCCACGTTGCCCACCGCGTACTCGATGATGAGGTCCCAGCCGATGATCCAGGCGACCAGCTCGCCGAGGGTGGCGTAGGAGTAGGTGTAGGCCGACCCCGAGATCGGCACCAGGGCGGCGAACTCCGCGTAGCACAGGGCGGTGAAGGCGCAGACCACCGCCGTGATCACGAACGAGAGCATCAGCGAGGGACCGGCCCCCAGACGTTGCGCGTCGCCCGCCGCGGCGGTACCGAGGGTGGCGAAGATACCGGCGCCGACGATGGCGCCGATGCCCAGCAACGTCACCTGGAAGGCGCCCAGGTCGCGGCGCAGCGTCGGCCCGCTCTCGGCGGACGCCATGATGTCGTCCAGCTTCTTGATCTGGAAGATGCCTCGAAGCAAGCAGGGCCTCCTTGGGAGCTCGGGGCCGGCGACCTGGCCCGCTGGCGCTCCGGGGTTGCGGAAGTGCGGCGGGGAGTCTGACATGGCAGGGGCCGGAGGCGCAATTTCCGCCCGACTTCCTCCCCCCGGCGCCCGCCATTTGGCATCCGGGAAAAATTCCTCTACGATTCGGCCCCGTTTCATGGCTACAGAGAGAGCAGGCCGCTGCAACCTGAATCCTTCAGCCGTGACGAGGCCCGGGACCGGGATCAGGCAGCCAGGGGCAAAAGGCAGGGCCGGTACAAGTGTTGCATTGACATCCCGGCACGGGAGAGCATGAGCGAGGCGGTGAGTTCCTCCCGGCCTTCCTGTCGTTTGGGCCAAGATCTTTCCGGGAACTCTTTTGGAGCTCCCCCCTTCTAAGTGGTGGAGAGGTGACTATGCAGAGAACTGTGATACTGCCCGTCGCAGCCATTCTGATCCTGTTGCCGGCGCTCGGCTGCGGCAAGATCGAGGCGCGGGCACAGCTGAAGAAGGGCAACGAGCTCTACCAGCAGGAGCAGTACGTCAAGGCCATCAGCGAGTACAAGAAGGGGCTCGAGCTCGACCCCGACGCCACGTTCGCTTGGCGCTCGCTCGGACTGGCCTCGCTGGCTCTCTACCGCCCCGGGGACGACAGCCCCAAGAACGTCGAGTACGCCGACACGGCCATCAACGCCTTCGAGAAGTACCTCGCCGACTTCCCGAAGGATGAGAAGGTCGAGGAGTACTTGATGTCGACGCTGGTCAACGCCAAGAAGTACGACGAGTCGCTGGCCTTCATCGACCGCCGGACGAAGGAGATGCCCCAGGAGGCCCCGAAGCTCGCGAAGTACCGGGTCACCATCCTGACGCAGGCCGGGCGGCTGGACCAGGCGAATCAGCTCGCCGGCCAGCTCCAGGGACAGGAGAAGGCCGAGGCGCTCTACTCGATCGGCGTCTCGGCGTGGGACAAGGCCTACCGCGATCCCTCCATCTCCCTGGAGGAGCGCGTGAAGGTGGTCGACATGGGCCTGCAGGCCCTCAAGCAGGCGCTGGACACCAAGCCGGACTATTTCGAGGCCATGGCCTACTACAGCCTCCTGTTCCGCGAGAAGGCGAAGGCGGAGCTCGACCCCGCCAAGCGCCTGGAGTACACGGCGACCGCGGACCAGTGGCTGAAGAAGGCGATCGAGCTGCGCAAGAAATCGCAGCAGCCCAAGACCCCCGCTAAAACCTGAACAAGGTGGGAAGGAAACCATGTTCGAGAACTCTCTGATCGACCTGGACACGGTTCACAAGCGCGGCATGCGTTGGTGGCTGATGCCTGTAGCGCTGGCGCTGCACGTCGTCGCGGGTGGAGCGCTGTTGTTCGCGCAGTACTGGAACGTCCCCGAGGTGCCGGAGCCGCCGATCAACGTGGTGTTCATCAACGCCGCGCCGCCGCCGCCTCCCCCGCCGCCGGCCGCGCCGCCGCCGGCCGCCGCCACCCCGAAGGTGGTGCCGAAGGATGTGCCGAAGATCGTCCCCACCACTCCGGTGCAGCCCGTCCAGGTGCCCGACAAGGTGCCGACGGCGAACACCAACCCCGAGCCGGCCGCCGTTGATACCGGCGTCGTCGGCGGCGTCGAGGGCGGCGTGCCCGGCGGAGTCGTCGGCGGAGTCGTCGGCGGAGTCGTCGGCGGCGTGCCCGGCGGAGTCGTCGGCGGCACTCCGGGCGGCGTGCCGAGCGAGGATGCTCCGCTACGGGTCGGCGGCAACGTCACCCGGCCGGAGATCATCAACCAGGTGCGGCCGATCTACACCGAGCTGGCGCGCCGGGCGCGCGTCACCGGCACGGTGATCGTCGAAGCCATCATCGACACCAGCGGCAACGTCACCAACGTCCGGGTGCTCAAGGGTCTGCCCATGGGCCTCGACAAGGCCGCGGTGGACGCGGTGCAGAGATGGAAGTTCAAGCCGGCCACGCTCGAGGGCAGGGCGGTCAAGGTCTATTACGTGCTTACGGTCAATTTCCAGGTGCAGTGAGCGCCTAGGTTTTCAGAGAAAAGGAAAAAGGAGACGCGCATGAGTCTGAATCCTCTTGCCCTTTGGGAACAGATGACCATCCTCAACAAGGGGGTCATCGTCATTCTCATCATCCTGTCCATCTGGTCGCTCTACGTCTCCGTCGAGAGACTGATCATGTTCAGCAAGGCGCGCAAGCAGTCCCTGCTGTTCGCCCGTCAGGCGACCGAGCACCTGAAGAACGATCGCCCCCAGGCCGCCATCGACGCCGCCAGCAAGTACCCCCAGAGCCACCTGGCCCGCGTCGTCTCCGCCGGTCTGCAGTCCTTCCAGTATGAGAGCCAGACCAGCCCGCTCTCCGCTCCCGAGGTCGTCGAGGCCGCCACCCGCGCCGTCGAGCGCGCCACGCTGCTGACCACCTCCGACCTCAAGCGCGGCATCGGCTCGCTGGCCACCATCGCCACCATCACCCCCTTCATCGGCCTGTTCGGCACCGTGATCGGCATCATCAACGCCTTCACCGGCATGGCCCTCGCCGGCTCCGGCGGTATCGGCGCCGTTTCGGCCGGTATCGCGGAAGCCCTCGTGGCCACCGCCTTCGGCCTCGGCGTCGCCATTCCGGCGGCCTGGATGTTCAACTACTTCACGAACAAGCTGGAGCGGCTTCAGATCGAGATGTCGAACTCCGCCTCGGAGCTCGTCGACTTCTTCATGAAGCGGCAGAGGAGCAAGAATGCTGCATAAGCACCACAAGCTGAACCTCGTCAAGGAGGTCCGGAGCGACATCAACGTCACTCCCCTCGTCGACGTCTGCTTGGTGCTTCTGATCATCTTCATGGTCGTCACGCCGATGCTCCAGAAGGGCGTCAACGTGACACTGCCCGAGACCTCGAAGCCGGACAAGATGCCGGAAGGTACCAAGCAGATCACCATGGCGATCACGCAGGATGGCAACGTCGCCGTGGAGCAGAAGTGGATCCCCAACGATGACCTCAAGGCTCATCTCGAGGAGATCCATAGCCAGACTCCGGACAAGTCGGTCGTCATCAAGGCCGACAAGCGACTGAAGTACAAGGACGTCCGGAAGGTGATGCAGGTCATCAACGAAGCTGGCTTCAGCCGCGTTGGAGTGGTCACCGAGAAAGAGAAAAAGCTGGGCGGTTCCGCTTAGGGCGGGCCTCCCCGGGAGTTAAACGACCATGGCAATGAACGTTGGTGGTGGCGGTGGCATCCGAAGCGAGATCAACATCACGCCCCTGGTGGACGTGGTGCTGGTGCTGCTGATCATCTTCATGGTGGCCGTGCCCCTGCTCCAGATGGGGTACCCCGTGCAGGTGCCGCCCAAAGTCGAGACCGCAGCTCCTCCTCCCCAGTCCGACGATCAGGTGATCGTGCGGATGGACGCTCAAGGCAGCATGTTCATCAACAAGACGATGTACCCCGAGAACGAGTTCGGCCCCAAGCTGCGCGAGGCCATGACCGGCCGGGCGAGCAAGGTGGTCTTCTTCGCCGCGGACGGCGATCTGCTCTTCGACAAGGTGGCCCACTTCATGGACCTGTGCCGCAACAACGGCGCGGACAACCTTGGCATCGTCTTCGACGATCTGAAGCCCCAAGCGGCATCCAGCGCCCCCGCGGGCGCTCCGTAAGCACTCCGTACAAGGGGCTGGCTTTTCAGCCCGGCGCGCCTCCCGATCCCCCCTCGTCCCGGACGGACAGGGGGGATTTTGTTTTTCAGGGACTTCCCACCCGCGATTCGGCGCGGCCATCGCAGGTTTCGGCGCTATTATCTCCTCCGCCAACATCGGGAGGGGTAATTCGCGGATGAAATTGCAGGAAGCCGTCTCGCAGTTCCTGGCCCATTGTCGCTACGAGAAAAACCTCAGCCCCAAGACCCTGAAGGCCTACTCCATCGATCTGCGCCAGCTCGGAGAGTTTCTGGCGGCCCACCTGGATATCACCGATCTGCCGGCGGTGGACAAGACGGCGCTTCGCGCCTACATCAAGAGCCTCTTCGGTCCGCTCAAGGAGAAGAGCGTCAAGCGCAAGGTGGCGACGCTCAAGGCCCTCTTCCACTTCCTGGAGCGGGAAGACGCGATCGCCGTCAACCCCTTCCGCAAGATGGAGGTGCGCATCAAGGAGACCCGCCGGCTTCCCCGCACGATCTCCCTGGACGACCTGAAGCGCCTCTTCCGGCACCTCTACCGCAAGAAGAGCGAGCACAAGGATCACGATTCCTATTCCTACCGCGCCCTGGTGCGGGACGTCGCGGTGCTCGAGATCCTCTTCTCCACCGGCGCCCGGGTCGCCGAGGTCTGCCATCTTCTGGACAAGGACGTGGATCTGCGCCGGGGGCGCGTGCGCATCCTGGGCAAGGGGAGCCGGGAGCGGATCCTCCAGCTTTGCGACGAGGAGGCCCTGAGCTCCCTGAAGGACTACCGGGCCCTCTGGCAGCCGGAGACGGAGGACAACGGATACTTCTTCCACAACCGCCGGAAGGGCCGGCTCTCCGAGCAGTCCGTGCGCACCATGCTGCGCCGCTGCGCCGCCGAGGCGGGAGTCGGGGGCAACATCACCCCCCACATGCTGAGGCACTCCGTCGCCACCCTCCTGCTGGAAGAAGGCGTCGACATCCGCTACATCCAGACCATGCTGGGCCACACCTCCATCACGACCACGCAGATCTACACCGAGGTGAGGGACGGCCACCAGCGAAGGATGCTGACGGCGCGGCATCCACGGAGGAAGATGCGGGCTCAGTAGAAGAGACCGGATGCGGGTTGAAAGCCTCCGGAGCTCCGTTGGAAGGTTCCAACGTGACGTTGGATTGGGGGAAAGATCTTTCCCTCCTTACAACGGATCGTCCGATCCATCCAACGGAGCATTGGACTTTCCGGCGGAGCGTTGGATCCTTCGACGAGACGTTGGATCGCCCGATGAAGCGTTGGAGCCTTCCATCGCCGCTACGCAAAAGCCGCCGGCCGCACCCAGTGGCGCCGGTAGTAGGTCTCGATGCGCTGGAAGATGTCGCAGAGCCCCTGGCCTCGGGCGAGGGCCTGCATGAGCACGAGCCAAGCGGCGAGGGCGTCCCGGTGCAGCCCCCAGCCCTTCATGATCGAGTAGCACTGCCCGGCGAGCTCGGCCCAATGCAAGGACCCGAAGGACGCCAAGGACAAGAAATCTTCTATCTATCGTCCTTCGAGTCTTTGATGTCCTTCGGGTCCTTGCTCTAAGATCCTTCGGTTGAGCCCGCCGCTCCGCGGTCACTTCCGGAAATCAGCCGAGAGAGGTTTTCCCGAGTCAGCAGATTAATTTCGGAAGGGTCTTCGAGGAAGGGCTGGACATCAGTAACGATCCGCGACCACTCTGCATTCTGGACACTTTCGAGTACCGGCGCGCGCCAGTTCTCACCGGAGAGCTCTTCCCCGTTCCAACCCGTTTGGCGCAAAGCATTGTTGAGCAGTACGAGATTCGGCGCCGGCCACGCCGAATCGCTCAGGTACCAGAGGAGGTCGTAAAAATCCCTGCCCTTAGGATAGATGCGCTGGAGCACCGCGTGAAGCTTTCCGGCCAAGAGTGAAGCCGGGTCGTGATGCTGAAGATGGAGAGTCACGTGACGCCGGACGATGGTGGTGGTCAGGACCGCACCTGGAGGTGGGTTCGTGTCCACCTCGACTTTCACGGCGAGAACCTCGTTGGGATGCGGCGACAGCCCCAGCTCGAAGAGAAGACCAGGAAAGCGCACGAACGCGCTGTGCACCACCCGCTGGACGTTCGCTTTGATCTCGATCGTATAGCCTTCGCGTTGCAAGTCAGAGCGAATGGCTCCCAGGTACGATTCAAAGTCGTAGCCGCGATCACGACGCTCCAAGGCGAAGTCCAGATCCTCGGAATAACGGCGAATCGAGTACAGGAATCTAAGGGCCGTACCTCCCTGGAAGGCCAGGGGAATCATCGCGCCTGCCCTTTGCAGCGAGGACAGGATGCGGGACTGAAGGTACTCGCGAGCCAGGTTCCTGCCTTCGGCCGGCGTCCGAGAGGCCCGGAGCCCGCCCTTCAGATCCTGTTTCATAGAATTTGGTACTCCCGCGCATCGGTCTCAGCCAACTCGATGATCCTCTCGGTGGCACGCCGGAGCTTGGGCTTGCCGGAGGCGTCTGCCAGACGGCGGAGCTCGGTCAGGTCGAGGATCTCCTCCAGATTCTGGAGCCGCAGCTCGGCGAGGTACTGGGGAGAGTCGGCGTCCGGCTCCAGGTAGACAAGGTCGAGGAGGGCCTTCTCGGGTGAGGCGACTAAGGCGTCCTGGCCTCCGGCCAGAACGACCCGCTGGAAGCCGGTGAGGAAATCGGCTTGCAGGTGCCGGAAGAGGTAGCTCCCCAAGGGCGTGTCCCAACGGCCGGGCCGGCCGGTCGTGACACTGGTGGTCACCGGGACGTATTCCGGAATCAGCGAATGCTGAGCCAGGACCGATTGCAGGCTGACGTAAGAGCCCGGATCCAACCGGTTCGCCACCAGGAACGGATGAGGAAGAACCTTCTGGAAGGGTGGGGCCAAGGCGTAGAGGCCTCGACGCAGCTGGTAGAGGCGTCCGGCGGTGACCCAGCGCGAGAGCTGACGGCGAACATCCGCAGGATCGACATCGCCAGCCAGCAGGAACCCGGTCTCGAAGACGGACTCGCGGTCCACGATTTCGAGGAGATCCTCGAATCTCATGGAGCCAATGTAGCAAAAATGGCAAGTTACTGCAACAGAAGTAAGCGTGCCCCGGCTCAGAGCTTCAGCTTCGCCATCAGCTTCTTGATGGCGCCGGCGCTCTGCATGACGTAGAAGTGGACGGTGGGAACGCCCTTGTCCAGGAGCTCCTGGGTCTGCTTGACGGCCCACTCGACGCCGATGTCCACCACGTGCTGCGGCTTGGCCATTACCTCGTCGGCGAGCTCGGCGGGGAGCTCGACGTAGAAGCTGCGCGGAATCGAGGAGAGCTGCTTTTCGGAGGTGAGGATCTTGAGGCCCGGAATGATCGGCACGGTCACTCCCTGCTCACGGCAGAGGTCCGCGTAGTGGAAGTAGTGCCGGTTGTCGAAGAACATCTGGGTCACCACGTAGTGGGCGCCGTTGTCGACCTTCTCCTTGGCCCGGCGGGCGTCGAGCATCAGGTTGGGCGCCTCGAAGTGCTTCTCCGGGTAGCCGCCGACGCCGATGCAGAAGCTCGTGGGCTCGGCATCCAGCAGATCCTCTTCGAGGTAGCGGCCACGGTTCATGGCGGCGATCTGGGCCACCAGGTCGCAAGCGTACCGGTTGGCGCTGCGGCCGTAGTTGAGGGGCTTCTGGAAGCCGCTGTCGTCGCCGCGCACGGCGAGGACGTTGTCGATCCCCAGATAGCGAAGCTCGATCAGGAAGTCCTCGGTCTCCTCGCGGGTGAAGCCCTGGCAGAGGATGTGGGGGACGGCGTCGATGTGGTACTTGTTCTGGATGAGCGCGCAGACGCCCAGCGTGCCCGGCCGCTTGCGCTTCACCCGGCGCTGGATGCCCTGCGGCGTCTCTTCGTAGATGACCTCCGCGGCATGGCTCGTGATGTCGATGAACGGCGGATGGTACTTCACCAAATCGTCGATCAAGGTGAGCAGCCCTTTCACGTCGCCGCCACGCATGGGCGGGATGATCTCGAAGCTGATCAGCGGTTCTTTGGCGTTCGCCAGGTGATCGGTGACTTTCATGGACGGGGGCAGAGTATCCGCAGGGCCGGAGAGGGTCAACCCTCATGAGGTAGAGTCTGCGCCATGACGTCTCGCCGGCGGTCGCTGCGGCTGGTGGGCGACGGCGCGGCGGCCGTCGTCTCGCTGTGGGCCGCTTTCCTGGTGCGGATGCACCTGGCCCTGCCGTGGACCCTGGGGCTGCTGCCTGGAGACCGTCTCCGCTTTCTCTCCCAGGAGCTGGTGGTGGTGGTGCTGGTGCAGCTCTCCAGCCTCTACTTCTTCGGCTTCTACGATCCGCCGCGGCCCCGCAGCCATGCCGAGCTCGCCCGCCGGCTGGCCGCCGCCGGCGCCTTCCAGGCCCTGGGGCTCGCGGCGTGGTGGTTCCTCGCCAACCGCGCTTTCCCGCGCTCGGTGCTGCTGCTGTTCGTGGCCACCGACTTTCTGCTGCTGCTGCTCTGGCGGCTGCTCCTCGACCGCACGGTGCTGGGACGCGAGCGGCGGCTGGCTCTCGTCGTCGGCATCGGGGGCAGCTCGGCCGCCCGCGAGCTCGCGCAGACGCTCGCCGCCGAGCCATGGCACGGCCTCGTCGTGGCCGGCTGGGTGGAGATCCCCGGCGAGGCCCCCGCCCAGGAGGCGTCGCCCGCGCTCGGCTCCCGGCTGGGCACCACGGACGATCTGCCGGCGCTGCTCGCCGCCGAGCGGATCGACGACATCCTGCTGGTGGGGAGCAGCGACTCGTGGCAGACGCGGCTGATCGACGCCCTGGCCGGGACGCGGCCGGATCACACCAGCGTCCTCCTGCTGCCCGGCCCGTTCGAGAGCCTCATCGGCCGCATGCGCTACCGCTGGGTGCACGACCTGCCCCTGATCGAGGTGGTGCGGGAGACGGAGTGGCGGATCAACTGGCCCGTGAAGCGCCTGCTCGATCTGGCCGGGGGCGCTCTGCTGCTCGTCCTCTCGCTGCCGGTGATGGCCCTCTGCGCCCTGGCGGTGCGCCTCACCTCGCCCGGCGGCGCGCTGTATCGCCAGGTGCGCGTCGGCCGCGGCCAGAAGCCGTTCATGCTCTATAAATTCCGCACCATGCGCAGCGACGCCGAAGCGGAGTCCGGGGAGGTGATGGCCCAGCCCGGCGATCCGCGGCTGACGCCCATCGGCGCCTTCCTGCGCCGCTTCCGGCTGGACGAGCTGCCCCAGATGCTCAACGTGCTGGCGGGCTCGATGAGCCTGGTCGGCCCGCGGCCGGAGCGCCCCGGCTTCGTGCAGCAGTACCTTAAGGAGGTGCCTGGCTATGCGGAGCGGTTCTCCCTCGCCCCCGGCCTCACCGGCCTCGCCCAGGTCAACGGCGACTATCACTCGAGCCCGCAGAACAAGCTGCGCTACGACCTCGCCTACATGGCGAACTGGACCCTCTGGCTGGATCTCTCGATCCTGCTGCGCACGGTAAAGATCGTGCTGACCTCGCGCGGGGTATGAAAACAGAGTTTGAAAAGTATTTTCAAGGTGCCGAAAGCGTAGAAGCGGCGCAACTACTCGGTGATTAATTGACCTTGCATCTACATAGGTCTATCCTCGAAGATTCCCGGCGTTCAGAATGACCCAACGCCACGAGGTGCGCGATGCTTCTGCCCTCTTCTAATCCCTCGCCCAGGTCCTTGAAGCGAGCTGCCGTCCTGCCACTGAGTCTAGCCGCGGCGCTGCTGATGGCAACGCAACCCGTCCGCGCAGGCTCAACCGGCTCGACGGCTCTGCTGACGGCCCAGGGGAGCGGCAGCGGCACGGGGTTCGGCGACTATGTTTCCGACGCCGGGGCGCTCGACAGCTTCTACCGCTTCTTCGTCGAGGTACCGCCGGGCTTGAGCCGGCTGGTGGTCGACGTCTTCGATGCCGACATCGGCCTGGGAGCCGCGGCGGAGGCCACGGCCGGGCGGGACCGCGACCGCGGCACCTTCAACACCGCGGCGGCCTACCGAGTCATCGGCCCCAACGGCACGGCGCGTAACACGGTGTTCACCACGGGCGACGCCACGACTCCGGCCGGCGCCGACAACGCCTGGCTCTCGCTGTTCGACTCGACGGGCGACACCGTGCGCGACAACTTCACCACCATCGCCTACACCAACAACGACGGCACCCTGAACTGGGCCGGCAACTGGATCGAGACCAACGACGACAACAACGCCAACGCCGGCCAGATCCGCATCACCGGCGGCGAGCTGCGGATCGGCGACAACGCCGACGCCAACCCCTCGTCGATCCAGCGCGAGGCCAATCTCTCCGCGGCCGGCTTCACCAGCGCCACTTTCAGCTTCGACTTCCGCACCACGGGCACCGAGGCCACCGATCAGATGCGGGTGGAGGTCTCCAACAACGGCGGCGGCTCCTGGACGACTCTCGAGACCTTCACCGGCGCCTTCGCCGCCGCGTCCCGCAGCTACAACATTACCTCGTCCATCGCCACCAACACCCGCGTCCGCTTCATCGAGGTCACCGGTTACGGCAACAACGACTTCTTCTTCGTCGACAACCTGCAGATCAAGGACACCGGGATCAAGGCCGGCCATTGGGAGGTGCAGGTGGACATGTCGTCGGCGGTGACGGCGGGCAACGCCATCAACGCCTTCGGCCTGCGCGCCCACGACGGCGACGCGACCTCCGGAGGGACGGAGCTGCCCCTCTACATAGAGAACCAGGTTCCCCTGGGCGCCAATCCCCCGGCCTCGGGCACGACCACGCGCAACTACACCTTTTATCCCTGGATCACCTCGGGCTGCTCGGCGTCGCTGAACGACTTCGACTACGACAGCAACAGCGGCGCCACGGGCACGGTCAACTACACGAGCCGCTCCGGGAGCTTCACCCAGAGCTACACCAGCGCGTCCCTCTCCACCACCAACACCTGGAGCCGGAACAGCTTCAGCGGCTGGACCTCGGACCCGCTGTCGACCGGCTACGGAATCTGGTCCGTCGCCACCAGCATCAGCTCCTATCTGGTGAACGGCGCTCCCAACGGCAACTACGCCACCCTCTACCAGGGAAGCTTCCAGACGGCGGCCAATCCGCCCACGGCGAACCCGGTGACCAACGCCTTCCGCACCTATCTTCCCACCGATGCCGGCACCGCTCCGCCCAAGCCCTACGTGGATCAGTTGGCGACCTTCAGCGGCTGCGGCGTCAGCGGCCCCAACCCGCCGGTGGTGGGCCAGACGAGCTGCTACACCGTCACCGTGCGGGTGACGAACCCCACGACGAAGGCCATCACCTTCTCGAACGCGAACCTGGTGACGGCCAACGTTCCGGGCGCCGGCGCCGTCTACGCCGGGATCGGCCAGGTGAGCCAGGGCGCGATCGTCGCCCAGCCGGCGGTGGGCGGCACGGGCAATATCACCTGGAATCCCGGCACCGTGGCGGCCGGCACCACGGCTCTCCTGGCCTACCGGGTGAAGGTGACGCCGACGTCCGCCGGGCAGCGCATCCCCCTCACCGCCACTCCCGCCTCGGGCAACGGCACGCGGGCGCAGTACGTGGACGAAACGGGGAACACCACGCAGGCTCGGGCCACCTACCTCTTCGGTCCGCTGTGCGAACTGGCGGTGACCCAGGGGCTGCTGACCGAGGCGGTGGTCTCCTCGTTCCACGCCTCGGCCGCCGCGGGCGGCGGCGTGCTGGTCGAGTGGCGCACGGCGTCGGAGGCGGGGACGGCCGGCTTCTATCTCCAGCGCTGGAACGGCGAGCGCTTCGAGCCCGTCAACGGCGAGTTGCTGGCGGGCCTGATCCACGAGCCCCAGGGCGGCGTTTACCGGTATCTGGATGGCGGCGCCTCGCCGCGCGAGCCCCAGGTCTACCTCCTGGAAGAGGTGGAATCGAGCGGACGGAGGCGGACGCACGGCCCCTTCGCCGTCGACGTCGATTGGAGCCGGAAAGACGCCCGGGAGATGACCGGCGACGGCCTCTTCGAGCGCGAGCCCCATGCCGCCACCGGCCGGAGCGCGGGATCGCGGCCGGGAGCCGCCTTGAAGTCGCTCGCGGCGATCCCTACGATCCCAACGATCCCGGGCCCCTTCGGCGGCAGCTCCGCGGGTGTCCGTCTCTCGGTGCCAGGCACCGGCCTGTACTACCTGCGTAGCGTGGACCTGGCTTCCTGGTTCAGCATGGCTTTGCCCCTGATGGAGACCCTGATCGCCCAGGGCGGGCTGGCCCTGAGCACCGGCGGCCAGCCCGTGGCATTGATGCCGGACTTCGTCGCCGGCCCGGGGACGCTGAAGCGGGCTCAAGGGCTCTTCTTCTACGGCCAGGCCCCAGGTACCGTGTACAGCGCCGCGAGCGTCTACCACCTCGAACGCAAGGGCGGCCTGCTGATGACGGCGATCAACGCCGGGCCGGCGTCCTCCGCCTCCCCGGCGGCGGCCTTCCCGGAGACGCTGCACGTCGAGCAGGACCGCTTCGCGGCCACCCTGATCTCGCCGGACCCCGAGTCCGACTACTGGTTCTGGGAGTTCCTCCAGGGCGACGACCCGACCTTCGGCCACCGCACCTACTCTCTCGACGCGCCCGGCCTCGTCGCCGGCCAGGCCGGAAATCTGGCGGTCTCGCTGTATGGCGCCACGGACAGCGGCGTGCCGGATGAGCACCAGGCGGCCGTGGCCGTCAACGGCACCGCGCTGGGCACCACCAGCTGGCAGGGGATCGCCCCCCGGCAGGCGGCGTTCGCCGTTCCCGCGGGCGTCCTCCAGGCCGCCGGCAACCAGGTGGAGATCACGGCCCACACCGGCTCCGGCGCGCCCTTCAGCATCTACTACCTGGACGGCTTCGACCTCTCCTACCCGCGGGTGTTCCGTGCCGTGGGCGACGCCCTGGCCTTCTCGGCGGCGGGCGCCAGCAAGGTGGTGGTCACCGGCTTCACCAACCCCGGCATCCGACTGCTCGACACCGGCGATCCCCTCCACCCCCGCTGGATCTCCGGCGCGACGGTGGATGCGGATGGCGGCGGCGGCTTCCGGCTGACCTTCGTGCCCGCCGGCCCGGGTCCGTTCCTGGCCGCCGCACCGGCGGCGATCCGGACGCCCGCCTCGCCCCGGCCCTGGAGCGTGCCGTCGCTGCGCCTGGGCAAAAACCGCGGCTCCTGGCTGGTGATCGCGCCGCCCGGCCTCCAACCCGCCGCCAGGCGGCTGGCCGGCCTGCGCGCCGCCCAGGGGCTGGAGGCCCGGGTGATCGACCTGCAGAGTATCTTCGACGAGTTCGCCTTCGGGGCGCCGAACCCACACGCCATCCACGACTTCCTCGCCTGGGCCTGGCAGAGCTGGAGCCTGCCGCCCCGCTACGTGGTCCTGGCGGGTGCGGGGACCTACGACTACCGCAACCTCCTCGGCTTCGGCGACGATCTGATGCCGCCGGTGATGATCCGCACGCCCAACGGCCTCTTCCCGTCGGACAACCTGGTGGGCGATGTGGACGGCGACGGGCTGCCCGAGATGACCGTGGGGCGCATTCCCGTGGTCTTGGCGGCGGAGCTCGACGCCTATACGGCCAAGATCGCCGCTTACGAGGCCGCCGGGGGGGCGGCCTGGAACGGCAACGCCCTGTTCCTCGCCGACGCCACGGACCGCGCCGCCAACTTCGCGGCGGACAGCGCGGCGGTGGCGGCACAGCTTCCAGCCGGTTATGCCGTGACGCTGACCGACCTGACGTCCACCCCGCTCGCCGCCGCCCGCTCGCAGCTGCTGGCCGGCTTCGGAAACGGCCTGGCCTTCATCGACTACCTGGGGCACGGCGCCCAGGACCGCCTGTCGGCCGGCGGCCTGCTCACCAATGATGACGTGGCCGGCCTGACCAACGGCGCGCGGCTGCCGGTGCTCACCGCCATGACCTGCACCATCAACCGGTTCGCCGTGCCCGGCGCGCCGTCCCTCGGCGAGCTGCTGGTGAACAGCGCGGCCGGCGGCGCCGGTGCGGTCTGGGGTCCCTCGGGGCTCTCGGCCCACGGCGACGCCCGGCTGCTGGCCACTCGCTTCTATCACTCAACCGACGCGCGGCTGGGCGACCGCCTGCTGCGGGCGATCGCCGAATATCGCACCCTGGGGGGAGATCCGGCCCTGCCACCGGTCTACGTGCTGCTCGGAGATCCGGCGCTACGGCTCAAGGCGCCGGTCCCGCCGGTGCCGGTGCCGGCTGGAAGCGGAGAATGAGAAGGGATTCACGATCCATGATCGACGACCGATCGGCCGCCGGCTCGCGAGAGGTTTCTCAGCGCTGGGAGAGGCCGCGAATCCTTTCCCGGGAGCCGCTGGAAGCGGTGGCGGCGGTCTGCTCGCCGGCGGGCGTCGCGAAGGGCAACCCGGGCCTCTGCCCTCAGGGCCCGATCTCGTCTTAGCGATCTTCCTAGTCAATCACCGGCAGCAGCGGCTTTCTCGCCGCCTCGTCCTCCAGGACAGTCTCCAGCAACTCCTTGCGCTGTAAGGCCGACGGATAGATCTTCAACGGATCGCCACCGGAGTGGACGGAGGCCATGCCGGGGCAAAAATTGAGCAGAGCCCCTCGCGGGCCGTGGCTCCCCACCACGTCTTTCGCCTGGGCCGTCAGCTCCCGCACCTCGGCGAGGCCCGCCGAGCTCCGCCAGATCTCCTTCAGACTCTTGTCGTGGAGGTTGCCCACCGGCCGCCGCCACTGCACGCACGGATAGACGTTGCCGTAGGGATCGACGGCCAGCCCCGAGGAGCCGGCGCCGCAGTGCTTGCCCACCGGCACCGGGAGGTCCTCGCCGGCGCTACGCAACGCCACCAGGGAATCCGTTCCCGTGTCACGGGCGCGCCCTCTCTCCGTTTGCAGCCGGAAGAGCCGCAACACTCCCTCGCGCGAGGGCGCCACCGTCAGAGGCTCGCGGCCGCCGTCGTCCCGCGGCGTCACCTCGGGATCGACCTGGAGCCGCAGGCTCAAGGTGTCGGCGAGGGTGAACATGGCCTCGATCTCCCCCTCGTTCCAGGCCGTCAGCGTCGAGTTGAGCTTCACCCGCAGCCCGAGGGCCTGGAGCTCGGCGAGATTGGCGAGCAGGCGCTCGAAGCTTCCGGGCACCCGGGTTTGCCGGTCGTGAGTGGCGGCGGTGGCGCCGTGCAGGCTGGTCTCGATGACGAAGGGGTCGATCTCGTCGCGGATGCGACGGGCCAGCTCGCCGCGCAACGCGTGGCCGTTGGACTTGATGCGCACGACGAAGCCCAGCTCCCGCGCCCGGGCGCCCAGCGCCAGAAAGTCCGGGTGGGCCAGCGGCTCGCCGCCGGAGAGGGTCAGGTGCAGGACCTCGAGATCGCGCAGCTCTTCGAAGAACCGGTAGTATTGCGCCCGGCTGAGCGGCTCCCCCTTGAGGCCCAGGTCGTTGTAACAGAAGAAGCAGTCGAGGTTGCAGCGGTAGGTCAGCTCGACGAGAACGGAGACCAGCAGATTCTCGCGCCAGGCGGTCGCCATCAGCCGCGCCAGGCTCATCCGCCGTCCTTCTCTCCAGGCGCCGCCCCGGATGTCGCAGATGCCGCCGGCAAGGCCTCCAGGAGCCCGGCCTCCTCGGCCTCGCCGGCGAACTCCAGGACGTCCCGCGCCACCGTCTCGCGGTCGGCGCCATAGTCCAGGACGAGAGCGTCGATCCACTCGCTCACCGGCTTCAGGCCGTCGGCGAGGTCGAGCACCGATGCGCCCACTGCGTTGAGCACCAGCACCTCGGCCGCCGACTGGCGCAGCACCACGGCCTCGCCTTCGATCCGGCGGTAGCGCACGTCCGCCCTGCGGCGAAGGATGGTCGACCCGGTGATGGTTGTCATTTTTGCACGGACCTCAGTATAGACCACGGGTCGGCCTCCAGGGAGAACGTCAGCTCCCAGGCCGGAACCGCCAGCGCCAGCCGCTGGCAGACGGTGAGGAGAGCCTCGCGCCGGAACGGATCGCGGTTGGCATAGGGCGCGGCGGCGATCAGGGTGGCGAGCGCCGACGCCCGCGACAGCGGAACGAGGCGACTGTCGGGGCCCTGGCGCAGCCGCACCACGCCTTGCAGCGGATAGCTGGCGGGCTCGCCCGGGCTTCCCTGCCGTTCGCCGAGGTCGCCGGTGAAGGGGAGCCGAGCGACGAGGGGAGAGCCGCCCTCTCCGCCGGGCTTGAAGATGGCCGCGTTGAGGTCGTCGGACAGAACCTCGGCGCCGGCCGCCAGGCAGAGCCGGGAGGCGGTGGTCTTGCCGGCTCCCCCGGGGCCGAGCAGGAGCCAGGCCGACGTGCCATCGGTGACCCCGGCGCTGTGGAGCAGCACGCCTCCCGCGGCCAGCAAGCGGTAGGCGGCGAGGAGCCGGAGGTAGTTCTCCAGCACCGACACCCATTCCTCCCCCGCCACCTCCGGCGTCCACAGGCCGCCCGCGAGACCCGGAGCCCAGTCCAGGCGGGCCATCAGGCGCAGGCCGGCGACGCGCACGGAGCGCTCGGCGTGGTCGAGGTCCAGGGTGTACTCCCACCCGCGGGTGTCGAGGTCGACGAAGTCCGCGGCTGGGGCACGGAAGACGGCGGTTTTGATCCCCGTCGCCGTTTTTTCCGTCTCCCCCCGGCAGAGGCGGCCGAAGCGCGTTTCCAGAGCTTCGATCTGGGTGGCGGCGAGGCCGGTGAAGAGGTAGGGGCCACCGGGCACGTCGAGCGTCAGGCTCCCAGGTCCCCAGGGCTCGCCGCTACGGCGCCCTGGAAAGAGGTCGGGGTGGCGGAGGAACTCGCCGCCGAAGCTCATGGGCGCGGACGGCCCCAATTATGCAGGGCGAGCCCCAGGAAGCGGCGCAAGGCGGCGGCGCGGGCCGCCGGGCTGGGAGCGGCGCCCGTCACACGGCCCAAAACCCGCGCCAGCGGCACCGGCGCGTCGTGCACGGCACAGGCATCGCCGCGGGTCACCAGAGCGAGACCGCGACGGCCCTGAAAACGGCGGGGGCGATAGCCCAGGACCCGATGGGCCAGGAGGCGGCCGTCCGGAGCACGGAAGACCACCACGTCGCCGGGCCAGTAGAAGCGGGCGGCGGCGACCCGCACCCGGTCGCCGTCGGCGAGCCGCGGCGCCATGCAGCCGCCGCGCACCACCACCTCGACCGGCGCCTCGCGGGCGAGGTCGCGCAACGCCGCGAAGGCCGGCTCGGCGATCTCACCGGCCATCATTCGCCTTCCGGCAGGCCCCCCGGTGGCACCAGGGAGGCGAGGTGCGGATCGAGGCGGACGGCCAGGCCGAAGCTCAGGCGGGCTTCGTCCGGCCGGCCGGCGAGCCACTGCGCCCGCCCGAGGTTGAGGTAGCCCTCGGAGCGGGGCTCCAGGGCCAGGGCCTCCTGATAGGCGGCGATGGCCGGCTCGGCCCGCGACAGCAGAAGATACTGGCTGCCACGGGCGATGGGGATACCCACCTCCACCGGATCGAGGGGAGCGGCGCGGTGAAGGGCCTGGAGGTTCGACGCGATCATCGGGGCCGGAATCTGGCCGGAGCGGGCCGCCTCCAGGCTGAGCGCCTCGACCTCGGCCAGAAGCCGGCTCGCCGTCAACCGGTCGCGCCAGCGCAGGGTCTGCGCCGCCGTCGCCAGGGCGAGGAGAACGCCGAGGATCACCGCCAGGGTCCGGCCTCTCATGCCTCCTCCTCGGGCTTCTCTTACCGTCAGCACCCAGCTCAGGAAGAGCAGCGCCGGGAAGGCCACCAGGGCGATGCGAAACGGAAAGTCGACCAGGGAGAGGATGCCGAGAGCCGCCGTTCCCGCCCAGGCCAGGGCCCGGTCCTCGGGGCCGCGGCCGGCGCGGCCGCCACGGGTCAATGCGGCGAGCAGCACCCAGAGCGCCCAGGCCAGCGCCAGCAGGCCGGGAATCCCCCACTCCGCCCCGGCTTCCAGGAGCTCGTTGTGGGCATTGGCGAAGCCTACCTCCATCAATCCCGGGAAAAACTTCACCCCCTGCTCCAGAAGGACCAGCTTGGCCGGCGCGAACTCGGCCCGGTAGGCACCCTGGCCGACACCGGTCAGCGGGTGCTCGCGCAGCATCCACGCGGCCGTGCGCCAGCCGTCGAGCCGGCCGGTGAGCAGCCAGTTCCAGTTGCCCTCGGCCAGCGCCTGCGCCTTCTCCATCAACCGGTGGCGCAACGGCGCCACACCGGCGGCCAACAGGGCCAGGGCCACAAGCAGCCCGGCCAGGAGAGCGGCCGCCCGGCGGCGTGGCACCCGAGGCGCCCACAGTAGGAGAGTGCCGGCGAGGACGGCGGCCACCGCGGCGAGCGTCTGGGTCAGGAGCATGGCGTAGAAGGAGACGGCCAAGGCCAGCGCCGTGCCCCACACCCGGGGGCTCGCCCATCTCTCCCCGGCACGCAACCGCCGGCCTAGACTGGCCTGGGCCACCAGGCAGGGGAGCACCAGGTAGGCGGCGAGGTCGCCCGGATTGCCGGCCAGGGAGGTGATGGCGAGCCGGCCGCTACGCTGCGAGCTCGCCAGGGCCAAAGGCTGAAAACCGAAATATTGCAGGATACCCACCAGCGCCAGCAGCGAGGCCGGCCACAGCAAGCCGCGTAGCAGGCGCTCCAATCGCGCCGCCGGAAGGGCCACGCTCCACACCACCAGAGCGGCGGCGCCGATCCAGAGATCGGCGAGCGCGTCGCGCACCTGAAGGGGGTGGTGGCTGGTGGCGAGCCCGGCCGTGGCCACCAGCAGGCAGGGGAGGATCAGCCGCAACGCGGGCAACCGCCAGACCTCGGCGAGCCCCACCGTCTCCACCCGCCGCAGCCCCCAGGCGAAACAGGTGAGGGAAGCGAGCGCGAGCCACTCGCCGGCCAGCAGCTTCGGCTCCCGGAAGGATTCCTTGGCCACCGGCGCCAGCACGAACGGCACCACCAGCACCAGCAGCCAGAGGAAGAAGGTTCCCAGGCGGAGATCCAGGGCCGGCTTCGCTGGGCGGTTTGGCGAGCGGACGGCGGGCATCACGGCGGAGTATAGCCGCGGACCTTGAGCCAGCGGCTGCCATAGCTCCCCAGCCGCAGCAGGAGGTCGAAAGGCCGGGCGAGGCGCCGGCCGAGATAACCCAGACGGGTACGCGGGCGGCCCGCCGGAGGGCCTCCTGGAGGATAAATCGCGTCGATCTGGGCGTCCGAGAGCGCGACGGCGTGCCAGACGGCGCGGGCGAGGCGGTCCACGGGGCCGCGGTCGCTCGGCTGCGGCCCGAACAGACCGAGGCGCAGGGCGCTCGCGTAGTCGGCGTCGAGACGGCCGGCCAGGATGTGGCGCAGCAGGGTCGCCTCCGGAAGCTCCACCGCCCAGGCGGCGGGGTCCTCCCCCGCCGCCAGGCGCGCGCCGAGCCGGCGGACGGCCGTGGCCTCGGGCACCGGAACGTCGCGCTCCACCCAGGCGAGGGCCCGCGGAGTGAGGGCGCCGTCGCCAAGGTCCCGCAGGTCCGCCAGCATCTTCAGCAGCGAGTAGGCGAAGGGGGAATAGCCGTGCTGGCCGAGGCCGTGGACCAGGGCGTGGGCCGCCTGGACCTCCGGCACCGCCGCCGAGCAGCGTCCCGGCAGGTCCGCTAGGGGAATCAGCAGCCCCTGCCGCTCGAGATCCTCCCAGGTCGCGGAGAGGCCGCCGCCCAGGCGCAGGCCGGGAACGAGGCGATGAACCTCGACCACGCCGCGCTCGGGATGGGAGAGGGCCGGGAGCTGGTGCTCGTACGACGGCCCCTCGCCCTGCCAGCCGGCCGCGGCCAGGGCTCGCCAGAGCTCCGCGGCCCGCCCGGCCGGCGCCAGCACGTCCACGTCGCAGGCGCCGCGGCTCCCCGGGGCCAGCAGGCCGGCGCCTTCCAGGCCGGCGAGCTTGAGAAAAGTGAGCGGGATGGCGAGCGGCTCGGCGGTCGCCGCGATCGACGCCACCTGGCTTGCCGCCGCCATCAGCCGCATCGAGACGGCCGCCGTCGCCACCCGGTCGCGGGCGAAACCCGCGGCGGCCTCCAGGCCCAGCTCGGCGGCCAGCCTTTCCTTCCCCTGGCGGGCGGCGATGCGCGCCGACACCTCGAACCGCCGCGCCAGCGCCAGGGCCGCCGGCGCCTCGACCGGCGCCGCGGCCGGCGCCCCCACCGGCCCGAACGCCCGCAGCAACATCCAGCGGGTTTCGGGCGACAACGCCAGCGGCGGGGGGCGAAAGCGAAGAGGCATCGAAAGAGGATAAGGCATCGCCACCCGCGCTGCGGTACCATTTCTCCCGTGACTTCTCCAGAGCCCGACGGATACCGCTGGACGGATTGGGTATGGCGCGCCGGTCTCGTGCTGACGGCTTTCGCCCTCGCCCTCGCCGTGGGCGCCGAGCTCCGAGGCCTGCAGGCCGCCCGGGAGGAGGCCTTCGCCTGGATGGCGCGCAGCGGCATCCCCCTCGACACCGCCCCCCTCGACCGGGAGCCGGACGCCGAGCGGGTGCGGCTGCGGGCGGCCCGGTCGGTGCTCGCCGCGGAGCTCGATCCGGCGCGCGGCCGCGGGCTGGCTCCGGAGCGGGCGGCCCGCGAGTCCGCCGAGCGCATGGCGGCGGCGGCCCAGGCGAGCGCCGAGATCCTCCTGCGGCGGCCCGCCTCCTGGGAGGCGGCCGAGGAGCTGGGAGCCGCCACCTACATCGGCTGGGCGCAGGCGCACGATCCGCGCCTCTTCACCCGCTACCGGCGCTGGGAGGCGCCGCTGGAGGCGGCCCTCCGCCTGGCGCCCGCCCGGCGCGAGCCGGTGCACTTCCTGGCCGCCGCCTACCTGGAGGTCTGGCCGGTGCTCTCGCCGCGCAAGCGCGCCATCGCTCGCGGCCTCCTGACCGAGATCTTTCGCAACGCCGAGGACCGCAACCGGTTCCTCGAACCGTGGCTCGACCGCGCCGGCGACCTCAAGGAGGCTCTCTCGCTGCTGCCGGAGGACCCGGCGGCCTGGGAGCAGGCGGCGGCCAGCCTCGCCCAGCGCGGCGACTTCGCCGGCTACGGCGCCGCCCGCCAGAGGGCGGTCGAGGAGCTGCTGGCCCAGCTCGAACGCGATCTCGTCACCGCCGACCGGCTGCGCAGCGCCGGGGCCCTCACCGAGGCTCGCGCCCAGTATCTGAAGATCGCCCAGCGGGTCCGGCCCGAGGTCCGCTTCGTGCCCCTCCTGGAGCAGGCTCTGGAGCGCTGTCCGCCCGGTCCCGTGGATGCGCCGACCTCCGCGCGGTTGGCCCCCCACCTCGCCCAGGCCCTCGACCGCTGCCAGTGGGCGGGCTGCCCGATGGAGCCCGCCGCCATCAAACGCCTCTCCCGCTTCGTCAATGGGCAGGAGCCGCCGCAGGAGGCTCTGGCGGCCCTGTACTCGGGCGACCCGGCACGGGCCAGCCTCTACGAGCGGCGGACGCAGGGGCTGGGGACCGCCGCCTGGGCGCCCTACCTGCTCGCCAAGGCAAGGCTGCTCGCCGCCCGGGACCGGGGGGACGAGGCCCGGGAGGCGCTGGCGCTGGTCCACCTCTCCTGGCAGCACCGGCCGCTCTACCTGCGGACCGCCGCCGAGGTGGCCCGCGCGGCCGGCGACGCTCAGGCCCTGACCCAGGCGCAAAGCCAGCTGGCGGCGCTCGCCCGGCGGTCCTGGCAAGCCGGCGACTGGACCTGGAACCGGGGCACCGCCCGGCTGGAGCTGGTGGTGGCCGAGCCCGCTTCCGCCATCGTCCTGGGACTCGATTCCCTGCCACCGTCCGGGGTGGTGGCGGAGCTGCGCCTGGACGGCGCCGGGCTCGGCATCTTCCCCTTACGCGCCGCGGCGGGAGTGGCGCCGGCGCTCCGGCTGACCTCCCCCCTGAGCCCGGGGATCCACGTGCTGGAGGTCGTCGACGCGCAGACCCACCAGATGGTCCCGGGTGCGGTCGAGCTGCGGTGAGGGGGCGCGCCGCGCCGCCGCCGTCGCCGCGCCCAGCAGGATGAGCAGGGTCGCCGCGTTGCCCGGCATCGAAAGCCCGAAGTCAAGGCTCTCGTGAATCCCCGCCGAGACCAGCGCCCCCAGGGCCGCGAGGCTCGCGGCCCGGTCTTCCGAGCGGAGGCCGTCGCGCAGCACGCCGCCGAGACCGCGCAGGAGCCCCCAGAGGCCCACCGCGACGACGGCCGCCCCCACCAGCCCCGCCGTCACCAGCACCTCCAGGAACTCGTTGTGAGGGTGCCACCAGGTGCCTTCCAGGGTGGGCGTCTGGACCAGGGGAAAGGCGTCGCGGAAGGTGCCGAGGCCGGCACCGGTGACCGGAAAGCGCACCCAGAGGCCCAGCGCCGCCCGGTACTCTTCGAGCCGCGCCCCCAGGCTGACGTCCGTCGTCGTGGTGGCCAGCAGCCGGCCGAGCCCCTCGTGGGGACCGATGGCGGCCACCACCCCCACGCCGGCGAGCGCCGCCAGCACGCCCAGGGGAGCCAGCCACCACCGGCGCGGAATTCCGGCCACCAGCGCGCCCTGCACCGAGACGGCGGCGGCCGCCGCCAGCAGCCCGGCCCGCGAGCCGGTGAAGGAGAGGCCGGCGAACAGCGTCAGCCAGGCCAGGATGGGCGGACCGATGAGCAGCAGCCGGCGCTCGAGCTGGGTCTGCTCGGCGGCCCGGCGCACTCCCCACCAGCTCCAGGCGAAAGCGATCGGGAGCGCCATCTCGAGGTACAGCGCGAGATGGTTGGGATTGACGAACGTACCGCGCAGCCGCAGGGCGGGGACGTGCAGCTCGACTCCCCACAGCGTGGAGGCGTGGGCGAACCAGTCACGGGCGCCGAAGAATACCTGGAAGAGGGCGCCGGCCAGCACCGCCCCGGCCAACCAGCGGCGCTGCCGGCGGCGGCGGCCGGCGACGGCGGCGGCCAGGAACACCGCCGCCGCCGCCGCCCAGCCCAGGGCCGCCGAGCGGCTGGCCGTCGGAGCCAGGGAGAGCCGGGCCGCCGGTTCCTGCCCCTCCACCAGGGCCGCGGCCTGCCGCTGGAGCCCGGCGTGGCTGGAAGAAAGGAACGCGACGAGCCGCGCCGGCAACGGCGCGCTCTGGAGCAGGCCGAGCAGGGCGACGGCGGTCAGCGCCGCGGCCGGTACCGCCGCCGGCCGCAGAGCCGAGGGCCTTTCCACCGACAGCGCGGCGAGGGCCAGGGCGAGGAAGCCGGCCACTCGCAGAGCGGCCTCGGCCCAGGCCGTGACGCCGCCGAACGGCAGCGGCGCAAAAAGCAGGACGAGCGTGAGAAGGGCGGTGAGGACGAGACCGGAATGACGTATCATGGCGGCAACCCGAGCGACTTCGTTTGACAGAGCCCTCGCCAACCACGGGCGTATCCGCCGAGTGGAGACCCTACGCTTGAAGATCCAAGCCTCAACGATCCTGGTCCTCTTCCTGATAGCCGGAAGTGCTGGAGCTCAGTTCGAGTATACCGCTCCTGGAGGCCCCGCGGAGAAGCCGGCCAACCGCAAGCTGGCCTTCGACCTCGAGGTTTCCCGAGCCCGCTACCGGCTCGGCCCGGTGCTCGTCCAACCCTGGGCCGCCCTCCACGACGTCGCCTACGTCCGCACCCTGTTCAACACCGGCCAGCCGCTGCCCTCCGACCTGACCGCGACGGTCGGAGCAGGATTCCGCGCCTATCTCCGCAATGGTACCAAGGTGACCTGGAGCGTCGAGGCCCTGCCCGAGTACGTGTGGTGGGAAAAACAGGCGGACCGCCGGCGGCTGGACGGCCGCTACCGGATCGGCTTTCACGGTTTTTTCAATCGCCTCACCGTCGAGGCCACGGCCGGACACTCCCAGCAGTTGCGGATCGTCACTCCCGAGATTCCGGTGCTGACGAACGCACGCCAGAACGGCGGCGAGATTGTCACCGAGCTCGAGCTGGCCCCCACCCTCTTCACCTTCGGCGCCGGCTCGTTCTCCTCCCAGACCTACCTGACGAACGAATTCACCGACCCGTTGCTTACGAGCCTGCACCTGCTCGATCGCCGGGAACGGCTGATCCAGGGGGGGCTGCGCTGGCAGCCGCGCCAGGAGCTGTCCGTAGCGCTCGGCCTGGAGGGCTCGCGGGTGGATTTCGCCCGTACCGCGTTGCCGCGCTCCAATAGCGGCACGTCACCGCTGATCCGCTTTCGCTACCGTCTCCGGCTTCTGGGCTTCGAGGGCGATCTGGCTTCCCGATCGCTCTCGGCCCGCCAGGGGTCCGATTTCGTCCCCTTCCACAAGACCACGGGCAGCGCCACCCTCCAACTGGGCAGCAGCCGGCTGGTCGGCTCGCTGTATGCCAGCCGCAACCTCAACTACGCCATCACCTCCGGATACGCCTATCTCCAGGACGACCGGCTGGGCCTGTCACTGCGGGGGAGCCTCGGCCGGCGCTTCAGCGCCCGCGCCTTCGCGGAGACCGGCTCCAACGATTACACCGCCTTCGCCGCCGGCGTTCCCCACCGCCGCGACGACGTGTCGTCCTTTGGCGGCGGTTTCGATTTCGACCTCGGCCGCGACGTCATTATCGGCTTCAATGCCCTGCGCTCCCGGTTCGCCCCTTCGGCCTTCGGCCCCGGCCGCACCTACACCTCGGCCGGCCTGACTTTCAGCTTTGGAGGACGGTAGGGATTTTCCCCGCTCCCGGCGCTGGACCGTGGCGCCCCGTTGGAGTATCATCAAGAGTCAGTTAGATAAGCCGTATGAAGAAGATAGCGTCCTATTTCCTACTCCTGCCGCTGGCCTTGGCGGTGGCGGGCCGAGCGCAGAGTAAGGACCCGACCTACCAGATCGGTCCGCGTGACCTGATCGCCGTACGCGTCGACGAGGATGCCAAGCTCAATGGCGACCGCCGGGTCGCCGAGGACGGCACGGTCAATCTTCCTCTGCTGGGCGACGTCAAGGTGGCCGGCAAGACCACCGGCGAGATCACGGCGACGCTCAAGAAGCTGCTCGAGGACAAGTACATGCAGCGGGCGTCGGTGGACGTGCAGGTGCTGGAGTTCCGGTCGCGGCCGATCTCGGTGATCGGGGCCGTCAAACAGCCGGGCAATCTCGGCTTCTCCGGCCGCTGGACGCTGCTCGAGGCGCTCACCGCCGCCGGCGGCCTGATCGAGAACCATGGCAACGTCGCCTACATCCTGCGCCGCGCCGACAACGGCCTGTCGGACCAGGTGACGATCAACCTCGACGACCTGATGCTGCGGGGCGATCCCAAGGCCAACCTCCCGATTTTCTCCAATGACCTGATCAACGTCCCCGGGACGGCGGAGCTGACCATCTACTGCCTGGGCCAGGTGAACCGGCCAGGGGCCTTGGTGTTCAAGAGCAATGAACGGATGACGGTGCTCGCCGCGATCGCCCACGCCGGCGGCCTCACCGACCGCGCCGCGAACAAGATCCTCGTGAAGCGGGCGAACGTGACCAGCGGTCCCCACGAGGTCACCGTCGATTACAAGAAGATCCTCGCCGGCAAGGAGCCCGACCTCGAGCTGCGGCAGGGAGACATTCTGGTCGTCAAGGAGTCCTTTTTTTGAGACCCCTCTCTTCCGTGCCCTTTGAAGCCGAGCCGGCGGTGGTCGCCGCCGACGAGCCGGAATCCGAGTTCAACTTTGGCGAATACCTCGGCATGGTGCGGCGGCACTGGAAGCTGGCGACGGTTTGCTGCCTGCTCGGCCTCGCCGGTGCCGGCATCCATTACGCCATCACGCCCAAGGCGTTCCAGGCGACGGCCACCATCCAGATCGAGCGCCGCAACCTGACGCCGCTGGGCAACGGCGGCCAGAATCCCTGGCTGGAGAACTACTGGAACGTGGAGTTCTATCCCACCCAGTACGAGCTGCTGCAGAGCCGGGGCCTCGCCGAGCGGGTGGTCAAGAGCCTGGACCTGATGGAGGACCCGGCGTTCAACCCGGGGGCCCGCAAGGAAGGGGGGCACAGCCCCACGGCGGAGGACGATGACGCCGTGCTGGGCTCGCTGGCCGCCCAGGTGCGGGGTGGCCTCGCGGTGGCGCCCGTGCGCGGCACCCAGCTCGTGCAGCTCTCCTATACCGCCGCCTCTCCCGAGTTCGCCGCCAAGGCGGCCAACGCCTTTTCCGAGGCCTTCATCGACATGGGGGTCGAGGACCGCTATGCCACCGCCGGCAAGGCCTCCACCTTCCTCGGCTCGCAGATCGAGACCCTCAAGCGCGAGATCCAGGAGAAGGATGTCCAGCTCCAGGCCTTCAGCCGGCGCAGCGACATCGTGACTCTCGATCCGGCCCAGAACGTCACCGTCAAGCGCCTCGAAGTGCTCAACAACAGCTTGATGGAGGCCAAGCGCCTGCGCATCGAGAAAGAGGCGCAGTACCACGAGACGATCACCGCGCCCAAGGACACCATCGCCGACAGCCTCTCGGGCGGCATGGTCACCGAGCTGCGCAAGGAGGCGCTCAACCTCCAGCGCGATTACGACACCAAGCTCAAGACCTACAAGCCCGACTTCCCCGAGATGGTGTCGCTCAAGGCGGAGATCGAAAAGAGCCAGCAGCACATCACCGACGTCGTCAAGGAGCAGGCCGAGAAGGCGCGCAGCTCCGCCGCCGCCACCTACCAGACGGTGCTGCGCCAGGAGCAGGCGCTGGAGTCGGAGCTCTCCACCCTCAAGGGGCAGGCGATCGACCAGAACTCGGCGGCTGTCGGATACACCAACCTGAAGGTGGAGATCCAGACGCGCCGCGACCTGCTCGACGAGCTGATGCACAAGCAGTCGGAGACCGCGGTCGCCGTCCGCCTCCAGGACACCCGCCAGTCCAACATCCGCATCATCGACAAGGCCCTGGTGCCCGGCGGGCCTTTCCGCCCTTCGCTGCGCCAGGACGTCTCCTACGGAGTGCTGCTCGGGCTGCTCGCGGGCATCGCCCTCGCCATGCTGGTCGAGTTCATGGACCGGACGCTCAAGTCGCCCGAGGAGATCGAGCGCCGGCTGGGAGTGGCGCCGCTGGCGGTGATCCACGACATGGCCGAGCTCGGCAAGACCTACGGCTATGGCGGCTCCTACGGCTACGGCGAGCCGGCCTCCCGGGACAAGCCTGCCCGGGCGCGCCCCGGGCGCACGGCCGCCGAAAGGCGCGAGGACAAGAAAGAAAAGAAGAAGGCGGGCGCCGCGGCGGCGCAGATCGAGATGGTGCCCCACGAGCATCCGCGCACGCTGGTCTCGGAGGCCTACCGCTCCCTGCGCACCGGCCTCCTCCTCTCCTCGGCCCGCGAGCTCAAGACGGTGGCCGTGACGTCGGCGGTCGCCGGCGAGGGGAAGACCGCCACCGCCGTCAACCTGGCGATCGTCCTCGCCCAGCTCGGCCGGCAGGTGCTGATCGTCGACTGCGATCTGCGCAAGCCGCGGCTGCACCAGGTGCTGCGGATCTCCAACCGATACGGCTTGGTCAACCAGCTCACCGCGGGCGGGGACGAGGCGATCTTCCCCACCGAGGTGCCGAACCTCTGGGCCACGCCGTCGGGGCCGATCCCGCCCAACCCTTCCGAGCTCCTCTCCTCGGACCGCATGCGCGACTGGCTGCGCGCCATGCGCGGCCGTTTCGACTACGTCGTCCTCGACACGCCCCCGGCCCTCGCGGTCACCGACGCCACCATCGTCGGCATGCTGGTCGACGGCGTGGTGCTGACCCTGCGCAGCGGCAAGGTGACGCGCGAGGAGGCGCGGATCTGCCGCGACCGTCTGCGCCAGGCGGGCGTCAAGATCCTGGGCGCCGTGCTCAACCGCTACAGCTCGCTGCAATCGGGCCTCGGCAAACGCTACAAGTACTACGAGTCCTACGGCGCCGAGGAGAGCGAGCCGAAGGCGGGTTCGGCCGCTTGATGATCGACCTGCACTGCCACATCCTGCCGGGTGTCGACGACGGCGCCCAGAGCCTGGAGGAGGCCGCCGCAATGTGCCGCATGGCCGCTCAGGACGGCTGCGAGGCGATGATCGCGACACCGCACCAGCGCCGGGGCGAGTGGTGGAACTCCGACCGCGAGAGCCTCTCCGCCCTGGCCGGCGAGCTGCAGGACATCGTGGGCCCCGGCTTGCGCGTCTATCTGGGAGGGGAGGTTCACGTCGACTCCGCGCTGCTCGCCGAGGTCGAAAAGCTCCCCGGCGGCGGCGTTCTCCCTCTCGCCGGCTCCCGCTACCTGCTCATCGAGCTCGACGCCCAGGGCACGGCGACCGAGGCCATCCACCTCGTCCACGAGCTCGCGGTCGCCGGCTGGCACCCGGTCATCGCCCATCCCGAGTTCATCCCCTGGCTGGCGGCGGACCCCGAGCTGGTGGAGCGCCTGGTGGCGCTCGGCGCCACCGTCCAGGTGACGGCCATGAGCGTCACCGGCGACTTCGGCCGCCGCCCCCAGAACGACGTCTTCTCCCTGCTCGACGCGGGGCTCGTCCACTTCGTGGCCAGCGACTCGCACGGCGTCCGCCGGCGCCCCCCGGGCCTCAAACGCGCCTGCGACCTCATCGCCGGACGCTGGGGCCGGGACGTCGCCTGGCGCCTGGTCGACGACAATCCTCGAGCGGTGGTGACGGATCGACCGCTGCCGGAACCCGTATGAAGCCCAAGCTCTCCCTGCTGTCCCTGCTCCTCTTCCTCGCGGTGCCGGCCCTCGCCGCCGCGGCCGATCCCTTCTATCTCAGCCTGCTGCGCGACGGCCGGCAGGCCTACGATCGCAAGGAGTACGCGGCCGCGTCCCGCCTCCTGAACCTGGCCTGCTTCGGCATGCTGGACGAGCCCAAAGTGCTGGCCGACTGCCTGGCGCGCCTGGCCCTCTCCGAGGACAAGGCCGACGACGTGGACGGCTTTCGCGAAACCTTCAAGCGCCTCGTCGAGGTCGAGGAGCGCTTCTCCGCCTATAGCCAGGGCGAGCTTCCCCCGGAGCTGAGGGCGGCCCTGGAGCCACGGCTCGTGGCCCGCCTGCCGGCGGCCACCCTGGAGAGCGTGCCGGTCTTCCGGCCGCTGGTGGCGAAGAAGGGCGATGGCAAGAAACCCGATGCGGCCGCCACGGTGGCCAGGAAGGTGGACACCCCCGCCCCCAGCGCCGGCGCGGTCAAGAAACCGGAGGCCGCGCCGCCGGCCATGGTGAAAAAACCGGAGTCCACGCCCCCGGCCGCGCCGATCCTCGCGCGGAAGCCGGACCCGGCTCCCGCGACCGCGACGAAGCCGCCCGCGACGGCGCCGGCGCAGGACACCAAACCCTTTACCGCCGCCGAGCGCAAGAAGATGGACCAGGCGCGCCAGCTCCTCTCCCAGGAGCGTTCCGCCAAGGAGCTCAAGCAGGCCTTTGAGATCGCTCGCGAGGTGGCCGACGCTCATCCCGGCGCCAAGGACGCCCAGCACCTGGCGGCCGAGGCCGCCTATCGCATCTCCCGCTGGAGCGACGCCGCCACCTACTTCCACCGCGGCGGCGATCCCGGGGAGGACGAGCCGGAGCGACTCTTCTACCTGGCCGTGGCCTTCCACGAGCTCGGCGACGACACCGCCGCCGCCGCCGCGTTGAAACGCGCTCTGCCCAACCTGCGCCGGACGCCCTACGTGGACTCCTACGCCAAGACGATACTCGGCCAGGGAGGAGGCCAATGAGGCCCGCGACGCGGAACTCGGTTATAATATTGGGGATAGGGAGGAATCCAAGATGAGAGTGCGCATCCTCATGGCTACCGGTCTGCTGCTCGCCGGCGCGATCGCCGCCGGGGCACAGAGCCCGCAGACCGTCATGCTGGAAAAGGCGAGCTGCATGCCTCGGGAGCAGAATGGCGTCGTGCGCGCCAACCTTTCCCCCCTGACCCCCGGCCAGTCCCCGCGGCTCTACTTCCGCTGGCGGGACCATGAGGACTTCTACTGGGTGGCTCTCGAGGCCGAGCCCGGCGGGCACTACTGGGCCATTCCGCCCAAGCCGGAAATGCGCAACGAGCAGATCGAGGTCTATGGCGCCGTGGTCGACGCCACGGGCCGGGTGGCCGCCCGCTCCGAGTCCCAGATCATCAAGATCACCGGCGATTGCCGGGTCCAGCTCAGCGAGAAAGAACGCGGTGTCGCCGAGAACCTGACGGTGGGCGAGACCTCCGCCAAGCAGCAGGGGCAGAAGGTGCTGGCGTTCCTCTGTGACGGCGTGGTGACGCGGATCAATCATGCCGGCATCCGCCGCTCCGACGAGGTGTGCCGGGCCTGCGTCATCGCCTGGTGGCAGCGCAAGGCCATTCTGATTCCCGCCGCCATCACCGGCATCGGCGTGGTCGTCACCGAGCCCCCCGAGCCGTCGCCGGCGCGGCCCTGAAAGCCCGGTCGTCTCCCTTCGTTGTCTCCCTTCCCAGGCTTCCTCGCACTGTAGAGTGCGAGTGTGCTCAAACCGGCCCGTGAAGGGGCCGGCGGCTTGACCCCGCTCTGGATCATCGATTCTCCTGGCCGGCGCCCCGGCCATTCCGTTCCTGCTCCAACTTTTTCGAGGAAGCTCATGACGAATGTCTCTGTGTTCCCAACTCCCCAGCCCGATCCGCGGCCCGAAGGCGCCGCGAGCCACCTTATCGAGCCCCACGGCGGCACCCTGGTCGACCCGATGGTTGGCCCCGAGCGCGCCGCCGAGCTGAAAGCGGCCTCCCGCGACTGGCCGTCCTGGGATCTGACCCCGCGTCAGTTCTGCGACCTCGAGCTGATCCTGAACGGCGGCTTCTCGCCCCTGACCGGCTTCATGAACCGGGCGGACCACGACTCGGTCTGCGAGCGCATGCGTCTCGCCGACGGCACCCTGTGGCCGATTCCCATCCTGCTCGACGTGACGCCGCAGGTGGCGGAGAAGCTGCGCGCCGGCGGCCGGCTCGCACTGCGCGATCCCGAAGGGGTAATGCTCGCGGCGATGACGGTCGAGGAGATGTGGGAGCCGGACCGCGAGAAGAGCGCCGAGGCCACCTTCGGCACCACCAGCCCCGACCATCCGGGCGTCGCCCATCTGCTGCACAAGACCAACGGCGTCGCCGTGGGCGGCCGGCTCGAAGGCTTGCAGCTTCCCATTCACTACGACTTCCGCGCGCTGCGCCACACGCCGGCCGAGCTGCGGGCCGAGTTCGCCCGCATGGGCTGGCGCCGGGTCGTGGCCTTCCAGACGCGCAACCCCATGCACCGGGCCCACTGCGAGCTCACCCTGCGCGCCGCCAAGGAGGTGCGAGCCAGCCTGCTCATCCACCCCACGGTCGGCATGACCAAGCCGGGCGACATCGACCACTACACCCGCGTGCGGTGCTATCAGGCGGTGATGCCTCGCCTGCCCCAGCACACGGCGAAGCTCTCGCTGCTGCCGCTCGCCATGCGCATGGCGGGCCCCCGCGAGGCGATGCTCCATGCCCTGATCCGCAAGAACTACGGCTGCACCCATTTCATCGTCGGCCGCGACCACGCGAGCCCCGGCGCCGACCGCCAGGGCAAGCAGTTCTACGGCCCCTACGACGCCCAGACCCTCCTCCAGCAGCATCAGGACGAGCTCGGCGTCGAGATGGTGCCGTTCAAGATGGTCTCCTATGTCGAAGACCTCGACACCTACATGCCGCAGGACGAGATCCCGCCCGGCTCCCGCACCCTCGACATCTCCGGCACCGAGCTTCGCCGCCGGTTGCAGGAGGGCCGCGACCTGCCCTCCTGGTTCACCTTCCCCGAAGTGGCCGACGAGCTGCGGCGCACCCACCCGCCGCGCAAGCAGCAGGGCTTCACCGTGTTCTTCACCGGCCTCTCGGGCGCCGGCAAGTCCACCATCGCCTCGGCGCTGCTGGTGAAGTTCATGGAGACCGGCGGCCGGCCGGTGACCCTGCTCGACGGCGACATGGTGCGCAAGAACCTCTCCTCCGAGCTGAACTTCTCCAAGGAGCATCGCGACATCAACATCCGCCGCATCGGCTACGTCGCCTCGGAGATCACCAAGAACGGCGGCATCGCCATCTGCGCTCCCATCGCGCCCTACGACAGCGTGCGCAAGGAAGTGCGCGCGTCGATCGAGACCGGCGGCGGCTTCGTGCTCGTCCACGCCGCCACACCGATCGACATCTGCGAGCAGCGGGACCGCAAGGGCCTCTACGCCAAGGCGCGGGCCGGCCTGGTCAAGGAGTTCACCGGCATCTCCGACCCCTACGAGGAGCCCGCGGACGCCGAAGTGGTGATCGACACCACCGTCCTCTCCCCCGAGGAGGCGGCGCAGGAGATCCTGCTCTTCCTCGAGCGGGAGGGCTACGTCGGCGACACGCTGGAGGAGAAGTGAGCGGCGAGGCGGATCTTGCCTACGATCTGCAACGCATCGGCGAGGCGCTGGAGCGGGCGAAGGCCGCGCTCCAGCGTTTCACTCCCGGCGAGGTGGCGTCCCGGTTCAAGCAGGGGGACGACCCCGTCACCGAGGCCGACACCACCATCGACGCGCTGCTCAGGCAGTTCCTCCCCCAGGACGGCGACGGCTGGCTTTCCGAGGAGACCGAGGACGACCTCTCCCGGCTGGACCGGCGCCGCGTCTGGGTGGTGGACCCGCTCGACGGCACCCGCGAGTTCGTCACCGGCATTCCGGAGTGGTGTGTCTCGGTCGGCCTGGTGGTGGATGGCGAGCCCGTGGCCGGCGGCCTGCTCAACCCGGCGACCGGCGAGACCATCCTCGGCGCCCGGGGCCTGGGGGTGACTTTGAACGGCCAGCCGGCGCGGGTCAGCGACCGGCCGTCCCTCGCCGGAGCCACGGTGCTGGCGAGCCGCAGTGAGGTCAAGCGGGGCGAGTGGAAGGGGTATCGCGACACACTGTTCACCATCCGCCCCACCGGCTCGGTGGCCTACAAGCTCGGCCTGGTGGCCGCCGGCCTCGCCGACGCGACCTGGACCCTCACTCCCAAGCACGAATGGGACGTCGCCGCCGGAGTGGCCCTCGTCCTCGCCGCGGGCGGGGCCATCGTCACCGGCACGCCGGCCAATCCCTCCGCGATTCGCTTCAACCGCGAAACGCCGCTGCTCTCGTGGTTGATCGCGGCTCCGCCGGGGCTGCTGCCGGAGATCGACGCGGAGATTTCCCGGCGGGGCTAGGATCCGAGTCCCAAGGCTACGGCTTATAGGGCAGCGCCGTCCCCAGCTTGCGGGCGGCGCGGTCCTGAATCCAGTGCGGATCCCACCACTCGACCGGAGTCACGGCGAGCCCCTGAAGCAGCATCGTGAAGTGGAGATGATCGCCGCCGGCGAGGCCGGTCTGGCCCGAGCGGCCCAGCTCCTGGCCGCGCTGCACCATGTCTCCCTCCTTCACCGAGATCGCCGAGAGGTGACCGTAGAGGCTCAGCAGGCCGTAGCCATGATCGACGATGACGGCATTGCCGTAGATGCCGAAGAACCGGGCAAGCACCACCTTGCCACTGTTCGAGACCGGCACCGCGTCGTGGGTCACCGAGGCCATGTCGAACCCGAGATGGTCTTCCTGGTCGATGGGCTTGCCGTTGTAGATGTAGGTCCGCCGCTGGGCGAAGGCGGCGGTGATCTTGGCGTTGGGCATGGGGATGAACGGCTGGTTCCAGAGGAACTTGGGCTCCGACTTCTTGCCCAGGTCCTTGAGCGTCGCGGCGTTCTTCTTGCGCAGCTCGCGGTTGATCCAGATGTAGTTCTTGAGCAGATCCCCCTGATCCGCGACCTCGGGTGACTGGCCCATGATCTCCGGCACCACTTTGTTCATGAAGGCGTCGTTGACCTGAATCGTGTCGGTCGTCATCGGCCGGGGGGTGAACTTGTCGACGATGGAGGCCTCGGCCCGGTTGCCCACTTCGTCCTCGGCGACCAGGCGCACGCCCGAAGGGTCCGAGGTGTCGTAGGGAATCGCGAAAAAGGCGAAGCGGGCCTGCTTATCGCCGCTACCGGGCACGGGGAAGCCGGGGAACCACCAGTCGCCGGAGCGCACGCCGTCGCGCACCGTGCCCTCCCCCACGCGATAGACGACGGTCTCGCAGCCGCCCTGATTGATGTAGTGGAAGGTCGAGGCGACCTGCAGCGTCGGCGGCGCCAGGCGCACGGGCAGCTTGATCTCGGCCGTCACCGGGTCGGGAGTGCGCAGCAGGGAGCCGGCCCGCTCGGCGACGACCCGAATTGTGGCCTCACCGGTGCGTAAACCTTGCACGGTTTCGCGGCCCACCTCGGCGCGCAGCACCAGGGGCGGAGCGGAGCCGAAGTGCCAGAGCGACCGCGGCTGCACCGCCTGCTCCAGAACCGGCTTGACGTCCAGGTTCTGGACCACCTCGATCCGCACCTTCTTCACCCGTTGCGGATCGTCGATCCGGACCTGGATGGGCGTCCGCCTGCCGATCCCCGGCAAAGCCGACTCGACCAGCACCTTAGGCGTCGCCCCAGTGTAAAAAGTGGCAAACAGCGCCACGGCGACCACCAGCAACCCGACGACCAGCAGCGCCTTCAGGAGACATCCCGCGGCGTTTCGACTATCCCGATCCCGACGAACCATCGACGACCTCTTTCTTGAACCCACGGCCTCAAGCCGGGCGGAGCGGAGCGCCTACGGGCAGCACCTGCGGAGGACCCCACCGGCCTGGGAGGGTGAATCATACTCGACCGACATGAAAAGACTGAGCGAGGAAAAACTTACAAAATCCCCTGTCTACACGGCAGAAATCAGACGCAGACCCAGTTTTCTTTGGAAAATTTTGGATACCCGGGAATGAACGCTCCCCCGGCCGGGTTGGCAGAGGTGGGGAAACCCGACCCGGCGTGCAAGGCCTCAGACTCGAGCTGTCTGGGGATGACCCTACAACTCTGTCAGCGCAACCCTTGGGTCTGGAGGTGTGGCCACGTGCCCGCGAAATCTCTGCGTATTCGTCTCGGCGTCCTCGTTTTTCTGGTCGTTTCAGCTCTGCTCACCGTCTCGGTCCTGATCAGCTCTCCGCGTTCGGCAGCCCTCGTCGTCCCGGCGGCATCTGAAAAGGGCTGGCGGCATCCGTCGAACCTTCCTGAGAACTTGTATGCCCCGGCCGCCCAGGCCCTCAGGAAGCGTAACTTGCAAGTCGCGCGCCAAGAACTGGAGAAAGTCGCCTCCCAGTATCCGGAGCAGGCCGCTCAGGCGAAAGTGGTCGCCGGGCTCTACGCCCATGCGGCCGGGGATGCGTCCCTGGCCACGAACCTCCTGACCGACTCGGGGACGCCTGGCGGAGCGCTGGAGGACTGGCGGCTCTATCTCCTCGCGACCGACGCGGTTCAGCGCGGCGACTCGGCTCTGGCCCGTAGCGCCTACGCCCGGCTGCTCGCCGACTGCCCCACCTCGCCCTTGCGCGGGCGTGCCTTCCTGAATTCGGCCAAGCTTGCCGCCGCCGGCGGCGACGAGCGCCTTGCCCTCGACTTCACGACCCAGGCCCGCCGGGCGGGAGTCGAAGGCGAGGAGGGCAGAGAGCTGAACGGCCTGGCTTGGCGGCTCGGGCTCAAGCTCGCGGACCCGCAGGCGCAGCGCGAGGCCGGTGTGCGGCTCTTGATGGAGGACCCGCTCTCCGCCGCGGCCTCGCAGGCCGCCCACACCTTCCGCGCTCTCGACAGCCGGCGAGACTGGACTCGCCTGCTCTCGCCGCAGGAGGTGCTGCGCCGGGCGCAGTCGTTCCTCGACGGCGACAGCGTATTCGCCGCTCTCAGCACGCTCGACGCGCTGCCGGACGAAGAGCGCACCTTCGAGTGGAACCTGCTGCGGGCGCGCTGCCTCACGCAGTCCCGCCGCGGCCGCGAAGCCTTCGAGCTCCTGGGCTCTCTCAGCCCCACGACGCAGGACGAGCAGTCGGCCCTCGACTGGGAGCGCGTGCGGGCCATGGCGGAGGCCGGCGACGCCCAGTCCGCCTCGGTCTACCTGCGGAAGCTGACGACCTCGCACGCCCGGCTCCAGCTCTCGGAGGCCTCGCTGCGCAGGCTTTACAAAGACTTTCTGAGCGCCGGCCTCTTCGAGCCGGCGGTAGACACCCTGCGGCTGCTGCGCAAGCTCGACCCCCTCGACGACACCGGCGCCTCCGCCCTTTGGGAGCGCGGCTGGCAGGAGTACCAGCACGGCCGGACGGCGACCGCGGTGGAGTTCTGGACGGTGCTCGCCGAGCTCTACCCCAACTGCTCCGACGCTCACCGCGGCACCTATTGGAAGGCGCGGGTGCTCGAGGAGCTCGGCCACGCGGACACGGCTCGCGAGCTCTACCGCGGTCTGGTGGCCACCTCGGACACCAGCGACTTCTACTCCCGGCAGGCCCTCGCCCGCCTCGGCGAGACCCAGGCTCCGGAGGGTGTCGCCCTCGCCCAGGCGCAGGCGGGCACTTGGCCGGCGGAGCCCACCCTGAAGCGCACCAAGCTGCTCACTGACCTCGGCCTGGACGATCTGGCGAGCGAGGAGCTCAACCTCGTGGCGGCCGGAGCGAACCGGCGGGACGTGCTGGCCCTGAAAGGCCTCATCCTCTGCCACAAAGGCGACCAGCGCAGCGGCCTCGTCCTGCTGCGCGAGGCCTTCCCCGCTCTCGGTGGCCCTTACCAGTCGACCGTTCCCACCGAGGTTCTCTTCGCCTACTACCCGCTACCGGGGGACTTCGCCGGCTCCATCCTCACCTACGCCCGGAACGCCGGGGTACCCGCCAACCTGGTGGCCGGCATCATCCGCCAGGAGAGCGCCTTCGATCCCCGAGCCACCAGCCCGGTGGGGGCCCGCGGCCTGATGCAGCTCATGCCGCCGACCGCCCGCGAGATGGCGCAAAGGGTCGGAGTCTCCTATCAGCCGAGCCAGCTTTACAATCCCGACCTCAGCGTCCGGCTGGGGACGACCTACGTCAAAGAGCTGCTGGCCGACTTCGACGGCAACGTCGAGCTGGCCCTCGCCAGCTACAACGGCGGCCCGAACCGCATCAAGCGGCTGTGGCAGGAGTCCGGCCCCCAGGTCCGGATGGACGAGTTCCTCGAGACCCTGAAGCTCGACGAGTCGCGAAACTACGTCAAGCGCATCCTGGTCCTGGCGGACAGCTACCGCCAGCTCTATCCGGCGCTCGGATGAAGCGTCCGTCTCACTAGGCAGGCAAGGGTTTTGCTTGTACGGTCAAAGCGAACCCATGTCAAAGGAGACGACGATGAACCTGTATGTAGGGAACCTGCCCTACCGCATCACCGAAGACCAGTTGAGGGAAGCCTTCGAGGAGTTTGGCAACGTCTCGTCCTGCACCATCATCAAGGACAAGGTGACGGGGCAGTCCAAGGGCTTCGGCTTCCTGGAGATGCCGGAGAGCTCGGAGGCCGAAGCGGCCATCAACAACCTGAACGGCCGTGATCTGATGGGACGCAAGATCAACGTCAACGAGGCTCGGCCCCGCGAGGGCGGCGGTGGAGGGGGCGGCGGTAGCCGTGGCCAGGGCGGGAGGGGCGGCGGACAGCGCGACAACTACGGCGGTGGCTACGGCAACGGCGGCGGCGACCGCTGGTAGCCACGCCTGTAGTCCTTCGCTCGATCTGGTCAAGGCGGCACTTCCCGGCCGTCCGGTGGGTGTTTTCCCAACCGGCGGCCGCCTTTGCCCCTGGCACGCCTCCCGTGTCGCGTAAAAATTGTCTTAGCTTTTTCTTTTTTTCCCGTCGCTTTTCCCCGCGGCTTGCACTAGAGTACCGGCCTCACCCCGCTCGGAGGCTCGATCATGCTGCAGGACTTGACCCCGGCCTCGTTCGAGGCGCACCTGAATACGCCCTTCCAGGTTCACCATGGGGGCAGCATGCCTCTGGAGATCATCCTCTCCGAGGTGAGGCTCCTCGAGCCGCATCCCGGACCGCGAGCCCAGCCCTTCTCCCTCTACTTCCTCGGCCCTGGTAGTCCCATCTTGCGCCAGCAGACTTTCAAGCTCACGCACGACCCGCTGGGCGAGCTCGATCTCTTCCTGGTCCCTATCGGCCCTCACCCGAAAAAGGGCGGCATGGTGTACGAGGCGGTCTTCAACTAAAGGCCCGGCGCCTTCCACTCCATCAGGCGGTAAGGCCCCCGGTCCTCGATGGGCCGGAACCCCAGCCGCTCATAGAGGCGCATCGCCGGGTTGTAGACCTCGACGTGGATCGTGACGGGCTTTCCCGCGGCCTCTCCCTCGGCCAGCAGGTCCTGCAGGATGGACGTGCCGAGCCCCCCCTTGCGGAAATCCGGCAGGAGAGCGATGTCCACCAGCCGGATCTCTTTGGGCCGCCGGTGGACGTAGAGCCGCCCGGCCGGAACGCCGTCCACCAGGATGACGTCGAACTGCGCTCCCTCATAGTGATCCTGATACCAGCCGTGCTGGGCCTCGAACTGCTGGCGGACAAAGGCGGCCTTCTGCTCGTCCGTCCAGTCGAGCACCATGGCGAGTTCCTCCTCCCGGACGCTGTGATAGACCCGGAGGAGGAACTCCATGTCGTCCGGCCCGATGGGGCGCAGAGTGATGCGAGAGTCCAAGACGATCCTCTACGCCGCCGGTGCCGGCTCCGATTCGATCGAGATCATCACCGAGAACATCTCCGAGGCAGCGCGCCCGGCGAGATCCGAGAGAGGGACCTCGCGTTGCCAGGCTCTCGGATCGAGCCCGAAGACGTAGACGCCGCGCCTCAGCTTCGGCCGGCCGGGCTCCTCGTCGAGAGTGAACATCGTCCGCATGACCTTGGAAACTCCGTTCGCTCCCCGGACTCTCAATACGAACTCAGGCAGCACGTGCCATTCTAAGGGAAAACGAAAGCTCGCCGGGGGACTGGGGTTCCAGCCGGGTTTCTGCCGCAGACTCCAGACGTAGAACGGCAGAGGCGCAGGAAAGGCCGGATCGGGCGACGGGAAGATGGCTTCGAGATCGACCGCCGCGGGAACATCCTTCTGGCGCTTGCGCTCTACGGAGGTCACCGGCGGATAGAGGCCATGGACGCGAATCCGCAACGGCTGGCCGGGCAACTCGGTATCCGCCTGGAAGATGCTCGTGGCGGGAATGATGACGGGCGAGGCTTCCGCTGACTGTCCATCGGAAACCACGGGCCGCCGGACCATCCTCGGCAACCGCTTGAGATCGCGGATCTCCTCGCTGCCGTCGAGATAGCCGACAGACATCGTCTGAACCGCCGCGTCCGCCGAAACGGAGGCCAGCGACTCAGCCCACGCCAGATTTCCAAAGAGAGGCATCAACAGTCCGGCCGAGCCCAGCGCCAGAAAATCCCGGCGCCGGAGGAGAGGAGAAGGTGGGTCTGACTCAGAATGGTTCATGGGACCCTCCAAATAAAAATGTCAATACGCAAATATAAAAGATATGACGCCGGCTCCCGCAGGAGCCGGCGGGTCCCCACCGCTCTTAAGTCCTGGGCGGGTAAACGCCCTGAAGGGCGATGCAGAAATTGAGCGTCAGGTACGGCTGCATGTTGTTGTGCGGCTGGTCGCCGCCGGCGGGGGCGAGCGCGTTGTCGGACATTGGCTGGATCCCGCTCGTTGAAGACTGATAGACGAATCCGGGGTTCCCTCGCGCGAGAACGCGACCAGACGTTGGCGCTTTCAAATCCGCGTCATCCGAGGAAGCCCGTTGTGCGTGAGTGTGCGCGGGTATCTCGCTCTCAAGAAGCGAAACGGTCTCGCTGCCGCCGGTCTCGCCGAGATCGTGAAGCGACAACCCAGGGCCTTGTCCCGGATGCATGGGAGCGTTCCCTTGCATGTTGGGCAGTGCAAAATTCGATTTGCCGTCTCCGCCATAGGTGGTTCCCAGCAGCGAGAAAAGCGCCGTGTTCTGGCTGAGCGGCAGGATCTGGCCATCACAAAACGCCCATCCTTTGGGCGCAAAGTTGAATGGAAAAATACGGATCTCGGCGACGAAAGGATCCATAGCTCGCTCCTATGTTTGAGAGGGGAAGATACCAAACAATGAAATGATGAAGTCGACACAGAGATAGGGCTGAAAATTGTCGTGCGGCTGACTGCCTCCTATACTGGTGACTGCGGAAGGGCTCATGTTGCTGTTGGTAACGTCTTGAATATAGGTGTTGATCGAGGCGGACTCTGCCGTCAGGTTGCTGACCGGCGTGTTCGATGTTCCTGGTGAAGATGAAGCCAACAAGGGATGAGAGTGGGCCGGAATCTGCGACACCGTCAGCGTTATGGTCTCCACGCCCCCGGTCTCGGCCAAGGTGAATCCGTTTCCGAAGTGGATTGGAACCCGGCCTCGAAGATCGGGCAGAGCAAACGTCGACTGACCGTCGCCGCCATAGGTTGTACCGATCAAGTTGAAGAGAGTTTCGTACTCGGATATAGGAAGTAGCTGTCCTTCGCAGAACATCCATCCAGCCGGCGCGAAGTTCCCGGCAAACATGCGGATCTCACCAACGTAAGGTTGGGCCATGGTGGCTCTCCTCTAAGTCTGGCTCGGAAAAATGCCTTGCAGGGCAATGCTGAAATTAAGGACGAGGAACGGCTGCATGTTGAGATGAGCCTGGCTTCCTCCTACGTTGGCTATGCTGCTAGGACCGAGGGCCAGCAGGTTGGTTGGAGCAGCATAAACGTTGAGAGCCGCTGCCAGGAGGTTCCCGACGGCCGGCGCCACGTTACCGTTCGTTGGCGATCCCATCAATGTGTGTGTGTGTGTCGGGATCTCCGAGATCGACAACGTATGAGCCTGCTCCCCGCCTCGCTCACCCAGGGTATGACCAGATCCCATATGAATGGGAGCACGTCCTTGCAGGTTCGGCAGCCCGAAGTTCACCCTGCCATCGCCCCCGTAGGTAGTTCCCAACAGCGAGAACAGAGCCTGATTCTGGTTTATGGGCAAGAGTTGTCCATCACATAGGGCCCACCCTTTGGGGGGGAAACCAAAGCTCATGATCCTAATTTCCGACAAAAAAGGCTCAGCCATCACTCCCTCCTCTACAAGGCGAGGCAGGAGCCTCGCCGGTTATCTCTGGACAGATCCGCTTGCCTAAGGACAGGCCGCTCCTCCGACGAAGCCGCCGCCCGGCGGTGAGTTGACGGTGGCGCTTCCCGTCGTCGCCGCATTCTTGGAAAGGACAAAGCTCACGACGGCAGCCGTGTCGGTCGCCGCTCCAGCGTAGCCGGGAAGCCGAATCGTTGTGTTGAACCTCTGCCGAAGACGGAAGTCGTCAGGAGCGCCCGGACCATGCGTCAGTGTGTTCGAAAGCGCCCCGGCGCCACCAAGGGTGAGGCAGACAGAGTGCGCGTCGGGTACGCCGAAAACGTTTGGATCGGTTGATCCTGCGTTGATGAAGAAGCCCTCCCGGCTGTTGGTGCCATCCGAGTGGCTCACGTTGTTCCCGGTGACTGTGAGATTCAAGGTACCGCTGCCGTCATTCGCCAGGACGGTAATTCCGCGATCGAAGCACTGCCGGATGGTGTTGCCCGTGATGTGAACGGTATGAGCCCCGTTCCCGTGCGCGTCGATCCCGATGCCGGAACCCTGAGTCGAGCACGACTGGAAGGAAGCGGCCGTGCCGATGATGTTGTTCGAGATGGTACCGCTCATCGTCGCGGTGGAAGCAGATGTCCCGAGGTTGGTCTGGATCGCGTTGAGAATGGCACCGTTGATCGAGTTGTTGGAAATGGTGTAGGTCACCGCGCCGTTGTAGCCCGGCACCGCGGTGGCGGCGTTGATCGTGATGCCTTGGCCGAGCGGGCTCGGATGACCACCCGTAAGGGTATTGCCGGAGAACGTGATCGCCAGGTTCGCAGTATTGGCCGCGGACGCCTGGAAATGGTCTCCACGATTCGCTGTGAAGGTGCTCGACGTAACATTAATCGTTACGCTGGCGGTCCCGGTGGCATCGCACAGCAGACCGTCGTTGCCGATCGTCGAGTTGCTGCTGAAGGTGCTGCCCGTTACTGTGAGCGGGTTCAAGGTTCCGGAAGAGTTGCGGATGACTACGTTGTCCTCCGCGGAGCCGGTCACCGTCGTGTTCGTGATCGAGGCCGACCCTAACAAGCTCGTAAAGTCCATTCCAGCTTCGCCGGCGGCATTACCGTTGCCAGAAATCAAGCCCCGGTCGATGGTGAAGTTGGTAACCGACGTGCCACGGATGCCATCGTCTCCTCCATTCTGCACGTTCATCCACGACAAGCTCACGTTGGAGGTGCTTGCCAGGGAGATCCCCGGGCCTGTCGTCTTCTGAATCGTACCGCCCGAGCCTGCGCTCCCCGTACCGCTCACAGTCAGACCGCCCGAGGAGCCCGTGGTGTTGAGAATAATGCCGCTAGCCGGACCGCTGGCCGCCGTGCCGGCCGTAACGCTCTTGAACTTCAAGCCGCTCGCGCCGATCGTGGTGTTCACCACGTTGAGCGCCGTACCCGTCGTGGTGGTCAGCGTGCTGCTCGCATCCGTCGCCGTCACCGTGCCGCCGCCCGTGGCGTTGAACGCGGTGACGGAGCCGCTGCTGAACGTCAGCGTGCCGGTGAAGCTGATGGTCGAGCCGGTGTTGGTGGTGAGGTCGACGCCCTTGCCGGCCGTCGTAACGATCGCCGGAATATAACTGATCGTGGCGCTGCTGTTGCCCACCTGGAAAGCGGTTGCCGCCGCATTCGACGTGCTGATCCCTCCCGTATCGGCCGAGAAGGTGCCGGTGACGCTGTTGAACGCGGCACCGGTGGTCGTGCTACCGACGCTGCTGACCAACTGCCAGATGAAGTTGCTCATCGCCACGGTCGAGAGGTCCACCGCTGGGCCGCCGATCGCCGTCACGGTGGCCACAGGAGTGACGACTGCTGCCGGGAAACCGATGCGGAAGCCGGCGGAGCCGGTGTAGGGCGTCGAGCTGGAGGCCCGCAGACCAGCGCCGCCGTCGGCGAAGATGTCGATGTCGGTGAATGTGAGGTCGCCCGAGACGCCCGTCAGCACCATACCCGAAGCGCCGACGCCGTTGCCCGAGGCGCCGATGACCGTGGAGCCTCCGGACACGACCTGGAAGGCGCCGCCCGGAGTCTGGTCGAAGGTCGCGGTGGTCACCAGGATGCCGGAGCCGGCGGTGTTGCCGTTGATCGCGTTGTTTGCGAAGCCGGTGATCGCCGTCGTCCCCCCCCCGAGCCGTCGACCAGGATGCCAGAGGCCGCCGAGGTGACCGTGGCGTTGTCGATGTCGAGGACCGTGGCTCCGGCGGTCGTGCGGGCATCGATGCCGTTGCCCGTCGCGCTGACCGTGTTGTTCTGCATCGTCACCGTGGTGCCGCCGGTGCCGCCGGCGACCACCCTGATCCCCTGCTGGCCGGAGCCGGTGATCACGTTGTCGATGATCGTCGCGCCGCCGGTACCCGCCGCGCTCGTCGTAAGGTTCACCGCGTTGGTATTGGCCGCGAGGCTGAGGCCGCGCACCTCGACGCCCGCGACGTTGGTGATTCCGACGGCATTGCCGCCGGCCGCCGGGTTGTCGATCTTCGGCCGGTTGGCGGCGTTGGCCGCCACCAGGGCCGGGTTCGCCACGCCGTTGACCGTGGTGGCGACGGTGAGGCCGAAAGGCTCACCCCAGAGCTTCTGGTTGGCCTTGAGGACGATGCCGGCCGCCTGGCCTGTCGTGGTCAGGTCGCCGCCGTAGACAAAGATGTAATCGCCCGCCAGCGAGGCCGTCTGCGCCGACGCCAGGGTGTTGAACGGATCGTTGGACCGGCCCTGGCCGCCCGCCGGGGCGGTGTTCTTGACGAACCACGCGCGACTCTTGAGGTTGATCGTCACCGTCCGGGCTACCGACGGGGAGAGGCTGTCCGTGACCTGGTACTGGAAGCTGTCGGAAGCCGCGACGTCACCGGCCTTGGGGGTGAAGGTGAACTCGCCGTTGGTGGCGATAGTGACCTGGCCGCCGTTGGTGGTGGCGCCGTTGAAGGCGACCGCCGAGAGCGGGTTCGGGCCATCGGGGTCGGTGAAGTTCGCCACCAGGTTGCCGCTGACGAAAATACCGGGCGAAAGGGTCTGCGCCGCCTTGAATTCGAACTGCACGTTGCCGACCGTGTCGAAGGTCTCCTTCGGGAAGCCGGTGAAGGGCGGATCCGTCTTGAGTTGCGGCGGGATGTTGAGCACGGTGAGCGTGAAGTTCTGTGTCGCGTTGGGCGCGATGCCGTTGTTCGCCGTGATGACGATCGGATAGGTGCCCTGCGTGCCCGCAGCCGGCGTGCCGGCGAGCGTCGCCGTGCCGTCGTTGTTGTTGACGAAGGTCACGCCAGAGGGCAGCGCCCCGACCTCGGTGATGCTCATCGAGGCGCCGGTCGGATTGCCCGTCGTCGTCACGGTGAAGGTGCCCGGCTGGGTCGAGGTGAAGCTCGTCGAGGCCGCGCTGGTGATTTGCGGCGCCTGGAAGACGGAGAACGACTGCTGCACCTGTGGCGCCGCGTTGTAGTTGGCGTTGCCCGGCTGGTTGGCGTTGATGGTGCAGGTTCCGGGTCCGACGAACGACACCGTCGAACCGCTGACCGTGCACACCGCCGGGGTGGCCGTGGTGAAGACTACCGCGAGACCCGAGGTCGCCGTCGCCGTCACCGTGTAGGTCGGCCCACCGACGTTCGCGTTGGCCGGGGCCGTCGAGGTGAAGCTGATCGTCTGGTTGCCCTTGGCCACCGCGAACGACTGCTGCACCTGCGGCGCCGCGTTGTAGTTGGCGTTGCCCGCCTGGTTGGCGTCGATCACACAGGTTCCGGCGCCGATGAACGACACCGTCGAACCCGAGATCGAGCAGACGGCGGTTGCCGTCGCATCGATCGTGAACGTCACCGGCAGACCCGAGGTCGCCGTCGCCGTCACCGTGTAGGTCGCACCACCCACCGTCGCACCCACCGGAGCCGTCGACGTATAGCTGATCGTCTGCGAGCCCTTGCCCACCGCGAACGACTGCTGCGCCTGCGGCGCCGCGTTGAAGTTGGCGTTGCCCGCCTGGTTGGCGTCGATGACACAGGTGCCGGCCCCGATGAACGACACCGTCGAGCCTGAGATGGAACAGACGGTAACCGCGGACGGGTCGATCGTGAACGTCACCGGCAGACCCGACGTCGCCGTCGCCGTCACCGTGTAGGTCGCACCTCCCACCGTCGCGCCCACCGGCGCCGTCGAAGTGAAGCTGATCGTCTGCGAGCCCTTGCCCACCGCGAACGACTGCTGCACCTGCGGGGCCGCGTTGAAGCTCGCGTTACCGGCCTGGTTCGCGTCGATGACGCAGGTCCCGACGCTGAGGAATGACACCGTAGAGCCCGAGATCGAACAGACCGAGGTCGCCGTCGCATCGATCGTGAACGTCACCGGCAGACCCGAGGTCGCCGTCGCCGTTACCGTGTAGGTCGCTCCGCCCACCGACGCGCCGGCCGGAGCCGTCGAGGTGAAGCTGATCGTCTGGTTGCCCTTGACCACCGGGAACGACTGCTGCGCCTGCGGCGCCGCGTTGAAGTTGGCGTTGCCGGGCTGGTTCGCGTCGATGACGCAAGTCCCCGCCCCGGTGAACGAAACGGTCGAGCCCGCGATCGAGCAGACCGAGGTCGCCGTCGCATCAATGGTGAAGGTCACCGGCAGACCCGAGGTCGCCGTCGCCGTCACCGTGTAGGTCGGGCCATTCACCGTCGCGCCGGCCGGGGCCGTCGAGGTGAAGCTGATCGTCTGCGAGCCCTTGCCCACCGCGAACGACTGCTGGACCTGCGGCGCCGCGTTGTAGTTGGTATTGCCGGGCTGGTTCGCGTCGATGACGCACGTTCCGACTCCGATGAACGACACCGTCGAGCCCGAGATCGAACAGACCGAGGTCGCCGTCGCGTCGATCGTGAACGTCACCGGCAGACCCGACGGAGAGGCCGTCGCCGTCACCGTGTAGGTCGGCCCGCTCACCGTCGCTCCTACCGGAGCGGTCGAGGTGAAGCTGATCGTCTGATTGCCCTTCGCCACCGCGAACGACTGCTGCACCTGCGGCGCCGCGTTGTAGCTCGCGTTGCCCGGCTGGTTCGCGTCGATCACGCACGTTCCGACGCCGATGAACGACACCGTCGAGCCCGAGATCGAGCACACCGCGGTCGCCGTCGCATCGATCGTGAACGTCACCGGCAGACCCGACGGAGACGCCGTCGCCGTCACCGTGTAGGTCGCTCCGCCCACCGCTGCGGCCACCGGAGCCGTCGAGGTGAAGCTGATCGTCTGATTCCCCTTGGCCACCGCGAACGACTGCTGCACCTGCGGCGCCGCGTTGTAGTTGGCATTGCCGGGCTGGTTCGCGTCGATGACGCAGGTCCCGACGCCGGTGAACGACACCGTCGAACCCGCGATCGAGCACACCGAGGTCGCCGTCGCGTCGATCGTAAACGTCACCGGCAGGCCCGACGGCGAAGCCGTCGCCGTCACCGTGTACGTCGCGCCGCCCACCGACGCCGCCACCGGGGCCGTCGAAGTGAAGCTGATCGTCTGATTCCCCTTCACCACCGCGAACGACTGCTGCACCTGCGGCGCCGCGTTGTAGTTGGCATTGCCGGGCTGGTTCGCGTCGATGACGCAGGTGCCAACACCGGTGAACGACACCGTCGAACCCGCGATCGAGCACACCGCGGTCGCCGTCGCGTCGATCGTGAACGTCACCGGCAGGCCCGACGGAGAAGCCGTCGCCGTCACCGTGTACGTCGCGCCGCCCACCGACGCCGCCACCGGGGCCGTCGAAGTGAAGCTGATCGTCTGATTGCCCTTCGCCACCGCGAACGACTGCTGCACCTGCGGCGCCGCGTTGTAGTTGGTATCGCCGGGCTGGTTCGCGTCGATGACGCACGTGCCGACGCCGGTGAACGACACCGTCGAACCCGCGATCGAGCACACCGCGGTCGCCGTCGCATCGATCGTGAACGTCACCGGCAGACCCGACGGAGAAGCCGTCGCCGTCACGCTGTAGGTCGCGCCGCCCACCGTCGCGGCGGCCGGAGCCGTCGAGGTGAAGCTGATCGTCTGCGAGCCCTTGCCCACCGTGAACGTCTGCTGCGCCTGGGATGCCGCGTTGTAGTTGGCGTCCCCCGCCTGGTTGCCGTCGATCACGCACGTGCCGACGCTGAGGAACGACACCGTCGAGCCCGAGATCGAGCACACCGATGTCGCCGTCGCGTCGATGGTGAAGGTCACCGGCAGGCCCGAGGGCGAAGCCGTCGCCGTCACCGTGTAGGTCGGTCCGCCAACCGTCGCCGCCGCCGGAGCCGTCGAGGTGAAGCTGATCGTCTGCGACCCCTTCCCCACCGTGAACGACTGCTGCACCTGGGGCGCCGCGTTGTAGTTGGCGTCGCCCGGCTGGTCGGCGTCGATGATGCAGGTGCCGATGCCGGTGAACGACACCGTCGAGCCCGCGATCGAGCACACCGACGTCGCCGTCGCGTCGATGGTGAAGGTCACCGGCAGGCCCGAGGGCGAAGCCGTCGCCGTCACGCTGTAGGTTGCCCCGCCCACCGTCGCCGCCGCCGGAGCCGTCGAGGTGAAGCTGATCGTCTGGTTGCCCTTGGCGACTGTGAACGACTGCTGAACCTGCGGCGCGGCGTTGTAGTTGACGTCGCCCGCCTGATCGGCGTCGATGACGCAGGTTCCCGGGCTGGTGAACGAGACCGTCGAGCCCGCGATCGAGCACACCGCGGTCGCCGAGGCGTCGATGGTGAAGCTCACCGGCAGGCCCGAGGGCGAGGCGGTCGCCGTCACCGTGTAGGTCGCCCCGCCTACCGTCGCCGCCGCCGGCGCGGTCGAGGTGAAGCTGATCGTCTGCGCTCCCTTGCCCACCGCGAACGACTGCTGCGCCTGCGGCGCGGCGTTGTAGTTGGCGTCACCGGCCTGGTCGGCGTCGACGACGCACGTCCCGACGCTCAGGAACGACACCGTCGAGCCGGAGATCGAGCACACGGCGGTCGCCGACGCGTCGATGGTGAACGTCACCGGCAGGTTCGAGGGCGAAGCCGTCGCCGTCACGGTGTAAGTCGGTCCGCCCACCGTCGCGGCGGCCGGGGGCGTCGAGGTGAAGCTAATGGTCTGCGCCCCCTTGCCCACCGCGAACGACTGCTGCGCCTGCGGCGCCGGATCGAAATTGGAGTCGCCGGCCTGGTTGGCGTCGATCACGCAGGTGCCGACGCTGAGGAACGACACCGTCGAGCCCGACAGGGAGCATACGGCGGTCGCCGACGGATCGACCGTCAGCGTCACCGGCAGGCCCGAGGAGGCGGTCGCCGTCACGTTGTAGGTCGGGCCACCCACGGAGGCGCTGGCCGGCGCCGTCGACGTAAAACTGATGGTCTGCGGCGTTTTGAAAACCAGCGATGCGTCAGTGCGGAAGTACACCCGGTCCGTACTGTCGTCCCGCATCGCCCAGAGCGCCGAAATGTCGTCTCCATCATTTATGGCGGTGGGGTTGATCGCCACCCGCGAGCTTGAGGACCACTCTCCAGTCGTCTGGCCGTTGAGATCGCTGGTCGCCGCCCAGACGACTCCCACCATCCCCAAAAGGAGCAAAAGAATGAGCAGAGTGCGCACCCGTCGCGTCCGCAGCCGCCTCACAGCAATCAGGGCCAGCAACATCACCAGCAGGAGCAGCCCCCACTGCGACAGCGTCGGGACCTCGGCGATGCTGGCGAACTGGAACACGATCTTCGGACCCGTCGGAGAGCCATCGGTCGTCACCAACTGGTCCGCGCCACCGTTGTCGTTCTCCGAGAGCACCCTCAGACGGATCTGCTGCAAAGGATCGACCGTCGAGAGGCTTCTCGGCCAGAACGTCTCCACTACGTTGAGACCGTTCTCGCCAAGGCCCAGCCCCACGGGATGGAGATTGGTGTCGACGAAGGTCTGGGCGTTGCTGCAGTCGAATCCCTCAATCCGGGTGACCGTCGCCGAGGGCGAGGGAATCGTCGCCGTATCTACCGTAGTCACCACCCGCTGCTCCACCCCTGGGAAGCCCGACATCGAGCAGCCGGTCGCCGGGTTGTCATCGAGGTCGAGCAGGATAGTGAACCGCGATTGCACCGCGGAGACGGCGGACGAGTAGCCGATCGTCAGCAGCAGAAGGGCGAGCGCGATTCTGAGTCTGGCGGGGATGCGAAAGCTCATGGGGAAATCTCCTCGGCTAAGACGCCCCGGGCGCACTCCAGGCGGAGGGCCAGCCACGGCGGGCAATACACAGATCAGTGCAGGACGGCATGGGCGGACTTTTGTTCCGTTCGACTCACCCGGGTTCTACTCTCGCCGCCCCTCAGGGGCTAGACGGGTTGATGACCGCTGACGTGAAAACCTGAACCACGAGTGGGCACTACGGTACCACAACAGAAGCCCGGAAACACCAATGAATTCGGCGATTCAAGGCACCTGCAAGTGCGGCAACACTTCGTTTTAGAGGGCTCGGAGCCGGGCGCGGCGGATCTGAGGCGGGAACCGGCCGCCCGGGTTGGTCTCCCCGGACGGCCAAGGCGGGTTGTCGCTAATGAGCTTCCTGAGCCGCACCGCTTTGAATGGCGCGCTCTTTCAAGGCCTTGAATTCCTTTTCAGCCCTGCGGGAGGCCGCTTCCTGCCGGCGTCCCAGCTCCTCCTGCTGCCGGCCCAGAGGCTCCTGTTGACGGCCGAGCTCCTCTTGCTGCCGGCCCAGCTCTTCCTGCTGGCGCCCCAGCTCCCGCATTTTCCTGTCGATCTCCGCTTCCTTCTTTTCGAGGTCCCGGTCGTCGGCGTCGGAGCCACGGCGGGCGCGGTCGGCGGCGAGCGCTCCCAGCTCGGCTCCCAGGGCGCCCTGCCTGGCGCCGAGCGCTCCCTGTTTGGCTCCCAGCCCGCCCTGCCTGGCGCCGAGCGCGCCCTGCTTCTCGCCCAGCTCGCCCTGCTTGCGGCCCAGCTCCTGCTGCTCCTGGAAAACATCCCGCGCCGCCTTGAGCGTCGCGGCATCGCGGACCACGTACTCCTTGCCGGCGTGGCGGAACCAGAGGATGTCCCCGCCATCGCTGCCGCGCAGCCTCTTCACCTTCTCGATCTCGGACGTCGAGCCGCTCATCGTGGCCGAGTTGTCGCCATGCAGGAAGACGTAGTCCTCGCCGTTGTCCGAGTGGCTGTACGAGTAGCTGTAGGACGACCTGTGCCCGTGGTGAGGCGGCGGCGCGGGCGGCGCCGGGGGAGCGGGAGGGGCCGGGGGCGCAGGAGGCGGTGCCTGACGGCTGTGAGGAGCCGGAGGCGCAGGCGGTGCCGGGGGTGCGGGAGGCGCGGGAGGCGCGGGAGGCACCTGCGCGATCTGCGCCACGGCAATCGGAGCCGGAATTCCGGCCGCCGGAGCCACGGCGACGACGGGCGGCGCCACGCCGGGAACACCCGGGACGGGAGCGACGGCGACAACGGGGGCCACGGCTGGAATGCCACCCCTCACCCCGCCGCGAACGCCGCCCTTCACTCCGCCCTCGATACCACCGGGAATCCCACCCTTCACACCTCCCTCGACGCCGTCCGGAATCCCTTCTCTCACGCCGTCCGGAATCGCGCCGTCCGGCGGCTCGGGAGCCACCACCGCCTCAGGCGCCTCCTCGCTCTCCGGGGCGGCCACGGCCACGGGCGCCGCCGCCGGCTCCTGCGCCACGATCCGGATGGGAATCAACGACACCACCGCGACGGCACCCGCCGCCCACCACCAGCCGGAAATCCGGCGCCTGCTATCGGAAATCTGCTGCAGCATCTGAAGTCTCCTTTTGAGGTTCTCGAGCGAGGGCGAGGCACCCGCGGCGGCGAGACCGGTCTCGCGCGGAGCCACACCCCAGCGGAGTAGCAGGCGCCCATAGGCCTGGGGCGCCGACCCCAGGACCCGGAGCACCTCCGCGTCGCACGCCGCTTCGCGGGCGATCGCGTATTCACGGACGGCCAGGGCCGCCAGCGGATGGAAAAAGAAAATGCGTTGCGCCAGAGCCGGCACCCAGCCGAACCACAGGTCGCGGCGGCGCACGTGCAGCAGCTCGTGGCAAAGAGTCATCGTCGCCTCCGGAGGCGACAGGCGCTCGAACCCCGGCCGCGGCACCACCACGCGCGGCCGCAACAGTCCGATGGCCATTGGAGTCCGTACGTCCGCCGAGCCCCGCAGGTCGGGAGACCGCCGCAGCCCCAGGCGCAGGCAGAGGTCCGCATAGGCGCCGCGGATCCATCCCTCCCCCACCGCCTCGGAGCGCTGGATCACCCAACGCGTATGGCGAAGCTGGCGCACGGACCGCACCGAGATCATCGCGAGACCGGCCAGCCAGAGCCCCAGTCCCCAGGGTGCGGCACGCTCGGCGAGGCCCCGCGGTTGCGGCGCCTCAGGCTCTGCCGGGACGATCCGGTCCGGGCTGGCCTGTGCGGCGACCAGGGAGGCCGACCCATGCTGGAGAATGATTGTCGGTGACGAGGCGGCAGGAGCCGGCGCCGGCAGGAGCGGCACCCGCAGCGGGGCGATCCCGACCAGCCCCACCAGCAGCTTGAGGCACGCAATCCACCAGAGACCACAGCGCACGGAGGCCGGAAGGCGCGGAAAGAGCCGGCAGGCGAGCCAGACGAGGCCGATCAGAACGGCGCCCTCCAGGGACGTACGGACCAGCGACTCCACGACCGCAGAAGCGCTCATGCCTCCTCCTTGCGCTGCGACTGGAGCTTGGCCACCAGCTCCTCCAGCTCCGCAAGCTGGCCGTCCGAGACCTCCGCCTCCTCCGTCAGGTAGGTGACGAAGGGGGAAACCGAGCCGCCGAGCGTCTTCTCGACGAAGCTCCGCACCACGTCCCGCATCACCTGCCCGGGCGCGGCGGGAGAGAAATATTGATAGACCCCGCCGACCTGCCGGCGCTCCAGGTGCCCCTTCTGGCGCAGCCGCTCCATCATCGTCAGCACCGTCGAGCGCGCGAGGCTGCGGGGAAGGCCGAACCCCTCGGCCGCCTGCCCCACCGTGGCGCCTCCCTGCTCGCCCACGTACTGCAGCAGCGCCAGCTCCTGATCTCCGATCGACTTGGGTCTCATAAGCTCGACTCCGTCTTCCTGACTACATCTGTCGCCATGCTACTCGTGACGACATCTGTCGTCAAGCCCCTTTACGGAGCTTCGGGTGGAAAGTTTTCAGGCACGATGGACTCGTTTCACGGGATAGCATGTCTCCATGCCCAATCTCCTCACCTCACCCCGAGCCCTCTGCTTGGCCCTGTTGCTGGGAATGACCGGGGTCCAGACGGCCTATTGCGCTGAAAATGCCACCGGCCTGATCGAGGTACCGAACGGCAAGCTCTGGTACGAGGTGCGCGGTGAAGGGCCGGCGATCGTGCTCCTGCATGACGGGCTCCTCCCGAGCGCCTCCTGGAGCGGACCGTTCGACGAGCTGGCGCGGAGCTTTCGCGTCATCCGCTACGACCGCCGCGGGTTCGGCCGTAGCGAAGCCGGGAAGGAGCCTTTCTCCGAGGTGGACGACCTCCAGGCCGTCTTCGAGGCGCTGAAGATCGGCCGTGCCGCGCTCGCCGGCTGCTCCAACGGCTCGAAGCTCGCCGTCGATTACACGCTCGCCCATCCGGACCGGGTGGAGGCGCTCTTCCTGGTGGGGCCCGTGGTTTCCGGGCTCCCCTACTCCGAGCACTTCCAGCGCCGGGGGCTGGCCAACTTCCGTCCCTACTTCCGGGAGAAGAGCGCCGAAAAGCTGATCGACGCCTGGGTCCACGATCCCTACCTGGTGGACTCCGCCGATACCGCGGCGAAGGAGCGTCTGCGCGCGTTCCTCAGGGCCTCCCCCGGCCCGGTGACGGGCGCCGCGCCACAGAGCCGGCCGCCGGAGCGCCCCGCCCTGACCCGCCTCGGCGAGATCCACGTGCCCGTCCGGATCGTCGTGGGCGCTTCGGATATCCCGGACGTCCAAGCCCATGCGGGCATCCTCGAAGCCGGCATTCACGGCGCCCGGCGGGAGGTCTGGCCGGGGGTGGGTCACTTCGTCCAGCTCGAAAAGCCCGCGCAGCTCGCCCGGGAGATCCACATCTTCCTGCGTCCGGACGACGTCGCCAAAGCCGATCTGATCCGGGTCTCCCAGTCGATCGATGCGGAGGCGAACCACCATCTCTTCGACTACGACGCCGGCGCGCCGCTGGAGATCCAGGAGGCCGGCACGGAGATAAGAGGGGACGTGCGCGTCGTGGACCTCTCCTACGCGAGCCCGCTGGGCGGCCGGGTTCCGGCCTACCTGATCCTGCCGCCGGGCTCGCCGGGAGCAGCGAAGCACCCGGCCGTCCTCTTCCTCCATCCCGGCCAGGGGAGCCGGACGACGTTCGTGGACGAGGCCGTCGAGCTGGCCCGCGACCGAGGCTTCGCCTCCATGACGATCAGCGCGCCCTTCCTGCGTCCCGAGAACCGCGGCAAGCGCGGCGGCAATCCCTGGAATCCGGAGGTGAGCCGCAAGGAGCAGCTCCAAGGGATTCTTGACGTCCGCCGCGGCTTCGATCTCCTCATCGCCCGCCCCGAGGTCGATCCCAAGCGCCTCGCCTACGTCGGCCACAGCCTGGGAGCCACCGTCGGAGGCACCCTTGCCGGTGTCGAGAAGCGGCCCGTCGCCTACGTCCTGATGGCCGGCTACTCCTCGCTGACCCAAGCGACCGCGACCGGCCACGACCAGGGCGCCCTCGCCTTCCAGGAGCTTCTCACCCCCGAGCAGCAGAAAGCCTGGGTGGACGCCCTCGCCCCGCTCGACGCCGTTCACTACCTGGGCCAGTCACGCCCCGCGAAGCTCCTCTTCCAGTTCGCGAAGAACGACGACTTCATCACCCCCCTCGATGCCGCCACCTCCCTCGCGGCCACGCCCGATCCCAAGGACGTGAAGTGGTACGACACGGACCACTTTTTCAACGCCGAGGCCCGGAAGGATCGGGACGAGTGGTTGGGGCGGGTGATGGGGCCTTGAGGCGATTCCCCGCGCGTCTTCCTCGGCAGGCCCTCACCGCCACGCAAACATCGGCTGCTCGTAATGGTCCACGCGGGTGTCCTTCCCCAGCACCGCCACCTCGGCGAACTGGTAGAGGATGGCGGCGGTGGGGGCGTAGATGAGGGTGTTCAGGATGGCGAGGGCGAGGACGGGGCGGTCGCTCTGCGGGATGGTGTGCGTCACGACGTGGGCTGGATCGAGGAGGTCCGCGAGCGGAACGTGGTAGGCACCGGCCACCTCGCGGGGGTCCGGATGCAGGGGCTCGGTGCTTCCCCAGATGACCACGGGGGTGATGACGAAGCCGGAGCGGGTGGAGTAGTCGTCGAGGGCACCCAGGACGTGACCGGGCGGCAGAGCCAAGCCGACCTCCTCTTGGAGCTCGCGGAGGGCGGCGGTCTCGGGCGTCTCCTCGGGATCGAGGCCGCCGCCGGGGAGAGCCCACTGGCCGCCGTGCTTGCGCAAGCCCATCGCACGGCGGGTGAGGACGACGGTGGCCCGTCCCCCGGCGTCGGGCACGACGACGAGGGCCACGGCGGCAGGCCGGAGATCCGCGGCTGGCGCACTCCTCCTTTCGAAGCGGACGAGATGGTCTCGCATCCTGGCGCGGAGGGCTTCGTCGAAGGGCAGCAAGGTCACGCTCACAAGGATACAGAGAGAAACCTCGCGGCGGGTGTCGCGTTGCGATAGAGTCCCTCCGTCTCAGAGTCAGGCTTCTTCCCATCTCCTCCGGAGCTCAACTCCAATGAACGATTCCTTGTCTTTCCCCGACGGTTTTCTGTGGGGCGCCGCCACTTCGGCGTACCAGATCGAAGGCTCGCCGCTGGCCGACGGCGCGGGCCCGAGCATCTGGCACCGCTTCACGCGCACGCCCTGGCTGGTGCCGACCGGCGACAACGGCGACGTGGCGTGCGACCACTATCGACGGTATGAGGAGGACGTGCGGCTGATGCGCGAGTTGGGGCTCAATTCCTACCGCTTCAGCATCTCCTGGAGCCGCATCCTTCCCACGGGCACCGGGCAGGTCAACGAAAAAGGGCTCGATTTCTACCGCCGGCTGGTGGACGCTCTGCTCGAACAGGGCATCAAGCCCAACGTCACCCTCTATCACTGGGACCTGCCGGCGGCTCTCGACGACCGCGGCGGCTGGCTCAACCGCGACGTGGCCCAATGGTTCGCCGAGTACGCGCAGGTGATGTTCCGGGCTCTGGACGACCGAGTGGAGATGTGGGCCACCCTCAACGAGCCCTGGGTGGTGACGGACGGCGGCTATCTCTTCGGCGCTCTCGCACCCGGCCATCGCAACCTTTTCGAGGCGCCGATCGCCTCGCACAATCTGATGCTCTCCCATGCCGCCGCCGTCGAGGCCTACCGCGCGGAGGGCAAGCACCGCATCGGCCTGGTGGTGAACATCGAGCCCAAGTATCCGGCCTCGGACCGCCCGGAGGATCTCGACGCCACGCGCCGGGCCGACGCGTACATGAACCGCCAGTATCTCGATCCCGTGTTCCACGGCTCCTACCCGGAGGAGATGCGGGAGGTCTTCGGCGAGGCTTGGCCGGACTTTCCGGCCGCGGACCTGGAACGCATCCGCCAGCCGATCGATTTCCTCGGCGTCAACTACTACACGAGAAGCGTCGTGCGGTTCGATCCCCTGCTGCCGCCCGTGATGGCGGGCGGCGTGCGGCAGAAGCGCCACGCCTACACGGAGACGCATTGGGAGGTCTACCCGGAGGGCCTCACGGACACGCTGGTGTGGATCAAGCAACGCTACGGCGACATTCCCCTCTACGTCACGGAGAACGGCTCGGCCTTCTACGATCCGCCCGCGTCTCCGCCGGACGGTGCCGAGGTTCAGGACCCTTTGCGGGTCGATTATTTACGCACTCATCTGTGGGCCGTCCACCGGGCGATCGAGCGGGGCGTCGATCTGCGGGGTTACTTCGCCTGGTCGCTGCTCGACAACCTGGAGTGGAGCCTGGGATTCGCGAAGCGTTTCGGGATCGTGCACGTGGATTTCGAGACGCAGCAGCGGACGCCGAAGGCAAGCGCGCGGTTCTACAGCGAGGTGATCCGGACGGGCGGCAAGGCACTCCTCAAGGCTTGAGAACGATCTCCGCCGGGAGCTTTCGAATCACCTGATCTCGAATCACGATTCCTCCCGGCGGCAGCCTCATGCCTCCGCCCACCTTCAGTCGCACCGAGTCTCCCTCTTTGGCCAGCGAATAATCCAGGAGCCCCCAGGGAGTGGGGAGACGGCGCACGGCGACGCCTCCGGGCGCGGCGATCCAGGAGTCCGGAATGCCGGCGGCCAGAATCAGAGCGTGATCGGAATCTCTTTCGTAAGCCAGCAGGTCGAGGAAGGAGCGGACGTAGTCCGAGCCCACCCAGGTGTGGGGCAGGTCGCCCAGGAAGCCGGGCCTGCGCGGCTCGCGGTAGATCACTTCGGGCCATTGGTTCCAGGCCGGCGGCCGGCGGTCCTTCAGGAAGAAGTCGAGAAGCTGGTGGGCGCGCTCCGTCCAGCCCAGGCGGACGAAGGCGCCCACGGTGCGCAGCTCGTAGGGCGTGTAATCCTTCCAATCCGTGCCGGTCCGCCGTTTCTCGAATTCGTTCCAGTAGCGCTCGAAAGTGTGCTCCAGCACCGGGTGCGGCAGGTTCGCCAGCTCGCCGCCGGGGCTCAGGGCGATGGTGGTGGAGGTGGCGTCGAAATCCGCCAGGTCGGCGGAGCCGGGAACGTAATCGATGCCGGCGCCGGAGATTACGCGGTTCAGGGAGGCGTAGAGGTCCCTCCTGAATTCGTCGCGGCTGACGGCCCAGCGCGCGGCCTCGTCCGTCTTCCCCAGCCCGTTCGCCAGCTCGACCGCGTCCTTCAATCCCTTGAGCGCGAAGAAGTCGTCCCAATACGAATGGACGGGATGGGCCGAGTAGCCCTCGTGGCTGATGGACTCGGGGAGGAGGCCGAAGAACTTGAGCTTGTCCCCTTGGGCGTACTCGTCCGTGCGGCGCCGGCGGCGCAGCTCGTCGAGATAGCCGACGGCCTTCTCCACGTGCGGCCAGATTTTTTCCACCAGGGCGGTGTCACCGGTATAGCGCCAGTACTCCGCGGCCAGAAAGATGAATTCGCCGTGGCTGTCGTTCTCGGGAACGGGATCGGCGCCGCGCGCGTCCACGCAGCAGGGCACCTTGCCGCTGGGAAACTGATAGGGAGCGAACCAAGTCAGGAAATCCTTTACTTCGGCTGGATGGCCGGCGCGCAGCAAGGCCGAGGAGATGAGAGCGCCGTCGCGGATCCAGGCCCTGGCGTAGGAGCGGACGCCCGGGCGGATGGCCGGCCCGTCCCGGCTGATGAGGATGTGAGCGATGGCCGTGCGGAAGGTGCGCACGAGCGGGTCGGCGGCGGGCGGCAGATTGATTTCGACACGGTCGAGGCGCTGGTGCCAGTCGCGGACCGATGTGGTGAGGGCCTGGGGGGACCCGGTTTCATGATGCATTGGAACGGCCAGGCCGATCGCTCTCTCACCCTTGGCGGGAACGTCCAATACCCAAGCGAAGGCGCCGGAGGCGTAGCCGAAAGAATCGGTCACGTGGGTGGCCTTCGGGAGCTGTCCCTTGCGGAGAGACTCGGAGATCTCGCCGCCGTCGAAAGTCGTGGCGCCAAAGGCGGCGCGCGCGGACTCCGGGATCACGTTCCGCCCACCATTTACGATCGCGGCATGGCCATCCCAAACAATCTCGCGGATCGACGAGGCTCCTCCCACGGCGTTGAGGAACTGCGTGGGGGGGTTCACCTGGAAGGGGCGGAGCGCCAGGTAGAGGCGGAGACGCTTCGCCTTGGCGCCGCGGTTGCGAACCTGGTATCGAGCCCGCAGCAGGGAGCGATCCGGAGGTCCCGAGGCGAAAGCCGTGACGTCCAGGGAGAGCTCGCCGCGCGTCCAGGTCACGGTTGGAATGGGCAGGTAGCCATCCGCGAGCCTCTGGGCCGTCTCCACGTTCGCCCAGGAGATCAGCTCGCCGTCCACGAAAAGAAAGGGCTCGATCGAGAAGGCCCCCTTCCCCACCTCCAGCGCGCCGTCCTCGCCGAGCAGCGCCTGCTCGGTGTCGCCGGGCACGCCCACGACGGTCCAATACTCCTGCTCGCCGGTGAAGGAGCGCGGATAGGAGCCGCGCGGCGCGTCCTTCGCGATGGCCGCGAAAAAGGCGTTGATCGTCGGCGCCCAATCGAGGGGTTTGACGTCGATCTTGGGAGGAATCGAGGGGCCGCGCACCCGCAGATATCGCGACTCCGTCTCCGGGAGATAAAGATAATCCCTTCCCCCATTGCCGCCTGTCACCTCGCGAATCGTCGTCCAGGTCTTACCGTCGTCGGAAACGTCGACGGCATACTGAGACACGGCATCCCAGTCGAGGACCAATTCCCCAAATTCGCGGGGCTCCAGGAAGTCGAGCGTCCGAGAGCCGGGAGCGTCGGTGACGAGGGGGGTGCGGTCGTACGGATGCTCCGGCGGCAGCTCGGTGAAGGTCAGATCGTCGAGCCAGACGGTGCCCCTTCCACCCGTCCCCGCGGTGACGGCAAACTCGATCGCCGCCATCTTTTTCATCTCGCCGCCGCCCGCCGGTCCCCAGGCGAACTCGATCTGCCGCTTTTTAGTCTTTACCTCGCGCCAATCGCGCGGAAACTCAAAGCTCCTGCGATTGATCCACCAGACGTTCTCGCCCGTAGGATCGATCAGCTTGAGCTCCAGGTTGTTCACCGGCGCCTCGGCTCGGATTCGAAAAGAGATCCGCCAGTTCGCCGGCAGGTCCAGAGCGAAGGCCTTGTGGGCCACGGCGTAGCCCGCTCCACCATGAAAATCGAAGTCGAGCCGCAACGCGTGGTGATCGCCTACGTGATCGCGAGAAAGATCGAGGCTCACGCCGTCCGAAGGCATCGCCTTCCAGCCGGCGATCGATGCGAAATCGTCGAGAGCCCGTGTCTGGGCGGCGAGCGGAGACGCCAGCACCAGCAGGACGGCGCCGAGCAGCCCGGCTTGTCTCATTCCTTGACGCTTCCCATCACGATCCCCTCGACGTAGGAGCGCTGCAGGGCGAGGAACAGGAGCAGGCCCGGCAATACCGTGACCACCGCGCCGGCCATCATCAGCTCCGTGTCCTGCACGTGCTCGCCGGAGAGGTTGGCGAGCGCCACCGGCAGCGTGTACTTGCTCTCGTCGGTGAGCACGGTCAAGGGCCACATGAAGTCGTTCCACGAGGACAGGAACGTGAAGACTCCGAGGGTGACGAGGATCGGCCGCAGCAGAGGGAAGATGATCTTCCAGTAGATGCCGAGCTCCGAGGCGCCGTCGAGGCGCGCCGCGTCGAGCAGCTCGTCGGGAATCCCCAGGGCGAACTGCCGGATCAGGAAGATGCCGAACACCGTGGCGATGGCCGCCACGATGACGCCGCCGAAGGAGTTGATGAGACCGAAAGCCCGAATCTCCAGAAAAAGCGGCAATACCGTGACCTGCGGCGGCACGATCAGGGTTGCCAGCAGGATCGCGAAAAGCCGGCCGCGACCGCGGAAGCGGAGCTTCGCAAAGGCATAGCCCGCCATCGAGTTGCAGATCAACGAGACGGCCGTGATGGAGATCGCCAGCAGCAGGCTGTTGAGCAGCGTCCGCCCGATGTTGAGCCGCGAGAAGAGCGTCGCGTAGTGCTGAAGCGTGGGGTGCGAGGGCAGCAGGTGAGCCGGCAGGGACATCGCCTCACCCGCCGGCATCAGCGACGCCGAGATCATCCACAGCAGGGGGAGCGCCGTGAGCACCGCGAGGAGCAGCAACGCGCCGTTGACGAGCACCGCGCTCACGCGCCGGCGGATCACCGCGTCCACCTCCGCAACAGGGCCTGAAGACCGGTGGCGGCGATGATCATCGCGAACAGCACGAAGGCGATCGCCGCCGCGCTGCCGAGATTCCACCAGCGAAAACCTTGCTGATACATGAGCAGAGTGATCGAGGTCGTGGCGTAGAGCGGGCCGCCGCGCGTCATCACGTAGGGCTCGGCGAAGATCTGGAACAGGCTCACCGTCGTCAGCACCGCGGTGAACAGATGGGTCGGTCCCAGCAAAGGCAGGGTGATGGCGCGAAGCTGCCGCCACGCTCCCGCACCGTCGAGCTGCGCGGCCTCGTACAGCGATTCGGGAATGGCCTGGAGGCCGACGACGTAAATGACCAGCATGTAGCCGAAGCTCCGCCAGACGGCGAGCAGCGTGATGGCGATCGTCGCCCACAGCGGCGCGCCCAGCCAATCGATCGGCGGCACCCCGAAGAGGCTCAAGAAATGATTGATGAGGCCGTAGCGCGGGTGATACAGGTAGCGGAAGATCACGGCCACCGCCACCAGTGTGGTGACCACCGGAGCGTAGAACACCGTGCGGTAAACGCCGCGCCACCGAGCGAGCTTCGAATTGACCAGCAGCGCCCCGCCGAGCGCCAGTCCCAACGTCAGCGGCACGCCGAGGACGACGAAGACGAGCGTGTTGCGCAGCACCCTCCAGAACAGCGGATCGCGCAGCAGGCGCAGATAATTCTCGGCGCCGACGAACCGGACGTTGCGAATGTCGGCCAGGGCATAGATGTCGAAATCGGTCAGCGACAGGACCAGGGCCGCGACGAGCGGCAGGGCGAAGAAGAGGAGGATGGCGCCCAGCGCGGGGGACAGCATCAACCAGGCGGCCCGCCGCTCCGCCCGCGTGCCGCTGCGATCCAGGATGTCCGCGGAACCTTCGCTCACCGCTTCGCCTCCGCGTTTCGCGCCAGGAGCCAGCGGCGTTTTTCCAGCATCTGGTCGACGTCCTTGTCGAGAGCCGCGAGCGCCGAATCGAGACTCTGGCCGCCCCGCATCACCTGCTCGGCGCCTTCGGCCACGCGGGTGGCGATGCGCTCCCACTCCGGCACCTTCGGCGTCGGGGCGACGTGCTCGAGCTGCTCCAGGAACGGCGCCGCCCTGGGGTCCCCGGCGAGCCCCCCGAGCTTCCACGCCGAGCGCCGGCTGGGAAGGTCTCCCGAAAGCTTGTAGAAACGTGTCTGCTGCGCCGGCTCGGCAAGATAGCGCAGCCACGTCCAGGCCGCTTCCGGCGACTGGGCGTTGCGGAAGAGCACCAGGCTGGAGCCGCCCGCGAGCGAGACCCCCGGATAGGGCATTCCCGCCTCAGGCGGCGGCAGCGGTGCCGTGGCCCAGCGGTTCTGCATGTCGGCCGGCAGCCGGTTGCGGAACTCGCCCAGGTTCCAGGGGCCGGTGATCACCATGGCGAAGTAGCCCTCGGCGAGCTGCTGGTACAGGTTCGCCACGGTCTGCAGATCGACCGCTGGCGCCAGGCCGGAGGTGTAGAGATCGAGATAGAAGGCCATGGCGCGGCGAAACCGTGGATCGCGAAAGGCGCCGTGCTTGCCGCCCGCGTCCAGGAGGCCGGCGCCGGTTTGCAAACCGAAGACAACCGGCTGGGTCCACTCGTCGATGGGCAGGAGAATGGCGTACTTGTGGGGTCCACCGAGCCGCTTGATGCGCTCCATGGTCCCCCGCCATTCGGCCCAGCTTCGCGGCGGCCAGGGTCCGCCTGCCGCAGCTACAAGGTCCGTCCGGTAGAACAACAGGCGCGTGTCCACGTACCAGGGGAGGCCCCACGTCTCGCCCCGAATGACGTTGGCGTCCCAGACTCCGGGGAAAGAGTCGCCGGGAATGGCGGAGGCCGTCTTCGCGATGCGAGCGTTCAGCGGCGCCAGGGCATGCAGCGACTCGAACTCCGGAATCCAGGTGTTGCCCAGCTGCGCGGCGTCGGGCGTGGCATTGCCCACGAAAGCGGTGAGCAGCTTTTCGTGCGCCGCCGTCCACGGCACCTGCTGCACCTCGATGTGGATATCTGGATGGAGCCGCTCGAACTCCGGCACCAGCTCCCGCACCACCTCGCCCTCGCGGCCGAACCCCCAGAAGCGGACGGTGGTTCGCGCCGGTGCCCCGCCCCGCTGGCAAGAGACAAAGGCCAGCAGGGCCATGATGCCGGCGGCGAGCGCCCGGGCTCTCCTCAATGGGCACCCTCCGCGAGCCAGCCGCCCGTAAACCCGGCGCGCTTCAGACCGCGGACGATGTGGGGATTACCGCGCATCGTCTTCCAGACGATACCGCTGCGGTAGTTTTCGATCATGGCGACGATCGGTCCCTGATCGATTCCCAGGTAGTCGACGTCGAACCAGCCCCGCGTAGGATCGACGTGCCCGCTCTGCACTCCCTTGCCGGTGCGCAGCGTCGGGTTGAAGGCGTCGAGGAAGCCATATTTCGAGTAGAGCAGGCTGCCGTAGCGCTGGCTCATCTCGTGGATGGCCGGGATCGAAAGCTCCGGCGTGAAGACGATCGACGAGGCCGCCGCAGTCGGTGTGATGGTGCCGTCGTCGCGGATCTCGTTGGCCGAAGCGCCGCGCGCGGCGTAGCCGAAAAACCGCCGCCGCTTGCCGTCGATCGTGAGCGTCGCGTCCATCGGGCCGTCGCAGGCCGAGAGACCCCAGATGCGATCGCCGTAGTCGCGGTAGCCGTTCGGGTTCGCGATGGCGAAGGCGTGCTGTGAAAGGGTCGCGCGGCGCGAGTTCTCAAAGTAATCGATCCCATGCTCGCGCATCACCGCATCCTGGATACCGCGAAAGTCGATCCAGACGTGCGAGTACTGGTGCCCGAAGAGCGGCGCGAACAGGATGTGCTCCTGACCGTAGAAAATCCCCCAGGTCTCGGTCTTCGTGTATTCGCTCCAAGCCCCCGGCTCGACGGGATGGGTGGGCGACCCGAGGGCGAGGACGAGGACGATCATCGCCTCGTTGTAGCCGCGCCAGTCGTAGGTGTGGAAGCCTTCCTCGGGCGTCCAGCCCATGCTGATCGCCGGTTTGCGCGCCTGCCCCCACGCCCAGTCGACGCGTTCGTAGAGCTCCTCGGCCGTGGAACGGATCGCCGTCTCGGTGGCATCGGCGCCGTCGAAGTAGGACTGCGAGAAGAGGACGCCGGCCATCAGCAGGGAGGTGTCGATCGTCGACAGCTCGACCGTCTGAAACCGCTCGCCGGTCTTCATGTCGAGAAAGTGGTAGAAAAAGCCCTTGTATCCCGAGATCCCGCGAGCCGTGGTGCCCTGCTTCATCGCCAGCAGCGAGCGCAGGGTGGCGAGAGTCCTCTCCGCGGCCTGGGCGCGCGTCACGTAGCCGCGCTCGGCGCCGATGCCGTAGGCCGTGAGACCGAAGCCGACGGCGGCGATGCTTGAGAACGAAGGCGTCGGCGCACGGTCAGGGATCAGCAGCGTGTGCGCGTCGGCGAGGTCCCAGAAGTACTGAAAGCTGCGGTGCTCGACGTCGTCCAGCAGCGGATCGTTGCGATCGATCGCGATCGCTGCGGCGGCAGAGGGCGCGGGGGCCGGAGCAACAGGACGTGGAGCGACGACGGGAGGAGCGCCGCAGCCTGCGAGAAGCAGGGCGGCCAGAAGGAGGAGGACGTCAGCCGGCTTTTTCAGTCCCATTCTTTCCTGGCAGTGTAAGCGGTTACAGAGGCGAACCGTACCAGCAGGCCTGCGGGTGAGTCAACGCCCCTTGAGCTTCTCCATCTGGCGTTGGCCCTTGTGCAGGATCTTGACCTTCTTCTTCTCCACGAGGCGGGCCAGCTCGTCCTGGCGGACGTGGAGCTGGTACAGCTCGCGCTGGAGCTTGCGGTAGCTCTCCAGCCGCTCGGGCGACAGCCCGGCCTCGACCGCGCAGCCGGGCTCGCCCTGGTGCCGGCAGTCGCTGAAGCGGCAGCTCGCGGCCAGCTCCTCGACGTCCGAGAAGCTGGACTCGATGCCTGGAAGGTCGCCTTCCCATAAATGAAGCTCACGAAGGCCGGGAGTGTCGATGAGCAGGCCGCCCGTGGGCGTCAGGAACAGCTCGCGGTGGGTTGTCGTGTGGCGGCCCCGGTCGTCGCCCTCTCGCACCTCGGCGGTCTTCTGGACCTCGCGCCCCAGAAGATAGTTGCTGAGGGTCGACTTGCCGACGCCCGAGGAGCCCAGCAGCCCGACCGTCCGGCCGGGGCCGAGATAGGCGATCAGCTCCGCGCAGCCCTGCCCCGTCGCGGCGCTCACCGCGTGGATGGGCACGCCCATGGCGATGGCCTCGACTTCGAGCAGGCACTGCTCCGGATCGGCGCAGCGGTCGAGCTTGTTGAGGACGATCACGGGCTGGGCGCCGCTGTCCCACGCCGCGGTCAGGTAGCGCTCGATGCGGCGGGGGTTGTAGTCGCCGTCGAGACCCGAGACGAGGAAGATCGTGTCCACGTTGGCGGCCACCACCTGCTCCTCCGTCTTGTGGCCCGCCGTCTTGCGCGAGAACCGGGATCGCCGGGGAAGCACGGCATGAATCACCGCCCGCCCCTCCCCCGCCGAAGGACGCACCGCCACCCAATCCCCCACCGCCGGATAGCCCGCCCCGCCGCCGGGCCCCTTCAGCTCATGGCGAAGCTTGCCCGAAAGGTCCGTCAAGTGCTCGGCCTCGCCCGTCGACACCCTGAGCAGCCCCATCTGGGCGACCACCCGCGCGGGGACGAGCCCCTCCTGCGAGCGGTACGGCTCGAAGGCCGAAGCGAAGAAGTCGGTAAAGCCGAGGTCTTGGAGGGTCAGGGTCGCCATGCTGGGGGGAGTATAGCGCCGGCCCCAGCACGCTCTGACCTACGCATCCGCGGGATCATCAGTTCCTCCTCCTCTGGCTCCTGACCCGGTACAGGCGCTCCGTGAAGCCGCCTTCTTTTTTGAAGGCCGCAGCCTGCGCCACCAACTGGCGGTCGAGCAGGTGGCAGCAAAGGTTCAGGAGGGAAAGGGCCGCGTTGGCCACCAGGGTGGACGAGCCCACGGACGAAACACGACTTCCACGGACTGACACGGACGAAGCTCCAGTCTCTCGCTTTTCGTCCTCGTTTGTCCGTGTTCGTCCCTGCTCGTCCTCCACCCAGAGACGTACCTCTTCCACCGTAGCGCAACGCTTCTTCTTGAAGCGCTCCAGCGCCGGATCATCCGGCGGAAAAAGAGGGAGCCCCCGCTGTCGCAGGAAGTCTTCGTAGTCGAGCCGCAACTCTTCGAGACTGGCCCGCGCCACGTTGGTCAGCTTGAGCTCGGTTTTCTTCGAGGTTCCCGACGCCTGGCTCCCCTCGGCGATGTTCTGTGTCCCACTGCGCGCCGCCTGCACCATCTGGTCGCGGGTTCGGCTCTTACTGTCGACGAAGCGCTCGCAAAAGCGGACCGTGATGTCGTAGACCAGTTGCGCAACCTGGAAGCTCTTCAGCTTCCGGTATCCTCCGTGCTTCGGAATCAGCGGCTCCTCGCTCCTCACAATCCCCCCGGCCCTGCTGAAGAACTTCAGTGCGGCTGAAACGTCCCCCCGTTGAGCGCCTCGACGCGCGCCTTGGCCCGGGCGAGGGGCGGCACGTCCCACTTGGCGCGCTCCTCGTCGGTGACCGACGGGTCGACCTGCCAGAGATACCACGGGCCGCCCTTCGGGTCTCTCTTGAACTGGGTGCCGTAGAGCTGCGGCTTGCCCAGGTTCATCAGGTAGCGGTCCTTGGCGGCGGCGGCGAGCCAGCGGGCGCCAGGGTAGTCCGGGTCGAGCTCGACCGCCTTGAGGCACCACTGGTTGGCGTGGTCGAAGTCCTCGGGCGCTTGGCCGTGCTGGAGGACCATGGCGGCGTGAACGTAGTCGGCGGCCTCCTTGGCGCCGCCCTGGGACATGATCTCCAGCACGCGCTTGCGGCGCTCCTCGTCCCTCTTGCCCACGACGCTCCAGTCAGTCTTTCCCAACTCCCCCGAGCGGTCCGCCTGATCTTCGGTGTAGAGTTTCTCGAGCTCGGGGTTGGCCGGCCCCTTGTGGGCGGCCGCATCACGAGCCTTCACCTTGCCGGCGAACGCCTGCCAGCGCGGGTCCTGCCGCAAGGAGTTGAGATCGGGATCGGTGGCGACACGGTCGGCGTCGCGGTAGCCGCGCGCGGCGGCCTGGTCGAGATCGCGGAAGGCACCGTCCTTGTCGCCGGCCCGGGTGGCACACCGCGCCGCGTTGAACAGGGCGCGAGCCGCCTGGCGGTCGAGAGAGGCGGCCTTGGCGGCGGCGGTGAACTGCTCGTGGCAGTGAGCCCAGTCGCCCTTCTCGTAGGTGTTGGAGGCTTGGTCGAACAGCTCGGGGTAGCTGGATGCGGGCGCGGTCTGTGCCGCCACAGCTCCCGCGAGGACCAGGCCGGCGAGAGTCAGCGACAGCGTGTGACGTTTCAGCTTCATGGGAATGGTTCTCCTTGCCAGACGATTCTATAGAACGCAGGAAGCGACCCAAGGTTCCGCCGGAAACTCCGGCCACCCTCCACCGTATCTCTAGAGTTCGGGAGGCGTGGAAAAGGCCGTAGCGTTCCCTGAAGTACGCAGCAGTGCAATCCGCCAACAGGCGATTCGTTGAGTTTGCCGGTCCGCCCCGTGCCCTCAAAGAGCACGCGGCGAGGAGCCGGGAGGTGAGAGTCATGAATTTCGTGAAGAGACTTGGCGAGAGGGGCGGAACCGCTCTGGCCCTCTCGCTGTTGTCGTTGGTATTTTCCGGCGTCCCCGCCGCGGGCGCCCAGGAGCCGGCCGCTCCGGCGCTGACGCTGCAACAGGCCCTGCGGCGGGCGCTGGAGGCGAACGCGAGCGCGGCCACGGCACGCTCGCAGGTGGCGACCTCGCAGGCCCAGGTGCGCCAGCTCAAGACGTCCATCCTGCCGCACGTCGACCTGGAGAGCGCGTACACCCGCAACAGCCAGGAGGTGGCGTTCGACGTGAACGGCTTCTCGGCCGTCATCCTGCCGCGCAACGACTGGAACGCGCGGCTCATCTTCACGCAGCCGATCTATGCCGGCAAGCGCGAGCTCAAATCCCTCCAGCAGCTTCGGCTCGGAGTGACCAACGCCGAGGTGGGCTTGCGGTCGACGGAGGACATGGTGCTGCTGGCGACGGCCTCCAACTATCTCGGGATCGTCCAGGGGCAGGCCCTGGTCGACGTGGAGCAGAAGAACCTGGAGCTGGCCGGACGCCGGCGCAAGCAGGCGCAGGCCTTCTACGAAGCGGGAGAGCAGACCAAGGTGGACGTGCTGCGCGTCGAGACGGACACCAAAGCCGCCGAGCGGGCCCTGGCGGCGGCCGTCCAGAGCAGGGACCTCGCGGCCAGCCGGCTGCGCCTGAACCTCGCCCTCGATCAGCTCTCGGAAGCCCCCCTCCAGGTGACGAAGCCGGATCTCAAGTTCCCACCCCTGCCCCCGGCCGAGACGCTGGTGACGCAGGCGCAGGCGAACCGTTCGAGCGTCCTGCAGGCGGATCTCGCCCTGCAGATCGCCCAGCTCGAGACCTCGAAGCAGCAGGCGGCCCGCCTGCCCACCGTGCGCGCCGAAGGCAACATCGTCAGCCAGCGCACGTCGTTCCCGGCCGACCGCACGGCGTCGCTCGCCATCAAACTGACGATGCCGATCTTCGACAGCGGCGAGATCTCGGCCAAGGTGGCCGTGGCCCGGGAGCGCCAGCGCCAGGCAGAGATCGCCCTGGCCGAGGCCAGGCGCCAGGTGCGGGAGGACGTCCTCCAGGCGCTGCTGGAGCTGCGGACGGCGGAGAAGGACCTGGCCCTCGCCAAGGACCAGCTCGCCGCGGCCGACGCCGAGTACGCCCAGAGCTTCGAGCTCTACCGGGCGCAGGAGGCAACGTCGCTCGACCTGCAGACGTCGGAAGCCGCCCTCGCCTCCTCCCGCCGGGCGGTGGTGAATGGAACTTTGAACCGTGACCTTGCGGAGCTGAACGTATGGTCCGCGGTTGGAACCTTGAAGACTCAGATCCTCACCGAGGAGAGTGCGCAATGAAACGGAAGAGCCTCGCGCTTGCCGCCGCCACGCTGATGATGCTGGCCGCCGCCTGCGCTCGCGATAAGCAGAAGGACGCCGCCGCTCCCACGCCCACGCCGGCCCTGCCCACGGACGTGGCGGCTCTCGCCACGCCGGCGCCCGCGAACGCTCCGGCACCCGCCGCCGCGGCCGAGAAGAAGGAAGCCTCTCAGGTGACTCTCGCGAACCTGGAGCCCACCGGCGAGTTCGTCTCCCCGGCCAGCTCCCAGGTGTCGCCCAAGACGCCGGGCCGCGTGGCGGCCGTGTATGTGGACGCCGGAGCGCGGGTGAGCAAGGGCCAGCCGCTCCTCACCCTGGAGACGGACTACTTCAACCTCGACGTGCAGCGAGCCCAGGCGGACCTCGCCCGCGCCAAGGCCGGCGAGGAGGATGCCCGCCGGGAGTGGAACCGCAAGAAGGGACTGCTCGCCAACGAGTCCGTCCCCCAAGCCACCTTCGACAAGGCCCAGGCCGCCCTGGATCAGGCCCAGGCCGCCCGCCAGTCGATGGAGGCGGCGGTGGCGCTGGCCCGCCAGAAGGTCGCCGACGCGGTGATCCGCTCCCCCATCACCGGCGTCGTGGACCAGCGCAAGACCAACCCTGGCGAGCGCCTGGGCGAGGCGGGGGTCGCCTTCGTCATCGTTCAGACGGCGCCGTTGAAGCTGCGCTTCAGCGTTCCCGAGCGGTACCTGAGCGAGCTGCGGACGGGCCAGACGATCGTCGCGCAGGTCGATCCCTATCCCGGTGAGAAGTTCACCGGCCGCGTCAAGACCGTGGGCGGCGTCATCGACCCGGCCACCCGGACCTTCTTCGCCGAAGCCGAATTTCCCAACTCCGATGGGCGCCTGCGCCCCGGGCTCTTCGCCCGCATCGAGCTGGGAGCGGAGGAATCCCATGCAAAAGCTCGCTGAGCTCTGCGTCCGCCGGCCCGTCTTCGCGACGGTGCTCATTCTCGCCATGGTGGTGGTGGGCATCTTCGCCTACTTCCAACTCGGCGTCGACCGCTTCCCGAACGTCGAGTTCCCCTTCGTCGTCATCACCACCGTCCTGCCGGGCGCCGCACCCGAGGAGATGGAGACCGAGGTCACCGACAAGATCGAGGAGGCCGTCAACACCATCAACGGCATCGATCAGTTGATCTCCACCTCCTCGGAGAACGTGTCGCTGGTGCAGATCCAGTTCACCCTGGAGAAGAACCCGGACGTGGCCGCCCAGGAGGTGCGCGACAAGGTCAACGCCATCCTGGCCAACCTGCCCAAGGACGCCGATCCGCCGATCATTCAGAAGGTCAACGCGGACGCCGACCCGGTGATCTCGATCGCCCTTTCGGGACTCGCCTCGCAGCGCGAGGTCTCGGAGTACGCCGACCGCGTGCTCCGAAGGCGTCTGGAGACGGTCTTCGGCGTCGGCCAGGTGAAGCTGGTGGGCCAGCGGCTGCGGCAGATCAACGTCATCACCGACACGGCGAAGCTAGACAGCCTGGGGCTGACGGCGGCCGACGTGGTCAACGCCCTGGGCAGCCAGAACGTGCAGATTCCGGGCGGCAAGGTGGCTCAGAACCGGCGCGACCTGACGCTGCGCACCTACGGCCGCGTCGGCACGCCCGCCGACTTCGCAAGCCTGCCCATCACCACCCGCAACGGCTACCCGGTGCGGGTGGGCGACGTCGCCCGCATCGAGGACGGAGTCGAGGAGGCACAGTCGGTCGCCACCGTCGCCGGCAAGCCGGCCGTGGTGCTGCAGGTGATCAAGCAGTCGGGCACCAACACGATCGCCGTGGTCGATGCCATCAAGGAGCGGTTCGGCGAGCTCAAGGGGCAGATCCCCGCGGGCTGGCACGCGGAGATCATCCGCGACCAGTCGAAGTTCATCGTCGCCGCGGTCGACGCGGTCAAAGAGCACCTGATGGTGGGCTCGCTGTTCGCGGCCGGCATCGTGTGGCTCTTCCTGCGCCGCTTCCGGCCGACGCTGATCTCGGCGGTGGCCATTCCCAGCTCGCTGATCGCCACCTTCGCGGCGATGAAATACATGGACTTCACGCTCAACGTGATCACCCTGCTGGCGCTGACGCTGGCGGTGGGCATCGTGATCGACGACGCCGTGGTGGTGCTGGAGAACATCTTCCGCTTCATGGAAGAGAAGAAGATGACCCCGCGCCAGGCGGCTGTCGAGGGCACCAAGGAGGTGGGCCTCGCGGTGCTGGCCACGAGCCTCTCGCTGATCGCCGTCTTCCTGCCGGTGGCCTTCATGGGCGGCATCGTGGGCCGCTTCATGTACTCCTTCGGCATCACCATGGCGTTCGCCATCGCCGTGTCGCTGATCGTCGCGTTCACGCTGACGCCGATGCTGGCCTCACGGTGGCTGCGATCCAACGACACCGCGCACCCTGGCGAGGGCTCGCGCCAGCGGGGCGTCTACGCCGCCGTCGAGCGCTTCTACCTGCGCCTGCTCGACCTCGCCATGGCCCATCGCTGGGTGGTGGTGGTGATCATGGTGCTGGTGTTCTTCTCCACCGTTCCCCTGTTCATGGCGGTGAACAAGAACTTCCTGCCCAACGACGACGAGTCGCAGTTCCAGGTGATCGTGCGGGTGCCCGAGGGGGCCAACCTCGCGACGACGCAGACCATCCTGGAGTCCGTGGCCACCCAGGTGCGCAAGCTCCCCGGCGTGGTGACGACGGTGAACACTATTGGCAACGATCCGCAGCAGACGCCCAACCTGGGCCTCGTCTACGTTCAGCTCAGCGATCCGACGACGCGCAAGGAGGACCAGTTCCACCTCATGCAGCGGGTGCGCGAGGAGATCCTGCCGCAGTACGAAGCCCTCAAGGTGAGGGCCCAGGTGGCGCAGGTCTCGGCCTTCGGCAACGGCGTCGACAACGAGATCCAGTTCTGGATCGGCGGCCCCGACCTCGACAAGCTCAACGTCTACGCGCAGAAGCTCAAGACGGAGCTCGCCAAGGTGCCGGGCACCACCGACGTGGACACCAACTTCATCGTCGGCAAGCCCGAGCTCGGGGTGCGTATCGACCGCGACAAGACGGCGGACCTCGGCGTGCGGGTGCAGGACATCGCGAGCTCGCTCAATGTCCTGGTGGGCGGCCAGAAGGCCACCTCCTACTTCGAGGGCGGCGAGGAGTATGAGGTCCACGTGCGGGCCGACGAGGCCGACCGCAACAACCCCCAGGCCATCTCCGCCATGGAGGTGCCGTCGGTCAGCCGCGGCACCGTGCCGCTGCGCGATCTCGTCACCCTGAATGAGGGTACCGGCCCATCGCTGATCAACCGTCTGAACCGGCGCCGGCAGGTGATGGTCACCGCCAACATGCGGCCGGGCTTCTCGTCGCAGACGGCGCTCGACACACTGACCCGCACGGCGGCCGGCCTCAAGATGCCGGCCGGCTTCTCCTCCGGCTTCACCGGCCGCTCGAAAGAGCAGGGCAAGGCGTTCGCGTCGTTCATGACCGCCTTCCTGCTGTCGATCATCTTCATGTATCTGATCCTGGCGGCGCAGTTCGAAAGCTGGCTCCACCCGTTCACCATCCTGCTGTCGCTGCCGATGACGGTGCCGTTCGCGCTGCTGTCGATCCTGATGCTGAAGCAGTCGATCAACATCTTTTCGATGCTGGGCATCCTGGTGCTGTTCGGGATCGTGAAGAAGAACTCCATCCTGCAGATCGACCATACGAACGGCCTGCGGGCGCAGGGGATGCCACGGGCGGAGGCCATCCGGGCGGCGAACCGCGACCGGTTGCGACCCATCCTGATGACCACGCTCGCCTTCGTGGCCGGCATGATTCCGCTGGTGGCTTCGAGCGGCACGGGCGCGGGCACCAACCGCGCCATCGCCTCGGTGATCCTGGGCGGCCAGCTCCTCTCGCTGCTGCTGACGCTGATCGGCACGCCGGTCACCTACAGCATCTTCGACGACTGGGCGAGCTCGAAGGTCTTCTCGCGGCTGGGTGAGAGGCTCGCGCGACGCAAGCCGCGGGAGAGCGTGATCGGTGAGCCGTCGCCGGTCACGGATTGAAAAGGTTTCTGAAGATTGATTGAGAAACCGGGCCGGCCACGAACGTGGCCGGCCCGGGAGCATCGTGCTCACTACTGAAGGTGGCACACCCGGCTGTGGCCGTCGTTGCAATTTTGGAAGTCGATGGTTTTTCTGCCCCAATAGATCATGGTGTTCTTGCATTGCACAGTACCGTCCGTAAACTCCCAGATTGTGTAGTAACTGGTCTGCTGCAACCTGGCCCATGCAACGGAGTGATTGTCATGACCGAAGGAGTTCGTCGCCTGGAAGTTCTCAATGGCCCAGATCAGAGAGTCGCTGGTGCGGACCCTGATCACCCAGTTGGCCCAACCGTCGGGAGATGTTGCCGGGCCGGCGTAGTTCGAATAATGACAGCCATACTGCGCACCCCAGAGCGGCTCATAGCTCGGTAGCTGCGCGGAAGCCGCCAGAGCGGCGGCGAACAGCAGGACGAACGTTGCGAAGGTTTTCATGACTCTCTCCTCTGCTTGTCGGTGAGTGGCGTCCGGAAGTGGATCTCGCCTTGCTTTACAGATCCTTTCCGGAAGACTCGGTTTATTGGGTTGTCATTCTCAGTCGACGAAGCGTAAGGAAAGCCGGCTTCAAAAGAAAAGGACGCCCCGCGAGGAGCGCCCTTGAAGCTGATCGATATCTATGCGAGGAGCGCCGGCTTATTGGGGCGCCAGCTCCAGCGAAGCCGAGGAGTGGCCCGGCCCGAGCACCCATTCACGGATACGGAAGGTCAAGCCGTCCGTCTTGGGCGGGGGGTCGATCACCGTGGAGCCTCCGGCAATGTATCTCAGGTATGTCACTACCCGCTGAATACGATCGGGGAGGCGTCCCGGCAAGTGTCGCCGCTGATTAAGGCTGTCAAGCAGGGAAGCCAGTCCGAGCAGGAAATCTCGGACCTTCGGATGCCTGGCGGGGATTGAAAGGGTCATCGTCTATCCTCCAGAGTTGGTTGTCGTATGCCGGTAATAGGTCCCCGTCGGGGAGAATGGTTTATTCACTCTCCGAATATTCACGCTTTTGCATGTCTCATCGGAAGGCGAGTGCCGGCTCGGAGGCTCGCCAATCCCCTTGGAGGACGAACCCGGCCCAGTTGTAGGCTGACCGCCATCCCTGGTCCTTCCACATCGCGATCTGGGCCGCTCGGAGCGCGGCGGCGGGGGAACGCCCCTGGCCGAGCATTTCGCCATAGAAGCGCCGCATCAGCTCGGCGGTGGCCCGGTCTTCCACCGGCCAGAGGCTGACCAGAACCTGCCGGGCACCCGCCGAGAGGAAGCCTCGGGTGAGGCCGACCAGGCCTTCGCCCCGGATCTCCCGGCCCAGCCCCGTGCGGCAGGCAGACAGCACCACCAGATCCGCGGAAAGATGCAGCTTGTAGATATCGCCAAGGCGGAGAAAACCGTCGCGCGGGCGACCGTGGGAATCGACCATCGATAGCACGATTCCCGAGAGCTCGGAATTTTCGGTATTCAGGACCGTGTGTGTCGCAAAGTGGACGATCCGGTACCCTGCCAGGCGGCCGCTCAGGACGGTTTCGCGGCTGGCGTCGAAGTCAAGGGCAGCGAACGTCCCCTGTCGAGGAGCGACGGAGAGGATGGCCTGCGCCTCAACCCGTGAGAAAGGCAGCCTTTCGAACTGCTCCACCGGGCTGCTTCGGGTCCCGGAAGCCTTCGCCGGCATCGCCGTAGCGGGCGTCACCCGCGAGTCGTTGGCGCTGTAGACCGCATCGGCCAGCAATGCCACCGTGCCGGCGACCGGCCGCCGACCCGAAGCGGCCCGCAGCCGGGGCAGCACCGACGCCGAGGGCAGAGCAACGATCTCATGATCGACGACGAGCGGGGCACCGCTGGCGGGATCCGGCAGGGCCGCGAACGAGACGCCCCAGAGCGCGCCCTCCGGAACGACCACCACGCGGTCCGCCTTGAGCAGCCGGTGAGCCACCGGTCCAAGCAGCCGGCGGGAAAGGCCCGCCAGGGCAAGATCGGTCTGCGCACGAGCGAGGGCCCGGCCGCTGTGTGCCAGGAGGAACGCGACGTTGCGGGCCTCCTCCTCCAGTACCTTCCGCGGCGGGATCTCGAAGCTCTCCAGCGACTCAGGCGTCACCGCCCAGAGGAAGCTGCGCTTTTCTCCCAGGGAGTACTCGAGGAGTAGCGTTCCCTTCTCCACAACCTGCTGCTGGATCTCCCAAGACGTCGGCAGAGTGCCGGAGGCCGCCGGCTGGACCTCCAGCTTGGCGAGGAGGTCGAGGAGCGTGCGCGCCCGCGCCTGTTCGCTGGCCATCAGAGCCCGCGCATCGTAGCCGGCCCTGGGATCTCGCCCCTGAAGCTCCATCAAAAGATCCACGTGGAGCTCATAAATTTCCTGCTTGGAGGCGAAAAAAGTCAGGCGTGCTTCCGGGTCGTCCAGCTTGAGGCGCAGCACCTCGACTCGGGCAGAGGCACTTTCGATGGCGGTCAACGCTTCAGGGATACGGCCCTTCGCACGCCAAACACGCGCCAGGCCATAGAGGGCGGCGTTCTCTTTGTCCGGATCATCGATCTTGGCAACGAGTGCCCTCGCTCGCCCGAATGACTCTTCCGCCTGAGCCAGCCGCCCAAAACTCAGATCCATACCGCCCAGGTTGATAAGGGCTGCAGCTTCGTTGGCAGGGTCGCGATCCTCCTGGGACATGGCCAGTGCCTCCCGGAAGTTCCCCTCCGCCCTGCCGATCTCGCCTTGCCGGTAGTAGTACCAGCCCTGATTGATGAGCGTCACCGCTTCCCATCTCCGGTCTTTGGTCTCGCGCTGAAGTTGGAGCGCCCGCTGAAACGCCGCCTCGACCTTCTGCCGGGAATGCCCACTGAGTGCACGAGCCTCACCAACCCCCATCAGGGCTACACTCAGGCTACGGCGATCCGCAAGGGCTTCGAAGAGAGCCGCAGCCTGGGTGTAGTGATCGAGCGCCTGCGGTATCTGGTTCAGAGACGACTCTAAATGGCCGAGATTCAGCAGCGCTTTGCCCTCCTCGCCGCGATCCCCCAGCGCTCGCCACAGAGTGAGCGCCTGCGTGAGAGCGGCGAACGCCTCCCCGCTCTCGCCGAGGCTTGTGGCGAGGTGACCGATGTTGTTCAAGGCCCGGGCCTCTTCGGGCCGATTGTGGGACTGGCGGTGTACGGAGAGCGCCTTGCGGTATAGAGTGAGTGCCTGTTCTCGCCGGCCACTACCCTCCTCGAACTTGCCGAGATTATTCAGGATAACCCCGGCCCTCGCCTCGTCACCCAGAACTTTGAACCTCGTCAGAGCCTGTCGATAGAAAGCGGCGGCCGCCTCCTTCTCGCCCCTTCCGCCGGTCCCGCCCCTATCCCCGAGTTCCTCATGGTCCTTGGCTAGGCAGAACAGGGCTTCGGCCTCCCGGTCGCGCAGGTCGAGGACGCGGAAGCGCGCGAGGGCCTCTGTCTCCGGCGCCAGGGCCGCCCGGAAGGACGCGGGGGTGTTCTGCTGGTGGATCTGTACGCCTTCCGCCAGCACGCGCTCGGCCTCCACCCAGTCACGGTCGCGTATGGTGGCCGGACGCAATACATCGAGATGCAAGACATAGCGGCCGGTTGGATCTCTGGGGGAGGATGACCCGATCTCCAGCCGGAAGCGTCCGCCAGTCTCGGCCACGTAGGGTAGGGGCTCAGGCCCAATGATGCCGTTGAAGCTATCGATGGCTGCCACGGTCCTTCCGTCGGCCGCCTTGAGGCTCACCTCCACATCAATCCCCTGCTGATCGACCACCAGCCCGGCGTATTGACCGGCGGCGAGCTCGAAGAGATAGGCGCGCTTTTCGCCTCCTTTCAGATCAACTTTGTCGAGGACTCCCGGAGCGAGATGAAGGAGCCTCGGAGTGACGGGCAGGGCCGGAACCGGCCGGGGAGCGTGGGAGCTCGCGGCGATCTTCTTATGGACGGGCGCCGACCGTTCGCAGGCGGCGAGCAGGAGAGCGGTAGCCAGGAGCGCCGCGACCTCAGGGCGCGATCCGCAAGGCATACTCGCCGAGAGCCTCCCGTCTGTCGCTTTGGATTCCAAACAGACGGAGCCGGTGCTCGCCGGCCCCGAGGGCCTGCCGCGACAGCGTCAGACTGAACGAGCCGTAGTCGTTCGGACGGAGCCCCCGGCCTCGCCAGACCACCTTGCCGCCGCGCGCGATCTCCGCCTCGTAATCCTGGAAGTCCCCCCGCCGGCCAGGGCTCAGGATGAGCGTGAACGACCGGGCACCGGACGGCACGACAGCGGCGGGCGCCCGTCCTCCTTCCCGCTCACCGACGCCGCTGGGAACCAGGTCCAGCACCGGGGCATTGATCTCCGGGCGGGACAGCTCCCCCACCGTCCGGCGCAGCGACACGACCCAGACAGAGAGGCCGATCACGGCGACCAGCAGGGCGGCGGCCAGGGCGGACATCCAGGGCGGCGGAGCCAGGCTGCGGCGGCCAGGGAAGGGGATGACCGCGGCGGCGGCCGGTGCCGGCTCCTTGCGGATCTCCTGCCGCAGGCCGTCCCAGAGGGCCTCTCCCGTGCCCTCGGGGATCTCGATCTCAGAGGCAAAGCCGGGGTCGTCCAATCTCTCGAGATCAAGCAGGAGCCCGGCGCACTCGCGGCAGAGCAGGAGGTGGTCCTGGAGGCGCAGCTCCGCCGCGGCCGGCAGCTCGCGCGCGTGATAGGCGGCCAGCGTTTCCGCGTCGGGATGCTCGCCATCTTCCCAGCCAGCCACGCCGGCACCGACCATCCACTCCTCCACGGCCTCCCGGACTTCGGATTCCTGATCGTTCATGACGACGCCTCGCCTCGGTCCTGGATGTGGCTCGCGAAGTCGGGCCCCAGCGCCTTGTGAAGATGCCGCCTCGCCTGGAAGAGATGAACCTTCACCGTCTCGGGCGACAGGTGCAGCAACTGGGCGATCTCCCGACCCTTCAATTCATGATAGACGCTCAAAATCAAGCACTTCCGCATCTGGTCCGGCAGCCGGTGGACGGCCTCGCGCAGCAATCGGGCGCGCTCGGCCTGGAACAGCGAGGCCCCGGGAAGAGGCCCCTTCGCGACCGGCTGCAAGAGGGGCCGGTCGTTCTCTTCTCCCGGCGCGAGGTCCAGCGCCACCTCGTCGCCGGCCCGCTTGCCCGCTCCCTGGTGGCGCAGACGCTTGCGATAGGCGTTGGTGGCCACCTTGAACAGCCAGATCGTGAAAGGAGCGTCGCTCCGGAACGATCCGATGCCCTTATAGATCCCGAGAAATGTCTCCTGGGTTAGATCGAAGCAATCGGCCTCTGGGAAGCCGCGCTTGGCGAAGAATCTGTACACCGGCCGGTGGAAGCGGTCGCAGAGCAGACGAAAGTTCTCCTCGACGGCCCGTCCCGCCTGTAGATCGGCGACAATCGCCTGAATGGATACTTCGGCGTCAGACATCCGGATCTCGAACTCAGGATGTCATCAAGAGTATCAGGGAATCGCGTGAACCGCTGCTTGCGCGGCGCAAGCCCGAGGAGAACGTGCCGGTCAGCTGTCGCCGGTCACGGATTGAAGAGATTGCTGAAGACTGCTTGAGAGAACGGGCAGGTCACGAGGATGGCCGGCTCTTGCCCTTGTGTAGATTCTTGCTGAGCACCTTGGATTCCAGAACCCGGACCCGGCCGTCCAGATTCTCGAAGGGCGTCCGTATCGATGCCCGCACGTCCTGGAACTCGGCGGCGACCGGGCCGTCGCGGCCGTCGGCTATTGATGGCGGCATTTCGGCTCAAGGAATCTCCTGAAGCCACCTCACAGGCACGTCCCAAACGCCGACGAGTCCTGAATCGGCCGGAAGGCCGTCCCCTGCGGGTTCATGTAGGTCTTTACCGCCCCCGTCATCGTGTCCATCACGTGGATGGTGGTCTCGACGTCTGTGAGGCCTCCGGCGTAGACCCAGAATTTCTGGTTGAAGGCGCAGGCGTTGAGAACCTTGAGGATCATCTCCACGTTCGAGGCACCGAAGAACCAGAAGTAGCCGGTGTCCGCGGTCAAGGGCACGGCTTGGCCAGCGCCGGTGTTGCCGTTCGAGGTCTTCCAGGCGACGTCCACCTGGAAGCGGCCGCCGGAGAGGCAGAGGCTGGTGGGGCCGGCGACGCAGGTCCCCGCCTTTGGGGCGATCCGGGCGAGATCCTCGGAGGTCTTCTCAATCAACGACGCGATCTCCTCTTCCGGCGCCGTGCTCTCGGTGCTCGCGAGGCTCGCGGAAGAGGCGCCGCAGGTGGCGAAGGCTCCGGTTTCCTGGATAGGCTGGAAGGCCGTGCCCTGGGGGTTGCGCCAGGTGCGGACGGCGCCGCTTGTGGTGTCCGTCACCGTGAGGTCCACCTGCACGTCTGTGAGGCCGCCGGCGAAAACCCAGAACTTCTGGTTGAAGGTGCAGGCGTCCAGCACCTTGACGATGGCTTCCACGTTGCTCGCGTCGAAGAACCAGAAGTAGCCCGTATCGCCGGTGAGCGCCACGGCCTGGCCTGAGCCGGTTTGGCCGTCCGGCCGGCGCCAGGCCGCCTCGACCTTGAAGCGGTGATTGGCGAGGCAGAGGCTCGTCGCACCCGGGAAGCAGCCGGCCGGACCGCCCGTCTGGAGCGTCACGCTCTTGTACGGAGAGTGGCTGTAGAGGCCGATGTAGTAGGTGCCCTGGTGGGGCGCGGCGATCGTCACCGACTCGGTGTTTCCCGCGGTGATGGAGGAGGTGTCGGACTGCCCGGTCGTGGGCGTTGCTCCGAATCGGACGTAGAGATCGACGTTCCCTGTTCCACCGGACGTGGAGAGCGTCAGCGGCGGCGCGCCGGCTCCCACGTCGAGGGTCCATAGCACGAATTTCCCCGTCCGGCGGTCCGCGAGACCTGAGAGCGGCACGCTGGGATCGAACGGCGCCGAGACCGCCTGCGAGCTGATCCAATCGCCTCCCATTTGCTTGGCGTTCAGATCGCCCAGGAGGCCGGGCTCGGTGTCGGTCGCCAGGGCGTTGTTGCGCAGGTCGAGCCCGCCATCGTCGTCGAGCGTGGGAATGGCGCCCAACTCGAAGGGGACCGGGCCGGTGAAGCGGTTGTGGTCCAGCCACAGTGTCTCGAGGTTCTGCGGCAGATCGAGCGTGCCGGGGATGGTGCCGGCGAGCATGTTCTGGCTCAGCAGCAGGCCGATGAGCGACGAGGCGTTGCCGAGCTCCGGCGGGATGACGCCCGCGAGCCGGTTGCGCTGGAGATTGAGGTACATGAGGTTCGCCAGAGTCCCCAGCTCTTTCGGAATGCGGCCGGAGAGCAGGTTGTCCGCCAGCCCTAGCAGCTCCAGGGCGGACAGGTTTCCCATCGCGGTGGGAATCGTGCCGGAAAGCTGGTTCTCCCCGAGGTCCAAGGTCTGGAGATTGGCCAGCCGGCCGAGATCCGAAGGAATCGCGCCGGTGAAACCGTTGGTCGAAAGGTCGAGGTAGGTCAACGAAGCCAGGTTTCCGAGCTGCGGCGGCAGGCTTCCGGTCAACTGGTTCGCCGAAAGATCAAGGATCTGTAGGTGGGCGAGATTGCCGAGCCCGGCCGGCAGCGATCCGGAAAGGCGATTGAACGAGAGGCCCAGGGTCTCGAGGAGGGCTAGATTTCCAAGCTCGGACGGCAGCGCACCCGAGATTTGATTGAGGCCGAGGCGCAGAGTCCGGAGATTGGCGAGCGACCCAAGCTGGTGCGGGAGGACGCCGGTCAGGTTGTTGCTTTCCGCTTCCAGCGACTGAAGGCCCGGGAAGCTGCCGACGGCTGACGGCAGGCTGCCCGAGAGGCCATTGTTGCTGAGCACGAGCCGGATGACGGTGGTGGCGGCCGAGTCGCAGGTCACGCCCGACCAGGAGCACTCGGTGCCGGCTGGGCCGAGCCAGCCGGTATGGGTCGTCCAATGGGGCCCGCCGGTGGCATTGTAGAGCGCGATGAGAGCCGCGCGCTGGGCCGCGGGTACGGCGGCGCGACAGGGTATGGCGGCCAGAAGCGAGGCAAGAATCAGGAGAACAAATGGCGAGAAGCGCTTCAACTCTTTCCTCCGGTCAATACGAAACGGGCTCCTAGGATACGCCGCGAAACCGATCCAGGATATCCTGCTCTCGGTTATGAAAGTTCTTGTCATCGAAGACAACCGTGATGCCGCCGAGACGCTCGGCGACCTGCTGTCGCTGTTCGGGCATGAGACGCGGACCGCCCTCTCCGGTCCGGCGGGCGTCGAGACAGCCCGGCTCTTCCAGCCCGACGTGGTCCTCTGCGACATCGGTCTCCCGGGCATGGACGGGTATGCCGTGGCCCGCAGCCTTCGCGAGGAGCCGGCGATGCGTTCCGCCCGCCTCATCGCTCTCACCGGGTACGGCCGCGAATCCGACCGCCAGCGCACGCAGGAGGCGGGCTTCGACCTCCATCTGGTCAAGCCCGTGGAGCCGCTGGAGCTCAAGCGGCTGCTGGACGAATGGGCGGGCCAGGCGTCCGAGCCGCCCGCTTGACCGCCCCCGCGGAAGAGCACAGAGTGCCACCGTGAACGTCCTCAATGTCCTCGCGATCCACTTCGCTCCGGGGGCCGGCGCGGCGCTCGCTCCGCCGCTCGCCGAGGCTTTGGGCAGCACCCTCTACGAGGCGCGGGCACGGCTGGGCGACCCGGGAGGCGGCCCGGCCGTCGTGGCAACCTACGGCGAGATCCAATCCGCCTGGGCCTGCGCGGGGCGGCTGCGCGCCAACGCCTTCTCCCCCATTCTGATCACCCCGGAGGAGGTGGAATCGAACGCCTCCCGGTTTCAGGTGCGCACCTTCACTCTCGGCGGGCAGGGCCTCACCGCCGTTTCGCGCCGGGGCGAGACCGCCGAGATCAGCTATCGCGAGATCGGCTTCGTCCTGCGGGCGACGCGGCTCGAGGAGCAGACGGAGACCAAGACCACCGTGCAGCGGAAGTTCAGCGCCGGCCGGTTCTTGGCCTCGGGCGGGCTGATGCTCACCAAGAAGACGCGCACCGTCGAGCAGATCACCACGGAGGAGCGGGACGAGTTCATCCAGCTCTACTGCGAGGGCCGGCCGCCCGTGGTCTTTCACGCCTCCGGCGTCAACTACCAGTCGCTGGGAACGGCCCTTCAGCCTTCGGTGGCGGCCAACTTCGCGGAGCTCATCGAAAGGCTGCGCCAAGCGGCTCCTTACGCCCGTTACGACGAGCGGCTCGCCAATCGCGCCGGGCGCGCCCGCATTCTCGGGCCGTTGCTCAAGGACCGCCACCTGGACATCGCCATCTCGCTACTCGCCCGGGTGATGCGAGCTTCCGGGCCCCAAGGCGGCGGCTTCAAAAACTGAGGCTTACACCCAGGCCTGGCTGGTTGCGTGGCCCCACGAGGGGCGCGATCTGGAGCCGGCGCCGCTCCTCGCGGTTGCGGTGAGCCACCGCCCGTCCCACCGCGGTACCGATGACCGCCCCTGCCGTGACGTCCGACAGGAAGTGAGCCTGATGGTGGATGCGGGCGAAACCGACCAGCACCGCGGAGCCGTAGGCGACTCCCTTGATCCAGCCCGCGTCATACTCCGTGGCGATGACGGAGGCCACCGCGAACGCCTCCGTCGTGTGCCCCGAGGGAAAGGACGACTTGCCGCCGAAGACATGGAAGTCGAAGGTCCTGGTCGCATCGTGCGGCCGGTTGCGGCCCGTCACGTACTTCACCGCCGGGGTCAAGATGCCATTGGCGATCAGGCTGGCGATCAGGCCGTCCTCGGCCACCGAGCGCGCTTTCGTATCATTTCTCAGGACGCCTTCCAGGTAGAACGTCCCGAGGACCGCGAAGGCGCCGCCGCTGCCCAGCGGCTCGAAGTCCTGCGCGATCTGGTCCACCCGATGATTGTGATCGTGGCGCTCCCAGTCGCGCACGCGGCCGTCCAGCAGCGCCGCAGCGCCGACTCCCGCAACCGCGAGCGAGAAGCGCCCCCACTGCGGAGCCTTCCAATCGAGCGGCGCGCCCAGGACGTCCCGCAAGTCGACGAGCACCAGGTGCGGCAGGCTCCGCGCGGTCGCCGCGGGGGCGCTGACGCTGCTGGCAGTACTGCCGCCAGGGGACGACGTGGCGTCCAGGGTTTGGGCGATCGCCGGGGCGCTGCCCAGAATGGCCACGGCCAGCAGACAGACAGCCACTCTCGGCAACGCATGAATCCCGGCGATCATCGAGGCGTCTTACCGGCCGACGACGAGAATCACGAAGGAATCCGGCAGAATGGTCGGCCGGGGATGCGGCTGCTCCGCCGTGGCGGCGGGCGGCGGACCGAACTGGGCGGCCGGCAGATAGATCTTGTGCGTCTTGTCGTCGAGCGCCATGGTGCGCGCGCGGGGACGCGTGGCGGCGTTCTCTAGCACGGTGAAACGATCGGGCGTCTCCTCCTGGATCACCGTCAGCGTACCGTCGCCGTTCGAGCTGAAACCGAGCTTCGTCCCGGGATCGTAGGCGTTGGCATCGACCCCGTCCCCGATCGGAACCGTGGTCACCACCTTGCCGGTCTCGGTGCTCACGACGGCCGCCAGCTTGTTGGAGCAGCCGATCAGCAGCCGGTGGTGCACGCGGTCGATCGCCATGCCGGAAGGCTCCTCGCACGGCGCGAGCGGCCAGCGTGCCTTCACCGCCAGATCCTTCGCGCCGAGCTCCACGACCTCGGATTTATCCTCGATGTTGACGAAAATCTTTCCTTCCAGATCCGACGTGGCGAACTCGGGCTTGCCTCCCAGCTCGATGGTGCCTATGACCTTGCCGGTCTTCGCCTCGAGCACCGTGGCATTCTTGGAGCGCCCGTTGAAGGCGAAGATCTGGTACGAGAAGGGATCGTAGATGATGGCGTCCGGGTTCTCGCCCGTGGATTTGACCTCGCCGATCGTGGCAAGGGTCTTGAGGTCGAAGATGGTGATCATGGAAGTCCGGCCGTTGCTGATGTAACCCCGGCCGTAGTCCTTCGCGAGAGCGATGCCGTGCACGCCCGAGAGACTGCCGATCTCGCCGACCGTCTTGTCGTTGTCGACGTCGACGACCACGACCTTCGTGGCATGCGAGACGTAGAGCCGCCGCGCCGCGGAGTCCACGGTCAGGTAGTCCCAGCCCCCCTCCCCGCCGATCGGGATCTCCTTGATGACATGGTACCCGGCCTTCGCCGGCGCAGCCTTCGCTGGAGCCGCCTTCTTGGGTGTGGACGCGGACTTCGCCGGCGGAGCGCCGAGCAGCGCGACGGGCATGAGGACGAACAGAAATGCGATCAGTCTCGAGGCCATGGATCTCTCCTTGCGGGTAGGGTAGTGGCTCCTCGATGAAGGAATCATGAAGGAACCATGAAGGAAGTAGCACAATCCGCTAGCTTTGACGAGCCTGGGGCCGGCGAGTAAGCTGAACGCCCCCATGCGGCTACTGCTGATCGAGGACTCTCCCCGCCTACGCTCGACCCTGCAGAAAGGGCTCAGCCGGGAAGGCTACGCCGTCGACACCGCCAAGGACGGCCGCGAAGGTCTCTGGCTGGCGATGGAGAACGAATATGACGTGATCGTGCTCGACCTCATGCTGCCGGAAATCGACGGCCTCTCCGTCCTCGGAAGACTGCGCGGCCAGGGGAAGGACACGCACGTGCTCATCCTGTCCGCCAAGGACCTGGTGGAGGACCGGGTCGAGGGGCTGACGCGCGGCGCCGATGACTACCTGGTGAAGCCCTTCTCTTTCGACGAGCTTCTCGCCCGCCTTCAGGCGCTCGTCCGCCGGTCGTACCACGCCAAGAATCCCCACCTCCACATCGGCGAGCTCGAGATCCACACGGCGGCCCGCCGGGTTTCCTATCAGGGCCGGCCGGTGCCGCTGACCCCCCGCGAGTACAGCCTGCTGGAGATCCTGGTGTTGCGGGCCGGCGAGGTCGTGAGCCGCCGGGATCTGTGGGAACGCCTCTACGAGTTCGATTCCGAGGCCGCCAGCAATGTCGTCGACGTCATCGTCTACTCGCTGCGCAAGAAGCTCGATCCGCAAAACCCGCAGAGCGTCGTCAAGACCCGCCGCGGTCAGGGCTATCTGGTCGAGGAGGCTGTGCCTTGAGAGCCCCGAGAGCCCTGAGAGCCCCGAGATCACTGCGCGGCCGGCTGATGGCCGGGCTCCTGATCGGCATGGGAGTGCTCCTCACAGCCGGCGGATGGGTCCTCGATCGTGTCCTCAGCACGCGCCTGCGGCGGGACTACGACGCGGCGCTGCTCACGCGGGCCAAATCGCTGGCCACCTTGACGGAGCAGGGGTCAGGCCGGGTCTGGCTGCAATACACGGATGAGGTGATGCCCGATTTCGGGCTCCGCGATCGTCCGGATTACTTCGAGATCTGGCTGGCCAACGGTTTGGCCGTCGAGCGCTCACGCTCCCTCGGGAAGCGAGATCTTCCGCGCTCGGGCTCGTCTCTGGACCGCCCCCGCCTGCGCGATCTCACCCTGCCGGACGGCCGGGCGGGGCGAAGCGCGGAGATCACCTTCCACCCCCTCTCGGAGCAGGAAGAGGATCATCTGCGAGACACCGGGCAGAGCTCCGGCCGTAGCGACTCCCCGGGCGACCTCCGGGTAACCCTGGTGGTGGCGCACGGGCGGGAGGAGCTCGACGCCTTTCTCCGCACGATTCACCTGGCTCTGTCGCTCGTCGCCCTCGGCCTGCTGCTGGGCACCGCCGCCCTCGTCAAGCTCGTCGTGGGAGCCGGCCTCGCGCCGCTCGAAGATCTCGGGCGGCGCCTCGAGGCCATGGATGCCGAGTCGCTGGGCGAGACGCTGGAGCTCGCGGGCGCTCCGGCCGAGCTCGTTCCCCTGATGCGTCACCTGAACGGACTGCTGGCGCGACTCCAGGAGTCCTTCGCCCGCGAGCGGGCCTTCTCGGCCAACCTCGCCCATGAGCTGCGCACTCCTCTCGCCGAGCTTCGTGCCGTGACCGAGGTCGCCCTGAAGTGGCCGGAGGACTCCTCGGCGTGGGCGGCCTCTCTCGCGGAGATCCGGGCGATCGGGCTGCAGATGGAGACGCTGGTGGTCAATCTCCTGGCGCTCGCCCGTTGTGACGCACGACAAAACCGGATCCACGCCTCCGAGGTGCCGCTACGCGAGCTGGCCGCGGGCGCCTGGAGCGCCGTCTCCGCCAAAGCCCAGGAGAAAGGCATGGACCTCCAGCTCGACGTTCCGGAGGAGCTTCTCCTGGTGACCGACCGGGAGAAGCTGGCGCTGATCCTCTCCAACCTCTTCGCCAACGCGGTCGCCTACGGCTCTCCAGGATGCACAGTCCGGTGCCTGGGTGAGACGACGGCCTCCGGCTTCGCGTTGAGCGTCCGCAACTCGACCGCGGACCTGGCTCCCGAGGATCTCCCTAGGATCTTCGACCGTTTCTGGCGCAAGGACGCGGCGCGCTCGAATGGCCAGCACGCGGGGCTCGGGCTTGCCCTGGTGGCGGCTCTCTGCGAGACGCTGGATCTCGCGAAAGCGGCCCGTCTCCAGGGAGACCGCTTCGAGATCACGCTGACCGGACCGGCCGCGCATTCATCGTCCCTTCATTGAAGCGCCGGTAGAGTGCCCCTTGAGAGCGGTCCTCAAGGAGACTCGGCTGAAAGCGATCCTCTTCGGAGTCTGCGGTTTCCTCCTCCTCTTCTTCGGCGGCCTGGGCAGCGTTCCCCTGCTCGATCCCGACGAGGGGCGCTACGCGGAAATCCCACGCGAGATGCTCGCGAGCCACGACTTCGTGACGCCGCACCTCGACGGCGTGCTTTACTTTGAAAAGCCGCCTCTCTACTACTGGCTGAATGCCGCCGCCACCGCCGCTCTCCCCAGTCCCGAGATCGCATCCCGTCTGACCGGCGCCTGCTTCGGGCTCGCCGGCCTGGGCCTCGCCTGGCTCCTGGGGAGCGCCATGGGCGAGAGGCGCACGGGTCTCCTCGCCGCGATCTTCCTCGGCACGGCTCCTCTCTACGTCGCCCTGGCCCGGGCGGCGATCATCGACATGGTCGTGACGTTTTTCCTGAGTGCCGCGCTCGTCTGTTTCTGGCTTGCCCAGGAGGAGGCCCAGGAGGGGGACAACGAGCGCCGGTCGCGGATCCTCCTCTGGTACGGCGCCTTCGCCGCTTCGGCCCTCGCCACCCTGGCGAAAGGGCTCATCGGCATCGTCATTCCGGGGGCGGTGGCCTTCCTCTTCCTCCTCGCCACCCGGCGGTGGAGCGTGCTGCGGCGAGTACCCTGGGTGGGCGGCCCGCTCCTGTTCCTCGCCATCGCCGCCCCCTGGCACGTGCTCGCGGCGCGGCGGAATCCAGACTTCCTCTGGTTCTACTTCATTCATGAGCACGTCCTGCGCTATGCCACGGCCGAGGCTCTACGGCAACAGCCCTTCTGGTTTTTTGGCGCCATCCTGCTGGTGGGCCTGCTCCCCTGGTCGGGGCTGCTGCCGGCGTCCATCGCCCTCCTGCGCCGCTCCCCGGAACGGCCGCGGGATCGCCCGGCCCTCGTCTTCCTGCTCGTCTGGGCGGGATTCGTCTTCCTCTTCTTCTCCGCCTCCCGCTCGAAGCTGGTGCCCTACATTCTGCCGGCGCTGCCGCCGCTCGCCGTCCTGGGGGCCCTGGCGGTCGGCGAGGCCACGGAGCGGGAGGGACGCGCCCGCAGGTGGCTCCGCACCGGCGCCGCGGCCGGGGCTCTGCTCCTGGCAATGCTGATCCTCCCCTTCCTTTGGGCCTCCCTGGGGCAGGTCGAGATCTTCTCCACCCGCTTCTCGCCGGTCCTCTTTACCTTCGCCCTGCCGGCCCTGGCGATGACCCTCGCTGCGGCGGCGATCTGGTGGCGGCGGGGAATGACGGAGGAGGGGCTCACTTGGGGGCTGCCCGCGATGGCTGGAGCGGCCGTCCTCCTCATCGGATGCCTCTGGGCCGTCGGTCCCCGCATTGCATTGGACCGCAGCAGCCAGGAGCTGGCGGGATTTCTCAAGCAACGGCTCGGGCCACAGGATGAGGTCTACGCTTACGACTGCTACCCACAATCCCTGCCGGTCTACCTCGGCCGCCTGATCGGCGTCGTCCGGTACCGGGGCGAGCTCGGCTTCGGTATCGATCATCTGCCGGCGGAGACCCGCGCCCTCCGGTTTCCCACCTCTGGCCAGTTCCTGGACCGCTGGCGCTCGTCCCGTCTCGTCTATCTGGTGCTGGAGGGCCGGGACCTGCGCAAGCTGGAGGCGGACGGGCTGGCTCCGGGCCCCATTCTGTGGCAGCGAAAGAAGCTCCTGCTGATGATCAATCAGTGGCCCACCCAGGAAGCTCACAAATTGGCGGAGCCCCGGCGAACGAGGCTCCTTCCATGAAAGGATGAAAACCATGGACTTCAAACGCAATCTGGTGATGGCCCTCACGGTCATCGCGCTGACGGCGGGCAGCCTGTTCGCCGCCGTGCGCTCGGACGTTCCGGCCGATTTGGCCAAGCAGGCCAGGATCAGCCTGGAAAAGGCCCGTGCCACCGCCCTCGCCAAGGTGCCGCACGGCGAGGTACGTTCGGAGGAGCTGGAGAAGGAGCACGGCAAACTGATCTACTCTTTCGACATCGCGGTGCCGGGCAAGAAGGGTATTCAGGAAGTCAACGTCAGCGCGATCACCGGCAAGATCATCGGCGTGCATCACGAGAGCGCCAAGGACGAGAAGAAGGAGGAGGCGAAGGAGCACAAACCTTCAGGCCGCTGAATGAAGACCCCTTTCCTCTTCGGCGCCATCGCTCTCCTCGCCACCCGTCTGGGTGCCCAGCCTCCTCCCCTCTCCCTGGAGGACGCCATGACCTTGGCCCTCGCCGCCAATCCCGCCCTCGCCGCAGCGCGCCTTGGGCGGGAGGAGGCGCTGGCGCGGGGGGACGTCGCCCGCCAGCGGCCGAATCCCGAGATCGCGGTCGAGGAATCGCGCGATACGCCGCGGGACTCGGCCACGGTCTCCCTGCCCATCGAGCGCGGGGGCAAGCGCCAGCGCCGGATCGCCGTCGCCAATGCCCAGGCACGCAGCAACGAGGCCGAGCTCACCCGCCTCACGGCCTCCACCCGCAACCAGGTGCGCCGCGCCTACTTCGCGCTGGCCGCCGCCGAGCGGCGCGCGCATGAGACCGCCGAGATCCAAGGGTTGGCCGAGCGCGCCCGCGACGCCGCCCACGCCCGCCTCGAAGCCGGCGACGTGCCCCGGCTCGACGCGCTGCAAGCCGAGCTGGCCGCCGCCCAGGCGGCGAGCGAGGCCGACAAGGCCAAGGGGCTCGTGGCCGGTGCCCGGGCGGACCTGAACGCTTTCCTGGCCCGGCCGCCGGAGTCGCCGCTCACGGTGCGCACGGAGCTCGAAGCGGGCCGGGTGCCACCCCCTGACGCGGCGATCACCCTCGCCCTTTCCACCGGCACCGAGCTCGCGGCGCTCGATCAGGGGATCGCCGAGCAGGCGGCGCGGGCCGAGCTGGCGCGGGCCGAATCGGTTCCCGACCTCACCGCCGCCGCCGGCATCAGTCATCACGCGCCGCCCGACTTCGACTGGGGATGGCGGGGATCGCTGACCTTCACGCTCCCCATCTTCACCCACCGCGCGCAGGCCCGGCTCGAAGAGGCCACGCTGGCCCGCCTGAAAGCGGAGCGCGACGCCGCGGCGGCCCGGGTGCGCGGCGAGGTGTACGCCGCCGCCGCCAACGCCGAGGTCCAGCGGCTCGCCCTGCTGCGCTACCGGGACGAGATCCTGCCCCGCGCCGCGGAGGTCGAGGCCATGGCCGAGGACTCCTACCGCTCGGGCCAGACGGGGCTCGCGGCGCTGCTCCAGAGCCTGCAATCCGTACACGACCTGCGCCTCCAGGCGGTGCAGGCGGGAACCGACTATCAGAACGCGCTCGCCGACTTGGAGCGGGCGATCGGAGCGCCGCTGCCTTGAAGATACCGAAGATTCCCGCCCGCCTTCCCTTGCTCCTCCTGCTGGCCCTGCCCGCCTGCCACAAAGCCGCCCCCGAGACGGTGGAGACAGCCGAGGCTGTCCCGGTCACCGTGGCCACGGCGATTTCCGGCCCCATCCGCCCCGTGATCAGCGCCACGGGCCAGGTGAAGCCGGCGGCCGGAGCCGAGCTGCTGGTCACGCCGCCGCAGGACGCCCGCATCGCCGAGATGACGAAGTCGGTGGGTGATCGCGTGCGCCGCGGCGAGCTGCTGGTGCGTTTCCAGATTCCCAGCCTGGAGGCCGACGCCGCCTCCAAGCGCTCGGACCTGGCGCGGGCCGAGGCGCAGCTCAAGACCGCGCAGCAGAACGTCACCCGCATCACCGGCCTGCTCCAGCGCGGCATCGCCGCCCGCAAGGAGGTCGAGGACGCCCAGCGCGACCAAGCCCTGGCCCAGGCGACCGTCGCCGAGGCCCGGGGCACGACGTCGGCGGCCGGCCAACTCGCCGGGCGCGAGGTGGTGCGGGCGCCCTTCGACGGCGTCGTCGTCGCCCGCTCGCACCAGGTGGGAGACATGGTCTCGGCGGGCGGGCCGGACCCCCTCCTGCGCGTCATCGACCCCTCCCGCTTGCAGATCGAGGCCGCGGTGCCCGCGGGCGACCTGGGGCGCGTCGCGACGGGCAGCCCGGCCATGGTGCGGGGCGCCGCCTTCCCCGACGAGAGGGCCCGCGTCATCGCCCGGCCGCCGTCCGTCGATCCGGCGAGCGGCACCGCCCTGGTGCGGCTGGCCTTCGAGACGCCGACGAGCCGGCCGGCGGGGCTCGCGGTGGCGGTCGAGATCTTCGGGCAGGAGCACCAAGCCGCCGTCCTCGTCTCCGCCGATGCCCTCGTGCAGGAAGGGGCGGAAAGCTTCGTCTTCGTGGTGGACGGCCAGAAGAAGGCCCACCGTCGCCCGGTGACGGTCGGTATCGTGGCGCAGGGGCAGGCCGAGATCCTCTCCGGCGTCAAGGCCGGCGACGCCGTCGTCGTCCGCGGCCAGACGGCCCTGCCGGACGGAGCGACGGTCGAGGCGGCGGAACCGGCGGGGTCCGAGAAGTGAGCATCGCCCGCTTCGCCGAGCGCCAGGGGCGCGCGGTGCTCCTCGTCACCCTGCTGCTGGCGGGCGCCGGGGCACTGGTGATGCAGTCGCTGCCCTCGGACATCTATCCGCCGCTCCAGTTCCCCCGCCTGCTGGTGATCGCCCACAGCGGCTCGCTCCCCGCACGGGCGATGATGACCTCGGTGACCCGGCCGCTGGAGCAGGCGGCCATGGAGGTGCCCGGCATCCTCCGCGTGCGCTCGCGGACCTTCCGCGGCGCCACCGAGATCTCGGCCCAGTTCAATCCCTCGACCGACATGGCGGCAGCCCTCCAGCAGCTCCAGAACCGGGTCGTCGAGGTGCGCCAGGATCTGCCGGCGGAGACCGAGCTCTCCGTCGAGCGCCTGACGGTCTCCTCGTTCCCCATGCTCAGTCTGAACCTGACGGGCGGCCTGCCGATCCCCGACCTCCACGACTACGCCTTCTACGTCATCCGCCCGGCGCTGGCGCGGGTCGCGGGAGTCGGCCGGGTGGAGGTGTCCGCCTCCGACACCCGGGAGATCGAGGTCGTCACGGACCCCGCGAAGCTCCTCGCGGCCGGGCTCACCGTGGACGACGTGACGGCGGCGCTGAAGGCCGCCAACCGCCTGGCGCCCGTGGGGCGCTACGCCGCCGCCGGCCTGGAGCACCTGGTGCTCGCCTCGGCGCTCTGGGGCTCCGCCGCCGACATCTCGCGCACCACCGTCGCCGTACGCAACGGCGCGACGATTCGGGTGGCGGACGTGGCGAACGTCTTCCCCGGCGCTCCGGACCGCACCTCGCTCGTCACCGGCAACGGCCGCGACGCCGCGGTCGTCAGCGTCTCGCAGCAGCCGGGCGCCAGTATCCTGGCCGTCAAGGCGGGGATCGAGCAGACGCTGAACGACCTCACCCATACCCTTCCCTCGGGCCTGCGCCTGTCGAAGGTTTACGACCTGGCGGAGTTCGTCGCCACCGCCATCGCCAACGTGCGCGACGCCATCCTCATCGGCGGCGTGCTGGCGGTGCTGGTGCTGCTGCTCTTCCTACGCGATTGGCGGGTGACGCTGATCGCCTCGATCACCCTGCCGCTCACCGTGCTCTCGACCTTCCTTTTCATGCGCCTGTTCGGCGAGTCGATCAATCTGATGTCAATGGGCGGCCTCGCGGTCGCCATCGGCCTGGTGATCGACGACGCGGTGGTGATGGTCGAGAACATCCACCGCCGGCTGCGCGCGGGCCGGGGCGAGGCGGCCATCGAGGAGGCCACGGACGAGCTGTTCGCGCCGGTGGTGGGCTCCACCCTGACGACGGTCGTCGTCCTGGCGCCGCTCGGCTTCCTCTCCGGGGTCGTGGGGCAGTTCTTCCGCGCCCTGTCGCTCACCCTGTCGGTCTCCGTGCTGATCTCGCTCGCCCTGTCGCTCACCCTGATCCCCCTGCTCTCGCGCTTCGCATACCGGCACGGCGAGCATGCCCGGGAGATTTCGCCGGGCCGGCTGGACCGGGCCTACACGCGGACGCTCACGGCCTCCGTGCACCGGCCCTGGCTGGCCGTCGCCCTCGGCCTCGTGCTGGCGGTGGCGGGGTACCTCCTCTACCGCGGGATTCCCAGCGGCTTCCTGCCGCCGATGGACGAGGGCGGCTTCGTCCTCGACTACCTGACGCCACCGGGCACGGCGCTCGCGGAGACGGACGCCAAGGTGCGGAAGATCGAGGACCTGCTGTCGCATACGCCGGAGGTGGCGGCCTTCTCCCGCCGCACCGGCGCCGAGCTGGGCCTCTTCGCCACCCAGCCCAACAAGGGGGACATTCTGGTGCGGCTGAAACCGCGCTCCCAGCGCAGCCGCTCGGCCGAGCAGGTGATCGCCAGCCTGCGGCCGAAGGTCGCCGAGCTCGTCCCCGGCATGGACACGGAGTTCGTCCAGCTCCTCCAGGATATGATCGGCGACCTCGAAGGAGCCGCCAACCCGATCGAGGTGAAGATCTTCGGCGACGACTCCCGCGTCCTGACCGATCTCGCCGAGCAGGTGCAGCATGAGATGGAAGGCGTGAAGGGGGTGGTGGACCTCGTGGGACCGCAGCAGGGCGCTCCGGAGACCACCTGGCAGATCGATTCGGAGGCCGCGGGCCGGGCCGGGCTCACCGTCGAGCAGGTGCAGAACCAGCTCGCCGCCGCCTGGTCGGGGCAGAGCGCCACGGACCTGCGCCTGGGCGACCGCAGCGTGCCGGTGCGGGTGCGCTACCCGGACGCCGACCGCTACGATCCCGCGCGCCTGGGCGCTCTCACCCTGCGCACGGCGGATGGCCGCCTCGTACCGCTGTCCGCCGTCGCCCGGCCGGTGGTTGCGACGGGCGACGGCGAGCTGACCCGCGAGAACCTGCGGCAGGTGGCCCTGGTGACCGGCCGGCTGGAGAATCGCGACCTGGGAGGCGCGGCCACCGAGATCCAAAGCCGCGTCGGCAAGCTCAAGCTGCCAGTCGGCTACTCCCTGGAGGTGGGGGGCCAATACGAGTCGCAGCGCCAGGCCTTCCGCGAGCTGATGCTGGTCTTCGGCACCGCCGCCGCGCTGGTGCTGCTCGTCCTGGTCTTCGAGTTCCGCTCCCTCACCCCGTCGCTGATCCTGCTGCTCGCCGCGCCGCTCTCCTTCGGCGGCTCCTTCCTGCTGCTGCGCCTCGCCGGCTCGGAGCTCGACGTCTCCTCCTCCATGGGCCTGATCCTGCTGGTGGGCCTGGCGGTGAAGAACGGCATCGTGATGCTCGACTACGCCCACCGCCTGCACGCCGAGGGGCAGCCGTTCGTCGACGCGGTCGTCAACGCCGCGAGGGTGCGCCTCAGGCCCATCCTGATGACCACCCTCTGCACCCTCTTCGGCCTGCTGCCGCTGGCCCTGGGATTGGGAGCCGGAGCCGAGCTGCAGAAGCCGCTGGCCCTGGCGGTGATCGGCGGGCTGGGACTCTCGACGCTGGTGACGCTGCTGGCGGTGCCTTCGGCCTACGTGGCGTTGCGGCGGGAGCGAGCTACTCCGCCGGAATCACCATCACCGGCACCTTGACCTGGTGGCGAAGCCTCTCCACCGAGGTGCCGTGGACGATGTCGCCCATGCCGCGGTGGCCGTGGCTGCCCAGGACGATGAGGTCCGGCCCGTGCTGGGTGACGAGATTGGCAAGCTCGTCGGCGGGATCGCCGAAGCCGAGGTCGTAGAGTGCGTCCACGCCGAGTTGCTCCAGCTCCTGGGCGTAAAGCTCCAGCCGCTGCTGGTCTCCCCTCGCTTCGCTGTCGCGCAGCTCATCGCCCATGATGCGCGCGCCGCCCGACTCCACGACGTGAAACAGCAGCACCTTGGCGCTCCGGCCCGCGGCCCGGGCCAGAGTCACGGCATAGGAGAGGACGGTCTTGTCGGCCTTGGAGAAGTCCACCGCCGCGGCGATCAGGCGTGGCGAGCGCGGCGGCTCGATCTCCGGCACCTCGATCTGCCCGTGGACGCCCACCAGCGCCGGCACCGGCTCCCCGCGCCGCCGCTCCAGCGCGGGCACTACGATCACATAACCCAGCAGGGCGAGCAGCCCGAGCGACAGCGGCACGGCGGTCGCCCAGAGCAGCCAGGCATGCCCCCCGGAGGCGCCCTGAATGCCGTCCACGAGGGCGTCGAACACCAGCTTGAGGTTCAAGGCCGCGATGACCACCGCCACCACCCAGCCGGAGATCTCCAGCCACTTGGGCACGACGTACTGCCCCATCCAGCGCCGGTCCGAAACCACCTGGATCAGTGGCACGACGGCGAAGGTGAGCTGGAGCGACAGCACGACCTGGGACAGCAACAGCAGGGTCCCCGTGGCCCGCTCGCCGAAGAACACGATGGTGATCACCGCCGGAATGATGGCGAGCGAGCGGGTGAGCAGCCGCCGCACGATCGGCCGTAGCCGGATGTGGATGAACCCCTCCATCACCACCTGGCCCGCCAGCGTCCCGGTGATGGTCGAGGACTGCCCGGCGGCGATCAGGGCGACGGCGAAGGCGATGGGCGCGATTCGCGCTCCGAGCAGCGGCTCGAGCAGGCGGTGGGCGTCCTGGATCTCGGCGATGTTGAACAGGCCGGCCTTGAAGAAGGTGGCGCCCGCCAGCACCAGCAGAGCGGCGTTGACCAGCAGGGCGCCGTTCAGAGCCACGAACGAGTCGATGGTGTTGAAGCGGATCGCGGCGCGCAGGCCCGCCGGCGTATGGGCGTTGCGCCGCGACTGCACCAGCGCCGAATGGAGATAGAGGTTGTGGGGCATCACCGTGGCGCCCAGGATGCCGATGGCGAGGAAGAGGGCGCCCTCCCCCGGCAACTGGGGAACGAGGCCCGCCGCCATCGATCCCCAGACCGGCTTGGACAGGAAGACCTCGACCGCCAGACAGATGCCAATGGTGAGCACCAGCGTGAGGATGAACGCCTCCATCAGTCGCACGCCCTTGTGGTGCAGCAGGAGGAGCACGAAGGTGTCGAGAGCGGTGATGAAGACGGCAACCAGCAGCGGCATGCCGAAGAGGAGCTGAAGGCCGATGGCCGACCCTAGCACCTCCGCCAGGTCACAGGCCGCGATGGCCACCTCGGCCAGGATCCACAGGAACCACGAGATCCGGCGGTCGAACATGGCGCGGCACGCCTGGGCGAGGTCCATGCCGGTGACGATGCCGAGCCGCGCCGAGAGGCTCTGAAGCAGGATCGCCATGATGTTCGACATCACCAGCACCCACAGCAGGCGATAGCCGAACCGCGAACCGGCGGCGATGTCGGTGGCCCAGTTGCCCGGGTCCATGTAGCCGACGCTGATCAGGTAGGCCGGGCCGCTGAACGCGAAGAACCGCCGCCAGAAGGAAAGCTGGCGCGGAATCTCCACGGAGCTGTGCACCTCCGAGAGGGACCGCTGGTGAGGCTCGATTGGCGGGACTGGCACGTTCACGGCCGCCAGCATTCCCGGAAGGACGCCCGCTGTCAAGCGCGAGCGTCACCCTTGGCAGGGTTGGGGAGGTGGGAGGTTGCCTGCCAACCCCGGGTTCTCACCGGCTCCGCCGGCTCTCACCCGGGGCTAGAGGAATGCCGCCCTACGGGCTCGCCGCCTCGTTCGGTCGGCCCTCACCCCGAATCATTTTTGAATGCCCGGCGGCTTGGCCGAGTCCTTCGCGGGCTCGGTCGGAGCCGTCTCCTTGCTCCGCTTGCCGAACAAATAGTCGAAGGCGTCGACCGGCTTCTTCTCCGCAGGCTCTTTCTTCGCCTCCGGCCTGGGCTGGACGCTCTTGCCGAAGAAGTATTGGAAGGCGTCCACCCTGGGAGTGGGCTTCGCGGGCTGTTCAGCCTCCGGCTGAGGCGCCGGTTGAGGTTCAGCCGCCGGAGCCGCGGGTGCCTCGGCGGCGGGAGCCACAGGGGCCGGAACCACTGCCGGAGCTTCGGGAACTTTTTGCGGGACCGGCACCGCCGCCGGAGCCGCCTTAGCCTTGGCCTCGAGCTCTTTCTTGCCGTCCTTGACGTCCTTCTTGTCCTTCTTGCCGAAGAAGTAGTGGAAGGCATCGGGCGGCTTCGCCTCCGGCGCCGCGGGCTTGGGCTCCTCAGGCTTTGCCGGCTCCTGCGCGGAGAGAGCAGCCGTCAGGAGGAGAGCGGCGAGGGCGAAAGGCAGCAGAAGGCGGTGTGGCATCGTGGGAATCTCCTGAATCCGGCCCCATTCTACTCCTCTCCCGGGCTTGATCAGAAATAGGGGTGGGGGGTATATTGTTTTCGTGACGTGAGGAGGACTTCCATGCAGCACCTGACTCTCCAAATCGACGGTATGAGCTGCGGGCACTGTGTCGCCCGCGTTGAGAAGGCCCTTTCCAAGCTGGACGGCGTATTCCCCGGCCGCGTCGCGGTGGGCTCGGCGGAGGTCGACTACGACCCGGCGCGCACTCCCTTCGAGCGCATCCGCCAAGCTCTTGATGACGTGGGCTACACCGCCCGTCCTGTCCAGAGCGCCGAGAGGGTCGCCTGAGGAACTTATGGCTACGACCGTGATGGAGCCGGCGGCCGGCGCCAGGATCATCCTCCCCGTGGAGGGCATGACCTGCGCTGCCTGTCAGGCGACCGTGCAGAAGGCGCTCCAGCGCCAGCCCGGGGTGCTCGACGCCTCGGTGAACCTGATGATGAAGAGCGCGGCCGTGACCTACGATCCGGCGCGCGTCCAGCCGGAGGCGCTCGTCGAGGCGATCCGCGAGACGGGCTACGAGGCCGAGCTGCCACGGCCCGAGCAGACGGCTTTCGCGGAGCAGGAAGCCCGCGACCAGTCCCAGGAGCAGGAGTTTCAGACCCTGCGGCGCAAGGCCCTGGCGAGCGGCGCGGCGGGTGTCGTGGCAATGATCGTCTCCATGCCATTGATGGCGGGGTTGGCGGCAGGCGGACACGCCGGCATGACCGCCGATCCCTTCATGCACTGGGTGATGAGCTCCCTGACCCCGGCGCTCCGCGCCGCGATGCCGTGGCTGTACGAGATCCCGCCCGCCTTCCTCTCCTGGTCGCTCCTGGCGATGACCGTGGCTGTGATGTCCTGGGCCGGCCGGCATTTCTACGTCCGGGCCTGGGCCGGATTGCGCCATCGCTCGGCGGACATGAACACCCTGGTCGCCGTGGGCACGGGCGCGGCGTTCCTCGACTCCGTGGTCGCCACGGTCGCCCCCGGCTTCTTCACCTCTCGCGGCCTGGCGCCGGACGTCTACTACGAGGCGGTGGTGATCATCATCGCCTTCGTCCTCGCCGGCAACACCCTGGAGGCTCGCGCCAAGAGCCGCACCTCCGCGGCCCTGCGTGGACTGGTCGCGCTGCAGCCCCAGACGGCGCGGGTTCTCCGTGGTACTCAGGGGGATCAGGAACTGGACGTGCCGGTCGAGCAGGTGACGGGCGGCGACACCGTGATCGTCCGCCCCGGCGAGCGGCTGCCGGTCGACGGCGAGGTCCTCTCCGGCGCCAGCGCCGTGGACGAGTCGATGCTCACGGGGGAGTCGATGCCGGTCGAAAAGCAGCCGGGCGACCGGGTGATCGGCGGCACCATCAACCGCACGGGCGCCTTCCGCTATCGGGCCACGAACCTTGGATCGGACAGCGTCCTCGCGCAGATCGTGCGGCTGATGCGCGATGCCCAGAGCTCGCGCGCTCCCATCCAGAAGCTCGCGGACCGCATCAGCGGCATCTTCGTGCCGGTGGTGATCGGGCTCGCCCTCGTCACCTTCCTCGTCTGGTTCGTGGCGGCGGACACCGCGCCGGCCGTGCGCGCCTTCGCGGCCGCCGTGGCCGTACTGATCATCGCCTGCCCCTGCGCCATGGGGCTCGCCGTGCCTACCGCCGTGATGGTGGCGACCGGCCGCGGCGCCTCGCTCGGCATCCTCATCAAAGGCGGCGAGGCGCTTCAGAGGGCGGGCGACGTCACCACCGTCGTGCTGGACAAGACGGGGACCGTCACCGAAGGGAGGCCGGCCGTCACCGACATCCTCCCCGCTCCCGGCGCGTCCCGAAACGCGGACGAGTTGCTGCGGCTCGTGGCCTCGCTCGAAGCCTCCTCCGAGCACCCGCTGGCGGATGCCCTGGTCCGGCGGGCGCGAGAGCTCGGGCTGCCCCTGGGTTCCATGGAAGGCTTCCAATCCATCACCGGCCTGGGCGCCGTCGGCATCGTCGAAGGCGCTTTCGTGGCCGTGGGCAACGAGAAGCTCATGGCCGAGTACGCCGCGAACGTGACGCCGCTGCGCCCGGAGGCCGAGCGCCTGGCCGGAGAGGGGAAGACGCCCGTCTATGTGGCCATCGACGGCGCCTTCGCCGGAGTCCTGGCGGTGGCGGACCCGATCAAGCCCGAGGCGAAGGAGGCCATCGCGCGGTTGAAGGCGATGGGCCTCGACGTCGTCCTCCTGACGGGCGACAACCGGCGGACCGCCGAGGCCGTGGGGCGCGAAGCGGGGATCGACCGCGTAGTGGCGGAGGTTCTCCCGGACGGCAAGGTGGCCGAGGTCCAGAGGCTCCAGAAGGAAGGCGCCGTCGTCGCCATGGTGGGCGACGGCATCAACGACGCGCCGGCCCTGGCCCAGGCGGACGTGGGAATCGCGATCGGCACCGGGACGGACATTGCCATCGAGGCGAGCGACGTCACCCTGATGCGAGGCGATCCGCGCGGCGTGGCGACCGCAATCGCCCTCTCGCGGCGGACCATGCGGACGATGAAAGAAAACCTTTTCTGGGCCTTCGTCTACAACGTGATCGGCATTCCGGTGGCGGCGGGAGCCTTGTACCCGGTGTTCGGCCTGCTGCTCTCCCCCATCCTGGCGAGCGCAGCCATGGCCCTCAGCTCCGTCAGCGTAGTCACCAACAGTCTCCGCCTCCGCCGCGCGCGGCTGGCCTGAAGATCAGGAGGATTCGAGATGGAAGCGACGACCGATACTGATATCCAGCACGCCGGCTGCGGCTGCGGCGTCCCCCAGGAAGACGGCGAGCGCAAGGCCGTCGGAGTCGATCCCGGAATCAAGGACCGCAACCTCAAGCGTCTGCGCCGCATCGAAGGCCAGGTGCGGGGCCTCCAGAAGATGGTCGAGGACGACCGCTACTGCGCCGACATCCTCACCCAGATCTCCTCCGTCCAGGAAGCCCTGCGGGCCGTGGGCCGCGAGCTGATGAGGAACCACCTCAAGCACTGCGCCACCAAGGCCATCAAGACCGGCCCGGAGGAGGCGGAGGGGATGTACGACGAGCTGATCGAGCTGATTTACAAGCACAGCCGGTGAGGGGGCTCCCGATCGTTGCGGCAGTCATCCAAAAACAGCCAAAGGTCCGTACTGCTGGGTGATTGACAGCAGTCGGGCCGGCCGGCCCACTGCACAACGACAACAAAAGGGAGATTTCCGTATGAACACTTTCAAGCGTTCCCTGGCACTGCTTTGCCTTTTCGTGGCGCTGGCGATGGTGGCCGCGCCGGCAATGGCGGCCTGCCGCGCCGAGTCGGGTCTCGGCATCGGCGACATTCTCGATCTCAACGCGTCGAAGATCACGCGCACCGGAGCGAAAACCTTCGCCGTCACCTTCGCCGTTCAGAGGCGGCAGGGCTTCGTCTGCGGCGGCAACGGCGGCACTCTGCCGCTTCCCCCCGGCTGCACCACCGACGGCATCAGCTTTAAGCCGGAGTTCTCGTCGAACGTCGCTTCGGCGGTCCAAACGGCGGACTGTCACACCTTCGCCGTGACGGTCAACAATGTAGCGCAAACCGACGCCGCCTTCCGGATCCGTTTCGAGGAGGACAAACGCACGCCCAAGAGAAAAACCTTTGTCCTGCGGGTCAATCTCTCCGGCGGATTCACCCAGCCGACGACTCTCCCCTTCACGTGGAGTGTCGTCGCCGATCCCGTCGAGTAACGCCCACCGGCCTCGCCCGCGGGCTTACCTTCAAGCGGCAGCCCGCGTGCACCTCGTCTGAACCCAAGCACAGCCAGACGCCCTTTCTGTACTGCCGAAGATTGCCACGGTCGGGCGGCGGTTGTCCCGCCGCCGTCTCCACTCGCACCGTCTCTAGTAGGGAGTGGCGATCTGGCACCGCATTTCTTGGATGCGCGAACGCAATTCCCCTCCAAAACCCGCTTTCTTCTTGTAGCACTACATGAAAGGAGCCATCATGACCCGAAATCTGTTGCGCTTGGCCCTCCTCGCCTTCGCCCTCTCCACGGCCTTCGGCCTCACCTTGCCACGTCCGGCTTTGGCGGTGACCTGTGGCACCGGAGATTTCTTCACGAATTGCTCGAAGAAGTGCTGCGGCCCGGGCGTGACCACCACGTACACCCGCACCGGCCTCGGCGGCAGCTGCTCAGCGGCGAAGAGCGCCTGTTCGAGCTGCCTGCCGGCCTGCCCGTCGGGACAAACCCTGTGCAGCGGCCCGACCTTTGGAGTCTGCGGGTTCTAGAGCGCCGGCCATTTGGCCCCAATGTGCATCACCTCATGAAAGGAGCCTCAATGACTCGGAACCTCTTGCGTCTGGCCGCCCTCGTCTTTGTCCTTTACACCACCATCGGCCTCACCCTGCCACGTCCGGCGTTGGCGGTGACCTCCTGCGGCACGGGCGACCACTTCGTGAGCTGCTCGAAGACATGCTGCGGCCCAGGCGTGACCACCATCTACACCCGCCAAGGCGTCAGCACCAGTTGCACTGGCGCGAAGAGCGCCTGTAATAACTGCCTCCCTGCCTGCCCGGCGGGGCAAAGCGTGTGCGGCAGCAGCTTCGGCCCCTGTGCGTTCTGATCGTGGCACCGGGCTGGTAGGCGCCGAAATCATACTCTCCGCCGTGCTCCGCGAGCTCGGCTGCGTTGGGAAACTCGGCGCTCCCAGGGGGGCTCGGCGGCAGCGTCTTCGCTGTTCTCCCTCTTCCCCCGGTCGGGGGGAGGGCGATGGGAGAAGAGGGCCGGGGTGATGAGGGGGCTGGGCTCGCTTCTTGCACCTTCCAGTCTCAGCTTCACTCCGGCCCTCTTCCGCGGCGGACGCCGCGCGCCAGAGTTGGACGGAGCACCTACGTTCTGGAAGGAATTCTCATGAAACGACGCATGATTCTGGGTTTGTCCGCTCTCGTCCTGTCCCTCGCCGCCGTGGCTACGGTGGGCGCCGATGCGAAGGGCACGACGGTTTGCAACATGGACTACAACCTCAAGGGGTGGTCCGCTTTTTACAAAACCTCCAGCGGATCGGGCACGATCACCTGCGAGAACGGCCAGACGGCCAAGGTGAAGATCTCCGCCAAGGGCGGCGGCCTGACGGCCGGCAAGTCCGAGGTGCGGGAAGGCCACGGCAAGTTCTCCGAGGTCTCCGACATCAAGGAGCTCTTCGGCAGCTATGCCAACGCCGCCGCCGCCGCGGGTGCCGTCAAGTCCTCCGAGGCCCAGGCTTTGACCAAGGGCGAGGTCTCCCTCGCGCTGGCCGGCAAGGGCACGGGCATCGAGCTCGGCGTCAGCTTCGGCAAGTTCACGATCACCCGGGTGCGGTAAAGCCTCCGGCCGGTCTCAAACGAGAACCTTTCCCCTGGCGGCCTGCCGTGCCGCCAGGGGATTCGTTGCGAATGGGGACATCCCACGACAGGCGTTCATCGCCATGGAACGATAAGCTCTGCCCATGAAAATCGGCCCCAGACCTTCCTCCTTTGCCAATCTCCCAGAGCCGATCCGCGACGAGCTGTGGAGCGTCGAGCGTCTCGAGCAGCATGCCCTCACCCTGGCCCAGACCCAACGCGTACGGCCCGGCCGGCGATGGGGCGATCCGCGGCTGAGGCCACGCCTGCGGAAGAATGGCCGCGAGCTCCTGAAGTCCTACCGGACCATCGCCGAGGCGATGCGCGACGAACGGGCGATCACGCCGGCCGCCGAGTGGCTGGTCGACAACTTCCATCTCGTCGAAGACCAGGTGCGCGAGATCCGCGAGGATCTGCCGTCCGGCTTCTACCGCGAGCTGCCCAAGCTGACGCGGAACCTGGAGAACCGGTTCCTGAGCTACCCCCGGGTCTATGCCCTGGCCCACGACTTCGTGGCCCACACCGACAGCCTGTTCGACGCCGAGGTGCTGCGGCGGTTCATCATCGCCTACCAGACGGTGCAGCCGCTCACCATCGGCGAGCTGTGGGCGGTGGCGATCTCGCTGCGGCTGGTGCTGGTGGAGAACCTGCGGCGGCTGGCCGAGCGCATGGTGCGCGCCCGTGTCGCCCGCCAGCAGGCCGACGAGCTCGCCGACCGCCTGCTGGACGAGGATGAGCCGGTCAGGGAAGCGACTCTGCTGCGGCCTTACGAGGCCCGGCCCCTCGACGTGCCGTTCGCGGTGGTGCTCCTCAGCCGGCTGCGCGACCGCGACCCGGCGGAAACCCCATCCCTCGAATGGCTGCACCAGCGTCTGGCGATCCAGGGCACGACGGCCGAGGAGGTCGTCGCCGACGAGTACCGGCGGCAGACGACGATGAATGCCACGGTACGCAACATCATCACCAGCATGCGCCTGATGTCGGCATTCGACTGGGCCGCCTTCTTCGAGAGCGTGAGCCTGGTGGACGGAGCGCTCGCGGAGTTCCCCGGCTACCGGACGATGGAGTTCGGCACCCGCGACCGCTACCGGCACGCGGTGGAGCAATTGGCGCGCGACGCCCGGCTGACAGAGCTCGAGGTCGCCCAGAGAGCGGTGAAGCGCGCCGCGAGCGCGAACGACGCCGAGCGGCCGGCGGACCCCGGCTATGACCTGATCGCCGGCGGCCGGCCGGTTTTCGAGCGCGAGCTCGGCGCCCGCCTCAAGCCCGAGCGCCGGCTCCTGCGCCTGCTGGTGAGGTGGGCGACGCCCGGATACCTGGGCGCCATCGCCGCCGTCACCGCGTTGATCCTGGCCATCCCGCTCATCCTGCAAAGCGACGGTCCGGTGGGGCCGCGGTCCCTCGTTCTGCTCGGGCTGCTGGCGCTGGTGCCAGCCTCGGACCTCGCGGTGCAGCTCTTCAACAGCTGGGTGATGCGGGAGCTGGGACCGCGCATCCTGCCGCGCCTGGAGCTGCGCGGCGGCGTGCCGCCGGAGCTGCGCACCCTGATCGTGGTGCCGACGCTGCTGAGCAACCTGGAAGAGCTCGAGGAGCAGATCGGTCGCCTGGAGGTGCACTACCTCGCCAATCCCGAGGCCGAGCTGCGCTTCGCGCTGCTTTCCGACTGGCGGGACGCGCCCGCGGAGCTCATGCCGGGCGACGAGGAGCTGCTGGCCGCGGCGACGAGCGGCATCGCACGGCTCAATCAACTCCATGGGCCCGCGCCGGCCGGCGACCCCAGATTTCTGATCCTTCACCGCCGCCGGCTGTGGAACGAAAGCGAAAAGATATGGATGGGCTGGGAGCGCAAGCGCGGCAAGCTGGAGGAGCTCAACCGCCTGCTGCGCGGCGCCACCGATACGTCGTTCCTCATCCACGCCGAGGGCCCGGAGATGAGCTCCGCGCCCCAGGGCGTCGCCTACGTCATCACGCTGGATGCCGACACCCGGCTGCCGCGCGAGGCCGCCTGCCGGATGATCGGCACCCTGGCGCATCCGCTGAACCGGCCCCGCTTCGACCCGCGCCTCGGCCGTGTCGTCGCGGGCTACGGCGTGCTCCAGCCGCGGATCACCCCGACGCTGCCGGGCGAGCACGACGGCTCGATCTACCAGCGGATCTCCTCGGGGCCGGCGGGCATCGATCCCTACGCCGCCGCGGTGTCCGACGTCTATCAGGACCTTTTCGGCGAGGGCTCCTTCACCGGCAAGGGGATCTACGACGTCGACGCCTTCATGGCGACGCTCGACGGCAAGGTGCCGGACAACCGGCTGCTCAGCCACGACCTCTTCGAGGGGATTTTCGCCCGCGCCGGGCTGGTCACGGACATCGAGCTGTTCGAGGAGTTTCCCGCTCATTTCGAAGTCGCGGCCGCCCGCCAGCACCGTTGGGCGCGGGGCGACTGGCAGCTGCTGCCGTGGATCCTCGGCCGCGGGCCCGCCGTGGTCTCCGGAGATGCCGGCGGACGGAAAGCGCGCGCCTCCATCCCCATCATCGGCCGCTACAAGATGATCGACAACCTGCGGCGCACGCTGTGGGCACCGGCCGCCTTCCTCACCCTGCTGGCCGGCTGGACGCTCCCCGGCGCCTCTCCCGCCCTCTGGACGGTTTTCGTGCTATCGACCATCGCCCTGCCGGCCGCCCTGCGCATCCTCGGCGGCCTCGCTCCGAGCCGTCCCGGCATCGCCAAGCGCAGCCACTTCCTCGGCCTTCTCTCCGACGTCCGCCTGGCGGTGGCCCAGGTGGCGCTCGCGATCGTCTTCCTCTCGCACCAGGCGTGGTTGATGGCGGACGCGATTCTGCGCACGCTGAGCCGCCTGTACGTCTCCCACCGCCGGATGCTCGAATGGGTGACGGCGGCGCAGGCGAAGGCGGGCCTGGGGCTCGATCTCGCCCTCTTCTACCGGCGGATGGACGGCGGCGTGACCTTCGCCCTCGTCGCCGCCGGCGCCGTCGCGGTCAGCACCCAGATGCGGCACGAGCTCCACTCCTGGCAGGTGTGGGGCTGGTCCGCTCCGTTCCTGGTGCTGTGGGCGTTGGCGCCCGCCGTGGCGCGGTGGATCAGCCTGCCGCCGGCAATGGCAAAGGCTTCGCCGCTGGAGCCCCAGGACGCGCTCACCCTGCGGCTGATCGCCCGCCGCACCTGGCGCTTCTTCGAGACCTTCGTCGGGCCGGACGATCATGGGCTCCCTCCCGACAACTTCCAGGACGATCCCAGGCCGGTGGTGGCGCACCGCACCTCGCCCACCAATCTCGGCCTCTACCTGCTGACCGTCGCCGCCGCCCGCGACTTCGGGTGGATCGGCACCTCGGACTGCGTCACGCGGCTGGAAGAGACGCTGGAAACGATGAGCCGGCTCGAACGCCGCGAGGGCCATTTCTACAACTGGTATGAAACGCGTGACCTGCGGGCGCTGGAGCCGCGCTACATCTCCACCGTCGACAGCGGCAACCTCGCCGGCCATCTGCTGACGCTCGTGGAGGCCTGCCGCCAGCTGCGCGAGCAGCCGCTGTTCGGGCCCCAGGCCCTGCTGGGGATCGCCGACGCCGTGACGCTGATCCGCGACTCGGCGCCCGCCTCCGCCGGACACCGGACTCAGACGGTCACCCGCCGGCAGCTCGACGAGGTGCTCGCCGCCCTCGATCCGCTGCTGGATCCCGGCGCCAAGCTCCCGGAAACAGCTCATGAATGGGCGGCGCGGCTGGACAAGATCGTCCACGGGCTCCACGCCGTCGTGGATGTGGCCCGGGCTCTGGCCCGCGAGCAAAAGGAGGGCGCCGACGCCGCGGCCTGGAGGGAGGCGCTCGACTGGGCCGAGCTCGCTCAGGGCGGCGTCGAGAGCCACCTGAAGGATCTCGCAGCCATCCTTGGCGACGAAGCCGGCGAAGGCGCCCTGCTGCCCTCCCGCGATCTGGTAGACCGGATCGATCACATTTCCCGCGTCGCCTCGCAGTTTTTCTCGGAGATGAAGTTCGGGTATCTGTACGATCAGGGCCGCAAGCTCTTTTCAATCGGCCGCATAGACCGCGGCGAGTGCGATCCGAGCTATTACGACCTGCTCGCCTCCGAGGCGCGGCTGGCGAGCTTCATCGCCATCGCCAAGGACGACGTTCCGGTGGCGCACTGGTTCCAGCTCGGCCGGCCGCTGACGCCGGTACGGCGAGGCGCGGCGCTCATCTCCTGGTCGGGCTCGATGTTCGAGTATCTGATGCCGGCGCTGGTGATGCGCTCGCCCGCTCACAGCCTGCTCGACCAGACCTGTCGCCTGGTGGTGCAGCGCCAGATTCAATATGGCAACGAGCGCGCCGTGCCGTGGGGAGTTTCGGAATCGGCGTTCAACGCCCGCGACCTCGAGCTGACCTATCAATATTCGAACTTCGGCGTACCGGGCCTAGGGCTCAAGCGCGGGCTCTCGGAAGACGTGGTGGTGGCGCCCTATGCCACGGCGCTAGCCGCGATGTTCGAGCCGGCGGCGGCGCTGCTCAACTTCGCGGACCTCACCGGCGCCGGAGCTCGCGGGCGCTACGGCTTCTACGAGGCCATCGACTACACGGCCACCCGGCTGCCCGAGACGCAGAGCCGCGCCGTGGTGCATGCCTACATGGCGCACCACCAGGGCATGGCCCTGCTCTCGCTCGCCAACGTCCTCGACGTGCGCGGGGACGGCGGCATGCCCGCCCGGTTCCACGCCGCGCCCCTCGTGCAGGCGACCGAGCTGCTGCTCCAGGAGCGCACGCCGCGCGACGTGGCCGTGGCCCGGCCGCGCGCCGAAGAGGTGGCCGCCGCCGCGCAGTCCGGCGCCCTGCTGCCACCGGTCGTGCGGCGCTACCACTCGCCGCACCACGCCGTGCCCAGGACGCACCTGCTGGGCAACGGCCGGTACTCGGTGATGCTGACGGTGGCCGGCTCCGGCTACAGCCGCTTCCACGACCTGGCCGTCACCCGCTTCCGCGAGGATACGACTCGCGACTGCTGGGGCACCTTCTTCTTCTTCCGCGATCCGCAAAGCGGCGAGGTGTGGTCCGCCGGCTACCAGGCGAGCGGCGCCGAGCCGGACCGCTACGAGGCCTCCTTCTCCGAGGACCGCGCCGAAATCGTGCGGCGCGACGGCGCCATCGGCAGCACGCTCGAAGTGGTGGTGACGCCGGAAGACGACGCCGAGGTGCGCCGCGTGTCGCTCACCAACTTCGGCCTGAAGCCGCGGGAAATCGAGATCACCTCCTATATCGAGATCGTGATCGCTCCGCAAGCCGCCGACCTCGCCCATCCCGGCTTCTCGAACCTGTTCGTGGAGACCGAGTGGATTCCCAACCTGGGAGCGCTGCTCGCCACCCGCCGGCCACGCGCGGACACCGAGCCGCGGGTCTGGGCGGCCCACGTCGCCGCCGTCGCGGCGGTCTCCGGAACTCCGGGCCTCTCCACCCTGCCGCCGGTCCCCGCCTCGGACGCCGCGGAAACCGGCGGCGACCTTCAGTACGAGACCGACCGCGCGCGCTTCCTCGGCCGCGGGCGCGGCGTGCGCACGCCGATGTCGGTGATCGACGGCCTGGCGTTGTCGAACACGGCCGGCGCCGTGCTCGATCCGATCTTCAGCCTGCGCCGCCGGGTGCGGCTCGCTCCCGGCGCCACCGTGCGCGTCACCTTCACCACCCTGGTGACCTCCAGCCGCGACGCGGCGGTCAGCCTCGCCGACAAATATCGCGATCCCTCGGCTTTCGATCGCGCGGCGGCGATGTCCTGGACGCAGGCGCAGGTGCAGCTGCGGCACCTGGGCATCACGCCCGACGACGCCAACCTCTTCCAGCGCCTCGCCAATCGCGTGCTGTTTTCAGACCCTTCCCTGCGTGCCCCGGCCGAGGTGCTGCAACGCAACACACGGGGAGCCTCGACGCTCTGGCCGCACGGCATTTCCGGCGATCTGCCCATCGTGCTGGTGCGCATCGACGAGATCGACGACATCGGCATCGTCCGGCAGCTCCTCCAGGCCCACGAGTACTTCCGCACCAAGGGTCTGGGCATCGATCTCGTGATCCTCAACGAGAAGGCGCCCTCCTACGTCCAGGATCTGCAAAACGCGCTCGAAGCGCTGGTTCGCACCAGTCAGGCGCTCCACCACCAGGAAGAAAGCGACCCGGCCCGGCCCGGCGGCAACGCCTTCATCCTGCGCGCCGACGTCGTCGCGCCGGAGGTGATCGAGGTCCTCCAGGTGGCGGCGCGGGCCGTGCTCCTGGCGCGCGACACCAGCCTCTTCGAGCAGATCGAGCGCCGCGTGCGCCGCGAGGAAAGGCGGGGACTGCCCGCCGGACGGGTGCGCCGCGCCGCGATGTCCGCGAGCTCCGATGGAAAAGCGGATGGCCGGGATGGCCGGCCTCCCTCCTCCACGCCTGAGGCCACACCCCAGCGGCCCGTGCTCGAGCTTTGGAACGGTTTGGGCGGCTTCGCCGACGACGGCCGCGAATATGTCACCTTTCTCGGCGAGGGGCAGTGGACGCCGGCCCCCTGGGTCAACGTCATCTCCAACCCGAGCTTCGGTTTTCAGGTTTCCGAATCGGGGGCGGGCTACACCTGGTCGGGCAACAGCCGCGAAAATCAGCTCACCGCGTGGTCCAACGATCCGGTGAGCGATCCGCCGGGCGAAACCTTTTACATCCGCGACGAGGAGAACGGCCAGCTTTGGGGACCCACGGTGCTGCCCATCCGCGAGGATGCCTGGCCCTACATCGCGCGCCACGGCCAGGGCTGGAGCCGCTTCGAGCACACCTCGCACGGCGTGACGCTCGAGCTGTTGCAGTTCGTGCCGCGCGCCGATTCGGTGAAGATCTCCCGCCTGACCGTCATCAACCGCGAGAACCGCCCGCGGCGCCTCGCCGTGACGGCGTACGCCGAGTGGGTGCTCGGCACCTCGCGCGGCGTCTCGGCGCCCTTCGTGGTGACCGAGATCGAGAGCCAGACGGGGGCGATGCTGGCGCGCAACGCCTGGAACGGCGAGTTCGCGAGCCGCATCGCTTTCGCGGCCTTCGGGAATGTCACCGGACAGGCCAGTTGGACGGGCGACCGCACCGAAGTGCTGGGCAGGAACGGCACGCTCGACCATCCGGCGGCACTCGAAAAGGGAGACCGCCTCTCCGGCCGCGTCGGTGCCGGGCTCGATCCCTGCTGTGCGTTTCAAACCCCCATCGAGCTGCGCGCCAATTCCCGCGTCGAGATCGTCTTCCTGCTCGGCCAGGGCGGCGGCGTCGACGAGGTACGCACTCTCGTCGAGCGCTACCGCAAGGCGGATCTCGACGCCGTGCTCGCCGAGGTCGCCCGCTCCTGGGAGGACGTCACCGGCGCGCTCCAGGTCAAGACACCGGACCGTGCGATGGACCTGCTGCTCAACCGCTGGCTTCTCTACCAGACGCTCTCCTGCCGGGTGTGGGCGCGCTCGGCTTTCTATCAGGCGGGCGGCGCCTTCGGCTTTCGCGATCAATTGCAGGACGTGGCGGCGCTCACCGTGGCGCGGCGCGAGGTCACCCGCGCGCAGATCCTCAGGGCCGCGAGCCGCCAGTTCATCGAGGGCGACGTGCAGCACTGGTGGCATCCGCCGTCGGGCCGGGGCGTGCGCACGCACATGTCCGACGATCTGCTGTGGCTGCCCTTCGTGCTCCTCCATTATCTGGAAGTCACGGGTGAAGAAACCTTACTGGACGAAGTGATTCCGTTCATCGAGGGGCCGGCGTTGCCCGCCGATCACGACGACGCCTACTTCGTGCCCACCGAGTCCGCCCAGCGGGGATCGCTCTACGAGCACTGCGCGAGGGCGCTCGACCGCTCGCTCCCGGTGGGGAGCCACGGCCTGCCGCTGATGGGCACCGGCGACTGGAACGACGGCATGAACCGCATCGGCCGGCTGGGCAAGGGCGAAAGCGTGTGGCTCGGCTGGTTCCTCCATCCCCTTCTCGTGCGGTTCGCGCCGCTCGCGGAAGCGCGCGGCGAGAAAGAAAGGGCGGAGTCCTGGCGCAGCCACGCGGCCGAGCTCAAGACGGCGCTCGAAACCGCCGGCTGGGACGGTGAATGGTACCGCCGCGCCTACTTCGACGACGGCACCCCCGTGGGCTCGGCGCAGAGCGAGGAATGCCGCATCGATTCCATCGCTCAAACCTGGGCCGTGCTCTCAGGGGCCGGCGATCCCGAGCATGCGAAGCAGGCCATGGCATCCGTCGACAAGCAACTGGTCCGCAAGGACGACGGCGGCCTCGTGCTCCTCTTCACGCCGCCCTTCGATCGCACACCGCTCGATCCTGGATATATCAAGGGCTATCTGCCCGGCGTGCGCGAGAACGGCGGCCAGTACACGCACGCGGCGGTGTGGTGCATCCTCGCCTTCGCCCAGTTGGGGGACGGCGACAAGGCTTCCGAGCTGTTTTCGATCGTCAACCCGATCAATCACACCAAGACGCGGACGGGCATCCAGCGCTACAAGGTGGAGCCCTACGTGCTGGCGGGCGACGTCTACGCCGAGTCGACCCACACCGGCCGCGGCGGCTGGACCTGGTACACCGGCTCCGCCGGCTGGATGTACCGCGCCGGCATCGAGGCCATCCTGGGCTTCCGCCTGCTCGGTACGAAGCTCGCGATCGACCCCACCATCCCGCGAGCCTGGCCCGCCTACGAGATCACCTTCCGCTACCACGCGGCGGAGTACGCGATCACCGTCGAAAACCCCAGAGGCGCAATGAGGGGAGTCACCGCCGTCGAGCTCGACGGGTCGCCGTTGACGGTGACGAAGGACGGCGGAGCGGAGATCGGGCTGGTCACGGAGGGAGCGCACAAGGTGCGCGTGGTGCTGGGCTGACGGGAGTCACTGGAAGAAAGCCGGAATCATGCTGGTAGCGAGCTTGGCCGCGCCGAGCTTCTCGAGCCCGAAGATCTCTTCGATCGTCGACAGATAGCTGGCGTGACTGAAGCGCTGGGTGGACTGTTTCTGCTTCAGCTTGGGAGAGATGATGATCATCGGAATCTGGCTGCGCGAGTTGCCATGCCGTCCCTCGGCTTCGTCCCAGGTCAGGAAGATCACGCCTCCGGCCTTGTAAACCGCACTGTTGAGGATTTTCGGGATCTCCGTCTTGCACCAGGCATCGGCCTGCGCGAGGCCCACCGCGGGTTTGGTCTGGGGGTTGTGGCCGTCGTGGATGAGGTTCGGAGTGATCCACATGTAGCGGTAGGTACCGGCCGCGAGATCGCTGGGAAACTGGCTGTAGTCCACGTTGGTCTTGGCGCAGAGCTGCCTGTCGCCTTGAATGCTCCTGAAGTAGAGGAACGGATCGTGCTTCGGCGCATAGGACTTGTGGGCATCGAGGCCGCAGGGCCGCCCCATGCCTTCCTGGTAGGAACGCCAGGCGATGCTCGGCTTCGCCGTTTCGAATTGATGGCCCAGGTTGTCGCGGTCGAGCGGCAGGAAGAAATAGTCGGGATTCATGTCCGACCGGATTCCGTGGGTGCTGCCGCTCACCATGTAGAGGTAGTTGGGAAGCGACGGATGCGTGCCGGAGTCATGATAATTGGTGGCGAGCCCGTACTGCTCCGCCAGTGAGTTGATATACGGAGCGTGCTTCTTGCCGGCCGCGCCGAGGACGTCCGCATAGTCCTGATTCTCCAGGACAATGGTGAAGACCGTGGTGAAGTCGACCCGGGGGGCCGGGACGATCTTCACCTGCGGCTGGGCAGCGCTGGGAGGCGGGGCCTGCAAACAGGCGGCGGCGAGGGCCATCATGAGCATCTTAGGCACGGAACGGGTCATTACGATTCACCTCTTCCTGATTGGACGATCCGGGCCGGCGATCTCACGCTCGGCCCCCCACGCCCCTCTTGCAAAGGTGACGCCCGGCGAGCTCGACACCGGGTGCGGGTGGTGCTGGGCTGACCGGCACTTCACGACGCGACATGCGAATAGCAGAGCCCCCTTGCGCTTTTTTAGGAACACCCCTTGACAGCCGCCTGGTCTTCATGCAGTCTATACCCAGTGGATGGCCAGCTTAGCACGAAAGCACCCGGTACCTTGGCAGTCCCGACAGATGCATAGGAAGAGCCGTTATGCCAGCAGATGCTGAAGAGTTTGAGCTCCGGCGCCCTATCGGCGCCGGTTGACCAGGAGCCCGAAGGCTCCAAAAGGAGAGAGAGATGGAAACGACGGACAAGGGATTTCAGGGAGACTGGATGCACCTCCAGAACATGGTGGAGGCGAACGCCGCGGATCTTCCTCACCTGGAGGCGTCGCGCGTGAAGCTCTCGGCGCAGTTGGCCCGGGTGCAGGAGATCAAAAAGCAGCAGAACATGCTGACGGCCAGCAAGCAGGAGGTCTCGAAGCAGCTCAGGGTCGCCATGGTCGAAGGCAACCGGCTGGCCAACGCCATGCGGTCGATGATCAGGGTGCAGTACGGTATCCGGTCCGAGAAGCTCGCCGAGTTCGGCCTGCAACCGTTCCGCGGCCGCAACCGCAAGGCCAAGGCGTCCACCCCGGTGACGCCCGACACCACCAAAGTCTGATACCAATCGATCGACGGTCCACAAGGGGGCGTGCTTCGGCACGCCCCCTTTTTTTGTGCTCGCGCGTCTGGAACCATCCATAGGATGGCCCATCGATCCATCGATGAGCTGGCGATGGATATGTCGCCTCGCCGATGGATAGACACCCCATCGATCCTTATTTCAAGCCGTCGATCGATAGACAGGCCATCGATCCTTATTTCGGCCTGTCGATCGATAGACAGAGCGTCGATCCTTATTTTGGCCCATCGATACTTATTTCGCGCCATCCATCGATGGATGGCCCGGCGATCCTTATTCTAGGCTGTCGATCGATATTCTGAGTCATCGATGCTTATTTTTCGCCGTCGATCCTTATCTGGCGGGGCGCCCATCGATTCGCGGGCCTTCCCAGGCTCGGGGCCCAGGCTAAAGTCTGCCGCCCCGCGGGGGCGGTGGCGCCAAGGTGTCAGGACCTCATCTATGCTGTAGTGAGGAGGGAAAATCCCCGATTCGTCCGTCCTAACCAACGGCGTCGTGGCTGGCACAAGGGCTACCCCGCCAAGCTCGGAGGTTGACATGAAGCTCGAATCCGTACGGGAATTGAAAGCCACTCTCCAATCCACCGTTCTGGCGACACTCGGCGAGCCAGCCCGGATACGGGCATTCGGCGTAGCCGCCGGACCGGTGGAACCGAGCACCGCGCCTCCACGGACCCTCGCGCTGGGCGTCGTTCCCGGTAAGGGTGACAGTTATCGCCTTGCGGTCCGTATCCAGCGGCGGGCGCTCGAGGAAAGCGATACGGTGAAGGCGATCCTCAAAAAGTCCCATGGGGAGGCCGACATCCGCTACATCGGCCGTGTATCCAAGCGCGCCGGTACAAAATTCCAAGGAAGATCGCGGCCGCTGCGGATTGGCGTCTCAATCGGACACTTCAAAATCACCGCCGGCACGCTTGGCGCCTTTGTTCGCGCTCGCTCCGATGGGGCAACCCTGATCCTGTCCAACAATCACGTGTTGGCGAACGAGAACCGTGCGAAGAAGGGAGATGCGATTCTCCAGCCCGGTCGCATAGACGATGGCGTGACGCCGGCCGATGAGGTGGGCGCTCTCGCAACCTTCGTGCGGTTGAAACGCACTGGCAAGAACCTGCTGGACTGCGCGTCGGCCACCCTCAACCCGGGAATCAAGCTCGACTTCGTGGGACTCGACACCCTGGGCCACCTGAGTGGCCTTCGCGACGAATTGCTGCGCGAGAAGGAGATATTGCGCAAGGTGGGCCGGACGACGGGAGTGACCCGCGGACAAGTCACAGCGATCGAGATGGACAATGTACTGATCGACTACGACCTTGGCACACTTCGATTCGACCAGCAGATCGAGATTGAAGGAGCTGCCAACCATGCCTTTAGTGCCGGGGGCGACAGCGGCTCGTTGATCGTAGACGAGGCTGGCCATGCCGTGGCGTTGCTCTTCGCAGGAGGCGATCAGGGGGGCACGAACGGCAAGGGGCTCACCTATGCCAACCCCCTACGGCCAGTCCTGGACGCCCTGAAAGTCGATCTGATGTTCTGACCGGCGGCAGGATAGGGTAACATGGAGGCGTCCAGAGGATGGATTAGGAGTTTGAGATGAACAAGTACACCCTGGAGGACGCCCGAATCGTCAAGCCCAAGGCTCTCAAAGTCTTTGGAAAACAGGCCTCCGTCGTCGGCGTGGGAATCACCGAAATCGATGGCGGCTATGGCTTGAAGGTCAACCTGCGCGAGGCCCCCAGCCCGGGCGTCGCCTTGCCCGAGACAGTGGACGGCATTCCGGTGCGCGTCGAGGTCGTCGGGTCCCTCCACAAACTCTGACCCGCCGCGCGGCAATCCGGCCTCGTCGACGCGAGCCCGGAGGGGGGCATCCCCAGGTCCAGGGTGCCCCAGAATCTTCCAAACAGCTTCTCGTGTCTCACGCGAGCCTGAAGGGCCCAAAGGCCAAAGGCGAGATCGCTGCTCTTCGCGAGTCCTGCGCCATCGTCAAAGAGAGCCCGGAGGGCGGCAGACCCGTAGCCCCGGGTGGAAGCCGGCGGAGCCGGCGGGAACCCGGGGTTGGCAGGCAACCCTACCTCCCCTGAACCCTGCCAAGGGTGGCGCCCTTGGCAGGGCGGTGCCTATGAATTCGTGGCTTTCCCCAGGGCTCGCGCCCTGGGCTAAGAGTCTGCCGCCCTCCAGGCTCGTGGTATCGCTAGCCGAGCGTCTATTCCACAGCGGAAAGGCCCAGACCTTCAGCGCCTCTCCGCTAAGAGCCTATCTCCTCGATACAGACGGTTCGTTGTCGCCAATATTTGCCAATAACCTAAAAAACCATCTCAACCTGAGACTCGGTAATTGGCCTTCGCATCTTTGATCCGGCTCGATACTCGATTCCTGCCAATTTGGTGCTCTGCTGCACCACGTAGTCGTGATTAAAGGAAAATATCTCGACCCGATCTTCAAAAACTACGTGAAGGTGATTCTCATAACGGTTCGATCGAGGAAAGACGCGCCATCGCGTGACCGGGCCAGCGATCTCAAATATCTCGTTATCGCTCTGAACTATTATCAAACCACTCTCATGCTCAATCACGGTACCAAAGAATGATACGCCACCCGCCAAAATTCTATGATCTTCGGTCGGAACTTGAATTGAACCGATATTTTTGAATGGCCTGGCCCCCTCGCCAAGAGCAGTTTCCTTCTGCACATATCTCACCGCTAGAAGCTCACCTTTCGTACACATATAAATTTTTTCTTGGTTCGCCCAACTCATTCCACCCAACGATTTGAAAATTTCGGTGTCCATGAACGTTCCGACGTGATGACGAACTAGGCGAGAATCCTCCGGCTGGCGCGTCCATGCATATGCCTCGAGATAACCTCCCATACGATCCGATGAGCCATATATGCTCGCATGGGCATACGCTACAAAATCAGTATGCCTAGTACTAACTTGACGTGGGTCTTCGCGATCCTCTGAAAGAAGGCCTAACTCAAACAGACCTTCCCCGCCAGCGGCAAGCGCGAGATCTCCTCCTCGTCGCACAGCCAAGGACAGAGCAGCGCCATCCCAAAGCCGCTCACTCGACCCAATCCCTGATCGATTACGCTTTCCCTTAGGATGTCGAATGTTTGCCCGAAGCAGGCCGGAATCGGTAGCAGCATAGAGATGGTTTTTGTAGAGGACCGTGTCGTCGGCTAGCCCTCCGGGTGCGTCCGCAGAGCCAATAATGCTCGCAGCAATGTCGGCAGAGGACAACTCGAGGGACGCCATCGTCAAGGAAGCAAATTTCTTCTGTAATATCGTTCCGATATCGGGGTCTCTGAAGACGAGGGACCATTCAGGGTGATATAGGTAGTCACCACGAGCAAAGGCGCATGTGATCGCCAAGCGATCGGAGTCTTGGCGCGTTATTAACTCAATCGCTCGATCCCAGTCATAGACGAAGGTGCCACCTTCCATGGTCGTCAGATATAGGCGGCCCCGGTAGATTTGAGAGTCCCAGTAGTCGCCCGGAATTACTAGTCGGATAGGCTGCATGGCTTTCCTTGCCTCACGCGCGTGATTTCATGCTTCTGGATGATACCCTCGTCCCTCCAAGCTTTTAGAATTTCCACAGGAGGTCTATCTTGGAGCTTCGACCGATAGTCTGCTGGATAGCCGTGCCACAGGCTATTTGCCGGGTTCGATACAAACTTTCCAATCTTGACCTCACGAACGAGATTTTCTCCAAGGACAAGGACGATTTGTTGCGCGAGGTATAATCCCCAACTCACTGCATGTCGAGTCCAGTTGGCGGCCATGGCGCTGTCGAAGCACGCGACCTCTTCTGGAATAGAAATGCGCCACACTGACTTGTGCTCAGTTGGCGATGCTCGGTGATCCGATTTGACGACGTAGTTATGCCCCGCTGCGGTCTGGATTGGAAAGTCAAGGCGAACAGGCATAGCGACTGGTTCCATACCAGTACTTGCCAGATCACTTTTTGCCTCTCGTTGCTTTCGCTTCACTCTGCCGCTCCAATTCCAAAAATCGATAGATCATCATGCCCATTGGCTGGCTCTGAGGTTGGAGGCGCCGCTCCCTCAAGGTAGCCCTAGCTCGCGGACCGCCCTTGAGCCATCCTCTCTCCCTCGGACTGTAGTTGGTTCAACTTTTCTTTGGACTTCGCTCCATGGCGGCGGTAGTAAGCAATCAATTCCGTGTGTGACATATCTTTCGTCTCTTCATAGATTCGATCCCGGATCTGCCGCACCATCCCAACGGCATCGACTTTGATGTCACTCATGTGTCGTCACCTCTCGTGGAGAAAAAATCTGAATCTGCTTGTACCCGAGCTCGATATTGACAGCATTGAACATACGAATCTTTGAGAGGCGCACAATGTGCTTGAAGTTCCAACTGACGAGTACGTCAACGTCCGCCACGGTCGCTAAGGCGATGTGGAGCATATCGCTCTGGAACTTCGATGGAAGAGCCCCATGCTCGGCATAACCCGCGGTTAGCACCAATGCTTCTTCTGAGATTTCGAGAAATTCCGGGCCCAACTGCAAGATCTCCTCGAACTTGGCTTGTACGGCCTCCGGTGCGGTTTCCAGCTCAGTGGCCAGCAACTCAGAAACGACAGGAAGGAAACGCCCGGTATGGAAATCTTCCATCAAGCCATTCGACCAGGGGGCGAACTCCTCATCGAAGCAGCCACCCACAACCGAAGTATCGAGATAGACCCTCAGAACCTTCATGCTCTCAACTTACCACAATCCGCAGGCCCGATTACCGGGGGTCTCTCGGCCCGGCGCAGCCGACGGACGCCTGTGCTAGCCTCCCCTCACCATGCCCAACGAACCGAACTCGCCCGGGTCGGCCTCCGTCGCCAACCCCGCACCGAGCCGCTTTGACGCCCTCCTCCTCATCCTGCCGTCGCTGAAGCTCCTCCTTCACCTGGCGACGGCGGGCGGGTATGGGTACTTTCGCGACGAGCTCTACTATCTGGCTTGCGCCGATCATCCGGCTTTCGGGTATGTCGACCATCCGCCGCTCTCGATTCTGGTGTTGAAGGTCTGGACGGCGGTGTTCGGCAGGTCGCTCGTCTCCATCCGCTTCGTTCCGGCGCTGGCGGGGGCGGTCACCGTCCTCCTGATCGGCCTGCTGGCCCGGCGAATGGGCGGCGGACGGCTGGCGCAGCAGATGGCGATGCTTGCCGCGCTGTGCGCTCCCATGGAGATGGGGCTCGACAATTACTTCTCCATGAATGCGCTGGATCTGTTGGTCTGGGCTCTCGCCGCTTATCTGCTCACGGGCATCCTGCTTGCGGAACGTGCCGCCACCCGGCAGTGGATCGCCCTCGGGGTCGTCCTCGGCCTGGGGCTTCAGAATAAGATCAGCGTCCTGTGGCTGGGAGCCGGAATCGCGGCTGGCCTCGTCCTCACCGGCCGGCGCCGCCTCCTGGCGACCAAAGGGCCGTGGATCGCGGGCGCCCTGACGGGCGTGATCTTCCTCCCTTACATGCTGTGGAACCTCACGCACGATCTGCCGACGCTGGAGTTCATGCGCAACGCGACCACCACCAAGATGCTTCGGCACACCCCGGCCGAGTTCGCCTGGGAGCAGATCCGCACCATGAGCTTCGCCACGGCGCCGCTGTGGATCGCCGGCGCCCTCTGGCTGCTCCTGGCACCGCGGGCACGGCCGATGCGACCTCTCGGCATCGCCTTCGCCGCCGTCTGGCTCTTCCTGGCCTTCTCCGGAACGAGCCGCCCCAGCTATCCGGCGGCGGCGTACGCGTGGGTCTTCGCCGCTGGAGGCGTCGCGCTCTCGGAGATCTCCTCGACGCCGCTGCGGCGGGCCGTGACCGGCGTGCTCGCCGTCGCTCTCGTCGTGCTGGGCGCGGTGGCCGCCCCTTTCGCGATTCCCGTCCTCCCGGTCGATACCTTCGTGCGCTATCAGAAGGCTCTCGGTGAGGCGCCGGGCACGGACGAGCGGAAAACGATGGGAGATCTGCCTCAGCAATGGGCCGACCGGCAGGGCTGGGTGGAGATCGTGGACACCTTCGCGGGCGCTTGGAGGTCCCTGCCGCCGGAGGAGCGCTCCAGGGCGGCGATCTTCGCGAGCGACTACGGCGTGGCGGGAGCCCTCGATTTCTTCGGTCCCGAGCGCGGCCTGCCCAAGGCCATCAGCGGCCACAACAATTACTGGCTCTGGGGGCCACGCGGCGCCACCGGCGACGTGGTCCTCGTGCATGGCGACGACGAGAAACGGCTGCGAGCGACCTTCGCCTCCGTCGAGCTCTACCGCCACATCTCCTGCGGGCGGTGCATGCCCTACGAGAAAGGCATGAGCGTGTGGATCTGCCGCAAGCCGAAGGTCGACCTCGAAACCCTGTGGCCCAAGACGAAGAACTTCAGTTAGCCGAAATTCCCCCTTGACCCTCACGTAACGTCAGGGTCTATTGTCTCCTGTGTGGCCGGATGGACCGGCCGGAAAGGAGGCTCAAGAATGCGGCCCCCGCCCTGGAAGGTGGGCGAGCTGGCCAAGCGGACCGGAGTGTCCGTGCGGGCGCTCCACCACTACGACGAAATCGGATTGCTGTCGCCGCCGCTACGCTCGGAGTCGGGCTACCGGCTGTATACCGAGGCCGACGTGATGCGGCTGCAGCAGATCCGCTCGCTGCGATCCCTCGGCTTCTCGCTGGAGGAGTCCAAGGTGTTTTTGCAGCGTCCCGACGTAAGCCCCGACCGCGTGCTGCGGCTTCACATCGATCACCTGAAGGAGCAGATCGAGATGCAGCAAGGCCTGTGCGACCGCTTGGAGCGAGTCGCGCAACGCTGGCGGTCGGACGAAAAAGTACCCACGGAGGAATTCCTCCAAATCATCGAGGTGACGAACATGTTCGACAAGTATTTCAGTCCGGAGCAGATGGAAGAGCTGAAACAGCGGCGAGAGGTCGTCGGCGAGGCTCGGATCAAGGAGGTCGAAGCCGAATGGCCGGAGCTCATCGCCCTGGTCAAGGCGGAGATGGACAAGGGCACCGATCCCGCGGACGAACGGGTGCAGAAGCTCGCCCGCCGCTGGATGGGCCTGGTGCAGGAGTTCACCGGCGGCAACCCCGGTATCACGGAGTCTCTGAAGACGATGTACAAGGAGGAGCCGGCGTTGCAGGTTCCCGCCATGGACATGAGCGCCATGCGGCCGGCGATGGAGTACATCGGCAAGGCGATGCAGGCGGGGAAGAAGCCGGCTTAAAAACCAAACTCCCCCTCTCCAGTGTTGGAAAGGGGGAGTTTTTTCGCGTGAGGCTCAGGTACTAGACCGGCGGCGGGGTGGGCTCGGGCTTCTTGTCCCGATTCCGGTCCTGCTCCCGCTGGTCTCTGTTCCTGCGCTGCTGCTGGTTTTGATTCTGCTGGTTTTGACGGTCCTGCTGGTTCTGATCGTTCGGCGGCCGTTGCGGGCGGGCCTGGGCGGCCTGCCGCTCGCGCTCGCGGCGGGCCTGAAGCAGTTGCTGCTCGCGCTGCTGCTGCTCCTGCAGGGCATTCTGCTCGGCTTGGCGTTGCGCCTCGCGCTGCTGTTGAGCCTGGGCGTTATTCCCTTGGTTATTACCTTGGTTACCTCGGTTGTCCCGGTTGCCGCGGTTGTTACCCCGGTTGTTGTCACCCTGCGGCGGCGGCTGCTCCTGCTGCTGTAACTGCTGGAGCCGATTGCGCTGCGCCTCCTGGCGAGCCTGAAGCTGCTGCTGCTGGGCTTGATACCGCCGGTCCACCTCTTCCGGAGAGGGGGTGGGACGGGTGTTGCGTGGCCTCTGCCGACCTGGCTGCTGCAGAGCGTCACGCGTCGGTTGTTGACCCTGCGGCAGGGTCTGGCCGCTGTCGGGCCGCTGACCCGGCTGAACCCTTTGCTGCTGACGCTGGCGACGCTGGATGACCTCCTGCGGAGTCACGTTGGTCTGCGCCCGGGAGAGAGTCGGAGCCGGCTGGAAGATGGAGACCTGGTTGCCCTGAACCTGGGCGACCCGGCCGCGGACACGATCCCGGGTCGGCGTGAGCTGGTAGCGCTGGATCCGCTGACCGGTGGCCTGCTCGATGCGCTGCGCCGGGAAGCCCTGGTTGACGATGCGGCGGTTCACCACGCGGATGTTGGTGTAGTTGGTCGTGCTGCGGATGAACGTCACGTTGCGGGCGGGCGGCAGAATGACGCTGTCGAGCCGGGCGTCGAAAAAGCTGCGCTCGGGCACGAAGGAGTAGGCGTAGGGATCGATCCCCACGCTCAGGCTCAAGCCGCCGATCTGAAGGCCGATTCTCGCCGAGAATCCGACGGTAGGCGGCAGCGGCGCCCAACCGACATAGCCGTTGCCCTCCTGGAAGGACACCCAGGCCGGACCCCAGTCCGTGCCGGGAACCCAGAGCCAGCCGTACTCGCGGTCGAAGAGCCAGCGGCCGTAGTGATACGTCGCCCAGCCCCAGGGCTCACTCGAGAGCCAGGTCCAGCCGTAGTCGGTCTGCGCCCAACGGCCCCGGGTGTAAGGACGCCAGCCGACCTCGACCTGCGTCGGCTCCCAGACCCAGCCGTAGCTGCCGCGCTGAATCCAGCGGCCATACGGCGAAAGCTCGCTGTAGAAGAGGCTCTCGTCGACCGGCCCCTGGTCGTAACTGCCAGAGTCATATCCCTGGTCGTCATAGGAATCGTCGTAGTTGCCGTCCGGCCGCGGATCATAGTACGGCTCCTGATCGTCGTAGCCCGAGGATCTCTGGTCGTAGCCCCGCGGTCCCTGGTCGTAGGGGGAAGGAGGCGGTGGATAGGACTGAGCGTAGGCAGCGCCACCCGCGCCTACGGCCGCCGTAAGAAGTACCAAGGTGAAGGTGCGCGTTTTCATGTTGTTCCTCTTATTTTCAGTTAGATTCAGCTTTCGGCCCTCGCCGCGCATCACCGGCCGCGGGAGGGAGGAGCTGCCTGCTGAAAGTAGAGGTTGCAAGATACGGGCCCGGTCGCTTCCCTCCCTCCTGGCGGCGCGGCCTCTTCGAGGCTCTCCCGGCTGGAATGACTGCTTCTGAGGACGACGATGGAGACAAAGACAGAGACGGACGAGGAAATTCTCGCGGCGACGCGACATTGGCTCGAAAAGGCGGTCATCGGCCTCGACCTTTGCCCGTTCGCGAAGGCTGTGTACGTCAAGGATCAGATCCGCTACGTGGTCAGCCGGGCGGAGTCCGCCGAGGCTTTACGGGACGACCTGACAGCCGAGCTCCAGGCGCTGGTGGCGGCGGACCCGCAAGAGACCGACACGACGCTGCTGATCCATCCCCAGGTGCTGGAGGATTTTTTTGAATACAACGAATTTCTGGGCATCGCCGATGCCACGGTGGCCGAGCTCGATTTGGAAGGCGTCCTGCAGATCGCCAGCTTTCATCCGCGATACCAGTTTGCCGGCAGCGATCCGGACGATATCGCGAATGCCACGAATCGCAGTCCCTACCCGATGCTTCATCTATTGCGGGAAGCGAGCGTGGATCGCGCGGTGGCGGCTTTTCCCGAGGCCGCCGAGATCTACGAAAAGAACATCGCGACGCTACGGCGGTTGGGCCGCGAAGGCTGGCGGCGCCTGGGCCTACGTTAGCTTGCCGCCAACCGCCGTCAGCTGCCGACGATGCGCAGCTCGAAATCCTTATACTTCAAAACGTTCAGCACGTAGGTGAAGGCGATGCGGCTGGCGGTGGCGTAATCGGGAGCCTGGACGGGAAAATCATCTTCCTGCGTCTGGCCGGTCGGGTTCTGGTACGCGACCGAGACCACAAAGGGACGAATTCTGGGCATTGGGGAAAGTAACTCCTAAGGGCTGAGGCGAGTTAGCACTGCGGTTCGGGAGTATAGCACGGAACCTATCTGTCAGCCCACCAGCGGAAAATACCCATCGGCGCCACGAAGCTTCAAGCTTTCATAAACCTTTATTCAGGCAGGCCCACGGTCACCCGCAAGGCTTCCGGGTGCACGTGGCGGCGGGCGGCGGCTTCGACGGTGGCGCGGTCGAGCGCTGCGAGCTCGGCTTTGCGGTGCTCGAAGTCGTCGAGGGGGAGGCCATACTCCTCCGCCTCGATGAGCAGGTCGGCCCACTGGCGGGCGGTCTCGCGGCGGAAGGGCTCGCGGCCGAGGAGGTAGGCGCGCGCTTCTTCGAGCTCGGCGTCCTCGATGCCGTCCGCCACGAGGCGGGTGATCTCCTCCACCACGCCCCGCTCGGCCTGCTCGACGGTGGCGGGCGAGGTGCCCACGTACATCAGCAGGCGGCCGGCGTCGAGGCCGGCACCGGCCGCGGTCTGGGCGTAGGTGGTGTAGGCCAGGCCCTCGCGCTCACGGATGCGGGCCGGAATGCGGCCGGTCAATCCCGCTCCCGAGCCCAGGATGACGGCCAGCACCTCCAGGGCGGCGTAGTCCGGATGCCGGCGGTCCACCGTGAGATGGCCGATGTAGAGATGGGCCTGATCGCTCTCTTCGAGAGCAATCACGTGGCGGGGCCCCAGGCCCACGGGCGCCCGCGGCTCGGGATATTTCTCCGCGTCCGAGGGCGCGGCGCCGAGGAGACGGGTGAGACGGTCGCGCACGGCGTCCTCGTCCACCGTCCCCGTCACCGAGGCCAGGATGCCGTGCGCCTGCGCCCGCCGGTGGAAGGCGGCACAGTCGGCGGGAGTCAGCGCGAGGAGGCTTTCGATGCTGCCATGCACGGGGCGGCAGCGCGGATGCGGCGTGTAGAGCTGCTCCAGGAATCCCCAGGCCGTCTTGACGTCCGGCTGGTCCGCCAGGCTCTCGAGCTCGGCGGCGGCCTGCTTGGCCGTCCAGGCGCAGCGGTCGGCGGGGAACACCGGATCGAGCAGGATCTCGGCCGCCCACTCCAGCGCCAGCTCCCAGTCCTGCGCCAGGGCGTCGACGGAGACGCCGATGGACTCGAAGTTGCCGCTGCTTTCGAGGGACATGCCCTTGCCCTCGGACTCCTCGGCGATGCGCCGCCAGTCGCGGCGGCTGGTGCCCTCGGCGAGCATGCGGCCGGTCACCAGGGACTGACCGGGAAGGACCTCCTCCCGGGCGCCGGCTTGGAGCGAGAGCCTCACCGCCACCACCGGCGAGCCTTCGACGCGGCGGACGCGGACCCTCAAGCAGCTCCCGCTTTCGGCAGCGACCAGCCCACCACGCCGCCGCGCTCGGGACGGAGATAGAGATCGGCGACCTCCAGAAGGCGGTCGGTGGTGGTGGCGAGGAGCTGCACCAGATGGCGGTCGAGATGCCCGAGATCGAAGATCGCCATGGCGAGCCCGGCGGAGACCGCTTGCTGGTGCACCTTCTCGTGACCGAACACCCAGTCGGCGGCGGCCATCTGACGGCAGCGCTCCAGCTCTTCCTCACTGGGCGGCCGGGTGCGGACCTCGGCGATCAGCTCCAGGACGCGGGCCTCGACGCGGGCCGGCTCGACGCCGGGCACCACCTCGGCGGCGAAGCTGATCAAGCTGGCGTCCAGGCCCTCCGAAAGATCCGCCGAGGCCCAGACGCAGAGCTGCTCGTCCTCGACCAGGGCGTGCTGGAGCCGGCTCGTGCGGCCATCGCCCAGAAGCGTCGAGGCCAGGCGCAGGGCCGGATGATCGGGGTGCGAACCGGCGGGGGCGGGCAGGGCGATCATCATGCGGGCCACCTCGCCCTTGCGGCGCTCCAGGCGCACGAGCGAGGTGGGCAGCACGTCCGCCGGCGCCGGGCCGCGGCGAGCCGCCGCTCCCGCCGGCAGGGTGCCGAGCGTGCTCTCGACGGCGTCCAGCGCATCGTCCCCAAGGTCGCCCGCCACCACCAGCACGGCGTTGTCGGGGCGGTAGAAGCGGCTGTGGAAGTCGCGCAGGTCCTCACCCGAGGTGGCCAGCAGCTCCTCTCGGGTGCCGAGCACCGGCCGGCCGTAGGCGTGGCCGGCGAACAGGCGCTCGTGGACCGCCATCTCCAGCGAGTCCCACGGCTCGCTCTCGTACATGGCGATCTCTTCCAGAATGACCTGGCGCTCGCTCGCCACCTGCTCGGGATCAAGGGTGAGGCGCTCGATGCGGTCCTGCTCGATCTTCAGAGCCTCGGTCCAGCGGTCGGCGGCGAAGTTGAAGTAATAGGCTGTTCCGTCGTGGCTGGTGAAGGCGTTGTTGACGCCGCCGAGGGCCTGGGTGATGCGGTCGATCTCCCCCGGCCCATAGAGGGCCGTGCCCTTGAACATCATGTGCTCGAGGAAGTGGGCGACGCCGCCATGGCCGGCGGGCTCGTCGCGGGTGCCGGCGCGGTAGAAGAGTGCCGAGGTCACGACCGGCGCCTGGCGGTTGATGAGCAGGCAGACGGTCAAGCCGTTGTCCAGCCGCTCGACGCGGATCTCGCCGGGCAGCGACTTGAGGCGCGCCGGCGCCTCCAGAACGGCATGATGATGACATCTCGCAACGCCCGGCCTCCTGCGATTCAACCTGCTAATCACCGCCACCTCCCTGCGTCAAAGCGATATCGATGCGCTCGCGGTCGTTCTCGGCCGTCGGCACGACTTCCACGAGAATGTCCTTGCGGCGGTGGCCGGGCGCCACGATCGACACCCGGTGCTTGCCCTGAGCCAGCTCCAGCCACTCACCGCGGCGCAGGAAACCGCCGCCGTAGCGCCGCGCCTTGCCCACCGGCTGGCCGTCCACCAGCACGTCGGCCATGGGGGGCACGCCACGGAAGGCCACGGCCTCGCGCACCCGCACGACCCGCAGCTCGCCGGCGTCGATCTGCTCGGCGGCACGGGCGCGAAGCTGCTCGGTGATCGGAGTGGTGCCGCCGCCGGCGCTGGCCTCGACGGCGATCCTGACCTCGTGCATGCCGTCCTTCTTGATCTTGACCAGATAGGTTCCCGGGCCGGGGAAAGTATAGGTCCGGGAGCCCTTCTGACCGCTCCACTCCTCCGCCGGGCCGAGGACCCGGCCGTCGACGAGGATGAAGGCGTCCGGCGGCGAGACGCGGAAGGCCACGGTGAGCCCGCTGTGGACGGTGCGGTCGGCCGCCTGGGCCGCGGGCGCCGGAGCCTCGGGTTCAGACTCGGGCTCGGGCTCAGCCGCCGCAGGAGCGGGGACCACGGGCGAGGATGGAGTGGGAGGTCGGTCCCGAGCCAATCTCCTCTCCATTTCCAGCCTCTTCTCCAGAACCTGTTGCGGAATCGGGGAAGGCGTCTCCTTGACTGGCACCACTGCGGGTTCAGAGCTCCGAGATGTCCGGGCTGAGTTTGGCGTTGCGGCCGGCCGCGGCGTAGGTGCCGGTGTGATCGAGAGGGCCGCCGGCGGCGGCTCGGGAGTGATTTCCGGGGTCTCCGGCACCGCGGGGGTGGTGCCAGACTGGGCCATCTGAGCCAGGTTGGGTTTCACCCAGCGGTTGTAGGCGTACCAGCCGCCGCCCGCCACCGCGGCGATCATCAACAGCAGGAAGACGGCGACGAAGATCAGCGGCCCCTTCGAGCTGGAAGGACGGGCCGGGAGCGGCGGCATGACTGCCGGCATCGCGGCGGCCTGGACGGGAGGCGGCGGCGCGGCCTGGACCTCAACCGGCGGCGGCGCGGCAGCCGCTTCGGGCCGCGGCGAGCTGGGCGTGGTGGCCGGCGACGCCGCCACCGTGCTGCGCGTCGGCGGCGCGCCGGCGAGCCAGGGCGGAGGCGGAGGAATGGGAACCGGAGCGCCCGTCGAAGCCTTGCGCGGGAGGACGAAGGTCTCGTCCAGCGCCGCGGCCGGGGCCGAGAGCGTCTCGTCGGAGAGCTCCATCTCGATGACGGCCAGCTCGCGGGCCGCCTCTCCCGCCGTGAGGCGGTCTTCGCGGTCCTTGGCCAGCATCCTGCGCATCAGCCCCTCCAGCCGGGGAGGCACGGCGCGCAGCTCGGAGATCGGCGGCAGCTCCTTGTGCAGGATCTGGTAGACGAGGGAGGTGATGGTGTCGCCCTCGAAAGGCCGTTTGCCCGAAAGGATCTCGTAGATCACCACGCCGAGCGAGAAGACGTCGCTGCGGCCATCGAGGTCCTCGCCCTTGATCTGCTCGGGCGAAAGGTACTGCGGGCTGCCCATCACCGAGCCCACCATGGTCAGCTCGGTGCTCTGCCCGGCCATCTTGGCGATGCCGAAATCGGCGATCTTCACCCGGCCGGCGCGGTCGAGCAGAATGTTGCTGGGCTTGATGTCGCGGTGGACGATGCCCTGGCTGTGGGCGTAGTCGAGCGCGTCGGCGGACTGGCGGGCGATGCGCAGCACGTCGCGCAGGCTGAGGCGCGACGGCGAGTCGAGCCGGCCGGCCAGATCGACGCCTTCGACGAATTCGAAGGCGAGGTAGAGGAGCCCCTCGGCCTCCCCGGCGTCGAACAGGGTGACGATGTTGGGATGGAGGAGGCGGCCGGCGGCGCGGGCCTCGCGCAGCAGACGCTTCTTGCGGTCGTCGATCTCCTGGGCCCGGCCGACGAGACGGACGGTCTTGATGGCGAGCTGGCGGTCGATCTGCGGATCGTCGGCGAGATAGACCTCGCCCATGGCGCCGGCGCCGAGGAATTTGACGATGCGGTAGCGGCCGACGCTGCTGCCGCCCTCCAGGGCATTCACGGCTCGCCCGAACCTTCTTCCGGCGGGCCCTCTTCTCCCGGCACGCCTTCCAGCGGCTCGCCGGCCTGATCTCCCTCGTCGCCCGTGGCGATGTCCTCGCGCGAGTCGAGCAGGGCGCGGGCGTCCCGCGCCTGCTCCGGGGGAACACGGATACGGATCTCCGACAGATCTCCCAGATCGGTCGGCAGCTCGGTGACATGCAGGGACTCTGCTTCGGCGTCGATGCCGCTGCCCTGAAGGAACCCCACCACGATGGTGGCCTCCTCCGGCGTGCCTACGACTTTGACGATTTCCCAATCGACGGGCTCTTCGGCCATTCGGTCCTCCCAAGTTGAGTGGAGATCATAGCGCAGGCGGATGAGCCGGCACGGGGTCCGCCGCCTGGGCCGCGGGGGCCGCGGCGCGCTCCGGCTCCCAGGTCTGGCTGGAAAGGCCTTCGAGAGTGTAGGGCGAGAGTTCCTGGCGCGGGTACCAGTGGCGGCTATGCTCGGCGAAGCGGTCGAGCTTGTGGTGCCAGCGAAAGTGGGAGACCACCATCGACTTCTCGTCCGCCTGGATCCAGTTGCAGGTGTTGCTCTCCCGCTCGCCGCCCCGGCCCCGGTTGGAGGTCGTCGTTCCCGAGTGCAGGATGACCACGGGCGGGCGGCCCTTGGGGTAGAACTCCTCGGAGTTGCCGATGTAGGCCTGGTGCAGATGCCCGGAGAGGATGAGGTCGACACCGGCGCTCGAAAACAGGTCGATCGCCTCGTAGGCGTTGGCCAGCACCCGCTGGGTGCCGAAGTTGGGAGGCGGGATGAGATGATGATGGGCCACCACCACCTTGAAGGTGCCGTCGGGCACCGAGCGCAGCACCTTTTCCACCTCCAGCAGCCGGCGCAGCTTGATGCGGCCATCCTTGATCGTCCAGCCGAAGGCGGTGTTGATCCCCACCACCAGCATCTCGCCGTCGCGGTAGACGGGCTCCAGCTCCGGGCTGAAGAACTTCCTGTAGGCGCCGAAGGGGTCGAAGATCCGCTCCCAGACGCGGTAGAGGGGGACGTCGTGATTGCCCGGCACCACCAGGCTGGGCACCGGGATGCGGTCCACGAAGGCGCGGGCCTGCTGGAACTGCTCCGGCTTGGCGCGTTGCGTCAGGTCGCCGGATACGACGACGAAGCCGGGCCGGAGCCGGTCGATCAATTCCAGAACCCCCTCGGACACGCGAGGCAGGTGAGGCGGTCCGAAGTGGACGTCGGAGATGTGCAGGATCGCGCGCAGGGGCCTTACCCGAGCTCCCGGCCAATGATCTCGTGAACGTTCGCCGAGACCTGGGCCGCCGCGAAGGTGGAGACGGCGCCGAGGATCTCGCGGCCATGGCGGCGCCCCAGGAAGAAGCCGCCGATCGCGGCCAGCGCCAGGGCCGGCAGCGGATAGTTCACCACCAGCCGTTCCCAGTCCAGCTCCGCCGGAACGAGCTCGTCGACGATGGAATCCCGCTCTATGATTTCCATAAAACTTGCCTCTCCTCCGAAGTCGATAGCTTACTCGAAGCGTGGGACTACCACGGACGGCAGGGACAGACAGGGACGCCAGGGACAGCAGAGTCTTCTGTCGTGACAGTCCTTGCCGTCCTTGACGGTCCGTGTTCGTCTTTCTCTGCCGCGCAGGCCTCTACTCGTCGTCGCGGCTGCCACGCCGAGTCAGCAGACCGAGGAGGAAGCCGACGCCGGCGGCGATGAGCACCGACTTGCCCGGGTTGTCGCGCACATAGAGGCTGACCTCGCGCGACACCGTGGTGGCCTGGGAGCGCACGCGGCGGTAGCTCTTCTCGGCCGTCTTGGACAGGTCGTCATAGGTGTCCTTGGCCCGCTCCGCGCCGCGGCGGATTTCCTTCTGGGCGCGCTCGGCGCCCCGGCGGACGTCGCTGGACACCTTCTTGTAGCGATCCTTGACATCCTTGTAGCGGTCCTGGACGTCGTCTCCCAGTTTCTGGAAACGCTGGCGGGCGGCGTCCACGCCGTCGGTCACCGCTTCGCGTGCCGTTTCGGCACCGTCTTTGAGGTCAGACTTGAGGTCGGACATCGTTACCTCCATATCCCAAGCGGGATTGTGAGAATCCAAAAGAGTCTCTACCGGCGTCTCCGGCAGGGTCAGCTCAAATTGATAGCAGAAATCGTGCCGCCCTGGCGGGATTTCCCTGGTGCTAGACTCGCAGCCGCCAGGAGGAGCGATGTCAAATGTGACTTTCTACGGCGCCTGCGGCGTCGTGACAGGTAGTTGCACCCACCTCCAGTGGGGTGAAAACCAGGCCCTCGTCGACTGCGGCCTGTACCAGGGCGGCGAAGAGCTGGAGATGCGCAACTGGCGGCCGTTTCCGTTCCGCCCCTCCGCGCTGGGCGCCGTGGTGATCACCCATGCCCACCTCGACCACACCGGCCTGCTCCCCCGCCTGGTGGCGCAGGGGTACTCGGGGCCGATCTACTGCACCGGCCCCAGCCGCGCGCTGATCTCCCTCGTCCTCCGGGACGCCGGCCAGCTTCAGGAGGAGGAGGCTCGCTACGCCCGGCGCAAGGGATATAGCCGCCATTCCGATCCTGAAGCCCTCTATACCGAGGAGGATGCCCGGGCGGTGCTGAAGCTGCTGGAGCCGCTGCCCTTTCACGAGGATCGCGACCTCTTCCAGGGGGTGAGGCTGCGCTTCGTGCGCGCCGGGCACCTGCTGGGTGCGGCGAGTGTCGAGATCACCGCCAAGGGAGTGGATGGCGAGCGCCGCACCTGGTGCTTCTCGGGCGACGTCGGCCGCTATGGCGTGCCGATCCTCAAGGACCCCGAGCCGCTGGACACAGCGCCGGCCGCCCTGCTCCTCGAATCGACCTACGGCGACCGCCGGCACACCCAGGAGGACACGGCCCAGGCTCTGGGGACGATCATCGAAGAAACGTTCGCGCGTGGCGGCACGGTGATCATCCCCGCCTTCGCCCTGGGGCGGACCCAGGACGTCCTCTACCACCTTTCGGCCCTGGTGGACGCCGGCCGTCTCGACCCCGCCGCCGTGTTCCTCGACAGCCCGATGGCCATCGAGGCCACGCAGCTCTACGACCGCGCCGAGTCCGAGCACGACGACGAGCTGGGCGCCCTCGCCCAGAGCCCACTGCACCCGGGCCGCTTCAACCAGGTGCGCACGGTGAGCCAGTCGAAGGTCCTCAACACCCGCGACCAGCCGGCGGTGATCGTGGCGGCGAGCGGCATGGCCAACGGCGGCCGGGTGGTCCATCACCTGCTTCACCGGCTGGCGGACCCCCGCAGCTCGGTGATCTTCGTCGGCTACCAGGCGGCGGGCACCCGGGGCCGGGCGCTGGTCGACGGCTGCGAGACGGTCGCCGTGCACGGCCAGACGGTGTGGGTGAAGGCGAAGATCCTCCAGCTCCAAAGCCTCTCCGCCCATGGCGACCGCGACGAGCTCCTGCGCTGGTGCCGCGCCTTGCCGGCGGCGCCGCGGCGGATCTTCCTGAACCACGGCGAGGACCCGCCGCGCAAGGCCCTGGCGGCGGCCATCGCCGAGGAGCTGGGGTGGCCCCGGCCGGTGCTGCCGCTGACCGGAGATTCCGTCCCTTGGTAGACGTCGAAACCTCGGGCGACGTCACGGTCGTCGGCCGCCCACGCCGGCGCGACGAGGGAGGAAGCTCGTTGCCGGGCCGGCTCGCCCGCTACTTCCACCTGACGTTCCGCCAGTGCTACGAGGACTCGATCCTGCTCACCGCCTCGGCGCTCGCCTGGGTCACCGCCTTGTCGCTGGTGCCACTGATGTCGGCCTTCTCCTTCATCGGCGCCCGCGTCTTCTCCCAGTACCCGCAGCGAACCCTGGAAGTCTTCACCCAGATCATTCCCTACTCGGACAAGAGCGTCGTCGACAAGATCGCCGAGTTCCTCGATCAGGCGGAGACCATCCGCGGCTTCGGCATCGTCATGTTCTTCGCCACCACGCTGCTGCTGTTCTCCACCGTCGAGGAGTCGCTCAACAAGATCTGGAGCGTCACCAAGGGACGGCCCCTGCGCATGCGGCTCCTCTCCTTCGTCCTGCTGCTGTTCTGGGGACCGCTGCTCCTGGGCGCGACCTTCTCCAGCCTCATCCTGCTGCGCCAGGCGCCCGCTCTGCGCCTGCTGTTCGAGCGCTCGTTCCTGCTCAACGTGGTGCCCTTCGCCGCCTCCGTCGTGGGACTGACGACGCTCTACTGGGCCGTACCCCACACCCGGGTGCGGCTGCGCAGCGCCCTCGCCGGCGGCCTTCTCGCCGGCATTCTGCTCGAGATCCTGCGCCAGGGCTTCGGCACCTACGTCGAGGTGTTCCGCAACGTCAGCATCGTCTACGGCAGCTTCGCCTTCGCCCTGCTGTTCATGATCTCGCTCGAGCTGATGTGGACCATCATCCTGTTCGGCGGCGAGGCGGCCTACACGGCGCAGCACTTCTCCCTGCTGGCCCGCGGCCTGCACCGTCATCCGCCGGTGCAGGCGAGCTGGGTGGGGCTCGCGGCCCTCCTCCTCATCGCCCGGCGCTTCGCCCGCGGCGAGACCTCCCTCTCCCGGGGCACCCTGGCCGACCGCCTCTGCCTTACCCACGGCGAGCTGGAGCGCATCCTCCACCCGCTGGTCGCCCAGAACCTTCTGAAGATCCGCGGCGACGACGAGTACGGCCTGGCGACCGATCCGAACGAGCTGGAGGTGGATGACGTGCTGGCGGCCTACGACCACCGGGCGAAGCGGGGAGCGGAGCTGGCGGGCGGCGAGATCGAGCAGCGGCTGGACAAGATCATCGGCGACCTGGCGGCGGCCCGGGGCGAGCACCTGAGCACCCTCACCCTGGCCGGCCTGCTGAACCGCTGCGAGAGTTGTGAGGCGCCCGCCGCGACGTCAAAAACGTCGCGCTTGCCGGGGGGAGCCCCCACGAGTACAATACCGCCCTCCCGCACCGTGGGGCAGTAGCTCAGCTGGGAGAGCACCACGTTCGCAACGTGGGGGTCGAGGGTTCGAGTCCCTTCTGCTCCACCATTTACCTTCTTCCGTTCGTCCGGTTGCAACCGGACGCCGCGTCCTCGCTGGAGCTACCGGGGCTGGCTCGTTGCGTCCGGACGTGGCCCGAAATCGTGGATCGCGCCTAGATCGGATCAAATCGCGGCGGACGGTTCCTTACTCCCCTCGGCCATGGCCTCTCTGTTCTACGCCCATCTTCGTAGCGAATGCCGTCACTTTTACCGCCTCTGATTACCCTGCCTCAACATTTCTGGCCGTCTTTCGTAACCTACTGATTACGTTGGACTTGGATTGCAGGGAGGGAAAAAAATCCTCTATGATTCAAGCGTGATCAGGAACGAAGACGTCGCCCGGACCCTGAAGCGGCTGCGGGGCAGCCGGACGCAGGCGCAGTGCGCCCGGGAGGGCGGCTTGAGCGCCAATGCCTGGACGCACTACGAGAAGGGCCGGCGCCTGCCGGGCGAGAAGCTCTCGGCCAAGCTCGCCAAGGGGCTCGGGGTCACGCTCGCCAAGCTGGAGGAAGAGATCCTGGTGAGCCGCAACGAGCGCATGCGGGAAGAGACGACGAAAGCCAGCAAAGCGGAGACCCTGCCCCACCCTGCCGAGGCCGACGATCCCTATCAGCGGGCCGTCCGGGAGGGGCTGAACGTCATCCACCAGGAATTCGAAAAGCTCCTCCTCCTCCTCAACCCGCATCGCTGACGGCGCTGAGCCGCCCACCTCTCAGGAACCGGAGAGCTTGCCCATCTTGGCGGCGCCCCATACGGAGACGATCGCCAGGCTGACGCCGAAGAACAGCAGGACGCCGAAGAACAGCGCCCGCCCCAGGCGCTGGCGGTCGCGCGAGGCGAGCAGCGTCAGGCCGACGACGAACTCCAGCAGGCAGAGCACCGGCAGCAGGCCGATGACCGAGCAGCCGGCCGATTTGTAGCCATGGGTGAAGAGCCAGGCGAACAGCCCCACCATGACGAGATCGACGAACGCCACCACCAGCGCCCAGGGCCAGGACGGCGGATCGGGAGGCGGCTCCATTCCCTGGAAAACGCGCAGAGCCCGCTCGACGGCCTCGGGCTTGTGCCCGGCCTTCACCATCTGAGCCCGAAGCGTCTCCAGCGGGAAGCGGCCGGAGTTTTCCCTCAGGTAGGCGAGGAGTGAGTCGAGGTCGCGGCGCGGCATGCTGGGGAAGGATAGCTGAGGGGGAAGGAGAAGCGAGGGCTCCGGCCGCGCTCGGAGCCCCGGAGAATCAACCGGGAAGGACATCGAAGCCGAGGGCGACGCCGTTGTCCCGCATCCGGCCGTCGAGGCTCAGAAGGGCGAGGTCGGAGATCACCGAGCGGGCGGTCAGGGCGCTCGCGATGTGCAGCGCGTCGAGAGTTCGCAGCGGCTCGGCCGGGAACCGCCGCCGAGCTCGCTCCAACACCTCGCGGTCGAGCTTGATCACCATCCAGTTGACGGCTGCCGCTTCCAGCACCGCCCGGCGGCGCGCGGCCTCCATCTCGGAGAGCAGGCCCAGGACCCGGGCCCGCACCAGAGCCCGGTCGCACTCCACGAGCGTCAGGTCCGAGGCGACGACCCCACTGGCACCATCGAACGCTTCCTCGACCGCACCCGCGGCAGGCTCCTCGAACAGCCATGCGAGAACCGCGCTGGAATCCGCATAGAGCTTCATCGGCGATCCTCGCGGTCTTCATCGAGCAGCTTTTGGGCGGTCCCGGGAGGAGTCACTGAAGCAAGACGCGGATACAGACCCGGACGGTGGGGCCGGCTCGGCAAGCGGATGAGCCCCCGCCGCACCATGTCCGCGAGCCCCGGATACTCCCGCAGGAGCTCATTCGCCTCGGGTTCCGGTGCCCTCAGCTCCGCCACGACCTCACCACGATCGGTCACCATGACGACCTCCCCTTCCTTGACCAGCCGGACGTACTCGCTGAGACGATTCTTGAGCTCACGGATCCCTACCTCTCTCATAAGATCTAATGTAGCCTCTAGTGGCCACATCGTCAAGAGGGCCTTACAAACTTCCCTCCTCTATATAAACGGAAAAACCGGCTGTCATCGCTCATCCTCCTCGGGGAAAGATCCCCCTGTCCCGCGATTTCCGGCGCAAGCGTCCTTATAGTGAAGGAGTGGAATGCCGCGGTGCGGCCTAAAAGAGGCCGCACCGCGTACAATCTCTCCTGCTGAGGCTCGAGGCCTCTCCCCGGCCGCCTGACCGGCCGGGGAGGGAACCGCCCCGCCGAGCTCAAGCACCCCGCACCTGTTCCCAAGGAGACCCGATCATGCGTTCTCAAGTCATCCGTTCCCGTCCGGCGCGCCTCGCGGCCGGCCTCTTCGCCACCTTCGCGCTGCTGCTTCTGCTGGCCGTGCCGGCCCAGGCGACGACCCCGCTCGGGGCCACCATCGTCGGCGGCAGCGTGCAGTTCGCCCTCTTCTCCGCCAACGCGACACGGGTGGAGGTATGGATCTTCGCCACCGCCACCGCCTCGACGCCCACCGCCACCTACTCCCTGACCCAGACGGACATGGTGAATCACATCTGGACGGTCACCGTCGCCGGCCTGGGCGCCGGCACCCTCTACGGCTATCGGGTGTGGGGCCCCAACTGGACCTACAACGCGAGCTGGACGCCGGGCAGCGGCCTCGGGCTCGTCTCCTACGCCGATGCCAACGGCAACCGCTTCGACCCCAACAAGCTGCTCACCGACCCCTACGCCAAGGCGGTGACCGGCGAGCCCGTGCGGGTCAGCGGCCACTACTCCACCGCCATTCTCGGCGGCACGGCCACCTACGCCAACGTCGACAGCGCCGGCGCCATGCCGAAGTCGATCGTGGTCAGCGACACCTACTCCTGGGGGGCCGAGGTCAAGCCCAACATCCCGATCAAGGACTCGATCTCCTACGAGGTCCATCTGCGGGGATTCACCAAGAATGACTCCAGCGTCACGGCCGCGGCGCGCGGCACCTATGACGGCTTCGGCTCGAAGGCCTCCTACCTCAAGACCCTGGGGGTGACCGCCGCCGAGCTGATGCCCATTCACGAGTACCCGCAGTTCGACGATCCGGTGGGCGGCGCCACCGCCGACCGCATCAACTACTGGGGCTACATGACCACCCAGTTCTTCGCCCCCAACCGCGAGTACCTCTGCACGGACACGAACTCCTGCTCTTTCGTCGCAGGCGAGCAGGTCGCCAAGTTCAAGGACATGGTGAAGGCCCTGCACGCGCAAGGGGTCGAGGTCTGGCTCGACGTCGTCTTCAACCACACCTGGGAAGGCGGCGCCTGCTCGGGCAATCCGGTGCGGTACATCAACCTGCGCGGTATCGACAACGCGAGCTACTACACGCTGGCCAACGACAAGACCTGCTACTGGGATTCGACCGGCACCGGCAATAACCTGAACGCCAGCCGCGCCGCGGTGCGCAACCTCATCGTCGACAGCCTCACCTACTGGGCCAACACCATGCACGTCGACGGCTTCCGCTTCGACCTCGCCTATGAGCTGGGCCGCGAGGGGACGGACGGACGGGATTTCAACAACAACGCCACGACTCTCGTCTCGATCGCTTCGGCGGCCTCGGCCAACGGGTTCAAGATCATCGCCGAGCCGTGGGATACCTCCGGCTTCGGCGTCGGCCAGTTCCCCGGCGGCTGGTCCGAGTGGAACGGCAACTACCGCGATAACCTGCGGCAGTACATGAAGGGTGACAACTCCCAGGTGGGCAACCTCGGCGCCTCGATTACCGCTTCCTGGTCAGGATTCTCGACGCCGCCGGAGAGCGTCAACTTCGTCACCGCTCACGATGGCTTCACGCTGAACGACCTCGTCTCCTACAACACCAAGGTGAACGGCACCGGCCCCTGCAACCCGACCGGCGCGGACGCCAGCAGCGGCAACGACACCAACCTCAGTTGGGACAGCGGCGGCGACGAGGTGCTGCGCCGCCGGCAGATCCGCAACTTCGCGGCCGGCATGCTGCTCGACGAGGGCGTACCGATGATCCTGGCCGGCGACGAGTTCCGCCGTACCCAGAGCGGCAACAACAACGGCTACATGGCGGACAACTCCTGCGGCTGGATCGACTGGAGCCTGCAGACGACCAACCAGAAGACCTATGACTTCTTCCGCAAGCTGATCGCCTTCCGCAAGGCCCACCCCGGCCTGCGGCGCACCGTGGCGATCGGCGGCGCCGACCACGACGCCGACGGCTACAAGGATCTCGCCTGGCACGGCACCACGCCCGACACGCCGGACTGGACAAGCACCTCGCACTCCCTGGCCTGGCTGATCGACGGCTCCAGCGCCGAGACGGGCGGCCCGGCCGACGCGCCCGACCTCTACGTCGCCTCGAACGCCTACTTCGGCAATCTGACCTTCACCATCCCGACGGCACCTAATAGCAAGTGCTGGTGGCTGGTGGCCGACACCGCTGACTGGGCCGAGGGAACCGGCAACATCTACTACGACCCCACGATCGCGGTCTGGAACTCCCAGCCACTGCCCAAGATGGCCGGCACCACCTATGGCGTGCAGGCGCGCTCGACCCTGGTTCTCGCCGCGCGGCCCTGCGCATCCTCCGAGTCCATCCGGGTGGACTTCACCGTCAACGGCTTCACCACCGTGCCGGGACAGGATCTTTACGTGGTCGGAAGTGTCCCCGAGCTCGGCAGTTGGGACACGACGAAGGCGATCAAGCTCAACTGGGTGAGCACCAGCCAGTGGAGCGGCCCGGCCTTCTTCTTCGCCAGCAAGGGCGCCGCCATCCAGTACAAATACATCTGGAAGCAAGGCGGCACGACGACCTTCGAAGGCGGCTCAAACCGCAACTACACCGTGCCGACATCCGGAGCTGGAACCCGAACGGACACCTGGCAGCCGTAGTGGATGATTGAGGATTGAAGGAACCCGGCGGCCGCGAGGCCGCCGGGCTCCCGTGGTAAGCTTCCGCCATGAAGATGGTTATCTCCCTCCCCGACGAGATCGCAGAGCGGATCCGGCAGCTTCCCGATCGCGACGACTTCGTCACCCGGGCGGTCGAAGCCGCCTTGGCTGGTTCGCCCCCTTCCCCTCCTGCCGAGGGGGAGCCGTCGCGGTGGGCTGAGATAGTGAAGCGCATCGAGAGCCAACCTTCTCTTGGCAGCTACGCAAAAAAATTCGACGCGGATCGGAGAGAATTCCGTCGGAATTTTGGTTTCAAACACGACGAGCGCTGATGCGCTACCTCCTCGACTCGGACAGTCTGTCCGATCTCTATGAGCCTGATTCTCCGGGCCACAGAAACATCGCCAGCCGACTTGTCGCTCTCGCCAAAACGGACTCCGTCGTAGTCTCGATCGTCACTCTCTTCGAAATGGAGTACGGGTACGCAAGAGCGCCAGAGAAGCTGAAGCTCCTCCTCCGGCAACGAATCTCGGCAGTTCAAACAGACTCTCCGATTCTGGCTCTTACGCTCGAAGCCGCCCGCCTTTTCGGTTCCCTGAAGGTTCGGCTTCAAGTCCTCCGCCAACTGAGCCCAAAAGCGAGCAAGGCTCACAATATCGACGTCATGGTGGCAGCCACAGCCATCACCGAAGGCTGCACGCTGGTCAGCGCCGACGGGATCTATTCTGATCTTTGTCGCATCGACCCCACCTTGAGAGTCGAGAACTGGCTCGCTTCGGCCTGATTAGGGCTCTTCACTCGTCCCGATGCACGACCGCCGGCGAGAAGGCCGGCAGGCAGATGGCGATGTACTCGGCGCCGCCGGGCTCGGGGCTGCCGTAGCGCACCCACTCGCCGGGGACCGAGACCACCGCCTGTCCGGCGCGGACGTCGAGGTGGCCGCCCTCGTGCTCGACGCGGATCATCCCTTTGAGCACTACGGTGATCTCCTCGAACTCCGGGCGCTGCCCGGGCTCCAGCCAGCCTTCGGGCGAGACCATGCGGGCCACGCTGACGCTCTCGTGACCCGAGTTGACCCGGCCGGCATACTCCTCGATCCGCTTCGGCTTGTTGCCGGCCGCCGCGATGACGGTCGGCTGCTCGATCAGTCTCGGCATCGCATTTCTCCCCTATTTGACCAGCAGGCTCTTGCCGTCGAGGTTCGTCGTCGGCTTGACGCTGTAGAGGTCGAGAATGGTGGGCATCACGTCGCCCATGTAGGCGCCGTTCTGGACGTTCATCTTGAAGCTGCTGAAGAAGATGCCCTGCACCAAGGGCGGATAGACCGAGCAGTGGTCGCCGCTCCAGATGTCCAGATTGGGCTCGACGATGGCCTTGCCGATGCCGCCGAGGCTGTCCTGCCAGCCGACGCGGTAGCCCTCACTGTTGGAGGGGATGAGGTCGGGAATCAGCACCGGATCGTAGACCCCGTTGTAGGCTTCGTCCCGGGTGAAGACGTGGGCCACGGGGTGCTCGCCCGTTTCGGAGTCCACGAAGGCCTCGAGCCCGGCCTTGATCTGTGCCGTCACGCTCTTGTACTCCTCGCCCGGCTTGACGATTCCCTTCGCCTCGCGGCCCGCCTGGTTGATGTAGATCTGCCCCAGCCCCAGGGCGTAGGCTCTGGTCTTCGACCAGTCGACGTTGACGAAGAAGTTCCCCTGCTCGAAGAGATCCTCCAGGTTCATGCGCTTGGCGTCCTGGCCATTGAGAGTCATGAAGCCGTTCTTCACCAGCCAGGTGTTGTAATTCATGCCGCGCCGGAAAGAGGCGAAGCCGTGATCGGAGACGACCATGATCGCCGCGTCCGGCCGCTTCCGCATCGTCTCGCCGACGATCTGGTCCATGTCCTGGTAAGACTTGAGGATCGAGCCCGCCCACTTCGCCGCGCCTTCCGCGTTGTACAGGGGGTGCTTGGGATCGAAGTACCGGAACATGATGTGCTGCACCCGGTCGGTGAACTCGAAGTAGTGGACGAGCACGTCCCAGTCGTCCTTCTTGATGGCGCCGTTCAGGATCTCCTTGTCCTTGTCGACCGTCTGCTTGACGTCGTCGAGGAAGGTCTGCTCGTCGATCGTCCCGGCGGTGGGAGACCAGGTGTCGATCATCCAGCCGCGCGTCTTGAACCGGCCGTGCTCGCTGGTGAGATCCTTGACGAAGCTCGCGGGCGTCGTGACGTCGAAGCCGGGCGGCAGGTGCTCGGGGTCGAAGTCCAGAGGAGAGAGATAAAGCTTGATCTCCGGATCGAGGGAGAGCACCTTGAACTTGCCGATTCCCTGGACCTTGATCAGCGAGTTGAACGGGAAGGTGAAGCTCACCCAATCGCTCCATTGACCGGACTTCAGCGTCAGGTCGTTGCCGGAGACCTGGATGCGCAGGCTCTTGCGGTCCGGAGACACCGTCAGGCTCATGGGGATCTTGACGTGATCCGTGCCGCCGCCTTTCTTGGGGAACAGCTCGTTGGGCACCTCTTTGATCTCGGTCTCGATGGTGCCCCGGTTGTCCACCAGCTCCACCACCTCGACCTTGAAGTCGCCGCCCCCTTTGGGGGTGAAGAACAGCTCGGAGGTGAAGTAGAACGGCTTGCCGATGCGCTTCGAGAGATCGGGAACGCCCAGGCCCGAGAGAAGCTTGCCGTGCTCGAAGTCCTTGGGCGGGAAGGTCACGGGGATGCGCATCACCCGCACCCGCTTGCCGGACTGGCCCAGGAGCTTCCAGAAGGTGTCGCCGTGCTGGTTGTTGATGGCGATGGGCCGCGAGACGGGCAGCAGGCGGGCCGCGGCCGTACCCGCGCCCACGCCGGCGGCGATGCCGATCACCAGGGCGATGCCGGCGGCGACGGCCATCCGCAGGCGGAAGAGCTTGAGGATCAGCAGGAGCAGCAGGGCGAGGACCACGCCGGCGATGGCGCCGACGAACAGGCCGTTGCGGGCCCCGAAGAGGAAGGGCGCCTTGCCCTCCTCGGCGGCGGCGAAGGTGGGGACGTACGTCTTGGGGTTCCGCTTCAGGAAATCGAACACGCCGTGCCGGCCGGGGTTGAGGCCGGTCGAGAACGTCGACCAGGAGACCGGCGTCTGCGACGGGATGGTGGGCCGCAGGGGCGAAAAGGTGCCTTGAGCGCGCAGCTTGGCGAGGTTCGGCAGCTTGCCCTCGTCCATCCACTGCTGGGTCAGCTTGGCGTCGGCGCCGTCGAAGCCGAGGATGATCAGCTTCTTCGGAGCCTGGGCGGCCAGGGGTATCGAGAGCGCCAGCAGGGCGAGAAGGGCGAATGGCAGGGAGCGGATCTTCGTCATGGCGTTGACCGGTTTCCGGGTTAGGAGCAGTGAACGAACCTTCGCGAGCCGGGGATTCTAGCAAACCGCCGGGAACTCCGAGCCCGATTTACCGTAGTCTCTCCTAGGATGAAAACCCAGACCGGCATACTCCGCCCTCTCCTGGCCCTCGCCCTCGGCGCCCTGCTCTTCGCTACAGGGATCACCCTGGCGCGGCGGTGGCTGCCCGACTGGCAGGCTCAGCACCTCCCTCCGCAAGCGTTTTTCGTGCAACGTTTTCAGGAGATGGCGCGGGCTGCGGGAATCCGGCTGGACCCGGGCGCTCTCCGGGTCGCGTTCGCCAAGCACGACAAGAGACTGGATCTCGACGAATCGGTTCTCGACGGTTTGTCTCCTGTCGAGGCTGCGGAGGTGGGTGCGGGCCTGATCGTCGACGTCAGGCACGTGGGGACGCTGGAAGGCAAGAAAGATCGCCGCGAGCTGATCGCTCACTTCTCCGTCTCCGGCTACCCGCTCCTCCTTCAATTTGGAAGGACAGAAGACGGCGTCAAGGTCGCAATGCGGAAGAGCTCGCCGCCTTCTCCCGAGCTCCAAACCCACCTCACCGGCCTCATGCTCCGGCCTGGCGAGAAACTCGGCCCGCTGGCTCCAGGCGACCTCCAGGGCGTGGCTGTAGCAACCTATCCTGTCCAGGGCAGCCGGCCCCCACAGAGGATCGCGACCGGAGCGCTGCCTGGCGGAGCCGTCGTCGTCGTCCGCCAACTCGTCGAGCGGGCGGAAGGAAGCTCGGGCTCCACTGCCAGCAAAGTCGCCGAGGTCATTCTCGTCGTCATACCCTTTCTCTGCGGGATCCTCACTGCCGTCATCCTCTTCTTTTTCCTCCTCGTGCGGCGCCGCATCGACCTCGTGTCCGGCGCGTGGCTGGGAGCTCTCCTCCTGGTCGTGGCAGCGGCCCCGACCCTGGCCGCCGACTGGTCCTGGATTGGATTGCTCGCGGTTCTCGGCGCCTTCTTCATCGCCTTGTGGGCGTTCGCGGTCTGGTCCTCGGGCGAGTCGTACCTCCGCTCGGCCCAGCCGGGTCTGACCGTAAGCCTCGACGCTCTTCTCCATGGCCGGCTCGGGCCCCGGGGAGGCCGGGCGCTGATCTGGGGCGTGGCCGGAGGTGCCGCACTCGCCGGATTCCGGCTGGCTGCCCAAGCCGTGGCGGCGCGCCTTCCCGGCGCCTGGCCGGAGGAAGGAAGCCTGCGGCTCCCGATCTTCGGCGTCGAAACTCCATTCTTCGATGGTGTCGTTCTGGCGGGCGCCATTGCCCTGGCGCTGGGCCTCGCGTGGAGATTCGTGCCCGCGCGCTGGGCCGCCGTGGCCGCGACGCTCGCCGCGGGGCTCGCCTTCCAATTCGTCGACATCCATCCATGGCCTTTCCAGATGGCGGTCAACCTGGCGGCGGCCACCCTGCTCGTGGTCCTCTGCCGGCGAGCCGGCCTCGCGGCAGCTCTCACCGCCGCCCTCGCGACGTACCTGCTTCAGGCCGCGGCCTTCACCGCCTTCTACCCCACCTGGCTCCCGGTCTCTCTCGCGGTGACGGCGGGTACGCCGGCTCTCCTCCTCCTCCTGGGTTTCGTCGGCCTCAGCCGGCCCGGCGAGGCGGAGGTCGAGCAGCTCAAGCAGCCGGCGTTCATGAAGCGCATCGAAGAGGAACGGCGGATCAAGTACGAGATGGATCTGCTCGCCCGCATCCAGCTCGGGCTGCTGCCCCAGCAGCTTCCCCGAATCACGGGCTGGGAGATCGCGGCGAGCTCGCTGCTGGCGACGGAGGCGGGAGGCGATCTCTACGACTTCTTCGCCGACGAGGAGGGCTTCCTCTGGATCGCCGCCGGCGACGTGGCCGGCCACGGCTACTCGTGCTCCATCGCCCAGGCGATGACCGTCGCCTCCCTGTCGAGCCTCATCACCTCCACCCAGACTCCCGGCGGCGTGCTGCAACAGGTGGACCGGGTGTTGCGACGGAATACCCACCGTCACTTCACCACCCTCGTCCTGCTGCGCCTCAACCCACGGACGGGGACGGGCCGCCTCGCCAACGCCGGCCATCCCTACGCCCTGCTGAGCGGGGAGGGGCAGGTCTCGGAGATCGCCATCGCCGGCCTGCCCCTGGGTCAGGGCCCGAAACGCCAGTACCGCGACGCCGACGTGGAGATCCCGCCGGGCGCCGCCCTGGTCTTCGCCTCGGACGGCCTGTTCGAAGCGACCGATTCCCGGGGGATCTCCTACGGCTACGAGCGCCCCCGCGAGGTGCTGCACGGCCTCGCCGGCAAGACCGCCACGGAGATCCTCGACGGCCTGATGGCGGACTGGCGGCGCTACCGCGGAGCCGTCGAGCAGGAGGACGATACGACGGTGGTGGTGGTGAAGCGGCTCGAGCTCAGATCAGCCGCAGCTCCCGCTTGATCTCGTTGACCCGCGCCTGGACCTCGCCGCGGTCGAGGGTGCGGAAACGCTCGGGCAGCAGCTCGCGGCTGGTACTTTCGAGGACGGCGCAGAGGATCTGCATCTCCCGCTCGCGCGAGTTGACCGGCGGAATGAAGTCGCTGAAGGCCTTCTGGAGATGCTCCTTCTTGAGCTCGTCCGAGTCGGCCGCCTCGGCTTCCAGCACGGCCCGCACCAGCACGGCTTCGAGGTCCGATCCGGAAAGGCCCAGGTACTGGTCCTCGGTCGCCACGTCGGAGATCGTCGTCACCGCCGTCTTCAGGCCCAGCTTCTTGATCATCACCCGGTAGATCTCGTCGTACTCGGCCGCCGTCTCCGGGTAGAAGAGGGGGATGTGCTCCTCGGCCCGCCCCTGGCGCTTGAGGTCGATGGGCAGCAGGTCCGGCCGGGCGGTGATGAGGAACCAGAGGATGCGGCCGCGGTAGCGGGTGTCGCCCATGAAGGCGGCGATCTGCGCGAAGACGCGGTTCTGGGTGCCGGAGTCGCCCTGCTGGTCGCGGTTGCCCAGGGCGGCGTCCGCCTCGTCCACCACCACGCCCACGGGAGTCAGCGAGGCGAGGATCTTGAGGATGCGCTCCAGGTTGGACTCCGTGGAGCCCACCCACATGGAACGGAAGTTCTTCAGCTTGACGCAGGGAAAGCCGATCTCGTTGACGAAGCACTCGACGAGGAAGGTCTTGGCGCTCCCCACCGGGCCGCAGATCAGGTAGCCCATCGGCACCGCGCTGGGATTTCCCCGGGCGATGGCGCGCGCGGCGCGGCGCAGGCGGTCTTTCACCGCCGGCATGCCCGCCACCATGGAGAGGTCGAACTTCGGCTCCAGGTACTCCAGCAGGCCGAGCCCCTCGGTCTCGATGACCTCTTTCTTCATCGCCCGCACCCGCTCGCGAGAGAGATGGTCACCGTTGGCGTCGGCGCCTTCCAGGAGCTGGCCGATCTGCACCCGGGTCATGCCGGCGGTCAGCTCGGCGAGGCGCTGCGGCGGCAGGTCCGACTTTCCGGTGTACCACTCAGGGGAGCGCACGGCCTGGAGGTAGGCGAGCCGCTCGGCGGAATCCGGCCGGACGATCTCGATCTCGCGCGTCGAGTGGGCGCGCACCAGCTTGGGGTCCAACTCGGCCAGACTCTCGGTCACCATCACGATGACGATGTTCTTGGCCAGCAGCACCGGGTCCTGCGACCACTTGCGGAGGTAGACCAGCACGGCCCGGTCCTCGGGTGTGCGGTAGGCCACCTCGGCGGCGGGCACGATCGTCTCGGCGAACGGAAGCAGCAGGACCACCGGCCGGCACGGCTGGGCGGAGGCGCTCTGCAGGTAGTACGAGTCGAGCAGGGCGAAGCAGTTGGGTGCGTCGCGCGGCAGGCCGTCCGCCCAGGCCGTGCCATGCACGGCGTCATACCCCTTGACGAAACCCTGGAAGCTGTTGCGCGCCGCCGGGGTGGCGAAGCCCAGCCCCTCGGCCCGGTTGTAGGTGACGATCGACGACCAGCCGGCGAAGAGCTGATGGCTCAGGAAGTCGTCGAGCGAGAGGAAGCGCAGCCCCGCCGAGTCGCGCATCGGCACCAGATCGGCCGGCACGCCGTGCAGAACGAAGGTGTTCGCCTGCTTGGCGGTGACGGTGCGCACCAGCTCCGCCGCCCAGGGAGGAAGCGAGTCGAGAAATACCGGCGTCGAGGGCGTCGAGGGCGTCGAGGGCGTCAAGCTCGGGGCGGCTTCAGGCATTGAGGGTTACCCGGCGTCCGGCAGCTTCTGCGGCGTGGCCTGAGCGGTGGACTGGGTGGGGAACGGCGCCGCCTCGCGGGTGGCGTCCGGCTTCTTGAGGCCCATCTCCACCTCGAACTCGGAGAGCACGCTCTGGGCCTGAAGCTGCCGGGCCTTGCGCTCGTTCTTGATGCGGTCGACGTCGAGGCCACCGGTGGCCACTTCGACAGCCGCCTTGGCCTCGGCCGATTTCTGCCGGATCTCATCGAGGTACTTGTCGCTGGTGGCGGCGGTGCCGTAGGTGTCGAGCTCGGCGATGGCCGAGGCGGCGTTGCGCAACGCCGAGGCGTTCTTCGACTCGGTGATCGCCTTGCGGCTCTCCTCCATCTTCTGCCGCAGTTTCTGCTTGATGTCCTCCACCGTGATCTGGGAGTTCTCGAAGGCCTTGCTGGCCGCCGCGAGCTGATCAGTGGTGGTCGCGAGCTCCTGGCGGACCTGCTGCAGGCTCGATGCGTCGTCCTCGGCGAGGCGCCGGGACTCGGGGCTGCCCTCGGTAAGGGCGGCCTTGATGGAATTGATGAGCTGCCTCTCCCGGGCCTCCAGGGCCTGCTTACCCTGCTCCAGGCGGATCTGGGTGGCGCGGGTGGTGATCAGGATCTGGTTCAGCTTCGGCAGTGTGTTGCGCATCTCCTCGATCGACTGCTGGAGCATGACCTCCGGATCTTCGGCGAAGGAGATGAAGTAGCCGATCCACGATTTGAAAACCCGGGCAATGCGTTCGAACATGACGGTCTCCTGGGACGGCTATTTCGGGAGCGCTTCCGGCGCGGCCGAAGCCGCGGGGCGGGGCGATTCCGCGGTCGTGATGGGGTTGGCCTCGACGAACGGATTGACGGCATCGTACAGCTTGCGCTCTTCCGCGCGCTTGACCGCCTGCCAGCGGGAGAAGCGGGCCTGCTCCGCCTCCAGAGCGACGCGGTTGGACTCCATCTTCTCCCGGTTGCGGCGGGTGACCTCGTCGATCTCCGCCTGGAGCTGGGCGTTGTCCTTGTCGATCTGATTGGAGCGGGAGGTCAGCTTGGAGCGCAGGAACTCCTCGAACTTGTCCAGAGCCTGGTCGCGCCGCACGGCGTCCTGGACGATGTCGGTCACCGGCACGGGTCCGGAGGGATTCATGTTGAGGAAGCCGGTGAGTGCCCCCGCCTTGGCCCGCGCGTCCAGCGTCGCGAAGCCCGGCGAAGCGAAGATCTCCAGCACCTTGTAGGCCGTGTAGCCGTGCGCCGGATCGGTCACCCCGGCGGCGCGGTAGATGGCCGCGAAGTCGGGAATCTCCACGTCCGCGCCCTCCACGGGGACGGGGAGCTTCTTCTCGTCGATGACCGGCGGCTCGGGGAGCGTCCCCAGCAGATCCCGGATGTCCGTGGGTGGCCCAGGTACCCCGGGCATCCCTGGTAATCCCGCCGATCCGGGTGACGAGGGCCGGCCCGCGGGCACCGGCGCGGCGCTCACGGCCGTCTCGTCCGGCGACATCTCCACGAGCTTCATCTTGCTGAGAACTTCTTTGAGACCCATGGCGTTTTCCCTCGCTCGGGATGGCTTGTCATCGAAAAACCGAGATTCGAAGCCTATGGCCGGGCTCCAGGGGTGTCAAGGCGCGCCCCACCTCTCATGGGTACCGACGGCGAAGACGCGGCAGGGGCAAGACGTTCGACAGCGAAACCAGCGACCCGGCGAGGGGGCTCAGTTCAGCCATCTCCCGTGGCGTCAACGGACGGATCGCCAGGACCCGCCGCGGCCGGCGCAATATTGCGGGATCGGTTGCCGGATCGCAACCACGCTCCAGGAATGCCGCGAAGACCCAGCGGCCGAGAGTACGGCGAGCCGCGTTCACGGATGGGATTGTACCCTGTCTGCCCCTCACCCCTTGCGCACGTTCCATCATCCCTGTATCATTCAGCCATGAACGATCTGACCGCCACCGTCTGCCCCACCTCGCTGGCCTTCCAGATGCTGGGGGCGGCGCATGAGGTGGAGGCGCGGCTGGAGAGCGCTCTGGACCGGATCGGCCTGTCGGTGGCGAAGTTCGGCGTCCTCACCAAGCTGGTGGAAGCCGGCGAGCCCGTGGCCCTCGGCTGCCTCGCGGAGCGCTCCTGCTGCGTGCGGTCGAACATGACCCAGCTCGTGGACCGGCTGGAGGCGGACCGCCTCGTGGAACGGATGAACGATCCCAGCGACCGGCGCTCCGTCCGCGCCGCCCTGACGCCCGCCGGCCGCGAGCGCCACGCCGAGGGCGTCCGGATCGTCGAGGAGGCCGGGCGGACGATCTTCGCCAGCCTGAACGACGACGAGCGCGCCACGCTGCGGCGCGTCCTCGCCCAACTGGGGAGAAATCCGTAGGCCCTTTTTTTATCAAGATGATTCAGCCCTGCACTTTTAACCGTCAAACCTTTCTTCGATGAACGACAGAGGAGGAAACACCATGAGCGACCCCCAGACCCATCCGCTGCTCACCCCCGTCCAGGTCGGCCCCTATCCATTGCGCAACCGCGTGGTGATGGCCCCCATGACCCGCAACCGCGCTGTCGAGGGTCTCGTGCCGGCGCCGATCTCCGCCACCTACTACCAGCAGCGCGCCTCGGCGGGGCTCATCGTCACCGAGGGCTCCCAGGTGTCGGCCCAGGGCATCGGCTATCCGAACACGCCAGGCGTTCACTCCACGGATCAGGTGGAAGGCTGGAAGGGGGTGACCGCGGCCGTGCACGAGCGGGGCGGGCGGATCTTCCTTCAGCTCTGGCACGTGGGACGGATCTCCCATCCGTCGCTGCAGCCTGAAGGCGCCTTGCCGGTGGCGCCGTCCGCCATCGCCGCCGAGGGCACGGTCTACACCTACACCGGTCCGCAACCGTTCGTCACGCCGCGCGCGCTGGAGACCTCCGAGATCGCCGGCATCGTCGAGCAGTTCGCCCACGGCGCCCGCACGGCTCTCGAATCCGGTTTCGACGGCGTCGAGATCCACGGCGCCAACGGCTACATCGTCGACCAGTTCCTGCGTGACGGCACCAATCACCGCACCGACGAGTACGGCGGCTCCGTGGAGAACCGCACCCGCTTCCTCGTCGAGGTGGTGGAGGCGGTGGTGGGCGTCTGGGGCGCGGACCGGGTCGGCGTGCGCGTCTCGCCGACGGGCGCCTTCAACAGCATGTCCGACTCCGACCCCGTGGCCACCTTCAGCCACGTCGCCCAGGCGCTCGACCGCTTCGGGCTCGCCTACCTGCACGTCGTCGAGCCGGTCGGAGGCCCGATGGCGGTGCCCGGCGCGCCCGCAACGGTACCGGCGATCCGGCAGCGCTTCCACGGCCCCCTCATCCTCAACGGCGGCTACGATCTCGCGACGGCCGACGCCGCCATCGCCGAGGGCAAGGCGGACCTCATCTCCTTCGGCCAGCTCTTCCTGGCCAACCCGGATCTCCCCGAGCGTTTCGCCGAAGGCGCGCCGCTCAACTCTCCCGACTACGCGACCTTCTATACCGGCGGCGAGAAGGGTTACATCGATTACCCGGTGCGGACGGCGGTCAGCGCGGCGGTGTGACATAGACCCTAAACTTAACTTGGTTGAGAGGTCCCCCCGCCCAAAGCCCTCACCCCCTAGCCCCCTCTCCCGTCCCGGGAGAGGGGGAAGGCATGCGAGGCCGTTTCGTGTTGCCCTCCCTCTTCTCCCGGCGAGGGGGATGGGGTGGTCGGGAGAAGAGGGCCGGGGTGATGAGGGTTTTGGGTGGGGGACCTCTCAGACACGTCAAGTTAACGCCTATAGGTGGAAGGTTTTACCCCACCCGCGTCACCGGCATCATCCGCCCCGTCCCGAAGGCCTTTTCACTCACCTTGAGCACGATGCCGTGCTGCCAGCGCTTGTGCTCGGAGGCGACGAGAGCCCGGCGCCAGCGCTCGGCCTCGGCACCTCCGGGCCGGCCCTGGACGAGATCCTCGACGGCCGGCGCTACCGCGGGGTAGTCGAAGGGATCTTCCTGGTCCGGCTTCAGCTCGGCGCTGGGGGGCCGCTCCAGGATGAACAGGGGGATGGCGGCCCGGCCCGAGGCCACCAGCCAGCGCGCCACGCCGTAGACCGTTGGCTTGGTGAGATCGCCGATCACCGACAGGGTACCGGCGAGATCGCCGTAGAGGGTGCCGTAGCCGAGTGAGATCTCCGTCTTGTTGCTGGTGTTGAGCAGAAGGCCGCCCTGGCGATTGACGAAGGCGGTGAGGATCAGGGCGCGCAGCCGCGCCTGGAGGTTCTCATCCGTCGTCCCCGCGTCCTCCAGAAGAAGACCGGACAGGGTGCGGCGGGCTTCCTCATGGAGAGGCTCGAGAGGGATCTCCTCGAAACAGATCCCGAGGGACGCCGCCAGCTCCCGGGCGGACTCCGTCGATCGCGGATCGGTGTGACGGGAGGGAATGGCCACGGCCGTGACCCGCGACGATCCGACGGCTTCGGCGGCGATGACGGCGACGAGGGCGGAGTCCACCCCGCCGGAGAGGCCCAGGAAGAGCCGCGCCAGGCCATTCTTCGCCGCGAAGTCCCGGACTCCCAGGACGAGGGCCGTCCACAGCGCCTCCTCCGTGCCCATCTCCGGAGCCACGGGCCCGCCCGCCTCCAGATCCACCACCTCGACGGCCTCCGCGAAGCGGGGAAGGCTGGCGATCACCTCGCCGCGGGTGTCCGTCACGAAGCTGCCGCCGTCGAAGATCAGCTCGTCGTTGGCACCCACGGCGTTGACGAAAACGACGGGCGCGCCCTGGCGCCGGGCATGGTGAAGGCGCCGGTCCAGGATCCCGGTACGGAACGGCGAGGAGGAGATCGCGATCAGGATCTCCGCGCCCGAGGCGAGGAGGTCCGCGCCGGGATGGACCGGGTAGCCCTCGTCCCAGAGGTCCTCGCAGACGAGAAGTCCGAGGTGCCGGCCAGCGATCTCCACCGGCGGGCTCGCCGCGCCGGAGTTGAACCACCGGGGCTCGTGGAACACGTCGTAGGCCGGAAGCAGCCGCTTGGGGACGAGAGCGGCGACGCGGCCTTCCTGGAGTAGAGCGGCCGCGTTCCACAGGCCGGGATGGCCGGGGGTCGCCCCTCCCGAGGGAGCGACCGTTCCCAGGATCACGGGAGGTCCGTCCCCGAGCTCGCGCGCAATCTCCTCCGTGATCTCGACCGCCCGCGCCACGAAAGCGGAGTCCAGGAGCAAGTCGCGGGGCGGGTACCCCGTCACCACCATCTCGGGCAGGACGACCAGGTCCGCTCCCCGCAGCCGGGCCTCGGTCGCCGCGCCCACGATCCGCCGCCGGTTGCCGGCGAAGTCGCCGATGCGGGTGTCGATCTGGGCGAGGCCGATCCTCAATCCCTACTCCATCTCGCCGGCCACGGCCTGGAGCAGGTTGAGCGCGGCCATCACCGAGTCCCGCCGCAGGCAGACCTCGTCCCCCAGCACCAAAGTGCGATATCCCAGAGAGAGGAGGAACGCGACGTCCCCGATCTCGGGGCACTCCGGCACGGGGTGATAGGCCAGCGAGGGGAAGATCCGGCTGGCCACCATCGCCTCCGGATCGGCGGCCAGGATCTCCCGCAGGGCGCCGACGATGCGGTGCGGCTTCCCCACCTCGACGAAGAGGTCCCCCCGGGCCGCCACCAGATGCCCATGGGATGCGCCGTGGGTGCGGGCGAAAGCGAGCCCGCGCCGCGATTCAATCTTCAGCCGCAGCTCCGCCCCGGGAAGGAGCTCCAGGACCTCGGCCGCGTCCTCCACCCGCTCAACGAAGGAAAGCATCACCCGCTTCAGCCCCACCTCCTTCATCGCCGCGAGGTAGATTCGATCCAGATCCGTCAGCGTTCCCTCGATCTCCAGCGAGGCGCCGGGGATGTTGACCGACTCCCCCGGCCCCACCACTCGGCGGGGGCCGTCCTCCAGGATCAGCCGGTCGCCGTCGACGGCCACGATGCGGGCGGGCTCCCGACCGTCGTGAAACCAGGCCTCGGCCGGAGTGCGGACACTGATCCGATGGGAGAGGCGAACCTCGGTGAACGGCGGGACGGCGGCCTCGGCCACCCGGAGCTGCCGGCCTTTGAGATCCACCCAGAGAGGGGCCCCGAGCCCCGTCAGCCGCACCAGGACCTCGGCGGGGGATTCGGCCAGAGGCATCACCGTGTTGAGCCGCAGGCCGCACACGATCGGGTGAGAGGCCACCTCCCCCAGGAACGGGGCATAGGGGGGAACGGTGACGATCGCCCGGACCCGCACCGGCCCGCTACACCTCAAGCGTCGAGTTGCAGAATGTGCAGACGTAGCGGCCCATCGCTTCGGCCGGAATGCGCGCGCCGCAGCTCGGGCACACGAGGGCGTGGGGACCTTCCTTGCGCAGCTTCTCGGCCACGGCCTTCACCTTGCCCTCGTCCTGGCGCGCCCGCAGATTGGTCTGGAAATCCTCGAAGCGCCCCCAGCTCCGGGCCACGAGGCCCATGGCATAGTCCACGGCCCGCTGCTCGTCGTCGATGTGGAAGACCTTCTCGTGCCCCAGGGCCGCGGCCCACTGCTGGTCCACGTCGTCACCCTTGCGGCCGGTGGGCCGGCGCAGGAACCAGGTGTTCCAGCGCGCCGCCACCCGGCGCCAGGTTTCGAGGGAGTCGAAGTCGGCACCGGCCACGGGACCGTTGCCGAAGATGCGGGAGAGGAGGCCCTCCGCCTCGGGCTTGTCCCCCAGCAGGTTCGCCACCTGCTGGCGGGGGATCTTGGTGTGCATGGGGGCGTCGCCGAAGACGATGAGGAACGGATTGTTGGCGCCCGGGGTGGTGACATGGTTCTCCACCCACCAGGCGAAAAGGCCGTAGCTCTCCGGCGCATCGCCGCCGCCCCCCTCGCCGTAGAGGGCGTTGAGCTGCTGCTCGAGGTCGTAGCCATGGGCGAAGTCGGTGACCTGGAGGGGCCAGCGGTCGAACCCGGCATCGCCGATGGCGGCGAAGCAGATCTCCAGATCCTCCCGGTACTGCGAGAGGGTGTTGTAGAGCAAAGGGAGACGGTCGAAGATCTCGAACGGCCAGTTGGCCATGGAGCCGGTCACGTCCACCGCCACGATGATGGGGTTGGCCGACTTCGTGGTGATCTTCTTATGGGGATCGATCAGCGTCGGGTTGGGCGCCGACTTGTGGGCGTAGGTGCGGCTGCCCGCCGCCGCCTCCGCCGCGGCGGCCGCCGCCCGCACCTCGCCGCCGGCTCCCGAGTAGCGATAGCTGCCGCTGCCATACCAGTCCGAGGTGTCCTCACTCCACGAGTACATGCATCCTCCGGTTCTTCAGGGGGTCTGGGGTGTCCGCGAGGGGGAGTCTATCGGCTGGGGAGCATCGAGCGCCAGGGTCGCGAGCCCCCACTCCCGGCGGAACCGCTGGACGAGCCCCTCCGCCTCCAGGTAGGCCGCCACCTCGGGAGGCACCATCTCCCGCCACCCCTCGCCGCGAGCCATGGCCTTGCGCACGCCGGTGCCGTCCACGGCGATCCGCCGCTCGGGAGAGATCAGCGAGACGGGATGGACCACCGGGTAGACCTCCCGCATCAGGTCCCGCACATAGGGGTTGGCGGTGACGAAGAGATCCAGAGGACCCAGCATCTCAGCGACCATGGCGCGCCACCGCGGCCCATGGCCCAGATCCGGCACCTCGACGATCGAATAGCCCGCTCGCTCCCCCAGCACCCGGCGGATCATCGCCGCCGACTCCGCCGCCGTGAAGGGGTTCTGGACGTCGTACCGGTTGGAGCTGCCGATGCCAATCCGCACCTGCTCCGCCCGCTCCACCAAGGCCTCCAGCACCGCCGCATGCCCGAGATGCACAGGCTTCCAGCGGGCGATCATGCCCAGGCGGGGGAGGCGGGACGGAGGGGATGGGGACACGGAGGATCAGTCTACTTTCTCGAACGATGGGACAGCCACGCCTACGTCGCCAGGTGTCTCGAAAGAAGCGACATCCACGCCTGCGTCGCCAGGGATTGAAATCGCCTGGCTACCGACTCTTGTCCCTCCGGGACTGCTATTCGTTCTTCCCCATGTCCCGTAGGGACTACAGTCGGTAGCCAGGTGATTTCAATCCCTGGCGACATAGGCGTCGTCGTCAACTACTTTGAGACACCCTCCTCAGTGCTTGGCAACCTCTCCCTTTCGCCGCCAGGCCTCATCGCGTGGATAGGAGACCGATACGACCTCCCGGCCCTGGTGATCAATGAAGCCCCATGACCCTCCCTCCATGGCGGTGTGCTCGGAGTCCGCCGGATCGCGAGCCTGGACACACCCTGAGCAGACCTCGGCGAGGCCGTCTGCGAAGGGCCAAGCGAAGTCGTATTTCGGAGGCAGGACCATGCGGAACGAGTGATCGAAGAACGCAATCTTGCCGTTGCGCCGGCCGCGAACCAGGCCCTCCTGGAACGTGTCGGCGCCATTGTCGTAAGGCAACACGTCGAGCGTTTCACCGGAAGGCTTGACGTACAGCATGCCGCCTTCGAACGAGAGGGCCGACAGGCCGTCGTCGCTGTAATCCAGTGCCTTGAGGTGCCGCGGGAGGACCCGGATGCTTCCATTGTCGGCAATGGCAACGCACTTGGAATGACGCCCGAACTCAGGAGAAGGTTGGCGAGCTGTGGGACGTGGCGAATAGAAGCAGTCGACCACTTTACGCGCAAGCGCGGGACACGGCGCCGCCAGGGCAGCTATCAGCACAGCGACGGATAGTTTCTTCATGGAATGGGCCTACTCGCGATTGCCCCGTTCGGCGAGGATCCGAAGATGCTCTTCAATTTTTTGCAAGGTTTGCTCAACTCGCTCCATGTGATCCTCGGACCGCCTGACGTAACCCTTCGTCCTGCTGAAATAACCCATGCGGCGAACGAGAAACCAACAAAATACAACCGCTGCGACCAATGGCCCCCAGGTAAGTAGCGCGACCAGGCAGCCATTTTCTGACGGCGATGCAGTGGCCGATAGCAGAAGGGTCAGTAAAGTCACGTCATTCTCTCCCGCTAGTCGTTTCGGAGGAATACTCTGGTCAAACCTTAGCGCGGTCGTTGTAGTCGGTGGGAATCCCTTCCATCTCCGGGTCCATGCCCCCGTCGTCTCGACGGTCCATGGCTGAATCGTACCAGAGATCGAGCGGGGACTCTTCTATGAGCCCGCTCACTTCTTACGCATCCAGACGCCCCACGTCACCGCCCCCGCCACCTCGTCGGCCAGGGGGCGGCCCGTCAGCTTGAGGACCAGTTTTATCTGACCGTGGTGGTAGCCCTCGTGCCAGACCATGTGCTGGAGCAGGAGGATCGGATGGTCGTAGTGAAGGTCCATGTCCCGGCCTGCCTCCACCCGGCTCCGCACCGCGTCGCACACCGCCTTGGCGCTATCGTTCAGCATCTGCGTGATGCGGTCAGGATCGCGCTCGGCTGCCCACTCTTCTTTAGGCATGTCTCTGGCGAATTCGGGGACGTCCTCGAGGACGAATACGAGTCGTACATAGTGAATGTGTGTGAACAGCTCCGCGATCGAGGGGCTGCCCTCCATCGCCCTGGCCTCCAGCCCGCCCTCCGGTAGGGCGCGGAGCAGGTTGAGCAGGATGGTGTTGTTCCGGTCCCAGGAGTCCAGCAGCGCCTCAAGCAAGCGATGGTCTTGTGGGTTCGACATGATCTATGCCGCACGGAAGAGTATGGGTTGCCCGACCGCCAGCCGGCCGATGCGAGTGACGGTGCCGTAGATTCCCGCGGTGTTCTGGTGCTCACGAACGACCGCCTTCAGCACCTCCGGCGCCGAGCTGGCCGAGTCGGGATCGAGGTACACCATCGAGCAGCGAACGTCGCGCATCGTGACGGCGATGGCGGGGGCGTCGTCCCCCTCGCCGAATGACAGCACACCGCCCACCCACTCGTCCTCCTGGAAGGGAACCGGCCGCAGTAAACGAACGACGACATTCGGGCGAAATCGTCGCACGTCCAGGGTCCGCCCTGCGAGCCGTCCGATCTCGCTCACCGTATCGGAAGCGATCACGGAGAGGCTCGCTTCATCGAAGATGCCATGTTTCAACTGCATCATCTGCACGGGAGCCCCATGCCGGCGTCCGACCTCCGCGGCCAACTCCTCGCCGAAGACAGGCATCTCTTCGCCATCCGGCGTGCGAACATGCGTAGGAAGGTCTCCCGGAGCACCGTCTTCACGGCGGTGGGGAGCAAACAGGATCAGCTCGGGAAGCTTGCTTGCTGATAGCCACGGGAACCCGCTGCGGTCCTCCATCCGCCGGAAGGCCAGGCGCCGGTCACCCTCGAGGCCGTGCCAGCCCAGCTCGGCGACCTCGAGCCGTTCGCCGCCCATGGACTTCACGGGATACCGGAAGATCGACTCCACATGTCCGATTTTTATAAGCATGCTCGCTCCTCGTCCGCCCAAAGGATCATGAGTTCAGCGGAGCACCCGGGCGGACTCCCGGGTAGCGTCGGCTGCAACGAGGGATTAGGCGGCACACAAGCGGGCATCCGAATAGGACTCGGACATCGTCGGCAACTAGACTAGATTGGCCAGCTCTTGAAGTTACAGCTTCCAGCACCCGTGTGCGCCACCTTATAGTACCAGCCCGGTGGGACCACGTAGGTCGCAGAGAGTCGGTCACCTCCAGTCACGGATACTTGAAAGCTGTTTCCATCGAGCCCGGAGTCCTTGGATGGAGAGGCATAGCCAGAGACCTCCTTGGCTTGGTCACCCGTGGCATTGCAGCCCATTGTTACGATGATGGGTCGGCTCGTTAGGTTCTGGAGTATATCTCCGACTACGAGTGTCTCTGGCGGAGAGCTCACGATCGCGACAGCTTTCTTGGTCTCGGCAATTTCGGTCCCCGCGGCCGCACTTCCGGCGCTAGTCGCTTGCCTTCTCACTGCCGGCACTGCAAATTGGAAGTAGGCAACGAGAACGGCTCCAACAGTAATGATGATCTGGAGTACTAGTTGCAATACGATGCCGGACTTTTCGGGCTTAGGTCCCGGGCTCATTCCCTTACTCCTCACGGGATCGCGGCACCGATTAGTCGGCGCCACGTGTGCAAATGGGATAGCGCTGGAGCGTGCACTGGTCTAATAGGCTAAAGACGGAGCTGTTTGATGAGCGCACCTATACGAGCCTTGACAATGAGAACGAACTAACGGACCTGAAGCGCAAACAATTCGGTTGACGTGCGTGAGTCAAGCCTGGTCGTTCCAAGATCGGAGCCAAGCTAATTCGGACTAGAACCTGGTGAAGTAGATTATCAATGCCCCGATCCCAAACCAAGCCATTCTTGCTGCATCTTGCCCAAGACGAAACCGAGCCATTCGCTCCTTCTTCGACTCGACGTCTTCGGGAAGCAGCAAGCGAGAGTTTTCGAATGCGAACCAAGCTGGAGGACCTAAGAACCAAACTGCGGCGATAATTTTTGTGAAAACTGGTTGATCGCTTGGGCGACAGGACAGCAGAAAAGCCAAGATCGCGATCGCTGTCACTGATGAAAGTACCGTCATTACTCGCCAAATTCTCTTCAGTTGCTTCTCGTTCGAAAAGAGTTGAAGTTGATAATTCGACATGCTTGCACTCCTCTGAGTTATGGGGACTCGCGCAGCCAACGCCGTAGACAGTGAGCGAGCGGGAACTGCGCTTTTTGCGGTTTCCGTCCGCTCGACCGCAGGGGTTGGCTGCACGATATTATATTACAATGATGTCGCGCGGCTGCGACGCACGCCCTTAGCTACCGCGCGGAGTTATCGGGCCCTTTCATATTCAACAAAAAATGTCATCGTAACGTTCCCTGCAAGATTTCCTTTCCTGAATACGGAGAACACAACCTCCTTGTTTGAGACGATGTTTTCAGAAACGCCGACACTACTATTGATATCGTCAGGCTTGCCCCCCCCGTCAGTGGAAGAACCCTCAGGAGCAAAGACTGCCCACCCGCGCGATACCGTATGGTTGCTAGTGATAGTCGCTGTGCATATGCCATTGTTTTTCTCATCAACGAAGATTGTACCCTTTACGGCAGCTTTGTTCACATTGAACTGGACCTTCTGCGAGGAGGCTTGTCCCTTACCACCCGAAGTCAATTGGTTATAGTCAAATTTCAGGGAAATGGATGGGTTGTGGCATTCAAACGTGATCTTCGCAGGCTGGGCATTGGCCGAAGTCGCGACAAATAGGCATAGAACCACGAGAAATATGAACTTGCTCTTCATTGGGTAACTCCTCGTTCAAGCAGGCCGTTATTGGCCTGATCTGTGCTAATGCGACTATTTAAAAGTGATGTTAGTAACTTATTTAGGCTGCCGACCAACCTCAAGTTCAATTGTATCCGTCTGCTCCTCCAATGCCTTCCCGACAGTCGCCACGCCTGCGCTGGCTACCGGTAAAGAACGATATATATCATTCGCTCTATGGAACATTAGATACGCTACACTGATTCCCTACTCCTCGTCAACATAGGTGGTTCTGACGGGTTGGGAGTGCCTGGGAGCGCAGAGTGGCCCCGAACTTAGCCAGACCGGCTTTCGGTGGCCTATCTTGTTGATGAGAAGGAAGTTAATAAAGCCAGCGACCGAACGGAGCCACGCCACGGGCAAAACCTGGGCGACCCACAAGCCCTCTTCTCCGGCAACCTCTCGTGACGCTCCGTGATGCGCACTTCCGGCCCGCCTGTAACAACCGCGATTGCCCGGGAGAGGTGTAGAACATCCACGGAGTGGACGCAGGCCGGAAAGCCGGCGCAGTCATCCGCCAGGACGCCGCTGCGCGGCTCACGCCGCCGGTACTCTGCGCACGCTTTGCCAATAGCGGACGGGTCACCCAGATAAAACTCAGCCCCATAGTCATCGAGCTCACTCATCGCAACGTTTGAGCTCAGCGGTCATTGCAGTGGATCGCTTGGCACTCACTATGGCGCAATGCCCTTGACGGCCCAGGCAAGAGCCGCGTAGGAACGGGGGCCATCGGGGTCTCCGTCCAGGTACGTAGCCCGCACTGCATCCTTGAGCCTCGCCCGTTCCGCCTCGCCGAGGGATGCCATGTACTCCGCGGCCGGACCGTCCCGTCCCTCGTACGGCGCCCAGTAGTCCTCGAACGAGGTGAACTCCATCCGGATGCCCAGCGTGGACTCTTCGACGTCCCGCAAGCCTCCTTCACGCCACGTCCTTCCGAGCTCCCCGGGACGGGTCATGGGCCGGGTGTAGTTCCAGGCACGACGTTTGTTCGCCTCAGGGTCCAGAGCCGCGGCGGTGTCGAGGAACATACGGTTCGCGACCAAACCGCCGCGCACATCCCACACGGCGGCCGCGACGACGCCGCCGGGCTTGGCGACGCGCCGCATCTCGGAGATCGCCTCGGCGGCTCGCGGCACAAAGTGCAGGACCAGCATCGAAAAAACTCGATCGAAGGTGTGGTCGGCAAACTCGATGGCGCACGCGTCGCCGACCTCGAAGACGACCCTGGGGTCTCGATTGCGGCTCCTGGCATAGTCGACGTAGGCGGGAGCGAGATCGATCGCACGGACCTCGCTGGGCCTGGAGCGCTCGACAATCGTCTGAGACAGGCTGCCTGTGCCGCAACCGACCTCCAGGACACGGTCCCCATCCTGGATGCCGGCAAAGTCCAGGAACGGCACGGCGAGCCGCCGGCTCCATCGCCCCATCACGAGCTCGTAGCCGTCGCCGTCGGCTGCTACAAATGTCGAGGACGCGTTCATCGGTCAGAGGTGCTTGCAGATCTGGGGCAGCTTGAAATACGACGGCGGCGGCGAGCTCTCGCCTTCGAGCGACACGCCGTAATGGTCGTAGAACTCGAAGGGACCGAGCTTCTTCAAGAGCAGCGACAGCTCGGGGTACTTGTCGGCGCGGCTGCACAGCTTGACCGGCAGACCGATGCCCGGGACAGCGCCGGTCCAGCAGTCGGCCTCGAAGCCGCTCACCGTCTCGGTGCCAGCGTAGACCATGTTGTTGCTCAGCCACCAGTCGCGGCTGAACACGTTGGGGAGAGGAGGCTCGTTCAGCGTGCAGTGCAGAATGCCCGTCTGCTGATCGCGCTCGATGAAATACTCGCGATCGGGATCGATGCCGTCGCTCGGGTCCATGTCGTAGACGTTGAAGATCTCGACCTCATGATCGATGAACGTCGCCATCTCGTGGTTGACGCCTACGTTCATGTCGAAGGTGTAGCCGGCGACGAGCTGGAACGACGGAATCTCGGTGTGCAGGAACCGGCCGGCCCCGCGGTAGCGCAGCGGGAAGTTCGGCAAGGGCTTGGCGATGGTGACGGCCGTCTTGCCGTTCGACCCGGCGATCTGGGCGCTGCCTGCCTCGCTCTTCACCGTCTGCGCCCGCGCGGAAGCCCAAGGTAGTGAGGCCACGAGCGCAAGTGCCATCCACCGTAACGACTGCTCTCTTCTCATGTGTTGCCACCCCCTTGGAATTAGTACCGCCGGTTTCAAGAGCCTGGCCCAAATGGACACACCTCTCCACGCGGCTCCCAGGACAGGGACACGCTACTACATCGGAGGAGGGATTACCTCAGGGGCAGGTGGGCGTCACCGTCCAGTTGTAGATCCCCGTTCCGCCGCAGAGGTTATTGAACTCGACCCGGCATTGCGGATAGGTGATGCACGAAATCGTGGCGGTCGTGCCGTTGCCGCAACGAATCTCGCACAGGCCGGACGGATCGCTCCCCTGGCTCACGGTGACCACAGAGAGGATGAGGAGGGAGGTACAAAAGAACGCCCGTAGCAGAGTCTTCATCGATCTCTCCTTTCAAGGCAGCTTCAATGCTGCAATCTCTATCAGGAAAGGTGCTTCGCGAGCCGGAACCGTGGCAGCGAATGATCCGCAGCCGGTCCGGCGGCTCTCTTCTTCGCGGCGCGCGCACCCCATTAGACAGAGTCTCGAACCGCGGGCGCGCACGCCGCCGCCTCTCGGCTTCGAGGGAGATCACCCGCCATGCGCCGCATCACCCTTCTCCTGGCCCTCCTCTTCGTCATGCTGCCGCTCGCCCTGACCGCCGCCGGCAATAAGGGCAGCTACTTCCCGGAAGACATCCCGAACTGCAACTGGACCTGCGCCTCCGGCAGCACCGGCTGGGTCAACGCCTTCAGCCTCACCGACTGCCGCAACGCCTGCGCCAGCGCCTGCCACGCCACCTGCCTGATCGTGTTCTGAGGGGTGCGCGCCCTAGCGCCCGCCGATTGGCGGGTACATCGCCGGCGGGCGGTCGAGGTCGACCTGCCCGACGTCGGTCCAGGGCACGTACTCGGGGCGCTGACTGCCGGCGACGAAGATCAGCAGGCCGGCATTCCCCGCGCCGAGGTCGCCGGTGCGCTCGAGGTGCAGCTCCTCGCCGCTCTGGAGGGTCACCCTGGCATGCCGGGCGCCGCGCTCCTCACGGCCGGGGGGCTTGATCGAGGCGATCAGGCCGAAGGGGATGGTGTAGTCCACGCCCTGGGATGGGGCGTCGAGCGTCTCGGTGGTCTCGCTCTCGTCGAGGTCGTAGACGAGCCGGCCGGCGAGACGGCGGCCGGCGCGGGTGGTGACGCTGCCCGTGAGCGGGCGCCCCGGCGGGAAGTCGCCATAGGCGGGGCCGGTATCTTCGGGGGTGCCGGGGCTGAAGTCGACGCGCTCGAAGGCGTCCCAGGAGATCAGCACCCGGCCGTAGCGCCGATCGTCGACGTAGATCCCGCGGTTGTCGTGGCCGACCTCGCGGTTGCCGGCGAGCGCGATCTCGCGGCCGTCGAGCCGCGTCACCAGGGCGCTATCGCGCGAGCGGCGCGCGATGGAGCGGATGGTGTCGAAACGCAGGCTGAGCTCAGCCTTGGCGGCGCGGCCTTTGAGCTCGTCGGAGCCGACGCACTTCTCCCGGTCCCACTGGACGAAGCCCGTGAAGTCGCCCTGACGCGTGCGCACCGTACCGTGCAGCCGGTTGGGGGCGGCGCCCAGCGGGGCGGTGGGGAGGAGCTCGACAGAGCGGATCCGCAGACTGTCGAGGTCGACGACGCCCCGCTGGCCGTCCCACACCCGCACGCCGTCGTCGAAGTCGCTGGCTTCGAAGCGGTCGACGTCGAGCTCGGTCCCGCTCTTGAGAGTCACCCGCACCTGCTTGCCGTGCGCCTCCATGCGCGCGAGCTCGCCGAAGCGCGCCATGAAAGGCCGGCCGCCGTCGATCGGGCTCTCCCGATGGGCGATCGTGATCCCGAAGATCTCGATCCGGTGTCGCTGCTTGGGCCGCCGCTCCGGCGGCACTTGGGCGAGCCAGGGGTTCTCGTGCTTGAAGCCGTTGAAGTAGTCGCCCCAGAACGCCTCCTGGTCGCCCCCCCAGCGCAGCCGGCCCTCGTAGGTGGTGCCGTCGACGGTAGTGATCCGGCCGTAAAGGAACCCCGGGCGGGACTCCGCCGCCGGCGTGATCGTGGGCGTGATCGCGGGCGAGGTCGCCGCGGCGAGGTGGTCATTCTGCTTGAGGGCCCGGTAGCCGGCGGCGAGGGCGAGGAGGACGAGCACGGCGGCAATCGCCCCGCCGGCGATCTTGGCTCTCGTCATGGTCGGCTCTCCACAGAAGACACGAGTCCCATGCCGCGTCGCGGCCTGCCTGTTCTACGCACGGGACGGCGAGAGATTACGCTGGGTCACCAAGCTCGTCATCTCGACGTACCGGCATCACTTCATGGAAAAATACATCGCCTGCTCCCAAGTGCAAGACAAACGTTCGTACGTCAGGAACGGATACGTATGGGCAAGCTGCCGTTTTGCCGTATCGCCCGTCATAAGTCTGTCTCGAACCTGATCAGCAAGTCGAAAGGCAATCCTCTCTATCTCTTCGCATCGTGCCCGCAACGCAGTGAACTCATCAGGATCAACGTCCCGCAAGCCATCGCGCCACCGCTGCTCGACCGAAATACGCCGTGCGGGACCGAACTCCTGAAACTCTGCAAACGCTCGGTCAAACTGTTCGTCGGTGTAGCTCATGACGTGACCCTCGAAATCTGAGCTTGACCCGGGCCCTCGGCCGGGCGTAGGTTCCGTCTATGCCCACGGAGACCTTCCCCATCGTGCCGTCCGGAGCCAAGACCTTCCGGTTTGTGGCCGCCCTCCTGCTGCTAATACTAGTCCCGGTGCTAATCGCGGTGGCGAAGGTTCCCCTGGTGGCTCCCGCTCTCTTGCTCGTCCTCGGCGGCGGGGCGATCGTGGGCTACTCGGCGGCATCCAGCCGGCGCGCCCTCTTCGAACTGTCGCCGGAGGAGCTGCGCATCCGCCACTCGATGTTCGGCAAGCGCATCCCTCGCGAGGAGATCCTCCTTGCCGAAGCGAGGGCGATCGACCTCACGCAGGAGACTCCTTACAAGCCCTTCCTGCGCCTCTGGGGCGCCGGCCTCCTCGGCTACTCCGAAGGGTGGTTCCTCCTCCGCAACTCCCAGCGGGTCCTGGCGTTCCTCACCGACCGGGCGCGGGTGGCCTACCTCCCCACGGCGAAGGGGTACAAGGTGATGCTGAGCGTCGAGGATCCGCAGGCGTTCCTCGACGCGGCGCGGCGGGTTTGGGGCGGTTGACGTCACGACGGAAGGTTGCAGAGGTAGGACTGAAGGTCCAACGTAACTACGGAAGGTTACGGAGTCAGACGAAGGCAGCAGAGCCAGGACGGAAGGCGGCACAGGGGCAGGTCTGAAGGCTTCAACGTCATGACGGAGGGTTGCGGAGCAACAACGGAAGGTTGCGGAGTCAGGACTGGAGGCTACAGAGTCAGATAAGAAGGTCCCAATGTCACGACGGAGGTTGCGGAGTCACAACGGAAGGCTACGAAGTCAGGAGCGAAGGCTGCAGAGTCAGGCCGGAAGGTTCCGGACTCACGCTGGAAGCCCCAATCTCAGGGCCGAAGGTCACGAAGTCAAGGCGGAAGGTTCCGGGATCTCGATGGAAGGTCCCGGGATCACGCCAGAAGGTTGCAGAGTCACGTTTGAAGGTTATGGAGTCACGATGGAAGTCCCAATGTCAGGGCGGAAGGCTGCGGAATCGCAACGGAAGGTTGCAGGGTCATGATGGAAGGTTGTGGATTCACGACGGAGGGCACCAATCTCGGGACGGAAAGCCCCTATGCCAGAACGGAGGGTTGCGAAGTCGCGGCGGAGGGTTTCAACGTCACGACGGAAGGCTGCGGGTCACGACAAAAGGTCGCGGAGGCACGACGGAGGGTTCCAACGATCCGACGGAAGGGGATAACGTCGCGTCGTAAGGGATCGACTATTCCCGCGGTGCCGCCAGTCTCTCGTTGACGAACACCAGCACCTTCTGCCGAGGGCGCAGCACGTACTCCCGCCGCTGGTAATGCTCCTTGAGGACCGGCAGCAGCTTCGCCTCCATATCCCCCTCGACGATGAGGACGTCGGCGTCGGGCTCGTCCGGAACGTCCTGGCTGTACTCCAGGGCCTTCACCTCGCGGAAGTACCAGGGGAGAGGCCAGGCGTGATGGCCCAGCATCAGCACCTCGGGGGGCTCGCCCGGCGGTATCCGGCTCAGGATGCCCCGCACCTGGACGAGGAGAGCGCGGATGTCGCGGTCGGTGGGGACGTAGACCAGTGTCAGCTTGTCGTCGTCGTAGCGCAGGAAGCTGACCTGAATGGCGCGCCACGTCCCCCAAGCCAGTCCCAGCACGAAGAGCGCGACGATCCCCGCCCTCAAACCCCGCGGCCAGAGTCTCCCGAACGCCTCCCGGAAGAGCAACCCCGCCGTGAGCGCCGCGGGGAGCACGATGTTCAGATCCAGCCAGGGGGTCTTGTAGCGCAGCAGGGAGTAGGCCGCGAGCTCGCCGGCCGCCCAGAGGGCGCAGAAGGTGCCGAAGGAGTCCCGGCGGCGCAGGGCGAACCAGGCGCCCGCCACGGCGCAGGCCACCGTCACCGTCTCGAAGGTGAGGAGCAGACGGGGAAAGTAGTGCCAGGGCTTGGCATGCTCCGCCCCCTCGATCCCCTTGCCGGCCCAGAGGAAGAAGGTACGCACGGAGTCCGCGAGCCCATGCGGGTTGGTGAAGAAGGAGGTATACAGGAGGACGTAGGGAACGGCGAACGCCACCATCCCCCAGACGATGGCCTCCAGGGCCGGCCTCCCCCACAGCAGGCCCAGGCGCGGCCGGCCATACGCCCAGATCCGGGCCATGACGGCGGCGATCGCCAGCACGGCGAGCGTCAGGACGTAGGTCTCCTTGATGGTGGCGAGCAAGCCGAGGCTCAGGGCGGCGAGAACCAGGTGCTTCTGCCGCCGGGTCTCCAGATAGAGCAGGACGGCCACCACCAGCGCCAGGCTGAAGAACGCGAGGCTGGTCTCGTGGATCAGGTCGCGGCCATAGGAGACGAAGGACGGCGAGAGGGCCAGCATCCACGCCGCGGCCGTCACTCCCACGGCTCCCAGCCGGCGCCGCAGCGGCAGCAGCAGCGGCACCATGCCGGCGGAGAGCAGGGCGACGGGCAGACGCAGGGCGAGGTCCCCCAGGCCGAGCACGGCGGCGAAGGGGACCTCGAAGAAGAACAGGAAGGGACCGTGAAACTTGTCGGGGTCGTAGCTGAACTGGAAGCCGTTCAGGATCTTGTACAGAAACCAGGCGTTGACCCCTTCGTCATGATGGAGAGGCCGGTCCCCAAGTTGAAAGAGACGGAAGGCGAGGGCGGCGGCGAACGCCACCCAGAAGGGCAGCCACCGCACCGTCAGCACATCGCGAAAGCCGCCCCTCGTCTCCAACGTCGCCAATCAGATGTGGCAGGTCGCCAGCCCGCGCTTCTCCAGGTACTGCTGGTGGTAGTCCTCGGCCTTCCAGAAATCGGTGGCCGGCTCGATCTGGGTCACGATGGGCCGCTTGAAGCGTCCGCTCTTCTCCAGCCGCTCCTTCGAGGCGACGGCGGCGGCCTGCTGCTCGGGTGACTCGTAGAAGATCGCGGATCGGTACTGGGTGCCCACGTCAGGCCCCTGCCGGTTGAGCGTCGTCGGGTCGTGATTCTCCCAGAAGACGGTGAGCAGATCGTCGTACGCGGTCACGGCGGGATCGTACTCTACTTGCACCACCTCGGCGTGACCGGTGGTGCCGGTGCAGACGTCATGGTAGCTGGGGTTCCTGAGAGATCCCCCGGCGTAGCCCACCGCCGTCGACTTGACGCCCTTCAGACGGCGAAACGCCGCCTCCACTCCCCAGAAGCATCCAGCTCCGAACATGGCGTTGGCCATTTGAACTCCTCCTTTGATGATTGGACTCAATTGGACCGGGGCTTGAGCGCTCTCCCCGTTCGTCCTCCTAGAACAGGCGGGATCGCGGGGATGTTTCAGCTCCGCTCAACCTTCGAATGGCTCCATGTGGACGAGCACCCCGAGGACGGTGGGGACGGCACCCTGGATGGCTCCCTTGACCTTGCCGCTCAGGATGTGGGCGTCGTGAAGGGACATGGCGGGATCAGCCTGGACGTGGATGTCCACGAAGAGGCCCAGGCCGGCCCGGCGGACCTTGAGCTTCTCCGTCGCCGCCACGCCAGTGACGGAGGCCGCCGCCGCCGCGATGCGCTCCAGCACCTCGCCCTCGGGGCTGCGGTCCATCAGGTCGCCGACCGCCGGCCGCAGGATGCGGATGCCGTTGACGAGGATCACCCCTGCAGCGGCCAGGGCGGCCCAGTCGTCCGCCGCGGCCCATTTCGGGCCGCCGATGAGGGCGACGCCGATGCCGACGGCCGCCGCCGCCGAGGTCAGGGCATCGCTGCGGTGATGCCAGGCGTCCCCCTTCACGGCTGTGCTTTCGACCTCCGCCCCCACCTTGAAGACGCGGCGAAAGAGGATCTCCTTGACGGCGATGACCCCGAACAGGACCGCCAGGGTGAACGGCGCCGGCGAGTGATGCGGGATGCGGATCTCCCGCACGGCCTCGATCGAGATGCCGCCGGCGGCACCCAGCAGCATGAGGCCCACGACCACCGCCGACAGGGCCTCGGCCTTGCCGTAGCCGAAGGGATACTGCTCGTCGGCCGAGCGGGCGGAGATCCGCAAGCCGCTCAGGACGATGAAGGAAGAGAAGATGTCGGCCAGCGACTCCACGGCGTCGGCCACCAGGGCATAGGAATTGCCCAGCACGCCGGCCAGGAACTTGATCAGGGCGAGGCCGGCGTTTACCAGCAGCCCCGACCGCGCCGCCCGGGCCCCCCGCTCCGCCCGCTCGCGAATGATCTCCTCTCCCATTTGCATGGGGGGAGGGTATCGCAATGGCACGACGGGCGCTCGGTGAAACGACAAGGACACCAGGGACATCAAAGACACCAGGGACGTTGACCCACCACGTCCTTGAAGTCCCTGCTGTCCTTGATGTCCTTTATGGCTGCCTGCCCCCCTACGGGCAGGTCGCGAAGGCGTCGCTGTCGGTCACCGCGGGGGCTGGCGGACCGGCGTAGTTGAAGTAGATCTTGTTCTGGGGGTGCAGAGTGTCGAACACCTCCATGCGGTAGAAGCGGTCGGTCGTCGCCGCGGAGTAGATCCAGTAGCGGCTGTTCAGGGCGCAGGCGTTGATGGCCTTGACCATGACCTCCCAGTTGTCCGAGCTGAAGAACCAGAAGATTCCGGAGTTGGCGCCGGCCACCACCACGTGGCCAGAGCCGTCGGAAGGACCCGGCGCCGTGGCGGTGCGGAACGTCGTGGTGATCAGGAAGCGACCCTGCAAACAGAGATGATCCACCGTGCTGGACGAACAGGGCGGGCCGATCGGGAAGGACAGGAAACCGACGCCCGCGCCCGTCAGAACGCCGTTGTGCCCGCCCACGACGTCGTTGCCGTTGGCGTCGAGGGACCAGACGCTCACCAGGCCGGGCTGGCCGGTGTTGATGGGCACGTTGATCGTGCCGCGGATCTGATCCTGAGTCCGAACCACGTTCCAGAGGCGCACCTCGTCGATGGCGCCCGTCGGCGTGTGCTCCCAGGAGATGTCACTGCCAATCCGCACGACCGTGCCGCTGGTCGTCAGCGGTCCCGCCTCCGCGAACGAAGCGGCGAGCTCGCCGTTGATGTAGTGGCGCCGCGTCGTGCCATTGGAGGTTACGGCCACGTGCGTCCATTGACCCCGGGGGATGATGCCGCCATTCTGCATCGAGCCGGCAGCGTTACCTCTCAGGTAGGAGCGCAACACGGGCTGCCCGCCGACCGTGCACTGGCCGATCCACCAGGCATGGGTGTAGTCCTTGCCCGCGATGCTCCGGCAGTCCTCCGCCGACGTGCTGTTGGTGCTCGAAACCCAGGCCTCGATGGTGATCGCCCCGGTGGGATTGAGTGCCGTGCTGTGGGGGATCTGAATATAGCCGTTCGATCCGTTCATGGTCAGCCAGGCGCCGAACGGCTGCGCCTGGGCCGCCGGGCTGAGGATGGCGGCCAGCACAATGGCCGCCAGCAGGGCTCCAAGGAAGAGCCCTCGCCTCGGCGTTTCGCAAGTCACTCTCGCGGATCTGGAGACTGCGTTCATCATTTCTCCTCCTTCAGGGGATGAAGAATCTCTTATAGCTATTCGTTGATATTAGCACTCCGGTGGTGCTCTCCACGCCCGTGGAGGCCGAAGTGACGAATTTATGGGCGGAAGAGGCTTGAGAATGTTACGGGCGGGCCTATCGCGAGGACACCGCCGCGCCGGCGCCCCGGAACACCGCCAGGTAGGCTTCGAGGGTCTCCAGCGCCAGGCGGTCGGCGGGGCTGTTGACGACTTGCACGCCGCCCCGGCGCAGGTGGCGGGCGAGGCGGCGGTTGGCGAGCTGGATCTCCAGGCTCGCCACCTGGGCGAAAGCCTGGGCGGGAGTGGCGGGCGGGGCCGCGGCAAGCTCCCGCAGCTCGGGATCCTCCAGGTTCACCAGCAGCGCCCGGTGGCGGCGGCCGAGGCGCAGCAGCGACTCGCGCAGCAGTTCGGCCGCCGCGAGGTCCACCACCGAGGTCATCAGCACGGTGACGGCGCTGCGCGACTCGACGCCGAAGACCGCCTCGGCGGCGAGGTCGTAGGCCGGCTCGGCGAGCTGGGCCTCGACGTCATAGAGCGCCGCGTAGGCGAGGGCCGCTCCACGGCCGCCGGGACGCACCCGCACGGTGCGCAGGACGCGGTCCGCGAAGGCCACGATCGTCACCTGGTCGCCGCGCGCCGCGGCCACGCGGGTGAGGGCCAGGGCCGCCGCCACGGCGTAGTCGAGCTTGCTGCGCCGGCCGTCCATGGTCGCCATGGCGCGGGCGCAGTCGAGCAGCACGACGAGGCGGGCGCTGCGCTCCCAGGTGTCCTCGCGGGTCACCAGGCGGCCGTGGCGGGCCGTGGCCTTCCAGTGGATCTTGGCCAGCGGATCGCCCGGCAGGTACTCGCGCAGGGCGTAGGGCTCGGTGCCGGTGCCGTGCAGATGCAGGGAGACCTGCCCGAGGCGGTGGCGCTGGGCGAGGGCCAGAAGCTTCCCGACCTTCCCCTCCCAGCGCACCTGGGGATAGACGCGCACCAGGGAGCCCGGCAGCAGATCCCGCTGCGCCCAGGCGAGCCGCCAGGGCCCCAGGAGGCGCGCGGTCAGCGGGCCCGTCGCATGCTCGCCGCGGCGGCGGGGATTGAGCGTATGGACCCAGACGGCCGTGCCCGGGCCGCGCAACGCCAGCAGGCGGCGCAGGGGCGAGGCAGCCAGACCCGGGTGAAGCCCGTCGCGCAGCAGCACGGTCAAGGACCGCGCCACCGGCGTCGAGACGTGGATTTCCACCTCGCCGGAAGCTCCCTGCACCAGTAGAGGAGGCCAACGCCTCTCCGCCGTCAGCGGTGTCGCGGCGGCCCGCCGCCAGTCGGCCACCGCCGCCGCGGCCACCAGGAGGTCGAGCGCCAGCGCCACCCAGGCCAGGCGAGAGTCGAGAAACGAGGCGACGAGCAGCAGGGTGATCAGGCCCAGGAGCTGGAAGGTGCGGGCGGCGGGCACGGCAACGGGTACCTGAAAGGGGAGGCGTCAGTGGGGAACGGGCACGGCGGCGGCGACGGATTCGAGGATCTGCCGCGGCGTGAACCCCTCGAGCTCCGACTCCGGCGTGAGCAGGACGCGATGCGCCCAGCAGGGCACGAGGAAGCGCTTGAGGTCGTCCGGAGTGAGGTAGTCCCGCCCTTCGAGCAGGGCGCCGGCGCGGGCCGCTTCGAGCAGCGCCAGGGCCGCCCGCGGCGACACCGCGAGGTCCACCTGCGGCGAGCCGCGCACCCCGGCGGCCAGCGCGGCGAGGTAGGCCAGCAGCTCCTCGGCGACATGCACCCGCCGCACCGCCTGCCGCAACGCCAGGGCCTCGCCCGGCTGCAGCACGGCGCCGGGAAGCTCGCCGCCATAGCCCCAGGAGCCGACCAGGGTGCCGGCCACCGCCTGGCGGTAGAGGTCGAGCTCGGCCTCGGGCGCCGGCAGCCCCATCTCGATGCGCACCAGGAAGCGGTCGAGCTGCGCCTCGGGAAGCGGATAGACGCCCTCGAACTCGATGGGGTTCTGGGTGGCGATGACGAAGAATCCCGGCTCCAGCTCCAGCCGCGCGCCGTCGAGCGTCACCTGCCGCTCCTGCATCGCTTCGAGCAGGGCCGCCTGGGTCTTCGGCGGCGTACGGTTGATCTCGTCGGCCATCAGGATCTCGGTGAAGATGGGTCCCCGCAGCAGGCGGAACGACCCCGACGCGGCATCGTAGATGTTGGTGCCGAGGATGTCGGCCGGCATCAGGTCGGGGGTGAACTGCACGCGGCTGAAGCGCGCTCCCAGCGCCGAGGCGAAGGCCCTGGCGAGGAGCGTCTTGCCGATGCCCGGCACCCCTTCGAGCAGCGCGTGGCCGCCCGCCATGAACGCGACGATCAGGGTCTCGATGGCCGCCCGCTGGCCGAGGACGACGCCGTCGAGGGCCGTGGCCAGCTCCTGGGCGGCTGCCATCAGCCGCTCGGTGGAACTCTCGCTCATGCTTCGGTCTCCCGTTTCGTACTCAAGTCTTGAGCCCCTTGCGCCGCCGCGCCACCTCCCGCGCCAGCGTCACGAAGCCGCGGGCACCGGCCGCCTCGGCTTGGCTGTCGCCGCCGGGAAACGTGAAATCGCGGTCGAGCTCGCGGACGCGCGCCAGGAGCTGTTTCGCCGCCTCCCGGTGATGCCCCAGCCGGTGATGGATCGCTCCCAGCCCCAGCAGGAAGGCGCCCGCCGAGCCGGTGACCACCACCGGCAGGCTCCAGGCCGGCCCGAACGGGCGGGCCAGCACCAGCACCGCGGCCAGGTAGAGCGCCGCCAGATGGAGGAGGAGGAGATCCAGCGTCCGGCCGGCGGCCACGGTCTCCAGCAGCGGACGGCCGGTGAAGCCGTGATGATACTCGTCGAACGTCCAGTCGTCCCCCAGCCGGCGGCGGAGAGTCTCCAGGAGGTCGGCATTGCCGGCCTGACCCGCCTGCCCCAGGCGCGCATTGGCGAAAGCGTCGGCCGGCACCAGCCAGACCGTCCCCCGGCGCTGGGAAAAAGCGGCGACCAGGGGCTCGCCGCCGGGTCCCTGATAAAGGACCCGGGCCTTTTTTGCGGGTCTTGGGGCCCAGCGGGGAGCCCAGACGCGCGCCGGCTCTCCCCCCGCCAGACCCGGCGCCGGGCGAAGATCCCACTCCTCGCGGCTGAATTGCCGCCATTTCAGCGGGTTGAGAGTGACCTTGCGCACCTCGTCGAGCGTGAGGCCGAGGCCTTGCAGGGCCACCGTCTCCGCGGGGCTCGCCGGGTCACCCGAGTAGGCCAGCACCAGGTTGCCGCCGCGCCGCAGGTGCTCTTCGAGCGCCTCGCCGGCATCCGGCGAAAGGCCCTGCTGCCAGGGGAACGACGTCACCAGGACGCCACGGTTGTCCTGGCGATCCCGCGGCTGGCCGAGCAGCCTCACCCGGACCCCACGGGCCTCCAGGTAGCGCCGGGCGGCGAGCCAGCCGCCCGGCCCGCGGGACAGCACGCTGCCCCGCGCCTCGCCGCGGCCGGAGGCGGCGAGCGCCGCCAGGACGGCCAGCCCGGCGGCGATGCCGGCCGCGGCGAGCCAGCGGCGGCTCTTCGGGGCTGGAAGCCTCACGGCAGGGCATCCTCCAGGCGGCTCACGAGGCCCTTGACCTCCTCTGGAGCGGGACGGAGAGGGCCATAGATGAAGGCGTCGAGCCGGCGGATGAGAGCGGCGAGATCCGGCCTCCCGGCCCGGAGCACCAGATCGCGGCTGGTCCAGTCCGCCAGCGCCCGGCTGCCGGCGAGCGAGCGGGCCAGCCACCACCACGCCGCCTCCAGGGCCTCGGCCGGGAGCCCGGCGGCGAGGCGGCGGTCGAGCTCGGCGCGCCAGCCGGCGGCGTCGAGCTCGGTGGCCGGCGTGGAAATCGCCGCCGCAGCCAGCCTTTCTTCACTTCCCGGCACCTTCCGCCTCAAGAGGCGCAGATGTGGCAGCAGAGCGCGCCCGATCAGCAGCAGGGCCACGGCCGCCGCCACGAAGGCCGCCGCGATCAGCGCCTGCCGCGGCAGGTGAATCATCCTGGCGCCCTTCTCGAGACCCTGGAACAAGGCGTCCAGGCCTGAGCGGACGAGCTCCCCGAGATAGGAGCTCTCCGGCGGCACCGGCGTCCGCTCGACGCCGCTCGACGTCAGCACCCGTTCGAGAATGGCGCGGTCCGCGGGCGCGATGCGCTCCATGGCGAGCGCCGGCGTCTGAGAGATCAGGGCGCCCCCAAGGGCAGGGAGACGGTCGCCGGGAACAGGGCGTCGATCTCCGGCCACAGATCGATCCCCTCCTTGCGGCCGCGCACGTCGGCGTAGAGCAACGCCATGCCGAAGGCGGTGTAGATGTAGATCGCCGTGCGGGCGAGCGAGGAGAGGAACTGGGCCGGAACCTGCAGCCAGATCCAGCGGGCCATCACGCTGGTGATGTCCTGATTGCCCGCCAGCGCCTGGCGCATGAGGTCGATGAACATGGGGAGCTGGAAGGGCAGCGCCACCAGCAGCCCGGCCAGATAGCTGATCAGGGTGCTCGCCACCATCAGCAGGAGCACCTTGACGATGGGGTGCTCCATCAGCCGCCGCGAGGGATTGAACAGCGCCAGCTCGGCACTGCGCGAGAGCGCTCCCACCCCGAACCTCGCCTCTTCCACCATCACCGGCACCGCGAACGCCAGCAGGGGAGCGACGAAGAAGACCGGCAGAACGCAGAAAAGGAAGGAGACGAGGATGGCGAGAATCGACAGCAGCAGCGTCGCCCACACGGCGGGACGCATCGCGAACCTCCAGGCCCGGCGCATGTCCACGGGCCGCCCCGCCAGGATATCCAGGGCCGCCACCTGGCCGGCCACGTAGGCCACCGCTGAAAAAAGGCCCAGGAGAATGGCCACGAGGACGACCTGCGGCGTCCAGAACAGCGTGGGCGAGGGCGTCCCGCCCTTGAAGAGGCTCCGCACGTTGACCGCCTGCACCGCCCCGGCGAGAGTCGCGAGCACCGCCACCGGCAGGGCGACCGGCAGGAAAATGGCCCGGATGTGGGCGCGCGTCAACCGCAGCCCTTCGTCGAGAAGCAGGACGATGGGCATGGGGCCCGGGCGCGGCGGCAGCGGATCGGTCATGACGCTGGCTCCAGAGAAGACTCCAGCACAGCTTCCAGTGTTGGCTCCAATCGGACCGGACGCAGAGCCAGGCCCAGGAACGCCCCCTCCAGGGCGACGCCGAGGATCAGCTTGACGCCGGCCGGCACCTCCGGCGACGGCGAGACGAAGACCTCCACCAGGGCGAGGATGACGAACCACGGCACGCAGCCCAGCAGCACGGCCAGCGAGTCGCGGCTCGCCCGGCGCAGGGCCACGGCGCGCGGCACGTCGCCGGCGGCCACCACCGCGCGGCCCAGCGTCAGGCCCGCGGCGGCGGAGACCAGGATCAGCGTCAGCTCCAGCAGCCCGTGGGCGGCGATGAACTCCAGCAGGTCGCCGCCCAGGGAGTAGCGCATCGTCACACTCAGGGTGGCCCCCAGCATCAGGCCGTTGAGCAGCACGACGTAGAGCGGCACCACGCCGGCCAGCACACCGCCCGTCCACGCCGTCAGCGCCACCGAGATGTTGTTGGTGGCGATGCGCGAGGAGGAGATGGCGGGCGGCACGGTGGTCACCAGAGAGCTCGTCCACAGCCGCCCTTCCTCCAGGCCGCGGACGGCCTCGGGGCCGAGGAAGGCGAGGCCCACGGCGGGCCGCAGAGCCGCCACCGTCAGGCCCCACACGACGGCGAGGAGGAACAGCGCCGCGACGACGCCCAGCAGGCCGAGCTGGCGCTGGAAGGCGAGAGGAAAGGTGCGGCCGAAGAAGACGCTGAGGCCCGCCGGCCGCTGCCGCCCCTCGCCGGTGAGCCGCCGGGTGCCCTCGAGCGCCAGGGACTGGAGCCGCCGCGCCGCCGCCGTGCCCGGAAAGCGGGAGGCGGCCAGCGCGTGATCGTGCAGCACCTGACGGTAGCGCAGGGCCATATCTTCCAGGGTCTCATAGCCCGCTTTGCGCAGGCTGCCGCGGGTGGCGGCGAGCAGCGCCTCGAAGGCGTCCCACACGGGCCGTCGCAGACGGACGAAGCGCGCGTAGTCCACTTCGGGTCAGCCTTCTTCCGCCTGCAGGGCCTGGCGGACGGCGGCCACGGGATCGGCGTTCGGGTCGAACGGGGGATCGATCCCCGTCAAGAGCTCCGGAGCGTCCCGCCGGATGCGCGCCAGGATGCGCCCGGCCATCTCCCGCGCCACCTCCGGGTCGCCCAGGGTCGCGGCGCGGGCGAGGAAAGTCTCCACCACCGCCAGCTCGCGGGCGCCCCAGCCGGGAGGGACCCGCCCGAGGACGGGAGCCGTCTCGCGCTCTCTGTCATGCACCACCAGGGTACCGGCGAGCCGGTCGCCCAGCCGCCGGGAGAGGGGATCGAGGACCATCAGCAAGGGGCCGCAGAACATATCGACGTCGCGCACCAGGTTGCGGATCAGCAGGGGGCCGCCGCCGGCGGCTCCGCCCTCGGCCGTCACCACCCGGAGCTTGAGCAGGCGCTTGCCCAGGGTGCGGCCGCCGCCGAGGATCTCCTGCAAGGCGAAGTAGCCCCACTCGATCAGGAACAGGCCGGCGATCACCAGGACGGCCGTCGAGCCCGGCGCCACCCATTGCGTGACGACGACCGCGGCCACGATCCAGGCGAACGCCACGAAGCCGAGTCCGATGTAGTCGAGGAACGCCGCCAGCGACCGGCTCCCCAGGCTCGCCACCGGCAGATCGAGACGGATGTTGTCCAGCCCCAGAATGCTCTCACGCCGTATCTCGGCCAAGCGGTCCGCTCCCCCAGTTGCGCGGACCCCTAGAGTACGTGCACCCCGCCGGGGCGTCAATGAAGCAGGGACAATCTACTTGCCGGCCGGCGCTTTCGATGCGATCGGCGACAGGCGGACGGGGATGATCGTTCGTTTCTCGATGCCGTCCTTCGCCTTGGTGATCACCAGCAGGTCCTGGAAAAAGCCTCCCAGGGGAAGGACCATCTTTCCCCCCACCCGGAGCTGCTGGATCAACAGGGGGGGCACCTCGGAGGTCCCCACCGACAGCAGGATGGCGTCGTACGGCGCGTGCTCGGACCAGCCCCGGCGGCCGTCGCCCACCTGGATCGCGACGTTGTGGTAGCCGAGCACGGAGAGGCGCTTGCTCGCCTGGAGAGCGACCGTCTCCACGATCTCCACCGAGTAGACCTCGCGGGCGATGCGGGAGAGCACGGCGGCGTGGTACCCGGAGCCGGTGCCGATCTCCAGCACCTTGTCGCCCTTCTTGAGCTCGAGCAGCGAGGTCATCAGCGCCACCACGTAGGGCTGGTAGACCGAGCGCCCCGGCCCCAGCACCAGCGGCCGGTCGCTGTAGGCGTCGGCGCGCAGCGAGTCCGGCACGAAGAGGTGGCGCGGCACCTGTTCCATGGCGGCCAGCACATCGGGCTTGGTGATCCCCCGCTGCTTCACCTGCTGCAGCACCATGGAGTGGCGCAACCCGTCGAGGTTGTCCCCCGCCCGCGCCGGACCGGCGAGGGACAGCACCACGGCGAGCCCCAGGATGAGGCCTCGCGAGATGCGCGCCCGAACGCCCCGGAGGGCGCGAAATGTCACCGGCCGCTCCCCCTCTCGCCGCTCTCGGGACTTCCCTGCTGAAAGACGATCTTGCCGTCGACCACCGTGAAATCGATCGCCGCGCGCGGGATCTCCAGCTCGGGGATGGCCATCGGATCGCGGCCGAAAACGACGAGGTCCGCCCGCTTGCCCACGGTCAGGGAGCCGACCTCCTTGTCGAGGAACAGGGACCAGGCGGCGTCGAGGGTGAAGCCGCGCAGGGCCTCCTCGCGGGTCAGCCGCTCGCCCGGCAGCCAGCCCCCGGGCGGATTGCCCTGGAGGTCCTGGCGGGTCACGGCGGCGTAGAGCCCCAGCCGCGGGTCCGCGGACTCCACGGGAAAATCGCTGCCCAGGGCCAGCCGGCCCCCGGCGTCGAGCACCTTGCGCCAGGCGTAGGCCCCCGCCAGCCGCGCCTTGCCCACGCGGTCCCCGGCCCAAGGCATGTCGGATGTGGCATGGGTGGGCTGCATGGAGGCGATGATCCCCAGCCGCGCCATGCGGTGAATGTCCTCCACCCGCAGCACCTGCGAGTGCTCCAGGCGGAAGCGAGCCTCCGGCTTGGGACCGCCCAGCGCCCTCTCCAGGGCGTCGAGGGCCACCAGGCCGCCCCGGTCGCCGATGGCGTGGATGGCCACCTGGAAGCCGGCGCCGAGAGCCTTGCGGGCGACCTCCTCCAGGTGGGCGCCGGTCGACACCAGGAGGCCCAGGTTGTTGGGATCGTCGCTGTAGGGCTCGATCAGCGCGGCACCGCGGCTGCCGAGGGCGCCGTCGATGTAGAGCTTGACGCCGCGCACGGTGAGCCGGGCCTGCGGATCGATCTCCGGCCCGCGCTGGAACCAGAGCGCGAGAAGGGCCTCGTCGTCGCCCAGGAACACCGCCGCCCTCAAGGGGAGCTCCCCCGTCCGGCGCAGGGCGTCGTAGGCGCGGTAGCCGGTGTCGCCGATCCCCATGTCCGTCACCGTCGTCAGCCCCAGCGCGGCGCAGTGGCGGGTGGCGAGGAGCAGAGCCCGCCTCAGATCCTCCACCGTGGGCTCCGGCAGGCGGCTCTCCATCTGGCCCTTGGCGTTGTCGACCATCACTCCCGTGGGCCGGCCCTGCGCGTCGCGCAGGAAGCGGCCGCCCGAGGGGTCCTTGGTGGCGGCGTCGAGCTTCAGGATCGCCATCGCCCGGGCGTTGACCAGGGCCGCGTGGCCGTCGACGCGGGTGAGCCACACCGGGTGGTCCGGCACCGCCGCCGAGAGCGCCTCATGGGAGGGGAATCCCTTGTCGGGCCAGCGGTTCTGGTCCCAGCCCCGGCCGCGGACCCAGGAGCCCGCCGGCGCCTTGCCCGCCGCCTCCCGCACCCGCCGCACCACTTCGCCGAAGGTGGCCGCACCCGTCAGGTCCACCTCCTGCAGGGCCTCGCCGAGCCCCAGCAGATGCGAGTGGGCGTCGATCAGCCCCGGCGTGACGGCGCGCCCGGCGAGGTCGATCCGCCGGGTCCGTGGCCCGCGCAGCTTCTCCGCTCCGGCGTCGTCGCCGAGGTAGACGATGCGCCCGCCGCGCACGGCGAGGCTCCCCTCCACCCGTCCCGGCGGCTCCACCGGATAGAAGACTCCATGCCACAGGATGAGGTCGGCACCGTCCTCTGCAAGGGAGGGCGGAGCCCCTCCGAGCAGGGCGGCGCCCAGCAGCAGGAATCCCGGTAAATGTTTGAGCCTCAGCCTCATAGCGTTCGTCTCCCGGCCTCAGGCGCCGGTTTGGCGGAGGCCATAAATTGCAAAGTCCAAGCCATGGGGAAATCCTTGTAAATACTGCATCTTACCCGCGATTCCGGAGATCGCGGGAACAGGCGCCCGGCGCAGCCGTTCGATATAGACTCTCCGGCGTGTTTCCCGATGGCCCAGCTCCCCTCGCCGAGATCGTGCCGCGCCTCGACCGGCTGATCGCCGGCTCGCCGGCCGACGAGACGGAGATCTCCTGGCTGGAGGTGCGCCGCGGCCAGGAGAGCAACGGCAAGCGCCGGCGCGACACCTATGAGCTGCACGAGCGCACGGTGCTCTTCCGCGTCCGCGAGTCCGGCCGCACGGGCCTGCACCGGACCAGCGTCTCCAACCTTTCGGACCTGGAGAACGCCCTGCGCGACGCGCTGGCCCAGGCTCGCCTGACAGCCCCCACTCCGGACCTGATCCCCATTCCCGGCGGCGATGCGGAGGTGGCCGCGGCCGATCTTCAGGGGGTCTGCGACCCCGAGCTCGCCCGGATGACCCCGGCCAGAGCCCGCGACCTGCTCCAGCGCCTGGCCGGCAAGAGCGAGACGGCCCGCATCGGCTGGTCCGAAGGGCGCATCGCCGTGGCCAACAGCCGCGGCCTGCGGCGCGCCGCCGACGTCACCTCCGGCTGGATGGAGGTGATCTGCGCCCGCCAGCCCGGCGCCGGGCGCGCCGCCGCGGCCTCGCGGTCGCTCTCCGGGCTCGATCCCCAGAAGATCTTCGAACGGGCGCGGCGGCGCGGCGGTCCGCCCGAGGTGGTGCGGCCTCCCGAAGGCCCGGCCCCCATGCTGCTGTCGCAGGAGGCGACCGCCGCGCTGCTCGAAGTCCTCAACCGGCAGGCCTTCACCTCCGAGTCGTTCCACTCCGGCATCTCCTTCCTGCGCGAGAGCCTGGGGCAGCCGGTGTTCCACCGCGACGTCAACCTGCGCGACGACGCCGGCGACCCGCGCGGCCTCCCCTTCCCCTTCGACCTGCTGGGGGCCGCCTGCCGCCCCCTCGAGCTGGTGACGCGCGGCGTCGCGGTCAACCTGGCGATCGACGACCGGCTCTCCCGCGCCCTCGACCTGCCGCCCACCGCGCAGCGCGTGGCCCCGGACGAGGCCGTGCCCGCCCACCTCTTCCTGCTGCCCGGCGAGACCTCCGAGGAGGAGCTGCTGCGCGCCGCCGACGGCGGCGTCTGGGTGGCGGCGCTCGAACCGCTGGAAGCCTTCGATCCTCATGCCCTGCGCTTCCGCGCCGTGGCCCGCGGCGTGCGCCGGATCGATGGCGGCGCGCTCGGCCGCTCGCTGCCCGACCTGGTCTGGGAAGATGACATCAAGCGTGTCCTTTCGCAGGTGCTGGCCGTCGGCCCGGACCTCGTCCCCATCGCCACCGGCGCCGGTCTCTTCCGCGCCACCACGGCGCCCATGCTGGCGGTGGCGGGCGTTGGCGGCCTGCGCTTCGCCCTGGATTGATCTACTCCCAGATCCTGACCTCGAACCGGCCGCCGGAATCGACCGCCCCCCGGTACATCCCCTCGGAGTTGAAGACCAGGACGATCGCGCCGTCGCGGCCGACGCCGATCACGCCGCCGTCCCCGGCTTTAAGCTTCTCGTGGATCACCCGGTCGGCCGCCTGCTGGAGGGTCAGGCCGCCGTACTCGACGAGCGCCGAGATGTCGTGGGCGACCGTGTGCTTGATGAACTCCTCGCCGATGCCGGTGGCCGACAGGGCGGCCGTCCGGTTGTTGGCGTAGGTCCCGGCGCCGATCACCGGCACGTCCCCCAGCCGCCCGAAACGCTTGTTGGTCAGCCCGCCGGTGGAGGTGGCGGCGGCCAGGTCGCCGTGGACGTCCAGCGCCACGGCCCCGACGGTATCCTTGTCCTTCTTTCCCTGCTTCGTCTTGCGCTCCTCCTCCAGCGCCTCCTTAAGCTGCTGGCGGCGCACGGGCGTGTCGAACCAGCTGTTCTTCACCCGCTCCACCTTCATCTCGGTGGCGAAGGCCTCGGCTCCCTCGCCCACCATGAAGACGTGGGGCGACTTCTCCTTGACCCGCCGCGCCAGCGAGATGGGATGCCGCACCGTCTTCAGGCCCGCGACCGAGCCGCACGAGAGGTCCCGGCCGTCCATGATCGCGGCGTCGAGCTCGTGCGTCCCCTCGTGGGTGTAGACGGCTCCCTTGCCGGCGTTGAACAGCGGGTCGTCCTCCAGAAAGCGCACCACCGTCTCGACCGCGTCGAGGCTGGTGCCGCCGCCCTTCAGCACGTCGCGGCCGATCTCCAGCGCCCGGGTCAGCGACTTGAGGTACTGCTGTTTCTGCGCCTCGGGAAGATTCTTGGGGATCGTTCCCGCGCCGCCGTGGATCGCCAGCGCCCATTTCTGGGTGATGGGAGGGCCGGCGGCCGGCTGGGCGAGAGCCCCCATCGGGAGGACAAACGGGAGGACAAGAGGGAAGAGAAACACGGACAGCGAGAGAGCGAGGCCCCGCACGGGTTGGATCATGGCGGGGGATTGTAACGCGCTCAGCCGTCTCGCCGCGCCAGCACCACCGTCTGGTCGTCTCCCTGGGGCAGCCCCTGGGAGTGCTCGCCCACAATCTGGGGAATGATTTCCATCAGCTCGCTCAAAGGGAGGTGCTGCTCGCGGCGGAGGAGCTCGATCAAGCGGTCCATGCCGAACTCCTCCTCGGCGACGGACTCCGCCTCCGTGATGCCGTCGCTGTAGATGCAGAGGAGGTCGCCGGGCTCCATGGTCAGGGCGCGGGACTGGAACCTCGCGTCGGCCATGAGTCCCAGGGGGAGGCCGCCCGCGCCGAGCGTATCCACCGAGCCGTCCCGGTGCAGGAGGATACCGGGGTTGTGGCCGGCGTTCATGTAGTGGAGAACGCCAGAAAGGGGATCGAGCTCGGCCAGCAGCATGGTGATGAACTTGTTGGCGGCTGACGATTCCACGATATGCCGGTTCAGCCGCTCCAGCAGCACCGGGCCGAACTCCAGGTGATCGAAGAGCAGGCGCAGGGCCGAGTGCAGGGTCGAGACCATGAGCGCCGCCGGCATCCCCTTGCCCGAGACGTCGCCCACCACCAGGCCGAAGCGGCCGCCGCGGACCTGGAAGAGATCATAGTAGTCGCCCCCCACCTGCCGCGCCGGCCGGTACCAGCCCCTGAGCTCGTAGCCCGGCACGACGGGCGCCCCCTTGGGCAGGATCTGGCGCTGGATCTCGGAGGCCAGGTGCATCTCCCGCTCCAGCCGTTCCTTCTCCAGGGCCTGGAGGTGGAGGCGGGCGTTCTCCAGGGCCAGCGCCGCCTGGGTCGCGAAGAGCGACAGCGTGCGGCGGTCCGAACCGAGGAACGGGCCGACGCCGCGCCGGCTCTCCTTGTCGCCCACCACCAGCAGCCCCCGCCGGCCGCTCTCCACCTCGATGGGCACGCCGAGCTGGTAGCGGGCGCCGGGCAGCAGGTGGGCAGGGGCCTCGCCGGCGTCGGCCAGAAAGGCATGGAGCTTGGGATCGTCGGCCGTCAGCGAGTCCGCGGCCTCGCCGCCGAAGATGCGGTCCAGCCGGTAGCGCCCGTCCTCCAGCAGATAGAGGGCGCCCCGGCGGGCATCCAGGAGCGATACGGCGCGCAGCAGGATCTCCTCCGACAGGCGGTCGAGGTCCAGGGTGGAGGCTACGGCCAGCCCCACGTCGTACAGGGCCTCCAGCTCCACCACCCGGTAGTTGACCTGGAACTGCTGCTCCTTGAGCTCCTGTTTCAGCCGGCAGGACTTGAGGGCCGAGGCGAGGAGCAGGGTCAGGGGATCGCTCGCCGCATGAGCGGCTGCCAGGGAGGGGACGCCCGAAGACGAGAAGAGCAGCCGGCCGCCGGAGAGGCTCACGCTGCCGAGGCCGTCCGTCGCTCCCGCCTCCACCATCTGGGGCAGGCCATCGCCCACCGCCGCCTCCCGTTCCAGCGTTCCGCCGTGCTCGAGGTACAAGCCGGCCGCGGTGGCGCCATGCTCGCGGCGCCAGAGGTCGAGGAGCCGCTCCATGAGCTGGCGCTCGCCCGTCTCGTCGCGCGAGAGGGCCAGAAGCTCGGCCCAGGCCGGAGGAACCGGTCCGGCCGGTACGGTGGCCTCCATGAATGTCTCCTACTTGGGGAGTCTGGTCAGGCCCGGATCTGGGCCACGGCCGACGCCTCGTCGCTGTAGATCGGAGCGTACTGCGCGAGGCCCATGATATGGAAGGTCTTTTCGATGGTTGGAGTGAGGCAGCAGAAGCCGAGCTTGCCGTCGATCTCCAGCATCTTCTCGATGATCTCGATGAGGATGGAGATACCGATCGAGTTGACGATCTTGGTGCCGGCGAGGTTGAGGAGGAGGATCTTGTAGCCCTCGTCGAGGAGCTTGTACGCCACCTTGGCGATCTCCTCGCCCCCCTGGTTGTTGATGTAACCCTCCGTGTAGATCACCGCCAGCCCGTCGCGGCGATCCACGGTTACATTGAGCGTCTCGGTCATCGGCTCCCCGCTTTCATCGCATCCGCTTTCATCGCATCTTGGACATCACGACGGTCGTCCCATCGGCGCCGGAGTGGATCTCCACCTCATCCATGAGCCCGTGGATGATCTTCAGCCCCCAGCCGCGCTTTTGCGGCCCCTTGATCTTACCTCCGATCGCGGGCTCCTCCTGCACTCCCGGAGAAAAGCCAATGCCGTGGTCCTTGACCATGATCCGCAGCTTCTCCGGGTCCGGGTCGCCCAGCACCTGGAAGGTCACGAAAACCTCCTGATCGGAGGACCGGCTGTGCTCCAGGGCATTGATGCAAGCCTCGACCACCGCCATCCGGACCTCGTCGATTCTATCCGGACTCATCCGGATCGACTCGGCGATGGCCGTCGCGGTCTTGCTCGCCTCGATCTCCATCTCTGGGACCATGGGGAGCGCCAGCGTGACCTCCCTCAAGACGCCTTCACTCATAACTGGTTCCGATACCGTGCGCGTGGGGCCGCCCAGGCCGGAGGTCAGAAGGAGAGGAAGAGCTGCAGAGCGTAGATCACGATGGGGTGGACCAAGTCATGCGACAGCAACCAACCGAAGCTGACCAGCGAGCCCACGGATAACAGCACCTTGATGGGTACATCGGGGACCGCGACATGTTTCCGAACGGAGTCTAGCATGGCATTCCTCCTCATCCGCCACTGACCCTTCGCAAGCCCGCTGCCAACTCGCCTTACAACCGTTACATCCGTCGCAAGCCCTTGATTCTGAGGATCTTGTAGAGAGCTCTACAGAGCCCGCACCAGAACGCCTCGCCCTCCCGCGCGACATTTTGCCCCAATTCTTCGCCAACTCATCGAGGCCAATCGATCGGAAGCCCTATTTTGCCGCGTTTGCAGAGTATTTGGGGCGAAATGTCGCGGACGGGATAAATTGTCTCAGACCAATCCCGCCTTCCAGTCTCGAAGGAATCCTAGGTACTCCACCGGTCCCAAAGCCTGGATCTCCCGCTCGGAAAATCGCAGTCGCTTGAGGATTCGGGGCAGATCTCTCTGAAAGAAAGTGAAGCGGTTCCACAAGTCCCCGCCGCTCGGCAGGATCTTGTCCCCGACGGCCCTGAGCCAATTGCGGACCTCCAGGACGAGGGTTTCAGGATCATTGCCATGGGCCCGGATGTCATTCCCTGAAATGTCGGACAGGACTCGCTGATAGCGATACGGCTCCTTCTCCAGGATCAGACACTGCTTGTTGCGCAGCCGGGACGCGCCGTAGTATCTGCATCCCAGGTCGAGCCCGAGCTCGAACGGCATGTTGAAACGTGGATCATCCCCCGGAGCCAGGGCTTCCATCCGGGAAATGTCGTGAATGCTGTAGCGGCAGGAGCGCACCAAGTCCCGGATTTTCTCGACCCGGACCCGGCCGGAGTCGACCTCGTCCGAGGCGAGCCTCGGTTGAAGGCCGCACTCGAAGATCACAAAGAGTAGGGGGTGAAGGAGAGGAAGGTAGTCCCCGTCGAAGGGACAGTTGATGAACAGACTGCTTTCAAAGACGTCCGTCTCCCGCGATGACTTCCCGAGCCGGGCTACGATCTTGAGCCCCCACGAGCTGCGACTGGCTCAGAGAAGCTCTCTTCCATCTCAACCCCCGCATTTCTCGTGTGGACCACCAACTCGCTCTGAAGGCGTCTGGCGAATTCCCTGCCGTAAGCGATGGCCTGGTCCTTGTCCAGGAAAGCGCGCCTTGCTCTCCGGGCTCCCTGTCTGACTACGCGCCATCCTCCGCGCGAAGAGACGACGTGGATGGTGTTCTTCCCCTCGGCCGCCGCCTTCTTCAAAAGGGCGCCAATCTCAGCTCTCTCAGCTTCGGTAAATCTCATGGGAAGATCCTCCGTCGCGAGTATACGTCACGTTGCGTCCTGGCAAGCCCTCAGAACCCCTTGCGCTGCAAGGTCTTGCGGTCCAACCCCAGGATGCGCGCCGCCTCGGTCTTGTTGCCGCCCGCCATTTTGAGCACGCGGGAGATGTGGCGCTTCTCCAGGGTCTCCAGGTCCAGAGGCTCGGGCGACGACGGGGCCGGCGCCGAGGTGCTCCCCATCAGGGAACGCACGAGATCGGCATCGATATCGCCGTCCGCCAGGGAGACGGCGCCCTCGATGAGGTTCTGAAGCTCGCGGACATTGCCCGGGAAGTCGTGGTTCAGCAGCAGGGCCAAGGCCTCGGAGCGTAGCGCCGGCATGGGGATACCCTCGCGGCGGCAGAACTCCTCCAGGAAGGCGCGGACGAGATGGGGGATGTCCTGCTTGCGCTCGCGCAGCGGCGGCAGCTCCACCTCGACGCCCTTCAGCCGGTAGTAGAGGTCCTCACGGAACCGGCCCTCCTGGATGAGCTTCTCCAGATCCTGATGCGTGGCCGCCACCAGGCGCACGTCCACGGGTATCGTCCGCCGGCCGCCCACCCGGGTCACCTCGCGCTCCTGGAGAACCCGCAGCAATCGCACCTGGAGGCTGGTCTGCATGTCGCCGATCTCGTCCAGGAACAGGGTGCCGCCGTTGGCCAGCTCGAACTTGCCGGGCCGCGCCTGGACGCCCGTCGCCACTCCGCCCTCGATGCCAAACAGCTCGCTTTCGAGCAGCGACTCCGGCAGCGCCGCGCAGTTGACGGCGATGAGCGCCCCTTCCCTTCCAGACAAATGATGGAGAAGCTTCGCCACCAGCTCCTTGCCCGTGCCGCTCTCGCCGCGCACCAGGACGTTGACGCCGCGCGGCGCCACCCGCTCTACGATGTCCAGCACGCGCCGCATGCCGGGCGCGTGGGCGACGATCCGCCGCCCGCCAACCTCCTCGGCGAATCTTCCTTTGAGGGCCTTGTTCTCCTCTTCGAGGCGCTCGCGCTGGGTCTCCAGGCGCTCCACTTGGCGGGCGGCGTCGAGGGCGGCGCCGGCCAGGGCCGACACCGAGTCGAGGAACCGCCGGTCGTCCGCCGTGAAGGAGGGGTCCGAGTCGCCCCGCACCTCTTTGTCGAGCACGGCCACGTAGCCGAGGAACACGCCCCGGTAGGCCAGCGGCGCCACCACGAGCTGATCGTAGGCGCGGCCGGCGAGAACGCCTGCCGAGCGGGCCAGGGTGTGCCCCTCGGTCAGCAGCTCCCGCCAGATGGGCGCCGCCAGCAGGGCGTCGCCGGTGGGCAGGTCGTCCACCCAGCCCACCGTGGCGACACCGCGGGCCCCGCCATAGGCGTCCCGAGTGACCGCCACCGCCGCCGCCGGGTCGAGCACGGCGCACACCCGCTGCAACAGCTCGTCCACCAGCTCCTGCTCCGGCCGCTGCGCGTGCAGCGCGATGGCCAGATCGTAGAGCGTCTCGAGCTGGAGGATGCGCCGCTTCTCGGCGATGAGGGCGTCGTGACGGGCCATGGCAGGTATTCTACGACCGGGGCCGGGAGAGTGTTTCTTTTCGGAGCCCTACTCCGCCCAGCAACCTCCGACGCGGTTCCAGCTCCCGCAAGTGACCGACTTGCCCGGGAAGTCCGTGCCCGGAGGGCAACCGCACTTGGTGGACGCCGGCCGGGTGGCGCAGAAGGTGGCGCTGCAACCGCCGATCGCCTCGGCGCGAGGCGCCCAGGAAGCCAGGAGGGTGAGAACGAGCAGGGTGGTGAGGCCGAGCAGCTTTCGAGTCATGGATGATCTCCCCGTGAGAGCGAGGGGGTGAATCCCCTCACTCTCTTCGGTGCCGGAGACGCGGCAACCGTGACGCGGTCCGCTGGGGCCCTACCGCCGCCCGCCCGCCCGCTTCTTCGCTGCCGCGGGCTTCTCCTTAGTCTTCACCGCCACCACTGGCTTCTTGGTCTTGGCCGGCTTCGCCGCGATCTTCGGTTTGGGCGGCGGCAGGACTCCCTTCAGATACTGCCCCGTGAAGCTCTCCTTCGTCGCCGCCACGTCCTCCGGCGTGCCCACCGCGATGAGCCGGCCGCCGCCCGCTCCGCCGGCGGGGCCGAGGTCGATCACCCAGTCCGCCGTCTTGATGACGTCCAGGTTGTGCTCGATCACCACCACCGTGTTGCCCAGCTCCACGAGCTGGAGCAGCAGCTTGAGGAGCTTGCCCACGTCGTCGAAGTGGAGACCGGTCGTGGGCTCGTCGAGGAGGTACATCGTTCGCCCCGTCGAGCGCTTGCACAGCTCGCGGGCGAGCTTCACCCGCTGCGCCTCGCCGCCGGAGAGCGTCGTCGCCGGCTGGCCCAGGCGGATGTACCCCAGGCCCACCTCGCACAGCGTCTCCAGGATGCGCTCGATCGACGGAATGTTCTTGAACAGCTCGTACCCCTGCTCCACCGGCAGCTCCAGGATCTCGGCGATGTTCAGGCCCTTGTACTTGACCATCAGCGTCTCGCGGTCGTAGCGCTTGCCGCCGCAGACCTCGCAGGTGACGTAGATGTCGGGCAGGAAGTGCATCTCGATCTTGATCTGCCCGTCGCCCTTGCAGGCCTCGCAGCGGCCGCCCGGCACGTTGAAGCTGAAGCGCCCGGGGCCATAGCCCCGCATCCGCGCCTCCGGCGTCATCGCCATGAGGTTACGGATGGGATTGAAGACGTTGGTGTACGTCGCCGGGTTCGACCGCGGCGTGCGGCCGATGGGGCTCTGGTCGATGGCGATCACCTTGTCGAGCTGGTCCAAGCCCACGATACGCTCGTGCTCGCCGGGCTTGTCCGAAGCGCGGTAGAAGTGCCGGGCCAGCGACTTGTAGAGGATCTCATTGACCAGCGTGCTCTTGCCGGACCCGGAGACGCCCGTCACCACCGTCAGGCAGCCGATGGGGATCTCCACGTCCAGGCCCTGGAGGTTGTTCTCCCGCGCGCCTTCGATGATCAGCTCGCCCCGGCCCTCCCGCCGCTCCGCGGGCACGGGCACCGCGAGCTTGCCGGTGAGATACTGGCCCGTCAGCGAGCCGGCGACCTTCTCGATCTGCTTCGGCGTCCCTTGAGCCACCAGCTCGCCGCCGTGCACTCCGGCGCCGGGCCCCAGGTCGATCACCCAGTCCGCGGCGCGGATCGTCTCCTCGTCGTGCTCCACCACCAGCACGGAGTTGCCGAGGTCGCGCATGCCCTGGAGAGTCGCGAGCAGGCGGGCGTTGTCCCGCTGATGGAGGCCGATCGAGGGCTCGTCCAGCACGTAGAGCACGCCCATCAGCTTGCTGCCGATCTGGGTGGCGAGGCGGATGCGCTGGCTCTCGCCGCCCGAGAGCGTGCCCGACGAGCGGTCGAGCGTCAGGTAGCCCACCCCCACGTCGTCGAGGAAGGTCAGGCGGTCCGTGATCTCCTGCACCACCTTCTCGGCGATGGCCCGCTCCCGCTTGTCGAGCTCGATGCCGCTCATCCACACCCGCAGATCCTCGACCGATTGCCGGGAAAGCTCGTCGATCGACCGCTCCTTGAGCTTCACCGCCAGCGCCTCCGGCCGCAGCCGGCGGCCGTGGCAGGTGGGGCAGGCGTGGACGGACATGTACTTCTCGATCTCGGCGCGGATGGAGACCGAGTCCGTCTCCTTGTAGCGCCGGTCGAGCATGGGAATGACGCCCTCGAACTTGCCCGTCCAGGAGTAGCTCGACTTCTTGCCCGACAGGTTGAAGCTCAGCTCCTGGTCGCCGCTGCCGTCGAGGATGACCCGCCGCGCCTCGGCCGGCAGCTTCTTCCACGGCGTCGAAAGCGAGAACCCCATGGCCTTGGAAAGCGTGTCCACCATCTTCAGCCGCCATGACTTCGACCCCTCGGGCCAGGGCGCCACGGCCCCGGCGAGGATCGAGCGCTCCGGGTCCGGCACCACCTTGTCGCCGTCGACGCCCATCAGCGTGCCGAGCCCCGAGCACGTCGGGCAGGCGCCGTAGGGGCTGTTGAAGGAGAACAGCCGCGGCGTGATCTCCGTCAGGCTGGTGCCGCACTCGACGCACGAGTAACTCTGCGACAGCGTCTCCTCCGCGGCGCCCTCAGGCGCCAGCACCACGAGGCCGCCGGCCACCTTCAGTGCCGTCTCGATCGAGTCCGCCAGCCGCTTCTCGATGCCGGGCTTGACGACGATACGGTCGATGACGATGTCGATCGAGTGCTTCTTCTGCTTGTCGAGGTTCGGCGGCTCCCCCGCCAGCTCGACCATCTCGCCGTCGATGCGGGCGCGCAGGAAGCCCTCGCGGGCCATCTGGCCGAGCTGCTTCTTGTACTCGCCCTTCTTGCCGCGGACGTAGGGGGCGTAGAGGACGATCCGCGTCCCCTCGGGCATCTCGCGCACCCGGTCCGCCATCTGCTGCACCGTCTGGGGCCGGATCGTCTGGCCGCAGTTGGGGCAGTGGGGCACGCCGATCGAGGCATAGAGCAGCCGCATGTAGTCGTGGATCTCGGTCACCGTGCCCACGGTGGAGCGAGGGTTCTTCGAGACCGACTTCTGCTCGATGGAGATGGCGGGAGAGAGGCCGTCGATCGAGTCCACGTCCGGCTTCTCCATCTGCTGGAGGAACTGCCGGGCGTAGGACGACAGCGACTCGACATACCGCCGCTGTCCCTCGGCGAAGAGAGTATCGAAAGCCAGCGACGACTTGCCCGAACCGGAGACCCCGGTGATGACCACCAACCGGTTGCGGGGGATCTCGAGGCTGATGTTCTTGAGATTGTGCTCGCGCGCGCCGCGCACGGAGATCGTATCCATGGGACCGGCCATCCTAACAAACAGGAGGAGGGACCGGAGTTGGTCCCGCCGAAAGGCAAACCTGGCACGTCGCTAGGGAATTCCAGGGACTCTCCCACTCCCAGGAGAAAGCGGTGAGCCTCCGAATTTACGCTGATGTTACGCCCCGAAGCCAGGGGCTGTCAACGAGGCTCAGGACTGTGGACAACCTCCTATAGCGGTCAGGAATTCAATTTTGCCCCCACTTCCAGCGCACCTTGCAATACTCGAGCGCCTCCTGCGTCGAGAGCTTGCGCGTCGAGTTTCCCGCCCGGATGTAGAGGCCATCGCCGCCGCTGCCGTCGGAAACGAAGACCGGCTTGGGCGACGGCTCGACGGCAATCCGGCAGATGTCCTTCCCCTCGATGCGATGGAAATAGATCCTGAAGGGTGGGCTGACGTCCTTGCCGTAGGCTCCGAGCAGGAGCGAGGTGAGGGAGCTCTCATAGCCGACGCGGTTCGGCTTCTTGAGGGTGTCGTAGTCCGGCTGTAATCCGACGGCCTTCCCCTCGTCGTCCACACCGATCAGGAGCTCGCCTCCGGCATCGGAGTTGAGGAACGCGGCGACCGTTCTCACGACGACCCCTTCGAGCTCCTTGTTCGCCCGCGCCAGCCGCTGGTCCCAGCGGATCGAGGCCTTGAACTCGAGCACCGCGCTCTCGCCCTGCTCCAGCCGGTCCCGCAGGTACGCCTCCGATGGGTCCTGGAGGAGCGCCTTCTCCACCCGGGCAAGGAGCTCCTTTTTCAGACCGGATCGACCCTTCGACAGATAGTCGAGCACCCCGCGTTTCTTCATGCTCTCCACGCCGTCGTCGAGCTCGGCGTAGCCGGTCAAGATGATGGCGCAGAGGTCCGGCTGAACCGCGCGCAACCGCTCCAGGAGGTCGAGCCCCGATACCCCGGGCGCGATCCGTTGATCGAGGATGGCCAGGGCGAAGGACGATGATCGGACCTTCGAGACCGCTTCGTCCGGATCTGACGCCAAAGCGAGTTCGTAGCGGTCGGCCAGGACCATCTCGATCGTCTCGAGCCACGACGCGAGATCATCGACGACCAGGATACGCGGCTTGTTCATGACCCTACGCCAGCCCTAGGAGGTTGGGTTGTGATTCAAAGCCTGGAGCAGCCTCGACGCCCCGTCCCTCCGGAACAGATCGACACACTGGAATTCCTGGATCGAGTCCTCGAGCTCACAGTCTTCGAGCCGGGCCGGAATGAAGAAGACCTTACCCGGCAGCATCTCATTGACACGCCCGAGGGCTAGGTGGACCTCCTTCCGTAGCTTCCCTTCCCGCTGGAAGGAATGGCGCGAGACGAAGAAGACGAACCTGTCGCACTCCCGTACGGCCTTTTCGATCTCGGGCTCCCACTTGACACTGCCGCCGATGCTCTTGGTGTCCATCCAGGGGAGGAAGCCTTCCTGGAGCAGGCGCCGGAACCAGTAACCGACTCGTAGGTGATCGGAGCGGGCATACGACAGGAACACACGGAGAGGCGTTCCGCGCTCGCCGAGAAGGTTGGCGACCATCGTTGGGACCTCTTTGACCTCACCCTTCGAGACGTAGCGGATGGCACCAGCCTTCGCGCTTCTGAACGCCGCGTCCGGGTCGGGTTTGCCCGTCAGGATGATAGCCCGCAAGTCCGGCCTGGCTCGCCGCATCTCGCTCAGGACATCAATGCCCGAGGTGCCGCCGGGCAAGAGCATGTCGAGGATGACGAGATCGAAGCGAGTCTTCCGGGCCAGCTTGTACGCCTCTTTCGCGCTCGTCGTGAGCGTCAGATCGAAGTCTGCTCTCAGGATCTGCTCCATTGTTTCCAGCCACAGTGGATCATCGTCGAGTACGAGAAGACGCGGGCGTTCCGACCCGGCCTTCGCCTCCGTTGGCGGCGCGGCGCTCCGCCGCAGCTTTGGCGCCACTCCCGCCGCAATCGGGGCCGCCTTCGCACTCGAGCTTGCAGCCTGCTCAACCGCATCCGGCACCGCCGCGAGGAAGGACTCCCGGACCTCCTGCCGGCGAATGGGATTCTTGCCGAGGTAGCGGAGCACGCCCAGGCTCTCAGCCTCGGCGCGGGTCGATGCCTCCGGAAGTCCGGTGAGGACGATCACCTTGCCTTGGAACCGACTGGTGGCGCGAGCATCTCGCAGGACATCGAGGCCCGGGCGGTCGGGAAGTCGGAGGTCGAGGTAGACCGTGTCGAACGGCTCGGTGGTCATGAGGTGATAGGCCGCTTCTCCATTCTCGGCCTCCTCAAACGAGCAGCCAAAGTCCTCAAGAACACTTCGCAGAGTCTCGCGCACCATCGCCCGGTCGTCGACCAGCAGCACCCTGGTGGAGCGGAGCATTACGGCATCTCCGACGCAGCCTGAGCCAGCGGAACCCTGACGATGAACATGGCGCCCGAGCCAGCCTCGCTCAGGACACGGATAGTCCCGCCGATCCGCTGCAGCTGAGTGCGCACCAGCCAGAGACCGATCCCGTGGCCGCGCTGCTTAGTGGTGAACTCCGGCTCGAAAATCCTCACTTTGTCTTCCGCCTTGATGCCCGGGCCGTTGTCTCGAAAGAGCAACACTGCAAATCCCGGGCTCTTGGCGCTGATGATCGAGAGCGTGCCGTTCTTGCGACCCTCCAGGGCCTGGAGGGCGTTGATCGTGATGTTTCGGACGATCTGCGAGAACGAGCGTAGATGGACTTTGCAAATTAGCGGCTCGCTGGTCAGGGTGAGCTCCAACCGGAACGAGCTCGCGACGCCATATTTCGCGCAGTCGATGTCGCCGATCGTCGATCGAACGATCGAGTTGAGATCGAGGGGGCCCTGCTCACCCACTCGGCTCGCTGAGAACCCGCCAATCTCGTTGGCGAACTCCGTGGCCTGCAGCGTTAGGTCCTCGATCCTAAAGAGCATGCGCTCTATTTCCGGCTCAGGCTCGCCGAGGCGCAGGCGGACGCCCTCGACGTTAGGCGAGATGACGCCCAACGTATTGTTGATCTCATGCGCCACCGCAGAGACCAGAAGAGAAAGGTTCGTGTAAGCCTGTGCGTTTTCGAGGGCAACGCCAACGGTGTTGGCGAAGGTCTTGAAGAAGGCCAGATCCTCCTCGGTATACTGCCGGGAGCCGCCGATCTTGTTGATGACCTCAAGCACACCCAGGACGGTGCTCTTGGCGTTGATCGGCACCACCATCAGTGACTCGATCGCCTTCGGTCCGCCGTGCTTGCTCCTGAGAAAGGCGAGGATCTCTCGATCATACTTACCCGGAGGGCCGCCGCGCGGCTCAACCAGCAGGCGCGGCGTTCCATACTGTGCCACCCTGCCCGCGAGCCCTTCACCTAGGCCATAGAACGCACCTTCGATTCTCGGCATACCGTAGGACTCTTCGAGGGAAATGCGATCCTCGCCGTCCCTTAAGAAGAGCATACAGATCTCGGACTGCATGACTCTCGCCATCTCCTGCATGGTGAGCCGCAAGACTTCCTTGATGTCGAGCGCCTTGTTGACGAGGTTGCCGACCTCACCGAGCGTACGCAACTGCTCGACTTGTGCTTCCTTCTCGCGCAGCAGCTCGGCGTTACGAATCGCGACTCCGAGGTGGCTAGCCGTGATCTCGAGGATCTTTCGTTCGTCGAAACTGAACCCGCGCTCGAGGAGGCCCGAGGGTTCTGAGCTCGCAGTGGAGCGGTCGTAGTACACCGACCTCTTGTTCACGGCCCGTAAAACACCTCGCAGCTCGCCGCCGATGCGGATCGGGACGCCCAAATAGTGTTCAATCCTTCCCGATGGCAACTGTCCCAGGTACACATCGAGGTTCTGATAATCGAAGTGTTCATCTTCAAGCGGGGAGAGGCTCTTCTCGCTGGGGTCTGGGCTCGGGAGATGGATCGTGCCATTGCTCTCCAACACTGTTCCAGTAAGGCTCTGACCTTTCTCATAGGACTCGCTCGGCGCTGGGTTCGGGACACCGCCGCGGAACTCGGCGACGTTCTCCAGCCTTTGGGTCGCCTCGTTAAAGAGGAATATGGAGATGAGCTCGGGGTGCAAGAGGCCCGAGATCCGCCGGAGGACGACGTCGAAGAGAGGCGCCAGATCGGAGCCGCCGTCGAGCTTTTGGCTCATCTCGCTCAACATGCCCGCGATCTCGCCATAGTCCTCGTAGGCCTCCTCGCGCTTCCGCCGGAGCCAGTCCTTGGTCAACGCGAGCGCGGCCTGGGTCGAGAACTCTTCAATGAAGGATCTCTTCTCCGCGTCGAAGTAATCCGGCTCGTCGCTGCTGACGCTGACGACGGCGTCAACCTTGCCATGGTACATGCCGGTAAAGAGCGGCATGATGTAGGCGGAGCGGATGGTCCGAAAATAAGCGAGCGCGGCGGGGGGCGGCGACGGCGACCTAAGGGCGCGCTCCGCTAAGCCGAGGAAAGCCGGCTCGTACTGTAGGTCTCCGAGGACCATCGCTTGGCCTCTTTCGGCCACTGCGCCTGAGTAAAGTTCTCCCTTGGCACGGGGAACTGCGAAGACAGCACGGAACGCCTCGTCCGGGCCAGCGAAGCCTTCGAGGTGGAAATCGCCCTTACTGAAGTCGTAGACCCTGATGTGACAGGTGTAGGCTCCCACCATCTCTCGGATGGCCCGACAGATCAGGTCGAGCGTCCGAGGCAATGGCTCATTGCCGTTGATGTGCCTCTGAATCTCCAGAAGAAGCTGGGCCTTGCGGCTCAGACGCTCGCGTTCGAGGTCGCGGAAGGCGAGGTCGACGGAGAAGCGGATCGCTTCGCTCGAAGAGGTCTCCGCCTTGGAAAGATAGTGGAACACTCTGTACTCGCCGGCCTTCTCGGCGCGGAGGAGTTCCTCGTGCGCCGTAAGGACGATCACTCGCGAGGAGGTACCCCGGGCAGCCAGGAAGTCGAGCACGTCGGTCGCCTTTCCCGCGGCGAACGAGAGATCGAGGAGGACGACCCGGATCCGCGAATTCGCCACCAGCACCTCGACCGCTTCGGCCGGCGACTCCGCCTCCAGGAATCTGTATTCTCCATCCGGAAAATGGCCGGCGATCGAGCCCCGAAAGAGCGCGTCGTCCTCGACCAGGAGGACCTCTCGGGTCACGACGGCCCCCCTCCAAGGCAGGCGAGAAGGACGCGCTCCAGATCCTTCGGCTCGATCGGCTTGCCGAGAAGGAGGACTCCGAGCTCCTGCGCCCTCGCCTCTCGCTCTGCGGTTTTGTCAGCGGTCATCAGGGCCACCTGCCCGGCCAGCGCCCGCGCCCGCATCTCCCGGAAAGCTTGGAATCCGTCAATGCCTGGCATCGTGATGTCCATCAGGACGAGGTCGAAGCCTGATCCAGCTTTCTCAAGAGCTTCGTCAACATCCGCAGCCGAATCGACCCGCGATGCGTACACCTCGGACAGCTCAAAGACGAGCGCCTCCCGAAAGAGGTCTTCGTCGTCGACGACCAGGACCCGCGGGCGCCGGTCGCGAATCCTGGCGAGGATCTCGCCTTCGGACAACCCGGCGGCTCCATGCAGGTGCGACGCGTCTGGCTCAGTCTTCATTCTGCTACCCAGCTTGTAGTTGCAGCTTGGCGCCGCCGAAGCAAAACAGCAACGGCGACTTCTGCAGGTCAATTTCGCATAGCCTAAGATTCGCCCCCTATTTGCGGCACAGGATCTAGGGCCTCCCTCGAAGGCCCTTGAGGCCCCGGCTACGCAGATACTCTAGCATCCTCTCCTTTTGACTTCGAGAACAGGAGCCTCACATCGGAAGCTCGTTCCAAGCTGCTCTTCCAACGCGATGCTCCTTCGATAGCTCCCGCCGATGGTGCGGACGATACACAGCTAACGACCGATTCCAGCCTCCTCTTTGCGTAGAGTGCCGTGAAAACTCTCTCCGACGCCTCCCGAGGCTACAGTAACCGTCATCACTCTGGGTGAGACGAACGTGATGGGTCGGGAGGCACAGTGCTATCTCGCCTCTCGGAGTCTCTTCGTAAGGCGACTCTTGAGCGTCCGGAGGTTACCCCCGTAGGCAATCGCGTTACGATCCCTAACATTGAATGGCAGCGTGGAGTGCTCCTCCGTGAGGGTAATGAGCTCCTTTCCTAGGGCGTACGCAAAGCCAGCTTCGTAAAAGACATTGGGGTTCCTAGAGTCAGTGACAACAACGACGACCTTTGCCTCGCGTAGCTCTCGTACGATGCGCTCGTGGATAGAGGCGTTAAAGCTCTCCATGTCGATGCGCACTGGGTTGAGAAATGCCGCTTTAGATGCGGCTTTTATCGCGGCCCACAGAGGCCTGTACTCTTTGGCAAAAGGCATAGCCACAAAGCACCTCTGGCGCTTTCTGAGGCTAAACATTTTGGCAGCCGCCTGTCTCGCGAAACCAACTGGGTCATCTCTGATTTCAAGAAAGTTGAAAGGGTAAGAAAAGCGATTCAGGAGTTCTGGCGTGATATACTTCGAATACGCGATCAGAGAGTCGCTTCCGTAGCGCCCCGCTAGTTGCAAATAGAACTGTAGTCCGCCGAACGCACTCCCATAGTAATCCATCGTGACGTCGATCAGTACTATGTCGAAGAGCCTTCGCTCAGCCAACTTAAGAGCCTCTGTTGGTGAGAGTGAAGTTTCCAGGCGCGATTTGAGATGGTCCGAAAGTAGGCGGCTATAGAGCCGAAGCTGAGCATCGTCATCGTCAACCAGCAGGACGCTCCTCAGGGCTTGCACGCGAGTGATTCCACTCATTCTTCTATCTCCACAATGCAATGCTGAGCCGAAAACCTAAACGAGAGCTCGACACCTCCTTGAAGGCGAGGCGAGCGGCGGGCCAATAGGTGGCCATGAGAAGAATGCACTATTCGTCGTACTATCGAAAGACCGCCTTGGCCGCCAAAGAATTCTGGGAAGGCAAGTTCCATACGCACAACGCGGTCCGTCAAGCGGGGAAACAGGCTTCCACCACCATCGTGGACGGCCACGACAAGGTCTGCGTCTTGTCTGTACCACTCCAAGACACTTGGAAAGCCAGAGGCGTGAACTGCGGCGTTGCGCGAGAGCTCTAGGGCGACGTAGTAGAGCGCGTTCTCTGGGAAGAGTACTTGAATGGGAGGCCCCTCAGTCGCAGGTTGTGAAAGTCCGCGCTTCGCCAGGTTCGAAACAACCATCGCCGCCACATTAGGCAGAGAGCTACGTAGACTTGTCACGCGCGCCTCGTTCAGGTGATCGTGATACAGGCGCAAAAACCTTGCAGATGCCCTCTTGACGCGATTGAAACCCGGCTCTATCTTTCGCAAATCCTTGGCTGTGGACTTGCCATCGAAGAACTCTTGTAGGAGGTCGAAACCGACGCTTACTAGTCCTCCTTCACCTATAAGTTCGTGGTGCACAAATCCATGTGCGGCAGTCGCTATCGCCAAGAGGTGTTCCATCTCCTCTAGCGACACGGACTTCGGTTCGGGCCCCTTGCGCCTCATTGAGGCCTGATGCCCTTCCTCGCCTCTGGCTGTTGGAGAGTGCTGGAGGACGGCTCCTCCACAACTCCAGCCTCGACGGTCGGGAGATCGATCCGAAACGTCGTGCCGGCTCCTTCCTCCGACTCGACGAAGATGCTCCCCTGATGGCTCTCAACGATGGTCCGGGTTATGTAGAGCCCGAGACCGCTGCCGGTCTCCTTGGTCGTGTAGAGAGCGGTGAAGGCTCTCTCCAAGACTTCCTGCGACATGCCATAGCCGTCATCACGCCAGGTGAGCCGAGCGTTCTCAGCATCCACCTCAAGAGTCACCTCGATGAGGCCAGCCTGCCGGCGCGGCGTCGCCGCCCGCGCCAGCTTGATGGCGTCGAGAGAGTTCCCGAAGAGGTTCGCGAAAACCTGGCGGAGCTGCTCGGCGTCGGCGGAGATCTGCGGGTTGGCCTGCGGCAGATGAACCAGAAACTGAACCCGTGCCGCCGCGGCGCGCAAGCGGACGCTCTGCTCGAACGCTTCGACCGCCGCCTTGAGAGAAGTAACCTGCCTTTGGGGCGCCTGAGGCCTGCCCACGGAAAGCATGTTCTGGAGCTTGTCTCGGGCCCCGGTCGCGGCGGCGCGAATCGACTGCAGAGCCCGCAGGGTCGCCGGCTCGTTGCGGGCATTTCGCTCGAGAGGGGTCAGGAAACTGAAAATGGTGCCAAGGTCGTGCTTGATGTCGTGGCCGGCGGTCTGCGCGAGCCGCCCGAGCGTCGCGAGCTTCTCGGAGCGGATTCTCTCCTCCTCGAGGCGCAGAACCTCGCGCTGGTCGCGGAAGATGCCGATGCTACCCTTTGGCTGGCCGGTCTCGTCGAAGAAGGAGGCGGCTGAGAGGCGGATCGGGATCGGATTACCGTCGGCACCGCGGAGCATCGTAGGGTAGTTTCTAAGGATGTGGTCCGGCGCAAGCCGCAGGTGGCGGCCGACCTCCCTGACGCGCTCCTCCGACTCGTAGAACTGGCCCATGTAAGAGCCCCTGACCTCCGTCTCCTTGAGGCCCCAGAGCTCCTCGCAGGCGCGGTTGAAGTTCCGCACCTTCCCCTCGTGGTCGACCACGAAGATCGGGTCGGGCGATGCGTAGATGAGGTTCTCGAAGTAGCTCTTCTGCTCGACCCAGGTTGCGTCCCGGATCGCGGCCACCACCTGGGTCGCAATGACGCTCAGGAGGTTGACGTCCTCCTCTCGAAAGCCTTCCTCCGCAAGGCGAGCCCGGCCCTCGACCGGAGAGTAGTCCCAGGCTTTCCTGTTCAGCACGCGGATCACGCCGAGGACGTCGGCGCCGAGGAGCAGGGGGACTCCGAGGTAATGGCGGATGAGCCCCGATGGAAGCGCTCGCGCGTACTCCTCCGCATAGATCTCGTCGGGCGAGATCTCGTTCACGCGTAGCGGTTGCCGGCTCGCGAAGACGCGACGGGTATACGACAAGACGCCAGGAACGTACGAGCGCTCGAGAGCGTGAAGGCGCTCCGTCGTCTCCAGGTCGGGTCCGGCGACCGCCGTCTTCTCGAGCACCTCCCCCCTCGGGTCAGAAACGAAGAAGGCCGCCTCCTCGGAGCCGAGTTGCTCCGAGACCAACTTGACGACGCTTCGAAACACCTCGCTCAGGCCGCGTTTCGTCTTGATCTCCTCGCCGATCTTGTAGAGGAGCTCCAGCCTCCCGCGGCTCTCGCGGAACAGCCGGGAGTTCTTCTGCGCCATCGCGACGAGGGGAGCGAGGCTCTGGAGCTTCCTGACGTCGTTGGACGTGAAGTAGTGCCACCTTCGGCGGCTGAAGACGCCGAGGGCACCGACCGTTGCCCATTCGGTCTCCACGGGCACCACCCGCTCGGGCCGATCCCTCGACGGGTCCGCGGCCGGCGCTCTTCCGAGGAGGTCATCGATGGAATCGCTCTCGGCAAGACCCTCTCCCCGCTCCCCTTCGGCCGGCTTCCGGTAGTGGTCACCCACCCGCCGGATCGCCCACGTCTTCTCTTGCTCGAGCGACTCGGGGCTCCCGGACGGAAGGGGCCTTGCTGCCGCATAGGATCCGGCGCTTCCTTCGCGATCCTCGATCAGAACGATGGCACCCAGGTCGGATTGGGTGAGGTCCATCGCCGTCTCGAGGATCAGGTCCATGACGCTCTGGAGGTCGCCGTCGGCGAGCATGCGGAGGTCGATCCTCTCGATGGCGGCGATGAGCTTCGCCTCGGCGCTGTCGCGGGTGCGGGCCAGGTTGGCGGCGGTCAGCGACACGCCGCCGAGCGCCAGCGCGCGCAGTGCGAACGCCGAGAAAGGGAGGCTCGCCCCGGCGTCCAGGATCGAGGCAGCGAAGGCGTACGCGACCGCCGAGGCGGCGGCGAAAGCGGAGATTCCTCCTGGCCCGAGAAAACGGGCGCTCGACAGGACCGGGAAGAGGTAGAGGACGAACCAGGTGCTGGCGAGCCCACCGGTGGCGTGGACCAGAAGCGAGATCGTAAGGACGTCCAGAAGCTCCGGAAGGAGCCGAATGCGCTTGCGGTCGAGCTGGCGCCGGAAGGCAAGGACGGTCAGGACCGTCAATCCCATGTAGCCAGCGACGATCCAGGGGACGGAGGGCGGGACCGTCCACACCCGGAGGACCCGGGTCAGGAGGAGGACGAGCAGCGAGACGACGAGTCGGGTCTCGACGATCTCGGCCTCCCGGCGCGCCCGATCGCCGAAGATCCGCGCCAGAAGCGGTCCCGATCTTGTCTTCTTCATCTCTGCAAATCAGCCAGCACGCCGCCGGGGAGGCGAGGGCCTCCCCGAACTTAGAAATGAAACCGTCGCCACCCGAAAGGGTTAGTCCCGCCGGGCACACCAACGCACTGCAGGGTCGTTCGCTGAGATCCCATCTTCAGTACCGCCCGAGCTTCTGCAAGTTAAAGGAAGATTTTAAGGTCGACTGACCTCCCGAGTCAACTTTGCCATACGGGACTACGGGACACGGCAAGGATGATATAGCAGTCCCGGAAGGGGCAAGCGTCGGTAGCCAGGGATTTCAATCCCTGGCGGCAGCGACGTCGCGGTCTCTCCCCTTTTGAGACAACCTGTCAGGATCACGCCAGCGAGTTGCTGCATGGCGTACACCGGGGCTCAGGACTCCAAGATTCGGACACGAAGATCCGCTCTGCTCAAGGCGACGCCGGTAGAGCTGGCGGCCTGCAATTCCTATGAAAATAGGCACCATTCATAGGAATCAGGAGCCCCGAGCTGCCGGCGAGCCGTTCGACCCTATAATTTTGTGACTCGCTCCTGTAATTCAGCGACCTCCTGCAGCTTGGAGGAGCCAGATTCCTATGAATTGACGATTCTTTCATAGATCGCCATGGCTCCAAGACGCTGGTATCAGCTAGATTCCTATAAAAAATAGTCAGATTCATATGATCCTGACGTCTCTCCAAAGGCTCCCGGATGATTTTCATAGGAAATTTGCATCGCCAACGGTTCGCCTGCGACATTTTCATAGGTGTGGATCGCAAAATTATAGATTTCCGCCTTCTGCCCCCTCTTTGGCCTCGTCGATTCCTATGAAATTCACTCAATATCATAGGTCTTGGTGACCCTGATTCCCATTCACGACTCCATCGCATAGACTGCCGGAAGATTTTCATAGGAGGGAGAGAGCGTGTTTACGAGCTTCGAGATCGACGACAAGCTGTTCCAGACGGCGTGGGCAATGTCCGGAATCCGTAAGAAGAAGGACCTCATTGAGGAGCTGCTGCGGGTCTACGTGCGGCTCCACGAGCAGGCGCAGATCCGCTCGCTGCGCGGCAAGCTGGTTTGGGAAGGGGACCTGGAGCAGATCCGGGGAGAGCGCAATGCAGGTTCTCGTTGACGCCTCCGTCTGGCTGGACTACTTCGGCGGCAAGGCGAGCCCCGAGACGGACCACCTCGACTTCCTCCTCGGCCGCTCGCCTCTGCTGGTGGCGGACGTCGTCCTCACCGAGGTGCTGCACGGCCTTCAGGACGAGGCGCACCGCCGGCAGGCCCGGGAGGCGCTCGGCAAGCTGTGGCTCCTCGAGGTCGCCGGCTTCGGCCTCACCGAGAAGGCGGCGGTGAACTACCACACGCTACGCGCCCGCGGCATCCCGGTGAACACGGCCGAGTGCCGCCTCGCCACCTTCTGCCTGGAAGAGGGGTTCGCGCTCCTCCACTCCTCTCCCGGCTACGAGCCCTTCGAGCGCCACCTGGGCCTCACCGTGGCCCGGACGGGTTGACGGCCTCCGGCGGGGTGCCGGAGATGGCCGGCGCTCAAGCCGCCGGCGCCCCTGAAGCAGGCGTCGTGTCCTCCGGCACCGCCGGACCTCCCGGCCTCAGGCCGGCCAGCAGGCTCTCGATGCCGCTCGGGTCGATCTTCAGAAGCTTCAGCAGCCCTTTCACGTCGAGGCCGAGGGCTTCGAGCTGGGCGAGAACCTGGAAGACGGCTTGCGGCACCATGCTGGAGACTTTGCCCACTCCCTGGCCGTTGCCGCCCACGTCGACGATCGAGATCTTGTCGATCTGGGCGATCGCCGCCGCCGCCGGACCGAAGATCGCGGTCAGCAGCTTCGCTCCCGCGTCGCCGCCGTGGTCGAGGAGGCCCGGCAGCTTGTCGAGGACGAGGATGAAGCGGGCGTCGTTCGACATCTGGGCGAGCGCCTCGGCGAGCTTCTGGGTGCCTTCGGCTTCCGCGAGCAGCGCCTGCTTCTTGGCCGCGGCGTTGCCCTCGGCTTCCGCAAGCAGCACCGACTTGCGGCGGTTCGCCTCGCCCTCGCCTTCGAGAGTCGCGGCATCGCGCTTGGCCTGAGCGGTTCTCTTCAGGTACTCGGCCTCGGCGTCCGCGTCGAGGATGCGCTTCTGCTTCGCGGCCTCGGCATCGATGATGGCTCTCTGCCGCTCGGCCGTGGCATTGGCCACGACGGTGGCCTCCAGCTCCTTGGTGCGCCGCAGGCCTTCCTTCTCCTGGACGATGACCTGCGCCTCGCGCTCCGCCGCGTCCCGCTCCGCCTGGGCCACCCGGAGCCGCTGCTCCTGGGCGGCCTTGGCGATCTCGCCGGCCATGTTCGCCTCGGCCTGCACGGTCGCGGTCTCTTTGAGGAACGCCGCCTTCTTGAGGTCGCGATCCTTCTCAGCCTCGGCGACCTTCGCCGCGTTGGCCGCCGTGACGAGGGACGACTCCCGCTGGGCGTCCGACACGGCGATGCTCTGCCGCCGCGCCGCGTCGGCGACCTTGATCTCGGCTTCCGCCTTGGCGTCCGCCACGGCCTGCTTGCCGAGCGCGTCGATGTAGCCCTGGTCGTCGTTGACGTCCTGGATTACCAGGTTGATGACGTCGAAGCCGACTCGCTTCAGCTCGGTCGAGCTCTCCTCGATGACCCGCTGGTTGAACTTGTCGCGCTCGCGCAGGATCTCGCCGATGTCCATCTTGCCGATGATCGACCGCAGATGCCCCTTGAGGATGTTGCCGACGAAGACGACGGTCTCGCGGGCGTCCTTGCCGAGGAACGACTGGGCGGCGCGGTTCAGGTCCTCCGGCGCCGGCGAGAGCTGGACCGAGGCCACCCCGCGCACGGTCAGCCGGACGTTGTCCTTGTTGGGGATGCCGGTCTCGTCGATCTCGATCTGGAACGCCGAGGTCGACATCTCCATGTAGTCCTCGACGAGGGGCATCTGAACGCGGCCGCCGCCGGTGATGACCAGATACCCCTGGACGTGCCCGGTCACCGGGTCCTTGTACTTGCGCCCGTAGAAGACGCCGACCCGGTTGGGCGGGATCTTCTTGTACCGACTCGCGATGAACCGCACCGCGAGCACGAACGCGAGGGCCACGGCGATGACGAGGATCGGCAGAACGAAGCCTCCCAGACGCGAGATGAAGCTTTCCATGACGTGGATCTCCCTAAGTGCCGATCTAGGCGTTGGCTTCTTCGACTTCCCGGACGACGAGTTGGCTGCCCGCCGTGTGAATCACCCGGACCCGCCGGCCCTTGGCGATGGCGTTTTCGTCCACCGACCGGGCCAGAAAGCTGCGGTGCTGTCCACGCAAGGTAATGGCGACCTCGCCGGTTCCGTTTCTCCCGATGGCGACGGTGACCGCGCCGATCTCGCCGATGGCGGCGTCGGTGGTGACGATCGACGTGGCCTGCTGGCCATAGATGAGCCGCATGACCAGGTACATGAGCAGACTGATGAGGACGCCCACGGCCAGGCCGATGAGGGACGCCGTGAGCGGGCCCGAACCGTAGAACGCGGCGATGGCGCCGCCGGCCCCGAAGCCCATGATGAAGGCGCCGATCACCTTGGTCGAGAAGATGCTGACCGTGGCGTCGCCGTGGTCCGCATCGTGGCCATGGTCGAAGTGCCCGCCGTGATCGTGGTCGACGTCGTGGTCATGGCCGAAGATCGAGCCGCCGACGAGCAGAATGAAACCCGCGGCCGTGATGCACACGAAGATCAACATGGGCTTTCACCTCCTTGCTGGAGGTAAGGATACATCCGGACGGGTGCCAGCTTCCGCAACCGGGGCCGGTTTCCCACCGCCTCGCTCGCCGTCGTGAAATGAAAGAGAGGAGACGGTCATGATTTTACAGACCTTGCACACATTCGGCTGAGAGCTGGCGACGGCCGGGTGGGTCTCTCCTCTCGTGAAAGGAGCCCTTCGATGGCTGCTGTCCTGAGAAGTCGCAAAGGCAAAGCCTCTCCGGCTCCCGCCCCCCAACCCCGCGACGCCATGGGGGTAGGAGCCAAGCTTCTATCTCAGCTCAAGGAAAAACCCCTGGAGACGCTCGGGGGACTCGGCCTCCTCCCCGCTGTGGTCGGCCTGGGTTTCCTCGCTCTGCGGGCTCGCGAGGCGCTCCTCGGCTCTCCGGACATGAGCTATCCCTACCAGGAGTTGCTCTCCACCGGCGTCCATGCCTTGGGCTCGCTCCTCTGGCGGGGGCTCTCAGTGTTGATTTCGGATCATTCCGTCCTGAAGGGAAGTGCCTGGGCGCTCCTGCCGCTGCTTCTCGGCCTCGTGCTCGCCGCGCGGTCGAAACGCCGGCCGGCATTCCTTCTGGGAGCCCTCACCGTCTCCGCCCTTCTCCTTGTCGTGGGAAGCAGTTTCTACCGGATCGCGCTCGCGGCGACCTCTTCGCCGGATGAGGGCCCGAGCCGATGGTTCCACTGTGGCAGTGGACTGGGCGCGACTCTCGCCGATCGGGTGGCCTTCGAGACCTGCTCCTGGTTGGTGAACGACACGTCCCGCAATTACGGGCGCCGCATCGATCTCAACGGACTCCTGGGGTGGCTGCTCGCGACCTGCCTGATCGCAGTCGTGGCCGGCACCCGCGCACCGATGGCGAGCCGGTGGCACTCCCGGCCGCGGTGGGCGCTGGTCGGCGTCCATGCGCTCCTCGGCCTCCTGCTGCTGCACGACCTGCCTCGCGCCTACGCCTTCGGCACTTGGGGCCTGCGTTATCCCCAGGCAGGGATTCAAGAGAAATGCGACAAAGCGCTCGCCCAAGCCATTGCCGCGGGGACCTGTTGGGCTTACGACGTTTCAGCCGGTGCCGAGGAAAAGGTGGTCTTCGTCCAGGGCTCCGGCTGTCCCAAAGGCCGCAATGGGAGCTTCGTCCCCCTGGGAAAGACCGCCGGCAACGAATGCCTGATCATCCTGTCTTCTTTACCGAGGGTCATCGTCCATGAATAGAGCTATATCTTGCCATCCACTCTGGCCCCTGGGGCTCCTCCTCTTCGTTACCTCGTTGCAGGCGACCGGCCAAGTCCGCACCGAGCTGGAGATCGAGCCCAACGCCATTCAGGACCCCGCGAAGCCGATGATCATCCGGGTGACGGGGGTCCCGAACGGCGAGACCGTCCACTTCCAGATTCTGCAAGACTGCGACGGCGACGATCAGCCCGATCTCAAGGGGACCGCCACCTGCATCAGTCCACTCCATGAATGGGACAGCAACTCGGTCGACGGCCAAAGCGTCAGCGATCAATTGGACTTCAAGAAGCTGCGCCACACGCTTCCGGAGGATCGCCCGCTCTGGCTGCGAGCCTCATGGAATGGATCGAGCCAGGCTCTCTTAGCTCTTTTCCGTCTGGATAGCCCGTGCGTGATTTGGAAAAGCCTTCTGGATACCTTCAAGCGCGGCCCCTGCCGCCCGGGCCATCTGTTGCAGGCACTGCTTAAAAGTCGCGGAGCCACGACCTGGAAAAACCCCGGCCGCTTCGAGGTGCGACGCCTGGATTTTGGGAAGAAGCCCGCCCAACCGATGCCCGTTCTCGGGACGCACGGGGCTACCGGGCTCAACTGGCTCAATGACAAAACCCTCTTGGTCACGATCGCACCCGCAGCCGGTCCTTCGCAGCTGTTGCGAGTGCCCCTTCCCGGCGGTGACGCGAAAATCTTGTGGAAGGGGGCCGCTGGAGATGCCCGCATCGCCACCGCCCCCCTCTCGCTGGATAGCAGTCGAAACCGGATCGCCTTCGTGCGCCAGGTGCAAGGCACCTCCTCCGCCCTGCTAAGCGTGTTGGAAGATAAGAACGTCGATCCTAAACAGGACTTTGAGCTGCCCTACAGCATTCACCAACTCGTCGCAGCGGATTCCAAGGGGAATGAGATCCTCGCCTTGACCCTTGGAGTCGAAAACAGCCAGCCGGCATTCCTGAGAATCAATCTCGCAGCCCGCACCGTGGAGAACGTGGGATTTGATCCTCGTCTCTATTGGGAGATCTTCAGATCACCGCAGGAAAACGTTGCCATCGTCGCCTTCGTCGACGTCTCTGGCCAGAAAGGCTGGGACCTGCAGTTGGTCGACGAGTCAGGCGAGCCCAAAAACAGGCAGAACCGGCTGGAGGACGATCTCATGCCCACCTGGAGGCCGAGCGGTGGCGAGGTGGCGTTCCTGGCGGAGATAGGAATAAAGGAGAAGAAGCCATGAAAACATTCCTTTGGACTGCACTATTCCTCTGTGCCTGGCCTGCGGTGCCGCAGAAGACGGCTGACCTCGTTGGCGAGCGTGGCCAGGCTTCGCAGCAATTCTCTTCGGCAGAGACCCACTTTCTTCGCGGCGAGAACGTGAAAGCTCTCGAAGCCTATAGAAAAGCCCGAGAGCTCTTCGGCGCCGCCGGTGATCAACTCGGACAAGGACACGCCTGGACGGGTGAGGCTGACGTCCTTTTGCGCCTCGGCGACGATTACGAGGCCCGCGATGATTACAGGCACGCCCGAGAGCTCTTCCTCGCTACCGCCGATCAGCTCGGACAAGGAGACACCTGGAGAGGCGAGGCCAGGGTCCACGATCGACTCGGCGAGGAGAAGGAGGCCCTCGAAGCCTATGAAACGGCTCGTCAGCTCTTCCGAACCGCCCGACAGGCTCTCCTCGCTAAAGGAGAGAAATTCAGGCTGGCACACACTTGGTATGGCGAAGCCGAAATCCTCTACCGGCTCAGCAAGGACAAGAGCGAAAACGACGGCGAAGATAAGAACCAGAAAGAGATCACGCGCCACGCGCCAGGTCTCTACCATTACAGAGAGGCCAGAGTGCTCTACATTGCTGCCGGCAACAAGCTTGGGCAAGCAAACACCTGGCGAGGCGAGGCCAACGTTTACTTGCGACTTTGTAAGGATGATTTTAAAAAAAATAATGAGCGCTTGGGTCGCGAGGACTACGAGAAGGCTCTCGATGCATTTTCCAAGGCCCGAAAGCTCTTCGTTGCTGTCGGCGACCACGAGGGAGAAGGGGACACATGGTTTGGCGAAGAGCAAGTCAGGGCTTCCATGCCTACGGCAGGCGGTCAACAGTGGGGAAGCGTAATCAAGCCTGCGTCGTCCGCAATCGCGAATTACCAAAGCGCCGGCGTTGCCTCCAGCCAGATTTCTGCCCTCCTCATGAGAGCCGAGGCTGAAGCGGCGCTGAAGGCGCAGAGGGGCTCGCCTCTGCCTGTGGGAAAGGGGATCAGTATAGGCAGCCACGTTTCGGTGTCCATTGCGGTGGATCCGGTGGCTATCATTAATATGATCGTCATGGCCAGGAGGGCCGCGCGCTCGTCCGAGGAAGCGATCCGCCTTCACGGCATAATTCGCGAAACCGGGACCACGGATGCCGATCGCACCCAATTAGAGAATGAGATCAGGGGAGCCTATGACATTCTAGTCCCCCTCCGGGCCCGGCAAAGGGGAAAGGCGGCCGAGGCACTGCGGCTGGCCGAGGAAGCCAGGTCCCGCGTTCTCCTCGATCTCATTGCTGCCCCTCTGAAGCATGGAGTGACGACCTCGACCGCCGACCCGACGGCGGAACGCCAGCAACTTGAAACCGAGATCTCGAAAATCGACGAGAAGCTCCGCGGCTCCCCAACGCTGGACCAACAGGCGAGTCTCCGAGTCCAGAGACTTGAGCTGGAGCTGAAGTGGAACGCTGCGGGCAAGAGGTCTTTACCTCAAGAGCCCCCGCTGGACACTGCCGCAATTCAAAATCTGGCCCGCGAGACCGGCCCCCTGCTGGTCTACTATGTCGCTGACTCGGAAGTCTGGGGTTTTCTGATACGACCCGAGACAACGGAGATCCACGCGCGGTCAATCACCATCTCGAAAAAAGACTTGGAACAGAAAATTGACGACTTCGTCTACGGCCTCGCCAACCCCTCCGAAGAACGAACGAGCGTGGCTCAGGCTCTGACGCTCAGGGCTCTCCTGATCGATCCCTTCATCGACAAACTCCCCAAGAGTGGGCCGCTTGTCCTCGTACCCCACGGACCTCTCCATGGGCTGCCGTTCGAGGCGTTGCGCGACGCCGCGGGCAAGCGCCTGTTCGAACGTTGGCAGATCAGCATCGCGCCCTCGGTATCAGCCCTCGCCTTTGCCCGGCACCACCACGCTACGCCCCTGGAAAACGATTCTTTCGTCGGCTTCTCCGCCGGCCAGGGACTGAGTCTTCCGGCTGGGGAAATCGCCAAGATCTCCGCCGTTTTCGACAAAACCGCATACCATCCCACAGTGGCCAACTACAAAAGCTACAAAGACCACGTTGGCCAAGCCCGCCAGTTGCTGATGGACACGCACGGTGTATACACCGAAAAAAGTCGCACCGAAACATATCTCGAGATCGAGCCGACTCCGGACCATGACAGCCGCCTCACCGCCGCCGAGATCGCCAAGATACAGCTCCACGCCGAATTGGTGACACTGGCCGCCTGCAGAACCTCGCACGGCAAACCCCTGCTGAGCGATGAACGGCTCGACGTCACCCGCTCGTTCCTGATCGCAGGCGCTGCCGCGGTCGTCGCCAACCGCTGGTACGTGCCGGAGGAAGAGGCCACCAGCCGTTTCCTCGTCGACTTCTACCAGGCATACCGCAAAGGCGGGCCAGGAGGGACGGGGTTGCGCAAGGATGAAGCGTTGACCGAGGCGCGGCGCCGCTCGCGCGACGAGCGCCACGACCCGGCCAAGATCTGGGCCGGCTGGGTCCTGATCGGGGATGCTAGGTAAGAGCCTTACGGCCCGCGTGTCCCACGAAAAATGCGCTGCGGTGCTAGCATGCGGCAGACCGTGGGAGGATAGTTTGAGCGAGACTCTGGAAGCACGGGACCGGTCGCTGCCGCCGCTGCGCCGGCTCGCCGCCGGACTGAACAGCGACGGCGCGCTCTACTTCGCCCTGCTCCTTCTGGTTTGGGGGTTGACCGTGCCGATGCGCGGCCTGTGGCAGGACGATACGCTGCTCCTGCGGTTGGCTCGCAACTTTCAAGGCCACGGTTTCATGGCCGCCCTGACCCCGGCCGGCGCTCCCCTGCGGCGCCTCTATACCCTGCCCTTTCGCTTGGCGCTCGCGACACCGCAGCCCATCTGGACCCTGCACCTGATCTTCGGCCTGACCTGGCTCGGCCAGGCCCTCGCCGCCGGCTGGATCGCCCGGCTGCTGCTGCCGGGCCGGCAGCTCACCCGGTTCCTGGCGATCTGCCTGACGCTCACCGCGACCAGCGACTACCTGACCGGCAACCTCACGTCCCTGGGCTACAACCTCGCCGCGCTCATGCTGCTGCTCGCCGTCGGCTGCAGCCTGCGCTACCTGGCGGGCGGGCGGGCCGGCTGGATCGCGCTCGCGTGCGCCGCCATCGCGATCAGCATCTGGACGCTCGACATCGCGATCCCCGCCCTGCCGTTCGTGCCGTTGCTTCTGCTCTGGCGAAGCGGTCTCCAGGGCTGGCGGCGGATGCTTCTGGTGCTGTCGGCTCTCGGCCTCACCCTGGCTCCCGCGGCTCCCATCGAGTGGCGGTTTCTGCACGACGCCAGCGGCTACGCGGCGGTGGCCATGCAGCCGATGAGTCTCGCCGAGCGGCTTCATCGCACGGCAAGCCTGGGGTACGAGAACTTCGCGCCCTGGCGCTGGGCCTTCGCACACCCGGTCTGGTATCCGCGGCCGCCGGCGGCGATCCCCCTGTGGGCGATGGGGCTCGGCGCGGCGGTCGCGGCGGCGTGGTTCGCGTTCCGGGCGCGCCGGGCACACAATCCGGAGCCGCCGGAGCGCGCCGCCCGGACCCTGCTGCTGGCCGGGACCTTCGCCGCGATGGCCTTGATCGCGAACGCCGCGTATGCCGGGCTTCAGATGGCCGAAGTTCACTATCGCACGCACATCCTGTCGCGCACCTGGGCATCTCTCGCCATCGCCGTTCTGGCCGGCTGGGCGGTGCAAAGATGGCCACGCTTCCGGGCCATTTTCTTGCTCGTGCCGCTCCTCTTCGTGGGCCTCGGAGTCTGGGGAGGCCTGGAGCGTCAGGACCTGTGGGTTTCGACCTGGCGGCTGCACCAGAAGGAGCTCCTGTCGATCGTCACCAGCGCTCCCGCGTTGACGCCCGGCACCGGCATCATCCTGCGCAGCGAGCCGACGCCGGAGCTGTATCTCGCGACCGAGGCCGACTATCTGGCTCAGAGCTGGCTCGTCCTGCTCTATGATGACCCCGCCATTCACGGCCTGCGCATGGCCCCCGACCGCGGCACGGGCTGCCGTGCCACCCCCGAGGGGCTCGACTGCTGGCACGAGCAGAAGGCCGAATGCTTCGCGGCGGGCACCTGTGCGGCCGACCGCTTTCCCTACGAGAAACTGGTGATCCTGGACTTCGACGATCGGAAAGGGACCTGGCGGCTGGTTGCCAATCCGCAGGGTGACCCACTGTTGGGCGGCTCCGGCGCGGCGCTTGCCGGCTATCGGCCCGCCGGCCGGATCCTGAATCGCCCGCTGACGCCGCGGCAGCGCGCCCTGTTGCTCCAGTAGATCGCGCGATGCCACCGCGATTCCTCCGCGAAAGTGCCCATGAGCCCCGATCTCTCCGTCGTCGTCCTCTGCTATCGCTCCGGCGACGAGGCGCGCTCCTGCGCGGCCCGCATCGGCAAGGTGCTCGTCGATGCGGGCATCGACAACTATCAGCTCGTGCTGGTCGGCAACTATGTCGCGGGCAGCGGCGACACGACCCCGGACGTCGTGCGCGAGCTGGCGGCCGGCGACCCCCGCATCGTGTGCTCGGCGGTGGCGAAACAGGGAATGATGGGTTGGGACATGCGCAGCGGCTTGTCCCTCGCCACCGGTGCGTGCCTGGCGGTCATCGACGGCGACGGCCAGGTTCTGGTCGAGGACCTGGTGCGGATCTACCGGCTGCTCCGCGAACAAGGCCTCGATCTGGCGAAGACGTACCGCACGAGGCGCGGCGACGGCCTCAAGCGCAAGCTCTTTTCGCTGGTCTTCAACGGGCTCTTTCACGGTCTCTTCCCCGGCCTCGCGGTGCGGGACGTCAACGCCAAGCCCAAGATCCTGACCCGCGCGGCCTACGAGCGGCTGGCCCTGCGATCCGACGACTGGTTCATCGACGCCGAAATCCTGATCCAGGCCCGCCGTTTGGGATTTCGCATCGGCGAGATCGAGACGGAGTTCCTCGGCCTGACCGGCCGGCGCTCCTTCATTTCGATGGCGGCGGTCGTCGAATTCCTGCGCAACCTGTGGCGCTACCGGCTCCGGGAGCTCCGGCGGAAGGCCGCGAAATGAGGATCCTGGTGACCGGCCCCGGGCGCCTCGGCCGTCCGCTGCTGGCCACGCTGCACCGGCAGGGCCTCACCGGCACCGTCCTGCATCGCAGCGCCCCGGACTCCCTGCCGCCGGGCTGGGGGTCCGTCCGCGCCGACGTGACGCGGCCGGAGAGCCTCGCCGGGGTCTGCACGAACATCGACCAGGTCCTCCACCTGGCGGCCGTCACGCACACCAACCGGAGCGCCCGCTACGCCGAGGTCAATGCCACCGGCACGCTGAATCTTGTCGCCGAGGCCCGGCGGGCCGGCATCCAGCGGTTCACCCTGGTAAGCACTCGCGCGATCTCGCCCGAGGGGGGTGCTTACAGCCGATCCAAGATCCAGGCCGAAGGGATCGTCCGGAGCTCGGGCCTGGAGTGGAACATCCTGCGGCCCGCCGAAGTCTATGGGACCGGCGCCGAAGGTATCTCGGCGCTGATCGAACGCTGCCGCCGGGGACGCTGGGTCCCGGTCCCCGGAGACGGCAGCCCGCTCCTCGCGCCGGTCTATCTCGACGACGTCGTCGACGGCATCTGCCGCGCGGTGAAGGAGCCGGGCCATGGCGGTGTGCTGATGCTCGCGGGGCCGGAAGAGATGACCTACCTGGAGCTGATCCGGCGCCTGGCGGCCTATTTCCACACCTGCCCGCGGAGGTTCGGCGTGCCCGCCGGCCTGCTCGCGCTCGCCGCCCGGGCGTTCGCGCTCCTGCCACTCGACAAACCGCCTCTCTACGCCGATCAGGTGGCGCGCCTGTTCAGCCCGAAGTGCCACGACACCCAGAGCGCCTGTCGGGCCTTCGGTTTCACCGCCCGGCCGCTCGAGCAGGGCCTGGACGCCCTCTATCAACCACAGCCGTGAGGCCCTGCTTGAGCTTCAACGAGCACAGCGCGGACTATGAGCAGAAGATGGCCCGGGCCTTGACGGTCGTCGGCCTCGAGCACGATTTCTTTTTCGAAGCCAAGGTGCGGGACATTCTGGAAGCGCAACGCCGGATCGTGGCGGACGGTGCGCCGCGGGTGCTCGAGATCGGCTGCGGCATCGGCTTGCTGACCGAGCGCCTGCGCCCGCTGCTCACCGCCGTCTGGGGGATCGATCCCTCCATCTCCAGCCTTGGGCGGGCCGCGGTGCCGGACGGCCGGCTGATCGCCGCCGACGGCCTGCGCACCCCATTCGCCGACGAGAGCTTCCACCTGGTGATCGCCGTCTGCGTCCTTCACCACGTGCCCGTCGACCGGCGCCCCGCCTTCCTGGCCGAGGCGGCGCGCATCACCCGGCGCGGCGGCCTCGTCCTGCTATGCGAGCACAACCCGTGGAATCCGCTGACCCGCCTCGTGATCGGCCGCTGCGAGCTCGACCGCGACGCCGTCCTGCTGGCGCAACCCGAAGCCAGGCGCCGGCTCACCGCCGCCGGCCTCGCCGACGTCCGGTCCCGCTACATCCTCTTCTTCCCCTGGCACGGAGCCGTCTGGCGCTGGCTCGAAGCGCGGCTCGCCTGGCTTCCCCTCGGCGGGCAGTATGTGATCGACGCCGTGCGGAGGTGAAGCAGGTCGCCGCCGGCGGACTCTGCCGCCCTGAGGGATTTTCCCCCTGCCGGCTGAGGGAATTCCCTCCTGCCCGGCGCCCGTCCCGGCGGGTTAGCCTGCGGAAAACCATCTGCCTCCGCCTTCACCCGCGCCGCCCCTGGTGAGAAGCAGCTCTGCGTGTCGAGATCGAACGGGTGGCCGGGTTGAAGCATGAGATACTGGTACCCTCACAAGGAGACTCCGAAGCTTGAACGAGGTCGAAACACCATCTGCTGGTGAAGCTCCGGCGCCGGCCGCGGCGGTTCAGCGACGGCCGGCGGCCAGCCGCCGCGGGCCACGGCTGGGTAGCCTGGCGTGGCAGGGAGTGGTCGGTCTCCTGGCGCTGTTCTCCCTGATCTTCATGGGCATCGCGCTGGTCATGAGCACCTATGGCCGGCAGCAGGTCGCGGAGCAGTCCGCCGGGAAGCTGGAGGAAGCCGGCAAGCGGAGAGTGGAGGAAGTGCGGCGATGGCTCGCCGGCGGGAGCACCCTCGACCCGTCCAACCTGCAGCGCCTCACCCAGGCGTGGCGGGGCGAGGCCAGCGGCTACGCCTTCCTGCTCGATCGCGATCAACGGTTCCTCTCCTTTCCCCGGCCCGAGTTGGTGGGTTTGACGAGCCGAGGCGGGGCCGGGAAAGCCGGTGCGACGCTCACCGCCGGCGAGGTGGCGGATCGCCATCCGGGTTTCCGGCCGATCGCGGACGCCCTCCGGCGCCTGCAGGCGGGCGGCGCAGCGGCGGCGCCGATCCGCGTCCCGCTCCGAGTCGAATTGCCGGCCGATCCGCTCAACGGAAAACCTTCCCTGGCCCTCGTCTTCCCGGTGCCCGAGACCGGCTGGAAGCTGGTCCAGGTCTCGCCCAAGCGTGAGCTGGAGCAGGCCGCCGACCGCATCTCCCGCTCGCTGCTGCTGCTGATCTCCGGCATCCTGCTCGCCGTGCTGCTGCCCTCCTATCTGTTCCTCTCCCGCCGCTGGATCACGCCCGTCACCACCCTGGCCGAGGCCGCCACCCTGGTGCGCGACGGCGAGCTCGACGTACGGGTCGGCGTGTCGGGGCGGGACGAGATCGCGGTGCTGGCGGACTCCTTCAACCAGATGGTCGACCGGCTGGCGGCCAACACGGCCGGCCTGGAGCAGGCCAACATCGAGCTCGGGCGCTCGCTGAGCCTCACCGATACCATCATGGGGGCGGTGCGCGAGGGCCTGTTCCTGCTCACCCCCGAGCTCACGATCGAGACCAAATACTCGGCCGCGACGCGGCAGATCTTCGGCCAGGAGGAGCTGGCGGGGGCTGACTTCCTCGACCTGATCCGCCGTATCACCCCCGAGCGCACCCACGAGCTCACCGTCCGCTTCCTGCGCCTGCTGTTCAACCCGGCCAAGACCAACAGCGTGATCGCCAAGGTCAATCCCTTGAAGGAGGTCGAGGCCTCGTTCCCCAACCGTAGCGGGCAGCTCGAGCAGAAGTTCCTCACCTTCACCTTCGAGCGCATCCGCGAGGACGGCGAGATCCGCCACGCGATGGTGACCGTGGCCGACGTCACCGCCCGGGCGCTGCTGGCGCAGCAGCTCAAGGAGTCACAGCAGCGCATGGAGCGCCAGGCCGAGCTGCTGCTGTCGGTGATGCACGTCGAGCCCCAGATGCTGCGCGAGTTCATCGAGGACGCCCACACCGAGCTCGAGACCATCAATACGCTGCTGCGCGAGGGCCGGTCGGCGTTGCTATCGATCCCCGATCGCAACACCTACTACCGCCACCTGGCGGACGATATCTTCAAGGGCGTCCATACCATCAAGGGCACGGCGGCGATGCTGCGCATCGACTACTTCGTCGCCGCCGCCCACCGCTTCGAGGAGAAGCTGGCCGCGCTCCGCGGCCGGACCCTCCTGGACGGCAGCGACTTCGTCCCCATCGTGCTCGAGCTGTCGGAGATGATCGACAGCCTGGCCGAGATCCGCGCCGTGCTGGCCCGCTTCGCCGAGACCCAGCGCAGCCTCAAGGCAACCTCCGGCACCAGCGACACCGAGGTGCTCTCAGCGTTGGTGACCCGCTTCGCCGATGACTTGGCGGAGAAGTCCGGAAAGAAGGTCGTGGTGGCGTTCCGCGCTCCCGGCGACCTCGCGATCCCGTTCAAGTACAAGAGCGCGCTCCGCAACGTCATGGCCCAGCTGGCCCGCAACTCGATCGTCCACGGTATCGAGTCCCCGGCCGAGCGGCGGGTGGCGGGCAAGCCGGAGGAGGGACGGATCCTGGTGGCGGCCCGGCAGAACAACGGCAACCTCGAGTTCCTGTTCAGGGACGACGGCCGGGGCATTGACTACCAGCAGGTGATCGAGCGGGTGCAGGAGCTGGCCAAGAGCACGCCCTCGATCCTCGAGCCGCTGATCGACCGCGAGCAGAACCAGTGGAAACCGAAAGCGCTCGACCAGATGATCTTCCATCCCGGCTTCTCCACCGCCGTCCAGACGACCGAAGATGCCGGGCGCGGTGTCGGCTTGAACGCCGCACGCGACGCGCTGGCCCGGCTGGGGGGACAGATCTCGCTGCGGCAGCAGAGACGGGGCGAGTTCTGCGAGTTCCACATCGTGCTGCCGAATGGGGGCTAGAACCGTGTTGGGAACCAGCGGCAGATTGTTGATCGTCGACGATTCGAGCACCGTCCGGCGCAGCATCGAGCGGCACATCTTCTCGGACCGGGTGACCAAGATCTACCAGGCAGCCAACGGCCGCGAGGCGATGGAGCTGTTCGAGCGCCACCGCCCGGAGTTCGTCACCATGGACCTGACCATGCCCGAGATGGACGGCCTGACCTGCATCTCCAAGATGATGGCCCTGAAGCCGGACACCCGCCTGATGGTGATCTCGGCCCTGGGCGACGCCGAGACCGCCATCGAGGCGGTGGAACGGGGCGCCAACGAGTACGTGGTCAAGCCGTTCTCGGCCGAGGACCTCAACCTGGCGCTCACCAACCTGATTGCCGAGGCCTGAGGCCCGCGATGAGCGACGAGGAGATCCAGGTCTTCATCGACGGCGTGGTGCGCTATTTTGAACGGGTCACCGGCGAGCCGGCGAAGGTTGATGCACCGTACCTCAAGGGCGAGGACCCGGTCGCCCTGGACTTCACCGGGGTGATCGGCATCTCCGGGCGCCACCGCGGCGCGGTGTACTTCACCTCCTGCGCCGAGCAACTGACCGCGCTGCTGCACCGCTTCGGCGAGACCGTGGTCGGCTTCTCCGACCATGAGGACCTGGTGGGTGAGGTCGCCAATACCATCGCCGGCAACGCCCGCCAGTACTTCGGCGGCGAGTTCCTGATCTCGGTTCCGACCGTGCTCTTCGGGCAGCCGGACAGGATCTCCTTTTCCCGCCACTTGAAGAGCTTCGTCATTCCGATCACCTGGCGCAGCTATCGGAGCTACCTCATCATCTGCCTCGAGCGAGCACAGCCGGGCATGATCGCCGACCTCCAACCCTGAAGCCGGGAGATTTCATGGACACGATGCCGCACGACTACAACCTGTTCCTCGTCGCCCTCTCCTACGTGATCGCGGTCCTGGGCTCCTTCACCGCGCTCAAGCTCTGCCGCCAGCACGCCGGGGCCCGCGGCGCGGAGAAGTGGCGCTCGCTTTTGGCGGGGGCCCTGGCGATGGGGGCCGGGGCGATCTGGTCGATGCACTTCATCGGCATGCTGGCCTTCGACATGGGCATGCCGGTGGCCTACGACGTGCCGATCACCCTGGCCTCGCTGCTGGTGGCGGTGGTCGTCACCGGCTTCGGGATCTACGTGGTGGGCCAGGGGCCGACCAGCCCCTGGCGGCTGATCGGCGGGGGCACGGCCATGGGGCTGGGGGTGGCCGCCATGCACTACACCGGCATGGCCGCGATGCGGATGCAGGCCCATCTGGATTATGACCTAGTCATCGTGGGGATCTCGCTGGGCATCGCGGTGGTGGCGTCGATCGTTGCCCTCTGGCTGGTCTTCAACACCACCCGCCTGTGGCAGATCATCGCCAGCGCCCTGGTGATGGGGCTGGCCGTGTGCGGCATGCACTACACCGGCATGAAGGCGGCGATCATGCAGCACGACCCTGCGCTGCCGGCCCAGGTGGTGGGGCTCTCGCCCGAGATCCTGGCCTACGTGATCTTCCTGGTCACCCTGGTAATCCTGTCCCTGGCGTCGCTGCTGGGCAGCAACCGGCAGGCGATTACGATCCGGCGCACGGCGTAGGCGCTGCAGACAGTGGGCCGAAGGCCCGGCGCCCTGTTAGAATGAAGAACGGAGGCAATGGCCAATGACCAGGGTAGCCATCTTGCCGGTGCCGACGGAGAAAGGAGATCTCTCCTACCGTGCAGTTGCTGGACACAAACACTCTCAAGGAAGCACCGTGGGCGAGGCCTTGGACGCCTTGACTCCGCAGCTCTCCATCGACGAGGCCGGCACCTTGATCATCGTTCAAAACCTCCGCCCGGACCGTCTCTTCAACGCGGAGCAACAGCAACGGCTGGCCATCTTGATGGAGCGTTGGCGGACAGCCCGAGACCGGGGCGAGAGCTTGCCTGCTGTCGAACAGTCTGAGCTTGAGGCGCTTGTCGAAGCCGAGCTCCGCGCCGCAGGGGATCGCGCCGCCGCGCTCGGAGCCGAATTGGGCTGATGAATCCGCGCTACGGGCAAGTTGCCTTACGAGCGGAACATCGGTGTGAGTACTGCCACGCACCGGAAGCTGTCTTCAATTTCCCCTTCGAAGTCGAGCACATCACTCCTGTCGCGTTGGGTGGGTCGGACGACCTCAGCAATCTGGCGCTTGCGTGCCGCTCCTGTAATCTTCGCAAAGCCGCGCATTGCAGCGGCCTTGACCCTGCGAGCCAAGCTGTTGTCCTCCTTTTTCATCCCCGTCAACACCTGTGGGAGGAGCACTTCCGTGCCACAGCTCCAAGTGGAGAGATCGAAGGACTGACCGCGATTGGCAGAGCGACGGTCACCCGCTTACAGTTGAACCATGAGACGCAACTTTCAGCCAGGAGGCAGTGGCTCCGCCTCGATCTTTTTCCTTGACCTGCGCTTCAACTGTCCTTCCGGGGCTGATCGGCGGGGGCACGGCGATGGGGCTGGGGGTGGCCGCCATGCACTACACCGGCATGGCCGCGAGGTGATGGGGCTGGCCGTGTGCGGCATGCGGCATGAAGGCGGCGGTCATGCGGCACGACGCCGCGCTGCCTGCCCAGGTGGCGGGGCTCTCGCCCGAGATCCTGGCCTACGTAATCTTCCTGGTGACCCTGGTGATCCTGTCTCTGGCGTCGCTGTTGGGTAGCAACCGGCAGGCGATCACGATCCGGCGCACGGCGTAGGAGCCGCTTCCCGGCTCCAGCACCTTGATCCCGATGGATGGCTGGTGCGGCTCTCCGCACCAACGAGCTGCTGTACTGCCCGAACTCGACCGTCCGGAATCAAGCAACTCCCGGAAGGGAGAAGTGTCGGGAGTTGACAAGGGGCCTTCTAATGGGTGGCACCCTTTCCGCCAGGACTGCCGCGCCGGACCCTCCCTGGAGCCGCACCTGGTTGCCGCGGCCTACTGGAAGTACCCATTCACGTCGATGATCAGCTGCACGGTGCCACCGCCGGCCACCACCGGCTGCACCGCCAGAATCCCCAGACCGTCCGCCGAGATCTGCAGCACGGCGTTGTTCGCCCGCGTCTGCTGAGCGGAGAAGTTGATCACGCTCGTCGGAGGTTTAGGCGCGTCCGCCGGCCACACTTGCACATAGCCGGAGCCGGTGGGGGAAACAACGGTGATGTTGGCGACGACGGACTTCGCGGTGCCCGGGATGCCGCACTTCCCGATCGCCTGGAAGAAGCGCGGCTCGCTGGGTGAGAGCGCCGGGCCGTCCGCCGTGCGGGTGTCCACGAGGCGGCACGGCGTCAGCGTGTAGAAGGCGGCGGCACAGAGGTTCGATGCGTCGTGAGCGCAAGGATCGCAGGCGTCGCCGATTACGTCTCCGTCGGCATCGGCCTGGTCTGGATTGAAGGCACTCGAGCAGTTGTCGCATACGTCCGGAATGCCGTCGCCGTCTGAGTCGACGCCGAGCTCGGGGCCGATCGTGACGAATCCGATCAGGTCACGCGGCTGGCCATTGGCGCCGGTGCCGGACGCCTGCAACACGGTCAAGAGCTGCGCCGCACCGCCAGTTGGAGCGGTCGCCGTGGCTGCAAAACCACCAGCGTCGTCGGCGTTGACCGTGGTGAGCACCTGCGGCGTGCCAGTGCTGAGCGAGATCGTGATCAGGGTACCCGCCGCAAAGCCCCTGCCGGTCAGCGAGAGGGTCTGCCCCGGCACGGCCAATCCGCCACAGGCCGGAGAGACGACAGCCATCGCTAGTTCGTCAAGAGTGGGGGTCTGCGCGTCTTGGGTTTGTGCGCGGCGAAGGAGATCCGCGAGTTGCTTGTCGCTGGGAGGCTTCACTAGCCGTGACAGGCCGCTGCCGATCGGAACCGCGGCGACATCAGCCGACAGGGCTGTTCGATAACCGAGGATATGTCCGATCGCCGTCGGGTGGAAGTGCTCCGCTCTAAACTGATCAAAAAGCATCATCGAGCATTCGGCGGTTCCGGATGCTGGCGGGATGAACCACGAACCTTGCAGGCTGCAGATCTCGTGGCCGGCGAATGTTGACGCAACGTCGATAAAGCGAACGCCGGATTCCACAGCGGCTTGCTTGATGGTGTCATTGACCACCGGGACCAAGCTATCGAGCCAGACCTGATTGCTGGGACTCCAGCTCATGAGGTTGCAGGAGTTCGCCAGGTTCGGGCAGGTCTGTCGGGCAGGGTCCGCCGGAAAGATCAGGGGATAGCCGAGAACTCGAACGTCTGCATGCGGCGCCTTGAGCCGGATCGCCGAGAACAGCAGCTTCAGTTGGGTTTTGACTAAGGCGGGCCTTAGGGACGTCCACTGGCCCAGGGTCTCGCCAAGATTATCCGGGATGAACGTGCTGCACATGTCGTGAAAGCCGCAGAGCCTCAGTAGCGCGGAGAACGCGAAATCATTGCCTCCGATGGTGATCGTGACCAAGTCGGCATCTGCAAGCTCTGGATGATCGAGTTGGGTAATGGAGTCGGGAACGCTATAGGGCGTGCAGGGCGGTGTCTCGAACGCGGTCTCGAAGACTGGCGGGATACATTGCGGTGTGCCGCTGTTCGTACGCGGAAGAACATTCAGGATCTTAGCGCCACTACAGGCAAAGAAAGAGCTTGCGCGAAGCTTGAACGTGACATCTGACACCACCTGAGGATAGGCGGTGTCAGCGCGATGACATATGTTCTCACGCAGCTCGTTGGTGCCAGGGAGATAGTGAATCAGACCTAGATTGAGGCCTGCGCCTTCGCCCGACGAAAAGGAGTCGCCAAGGGCCACCCAGCGGAGCAGATGCGCGCAGTATCTGCCGCCGTCGTCATACATGCCGAAGGTTCCGGTCGGATTTCCGGTGCCTCCCCAGACGATCATCTCGTCTCCCGACCAGACGATCGCCTCCTGGGAACGGCTGCCTGGCGCCGCCGCAATGCTCATCGGCGACCAGGTGTCCGTCGAGGGGTTATAGCGGCCACCGCTGTTCAGGTCCTGATTGTTGTTATTGCCGCTCCAGACGATCATCTCGCTGCCCGTCCAGACGACCGAGGCTCCACTGCGCCCGACAGGCGCTCCGCCGAGCTTGGTGAACGAAGTCCAGGTGTTGATGCCGGGGTCAAACAAGGCTCCGGTGTTGAGCTGATTCAACCCGTCACTCCGGTTCCGTCCTCCCCAAACGATCATCTGGCTGCCGGTCCAGACGGCGACGTGCTCATAGCGGGCGGTAGGTGCCTTGGGGCCGGTGTCGACCGGCTGCCAGGTGTTGAGCGCAGGATCGTAGAGGGCGCCGTCGCCGAAGAACGTGTCGTTGTTGACCTCACCGCCCCACACGATCATCCACTTGCCGGTCCAGACCGCCGTATGTTGCGATCGTGGTGAGGGTGCTCCGCCCGAGGAGGTCGCGGCCCAGGTGTTGGACTGCGGGTTGAAGCGGCCGCCTGTGCCGAGAAAGTCGGTGCCGAACTGTCCGCCCCGCCCTCCCCAAACGATCATCTCGGTGCCGGTCCACACCACGGTCATCGCATCGCGGCCGGTGGGCGCGCCGTTCGTGTTGGTCGCCACCCATACGTTCGCGGCCGGATCGTAGATGCCACCTGTGTTGGTCCTCTGGTCCGAGATTCCTCCCCAAACGACCATCCTGGAACCTGTCCACACGGCGATGTGACCGACGCGGCCGGCGGGTACTCCAACTCCTTGAAAAGGTGTCCAAACGCCTGTGGCCGGACTGAAGCGGGCCCCGCTGTCGAGCAGGCAGACGTTGCCATTGGTCGAGCAGACACTGCCGCCTCCCCAGACGATCATTTCGGCGCCGGTCCATACAGATGAAGGGCCGACGCGGGCCGATCCCACCTCGGGGATCGTGCCCGGCGGCTTCGGAGCCGGTGTCGTCGGTGTCCAGCGGTCGTTCGTGCAGCTATTCGCAGCCGCCACCGTCGGCAGTCGGTAGCTCCCCACCGGCTGCACGAACGCTTCGCGCCCACTCGCCTTCTCCCGCGCCGCCGCCGCCCACCAGAGCTCGAAGGACTGCTCCCCTATTTTGGTCTCCGCCGCGAAGGCGGCGCGCAGCTTCCTCTCCGCCAGCAGCGGCCGGGCCACGCACTCTGCGGCGCGGGCGGGATCGTTGCCGAGGGCGGCGAAGATCTCGCGCAGCATGACCGGAGCCTCGCTCTCCTTCGCCATGCGGTCGAGCTCGGCCTGGAGCTCGGCGGCTGTGACCGGCGTGCGGTAGCGCTCGGCGAGCGCTACGCTCATCGCCAGTGCGTCCTCGGCTTTCTTGACGAGAACGGCATGTGGTACGGCGACGGCGAAAGCGGGCTTCGGGCCGGGGTTGTCCTTGGGCCAGATGCGGTGGCGGTCATAGACCTGCTCGACCGCTGCCTGGCAGTCTACCCGCTCGTCGAAGGAGAGCGTGGGAAAGGGATCGGTGCCTTCCGCGGCGAGCCGTAGAGCGGCTCCTGGACCTGCCGCGAGGAGGACGAGGAAGATGAGGAGCCGCCGCCTCCCGCACCCAACCATCCAGAGACACCTGGCCATCGGCACCGCGTGCAATCCATCCCACATAGCATTCTCCTTCTTCCTTTGGCGAGAGATGGTTATAACACTGAGGAAGACACGGAAACAAGAGATCGTGCGGAAAGAAGAACCTGCGGCCCCGAATCAGTGCGCGAGACACGAAACTAAATTAGGGGGGGCTTGCTCCTGGAAAGGGTGCCTGCCGCCGAGCCTTGCAGGCCGAAAGCATCTTCCGGCGGTCATCGGGCAGTCCAGACGGGAGCTGCTCACCCATCCACGAACGGCATCGCGGGCGGGAAGCCCCCTGCTGGAAACAGAGCTCCCCGCTCGCCGGCCTTGAGCTTCTCCGCCGCCTGCGGAAGGCGGCGACGAAGGACCGCCGGACCCGGCCATGCCGTTCGACAACGACGCGTGGATGCGGAAGCTCGGGAGCCTTCCGCTCCTCGCGCAACCGGGCGAGGATTGGCTCTACGGGACAGGCTCGAATGTACAAGGCGTCCTCGTGGCGAGGGCATCGGGCAAGCCGTTGTCACGGTTTTTCGAGGAGCGTATCTTCGGACCGCTCGGGATGAAAGACACGGCTTTCGTCGTGCCGCCCGCCGAGATCGATCGGCTCGCGCACGCCTATCGCAGCCAAGACGGCAAGCTCGTCGTGTCCGACGAGCCGGCGACCGGAAAATGGAGCCGGCCGCCCGCGTTCGAGCCGGGTGCCGGCGGGTTGGTATCCACGGCCGACGACTATCTCGCGTTCGCTCGCATGTTGCTTGCCGACGGCAAACATCAGGGACAGGCGCTGCTCGCGCCCGCCTCGGTCAAGGCGATGAAGACCGATCATCTGACGGCGGAGCAGCGCGCCGGCGGCGAGATGATTCTCGGCCGCGGCCGAGGGTGGGGCTACGGCGTGTCGGTCGTGACCGCGGCCGTCCCGAGCCAGCTTGCGCCGGGCACATTCGGCTGTCGCTGCTGGGCAGCGACCGGCAGGCGATTACGATTCGGCGCACGGCGTAGAGCAACCTCCAGGCGGCCCGGCCTCCCTGGAGGAACGGCCGCTCCTGCCCCGCACTTGGGAACGTCGAACAGACTTGCAGAACGATGTCGATTTCCGACAAGCTCGTTCGACGCTCCAATGAGACGCCAAAAAAGGCCGGCTCAAACAAGGAGGTAGACAATGCGGGTTATGGTGTTAGCAAAAGCCACCGAGGGTATGAAATTGGGCGAGCCCACGCCAGAGGCGCTCGAGGCGTTCGCGGCGATGGACCGGTTCACCGAGGAGCTGGTCCAGGCCGGCGTCTTCGTGGCCGCCGCAGGCCTCAAAAACGACGCCCAAGCCAAGCGCATCGTCTCTGATGGCTCCAGCCGGTCAGTCATCGATGGGCCTTTCGCCGAGAGCCGCGAGCTGATCGTCGGCTTCTCGATCTGGGAGGTCAAGGACATGGACGAGGCGATGGCTTGGGTGAAGCGCGCGCCCATGATGCCGGGCGAGATGGAGATCCGGCCGTTCTACGAGGCGGAGGATCTGGCCGAGTTTGTGACGCCCGAGGAGCTCTCGACGCCCCGTGAAGGGGAGCGCGGGAGGCTCGGCGTCGCCTGATACCGCCGGCTGGAGCCGGCTTGCCTCTCCTGGGGCCTTGGCCGAAAATGAGGTGTGACCGCAGGCGAGACGCACCGGGTGATCGAAGCGACCTTTCGCATTGAATGGGCCAGGCTCATCGCGGGCCTGGTCCGCGTGGTGCGGAATATCGACATTGCCGAGGAGTCGGCGCAGGAAGCGCTGGTCGTCGCCCTGTCCGAATGGCCGAGGATCGGCGTTCCGGCCAATCCGGGCGCCTGGCTGATGGCCCTCGCCAAACGGCGCGCCATCGACGCTCTCCGGCGCGACAAGATGCGCGAGCGCAAGCACGAGGAGATCGCGCGGACGCTGGAAGAGACGTTCGATGGCGCGGTCGAGGCGATCGAAGCGGCCATGGACGATGATCTCGGCGACGAGCTGCTGGGCCTCATCTTCACGGCCTGCCACCCCATCCTGTCGCCCGACGCCCGCGCGGCGCTCACCTTGCGGGTCGTTGGCGGCCTGACGACCGACGAGATCGCCCGCGCCTTCCTGTCGAGCGAGGCGACGATCGCCCAGCGCATTGTCCGCGCCAAGAAGACCATCGCCAAGGCCGGGCTCGGTTTCGAGACGCCGCGCGGCGCCGAGCGGGCGACACGCCTCCCCTCCGTGCTCGAGGTCATCTATCTCATTTTCAACGAAGGCTATGCGGCCACGGCGGGCGACGACCTTGTCCGGCCGGCCCTGTGCCTGGAGGCGCAACGGCTCGGCCGCATGCTGGCCGGGCTGATGCCCGAGGATGGCGAAGTGCTCGGCCTCCTGGCCCTGATGGAGATCCAGGCGTCGCGCCTCCGGGCGCGCACCGGACCGGACGGTGCCGCCATACCGATATCCGAGCAGAATCGCGCGCGTTGGGACCATCTGCTGATCCGCCGGGGCCTCGATGCGCTGGCCCGCGCCGAAGCGCTGGGCGGCGACGGCCTCTATGTGCTGCAAGCCGCGCTCGCCGCCTGCCACGCCCGCGCGCGCCGGGCCGCCGATACCGACTGGCCGCGCATCGCCGCGCTCTATGACCGGCTGCGCATCGTGACGCCCTCGCCCGTGGTCGATCTCAATCGCGCGATCGCCCACAGCATGGCCTTCGGGCCCGAAGCGGGCCTCCGACTGGTGGACGAGATCAGCGACGACGACGCCCTCCGCCACTATGCGCCCTTGCGGGCGGCACGGGGCGACTTTCTGTTCCGGGCCGGCCGGCTGGCCGAGGCGCGTTCAGAATTCCAGGTTGCGGCCACGCTGACCCGCAACGTGAGGGAAAGAGCCTTTCTTCTTGCACGGGCGGACGCCTGCGACTGCCAGCGCTGAATCCTGACCGGCCGGTCTGCTGTCGCCCCTTCGAGGCTTTCTGAAGGTGGGAACCCCTGGGAACCTGGGGCTCACGCCCCAGGCTTTACGATGTCGCCCCTTCGGGGCTGGACGCATGGGCTGCTGTGGCGCACGCGGATCTGCTCCCGCCCTTCGGGACTCCTTCGGCGGCTGGCTGCGGTCGCTCCCGGCTGCTCCGCTTTCCCTCTCCTCCAGCAGGCCGCGGTTGGCGTATAGTTCGGATGCCGGGCATTTTTCTCCTGCTGGGAAGACCGAGAGATGTAGATGGAGGCGACAATGGGCGGCGAGTTTCCTGGAGAGGTGCTGTGATGATCGACAACCTCAAGCGGATCGGCGAGATCCTCGGCGCGGTCGGCTCGCCCGGCTGCTTCACAGCCCGGCGGACGGCGACGGCCGATGACCTGCAGTTGGAGGTGCAGGGGCTCGGACGGCTCCGCCTTCCCGTCTCGCGGGCTCAGGCGGAGAATCTCTGCCGGCTCGCCCGGCCCGCTCGCTATGGACGGGGGGAGAAGACGCTTCTCGACCGGCGAGTCCGGGACACCTGGGAGATTCCCCGGAGCCGGGTGAAGATCGACCGCCGGCGGTGGAACCGGACGCTCCTGCCGGTGCTCGAAGAGTTGCGCGCCGATCTCGGGCTGGCCGACGGCTGCCGGCTCGAGGCCGAGCTCCACTCCTTCCTGGTCTATGGCCCGGGCCAGTTCTTCCTGCCGCACCAGGATTCGGAGAAGGCCGACGCCATGGTCGGCACCCTTGTCGTGACGTTGCCGGCCTCGTTCAAGGGCGGCGCCCTGGTCGTCGAGCACCAGGGCGAGAAGGTCGTCGACCGTGGCTCCCGCCGGCAGCTCTCCTTCGTCGCCTTCTATGCCGACTGCCGGCACGAGGTCCAACCGGTCAAGGAGGGCTACCGGCTCGCCTTGACCTACAACCTGATCCTCAAGGGGGGCAAGACCGCGATCGCAGCGGCTGCCGCCGAGCCCGCGACGGTCGACGCCCTCGCCCGGTGCCTGCGCGATCATTTCGCGACACCACGCTCCTCCCGGAGGTATCAGGACGAGGGCCAGCCCGCGCAGCCGCCGAACCGTCTGGTCTACCTCCTCGATCACGAGTACACCGCGCACGGCCTTGCCTGGCAGCGCCTCAAGGGGAACGACGGCGCCCGGGCGGCGGCGGAGCGCTGCGGCTGCGAGCTGGTGCTCGCGCTCGCCGAAATCCATGAGACATGGAACTGCATGGAGCCGGGCTGGGACGAGCCCTGGCGCGGCCGGAACCGCCACTGGGAGCGCGACGAGGACGATGAGTGGTCGGAGAACGACGCCGCGACGGACGATCCAGACGCCTACGAGCTCGGCGACTTCATCGACGGCGAGATCACGCTGGCCCGCTGGGTCGACCTAGCAGGGGAAGAGGCCCTGCCGATCGTCTCGCAGGTGTCCGACGACGAGGTGTGCTGTTCGACCCCATCGTCGGACCTCGCGCCCTATGCCTCCGAGTACGAGGGGTACATGGGCAACTACGGCAACACCATGGACCGCTGGTACCGGAGGGCGGCCCTCGTGTTGTGGCCGCGCGAGCGCGCGTTCGCCGTGCGAGCCGAAGCCTCGCCCGCCTGGGCGCTCCGGGCGCTCAAGCAGCAGATCCTGGCCGGTGGGGCGCCCGAGGCCAGGGAGCTCGCGGCGTCGCTGCTGCCGTTCTGGGAGAGCGTCGCCTACCGCGAGGACAGCCGCGGCCTCCTCGGCAGCGCCCTCCGGGTGGCGGACGGCCTCGCGACGCCGGAGCTGGCGGCGTCGCTGCTCCAGCCCTTCCGGGTCGAGGCGCTCACCCCTGAGGAGGCGCCGCCGCTGGTGGCCCTGACCAGGCGCTACGGCGAGAGCTGGTGGGGGCAACTGCTCTCCGCCTGGTCGGGCGACCGCCATCGCAGCCCGAGGCTCGACGAACGGGAGCGGCTCTCTTGGCTCGCCGCGCTGCCGCGCCTCTGCAAAGCCCTGCGCGCCGCCGACGAAGCCGTGGGATCGGCCGTCGCGCGGCTGCTGCTGCGAGACCGGTGGGAAAAGCTGCAGGTGGTGATCGGAGAGGCGCGGCGCCATGCGCAGCCGAGCCTGCGGGACAAGGCGGTGGCGGCGCTCTCCGCGCCGCTCCACGGCCTTCTCGGGAGCGCCGGAGTGGTGGAGGCGGACGACTTCCGGGACGAGGTCGTCACAGCCCTGTGCACCGCCGAGAACGAGCCGCTGCTCCCCTGCCTCGTGCAGGTGGTGCGGACGGCCGCGAAGGAGAAAGCGCAGCCCGGGAGATCGGCCGCGCCTGCGCTTACGGCCCTGACGCAACATTGCATCGGGCGGCTGGAGGCCCGGCTGGCCCGGCCGGCGCGGAGCGCGGGCGACTGGTCGATCGCCCTTCCGGACGGCTGCCGTTGCGAGCTCTGCGGCAGGCTAGGCTCCTTCCTCGCCGATCCTGTCCGCCAGCGGCTCGAATGGCCGCTCGCCCAACAGGGCCGGGGACACATTCATCAACGGATCGAAGCCTCCGAGCTCCCAGTGCGCCACGAAACACAGCGCTCGGGGCGGCCGTACACCCTGATCCTGAGCAAGACGGAAGAGCTGTTCGAGCGAGAGGCCCGCGAGCGCCGGTCCTGGCAGTCCGATCTCGCCCGGCTCGGAGCGGGTTGAGCGGGAACCGCCAGCCAGCCGCACGCCCGCGCGCGCCGGGCCGCCGATACCGACTGGCCGAGGCGCGTTCAGAATTCCAGGTTGCGGCCACGCTGACCCGCAACGTGTGGGAGAGGGCCTTTCTTATCGCACGGGCGGACGCCTGCGGCGGCCAGCGCTGAATCCTCCTGCTCACCCAAGCCGAACGCTGCCCCAAGGCCCTCGGCACCTTCATCAAGGCCTCCGAGATGCAGTTCCACCACGAGGTCACGAACCAGTTCCTCTGGTCGCAGTTCTGAGCGGCCGGTCCAGGCACTTCTTTTCCCGCAGGCGGGAGGACCCTCCTCCCACCGTCCGTGTTCGTCCGCAGACCCGATGTAGAATCTCCCCGAGGCCTCCTTGTCCAAGCGTTTTCTTCGTCCAGACAGCCGGGGGTATGGCGTTCTTCAAGGGAGATCTTGCATGCATCGCGACATCCGCTGCCTCGCTGCTTTCGTTTTTGCAGTCTTCATGCTCACGGCTTCAGGCCAACTCACTGCGGCGCAGGACCCGGCCAAGATCGTGCCCATGGTTGATGTCGAGAATGTGCTGGGTGGGAAGTTCAAAGTCGAGTCTCCGGAGCTCGGCGTGCTCTTCTACACGGAGGACGGTACGGGCTACCGCAGCGTCCAGGTCTATCTCACGGAGGCCAAAGGGCGGCTGAGCGATCTCAAGGCGCAGCTCGAGCAGAACCAGGAGCCCGTCGAGGACATCCCGGGCCTCGGCGACGCTGCGCTCTACCGGCCCCAGCACAGTGAAGCGACGGTCGAGAAGACCACGGAGAGGGGCGAGCGCCTCTGGCTGAGCGTCGCCGTGCAGAGCGCCGCCGGTGCGACCGATGCCAAGCGGTTCGCGGTCGAGTTGCTGCGCCGTGCGGCGACGAAGCTCTAGAGCCGGCCGGTGCCCCTCGTCAGGGGCGTCTACCGGAAACGGAGAGCCGATGCCTCTGTTGACCGGAGCTTTCCGGGCCCAATCGGTCCCCTGGATCAGCGGACCAAGAAGGTGGCACTTGGTCCGGCCCGATCTCACCGGCGCACCTCGTTCGGGCAGCACCTCCTGAAGGGCACCTCGCGAAGACGACGTCCGGGCCCTGACCGCGGGCCCGGACGGGAGCGGGTGGGGGCTGTCAAGGAAGCGGCCGTACCGCCCCCACTTCAGCTCACCAACCGACGCATTGGGTGTTGATCACGCCGCACGTGGCCGCGGTTGCGACCGTGCACCGGATCGTATTGCACCCGTTGGGGAGCCCGGTCACCGCCCCCACCGGCTCCCGGAGGTCGCTGTGGCAGAGAGCGGTGAGGGTCTCGCGGTTGAGCTTGAGGGGCTTCTGGATCTTCTTCTTCATGAGTTGATCTCCAGGGTTGGCGAATCGCGGTCTACCTAGAGGAGTGCAGGTAGCGACGAAGATCGCGCCTCGCCGTTCGGCTGGCACTTCGCGCGGCGGGTTGTCGGTCGGCGTTGCCCTGACCGCCGTCGCACTGCTCCTGCTGCGGCCACATACAGCTTGACGAGTCGTCCTCAGGAGCTTGCAAACGCCGATAGCGGAGCCGCGGAGCAAGTTGGACAAATCTGCGGGCTCGCCCTTACCTGCTAACCGGCCCCGAGGAGTGGGTCCATCTCGACTGGTCTGAGGGCTCGCGTTCCTGATCGATCTGGACACTTGATCGGGGGGACGCCCGAAGATTCCCGAATCTGAATTGCCTATAGGCTTCTATCGACCTGCCACGGGTTCGTGTGAATCTCCGCCTCGCGTCCGTCTCCTTCTTCAAGAGCTGTCATTAAGGCAGCGTCTCAAGGAGGAGAAAAACATGGCAGAGACAGTTTCCCTAGTCGATCAGATCGTGGCGGAGGCCGAAAAGGGGATGGGAGCCGCAGGGACGAGGCCGATGGCGGCCGCCTTCACGGCGACGACTACCGCCGGCACAGGACACGACTTCTTCTGCAAACATTGGGACGATATCAAGAAGGCGATCGAGTTCCTCGGTGGCCTGGGTGGCGCATGGGGAAAGCTGGTCGCCGACGTGCTCACCAAGATCGGCGACCGTTACCACCAAACTCACTGCACCTAGTCTCGCGAGAGGACACGGACCTGATTCGGGCCCGTGTCGTTCGTCCTTGTCACTGCCTTGCCCACAACCGTTCCCGGATCTAGTTGCTTCTCCCATTGGCGCGGCAAAAGGCATCGAAATTTCGATCGGTCCGCCGAGCAGGCTTGTCGCTGCAGTGACCAAGCTCATAGACCGGTCTTGTGGAAGCAGGTCTCGTTGGCTCCTTGAATTGGCGCGAGAGGGCGTCGACGCCTCTGTAGACCGCGATGACTTCGATGGCGATCGTGAGGAGTGCCCCCAGGACGATTCCTCCGCAACCGATGGCGCCGGTCTTGCCGCAGCCGCTGTTCAGCGGGGCCGCGATCGGCGTCGCGGGCGCTATCGAGGTTTCGGGCGCTATGGGCGTGACCGAGGACTCGGCGAGAGCCTGGGTGAGCGCGGTTCTCTGGTCCTCGGTGAGCCGGCTCCAGTAGTCCAGCCTGCCGCTTTCATCCAGCGCGCTGTAGGTCCGTGAGGCATCGATCCAGGCTTGGTCCATGGGCGGCTCGATTACCAGCTAGCAGGCCGTGGTGAAAGGCCGGTTCCAGGAAAAAGGAATCTCGCCCCTGTTTCGTGAAAGCAGCGACGGAGCGTGAGTCCAGATCGCCAAATCCGAACTGCCGAGTTCAGACATGCCCGGTGATGAGCTTGAAAAGCAGCAGAAAGACGGGCAAGGAGCCGCCCGCGACGGCCTTGAAGGCCTCGGGGAGTTCCTCGGCCCAGCTTCTGCCGCATCACCAGCGCTAAGTTGAAGGCGGCCTCTTCCCGGATTCTTCGCGCCCATCGCAACGACTTTCACCACGGTTTGCTAGGCTCCGCGAGCTTGTCGTGGGCCTCCTGAAGAGTCTGCTGCCGTTTAGCCTCGTCCTCAGCGCTTCGAGCATCCTTTGCGTCCTGCTCGTCCTTCTCTCGCTTTTCTTCCTCCCGGCGGTGGAGCCACTCCCAGCGCTCGTCGGCCTGGGTATTTCTCTGAGGAGCATCCCCGGAGTCATAGCTATTGGAACTGCTGGAGCCGCTGGAGTCTTCCGATGATCCCAGGAGCGCCGTGGAGAGTGTGCCAATCAGGGAGGAGGCGCCCATCACTTCGATACAAATTACGAAAACAGATCCCACGATCATGCCAAGGCAGCCGACGGCGAGGTTCTTGAAACACCCCTTCTTAGGGGGATTCGTTTGGGAGGGACCGCCTGGGTTCTCGATGGGGGCCATGGTTCTTTCTCCGAATCGCGAACGGTACCCTTCGGTCACGAGCGTGCCTGCGCTCGCCGTTTCAAGGCTGAATTCTGTTGTGCCGTGATGCGACGAAGACCTTATATCAGCCCATCATTCGTGTCAACGCTGTTTAGGGTGGAGGACATAGGAGCCTGGCATTTCTTGTAAGAAGAGCAGTCCCAGGATGCGCTGCCCGGCTCTGCCGGGGGATACCTACATTCCTTCTTGATCAGGCCGTTTCCGGCTCCAACCGCACCGGCACGCCGCTCAGGACGGCGTTGCCGGAGAGCGGATCGCGCAGGTTCTCGTCGAGCAGCGCGTTGAGGTTGGCGCCCGGCCGCCGGGTGGCGACCTCCAGGTGGATTCCGGGGAGGTCGTGGCCCCAGCCGTGCGGCAGGGAGATCACGCCCGGCATGACCTCGTCGCTGACCTTCACCTCCACCGTGACCGCATGTCCGCTGGCGCCGATCAGGCGCGCGTGACCGGCATCGGTCACGCCGCAGCGAGCGGCGTCGGCGGGATGGACCAGCGCCGTACACCGTCGCGGACCCTTGGCCAGGACCGGAAGGTTGTGCATCCAACTGTTGTTCGAGCGCAGGTCGCGGCGTCCGATCACCACCAGGTCGGGAGCGGGCGCCTCAAGATCCGCCTCGGCGTGCTTCAGATCCTCGATAAACAGGGCCGGCGCGAGCTCGATCTTTCCCGAGGGGGTGCGCAGGACTTCCGGCACGCGGGGCGCCAGCGGGCCGAGGTCGATGCCGTGAGCCGCAGCCTTGACCTTCGCCAGCGTCAGGCCGTCCGGGCGGCGTCCGAACTGGTCGCCGTACGGACCACCGCGCAACGCGAGATCCAGCAGCCGCTCGGGGCCGCGCCACGGCGCCACGGCCTGCAACAGGACATCGGCCTGGGCGCCGGTCCGGCGGCGGAGGTCCTCGGCCACCATCTCGTCATCCAGGGTCTGCACGTCGGCTCCGGCGCCCCTCCCTTCGGCGACCGCCGCCAGCCGCAGCAGGATCTCCCACTCCGCGGGCCGGCCCGGCGGCGGCGCGAGCACGGGCGAGCTGTAGCGGGCGTGGTTGCGGTAGGACAGTTGAGGGAACGCCACGTCATAGTGCGACTCCTCGAACGGCAACAGCCCCGGCAGGATCACGTCGGCGTGGCGCGTGGTCTCGTTGACGTAGACGTCCACGCTGACCATGAAGTCCAGCGTCTCCAGCGCCGCGGCCAGCCGAGGACCGTTGGGGGCCGACAGCACCGGGTTGCTGGCGACCGTGAGCAACGCCCGGACCTGACCTTCGCCCGGGGTTTCGATCTCCTCCGCCAGGCAGGTCATGGGCAGCTCGCCGTACACCTCCGGCGCGTTCGAGACGCGGCTCCGGCGGCGCCCGGTCGCCACACCCTTTCCCACGCCGGGAGACCCCATCGTATTGGCGGCGAAGGCGGCGGCCTTAGGGAACATCGCGCCCCCGGGCACGTCCAGATGGCCCGTGAGCGCGTTGAGCACGTCCACCAGCCAACTGCTGAGCGAGCCGAAGCGCTGCGTGCAGGTCCCCAGCCGCCCGTACACGGCGGCCCTGCCGGTGGCGGCCAGGGTGCGGGCCAGCTCCCGGATCGTCTCGGCCGCGATGCCGCAGCGGGCCGCGACGCGCTCGGGTGCGAACGGGAGGACGGCCTCGCGCACCGCTTCGACGCCGTTCACGTGCTCCGCGAGGCTCCCGAGACGCACCAGCCCCTCGTCGAACAGCGTGTGCGCCAGGCCGAGAAGGAAGAAGACGTCGCTTCCCGGGCGGATGAACAGATGCCGGTCGGCGAGCCGCGCGGTCTCCGTTCGCCGCGGGTCGACCACCACCAACCTGCCGCCGCGCGCCTGGAGCGCCCTGGCCTTGCCGCGGAAATCGGGCACCGTCCACAGACTGCCGTTGGACGCCACGGGATTGGCGCCGAGCATGAGCAGGAAATCGCAGCGCTCGATGTCGGGCACGGGAATCGACAGCCAGTGGCCGAACATCAGCCCGCTGGAGAGCTGCTTGGGCATCTGATCGAGGGTCGAGGCGCTGAATACGTTGCGCGTGCCCAGTGCGCGGGCGAGCCGCGTCACGTAGAGCAACAGGCCCATCTTGTGGGCGGCCGGGTTGCCGATGGCGAGCGCCGCCGCGTCCCGTCCCGAGCTCGCGAGCAGGGGCGGGAGACGCCTCTCGATCTCGGCGAAAGCCTCCTCCCAGCTCGCCACCGCGAAACGGCCGTCGCGCTTCACCAGCGGCGCGCGCAACCGGTCCGGATCCTCATGCAGCTCCTTGAGCGCCACCCCCTTGGGGCAGAGATAGCCGGCGCTGAAGACGTCCTCCCGGTCGCCGCGGACGGCGGCGACGCGGCCCTCGCGCAGCTCGACCGTCAAGCCGCAGCAGGCTTCGCATAGGGGGCAGATGCGGTAGGCGACAGTGGGTTCCGGCATGCTCGTCTGACGCAATGGTAACGCAGCCGGCCGGCGAAGCGAGACGCCTGGCGCCGCTCCCACCCTGGCTAGATGGCCGTGTAGCCGCCGTCGACGGCCAGCACCGTGCCGGTTACGTAGGAGGCCGCATCGGAGGCGAGAAAGACCGCTGGGCCGACGAGCTCGGAGAGGCGGGCGCGCCGGCCCAGCGGTGTCCGCGTTCGGATCCGCTCTTCGGTTTCCGGCTTGGCATGCTCGCCGCGCATGCCTTCCATGATGTTTTCGAGATAGCCGGGAGCGATCGCATTGACCCGGATGTTTTCGCATGCAAGCTCCAGCGCCATCACGCGGGTGAGGAGGACGACTCCGCCCTTGGCGGCGCTGTAGGCCGTCAGACCCGGGATGGCGACGAGGCCGGCGATCGAAGAGATATTGATGATCGAGCCTCCGCCGCCCTGGGCCCGCATCTGGCGGATCGCGCTCTGCGAAGCATTGAGCACGCCCTTCAGATTGACGTCGAGGATCTTCGACCAGACCTCCTCCGTGACCTCCCCCACCGGCTCGGCGATGTCGATGCCCGCGTTGTTCACGAGCACGTCGATCCGCCCGAGCTGCTCCGCGGCGAAACGCACCAGGGCGTTGCAGCTCTCTGCATCGGCGACATCCACACAGGTCGAGACGGCCTCGCCGCCCGCGGCACGGATGCGGTCCGCCGTCGCCCGGGCACCCTCCTGGTTGAGATCGCAAACGACCACGCGGGCTCCCTGTCGGGCCAGCCCTTCGGCGAGGGCCTGCCCCAAGCCGCGCGCCGAGCCGGTGACGATCGCGGCCCGGTTCGAGAGTGAAAAAAGATCGGTCTGCATGCAAACAGGTCTCCGGAGCCCTTCGAGGCTTCCGGAAGCCTATCAGAGCCACGGCCTGGGCGGGCCAACGTCGAGCTCGGGTGTTCGCTGGGCCTCACCGCCGGCCACCGCGACCCAGCGCTCTGCGAGCCCGCGGCCTCGCCGGCGGCCGTGGCAAGGCTTGGGGGAGGACGAGCTGCGACAAAAGTATGAAGCAAGGTCTATAATAAAGCAGCGCTACTGGTAGCGCCTTTCCAAGGGAGAAAATTCGTTATGAGAAAGCTCCTTCAGCTGGGTGGCCTATTCCTGCTCCTCGCCATCCTGTCCCTGAGGCCGGCAGCAGCCGTGTATCCATGCGAGTGCGACTTTTGTGCAACGCATCCGAGCGCCCCCTGCATTGGGGGCAATGAGGTAATGGACTTCGACGGCCTTTGTAGGGACTATTACGCAAATCCCTTGTTTTGCCCGGCCGAATAGTCGCCCCACCGGACCGGATTCTTAACGGCCACCACAGCAGGCTCTACCGTCAATCCCGGTGACAGTCCGGGGCCAAGGTCTATCCGAGCAAGCCGGGGCCCGCGGCACCGAGAAGTGGCGTTCGCTTTTGGCTGGGGGCCTGGCGATGGGGGCGGGGGGCAAACACGACGAGGATAACGACTATAAACTTCTGAGGCCCCGGATGTGGCGCGAGCATGTAGCCCGGGACGCAAGCCCGGGTTCGCAGTCCGTCGTGAATTTCAAGCCCCAGCGGGGCGACACCAGATACCTGTTTCGGAGAAAGTACTTGGGGCACTACTGCAGAATCTGCGGACGAACAAGGCCGAACGAGAAGTTCTCGGGGGGAGGCCATGTCATCCATGTGTGCAAGAAATGCGCTCTGAAGCCGAAGGCCGAGCGGGAAGAGATCGAGCAGGAAGAAGAGCTTTTCGGCTATCTGAGGCAGTCGAATATTTCGGCCAAGAACATCCGCCGATTGAGGATCTTGGCGACGTCGGACAATCCTCGTATCGCTGAGTTTGCCAAGATTGTCCTGGGAGTTGCAGAGGTCAGGCCCGGCAAGAGAGGGCGCCTCAAAGCCCTGGCTCGGGACCGCCGGGATCTTCTCGCCGATCTGGAAAGGACCGGGTTGATCTTGGCTCACCATGGGTAGGCATGGCCGTGTAGCCGCCGTCGACGGCCAGCACCGGCGTCGGGGTCCACGACAGCGAGGGTCGGGTGCGCGGCAAGAGTTCCATCCTACAATTACCAGGCCGAGGCGAAAGCCGCCGCTAAGCCACCGTCCACTTTCAGGAGGATCCCTGTCATGAAAAAGCTTTGGATCTGTGTCTTCTGTCTTCTGAGCATCCTGGCCGTCGGCTCGACGCTCCACGCCGCGTCTCCGGCTCCGTCCGTGACCGCACAGGCCGCGGTCGAGCTCGACAGTTTCCTGGCCACTCTCGCTCCGGCCGAGCTGCCGCCGGCCGATTCGCCGTTCCTCGCGGCTTCCTGCACGCAGGTCCAATGCGTGGCCAAGTGCGATTGCGGGCCGGCACCATGTGTTTCGGTCTGTCAGAGCACGGCCTTCTGTCTCTGCCACTGCGAGATCCCGAATCCCCGCCGGAGATGCTGATTCGCTGATCTCGTCCGCTGCCTCGCGGTTCGCCGTCGGCGTCCCTCGCGACTATGCTCGGCAGAAGCCTGTTTGGGACCGATCCGTCAACTCAGACCAAGAAAGGATGGGAAATATGATGAACGCATGGAGAACCGCCGCTTCGTCCCTATTGATCCTCCTGGCCCTGCCGGCACTTGCCGCCGCGGCCAAACCGATCGCAGCAGTCCGCGACCTGCCGCTCGGAACCACGGTTACGATCGAGGGCCAGGTCACCGTGCCGTCCGGGCTCTTCAAGTCGGCGAGCCTGGAAGATGCGGGAGGTTTTGTCATCGAGGACGTCACCGGCGGCATCTACGTCCGCCTCGACAACGATCTCGGCATCCATCGCAATCAGCAGGTCCGGGTGACGGGAACCCTCGATCAGTTGTTCAACCTTCTCTTCGTCCGCGCCGTTCCCTCCGGCGTAGAGCGCCTGCCGAGCTCGCCGCTGCTAATCGCCACGGGTGAGGTCGGCGCCGCCACCGAGGGCCGCATCATCACCGTCGCCGGCGTGGTCAGCGACATCGAGCCCGACCTGCCCTTTGGCGTCGAGTTCTCAGTCGACGATGGTTCGGGCCCGATCTCCGTCTTCGTCCACGCCTCCACCGGGATCGACCCGTCCGAGCTCCCATTTATCGCCGAGGGAACGAGGGTTCGGATCACCGGCTTCAGCAGCTTCTTCGAGGACGAAGCCGAGATCCAGCCCCGATTCCGGGACGATATCCAGCGCGACCGGCCCTGAAGGTGCGAGGACGCGCGTGAGCACGGAACCCTCGGACGGTGGACGGAACGCAATACGTTCGGATCGACCTACGCCTACCGGGTATCCGGGCTCGAAGGCCTCCGGCTCGGCGCGGGTCCCAGCCTACGGGAGCGCCGCCGCCGCGTAGATCTGGCTCAGGGCCGCGATCAGGTCTCCTTCCGTCTGCGGGTAGTAGGGAGCCCCCGTGCCGCCCGCCGCCGCGGTGCACTCGATCGCGCTGCCGGCGACCGGCTGCGCGCCGAAGGCCACGATGAAGGTCCGCACTCCGTAGATATCGTAAAGGTTGGCCGCCTGAGCGCAGGGATCTCCGCCGCAGGTCTCGTCGCCGTCGGTGAGCACCACCAGGGAAACCTGACGGTCCGCCCAGTCGGGATCGGAGAGCGCCGCCGTTCCCTGCCAACCGCCGGAGGGCGGGCAGGTGGTCGTGCAGCCGGTGTACCAGCTCGCGAAAGAGGCGAGGCTGGCTCCCAGGGGGGTCGAGCCGGAGGCGATCAAGGGGCGGGCGAGCTCGTTCTTGAGCTTCAGGAAGGTGTCCGCCGCTGCCCGGTTGTCGTTGAGGTAGGTCGCGATCCGGAAGTCCGGCGTCGCCAACGGGTTGAGCACCAGGTTCGGAGCGAGACGCCGTTCGAGGTCGAGCTTGTGGGAGTTGGTCCAGTCGAGCGGGACGACGTCTCCCACATAGAAGAGAGAGCCTCGCGGGTCCGAGCTGTCGGTGGGCCAGCGCAGGGTGTAGAAGCTCGAGGTATTGGTGCGGTCAGGCGTCGTATCGGTGTTGGGGTCCCATCCCGAGCAGGTATTGTTCGCCGTGGTGTCGGCGGCCGCCACCTGGGAAAAATAGGAGAGCTGGGGATTCACCTGGTTGAGCCAGCCCGTGCCGCCGTTGTCCCAGGACAGGAGCTCGCTCACTCTTTGCCAGGAAACGCTCTGGGTGCTCAACAGGGTGGGGCTCGAGCACGCGGTGTTGTTGTTGCACTTGAACAGGCTCACGTTGGTCGAGATCCCGCTCGCTCCCAGTCCCGTCGGGGGAGCCGGCACATAACGGACCTTGTAGATGGTCACGCCGGAGGAGAGGCGGATGTAGACGTCGACGGACTGATTGAACTGGAGCCCTCCCTTCGGCAACCTCTGCACGCGGGTGAGCTCCCAGGGAACGTTGAGACGGGCGGGGAGGGTTCCGGAACAGCCGGTCTGGCTGTTGCCGCTTCCGGTGCTGCAGCTCCAGGTGAGCCCGAACACCTCCTGCGCGCCGATGGCGGGATAGCTCGGACCGCCGGGGATCAGCGGGCCATTGCTGGTGGCCTGATAGATCCAGTGCTTGGCGCGGACGTTGAGCGCGTCCTGGTTCAGGCTCGCGAACCCCAGGAGGAGGTCGTCGCCCCGGCCGGCGAGTGAGGTGTAGAGCCCCTCCTTGAGCTGGAAGAGCTTGGAGGCCGGGTCGTCCGCCTGGTTCGGCACGAAGCAGTCGCCGGTCGGGCAGAGAAAGCCGCAGCTCCCGGCGTCGACCTGGGCCTGGGTGCAGGGCGGGCTGAAATTCATCGACCCCGAGGTGTCGAAGAGGAAGAAGACATAGGGCGAGGGGGTGACCTGCGCCGCGGCGGGAGCGCCCCCGGCCGCGAGGAAGGCCAGCAGGGCGGTGGAGAGGGACAGGCACCACGGGGACGGCGAACGTCTCGGGATCATCAGGGTCTCCAGGGAAAAGATGAGCTCTGGAGAGGGTGGCGGAATGGGGGAAAGCGTTTCGGGGGGCGTGGGTTCAATCTACGGCCCGGCCGGGAACGCCGCCGTGTCGCCCGCGCTGGCGAACTGGCCCGTGGGATTCCTGTAGGTCCGGGTCGCCCCCGTCGCCGTGTCGGTGACGGTGATCGTGTACTCGACGTTCGACAGGGCGCCGAAGAAGAACCACCACTTGCCGTTGAGGGTCCGGGCGTCAAGGACCTTGGCGACGACCTCGACGTTGGCGGGATCGAAGAACCAGAAGGTCCCCGTATCGCTCGTCAGCGGCGCGGCCTGCCCCGCTCCCGTCCTCCCCGTGAAGTCCTTCCAGGCGATCTCGACCCGGAAACGCCCGCCGTTCAGGCAGAGCGCCGTGGCTCCGGGAATGCAGGCCACTTTGGCCGCCAAATTGCTCGCCAAGATTCCCGTTGAATGCGCGGGCAGGGAGGCGAACTTCGCTGACGCATCACCCGGCGGGCTCCCGGGGAGCGCCTGCGTGTCCCCGGTGCTGGCGAAGGTGCCGGCCGGGTTGTGGTAGGCCTTCACCGCTCCCGTCGTCGTGTCGGTGACCGTGAGGGTGTACTCGACGTTGGAGAGCGCGCCGTAGTAGACCCAGAACTTGGCGTTGATGGCCCGGCCGTCCAGCACCTTGAGGACGACCTCGATATTCGCGGGATCGAAGAACCAGAAGGCCCCCGTATCGCCGGTGAGGGTCCGGGTCTGACCCACACCCGTATGGCCCTGGAAGTCCTTCCAGGTGGCCTCCACCTTGAAACGGCCGCCGTTGAGACACAGCGTCGTGGACCCGGGCACGCAGCCGGCCGCGCCTCCAAGATCCGTCTTCCAGTAGCGCAGCAGGGTGCGTAGAGCCTCGGGCGGATTCGTGGGCTCGACTCTCCCCTGCTGGTCGTGGCTGTTGACGCCGTGGCAGGAGGTGCAGACGCGGATCTCCCCCGGCTGGAAGGTCAGCCAGTAGCGCTCGCGGACCACGCCCTGCCCGGCGCCGTCGGTGAGCTGCCATGTCAAGGCCCGCCGCGAGGGCACGAACGCGGCCAGGGAGCCATCCGCGGCGACGCGGACGCTTCCCGCCGGACCGCCTGAGACCGGGTTGCGCACCGCGGGATCGTGCAGCACCTGCGCCAGCACGCGCCGGCCGGGCTCCGGGTCCGCGACGCCTCCCAGACCCCGCAGCAGATCGCCCTGGAAGATCTGCAGATGGCTGACCTGGTAGAGCGTGCCCGCCGTGCCCGTGGTGCGCGCGCCGCCGCCGGCCACCTGGAGGTTGAACGGCTGCTGGCGGTCCGCGTCGTCGCGCGTCGTCACGTTGCGGCTCACCATCACCGCGAGGCCGTTGGCTCGCAGCCAGGAGCGGAAGGCCGCCGGATCGACGCCCTCCTGCGCGAAGATCCCCTGCTCGGGCGACTCGAAGGCGGCGGTGCGCACCGGCGGCGCCGGCCGCGACCGCACCTCCACGGGATCGAGCTCCCAGAGCTCGCCCGAGAACATCACCATCTCGTCCGGGTCCCAGTAGGAGACCGTCTTGTGGATGCCCGCCGTGAGCGGCGCGCCGGCCGTGAGGTAGCCGCCAGGCCCGGCCTCCAGCCGCTTGATCCGGAAGGCGTAGCGCGATCCGGGCATCTGCCGCGTGCCGGTGTTGCGGTCGGCGCGGGTCTCGGCCGTGTGAACGGCGAGCAGCGAACCGTCCGCCAGCGCCAGCGGGTTGCGGTAGTGCCCCGTGCTCCCGGCCGCCGGCGTGCCGCCCTCGTCCGTCACCTCGTTGGTGCTGGGGTGGGTGATGTAGGTGACCAGGGTATGGTCCGCCTTCAGGCCGGCCGGAGCGTTGAGCGCCACGATGCGGCCGGCGGCGTGGGTCTGGAACTCGGGAGCGTCCACCCCCAGGTACCGGCCGGGCGTGCGCGGGTCCTCCTGGATCTGCAGCAGGTTCTCGATCGGGTTCGGATTGAACCGGCCGCTGCCCTCGGCGATGAACTCCTCGATCCGGTTGTCGTCGTGGCGGTCGCGATTGAAGTAGTCGTGCAGCTCGTGGCGGCCGATGTGATTGAGCGTCTCGTGCTCGGTGCCGTCCGGGTTGATCTGCCAGGGGAAGAAGTGATTGAAGCTGTGGCCTTCGAGCGGCGTGCCCGCCAGCAGATCCTGCCGGTCGGCGCGCGGCTCCGGGAAGATCTCGGCCCGGCTGTTCAGGCGCGCGGCGCCCGCGCTCTCATCCGCGTAGTTGAAGGTGCCGTAGCCGGCTCCCTCCTGAGCGTCGGAGTCGGCCTGCTGGTCCCGCTGGAGATGATCCCACCGCGTGTAGACGACGCGGCCGAAGCTGTCCACGAGGGGCCGGAAGACGCCGGACGGCGCGTGATCCAGCAGCCGCAGATCGCCGGTCGCCGGATCGAGGCTCCAGAGACCGCTGGTGGTGGGCGCCTCCTCGTACTCGTCGAGCTGCGGATAAAGATGGGGCTCGCCCCCGCGCGGCCGGTCGGACGAGAAGAGAATGCGGCCGTCCGGTGAATAAAGCGGGCTGACGTTGTTGGCGTTCGCCGGCTGGAGGGGAACCCGGGTGATGACCGCGTGGCCGCCCTCCGCCAGGCCCGTGATCTCATAGATCTGCCAGTAGGTCGTCACCCACTCGTAGCGCTCCGTCGTGGCGCCGACCACCATGCTGAACAGCGCCTTCGAGCCATTCCAGTGAACCACGGGCTCCCTTACGGCGATGGAGCCGGCGCCCTGGAAGCCATCGTTGCCGAAGCCCGCCTCTCGCGTCAGGTTGCGTAGCGCGCCGCTCGGATACTGAATGTAGAGATCGCCGCCCCGTCCCGCGCTGTCCACCTCCGCCCGCTGGTTGCCGAAAACCGAGCCGACCGTCGTGAAATCGTCCGGAATGGGAACCTGCGTCACGAACAGGATCGGGTTCGCCAGAGTCTTCGCGGCAATCTTCGCCGGCGGGGCCTTGCGGTTTCGCCCTTCCCTGCGAGGCGCCGCGCCAGCCACCAGGGGAACGACGGCGAGGACGATCGCGATCCAGCGGACCGATTGGGCCCGGAAAGCTCCGGTCAACAGGGGCATCAGCTCTCCCTTCGGCGATAGACAGTGATGCATATCTTAGCATGCGTAGACCCATCGATATGAGCACCTGAAATGGATCGATCGGAAAGATCATCTCTTGCGAACAGAGATCATTACTCTCAGCAAACACTGAGAAAGGGGACGAGAATGGCACATCGAGCTTGCCTCCCTACCGCCGCCAGAGTTGTCTTGATCTTCAGCCTGCTGACCGGCTTCGCCGCTCTGCTTCCGAGCCCGGCGGCCGCTCAGGTCGCTCCTCCCGGAACCAGCCCGCTCGCACGGCTGTCCGTCTCGGACCCGCGCCTTCGCCCGGCCACCGCAGCCGACCCGCTGGAGCAGGTGGCCGCTCTGGTGCCGGCCGACCTGCGGGACGGCTGGGCCCGCTTCGCCGCCGCGACCGGCGGCACCTGGCAGGCGTACGTCGACCGGCGCACCGGCCGGCTGGAGGTCGCCGAGGGCTCGGGAATCCCCTGGATTCCCGGTGACGGGAACACGCTGACGCTCGCCCAGATAAGCCCCTCCCTGCCGTCCGGGAAGGTCGATCTGGCGGCCCTCGAAGGCATCGCCCGTGCCTTCCTGCCGAAAGTCGCGCCGCTGCTCGGAGTGGATTCCGCCGTCCTGGTCCTCTCCCAGGGCCGTTCCGGCAAGACGTCGGACGCGCTCTGGCTCGTCGATTTCGACGTGCTGAGGGACGGCAGGCCGATCGAGGGGGCGCGGGTGGTGTTCCGGGTGAACAATGGCAACCTCGTCCAGTTCGGCAGCGAGGGGCTGCCGGCGGCGGGAGTTGCCACTCCCGTCCAGACGGTGGGCATGAAGCAGGCGCTGCATGCCCTCTCCACGTTCGTGGGCGGCTTCGGCGCGGCGGACACCTTCCTCGACAGCGGCTCCCTCCACCTGCGGGGGGCGAACACCTCCGACCCGCACTTCGCCGAGGGCTTCGAGCCAGGCGCGGGACGTGGCCTCGTCCTGGTTTGGGAGATCGTCTTTCACCGTATGAGGGAGGCCGGGACCTGGCGCGGACGGATCGACGCCGCGACCGGCCAAGTACTCGAATTCCGGGACGTCAACGACTACGCCAAGGTCAACGGCGGCGTCTACACCGATACGTTCCTGAACAGTACCGAGACCGTCCTGCCCATGCCCTTCGCGGACGTTTCCCCGCTGGGCAACACCAACTCGGCCGGTATCTACAGCTACCCGGGCGGCTCTGTAGCCTCGACGCTCCACGGCCTCTACGTGCAGATCTTCGATTCCTGCGGCGGGATCTCGCAGAGCGCCAACGGCGCCGGCCGGATCTCCTTCGGCACCTCGTCCGGCACCGACTGCGCCACCCCCGGCGTGGGGGGAGCGGGCAACACCCACGCCGCCCGCACCCAGTTCTACCACCTGAACCGGATCAAGGAGGCCGGGCGCGGCTGGCTGCCCGCCAACTCGTGGCTCAACGCCACGCTGCCCACCAACGTGAACCTGAACCAGACCTGTAACGCCTACTGGTTCAACGGCTCGGTCAACTTCTTCAAGTCCGGCGGCGGCTGCGGCAACACGGGAGAGATCGCCGGCGTCTCGCTGCACGAGTACGGGCACGGCCTCGACGAGAACGACGGCAACGGACCCTCCCCCGATTCCGGAACCTCCGAGAGCTATGCCGACGTCACGTCCGCCCTGGCGAGGCATCTGTCGTGCCAGGGAAACGGCTTCTTCAGCGGCAACTGCAATGGCTACGGCGATGCCTGCACGGCCTGCAGCGGCGTACGCGACATCGACTGGGCGAAGCACACGTCCAACACACCGCACACGGTGGACAACTTCACCCGGGTCCACTGCGGAGGAGGGTCTGACGGACCGTGCGGCGGCGAGGGCCACTGTGAGTCCTATGTGATCTCGGAGGCGGTATGGGACCTCGCGGCCCGCGATCTGGCCAACCCCGGGAGCCCCGGGGCCTGGTCGACCACCGAGCGGCTCTGGTATCTGTCCCGCGCCACCACCAGCACCGCCTTCACCTGCCACACCTCGACGACTCCCTGGACCTCGGACGGCTGCGCCGCCGGCTCGCTGTGGCGCACCTTCCGCGCCGCGGACGACGACGACGGCAACCTCGCCAACGGCACCCCTCACTCCTGCCAGCTCTTCGCGGCCTTCAACCGCCACGGCCTCGCCTGCGCCACCGACCCCGGAGCCAACGTCTGCTTCGCCGCCTGCACGCCGCCGGCCGCGCCGGCCGTCACCCTGACCCCCGGCGATGGCCAGGTCCAGCTCGCGTGGACCAGCCCCGGCGCGGGCGTGGTCCATGACGTCTACAAATCCGATCTCGGTTGCGGCGCCGGCTTCGTCCGCGTCGCGAGCGGGTTGACCGGCACGGGCTTCGCCGACACGAGCGTGGTGAACGGCCTCGCCTACAACTATCAGGTGATCGCGCATCCCGGAACCAACGGGGCCTGCAGCGCCGCGCCCACGGCCTGCCAGTCGGCGACTCCGCAGGGTCCGCCCTGCATTCCGCCCCCCGCGCCGGCAGGCCTGGTGGCGCAGGCGGCCGGAGTCGACAGCATCATCCTGACCTGGAGTCCCCTCACTGGAGCGACCGACGTGAGCGTCCTTCGTGCCACCGCGGCCGGCGGTCCCTACACCCAGGTCGCCAGCCTGCCGGCGACGGCCACGACCTTTACGGATACCGGTCTCGCCGACGGCACGCACTACTGGTACGTGCTCCGGGCGGCGTCGGACGAGTGCGTCTCGGGAAACTCGAACGAGGCCTCGGCGACGACGGTCGTGTGCACGCCATTGACCCTCTACTCCAGCGACTTCGAGACCGGCAGCGGCCTCGCCGGCTGGACCGTCAATCTCATCTCCGGACCCAATACGGACGACTGGCGGGGCATCCAGACCTGCGCGGCCCACTCGGGCAGCGGGATCTTCCGCTTCGGCGGCGCGGCCTGTGACCAGAATTACGTGACCAGCGAGGAGCTGGTCGCCTACATCAACGGGAGCTCTGGCATCGCGGTCCCGGCGGCCACTGCCCGGACCCGCCTCTCCTTCTGGCACCGCTGGGGCTTCGAGTTTGGCTTCGACGGCGGCTGGCTGAAGCTCTCGGTCGATGGCTCCGCCCCGGTCAACGTGCCGTCGGCCGCCATCGTCGGCGGCGCGGGCTACACCGACGGAACCCAGTTCACCGGCCAGCAGAGCACGTTCGTCAACACCGTCGTCAACCTCGACGCCGTCTGTGCCACGGTGCTCGGGTCCGGGGGCTGCGCGGGGCACACGATCAAGATCGGCTTCGATGCCCACTCCGACGTCATCATCCCCAGCACGGGCTGGTACCTGGACGACGTGACCGTCACCGCCTGCACGGGGCATGGCTGCACGGGGGCACCGGCGATCGGCGCCGCCTCCACCCCGGCCAACAACCAGGTGCAGGTGACCTGGAGCAACGGCACGCCGCCCTCGGCCTCGTTCAACATCTATCGCGCGCTCGGCACATGCGCGGCGCCGGGCGCTTACGAAAAGATCGGCAGCGCGGTGGCCGCCTCTCCCTTCCTCGACACCAACGCCTCCGGCGGCTCGACCTTCGCCTATCGGGTGGCCGGGCTCGACGCCGGCGGCTTCTGCGAGTCCGACCTGTCGGGCTGCGTGCAGGCGGTGCCGACCGGCCCCTGCACCCTGCCGCCCACCTTCGCCGGCCTGACGTCCGCGACGGATCCCTCGCTGACGACCTGTACGCTCAACCTCTCCTGGGCCGCGGGCAGCTCCCGCTGTGGCGGCGCGGTAACGTACACGGTCTACCGCGGCACCACCTCCACCTTCCTGCCGGGGCCGGCCAATGCCATCGCGGCCGGGCTTACCGCGACGACCTTCAGCGATATGGGCCCGCTCACCAGCGGCATCCCCTACTTTTACATCGTACGGGCCGTGGACGGCACCAACGGCGCGAGCGACAGCAACCTGCAACGCCTCAGTGCCTTCCCCACCGGTCCCCTGGTCGCCCCGCAAACCCGCACCGACACGTTCGAAGGGACGGCATCAGGAGGTGGATTCGATCTCCCCGGCTGGACACACAAGGCGCTCACCGGCACGCAGGACTGGACGTGGAGCGGCTCGACCTCGCAGAGCCCGACCCACTCCTGGTTCGCGCCCCATCACGGCTCGACCGCCGACAAGGTTCTCCTTTCCCCGCCGTTCATCGCTCGAAGCGGCTCTACGCTCAGCTTCTGGCACTCCTACGACTTCGAGTTCGGTTACGACGGCGGCACCCTGGAGATCACCACCAATCATGGGGCGAGCTGGAGCGTCGTGCCCGACGCCGCGTTCACGATGGGCGGCTTCAACACCACACTCTTCACCAACACGACCGACCCCATTGCCGGCTTGCGTGCCTGGAGCGGCCTCAGCACGGCGTGGACTCAGGTCCAGGTCGATCTCTCCTCCTGGGCGGGTTCCGAGCTCCAGGTACGCTGGCACGCCGGAGAGGACGAGATCATCGGGCACGTCGGCTGGTACGTCGACTCGGTCACGTTGAGCAATGCGGGGCTCGGCGGCGCCTGCCTGTCGGTTCCGCCGCCGCCGCTCAGCTTCTACACCGTGACTCCCTGCCGCCTCGCCGACACCCGCAATGCGAACGGCCCGCTCGGTGGACCGGCTCTCCAGGCTGGGGCCGTGCGGCCCTTCACGCTGACGGGGGTCTGCGGCGTACCGTTGACGGCCAAGGCCCTGTCCGTCAACGTCACGGTGACGCAGCCGGGCGCCGCGGGATTCCTGACTCTTTACCAGGGCGGCCAGTTCAAGCCTCAGACCAGCTCCGTCAACTACTCGATGGGGCAGACGCGGGCCAACAACGCCGTGCTCTCCCTGGAGGATGTCACCGGCATCCTTCAGGTCTATTCGGCCGGCGGCCCCGTCCATTTCATCCTGGACGTGAACGGGTACTTTCAATGAACAGGTTCCGGAGCTTCCAACTCAACGCGGATTTCTACGGAGATAAGGTCATGAACGCATTCAGGAGTTTCCGTTTTCATACGTCGCTCGGGCTGGCCCTCCTCGTGTCCGCCGCGGCCCCGGTTCTCGCGGCCGGGCCCTACCAGTTCTTCCCGGTGTCGCCCTGCCGGGTCGTGGACACCCGCAATCCCAACGGCACCAACGGGGGGCCTGCCTTGACCGCCAACCAGATCCGTAAATTCAGGATGCAGGGCAACTGCGGCGTGCCGGTCGGCGCCAAGGCGATCACCCTCAACGCGACGGTGGTGCAACCGGGCGCGGCGGGCTGGCTGGGGGTCTACCCCGCCACCGGCTTCACCGGTACCTCGACCATCAACTTCAACGCCGGAGAGTTCGCGATCGCCAACGGAGCAATCGTGCCGCTCTCCACGGTCGCCGTCCCCGCGGACCTGGACCTCTCGGCCTTCTGGGGCAACTACTCGGGCACCGCACCGCAGACGCACGTGATTCTCGACGTCACCGGCTACTTCCAGTAACTGGTAGGCGGCAGCATGAAAGGGCCTGGGGCGAAAGCCCCAGGCCCAGCTTCCCCGTTCGCGATACGATCCGCTCCTATGAATCATGCAACGGATGCCCCTCTCTCCATCCACGAGCTCGAAGAGGTTCTACGGCGGATCCTGGGGCAGGATCACGCTCTGCCCGAGGACTGGGAACCTCAGGCCACGACCTACGATCTGCCCCGCTTTCACTCCGAAGCGGAGTTCCTGACCCGTTTCGAGGCCGCTGCCCGGCAGATCCTGGCGCAGGAAATCCAGGACCCGCCGCGCTTGCGGTCCCTGCTGGCAAGCTGCGGCCATCCCTATGACTATGCCCGCCTGGGGCATCCCCTCTCGACGGTGTACGAGCTGTACCTGCGCCACCTGACGGGAGCTGGGCACGCCGCGACGTTCGCCTCGCGGACCAAGGCCTTTCTGGCGCCGATCGAAGCCCGGAGAGAGCCCTCGCCGGTGCGGCTTTACGCCTCAGGCTGCCTGCCCTTGTCGGCGGCCAGGCAAGCGTCCCTGCGCGAGCAGCAGGTCGAGATTCACGAAAACTGGACAGGCCCGCTGCCCAAGGCGGCGCCCGGCACGCTGACGATCTTCGCCGGCGATGCGCCGCCGGCGAAGGACACGCTGGAAAGGATTCAGGCCGATGCGGTCAGCTGCCCCGTCGACGAGGGTGGCGTCCTGTTGATCCGGCAGGGAACGCCGCTGAATGAGCCGCCAAGTCTCCAGAGAATTCAATTGATTCGCAAACGGACGGTGGCCGCCCTGCTGGCCGCCAATGCCAAAACCGAGCTTCAGCTCCTGATCCTGCTGCCCGGAATCTTTCCGCAAATGACGGCCAGCGCCTGCTATTGCACGGGTCTGGCGGCAGAGGCCGCCGTCTTCAGCGCCACGGCCGCGGAGCTCGCCGACCGGGCCGCCGTCCCTTTGTTCTATGCCGCGAACTGCTATGGGGGTACGCACCAGCTCATCGCCGAGATCCTGAGGCCGGAGGGGCTGATCGCACCCAGGCCCCTGGCCGTGCTGGACCCGAACGCTCAGGAAGGGCAGAAAGAAGTCACCCTGGTGGATCGCATCATCGAAGCCCTGCCGGAGCTGCAGGGAGGGCCTGCCTGTCTCTTTCTGGAAACCCCGACCAATCCCGAGCTCCAGGTCCACGACTTCGCCCGGCTGATCCATGCTCTGAGGAAGTATCAAACCGACACCGGGCACCAGATCGCCGTTCTGGTCGACACCACCATGGCGCCGCTGTACCCCCTGTTCACCAAGGACTTCGCCCACGACTGGCCGTTTCTGATCGTCAAGAGCGGCTCGAAATACCTGACCAAAGGAAAGGCCACCCTGGGGCTCGTCCTGTGCTCGGACAACGCCCTGGCCCAACGGATTCTGGCCAGAGCCCGGGACATTGGCAGCGATGCGGACAGCTTCGCCAAATCGTCCCAGTTAAGGGCCCTCGCCGAAGGCTTGGTGGATCTCAAGGCCCGGATGGCGCGGATTGCGGAAAATACCAGCCAGCTCGCACGTCGGATCAAGGAAGAAATAGAGACGCGGGTCCATGACCATGTCATCGTGCACAGCATGTCGGAGGAAGATCTCGCCGACGGACTGGCCAGCGGGATTCTGTCGTTCTATCTGCCGCCGGCGCCGACAACGCATCCGGATCTGGTCGACGAGTTCGTCGAGTACCTGCTGACGCGCGCCCCGGAGCTGGTCAAGAATCGAGTCAGCTACGGGCAGTCCAGCGGCGACGGCCGTCAGGACTATTTTTACGTCATCAATCCCGACGAATCGACCCAGGGAGCCCTGCCCGAAGCCGTCAAAGCCGCCCAGAAGAGAAACAATGTGCAGATCTGCCGGATTTCGGTCCCCGAGCGAGCCGACGTGGAGGGTCTGGTTGAAGTCATGAGCGGATTTTTTGACCTGAAGTACGGCCCGATCGGCTAGGAGGCCCCATGACGAAGTCCACTTTGCCGGTCCAGCACAAGCCGACGGCTCAGAAAGAAGCCCAGAAGAAGGCGAGCGCCGAGCCCACTGACATCACTGGCCTACAGGGAAGGTTCAAGGTCGGCCCGGGTGATCCCGTTGAGGACGTCCGCAAAGCGCGGGACCTCATGGTCACTCCAACCTGAGCCCCACCCAATGCGAATGACCGGCATCCCCTTCGGAACGACCAACTGGGCGCAGATCGACCCGACCGAGCACCCCCGAGAGACAGACACCGCGTTCTGCTTCTCAGTCGCGACACTCCCCAGAGTCTTCATGTCTATTTCATGAATTTCCGATAATGGGAGCGAGAATTCCAGCAAGTTGAGCGAAATATCCTTCGTGGAAAAATTCAGGGCAGAGACATTCAAGTTGATAGTATTGCCCGCCCGGCTCATTAAGTGGATACTTATGTCGAAAGCCTTCTAGCCATGCCACCTGCCTAGAATGTTCCGCAGATGTCGCAGTCCAAAGCTTGTTAAAATCTCTTCTATATTCTTCTATGCGCCGTAATTGGCGAGTTGTGGTTCCGATGAGCACTCTTTCTTCTACAATACTCTTGCTATCGTTTTTCATATAGATCGGATTGTAGATAATAGGAACTCCCTCGACAAGATAACACCCGAAGTCATAGTACTGAGAAGCCGTAATTCGAGACTTCGGCAGATACCGACACTCTATATCACTTCGATACGTCCAGATTATCTGATGACAACGCATGATATCGAAAGCATACAACAAGACGCTACGCGCGAATTTGCATAGCGGATCACTCTCCCAGGCCGGCTCGAACATAACCCCCTTAAGATGAGCATTTTCTATTACCCAGCTACTATGGAAGATAAAAATGGCAAGCAAATTCTCATCAAAAAAGATAAACCGTCGAGCCTCGAATTTGATTCGATCGTGAAAAAAGAGATATTTTCTGTTGCGAAATTCGATTTTCGCAGACTTCTTCGCCTGGGCTCCCATTCTGGTTAGATAGGTCTCCCATTTGCCATCGAATTCGAGCCCCACTCTTTGTTTTTCTTTGCCGTGTCCAAAATCCAAGGGAGGAATGAGGAACGCTATGAACTGTTGGATATCTATATCAGGATTTCCGAAAAAATGATAGAGAGGCTTTTCGTCCGCATCATGTTTATAACCATATCGCACGAAATAGAACGGATTCCGGCCACCCTCGGGCAGGCCCTGAAATTTAGCCTCCACAATTAGTTTTTTGAAATTATTAACCGCCGGACGTGGCGTGAATGCGTTACTGAGAGTGAACTTTAATCTTGGGTACCAACGGCGGGCTGATGCAAGAGCTGAAAGAATCAATACTGTAGCAGCTCCGCCTAAAAAATGCAATAAATCTGCGGTCATTTTAGTTCCTTTTGGTCGTCAAAGACTAGTGCCTAGTTAGAGAGGTTAGCCGAAAGTCGAAGGTATGTAACCTTGTAGCGTCTCCGCCGCCAGACTCATTCCCTGCGACTCCTCCCCTTGCAGCTTCTTCTGCGTCAGATTGATAACCACCAAGAGGCGATGACCTACAAGATACGCGAAGTCCATCGGATCGCCTATGTGGGCCACGACGGTGCGGCCACCTTCGAACCGTAGCAGTACGTATCCTGCTTTGCCGGACGCTGGTGCCTCGACGGCGGTTACCTGCAAGGCTTCGAGCTCGCAGTCCACGAGGGCGTCCAGGGTGAGCGGCGGCGCGGTGACGGGCGGAGCGGTCGCCTTGAGGTTCTCTCGCGAGGCGGCGACCAGGGCTTCTACCCGGGCAGGGTCCACACGGTCCACCAACCGGTCGTAGGGCTCGACGGGAATCGATTCCAGAGTCTCATCCGTTCCCTCCCAGGTGAGGGCGGGCAGGCGCAGCATGCGGGCCGTCTGCGCGGCGAAACCCGGCAGGATGGGCTGCAGAAGAGTCGCCACGATGCGGAAAGCATTGATCGCCGCGGTGCAGATGGCGGCTGCCGCGTTCGCGTCTTCCTTGGCGACGCGCCAAGGCTCCTGCTCCTGCAAATACAGGTTGATGGCGCCGGCGAGCTCGGCGAGCAGACGCGCCGCCTGGGAGAATTCGCGCCGCTCGAAGAAATCGGCGATCTCGTCACGCCGCGCCCTGACGCTTTCCACCAAGGCCCGGCCCTCGCCCTCGAGCACGCCGAGACGACCGCCGCAGCTCTTGTGCAGGATGGCCAACGCCCGGCTGGGAATGTTCGCCAGCTTGTGGACCAGATCGCTGTTGACCCGCTGAATGAAATCGTCGAAGTTGAGGTCAAGATCTTCCACTCGTGAATTCAGCTTCGTCGCATAGTAATAGCGGAGGTATTGCGGGTCCAGGTGCTCCAGGTAGGTCGCCGCGTTGATGAACGTGCCTCGGGTTTTCGACATCTTTTCGCCATTGACCGTGAGGAAGCCGTGGACCGCCAGCTCCGTGGGTGAACGAAAGCCCGAGCCCATCAGCGTCGCCGGCCAGAACAAGGCATGGAAGTAGACGATGTCCTTACCGATGATGTGGATGACCTCCGACTCCTCCTCCCGTCGCCAGTAGGAGTCGAAGTCGACACCGTGCTGGCGGCACCAGGCGAGCGTCGTAGCCATGTAGCCCACCGGCGCGTCGAGCCAGACGTAGAAGTATTTGCCCGGATAATCAGGGATCTCGAAGCCGAAATACGGCGCGTCGCGTGAGATGTCCCAATCCTTGAGGCCCGCGGTGAACCACTCTTCCAGCTTGTTGGCGACCTCCTCCTGCACCCGGCCTGAGCCGAGCCAGATCTTCAGGCGATCCGTGAAGTCGGCGAGGCGGAAGAAGAGGTGAGTCGACTTGCGCCATTCCGGCCGGGTGCCGCAGCGGGCACAGTAGGGGTCGATCAGGTCGCTAGGTGTATAGGTGTGCGAACAGACCTCGCAGGAGTCCCCATACTGGTCGGCGGAGCCGCAGTTCGGACATTTCCCTTTGATGTAACGGTCGGGAAGGAACATCTCGTCCTTGGGGCAGTAGGCCTGCTCGATGTCGCGCGTGGCAATGTGCCCGTTGGCCTTGAGCGCACGGTAGATCTCGATCGACAGCTCGCGGTTCTCGGGCGAATGGGTAGTGTAGTAATGATTGAATTCGATGCCGAAGCCCGCGAAGTCCCGGCGGTGCTCGCGCAACTCGCGATCGATCAGCTCTTCGGGAGTGATCCCCTCGTTCCAGGCCCGCAACATGATCGGCGTGCCATGCGTGTCGTCGGCGCAGAAGAAGACGACGTCGCGGCCACGCAGCCGCCAGTAGCGGGTCCAGATGTCCCCCTGGAGATATTCGACGAGATGGCCGAGGTGGATGGGGCCGTTGGCGTACGGCAGGGCACAGGTGACGAGAAGCTTTTTTTTCTGATCTTCCCTTGCGCTCATGAGAGACGGCTCCCATCCGGAATCGGCGCCGCGACCTGCGGGGAAGCGGTGGATTCTCCTGAGATCGCCACCGGCGCCAGACAGCAGGTGAATCGCAAGCCGCCGGCCGAGAGGGCATGAAGTCCGGCGGCGACCACGACGCGCGCTCCGGGCTCCTTTCCTGCAACCTGAGAGGCCGCCGCCAACACCTCGACCGGTTCGTCCAGGGCAACGGTGAGAATGGACAGGTGGCCGATCGCCGGATGTTGACGGATCGCTGTGACGGTTCCCACCCTCAGGTCCAGCTTGCGGAAGTGCTCGATGTCGATCGGTGGTTTCATGCCGGGCCTCCGGCCGGGGCTTCGTAGAATTCGGCCAGCTCGGCCGTGCCGCCGCAGAAAGTTTCGATCAGCTCGACGATCAGCCAGGAGCAGGCGAGCAGATCTTGCGCAGAAATGGCTGCGTTGCCTTGAAGGAAAAAGATGACGTCCCGCGAGCCGGTTTCCACCTTCGTATGGTTTCCTTGAAGGACTTCCATGCGGCAGATGATCCGGCCGTCGGGATCGACATAGGCGTACTCTCCGTCACACGAGCGGGGAGATGTTTCGTCCAGGGGAATAAAGACGTCGCCGGCCTCCACACGCCGCAATGTCACCGGCGTCGTCAGCTTTGCGAGGTCATGGGCACCGATCGACAGCAGCGTCTTGGCCGAGGCGATGTTGTAGGAGTCGACGACGGCCCCGGTGGCGGTGAAATCCTGGTGGCGGCGAACGTAGCGCAGGATGCTCTCGGGGGCCGCGGGCACGTCGGTGACTTCGAACAGACGGTGGACGCGCTCGTACTCCGCAAAAGCCGGATGGCTCGACAGCGACCGGTTCTTCCAGTAGGCGCCGAGGTGCCGCCCCACCTCCCGCCGATACGCCATGAGCTCAGGCGGAGTCCGTGAGTTGTCAACTCCGCGAGCGACCACGACGGAAGTGGAGAGACCAAGCTCGGTCATTTCTGAGGAAACCTGCAAGAACACAAGAACCTCCTTCAAGCCCCGGCCGGCTTTTCCCAGGGGAAAATGTCACGTCCGTAGTGGCCATACGAAGCGGTCTGGTAGAAACTCCAGCCCTTTGGCTGTCGAAGGCCGAATCGCTCGATGATGGCGCGGGGAGAGAGATCCTTCTTGGTGAACAGATTCTGCTTGTAGAGCTCCTCCGACACCTCGGCTCCGGTGTCAATGACGGCGGTGAACATCTCCGGCTCGTGCTTGCCGATCCCATAGGCCAGGGTGACCGTGCACTCATGGGCGCCGCCGATCTTGTGGTGGACGACCGTTCTGGCGATGTGGCGGCACATGTAGGCCGCGGAGCGGTCTACCTTTGTTGGATCCTTCCCTGAGTAGGCTCCACCGCCGACCGGGACCCGTGGACCATAGGCGTCGACCACGATCTTGCGGCCCACCACACCCGCATCGCCCGTCGGGCCGCCCACGACGAAACGCCCGGTGCCGTTAACCGTGACGAGGTCTTCGTTAATCTGCTCACCCAGAACAGGCCATACGGCATGCTGGAGCAGTTGACTCTTGATGTCCGGGGTGGAGACGTCGTCGGAGTGTTGCGCGGCCAGGATCACCCTGGAGACGACGCCGTCCGGATTCAGCGTCACTTGCGATTTACAATCCGAGCGCAGCCAGGGAAGGACCCGCTGGACCCGCAGCTCCTGAAGACACAGGCAGAGATTGCGCGCCAGCACCCACTCTTTGGGCATTCCCTCCGGCGTCTCGTCGGTGGCATAGCCCACCATGATCCCCTGGTCTCCGGCGCCCCCTCCGTCTACCCCCGAGTCGACCCCCGCATCCACAGCGGCTTCCTTGTCCTTACCCTTGCCGATATCGACCGACTGGCTGCGAAGGTGGTTGACCACCGTCAGCTCGCCGCAGAAGTTCTCGTCGTCCTCCTGGTCCCGGTCGGCATAGCCACCCTGCCAAAAATCGCCATAGCCGACGTCCTTCCAAACCTTGCGCGCCAACCGAACCACGTCGAGTTGCCCTTTGATCCAGGGCGTCAGCTTGACCTCTCCGGAAACGATCAGGAGGTTGTCTTTGACCAGGCACTCTACCGCCGTCCGAACTTCGGGGAGACCGGGCTTTCCAGGCTTGAGATTGAGATCCTCTTCGGCTGCGAGCCGCAGCACCTCATCCAGGATCCGGTCGGCAACCTGGTCGCAATACTTGTCGGGGTGGCCCGACGAGACGTGCTCGGCGGTCCTTGCAATCCTTTGGCTCATTCAAATCTCCTTACATGAAACAGCGAGTTGTCTTGATACGCTCACCTGAACCCGCGTCCCTGGTGCGCAACGTAGAAATACGACCGATGCTCGATTTCAGCGCCGACCTTTTCGATCTCGGGCTCACCGGCTTGCGCTCCCTCAAAGGCTCCCGGCTGGCGGAGGTCCCGAAGCAATTCCTCGACGGTCTCGACGGGCAGATCGCCCGCGTTGCCGAGGCTTGCATACGACCGTTTGCGGCCGCGGACAAAAAAATTCTCTACCTTCAAATTGTACCGCGATGCGATCTCCGGACCCGGTGAGGGGAAGTGAATGGAGGACCTACCCCAATCGATCCATACCTCTTCGCCGAGGATCTCTCGCAGCTTCTCGCTCAGTGGCGGCAATGGCCCATCCACGGAATGTTCAAAGGCAGACGGCGGCAACGCTTCGGGCTGCTCAGGCATCTCGCCGACGAGATCAGCCACCAAATCATCGATCATTTTTTGGGTGACGTGCGGCATGATGAAGATGTGAGAGTACTTACGCTTGAGGCCGCCGACTTCGAGCGTCTCCCCCGAAAGGGAGTACTTGTGCTGAATTCTTGGACTGGCGGCCTTGAACCGAATAGTCAGCGAGCATGGAGAGGTCCGGGCCACCCAGAGATCCTCCTCAAGGCGCACTTCAAGCTCGTGGAGCCGGTCGGAAGCGTAAACCGCCAATTTTTCGGTCGCCAGCGCCCGCTCGATCTGTGCTGCATAGGAATTCGTGGCTGCATAATTCCAGAGCAGCAAAGCCGAAAATCCGTTGCGTGAGCCGGCGAAGGTCGTGTCCGGGCTGCCAACGTATTCCGGAACGTCGGGAGGTTTCATCTGCAGCTTGGTCTTCGTCATGAAAATTCCACAAGGCCAAGGCGCGCCGATCCACTTGTGGCCACTCATCACAAGGGAGTGGATGAACGGCAGGCGAAAATCAAAATTTGGGCCACGGTGCTCGATCCGCCCCGCGTTCTTGGCCATCTCCAGAAAGGGCATGTAGGCGGCGCCGAGAGCCCCATCGACGTGGAACCAGAAACCGTTGCGGATCTCGGCCGCCTTGGTGCGTCCGCCCTCTGGAATCACAGGCCGCTCCATCAGTCCGTACGCCTGGAAGATGGGCATGAGGGCATTGCCCGCCTTCTCTACGTCGTCGTAGGCGCCTTTGAAAGTAGTGCCATAGTTGAAAAACACCAAGATTGGGTACCCATGGGATGCGAAGAAATCGACCAACTTCGCCAGCGCCTCGATGTCGACCGAGCCCGGGCCGACTCCTCCGTCCTTGGAGGGGACCTCTTTCGGCCAGGGCTTTCCCGGCGCCAGAGGATTCTCACCAGGAAAACGATAATTGCCGATCTGGCTGAAGGTCTTGATCTGCAGCGCCCGTACGGCTTTGTGGATGGAGTAATGGGTATCCTTTGAGAAAAAAATCACGGGAGTGAACATGTTGAGATTGTTGGGCGGCAGGACCGGCCGGCCGAAAACGAGACTTTGCCGCGCCCGCCGGGGCGGGCCCTCCAGGCTGGCTTGGCGGTCTTCTTCCTCGGAGTGAGGAACCTCCATCAAGGCTCTTCCCGACAGGTACTCGCGGGCATTCCAAAGCCCGTACAGGTTCCCTTCGGTAGAACCCATGGACAGCACGTAACCCCAGTAGGACTCCGGGTCTTTCGGATCGTGGGGCCAACGCGCATTCCAGAGAGACGCGTAGTAGTCGAGAACCGAGCGCTCAAGCCACTTGGTGTTGAGAGTGAAGTTGCCCGGACCGAACGGGTCTCCCAAATTGTTGAGTTGGCATTGGAGATACTCCTCCAAACCGGTGAGGTGCGGGAAGGACTGGTTCGCCTGAAACCCAAGGAAGCGTTCTTTCTGCTCGTCGTGGTAGCGCTTCGCCTGCCGGAGCGCCTCGGCATGCTGTTCGGACGTCAGCCCCGTGGCCGGGATCTCGAAAAGATTGGGGTCGAGCTCTCTGGTCTCTGGATAGACGTGCGAGGGCCTTTTCCTCGGTGCCGAGACGCAAGGAACTCCACCATCGAATGCGGCAGTCGGCAGTGTATCGATCCACCGCTTGTCCTCGGGACCGATTTGCACAGAGCTTCCCTGGATCGGCTTTTTTTCTCGCGTCTTCATCCTACTCACGCAACTCTCCGCTCCCAACGGCTTGTCCCTACTCCGATCTCTACACACCACTCCCTTGGAGAGAGACACCAATCCTCGCAAACCGGGTTAGCCGGCCTCGATTTCATTCCTTGCCTTCGGTCAGGCCTATGCTAAGAAAGTAGGAGGTAATATGCAAGCCTGCGCATAGACATGGACGCATAGAGACGACTGCGTAAGTTGATTCATAGCCATTCGGCATGCTCGCGCTGCGAAACCACGTTGCCCCATCCGCCCAAAGCCCACCCCAACGCACCCTCTAAAGAAGGAAGCCCATGCCCCCTCCTCCCATCCCGGGCCGGAGCGGTTGGAGGTGCGTATGGCTCGTCGAAGATTGTGCCGTGCCGCCCTAATCCTCTTGATCGCGCTCGCAGCCGTCCCGGCGGGGGCCGCTCAGCCGCCGCGGGGGCAGACGGCCAAGGGCGCTTGGAGCTGGCTGGCTCCCTCGAATCGCTGCGTCTCCGACCATGTCATCTTCATCGCTAGGCGAGGCCCATCTCGTCGAGGGAGTGGGCGGAAAGAAGTCGCTCGGCAAGCCGTGTCAGCCGATCCAGGGAATCGATCGCCTCGACCCGGCGACGGACGGTCTCGGGCAAAGGCCCAAAGCGCTTGCCGAGTTGGTGCAGCAGGACTTGCCTGGTTCCTTCCTCCACCCCTTCCCTGCGCCCCTTCTCCCAACCCACGGCCTGCTGCGTCTCGGACCATGTCATCTTCATCGCTCGCACCTCCTGGTTCTCTCTTTGGGAGTGAAGGGCCTCGAACTCCGCAACTTCCCCCGGGTCCAATTCTAGATAATTTTCCACGCAGTCGACAAGTAGGTAGGCGTCGATCCCGCCCTTCAGCCCGGCGATCCGGCGCATGCAGGCCATCTTCAGCTCGGCACGGCTCCAGGGACCGGGGTCCAGGAGGGCCGCGAGGGCCCAGGCCAGCGGCTCGGGGCGCTCCAGGTACTCCGCGGCTCGGCCGCCCTTGAGGCCAAAGGAGAGGTACCGTGGCTCCGGGAAGTCCGGACCGAGGCTGCTCGCCCAGGTCAACAGGTTGACGCCGGGCCGGCCACGCTTCAGGAAGAACGCGATGGTCAGCACCCGCGCGTCGTAGCGGGCCTGGATCTGGCTGCGGTAGCGCCACAAGCGCTCCGCCATTCCCCGGCTGGCCCGGGCTTCGATCTCGACGTGAATCAGGAGCGGCCGGCCGTCGAGGGTGCGGACGCGGACGAGCAGATCCAGCTCGCGCCGTCGCCCGCGCGGACCTCCGGCGAAGAGCTCCTTGTCCAGAAGCTCGGGCGCCGACAGGTCCAGACGTTTCAGCGCCCGCGGCGCGACCAGGCGCAGGAAGTCTTCGAGGAAAACGCGCAGCAGTTGCTTGAATATCTTGTCGTGTTGGGTGGCCATGGCGATCCCAGGAGCCCGAGATCGCCGCCCATCGGCGCTCTCCCTCCACCCCTATAAATCGTAAAAAACGAGTCTCATCTTGCAACCCCCCGCCGGATATGGGTTTGCGAAGGGGGGGTTGGGCTATTCAAGAGGTGACTGAAAGTCGTCGGATGGGGGGAAAGACTCTTTCCCTCCATCCGATGGTCCATCCGATCCATCTGATGGGGTGCCGGACTTCCGATGGAGCGTCGGCTCCATCCAACGGAACATCGGATTCATCCGATAGGCCATCCGATCCCCCGACGGAGCATTCGATCCATCCGATGGGCCATCGGAACGGCCGACGGAGCGTTGGAGTTTTCGGACGGAGCATCGGAGCTTTCGACAGACCGTTAGCTCCATCCGACGTGACGTTGGCTCCATCGGATGGAGCAGCGGATCTTCCGACAGACCGTTGCCCCATCCGACGAACCCTCGGATCGACCGGCGGAGCGTTGGATCCATCGGACGAACCCTCCGATCCATCCGGCGGACCGTCGTAGCTTCCGACAGAGCGTTGGATCGATCCAACGGAGTATCCGAGATTCCGACAAAGCGTTGGATCGATCCGATGACGCAATGGATTCTTCCAACGAAGCCAGCGCCACCTCCTTGAGCGCATCCTCAAAGAGTCTTAGACTGTCATGGACGTAAACCGATGGCACTTGAGATTCGGAGATTCCATGACCGGCAGATCCCGAGCTTCCCGAACAATCCTGACCGCTCTTGTCCTCCTCAGCCTTGCCGTGCCGGCGATCCCGCAAGAGGCGCCGAAGGCGGCGGGCGGCCCGCCCTACCGGGTCGGCGGTGAGGTTTCCCGGCCGGAGATCGTCTCGAGCACGCGCCCGGTCTACACGGAGCTCGCCCGCAGGGCCCGGGTGTCGGGCACCGTCATCCTGGAAGCGATCATCGACGAACACGGCGACGTCAAGGACGCGAGGGTGCTCAAAGGGCTGCCCATGGGGCTCGATCAGGCAGCCCTGGATGCCATCCGGACCTGGAAGTTCAAGCCGGCCACCCGCGAGGGCCAGCCGGTGGCGGTCTACTACGTGCTGACCACGAATTTCCAGGTGCAGGGCTCGCCCTTCGGCGGCGGCGCGATCTTCGCGAAGTTCCTGGAGCAGAACCCCGAGTTCGAGGCGGATCTACGCGACAGGCGCTACGAGGAGGCCGCCGCGCTCCTGGACCGCTCGGCTACGGAACGGGCGGCGGATCCCGTGGTCTTTCTCGCCAGAGTCTTTCTTCTTCTGGAACGGAGCCGGCTGGAGGAAGCCTGGCAGAAGGCTCGGGATATAAACGGCCCCGAGCGTTACGAAAGCCTGGCCGGCGTCGGCGCCTTCGCTTGGAAACAGGGCCTCGACAAGGGCCTGGATGCAAAAACCCGCGCCGAGAAGATCGAGCTGGGGCTCCAGGCCGAGGCGGCCGCGATGGCGGAGAACCCGGAGGGCGTGGACGCGATTCGCTTCAAAAGCTGGCTGATCCAGGCGAAGGCGGACATGACGCTCGACCCGAAAGAGCGCCAGGAGTTGGCCGGAGAGGCGGAGCAGCTCCGCAAGCAGGCCTTGGAGCTGCAGAACGCGCACAGACAGTAAGCGGATGTCGAGTCTATCCTGCCGCCGCCTGGCCCGCCGGGACCAGGAGACTCTATTCCTCCGGCTCCGGTAGCGGCTCCGGCGGACGGGAGCGGGCGCCTCGCCTCGCTCCGAGCCAGGCCACGGGCAGGAGGATCGCCACCGCGGCGATCCAGAACCAGATGGGGTGGGGAATCATCAGCATGTTCACGATGGCGCCCGCCAGGAAAAACCCGCCGAGCACGAGCCCATGGCCGATCGGCGCCCAGGCCGCCCGGAGCGCCGTGATCCAGGCCCCGGCGAAGGTTCCCACGATCCACCCGAGCAGGACGAGCAGCAGGGCCCCCGCCGGCAGGTTGGCCATCGCCGCCTTGACCGACGCGGGATCGTCGGGATTCATGCCGGCGGGAAGCGGATAGATCAGGGACCCAAGAAGCTCCATCACCCACACCAACAGACCGGCGACAAAAGCGCCAATCCACACCGGAATCACGCTGCCACGAAAGAATCTCAAGCTCTCACCTCCTTGGGGCTGGGGGAATCATAGCGCGCTCGCGCCGATCCGCCGGCCGCCGGACTGGTATCGAGCTTGCACAAGTGGCCGGCATGCACCCCCGAGCGTGGCGCTCTTTTCTAGTGCTTTTCGCTGTTTCGCTGGCTGTCCATGCCGGCGAGCTGACGCTGTCCAGCGTGGTGCTGGATCGCCTGGAGAGACCCATTCGAGACGCATCGATCGAGATCGAGCGGCTGCCCAGCGCCTTCGAGGAGGCGCGAGCGCAGCTCGAGAAGGAGAGGCCGGCTCCCGTCTCCACCGCGATTTCCGGCGAGCATGGACGCTTCCGGATCAACGTTCCCGAGCCCGGAATCTGGCGGCTGCGCGTCCGGGCTCGCGGCTTCGTCTCCGCGGAGGCGCTCGAATTCCTGCCGGTCTCGGAGCCCGTCCAGCTCGCCGCTGTCGAGCTCTGGCCGGAAGCCACGGTGAGGGTCCGAGTCGTCGACGAGCAAGGGAAGCCCGTGCCCGGCGCCCGTCTCCAAACCCTGTCCTCAGGATGGGACACGGGCGCCCATGGGAGAGGTGGGTTCCCCCCGGCACCGGCTCCCTATGTCTCGCGGACCGATTCCGGTGGAACGGCTTCCATCTCCAGGATTGATCGAGAATCCATCCACCTGTCGGCCATCGCGGACGGTTATTTGGAGACCGTGTCCAGGAATCTGAAGGATGAGCCGGCCACGGTGCGCCTGATCCGCGGCTGCCGGCGGGCCTTGGAAGTGGTGGAGCCCCAGGGACAGCCCGCCGCGGGAGCTTTGGTGCAAGCCGGACCTTGGAGCCTCGGAAAAACCGATGCCGGCGGCCGGGCGGAGATCACCGCTCCCTGTCGAGGACCGTTGAAATTGCGACTCCTGACGGTGGACGGCCGCCGGGTCTGGGAGACGTTGCCGGAAGCCCGGGAAGGCGAGCCCCGGGAAATCCGCTTCGAGCTGCCACCGCAGCCTCCAAAACTGACAGGAAGAGTGCTCGAGAAGGGCAGCAAAAAACCGCTTGCCGAAGTCCTGGTCTGGCCTGCCGACGATCCCGGTTCTTTTACATCGACGGATGAGCAAGGGCGATATATCGTCCGCGAGCCGGCGCAAAAAGATTCGCCGTTGACGGCTACCGCGGATGGCATTGCATTTGCCCGCGACGATCTCGTCGCCCTCGGCCCTCCACGCAGTGTTTCCGCGGACGGTTCCCACGCGGGACCGGCGTTCTATCTCTCCCGGGCCACCTCGGTCACTGGCACCGTCGCCGACGCGGCAGGCCATCCGGTGGAGGGAGCCGAGGTGCGGATCGGGGTCAACTTCGCCCGCTTCTTCACGAGAAGCGACGAGCGCGGCGCCTTCCGCTTGCGGTTCCCGGGCCTGGAGGACTCCTTCGAGATCGTTGCATCTCATCGCGACTTCCTGCCCAAGACGCTCAGGCTCGGTGCGCACCAGAACCGCGAGCTCAAAATCGTGCTCCAACGAGGCCGGGAGGCTGTCGGGCGCATTCTGGACGACCAGAATCTCCCCGTGGCAGGTGCGGAAGGATTCCTTTTCTTTAGCGGAGAGCGTTCCGGAAACGAGCTCTCTCCGCTGCGCGTCTCCTCGTCCGATGCCCAGGGAAACTTGAGATTCCGGACCCTGCGGCCGGGCCGCTACTCTCTTCACGTGCGGGTGCCGGGAAGGCCGCCGCTGTCCGTTCCAGGCTTGGTTGTCCGCGAAGCCGGCGAGGCTGCAAATTTCGGAACCCTCCATCTCCCGCCGGTGGGCCTCGTCGAAGGACGCGTCGTCGATCTCCAGAACCATCCGATCGCCGGCGCATGGGTCGACAGGGATTCCATGGATGACAAGAAACTGGAAACCCGGGTCCGGACGGGAACGGACGGCCGCTTCGTACTGGCTTGCGTGGACTCGGCCGGCCAGCCGGTGCCGGGGGCCGCGCTGAGCCTGGGATCGGCAGCCAGTATCGTGGGCAGCGGCAACAGCGATGACGAAGGCCACTTCCTCCTCCGAGGATTGGAGCCCGGCCTCTATCCTTTGCCTCCTGGCCTGGCCGCTTTCCGGCCCGGCTCAGGAAGCTCCGATCCCTGTCCATCTCGCACCCGGCAGCGCCGTAGAGCGCGAGATCGCCACCGGCCAGTCGCACCTCTACCTCGTCGCGCCGGAGGCCGGCTCCCATCCGCTCGTCACCGTCGAGCAGCGAGGCGTCGATCTCGTGGTCAAGGCGACCGGCCCGGACGGCCGGAGCTTCGCCGTCGACGGCCCCACCGGCCGCTGGGGGCCGGAACGACTGCTGCTCGCCGGTGACGGCCCTTTCCGGGTGGAGGTCACGGCGCCGCCGGAGTCGGACAGCGGGAGGTACGAGATCCAGGTGGAGCTGCTGGACGACGCGAGCCCGGAGGAGCGCCGGCGCCTCGAAGCCGAGCGGCTCAGCACCGACGCCGCCCGCCTGTACGCGCAGGGTCCGGCCGGCCCGTGGCGCGAGGCCATCGGCCTCCAGCTTCGCGTCTTGCCGCTCTGGCGATCGTGGAAGCGATGGGAGACCGCGTCGAAGCCAGCGTCGTCCTGCGACGGACGGGCGAGGCCCTGGCGCTCCAGGGCCAGCCGCGGCAGGCTCAGGAGGCGCTCGCGCGGTCGCTCTCCCTCAGCCGCGCCGCGGGGTACAGGGTCGGCGAGGCCGAGGCGCTCACCAGCCGGGCCCGCGTCGAGCGCCAGCTCGGCCGCCTGACCGAAGCCGCAAGCTCGCTGGCCGAGGCCCTGCCCCTCTTCGAGTCGGCGCGGTCCTCGATCGCCAACCCGGACCTGCGCGCCTCCTTCCTCGCCGCCCGTCGCCAGGCCTACGAGCTGCGTATCGACGTCCTGATGGATCTCCACAATCGGGAGCCCGCGGCCGGTCACGCCCGGGAGGCCCTGGAGATCAGCGAGCAGGCGCGGGCGAGGTCCCTCCTCGATCTCCTTCAGGAGGCGCGGACCGACCTTCGCGAAGGCATCGATTCCGGTTTGCGGGAGCGCTGGCGGAAGGCTCTCGAACACCTCCAGGCCAAGACGGAACGGCAGCTCCGGCTGCAGAGTAGCGGCGCCCCCGGAGAGCAGGTCGCCCAGGTCGAACGGGAGATCCGAGGCCTGATGGAGGACGTCGAGGCCGCCGGGGCGGAGATCCGGCGCGGCAGCCCCCGCTACGCCGCGCTGACCCAGCCGCATGCCCTGCGGGCCGAGGAGATCCTGGCCCTGATGGACCCGGCGACACTGCTCCTCGAGTACTCGCTCGGGGAGGAGCGCAGCGTCCTCTGGGCCGTCGACTTCCGGTCCGTCACCGCCTTCGAGCTTCCCCCGCGGGCGCGGATCGAGACCCTCGCCCATCAGGTCTATGAGGGCTTGAGCACCCGCGCGGTGGGAGGCGGCAAGGCCGCGGCGCGGTCGCGAGACGCCGCGCGCCTGGAGCTGAGCCGCCTGCTGCTCGGCCCCGTCGCCGGCCGGCTCCCCGCGCGGCTGGTGATCGTGCCCGACGGCGCCCTCCATTACCTTCCCTTCGAGGCCCTGGCCGATCCCGGCACGCCGGCCGCGAACCTGCTGACGGGCCACGTCGTCGTGGCCCTGCCGTCGGCCACGGTACTGGCGTCCCAGCGCCGGGACCTGGGTGGCCGGCCAGCCGCGACGCGGCGGTGAGCGGCGACCTCGCCCGCTATCGCATCGTGCACTTCGCCACCCACAGCCGCATCGACACCCGTCTCCCGGCGCTCTCCGGCGTGCTCCTCTCCGAGGTGGGAGCGGACGGCGCGCCGCGCCAGGGCCTGCTCAGCCTGGAAGACATCTACAACCTGCGCCTCGGCGCCGACCTGGTCGTCCTCTCCGGCTGCGAAACCGCGCTCGGCCGCGAGGTCCGCGGCGAGGGATTGGTGGGGCTGACCCGGGGCTTCTTCCAGGCCGGGGCCACCCGGGTGGTGGCGAGCCTCTGGCCGGTGCAGGACCGGGCCACGGCGGAGCTGATGTCCCATTTCTATCGCGCCATGCTGCGGGACGGCCAATCCCCGGCCGCGGCCTTGCGCGAAGCGCAGCTCGCCCTGGCCCACGACCGGCGCTGGGCCGATCCCTATTACTGGGCCGGCTTCATCCTGCTGGGAGACTGGACTTGATCGGATGATCCCGCCGGACGACGAGGAAGCCGAGACGGCGGCCGCGATCGCCCGGCGCATTCACGCCGGCGAGGCGGACGCGGAGCGCGAGCTCGTCGAGCGCTACAGCAAGGGCCTGCTCTACCACCTCCGGCAGGTCACCCGGGATTCCTTCCTCGCCGACGACCGCGAGGTCCTTCTGCGCTTCCATGTCGCCGAGGAGGAAAAGGAGACGATCTGCACCGACCTCGGCCTGACCAGCCTGCAATTCAACGTCGTCCTATTCCGCGCCCGCCAGCGTTTCAAAGAGCTCGTGGAACGCTCCCGCCAGGGAACGGCACAGGCCGGAAGGAAACGGGCCTGAAATAATCCCTTGCCACGCGGCAGTAGATTCCGATGGACCATACCTACATCGACGACCAGCAGATTGCCGAGCGCTACCTCATGGGCCGTCTCTCGCCCGAGGAGCGGGAGGCTTTCGAAGAGCACACCATGATCTGCGCGGACTGCCTGGAGCGGCTCGAGATCTCGGCTGGATTGCGCTCGGGCCTCCAGCAGACCGCCGCAGTCGCCGCCGTGGCGAGGGCCGGCGCCCTACGCCTCGGGCTCCTCGCCACCCTGGCTCGCCTCGGCCGCTCGCGGGGGATGGCCCTCGCCTTCACCGCCCTCCTTCTGGTGGCCCTCGTCCCGTCGGGCCTGTTGCTGCGCCAGGTCCGGGAGCAGCAGCGCGAGATCGACCGCGCCAGCCACCCAATGCCGCCGCCGGACCCAAGGCAGGGAGCCGAGCTCCGGATCGCCCGCCAGGCTCTCGCCGAGCAGCGCCTTCAAGCCGACCGGGAGCGAGGGGAGAAAGAGCGGCTTCAGGGCGAGTTGAGCCGGGCCCTGCACCCCCAGGCCAACACGCCCATCCTCACCCTCGCGCCGGAGCGATCGGCGTCCGGTCCGCGCCCGCCGGCCCAGCAGATCGCCCTGCCGCGCGGCCCGGGCTGGATCGTACTCGCGCTGGACCTCGAAGCGGCGGACTATCCCTCCTACCGCGTCCGTCTGCGGGGGCCGGCCGGCGCCCTCCTCTGGCAGGGAGCCGGCTTCGAGCCCGATCCTCAAAGCACCCTGCCGCTCAGCCTGCCCGCGACCCTCCTCGCCCCCGGCGACCTCAGCGTCGAAGTCGAAGGCCTCCCCGCCTCCGGACCGCCCGTCCGCGCCGCCCGCTTCACCTTCCGCGCCATCAAAGCCGGGACGTAAAGGCCGCCAGGGCGGCTTCTTCGTCCCTGAGGTCCTTGGCGTCCTTTTCGTCCTTTCTAGGACCGCATGAAATATCCCTTGGCCTCGCGGCAGTAACTCGACGAAGCGAAGCAAAGAATCGAAACACGCAGCACCAACCAATCGGGAGGAAAGACGATGAGCGACATGATGACCGCGAGCGGTGTGCAGACTAACGGGCAGAAACCGTGGATGGGCGATCGGGTGGCAGAGCCGTGACGATTCCCAGCTATGGGAACAAATCCCTTACAGTAGCGGCGGAGTGTCCGGAATGAAGCTGCAGAACGTCGGCACCCAGCTCTACCTTGGCTATATAGGCCCTGACCAGGCGCTTCAGGTGGAGGATCCAGGCGACGCGACCGTCGTTTGGGTATGGGATTACAACCAGTCACTGCAAGCCCCCAACGGCAACACCTATTCATACGGTGCTCTCCAGTCTCAGGCCAACAACGGTCAAAATGCCAACGTGTTCGGCGGCTGCCCGGCGAACGCTGCCGACGCCATGGTCTACTCTTGGAGCTGGACTGGTGGACAGTTGAACGAGATCTGGGCATTCGTCGAGGCTCCAACTCCGTAAAAGGCCGGCTCGGGTCGTCGGGCCAGAGATCGTACCTGTCGCGCCAGGGGGACGGTCCGGCGGCCGTCCCCTGCTGCGCCTGGTCGCCTCCCCGCGCCCGGACCGCCCGCGGCCGGCGCTGTCAAGGCGGATGGCGAGTGATACGCTTTTCTCCTCTCCGGACGCCGGAGGCACACAGCAAGGAGGAACCATCATGCGTACGATCGTTGAGTTGTTGGCCGCTGAGCTCGAACGGGAGGCCGCCGGAACCCGCCGCGCGCTGGAGCGCGTGCCCGAAGGGCACAATGACTGGAAACCCCACGAGAAGTCGATGCCCCTGGGATACCTGGCCGGGCTGGTCGCCACGATGCCCGGCTGGGCCGCGGCGATGATCGAGCAGGACGAGCTCGACGTCACCGCTCCCGGCGAGCACAAGACGCGGGACTGGAGCACGAACCGCGAGCTCCTGGAAGCGTTCGACAAGGCCCTGGACAAAGCGCGGAAAGCCTTCGCCTCGACCAGCGACGAGCACCTGATGACGCGCTGGAAGCTGCTTGCCGGCGGTCACGTCGTCTCCGAGACGACGCGGTACGAGGCGATCCGCGACGGCGCCTTCAACCATCTCTCTCACCACCGAGGCCAACTCACCGTCTACCTGCGGCTCAACGACGCCCCCGTCCCGGCCCTCTACGGGCCGACGGCGGACGAGAAAGGGTTTTAATCGCTGCCTGGCTTCGGGTCTCGCTACGGTAGAATCACCGAGCCATGAGTCTCCGCCTCTACGCGCTCGCGTTGCCTCTTCTCGTCATCGGCGGAGTTGTCGCCTCGGCGTCCTCGTCGACGTGCGCGGATGTGAAGTCGCAGCCTGAGGCCTGGGTGGCGTCGCGGGTCGATGCGCTCGTCGGGGCCGCCCACGCGGCCTACGAGGATGACGAGGCGCTTCCGGCGTACCAGGGAGTGCTCGGCGAGATTGCCGGCACGATCAGGCGGTGCGAGCTTACGCGCGACGAAGGCTTCGCCAGCCGCTACCGTGAGCTCGTCGAGTACGTCGAAGCGGCGGCGCTCGACCAGAGCGCCGGCCACGAGCTCGGCTTCACCGTGCCGGACCGGCAATACTTCGCGGAGACGCGCGGGCTGGTGCGGATTCCCGACTTCCTCACGACCCGGAGCTTCCTTCGCGCGGTAAGCCGCGAAGGAACTCTCGCGCGTGCGAAGTCCTATTTGCGGCAGCTCAACAAGCAGCGAGAGCCTTCGGAGCAGCTCGTCTTCTTCAGCTACAAGTCGCGGCACCTGGGGACACCGGACAGCGACGAAAGTTATGGACGGCTCCTCGTCGTCGTCCCTGGAAACGCCGGGCAAGGCGTCCCCGAGAAGTGGGTTCAGTTCGGCATGCCGGACGCCCGGCGCGCCCGGGTGCGAAATCTGTCGGTCGTGTCGACGATCGCCCGTCCCGACGGCACGTCCAACGTCTACTTCAAAGACTACTTCCGGACCTATCGGCGGGACGGCTCGATCAGCATCAAAGGGCGATGGGAGCTGGGCTACGGCGACGACAACTGCGCACAATGCCACAAGAGCGGCATTCTCCCCATTTTCCCCGTCGCGGGTAGCGTGAGCGCGGATGAGCTCCCGGCGGTCGAGGAGGTCAACCGCCGTTTCCGAGGTTACGGCTCTCCCCGCTTCGACAAGTACCTGGACGAGACGAAGCTCGGTCCTGGCCTGGGCTCAGCGACCTTGGCAGACCGCAAGGGCCGCTTCGGGGAAGATTTCGTCAAGTCGCCCGTCGGGCGCGCGATGATCTGCAACTCCTGCCACCAGAGTGAGGACCTGGGGGCGCTCAACTGGCCCATGGATCAGGTCGTCATCAGCTCTTTCGTGAAGGGCGGCAAGATGCCCCGCGGCCTGACGCTGGACGATTCGCAACGCGGCGAGCTCTACGAGAAACTGATTCAGGAATACTTCGCCGCCGACAACGCCCACCCCGGCATCCTGAAGTCCTGGCTCCTCGGCAGGTTCCGGTAGCCGCCTGCTACACCTCGATCTTCGAGAAGCGCCACGCTCCCACGTAGAACAACGCCACGGCGACCACCGCGAGCACGATCAGGTCCGTCGCGATGCCGAAGTGCGTGACTCCGATCAAGGCTCCCCTCAGGCCGTCGACGCCGTAGGCCAGCGGATCGAGCCGCGTCACGAACGCCAGGGCCTTCGGCAGGTTGTTGAGCGGAAACAGGGCGCCCGAGAGGAAGAAGATCGGCATCACCAGGAAGTTCATGATCAGTTGAAAGCCCTGCATGTCCTGGAGGGTCGAGCCGATCGCGACGCCCAGCGCGCCGAAGACGATGGCGATCAGCAGCATGAAAAGGACGGCCAGCGGTACCAGGGCCAGGCTCGTGGGCCGGAACCCCGCGATCAGGCAGACGATCACCATCAGCGTCCCCTGGAACATCGACACGGTCGCGCCGCCGAGGGTGCGGCCGATCATCACGAGGATACGCGGCACCGGCGCCACCATCGTCTCTTTCAGAAAACCGAACTGGCGGTCCCACAGCAGGGCGATGCCGGAGAACACCGAGGTGAACAGGACCACCATTCCGATCACGCCCGGCGCCACGAACTGCAAATAGCTGCCGCCTCCCGCCTTCTGGAACACCGGTCCCAGCCCGAATCCCAACACCAGCAGATAGAGCAGCGGCTGCCCCATCGAAGCGACGATCTGCGTCCGCGACCGTGAGTACTTCTTGAGCTCTCTCAACCACAGGATGTAGATCGCGCTCATTTACCGCTTCCCCCACATCTGAGCCACCTGCCGCAGGCGGTCGGCCGCGCTGGCGCCTTCGTCACGGATCGAAGCGCCGGTCAAGGCGAGGAACGCCTCCTCCAGCGATGCGGTTCCGGTCTTCTCTTTCAGCTCCTTGGACGATCCCATGGCGACGATCCGCCCGTGATCGATCACCGCGATCCGTTGCGCCACGCGGTCGGCTTCGTCCATGTAGTGAGTGGTCAGAAAGACGGTGACCTTCTCCGATTCGTTCAGGCTCTTGACGTGGGTCCACAGCTGGTTGCGGCTCTGCGGGTCCAGGCCCAGGGTCGGCTCGTCGAGGAACAGGATCTTCGGCGTGTGCAGGAAGCCGCGGGCGATCTCCAGCCGGCGCTTCATGCCACCGGAAAAATTCTTCACCACGGTCTTGTGCCGCTCCCAGAGATCGAACAGCTTGAGCAGCATTTCCGTGCGCTGGCGGCGCACCTCGCGCGGCACACCGTAGAGCACGCCGTGAATCTCCATGTTTTCCCAGGCCGTGAGGTCCTGGTCCAGGCTCGGGTCCTGGAACACGATGCCGAACTGCTTGCGGACCTCCTCCTGCTGCACGGCGGGATTCAGCCCATTGATCTCCAGCGTGCCGCTCGTCGGCTGGAGCAGCGTCGTCAGCATCTTGATGGTCGTCGTCTTGCCGGCGCCGTTCGGTCCCAGGAAAGCGAAAATCTCACCGGTCCGCACCTCGAAGGAGATGTCGTCCACGGCGGTGAAATCCCCGAACTTCTTGACTACATGCTGTACCCGGATCACGAGGTCTCCCTTACTGTACACGGCGATCAGCCCGTCGCCGTTCCGCGGAGAATCCTACCGCAAAGGGCTCGGCCTCAGCTCGGCGACCGCCGCCTCGAGCGCCGCGTCGCGGCCGGCGAGAAAGTCCTGGACCGTGCGCGGCGCCGGGATGTCGGGCTGGACGCCTTTCCCGATCAGGCCCTCGCCCACGTCCGTCGACGTCGACACCCGGCCGGAGCCGCCCCCCGGCAGAGTGAATGCCTGGGGATCGCCCGTGCTGCCGGCCGTCGGCTCTCCGATCAGCTTGCCGCGCCGCATCCGGTGGAACGTCTCGGCAAAGACGTCGGTCGCCGACAGCGAGCGAGGTCCGATGAGCATCACCACGGGCTTCGAGTAGAAATCGTTCGGCTGTCCGGCCCACACCGCCGGCTTCGCCTCGTACCAGCCTCCCGGAGTGCCCCAGACGCGCAGCGTCGCCACGTACTGCCGGCTCTTCCACGGCGGCGTCGCGAACTCCTTGTCCGTGAGATGGCCGAGCAGGTTGTAGGCGATCACCCCGCTGCCGCCGTCGTTCTGGCGCACGTCGAAAATCAAGCCCGCGCTGCCGCGAATCTCGGGCAGGAGCTTCTCGAAATCCTTCTGCGCATCCTCGCTGTTGAAGGTATTGATGGCGACATAGGCGAGGTTTCCCGCGAGCTTCTTGTAGCTGACGACCGGGAGAGAGGTCACATCCGAGTAAGGGCCGCGCGCGAGCTTCTTCTCGAATACCCTTCCATCCCGCGCACGAAACTCGACGGCGACGGGGTGGTCCCGGGGTCCGGCGAGCAGCCCGTAGGAGTAGACCATGACCTCGACATGCTGGGGGGTGTTGCTCCCTACGTAGGGACGGCGGTTCTTCGCCGCGTACTCGTGCACGGGTATGCCGTCGATCTTGAGGATCTCCAGGCCCGCGGTGATCCCGTTCGCCTCCAGCTCCTTGCTCTCGACCCGCGTGACGAAGACGCGATTTTCGATCAGTTCGATGCGCAGCGGGAGATCGGCCTCCATCCGCGCCGCCAGCTCCTTGGGCAGGAACACTCCGGTATGCCCATCCTTGAGGAGCGCCACCGTGCGCTGGAGGAGCCGGTAGTACTCATACGTGCTCGTCGTCGCGCGGACCTGCGGAATCAAGTCGACGTAGGTCTTGTCCCAATCGAGGTCGGCCACCGCCGCGAAATTGGGGAAGTTGAGCTTCACCTCCATCCAGAGCCGGCTGAGCCCGGCGATCTTCGCGTCCTCGCCGAGATTCTCCTGGAAGGGCACAACCCACGCCGCGGCGGTCGCCCAGATGATCCCGTCGTGCTCGAAGCGTTCCCGGCGAGACGGTTCGCGGCCTTCCTGAGCGGAGGCGATCCCCGCGGACATCAGGGCAAGACAGCACAAAACCTTGAGAGATGCACGCACAGGAATCCTCCCGGGAAGCCGAGGTCAAGGGTGGGGTACGCAGGCTCCGGAGGATAGTTGCGGGCGGGCGGGACGAGCCGACGCTACATCACGACCGCGTGTCCGGATGGCATGAGTCGCTGGGAATCTCGGACAACTGGGGTACGGACCTGCCGACCAGAGCCAGAGTGAGACCCTTGAGACACAATTCTTTCAAGTGTCCTAACGGGGAAAATTTGTTACCTCGCTGCCAATTTTGGTCAGCCTTGGATTCCGTCGTGTAGATCATGCATTCGACTCCTTTGCGCAGACGGCGCTACCCCTTCGCCTCCCTGATTCATCGACATGTAGAGGCTGATGGCCTTGATGAGCTGCAAAGCTTGGGCCACGGCGAACCGCTCAGGACAGCAGCAGCTCCAGATCCTCCCGGCTGAGGCCGGAAAGCAGGCTCTTGTCCGCTTCGATGACGGCGTCGGCGAGGTCTCGCTTGGTCTTCTGCAGATCCAGGATCTTTTCCTCCACCGTGCCGCGGGCCACGATGCGGCTGGCGAAGACGGGCCTCTCCTGGCCGATGCGGTGCGCGCGGTCGATCGCCTGGGCCTCGACGGCGGGGTTCCACCAGGGATCGAGCAGGTAGACGTAGTCGGCGGCGGTCAGGTTGAGACCCAGGCCGCCCGCCTTGAGGCTGATCAGGAACAGCGGATAACCGGTCCCCGACTGGAAAGCCTCGACCTTCTCCAGCGCGGTCGCGGGTGCGGCCGTCGAGATACAGATAGGGAAGCCCCTCGGCGTCGAGCTGCTTGCGCAGGATGGCGAGGAAGCTCGTGAACTGGGAGAAGACCAGCGCCTTGTGCCCCTCCTCCAGGATCTCGCGAAGCTGAGGCAGGAGAAGGTCGAGCTTGGCGCAGGGATCGCCGAGAAGATTGGGGTCTACGAGGCCGGGATGGCAGGCGGCCTGACGCAGACGCAGCAGCGCTTCGAGGACCAGGATCTTGGAGCGTCCCATCCCCTGCTCGCCGATCCGTTGTCCCAGCGAGGCGCGATAGTGATCCCGCAGCTCGTCATAGAACCGGCGCTGCTTGGGCGGCAGCTCGCAGAAGAGAGTCTGCTCGAGCTTCTCCGGCAGCTCCGGGGCCACCGCCTCCTTGGTGCGCCGCAGGAGGAGCGGGCGCAGGGCGCGGACGAGCAGGGTGCGGCTTTCCGAGGCCGGAGTGCGCAGCTCTTCGGTGAAGCCGCGGAAGGAAGGCGAGGAGCCGAGGAAGCCCGGGTTCAGGAACTCCAGCAGGCTCCACAGCTCGCCCAGATGGTTCTCGACCGGCGTGCCGGTGAGCGCCAGGCGGTGGCTGCCGCGCAGCAGGCGGGCGGCCTTGGCGGTCTGGCTGTCCGCGTTCTTGATCGCCTGCGCCTCGTCCAGGATGACGTAGTCGAACTCCACCTCGCGCAGCACCGCGATGTCCTTGCGCAGCGTGCCGTACGTGGTGAGCACGAGGTCGTAGCCGCCGAAGCGGGCGCTCTCCCGGACGCGGTCGGCACCCGTATAGGCGAGGATACGCAGGCGCGGCGTAAAGCGTTTCGCCTCGGCGATCCAGTTGAACACCAGCGAGCGCGGCACCACCGCCAGCGACGGCGCCAGGCCCTCGCGCTTGCGCCGGGTGCGGCGGGATTCGAGCAGGGCCAGCACCTGGATGGTCTTGCCGAGGCCCATGTCGTCCGCCAGGCAGCCGCCGAAGCCGAAGTCGCGCAGAAAGTGGAGCCAGCCGAGGCCGGCGCGCTGATAGCCGCGCAGCTCGCCGTGAAATCCGGGCGGCGCCGCGGCCGGCACGATCCCCGCGAACTCCTGGAGGCGCCGGCGGGCACGCTCGAAGGTCTCGTCGCAGGTGACCTCGGGCTCGTCCTCCAGCCAAGCGTCGAGCAGCACCGCCTGCACCGAGCGAAAGCGCACGTGGTCTCCCTCCGCCGTGCCCAGCCGCGCGATGGAGGCGAACTTCTCAATCCACTCCTCGGGGAGCATGCCGAGACTGCCGTCGCCCAGCACGATGTGCCTGGCCCCCTTGCGGATCGCCTGGAGCACCTCCGGCAGCGGCACCGTCGTCCCTTCGAAATCCGCCTCGCCTTCGAGGTCGAACCAGTCGACGCCGGAGGTGACGGACATGCGGAAGCGGCTGGCGGAGCGATAGAGCTGCCCTTCCGCCTCGACCGCCCAGCCCTCGGCCAGGAGGGTGGACACCGCCTTGGGGATCTTGTTGGCGGCGAGTTGCAGCATCGGCGTCGGCGAAAAGGTGTCCTGATCGCTGCGGAAGCCAAGATCCCGCAGGCGGGCGGCGCTCCGTTCCTCGGCATTCCGGTCGCGCAGGAGGAGCCGGTGCTCCGCCGGCTGGAAGAGGCCCCGGAGCGGCGAGCTCGACGGCAGCTCCCGGCCCTCGTAGAGAAACGACAACGACGCCCGTGGCAAGGTCCGGGACCAGGGAGGGGGAAACAGCCGGAGGAAGGGCCGGGGGATCGTCGGCACCTCCTCGAAGCGCATCGCCGGGGGCAACTCGAGGGGCGGGAGCCGCGGCGAGGCCAGGAGGCGCCCCACCAGCTCGTCGCGCTCGGCGGCGGGAATCCGCAGGGCCTTCTCGGGATCGAGCAGCGCGGTCCAGCGCGAGCCGGCGTCCGCGAGGGGCGCCAGCCGGTCTCCGGCGAGGAGGTATCCCGACGCGCCGAGAACGACCACCGGCACACCGGCCGCCATGCGCTCCTCCCCGCGTCGCAGCGCGGCCACCAGCCGGCAACCGCCGTCCGCCTCCTCGCGAACCTCCAGCCAGACCTCCCAGGGCGGACCGCCGTCCCAGGTGATGGGCGAGCCGGTTTTGAAGTCCTTTTCGCGGCGGGTCCAGAACCTGTCCGTTGAGCCGAGCAGAGGCAGAAGGATTCCCGCGGCCGCCGCCGGCACCGGGCTGACGGCCGGAACCTGGCTGGAGTAGACGGAGTACGACCGCAGGCCGAACGTCTCAGCCGCCGACAGACTGAGCAGCGTGAGGATCGTGCGGTCGGGCTCCTGCAGATTCGGCACGGCGCTACGGCTCAAGGCCAGCGGGGTGAGCGCCTGCCACGAGCTGTCCGGCTCCTTCCAGCCGGTCATCGCGCGCACCGTGAGCTGCTTGCTCTTGAGCGTCGCGGGCAGATCCAGGAGGTAGAGGATCTCCTTGCCTTTGGTGGGCAGACTGGAGGGCGCGGCCGCGGCGTCGCGGGCGGCGAGCTGATGCAGAGTGTCCCGCCAGGTCGTGGAGGGCTCCGGCCGCGGGCGTTCCCGCGGGGTGGTGAACGTCGTGAGCCGGTTCGGAAGATCGCCGCCCAGGCCGCGCAGCCCCTTGCGCTCATCGGCTTCCAGCACCGCCGCCCAGATGTGCTTGCAGGGCACGCCGTTGGCGAAGTGGGGGCAGACGCAGAAGACGCGCAGATCGCCATCCTCCCGCGCCAGCCAGACGTCGTACCGCTGCGATCCGGTGACGACCGCCTCCACCCTCTCCGGGTCCCAGAGGGTGATCTCCACCTTCCCTGCCTGAAAATAGGACCGGCCACGCTCGCGAACGCGCCAGTCGACAAAGTGCGCGAGCATTCTGGCGAGACTCATTGGACGGCATGCTACCCCGAGGACCGCAGACGCTGATAGCCACAGGCACGTTGCGCCGCCCGGAGGCGGGTCGGAGCTTCGAACATGAGGCCCAAGCTTACTCGTCGCGGCGCCTCCGCCCGGGCATAAATGCCGGGGCTATTTTAGGGCGCCGGATGAATCCGGCTTTAAGTCCCCTTCAGGGGGCGCCGTCAACTAGCCCCGGCATTTATGCCCGGGCGGAGGTGAGGCGGCAAGCAGGCTTAAGGCTTCGGAAGGGACCCCGTGGTAGCATCCGACTGTGCGCCTGCCCTCCTTCCCGCGCCTCTTATCCGTCGTGATCCTCATGGCCGCACTGGCTGCCGCTCCCGGCTCGGCGCTCGACAAGGTGACGCTCGCCACGAATTGGAAGGCGGAGGCGGAGCATGGCGGGTTCTATCAGGCGATCGCCACCGGTATCTACCGGCGCCATGGGCTCGACGTCACGCTACGGATGGGCGGGCCACAGGTCAACAATCCCCAGCTTCTGGCGGCCGGACAGGTCGATTTCAACGTCGGCGCCAGCTCGTTCGCGGCGTTGAACTACGTCAAGGCCGGCGTGCCCGTCGTCACCGTGGCGGCGATCTTTCAGAAGGACCCGCAGGTGCTTCTCGCTCATCCCGGCCAGGGCAACGACACGCTCGAAGCCCTCAAGGGAAAACCGATCCTCATCGCTCCGCCCGCCCGCACGACCTTCTGGAACTTCCTGCGCATCCGCTTCGGCTACACCGACGATCAAATCCGCACCTACACCTTCAATATGGGTCCCTTTCTGGCCGACAAGAAAGCCATTCAGGAAGGCTACCTGACGAGCGAGCCCTATACGCTCGAAAAAGTGGGCGTCAAGCCGGTCATCCACGTTCTCGCCGACCACGGCTTCGACAGCTACTCGACGACCATCGAATGCACCCGCAAGCTCGCCGAGGCGCGCCCCGATCTCGTGCAACGCTTCGTCGACGCGAGCATCGAGGGCTGGTACAGCTATCTGTATGGCGATCCGGCGCCGGCTAACGCTCTCATCCGGCGGGACAATCCGGAGATGACCGCCGATCTCATCGCCTACGGCATCGCGGCGATGCGCAAGCACGGCGTGGTGGATTCCGGGGACGCCCTGACGCTCGGCATCGGCGCCATGACCGACGCCCGCTGGAAATCTTTCGCAAGCTCGATGATCCGGGCCGGCGTCTACCCTCCCACGATCGATCTCTCCAAGGCCTACGATCTGCGCTTCGTCAACAAAAAAGTGGGCATGGAGCTCAAGAACCCCCGTGCTCCCCGCTCCAAGCCTTGAGCCGGTCGTCCGGCTTCATCAGGTCACCAAACGGTTCGCCGGCGGCACCGAGGCGCTCGCCGGGCTCGACCTCGCCGTGGCCCCGGGCGAGCTCCTCGCCCTGTTCGGCCCCTCGGGCTGCGGCAAGAGCACCGCGTTACGCCTGATGGCCGGGCTCGCCGAGCCCACGACCGGCTCCGTCGAGCGCTACCTGCCAACATCCCACGCCGTGGGCTTCGTCTTCCAGGAGCCGACGCTGATGCCCTGGGCCACGGTCGAGCAAAACGTTTCTCTTCCGCTCAAGCTCCTGGGCCTGCCACGCGCCGAGATCCGCCGCCGCGTGGCGGAGAGGCTCGAGCGGCTGGGGCTCGAAGGCTTCGCGAGAGCCTATCCGCGGCAGCTTTCCGGGGGCATGAAGATGCGGGTTTCCATCGCCCGCGCGCTCGCGCCCCAGCCGCGTCTGCTGCTGCTGGACGAGCCCTTCGCGGCGCTCGACGAGATCACCCGCTGGCGGCTGAACGACGAGCTTCTCGAGCTCTGGCGCGCGGAGGGGCTCGCCGTCGTCTTCGTCACCCACAGCGTCTACGAGTCGGCCTATCTCGCGACGCGCATCGCCGTCCTCTCGGCGCGGCCGGGCCGCATCGTGGGCGAGATCGCCGTCGACGCGCCGGCTCCACGCGGCGCGGACTACCGCGGCTCCGAGGCCTATCTGCGAACCTGCCGAGCCGTCTCGGCAAAGCTCACCGAGGCGCTCGAAGACTCATGAAACGGGCTCTCTCCAACGTCCTGCCGCCGGCCGTAGTCGCCGTGCTCGCCCTCGCCGCCTGGGAGGCCGTGGTGCGGCTGCGTCACATCCCGGAGTACCTTCTACCCGGTCCCCTGCGCATCGCCACCGCGCTGCGGGACGACTGGCCGGTGCTTTTCCCGTCGCTGCTGCAAACCCTTGCCATCACGGGCGAGGCGCTGCTCGCCGCGGCCGTGCTGGGAGCCGGTCTCGCCGTGCTCCTCATTCAGGCGAAGTGGATCGAAAGAAGCCTTTTTCCTTTCGCGGTGATCCTCCAGGTCACACCCCTGGTCGCCATCGCGCCGCTGCTTCTGATCTGGATCAAGGACGTCCGTCTCGCGCTCGTCCTCTGCGCCTTCCTCGTCGCCTTCTTTCCCGTGGCCGCGAACACCACCCTGGGCCTCCAGAGCGCCGATCATCATCTGCTTGATCTCATGCGTCTCTACGGATCGTCGCGCTGGAAAGTGCTGCGTTTCGTGCGTCTGCCCAGCGCCCTGCCCTACTTCCTCGGAGGCTTGAGGATCAGCGGCGGACTCGCTCTGATCGGCGCGGTCGTCGCCGAGTTCGTGGCGGGAACGGGAGGCGCCGCTTCGGGGCTCGCCTACCGGATTCTCGAAGCGGGTTACACCCTCCAGATCCCGAGGATGTTCGCCGCCCTGACCCTCCTCGCCGCCTCGGGAGTCCTCCTCTACGCGCTGCTGTCAGGGCTCTCCCATCTCCTGCTCCGCCGCTGGCACGAGAGCGCGGTGGGGCGGGAAAACAGGCAGACCTGAAGGATTCCAACAGGAGACCTACCATGCCGTTAACATCACTTGCGAAGGATAGAAGCCTTCTACTTTTGAAGGTATCGGTGGCTCTAGCCACCTCACTGTTGCTCAGTGGCTGCAACATTGGCTGCTGGTTTGTTCCGTGCGACCTGGCTCTCGAAGTGACCGCCAGAGTCACGGATCCCTCCGGCGCTCCTTTGCGCGGCGCTCACGTCGATGTTCTTGGTAATGCCGGCGATACTGACGAGAACGGTTGCGTCGAGCTCCAGGGTGTGACCCACACTCACAAGCTCGAGCTGCACGCCACGTCCTCCGGGTACAAGCCCTACGACCAGCAGAAACCTTACAACCTTTACGAGGTCGACATCGTTCTTGAGCCGGTGACATCGGCCAAGCCCAGCTCGGGGACGTGGAAGACCGAGAGTACCCAAGGCGGTTCTCTTCAATGCAGCAAGGGCACACCCGGATGATTCTTGGCTTGCCAGGCCAGTCACACTTCTCCTACGGAGGACCCATGGACAGCGACCTCGACGCTCTGACTCGCGAGCAACTGATTGCCGAAGTCAAAAAACTACGGTCCGCAATCCGAGAGCACAGAGACTCAAGCGGTAATGACCTCTGTTGGCATCATCCCGCCCTGTGGTCCCTGCTGCCGGAGAAAATCGATCCGGCCATTGCCGTTCCCGCCTGGCCGCAGTTCATGCGCGGCTGCGTCCTATATCGCCAGTCGCTCGATGAGCAAGCACCGGAGGCTCCGCGAACCGACGAAGAGTTCGAGGGATGAACCCGCTCAATAGCCCGCGACCGCGAGGACGGCGTCGGCGAATGCCTTCGGCGCCTCCTGGGGCAGGTTGTGCCCGATGCCCCCTGTGAGGGTCCGGTGTGAATACTTCCCCGAGAATTTCCTGGCATAGGAGCTGGGATCGGGATGCGGCGCACCGTTGGCATCCCCCTCGAGGGTGATGGTGGGCACCGTGATGACTGGACCCGCCGCGAGGCGCCTTTCGAGATCGTCGTACTTCGACTCGCCTTCGGCGAGCCCGAGCCGCCAGCGGTAGTTGTGGATCACGATACTGACGTGATCCGGATTGGCGAGGGACGCAGCGCTACGCGCGAACGTGGCATCGTCGAAGCTCCACTTCGGTGAGGCGAGCTGCCAGATGAGCTTCGCGAAGTCGTCGCGGTACTTCTCGTAGCCCGCTCGGCCGCGCTCGGTGGCGAAGTAGAACTGGTACCACCACTGGAGCTCGGCCTGGGGCGGCAGGGGAATCTTTCCGGCTTCCTGGTTGCCGATCAGGTAGCCGCTGACCGCAACGAGCCCCTTGCAGCGCTCGGGCCACAGCGCGGCCACGATGCCGGCCGTGCGCGCTCCCCAGTCGAAGCCCGCCAGGATCGCCTGCTGGATCTTGAGAGCGTCCATGAGCGAAACGACGTCGAGAGCCAGGGCCGACGGCTGACCGTTGCGGATCGCGTCATTCGACAGGAAGCGCGTCGTGCCGTGGCCGCGCAGGTGCGGCACGATCACCCGGTAGCCGGCCGAGGCCAGCAGCGGAGCGACCTCGACGAAGCTGTGGATGTCGTAGGGCCAGCCGTGCAGAAGGATGACCGCAGGACCACTCGGGGGGCCGGCCTCGGCGTATCCGACCTTCAGGAGGCCGGCATCGATCTGCTTCAGGGCACCGAAGGACGTGCTCGTCCCCGGCCGGATTGAAGGGCTATCTGCCGGCATTTTCTTTTCCGGTTGTGCCAGCGCAGAGCCGATCAGGCCGAGCTCGGCCGCGGCAAAGGTCATGGCCGCAGCGCCCAGAAAGCGGCGGCGATCAAGGTTGATTTCTTCCGGCATCTCTTCCTCCAATCTACTTCATGAAGCCCCGGACGAGCTGCGCGATCTGATCCGCTGCGGTATCGAGCGCGAAATGGCCCGCATCGAGGACGTGGACTTCGGCCTTCGGCACGTCGCGGCGATAGGCCTCCGGTTCCGAAAGCTCGAAGGACAGATCGTGTTTGCCCCAGAGGACGAGAAGCCGAGGCTGCTTCTCTCGCATCCAGGCCTGCCACTTGGGGTAGGCTTCCACGTTCGTGCGGTAGTCGTAGAAGAGGTCGCTTTGAATGTCGGCCTGGCCGGGCTGATTGAGAAAGGAAAATTCATCGGTCCAGAGATCCGGATCATAGCGTTCCACGTTGGGATCGTTCCCGACGTGGCGCGTCCGCGTCGTCGGCAGCGACAGGAGATTGGTGCGCAGCGTGCTTTCGTTGGCAGCGCGATCGGCCCAAAAAGCCCGCCGCGGCTTCCAATTCGCCCCCAGGCCTTCGTCGTGCGCCACAGCGTCCTGGACGATGAGAGCCGTAATCCGTTCCGGATGGGCCAAGGCCATGCGAAAGCCCACGGGACCGCCGTAGTCCTGCATGTAAAGCGTGTAGCGCGAGAGCCAGAGCGCTTCGGTGAAGTGATTGATAATCTCGGCGTAGTGATCGAACGTATATGCGAACTTCTTCGGGTCCGGCCAGTCGCTGTGGCCGAAGCCGGGGTAATCGGGCGCGACCAGGTGATAGCGATCGGAAAGCCGGGCGAAGAGAGGCTCGAACATCCGCGATGAGGAGGGAAGGCCGTGCAGCAGGAGAAGCACCGGCGCGTCTTTCGGGCCAGCCTCCCTGTAGAAGATGGAGAGCCCATCGATCCGTGTCGTGCGATAAAAGGTCGGGTGATCCTTGGGGAGTTCCTTTCCTTGGGCTTGGGCCGGCCATTGCAAGGCTGCGAGCATGACAGAGACCACCAACGCCGTGCGGACCATGATTCCTCCTTTCAAGCAGCGGGCGGCGAGGTGAGCGTTCGGCGAACAGGTCCGCCCCGCTGCGCCGCCCCTTCGTTGGTTGTCTCGTCAGCGCAGTGACTTGAACGCCGCGCGAAGGTCCGTCACCAGCAGCTGCGGCTGCTCCCACGCCGCGAAATGGCCGCCTTTGTCGAGCTTGTTGTAATAGATGAGCTTGGGATACGCCTTCTCCGTCCAGCTCTTGGGGGCCTGATAGAGCTCCTCCGGAAAAGCGCTTACCGCGGCCGGGATGGGGACGTTCTTCGGGGCGAAAAACGGGAGCTTGCTCTCCCAATAGAGCCGGGCCGAAGAGACTGTCGTGTTCGTCAGCCAGTAGAGTGTGACGTTGTCGAGGACGTCGTCGCGCGTCAGGCCCTCGGGCTGACCGTCGAAGACGCGTGTGATGAGCGCCAGGCTGCTCGCGTCGTGGTCGAGCATCCAGGCGGCCATGCCGACCGGCGAGTCCCCGATCCCGTAAAGCGTCTGCGGGCGGTTCGCCATCTCGTTGGCATACCCCAGGCCGTGCTTGTAGAAGTAGGCGAGCTGATCGTACGCGTGTTTTTCCTCGGCCGAGAGGCCGGATGGAGCCGGCGCGCCGGCAAAAGCCGCCTTGTCGATGTCGGGCGGCACGGTGGCAGGCATGTTGGTGTGAATGCCGATCAATTCCGGGGCTCCCAGCAGAGACATCTGTTCCGTGACCGCATTCCCCCAATCGCCGCCCTGCGCCACGTACCGCTTGTATCCGAGGCGCTTCATCAGCACGACCCACGCCCGTGCGATGCGGATGGGATCCCAGCCGGTCGTCGTGGGCTTTCCGGAGAACCCGTAGCCCGGCAGCGACGGAATCACGACATCGAAGGCGTCGGACGCGCTCCCGCCATGGGCCGTGGGATTCGTCAGCGGATCGATGATCTTCAACTGCTCGATAATCGAGCCCGGCCAGCCATGCGTGACGATCATCGGCAACGCGTTCGGATGCTTCGAGCGCACGTGGATGAAGTGAATGTCGACGCCATCGATCTGGGTGATGAACTGCGGCAGGGAGTTGAGCTTCGCCTCGCACTTGCGCCAGTCGTACTCGCTCTCCCAGTAGCGCGCGAGCTTCTGAACCGTCGCGAGCTGCACGCCCTGCGATTGATCTGCGACGATCTCCCGCTCTGGCCACCGGGTCGCCGCAACGCGGTGTTTCAGGTCGGCAAGAGCCTCGTCCGGAAAATGAACGTGGAAGGGGCGGATGGCGTCGGCGCCGCCTTCTGTCTTCGCTTGTGTTTGTGCGTCCATCGGTGGTTGAATCATGGCGATTGTTCCTCCTATGAGAAGTGCGACAAGTTTCCAACCGCGTTTCATGGCTCCTTCTCCTTTCCGATCAGTGGGCGATGCGAGTGCCGTCGGACCTGCACGTCGCGCGACGTACAAGGCCGAGGCCAATCGCAACGGCCAAGCCGATAAATAAGCCGCGCCGGTTACTGAGGAGGTGGCCGTCGCGGAATCTCAAGATCTACCGTATCCGTCCGCTCTCTAAAGCGGTCACCCCCATGGGATAGGAAACCCAGCGACCGTCGCAGAATATCAAATCACTTGCGTAATCCCAAAACATAAATGGGCCAAGCCTGGGACTTGCGTCCCACGCGTTGTCCTTGCCGGGGCTCTCTATGCAATAGGAAAACTTGTGACCCTTGATAGAAACCTGCGCCTCAACTGAGAGCGGGTTTCCCCATCCGTCCCACGTCAAAGCATGTGGCTCGCCCAATTGGATCAGAATGGGGGCTAGATCGTAGCGAGCACCGCGAGCAATTTTGACGGACCCGCCTAGGATTCCCGGCCTGATTATGTTCCACGCATTCTCGATAGTCCCCATCGTCCTTCGTTGCCTGAGAAGATCCTGCTCTCCGAGGCACCCCCCCAGTGCAAGCACCGCGACAGGCGGAATCGCGCCCAATGCTTTCAGCGCCCAATGCATGCGGCCTTTGTTCATAGTTCACGCTTCCATTCACCTGGCATCGTCATCGCCAGAAGGTTACGCCTCTATCACCTCGATGTCGATGCGGAGGGTGTCCAGACGATCGTGCGGTCCGGCGGGCAGGTCACTCCCGCGCTCGCGGCGGCGCGGCGTAGGCCTGGTCCAGGGCATGGACCGTGGCCTCGGAGTCACCGAAGTCGATGCCACCGTCCAGCGTCTGGCTCGCCAGCTCCAGATTGGCGGTCACGGCGGCGCCGCCACCTCGCAGGGCGGCGCTCTCGACGGCGAGATCGACCTGGGCTTCGACGCGGGCGAGATCGCTGTCCACCTGCTTCAGGTTCTCGTCACAGCGCTCCAGGTTCTCCAGCCGCTGCCGCAGCAGCTTGAGGGTCGCCGCCTGCGAATCGCGCAGCGCGGTGGGAAGGCTGCCGGCGGCGAGGCCCTTCTCCAGATTCTCCGCCTTCCGCTCGAGCTCCGCCGCGTTGGTCTGGGCTTTCGTGGCCGCCAGTTGACGCCGGGCCACCAGCAGCTTGAGGTAGATCCAGAGCAGACGGTTCAGTGCATCGCGGGCGCTCTCCAGCTCGTAGTCCCCGGCCTGCGACTCCCGGGCGAGGTCGAGAATCCTCCCCCGCTTCCCCTCCAGGGTGATCAGGCGCTGCCGGGACGGCAGGTCGAGCGAGCGGATGAGCTCCTGTCGGCCCTGCTCGGCCTCGGCCGCCGTCTGGCTCCGGCCCATCGCGTTCACCAGCCGCTGGAATCGCGGGTGCGTCACCAGGGAGGCCAGATAGGCGGCCTCCAGGCCGGCCCCCATCAGCCAGAAGCCCGGATGGACGAAGCCGAAAATGGTAAAGCCCAGCACGGCGAGGGCATTGACGGGCAATCGCCCCAGGCCCGGCAGACTCGGCCCGGCCCAGAATGCCTGCTTGAGATATTCGAGCATACGGAAAGCTTACGTCGTTCCCACCGAACGTTGCCACCACTGCAGGAGGTTGTTGATCACCTCGGCCTTCGGCGCGGTGCACATGTCACCCAGGTCCACGTTGAGGCCGAACCGTTTATAGGCCTCGAAGGGGCTGCCCGGAAACCGCACGGGGACCGCCGGATTGCCGGGCCGGAAGCCGTGAACGAGCGACTGCTTCTGAATCGGCTCGGTCAACAGATAGTCGAGGAACTTGCCGGCCGCCTGCTGCTGCTTAGGCGTGCTCCAGGGCGCGTTCAGCACATAGAACGGGTTTTCATTCCACAGGTTTCGCTTCGGATAGACGACGCGCAGCTCTCCCCAGCGGCCCTCGGCGTTCTTGAGATAATCGATCGCCACGCTCTCGTAGACCACCACGGCGTCGAACGCCGAGGGACCCTTGAGCACCATCTCCCGCATCAGGTTGCCGGTGCTGTTGGAAAGGCTGCTCACCCCGCGCTCGATGCCCTGCGCCCAGGCCTGAAAGCCGGGATCGAGAATATCTTTGAGGGACAGATCGCGGGTCTTGGCGTGATAATCATAGGCCATCAGCAGCAGCGTCGCGAGGCCGCTGTTCGACTCGTTGGGATGAGTGTGCCCCAGCTTGAACAGCCCCCACTCGGGCTTGCCGGCGATCGCCTGCCAGCCTCCGCTCTCGGCGAGGGCCTGCGACAAGGTCTTGAACGACACCTCGCCGTACTTTTTCGCGAACGCCTCGTGCCGCTCCGCCCACATCACCACCACCATGGGCGAGAGCGCAAGGTTCTCTTCGCGGGCGATGGGCTTGTTTCCGGCGTGCTGAACCTGCCAATCCTGTAGAAAGACGTCTTTATACAGCGAGCTCGCCGGGCTCCATACATGAATCCGCTGATCGCTTCGCAGGACGGCCTGCGCCCCTTCGAGCGAGCCCATTGGAATCAGGTTGATCTTGATCCGCCGGCCGTCGCCGGTCTTCGCGAACTCGCCGACCGCCCATTGCAGCCAGCGCTCTTTCTCGGTACCGTAGGCGATGCCGATCTCGACCGCATCGCCTTCGCTCGCCGTGGCCGGAGCCGCGGAGTTGTTGGCGACTGCCTGACTCGATCGATCGCCGCTCACCGGCCGGCGCAGGAAGAGCGTATAGGCGCCGTAAAGACAGCCCGCCACGAAGAGGAAGACGACCAGCTTGCCGGCGAACGTCAGCCCGGGCTTCTTGAGAGTGGGTTCCATGATTGACCTCAGAAGAACGTTGAGATGTCCCGGAAAACGGTTCGAATGTTCGCGGTGGTTCCCTCGTAATACCGGGCCTGGGTGGCGTCCGCGATCGATTTCAGCACGTCCTTGCGGGCCTCTTTGCCGTAGCCGATGGTGAAGACGCGCACGCCCTGCGCCTCGCCACCCGCGCTGATCTTCCGCACCAGCTCGCGCAGGCTCAAGGCACTGTCGGTGTCCGCTCCGTCCGTGAGGACGACGATCGCCGCGATCTTTCCTGGATCTTTGCGGACCTCCGCCAGCTTTTGGTCGTAGGCCAGCGCGATGGCATCGTAGAGGGCCGTGCCGCCATCCGGAAAGACGCCGTGCAGGGCCTGCGAAACCTGGGGCAGGGCCGGGCCGAGCGGCGCCCCCTGGATCACCCAGGCCGGCGAGGCGTTGAAGGTCAGGAACGAGAAGCTGTCGGCCGGATCGATGAGCTTGAGGAACTCGTCGGCGCCCGCCTGGGCGTTCTCCATCTTCGCCTCCTGCCGCATGCTGCCCGAGCGGTCGAGGACGAGAGTGACGTCCGAACGCTTTTTATTTTCGCGCCACAGCTTGAGCACCGCGTCGATCACGTCGACGGGCGGCACCTCCAGGGTCGTCTGCGGCTGCTTGGGGTCAACCCCGTGAGCGGCGTCGATGGGGGCCGCGAGCGGCACCTCCACGGCGGCGGGGCGGAAGCCGAAACGCAGCGCGGCCTCCTGCTGCGGCCGGTCGAGAAGGAAATCGATATAGAGCTTGGCAGCCTCCCGGTGCTCAAGGCTGACCCATTCCCGCTCCACGATCCCCACCGGATGATCGCTCCAGAAAGTCCCCTCCTTGGGGTAGATCGCCACGACGGGGAACGGCAGGTGATATTGCTCGCGATATCGCGGCCCGTAGGACTCGGCGACCATGTTTTCGTAGAGCACGGCTGCCGAGAGGTAGCCCGGTCCGCCTTCGAACATGCGCTTGCCGAAGAAACCCGTCGAGCTGCCGTAATGCACGATGGCGCTCTCGATACCTGCCACGTAGCGCGCCGTCTGCGGCTGGCGGACGTCGGCGAGCGAGAGGCCCGCCACCTTGCCCGCCCCGGCGTAGGCCTCGGCCAGCAGCGAGATGAGGCCGCTGTTGCTGTACTCCGGGTGGGTGTGGCCAAGCTTGAAGGCTCCCCACTCGGGGTGACCGTGAGCGGCCCAGCCGGCCGGGTCGCGGGTGAGCGCAAGGATGTCGCTCCACCCCACGGGCTTGCTCCCCCAGCCGAGGGCCACGGCCATGGGCCGCCACATGGCGATCACCACCGGCGAGAGCACCAGGTTGCGGCTTTCGCTGATCAGATCCTTGCCGGTTTTGGCGCGGGACTGGGCGTTGCCCAGCTTGAGGAAGGCCGCCGACGCCGGGCTGGTCAGGTGCGCCTTCCGGTCTCCGGAGAGCAGGTCGTCGATCAGCTCGCCCGACCCCTGCGCCACCGCCCGGACCTGGATGCGATGGCCTGCCGCCGTGCGGTGATCGCCGGCGTTGAAGCGGGCGGTCACCTCCTTGATCCAGTCCTCCTTCTCCGAACCATAGGTGAACAGGAGATTGAGAGCTCCCGGAATCTCGGCCGGGGCGGCGGCCTCATTCCCCGCGTTGCCCGCGGGCGAAGGGCTCTTGCCCCCGCAGGAGGCCAGGACCACCGCCAGCAGGACGAGGGAAACTGCATCTCGGGCGTATCGTTCGTATCGATCCATTTTCATCGTTCTCCCTGGGAGCCAGAGCCCAAGTCTATGGAGGGATACGGTGAAACCAGGGCGACTTCCCTGGCTGTTTCACGATTGTCACCACTTTGTTAAATCGGCGTGACTTTCCCCAGCACCGCCGTGCGCAGCTCCTCCGCCAGCCTTTTGCGGTCGGTGCTTGCGACGGGCGCCTCGCAGAAGCACACTCTGGCCTCGATGCGCGGCCGGACTTGCGGAACCGGCGCGAGGACGAGGCCGCCCGCGCCGAGCAGGACGCCGATCCACGCGACCAGCAGCCCCACTCCCAGCAGGCGGCCCCAGGCGGCGGCCCGCGGGGGCATTGCCTGTGGCATCCCGCCGTCAACCGAAGAACAGGCGGTCCGCCGGGGTCTGGCTGGTCAGCGAGCAGCAGCCGAAGAGATACCGCAACCCGTTGTGGGCCATGTAGAGGGCGAGCCCCCGCCAGAGCAGATAGAGCACCTGGCGGCCCCGGTGCTCGCGATGAATGCAGGCCCGGCCGACCTCCACCGCCTGACCGAGCACCTCGGCCGGCAGCGCCGACAGGTCATATTCCGTGGCGGTGTAGAGGCCGTGGCCGGCGGCGGCCATCTCCGGCGTCTGAAGCCGGTACGTGCCGACGATGCGCCCGCTCGCTTCGTCCTCCACGATGAGGTGATGACAGGTGAGGTCGAAGTCGTCCTCGTCACGGCCGGTGGCGAAGGAGGATTCGAGCCCTTCTCCCAACTCGAGATTGAACACCTCGAAACGGAGGCGCAGCACCTCGTCGAGCTCGGCGAGGTTGCGGGCGAAGCGGACGCGGTAGGCGCCCTCGCGCAGATCGCGCGGCGGCAGGGCACCGGCGAGAGATGGATACAGCTGGACCGGCTCGGCCGGCTGGGTTTCGAGTAGAGCGATCATGGAAGATCAGCCTAGACTCCCCGGATGACACCGTCTCTCCGGGGATGTTGCAACCCTGCAACAGGCTCCGGGCGACGCGGGCGGTATAAGATCAAGGACAACCGTTGCACAAGAAAACGATATGGACCTCAATCCCTACGACGATCCCTACGATCCGTACAAGGTCTGCCCCGAGTGCGGCGGCGAGTACCAGGGCACCGCCACCGTCTGCGCCGACTGCGAGGTTCCGCTCGTCCTGCCCGATGAGATTGCGGAGCGGGACGCTCGCGAGCTGACCCTCTCCCCTCGCCTGGTCCTCCTCTGCACCGCCCCCATTCAGTGGGTCCGCGCCCTGGCCGCCGATCTCACGCAAGCGAAGATTGGCTACGCGATCGATCGCCGCAAGGCTCGAAGCGATCGCCTTCTGAGTCTTTACGTGAAGCGGGAGGACCGCAAGGCGGCTGTGGAGCTGGATGCAAACCGCATGAGGATCGACCCTCTGGAGACGGAGCCCGAAGTGGAGCTGCGCGAGGATGCTGCGCCCGAGCCCGATTACATGCGCTGCCCCAAGTGCGGAGGCGAGTACCGGCTGGAAATTTTGCGCTGCCCCGACTGTGATGTCGACCTCAGGACGGTCCCCGAGGAGAGGCCTGCTGCGGAGGTGCCGGTGGAGTTCTACGACGAGCTTCCTACCGAAGAGGAAGAACAGTCCGCGTTCATCATGCCGTCTCCTCCACGCCACGAAATTCCTGCGTCCGACGATCTCGTCTGCCTCTGCTGCGGTGCCCTTTCGGAGCTGGCCGCCCTCTGGCCCGCCCTCGACGACGCCGGCATCGGTCATCGCATCGAGCGCGCGCCGTTCAAAAGGTCTGACGCTGACTGCTGCCTTTACCTGATGTCGGAAGATTGCGACGCCGCGGAGGGTATCTGGAAAGCCGTGCGGCCTACGGACGAGAACGTCGCCCTGGAAGAGGGAACGTGCCCATCGTGCGGCACGCAGACTCAAGCCCCCGACTGCCCGGCCTGCGGCCTGAGCCTCACCCTCCCGGCCGATGTGAGCTGCACCCATTGCGGCGCCCTTTTGATTGGCCCGGCGAGACGGTGCCCGAACTGCGGAGTGGATGCGGCTGCGCAGCCGTAAACACTGCTGGCATGAAGACGACGTTTGATTTGCCCGATGAGTTGGTCAGGAAAGCGAAGGCCCTCGCTGCTCAACAGGGACGCCCACTGCGCGACCTCGTGACAGAGGCCATCGCCGAGAAGCTTGAGGCGGCAGTCGCCGGAGAGGCAGACACGACGAAAGCCAGGGAGGTCCGGCGGCACGCCTGGGAACTCTGGAAGAGCCGGCTGGAGTTCCGCCCGGATGGAACTTGGTTCAATCCCGAGGGCGTTGACGACGAGTCCTTCTTCCGGTCTCTTGAAGAGGTCCGGCGAGAGCCTTGGACAACGCGCGATCCGTTCGGCAACGACGCGTAGGCCCCTCCTGCCTCCGAGACTCCGGCTGCCAGCGCGCCGGAGCGGCAGGTTCGGCCCAACGGGTCGAGATCCTTGAGTCCAGGGCAACGCCCTGGGTTTCAGACCGTCCCGATTTCGGGCGGCCTGAAGGGCCGCGAGAGGCGTTCGATCTCGCCCGGGGCGAACACGAGACCGAAGTCGAGGCTCACGACCGGCTCGGTATAGGCATTGACCGCCTGGCCGCCGATCACGCAGTAGCGGGCACCGGCCTCCTCAAGGATCTGGAGCGCACGCTCGAGAAGGCCGGAGTGGTCCCTGGTCACCGTTCGCCAGAAGGTAGCAGCCAGCATAAGTAGCCCTCTCTGGCCACAATAGCATCGGCATCCACGGTGATCGGCGATGGCACCTACGTCTTGCAGCTTGTCGGTCGTGCACCCTAACGCAGACTTGACAATTGCCTCCTGAGCCGTAAATACTGCTGACATGAAGACGACCTTCGATTTGCCCGATGCGCTGGTCAGAAAAGCGAAGGCGCTCGCTGCCCAACAGGGACGCCCACTGCGCGACCTCGTGGCCGAGGCAATCGATGAGAAGGTCACAGTCGGCAGGGAAGCGGACGCGGCGAATACCAGCGAGGTCCGTCGGGAAGCCTGGGAACGCTGGAAGAATCGTCTGGAGCGGCGCTCGGACGGAACTTGGTTCAATCCCGAGGGAATCGACGACGAGACCTTTTTCCAGTCGCTTGAAGAAGTTCGGCGAGAGCCTTGGATAACACGCGATCCGTTCGGCAGTGACTCTTAGGCGTCCCGACCTCCGAAACGGCCTGCCAGCGCGATGTTCTTGATCGATACCAATGTCTTCTCGGAATTGATCCGGCCGCGCCCAAATCTGTCCGTCGTTCGGCGGCTGCTTTCAACGGACCCGGCGGTGCTCTTCGCCTGCGAGATGACGCGTTACGAGTTACGCTTCGGCGCGTCGATCCATCCAAAATCGAGCGAGATCTGGGGAAAGGTGGAGCGAGAGATTCTGCCCCTACCTATCTGGCTCCCGATTGAAGGCAAAGTCGCGCTTGCCACTGCCGACCTCCAAGCCTCGCTACGAAAAATCGGAAGGCCGATCGACATGCCCGACGCCTTCCTCGCCGCGACGGCGCGAGTACACGACTTGGTGCTCGTGACTCGCAACGTCCGCCACTTCCAGAACGTGTCCGATCTCGTGGTCGAGAACTGGTTCCCCGCAGAAGGACTTGAGAGCTGAACCAAAGTGAGTCAGCGGCACTGCCCATTGCAAATCCATAGGCTCATCCAGCTTGGAGACAACATTGGCGTTCACTGATACCACGGCTCGGGAAGTCTTAGTTCGTAGTGGTCGGTGTTGTTGTATATGTCACCGATTCTGCGGAACTAAAATTGAGTTGCACCATGTTATCCCTATCGAGCAAAGGGGGGATGATTCCCCCGAGAATTGCATCCCAGTTTGCTTTGACTGCCATGCTGACATAGGCCATTACAGTGACAAGCATCCGCGCGGGCGCAAGTACACATTAGGAGAACTGCGTGCACACAAAGATCATTGGTTCGCCCGAGTAGTGCGTGTTGATCCTGTCGCTTCTAAGCCCAGTGAAATAGACAGGCAGCTACTTGCTCGAATTTGGAAATCGCTGGGGGCATCTGGGGCTTACGATTTTGCTCGTGATCAGCACTTTGGCGCATCCTTCCGCACGCATGAAATGGCTCCACGGTTCGACCTCAACCACAAACTCAATCGACCAGAAGCGGAGTTTATAGACATAGAGCTGGAAAAGCTTCGAGGGAACCTTCTACGCACCTCAGACAACTTTGCTTCTAAAGTTGCTCTGTATACGAGCCCACTCGCCGCTGGAAACACTCAAGGTTTCGACTCGAATTACAAGTACGCTTACGCGGAAGATTACAGACGGAAGGCCGATGGACTTAACGTGCTGGCGACAGAAGCAGCGCAGGCATACGAGGCTCTGATACGAGAAGGGAGGCGCAGGCTCGACGTAGGAATCTCTGACTTAGAGCAACTATGAAGACGACTTTTGATTTGCCCGACGAGTTGGTCAGGAAAGCGAAGGCCTCGCGGCTCAACAGCGCCGCCCACTGCGCGACCTCGTGGCCGAACCCATCGCACAGAAGCTCGCGACGGCAGTCGCCGGAGAGGCGGAGGCGACGAAAGCCCGCAAGGTCCGGCGGGAGCACATTCAGGCTGGAACAACCTACGAGGAAGCTCGGCGGCAGTTCTTCTCCTTCGCGCCACAGACCCTTGGAGCCGGCGGTGCCCCTCTGCCCTCCCGCGAAGAAGTCCATGACCGCGCGAGCTGTCGTTGACGCCGACGTCTTGGTCTTCCACCTCGACGCCAACCCGTCGGTCCCGTCACAGAGTCTCTCCTCCAATCCAGAGACCTTCCCTTCCCCCGTGGAAGCCCCTCCTGTCGCTGAGCACCTCCTCCGCAAGCCCGACAAGCTCTTCGCCGGAGCGAGAGATCTCTCGCCCCGCCGGCATAGCCTCCGGCTCTGCCAACGAACCTCCCCCGCCGCCCAGAAGCTTCGACGCCACCGCAACAAGCTTTCCCGCCCTCCGGAGAGCAGGGAATACCATCTTCCCTCCTTTCCCGGCCACCGGAGAGAAGGGAACGCGACGTTCCCTGCTCTCGTCGTCATCCGAGAAAGTTCTCAGGAGCCCGGAAATGAGGGAACGTGGCCTTCCCTGCTCTCCTGGCCGCGGGAGAAGAGGGAACGTGGCGTTCCCTGCTCTCAGATTCTCCGGAGAGGAGGGAACGCGATCTTCCCTCCTCTTCAGCGCGCGGGAGAACAGGGAACGCGATGTTCCCCACTCTCATTTCGCCGGGAGAGCGGGGAAGGCGGCGTTCCCCCCACTTCGCATCTTCAGAAGAGGAGGGAACGTCGTCTTCCCTACTCTCCCGCGCGCTGAAGAGGAGGGAACGTGGCGTTCCCTGCTCTCCAGCGCTCCGGGAAAGAATGCTGGTGATGCGGGATTCTTGCCGGCGCCGCGGGAAGGACGTAAGGCGGCGCGAGAATCTTCCCGGCGGCCCGGGAAGGTTCTCGGCGGCCTGCAAGCCTCTCCGCTACTCGCCGGAAGGTTCCGGCGCGGCGGCGCTCTTCTTGTTCGCGGCGCGCGCACGCCTCAGGCCGCGGAAGGGCTTGATCCCGAACTCGACGAGCTTCTCGCTGCGCGGACCGAAGTGTTGTTTCAACACGGTCTGGAGCACCGTCGCCACGATGCGGCCTTCGGAGAGGATCTCGTTGATCCGGTTCGTGGCTTCCTGCTTGCGCGCGTCGTAGAAGGCCTGCTCCTGGGTCAGACGGCTCATCTCGTCCTGGAGCGCCACCAGCTTCGAATACGGATCCAGGATATGGGGCATGCCCTCCGTGAGCTCGGGCGTGACCCCTCCCGTCAGCCCCATCCAGATCCCGAGCGTGTGGATGCGCCGCGTCCTCGGCATGTTCAGGCCCTGCGCAGGACGTAGAGGGCGGCGGCTGCCAGGCCAAACCCCAGGAGGAGCAGGCCGCGCAGATCGAGCGCCGGGATGGCCGCCACTGGGGCCGAGACGTTCGCGGTGCTGGTGGTCGTCGCCGTCGCCGTGCCGGGTGGGTCGTCGGTGAGTGTGACGATGACGTTGAACGTTCCGCTGGTGGCATAGGTATGAGTGCCGGACACCGAGAAGGTGCCGCCTCCGCCCGACACCGTGCCCGGGGTCGTGGTGCCGTCGCCCCAGTCGATGGTGGCGGTGAAGTCGCTCGCGACGCCCGCGGTGTTGGTGTCCGTGAAGACGGCCACGACGCCCGTGAAGGGGACATTCGCCTGGGCGGCGAAGGTCACCGGCGATCCGGAGAGCACGTCGGCCTCGCTCACCGTGGCGGTTCCCATGGCGCTGGCCGTCAATCCGCCGGCCCCGGTTTCCGTGACGGTCACGGTGAAGGAGAAGCTCCCCTCGTCCGCGTAGGTGTGCTGGCCGGTTACGGTGAAGGAACCCGAGCCGCCGGTGACGGTGCCGGCGGTCGTCGTGCCGTCCCCCCAGGCGATGGTGGTCGTGAAGGAGGCCGGCGTCTTGGTGGTGTCCGCATCGGAGAAGGTCGCGACGGTGCCGTTGAAGGGCGTGCCTTCCGGCGTCGAGAAGTCGACCGCGGTCACGGTCAGGCCGGCCGCCACGTGGGCGGTGCTGGTCACCTGCGCCGTGGCGGTGCCGGGCGGGTCGTCGCTAAAGGTCACGACCACCGAGTAGGTCCCAGGGGCGGCGTAGGTGTGCGTGCCGGTGACCTGGAACGAGCCCGCGCCACCGCTGATCGTTCCCGCCGAGGTCGTCGCGTCGCCCCAGTTGATGGTGGCCACGAAGTCCGAAGCGACGTTCGAGGTCAGCGTGTCCGAGAAGGACGCGACGACGGTCGTGAAGCTGACTCCCGAGGGAGCGGAAAAGGTCATCGGGGTGCCGGAGAGGACGTCGGCCTCGGTCACCGTGGCGGTGGTCATCGCGGTGGCGGTGCCGGGTCCGGCGATCTCGTTGATCGTCACCGTCACGGTAAAAGTGCCCTCGTCGGCGTAGGTGTGCTCCCCGATGACCAGGAAGATCGTGTCGCTCTGGGCGATGGTGCCCGGCGTCACCGGTGTGCCGTCGCCCCAGTCGATCGAGGCCGTGAACGAGCCGGCGTTGGTGGACTCGTCGCTATCGGTGAACGTCGCGACCACGTCGTTGTAGTCAGTGGCCTCGGCGACCGTGAAATCGGAGGGGGTCGCCACGACGACTCCGGCACTGGCCGGACTGGCCGCCGCGATCACGAGGAGAAGCAAGGGAAGCCACCGGGTCATCAGAGAACTGCAACGCACATACACCTCCCGAGAAGTCGACCTTGACAGGGCGACGGGCAGACTAACGCCTTCCCGCGCGGAGGGTCAATACCGCCAGCTCGTCAAATCCGCACCGGCGGGCGCGGATTTCAGGATCCGCTCCAGGATCTTCGGCGCGTACATCTGGTGGTAGCGCAGGCGCGATATGGCGTTCGGCTGGTCGGGATCGCCGTTCCAGCAGTGCTCGAAGCGGTCGCCGTACTTCACTTCGCCGCCGTAGGGCGGGTTCGCGGTCTGCTTGAGGAAGTCCTCCATCAGGTAGACGGCGTTGTTCAGGTAGTAATTGTCCATGTCGCCGACATAGAGGTTGATTTTGCCGGCGAGCTTGGGCCCCAGCGTCTTCCAGTCGCGCTGGAGAATGGCCGAGAGATCGTAGTGCTCGCGCCAGTACGCGGCGACTTGGGGGTCGATGACGCCGGTCTTCTTGTCCCAGATGGGTTTGGGGTAGCCGTCCGGTCCGACGGGAGAAAAGACGGCCTGCCAGATGTCCCACTGGCCGCCGGAACGGCTGTTGGTGCCGAGCACCAGCTCCAGGCGATTCTGGTCCTCGATCGTGGTGCTGACGTGGCCCAGGTAGTCGCGCTGGCCGGGACGCGGCGTCCGCTTCCAGCGGCTGTCGAGGTAGTAGGCGTTCTTGTCCTCATAGATATTGACCGTCGTGTAGGCGCGGAAGTCAATGGGGTCCGGGCACGAGGCCCAGGCGCCGTTGTAGTCGTCGGGATAGAAGACCTGGGCGGCCAGCGCCTCCCAGCCGCCGGTCGAGCCGCCATAGAGGAAGCGGGCCCAGCCGGCCCCGAGGCCGCGGTACTTCTTCTCGAGGTAGGGAATCAGCTCGTGGGTGATGGCGTCGCCATACGGCCCGAGGTTGGCCGAGTTCACGGCGTAGGAGTCGTCGTAATACGGATTGGCGTGCTGCGATCTCGATGATGATGAAGCGCGGGAAGTCCGGGGCCGGTCCAATCCTTGTAAAGCTTGTAGGCGTACTCCTGCTCGGTGCGGTTGTAGGCCGGCCAGTTGAACCGCTTGCTGAGCTCGGGCTTCGTGGTCGGAATCCGGCGGCTCCTCGCGGAAGCCCCCGAAGGTGCGGGGAAAGTGGCTGTGGAAGATGACCAGCGGATAGTGGGCGTTCGGGTGCTCGTCGAATCCCCAGGGGAGAAGCACGTGCGCGCCGAGGTGCATGGGCCGGCCCCAGAAGCGGGTCAGCAAGTCGCTCTGAATCGTCTCGTGACGGATGTACTTGGTGGCCGGAGGGTCCGGAATCGGCGGGATCACCTGGTCGAGGTGGATGGCAAAGGTACCGCCCGTCGCCGGAATGGTGATCGTCTGTGGCGTGCTGTACAGGTTGCCCGGCGCCCGGTTCCACTGCTGCCCTTCGCCGCGGTCCATGGGCAGCTTGACGGTGTGGCCGTCGGCGCGGTGGAAGGTCTCGTACTTGTGGAGCAGCGCCTGCACGCGATAGGTGCCGGGGGGCACGTCGCTCAGGCTGTGGAGCGGATAGCCCAGGACGCCCGCGTCGAAGACGGCGTCCTGGCCGGCCTTCCAGCCGTCGACGTCGATGCCGAAGATGAGCTGCGTCTCCGGCCCGTCGGAGATCTGGAACCGCGGCTCCTCGGCAATGTCCGCGGCGTCGGCAGCGGAGAGCATGAGCAGCAGGCGGCCGTCGAGAGGCCCGGCGGCCTCCTTGCCGGCGGCGTAGCGCACCGTGAGCTTCAGCGGCGCCGCCGAAAGCGGTCCCGCGACCGCGCAGACCAGCAGCATCAGGAGCAGGACGGATCGAAGCACGGCAGCCCTCCTATGGGAGATCTCGGAATCCTGGGGGGACTCTATACCGGCTGGGGCCACGATCGATGCACTACACTCCCCAAGAACCACCTCGAGAACAGGAGTCCCCCCTCATGAGCACTTTGGACCAGGCGCGAGAGACGCACCTGAAGAACATCGAGGCGAAGTCCGGCAAGAGTCTCGCGGAGATCCGCCTGCTGATCGAGAAGAGCGGCCTCACCAAGCACGGAGAGATCCGACAGATGCTGAAGACCGAGCTGGGGCTTGGGCATGGGGATGCCAATGGCCTGGTTCACTACGCGCTCAATACCGATGGCCAGTCCGCCGCCAAGGCGAGCGGCTCCTCGGACGACGACATCGTGAGCGAGATGTACTCTGGAAAGAAGGCCCATCTCCGGCCGATCCACGAGCGGCTCGTCGCGGAGATCGAGAAGCTCGGAGCGTTCGAAACGGTGCCCAAGAAGGGATACGTCAGCCTGCGGCGCAAGAAGCAGTTCGCGATGATCGGTCCCGCCACCCAGGACCGTGTCGAGGTCGGGTTGAACATGAAAGGCGTGCCCGCGACAGACCGCCTCGCGGCGATGCCGGCCGGAGGGATGTGCCAGTACAAAGTGAAGGTTACCGCTGGCGATCAGGTCGACGACGAACTGCTGCAGTGGGTCCGGCAGGCGTATGAGGCGGCGGGGTAGAGGATCTTGCCGGAGCGCTCCGAGCCGGCGGGCCGCGCTGAGAAGCGCGATAGCGTCCGCTTCGTCGCCGAGGAGCACCTGGACCCGTCCCTCCCACCATCGGACGCAGCGGCGACGGGGGAGCTGGCGCGGCGAGTAGTCGCCAGCTTGGAGAAGGCGGAGAGACTCGGGAGTACAGTGTCGTGTGGCGGGTGAATTTCGCCAGCGAAATTTTGCGACCCCTTCCTCCAAGGTCCCCCTGCTCGGGATGCTCGATTGCGACTCCTGCTCGATATGGCTCACTGCGCGATCAGTCATGTAAACATCAAAATAACTCTACGCTACCTATTGCTACACTGAGAACACCGTGGTAGCATCGCTTGAGCAACACGCTATGCTTGGAGGCCTCTTTTCAATGGAAGAAATATGGTTGAAGTGGCTGAAGCGAGTTATCGGTCCATTTATGGCGTATCTATTTGTCGACAAGTGCTATCCCGCGATCCAACCTTATGTAGGGAATTGGATTTCATCTGTAGCTCCCTCTATGGGTGAGTTGGCCAAGATGGTTGCGGTCATCGGTATAGGCTCTATTTTCGCAGAGGAAATTGTTCAGCGTGTTATGATACCTCCCGCAAGAGATGTTGTGGTGAACACTATTGTTCCAGCCATTAGTCAAGACTTGGGCAAGATTCGCGAAGCGCTGGCGGCAAGTCTTCGGGAGAAAGGGCTGATTGTTCGCACGCAAATTGAAAGAGAGCCGCAGGATGCAGAATTGCCCGAAGAGCCTGACCTGAAGAAGGCGAAGCAGTTGCTTGTAGAGGGACATCTTACAAGCGCCATCAGCCTCCTATCTGCTTTAGCTGAGCGGAAGCCTGAATACCGTGTCAATCTTTTGAGCGTACTGCTGTCCTCGCCAGGAGTTAATGACTGGAAGCGTGGACAAGAGCTACTAACCGTGGCGGGAAAGGTTACCCACTACATACGCCTGGGCTATAACTATTGGTCAAAGAGTGATTTTGTAAGCGCCATAGCAGTCACCGAGGCGGCGTACGCAAGGTTTGTAGAAGGTGAGCCGAAGGCTAGTCAGCCGGAGATCGATAAGATCGAAAACTCTCTGGCTTATTTCTACGCTGACGCTAAGCTTGCCGAAAAGCAAGACTTTGCTCTACAACTTTCCGAGGCCGTTGTAAAGCGCCGTTCAGAACTCCATGACGCCAACCTGGGATCGGCGCTGGCGACTCGGGGATATGTGCGAATTACCTTTGGGAAGGGAGTGGAGGATATTCGGCAAGGAATAAGCGACTGCGAGGACGCTCGGCGCAAGGGCGCACGAGATGATCTATATTTCCGCCATCTCGCACGCGCTCAAGAGAGGCTGCTGAGTATGGGTGCTGCCTAACGCTTTTCAGGGTCCGTATACATCGAGAATTCCTCCATCAATGGTGGCGCAGTGACTAGGCCGCCCTGCAAGAGGGCAGATCGCGATAGTTAGAACCGAATTCTAACTCCGTTTATTCTCGTCTGCAAGTCTCACCGATAGGACGCCGAGCCCAAGGACTCGCGACCTGCCCTAGCCGGCTTCTCACATCCCTCTGCAGCGGGCTCCTTACTCTCCTACCAGCGCGCTCACTTACGCTCGCAGCCATTCCCGCCCCGAATCGACCGACAGCACGGAAGGACCGCTCCTTCCGCCGCAGGCCGGAGCGCCCCGGATCGCCCTTCGACGGGCTTGGTCGGATCCGCTGCCGACAGGCGCCACAACCCGGAGTCTACAGGGTTTGCCTCCAGGCAAGGAGAGATTATACAGCAAGAACCAAGCCGCGCGTTCGGCATAGAAGATACGTTGGCGGGGAGAGCCTGGAAGCGCACGAATTGAAGCCGCAGGTTAGGGATGGAGACGCTTTTCAAGCCTGACCTGTGTATGGGACTCACCAGAGGTGCTTGACCTGGGAGAAGCTGTCAGTTGGCGGGCGAGGCGCCGGCTGCTAATCGTCAAGGTGGATGATCCCTCGCTGCAGCCCGAGGTCGTAGAGCAGGCGCAGGAGCGCGACCTGCACCCTCAGCCTCTCTTCCCTGCCCGGTGGCGGCGGGGACTGCGACTCGCACCTTCGCCACCACCCCTGCCTGCGTCCCTACCCGCCGGCGTCACCATGATCTCCCATACCGCCTGTGCCTCGACTGTCCGACTCCGCCAACGCCTGCTCGACCGCCTCGACGCCGACTGCCGACTCGGCGTATCCGACGATCCACAAGACCCTGACCTTCGGCAACGGTGCCCCGGATCGGACCTCGTCTATACGCTCACAGCGCAGAACACCGGCAACCAGAATTCCGCAGGCGTCGTCCTTGAAGAAACGGTCGGAAGCTCGACGACCTGGGCAAAGCTCGGGCAAGCTCCCAGAGTCTCGACCGGTTGGTCCTGGAGATGCTGCCGGGCCTGCCATGGAGGAGCGCCACCGCCTGCTGCAACCCAGCTAGGCCGCCATGGCATTTGTGGAAGGGGAGGATGGCCCCGCGATCCCACCAACCGACGCCCAGCGCAAAGAAGCCACCGCCCGGCGAGTTGGCCTGGGGAGCGATAGGCGAAATCGAGAGGCTGAAAACCTCCCCCGCCTCCGGCGCGTAGAAGAGGCAGCTTCGAGGAGATCCCATGCCCCATCGCCCGCTCGCCGCCCTGACTCTCGCCGCCCTCCTGATACCCGCCGGACACGCAGCCACTCCTGCATCGCCGAAACCCGCGCCGCCCTGGCAGGGCAAGCTCTCCCCCTGCACCCTGCCGGAAGGTGGCGGCAAGGCGTTCTGCGGCAGCTACGAGGTGTTCGAGAACCGGGTGGCCCGGTCCGGGCGCAAGATCCGTTTGAAGATCGTCGTTCTTCCGGCGAAGGGAGCCAACCGGGCGCCGGACCCGGTTTTCTTCCTCGAAGGCGGCCCCGGCGCGGGGGCGACGATGGATGCTGCCGAGCTCTCGACCGATCCGGTGCGGGCGCGGCGCGACATCGTGCTCGTCGATGTCCGCGGCACAGGCGGGTCGAACCCCCTGTCGTGCCCGATCTGGGGCGACGGCACACGGCTCGATCACCTCTTTCCGCTGGACGCCGTCACCGCCTGCCGCGACGATCTCCAGAAGCGGGCAGACCTCACCCACTACACCACGGCGGCGGCTATGGACGATGTCGACGAGGTGCGGCGCTATCTCGGGTATGGTCCGGTGAACCTGAGCGGCGCTTCCTATGGCACCTTCGCGGCCCAGATCTTCCTCAGCCGGCATCCGGAGGCGGTGCGGAGCGTCGTCCTCTCCTCGGTGATGAAGCCTGGGGAACCCGCCCCGCTGAATCACGCCCGAAATGCCCAGCAGGCGCTGGAGCTGCTCGCCCGCGACTGCGCCGCCGAGCCGGCCTGCCATGCCGCCTTCCCCCACTTCCAGGAGGAGGTCTCGACGGTGTTGGACCGGCTGGCGAAGCAACCCGTCAAGGTCCAGGTGAAAAACCCCACGACCGGCAAGCTGGTGACGGTCGAGCTCACCCGCTCGGCGGCGGCCGACGCCCTCCGTTTCGCCCTCTACAGCCCGGACAAGGCGAGCCAGGTGCCGCTGCGCGTCCATCTGGCCGCTCAAGGGGACTACCGGGAGCTGGCGCGGACGGCGGTCGGGCTGCGCTTCAGGATCCAGAAGGGGCTGGCTCTCGGCGACCTGTTCTCGGTCTCCTGTGCCGAGGATCTGCCGCGCATCGATCCGCGCGAGATCCCTGCCGCCACTCGCGGCACCTTCTACAGCGACGACCGGGTGCGCGAGCAGCTCGCCGTCTGCGGCATCTGGCCGCACGCGCCGCTGCCGGCGGGCGAGGGAGCGCTGGTCCGCTCGGACGTCCCTGTCCTTCTCTTCTCAGGCGAGCGCGATCCGGTGACGCCTCCCGCCGACGCCTCTCTCGTCGCCAAGGGTTTTCCCAACGGCCTGCTGGTGACGATCCCCCACGGCACCCACGCCGGAGGCGGCAAATGCGAGCAACGCCTGATCGCGGACTTCATCGAGAAGGGCTCGGCCCGGGGGCTCGACCTCTCCTGCATCAAGGCCGCGCCTCCCGAGCCGTTCGTCACCAGTGCAGCGAAGCTGCCCAAGGGGGCTTAGCGATTCCTTCGCTCTTCCGATAGGATCTCGGCGAGCCATCATGGATCGCCTACAGAGAGCACTCGCACAGTACGCCGAAGAAGTTGCCGGCCTTGCCGGGGCCACCTCGACGAACGAGGCGACGTTCTATCCGGCTCTCCAGACCCTCCTGACGGATCTGCTCAAGGAATCCCGCCTGAGCTTCGAGGTGCGAACCAGCACCAGCGAGCGACGCACCGGCGGCGGCACCGATCTACCGGATCTCGCCATCTACGAGAAGACGGGAGATTACGCCGCGGTTGTTGGCGAGGTGAAGACGCCGCGCGAGGATCTCGCGGAGCTCGCCATGTCCACGGAGCGCCAGAACCAGATCGGCCGCTACCTGCGGCAGACCCGGGTCATGCTGCTCAGCAACGTGCGGGCCTTCGGTCTTCTGACGATCGCTCCCGGCACGACGGGAGCCGGCCCCGTCCTTCCCGCCGACCGGCGCCTGCTCGATATCGTCGAGGTCTGGCCCTCCGCTTCAGCCCTGGAGAACGGGGTAGCTCCTCTGCCCGGCGCGGCGGCAAAGCTGGCCGAGCTGGTCGAGACGGCGGTCACGGAATTCGCGACGATCACCGAGCCGGAGTCCCTGGCCCGCATTCTGGCCCGGCAGGCTCGGCGGGCCAAGGCCGCGCTGCCTGCAAAGTTCTCCCAGGCCGTGCAACCGCTGCTCGAAGACTTCGCCAAAGCCCTGGGATTGCAGTTCGAAGGCAGCGAAGGCGAAGAGTTTCTGCGCTCGTCGCTGATTCAGACCGCCTTCTACGGCCTCTTTGCCGCCTGGACGCTCTGGCGGCATTCCAAGGAAAAGCGGCCATTCCGCTGGGAAGACCTGGCCGACTATCTGAAGATCCCTTTCCTGGGCGAGCTCTTCCATGAGTTCCGGCATCCCAAGCGGCTCAAGGAGCTGGGGCTGGCCACGCATCTGGACCAGGCCCAGGCCACCTTGGGGCGGGTCGTTCAGGAGACGTTCTTCGCCCGCTTCGTGATGCCCGGCGTCCGACCCGAGCACGGCTTCAGACGCGAGACGGCGAGCAACGCCATTCTCTATTTCTATGAGCCCTTCCTGGAGGCTTTCGATCCTGAATTGCGCAAGCAACTGGGCGTCTGGTATACGCCTCAGGAGATCGTGACCTATCAGGTGCAGAAGGTGGACCGCCTGCTGCGGGACGAGTTGGGGTGTGAAAGAGGCTTCGCGGACGAAAGGGTCATCGTCCTCGATCCATGCTGCGGCACCGGAGCCTACCTCATCGAAGTGCTGCGCTGTGTGGCATTGCAGCTCGAAACTGAGGGGGCGGGCGATCTTCTCGGCCGGCAGCTCCTCGACGCCTTCTGCCACCGCATCCTGGGGTTCGAGGTGCTGACCGCTCCTTTCGTGGTGGCTCAGCTTCAGGCTTATCTGATCCTTTCGGATCTCGGCGTCGAGCCTGACAGCAGCCATAGGCCCGCGATCTTCCTCACCAACGCCCTGACCGGCTGGGAAGGCCCCGAGCAGCTCAAGCTCCAGTTTCCAGAGCTTCAGGACGAACACGATGCGGCGCGACGGGTCAAGCGCGAGGAGAAGATCATCGTCATCCTCGGCAACCCGCCCTACAACCGCTTCGCGGGCGTACCGCCTCTGCCCGAAGAATCCGATCTCGCCGATCACTATAAGGGAATCCGCCGCGATGCCAAGGGAAAGCAGACCGGTAAGAGTGAGCTCTTCTCCCGCTTTGGTATCCGCAAGCACCTGCTCGACGACCTCTACATTCGCTTCTTCCGGCTGGCCGAGGTCCGCATCGGAGAACGGGCCGAGCACGGGGTGGTCAGCTTCATCTCCAACTACTCTTTCCTGACCGGCCGATCGCATCCGCTGATGCGCGAATCGCTGCTGAAAACCTTCGACGACATCTGGATCGACTCCCTGAACGGGGACAAGTACCGAACCGGCAAGGTCATTCCCGAGGGGCTTCCCGGCGCTGGAGATTCCGACCAGAGCGTTTTCTCAACCGAACAGGATTCACGCGGAATCCAGGTGGGAGCCGCGATCACCACGCTTCTCAAGCGGCACAAGAACGACCAGGTTCAAGGCCCTGCCACCGTTCATTTCCGCGACTTCTGGGGTCTGTCGGCGGCCAAACGGCAAGCCCTTCTGGCGGCCCCAAGCCTTGACTCCTTGCCGGCCGCGAAACGAAAACGACTCGCAGGTTCACCTGAAGGACCGCGTAAATACGAGACGATCGTACCGGTCGAGAGAAACCGATGGAAACTGGTGCCGCGGACTGTGACGGGCGGTTTCGAAGACTGGCCGTCGCTGGACGAGCTGTTTCCGGTCATGTTTCAAGGCGTGAACCCGAATCGCGGACTGGAAGGCAGCCTGATCGACACCGATCCTGAATTGCTTGCCGGCAGAATGCGCGATTACTACTCTGACATGAAATTCTCCCGGCTGCGAGAGTTGCACCCTGCTCTCTGCGAGCAGCGCGCCCGATACGAGCCGGAAGAAGTACGTATCCGATTGCGCAAGGAAAGTGCCTTCCGCGAGGAGCGCATCGCCCCCTATCTATTATTCCCCTTGGACCTGCGCTCGATTTATTATGAGACGGAGGGGAAACTCCTCAATGAGCGGCGCCAAGGGCTCTGGGAAAATCTCGAGGATAACGTTTTTCTGCTGACGGTGCCCCAAGCTCGCCAAGTCTCGGAGGTCAGGCCACTTTCGGCCACGACCCTCTTCGATCTGCACGTCCATGATCGCGGCTCCCTCGGGTTTCCACTCCGCATCCGGCGCGCGGACCGGCCGCGAACTCTGTTCTCGGATCCTCCGGTCAACGGGACCCGGGAGGCGAACCTTGCCGAAGATGCATGGAGAGCGCTGAAAGAGACTTGGTCTCTGACCGGAACGATCGGAGACGACGAAGCGCTACGGATAGTTCGAACGCTGTTTTCCCTCACCCTCGCACTGGCTCACGCGCCGCAGTATGAGTCGGACCACAAAGATACGCTGGCCCAGGATTGGATTCACCTTCCGATCCCAAAAGACAGAGCCTTGTTCGAAGAGATCGGGCGCTTGGGCGAGACGGTCGGTACACTTCTCGACCCGGCCGCCGGGGCCTCCAAGGTGCTGCGGACCCTCCTCGGCTCCTCCCAGCGAACCCTCGCGGTTGTCGCGTCACGAGATGGCAAGGCGGTACGAGACTCCGATCTGGTGGTGGCATACTCGTTCTTCGGTGCCGCGCAGGGCGCTTGGAGGGAACGCAGACCGCAGCAGGACGAAGCCTTCGAAACCGCATGGGGCGAGGCGACCGGCGACCTCCACCTCAATGACAAGGTTTCTCTTCGCAACGTCCCGGAACGGGTGTGGCGCTATGAGCTCGGCGGCTACCCCGTGATCAAGAAATGGCTGGGCTATCGCGACGCGGGCCACCGACCCGGCCAGCCACTCACGCTAGCCGAGCTCCAGCACCTGCGGGAGATGGTGCACCGGATTTCCGCCCTGCTCCTACTGCATAGCGAGCTCGACACCGCCTACGAACGCGCCCTCAAGGATCCTTTCACCGCTGACGAGCTCAGACTGCGCTGAGCTCGCTTCACGCCGTCAGAAAGTCATTTCGATCGTGCGGTGGCCGGCTCGCCGCCCTCCGGGCACGGCCCACCGCCCGCGATCCAGGTCTTGAAGCTCGCAACGAAGGCGTCGTGCGCAACGGAGACCGGCGCGCGGCCCACTCCCGGCGACCAGCCCCAGAGCACGAGCTTGTCGTGGTCGACGTGCTCCAGCAGGGCCGCCATGTTGCGGTTGCCGTTGCGCTTCGGATCCTTGATCGTGGCGCAGAGCTCGGCCTTCGAGAGGCCGATGAAGATCATCTTGTGCTCGGGGGCCGGCAGACGCCACGCGGGAGCCCCCGGCGGCATGTTCGCGCCATAGCTCGCCGGCGGATTCCGGGTGGCGTGACAGGTCGTGCACGGCAGGCCGGCCGCGCCGTTGCCGGAGGGACCGCGCTGGACGTTTTGCGGATGCGTCACTCCCGCGTCGAAGACCAGGGGTGCGTCGCCGGGAATGTGACAGTTCTGGCAGCGCGGATGCTGTAAAACGGCCTGGATGGTATCGAAGGCGGCGAGCGCCGCGGCGTGGCGGCTCGGCTCGGCATGGAAATCCGGCACGCCGGCGTGGCGAAGCGGCTCGGCAACGGCCACGCCGGCGGAAAATGCGCCGACGCTGAAGAGAAGGGTTCCGGCCACCAGTGTGATCGATCTCAGGATTGATTTCATGCCCGGGTCTCCTCTTCTCAAGCCAGCCTCAGCGGCAGGTCGCGCAGCCGCTTGCCCGTCAAGGCGAAGACGGCGTTGGCCACGGCCGGTGCGATGGGCGGCGTGCCGGGCTCGCCGGCGCCGCCGGATTTTTCATGGCTGGGCACGATGTGAACGTCGACCTGCGGCATCTCGTGCAGGCGAAGGATGCGGTAATCGTGGAAGTTGCTCTCGAGGACGCGGCCCTCCTTCATCGTCAGCTCGCTGTAGAGCGCCGCGCCGAGGCCATAGGCGATGCCGGACTCCATCTGGGCGCGAACGCCCAGCGGATTGATGCAGACGCCGCAGTCGATCGCGCAGGTCACCCGGTGCACACGGAAGTGGCCCTGATCGGCGGACACCTCCGCGACGTGGGAGACGATGCTGCCGAACGACTCGTGGACGGCGAGGCCCCGCGCGCGACCCGCCGGCGCCGGGGTTCCCCAGCCCGCCTTCTCCGCCGCCAGCTCCAGCACCGCCAGGAAACGCGGCGACTTGGCGAGCAGCGCCCGCCGGAATTCCAGCGGGTCCCGCCTGGCCGCGTGCGCCAGCTCGTCGACGAACGATTCGACGGCGAAGGCGGTGTGCGAGTTGCCCACCGAGCGCCACCAGAGGACGGGCACGCCCGGAGTGGGGGTGTGCTGCTCGACGCGGTAATGGGGAATGGCCTTCACGTACGGCGAGTCGGACGCGCCCTCCACCACCGTGGGATCGATGCCGTTCTGGATCATGCCCGCGAACGGCGAGCCGGCCATGATCGATTGCGAGACGATGCGGTGGCGCCAGGCGGCGGGCATGCCCTGCTCGTCCAGCGCGCCTTCCACCCGGTGGATGGCCATCGGCCGGTAATAGCCGCCGCGGATGTCGTCGTCGCGGGTCCACACGAGCTTGACCGGCTTGTCGAGCTGCTTCGCCACGTGGGCGGCCTCGACGACGAAGTCCGATGCAATGTTGGCCCGGCGGCCGAAACCGCCGCCCAGGAAGGTGGTGTGGATCTCCACTTTCTCCGGCTTGAGGCCGAAGATCTCGGCCACCCGCTGCTGATCGATGGTCTGGAACTGCGTTCCCGTCCACACCTCGACGGCTCCCTTGCCATGACGCACCGTGCAGTTGAGCGGCTCCATGGGAGCATGCGCCAGGTAGGGCAAGGTGTACTCGGCGACCAGCGGGGGCTTCGAGCCGCCGGGTGACTCGGCGGCCAGGGCCTTGGCGACGTCGCCGTTGGCCGAAGCCTGGGTGCCCGCCGTTTTCGACTGCTCCAGGAAGCTCGCGCGGAGGTTCGCGGTGTCCAGGCCGGCATGCGGCCCCGGGTCCCAGGTGACCTTGAGCGCGTCGCGGCCGGTCTTGGCCGCCCAGAAGTGGTCGCCGACGACGGCGACGCCCATCGGCACCTCGAAGACGGCGCGCACGCCGGGAAGGGCTTTCGCCGCCGTGGCGTCGAAGCTCTTCACCTTGGCGCCGAAGTTGCCGTGCGCCACCACCGCCGTCAGCATCCCCGGCAACTGCACGTCCATGCCGAACTTGGCGCGGCCGGTGATCTTCTCCGGCGTGTCGAGCCGGCGTGTGGGCTTGCCGATGAGCTTCCAGTTTTCCGGCGCCTTGAGCTCGACGTGCTCGGGTTGCGGCAGCTGCGCCGCCGCCGCGGCGAGGGAGCCGTAGCTCGCACGTTTGCTTCCGGAGATGACGAAACCGTTTTCGACGCGGCAGTCTCCCGGCGCCACGCCCCACTGCTTCGCGGCAGCCGCCACCAGAAGGGTGCGCGCCACGGCGCCGACCTGCCGGTAGCGGTCGAGCTCGGACCACGTGGTCGTCGAGCCGCCGGTCATCTGAATGGGGAAGACCGGCGAGTGGTAGACCGGGGCCGTGGGCGCGTGCTCGACACGGATGCGGCTCCAATCGGCCTCCAGCTCCTCGTTGACCATCATGGGCAGGGTGGTCCAGATGCCCTGGCCCATCTCGGAGTGAGCCAGGATGACCGTCACGCTCTCGTCGCTGCCGATGCGCAGGAAGGCGTTGACGGGAGGGAGAGGAGCCTTCACGGCCCCGACAGGGGGCTGCTCCTGCGCGAACGCCATGCGCCGCACGGGGGCCGGCACGAAGAAGCCCACGACGAGGCTGCCGCCCACCAGGGCCGAGCTCTTGAGGAACGAGCGGCGCGAAACTTCGGATTGAGGGATTTCCGCGGCGTCTGCTTGCGGTGTGAGGTCCGCGATCTCGGGCTGAAAATACTCGGGACGCATGGTCAACCCTCCATCAGCTCAGAGGCGCGGTGGACGGCGTTGCGGATGCGCTGATACGTGCCGCACCGGCAGAGGTTGCCGCTGAGGGCGGCGTCGATGTCGGCGTCGCTCGGCTTGGGCTTGGCCTTCAACAGAGCCGCCGCCGCCAGGATCTGGCCGGACTGGCAGTAGCCGCACTGGACGACGTCCACCTCGGCCCAGGCGCGCTGGACGGGATGGTCGCCGTTCAGGCTCAAGCCCTCGATGGTGGTGATATCGCGCCCGGCGAAACCGGCGGCCGGCCGCACGCACGAGCGGACGGGCTGGCCGTCCACCAGCACCGTGCAGGCGCCGCACTGCGCCATGCCACACCCGAACTTGGTGCCGGTCAGGCCCAGGACGTCGCGCAGCACCCACAGCAGGGGCATGTCGTCGCTGACCGCGACTTCGTGCTCTTTTCCGTTCACAGAAAGTTTCATGGTCGTACCTCGTCTGATCGCCGAAGGCGGTCTCCAAGAGGAATCCGGTGGCGTCGCCGTAGCATGATACAGCGAACGCTCCCTGTCCAGATTCACCCTCCTGTGGGGCAGTCGTAGCTCGCTTGACCGGCCGGCGAGCACCTGGAAAGGGTAGGGCCGCGCCCGGCAAAACCGTCATCCGAACTAAGGAGGTTGCATGAGGAACAGAGCAATCCTGTTGGTAGCACTCGCGATCGTGCTTCTGGGCAGTCTCTCGCCGCTGCTTGCCGACAACGTCATCCGGCACGGCGTCGACACTTTCACCACCACCGCCAACGGCAAGACGGTCTACAGCTTCGCCAAGAACCCCATCCCCGCCGGCTTCTTCTGCGCCAGCTCGGCAGCGTTCACGGGCAAGGTAGCCTTCCGCGGCCTGCCGATCGAGACCGAAACCGCCGGCGCGCTCCATAACGCCGACACCGTCATCGAGCGGCTCGACGACGCCACCTTCAACGACCGCGGCGTCGCCCAGACGCGCATTCAGTTCAAGGCGCTGTCGCTGGTCAGCATCGCCCCGATCCAGACCGCCTGCGGCGCCTATCACGCCTACGTCACCCTCGGCGGCACCCAGCGGGTGACCACGATGCGCATCTACCAGACCCAAGCGGGCGGCGGCCATTTCGTGGCGCCCCTCGCGGTCAACGCGAAGCTCTCCTTCATCCCCGTCAAGCCGACCAAGAGCGCCCGCCGGCTCGAGCTCAACGGCAGCTTCACCTTCCCGGCCTCCTCTCTGCCGTGGAGCACCACGGCCGGCGCGGCCACGAAGTCGGTCGGCAACGTGATGATCGACGCCAAGGGCACCCTGAAGCCCGACACCCTCATCTCCGGCAGCACGAACTTCTGGCCGGGCTGGCAGCCGGGTCCCGCTCGCCAGACGAAGAGCTGCTACACCTGCGAGCCGGCGAGCTGCCACGACGATGGCACCGGCAAAATCCACTGCACGGGAGCCGTCCTCGCCTGCAACGGCGCGTACTGTCCGTAGTCTCTGACCGGGAAGGGGCCCCCTCTGGGGCCAAGGGCCTGGCGCGGCCCCTGGAAGGAGTCCGTTCAACCGAACGGGCTCCTTTTCGTTGAAATCCATTGGCGAATCACGTTCCAGCGAATACTCCTTGTCTATTCCATCCCGGCGGGAAAGCTCACTTGAGAGCGCGGGGGGCACTCTGAAAGGTAGGGCCGCGCTCGGAAACAAACCGTCGTATCGACAAAGGAGGTTTGCGTTGAGGAACAGAGCAATCCTGTTGGTAGCACTCGCAATCGTGCTTTTGGGCAGTCTGTCTCCGCTGCTTGCCGACAACGTCATCCGGCATGGCGTCGACACTTTCACCACCACCGCCAACGGCAAGACGTCCTACAGCTTCGCCAAGAACCCCATTCCCGCCGGCTTCTTCTGCGCCAGCTCGGCAGCGTTCACGGGCAAGGTGGCCTTCCGCGGCCTGCCCATCGAGACCGAAACCGCCGGCGCGCTCCACAACGCCGACACCGTCATCGAGCGGCTCGACGACGCCACCTTCAACGACCGTGGCGTCGCCCAGACGCGCATTCAGTTCAAGGCGCTGTCGCTGGTCAGCATCGCCCCGATCCAGACCGCCTGCGGCGCCTATCACGCCTACGTCACCCTCGGCGGCACCCAGCGGGTGACCACGATGCGCATCTACCAGACCCAAGCGGGCGGCGGCCATTTCGTGGCGCCCCTCGCGGTCAACGCGAAGATCTCCTTCATCCCCGTCAAGCCGACCAAGAGCGCCCGACGGCTCGAGCTCAACGGCAACTTCACCTTCCCGGCCTCCTCTCTGCCCTGGAGCACCTCGGCCGGCGCGGCCACGAAGTCGGTCGGCAACGTCATGATCGACACCAAGGGCACCCTGAGGCCCGACACCGCCATTTCCGGCAGCACGAATTTCTGGCCGGGCTGGCAGCCGGGCCCCGCTCTTCAGACGAAGAGCTGCACAACCTGCGAGCCGGCGAGCTGCCACGACGATGGCACCGGCAAAATCCACTGCACGGGCGCCGTCGTCGCCTGCTACCCCTACAACTGCCCGTAGTGTCCTGTCTCTGAACAGCCCGAAAGGGGCAAGGGCCTGGCGCGGCCCCGGAGGGAGAAGGAGCCCGTTCCTGGGAGCGGGCTCCTTTTTCGTTGCAGCGAAGCTCGTGCGATACTGGTGCCGGGACGCGGGACCCTAGCGTCCAGGGAGGTTTCCCCATGTTTTCGCGAATCGCCGCCATGACTCAACGTTTCGGACCGTACGTCCTCTGCGCCGCCGTCTTTCTCGCGGCAGCCTGCGCCGGCGAGGCGACGACGGGGGAGAAGAAAGAGATGCCGAAAGAGGAAGCCGCGGCCTCGCTGGGCACGGTAGCGCAGGTCCATCTCGATCAGCCGCGATTGAGCGTGCGGCTTCCCGTCGCCACGTCGGGACCGGCTGCCGGCCGGCTGCGCCAGGCCCTCGCCGGGCCCGTCGGCCAGGGCACGGCCGAGCTGGTGCTCGACGGCATGGAGGTTTCGCAGCCTCCGGGCGTGCAATACAACGTCTATCTCAGCACCGCCGGGCCCAATCCTCGGCGCCAGTACGTAGGAACGCTGAGCTTCTTCGGCGTCGCCCACAGCTCGGGGCACGTCGACCTGCCGGGGCGCACCTTCGACGTCACCGAGCAGCTCCAGGCGCTCAAGGGATCGAGCCCCCAGCTCTCCGAGGTCCAGGTGGTGTTCGAGGCTACCGACGGCACGCCCGCGTCAACTCCCGAAAAAGCCGGCCCCCTCCTCAACCGTCAGGCCGGTTTGCGGATCGGTTCCGTGCGCCTGCGGATGCAGGGAAAACCCTGACGAAAGGCCCTCTGCGTTCTCCTGAACGCCTTGTGCTAAAATTAAGTCGACCCAGTTCCATTGAAAGGAGGGCTGCATGAAGCGCAGTATGATGGCTCGAAGTGTCGTCAGATTCGCGGTTCCAGGGATTCTTCTCGTTTTCATCGCATCCGTCGCGGTCTCCAGAGCGCAAACCGCCACGGCAAAACCGCAAGTGAAGCCCATCGTCACAGCGACGCCGGTAGTGCCCCATCTCGTGGTGGGAGTCCGGATGAAGTTCCAGGACTTCATCAAGGATCCGAAACGGCTGGCCGCCCTCAACAAGGCGATCGGTATGATGAAGAGCCGTAGCGCGGCGGTGAACACCTCGGCCGATTACCGCCGAAGCTGGGAGTATTGGTCGGCCATGCACGGGTTCTACGGCCCCAAGGCCAAGGCCGGCCTGATCCAGAACGCCATCAACGCGGCTCCCGCGTCCAAGAAACCTTTCTTCGTCGGCCTTCACGACCTTACCTATCCCCCGACGCCGGCCGGCCTGGCGGCGCAGGTCTGGGACAAGTGCCAGCACGGCACTCCCGAGTTCCTCACCTGGCACCGCATGTTCCTCTTCTACTTCGAAAAGACCCTGCAGGAAGCGGCGCAGGACAAAACCCTCCACCTTCCCTACTGGGACTACACCGATCCCGCCCAGGTCCAGCTTCCCGCGCAGTTCGCGCAGCCCACGCTGCCTGGCGGCCAGCCCAATCCGCTCTTTGACAAGCGCCGCCGCTCGCAGACGGTCAAGCTCGACCCGGACGCGACCAACATCGACAACCTGTTGAAGAAGACCACCTACGCCTCGTTCCGGCCGGAGATCGAGCAGCAGCCGCACGGCTATGTGCACTGCACCGTCGGGCCCGACTGCCCCTATCCGCTGATGGGCGACGTCCCGGTCGCGGGGACCGATCCCATTTTCTGGCTCCACCACGCCAACATCGATCGCATCTTCGAGTGCTGGCTGAAGCAGGGCGGCACCGTACCGGACAGCCTCAAGGCCAAGAGCTACTCCTTCATCGACGCCGCCGGCAACCTGGTGACCATGAAGTACTCGGATCTGCCGATCGACTACACCTACGATCACGCGACGAGCTGCGGCCGCAAAGCGCTCCCGGTCTTCAAGGTGAGGGCTGAAGCGCTGGAAGCCGTCACCCCCCTCGCCCAGTTGCCGAGTTTCGCGATCAACGGCGTGAAGGCTACGGCCAAGCTGCCCAAGCTCAAGGCGGCGGGACCCGTCAAGCTCGAGGACGTGACCCTTTCCGGCACCGAGCTGGTCCTCAGCAATATCACCGTGGCCGGATCGCCGGGAGTGCTCTTCAACGTCTACCTGAGCACCACCGGCCCCAACCCGCGCCGGCAGTACGTGGCGACGCTCAGCTTCTTCGGATTGAACCATCACGCAGGGCACGAGGCCCTCAACCGCAACATCGACGTCACCGAGGCGCTCAACGCACTGAAGGGAACGAGCCCCCAAACCCCCGACGTGCAGGTGGAGTTCGAGGCAACTGACGGCCTCGCAGGAACCAGGCCTGAGGCTGTTGAGTCCTCCTTGAACAAGAAGGCCGCCCTGAAGGTAGGCAAGATTCAATTGCAGGTCAAGAAGTAAACCAGCAGGTCAATAGCGTAGGGGCAGGATTCGTCCTTGCCCCTACGTTTCCTCGCCCCAGCCGCCGCCTACCAGCTCGCCAGCGCTCCCTTGAGCTCCTTGACGGCTACCTGATAGCCGTCGATCTTCGTCCGCAGAAAGATTCGCTCCGGCACCGCCTTGTTCTGGATGGGCGCGAACGTCGCTTCCAAGGCGGTGAGGCGCTCCTGATCGCGCCGCGCCGCCCGCTCGACCGCGGCCTTGGCGGTCGCATCCTTGAGCCCGAGCTCGCCAAGGAAGTCGAGCATGTTGGTGCCATATTCGATCGTGTCGTCGCCGTGGTGATCGATGGCGTCGAGGATCACCGGCAGGAGCTTGTCGTGCAAGGCTTGGGGAGAGCAGACCTTGGCGCGCGGGTCGGCCGGGTCCTTCCTCGCGGGACCGGCCCACAGCGAACACTGAAGCGCGATCTGCCGGGCGGTGGACCAGCGCTCGGCGGGCGCCGCGGCGCCGAGCTTCGGAAGGAGGTCGGCGACCGACGGGGGGCGGGCGGGCCGGCTGGGAGGCGGTGCGGGCTCCCGATTGTGCGCCGCGAGCGATGCTGCCACCTGTTTTTGCTGTGCCTCCTCGAAAGCCGGACCGGCGTACTGCTGATAGAGAGCGCCGTACTGCTGCACCAAGGCATAGCTGGTGTCATCGTGCATCGCCTTCGTCCAAGCCTCGTTGACGCGCTTCCAGCGGGCCTGGCTGTCGATTCCATTCTGGCGCAGCACCTTGTCGACGTCGACCTTGACGCCGGGGCGAGAGAGCGCCGCGGCGATCTTCGCGTACTGGTCGAGCGTCACGCCCTCGCGGGCCTCCTGCTTCTTGCTCGGAACGTCGCCGAAATTGTTTTCCTGAGAATACTTGCTGTTGAGCTGACCGAAACGAGCTTCAAGCTGTCCCGTAGGGTCCGCCTTGAACCGTTGCCACCAAGCATTCCAGGCGGAGTTATACTGTTGATGAGTGCGGCCCTGGGATTTGAGCCAGGCGTCGAAATGAACGTTGCCATCCTTCTCGCCATACTGCGTGCGCAGATTGGTGAACTGATTGAAGGCCTTCGACAGCATGTCCAGGTCGAAACCGAACAGAACGTCCTTCTCTCCCGGCACGGTCGCAGCAAGGGACGGACCCTGGACCACGGCCCAGAGCACGAAGAACAGGACCGCGAAACGGCAAGCCGAAACCTTCCCGATCATGGCGACTCCTCTCTCGAAGAGTCGACTCTACTACGTCCGGATCCACAGGGCCCTCGCCGGGAGAAACTACGCGTTGGGCGGCACCATGACGTTGTGGACCGGCGTGATCTCGGGAGTGCCGGGATCGACGCCGAGCGCCTGGAGAATGGGGCCGAGCGTCGGGCCGAACGCCTGGAAAGTCTCCATCGAGTCCCAGACGTCGAACACCAGGAGCTGATCGCCCGAGCCGTGACAGGCATGGTAGAGCCGGCCCGCAGGAGCGCCGGCGCCGGCCGCCTCCAGCCGGCGGATACACTCGTCGTATCTTGCTACGTCCATCCCAACGGGCTTGAATGCGATTGCAAAGGCCATGGTTTCACCTCCCAAGAGTCAACAGGTCCATCCACCCCTACGAGAGAAAGCGTCGATCTGGATGCACCGCCTGGGAGCGCCAGCGTCCGCTTTTCAGGCAACCTCTCCGTCTCGTCATACAATAGGCTCTTACCGACGCCTCAACCGAGCCTATGCCCGCCTCACCTCTCTACGTCCCCGAACCGCACGGCCTGAATGTACTGCGCACCTACGGCGACGGCTTTGCAGGGCGAGACGCCGAGTTGGCCGCGCTCGATCAAGCCTGGAACGACGGCACCGTGCGCGTGTTCGTGCTCCACGCCGAAGGAGGAGCCGGCAAAACGCGCATCGTCGCCCGCTGGCTGACTTTGCTACGCGACGATGGTTGGCGAGGGGCAGGCCGCGTGTTCGTGCATTCTTTCTACAGCCAGGGGAGCGACGAAAAACGAAATGCCTCATCTGAGCTCTTCTTCGAGCAGGCGCTCCTCCACTTTGGCCACACAGGCCCACCGCTTATCGACCCCACAGAGCAGGGCCGAACTCTCGCCCGGCTGATCGTCGAGCAACGCGGTCTCCTGGTGCTCGACGGGCTCGAGCCGCTCCAGCATCCGCCGTCCTTCGACCAGGGCCGACTGAAAGATCTGGCCATCCATTCACTGCTTCGATCTCTGGCAGCCGGGCGAATCAACGATCCGACCGGCCGGAACCAATGCGGCCTTTGCGTGGTCACCTCGCGTCAGCCCGTCCAAGAGCTCAAGGACAAGATAGGCCAAGCGATCGTCCAGCAGTCACTGGACCGGCTGGACGCGGCGGCCGGAATAGAGCTGTTGCGACAATTGGAAGTCCACGGCCCCGAGAAGGAGTTGCGTGAGGCGGTGGAGGATTCCCGCGGCCACGCCTATTCGTTGATGCTGCTGGGGACCTACCTGCGGGACGCCACGGACGACCACGAGATCCGTCGGCGGCGTGAGATCCCGCTCCTTGCCGAGGATGCGGAGCATCGATATCATGCGCGGCATCTGTTTGGAGCCTATGTAGAGCATCTGGGAGAGACCAGCCCGGAAGTCGCCGTGCTCCGATTGTTGGGCTTCTTCGACCGCCCGGCCGAGGAAGGGCTGATCGCCGTTCTGCGCGAGGCGCCGGAGCCCGGCCTCGATGCTCTCAACGCGCCGCTACGGAGCTTGTCTCCAGCCGACTGGCACCGCGTTCTTCGCCGTCTGACCGATCTCCGCCTGATTGATGTCCCCGTCTCCGCGTCCCCTCCCATCGACTCGCACCCTCTACTCCGCGAGTATTTCGCCGAGCACTTGCAGACTCATTTTCCTGAGACGTGGCAGGCCGGCCACCGGCGACTATTCGCGCATCTCTGCGAAACGACCGAGTATCGGCCCGCAACGCTTACAGATCTACAGCCGCTCTATCAAGCAATAGCGCATGGCTGCTTGGCCGGACTCCACGAAAACGCTCGCGCTGTTTATATCGACCGCATTCAGCGTGGTACTGGAGCCGACGGCTTTTATACGAAGTCGCTTGGCGCAGTGGGTGCTGATCTCGGAGCCGTGGCGTGTTTCTTCGCGGCGACGTGGACCACACTCACCCCTGGTCTCACGGGCGAGCACCAGGCGTGGCTATTCAATGAAGCAGCCATGAAACTCCTCTATCTGGGCCGATTGACGGAGGCAGTGGGACCGTTTAAAATTGGATTGGAGAGGCGAATCGAACAAGGGAGGTGGCAAGGTGCAGCGAGGCAAGCCAGCAATCTGAGCCAGCTTAGACTCACGCTTGGCGAGATCTCTACGGCAATTGACGCTAGCCTGGCTTCGATAACATATGCCGACCGAAGTGAGTCGGTATTTGAACAAATGGCGTGCCGCGTTTCCCTAGCCACATGTCTGCACCAAACGAGTCAACGCGACGAATCACTATGTCTGTTCGAGGACGCAGAGTCTCGGCAAGCTGCCCGGCAGGGGAATTATCCTCGGCTCTACTCTCTGCAGGGTTTCCTCTATTGCGAACTCTTGCTCTCCGACGCGGAACGTGCAGCGTGGCAGCGTTTCCTACATATTTCACTCACGCCAGCTTCAGCAGCTTGCGACACTGTCAGCGAACGAGCGCTACAATGGTTCGATTGGCGATCACAGACAGAAGCACTCATCGATGCTGGGTTAGAACACTTAACATTGGCCCGAGCGTTGCTCTACAAAGATCTCTCAGGAGATACAGCTCCAGGCTCTGCGTTTGCCCACGCGACAGCTGCCGTCGATCGCCTGCGTACAGCAAGCGCATTGCACCATCTTCCAAACGGCCTTCTGACGCGAGCTTGGCTGCGCTACTTATCTGGCGATCAGCAAGGTAGTCATGAAGACTTGGACGGAGCCTGGGAGATTGCCTTCCGAGGGCCGATGCCGCTGTTTCAGGCCGATATCCAACTTTACCGCGCCCGCCTCTTCCGCGACCTCACCGCTTTGGCCGAGGCTCGGCGGTTAATTGAAAAGCACGGTTATCACCGCAGGGACGAAGAGCTTGCGGACGCGGAGTCCTCAGCGAACGGATGGCCAGAGACCGCAACTAGCAAATTACCCCAACCCGCTGAACCTAACACGAACGAGGGCTCTATGCGCGATCAAATCTTCATTAGCTATAGCCACAGGGACAAGAAGCTCATGAGAGAACTTCTCACGCACCTGGAGCCCTATTTGCGCTCAGGCTCCGTTGAGGGCTGGTGTGACAGGGATATCGTTTCGGGCTCGAAATGGTTCGACGAGCTTCAAGCTGCTTTGAGTAAAACCAGCGTTGCGGTCTTACTCGTAAGCCCAGACTTTCTGGCGTCGAATTTTATTCACGACCACGAGCTAACACCGCTCTTGAAGAAAGCCGAATTGGGAGGCGTCAAGATTCTTTGGGTTCAGATCCGCGCAAGCGCCTATGAAGAGACATCCCTCAAGAATTATCAGGCCGTCGTCTCACCACCGGACAAGCCATTGGGCGCAAAGAGTAAGGCCGACCGCGACGAGGCATGGGTCCAGGTCTGCAAGGCGATCAAGAACGCTGTCAATCCTTGACCTGCTCAAGCCCCGAAGGGTCGACAGCATAAAGCCTGGGCGCGTAAGCCCCAGGCCAGGAAGCCACAACCAATCCTGAAAGCCCCGAAAGGGGGGCAGCAGACCGGATCGCGGGAGGCCGCTGTCGCCCCTTCGGGGCTTTCAAACGATAATTGGAAACTTTCCTGGGCTTAGGCCCCAGGCTTTACGCTGCCGCCCCTTCAGGGCTAGAATCAAAGAGAAATGTACATGCTTCAGGCTGCTTCATAGAGGACCCTACGCGATCTCTCAATCGACTCCCACAGGTAGGGATTTTCGATCGGCTCTCGCTCCAAAAGGTCGATGCGTCGCTGGAACATACACTCCAGAGCCCCCAAGAGCCCGAAGAAAGAGTCGGCGTGCTCCACGGGAGACACCGCCTCGAACTCCACGAGAAAGTCCAGGTCGCTGGACTCTTGATTGAAGTCCTCGCTGGCCGCCGAGCCGAAGATATCGAGGCGCTCGACTCTGTACTTGGCGCACAACTCTTTGAGAGTCTCAAGCCTGTCCTGGACTATGGGGTGCATCACGATCTCTCCAGTATGGCTAGTACGCCTCGCCGTGGCAGATTACCAGCGCTCGTCGCTCCAATCGATTCCTACCTCATCCCATTCGCTCGCCGTGCGTACTTGTTCCTGGAAGAGTTCGCCGTCAGAGAAGACCTCGTTCAGGCGCTTCGTGATCTCGGCCCCTCTCGCGATCTCGGCGAGTTTCTGGTCGGTAGGTGCCCTCTTTTCTGGTTCCGGCACGAGCACGATCAGCTCCACCGGCCCGGAGGGTATCGCCGCCGGAAACTCGATCGTCAAGCGATGATCTTCGGGTACCACGACATGAATTCTGTACGCCTTCAACGCTGGGCTCCTCGTCTCAGGTTAAAAATCTACCATAGTGAGAGCTCGAGGTCGCCGTCGCCGTCCCGAATTACACCGGACCGCATATCGCCCCCCGTTGGGGGGCACGGAAGGCGGGGGGACATTCAACCCAGCCCGTTGGGCTGGGCTGAGGAATCTCGGACCTTCGGCCCGGAACCGGCGCCGGCGGGACGCCGGCGCTCCCAGGAAAGACGGATTACCCCTCAACCCGCCGCAGCGCCACTCCTGTCTCCCCGGCCTCCCGCACCTGCGGGTCCGGCACCAGGCCGAAGCCGTCGGCCATGCGGGGGAAGTAGTTGAAGATGGCGATGACGTGGGCGGCTTCCAGCAGGGCTTGATCGTCGAAGCCGAGGTCGCGCAGGGGTTGCCAGTCGTCAGCGGTCATGCGGGTGGGCTCCAGGGTCATCTTCTCGGCGACCGTGCACAGGGCCCGCTGGCGCGGGGTCAACTCCGGCAAGTTCCGCCAGCGATGCTGCTTGATGGCGTCGACCAGCTCGGCGTCGTTGTTTTCGACACGCAGAAACTCTGCGTGAGACTGCGTTCAGTACTGGCAGTCCTGCGCCGCCGAGGCGACCGCCGCGAGCATCTCGCGCTCGGCCCGCGTGAGGGCTCCCGGCGCGAACATGATCTCGTGGAAAGCTCCCTGCATGGCCTTGCCGATGCGCTCGTGCGCGGCGAGCAGGCGCCCCATGCCGGAGGGGTAGCCGAAGTTGTAGGACGAGGGCCGCGGCCCCGCCGGACGGGCTCTCAGCTCTTCGGGCGTGGGCAGGGCGATGAAGGCGTTCTGAGGGTCCTTGAACATGAAGATCTCCCGAGTGGCCGGCCCGCGGGCGCGCCGTGCGCCGCGGGATGAGGACCCTCAGGATACCCGAACCGGGGAGCCGGAGGCTCTACTTTTTCCGCAATGCCATCGTCGACCGGATGAACTCCGCGATGTCCTTCTTGAGCTTCTGGTGATCGGCGCGGCGGATGTACATCATGTGGCCGGCGTCGTAGGTCGCGAGCTTCATGTGGCCGCGCAGATCCGCCGGCAGGCCGAGGTGGTTGGCGGTGTAGACGGCGTCGAAGTAGGGGGTCGCGAGGTCGTAGTGGCCGGAGGTGACGAGCACCTGGAGGTTGGGGTTCTTCACCATCGCCTGACGCAGGGACTCGGAAAGGTAGGGATACCGGAACTCGAAACCCGTCGTGCTCCAGGGCCAGACCTGCGCCAGGCGCTCGTAGACGTGGTCGTCCTTGTAGCCCAGCTCGCGGCGCAGGTAATCGTTCAGCATCGCCACGTAGGGCCCGTCGGTGAGGGTACCGGCGGGATCGTACTCAGGGTTCTCGCCCGCCGAATCGAGGTCCCAGCCGGTGAAGCGGCTGTCGAGACGCCCGACGATCTTGCCTTCGCTACGCATCAGCTCCTTGCAGAAGCGCTCGATTTCGACGCGCAGGTTCGAGCGCAGCACGTAGTCGACGGAGAGGCCCGTGTAGCGGGCCACCTTGACGGCGATTTCCTGGCGGCGCGCGGCCGGCAGGGAATCGCCCTCGAGCAGCGCCTCGGCGTACTCATGGGTCGCGAAGTTTTCCACCTCACGCAGGGTCTTCTCGAGATCGCCCGAGAGCTCCGGCGGCAGCTTCTTGTGGTACCACGCGGAGGCGGCGTAGGTCGGCAGGTAGACGATGTAGGGGCGGTCGTTGCCTGGCCCGAAGAGGATCGCCTGCCAGTCGAGCACGGAGGAGATGAGGACGATGCCGTTCAAATCCATTCCAAAGCGCGACTGGAGAAACTCGGAAAGGCCGGCCGACCGGGTGGTGCCGTAGCTCTCGCCGGCCAGGAACTTGGGGCTCGCCCAGCGCTCGTTGCGAGTGATCCACAGGCGGATGAACTCGCCCACGGACTCGATGTCCGGCTTGATGCCGTGGAACTGCTTGGCGTCGACTCCCGGCACCGCGCGGCTGTAGCCGGTGGACACGGGATCGATGAAGACGAGGTCGGTGACGTCGAGGATCGACGACTCGTTGTCCACCAGACGGCCGGGCGGCGGCAGCTGCCAGCCCTCGTCATTCTGTTCGACGACTCGTGGTCCGAAGGCGCCGAACTGTACCCACACGGCCGCCGCTCCCGGGCCGTCGTTGAAGCTGAAGGTCACCGGCCGGTCGCCAGGGTCCTTCATGCCGTCGCGGGTGTAGGCGACGTAGAAGATGGACGCCTTGGGAGTGCCGTCCTCGTCCTTCATCAGGTAGTTGCCGGCGGTCGCCGTGTAGTCGATCTTCTTGCCGTCGAGGGTGATGGAGTGCCGGGTCTGCGACGACTTCTCCTCGGGCATGACGGGCGGCTTCTTCTCCTCCTTCTTCGCCTCGGCCGGCTTGGCCGCAGGCTCCTGCGCCGGCAGCAAGGCCGGAGTCAGGAACAGAAACAGCAGGAAAAGAATCCGTAGCGGGGATTTGACGAACATCCTTCAATCTCCTCTCTCAAGGCGTGGCATGGCCAGTCGCCGACAGGGTTCCAGGGAGAGTACGCGCCAGGGGAGGAAAAGTTCACAAGGGCCCGCTCCCGGGCATTCGGATTGCAACTAGACTGCCCTTGTCGCCGTCCCTGGTCTACGTGTCACCTGGAAAGGAGCCTACCCATGCGGTTTCTAGAACGCTTCACCGAGCCTTGTTACGCGCTGTTCCGGATCGTCTTCGGCCTGCTGTTCGCCTGTCACGGCGCCCAGAAGGTCCTCGGCGCCTTTGGCGGCCCGAAAGCGGACGCTCCCCTCATGATCGTGGGTGGATGGATCGAGCTCATCGCCGGAGTCCTGATTCTCGTCGGGCTGTTCGCCGGCATCGCCGCGTTCATTTCCAGCGGCGAGATGGCGGTGGCCTACTTCATGGTCCACGCGAAGAACGGCTTCTGGCCGATCGTCAACCATGGCGAGTCCGCGGTGCTGTACTGCTTCGCCTTCCTCTACATCGCGGCGCGCGGCTCCGGCATCTGGAGTATCGATCAGCTGCGAAGCCGGAGGTAAATGGGCCGGGCCCGCGGTTTGGCGGGGCTCCCTGGACCGTGATGCGGTAAACTTCCGCCGCACCCGTACCAAGGAGAACCGCCATGCATTGCCTCACCCGCGCCGGGCTCGCCGGCGCCACACTCCTCGTCCTGGCCGTACCGCTCAACGCTTTGCAGTATGAGATCCAGAAACCCAAAAGCACCTGGCAGACGCCGGGGAAGATCCAAGAGCCCAAGGGTCCCTGGCAGACTCCCGGAACCTTCCAGATACCGAAGGGGATTCAAGCGATTCAAAGCGAGTCCGGGAAGTGCACGCAGCGCTTCCTCGTCGGCTCGGACGCGCTGTTCGAGTTCGACAAGTCGACGCTGACCGCCGACGCGGAGGAGACTCTGAAGGCGCTCGTGCCGCTCCTCGCCAAGGCCGGCAAGCATTCGGCGACGGTGGAGGGGCATACGGATTCGAAAGGGGCCGAGGCCTACAACCAGACGCTGAGCGAAAAGCGGGCGCTGACCGTCAAGGACTGGCTCGCAACGCACGGCGCGCTACCCGCCTCGACGCCTACGAAAGGCTGGGGAAAACGCAAGCCGGTGGCATCCAATACCAAAGCGGATGGATCGGACGATCCGGCGGCGCGCCAGAAAAACAGAAGGGTGGAAGTGGTGCTGGATCTTTGCGAAAAGAAAGGATAAAAGCGAACGGAAGGCTGAAACCTGCGACCCCCTCCGGCGCAGGCCGGAAGGGGTTGAGCTTGAGTTGCGCGCGGGGGGCGCCTCAGACGACGCGTCTGCCCTGAATCAAGTGGACAATCACCACGATGACGGCGATGACCAGAATGAGATGGATGAGGCCGCCTCCAACGTGGAAGGCGAAAAAGCCAAGGGCCCAGAGCACCAGCAGGATCAGACCAATCGTCAGTAACATGTGTTTTCTCTCCGTGTCAAAGTGAAGCGGTTTTATCTAGCAGCCTTCTGCTCGGAGTGCCCGAGCTTCTCCTGGACTTTGCCGATGTTCTTTTCCACTTTGCCACCGAGCTCCTGGCCGAGGTCACCCTTGGCGGCTCCAGCCACCTCGTTCACTTTGCCCTCGATCTGCTTGCCAACACCCTTGTCCACGTTGTTGTCTCCACGCTCTCCGAGTCCCATGATGTTCTCCTTGATGGTTGGGTTGCGAGCTCTACTGCCGGACCCTGTTCCGTAGGTGCAAGGTCCGGGCCAGCAGTAGAGCTCGCCTCGGAAAAGCGGGACAATCCTCCAAGCTCCTCAGGCGCCTGCCACCCGGCGCCGGTCGCGGATGGCGCCCCAGATCAGCCAGACACCCGCGGCGACCAGGGCGAAAGGCCAGAGGTCAAAGAGCCAATCGAGCCGGACATCGAAGTACCTGTCGGTCACCGCGAAGAGGCCGATCAGCGTGAGCAGGACGCCCGCCACCAGACCGCCCTGGCCCGCCCGCGGATGCGCCGGCAGATCGAGCAGCCCGAGATCCTGGGCGTAGCCGTAGTTGATCAGCGTCGCCTGGCGGTAGGCATCGAGCACGTTGAAGACCCAGAAGAAAGCGATGGCCATGCCGAAGAGATCGTGTCCACGAGTCGTAATTACGATCAGGCTCGCGATCACGAGGAAGAAGGTGATCCCCCTCAGGTAGAGGCCGTTGTAAATGTTACCCATGCCCGGCATGATCGAGAGCAGGGCGGCCAGGGCGGGGTTCTTGCGCAAGAAGGGTGGCGTCCCGGCAGTTGCCACAGGGGCGGGAGCCGGAGCCGGCATCGGGGTTTCGGGCTCCGTGGAGCCGGAGTGGGTTTGCCAGTTCTCTGCGGGGTTCATCGCGATCTCCTAGAGGCTCCGCCGGCATCGCGCCGTGGGCCCGGGTTGGTGTTGGGGTGGGGTAAGGCCTCGAACAGACGGGTGGAACGGGATGACAGGCCGGCCTGGGCTTGCTGGATCTTCTTCGCCGCATTCGCCGCGAGCTCGCGCGCCTCGTCCCAGGCATGACCCCAGGCCGTGCCGGCGGCGAGCCCCAGCCGGCCGAGCGCCTCGTGCCCCTGCGCGGTGGCGTTCGAAACCAGCGGGTCGACCTCCTGGTGGGCGAGGAGCAGCGCCTGCTCTCCGCGGTCGGCGGCGCCAGCGAGGAGCGGTCCGAACAGCAGCGCCAGGATGACGCTCGCGGCGATGGCGGCCCGCGGGCTTCGCACCCACTCCGGAGGCGCCGGTCGCGCGGACGCCACGGGCATCCCGATCGTCCGCAGACGGCGGGCGAGATCGTCCGGCACGGCCAGCCGCGGCACGGGGAACGGCAGCACGGCTCCAGGCTCGCGAGAAGACACGGCCAGGGCCTGGAGGTTGCGCCGCAGACTGGCGGGAAGCGGCAGGCGGGCTCCGGCGGCCTGCTCGACGGCGGCGGCGTAGGCCTCGCACTCCGGACAAGCCCGGCGGTGCGGTAGCGAGGTGCCCGGAGTGAAACGGGCGCGGAAGCGGCGGCAGGCCCAGCTCAGCATGACTCGGCCTCCAGTGCCGGCAGAAGGGCGGCGGCGGGCGCGCCGAGCCGGGAGGTGACGCGATCCGCCAGCTCCAGCCGGGCACGATGGAGCCGCGACTTGACCGTGCCCACCGGCACGTCCAGATAGGCGGCGGTCTCCGCCAGGCTCCAGCCCTGGAGGTCGCGCAGCATCACGACCTCGGCGGCGTCCTCCGTCATTTCCTCAAGGGCCTGGTAGACGGCCCGCAGCTGCTGGCGCCGTAGCGCCGCGGTCTGCGGGTCTTCGCCGCCGTCCGGCATCTGCGCCAGGACCTCCTCGGACACCGCGGAGGTCCGCCGCTCCCGGCGGGCGCTACGGTAATGGTCGATGCACAGGTTGCGAGACAGGCGGAGCGCCCAGGCGGCGAGGGGCACGTCGCCCCGGTACTGGCGCAGGTTCTGATAGAGGCGCAGGCAGATTTCCTGGGTGAGATCCTCCGCGTCCTCCCCGGCGCCCGCGAAGTGGACGGCCACGTTGTAGAAGCGCTCGCTGTATTGCGCCAGCAGCTCCTCCCAGGCGTCCGCACGCCCGGCGGCGGCCCGGCGGGCGAGCAACAGATCGGGCGATGGGGTGAACGCGTTCATGTCTCTCCTCTCTTCTAGACGAGGGGAAGAGGAAAAAGGTTCGCCGGTAGCTCACGGACGCGGCAAAAGGCTAAACTACCCCCAGCTCAAGACGACAGCTGGCCCAAGCGTTCTCAATTCTCTCGGAGCACCGACGCGCCTATGCACATCTACCCCTGGGAAGTCATCGCCATCATCCTCCTCGTCGCGGGCTTCCTCTACTCCCGCCGCAAGAACCAGCCGGCCACGGTCCGCGATCCGGTCACCGGCCGCAAGGTGGCGGCGAAGGTGAGCCAGACTCCGGAAGAAGCCTATATGGAGCTGCGCCGGCAGGCGATCGAGACCGACCCCCAGCGGCTCGCCCTGCCCGGAGGACGCAAGCCCGAGGATGCGTTCGGCGTCGTCATGGAAATGGGCATCTCGCACTCGGTGGTGACCCTGGCCTGTTTCGCCGACGGCGATGCCCGCGTCTACTACAAGACGGGCGGCGGGATGATTGGCGGCATCAGTCACGAGAACGTTCGCGCCGCCTCCAGGGATCTCGTCGCGCGAGCCCAGAAGGCTCAGGGGCGCATGATCAAGACCGCCGCCCATCCTCTTCCCGCCGACGACAGGGTCCGCTTCTACGTGCTGACCGGGCGCGGAGTCTTCACCACCGAAACGACCCGGCAGGCTCTGGGAGAGCGCCAGGGCGAGCTGTCCGCGCTGTTCGCCAGCGGCCAGGAGGTCGTGGCCCAGATGCGGCTGGTCGAGGAGGAGAGGACGAAGACCACCTTCGCACCGCCGCCGATGCCGCCGCAGGACGAGCCGGAGCCGGTGGTGGAGGAAAAGAAGCCGAAGATTCCCTTCTCGCCGCCGCCCATGCCTCCCCCGGACGAGCCGGAGGAAGCCAAGTAACCAGAGATTGCCGGCCCTGGCGAGGGCCGGCCGGAACCGGCCCTCGGGAATAGGGGCAGGCGGGGAGGCTAGCAGGGCCCCGCGTGCACGATCTTCACGTGGAAGCAGGCGGCGACGCAGGGGCTGTCGTAGGTACGGCCGTCGGCGCCGCAGTACTCGCCGCCCAGGGGTGCGCACTCGCAGCGGAAAGCGTTCGCCTTCGAGGACGACAGGGCGAGGGCCGCGAGACCGAGCGCGAGGAGCAGGATGCGGGACTTGCGGATGAGGGGTGCGTGGTTCAAGGTGACCTCCTTGTTGCGATGTTGAAAGCAAGGGCGCGCCACGGACGGCGCACCCCCCTAACCGGGTGCAAGACTACTTGGAGAGGTCGCCGGCCGGCAAGGTCAGCGTCGTCGTCTCGGGCTGCCAGACGGCGTCGAAGATCCACCAGCGCTTGCCGTCGGCGGAGCGGACCTGCCGCAGATCATGCGTGCTCGCCGGCTGGAAATGCGAGCCGCCCGGAAAGGCGTGGAGCCATCCAAATCAGTCGCCCAGCTCGACCGAGCGGACGAACGCCGGCTCGCCGGCCGCGAGGTCCAGCCGCGCCTCCTCCGGCGTGCCGAACACCCGGGCGCGGGCGTCGTCGAACTCGCCCTCCCAGCGGGCGATGACGCAGGTCGCCAGGCAGTTGCCGACGACGTTGACGCAGGTGCGGCCCATGTCCATCAGCTCGTCGACGCCGAAGATGACGGCGACGCCGATGGGGCCGAGGTTTCCCGGCAGGAAGATGCCGAGCGTCGCCAGCAGGATCACCAGCGAGGCGCGCGGCACGGCGGCGATCCCCTTGGAGGTGACCATCAGCGTCAGCATCATGACGAGCTGGTGGCTGAAGTCCATGTGAATTCCCGTGGTCGCCTCGGCGGCCTGCGCCACGAAGACCGCGGCGAGGGTGAGATAGAGCGACGTGCCGTCGAGGTTGAAGCTGTAGCCGGTCGGCATTACGAAGCCGACGATGCGCGGCGGCACCCCCAGCCGCTCCATGGCCTCCATCGCCTTCGGCAGGGCCGACTCGCTGCTGGTGGTGGCGAAGGCGATGGTCGCCGGCTCGCGCACCGCGCGCAGGAACTGGCGGATGGGCACCCGCGCCAGCATGGCCACGACACCCAGCACGAAGACCACGAAAACGATCAGCGCGATATACAGCGAGCCGATCAGCTTGCCCAGGTTGAGCAATACCCCCAGGCCCTGCGTCGCGATGGTGTGGGCCATGGCCGCGCCGACGCCGATGGGCGCGAACATCATCACGTAGCTGGTGAAGCGGAACATGATCTGCGACAGGCTTTCCATCGCCCGCAGAATGGGCGTTCCCTTGTCGCCGATGGCCGCGACCGCCAGGGCGAAGATCACCGCGAAGGCGACGATCTGCAGCACGTCGCCGCGCACCATGGCGTCGACGATGCTGGCGGGAAAGATGTGCACGATCGTCTCGACGATCGTCCGCGGATGGTTCTCGCCGATCTTCTGCACCGTCTCCAGGCTCGGCGCCACGAGCTTGACGCCGACGCCGGGCTTCGTCAGGTTGACCACGGCGAGGCCGATGAACAGCGCGATGGTCGTCACGACCTCGAAGTAGAGGAGCGCCTTGGCGCCCATCCGCCCGACCTTCTTCAGATCGCCGCCGCCCGCGATGCCGACGACCAGCGTCGAGAAGACAAGAGGCGCGATGATCGACTTGATCAGGTTGAGGAAGATGTCCCGCAGGAAGAAGACCTTGATGCCCCACGCCGGCCACATCCACCCCACGAAGCCGCCCACCACCAGGCCGACGAGGATCCAGGTGGTCAGCGACAGGCGATACCAGGGCTTGCGCGGCTGATTCGGGATGGGCTCGGTCACGGTGTCCCCTCTAAAGATCCGATCGTTTGGGCGGGGACTCTACCAGGATCAACCCGGCCGCGCGACACTGAGCGCCGCCGTGGCCACGTCGTGCACCGGCGTCTCGACGCCGGCCAGCCGGCCGAGCCGCGAGACGGCGCCGTTCAGATCATCGATCTCCGTCGGGCCGCCGGCCTCCAGGTCCAGCAGAAAGCTCGGCCGCATCGGATCTGGGAGGGAAGTAATGAAGCCGAGGATCTTCTCCTCCACGTCCTCCGGCAGCGCCACGCCGCGCGCGCGGGCCACGGCGACCACCTCGCGTAGCGCCCGCTCGATCAGCAGGTTGCCCAGCGGCGCCCTGCGCACCGGACCGATGGGCGAGCGCGCCAGCCCGCAGGCGGCGGACATGGTGGTGATGAAAGCGAGCTTGCGCCAAAGATCCGCCGTGATGTCCGCCGACGCCCGGGCCTCGGCCCCGGCCTCGCGGAACGCCGCGGCGATCCGCTCCGCGCGAGCGGACAATCCGCCGGCTCTCTCCCCCGCCACGACGCGGTAAAAGGCGCTACGGCGCTCGACGACTCCCGGTCCCAGCCGGGCGGCGCTGATCTCGGCGAGCCCGCCCAGCACCTGGCCCTCCGGCACCCCCTGCTCGATCAGGCGGTCGGCGGCTTCCACCCCGTTGAGCAAAGGCAGGATCGCCGCGCCCCGCTGCGCCAGCAACCGCGCCGCCGGCACGATCTCTGGCAGCGAGTAGCTCTTGACCGCCACCACCACCAGCTCGACCTCGCCGATCGCCTGAGGATCGTCCGTGGCCGCGACCGCCGCCATGAACGTCCCATCCGGCGTGCGAATCTCGAGTCCCCGCTCCCTGACCGCCGCGAGATGGGCGCCGCGGGCGAGCAAAGTCACCGAGTTTCCCGCCCGGGCCAGAATGCCGCCGAAGAAACCACCCACGCCGCCGGCTCCGAGGATTGCGATGTTCATGGCGAGTCCCTTCCCTCGAAACTGATCAGTTGCCACAGCCTGCCGCGATCACCAGAGCTCTGCACACAGCGGCCATCTTTTCCGGGCTGACAGTCCCGATGTAGAAAGACAAGCGTCCGCGCTCGACGGTCTGCACATGATCGAGATTGATCGCTGAATGATTTTTGAGGCCTTCCTCGACTCCCACAACGACCTCGCTGGGCGCGCCGCGGATCGTCGAGGTGATCGGAGCCACCATGACCGTGGACAAGAGGCCGATGACCTCCTGACGAGTCAGGATCAGGACGGGTCGGCGCTTGTCGGGAGGCTTGAACGTATACAACCAGATCTCGCCACGGTTCACTCGCTGGGCCACGCGCCCTGATCCTCCCACCCTTCGAGCTCCGAACCCAGGCTTGCCTCGCCTCCGTAGGCTTTCCGATACTGGTCGGCGATGGCGTCGTCAGCGGCATGATTCTGCCGGCAGCGACTCAGGTATTCCGCCGCCGCCCTCTGAAGAACCTCGGATCGCCCGAGTTGGCGGACTTCCTCGCTGGCGTCGAGCCGGGAGAGGAGATCATCGGCGAACCGGACTTGAATGGACTTCATCATCTGATTTTATCGCGGCCTCTCCAGGCGCGTCAACGCGCTCCGGTCCCCCTTCCGGCGATCGAGCGACCGCCGCCCGTCCGCCATGCCAGGCCGCGAACATCCAGATCAACCCGCTGGCGGCAAACGCAAAAGGCAGGATCAGCATGGCGTGAGCCAGCGACGTCGCGTCCGAGACGGCGCCGATCAGCGGCGGCGAGGGTACATCCCCCAGAAGATGAATGCCGAGGATCGACAGCGCCACCGCCGTGGCCCGGCGGTGCGGCTCGACGACGTTGATGATCGCCGAGTTGACCGGCCCCGTGGACATGAAGATCAGCACCTCCGCGATGACGATGGCCGTCATGTAGACCGTCTTGTCCTTGGCGGTGAAGGCCACCCAGGCGAAGGGCACCGAGGCGAGCGTGCTGATTCCGGAAACCCACAGGTAGGACTCGCGGAAGCGGCTCAGCAGCCGGTCGCCCAGCCAGCCGCCCACGAAAGTACCCACGAAACCCGTGATCACGACGATGGCGCCGAACTGGATCGTGGCGTCGGTCCGCGCCAGGCCGCGCTCGCGTTCGAGGAAGGCCGGCGTCCAGAAGGCGAGGGCGCCGAGAGCGAAGGTGTAGGCGGCATAGCCGAGCACCGTCAGCGTGTAGGGCACGTTGCGCAGCAGCCCGAGATAGGCGGCGACGGCCTGCCGGCCGAGCCCCACGGCGGCGTGCCCGGCGACCGGCGCGATGCCGTCCATGGCGCCGCGCGGCGGATCGAGGAGGCGCGAGGTCATCCAGGCGAGCACGAGGCCGGGCACGCCGGCCACGAAGAACGCCGCCCGCCAGCCGTAATAGTGGTCCACGAGACCGCCCAGCATGTAGCCAGCGGCGGAGCCGATGGGAATGGCGGCCGAGAAGACGGCGAAGACCCGCCCCCGCTTCTCCACCGGAAAGTAGTCCGCGAGCAGAGCCGGCGACACCGTGCCGTAGGCCGCCTCGCCGACCCCCACCGAGGAGCGCGCGATGAACAGCGACGCAAAGTTGAACGCGAAGCCCCCCAGGGCCGTGGCAAGGCTCCAGATGGCGATGCCGATCGACATGAGCCGCGGCCGGTTGCCGCGGTCCCCAAGCGTGCCGAAGACCGGCGACGTCAGCATGTAGACCAGGATGAAGCCGGTGGCGAGAGCCCCGAGCTGGGTATCCGAGAGGTGAAGCTCCGACTTCTTCAGGCTCTCCACGACCGAGGAGAGGACGAACCGGTCGAGGTAGTTGAACAGGTTGACCAGCGTCAGGACAAAAAGTCCCCATCGGGCCACACGGACCGGGTCGGACGGGCGGGAGGGCGCAGGCATAGTTGGGGTCGCTGAAGTTGTCAGGGGGGACTGTAAACGCGTGGCGGGTCCGGCGTCAAACAGCGGGTTCCTCTTTAGGCAGTTATGGGGCTTCCGTGAACGTGCCTCCGCAACCAGGAAGTCGGAGAATCGTATAACCCGTGTCGAGTTCCTGCGCTATGATAGTCGAACGATTCGCGGTCGAGGAGCCAAGCCATGCGGTAGATCTCTCCGCCAGAAGGAACTGTGAAAGCCTAAGGGCGACCGTCGAGGCTGAAAACAACAAAGCTGACGCGCGACGGCTCTGCGAGGGATTGGATCTATATAGTCGGCTTCCAAGAGTGGATCTCGGATAATCGTTTAATAGTTGGCGTCGTGTTAGGAGAGCCAGTGGACCGACATACTTTGCGAGAAGCTATCATCCGTCTCTCCGCCTTGGAGGTTGGCCCAGAAAGTAGTACCTATGCCCATAGGCAGGCGGTGCTCCAGTATAACGCCCTTCTCGGCTCTGCTAAGAGTCTCCATCCTCTACGCCAAGACATTCAACCACTGGACATCTACAATGTGTCGACTAGGATCGACAAAGCGGACCTCAAAGATGCAATACGTCGCCTTCGCGACGCGGTCGACATTCCTGTATCTACCGCCGCCGATCTACTTCACATGATCGTGCTGCCGCCCGACGCACCACCCGGCCTGCAGACCGACCTAGAAGAGCTGAATGCCGCGGTGGGCTGGGAACTTCCCAAGGTTGCGCTGCTGCTGGCTGGTTCGGTGGCGGAAGCTCTTCTTTTGTCACGGCACCCGGACACCTCTGACCGCGGCCCTGGCCTTTCGTTGCTCGTAAAGCAGGCAACTACTCACCGGCTCTTTGGTCGGGATACTCTGCGGGCTCTCGAAACGTTGGTCGACTATCGCGACTTGATCCATACACGTACTGAGACTCGCAACAGAACCCCACCAACCATGGCCCGAGTGGAAACTGCCATTACGGCCCTGAGGCTTCTCTGTTCTGATCTGGCGGATACGACTATTCGTTACTCTTAGCAACGTGGCCCACTCCCACCCCAAAAGCCGCGCAAAAATCCCATCAGGTCTTCGCGGGTTGCCACGAAGACGGTGACCGCGCCGGAGATCGTGCCCACGACTTCGGGCATGTTGGTGCTGTCAATGGCGAAGGCTACGACCCGGGTGGCGCCGGGCTGGTCACGGGTGATGACTCAGGTCCTGACACCCGCGGTATCATAGCAGTCGACCCGACTGCCTTCGTGAGGAGTATCGAACAATGATTACAGACGAAGAGCTCACGGTGCAGGGAGTCCGTGCCCTGATCGCGGCACTCGGGGATGTGGAGGCGGAAAGGTTTGTGAGCTTATTGACCAGGGCGCCCTTTGACTATACGAAATGGCAGGCAACCCTGTGGCCGGACGCTGGAGTTGAAGAATTGAGCCGCGAAGCGATGCGGTTGCGGCGTGATTCGGATCCAGCGAAGTAACGTAGGCGCTCTCTGAATGCGAGCTTGTTTGCCACTGACGGATATCAGGGCGATGAAGTCCCGGCAACTAAGTTCTGGGCGGAGCCGCTAGCCCTCAAACCTTCTCCACTCTGACGTCGTGCGCGTATTGAGCAAGGGCCTCGAGATCGCCAAGGTCCGAGGTGAGCACGACCCCGCCTGGTTCCGCCAACGCGACGACGAGCGCATCCACCGCCGAACCTCGCCGTGCCTGCCTCCGCAACAGAGACGCTCGCCGTGCCAGCGGTTCGGAGACCTCCTCCACGATGTCGCACGTCTTGAGAAATCTGTTCGTGAGAGCGTCGCGGCCAGGATGCCCTTGCAGACATTCCACGAGCACCATAGAAGGAACCAGGGGCGGCCACAGATCCTCTTCGCGAAACGCCAGGATCAGCGCTGCCGACTGTTGGGACCTCTCGGAGAGACGGGTGACTGCCCCGGAATCGAGAATCAGCACGAAGATCAGCCCGCTTGGCGGGCCGGCCGGCGCGCAAGCCGTTGCGCGACTGCGGTGGCGCGCGTGCGCTGAGCCGCGGTGGGTGGCCCGACTTCGGCGACAAGGTCGGCAACATAGCGGTCGGTTTCGGCGAGCAAGTCCAGCCGGCGAAGCTCTGCACGCACAGCCTTCTGAAGCAGCTCCGAGGCGGGTAGACCACGGGCCTTGACCTGTTCGAACAAACTGTCGGGAAGATAAACCTGCATGCGAGCCATACGCCTAAGTATACACACTAGCCGCCCGCGAGCAAGCCGGAGCCCCCCTACTCCCACCCCAGAAGCTTCGCGAAGATCCCCAGCAGGTTGAGCTGATCCTCCTCTCCCCGGGCCGCCACGAAGACGGTGTCCTCGCCGGAGAGGGTGCCCACGACTTCGGGCATGTTGGCGCTGTCGATGGCGAAGGCCACGACTCGGGCGGCGCCCGGGCTGGTCACGACGACCACGAGGTTGTTGCCGGAGGGCCGGACTCGCTGAATAAAGCCGGCGATGTCCAGGAAGGAGCCGTCCTTCACCGGCTGCCAGGCCTTCAGGGCGTAGCGCCCCTTCACTCGGTGGATGCGGAGCTCCCGCAGGTCCCGGCTGATGCTCGACTGTGTCGCCTCGATCCCCCCGTTCCCGCAGCATCTCCTGGAGCTGCGTCTGGCTGCGGATCGACCGGTTGTCCATGATGATGTCCGTCAGGGCCTCCCGGCGCTTCTCTCGAATCTCTCGCAGGGTTGCCATGCGGTAATTACCGCATGAAGTTGGGTGTCTGTCAATAAAGACACCTTGACAGGAATCTTCAAATCATGCACGATCCGCCTATCGATACCGCCTAGCGCAAGAGAGCACGCGCTATTCAAGCAGTTCTTGGACGTGATTATGCTCTGCATGACAAGCGGGAGTCAGGAGAGATGAGCTTCGGCGCCATTCCGGCGCCGGATTACGAGCCGAGAAGGCTCAGGAGGAGAAGACGATGGCTACGAAGAGGGAAACAAGTCAGGCCGGAGTGCTGGGATCCTTGCAGCGGTTTCACGGCAAGCTGGAGGCGAACAGCACGGACCTCGCCCATCTGGAGGTGTCCCGTGCCAAGCTCGGGACGATGCTGGCCCGGATCGACGAGCTCAGCAAGGAGCAGGGCGCCATGAGGGCCCGTAAGCAGGAGGCGTCGAAGGAGATCCAGGCGCTTCTCGTCGACAGCCAGCGGTTGGGCAGCGGCCTGCGCGTCATGGTGAAGGAGCACTATGGCCCCCGCTCGGAGAAGCTCTCCGAGTTCGACCTCCAGCCGTTCCGCGGCCGCAAAGCCAGGACGCCGGGAACACCCGCTCCCACTCCGCAGTCCCCCGCGCCGTCTCACCCCGCCGCCGTGGACTAATCCTGTCCAGCAGCTTCCGTCTTGACCGATTCGAGGGGCGTGCTTCCGGCACGCCCCTCTTTTTTTGTCATCCCATGAGCAAAGGCGAGCGAAACAGCGCTTCATCTCTCCGTGACAAGACTCCTTCGTCTCCCTCCAACGTGACGTTGAAACCTTCCGCCATGAACCCGGAACCGTCCGTCGTCACTCAGGAAGCTTACGTCGTGACCCTGAACCTTACAGGGCGCCTCCGGAACCGTCCGTCCTGACCCCGGAACCTTACGGAATGACTCCGGAACCCTCAGCCGTGAAGCCGGGATCTTCCGCCGCGACTCCGTAATCTCCGGTCGTCGCTCCGGAACCTTACGTCGTGACTCCGGAACCTTACGCCTCGATTCCAGAATCTTACGTCATGACCCCGGACCTTCCGTGATGACTCCGCAACCTTACGGGATCACCCCGGAACCTTCCGTCCTGGCTCTGTAACCTTCCGTCATGACTCCGAAGCCTTGGATCGTCACCCCGGAACCTTCCATCCTGACTCTGGAACCTTATGTGGTGACGTTGGAGCCTTACGCCCTGGCTCTGGAGCCCTCCGGTCTGACGCCGGAACCTTCTGAATTGACTCCGGGTGGTGTCCTAATAGGATGTAGGTAGTACAGGGCCGGCCTTGCCGCCTTGCTTCCGCTGTAGGGTTGTCTCCCTGAAGGGGGGAGACGCCTCCCCTCATTCTACAGCAGACGGCCCCGGGCGAGCCTGAAACCTCGCACCGGGACCTGACCCGAGCAAAGGGGACCCTATGCCCGAGCTAGTCCGGAAGTCTATCGCAGCGTCACCGCCCTCTCCGCCTGCCCCGCCTGATTTCGCAGTCTCGCCGCCGGTCATCGATCCGGATCACTTCGAGGATTTCCCTGCCTTCCGCGAGGTCTTCCTCGTCTTCTTTCCGGACCGCCGCGCCAATGACGCCATGAGGCGGTTCGGCCTCCTGCTTTATGAAATGGTAATCGAGACCTGGGGGACGTGGCCATCCCACAGGGAGGGGATCTTTCCGGCTGAATTGCGGGCGGCAGTGGCGGACCTTCGCCACGTCCAGGGAGCGCTCGCCGAATGGTGCGGCCCGGCCTTCAGTTCCTCAAGCCAGCGGGAAATCCGCCTTGCGGGAGTCGGCGCCCACGTTGCGCAGGGGATCGCCAAGCTCGCCGATCGCCTAGAAGTGGAGCTGAATTCCTGGCAGGAAGGCCCGGCATCGTGAGTACACGGAGGGTAACGAATCTTCGATGGAGGGAGGGGTTCCGCGAGACGTTCTTAGTCGTCTTCACCCGCAAGGCGGACGCCGCCGCCTTGCGCCGTCTCGCCCTTCTCCTCACGGAGCTGTACCGCAGTGCCGCCCCTCAATGGTGGCCATCCCACAAGCGCGGCGACCTGGACGCCATCCTGCTCGCCGTTCTCGCCGATCTCAGGCACCTGCGGTACGTTCTGGAGTGGACCGGAGGAACCGTCACCTACTCCATGGAGACTAATGCCCTGGCACACTTCGCCAGTGACCGGGGAGCCGACGTGGAGAAGATCGCCGCCGCAATCGAGGCGGCGATGGCGGACAGGAAAGGCACCCTGGAGAGGCAGCGGGTTCTCTCCGATATCGCCGTCGGCCTCAGACCTCGCGAGGTCTCACCGTGAAGGTCGCGACGTTCACTGTCAGGGCGGACGCCGTCCAGAGTGCGCGATGGAAGCGGAGCGCCGAAAGCGAGGGATTCCGGTCCGTTGGCGCATGGCTTGCCGGTGCCGCTGATGCCTATCTGAAGGTCCGTGCTCGCGCTGGTGTTCCTATCCCGCTGGCGTGGCGCATCGGCGTCTTCAGCGTCACCCTATCCACGGGCGAGACGGCAACGGTCAAGGGGAAGATGGCCCCACCGTTCGCCTACTACGAAGGAACGGAAGCCGAGCTATCCGACGGACGGGGCAAACGCAGGTTCACCTTGGTACATGTCCCTACCGGCAAGCCGCTGGCGACTCTGCGGTACTCCCGCGACTGTCAGGCATTGGGGGCGGAATTGGCGCGGACTTGGGTCAACGGGGAGGGACCGGACACCAGGGCGGGACCGCTGGTAGATAGATATCAGCGGGAAGCGACGTAGCTTCAGGGGGCCGGTTCCGCGAGGGACCGGCCCTTTGGCTTTTCGGTATATAATACCGTCGAGGAGGTGGTCTATGTCCTTTGGGGACGAAGTAAAAGAAGTTATCAAGACGGGAAAACTTGAAAGAGAGAAATTTGAACAGGAAGGCCGGGACTTTGAGGCGCGATGGTACAGGCTTCGGGAATCGATGGCGTGGCCGTTATTCCATGAGGCGGCGCAGGCTTTCAAAGAAGAGCAGATAGGCGCGCAAGCGGAGCTTATCAACGGTTCGATTGTGCTAAATGCAATCTGGAATCCCTCGAGAGGTACCGGCCATTTTAGTTACAAGCTTACCTTTCGCTCCGATAAAGAAAAACGAGTAGTCATATGCTCCTCTAACGTTGCTGGCATCAATGAAGAAACCTTTACAGTGGATCATTTGACGGCTAGCGTCGTCCAGGGGAAGATAAAACAATTTGCTGATCTAATCGCTAGGGGTGACTCGCCCAGCTCTCAGCAGTGGGGGCTTATTTAAGCCCTACGCCGTCAGCAGCTCCCGCACACTCCAGGGCTTCCGGCAGACTCCGGCGGCCATTGCGGGAGTGCAGCCCTTTAGGGTGCGGTGACTCCAGGTCAGATTGTAGGACGCCACGAACAGGGAGACGGCGGCGCGCAGGTTGTCGCGCTTTTTGCTGAAGCCCGTTGTCAGCCGCGTAAACCGGCGGGACATCATCCGCACGTGAAGATTGATCCGCTCAACGTGTGACGTGCAAACCTTGGACTCTTCCGGGGTGCCGCTGATAACCCGCTTCTCCGTGGCTATTATGGACGGCGGAGAATACCGCCGTTCGCTGTCCATTCCCTCTCCCGAGTACGATTTAATGAGCATTGCGTAATCAATTTGTCCGCCGAAGTGCGATTCCAGAGCGGCGGGATATCCGTCGAAACCATCCGTTGAAACTTGGAACCGGCCCGCGCCAACGGCTCCGGAGAGCTTGGCGGCGAACATGTTCGCATCCTCAGAGGTACGCCGTCCGACGTGGTGGGCGAGGAGAAGTTTAGAATCCCGCTCGATTGCAAGGAAGGTGTAGGCATCGCCGATCTCGGAATCCGTGATCGCCTTGCGCACTTTAGTCTTTTCTTTCATTGCGACATAGCTCCAAAGCTCATCGCACTGTACATCTTTTACTTCAACATTGCGAACCAAGGTAGACAGCAGCGTGTCGCACTTCTCACCCGTCAGCCGGAGGAGCCGCATGATGGTGTCACGGTGGACACCCGAGACGCGCTCCGTGCTGCGAATGGAGGAGCCTTCCGCCAGCAGCTTGACGCACAGCTCGGCCTTGTCCAGGTCAAGGCGCATGGTACCAAGCGGGTTAGGCGGCACGATGCTGAAGGACACCTTGCAGGCCCGGCAGAAGCGGCGGGGGTTGCCTGCCTTGTCCTTGCCCCACTTGATGACCGGTCCATAGCAGGAGCGGCAGGCAACGGCGGGGGAGGTCTCTAGGGCGGTCACTTCGGTCTCGGTCATCATGCTGCATACTATATCCGCTGGATATCCGTTTGTCAATAGGGTCTGGACAAGAAAGATATCCCGGGGATATGATGGAGCCATGAGCGAAGAACGGAAGCACTCGCAAAGCATCCTCCTCCGGTTTGAGCCGGAACACCTGGAGATGATCGACAGGGCAGCGGAGCACGCGGGCCTGAATCGCACCTCGTGGCTCCGTGCCGCTGTCCTGAAGGCCGCTAGGGCAGAGCTGGGGGAGAACGGCAAGGGGAAGCGGTAGGGCCGTCGCCGTCCTCCTGGGCGTATCAGGGACCTGGGCCAGCAGGGGCGCAACAACTCGCGCCACCACCGGAGCCCGGTCCCGGTACACCTCCAGAGTCGGAAGTACGTCATGATGGGTGAAACTTCTCCTTGACCCGGAGAGGTGCCCCACCGTAGGATCAAGCCATTCCTAGTTCGATCCCGGAGGACTCTCCGGAGCAAACCGCCACGGCTTCAGCGCCGGGGCTTTTGCTATGGGGAGAGCTTAGGCGCCACCCCGCATTCACCGCCAGGCCAGTCGTAGGGCTGAAGTTTGATTGCTCGGGAGGGTACGAAACTCAGTTGCAGGGGTACCCCTGCAACTGAGTTTCAGGAGAGGGGCTGAGGGTTTTCTTTACCCAGGAAACTCCCTATCCAGAAACGCTAACTTCTTCTTATCTATGGGATTAAGGTCGGTTTCGGTTGGAGGCACTACGCACCCTTCGGGAGTTCTCCAGGTGTCGGTTCGGTTCAACAATCGAGACTCCGCCGCTGCTTTTCTGTAGGTCTCAGCGCGTCCGAGAAATGCCAGCCATTCCGAGTTGTCGCTCCCTGGATACTGCTTCTTCGCCACGAGATAGACAAATGCCGCCCATAGATGAGAAGCAGATTTGAACTCCGCCCACGATTTTTGAACAAGACTCTCACTGATTGTCTTTCCCTTGCGCGGGGCGAATTGCACTACAAGCGCCGTCGCTCTTTCAACCGTACAGTGCTGCGGATGGTGCTTTGCCGTCTGGAGCAGGTACAGCAGCACGTGCCCGCTCAAGGCAGCGCGCGAAATCCTGTCCATGCCGTCACGAAAGACTCTCTGGGGAGATTGGGGAAGCTCCCACAGAACGCCGATCCACGCGTGAAAGTCGCTCAAGACCTCTTGCGTAGCGCCTTCCTTGCACCAAAAAGCGTAGGCGCCTGCTTGGTGCGCCGCATACCAGTAGTGACGTTGCTTGTCACTTCGTGGATACAGCATTACGGCGAAGATGGCCCCGAAAAGGGTGTTTGCCCCTGGGAGAGGCGGTTCCTCCGGAAGATCTATAACCGGCATGCGCACCCCCGTAGGTGCCCGCAGGAGAGAACTACGGGCGCGGCGGGCCGGTTACGGGGGACCGGCGTTCGGGGATCAGCCTAGCCGCGCTTGAGGGGATTCTATGCTACGGGGAGGGCGGAAGGGAGTAGACTAAGAGTCCTATGAGCTTTCGACAGGAGTTCAAAGCCCCGGAGCAGCCGGACGAGAAACTCGCTGACATGCTCGCCATAGGCAAGCCGGATGATGACATCCGCGCTGCCGCCCAAGCGGAATTGCGGCTTAGAGAGCATCGAGCCATCCTCAGGCAGACAGAGGCGGCGGAACAGGCTGCGAGAGCGGCTGAGAGGGGAGCCGAAGCGGCGAAAGAGGGCGCTGCCGCGACGGTCAAGTATGCTACCTATACCTTCTGGATTTTGATAGCCGCCGTCGCCACGGCTGCGGCGGCCATTGCGAGCCTCTTCCGAGGCTAGCCCGAGCGCAGGGAGGAGTAGAATAGGCGCCCATGGAGGCTGAGACCTACGAAAAGCTAGCGGATATCTGGAAAACTCTTGAGAGGCTTCGCGCTGAACTCTGCCGGAGCGGGCCAGATACCATCCAGGCCGAGCGGCGCGCCGTGGAGATTTCCGGCAGCATCGAGAGGCTAGAAGCGAGGTACAGGGAGCTAGGCGGCATTCTGTATGATTTCATGCCGCCCGATGAGGACGACTAGAGGCCCCCCCGGCAGGCCGCTCCCCGGTTTACGCCTCTGTAGCACCTACATTCCATTAGGACACCACCTGACTCCGAAGCCTTCCCGCGTGACGCGGTAGAGAAGGTCATGCCCTCTCTACCGCCCCCGCAGGTTTCCTGCCGTTGTACTAACCCTTCGTCTTCTTGGCTGGTTTGGCGCCCTTGGCGGGCTTCTCGGCCTTGGCCGGCTTCTCAGCCTTGCCGCCGCCCTTGACGTCGATGGAGGCGGCGCTCATCCGGTACTGGATGGTGACCGTCGCGCCCACCTTGAGGTCGCCGGTGACTTTGGTCGAGGCGTCGCGCGAAATCTCCCAGCGCTCGCTACCTTTCTTCACGGTGATCGTGTCGTTGGTGAGCTCGAGCACGGGGCCCGTCACCTGGTAGGTCTTGGGTGCCGCCGCCAGGGCCGGCAGGGCCAGCAGAACCGCCAACGTCGAAGCGAGGATCGACTTCCTGAGCATGAGAATCTCCTTTAGAAGGGGGTGCTGATGGCCGAGGAGTATAACCTCTCCCCGCTCCGGAGTGGCGGCCCGGCCCTTTTTCTTGTAGAACGTCTCCCGGGGATCTGACCGCCCCGGGAGGACTTGCATGAATCTTCGTTTTGTCTCGTGTGCCGCCGCCGTTCTCGGTCTGGCCGCCATCTCAGGGATTGCAGCCACCGCCGCCGTGCCCCCCGAGGCCTACTCAGGGTTGCGCTGGCGCCTCGCCGGACCGCTGCGCGGCGGCTGGGCAACCTCCGCGACCGGCGTTCCGGGCAAGCCGGATACCTTCTATATGGGCACGGCCGACGGCGGCGTGTGGACGACGGCCGACGCCGGGCGCACCTGGAGCCCGCTCTTCGATCATGAAGGCGCGGCCTCGGTGGGAGCGCTCGCGCTGGCGCCCAGCGATCCGGCGGTCCTCTATGTGGGCACCGGTCAGGTCTCCGCCCGCTGGGACATCACCTCCGGCAACGGCATCTACCGCACCGGCGACGGCGGCAAGACGTGGGAGCACCGGGGGCTCGCCGACAGCTACCACATCGGCCGGCTGTGGATCGATCCCAGGAACGCCGACGTGGTGCTCGCGGCCGCCCAGGGGCATCTCTTCGGCCCCAACGCCGAGCGCGGCGTCTTCCGCACCACGGACGGCGGCAAGACCTGGAGCAAGGTGCTGTTCGTGGACGAGAACGCCGGCGCCGTCGACCTCTCCGGAGACCCGGCGGCCCCCGACGTCCTCTTCGCCTCCACCTGGCAGGTGCGGGGCCACCCCTGGCTCTCCTACTTCCAGCCCGAGATCGGCCCCGGAAGCGGCATCTTCAAGTCGCTGGACGGCGGCAAGACCTGGACGCGCCTCACCGGTCACGGCCTGCCCGCCGGACCCCTCGGCCGCATCGGCCTCGCCGTGGCGCCTGGCAGCAAGGGAGACAAGGTGTACGCCACGATCGACGCCAACGGCGCGGAGTCCGGCATCTATCGCTCGGACGACGGCGGCGGTTCCTGGGGGCGGGTCAACGCCAACGGGGGTTTCGCGAGCGCCTACTTCGCGAGCCTCACCGTCGATCCGCACAACTCGGACACGGTCTACGCCATGGGGCAATCCATCCAGCGCTCGACGGACGGCGGCAAGACCTTCGCGTTCTTCCGCGGCGCTCCCGGCGGCGACGACTACCATTTCCTCTGGCTCAATCCGGACCACCCGGAGCGGATGATCACGGCGAGCGATCAAGGAGCGGTGGTGACGATCAACGGCGGCGCGAGCTGGAGCAGCTGGTACAACCAGCCGACCGGCCAGTTCTACCACGTGGCCACCGACGACCGTTTTCCCTATTGGATCTACAGCGGCCAGCAGGACAGCGGCACGGTGGGTGTCGCGAGCCGCAGCGACTACGGCCAGCTCACCTTCCGCGACTGGCACCCGGTGGGCGGCGACGAGCGCGACTACGACCTCCCCTTCCCGGGCAATCCCGACCTCGTCTATGGCAGCGGCCTCGGCGGGCGCCTGTCGCTCTGGGACGCGAAGACCGGGCAGGTGCAGAACGTCTCGCCGTGGCCGGTTTCGAGCTACGGCGCGCGGCCGACCACCGTGACCTATCGCACGACCTGGATCACGCCCATCGCCATCTCCCTCCAGCCGCCGCACGCGATCTATCTCGGCACCCAGGTGCTCTTCCGCTCCGTCGACAGCGGCCAGCACTGGGAGACGATCAGCCCGGATCTGACCGGCGCCGCCCCCGCGCCCCTGCCCGCCGACTGCGCGGGCGACGTGCCGGTGACGAGGGCACGGGCCTGCGGCTACAGCGTCATCGCCACCGTCGCGCCTTCGCCCCTGGAGAAGGACCTCGTCTGGGTGGGGACGGACGCCGGGCTGATCCACGTCACCCGCGACGGCGGCAAGAGCTGGCGGAACGTCACGCCGCCCGGCCTGCCCGACTGGAGCCGCGTGGCCCAGATCGACGCCTCGGCGACCTCGCCCGGCACCGCCTACGCCGCCGTCGACCGCCACCGCATGGATGATTTTCACCCCTATATCTTCGTCACCCACGACTTCGGCAAGACCTGGCGCGCGGCGACGGCCGGCCTCGACGACGCCGTGAACGTCGTGCGGCAGGATCCCGTCGATTCCAAGCTGCTGTTCGCCGGCACGCGGCGCGGCGCCTTCGTCTCCTTCGACGACGGCGAGAGCTGGCAGCGGCTGCAGCTCAACCTGCCGACCAGCGGCGTCAACGACCTCACGATTCACGGCAACGACCTGATCGCCGCCACCGAGGGGCGGTCGCTCTGGGTGCTCGACGACTTCTCGCCGCTGCGCCATCTGGGGGGGCTGAACGATCAGGTTCTGGCGGCGGGAGCCGCGCTGCTGCCGCCGGCCGCCGCCTGGCGCCTGAACAACAATCAGAACCGCGACACGCCGTTGCCGCTCGACGAGCCGCGGGCGCTCAACCCTCCCGAGGGCGCGGCGATCGATTACTGGCTCGCCGCGGCGCCCAAGGGCGCGGTGACGCTGGAGATCGTGGACGACGGCGGCGAGGTCGTCCGCCGCTTTCGCAGCGATGACACTCCCGCGGCGCGGAAGGCGCGGCAGTACTTCGTCGACGCCTGGCTGCAGCCGCCTTCGGCGCTGCCCACACGGGCCGGCCACAACCGCTTCGTCTGGGATCTTCGCTATCCCCGCCCACGAGCCTCCGACTACGACTTCTCCATCGCCGCGGTGCCCGGCACGGATACCCACGAAGTGCCGCAGGGGATGTTCGTCCTGCCGGGCAAGTACGAGGTTCGCCTGACGGTCGACGGCCACACCTCCAGCCAGCCGCTGACGGTCGCGATGGACCCGCGGGTTCAGACTTCGGCGGCGGATCTCGCGGCGCAACGAGACCTCTACGGCAAGGTCTCCCAGGCTCTGGAGCGGGCTACGGATGCCCAGGAGACGCTCCACGCCGTGACCGATCGTTTGAAGACGCTCGACGGCGAGCTCGCCACCCGCAAGAATGCAGGCACGCTGCGGAACGAAGCCAAGCGCCTCGCGACCGACGTCCAGACCTTCCGGGGCCGAAGAGGCGATACTCTGGACGCCGCGGCCGGCGTTCTCAATTCCCTGGCGATCGATCTCGAAAGCGCCGACCGCGCGCCGACCGCGCCGCAGCGAGAGGTCTTCGAGACCTACCGCAAGCGCCTGGACCCGGCGATCGAGAAATGGCGGGCGCTCGCGGCCGGACCGTTGCGTGACCTGGATCGAAAAGTTCGTGCGGCCGGCCTGTCGCCGGTCGTACCCTGACTTGTTTTTGAGGGCAGTTCCAGAAAAACCGTTCGAAGGAGAAACGATGAAGCTTTTAAGCCCCCGCCACCGAAACCTGTTCGCCGCCGCCCTGCTGCTCGTGCCGGCGGCGATTCCGAAAACCGCGAAGCCGGCGCCGAAGGCGACGCCGGCTCAGCCGGAAAAGTTCGATATCCGCCTGCTGATTACCGACGAACCCACCAAGGTGCTCCACCCCACCAAGGCGGCCGACGGCACCTATTCCCAGGCGCTGCCTGTGACGGTTGCGCAGCGCGGCCGTCAGCTCGTGGGCTTCATCTTCTTCCGGGACTGCAAGGCGGACGCGAAGGGAAACTGCAATGTGGATGTGGACGTGCAGGGGTTGCTTCCGAGCGGCGCGCCGTTCAAGAACGAGAAGGGAACGGATCTCTGGCCCAGCAAGAAGGCGCCCCATGCCGGCCTCGTCCAGCTAGGCGCCCCCAACATCAAGATCCAGATTGAGTCGAAAGATCCCGCGGGTGTCTACCGGGTGATCGCCACCGCGCACGACCGCAACAACGGAGCCGAGGCCCACGCCGCGGCCTCGTTCCTGGTGAAGTAAAGTCCTGGATGCCCCGCCTTGCAGTCGCTCTCGTCTGGCTCTACCAGGGCCTGTGGTGCAAGCTGCTCGGCCGCTGCCCGGGGCACCGGGCGATCGTGCAGGCGGTTCCAGGGCTGGCGGGCCGGGCGGGGACCGCCGTGCTCCTGGGATTGGGAACGATCGAGACCGGGCTCGCCGTCTGGGTGCTTTCCGGCTGGCGGCCCCGGTGGGCGGCGGCGGCTCAGACGCTGCTGCTGGTGGGGATGAATGGCGGCGGGCTGCTCTGGGGACGCGGCCATATCGCCGATGCCGGCGCCATGATCACGCAGAACCTCGCCTTCCTCACCCTGGCCTGGCTGGTGGCGGGACGGGCGGCTCGCCTTTCTGACGACGGCGTGACGACGCCCTGGAGCCGCGGCCGGCTCGACGGCCGGGCCGGTCCGCCGCAGCTCCTCTTCAGCCGTATGCATGAGGATTGGCGGGTCGAGGCGGAGGTCTTCCGGCCCGGCGGACGGATCTTCTGCATCGCCTCGTCCGGCGACACCGCCGAGGCACTCGCCGGACGGGGTTTTCGCGTCACGGCCGTCGACATCAATCCGGCGCAGATCGAGTACGCGAAAGCCCGGGCTGCCGGCAAGGCTCCGGGGCCTGGAGTCGTCGACCGGCAGCAGGCCATGGCACGGCGTCTCCTGCCTTGGCTGGGATTGCACAAGCGCGATCTGCGGGAGTTTCTGCTCCTCGGCGATCCGGCCGAGCAGACGGCCTTCTGGCACCGGCGGCTCGACAACATCCGGTTACGATGGCTCCTGCGCATCGGGCTGCACAAGGCCCTTCTCCGGCTGGGGCACGACCGCAGCTTCGTGAGCTTCGTCCCGCCGCGCTTCGATCTCGTGATCCTCGGACGCCTGGAACGCACCTGGGCCAACCATCCAAACCGGGAAAACCCGTACGTGTGGCGGCTGCTGCTGGGCGGAGACCCGCCGGTAAAAGAGCCGGATGCCAAAGACCTCAAAGCGACCGAGGTCGAGTTCCTCTGCGCCGACGCGGCCGAGTTCCTGGCGAGCGGCCCGGCCGGCCGCTTCGACGGCTTCACGCTCTCGAACGTTCTGGACGCCGCGCCTCCGGCCTACGGCGAACGCCTGCTCGCGGCCGTCCGGCACGCTGCCGCGCCCGGCGCCGTGATGGTGCTGCGCAGCTTCGCCGAGCCACGCGATGCCCAACAAGCCGCATGGGCCGCCCGCGATCGCTCCCCGCTCTGGGGCTCGATCGAGGTGGCCGGGATAGACTAGGCGCCAGATGCTTCATCTCCTCAGGCGGCACCCGTTGCCGGTTCGTGCCTTCTTCCGGCACTGCCTGGTGCTGACCTATGCCTTTCCGGAGCGGGCGCTCGTGCCACTGCTGGCGCCGGGCCTGACGCTCGACACTTGGCAGGGACTCGGGTTTCTGGCCATCGCCATGGTGCAGACGGAAGGTCTGCGGCCGGTGGGAGTTCCGGCGGCCCTGGGGCAGGACTTCTTTCTCACCGGCTACCGCATCTTCTCGCGCTACAAAACGGCGGCCGGGAAATCGCTTCGCGGCCTGCGTATCCTGCGCAGCGACACGGATCGCGAACTGATGGTGCTCGCCGGCAACGCGCTCACCCATTATCACTACGTCAAGTGCGACGCGCAGGTCCACGAGCAGGGCGGCAGTCTGGAGGTGCGGATCCAGACCGGTGGCGAGGCGGACCTGCACGTCATCGCGGATCTCGCCGGCAAGCCCGCGCCGCTACCAGAAAGCTCGCCGTTTCCGGATCTCCACGAGGCGCGGAAGTTCGCGGGGCCGCTTCCCTTCACTTTCGACTACGAAAAAGAAACCCATTCCATCGTGCGCATCCAGGGCGTTCGGCGGCAATGGAACCCGGAGCCGGTCGCCGTCGACATCCGCGAGTGCACCTTCCTCGCGCGTCCGCCCTTCGACCGCGAAAGTCCGGTGCTGGCCAGCGCCTTCCACCTGCAGGACGTGCCCTATCGCTGGGAACGGGGAATCTGCGAGCCGCTTCCGAAGGGAGAGGAGTCTTGAGCCCCGTCGCCGAGCAGCATGTATCGCGGGGCAGATATCACGGCATGCTCCAGATCCTGCGCTACAACCGGCCAATGTTCTTGAAGACGGGCGCCGCCGCGCTGGCGGCGATCCTCGCCGTGGTCCTCCTGCCGATCCCTCGGTTGCTCGGCGTCCTGGTGCTGGCCGGCGTCACGGCCGGCGTGCTCTGGTCGGTCTCCTCGCTTCTCGTCTCCCACTGGATCTATGACCTGTCACCGCTCAGCCGCTGGGACTGGCTCGCCCGCATGCTTCCAGCACCGCCAAGACATTGGGCGAGCCTCCACGCCGGGCTGGACGAGACCTTCGGCGCCTTGGCGCGGATCTTCCCTACGGCTCGCGGCACAGTCCTCGATTTCTTCGACGCGAAGGAGATGACCGAGCCGTCGATCGTCCGGGCTCGGCAACTGTCACTCGACCGCGCGGCCACCCCGGCCGACTTCCGCGCCCTGCCGCTCGCGGGCGGCTCGCAGGATGCGATCTTTCTCATCTTCGCCGCCCATGAGCTGCGACGGCCGGAGGCGCGCGAGCGCTTCTTCCTGGAGATCGCCCGCGCGCTCGCACCCGGCGGGCGGGCCCTGCTCGTCGAGCACGTACGGGACGGCTGGAACTTCCTCGCCTTCGGACCGGGCTTCTTCCACTTCCTCCCCCGCCGCGAGTGGCTGCGCCTCGCCAACGTCGCGGGCCTCGCGGTGCGGGAGGACTTCCGCATCACACCCTTCGTCGCCGTCCTGGTGCTGGAGAAAGGATGATGAGTCTCGAGCTCCATCTCCGGATTGTCGGGGCCTTGCTGCTCCTGCTCGCCGCGGCCCACGTGTTCTTCCCGAAGGAGCTCGGCTGGAAAGAGGATCTGTCCAAGCTGACGCTGCTCAACCGTCAGATTTTCCTCGTGCACACCGGCTTCATCATGTTGATCCTGGTGCTCTTCGGAGTGCTGTCCCTCGGCTTCACCGCCGACCTGGTGGCGCCCTCGCGTCTGGCGGCGGCCGTGCTCGGCGGGCTCACCCTGTTCTGGGGATCGCGGCTGATCACTCAGCAATTCATCTACGATCGAGCTCTATGGCGCGGCAACCGCCGCAACACCATCCTTCACATCCTCGCCACGCTGCTGTGGATCTACCTGACCGCGGTCTTCGGCTGGGGCTGGTGGCGGCAGGTAGGAGTGGGTCTGTAGACCCCTACTCGTACCGCAACGCGTCGATCGGGTCCAGCCGCGACGCTTTGCGGGCCGGGTAGAAGCCGAAGAAGACTCCGATGGCGGCGGCGAAGCCGAAGGCGATGGCGACGGAGCCGGTGCTCACCTGGGTCGGCATGCCGGCGAAACGGGTTACGAGGTAGGGAGCGAGGAGCCCCAATCCGACGCCGATGCCGCCGCCGACGACCGACAGAGCGATCGCTTCGAGCAGGAACTGGAGGAGGACGTGCCGGCCCTTGGCGCCGATCGCCAGGCGGATGCCGATCTCCCGCGTGCGCTCCGTCACCGACACCAGCATGATGTTCATGATGCCGATGCCACCCACCAGCAGCGAGATGGCCGCCGCCGAGCCGAGCAGGACCGACAAGGTTTTCGAGGTCTGCTCCGAGGTGGAGGCGATCTCTTCCTGCGAGCGCATGTTGATGTCGCTCTCCTGGCCGCGCTGAATGCGGTGGCGCTGGCGCATGAGGGCATCGATCTCGGCCTGCGCTTCCTTCACGTCGGCGGCGGAACGGGCGGAGATATAGATCATGCTGATGCGCGGCGAGCCCAAAAGCTGCTTCATCACCGTGGTGTAGGGAGCGATGATCTGATCGTCCTGATCCTGCCCCATCATGTTGCCGCCCTTGCGCTCCAGAACGCCCACGACTTTGAACGGCACCTTCTTGATGCGGATCGTCGAGCCCACGGCGTCATTGTTCGGAAACAGGTTCTGGGCCACCGTGGCGCCGAGAACGCAGACTTTGCTGGAGGTGCGGACGTCGACGTCCGTGAAGAAGTCGCCGTCGGCCACGTTCCAGGCGCGGATCAGCGGCCATTCGACGCCCACGCCCCACACCTGCGTGCCCCAGTTGAGCTCACCGGCGACGATCTGCGCGTTGGTTCGCGCTCCGGGCGAGACGTAGGCGACCGCCGGGCATTCGGCCTTGATCGCGTCGGCGTCTTCCGGCGTGATTCGTGACTGATCGGTGAACATGCGTGCTCCGCCCGTCGTCGCGGCGCCGGGGAAGAGCATGATGAAGTTGGTGCCGAGCGAGTTGATCGTCGCCTGAATGGAGCTCGAAGCGCCGGTGCCCACCGCCACCATGGTGATGACGCAGCCGACGCCGATGATGATTCCCAGCATGGTGAGCAGGGAGCGCATCTTGTTGCGCGAGATGGCCATCAGTCCGACCTTGGTGATGTTCCACAGCCGCAGGAGGGAAATTTTCATCGCGTCACCTCTTCGGAAACCGGAGCCAGCGTGAAGGGAAAAGCGACGGCAGGCTCCATCCCGGCGTCGACGGGCTCGCCCGGCTGCTTGCGGGTCTGCACGATCCGCTCGTCGCGCCAGATCAAGCCATCCCGCACGTAGACGACGCGCTTGGAGTGCGCCGCGATATCCGGCTCGTGAGTGATCAGGACGATCGTCTTGCCGGCGTCGTTGAGCTCCTGGAAGATCGCGATGATCTCCTCCGACGTGCGCGAATCGAGGTTGCCCGTCGGCTCGTCGGCGAGCAGGATTGCCGGCTCGGTAACCAGGGCTCGGGCGATCGCCACCCGCTGCTGCTGGCCGCCGGAGAGCTGCGAAGGATAATGGTCCTCGCGGCCGGCGAGGCCCACCCGCCGTAGCGCCTCGCGGGCGCGGCGGGCACGGTCCAAGGTGGAGAGCCCCTGGTTGCTGTAGAGCAGCGGCAGCTCGACGTTCTCGGTCGCCCGAGTACGCGCCAGCAGGTTGAAGCCCTGGAAGACGAAGCCGATCTTATCGTTGCGGATCTCCGCCCGGGCGTCGCGATCGAGGCGCGAGACGTCGATGCCGTCGAGCCGGTACGTCCCCGAGGTCGGCCGGTCGAGGCAGCCGACGATGTTCATCAGGGTCGACTTGCCCGAGCCCGACGGTCCCATAATGGCCACGAACTCGCCGCGCTCGACCGTCAGGTTGATACCCTTCAGAGCGTGCACCTCGACCTCGCCCATGTGATAGGTCTTCACCAGGTCGCGGATCTCGAGGACCGCCGACTCCGCGGCCACCGGGGCCACGCCGGCCATGGCTTTAGAACCTTCCACGCGGTCCGCCACGACCGCCTCCCGCCGCCCCGCCCAGCGGGTTGTTCGGCGGACCGGCGCTCGCCTCGACCTTGATCGTCGCCACCCCCGTGACCACGAGATCGCCCGGGTTCAGCGTGCCGGAGAAGACCGACAGAACCTGCGTGTAATGACCATCCGTGATCCCCGTACGCAGACGCACTTGGCGCAGCTCGCCCTTCTTGTCGGCCGTCTCGGCGGTGAGCACGTAGACCGATTGCCCCTGCTGGCGGCCTCCCCGGCGGCCACCGCCACCGCCGGACATCGATCCTCCCGCCTCGGAGCCCATGGTTCCTCCGGCGGCTCCCGCACCCGGCTCTCCCGCTCCGGGAGTGCCCGCCGCACCGCCGGCCGCGGCGTCACCGCCCCGGCGCCGGCCGCGCCACTGTCCGGGGCCCGGTGTCCCGGCTTCTGGTCCCGCTGCCGCGCTGGTCCCGGCGGCCTGCTGGCTCGGAGTCTGCCCGGCCTCGGGCGTCGTCTGACCCTGGCCTTGGCCCTGTCCGCGAGCCCGTCCCGGTGTCTGCCCCGCCTTCTTGTCGTCCGCCGTGGTCTCCGGCCGGAAGCGCAGCGCGGCGTTGGGCACGCGCAGCACGTCGCGGGCCGTGGCGACCTCGATGGTGACGTTGGCCGTCATGCTGGGCCGCAGCTTGCCTTCCGGGTTTCCCACCTCGATGATCACCGGGTAGGTGATGACGTTCTGGGTGACGGTGGCGTTCAGGCGCACCTGCGCGATCTGGCCGCGGAACTCCTGATCGGGGTAGGCGTCGACGGTGAAGCGCGCCACCTCCCCGGCCTTGATCTGACCGATGTCGGACTGATCGACGTCGGCCTGCACCTGCATCTTGGTGAGGTCCTTGGCGATGGTGAACAGCGTGGGCGCCGAGAACGAGGCCGCGACCGTTTGGCCCACGTCGTAAGCGCGGGCCACCACCTGCCCGTCGATGGGCGAGTAGATCTTGGCGTAGCCAAGGTTGGTCTGCGCCTGCTTGAGCGCCGCCTGCGACTGGGCGAGCCCGGCGCGGGCGCCGTCGAAGGCGGCCTTGGCGGCGTCGAGATCGGACGCGGCGATCAAGCCCGCGTCGGAGAGCCGCTTCTGGCGGTTGTAGGTGACCTGGGTGTTGGCCACGTCGACCTGCGACTTGGTGACGTCGGCGCGCCGCTGGTCGACCGTTTGCTGAAACGGCGTGGGATCCAGCTCGGCCAGGAGCTGACCCTGCTTCACCTGGCTGTTGAAGTCGGCGTAGAGCTTGGCGATGATGCCGGAAACCTGGCTGCCGACCTGCACCGTCGTGACCGCCGAGAGCGTGCCCGTGGCGTTAACGGTCATCGTGACGTTGCCACGGCTGACCGCCTCGGTGCGATAGTGATCGCCGTCCCCGCTCTTGCCCCGGCGGAGGAAAAACAGGACGACCAGCACGGCCGCGACCACCACGATGGCGGCGATGAGCCAGCGCCTCTGCTTATGGTTGTTCTCTAGTGGGTCCATGTCGTCTCTTAACGTGAGTACCCGGCCCAGGTTTCCCGGATCGCACGCCACCCTCCATATTTTACAAACCTTACAAGTTCGCCCCTTTTGCGGCGGCGCGCCATGAAAAGGATGCAACCTCCCCGCCAGCATAGCTCAGGCAGCGGCGCCCCGAATCAACCCCGTCTGGTTTAGGCTTGTAGTCTCAGGGAGGAGGCGACATGGAGATCCAGCACACCGGGCCATTCCTGGACTACTTCGAGCGGGTGCACGAGCGAACGCGCCGGGTCATCCTCTGTATACCCCCCGAGCACCTGGAGTGGACTTACAAGCCGGGAGCCTTCACCTTCGGCGACCTGATCCGCCATCTTGGCGCCATCGAGCGCCACATGTTCGCCGAGAATGCCCAGTGCCGGCCCAGCCGCTACCCTGGCCACGGGCGGGAGCTGGCGGACGGCTGGGACGCGGTGCTCGCCTACTATGACAGGCAGCACAAGGAATCGGTGGAGATCTTCACCGGCCTCGGGCCGGAGGATCTCGCCCGCCGCTGCGAGACCCCGGGCGGCGCCAAGATCCTCGTCTGGAAATGGCTGCGCTCCATGATCGAGCACGAGATCCACCACCGCGGCCAGATCTACCTCATGCTCGGCATCCTGGAAGTCCCGACGCCGCCGCTCTACGGCCTCACCTCCGAGGAGGTGCTCGCGCGGAGCGTTCCGGCCGGCGGAGAGGCGGGATCATGACCCGTAGCGACAATCTCTATGCCTTGCCCGAGGGACTCCCCGTCCCCGTGGACGACGGCGCTTGCGATCACCTCCCGGGCCTGCGCTTGCCGTCGATCCCGCTGCCCTCGACGGCCGGGCGCCAGGTCGATCTCGCCTCCCTCCCCGGCCGCACCGTCGTCTACCTCTACCCGCACACCGGCCGACCCGACCGCGACGCCCTCCCCGGCTGGAACGACATCCCCGGAGCCCGAGGCCCCAGACCTGCGCCTTCCGCGACCACCACGCCGAGCTAAAAGCCCTCGGAGCCGGAGTCTTCGGCCTCAGCACGAACGTCACGGAGTATCAGAAGGAAGCCGTCGAAAGGCTACACCTCCCCTTCGAGCTGCTGAGCGACGAGCCCTTCAACCTGATCGAATCCCTCCGCCTCCCCACCTTCGAGCTGGCAGGAATCCGCTTCGTGAAAAGGATCACGCTGATCGTGCGGGACGGAGTGATTGAAAAGATTTTCTATCCGGTGTTCCCGCCGGATGCGAATGCGGGGGAGGTGGCGGGGTGGTTGCGGGAGAATCCGGCGGATTGAGAGTAATCTGAGTACCCCTGAAACTTCCAAGGGATAGGAGGAGTCGTCGCCAGCCGGCGCCCGGCTGGCCGGGCTGCTGAGCTCGATCTTCAAGCCGTAGCTCTCAGATCCGTTCCAGCTCCCGCCGGGTCAGCTCGCTGTCTTCGGCGTTGCCGGTGTTGAGGGTCGAGGCCGGCTCGAAGAGGAGGATGTGGACCTCTTCTTCGGCCATGGGCCGGTGCTCGACGCCGCGGGGCACGACGAGGAACTCTCCCTCCTCGACCCAGACGACACGGTCCCGGAATTCCATCCGGAAACGGCCCTTGACGACCAGGAAGAGCTCGTCCTCGGCGTCGTGATGGTGCCAGACGAAGTCGCCCTTGGCCTTCACCAGCTTCACGTGCTGGCCGTTCAGCTCGCCGACGATCCGGGGATTGAAGTAGTCGGTGAAGGCGGCGAGCTTCTGCTCGAGATTGACCTTGTCCATTCCTTCCTCGCTTTCCGTTCCAGTGAGTATAGAAGATCCATGAAACCTCTTGCGGCGGCCGGCATCTCATAGGTGTCTGTCGAAAAACGAACGCCGATCGCAAACCGATCGGTCAACTTATAAGGAGAGATCCATGTTCCGCAAGAGTCAAATCGTTTCGGTTCGCCGCTTCGCCTTCGCCGCCCTCGTCCTCGCGCTCGGCTTTGCCGCGCGGCCGGCCGCCGCCGATCCTCATTGCCACACGAAGCACGGCAGCGTGAGTATCCAGATTTTCAGCGATAGCACCTGCACCTCGGCCGTCGGCCTCTGCGCCACCGTGACGTTCCGTGGCGGGCTTCGCGGCGAGTCCCAGTTCGTGGGCACGAGCCTCGTTCCCACGGTCGACATCGCCGCCACCGGCGTCGTGCTGCTGACCGGCGACAACCATATCCACACGGCCGACGGCGACCTCATCACCAAGGACGCCATCGTCTTCAACACCACGGGCAACGGCGAGTTCGCGGAGGTGGACACGATCGTCGGCGGTACCGGCGGCTTCGCCGGCGCCACCGGCCGGCAGATCGCCCAAGGCTCCAACAACGAGGGCACCTTCGAGATCGAGATCTGCAATCCGTAACGCTCCCCCACAGCAGGCTGGACCCCGGGCCTCCGTGTAGAATGGCGCCTCACACTCTGAGAGCTGCCCTTCGAAAGGAGGCCCGGATGTATTGTCCCGAGTGCCAAGGAGAGTACCGAGAAGGGTTCACCGAGTGCGCCGACTGCGGCGTGCCGCTGGTCGAAAAGCTTCCGCCGACGGAGGCGGAGAGGGATCAGAGTTCCGACGCCGGGCTGGTGGCGCTGGTGCGCACGGGGGACCCCAACGAGCTCGCCTTCGCGGAGGCCGTGCTCACGGATGCGAACATCCCCTTCGTGAAGAAGGGGGAAAGCGTGCAGGACCTCTTCGCGCTGGGACGCATCGGGATGGGCTTCAACCCGCTCACCGGACCCATCGTCCTGCTGGTCTCGGAGGAGCACGCCGCCGAAGCGGCCAAGCTCCTCGCGGAGTCCGAACAGGCCGAGCTCGAGGGCATGGAGGAGCTCCCAGAGGAGGATCAGTACGACGACGAGGATGAGGAGGAAGAGGAGGAATGAACGAGGCCCCGGCGGCGCCGCTGGCTTCGCCAGAGATCTCCGCGCCGGCTCCGGACTCCCGGAGACTTCGGGTCTGCGAGCTAGCCCTGGTCGCCGGCATCGGTTTCCTGGGATCGAGCCTCTCTTCACTACACGTCTGGTGGACCGGTGCTGCCGTGGCGCAGTACGCCACCGCGTTTGGTGAGGTGCTCCAAATCCTTCACGCGGGTCTGGCCATCGCGTTGCTCGCCTATGTCCTCTACCGGCAGGGTCGCGGTCTGCGAGCCATCGGGCTCACAGTCCGGGCCTCGGATGTCGCCTGGGCCCTACCCCTCGTGTTTTTCTCCGATCTGCTCGACCAAGCGACCACCAGGGTCCTCCTCGCCTATTCGGTCCACTTTCCCCCTGCGCCCCAATCCGTTCCAAGCGGGCTGTACTGGTTGGCGATCCTGCCGATGGCCGCCAAGGAGGAGCTCATCGTCCGTGGCTATCTGATGACAGCGGTTTCCGAGTTGACGGGCAGCATGCCGTTCGCCGTGTTCGCAAGCGTCGTCTTCCAGTCGTTCTATCACCTGTATCAAGGGACGCCGTGGTTCTTCGTCCACCTGGGAGGTTTTTTCGCCTTTGCGGTCTTCTACGCCACGACCCGGCGAATCACTCCCGTGATCCTCGCCCACGCTTTTTACAACTTCTGGCTTCTCATCCTGTAAAGGTCGCCGGGCTTTATCCCGCCACGATCTGCCGCAATAAAGCAATATTGTCCCGATGCCCTGTCAGCCGCGCGGTGACCTTGCCGCGGATGGGATAACCGAGCAGATAGAGGTCGCCGATGATGTCGAGGATCTTGTGGCGGACGAATTCGTCGGGGAAGCGCAGCTCGGTGTTGATCACTTCGTCCTCCCCCACGAGGATGAAGTTGTCGAGCCGGCCGCCGGAGCCGAGGCCCAGCTCGTTGAGCATCTTCAGGTCCTTCATGAAGCCGAAGGTGCGGGCCGGAGCGATCTCCCGCTTGTAGTCCTCGGCCGAGGTGAGGGTGAACTCGCAGGACTGCTCCCCCACCGGCGACGGATAGCGCAGAAGGTAGGAGACCGAGAAGCGCTCCGCCGGCTCGATGGCCAGCACCTTCTCCCCCGAGCCCACTTCATAACGCCGGTCGACGACCACCTCGCGCTGCGGCTCGTCCTGCTCGGCGACGCCGATCTCGTCGAGGATCTTGCAGAACTCCAGCGCCGAGCCGTCGAGCACCGGAATCTCGCCGTGCACCTTGATCAGCAGGTTGCCCACGCCGTAGGCATGGAGCGTCGAGAGGAGATGCTCGACGGTGCGGATGCTCTCGCCCTCGCCGGAGAGGGTGGTGGCATAGTCGGTCTCGGCCACGGCGCGGACGTGGGCGGGGATCTCGATGCCCGTCGGCAGGGTGATGAAGTGGATGCCGCTGTTCTCGGGCAGCGGCTGGAGGACCATGCCGGTGCGCTGGCCCGAGTGCAGCCCCAGGCCGTAGATCACGGTCGAGTGGCGGATGGTCCGCTGCCGGTGGCCGGTCCCGGCGAGGAGCCGCAGGACGGGAGCGGCAAGCTCGCGCTCGGTTTCAGCGCGGTCGGCGCGACTCACACGGATCTCGCGGCTATCGCGTTTGGTGATCCACGAATCGGAGAGCGCCTCGGCGGCTCCCTCCTTCAGGGAGCGCTTCCAGGCCAGCGCGCCGGCGGCGGCGTCCACCGCCCGCTTGTAGGAGAGCGGCTTCTCCAGGTAGTCAAAGGCCCCCATCTTGATGGCCTTGACGGCGGTCGACGTAGTGCCGTGGCCGGACATCATGACCACGGCGGCGGTGGGGTCCGCCTCGCGCAGGGCCTGGAGCGTCTCGAGGCCGTCGCGGTCCGCCAGCCAGATATCCAGGAAGACGAGGTCCGGACGCTTCTCCCCATAGAGGGCCAGAGCCTCCTCGCCGCTGGTCGTCGTGAGGGTCGAGTAGCCCTCGTCGGAGAGGATTCCTCCCAGGGTGGAGAGGATTCCCGGCTCGTCGTCCACGATCAGAATCAGCTCAGGCATAGGTCATGCGGTCTCCTGGGAGGGAGCATAGCAGGCCATAACGGCAGAGCGGCCCCAACCTCGCAGCCTCGGAGCTCCCACGCCCAAAACCCCTCACTCCCCCGGCCCCTCTCTCCCATCGCCCTCCCGCCGGCCGGGAGAGAGGGGAGCGCCAAAAAAGGTGGCATCGCTCTGGACTGATGAGGATTCTTGGCTGTTCTCCCTCTTCTCCCGGCCGGCGGGAGGGCGATGGGAGAAGAGGGCCGGGGTGATGAGGGGCGCGATGGGAGAACGCCCGCCGTTGGGCTTGGCCCGAGGGGGACCTCCCAGCCAAGCGAGCTGTATGGCGCCAGTGATACACTGACGCCATACACCGCCTCTCCCGAAAGGAACCGCTCCATGCCGCGCTACGCCGTCCCTATCCTCTTTCTTCTGCTTTCCGTCCCCGCTCTGGCCGCGGACTCCGTCATCGATCCGTCTCGCCTAGCCGGGTTCGCCGTGCGCTCCATCGGCCCGGCCGGGACGAGCGGCCGGGTGTCCGCCATCGAGGGTGTCGAGTCCGATCCCAACGTCCTCTATGTCGGAGGGGCCGGCGGCGGCATCTTCAAGACAGTCAACGGCGGCGCGACGTGGGAGCCTGTCTTCGACGGACGGGCCGCCCTTCCGATCGGGGCCATCGCGGTCAATCAGGCCAACCCCGCCATCGTCTGGGCCGGCACGGGCGAGGCGAATCTCCATGAGTCGGCCCTGCCAGGCGACGGCGTCTACCGCTCGCTCGACGGCGGCAAAACGTGGAGCCACCTGGGATTGGAAGGCACCCGCCACATCGCCCGCATCATCCTCCATCCCACGAATCCGGACGTGGCCTGGGTGGCCGCCCTCGGCTCGATGTGGACGGAGAATCCCGAGCGCGGAGTTTTCAAGACCGTGGATGGCGGCAAGACCTGGTCGAAGGTGCTCTTCGTGGACGCGAGGACGGGCGCGGCGGATCTCGCGATCGATCCCCGCAATCCCGGCAAGCTCTACGCCGCGATGTGGCAGCACCGCCGCCAGCCGTGGATCTACAAGTCCGGCGGGTCGGGTTCCGGGCTCTTCGTCTCGCAGGACGGCGGCGGCACCTGGAAGCCTAGGACGGAGGACGACGGCCTTCCCGAGGGGGAGCTCGGGCGGATCAAGCTCGCCGTGTCGCGCTCCAACCCGGAGGTGGTCTACGCGATGGTGGAGGCGGCCACCAGCGCCCTGCTGCGCTCGGACGACGGCGGCGCGAGCTTCCGCACCGTCAACTCGAGCCCCAACCTCTACCTGCGCCCCTTCTACTTCACCGGCCTGGCAGTCGATCCGCAGTGGCCGAACCGCGTCTACAACATGGACATGTCGCTCCACGTCTCGGACGACAACGGCCGCACCTTCCGCGATCTCCTCGGCGGCCAGGGCGTCCACGCCGACCTGCACGCGCTGTGGATCGATCCCGCCGATCCGCGCCGGCTGGTGATCGCCTCGGACGGCGGCGTCTACGTCAGCCGCGATCGCGGGCGGCGCGCCGTCTTCGTTCCCAATCTCCCCCTCGCCCAGTTCTACCGCGTCGCCGTCGATCAGGCTGTGCCGTTCAACGTCTACGGCGGGCTTCAGGACAACGGCAAAGTCCGGGGGCCGAGCGACGCCTGGGAGGCGGGAGGGATTCAGGATCACTCCTGGGTCTTCCTGGGAGGCGGCGACGGCTCGGCGACCCTGCCGGACCCCGCCGACCCGGACCGGGGATACGCCGCGGCGCAGCAGGCGGGTTTCGAGCGCTGGGACCTGAAAACCGGGGAGATGAAGGAGATCCCGCCGCCCGCGCCCGCCGGCACGTCCCTGCGCTTCAACTTCACTCCCGGGTTTGCCCTCGACCCCTTCGCGCCGGGCACCCTCTACGCCGGCAGCCAGCTCGTCCACAAATCCACCGACCATGGGGATACCTGGACGGCGATCAGCCCGGACCTGACGACCAACAACCCGGAGTGGCAGCACCAGGACGAGAGCGGCGGACTGACGCCCGACGTGGCCGGCGCCGAGAATTACACGACGATCACCGCCATCGCTCCTTCTCCTCTGAAGGCAGGTTTTCTCTGGGTGGGAACGGACGATGGCCGTCTGCACGTCACCCAGGACGGCGGCGCCCACTGGAAGAGCGTCGAGGCCAATCTCCTGAAAGTCCACGGCGTGCCGGCCCACGCCTGGGTGATCCAGATCAAGCCCTCGCGCTTTGAGACCGCCTCGGCCTTCGTGGTTCTGGACGATCACCGGCGCGGCGACGAGACCCCGTACATCCTGCGCACGGACGACTACGGCGCCACCTGGAAGAGCCTCACGACCCCGGACCTCCAGGGCCACGCACTCTGCCTCGAAGAAGACCCGGTGGATCGCGACCTCCTCTTCGCCGGCACCTCGCGCGGCTTGTGGATCTCCCTCGACGGCGGCCGGCGCTGGCTGCCCTGGCGCAACGGCATGCCCGCCGTGGCCGTGACGGATCTCGTCCTCCATCCACGGGAGCACGATCTGGTGATTGGCACCTTCGGCCGAGGACTCTACATCCTGGACGATGTCCGCCCGCTGCGCTTGCTGAAAGCCGCGGACTTCGCCGAGCCGCTCCACCTCTTCGCGATTCCCGACGCGCGACAGCACTGGAACCGTACCGGCACGGCGGGTCACGGCGCCGACGTGTACCACGGCGAAAACCGGCCCTATGGCGCGCTCCTCACCGTCGCGGCCCTCAAGGGCGGAGTCGCCGACGTCCAGGTCGCCGACGCCTCCGGAACGGTTCTGCGTACCTATCGCTGGCCGCTCGATCCGGGGATCAATCGCGACGCCTGGGGCTTGGAGCGCAACGCCTTCAAGCTCTCCCCGCGCGGCGCCAATCAGCCGCCCCGGCCGCCGAACCTGCCGGGACCGAAGGTGCCGCCGGGCGTCTACACCGTCACCCTGAAGCTGGGCGACGCCGAGGCGAAGCAGACCATGCGGGTCCTTCCCGATCCGCGCTCGAAAAACACGGAGGCGGACTGGCAGGCGCGCTGGAACGCCGTCCTGCGCGCCGGCCGCCTCCAGGACTCCGCCATCGCCGTCGCCGAGCGGATCCTGAAGACCCGAACCGACGTCGAGACCGCCGCCGCCCGGGCTCGCACCGACGCGCCCCCAGCCGTCCGGACCGCCCTGCTCCAGGCCGCCGCCGGCCTCCAGAAGAAGCTCAACGCTTTCGAGAAGCGCTTCAGAATTTCACCCGAGATGCCGCTCGGCGTCCCCCGCGACGATCTCGTCCTGGAGAAAGTCTGGTTCATCGTGGACACCCTCCAGACCTCCATGGACCCGCCTACGCCCAGCACGCTTGCATACTTCGACATCGCCGAGAAGGCGCTGGACGCCTATCTCGTGGACTTCAATCGCTTCTACGCCGAGGACGTGGCCGCCTTCCGCAAGCAGGTTGCGGCGGCCGGGCTGGAGCTGGTGCCGGAGGTGGGAGCGCTGAAGCGGGATACCGGGAATCCGTGAAATCATTTCAAGACCATGGATGCCTCGACCTTCGCCGCCCGTCCCGTCGCGGAGTGCACCTCCGAAGAAGTGGCCTTCGCCATCAACCGGGGGTTTGAACAATACGTCGTCCCCTTGGTCTTCACCGCTCAGCTCTACGAGCGCCGGTTCCGTAGCGAGCACCTCGATCCCTACGCCAGCCGCGTCTATACGCAGGATGGCGCTCCGGCCGGCGCGCTGCTCATCGCCCGGCGGGGCTGGACCAGCCGCGTGGCCGCCATGGGCATCGCGCCCGAATTCCGGGGCCAGGGTGTGGGGCGCCGCATCCTGGAAGAGGCCATCGCCGAGACCCGCGCCCGGGGAGACCGGTCTATGTTGCTGGAGGTGCTCGTCCAGAACGCCCCGGCCGTGGCGCTCTACACCGGGCTCGGTTTCCGCACCCGGCGCCGTCTCGCCGGCTACCGTTGGGACCCCGTCGAGATCGAGCCGACCGGTCCGCTCGACGAGATCGACCCCAGAGACTTCGCCCGCCTCGCCGTCCGCGAAGGCGAGCCCGACCTCCCCTGGACGCTCCAGCCCGAGACCTTCGCGGCGGCGACCTCGCCCCTCCGCGCCTGGCGCCTCGGCGAAGCCCGTGCCCTGACCGGCGATCCGACAGCCGCGAAGCTCACCCTGAATGCCCTCGTCGTCCCCCGCGCCCATCGCCGTCAGGGCTGGGGCACGCGGATGCTCCACGCCCTGACTGCCGCTCACCCGGGAAGAACCTGGTGGCTCTCGCCTTCCGTACCCGAAGACTTGACGCCGGAGTTCTTCACCGGCCCCGGGTGGGAGAAGCAGCAGGGTTTGGAGCAGCTCGAGATGCGGCTGGAGCTGTGAGGAGGGGACATCGATCTGCCCGAGCACGGCCATCAGCACTTGAAAGGTTTTCGCCGCCCCGGAGACGCCCCGCGGGGTTCCCCACGGGGCGTCTCTACATTGGGGTCGAACCTGTGACCCGACTCGGATGGGTGGCGCCCGTAGGAAGCGAAATACCAACCAGTTTTCAACCTTTCGGAACAGGCATCGTCGTTCCCATTTCCATACCGTTGCCCCCCAAAAATGTAGAGACGCCCGCAGGGTAGCGCAAGCTACCCCGTGGGGCGTCTCAGGAATCGGGAACGCCGGTCCAATGATCAATGAATCCGCCGCGGCAGATCGAATCCCAACCTCAGGGCGTCGGAAGGGCCCCGGCCGAAGCCGAGTCGCCCGTCACCACACGCCGGTGATAGTCGATCTGGCCGAGGTGATACGTGAGGTGCACGGCCAGATGAAGGAAGAACAGGCCGGTCGGAATATTCTCCCCGCGGAGCGCCTCCGGATATGTCGCCTCCAGCACGGCGGGGTCCATCTGGTCCAGGGCCTCCCCGACCTCGGCGTGAGCGGCGGCGATGATCCGCACCAACTCGGCCCTGGAGACGCCTCGCGTCGAGAACTCCGCCGGCCGATCGCGAACGTAGCCGTTCTTCCCATATACGGCGCCGAAGTAATGGCGCAGGTTGCCGGCCAGATGAAGGACCAGCGTGCCCCCGGAGTTGGGGAGGCCGGGGACCTCCCGCCATACCAGGTCGTCGTCCGGATAGAGCTCGATCTCCCGCCGGAGGGTGTCGATGTCGCGAAGGAGGATGCGCTTGAGGTCGGCGATCAGGTTCATGTGGGGATTCTAGCCGATGGGGCGCGGGGCTACGCTCTCCCAAGTCCACCATCCCGAGGGAGCAAGCCCCCTCGGGGCTTCCCCCGGTCCAGAGATTCAGCGAGCAGAGGGTCAGAGTCCAGAGGAGAATGGGAGCAGCACGACCCGCAAGCCAAGGAAGCTGATCCGACTGACAGGGAAGTACCAGTCGCGGACGGCGCAGCGGACATACCAGGAGTCGTCGAAGCATGAACCGCCGCGAACCACGCGCTCCTCCAAGGAATCGAGGTCTTCGCGCCTCTGGCGATCGGCTCCAAGCGGAGGATACGGATAGCCTCCAACGAGGCTTCGGGTCCACTCGCAGACGTTCCCACTGAGCTCCTCACAGCCGTAGGGGCTCGCTCCCCGGGGAAAGCAGCCGACAATGTTTAATGCTCTAATACCGGTTTTGTCGTAGTTCGCTCGCTCTGGATCGGCCTCAACGCCCCAGGGATACTGCCGCGAAGGCGCCGGATTTTGCTCCTCCTGACCGTTGAATCGAATAGAGCGAACCGATCCTACCTGCGGTTTTTTAGGGATACCCAGCCCACCCCGCGCCGCCTTCTCCCATTCTGCCTCGGACGGCAAGGTGACCGACCAACTCGTCGGGAGCAACCCTATCTCGGACCATCTCTTTGTCAGCCAGCCGCAGAAGCCCTTCGCTTGGTACTCATCATCACTCTCCACGTAGTGGAAGTCCGCTTTGTCGAAGAGACCTTGCGCTTTATTGCCGGAAGTCAGGGATTTCGGGACCATAGGGGTGATGCCGACGCGCTCGCATTCCAAGATCTCGTCGCCTCTGAAGTAGCCGCGATCAACGTCACGGTACGGCCCCAGATCCTTGGCCGTGGAGCTGAGGAAGACGTTGCGAACGGCGGGGCGCTTCGCGGGCGGCACGGGGTCTCCTTGGGAGAAACGGGTCGGCTACCAGTTTAGCAAAGCCATGGCTCCCGGCCCAACGGGCCGTGATCCTTCAGCCCAGGGCACCGCCCTGGGTAGGGGATGCGTGGGTCATGCGGCCTGAAGGGCCGCGATAGAGGGTACGGAAATGACGAGGTTGCAACGGCGCCATATATCGCGCCCCTTTGGGACGCACACAAAGGGAATGGTCATCTGGACCCAGTCCGTTGGGCTGGGCTGAGGAATCCCGGACCTTTGGCCCGGAACAGCCGATCTATTTCGTCGCCTCGGGGAAAGGTCTCGCCTTCTGAGGGGTTTTCGCCGCCTCGGAGACGCCCCACGGGGTAGCTGGCGCTACCCTGCAGGCGTCTCTACATTGGGGTCGTACCGGCGTGGAAATTGGAACGCTGATGCCTTTCCGAAACGTTGATCATCTGATCGCTTCCTCCGGGCGCCACCGATTCGAATCACGTCACCGGCTCGACCCCAATGTAGAGACGCCCGCAGGGTAGCGCCAGCTACCCCGTGGGGCGTCTCCGAATCGGGGAAGACGGTCCCATCTGAAACCAATCCAACCGCGGCAGATCCATTCTCACCGCTCCCGCAACCGCACATAAAGATGGCAATCCAAAAATCTCCCCTCCTTGAAGGCGGCGTGGCGGCAGGTGGCTTCGTGCTCATAGCCAGCTTTTTCCAGCACTTTGCTGGAGAGGGGGTTGGTGGCGAAGACCCAGGCCTCTAATCGCTCGTATTGGAGGCTCTCGAAGGCGTAGGCGGTGAGGCGGCGCAGGGCCTCGGTTGCGAAGCCCTGGCCCCAGTGCTCCTCTCCCAGCCAGTAGCCGACCTCGGCCGTGTAGCGGGAGACATCCGACATCGGCTGGAGGCCGATGCCTCCGATCGCTTCTCCGCCGTGATCGATGGCGAAGGCCAGGTTCGGCTGGGCGGCGGTGCGGCAGCGCCCGATCCAGGCCCGCGCGTCGTCGTGGGTGTAGGGGTAGGGAAAATGGTCCCGCAGGTTGATCGACACCTTGCGGTTGTTGGCGTGGCGGACGAGCGACGGCTCGTCTCCCTCCTGCCAGGGACGGAGGACGAGCCGTTCGGTTTCAAGCTTCATCGGACGTGAGCATAACTCGCGACTACCCTCAAATGCGCGCCGACCTCCTCATCCGCCGCACCGCGAAGAGTCCAAGGAGCACCGCCAAGGCCAGCAGACCCCAGGTGTTGAGGGTCGGAATCAACGCGATGGCGACCGGCAACTGGAAGACCGTCGGCACGTTGTTGTCGGTGCCGCTGCCGTCCCCGTTGGGATCCGGGTCCGCACCGTCCTGCGAGAGATCGGTGACGGGCGTTCCGGCGGGGCTGGTGGCGGTGGCCACCACCTGGTTGGTGAAGGGACCGGGGTTGGCGTTCGGGTCGTGGACCTGCAACGTCAACGTGATGGTCCCGGAGGCACTGATCGCCAGGGTGTTGCCGGCGGCCAGGAGGTTGGTATTGCCGGCGCCGTCGAAGGCGGGGTTGACGGTGAGATCGGGACTCTGGAGCGAGGTGATCGTGAACGTCATGGGCGCGGGGAACGTGGCCGCGAGGTTCTCCACCACCTGCACGTTGGAGAGCGGCACGTTGCCGAGGTTCTCGACCTTCATCTCGAAGACGACGGTGAACGACAGAGCGTCGGCGACGTCGCGGTCGACGGAAACCAGACGCTTGGAGACGCCGATCTTCGGCTGCTCGACGCCGATGGGCGCCAGGTGATCTTCCACCTCGCCGTCCGGCGCGAGGCCGGTGACTCCCAGGCCCGCCTGGGTGCTGATGCGGCAGCGCGCCGGGGTGTTGCCCTGCGGCGAGCCCACGGGCACCGCGAAGGTCGGGGTGACCGTCATGCCGGCCGGGATATTGAGATCGGTGACGACCTTGTCCCCCGCGTCGGCCCAACTGCCGTTGTGGTTGAAGTCGATCCAGCAGCTCACGATGCCGCCCGTGGCACCGGCGTGGAGCTGGATCGAGCCCGGCGCTCCCGGAATGAGGGTGGCCGGGAAGACGACGCCGTCCTCATCGTCCGGGACGCCATTGACGTCGTCGCCGGTGAGGGCCGCGTTCGGCTGGCCATCCGGCTCGGTATCCACGAAGGAGCCGAGGGTCGGGTTGCTCACCGGCAGCACGGCGTGGCGGGCGCCGTTGGAGGCCAGGAGGGTGGGGTAAGTGGGGTCCGGCGCATCGCCGAAGTCGAGGCCCATCACGGTCGCCGCGTAGTCCTCGACCTCGCCGTCCGCCGCCGTGCCGCCCGGCCCGGCGACGCCGGTCGAGGAGAGACGGAAGCGGGCGTAGGTTTGGGACGACTTGGCGTCGCATGGCACGTTGACGGTCACCGGGTTGGCGCCGGAGACCAAGGCCAGGCCCGACGCGATGCGGTCGCGCGGATCGTTGAAGACGCCGTCGCCGTCGAAGTCGATCCAGGCGTCGAGCTTCGGCGTGGCGATGCCGGCGGTGTTGGTGAGGTTGACGGTCACGCTCGTCGTGCCGCAGGCGACGAAGCCGCCGGCCGGCAGAATGACGCCGTCCTCGTCCGCGCCGTCGCCCGTGGCACCCACGGACGGCTGGCCGTCGACCTCGCTGTCCTCCGTGGCCCCCAGGGAGAAGCCCGCCGTCACCCGGTGATAGGGACCGTTGGCGGCGAGCGTCGTGCCATAGGTGTCCGGCGCGTCGCCGAAGTCGACGGTGCCCTGGACGAGGGCGTAGTCCTCGACCTCGCCGTCCGGCGACGATCCGGTGGACCCAAGGCCGCCGGCCGAGGAGAGGCGGAAGCGGGCGTAGGAGACGCCGGCTCCGGAGGTGCACGGCACGGGGAAGCTCAGGTTGTTGTTGCCGGCCGTGAGGGTCTGGCTGGTGAAGATCTGCTCCGCCGCGTCGAAGGTGCCGTTGCGGTTGAAGTCCACCCAGGCGTCGAGCTTGCCCGCGGTACCCGTCAGGAAGACGCTCACCTGGGCCGTCGTGCAGGCGGTGACCGGCGTCGTGAAGGTGACGCCATCCTCGTCGTTGAAGCAGTTGCCGATGCGGCTCGGGCTGGCCGCGCCGTCGTCGCCGGAGGCCGTGGCGTTCGGCTGCCCGTCGGCCTCGGTGTCGACGCAGCGGCCGAGCATCAACGGAGTGACGGGATCGACCTGGTGGCGAGCCGCGCCAGCCCCCTGGGTGCCATAGGTGGCCGGCGCGTCGCCGTAGTCGAAGCCCACGACTCCCACGAGGTAGTCCTCGACCTCGCCGTCTTTCGCCGAACCGGTGGGCCCGACGCCCATCGCCGAGGAGCAGCGGAAGCGGGCGTAGGTGAGGCCTGGCACGGCGCCCGCCGGGACCACCGGCGAGAGGACGGTCGGCGCCCCGGTCGGGATGGTCACGTTGGTGGCGATCTGCTCGCCCGCCGAGTTGCCGAAGATGCCGTCGCGATTCCAGTCCACCCAGGCGTTGAGCACGCAGGAGGTGGGACTCCCGGCGGTGACGGAGAAGGCCGCCGCGCTGCCCGGCACGAAGGGACCGGTAAAGGTGACGCCGTCCTCGTCGTCCCCCGGCACCGCGCAGGTGCCTGAGGTGAAGGGCGAGGTGGTGAGGTCGTCGCTCGTCGCCTGGGGGTTCTGGTTGAAGCCGCCGTCGGAGTCGACGCAAGCGCCGAGCCAGGGGGCATTGGGGACCCCAAGGAGATGCTGGGCGCCGTTGTCGAGCACGGTCGTGTTGTAGTCGCCCGTCGAGGTGCCGGCCGCCACGTCCGGCGCGTCGCCATAGTCGTAGTGCGGCTGGGGTGCGGCGGCCGCGGCGATGAAGCCGAAGTCGACGGTGAGGTTGGTGTTGGCGTTGCCGTCCTCGCTCGTGGGCTCGCCGTTCGAGGAGAGGGTGACCGGCAGGCTAGCCGTCAGCGCGCCCACCGCCGTGCCGTTGTCGTCGCCGTCGGCGTCATTGTCCGGATCCGGCGCGGGATCGTTGCCGGTCGCCGTGGCGAGTCCCGCCAGGGCACCGCCGCCGTTGAAGCTCGACGGATCGACGACGACGATGTAGGTGCCCGGCGCGAGGTTGGGGAAGAGGTAACGGCCGGCGAAGCCGCCCTGCGTGACGGTGAAGGTCGAGCCGACCTGCTCGTCGAGCGTCGGCAGGCCGTCGTTGTTGGCGTCCAGGTAGAGGTCGAGACGCACGTTGTCGATCCCCACCTCACCGTTCTGCGGCTCGAAGATGCCGTTGTTGTTGGAGTCCAGCCAGACCTGATTGCCCAGGGCGAGGGTGCCGGAGGGGATGACGAGCCCGGCGTCGATCGTCGGGTTGTACTCGCCCGGCGCCAGGGTGACGAGCTGCGTCACGCCGGTCGTCGGATTGGCGTCGGAGTCCTGCGTGTCGTCACCGGCATCCTGCGTGGTGAAGCCCGTCGCCACCGCCGGCTTCATGAACTGCACGAAGTATTGGATGCCGGGGATCAGGCCGTCGAAGCGGTAGTAGCCGGGCCGGCCGTAGACGTCGTCCTTGGTGACGGTCGTCAAGATCAGGGCGTCGGTCGCCGGGTCTGCCGTGCCGTTGCCGTTGTCCGCGAACAGCTTGACGGTGACGCCGTTGATGCCGTCCGTCACCGGCTCGTTCTGCAGGCCGTCTCCGTTACGGTCGAACCAGACGTAGTCGCCGAGGGCCGCGAGCTGGGTCGCGACGAGCCCGAAGTCGACGTCCGGATCGTGCTGGTTGGCCACCAAGGTCACCACCGGCGAGCAGCCGGAGGCCGGGTTAGCGTCGGAATCTTGAGTGTCCGTCCCCTGGTCCGCCGTGGTGAAGATGAACGTCGGCGGCGGCGTGACGCAGACGAAGTAGCTGCCGGGGGCGAGGCCGGGGAACTGGTACCAGCCCGGCGTGTTGGTGGGGCTGTTGCCGGTGACCGTCGAAGCCAGCGGCACGTCGTCCGGCGTGCCGGGCACGCCGTCGGGTCCCGGAGTGAACAACCGCGCGTAGACGTTGTTGACGCCGGTCGGGCCGTCGTCCTGCACGCCGTTCTTGTTGGCGTCCACCCAGACGAAGTCGCCGAGGCTCGCGGCGTCGCAGGTGCCGGGGGCGATGCCCACCTTCTGCGGCTCGGCCGCCAGCGAGCCGAGGCCATCGGCACGGTTCGCCTGGTAGGCGAAGGAGTTGAAGGCGGTTTGTCCCGCGGGGACGTTGCCCGGCGCCGTGAGATGGAAATTAAAGGACACGAAGTCGAACGGCCCCACGACGCGGCTGCCGAACTCGACCTTGAACGAACGCACCGAGGTAATGGGGGTCGGCGGCACCGTCGTCCAGTTGGGCGGATCGCAGCCGGGCACCGAGACGCCCACTTCGGGACGGCACGGGTTGCCGGAGGTCGAGTAGTAGAGAGTCGTCCCCGCCGGCGGCACGATGGGGGCCGTCAGCAGCGGCGCCCACTGCGAGCCGCGCGGGTTGAGGTCGCGCACGCCGGTATCGCCCACGAAGGGGAGGATGTCGACGAGCACGAAGCTCTGCATCGGCACCGTGCCGACGTTCTGCACCTTCAACTGGTAGTCGATGGAGCCGCCGATGAGGGTGCCCGCGGAGCTCGAGGTGAACGCGCCGTCGCACACGCCCTTCACCTGCTTGCTGGAGACGAGCTGCGCGATGGGGGCCACGGTGACGGTCCCTGTGTCCGCGCAAAGCGTCTCGGCGGTGTTGCCGTCGCCGTCGAGGTCCAGCGAATCGACCTGCGAGCCGGCGGAGCAGCGCTGGCCGAGGCCGGGCGCGTCATGCCCCAGGGTGAACGTGTTGGACAGCGAACCGAAGGTGGCGCCGTTGCGAATCGTGGTGCTGGGGAGGATCCACACCTGCTGGCCGACTCCAAGACTACCGCCGCCGGCATTCCACCGCCAGCGCAAAAGGGTGCGGCCGGTGCCCGCGAAGTTGGGAATCTGCTGGAAGGTCTGCGGCGCCGGCAGACCCGTCCCCTGGTCGTCGAAGGTCCAGCTCGCAAAAATGAGGTCGACGGGGAGTAGGTCAGTGGCCACGAGATCCTCGAGCGGCACCGGGTCGCTCGACTGCGGTGCGCTCCTAACTCTCAATCGCCAGGCGAACGTCTGCCCCGGGTTGAGAGGTCCTCCCGTGAGACCCACCTTCGACGGGTCTAGCTGCACGAAGGGCCCGCTCAGGGTGAAGGTGTCGCAGACGTTGCGGGAGACGTTGGTGGGGCCGGCGGTGTAGACGGCCGTCAAGGCGGCGCAGTTCTGGATCGTGTTGCCGAAGGCAACCGGATTGCCCGCGTTGTCGGGATTGACGATCTTGCCGGTGATTTGCGGGCTCAACCCTGGAATCTGGTCCATTCCGGGCTGCGCCTGGCCATACTCCCACTTCACCTTGGTGACGTACTCGCCGGCGCCGAGGCCGGGGGGCGGCGTGGTCAGCGTTGTGCTCGTCGTGACGTTGGGCGAGCTTCCCCACAGCGTGAAGGTGCCCGGCGCCGTGTTCTTCTCATAGCTCACCCGCACGCCCACGCCGGCCGAGAAGTTTGCCAGCCCGTTGTAGGCGCCGGTGGTCACGCTCGCGAGCTTGAGCTGGATGGGCAAGCTGTCGATAACCACCATGGTATCCAGCGGCACGTTGCCGTTGTTGGACGGCGAAACCGAGTAGCTGAAGGTCTGATTCAGGGTCGGCGGATTGGGGTTGCCGAAGGCGATGTTCTTCGAGAGGCCGGTGCTCGCGTTGGGCACGAAGGTGGTGACCGTATCGGTCGACGTGCCGGGGCCGAAGCTCTGCGACGGCTGGCCCAGCGGTGTCGCCGTGGCGGTGAAGCTGTTGGTGACACTGGAGCCGCTGGGGAACGTGGCGCTGGGGAAGGTGACGTTCACCTGGATGTCGCAGTTGCCGCCGGGCGTGATGGGCACCGAGCAGGGGCTCGTCCAGGTGACGGTCGCGGGCGTCGTGCCCACGCAGCCGGGCTGGCAGTCGGCCGCCGGAGTAGCACCGTTGAACACCGTGCCTGCCGGCAGCGTGTCGGTCACCGGACCCACCGCCGTCAGGTTCAGGGCGCCCGTGCTGTTGTTCGGCACCGAGATGCGCAGCCGGTACGTCTCCGGCATGTCGAGGTTGGCCGGCGCCGTGATCAGGCTCTTCTGGGTGTTGACCTGGACGGACGCCACGGCTGTGACGCTCACCGGCGGGGTCGTCGTGGTGCCGGGCGAGGTCCCGAGGTTGATGCCGTCCCCCGTGTTGGTGGCCACCGTGCCGTTGGGCGTCGAGCCGTTGGGGAAGCGGACGTCGATCAGCAGGTCGCCGCTGTTGCCCGCCGGCAATGGCGTGATCATCACGAACTGCACCCGGGTGCGGCCCGAGCCCATGAAGTTGGGGGTGACGTTGATCGCCGCGACGTCGCCCGTGGGGCTGGCCGGCACGGTGGAGATCTCCTGGACCTCGATCGGCAGCAGGTCGTCGACCTCGGCGTTCAGGCAGGGGCCCGAAGTGTTGCTGCAGTTGTAGGTCAGGCGGTAGCCGAAGGTCTGGCCCGTCTGCTTGGTGTTCCCGGCATCGACTTGCACCGCCGACTTGACCAAGGGCTGAGAGCCCGCCGGAGCGACGGCGAGCACACATGTAAGAACGATCGACGGAGCGAAACCAATCCGAGACATGCCAGACCCTCCAAACTTGATAAAGCTCAAAGAGCGAGGACCCGCGCCCTGAGGCACGACCTCGCTTCAATTCGACGGCAAACGACGCGCAATCTACTGAAACTCTAGACGTTTAGCAAGCTCTGTAGCGGATTTGTCACATGGAGGGGCGAGGCCAGCTCGCTCACCCTGGTTTGACTATACGGCAGAGTAGCCAGGGATCGTTACACCGTTCATTACAGCGCCCCGATGTCGTAGCCACCGCGGCCGCCATGTGGAGGTCGGCGGGCAAGTATACCTTTCATGAAATTCAAAGAGAACTATTTCACAGCGCGCCGTCTAGGTCCTGCCTAGACTGAGGGTAAGCCGATTCGCGGCTCTGAGCTGAAGCGATGTTTTTGGATTCGAGGTTTTGTCAGTGCTGTACCCGCGGTCCCCCCGGAGCCATGAAGGCTCCGGGTAAAGCTCCGCGGAGAAAGGGAGAAAGCGTTATGTTTCATGATTGTCATCCTCACAGAAGATTGCGCGGCATCATCAGCGGAGCAGCTCTCGCGGGAGCCCTGCTCCTCTCCAATCCCGCCGGAGCCCACGCTGCCGGTATTCCAGGGCCGGCCGGCGTCTGGCGTTGGATCGAGAGCCTGTTGGCGGACCGGATGGGAGGGGTGACCGGCGATAGGGCACCAACCCGGCTGGCGGTCCCGGCCAAGGAGCAGGTCTGTCCGCCGACCGGTTGCCCGAAACCCCAGGCGCCCCAGGCGCCCCAGGGGCCCGGCATTGATCCGGACGGCAAGCCCTGATCACTTCTTCCCCGAGCGGGGCGCAGCTCGGCTGCGCCCCGCCCCTGGACCTAGAGCCCATGCGTTTGCGCAATCGTCGATTTGGTGGCACACTGCACTTGTTTCAGCGAGGAAAGAATGTCTACCTTGAGCGCCCATCTCGTTCCAGAAGAGCTGTCGGCCAGCCTGAACGGCTCTCTCTCCCCTGAGCGCAGACGCGAGATCCTTTTCCATCTGCTCAGCGGTTGTCAGGCCTGCCGCGCGGCGATCGGCTGGAACCGGCAGGTGCGCCAGGGCCGACGGATGCCCGAGAAGCCTCTGGCCTTCCGTGCGGTTTCCTACGACCGGCCTGTGGCCAACTCGTTCGAGCAGGTGATTCGGCTCAAGCGGGTCCTGGAGGAGCAAAAGCAGCAAGCTCAGGAGGCCTCGGTCCTCCTGGCCCGCGGCGAGGGCTTGGCCGCGATCCCGGAAGCGGCGGGGCTTGGCGTCTACGAGGCCCTCCAGCAACGCCTCTCGGCCTTGCGCCACGACAACCCTCAGGAAGCAGTGCATCTGGCGCGGAGAGCCGTGGAGGTGGCGGCAGGCCTCGACCCCGCGATCTATGGAGATCGCCAGGTGGCCGACTTCCAGGCCCGGGCCTGGGGCGAGCTTGGCAATACCCTGCGCGTCGCTGACGATCTCTGGGAAGCGCAGAGCGCCTTCGAGAAGGCCTTCGATGTCTTGGAGCGGGGGACGGGCGCTACGGACCTGGCAGCGCGCCTCCATGACTACCACGCCTCGCTGCTGGGCACCCAGCGTCGATTCCAGCTCGCCTTCTTCGCCTTCGACATCGTCCGCGACCTTTACCGGGAGGCCGGCGACACCCATGCGGTCGGCCGCGTGCTGATCAAGAAAGCCCTTTACCTGCATTACAGCGGACAGCCGGAGGAGGCCCTGCGGGTGAACGAGCAGGGACTGGCGTTGATCGGCAAAACGCACGATCCAGAGCTCTCCTTCATCGCCGTCATCAATCACCTTCTCTACCTTGTGGCCTGCGGCCGTTTCCGGGAGGCCAAGAGGTTGTTGTTCCGCAACCGGCACCGTGTCCAGGCCGCCAGCCGGATTCAGCGGCTCAAAATCCAATGGCTCGAAGGCCGTATCCGCTATGGCCTGGACGAGCTGGCGAGTGCCGAGGCGACGTTCCTGGAAGTGAAGGCCGGCTTCGAGGAAGTGGACCTCGGCTTCGCGGCGGCTCTGGCCTCGCTCGAAGCCGCCCTGGTGCGGATGCGCCTGGACCGGCCCGCCGATGCGGAGGCCCTGGTCACCGACGCGGCGGCCGTCTTCGCGGCCCTGGGTATCCAGCGCGAGGCCTTGAGCGCGGTGATGCTCCTCAAGGAAGCCTTCGAGAGGCAGACCGCCACCGCCATGCTCGTCGAGCGCACCGTCGCCTTCCTGCGCGAGAGCGAGATCAACCCCGAAGCGCGCTACGACGCCCGGCTGGATTAGGGGCCATGGGGAAGGGTTTGTCTGAGCCCCGCGGCCCTGATACCCTTCCCCCATGCCCGACACGCCCGACACCCCCTTCCGTACCTCCTGCCTCGAGCGCTTCCTGAGCTATGTGACCTTCGACACCCAGTCGACCGAAACCTCCGAGACCTATCCCAGCACGGCCAAGCAGCTCGACCTCCTGCGCCACCTCGTGGAGGAGCTCAAGGCCCTGGGCCTTCAGGACGTAGCCATGGACGAACACGGCTACGTCATGGCGACCCTGCCGGCCACGACGAAGAAGACCGGCGTGCCGGTCATCGGCTTCATCGCCCACGTGGACACCTCGCCCGAGATGAGCGGCGAGGGGGTCAAGCCCATCGTCCATCGCAACTACCAGGGGCAGGACCTCGTGCTGCCGGACGATCCCACGGCCGTCCTGCGCGCCGCCGACATCCCCTACCTGAAGGAGCGCATCGGCGACGACATCGTCACCGCCTCGGGCACCACCCTCCTGGGCGCCGACAACAAGGCCGGAGTGGCGGAGATCGTGGCCGCCGCCGAGTACCTGCTGGCCCATCCGGAGATCGCCCACGGTACCGTCCGCCTCGGCTTCACTCCCGACGAGGAGGTCGGCACCGGCACCAAGTTCTTCGACGTGGCGAAGTTCGGCGCCCTCTGCGCCTACACCATGGACGGCGGCGCCCGCGGCGAGCTGGAGTACGAGAGCTTCTCGGCCGACGCGATGACCCTCACCTTCCAGGGCCGCAACACCCACCCCGGCTACGCCAAGGGCACGATGATCAACTCCATCAAAGTGGTGGCCGATTTCATCTCGCGCCTGCCGCAGGAAGGCCTCTCCCCCGAGACGACCGACGGCTACGAGGGCTACGTCCATCCCTACGTCGTCAATGCCAGCGTAGAGAAGACGTCCGTCAAGGTCCTGATCCGCGACTTCCGCACTCCGGGCCTGGCGGAGAAGGAGTCGTTCCTGGCCGAGCTCGCCCGGCGCACCGTGGGAGACTGGCCCGGCGCCACCTTCGAGTCCAAGATCGAGGAGAGCTACCGCAACATGCGCGAGGTGCTGGACCACCATCCGGACGTCGTGGACAACGCCCGCGAGGCCGTGCGCCGCGCCGGCCTCCAGCCGCTCGAAAAGGCCATCCGCGGCGGCACCGACGGCTCGCGCCTGAGCTTCATGGGCCTGCCCACCCCGAACCTCTTCGCCGGCGAGCAGAACTTCCACTCCCGCCACGAGTGGGTCTCGGCCCAGGACATGGAGAAGGCCGTCGAAGTGATCGTCCATCTCTGCCAGGTCTGGGAGGAGAAGGCTCCGGGTTGAGCGGCGGGCCGGCACTGCCGTTATACTTGATAGAACTTCAAAGCGTGAGGAAACTCAAAAGGCGGTGCCCATGGCCACGAGCTCCCTTCAGAACCTCCGTCTCGCCCTCGATCTGGTCTCCACCGCGCCCGCGGTTCCGGTGCCGCCCGACGAGCCGAAGAAGAAACCGGCCTCCCGCGGCATGGGCATGGCCGTGGCCCCTCAGACGGAAGTGGTGCCCAAGGCCCCGGCTCAGAACTGGGCGCGCCATCCGAACATCCAGGGCTTCGGCATCGCCGAGCGCATCACCCAGGGGCAGAAGCTCAAGGACGTTGCCCTCAAAGTCTACGTCGAGCGCAAGCTGCCGGCCGGCAAGCTGGACTCGCCCGTCCCCAAGCAGGTGATGCTGCCGGGGATGAGCACGCCCGTCGATACGGATGTCCAGGAGATCGGCAAGGTCGTGCTGGAGGCCAACACCTCGCGCCACCGGCCCGCCATGCCCGGCTGCGGCCTCGGCCACTTCGAGGTCACCGCCGGCACCTTCGGCTGCCTGGTGCGCAAGAAGGGCAAGCCCGAGCTGTACATCCTCAGCAACTCCCACGTGCTCGCCAACTCGGGAACCGGCAAGGCGGGGGACGTCATTCTCCAATCCGCGATGTTCGACGGCGGCGTCCAGCCGGCCGACGTCCTCTGCAAGTTGACCGAGTGGGTGCCCTTCAAGTTCGGCGACGACACATTCGACAACCTCGTCGACGCCGCCATCGCCCAGGTCAAGCCGGCGGTCGTCACCTCGAAGGTCAACCTGATCGGCGTACCGCCCAAGGGCGTCGGCACCGTCGTGCGACGCGGCATGAAAGTGAAGAAGGTCGGCCGTACCACGGACCTGACTTCCGGAGAGATCACCGACGTCGACTTCCGGACCTCGCTCCCTTACCCCAAGCCGGACGGCAGCGGCGAGGGCAACGTGGGCATGCGCGACCAGGTGCTGTGCACCCGCTTTACCGCCGGGGGCGACAGCGGCGCCGCCATCTTCAACGCCAGGAATCAGATCGTGGGATTGCACTTCGCGGGAACCCCGTCGACCAGCATCTTCAACCGCATCACCAACGTTCTCGACGCCCTCGGCCTCGAGATCGTGACCGAGGCGCTCTGATGGCCAAGCCTGAGCAAGTGCGCAAAGCCCTCGACCTCTTCAGCGGCGAGCTGTCGCGCCGGAAGAACGTCGTCGGCCTGGGCCGCGTGCCGTCGGAAACCAAATCCGGGGAATGGGACCTCGCGGTCTACGTCGCCCACAAGGTCCCGCCGGAAGAGCTCACCGCCGCCGACCTCGTGCCCAAGACCCTGGAAGTCCCGGGACGCGGCAAGAGCCACCCCGTCACCACCCAGGTCATCGAGAAGGGTCCGGTGAGCCTGGAGAAGCCAGGGCTCGAAAAGCTCTGAGCCGCTCCTCGGTACCCTGAAAGAACGCCCAACTTAACGTGTCCTCTCAGAGCTCCACCCGCCCAAGCCCTCACTCCCCCGACCCCTCTCTCCCATCGCCCTCCCCCCGACCGGGCATAGGCGCTAACTTAACGTGCCCGAGAGTTTCCCCCACCCGAAGACCCTCACCCCTGCCCCTCTCCCGACCACCCCATCCCCCGCCCCGGGAGAGGGGTACTCGGTTGGGGCCTTTTTCCTCGTCCTCATGTCCTTGCTGGCGGTTCTCCCTCTTCTCCCGGTGAGGGGGAGGAGGGGGTCGGGAGAAGAGGGCCGGGGTGATGAGGGTCTTGGGCGGGGGGCGCTCCGAGCCAGCAATCTCAGCGCCTGTACATCTGCTTCTTTCCCGCTCTCACATCCTTCGCGAGCGCTCTGAAACATCGCGTGGGAGGCTCCGTAGAAGTTGTCCATAAGGACATGGCTGAATTGTCCGAAGGGCTTCAACCTTCACGAGAGACTCCAAGGAGAGGGCTACATGATGAAGCAGACTCGTCCTACGCGGCACTGGTTCCGGTCCACGATCCTGACGGGGCTCGCCCTGTTCACGGGATGTGGCGGCCACATGATTCAGCACGCTCCCAACCACCAGAACGCGCCTTTCGATTTCGAGGTCCCGCACTGCTCGCCCGCCTCCAGGCCTGTCGAGCACCCCGGGCACCGCACCGTGGACATCCGCTACCTGGGGGCCGGGGGCCTCTATGTGAGCTGGGGTGAGGATTCCATTCTGCTCGGGCCGTTCTTCTCCAACCCTGGCCTGCTTCGCGTCCTGCTCGGCCGCTGGAAGATGAACGAGGAGGCCATCGCGCGCGGGCTCGAAGGCGTGCCCGTCGCCAAGGTCGAGGCGATCTTCGCCGGCCACTCGCACTACGATCACATCGGAGATTTTCCCGCCATCCTCCAGCGCGCGCCCGGCGCTCACGTCTACGTCAACCGTTCGGGAGCCCACGCTCTCGCTCCGTACGCGGCCAACCGGACGACGGCCTTCGAGGATCACCCCAAGGAGTGGGTCTGGCTCACCGGGCCCGGCGGCGAGAAGCGGCCCATCCGTTTCTACGCCGTCCCCTCCGTGCACGCGCCGCAGATCGATCGAGTTCTCTGGGCCAAAGGATCGGTCAAAGAAGATTTCACCACGCCGTGGACCTCTCACCGCCTCCACAATCTGAAGGCGGGAGAGACCTTCGCTCTGGTGATCGATCTACTGGATGGCGACAACCAGACCGTAAAGTACCGCTTCTATTATCAGGATTCCGCGAATCCGAAGGGAATCGGCGAGCCTCCTTCTCTCGACAGCTATCCCTATGACCTCGCCGTCCTGTGCATGGCCTCCTACGACAAGACGTCGGACACCTGGGACAAGGCGACCCACAAGCGGCTCAAACCGGTGCAGCCCGCGGCCATCCTCGACGTCCTGAAACCGCGCCACGTCCTGGCCACGCACTACGAGGACTTCATGCGCCCGCAGGACCGCACCGTGCGCTTCGTCTCCCTCCTCAAGGACGAGGACGTCGATTTTTATCTGAACACCGTCTGCAACCGGCTCGGCTGTAAAGCACCCTCCGGCGCCAGCCCCATCAATCCGCTCTGCGGGCCCTCCGGTCCGCGCTGGACCCTGCCGTTGCCCGGCGAGTGGATGCGGTTCGCGGTGCAGTGACTTGAAGACCGGCGCCCCGGGTCACTCACGGGGCGCCGGTTTGATCGCTTGCCCCGAAGGGGCTCAAGCATGTAGCCGGGGGTGGAGCGAAGCGGAACCCCCGGAATCGGTAGGGCCCTCGGTTTTCAAGCCCCAATAGGGGCGGCGGCGGCTCACTCGCCAACCGACAGCGAAGGAATCGCCGCCTCCTTCCTACCCGGCTTCGCTAAAGGCCGAACGGCCAACACCTCGTCGGCATGGAGACCTTCGACGTCGGATTCGCGGACCGCTACGACCGCGAGCGACTCCCCCAACGCGTTGAACACCTCCAGCACGCAGCCCTGTTCTCCGCTCTCCGGGTGTGGGACATAATCGACCAGGGTCGCCACGTCTCCCTTCTTGAGGCCGTGTTCGGGGAGGTCCTGTTTCAGCGCGACATGCTGATAAAGCGGCCAGCTCATGACTTCTCCTTTTTGCGGCTTCAAGGTGACGAACCGAACTTGGCCGTCCAAGCGGCTCCGAAGCCATATTGTAACCACCTCCATAAGGCCCTCCTCCTGAGCCCGGAGGGCGGCAGACTCATAGCCCCGGGTGCGAACCCGGGGACCCGCCCCCGATCCCCCGCCCTCCTCGCGCCCCGACAGGGCCGCCTGTTCGCCTGGCCCCGGCGAAGAGTCCAAAATGCCGGCACATCTTGGGAACTGCCGACGTTTTGGGCTCTGTCCCAGTCTTGAGGTAAACTCAACAAATTAAACGAGGCGAGACGCCTTTGATGGAGGAGATGGAGCCTCCATGCAGCATCAGACTGGCTTCAATGAACAAGAAGGACCTCAGCGAGACGCGACATCTGCACCAAGTTCATCACGCCCGGCGGTGCACCGCGGCCGGGTGGGACGAGATGTCGCAGATCCGCGAGGAGGTCAGCTTCACCAAGGGCCGCATCATCGTCCGCGGCAAGCTGGTCACCCGCGGCAAGGCCAAGCGGGCCGACTACGTCCTCTACTACAAGCCGAACATCCCGCATCGCCCTGATCGAGGCCAAGGACAACAACCACAGCGTCGGCGACGGCATGCAGCAGGCGCCTCGACTACGCCGCGACTCTCGACATCCCCTTCGTGTTCTCCTCGAACGGCGACGGCTTCGTCTTCCACGACCGCACCGGCCGGAGCGCCACGCTGGAGACCGAACTCTCGCCCTCGACGCCTTCCCGTCGCCGGCCGAGCTGTGGGCGACGCTATCGCGCCTGGAAGGGCCTGACGCCGAGGCCGAAGCAGATCGTGCTCCAGGACTACTTCGACGACGGCAGCGGCAAGGCGCCCGCGCTACTACCAGGTCAACGCCATCAACGCCGCGATCGAGGCCATCGCCAAGGGCCAGGACCGCGTCCTGCTGGTCATGGCGACCGGCACCGGCAAGACCTACACCGCCTTCCAGATCATCTGGCGGCTGTGGAAGGCCGGCCGCAAGAAGCGCATCCTCTTCCTCGCCGACCGCAACGTCCTGATCGACCAGACGATGGTGAACGACTTCCGCCCGTTCGGCGCCGGCGATGGCGAAGCTCAGCACCAACGCCAAGACCATCGAGCGGCAGGACGGCACCACGGTCGACCTCGCCACTGGCGCTCGACAAGAAGCGCCGCATCGACACCGCCTACGAGGTCTATCTCGGCCTCTATCAGGCCATCACCGGCCCGGAGGAGCGGCAGAAGCTCTTCCGCGAGTTCTCGCCCGGCTTCTTCGACCTGATCGTGATCGACGAGTGCCATCGCGGCAGCGCGGCCGAGGATTCCGCCTGGCGCGAAATCCTCGAATACTTCTCCGCCGCGACGCAGATCGGCCTCACCGCCACGCCGAAGGAAACCGAAGTACGTCTCCAACATCGACTACTTCGGCGAGCCGGTCTACACCTATTCGCTGAAGCAGGGCATCCGCGACGGCTTCCTCGCGCCCTACAAGGTGATCAAGGTCCACATCGACCGTCGACGTGGAAGGCTATCGGCCCGAGAACGGGCAAGCTCGACCGCGACGGCAACGAGATCGAGGACCGCATCTACAACACCAAGGATTTCGACCGCACGCTCGTGCATCGACGACCGCACCAAGCTCGTCGCGAAGAAGGTCACCGAGTTCCTCAAGGAAAGCGGCGACCGCTTCCAGAAGACCATCGTCTTCTGCGTCGATGAGGAGCACGCGGCGCGGATGCGGCAGGCGCTCATCAACGAGAACGCCGATCTCGTGCGCCGAGAACCACCGCTACGTCATGCGCATCACCGGCAACGACAAGGAAGGGCAGGATCAGCTCGGCAACTTCATCGACCCGGAATCCAAATATCCCGGTGCTCGTCACGACCTCGCGCCTGCTCTCCACCGGCGTCGATGCGCAGACCTGCCGCCTGATCGTGCTCGACCGCGCGGTCGGCTCGATGACCGAGTTCAAGCAGATCGTCGGCCGCGGCACCCGCGTGCACGAGGACACCAAGAAGTTCTACTTCACGCTGATCGACTTTCGCGGCGCGACCAGCCATTTCGCCGACCCGGATTTCGACGGCGAGCCGGTGCAGATCTACGAGCCCGGCGAGGACGACCCCATCGCGCCGCCCGACGACGTGCCGCCGCCGACGAGGACGGCGAGCCGATTCCGCCGACAGCCCGGCGAGGACGAAATCATCGTCGATCGGCCCGCCCGACATCAGCATCCCGCCGGCGACGGCGAGACCGCGCAAGATCTATGTCGATGGCGTCGGCGCCACGCATCATCGCCGAGCGCGTCGAATATCTCGACGAGAACGGCAAGCTGGTCACCGAAACCCTGCGCGACTTCACCAAGAAGGCGCTGAAGAAGCGCTTCGCCAGCCTCGACGATTTCCTCAAGCGCTGGAAGTCGGCCGAGCGCAAGCAGGCGATCATCGAGGAACTGGAGGCCGAGGGCCTGCCGCTCGATCCGCATCGCCGAGGAAGCTCGGCAAGGACCTCGATCCCTTCGACCTGATCTGCCACGTCGCCTTCGACCAGCCAGCCGCTGACCCGCCGCGAGCGCGCCGACAACGTCACGAAGCGCGACGTGTTCACCAAATACGGCCCGCAGGCCCGCGCCGTGCTCGAAGCGCTGCTCGCAGAAGTATCAGGACGAAGGCGTCACTCAATCTCGACGACGCCAACGTCCTGCAGATCGCGCCCTTCGACGCGATGGGCACGCCGGTCCAACTCATCAAGGCGTTCGGCGGCACGCGCAGGCTTCGAGCAGGCCGTCCACGAACTGCAGTCCGCGCTCTATCAGGAGGTCGCTTAAGCCATGTCCGTTCGCACCACCGTCAAATCCATTCAAGACATCATGCGCCAGGACGTCGGCGTCGATGGCGACGCCCAGCGCATCAGCCAGCTCTGCTGGATGTTCTTCCTCAAGATCATCGACGATCAGGACCAGGAGCTGGAACTGATGCAGGACGGCTACCGCTCGCCGATCCCGAAGAAGCTCCAGTGGCGCGCCTGGGCGGCGGACCCGGAGGGCATCACCGGCGAGGAGCTGCTCGACCTTCGTCAACGACGAGCTGTTCCCGGCGCTGAAGGAGCTCGCCACGTCGGCCAAGCCCGGCGACCGCCGCCGCGTGGTGCGCGACGTGTTCGAGGACGCCTACAACTACATGAAGTCCGGCCAGCTGATGCGGCAGGTGGTCAACAAGATCAACGAGCGTCGATTTCAACAACCTCGCCGAGCGCCAGCACTTCGGCGACATCTACGAGCAGATCCTCAACGACCTGCAGATCGCCGGCAACGCGGGCGAGTACTACACGCCGCGCGCCGTCACCGCCTTCATGGTCGACCGCATCGACCCGCAGCCCGGCGAAATCCTGTTCGATCCCGCCTGCGGCACCGGCGGCTTCCTCACCTGCGCCATCCGCCACATGCGCGAGCGCTACGTGAAGAACGCCCGAGGACGAGCGAGACGATGCAGGACGCGCTTGCGCGCGGTGGAGAAGAAGCAGCTTCCGCACATGCTCTGCGTCACCAACATGCTGCTGCACGGCATCGAGGACCCGAGCTTCGTGCGCCACGACAACACGCTGGCGCGGCCCTACATCAGCTACGGCGCAGGCCGACCGCGTGGATATCGTCCTCACCAATCCGCCCTTCGGCGGGCGCGAGGAAGACGGCATCGAGAGCAACTTCCCGCAGCACTTCCAGACCCGGGAGACGGCCGACCTGTTCCTCGCCCTCATCATCCGCCTGCTCGAAGCCGGACGGCCGCGCCGCCGTGGTGCTGCCCGACGGCAGCGCTGTTCGGCGAGGGCGTGAAGACGCGGCTGAAGGAGCATCTGATGGAGGAGTGCAACCTCCACACCATCGTCCGCCTGCCCAATTCAGCGTCTTCAAGCCCTATGCCTCGATCGGCACCAACCTGCTGTTCTTCGAGAAGGGCGAGCCGACCAAGGAGATCTGGTTCTACGAGCATCGCGTGCCCGAAGGCCAGAAAGCCTATTCGATGACCAAGCCGATCCGGCTCGAGCATCTGCAAGGCCTGCATCGACTGGTGGGGCGGCGCGAAGCGCAAGGGCCGCGAGGAAACGCCGCAGTCGCGTGGAAGGTGACAGCCGAGGAGGTGAAGGCGCGCGGCTACAACCTCGACATCAAGAACCCGCACACCGTCGCCGACGACCACGGCGACCCCGAGGAACTGCTGGCCAAGCTCGACGAGGCAGAACGGCAGGCCGCTTCCCTGCGCGATCAGCTCAAGGCGATTCTCGCAGAGGCGCTGCTGCGATGAACCCGGCGCAGCTGCTCGCCCACTTCGACCGGATCTGCGACGCGCCTGATGCGATCCCGCGCCTGCGCCGCTTCATCCTCGATCTGGCTGTGCGGGGAAAGCTTGTTCATCAGGACCCGAAGACCGAACCTGCCTCCGAGCTACTCATGCGGATTCAGGCTGAGAAGAAGCGGTTGATGAAAGCTGGCGAAATCAGAAGAGAAAAAGCGCTCCCACTACTTGAGCAGCATGAAAGACCGTTCCGAGTTCCCACCGGCTGGGAATGGGTGCGAATTCGGCAGGTAACTAGTGACCGTGGACAAAAGGTTCCCGACAAGGATTTTACCTACATTGACGTAACTGCGATCAACAAAGAGGTAGGGCGTGTCGCTGATGCGAAGGTCGTCTCAGCAAAAGAGGCCCCAAGTCGTGCACGGAAGTTGGTGAGAAAAGGAGACGTTCTCTATTCTTGCGTCAGGCCTTACCTCTTGAACATAGCAATTGTCGAGAGCGATATCATTCCTTCACCAATTGCGAGCACTGCGTTCGCTGTACTCAACGGTTTCGGCTTAACCATATCTAAGTACCTTTGGATTGCCCTCCGGAGCTCATTCATAATTGAGTGCGTGAAGGCCAAGATGCGCGGCCAAGCTTACCCCGCGATCAACGATTCAGACTTTGCCCTGCTTCCACTTCCTCTTCCACCTCTTACCGAACAGAGCCGAATCGCCGCAAGGGTAGACGAATTGATGGCGCTATGCGATCGGCTGGAGGCCGCGCAAGCGGAACGGGAAAGCCGGCGGGATCGACTGGCGGCGGCGTCCCTTCAGCGGCTGAACCAACCTTCCAACGGTGATGCGGCCACCTCCCGAGAGCATGCCCGCTTCCATCTTCGGAACCTTCCTCGGTTCACCAGCCGCCCAGAGCAGATCCAGCAACTCCGGCGGACTATTCTAAACCTGTGCGTGCGCGGTCGACTCATCCCTCAGGATCCTAATGACGAATCGGCGGCAGAGCTGATCAAGCATATCCAAACGGAGATGTCACGACTGGTAAAGGAAGGTAAAGCGAAGAAGGCCACGGCGATGCCGCCAATCGACAGCGCTAACGCGCCCTTCGCTCTACCTCAAGGCTGGAGTTGGGCACGCTTTCCAGAACTTGGGATCTTTGGTAGAGGCAAGTCGAAACACAGGCCTCGGAACGATCGATCGTTATTCGACAATGGAAGTCACTTACTCGTACAGACTGGTGACGTTGCTCGTTCGAACGGCATCATCGACACCTATACTAACAAATACAATGATGCTGGACTCGCCCAAAGCTGGCAATGGCCCAAGGGCACTCTGTGCATCACCATTGCGGCAAATATTGCTGACAGCGGCATCCTTAGCTTTGACGCCTGTTTTCCAGATAGTGTCGTCGGCTTCATACCTGCCTCCCTGTTTCCAAACGCAAAGTATTTTGAGTACTTTGTTCGAACGGCGAAGGCGGACTTGCTGAAGTTCGCGCCGGCAACGGCGCAGAAAAACATCAACCTTGAAATCCTAAATTCAGTCCTGATTCCTCTCCCCCCTTAGCCGAACAACACCGCATCGTCGCCAAGGTCGAAGAGTTGATGACCCTGTGCGATCGACTGGAAGCGCGGCTCACTACCACCCAAAACGAGAGCCGTCGGCTGCTTGAGGGCATTCTTCACGAAGCCCTTGCCGGCGCCTGACAACACCCTACCTCTTCGGTGGTCCGATTCGTTCCCAAGCTCTTCCCGGCTCCTGCGTGGGGGGCAGAGGACGATCCCCTGGCTCGATTGTTACTTGCCGTGGGTCACCGACCTGCCCTCCACGAGGTCCGCGCTCGATGTACTCGCCCGGTTTTTCCGGCACTTCTCCTGGTTTTTGCAATCCAGACATTGCTGCTCCTTCCTGAGCGACAGATTGCCGCCTTCGTCTCAAGACACCAGGTGCCTGGGATTGTGTAGACCTTTATCGACGGCTTGGTTCAAGGCTGCCTGACGACCCGGAGAACCGAAGCTAGCCAGGCCGGCGGGACGCCAGCGCTCCCAGGGGCGCGGGCTTGGGCCTCCTGCCCGACTCCGGGCTCCCAGAGCAACTCGCCCCCCCTCTTGGCACCTCCCACGACTCCGCAGTATCTTTCCTCCCCTGACTTTTCTGGGGAGACCGACCGTGGACCAGACAGAAATCGAATTGGAAGGACAGCGCTACGTCTGGGACGGCCGGCGCTGGCATGCGACGAAGACGTTCCAGGTGCCCCCAGCGGCCCTGGGGAGCCGCCTCAACGCGATCCTGGCGACGTTCCTCGCCAACGACGACGCCAAGATCACAGACTTCAACGGGCTGCTGCAGATGGCCCAGATCTCCCGCCACGCCTCCCAGTACAAGCGCGCCGAGGCTGCGGCGCGGCGGGCCATCGCCCTCCAGCCGGCCAGCGAGCCGGCGTACGCCATTCTGGTCTCGGCGCTCCGGCATCTGGGCGCGCCCGACAGGGCGGTGCAGGAGACCGACCATCTCAAGGCCCCCAAGTACTCGCCGCTGCTGATCTCGCGGGCCGCCGCCCTCGGCGATCTGGAGCGCTGGGAAGAGGCCAAGTCCACCCTGGACCGCGCCATCGCCCTCAAGAGCTCGCCGGAAGCCACCGAGGTCGCCGAACGGATCAAGGCCAAGCGGCCCGATCTGTACGCCACTGCCTGAGCAGCCAGTGCTGCTGCACGAGCAGTCGTTGCTGCTGCACGAGCAGTCATTGCTCGTGCACGAGCAGCGGTTGCTGGAGCACGAGCAGCCGTTGCTCGTGCAGGAGCAGTCAGTGCTGGTGCAGGAGCAGCCGGTGCTGGTGCACGAGCAATCGTTGCTGGACCACGAGCAGTCGTTGCTGGTGCATGAGCAGTCAGTGCTGGTGCACGAGCAGTCGTTGCTGGACCACGAGCAGTCGTTGCTCGTGCACGAGCAATCAGTGCTGGAGCACGAGCAGTCGCTGCTCGGCCGGAAGGAAAGCGAAGTAAGCAGGCCGGCGGGACGCCGGCGCTCCCAGGAGAAGCCCCCGACGCCGGGCCGGTCCCATCCGTATACCTCTCAGATTCTCCTTTGAGGTGCGGCGCGGATGGAAACCTGGCGAGCGATGCTGCGGGGGGCGGATAGTCTCCTGGATGAGGTGGTGGCCGGCCGGCGCCTGCTCCAGCTCTGGGTCCGCCTCTGCTTGGGGATGGCCGTGTGCTCGGCGGTGTATGGCGCGGTCCTCGGCGGATGGCATGGGCCCCGGCTCGCGATCTACTCGGCGATCAAGCTCCCCCTCGTCCTGCTCCTCACCTCGGCACTCACGGTGGCGTTCAGCTGGATCGCGTCCATTCTCCTCGGCCTGAGGCTGCGCTTCGGGCAGGTCGCCGTGCTGACGTTCCTGGCCCTGGCCGCCGGTAGCCTCCTGCTGGTCTCGCTGGCACCCGTCGCCTGGATCTTCACGGTCTGCTCGCCGGCGCCTTCGGACCAGGCCCGGACGGCTCACAACGTCCTCTATCTCCTGCACACCGGCTTCGTGGGCGGTTGCGGTATCACGGGGACGGCGACGCTTTGGAAGGCTCTTTCTCGCATCGATCAACCGAGGCGGACGCTACGGGCGGTCTATGGCGTCTGGGTGGCGGCCTTCGCGCTGGTCGGCGGCGAAGTGGCGTGGGCTCTGCGACCGTTCGTCGGCAGTATCTACATGCCCGTCCATTTCCTGCGCTCGGACGCGCTCGCCGGCAACGTCTACGAATTCATTGTCACCGACATCGTGCCGCATCTGCTCTCACGGCTCTGATCAGAGAACCTTGGAGACCCTGGAAACCATGGAACCCACAGCTCCCAACCCCACCGAGACCTCCGTCGAGCAATCACCGACGGCGGCGCAACCCCCCGTCAGCCTGCCGGCCGCCTTCCACGATCTGCTCACCCACCCCCTCGCGATCCTCGAACGGGCGTCCGGCACGGGGGTGGGACCCGCCCTTGCGCTGCTGGCGGGCTCCGCCGTCCTGTGGGTGCTCTACGGCGCCGCGGCGGGTTTCTTCCAGGGCGGAACGCAGATCCTGGTGGCCGCCCTCAAGGCGCCGCTCATCATCCTTCTGGCCCTGCTGCTCTGCCTGCCGAGCCTCTTCGTCTTCTCGGCCATGGCGGGGACGCGCTGGACGGTGCGCACGTTTCTCGCCGTGCTGGCGGGTTTCGCCGGCACTCTGGCGATGGTGCTGCTGGCCCTGCTGCCGGTCTCGTGGCTGTTCTCGGCCAGCAGCCGGCATCTTTCCACGGCGATGATTTTCCAATTCCTGCTCTGGCTGGTGGCGCTGGCGCTCTCCGAGAAGTTCCTCCGCAAGGCTCTGGCGGCGCTGGGAACCCGGCCGTCCGCCCTCGCTCTCTGGATGGGCCTGTTCCTCCTCGTCTCGCTCCAGGTGACGACGATGCTGCGGCCCGTCCTGCTGAGGAGGCCCGGAGGCGGGGTCTTCGTCACCGGCAAGAAGTCCTTCCTGGAGCATATGTGGTACGTCTTCGACAAGGACGAGACCATGCCGCTCAAGCCGGCGCCGAAGAAGGCGGAGCCGAAGAAGACACCGCCGGCGAAACCGGGCAAGCCCGTGACGAAATCTCCAGCCCCGGCGCCCAGGCCTGCCAGGAAGGTCCGGTGACGCCAGAAAGCTCAAAGTCCCCCCCTGGGAGCCAGAGGGGATCCTCGCCGCGGATCTCCGAGGACACGAAGGTTCGTCGTACGCCTGGCGTATCCTGGAGGCCTCATGAAATCCGCCAAGACCATCCTCTACGCCCTCGTGCTGCTGATCGCGGTCGTCGCCTTCGGCTGGTTTTTCGTCTCCCAGTTGTCGTCCGGACCCGGCGGACCCGGCGGCCGTTCGGATGGCCTCGCGGGAGTCCTCCTCTCCGCCCCGCCTGGCTATGCGATCACCGAGCGCGGCGAGATGGCTCCCAAGGACGCCGCGGCCGATCTGGCCACCCTGGCCCTGCAACCCGGAGCCGGCAAGGTCGGCCTCAAGTTCCAGCGCCACGGAGCCCTCGTCTACTGGCTCGCCGACACCCCCGCGGACCAGCTCGAAGAACGGGCCGCCGGAAACTCCGGCACGAGGATGCAGACCGTCTGGCAAGGAGGCCTGCGCGACCGCCTGAGCTGGGCGAGGGAGCACGGGGATTTCGAGGCCCCGGGGCTGGCGGCCGGGGAGAAGAAGAATTTGTATCACTGACCCTCCCGCCGACCCACGCTATAGTCCCCTCCCATGAGAACCCGCCTCCTCTCTCTGGCCCTCAGCCTCTGTCTGCTGGCTCTGGTTCCTTCGATCCGCGCCCAGGGTCCCGCGACGCCTCCGGCCGCGAAGCCTCCGGCGGCAAGGACATCGGCTCCCAGGCCCGCGGAAACGCCGGAGCCGACGATGTCGTTCGAGGAGTACGAGCCGAAGTCGACCCTGGTGGTGCCGGAGCACCCTGTGACGCGGGCGAAGTACCCGTTCATCGACATCCACAATCATCAGGAAGCGGTCCCGATGACGGCGGAGCAGACGGCGCAACTGGTGAAGGACATGGATGGCCTCAACATGGCCGTGATGAACAACCTGAGCGGCGGCAGCGGCGAGGAATTCCAGACGGGCTGGGCCCACCTGGACGGGCGCTATCCCAAGCGCTTCACCCAGTTCGCCAACGTCGACTTCTCGAAGATCGCTGAGCCGAACTTCGGTGCTAGGGCGGCGGCGCAGCTCGCGGACGACGTGAAGCACGGCGCCGCGGGCCTCAAGGTGTTCAAGGACCTGGGGATGTTCGTCAAGGACAAGGACGGCAGCCGGGTGCACACGGACGATCCCCGCATCGATCCGGTCTGGGACAAGTGCGCCGAGCTCGGCATCCCGGTGCTCATCCACACCGGCGAGCCGAACGCCTTCTGGCTGCCGATGGACAAGTACAACGAGCGCTGGCTGGAGCTCAAGGAGTTCCCCGGCCGCCGCCGGACCTCGTCGCAGTTCGCCTCGTTCGAGCAGACCATGGCCGAGCAGCACAACATGTTCCGCAAGCACCCGAAGACGATCTTCATCGACGCCCATCTGGGCTGGTTCGGCAACGACCTCGGCCGGCTCGGCAAGCTGCTGAACGAGATGCCCAACGTCAACACCGAGATCGGCGCCGTCCTCCATGAGCTCGGCCGCCAGCCGCGAGCCGCCCGCGCCTTCCTCATCCGCTACCAGGACCGCGTGCTCTTCGGCAAGGATATCTGGAAGCCCTCCGAGTACCACGCCTACTTCCGCACTCTGGAGACGGCGGACGAGTACTTCCCCTACTACCGCAAGCGCCACGCCTTCTGGCGCCTCTACGGCCTCGACCTGCCGGACGAGGTGCTGCGGAAGATCTACTACAAGAACGCCCTGCGGATCGTACCGGGGATCGATAAGGGGTTGTTTCCGGGGTAGGGGTGTCGCGGTGTGAAGGTGTGGCACCCGTGTTGCACCCTTCTCCGCCACCATGGACCGATCCCAGTCTCCGGACCGCCCTCAGCGGGTTCCTCTGCTCTCCCTCGCGCTGATCACGGCCGCGCTGTACTTCGGCCGCGAGGTGCTGATTCCCCTCGCCCTGGCCCTCCTGATCAGCTTCATCCTCACGCCGCTCGTCCTCGCCCTGCAGCAGCTCAAGCTCGGGCGGGTACCGGCGGTGCTGATCGTCGTTATTCTCGTTTTCGGGGGCATGGGCACGATGGCTTGGACCATGGGCCGGCAGATCGTGGACCTCGCGGAGACTTTGCCCAAGTACGAGCAGAACATCCGTGCCAAAGCGGCATCGCTGCGCGGCGGCGGCTCCTCGCTCTTCACCGCGGCGAAGAAGAACGTCGAGCACCTTCAGGAAGAGCTGGGAGTGGGAAGCCGGAGCGTCGCGGGCGCTCCGGCGCCACGCATCGCGGGCAAGGTCCAGAACCCCGCGGGCTCGCCGGTGCCGGTGACCGTGGTGGAGCCGCCGCTGTCGCCGATCGCCGTGCTGGGAGCGGCGGTCTCGCCGCTTCTCAGTCCGCTGGGCACGGCCTTCCTGGTCCTCATCTTCGTCATTTTCATGCTGATCCGGCGGGAGGACATGCGCGACCGCCTCCTGCGCCTGTCTGGCGAGGGACGGCTCAACGTCACCACCCAGGCGCTCGACGAGGCGGCGCACCGGGTCAGCCGCTACCTCCTGATGCAGAGCCTCGTCAACGGCGGCACGGCGGTTCTCGTCGGGGTCGGGCTGCTGCTGATCGGCGTGCCGAACGCCCTGCTCTGGGGGCTGCTTGCCGGCATTCTTCGCTTCGTTCCCTACGTGGGTCCCTGGGTCGCGGCGTCACTGCCGGTGCTGATCTCGCTCGCGGTCTTCCCCGGCTGGCTGCAGCCGGCGCTGGCCCTGGGGCTCTTCCTGCTCATCGAGCTGATCAGCAACAACGTCGTCGAGCCCCTGCTCTACGGCGCCGAGACGGGCATCTCGACGATCGGCATCCTCGTGGCGGCGGTCTTCTGGACGTGGCTGTGGGGACCGGTGGGCCTGCTGCTATCCACACCGCTCACCGTCTGCGTCGTGGTGCTCGGGCGCTACGTGCCCCAGCTCCGGTTTCTGAACGTGTTGCTGGGCGACGAGCCGCCGCTGCCGCTGGAGGCGCAGGTCTATCACCGGCTGCTGGCGATGGACCCCAACGAAGCCGGCGCGGTGCTGGAGTCGAGCCTCAAGGGCAAGACCATGGCCGAGCACTACGACCGCGTGCTCATTCCGGCCCTCATTCTGGCGGAGCGCGACCGCCATCGCGGCGAGCTGACGACCGAGAGGGAAGACTTCGTCGATACGACGATCCGCGACTGGATCGAGGAGCTCGCCGGCCGCACGGGCGACGACGGCAGCCTGGGACCCGAGACGGCCGGCGATACGACGGCGGGCCGGCTGGTTTGCGTGCCGGCCAACGATCGGGCGGACGAGCTCGCCGGCCAGATGTTCGCGCAGCTCGCGGCGCGCGGCAGTGGGGCGACGGTGCTGGCCTACGACCTGCCCCGCTCGGAGGTGTTGCGCCGGCTGGCGGAGCTGGGGGCCGAGCAGGTCTTCATCTCCGCCCTGGCCCCTTTTGCCTATACCCAGGCCCGCGAGGTGTGCCGCGACCTGCGGACCCACTTCCCCGGATTGCGGATCGTCGTCGCCCTCTGGGACCTGCGCGCCGAGGCCGAGCGTTTCCGGCGGCGGCTGGTGGCGGCCGGAGCCGACGAGGTCGTCGCGACGCTGGTGGATGCGGTGAAGGCCGTGCGGCAGTCGCCTTCCCGGGCCGCCGATCCCTCGGCCCTGGCCGCCGAGTTGGGGGAAGCGTTCCGCGAGGCGGATACGACGCGGGCCGAAAAGCTGCTGGCCGACGCCGAGCAGCAGCTCCCCATCGAGACCCTGGCCGCCGAGGTCCTGCTGCCGGCTCTGGCCGGCCTGGGCAGGGACCGCAAGACCCGATGGCTGACCGCGGACCAGGAGAACGTCGCGGGCGATCTGCTCCGTGCCCGGCTCGTCGCGCTGGGCGAGGCCTCACCTCAAAGCCACGGCTACCGGGCGCTCGTCGCCTCGGACCCGGCGGAGGAGAACGAAGCCGGTCTCCTGATCTTCATTCTCTTGCTGCGGCGGGCGGGCTGGAGCATCGTCCATCTGGCCCAACGCGAGGAGGACGACGGCCTCGACGAGGTGATCGCCGCGGTGCAGCCGCACGTTTTCATTTTCTCGGCGACTCACCCATCGACGGCCGCGCCCTTCTTCAGCTTCGCGGAGACGCTCCACGAACGGTATCCGAGGATTCTCCGAGCGTTCCGTGGTGCCGGTTTCCAGCCGGAGGTGACGGCCGTCGCAAGCCCCGGAGCCCTGGTCCTGCCGGCCGATCCGCGCGCGGCCGTGGCCGCGATCGAAACCCGAAGAGCCGCCCTGCAGCCGGCCAAGCAGGCGGCCTGATGGAATCCATTCTGGAGAAAGAGACTGCGATGATTTCAGAAGCCGATCTTCGCGACTTACGGGAGGCGCACGCCGCGCTGGAGAACCCTGGGCTCGCGGCCAAAATGATCTCGACGGTAGGGCGACCCATCGAGCTCGCCCTCATCCGCCTGCCGTCAGGCCTCCAAGCGAAGGTGCACAAAATCACCCAGAAATCGATCGAGAAGGCCCTCGACGTCGCCATCGGCAGTCTGCGGAAGAAGGCGCCGGGGAACCCCCCGCGGTCGAAATCGAGAAACCGGCTGCACACCGCCTTCACCGCGGCATCGGGAGCCGCCGGAGGAGCTTTCGGAGCGGCGGGGCTGGCGGTCGAGCTGCCCCTCTCCACGACGGCGATGCTGCGCTCGATCGCGGACATCGCCCGCAGCCAGGGAGAGGACCTGAGCTCGCCGGAGAGCCGTCTCTCCTGCCTCCAGGTCTTCGCCCTGGGCGGCCCCGCGCCGGCGGACGACACGGGAGAGGCTGGCTACTACGCCTTGCGCTTCGGCCTCTCCGCCACGATCAAGGAGCTGGCGCAGATCATCACCGAGAAGGGGGCGGTGCGCGAGGGCTCGCCCCTCCTCGTGCGCTTCGCGACGGCGATCGCCTCGCGCTTCGGAGTGACCGTCTCGGAAAAAGTGGCGGTCCAGGCCATCCCCGTCCTCGGGGCCGTGGGAGGAGCGGCGATCAACGTCCTCTTCATCCACCACTACCAGGCCATCGCGAAAGGCCACTTCACCGTCAGGCGCCTGGAAAGAACCTACGGCGCCCCGATGATCCAGGCGGCGTACGACGCGATGGGGCCAGGACGGGGTTAAGCCGAACCTCCCCGCCGGATCGCCACCGCATTAGGCCCCAACTTGCCTGAGAGTTTCCCCGCCCAGGGTCTTGGGCGGGGGGCCTCCCTCAGCAGCAGGAAACGCCGGCCAGGCACCGGCCGCCGCCGCAGTCGGCGTCCGTGTTGCAGTCCTTGACGAACCGGCAGCCGCACTGGCAGTAGCCGCGATATTTGGTCGTAGTGGGAGTGGTCATGAACTCCGGCGGCTCGGGTACGGCAACCGCACTGTTCGCTTTGCAGACCTGGGCCTCATCCCTGGGGGCGAAAAGGTCCGCGGACGGCGGGCACCCGGCGGTGGCCTGGAGCGCTGGAGCCGGGGCCGGCCCCTGGCCGGCGAAGGCGGGCACAGCCGCGGCGAGGACGAAGACCACCACGGACAGCAAGGCCACGCGATAGAGCTTGGACGACATGCAGGCTCCTTTCTCGTTCCGGAAGAGTGAAACCCCTTCCTCTATATAGGAGGTGCCTGCGCCTGGCCATCCTGAGACTACGCCCGGTCCTTCTTCAGCGATCCGTACCACATGTAAAGGCATAGCCCCACGAAGAGAACGAGCGAGACGATCTGCGAGACGGCCGCGTTGTCGAAGAACGGCGTCTTGATGAGATCTTCCTTGTACCAGGGGAAGAGGCGCAGGCCGGCGCCGAAGACGCCACCCAGGGCGCCTCCAGCCATCAGGCCCGAGGCGATGATGACGCCGCGCTCGAGGATCGTCCGTCCCGCTTCGCCGCCCACCCGCTCCGAGCGCTTCGTCAGCCAGTGCGAGAGGAAGCCGCCCACCAGGGCCGGCGTGTTCAGCTCCAGGGGGAGATACATGCCGAGCGCGAAGATGAGGGCAGGAACGCCCAGCATCTCCATCATCAGCGCGATGACCGCCCCGGCGCCAAAGAGGACGTAGGCCACCGGCTGGCGGCTCATGAAGCCCTGCACCAGCGCTTTCATGATCGAGGCCTGAGGGGATGCCAGCACCACCCGCGCGTCGCCCGGCACCGCCTCCCCGAACTGGAAGGTCTTGGCCAGCAGCACGATGGTCAACGCCGCCGCCACTGCCGAAGCGAGGACGCCCAAAAACTTCACCCGCTCTTGGACGGCCGGCGTCGAGCCCAGCCAATAGCCGATTTTAAAGTCGGTGATCGTCTGCCCGGAGACGGAGAGTGCCGTGCACACCATGCCGGCGATCGCCATGACGAAGAACATCCCCGTCGTCCCCGAAAGGCCGAAGCGCAGCAGCACCACGGAGGAGACGATGATGGTCAGCATCGTCATGCCCGACACCGGATTGCGCGCGATGGTGGCGATGGCGTTGGCCGCCACCGAAGCGAAAAAGAAGGAGAACACCAGCGTCAAAAGAAGTCCCACGAGGACCGCCGACAGCGCGGCTTCCAGGCTGGTGAAAAAGGCCCCGGCGCCGATCGCCGTGATCACGACGCCGATCAGGATGGTCATGATCGGCATGTCGCGATCCGTGCGCTCCTGGCCGGCGGCCTCGCCATGCTTGAAAGCCTTGGCGGCGATCGAGAAGGAGCCCACGACGATGCGCAGCGACTTGATGATGCCGAAGATTCCCGCCGTGGCGATGGCCCCGACGGCGACGAAGCGTACGTAGTTACGGAAGATCAGCGCGGCATCCATCGCCGAGAGCGGCACCGTCCCCGGGTAGACGGCCAGCCCGTCCGGCAGATGCTGGCCGATCATCCAGAGCAGCGGCACCAGCACGAAGTTCGAGAAGAAGCCGCCGGCGCACAGGATCATCGACGAGCGCAGGCCCATGACGTAGCCGAGGCCGAGGATGAAGGAGATGGCGTCGAAGCGGACGACGACGCGGGCGCGCTCGGCGAGGGCCTTCATCGCCGGAATGAACTGGAAGTCGAGCGTCTCCTGCCACACCTGGAAGGTGGTGACGAAGAAGTCGTAGACACCGGCGATGGCGGTGGCCTGGAGCAGGAGCTTGGCCTGGGAACCGCCCTTTTCGCCGGTCACCAGGACCTCGGTGATCGCCGTCGCCTCCGGGAAGGGGAACTGGCCGTGCGTCTCGGCCACGAAGTAGCGCCGCAGGGGAATGATGAACAGGACTCCCAGGCAGCCACCGGCAAGCAGGATGAGCGTGGTCTGCAACGGGTGCGGATCGAGACGGAGGATGTAGAGGGCCGGCAGGGTGAAGATCGCCCCGGCCACGATGCCGCCCGCGGTGCCGCCGATGTTGGTGAGGATGACGTTCTCAAGGAGCGTAGACCGCCGCCGGAACGTCCGCGCCAGGCCGATGGCGAGGATGGAGATGGGGATCGAAGCCTCCATCACCTGCCCCACCTTGAGCCCCGAGTAGGCCGAGGCGATGGTGAAGACGATGCAGAGGAAGAGGCCCCAGCCGACGGAGCGGAAAGTCGCCTCCTCGACCTGGGTCGCCGCGGGGACGATGGGGGCATAAATCTCGCCCGGGGCGAGGGGTCGATACGCGTTCTCCGGGAGGGACTTGGTCTCTGGCGCGTCCATCCATCCTCCTGCTTGGGCCGGTCCGGGTTGAAAAGGCGGGCACAGTGTATAGCTTGAGACACCGTTCCGACAGGCCCCCCTGGGAACGCCAGCGTCTCGCCGGCCGGCGCCGCATCTCTGTGCAGTTCGGCCATGACCCCGAACGCCTGGTGGCCCACTACATGGAGATACAGGAGCAGCACCGGGATCGCCTGCTTGGCTCGGAACCCTCCGCCAAGACAACCGGGGATTGAGGACGCTTACTCCAGGCCAACCCAATCGCCGGCCATGGGCTCGCAAAACGCGATCAATTCGGGCACGTGGCGCTCGCAGATGTTCCAGACGATCGCGAAGTCGATCTCATCATATTCATGGACGACGAAGTTGCGTAGCGCGATCACCTGATGCCATGGGATCTCCGGGTGTTGTCCACGGAATTCCTCGGAAAGCCGGCGGCTGGCCTCACCGATGACCACCAGTTGGTGGAGGATGGCAGAGCGAAGAAGCTTGCTTCGCATGAACTCGTCCTTGGTCGTGCCCTGTTTGAACTCCAACAGGTCGCGAGCCGCGATCAAGATGTCCACAAGGAAGCCGAGATCACGATCCATGGACCGCGGTGGCCTCACGCAGAATGTGGTGCCGGCGGTAGAGATTGCGGCTCTGCTCCACGAGCCGGCGATCGAGGACGTCCACCCTGCGACCGACGAGCCTGGCCAACTCATCTATGATCTGGAACCAGGCCATGCCGACGGGACCCTTTCCGGGTGCGAAGCTGACCAGGAAGTCGACATCGCTTTCGGCGTTGAAGTCCTGGCGCAGGAGCGAGCCAAAGACCTCGAGCTTGGCGATCTGCCACCTCCGGCAGAAGGCTGCCAGGTCTCCCGGCGCGACCCTGAGCCGCTCGCTAAGTAGGGTCCGGGGGCTCATACCGTCAAGTATACCTCGCCGGCCAGCCCCCCACCCCGCGGGCAGTCCCACTTTCCCCCCGTTCCGGTACACAATAGGCCTCGCGAATTCGCCGGGGTCCTAGCCTAGATGAACTGGGTCCATGATGATCCCGTGGGAGAGACATGACTGACTACGTCGCGTCGTTGCTGGCGGAGGTGAAGGCCAAGAACCCGGTGGAACCCGAGTTTCATCAGGCGGTTCAAGAGGTTGCGGAGTCCCTGGCCGTCGTCCTCGACCGGCATCCGGAGTACCGGCACGCCAAGATCCTGGAGCGCATCATCGAGCCGGAGCGGGTCCTCATGTTCCGCGTCCCCTGGCAGGACGACCATGGGCGAGGTCCAGATCAACCGCGGCTTCCGCATCGAGATGAACAGCGCCATCGGCCCCTACAAGGGCGGCCTGCGCTTCCACCCGTCGGTCAATCTCGGCATCCTGAAGTTCCTCGCCTTCGAGCAGGTCTTCAAGAACTCCCTCACCACCCTGCCCATGGGCGGCGGCAAGGGCGGCTCGGACTTCGATCCCAAGGGCAAGAGCGACAACGAGGTGATGCGCTTCTGCCAGAGCTTCATGAGCGAGCTGTTCCGCCACATCGGCCCCAACACGGACGTGCCGGCTGGCGACATCGGCGTCGGCGGTCGCGAGATCGGCTTCCTCTTCGGCCAGTACAAACGCCTGCGCAACGAGTTCACCGGCGTGCTCACCGGCAAGGGGCTCAACTGGGGTGGCTCGCTCATCCGCCCCGAGGCCACCGGCTACGGCTGCGTCTACTTCGCCCAGGAGATGCTCGCCACCCGCGGCCAGACGCTCGAAGGCAAGGTCTGCCTCGTCTCGGGCTCCGGCAACGTCTCCCAGTACACCGTCGAGAAGCTCCTCCACTTCGGCGCCAAGCCCGTCACCCTGTCGGACTCCAACGGCTACATCTACGACGAGCACGGTTTCGACACCGAGCGCCTGCACTTCGTCATGGAGCTCAAGAACGTCCGCCGCGGGCGCATCAAGGAGTATGCCGACAAGTTCAATACGGCCACCTATACGCCGATCGATCCCAAGGCGGACCATAATCCCCTGTGGGACCACAAGGCCGACTGCGCCTTCCCCAGCGCGACGCAGAACGAGATCAACGGCAAGGACGCCGCGAACCTGCTGCGCAACGGCGTCTACGTGATTGGCGAGGGCGCGAACATGCCGACGACGATCGACGGCGTCAACCAGTTCATCGACGCCAAGATTCTCTACGGCCCCGGCAAGGCGGCCAACGCCGGCGGCGTCGCCACCTCAGGGCTGGAGATGGCCCAGAACAGCATGCGCTACGGCTGGAGCCGCGAAGAGGTGGACGACAAGCTGCATAGGATCATGAAGGACATCCACAGGGCCTGCGTGGAAACCGCGGCGCGCTTCGGCACGCCGGGCAATTACGTCAACGGCGCCAATATCGCCGGCTTCCTCAAGGTGGCCGACGCAATGATCGATCAGGGCCTGGTCTAAAAGGGACCGATCTTCAAGGGAGAGGATGCAATGGCGGTGAACAATCACAACCCTTTTGAGGTGGCGCAGGCGCAGTTCGACAAAGCCGCGGCCATCCTGGATCTCGACCCGGCGACCCGGGACCTGCTGCGCTGCCCGATGCGGGAGTTCAGCTTCACCATTCCCGTCCGGCTCGACGACGGCACGGTGCAGATCTTCCGCGGCTTCCGCGTGCAGCACAACGACGCCCGCGGCCCGTCGAAGGGCGGCATCCGTTTCCATCCGCAGGAGACGCTCGACACCGTGCGCGCCCTCTCCATGTGGATGACGTGGAAATGCGCCGTGGTCGACATTCCTCTCGGCGGCGGCAAGGGGGGCGTGATCTGCGATCCCCACAACCTCTCGCTGCGCGAGCAGGAGCGGCTCTGCCGCGGCTGGGTGCGCCAGCTAGCCCGCAACGTCGGCCCCGTGCAGGACGTGCCGGCCCCGGACGTGATGACCTCCGCCCAGCACATGACCTGGATGCTCGACGAGTTCGAAACCATTCACGGCGGCCATTACCCGGGGTTCATCACCGGCAAGCCCGTGGGCCTCGGCGGCTCCCAGGGACGCACCGAGGCGACCGGCTACGGCGTCGTTTACACCATCCGCGAGGCGCTCAAGATCCTTCAGCTCGATCCGGCGGGCACGCGGGCCAGCGTCCAGGGTTTCGGCAACGTCGCCCAGTACGCCATCCAGGGTTTCCGCAGCCTCGGCGGCATCGTCGTCTGCGTCTCCTCCTGGGATCACGCCGAGCAGTGCTCCTACGCCTTCCGCAAGGCGGCGGGCGTCGATCTCGCGGAGCTCACGGGCATCACCGATCAGTTCGGCGGCATCGACAAGGAGAAGGCCCGCGGCCTGGGCTATGAGGTGCTGCCCGGCGACGCGTGGCTGGAGCAGGAGGTGGAGATCCTCATTCCGGCGGCGCTCGAAAATCAGATCCGCGGCGACAACGCGGGGAAGATCCAGCCCACGGTCCGCCTCATCGCCGAGGGCGCCAACGGTCCGATCAATCCGGAGGGGGACGCCATCATCCAGGAGCGCGGCATCTTCCAGATCCCCGATTTCCTCGCCAACGCCGGTGGCGTCACCTGCAGCTACTTCGAGCAGGTGCAGAGCAACACCAACCGCTACTGGCCGAAGGACGAGGTGCTGAGCCGGCTCGACGACATCATGACCTCGGCCTTCAAAGCCGTGGCCGATCTGTCGCAACGCCGCGAGCTGCCGATGCGCGACGCCGCCTACGTCATCGCCGTCAGCCGCGTCGCCCAGGCCTGCCACGATCGGGGCTGGGTGTAAGAGGATCGTCATGGACCCCGAAACCCGCCATGCATCGCCTCCCCAGTGGCGGGTGAACCTCGATTTCCTGCGCGAGATCGATCGTGCCCTGCTCGGCCGGCTGGGCCTCAAGATGGTCTACCACCTCGTCTTGAACGGCTTGGTGGAGGCCGAGCGGCTGTTCGAGCGGGACCCGGCCTGGAAAAGGGGAGGCCCGGAAGACCGCGTAGACGACAACCGCCCGCTCCCTGGCGCCGCCATGGCGTTGGGCTTCGCCGAAAAAGCCTTCGATCTTGCCGCCGAGCACTTGGAGGCCGACGAGATCCTGGCACTCCTGCAGAGCTGGCTCAAAGAAGACAAGACCACCTTTCTCAAGACGGCCGTGGAGCGCTTCGGCCTGCCGCTCTCCGAGGTCGCCGATGCATTGCAGCGCTTCCAGCACGGTAACGTCGAGGAGCGCGAGCTGTCGCCAGCCACTCGAACAGGCCTGCGAGCCGGCCTCGCCCGGCGATTCCTCACCGAGCAACTGGAGTTTGTCAACACCGCCAAGAAGTACCTGGAGATCGGCGACTTCGACGAGATCGCGCAGCACATCGTCTACTCCGGCCACTCCTTCGGCCGTCTCGGAGGTAAGACGGCTGGCCTCTTCCTGGCCAGCAAGGTGGTGGCCCGGTCCGGCGTCGAGGGTCTGGCGGGCGAGTTGCGTATTCCCAAGAGCTGGTTCATTCCCTCCGACGGCCTGTTCGACTTCCTCTACCACAACGACCTCGGCGAGGTGATCAACCGCAAGTACGACGATCCCGAACGGGTGCGGCTCGAATATCCGCTTTTGGTGCTGCTCTTCAAGAGCTCGCTTTTCCCCCGGAAATGCTGCGCAACCTCTCTGCCGTGCTCGACGATCTGGAGGGCCGGCCGATCATCGTGCGCAGCTCCAGTCTCCTCGAAGACCGGCTCGGCTCCGCCTTCTCGGGCAAGTACAAAAGCCTTTTCCTCGCCAACACCGGCAGCAAGAAGCAGCGAATGGCCGCTTTGACGGACGCCATCGCCGAAGTCTACGCCTCGGTCTTCGGACCCGACCCCATCGAGTACCGGGCGAGGCGCGGCTTCCTCGATCTGCACGAGGAGATGGCGATCCTCATTCAGGAGGTGGTGGGCCGCAAGATCGGCCCCTATTTCCTGCCTATTTATTCGGGCGTCGCCTTCTGCAACAACGAGCTGCGCTGGTCGCCCCGCATCCGCCGCGAGGACGGCCTGCTGCGCCTGGTGATGGGCCTGGGAACCCGGGCCGTCGACCGTCTCGGCGACGACTACCCGGTGCTCGTGGCTCCCGGCCAGCCGGGCCTGAGGCTGCACCAGACCCGTGACGACGCCGTGCACTACTCACCGAAAAAGATCGACGTGATCGATCTCCAGTCCGGCGGCTTCGAGACGGTGGACGTCTCCACTTTTCTCGCCGCCCACGGCGAGAAAATGCCGATGCTCCGCCAGCTTATCTCGTTCGCCGGCCACGACCGCCTCCGCCGGCCCGTGGGGCTATTCGATCTGACGAAAGAGACCTCGGTGGTGACCTTCGAGGGCCTGATCGCCGACTCGCCCTTCCTCGGCCGCATGCGCTCTCTGCTCCAGCTCCTACGCGAGGCGTTGGGCACGCCCGCGGACCTGGAGTTCGCCCACGACGGCGAGCACCTCTATCTCCTCCAATGCCGGCCGCAGGGCATGAGCGAGGGCCTGGCACCCGTCGCGATCCCCCGCGATCTGTCTCCCGAACGGGTGTTGTTCACCGCCAACCGCTACGTTTCGGACGGCCGGGTGGACGATCTCACCCACGTCGTCTACGTCGATCCGGAGGGCTACGGCCGGCTCGGCGCCGACGCCATGCGCGAGGTGGGCCGGGCCGTGGGGCGGCTCAATCGGCTGCTGCCCCGGCACCATTTCGCGCTCCTTGGTCCCGGCCGCTGGGGGAGCCGCGGCGACATCCGTCTCGGCGTTCCCGTCACCTACGCCGACCTGAGCAACACCAGCATCCTGATGGAGATCGCCCGCGGCCGCGACGGCTACGTGCCGGACCTCTCCTTTGGAACCCATTTCTTTCAGGATCTCGTCGAGTCCAACATCCGCTATCTGCCGCTCTATCCGGACGATGCCGGCGTGACCTTCAACGAGAGCTTCTTCACCGGCTCGCCCAACGAGCTCCCGACACTGCTGCCGGACCTCGCCCATCTCTCGGACGCGGTGCGGGTGATCGACGTCAAGAAGGCGAGCGGCGGCCTTTCCCTGCGCATCCTGATGGACGGCGACAGCGACGAAGCGGTGGGATTCCTGGCGGCCTGAAATGCCCGCGCCCTCCGACCGCTCGGCCCAGATCCGCGTTCCCTACCAGGCCCTGATGCGTTACCGCATCATGCACGTCCTGCTGGTGTCGACGCCTTACGATCGCTTTTTGCTGGAGGAGGCGGGCGAGCTTTCCGAGCGGGTGCAGGGGGAGTTCCGCAACCTGGACGTCCACTACGCGCCGGGCCTCACCGGCGTCTCGACCGGCGACGAAGCCCTGGATCTGGTGCGCGACGAAGAGAGCATCAACCTCGTTATCACGACGCCGCACGTGGCAGGTCTCGATCCCGGCTGGCTCGCCGCCGAGATCAAGAAGGTGCGCGACATCCCGGTCATCCTTCTCGCCTGGGACCCCGCCGAGCTCAATGGTTTCCAAACCGGCCCGGAGTCTCCGATCGACCGCGCTTTTCTCTGGCAGGGGGACGCGCGCATCGTGCAGGCAATCCTCAAATCGGTCGAGGACTGGCGCAACGCCGAGCACGACAACAAACTGGTGGGAGTGCAGGTGATCCTCCTCGTCGAGGACAACGTGCGCCACTACTCGTCGTTCCTCCCCCTCATGTACTCCGAGCTGCTCGATCACTCGCAGGACGTGATCGCCGAGGGCTTGAACCTGTCGCAGAAGATCCTGCGCATGCGGGCAAGGCCCAAGGTGCTCCTCTGCACGAACTTCGAGGAGGCCGCCAAGGCTTTCGACGCTTATGGCGACGACGTGCTGGGCATCATTTCGGATGTCGAGTTCCCCATGGCGCCCGGGCTCGAAGTGTCCACGCAAGCGGGGCTGCGCTTCACCGAGCTGGTGCGCGCCCGCTATCAGGACATCCCCATCGTCCTCCACTCCTCGAAGCCGGAGAACGAGAAAGTGGCACGCCGGGCTCGCGCGCGCTTCCTCCTCAAGGGCTCGGCCCATCTGCTGGAGGATCTGCACAAGGTGATGACGCAGGACTTCGGCTTCGGTCCGTTCATTTTCCGCCGGGGCGCCGCGGGAGGCCTGCGCGAAGGTGAGGAGGACGAGGTGGACCGCGCGGACGACCTGCGCAGCCTGGAAGAGAAGCTGCGCACGATTCCCACGGACTCGCTGCTTTACCACGGCAAGGGGAATCACTTCTCCCGCTGGCTCAAGGCGCGCACCGAGTTCGCCCTCGCCCACGCCCTGCGGCCCCGCAAGCTCAAAGATTACAACTATGACGCGGAGGCGCTGCGGGCCGATCTCATCCAATCCCTCTCCGACTACCGTTTCGAACGCAGTCAGACGGTGGTGGCGGATTTCGACCGCGCCACCTTCGACTCCGGGAGCGATTTCTACCGCATCGGCGGCGGCTCGCTGGGCGGCAAGGCCCGGGGCCTCGCCTTCGTGCGCCAGTTGATCTCGCTCCATGGCCTGCGCGAGCGGTTCCCCGGCGTGCGCATCTGCATCCCGACCACGGCCGTGCTGGGCACGGACGTCTTCGATCGCTTCCTGGACGACAACAACCTGCGCTCCTTCGCCATCGACTGCAGGGACGACGCGGAGCTCTGGGAACGATTCGAGGCCGCCGATTTCCCATCGGAGGCCGGGCAGGATCTGAAAACCTTTCTGGAAACGATCCGCCAGCCGCTCGCCGTGCGCTCCTCCAGCCTGCTGGAGGACTCGCAGAACCAGCCCTTCACCGGTGTCTACGACACGCTGATGATCCGCAACAACGCGGAAAGCCTGGACGAGCGGGTCCTGCAGGCGATGCTGGCGGCGAAGCGCGTCTGGGCCTCCGCTTTCTCCCAGCACGCCAAGGCCTACCTCATGGCCACCTCGTTCCGCCTGGAAGAGGAGAAGATGGCTGTGATGTTCCAGGGCATCGTCGGCGCCGTCCACGGTCCCCGCTTCTACCCCGAGATCTCGGGCGTGGTGCGCTCCCACAACTTCTACCCCCTGCCGCCCATGAAGCCGGCAGACGGCATCGCCGCCGTGGCTCTGGGGCTGGGCCGTGCCATCGTCGAGGGCGGCGCCTGTCTGCGCTTCTGCCCCTCGTATCCGCAGCACGTGCCCCAGCTCTCGTCGGTGGCCGAAACGCTCGAGACCTCGCAGCGGGATTTCTGGGCCCTGCGTCTCGCAGGGGACGACGACGGCCTCGCCATGCGCGAGGAGCTGTTCGGCCTCGACGCGGCGGAGGCGGACGGCACCCTGAGTCGCCTCGCCTCGACCTACTCGAAGGAGAACGACGCCATCTACGACGGCCTCTCCCGGTCCGGTCCGCGGCTGGTCACCTTCTCACCCGTCCTGAAACATGGCCTCTTCCCCCTGCCGGAGATCCTGCGGACGCTGATGGCCGCCGGCGAGGAAGGAGTGGGCGGGCCGGTCGAGATCGAATTCGCGGTGAACCTCTCCCGGCAGGCCGGAAGGTCTGTCGAGTTCGGCTTCCTCCAGGTGCGCCCCCTGGCGCTCGCCCGCGAAACCGAGGCCGTCGAGCTGGGCTCCGTGGCCCCGGCCGCCATCCTTTGTCACAGCCAGCGAGTGATGGGAAACGGGCGGATCGAGGGCATCCGGGACCTGGTGGTGGTGGACTTCCAGCGCTTCGAGCGAGCCCAGAGTCACGAGGCGGCGATGGAGATCGGGAGGCTCAACGGCCGTCTGAGGGCCGACGGCGTCCCCTACGTGCTGATCGGCGTCGGCCGCTGGGGCTCGCGCGATCCCTGGCTGGGCATCCCCGTCACCTGGGACCAGGTGAACGGCGCCAAGGTCATCGTCGAGGCCGGCCTGCGCGACCTCAAGGTGACGCCCTCCCAGGGGAGCCACTTCTTCCAGAACCTGACCTCCTTCAACGTCGGCTACTTCACCGTCAACCCCGACGAGAAGGAAGGCCGCCTGGACTGGGACTGGCTCGACGCCCAACCCGAAGAAACCACGGCCGCCCACGTCCGGCATCTGCGGCTGGCGGAGCCCCTGCTGATCAAGATGAACGGGCGGAAGGGGGAGGGGGTGATTCTGAAATCGGAGACCGTCCGGAGCTGACATGGACGGCCTCCCCAGGTTCTCTGTATCCTACGCTCGTTACCGCAGGGCCGTTTTCTCGACAACCAGGAGGGCACACCATGGCGGCGAAGACCACCGCTTCCACCTCGATCACCGTGCGAGTGCAGGCGAAAGGCGGGAAGTTCCTGGCCGACGACATCGGCGGCTCGGAGGTGACGATCCGCGACGCGCAGACGGGCGAGCGGCTCGGCGGCGGCCTCGCCCTGGGCACCGACTCGGGCAATCTGTCCTCCACCTACACGCCCAACGCCTCCCTGAGCGCCATCGTCACGCCGCCGGTGCCTCCGGCCAAGCTGCCCATCATCCAATGGCTGTCCACGGACGCGAACACCTCGGGCCTGACGGTGAGCCTTCCCATCTCGCGGCCCACCCTTCTGGAGGTCTCCGCCTTCGGGCCGATGGCCGGCCTGCAATCGGCTCACCGGGCCGTGGCCATGCATTGGATCGTCCCCGGGCAGACCCTCAACCAGGGGCCGGGGTTCGTGGTGGAGCTTCCGGGGCTGCTGGTCCAGGTCATGGAGCCCGCCACCCATCTGACGATCCTCTCCAACGATCTTCCCTATACCGTTCCCTTCGCGGTGAACGTGACCATGATGTGCGGCTGCCCGATCGACATCGGCCAGCCGTGGATTCCCTCCGACTTCACCGTGACAGCCGCCATCGGCCCGGTGGGAAAGCCCGCGACGAAGACCCTGAAGCTCGGATTCCCTGGAAAGGTCCCGAGCCTCTTCACCGGATCCTGGGTCCTTCCGGCCAAATCGACCGGCTTTTACCAGGCCGTCATCACCGCCGTGCAGCACAGCACCGGCAATACGGGAACCGGAACGGTGACGTTCTTCGTCAAGCAGGCCAGTTGACCTATAAGATACCGAGATCGAACTTTGCTTGAAAGGAGCCGGCACATGAGAACGCACGCGGTTTTGGCGTTGGTGCGTACCCGAGTAGCGAATGCCTTCCTGCTGTCCCTCCTGGTCGGCGGCGCTCTGCTGGGCGATTCCGCCCCGGCGGGAGCCCAGGGCCGGGTCACCTTCTCCCAGATGTCCATCGAGCGCTGCAAAGGTACCTGCACGATGAAGCTGAGCTGCAGCGTGGGAGGAAAACCGGCCTCCGAGCTGGTGTTGGGCAGGAAGGCGCGGACCAAGGATCTGATCGACATCGGCAAGTCGCTCGAGGTGCCGCGGTTCCCCGCCGAGGTGAAGTGCACCGCCTCCAAGGACACGGGCTGGGTCGGCACCACCTGGACGGCCATCGGGTCCGGTACGGCTAACGTGCCGGCGGGCGGCAACTTCAAGATCGACATCGATAGCGCCGATACTTCCGTGCGCGTCCTCCTGATCGTCGACAGCCTCGAGATCTTCCTGCCGGCGGGGCCGCCGCCGGCCGCTCCCGCCGCTCCTGCCAAGGGCAAGAAGCCGGCGGCGAAGGCGGCGGCCACGCCGCTCCTGGTGAGCGCCACCTTCAACCCCGCCAAGGAAGGGCACGCGGTGGTGATCGGCCTCGAGTATCCGGCGTTCAAGGACAAGATCGACAAGATGAGCGCCAACGGGTTGAAGCTGGTGGCGTTTAAAACCTTCGAGGACGGCGGCAAGCGGCTGTGGGCCGGCATCTTCAAGAACGTGCCGGAGCGGGTAATCCTGCGCGCCAACCAGACCTGGGACGAGTTCCTCGCGCAGTGGAAGCAGATGACCGGTGGCCGGGCGAGGCTGATCGATCTGGATATCTACGGCGAAGGCGCCAAGCCCCAGTTCGCGGGCCTCTACCGCGACTACAGCCCGCCCGAGGGGCACACGATCTGGGTGGGTCAGGACCGCAAGGAGATGCAGGAGAAGGTGAAGGAGCTCCAGTCGTTCAAGGATCTTCAAATCGTCGACGTCGTCCCCTACCATCCCAGCGGCAAGGTCGTCTACGCCGGCGCCTTCCGTCACACCACCGGCAAGTACGACTTCTGGACCGGCCTCGACCGCGCGGCCTTCGACGCCAAATGGAAGAACGGCGCAAACAGGGATCAGCAACTGGTCGAGCTCGTGACCATCAAGGACGGCAGCAAGAGGATCTACGACGGCATCGTCCGCACCGGCATGGGAGAGCCCGGCGAAGCCCTCCTGGACGCCGACATGGCCACCTTCGTCAAGCACTGGCTGGACGACACCGGCAAGGGCCAGCGGGTGACGAGTCTCGATTTTTACCACGACTGATCGCCCCGCAGCCATAGGCGTTAACTTGCCTGAGAGGTCCCCCCGCCCAAGACCCCTCACCCCCCTAAGCCCCCTCTCCCGTCCCGGGAGAGGGGGAAGGCATGCGAGGCGGTTTCGTGTCGGCCTCCCTCTTCGCCCTCGCGGCGCCGGCCCCATCGTGAAAGGGACCACCCCCAAAATGTAGAGACGCCCACAGGGTAGCGCGAGCTACCCCGTGGGGCGTCTCAGAGAGCGGCGATGTCAACCGCAGTCCACCTCAGCCCCGCGGACGCGACGGCACCCTTCCCGATCTATCCCAAACCCTGCCCCAACACCCGATCCCGCCACCGGCGCACGCTCATCACGTCGAAGCGCTCCCCTTCGAAGACGATCTGCTTCACCGTCTTCTTGCCGTCGTCGCTGGCCCGCTTCAGCCAGTCTCGCACCTCCATCCAGCGGACCTCGCCCTTAGAACTCCGAATCACCAGCAGCACAGGAAACGCTTGCTCCCTCCAGTAGGTAGCATGCCGAGCGTTCTCGATCTTAAAGATTTCCGCGCCGTCTCTCTTCCGCGTCGTCAGATAGGAGTCGCCGGACTTCAATTGCAGATAGACCTTCCGGCCCGTAGCCTTACCCGCATCTGTCTTGAACTCAATCTCCATATCGATGCCGTTGTCGCTCACAGTGAGCTCCCGGCAGATTTGACGGGCGAGCGAAACGGTAGAGATCACCTCGCCCACCAAAGTGCGTTCCTTGTCCGCGTTGTCCAGGACGATGGCGGATTGCTTCTCCAGTTTACGGACGAGCTGTTTAGTTTCCGGGTTGGCGAAGAGTTCTTCCAGATGATCCCAGAGCGGAATCCGCTTCTCCGGACTATCACAGCTCACGCAGGGAATATCTTTCTTACCTTCCGCCAGCTTCCTCATCGCTACGTCGCGATTTCCCACCGGCGTTCCGCAGTGCGGGCAGACGTAATGTCGCAGGCGCACAACGTCCCTAGCATTCTTGAGCAGGTGCTCGTGGACGTATTGGCTGAAGATAATCTTCTCCTCCACTGGAATAGCGGGATCGAAATACACCTCCAACTCACCTGCCCCTTCCCCCAGACGGCTCAGCTTTACACCGAGCTGCAATTTCTTGCCCGTGGTCGTTTTGAAGTCGGCAGCGTAGCGCCAGAGTTGGTCTTGCTGGAAGGGCTGCGTATGATGGAGCCTCACCACCAGCGTGGCATAGATGTCGTCAAGGAAACCGTTGAATCGATAGCTCACCAGTACCGCCGGATGGCCAACAAGCTCCGGACGTTCGCGTCGGTAATAACTCGGGAAGATCAGAAGAGCACCCTTATCCGTGTGTTCACGCAAGCAGAGACCACGCTCCACCAACGTTTGGTGCATAGCCAAGAGGACGAAACGTTCCTCATCGGTTTCGAGGCGTGTCATGGAGGAGTGATATGTGAGCTTGCCGTTCAGGACCCTCTCCTCTGGCAAGCAGCCGCATTCTTGCTCATCCTCGCGCATTGTCTGGATCACGGCCTGAGCATAGGCATTGATGCGCTCCGGTTGGAGCAACACCCAACTGCCGAATTTCAGCTCCCAGACTACGCCGGGTCCAGCCAGCAAGCTCACCACCGCTCTCAGCTCGTTGTCGGTGAATCGGGTGAATTCGCCCGATAATCGAAGTTGCAGTGCCTCCCTCAACTCGTTGAAGCGCATCAGCACTCGGCCGACATCCTTGAGGACGACGATCTCTTCCTTGAGTCGCTTAAAGAGAAGAGGTGAGGAGCGCCAAGGAATGTTCTCCCACTGTATACCGTCGAGAATGGCTTGCTTGAGTTCCTCGCAACCGAGATTGGTCTTGGCGCTGGTTTCTAGCAATTGCAGGTAACCGCGCTCCTTCCTAAATGCCTCTATTTGAGCCCGGCTGACCCGCAGGCCACCGGTATCCACGCGCCCGGCGACCAACAACTTGGAGAACGCCTGACGCGTAGCGCGGGTGAGATCGCGGTCCCACTGGCCCAGCATCTCGAAGAGGTCTTCCTTCTGGCCGTCGAAGACAAGCACCGCCAGCGCGGTCTCGTCCATGTAAAGCTGGTGGATCAACCGCTGGTCTGCCTGTCCGCCGAAATCCCAGAGCCAGATTTCCCGCTCGACGCTGTCGCCTGAAGACACGGGCAGCTTCCACTGCGTCGCCCACGCGCCAAGCGTCGCCTCGCTGGGTTGCCATTTTTCGCCCGCTAAAACCTTGGAAAGCCCCGTCTTGCCTGCGCCGCTCTCGCCGACCAAGAGAACTTTGGCGTTCGTATATTGGACCTGGTCCGCCGCAGGCGGCAAGGCTGAAGCAAGGACTTCCGGTGCTCGCATCTCGGCGACAAATTCCGACAGATCCCACACTCGGATGTCGCCATTGACGTCACCAGAGCAGGCACGAAGTTGATCCGTAGTCCACGCCAAACCTCTTACTTGGTCTCCGTGTCCTTCGAACACACGGAGACAGCGCCCCGTCTCGACTTCCCACAACCGCACGGTTTGGTCGTCGGCTCCGGATAGGGCGAGGGTTTGATCGGCGCTCCACGCCACATTGCGAACTATACCAGTGTGGCCTTCAAAAACGAGCAGGCAGCGGCCTGACTCCAAATCCCATAGCCGCAAAGTGTTGTCATCTGAGCCCGAGAGTGCGCGGCAAAGGTCAGCGCTCCACACTGCGCAGTTCACGTCGTCAGTATGGCCTTCAAGCACGTGCAGGCAGCGGCCGGTTTCCACGTCCCAAAGTCGTATGGTATTGTCGTAGGAAGCAGAAATAGCGCGCCGTTGATCAGCGCTCCACAAGACGCTTCTGACTTCTTTCATATGCCCCTTGAGCACCCGCAGGCAGCAGCCCGTCCCAACGTCCCACAATCGCACAGAGTGGTCAAAGGAGCCGGTGAGGGCACGCTGTTGGTCCAAGCTCCACACCACACTCCAGACTGCATTTGTATGTCCTTCGAGGACGCGGAGGGCAGCGTCCGGTCTCGGCATCCCACAGTCGCACCGTGTCATCTGCCGAGCCCGAGAGGATGAGACGTTGATCCGCGCTCCAGGCTACACTACCGACTAGATCTACATGGCCTTTAAACATACGGAGGGAGCGTCCCGTATCCGTATCCCACAGTGCTATCATCGTGTCGCTACCCCCAGTAAGGACGCGCTTTACATCCGGACTGAAGACGTAGGACAGGACTCTCGCGCTGCAGTTAAGTTTGATAGATTTTCCCTCGAACTCGCGCGCAGCCACCTCTGGCTCCGGAGGCCTGCAGGCTTCGAAGAGCTTCGCGTAGACGTGCTCGCGTTCCTCCTTCCACCAATCGATGAACTCAAATTGCGCCAGGGAGCCTTTGATGGACTCCTCATCAAGCCGCAAGGGAACGAAGCGGCGCTCCTTGTTCAGCGGATCGCGAAAACGGAACGTGCCAGCCTCCAACTGCGCCCACTCGGAGCCAAATGTATTCGCCGACATGCAAAACACGAGCACGCGGGAGTGTTGCAGCCCTTCCTCGATCTTCGCCGGGATGCTGTCGCCCGGGCGGATTTCCCAGGCATCGAGCCAGACGCGCAGGCCGTCCGCCCGCAGCCGCTCCGCGATGGGGCGCACGACTGCCTTGTCTTTCGCGCTGTGGCTGAGGAAGACGTCGTATTTGAATTTGTCAGGCATAGTTCACCTTAGTTGTCCAGCATTCCGAATCCAATAAGACTCTCGACGTCTTTGCCCCGAAGGGGCTCAGGCATGTAGCCCGGGGCTGGCGCTTTTTGCCAGCCCCGGGTACGCGTGAGTCCCCAAAAATCCCAAAGCCCCGAAGGGGCGACGGCAGTTTGAGCCGCCAAATGACAGGCGTTCTCGCGGTGTTCACTCTTCGCACCTTGCGATTCCTTATTCGCATCGAGAACGATCTGCCGTCGCCCCTTCGGGGCTATTGAGCTTTGTGATTGCGTTGACCCGGGGCTGGCAAACAGCGCCAGCCCCGGGCTACATGCCTTTACCCCTTCGGGGCATCCCGGCGGTCCGCCTCCTCAGCCACAGTGCTTCGATCTCCCTGAGGTTGAGAATCTCGCCTTCCAAATCTTCCGTCATACGTATTCTCCAGGGTAATCATAGCGCCCTCCACCCCGCCCGGGATTGAAATCCCGAGCTACCGACGGTGTTCCCTACGGGATCACCCCCCCGCCCGCCGCACCGTAAACCGCAAAGGCACCGGCTTCTCCTCCTTCGAGCGCAACTCGCCGTCGAGATGCACAGTCGTGCCGCCCGGCACGTCCTCATAAATCCACGTCAGTCCCTTCACCCGCGACGGCCACCGATCCGTCGATCGCGGCGGTCCTCCTGCGGCGAGGCGCTCTCGTTCTTCGAGGACCCGCGCGGTCAGCTCGGCTTCGAGCTCGACGTGGGCGCTCTTCGGCCAGACGTCCCAGAAGTTGGGGAGCAGGGTGCGGGCCACGACCTGCCAGCGCGGGATCTTCACCTTCTGCTCCCTTTCGAAAGCCTCGGGGTCGAAGCTTCGCACGTCGTAGTGCGGCAGCTCGTCCAGGATCGCCGAGAATCGCCTCGCATAGTCCCAGATCATCCAACGGGCAAAAGCCTGCGCTTTTGGCCCCAGCGTCATTCCTTGGATCGGCCGGTCGAAGGTCGAAGTGAGATGCGCGGAGAAGGCTTCGCAGCGTAGGGCCCGGAGGATGCGGGACTGCTGATCGAGATGGAGGAGCCGCTCGGGCCAGCCGGCCGGAGCGTGGGGAAAGCTCCGCAGGATCGGCTGCTGGATGCGGATCACGGCCTGGGCGATGAGCTGGGTGATGAGGATCGGGCTGTTGTCCGCCACCGCCTGGTTGAGGTGCCACGAAGTCTCAAGGATCTCTCCAGCCTGGGCCTCGCGGCCGGCCCGGAGATGCTCGCGCGCGTCCAGGAGAAGGAGCTTCTGGAGCGTCAGAACACCGAGGTAGTTCGGAATCCTGGTCTCGAATCCAGCTTCGAGATTGCGCGCCCAGACCGGCGGCGGCCCCTGCGCCAGCCGGGTCCTGACGACGTCGAGTCCCGGCCGGACCGACTCCAGGAAAGCTGCCAGCTCGGGAGGGAGGGGTGCGAGCGAGTCTTCCGTAGCGATTCGGCCCGCCGAATAGAAATCCTTCAGCGGCGCCTTGATCGCCTCGAAGCGCTTCGCGGCCTCGGGGGTCGGATGGACCCGCCCCGGCGTTTCGGTCGGCGCCATGTCGATCCCCATCGCCGCACCCAGCGTCTCGAGGTCCAGAACGGTTGCGTTGTCCTGGGTCGCCGGGTAGCGCTCCAGGATGGAGGCGCCTCCGAACGACCGGCGCCAAGTGGCGTCGAGTTGCCGGTCGACGGACGCTCTCCAAATCGTGAGAGCAAGAGCCGCGAGAAGACTCAGGGCTACGAGGAGACCGGCTGTGAGCAGGAGGCGGCGCAGGAGCCTGGAGCGTCCAGCCCGGCTCGGCCCCTCCGGGCGTGTCGGGTTCATCGCCGGATACTAACAGCCGGTACTGCAAGAGACACGGCGATCAGAATGGCCAAATGGCCAAGCCCATCGTAGCGGCAGCCATTCAGCCTCTTCGAATCTGAATCGATTGCACGCGAGGAGAGACCTTTACCTACTCGGGTATGATCCCCGAGGAAGCCGGAGTCCTCCCAACCCTTATGGGAGTGGGGGAGCCAGCAAACGAGCGGGGGAAGCCGCTCCCCAGTTGGGGAAGACCTCTCCCCACTTGGGGAAGCGTTCCCCCACTCGGGGAAAGCCTCTCCCCAGTTGGGGAAGCGTTCCCCAACTCGGGAAAGTCCCTCCCCCAGTGGGGGAGGCGTTCCCCCACTCGGGGAAGGCCTCTCCCCACTTGGGGAGACGTTCCCCAACTGGGGAGAGGCTTCCCCCTTCAGTTTTCCTACTCCACCATGACGAAGCGATGATCCTCCGGGGCGTGGGGAGGCGTCAAGGATGCGAAAAGCGGAGTTAGCTGGCCGGCGGGACGCCGGCGCTCCCAGGGGGGGCCAAGAGGGCCGGGGTGATGAGGGGCCACCGCGGGGAGCTCCCTCCCGACGCGCCGCGGCCCTCCTGTACAATCCCCGCCGGACCGGTTCCCCTTCTCTCACGAGGTGCCCCATGGTGCGCACGTCCTTCGCCGTCGTTCTGACGATTTTCGCCCTTGGCCCGATGTCCTCGGGCGCCGCGACGCCTCCGGCCGGCGATCGGCTGGATCAGGAGATCGACCGCCTGGCCTCTCAGGTGGAGCCGGAGGTCATCGCGTGCCGGCGCCAGATCCATGAGCATCCGGAGCTTTCGAACCGTGAGGTGGAGACGGGCAAGCTGGTGGCCGAGCACCTCGGCAAGCTCGGCATCACGGTGAAGACCGGCGTCGCCCATACCGGCGTCGTCGGCATTCTCAAGGGCGGCAAGCCGGGGCCGGTCGTGGCCCTGCGGGCGGACATGGACGCCCTGCCCGTCACCGAGGACGTCGACGTTCCCTTCGCCTCGAAGGTGCGCTCCACCTACGACGGCAAGGAGGTGGGGGTGATGCACGCCTGCGGGCACGACGCCCATGTCGCCGTGCTGCTGGGTGTGGCCACGGTGCTGTCGAAGCTCAAGGCGGATCTTCCGGGCACCGTCGAGTTTCTTTTCCAGCCCGCCGAGGAGGGCGCGCCGGCCGGCGAGGAGGGCGGCGCGCGGCTGATGATCAAGGAGGGCGTCTTCCACGATCCGAAGCCGGAGGCGATCTTCGGCCTGCACGTGACCCCGATGTTCGACACCGGCCAGATCGGCTGGCGCACGGGCGGCATGCTGGCCGGCGGGGACGGTCTGCGCATCGTCGTGCATGGCCGGCAGACCCACGCCGCCTATCCGTGGAAGGGGATGGACCCCATCGTCATCGCCTCGCAGATCGTGCTCGGGCTGCAGACGATCGCCAGCCGGCAGATCGACATCACGGAGGCGCCCGCCCTCATCACCATCGGCAAGATCGAGGGCGGCGTGCGCGAAAACATCATTCCCGACGACGTCGTGATGCTGGGGACGTTCCGCTACCTCGGCCCCGGGATGCAAAAGGACGTTCGGGACCGCATCAAGCGCACGGCGACGAGCATCGCCGAGAGCGCGGGCGCCAAGGCCGAGGTGACGATCGAGGAGCGGGTGGCCCTCACCTTCAACGATCCGGCGCTGACCGCGAAGATGCTGCCGAGCCTGCGGCGCACGGCGGGGGAGGCCAACGTCCGCGAGGCCCAGCCGTCGCTGGGCGGCGAGGACTTCTCCTATTACCAGAAGGAGATTCCCGGCATGTTCATCTGGCTGGGGATCGCGACGCCCGGAGCGGAGCCGGGGCTCTTCGCGTCCAATCACTCGCCGCGCTTCCGCATCGACGAGTCGGGCCTGAAGCTCGGAGTCCGCGCCCTCAGCCGCTTGACCGTGGATTATATGCTGGCGCGGTAGGACTTCGACGACGTTGATGGCCGTCTTCACGGACCCGCGAGAGCGGAAGGCTCTGCTGGCGCTCACCGCCACCGCCTTCACCTTCCGCTTCGCCCTCCTTCTGCTGCCGCGGGTGATGCGCTGGGACGAGCCGGTCTATCTGCTGCTCGGCCGCAACCTCTGGAGCGGCCTCGGCTTTTCGTTCAGCGGTCACCCCGAGCTCCATCACTCGCCGTTGTTTCCCTTGCTGGCGGGCGCCACCTTCAAGCTCCTGGGCCGCCCCGAAGCGGCGAGCGACTTTTGGTACGTCCTTCTCGGGGCGCTGCTGACGCTCCCTGTCTATGGCCTGGCCCGCCGTATCACCGGACACGGCGGTGCGATGCTCGCGGCGGCGCTGGTGGCCTTCTTCCCCGCTCTCACCACGGCCGTCCTCTACTGGGGCACGATGATCGAGCCCCTGTTCCTCTTCCTTCTGTATACGGCGGCGTACGTCGTCGCGAAGGGGCTGGACCGCGAGAGCCCCACGCTCTTCGGCCTCGGTGGAGCACTGACCGGCCTCGCCTTCCTGGCTCGGCCGGAGGGCGTGCTGTGGATGGTCTCGCTGGACGGTGCCGCCTTCCTGGTGTGGGCGCTGCGGGGACGCCTGAAGGAGCGGCGGATCCAGGTTGCGTTGATGGTGCTGCCGCTCGTCTTTCTGGCGGCCGCGGCGCCTCAGCTCCTCTTCCTGCGCCGCCACACGGGACGGTGGATGCTCTCCGGCAAGGTCGGGATTACGTATGAGATCGGCCGCGCGGTCGAAACCGCGGACCCGGTGCTCTATGACGAGATCGTCAACACGCTGGACGCGGACGGCGAGATCCGCGCGGCGTCCGAGTCCCGCTATCGGCGCGGCGATGCGGGCACGGGCGTGGTGAAGCCGGCGGAGGCTTCCGGACGCTTCCTGCGCAATCTTGGGCACGTGCTGAGGAGCAGCCTCACCTCGGAGATCTTCTCCGCGCTGCTGCTGATGCCCGCGGCGTGGTGGATTCTTCGGGGGCCTTGGAGCCGCCGGCGGCTGGAGGGAGAGATCCTGCTCATGGCGACCGTGGCTCCGGTCGCGGCCTTCCTCGCCTTCCACGTTCAGCAACGCTTCTTCGCGCCGGCTTTTCCGGGATTGCTGATCTGGACGGCGGCGGGCCTTCAGGATTTCTTCAGGCGATTGCCCATGGGGCGTTTGCGGCTGGCGACGGCCGCCGCCGGGGCCCTGGCGCTCGGCGGCTATGCCCTCTGGGCCGATGTGGAGATCGCGCGGCACGGCATCGCCACTTCGGATTTCGGCCACGAGGAGGCGGGGCTGTGGCTCAAGGCCCACAGCGCGCCGGACGCGAAGATCATGACGCAGGACACGGCCATCTCCGTCTACGCCGATCGGGGCTACGTCTTCTCGCCGCGGGCGCCGCTCGACCGGTTCCTGGACTACGGCCGCCGCCACGGCGCAACCCATGTGGTGGTCGACGAAACGGAGGTGACGGCCGTGCGCCCGTTCCTCCAGCCGCTTCTGACGACACCTCCCCCGGGGCTCGCGCCGCTGTGGACGGCCCGCGACGGCCATGTGGGACGCACCCTGGTCTTCGGATCTCATTTGTAAATTGTCGCGGCCCCATATTGCACTCCCTGCAATCTGGTGTAGAATGCGCGAAAGTTTGTCTGTCGTACCAGCACGTTCGGCTTTAACGTCCGTCGTTTTAGGGGTCTCAAGCATGAGAAAGGTTTTGCTCAGCGTCAGCGTCCTGGCCTTGGGAGTAGTGACCGCGGCCGGAGCGGGCACGGTGTACGTTCCCGTCGTCCAGCCGTCCGCATCGAATGGCCATCGTCTCCCCACCCATCTCTGGATCTCGAACCTCGGGACCCAGGACATCTCCTACCGCAGCTCCTTCTTGCCTGTAGGGGTCGACGGTGCGGCTTTCAAGAGCATCACCGAGTCCGCCGCGCAAAAGGTGGCCGTGGACCGCGTTCAAGCGCTGGACGACGTGGCCGAGAGCGGCCGGCCCGGGCTCCTCGCCATCGAGGCGAACTCTGAAATTCAGGTGGACGCCTGGGTGGAGACCCACCATGGTCGCCAGACCTACATGGGCGGCGTGCCGGTGATCTCCGACACGAACCGCTTCGAGGCGGGCGCCGCGGCTTTCGTCAATGGCGTCTCGCGGGTCAACACGGCCCAGCTCGCCCTGGTGAACCTCGGCGCCGAGTCCGCGGCCTGCTCCGTGGACTTCGTCCGCGCGGACGGCTCCCTGGCTGGCGGCAACGCCCAAGTGATGGTGCCCGCCGTGTCGCTCGGTCTGTATGACGACGCCCTCGGCCTGCGGCAGATCAAAGAGGACGTCAGCGTCAGCGCCACCTGCGACCAGCCCTTCTTCGCCTTCGCCGTGGAGAACAACCCGCGCAATGCCCGCGTGACCTTCATCTCGCCCGCGCGCCAGATCGCGGAGGCCGCGACGGCGGTGATCCAGGACGCAGGGGCGCTCATCATCTTCGAGCGTCCTGGGCAGGTTCACACGGCGACGAAGGAGGGCCCCAAGCTCAAGCTGGCGGTTCCTGTCAGCGGTGCGCTCAAGCTCGACCGGCTCGTCTGGGACCTGGACATCACCGTCGGGCCCTGGAACGCCAAGAAGCCCGAGTGCGCCCACAACATCGCCTTCTTCCACCGCGGCAGGTTTCGCGGCAATACCTTCAGCAATCTCAACGCCTTCGGGCCCAACCGCAACTGGCTGAAGAACAACCAGAACATCGATCAGCCCGCCGGCTCCAACACCAATGCCAAGATCGGCTTTCGCTACACCCAGGGCACGACCTACCACATCAACTACGTGTTCGATGCCATCAACAAGATGGTCCACATCATCGCCCAGCAGGGCGGTCACGACGTGGGCCACATCGACATGAGAGCGACGGCGGAAAATCACGTTATGACCGTGCCGACCACGGGACTCGTTCTGGAGATGGGCAACCTTCTCCAGCAGGCGGGTTGCGAGGTTCCCAGCCTCGGCTGGACGTGGGCCAACCTGCGCCTCCAGATGTTCCCGCACTGAGCCGCGAGCCTCAGCGGCAAGTTTCAGGACGGGCCGGCGGCGACGCCGGCTCTTTTCTTTTCAGGCAAGGATCGTTTCTGGAAGATCCCTCAGGAGTAGAGCTCGACGCTCTCCGCTTGCGCGGTGACCAGCGTCCCGGCTTCGCCGCGGGTGATGCGAACGATGTCGGCCAGGGCTCCGATGGCGGCGGTTTTGCCGGTGCGGGCGGCAAACTCGATGGCCGCCTCCACCTTCGGTCCCATGGAGCCTTCCGCGAAGCCGTAGCCGGCGAGCGCTTCGGGCGATACGCGCCGAATGGCCTTTTGGGTGGGCTTGCCCCAGTCGAGATAGACGGCGTCGGCGTCGGTCGCCATGACGAAGAGGTCCGCCTCCAGCTCGCGGGCCAGCAGGGAGCTCGCGCGGTCCTTGTCCACCACGCACTCGGCGCCGTGGAGCGTGCGGTTGGGTCCGTACATCGTGGGGATGCCGCCGCCGCCGGCGCAGATGACGATGCAGCCCTTGTCGAGCAGCCACTTCACGGGCCGGATCTGAAAGATGCGCTTCGGCAGCGGCGAGGCCACGACGCGGCGAAAGCCGTCGCCGTCCGGCGCCAGGATCCACCCCTTCTCCGCCGCCAGCAGGCGGGCCTCCTCCTGGCCATAGACCGGGCCGATGGGCTTCGTGGGATGCTGAAAGGCCGGATCGTCGGGATCGACCTCGACCATGGAGAGAATGGTGGCGAAGGGCTGCTCGAAAGGCAGGATGTTGCCCAGCTCCTGCTCGATCATGTAGCCGATCATCCCCTCCGTCTGGGCGCCCAGCACGTCCAGCGGATAAGCGCCCACCTTCTCGTAGGCCGCGCCCTGAAGGGCGAGGAGCCCCACCTGCGGGCCGTTGCCATGGGAGATGACGAGCTGATGCTCGCGGCCCAGGGGCGCCAGGGCCTCGGCCGCGATGCGGACGTTCCGCCGCTGATTCTCCGCGGTCATCTCCTCGCCGCGCCGCAACAAGGCGTTGCCGCCCAGGGCTACCAGGATTCGCATAAGGGTCCTCGAGTCGACAGTCCCCGGTGGTCCGGGAAAACGCGAAGTGTACTACTCGTACCGGATCGCCTCCAGCGGCTCCACCGAGGCGGCGCGTTCGGCGGGGAGCCAGCTGGCCAGCAGGGCCACGGCGGCCAGCATGACGGGTACGGCGGCGAAGACTCCGGGATCGAGCGGGCTGGTGTCGAACAAGAGGGCGATGAGCAGCCGGGTCACCGCGAAGGCGCCGAGAAGGCCGAGGACGATTCCCGCGAGGCTGATGAACAGCCCCTCGCGCAGGACCATGCGGGCGATGTCTCCCCGCGCCGCGCCCAGCGCCATGCGTACGCCGATCTCCCGCGTCCGCTGGCTGACTACGTAGGAGATGACGCCGTAGATTCCCACCGTCCCCAGCACCACCGCGACGGCGGCGGCGATCAGCAGCAGCAGCATCGTGAAGGAGGTGCGCGCCATGGAACGAGCCACGACGTCCCGCATCGGCCGTATGTCGGCGAGGGCCAGATTGGGATCGAGCGACCAGACCGCCTGGCGCACCGGCGCCACCAGGGATACGGGCGCACCTCGCCCGCGAATCACCAGAAACACGCTCCGCTCCACATACTCCGGATTCTTGTCATCCGGCGTCCGCCCCTGGCCCAGCACCGGCAGATAGACCGTCTCCAAGGGCTTCTTGTCCAGGCCGAGATCACGAACGCTACCGACGACGCCGACGATGGTGTACCAGGGGTGCTTCTCTTTGCTGATGCCGTTCATCAGCCGCTTGCCGAGAACGCTCCTGCCCGGCCAGAAGCGCTCGGCCAGAGCCTGGCTCACCACGATATCGCCGGAGCGCCGGCCGGATTCGCGGCGGTCTAACGTGCGGCCGGCGATCAATGGAATGCGCATCGTCTCGAAGTAACTGGGGCTGGTGTAGCGGGTGCCCAGCAGGGGCGGTACGGTGTCCTTCTGCAGGGGAAAGTCCTCGAAGGTGTAGCCGCTGTTCGAATTATTTCCCGAGAGCGGAAGGGTCGAAATGGTGCCCGCTTCGACGACGCCCGGCAGGGCCCGCATCTTCTCCAGGAGCTGCTGATTGAAACGGGCCGTGGACGGGGCATCCGGATACCGTGCCTTGGGCAGATATAAGTACAATGAAAGAACGCCCTGGGAATTGAACCCCGGGTTCACGCCGCGCAGCCGCCAGAAGCTCTTGGCCATCAGGCCCGATCCCACCAGCAGCACCAGCGCCAGGGCCATCTGCACGACGACCAGGACGGCGCGCGTCCATAGCCGCTCGCGGCCCGCCGAGCCGCCACGGCCCCCCTCCTTGAGGGCGGGCACCATCTCCGGCCGGCCGAAGCGCAGCAGGGCGAGGCCGCCGCAGACGAGGCCCGCCGCGATGGAAACCGCGGCGGTGAACGCCAGCACGTAGCCATCGATACCGATCTCGTCCAGCCGCGGAATGCCTTCGGGCTCCAGGTGGACCAGGAGACGGACACCTGCCGCCGCGAGGCCCAGACCCAAAGCGCCAGCCATCAGGGCGAGGGCGATGCTCTCACTCAGGAAAAGGCGGGCGACGTCGCGGCGCGAAGCGCCCAGAGCGGTGCGCAGGGCCACCTCTCGCTGGCGTCCCTCCGCCCGCACCAAAAAGAGATTCGCCACGTTGGCGCAGGCGATCACCAGGATGATGCCGACGCTGCCGAGCAGCAGCCACAAAACCCTTTCGACATCCCCCACCAGATCGTCGCGCAACGAGTGGACGAGGACGGAAAGCTTGACGCTCTCGATCATGCCGCGGCTGACGTCTCTCTCTCCGTAGTCCTCGGCGATCCGATAGACGAGGCTCGACAGCTCGCGAGCCGCTCGCTGCCGCGTGATTCCAGGATTGAGACGCCCCACGGCGTTGTAGCTGAAGTTCCCCACCACCGGCTTGGCGGGATCGATGACCAGCGGCTGCCACAGCTTGGTCTGGACCGTGGGAAAACGGAAGTCCGCGGGCATGACGCCCACCACCCGGGTGGACACGCCGTCGAGTTGCAGCACCTGGCCGAGCACGTCGGGCCGTCCGCCGTAGCGCCGTTGCCACAGCTCGTGAGAGAGCACGGTCACCGGCTCGGAACCCGGCAGATCGTCGGCCTCCTGGAACGTGCGGCCGAGCAGAGGACGGACCCGCAGCACGGAAAAGACGCTGGCCGTCATTCCAGACGCTTCCACCCGCTCCGGCCGGTCGCCGCCGGTCAGAGTGACACTGCCCCGGCCGTAGATCCCCAGATCCTCCAGCACGTGGTTATGCCGGCGATAGACGAGATAGCTCCCCTCCGAGTGCTCGAACTGATCGAGGTGCATTCCCGGCGCCCGGTTCCACACCTCCACCAGCCGTTCCGGCTCCGGATAGGGCAGCGGACGGATGAGGATGGCGTTGACCACCGTAAAGATCGCCGCCGTGGCGCCAATGCCCACCGCCAGCGTGAACAGGACGACCGCCAGGAACCCGGGGCTGGAACGGAAGCCCCGGAACAGGGAGCGGACGGAGGAGAGGATCGTAAGCATGGCGAGAATTTCCCTGGAGAACCTGACTACGAGAAAGGAGAGGGGAAGGTTCCAGTCAATCCGGATCGCTCAGCTTGAACGGTACACTCAGCACGTAGTAGACGGCGGCCACCTTGCCGTTCAGGGTGGCTGGCTGGAAGGTCCAGCTCCGGACCGCGGCCAAGGCGGCGCCGTCGAGGCCGGGCACTCCCTTCAGAACCTTGGGATGCCGCACGCAACCTTCCTCGTCGACAACGGCCTCCAGGATCACGGTGCCCTGAATACCCGCCTTCCGCGCCTGGAGTGGAAAGCGCTGGACCCGCTCGCCGATGAGCTCGGGGGCGCGGACGCCCCCGCCCACTCGCAAAGCGTTCTCAAGACCTGGGAGATCCTCCGGAAAGTAGGCGCGGGAGAGACAGAGAACCTGACGGGCGGCGTTCATTTCCTGAACGGGATGCGTCACGTTCAGAAATCTTCGCGTCGTCTCAACGGCTCCGCGTAGCACCTTCGCTTGCGCCGAAGAGGGTTTCTTCAAGACCGGACCCGCTTGCAGGACGACCTGCTGAAGCTCCTTCGCAGCTTCCACGAAACGGCCCTGGGAGAGTTGTTGTTGAAGATGGATGGGCTGGATCTGGGGAGCCGGACCTGCGAGGAGCAGAGCCGTTGCCCAGAGTCCCAATCGCCTGTGCTCGATCATTGCGATAATCTACACCCACACGCTTGAAGGGAGAGGTGAGATGGGAACGATGAATTCCAGCCAGCAGGCGGCGCTGGTCAGTTGGGTGGCCCCTATCGTCGGCTTCGTGCTGATTGGTTTGGCGCTCCTCACCGGCGCCAGCGGCTACGCCGGAGCCTCCGTGGCCGCGCTCGTGACCGTCTGCTACGTCCTGGCCGTGCTGGGATTGATCGCGGGAATCCTCGCGCTCGTGAGAAGCCCGCTGCTCGGCGAGACGATTCCCGCCGTCGTAGGCCTGGTCCTCTGCTGCCTGCTCTTCGCTTTCCTCTTCTCCAGAGGCACCTTTGCCTTCGTGCAGGTTATGGGGTGGTGAGGGGCCAACAGATCTGTTGACGACAGATCTGTTGCTACTCGGCCAAGCCAACGAAGAATTTATTTTCGGCCGGTCGAGGAGTCTCGTTTTGCCAGCTCCTGCCGGAGGCGGGCGAGCTCTTCTTCGAGGGAGCGGGCCCTGGCGCGTGTCTCAGCCATCCGGAGCAGGGGCTCACCAGTCGCAGCTTTCACCAGACGCAGGTGATGGCCCTCGCGGCGGAGAGTCAGCCCCGTCACCTCGCTCTCGAGCGAGCCGTCGGCGGCGAGCTTCATGGGCCGGTACTCGCCGTTCTTCAGACGGAATCCCTGGAAAGGCGGGGAGAGATACTCCTCGAAAGGGTCGTGGAGGAAGTACTCCTCGACTCCGAGCCTCGCGTAGATCTGCTTCTTGCGGCCGAGATCCTCGTCGCAGGTGCTCTCCGAGCTGACCTCGATCACGAACGACGGCGCCCGGCCTTCCTCCCACAACTTGTAGACCCGGCGAGGACCCGGATCCACTCCCTTCACCACGAAGACATCGGGGCTGACCACGGACCGCGGAACGCCCTTCTCGTAGTAGAGGAAGAGGTTGCCCGAGACGTAAACGTCGCCAGCGTCCTCATAATACCCCTCCAGAGCGGAGATGAGATCCATCATCTCCTGGCGGTGAAAGTCGGTTTCACCCATCGGTTGGCCGTCGGACTCCGGATATACGATGTCGTACTGAAAGGCGGCTACGGTCATGGGTACTCTCCTCTCTCCGGAGGGCGATGCCCAAGCCGCGGAGTGCCGGACCGCCGCATGGGTTTGCAGAACCAGTCTAGCACGCGCTACTCCACCCGCATCTCCTGCAACGACCGCACGCTCAAGCCCTCCTGCTTCATGGCCGCGATGCCTTCGGCGGCGGCCATGGCTCCGGAGAGGGTGGTGATGCAAGGGATGTCGAACTTCAGGGCGGTGCGGCGGATGGCGCCGTCGTCCTCGTGAGAGGCGCGGCCCAGGGGCGTGTTCACCACCAGGACGATCTCACGGTTGATCAGATGGTCCACGACGTGGGGCCGGGCTTCGTGGACCTTCAACATGGTGCGGACGGCGAGGCCGTGACCCTTCAGGTAGTCGGCCGTGCCCGCCGTGGCCGCCAGCTCGAAGCCAAGCTCCGAGAGACGTCTCGCGACCGGTAGCACTCCCGGCTTGTCGCGGTCGTGCACCGAGAGGAACGCCGTGCCTTCGAGCGGCAGGAGGTGCCCGGCCGCCAGCCAAGCCTTGGCGAAGGCGAGGCCGAAGGTGAGGCTCTCGCCCATCACCTCGCCCGTGGACTTCATCTCCGGACCCAGCACCGGATCGACGCCCGGGAAACGGCGGAAGGGGAAGACGGGCGCCTTGACGAACACGCCCGGCACCTTCGGCTCTTCGGTGAAGCCCAGCTCTTCCAGAGTCTTGCCCGCCATCGTGGCGGCGGCGATCTTCACCAGGGGAATCCCCACCGCCTTGGCGATGAACGGCACGGTGCGCGAGGCCCGCGGGTTCACCTCCAGGACGTAGATCTTGCCGTCCTTCAAGGCGAACTGCACGTTCATCAGCCCCACCACGCCGAGGCGCAGGGCCAGCCGGCGGGCGATGTCGCGCATGCGGTCCTGATCGTCGTGCGACACCTTGTAGGGCGGCAGCACGGCCACCGAGTCTCCCGAGTGAATGCCCGCCTCCTCGATGTGCTGAAGGATGCCGGCCACCACCGCCTGCCGGCCATCGCAGATCAGGTCGAGATCGACCTCGAAGGCGTCCTCCAGGAAGCAGTCGATGAGCACCGGGTGGCCTTCCGAGATGGCCGCCGCGGCGTGCATGTAGCGGTTGAGGGTGGACTCGTCGTAACAAATCGCCATGGCCCGGCCGCCCAGCACGTAGCTCGGCCGCACGACCACCGGGAAACCGATGCGCCCCGCCACTTCCAGGCCCTCCTCGAACGAGGTGGCGCTGCCGTTGTCGGGCTGGAGTATGCCTTCCTCCGCCAGCAGGTCGCCGAAACGGCGACGATCTTCGGCCAGGTCGATGGCGTCGGGGCTGGTGCCCCAGATCGGCACGCCGGCCGCCGCGAGGCCGCGGGCGAGCTTCAGCGGCGTCTGGCCGCCGAGCTGAACGATCACGCCGTCCGGCTTCTCCCTGGCGATCACCGCCAGCACGTGCTCCAGGGTCAGCGGCTCGAAGTAGAGGCGATCCGAGGTGTCGTAGTCGGTCGATACCGTCTCGGGATTGCAGTTGACCATGATCGTCTCGAAGCCCAGCTCGCGCAGGGCGAAGGCGGCATGGACGCAGCAGTAGTCGAACTCGATCCCCTGGCCGATGCGGTTGGGGCCGGAGCCGAGGATGACCACTTTTCGCCGGTCGTCCGGCTCGCTCTCGTCCTCATCGCCCCAGGTCGAGTAGAGGTAAGGCGTGGTGGCGGGGAACTCGGCGGCGCAGGTGTCCACCCTTTTATAAACGCGCTCCAGCCCCATCCGCGCCCGGGAGGCGGCGAGGTCCTTCTCGGCGCAGTTGAGGAGACTCGCGATGCGCGCGTCCGTCAAGCCGAAGGACTTGGCCTGCCGCAGCAGCGTCCGCGGCGCCGAGGCGAGGTCCCAGCAGGCCAGCTCCGCCTCCAGCTCCACGATCTCGGCGATCTCGCGCAGGAACCACGGATCGATGTGCGAGGCCTCGGAGACCTCCTCGGGAGTCCAGCCCTGGCGCAGCGCCGCGAAGACGGCGAAGAGGCGCTCCCAGTTCGGCGTCGCGAGCCGGCCGCGCAGCCGCACGGGGTCGGACATCTTGCGCTCGCGGGTGGCGGCGCCGCCGTCGAGCTCCAGGGCCGAGAGCCCCTTCATCAGCGCCTCCTTGAAGGTCGCGCCCATGGCCATCACCTCGCCCACGGACTTCATGGAGGTGCCGAGCGTCGTCGGGGTGTCCGGAAACTTCTCGAACGCCCAGCGGGGGATCTTCACCACCGTGTAGTCGAGGCTGGGCTCGAAGGCGGCGAAGGTCTTGCCGGTGATGTCGTTGGGAATCTCGTCCAGCGTGTAGCCGACGGCGAGGAGGGCCGCGATCTTGGCGATGGGAAAGCCCGTCGCCTTGGAGGCCAGGGCGGAGCTGCGGGAGACGCGGGGATTCATCTCGATCACCACCCGGTCGCCCGTCCTGGGATCGACGGCGAACTGGATATTCGAGCCGCCGGTCGCCACACCGACCCGGCGGATCACCGTGAAGGCATCGTCCCGCATGTCCTGGTACTCGCGGTCCGAGAGGGTCTGCTGCGGCGCCACGGTGATCGAGTCGCCGGTATGCACGCCCATGGCGTCGAAGTTCTCGACGGAGCAGACGATGATGGCGTTGTCCGCCACGTCGCGCATCACCTCCAGCTCGAACTCCTTCCAGCCGAGGACGGACTGCTCGATGAGCACGCGGTGGGCGGGGCTCGCCTGGAGGGCCGAGGCCACGACCTCCTCCAGCTCGTCGCGGTTGTAGGCGACGCCGCCGCCCTCGCCGCCGAGGGTGAAGCTGGGACGGATGATCACCGGGTAGCCAACGTCGTGGGTGATCTCCAGCGCCTCCTCCAGGCTGCCGGCGTAGCCGCTCTTGGGAACCTTGAGCCCCACCTCTTCCATGGCCTGCTTGAAAAGGAGGCGGTCCTCCCCCAGGCGCAGGGCGGCGATGCTGGCGCCCAGCACCTCGACGCCGTAGCGCGCCAGCGCTCCCCGCTCTTCGAGGGCGATGGCGAGGTTGATCCCCGTCTGGCCGCCGACGGTGGGCAGGAGCGCGTCCGGCCGCTCTTTTTCCAGGATCTTCTCCACCACCTCCGGCACCAGGGGCTCGACGTAGGTGGCGTCGGAGAACTCCGGGTCGGTCATGATCGTCGCCGGGTTCGAATTGACGAGGACGACACGGAAGCCCTCGCGCTTGAGGACGCGGCAGGCCTGGGTCCCCGAGTAGTCGAACTCACAGGCCTGGCCGATGACGATCGGTCCCGAGCCGAGGACGAGGATGGAGCGGATATCGGAACGTCTGGGCATGGCGGGGCGGAAGTGTACACGAGACGTGAATCCCTGGGGGACTGGCACGCGATTCGCAGATCTCCCTCCGCGAAATCGCGCCGAAACCCCGGCAGAAAAGAAAGGACCGCTCCATGAACCCCGCCAATCTCGAACGCCTCCGAACCCTGCTCAAAGGCCATGAAGACCTGCTGGAGGAGAAGAGGTCGAAGCCGGAGGGAGTCGTGCGGCAGAACGATCCCTTCCGGGAGCAGTTCAACCATGTGGCCCGCTCGGTGATCGTGCCCATCCTGGAGGGGATCAAGGACGTGATGGTGGGCAAGGTGGAGTCCGCCTCGATCTTCCACCGCTCCACGGCGGCCGGCCTGAAGGTCAAGCTGGACCGCTTCGAGGACTATGAGCGCTCGCTCCTCTTCTTCGGCGACGACGCCGCCCAAATGGTAAAAATCACCCACGAGGGGATCGGCTTCAGCCTCCTTTCGGACAAGCTGACCCTCGCCGAGGTCACTCCGGAGCTCGTCGAAGAGGAAGCGATGAAATTCCTCAAGCGCCTCTTCGGCCAGGAGCAGCTGCGCCGGCCCATGTCCCTCCCCCACGCCCCCGGCACCGGCTCGGGCCCGCGCCGGCCGATGATGAGCGTCGGCGAGTTCGTGCGCGTCTGAGGCGCCTCTGAGGAACCCCTCCTACTCCGGCGCCTCGAGATACAGCTCGTCGCGATCGTCGTCGAAATCGTAGAGCTCGGCGTAGCGGCCCCACTTGACCGCGAGGTCGAGCTGCGAGGAGGCCGCCTCGCCGAAATCGGGACGCAGCTTGTCGAGGAAGTAGGCGCGCGCCACCCGCTGGTTGTCGTCCTGCCGCAGGGTTTCAAAAATCCACAGGATGGTGGGCTGGCGCAGGATGCGGGCGGCCACGAGCTGCTTGCGGGTGAGGATGGTCGCTTCGGCGAACGCCTTGCCCAAAGGAGTGAGCACCGCGTCCCCTTCCATCACCTGGGCGAAGGCCAGGATCTGGGCCGCTTCGAGCACGGGCAGCAGGTCGTCCAACTCGAGCTGCAAGTCGGCGCCCAAGCGATACAGATCGCTGCGGCCCCCTTCCTCGTTGAGCCTCTCCATGAGCCCGCTGAGGGCATTGATGCGGGCGGCCGGCAACCGGTGCGTGTGGCCGGGCTGGCCGGGCGCGGTGCCCAGGGCCTCCGCCTCCGAAGGCGTGTGGCCGGCGACGGCGGCGTAGACCCGGTCGACCAGGCTCTGGAAGGCCGTGTCCTTGCGCGCCCGGGGGTGACGCAGACCGACCGAAATCTCCGTCACCACATGGCCAGGGTTCTTGCCCATCACCACGATGCGGTCCGCCATCAACACGGCTTCCTCGATGTTGTGGGTGACCATGAGAATGGCGCGCGTGGGGAGCTTCTTGCCCAGCCATAGCTCCATCAGCTCGCCGCGCAGAGCCTCGGCGGAGAGCACGTCGAGAGCGGAGAACGGCTCGTCGAGACACAGCAGCTCGGGCTCCACCGCCATGGCGCGGGCGAAGCCCACCTTCTGGCGCATGCCCCCGGAAAGCTCGCGGGGATAAGCCTTTTCGAAACCGTCGAGGCCCACGGTGTCGATCAGCCGCAGCGCCGTGGCATGGCGCGTCGGCGGATCGACGCCGCGGGCCTTCAAGGCCACGGTGACGTTCTGCTCCACCGTCAGCCAGGGAAAAAGGGCGAAGGTCTGAAAGACGATCGTGGCGTACGGATTGACCCCTTTGATATGCCGGCCGCAATAGAGCACCTCGCCGGAGGTCGCCGGCATCAGGCCGGCGATGACGCGAAGCAGCGTGGACTTGCCACAGCCCGAGGGGCCGAGAAGGCAGACGAACTCGCCCTCCGCGATGTGCAGGTCGATGTTCCTGACGGCGGTGAAAACCTTGTCACCCGTGCCGTAGGACTTCGTCACACCGCGCACCGTCAGCAGATCGGTGTCCGCGGGAGCCGCCGCCGAGGTCGTCGTTGTCGTCATCATGGCCGGTACCTCATTCGAGTTTGAACCTCACCTCGGCCTGACGGTAAAGCCATCGCCACCAGGTGCGGTTGAGCCCCACAACCGTCAGGATCATTGTCAGCGTGGAGGCCAGCAGCAGCCGGTAATCGGAAGCCGCCGTGGCGTGGGCGATGAGCGCGCCGATGCCCACCGTGCTGTGAGTCTCGCCGCCGAACGTCACATACTCGGCCACGATACTGGCGTTCCAGGCGCCGCCCCCGGCCGTGATGGCCCCGGTGACGAGAAACGGAAAGAGGGCCGGCAGCGTCAACGTCGTCCAGCGCTGCCAGCGCGACAGGCGCAGGAGATCGGCCGAGTCGCGAAGATCCTGGGGAATCGCCGCGGTGCCGGCGATGACGTTGAACAGCAGATACCACTGAGTGCCGGCCAGCATCAGGACCACGGCCGCGAGATTGAGCCCGCCCGGCACGCGCAGCAGCGCCAGGACCAGCACGGGAAACAGCGCCGTCGCGGGGATCGAGGCCACCACCTGCACCACCGGCTGCAGAAGGCCCGCCAACCGCCGGTTGGTGCCGATGGCGACACCCACGGGAACCGTCCACAACAGAGCCAGGATCAGCGAGGCGACGACCCGCCCGAAGGTCGCGAGCACGCCCTTTCCGAGAGCCGCCCAGCCGGAAATGGGTAGACCGGCGAGGGTCACGACGGCGCGATAGAAACCGAAGAGCAGCCCCGCCGCCGCAATCAAGCCGAGGACCGCCAGGAGCCCGAGGACCAACCGCCGCCAAGCTCCCGTCCCCTTCGTTTCATCCCTCTCGGCAGGGAGGTTCGCCCGCAGGTCCAGGCGTTCCGCGACGGGCAGCCAGACGCGGCGCCGAAGCCAGCCGATCAGGCGCGAATGATGAATGACGTCGTAGAACCACGACCGCGGCGGCGGCGCGTCGCTGGAAACCATTTCCACCTTGAACTTGTCCGCCCAGGCGAGCACCGGCCGCCAAAGGATCTGATCGAGCAGCACGATGGTGAGGATCAGGGTGATCACGCCGCCGGCCACCGCCTTCAGATCGTTGGCATCCGCCGCCGTCTGCAGATAGGCGCCCAGGCCTGCCAGCCGGAAGTCGCGGCTCCCCACCCGGAAGATCTCGGCGGCCATGAGGAAGAACCAGCCGCCGGCCCAGCTCATCATGCTGTTCCAGATCAGGCCCACGGCGGCGAACGGCAGGTCCAGCACGCGGAACCGCAGCCAGGGGGAAAGACGGAAGATGGCCGCGGCCTCCCGCATCTCCTGCGGCACCGTGGTCACGGATTGATAGAAGCTGTAGGTCATGTTCCACGCCTGGGAGGTGAAGATCAGGATGATCGCCGCGAGCTCTGTGGCGATCCCCTGCGGCAGCAGGACGCTTAAGCCCAAGAGCACGACCGGCAGGAACGACAGAATGGGAACGCTCTGGAGAATGTCCAGCAACGGCATCAGCACCTTGCGCACACCGGCGCTACGCGCCGCGAAGTAGCCGTAGGCCAGGCTGAAGGCGAGCGACAGCACGTAGGCCGCCGCCATGCGCGAGGTCGAGAGCAGGGCATACCAGGGCAGGGCGGACCAGGCGAGGCTGATCGTGGGCCCGGCCACGACCGCGGGCGCCCGCCACGCCAGCCGGATGGCCAGCGCGAGCACCGCCCCGAGGCCGGCGACGACGACGAGGTCCGCCGCCGAAAACGAGGGGCGGGCCAGCGTAACGGGGCCGAAGCGGAAAGGGCGGCGCACCCCGAGAGTATGGGGACTCAGAACAGATACGTAAACCCGAAGTTCGCCACCACCTTCTCCTTCTGCTCGCCGTTCAGGCCGTCGGCCACGGGAATCTGCACGGCGAGCCGGCCCACCAGCCCTTTGCTCAAGTCGACGATCAGCTTCGGCGAGAGATACAGCAGAGCGCCGCCGGTGTTGGGATCGAGGATGCCGCTGGCGTCCAGCTCGTCGCGGCCGGCATTGCGGAAGTTGAGCTCCAACGCGCCGTCGAAACGCTTGCCGAGCTTGTGCTCGTAGCCGGCGTTCGCCATCGCGATATTGCCGTACCGGTAGCCGGCGCTGTTGGTCCCCGTTCTGCGGTACTGCGCGGAGCCAAAAAACGACGACCTGGGATCGACAAGGTATACGCCTGAGAGGCCGCCGAACCAGTCCGTGGAGCCGGTGCCCGGCTGCAAATGCTCGTCGAGACGCTCGCCTCCTCGAGCGACATCGTTCTGCCCCCAATCCGTCTTGACGCCTCCCAGGACCGAGATCCAGGCCCGGCGTCCCATTCCCGGCGAGAACTCCGAGGACCACAGACGCACGAGGGCATAGAGCTCGGGATCGGAGAGCCCGTTCTGCGACGAACGCCCCTCCGGGGCCGTCATGTCGCGAGAGGTGAAGGGGACGCGGGCGACGGCCACGACGCGTTCGTGAAAGGTATAAGAGAGGGCCGTGGTGAAACGATTCTCCACCACGGACTCGCGGCCCAGCTCTGAGGAGGTATGTTTCAAGGAAGCCACCTCTTCCTCCTCATGCTCGGGGAGGATTCCCTGCTGCTTGGCGAAGCGCTCCCAGTCCAGGGCGACGCGAAAGGCCCCTGCGTTGTAGACGTCGGTGCCCAGGGCGTTGAAGGTCGGGTCGCCACAGCGGCACATGGAACAGGCGTTTGCAGGCATGGCGGACATCAGGATCAGACCCGCGACGGCTGCCGCTCCGGCGAGCGCGGACGTGCGGGGACGGTCAAAGAAAATCATCGGTCGAAATCTCCCGTTTTGTTTCCAGCGTGAATCCACAGGCCGGGCCACGAGGGCGGCCTGCTGGGGCGACGCTCAGGCGAAACGGAGAGACCGCGGAGGGGGAACCGGAGGCTCGAACGGGGGTGGCGGCGGGGCGATCGATTTCGTCTCGGCGACCCAGCCGGCGGGAGCGAGGATCACCTCGCCCGGGCGGGAGTCCCGCAGACCCGGACGGGCGGCCTTCTCGCGCTGGTTCTCAAAGGAGACCGGAAGCCCGCCGGACATGCCGACCGTGCATCGCGACGGTCGGGCGGGCCGCAACTGGCAGGCCTCGCCATGCCCCATCGCCGCCGGCATCCGGCAGCAGACCATGTCGCACTGCCTCCGCGAGACCGGAGAGACCGGCAAGGCGTCGGTGGCGACGAGCGCGGCCAGAAGCAGGGCCGCGGCCAGGCCGCGTAGGATTGGGGAATGCATAGGGGGCGGTGCCTCGAATCAGCGCCCTATCGTACACCCTGGCGCCGTCTGCCTGATAGACCGGATTCGAGGGTGGCTTATTCCCCGCTCAATTGGTGCCACTCTTCCCCGGGTGGTCCCACCGCGGCCATGGCGGCTGTGGAGGCGGATCGCCCGAGAGGAGAATCCGCCATGTCGCACAAAATCCGCTGTCTCGCCGCCGCCCTTACCCTGGCTCTGCTGTCGGCCGGCGCCGCCCAGGCCTGGTCCCCTCGAATCCCGTCGGCAAGCTCCGGCTTCCTCGACTCTCTCTGGCAGTGGCTGGCCGGCCGCTATGTCCCGGGCCTGACGGCGATCTGGGAGAAGGCTGGGAGCAGCATGGACCCCGACGGACGCACGCTTCCCCCCTCCGCACCTCCGGCGACGACCGACGAAGGAGGCAGCATGGACCCCAACGGCCGCAGCTAGGAGAGCCCTGGAAGCTCTCTTGGAACGCGCCGGTTCCGGGAGCCGGCGTTTTTCTTTCCCCGACGTGTCCCGAATTGTACCCGCGCGATGACTCAGTGAAAGAGAGTTCTTTCGCGCAATGGAGCGACCCTACGAGTCTTGCGTCGAGATCCTGGACCGGCTGCTCCACGTCTTGCCGGTGGTGTTCGTCTCCTATGGGATCTCGGAGGCCAGATCCAGGGACATTCTGGAGGATGCCTGCCGCACGCTGGTCAGCAAGCAGCGGCTCCGTATCGAGAACCCGGAAGGGTGGCTGCTGCGAACCGTCATTGAGGCATGCCGGCGATCGGCCGAGGAGGCGAAGGGTGAAGATTCATCCGCATGATGATGTCCTGGAGGAGTTCCTCCTGTCGCTGGACGGCGGCCATCTGGCCATGCTCCGCCATCTCCAGTGGTGCGCCTACTGCCGGTCGCGGCTCGCCTATCTTCCCCGCGAGGCAAGGGCCGAAGCTGCCACTGCCGGAGCCGCCAGGCTTGCTGCTTATGAGATCGCCCTAGAGGAGACATCGCGCGCCGTGTCGGACTGTGAGTCCGCCCTGGAACAGGAACGCGACCAAGCGCCTGGGCTCTTCCTGGAGCTTCTGGAGCAGCCTGCGGAACAACGAGAGAACCTGCTCGGGGAAGGTGCTACGCGGTTTCACACCTGGGGAGTTTTCGAGCTTCTGGTGGAAAGGAGTCTCGAGGTCACGATTCAGGATGCGGCCCACGGCGAGACTCTGGGGCGGCTTGCTCTGCGTCTCTCGGATCACCTGGACGCGACGCGGTATGGAGCCGAGCGCATCGCCGATCTTCAGGCGCGAGCCTGGGCCTATATAGGGAACTCTCGCCGGGTTAGATTCGACTTCACGGCAGCAGAGGAGGCATTCCAGACCGCCCAGTCAATTCTCAAGAAAGACACGCGGGACGGCCTGGAGCGGGCAATCCTCCTGGATCTGCGGGCCTCTCTGCGAAGGGCCCAGCGACGATTCGAGGACGCCCTTCATCTGTTGAGGCGAGCGGTCGCGATCTTCCGTGAAGCCGGCGAGCGGCACCGTGCAGGACGCTCGCTCGTAAATATGTCGACGGTGCATCATCACGCCGGAAATCCTGCAGCCGGAATTCCTCTCCTTCACCAGGCTCTGGAGCTGATCGATCCCGAGCGCGAGCCACGCCTGCTCCTCTGTGCCCGGCACAACCTGGCCTTCTACCATGCGGAGATCGGCCGTTTTGTGGAAGCACACAAGCTCTACCGCGAAGCGCGTCCGCTCTACCGCAGCTTCAACGAGCCCTGGGTGCAGAACCGCCGGAGCTGGGTGCGCGGCAAGATCGCCCGCGGGCTCGGTCAATCCAAGCAGGCCGAGACGCGCTTCCTTGCGGCACGCGACGGCTTCGTGAAGGAAGGAATCCCCTACGACACCGCTCTGGTCTCCCTGGAGCTGGCCCTGCTCTATGCCGAGCAGGGGCGGACGGAAGAGCTGAAACGGCTGGCCACGGAAATGGTGCCAATCTTCACCTCGCGGCACATCCACCGCGAGGCCCTGGCCGCGCTCACCTTTCTACGGCAAGCCCTGGAGGCCGAGCAGGTCAGCCTCGAAGTCGTGGCGCGAGTGGCGGACTTCCTGCGCAAGTCCGAGCACGATCCGGAGCTGCAGTTCGAAGCGGAGCCGTGAAGCCGCCCTAGGAAGGTGAGCGGCAGAAACACCATCTTTTCAGCGAAGGATGTAGAGACGTTCCCAGCCCGTCCACGACGCCCTCCGCAGTCCAATAACGGCGCCGGGTAGGCCTGGGTGGTTTCCCACCCAGGCCCCCCACAGACCCGTACGTGCGGAATTACCGCATACGGTTCCTCAGGTCACGGGTTCGCTACGCGACTTTCAGACCGCATGACAAATCCTCAGGTTCGGGAGCGGATACTGCTTCAAGAGAAGCTTGAACCGCTTCCAGGGCATGCTGGGCTTTCGCGAGCGGCGATTGAGCCACTTGCGCCAGATCAGCTTGACCTCTTGGTGCACGCTGCTAAGGGACTGCGAGTTCCCGGTGATCCCGTAGTACCCGCTGTGCCCGAGCAGTTTGCGGAGAAGTTGTGCATGCTGCCAGTCTAGGGGTGCATGCCGGTTGCCTTGACACCACAGGTTGATTCGCCCCAGGAACCGGGTAATCCGGTCCGAAGCCGTCTTGCGCTTGACCATCCAATTGCCACGCCGAGACTTTTCCCAGAAGTGGGTGAAACCGAGAAAGTCGAAGCTCCTCGGCTCCTCATGCGGGCGCGCTTTCCCAGGCTCCGCCTTGCGGCCGGGCCGTTCGAAACGCACCAGACGGGTCTTGTCGGGATGGAGGCTCAAGGCGTACCTGCCGAATCGCTTCGACAGTACCTCCAGTACCCGCCGAGCATCGCTCTCCAGTTGGAACACCAGCACGAAATCATCGGCAAAGCGGATCAGAAACGCTGCCCCTTGCAACCGGGGCTTCACCACCGCCTCAAACCACGTGTCCAGCACCTCATGAAGATAGATGTTCGACAAGAGCGGAGAGATGACTCCTCCCTGCGGTGTTCCTGTCGCTGGATGGCTGAGGGTTCCACCTTCCATCACGCCCGCCTTCAGCCACTTGTCAAGGGCGCGGCGTATCACCCCGTCGCGCACCCTCTGCTCCAGAAAGCTCCTCAGCTGACTGCGATCTAGAGCGTCGTAGAAACTCTGGATGTCAGCCTCCAGCACCCAGCCGCCTCCCATCGCCATGAGAACTTCCCGCAGCTTCCTGATCGCCTGATGCGCCGATCGCTTGGACCGGAAGGCGTACGAGCAGTCCAAGAAGTCCTGCTCATAGATCGCTTCCAGCACCATCGCAACCGCCCTCTGAAGCACTTTGTCCTCGAAGGTCGGGATCCCGATGGGCCGCTTCTTCGACGGGTCACTCCCTTTCGGAACGTAAGCCCGGCGAACCGGCGGCGCTTGGTAGCGGCCCGACTTGAAGCGGTCCAAGAGGCTCTGGAGATTCCCTTCCAGGCTCTCCTCGTAGTCCGCCGCCGTCTGACCATCCACCCCCGGGGCACCATCTTTGCGCGTCCGACGGTAGGCTTCTCGCAAAAGATCCATGTCGATGTGGTGAGCCAGGCTCAAGAAGGCCCGCCTCGGATCTTCCCTTGCCAGTTGTGCTATTCGTTGAAGTCTCGTTGAGACTGTCTCAAGGTTCGGCGACCTTGTCATCTTTCCCTCCAACGATTCCGTGACCCGACACCCCTTTTCCCTCCACGGGGTCCCTCGGGATGGTTCCCCCGCTTCCTCGGTACTGTTGAGGTGCTACGACGCCCTGAGTCCATCCCGCCGCGCTTCGTTTCCTTCGCTTGGCGGTACCACGGGTGCGCCCGTTGATTTGCTCCCACAGGGTACGGACGCCCTCGTCTGTGGGCCTGGACGATTGGTCACCCGGAGCCCAGCCGGGACTTGACCGCGGAGATCTCAGGGTTCTCCCAGGTTCCTGGGCGGACCCCCTTGTGTACATGCCCTGGGCTGGTACCCCGGAGGACCCTCGACGCCAGGCCACTTAAAGCGCCGAGGATGTTGCCTTCCGCTCGTCCCACGACGTCGGCTCCCCGTTCGCGTCTCTCGAGGCTGATTACCACGGCCTGCACACTCGCTGTCTACGCTTCTCGGTAGGGAGTTACCCCCATACCTGCAAGACTCGCTTCCGGTGGGTGGCCAACCCTTGCCGGGTAGGATTGGGACCTACTGGGTCCACTACGAAGGGTTTCAGGTTCTGTCTATTGCATGTTCCTTCCCCCCTTCCCAGTCTTAACCTGGCGCGAGGGACGTCTCGGCGGCGGCCACAGCCATCCGAAAGACGATGAACCGACGACGGGGCGATACCCCGTCTCGGCGCTCCCGGTTTCCGCGATACAAGACCCTTCCCCCGCCATGGGTTGGGGTTGATCGGATCAGAGTCCCCGCCTCGGAGACGTCCCGACGTCCAGGGCCTGCGGTCGGTATCGTGAAACGGGCTGGGAGCGTCTCTACCCCTTCCATACAGCATTTTCTGGCGCGCACCCTCCTAGACCGTCACCATCCGCGATCTCGCGATTCGCGGACGATCTCTGTGCCATCGGGGGGAATCTGGCCCAGCGCTTCCCGGATTTTCCGGATTCGCTTGACGAAGCCTCTGTTCAAATCCTCAACCAACAACGGGTCGATTCGTTTCAAGGGATCGGGCATATCTCATTCTACCTCGCCTCTCAGAACCGATACGACACCCCGATCGACACCACGGGGTAGACGGTGTAATCGGCCACGTCGTCTTCGATGTCCCGCTCCTCGCGGTCGAGGAGGATCTGGAGGGCGGCGCGGGCGGTCGGGTTGTTGAGCGGGCTACCGGCGGGGATCTGTGGCGTCAGCGTCACCTTGCCCTTGCCCTGGAACATCGCGCCGATATCGGCGGCGAAGCGCACGCGCCCTCCCGGCCCCACGGCGTTTCCCCAGCCCAGGCCCACGTAGGGCACGACCGGATCGAACTTGATCTGGCCGTTCAGGGTGCCCACCAGGGCTGCCGGAACCTGTACACCTCCGATGTCGTAGAACCCCGACGCCGGCACGAGGCTGTTGCCGTCGACCTTCGTGTCGTTGTAAATCGCGCCGGCCGACAGGCGGAAACCGCCGCCGCCCGGATGGAAGTCGAGCAGCGCCGACGCCGTGCGCAGCCGTGCCTTGGCATCGTAGAAGATGCCGCTCACCTCGCGGCGATCGTCCGTGTAGTTGAAGGCGTTGCCTCCCAGGCGGACGTTCCATTGTGGGGAGAGCCCCACCGTCAGCTCGACGCCACCGCCCAGAGTGCCGCCTTTGGCCGTGACGGCCACTTCACCCCGCGCCGGCCAGGCCAGGGTCATCAGCAACAGAGCGGCTCCCGCCGTCCGCGCACATCTCGTTGCGATCTTTCGCTTGCCCATGCTCTCTTCCTCCTCGACCGTGAAGCTCTTGCAAAGCCGGGACCGTCCAGCGGCGGTGTAGACTTTCCCCGCTCCCCTCCCGGCCGGCAGAGGAGGGGGCTTACCGTCGTTGAGAAAGAGAGGACTCCAATGCAGATCGGCATGATCGGCCTCGGACGCATGGGCGGCAACATGGTGCGCCGCCTGCTCCGTGGCGGGCACGAATGCGTCGTCTATGACCTGAACCCGACCGCGGTGGCGGAGCTGGTGGCCGAGGGTGGATCGGGCTCCGGGACCCTGGACGAGTTCGTCGCGCGGCTCAAGCCGCCGCGCACCGCCTGGGTGATGGTGCCCGCGGGCGATCCGACGGAAGGCATGGTCAAGGCGCTGGGCGAAAGGATGGAGAAAGGGGACGCCATCGTCGACGGCGGCAACACCTATTACAAGGATGACGTGCGGCGCGCCCGCGCACTGGCGGAGAAGGGTATCTTCTACGTCGACGCCGGCACCAGCGGCGGCGTGTGGGGCCTCGACCGCGGCTACTGCCTGATGATCGGCGGCGAGACCGAGGCGGTCGAGCGGCTGGCTCCCATCTGGCAGACGCTGGCGCCCGGCCGCGGCAACATCGCGCCGGCTCCCGGACGCGAAGGCAAGAAGAGCACCGCCGAGGACGGCTGGCTGCATTGCGGCCCGGTGGGTGCCGGCCACTTCGTGAAGATGGTGCACAACGGTATTGAGTACGGCCTCATGCAGGCCTATGCCGAAGGCTTCGACATCTTCAAGAACGCCACCTCGAAAGCCCTGCCCGACGGCCATCGCTTCGAGCTCGACCTCGCCGACATCGCCGAGCTGTGGCGGCGCGGCAGCGTCGTCTCCTCGTGGCTGCTCGACCTCACGGCGAGCGCGCTCGCCGAGAGCCCCGAGCTCGCGGAGTTCACGGGCGCCGTGGAAGATTCCGGCGAAGGACGATGGACCGTGCAGGCCGCGATCGAGGAAGCCGTGCCCGTCAACGTTCTCGCCGCATCGCTCTTCGACCGCTTCCGCTCGCGCCAGGAGCACACCTTCGGGGACAAGATGCTCTCCGCCATGCGCAACAAGTTCGGCGGCCACGTCGAGCACCCGGCCAAGGGCTGATTCAAAGACTCGAAAGGACATGCTGCCATGACCGCTTCGCTGGCGAACGAAACATTGGAAAGAGTGGACGAGGAGAAGGCGCGGCCGGCGCCGCCCTGCGCCATGGTCATCTTCGGCGCCACGGGCGACCTGACCAAGCGCAAGCTCATTCCGGCGCTCTACAACCTGGTCAACGACGGGCTCCTTCCGGAGGCTTTCGCGATCGTCGGCATCGGCCGCTCGCCGCTTTCGGAGGACGAGTTCCGGCAGCGCATGACCGCGGATCTGCGGGAGTTCGCGACTGTCGAGGTCGACGAGGCCAAGCTCGACTGGCTGCTCAAACGCATGCGCTACGTGGCCGGCGACCTCACGGACGAGGCCACGTTCCACCGGCTCGGCGAGACGCTCGCGAAGGTGGACACGGAGCTCGGCACGGTGGGCAACTATCTCTATTACCTCGCCGTGCCGCCGAGCTTGTTCGCCGATTACATCCAACGCCTGAGCGAGGCGGGCCTCACCCGCGAAGAGGAAGGCAAGTGGCGGCGGGTGATCATCGAGAAGCCGTTCGGCCACGACCTCGACTCCGCCCGTAAGCTGAACCACGACATCCGCGAGGTCCTCGCCGAGAAGCAGATCTTCCGCATCGATCACTACCTCGGCAAGGAGACGGTGCAGAACATCATGGCGTTCCGCTTCGGCAACGGCATCTTCGAGCCGATCTGGAACCGCCGCTACGTCAATCACGTGCAGATCACCGTCGCCGAGACCGTGGGCGTCGAGGGCCGCGGCACCTACTACGAAGAAGCCGGAGCCTTGCGCGACATGGTACAGAACCACATGTTCCAGCTGCTCGCGCTCACCGCCATGGAGCCGCCCGTGTCGTTCGCCTCCGACGTGGTGCGCGACGAACGAGTGAAGGTGCTGTCGGCGATTCGCCCGTTCAGCGACGAGGACGTGCTGCGCTACACGGTGCGCGGGCAGTATGGCGAGGGCGTCATCAACGGCGAGCGCGTGCCCGCCTATCGCGCCGAGAAATCAGTCGCGCCGGGCTCGAACACCGAGACGTTCGTGGCGCTCCAGATGTTCGTCGACAACTGGCGCTGGGCCGACGTGCCCTTCTATCTGCGCACGGGCAAGCGCCTGCCGAAGCGCGCCACCGAGATCGCCATCCAGTTCAAACGCGCGCCGCTCATGCTTTTCCGCGATACGCCGGTAGAGCGGCTCAACCCCAACCTGCTGGTCATGCACATCCAGCCGGACGAGGGGATCTCGCTGCGATTCGAAGGCAAGGTGCCCGGCCCGCAGATGCGCCTCGGCACGGTGAAGATGCACTTCGAGTACGCCGACTACTTCGGCGCGCAGCCGCACACCGGCTACGAAACCCTGCTCTACGACTGCATGCTAGGCGACACCACGCTCTTCCACCGCACCGATATGGTGGAGACCGGATGGCGCGTGGTGACGCCCATCCTCGACGTGTGGAAGGCGCTCTCGCCGCGCAACTTCCCCAACTACGCGGCCAACACGTGGGGGCCGAAGGAAGCGGACGAGCTGATTCAGAAGGACGGACGCAAATGGCGGGCTTAAGCCGGGTCCGAGTCTTCGACACTCTCCCCGAGCTGATGCACGCCGCGGCCGAAGAGGTGGTGCGCGGCGCCGCGGAAGCCGTGGGCGAGCACGGCCGTTTCACCTGGGCTCTCTCCGGCGGCTCGACGCCGCGCGATCTCTACCGATTGCTCGCGAGCCCGCTCTATCGCGATCGATTGCCGTGGAGCAGCATCCACGTCTACTGGGGTGACGAGCGTCACGTGCCGCCCGACGACGCCGACAGCAACTTTCGCATGGCGCGCGAAGCGATGCTCGACGCGGTGCCGCTGCCGGCCGCGAACATCCACCGCATCCACGCCGAGGAGCCGGACGCCGAGGTCGCCGCAAAGGCTTATGAAACGGAGCTTCGCGAGCAGTTCCACTCGGCGCTTGGAGAGTGGCCGCGCTTCGATCTCATCCTGCTCGGCCTCGGCAAGGACGCGCACACCGCGTCGCTGTTTCCGGGCGGCGAGGCCGTGCACGAACGCGAGCGGCTGGTGGTGGCGCCGTGGGTTGAGGCGCAGAACACCTTCCGCATCACGCTGACGCCCCCGGTGCTCAACAGTGCTCGCCTCGCCGTTTTCCTCACGGCCGGCGACGACAAGGCCGAGCCTTTGCGCGCGGTGCTCGAAGGCACACGCGATCCTTCGCGCTATCCGGCGCAGATCGTGGGAGGCAACCGGTTGTGGCTGGTGGATCGAGCGGCGGCGCGCCTGCTGGCAACGGCCGCCTGAAAAGGACTTTCACTCTTGGGGCCGGCACGACGCTCACGTCTCGGGGCGGAGACGGTGACGCCGTGCTTCAGGCGACGCTGGTGACAAAAGCAAGAGAGACCATCAAAGAAACAGAGCCCCGGAAATAACCAGAACGTCGCCTCGCTTGCACCTCTCTGAAACCGCCTTACTTGGCCTTCTTGGCGGCAGACTTCGCGGCCGGCTTCGCGGCAGGCTTCTTGGCGGCAGCCTTTTTCGGAGCCGTGACTTTCTTCGCGGCGGTAGCCTTGGCGGCGGGCTTCTTGGCCGCGGTCGCGGTTTTCGCCGAGCTCTTGGCGGCGACCTTCTTGGCCGGAGCCTTGGCGGCGGGCTTCTTGGCGGCGGTCTTCTTAGCTGCCGGCTTCGCGGCAGCAGCCTTCTTGGCGGGCGCCTTCTTTGCGGCGGTCTTCTTGTCGGCCATCTGAATTCTCCTTTGTGATTGGTGCCCTGTCATGGGCATGATGCGTTTAGGTTACGCCCACTACATCTTGGGCGTCAAGAGGTTTTACGCCTCTACCCTTAGTGGGCATGACGGCCAACAGCGCAAGACTGGCGCGCGGCGCCTCGACGCGAGGCCTGAACGCACCTCTCCTCGGGCGGCGCACGCTTTCGCGATGCGCCGTCAAAAGCCCGTGGAGTAAGGGTTTGAGGAGAGGGTACCTAGTACGCGTTGAGGCGCAACGCGTAGCGCAACGTCATCCAGAGGATCTTGAAGTCGAGCGACAGCGACCAGTTCTGGATGTAGTAGAGATCGTACTGAATGCGCTTCTTGATCGAGGTGTTGCCGCGCCAGCCGTGCACTTGAGCCCAACCGGTGATGCCTGACTTCACGCGGTGGCGCAGCATGTAGCGCGGGATCTTGTGCTTGAACTCACGTACGAACGTCGGCCTCTCGGGGCGCGGACCGATGATCGACATGTCGCCGGTGAGGACGTTCCAGATCTGCGGCAGCTCGTCGAAAGACCACTGGCGCAGCAGGCCGCCGACGCGCGTGCGGCGTGGATCGTCCTTGATCGCCCACACCGGGCCGCTCGACTCTTCGGCGTCGACACGCATCGAGCGGAACTTGAGGATCATGAACGAGCGGCCGTCGAGCCCCATGCGTTCCTGCCGGTAGAAGATGGGGCCGCGGTCCTCGATCCAGATGGCGAACGCGATGATAGGCAGCAGCGGCAGCAGCACGACCGCCGCCGCCGAAGCGATGGCGACGTCCATGAGGCGCTTGACCATGCTGTTCCAACCCTGGAGCGGCACCTGCGAAAGGTTGATCACCGGCGTGCCGTCGACGTCCTCGAGCGCCGCCTTCAAGGTGGCATACTGGAGGATGTCGGGCACGAGCTTGATCTCCACGCACTCGCGGGCCATCAGCTCGATGAGCTGCAGCACCTTCTTGTGGGCCTCCAGCGGCAGGGTGATGAAAACCTGATCGATGCATTGCGTCTCGACGACCTCTTCGGCCTGGCGTAGCGCGCCGAGCACGGGCACGCCGCAGATCGTCGTTCCCTGCTTGCCGGGATCGTCGTCGAGGAAGCCCACGACCTCGAAACCCATCTCGCGGTGCGCCAGGATCTTGGTGGTGATCTCGCGCCCCAGCTGTCCGCCGCCCACGACGAGGATGCGCTGCAGGTTGTGGCCGGAGCTGCGCACGCGCCGCAACCCCGCACGCACCAGCATGCGGGATGTGGCCACGAAGGCGAGGTCGACCACCGCGAACAGGCCGAGGAAGGCGCGGCTGTAGGTGAAGTACTCGCGGCTGCCGGGCCACGCCGGCGGCCTGTACCACGCGATGACCACCGAGAGCAGGACGGTCGCCAGCAGCACGGCGAGGACGATGGTGAGCACCTCGTCCACCCGGCTTCGGCCCCGGCGGCTTTGGTAGAGGCCGTGGAAGTAGAAGACCACCGGCCACAAAATCACCACGAACGGCACCAGTTGTAGATAGGGGCCGAAGTCGGGGACGTTCTTGGTGACCGGGATGACCGCCAGCTCGAAGCGCAGCAGCCAGGCGGCGAAGAAGGCGGCCACCGTGGCCGCGAGATCGGTGAAGAGGTAGAGCCCGGCCGTTTTCCTGTGTCGTTCTTGGATCAAAGGAAAGGCACCCTCAACTGGAAATCCGACGAGATAGAAGAGTACGGATGCGATCGGTGAATCGCTGAACGGCAAACGACTCAGCACGATTGCGCAAGTCCAATCCATTGAATCCGATCCGGCGAGCTTTGTCAATCGCGGCGGCCAAAGCCGAGGGTCCCTCCCAATCCGGGTAGAGCACGCCGTGCCGGCCGTCCTCCACCACGTCGAGGATGCCGCCACGGGCCGCGGCCACCACCGGCGTGCCGCAGGCGAGGGCCTCCACCGAGGCGATTCCGAAGTCCTCCACCCCGGGTTGGAGGAAGAGCGAGGCGCCGCGATAGAGATCGCGCAGCTTCTCCGGACCGACCTTGCCAAGGAAGCGGACGTTGGAGGCCGCGATGCCGGCCAGGCGCTTGCGCTCCGGCCCCTCGCCCACGATCCGCAGCTCCAGCCCCAGCTTCTCGCAGGCCGCCATGGCGAGCTCGACGCGTTTGTAGGGGGCCAGGGCGGAGACCATGAGGCAATAATCCGGCTCGTTCTCGGCCTGGCGGGAGCCGCGCCCGCACCCCGGCGTGAAGAAGTCCACGTCCACGGGGGGGTGCACCACCTCGGCGGAACGGCCATAGTAGGTCTCGATCCGCCGCGCCACGAAACGCGAGTTCGCTACAAAGAGGTTTACGCGCGCCGCGGAGGAAACGTCCCAGGCGCGCAGGGCGGTGAGGGCCAGCGACCGCAGCCGCGGCCCCGCGCCGTGACGCTTGGGGAAGTAGGCATGCTCCTGGTCCCAGGCGTAGCGCATGGGGGTGTGGCAGTAGCAGAGATGGAAGGCATCGGGCGGCGCGATGACCCCCTTGGCCACGCAGTGACTGGAGCTGAGGACGACATCGAAGCCCGAGAGGTCGAGCTCCTCGATGGCGGCCGGGAACAGTGGCAGATAGTTGCGGTAGTGGTTGCGCAGGCCCGGCGCCTTCTGCAGGAAGCTGGTGCGGATGGGATGCGACTCGAGCCCTGAGCTGACACTGCCGGGAAAGTGAAAGAGGGTGTAGAGGGGAGCCTCGGGGTAGAGCCCGCCCAGGACCTCGAGCACCTTCTCGCCGCCGCGCATGCCGGTCAGCCAGTCGTGCACCAGCGCCACCCGTGGCAGGGGTGGCCCCGGCGGCAGGGGCGGCGGGAAGCTGAACGCGGTCCCCGGCATCAGGCCCGGCCTCCGCGCCGGCCCTCAGGCTTCTTCCCTTCGATGACGGACATGTAGACGTCGAGCGTGCGCCGCGCCGTGTGGTCCCAGCGGAAATCCTCCGCCCGGCGCTCGCCGAGCGCCGTCAGCTGGGCCCGCGCCTCGGGATTGCCCATGAGGTGCGCGATCGCCTTGGCGATGCCGTCGAGATCCAGGGGATCGACGACGTGCGCGTACCCTTCGGCAATCTCCTTGAGCGCCGAGGTGTTGGAGGTGATCACCGGCACGCCCGAGGCCATGGCCTCGATCACCGGCAGCCCGAAACCCTCGTAGAGGGTTGGGTACAGGAACAGCGCCGCTCCCTGATAGATCGCCGGCAGCGCCTCGTGCGCCACGTGGCCGAGCAGACGCACCTTGTCGCCGATCCCCAGGTAGTTGGCGCGCTGGCGAATCTTGAACTCGGAACCCTCGCGGCTGCCGACGCAAATCAGGGGCGCGTCGAACTGGGCCATGCGGCGGGCGCGGGCATAGGCCTGCACCACGGTATCCAGGTTCTTGTGCGGCTTGGCCGGATTGCCCACGAACAGCAGGTAGGGCTGGGCCACCCCGAGGTCACGCAGCCAGCGCTGCTGGTCCTCCACCGTCAGGCGCTGGCGGAAGATGTCCTCGACGCCGTTGTGGATGACCTCGATCTTCTCGCCGCCGAGCTTGAAGTGGTGCTCCAGGTCGTTCTTGGTGTTCTGCGACACGGCGATGACGCGGTCGCCGCGCACGAGGCTGCGGCGGATCATCCTCTGGGCATAGAGGAAGGCCAGGTTGCTGGGCAGGAACTCCGGATAGAGCAGGTGGATGATGTCGTGGATGGTGACCACCACCTTCGAGCCTACCCAGGCCGGCAGCACGTAGTGGGTCGAGTGGTAGAGGTCGAGCTTGCGCCGGTAGAGATGCCAGGAGAGGGCGACGAGCTCGCGCAGGGAGTACACGGGCGAGCTCTCCAGGGCGACCTGGAAGTTCTCCGGCAGGTCGAGGAGCCCCTCGCGGTCGCCGGGCTTGGCCAGCAGCACGTAACGGTTTTCTGAATCGATGGCGGCCAGCGACCGGATGAGGTTCCGGACATAGGTGCCGATTCCGAAGTCTTGAATCTTTCGGGCGTCGATGCCGATCGTATAAGGCAAAAACCTGCTCCGTGGCTTGCTGATGCGAAATCTTACTGTGCCTTATACAGCACAGCGCAGCGCATTGTACCCCTGGGACCCTCGCCGGCTCGTTTTTTCCCTTTTTGATACACAATGCCGCCATGCTTGCTTTCGCCGGCTCCGTTCTCCGCGCCGCGGCGCTCGCGCTGCTCGCGGTGTCACTGCTGGCGGCCCTGCCCCTGGCGGCGCTGCGGGTGGGACGGCGGCTCGTCGAGGTGGTGCCGCTGGCGGGAGAGACTGCCCGGGGCGCCCATGCTCGCATGCTGGGAGCCGCCGCCGCGGAGGCCCTGGACTCGATCCGCCGCGCGATTCCGCCCGGCGGGGACTATCTCCTCCTCGACGGCGGCGAGGAGCTCCAGGGCGCGACCTACTGGGTGCGCTTCGAGCTGGCGCCGCGCCGACCCCGGTACGTGGGGCGGCTGAGCGAGATGTCGGGGCAGACCGGCCCGTCGCGGGAGCTGCGGCAGGCTCTGAGCCGGCCGGATGGACCGCGCTGGGTGGTCGTCGCCTTACCTCACGATCCGGCGGTACTGCTCGACCGCGACGAGCTGCTGCGCCGGATGGACGCGAACCATGGTTCCCTTTGAGGCGCTCGCGGCCTTAAGCGGCGTGGCCCTCTTCGCCGCTCCGGGGGCCGGCCTCGCCGAGATCTTGCCGGCGATCCGCGAGCTGCCCCTGGGCCGCCGGATGGCCTACGCCTGGCTCCTCGGCGTCGCCTGGACGGCGGGCTGGCTCTACGCCCTCTCCCACTGGCTCGCCGTGCCGTTGCGTACGCCAGCCATCCTGGGGGTGGCCGCCGTGCCCGTGCTGGCGGGAGGCGTCTTCTGGGTACGGCGACGCAAGGTCGTTCAACTCTCTCCGCCGTTGCGAAGGCACAGGAGCCTCTCGGGCCGCATCGCGCTGGCGGCCGGCGCGCTGATCTCCCTGGCTCTCGTCTGCGACGCCCTGGACAACCCGCTGACGGACTGGGACGGGCGTATGACCTGGAGCGCCCAGGCGCGCTACGTGCGCGGCGAGGGGACGGTCCACCCGGCCGCGCTGACTCAAGCCGGGTGGTACGTCTCCCACCCCTGGTATCCGCTGCTGATGCCGGTGGCCCAGGTGGCGGTGCTCGAAGTGACGCATGCGGAGCCGGACCACCATGCCTTCCGCCCGATGTACGCTGTCTTTTTCCCCGTCTGGCTGCTGCTGATCCATGGCGGGGCCGCGACCCTGACGGGCCGGGTCACGGCGGGGTGGACGGCCCTCTGCGCCTCCCTCCTCTCCTTTCCGGCCTTCGCGGGGTCGGGTGGCGCGGCGTCCGCCTATAGCGATCTGCCGCTCGCCTGCTTCTTCGGCGCCGGCCTGCTGTTGCTTCTGGACCTCCGCCTGCGGCCCTCGTCGGGTCTGGCGGCGGGAATCCTGCTGGCCGCCGCGGTGCTCACCAAGGCCGAGGGCGAGATCCTGGCTCCCGTGGCGCTGGGGCTGGCGGTCGTCTACCCGTGGATTCCGGGACGCCACACGACACGGTGGCGCGAACTTTGGCGTCGCCGGCGGAGCGGGCTGGCCCTCGCGGCTCTGCCGGCCGCGTTCGGAGTGATCCTCCTGCTCTCCTGGCGGGCCGTCGTTCCCGAGAGCTTCGAGAGCTTCGAGCAGGCGACCTCCTGGGGGTTGCTCTGGCCGGGGATCTTCACCCGCATCCCCCGCCTCGCCGCGGACGTGCGCTCCCAGATGGTGAGCTTCCTCGACTGGGGGCTTTTCTGGTCGGCCGCGCCCCTGGTGCTGCTCGCCGGCTGGCGGGGCTTCAAGAGGCGTCCCGCCTTCCCCCTGCTCCTCGCGGCCGCCGCGCCCCTGGGAGTCGGCTGGCTCTATGCCACGATCAGCCTGAAGCCGGACTTCGTCGTGATGTCGACCTGGAACCGCTTCCTGCTCCAGGCCTCGGTGCCCCTGCTCGTGCTCTTCGCCCTCGCCCTGCGCGACCTGCTGCGGCGGGCGCGGTGGCTGCCGCGGGCGCTAGGTGCCCTCCTACGTACCGGAAGACGACCGTGAGGGTATACCTCCGCAAACCCGCTTCATCCAGCGGCCCTCAGAACCGGTATCGGCTGGCTTACATGCCGTGGCTCTTGCAGGCAACCATTGCCCTGGGCCTGATCGCTGCCTGCCACCGAGAGCCGCAGGCCCCCGAACCGCGGCGCGGAACCGGAGACAAGACGTCCAAGCTTTTCCGATTTCGCCCTGAGCAGGGGCGCATGTCCGGGTTGACCTGGGACGATGCGGCAGAAGCAACCGGCTTGAGAGATCGCGCCCCTCTTCTCCGACGGCAGGCCGTCGAGAGCCTCGGCCCCAAGCCGGATAGCGAGGTCGCCCAACTGCGCGGCGATGCCGTGATCGCCCTCCTTGATGGGCGGGCGGATCTGGCTCTGGCCAAGCTGGCCAAGGCCCGCGAGCTCGCCCCCTCCAACGCGGTCCTGGCCAGCGACTCGGCGGCTGCCCACCTGCAACGTGGCGCGGCCTTCTCGGATCCGCTGGATTTCGTCCGCGGTCTCATCGCTGCGAATCATGCAGTCCACCTCGACCCAACCCTCCCTGAGGCCCGATTCAACCGGGCGCTCGCCCTGCAACGCCTCTCCCTGGACTCTGAGGCCCGTGCGGACTGGCACCTCTATCTGGCCACCGAGCGAGACCCGCGTTGGCGTAGCGCCGCGAATCGCTTCGTGGCCGCTCTGGACCGCCGGACGCAGCGACCTTCTCCAGAGAAAAGCGTCGAAGCTCTCCGGCTTGCCGCGGTAGCGGGAGACGCTGGGGCCCTGAGTGCACTGGCCGCCGCCTCGCCTCAGCTCGCCCGGGACTACGCCGAGAAGACCCTCCTCGTCGCCTGGGCGGAGGCCGGAAAGCGCGAAAGCGAAGCCCGGCAGCTTCTAGCGATGGCCGGAGCCATCGGAAGCGCCCTCGCTAAGTACCGCGGCGAGTCCATGACCGCCGACACGGTGGCGGGGATCGAGGCAGCGCGCCAGAGCCCATTCGGCAGCTTCGATCGGCTCGTGAAGGGGTTCCGGGCCTACAGGCGTGGTCTCGATCTGGTGGGACAGTCGAGCTTTGCGGACGCCGAGCCTCACTTCGAGACCGCGCGGCGACTCCTAGCCAGAGGGCGCAGCCCCTTCGCCGGATGGGCGACGTACTGGCTCGCTTTCTGCCGCTATCAGCGATCCGACTACAATGGGGCGCTGACTCTGCTGCGCCCTTTCCATCAGGATCTGGACGGCAAACGGTACATTGCGCTTCACGGAACGGCGCTCGCGCTCGAGGGTCTCATCGCCATCATCCAGGGAGATCCAGCGGCCTCGGTGACCGCCTACGGCGGGGCACGGGACGATTTCCGCAAGCTCGGTGAGAGCGCCTACGCGGCGCGAATGGCCGCAGAGGCAGCGGCAGGTCTCGACTACCTCGGGCGGAATAGCGAGGCTTGGCAGCAGATCTACCCCGCGCTCCTGGAGCCTGCAACCCTCGCTGTCCCTCCGACGCGCTACTCGATCTGCAATCTTGCCTCCTGGCTCGCGAAGGGAGAGGGCGAGTTGGAAATCTCCCTCTGGTTCCACAACGAGATGGTCAGGATCGCTCTCGCGAATCGTTCGCCCCTGCGAAAGGCCTTGGCCTACCGCGGGCGCGCAGAGATTCTTGGAGCTCTCGGTCGGCGCGAGGCCGCGAGGCAGGACGTTGCAGAAGGGCGCCGGGAGCTGCAACAGATCCCTGACCCGACGACCCGTGAAACGACGGACGGCGACCTCAAGCTCGTCGAAGCCAGCCTTGCGGACTCGCCTCGACAAGCGATTGAGTTGCTCGACGAAGTGATCCTTTCATTCCGCTCGTCGTCCTATCATTACCGGCTGGCGGAGGCCCTCTACCAGCGTGCTCATGCGCACGAGGCCCAGGGGCGGAGTGACGAGACGGAGCGCGATCTCCGGGAGGCAATCGCCGAGCTCGAGCTGCAGCGCGACCGTATCCCGGAGTTTGAAGAGCGCATCGCCTATTTCGACCAGACACGGGAGATGCTCGACGCTATGGTGCGGCTCCAGATGGAACAGCGACATCAGCCCGAGATGGCGTTCCGCTACGCCGAGCAGTCCAAGGCGAGGGTGTTGCTGGACTGGATCCTCGCCCATCCTGTCGATCAACTCCTACCAACAGGCGGGCTTCCGAGGGAAACGGCAACCGCCGATCCTTCCTCGCTCTGCCGGCAACTACCGCCGGGCACGACGGTGGTCGAGTATTCGTCGCTGCCCCGGAGTCTCGTGATCTGGGTTCTGCGGGAGAACGGCTTCAGCGCCCGAACGATGCCTGTCGGGACCAGAGAGCTCGCGGCGCTGGTCCAACGGTTGAGGCAAGAGCTTGACCAAGGCCGGGCGGCCGACGCACGGCAAACCTCCGCGCGGCTTTACGAGGTACTCATCCGCCCCCTCGCCGATCACCTCGCTCCGGAAGAGCGGATCATCGCCATACCTGACGGCGCTCTGCACATCCTCCCTTTCGCGGTGCTCTGGAACGAGCGGACCGGCAGGTATCTCATTCAGGACCACGTCTTTTCGATTGCCCCCAGCACCAAGGTACTGATCTCCAGCCTCCGCCGCGACCGGGAGCTCGCCCAGCCCCGCGATCCGCGCGCCCTGCTGATCTCCGATCCCGCTTTCGATCGCGGGCTGTTCGCCGACCTGCCAAGCTTGAAAGCGTCGACCATCGAGGCGTCGTTCTCCCGCATTCTGCCCGGATCGATACTCTTGACGGGCCAGGCGGCCACAAGGGCAGCCTTTCTCCGCCAGGCAGGGGAGTTCGAGATCGTCTACTTCGGCGGGCACTCCCTGATCAACCCGGAGCATCCGCTACTCTCCCAGATGCTGTTCGCCCCCGATCCGGGCGACGCGGCGCGAGGCGTCCTCTATTCAGGGACTCTGCTCGGGCAACGGTTCGGCCGGACGCGACTCGCCATCCTCGCGAGTTGCAGCACGGCGGCGGGCAAGGTCTCGAAAACCGAAGGAGTAGAAAGCCTGGCCCGCCCCTTCCTGGCCGCCGGGGTCCCGTCCGTCGTCGCCTCCCTGTGGAACGTCGACGACGCGGCCACCGCCGAGCTCTTCGGCCGTTTCCTCAAGCGCCTGCGGCAGAGCTTCGATCCGGCCTCGGCGCTTCGCGATACCCAGATCGAATCGTTGAAAGCTGGCCTTGGACCCGCTGCGGACCCAAGAATCTGGGCGGCGTTCGAGCTCATTGGCGCCAGCACCGAAGCGCGATAGGCCCTCACTTCGCTTTCAGGATGATGGCCCTCTCACCCCACGAGGGCACCAAGCGGACGGTCTTGCCGTCGCCCACCGGTAGATCCTGAGGACCGATCGATACTGGGATCTCCTGCGCGGGAGCCGTCACGTCGACAACGTCACGAAGGATCTCGCGGCTCAGAACCGGTGCGAACACGATTCCGGACCCAGGGAACCCTGCCAGCACCGCAAGCGTCGCCGCCGGCAGCGGACAGCTCAAAGCGAACTTACCAGCGTTCTGATCGAGCAAAGCCTTGACCGGAGGCGGGTCGAGGTGGAGTTGAAGAGGGACCTCCGGCAGGCGGTAGAAAAGGCGAAGTTGATCTCCCTGGCTGGCCACGCCGGCACGCTGCAACTGCACGGTTTGCTGAAGCGGCAACAGGATCAGATGGGCGTCGAGCGTCGCCGTCCACTGGGCCACGCAGACCAGGTTTCCCGCGCCGTGCGGGACCACTGTGACCTCCGCCGCCACGTCACCTGTACCTGACCCCGCGAAACGGAGCTCCACAGCCTCGAAGTCCGGCCCGAAGTGGACTTGGTCGAGATTCAAGTCGACTTCGAGGTTCCGCAGCTCGATGCCTCCACGGAGCTCGCCGACATCGAGCCCTCCGACGCCATTGAGCCAAGCCTGGTTCGCACGGCAACCGATCTGCTGGCCGGCCTTCACGAGCTCGCAGCGCGCTTTGTCGGCTCCGAACGCCGCTTGAGCCGCGGCCTTGGCGCCCTCGTAAGCAACCCTCTCCTGCTCCTTCAGCCGCTCGCAGTCCAGCTTGCGGGCAATGCAGCCCAGGTTAAAACCGCAATCCGAATCGCAACCCCGGGGATTGTAGGGCGGGTACTCGAAGACAGACGGGCAGGCTCCCCCCACCTGCTCGCAGTGGAGGTCCGGCGCTGGCGGCGTGCGGAGGTTACGGTCTTCGGGCGGGATCTCGGCCGTCACGTGCGGTGGCCGGAGCTTCGCCTGGACGGCTACGCCCCGCAGAACCTCGTTCAATCCTACGGCGAGTTGGGCTCGAGAAACGGCGACGAGCGTATGGTCCCAGGGGAGGTTCGCGACTGGCTCGACGCGGGAGACGCGAGTGCGGAACTCGTCGCGCAGGGCCTGTACCTCCTGCGCAAGGGCGGACTCGGCTTCGGCATCGGTGACTGTCGGCGGAGGTGCCGAGGTTGTCAAAAGATCGGAATTCGCCGCGCAGACGGCGGCGAAGACCTGCGCCGTGGACTGTGGCAGCACCACCGGCTGGCCGCATTCGCCGAGGACCGCGAGCTGGTTCGAAGTGAAGAGGGGGGGCCGGTTCTGCTCGAAATCGCGCCGCAGCTCCTCCAAGGTCGCGGTGAAGCGCTCCGGAGTGAGCACCACCGCATCGGCCAGGACATGGATGCCGGAGGCATCGACGAGCAGCGCCGCCGCGCCCAGCCCCACATTCAGATCGATGCCCTGAGATGCGATCTGCCCCTCGCCCCCGACCCTGGCGAGGAGAGCTGCCAGGTCGAGGTGCTGGATGCTCTGGAGCCGGAGCGGTACCCGCTGGACGGCGATGGCGGCGTTGAGCCGTTCGAGGAGGGCTCTCAGGATCAGATTGAGGAATGGCTTGGCGGTTTCGACATCCGTACCGCCCAGGTTTCCGCCGGTCAACTTCAAGGTCGAAACGCTCGGCCGCAGGACCAGGGCGCCGCGTTCGACGGCGGCGGCGCAGTGAACCTCCGCGGTCCCCTGAAGGTTGGCCGGCAGCGTGTCGATCTCGATATCGAACCCCGCGGTGAGCACAGCCTCCTGATCTCGAAGCTCGATCCGGACAGGCTTGATCTCGCCGGCGGCGCCAAGATCCTGAGCCTGTGTGCGAATGGGACCGGGGAGATGGGCCTGGAGGTCCGCCGCCGAGACGGAGGCGTAGAGAAGAGCGTTGCCCAGCCTCGCGAGCTGATCGTGGGCCGCTCGCACTGCGGCGAGCTGATGAGTCGCAGTTTGAACAGGGGGAAAGAGGGCGGAGGCGGCATCTTGAATGGCGGCCCCGTCATCCTTCGCCGCCCACGCCGAAGCGGTGGTGAACGTGAGCAGAACGCAGATACATCCGAAGGTTTTGATCAATCTCATGGCGGTCTCCTTGGCGTCCCCTAGGTTGGACGCTGACTCGTTCTTCCGCTCATGAGACGGACCGGAAAAAAGGTTTCACGAACCCTGGAAATCGATGGCTCTTGTCCGTCCATTGCGCTTGTACCGAACCTCGGCGCCGCATCATGCGCCGCAAGCTTAGAAAGAGGTAAAGATATGAGCACACTGGCCGTACAGATCCTGCTGCATGGTCTCATCATCCTGATGCCCGTCAAAGACGGGGCAGGAGCGGCCAACCACATGAAGGCATTGCTGGTCGATGCCCGCACGTCGCCGGCCGATTTCAATTTCGAGTGCTTCGCTCCTCACCACCCCATGTTGAAGGTCACGACCTTGACGATGGGAGAGTGCGCTGATGTACCGGGATGCATACCCAACGGCTTGGAGTGCATCTGCGACCTGACGCGAAAGGAGATCTCACTCGTGGTCCAGCCGGCTTTCGAGCCGTCGCGGCAGCTACTCTCCAAACAGCCTCCGAGAAGCCTCCCCTTCAGCTCTGCGACAGCTGGCGACTTTGGCTACGTTGTTAACCTCTCACGGCCTCCATTCAGCCAAACGCTCGATCCCGCGGCCCTCGACCCGGTCCCTCCCGCCACCCTGATCGCGCGCGCCGATTTTCCGTTCACCTCGGTCACGGCCTGCGCGCTGGTCGTACGTCGAGACGAGGACGGTAACAACGTATATGCACTGAGCTTCCGGCCACTCCATGAGAGCGAGAAAGCCAATGAGGTCAACCAGGCTATCGCTCAGGAGGTGGTGTTCAATCTCGAGATCCCTTTATCCGGTACGGCGGCACCACAAGTATCGGTGGCCATCAGCGACTTCGGCAGCAACCCGAAGTTCCTGAACCTGAAGCCCCTCAGTAACAAGATCGTCGTCGGGCTGATGAACGAACGGGAGACGCTTCCGATCGATTCTCCCTGCGACGATGGTGTTGGCCGTGACTTCGCCTTCCTCTACCAGGTTCTTCAGAACCCCCCGGCCTGGGCGGGCCGTCCCATCCCCCATGTCAAGCTCACACGGTGGAAGAGCGCGAAGGATCTCGCGGTCAGCGGCTGCCTATCGCCCAAGACTCCCATGAGCCGTCCGATCTACCCTCTGGGCAGCATCAACCCCTGACGGAAATCGCCGCTTTTCGTCCGTCCATTCGCTTGTCCAATCACGGTACCGCATCCAGCGGATGCCGGTTAAAAGAGAGGAAAAGAAATGAGCACGCTGACTGTACAGATCCTGCTGCATGGGCTCCTCACCCTAATGCCCGTCCAAGACGGCGCAGGGACGGCCAGCCACATGAAGGCACTGCTGGTCGACGCCCGCACGCCGCCGGCCGATTTCAATTTCGAATGTTTCGCTCCTCATCGTCCCATGCTTACGGTCACGACCTTGACGCCAGAGGAGTGCACTGCCGTGCCGGGATGCGCAGTCAACGGCCTGGAATGCACCTGCGACCTGACGCGTAAGGAGATTTCGCTCCTGGTCCAGCCGGCTTTCGAGCCGCCACGGCAGCAGCTCTCCAAACAGCCTCCGAGCAGCCTTCCCTTCAGCTCCACGACGGCCGGCGACTTCGGCTATGTACCCAACCTTTCAAAGCCGCCATTCAACCAGACGCTCGATCCCGCGGTCCTTGATTCGGTCCCTCCTGCCACCCTGATCGCGCGCGCCGATTTTCCGTTCACCTCGGTCACGGCCTGCGCGCTCGCTGTACGCCTAGACGAGGACGGTAAAAACGTACATGCCACGAGCTTCCGGCCGCTCCATGAGACCGAAAAAGCCAATGAGGTCAACCAGGCAATCTCCCAGGGAGTGGTGTCCAACCTAGACATCCCCTTCTCCGGTACGGCTGTGCCGCAGGTGTCGGTGGCCATCAGCGACTTCGGCGGCAACCCGCAGTTCCTGAACCTCAAGCCTGCCAGCAACAAGATTCTCATCAGGCTGATGAACGAACGGGATACGCTTCCGATCGATTCTCCCTGCGACGATGGCGTCGGCCGTGACTTCGCCTTCCTTTACCAGATTTTGCAGAACCCTCCGGCCTGGGCGGACCGTCCCATCCCACACATCAAGCTCACGCGGTGGAAGAGCGCGAAAGACCTCGAGGCGAGCGGCTGCCAATCGTTCAAGGACCCCATGAGCCGTCCGATCTGCCCACCGGGAACCATCAACCCCTGACCCGATAAGGAGACGAACATGAAGATTCAGCTCGAACGAGTCGTAGCGCTGGCCGTCTTCGTCGTTCTAACCGCCTTTACCATCGCGGCTCCGCTCCGTGCGAGCGCCGGGCCAACGGCGGAACGGTACGCTCTGGTAATCGGCAACAGCGGGTATGGCGGTGGCGAAGAGGTGAGCGGCGTCGAGGATGCCCGCATGATGAAGGACTATCTGGAGCAGCTCAACTTCACCGTAATCTCGGTCTACGATGGCACCCTCGTAGGGATGAACCAGGGCTTGGCCGACCTGAAGACCCGCATCGCGCATGCCACGATCGTCATGGTCTTCTACTCGGGGCACGGCTTCCAGCTCAATCAAGAGAACTACCTGATGCCGATCGGTGGCGACGTCACTCCCAAAACTTCCGTCTCTCTCCGGGCCGTCCAGACCGTGCTCACCTCGGCTCCCAGGGAGGCGGCGAAGCTCGTCCTCCTTGACGCTTGCCGAGAGGAGAAACGGATTGACGTTCAGGGCCTTGCAAAGACCGCCCCGGCGCTGACCGGCACGCTGTACTCCTTCGCCACCGGACCTAATCAAGTGGCGGCCAGCGGTTCGAGCGACGGGCGGTCGCCCTACACCAACGCAGTGTTGCACTCACTGCGAGAGCCTGGCCTGTCGATCTCCGGGCTTCTCGCTCGGGTGCACACGGAGCTCGTCACAGACTTCGGGCAGGAGCCTACCGAAATCAACAGCGGTTTCCCGCTTAATCTTCGCCTGCGCGAGCCCGTCACCGTCCGCGCCTCGGCCCACGCGGACGACGACTTGATGGTGGTCCTGAACGGAGAAATCGTTCTCGACACGAAACAGAAAGCTGAAGGCGATTTGACCCTGAGAGCTGGCGACAACCAACTGACGCTGCTGGTGGCCAACGACAAAACCTTCCACAACGGTCACGACTGGGACCGGACCGAGGGGTGGAGCTATACGGCCAACTTCAAGCTCCCCGATGACCGGCAAGTTCCTTTCGGCGACCGCGAGGATGTTCCGTTCAAGGACGGAGCCCACCATGGCAAAGTCTTTACCGTCGCCAGGGCCAATCTCCATGTCGACCCCGCCACCGCGGAGGTCACGGTGCTGGGGCGGGACGACAAGGTCTGGGATCACGAGACACAGACGGCCGAACGGTCCCAGGGGATCCTCTTCGAGAGCAAGGTGACGGATCTCCCGCTCGACCAGATCATCGGCGCCAACGCAGGGTCCCTGGGGACGCTCGGTCCCCTCGTCAACGTGCTGCTCCGGACCGGTTCATTCCTCGGCCTTGTCGTCGCCCACCCTGAGCGGACCTTCGTCGTCATCCGAGGGAACACGGCCGCCAAAGGTCTCGTCCAGGCCTGCATGAACCAGCGGCGGGACGACCGCATCCGTGACCTGCGGATCAGCTTCGTCGCGGCCCTCACGGGCAACCCCAGACCGTTCGACGCCTTTGATCTGGGGCTGGTGCAGTGCATTCGGGATGTGGCGAGAACGACCGCCAATGTCCTCCAGGAGGACGACCTGCGTGTCTGGAGCAACGTCGAAGACCGGCAGGAAGGCCCGGCTTCGGTAGTCGCCGCAGGAGGCTCGTAACCGCGGGGAAATCAGAGAACCCGTCCGTCCAAGAAATCGATCCGAAAGGAGGAACAAGCCATGAAGATCCCGAAGAACGTCGTAGCTCTCGTGCTGGGCACAGTGGTGCTCGCCGCTCCCTCCTGGGCTCAGCACCCGCCGCCGGTCGACCTCCCCATCCAGAACATCCTTCAGGAAACGCCCGCTTGGTGTTGGGCCGCCGTTGCCCAACAGATCATTCTCGCGGTCGCTGGCCCGCAGCGGACGCCGCAACAGTGTGCGTTGGTGGCGATCGCCAACAACGCACCTCCGGCGGCCTGCTGCTCGGGAAATCCTGCCTGTGTGCGTACCGGGAGCCTCGAACAGATCCAGTTCCTGATCGGTCAGTTTGGAGGCCATGCCTCCACCATCGCCCCCCCTACCGACCCACTCACCCTCTACAACACGCTGGCCTCCAACCGGCCCATCATTCTCCACATCGTGTCGGGGCCCGGGACGTCCCACGTCGTCGTTCTGCGCGGCATGGCGTTCGTTCCGACCCCGCAGGGAGTCATGCCGGTGCTCTACATCAACGATCCAATGTCCGTGTTCACGCAGCCCGTTCCATATCCTCAACTGTTGAGGCTGTGGATCTCGGCCATCGTGGTCAATTGATCGCATCCCTTGCCGGGGGACATCCACAATGCCGACGAAACCGATCACTGGAAGAATCCTCGGGATCACGCCGGTCGCTCTGCTCAAGGAAGCCGTCCGGCAAGTCCCCTCCCTTCGCTATGCTATCGGAGTGGGGGGCGTCGCGGCCGTCGTCGCGATCGTGCTTACAGCGTGGAAGCTGGAGCCTCAGACTGCAATCCTGGGGGGCCTCACGGTACTGGTGGCGATGGTCATCCTGGTGGTCTTCGCCGCTCTTTCCCGTACGGGCCCGCGCGTTCTCCGCCCCCTGGCTCTCTCACTGGCTTGGGCTTTTCTCCTCCTCACTGTCGCCGTCGCCATGCTGTTCGTGTCCTGCGCATTCTTCGATCAACCCAAGAAGCTTCAGTGCCTGTTGGGAGGAGACGCAGACTGTAGTGTATCTACTAAGCCACTAGTAAGCCGAGCGGAAGCGGTGCTGTTGGACCTCTACGACGGACGGTTCGAAAAGGTCTACGACTCATTCGCGGAAACGGTTCGGATCAGCGTACCTTTCGCGAATTACCGCACCATGATCGCGAAGATGATGACCCAGCCCCGGGGAGGTCCCCTGCGGCACAAGCTCAAGACGGCGAAAGAACAAGCCGGCTACTACTATGTGCTGTTCGAGGCCGAGTTCGACGAGATGTCAACTTGGTACGAAGGCCTGACTTTCGTCCGTACTCCCAAGGGCTGGGAGCTCTTCGCCATCAACATCCAACCCATCTCCTGGACTACCGCGGCTGGGAATGCGAGAGTCCTTACAGACTCCGATCCAAACCAATTGTTGTCGCGAGTGACGTCGGCAGCACCTGAAAGCTTTGCTGGGCAGTGGATCCCAGCTTCTGGGTGGCGTGCCCAGTTCAACTCCGTCGTGATCCGGAAAGGGCAACGGACTTGCGATATCCAGCTGTCCGCCGGTTCTGCCGTGCTCATAGGCCGAGACGTACTGGGAGGGTGTAGTCTTCAGATTGGGACCGACTTGGACATCGTCGGCAAAGTAACCTCAGTCGATCCGGCAAAGATTGTGATCGAACAGGTTCGGTTCCAGCCGACCTGAGGCGGTGTTTGGGTGGCCCCCGTTTGCTCATGGTGGGCTGCTTACCCCAGCGCCTCGAAGAACACCTCTTCCATCTCCGCCGCCGCGCGGTCCCAGCGGAAACGGGCCGCCTGGGCGGGGCCGCGGGCGCGCAGCTCGGCTTCGCGGCCCGGATTGTCGAGGATGGAGGCGATCTTCATCGCCAGGGCGCCGGCATCTCCGGGGTCGGCCAGAAGGCCGGCGTCGCCCACGACCTCGGGAAGGCTGGAGCTGCTGGAGGCCACCACCGGCACGCCGCAGGCCAGGGCCTCGGCGGCGGGAAAGCCGAAGCCCTCGTAGAGCGACGGGTAGACGAAGACCCGAGCAGCCTGGAACAGCCGCACCAGCCGCGCCCGGTCCACCCGGCCCAGCGACTTCACTCCCATCGGGGCGAGGGCCTGGATGCGCCGCGCCAGCCGCTCGCTCCCCCAGCCTTCGGGACCGGCGAGGACGAGCGGCGGCAGCCGTGGGTTCTCGGTCCGCAGCATCTCCCAGGCGTCCACCAGAACGCCGACGTTCTTGCGCGGCTCCAGGGTGCCCACGAAGAGGATGTAGCCCTCCGGCGCCCCCAGCTCCGCCCGGGTCGCCGCGATCCCGGCCGGCTCGCCCGGCGTGAACTCGGGATCGATGCCGGGGTAGACGACCCGGATCTTCTCCCGGCACTGGGGAAAGTGGAACGCCAGATCGTCCGCCGTGGCCTTGGAGATGGTCACCAGCCGCCGTGCCCGCTCGAAGGACAGCCGCAGGAACGGCAGCAGGCTCCAGCGCACCTTGAGGGTGTGCATCTCGGGCATCAGCAGGGCCGTCAGATCGTGCACGGTCGCCACCGCCGGCACCGGGCAGCGCACGGGCAGGGTGATGAGGGGAGACCAGAAGAGATCGATGTCACCTTTGGCCAGCCGGCGCGGCAGCCGGAGCTGTTGCCACAGCACCCCCAGCGGCGTCTCCTGCGTCTCGATACCGATGCCCGCCGCCTCCAGTTCCCTGGCCTCGCGCGGCGGGCGGTGCGCCATTCCCAGATAGCGCAGGCCGCCGCGGGCCGCCAGCCCCAGCAGGAGCGAGCGGGTGTAGACGCCGATGCCCGTGGCGGCGGGCACCAGGGCGCGGAGGTCGACGGCGACGGTGGGACTCTCGAGGCGGTCCGGCATGGCGCCGCATTGTAGAGTACCCGCCGTGCTCCCCCGCTCCGGCTCTCTCTTCCGGGTCCTTCGGGTCCTCGTCCTGGCCCTGTTCGCCGCGTCCCTGCTCGTCTCGCTGGTGCCGGCGGCGAAGCGGTCGTGGGTGCGGATCGCCCTGGCCGGCTCGCACCTGGGCGAGGACTCCCGGCAGGCCCGCCGCCGGGTGCTGGGCGCCCGCTGGGTGGCCGCCGAGGAGGAGATCGCTCGCGCCATCCCCGCCGGCGGCGACTATCTGCTCGTCGACGGCGGCGAGGAGCGCCAGGGCGCGACGCTCTTCCTGCGCTACCACCTCGCGCCCCGCCGGGCCCGCTTCGCCGGCCGCCTGAGCGAGGTGGCCGACCCGCCTCACTGGGCGGCGAGCCTTCCGGGCGACGCCCGCTGGGTGGTCGTCGCCTATCCCAACCGGCCGCCGGTGCTCGTCGCCCGCGCGGATCTCCCCCATTGGCTGGAGGGCACGAGTGGTCGCCGCTGAGGCCCTCGCCGGCCTCGCGGGGGTGGCGCTCTTCGCCGCCCCAGGAGCCGGCCTCGCCGAGCTGCTGCCCGCCGTGCGCGCCTTCGGGACGGGGCGCCGCCTCGCGTACGGATACCTGCTGGGCGCCGCCTGGATGGCGGGCCTGCTCTACGCCCTCTCTCACTTCCTCGCCGTGCCCCTGCGCGCCCCGGCCATCCTGACCGTGGCCGCCGTACCCGCCCTGGCGGGAGCGATCTCCCGGCTGAGGCGCCGGCCTTCCGGACCGCCCAAACGGCAACGGTTGAGACCTTGGGATTGGGCGGTGGTGGCGGTCTGCGCCGTGATCTCCCTCGCCGTGCTCTGCGAGGCCCTGACGAATCCGGTGCTCGACTGGGACGGCTGGATGACCTGGGGCGCCCAAGCCCGCTACATGCGCCACGAGGGGACGGTCGATCCCGCGGTGCTGACCCAGAGAGGTTGGTACGTCAGTCATCCCTGGTACCCGCTCCTGCTGCCGGTCGCCCAGGTGGCAATCCTCGAAACGACGCATGCGGATTGGGACGACCCCGCCTTTCGGCCCTTCTACGCCGCCTTCTTCCCCGTCTGGCTCCTAGTGATCCATGGCGGCGCGCGGGCCCTGGCCGGCCGCGCCGCCGCCGGCTGGACGACGCTGGCCGCCGCCCTGCTTCCCATCCCCGCCTTCGAGGTGGCGGGAGGCGCCGTCTCCGCCTACAGCGATCTGCCGCTCGCCTGCCTCTACGGCGGCGGCCTCGCGCTCCTCCTCGCCCCCCGCCTGCGCCCTTCGGCGGCCCTGGCGGCGGGGCTCCTCCTCGCGGCGGCGGCCCTCGCCAAGGCCGAGGGCGCGGCGCTCGCCCTGGCGGCGCTCGCCGTCGCTGGAATCTATTCTTCTCGGAGGTGGCGTCAGAGCTGGCGGCCGCTCGCCCTGGCGGCGCTGCCGGTTTTTCTCGCCTTCGTCCTGCTCTTCTCCTGGCGGGCCGGAATTCCCGAGCGCTTCGAGAGCTACGAAAAGATCGTCTCCTGGTCGCTGCTCTGGCCGGGAATCCTCACCCGCGCCCCGCGCATCGCCGCCGCGGTCCGCTCGCAGATGGACAGCTTCGACGGCTGGGGCCTCTTCTGGTGGGTGGCGCCCCTGGTGCCGATCGCCGGCTGGCGGGGCCTTAGGCGGCGCGCCGCCCTCCCCCTCCTGCTCGCCGCCGCCGCGCCCTTAAGCGTCGGCTGGATCTCCTACACGATCAGCCTCACTCCCGAGTTCATCGTGCGGACGAGCTGGAACCGCTTTCTGATGCAGGCGTCGGTGCCGGGCCTGCTGCTCCTGGCTCTGGCGCTGAGGGATGTTCTCCGGGTTCTCCGGGTTCTCCGCGCTCTTCGCGCTTCCTCTGCCGCCACAGGTCTTCCGGCGAGACGACTCGCCAGACCTCCGTCTCCTCGTCGTAGAACACCAGCCTGAAGGCCCGCGGCCGGCCTTCCATCCAGTCCCTCTCCGGGTCCTCCCACGGCGAGCGGTGGACCACCACGTACTCGACGTCCAGTTTGTCGAGGCGACGGCGCCAAGCGACGAAGCCGGCCTCCTCGTAGGGGAAGTCCACCGTCCCGCCCCATTCGTAGTACTGGTCTTCGAGCCGGCGGCTGCGTGGCACGATCCGCACGTCGTTCTGCAGCCGGCTGCCGAAGAACGTGTACGGCTTGTTGAGCCCCACGTAGGCCACCGCCGCGCCCTTGGGACCCACCATCCGTTCGAGGGCCAGAGCCGGAGGGCGGTCGATGAGCTTCTCGTCCTGGTATCGCGTCACCAGGGCTCCCAAAGGTAGCGCCATGAGGACCGCAACCGCCATGGCCCCCACCGCCAGCCACCGCCGCGGAGCGGGCCGGGCCAGGACCAACGCCAGCCGCAGTCCCAACCCCGGGCTGCGGCGCACGGCCAGCCAGCCGAGGACGACGAGGGCCAGCGCCACGATCGTCTCCAGCGTGCCGCCGAAGTCGAGCTTCCGGGCGACGTGGAAGGTCAGCACCAGCAACACGAGGACGCGGATCGGGGCCGCGAAGCGCGGCCCGGCCTGCTCCACCAGCCAGGCGAACGCCACCGCAGCCAGCGCCACGCCCGGCAGGAAGTAGCGCATGTCCCGATGGTCGCCCATCAAGTAGAGGAACTCGAGGAAGAAAGCCACGGGGAGGAGTAGAACCAGGACATCCCGCCACCACTCGCCCCGCCGCCGCCACATCGCAATCAACGCCAGGAGCGGCGCCGCGAACGCCGCGGGCAGCAGGGTGTAGGGGAAGAACGAGCCCAGCAGGTCCCGCCGGTCGAGCAGGAACTTCCAGACGTCGATCTGAAACTCGGGACCCTGCTGCCTGGAGGCAAGATCCGCCCCCGGCCAGCCGGGAAAGATCGAGTATCCGAGGAGACTCAAGGGTGCCGGGAAGATGGGATTGCCCGCCGTCACCCAGTTTCTCAGGTAGGTGTAGCCGCCGGCTACGGCGCCCGCCAAGGCCACCAGCACGGCGAGCCCCGCAAGGTTGCGCAGCGACAGCCTGTCGCCCCGGGCGGAGACCCACCGGCGCCCGATACCGGCCAGCAGGAGGACCCCCAGAACCGTGGGTGCGAAGAGCAGGCCAATGTACTTGGTGCCCAGCAGAAGGCCGAGCGCCGCGCCCGCATAGACCGCCACGCCCACTCCCGGCATCGCGACGAGCGCCAGCACGGCGTCGATCGCCGCCAGGGTGAAGAATCCGGTGCTGTGGTCGTTGCCGGCCGTGAAGGCGAGGACGGGGAACACCCTCCGGATGGTCGCGAAGAGGAGCGCCGCCATCAGGGCCGAGCGCAGCGACAGCCCGAGCCGCCGGGCGATCGCCGCCGTGGCCACGATGGCGGCGAGAGCGAAGGGGAGCTGCGCGAAGCGGGCGAGCACGTCGCTGTCGCGAAATGGCGCCAGCAGCACCCACGACCACAGCTCGCTGCCCACGGGGTAGAACGTCGTGCTCGTATCCCCGATCGCGAACTTGATCATCCGCAGATCGCCGAACCGATGCCAGACGGCCATGGCCGCGAGATGGTAGGACTCGTCGTCGGGTCCAGGGCCCACCGGCGCCCAGCGGAAATGGAAGGCGTACTTGAGCCCGAGCAGGGCGACGGCCCCGAAGGCCGCCAGCACCAGCGCCCACTCGATGCCGGCAAGCCGAGCCCAGCGATCGGCTCCGGCTTCCCCAGGCGAGGCCGTTGCGAGTCTTGCCGCCGGCCGCTTGGGCACCGGCAGCAGCCGGCTGAGCAGGAGCGCCGCGGCGGTCCAGATCAGGAACGGCGCCGGCCGCATCACTCCGAAATGCCCCATCCAGGTGGCGGGCACCACCGCCAGGGCCACGGCGAAGGTGAACGCGGCTACCGCTCGCGACAGCAGCCCGAAGCTTGGGGCAAGCCAGCGGGCCAGCCGGTCCCCCGCCGCGCCCAGGGCGCCGAGCATCGCGACGGCCACCAGGACCTGGAGGGCCCGCGGGGACTCCGGGATCAGCGCCCCGGCGACCAGGATCAGGGCGGTGGCTAGGGCGGCGGATCCGGTGAGACGCATCGGGGGAAGTGTTTCACAAAGCGGCGTCGCGAAAGGCCCGCACGGTCTCCGCCGCCGAGCGCTCCCAATCGAACTGGCGCGCCCGCTCCAGGCCCCGGCGGCGCAGGTCCGCCCGCAGCCCGGCGTCCGCCAGCAGCTCGCCGGCGCGGTCCGCCCACAGGTCCGGCCGATCCGGCGGGGCGTAGAGGGCCGCGTCGCCCGCCACCTCCCGCAGCACCGGGATGTCGCTCGCCAGCAGCGGTGCCCCCGCCCGCATCGCCTCGACGGCCGGCAGGCCGAAGCCCTCATAGAAGGAGGGAAGGGCCACCAGCTCGGCGCCGCCATAGAGAGCCGCCAGCTCTTCCGTGCGGACGTAGCCGAGATGGACGAGCCAGCCCTCGCCCTCGGCCGCGGCGATCTCCCGCCGGGCCTCCTCCGCCTTCCAGCCGAAACCGCCGCAGAGCACCAGGGACGGCGGACCGGCCCGGCGCAACCGTAGCAGCCGCCAGGCGGCGAGCAGCGTCTGGACGTTCTTCCGCGGCTCCACGGTGCCGACGTGAAGGACGTACCGGGGAGGCGTCCTCGGGGGCACCGGGGCCGCCTCCCCTTCCCCCACCAGACCGGTGCCGTGGTGAATGGCCCGCACCCGGCCGGCGGCGACTCTCCTCTCGATCAGCTCCCGGCGCACGGCCTCGCTGGGAGTCAGGAAGAGGTCCGCCTCGAAGAGCGTGCGCTCCAGCAGCTCCCGCAGGGCCTCCCCCGAGTCCGGCCGCACGGCCCACGGCACCTTCCACACGCCGAGATCGTGGATGGTGGCCACCCGCGCCCCCCGGGCCAGCCCGAAGAGCGGGGGAAAGAGGTAGTTGGGGGCGAAGAGCACCTGGTTGCCGTCCGTCGCCATCAGCAGGGAGGCGAGCCTGCGGAGCACCTGGCGGCCCCGCCAGGGCTTGATCACCAGCCCGTCCGGCGCGTCGTAGTCGATACGCTCGATGGCAGGCCCTTCCGGGAGGGCCACGACCGGCTGGGGAATCCACGGATCGCCGTGCACCAGCCGCTGGCCGTAGAGGCGCAGGCGGACGTCGTCCCGCTCCGCGAGATGCAGGAGGATCTGGTGCAGGTACCAGCCGACACCGGTGAGCGGCTCGTAGAAAGAGTTGACGTCCACGGCCACGGTCAGCCGCGGCTCGGCCCGCCGGCGGCGGATCTGCCCCGCGATCTCCCGCATCCAGCGCCACGTGCGCCGCAGACGGCGAGGAGAGAAGAGGCGGAGGACGGCGTGAAGAGCGTCGAGGACGCCCGGTTTCTCGGCCATGAGGGAAGAGTGTATCGTTCCTCTCCGATGCCTTCCGACTCCTCACCCACTCCGCCCAGCGACACCCGCGTCGCCGAGGTGCTTCAGAAGGTCCGCTCCGGCGTGCGCCAGCGCCGGGCCGAGAGCGCCACGCTGTCGGCCGGCGGCATGGAGACCCGCAACGGCCTCTTGATGCTGAAGTCCCGCGAGTACGTCCAGGAGCCCGTGGTCTTCTCCCACCGGCCGCGCTGGGGGAGGCTGATCGTCTTCGCCCGCAAGGCGTTCTTCCACGTTTTCCTCAAGTGGTACCTGCGCCCCCTGCTGGAGCAGCAGAACGGCTTCAATCAAGCCGCGTCGCGCCTCATCGAAGACCTCGTGGAGGCCCACGACCTCACCCTGCGCGAGCTGGCGCTGGTCTCGGCGCGCCTCGAAGCGCTGGAGGAACGGCTGGGCGAACCGGCGAGCGAGGAAAAGAAGGAGTGAAGCAGCGCATCGTCATCTGTGCCACCCAGGTGCCTTTCGCGTACGGGGGCGCCGAGATGCTGGTCGACTCGCTACGCGACGAGCTCAAGGCCCGCGACTTCGAGGTCGACGTGGTGGCTCTTCCTTTCCATTGGCCGACGCGTGTCGAGCTGCTCAAGGGGAGCCTCGCCTGGCGTCTGGTGAATCTCGAGGAGGCCGGCGGCAAGCGGATCGATCGGGTGATCGCGACCCGTTTTCCGTCCTATCTGATCAAACATCCCAACAAAGTCGTCTGGCTCATTCACCAGCTGCGCCAGGCCTACGACCTGCTGGGCACGCGCTACAGCGACTTCACCGATCGCCAGCCGCGCGACGCCAAGGTGCTGGAGATGATCCGCACCATGGACCGCCGCACGCTTTCGGAAGCGCGGGCCGTCTACACGATCTCCGGCAACGTGGCGGATCGCCTCCAGCGCAACAATGGCGTGGCGGCGGAGGTGCTCTATCCGCCACCGAAGCTCCACGCGCTCTATCGCTCGGGCCCCGCGGGCGACTTCATCTTTACGATCGGCCGTCTCGATCCCATGAAACGTTTCGACCTGCTCGTGCGGGCGATGAAGCACACCGAAACCCCCGTGCGCTGCCGCATCGCCGGCACCGGCCCCGAGTGCGAGGCGCTGATCGATCTGATCGCCCGCCTCGGCCTGGAAGAGAAAGTCGAGCTCCTCGGCTGGACGCAGGACCACGACGTCGTCGAGCACTATGCGAGTTGCCTGGGCGTCTACTACGCCCCGTTCGACGAGGACTATGGCTACGTCACCGTCGAAGCCTTCAAGGCCGCCAAGCCGGTGATCACCACCGCGGACGCCGGCGGCGTGCTGGAATTCGTGGAAGACGATCGCAACGGCTTCATCTGCCCGCCCGACTCCCCCCGCGAGATCGGAGCCCGCATCGACGCGCTCTATCGCGATCGCGAGAAAGCCCGCGCGATGGGCCTCGCCGGTCAGGCCAAGGTGCGGGAGATCACCTGGGACCGGGTGATTGAGAAGCTGACTGGATAAACTGCAACAACGCCGTTCGAATCGAAGTTGACCCCGCGGGAACCTGGTCCTAGAATCCTCCGTAATCCCCGTAGTGGCCAACACCGAGGAGGAGGTTCCCCATGAGCTCGGCTCTCTACATTGTTCTGGATCGCGAGGTTCCGGGCCTCGACACGTTCATGAACGGCAAGGCGCTCGCCGCCGCGGAAGAGGTGGTGACCGCCCGTTGCGAACAACTGGGGGTGCGCGATCTCTGGTCGTTCTACAGCGTCGACCCCCTCGACGTGGCCGATCCTCTGGACGATGACTTCGGGAATCTGGAGAGCCCCAACCCGGCCGCGACGGAGGCCTGGTTCCCGGTCACGGACGGTCTCGCCACCGTGCGCGCCCTGCGCGGCGCCCTGCCCGGCCAGACGGTGACCGCCGTGCTGGAAGACCTCGGCGACATGGAGCGCATCCTCGCCGAAGCCGAGAGGGCCGGCGCCCGCTGGTATCTCGCGGTGGACCACTGAGGGCCGCTCCCACGCTCCCAAACATTATGCAGACTCGCATTATGCAAGTCTGCATAATGTTGGTCCCCCCCTGAAACGCCCCGTCCCTTCTCCGGGGAACGCACTACAATCCCCAAGCCATGCGCGTCGCCTTCTTCAGCCCTGTGCCCCCGATGAAGTCGGGGATCGCCGACTACAGCGCCGAGCTGCTGCCGCATCTGGCGGAGGAGTGCGAGATCGAGCTGATCGTCGAGGAGGGCTCCCGCCCCGATGCGGCGCTGGCGGCACGCTTCCCGGTTCATGGCCACCGGGCCCTCCCTCGGCTTTTGGAGCAGGGGCGGTTCGACGTCGTGCTCTACCAACTCGGCAACAACTCGGACTATCACGCCGCCATCTACCGCACCCTGCTGGAGCATCCCGGAGTCGTGGTGCTCCACGAGTTCGTGCTCCACCACCTGGTACGCGAGCTGACGCTCGAAGCCAACCGGCCGGACCTCTACGTCGACGAGCTGCGCTACGCCTATGGCCGCACCGGCGAGGCCGCGGCCCGGCGGTGCCTCGCGACCGGCGTCTCCCTCGACCTGTGGAGCTACCCCTTGTTCGAACGGGTGGTGGACGCGAGCCGGGGGATCATCGTCCACAACCAGTTCACGCGCGACCGCGTGCTGGCGAGCCGCCCCCTGGCGCGCGTCGCGACCGTGCCGCATCATCTGAGCCTGCTGAGCCTGGACGGCACCACCCTGGAGGCAGGGCAGGCCCGCGCCGCCCTGGGGATCGATGCCGGCGATTTCATCCTTGCCACCTTCGGCTTCATGACTCCCGCCAAACGGCCGGCCGTGCTGCTGCGCGCCTTCGCCCGCCTGCGCCGGGAGATGCCCCGCGCCCGGTTGTTGATCGTGGGCGAGGTCTCGCGCCACTTCGACTTCGAGCGTATTTTCACCCCCGAGCTGCAACAGGGGGTGACGATCACCGGCCGCCTCGAGCTCGACCGCTTCCTTCTCTACATGCAGGCCTGCGACATCGCGGTGAACCTGCGCCACCCCACGGGCGGCGAGACCTCGGGCACGGTGATCCGCCTGCTGGGCCTGGGGAAGCCATTGATCGTCAACAACTCCGGCGCCTTCGCCGAATTTCCCGACGATTGCTGCGCCAAGGTCGATCTCGACGACACGGAGGACGAGCTGCTCCTCGCCTATTTGCGCACTCTCGCCACGGACGAGCCCCTGCGCCGCCGCATGGGCGACAATGCCCGGCGCCACATGGCGTTGCATCACACCCTCTCCGGCTCGGCCCGAGGCTACGCCGATTTCCTGCGCGAAACCGTCGCGATGAACGTCCAGCCCTTTCGCGCCGCGCCGCCGCTCACCGCCTCATCCGAGGACGATCTGCTCGCCGATCTCGTCCGCGACGTCTCCGCCGAGATGGTGGATCTCGGAGCCGGAGAGGACGACGACGACCTCCTGCGCGAGGTGTCCGCGGCGCTGGTGGAGCTGGATCTGGACAGACCTCTATGAATCGAAAATTACTCCTCTCAATCGCAATCCTGCTCTCTCTGCTCGCTCACGCCTTGCCTGGGGCCGCCCAGAAAAAGGCCGAGCCGCCAAGCTCCGCCCTGCTGATCAGCGGCGAAGGTTTTTCCTTCATGGTCCAGGAGCCGCAGGGCTGGACGGGAGACACGGACCGCGCGCGGCAGTACGGCGTCAGCGTCGTCTTCTTTCCGGCCCTTCCGGCCTCCAAGGCCGCGGAGGTGACGATCCGCGTTCGCGTCGACGAAAAGAAACATGAGAATCTGGTGGAGGATCTGACGGCCGATCTGAAAGGCCTGCGCCAGCGCGATCCGGAAACTCAGTCGCGTGATCTGGAGGTCAAGCATCCCGGCTACGCGACGTTTCCCAAGCTCTTCTACAAGCCCGGCTCCTTTTTCGAGTACGTCGCCTATCTCAACCCGGGCCCGCAATATCCCTTCAGCCTCGAGGTCGCGATGTCCAAGGCGAAGTCCGCCGCCAGCCCCGGCGAGCTCGCTGCGTTCGAAAGCGTGTTGAAGTCAATCACCGTCCTGTCGGGTGCGGAATAGCCTATGCCACGTATCGAGCGCGTTCTCGAAACCGCGTTATACGTTGACGATCTCGATCGCGCCACGGCGTTCTACCGCGACGTGATGGGGCTGCGCGTCCTTGATTCCGGGCCGCGGCTGGTGGCCGTGGATGCCGGGCAGGCCAGCGTCCTGCTGCTGTTCAAGCGCGGCGCGACCCTTCAAGGAGGGGACCTGGGACCGGAGGGCCGCATTCCGCCCCACGACGGCAGCGGCCCCGTCCACCTCGCGTTCGCCATCCGCGCCGAAGAGCTGCCCGGCTGGGAGCGTCATCTGAACGAGCAAGGAATCGAGATCGAAAGCTCCGCGCGATGGGCGCGCGGCGGCACCAGCCTCTACTTCCGCGATCCCGACGGCCACTCCGTGGAGATCGCGACGCCGGGCATCTGGGCGACGTATTAGGAACCCTGATCTACCCGTTGGCCTTCAGCTCGCCCACGACCATCTGGATCTGCTGATCCGGCTCATCCATCAGCGGAATGCTGCCGGCGCCCTTGTGGCCGCCGCCGCCGTAGCGCGCCGCGAGCTCGCCGACGTTGGTCTTGCAGGTGCGGCGGAAGATGCTGTGGCCGAGGATCAGCATGGGGAACTTGCGATCCGGGCCCCAGTGGATGCGAGCCGAGACGTTGACGTCGGGAAACAGCGCGTAGACCATGAAACGGTTGCCGATGGGGGTGTAGTCGAGCCCGCGGAAATCCGTGATCACCACGTTGCCGTCCACCCGGCTGTGCTCGCGCAGGGCCTCGCAGAAGTGCTGGTTCTCGCCTTCCATCAGCATGCAGCGGGCCCTGACCGACGGATCGTCGAGAACCTCTCCGATCGGCGTTTCGTTGCGCAGCAGATCGACCAGATCGTGGAAGTAGTCCTCGAAGTGGCCGATGCCCGTGCGGCCGTCGATGGTGAAGCCGAGCTTGATGTAGCCCTGGGGATCGAGGACGTCGTCCGGCGTCAGGTTGGCCGAGTCGAGCCGGTCCGTCTCCCGCACCAGCTCGGCGAACTGGGGCATGGCCGCCTCGCCGCCGTAATACTCGTAGACCAGCCGCGCCGCCGACGGCGCCTCGGCAAAGGCACCCTTGAAGCCCACGGGCACGTGCGGCGTCGCCGTGTGCAGGTGGTGGTCGAACCACAGGGCGCAGTTGGGATGGTAGGGCAGGTTGGCGATGATGTCGTCCGGCCGGATGTCCGCCCGCCCATCGCTGATGTCCTGAGGATGGATGAGGGAGATGGCGGTGATGTCCTCCTTGCCGGAGAGCAGCACGGCGCACGTCAGGCCGTCGAGGTCGCCACGAGTTACGAGTCGCATGATCGGGGGATTATAGCGCGCGGGGAATCCGATAACCGCTCCAGCTCATGGCGGTCACCCCGGAAGGGCCGGTCTCGAACCGGATATCCGCGGAGAGCGCCCGGAAGTAGAAGTGGCCCTCCCCCAGGGCGTCCAGAGGCAGGAACACCCCATCGGATGAGGCCAGCTCGAGCCCCCTCTTGGCCTTGCGGACGGTGAGCACGTTGCCCGGCGCCATCTCGTAGCGGCCCGTGTAGGCACCGAGCGACTTTGCGGGCAGATGCACCAGGCGCCGCCGCACGAGCGGAGTCGCCGGCTCCCCGAGGGCCAGCGCCACGAGGCCTTTCGGGATCGCGTCCAGCCCTCCGGTCTGCACGTTGGAGAGGAGGATCACGATCACGCCGTCCCGCGGATAGCCGGTGACATTCGTCGCATAGCCGGGAATCCGGCCGTCCTGTCCCAGCACCTGCTGCCCTCTCTCCTCCCGCCGCGACCAGCCATAGGGATAGGAAAGCTCTTTCCAGCGGACGACCTCGCCCGCCGCGAAGCGGCGATACCACGTCAGGAGATCCTCGGCGCTCGAAACCAGGGAGCCGCTGCCGGTCAGCCAGTCCGGATGGGACTCGTCGGCGGCTCGGAGGAGGGACGGCGGAAAACCGGGGTCCTGTCCGGCCATGATCCGGTGGCCAGTCGCCGCGCCGCCGAGCCAGCCCGTGTCGCTCAGCCCCAGAGGTTCGAAGAAAGCCGCCTTGAGGTAGTCGTGGAACGGCTGGCCGGAGACCTTCTCGACGACGCCAGCCAGCAGTGTGTAGCCGGAGCTGGAGTAGCTCGACTTCGTCCCCGGCGCGAAGTCGAGCGGCGCCCGGCCGATCACCTCCACGAGCCGAGGCAGAGAGACCGGCTCCTTGCGATGGGCCGCGAAGTCCTCCAGCACGTGATAGTCGCGCACGCCGGCGGAATGCCCGAGAAGCTGCTCGATCGTGATCTCGCCGCCGTGAGGAAAGCCCGGAAGGAACTTCGACAGCGGATCGTTCAGATGCAGCCGGTCCTCCTGCGCCAGCTTGAGGATCGCGGCGGCCGTGAACGTCTTCGTCACCGACCCGATGGCGAAGCGCTCGTGCCCCGTGGCCGGCACGCCGCCCATCGTCTTGGGAGAAAAGGCGCGGCGATAGAAGATCGCGTCGCCGCAAGCCACGAGCACCACGCCCTGGAAGTCGCGGTTTTCGACCGCTGGACGCAGGTAGGCCGAGATCCGCTGATCCAGGCCGAAGATGGCGCCTTGGCACGGCAACGCGGCCGGGGGCGGCGTTTCACCCCGTCCCGGCAAGGAGCCGAGCAGTGCCAGCCCGACCAGCACCCCAATGCCTTTCCTCATACGGCCTCCAATTCTCATCGCCGAACGGTATAGCATTCTCAAGCCCATGCCACGACTCCTTGGTACGCCCGAGATCTTCTCCAGGTTTCCCGACGTCGTGCTCGGGGTGATCGTCGCCCGCGACATCGACAACACCGAGGAGAGTGAGGAGATCGCTGTTGCCCTCCGGCAGGAGGAGGCGCGTGTAAGGGAGATGTTCGCCTCGCAAGTGATCCCCGAGCATCCGCACATCGCGCCCTGGCGGGAGGCCTACCGGAAGTTCGGCGCCAAGCCCAAGGACCATCCGTCGTCGATCGAAAACCTCGTGCGCCGGGTGGCGAAGGGACACGCCGTGCCGCGAATCAATCCGCTGGTGGATCTCTACAACACGATCTCCCTGCGGTACCTGCTGCCCGCGGGCGGCGAGGATCTGGACCGGACGCAGGGCGACATCCTTCTCACCCTGGCTGGCGAGGATGAAGCGCCGGCCAAGCTGTTGGGTGAGCCCGAGGCCCGGCCGCCCTATCCTGGGGAGGTCATCTATAAGGACGACCTCGGCACCCTCTGCCGGCGCTGGAACTGGAAGGAAGCGGACCGCACGAAGCTGACACCGCAGACCCGGCGGGCGATCCTCGTCCTCGAAGGCCTGCCGCCCGTAGGCGCCCGCGAGATCGAAGAGGCCACTTCGGCGCTGGCCGCGCTGATTCACGCGCATTGCGGCGGCACGATCACCCACGCGGTGCTGCATCGCGACCGGCCCGAGATCGCGTGGCTTTAGGCTCGCTCTCCCATGCCCGGCATCGGCGTCAGGTACGTTTTCAAAGGCAAGCCACCGAAGCTGTTCACAGCGGTCTTCTGCCTTCTCCTCGCCAACTTTCTGGCCTCCACCATTGTGGGCGAGACGCGAAAGACCTGGGAGGACCCTTCATCGCCTCTCGGAGATGGGATCGTCGCGGCCCTCTCCTGGTACAACTCGCGGAGCATCCCCTTGCAGTTCGTGCTCCTGGGAATCGGCTTCCTGGTCGCGTTCCTCTACCGCAAGCAGATGGTGCGGGTGACGGTCCCCACCGTCGGCGCTCGCCCCGCTACGCTTATCGACATCGGTATCGCCACAATCATGGCGCCTGCAGCGTGCGGTTTCGTGGGTGCTCTCGTCACGGGCGCCATCTACTCCCAGGTCGACCGTGTCTGGGGATTGGGCATCGCCGCGCTGGTCGTTCTGATCGCCGTCTGGACGACAGACCGGCTCATCTTCTCCTTCCCCGACTCCGAGCGCTTCAAGAAGCGAAGGACGGCGATCTGGATCTGGGCCGCGATCGTCGCGAGCACTGCTCTAATGTTCGTCATGTCGGCTTTCGGCTGATGGCGATTCAACCCGATTCCATGGACAATCCAAACCCCCGCCCCTTCCTCCTCATCTCCGGCCTTCCCGCCAGCGGGAAGACGACCCTCGGTCGTCGTCTCGCCCAAGCCCTCGGACTCCCCCTGCTCGACAAGGACGAGATCCTGGAGGCGCTGTTCGAAGGGCTTGGCGTCGGCGATGCGGAGTGGCGGAATCGCTTGAGCCGGTCGGCCGACGTGGTTCTTCAACGGCTGGCGGCTCAAACCCCCGGCGCCATCCTGGCTTCGTTCTGGAGACATCCTCAGGTCACCGGCGAATCCGGTACGCCTACCGGCTGGATCCCGGCTTTGTCCGGAAGGGTCGTCGAAGTCCATTGCGTCTGTCCTCCCGAGGTCGCGGCCGAACGCTTCCTGGCTCGCAAGCGCCATGACGGACATCTGGATCGAGACAAGCGCAGCGAGGATCTGGCCGCCGACTTCGTGCGGCTGGCTGCCCTCGGACCGCTCGGCATCGGACCTCTGATTCAGGTGGACACAGGTCGCGCGGTCGACCTCGAAGGCGTCGTGCATCAAGTGGAGGAACACCTGGGTTCGGTTAGACTCGCTCCATGATCGCGACCACGCGGGTCCTCATCGTGCCGGGGCTTTGGAATTCGGGACCTCAACACTGGCAGAGCGTCTGGTCGGCGGCGGAGCCGGGATTCCGCCGCGTCGAGCAGACGGAGTGGGAGGCTCCGGTGCGCGCGGATTGGGTGGCCGCACTGGAGGCGGCCGTGGCGGAAGCGGGGCCGCAGGTGGTGATCGCCGCCCATAGCCTCGGCTGCGTGACGGTGGCGCACTGGGCGGCCGAGACCGGATTGAAAGTTCGCGGCGCGCTTCTCGTAGCACCGGCCGACGTCGAGGGTCTCATCTACCCCCAGGGTCCCACGGGGTTCCTCCCGATGCCAATGGCGGCTCTGCCGTTCCCCAGCATCCTCGTGGGCAGCGAGGACGATCCCTGGATCAAGCCCAGCCGCGCCCGCCAGGTGGCCGAGGCCTGGGGCAGCCGGTTCGTCAGTGCAGGAGCCGCCGGCCACCTCAACACGGAGAGCGGCCACGGCCCCTGGTCGGAGGGCCGCCGGTTGCTGGACGAGATCCTCCTGGCCTGAGGCACGTCTGAGCACCCTACAACTGCGATAGCATCTCCCTTGCATTCCTGAACCTGACGGCAGCGCCGGCCCGATGCGACAAATCGGAGGGAGGGTTGTCCTCATGATGTGGTACTACCGCCGTGGCGAGGCCCAGATGGGGCCCGTGAGCTGGGAAGACCTGGTCCACACCGCGCAGGCGGGCGGCTTGGGCTCCGGCGATCTGGTGTGGACGGACGGCATGGCCCAGTGGCAGACCGCGTGGACAATTCCGGGATTACTGCCTCAGCAGCGGGTTGCGATGCCACCGGCGCAGCCATCCTACGCTTCCTACGCCGTCCCGGCGCGGCCATCGCCGGGCGACGACCCCATGATGCGCATGCTGCTGCCCGTGGGACGGTCGGGCTGGGCGATCGCCGCCGGTTATCTCGGCCTGCTCTCTTTCCTGGGGATCTTCGGGCCTTTCGCACTGATCACCGGCATCGTCGCGGTGAGGGACATCCGGCAGCATCCCGAAAAGCACGGCCTGGGGCGGGCCTGGTTCGGCATCGTCATGGGGATTCTGGGCTCGCTCGCCCTCGCTGGCATTCTCATATCCATGCTGGCGCCGAAGCTGATCCGCTAATGCACGGAGGGTGTCCTCATGATGTGGTACTACCACCGCGATGGAGCCCGGATGGGACCGGTGAGCTGGCAGGATCTGGTGGTTACCGCGCGAGCCGGCGGTTTGGGACCCGGCGACCTGGTGTGGACGGAAGGCATGGCCCAGTGGCAGGCCGCGGCCACGATTCCAGGATTATTGCCCGTGCAGGCTCCTGCCGCACCGCCGATGCCGCCGGTGCCACCGGTGCGGACGGCCGCCCCTGAGCCTCCTCCGGCGCGGCCTGCCTCTACGGCTCAGCCTGCTCCCGCTCCCCTTCCGGCACGGTCCGCCGCCGATGCGGCTCCCGCGATGCGGCCGGCTTATGCCCGTCCCGCGGCGGCGGCGAGCCGTGCTCCCCAGGGCTGGGTCTTCGTACCCGCCGGGTGGTCAGGCTGGGCGGTCGCCGCGGGGTATCTGGGCCTGCTCTCCCTTCTGGGATACCCCGCGATCGTCTCCCTGATCGTCGGCATGATCGCGCTACGCGACCTGCGAAAGCATCCTCAAAAGCAGGGCCGGAGGCGGGCCTGGTTCGGCTTGGTCATGGGCGCTCTGGGCACGATCGCCGTCGGCCTCATTGTCGGATTCCATCTGATCGCGAATCTCCCCGAGCCGAGATAGCGCGCAAAGCCGCTCTCAGACCTGGGAGACGCGCACGGCGGAGCCCGCCTGCTTCAAAGCCGGGGCCAGGCTCTCGACCTCACGTTCGATCTCGTCGATCATCCCGTCCGCTCCGCCGAGCGCGTTCTCGCGAGCCCGCAGATCCAGGTCATGGCACCGAGCCGCCAGACGCGCGGCTCCGAGCTGGGCGCCGGCCCCTTTGAGGGCGTGAGCCGCGAACGAGAGACCGGCGGCGTCGCCAGCCGCCAGAACCTCCCGCATCCGGGCGAGGCGGCGGGGCATCTCGCCCAGGAAGCTGTCGACGATCTCGGCGACGATGGCGCGGCCACTGGCCTCCTCGAGCTGGCGCAGACGGTCGAGGTACACGGGATCGAGCCGCGGCAGCTCGCCGGAGGACGGTTCCGGAGGGGAAACCGGGACGGGAATTGGGGTGGGAGGCGTCAAAGCCGGCCGGCCCGCCGCGCTCCGCAGGGCGGCCTGGAGCTCACGGATGAGGATGGGCTTGCTGAGGAAGCCGTCCATGCCGGCGGAGAGGCAGGCGTTGCGGTCGGCGATGAGCGCGCTGGCGGTCATCGCCACGACCCGCGGACGCTGGTCTTGCGGCCACTCGGCCTGAATGCGGCGCGTCGCCTCCAGGCCGTCCATGTCGGGCATCTGCACGTCCATCAGGACCAGATCGTAGGGCTGGCGATGGAGCGCGGCGAGGACCTCGTAGCCGTTGCCCGCCACGTCGGCCGAGTAGCCCAGTTGCTCCAGCAGCAGCAGCGCCACGCGCTGGTTCACCGAGTTGTCCTCGGCGACGAGGATGCGCAGGGGCAGATGTCCGGCGAGTCGCGGATCAGGAGCGTCCAGGGCATCGGGCGAGCGGCTCTCCAAGGCGCTCGCCAGGGCGCCCGTGGCCCGCAGGCAGCGGATGGTGAAGTGGAAGACGGACCCCCGGCCCGGCTCGCTCTCCACCCACATCGAGCCGCGCAGCGCGATGGCCAGGCGCCGGCTGATGGCGAGCCCCAGGCCGGAGCCGCCGTAGAGCCGGGTGCTGGAGGCGTCGGCCTGGCTGAACGGCTTGAACAGGCGGTCCATCCGCTCGGACGGAATGCCGATCCCCGTATCCCGCACGCGGAAGCGCAGCTCGACGAGATCGCCTTCGACCGGCACCGAATCCACGGACAGGGAGATGCTGCCGGTGGCGGTGAACTTGACGGCGTTGCCCAGCAGGTTGACGAGGATCTGGCGCAGCCGCGTGGGATCGCTGATCACCCCCCAGGGCACGGAGTCGTCCACCCGGCAGTCGAGCTCCAGCCCTTTGCGGATGGCCTCGGCGGCCAGCAGCTCGATGGCGTCGAAGATACAGTGGCGGACGTCGAAGGGCATCTCCTCGATCTCCAGGGCTCCCGCCTCCACCTTGGAGAAGTCCAGGATGTCGTTGAGCAGGCCGAGGAGCGCCTCGCCGCTGCCGCGGATGGTCTCGACGTGCTGCCGCTGGTCGCCGGAGAGGCCGGTGCCGAGCAGCACGCTGCTCAGGCCGATGACGGCATTCATGGGCGTGCGGATCTCATGGCTCATATTGGCCAGGAAGGCGCTCTTGGCGGTGTCCGCCTGCTCGGCTTCGCGGCGCGCGGCCTCGGCGCTGTCACGCTCCCACTGCAGATCCTGCGTACGCTCCTCGACGAGGACGAGCAGCTCCCGCTCGCGCCTGCGAATGCCGTGTACCCGTAGCCGCCAGGCCCCGGCCGCGAGGGCCACCAGCAGCACGGCGGCGAGAAGCGCGAACCAGGGCTTCTGGTACAGATGGGGTAGGACCTGGAAGCTCAGGGCGGCCCCGGCAGGGCTCCAGACGCCGTCGTTGTTGCTGGCCGTCACCCGGAAGGTGTAGGTACCGGGACGCAGGTTGTTGTAGTAGGCGGTGCGCCGAGTGCCGGCGTCCATCCAGTCCTTGTCGAGCCCGTCCAGGCGGTAGCGGAAGCGCACCTTCTCCGGCACCACGAGGCTCGGAGCCGTGAACTGGACCTCCACCGTCTTGGTGTCCGGATCCAGCTCCACCCTGCCGTCCCGAGGCACGCTGCGATGGTCGACCTGGAGGTCTTCGATGACGACGGGCGGCGGCAGGGCGTTGAAGGGCACCTGCCGCGGCCACACCGCCGTAATGCCACGCAGGTTGGGAAAGAGGAAACGGCCGTCCCGCGCCCGGCAGGCGGCAGGCTGGTTGGCCCCGCACCCTTCGACGCTCTTCATGCCTTCGGCGACGCCGTAGGAAAGGGAAGGAACGGTGGCCAGGCGGCCGGCGGCGAAGGCCAGCAGGTCGCTCTTGCGCACCCGGTAGATCCCCCGGTTGCAGCTCATCCAGAAGAACCCTTGAGAATCTTCCAGGATCTGGAAGGCGGTGTCGTCGAACAACCCGGAGCGGGCGGTGAAGACGAAGACGGTACCGTGGCTCAGGCGGTGAAGCCCGGAGTTGGTGCCGATCCAGAGGTCGCCCTCCGAGTCCTCGTGGAACGCGAAGACGTCGGCGGTGCCCAGCGCTCCCTCGCGCAACGGCTCGAAGCGGGTGCCGCGCAGGCGGGCGACGCCGCGGTGGGCGCCGACCCAAAGGGTCCCGGCACGGTCCTGGTGGAGGGCGAAAATACGGTCGCTCGGCAGTCCGTCGCCGGTGGTGAAGCTGGTGAAACGGTTGCCATCCCGACGGTACAGCCCTTTTCGGGTGCCCACCCACAGGCGGCCCCCGGGGTCCTCGTAGAGCACGAGAGCGGCTTCCTGGGAATCGCTCGCCTGGAGAGCGACCCCCTCGAAGCGGCCGCCGCGCAGGATGGCGAGGCCACCGTGGGTGCCGGCCCAGAGGTTGCCCTCGCGGTCGCGCAGGATGGTACGCACGATGTCGTCCGGCAGGCCCTCCTTGCGGGTGTACACGGTCGTCGTCGCTCCGGCCACATGGTAGAGACCGACGCTGGTGCCGATCCACAGCGATCCGTCCCGGTCCTCGAAGACGCTCCAGGAGATCCGGGCCGGCAACCGGCTGTCCGGGGCCAGAGGGCCGAAGGCGACGTTCTTGAGCCGCAGGAGGCCGGCGTTGCCGGTGCCGATCCAGAGGCTGCCCTCCCGGTCCTCGAAGAGCGCGCGGACGTCGTCGTCGACCGCCGGTACGCCGCCCGCCACCAGCCGGCCCTCGCGCAGCCGGGAAAGCCCACGGCGGGTGCCGACCCACAGGGTTCCGGCCGGGTCCTCGAACAGGGCGTTGACCACGTCGCTGGGCAGGCCGTCGCGCGTGGTGAAGACCGTGATATGGCCGTCGCGCAGGCGGTTCAACCCCTGGAAGGTCGCGATCCACAGGCTGCCGTCGCGGTCCGCGTGGAGGGCCTGGACGCGATCGTCCGAAAGACCCTGGCGGCGGGTCAGCGGCTCGGCCCGGCCGCCGGACAGGCGATAGACGCCGGCATCGGCGGTGCCGATCCAGAGGCTCCCCGCTCGATCCAGGCCGAGGGCGCTCACCGCCGAGTCGGGGAGGCCGGCCACCGGCACGGCGGCGAGGCTGCCGTCCCGGCGCATGCGGGCGAGGCCGCGGGTGGTGCCGATCCAAAGGCCGCCCTCGCCGTCCGCCAGCAGGGCCTGTACGTGGTCCTGGGGCAGGCCGTCGCGCTGCTTCAGCGAGGTGAACTTCCCCCCCCGGAGGCGGCCGAGACCGCCGCCGTCAGTGCCGATCCACAGCGTCCCATCCGCCGCCACCAGCCGGAAGATCGAGTTGATGGCCAGCCCCGGAGAGTTGTCCGCCAGGAAGATCTGGAAGCGGATGCCGTCGAAGCGGACCAGCCCCTCCTGGGTGGCCAGCCAGAGATAGCCGTCGGGCGTCTGGGCGATCGAGGTCACGGAGTTCTGCGGCAGGCCCTGCTCGTTCTGCCAGGATTCAAGGCGGAAGGTGGGAGGCGGCTGGCCGGCGGCACCGGCGGAGCCGGAGGCGATCGGGAGCGCCGGAGGCGGCAGCACCAGGGCGAAGCCGGCGAGGAGGGCAAAGATCCACCCGCGCGAGGGGTGACGGGTCCCACGCGCCGCCTCCACCCCATGACAGATCATGAGGACAAGACGGCCCCCACAGGCCAGCCGGCCCTCCCAAGGCTCCAGAAGGATGAAGATCTCCCTCAAAAAGATATGAGAGGAGAGTACGCCCGTGGGGCGGCGGGGTCAACGGCGGACTCCCCTCGTTCCCCTCGTTTCCCCATAGCCGCTAACGGTGCTGCGAGCTCCCCCGCCCAAGACCCTCACCCCCTAACCCCCTCTCCCGTCCCGGGAGAGGGGGAAGGCATGCGAGGCCGTTTCGTGTCGCCCTCCCTCTTCTCCCGGCGAGGGGGATGGGGTGGTCGGGAGAAGAGGGCCGGGGTGATGAGGGTCTGGGGAGGGGGAACGCCGAGGCAAAGTTAGCGCATACGATTGCTAGGAGGCCGGCCGGAACACCCGCCGCCACCAGCGCTGGAGGGCGGGCTGGCCGCGCTTCTCGGCCCGGGCCTCGATCTGGTCGAGAGGGGCCGGAAGAATGGCGAGCCTCCCCTTCTCCAGTTGGAGGAGCAGCAGGTCCATCTCGCGCCCCCGTTGCCGCGGCTCGCTGGAGAACGCCTGGCCGAGAGGCGTCTGGCCGTCGAGGCGGCCATAGAAGTCGCGGGCTCGCTCCGGCATCCGCGTCCGCTCCTCGTCCGCCGGCTCCTCCACCCAGATGGGATAGCTACGCTCCAGCAGGTCGAGGGGCACCGCCATCTGGCGGCCGGCGCCCAGCACCTGCTCCTCGGTGGCCTGCTCCAGCAACAGATCGTAAACGCTGAGCTCGGCCGTGCTGCGCTCGACTGAATCCCGCACCTCGGCGACGTCCAGCGCGCGGTCGATGCAAAGCCGGAACGTGGCCTCGAGGAGCCGGAAGGGAGAGCCCTTCACCCGCTGGAAGACCTCGTCCAGGGTCCGTTCGCCATCCACGGCCGCGAGGATCATGCGCTCCAGCGGCGACCGCTCCGCAAGCGATCGCTCGGCCAGCTCGCCGCGCCGCAGCACCACGTCGTCGTGCACCAGGACGCGGCGGATGCGGGAGGTCTCGTCCAGCCAGCGTCCCCCCTCCATGACCAGGCCCAGGACGTTGATGGACTCGGGGAGGATCTCCTCCTCCACCGGCAGCTCCGCCACGAAGTAGAAGACTCCCCGGTGCCAGAGGAAAAGATCCAGGATCTGGTCCTCGATCTGAGCCCGCAGAGTCTTCTGGATGACGTCGGCCGGCAGCAGACCCATCTCGCGCAGGGCGACTCCCAGGCGGATGCCCTGGGTGGTGCAGGCGTTGAGCGCCCTGGACAGCCGGCCTTCGTCCAGATGGCCGTGGAGGAGCAGATACTGGCCGTAGAACTCGCCGGGGTCGTTGGAGATGCAGCCCACGACCTCGCCGGCGCTGAAGTAGACACGCTTCTCGCGCTGGCTGCGGCGAATGACGAGCGCTCCCGTGCAGGACTCGTTGCGAGCCCATTGCAGGAGATCGGCCATGGGAAAGGCGGCAAGCCTGCCTGAGAAATTCCATAGGAGCTGGGGGATTCTAGTAGTCTGTCAGACTAGAAGTGACGTGTTAAGATGCCCAGAAACCCTTCTGGAGGATACAATTTCCTTCAGGAGGTCCCAAGAATGCAGAAGAGCTATGTGGTCACTCTGAGCCCAGATGAGCGAGCGAGCCTAGAAAAGCTGATTTCTACGGGACGTACAAGCGCCAAACGGCAGACGCATGGCCGTATTCTCTTGAAGGCTGATTCTGCTCTGGCAGGGCCGGGCTGGACCGATGAGCAGATCTGCACCGCCCTGGACGTGAGTCTCGCCACCGTGGCTCGGGTGAGGAAGCGCTTCGTAGAGGAAGGACTCGAGGCGGTGACCCATCATCGCAAAGCGCGGCGACCCGCTCGCTGTCGTCTCGACGGGGCGCAGGAGGCTCGTCTATTGGCGCTGGCCTGTAGCCCGGCTCCTGAAGGGCACGCTCGCTGGACTCTGCGCCTGCTGGCCGATCGGATGGTGGTTTTGGAGTATGTGGAGTCGATTTCTCATGAGACCGTCCGTAGCGTGCTAAAAAAAACGAGATTAAGCCCCACCTGAAGGAGTGCTGGTGCATCCCAGCCGAGCACAACGCCGAGTTTGTCTGCCGGATGGAAGATGTCTTGGAGGTCTATGGGCGCCCCTATGACCCTTCCCAGCCGGTGGTCTGCATGGATGAGAGCACAAAGCAACTGCACGAAGAGGTCCGACTGCCGATCGCCGGGGGACCCGGTGCGGTCGAGCGCTACGATTTTGAGTATCGCCGCAACGGCGTGGCGACTTTGTTTGCGGCCTTTGAGCCCCTGGCAGGCTGGCGTCACGTCGAGGTCACGCAGCAGCGAACCCGCCAGGATTTTGCACGGTTTATCAAAGACCTTCTCGACCAGCAGTACCCGGAGGCCAAGCGGGTGGTTCTGATCATGGATAACCTCAACACCCACTCCGGCGCCTCGCTGTACGAGACGTTTGCCCCTGCGGAGGCCCTGCGGCTGCTGAGCCGGTTAGAGATCCACTACACCCCCAAGCATGGCAGCTGGCTGAACATGGCCGAGGGCGAATTTAGCATCCTGCAGCGTCAGTGCCTGGATCGCCGGATTGCCACTGCCGAGCTTCTAGAGCAGGAGATCGCGGCCTGGGAAAGCCAACGCAACCAGGCCAAGATCGGTGCCAACTGGAAATTCACCACCGCCGATGCCCGGATCAAGCTGCGGAGGCTCTACCCATCATTCCTAGACTGACAGACTACTAGCCGATTCCCGTCGAGGCGGAGCAAGCCGGCCCCCAAGAGGGGGTCTCAAAAAGGGTTAACGACGACGCCTATGTCGCCAGGGATTGAAATCACCTGGCTACCCTCTGTAGTCCCTACGGGACATCGGAAGAACGAATTGCAGTCCCGGAGGGGACTTGGAGTCGGTAGCCAGGCGATTTCAATCCCTGGCGACGTAGGCGTGGCTGTCGCTCCTTTTGAGACACACCCAAGAATTTCCAGCAGGAAGGCCGCTGTTATGCTTGGCGCCATGCATGCCGCCAAGCGCCTACTGCTCGCCACCCTCCTGCTCTGCCCGGCGCTCCCCTTGTGGGGCGCCGAGATTCCTTGCCGGCCCTGCGCCGGTCTCCGGGTCGATCCGTCCGCCGGTCCCGGGGGTGCCACCGCCGCCGGTGACATCGCGCGCACGCTCAAGGACTCCGCGCATCTGGAGGCGGGAAGCCCCTTCTTCGTCGCCTGGGAGGCGCCGCTCGACGGCAGCTCGGCCGATGCCGCGAGCCTCGCGACCGCCCTGCGCGACAGCGGGGCGACGCCGTGGATCTCGCTCGTCTTCCGTACTCCGGGTCCACTGGCCCAGAACGCCGAGCGGCTGCAAACGGAGCTGCGGGCGGCCGTCGACCTGGCGGGCAAGGCGCCGGCCGGCACCTGGTTCCAGATCGTGTGGCGGCCGGAAGATACTGAGGCTCAACCGTTCTCTCCGGCCGAGTACGCCTTCCTCCTCAAGCGCGCCGCCGTGGCACTGACCGGTGCCCGGCAGGATGTCCTGGTGGCCTCGCAGGCCCTTCCCGCGGACGTCGCGGTCCTCCGCGCCTTCTATGGCCAGGAGATCGCGGCATACCTGGAGGCCGTCGTCCTTCAGCCGGCACCGCCCCAGGTGCTCACGGCGGCCGTGGCGGCGCTGCAGGAGATCGATCCCGGAAAGCCGACTGTGGTGGACGCGCTCCCCCTGCCGGCCGTGCCCGCCGAAGCCCTGGCCGGAGCCGCCCGCGAGGCGGCGCAGGGAATCAACCTGACGTTGTTCCAGGCTCCGGTGCTGGAACCCACCACTCTGGTTCCGGCGCTGGCTCCCTTCGCCCTGCTGGCGCGGGAGTTCAAGGGCGACCTTTCCTACGACGCGTCGTCGTCGCCTGCCGGCGCCACCGAGGCGTGGTCGTTCGTGCGCGGCAAGGACCTTTCGATGCGGGTGATCGCCCTGGCGCCGGAGGGGGCTCAAAGCCTGACGCTCCGCTTCTCCGATCCCCAGCTCCGGCGGCCCGTCCGCTTCCCCATCGGGGCTGAGCGGGTGCCGCCGCCGAGCGGCAAGGTGGCCGGCCGGGAGCTGGAGCTTCAGGTGGGCTCGCCGGGCCGCGTCGCCGTCCTCGGGCTGGACCGCCCCACCGCCGCCGAGCTTCACGGCGTCGAGGAGAAGGTGACGGTCTCCGGCCAGCGGGAGATCCCCGTGGAGGAGATCCTGCGCCGGCTCCAGGCCTTCGAGGACAACCAGAACCGGCGTCTCGACCACTACAGCGCCATCGACACGACGGCGCTGCGCTTCCAGCCCACGGCCGGAGCGCAGACCTTCGAGGCCACCCTTCAGGGGCCTCTCTTCTACAGCCCGAAGACTGGCTCCGACTGGGCCTGGCAGACCCTCTACGTCAACGGCGTGAGGTGGCGAAGCAAGCAGCTCCCGGAAATCCCCCTGATCCAGCCGGAGAAGGCGGCGGCACTGCCGCTGGAGATCCATTTCACCAAGGAGTACCGCTACCGTCTGCGCGGCTCGGACACGCTCGACGGCCGCGACGCCTGGGTGGTGGACTTCGCGCCGTCGGGGCCGGGAGCCGCCGGCAAGCTCTACCAGGGCTCGGTGTGGGTGGACAAGAGGACCTTCGCCCGCCTGCGCACCCGGGCCGTGCAGATCGGCCTCGAAGGCGAGGTGCTGTCGAACGAGGAGACGATGACCTACTCGCCGGTCGACGAGGGTGGTAAACCGGCGCCGTGGTCGTCCGAGAGCTTCATCCTGCCGTTGCGCCTCGTCTCGCAGCAGATCCTCTCGGTGGTCAACGCCACCACCGTCGTCGAGCGGGACACGCGGCTCACCGAGGTACGCATCAACGCGCCCGGCTTCGAGGAGCAGCGCAAGCAGGTGGAGAGCTCCGAGGTCACCATGGTGCGCGACACCGACAAGGGCCTGCGCTACCTGGTGAAGGACGAGAAGGGCGAGCGCGTGGTGAAGGAGGGGTTCAACCGCAGCAAGGTCTTCCTGGCCGGCGGCGTGTTCTACGACAACTCGCTCGACTATCCGCTGCCGCTCGCGGGCATCAACTACCTTTCCTTCGACTTCAAGGGCACGGGCAAGCAGATGAACGTCTTCTTCGGCGGCGCTCTCCTGCTCGGCAGCATCGCCGATCCGCGCCTGAAGGGCAGCCGCTTCGACGTCGGAGCCGACGTCTTCGCCCTCGCCGTGCCGGTCACCGACTCGCTGTTCCGCAACGGCAAAGAGGACAAGACGCAGGACGTCAAACAATTGCCGGCGAACGTCGGCTTCAAGATCGGCCACCCCATCGGCAACTTCGTGAAGGTGCGGGCGGAATACGATCTGCTGTACTTCGGCTACAAGAAGACGAGCGATACGGAGAAGGGTTTCGTCATCCCCAGCGACAACCTCACCCATTCGATGGAGCTGGGGACCTCCTTCTCGCGCGCGGGGTATGGGCTCTCCGCCGCGGCGAGCTACAACCGGCGCTCGAAGTGGGAGTTCTGGGGACCGGCCGGTAACACGGACTTCAGCCCGGATCAGAAAGATTTCTATCGCTGGGAGGCGCGGGCGAGCAAGAACTGGTATCTGCCGAAGTTCCAGAAAGCGGGTCTGGAATTCGACTATGCCGGAGGCTCGGACCTCGACCGCTTCAGCAAGTATCAGTTCGGCTTCTTCGGCGGCACCCGCGTTCACGGCTACAAGAGCAACAGCGTGCGCGCCACCAAGGTCTACGCCGGCCACGCCTCCTACGGCTTCGGCATCGGCGACGCCTTCCACCTGGAGGGAATCGCCGACGCGGCGCTCGCGACGGACAAGCAGAACGGCCTGAAGAACGAGCTGCTGGGAGGCGTGGGCCTTCAGGGGACGTTCGTCGGTCCCTGGCAGACGGTGGTGAACCTGGACGCCGGCAAGGCCGTCAAGGGTCCGGATCACGGGTTTGTCTTGTATCTGGTTTTCTTGAAGTTGTTCAGGTAGTCCGCTTCGCCTTGACCTCTTCTCGCAGGCCCCGGAAGTGCTCCAGCCGGGCCTTCAACTTCGCTTCGAATCCATCGCCCTTGGGTTCGTAGAAGCGCGTCCCCTGGAGGGATTCGGGGAGGCAGTCGATGCCCCCGACTCCTTCCTCGGTGTGGGGTGCGTAGACATAGCCGGCCCCATATCCCACGTTCTTCATCAGCTTGGTGGGCGCGTTGCGGATGGCCATGGGAACAGGATCGGCCGGGCGCTCCTCCACGGTCCGCCGGGCGGCCTTGTAGCCCTCGTAGACGGCGACGCTCTTGGGCGCCAGCGCCAGATAGAGCGCCGCCTGGGCGAGGGCCAGCTCGCCTTCGGGCGAGCCCAGCCGGTGGTAGGCCTCCCAGGCGGTGAAGGCCTGGACGAGGGCCTGGGGATCGGCGAGGCCGATATCCTCGCTGGCGAAGCGGATCATCCGGCGGGCGAGGTAGAGCGGGTCCTCGCCCGAGGCGAGCATGCGGGCGAGCCAGTAGATGGCCGCGTCCGGATCGCTCTCGCGCAGCGATTTGTGGAGAGCGGAGATGAGGTTGAAGTGCTCCTCCCCCGACTTGTCATAGAGCAGCACCTTGCGCTGGGCCACCCGCCGCACCGTCTCCGCGTCGACCCTGCCGCCCTCGGCATCGGCGACCGACAGCTCCAGCAGATTGAGCGCCTTGCGGGCATCGCCCGAGGCGAGCTGCGCCAGCATCTCCAGCGCGTCGTCGTCGATCTCGGCGCCCGAGGCTCCAAGCCCCCGCTCGGGATCGGTGAGGGCACGGCGCAGCAGGGCGGACAGCGCCGCCGGGCTCAGCGGCTCCAGAACGACGACGCGGCTTCGGGAGAGGAGCGCGGCGTTGAGCTCGAAGGATGGGTTCTCGGTGGTCGCCCCCACCAGCACGACGTCGCCGCTCTCCACATAGGGCAGGAACGCGTCCTGCTGGGCGCGGTTGAAGCGGTGGATCTCGTCCACGAAGAGGAGGGTACGGCGGCCCTGCGCCTTGCGCAGGCGCACGGCCTCGGCCATCACCTCCTTGACCTCCTTGATGCCGGAGGTGACGGCGGAAAACGGGACGAAGTGGGCCGAGGTCTCGGTGGCGATGATCCGCGCCAGCGTCGTCTTGCCCGTCCCCGGCGGCCCCCAGAAGATCAGCGAGGGGACGCGGTCGGCGGCGATGGCCCGGCGCAGGAAGCCGCCGGGCCCCACCACCTTCTCCTGGCCGGCGACCTCGTCGAGAGTGCGGGGTCGGATGCGTTCAGCGAGGGGTGAGCTGGCGGGCGTCGAGGCCGGCGCCCGGGTGGCGGGCTCCGGCGGTTCCTGATCGTCGAAGAGGGAGCGGGGCATCGGATGATCTTACTTCGTCCGGTGCCGACTCGCCGCGCTAGGGCGTGGCTTTTGGAGTCAGCGAGAAGGCCACCGGGATGTTGGTCCAGAGAGAGGAACCCTTCAGCGCGATATCGGTCTTGCCATCGTTGTTGAAGTCGCCGACGACTGGACTGCCGGCGGCGGCCCAGCCGCCGAAGCTGAGGATTGCCTGATTGGCCACGACGAAGTTGCCGTCGCCGTGGGAGAAGGCCACCGGCACGGAGCCCCATCCCGAGGGGCCGGTCACCGCGACGTCGGCCTTGCCGTCGCCGTTGAAGTCGCCGGCGATGATACTGGCGCCGGGGTAGGCGGCATAGTCGGCGAAGTCCTGGATGGCCAGATTCGTGACGGCAAAGGTGCCGTCGCCGTTGGAGAAGGCGACCGGCAGGCTGCCCCAGAAGGGAGGGGGGCCGATCAGAGCGACGTCGGTCTTGAGGTCGCCGTTGAAGTCGCCGACGAGAATCTTGACGTTGGGGAGACCGGCCCAGTAGGCGAAGTTGTAGCTGGCGCTGGGGCCGGGGCCGATGGGTTGATTGGTGACGTTGAAGGTGCCGCGGGTGGGGGTGCCGAAGGCCACCGGCAGGCTGCCCCATCCGGGGGTGCCGAGCAAGGCGAGGTCCTTTATGTTGTCGTGGTTGAAGTCGCCGACCAGGGGCTGGGCGTTGGTTTGGAAGGCCATCCTGGCGAAATTGTTGGGCTCGGGGGTGAACACGGTGAAGACGGTGAAGTTGCCGCCGCCGTCGGAGTAGGCCACGTAGATCCAATTAGCCCAGCCCGTGGGGCCGAGGAGGGCAATGTCGTCCCTGCCGTCGTTGTCGAAATCGCCGACCAGAGCTTCGGGGGAATTGTTGTTGTTGGCGTAAAAGGCCAGGGGGCTGGGCAAAGCGAAGACCGTGAAGGTGCCGTCGCCGTTGGAGAAGGCTACGGGCACAAAACCCCATTGGGGGGGGCCGATCAAGGCGATATCGGCCATGCCGTCGCGGTTGAAGTCACCGACGAGCGGCTTGGCGCCGGGGGTGGCCGCATAGGTGGCGAATTGCTGGTTGGCCAGATTGGTCAGGTTGAAGGTGCCGTCGCCGCCGGAGAAGGCCACCGGCACGCTGCCCCACGAGGAACCGCCGATCAGGGCCATGTCGGTCCGCTTGTCGCCGTTGAAGTCGCCGACGAGGAGCTTGACGTTGGCCACGTTGGCAAGCAGCTGGAAGCTGGTTCCGTCAGGATAGAGGGCAGGAATGCTGGTGACGCCAAAGCCCCCGATCGCGAAGGAAGGCGCGGCCAGAAACACGAGAATCAAGGCGAAACCGATCACCCGATGCTGTCTCATAAAAACTCCTCCTGGAAGGGCGGCGAGATTGCCGCTCACTCCTCCATTCGGAATTTCGAGAGGGGAGCTATCAGGGGATTGGAAATGGCTCGGTAGTCCGGTCGGCTCAGAGCCGCTCCACCTCCACCCGGGCGTCGTTGAAGCACGCTCCCTGGCCGAGGTCGGTATAGGTGTCGGGCGCCAGGGCGTTACCGGTATTGCCCGAGTCGGTGTGCCGGTTCCACATTCCCTTGGGCAGCAGGACGACGCCCGCCTGAAGGTCCGGATTGAGCCGCGCCTTCACCCGCACCTCGCCGAGCTCGTTCCAGACCCGCACGGCGTCGCCGGAGGCGATACCCCGTCCCTGCGCGTCATCCGGATGAATCTCCAGCGGCGTCTTCTGGCGCTGGAGCTGGCCGAAGGTCGAGCTGATCGTCCGGCTGGTGGCGGGCGAAATGAGAGCCAGGGGGTAGCGCTCGGTCGCCGGGTCCTCCTGGAAGAAGTACAGGCCGTGCGGGGCCTCGCGGTCCAGCGCCTCGGGAACGAGATGGACCTTGCGGTCGGGCGTCAGCGGGAACGAGTCGCCGAACTGGATGGGCGCCGGGCCGCAGTCAGGAGAGGCGATGCCGTCGCGATCGAGCTCGGTCCGCATCCGCTCGGAGCGCCGCAGGAGCATCGCAGCGAGGTCGTCCGCCGTCTCCGGGTCTCCGGGACGGGAGAGCCCCAGGCGCCGGCCGATCTCGGCGAAGACCTCCACGTTCGAGCGCGCCTCCCCCGCCGGCGTCGCCACGGCAGGAGAGCGCTGGAGCACCAGCGCGCCGTAGCCACGCGACATCTCGTCGTGCTCCAGGAAGTGGGTGGCCGGCAGCACCAGGTCCGCCCACATCGCCGTGTCCGTCCACACCTGGTCGAAGGCGACGGTGAACAGATCCTCGCGGGCCAGGCCACGGCGCACCTTCTCCTGGTTCGGCATCGTCGCCAGCGGGTTGCAGTTGTAGGAGAAGAGGACGGTGACCGGCGGATCGTCGCGCTCCAGCAGGACCTCGCCCAGCCGGTTCATGTTGATCACCCGGGTACTCGGTTCGGGTTCCCCCACCGCGCCCGCGCGGTCGAAGGCGAAGGCGCCGGAGTTGCTCAGCACGTAGCCGCCGCCGCGCACGCCGAACTTGCCGGCCACGGCCGGCAGGGCCAGCACGGCCGCCACGGCCGAGCCGCCGTTGCGATTGCGCTCCAGTCCCCAGCCGCAGCGCACCACGGCCGGCGAGGACTCGGCGTAGAGCCAGGCGAAGCTCTCGATGTCGGCCGCCGGCACGCCCGTGACCTCAGCCGCGCGAGCGAAGGTCCATGGCTCGGCGCGCCGCCTCAGCTCGTCGCCCCCGGTGGCGTGGTCGCCAAGGAATTCGAGATCGGCCTTGCCCTCCGCGAACAGCCAGCGGATCACCGCCAGCGCCAGGGGAAGGTCCGTCCCCGGCTTCGGCGCCAAGTGGAGATCCGCCTTCTTTGCCAGATTGATGCGGCGGGGATCGATCACCACCAATCGCGCTCCCTGACGCTGGGCCTCCTGGATGATGGGGACGAGATGAATGCCGGAGGCCGAGGGGTTCGCGCCCCAGAGGACGATGAGCTTCGCGGCGGGGAAATCGGAGAAGGCGACGCCGGCCATCTTGCCGTAAAGGCCCGTCGCCGCGCGGCCGGTCGGCGCGGCGCAGACGGTGCGGGCCAGCCGCGAGGCGCCCACGCGATAGAACAGCCGCGCGTCGGTAGTGTCCTGCGTCAGCAACCCGTTCGAGCCACCGTAGAAGAATGGGAGGATCGCCTCGCCGCCGTGCAACTCCTTCGCCTCGCGCATCTTGGCCGCTACGAGATCCAGAGCCTCGTCCCACGAGATCCGCTCGAACTCGCCAGCACCTTTCGGCCCCACCCGCTTGGCGGGATGGAGAATCCGGTCCGGGCCATAGAGGTGCTCCGGCAGGTGTCGCACCTTGGAGCAGATGTAACCGTCGGTGAGGGGATTGCGGCGGGTGCCATCCACCTTCACCACCCATCCCTCCTCCACCCGCACCTCCAGGCTACAGGCGTCGGGGCAGTCGAGGGGGCAGGCGGAGGTGAACGTGTCGGGGGCGCGGAGGGTGGTGGTCATGGGGCCTATTCTATCCGGAAGCGGCATACCCTTCGAACGCTCACCGCCTGCCAAGACCCTCATAGTCGCCAACTCAACTTCCGGCCGGTGGCGCGGCGCATCCACGACGCGGACCGGCGGCGCTTCCGCTGCGCCGGCGACCATGCCTGCACCTTTCTGCTAACATGCTGTCGTGGCCAAGCAATTGACGATTCGCGGAGTATCAGCCGAGGTCGGGCAGTGGCTGGAAGGCCTCAGCCGGGCTCAGGGCAAGAGCGTCAATACCTTCGTGCTCGAAATCCTGGAGGGGGCGGTCGGGGTCAACGAGCGGCGCAACCGGCTGGCTCGTTACATGACCTGGACCCCTGCCGATCTGGTGGAGTTCAACGACGCGCTCGCAGCTCAGCGGACGATCGATGACCCACTCGAAGCGTGAAAACCTCATCCTGCTAGCTTTCTTGCCGAGCCCTTCGTCGCTATTTTACCCGTAACACCAATGGTTGCCCGCCGCTCAATCGGCTGGCACCTGGGAAGCAGCCCGATCCTCTGCGATAGACTTGATTTCGTAATACCGCGAGATCAAGCCATGCCCCCTCCCGCCAAACCTCCCGTCACGGGTGGCTCGCACCCTCTGCCCTTCGGGCAACTCGCTCCCCTCGAGTTTGAGCGCCTCTGCCTCTGGCTCGTGAAGCGGGAAGGCTACTCGCAAGCCGAACACCTCGGCGAAGCGGGCAGTGAAGGCGGGCGCGACGTGGTGGCCTGGAAGGGCGGCCGGCGCACTGTCTTCCAGTGCAAGCGGGTACGGGAGTTCTCCCTATCCCACGCCCGCAAGGAGATCGAAAAGCTCCGCCGCCTGCCCCTGGAAGACCAGTCCCACGAGCTGGTCTTCGTGGTGTCCCGGACGGTCCATGTGGACACGCGCGGCGCCATCCGGAAGGAGTGGGGCGACGAGGAGACCTGTAACTTCTGGAGCGGCAACGAGCTGGATGAGCGGGTCAAACGCCACCCGGACGTCCTGAGGGAGTTCTTCCAGTTGCCGCCCGCGGAGTCGTCAAGGGCGCTCCCGCACAACCTCCCCTTCTCCACCCTCGGTCCCCTCTTCCAGGGCCGGGAGGAGATGATCACGCTCCTGCGCGAGAAGCTCACCCAAGCGCCCGCCGGCAGGGCCACCGCCATCGCGGGCAAGGCCGTCCACGGCCTGGGCGGAGTGGGCAAGACGCGGCTGGCTGTGGAGTACGCTTGGCGGCACGCGGACGACTACACCGCCCTGCTGTTCGTGGGAGCCGGCTCGCCCGCCGACCTGCAGCGCAACCTCGCGGCGCTCTGCAATCGGGGAATTCTGGATTTGCCGGAGCTGGAGGCACCGGAGGAAGAGATCCGCGAAGCGGCGGCTTTGCGCTGGCTCGGGGATCATCCAGGATGGCTGCTGATCCTCGACAACGTCGACTCGGAACCCGCCGCCACGGCAGTGGATACCCTGGTCCCCCGCCTCCACGGCGGCCACGTCCTCCTGACCGGTCGGCTCGCCCGCTGGAGCGCCGAGGTCGAGCCCCTGGAGCTCGACGTGCTGACCGAGGACGCCGCCGCCGAATTCCTGCTCGCCCGCACCAAAGCAAAGAGGAGACCGACCTCGGACGATACCGTCCACGCCGCAACGCTCGCCCGCGAACTGGGCTATCTCCCCCTGGCCCTGGAGCAAGCCGGCGCCTACATCGCCGAGCGCCGCCTCACCCTCGCCGCCTATCTGGACGAATGGCAGTCGCGGCACGAGCAGGTCCTGACCTGGTTCGATCCGCGGGTAAGCCACTATCCCGCAAGCGTCGCCGTAACCTGGCAGACCTCCGTCGGCCGCCTCTCCACCCCGGCCCGGCGCCTTCTTGAGCGGCTGGCATGGCTGGGGCCGGAGCCGATTCCGGAGTCGCTTCTGGACCTGCCCGTCCCCGAGTCTCCCGAGGAACCGGACCCGCGCGACGCTCTCGTGGAGTTGGCCAACTACTCCCTGGTGACCCGCGACAACGAAACGCCGACCTTCACCGTTCACCGGCTGGTGCAGGACGTCACCCGTCGCAGCCTGAAGAACAGCCCCGATCCTGGACCGGCAACGGAGATTCTGGGCGAGGCGCTCCGCTGGGTGGATGCCGCCTTCGTGGGAGACCCCAACGATGTCCGCACTTGGCCGACCCTGGATCCCCTCGCCCCTCATGCCCGCGCCGTGGTGAGGTATGCCGACGCGGCTGGCATCGCCGATCCCACTGCTCGGCTGATGGACGAATTGGCCCGACTGCTCTATACCAAGTCCTTGCACAGTGAGGCCGAGCCGCTGATGCGGCGTGTGCTCAAAATCGACGAGAGAAGCTTCGGGGCGGAACACCCAAAGGTCGCCCTTGACCTCAGCAACCTAGCTGCATTGCTCCTGGCCACGAACCGGCTCAGCGAGGCCGAGCCGCTGATGCGACGTGCGCTCGAAATCGCCGAGAAGAGCTTCGGCTCGGAACACCTAAACGTCGCCATCCACCTCAACAACCTGGCCGCATTGCTCTTGACCACGAACCGGCTCAGCGCGGCTGAGCCGTTGCTGCAGCGTGCGGTGACGATCTTCGAAAGTAGTCTTGGCGCAGATCACCCTAACGTCGCGACGGCCCTCAGCAACTTGGCGCAGTTGCTCCAGGACACGAACCGGCTCAGCGAGGCCGAGCCGCTGATGCGGCGGGTGCTCGATATCGACGAGAAGAGCTTCGGGGCGCAACACCCAAACGTAGCCCGAGACCTCAACAACTTGGCGCGGTTGCTCCAAGAGACGAACCGACTTAGCGAGGCCGAGCCATTGATGCGGCGGGCGCTCGATATCGACGAAAAAACCTTTGGAAGGGAACACCAAAAAGTCGCCATCCGCCTCAACAACCTGGCCCAGTTGCTACAGGCTTCCAATCGTTTCAGCGAGGCCGAGCCACTGATCCGTCGGGCGCTCGATATCGACGAGAAGAGCTTCGGCAAGGAACACCCAAACGTCGCCATCCGCCTCAACAACCTGGCCCATTTGCTCCAGGTCACGAATCGCCTCAGCGAGGCCGAGCCGATGATGCGCCGTGTAGCGACGATCTTCGAAAGCAGTCTCGGTGAAGATCACCCCAAAGTCGCAACGGCCCTCAACAACTTGGCGCAGTTGCTCCAGGCCACGAACCGGTTCAGCGAGGCCGAGCCGCTGATGCGACGTGCGCTCACAATCGACGAGCAGAGCTTCGGCACGGAACACCCTGATGTCGCCCGCGACCTCAACAACCTAGCGAGGTTGCTCCAGGTAACGAATCGTCTCGCCGAGGCCGAGCCGCTGATGCGCCGCGCCTTGGCCATCTTCCTCGATTTCACGCGCCGCACCGGGTACGAGCATCCGCATCTGCAGGTAGCCTTTGAGAACTACCGGTCCCTGCTTCAGGAGATGGGCAAGTCCGACACCGAGATCGAGACGGCGATTGCAGCGCTGGTTGGGTCTTCGGAATGAGGCGCAAGAAGTGTCTGGCACTTCCTCGGCTCACGCTTGGGGAATCTGCGGCAGATGGTCGAAGTGCTGATCGCGAGCGCACAGCACGAGGTTGTGTTGGAGCACGAGCGCGGCAATCCACAGGTCATTGGTCGGGATCGGAGTTCCCTGCCGCCGGAGTTGCCGATAGAGCGTGGCGTAGTAATGCGTCGTCTGGTCGTCCGCATACAGAACGGCCACCCGGCTCTTCATCAGGAAGCGGCGCAATACACCCTCGTTCTCTGCGCCGCGCGTCCCCACGGCGAAGCCAGCCCGCAACTCGCCGAGGACGATAAAGGGAACAAAAACTGCCTCCGCATGCTCGACCACCTCGGCGACTTCGGCCACGCCATGGCATAGGTCGGTGTAGCGGTTCGTATCCAGCGCGAGCCTCACCGCCACATTTCCTCATCGACACGATCCTGATCCGCGATCGCCTGGTCGAACTCCGGATCCTCCTGCCAGGTGCCGACGATATCGCTGAGATCGCGCAGGCGAACCGGACTGTCGCCCAAGCCGGTGCCCCGGATCAGAGCCTCGATGGCGACAGTGTTGAGGCTCTTGCCTTCGGCCTTCGCCCGCTGGCGTAGCTCGGAGTCTAGAGTGGGCGGAATCTCTCTGAGGGTATATTGCATGCAGATAGCTTAGGCGCTGCCTGCACAAAGAGCAAGCGCGGAGAATCCGGCGGTCGAGCTCGGACTCCCGGAAGACTTCGAGCGCCACCCCTGGGGTATGCTACGCGAAGCTGGGGACGGCGAGTTCCAAGCAGACCCGCCTCAACGACCCAATGGATGCACCCAACAGCTCGTTGAGAGGTCGCAACGGCTCATTGGGCGCACTCAATGGCTCCTTGCGAGGTCGCAACGGCTCATTGAGAGGTCGCAATCCCACATTGAGAGGTCACAACGGCTCGTTGAGAGGTCACAATGGCTCATTGCGAGCTCGCAATCCCACATTGCGAGGTCACATTCTCAGATTGTGAGGTCGCAATCCCGCGTTGTGAGCTCGCAATCCCGGATTGTGAGGTCACATCCTCACATTGCGAGGTCACAAAGTCAGATTGCGAGGTCGCAATGCCGCATTGTGAGCTCGCAATCCCGGATTGCGAGGTCACATCCTCACGTTGCGAGGTCACAAAGTCAGATTGTGAGGTCGCAATGCCGCATTGTGAGCTCGCAATCCCGGATTGTGAGGTCGCATCCTCACGTTGCGAGGTCACAAAGCCAGATTGTGAGGTCGCAATGCCGCAAAGAGAGCACCCAATGCCGTAGGGAGTCGCCTCAATACCGCAAAGAGTGGCTACGATGCCGCAAAGTGAATGTCCAACCTCACAATGCGAGGTCCCAATGCGGCAGTGCGAGGTCGCAATGGCCCGATGTGAGTCGTCGTCAACCAGGCAACTGCCCGCGGGATTTTAAATCCCCGATTCCAGAGCCTTCACGATCGCGTCGGTGAACTGCGTCGTAGTGGCCTCTCCTTCGAGGTCGCGGGTGCGGATCTTCTGTCTGACGATGACGTCGCGGAGCGCCCGGCGCACGCGCTCGGCCTCTTCGTCCTTGCCGAGGTGGTACAGCATCATGATCCCTGAGCGCATCAGCGCCAGCGGGTTCGCGAGATCCTTGCCGGCGATGTCCGGCGCGCTGCCATGGACGGCCTCGAAGACCGCCGCCTCAATGCCGATGTTTGCGCCCGGCACCACGCCGAGGCCGCCGACGAGGCCGGCGCAGAGGTCGGAGACGATGTCGCCGTATAGATTTTCGAGCAGCAGCACGTCCCACTCCTCGGGGCGCATGACGAGCTGCATGCACATGTTGTCCACGATCTTGTCGTCCGACTGGATCTCGGGATACTCATGGGCCACCCGGCGGACGCAATCGAGGAACAGGCCGTCCGAGAGCTTCATGATGTTGGCCTTGTGGACGGCGGTCACCCGCTTGCGGCCGTGGCGGCGGGCATAGTCGTAGGCGAAGCGGGCGATGCGCAACGATGCCTTCTCGGTGATGACCTTGATGCTCTCCACCACCCCTGGGACCACGATGTGCTCCAGGCCGCTATAGAGATCCTCCGTGTTCTCGCGTACAACGATGATGTCGACCCCCGAGAAGCGGCTGGGGATACTTTCCAGCGAGCGCGAGGGGCGCAGGTTGGCGTAGAGCTCCAGCTCCTGGCGAAGCTGCACGTTGATCGACTTGAAGCCACCTCCCACCTGGGTGGTGACGGGGCCTTTCAACGCCACGCGGTTGCGCTTGACGGACTCCAGAACCTCGGGCGGCAGCGGATTGCCGTACTTCTCGACGGCCTCCTTGCCGGCGATGTGGCGCTCCCACTCCAAGTTGGCGCCGGCGGCGTCGAGGACCCGCACGGTGGCGTCGCTGACCTCGGGGCCGATGCCGTCGCCCGGAATCAGGGTGATGGTGGTTTTGCTCATCTCTTCACGATCTCTCTTTCACTCAAGGCAAGGCCAGAGGGTACTTCAGGGTCTTCCGCAACCACTCGCCGTTCTCCTTCACCTGCCGTGCCAGCTCGGCGACCAGGCGCTCGCGGGCGTCGTAGAGCCGGTATCCCTCGCGCGGGCGCAGGTAGCCCCGGGCCTTGGGCTCCTCCGCGAACAGCGCCTCCTCGCCAATCTCCGCCGCCCGCTTCGCGTAGCGCTCGCGGTTGTCGAGCAGCGCCTTGACGAGGAAGGGCATGAGCATGGAGTAGTCGGCCTGCACGCTCTCGGTGGTCTGCTGGTAGGTCTCGCGGTCCACCTTGCCCCAGGTCACGGCCTCGGACGGCGGACAGGAAGAGAGCGAGCCCTCGGTGATGGGCGCGGTGACGATCTGGACGTCGAAGGCGTAGCCCCCGACGTTCTCGAGCCCCAGGATCTGCCCCAGGGCCGGCTCCGGCTGGAGATTGTAGTTCTTCGGCACGCCGCCGCCCAGGATGAGTGTCGCGAGGGCGCGCGCCGGGCTCTCGAACAGACCCCAGTAGTGGTAGGCGCAGGACTCGAAGACCTCGGCGTGGAGATCGAGGGCGAAGTCGTAGTTTTTGAGCAGTCCGGCCTGCTTCATCGCCCACAGCTTCATCGAGTTGAGGAACAGGCTGCCGTCCCCCGGCGCTCCCACCAGGATGGGGATGGCCAGCCGCTGGCAGGTCGCGAGCAGCCCCGGCACCACGCCGTTGCGGGTCTCCTGAGCGGCATAGATCCTCCCCATCAGGTAGCGCAACTCGGTGCCCGCCATCGTCTTCTGGAACTCGGGGCGCAGCAGGCAGGCGGTCATGAAGCGGTCCTGCTGGAAGAGCACGTCCTCGTCGAACGCCATGTCGGTGACGCGGATGGTGTGCTCGTCGCGCAGCGCGCCATCGTCGCCGAAGATTGGGACCTCGAAGATCGGCCCCTCGCGGTGCTCGTCGAGGCTGCGGTGGCCATCGTGATAGCAGACGGCGTCCGTGGTGCTGAGATAGGCGATCCACCCCGTCTCGAGAAGGGGGATGAGCCAAGCCTGATGCTGACCCGAGACCGTCACCGGCCCGGCGATGGCCAGCGTCATCGGGCATCCCGCGCCGATGGCGGCGTCGAGAATCGTGTAGAGCCGCCGCAGATAGGCGCCGCCGAAGGCCGGCAGACAGTGCAGGAACAGCTCGTCGAGCGTCCCCACCTCGTCGACGCGGCGCACGTCGACGCGGCGCCGAGCCTTGAGGTCGATGGCCTGAGGGTCGCGAGGATGAGAGTGCTGGTGGTGCCCGTCGCTCATGGGGCCGTACGGTATAAGGTCCAGCCGGGGGACGCAACCGAGCGGCGAATTGAAGGCACACGATTTGAGGCGCACCCGGCGGTGACCCGGCCCCTTGATCCAGGTTCTGGAACGCCCTACCATCCGCAGGCAAGTTCTTGAGGTTATTCTGGCTTAAGGGGTCCCTGATCCTATGAACACTCGCCGCCAGTTTCTCATCCGCGCCCCCCTCGGCGTGCTCGTCGCGGCCGCCGTGTGCCGCGATGCAACACTGTCAGCCGATCCGCAAACGCCACCGGCCACCCCCGGCGCACCGCCCACCTTCGGCACGGGAGCCGGAGCCGGTCCTGCCGTGAAGCCGGCGACGTTCGCCGAGGCGGAGAAGCTGATGCAAGTGACGATGACGCCGGCGGAGCTTCAGCAGGCCGCCGGCTCGTGGCGGCAATCGCTCGCGCCATACCTGGAGCGCCGCACCGGGCCACGGAAGGTGGCGATCACGCCCACCGACTCGCCGGGCACGCTCTGGAACCCGAGCCTCCCAGGAATTGCGGTGTCGCCGTCCCGCGATCGATTCGTGCGGTCGCAGGCCAAAGGTGAGCCGCTGCCGGCCTCGGACGAAGACATCGCCTTCGCACCCGTGACGCAACTGTCGCGGTGGATCGAGTCGCGGCAGCTTACGTCCGAGCGACTCACGAACATTTATCTCAACCGCATCGAGCGGCTCGACGGCAAGATCCGCTCCGTCATCACGCGGACCGCGGACCACGCTCGCTCGCTCGCGAAAAAGGCCGATGCGGAGATCGCCGCCGGCAAGTACCGGGGTCCACTGCACGGCATCCCGTATGGCGTGAAGGATCTGCTGGATACCAAAGGCATCCTCACGACGTACGGCGCCGAGCCCTTCCGGAACCGCGTGCCGGCGGCGGACTCGGCGGTCGTGCGCCGGCTCGACGAGGCGGGCGCGGTGCTGGTCGCGAAGCTTTCGCTCGGCGCGCTCGCGCTCAACGACATCTGGTTCGGCGGCCAGACGATGAATCCATGGCTGCTCGAAGAGGGCGCGTCAGGATCGAGCGCCGGGCCTGGAGCGGCGACGGCGGCGGCGCTCGTCGCCTTTTCCGTCGGCAGCGAAACCGGCGGCAGCATCGTCTCTCCCGCCATGCGCTGCGGCGTGACGGGTCTGCGTCCGACGTTCGGCCGCGTGCCGCGCACCGGCGCAATGACGCTCTGCTGGTCGCTCGACAAGCTCGGTCCCATGACGCGCACGGTGGAGGACGCGATGCTCGTCCTGCACGCGATCACCGGTCCGGACGCGGGCGATTTCTCGAGCGTGCCGAGCCACCTCGACTTCGACGCTACGGCCCCCGTGGCCGGACTCAAAGTCGGCTACGTCGCGCAATGGATGAAGGAAAGCCCCGCGACGGATGTGGACCGCGCCGCGATGGAAACGATCAAAAAGCTGAAGATGGAGCTGAAAGAGGTCACGCTTCCCGATTGGCCGTACAGCTCGCTGATGCCCATTCTCTTTGCCGAAGGCGCGGCGTCTTTCGAGGAGCTGGCGCTTACGTCACAACTCGGCGAGCTGAAGGTTCAGGTGAACGACGCGTGGCCCAACCTCTTCCGCCAGGCGCGATTCCTCTCCGCGGTGGACTTCGTGCAAGCCGATCGCTTGCGGCGCAAGGTCGCCATGGAGATGGCGCGCATCTTCCGGGAGGTCGACCTGCTGATCGTGCCGTCACTGCGCGATGAGCAGCTCACCATCACGAACTTCACCGGCCATCCGTCCCTCACGCTGCGCGCCGGCTTCGTGCAGGTCTCGGAAGCACGGAGCGACTGGGCGCCCGACCCGGCGCATCCGCTGCCGGCGTTCGCGCCGCCACGGCGTGTGCCGCATGGGATCACGCTCCTCGGCCGGCTGTTCGAGGACGGGTTGATCGGGCAGGTGGGGATGGCGCTCGAACGGGCGTTCGGCGTGGCGAGGGAGAGGCCCGCCGGGTTCTAAGGCCGAAGCCTCCAGTGAAGGGCGCGTGGAAAGCTTGCGCCCACACATAGCGGTGTGTAGACTACCGACAGGAGGAGAGGAGATGCCCACTAATCTTGCTCTAGACGACTCTCTCATCAAGGAGGCGGTCAAGGTCGGGAACCACCGGACGAAAAAGGAGGCGGTGACCGCCGCTCTCCAAGAGTACGTGAACGCCCGCAAACGCCGGGAGATCTTCGACTGGGTCGGAAAAGTCGACTATTACGATGACTATGACCCCAAGCAGCTTCGCAACCGCAAAGCTCAGTGACCGTCCTCGTCGACACGACCGTCTGGTCACTCGCCTTGCGACGGCGTGCCCACCAACTCTCTCCTGAGGAGAAGAGACTCGTCGAAGAGTGGACGGCCCTGGTTGCCGCGGGGCGAGCAGGTCTGACCGGCCCGGTTCGTCAAGAGGTGCTGTCGGGCATCCGCGGTGAAGAGGCCTTCAAGGCTCTCCACGAGAAGCTCTCGTTTTTCCCCTACCTCGAGAACCTTCCAGGCGATTACGTCAGAGCCGCGCGGTTCTTCAATCTCTGCCGCGCTCACGGGATCGCCAGCTCTCACATCGACATGCTGATCTGTGCCATCTCTTACCGCTACGGCGTGCCCGTCTTCACGACCGATCCGGACTTTACCGGCTACGCCAAGCACCTTCCTATCCGATTACACAAGCTCGGGTAATTTCCGTAGCCGAGTTACGGCACGCGGGGAAGGCAGGGACCCATCCGAGCCCCTGCCGTGCGAGGCCTACAGGCAGCCGTTGACGTGTCTGGCGGTCCTGGTATTGCTGAAGGCGCTGCAGCCGTTGGCGTTGCAGGCGCGCACGTGGAAGTAGGTCGTCCCCCCGACGTTGAGGAGCTTGGTGGTACTCGGGCCGGAGTACCAGAGACCCGAGAAGGTGAAGGTCGAGGAGCTCGATCCCCAGAGCTCATAGGCGGTCGCGCCGGCCGAGGCGGTCCAATCCGCGGTGTTCAACCCGTTGCAGGCCTCATTGGTGATCGTCAGCGTGGGCACAGCCGGTGGCGCACCCGCACCCGGGAAGGAAATACAGTTGTTGGCCGCGTTCGACCACTCGAACTGGTAACCGTAACCGCTCACGAGGAACGGCGGCGGCGACCAGGCGCACTCGTCGTCGGCCTCGAAGCCACTGGCGTCCGTCCAGCCGAGCCCCGTCGGATCGGTCACGGCCTCGCGCGTCTCGTGGGTGACGAAGTGCTCCTGGTTCTGAACCGCCGTCCAGCCCGCCACCTGGCAGCCGGTGCAGCTCGGATAGGGCTGCACGGAGTACTTGGTGGCCGAGGTGCCGTTGCCGATCCAGCTATGGTAGGCGCAGTAGGCGAGGCTCGGCCCGCCGCACGAGGTGCTCGTGCCGTTGGACGAGTACGAGGTGCTCGGCAGGATGACCTCGTAGATCGTGCTGGCGTCGAAGGAATGGCTCGCCAGGTAGAGGTTGACCTCGCCCTGCACGGAGGTGTCGGTGGCATTGGCCGGGGGTGCCGACGTGTCGAACCAGTCGGCCGTCCCCGTTCCCAGGTTCGACAGCAGGATTCCCGAGTACTCGGTGATGGTCTGGTACTCGGGCGTCGTGCCGAACTGGTTGCGGAAGGCGATCAGGGTCTGGGCGTAGGAGAAGTCCGGAGAGCCCGGATTGCTGAACGACGGACCCCAGAAGATGAGGACCACCTTGGCCGAGGTGATCGTGGGGCCGCCGTGGTAGGTCAACAGAGCCGTCTTGAGAGGGATACGCGATCTCACGACCGTTCTGGCACCCCGCGCGGGGAAGAAACCGGCTCTGAGCGATTCAGGAGCCTCGGAGGCCGCGGCACTGCCGGCGACGATCCAAAGACTGCATGCGAACGCCAATGCATACTTGAGACTACGGATTCCCATGGGTCGCTTCCTCCAAAGAAAAAGTTGTGAGCCAGGCTGCGGAACAAACGAGCACTGATAAACATGGTGCCCGAGCCGGCCGGCAGCGAGTCGCCCGGGAACTTTGGGAGGAGAGTGGGAGGGCTGTCGATTTCGGCCGGGTCTGTTCGACTAGAAAACGGACCCACCTTTGAAAGGAGCGACGAGACCATGGAATACCTGCTGCTGATCTACAGTGCCGAGAGCGACTGGGCCGCCCTGACCGACGAGGCGCGCGGAGCCCTTTACAAGGACTATTACGCCTTCACCGAGAGCATCCGCCAGAGCGGCCACTACAAGGGAGGCAACCCGCTTCAGTCGGTCACCACGGCGACCACCGTGCGGGTACGCGACGGCAAGACGGTGACGACGGACGGTCCCTTCGCCGAGACCCGCGAGCAGCTCGGCGGCTATTACCTCGTCGAAGCCGCGAACCTCGACGAGGCGACCGGCATCGCCGCCCGCATCCCCGGCGCCCGCCTCGGCTCGATCGAAGTGCGGCCGATCCAGAAGATGTAGCGGCGGCTCACACTGAGATATCCTGAAGCTCCCCTCCCGCAATCCCGACACAAGAACCGGGAGGGGATGCTTTCACGTCGCGCCATTCCATGACGACTTACTCAACAGAATCGACCCACGCGATTGGGGAACAGGCGAGCCGGGAGGTCGAGCGCGTCTTCCGGACGGAGCGGCAGCGGGCGCTGGCGACCCTCATCCGTCTTCTCGGCGGCGACTTCGACCTCGCCGAGGACTCTCTTCAGGAAGCTTTTGCCGAGGCCGTGAGTGCCTGGCCGGCGTCCGGTGTGCCGGGCAATCCGCGAGCCTGGCTGGTGAGCACGGCACGCCACAAGGGGCTCGACCGCCTGCGGCGCCAGTTCCGGTTCGAGGAGAAGCGGCAAGTCCTCTCCTGGACGGCGCCACGCTTCGAGCCGCCGGACCTCTCCGCGCTGGAGGGTGGCTACGACGGCGAGCTCGGCGACGACCAACTGCGGCTGATCTTCACCTGCTGCCATCCGGCGCTCGCGGTCGAGGCGCAGGTGGCGCTCACCTTGCGCACCCTCTGTGGGCTTGGAACCGAGGAGATCGCGCGGGCCTTCCTCGTGCCGGTGCCCACGCTCGCCCAGCGTTTGGTGCGGGCCAAGCAGAAGATCCGCGCCGCCTGCATCCCTTATCGGGTGCCGCCGCCGGAGCTGCTGGCCGAACGGCTCGACGCCGTCCTCTGCACGCTCTACCTGGTGTTCAACGAGGGCTATGCGGCGACCGCCGGGCCGGCGCTGCTGCGGGTCGAGCTGTGCGCCGAAGCCATCCGCCTGGGGCGTCTCCTGGCCGGGCTGCTGCCGGAAGAAACCGAGCCCCGGGCGCTCCTCGCCCTGATGCTCCTCCACCACGCACGCCGCGACGCCCGGCTCGATCGCGATGGCGATCTGGTGCTCCTGGAAGAACAGGACCGCTCGCGCTGGGACCGCGCCGAGATCACCGAAGGGGTGGCTCTGGTCGAAGAGACCCTCCGAGACGGGGGCGCGCGGCCCTACGCCCTCCAGGCCGCGATCGCCGCCCTCCACGCCCGAGCCGCGACGGCGGCCGAAACCGACTGGCGGCAGATGGCCGAGCTCTACCGGCTGCTCCTCGGCGTGCAGCCGTCTCCCGTCGTCGAGCTGAACCGGGCGGTCGCCGTCGCTGAAGGCTACAGCGTGGAGGCGGGCCTTCGGATCCTCGACGCTCTCGAAGCGCGCGGAGCGCTCCCCGGCTATCACCTGCTGCCCGCCGCCCGCGCCGATCTGCTCCGCCGTCTCGGCCGCACCGCCGAGGCCGCCGGCGCCTACCGGCAAGCCCTGGCACTCGCGGGCAACCCCGCCGAGCAGCGGTTCCTCGCCCGCCGGTTGAAGGAAGTGGAGAAAGAAAGGACTTTAAGGACGCCACGGACAAACAAGGACGAGAATCTCCTCGATCCTTGACCCCTACCGCGGCCCCAGGTCCTCGAGCCGCGCGACGACGTCGCGATAATTCGAGTCCATGCCGTAAAGGTCGACGAAGACCTTGTAGGCGGATTCCTTGTCGTCCAGGCCGAGGTAGGCACAGCCGAGATCATAGTGGAGGCCGAGGTTGTCCTCCTCGCTGAGGCCCGGGGTTTCGAGGCCGCGGCGATACCAGCGCACGGCCAGCTCCGGCAAGCCCTTGTCGAGGAAGCAGAGACCCAGCATGGAGCAGCAGAGCACCAGGTGGCTGGGCTCTTTGGCGGCGATCTGGAACTCGCCGATGGCCTCGTCCAACAGGCCCATCTCCCGGTAGGCGATACCGAGGTTGAAGTGCGTGTCGTAGTCGGTCGGCGAAAGGTGCTCGGCGACCCCCTTCTTGAAGCCCTCGACGATCTCCTCCAGCGACTGCTCGGCCTGCTGCTGCCCCAGAAGGCCGTCGCCCGGCAGGAAACCATCCTCCTGGGAAAGCTCCTGCTCGAGCTCGCCGGCGAGGTCGAAGAAGTCCTCCTCCTCGTCGAACAGACGCTCGGAACGTCCCTCTTTCCCTGGGGGGCGCTTGTCCGCCTCGTCGAGCCAGCTCATGCCGCCCGTGTCGTCGAGGCCCGGGTAAAGGCCCCCCGGTGCTCCAGCAGGAGCAGCGGGAGGCTGGATGCTCTGGAAGGGAGAGGGACCGGACGGCTCCGGCTCGTCCCAATCCATCTCCTCCCGCTCGATCATCTCGCCGATCTCCAGCGGATTGAAGAGGCCGGGGCGCGGCGCCGAGGGTGGCGGAGCCTGCATGGGTGGTGGTGGCGGCGGAGCGATCGCCATCGGCGGCGTAGTCTCGACTGGAACCGGCGCGGCGACCGTGGGCACGGGCGCTGGGGCCGGCGCAGCCGCCGGGCGAGGCCGCCTCGGCTGATCGAGCATGCCCTGCAACATCTGGTCGATGCTACCGGCGGGCTTCTTCCGCACCACGGGAGGAGGGGCGGCCGCAGGCGCGGGAGGAGTGCTCGCCACCGGAGCCATGGCCGCCGGAACGATTGCGGGCGGCTCGGGAACCGGCGGCGCGGGAGGGGGAACGGCGGCCGTCGGCGGCGCTACCGTCTTCCGCTTGGGAGCCGCCTCCTCCTGGATGCCGTGCGGTCCGGCCTGCACGTGGTCGCCGTCGAGGCGATAGCCGGCGTCGACGAGGTGCCGCCGCGACTTGGGCCAGAGGTAACTGTCGCCCGTCTCGACGGCGATGCGGGACATGGCTCGGGCCAGCTCCACGACCCGGTCGTGGTGCCCCTTCTCCAGATGGATCTGAATCATCAGAGCATAGGCGCCGAGGTTCTGCGGGCGGATCCGGAGGGCGTCGCGCAGACGTTCCAGGGCCTTCTCTTCGAGCCCGTACTTCGCCAGAACCTCGGCCTCGCTGACCAGATCCTCGTCGCGCTCGGCCGCTCGCGGCTGCAGCTCGGCCGCCGTCCGCTCCAGGAGGTCGGCGTCGATGCGGAGAGTCTCCGGCTCGTACGGCGGCGACTCCGGCTCGACGGTCCAGGTAGGGCCTTCCAGGGGCGGCAGTTCCTCGTCCAGCTCGAAGACGAGCTCGCCCCCGAGGCTGGGAAGCGAGTCGAACTGGCTGACGTCCGCGGCCAGAGCCGCCGGCTCGGCTTCCGGAGTAACTGGAGCGGCCGGAGCAGGCAGCTCGGCCTCTGGCTCCAGCTCGAGCTCGAAGTCGAGCTCGGGGAGGCTTTCCATACCCTCCCCGAACCTGTCCTCCGCCTCCGGCTCGTCCTGCACCGCCGCCGCGGTGTCCTTGTCGCCGCCTGGCGCGGACCAGGCGGAGCCGAGGCGCAGGCCCGCACCCGTGGCGAGGTCCGGCGGCGGCTTGACGAGGCTCGTCGGCTCGTCGTCGCTGTCCATGTCGAGCACGAAGACCTCGTCGAGATCGAGATCGATCTCCTCTTCGTGGACATCCAGCCCGCCGGGAGGCTCGTCGAAGGGAAAAGCCGCCGGCCCGGGAACGAGAGCGGCGGCGGCGGCCTGCATCGTGGCCGCGAGATCGTCCTCCTCTTCAATCTCGATCTCCGGGAAAGCGCCACCATAGATCTGCGGCTCTTCGCCCAGCGGCTCGGCGATCGGGGGAGGAGGCGGCGGAACGTACCGCGGCTCGGGCGCGCGGGTCACGACCGGAGGCTCTGACGGCGCCGGAGGCGCCTCGGGCTTTGGCGGCGGAATGGGACGCGGAGGCTCGACCCGGGCCTCGACGACTGGAGCTGCAGGGGCGACCGGAGCGGCCGGAGCCACCTCGGCGAGGGGCTCGTCCATCCGCGTCAGGTGGGCCAGCCGGCCTGCCTGGGGATTGCGCTCGGCGGCGATCGAGAGGAAGCGGGCGGCGGCGGCGGTATTGCCCGAGGCGCGCAGCCGGGTCAGAGCGTCCTGAATGAACCCCACGTTGGTGCTGTCGATATCCAGTGCCCGCTCGTAGACCTGGGCCGCGTCCGTAGAGCGGTCGTGGGCGAGCATCATCTCGGCGATCACCCGGTACTCGGACATCGCCTTTTCGATGAGCTGCTGGCGCTGGTAGATCTCCGCCAGCTTGACGTGGTAGCTGGGGTTGTTGGGCTCCAGGTCCGCCATCTTCTGGTAGATGGCAATGGCCGAGGCGGCGTTGTCGTGCTTCTGGTAGTAGTCCGCCAGCACCTGGTACTGAGTGCGCGCCTCGTTGACCAGCCCCTGCTTGTGGTAGAGCTCGGCCAGCTTCTCGTAGACCTCGAGACGCGTCGGGTCGAGCTTGATGATTTTCTTGTAGATCGCGATCGCCTTGACGAAGAAGCCCTCCGTCGAGTACTGCTCGGCGATCTGGGTAAAGAAGTCGACGGCCTCGTCGATGCGCTGGATGCGGGCGTAGAGGTCGCCGATCCGGTTCAGCGTGTTGATGTCGTTCGGGTTGTCCGCCAGCAGCTTGCGGTACTCGCGGATGGCCGGCTCGATCTTTCCCCGGGAGACGTACTTCTCCGCCGTCTGCACCACCTGCTCGCGCTGAATGGCCATCAGCAGCGGGCCTCGCGGGGGAGCACGGTCTTGAAAGTGAGTCGGTGAACGGGGGAGGGGCCGTAGATCGCGAGCGCTTCGAGATGCTCGGGCACCGAGTAGCCCTTATGGCCGGCGAAGCCGTACATCGGATAGATGCGGTCGAGCTCGACCATCATGCGGTCGCGCGCCACCTTGGCGACGATCGAGGCGCAGGCCACGGCGTAGCTGAAGCAGTCGCCGCGCACCACGGGAAAGCAGGGGAAACGGAAGCCGGAGAGGGCGACGGCGTCGACGACGGCGCAGTCGGGCGCCGGGCGCAGCTTCGAGAGCGCCTCCCGCATGGCCTCGCGGGTCGCTTCGAGGATGTTGATGCGGTCGATGATCTGCGGCGAGACCTCGGCCACCGCGGTGGCGACCGCGGTCGAGCGGATGGCCGCGGCGGCGCGCTCCCGCTCGGCGGCGTTGAGGCATTTGCTGTCGTCCACCCCGGGGACCAGGCAGCGGGTGTTCACGATGACGGCCGCGGCGACAACCGGGCCGGCGAGGCAGCCGCGGCCCACCTCGTCGACTCCCGCGATGAGGCCGTAGCCATGGCGGCCCAAACCGTCCTCCAGCCCGCGCAGCAGGCGAAGACGGTAGGCCTCCAGGAACAGCTCGATCATCGCCCGGGCCGGCTGGGCCGCGGGTCTCGGCGCCCTGCTCACCGCGACTCCTTTCTCAGCCACCATCCGGTGCGCCGGCCCAAGCAGCCGGCCGGCCTTTAGGACCGGCCCTTGTCTTCCCGGCGCTCGTCGATACGAGCCGCCTTGCCACGCAGATTCCGCAGGTAGTACAGCTTGGCGCGGCGCACCCGGCCCCGGCGCACGACCTCGATCTTGTCGACGTTCGGAGAATGGAAGGGGAAGATTCTCTCGACGCCGATGCCGCCGGAGATCTTGCGCACCGTGAAGTTCTCCCGGGTACCGCCACCTCGGCGGGCGATCACGACGCCCTGGAAGACCTGGATACGATGCTTGTCGCCCTCGACCACGCGCACGTGGACGCGAACCGAGTCCCCCGGCTTGAAGTCGGGATGGCCCGTCCGGTAGTACGCACTTTCGACCTGATCCAACTGGTTCATGACTCACCTCTCAACCGACGGAAGCGCCAAGGGACGTTTCCGTCATTATTCTCATTTCAGAATGGCCGCGCAAGCAGCCGTTCACTTCTCGTCTCTTCGCAGTTCCTCCAGCGCCCGCCGCTCCTCCTGGGTCAGCCGCGCCAACGCCTCGGGCGCCGCCAGCAGATCCGGCCTTTTGGCCAGCGTTGCCCGCAGAGCCTCCCGCTGCCGCCAGCGGCGGATCGCCGCGTGGTCGCCCCCGGTCAGCACCTCCGGCGCCGCCAGCCCCTCGACCATCGGGGGCCGGGTGTAGTGCGGGTGATCCAGCAGGCCGGCCCGGAAGCTGTCATTCTCCACCGAGTCCGCCAGCTTGACCACCCCCGGCACCTGCCGCGACAGCGCCTCGATCAGCACCATCGCCGGCAGCTCGCCGCCCGACAGCACGTAATCGCCGATCGAGACCTCTTCATCCACCACCGTCAGGCGCACCCGCTCGTCGATCCCCTCGTACCGCCCGCAGAGGAGGACGAGATCGCCGGCATCGCCTTGGGCCCGCGCCGCCAGCTCCCGCACCTTCGTCTCATCCAGCCGCGCCCCCTGAGGCGAGAGCAGAACCCGCCAGGAGCCCCCGGACGGATTCGAAACGGCGCGGACGGCGCGAATCCAGGGCGGCGCCGTCATCACCATCCCGCCACCGCCGCCATACGGCTCGTCGTCGACGCTCCGGTGGCGGTCCTCCGAAAAGCTCCGGAGATCGTGCACCCGCACGTCCAGGAGCCCCTTTTCAATCGCCCTCCCCACCAGACTGGTCGCGAGGAACGGCGCGAACAATTCGGGGAAGATGGTCAGGACTTGGACGCGCATGTCTCGACCAGCCCCGGCGGCAGCTCCAGATCGATTCGCGCTCCCGCCACGTCCACTTCCCGCAGGAACTCGCGAACGAACGGCACCGGAATCCGCCGCCTCTCCCCCTCGCTCTCCCCCTCAATAATCAGCAGCAGACCGCCACCATCCTCCACCACCTCGGCCACCCGCCCCAGCTCCTCGCCGCTCACCCGGCACAGACAGCCGACGAGCTCGTACTGGTAATAGGTGCCGGGCTCCGCCGGCGGCACCTGAGAGCGGGGGATCTCCAGCCACAATCCCCGCAGCTCCTCGGCCTGGTCGCGGTCCTCGGAACCCGCGAACCGCACCACGGCACCGCTCTTATGCGGCCGGCTCGCGGCCACCTCGACCGTCGTACCCGGCTTTCCCTCGCGCGTTCCCATCAGCCGGCTGCCCGGCGCGAAGCGCTCCGGCACGTCCGAGAGCACCTCGACCACGACCTCGCCGCGTACCCCTTGAGGGCGCAGCACGCGGCCCACGGTGATGGTTTCCGGCAGGTCGTCCCGTCGCGGTGTCGCGGAAAGACCGGCAGCTTCAGTCTTCGAGGATTTCGAGCTCATAGCGCACTCCCCGCCGATCCTCGCGGGTTTCCAGCAGCGTGCGCATCGCCCGTGCCGTCCGCCCCTGGCGGCCGATCACCTTGCCCAGATCGTCGGGACCGACCTTCAGCTCCAGAATGCCGCCTCCCCGCCGGTTGGGGACCTCCCCGACCTCCACGGCGTCGGGCTCGTCCACCAGCAGCCGGGCCAGCTCTTTGATGTCGTCGGCGAGCTCGGGCACGGTCAGGCGCTCTTTTGGGCTCGTTGCAGCAGCTTTTTGACCGTGGGCGACATCTGCGCTCCACGGCCGACCCAGAAGTCGGCGCGAGCCGAGTCGATGGTCACCTGGGCGGGGTTCTTCGTCGGATCGTAGTGACCGATCTCCTCCACGGCAGCCGCCGTCGGGGTGTTCCGCGAGTCGGACACCACCACGCGGAAGAAGGGGTTGTTCCGGGCGCCCATGCGGCGCAGCCGAATCGTCAGCATCTTGAAGCCTCCAAGTTCTCAGTTTCTTAGCCGCGCGAGACCCGTGCACGGCTCATCCCGCGCGAAGTGCTCCCGGGCCCCCGCAAAGGGAGGGCGCGCAAAGACGGGCGAGTTTAGCAGAAGGTCCGCGGAACGCCAAACAGGGATTTGACCGGGACCGGCTACGCCCGAGCCCCGCCGCCCATCCCCATGGCGCGCTTAAGCCACTTGCCCTGGACGCCCTTCATCATCTTCTGCATCGTCCGGTACTGCTTGAGCAGGCGGTTGATCTCGGCGACCGAGGTGCCGGAGCCCATGGCGATCCTCTTCTTGCGGCCGCCGTTGAGGACGTCCGGCCGCCGCCGCTCCTGGGGCGTCATGGAGTTGATGATGGCCTCCACTTTCTTGAGGCCGCTCTCGTCCACGCTCGACGCGTCGAGCCCACGCAGGGGGCCGACCTTGGGCAGCATCTCCAGCACCGAGGCGAGCGGACCCAGCTTCTTGAGCTGGCGGAGCTGATCGCGCAGATCCTCCAGGGTGAACTGCTGGTTGACGATCCGCTTTGCCAGCCGCTCCGTCTCCGCGGAGTCGAGCCCGCGCTCGGCGGCCTCGATCAGCGACAGCACGTCGCCCATGCCGATCATCCGCGACGCCATGCGCTCGGGATGGAACAGCTCGAGATCCGCCGCCTTCTCGCCCACGCCCACGAAGCGGATGGGTACCTGCGCCACGGTGCGGATCGAGAGGGCCGCGCCGCCACGGGAGTCGCCGTCGAGCTTGGTGAGGATTGCGCCCGTCAGCGGCAGCACCTGGGCGAACTGCTCGGCGCTCTTCACCGCGTCCTGGCCGGTCATCGAGTCGGCCACGAAGAGGATCTCGTTGGGCTTGATCGTGTCTGCGAGATGCTTGATCTCGTCCATCAGGGCCGTGTCGACGTGCAGGCGGCCGGCGGTGTCCATGATCACCACGTCGTGACCGCGCTGGCGGGCGACGGCGAGGGCGCGGGCGCCGAGGGCCACCACTGTCTCCCCCGGCTCGGGCTCCAGGACAGGCACCTCGACCCCCTTGCCCACCTGCTTGAGCTGCTCGACGGCGGCGGCGCGCTGCAAGTCGCCCGCGACCAGCAGCGGGTGACGGCCGTTCTTCTTCAGACGCTTGGCGAGCTTGCCGGCGGTCGTCGTCTTGCCCGAGCCCTGAAGGCCGCAGAGCATGACCACGGCGGGCCGGCCGTCGAGGCGCAGCTCCGTCCCCTCCTCGCCGAGCAGCGAGGCCAGCTCGTCGCGGACGACCTTCACCACCTGCTGCGCCGGAGTCAGGCTCTCCATCACGTCCGAGCCCGAGGCCCGCTCGCGAACCCGGTCGATGAAGGGCTTGACGACGCGGAAGTGCACGTCGGCCTCCAGCAAGGCGAGCCGGATCTGCCGTAGCGCCGCGTCGAGCGCCTCGGGTGTGACCCGCCCCTCCCCCTTGAGCCGCTGGAAGACGTCCTGAAGCTTGTTCTGAAGACCGTCGAACATGGAGAACCTCGCCGAGTGAGTTTGGGCGGCGCCGTCGCGCCGTTTTCAGGGAGGGGAATGGTAGCACGGGGCCAAGCCCCCGCCGCGATCACCAGCACGGCAGCGCGGCGGGGGGCACCTTCAGCCTACGGGCAGAAGATCGGACAGACGCATTGCGAGCTGCAGCTCGCCGGCTTGCAGGTGAAGATGGCGCAGGGGCAGGTGCTCAGGCACTCCTGCCGAGCCTGGAGACAGAAAGTAGCGGGACAGGCGGCGCTCGCCGTCCCCACGCCCGTGAGTGCCATGAAACAGAGCGCCAAGGCGCCGATCAGGGACAGGGTTCTGGTTCTCATCGAGTTGTCCTCCTTCGTCGATCGTGTGGATCGTCGTGCCGCCGGCCAGTCCGGCGGCGTCAGGACAACAACTATAGCCGATGCCGCATAAGCTGGAGCCTCCGGGTGCCCGCAGCGCAAAGATCATGGACGGAAGAAGAGAAGGTCTACATCCCCGTCGCCCTCGACTTCATGGGGCCGCGATACCGGCTCGGCAGAGTGTCATCTCCCCTGGTATGCTTGAGCCCATGCGAGCCATCAAGTTGCAAGCCCGTGTCGAGAAGGATCACACCGTAAATCTCCGGCTCCCCGAGGATGTGGGAGAGGGACTCGCGGAGGTGATCGTCCTCGTCCCGGACCTGGCCGCAAAGCCTGCCCACTCGCTGGGTGATTTCCTGGCCCGACTGCCTCGCCTCCCGCGCCAGCGCCGCTCCCGGGAAGAGATTGACCGATATCTGGAGCAAGAACGCCAAACCTGGGACTCGTAATGACGCGCGTCTATCTCGATAGCTGCATCGTCATCTACCTGATCCAGGGCACTGATGAGCTGAACCGTGCCATCACTCAGGCTCTCCGCCCAACAAACGTAGATCCACCCTCGGCGTCCGTCTCGGATCTGACTCGCCTGGAGTGCAGAGTCTGGCCCATAGGAAAGGCCGACGACCAGCTCCTTCATCAGTACGATGACCTCTTTGCGAGTGAAGATCTCACCACAATACCTATTACTACCGAGACCTTCGACTTCGCGACCGAACTGAGGGGGCACCACGGCACCAAAACACCGGATGCGCTCCATCTGGCGGCTGCCATTCTGGGAGGATGTCAGGAGTTTTGGACGAATGATCACCGGCTGAGCTCAGCAGCGAGGAACCGGATTGAGCTCAAAGTCTTCTCAAAAGAGGCAGCAGGTCAGCCCCAATAACTCACTCCGAAGATTCCCCCATCGGGAAATCGCTTGCTCGGGCCGTCCATAGAGGGAAGCCCAGGCCAGGAGGGATTTGCATGGCAGATCAGGCTCCCCAGCACAGCGCCTACAAGGTCTCGACTCCGAAGGGTGGTCCCAAATCCCGTGCGACCGGCGAATCGAGGGGTCCTCGAAGGTCCGCCGTCTTCGTGGCCCACGGCATGGGGCAACAGATTCCCTTCCAGACCCTGGACCAGGTCGCCCTCGGTCTGCGGCGCCGGGATTCGCGCTGGGATGAGAAGGAACCGGAGCGGGTGCCGGGCGTGGCCCGGACCGTTGAGAATGAGCCCGGCAAGCCCTTCCAGCGGCTGGAGCTCCAACTGGTGAGTCCGTCCGGCAGCGCGCACGAGGTCCACGTCTACGAGTCCTACTGGGCGCCTCTGACCGAGGGTAACGTCTCCTTGCGAGACACCATGCGGCTCCTGGTGGGAGGAGGATTCAACGGGCTGGCCAAGCTGGGTACGTTCAAGCGCTGGCTGTTCGGAAAGTATCAGTCTTTCTCGATACCGGTCCGCACCGTGTTCTACCTGCTGGTGGCGGTCGCGGTCGTCGCGGCTCTCATCGTTCTGAACACGACGATCGGGTTGGTCGCCGCGGGCCGGAGCGTCCTGACGTCACATCCAGCCTGGTTGACCAACAGCCTGCTCGCGGATCTCACCACGACGTTCAACTTCGTCGTGGCATGGATGGCACTCTTCGGTACCAGCCTGGCGGCCGCCAAAGCTCTTCGGCACTTCAAGGCTCCTTCTGGAGTGCGCCATCTCTGGGCAACCCTGACGTTACTTCTTTTCGTCGGCGCCCTGTTCGTCGTCATCGGTGCCGGAGGCGCCGTTCCCGTCCTGCTCTACGGCCACCTCAAAGACGAGGGCGGCCAAGAGATCTGGAAGACCATGCTCGGTGACGCCCCTGTCGATGGTTTCAATCTCTTCTTCCTGCTGATCCCTGGACTCTTGGCCCTGGGAGCCCTGCTGGCGCTCGGCTGGACGGTTTTCCGCCTGCTTCGCTCGGCCGTACAGGAAGTTCGGGAGAATCGCCAAGGGCGCTCGAAGACTCTCCTCGTCAGTATCGCATTCGCGGCGATCATCGCGGGGCTGGTGGCCGAGGGTTGGGCCTTCTGGTCCTATTTCCAGGGCAGCGCGCACGACAGCGCGCAGGATAGCCCGCTGGCCATCGCACTTCGTGGCCTGTCGTGGCCGATCCTCGTGGGCGCGAGCGCCTTCATCCGAAAATTCCTGGTTCAATATCTTGGCGACGTGGCCGTTTACGTAACGTCCAACAAGCTCGATCGCTTCTACAAAATTCGTACGGAAATCAAGGACGTTGCGCGAAGCGCCTTGCAGGCTGTGTATCAGCGCCAGGAGACAGATGGAGGCAGGTATGACCAGGTGGTCATCGTGGGCCATTCGCTCGGCTCGGTGATCGTCTATGACGCGCTGAACGCGCTCATCAACGAGGATACGCTCAATGGCGCAACACTCGGAGTGGTCCGGCGCACCCCGCTGCTGGTGACATTCGGCTCGCCTCTGGACAAGCTGGCGTTCCTGTTCGCGCTTCAAAAGAACAAGACCGACGAGGCCCGTGAAGCGCTCGCGGCCTCCGTCCAGCCGCTGCTGGAAAACTACGACTTCCGGCCCAAGCGATGGGTGAACATCTACTCACCTTGGGATATCATCGGCGGCAGGCTCTTGTTCTACGATCTGCCGGAAGAAAACCGTGCCCAGGTTGTCAGGAACTTGTCCGACCCGGACGCGACCACCCTCCTCGCGGCTCACACCGAGTATTGGGAGGATCCGCTTCTCTACGAGACGATCTTCCGCCAGGTCACTTCGTAACGGCTGACTCGCTCCGCCTGCTCAAGCCGCCGGAGCTCCGGCTCGGTGAGCCCTATATACTCCGCCGCCATGGAGCGCAGAGCGAAGATCATGGCGACGCTGGGGCCGGTGAGCCGGGATGAGACGGTATTGCGGGGGCTCGTGCGGGCGGGCGTCGATCTGTTTCGCCTCAACCTCTCCCATGGCACCCAGGAGCAGCACCGGGAGACCCTGCGACGGGTGCGGAAAGTGGCGGCCGAGGAGAAGGTCTACCTCCCCGTCGCCCTCGACCTCATGGGCCCGCGGTACCGGCTCGGCCAGATTCCGGACGAGCCCCGCATGCTCAAGGCCGATCAGGAGGTCGTCCTCGGGCCCGACGGCGCCGAGCTGCCCGTCGACTCCGACATCCTTTCCTATATCGAGCCCGGCGAGCGGGTGCTCATCGACGGCGGCCTCATCGAGCTGAAGATCGAGTCCAAGGAGGGCGACCGGGTGCGCGCCCGGGTGATCAACGGCGGCCCGGTGAAAACCCGCAAGGGGATCAACCTTCCGGACAGCGCCCTCCCCTTCGAGATCTCGGAGAAGGACCGCTCGGACATCGCCTTCGCCGTGGCCGAGAACGCCGACTTCCTGGCCGCCAGCTACGTAGGGGAAGCTGCCCACGTCGAGGCCGTGCGCGCCGTGGTGACCGCGGCCGGGGGGCGCATTCCAATCATCGCCAAGATCGAGCGCGCCACCGCCATCGAGCACCTGGCCGAGATCGCCGAGGCGGCCGACGGACTGATGGTGGCGCGCGGCGATCTCGGGGTGGAGGTTCCCCTCTACAAGGTGCCCGTGCTGCAGAAGAAGATCATCGCCGCCGGCCAGCTCTCCGGCAAGCCGGTGATCGTGGCCACCCAGATGCTCGAATCGATGATCGAGCAGCCGCGGCCCACGCGGGCCGAGGCCACGGACGTGGCCAACGCCGTCTTCGACGGCGCCGACGTCCTCATGCTCTCGGGCGAGACGGCGGCCGGCAAGTACCCGGTGCTGGTCGTCCAGACCATGGCGCAGATCATCCAGGAGGCGGAGAACTACACCCGCGAGGGCTCCGAGCGCCACACGCTACAGCCTCTCGGCCATGTCCACGCACGGCGCACCTTCGCCATGGATGAGGACCACACGACGGATCACGAGCTCGCCCTGGAGGTTCCCGACATGGTTTCGGCCGCGGCCGTCTACGCCGCCGAGCAGCTCGGCGTCAGCCGCATCGTGGCCTTCAGCCAGCGCGGCTTCACCGCCCGGCTCGTGGCCCGCTACCGCCCGCAGTCGCCGATCATGGCCTTCACCCCCGACGAGCGGGTGGCCCGCCAGATCCAGCTCGTCTGGGGCGTACGCCCTTTCGTCGCCGAGCTCCAGGTGGGAAGCCTGGACGACATCGTCCAGGTGGTGGAGCGCGAGCTTCTGGGAGCGCAGCTCGTCAAGCCCGGCGATCTCATCATCATCCTCATGGGGCACCCCGTGCGCGAGCGGCCCCTGACCAACCTGATGCGGGTGCATCGCATCCGCGGCGGCTGAGCCCTTCTTGAAGAAGCGCCATCTCGTCCTGATCCTGGCCCTCGTCGCGCTGCTGGGCCTCGCCGACGCTCTCTGGATCGAGCCCCATCTCCTCCTCTTCCGCGACGTGGAACGGATCGACCTCGCGGCGCCGCGGATGCGCATCGCCCAGCTCTCGGACCTTCATATCCGGGGCGACATGCCCCTGCTCCACCGCCTCCTGAACGACGTCGCCGCCGTCCGGCCGGACCTGATCCTCATCAGCGGCGACCTGATCCACGACGTCCCCGATCCCAAGAGCGCCGAGAGGATTGCCGCCACCACGGCCGCCTACGTCGCCGCCCTGCGCCGCATCGCTCCTGTTTATGCCATTCAGGGCCACAGCGAGCATCAGGGAGAGCTGGTGGACCGACTGGACCGGGCGGGCCTGACGTGGCTTTCCAACGAGGGGCGGCGGATCGGGCCGGACGGCGGCATCCTCCTCCTGGGCCTCAACACCCAGGTGGGCGAGGACTCTCTCGCCTGGGCGTGGCGACCGCCGTTCAAGCCGCTGACGCTCCAGGGCGCCCGCCTCTACGGCGCGCGGCGGGGCCAGCCGTACCGGAACTTCTTCAGTCACTACGATCCGGCTCCCATCGCCATCACGGACACCGGCGGGCCTCTCGCGTGGAGCGGCTACGAGGTGACCTGCGACGCGTGGATCGACGATAGGAAGGCCGGCGTGGGCCTCAGCGTCCATAGCCACTACGTGGTGGGCGACGACCGGCTGATCTCGTTTCATCGCGATGGCTCCAAGTGGGATCAGACCGGTGCCTTCTCGCTCATCGCCAGCGGCTCGGGCTTCGATGGACCCCACGACAAACTGAGCTCGGGCGTCGATCCCCGGCCCAGCCGCTGGTACCGCCTGAAGGTGCGCACCGAGGTGCTGCCAGATCATCTTCAGGTGCTGGCCAAGGCTTGGCCGGCCGATCAGCCGGAGCCGCGAGACTGGCAGGCGCACGCTGAGAACCACTCCTACCGCCGGCCGGTGACAGGCACGGTCGGCCTCTGGGCCTCGGGCGGAGGCACCGTCGTCTACCGCGATCTAAGAGTCGTGAATCACGACGGCCGGGTGTTGCTGAGTGAGCCTCTCGTTCTGCCGCTCGGCACGGACAAGCCCTCGGGTTTCCGCGTTGGAACGCGGGGGACGCGCCTCGCCATGGCCCTGGCGCGAAGCCCCCAGGTGCCGGCGGGGACGCCGGTCGTCGTCCTCTCCCACATGGCGGACGTGGCGCGGGAGGCCGCCTGGCGGGGGCTCGACGCCGTGATCGCCGGCCACACCCACGGCGGGCAGGTCAGGATTCCCTTCGCCGGCCCCCTGACGACCCGCTCCGCCCTCGGCCCCTTCTACGATCGCGGCCGTTTCGAATTCGCGGCGCCCAACCCCCGCGGCGTGACGACGCTCTTCATCAACTCCGGAGTGGGGATGTCCGTGCTGCCGGTACGTTTCTGGTGCCCACCGCGGTGGGCAGTGCTGGAGTTGGGACGGTGAAGGCGGCTAGGCGAAGCTGGCCACAGGCACGCTTCTCGACTTCGCGAAGCTACGCCTGTGTAGCTTGATTCGCTCGATCTCATGCAGAGTTTCGGCGGTCAGATAGCTCTCACCGCAATGGGGGCAGACCACTACAGGAACATTCTCGATGATCAGGAGCGTCGCCCCTTTCCCGTAGCTCCGGGTCATGTAGCGGATCTGAGTTTCATCGTGACCGCAGATATCACAGTTCAAGGTAGACTCTTTCATATTATTCGACATAGACGGTGAGAATCACGAGTTTATCGGTGGCTCCAAATTTACTCACAACCACGGCGGCTTGTCCACGCTCCAACGTTTCTCCGCGGACAAGATACTTTCTTTCTCCTGTCTTGCGATCCCGCTGGGGCTCGATGATCTCTCCCGTCAGAATTACTCGCTCAACGTCGAAGATGGTGAGACCGTCACTGTCCATCTCCTCTTCCGCATGCAGCGTCATTACGTAGAGGCGCGTCCGGATCTTCTCCCGCATCTTCTGGAGGATCCGCTTCGCCACGGCCCTATTCTACAGCAGTTCGCGCAACGCGCTGGCGACCGCCATGCCCTGCTCGGATCAACTTCTGAGCTGAGACCCGGGGGCGGCTTCCGCCGCCCCTCCGGCTTTACCCCTCCGTCTTCGCCGTGACCGTGAGCGTCTTCGTCATGCCTTTCATGGAGTGGCTGCCGATCGGGCAGGTGACCTTGTACTCGCCGGCCTGGAGCGTCACCTGGAGACTGCTCTTGGTATGGGGTGGAATTGGAGTCGAAAACGGTCCGTCGAGCCCCGGCCCTTCGACCTTGAAGCTGTGGGCCTTGCCTCCCTCGTTGATCAGGATGAAGTTCGTCGGCCCGGCGGTGAGGGTTTCCGGCATGTCGATCTTGTACTCGGTCAAGTGGACTTCCACGACGTTGACGGCCTTGTCCTCCGCCCGGAGGGCTGCCGTCAGGCCGAAGAGTAGAACCGGCGCGAGAACGTAAAGGGCGAAGCGTTTCATTTTGCTCATGATGTGCCTCCTTTTGGGCGGGTCCAGGGGGCGCGGCGGCCCGGCCTGCGCAGCCGGAGTGCCCCCACTGCAAGTGTGACAAAGAATAGCAAGCTCAGTGCCAGAACCACGGCGCCGCCCGTGGGAACGAGCAGGCGGGTGGAGATACCGAGGCCGCCCACACCGGCCAGGAAGGCGATGCCGATGCTCCACAGCAGGTAGGCGCGCGTGCTCCGCGCCAGGTTGCGCGCCGCGGCGGCCGGCACCACCACCAGGGCCTCGACGAGCAGCGCCCCGATCACTTTGAGGCTCACCACGATCGCCACCGTCAGCAACACCGCGAAGAGGTACTCGACATAGGCCGAGTCGACCTTCTCGACGCTGGCGAGCGGCGGGCTCAGGGAATCGAGCAGCAGCCCGTTATACTCCCGCGCCAGCAGGACGCACACCAGGATGCCCGCGAAGACGAGCAGGGCCAGATCGCCGTCGGTCACCGTCAGCAGGCTGCCGAACATCGCCGACTCGACCTGGTGGATGTTGAAGCGGCGGGTCACCGCCACCAGCAGGCAGATGCCGAGGCCGAGCGTAAGGGCCAGGAAGACGCCGATCAAGGTATCCGGCGGCAGGGTCGAGCGCCGCTTGACGTAGACCATTCCCAAGGCCGAGAGCAGGCAGAAGGCGAAGATCCCGCCATAGGGTGCGTTGATCGACTCGCCCAGCAGCAGGGCGATCGAGAGGCCGGTCAGCGCCGCCTGCCCCAGCGCCGCGCTGAAGAACGCCATGCGCCGGGCGACGACCAGGTGGCTCAGGCCGCCGAGGACCGGTGCCAGAACCAGCACGCAGAGAACGCCGCGAACCAGGAACGCATACTGGAAATCCGCCGGCAGCCAGCCGGCCCGGGCCCACGACGCCACCCAGCCGTACAAGGTTTCCATCAGTCCCCAATGTCCTCCGGTGTGGCCGTCCAGCGGGCGGCGAGGAGGATCGCCGGCAGGTCCGCCGTGAGCACCTCCGCGGGCGGGCCGTCCCGCTCGACAGACCGGTTGAGCACGGTGACGCGGTCCGCGAGGCGCCGCACCTGATCGAGATCGTGGGACACCATGAGAACGGTCAGCCCTGAGTCCCGCCGGAGGGAGACGAGGAGATCCTCCATCTGTACGATCGAGGCCTCGTCGAGGCCGCTCGCGGGCTCGTCCAGAAGGAGCAGCTCGGGCAGCGGATCGATGGCATTGGCGAGCAGCACGCGCCGCAACTCGCCGCCGGAGAGAACGGAGAGCGGACGGTCCGCGAGGCTCGCGAGGCCGACGCGGGAGAGGAGCTCGCCGATCCTTGCCCGGGTGCCGCGCTCGACGCCGAAGCAGACGGGCCGCCGCTGGCGGGCGAGGGCCAGGAAGTCCGCCACCGTCACCGGCAGCGTGCGATCGACGCCGAAGGACTGCGGCAGGTAGCCGATGCGCCCCGCGCCGCGCCAGCTCGCCACGATCCTGCCGGTGAAGGCGATCTGCCCCAGGATCCCCGCGACCAGCGTGCTCTTGCCGGCGCCGTTCGGCCCCACCACCACGTGGATCGAGCCCCGGCGGACCCTGAGGGAGACGTCGCGCAGCAGCACCTCGCGCCCCCGGCGCACGCTCAAGGCCCGGATCTCCAGAAGTGGCTCGTCGACGGCGACCGTCTCCATCATGGATCCTTGACCAGCGCCCGGACCATGGTGTCGGCGTTCTTCCGCATCTCTTTTTCGAACTTGTCCGGCGTGTAGGCACCCGAGGCGATGTGGCTGATGAGGTAGACCTTGACCCCGGCTTCGTCCCGCAGCACCTTGAGCAGTGGCGGCGGGAAGCTCTCCTCGCTGAAGACCACCTTGATCTTCTCCCGCTTGAGCAGCTTCACCATCGCCTCCAGCTCCGTGGCCGAAGGCGTCAGCCCATGGGCCGGCTGCACCACTCCCGCCACCTCCAAGCCGAACTCCTGGAGCAGGTAGCCGTAGCCATCGTGCACGGTGACGACGCGGTTGACCTTGGCCTGCGCGAGCTGGGTGGCGGCCTGCGCCTTGATCACCCGCAGCCGCCGCGCATAGCCGGCGGCGTTCTTCTGAAGATCGGCCGCGAGCTCCGGCCGCAATCTGGCGAGCGCCTTCTCGATGGCATAGGTCTGCTGAATGGCGTTGGTGAACGAGATGAAAGTGTGTGAGTTCACCGCCGTGCCATGGATTGACCTCATCTGCGGGGTCTCCGCGTTGGGACGGATGATGACGATCTTCTTGTTGCCCGAGGCCTTGATCATGGGCAGGATGAAGTCATCGTGCCCGATGCCATTGATCACGATCGCATCGAGATCGGCGAGCTTCTTGATGTCCTCGGGGCGCGGCTGATAATCGCCGGCGTCGATCTCTCCCGGCAGGATCGGACGGACCTCGATGCCGGGCAGCTTGCCCACGATATTCGTCGTCCACGAGTAGTAGGGATGGAGGGTCACCCCGACCTTCAAAACAGGAGTCGCGCTGGCTCCCAGGGGAACGAGCCCGAGGCTCAGGATGAAACTGATCAGCGATTTTCGCATCGATTCTTTTCCTTCACGGAATTACTGGGAGCCCTGCGGGCCGGCGAGGAGCTGCGTCCAGCCGGTGCTCTCGGGCTGGCCGTAGAGGCTGTCGGAGAGCTTCGCTCCCTCGCCGTGCATCCACACCGCGACGTGGAGCACCTCGCCGTTCGCCAACCGGTGATGTTGCTCGTCGTTCGGCGCGGTGTCGGGCGTCGCGCCGGGAGTGGGCTCCTGAATGGACAGCAGGAACGCCGCCAGGCGCGCCTCGGCCGGCAGTCCCAGGTAGTTGACGAGGTTCCCCTCCTTGTGGAGCGTCCAGGTGTATTTCTCGCGGCTGGCGATGGGGTCGGCGGCAAAAGGGGGGATTCCCTGCGCGGCGAGCGCCGCGGGCGCCGGCCAGGCGCCGCTCGCGGAGCGCATGTTCTCCGCTTCGAGGAGCCCCTCGTGCAGCCCGCGGAACATTCGCTGCTCGCGTGGCTCCAGGTTGGCAAACAGCTTCTGGTAGGCGACGAGGCCCTGGCCGGCGGCGAGCCCGGCGCGCGGCGCGGCCGTGTTGGCGAGATAGACCCAGGTGGCGATGAGGATCACGGCGGCCATCCGCAGCACGTTGGCCGCCTCGCGTCGGGCGGAAGGGGGCGTGATCTCCATCGTTGCTGAATACGGTGCCGTGGGGGGTTCCGGATGCCGGCGGACTGGGATTGAACGTCCCGCCTACCGCCGGCGCACCAGATCCCGCGTGATCTCCGCCACCGTGGGCGCGCCGCACAGGGTCATGGCGAGGTCGAGCTCGTCGCGCAGGAGGCGCAGGACGTGTGTGGCACCAGGCTCGCCGTCGGCGGCGATGCCCCAGAGGATGGCGCGGCCGGCGAGGACGGCCCGGGCGCCGAGGGCCAGGGCTTTCACGACGTCCGTGCCGCGCCGGATGCCGCCGTCCAGTAGCAGCTCGATCTGGTGACCGCGGGCGGCCAGGGCGTCGGCGATCTCGGGCAGGACCTCGATAGTGGCCGGCGAGGTGTCGAGTTGGCGCCCGCCGTGGTTCGAGACCACCACGCCCGCGGCTCCCGCCTCGGCCGCGCGCAGGGCGTCGTCGGGCCGCACGATCCCCTTGACCAACACCGGCAGCTTCGTGATCGACTGGAGCCAGGCCACGTCCTTCCAGGTCAGCGCCGGATTCAGAAGGTTGGCCACGTAGGCGGCGAGGCCCGAATCGCCCACCACCTCCGGCACGTCGCCATAGCCTTCCGGCAGCATGTTGGCCACCGCGAGCCCTGGCGGCAGGCGGAAGCGGTTGCGCACGTCCCGCTCGCGGCGTCCGAGGAGGGGGGCGTCGACGGTGAGCACCAGCGCCTTGCAGCCGGCGGCCTCGGCGCGCCGCACCAGTCCCTCGGTCGCCTGCCGGTCTTTGTAGACGTAGAGCTGGAACCATACCGGCCCGGTGGCGGCGGCCACCACGTCCTCGACGCGGGTGTTGGAGAGCGTCGAGAGAATGAAGATCGTCCCCGCCGCTCCCGCCGCCCGGGCGGCCGCGCGCTCCCCCTCGGGTGTGGCGAGGCCATGGAAGGCGGTCGGCGCCACAAGGATGGGCATCGACACCGGCTGGCCCAGCACGGAGGTCGACAGATCGCGATGGGAGACGTCCACCAGAACCCGGTAAGCGAGGGAGATGCGGTCGTAGGCGGCGCGGTTCTCGCGCAGCGTGACCTCGTCGTGGGCTCCGCCCGCGTAGTAGTCGTAGGCCTCCCGGGAAAGCTTCTCCCGGGCGATCGCCTCCAACTCGAAGATGTTGACAGGTTCCATCTCTCTCCCTCCACGCCAGCGAACTTTACGCCGGCGCGCCAAACTTTACGCCGGTCCGGCAAACCTTACGCGGGCCCGTCAAACTCTACGTCGGCCTGCCAAACCTTACGCTGGGCCGTCAAACCTTACGCTGGGCCGCCAAACTTTACGTCGTCCCAGCAAACTCTACGTCGTCCCAGCAAACTTTACGGTACCCCGCCAAACTTTACGCCGGCTCAGCAAACCTTACGGCGCTCCGTCAAACTTTACGGCGGCCCGCCAAACTTTACGGTGACCCACCAAACCTTACGCTGCCCCGCCGAACTTTACGGCGAGCCAGCAAACCTTACGCCGGGCCGCCAAACTTTACGGCGCCTCGCCAAACTTTACGGCGCCTCGCCAAACTTTACGGCGCCTTGCCAAACTTTACGGTACCCCGCCAAACTTTACGGCGCCTCGTCAAACTTTACGCCGGGCCGCCAAACTTTACGCCGGGCCGCCAAACTTTACGCCGGGCCGCCAAACTTTACGGCGGTCCGCCAAACTTTACGGCCCCTCGCCAAACTTTACGGCCCCTCGCCAAACTTTACGGCCCCTCGCCAAACTTTACGGCCCCTCGCCAAACTTTATGGCGGCGCTCCAAGCTTTACGCAGGGCGACCGGGGCCGGGATAAAGTCTCTCCTGAAGAGGAGAAACCGCCATGGAGATCTCGCTGGACGTGCGCTGGAACCACGGGGCGCCGGATTGCGCGACGGGTGCCGAGCCGGGTCCGGGCCAGCCCTTGCCGCTCCGCGAGATGGTTCAGGGGATTGTCGCGGAGCGGAGCGTCCGGCACAAGCGAGCCACCGTCCGCAGGGTCTTCGACGACTTCATCCTCGAGCCCGTGACCGGCGGATAGACCCCGCCCCGCCCGGACCGTGTCAGAATGGCCCATCGTGCACCTGGTAACCCGTCTGCGTGCCTGGGCACGTCCCGATCCGGCTTCGGCCAAGGTCGGGCGCGAGGGTGAGTTGGCCGCGGCGACCGTCCGCATCTGGACCGCGGCGCTCGCGAGCCTTATTCCTTTGGGGACGATTTCCGCCCAGCCCTACGACCCCGAACCTTGGGTGGGCCTGGCTGGTGCGCTGTCGACTGTGTTCCTGGGCCTCGCGGTGCGGAGCGTCGCCCGCCGATCATCCCCGCCGCCATGGCTGGGATTCTTCACCTGTATTTTCGACGTCAGCGTCCTGAGCGCCGTGAGCTTCGCCCTGGTCGCCGCCGGTCATCCTTTGACCCTCATCAACGGCAGGGTGCTTTTCCTGGTCTACTTCCTGACCCTAGCATTTTCCTGCCTGCGGCAGGACGTACGCCTGTGCATCGTCTCCGGGCTCACGGCGATGATCGAGTACGGTGCCATCGTCGCCTATGCGGTGGCGCGCAGCGAGGCCACGGGCGTCCCCCTCTCCAGCCCGTCGTACGGCGTGTTTCGCTGGGACAACCAGATCGCGCGTCTGACCCTCCTCGCCCTGGCGACCGCCATCAACGTCGCCATCGTCCAGCAGAGCCGGGGCTTGAGGCGGCAAAGAGACCGGGCGGAAGAGGCGAATCAGGCCAAGAGCGAGTTCCTGGCCAACATGAGCCATGAGATCCGCACGCCTCTCAACGCCGTGCTCGGAATGATGAGCCTGCTTCTCGATACCCCGCTGTCGCCACAGCAGCGGGAGTACGTGGCGACGGCCCGCAGCAGCGGCGCCTCTCTGCTGGCGATCATCAACGACATCCTGGACGTCTCGAAGATTGAAGCCGGCAAGCTCCACGTCGTCAGCGTGCCGTTCGTCCTGCGCGATTGCCTGAACGAGGCGCTGGGAATCCTCAGGCCCAAGGCGGAAGCCAAGGGGCTGGCCCTTCACTGCCGGGTTGAAGAGAGCGTTCCCGTGGCCGTCGAGAGCGACGCGGCCCGCCTGCGGCAGATCCTCGTCAACTTGTTGGACAATGCCATCAAGTTCACGCCGAAGGGCGAGGTGCGCCTCGAGGTCGAGGTCCGAGGGGCTGCCACGGACGGCCTCGTCGAGCTGATCCTGGCCGTCCACGACACGGGAATCGGTATCGCGCCCGATCGCTTGAATCGGCTGTTCAAGCCGTTCAGCCAGGCCGATTCATCGATGACACGGATCTACGGCGGTACCGGCCTGGGGCTCGCGATCAGCCAGCGTCTCGCCGGGCGCCTCGGCGGACGGATGTGGGTGGAGAGCGAGGTGGACAAAGGCTCGACTTTTTTCTGCACGCTACGCTGCCGTCCCGCGAAGACCGCGCCCGCCAGGTCGTCGACTGGATTTTTCGAGGCCGTGGGGTCCGGGATCGCGGCGGCCGGCGGCCACGGCGGCACCGCGAGCCCCAAGATGGCCGAGGGTTTTCCCCTGCGGATTCTCCTGGCCGAGGACAACTCCATCAACCTGCGGGTGGGCCTGCTCATGCTGGAGCGCCTGGGCTACCTGGCCGACGTGGCCGGCAATGGAATGGAGGTTTTGGAGGCGCTACGCCGCCAGCCATACGACCTGGTGCTGATGGACATCCAGATGCCGGGTATGGACGGCCTGGAAGCGACCCGCCGCATCCGCGCCGAGCTCCCCCCCGAGCGCCAGCCGCGCATCGCCGCCATGACGGCGAACGTCCTGCGCGAGCAACAGGAGGCGTGCCTCGCCGCCGGGATGGAAGACTTCGTACAGAAGCCGGTCGGCTTCGAGGAGCTGCGGGCGGCGCTAGCGCGGTGCAGCGGCCGGAACGCGAGCGCCCCGGTCGCGGAGGCTCCCGCCGTCCCCGAGCCGGCCGGGCCGGACGCTTCCGCGGCGGTCGATCCAACCTTCCTCGACAAGCTGCGCCAGTTGGGGGAGATCACCGGCACGCCCCTGGCCCGGGAGATCGTGACCCATTTCTCCGCCGAGACGCCGCTACGGCTGGAGCGCATGCGGCAGGCCCTGCTCCAGTCCGAGGCCCAGGACCTCGCCTTCGTGGCGCACAGCCTGAAGGGGAGCAGCGCCCAGATCGGCGCGGTACGGATCGCCTCTCTCAGTGCCGAGCTCGAAGAGAAGGGCAAGGAGGCAGATCTCACCGATCTCGCCGCCCGCACCCGCCTCGGCGATCTCCTCGGTGAGATCGAACGCGAGGTCGAACGGGCGATGCCGCTCCTGGAGCAGGCCGCCGATTGACCCCGGGAGGAGATTTTCGAAATCGTGCGGCGAGCAGGCGGCGGTCCAGGGAGTGGCCGATCACCATTGATCTGCCTTCGGATCCCAGAACGGTCCCGTCAATCCAATTCGCGCAAAGATCTCCACCATCTCATCCGGACCGGGGCGGCGGGACTCGACGGTCAATCGATTCTCGTACCAGGTCTTCGCGAGATACCACAACTGATTCAAGTCGAGAATGGGCCGCTGCGGAACGTCGTTCGCCCGGCACCACGCAGCCACCGTCTCTTCCGACCGGAAGAGCAGCATGGTCGCTCAGGTGTAGACGATGTCATCCCACCACCGCGCGGCCGGCACGGCGAAATGGATGGCGCATTCCTGCGGCACCGGCTCCCCGTTCCTCACCTCCAGAGTCATGGGCTCGCCGGTGTGGCCGTCCGCCGCCTCGACGACGGCGTCCTCTTGCAAGGCCGCCGGGATTCCGAGAGCGTCCCAGACACAGTTGGCGAAGTACACTTGCCCGCGAGCCTTGACGAGGAAAGAGGTCGGAACGCCCGAGAACGGCGGTGCCATCCGGATTCTGGAGGGATCTCCAGGCTCGGGAACCAGGAGCCGCTTGTTGTGGAGCCGCTGGAAGGCCGCCGCCACGTCTTCGACAGCAGCGCCGAGAGACCTTGCCACCTCCGCCGAAGAGGGAGCCTGACCCATCTCGGCGAGGGTCTGATAGATGCTGAGCTTCACTGCGGTGTCGAAATCCACGTCCATCAATTCGCCTCCAAAGCCCACAGCTCGGCGCCGGTGGCAGGGTCCCACTTGCGGAAGAAGAGACGCGGTCCGGAGGCGACGAGCTCATGGAATACGAACTCGCCCGGTGCGGCCAGCCTCGTCAGGATCACGGTTCCGGTCGCCGTGCCGTCGGTCTGGAACAGCTTGTCCCGGTTGGTGAAGTAGACGCCTCCGGAGAGGGTCTGGAAGTAATGCGGCTCGGAGATGGGATTGCCGGACGTATCGAGCACCTGGCGGGTTCCCGCCTCCGTCCCGTCGCTCACCCACAGGTTGTTTTGAAACGAGCTGTCGCGGCCCGAGAAGTAGAGGATGCCGTTGGAGATCACGCCCCCCGCAGGGTTGAAGAAATCCTCGTTGATCGCCACGTTACTGACATGGCGCAGGCCTCCCGGCGTGCCGTCCCAGACGAAGAGCCCGCTTCCCAGATCCGTCGCGGCGCCTGAGAAGAAAACCCGGTTGCCGTCCCAGAACATCGTCCCGCCCACGATAAAGCCGGGGCCGATCAGAAGAGGCTCGATCCGGGTTCCCGCGGAGGTTCCGTCGGTGCTCCAGAGCTTCGAATTGCCCTCGTCGTCCTGAGCGAAAAACCAGAGGCGTCCATTGTGCACGGTCAGAGACGCCGGGTTCGCGGCGGAAATCGGTGGAGCGACGTCCTGCACCCGCGCCGTCCCCCCTTCGGTCCCGTCGCTGCGCCAGAGCTGCAGGCGACCGGAGTCCGAGGTCAGGGCCGTGAAGTAGAGGTGCCCCTGAAAGGGCTTGAAGGTTCTCGGTTGGAAGCTGAGGGAGCCGAGGGAGCCGGGCTCGAGATCGGCCACCAGGCGAGTTCCTTCGACCGAGCCGTCCGTCACCCACAGCTCGTTGCCATGGTCGGCATCACGCCCTACGAAAAAGACGAGATTCCCCACGGCCGTCAACCGATTCGCTCCAACCAGACCCTCCGGGTCCAGCCGGAAGGTGCCGTTGACGGTGCCATCCGTCCGCCAGAGCGACGGGCTGGTTTCCCCTTCCGCCGTCATCAGGAAGAATTCCTTGCCCGCGACCCCCACCAGCTCCGTGAAGCTGTTGAACCGATCCGGCATCAGGCGAGCGGCCTCGACCGTTCCCACCGCGGTGCCGTCGCTCCGCCACAGGCTCGTCTCACCGCTGGACACCGCAAAAAAGTAAGCTTGATCGCTTACCGCCGTCAGGTTCGTGGGGAACGAGCCGCCCGTGTCCTCATTGTTGATATTCGCCAGCAATCCGGTGCCCTGAGGCGTGCCGTCGCTTCGCCAGAGCTCGGTGCCGAAGAGCGTTTCCGGCGCGGCGAAAACCAGGGTGCCGCCGAGGACAGCTCCCTGGATATTCGACTCCAAGGCGAACGGCCACGCGGTGAGCGGGTAGGTACCCGCAGCCGTGCCGTCGGAGCGCCAGACCTGGAGGCCGTGTGTCCCGTCCTGGGCGACGAGATAGACCTGGCCGCCGGCGGGACGGATGCCGAACGGAGCCGAGTCGCAGCTGCCCGGGCATAGATCCGCGATCATGTGAGTGCCCGTGGCGGTACCGTTGGACACCCAGGGTTCCCGCCCGTGGACGCCGTCCGTGGCGGCAAAGTAGAGAAGGTTGCCGGAGGAACTCACCGTGAAGGTCGCTCCCGAGCAGGGACCCGGGCAGATGTCCTCCACCAGGGAAGTGCCGCGTGGAGTGCCGTCCGTTGTCCAGTACTCATACCCATGAACACCGTCGTTGGCCTCGAAAACCAGGCGATTGTTGAACACCGCAGAGATCCCCACGCCCTGGATCTCCTGCGGATGGAAATGGGTCAGCGGCTGGGTTCCTTTCGCGCTGCCGTCCGTCGTCCAGAGCTGTCCCCCGGAACCTTTGGTAATCGCGGTGAAGAGAAGGCGGTTCTTGAGAATTGCAAAGTCAAAGAAGGGACTCGTTCCCGGCGCGGGCCGGTTCTGGGTCGGGGCTAACTGGAGCGTGGTGATACTGAACGTTCCGTTCGCCGTGCCGTCGCTACGCCAGAGCTGAACCCCGTGTTTCGGGGTCATCGCCGTGAAATAGAGCGTTCGCCCCAATACGGCGAGCAACGGGCGCGAGACAAAATTAGAGTACGGCGTGAGGTTCCGCACCAACCGGATACCCTGCGGCGTACCGTCGCTCGTCCAGAGACTGGTGCCTCGTCTGTCATTGGCTTGGAAGTAAAGCTTGCCGTTGAAGTCGACCAGCTCCGACAAGTTCGAGCTCGCCGGCCCCGGCCGCAGGTCAGTCACCAGGAAGGTTCCAGCCGGCGTGCCGTCGCTACGCCACAGCTCGGCGCCGTGAACGACGTCATACGCCGGGAAATAGAGGAGTCTCTGGCTGGCCACCCAGACGCCGAGCCCGGGCAGTGCCGCCGATGTCAGAAACAAGGTGCCGCCGGGCGTGCCGTCCGTCACCCAGAGCTCAGAGGAAGAGGCGCCGCGGACCAGAAAAAAGTTGAGACGATCGGAGTGGCCCACGAAAGAGGGCTGGCTGGAGCATTCCCCAGGGCAGACGTCGGTCAGCCGGAAGGTGCCCCCGGGGGTGCCGTCCGTGCGCCAGAGCTCGTTACCGGTCTGCCCATCGTTGGCGGTGAAGAGTGAAAGCCCCGGGAGGACGTTTTCGAAGTCGTGGGGCGAAGAGCTCTCGGCCTGGGGAACGGGGTCGATGTCCTTGACGAGGTGGGGAGTCGCCGCCGTCAGAGGCGCGGCTCCACCGGCGAGCAGCAGAAGCAACGATAGACAAAGACCCAAGCGCATCCGAAACACTCCTCGGGAGATTCAACAACGGTGAATACGCTGTGAATACGCCTTAAGTCTACCCGATCACGCGAGGAAGCTCACCGCCTCCGCCACACAGCGCTCGTCGCGCAGGATGCGCAGGTGCCCAAGCCCGCTCATCCGGCGCAGCTCGGCGCCCGGCCAGGAGCGGGCGAGCTCGGCGCCCTCCTCGAACGGCACCTCGCGATCCTCGGGATCGTGGAGGACGAGGAGCGGCACCGTCATCCGCGGTGCCAGCGAAACCGGGCCGATGCCCTCGAAGCTCACGTGAAGCTACTCCTCCGCCTCGTGCAGCATGCGGTCCATGATGACCTGCGATACGCCGACGCCCGCCCGGAAGCGTGCCCAGAAGGACTCGAAGCCGGCGGGCGGCGCGAAGAAGACGGCGCGCTACACCGCCAGCCCTGAGGAGATCGCGTAGGTGCCGGCGGCGGCGCCGAAGGAGTGGGCCACCAAGCCGTGCACCGGCCGGAAGAGGGCGGCGGCGCGCGCCAGCGCCGAGGCGAAGTGGACGAGCGAGGAGACGCTCCCCGCCGACTCGCCATGCCGGGGAGATCGAGCGCCACGGCCCGGAAACCCGCCGCCACCGCCGTGTCGACGAATGGCGTCATCTGCCCGGAGTGGCCGCCCCGAGGGCTGCGTGGCGGTCGAGCGCGGCGAGGAGGTGCTGGTGGAGTTCGGTCCCGAGTTTCGTTTCCAGGCTGAGGACGCCGTCTACCTCTGCGGCAGCGGCCGAGGGGCCCAGTAGCACGCCTTCCAACTAATTCGCCTCCAAGGCCCACAGCTCGGTGCCCGTGGTCCGCTCCCACTTGCGGAAGAAGAGCCGCGGCCCGGCGGCGACGAGCTCGTGGAAGCCGGACTCTCCCGGCGCGAAGAGCATCGCCAGGCTCTGAGTCCCGGCCGCCGTGCCGTCGGTCCGGAAGAGGCTGTCCTGGTTCGTGAAGTAGACGCCGCCGGCAAAGGTCTGGAAGTAGTGAGGCTCGGGGACGGGATTGCCGGACGCGTCCAGAACCTTACGGGTTCCCGCCTCCGTCCCATCGCTCACCCAAAGGTTGTTCTCGAAGTCGTGGCCGGAGAAGTAGAGGACGCCGTTGGAGACTACGCCGGGCACAGGGTTGAAGAACTCCTCCGTGATCCACAAGTCGCCGAGATGGTGCAGGCTCCCGGGCGTGCCGTCCCAGACGTAGAGCCCGCTTTCCAGACCCGTAGCGGCTCCCGAAAAGAAAACCCGGTTGCCGTCCCAGAACATCGGCCCGCCGGTCACGCTGCCGGGGCCTGGAAGCAGAGGCTCGATTCGCGTTCCGGCCGAAGTGCCGTCGGTACTCCAGAGATGGGACTCGCCCTCCTCGTCCTGGGCGAAAAACCAGAGGCGGCCGCCGTGCACGGTCATGAACGTGGGATTGGAAACGGCTTCCTGCACCAGCGCCGTCCCGGCTTCGGTGCCGTCGCTGCGCCAGAGCTGCCGGCGATTGCCGTCAAAATCCATCACCGTGAAGTAAAGGCGTCCCTCAGCGGGCGTGAAGTCTCTCGGATGGGAACCGACGAGGCCCGGCTCGATATCGGCCACAAGATGAGTGACGGAACCGTCCGTCACCCACAGCTCTTCGCCATGGTCATCGTCGGTGGCCTCGAAGAAGACGAGATTCCCCATGGCCTTCATTTGGGCCTGTACATTGAGAGCCGGTGGGGTGAGCCGGAGGTTGCCGTTCACGACCGTGCGCCAGAGAGAGGCGCCAGGCTCGTCCCGCAGGGCCACGATGAAGAATATCGTCCCCGAGACCCCTGCAAGCTGGGAGGAAAGACCATGATTTTCGGGAAGGGGAGGAAGCTGCACGGTCCCCGCGCCGGTGCCGTCGCTCGTCCACAGACCGGTCTCACCGCTGGACCGCGCAAGAAAGTAGAGCTTATCCCCCAACGGCATCAGGCCGGCCGGGTCCGAGCCGCCGGCGTCGGACGGGTTGAGATCGGCCAGCAGGCCGGTTCCCTGGGGCGAGCCGTCGCTACGCCAGAGCTCGCGGCCGCTCTCGTCGTCACTGGTGGTGAAAATCAGAGTGCTGCCCTGGACGAAGCCCTCGATGGTCGTGGCGAAAGCAAGCGGGGAGAAATCAGTGGTCAGCGGAAAGGTTCCCTGAGCCGTGCTGTCGGAGCGCCAGACCTGGCGGCCGTTCGTCCCATCGGTCGCGACGAAGTAGACTTGGCCCCCGGCGGGACGGATTCCCGAGGGGGCCGAGTCACAACTTCCCGCGCATAGATCGGCGATCAAGCGAGTGCCCGCGGCGGTACCGTTGGACACCCAGAGCTCCTGCCCGTGGACGCCGTCCCTGCCTGCGAGGTAGAGAAGACTTCCCGCTTGGATCGCCTCACCCGTCGCTCCTGAGCAGGGGCCCGGACAGAGATCCTTCAGCAGCGAGGTTCCGCGCGGAGTGCCGTCCGTCGTCCACAGCTCGAACCCATGGGGGCCGTCGTCGCCCGCGAAGACCAGGCGATTGCCAAAGACGGTAGAAATTGTCAGGAACCCCACGGAGCGCGGGGGAAAATTCGTCAGCGTCCGGGTGCCCTTGGCGGTGCCGTCCGTGACCCAGAGCTGCCGCCCGGGACCCTTCGTCTCCGCCACGAAGAAGAGACGGTTCCCGAGGGCGGCGAATTCGGAGAAGGGTGACGAATCAGGCTGTGGCTTGAAGCTGGTGAAGGAGGACGTTCCCTTCGCAGTGCCGTCGCTGCGCCAGAGCTGAGTTCCGTGCTTCGGTGTCGGCGCCGTGAAGTAGAGCGTCCGCCCCAAGACGACGCTGAAAGGCAACGGATCCGGGATATTCGAGCTCGGCGACAGGTTTTTCACCAACCGGGTGCCCTGGGGAGTGCCGTCGCTCGTCCAGAGACCGGGGCCCCGCCCGTCGTCGGCCCGGAAGTAGAGCTTCCCGTTGAGATCGATCAGCTCCGCCAGGTCCGAGCTTGCCAGTCCCGGCCGCAGGTCGGTGACGAGGAAGGTTCCCGCCGGCGTGCCGTCGGTGCGCCACAGCTCGGCGCCGTGAATGCCATCGTCCGCCACGAAGTAGAGCAGCCTCTGGCCGGCCACCCAGGTGCCGGAGCCTGCAAACTGGACACGGGTCAGGAAAAAAGTGCCGCCGGGACTTCCGTCCGTCGACCAAAGCTCCTGGCCGGAGGCGCCGGTGGCCTGAAAGAGGTAGAGACGATCGGAGCGGCCCACGAAGGCGGGCCGGCTGCCGCAAATCCCCGGGCAGGCATCCGTCAGCCGGAAGGTGCCCCCGGCGGTGCCGTCCGTACGCCAGAGCTCGTCACCCGTCTCCCCGTCGTTGGCGTTGAAGAAGGAGAACCCCGGGAGGACGTTTACGAAGTTGTTAGGGAAAGAGCTTTCGGAGTGGGGAACCGGATCGATGTCCTTGACGAGATGAGGAGTCGCCGCGGCCAGAGGCGCGGCGGCCACTCCGAGCATCAGCAACCCCAATGAAAGACAAAACCGGAAGCGCATTCTGGAAGACCTCCTCGTATTTCAACCACGACGGATGCCTCCCAGTTTACTCGATCCACCCAGGAAGCTCACCGCCTCCGTCACGCAGCGCTCGTCGCGCAGGATGCGCAGGTGGCCAAGCCCGCTCATCCGGCGCAGCTCGGCGCCCGGCCAGGAGCGGGCGAGCTCGGCGCCCTCCTCGAACGGCACCTCGCGGTCCTCGGGATCGTGCAGTACGAGGAGCGGCACCGTCATTCGCGGCGCGAGCGAGACGGGGCCGATACCCTCGAAGCTCACGTGAAGCCACTCCTCCGCCTCGTGCAGCATGCGGTCCATGATGGCCTGTGACACGCCGACGCCCGCCCGGAACCGCGCCCAGAACGACTCGAAGCCGGCCGGCGGCGCGAAGAAGACGGCGCGCTCCACCGCCAGCCCTGAGGAAATCGCATAAGTGCTGGCGGCGGCGCCGAAGGAATGGGCCACCAGGCCGTGCACGGGCCGGAAAAGGGCGGCGGCCTGCATCAGCGCCGAGGCGAAATGGATGAGCGAGGAGACGCTCCCCGCCGACTCGCCATGGCCGGGGAGATCGAGCGCCACGGCCCGGAAACCCGCCGCCACCGCCGTGTCGACGAATGGCGTCATCTGCCCGGAGTGGCCGCCCCAGCCGTGCATGAGAAAGACCGTCGGCCCCTCACCCCAGACGCGGCCCACCACCCGCTGCCCGCCCATCTCCAGGGAGAACCGCTCGCCCCGCGCCAGCACCTCCCGTTCCTCATCGCGCAGCCGTGCCCGCATCGGGGTGAAGAACAGCTTGCGCGCCAAACGTGCCGTCGCACCGGGAGCGACCGTGCTCGCGAAACGCATCCCCGTCCGCAGCCAGGGAGGAACCGGAATGGGCCTTAAACGACCGATCGTGCTATTCAGATTCGGGTTGACGAGGGCTGCGTCCATGGGTTGCATGGGATCTCCTAAGGAATTGAGGGATCAGGGACGGCTGCGCTCGAGGAGCACGGCGAAGGCACTTCGCGCGCGGGATTCGGCGCGCGGATTTTCGAGCAGCTTGGCGACCTGCTGGAAGACCATGCCGATGCCGACGAAGTCGTAGGCGAACTGCTCGAGGTCGAGGTCGGCGCGGAAGTGGCCCTCCTCGACGGCGGTACGGGCGGCGCGGGCGATGGTGTCGTACCAGTCTCGCTGCGACTGCACGAGGAGATCGCGGACGGGACCGGGACGGTCGTCGTACTCATGGGTGAGAGCCATGAAGAAACAACTTCCACTGCGGCCGTTGCCGTGCACCCACGCCAGGTAGTAGTCGAAGAGAGTCACCACCCGCGGCTCGCCGCGCGGCTGCTTGAGCGCCGGCACCACCACGTCCTGGATGAAGTGGTCGATGGCCCGCTGCAACACGTCGACCTGCAGCGCCTCCTTCGACTTGAAGTGAGCGAAGAGCCCGCTCTTCGACAGGTTCAGGCTGGCCGCCAGAACGCCGAGCGACACCCCCTCCAACCCGACCTCGCCCGCTAGGGCGAGAGCCCGCTCGACGATCTCCTGGCGTGTCTGCTCTCCCTTGCTCACGGAGGGAAAAATAGCACGGTCGGTCGGTCGATGCAAGAGTGAGAAACCAGGGACGTAAGGGGCAGCAGAGACTCCAGGGACTCCAGAGGATTGATCTTCTCTGAGGTCTCTGGTGTCCCTGCTGTCCCTTTACGTCCCTGGTTCATTCCACTGCCCGCGCAGGAAAGCCAGCGCCGTCTCCACGAAACGCCCGGCGTGATCGCCGAAGATGGGGCCATGCCCGCCGTTGGGAACAACCCAGAGGTAGGAGCGCGGGATCGCGTCGTACATCTCCAGAGCCAGGCGGACGGGGTACAGGGGATCGCGGTCGCCGTGCACGATCAGGGTGCGGGCCTGAATCGTCGCCAGGTGGGGCGGCGTGAAGCTCATGTCCTCATAGGAGTCCTTGAGGGCGTTCATCTGCGTCCAGAGCTTCCGGATCTGCTCGTCGCCCTGGGGATGCCACTGGCGCATCTGCTGCCACTCGGCCTCGCTGCGGTTGTCCGGCGTCAACTGGCCCATGGCCGCGCGGACTTCCTGCGGAAAGTACGGCGTGGCGCTGACCAGCACCATCCTCTCGACCCGGGCCGGCTGCCGGGTGGCGATATGAAGCAGCGTCTTGGCGCCGAGACTCACTCCAATCGCCTGGAAACGATCGATGCCCAGACGGTCCATCAGACCGAGCACGTCCTCCGCCATCTGCCGGAAGGTCAGATCCGGCGAAGGGTTGGTGGATCTCCCGTGGCCTCGCAGGTCCGGGACGATCAATTGGTATCCGGCCGGGGGCTCCTGGAAGATCAGTTCCCAGTGGGCGCCGATGCCGCCGCCGCCATGGAGCAGAACCAGCGGCTCGCCTTCACCGCGGGTCTCGCAGTACATCTCGATGTCGTTTACCGACACGGTCTGCCCGCGAGCCGGGGATGCGTTCATGGGGATTCTCCTTAAGTAGGACGCGCCAAAGAATAACTGCACTCCCCGGACTTCCTTGGTCTAAAAACAAGGGCCGCCCCAGACTAGGCACGCGGCCCGAAGGCCTTGAGACCAGCCCGGAGGGCGGCAGACCCATAGCCCAGGGCGAGAGCCCTGGGACCGGCAATCCACACCCGTTCCCCCGCCCTGCCAAGGGCGCCTTTGTTCCCCGTTGGGCGGTCCGCCGCGGTAGAAAAAAGCGCCCTTTGCAGAGCGCGAATCGATTCGGTGGCTGGCTCTAATCCCAGGGCTCGCGCCCTGGGCTACGAGTCTGCCGCCCTCCGGGCTCGCGGTGTGGGCCTGCGGAAGGTGCGTCGAAGGGGTCGGCAGAAGACTGCCAAAACGAAAACTGCTGTCGCCCTTTGTTGCGCGCTCCACAGAGCCAATCCTTCGCTTTGCCAACGTCCTCATAGATTAGATGGGAGCGATCGTGCCCGGGAGGCGAGGAGCGATTTACAATACATACTTCCTTCTTAAATAATCGGGACTCCGACCGCCGCCGCTTTTTCCACTATCGGACTACAAAGAAACAAAAAACAGCGAAACAGATAACGGTTATAGTAACCCACGTAGATGTATCGGAATCTCACCGCCAGAATACCCGCCATAGCCAAATAGCCCAAGGGAATAGACATAAGAATAAAAAGCCCTTGCCCCGGATGCAAGGACTGTCTGGGGTATTGCAGGTAGACAAAAAAGAAGCAATATAAAAATGCGATATAGCATGCAGTGGCTAGGTTTCTGGCATATGTATACATATCGAGCCAGTACGTGAGATTCTGATTGAACTCGGGTGATTGATTGGCGACAAACATCCTGCAGAGCCAGAAATTGTCACTCCCGGCATGCCGAGGATCCATCCCGAATTTGTTCTCAAACGCTTTGAGATAAAGCTCGCGCATTCCTGGTTCCAGAGGGCGCCCAGTTCGGACGTGCCCCTCTACAGCTTTGGATATTGCTTGGAATGGAAGAGGAAACAATCTCGCGAGAAAAAACTTAGCAGGCCATACCAACCAGCGCCGCGGCACGGGAAGACCAAGCCATTGATAGAGCCCTTTTGAAGGCTTGCCTCGTAGAATTCCGGCCGCCCATTTTATGATTGTGGCCGATCCGAGCAAAAATTCAACAATGTGAAGAAATAGTCGGAGCCAACTATTGAGAAAAAAGAAACTAACAAACCTCATTATTAGATAAAGGTTAACCCAGAAAAATAGTCCTTGGTAGAAGCCTCTGGAGTCTGGCCGACGGAACCCTGGTCCAGAGGAACGCGGAAGCAGCAGGAGCGTCTCATAGGGGTAACCCTGCGCCTTTGCTACGTAAATCCGGTCCAAACAAAAACTTGAAACGGACGAAACAATGTGACCGCTTACATAGATAACGCATAGGAGACCTGCAGCAAAGAGAATTGCGTAGAATGTTTGGTTGGCTGCAACGGCTTGGGTCGGACTAAGAATCGTAGACAATACTGGCGCCAACGCCTTGCCAGGAAGAATCTTCTGATACCATTGCTCAAAGTTCAATATGCCCAATATTGATGTAGCCCCTGGAATAAGATAACTAAAGATATCGTAGGATCCAAAAGGAAACGTCACCATTTTATCTGCCCCGGCTTGCTTGCTCAAATTAATCCTTTCTAGCCTTTTCAAGGCAATTCGCAAATCATTCTGATGATTGCATCCATACTAAACTCGGAGGCTTTGGCGAACCAAGCTACCGCGTGCATTCCTAAACGTACCGCGACATCGGCCTAGCCGCGCCCGAAGACCTCCTGAAAACGCCGCACCCCCCGGCCGCTACCGCAGAGGTAGACGGCGTCCTCGGCCTGGAAACGAAACTCGGGACCGAACTCCACCAGCACCTCCTCGCCGCGCTCGACCGCCACGACGGAGGCGCCGGTGCGCTGGCGCACTCCCATCTCGGCGGGATGGCGGCCGGCGAGGCGGCCGGCCGTGACCTTCAGCACCTTGAGCTGCAAGTCGACCGACACCGCCTCCTGCCCGAGGAGCTTCTGGGCCAGGATCTGGCCGGAGACCTGGCTGATGGAGAGGGAGAAATCGGCTCCGGCCCGGTGGATGCGGTCGACGTTCTCCGCCTGATTGACGCGGGCGATGACCGGCACCTCGGGCGCGAGATCCTTGAGGATCACGGTGGCGAAGAGGGTGGCGGCATCCGTGTCCAGCGCCAGGATCACCGCCTGGGCGCTCTTGACGCCGGCCTCTTCCAGCACCCGGGCGTCGAGCACGTCTCCCACCTGGTCCACCTCGGGGCCGTCGTTGCGGTCGATCAGCCGGACCTCCTCTCCCACGGCGCGCAGGAGCTCGGCGACCTTGCGCCCCACCTCGCCGCCGCCGCCGACCACGAACGGCCCCTCGTGCCGCAGGGTGACGGCGCCGCCGGCCAGATCCCGCAGACGGCTGACGCTGGCGTGGCTCCCCAGGACGACGAGAATGCCGCCCGGTTCCAGGCGCAGACCGGCGCCGGAAGGCACCTCCAGCTCGCCGCCCACCCACTGGCCGATCACCGTGGCGCCGGTGCGGGTGGCGATCGCCGTTTCATTCAGGGTGTGGCCGGCGAGGGGGCTGCCCGGCTGTACCCGGATCTGGGCCACTTCCAGATGACGCCCAAGCTGCTGGACGCCGCTCAAGGGGCTGATGCGCGCCGAGGCGCGAGCGGCCAGGGCGGCTCCCAGAATATGGCGCGGCGTGTAGACCGCCGTGGCGCCGGCGAGCATCATGGGCCGGCGGTGAAACGGCTCCTCGACGAGCGCCAGGATGGGGCCGCGATAGCCGAGCTGCCGGGCTGAAAGGACGACGGCGGCGTTCTCGTCGTCCGTGCCGTTGGCGATCAGCGCCCGGGCGCGCAGGAGATGCACGGCTTCCAGGCCGTCGTCCGTCAGCCCGCCGAGCACCACCCTCTGGCCGCGGTCGAAGAGCCGGCGCGCCATCCCCTCGTCGGGCTCCAGCACCAAGGACGGCACGCCGGCCCCGGCCAGCTCGATCAACAGGGTCTCGACCGCCGGACCGTAACGGTAGAGGATGGCGTGATCGCTGAGGCCCGCCTCGGCCTGCTTGGGCAGCCGGGTCTCGAAGCGCTCTTCCAGGAAAGGAATGAGGTAGATGGGAAAGATCAGGAAGACCAGGAAGACGCCCAGGAACTGCACCGACATCACCAGCAGGACCATCAGCGGATGGCCCCAGTGAGAGTCGTAGCCGTACCCCGTGGTGCTCAGCGACTCCGCGGCCCACTCCAGGCTTTCCCAGTAAGTACGGTGCTTCCCCTCCAGGACAGCCATACCCCACATATAGAGGAGCGCCGACACCACAACCGTGAGGATGAGGCCCAGGAAGAGATAGAGGAGGCGCTTGCGGGAGCGGCGCACCGGGGGATTGTATCCCCTTGGAACTAATAGGGCATGTCGTCCTCGTCCAGCCCGAAATGATGCCCGAGCTCGTGGACGACCGTGTCCCGGACTTCGCGGATCACCTGGCGGCGGTTGGCGCAGTGGCGCAGGATGGGGCCGCGGTAGATGATGACCCGGTCCGGCAGGGCGGCCTGATAGAAGGAGTCCCGGTCGGCCAGGGGGACTCCCTGGTAGAGGCCGAACAGCTCCTCGTCCGGCTCCATCTCGAGGGCCTCCAGATCCTCCGGGTCCGGCTCCTCCTCCACCAGGACCGCGACGTTCTCCAGCAATTCGGCGAGCTCTTCCGGCAGACCTTCCAGGGCATGCTCGACCAGGGCTTCGAACTCTTCGGGCGGAACGCGCATGAGGATAGGGTAACCCGGGAGAAGAGGGAGCCGAAGACGCGATAGACTTTCCCCATGTCCGACCGTCTCGACAAGTGGCTGCACGTGGCCTGCGTGTTCAAGACCCGCACCCAGGCGACCCATGCGGTGGATTTGAACCGGGTCCGCGTCAACGGACAGACGGCGAAGCCCCATCGCACCCTCGTCCCGGGCGACCGGATCGAGGTCGCGCAGGGGGACTGGGTCCGAGTTCTCGTCGTCAAGGAGCTGCGCGACAAGCAGGTCTCCAAGGTGGAAGCCCGTACCCTCTATGAGGATCTGAGCCCGCCGCGCCCCGAGGCCGAGCCCATGAAGCGGCTCATGATGCGGCCACCCGCGCTACGGGACCCGGGAGCCGGCCGGCCCACCAAGAAGGAGCGGCGGGACATGGAGCGCTGGGGCGAAGGCGAGGAGAAGTAGACCCACTCTAGGTACCCAGAAACTCGCCAATGGGTGCCAGCGGCTCGCTGTGATCGCAGAAGATCTTGAACACCACCATGATCGGCACCGCCATCACGGCGCCGGCGATCCCCCACATCCAGCCGAAGAAGGAAAGCGCGATGAAGATCACCACCGGGTTGAGCGTCAGCCGCTTGCCGAGAATCATGGGCGTCAGCAGGTAGGCCTCCAGAACGTTGCAGACCAGGAAGGCGCCCGGCGGCATGAGAGCGTGCGGGAGATCGTTGAAGGTCAGGAACCCCAACCCGGTGAGCACCACGTACATGGTCATCGCCCCCAGGTACGGGATGTAGTTGGTGACCGTGGCCATGACACCCCAGAGCAGCGGATTGGGCACGCCGATCAGGGCCATAACCCCCCAGACGGCTAGTCCCAGGACGACGTTGATGAAGGTGACGGTCGAGAGATAGGTGGAGATCTCGGTCTCGATCTGGCGCGCGATCTCCACGGCCCGCTTCTTGTCCTCCAGGCTGGGCAGCACCTTGATCAGCTTGCGCAGGAACATGTCGCCCGCGGCGAGCAGAAAGTAGAGGAGGATGAACATCGTCACCGCGTCGGCCGCGAACTGGAAGGCGCCGCTGGCCAGCCGCTCGCCGAGCGTCGGAGTGGCCGCCGCCGCCGCGGGCTCGGGGTTGTTGCCGACCTGGGCCATCTTCGCCACCTGCTGCGTGGCGTTGTTGACCGTCTGCACGGGCTTCTTCAGGGTCCGCAACCGGCCCTCGATCCGCCGCATGTTGGCGGGGGCCTGCTGGATCCAGGAGTAAGCCGGCCCGGCCAGCTCGTAGATTCCGACTCCCAACACGCCCAGCAGGCTGAGCACGACGATCGCCGCCCCCAGGGCCTCCGGGATGTGCAGCTTTTTCATTCCCCGCACCAATGGGCTGAGGAGGAAGCTGAACAGCAGGGCGAGAATGAGGGGGAGAAAGAAACCGCGGGCGAAGTAGAGGGTGTAGAAGGCGGCCAGAAAGAAGAGGCCGCCCAGTGCTACCGACTTGACCCCGAACGGCCCCGCGAGGAGGTCGCGGAGGTTCCTGATGTTGGGACGCGGGCGATCCTCCTCGGGAGAATCCGGGCGAAGCAATTCCGGCATCGTAGAATCCTTTGCGCGAGAACCGGTTTCAGGCGTTGTGCCAAGTCGAGCCGGAAGCAGGCGCAGGGGATTCTACGACGTTCCCCTGACAGCCAGTTTTCCGGTCAGGCTCGCCGTACCAGGCCCATGACCAGCGAGATCACGAAGACCACGAGGAACAGCACGAACAGGAGCTTGGCGATGCCCGCCGCCCCGGCCGCGAGGCCGCCGAAGCCGAAGACCGCCGCGATCAGGGCTACGACAAGGAAGATCAGAGCCCATCTGAGCATTTGCGTTTCCTCCAAAAGCGCCGGCGAGAGCCGGTCGCGAGTCAGTCCGTCTGCTCTATAGATGTAGCAAGGGGAATGCCAGGGGAGGAGAGAGGGACGCCGTGATAATCATTCTCGGCATGAATGATTATCATTCACGCCGTGAATGATTCGCACGCTCCGGATCAGATGAACAGCGGAAGCTGGGAGATCCGCTCCCGCACCAGGTTCGAGGCGGTCACGCCGAGGAGGCGCACGGGCCGGGTGGGGGCGTCGGTGCGGCGCAGGAGGCCCCGGGCGCAGAGGGCGATCGAGCCGCCATCGCAGACCGGCACCGGGAATGTCCGTGAGCGGGTGACGGTGGTGAAGTCGGCATAGCGCACCTTGAGCGTCACCGTGCAGCCGCCGAGCCCCGAGCGCTCCAGGGAGCGGGCGACCTCTTCCGCCATGCGGTCGACCTCGGCCTCCATGGCGGCGAAATCCGCCAAGTCCACGCTGTAGGTGTTCTCGGTGCCCAGGCTCTTGCGCTCGCTATGAGTCTCGACCGGACGGTCGTCGATGCCCCGCGAGAACTCCCAGAGCATGCGGCCGTGCTTGCCGAAGCGGGCGGTCAGAACCTCGACCTCCGCCTCCCGGAGGTTGGCGATCGTCTGGATGCCCATCTCCGCGAGCGACCTCTCCGTCGCCGGCCCGACGCCATGCAGGCGGCGCACCGGCAGGGGATCGAGGAAGGCCTGCACCCTGCCGGGCCGCACCACCGTCAGGCCGTCCGGCTTGTCGAAGTCCGAGGCGATCTTGGCGATCAGCCGGTTGGGGCCCACGCCGACGCTCACCGTCAGCCCGCGCTCCTCCCGCACCCGCCGGCGGATCACCTTCGCCACCGCGGTGGCGCTCCCCGCCTCCCCCATGTACTCCGTGACGTCGAGATAGGCTTCGTCGATCGAGACGGCCTGCACCAGGGGGGTGATCTCGCGGTAGATGGCGAAGATCTTCTCCGACTCGCGCGAGTAGCGACGGAAATCAGGCGGAATGAAGATGGCGTCCGGGCAGAGGCGAAGAGCCCGCGAGGAGGGCATGGCCGAATGGACGCCGAACTTGCGCACCTCGTAGCTCGCGGCGGCGACCACGCCCCGGCTCTCCGGCCGGCCTCCGATGATCACCGGCAGGCCCCGCAGCGACGGATCGTCCCGCATGTGCACGGCCGCGTAGAAGCAGTCCATGTCACAGTGCAGGACGCGCCGGCCCTTTTCCGGTTCATCGCGCACGATCCGTAGCTTAGCGCGAAACCCGCCGCGTTTCCGCCCCTCGGGTGAAGAACGCGAGGCGTTTTGTCAGAGGCTGGGGCCTCGAGCTACCCGTCCGTTGGAACGGTAGACCCCAAGTGACCTAAAATGGGTGTGCTTTCGCCAGCAGGCAAGACCAGGAGCGCCGTGAAACCGCCCAGACAGAAAAACGAATGAGGCCCTTTCTTCTGATCCGCCGGTGCCGGGTCGCCCGCTGGGCGCCTCTTCTTTTTGCCGTCTTTCCCTGTGGCGCACAGCCGGCTCTGCCTGCCGAGCCGCTCCTCCACGACGGCTTCAGTCAGGAGCGGGAGATCCGGGGCGGAGAAACCCAGGTCTACACCGTCGAGCTTCAGGCGGGCCAGTTCCTGCGCGTCACGGTCGAGGAGAAGGGGGTTGACGTGACGGTCCGGCTGATCAACCCGCAGGGCAAGCTGGTCGTCGGAGCGGACAGCGCCAGTTTGCCTCCGCCTCAGGAGACCGAGGATCTCGCCGTCATGGCCGAGCACGCTGGTTCCTACCGAGTGCTGGTCGGCGCATCGAAGGGAAGCTCCGGCCGGTATCTCCTCCAGGTCGAGGGGCCGAGGGTGCCGGGACCGGCAGACCGGACTCGAACCGAGGCGGTCGAGGCCGCCTGGAAGGGGTTCTCCAAGGGAGACGGCGCCATACTCTCCTTGGAGCATGCCGGCACTTTATGGCAGAAGTTGGGCGAGCGCCGGAAGATGGCTCAGGTTCTGTATCTCTTGGGCCGCGCACAGCATGATGCCGATCATTACGCCGAAGCCGCGAAAGCCTACTTGCACTCCACAGACTACTGGGAACAACGGTCGAGTCCCCAGAGCCGCGATTGGGAGGCCAAGACGCTCCTCCTGGCGGGTCTGGACCTCAAGAGAGCCCGGCGGCTCGATGAGGCGGGCACCTGCTACAAGAAAGCCTTGGCCGTCGCACAGGAGATCGGCGACGAAAAGGTGGAGGGCGGCATACTCGGCAGCCTTGGCGCACTGACCTCGGACCGAGGCGACGTGCGCCAAGGGATAAGCCTCGAGCTCCGGGGTTTGGAGCTGGCTCGAAAGGCCAAAGACGAGGCCAACGAGGCGGTGATTGTGGCCAACCTGGCACTCGACTACCAGCTCCTGGCCGAAAATCAGAAGGCCGCCGAGTACCAGGAAGAGGCCCTGAACCTGGCCCGCAAGCGCCACGATCTCAGCCAGGAGGGATTGGTTCACAACAATCTGGCCGACCTCTACAGCGACCTCGGAGACTACGACAAGGCCCTGAGCCACTGGCAGGAAGCCCTGGCGCTCGCCCGCGCTACGGGTGAAAAGACCCGGGAAGCCAAGACGCTCAACAACCTCGGCACCGCCTGCCTGCGCCTCGAAAAGTTCGACGAGGCCGGCCAGTACTTCGAGCAGGCGCTCGCGCTGGCGCGTACCGTCAACGATCCCGAGACCGAGGTCATGACCCTGAGCAACCAGGCCTTTCTCGCTCTGCGACAGAAGAAGCCGGCCCAGGCCCTGGGGCCGGCGCAAAAGGCTCTGGCGCTGGCCAAGGGAACCGGGGAGTCCGAAGCCTTCGCCCATTACGTCCTGGGCTCCACGTATCGCGATCTGAAAAAATGGGACGAGGCCCAACGGGAGCTCAAGGAAGCCGGCGAAATCTATCGCCAACGGGATCAGGTGCTCAGAGAGGCCGACATCGAGCTCGCGATGGCGCGAGTGGCGCGCGGCGGCGGTCGCCTGGATGACGCTCTCACGCAGGTCCGTTCGGCTCTGGCCAAGGTCGAGTCGGCCCGCTCCCGCGTCGTCAGCCAGGATCTCCGCGCCTCCTTCTCCGCCGCGCGGCACGACTTCTACGAGATCCTGATCGACACCCTGATGGAGCGCGGCCTCTCGGCGGAGGCCATGCAGGCCAGCGAGCGAGCCCGGGCCCGCATCCTTCTGGAGGTGCTGCACGAGGCCGAGACCGACGCTCGGCAGGGGGTAGACCCGAAGCTCGTGGAGCGCGAGCGGACTCTGCGGGACGAGATCAATACCCGTGAATCGCGCCGCATGGATCTGCTGAAGCAGGAGAAGCCCGACCCCGCCGGCCTCGCCGAAGCCCGGAAGAGGATCGACGAGTCCCTCGAGGAGCTGCAGCGGGTCGAAGCGAGCCTGCGAGAGAGCAGCCCGCGCTATGCGGCCCTCACGCAGCCGCAGCCTCTCAGCGTGGAGGAGATCCAGGACCAGGTTCTCGACGGTAAAGCCCTGCTCCTCGAATACGCGCTCGGCGAAACGAAGAGCTTCTTATGGCTGGTAGGCTCCGGCCAGCTCGAGACCTTCACGCTCCCCGGCCGTGAGCGGATCGAATTGGTGGCTCGCCGGTACTACGGGCTCGTGACGGCCAGGAATGGCCGTCATCCCGGCGAGACCGTCCCCGCCTGGAAGACCCGCATCAAAGATTCCGACGGGCAAGTCCGGCAAGTGGGAGCCGAGCTTTCCAGCTTGATCCTGGGACCGGTCGAGAAGCGACTCGGCGACCGGCCTCTACTGATCGTCGCGGAAGGAGCCCTGCAGTACGTACCCTTCTCGGCTCTTCCCCTGTCCAGCTCGGGAGCCCCCCTGGTCTCGCGCCACGAGATCGTCATCCTGCCCTCGGCGACCGCCTTGGCCGCTCTACGCCGCGAGCTGAAGGGGCGCAAGCCGGCCCAGCGGGAGCTCGCCGTCTTCGCGGATCCTGTGTTTCAGGCGACCGACCCACGGCTGAAGGCAGCGCGCCTCGTCCCTCCGGGACGGGTAGTCCGGCCGCCCGTCGCCCGCCAGCTCCGGAGCGCTCCGGAGCCGGAGGCTGGCCGGGACTCGGGAATCGACGTCTCGAACCTTCGCCGCCTCCCTTCGTCCCGTCAGGAGGCGGAGACCATTTCCGCCCTGGTACCTCCCGATCAGGTGTTCAAGGCCCTGGACTTCAAAGCCACGAAGGCTGCCGTCACGGGCGGCGGATTGGACGGCTTCCGCAAGCTGCACTTCGCGACCCATGGCCTGCTCGACAGCCAGCATCCGGAGCTCTCGGGGCTGGTGCTCTCCGAATACGATGCGCAGGGCCGGCCGCAGGATGGCGTCCTGCGGCTCAACGACATCTACAACCTCCATCTCGACGCCGACCTGGTGGTGCTCTCGGCCTGCCGTACCGCCCTCGGCAAGGAGGTGCGGGGTGAGGGATTGATCGGGCTGACCCGCGGGTTCATGTACGCGGGCGCCGCCCGCGTCCTCGCCAGCCTGTGGAGCGTCGAGGACAAAGCCACCTCGGTGCTCATGGGCAAGCTCTATCGTGGCATGCTGCGAGAAGGGCTCACTCCCGCGGCCGCCCTCCGGAAAGCCCAACTCGAAATGGCGCGCGACCCAAAGCGGACCTCTCCCTACTACTGGGCCGGCTTCTCCCTGCAGGGAGAGTGGAGGTGACGCGTGACGACGGCGACACCAGGCCGGCCGCCCCGGGGAAGCCATCAGGCTTGACCCGGGAGAGCTTCGAGATCCTCCTCACGCAGCTCGACCCGGACCGCGAGCGGGCGGGCGAGCTCTACGAGACCATCCGCCGCAAGCTGATCCGCCTGTTCGAGTGGCGGGGCTGCGCCAGCCCGGAGGATCTGGCGGATGAGACCTTCAACCGCGTAGCGCGAAAGCTGGCCGAGGGCGTCAAGCTCCATTCGGTCGACCCGTACAGCTACTTCTGCGGCGTCGCCCATCTTCGCTTCAAGGAGGTCTCGCGTAGCGCGGCGCGCGAGCGCCGGGCGATCGACGCCCACGGCGATCTCCTGCTGCCCACGGCGCTCCCCGTGGTGCCCGAGGAGGAGCCGGGCGACCGCCGGCTCGATTGCCTGCGCCAGTGCCTCGCCGCCCTCCAGGACGACCAACGGGATCTGGTGCTCAAGTACTTTCAGGGAGAAGGCAACATCCGCAACCGCAAGGCCCTCGCGCAGGAGCTGGGCGTGCCCATGAACGCGCTGCGCATCCGCGTCCACCGCGTGCGCCGCAAGCTGGAGGACTGCCTCGACGCCTGCCTTCACCGTCTTGACGTTCCTCCCTCGTGAAATGTTTTCACAGCCAGGAACACTGGACTGTGAGACCGGACGAAGGAGGAGGGGAAAACCATGACACCAGAACTACACGACGACGAGTTGCTCCGCAGCTACCTGCTGGGAAAGCTCCCGGAAGAGGACGCGGACACGCTCGAGCGGCGCCTCCTCGCCGAAGACGACCTGTTCAACCTCGCGGAAGCCGTGGAGATGGATCTCCTGGCTTCGTTCGACCGTGGGGCTTTCACGCCTGAGGAGAAAGAAGAAGTTCTCCGAAGGCTCGCCGCCACTCCCCGCGGGCGCGAGCGCCTCGCGTTCGCCCGTTCCTTGAATACCCTGGCCACGGAGGCGAAAAGAAAGCGCTTTTACCACGGCGCCATCTTCCAGCCACCGGCAATTCGCTGGATGGCCCTGGCGGCGAGCCTGGTCATGGTGGTGAGCTTGGGCCGGCTCGCCTGGCAATACCGGGATGATGCGCCGAAGACAGACATAAGGGGCGCGACAACGCCCGCTCCCACGCCGACGCCCCAGGTCTCGATTACACCTCCCCCGACGCCGACGCCCCCGCCGCCTCCTCCTCCGCCGCCGCCGAGGCCGAGGGCCGTGCCCACCGCCGTGCTGCCCCTCTCCTTCCTGACCTTGCGGGGTGTTGAGGACAGGCAGCGGCTCGAGCTCGCTCCGAATATCCGCAGGGTCGAGATCCAGATCGATGCGGAAGGCCTGGGAGAGGCAAAATCTTTCGCCGTGGCGATTCGTAGTAAAGACCAGGAAACCTCGATCATGGAGAAAAAAGGACTCACACCCCGCAAGCTGTCCTGGGGCTCGGGACTGATTCTGCACATCCCGGCGAACCGGCTTCCCGCGGGAAGGTACAAGATCGCCGTCACTCCCCGGGGAGGCATAGAGACGGTTCAGGATTTCGAGGTCGTGGAAGTGAAGCGTTGATCCATCGAGCAACTTACCCCGTGCCGGTTTGGCCGGCAAGAGGCTTTGATTGGGAGGATTTTTACCATGGACGTTTCAAACGATACTCCGTATGACGCGAAGTACAAGGTTTCAGGTGGAGGAACCCCCGGGGGACCTGATGACGATCCTCATCTGTCAGAGGACACCACGAACTGGCCTGTCGTCGCGGCGGGCACCGTGGTCACCGTGAAGGTCACCACGAAGGGTCCCTGGCGGGTCTACTTCGCCGTCAACGGTAAAGCCTTTGTCGCGAAGTCGACTTCAGACAACGATCAGGTCCACCTGGTCGCGGCGAAAACAGGCTTCCGGACGATGATCCGGAAAGTCGCCCACTCGACCGGCAGGGTGGTAGTACCTGCCCATCTCGCCAAGAGCGCTTGAAGGGTCCAGGGCGGCTCCCTGCCGGGAGTCGCCCTTTGTCGATCTTGTGGCATCGACACCCCCGAAATCTTTTGGGTGGTGACGTCAATAAGGGTTGGAGCCCCGAGTCATGGCCGAAACCCATCGGATCACCTCATCCTCCCCCCGCCCGGCGCCGAAGCCGCGGCTGAGGCATCCTCCACGTCAAGGCTCGATGCCGGTACGGCCCGCGCCCGGTCCGGCAAAGCCCGTGGCCGTCGCGGCGACCACTCCCCTCCCGGAAAGCCGCCCCGCGGCTGCCTTGCCACGGAGGCGGCTCCCACCCCGCAGTCCCGCGGAGTGGGTGATCCTGGCGGTGCTGCTCGGCGGGCTGGGGCTCAACGTCGCCGCCTTGCTGACCGGCTCCCGCCTCAGCCGTTCCGACCTGCTGCTGGGGGCCACCGTGCTCTTCGCCGGGCTCGTCCTGCTGATCCTCATCGAGCTCTGCCGGCGTAGCGCTCCGCCTTTGAGCGACGAACCGGACTAGCCGCCGGCTCCCGCGCCGCCGTGGATGCCGCCCTCGGTCTGCTCCCAGGGATCGAGGGCCTCGGCCAGCTCCGCCGCCGGCAATACCTGCCTCTCTACGCAAAGCTCGCGCACCGTCTTGCCGGTTTTCACGGACTCCTTGGCGATCTCGGCGGCGGCGTCGTAGCCGATCCTCGGCACGAGGGAGGTCACCATGGCGAGCGATTTTTCCACCAGCTCCTCGCAGCGCTCGCGGTTGGCCACGAGGCCGTCCACGCACTTCTCCGCCAGCAGCTTCGCGGAGCTCGCCAGGATCTCGATCGACTGCAGCAGGTTGTAGGCGATGACCGGCATCATCACGTTGAGCTCGAAGTTGCCGCCCATGCCGCAGAGCGTGATCGTGGCGTCGTTGCCCACCACCTGGGCGGCCACCATCAACACCGCTTCGGGAATGACCGGGTTGACCTTGCCGGGCATGATCGAGCTGCCCGGCTGGAGGCTGGGGATGGAGATCTCGCCGATGCCGCAACGCGGGCCGGACGCCAGCCAGCGGATGTCGTTGGCGATCTTGGTCAGCGAGGTGGCGATGGTCTTGAGGGCGCCCGAGGTTTCCACGGCGGCGTCCTTGGCGGCCATGGCCTCGAAGCGGTTGGGCGCCGGCACGAAGGGACAGCCGGTGCGCTTGGCGAGGCGGGCGATGACCTTGGGCGCGAAGTCCGGGTGGGCGTTGAGGCCCGTGCCCACGGCGGTGCCGCCCAGGGGCAGCTCGGCGAGACGGGGCTTGACGGCCGCCAGACGGGCGAGACCGTTCCTCGCCTGCTGGGCATAGCCCGAAAGCTCCTGGCCCAGGCGCACGGGCACCGCGTCCTGGAGGTGGGTGCGGCCGATCTTCACCACCTTGTCGAATTCCACCGCCTTGCGGTGGAGAGAGCCGGCGAGGCGCTCCAGGGCCGGCTCCAGATCCCTGACGATGGCGAGGTAGGCCGAGACGTGGATGGCGCTGGGAATGACGTCGTTGCTCGACTGCCCGTTGTTGACGTGATCGTTGGGGTGGACGGGCTTCTTGCTGCCGATGACGCCGCCGAGGATCTCGATGGCGCGGTTGGCGATCACCTCGTTGACGTTCATGTTGGTCGAGGTGGCCGAGCCGGTCTGGAAGATGTCGAGGGGAAAGTGGCCGTCGAGCTTGCCCTCGGCGATCTCTTCGGCCGCCTGGCGGATGGCCTTGGCGATCTCCGCCGGCACCGTTCCCAGCTCCTCGTTGACGGGCGCCGCCTCACCCTTGATCATCGCCACGGCGGCGATGAATCCCGCCGGCAGGGTCAGCCCCGAGATGGGGAAGTTCCGCCGCGCCCGCTCTGTCTGAGCGCCGTAATAAGCCCCGGCCGGCACTTCGATCTCGCCGAGGCTGTCTTTCTCGATTCGCGTATCCGACATTGAATTTCTCCTGGAAGGAAGGCTTGAGGGGACTGCCGGGTCCCCCTGCTATCTTACCGGGATTACCGAGATTACCGGGACGGCGGCCCGTGCAGCATCCGGGTGTCCGCCGCGTCGGTCGTCAGGCAATAGCGGCCGAGGCTGACGACGCTCGACACCACGGTCGCCCCCAGGAAGATCGCCAGCAGGGCGCCGGCGAGAAGGCGTAGCGACCGGGAGAAGCGCCGAGGGGAGGCGGTGAAGCCGGCGGGGCTCTCGAAGAGAGCCGATGGAATTGACACGAGGCGGTTCCATGGGACCATGTAACCGAAGCCGAGCGCCGGAGATTCCGGTGGAAAGGGGACGCGATATGGCCGAGACCGAGGACGAAGAAGCAGCCGAGACCGAGGACGAAGAAGAAACTGAGGAAGAAGACGAAGAGCCCGAGGAGGAAACGGATCACGAGGCTCATTTACGCTTCCTCGACGAGGTCGTCGCGGGGGAGCAGGTCTGGGGCCTCTCCACCCAGGATGGCTTCCTGGCCTGCGAGTCGGACGAAACGGAGGAGCGTGCCGTTCTCCCGTTCTGGTCCGATGCCGACGATGCCCGGGCGGCTCAGCCCGAGGTCGAAGGCTCCGAGGTCGACTCCATCGAGCTGTTCGACTTCCTCTTTCGCTGGCTTCCCGGCATGGACGACGACGACGTCCTGGTGGGGACCAACTGGACGACGACCTTGGAGGGCAAGGAGGTCGAGCCCCTCGACCTGCAGGACGAGATCCTCGACACGATGTCCGACGAGATGAGGATTTCGTATCTCGACCGGCTGGCTCAAGAGGTCCGTGACGCCGGAGAGGCCGGGGACATCGGCGAGGAATCCCCAGAGCCGGAGTAGCCGCCCGTGGGGGGCTCTACCCTTCGCTCTTTTCTTTCAACAGCTTCAGCACCTGCCCTTCGAGCCGCCGCAGTCCCGTCGGATCCTCGTCGTCCGGATCGCCCGACCGGCCGTCCTGGGGCAGGCTCCCTTCCAGGTAGGACTCGATCACCAGCGGGTGCACGTAGAACTTGCGGCAGATGGCCGGCCGGTTGCCCAGCGACGCGGAGACCTGCTTGACCGCCTCCACCACGGCCCGGCTCGCCTCCTGCTCCGTCTCGCAGGGGCCGAGCTCCAGGAGCGCCGAGAGGGCGAGCACGGTGCCACCCCAGGTGCGGAAGTCCTTGGCGCTGAACTCCTCGCCCGTGGTCGCCCGCAGATAGTCGTTGACATCCTCGGAGCTGATGCTCTGGCGCTCGCCGTCGTCGTCGAGATATTGGAAGAGCTTCTGCCCCGGCAGGTCGCGGACCTGGCGGACGATGCGGGCGAGACGCCGGTCATGGATCTCCACCGAGTGGTCCTGGCCGCTCTTGCCGCGGAACTCGAAGTGCAGCGTCGAGCCGGAGATGTCCACGTGCCGGTTGCGCAGGGTGGTGAGCCCAAAGGAGTTGTTCTGCTTGGCGTACTCGGGGTTGCCGACCCGGATCAGCGTCGTCTCCAGGAGCTTCACCACGGCGGCGACGACCTTCTCCCGCGGCAGGCCGCGTAAGGAGAGGTCCTGGTCCACCCGCTCGCGGATCCGCGGCAGGATCTCGCCGAAGGCGATCATGCGGCCGAACTTGGTCTCGTCGCGGACGCTGCGCCACTCGGCGTGATAGCGGTACTGCTTGCGGCCCCGGGCATCGCGGCCCGTGGCCTGGAGGTGGCCGTTGGCTCGCGGGCAGATCCAGACGTCCGTCCAGGCGGGCGGAATCGCCAGCTTCCTGATGCGCTCGACCACCTTGGGGTCCTTGACCGTCTTGCCCTGCGGATCGAGAAAGGAGAACCCCTTGCCGCTCTTGCGGCGGCGGATTCCGGGCTCGTCGTCGGTCACGTAGCGCAGGCCCGCGGCCCTGGCGCTCTCCACCGGGTCGACGAACACGGCGACGGTCAGCCCCGAGTCCAGGGTTTCACCGTCGTCGACGGCAATGGGTTGTACGGTTGTGGTCATAGTCACCCTTTTGCCGGCTGATCCAGCGTAGGTTGCAAGAATTACAGAGATGCCCTGCGCAGCCGCATCAGCCGAGCCTGATCGCTTGCCGCAAGTCAGCAACGACGATCCCCACTGCATCGGGCGTGCCGGCTTCTCAGGAAGGTGGCCGAAATGGCATGCAACCTGCACTCGCAGCGGTTATTCGCCCGGTGGAAACCCCAGCGTCGAGCAACAGGACTTCAGCACCACCGGAGTTGCGATCTCAGCAGCAAGTTTCGTCGGGCTTCTCAGGCTCGCTTGCGTTGCGGCGGCAAGCCATCTATAAATACGCGCCTCTCCGGCAGGTCCCTCGGGGCCCCGCAGCGACGAATAAGAGCGATGGAGAACGCATCATGTCCCCCGAAACCTCCCAGAGACCGCTCCCCGTAGCCCCCCACGAGGAGCTCGCCGGCGCCCTTGGTCCCGGCGTCGTGCTCCTCGGCCCCGACGGCGGGGTGCGCTTCGCCGACCCACGCGCCCTGGAGCTGATGGGGTGCGAGGACGGCTTCGAGCTCGAGCGCTTGTGGGCCGAGCTGAAAGCCCGGCTGGAGAGCGCCGGCCTGGTCTGGGACGGCGCCGGCGGCGGCGCTCCCCGGGCCGCCCTCGATCTGCCGGTGCCACCTCAGGCGGAAACGGCGGAAGCCGCCGAGGCCCCGCCGCGACGCCTGCTTTTCGACCTGCGCCGCGATCCGCGGGGCGGCGGTGTGCTCCTCGTCCAGGACCTGGGATCGTTCGCGGGTCTCGCGACCGATCTGCGGTTGACCTCGCAGATGCGGTCCGTCGCCCAGATCTCCCCCGCCGTGGCCCACGACCTGCGGGCGCCCATCAATGCCATGGTCTTCAACCTGGAGATCCTGAAGGAGACGATCGCCTCGGGACGGGCGGCGGACCCAGGAAGCCGCGACAAGCTGCTGCGCTACGTCAACGTGCTCAAGGAGGAGCTGAGCCGCCTGCACCGCGGCATGGAGATCTTCCTCGCGCACATCTCGCCGCGGGGCGACCGGCAGGAGACTCTCGACCTGCGCGAGCTGACCGAGGAGCTGGCGGCCTTGCTGGTGGGGCCGGCGCGCAAGCAGCAGGCCCGGGTGGAAACCGAGCTGCCGCCGGAGCCGGTGCCGGTGGACGGCAACCGCTTCCTCCTCCGGCAGGCGCTGCTCCACCTGGCGCTCGCCGCCCTGGCCGGCGTGCCGAAACAGGGGACGCTGCAGGTGAGCCTGGAGCGGGAGGACAGCCGGGCGCGGGTGCGGCTCCACGGCGCCGCGGGGCCGGACAGCCCGGCGACCGCCGCCGAAACGAACCTCGGCGCCGCGCCCGGTTTCGATCTCCGCCTCTCGCCCGAGGGCGCCATCGCCCAGCTCTGGGCGGCCCGTTCGATTCTGGCCGCCCATGGCGGTGAAGTGAGCGAGATGGGGCCGGCGGGAATCTCCGCGGCCGGTCCCATGCAGGCGTATGAGGTAGACTTGGCGATTGCCGGCAACTCGCAGCTCGTGAACAAGGAGTGAGTAGAAGATGCCACACGCTCTCGCGGTCGACGACGATCCCAACTTTCTTTCCGCTCTCGCCGAGCTGATCGAAGGGCAGGGTTTCACCACCAATGTGGCCTGCACGCTGCGCGATGCCCGTGCCCAGGTCAGCCACCGCACACCGGACGTGGCGCTGGTCGACCTCTATCTTCCCGACGGCAGCGGCATCGATCTGCTCAAGGATCTCGAGCTCGGCGCCTCCACCGAGGTGGTGTTGATGACCGGCCATGCCGACGTCGAGAGCGCCGTTCAGGCCTTGCGGCTGGGGGCCAGCGACTACCTGACCAAGCCTCTGGACATCGGCCGGCTGAAGAGCATCCTGGCCAATGTCGCCAGCATCCAGCCCGCGGCGCAGACGCAGACCCAGACGGCCGAAGCGCCGGAAGTGGGGCGGCTGGGCCTGCTGCTGGGAGCCTCGGGCCCCATGCAGGCGCTCTACGAGATGCTCAACCGGGTGGCTCCCACCGACGCCTCCGTGTTCCTGGTCGGCGAGAGCGGCACCGGCAAGGACCTGGCGGCCCAGACCCTCCACATGCTGTCGCGGCGGAGCAAGGCGCCGTTCCTGCCCCTCAACTGCGGCGCCATCTCCCCCACCCTGATCGAGAGCGAGCTCTTCGGCCACGAGCGCGGCAGCTTCACCGGCGCGGCGCGGCGGCACAAGGGCTACTTCGAGCGGGCTCACATGGGCACCCTGTTCCTCGACGAGATTACGGAGATGCCCATCGAGCTGCAGGTCAAGCTGCTGCGGGTGCTGGAGACCGGCCAGGTGGTGCGCATCGGCGGCGACCAGCCCGCCGAGGTGGACGTGCGGGTGATCGCCGCCTCCAACCGCGATCCCCAGAAGGCGGTCAGCGAGGGCAAGCTGAGGGAGGACCTGCTCTACCGCCTGCAGGTGTTCCCCATTCAGATGCCGCCGCTGCGCGAACGTGCCGAGGACGTGCAGCTCCTGGCCGACTACTTCCTGGGCCAGCTCAACGAGCGCCAGGGCACGGACAAGGTCTTCACCGAGGAATCCCTGGACCGGCTGCGGACCCACTCCTGGCCGGGAAACGTGCGCGAGCTCAAGAACGTCGCCCACCGGGCCTTCATCATGGCCGATCACGAGATTACGCCGCGCTGCCTGCCGCGGGAGGTGGGCGGCGACTTCAGCAGCATCCGCAGCCTCAACTTCCAGGTGGGCACCTCCATCGAGGAAGTCGAGCGGCGGCTGATCATGGCCACCCTGGATGCCCACGGTGGCAACAAGCGGAAAACGGCCGACATCTTGGGTGTCAGCCTGAAGACCTTGTACAATCGGCTCAACACCTACCGGGAACCCTGACGGCGGACCCGAAAGAGGTGGACGGCAAGAATAGATATGGGCTCCCTCTTGAGGAGCCAGGCAGGAGGTTGTATACTCCCGCCTCGTCCGACAACTCATTGCGAGACTTGAATAGGAGACCGTGGCACAAATTCTGCTTCAAAGCGACTCTGTACGCGTGGAACTGAATGCCGCGGACTTCGAGGAATCGACAGTGAGGAATGGGCTCAGGAAGTTGACGCTGCTGCGGGTATCAGCCCTTGGTCTTGTGCTGGTACTCGCTCTGCTTTCGGGTGCATGCAGCACGGCCCAGCCGGTCAAGGAACAACCGGCCGACGATGCGTCCATCACTACGAAGGTGAAGGCGAAGCTGGCAACGGATGGCGACATCAATCCGTTCAACATCAACGTGGACACCAACGAGGGCGTCGTGACGCTCCAAGGCCATGTCAGAAAGGCCGAAACCCGGATGAAAGCCGAGCGCTATGCGCGGGAGACCGGCGGCGTAAAGAAGGTTATCAACCTGGTCAAAGTGGGCGACAACCGTTGAACGTCGCCCTGTCGTCTTACTTCAGTTCCATTTAACAAGGGAGAAAACAAAATGAAGAAGCTGTCCATTCACCTTTCGCTTCTGTGCCTGTTGGCCTTGCTGCTGGTCCCCTTCGCCGGTTGCAAGAAGGACGAGGAGCCGGCTGAGGAGACTCCGGCCGCCACCTCCGAGAGCACCACGATTGAGAACTCGACCTCCACCACCACCATGACCACGGAGACCACGCCGCCGCCCAGCACCGACATGGCGCCCCCGGCGACCTCGGACACCACCGCCACCACCCCGCCGGCCGGCAAGTAAGCCGATCGCAACGGGTCAAGAGTTTTAGGGGCGCTCGGCTCAAGTCGAGCGCCCTTTCTTTTTTCTACGAAGCAGGCCGGAAGACTTCTTCGAGAAACCGGCCGGCCTCGGCCCGGAACTCGCCCGTCCACTCATGGCCGCCCTCGAAGACGAACGGGCGGAGGTCGACTCCCTTTTTCCGCAGCAGCTCGACGTCGTGCTCCATCTTGGCCGCGTCGTACCATTCCTCGCTGGAGCCACGCCCCAGGAGGACGGGAGGAAAGTGGGAAAGATCCCGGGGTTCCAGCTCCGGCGGCACGTCGCCGCCCAGCACGACGACTCCCAGGCAGATGTGGCCCGACCCCGCCGCCGCCCGGTAGGCCATGGCGGCGCCCTGGGAGAAACCGAGGTAGGCGAGCCGCTGTGAGACGGGGAGCTCGCGCCTCACTTCCGCCACCACGCTCGCCACATAGCGCAGATTGTCCTCGATGGCGTGCTCCCGCTGCTCACGGGTCATCCAGCTCGCGATGACGTCGCCCGCCCGATTGTAAAAAGGGTGAAGGCCCTGCACGGCACAGAGCACCCAGCGGCTGGCGCCGGGGAGGCGGCGAAGCTGTTCGAGATGAATGTCGGCGTTCTCGGCGTAGCCGTGGAAGCCCACCACCAGCGGGCAACCCTCCGGGTCGGCCGGGGCCTCCAGCAGATAGCGGCCGTGAACGAGAGCCGCGATCGAGCGCTCCTCCGCGCGTCGCTGGTTACTCTCGCTCATGCCCGCCGTCTTTCGGCGCGGAGCTTCAGGGGCGCCGCGAGATCGCGCACCCGGTCTTCGAGCAGCAGGGGCAACCCGGGATCGCCGCCCTTTTCCTCGACCAGGCGCACCAGGGCGCTACCCACCACCACGCCATTGGCGATCTCGCCCACCGCCTCCACCTGATCGGGGGTGGAGATGCCGAAGCCCACGGCGAGCGGCAGGCCGAGCCGCTTGCGGAGCTTCTTGACGTCGCGCACCAAATCGGACGGCAAGGCCGCGCGCACGCCCGTCACGCCGGTGCGCGAGACGTAGTAGACGAAGCCCGAGGAGGCCGCGGCCACCTTGTCGATGCGCTCCTTGGTGCTGGTCGGGGCGAGCAGGAAGATGGTGTCCACCCCCTGCGCCCGCATGGCAGGGATGAAATCCCTCTCCCCCTCCTCCGGCGGCAGGTCGACGCAGAGCACGCCGTCGACTCCCGAGGCCGCCGCCTGCTCGGCGAAACGCTCGACGCCGCGGGCGTGGATGGGGTTGAAATAGGTGAAGAGGACGATGGGGATGCCCAGCTTGTCACGGTGCCGGGCCACCAGTTGCAGGATGGCCGACAGCTTGGTGCCGGCCGCCAGGGCGCGGACGGCGGCCCGCTGGTTCACCGGCCCGTCGGCGATGGGGTCCGAGAATGGAACCCCCAACTCGATGATGTCGGCGCCGCCGGCCGCCAGCGCGTCGAGGTGAGCGGCGGTGGCCGCCAGGTCGGGATCGCCCGCCATGAGGAATGGGATGAAGGCCGCCCGGCCCTCCCGGGCACAGGTCTGGAAGACTTCGTCGATGGCGCTCATCGTCCCCTCCGCGCGGCCGCGGCCGCGAAAGATTCCACCGTTCCATCCTCGCCACCAACGCCATCTTGAGCCGCGTGCTCGCGGTCGTAGGCGATGACCGACTCGACGTCCTTGTCGCCGCGCCCCGAGAGGTTGACGAGGACGATGCGCTTGCGCGACAGCCGCGGCGCGCGCTTCACCACCTCGGCGATGGCGTGCGCGGACTCCAGGGCGGGAAGGATGCCCTCCGTGCGGGCGAGCAGATGGAAGGCGGCGATCGCCTCCGCATCGGTGGCCGAGCTGTACTCCACGCGCCGAGCGTCGTGAAGCCAGACGTGCTCCGGGCCGATGGCGGGGTAGTCCAGGCCGGCGGAGACCGAGTGGGTGGTGGAGATCTGCCCCTCCTCGTCCTGCAGCACGAAGGTGCGGGTGCCGTGGAGAACGCCCAGGGCGCCCCCCGCGAAGCGGGCCGCATGCTCGCCAATCGCGGGACCCCGGCCTCCGGCTTCGACGCCGATCATCCGTACCCGCATGTCCTGGAGAAAGGCGGTGAACAGGCCGATCGAGTTGCTGCCGCCGCCGACGCAGGCGACGGCGAGGTCCGGCGCCTCGGTGCCGGCCTGGCGCTTGAGCTGGAGGCGCGCCTCCTCGCCGATGACCTTGTGAAAGTCGCGCACCATGCGGGGGAAGGGATCGGGCCCCAGCACCGAGCCCAACACGTAGTGGGTGGTGCCGACGTTGGTCACCCAGTCGCGCAGCGCCTCGTTGATGGCGTCCTTGAGCGTGCAGCTTCCGGAGTCAACCGGGACGACCTCGGCGCCCAGCAGGCGCATGCGGTCGACGTTCAGCCGCTGGCGGCGCATGTCCTCGCTGCCCATGTATACGGTGCAGGAGAGTCCCAGGGCGGCGGCGGCCGTGGCGGTGGCGACGCCGTGCTGGCCGGCGCCCGTCTCGGCGATCACCCGCTCCTTTTCCATCAGCCTGGTGAGCAGGCACTGGCCGAGGGCGTTGTTGATCTTGTGGGCGCCGGTGTGGAGCAGATCCTCGCGCTTGAGGAAGATGCGGGCGCCGCCCAGCTCTTCCGACAGGCGCTCCGCGAAGTAGAGCGGCGTCGGCCGGCCGGCGAAGTCGTTGAGCAGGGCCGTCAGCTCGCGGCGGAAGGCGCGGGAGCGCTGTGCCTTGTCGTAAAAGCGGGTCAGCTCGGCCAGAGGCGCCATCAGCGTCTCCGGAACGAAACGGCCGCCGTAGGGGCCGAAGTAACCCTCCGGATTAGGGAGGGGTTTGGGTCTCGCCATGCCTCACCTCCTGAAAGAGCCGTCGCAGCAGCTCGAGATCCTTGATTCCTGGCCGCGATTCCACCCGCGAGCAGACGTCGATGGCGTAGGGCCGGACACTCTCAGCCGCCCGCCGCGCGTTGTCCGGTCCCAAACCGCCGGCCAGGAACAGCCGCCGGCCTGAAGCAACTGAAGCGACCCGGCCGTACTCCCAGGCCGCTCCCGTTCCCCCGTAGAGCGTGCCGTGAGGAGCGTCGATCAGCACTCCCCACGTATCCCAGACTGCTAGATCCTCCGGGCTCGGCAATCCGCCGGTGCGAAACGCCTTGATCGCCCGCCCGGCGAACGGGGCCACGAAGCCGGCCTCCTCGTCGCCGTGAAACTGCAGCAGGTCCAGGCCCACGCTTTCGTCGATCGATTCCACCTCGGCACGGGTCGAGTTGACGAACACCCCCACCAACGGCACCTTCCGGGAGCTGCCGCGCACCGCTTCGGCGATCGCGAGCGCCCGACCGGGCTCGATGTAGCGCGGGCTGGCCCGGTAGAAGTTTAACCCCAGGTAGTCGGCGCCCAATTCCGCCGCCGCCAAGGCGTCGGAAGGGCTGGTGATGCCGCAGACCTTGATCTTGATTGACCCATTCATGGCCACATCAGCCCTCCGGTCCCAGAAGCTCGCGGAGCGCGGCCGCGGGATCGGGCGCCAGCAGGAGCGTCTCGCCGATGAGAAAGGCGTCGAAGCCACTGTCGCGCAGAAGGAGCACGTCGAGCGCATCGCGGATGCCGCTCTCCGCCACCTTCACCGCCTCGGCCGGAAGACCGGCGAGCAGCGAGATGGAATTCTGGAGATCGACGTCGAAGGTCCGCAGGTTGCGGTTGTTGATGCCCACCATCTCCCAGGGCTCGCCGCCCAGCTTGGCGATGTCGTCCGCGTCGTGGGTCTCGACCAGGGGAACGAGGCCGAGGCCCCGGGCGAGGCGGGCGTAGCGCGCCATCTCGGCCGGCTCGTAGAGAGCGGCGATGAGCAGGATGGCGTCCGCTCCGGCGTCGCGAGCCCAGAGGAGCTGGACGGGATCGACGATGAAGTCCTTGGCGATGGCGGGCAGGCCCGAGGCCTGGCGGCAGGCGGCCAGCAACTCGTAGCTGCCGTGGAAGAAATCGGGCTCGACCACCACGGAGAGGCAGGTGGCGCCATTCCCGGCGTAGCGTCCGGGCCTGGGCGACCGGGTCCACCCGGCCGTGCAGGGAGCCGAGGCGGGGCGAGCCCATCTTGACCTCCGCGATGATCGCCGGGGTCCGGATCTCCGCCGGGTTCCCAGGGCACCCAGGAAGGCGTTGTTCGCGGGGGTGCGCGGAGCGCCTTCTTCCCAGCCGCCTGCATCCGCCGCCGCCCACCTCGGCGATGCGTTCGCGCCGACGCTCGGTGATGCGTAGCAAGATGTCCGGTGGGCTCATCCGGCGAAGCTCCGCAGCTCTTCGAGCTTCCGGGCCGCGGCGCCCGAGGAGAGGGTGGCGCGAGCCTTCTCCACGCCCTCCTCCAGGGTGGCGGCGACGCCGCCAACATAGAGGGCGGCGCCGGCGTTGAGAGCCGTGACGTCGAAGAGCGCGCCGCTGTCCTCCCCGGAAAAGACGCGATGGGCGGCGGCGGCGTTCTCCTCCGGCGTGCCGCCGGCCAGCTCCTCCTGGTGGGCCCGGCGCAGGCCGAAGCGCTCGGGCTCGAGGTCGTAGATCCGCACCTCGCCGTCCCGCACCTCGGCCACCCGCGTGCGGCCGGTGGTGGTGATCTCGTCCAGGCCGTCGCCGTGGACCACCAGGGCGTGCAGGGCCCCGAGGTCGCGCAGCACGTAGCCGATCGGCTCCACCAAGCTCTCCACGTAGACGCCCATGAGCTGACGGCGGGCGCCGGCCGGGTTGGTCAGCGGTCCCAGCAGATTGAAGATGGTGCGCATCCCCAGCTCGCGGCGCACCGGCATCACCTCGCGCATGGCGGGGTGAAGGAGCGGCGCGAAGAGGAAGGTAATGCCTACCGCGTCCAGGGTGCGGCCGGCCGTATCGGGGTCGATCTCGATCTTCACTCCCAGGGCGGCCAGTACGTCGGCGCTGCCGGAGCGGCTGGAGACCGAACGGTTGCCATGCTTCGCCACCGACGCGCCGGCCGCCGCCGCCACCAGGGCCGCGGCGGTCGAGATGTTGAAGGTGCCGCGGCCATCGCCACCCGTGCCGCAGGTATCGACCAGCTCCTGCCGCTGGTGGGGAATGGGGATGGACCGCCGGCGCATGGCGGCGGCGGCGCCGGAGATCTCCGCCACCGCCTCTCCCTTCATGCGCAGAGCGACGAGCAGCGCCGCCTTCATCGGCTCGCTCACCTGGCCGTCCATGAGCTGGCCGAAGAGGTCCTCGGTCTCCTCGCGGGTCAGGTGATCGCCGGCCGTCGACGCGCAGCGCAACGCTGAGCGCAAGCGTCAATCGGCGCCATCCGTGCTCGCACATGCTCTAGGAAGTTGGCGAGCAGCCGCGGCCCGGAGCTGGTGAGCACCGACTCGGGGTGGAACTGCACCCCCCAGAAGGGGAGCTCGCGGTGACGCATGCCCATGAGAGTACCGTCGTCGGCCCAGGCCAGGGGCTCCAGCTCCTCCGGCAGGGTGGACTCCTTCACCTCCAGGCTGTGATAGCGGGTGGCCTGGAAGGGGTTGGGCAGCCCTGCGAAAACGCCCTGATCGCCGTGGCGCACGGGCGAGGTCTTGCCGTGCATGAGCCTCGGCGCGCGGTCCACCGTGGCGCCGAAGGCGACGCCCATCGCCTGGTGGCCGAGGCAGACCCCCAGCAGGGGAACGCGGGTGCGGCTGCGCAGGAGGTCGATGCAGACCCCCGCATCCTCCGGCCGGCCGGGGCCGGGCGAGAGGACGATGCCCGCGGGCTTGCGGGCCAGCATCGCCTCGGCGCTCTCGGCGTCGTTGCGCAGCACTTTCACCTCCACCCCCGCCGCCGCCAGCAGCTGGACGAGGTTGTAGGTGAAGGAGTCGTAGTTGTCGACCATGAGGATCACAGCGTTTCCTCCAGCTCTTCGGCGAGCGCCACCGCGGACAGCAGCGCCGCCGCCTTGTTCTCGGTCTCCTTCGTCTCGGAGGCGGGGTCGGAATCGGCCACGATGCCCGCTCCGGCGGTGACCGAGGTCTCATTCTCCTGCACGACCAGGGTGCGGATGGCGATGCAGGTGTCGAGATCCCCGGAGTAGGAGAGGTAGCCCACGGCCCCGGCGTAGGGGCCCCGCGCCTCGGGCTCCAGATCGTCGATGATCTCCATGGCCCGGATCTTGGGCGCGCCGGACACGGTACCGGCCGGGAAGCAGGCGAGCAGGGCGTCGAGCCCGTCGCGGCCGGTCGCGAGCTCGGCCTCGACGCTCGAAACGAGGTGCATGACGTGGCTGTAGTTCTCGACCTCCATGAAGGTCGGCACCCGCACGCTCCCCGGCACCGCCACCTGGCCGAGGTCGTTGCGCCCGAGGTCCACCAGCATTACATGCTCGGCCCGCTCCTTGGGATCGGCCAGCAGGTCGGCGGCCAGGCGGCGGTCGCCCTCGGCGTCCATGCCGCGGGGGCGGGTGCCGGCGATCGGGCCGCGTCTCGATGTGCCGGCCCTGCTTGCGCACCAGCATCTCGGGCGAGGCGCCCACCAGCGAGACCTCGGGCACCTCGAACAGCACCATGTACGGGCTCGGATTGACCATGCGCAGGGCGCGGTAGAGGGCCAGAGGCTCGATGCGCCGCGGCACCTTCCAGCGGCGGGCGAGCACCACCTGGAAGATGTCGCCGGCGGCGATGTGCTCCTTCGCCTTCACCACGGCTTCGCGGAAGCTCGCGTCGTCGAGGCTTGGCGGGCCGGTCGCCACCGGCTTGACGGCGTAACCCGGCATGGCGACGCCGCCGCCGCCGGATTCCTTGGTCAGCAGCCGCGACAGCCGGGCGAGCTGGCGCTCGGCGTCCGCCACGTCCAGCTCGCCCTCGATCTCGTTGGCGACGGCGAGCACCCGCTGCCGGGCGTGGTCGAAGACCACCAGGGTATCGAAGCGGGCGAGGATGGCGACGGGAAGATCGAAGGGATCGGGAGGGCGGTTCGGCAGGTGCTCGACCATACGGAAGAGGTCGTAGCCGAAGTACCCTACCAGGCCGCCGGTAAACGGTATGGGGCCGGGCTCGGCGCCGATCTCGCCGACGACTGCACGCAATGCCGCCAGCGGCTCACCGGTCAGGTTCTCGCGCTTGCCGCCGACGCGCTCCACCTCCAGGCGGTCGGGGTAGAGGCGGTAGATCAGCCGCGGCGCGGCTCCCAGGAAGCTGAAGCGGGAGACCCTCTCGCCCCCGGTGACGCTCTCCAGCAGGAACCGGTGAGGGCGAGAGCGAGGACAGCCGGCGGTAGACGGCGAGAGGCGTCAGGCTGTCCGCGAGGAACTCGCGGACATGGGGGACGGCACGGCGCGGCCGGCGCGAAGCGGTAGGCGATGACATTGAAATCAATCCTCCAAAAAGACAAAAGAATGTTCGCGCTTCTCCCTATGAGTGCGCCGGACGGACCAAACCGTGGCGCCTGAGCAGCTCTTCTCCGATTTCGGATGGATCGATCCCGCTCGCCTGGAGCATCACCAACAGGTGATAGAGGAGGTCGGCGGCCTCTCCAATCAACGCTTTGCGGCGCGCTCCACCCTCATCCTCACCCCTCGTCGCGAGGGAAACGGCGGCAATCGCCGCCTCGACTCCCTCCTCCCCTACCTTCTGGGCGATGCGCTCGATCCCCTGGGAAAGGAGGCGCGCCGTGTAGCTCGTCTCGGGATCGGCGCCGCGCCGGGATTCCAGCACCGCCACCAGCCACCCCAACTCCAAACGCGCAGGATTCGGCTCGAAGCAGGTGCGGGTGCCGCGATGGCAGGCAGGCCCGGCAGGGAGGACCCGCGCGAGCAGCGAGTCGGCGTCGCAGTCCGCCGTCATCTCCACCACCTGGAAGACGTTGCCCGAGGTCTCGCCCTTGCGCCATAGGGACTGGCGGGAGCGGCTCCAGAAGTGAACCTCCCCGGTCGAGAGCGTCAGCTCGACGGCCTCGCGGTTGGCAAAGGCCTGCATCAGCACGGCGCCCGTGTTGACGTCCTGAACGACGACGGGGATCAGGCCTCGGTCGTCGTAGCGCAAGGCGGCGGGGTCGACGCTCATGCCTGCTCCTCCCTGACTGGAAATCCGGCTTCGGCGATCGCCCGCTTCACGTCGCCCACCGTCCAGGTGCCCTGATGGAAGATGGAGGCGGCGAGGACGGCGGCGGCGCCGGCCGCAAGAGCCGCCACCAGATGCTCGGGTGAGCCCGCGCCGCCCGAGGCGATCACCGGCACGGACACGGCTGCCGCGACTTCGGCGATGAGGTCGAGATCATAGCCCCCTTGCGTCCCGTCGCGGTCGATGCTGGTGAGCAGGATCTCGCCGGCCCCGCGGTCGACGCCCTCGCGGATCCACGCCAGGGCGTCGCGGCCCGTGGCGTGGCGGCCACCGCGGGTGACGACCTCCCAGCCCTGCTCATCATTCCGACGAGCGTCCACGGACAGCACGACGCACTGGCTGCCGAAGCGGCGGGCGAGCTCGTCCGACCAGCGCCGGGCGCTCGACGGCGGCGGAGTTGATCCCCACCTTGTCGGCGCCGGAGCGCAGGAGGCGCCGGGCGTCCGCCTCGCCGCGCACGCCGCCGCCCACGGTGAGGGGAATGAAGACCTGCTCCGCGGTGCGCCGCACCCACTCGACGTCCGTGTCGCGCTCCTCGGGAGCGGCGGTGATGTCGAGGAAGACGATCTCGTCCGCCCCCTGCTCGGCGTAGCGCAGGGCCGACTCGGCCGGGTCCCCCTGGTCGGTCAGGTTCTCGAACCGTACGCCCTTGACCACCCGGCCGGCGCGCACGTCGAGACAGGGGATGACCCGCCGGGCGAGGCCGGACGGTCCGCGCTCTTCTACCCGCATGCCGCCAGTGCCTCCTCGACGGTGAAGGCCCCTTCGTAGAGGGCGCGGCCGACGATGACGCCACCGACCTCGGGCAACGCGCGCGCCGTTTCGAGATCGGCCAGGGAGTGGACGCCACCCGAGACGAGCGCCGGGATGCCCGTCGCCCGGCCGACGCGGCGGGCGAGGTCGAAGTTGGGGCCGGTCATCATGCCATCCCGCTCCACGTCGGTTACCAGGACGGCCGGGCAGGGCGTACCCATGAGATGGCCACAGATCTCGCCCAGCGAATGAGCCGCGCCCTCCTTCCAGCCGGCGATCCGCACCTCGCCCCGCTCGACGTCGAGCGCCGGCACGAGCCGGCCCGGCCGCTCCAGGGCCAGGGCACGGAACGCTTCCACGTCGCGGGCCACCAGCGAGCCGATCACCACCCGGTCGCACCCCGCAGCGAGGGCCCAGTCGATTGCCGCGCGGTCCCGCAGGCCGCCACCGAGCTGAATCCTGATCTCCAGGGCCGCCATCCGCTCGACCAGCTCGCGCTGCGGCGGCTCGCCCAGGGCGGCATCGAGATCCACGACGTGAACTCTGGGGACGCCGGCGCGGGAGTAGGCCGCCAGCACGGCCACGGGATCGTCGCCGTAGACCGTGGCCCGGGCGTCGTCCCCCTGGCGAAGGCGGACGGCCTGGCCGTGCCGCAGATCAATCGCGGGGATCAGCTCCACGGGCCATCTCCAAGAAGTTGGACAAGAGGCGGAGCCCGGCGGCGCCGCTTCGCTCCGGGTGAAACTGAGCTCCCATCACCCGCTCCCGGCCGGCCACGGCAGGAAAGACGCGGCCGTGGGTGCAGCGGGCGAGTTGAATTTCCTCCGGCACGCCCTCCGGCGCGTAGCTGTGGACGAAGTAGACGTACCGCCCCCGGCCGTCCTCCTCAGCTAGGCCGGCGAGTAGCGGGTGATCCGCCGCGTCGTGCAGGCGGTTCCAGCCGATGTGGGGAACGGGGACGGTCTCGGGAAGGCGGGTGACGCGGCCGGGCAGAAGACCGAGGCCGTCCGTGACGCCGAACTCCTCTCCCGCCTCGAAGAGGATCTGGAAGCCGACACAGATCCCAAGGAGCCAGGCGCCGCGGGTGATCGCGGCGCGGAGGGCCTCCTCAAGCCTCCCGCGAACTGCCTCGCGGGGCGGCGAAAAGGCACCGACGCCCGGCAAAAAGAGGCAGCGGGCATCCGCCACCCGGGCCGGATCGGTCGTGATCGCGGCCCGTCCGCCCACATGCTCGATGGCGCGGACGAGGTTGCCCAGGTTGCCAACCCCGGCGTCGATGATCAATGACTGGACGGTGTCAATCACGCGGAAAGAGTCCCCTTGGTGCTCGGCACGACGGCAGGCCCGGCACGGAGCGCCACAGCCTGCCGCAATGCGAGCGCCACAGCCTTGAATGCCGCCTCCGCGGCGTGGTGTCCGTTGCGGGCGGCCAGGATGTCCAGATGCAGCGTGAGCCGGCCGCGGTCCGCGAAGGCCTGGAAGAAATCGGCCACCAGGGTTAGGGGAAAATCCGCCGTCACCCATGAAGCCGCGAGGTCGCGCGGCGCCGAGTAGTGGAACGAGCCGCGGCCGGAAAGGTCCACCACCGCTCGCGCCAGAGCTTCGTCCAGCGGAGCGTAGGCATGGGCGAAGCGCACGATTCCCTTGCGTTCCTCAAGTGCCGCCGCCAGCGCCTCGCCGAAGGCGATCCCCACGTCCTCGACGGTGTGATGGAGATCCACGTGGGTGTCGCCCAGAGCCTCCAGGTCCAGCCCCAACCCCGAATGCGTGGCCAGCGCGTTCAGCATGTGGGCAAAAAAGCCGTTGGGAACCTCGATCCGCCGCTTTCCGCCGCCGAGGCGCAGCGCCAGGCGGATGCGAGTCTCGCCGGTGGTGCGCTCAATCTCCCCTATGCGTCCTTCTCCCTCTTCTCCCGGTCGGGGGGAGGGCGATGGGAGAAGAGGGCCGGGGTGATGAGGGGCCTTGCGCGCGGCAGCCGAATCGGGCCCAAGCGCCGCCCGCACCGCCCGAAGCGCCGCGCCCGTCCCCACCGACACCCGCAGGCAGCCGGCCAACCCCGGATAGCCGCCCACATCGCGTACCCGGATACTGCGCGCCTCCAGGGTCTCGCGGATCTCCTTCGCCTTCTCCGGCGAGCCGCAACGCACCAGAAGGAAGTTGGCCTCGGAGGGAAAGACCTCCAGCCCTGCCTCGGCCAGCATCGCCGCCCACTGGGCACGGCGGGCGATCAGGATCGTCACCCGCTTACGCGCCTGCGGCTCCGCCTCCAGGGCCACGCGGCCGGCGATCACCCCGGCATGGCCGACGTTGTACGGCAGCTTCACCTTCAGCAGCTCGGAGACCAGCCGAGGATCAGCCAGCAGGTACCCGAGACGCATCCCCGCCAGGGACCACGCCTTGGAAAAGGTCCGGAAAAGCACCAAGTGGGGATACCTGGCCAGCAGCGGCCGGTAGTCCCAGCGGCAGAATTCGCCGTAGGCGTTGTCGAGGAGGAGAGGTGCCTCCAGGCGCTCCAGCAGGCGCTCCACCTGATCCGGCGTCACGGCATCGCCCGTGGGGTTGTTCGGCGTGCAGAGGATCAGCGGCCGGCGCGGGTCGCGCTCGACCTCGGCTTCCAGCTCGTTGACTGGGATGCGCAGATCGGGACGGGGAGGCAGGAAGCGGGGGATACCCGCCGCCTTGAGCACGAAGCTGCGGTAGAGCCCGAAGCTCGGCTCGGCGCCCAGCACCTCGCCGCCGGGAGGGACGACGGCCGTCAACGCCACCGACAGCAGCTCGTTCGAGCCGTTGCCCACCAGGACTCCCTCTTCAGGATGACCGTGCAGGCGACCAAGATCGCGGCGCAGCTCGTCGGCGTGGAAATCCGGGTAGCGGGCCCAGTCCGCCGCCAGCAGGCGCTCGGCCATCCGCTGCTTGAAGCGCCACGGCAGGTCCCAGGGGACCTCGTTCTGATCCAGCTTGTGGCGGCTGGGCGTCAGGTCGAGGTGATACCTCGACAGGGCGCGAAGCTCGGGCCGCACGAAGAGGGCCGGATCGCCGCCGTTCATCCCAGCCGCCTCCTCGCCGATGCCGCGTGAGCGGGGAGGCCCTCGGCGTCCGCCAGCGTGGCCGCCGCCGCCGCGCGGTGGCTCGCGGCCCCGGCCGAGAAGCGCAGAGTGTGGCTGCGGCGCAGGAAGTCCTCCACCCCCAAGCCTGAGGCGAAGCGGGCGCTGCCACAGGTGGGGAGGACGTGGCTGGGGCCGGCCACGTAATCGCCGAAGACCTCGGGAGTGGAGCCGCCCAGGAAGATCGCCCCGGCGGCGCGGACGTGCAGGGCCAGCACCTCCGCGTTGTGCCCCACGAGCTGCAGGTGCTCAGGGGCGATCCTCTCGACCAGATCGAGCGCTTCTTCCAGGCCCTCCACGACGATGGCGGCGCCGAAATTCGCCAGCGACGCCCGAGCCGTCTCGGCGGTCGAAAGGCCGGCGAGCTGGCGGTCGACCTCGGCCGCGACCCGCTTGGCGAGCTTGGCGTCGGTCGTGATGAGCACCGCCGCGGCCTGCGGGTCATGCTCCGCCTGGGCCAAAAGGTCCGCGGCCAGGTCGCCGGGATCGGCGTCCGGATCGGCCACGATCACCACCTCGCTGGGGCCGGCAATGCCGTCGATGGCCACGTCGCCGGTGACGATCTTCTTGGCCGCCGTGACCCAGGCGTTGCCCGGCCCCACGATCTTGTCCACCCGCCGTACCGTCTCCGTGCCGTAGGCGAACGCCGCCACGGCGTGGGCGCCGCCCATCCCCCAGACCTCCGTGACGCCGAGGCGAGCGAGGGTGAAGCGTAGCGCGGCGTTGGCGCGGTAGGAGCCAGGCGGGGTGGCGACGGCGATCTCCCGCACGCCGGCCACCCGGGCGGGCACCACCGTCATCACCGCCGTCGAAGGGTAGCTGGCCCTGCCGCCGGGGACGTAGATACCGACCCGCTGGAGGGGTGTCACCCGCTCCTCCAGCTCCACGCCTTCCTCTTCCAACCGGTAACCGGTGCGGACCTGGGGCGCGTGGTAGCGCTCGACGGCGACGATGGCCCGCTCCAGGGCCTCGGCGAAACCGGCGGGCAGCAGGGCCGGGTTCTCATCCTCCGGCAAGGCGGTCAGAGCCAGGCCCGCGGCGTGGTCCGCCTCGGCACCGTCGAGCCGGCGGGCGTAGTCGAGCAGGGCGCGGTCGCCCCGTTTGCGGACCTCGGCGACGATCTGGGCTGCCTTGCGCAGGGTCCGGGCGTCCAGCACGGTTTCTCCCCGCCGGACGAGGCGGTCGATGGCACGGCGGCCGGCGCGGGAGCCGGACTTGACGATGTCGAGAGAGCTGCTCATGAGACCACCCCCGCCGCTTCCAGGCGGCCGATCCAATCGTTGAGACGCGCGCGGTGGCGCTGGTACGAGGCGCGGTTCACCACCAGGCAGGCGGCCACCTCGGCCACCGTCTCGATCTCCACAAGGTGGTTCTCGGCCAGGGTGCGGCCGGTCTGGACGATGTCCAGCGCCAGCTCGGCCAGATGCAGGGCCGGCGCCAGCTCGATGGAACCCGAGAGCTTCAAGATCTCGGCGCCCCAGGGCCGGCCGGCCACGATGCGCCGGGCCGTGTTCGGATACTTGGTGGCGAGGCGCACCTGCGTCCCCGCGGCGGGCAACGCTGCTTCGCGGCCGATCAGCGACATCCGGGAGCGGCCCGCCAGCAGGCGCACCGGTACCAGCAGATCGCCGTCCACCTCTTCCAGCACGTCGCTGCCCACGATGCCGCAGTCCGCGATGCCGTGGCCGACGTAGAGGGGAAGGTCCCAATCCTTGAGCGAGAGGATCTCGATCCCCTCCTCCGGCAGCCGCCAGATCAGGCTGCGGCCATTCCCTCCGGCGGTGCCCTCGAGCTCGATGCCGGCGGCGCGGAAGGCCGCGAGGGCCGTCTCCAGGTTCCGCCCCTTGGGCAGGGCCATGCGAATCACGGCCGAGCCTCCCCAGCCTTCGCTTCCAGCAGCCGTTCCAGGCTGATCGCGAAACCCACCGCCGAGACCTCGGCCCCCAGGGAGTGGAACAGCCGGTCATACCGCCCGCCGCCGCCCACCGGCAGGGCCGCGGGACCCGCGTAGGCGTGAAACACGACGCCGTCGTAGTAGGGGCGCTCCCCCTCGGCGACCGAAAGCCTTGCATCCAGACTGTTGCAGGCGAACTCCGCCAGATCGATCGCCAACCGCGCCTGGGGAAAGACGGCGGCAAGCTCGTCGCGAAGAGCCAGGAGGCTCCGCAGCCGGCCCGCGGCGTCGGGTCCGAGATCTTCCGGCCGGTCCGGCAAGCCGTTCTCCACCACCGAGAGGAGGAGGGGACAGGCGCGGCGCACCTCCCCGCGCTCGCGCCGGGCTACAGCCGCAGCCAGCGCCGCGGGATCGGCGGCGTCCGCCGTCAGTAGCAGATGGTCGAGAGCGCCGGCAAAGCCGAGCACCACCTGAAGGGCGCCGCCGCCAGCGGCCGTCGCCAGCTCCAGGAAGAGCCGCAGCACCTCCTGCTCCGCCGCCTCGCCAGGGAGGCCCAGCAGCTCGGCGCCGAGCTGGTAGAACTCCCGCGCCCGGCCGGCCCGCTCCTCCTGATAGCGCACCACGTCGCCGCGGTAGTAGAAGCGAAGCGGCAGCGTCAGGGATGCAAGGCGCGGCGCCAGCAGCCGCGCCAGCATGGGGGTGAAGTCGGCGCGCAGGGCGAGCAGCTCGCCGTCGCGGTCGACGAAACGGTACAGCTCGCCCCGTGAGGCCGGGGTCAGCAGCGATTCGTAGGGTTCCAGATAGTCGAGGATGGGAAGGATGACCTCCGAGTAATCGGCCTTCCGAAGGAGCGCCACCAGCCGGTCCTCCGCGTCGCGGCGCCGGCGGGCGCTCTCGAAGAGCAGGGCGGCGACGCCGGTGGGCAACGCGGCGGAGACCCTCATGCGCTCTCCAAACCGGTCGCCCGGCGGGCGAGGTCCAGGGGAAGCTCCTGGCCCGTCATCAGGCGGAACTGCCCCCGGGCTTGGTCGATCAGCACCTCCCGCCCGTCGATCGCCACAGCGCCCCGCGCCGCCGCCGCTTCGAGGAGGGGCGTCGGCCGGTCGAGCCGGTAGACGAGGTCGATCACCACCGCGCCGGGCCGCAGCCGGTCCACATCGAAAGGCAGGGGATCGTCCGCGTCACGGCCCAGGGACGTGGCGTTCACCAGCAGACCGAACTGCCCGGGATCGAGCTCGTCCAAGGGGAGATAGGGAACCTTCAGCCGGTCGCCGGCCGCCTGGCCGCGCTCGGGATCGCGGTTGAAGATCGTCACCCGCGCTCCCGCTTTCTTGAGGCCCTCCGCCGCGGACCGGCCCGCGCCGCCGGCGCCCACCACGGCGGCTTCAAGGCCTTCCAGATGGACGTCCCGGTCGCGCAGTGGGAGGACGACGCCGTCCGGATCCGTGGCCTCGGCCTCCCACACGTCCTGATTCCACACCAGAGTGTTGGCGGCGCCGATCACTCCCGCGAGCGGGCTCTCTGCTCCGGCCACGGCGAGGGCGGCCTCCTTGAACGGCGTGGTCACCGACAGGCCGCGCAGGGGAAAGCCCAGGATCTCCAGCATGCCGTTCTCCACCACCTCCAGCCAGAAGTCGCCGAAAGACTCGGCGTCGAAGGCGAGGTAGAGAGCCGGAATCCCCAGGACCCGGTAGGCACTGTTGTGAATGCGGGGGGAGAGGGATTGGGCGACCGGATGACCGACGATGCCGAACAGGGCCTCGACCGGCGGCAGCTCCGGCAAGCCGTAGTCCATCCGCAGGCGGTCGATCGAGAGCTGCCCCGGCGCGCCCGCCACCTCCCCCAGGGCGCCATAGACCACCGGCGCGCCCAGCCGCGGAGCCACGAGCCGCGTCCAGGCACCCGAGGCGCCGGTCGCGAAGGCGATGACATCCTGACGCCCCAGCGTTTTCAGTAGTTGCAACGCCGGCAGCTCCTCGCCCGGCTGGGTGGCCGTGGGCACCAGCTTGTAGAGCAGGGCGGGTGTGCTCGCCATCCGCTGGAAGGTGGCCTTGAGCGCCTCGAGGTCGGCTGCCGGGCCGTGCCAGGAGAGAACCCGGCGCTCGGGGGGCACCGCCTCCAGTACCTCGGGCGACAGGTCGCGCGCCGCCTCCAGATCCACCAGGTCGTAGCGGGCCGCCGCCTCGATCAGGCGGCGCTTGCGCCGCTCGGGCGAGCCTTCGAAGCCGCCGCCTTCGGCGCGGCTGCGCAGGGTGTAGAGGAGCTTGCCGGGAAAGAACCGGAGCGCCGCGGGATCGAGATCCCCCACCAAGTCGCCCCGTACCTCCAGCCATTCGACTCCTGCGAGGGTGGCGAGGGCGGAGGCGCCGAGGCTCGCAAGCCCCTCGTCCGGCAGGGTCGTGACCGTCGCGACCAGCGTGGCGCGGGTCGTTCCGGCTGAAGATGTCCCCAAAACAAAACCTCCTTCCGGGCCCGGAAGGAGGTGACGCTTGAGCGGCTGGCGGTCTCTCGTCCCGGGTCCATGCGACCGGGACTTAACGCCCGGTTCAGCTTACGGAATGATGATGGTGCGTACGCCAGGCCCAGGGGGCGGAGACTGTGGATTGGATCTGGGCTTTGCGCATCGTCAGGTTTCCGTTCGCGGCGAGCTTACCGCAGGACCACGGCAAGCTGTCAAGAGCGGAAAGAGTAAGATGGCCATCCCATGGACTCGCTGATCGCAGATCTCATTCAGTACGGCCTGTATATCGTCTTCGCCAACGTCTTTCTGGAGCAGCTCGGCGCGCCCATTCCTGCCCTGCCGACGCTCATCGTCTCCGGAGCCCTTGCCGCCCAGGGACGGATGAGCCTGCCCGCCCTGCTGGCCGTGGCCCTGGTGGCTTCCATATCGGCGGACACCATCTGGTTCCTGCTCGGCCGCTGGCAGGGGCACCGCGTGCTGAAGACGATCTGCCGGCTCTCCCTCTCCCCCGACTCGTGCGTGCGGGGCACCGAGGATATGTTCGAGCGCGCCGGTATGCCGTCCTTGCTCTATGCCAAGTTCATTCCGGGCTACAGCACCGTGGCGCCGCCTCTCGCCGGGGCCACGGGCCGCAGCCTGGGCGCCTTCCTGCTCTGGGACGGCTTCGGCAGCCTGCTCTGGCTCGGCTCCGGCGTGCTGCTGGGCGGCATCTTCCATCGCGCCATCGACCGGGTGGTGGACTACCTGGAGACGATGGGCTTCTGGGCGCTGGTCGTGCTGGCCGTGGGACTGCTGCTGGTGATCGCCGCCAAGTGGTGGCAGCGCAGACGGTTCACCCGGATGCTCTTCCTGGCCCGTATCACGGTCCCCGACCTCAAACGGATGATGGATGCCGGCGAGGCACCGGCGATCGTCGATGTGCGCAACCGCTCCGCCCATCTCCACGATCCGCGGAGCATTCCGGGGGCTCTGCGCATCACCATCGACGAGATCGAGGAGAAGCTGGCCGAGCTGCCGCGGGACCGGGAGGTGGTCCTCTACTGTACGTGACCGAACGAAGCCTCCGCGGCCCGTGTGGCTCGCGCTCTAATGGATCGAGGCTTCACCCGGGTCCGCCCCCTGGAAGGAGGGCTGGAGGCCTGGATGAGGCATGGACTAATGGTAAAAGATGAGACGATCGTCGCGATTGGACGGCGATAGCAGAAGAATCTAAGGAGGTGCTGCTCATGGTTTCACTGACGATCAACCTGCCCGAAGAGGCATTCTCAGCCTTGCGAGTCGACCCCAATCAATTCGCCACAGAGCTTCGCTTCGCTGCCGCGGTTCAGTGGTACCACCAGGGGCTCATCAGTGGCAGCAAGGCCGCCGAGATCGCAGGGATGACCCGTCTGGCTTTTCTGGACGAGCTTGCCCGCCGACGGCTGGACACCGTCAAGATCGACTTTGACGACCTTGAGGCCGAGCTCCACGGTGTCTGATCGAATCGTCGTGAACGCATCGCCATTGATCGTCCTTTCAAGGGCTGGGCGGATCGATCTCCTGACTCTTGCCGGGACGCCGATCCATGTCCCCCAGTCTGTCAGCACTGAAGTGCGCGCTCACTCAGACGAGGCAGCGCGCGTGCTTGACACGGTTATTTGGCTCCAAACCGTCCCGGACGCTGAGAAGCTGCCTCTGGTCAGAAGCTGGGATCTCGGGCCTGGAGAGTCAGCCGTACTTGAATGGGCGCAGACCCACCGCCCCGCGCGCGCTATCATTGATGACTACGCCGCTCGCAAACTGGCGAATGTTCTCGCTGTGCCGGTGACCGGCACGCTAGGGCTCGCACTCCTGGCGAAACGGCGCGGCTTGGTTCCTTTGGCTCGACCCCTTGTCGAGGAATTTGTTCGCGCCGGACTCTATCTCTCAGGCCCTGTCGTCGAACGCGCTCTGCGACTCGTTGGAGAATGAAAGCATGAACCCCTTGAATAAAGTCACAACCATCGCCCGCGTCGTCAACCTGATTCCCGACGAGGATCAGCACATCCTCAACTTGGCCGTGGACGATGCCCGCCGGCTCCTGTTGTCGGACGATCCGCGGGACGTGCTCGGGATCGAGGGCTCGTTCGCATTGCTCGCCCGCGACGGCCAGAAAGTGCGCCTCGCCCGCAGTCTCGACCGGCCGCTGCGCTACTTCCTCGCCAAGGAGAAGGACGGTCCCATGCTGGTCGTGGCGGACCGTATCGACGCCATCCATGACGCGCTGGAGCGCGAGGGGCATGGCAATCAGTTTCATCCGTCCTATACCCGTATGGTCCCGGCCCATCACGTCACCGAGATTCAGCTCGTGGGCTGCCCCGATCCCAACCCGGCCTATCGGCGCTTCTTCGATCCGCAGCGGGGCGTTCTACCGCCGGACCTCGACACGATCGGCGAGGCCTACGTCCACGCCCTCTGCGAAGAGATCCGCCTATGGCTCTCTGCCGTACCGGAGAAGGAGCCTCTCGGCGTCCTCTTCTCCGGCGGTGTCGACAGCGGCGCGCTCCTCCTCTGCCTTTACCACGAGCTACTGGCCTCAGGTCAGAGCCCGGCCCGCCTCAAGGCGTTCACCCTCGCCGTGGATGGTGGCGGCGACGACTTGGAGCAGGCCCGAGAGTTCCTCCGGCGCACCGGCCTTCAGATGTTCGGCGAGTCTGTCGAGGTGGCCAGCTCCCAGCTCGATCCCTTTGCCGCTGTAGAAGCCATTGAGGACTACAAGCCGCTCGACGTGGAGTGCGCGGCCATGAGCCTCGCCCTGCTCCATGGAATCCGCGAGCGCTACCCCGACTGGCGATATCTCGCCGATGGCGACGGCGGCGACGAGAACCTCAAGGACTATCCCATTGAGGAGAACCCGGAACTGACCATCCGCAGCGTCGTCAACAACCGGATGCTCTACCAGGAAGGCTGGGGGGTGGAGGCCATCAAGCACTCTCTGACCTACAGTGGGGGGCTGAGCCGAGGGTGCGTCCGGGGCTACGCGCCGGCCCGGCGCCACGGCTTCTCGCTGTTCAGCCCGAACAATCGCCCACGGGTGATCGCCGTGGCCGAGGCGATTCCCTTCGCCGAGCTTGCCCAGGGCTCCCACGAAGCCTTGTACCGGCTCAAGGGCGAGGTGTTGAGCCGTGGCATCCGAAAAGTGACGGGCCTGGAGCTGCCGATCTTCCCCAAGCGGCGCTTCCAGCATGGCGCCGTGGCCCGGGAGACTTTTCACAGCCGGTTCGATGTCAATCCAGCCGGTTATCGGAGCCACCTGCTGAGCCTGTACCATCGGACGTGACTCTGTCTTACACGGAGTGGATCCGCTCACTGCGGTCTCCCAAGCGGCGGATCGATCCCCAGGAACCTCTGGGTCATTTCTGGGAGGAGGAAAGAGAGCGGGACGGCCGCCTCCTCCCAGCCCTCACGGTCTTCCTCGCCGGGGCTGAGTGCCCCTTCACCTGCGTCTTCTGCGATCTCTGGCGGGAGACTCTGGATGGGGCCACGCCGACCGCCTCCCTACCCGTTCAGATCCGGAAGGCTTTGATCGCGACCGGACCTTCGCCCGGGCATAAATGCCAGGGCTATGAACAGCGCCCCCTGAAGGGGACTTCAAGCCCGAACACCCTCCCGGCCATAAAGCTCTACAACGCCAGCAACTTCTTCGAGTCCCGGGCGGTGCCGCCGGACGACGAGGCGGAGATCCTGGAGCTGGTCTCTCCTTTCTCGCGGGTCACCGTGGAATGCCATCCCAAGCTCATCGGCGACCGCTGCCTCCGCTTCGCCGAGCGTCTCGCCGGCTCCCTGGAGGTGGCGATGGGGTTGGAAACGATCCATCCCAAGGCCCTCGCCAAGCTCAACAAGGCGATGACGCTCGCGGACTTCGACAGCGCCGCTGCAACCCTGCGGGCTGCGGGAATCGGTTTGCGCGCTTTCGTCCTTGTATCTCCTCCCTTCACCCCGCCGGACGAGGCGGTCGATTGGGCCGTGCGTTCCGCCGAGCACGCCTTCGCTCAGGGCGCGGCGCGGGTGTCGCTGATCCCCGTCCGCGGGGGAAACGGTGCGATGGAGGCGCTTCGGGACTCAGGGGATTTCACCTCACCCACCCTGCAGCAGCTCGAAGAAGCTCTGGAACGCTCTCTCTCCCTGGGTGGAATCGTCACCGCCGATCTGTGGGACGCCCGACGCTTCGCGAGCTGCCCCGAATGTGCGGATGCCCGAATCGCCAGGATGGATCGCATGAATCGTACGGGCCACGCCGAGCCCAGAGTCCCCTGCAGTTGCCAGGATTGATGATGAAGATCGCCATCATCGGCTCCGGCTTCGCGGGCTCCATCCTCGCCCGCATCCTGTCGATCCAGGGGCATCACGTGCTCCTTCTCGACCGGCAGCGGCACCCCCGCTTCGCCCTCGGCGAATCCTCCACTCCGCTCGCCGCGATCTGCCTGGAGAGACTCGCCGCGCGGTACGGACTCGACGATCTCCATGCTCTCGCTGCCTGGGGTCGCTGGCGGCAAAAACTTCCCCACCTCCGACGCGGCCTCAAGCGCGGCTTCACCTTTTACGGTCACTCCCCAGGCAAGCCATTCACCAACGGCGCGGCCAACGAGCGCCGTCTCCTGGTGGCGGCCAGTCCCAACGACTTCATCGCGGACACGCACTGGCTGCGGGAGGACGTGGATCATCATCTGGCCGTCCAGGCGAGGGCGGCAGGCGTCGAGATCTTCGAGGAGGTGGATCTGAACGGTGTCGATCAAGGTGGAGACGGCTGGCGCCTCGCCGGAACGCATCATGGGCAGCCCGTCCGCTTCGAGGCCGACCTCCTGATCGACGCTTCCGGCCCCGGCGGTTTCCTGGCCCGGCACCTCCCTATTGACCGAGTCGAAACCGAGCCGCATACCACCCTTGTCTTTGGGCATTTCGAAGGGATGGCCGACTTCGCCGAGGTGACGCTCGGCGCGGCCCTGCCCGAAGGGCCCTATCCCGACGAGCAGGCGGCCGTTCATCACATCCTGGAAGAGGGATGGATGTACGTACTCCCCTTCGACCACGGCACGGTGAGCGCCGGCTTCGTGATCGCGGAGGACCGCGCCCGGGAGGAGCTGGCGCTGCTCTCTCCGGATCAGGCCTGGCGGCAACTCCTCGATCGCTACCCCACGCTGCGGGACCAGTTCGCTCCGGCCCGTCCCGCCAGACCGATCGGCAAGATCTCTCGCCTTCAGCACCGTCTCGCACAGGCCGCGGGAGACGGTTGGGCGCTCCTTCCCCACGCCTACTGCTTCTTCTCCCCCCTGTTCTCGACCGGAATCGCCTGGAGCCTGCTGGCTGTCGAGCGCCTATCTCTTCTGCTGGAGCAGGGCACTCCAGATCTTCAGCGCTACGGCGATCTCCTGAGCCTGGAAGCGGATCACATCCAGAAGCTTGTGGCCGGAGCCTATGAGGCGATGCGAGATTTCGATCTCCTCGCCGCCTACTCGAATATCTACTTCGCCGCCGCCAGCTTCGGTGAAGCCAGCCAGAGGCTCCTTCCGAATCCTGACGGCTGGGCGTGGAGTGGCTTCCTGGGCAGCACGGACCCGGTGATGCGGGAAATGCTCGGCAGCGTCCAAGAGCCAGGCTTCGAGGAGAAGATCCAGGAGATCATCGCACCGCGCAACCTGGCGGGCCTCGCCGATCCGGCGCGGAACCGGCTCTACCCGGTGGATCTGGAGCCCTTGATCGAAGGAGCCGGATTGCTGGGGTTGACGGCAGAGGAGATCCGGCGGGAGATCCCGCGGCTGCGAGGGGCCGCCGGATGAACCACCTCACTCATGCTCCGAGAAGGCCGAGAAGGCGACCAACGCCAGCGGAGAGGACCACGCGTGTTATCGTCCGGCAAAACTCATGGCATGCTCAGGAGTACCGGAGATCCAACCAGCAGTGCTAGAATTACGGTCTCCGGAAGGAGGCACGACATGGCAGTTCACGATCTTCCCCGCAAGCTCACCTATGACGACTATGCCTCGATCCCCGAGGACGGTCAGCGCCATGAGATCCTCGACGGAGAGCACTACGTGAGCCCGGCGCCCCTCATTCCGCATCAAGAGGTCTCTTCCAACCTGCACACGGAGCTGGGTCCATTCATTAAGAAGCACCGGCTGGGCAAGCTCCTGGCCGCTCCCACGGACGTGGTCCTCTCCCCTTACGATGTCGTCCAGCCGGACGTCCTCTTCATCTCGAGTCAGCGGTTCGGGATCATCACTCGGGAGAACATCCAGGGCGCTCCGGACCTGCTCATCGAGATCTTCTCGCCAGGGACCCGCAGCCGGGACGAGGGAATCAAGCGGGAGATCTACGAGCGCTACGGCGTCCCGGAGTACTGGATGCTCGATCTGGACCGCAAGACCATCCGAGTTTACAGGCGGCTCGGGAACCGGCTCCGCCTCGTCGCCGAGCTCTCCACTGGGGCTGAAGACGTGCTCACGACGCCCTTGCTGCCGGGGCTCGAAATCCGGTTGGCCAACATCTTCGACTGATATCTCCGAGGATTCAGCTAAAAGCCACTCCCTGTTCGACCGCCCCCCGCACCGCCCGGATATCCCCATCCAGCGTCCGGTCCTTGACCATCGTTGAAACCAGGCCCCGCACCTGAAGATACGCCTCGCGCGTCCCTTCACCCAGACGCGCAGCGATCTCCTGCCGCCGCTCGGGGTCCGTCCGCTCCGCGAAGTCCGCCGCCTCCTGGTCGGCTTGCTCCCAGGAGGGCGCGTCGGGACGAACGTTGACGGGATCGATGTCCATCGCGACCCGCCACTCGACCGCCTGTGCCCCCGCGATGAGCTCGATCGCCAGCACGGCCTGGGCGTTGCGCAGTACCGTCCGCAGCTTGCGGGCGGCGATGGTGGCCATGGCGTTGTGGTCCTCGGAATTGGCTGAGGTGGGGATCGAATCCACCGAGGCGGGGTGGGTCAGGACCTTGTTCTCGGAGACGATGCCCGCGGCACAGTACTGCGCGATCATCAGCCCCGAGTTGATGCCGCGATGCGGGATGAGGTTGCCCGGCAGGTTGCGGCTGTGGTGGGCGTCGAGCAGCATCTGGGTGCGCCGCTCGGAGATGTCCGCGAGCTCGGCCAGGGCTATGGCTAGAAAGTCCGCCGCCATGCCCACCGGCTCGCCGTGGAAATTCCCCGCCGAGAACGAGATCCGCTGCCGGCCGTCGTACCCATCAGGCCAGTTGGCGGCGAACTCATGGTCGAAGGGCGGCTCGCTGATGCCCGGAAAGAAGAGGGGATTGTCGGTGGCGGCGTTGATCTCCGCCTCGGCCACGCGGCGGGCGTAGGCGATGGTGTCCCGCGCCGCGCCGTGAACGGCCGGCGCGCAGCGCAGGGAGTAGACGTCCTGCACCGCACCCGCCTTCTCGATCAGACGGCTCCCCTTCAGCAGCGCCCGGATGTTCTTGGCGCAGGCGATCTGGCCCTCATGGCCGCGCGCCTCGTGAATCCGCGAATCGAAGGCCCGGGCGCAGCCGCAGACGGCTTCCAGGCTGAGCGCCGTCGCGGTGTCCGCCACGTGGGCCAGCGACTCGGCATCGTGAACAGCCAGGGCGAGGAGTGCCGCCGAGAAGGTGGCGCCGTTGGTGAGAGCAAGGCCTTCCTTGAAGCTCAGAGATGGGATCTCCAGCCCGAGATCCCCTCCCAGCGCGGTGGCCGCCTGGATCTTCCGGGGCCGTGCGAAGGTGAGATCCTCCGGCTCGCGGACGACGTAGTAGCGGCCCTCGCCGAGGAGCACGACGAAAAGATGGGAGAGCGGAGCGAGGTCGCCGCTCGATCCCACCGAGCCGCGGATCGGCACCAGCGGCACGATCCCCCGGTTCAGCATCGCCTGCACCGTCGCCACCATCACCGGGCGCAGGCCGGAGTTTCCATTCAGGAAGGCATTCAGGCGGACGGCGAGCGCCGCACGCACGACGTCCGGCTCGAAGTAGTTGGCGGGATTGTCCGGATCGGCGGTCTCGCCGGCGCCCACGGAATGGGAAAGGAGGATGTTCTGCTGCAGCTCCTCCAGACAATCGGGCGCGATGGGAACGTTCTTGAACTCGCCGAAGCCGGTGGTGACGCCATATTCGAGGACCGGCCGGGCGCTGGAATCTCCTCCGTCCCGCGCCGCCCAATCCCGCTTGTACTGATCGGCGAGCTTCTGGATCTGAGACCAGCTCGCCTCGACTCTCGCCAGGGCGTCCTTGTGGATCTCCACCTGAACGCGGGGGTCGCGGGCGATACGGGCGAGGTCGGTAAGGCTGAGGGAGCCGCCGTCGAGGACGACGGCGGCGTGGGTATGGCCAGGCTCACTCATCGGTGCGCTTACGCTCCTAAGGTTCGATGAGCCCCAGAATATCGCGAACCGCTGCGACGAGGCCAGCGCGCGGCACCTCCCGCTGACCCGGACGCTCCTCCAGCCACTCCTGCCGGTTGGCCAGGGCCTCCGCGCGCTGCCGGCCGGCGTCCATGTCCTTCAAGGTGACGATCCCTTTCTCCTTCTCGTTCGAGCCGTAGAGGAGGGCGATGGGGATGCCCCAGTAATCGGCGTACTTGAGCTGCTTGCCGGGGCCGCGGGCGTTGCCGAGGTAGAGCTCGGTGGGGATGCCCGCCCGCCGCAGCTCCCAGGTCATGGCGATGTAGTCGTCGGCGAGCCCGGCGTCCATGTTGGTGATCAGCACCTTCGCCGTGGACTTCTGCTTGCCGGCCCGCTTGAGGTGGATCAACGCTGCCAGCAGGCGGTCGACGCCCAGCGAGGCACCCGTGGCCGGCACCTTCTCGCCCAGGAAGCGCATCACCAGGTCGTCGTACCGGCCGCCGCCGAAGACGGAGCCGAACTCGGGCGCCTCGAGCAGGGCAGCCTCGAAGACGGGACCGGTGTAGTACGCGAGCCCCCGGGCGATCGAGAGATCCAGCGAGACGCGGTCGTCGTCGTAGCCCAGGGAGTAGAGGTGATTGGAGATCTTCTCCACCACTCCGACCTCCTTGTCGGCTCCCTCGACTCCGGCGAACAGCTCGCGGAGCTGCGCGACCACTTCCCGCCGGTCCGCGGAGCGGATCTTCAGGAAACGCTCGATCTTGTCCACCTGCTCGGAGGCGAGACCCACACCCGCGATGGGATCGCCGGAGGAGTCGACGTAGCCCGTGGTGAGCTCCAGACGGACCTTCTCCGGCCCGACCTTGTCCAGCTTGTCGAGCACCCGGAAGACGTCCGTCCCCTTGTCGGCCGGAATCCCGGCGTAGGCGAGCAGCGTGTTGAGAATGCCGCGCGAGGAGAACTTCACCTGGTAGGCCCCCACCTTCAAAGCCGTGAGGGAGTCGCACATGCCGGCGATGATCTCGGTGTCCGCGATCTCGGACTCGACGCCCACGGAGTCGAGGTCGAACTGGGTGAACTCGCGGAAGCGGCCGGGGCCCGGCTTGTCGGCGCGCCAGACCGGCGACACCTGGTAGCGGCGGAACGGCCGCGGCAGGTCGCGATACTGGGCGATCACCCGCGCCAGGGGCACGGTGAGGTCGAAGCGCAGGCCGAGCTGCTCTTTTTCAGGGTTCTGGACGGTGAAGATTGACTGCTGCGCCTCGGAACCGGCGGCGGAGCCCGTCAACACGTCCAGATATTCGATGGCAGGGGTCGCGAGCGGCACGAAGCCATAGAGCTCGTAGACGCCGCGGATGGTGTCGATCATCCACTGCCGGGCCAGCATCTGGTCGGGCAGCAGGTCCCGTAAGCCTCGCGACAGGCGCGGCTCGACAGTGTCTGCCATGGGAGAAACCCTCCAAGGGAGCGTTGGTTCGTCCGAGTGAGGGAAATGGTACCGGCGATGGGATTTGAACCCATGACCTCCTGATCCACAGTCAGGCGCTCTACCCCTGAGCTACACCGGCTCGGACGGAGAATCCTACGTACGGATGCCCTGCTTGTCAAAAATCAGGTTGCGACGAGTAGATTCGAGGCGAACCAGCTCCGGGAGTCCTTCCACGTCCGGCGCAGCTCGAAGCCGGTCTCGGCGGCCAGGGCGACGATCTGGTCCACCCGGAACTTGTAGGAGCTTTCCGTGTGGATCGTCTCTCCGGCGGCGAAGGGGACCTCGATCCCCAGGGCGCGGATCAGCACCGTCTGCGCCTGCCGGCTTTCGAGGTGCATCTCGATTCGCCCCACCTCCCGATTGTAGATCGCGCGGTGGCGGAAGGCGGTGATGTCGAAGCCTCCCTCCAGCTCGCGGTTGATCCGCACCAGCAGGTTCAGGTTGAACGCCGCCGTCACCCCCAGGGGATCGTCGTAGGCGGGAATCAGCACGTCCTCCGGTTTCTGGAGGTCGACGCCGACGAGAAAGCCCTCGCCCGGGTTCAGCAGCTTCCGCACGTCGCGCAGGAAGGCCAGCCGCTCCTCCGGATCCATGTTACCGAGGGTGGAGCCCAGGAAGAGGACCAGCGGGCAGCCGGGAGCGGCCCGCTCCCTGCGAATCATCCGGAGCGCCGCCTGATACTCCCCAATGTAGGCCGTGATGCGCAGCTCCGGATAGGAGAGGAGCAGGGCGCGGCTGCTGATCTCGACCGCGGACTCGGAAATGTCCACCGGCACGTACTCGAGGCTCTCCTGGCAAGCCAGCAGAGCCTCGATCAACAGCCGCGTCTTCTGGCCGTCGCCACTGCCGAGCTCCACGAGCCAGAGCGGCCCGCCGAGCGCCGTGACGATGTCGCCGGCGTGCTGGCGCAGGATTTCGGCCTCGCAGCGCGTGACGTAGTACTCGGGCAGCGCGGTGATCGCCTCGAACAGGCGCGAGCCCAGCTCGTCATAGAGGTACTTGGGATACAGAACTTTAGGCGTGGAGGTGAGGCCGCGGCGGACGTCGTCGGCGAAGCTGGCGAGGGCCTTCTCCTCCCCCACCCGCCTCACCGAGAGGCGCTCCTCCGGCGGGGTGACGGAAGTCTTCTCAAGAGATAACTTTGTCTCCGACACGGGGGCACTGTAGCACAAACAAAAGCCGCCGCTTCAAGGCCTTCGCGCCGCGGGCAACCCGCGAGCTCCGTGGTAGCATCGCGGCTCGGATTTGGACCTTTTTCCTGGAACCGGCGGGAGGAAACTCAAGCATGAGTGACGAGCGCGAAACCCTGGAGATGGACGTTCTTTTCGTGGGCGCCGGACCGGCGAGCCTGGCGGGGGCCTATCACCTCGCGCGCTTGGCCAAGGCGGCCGGGATGGAGCTATCCATCGGCGTCCTGGAGAAGGGCCGCGAGATCACCAGCCATGCCCTCTCGGGCGCTGTCGTCGATCCTCGCGCGCTCAAGGAGCTGCTGCCGGACGACTGGCGAGACGCACCCTTCGAGGGCAGAATCGAGCACGAGAAGTTCCTCTTCCTCACCGAAAGCAAGTCCGTCTCCCTCCCCATTCCGCCGCCCCTGGAGAACGAAGGCAGCTACGTCACGTCGCTGGGCAAGCTCCTCAAGTGGCTGGCGCCCAAGGTCGAGGCCGCCGGGGTGGACATCTTCTTCGAGTTTCCCGCCGTCAAGGCGCTGGTGGAGAACGGCAGGGTGGTGGGCGTGCGCACCGGCGACAAGGGGATCTCCCGGCACGGCGAGAAGAAGGCCAACTACGAGCCGGGCGTCGACATCCGCGCCCAGGTGACCGTCCTCGGCGAGGGCCCGCGGGGCACCCTGGTCAAGCAGCTCGACGAGCAGCTCAATCTTTGGCAAGGAAAGAATCCGCAGATTTATGCGCTCGGCCTCAAGGAGGTCTGGGAGATCCCCCATGGCCGCCTGGAGCCCGGACAGGTGATCCACACGCTCGGCTGGCCCCTAGGCTTCGACACGTTCGGCGGCGGCTTCGTCTACGGCATGCAGAACGATCAGGCCATCGCCGGCATCGTCATCGGCCTCGACTACAAGAACCCCCTCCTCGATCCCCATCAGGAGTTCCAGCGCTTCAAGACGCATCCATCCATCGCCTCCATTTTTGAAGGCGGAAAGATGACGTTCTACGGCGCCAAGGCCATTCCCGAGGGCGGCTGGTGGTCGATGCCCCGCCTCTCGGGCGACGGCTTCCTGCTGGTGGGGGACTCGGCCGGCATGCTCAACAGCCAGCGCCTCAAGGGCATCCACCTGGGGATGAAGTCCGGAATGCTCGCCGCCGAGACGATCTTCGAGGCCCTCAAGGCCGGCGGCGCCACACCGGAGCGGCTCGCCGCCTACCAGGGGAAAGTGGATGCGAGCTGGATCAAGGAGGAGCTCTGGGAGGTGCGCAACTTCCACCAGGCTTTCGACCACGGCGTGCTCGCCGGCATGCTCCAGGCGGGCGTTGGACTGGTGACGGGAGGCCGTGGCTGGGGATTCCTCGACCGCCTTCCCACCGCGGCGGGTCACGAGCGGATGATCCCGCTCAACACTCCCGCCGGGCGGCAGCTCCGGGCGGCCGAGCCCGTCAAGATCGACGGCAAGCTCACCTTCGACCGCCTTGCCGACGTCTACAACTCGGGGACGGCGCACGACGAGGACCAGCCGGTCCACCTTCTGGTGGCGGACACCGACATCTGCATCTTCCAGTGCGCCGTCGAGTACGGCAACCCCTGCCAGCGGTTCTGCCCGGCCGCCGTCTACGAGATGGTGCCGGAACCCGCCTCGCCCACCGGCGAGCGCCTGCAGATCAACGCCAGCAACTGCGTCCACTGCAAGACCTGCGACATCATGGACCCCTACCAGATCATCACCTGGGTGCCCCCCGAAGGGGGTGATGGTCCGAACTACAGCAAGATGTGAGGGTCTAGACCTTCGGCCCGATCGTGCAGTCGCCGCTGCCGGTCTCGACGTGGATGGCCGTGCGGCCGTCGCCGCGCTTGGCACCCACGACCTTGTGGCCGTCCTTGCGCAGGGTGGCGTCGGAGTAGTTGACGACCAGCCGGCCGCTGCCCTGGTCGGAGTCGACGTTGAACGAAGCGTCCGGGCCGCCCTTGATGTCGATGTCGCCGCTGCCCGTCTCGGCCTTGATCTTCTTCGCCTTGGCGAGCGAGCTGTGCACCGTCACGTCGCCCGAGCCGGTCTCCGCCGCCAGATCCTCGATCTCCACCGACAGCACCTTGACGCCGCCGGAGCCGGTGTCCGCGATCAGGTGGGCGGCGACACCATCCTGCACCGTCACGTCCCCGGAGCCCGTCTCGATGGCCAGCTTGCCGGCCGAGATCTGGCTGACGGTGACGTCGCCGGAGCCGGTGTTGACCGTGCCGTTGCCCACCAGCTTCTTGACGATCACGTCTCCCGAGCCGGTGTCGATCCGGGTCTCGCCCTTGGCCGAGCCGAGGATCACGTTACCCGAGCCGGTGTCGACGGTGAGCTGGCCGGAATGGGAGGCGATCTGAACCTTGCCGCTGCCGGTGTCCACCGACAGGGTGCCCTCGAGGTCGCCGCCGTTCACGGCGCCCACGGCATTGCGCACCGCCACGTTGGAGCCGGCGGGAAGGATGATCCGCAGATCGGCATAGAGCACCGGCGCCGAGGATCGCTTCTGGGTGTAGATGCGCACCCGCTCGCCCCGGTAGGTGGTCATCGTCTGGTTCCAGTTGTTGAGGAAGCTCAAGAAGGCCGGCAGCTCCGAGTCCCCCTCCTTCTCGTGATCTCGCGGGTAGGAGTAGGAGCGGTACTTCTCGACCGGGTAGGAGAGCGCCCACTCCTCGCGCCCCTTCTTGTCGTGGCTCTTGACCCATTTCATCTGGGCCAGGATGCGCTGCGTCTCGGCGGTGCTGTCCGCGTCGCCGTGGATGGTGGCGTCGACGACCACCTCGCGGCCCGGGCCCGGCACGATGTCCAGGCGGCCGGCGAGATTGGTGAGCCTCAACTCCGCCGCGCCGACCGGAAAGGCCTGATGAAGCGCGCGGGTCTGTTCGGCGGCCTGGAGGGTGGACGCCCGGGCGCCCAGCAAAAGAAGCAGCGCCGCGGCCAGCTCCGGCACTCGTGAATTGGATTTCAAAGCGAATTTCATAACGGGCCTCCGTGATCTCATGATGCTCACACTACGGGAGGGGACGGAAGAAGGTTGCAGTTTCCATGGCCGGCGCTAGACTCGTGCCGCTTTCGGGACGACTTTTCGCGACTACTTTCGCCATAACGAGGAGAACGCATGCGCCGATCGCTCATCGCCTGGACTCTCGCCGCGGCCCTCGCGGCTCTCCCGTTCCAACCTGCTCTGGCAACGACCGCGGGTCCGGAACAGCCGCCGGCCCAGGCAGCCCTGGGAGATCTCATCGCTCCGGACGCCAGCGGACGCCGGCCGTCGCAGCCCTCCTGGTCGCCCGACGGCAAGCTCCTCGCCTACTCCTGGGACGAGAAGGGCGATGGCTCCGAGAAGAATCTGTGGTCCCTCGACCTCGCCACCGGCAAGCGCGAGGTGCTGCTTCGCCCGGCGGACCTGGGAGCGGATCCGGAGACCGACAAGGACAAGAAGGATTCGAAGGACAAGAAAACCGAGATCGAGGAGTACTCCTGGTCGCCCAAGGGTGACGCCCTTCTGGTGGTGGCCGGCGGCGACCTCTATCTGGAAACCCTGGCGAGCCACGCCGTGCGGCGGCTCACCCGCACCAAGGCCGCGGAGGAGGACCCCCACTTCTCGCCCGACGGCCGGCGCCTCGCCTTCGTGCGCGGCTTCGACCTCTACGTTCTCGACCTCGGCTCGGGCGCCGAGACCCGCCTGACCACCGACGGCCAGGAGAACGTCGCCTTGAACGGCACCAACGACTGGGTCTACCGCGAGGAGATCTGGAACCGCCAGCCGGAGGGCTTCTGGTGGAGCCCTGACGGCTCCCGCATCGCCTTCCTCCACTTCGACGAGAGGCCTGTCGGCGTCTACCCGCTGGTGGACGACACGCCGCTCTACCCCAAGGTGACGCTCCAGAAGTACCCGAAGTCCGGTGAGCCCAACCCCCACGTCAAGGTCGGCGTCGTGGAGGTCGCCAGCGGCAAGACGAGCTGGCTGAGCACGGGCGGCGGCCCGTTTTATCTGGCGCGGGTCGACTGGGTGCCCAAGGGCGACGCCGTCGCCGTGCAGCGGCTGAGCCGCGACCAGAAACACCTGGACCTGCTGCGCTGCGGCGCGGCGGACGGCGCCTGCTCAAGCCTGATCAGCGAGAGCTGGCGCACCTGGATCAACCTCGGCAAGGACTTCCACTTCCTGCCGGATGGCCGCTTCCTCTGGGGCTCGGAGCGCGACGGCTGGCGGCGCCTCTACCTCTACGGCGCGGACGGCCGGTCCGTCCAGCCCGTCACCCCCGAAGGCTGGGCCGTGACGGCGCTCGACGGCGTGGCCGACGACGGCTCCTGGGCCGTGGTCACCGTCTTTGCCACCAAGGAGCTCGGCGCGGTGGACCGCAAGGTGGCCAGGATCTCGCTGAAGGGCGCCGGTGGCTGGGAGATTCTCACCCCCAAGCCCGGCTCCAACTCCGCGGTCGTCTCGACGCGGACCGGCTCCTGGGTCCACACTTGGAGCGACGCCGACACGCCGACGCGCAGCGAGGTGCTAAGAGTTGGCGGCGGCCAGCCCATCGCCCTGCCGTCCTCCGATCCGAAGTTCGACGCGGTTTCGCTGCCGAAGTGGGAGATCTTCACCATTCCCGGGCCGGACGGCTCGCGGCTGCCGGCGCGCCTGCTCAAGCCCGCCGGCTTCGATCCCTCCCACCGCTACCCGGTGATCATCTACCACTACGGCGGCCCCGGCTCGCAGGTGGTGGACAACGCCTGGAACGTCCGCAGCCTCTGGCACAAGCTGATGGCAGAGCGGGGCTTCGCCGTCTTCAGCGTCGACAACCAGTCATCGATCTTCTTCGGCAAGGCGGGGGAGGACAAGGACTACCGCCGCTTCGGCACCGTCAATCTGGCGGGCCAGCTCGCGGGGGTCGACTACCTCAAGACCCTCCCGTGGGTGGACGCCTCCCGGCTCGGGCTCTGGGGATGGTCCGGCGGCGGCTCCAATACGCTCTACTGCGTGCTCAACCGGCCGGGAGTGTGGAAGGCCGCCATCGCGGGCGCGCCGGTGACGGACTGGCGGCTCTACGACTCGATCTGGACCGAGCGCTACCTCGACCTCCCGCAGGACAACGCGGACGGCTACCGCGACTCCTCCCCCATCACCTACACCGCCAACCTCAAGGATCATCTCCTCGTCGTCCACGGCTTGGCCGACGACAACGTCCATCCCCAGAACTCGATCAACTTGAGCGGCGACCTCATCAAGGCCGGCGTACCGTTCGAGCAGGCCTTCTACCCGGGACAGAAGCACGGCTTCCGCGGCGCCTCGACGCGCCACTTCTACGAGCGGGCGACGGAGTTCTTCGAGCGGGAGCTGAAGCCTTAGAAGTGATAGCGCTTCATGGCGATCGACGCGTTGGTGCCGCCGAAGCCGAAGGAGTTGGTGAGCGCGTACTCCAGGTCCACCTTGCGCGCGTGGTGGGGGACGAAGTCGAGGTCGCACTCCTCGCCCGGCTCGTCCAGGTTGAGGGTCGGGGGGAGGATCTGGTGGCGGATCGCGAGCGCCAGGATTCCCGACTCCAGGCCGCCGGCCGCGCCGAGCAGGTGGCCGGTGGCGCTCTTGGTGGACGACACGGCCAGCTTGTAGGCGTGATCGCCGAAGACCTTCTTGACCGCTCGCACCTCCGAGAGGTCGCCGAGCGGCGTCGAGGTGCCGTGGGCGTTGATGTAACCGATGCGCTCCGGCTCGATGCCGGCGTCGGCCAGGGCGGCGCGCATCACCCGCACCGCGCCGTCCCCCTCCGGATGCGGCGCCGAGAGATGGTAGGCGTCGGCCCCCATGCCGTAGCCCACGATCTCGGCGTAGATGGTTGCGCCCCGCCGCTCGGCCGCCGCCATTTCCTCCAGCACGACGATGCCGCAGCCCTCGCTCATCACGAAGCCGTCGCGCTGAGTGTCCCACGGGCGCGATGCCTTCTCCGGTTCGTCGTTGCGGGTCGACAGCGCGCGCATGGCGCAGAAGCCCGCCATGGCGAGCGGCGTGATCACCGCCTCGGTGCCGCCGGCGATCATGGCGTCGGCCTCCCCGACCTGGATCATGCGAAAGGCGTCGCCCACGGCGTGCAGACCGGTGGTGCAGGCGGTGGCCGGCGAGGTGGTGGGTCCTCGGGCGCCGTAGCGGATGGAGACCTGGCCCGCCGCCATGTTGACGATCAGGCCGGGGATGAAGAACGGCGACACCCGGCTCGGACCCCGCTCGAGAAGGATCTGGTGCATCGACTCGATGAGCGGCAGGCCGCCGATGCCGGAGCCGATGATGACTCCCACCCGGTCGGCGTTGCCCTCATCGATCGTCAACCCGGAGTCTTCGACGGCGAAACGGGTGGCCGCCAGAGCGAACTGAATGAAGGTATCGCTCTTCTTGACGTCCTTCTTGTCCAGATAGTCGAGGGGGTTGAAACCCTTGACCTCACCGGCGATGCGCGAAGGGTACTCGGCCGCGTCGAAACGGGTGAGGGGACCAATGCCACTGCGCCCCGCCAGGAGGGCATCCCAATTCTCGGCGGTGCCGACTCCCAGGGGGGAAACCAGCCCGACCCCGGTGACGGCGACGCGGCGCAGGTCTGTTTTCAAGCTGGATCAGTGGCAAGGCTAGAAGGCAGGAACCTAGTTCTGGTCCCCGGTATTGTTCTGGATGTAGTCCACCGCCTCGCGCACGTTGCTGATCTTCTCGGCCTCCTCGTCCGGAATCTCGATCCCGAACTCCTCTTCGAAGGCCATCACCAGCTCCACGATGTCCAGGGAATCGGCGCCCAGATCGTCGGTGAAGCTGGCGTCCAGGGTGACCTCTTCCTCGTCGACGCCGAGCTGCTCGACGATAATGCTCTTGACCTTATCCGCAACTGCCATCGTTGTTCCCTCCGTAAGCGTGATCGGCGCGGCCAGACCGCGCACGATGTGGGGTTCTAACACAAAGGCCGCGCTTGAGTCCATGCAGCCGGTGTCCCATTTCAGATATAGAGCCCGCCCGATACGTTGACCGTCGTCCCGGTGATGTAGCCGGCTTCCTCGCTCGCAAGGAAAAGCACAGCCCATGCCACGTCGTCCACGGTGCCCAGCCGCTTGAGGGCGATCGCGTCGGTCAGCCCCTCGCGGGCCGCCTCCGGCAGCTTGTCGGTCATCGCGGTCTGGATGTAGCCGGGAGCCACGACGTTGGACGTCACGCTGCGGCTCCCCAGCTCGCGGGCCAGCGACTTGCTGAAGCCGATGAGCCCCGCCTTGGCCGCCGCGTAGTTGGCCTGGCCGGCGTTACCCATCATCCCCACCACCGAGGAGACGCTGATCACCCGCCCCCAGCGCCGCTTGATCATCCCCCGCACCACCTCCTTGGTGAGCGCGAAGGCCCCCGTCAGGTTGGTGCGCAGCACCCGCTCCCAGTCGTCGAGCGACATGCGGGCGAGCAGGTTGTCGGCGGTGATGCCCGCATTGTTGACCAGGATGTCCACGGCGGCGTAGTCCTCGGGCAGGCTCTTCAGCCGCTCGGCGAAGGTCTCCGGCCGGGTGACGTCGAGCACCAGGGCCCGGGCGCAGCCGCCGCCGGCGTCGATCTCCGCCGCCAGCCGCGTCAGCTTCTCCTCGTTGCGGGCCGCCACGATGACCCGGGCGCCCTGCCGGCCCAGCAGCCGGGCGATGGCCTCGCCAATGCCCTGCGAAGCGCCGGTGACCAGCGCCGTCTTGTTGTCCAGTCTCAGCATCAGCTCTACTCCTCTTCACTCAGAATCTGCCGGAGATGATCGGGGTCCGAGACGGCCGTCGTACGGGCTCCCTGAACGATGCGGCGCGTCAGGCCCGCCAGCACATTGCCCGGCCCCACCTCGACGAACACCTCGACGCCAGCCGTCTCCTCCATCCAGCGCACCGACTCCACCCAGCGCACCGGGCTGTCGATCTGCCGCTCCAGGGCCTCGCGGGCGGCATCGCCCGAGGCCACCGGCACGGCGTCCACGTTGCTCACCACCGGGATCTTCGGATTCTGAAACGGCGTCGCCGCGAGCATCGGCGCCAGCCCCTCCCGCGCCGGCCGCATGAGCGGCGAGTGGAAGGGAGCCGAGACGGCGAGGAGGGTCGCCTTGCGGGCTCCCCGCTCCTTCGCCAGCACGACGGCCCGGTCGATGGCTCCCTTGTGGCCGGCGAGCACCGTCTGTGCCGGGCCGTTCAGGTTGGCCACGGCGCAGATCTCCCCCTTCGCCTCGTCGCCGGCCTCGGCGGCGATGCCGGCGATGGCCTCGGGGTCCATGCCGATGACGGCGGCCATGGCGCCGACGCCCACGGGCACGGCCTCCTGCATGAGCTGGCCGCGACGGCGCACCAGGCGCAGGGCATCGGCGAAGCCGAGAGCCCCCGCCGCCACGAGCGCCGAGTACTCGCCCAGGCTGTGCCCCGCCATCGCCACCGGCCTAAGCTCCGGCGCCAGCACTCCCAGGGCCCGGTGGATGGCGATCGAGGTGGCGACGAGCGCCGGCTGGGTGTTCTCCGTCAGCCCCAGCTCCTCCTCCGGCCCCTCCCAGCAGAGCCGGGAGAGAGGGAAACCCAGCGCCTCGTCGGCCTCTTCGAAGGCGGCCCGGGCTTCCGGAACGGCCTCAGCCCACACCTTTCCCATGCCCACTTTCTGCGACCCCTGGCCGGGAAACATGAACGCGATCTTCTTGCCGGCGACTCCCATCAAGCCTCGCCCCTCTGCCGGCCGGCCGCCAGGAGCTTCTCCTCCTGGCTGTGCAGCTCGGCGATCTTGTCGCGGATCTTATGGTCCAGCCGCGCGTTCGAGAACTCCTCGGCGCGGCGGATGGCACTGTGCATGGCCCGCGCGTTGGCACGGCCGTGCGCGATGAAACAGCCGCCGTTCAAACCCAGCAACGGCCCGGCCCCGTACTCGCTGTAGTCCACCCTCTGGCGGAAGCGGTCGAAAACGGGCTTGGCCAGAGCATACCCGAGCTTGCCGCGGGCGCTCGCCGCCACCTCCTCGCGCAGCATGCGCAGCAGCATCTCGGCGAGCGACTCGGCGCTCTTCAGCACGGCGTTGCCCACGAAGCCGTCGCAGACGATCACGTCCACCTTGCCGTTGAAGACGTCCCGCCCCTCGACGTTGCCGACGAAATGGAGACCCGTCGTCTTGAGCAGCCGCGAGACCTCGCGGGTGAGCTCCGTCCCCTTGCCCTCCTCCTCGCCGATCGACAGCACGCCGATGCGCGGCTGCTCCGTGCCGAGCACCTCCTGGGCGTAGAAGTGACCCATGACGGCGAACTCGCGCAGATGAATGGGCTTGCTGTCCACGTTGGCGCCGACGTCGAGCAGCACGGTGCGGCCCCGCGGGTTGGGCAGCACGGCGGCGAGCGCCGGCCGGTCCACCCCCGCCACGGTGCCGATCACCATCTTGGCCGCCACCATGGCGGCGCCGGTGTTGCCGGCGCTGACCATGGCCTGGGCGCGGCCGTCCTTGACCAGCTCGGCGCAGAGGCGCAGCGAGGAGCGCCGCTTCTTGCGGATGGGGGTGATCGCCGGCTCGTCCATGCCCACCACCTCGTCGGCGTGAACGATCTCGATCCGCCCGCGGGCGCCGAGGCGCGCCAGCTCGGAGTCCACCCGCGCCCGGTCGCCCACCAGGAGAATGGACGCGCCTTCGGCGGCGGCGCGCACCGCGCCCTCCACCGCGGACTGCGGCGCATGATCCCCACCCATGGCGTCTACGGCGATCGGCATGCTCGGTTCCCACCGACCCGAAACGCCCTCGGAGGAGGGCGGGTCTGGGAGCTCTGATAAGGCTTGGGCCGGGCGATCCTTAGCGTAAGGGCCGGATCGGAGTTGCGGGAGGCTTACAGATTTTCCTTGCCCGCGATCACCTGGTTGCCGCGGTACTGCCCGCAGCTCGGGCAGGCGCGATGCGGCATCTTGACCTCGCCGCAGTTGGGGCAGGTGGAGGTGGCGGGGCGCGCCAGCGCGTCGTGGGCGCGGCGCTTGTCGCGGCGGGCCTTGGAATGGCGGCGTTTCGGGTTCGGCATGGTCGTCGTGCCTCTTTGAGTCTCGGGTCTCTGGAATCCCGGCCGCGGATTCTCCGCGTCCGGCGTCACATCGTCTCAGTCGGTTCCTTCAATCGTCACTTCGCGCCGGGCAGCCGGTCCTTCAACGCCGCGAGGGCCGCCCAGCGGGGATCGGGAGCCGACTCCTCGCACTTGCAGTCCCCGGCGTTCCTGTCGGCGCCACAGATGGGGCACAACCCCTTGCAATCCTCCCGGCAGAGCGGCTTCATCGGGATGTTGAGCTGGAGCTGCTCGATCAGGATGGGGTCCGTCTCCAGCAGCTCGTCCTGAAGATAGAGGATGCCAAGATCCTGCTCGTGCAACGCATGCTCGCCCCCGGCCTCGGGACCGTGCTCCACCAGAACCATCAGCTCGACGTCGGACTTCGCCTGCTCGACGATCGGCTTCAGACACCGGTTGCAGCTCAGCGTCTGCTCATAGGAGAGCCGCGCCCGCAGGAAAAATCCGGGGTCGGCGAAGACCACCTGGCCTCGCCACGACACCGGACCGAGGTCCAGCAGCTCGGGGCGGTCCAGAATCTCCTTGGAAACTCTCTGCGTTTCGTCCCAGTTGAACGGTTCATCGCGAACCTGATCCAGCCAAATTTGCATCTACACCCTCCAACCGGGGCAAACGGGAAGGCTAAGGGATTCCATCCTCCCCTGTCAATGTCGCCCTCACCGGCAGCCGTGGAGGCGCAAACGGAACGAGGAAGGGGACCGGGCCGACATCAGGGACAGCCGGTCGCAGTAGGCGAACGGCGAGAGGAGCGTCTCCCAGTCGCGCCAGCGATCCACCTGCGCCCGATCGACCAGGGGCACCTTCTCGAGCCCCCTGCGCATCTGGTGCATCCGCAGCAGGGCCGGACCGGGCCGCAGCCACGCGCCGAGCACGATCTGATTGTCCGCGCCGCCCGCCGCGACCGCGCCGCCGGGAGCCACCAGGGCCGAGATTCGCGGCGCCAGGGCCTCCGCGCGGGCAAGGCTTTCGGTGTCGAACGCAACAAGGTTCCATCCGGCCGCATTCCCCCGCGGCAGGTTGTCCGTCAGCAGCCCCGCGAGGCCCCGCGCCGGCAACGCCCAGCGGCTCCCTCCGGGCGGGTTGAACACCGCGCCGCCCGGCAGCTCGATGGGGCCGATCTTCAAACCGCCTTGAACGTCGAACAGCGCCAGGGCGGCCGGCGGCAGCGGCTTGGGAGACTCTGCCGGCCAGGCCGGACCCGCCACGGCCAGCAGCACCGGCGCGTCTCGGCCGCCTTCGGCAACATTGGCAATCTCCGGCTCGGGAGCTTCGCCGCCCACGAGGGAGATCTCCAGGTCTTTCGAATCGTCTTTTCGCCGCGCCAGGCGGTACTCGCCCGCCGGCAGCTCGGAAACCTCCCGCGCCAGATGGAGGATACCGAGGCCCTCCGGCACAGGCCCCGCAGGACCGGCCGCCGGGAGCTGGGGCGCCGGTCCGGAGCGCACCATCCACAGGCCGTCCTGCCAGAAGATCTGAAGCACCCTCTCCCGCACCTCGTCGCCACGGCCCCGCGCCTCGCGGACGCTGCCGCCCTTGAGCCAGGGGTTGCCCGCCAGGGTGCCGGCGAGCCGCGCCACGGCGGCGAGCCCGGGGTAGACCCGCGCCACCACCAGAAAGTTTTCGCCGTCGAGGTCCGAGCAGGCCACGATCTCCCGCGACGGCGGCACCGTGAACGGCCCGAAGGCCGGCAGCGACGGCGACGACGAGCCGGCCAGCCGGCCGACGGCCGCGAGGAAAGCCGAGCCGTCGCCGAGCGACGCCGAGAGGGTGCCCAGGTTCTGGTGCGGGTAGGGAAGCCAGAGGCACGCGCCGTAGGCGCCGGAGGCCAGCAGCCGCGCGCCATAGCTCCCGGGCTCCGGCGCTCCCGCCCGCTCGCGCGGCCAGTACCAGTAGAAGATGTGGATCCCCGCCCCCAGAACGAGGGCGAGGACGACCACCACCTTGACGAGCCGCCGTAATGGAAAAGGAGAGTTCAAGCATCGCGCTCCATGGCGGCGGGAAGGTACCACGAGTCGCGGGATCTCGGACAGACGGAAAGGGCCGGTCCTGCGACCGGCCCCCGTACCCTTCCTGAGACGAGGCTCCTACTGCCTGCCGCAAATGGGGTTGGTGCAGTGCTGATGGTCCGGGGTCGGACCGGCATGGCACTCCGTCAGGCTCGCGTACTGCGTCCAGCAGTCCACACCCTGATTGCCGCAGGTCCAGCCCTTGTGGAAGTTGGTGGTCCCCGGCAGCCGCAGATCGGGCAGGCCGTCGCAGTTGGTGTCCACGTCGAAAGGCGCCAGAATCACCGGCTCACCCGGTCCGGGGTTCGGGCACCATGCCGAGTTCACGCTGTTCAGGGAGACCCCCTGCTTGATCGGACCCGCCACCGCGCCGTTGGCCAGGTTGGTGAAGGTCACGCAGACGTTGAGCTGCAGTTTGCCGTTGAAATGGCCGCAGCCGCAGCTCTGGTCGACCTTCACCGTGATATTCGTGGTCGGCTGCAGGCCACAGAGGCAGGTGCTCACCCGCCAGGTGGTCGTGCCCACGCCGGGGCAGACGACGTTGACGGTATTGGTGCCGGTGAGTCGGAGGGCCCGCACCACCACCGGGATCGTCGTGCCGCCGGCCGACGACGAGAACATCCCATCCGCCAGCCGCTCCACGACGGTGTCGCCGTTGGCCGCCACACCCGGGGGCATCGTCGCCAGCGGCACGCCCTGGAACGCGATCACTCCAGTGAAGGGGCTCGAGCCCGGGCAGAAAAAGTCCGCCGGGATGGGGTGGGTCGAGAAGTCGACGAAGGTCGGACTGCCGGTCGACGTCTGAAACACGTCCACCCCGTGCACGATCGTCGGCTGGGCGGTCGCTGAAGTCGCCAGGAGAGCTCCCAGCACCAGCGCACACTCAAGATACCTCTTCTTCATGTGATCTCCTCTCCTCTTCGCGTTCTCCTCGAGCCGTTCGAAAGAGCCGCGAGACGATAGTTGAAATCCCGGTCCTCCGCCGGAGCGGAGCACCAACCCATAGGAGATACTATAATGCAGTAGAATAAGAATCGCAAATCATCTACTGGCCTCAGGGTGCCGCCGTTGACCCGAGCGAAGCCGATCGCCAGCTTGATGAGCCGCTTCAACCGCGCATCCGGGCCGCTATTCCGCGGCCGCGGGCACGGCGGCGGTCACTCCCGCGGCATTGACCGGCAGGCCCAGCTTCTCCCGGACCTTGGTCTCGATCTCGTCGGCCAGGTCCGGATTGTCGCGCAGGAAGTTCTTGGAGTTGTCGCGCCCCTGGCCCAGGCGCAGGTCGCCGTAGGAGTACCAGGCGCCGCTCTTGACGATGAATTTGTGCTCGACGCCGAGGTCGACGAGCTCGCCGTTCTTCGAGATCCCCTCGCCGTAGTCGATGTCGAACTCGGCCTGGCGGAAGGGCGCGGCCACCTTGTTCTTGACCACCTTCACCTTGACCCGCGAGCCGGTCACCTCCTCGCCGTCCTTGATGGCGGCGATGCGCCGGATGTCGATGCGCACCGAGGCGTAGAACTTGAGGGCCCGGCCGCCGGTGGTGGTCTCCGGGCTGCCGAACATGACGCCGATCTTCTCGCGGATCTGGTTGATGAAGATCAGCGTCGTCTTCGACTTGGCGACGATGGCCGTCAGCTTGCGCAGGGCCTGCGACATCAGCCGCGCCTGGAGGCCGACGTGCGAGTCGCCCATCTCCCCTTCGAGCTCGGCCTTGGGCACCAGGGCCGCCACCGAGTCGATCACCACCACGTCGACGGCGTTGCTGCGCACCAGCATCTCCGCGATCTCCAGCCCCTGCTCGCCGTTGTCGGGCTGCGAGACGAGCATGTTGTCGATGTCCACCCCCAGCTTTTTCGCGTACTCGGCGTCGAGGGCGTGCTCGGCGTCGATGAAGGCCGCGATGCCGCCCTTCTTCTGCGCATGGGCGACCACCGACAGCGCCAGGGTCGTCTTGCCCGACGACTCCGGACCGTAGACCTCCACGACCCGGCCGCGGGGGAAACCGCCGATGCCGATGGCGTAGTCCACGGCGATCGAGCCGGTGGAGATCGCCTCCAGTGCCAGCGTCTCCCGCTGCCCCAGGCGCATGATCGCGCCCTTCCCGAACTGGCGCTCGATCTGCGCGAGCGCGCCGTCGACGGCCTTCATACGGTCCAGCTTTGCGTCTGCCATGAGATTCGTTCGCTCCTTTGGGCCCCGGGGGCGCGCTGAATTCTACCCCCATCTTAGAAGACGTAAATGCGGCGGTCAAATCGATGGGGACCTCCGACCGTCTCCCGGGCTCCGGGAAAGATATCTCAACAACGCGATCCGGGTGGAATCCGGCACGGCAGGAGGCGACGGCGAGGGCGGTCCCGAGAAGGCCCGCCGCGATATACTCCCACCCATGCCGGAGCCGCCGGAGATCTAATAGAGATTCTTCGCTATACTTTCATCCTCAACCGATATCCCTGCGTAGATCAACCACGATGGAAGCCATTGCCGTCGAAACCAGCGACGCCCTGCACGCCGCCGAGCCGATCCGCCAGCTCGAGGAGAACGTCGCCCGCGTCATCCGCGGCAAGCGCGAGGTGATCCGCCTCGCCACCGTCTGCCTGCTCTCCCGCGGCCACATCCTCGTCGAGGACGTCCCCGGCGTCGGCAAGACGACCCTCGCCCAGGCTCTCTCCCGGTCGCTCGGCCTGTCGTTCCAGCGCATCCAGTTCACCAGCGACCTGCTGCCGTCCGACATCATCGGCGTCTCGATCTTCAACCAGAAGAACCAGACCTTCGAGTTCGTGCCCGGGCCGCTCTTCGCCAACGTCGTGCTGGCCGACGAGATCAACCGCGCCACTCCGAAGACCCAGTCGGCGCTGCTGGAGGCGATGAGCGAGCGCAAGGTCTCCGTCGAGCGCATGCGCTACTCGCTGCCCCAGCCGTTCGTCGTCCTCGCCACCCAGAACCCGCTGGAGTACCAGGGCACCTTCCCGCTGCCCGAGTCGCAGCTCGACCGCTTTCTCATGTCCCTCTCCCTCGGCTATCCGCCGCGGGCCGACGAGCGGGACCTGCTGCTCTCGGGCGGCGTCGAAAACGTGCTCGAGCACCTGCAGCCGGTGGTGAGCGAGAGCGAGCTGCTCGATCTCCAGGAACGCGTGGGGCGCGTGCGCGTGGCCGACAAGCTCGCCGACTACATGCTCTCCCTCGCCGAGGTCACCCGGCACGGCGGCGACTTCCTCCTCGGCGTCTCGACCCGCGGCCTCCAGGCGCTGTTCCGGGCCACCCAGGCCCTCGCCCTGTGCGAGGGGCGCGGCTATGCCATTCCGGACGACGTGCAGCGCCTGGTGGCGCCGGTGCTCGCCCACCGCGTGGTGCTCAAGCGGGGCTCGGCCGACCTCGAACAGTCCCGCAAGGCCATCGAGCGGGTAGTGGCCGCCACTCCCGTACCCCTGTGAAAACCCCCTTCTCCGGCCGTCGCGCCGTGCCCGAGGGCATCCGCATCACGACGGTGGGGTTGTGGTACGTCCTGTTCACCGTGCTGGTGGCCATCGCCGCCACCAACACGGGCAACAACGCCCTCTACATGGTTCTCGCCCTGATGTTCTCGGTGCTCATCCTTTCCGGCGTGGTGTCGCGGGAGAACGTGCGCGGGCTGGAAGCGACCCTGGAGCCGCCGGGCGAGGTGTTCGCCAACCGGCCGTTCGCGGTGGCGTTCGTGCTGCGCAGCCGCGCCCTGGTCTTCCCCCGCTGGTTCCTCCTCTTCACCCTGTCGCGCGCCGCCCCGCCGCTGCTCATCCCCTACCTGCCGCGCCGGGGCCGCAGCTCGGGGCAGCTTGAAATGATGGTGAACAGCCGGGGAGTCCACCGCTTCCCCTACGTTCACATCTCCAGCCTCTTCCCCTTCGGCTTCTTCCGCAAGGGCGTGCGCTACCGCGTCGAGCTCGAGGTGCTGGTGTTCCCCGAGATCTTCGCGGCGGCCGACATTCACCTCGAACCGACGCAGCAGTCGGGCGACGACGTCAGCCGCAACCGCGGCTGGGGGCACGACCTCCACGCCCTGCGCCTCTTCACCCGCGGCGACGATCCGCGGGGCATTCACTGGAAGCAGACGGCGCGCACCGGCGAGCTGATCTTCACCGAACGGGCCACCGAGCGCAGCCGGCGCCTCTGCGTGCTCTTCGACAACGCCGTGGGCGAGCTCGGGCGCCCCGACCTGCTGAGCCGTTTCGAGCGGCTGGTGAGCGAGGCCGCCACGGCAGCCCTGGATCATCTCGCCCGCGGCTACGAGGTGGAGCTGGTGACGCGGGACCGCAGCCTCGCCTTTGCCGGCGGTGGGCGTCAGCGGCTGGCCGTGCTGGAAGCCCTGGCCCTCATCCAGGCCCGCCCCCTCACCGCCGAGCCGCTGCTCGCGACCGATCCGCGGGCGCCTCAGCTGCGCATCCACATGGACCTCGATTCTCCGGAACGGCCCGAACGGCCGGAGCGGCTGGCGGTATGAGCTTCGGCCGGCAGAAGCGGCTGCTTCTGGGTTGGCTGGCCCTGCTGGCTCCCCTGCCGCTGCCGTTCAACGGCGTCGTCGGATGGCCGGCGGTGGCCGCCTACATGGCGGGCGTCCTCTACATGCTGCGGCGGGCCAGCCTCGATCCGCCCCGCTGGCTGCCGGTCTGGGGGATGAACGTCCTCGGCGTGGCCTACATCCCGGTCTTCCTCGTGGACCTGCTGGTCTTCCCTCGCGGCCTGGTGCAGCCGATCCTCCATCTCGGCCTCTTCGCCCTGCTGGTGAAGCTCTTCGCCATCGTCCGCGAGCGCGACAAATGGCAGGCGTCGATCGGTATCTTCTTCCTCTTCCTGGGCGCCATGGGCACCAGCGTCCACCCGGCGATCGTGCTCTACCTCTTCGGCTTCCTGATGCTGACGCTGGTGCTGCTGACCCGCTTCGCCTTCCTCCACGTGCTCGCCGGCTTCGGCCGCGAGGACCCCGCGCTCGCGAACATCCCCCTGCGCGGCTTTCTGGGGATGGTCGGCATCGCCGCCGTGGCCCTGGCCGTACCCCTCTTCCTCCTCCTGCCCCGGGTGCGCGCGCCGTTCATCGTGGGCCGCGGCGGCGGCACCGGAGCGACTCTCGAAGCCGCCGGTTTTTCCGACTCGGTGTCCCTCGACTCCATCGACCGCATCCGGACCAGCCGCGAGGTGGCCATGCGCATCAAGGAGGAAGGGCCGACCGTTCGTCCGGACGCGGAATGGCGGTTCAAGGCCTCCACCTACGACGTCTACCAGGGAGGCAACTGGCGCCGTTCGCCCGTGCGGACCCTGTTGCAGCGCACCCAGGGCGTCCGCTTCCGGCTGAGCCCGGAAAAGCCCGTGCGTTGGGCCCACATCTGGTTGCAGCCCCTGCACAGCCAGAGCGTGCCGCTGCCGGTGGAGACGACGATCGTCGAGCCGCGCTCGCCCGTCCTCGCCATCGACGACGGCGGCGGCGTGTCGCTCCCCTTCAGCCCGCTCGAAGTCTCCGAGTATCGGGTCGGCCTGGCGAGCCATGCCGTGCTCACCGGCGTGACGCCCGACCGCAACCCCGATCCCGCCCTCGATCTCCACGGCGTGACGCCCCGCATCTCCACCCTCGCGGCGCAGGTGATGGACCAGGGGACACCCGCCGAGAGAGCCCGGCGCGTCGAGCTCTTCCTGACCGAGAACTACGCCTATACCCTGAACTTTTCAGGCCGGTCGGCCGACAACCCGATCGAGGATTTCCTCTTCCGCTACAAGACCGGCCAGTGCGAGTACTTCGCCTCCTCGATGGTGCTGATGCTGCGCTCCCAGGGTATCCCGGCGCGGCTGGTGACCGGCTTCCTCGGCGGCGACTACAACCCCTTCGAGGGGTATTACATCGTGCGCGGCAACAACGCCCACGCCTGGGTGGAGGCCTACCTGGGCACCGCCGGCTGGCGCGTCTTCGACCCGACGCCGCCCGCGGGCCGGCCGGCGGCCGAGGCCGAAGGGCGCTTCCTGCTCATGCAGCAGGCGTGGGACTTCGTCCTCTTCCGCTGGGACCGCTACGTCCTGACCTTCGGCCTGGGCGACCAGATCCAGATCTTCGGCGGCCTGCGGGAGCTGTGGAACGAATTCTGGGCGCGCGTGCACCACGAGGAGAAGCCGGCGGCACCGCGGGCGACTCCCACTCTGCCGGCCTCGGGAACCGGCACGGCAACCCCACACCGGGGTCTCCCGGACGTGTCGTGGCCGCTGGCCGCCGGCTTCCTACTGGCCGCCGCGATCGCCTGGTTCCTCTACCTGCGACTGCGCCCGCCGCTCACCGCCACGGCGGCCTACCGCCGCCTGCGCCGCCGCCTCGGCCGGACGGCGGGCGCCGGCCTGCCGGACTCCGCGCCCCCTCTCGCCGTGCGCGGCGAAGCCGCCGCCCGCTTCCCCGCCGCCGCCGAGCCCACGGCCCGGGTGATCGACTTCTACCTGCGCGAAAGCTTCGGCGGCCAGGCCCTCGAAGACGAGGAGCTCGAAGCCCTCAAAACCGCCTTGGAGCAGGCCGAGCAGGGGATGCGGAAGGCGGGTTGAGCCGTGGTATCGTCGCGCGCGGATTCACCCGAGAGGAGATTGGAGATGGAACGGGACGCGCGCGCGGCAGAGGCCTTCTTACGGTTGGCTCGGCTCGCCTTGATGCTTCTGTCGATGCCGTTCGTGGCGCAGGCCGCCGCCGCTCAGGCTCCTGCGCCGCCCGTCGTCACGGACTTCGACGTGGTGGAAGTCGATCTCAACTCGCAGATGTTCAATCGCGTCCTGCCGTTCGACGTGCCATTCATCATCACCGGCCCGGTTCCCCCAGGGACCGCCTCGCTGGAAGTGCGCTGCTGGAAGCTCGAGACGGACAACCACAAGAAGACCGGCAAGCCGATCCGCCTCACGGACCAGAAACGGCATGCGCAGCCGAAGGGCGACTGTTGGCCTGATGGGCCGCTCGCGTGGCGCAACACGATCGACCCGGCCGCCCCCAATCCACGGTTCCGCGTGCTGGCGCAACGGCTGGACGCGGAGAACTTCTATCAGTTCGATTTCACGTCCGTCAAAAAGATCACGCTGGAGGAGGCCGCGGCCTTCCAGCAGAAGGTACAGACACTGATCGACCCCGTCCTCTGGGGAGACCCGTTGAAGACGACTGACCTGCCGCTTGCCGGCGATCTGGAACAGTCTGAGACCGGAGCGGTCCGCGACCAACTCATCCAGGCGCTGCAGCAGGCGACCGGAATCGATCATTTCCCCGAGCCCGGTTCGATCTTCAACCAGGAGACTGCCATCGGCGATGTCCGTAAGGATTTCAACCTGGTGCTGCGGCCGGTGCGCGCTGCTCAACAGGAGATCCGCGACGGCGTTGCCACCTACGGGGGCGAGGTTGACAACATCACGAGGCTCCTGCGGCAGATTCGCGCCGATCCCACGCTGACGAAGCTGCAGAATGCCCTGTCGAGCGCCGCGGGCGCCCAGGGGGATGCCGACGCGGTTGCCGGCGCGAAGGCCGTACCCGATGCCCCGCTCCTGCTGCCGGGAGACCCGGCGCTGCTGAGCGCGGCCTCTCTCACCGCGTTCTTACAGACGGCTGCTCCTTATTACTCCGATGCTACGGGAAAGCTGGCGACCTTGCGCGTTCTGCTCACCAACCGGTTGACCGCCGACGATGGTTCCCCCCGGCAATCGATCGCGCCCCTGGTGACCGCGGGCCAGCTCTCGCCCGGCGATCTGGCCGAGCTGGTCAAGATGGGGCAGCCCACGGGCCTGGTGGGCGCCGCGGAAAGGGCGTTGAAGCGGGCGGCCGGCGACCTCCAGTCCGACAGCGGCATCCAGGGAAGCCTCGACGACCGGGCGAAGGCGTTGGTGTTGGTCGCCAAGACGTACCGCGCGCGGATCGAGAACAAGATTGTCGTCGCGGGCTCGACGACCGGCAGCTTCGCGACACAGAGCAACAACTACATCAGCGCCGACTTGGGAGTCGCCTGCGCTCCACAGCTCTCCTCGTGCAGCACGTACGCGGCCACGAACATCTACTTCAGACCCGTCAACAAAGCGGCCCCTTTGAGCCAGTTCGGTTCCTTCTTCAGCAAGGCCAGCTTGTCACGGCGGGTGTCCTTGACCCTCGGGCTCACCGTGGACGGGATCGGGGACGACAAGACCCGGGATGATCTGTTCGGCAAGCAGTCGCTGGTCCTGGGGCTCGGGGCGCGCCTGACCAACTCGGTGCGCTTCACGGCGGGCAGCCTGGTGTTCAAAGAGCTGAGCCCGAATCCATTGAGCGCGGAGACGAAGCTCACCACAACCTATTTCTTCTCGGTATCCTTCGACATCGACGTGGTGCCCACGCTCAAAGGGATCGGCGGCATTCTAAAGTAGCGATCAAGGAGGAAGACATGGGAATCGTGATCGATCGAAAACTGGCGGCCTCCGTCACCCAGATCAGCCTCCCCAGCGGGCCGGTCGTCCTGCGGCAGACCCTGCACTCCGACCTCGACGCCGGCGAATCGGCGACGATCACCTACAGCCTGGACAAGCGCCACAATATCTCCTTCAAGACATCGGGAGCTCCCGTCAAGCAGATTCAGGTCACCGTTCAGGTTCCCGGCACGGCAACCCAGCGTACCGACTCCGTCGAGCTGGTGCTGGATGGGCTCGCCACCAGCCTCGACGAGGTCATGATCAAGCAACTGATCGAAGCCGAGAACGAAGTCCAGAACAGCGTCATCCTCAACATCGAGAGCTGAAGGCAGGCAGGCCATGAAATTCCGTTCCGCGCTCGTCCTCGTTTCGGCCCTGGTGGCGTTGCTTGCCGCTTGCTACAAGAAGTCGGACTTCTCGCCGACCGAATCCCTGGCCAACCAGGTCATCACCCTGAGCTCGCCGAGCGGCGTCACGAGCCTGCCGGCCGACGGCTTCTCCCGTCTGCACCTGGAGGCCCGCCTGCCGGGCGACCCCGCCTTCGCCAACCGCACCGTGGTGTTCTCGACCACCTTCGGAACCCTCGACGGCGGCACCGCCGGCACCAACTGCAACAATCTCTGCCGCAACGTCGTGGCGGACGGCGGCGGGATCGCCCGCATCGACTTGATCAGCGCGCAGCAACTGGGCACGGCGGTGGTTACGGCGACGCCGGTGGGAGCGCCGGGAATCCTCGCCTCACTCTCCATCAACTTCGTCTCGGCGAGCCCGGACGACACCCTGCGGTTCGTCAACCCACCCACCCACGCGCCGGCCGACGGCGCCTCGCTCACCACCTTCACGGTCGCCATCTCGCCGTCGCTGCCTCCCGGCTCGCGCCAGGTCACCTTCCAGACCACGGCGCCCGGCACCTCGTTCGCGGGAGGAACCGGCTCATCGATCCAGGTGTCCGCCGGCGCCGGCGGCCAGGCCTCGGCGGATCTGAAAAGCCCCCTGGCGATCACCACGGGGAGGGTGTCCGCCACGGTCAACGGCGTCACCCGCGAGGTCTCCGTGAGCTTCGAGCGCGCCCTGCCCACCAGCATCATCGTCCAGGCCGATCCGCCCGTGGCTCCGGCCGGAGCGAGCACGAAGATCCACGTCACGGCGACCCTGCGCCACGACCAGGGTTTCGTCTCGGACGGCACGGCGGTGACCTTCCAGGCGACGCAAGGCGGCACCGCCACCGGCATCTTCACCAACGTGACGCTCACCACGAGCGGTGTGGCGACCGCCGACTTCCTCCCCAACACCACCCCGCCCGGCACCGTCACCCTCAAGGTCGGAGCCCAGGGCAGTGAGCTCACGGGCAGCATCCAGATCGTATTGACGGGCAGCTAGGCCCGCGCACGAATCGCGCCGCGGTCCCTTTTGGCGCCTCCCCAAACCACTGCAAACAAACATCTTACAGATCCTTGTAAGATGAGAGGCGCTTTTTACGATTCTTAGAGGGCATGAGCCGACAACTACGCTTCGTCCCTGAGGGCGGCGTTCGGGTCGAGGTCCCATGCCCGCAGCTCGATGCCATCGACGCAGGCACCCTCGCCAACGCCCAAAGAACATCTTGCGAGCCCTTGACAGGCTTGCATCATTTTTGGTACATTCCAACCGTCGCGAAGGAAGCCTACACAAGCAGAAGCCCTGTTCTGCACGTGGTCTTCTTCCGGTCTCAGGCCGGCAACGAACCCGTTCGCCAGTGGCTCAAAGGCATGGAGCGGGGGGATCGGAAGATCTTGGGCGAAGACATCAAGACCGCTCAATATGGCTGGCCGTTGGGGATGCCGCTGATCAGGAAGCTCGAACCCGGCCTGTGGGAGGTCCGTTCCCATCTCCCACAAGGCATCGCACGGGTCCTCTTCACCGTCAGCGAGGGAACGATGGTCTTGTTGCACGGCTTCGTCAAGAAGTCACAGAAGACACCGCCGGAGGAGCTGAGAACCGCTCGCCAACGTCTGGCGGCCCTACACGAGGAGAGATGAAATGAACAAAGAACACCTCGGCAGCACCTTCGATGACTTCCTGCGCGAAGAAAATCTCCTCGACTCTTCGGAGGCCGTCGCCGCAAAGCGGGTGATCGCCTTCCAGATCGCGGAAGAGATGAAGCAGCGCAAGCTCACCAAGTCGGAGATGGCCACCCGGATGAAAACCAGCCGGCCGGCCATCGAGCGCCTGCTGGACCCCGCCAACTCGTCCGTAACGCTGTCCACCCTGGAGCGGGCGGCTTCAGCGCTCGGCAAGAAGCTCAAGATCGAGCTGGCGTAAAGGAGCGCCGCTCACGAGCCCATCCTCCTCCTGCTGCCCGAACTACAGGCAGCCGGCCCAGCTCGAGTGGTTGTAGTACTGCGTCCGCGTGCCCTCGCAATAGGTCACGCAGTAACAATCGAACTCGCACCACCCGACCTGGGTCGTCTTGCTGGCATCGGAGAAGTAGGTGAAGTAGTCCGTCCACATCTGACAGGCATGCGCCGGGCGAGGCACGCCGATCACGGCGGCCACGAACAGGCCGGCGGCCACCGTCAGGAGTCCAAGCTTCCTTGCCACTGGATTGCTGCGCAGGATCTTTGCCATGATGTCTTCTCCTTGTATGTCGTACATACTGCCCCTATAGAGACAGGTGCTCGGGCCGGGCCTTGGAGAGACAGCTTACGAGAGCGTTTGCCGCGCCGTCCGAGGTGGGCATCAACAAGGCGGAAGCTGGCGTAACGTGCTACCATCCGGACAGTCCGGACAGGAGGAAGCTCATGACTAGAGTCTGGCAGATTCAGGAAGCCAAGAACAAGCTTAGCGAAGTTGTCGACGAGGCCCAGCATGGACCTCAGGTCATTTCTCGGCGGGGCGCCGAGGTCGCGGTCGTTCTCTCTTATGAAGAGTACTTGAAGCTGAAGAAGAACCGGACGAATCTCGCGCAGTTCTTTCTGGAGTCGCCGCTACGCGATTCGGAGTTGGATCTAACGAAAGATCGCCGGCCGGCTGGCCGCGACATTTCCCTATGAGCTACCTGCTCGATACCTGTGTCATCTCAGAGTTCGTCGCACGGCAGCCCAACGAGAAGGTTGTGAGCTGGCTCGCCCAGCTCGAACCTGACTCGGTCTTCCTCAGCGTGGTCACGCTGGGCGAGATCCAGAAGGGGATTGACAAACTACCAGCCTCAAAGCGGAAGGAGGAGTTGCGGTTGTGGCTGAAGGACGATCTCCTTGTGCGATTCAACGATCGCCTGCTGCCTTTGCAGGCCGGAGAAATGTTGACGTGGGGCACCTTGATCAGCGGAGTCGAAGCGAAGGGATTGCCAATGCCCCTAATCGACTCTCTGATAGCAGCGACAGCCTTGCATCATGACCTCGTGGTTGTGACCCGTGACGAAGAAGACTTTGCGCCTTCAGGTGCAAGGCTCCTGAATCCTTGGAGATAAAGGAAAAAAGCTGTCAGCCTGGCCAGGCGGAGGCGCTATCAAAGGCGGAGCTTAGTTTAGGATTTTTCGCTAATCGCGCTAAAGATCGCGTATGCGATCGGTATACAGCAACTGGTGCCGCTGCTGGGCCTCCGGCCGAGGCGCGGAAGTCATCTCGGTGTGCCTCCAGGGGGGCGTTTGGAAGGTGCTTGAGTGATAGATAGCCCTCCCGATTACCGGCTAACTCCGTCCCATCTCTGCGGACGACGGCTCATGTCCATAGATATAGCCCATATCTGGAGATGATGAGCTATATACCTGGACAACGGACCCGCTCTACGGATGATGGCTCGTATCTACAGATACGGCTCCTGTCTGCGGATGATGACCCATATACCGGGATGATGCTCCATACCTACAGATATGCGGCATATCCACGGATGATGGACGATATCTGGGGACGACGAGCCGTATCCCCAGATACGCTTCATACCTGAAGACGACGGGACGTATGCGGCAGCGATGGCCGGCGATCAACTTTGGCGGGCACAAAAAAAGGGGACGCGCCGAAGCACGTCCCCGAAAAGAAACCCGTGAAACTACTTGGCAGTGGCGGCAGCGGCGGCGATTTCAGCCTTCGTCCTGCGGACTCGGCCACGGAACGGCTGGACTCCGAATTCGGCGACCTTTTCGGTCCGGATGCCGTAATGCTGCTTGATCGCCGAACGCAACAGCGTCGCCAGACGGTTCCCCTCGCCGATCGTGACTCGGAACTGCTTCGACATTTCCTGCTTGCCGGCGATGAGGCTGGCCTGCTGCTTGCTGATCGCCAGCGCCTTGTCAGCCTGGGCAACGAGCTGAAGGCGTAGCGGCTCCAAATGGGCGAGCTCGACACTGTTGGCCTCGATCAGAGCAGCCAGCGCTCGCCAGTCACCCTGAAATCCTGCGTCCGTCGTCTCTTTGGACATTGTCCTTCTCCTTTCGGCCCTGAGGGCCCTGAACGGCGCCGTCATTGGCGCCGGTGCATCCGATCTCAGAGGGTGTCGCCCCCTTGGATGCACATACATTAGGACCTACTCTGATTGGCTGTCAAGTGGTTCGCGAAAAAACCTTGACGATCGACTCTGTTAGGTGAGAAGATAAGCGCATAGAAGGAGGGTCAACATGCCGGCAGACCGGGCAAACCAGGAACGTCGCAAGGAGGCGATCCGCAAGATCCTGGAGGAAGAGGGTCAGACGATCGAGGAGCAGAAGGATCTCGTCGAGAAGCTGCGGGAGAGAGGGATCCAGGCTACGCAGTCGAGCGTCAGCCGCGATCTACGGGACCTCGGCGCGGTGCGGTCCAAGGGGTATTACATGATCCCCTCGTGGGAGGATGACGAGGAGCAGGAGTCGCCGTTCCGCAAGGTCGTCCCCTTCATCGGGGAGGTCAGGCAGGCAGGCCCCCACCAGACGCTCCTCCTCACTCTGCCGGGCGCGGGAGGCATTGTGGCCCAGGCCATCGATGACGCGGAGTGGGAGGACATCGTGGGCACGGTCGCCGGCGCCAATTCGGTGCTCATCCTCACGGAGAACCACGTTTTTCAGAAGCTGCTGTTTGAACGACTCAAGTGGTTCGTGGAAACGGAAACAGAGAAGTGACCCTGCCGCCCATGCGCGGATCCTCTTGCAGTGGAACGGTAGAATAGCAATCCATGGCAATTCTGGACGCGGCCGAGGCTCCGGCGATCACCTCACTTCTCTTCGGAGACTTCGAGCTTCGCGTGGACAGCGGCCAGCTCCTCCGCCGGGGAGTGCAGGTCAAGCTTCAGCTCCAGCCCGCGCGCGTCCTCGCCCTTCTCGCGCTCCACGCCGGGGCGGTGGTCTCCCGCGAGGAGATCCGCAACGCGGTGTGGGGCGAGGAGAGCCACATCGACTTCGATCTCGCTCTCAACTACAGCATCCGGCAGATCCGCCTCGCCCTGGACGACTCGGCGACGCGGCCACGGTTCGTCGAGACTTTGCCGCGCGTCGGCTACCGCTTCCTCGCGGCGGTGGAGGTGCACCCCAGAGCGGAGGCTCCTCCAAAAGAGGCTCCCCGGATCGAGCCGCCAGCCGCGGCTCCGCCCGCCAAGACTCGGAAGGTGGGCTGGAAACAGATCCTCGTCATGATCCTCGCCCTGGCCTCCGTGGGGAGCCTGATCGCTCTGCGCTCCCGGGTCGACCGGACGCGAGACCTCCCGGTCTCGCCGCCTCGGACGCCGGAGGTTCCCGAGGAGGCGATGCGCGCGTATCTCGAGGGGCAGTACTTCGCGGCGCGGTCCGACCCCAAGGCACGGGACGCCTTCCGGAAGGCCACCACTCTCGCGCCGCGCTATGCCCCCGCCTGGGCCGCCCTGGGCCTTGAGCTGCTCGACGATCAGGGTCCGGCGCGTGAGCTGGAGCCGATCGTCGAGGCCGCCGAGCGGCGCGCGCTGGAGCTCGATCCGAAGCTTGCGCCCGCCCATCTGATCCGGGCCATGAGGCTCTTTCAGTTCGAGTATGACTGGCGGGAGTCGGAGCGGGAGTTCCGCCTGGCCCTGGAGCTGAACCCGCAGCTCGCCGAGACCCATCGCGAGTACGCGATGCTGCTCTCCTCCCAGGGGCGCCATGCCGAAGCCCTGGAGCAGATCGAGCTGGCGCAATACCTCCAGCCGGAGCGGCAACTCGTGGCGCGGTACGCCTGGTTCTACTATCTCGCCCGCCGCTACGACGACGCGATCGCGAAAGCGCATCAACAGATCGAGCTGGCGCCCGGCAAGACCAGCAAGACGAATCCCACGCAGCCCGCCCTCTTCTGGACGTTTAGAACCCTGGTGCTCGCCTCGCTGGCGAAGGGAGACCGGGAGTCCGCTCTCCAGGCTGCCCGCGCCGAAGCGCGATGGCTGGGCGTCAAGGAGCCCGCGAGCCTCGACGATTTCTGGGCTACCAAGGAGCGGCTTTTCGCCAAGGTCGGTCCCCACCGGCCCTGGTACCGCGTCGTACCGGCGATCAAGCTCGGCCAGCCGGAGCGCGCCCTCGACCTGCTCTTCCAGCAGTGCCAGGACCGCTCCGACTCCATGATCGCCTTCCTGCGCGTCGATCCCCTCTACGACAGCCTGCGCAACAGCCCCCGGTTCCGCGAGCTGCTACGTTGCGCCAGGCTCAGCGATTGAACGGGTATTCGCTGACCCAGTGGAATCCCCGGTTCATCAGGAGAAACTTCGAGCGGTCGCCGCGGCGGAGGCTGACCTGGAGGCGGTGGCCGCCGAACGTCCCGTCGAGAGTGAGCCGGTCCGCCGCGGGCCGCCTGTAGGCGAGCGCGGCCTTCCACTGCGGATCGCCGCGCTTGGTCAACGCCAGCGTCTTGTGGACGGCATCCATATTGAGCCAGTACCGCTGCCGGGAGTCGCTCGACGATTGGATCGATAACACGGTGGGATAATCGAACACCAGGCGCCGCCACTGGAGGTCTTCCGCAGCCTGCGTGTCGCGGACGCGGCCGTCGATCTTCAAATCTTCGACCGTCCAGACGCCGTACAAGGGCGAGCGCATGGAATCGTTATATTCCTTCAGGTCGGCATACCCCATGTGCAGGATGTACGCCGTGAAGCCGATGGCCAACGTCCCTTCCACGACCACCGCGGCGATCCGCCAACGCCGCCGGCGAAAGAACGGGCGATCGATGGCGGGAGCGACCGGCCGGCGTAGCACCAGCAAGTCCGCGAGCCGTCCCAACTCGGGAACCGCCAGAAAGACCGACATCGCCAGCAGGTGAAGCGAGAAGAGCTTGACCGGCACGTCATAGCAGAAGTTGAGCACCACGACGTTGGTGAGGACGGGGATGGCGACGAGGGCTCCCAACGTCGCCGTACGGCGGAACAGGAGAAGCAGGCCGGCGACGAGCTCCGACAAGCCCCCGAAGATGGTGTAGGGGGCGGAAGCGCCCATGAAGGTCCACAGCAGCCCCATCGGCGAAGCGTCGCCGAACGGCTCCAACAGCCGGCTGAGCGCAGGCTGGCCAAATTGGGACGGAACGACCTTCAGCGCGCCGTATTCGATGAGGATCAAGCCGAGGCCGACCTGCACGAAGACCTTCAGCGCGTGGTACAGCCGGGCATACTGGGTCCTCCGGCGGTCGAGCAGCGTCCAGAGAAGCGTGGCCACAAGGGAGACCGCCAGCATGCAAAGGACCTGCAGCCAACTGAACATCGAATCGCCACTGCCGGTGATCCGGGACGGAGCGTCGACATGGAACAGGTGCCTGCCGATCCACGGCACGAGCGCGGCCCAGGGCTTCCCGTACCACCCGGCGACGACCTCCCCGGAGGGAAAGATTGCCAGCAGTCGCATGTAGCGGGAAAAGAGATACAGCACCAGGTAAGAGAAGCCGAAACGGAAGACAACCCGCCGCAACGGGCTCCAGGCCGCGGCCTCGTTCCGAGTCTCCGCCCAGGGTGAATCCGGAGCGTCCGCCGCTCCCGCGGGTCCCATCATGGTGGGGACGACTCTAACAGGCTCAACGATTGAACGGGTACTCGTTGACCCAGTGGAATCCCCGGCTCTCCAGCAGGAACTCGGGACGTGCGGTGTGGTGCAGGCTCGCCTGGACGCGGTGGCCGGCGAACGTCCCGTCCAGCGTCAGCCGGTCCGCCGCGGGCCGCCCGTAGGTGAGGGCGGACTTCCATTGCGGATCGTCGCGCCGGGTCAAGGCCAGCGTCTTGTGGGCGGCGTCCAGCTTGAGGCTGTATCGCTGGCGCGAGTCGCTGGACAACTGGACCGCGAGCACGGTGGCGGAGTCGAACACCAGCCGCCGCCACTGGAGGTTCTCCGCCGTCCGCGCGTCGCGGGGACGGCCGTCGATCTTCAGGTCGTCGACGTTCCAGATGCCGGCCAGGGGCGAGCGCTCACCCCCATAGAAAGTCGTCATCTGGACGTAGCCCATGCGCACGATGGACGCCGTGAAGCCGATGGCCACGGCCACCTCCACGACCAGCGCGGCGACCTGCCAACGCCGCCGGCGGAAAAATGGGCGCTCGGCGGCGGGCGCCACCGGCCGGTGCAGCACCAGCAGGCCGGCGAGGCGCACCAGGTCGGGAACGGCCAGGAAGATGGCGGTCGCCAGCAGGTGCGTGGAGAAGAGCTTGACCGGCACGTCGTAGCAATAGTTGAGCACCACGACGTTGGTGAGCACGGGGACGGCGACGAGGGCCCCCAGCGACGCGGTGCGGCGGAACACGAGCAGCAGACCGGGGACGAGCTCGGCCAACCCCGCGAAGATCGTGTAGGGAGCGGAAGCGCCCATGAACGTCCACAGCACGCCCATCGGCGAGGCGTCGCCGAACGGCTGCAACAGCCGGCTGACCGAAGGCCGGGGGAACTGGGACGGAACGACCTTCAGCCCGCCATATACGATCAGCACCAGGCCGAGGCCGACCTGCACGTAGACCTTCCAGGCGTGGTACAGCCGCGTGTATCCGGTGCGCCGGCGGTCGAGCAGCGTCCAAACCCCGGCGACGAGAAGAGAGAGCGCCAGCAGGCAGAGGGTCTCCACCCAACTGAACGCCGAGTCTCCGCTGCCGGTGGCCCGCAAGGGAGCATCGACGTGGAGCAGGTACCGGGCCACCCACGCTATGAGCGCGGTCCAGGCCTTTTCGTACCAGCCGCTGACGACGTCGACCCCGGGAATGAAGTCCAGGAGCTGGATGTACCACTGGAGGAGATACACGACCAGATACGGGAAGGCGAAGCGAAAGGCGAACCGCCGCAGCGGGCTCCAGGCCGGAGCCGCCGCCACGTCCTCAGTCCTCGTCTCCACCACGGATGAATCCGGAACGTCCATCGCTCTCGCCATCGAATTGTCGAGCACGGCCATGTCAACCCTCCAGTCAGCCAACCAGGTCTGGTCTGTCCAGATACGGACTAGACTCCCACAGGTTCTGCCTTCGCCGGTCTGATCGAACGGCGTTATGGGGATAACGAGAGGAGCCCTCGGATTCCCTCAGGGAGGGTCTGGCATGAACATCGGTATCCGTATTCTGGTGACGCTCATCAGCGGCGTGGCCACTCTGTATTTCGTGTTCTGGTTTGGAATCCCTCTGACCTTCCTGCTTCACTTTCCTTTTTGGGTGGGCTCTCTCGTTTCAGTACTGATTGCTGCTGGGGTGGCGTGGTATGTCTGGACGCTCACCGCCTCATTTCAGGCCAGCCTTGCCCGTTCCGTCGTGCTGGGGGCTTTCGTGGCAGGAGCGATCGGGTTCTCGGCGGGCTTTTTCGGGCCGCTCCTCTTCATGCCAAGCGGCAGGGCAAACGCAGGACCCTTGCTGGGCATTATCACGGGACCGCTGGGATTCATCCTCGGCGCCGTGGGTGGCGCCGTCCGCTGGTACGCGCGTGAAGGGCGAGTAGGTACGTCGAACTGGCCTAAGACCGGGGCCTGAGAAGGTGTTTCAAAAGTAGTTGATGACGACGCCCATGCCGCCAGGGATTTCAATCCCTGGCGGCAGCGACGTCGCGGTCGCCCCTTTGAGACACCCTCTGAAGCGAATCGCCCGAATTTCAATTCTCGGGCCCGGCCTCCTCCCCGGCTCTCCCCATGCTATTCTCGTGTCCAGGAAGAGGATCGCAGGGCTCGTCTCCCCCTTCTCGGTGCCGGCCCTGCGGAACAAGTCCTCGCCAGGAACGATTCCTCAAGGGAACATGCCATGAGCCAGCAAGCCGCCGCGGCCCTCGCGCCTCTACCCTTCGAGCTCGTCTACGACGACGGAGAGCCTTTGGAGACCGAGTGGCATACCTTGGAGTATCCCCTTCTGCGACGGCTCATTCGCCAGGCCATGGCGGAACAGGGCCGGGCCGACTTCTATACCGGTGGCAACATGTTCGTCTACTACTCCCTGGAGCAGGCGCGGGATGTTTCGGAGGAGATGAAGAAGGGATTGCCATGGCGGGCCTTCCGCGGACCGGACGTCTTCTGGGTGGGCGGCGTCGATCCGGATCGCGAGCGCAAGGCCTGGATCTCGTGGGAGGAGGGTGGGCGGCTGCCGGACGTGATCGTCGAGTTGCTCTCTCCTTCCACGGCGAAGAAGGATCGCACCGAGAAGCGAGACCTCTACGCCCGGGTCTTCCGCACGGCCGAGTACTTCCTGTGCGATCCGGACACGGGGACGCTGGAAGGCCTGCGCTTGGCGGGCCGGTTCTACCAGTCGATTCTGCCCAATGACAAGGGGCGGCTCTGGAGCGAGCAGCTCGGAGTCTTCCTCGGCACCTGGCACGGTGTCGTGGACGGCAGTAAGGGCGACTGGGTCCGCCTCTTCCGTCCGGATGGCAGCCTGGTGCCGATGCCGGAGGAACAGGCCGAGGCGGAACGCCAGCGGGCCGAGGCCGAGACTCAACGAGCCGACGCCGAAACTCAGCGCGCCGAGGTGGAACGCCAGCGGGCTGACTCGGCGGAAACCGAGCTGGCTCGTTTACGGGCCCTGCTCGCAGAGCGCGGCTGAGAGTTTCTCCCTACCCCATGAACCCCAGATCCGGCGCCGCGAACCGCCCGAGGTTGGGTAGCACGAGCGGCAGGTCGCTCGCCGCCACGCCAAACCAGCGGGCGAGGGTGGCCGAGTATTCGTCCACGGATGTTGTGGGGATCCAGCGGCCGTCGCCGGCGTCGTTGGGCCCGTTGAGGGCGAGCGTGGGAAGCTGGCCATAGATCTGGCCGCCGCGCACGGCTCCTCCAAGGACGAAGTGGTGGCTTCCCCAGCCATGATCGGAGCCGGTGCCGTTGGGGACGTAGGTGCGGCCGAAGTCCGAGGCCGTGAAGGCGGTCACGGTGTCGGCGATGCGCAGCTCGTTCATCGCGGCGTCGAAGGCGGTGAGGGCGCCGTCGAGCTCGGCGAGAAGATCGGCCTGGGTGCCGTCGAGCGAGGTCGTGCCGACCTGGCCGCCGTGCGTGTCGTACCCCTGGGCGGCGCAGAAGAAGACCTGCCGGCGAAGGCCCAGCGCCTCGCGCACGGAGATGAGCTGCGCGATCATCTTGAGCTGCGCCGCGAGGTCGGTGTCCGGAAACACGGTGGTGATCGCCGGCGCTCCCGCCAGGGCTCCCGAGAGCAGCTCCTGATTGCCGAGGGCACGGCCGAAGATCGCACTGTAGCCCCGCTCGAAAAGGTTGCTGTAGTTCCGCCCCAGCAGGCTGCGGACGGCGTTCGAAGCCGCGTCGGGCCCCTGGTCCTGCGGCACGTAGTTGGTCAGGCCCACCGGTCCCTGGGACGAGATCTGGTACTGCGTGATGACGTTGCCGACCTGGAAGGTATTCGTGCCCGCGACCGAAATCGACATCGAGATGCGGGCATTCTCGTTGAGCGAGTGCAGGAGGTCCGCCGTGCGCCCTCCCCAGCCCGTGCGCGCCGGCTGGTCGGGCAGCGAGGTCTGCCAGTGCAACGTCTGGTCGCTATGGGAGAAGAGCTGCGGCGGCACCGCCACGCTGTGATTCAGGTACTCGGTGCGGGTGAGCGGCGCCAGGAGCGGGCCGACGTTGGCGACCACCGCGGCCTTGCCGCCGTTGAACAGGCCCTGAACTCCCTTGAGGCTCGGATGGAGCCCCCATTTTCGGGAATCGCCGCCGGGCGGCGGCACGAGCGGGTTCAGCGCCAGCAGCGCGCTCTGGGGCAGGGCCAGGGCGTCGCGGGTCGCGGCATAACTCGCATAGTCGCCGGCAAGGGTCGGCACGATGACGTTGTTGCTGTCGTTGCCGCCGTAGAGGAAGACGCAGACGAGGGACTTGCTGTCGGCGAGCGTTGCCGCCGCGGCGACGCGCTGCAGGTCGAAGATGGTATTGGCCATCGCGGTCATGCCGACCGCGGCGCAGGCGGACTGGCGCAGGAACTGGCGGCGCGTGGTGCCACGGATCTCAGTCGTCTTGTTCTCTTTCATAGGCCACCTCCTACTTCTGAACCACGGATTCGGGAGTCAGGCCGGCGAGCCACAGAAGAGTGAGCACCCGGTTGTCGGCTTGACGGGGAAAATCGGGATCGGCCAGGGCGGTGCTCAGGATGGCGCGCGTCCCGTCGGACATCGCGCCCGCGAAGAGCACGAGGTTGACCTTGTCGAGCAGGGCGGCGTCGGAGGTCACCTGTGGCGTCTGGAAGGGCGTCAGGTTGAACATCAGCGGCCCGGTCTGGCCGCCGGTGCCGAACAGGGAGCGATAGACGTTGGCGGCGCCGACGACCGTCGTCTCGGTGGCGATCTGGAACTCCGGCGAAACGAGGCCCGACTGGGCGATTTCCCCCGGCAGCGCATATCCCGGTTCGAAAAAGTTGAACACCGTCGGCGCGCGCAGGGGAATCTGCCCCAGGCCGAGGCCCTGCCGGTCGATGTTGAGGTTCCACCGTCCGCTGCGCGGCCTGGCGTCCAGCGTGCGCAAGGTCCCCAGCAGTCGCACGAGGGGCTCGCGCAGATGGCCGTCGTCCGGCCGCGCGGCAATCAACGTCGCCCGCGCCTCGTAGTCGAGGAGGATGGCGCGCAACACCGCCTTGAGGTCGCCCCGCACTCCCCCTCCGTTGTTGGCGAACGCCTGACCGCACCGGTAGACGTACGCCGGGCTGGGGTTGCTCGTCACCAGCCGCTGGATGAGGAACTGGCAGACGAAGGGGCCGGTGTTGGGGTGATGGAAAATCATGTCGAGCGATTGCTCGAGATCCGTCTGCGCGCTCTGCCCCGCCGGCAGCACGGCGCCGTCGAGCAGCCGCTTCTCGCCGGTGTCGTGATACGCCGCCCAGGCCTGCATTGGAATGCGGTAGTTGCGGATCGGGCGGAAGAAGGCGTTGGGGTTGTTCTGATTCTGGCCGCCGAAGGTCCAGCCGCTGAAGGCCCGCGCGAACGCCTCGACCTCGGCCTGATCGTAGGTAGGGATCGGCTGGTTGCTCGAATCCAGGTGCAGTCTGCCGTCGGGATGCAGCTCGTAAAGGCCGATCGAGAAGAGTTGCTGGATCTCGCGGGCGTAGTTCTCGTTGGGCTTGACGCCCAGCGTGGTGATCGTCTTGCTGCTCCCCGCCATGTCGAGGTACTTCCCCATCGTGGGGCTGAGCGTCACGGCCTCGAGCAGGTTGCGGAAGTTGCCGAAGGCGTTCTGCCCCAGCAGATCGAGGTATGCGGCCAGACTCTCCGGAAGCCTGCGCAGGTCGGCGTCGCGATCGGACACGACGAAGAGCTCGGCGAGCGCGAAGACGACGCGCTGGCGAAGCTGGTCGGGCCCCTGGACGGCCTGGCTGAAGTACGACTCCCGCACCAGCCCGGTCGTCGGGTCCGTGCCCACCGGCAGCTGGCTCGCCAACTGGTCGTAGGTCGCGAGATGAGAGGAAGCGGGCATCGCGATTTGCTCATTCAGCCACTGCGTGAAGCCCTTCTGCTGGAGAGCCTCCGCCTCGCCGGGGCGCGGCCCATAGGTCGCCTGAAGGAGGAAGCGGGCGGCGTCCTGCAGGGTAGGCGGCCCCGGCGGCAGGGCCGGCGGCGCGGGCGGCGGCGTGAAGGTCTGGCTGCCGTTCGTCGGGCGGAAGAAGCCCTTGATCTCCCCCGTGGGAAACGCCGCGGTATGGAGGTTGAGATAGCACTGGCCGCCGCGCAGCGCGGCGAGAACGGCTGTCGTGTCGAACGCTCCGGCCGGCCCGATGTGCCACACCCGCGAGCCGTCGGCCTGCGGCGGCGTGGTGTCGATGTCGAAGAGGATCGTGCCGTCAGGCCCGTGGATGTGCTCGCTGGTGATCGGTCCGGTGAGGCCGGAGAAGGTGAAGCGCAGCACCGCGGCCTTCTGGTCCTGCGTCAGGGTCAGTGTCGAAGAGCCCGAGCCGCCGCTTCCGGCGCCGCCCTGCGGGGTGAGCGAGGCGAGGAAAAGAGTTCCCCCGGTTTCATTCGGGGGCGGAGGAGGCGCGCTGACGGTGTAGACACCGGAGGTGACGAGGCTCGCCCTGAGGCCCTTCTTATAGGCGAACGCCTTGACCGTGGTCTTGGCGGTGAGCTGGAGAGGCGCGTGGTAAACCGAGCTCTTGCGCGAGGGGCTGGACCCGTTGACGGTGAAGTAGATCGTCGCGCCCGGCGTGGCACTGGTAATGGTGACCCCGATCGGTGCCGGATAGCCCCCGGGCTTGGGAGAGAAGACCGGCGCCGCGACGGCCGCGGACTTGTCCGCCACCGAAAGCGCCGCCGAAAGGTCCTGAGAGTCCTGACTCCGGGTACCCTGCGCCAGTGCCAGTCCAGGTATCCCCGCAAGGACCAGCCCGAGCAGACTCGTCAGCAAAGCTCCGCCTCTACGCTTCGTCATGTGCCCTCCGATCTTGCTGCACCAAAGGGTGCTGCTGGCGAGTGTAACCCCCAAGCCGGCGGTTTCCTGCGGGTGTAAATGCTCTTTTGGCTATAAGGCCGGAGGCGGGCTGCGTTTGACGGATACGGGCGATTGCGCGGGGATTGCAACCCCCGCAAGGCTGACTCCCGCCGTGGGGATGTGAGGGCTCAGCCGCGAGAGCGGGCGAAGAACGCCCGGGTTCTCCCGGTAGCGAGAACGCCGAGGAAGAGCGCGGCGATGGGGACGCCTACCCAGGCGCGCGGCTCCAGGCCCAGCACGGCGTTGGCGAGATCGCCGAGCAGGCTGACGCTGAGCAGGGTGAGGCCGAGAATGTAGCCCAAGCGCCGGCCGCGCCACAGATCTACCGCGGCACCGAGACAGGCGAGCGAAACGAAGGCCATGAGGAGACTCGCCCAGATTCCCATGCTGGCGAACTGCTCCCTGGCCCGTGGATTGAGCCGCCACATGGGCTCGAGAAAACCGCCGGGTGACCCCAGCGCCACCAGAGACGTCGCGCTGATCAAGGCGCCGAAGCCGAAGAAAAGGCTCAGAAAGGTCACAGTCCAGGGTCTGCGCATTAGGCCGGATCTCCTCCCTTCTCACGCCGAGAAACCGGCTCCAATCATCCGCCACTGTTGTGCCGGCGGGCAAGCCTATACGAGCTCGCCGGTGTAGACTCCCCAGAGGTCATGAACAAGGTCTGGCTGACGCTCCTCACGGTCGTGGTCCTCGGCTACTACGCGTTCTCGCGGCCCCATGCCATGGATGCCGGCGATCCCATCGACTGGACCGGCGAGCCCATTCAGGCCTCGACCGACAGGCCTCCCTTCGATATCGAAACCCGCAAAGGGAAGGTCTCTCTCGATCCCCTGGCCTCCTTCGACGTCTCCGCCGTGGTCGCCGGGGACGAGCACTACCGCGTCGACGACGGCGCGTTCCTCGTCCCGGTGGACTTGGTGATGACCTGGGGGAAGCTGCCCGAGGAGCCCTACAAGTCCAAGGTTTCCTATGGCCAGATCACCCGCTACTACTTCTGGCGCACGAACGCCTCGGATCTCGATCTTCATTACATCAAGGCCCATTCCGCGAACATGCACATGATCCCCGCCGACACCAACGTCCGCCGAGCGCTCCTCACCGTCGGCACCGGGGACCGCGTGCGCGTGCAGGGTCTCCTGGTGAATGTGAATCGCGAGGACGGCTTCCACTGGAAGTCCTCGACGACCCGCGAGGACGACGGTCCGGGGGCGTGCGAGCTCGTGTGGGTGGAGGAAATTCAGATCGGGCGGAAGGTTTATCGGTGAAGGGAGGGCGTGAGGGTCATTTCGCCAAATCTCTTACGGGCGACCTACGCCACCTCAGCCAACGAAACTTGCCCTCGGCGCTTTGGAGGCATTGCCGCGGGATCGGCCGGCATCTCATCCCAGGTGCGGCCATCGAGGACACGGCCCGCTTGCTTCTTGTTCTTGCCGCCCCACTGCTTGAAGAAAAACGGCACCTTCGCCAGTTGGCACTGGTCGCGAAGATCCGTCGCCCATGATGGATCCATTGGCCGAGCGCCGGGGCCTGACTCGCCTCCGACGATGACCCACTGGATATCGCGTAGGTCAAGACCGTGGAGAGGCCCGAGAAGAGGCTCAAGCGACAGGAACTTGACTCGCGCCGAGGTGCTCCGAAGAGCGTCAATGCGCTTGCGGTACTTATCGCTCTCGACACTGACTCCCATCCAGATGTTCGGCGACCAATCCAAGTCGCGGCTGAGCTCGGCGAGGCGATCCGCCCGCTTCGTCAGCACCTGGAAACGATGCCAATGGGCACAGCGCATGACCTCGAACACCCGTTGAATGTGGGCGAGAGATACATCTTTGTGGAACAGGTCACTCATCGAGTTTACGAAGATCGTCTGCGGCTTCTTCCACCGAAGCGGCAATTCAAGCATGTGTGGCTGCAGCGTCAGTCGGAACCCGTTACGGTAGTTATCCTGGCCCATCGCCTTGAGACGCTCGGCCATCCGCTCGGCATAGCAATGCTCGCAACCCGGGCTGATCTTCGTGCAACCCGTCACCGGATTCCAAGTTGACTCGGTCCACTCGATACCAGATCCCTGGGCCATTAGCGAAGCTCCTTAAGTAGGTGGCTTGCAATGCGAATAGCAATGTCCATGCCGCGCTTGTTACCCGCGGCGAAGCAGAGCAAGTACAGTGGATTGTTTGCGGAGTTCCGAAGTACGCCAGGCTCGTCGACCACGCCAGCAAAAATTGACCCCAGGCGCTTGTTGAAATAGCGTCCGATCGTCTCCATCGTAGCCTTCACGACGCGCTCTTGCTCGCCACCGAATAGCGTAGGCGTGGTCTCAATCTTGTAGAACTCGTCGTACCAATCCTCTGTTCCGAGAAGAAGGTTGAGACGGTTGCGCCATGAAGCCGGGATGTCTCCGGTTTTCGTCAACAAGCGGTTCACGCCAATGCCAAGCGGAAAGAGCAGCCACAAGTCAATGGCCTTGGTACCGGCAATCGCCTCGATCGTCTTCCATTCGACTTGCATGCCATACGGATCAAGGAACAAAACCGCGCGATGTGATCGCCAGTCTCGCTTGCACAGATCCTGGATTTCAGCGTTCGCATCAGCAGAGCCTGCGTGGTTTCACCTGATTCGTCTTCGCGATGCGCGTCCCGGTATCCAGTCCCGGCGAAGGCATCGATGTAGCCTTTACGGAAGGGCTTCTCCTTCGTGGGCTTGTCCTTGAGCGCGGTCGTGTAGCTGTGCAGGTATCCCTGCAGCACCTTCAGCTTGGCGGTAGTCCACTCACCGCCGAACTTATGGCTCTTTCCAATGCTCTTGGCGTGCTTACTCATCGCTAGTCTGCTTCGGTAGCTGATCTCCCGTGAGCAGAGCCAGCAAAGCGCTCGCTGGATGCGTACTTCCCTGACCTACGCCCCTGGCCTTACGCAGCACAGCCATAGCGAGGTCGGCACTTAGAGCCCCAGTATTGTGTAGGAAAACGCCTTCCGCCGCCAGCAGCGAGACATTGGTGGCGTCACAGGCGGCTGAAAGACGCCCCCATAGGGCATCGCCCCATTACGGCCTGCTATGCTCCCCCACCGCGATGCGTCTCCACTGGCACCAGCACGAAGTCCAGGCCTCCTGTCCCCTCTGCGGAGCGACTGGACCGAAGGCCGCGATGCTCTCCACCGATCACGTCATCCCCGGCCGGCCGCCGGTGACGCTGGTGCGGTGCTCGGAGTGCGGCGCCGCCTTCCTTCAGGATCTGACGCCTCCCAACTATGAGGTGGACGTGGCCGAGATGCTCGACTACTACGTCGAGCAGGGAGCCGGGATCGACCTCTTCGTGGCCCCGCTGCTGCGCCTGCCGACCGGGACGATCCGGCGGTGCTTCGAGATCGGTTGCAGCGCCGGCTTCGCGCTCGACTTCAGCCGCTTCGCCTTCGGCTGGGAGGTGCTCGGCATAGACCCCTCGCCGCTCGCCTCGGCGGGCGCGGAGGCTCTGGGATTTCCCGTCCGCCGCACGTACTTCGACGCCGATCTCGATCTCGGCCCCGAGCCTTTCGACCTGGCGATCTGCTCGGAGGTCCTCGAGCACATCGCCGAGCCTCACGCCCTGCTCGCCGCGATCCGCGGCCGGTTGTCCCCGGGCGGGATTCTCGTCCTCTCGACACCCAATCTCGCCCTCGTCCGGCCGGAGGCGGAGCCCGAAGCGCTCGCCCGCGCTCTCAGCCCGGGGTTCCACATGGTGCTCTACAGCCGCGACGCCCTCGTCCGGGTCCTGAAGATGGCCGGCTTCGCGGCCGTTCACGTCGAGGAATCGCCGGAGACGCTCCGCGCCTTCGCGGCCCTCTCCCCGGAGGGGCTCGCGGGCCTGAAGCCCGCCGATCCGGCGGCGGAGCGTGCTCTCCTGCGGCGCTACTTCGATGCCCGGGCGGCGAGCGCTCCTCCGGCGTCCTCGTTCGCCTGCGGTTTCGCCTACCGGCACTTCAAGGAGTGCGTCAACGCCGGCCTCCACGACGAGGCCAACGCAAGCCGGGTCCGGCTGGCGCGGATCTATCGCGAGCGTTTCGGGCTGGACCTGGAGACGCCGGACCTGGCCGCGAGTCGCCTCTTCCCTTTCAATCTGACGGGGACCCTCTTCTTCTCGGGAATTCTGGAGCTCAACGGCCTCGACCGGCCGGGCCGGGCCGCCGCCGATTTCGTGGCGGCCGTGGCAGCCGGCACTCTCTTCCAGGAACGTATGAATCCGTTCGGGCTGCGCGATGGGGAGACGGGAGAGCTCCTGGTCCAGAGCCGCAAACACCTGCCCATGGCGCTCGCCGCGACGGAGCCGGACCGGGCGGTGCGCGAGATCGAAGCCCTGGAGGGGGCGATACCCGGAAAGGGTCTGCCCCCGGCGCTCCTCGCCGAGACCCGGACGCAGACCTTCATCCGCCTGGTCAACGCCGGCGCCTACGACGCGGCGGAACGGCTGGCACCTGGGATCGAGAGGCAGACGGCAAGGCAGACCGGCTCCGTGGATCTTGACATCACCCCCGAAGCCATCGACTCTCTCTACTGCCTCGGCATGCTGGCCCTCCAGCGGGAACGCCCGGCCGAGGCCGTGGAGTTGTTCCGGCGTGTCCAGGAGCTCGCAGGAGAGAGGGCCGCGATCTTCCGGCCGGCCCGGCTCCACGAAGAGCTCAGCCTGAAGCGCGCCAGCCAAGGCTGAGAAGAGACACCGATGCTCCTCCGCCGCTTCCGGTCCAACCGGCCGTTTCTCATCGCCGAGCGATTCGCCGCTCCGGCCGCCCGGCTTTCCGGCCTGGTCCTGCCGCTGGACGTCATCGCCCGCCGGCCGGTGGCGCGGCTGCGGATTCTCGTCCTCGCCGAGGGATCTCCCGAGTACCGCGCCACGACGCTCTCCAATCCCCGGCTCTCTCCCGAGGACTCGCTACGCCTGGAATTCGCGCCCTTCGACGGATCGGCTGGCACCTCGCACGGGAGCACCTCGCACGGTACCTCGTACATGCTCGGCGTCCTCGATCTGTCGGATGAGGCCGAGGCGCCGGTCGACGCGGATCTCCGGGCGCTCCGCGCCGCCACCGCCGGCCGGCCGCCGATCGCTCTCGAATGCCGGAGACAAGGTCCGGGACAAGCAGATGGACCGGCCACGGACCGGCTGACCGACGAGCGCGGCATCGCGGCGTTCCGCGTCGCGTCCGCCAGCCCCTCCGGAGTCCGCGCCGCCTACTGGCTGGATGCGTTCTGGTGCGATGCCCACGGCATCTACCTGCACGGCTGGGTACATGCCCACGAGCACCGGGTGCGGGCGCTGCGCGTCGAGTCCGCGGGGCGCTCCAGCCGGGTGGACACTTTCAAGGACCGCCCCGATCTGCTCGCCCACTACCCCGAGCACGGGCACGTCCGCCATGGCGGCTTCACGGTCTATCTCGCGTGTCCGCCCGGCCATCCGGTGAGCCTGACCCTGGAGACCGACGGCGGCCCGGTGAACCTCCCGCTCCCTCTTCCGGACGGGCCTCTGCCTCCGTGGCCCGAGGAGCCCGAGGAGGAGGATGGGGCGGATGACCTGGTCTCGCCCATGCTGCGGCGCTTCGTCGACCTCGCCAACGAGCGCGGCGGCCGCGTGCTCCAGGTGGGAGCGAGAACCCCGGCCGGCCTCGAAGGGATGCCGCCGCGCCCTCTGCTGCGCGGCCCGGTGATCGGGCTCGACATCCATCCAGGGCTCTGCGTCGATCTGGTGGGGGACGCTCACTTCCTCAGCCGCTTTCTGCGCGAGCGCTCCGTCGACGCCGTCGTCTCCGGCTCCGTCCTGGAGCATCTCCAGGCGCCGTGGCTGTTCGCGGCCGAGGTCAACCGCATCCTGAAAGTCGGCGGTCTCGTCTACCACGAGGCGCCCGGAGCCTGGCCGGCCCACGCGCAGCCGAACGACTTCTGGCGCATGTCGGCCGAAGGGCTGCGCGCGCTGTTCGGCCCGGAGTGCGGCTTCGAGGTGCTGGACGCCCAGGACGCAGGGCCGGCGGCGATGATTCCAAGCCCGAAATGGCGGCGTCGGCATCTCGAGATGCCGACGATCCCCACCTTCGCGATGGCCGAGATCCTGGCCCGCAAGGTGGAGGACATTCCGTCCGGTGCCGTGGCCTGGCCTCTGAGAGCGGGAGCGAGCGCCGAGCGCTCACGGCAATATCCGGTCGCGGGCCTGCGTGTGGCGCCTGAGCGGGGAGGCCAGCCCTGAGCCACCCCACGATTTCCGCCATCCTGCCGGTTTTCAACGGCCGCCGCTTCCTGCTCGGCGCGGTGCGTAGCGTGCTCGCGCAGACGCTCCCGCCCTGCGAGCTGATCGTCGTCGATGACGGCTCGACGGACGGCTCGCTGGAAGAGCTGGAGGGGCTGCCGCCGGCATCGATTCCGGTGCGTGTGCTGCGGCAGGCCAATGCCGGCCAGTCGGCGGCCCGCAACGCCGCCGCCCGCGAGGCCACGGGCGACTACCTGGCTTTCCTCGATCAGGACGACCAGTGGCACCCGCGCCACCTCGAAGAGCTCGTCGCGCCGCTCGTCGCCGATCCCGACGCGGGCTGGGCCTTCTGCGATTTCGACGAGATGGATTTCGAAGGCAACCTGGTGACCCGCGCATTTCTCAAGACGGCGGGAGTGTGTCATCCCAAGAGCACGATCTACGATTGCGTGGCGGGCGACCTGATGGTGCTCCCCTCGGCGAGCATCCTGCGGCGCGCCGCGTTCGAGCAGGTGGGCGGTTTCGACGAAACGCTCTGCGGCTATGAGGACGACGACCTGTTCGTGCGCTTTTTCCGCCTCGGCTGGGATCACGTTTTCGTGGAACGTCCGTTGCTGCGTTTCCGGATTCATACCTCCAGCTCGTCGGCATCTCCCCGCTTTCTGGAGAGCCGCGTGCGTTACGCGGCGAAATTGATGTCGATCCTGCCGGACGATTCCCGCATGTTTCGCTACTACGTGAGCAAGGCCATCGCGCCGCGCTTCTTCCTCACCTCGCTCGACGATTACGTGCGGGCCTGCTCGGCGCGCGACTGGGAGGGAGCCCGCGCCGCCCTCAAGACGGTCAACCACTTCGCGGCCCTGCGCCGCCCCAGCCTGCTTCTGCGCTGGAAGCTCTTCTGGATTCAAAGCCCACGCCTGTTCCGCTTCCTCATCACCCTCAACGATCGCCTGCCCTCCAAGACTCGCTTCATGCGCAACCCGACGGTTACGCTACGGTGAGGGCCCGACGTCAGGCGCACTCCACCGACGCGAACTGCGGCACGGCGTAGTCCCTCACCTTGTGGCGCCGGAAGTTGAAGTCGAGCGCTTGGGCCAGGTTGTTCGCGGCGTCGTCGCGCATGGAGAGGGCCGGCAGGTCCCAGCGCCACTGGATCATCTTCAGGATCGAGGTGTGATCGTAGACGTCGCTCGCGATCGAACCGGGCCGTGAGAACGGCGAAACGATCAGCGTCGGCACGCGGAAACCCCGCTGCTCGAAATCCGGCTCCACGTCGGCCGCCGCCGGGGGGACGACGTGATCGAAGAAGCCGCCCCATTCGTCGAAGGTGATGATCAGGACCGTGCGCTTCCACTCGGGGCTCGTCGTCACCGCGCGATAGGTCTGAGAGAGCCAGGCCTCGCCGGCGCGGATGTCGCCATGAGGATGGTCGTCGGCGGACGTGCCGCCGGACTCGCCGCTGAGCGGCGGATCGACGAACGCCACCTTCGGGAGATCGCCGGAGGCACAATCCTGAAGGAACTGCGTGTACGACTGGCTGAGGGCGGTGTACTTCGGGCCCCAAAGACTGAGGAAGGACGTGTCGCTATGGTAATAGCGTCCATCCAATCCCGCGTCGGACAAGCGATCCCAGATCGTCGTCAGCGTCGAGGGTGAGAGGGAGTCATCAAGCCGGTCGGTGACGGCCGCATGCTGATACAGGCGATTGGGATAGGTCGGGGCCATGATCGGGGCGAAGTAACGGTTGCACACCGTCCAGTCCGGCGCGGCCTTGCCGAGAAACGGCAGATCGCGCCGGGTGTAGTAACCGATGCTGAAGATGTCGCTCGCTCCGGCGCGCAACCAGCCGTCGCAGAGGCCGTTGTTGAGCTGCACCCGGCCATCGTCGAAGGTGTGGCCGGGGTCGTGGAAATTGCAGCCCTGGAAGTCGGGTGCCAGCGGATAGGTCTTGAAGGACTGACCCGCGTTGTCCTTGTAGACCAGCCCCGCCTGCCGGCCTCCGGCGTTGGGAAGCCAGCCCAGCAGGTGGTCGAAGGACCGATTCTCCATCATGGCCACGATGATGTGGTCGATGCCACTGTTCTCAGGCCGAGGCAGGCGGACGGGTTTGGCCTCCGAAGCTCCCCACAGCAGGGAGCGCCCCATCGAGAGCGAGCCCAATGCGGCAGCGGAGCCATACAGGAACTGACGGCGAGAAAGTTGCGACATGCGAGAACCTCCCTACCCGGCAGCAGTTTGAGCTCGGCGCACGAGGACATTCACGCGAGGTCCGAGCTTGCCGCGCGCCGGTCGCACGACCCTGACGCGATCTGCAAGCCGCATGCCTCTACCTAACGCGTCAACTGCCGTGGCACTGCCGCCCTCGCTCGAACCTCACTCTTGACAGGCGGCCTTGCCGTATGCACAATCACAGAGTAGCAAGCACATACACAAAGAAGCTCCGGCGTCAATGACGGCGTCGTTCAGGCCCTTCTGGGCTGGAAGGAGAAGGATCATGGGAAACGAGAGATCGCAGTCAGGAATACTGGGCGAGTTGGGGCGCTTCAGCGCCGCGCTGGAGGCGAATGCCGCGGATCTGGCTCATCTGGACGGGCCTCGCCTCCTGCTGGCGACGATCGTGGACGAGACTCAGGGAATTGCCCAGCAGCAGGCGGCGCTCAGGGCCAGCAAGCAGGAGGCTTCCAGGAAGGTCAAGGAGTTGATGGTGAGAGGTCAGCGGGTGGCGTCCGGCATGCGCAGCTTCGTCCAGCTACACTACGGCATCGAGTCGGAGAAGTTGGCGGAGTTCGGCCTGCAACCCTTCCGCGGACGCAAAGCTCGGACGCCGAAGATTCCGGGGCCGCCCGAGGCGACCGCGACGCCGCTCCCGGTCCCGGCGGCCAGCCATCCCGAGCCCGACATCACGCTCCAGCCGTAGCTCAACCGTCAGAACCCACGGTCCCGGGGGAGCGCGCCAGACGGCGCGCTCCCCTTTTTCTCGCCTTGACCCAAGCCTGCGGCGGCCCAGCCAACTTTACGGCGCCTCGCCAAACTTTACGCGGGCTCGTCAAACATTACGCGGGCTCGTCAAACATTACGCGGGCTCGTCAAACATTACGCGGGTCCGCCAAACTTTACGCGGGCCTACCAAACTTTACGGCGAGGCACCAAACTTTACGCTGCTCCAGCAAACTTTACGGCGAGCCGTCAAACTTTACGTCGCTCCGCCAAACTCTACGTTGGCCCGTCAAACTTTACGCTGACCCAGCAAACCTTACGCCGTGCCGTCAAACGTTACCCGGCCCCGTCAAACTTTACGTTGGCCTGCCAAACTTTACGGCGCGCCGCCAAACTTTACGGCGTGCCGGCAAACGTTACGCTGGCTCGCCAAGCCTTACGCTGTCCCAGCAAACTTTACGGCGTCCCGTCAAACGTTACGCTGGCTCACCAAACGTTACGTCGACCCGTCAAACTTTACGCTGGCCCAGAAAATCTTACGGCGGCCCGGCTAACTTTACGCCGTGCCGCCAAACCTTACGGCGCCTCGCCAAACCTTACGGCGGCCCAGCAAACTCTACGGCGCCCAAGTCTAGTTCTGACTCAGCAAACCCCCTAAATCGGGCAACTGGCCCCTGACCAGGCATTTCAGAGACGTCGGGTTGAAGACGATGTGCACGCTGAAGATCTGCCCGTTCGTCAGGCAGCAGGTCAAGGCGGCGAACTGCGGCTGGCAAGTGCTGTTGGCGTTACAGAGGAGAGTTCCACCGTTCAGGCACTTGAACCGCTCGATGCAGGCATTGATCGTGGAAAACTGCCCCGCGGGCTGGCAGGCCGGGCCGGCGACCGGGAGCGCCGTCTTCGAGATGGCCTTGTTGGCCTCCACGTCGGTGACGATGAGCGTCAGCGAGGTGCCACTCTTGACGATCTCCGATTTGTAGATGCTTTTCTTCCCAATGGCGGAGTCCTCGACCGAGGTGTAGCGGAGAACCAGGTCCGCGTCGCCCTTACCCAGCGAGTAAACGTCGTAGAGGCCCTTGTTCGTCAAGGAAGAGGAAGTCTCGACGCCGTCTTCGTTCATCGAGAAGAGATACCCGTCCACGTCCGCGCCCTTGAGGGACGCGATCAGATCGGCTTTGGGGTCCGCGGCGGAGGCGGATCCACTGCAAAGGAGGAGCAGGGCCAGGGAAAGAGCGGCAATGGGTATGTAGAGCAGGGATGCGGGCCGGTTGCCACGAGTCATCGGTTGAGTCATCGTCTTGTCTCCAGTCGTTGATAGTTCTTTGCGGACGCACGACGCGTCGACGTGACTGGCGACAGGAGACAGGATTTCGTTACAGGCTCGGTGTCTCGGTTTAGGACGCGACGGCGTCTCGACGCCGCCCTTGGCGCCGAGTAACAAGCCCCTTTATCTGGCGGCTTCCTCCGCGCGCAGCCTTTGGGGCATTCCTTTGGCACGCGCGATATCCCCAAGCGCTCGGGCAATACCTGCTGCGTCGTCCGGCGCCTCTTCGAACGGCGCTGCCACCTTGACCCTACCCCCACGCCTGCTGCCACGTTCTACGTGCTACAATCGTCTCTCTCTTGGAGGAGCTCATGGAGCAACGAGTTAGCCTACGGGAAGTCAACCAACACCTGACCCGCTATGTGAAGGCGGCGGAAGACGGGGAACAGATCGTCATCACCAGGCGCGGTAAGCCGGTCGCGCTTCTCTCCCCGCTACCCCAGCAGGAACGGTCTCTGAGTCAGGCGCAGGAAGCAGCGCTGGAACGCCTCCTCAGCCAGAGCCATCACCTCGGTGGCCGAGCTCCCTCGCGAGCCGAGTTGCATGAGCGTTGAGAGAGTCACCCTCGATTCCAATATCCTGTTCTACACGATAGATGGAGATGCCGGAGATCAGCAGGAGAAGGCGCGAGAAATCGTGCGGCAAGCGGCGTTGGGAGACTGTTTTCTCAGCCTCCAGACACTCTGTGAGTTTTTCGCCTCGACTACGCGCAAGGGTAAACTGACTGTCGCACAGGCAGCGGCTCATGTCGAGGACTGGCAGACGCTGTTTCCGGTAGTCGTTGCTACGCCAGGAAGCCTCCGGCTTGCTGTGCGCGCCGTCGAGCACCATACCCTTTCCTTCTGGGATGCTATGCAGTGGGCTGTTGCGAAGCAGGCAGGAGCGACGCTGCTGCTGAGTGAAGACCTGCAACACGACCGCGAGCTAGAGGGCGTCCGATTCCGGAATCCATTCCTGGTTGATAATCCCTTCGCGGACGGGCGATAAGTCAGAGCTCAATCGCTCCCCACCCCAGCCACCACCTCAACCCCCTCCTGATCCTTGTACTGCAGCAGGTACAGCCGATAGTAGATCCCCCGCAGGGCCAGCAGCTCCTGGTGGGTGCCGTACTCGCGGACTTCGCCTTTGTGCAGGACGAGGATGCGGTCGGCTTTCTGGATGGTCGAGAGGCGGTGGGCGATGACGACGCTGGTGCGCCCCACGAGGAGACGCTCCAGGGCGCGCTGGATGAGCTGCTCGGTCTCGGTGTCGATCGAGGAGGTGGCCTCGTCGAGGATGAGGATGCTCGGGTCGAAGGCCAGGGCGCGGGCGAAGGCGATGAGCTGCTTCTGCCCTACCGACAATCCCGCCCCCCTTTCCCGCACCGGCGCGTCGAAGCCTCCGGGGAGGCGCTCGATGAAGGGGAGGGCGTGCACCTCTCCCGCCGCCCAGCGCACCCGCTCGTCGCTGATGGCCCCTTCGCCGGGTCAGGGCAAGCGCCTGATCCATTTTTCTGGATCGCGGGACGTATGGAACACACAATAAACGGTGACCGTTCCATCGACATATTCATAGAAGACAGCGTAAGGAAAGCGGCGAGGCAGGGCACGCCGATAGTTTTCGTAGACTACTGCGCACATCTCAGGAGCACGACGGACCGCTTCAATACAGGCATCAACGCAGCTCAGAAACTCTTCTCCCAAGCCCGCCCGCCGCTCCTCGTACCAACCGTACGCTTCGACGAGATCCTGCTCGGCCTCCGGTGCGACAATCAAATCAGCGGCCATAGCGGCTTCTGACCCGTCGCTTCACTTCTTCCCAGGTCAGGCCAGAGGCTGGATTCTCGGTCAGGCTCGCCTTTCTACGGGCGAGCTCTTTTTTCTGCCAATCATGAACCGGCACGGCATGTGAGGTACTCGCAAGGTCATCCCATAGATCCTCAACGAGTTGAAGTTTTTCCGACGGGCTTAAGTCAAAAACCGAAGCAGCAGTGGAAGCGCTCATCCGAACCTCTCCTGAATTTCGTAATCCGGCCGTGCACGGAGCTTTTCCGAGCATCCGCTCGCGCCCTTCGAGCCTACCAAAACCTGAGCCGCCTCGCCACAGAACCAGGAAGCCTACCGCGAGAAGGAGGCCCCCTACCCCACCCCCGCCACCACCGCCGCCCCCTCCTGATCCTTGTACTGCAGCAGGTACAGCCGGTAGTAGATCCCCCGCAGAGCCAGCAGCTCCTGGTGGGTGCCGTACTCGCGGACTTCGCCTTTGTGCAGGACGAGGATGCGGTCGGCTTTCTGGATGGTTGAGAGGCGGTGGGCGATGACGACGCTGGTTCGCCCCACGAGGAGGCGCTCCAGGGCGCGCTGGATGAGCTGCTCGGTCTCGGTGTCGATCGAGGAGGTGGCCTCGTCGAGGATGAGGATGCTCGGGTCGAAGGCCAGGGCGCGGGCGAAGGCGATGAGCTGCTTCTGCCCCACGGAGAGCCCCGCCCCCCTTTCCCGCACCGGCGCGTCGAAACCTCCCGGCAGGCGCTCGATGAAGGGGAGGGCGTGCACCTCTCCCGCCGCCCAGCGCACCCTTTCGTCGCTGATGGCCTCCTCCCCCAGCCGGATGTTGGCGCCGACGCTGCCGGAGAAGAGGAAGACGTCCTGGAGGACCATGGCGACGCTGCGCCGCAGCTTGGCGAGGTCCCACTCCCGCACGTCCACCCCATCCACCCGCACGATACCCCTGTCGATGTCGTAGAAGCGCAACAGGAGGTTCGCCAGGGTGCTCTTGCCGGCTCCCGTGTGCCCCACGACGGCCAGGGTCTCGCCCGGGCGGACCCGGAAGGAGATTCCCTTGAGCACCGGCTCGTTCTCCTTGTAGGAGAACCAGACGTCCTGGAACTCCAGGTCGCCCTGCACCCGCTCCGGGCTGAAGGCCGCAGGCGGCGAGGCGATCGTCACCGGCATGTCGAGCAGGCGGAAGATGCGCTCGGAGCTCGCCATCGCCGCCTGGAGGATGTTGTACTTCTCCGACAGGTCCGAGAGCGGCTGGTAGAAGCGCTGGGCATACTGAAGGAAGGCGATCAGGCCGCCGATCGACAGGGCGCTCACCAGCACCCGGCCGCCGCCCACCCAGATCAGCAGCCCCGTGCCGACCGAGGTGATCAGCTCGACGCCGGGGAAGAAGATGGCGTAGTAGAAGATCGACCGCACGTTGGCGTCGCGGTGCGCGTCGTTGGTGCCGTCGAACTCCCCGTAGGCCAGGGCCTCGCGGTTGAAGAGCTGCACCACGGGCATGCCGGTGATGTGCTCCTGGAGGAAGGCGTTGATGCGGGCGATCTTCACCCGCACCTCGCGGAAGCTCGCCCGCACCTTGGCCTTGAACCAGGAGGTCAGCAGCAGCAGCAGGGGGACGATAGAGAAGGACACCAGGGCGAGCCGCCAATCGAGCCAGAAGAGGACGGCCGCGATGCCGGTGAGGACCATGACGTCGCCGAAGATGGTGACGATGCCGGCCGTGAACATCTCGTTCAGGGCGTCGACGTCGGTCGTTACCCGGGTCACCAGCCGGCCCAGCGGGTTGCGGTCGTAGAAGGCGAGCGGCAGGCGCTGGAGGTGGGCGAAGATCTGCCGCCGCAGATCCTTCATGATGTACTGCCCCATGAGCTGGAGCACGTAGGCCTGGGCATAGAGAGAGATGAAGGTGAGGACCAGGGCCGCGAAGAAGATGAGGGAGGTGACCGTGAGCCCCTGCACCGCGATCCGCGCCGGATCGATTCCCCGCGCCAGGAGCTGGCCGCGGACGAAGAGGCTGGGCGCCGAGATCTGCCCCGTGCTCCCCTGCGGCCGGATGAAGAGGTCGAGCGCCACGGCCGTCGCCAGCGGTCCCACCAGTTGGCAGACGGACGACGCCAGGATCAACGCCAGGGCGCTCACCGTCATCCCCTTGTAGGGCCGGATGTAGCCCAGCAGCCGGCGCATCAGGCGGGCGTCATACGCCTTGCCCAGCACCTCTTCTTCGTGCGGATCGGGTTGCTCGCTCACGGGGGAGAGGATATCAGGGTGGGGGAGACCCCGACTCATACCCTTTCATCTATTCCCTCAATGGTGTAGACTCCCTCGCGGTTTAAACCGTCAGGAGATAGGATCGTTCGCTGGAGTTTGTCGTCATGCCGCCGACTCTGAATCAGCTTTTGAAGTCGATGGTGGAGATGGGGGGTTCGGACCTGCACATCACCACCAATTCGCCGCCCCAGGTGCGGGTGGACGGCCATCTGCGGCCTCTCAGCCTGCCGCCGATGACGCCGTCGGAGACCAAGCAGCTCGCCTACTCCGTCCTCACCGACAACCAGAAGCACCGGTTGGAGGAGAACCTGGAGATCGACCTCTCGTTCGGCATCAAGGGGCTCGCCCGGTTCCGGGCCAACATCTTCCATCAGCGCGGCGCCATCGCCGCGGTGTTCCGGCAGATCCCCTATGAAATCAAGGGGTTCCGCGAGCTGGGGCTGCCCATCATCATCGAGCGCCTGTGCGAGAAGCCGCGCGGGCTGATCCTCGTCACCGGGCCCACGGGCTCGGGCAAGTCGACGACTCTCGCCGCCATGATCGACAAGATCAACCGCGAGCGCGCCGAGCACATCGTCACCATCGAGGACCCGGTGGAGTACCTGCACAGCCATAAGAAGTGCATCGTCAACCAGCGCGAGGTGTCGGCCGATACCCACGGCTTCACCGCCGCCCTGCGCTCGGCGCTGCGGCAGGACCCGGACGTGGTGCTGATCGGCGAGATGCGCGACCTGGAGACCGTGGAGTCGGCGCTGCGCATCGCCGAGACGGGCCATTTGACCTTCGCCACCCTGCACACCAACTCCGCGGCGCAGACGATCAACCGCATCATCGACGTCTTCCCGGCCCACCAGCAGGGGCAGATCCGTGCCCAGCTTTCGCTGGTGCTGGAGGGGATCGTCTGCCAGACGCTGCTGCCCAAGGTCGGAGGGAAGGGGCGGGCGATGGCGATGGAGATCCTCATCCCCAGCTCGGCCATCCGCAACCTGATCCGCGAGGACAAGGTGCACCAGATCTACGGCATGATGCAGGCCGGCCAGGCCAAGCACGGGATGCAGACGTTCAATCAGGCGCTGGCCGCCCTCTACTTCAAGCGCCTGATCACGCTCGAGGTGGCGCTCGCCCGGTCGTCGTATCCGGACGAGCTGCAGGAAATGATCAACCGCGGTCCGACCGCGCTGAACCCGGTGTTGACGGCGCAGTAGCTTAGAGGAGCTCAGGGGATGCCAAGCTTCGTTTGGAAAGGTAAATCTCGATCCGGTCAGGTCCAGGAGGGACAGCTCCTGGCCGATACCCGCGACGCCGCGATGCTGGTGCTGCGCCGCCAGCAGATTCAGATCACCAGCATCCGCGAGAAGGGCCGCGAGATCAAGCTCATCCCGCGCATCCCCCGCGGCGTGGGCGCGAAACGGGTGGCAATCTTCACCCGTCAGTTCTCCGTCATGCTCGACGCCGGCCTGCCGCTCGTGCAGTGCCTGGAGATCCTCGGCGATCAGGAGGAGAACCGCACGTTCCAGGCGATCATCCAGCAGGTGCGGACGGACGTCGAGTCCGGCGCCTCGCTCGCCGACTCGATGAAGAAACACCCGAAGGCCTTCGACGCCCTGTTCACCAACATGGTGGCGGCCGGCGAGTCGGGCGGTATCCTCGACATCATCCTGCAGCGCCTCTCGGTGTACATCGAGAAGGCCGTCAAGCTCAACAGCCAGGTCAAATCGGCGCTCATCTACCCGGTGTCGATCATCGTCATCGCCGCCCTGGTGGTGTTCATCATCCTGTGGAAGGTGATTCCGGTGTTCGCCCAGCTGTTCGCCGGCCTCGGCGGCGAGATGCCGCTGCTGACCCGCATCGTGATCAGCGCCAGCAACTTCGTGGCGGATTACTTCTTCCTCATCATCATCGTCATCGGCTTCGGGTGCGTGGCCATCAACCGCTGGCACAACACGCCGCACGGCAAACGGATCCTCGACAGCGCGATGCTCAAGATCCCGGTCATCGGCATGCTGCTGCGCAAGATTTCCGTCGCCCGCTTCTGCCGCACCCTCGGCACCTTGACGGCTTCGGGCGTGCCGATTCTGGACGGCCTGGAGATCACCGCCAAGACCGCCGGCAACGCCGTCATCGAGGACGCCATCATGGCGGTGCGCAAGAGCGTCGAGGAAGGCAAGAGCATCAGTGAGCCGCTGGCGCAGACCAAGGTGTTCCCGGCGATGGTGGTGCAGATGATCAACGTCGGCGAGCAGACCGGCGCCCTGGATCAGATGCTATCGAAGATCGCCGACTTCTATGAGGACGAGGTGGACACGGCGGTGGCCGGTCTGATGAAGCTCATCGAGCCGGTGATGATCACCGTGCTGGGCGCCGTCATCGGTACGATCGTAGCCGCCATGTACCTGCCCCTCTACTCGATTCTGTCCAAGATCGGGTAACGTTGGCTTCGAGATCCATGGCCGGGGTGGCCTTCCCACTCCGGCCCCCCTCGCCATGACTCCGCTGGTCAACCAGCTCCGCTGGTACACCGCCATCCGCGTGGTGGCGATCGTCAGCGTGCTGCTTCCCTACTTCCTGCTCCAGCTCTGGGTGCCCTCCCCCCAGACGCCGCCGGCGACGACGACCCAGACGGAGCCGAGCTTCGTGGGACCGCCGGCCCCGGAGGGCCAGCAACCGGCTCCCGCGTCCGCTCCCGCCGCGGCGACGGCCGAATCCGAGCTGGTGCCCCACTACTTTCCGGCGCTGCTCGCCATCGCCACCTTCTTCGCAACGCTCTTCTACATCGCGATGATGCGGGTGCTGCGGCGCTTCCCCACCATCCAGGCCTACATTCAGTTCGTCGGCGACCTGATCCTGATCACCGGCCTGGTGTATTACCTGGGCGGCGCCACCAGTCCTTTCTCGCTGCTCTACCTGATCGTCATCGCCGTCGCCTCGACGCTGCTGCGCCGGCGGGCCGGTCTCACCGTGGCGAGCATCGCCTTCGTGTTCTATGGCTCGCTGATCGTGCTCCTCTACTTCGGCACGATTCAGCCGGCGAGCGCCAGTCAGGAGGCGATCTCCGGGTTGCGCCTGGGCTACAACCTCAGCATCCACGGTTTCGGTTTCTATGCCGTGGCCCTGCTCACCTACTACCTGGCGCACAACGTGACCCGCGCCGAGCGGGCCCTGGAAGAGAAAAGCGAGCATCTCGCCGATCTCCAGGTGGTGCACCGCGACGTCATCCAATCGATCACCAGCGGCATTCTCACCACCGATCTCGACGGGATCGTGACGAGCGCCAATCACGCCGGGCTGGAGATCCTCGACCGCGAGGAGGACGAGATGGTCGGCCATCCGATCCAGGAGTCCGGCCTCTTCACCGTCTTGCAATGGGGGGATGCGACCGCCGCCAGCGAGCAGACCGGACGCATGCGCTCGGAAGTGGAGCTCACCCGCGACCACGAGACGCGGTACGTCGGCTTTTCGATCTCGGCCTTGAGCGACGCCGAGCGGCACCAGCGGGGTTACATCATCATTTTCCAGGACCTCACCCGCTGGCGGCGGATGCAGGAAGAGCTGCGGATGAAAGACCGCATGGTGGCCGTGGGCGAGCTCGCGGCCGGCCTGGCGCACGAGATCGGTAATCCGCTGGCGGCCATCTCGGGGTCCGTTCAGATGCTCTCCACCTCGGTGGATGGCGACGCGGCGCAGCGCAAGCTGATCGAAATCCTGCTCAAGGAGAGCCACCGCCTGGATCGCACCATCAAAGGCTTCCTGCGCTTCGCCCGCCCCCGCGAGCGGTCGAGCGTCTCGTTCGACATCGCCCGCCTGCTGGCCGAAAACTTCGAGCTGCTCAAGAACAGCGAAGAGGTCTCGGACCGGCACCAGCTGGAGATCGAGCTCGACCCGGCGTCGGCACGCCTGTTCGCCGATCCCGACCAGGTGAGCCAGATCTTCTGGAACCTGGCGCGCAATGCCCTGCGGGCGATGCCCGATGGCGGACAGTTGCGAGTGATCGGCCGGTTCCAGAGCGATTGGTATCGCGTGCAAGTGATCGATACGGGCCGCGGCATGTCCGAGGAGCAGCGCACCAATCTGTTCCATCCGTTCCAGTCGTTTTTCGATGGTGGCACCGGCATTGGCATGGCGATCGTCTATCGCATCGTCCAGGACCATGGCGGCCGCCTGCACGTCGACAGCCGGCCGGGAGCCGGCACCACCATCACCGCCGAGCTGCCCACCGCCGGCTCGAGCGTCACCCTGGTTTCCGCGGAGGCGCCCGCATGAGCCCGCGCGTAAAATTGCTGATCGTCGACGACGAGTCGAGCATGCTCGACTTCCTCTCCATCCTCTTTCAGGGCGTCGGCTACGAGGTGACGACCGCGCGCTCGGTGGGCGAGGCCCACAAGCAGCTTGAGCGCAACGCTTTCGATCTCGTGCTGTGCGACATCCTGATGCCGGACGGCAACGGGCTCGACCTGCTGCGGGAGATCAAGGCCAACGGCGGCGGGCCGCCGGTCGTCATGATGACCGCCTACACCTCCACGAAGTCGGCCATCGAGGCGATGAAGCTGGGAGCCGCCGATTACATCTCGAAGCCGTTCGACGTCGAGGAGCTGAAGATCGTGGCGCAGAAGGCCCTGGAGCGGGCCGAGCTGGCGGACGAGAACGTCTATCTGCGTCGCGAGCTGGAGCAGAAATACACTTTCAACAACATCATCGGCAAGAGCGCCCGCATGCAGGCGATCTTCTCGCTGGTCGAGCGCATCGCCCGCACCAGCTCGACGGCGCTGATCCACGGCGAGAGCGGCACCGGCAAGGAGCTGATCGCCCGCGCCATCCATTTCGCCAGCCCGCGGTCGAACCGGCGGTTCCTCTCCATCAACTGCGGCGCGATGCCGGAAAACCTGCTCGAAAGCGAGCTCTTCGGCCATGAGCGGGGCGCCTTCACCGGCGCCGTGAAGGACAAGAAGGGGCTCTTCCAGGAGGCCGACCGCGGCACCCTGTTCCTCGACGAGATCGGCGAGATGACCCCGACCATGCAGGTCAAGCTGCTGCGCGCCTTGCAGGAAAAAGTGGTGCGCAAGGTCGGCGGGACGGACGAGGAGACGGTGGACGTGCGGATCATCGCCGCCACCAACCAGGATCTGGAAGGTCGGCTGCTGACCGGCGAGTTCCGCGAGGATCTGTACTACCGCATCAACGTCCTGCCCATCCACCTGCCGCCGCTGCGTCAAAGGCGGGAGGACATTCCCCTGCTGGTGGACTTCTTCCTGCAAAAGTACAGCAAGCAGATGGAGCTGCCGCTGCGCCAGATCTCGATCGAGGCGATGCAGATCCTGGAGAGCTACGACTGGCCAGGGAACGTCCGCGAGCTCGAAAACCTGATCGAGAGGGTCCTCGCCCTCTCCCACGCCGAGACCATCACGACCCGAGACCTCCCCGTCCACCTCCTCACCAACCGGCGGACGCACCCCGACCTCGTCCAGCTCCCCGAAGAGGGCCTGGACCTCGAGGCCTACCTCGAATCCATCCGCACCCAGCTCATGATCCAGGCTCTGGAGCGCACCAACGGCGTGCAGACCCAGGCGGCGGAGCTGCTGGGAATGAGCTTCCGGTCGTTCCGGTACTACGCGAAGAAGGCGGGGTTGAAGGGCGGGGATTGAGGGGGTGGATATCGCGAGCCGGTCTATTCTTATCCCCGGGGGAGTCTCCCGCCTTTTGAGCGGTTTTCGCCGCCTCGGAGACGCCCCACGGGGTAGCTGGCGCTACCCGCTGGGCGTCTCTACAGTGGGGGGCGAACCGGCGACTTGATTCGGATCGGTGGCGCCCGTAGGAGGCGATCAGGTGATCAATCTTTCGGAAAGCCTGAGCGTTTCCACTTTCCAAGCCGTTACGACCCCAATGTAGAGACGCCCGCAGGGTAGCGCCAGCTACCCCGTGGGGCGTCTCAGGATCGGGAAAGTCGGTCCCATCTGAAACCAATCCGAGCGCGGCAGCTTGAAGGTCCGAAACATGGTCCTACCTCCGCGATCAGTTCGAGCGGTGAGCCAGTTCAAACCCTACAGCATCAAATCCCCGCCATTGATATCCAGTGACGCCCCCGTGATGTAGCCGGCGGCTTCGGAGGCGAGGAAGCAGATGAGGTCGGCGACTTCGACGGCGTCTCCGAGGCGGCGGATGGGGAAGGTCTTCGCGATGGCTTCGAGCTGCTCGGGGGTGGCGCTTTCGCGCGTCAGCTCGGTGTCGAAGAGCCCGGGGCAGAGGGCGTTGACGGTGATGCCGTAGGGTCCCAGCTCTTTGGCGGCGGCGCGGGTCAATCCCAGGAGGGCGGCCTTCGAGGCGGTGTAGTGGGCGCCTCCCAGGGTGCTCACGGTCTTGCCGGCGGTCGAGGAGAGGTTGACGATGCGCCCATACTGCTGCTCCCGCATGGCCGGCAGCACGCCGCGGATGAGCAGGAAGACCGCCGTGACGTTGACCTCGAAGGTGCGCCGCCACTCCTCCTCGGTGATCTTCTCGAAGCGGGTCGAAAGCGCCACGGCCGCGTTGTTGACGAGGACGTCCAGCCGGCCGAAGCGGTCGAGGGTGCGGGCGACGAGCGCCTTGAGATCGTCAGCGTTCCCCAGGTCGCCCGCCACCGCGAAGCCGCGATCCCCCAAGCGTCGCGCGGTCGCCTCGGCGCGCTCGGCATCGCGGACGTGGACGGCCACCGAGGCACCGCGGACCGCGAGGCGCTCCGCGGTGGCGAATCCAAAACCGCGGAAGGCTCCGGTGACGAGGGCGACGCGGCCGGTGAAGTCCTTTTGCATAAAAGCCCCTCTCTTTCAGATCTCCGAATCAGCGGATTGTGCCTGAAGGTCGTCTTTTCGCAAAGAATCCTGTGGGCAAGGGTCGCCTTGGCGTAATCCCGGCGTTTTGTCCCGGCCGGCTGGATTCCGGCACCATTGAATACGGAGGGGCTCTCCGTCCAGGGCCTCTCGCTTCGCCGTGAACTCTCAAAAGGAGATCCGTTCATGAACAAGACCGATGTCATCCGCGCCTGGAAGGACCCCATGTATCGGGCCACCCTGTCGGAGGAGGAGCAGGCCGCTCTGCCCCTGAATCCCGCCGGCATCGCCGACCTGAGCGACGATCAGCTCCGGATCGCGGGCGCGTCCACGCCCGTGACGACGGCTCCCACCTGCACCAACTACACCTTCCTCAACTGGCGCTCCTGTTGCCCGCCGATCACCACCGCCATCACCTGCACGGAATACACCTTCGGCGGCTCGGCGGCCTGCTGCCCGACGACGGCCTAGGCGACCCTCCCCAGGGGCGGGGACTGATTTCTCCGCCCCTGTGAAAGGCTCAATGAGGACAGCCAACATCGATCTCGCGGATCCCTCGACGCCGGACTCGCAGGCCCTGGCGGCCCTGCCGCCCCTGCCCATCGCGGCCGAGCTTGGCACCGCCGCCGGCTTTCTCGAAGTCGTCCGCCCCTTCGTCGACCGCGCCCGGCTGGACCTGAAGGAGGATCTCGAAACGCTCGTCCGCGCGGCGACGGGTCCCCTCCCCTTCACCGTGGACAGCGCCCTCCGGCTGGCTTCGGAGACCCTCCCCTACCGGCTCCTTCCGATTCTCTCGCGCACTCTCGTCCTCGAGCTGCACGTGGCCCGTCTGCGGGAGCTGCTCGCCGGAGATACCCCGGAGGAGCGCTTCGCTTCCTTCGTCGAGCGCCTGCGCGATCCTGAGACCAGGGACGCGATCCTTGGCGAATACTCGGTGCTCGCCCGCCAGGTGCTCCTCGATCTCGATCTCTTCCGCGCGGCGACCGTGGAGATCTTCTCCCAACTCGCCGCGGACTGGCCCGCCATCGTCGAACGATTCTTCGACGGCAAGGACCCCGGACCGCTCACCGCCCTCGGCGGCGGCGCCGGAGATCGCCACCGGCAAGGCCGGGCGGTGCGGATTTTCACCTTCGCCTCCGGCGCCCGGCTGGTCTACAAGCCGCGCTCGCTCGCCGTCGAGGCCCACTTTCAGGAGCTTCTGGCGTGGGTGAACGCTCAAGAAGGCGACTTCAGCCTTCTCGGGTTTCGCACCCTGGCCGTGCTCGATCGCGGCGATCACGGCTGGATGGAGTTCGCCGCCGCCGAGCCATGCCAGACGCCTGACGCGGTCGCCCGCTTCCATGAGCGGCTGGGCGGGTTGCTCGCGATGCTCTACAGCCTGGCCGCCACCGATTGCCACTATGAGAACCTGATCGCCGCGGGCGAGCACCCCGTCGCCATCGACCTCGAATCGTTGTTCCATCCGCAGATCCAGCGCGGCAAGCAGGCACGGCCGCACGAAGAGCTGCGGTCCCAGTTCGCCCTCCATTCCGTGCTGCGCGTGGGCCTTCTCCCCTTCCAGGTCGGCCAGGGTGACGATTTCGAGGGCGTGGACATCAGCGGCGTGGCGGCGGTGGCCGGCCAGCCCACGCCGGACAAAGTGATCCAGTGGATGGGAACGGGCACCGACGAGATGCACGTGGTGCGCGACCGCGTGCTCATGGAGGGAGGGCAAAACCGCCCGACGCTCGACGGCCAGCCGGTTCAGGTGGCGCTTTATCGCGAGGAGATGACGCGCGGTTTCGCCACCGTCTACCGCCTGCTGGCCAGCCATCGCGACGAGCTGCGCCGCGAGCTGAACCGCTTCGCCGGCGACCCGGTGCGGGTAGTTCTGCGCCCGACGCAGATCTACGGCCTGCTGCTCCAGGAGAGCTTCCATCCCGACTACCTGCGCGACGTTCGCGACCGCGACCGGCTGCTCGACCGCCTCGCGCTGGAAGTGGAGAGCCAGCCGAATCTCGCCCGGGTGATCGCCGCCGAGCATCGCGACCTCAGCGAAGGCGACATTCCCTTCTTTTCGACTCTTACCTCCTCGCACGACCTGTGGACGAGCCGCGGCGAGATCGTCCCCGGCTTCCTGGAAGAGCCCTCCTTCGAGCTCGTCGTCCGGCGCATCGAGCTGCTGGGCGAGGAGGATCTGCGGCGACAGCTCTGGCTCCTGCGCCTCTCGCTCGGTACGTTGCTGCTGAACCGCGACGACCTCGAGTGGACGAGCTACACGCCCGATCCGGAGGCGCCGCGCCTGTCGCCCGAGGCACTGCGCGAGAGCCTGATCCGCCACGCCCGCGCCGTGGGCGACTGGTTCGCCGAGATGGCGGTGCGCGAGGGGGATTACGCCTCCTGGATCGGGCTCGAGTACCGCGACAAGCGCTGGTCGCTGGAGCCGACGCCGGAAGACCTCTACGCGGGCCTGCCCGGCATCGCCCTGTTCCTCGGCTTCCTCGGCGAGATCGCCCACGACGCGGATTCCACCCGGCTGGCGCGCGCCGCGCTCGCCACGCTCCTCCTGCAATTGGAAACCTGGAAGGGAGAGGGAAAGGGGCCGGCCGCGATCGGCGCCTTTCAGGGCTGGGGAGGCACCCTATGGGCCCTCGCCCACCTCGGCCATCTCTGGCGGGACCGGGAGATCCTCGCCGCGGGTGACCGGATCGTGGAGCTCATTCCCTCACTGTTGTCGGAGGACCAGGATCTCGACCTGATCGGCGGGTCGGCCGGCGCGATCCTGGGGCTGCTCGCCTTTCACCAGGCGTCTGGATCCTCCGGATCAGGGCGCGCGCTGGAGGTGGCGATCCAGTGCGGCGAGCGGCTGCTCGGGCTTGCCGAGCCGTGGGGGCCGGGGCTTGGCTGGCGCACGCGCATGGCGAGCGAACGGCCGCTGGCGGGTATCTCCCACGGCGTGGGCGGCATCGCGCTGGCGCTCACAGAGCTCGGAGCCGTCACCGGCGAGCCGCGCTTCCTCGACGCCGGCCTGGAAGGCTTCGCCGGGGAAAGGGAGCTGTTCTGGACCGATCTCGATCGCCTCTTGCGCGCGGCCGGCGGCGAGAAGCCGCCGCCGGAGAGCACGGTCGCCGTGGCCTGGTGCTACGGGGCGCCGGGAGTGGGCCTCACCCGGCTACGCGCCTATCGTCACGCACGACACGACGAGGAACGCGCCGCCATCCGCCAGGAGATCGATCAAGCCGTCCGCCGCACCCTGGCGCGCGGCCCAGGGCAGAACCACTGCCTCTGCCACGGCGATCTCGGCAATCTCGACTTCCTCCTCCAGGCCCAGGAAGCCTTCCCGAGTCCCGAGCTCGGCGCGGAGATCCATCGCTTCGTGGAGATCGTCCTCGCCAGCCTCGATCGAGACGGCTGGCTCTGCGGCACCCGGGGCAGCATCGAATCCCCCGGCCTGATGAACGGCTTCGCCGGAATCGGCCTGGGTCTGCTGCGTCTGGCGGAGCCGGGGCGGGTGCCTTCGGTGCTAACGTTGGAGAATGGAACCCATAACGAATAGCACGCACCGAGTCGAAGTCGTCCCCGTTCACCTGGAGCCTCATCCCAACGCGGATTCGCTTTCCGTCGTCCGCGTCTTCGACGGGTACACCGTCTGCGTCCGCACGGCGGACTGGGTCGGCCGCGTGCTGGGTGCCTATATTCCGCCGGATTCCGTCGTACCCGACACACCGCAGTTCGCCTTCCTCGACGGGCACCGCCGGATCAAGGTCCGGCGGCTGCGCGGGATCATCAGCATGGGATTGCTGATTCCGGCCCCCGAGGGCGCGAAGGTTGGAGACGACGTGGCCGCATTGCTGGGGGTGACGCACTACGATCCGCCCATGCCGATCAGCACGGGCGGGGAGTCGATCAAGCCGCCTCCCGGCTACCGGCCGTCCTTCGACGTCGAGAGCCTGCGCCGGTACGCCTCGGTCTTCATCCCGGGGGAAATCGTGTTCGTCAGCGAGAAGGTCCACGGCGCGAACGGACGCTTCACCTGGCTGGAGGACGGCGGCTTCTTCTGCGGCTCCCGCACCGAGTGGAAGGAGGAGTCCGCCGACAACGTCTGGTGGCGGGCGTTGCGGGAGACGCAGGGGTTGCGCGACTTCCTGACGGCCCATCCCGGTGTCACCGTCTACGGCGAGGTCTACGGGCAGGTCCAGGATCTTCGGTACGGCACGACGAAGGGCCAGGTCCGCTTCGCCGCCTTCGACATCCTGATCGGCAGCGAATGGATGGCGCCCATCGCGGCTCGCGAGCTGTCCGCGCCGTCCGGCCTCCCCTGGGTGCCGACGATCTCCGAGGGCATACCCTTCGAGCTGGAGCGGATTCTGGAGCTGGCGGAAGGCCCCAGCCTCGTCCCCGGCGCTGACCACGTCCGCGAAGGCTGTGTCGTCAAGCCGGTTCAGGAGCGAACCGATCCGGTCGTGGGGCGTGTGTGTCTGAAGGTCGTCGGCAACGGCTATATGGAGCGGGCGTAGGGGCCGACGTGACAAAGTATAACGATGGGAGACAGCCCTGAGGCCCTCTGGCAACCGCGGTACACGCTGACTCCAGCCATTGCCCGCCAACTCATGGAGATTGAGGCGGCGCGGGCGGTCGTCGAGCAGGTTACGCTGCCGCCTGTCGTCCAGTCCGAGCTCCGTCGCCTCGCCCGCGTCCGCTCCACTCACTGCTCAACCCGGATTGAAGGGAACCGCCTCACACTCGCCGAGGCTGAGCAGGTTGTCGCCGGCCGCCGCCTCTCTCTCCACGGCCGGGAACGCGACGCTGGCGAGGTGCGGAACTACTGGCACGCCCTGCTGCGCGTCGAGGAATGGGCAGCACGACATGATGAGCTCACGGAGGATCTCATCCAGCGCCTGCACGCCTTGGTGGAGCACGGCCGCTCCCGGCCGAGCCCCTACCGCGACGGACAGAACTCGATCCGGGATTCCGCGACTGGCGCCCTGGTCTATCTCCCTCCCGAAGCTCGCGATGTTCCCGCCCTGATGGCGGGCCTTGTCGGCTGGGTCCGCCAAGCGGAAGCGGAGCGCCTGCCGGCTCCGCTCATCGCCGGGCTCGCTCATTATCAGTTCGTCACCCTCCATCCCTACTACGACGGCAATGGACGGACGGCCCGCCTGCTCGCCACCTTCCTCCTCCAGAGGGACGGCTACGGGCTGAACGGCTTCTTCTCCCTCGAAGAGGAGCATGCCCGAGATCTTGCCGCCTACTACCGGTCGCTCGCGGCCCATCCGCACCACAACTATTACGAAGGGCGGGAAACCGCCGACCTGACGGCTTGGCTGGAGTACTTCCTGGCAACCCTGAGGACCGTCTTCGTGACCGTTAAGGAAGCGGTGCTCCGCGCCGCCGAGAGCAGGGCCACCGTTGAGCCCGACCCGCTTCGCCGGCTGGACCCAAGAGCCCGGACCGTGCTGGCACTCTTCTCCCGTCAGGACCGAATCACCGCCACGGAGGTGGCTCGCCTCCTCGGCCTCTCCGACCGCACCGCCCGCCTGCTCCTCAAGAAATGGACCGAGGAGGGCTGGCTGGCCGTCGCCGATCCCTCCCGCCGGGGGAGGATCTACGAGTTATCGGCAAGTTATCGGCAACTCATCGGCAATTCATCGGCAATCGGGGACTGAGACCGTCCGCAGTCAAGGTCAGCCACCCTCCAGCGCCTCGTGAAGCTCTCCGAGCTGTACCGGTTTGACGAGGAAGTGCTCGAAGCCGGCGGCTTCGGCTTCCTGGCGGTCGGCTTCCTGGCTGTAGCCGGTGACGGCGATGAGCCGCACCGACGACAGGCCGGGCAGCTCGCGCAGGTGGCGGGCGAGCTCGTAGCCATCCATCACGGGCAGACCGATATCGAGCAGGGCGATGTCGGGCCGGAACCGCGCCGCAACCTTCAAGCCGGAGGGGCCGTCGTTCGCCACTTCCGCGAGATGGCCCATGAGCTGGATGCTCATCGCCAGCAGCTCGGCGGCGTCAGCGTTGTCGTCGACGATGAGGACGCGTAGCGCATCGGGCCGCGTGACGGCCTCGGCACCCGGGGTAGCGTTCGCCACCGCCAGGGGCTCGGCGGTTTCCGCCGCGGGGAGGCGGATGACGAACTCGCTGCCGCGGCCATGCCCTTCGCTGTGAGCCTCGGCGGTACCCCCGTGGAGCTCGACGAGGACGCGCACGATCGCCAAACCCAGTCCCAGCCCTCCCTGCGCGCGGTCGAGAGCCTGGAACTCCTGCACGAATAGATCGAAGACGCGCGGCAGCATGTCCGCGCTCAGGCCAATGCCTGTGTCGTTCACGCGCAGGACCACCTGCGCGCCTTCCAACGCCCCTCGGATCGTGATGTGGCCGTGCGGCTCGGTGTATTTGGCGGCGTTGTTGAGAAGGTTCGCCACCACCTGCGCCATCCGCACCACGTCCCCCTCAATGGCGAGCCCGCGGCGGGGGACTTCCACCGTCAGCACATGCTGCCGCTGCTCGATGAGCGGGCTCGACATCTCGATGGCCTTGGCCACGATCTCGGACAGCTCGAGCCGCTCGCGCTGGAGCTCGACCTTGCCGCGAGTGATGCGGCTGACGTCGAGCAGGTCGTCGACGAGACGGATCAGATGATTGACCTGCCGTTCGATCACCGTGCGTTCCTTGCTGAGCACATCGTCGCCGCGCAGCCGCATGAGCTGCAACGCCGTGACGATCGGCGCCAGCGGATTGCGCAGCTCGTGGCCGAGCATGGCGAGGAACTCGTCTTTCGACCGGTTGGCCACCTCGGCTTCCGCCCGCGCCTCGCGCTCGCGGATGAGCAGCCGTGAGATCTCCAGGTGCGTACTGATGCGGGCGATCAGCTCGCGCGACGAGAACGGCTTGACCAGATAATCGTCGGCGCCCGCGGAGAGACCCTCGACGCGCGACTCCTCCCCGGCGCGAGCCGAAAGGAAAATGACCGGAATGCCCCGCGTGACTTCGTCGGCGCGCAAGGCTTGGAGCAGTTGGTAGCCGTTCATGCCCGGCATCATGATGTCGGAGAGGATGAGATCCGGGGGCGCGGCCCGGGCTCGCTTCAGAGCCGAGGCGCCATCGGCGACCGTCTCGACGAAAAAACGTTTTTGCAACAGCCGCGTGATGTAGTCGCGCATGTCGGCGTTGTCGTCGGCCAGCAGGATGCGTGCCGCGCTCGCGCCAAGGTCCGGCGATGGCGGCGATTCCGCTGCTGCCGACGAGAGCGCATCCCAGCGCAACGCTTCTTCCACGAACGGCGCCGCGCCGATGCCGGCCGAGTGGAGATCGCGGGGCGCCGCGATTCGATCCTGCGGCAGATGGGTGGAACCGAAAGGGAGCGCCACCGTGAAGGTCGTGCCCTGATCGACCACGCTCTCGACCGTCACGCTGCCGCCTTGCAGCCTGACCAGCTCCTGAACGAGCGAGAGCCCGATCCCCGTGCCGTCATACGTGCGCGATCGAGCGCCCGGCACGCGGTGAAAGCGATCGAACAATAAAGCGAGCTGTTCGGCCGGAACTCCGGTGCCGGTATCCCGGACCCTCAGTTGGGCTTGCTCGCCGCGCCGTTGGAGCGCGACTTCGATCTCCCCTTCGAACGTGAACTTGAGCGCATTGGAAAGGAGATTGAGAACGATCTTCTCCCACATGTCGTGATCGACGAAGACCGGCTCTTCGAGCGTCTCGACGGCGATCTTGTAGCGCAGGCCCGCGCCCTCGACCGCGGATTCGAAGGCGCTCGCCACGTCGCGCGTCAGCACCGCGAGATCGGTGGGCTCGTAGGAGGCCTGGACGCGGCCGGCTTCGATGCGGGAGAAGTCGAGCAGGGTATTGACCAGCTTGAGCAGCCGCAGCCCGTTGCGATGTACGAGCTGCCAGCGCTCGGCGTCCTCGGGCGGCATCTCCGCGCCTTGGGCGAGGGCATCCTGCACCGGCCCCAGGATCAGGGTCAGTGGGGTTCGCAGCTCGTGACTGACGTTGCTGAAGAACGCCGTCTTCGCACGGTCGATCTCCGCCAGCGCCTCGGCACGGGCTTGCGCCTCGGTGAGCGCGCGAGCGTTGGAGAGGGCGGTGGCGATCTGCCCGGCCACGAGCTCCAGGAAGCTGCGGTACTTCTCGTCGAGGCTGAGGCGCGGGCTCGTCGCCGCGACCAGCACGCCGGCCGGCCGGCCCTCGCCCGGCTGCGCGATGGGGATCACCGCCACCCGCCGGGCCGGCAGGGGCTCCAACCCCGCGGGAAACGCTTCGAGGATCCGCGTCGTTCCGGAGGCGATGACGGCGGCGACGGGCCAAGGCGAATCTTCCGCCGTCAGGTCGATCCGCACCGGACTCGCCGCGGTTCCCCCCTCCAGGTTCGCCGTGCCGGCGAGCGTCGCCTGCCTGCCGTCCGGGCTGAGCAGGTAGAGGAGGGCAAAAGGCAGGTCGGCCGGGTTTTCTCCCGAGGACCTGAGCCGCGGTCTCGCACGCCGCCTCGGCGGTCGCGGCATTTTGCGTCCGGGCGGAAAGCTCCTGCAGCGTCTTCAGGCGCCGGGCGCCGAGAATGCGCTCGGTGGTCTCCGTCACGGTGACGAGGACGCCGCCGACCTCGCCGTTCTCCTGGCGGATCGGGCTGTAGGAAAATATGAAATAGCACTCCTCGACGAAGCCGTAGCGGTCGAGCGGCAGCAGGAAGTCCACCACCGTCGTGGCCGTGCCGTTCATCACGCCCTGGAACATCGGTCCGATGATGTCCCAGATCTCCGCGAAGGTGACCCGGGTGCTGAGCCCCATGGCGGCCGGATGCTTCGTCGCGCCCAGGATCGGACGGTAGCCGTCGTTGTAAAACTGCGTGAACTCCGGTCCCCAGGCGATGTACATGGGGAAACCGGTTTCCAGCAGAATGCTGAGGGCGGTACGCAGGCTCTGGGGCCACGTCTCGACGGGGCCGACACCGGTCTTCGACCAGTCGATCGAGCGCATGAGCGCGCCCATCTCGCCGCCGCCCGCGAGGGGGTCCCTCCTGCCTGCGGCGACCGGATTCTCGGGAGTGAGCTTCATGGTGGGGGCCTGTCGTCCATCTTGGACAGTCTATCGTTTTCCGGATTTGGTAGAGTCGCCGCACCTCATGACGAAGGCGCCGTTCAAACCGCTCAGCCTGGCTCCCGTCGCCATCGAGACGCGAACGCTTCCCGGCGGTGGCTTGGTGCTGCGCTCACGGCACGAGCTGCGCCCCTATGCAGGCCGGCTCGGCGACCTTCTGCATCGCTGGGCCCAGGCCGCGCCGGACCGCACGTTTCTGGCTGAGCGTGCCGGAGACGGGGACTGGCGCCGCGTCACCTACGGCGCCGCCCTGGATGCCGTCGAGCGGATCGGCAGCGCTCTGCTGGAGCGCGGACTCGACGAGACCCGGCCGGTGGTGCTGCTCTCCGACAACGGCGTCGATCACGGCCTGCTTCAGCTCGCCGCCATGCAGGTGGGCATCCCCGCCGTACCGGTCTCCCCGGCGTACTCGCTGCAAGCGGAGGACCATGCTCAGCTGCGCTACATCCTCGAGCTGGTACGGCCCGGCCTCGTCTATGCCGCGGACGGCTCCCGGTATGCGAGCGCCTTGAAGACGGCCGCCGCGACCGGCTCCTCCGAGCTCGTCGTCAGCACCAACCCTCCGGACAGCCTCGGCGCGACCCTCTTCGGCGGGCTCCTGGCGGCGGACCGCGGCTCCGGCCTCGACGCCCGCTTCGCCTCCACGGGGCCGGAGACCCTGGCCAAGATCCTCTTCACCTCGGGCTCGACGGGCAAACCCAAGGGAGTCCTCAACACGCAGCGGATGCTCTGCTCCAACCAGCAGGTTCTGGCACAGGCCTGGCCGTTCCTCGAAGAACGGCCGCCGGTGATCGTCGACTGGCTGCCGTGGAGCCACACCTTCGGCGGCAATCACAACTTCAACCTCGTGCTGCGCAACGGCGGCACGCTGTATATCGACAACGGTAAACCGGCGCCCGGATTGATCGAGACCACGGTGCGCAATCTGCGGGAGGTGCCATCGACCTTCCATTTCAACGTGCCGCGCGGTTATGAGATGTTGATTCCTCATCTCGAGCGGGACGAGGTGCTGCGCGAGGTTTTCTTTCGCGATCTGGACGCGATCTTCTATGCCGCCGCGGCGCTGCCGCAGCCGCTGTGGGAAAAACTGGAAGATCTATCGATCCTGGCGACCGGCCGGCGCGCCGTCATGCTCTCGGCCTGGGGCTCGACGGAGACGGCGCCGAGCGCCACGCAGGTTCATTTCCTGATCGAACGGGCCGGCGTCATCGGTCTGCCGGGAGCGGGCACGGAGATCAAGCTGGCGCCGGTCGAAAACAAGCTGGAGCTGCGGGTGAAGGGTCCGAATGTGACTCCCGGTTATTGGCAGCGCCCGGAGCTTGGGTCCGAGGCGTTCGACGAGGACGGCTTTCTCAAGACCGGAGACGCGGGCAAGCTCGCCGATCCGCGCGATCCCGCGCAGGGAATTCTCTTCGACGGCCGGCTGGCCGAGAACTTCAAGCTGACCTCCGGCACCTGGGTCCACGTCGGCGAGCTGCGCCTGGAGATCCTCGCCGCCGCGGCCCCGCTGGTGCAGGACGTGGTGGTGACCGGCCACGGCCGGCAGGAGGTGGGCCTGCTCGTCTTCCCGAACCCGGCGGGTTGCCGGTCGCTTTGCGGTCTTGGCGAGGAGGCTTCCCCCGCCAAGCTGATCCGCCATCCCGAGGTGCTCAAGCAACTGGCGGCCCGCCTCGCGGCCCTCAATCAGACGCACGCGTCGAGCAGCCGGCGCATCGCCCGCGTGCTCCTGCTGGCCGAGCCGCCTTCGATCGCGGCCGGCGAGGTCACGGACAAGGGCTACGTCAACCAGCGAGCGGTGCTGGAGCGGCGAGCCGACCTCGTGGAGCGGCTCTATGGCGGTGAGCCCCTTCCGGAGCGGATCGTCCTGGGTCCGTCCTGACCCTCTGAAAAAAATCTCGACAAGCCCGCATGAAACTCGGGGCTCGCGGGTTTCACGGTGCGTAGAGCAGCCGTTTCATCCGCAACCTGTAGTTTTTGGATTGAGAAAAGGAGAGGTATCATGACCAGGAGTCTCAAGATTCTCGCCGCCGTTGCCGTGCTGTGCCTGCTGGCCCTGCCGCTGGCCGCGCAGTCCGTCGCGTTCGAATCCGACGCCGCCTCGGCGAGATCGGGAAGCGCGGACGCCATCCTCAGCCATCCGCGCGCGCTGGCGAAGTACCTCCACCTGACGAGCGACCAGAACACGCAGCTTCAGGCGCTCGCGAAAACCCTGCAGACTTCGGTGGACGCCTTGCGCCAGGCGCGCGGACCGCTCTGCGCGACGCTCAGGACGGACCTGGGCGGCACCCCCAACCCGGCCACGGTCGGCACGGACTCGATCAACCTCTTCAACAACAAGGCGGCCATCGGCACCGCGCGCCACACCTTCGACACCGCCTTCTCGGCCATCCTGACCCCGGATCAACTCTCGAAGTACAACACCCTGAAGCAGATCGCGCACTACGACAACGGCCCCGGAACCGACATCCTCGGCGAGTGCCCGCCGGCTTCGTAGGCCGGGTTGGACCGACAGCCCGAAATCCCGCCCTGCCAGGGACATCCCTGGCAGGGGGTTGCCCCGAGGCGACGGCCCCCCTGGCGGCTAAGGCCAGGAACTCTCCGAGGCAATGGGCGTGCTAATCTTTCCCTATGGCAACATCGCGCGCGCTCAAGGTTCCGCCGCCAGGATTCGAGGAGCTCTCAGTTGAAGAGCAGATCGACTACGTCCAGGCGCTCTGGGACGTCATAGCAGTGCAGCCGGACAAAGTGCCTGTTCCGGAGTGGCATCGCGAGATTCTGGACGAGCGACTTGCCGAGTTCGAGCGAGATCCCGGCGAGGGGATGAGCTGGGAGGACTTCCGGGCGACGCTCAACGCTGAAGCAAAGCGGCGATGAAGCGCTTGATCGTCCGGCGGGCTGCCCAGCTCGAAGTTCGATCTATCCGTAAGTGGTATGACGACGAGGAGGACGGCCTGAGCGCTCGGTTCCTAGCCGAGCTCGATGACGTAGTGGCGCGACTCCGCAGCACGCCCCAGCAGTTTCCAGCGGTACGAAAGTCCATGCGCCGGGCCCTTCTGCACCGATTTCCGTACTGTGTGTACTTTGTCGACCATGTTGACGCCGTCATCATCTTCGCGGTTCTTCACCAACACCGTAATCCGGCGGAGTGGAAGCGGCGTGCGCGAGAAGAACGAAAGCGCTTAGTCTAAAGGAGAAGGAAGGTCTATCAATGAACGACGAACGGGTGATCCGGGTCGTGGAGGCGACTTCCAAGATGGCCACTGCGCAGTCGAATTGATAGGACGCCATTGCAGGTGCGTCCGGCCCAACGGGCCGGGAGAACGGAGCCCAGGGCCAAGGCCGGAGGCCGACGCCCTGGGTGGAGAGAGGACAACGCGGTGCGGCCTGAAAGGCCGCGAGACCGTTGGCCCGATGGGTCGAATTAACTGTGGCTCCCCGGCCCGGCTCCGGCTGACAAACCCCGATCTCAAGGCAAGCGGCCGGTGGCTGAGGGCCTCTCGCCAGCAGTCGCGGTCCTTCGGCCGGCGGATGTGATCCTCTCGCCGGCAGCGCCGGTCCTCCGGCCGGCAGCAGCGGGCCAGTCGCCGCCAGTGAAACGACATCTGCCGGCAGCAGACGGCCTTCCGCCGCCAGCGGTGCGACACAAATCCCTCGCGGTGAGACACAAGCCGGTCGCGTTGACACACCAGCCGCCAGCGGCGAGCCTTCCGCCGGCAGCGGCAGAGCGTCCGCCGGTAGCGGCGAGCCTCCCGCAGCGAGCGGCGAACGACTCACCGGCAGTGGCGGGGGCTGTTCAGCCTTTCAAGCCGAAGACCCGCGCCAGCCCCTGCTGGCCGGCTTGGGTGATCTGGACGGCACGGCTCGCCGGGGTTCGCGCGATCCAGTCGAGGTCCAAGAGGCGCGTGAGCAGCGCCCCGCCCAGGGAGCCAGCGAGGTGGTGAACCCTCTCGCTCCAGTCCAGGCAGGCAAGGGCGAAGACCCGGCGGCTCCGGCGGGCCGCTTCCAGGTCGATCCCGAAGTCGCCGAGGAGGCGCTCTCCGGAAGCGGTAACCTCGAAATGCCGGCCCGCCGGCACCAGTGCGCCGCGCTCGATCAGGGCCGTCGTGAGACCGACTCCCACGCGGCCGGCCAGATGGTCGTAACAGGTGCGCGCGGTGCGGACAGCCCTCCCGATCTTCGCCTGACGGTGAGTGCGAGGCGTTCCCTGCGGTGCCAGGACGGCGAGAGCTTCGAGCGCCAGAACCGCCTCGGGCCTGGTCAGCCGGTAGTGACGGTGGCGCCCTTCCGGACGGGCGGCGACGAGCCCGCCCTCGATCAGCTTGGTGAGATGGAGACTGGCCGTCGAGCGGGATACGCCCGCGAGCAGGGCCAACTCGCCGGCCGAGACCTCCCGGCCGTCGGAGAGCGCCAGGAGCATCGCCACCCGAGCAGGATCGGCGAACAAGGCGGCAATGGGAGCGACGGCGGCGTCTGCAAGCATGGTTTGATGATAGCAAAACCATCTTTCCCGTAGGATCGACCTCGGCACGGCCAGGCTGGCGAACGTTCGCCGCTCTTCTTTCCCCGCGCCCGGAGAGACCGTGATCGCCAAACAGCAAAGCTTTCCGACCGATCCCATCGCCGCGGTCACCCACCCCGATCCTTACCCGTACTACGCGCACCTCGTGGCCGAGGCGCCGCTGTACCGCGATGAGACCCTCGGCCTCTGGGTCGCCTCCAGCGCGGCGGCGGTGACGGCGGCTTTGAGCGACGACGGGCTCTGCCGCGTCCGGCCTGTCGCAGAGCCGGTACCCAGGGTGCTCGTGGGCTCCCCGGCCGGCGAGATCTTCGGACGCCTGGTGCGGATGACCGACGGCCAGGACCGCTGTCCCTTGAAGAACGCCGTGTCCGCGGCCCTGGCGTCCGTCGACGGCCCCGCGGCGGCCGAGGAGAGCGGCCGATTGGCGCGGTTCCTCGCCACCGAGATCGGCCCGTCTCCCGGCGCCATCTCCGGCTTCGCCTTCGAGTTGCCGTCCTACGTCGTCCTCAGCCTGCTCGGCGTCCCTGAGGAGCGGCTGGCCGAGGCGGCCAACTGGACGGCCGCTTTCGCTCTCTGCTTCTCGCCCATCGCCAGCCCCAAGCAGATCGATGAGGGCAAGGTGGCGGCGGGGCGGATTCTCGATCTGCTCCGCTCGCTGGCGACTGAGACAACAGGCTTGATGGCCACGCTGCTCCGGGAGGCCCGGCGGTTCGGGCGCGACGATCCGGACGCGGTCGTCGCCAACGCGGCCGGTTTCTTGTTCCAGGCTTACGAGGCCACGGCCGGTCTGATCGGCAATACGCTCCTCGCCCTCGCCAGACATCCGGGGACCGCGGCCACAGACGATCTCCGTAGCGTCGTTCAAGAGGTCCAGCGCTACGATCCGTCCGTCCAGAACACCCGCCGCTTCCTCGCCGGCCCCGGAACCATCGCGGGACAGGAGATGAAGGCAGCCGACGTCATCCTCGTCGTGCTCGCCGCCGCCAACCGCGACCCGGTCGCCAATCACCACCCGGACCGCTTCGATCCCACGCGGCGGGACCGCCGGCTTTTCACCTTCGGCGCCGGCCCCCACGCCTGCCCCGGCGAAGCGCTCGCCACGACGATCGCCACGGCGGGCGTCGAAGCGCTCCTTCGCTCCGGCGTCGACCCTGAGCGTCTGACGGAAAATGTGACCTATCGCCGCTCGGGCAACATCCGGATTCCTGTTTTTGGAGACGGCGGATCAGGAATTTAGCTCGTACACGTCCGCCACCGCCCCGCCGGGCTCCATCGTGACGGTCTCGGAGAAGGCAAATCCGAGCTTCTTGAGCAGGTTGATGGACGGCGTATTGGCCGGGTTCACCAGCGCGATGATCTTCGGCAATCCCAGGGTCTGCCGGCCGTAATCCCGGACGGCGGAGGCGGATTCGAAGGCGAAGCCCCGGGACCAGAACTCGGGCAGGAACGCGTACCCAATGTCCGGATCCTTGAACTGATCGCGTTTGAGCAGGCCGCACATTCCCACGAGCTGTTGCGTCTCCTTCAGAACCACCCGGTAGAGGCCGTGGCCATGGAGCTCGTAGCTCTTGATCGGTCCTTCGCGGAGGTATCCGGCCGCTTGTTCGAGCGTTCTCACGCCCTTGTCCCCGATGTTCTCGAGGTAGGAGGGCTCGTTGAGCAGCCGCAGCGCGAACTCCGCCTCCTCGGGATCGGCGGTGAAGCGCTGCAGGCGCAGACGCGCGGTTTCCAGGACGGCGGTGTTCATGGCAGCAGGCCTCGTCTCGCGGCGTAGCGTACCAGCTCGGCGGTGTTGTGGACGCCGAGCTTCTCCATCAGCCGGCAGCGGTGATTGTCGGCGGTTTTGACGCTGATTCCCAGGTCGCGGGCGATCTCCTTGGTGGTATGGCTGTCGACCACGAGATGGAAGACCTCGCGCTCGCGGGGCGAGAGGGTGCCATAGGGATCGTCCACCTGCGCCGGCAGCCGGTATTGCTCGGCGAGCACCCGCGCCGCCTGCGGGCCAAAGTAGCCCTGGCCGGCATGGAGGGCGCGCACGGCGGCGAGCAGCTCGGCCACGGCGCTGTCCTTGACCAGATAGCCGGAGGCGCCCGCCCGCACCACGGGCAGCACGTACTCCTCCTCCTCGTGGACGGTGAGGGCGAGAACGCGGATCTGCGGCATCTCGTCGTGGATGCGGCGCACCGCCTCCAGCCCCGAGAGGCGCGGCATGGTGAGATCGATGACCGCCACCTCCGGTCGCGTGGCGCGCGCCTTCTCGACCGCTTCGAGGCCGTCCGCCGCCTCGGCCACCACCTCGCACTCGCCGCTCTCGACGAGCAGGCTCACCAGCCCCTGGCGCACGAGCGTGTGATCGTCGGCCACCAACACGCGCACCCGGTTCGTCACGCGGCCTCCCCCCCGAGGGGCACGACGGCCAGGACCAGCGTCCCCTCACCCGGGGCCGAGGCCATCTCCAGCCGCCCGCCGAACAGCTCCAGCCGGTCGCGCATACCGCGCAGGCCGGAGCCCGCCGACGCTCCGCCCAGGGCCAGGGCGGCTTCCGAATCGAAGCCGAGCCCGGCGTCGGCCACCCGCAGCTCCAGGGTCTCGCCCCGGCGGCGCAGGTCTACCTGGGCGCGATCGGCGCCGGAATGCCGAAGAACGTTCGTCAGCGCCTCCTGAACCAGGCGGAAGACCAGGGTTTCGAGATCCGGGTCCAGGCGCTCGTCGAAAGCTTCGAGGGTGAGCTCGACCTTGAGGCCGGTGCGCTGCTCCAGGGTGCGGGCGAGCCAGGAGAGCGCCGCCCCGACCCCGAGGTCGTCGAGCACCGGCGGTCGCAGCAGGCGCGACATCTCGCGGCTCTCGTTGAGCGCCAGGCGCGCCATCTCGACCGAATCGTCGACGCGGGCCACAAGCTCCGGCGGCACCGCTCCGTCGAGCTTCTCGCGCAGGCGCTCCAGCTGGAGGGTGAGGGCCGTCAGGGTCTGGCCCAGGCCGTCGTGAAGCTCGCGCGCCAGCCGCCGCCGCTCGTCCTCCTGCACTTTCCAGACAGCTTTGGCGAGGCCGCGGAAACGGCGCTCGCCCTCGATCAGCCGCGCGAAGAGACGCTCGTTGGCGCGCGTGATGTCGCGCACGCGGTCGACGATGTCGGACATCGGATCGGCCGGCTCAGAGCTTTCCAGACTTGACTCCCGCCGAGACGCCGGTGACGTCCGGCTTCGTGGCCCCCTCGACTCCGGCGAGGCGCTCGAAGGATTTTCGCGGCTCGGGCGCGAGGTCGCGGCCCACCCGGGCGATCTCCTCGCCGGCACGGCGGCGCTCGACGGCGGCCTCAGGGTTGTTCTTGACACCACCATGCTCCAGAGCTGTCGCCAGCAGCAGGTGCAGGCGGTAGGCGCCGGCATAGCCGCCGCAGGCCGCCGCCTGTTCGAGTCCGGCCCGGGCGGCCCGCTGCGCCCGTCCGAAATCGCCGGCGGCGAGGGCCGCTCGCGCCACGGCCTCGGCGGCGCGCAGCCGCAGCCGCGCGTTGCCCAGCGCTTCCACCTCGGCGCGCAAGCTCTCCAGGGAGGCGAGCGATCCTGCTCTCGCTCCTGTCCCCTCGGCGGCCGACAGACGGGCCGAAAGCAGGGCGACGACGCCGTGGCTATCCCGGGCCTCGGCGACCGCCCGGCGCAGGGCTTCGGCCGCCGCGGCGCGATCTCCTCCGGCACCCGGCACCAGGAGCAGCTCGCCGCGCAGGCGATCCAGCTCGGCCTGATGCTCGCGGTTGTCGCCGCTTTTCAACAGCTCTCCGGCGGCGCGCAGATGCTCGCTCGCGGCGCCGGTCATCCCCAGCTCCAGCTCGGTTTCGCCCATGGCCAGGGTGAACTCCGCGAGCCCCCGCTGGTCGCCGAGCTCGCGCAGGACGCTCAACGCCTCGCCGTAGGAGGCGAGAGCGGCGCCAGGACGGCCGCGATTCTGGGCGAGACGCCCGAGGTTGCCGAGCGAGACGGCGATCGTCTCCTTCATGCCCAGCTCGCGGCTGGAGCGCAGGGCGGTGAGGAAGGATTTGGCCGCTTCGTCCCACTCGCCGCGTGCCAGTTCGAGCTGGCCGAGGTTTTGCGTCGCGAATACGACGAAGCTCGGATCGCCGATCTTCTTCGCCAGCTCCAGCCCCTGGCGCCAGTAGACCAGGGCGTCGTCATACCGCCCCAGCAGGTAGCAGGCGAAGCCGACGTTGCCGAAGCTCTGGGCGAGGTCGCGGTCGTTACCCAGATCACGGCGGGCGCGCAACGCTTGCCGGTAACGCTCCAGGGTCTCCTGATAGTCGCCGCGCTGCTCGGCGAGCGCTCCGAAGTCGTTGTACACCTCGGCGAGGCCCGACTGGTCGCCCAACCGCTGCAGGAGAGCCTGCGCCTCGGTGAGCTGGCTTTGCGCCGGCCCATACTCGCCGCGCATGGTATGGATGGTCGCCAGGTTGCGCAACGTCGTCGCGTAGCCACGCTCGTCGCCGATCCGCTTACGGATGGCCGCCGCCTGCTCGTAGCTCTCGACGGCCCGCGGCAGGTCTCCGAGGTCGCGATAGGCGACGCCGAAGGCGTTCAGTATCTCGGCCCGCCCTTGCTCGCTCCCGAGCTGGTTCTGCACCACGAGCGCCCGCACCAGGTACTCGTCGACGGCGCGCCGGGCCTTGCCGGCCTCGATCGAGTACCTCCCGAGGAGAAACAAGGCGCGAGGATGGTGAGGCGCCGTGCGCACCGCCGCCTCCAGGGTGGCGATGGCGCGTTCGAGGTTGCCCTGCTCGCCATAGGCGCTCGCCAGCTCGATCCGCACCTCGACGTCGTCGGGGAATCGCGCGAGGAGCCGAGAGAGAATCTCCTGCGCCCGGTCCGGCCGGCCGAGGAGCCGCGCCTCGACGGCCCGCGCCTCGGCGGCGGCGCGGCTCTCCCCGGGTCCCAGGGTCTCGACCGCCCGCCGTGCCGCCTCCTTCGCCGGCTCCTCGCGGCCGAGCGCCGCGCGGGCTTGAGCGAGCTTCACCCAGGCGGCGGTGTAGCGGGGATCGGCTGCCACCGCGCGCTCCAGGGCGGGCACCGCCGCCAGTGTCTCGCCACGCGCCAGGCTCGCGGTCCCTCGCGCATTCTCGGCCAGGGCCACGGACGAGTGGCTCGCAGCCGGCTCGGCGGCCACCCCCGGACGCACCGCGAGCTGCCGGCGCAGAGAGCCACCGAGCTGCTCGACGAGGCGAAAGGCCTCGCCTTCCGGAGTCTCGGCGTAGAGGGCCACGGGCGCCTGACCCGCGCCGTCCGTGGCGGCCAGAGACAGGTCGATGCGCAGCATTCCACCCGCGGCGTGAACCCGGCCGCCCACCAGCCGGTCGGCGTCGAGCAGCACGGCCACCCGCTGTGCCTCGGCCTGCGGCAGAGGCCCACGCGGCAGCTTGAGGTCGGCGAGGGTGTGAAAGACCTGCTGGCTGTCGAGAACCCGCAGCTCCGGGCTCTCGGCCAGGAAGGCGGCGAGCATCTCCGGCATGCCGGTGGCCACCCAGGCGAGGTCCGGCCGGCCGGTGTCGTCGGCCAGGGGGAGCAGCGCCAGGGCGTGCCGCGGCCCGTCGGTCCCCGAGGAACCAGAAGGGCCGGAAACGCCGTGCGCCGCCGGGGAGCCCTGCCGCCCCAGCCGGACGCGCTCGCGGACGGTCCAACCCAAAGCGAGAAGCGCAAGGAGGAACACCGCCGCCACGGCGATGCGCCGCCCCTGGACGTGGCGAGGCTTCGCAAGGCACTGATCGAGCTCCCGCACGACCTCGGCCGCGCTCTGGGGGCGCCGGGCAGGATCGCGCGCCAGCAGCCGCTGGACGAGCTCACGCAGGCGCGGCGGCACGGTCACCCCCGGCCAGCGCAGGTTCCGGGGCGATCCGGTCAACCGCTGGGCGAGCATTTCGGCCTCGGTGGCCGCCGCGTACGGCAGCTCGCCGGTCAGCATCTCGTAGAGCAGAATGCCCAGGGCGTAGAGATCGGACCGGCCGTCGACCGCCTCGCCCCGCGCCTGCTCCGGCGAGAGGTAACCCAGGGTGCCGACGACGGCTCCGGGAACGGTCATCCCGAGGCCCGCGAGCGAGCGGGCGACGCCGAAGTCGCTGATGGCGGCCCGCACGCCGTCACCGCTGCTCTCGGTCTCATGGATCAGGACGTTGCCCGGTTTCAGATCGCGATGGACGACCCCCGCCCGGTGCGCCGCCTCCAGGCCGAGAGCGAGCTGGCGGGCGATCTCCACCGCTTTGTCCGGAGGCAGCCGCGTCTCGTCGGCGAGCACCTCGCGCAGCGAGCGGCCGGGAACGAAGTCCATGGTGAGAAAAACGACCTCGCCGTCGCCCCCGATGTCGTGAATGCGCACGACGCTCGGATGGCTCACCTGCCGCGCCAGCACCAGCTCCTGCTTGAAGCGCCCCGACCACTGCCCGCCGAGCGCCAGGTCGGGGCGCAGGACCTTGACGGCGACGTTCATCCCCAGTTGCTCGTCGGCCGCCCGGTAGACCATCCCCATGCCGCCGACGCCCACCAGATCGAGAATCCTGTAGCGCCCGGCGAGCAGAGAGCCCGCCGTCAGCCGCCGGACGGCATCCTCGGAGGTACGGGTGGGCATCTCCCATCGCCGCGCCGGCGGCTCGCCGTTCATGGGGGGACTCCGAGAGTCGCCTGCGCGGCCAGGAGGCTTTGCCAGGTGTCGCGGAAATCCCGAGGGCGCAGGGTCTCTCCGCCCGCCCCGTTGTCCGCGATCCGCTCGGCCAGCCCGCGCAGCTCGCCGTTGAGGCGTGCCGCGGCGATGGCGATTCCCGCCTGCGCGGCGAGCTCTTCCAGAATCTCCAGATCGAGCTCGGTGAAGGCCGCTCCCGGCTGCCGGCTGTCGGCGTACATGACGCCGATCCGGCGGTCGAGCGCGTGGACCGGCACGCAGAGAAGGGCACGGATGCCGCCCGAGACAATGCTGGCCCGCGCCCCCAGCTCGGTGTCCGACCGGGCATCCACGCTGACCACCGGCTGCCCGGCGGAGAGAACCCGCTCGACGGCGCCCACACTGCCACCGAACTCCGCCGCCCGCAGATCGTTCCAGGAGAACCCCGAGCGGGCCGCCACCTCGAAGTCGCCGTCGTCGCGGACGAGCAGCAAAAAGCCGCGCTCCGCGTTGGTGAGCGTCTGCATCGAGGCGACCGCCCGCGCGAGCAGCTCCGCCAAGCCCGTCTCAGGGCCGAGATCGCCACGGATTTCGAGCGCCGTCGTCAGGCGCCGCAGCCGTTCCTTCCGGATCTCCTCGACCCCTCCCGGGATCGTCTCGAAGTGGGAGAGCAGGCCGCCGAAGCTGACCCAGCTTCGTTCCAGGAGCCGCTGGCTCTCGACGCGCACACCGTTGACCAGCGTGCCGTTCTTGCTGTCGAGATCGGTGACCTTCCAGCCCATGGGGCCAGACGAAAAAACGGCGTGACGGCGGGAGACCCGGTCGTCCTCAACCACCACGCCGCAGTCCGGATCGCGGCCGACGACCGTCTCCCTTCCCTCCGCCAGGATGAGCTCCCGGGCCGGAGCCGCGGAAAAGCGGATCGTCAGACGCGCCGGCATGGCTCCTCTCGTCCTCTCCCCCTAGTGAGCGAGGCCCTGCTTCACGCGAAGCTCGAACTGCAGAGTCTGCGCCGCCGCCGTCAGCAGACCGGCCACGTTGGTCAGATCGCGCGCCGCCCGCCAGACGTCCGGAATGTCCGTTCCGCTGTGCGCCGCCACCGTGGCCAGGAATGCATTCAGGTCGGTGACCGCGGCGGCCGGATTCCCGGCGGCGACGTGGGCGCGGGTCGCGGCCAGCTCGGAGGCGAGCTCGGCGGCGACCGTTGCGGAGATCGCGCCGCTGTTGTCCGCCAGGATCTGGTCGAGCTTGTCGAGCTTCTCGCCGATCACCGAGTCCACGGGCCGGGGATCCGAGATGATCAGGAACTCGGAGAATCCGCCCTTGGTGCCGATGGCGCGGTAGCTCGTGTCCAGATTGACGCTCTTGAGGGCCGTCGTCAAATCCGTGAAGTCGCCGCCGTTGGAGGCGCCGTAGATCCGCGGCGAGTTGCTCGGGAAGAGGAGCGACAGCGCCTGGAGCTGAACGGTCGCGACGCCGTTGAAGGCCAGCCCGCCCGAGGAGGCGGGATCGATATGCACCAGGATCGGAAGAGTCAGGGGAATCGAGACGCCGCTGGGGAGGCGGGCGCGCAGAGCCGGATCGAGCGGGGTGACGAGATTGATCGACACCCCGAGACTGGAGGAGCTGAGGTTCGTCACGCTGTCGAAGACCACCGTCAGACTCCCGACGACGCCCCCCAGAGAGAACGGAAGGGTGATCGTGCCGCCGCTGCCGAGGAGGCCCGGAAGGAGATTGTCGGCACCGGAAGGCAGGGCCGCGGTCAAAGCGAAGAGGAACAGGACCAGAATTCGTTTCATTTGCTTCACCCCCAAAGAGATGGGTCGTTCACCCCTCACGAGAGAGCCGGCTCGGGAGAATTCCAAGTTGTTCCATGGGCCGCAGACCCGTAGCGATTCGCATCCAACTATACACCCGTTGCCGTGGCCACCCGCCTGAGGGAAATCCCCCAGCCCGCATGAGGGATTTCCCTCTTCCGCCCCCGGCCTCCCCTTGCCCATAGTAGACGAGGGCACCCTTGCTACGAGCTGAGAGCTTCCCCATGAACCTGAAGGCTCTATTCGAATACCGAGAGGAGAGGGAATGAACGCATCGTCCAACCGCCGCTTCCGCAGTGCCCTGAGGGCTCTCGCCCCGGCGCTCTCCGTGGCCTTGCTGCTGGCAGGGCCCGCCGTCCGGTCCGCGTCCGCGGCGAAGCTCGGGCCGACCCTGACCGCCAAGCTGAGCGGCCTCGCCAATGCCGCCCCGGTCGGCACCGTCATCGTCGCCTTCAATACCAGCAGCGGCCTCACCGGCTCGCACCTGCTGACCCTGACGCTCAACGGCGTCCTGCGCGGCACCACACTGCCGCATCTCGGCATGGTGGCGATACCGGCGACCGCGGGCCAGGTCCGCGCCCTCTCCTCCAACCCCTCCGTGCGCTCCATCTGGCTCAACGACCGCCTCCACTACCTCAACGACCAGACCCGCAACCTTACCGGCGTCGACAAGATGCGCGCCGATCCGGACTTCGCCAACCTCCACGGCAGCCTGCCCGTCACCGGCCAGGGCATCGGCCTCCTGATCAACGACTCGGGGATCGACGGCACCCATCCGGACCTCGCCTATGGCCCCCACGTCGTGCAGAACGTGTTCTCGCCGTTCGACCTCCCGACGCTGGCCGCCTTCCTGCCGCCGGTGAACCTCGAGGGCATCCCGGACACCGACCTCAACGTCGGCCACGGCACCCACTGCGCGGGGATCGCGGCGGGCACCGGCGCCGCCTCGAACGGACGCTACGCGGGCGTGGCCCCGGGGGCCAACGTCATCGGCTTCGGCTCGGGCGCGGCGCTGTTCGTGCTCAACGGCCTCGGCGGCTTCGAGTACGCCATCGCCAACCAGAGCCGCTACAACATCCGGGTCATCTCCAACTCCTTCGGCGGCTCGGGCGCGTTCGATCCCAGCAGCCCGATCTCCATCGCCAGCAAGCAGGCGCACGACCACGGGATCGTCGTCGTCTTCGCGGCCGGCAACTCGGGGCCCGGCAAGGACACGATCGGCCCCGACTCGAAGGCCCCCTGGGTGATCAGCGTCGCCGCCGGCACCAAGGAAGGCGGCCTCGCCAGCTTCTCCTCGCGCGGCATTCCGAAGGCCCAGCGCGCGGCCGGCGACTTCAACGCGCCGACGATCACCGCCCCCGGCACCGGCCGCGAGTTCGCGTCGAACAGCGGCAAGTTCACCTCCGACGTCGTCTCCACGCGCTCGAAAACCAACATCTTCGCCAACGGCGAGACCTCGCAGGCCGACCTCGAGCTCGCCCCCACCGACCTTCTCTACTACACCGAGATCAGCGGCACCTCGATGGCGACGCCGTTCATCGCCGGCACCGCGGCCCTGATGCTGAGCGCCGACCCGACGCTGACGCCGGACGATGTGAGGTCGATCCTCACCCAGACCGCCTCCCAGATGCCCGGCTACTCCGAGTTCGAGGTCGGAGCGGGCTACGTCAACGTCTACGCCGCGGTCGACAAGGTCTTCCACCGCACCAAGAGCTATGGCACCTACGGCGGGCCGCTCGACCTGCAGAGCTACAACCTGGCGATCGCCACCAACACCGTCTCGCAGGCGCCTTTCCACATCGACTACAGCCCGATCGCGACCCCGGGAGCGGGCAGCATCAACTCGACGACCTTCACGGTGGCGGCCGGCATCTCGGTGCTCGACGTCTTCGCCACCATCGACGACGTGCTGGCGCTCGGCGAGGGCAACACCGTGGGCCTGCTGCTGACCGATCCGAACGGCGCCGTCTACTCCAGCGGCGTGGCGCTTCCCGTCCTCGACGCTCCGAGCCGCGAGGTGGTGGTCAAGAACCCGGTGCCGGGTCAATGGCTGCTCGAAGTCCGCGGCGTGCGCGGCCTCGCCGCCCTCCCGGAAGTCTCGCTGCCCACCTCGGGCGTCGCGCTGCCGGGACCGGTCGTTGGCTCGATCACCCAGCAGGTCTACGTCCTGCCGGCGGTCGCCGACATCCAGAGCGATCCCTCGAAAGCCGAGATCGAGCTCGTCCTCAAGAACCGCATGATGGACGTCAAGAGCGACGGCCTGTTCCATCCCACCGCGCAGGTGACGCGCGGCGACTTCGCGCAGAGCCTGGTGCTCAACACCGCCCTGCGCCAGTCGCTCGCCGGCACCCCGCGGTACCTGGATACCCCGGGCTCGCTCGCCGCCATCGCCGAGGCGGCGACGGCCGACGGCTCGACGCTGCGCGACTACGACTTCACGCCCACCGGCATGCTGGCCGCCTCGGGATCGAGCTTCACCCCCGACTCCCCGGTCACCCGACTGGACGTCGCGGTCGCCCTGGTCAAGGCCTTGGGCCTCGATGGGGCGGCGCAGGCTCTGGCGGGCTCCCACGTCACCGCGACCTCCAACGGGCAGTCCGTGGTGGTGAGCGACGAGTCGGCGATCCCGGCCGCCCTGCGCGGCTACGTGCAGCTCGCGCTCGACCGCGGCATCCTGAGCGCCACCTTCACCACCTCGCCCCTTGCCGCCACGGTTTCTCCGGCCGGTACGGTAACGAGGTCGTCGCTGGCCTTCGCGATCGACCACTACCGGACGGCCTTCGCCGCCGGCAATTAGCTCCGCGGAACCCCCGTGGCGCCATCCTGGGAGGGAGTGGCGTCACGGGGGTGTTTTTTTGTCCAGCCCCGAAGGGGCGACGGCAGCTTCCGGTTACCATTTCGCCGCCCTCCGCAGGATTAGACTGTCGCCCAGACTTCCCTCAGGAATGGCTGCTGGACCGGGTGCTCGCCTCAGGACTCGCGAGCCTCGCCGAGAAAGGCGCCGAGCAGAGCCGCGACCTCGCGGGGGTGGCTGAACTGGAGGGCGTGGGCGGCATGCGGGACGACGGCGAGGCGGCCCTGGGGCAGGAGGGCGCAGACTTTCTCGGTCCAGCGCTCGGAGACCACGGGGTCGCGGGCACCGCGCAGGACCAGGGCCGGAAAGTTCAGTGCCGGCAGCTTCTCCTCGATGGGGTCGGCGAGCGCATGGCGCAGGGTCCGCAGCGCACGCCCGACGCCGGCTCGCAGGTAGTCGCGCAGCACGATCGGCACGAGGGAGAAGGACTCCCGGGGCACGTCGCTCAGCAGGCGCAGCAGCTCCCGGGGAATGCTCCGGCCGCCGTCGTCGATGGTCGGCGCCGCGAGGACCAGACGCGTCGCCAGCCCCGGGTGATGAAAGGCGAGATCCGCCACCACCTGGCAGCCCAGGGAGTGACCGAAGAAGGCCGCCCGTTCGAGCCCGGCCGCGGGCATCCAGGCGGCGAGGATCTCCGCCTGCTCGTGAACGTCGAGCGGCCGGCGGGGAGTCTCGCTCTTGCCGAAGCCAGGGATGTCCGGCGCATGGACGCGGCGCTCGGCGGCGAGGAGCTCGGCGAGCCGCACCATGTAGCGCGAGGACACCCCGAGGCCATGGACCAACACCAGGGATATCCGGCCCGCCACGGGGGGAGGAGGCGAGACCCGGTAGTGGACCCGGAGGCCGCACACCTCCACGAACCGGCTTTCGAGTGGGGGGGGCGGCGGGGGCACGCGAGGAGTATAGGGAAATATCGAGATCGGACAGCCGCCCGGGCGCGAAACGCCCGGGCGGCTGGAACCTTAAGGTTCAGGGGATGACGAACTCGGTGCCGTCGCCGATGGAGCCGGTACCCCCGCACTTCCGGTTGTCATTGCCAGGAGTGTTGTATGGCAGGTCGATGGACCACACGTTGAAGTGCGTGCCGGAGGGGATTCCCCCGCTCGGGTAGTAATCGAAGTAGTGAGACGTGCCGCCGAGGCAGGCGTTATTGATGGCGGTCGTGGAGGTGAGGACGGTGCCGGCGCTGCCGAGGCCCTGCCCGCCGGTGGTCCAGAAGTCCACGCGGTTGCTCTGCGTTGGATAGTCCGGATCGCAGGCCCAGCCCCAGATGTGCTGGGTGTTGTAGCCGTCGACCCAACCCTTGGCCGGGTAGGCCTGGTTCGGACCCTGGATCAGCACTCCGCCCGTGTTGAAGCCGGCGGCGTAGCCGTAGACGTTCATGTTGGCCGGAGTTGTGCTGTCCCGGACCCAGACGTAGGTGTCCCAGTTGCCGGCGTCGGCCGCGGCCGGAGTCCAACTGAACACATTGCTCGACTGCCACGCGGGTGTTGTGACGTCAGGAGTCCAGGGAATGGTTCCGGAAGGGCGGCGGAAGAAGGCGTACTGAATGGTTCCCGTTCCGCCGGTCGCGGTCGCCGTCCAGGTGATGGTCGTCCCCGTGGGCGACGTCGCCGGGCTCATGGTGCTCGTGAGGCTCAGAAGTACGTAGCAGTGTCCATACTTCCTCGTGGCGTTGGCCTTCTTGATCAAGGTGTAATCCTTGGGATCGCCGCCCGGAGGATAGGTGGCCGACTTGAGGACGTCGGCCGGAAGGTAGGTGTACGACGGGTAGACGGTGAGGACGGGCTGCCCCTGTGCCGCCGACCCCGTCCAGGGGTCCTGAGTGAACTCGATGTCGGTCATCCGGCCATTGACCCAGTCGGTGTCGTCCTGCGTCGGAGGAGCGGCAGGGGCGCCGGCCCAGGCGGCAAAATGCCACTTGCGATTGTCGCGCGTGCAATCGCACCCGGCGCTGGTCGGGCCGAACAGGAAGCAGGAGATGACCTGGTCGGCGATGCCGTTCGCCGCCTCCCAGGCAAGCCCGTCGCAGTCGACGGGACAGAAGCCGAAGTAACAGCCGTAGACGAGCTTGCATTTGCTGACGGCGGCCTCGGTCTCCGGCATGTGCCGGGCCTGATGCCGGATCGCCTCGTACGCCACGTTGGCGGTCTTCCGCATATTGTCGCCCAGCAGCAACGTGCGGGGGACCGCCGGCGAAATGCAGCTCATGATCGCCGAGGCACAGTTCGTCCCGTGCTTGCCGGCGGCGTTGAGCCGGTTGTACCCCTTGACGTCATCCACCAGCGAGTTCAGGGAGTAGTAGTCGTCCCGCAACAGCATCTGGTTGGCGACGGCCTCACCCGCGGAGCGATTGGCCGCGATGACGACACGGCGCTCGGACACGCCGTCCTCCCAGAAAAGGGTGCCGTTGCCGTCGAGCTCCGTGATGATGTCCGCGGTGTGGGTGTTGGGCACTCCCGGCGTGAACTGGCCGGAGTCGAAAAGCGTGGCGGGATTGATCTTCGCCGACTTGCAGTAGGCGGAATTCTTGTCGAGCGACAAGCCGATCAGGAAGCTCTTGAGCAGGCCGGACTGGATGACGGACTGGGCCAGGCCGTCGAGGTTGATCGCCTGGTGCCGGACCATCTGCTTCTTGATCGTCTGCGAATCGGCATTCGCCGGCTGCGGATCGAGGAATACGCCGATGTGGGTCCATGTGGGTTTAACGTCGGAGACGTTGGAGATCAGCAACTGGGTCAGCCCGGCGGCATCGTGGAGGATGATGTCGCCCTTGCGCGGGGTGTAGCCGCTGCAGGTCTGATACTCGGCCGGGACGATCACTGTCGAGTCGACCACGCAGGGGTGGTTGGGATCGCAACTGTCGCAGCCGATCGGCGTCGGCGGCGGATTCGTCCTGGTCGTGCAATTGTCGGGATCCGGAACGCTGTTGCCAATGATCGGCGGCGGCGTGTAGCAAACCCCCGCGCCGTTCGAGATCTGGCAGGTGCCGCGGGAGCCACACGGCGCGCCGACCTTCACGGTATAGCTGCAGCTTCCATTGGCCGTGTTGCAGGAGCCGAGGGTGTTGTAGCACTCGCCGGGAGGAGTGTCGCAGAAGACCTTCGCCACGTCGCAGGTGCTCGTTCCGTTGCAGACGGTGGTCGAGCAGGCGTTGCCGCCGCCGCAGGTGATGGCGGTGCCGCCGCAGCTTCCTGCGCCGTTACAGACGTCGCCATAGGTGCAGAGCTGGCCGTCGGTGCAACTGACGCCGGCCGAGACGAACGTGTTGGACGGGCAGGCCGCCGACGTGCCGGAGCAGGTCTCCGCGACGTCACAGGAACCGCTCGCGGCGCGGCAGACGCTCCCCGCCGACAGGAAGGAGTCCGCCGGGCAGGTGAGCACGCCGCCGGTCGCCGAGTACTTGATGTCGGCCATGCCGTAGTTGTTGCCCAAGACCAGGCCGCTCGACGAGCACGGCTCGCCGGAGTTGCCTGCGCGGGAGCAGGTGCCCTCGATCGTCGCGTCCGCCAGCACCGAGGGCATCGAGGTCATGCTCGTCCGGTAGGCGCCGCCGCTCCCCGCCAAATAGACCGCGACGGTGTACGACGTCCCGGCCGTCAAGGTGATCGGTGGGATGGTCTTGTAGGACCAGACGTTGGCGGCCGGGTTCGACACGCTCGCCAGCAGGGCGCCGGTCGAGCGGTTGTAGAGAGAGACGGTGCGGGTGCCATTGTAAAGGCCTCCCAGGTGCGTGACCGTCAGGTTCTTGTTGGGAGTGAAGGCGTAGCCCGTGGTGTAGTCGCCGGCCATGTCCGTATAGAGGGTGCCGTCCGTCGGCTGATAGAGGGGCTGGACGGGAAGGTATTTGAGGTCGGCCATGCCGTAGTTGGTGCCGGTGATCAGGCCGCTCGAGGCGCACGGCTCGGCGGTGCTGCCGGCGCGATAGCAACTCCCGTCGATCGACGCGAGGGCGGCCACCGAGGGCAGGGAGGACATGCCGGAGCGGTAGGCGCCGCCGCTCCCCGCGAGATCGACCGCGACGGAGTAGGGCATCAGCTTCGGCAGCGTGACCGGCACGATCGGGGCATAAGCCCAGCCGTTGGCGGCCGTGACGGTGGCGCTGGCGAGCACGGCGCCGGTCGTCCGGTCGTAGAGGTAGACGGTCTTCGTCCCATTGAAGAAGCCGCCGAGCGAGGTGACGGTGATGGTCTGGGTGGTGGTGAAGGCGTAGCCCATGGTGTAGGACCAGGCGACGTTGGTGGCGAGGCTGCCGTCCGCCGGCGCGTACATCGCCGTGCCGGGGTTGCCGCCGGTCGGAACGCAGGTCTCCGCGACGTCGCAGCCGCCGGCCGACGACCGGCAGACGTCGCCCGCCACCTTGCCGGAGCAGGACTGCGCCTGCGCCGCGCGGCCGCTCAGGACGAGCGCCAGAAAAACGAGGACAGCCGCCCACGAGGCGCGCGGTAACCCGCCGCGCCGGCGTCGTGCCGTCAGGATCGTACAACTTTCAGAGGGTGCGCGAGACGTGGAACCCATGACTCTCTCTCCTTGGTGTCGGCCCCCCGAGGCGGCTCAGATGAGTCGACAACAAGGCGGCCAGTCCGGGCTGGACCGACCTCCGCCACTCTGTAATGCGCTATCGGGGAGAGAAACTCGTCATCGGAGCGTTGGCACCGCGAATCTATCGGGCCTTCAAAGAAGAGCCGGCCGAAGCCGGCTCTGGAGCTTACCTTACCCCTACACCTTGTGGCACCTCAGTACCAGACGCAGTACCAGCCGTCCGGGCAGAGCCAGGGGATCTCGACCTCTCCCGAGTTGAGGTCCTGCGAGAAGGCGTGGATGTCCCAGTACCTGGCCCACGACGGGAGCTGGACGCTGAAGCGGTGGAGGTAGCCGCCGCCGCACTCGTTGGCCACCGCCTGCTCGCTCGTCAGATTCGTCGTGTAGACGCCGATCTGGGTGCCGTTGCCGAGGGCGAGGCGCACCTTGCTCGACACCTGGGGCGCGTCCTGATCGCACACCCAGCCGGAGGCCATACCGGAGGAGCTGATGGCCTCCATGTATCCCTTCGGCGGGTAGTACGAGCTGTACCAGAGGCACGCCGGGTTGTTCGCGCAGTTGCTCGGGAGTTGGAAGCTCGCTCCCGAGTCGAGGTCGCGGGCGTACGCCGTCACCGGCGAGCCGCTGGCCCAGGAGACGTTGGCGCGGAACCGGCGGGCCACCCCGGTGCTGCACTGGGCGTTGAAGACGAGGTCGTTGTACGTCTGCGGGTAGTACGCCGTGGCGGGGTAAGGATTTCCGTCGTGGTAAAGATCCACCTGCGGGTCCTCGCAGATCGTGCCATCGGGATCACAGGCATAGCCGATGGCGGTCCCGGTGTAGTCGATCTGCTCCAGCCGGCCCACGGGCGACGCCGTCTGCGGACGGACCTTGCCGGTGACCTCGCGGCCGATGGCGACCTGCTCCGAGAGCGCGCTGCATGGGTAGTCTCTGGAGTAGCTCTGCCAGCCGAAGACGCCCAGGAGCACGGCGCTGAAATCGTTGTGCGCCACGTTGTACCACTCGCGGGCGACCGTCCCCATGTTGGCCTGGCTGCCGAACACCGCCGGATGATCATCGCTCCACCACCCATCCATGACATAGAGCCACTGCTTGCTGGGGAACCGGGCCTTCATCTGACTGACGGCGGACTGGAAGGTGGAGTCCGTGCCGGGATGGATCGCATAGTCGTCGACGCCGATCCAGTCGATATTGGGCAGGGTCCCATGGTAGTTGGAGAACGCGGCAGAGTGCGGGAACCAGCCGCAGTCGTCGCGGGCGATCACGCAGGCAGCCTCGGTCAAGAGGAGCTTGGCCCATGGCAGATCGGTTTTGACCTGGGCGGCCGCCGTCTCGAACTGACTCATCGAGACGTTGTAGTTGAACGGCTCGTCCCGGATGCTGAAGGCGATCACCTTGTCCGAGGTCAGGATGCCGGCGTTGACGGACTTCCACTGGTTCCATCGGCTCAGCCAGTCGTTGCAGAGATAGCGCCACTTCTGCTGTTCGCCGTAGTAGTCGCACCAGAGGACCAATCCAAGGTCGATGACGGCCTTCGAGCCTTTCTGGGCCAGGGCGGTCACCCGGTCGCGGACGAAGGTGTCCGCGGGATTCGCCGTCGCCGAAACGTGGGCGAAGTTGGTATATCCATAGGTCCTGCTCAGGGCCTGGTCGTCGTCGGCGCCGCCGACGTAGCCGTAGTACTGGAGATGGGGAGTCCAGGCGCAGGACGGGCTCCCCGGGCAGGTGCTGGCGGACTGGCCCACGCCGGAATCGGCGTCGGTGCCGTAGACGGTGACCGTCTTGCCCGCGGAGCTGCGGGGGAGAGTATAGCGGTAGCGGGACGCCTGCTCGGTGCCGCACTGGGCGTTGGCGAAGGTGTCTGGGGGAGAGGTGTACGACGCCGTGGCGGAGAAGATCCCGTTGAGATAGAGATCGACCCGTGGATGCTCGCAGACGGTCTCGTCGGGATCACACGCCCAGCCGGCGACCACCCCGTTGCTGTCGATCGAGAACGAGCCGAGAGGGTTCCCGGCTTGCGGGCGGGCCTTGCCGGTGATGGCGCGGCCGATGGACACGTGCTGGGCCAGCGTGCTGCAAGGAAAATTCTTAGAATTCGTCCAATCGAAGACGGCCAGCATCACGGCGTTGGGATCGTTGCGGGCCAGGTTGTAATACTCATTGGAGAACTGCCCATAGTAGTCCTGCGTGCCGTCCATCACGTAGAGCCACTTCTTGCCCGGGAACCTCCACCGCATCGAAGAGAGAGCGCTCTGGAAGGTGGGGTCCGTGGCCGGATGGATCCCGTCCTCGGCGATCCCGATCCAGTCGATGTTGGGGAGCGTCCCGGAGTAGCTCCAGAAGGCGCCGGCGCCGGGATACCAGCCGCAGTTGTCGTTGGCAATCACGCAGGCTGCCTCGGCCATGTAGAGCTTGGCCCAGGGGAAGGTTGCCTTGACCTGGGCGGCCAGCATCTCGTAGTCCCCCATGTTGACGTTGTAGTTGAACGGCTGGTTGCGGATGTCGAAGGCGAGAACCTTATCCGAGGTCAAGATCGAGGCGTTGAACGATTTCCACTGGGTCCAGCGGTTGTACCAGTCCCAACAGACCGAGCGATACTGGCCGCTTCCGTCGTAGTCGCACCAAAGGACGTACCCAAGGTCGATCATGGCCTTCGAGCCCCTCTGCGCGAGAGCGGTCACCCGCGAGCCGACGAAGTAGTCATAGACATAGGTGCTGGTGGAGACGTGAGCGAAGTTGGTGTATCCCTTGGTCTTGCCGAGGGAGACGTCGTCGTCGGCGCTGCCGACATAGCCGAAGTACTGGAGTTGCGCTCTAGCGGGAAGCGCGGTGAAAGACACAAGGAGTAGGAGGGCGGATACGATGAGCTTTCGCACGGGGTCTCCTTTCTGGGAAGGACATCTTTTCTTCCTCACCGGTAGAGACTGCCTCCGGTTGGAGCCCTCTTGAGCGGGGCATCTCTAACCCTGAATGCGCTCTTCGTCCACAGAGTCCGTCATCTTCGGTGGCAAATCGAAGGCGCCGACTTCTAAACCGGCGCCCCCACCGCGTCCAAGTCCGCGCTGGCCGCCTCCGGTTCCCCCACCGCCAGCTCGCGCCGGTGCGTCTGCGCCACCAGCATGTAGATCGACGGCACGACGAAGAGTGTGAACATCGTGCCGATGATCATGCCGCTCACCAGCATGATGCCGATGCTGTTGCGCGCGCCGGCGCCCGGACCGTGGGCGAAGACCAGCGGCATGTGGCCCACCACCGTGGCCGCCGTGGTCATCAGGATCGGGCGTAGCCGAATCGTGGCCGCGTCGATGACCGACTGCAGCTTCGCCAGCCCCGTCTCCTGCAGGTGATTGGCGAACTGGACGATGAGGATGCCGTTCTTCGACACCAGGCCGATCAGCGTGATCAAGCCCACCTGGCTGTAGACGTTGAGCGAGGTGAAGCCGAGGAAGGAAAAGAGCAGCGCTCCGGAGAGCGCCAGCGGCACCGAGCCGGCCAGGATGATGAACGGGTCGCGGAAGCTCTCGAACTGCGCCGCCAGCACCAGGTAGATCAGGATGGCCGAGAGCAGGAAGGTGGCGAGGAACTTGCCGCCTTCCACCCGGAGCTGGCGCGACTCGCCGGCGTAGTCGACGGTGTAACCCTGCGGCAGTACTTTCTTTGCTTCGTCCTCCAGGAAGCCTAGCGCCCGGTCGAGCGGGACTCCCGGCGGAACCGCGCCCTGAATGCGGACCGCGTTGAGCTGCTGGAAGCGCTTGAGCTCGCGCGGCTCGGTGGTGGTCTTGAGCGTGGCGAAGGTGGAGAGCGGCACCAGCTTGCCCCCCGCGCCCGTGACGTAGATGTCCGCGAGCTGCTCCGCCGTCAGCCGCTCGCTGCGCTTGATCTGCGGGATGACCTTGTAGCTCCGCCCCTGGATGCTGAACCGGTTGACGTAGTTGCCGCCGATCAGCGTCGACAGGTCGCGGCCCGCCTGGGTCATGTCGACCCCCTGGGAGCGCAGCTTGTCGCGGTCGAAGACCACCTCGGTTTGCGGCTGATCGAACTTCAGATCGGTGTCCGCGAACATGAACAGCCCGCTCGCGAAGGCCTTCTGCACGATCTGGTTGGCGAATTCGATGAGCTGCTGAGGCTCGGCGGTCGAAACGATCGCGAAGTCCACCGGCAGACCGCCGCCGCCGCCGGGCAGGGCGGGAGGCGTCAGCGGGATGACCCGCAGGCCCGCGATCTTCGATAGCCCCGCCGCCGCCTCGACCTGAATCTCCTCGCTGCTCCTCTTGCGCTCGCTCCACGGCTTGACCACCATGCCCGCGAAGCCGCCGGTCGGGAAGACGATCTGGAAGGTGCTGTCGTGCTCCGGGATCGCCTGGAAGGTCTTGTAGATCTCGTCGGCGAAGAGCCTGGTCTGGTCGAGCGTCGAGTTGGCGGCGGCCTGCACGATCCCGAAGACGACGCCCTGATCCTCGGCCGGCGCCAGCTCCTTCTGCGAGAACAGGTAGAACGGAACGATCAGCAGGGTCACGATCACCCATAGGGTGAGGACGACGGGACGGGCTTCCAGTGTCCAGGCCAGCGCCCGCGTGTAGGCGCGGCGGACGGCTTCGAACCGGTGGTTGACGAAGCCGGCGAAGCCGCGCTCGGTGTCGCCGGCCCGCAGCAGCTTCGAGCCCATCATCGGCGACAGGGTGAGCGCCACGACGCCTGAGACGAGCACGGCGCCGGCGAGGGTGAAGGCGAACTCGCGGAACAGCGAGCCGGTCAGGCCGCCCTGGATGGCGACCGGCGTGTACACCGCCGCCAGGGTGATGGTCATCGCGATGATCGGTCCCACCAGCTCGCGGGCAGCGTCGAGAGCCGCCTGCACGGGACTCTTGCCCTCGTGCAGGTGGCGCTCGACGTTCTCCACCATGACGATGGCGTCGTCGACCACCAGTCCGACCGAGAGCACGATGGCGAGCAGGGTCAGCAGATTGATGGTGAAGCCGGCCGCCAGCATCAGGAAGACCGCGCCGACGAGGGATATGGGGATCGCCACCACCGGAATGAGCACCGACCGGAAGGAGCCCAGGAAGAGGAAGATCACCACCACCACGATGAGCAGGGTCTCGGAGAGGGTCTTCAGCACCTCGCGAATCGAGTCCCGGATGTACTCCGTCGAGTCGTAGGGGATGCCGGCCTTGATCCCCGCCGGTAACTGCGCCTGGATCCCCGGCATCGCCTCCCGCACGCGGCCCATGACGTCGAGCAGGTTCGCCGTCGGCAGCACCCAGATCCCCATGAAGATGGCCGATTCGCCGTTGAAGCGGACGTCCTGGTCGTAGTTCTCGGCGCCGAGCATGACCTCGGCGATCTCGCCCAGACGGATGACGACGCCCTTGTCTTCCTTGACGACGATCTGGCGGAACTCCTCGGGAGTCTTGAGGGCGGTGTTGGCGGTGAGGTTCACCGACGTCATCGAGCCCTTGGTCCGGCCCAGCGCCGACAGGTAGTTGTTGGCCGCCAGCACGTCCCACACCTGCGACGGCGAGATGCCGTGCGCGGCCATCTTGTCGGGCTTCAGCCAGACGCGCATGGCGAAGGTGCGGTCGCCGAAGATGTCGGCCCGCTGCACGCCGCTGATGGCGGTGAGCTTCGGTTGCACCACCCGGGTTACGTAGTCGGTCATCTGGTTCGCGTCGAGGTCCTTCGAGTAGAAGCCGATGTACATGCCGGCGAACTGGCTGTCCGCCGTCTCCAGCGAGATGACCGGCGCCTCGGCCTCCGGCGGCAGGTTGTTGCGCACCTGGGCCACCTTGGCCTGGATCTGGGTGAGGGCGGCGTTGGTGTCGAAGTTGAGCTTGAGGTGCGCGGTGATCGTGCTCACCCCCTGCGTGCTCGACGACTCCATGAAATCGATGCCGTCGGCGCTGGCGATCACCCGCTCGAGCGGCGTGGTGATGAAGCCGCGCACCAGCTCGGCGTTGGCGCCCACGTAGGCGGTGGTGACGTTGATCACCGCGACGTCGCTGCGCGGGTACTGGCGGATGCTCAGCGAGCGGATCGACTGCAAGCCGGCGATCAGGATCACCAGGTTGACCACCACCGCCAGGACCGGCCGGCGGATGAAGAGATCGGTGAGCTTCATCTAGCTGTCCTCCGGCTTGGGCGTGGCGCTGTTCGCCGGCTGGATCCGGTTGTTGACCTGGACGGCGGCGCCGTTGCGCAGCTTGAAGACGCCCGAGGTCGCCACCTCCTCGCCGGGCTTGAGGCCGGAGATCACCGCCACCTGATCGCCGCGCGCGCCGCCGAGCTTCACGAACTGCTGGCGCACACCGAGGAAGGACTTGCCGTCCGGACCCTTGACGTCCTCGACGATGAAGATCGAGTCGCCGTACGGCGCGTAGCTGATCGCCGAGGCGGGGAGCACCAGCACCGGCTGGTTGACTCCGAGGACGACCCGCGCTTCGACGAACATGCCGGGATGCAGCCGGCCGTCGGCGTTGGCGAACGTGGCCCGCACCTGGACGTTGCGGGTGGCGGCGTCGATGATCGAGTCGACGGCGGAGATCTGGCCCGTGGACTGCTTTCCCTCGGCAGCCAGTTGCACGACGGCGCCGGGCCGCATGCGGCCCACCTGCTGCTGGGGCACCGCGAAGTCGACGTACACCGGCCGCAGGGATTGCAGCGACACGACGGGAGCGCCGGCGGCGAGATACTGGCCAAGGTTGACTTGGCGAATGCCCAGCGTTCCCGAGAACGGCGCCCGGATCTCCTTGCGGTCGATGGTGGCCTTGATCTCGCCCACCTTGGCGTCGTCCTGCTTGAGCTGGGCCGCGGCGGTGTCGAAGTCCGACACCGCGATGACGCCGCTCTCCTTCAGGCCCCGCAGGCGCGCGAGGTTGAGGCGGGCGAGGTCGCTCGCCGCGACGGCGGCGGCGAGCTGCGCCTCTTCCTGGCTGGAATCCAGCTTGACGAGAAGATCCTTCTCCCGCACCGCGCGGCCGGACTCGAAGGCGATCTTGGCGACGACGCCGGGCAGGTCGGCGCTGACGGTGACGCCCTGCGCCGCGTTCACCGTCCCCATGGCGCTCACCGAGTCGGGCCACTCCTCCTGCCGCGCCACCGTCGTGCTCACCGATTCGGGAGGGGGTTGAAACGCCCCCTTCGCGGCGAACCCACGGATCTGCCGGACCTTGACGGCACCGATCACCGCGACGAAGAGGACGACGGCGAGGAGCATCAGGATCATCCGCTTCTTCATGGCAAAAAAATCTCCCTGAGACTAGCTCCGACGGATACGCATTGCCTGGGGTGAGGTTTTGCCTCCTCGACGGCAGACGCGGAAGGGCTTCGTATTGTATGACGAATGGGAGCTGACCGTTTCGACACCGGCCCACGAAATAAATCGCGGCCGGAGACCTCAGTAGCCAAGCGGCGCCTGGAAGCCCGGGAGGATCTCCGCCCGTTCCAACTCGCCCGCGATCTCCAGCAGGCGCATCTCGCTCCAGAGGGGCCCGACGAGCTGAAGGCCGATCGGCAGGCCGGTACCCTCGAGATCGTCCAGGCCGGCGGGGACGACGAGCCCCGGCAGGCCCGTCAGGTTGCAGACCGGCGCCGCCCCCCCGATCTCCCAGTAATCCTGCTTCTTCCCGTCGACGTCGACCGAGGCGCCCGGCTTGCGGTGGGTGAAGGCGACGGTCAGGGCCGGAGGCAGGAGGAGGGCATCGAAGTCCGCGAAGAACGCCTGCCAGGGGGACATGAAGCGGTCGCGCCGGTCGAGGGCCTCGAAGTACCAGGCCAGCGTGCGCTGCTCGTCGCGCAGACGGGCGCCGGGCGTGAAGAGGCTGGTGATCGCCGACGCCAGATCGCCGAAGAGCTTGAACAGGCCCTCCCAATCGATATCGGGCAGGCGCTCCTCCACCCGCGCGCCGGCGTCGGAGGCCCGCGCCGCCACCCGCTCGACCCGCTGCCGGAGGCTCTTCGCCACCTTGCCGGCGGGCAGATCCGGGGCCACGGCGAGGCGCAGGTCCCGGATTCCGGACCGCCGCCGCGCGCCGAGAGGCACCGGCGGCACGTCGCCATCCTGGCCGTCGGGACCGGCGATGATCCTCAGGGCGAGCGCCAAGTCGCCGAGGTCGCGCGCCATCGGGCCGAGGCAGGACAGGATGCGGACCGTCCGCGGCACTCCTTCGAGTTGGCGGAAGAAGCCGGTGAAGGGGACGCGGTGCTCCGTCGTCTTGAGACCGTAGACGCCGCAGAAGTGGGCCGGCAGGCGGATGGAGCCCGCGAGGTCCGTGCCGACCTCCAGCGGCGTCATGCCGGCGGCCAGCGCCGCGGCGGCGCCACCGCTGGAACCTCCCGGAACGCGCCGCGGATCCCAGGGATTGCCGGTGCGGCCGAAGACCGGGTTCTCGCTCTGGAGGGGATCGGCCAGCCAGGCCGCCACATTGGTGTGGCCGATGAGGATGGCGCCCGCCGCGCGCAGCCGGGCCGCCACGGTGCCGTCCTCGTCCGCCACGCGGTCGAGCTCCTCGGTGCCCACGGTGGTACGCAGGCCGGCCACGTCATGAGCATCCTTGAGCGTCATGGGGACGCCGTGGAGCGGCCCCAGAACCTTGCCGCGCCGCAGGGCCGCGTCCGCCTCGCGGGCCGCCTTCCGCGCGCCGTCCTCATCGAGCGAGACGACCGCGTTGAGCGTGGAGTTGTGCTTTTCGATACGCTCCAAGTGGGCTTCCAGAGCCTCGACCGCCGTCAGCCGCCGCTGCCGTAACCTGCGGGCCAACACCCGCGCCGGGATATCGCAGGGTCCTTTGCTCATTCCTACCGGGTCGTCTGCTCCTCAACCGCCACCGGGCCGGGAAGGTCCCTCGCCAGCACGCCGTAGCCCGAGGTGCCCAGCAGCAGCCGGCCGCCGATCACCTGCGCCGCGGCGACGTCGCGGGCGGGGACGGGGATGGGAATCACCTGAAACTTGTGCGCCTCGCGGTCGAAAAGGCGGACGGCGTCGCCGCTGATCATCACGGCGGGGAACCGTTCGTTGCCGGTCGTCAGGAGGCGGGAGCTCTCCGAGGTCAGCTCGGTCCAGCCGCCGTCGGCGCCGGTGCGGGTGAAGGTGCCGCCGGCTCCCCAGAGGAGGAGCTGCCCCTCCAGAGGCTGCAGCCGGCCGCCGGGGAAGGGAGCCGGGACGGCGTCGCTGGCGTCCGCGGCGGTGCCGGTCAGCCGGTAGAGACCCTGGGCGTTGGAGACCCAGAGGGCGTTGCCGTAGATGGCGGCCGAGCGGGGAATGCCGTGCTGGAAGGGGCGGCGGACGAAGATCTTGCCGTTGAACTCGAACAGCGCGTCCGGCGTGCGCGCCAGCAGGCGAGGCCCCTCGGAGATGAACTGCTCGACCATGCCCACGCCGAGATCGCGCATCCAGTGCCAGCCCTTGCCGCGGCGCTCGAACAGCCCGCTCTCCGTGGCGGCGAAGACCCTGCCCTTGTGCACGGCGAGGTCGAGCACCGTGGGCAGGAAGGCGAAGTCGTCGAAGCTCCGGCCGCCGTCGTGCGAGGAGTACACGCCGGAGAACGGGCCGGCGTGGTTGACCGCCACCATCAGCTCCTTGCCCGCCACGGCGAAGGCGCCGACGCGGGTGTTGATCATGCCGCCGCTGCCCGGTCGCAGCGTGGAGCCGCCGTCGTCGGAGGTCCAGACGCCGGCCCCTTCGGTGGCGATGATGACGCGGTTCGGCTTCGCCGGAGAGTAGGCGATGGTCAGGATGGAGATGCCCGGATCGCCCACCCGCCGGAAGGTCTTGCCGGCGTCGTCGGAGATGTGGAGGCCGGCCACCGTGCCGGCGAGCAGGCGGCCGTTGGGCAGCACCGCGAAGCCCGTGGTGCGCCGCTCCTCGAAGCCCTCCTTGAAGCGCTCCCACTTGCCGCCGCGGTCGTGGGTGACGTAGACCCAGCCGCAGGTGCTGGCCCAGATCTCGCCGGGCTTGCCGGCGACGGGGGTCAGGGTGAAGACCTCGGAGTCGAGCACCATGCCCTCGAAGACTCCCGCCCAGGTCTTGCCGGCGTCGTCGCTGCGATAGGCGCGGCGCCAGGTGCCGGCGATGACGGTGTCCGGCTGTTCGGCGTCGACCAGCAGGCTGGTGACCTTCTGCACCTCGGGCAGGGCCGGCGTCAGGTAGCGCCAGGTCTTGCCCTCGTCCTCGGTGCCGTAGACGCCGGAGACGGTGCCGGCGAATACCCTCCCCGAATGCCCGGGCGTCAGGGCCAGGGCATAGACGGGCTCGTTGGGCAGACCCTCGCGGGCACGGGAAATCCAGGTGCGCCCCAGGTCGTCCGACGAGGCCACGTGGCCGCCACCCCAGATGCCGCGCAGGGCCGCCCACAATCTCGGATGGCTGGAGTCGGTGTTGGGATCGAAGCGCAGGCTCGACACCACCCAGCCGGGGAAGGGCAGGCCGGGGCCGGCGTCGACCCAGGTGCGCCCGCCGTCGCGCGAGAGGTAGATCTGCCCGGCGGAGGTGCCGGCGAAGACCATGTCCGCGTCCTGCGGGTGGATGGCGAGGCTCCAGACGTCGCCACCCCAGATGGGCAGCGAGCTCCAGGCCGGGCCGGCGATGCCGGAAGTGGAGATCGGGGACGCGCCGGCCGCGGGAGCCGCCGGGATCGGGGCCTGCCCGAAAACGGGCGCCGCCAGCGATGCCGCGGCGAGTACCGCGACGAGCAACAGGTTACGAATTGACAGCAGACTTCTCATACCGCTTTCCAATGACCTCCGCCAGAATGGAGATGGCGATTTCGCCCGGGCTGTCGCCGCCGAGAGGCAGCCCGATCGGCGCATGCAGCTCGACGCCGCCCAAAGCCGACAGATCCAGATTTCTTGCCGTCAGCTCCTCGCGCACCCGGGCGATCTTGCGCCGGCTGCCCATGAGCCCCAGATAGCGTAGCGACTCCGGATGCTGTCGCAGCACCGCGGCCAGGGCGGCCGTGTCCGTCTCCCAGCAGCGGGAGACGACGGCCACGTAGAGATCGCGATGGCTCAAGGGAGCGAGGAAATCCTGCTCGTAATCCCGGTCCACCGCGGCGAGGTGGGTGCCGGCGGGATAGAGCTCCGGATCGCGGAACTCCGACCGGTCGTCCACCATCAACACCTCGAAGCCGGCCATCGAGCCTGCCCGCGCCAGGGCCTGCCCCACCGGGCCGCCGCCGCAGACCGCCAGCACGGGCGGGGCGGTCATCACCTCCAGGAACACCTCGGCCATGCCGCCGCAGACCATGCCCGTGGCCTCGCCGCGGGTGGCCTCTTCCGTGAGGTAGTAGCGCTTGACCTCGGAGGCCTCGGTGCCGGCACGGGCGCGGAGCTTTTCCAGGGCATCGGCCTTCACCAGAGCCTCGAAGGCGCCGCCGCCCAGGTTCCCCAGGAACGACACATCCGGCCGGGCGAGGAGCTTCCACCCCACCTTACCGGGCGTCGAGCCCTCGGCGCGTACGATCTGACACAACACCACGCGGCCGAAAGTCTGCAAAGAGCGTTCCGTCTCGCGGAGCACCTCGGGGGAAAGGGCGACCGTCATGGGGGCAGGATACACAAAAAGCCGTTATCTCATCCGCGTCCCGGCCGCGGCACCCACCACGCCGCCGCCACGGCGAGGGCCAGGGCGGCCAGCAGCAGGCCGGCCAGGAAGGTGCGGGGCCGGTAGAGCAGATCCACCCGATGCTCGCCCGCCGGCAGCCAGGCCCCGACCAGGGGCCCGTCGACGAGCACGTTGCGCCGCACCTTGCCGTCCACCAGCACGATCCAGCGGCCGTCCTGGAGCACGCTGGAGGCGAGGAGGCGGGGCTCGGCGAGATGCGCCCGGGCTCGCAGATGCTCCGGCTCCGGCAGGAAGACCTCCAGGCTCGAAGCCTCCGGCTCCCTCGCCTGCCAGTCCTCGGCGCCGCCGGGGATGTCCTGCACCAGCGAGCTCCTGGCGAAGTCGCGGTTCGCCTCCAGCCAGTCCCACCATACATTCCCCTGGTAGGCCACGCTCCTCTGGGGCAGGAAGAGCCGCGGCAAGGGGTGGGGCCGGGCATAGATCCAGCCCTCCGGGTCCTGGAAGACCAGCCGCAGCGGCCACGCCAGCACGACGTTCGGCTCCGTCATCACATAGCGCACGCCCAGCAGGTCGTAGAGGCCATGCCGGGGACGGGCGAGGCGGTACCCCGGGTCCTCGCGCCGCAGCGGCCAGGTGAGCTGCGAATAGGTGTAGGGCACGGAAGGGTTGTCGACGCGGACGTCGGCGAGCCCGTACATCAGGTAGAAGTTGGGTGGCAGCACCCACTCTCCCAGCCCCATCATGCGCGAATCTCCAAGGTGCTCCTGTAGAAAACGCACGGGTGGCGTCACCGGGTACGCCAAGCGCCGCGGCGCCGGAGGCACGAACGGCCGGTGCATCACCAGCAGCTCCCCGGCGATGACGGCGCAATAGAGCCATGGCACGGCGCGCCCCCAGCGCCCCTTCGGCCATACCGCGAGCAGGAGCGCGGCGAGGACGAGCGCCACCAGGTGAGCCGCGAGCATGTGCTCGCGGAAGCCGGCGAGCAGAGCCGGATCCTTCGGATTGGGGTGAGCCCGGTAGCCCCAGATCACCAGCGCCGCGAGGCCGGCCGCGACGGCGAGGACGGGCCAGCGGGAGCCCTCGCCCCGCGTCCGCCGGTCGACCTCGCAGGCGGCGAGGCCGGCGACGCAGAAGGAGATGAGGAGCAGGATGCGGTGGCACTGGTGGACGAAGGTGGCGCCGACCACCGGCAGCCTCAGGAGAAGGCGGTCGAGGCCCGGCGGCTGGCCGACGAGGAAGAGCGCCACGAGGAGCACGGCGAGGGCCAGCCGCTCCTGCGGCAACCGCCGCCGGCCGGGCCACGGAACCAGGGCGGCTCCAGCCGCCAGCAGGGCGGCGAGGCCCACGAAGCCGGCGCCGTCGTCGATGACGTTGCCGTCGCCCCAGTAGTAGTTGTAGTCGCCATAGGCCCGGGGCGCCACCACCGGCAGCAGCCGCGCGGCGGCGCGCTTGCGCCACTCCTCCCTGACCTCGGGTTTGCGCAGCTCCCGCCACAGCTCGCCGGGCGAGATCGGCGGCATGGTGGCGAGGACCGTGGCGGCGCGGTCCGTTTCCGGCAGGTATTCCATGGCGGGCAGCAGCATGGGAGAGGCCAAAAGCCCCGCCAAGGCCATCGCCCCACCGCACCGCGCGAGCAGCCGGCCGCCCCCAGGCCACCCCCGCCGCCGAGCCCTGGCGAGCAAAAAGACCCCGGCGAACGCCAACGCGTAGACCATGACCTCCGGATGACCCGCAAGAAACAGAGCCGCCGTCGTCAAGAAAAGCAAAACCAGATCCCGCCGGCCCTCACCGTCTTTTTCCGCCCTGCCGTCCCTGTCGTCCCTCCCGTCCCTGGCGTCCGCCGCCCCGCGGTCGCAGCGGACGATCCCGTACAGCACCGCCGGCAGCAGCGGCGCGCAGTTGGCCATCGGCCAGCCCAGCCAGAGCAGGGTGAAGCCGCCGAGGCCGAAGGCGAGGGCGCCGCCGAGGGCCGCCGCCTCGCTCAAGGTCAGCCGGCGCAGCAGCACGAAAGTGAAGATCAGGGCGACGAGCACGCGCAGGGCGGCCGTGATCCCCACCGCCTTCACCAGCGGGAAGGGGTAGGCGGCGAGGACGAGCGGCTGCAACACCTGCGACTGCGGATCGGCCAGCAGCGGCATGCCGGGCCCGGCCCCGGCGTTCCACAGCGGCCAGTGGCCGTTGCCGAACGCCCGGCGCACCTCCCGCGACCACGGCGTGATCTGATGAATGAGATCCCCCTGGAGGACCACCGAGGATGGATCGGGCGGCGGCAGGCCGCGGAACGGGTGGTAGCCCACCAGGTTGCCCAGCGGCAGGAGGACGCCGCCCGCGAAGAGCACCGTGCCAAAGAGGATGAAGAGAGCGAGGCCGAAGACGGCCAGGATCCGCCACAGCACCGGATCGAACCACCGCCGCAGGATGGCGGCAAGGCCGGAGCCCAGGAGGAGGAGGTAAAGACCAGGGAGGAGATCGGTGACGGTCCAGCCGCTCATTCGGGGGCCTCGACCTCTGAAGCGGCGGCCAGCCCCACTCGGGCCTTGAAGCGGAACCATACGTTGCGCAGCTTCCAGAAGCGGCTGGCCCGCATGGCGGCGAGGCGGCTTCTGAGCGCCTCCTGCTCCGTGGCGGCGCGGGCCCGCTCCTGGGCGAGCAGGCCCTCGACATGGCCGAGCCAGCCCCGGAGCTGCTCCCGTTCGAGTCGGGAGGTGGCAAGGAGCAGCTCGGCGACCGAGCCGGCCCAGAGGACGTGCCCGCCACCGCCGCCGTCCACCACCCGCAGGCGCAGCAGCGCCGCCGAGCGTGACCCACCCGCCGGCAACCGGCAGGAGCAACCCCAGCCCGCAAGGATGTCGTGAGCGCCGCCGAAGAAGCCGCGGACGTCCTTGCGCTCGCCCTCGACCCGCGCCGCGCCGAGCCGCTCCCCATCCAGCCACACCTCCACGTCCCGGACGGTGCCGTTGCGCACGGCGGCCCAGCCCTCGAGCTCCAGGTTTCCCTCCGCGTCCAGCTCCGCGTGCTCGACGAAGAGCTGGGGCTCCCCCTGGAAGGCGAGGGAGGAAAAGTCCACCCCCGGCTCCGGCACGGCGAGATAGAGATCCTGGAAGTTGCAGAGCGCGCGCTCGACGAGGTGCAGGGAGACCGCCCGGGCTCCCGGCGGCATCGCCCGCTCCAGGGCCGAACGGACGAAACCCTCGGTCACCCAGGTGGAGCCGTAGTCGCTCGTGTCGAGCGAGCCGCTCTCGCTGGTGGGCTCGAAGAGGATGCCGCTCGCCGGCATCTCGGCGCCCGGCGGGAGCACCTCGGGGGAGTGGGCGCTGAAGGCCAGCAGGCCGCCGGGATTGAGCAGGCCCAGGAGCACCCGCAGCCAGGCCACGAAACGCTCCTCGGGCAGGTGGGTGAAGAGCGAGGTGACGAGGATGGCGTCGAACCGCTCGGCGCGGACGAAGTCCTCGGGCCGGATGGACAAGACGAGGGCGTGGACGCCGAAGCGCTCCGCCTGGAACCGCACTCCCCCGGCATAGACGTCCGCCACCCAGAGGCGTTCCGGCGGCATCTCGCGCACCAGGAACCGGGTGACCCGGCCGTAGCCGCTGGCGAAGTCCAGCAGGCCGTGAATGCGGTCGAGCTCCCCGAAGCGCCACCGCAGGATCTGGCCGAGGCAGCGGGCGATGCTCTCGCCCGACTGGAAGTATTGGCACAGGGCGCGGTCCCGGTCACCGCCGTGGGCCCGCACGAGAAAGGCGAGCATCTCGTCCCGGTCGTCGATGCCAAGATCGATCGCGCCCGGAGACTGTCCGGAAGCGATGCCCAGATCGGCCAGCAGGACGGAGACGCGGGGGTTGGCTTCGTCGGATCGGAAGGCGAGAGTCATGGAGAGCCAGAGTTTAACAGGGTAATCCGCGGGGTAAGATCCGCACCATGCTCAAGCGACTCTTCCTGGGACTGCTCGTCCTCTGGGCCGGCGTCTCCCTGCTGGGCGAGGCGCGCGGCGCCCTGACCTCCTGGGATGCCAGGTCGGCCTGGGAACCGCAGTCGGATGCCTGGCGCCTCGGCTCGCCTCCGATCACCCGGCTGAAGGCCTGCCTCGACGCCGCGGGGGCCCTGGTGCCGCCGGGAGACAAGCTCGTCTTCACGGCTCCGGGCGAGCCGCCGGACCGCGACCTGTTCGCCAGGCGCTGGGCGGCCTACCTGATGCCGGCGCACGACATCCTGGGTCCCAAGGAAGGCACGGCGCGGTACGTCCTTTCCTGGCACCTGCCGCTCGCCGGGCCGAAGCTCGCCAAGGTCCGTCCGGTCCGCCAGCTCCCCGGATGTTTCCTCTACGAGGCGAATACCGAGGCGGGACGGCCTTGACCTCCCTCTGGGCCCTGGCGGCGGCCGTCGCTCTCTTCGTCCTTCTCGGGCTGCTGGGAAGCCGCTTCGCCGCCGCGCTCGCCGCCCCCGCCGACGGCCTTCTCTACCGTGGCGTGATCTACACGATGGCCGGCACGGTCGCCCTTCACCTCGTCCTCACCGCCCTGGACTTCGCCGGCGTGCGCTGGAGCCTGCCGGTGCTGGCCGTGAGCCTGCTGCTGATCGCGGGAGCCGCGACGATGGTCTCAGCTCCCACGCCCAAGCTCCTCATCACCCCGGCCCGCCTGGGTTGGGGGGACGCCCTCGCGCTGTTCGCCCTGGCCGTCTTCACGGCGCTCGCCCTGACCGGCTGGATCACCATGCCGGATTTTTTCTATCACTGGGGCATCAAGGGGTACCGCTTCTATCTGACGCGGGGCGTGGACTATCCGTACCTGGCGCGGATCTGGAACTGGTCCATTCACCCCGAGTACCCCAACCTGGTGCCCGAGATGTTCGCGGTGACGGCCCTGCTGACCGGCTCATTCGACGTGCCGGCCATGATGCTCAGAACGGCGGTGCTCTTTGCCCTGTACGTGGCGGCCTGCCGGGAGGGCCTGCGCCAGGGGGGGGTCCCACCCTTTGTCCAGCAGGCCGGAACGGCGCTGGTGGCCCTGAGCAGCGGAGCCTTCGGCATTGGCTACATCATGGCGGGCGCGGCGGACTGGAACCTGACCCTGGCCTTCGCCGCCGCCATGCCTCCCCTGCTGCGTCCGCCGGACCGGACGGGGGACTTCCAGATCGCGGTGATCGCCGCCTTCGCCGCCGCCTCCAAGCTCGAGGGGGTGCCGCTGGGCGGGTTCCTTGTCGCCGTGCAGATCGTCCGCCACGTGTGGAGCGAACGCCGGCTGAACCTGAAACCGGTGATCGCCACGGGGCTGCCGGCGGCGGCTGTGGTGCTGGCGTGGGTGGGACGGGCGGTCCACCACCACCTCGTCCAAGTCATCGATTCGGGCCGCTTGGATCCGGCCCGCGCCAGGGAGATCTTCGGCGGCGTCGCCGAGGCGCTACACAATCCCGCCTGGCACGGCTTTCTTCCCATCATGCTGTTGCCGCCGCTCCTCCTGGTCCCGCGGCGCACCCGCGCCTTCGCCGTGACGGCCACCCTGGAGCTGGTGTTCTACTTCTACGTCTACTTCACCAGCCCGGTGGGGAACTACCGCTACTTCGTCCTCTCCAACTTTTCGCGCCTGGGGTTCCAATTGGTGCCGGCCTGCATGGTGGCCGCCCTGGTGGCGTGGGGAACCCAGAAAAGCGAACGGCCGGCGGAGGTACCCTCCACCGGCCGGCCCGCGATACCCTCTTGACGCCCCGGCGTCAGTGCGGTACGACGACAGTCACCGCCGCGTAGGGGGAGAACTTGTTGTTGGGACCCGCCGCACGGACGCGGAAGGTGTAGGTCGTCCCCGGGGTCAGGTCCGTCACATCCACCGAGATTGAGTCGGGGTCCAGTTGCAGGAGCTCCCGGTACTTGTTCTTCCCGGTTTTGACCTCGACCCGGTAGCTGGTTTCACCCTTCGACCGATCCCGCCAGGTCAGGGTCACCTCGGTGTTGGAGGTGGCATGGCCGGTGAGCTTCTGGGGCGCCAGCAGGGTGACGGCTCCGCCTCCGCCGCCGCCGGGAGTGTAGAGGACGGCGATGCCGGCCCGGTCGTCGTCGCTCAGCTTGGCGCCCCGGCCGTCGGCGTGGGCGAAGGCGAACATCAGGGCTTCACGCGTCGCGGAGTGGCCGAGGCCCAGCGTGTGGCCGAGCTCGTGCGCCCAAACCTCCTGCGCCGTCGTGGCGATGTTCAGGAAGCACTCGGTGCCTTTGTTGGTCTCGATGTCGGCCTCCACCGCCTCGTGGTAGGCCTTCCCCTTGTAAATCCGGGTGGAGTTGAAGAAGAAGGGGCCGCCATGGGCGATGACGCCGCCGGTGTCGCAGTCGAAGACGCCGTCGAAGTCGTCGTTGGGATCGCCGAAGATGATGCTGTTGACGCCGTCCGACTCCGCCAGCCCGCCGGTCGCGTCGGTGGTGCCCGCGTAGACGTAGTTGATGTTGGTGGCGGGATCGTCCGTCCAGAGATTGAGGCCGATCTGGAACTGCTGAATGGAAGCCGCCAGACCCAGGCCGAGCTGGCCGGAGGAACCGACCTTCCACTCCACGCTCTGGCCATTGTCGAAACGGAACCAGCGGATGGCGTTGCCGTCGCTGGGAGTCAGAAAGGTGAACTTGGTGTCGACGCCGGTGAGCATCGCCTTGGTCGGCGGCACGATGTAGCCGCCCTCGTGGCGAAGCCCCGCGGCGCGGTCGGCGGCCCAATCGGCGAAGCGGTCGAAGTTGCGGACCTGGTCCTGCCCGTTGCCAGCCACCTCATGAGCCTCCGAGAGGTCGCGCAACGCCACCGCCTGGCCCTCGATCGTGCGGCGGTGGAAGGCGCCGAGCATCAGATGGATGATGTGGTAGGTGCCGTCCTTGGCGGGGTTGAGGAACAGGAGGGCGCTCTCCCCCTCGGTGAACCGGGGAGCGCCCCAGATCTTGAGGCCCAGCCCCTGAGGGTTGATGCCTCCGGGTACCCGCACCACCAGGGTGCTGCCCGAGAGGTCCCCCTTGATCACCCGGTTGACCTCGACCAGGTAATCGGTGGCCGGCGGCCCGTCCAGGACGGGCGCCGAATCCACCCCGACGATCTTGACGTCGACCACGGCCTTGGCCTGGTCCACAAGGGCGCTGTCGGGCATCATCTTATAGGTGGTCGCCCAGGCGGAGCCGGCGACCAGGGACAACGAAAGGGCAAGGAACGACAGGACGACCGGGCGGAATGACTTCATGAGGCCTCCGAAAGCTCGTACGTCTTTGAACACGGAGTTACAGGGACTCCACGATGCGATTATAACATGTCCGGGGGCCGGTTTCTTCCACCAACCCCGCCCTCGCCTACTCCGATCCACCCGAGCTTCCGGAGCCCTTCGACTCCGCCGAGGCGGACTTTTCGCTCTTCTCTACCTTCTCCGCCTTCCCGGCGCTGCTCTCCCCGTGATCCGACCCTTGACCGGAAGAATCGCTCTTGCCGGATTTCTCGCCCTTGTCGCCCCCGCCTTCGCCCTTGCCCTCCGATTTCGACTTCGACTCGGGGGAACCGGCGCCCTTCTTGCCGGCGTAGTCGGTGACGTACCAGCCGGTCCCCTTGAACTGGAAGGCCGGCGAGGAGATGAGCTTCTTGACCTCCCCGCCGCAGGCCGGGCAGGCGGCGAGGGGAGCGTCCTCGAAACGTTGGATGACTTCGGTCTTCTTCCCGCAATTCAGGCATTGGTACTCGTAAAGCGGCATATCGACTCCAGTGCTTCGTCAGGCGCTGAACTTGTCGCCTTGTGTCTTGAAACGGATCTTGATCGCGCCGGTTGAGCCCGTCCCCTCCTCGCGCCGCGGCTCCGGCGGTGCTTCCACCGCCGCCGCCGGCACGAGGCAGCGCACGAGCTGGAGAATCTGGAAAGCGTACAGCACCTTGCCGTTCTCAGCAGCGCTGTGGGGACCCTGGGTACAGATGTCGTACAGGGTCCGCCGGCCGTCGACCAGGCTCAGCAGCTTGTACTCGTCCCCGTCGAGGGCGAGCTCGATCAACTGCTCCGTCTTGTAACACGGTTCGAAGACCGTCTCTTTCCGCCCCAGCCGCGCCACCAGGGTCTTGGCGTCGGGAGCGCGCTTGATGCCCTGGAGAATGACCTGCCGCATGGGGATCTGGATGCGCACCGAGTCCGGCTCGCGGAACTCGCCGATACTGAAGATGACGCTGCCGTCGTGCCAGTAGAAGAGGCTCCAGACGACCGCCTCGATCTGCTTGCGGATGGCCTTGTAGGTCTCCGCCGGGGAGAGCAGCCCGCCCTCGATGAGCAGCACGCCGTAGCGCCGCTGGGTGCGCTCGCGCTCCCGCATGGTGGCGAGATAGGCCTCGGGGGTGATGACGCCGCTGCGCTGGAGGTAGGCGCCCAGGCTGTCGTTGCGGTCCGTCGAGGTGGCGTGGACGACGTTGCCTTCCTTGATGTAGACCTGCTTGACGACGCCCTCCCGGCTGGCCTCGATGACGCCCGGAACCTGGAACCGGTCGATCGTGTACAGGATCTCCGGCAGGGCGGTCTCCGCGAGGTCGCCACGGTACTGAAAGCTGTTTTCCATCGATCCCACGGAGAGGACCACCTCCCACCAGAAGCTCAATCAACGCACGAAAAGCGGCGGAAGTATACCATTCCCCTACGGTTAGGAAGGGAGGTCCAGGAGATGGCGCCACTGCAACCCGGCGAGGCATGGAGACGGATCGAGGAGCGGCTGGGTCCCCTGCCCGAGGAGACGATCGAGCGGCGGGAGGCGGGAGGCCGGGTCCTCACGAGGGCCCTGGCGGCCCAGGCGGACGTGCCGGCCGGGGACGTCTCGGCCATGGACGGCTATGCCCTGCCCGGCGAGGTGCCCCCTGGGGAGAGCCGGCCCGTCAGCGGCACGGTGGCCGCCGGCGACCGGCCGGGGCATGAGCTGGCGCCCTCCACCGTGGTCCGCATCATGACCGGCGCGCCGCTGCCGGCCGGCGCCGATCGCGTGGTGCCGGTCGAGGAGACCGACGCCGGCCGCGAGGCCGTCATCTTCCTGCGGCCGTCGCTGCCGGGCCAGCACATCCGCCGCCGGGGAGAGATCCTGCAGGTGGGCGATCCGCTCCTGCCCGCGGGATCGCGGCTGACCCCTGGCGCCCTCTCCCTCCTGGCCGCCCATGGCCATGGCAGCGTACCCGTCCACCGGGCGCCCACGGTGGCGGTGCTCACCAGCGGCGATGAGGTCGTGCCGCCCGAGACGCAGCCCGGGCCGGGGCAGCTCCGGGACTCGCACACGGATTTCCTGCTGGCCGCCGGGAGCACCCTCGGCCTCCGCTTCGAGCCCCTGGGCATCGCGCCCGACCGGGTGGACGCCCTGCGCCTCCTCGCCGAGCGCGGCCTGCGCTCCGACGTCCTCCTGCTCTGCGGCGGCGTCTCGATGGGCGAGTTCGACCTCGCCGAGGGAGTGCTGGCGGACCTCGGCTGCGAGGCGGTCTTCGACGGCGTCGACATCCAGCCCGGCAAGCCCCTGGTCTTCGCAGCTCATCCCGGCGGCTGGGTCTTCGGCCTGCCGGGCAACCCGGCCTCGGTGATGGTGAGCTTCTGGCTCTTCGTCTACCCGGCCCTGCGGCGCCTGCTGGGGATGCCGGCCTCCTGGTGGGGAGGCGCCGTGATGGGGACGCTGGCCGCGCCGCTGCCGGGCTCCGGTCCCAGGGACCGCTTCATCCCGGCGGCCGTGGAGCCCCGGGACGGAGAGCTTTTCGTCACCCCTTTTCCGCCCAAGGGCTCCCACAACCTCGCCGCCTTCGGGCAGGGCAATGCCCTGGTGCGCGTACGGCCGGGCACGGGGCCGGCGGGGGTGGGAGAGCGATGCGAGGTCTTGCTGATCTTCTGATCTACCCTTCCCGGATGGGGATATACTCGCCGTCATCATCCAGATGACGGCCACCCACTTGCGGATCAAGATCGCCTCGGAGCCCTGGGAGCTCGAACAGGTCTACGGGCTCACCTACCGAACCTTCGTCGAGGAGATCCCCCAGCATTCTCCCAACGAGGAGCGCCGGCTGATCGACCAGCGGCTGGAGCGTAGCGTTTGCTACGTCTGCCTGGACGGACGGCGGTTGCGGGGAATGGTGGTGATCTGTGGTGAACGCCCGTTTTCGCTCGACGTCAAGCTGAACGATCTCGATTCGTACCTGCCTCCCCACGAACGGGCCTGCGAGGTGCGCCTCCTCGCCGTCGAGAAGGACGACCGCGGCGGCGTGGTGTTCACCGCCCTGATGGGAGCGGTCCTGAGCCATGCCCGGGAGAACGGCTACGACCTCGGCCTCCTCTCGGGAGCGAAGAGCCAGCTCCACCTCTATCGCCACATGGGCTGCGTGCCTTTCGGGCCGCCCCTGGGGACCGAGGCGGCGCGCTACCAGGGGATGTACCTGACCTGGGATCGTCTCAGCCCGGCATTATTGCGGTTTGCGGCCGGAGGAGAAGCTGCCGTGAAAACGTCCGGCCGCCCCATCAACTTCCTGCCCGGTCCCGTGGCGATCCACGACGCCGTGCGGCGGGCGCTGGCCCAGCCCCCTGTGTCGCACCGCGGCGCCGGCTTCATGACCGAGGTGGCGGCCATCCGCCGCGACCTCTGCCGGATGACCCACTCCGCGAACGTCGAGATCCTGCTGGGCTCGGGGACGCTGGCGAACGAGGCCGTTGCGGCCCAGCTCTCGCTCCTCCCGGGCCGCGGCGTCATCCTCGTCAATGGCGAGTTCGGGGCCCGGCTGGCGGCCCAGGCGAAGCGCTGGCGGCTGGCCTTCGGCGAGCTCGCCGCCGGCTGGGGGGAGCCGCTGCCCCTCGCCGAGCTGCGCCGCGCCCTGGAAGCCGATCCGGAGATCCGCTGGGTCTGGGCCGTCCACTGCGAGACCTCGACGGGCGTGCTCAACGATCTGGCGGGCCTCAAGGAGATCACGGCCGAAAAGGATGTCGCCCTCTGCCTGGACGGCATCAGCTCGATCGGCAACGTACCGGTCGACCTTGCCGGCGTCCATTTGGCGACCGGCGTCTCGGGCAAGGGGCTCGCCTCGTTCCCCGGCCTCGCCCTCGTCTTCCACGCCCATCCCATCGCACCCGTGCCGCACCTCCCCCACTATCTGGATCTCGGCAGCTACGCGCACTCCGAGAGCGTGCCCTTCACCACCTCGACGAACCTGGTCCTGGCGCTGGCGGCGAGCCTCGCCCGCTTCGCCAGGAAAGATGGCTACGCCACCCGCCGCAGGCTCGCCGCCTGGCTGCGCCCCCACCTGGAGAAGCTCGGCTTTTCCATCATGGCCCCCGACCCCATCGCCGCCCCGATGGTCCTGACCCTGCTGCCGCCCCCAGGAGCCGACGCGCTCGCCCTGGGGGAGGCCCTGGAGGATCAGGGGATCTGGCTCAGCTACCGCAGCGGCTACCTGGTGAAGAGGAACCTGATCCAGGTCTGCCTCATGGGCGAGCATCACCGCTGGGAAGCGGAAGAGCTGCTGAAGGCACTCGCCAGCCTCCGCGCCGGAGCGCCGGCCGCGCAGCCGGCCGCCGGGGCGGCGATCACGCCAGCGCCGCCACCTGCGTCTCCGGTTTCGTAGAGACGCTCCCAGCCCGGGAGCGTCTCTACAAGCCGGGCAATGACGCGACGCGAGCTACGGCAACGGTCCCCCTTTCAGGGGCAGGCCTCGTGGCGGTCCTGGTGACGCAGGCAGGTGATCATCTGGTAGCTCGACTTGAGCGCGGAGTTGTAGGCGGCGGCGAAGCTGCCGTTGTAGGTTGAGTAGTCGCACGCCTCGCCGGCGAAGTACAGTTGATGATCGACCGGCTCGGCCAGCTTCTGGCGCATCGCCGCCTGGCCCGGCAGGGCCGCCGAGTAGGAGCCGAGCGTCCATGGGTTCGCGCCCCAGTCCGTGGTGCGAGACTTCACCAGAGACTTGCCGGCGTCGCATCTGCACATGTCGCTCATCGCCGCGACGGCCAGCTCGACCATGCGCTCCCGGCCGTGATTCGGCAGCTTTTCGAGCGCCCAGGCGTTCTTCCCCCCGAAGAATCCGATGGCGACCAGGCTCCCCATGGGCCGCAGGACAAAGGCCATGTCGTCATCGCGGCGGTCGAGGTCGCCGCCGTAGAGCAGCCAGACGTTCTCGAGCGAGGCGCCGTCCTGCTTGGGGAAGGCGTCGGGCGTCGAAAACTCCAGGATCACCTTGTCGAGCAGCCCCATCGGCAGGCCGCGGATCGCCGCCACCTTGTCGTCCGGGAGCTCGGGCTGGAACTGGATCTTCCCGGAGGCGAGGACGCCTGTCGATACGGTCACCAGCACCATGCTCGCCGAGAAGCGGTCGCCCTGCTTCGTCTCCACGGCCACGCCGCCACCGTCGCGGATGATCCGGGTCACCGGCGAGAACAGCCGGACCCGGGGGAGCACCTCCTGGCCGTACTCCCGGATGAACGTGCCGTAACCGCGCGGGATCAATACATCCTCGCCGGTCAGAAACTCACCGGTATCGACCGTCGAGCTCTCCTCCAACTCCAGCGCGGTATCAAGCGGCCCGGCGTTCACCGCGACGAGCTCACGCAGCTTCTCGAAAGGTGCCTCTCCCGGCGCCACCGGCTCTCCTCCGGGCTCCTCGCGTGGCAGGTGATCGGAGGCCGCGTCGTCGTGGTCCTGGGACTTTTCGAGCGACTTCTCGAAGGCCTCGTTGATGCGCTTGAACCTCTCCTGCTCCTGGGCACTGGCGAAACGGTGGCTGAAGAAGAGATGGCGCGAGGCCTCTACGTCGGTCTCCTGCGTGGCATACCCGCTGCCGGTGACGATCGGCGTCAGGGGGTTGGTCTTGATGTTGTGGATCCAGGCTCCGCCCAGGTCGACCGGGACGCTGAAGGTCGTCGCGTCCGTATAGCCCCGCCCGCCGATGCGACCGGTCGCCTCTAGGATCACGAAGGACCGCCCGGCATGCAGGAGGTTCTTGCCGGCGGTCAGGCCGGCCATGCCGGCGCCGACGATGATCGCGTCATAGATCTGCCGCGCGCCGGCCGGCTGAGCCGCGGCAGGCGCCACGGGCCGGGGAGAGGGTTGTGACGCGCACGCCGCCGCCAGGGCGACGAGCCCAACCGGCACGGCGCGAAGGAACCGGAACCACGATCTGTGTGCCATACGCTCACGACCTACCTCTCCAGAGCCCTTGCGGCCCAGCTATGCGCCAACAGCCGGCCTCGGGGCGATGCCTGTATTTCAGGACTGGCTAATGCTCGTGAAAGTCCTGGACGATGCCAACTATAGCGGGCGCCCTCCGCAAGGGCACCGCGGCGGGTGGACCCGATCAATTCTAGATGTTAAAATTACGATTCTTCTAGTGTCCGCCGCGGCGGACCTGCTGGAAAGGAGCACCGAATGAAGAGAATGACTGGCTTTCTGTTCGCCCTGGCCCTCGCGGCCACGGCGATGCTCAGCGCCCCGGTGAAGGCGGCGACGACCTGCCATCCTCCGGCCTGCTTGCGCACGCCGAGCTGCTGCATCGCCAAGCAGTGCGGCGCCTGGTGCGAGTCCCACGGCGGCGGCACCCCGAGCTGCGGCGGCAACGGCAGCGGCGGCTGCTGCGCCTGCCTGTAACCTGACAACTGAATGGCGGAAGCGCAGGGGAACCGATCCACTCCCGGACCGGATCGCTTCCCTTGCCTTCCGCCATGGATCTGCCTGATTCTTCACGGCTTGGCGACTCGCGGTCACGAGTCCGTAACCGCGGTCACCAGCCAGATCTTCGAGCCGTCGCACTCTTTGTCGGGCGCTTGCACCCATTGAACGGATTTCAGGCCGTCGAGGATCTCGCCTCCGGTAAACCCCGCGGCGGCGCCGACCCTGCACGTCTTGCCTGCCACCTGAACCGACTGAGCCGCTGAATCCCACGTCGTTCCGGGCGAAGGGAAGGCGGCGAGCCACCGCTCCCCGCCCTTCCCCGAGATGTAGAGACACCGGCCCATCCTTTCAAGCGTGCCCTGAAGCCGGGCTTCGTGACCCTCGGCATTACCCGGGTAGAGGGCCAGCGGGCTCGCCGCGCCGTCGGACTGGCACGAGGAAGCCACGGCGAGGGCTCCGAGACTCAGGAGAATGACGTATTTAGGGACCATAGACGAGGGAGACCCCCAATCCCGAGAGATAGTCGGTCGACGTGTAAGTCGCGTAGCTGCACTGGCCCGCGGCGGATCCGGAGGATGCTCCCGACTTATGGGTTCCAAAGGCCGTCTGGCCATTGAACCATGGCCCTCCGCTGTCGCCGCCCGCGCACGCCAGGCTGGCACCTGAGACCTTGACGTAGACACTGCTGCACGCGACGGCACCGCAGGCTCCGGCGTAGGTCGGCTGGTAGGTCGTGCTCTCGACCGATCCACAACTGTAGCCGCTGGTGATGCCGCGGTGGCAAACGGTATTGCCGACTGACGTGCTGCTGAGAAGCCGCCGGCCGGTGAGGACGCGGGCCGAGCTGGTGAGGTCAGCGTAGAACTCCGGAACCTCCGTCTGTGGCGTGGTGTGCCACTGCACGTCGTGGGTTGCGTCCTGCAGCTCGGACACAAAGGTCGACGAGGTGTTCGTGCCATCGAAATCCGAGTAAAACTCCGAATTGCCGCAGTGAGCCGCGGTCGTGAAGCCACGGGTGCCGGCGCTGTTGGCGACGACGAAGCCCGAGGTGCAGTCGGTCAGAGTTCCTCCCCCGCGCACCGACTGATCCTGTTCCGCGAGCTCATTGAAGTTGATGCGCACCGGGGCACCGAGCAGCTTCGCGAGCGCGGGGACCTTCGCCAGGACCTCGTCGCGCTCCGCTCCTACGGCGTGAACGGTGAGGACGATGTCTCCAGTCCTTACATCCACGTCGGTACCGTCCATATTGGGAAGAGTGGACAGCAGATCGGGGAGCGACGCGTGGAGCCGACCGAGGAGATTGGCCTGAGACGCGAGAGCCCCCGCCTGGAAGGTCACGGGAATCGGAGAGCTGGCGACCGCGGCCTTGAGGCCCGCTGGGACGAGATCCTTGCCCACCATCCGGACGACGAGCCGGAACTTGGGCTGATGCTCGATCCAGAGCCCGGCGAAACGCCTGCCGGTGGCTCTCCTCAACAGATCGACGACGCCGGACATCTGGTCCTGCGCCCGCAACCGGCGCTGGGCTTCCCGAAGGCTGACGTTATAGTCCGCCGCATAGGCGCGGGCGTCGAGCAACTGCCCCGCGGCGGCGGGTAGAGGTCGGGCGGACGGTGCCTGGCCCGCGATCGCTTCGGCGAGAGGTCCGAGAGACATCGAGAAGGTGATGGCGAGGACGATGCCCAGGGGGATGAGCCTATCGAGGGAACTGCGCTGGCGCATGTGCTACTCCTCCGCTGAGAAGCGGTTACATTACCGTTCTCGCTTCGGAGTTCATTCAAAAACTGTGCCTCGCAAACCACTCCGCTACGATAAGCTGTCGACAATGAATCCACCGCACCCGAACCCCCCGGGACGAACGTCGAGGTGAAAGCGCTCGCCTTCGTCGTCTTTCTGGTCCTGCCGGCGATCGGTCTGGTGTTCTCGCTCAGGATCTGGCTGTTCCTCCGCAACGGGTTGCGGGTGACGGCCAGGATCGTCGGCTACAAGGAAGAGCGTTGGGAAGGTGGCATCGACACGGACAACTCCAGCTCCCTGCCGATCGTCTCGTTCCGGGACGAGCACGGCAAGGCCCACCGGGTGACCCTGCCGCACGAGCGGCCCATCAAGTGGAAGGGTCTCCGGGACGACGAGATCAAGCTCATCTATCGACGGGGCGCCCCACAGCACCCACGGATCGCGCACTGGAGCCTGCTGTGGATGGTTCCCCTCTTCCTGTTCGGCCCCGCGATCATCCTGCTCATCGCCCTTGGCTGGATGATCCTCGCCGCCAAGCTGTCCGGCTAGAAAGCAAGGCCGAAAAGGACAGCAGGGACTCCAAGGACATCAAAGACAAAACGATGGTGTCCGGTCAGTCTTTTCTTGTCCCTGCTGTCCTTGCAGTCCTTGATGTCCTTTGTTCGGCTTTCCGCCGCGCTCTAGGAGCTCGGGGGGGCCCTTCAGCCCCGTGGCTCGGAAACGAATCTACAGAGCACCAGTGTATTAGGAGGCTCGAAATTTTTCGCGCATCCATCGAGGAGGAAATTTATGAATAGGCTTTGGATATGCCCGATGGTCGGGCTGACAGCCCTGCTGGCGGTTCCGGCGTTTGCTGCCGACCGCGTGATCTACAACGGAATCGATCTGTGGCGTACGGCTGAAAATGGTTACACCTACGCCAATTTCTCGAAAACCCCGATCCCCGCCGGCTTCTTCTGCAATCAGTCGGAGCCGTTCACGGGCCGGATCGACTTCAAGGGCGTTCCGGTCGCAACCAACGTCCCCGGGGCACTGGGGCAGACGGATACTATCGTCCAGCGTCTCGACGATGCCGTATTCAACAAGAAGGGAGTGGCCCAAACCCGCCTGCAGGTCCGCTCGCTCAACTTTGAGAGCATCTCGCCGGTCAAGACGGCCTGCGGGCAGTTCACTGCCAAGGTCAGTCTCTATGGCGAACAACCCATCACTCACATGCGGCTCATCCGAGAGAAATCCGGTGGCGGCCGGTTCCTGGCTCCGATTTCCGCCAATATAAAGATCTCGTTCACGCCCGTCGGCCGGCTCGCGACTGAACCGCTGGAGATCCGGAAGAGCCTGCGATTCCCACCGCCTCCGAGCCAACGATGGGAAAGCCTGCCCGCACAGAGCGGCAACAAGATCCAGGGCTTCCTGCTCGTCGATACTGACGGCGACAGCATTCCGGATACGTACCTGCCCGGCACTTCTAACTTTGGCGTGGGTCAAATGCGCCGTTCCAAAGGAACGTGTGACCCGGAGATCATAGTTTGCCACGATGAACCCGACGAGAGCCAGCATTGCGTTTGCTGATCGGCGTTATCCTTATGTCGCTCAAAACACGCGGGATTTCTGGACAATGGGTTCGTCTACAACTCAGAACAGCAGCGCCCTGGGAATCTCCCAAATGAGATCGTCGGTGACACCGCCCTGACGAAGTTGGCGAGACGGACAGTCCCTTGGCTCGTACCGTCCGTTCCGGACCGCCAGCGCAAGGGACTACGCCCGTCATCTTCGTTGTAATACACCAGCGAGTTGCCCGTCCCGGGCCGGACCACGGCGGCGTCCGTCTCGCCATCGCCGTTGAAGTCCCTGGGCAGCAGCAGCCCTAAGGACGTCTGGTCCCGTCCGGCCCAACTGGCCGGGAGAACGGAGCCCGGGGCTGAGGCCGAAGGCCGATGCCCCGGGTGGGAGGGAGGACAATTCGTTGCGGCCTGAAGGGCTGCGGGAGACTTCTTGCCGAGTCGGGTTCTCGCGACCCTTCAGGCCGCAACGATGGGGGAGCCTTGGCTTCCCAGGGCATCGGCCTTCGGCCTCAGAAGCCCTGGGCTGGGATCTCCCGACCCGTTGGGCCGGACTGCCCCATCCGCAACCGAACCCATAGGACGAACGTCGAGGTGAAAGCGCTCGCCTTCGTCGTCTTTCTGGTCCTGCCGGCGATCGGTCTGGTGTTCTCGCTCAGGATCTGGCTGTTCCTCCGCTTCGGTTTGCGGGTGACGGCCAGGATTGTGGGCTACAAGGAAGAGCGTTGGGAAGGCGGCATCGACACGGACAACTCCAGCTCCCTGCCGATCGTCTCCTTCCGGGACGAGCACGGCAAGGCCCATCGGGGGACCCTGCCGCACGAGCGGCCGATGAAATGGAAGGGTCTCCGGGACGACGAGATCAAGCTCATCTACCGGCCGGGCGACCCACAGCACCCACGGATCGCGCACTGGAGCCTGCTGTGGATGGTCCCCATGTTCCTGTTCGCCCCCGCCATCATCCTGCTCATCGCCCTCGGATCGATGATCCTCTTCGCCAAACTGACCGGCTAGCCGGAGGAGCGCCCCTGCGATTCGTTCTCACCGTCCCGCCGAGTCACACTCGTTCGGGTGAGAATCACAGTAGGAGCAGGAGTACGTGGTCAGGTTGCCGACCTTGACGCCGCCCGGGTAGCTGCTGGGCCCCGTCTCGTCGCAGGTGATGGTCTGGCTCGTCGTGTTTGTGCTGCAAGAGTTGGTACCGCTGCAGAAGAAGATGAAGCCGTTCGGGCAGTAATACTCAAGGTAGCACGCGCCCTGAGGCGGAGAACAGGTCATTGGGGTACCGTCGCAATCGACCCCGTTGCTCAACGCCTGGCAAGAGGCCGTCCCCTGACACTGAACGGAGGCTCCTCCCCCGCAGACCCTGGTGGCCGTGCATTGGGCGAAGGACGGCGACAGTGTGGTGGCGAAGATTCCGACGAAGGCGAAGGTCAGCAGCAAAGCTCTTCTCATGGATGGATCCTCCTGGTTCGAGCGCGGCGGCAGGGCCGCGGCTTCTAACCATAGAGGTGAGGTTCGGAAGGAAAGCGGTGCCGCCGGTGCCCCGCAACGGGTTGCGGGTGCAGGCAATGCGGCAAGGGAGACTAAGAGCTATCAGGCGGCTCTCTCTGAGCTACAGCCGAAGTACTAGAATTTAGGGCGCATTCCTTTGATTTTTCTTCCTTACAAAATATTTCTTCCGAAACACGAGCTGAACAGTCCACGATAGCAGGCCTAAAAGTACGAGCACAGCTAATCCGAGCACAACAGGTTCGAGCATGGTGCCGAGGGGGAGATTTCGAAGCCCGGGAATATAAGGCTTGACGGATTGACGCATGAAATCGACTGCTCCTCCTAGCCCTAAGACCGATACGATGAAAGCGATTACGGTGGCTGTTAAAGCCAAACGCCTATTTTCATTGACAGAAGCGCTCGTTTCCCGTAGCGCAATGAGGGACGAAGCTGATGCCTGTAACTCCTCGATACGACGCACTCGGAATGCCTCACGTAGCAGTTCTCTGATCTCGCCATACTGTCCGGTCAATGAAAAATTTGCTTCGAAAAGAAGTTGGCGCTCTTTGATGGCCAAGACTCGGTCCCATTCAAAGTCCCAACTCGTCAATTCGTCTAGCATCTGATTGTAAATAGCGTGACCATATTCGATCAATTCGCCCTTAACTTGGTTATGGCAAGCCGGAAAGGAAAACATCTTCTTGCCGTCCCTGTCAATGACTTGAGGCTTGCCAAAATTGTTAGAATAAATCCAAAGTATCGCGCTCTCTCCGACGTAAACGGAGTGATCATCGAACGCTCTGAGATTTCGCGGCAGGGGAATCCTGACAGGAGCCGAACGGGTAAGGATTCTTGAAAATTCATCCTGGCCATTACGCTCATTTTCTTCAGCCGAGTCGGTTTGGCCCGAGAACTCGATTAGATGTATGTGGGGGCTGCCATGCCACCTCCCTCTCCATCTCGTGCTTAGGCTCGCCCAGAAGCAGGAATCCCCATTCTCGTCTGATCTTGCCAAGGCAATATGCTATAGACCTCACCCAGACTTGAGCGATTTCTGCCAGATGCTGCGGCTCTGTCGAGTTTAATGTCGTTTGTGGGGGACCTGCCTCCGCATGCCGGGCTTGCTTCTCGACATCTTGGCGAAATCTCGCTCGATCTTTGCGGATAGTCCAGCGAGCCTTGAGCGGTTGCTCTTCGGCTGCCTCTAGGGCACAAAAAAAGAGATATCCGAGGTCAGCCTCAACTAGAACCTTTTCTATATTTAGTTCACTTAAATTGACATGGTCTCGTATAAATTCATCTAGACCAACCTCCAGCTCTACCGAAGCTATTAGAGAAATTAGAACTATCCCTGACTGAAATATTTGCCCCATCACCTCCATCGGCAGCATTCGGCCACTCGGATGGGCCACCGTGATACTCGGAAAGTAGATCCGCAGCGAACGCTCCGGAACATCCGAAGCTACCCCGAACATATGACGCTCAGCCGAGCGCATTGCCAACAGCTTGAATAGAGAGAGCCTTAGCCCTTCAGGAGCTTGGCCTAAGTAGCTGATCTCTGTATCCTTAGATCGAAAAGAGTCACGCTCAGCAGGTGGGGTTAATTCCTTCGTCCCCCAACCTAATCTCCCATCGGGGAGAACAAAGCAGCGCGCCAACCCGGAGGACGCTAACCGCTTTGCGGCCTCTTCCAGGTCATGGACCTCAGCGTTCAAATAAAAGGAATATAGATACCAAGCCTCCCATCGCTTGACAGCAAATGGCTCTGATACCTTCTCGCTTTCCAACTCAGCCATTGACCTTGAACCTCTTTGAGTCACACTTGAATAATACTGAAGGTGATCCCTTCCTTTTCACGGCGGAGAACTTCCTCACTCCTGGGCGGGGGGCTTCTTCCCCAATAATCAATTGGGCGAACTGGCACCCGAGAACATGGGCAAGAAAGGAAATTCCGTCAGGGGAGTTCCCATGGCCTTACAGAGACGCCAAGCCTCGACTCGAAGGAAAAGGAGATCCTCATTGCTCAACTCCCGATGATGGGCGATTGCATGGCGTAGCGGAATCAGCCGGTTGAAAGCCTCTCGAAGGAGCTCACCCCTTTGAAACGTCGGCTCGAAGAGCTTCCAGTTGTCCTTCCGGCAAATAATTTTCGGGTAATCTCCCATCTCTGCGAACTCGATGATTCGCTTCCCGGTTTCCCCTACATCCTCAGCCTTCTTCTTCCGCTCACGCCACTGGCTAAGAACATCACCGGGAATTCTTTGACTGCTCCAGTTCGGACCGGCAGCGTCCTCCAGGGCGGACTCCACGAGCCGGCGCAGCTTCCTTTCCAGCATATGGAAAATTTCATAGCAGGCAACCATCTCACGAGAGGGTCGATCTGACGCAACGACCTTCGCAACCCCAGCCTCCGGGCTCTGTGCCACCGTCGCCGGTTCTGGGATTGACGCGGCTTTTTCCGTGTTGTCGCCAGAGGCCGATGCAGCCGCGGCAGGAGGAGAACTGGCCTGGGTAGAACGAACAGTCCCGAAAAAATGCGATCTGGGCAGCGCCGCAATGCCCGGCGCCAATCCATTCTCATAATAAAAAGATCGCCGCTTGCCGGCATCCGCCAGCATCCGCCCGGCAAGACTTGGCATTTCCCTCCAGTCGCCGAGCACATTCCTTAGAGCTTCGCTCTCCAAGGTGTCGAACGGATTTCCCTTGAGGGCCGAACCGATCTCCACCAAGGCCGCGAGGCCCCGCGCCGATTCCAGCGGATGGTCCGCATCCATCCATGGCGACTTGAGGCTTTCGGCGGCCGCTAGAAACTGCAACCGCGTGTCGGCAAATTGACTCGCACCATATAAGTCGGACGCCAGCGCGGCCAGCTGTTCATAGCGAGGAAGAATGAACCGTGTGTCCGCCGCAGCCCTCACAGAGGCAATGCCGTCCCCTATCAGCGACTTCGCAACGCTGAAGTCGTCAAGTTTTGCCATTGCCGAGGCGACGCTGTCCTGCAATGCAGCCTTGGCGATACTGTCCTCTACCAGAGACCTTGCAACGTTGACCTCGGCAAACTTTGCTGTGGAGGCGACGCTGACCTGCAACGCAGCCTTGGCGATACTGTCCTCTGCCAGAGACCCTGCAACGTTGACCTCGGCAAACTTTGCTGCCGAAGCAATGCTGTCCTCCGCGCGTTTCGAGGGATTGATATGCTCGAACAATTTGGTTGCCGAGTCTCCGCTTACTAAGCGCTCAAAGTCCGTCTTCCCTATGCCTCGATACCGATCAAGCTCGTCAAAAACCCTCATCGCTGCACCGAATGCAGTGAAGTCATCCTCGATACGGCCCATTATTGCCTCCTATGCTGCTCAAGACACAACTATACCATGCTGGCGCCTTACTTACGCCCGGCCGAAGGAACTTTACGAGCAGAACTCTCTCTGGACCGCAGGAGCTGCCTCCTGCGGTCTTTCCCTTGTGTCACTGCCGTGTCACTGCGGGCATAGATTGCGGAGGAAAGGTAGTCTGAAGCTGCAGCGAAACTGGGGTCGAGAAGCCGCCGTAACCCCATGACCCAAATGGCGGAAGCGCATGGGAATCGAACCCACCCCCGACACCGCAACCGGCGCCGGACAACGGTTTTGAAGACCGCGGAAGGCACCAGCCCCCGAGCGCTCCCGGGGGCATCTTACCACCAGCGGGCTTTGCGCCTGACCGACTGAGTTTGGAGGCGGATCGGCAACTTCGCCCATCCGCCTCCCAAGGGCTCAACTCACCAGGCCTTACACCAACACGGCGAATGGAACGGCTCGTTCGGGCAGACGACGTTCTTGGGGACACAGCGCCCCGGCCGGTCCGACGCGTCGGTGCATGACTCCTGGTAATACCCCCCGCTGCACTGATACTCACTGCAAAAGACGCCGCAGTCGGGGTAGAGAACGCGGAGTGTAGGAGCGGGAGCTTGCATGGGGAGGTCGACCGGAGCGTTCCCGTTGCTGGACGCCTCGCAGGGAGACTTGTCCGACAGAGTCGCAAGGAACGCCTCGGTCGAAGGGGCCGTCTTGGCATTCAACCGGGCCTGCGCGATGAACAGGAGAGCAAGGCAGAGCACAAAGACGACACGATGGGAGATACGGGACATTGGGAGCTCCTTTCATAGTCCGAAGTGGACTGACCGAGCTAATAAAATAGCACACAACTCGGCCATCTCATAAATATTGTAGAATCAAATCTCGGCTCCGGATACTGATTCTGAAGATTCGGACAGCGCCCACCCCGAGCGCTCCAGGGGAGACTGTCGCCGTGCGGGCCTCCCGGGGGGGACGGTGATACGCTTGCCGGCGTGGCGGCCCGCCGCCGCCCATCCCCTACGGAGACCCGACATGCTTCGTCATATCCTGACTCTCTCTCTGCTGCTCGCCCTGGTCTGCGCCTGCAACAAGAACACTCCGGCTCCGGATTCGGCGGCCACGCCGGCCCCGGCTGCTCCCCAGGAGGCGACGGCCAGCCAGCCCAGCGGCGACTCCGGCGCCCCGGCTCCCATCTCCTCCCATGGCGAGTCCGTGGGCGGTGCGCCGGCCGCTCCCGGAGCCGCGTCCGGAGCTCCGGCGAGCTCGATCGAGATGGACCTGCCCAAGGCCTGGGAGAAGCAGGACCCGTCGTCGACCATGCGGATCGCCCAGGCCGCCATTCCCGGCCCCGGCGGCCCCGGCGAGTTCGCCGTCTTCTTCTTCGGACCCGGAGGCGGCGGCTCGGTGGACGCCAACATCGAGCGATGGGTTGGCCAGATGGAGACCTCGGACCATCCCAAGCCCGAGACCTTCGAGTCCGGCGGCATGAAGGTGACCTGGGTGGATGTCAAGGGCACCATGAAGCCCAGCCAGATGGGCATGGCCCCCTCGCAACCCCTGACCGACGCGCGCCTCTACGGCGCCGTGGTCGAGGGACCGGGCGGCCCCTGGTTCTTCAAGGCCACGGGCTCGAACAAGACCATGGCGCCGCAACGGGACGCCTTCGTGGCCATGCTCAAGAGCGTGCGGGCGAAGGTGTAGCCGGAAGAAGGCACGAAAACATCCCAGGGTGCTGTCAGCGGTTTTCTCAGGCGACGACAGCAGTCATTGCTGGTGCACGAGCAATCGTTGCTGGTGCACGAGCAGTCGTTGCTCGTGCATGAGCAGCCAGTGCTGGTGCACGGGTAGTGTCCTAGTTTGAAATCGTCGCCTTCTTGTAGGGTCCCCGCTTCGCCGCGACCGTGGGCGGGAGGAGCGCCACGAGGTCGGCGATCTCCCACACCCGGGACTCGACGCCCGCCGCCATCGCGGGGGTGACGCGCAGGGTCTTATGGATGCGGCACAGGTTGTAATGCGCCGAGAAGAGACCGAACGCGGCGGTGTGGTTCTCCACCTTCTTGCTGAAGGCGTTCGTCAGGCGGGTGAACCGGCGGATGCTCATCCGGATGGTCAGGTTCGCCCGCTCCACATACGACGTGCTGACGTGCTTGGCATCGGGGCAACCCGAGACGGCGTGCTTCTGAGTGCCGATGCACTCCGCCGGGCTGTACCGCGTCTCCGGGCCGCTGGGGGTGTTGCCGTACACCTTGATGAGCTGGGCGAAGTCGATGGCCCCGCCGAAGGCATCCTCTACCGCCGACAGGTACATGGCGTGTCCGTCCGTGGTGAGCTGGACGCGGTTCACGAGCCGGCCCGCCAAGTCCTGCATGAACTCCGTGGCGCAACCCGCGTCCCGCGAGCCCACGAGGAAGGACGGCATGAGCTTCGTGTCCGCGTCGATGGCGGTGAACGTCCAGACGTCGCCGACGCCAAACTGACCGGCCTTGGCGGCGGGGACGTTCTTAGCCTTGGCGTAGACGAAGCTCCAAAGCTCGTCTACCTGCAACCGCTTGCAGGTCAGGTTGCGGAACGTCGTGTCCTGGTAGCTGATGCACGCCGTCCCGATCTCCCGCCAGAGCTTCATGACGGTGTCCTTGGAGACATCGCACATGCGGGCGGTGGCGCGGATGCCGCAACCCTCTACCAGGGCGGACACGATCTGGACTCGCTTCGCGGTGCTGAGTACGTTTGCCATACTAGACATTATGCGTGAGCGGGCATGGAAAGTCAAGCTATTTTTCCTCCTCTGCTGAGGAGAGAAACTCTAAGAAAGTCGGACAGGCTTGTCAATGCTTGCCCGACCTAACTTGAAATGCTTGCCCGACCTGTGCCATGATCTGGACTCGCAAAGGAGGAAGCAACGTTGAGTCAGAAAGACGACGCAAAAGACAGTGAAGTCCAACCCAGCGCGGAGACCGCGAGCCTGACGGAGGCCGCTAAGCAGCTCTCGATGAGAGGCGCAAAGAAGGGGGGGAAGCTCGAGCCCGGAAGCTGGCACCGGCAGCGCGAGCCGAGATTGCCAAGAAGGCGGCGGCAGCGCGATGGAAAGGCAAGGCCGAGATCGTGGCCGAACCGACCGTACCAGAGGCGAAGTACAAGGGCTTTCTCAATCTTATGAATCTCGAGATCCCTTGCTATGTCTTGGACGACGGCCAGCGAGTGATAGGGCGGACATCGGCCACGGAGATGCTGACTGGCATCAAGGGAGGCGGAGACCTCGAGAAGTATCTAGGGGTTCAGGGATTTAAACCCTTCGTGGATATAGACTTAGTGCTCGAGGGATTCGTCTCGTTCCGGCTCCCCGAAGTTGAGGGTCTAGAGAGGGCGGTCAAGGGCCTCCCCGCCGACCTCCTTATAGAGATCTGCCGCGGCTTGGTGGCTGCTTTGGATGCAAGCGAGACGGGACAACCGGAGGTCAAGCTCACGGTTCGCCAGCGGCAAATCGCGATAACCGCGAGCCGGTTCCTCGCGGCCTGCGCCAAGGTAGGCCTCGATGCCTTGATCGACGAGGCGACGGGCAATCAATACGAGCGCGCCGAGGATGCCCTTCAGGTCAAGCTGCGCGCCTACCTCGAGGAGGAGATGAGGGCATGGGAAAAGACCTTCCCGGACGATCTGTGGCTCGAGTTTGGGCGCCTTACCGGCTGGAAGGGTACCGTCAGCCAAAGGCCGAAGTACTGGGGCAAGCTGGTCAACGAGTTGGTGTATGACTACCTTGATCCGGATGTCGCGCAGTGGCTACGCGAGAACGCTCCTAAACCGAGGCACGGCCAAAACTATCACCAGTGGCTTTCCAGTCAGTACGGATTGAAGAAGCTGGTCGAGCATCTATGGAAACTAATTGGCATTGCCTCAACGTGCCAGAGCATGCACGAACTTCGTCAGAGGATGGCCGAGATGTCAGGCCGGCAGGGCATTCAATACACGCTGTACTTGCCTATGCCACCGAAGCGCACTTAGGTCTCCTTTTCCCACCGCGCCCGGGCCGCCTTCCGGGCGCTCTCCGCCCGCTCCTCCGGCGTCATCTTCGCGGCTCGTGCCGCTCCTCCCTTGGCTCCTCCAAGCCGTCCCAGGGCGACGGCGGCGGCATTCTTCTCCCTCTCAGGTGGGGGCGGAGGAGCTTCCCCTATGGCTTCCTGGAAGACTTGGAAAGCCAGCTCGTTAGGGTCTCGGGGCCTGCGTGGGCGCTTAGGCATGCTCCCATCGTAGCACCTATTGCGCGGTTTGACCAAGAGGCGTAAGATAGGCGTATGATGTTGACGCCGGGCATAAATCAGCGGACAATGTGGTTCCGTGGTGTATCCGCCATGGAGGCCCTATGCCACCCTACACCAGCCTAGCCGTCGCGAACTTCTTCATAGAGCGAGCCAATCAGGGCTCCGGGCAAGGCGTCGACCCGTTGAAGCTACAGAAATTGCTGTACTACGCGCATGGCTGGCACCTCGCGATAGCGGGCCTGCCTCTCCTTGATGAGCCCATTGAGGCCTGGACATACGGTCCGGTGGTCCCCACTGTGTACCACGAGTTCAAGGCTTATGGCCGCGAGCCTATCGACCTTGCGGGGTACTGCTACGACTACGTCACGGATGACCGGACGAAGCCGTTGGTTCCCACAGAGGACGGAGACACCCTCGATCTCTTGGAAAGAATCTGGAAGGCGTACGGGGCTTTTAGCGGCACGCAGCTTTCCGCGATGACTCACGCACCAAACTCGCCGTGGGCCAAGACAAGAGAGCGGGGCCGAGCGCAGGGCCAGCTTAACGGAGTCGACATCCCCAACGAGGACATCAAGGCTCATTTCGTGGAGATGGCGCTTAAGACCCGGCGCTCCTCACCCCTTGCCACCGCTTAGGAACGAAAGCGATCTCTCCGCCCCGCCCCTAGCGGGCGAAATTCCGCGTATTCTATTGGACGATATCCCCGCGCCGGATTCGATTCCGAAACCGGCACTTGATGACTTTGCGACGCGAGAAGCGAAGCTGATGGAGAGTGCTTCCCGACGCGAACAGATCAAGAGCCTTGCGCAAGACACTCGCCAACGCAAGCTATTCGCGGAGCGCATTTTTTGGCTTCTCTGCGCCTGGATCTTTGGCATGTTCGCCGTAGTGATTCTTCAGGGCTTCCAGCTCGACATGTTCCGCCTAAGCGATACGGTGCTGTTGGCTTTGATAGGAAGCAGCACGGTCAACATCATCGGGGTATTTCTCGTTGTCGTAAACTATCTCTTCCCGAAGAAATGAGGGCCGGCCCTCGCGGAACCGGCCCCGGTACTACGTCGCCTCCCGTTCGTGGCGCTCTATCAGCGGTCCCGCCCGGATGTCCTCCTCCCCGCCGCTACGCGCCCAAACTCCCGCCAGCTCGGCGGCGAGCGCCCTGCACTGCTGGGCATGCCGGAAGGTGGCGACAATCCTCCGGCCCGGAAGGTAGACCAGGGAGTACCGCCGAGCGCCTACAGGGGCGGTGCCTTCTCCGTTGCCGCGGTAGTGGCCGAAGGGCGGGGACACCCACCCCCGCAGCTCCGGCTCCGTGCCGTCCTCAAGACGGACGGGGAACCGGCCCCAGTGCCACGCCAGCGGCAAGGGAATCCCGGCCTTGGCGCGGAGCTTGAGGTAGGCGTCTGCTGCCCTGGCGAGCCAAGCCCCACACGAGGGAAATCCTTCCGACTCCGCCGCCCGCTTCCAGGTGACGGACTGCGCCATGCTCGCCCGGACGGTAAAGCTCGCCGTCTTCACCCGTCCGCCCTTTCCGGCAGACGGCTTGCCAGAAGAGAGTTGATCTCGGCGGCGATCCGGTCAGCGTCCACAGCCCACCGCTCCGCCATGAGGGACAGCCGCTCATCCTCCAAGTCCAGGGAGGAGACGTTGCGCTCATGTCCAACGCACAGCAGGTACTCGGCGGTGTGCCTGAGATCCTTCGCCGCCGCTCTCATCTCGGCGAAGGTGGCGCTCTCGGTCCAGTCGGGCCACTTACCGGCGCACTCCAGGGCCATTTCGTACCAGAGGTTTCCGACCTTGTCGAGCAGCTCGCGGTCCCCGGGTTGGGTGAAGTGCAGGAGGAAGGTGTTGCGGAAGGCGAGTCGCTTCTCCCATTCATAGCTCGGGGTGTCGATCGCCACTTCCGGAGGCTCCGGAGGCTTGGGGGGATCGGACGGCGGGCCACCCTGGGAAGCGGTGGACGGCTCCGGCTCATCCGGCGGGAGATCGAAGAGCGGGAGGGTTGGGGGCGGTGCGGTAGACTGAGACAGGTTCAGCATGGGGGATTCTCCTGTGCTGGGCTAGGTCCGGTGGAGCGGGTCACAGCGCTCTGCCGGGCCGCTTGCTTGTGGCGCGGAGAGGGTGCGTCCCCTCCCTTGCGCGGGGAGGACGCTACCGCATATCAGGCGGAAATGGGGCGGTCAAGAGGGGCAATTTTCAAAATAGGACACTACCGGTGCACGAGCAGTCAGTGCTCTAGCACCAGCAGTCATTGCTCGTGCACGAGCAGCCGTTGCTGGTGCACGAGCAGTCGATGCTCCCGCATGAGCAGTCGATGCTGGTGCACGAGCAGCCAGTGCTCTGGCACAAGCAGTCGTTGCTCTGGCACCAGCAGTCGTTGCTCGTGCACGAGCGGTCGATGCTGGAGCAGGAGCAGTCGTTGCTCGGTTGCTCGGCCATGAGGAGCCGCCGCCGTCGCCTGTGCTAAAATCCACTGGCATTGAACGACGACCCTCCCAGTCCGCACGCCGCCTTCCCCTCGTACTCACGCGGCCCCTCTTCCGGCCAGCAACCCCTGCGCGGGCGGGGTGACCTCTCGTGATTCTCGCCCTGATCGCCGCGGTTCCCGATTCCACTCCCTCCATTCCTCCCCTCTGGGGGATGATCCTGGGGATCGTGCTGGTGGCGCTGAACGGCTTCTTCGTCGCCGCCGAGTTCGCCCTCGTCAAGGTGCGGCCGACGCAGATCGAGCCTCTCGTCGCCGAGGGGAACCGCCGGGCCACGGTGGTTCGCCACATGCTGGGGCACCTGGACGCCTACCTCTCCGCCACCCAGCTCGGCATCACCCTCGCGAGCCTCGCCCTGGGCTGGGTCGGCGAGCCGGCGTTCGCCTGGATCATCCATCCGGTGATCGGGCCGTTCGTGGGCAACAACCCCCAGCTTCTCCACTCGATCAGCGTCACGATCTCGTTCCTGGTCATCACCGTGCTGCACATCGTGCTCGGCGAGCAGGCTCCCAAGACGATCGCCATCCGCAAGGCGGAGAGCGCCTCCCTGCTGATCGCCTTCCCCCTCTTCGTCTTCTATAAGGTCACCTACCCCGCCATCTGGCTGCTCAATCACGCGGCTAACGCGCTGCTCAAGCTGATCGGCGTCGCCCCGGCCGACGAGGGCGAGATGGCGCACGACGAGGAGGAGCTGCGCCTCCTGCTCTCCTCCGGCAACGCCGCCCAGCTCTCCTCGCAGAAGCGGGAGCAACTGGACAACATCTTCGAGCTCTCCCACCGGCTGGCGCGGCAGATCATGCTCCCCCGGCAGGACGTGATCTACCTCTCCACCACCCGCACCCTGGCCGAGAACCTGCGCATCGCCCGCCGCAGCGGCCACACCCGGTTCCCCCTCTGCGAGGGCGATCTCGACCACGTCATCGGCCTCATCCACATCAAGGATATCTTCCACCGCGACCGCAACCTGCGCTCGCTCCAGGAGGTGGCGCGGGAGATCTCCTTCGTGCCCGAGACCCTGGAGCTCGACCGGCTGCTGAAGCGCATGCGCACCGAGCGCTTCCACCTCGCCGCGGTGATCGACGAGTACGGCGGCGTTTCCGGCGTCGTCACCCTGGAAGACGTCATCGAGGAGATCGTCGGCTCGATTCAGGACGAGTTCGACGTCGAGAAGCCGGAGATCCAGCCGCTCGGCGACGGCGTCTACCAGGTTTCGGGCGGCATGCTGGTCGAGGATCTGGAGGAGGCCCTGAACGCGGAGCTCAGCGACCGCGACGAGGACACGATCGGCGGCGTCGTCCTCTCCGAGCTGGGACGCAATCCTGCCGTGGGCGACAAGGTCGAGGTCGGAGGCGTGTCCATCGAGGTCCTCGAGGTCCAGCACAACCGCATCAACACGGTGACCGTCACGGTCCGGCAGCCGGAGACGGTGCCGCCGGAGGGTGAAGCGTAGAAAAGCTCCCGGGGAAGGCCCTCGCCTTCTGAGCGATTTTCGCCGCCTCGGAGACGCCCCACGGGGTAGCTGGCGCTACCCTGCGGGCGTCTCTACAGTGGGGAGCGAAGCGGCGACGTGATTCGCATCGACGGCGCCCATAGGAGGCGACCCGGTGACCTTCCGGAAAGGCGTCAGCGTTCCAATTTCCACAACGGTACGACCCCAATGTAGAGACGCCCGCAGGGTAGCGCCAGCTACCCCGTGGGGCGTCTCAGGATCGGCAATGACCGTCCAACCTGAAACGAACCCGATCGCGGCAGATCACGAGGCGTCAAAGTTAACCCAACACGGCACATGCCTTGCAGTCACCAGATGACAAGGGGCAGATCGTAGCGCCCCATTCATCAGAAAGACTTCAAGGAGATACTCACCATGCCGACGACAACCCCCACCACCGACACCGCCGCACTCAACAGCCTGCTGCGAGGCGAGATGTCCGCGATCGAGACCTACCGCCAAGCCCTGGAGAAAGCTGGCACCGAGCCGGGCGCCCAGGATCTTCATCGCTTCGCGAAGGACCATCGCGACGCCGCCGATCAGCTGTGGCATCACATCGAGCAGCACGGCGGCACGCCGTCCAAGGATTCCGGCGCCTGGGGCACCTGGGCAAAGACGGTGGAAGGCACCGCCAAGCTGTTCGGCAACGCCGCCGCTCTCAAGGCCCTCAAGGAGGGTGAGGAGCACGGCCTCAAGGATTACCAGAGTGCCCTGGAGAACAAGGACCTGGCTCCGGAGTGCATCACCCTCATCCGCGGCCTGATCGAGAAGCAGCAGCAGCACATCCCGGTGCTCGACCGGCTGATCTCGCAGGCCTAAGGCAACTTGGGCGTGGGGGGCTTCGCCCTGATCTCCCCCACCGCCGTCAGATCGATCTCCCGGTTGACCGGCCGCTCCGCGGGAGCGGCCGCCAGCCGGGCGAGGACCGCCTCCCGCTGTGAATCCGTAAGCTCGCCACGGATCGTAACCACCCTCCGGGGAGCCGTCCCCACGACCTTCCAGCCGTTCCCCAGGGCCGCGGCGGCGACCTGAAACTCCTGCTCGTCCTCTTCGGTATCCCACTCGCTGACCCAGAGCAGCAGCCGGCTGCCCTTCGTCTCGCCGTCCTTCCGCTCATAGACGGCGAAGCGATCGCCGCCCCAGCCTTCCGCCGCCGTGACGGCGCGCTCCCAGTCGCCATGCGCTCCATGGAGCAGGCTGCGGATGCCGAGCTCGCCCATGACGCCCTCGGCGGCCTTCCCGTATCCCGGCAGCTCCGCCGCGAGGTCCGGAAGACGGACGACGATGGGGTCGTCGCGATGGGTGTGCCACTTCTCGGGATGCAGGATCTGCTCGGTCGAACGGGGCGGATCGGTCGTGAAGGCGTGATCGAGAAGCTTCTGGCCGCCGCGGCTCCGCGTGCTCATGCAGAAGGTCAGGCCCTGGAGATAGCCGAACATCAGATTGTCACGCAGCCACTCCGGCGCTTTCTCGAACTGATCGGCGCCCGGAACGTCGGGCAGCGCCTTCGCGAGCTTGCCGGGATCGCCGAGCATCGAGGTCACCATCTGGCCTGCGCCGGGCGTGCTCTCGAGGCTCGCCTGGGCCTGGAAGTCGAGCATCGTCAGCGTCGCATCCCCTTCCACCAGCGCGATCACGGCGGTGCCGGCGTCGGAGAGCGGATCGTCGTCCTTCTCCAGCTTTTCGAGGTCGAAGCTCTGATCTTGGAGGGCATGGGTCAGCTCGTGAACGAGGATCATGTCGTCGTCCCCGGCGGCGGCGTCCTTGCCCGCCGCGCCGGGCCGCCGCACCATGGCGAGGTACTTCTTCTCCGTGTCGTAGTAGCCGGCCACCTGGCTGGTGAGCAGCTCGGGAAGGTATTTCTCCAGGCTCATGGCCTCAGGGATGAGGCCGAAGGCCTTCAGACTGACCTCCGCCGCCCGCAGCTCCGCCGCCGGCATGTGCTGCCGCATCGACTCCAGCAGCTTCTTCTTGAGCCCCGCCTCTTCCAGGGTGCCGGCGGGAATGGGCGACCGCGCGCGAAGGCCACGGTACTTCTCCGCCGCTTCCAGCAGAAACCGCATGTGCTTCGCGCCGGCGGCGGGAAGGGGTGCCACACCCTCCGGCAATACGGCCGGCAGTACAGCGGGTTTCGGCGCCGCGGCAGCCAGCAGGACGAAGCACGGAGTGAGAATCGGGAGGGCGAGACGACGGAGCCGGCGAAACTTGCAATCCATCGCAGGGATTATAGCGGGAGGGGCAGGGTGGGACCGTTCGCGGGCCAAGCAGGGGGACAACCGGGGCCGACTTGAGTCAGAATCCCCGTCCATGAGCACTGAATGGAAACCCCTGTTGCAAGGCGACCTCGCCGAGCAGGCCCGCCTGGCCGTCGAGGAGATCGCCTCCGCCCTGCAGTCCACGCCCGCCGGGGAGGCGCAGGCGTCCTCGCTCGCCGCCGGCATGACCGGCGAGGCGTTGTTCTATACCTATCTGGCCCTCCACACCGGCGACGATGCCGCCGCCGAGCGGGCGGCGCAGCTCATCGAAAAGGCGGCGGAGACCCTGGCCGTCCAGCCGCTGCCGCCCAACCTCTACACCGGGTTTGCCGGCGTGGCCTGGGCCATGGAGCACCTGCGCGGCCGGCTGTTCGAAGAGAACGGCGACGAGGACGATCCGGTCCAGGAGATTGACGAGGCCCTGTCCATGCCGCTCCAGCGCTCTCCCTGGCTGGGCGACTACGACCTGATCACCGGCCTCGTGGGCCTCGCCGTCTACGCGCTCGAGCGCCTGCCGCGCCCCGGTGCGGTGAGCCTCCTCTCCAGCATCGTCGACCGCCTCTCCGAGCGGGCCGACATCAGCGAGGAGGGGGCGGCCTGGTTCACCCAGCCCGAAGAGCTGCCGGAGTGGCAGCGCGAGTTCCATCCGCGGGGGTCCTACAACCTCGGCGTGGCCCATGGCCTGCCGGCGGTCGTCGCCGTGCTGGCGGGCGCCGTCGCCGCGGGGATCGAGAAGGCCCGTCCCCTGCTCGAAGGCGCCACGAAGTTCCTGCTGGCCCGCCGGCAGGACCCCTTGTCCAAGACGGGCACCTGCTTCAGCACCGCCTATGCCCCCTGGGAGGAGCCCACCGGCTCGCGCCTGGCTTGGTGCTACGGGGACCCGGGTGTCGCCGCGGCGCTGCTGGCCGCCGCCCGGGCCGCCGGCGAGCCCGAGTGGGAAAAGGCCGCCGTGGAGGTCGCCCTGTCGTGCGTCGACCGTCCGGAGCCGGGCTCCGGCATCCGCGACGCCGGCCTCTGCCACGGTGCCGCGGGCCTCGGCCACCTCTTCAACCGCATGTACCACACCACCGGCGAGGAGCGGTTCGCCGACGCGGCCCGCTTCTGGTTCGAGCGCACTCTCGCCTACAAGCAGCCGGGGCAGGGCATCGGCGGCTTCCGCACCTGGGGGGTGATCGGCGAGCATGACGAGCTCGGCTGGCGGGACGACGCGGGTTTTCTCGAAGGCACCGCGGGCGTTGGCCTCGCCCTCCTCGGCGCCCTCTCGAACGTCGAGCCCGCGTGGGACCGCGTGCTGGCGATCTCGGTGCGCACCGTGGAGGGGTGAGGCCGGGCGGGGGATTCCCCCCCGCCCAAGACCCTAACCCCCTCTCCCGTCCCGGGAGAGGGGGAAGGCATGCGAGGCCGTTTCGTGTCGCCCTCCCTCTTCTCCCGGCGGGCGGGGGGGAGGCTGGGAGAAGAGGGCCGGGGTGATGAGGGTCTTGGGTGGGGGGATCTTGCAGCAAAGTTAGCGTCCATGAGACGAGAGGGAGGAGGAGGAGAGATGTCCCCCAAAACAGACCTCCGCCACCGCACGATCCCCGCCAACGGGGTCCGCCTCCACGTCGTGGAAGCGGGCCCCGAGGATGGCCCCCTCCTCATCCTCCTCCACGGCTTTCCGGAGTTCTGGTACGGCTGGCGCCGGCAGATCGGGCCGCTGGCCGCCGCCGGCTTCCGCGTTCAATGTCCCGACCAGCGGGGCTACAACCTCAGCGACAAACCTCGGCGAGTCTCCTCCTACAATCTGGACCGCCTCGCCGGGGACGTGGTGGGCCTGATCGACGCGGCCGGGGTCGCAAAGGCCCACGTCGTGGGCCATGACTGGGGCGGCATCGTGGGCTGGTGGCTGGGGATGCAGCATCCGCAGCGGCTGGAGCGCCTGGCACTGCTCAACATCCCCCACCCTCTGGTGATGGAGAACACGCTGCGGCACAACGCCGTGCAGCGCAGGAAGAGCCGCTACATCTTCCTCTTCCAGCTCCCGTGGCTGCCTGAACGAATCTTTCGCCGCGATCACTTCGCCTATGCGGAAAAGACCCTGAGGGTCTCCAGCCGGCCCGGCACCTTCAGCGATGAGGACATCGCCCGCTACAAGGAGGCCTGGTCTCAAGGCCACGCCGTGCGCTCCATGATCCACTGGTACCGCGCCGCCCTGCGCGCCCGGCCCCGGCGGCCGAAAAATCCCCGCGTCACCGTTCCCTCCCTGCTGATCTGGGGCACGCAGGACCGTTTTCTCGGCCACGAAATGGCGCCGGCCAGCATCGCGCTCTGCGATCAGGGCCGGCTGGAGCTGATCCCCGAGGCCACGCACTGGGTGCAGCTCGAAGAGCCCGAGCGGGTGAACCGGCTGCTGGTGGAGTTCCTTACCTGACTCCCGGTGCTATCTTGTCTCCCGCCCCGGATTGGCGCGTGGGCGCAAAAGGAGCTCTGCATGGCATCCGGTCCTTCCGGTCGTCTTTCCGCGATCGAGCACATCGTCGTCCTGATGATGGAGAACCGCTCCTTCGACAACCTCCTCGGCTGGCAATTCGGCCTCGATCCCGACCTCAACAACCGCACCGACAGCGGCGAGCGCATCTACGTCTGGGGCAACGAGGGCACCGACTACGGCACCCTGAACCTGCCCGAGCCGGCCGGCGAGCGCTTCACCGACATCAACTACCAGCTCTTCGAGTCCTACTTTCCCGATACCGCCCTCGGCGACGAGATCACCATGGGCGGCTTCGTCCGGAGCTACGTCAACCAGACCGTGGCCACGACCCAGGAATATGACCCGCGGGCCATCATGCACTGCTTCCATCCGCGCGAGGTGCCGTCCACCAGCGCGCTCGCCGCCCACTTCGGCGTGGCGGACCCGTGGTTCGCCTCGGCCCCGTGCCAGACCTGGCCCAACCGCCTCTTCGTGCACTGCGCGACGGCGAACGGCTACGTCAACAACCTGCCCATCCCGTCCTGGAAGGTCGTCGAGCGCTTCCCCTTCGACATGCCCACCATCTTCGACCAGATCCGGGAGCGCTTTCCGGCGCCCGGGCAGGGTTGGCGCATCTACTTCCATGACTTCCCCCACTCCCTGCTGCTGTCCAACCTCTGGCCGCACCTGGAGCACTTCCACGGCTACAGCCGTTTCCGCGAGGACGTCGCCGCGGGTAGTTTGCCGCCGTACTCCTTCATCGAGCCGCGCTACTTCCCCAACCTCAAGCGCGAGCTGATGCCCAACGACCAGCACCCGCCCCACGATGTCTCGCTGGGCGAGCAGCTCATCGCCGAGGTCTACAACACCCTGCGCGGCAGCAACTTGTGGAAGAAGACCCTGCTCGTCGTGGTCTGGGACGATCACGGCGGCTGCTACGACCACGTGCCGCCGCCGCAAGCGCAGGAGCCGGACGACGGCCGCTCCCCGAAGCCGGGGCAGGAGGGCTTCACCTTCGATCGCTACGGGGTGCGCGTGCCGGCCCTTCTGATCTCGCCCTTCATCCCGCCGGGGATCGTGCGTCCGCCGGGGGACGTCCCGTTCGACCACACCACTCTCATCAAGACCGTCCGCGAGGGGCTCGGCCTGCCGAACGTCCCCCTGACCCGGCGCGACGAAGCGGCCCCCAGTCTCGCCCACGCTCTGACTCTGGATCCGGGCAACCTCAACATGGGACCCGAAAGCCTGCCGATGCCCCTCTACACGCCGCCCGGAGAAGTCGTGGAAACCGCCGCCTGGGCACCCCTCACCGGCTATCAGAAATCCCTCCTCTACGCCGCCGCCGCCCTGCCGCCACGGGACAAGGTGCTGGCGCCCCTCCCCCAGGAGACCCCGGCGGAGGCGCTGCCCTTCATTCAGGAGAAGCTGTGGGCGTTTCTGGGACGGAAGGTGGAGGAGTAGAGGGGGACCAGGGTATCCTAAGGCCAGAGGTGAATATGAGCGAATCCGTCATCCACTCCAATCCCAACATCCTCGGAGGCACTCCGGTGTTTGTCGGGACCCGGGTACCGGTGCAGACGCTGCTGGATTACCTGGAAGGGGGAGAGTCTCTCGACACCTTCCTGGATCACTTCCCCACTGTGGATCGAGAGCAGGCTGTGGCGGCTCTGGAGCTCGCCAAGAAGATGCTGATCGATCATGCGCGTGCTGCTTGACGAGTGCGTACCTGGACCGCTGAAGCGGGATCTCGCCGATCACGCGGTCCGCACTGTCGCAGAGATGCGCTGGAAAGGGATCGAAAACGGTGAGCTTCTGGCGTTGATTCGAGCCGCGGGATTCGATGCCTTCGTAACCGTGGATCAAAACTTGGCCTACCAACAGAATCTTCGAGCCGCAGGACTTCGGATCGTGGTTCTCGTGGCCCGCACCAACAAGCTACGCGACCTTCAACCATTGATCCCATCGGTCCTCGAAGCCCTCGCACGTCTCGGCCCTGGCGAAATGATGCGGGTGACCGCCTCCGCAACCCTATCCCCACCCGCCTCGTAGTATCGGCCAAAGAGCCCGGCCCATCCGTTCTTCTTTCGCCGGGCGGAAAGAGAAACCATCATGCGGCGTATCTTCGCCCTGTTGCTCGTACTGCTTCCCTTCCCGGGAGCAGCCCTTGAAGTCCGTGTCCATCCGGCGGATACCGTCTACGCCTACGAGGTCGATCCGGCCCGCGGCCTCTACACCGTCGTCCTCCAGAACGTGGCCATCGTCCAGAAGGACGGTGGGCCGGTCATTGTGGACTCCCTGGAGATCCAGGCGGTTTCCGGCGGCCAGGTTCTCCAGACCGTCGTCATTCCGGCGGCGGATCTCGATAAGGGAGCCCAGCGGCTCTCCGCCATGGAGGCCGGGGGACTCCTCAAGCTCTATGACTTCCACTTCCAGACCAGCCGCTACCTGGCCGGCCTCCACATCTCCGGCAGCCGTTCGCTCGCTCCGGGAACGGCTCTCGTCGTCTTTGGCAAGCCGCTCCTCCTGCTGGGGCTGCCCTCCGACGGGTTGACTCTCATCGCTCACGCGAAGAACGCCGCCGGCAAGACCCTCGAAGCCCGGATCACTCTCAAGGTAGAGGACCGCCGCTCGACCAACGAGTACATCTTCCCGCTCGCCGGCACCTGGTACGTGGGCGCCGCCCCGACCCTCCACAGCCACCACCGCTGGGCCGCCAACCAGGAGTTCGCCCTCGATCTCGTCGCCCTCGGTCCGGACGGGCACACCCACAAGGGGGACGGCAGCCGGCTCGACGATTACTATGACTTCGGCCGGGACGTCCTCGCCGTGGCCGACGGTACCGTCGTGGAGATGGCGTCCGACGGAACCGAGGCCAACGACCGCCTGCGCCGGCCCGCCGAGAGCTCCGAGGATTTCCAGAAGCGGACCGTCCAGGCCCAGAACGAGCTGCTGATGAAAAGTCCCAAGGCGGTGATCGGCAATTACGTGGTCATCCGCCACGCGGGAGGCGAATTTTCCCAGTATGCCCACATGAAGCAGGGAAGCGTGCGGGTGAAGGTGGGAGACACCGTGACCCGCGGCCAGGTGATCGGCCAACTCGGCCACACCGGCAACACCACGGAGCCTCACCTCCACTTCCAGCTCACCGACGGGCCGGACCCCATGTACTCGCGAGGCCTCCCCATCGTCTTCAAGAACACCTCCGTGGAGGGAGACGGCTTGGAGGGCCGGCCGCTGCAGACGGGTTGGATTGTCACCACCGGCCACTGAGATGTTTCACGCCTGTCCCCCTGGCGGCGATTGACTTCACAGTCCCGTAGTAGAGTCGTGGCATCTACGAAAGGAGGGTTCATGCCGCCGTTCAACAACGTCTACTTCCTGGGCGCGAAGCCCAATCAACTGACCTCGGTGATTCGCACGCCCGACGGAGACGGCTACGTCGCGACGGGTAACTTCGATGGGGCCACGCTGCTCGAGCTCAACTCGACCGGCACTCTGAGCTGGGCCCGCCGTTACAGCCTGACCCTCCCGACCGAGGCGGCGATGGTCCGGCGCCTTCGGAGCGGAGAATTCATCTGGGTCGGACAGATGGGCAGCGACGATCGCTCCATTCCCATCGTGGTCCAGACCGACCCTCTGGGCAACGTACTCGCGGCCCGGCAGCTCGCTCTCCCGGGAAGCGCCCAGTCGAAAGCGATCGAAATCGCGGTCGACGGCCACGGCTTCTGGATCGGCGGCGTCGTCTGGCGGAGGCCCGGCGACGGCGCACCCTGGCTCGCGCGCTTCGATCTCGCCCTCAATCCGCTCTGGGTCCGGACCTTCCCACTGCCGGAGAGATCCTCCTGGATCGACTCGCTCTTCCCCTGCCTGGAGGGTGGAGTGATCGGCGTCGGCAGGGTCCTGGCGGATGAGCAGGGCACTCCGCGCCCGCGCATGTATGCCCTCAAGACGGATGGCGGCGGCACCATTCAATGGGCTCACCGCTATGACGTCTCGGCAGTCGACGCGGATCCGCTGACGAGCGATCAGTGGCTCGCGGACATCGACCGCGATCCCCGGAGCGGAGTGGCCAAGTCGTTCGTGGTGGGAACGATCACCGGCCTCTGCACCCAGGTTGCGTCCCTGGGCTGCAATCCCACGCCGTCCGCTGCCATGGTCGCGTCCCTCGACGAGGCCACCGGGGCCTTGAGGGGAACTTTTGGAATCTGGTCGAGCTGGAAGACCTGGGGGATTGAAGGAGTCACCGTGGTCGACGAGCTGGTCCGGGAAGAGACGGTCTTCGGCGGCTCCCTGTCCGACGGCGCGCCCGGCAGCGAAGAGGGCCTGCTGGTGCGGCTGCGCGTGGACTCGGACGTTGCGCTTTCGGCCACGGCCTATGGCGACGAGGCCGGCCCCTTCGACACCCGCATCGTGGATCTGCGGCGGTCGAGAATCGAAGAGGTGCCGGTTTTCGACTTCGGCTTCGCCTTCGTCACCCGCCAGCACCAGGACGACAGGCTCGAGCGTCCCAACCTCGTGCGGACCGACGAGCTCGGCAGCGCCCACTCCTATCCCTGCTGCGAGCGCAAAGTCTCGGTGAACACCCGACCGATTACCCTCGAACAGAGCGACGTCTTCCCGGAGCCCATCAACGGCGACGCCAATCCCATCGAGCTCCTCGCGGAAAACCTGCCGCTGAACCAGAAGCCCTGCGCGGACGCGGGGAAGGAGACTTAGGGAGCGTCACAGAATAGCTTCACCATGTCCCTTGACACAGGCACCTGTTCGCCGGCACTCTCCCTCCGACAGAACATGATGCGAGGTCCGGCCCAACGGGTCGGGAGAACGGAGCCCGGGGCTGAGGCCGCAGGCCGATGCCCCGGGTGGACAGATTGGCAACTTCTTTCCAACCGTCGATCGGGATCAGGCTGGTGGCGGTTCTGGAGCTTGCCAAACAAAAGCCTATGAAGAAAGCTAAAGAGAACCTCGAAGACGACCTCCGCCCAGAATACGACTTTCACTCCCTTCGCGTGATTGCGCGTGGGCTAGGCCGCCAGAAAACCGAGAAAGAGATGGCGCGGCAGTCATAGAGTACAGGCACTTGGTCGCCGGCACTCTCCCTTCGACAGAGATGACGCAGCGGCCTCCCTCTCCGGCCCAACGGGCCGGACACTTCCTTGGGAAACTGGCGCAGCTATTCTGTGCCGAACCCTACTCACTGAAGCTGTTCAGCACTCCCTCAAAATCTCACCCGGAACTCCGCTCCGCCCCCCTCCCCAGCCCCCAGGCTGAACTCGAAGCCGTGGGCACTGAGGATCTCCTGCACCAGGGTCAGCCCCAGGCCACGGCCATTCCGCTTGGTCGAGAAGAAGGGGGTGAAGAGGAGGGCGCGGACGTCTTCCGGGATACCCGGGCCGCTGTCCTCGATCGATAGGAACGGTCGTCCCTCGTTTCCAAGCCGGAGGGTGATCGTGCCGTCCTCGCCGATCGACTCCTGGGCGTTCTTCAGGACGTTCACCAGCACCTGCTCGATCTGGTTGCGGTCCAGCTCGATGGGTGGGATCGCTTCCGACGCCTCCCAGCGGATGGCGATCCGCCGGCGGTCCAGCTCCGGACGCAGCAGGATGAGGATCTCGTCCACGAGCTGCTTTACGTCCGTCGGCCTCCGGTCCGGGGGCGGCAGGCGTACCACTTCGGCGAAGCCGTTCATGAAGGCCCGGAGGTTTTCGAGACGCGTCACGGACACGGTAATGGCCTGAAGGAAATCGTCCCGGTCCTCCTCCCCCAGGTCGGGTGCGTAGCCGCGGAAGGAATCGAGGAGCGAGCCCACCGCTCCCACCGAGTTGTTGATCTCGTGCGACATCATGCGAATCAGCTTGCCGTAGGCAGCCTTCTCCGAAGCCCGAAGCTCCTCCGTCAGCTCCTCCAGAAGCAGGAAGCTGCGGGGGAAGCCGCGGTCGAAGAACTCCGCCCGCGATACCTTGAGCCGCCGGCCTCCCTGGAGCGACAGCACCTCGGACCCTCCCACGGGAATCGCGGCCAGCGGCGGCGCCAGATCCAAGAGGCTCTTTCCGGCCGCTTCGTCCGGCAGGATTCCAAGGAGCTTCCCCGCCACCGGGTTGAGCGAGGTCACTCGGCCGTCGAAGTCCAGGGTCACGATTCCAGCGGGCGAGGCAGCGAGGAGGCGGTCCAAAAGGTAATGCTGCTCCTGGAGCTTGAGCCGCTCCTCCCGCAGCCGGCCAATCATCTGGTTGTAGACGCGGATCAGGGCGTCCATCTCCGGCTGGCCCACCTCGCGGAACTGAGAGGTGAAATCCCGCTCGCCGATGAGCTCAGCCCCGGTGCGGATCAGGTCCAACGGGACGAAGAACGCCCGCACCAGCAGCCCACCCAGCACGATCGAGAGGACGAACAGCCCTTCCACGGCCAAAAGCCACAGCCGGTTCTCCCGCAGGACGACGAACGAGATCGCCGCCAGGATGGCGTGGATCAGGACGAGATAGAGGAGGATCTTGGCCCGCAAGCTCATTCAGGAAAAGCTCAGCCCATATTTCTCGAAGCGCCGGTACAGGGCGGCTCGCGACAACCCTAAAGCCTCGGCGACCCGAGTAATGTTCCCCTCATAGTGGCGCATGCATTTGACGATCATGGCCTTCTCCATCTCGTCCAGCGTCATGGTTCCCGGGCTGGGGAGCGCGGTCGTGCCGCGCGCCTCGCGATCGGCGAGGCCGGAGAGGGCCACCAAGTCTCCCACCTCCAGGCGGTCGCCGTCGAGCACGAGCACCGCCCGCTCCAGCGTTTGCTTGAGCTGGCGGATGTTACCCGGCCACGGCTGGTCGCTCAACCAGTCCAGAGCCTTGCCGGTGATCTCGATCGGCCCCCGGCGGTAGGTCCGCGCGCTGGCGTCGAGGAAGTGGCGGGCCAGCAGCGGCACGTCCCCCCGGCGCTCGCGCAGGGCGGGGAGGCGCACGGCGATCAGGTTCAGCCGGTAGAGGAGATCCTCGCGGAACTGCCCCCTCTCCACCAGCTCCCCCAAGTCGCGGTTGGTGGCCGAAACCACCCGCACGTCCACGGTGCGCGTGACGCTCGATCCCAGCACCTCGTAGGAACGGTCCTGGAGCACCCGCAGCAGCTTCACCTGGGCCGCGGGGTCGACCTCGCCGATCTCGTCGAGGAAGATGGTGCCGCCGTCCGCCATCTCGAAGCGCCCCTTGCGGTCCGCCCGCGCATCCGTGAAGGCGCCCTTGACGTGGCCGAACATCTCGCTCTCGAAGAGGGTCGACGAGATCCCTCCCAGGTTGACCTTGACGAACGGCCCCCCCTTGCGCCGGCTGTTGCGGTGGATGGCCTCGGCGATCAGCTCCTTGCCCGTGCCGCTCTCGCCCGTCACGAGCACCGAGGCGTCGGTCGGGGCGACCCGGCCGATGAGCTCGAGGATTTTCAGGAACCGAGGATCGGTACCGGTCAGCCCGCGGAAGTCGAAGCGGCGGTCGAGCTCCTCCCGAGAGACGGCGGCGCCCCGGCCGTCCCCCGGATGGGCGGCCAGCGACAGCGCCGTCTCCACCGCCTGCAGGAGTTGGGCGTTGTTCCAGGGCTTGGTGACGAAGTCCGAGGCACCGGCCTTCATCCCCTCCACCGCCAGGCCGATCGATCCCCAGGCGGTGATGAGGATCACCGGCAGTCGCGGCCTCAAACGCCGGATCTCGCCCAGCAGCTCCAACCCCTCCTCCCCACCCGTACCGCGGGAGAAGTTCATGTCCTGAATCACCAGATCGAGATCCTGCTCGCGCAGCAGGCGAAGAGCCTCCTCCGGCGAACGGGCCCCGCGGGCGGGGTGGCCGTGACGCTTGAGGAGGAGGCCCAGAGAGGCGACCACCGACGGGTCGTCGTCGATGAGGAGGATCATGGGAGAATCATTCGTAGCGCAATGCCTCAGCCGGCTGCACCCGGGCCGCCAGCGTGCTCGGGTAGAGAGTGCAGACGAAAGAGATCAGATACATCGTCACCATGGCGAACACCAGACCGCTCGCGAAGACCCGGTTGGAGAGGACTCCGATCAGGTCAAGAACCGGAATCTGGACCACCAGGAGAGCCCCGAGGAGAACGCCCAGGCTGGTCACCACCAACTGTTCCAGCAGGACCAGGCGATGCACGGCCGTGCGTGAAGCCCCAGCCGCCCGCCGCAGACCGATCTCACGGGTGCGCTGGAGTAGATTCTGCCACAGCACTCCGATAAGGCCGAGCCCGACCATCAGCAGCAGGAAGGAGCTCACCGTTCCGGCCACGATGAGCGGCGTGAGGAAGAAGTGGTACGACGTCGCCCGCACCTGGCTCAGCGGCCGCACCTCGAAGGACCATTCGGGAGCCACCGCCTGCATGCGCTTCACGAGTGTCTCCTCGAACTCAGCAGGCGTGCCCGGGCGGACCCGGACCAGGAGGTTGCGCAAGGGCCGGGCCTCGGGTCCATCCATCCCCTTGAGCACGAACATGAAGTTGCCATTCGGCATCAGCTCGCCCGACTTCCGGAAATCGCTCACCACCCCGATCACTCGGCGCTGGCGCTCCTTGGCCTCCGGCTTGCCGAACGGCTTGCCGACGGCGTCCCCGGACCCATAGACCTCGCGGGCCAGATCGCGGTCGATGACGATAGGGTCCCAGGAAAGCGCTGAATCCGCTTCCTGGAACCAGCGGCCGGCGACCATTTTGAGCCCCATCGCCGCCGCGAATCCCGGTGTGACCTCGGCGAAGTCCATCTGTACGTCCTTGCCATCGATCGTCCAGGAGCCGGTCATCCCTCCCTGATCGAAGGGGATCACCGCCGAGCCGGCAGCGGCCTCCACGGCCCCGAATGACTGGACCTCCTTGAGCAGCCGCGCGAAGATCGCCGCCTGCTCGGGCTCCCCGCCGCCGAGGTTGGCACCGGATTTTCCGACGTCGACGCGGACGCTCCATACATCCTTCCATTCGAAGCCGAGCGGCTGCCGGTAGTTGTCGAGGAAGAACAGGCCCAGCGTCGCCACCCCGAAGACGACCAGGAACGAGACGCAGATCTCGAGGATCATGAGAGCGTTGGAGCGCTTGCGATTCCAGACCAGCTTGAAGAGATGACGGGTCATATCGACCTCCCACGGAGAGCGCGGACGGGGTGAAGCTTCGACATCCGCCAGGCCGGATAAACGCCCGAGAAGATGCCGAAGAAGACGGCGATCGCCAGACCGTAGAGGAAGATCCGGAAATTGAGCTGCAAGCTAGCGTGCTCGATGAGACCGCTGGCGTTGAAGGCATGTAACACGAAGGCCGTGAGAACAAGGCCGATGACGGCACCGATCAACGTCAGCACCAGGTTCTCGACCATAAATTGTCCCACCAGGGTGCGGGAGGAGGCGCCGAACGCCCTGCGCACGCCGATCTCCGAGGCACGGTCGAGGATTCGGCTCAGATTGATGTTGACCAGGTTGATCGTGGGGAGCAGCATGAAGCCGATCATCAGTGCCAGCAGCACGGCCCGCAATCGGCCTCCCGGATTCACCACCGCCTCGCCAGGCAGAAACATCCGCGCGGCTCCTTCGAACAGGGTGTCGGCGCCGGCGACCAGAAACTTGAAGGTTTTGGGATCGGGAAGCTGCTTTTCGGCGCCGCGCAGAATGAACTGAAACTCCGCCTTGATCTGCGGCAGGTCGGCTTGGCTGCGGGCGAGGATCAGAGCCGTGAAATGGCCCAGCCATTCCTGCTTGTAGGCGCTCGACTTGGCAGTCGTGATCGGCACCCAGAGGTCAGCCGAGGAGGAGTAACGGAGGATGGGGACGTCTCGCACCACCCCCGCCACGCGGAAACGCTGGCCGTCTACTTCGATCGTCTTACCCACCGCCGGCCGGCCGTCGAAAAAGCGCTCCCGGGTCGTCTCGCTGATCACGGCGACCATGCGGCCATTCTCATTGTCCGCGACGGTGAACGGCCCCCCTTCCACGAAGTCGAAGGAGAGCACCCGCCAGAGATCCCCGTCCGCGCGCCGCATCAAGGACTGGATCTTGCGGCCGTTCAGAAAGGAAACGACGTCCTGCGCCTCGGTCACGAGCGCGATCCGCTCGACGCTCGGCAGCTTCGTCATCGGCCGCACGAAACGATCGAGAAAGGCGTAGCCGGGCTGGGAGTTCTGGGTGTTCTCCGGCCCCTTCATCGTCAGTCGATAGATGCCAAGCATGCGATTGGCATGGATCTCGGGCGTCTGGGCCGCGAAAACATGATCCAACAGGGCGGTCGCCAACAGGAGCACCAGCAGGGTGACGCTGATGCCGAACAAGCTGATGAACGTAAAGAACTTTCGCCGGCCCAGGATTTTGAGCGCGACTTTCAAATAGTTTCTGATCATCGCGTTCTCCTACTGCACCTGGCGGCCGTCGAACAGACGGATGACCCGGTGCGTCTTGTCGGCCATCCGCGGATCGTGGGTGACCATCACGATGGTGGTCTTCTCATTGGCATTGAGATCCTCGAGGATGCCCATGATCTCGTCGCCCATCTGGCTGTCGAGGTTCCCTGTCGGCTCGTCCGCCAGGAGGATGCCGGGCTTGCCGACGATGGCCCGCGCGATCGCCACGCGCTGCTGCTGGCCGCCCGAGAGCTGCGTCGGGAAGTGGTGGGTGCGGCTCGACAGCCCCACGCGGTCGAGCGCCGCCAGCGCCGCCTTGCGCCGCTCTTTGTTGGACATCTTGCGGTAGAGCAGCGGAATCTCCACGTTGTCCACCACCGAGAGATCGGACACCAGGTGGAACTGCTGGAAGACGAAGCCCAGCCGCTCGTTGCGCACCTGCGCCAAAGCGCTGTCGCCATAGCGGTCGATCGCCTTGCCGTCCAGCGCCACCTTCCCCCGGCTGGGCTCGTCGAGCAGACCTATCAGGTTGAGAAGCGTGCTCTTACCGCATCCGGAGGGGCCCATCACCGACACGAACTCTCCCTTGCCGATCTCCAGGTTGATGTTGTCCAGAGCCGTCGTCTCGACGCGGTCCGTGCGATACAGCTTGCTGACCTGCTGCAGGTTGATCATGGAAATTCTCCCTTCTTCTATTTGAAATTCACCCTTGCCAGGTGCTGGTAATCCTTCATGTCGGAGAGGACGATCTCCTCTCCCGGCACCAATCCGTCGAGAACCTCATAGGAGTCGTAGCCCGAAATCCCGAAGCGCACCGTGCGGCGGATGGCGTAATCGCCGTGGACGACGAATACAGGCACCGCAGCACCGCCTTGAGCGAACGGCCCCTTGGGCACGCGCACGGCATTGAGCCGCGAATCGGTCACCGCCAGCACGTCTACCCGCAGGCTGTTGCGCAGCTTGGGATTCCTGGCATCGTCGAGGTCCACCTTGAACTTGACGGCGCCGTTGTCGATCGTGGGATCGATCTGGGCCAGGCGCCCACTCAGGGGCTTGTCGTCCACCATTACGCGCACGAGTTGGCCCGGATGCAGGTGGGAGGAGTGGACATCCGACACCGTGGCCTCGACGCGGAACGAATCAAGATCGGCGATCTTGGCGATCACGTCGCCGCGCCGCACCGTCGCTCCCTCCTGAGGCACCACCCAGGTGAGGACGCCCGAGCGGTCGGACCGCGTCGTGGCGAGCTCCAGCAGCCGGCGGGCGTCGTCGCGCTCCTTGCGCAGGGTCGCGAGATCGAGCTCCACGCCCTGGAGCTGGGCGTCGGTCGAGCGGTGGGCACTGGCGACGGACGCCTCGAGCTGCTCCAACTCGATCCTGGCCTTCTTGGCATCGGCCTCCGACGCCCGCGCCGTCTGCTCGGAAACGAGACCGCCCATCCGCAGCGTCCGGTTCTGCTCCGCGCGATACGAGGCGCCCTCGGAATCGAGCTTCTGCCGCTCGATCTGACCCTTGAGATCGATGAGGCTCTTCTCCAGATTGATGCGGAGCTGCTGCTGCTCGTTGGCCTTCCTGGCGAGCTGGGCCTCCAGCTTCTCGAGCTCCAGCTTGGAAGTGGAGGTGTCGAGCACCAGGATCGCCTCCCCCGCCTTCACCCCCTCGCCCGGCCGCTTGAGAACCTTCTGGACCCGGGCCTCCACCGGACTGGAGATCACCGACTCGAACGCCGGGATGACCGTCCCCGAAGCCTCGACGATCCCCTCCACCGGCCCGCGATCCACCTTCCCCGTTCGGATCTCGCTCCGCGCCACCGATGGCCGCAGCCATCCCGGCAGCAACAGAAGAACGGCCACGGCAAGCGCCACCGTCCCCCCAATCCAAGCCGCCCGGCGTCCCAGGCGGAGATATCTAGTCCCTGCATCCAGCTCGCGGTCCATGCTTACTCTCCCTCGGTCAGAGACCGGGAGGAGCAAGCTACGCGCCAGAGGCTAAACCGTTGATTTTTCTAGGTTTGTCTTGCTCAGGAGGGATGTGGCGCCGTTCGGTGCTGAACGGAACTGTTCGGAAACGAACGGTAGCTAAGCCAGACCGGGAACGGCTTCCTGCTCCGCGTCCCATGGCGCCTTGTCGAAGCCGAGCCGCCGCGCCAGCTCGGCCTTCAGGGCGGGGATGCCCTCGCCCGTCACTGCCGACACCCAAAGGGCTTGGCCGTTGCGCGGCTCGTCCGAGGGGACGAGGTCGGTCTTGTTGTAGACGTTCACCACCCGCTCGCGGTCGACACCCAGCTCCTCCATCACCTGCTCGGCCACGGCCACCTGCTCTTCCCATCGCGGGTGGCTGCGGTCGATGACGTGGAGCACGAGGTCCGCCGCCGTGACCTCCCCCAGGGTGCTGCGGAAGGAGGAGACGAGGTGGTGCGGCAGCTTGCGGATGAAGCCGACGGTATCGGCGAAGACCGCCGTCCGGGCTCCTTCGACCGATCCCCGGCGCAGCTTGGCGTCCAAGGTGGCGAAGAGGCGATTCTCCGCCAGGGTTCCGGCGGCCGTTAGGCGGTTGAACAGGGTCGATTTGCCGGCGTTGGTGTAGCCGGTCAGCGCCACGGTGGGCGTGCCCGTGCGGCCGTGGCGCTGCACCTTGCGGGTACGCTCAATCTTTTCGAGATCCTCTTCCAGGTGCCGGATGCGGGAGCGCAGCACCCGGCGGTCCTGCTCGAGCTGGCTCTCACCCTCGCCGCCGCGCAGGCCCACGCCGCCGCCCTGGCGCGAGAGGTGGCTCCACTTCCGGGTCAGCCGGGGGAGCGAGTACTTGAGCCGCGCGAGCTCCACCTGGGTGCGGGCCTCGCGGCTGCGCGCCCGCTGATCGAAGATGTCGAGAATCAGGGAGCTGCGGTCCATGACGGAGAGCTTGGTCAGCTCTTCGAGGTTCTTCACCTGGCTGCCGGAGAGATCGTCGTCGAAGATCAGCAGGTCGGCGCCCAGCTCGCGAGCGGCGGCGCTGATCTCCTCCGCCTTGCCCTTACCGACGAAGGTCGCGGCGTCCGGTGCCTTGCGGGCCTGCATGGCTCGGCCGGTGACCTTGGCGCCGGCGGTGTCGGCGAGCTGCGCCAGCTCGTCGAGATGCTCCTCGACGACATAGACGGGCTGGCCCGGCAGGATGAGGCCTATCAGGAAAGCCTGTCGGGGACCGGTGGGGCGGCGTTCTTCGGAGCTTTGCAAGGTTGTCGGGTCCGTGCGCTATTCTAGGGCAGCGAGAAGTTGGGCCTGTGGCTTGGCGCTGACTTTTCAACCTGGGAGCGACCTTATGAATTCCCCTTCCGACCTCAGCGTACCCGCGCCAGCCGAACCCACGACGGCCCCTGAGACAGTCCCTGCGAGCTCAGGGCTCGGCATGCCCGCCAAGCTGGGGCTTGTGGCCCTGGCCGTCTGCGCCCTGGCAGCGCTATTCTGGCCCCGTGGCGAGGCCACTTTCAAGGAGCCGGGCGGCTTCCTCTACGATGCCACCGGCCGGGCGTCCACCATCGGCCCGCGCCTCGCCCCGGTCACCCTCGTCCACTTCTGGGCCACCTGGTGCCCGCCCTGCATTCAGGAGATCCCGGCCCTGCAGCGCCTGTCCCGGGACTTCGCCGGCCACGAGGACTTCTCGGTCCTGATGGTTGCCGTGTCGGACTCCAACAGCAAGGTCCGGTCCTTCCTGGGCCCCGGCGCCGACATGGTGCTCTTCGATCCCAACTGGGAAGTGGCCAACCGTTACGGCACCGACAAGCTCCCCGAGACCTACCTCGTCGTCAAAGGGCAGGTGGTGAAGAAATTCGTCGGCACGACGGACTGGGACTCGGTCCCCCTGCGGCAGGAGATCCAGGCGAAGCTGAAGGGCTCGCGCCCCTCGACGGCCGCCCTCCGGGGAAACTGACGCGAAGGACGGCCCTGTCGTGCCTCAGAAGTGGAGAGCGAACCCCACATGCCCCATGGCGAAGAACTGCTCGTCCCGGAAGTGGATGTAGTGCCCGGAGACCTCGGCGAGAAAGCCGAGATGGCGGTTGATCGGCAGCTCGCCGGTCGCTCCCAGGGCCAGCCCGACGGAGGTCTCTCCCTTGTCGCGGCCCGTGATGTTCTCGGTGCCGTTCAGCCGGTAGCCGCCCAGCGCCAGATAGAGGCCCGATTCCCAGACGGACTGGCGGGCCCGGTACTCGCCGCCGATGGTCACATACTCCAGGTCGGCGTCGCGTAGCGAGCCAAAGAGGCTGTCCTGATCCAGGGACAGCTTCCCGGTCCGCAGGATCAGGTGGGTGTGGGGCTCGGTGACCATTCCCAGGTTGAGCTGGAAGCTCTTGTTGGTGAAGCTGCCCCCGGGATCGGCGTCGATGGACCCGCCGACGCCGCCGAGCACACCCACGGTATAGGTATAAAGCTCCTGGGCTCCCGCGGCGGCGGGAAGCAGGAGAAGGCCTCCAATCAACAGGAGCCTGCCCAGCAGGCGGTGATGTCGCGTCAAGATCCCTCCTTTGCGGCGGTTGCCGTCTCGATGGCTGCGGTCCGGAGCCCGGCTCTCCCCTGGACCACCCGGTTGCTGAGAGTATAGCTTCTCGTTTCGCTCTCCCCGGAGGGACATCGCAATCCCATGACCCACTCTGTATACGCACCAGAGCCTTCCGGCGTCGCGGCGCCGCCCATGAGCTGGCTCGACCGGCTGGTTCACGCCTTGTTGCCCGCCGCTTGCCTCGGCTGCGGCCAGCCGCTTCCCGCGAGAGGCACCGCTCTCGGGCTCTGCGTCGCCTGCCGGGGCTTGCTTTCCCGGCTGCCCATTCAGGCCTGCGCGGTCTGCGCGTTACCGCTCGGCGAAGCGTACGCCCTGCCGGCCGGGTACCGGTGCGGGGCCTGCCGCCAGGCACCGCCGGCCTACGACCGGATGCTGGCCCTGTGGTGCTATGGGCCGCCCTTGGACGCGGTGGTTCAGGCCCTCAAGTTCCGCCGGCTGGACTATCTCGGCCGGCATCTGGCCGTAACCCTGGCGGCGGAGCTCGGCCCGAGGCTCGAAGGGCTCGCGCCGATCGACCGAGTCGTGCCCGTTCCCCTGCATTGGCGACGGCGCCTGACCCGCGGCTACAACCAGGCGGAACGGATCGCGCGCCCTCTGGCCGGCCTTCTCGGCCTGCCCTTCGACCCGCTCCTCTCCCGTGGCCGCGCCACTCCGGCCCAGAGCCGTCTCGGCCGAATGCAGCGGCTGGCCAACCTGCGACGGGCATTCAGGGTGCGGCGGCCCCGAGCCATCCAGGGGCTTCATATCCTCCTGGTCGACGACGTCGCCACCACCGGCGCGACGCTAGACGCCGCGGCCGAGGCCCTCAAACGAGCCGGAGCGGCTGCCGTCACCGCCTTGGTGGCGGCACGAACCCCGCTCCATCCCGCGAAAAGTCCTAAGGCGTGAAGGTCCTGCCGTAGATCCCGCCCAGCGAGCCGTCCTGCCAGACCACCACAAAGTTCCCCTTGGTGCCGAGGTGAGAGACGGCCGGATTCGCCGGAGCCACGGCGTTCGGTGCGTCCGAAGCCACCTCGACCTCAGGCCCGGTGGGAGCCCCCTTGGTCGTATAGCGGCGCACGAACACCCCTACTCTCGATCCCAGGTCGGATTGCCAGGCCACCACAAAGTTTCCCGATGGGTCATGGGAGATCGCGGGGTTCCTCTGGAAGCCCGTCGTGGTGGAGTTGACCAAGAACTTGGCTCCCGCCGGGCGGCCCTGTTTGCTGAAGCGCAGACCGAGGATATCCGAGTTGGCCACCGCCGGCGCCACGTCGCTGTGCCAGACCACGACGAAGGTGCTGCCGCTGCCGCAGGAGACGGCCGGACGAACCGATTGCGCCGTCGGCGCGGCCACCACGGTCTCGGTGGTGCCCAGGGGCACTCCCTTGGCTGACAGCAGCCGCAGGGAAACCCCGCTGAGATTGGACTGGAAGGGCCGGAACGCATCCACGGTCGTCCAGACGATCACCGGCCGTCCGGAGGTATCCACGCACAATCCGGGACGATCGCCCTTGACCAGGCCCAGGCTCACCTTGACCTGAGGCCCCGCCGGTGCCCCCGCGGCGGTGAAGCGGCGGGCCAGCACCTGAGGCGTGGTGCCCTGGGTATTGACGCCATCCGGCACCACGCTCGCCCACGCCACGATGAACCCGCCGTCGGCCATCGGCGCCACGGCCGGGTTGTAGTCCACCGGCACCGCGGGCGCCGCGGGATCGTCGACGTTCACCCGGAAAGCCGCACCCAGGGGCGTACCGTTGGCCATGAACCTCTCGGCCATGATCTCGCTGTTGCCGGCCGCGACGGACGACCAGACGGCGATGAAGTTTCCCTTCTTGTCGCGGGTCACCGCCCCGTCGTACTTATCCGGAGTCACCTCCTGGGCCATCGAGAAGTCATCCCCCAGCGGGGCGACCGTGGAAGTGAAGAACCTGCCATTGACACTCTGCGTACCCGAGGCGTTCAGTCCCTCCCAGACGGCGAGGAAAGCCCCGGTCGTCAGGCCCGCCACCGCCGGCACCGTCTGCCGGCAATCCGGGCACGAGCTGACCCGAAACGCCGGGCCCTGCGGCACTGGCCCCGCCCAGACCGCGGAACCGGCCAGAAAGAGCCCTGCGAGAGCTCCCCTCTTGAAGCTTGCTGCTTTCACCATTGCTGCGTCCTTTCCCCAACCGGGGACTTAGCACTGCGTCTTCTCTTTGTACGCGCCAACCTGGCCGAGCGTTGGAGCCTCGACGGTTTTCTTTCCCAATCCTGAGGTGTCCAAGAGAGGCGAGGAGGACCTTCGCGATGAAAAACGCCCGAGCCTGGATGCAGGACCCTCGCCTCTATCAGATCCTCGTCCTCGCCTGCCTGCTGGTTTACGGAGTCGCCCGCCTGGACTTCGAGATCGGCGCCGGGCGGGCAATGCTCCTGCTGGGAACGGCTCTTCTCACCCAACTCGCCTGCACCCGGCTGTGGCGCCTCCCGGCTTTCGATCCGAAGAGCGCCCTGATCTCCGGCCTCTCCCTATGCCTTCTGCTGCGCACCAACTCCGTTCTGCTCGCCGCCCTGGCCGCCGCGGCCACCATCAGCAGCAAATTCATTCTGCGCATTCACGGCAAGCACGTGTTCAATCCTACCAACTTCGGGATCGTGGCACTAATGCTCGCCACCGGCCGGGTGTGGGTCTCTCCCGGCCAGTGGGAAAGCGCGGCGTTCCTCGGCTTCCTCGTCGCCTGCCTGGGAGGGCTGGTGGTCAACCGCGCGGCCCGCAGCGACGTCACCTATGCCTTCCTCGCCTTCTATCTCGCGATCCTCTTCGGCCGCGCCCTGTGGCTCGGCCAGCCCCTGGCCATCCCCCTTCACCAACTCGCCAGCGGCGCCTTCCTGCTCTTCACCTTCTTCATGATTTCAGACCCGAAGACGACGCCCGACACCCGGGCCGGCCGCATCCTCTTCGCCCTGTTGGTGGCCCTCGGCGCCGGCTTCGTCCATTTCGTGCTCTACAGGCCCAACGGCTTGATCCTGTCCCTGGCCTTCCTATCCCCCCTGACGACGCTGCTCGACCGGCTGCTGCCCGGAGCGCGGTACGTCTGGCGGGGAGCTCCCGCCGTGGCCGCGGCCCCTGTTCAACCTCTCCTCGGAGAAAGGAGATTCGCATGAGACGCCTGCTCGTTCCGTTTCTGGCCGCGGCGGCCCTCGCCATCGCCGCCGGCACCTCCCTCGCTTTTTGCGGCTTCTACGTGGCGAAAGCCGACACCAAGCTATTCAATCAGGCGTCCCAGGTGGTCCTGGTGCGGGATGCCGACCGCACGGTGCTCACCATGGCCAACGACTTCAAGGGAGATCCCAAGGAGTTCGCCATCGTCATCCCCGTCCCCACCTTCCTCCAGCGCGAGCAGATCCATATCGCCGACCGGGTGCTGCTCGATCACCTGGCCGCTTATTCGGCGCCGCGGCTCGTCGAGTACTTCGACGAAAACCCCTGCCAGCTCTACCGTCAGAAGGCCGAGGCACCGGCCGCCGCGTTGAAAGACTTGGGATACGTGGGGCGCGGCCGCGCGCGCGATCGAAGCCTGGGAGTCACCGTCGAGGCTCGCTACACGGTCGGCGAGTACGACATCCTGATCCTGTCGGCCAAGGAGAGCAACGGCCTGGAGACTTGGCTGACCGAGAACGGCTACCGGGTTCCCGCGGGAGCCTCGCGCGTCCTCGGCGGCTATCTCAAACAGGGGATGCGGTTCTTCGTCGCCAAGGTGAACCTCAAGGAGCAGTCGAAGCTCGGGTTCACCTACCTGCGGCCCATCCAGGTGGCCTACGAGAGCCCCAAGTTCATGCTGCCCATCCGCCTCGGGATGGTCAACGCCAACGGCCCTCAGGAGCTCTTCGTCTACGCCCTCACCCGCAAGGGCCGGGTGGAGACTACCAACTACCGCACCGTCCGCCTGCCGTCGAACTCCGAGGTTCCCCTGTTCGTCAAGAACGAGTTTCCCGGCTTCTACAAGGCGCTCTTCAGCCAGCAGGTGAAGCGGCAGGACATGCGCACCGTCTTTCTCGAGTACGCCTGGGACATGGGCTGGTGCGATCCCTGCTCCGCCGACCCGCTGTCGGCCGACGAGCTGCGCCAGCTCGGAGTCTTCTGGCTCGAGAAGGGAGGAGACAACCCGTCCGGAGCCCGGAACGTCTTCCTCACCCGACTTCACCTGCGCTACGACGCGGCGCATTTCCCCGAGGATCTCGCGTTCCAGGAGACCGCCGATCGCGAGAGCTTTCAGGGCCGTTTCATCCTGCGCCACCCCTGGACAGGAGGTGAGAGTTGCGAGGCGGCGCGGTCCTACCGCCGTGAGCTGCCGAAACGCTACGAGCAGCAGGCCCAGACCCTCGCCTCGTTGACCGCCTGGGACGTCAACAAGATCCGGCGCAAGATGAATCTGCCGGCCAGCTCCGTCGTCCCGGCGCAGGGAGATCCCTGGTGGAAGAAGATCTGGAACTGATGGCGACGGCTTCTCTACCGAATGTAACCCAGAGACCGCAGCTCGTTGAGGAGATCGGCGTCGGCCCGCGAGGCGCGGGCGGCGCCCCCCTTGGGCCGCGTTCCCCAGGACGGGATCGTCCGCAGCGGGTGGGCGCGGCGGAAATCGGCGTTGAACAGCTGCATCCGCGGCTGGCCGGCAAAGTCCTCCGCCACCGGCAGCCCGAGGCCATAAAGGATCGTAGGCGCCAGATCATGGACGCGAATTTCCGAAAGGTCGGCCTTGGGATCGATATCCGGACCAGCGGCCAGGAGGATGCCATGGGTGGAAGGCGTATGAGTCCCGGAGATCCGGGTCAGGCTGAGGAGTGCCGGCGGGAAAGGTTTGCCGCCGACCCGCAGCACCGGTGTCAGGCTCGCCAGGTGAACGACCGCCACGAGATCCCCTTCGTCGCCACGGCGAGGATGAGCATCCCGAACCTCGAAGACCGGCTCCCCGCGGTCGTTGGTGACGGTGGCGAGATCCGCCTCGAACTTTTCGCGGATCCGGTCGCGCTCCTCCGGACGGATCCGTCCCCCGTCCTCCCGGCCGGCCAGGGCGAACCGTAGATCCTTCGTTCGCTGAAAGTCCGGCGTCGCGTAGGTGTACAGCACGGTTCGCGAAAAGTCGACCGCGCCTCCCTTGTGGGTCAGGTATCCCAGCCGCTCGAGGATGGCGTCCATGCTCACCTGCGCCTTGATGTCCTCGCGGGGGGCGGCGTGGAAGCCGTGGTCCGAAACCACCAGGACATTGGCCGTCCGAGGCGCGGCGGCGAGGATGCGGCCGATCTCCTGGTCCACCGCCTCGTAGATCCTGGGCACCTCGCCGCGTTTCGCCGCCAGCTCTCGCGGATCCACGTCGTCGAACTTCTCGGGCTCGAAGAACTTCCAGTTGAAATGACTGACGATGTCGGTGCTGCGGAAGTAGAGGAGGATGAGATCGTACCCTTCGGCCGCCCGGTGCGCCGCCGCCCGCGCCATGACCCGGTCGCGCCGCTCCTCGCCGTCGCCGAAAAGGCCGGGGTCGGCATCGGCTTCACGGAGCTCCCGGAGAAACTGAGGCAGCGCGGAGGGGGGCGAGACGCGAGCCGGAAGATCGAGCAGTGCACGGTCGCTGTACACCACCCCATTGATGTCCTCCGCCGGCCAGGAGCCCCACCAGCCCAGCACCGCCACCCGCCGTCCCGTTCGGGTCAGCATGTTCCAGAGCGCCGGAACCTTACGGACCTCCGACGAAATGGGAACATCGCCCTTCGGCGTCGCCACCACGAAATCAGTGATGCCGTGGACCTCGGGAACGACGCCCGTGGCGATCGTCGTCCAGATGACAGGGGACGAGTTGTACGCGGTATGGAGGCTGGCGGTAAGCCCGCGGCCGGCCAGAGCCTTGAGGTTTGGCAGCTTCCCCTCGCTCCAGAGCTGGTCGATGACCTGCCACTCGCCGCCGTCGATGCCGATGACCAGGAGCGGCGCGCGACGGCCCAGGGAGATGGGTGGCGGCGAGACAGCCAGCGCCAGCGCCACTGCGCCGGCGGCAATAAGCCCGACGGAAAGGAAGGTTTTAAGCTTCATGTACAAAAACTGACGGCCCATGATTTCTCATGGGCCGTACTTTGAAAATAATTCCCGGCGACGACCTACTCTCCCACACACTTGCGCGCGCAGTACCATTGGCGCTGGGGGGCTTAACTGCCGTGTTCGGAATGGGAACGGGTGTTTCCCCCCCGCTACAGTCACCGGAAAACTCAAAAACTGTAAAGAACGATCTTGTTTGAAGCTTGCAACTGAATCGGGTTGGAAGCGATGGGATTCGCCGTAGAGGAGAGTGGAATCATTGGTCAAGCCGAACGACCGATTAGTACAGGTAAGCTCAACGCCTTGCAGCGCTTACACCTCCTGCCTATCAACCTGGTCATCT